>CBDFMT010000001.1:0-6522 GCA_965249755.1 Ferruginibacter sp.
GGCACAAAAGGCATTTTCAGGTGGGATGGCCTTGATGATAAAAACCAGCAACTTGCCGTCGGCATATACATCGCATACACTGCGGTTTTCAATTTAAAAGGCCTGACTAAAGTATTTCAAAACGCCCATTGTTTTGGCAAGAAGAAAATAAGGGTTTGGCAGGTACTGCTTTAGAAACATTTATGCCCAATAATAAATCTTGGTTATCCCCACTGTATTTGCAACAGTTAAAAAACTTATGTTGTATATTCATCAACCAATCCGTTGCATTCCAAATATCCATACCAATCATTAACTGTTTATACTTATACACATGAAATTTTTGTGCCCATGCTTTTTGCTAATTGCTTTTCTGCTTTATTTTTCTGTTGATACTACAGCGCAATTATTTCCAGGCATATTAGTAAATGGCAAGGTGGTTTCACAAGGGGACACCATTAATGTTTGTAAGGGAAGTTCGCTTGTCTATCAAAGCAGCGCCACCGGGGCTGTATCCATAAGATGGAAATTTAATTTAGGCACCACGGCAAGTTCTTTGGCCTTTAACCCACCGCCGATAGTTTACAACACCACCGGGATTGATAGCACTTTACAATATATCTCAAGCGGTACCAACAGCGATTCATTATACATCATTGTAAGGGTTACTGACGTAAAGCCGATAGTAGATTATTCTTTTACCCCAAATAATGTTTGTGGAAATATCCCAATTGCTTTTACTAACAACAGCAGTGGCAATCAAAATACGTATACCTGGGATTTTAATGATGGTACATCCTCATCAACACAAAGCCCGACCCACCAGTTTTTAGCTGCGGTTGCGCCACCTACCGGGGCAAAAATTTTTAATGTGAAGCTGGTTTCCACTAACTTTTTTGGTTGCAAAGATTCCGTTACTAAACAAGTGGCCATTAACCGTACCCCTGATGCTGCTATTGGTAATGCAGATCCGAAGGTTACCTACATTGCGGCTACTTCCACTTTCAAATACTGTTCGAATATACCTTCCTATCTTTTCCAATTTACCAATCAATCCGGCACAACGGGTACAAATTTAAGTTACACTATTGTTTGGGGAGATGGTTCAGCAGACAGCACCTTTACCTCATGGCCAACAACTACTATTATCCAGCACTTGTATAGTATTGGCTCAAAAAACTTAATTGTAAAAGTAACTGGGCCAGATGGATGTATTGGCATCAGAAACTATGTTGTTTTTTTAGGCACCAATCCGGCTGGTGGTTTCAGCAGCCTTGGTAACACTGATATTTGTGCACCAGATTCGTTACGTTTTGTGATTACCGGCTATCAGAAAAATGCACCGGGTACAACATATACCATTACGGTAAACGATGGTTCGCCGGACGTAGTTTTTATTCATCCCCCGCAAGATACCGTTACGCATTTTTTTACTTTTTCTTCCTGTGGTACATCCAGCAGCAACGGGGCTTTAGTTTTTAGCAATTCTTTTAGGGCTACCTTAAATATTGAAAGCCCTTGTGGCCTCACAAGCGTGAGTGTTATCCCTATTTACGTGTCCAGTAAACCAAAGGCATCTATTGGCGTTAGCCCAAGCAATACAGTATGTACCGGAAGTTCTGTAACCATAAGAAGTACTTCAATTTACGGGGGCGTTGTAACGCCTACTGGCAGCAATAATTCTACGTGTAGTAACACCGGTAAGCAGGTTTGGGCAATATCCCCTGCAACAGGTTATAGTATAACAAGTGGTTCCTTTGGTTCGCTGAATGGAAATCCTGGGAATGGCTTTTTATGGACATCTGGAACCCCATCATTAAATGCCGTTTTTACTACCCCGGGAACTTACACCATCAAGCTATATGTATTTAATGAAAGGTGCGGATTGGATAGTACCACCCAAACCATTTGCGTACGCAACCCTCCGCAGGCAACATTTACCATGAGCAGCAAATCTGCCTGTGAAACAGGCAGCGCCATCATCACCAACACATCCGCCCCTGGTGCATGTTTAGGTGATACCTATAATTGGTCTGTTGCTTATATTGACCCCCTTGGGTGCGGTGTAACTGGCACTAAATATAGCTTTGCCAATGGCACCAATGCATCTTCTGTAAACCCCCAATTAAATTTTTCTTCTCCCGGCAGGTATATTATAACACTAACAACTACCGCAACAGGTACTAATTTTTCATGTGCTACCGTTACTAAAACAGATACGTTTACTGTAAAGGGAAAACCAAAAGTTACTATTAACCCTGTAAGTACTATTTGCGCCAATGCACAGGTTGCACCAACAGCAGTTGTTTCCGGCTGTTATGCAGATAGCACACTTCAATATAACTGGACGTTTACTGATGGCACACCTGCAACATCACCGGCCCTTATGCCGGGTAATATTGTATATACCCTGTTGGGCAGCCATCCGGTACAGTTAAGTGTTACCAACGAGTGTGGCGTTACCGTTGCTTCAACCAATGTTACTGTAACTGCGCCACCTGTAGCCAATGCAGGGGCAGATAAAATTATCTGCAGCAGGGCAACTACTTCCATCGGCGCAGGCGCTGTTACCGGCATCACCTACCAATGGCAACCTGTAACAGGTTTAAGCAACCCAAACAATGCCGTTACGAATGTTGCGCTTGTTTACAACGGTGTATCAGATACTACCTATACTTATGTGGTTACCGCTTCTGCCGGTATCAATTGTTCATCAACCGATACCGTGCAGGTTACCATTAAAAAAAAGCCGGTAGTTACAGTAACCCCCGTTACAGCCGAAACCTGTGCTGGTGGAAGTGTACAGCTTGTTGCCTCCGGTGCGGCATCTTACACTTGGGTACCATCTGCAGGTTTAAACAGTACCAGTAAAGACATTGTTACTGCCACCCCTGCCGTTACTACCGTTTACCAGGTAATTGGTACAGCAAACAATAGTTGTGCGGATACGGCAAATGTAATTGTTACCATAAAACCATATCCTGATACCAATGCAGGAAAAGATACCATCGTATGTAACAATACAGCAGCAATACAACTAACCGGTTTGCCTTCGGGTGGTGCCTGGGCTGGCACCGGGATTACGCCATCAGGCATATTTAACCCGGCGGCCGCAAGTAATGGCAGTTATACTTTTTACTATACTGCCGGTTTAAACCTGTGCAGTAAAACAGATAGTGTTATTGTTACGGTTATTAACCCGCCTGTGGCCATCGCTGGCGCAGATACCGTTGTTTGCCAAGGTAAAACCCCCTTTACACTTAATGGTATGCCTGCAGGCGGAAGCTGGTCTGGCACTGCACTGGTAAGCCCTTCAGGTACGTTTACACCTTCTGCCGCAGGCACGTACAATGTTGTGTATACGTATGGCTCCGGTTCCTGTATTTCAAAAGATACGCTTGTTGTTGTGGTGGGCAACGGTATCACAAACAATATCATTAGCCCCAATCAAAATGTTTGTACTAACGTGTTGCCAGTGCAAATTACCGGGCAGGCAGCCTCTGGAGGAAACAGCACACCTGCATACCAATGGCAAACAAGTACAGATAGTTTAACCTGGGCCAATATTGCAGGCGAAACGGGGACCAGTTACACACCGCCTGTTTTAAATACATCTGTTTTTTACAGAAGGGTTGCATTTACTTCTTTATGCTCGGGCACTAACGGCAGCTTTAGTAATATCGTAAAGGTTACCATCAGGGAAGATGCAAAGGCAGATTTTACAGCAAGCCCGCTTAGTAGTTGTGCCCCTTTTAACCTTGCGAAGGCCATTTCCGTTACCCCTTACCCAGCGCAAAACGGCGGGTACCAATGGTTTGCCAATGGTGTTTCGATTGGGTCTGATACACGTGGCGTTTTTCCCGGATATACTATTTTAAATTCCGATGATACGGTGCTTATAAAATTGGTGGCCACCAGCCAATATGGTTGCAAGGCAGATTCTACAACACAGCAATTTATTACCGTGCGTACTGCACAGGCAAAGTTCACAAAAGATACTTCTGGCGGCTGTGGCCCTTTGCCGGTAAGGTTTACCAACACTTCCAATATTGTAAACGGCATTAATTTTAGCTGGAATTTTGGCAATGGTATAACAAGCAATGCCGCACAACCTGGTACCGTAATTTTTAATGCAAGCCCCAAAAACAAGGATACTGTTTATGCCGTGACGCTAAAAGCTTTTAACGGCTGCGATACCACCTTTTGGCGTGACAGTATAAAAATAAAGGCCAACCCCAAAGCCAGGTTTGGGGTGGATACTACTGCGGGTTGTTCACCATTTCCCATCCACATTATCAACGCTTCTTTAGGCAGCCCTAATACTTATTACTGGGATTTTGGCAATGGCCACCGGGATACCACCTACACAAATGGCACACTGGATTATTTGTACAACACCGGCAATTTTGTAGATACTTTTAAACTTCAGCTTATTGCGGCCAATGAATGTAAAAGGGATACACAGGTTGTAAATATCCGCATTGCACCCAATAATATTAAACCCGGCATTAGCATAAACGGCAATGATTTATTTGGCTGTGCCCCACACATTGTTGCGTTTAATAACAGCACCACCGGGGCTACGTTATTTACCTGGGCTTTTGGCGATGGTTCTCCCAATGTGGTTACCAGTAACGGTCAAAGCAGTGTGGTACATACTTTCGGCAACCCTGGCACTTATGCCATACAGGTTTTAATTACCAATGGCTGCAGTGATACGGTCATATCGAGGTCGGTAACCGTATACAACAAACCTGTTGCCGCCTTTACCACTAATGCCGTTTTGTTTTGCCAGGGCGATAATGTTACCGTAAATAACACCTCACAAAATGCTACCAATTATTTTTGGAACTGGGGAGACGGGCAGACAAGCACAGGTATTAACCCGGTACATGCATACACGGCTTCTGGCAATTATACCATTTATTTAAGGGCAGAAAAAGCCAACAACTCCGGCGTGGTGTGTTACGATACCATTGTAAAATCCATTACCGTTTCAGGTAAGCCGGATGTAAGGATATCATCTAACGTTAAAGCAATTAACTGTACCCCGTTTACGCTAACAGTAAACGCACCCGGCATTATTAATGAAACGGCAAGCTGGTATTTTTATGACAGTTCTGTCTCCCCTTCATTGGTGGTTGTACCTGGCACCACTGCACAATACACTTTTAAAAAGCCCGGTACTTTCTATGTAAAATTATTGGCTAAAAATGCTGCCGGGTGTACAGATAGTGCCCTGATACCTTTTACCGTTTATGGCAACCCGGTGGCTGGTTTTACGCCAGGCAACACCACCATTTGTAAAACCGATACCACTATTGCATATATCAATACCACAACTTATAATGGTATAGATCCCATCAAATACAACTGGCTGGTAGATGGCATATCCTTATCTGCCAACGGCAATTTTACTTACCAATACACTGTTGGGCAGCAGGCTGTTTTGCCCCGCAATTTTACCACACAATTAATAGTAAGCAATACCATTGGCTGCAGCGATACAGCGGATGCAATATTGCAAATGGCGCCTAATGCCAAAGCGCAATTCAGCATCGGCAACCCTAATAATTGTGTGCCTTTTGTGGCCACGGTTACCAATAACTCCGCTTACACTACCCAATACAAATGGCTCCTTAATGGTGTTCCTGTCAGCACAGGTGCAGCGCCAACCATAACCATCACAAAACCCTTAACTGTTTATACCATTACTTTAATTGCAGGCAATGGGTATGGATGCAAGCCTGATACAACGTCGTTTACTTTTACATCAAGGGTTAAGCCCATCGCATCTTTCAGCGTTAATGATACTTTAGGTTGCACCGGCATCCTTAATGTAGCTACCAATAATACTACCATTAATGCCAGCAGTTATGCATGGGATTGGGGCGACAACTCTGCTGGTTCTGCATTTACCAGTCCATCGCATTTGTACACCATCCCTGGTGAATATAAAATTACACTGACCGCAGGTGATGGTGTATGCAGGGATACCGTTAGCCAATCCGTTAAAGTAAGCATTAAGCCGGTAACCGATTTTACCGCAAACACCACTGTAACCTGTGATACAGCACGGGTGCAGTTTATAAACCAAACGCTTAATGGCAACAGCTATTTATGGGATTTTGGCGATGGCACTTTCAGCATGTTAACTAATCCTTCCAAATCGTTTGCGCCAAGTGCTTTGCCTTACACAGTTAAGCTTACGGCATACAGTACTTATGGCTGTAAAGACTCTGCGGTTAAACCCAACCTTGTGCTGGCCAAAGTGCCACCGGGATCTGATTTTTTCATCAGCCCTACACCCGTTATCACCATACCCAATTATACGTTTAGTTTTAATAACCTAACACTAAACAGTACCAGCTACCAATATTTATGGTCGCTGGGCGATGGTACGTTTGCAGCAACAAGGGATGTGCTTAACCATAAATATGCAGATACCGGCAGTTACCCCGTAAGGCTCATTGTACTGGATACGGCTACCAATTGTGCAGACACTACTTTAAAAATTGCACGCATTAGCGGCTTTCCCGGATG
>CBDFMT010000002.1:0-7014 GCA_965249755.1 Ferruginibacter sp.
AAATCCCCGGCAGGCGTAAGCAACCTTCCACTGGGAATAACCGAGGTACCTTTTTCATTAATAGTACAAAACTGGTTTGCAGCCGGTACGGTTAGTACCGTTACTTTTTGTTGTGCATGGCTAACACTGCAAATAAGAATGGCTAAAAGAAATGCATTTATTTTCCTCATGGATAGATCGGCTGATATTAAAATAAGGCGAAACTGAAACAGCCCCGCCTTGATTTATTGTTTAATTTTTATTTGTTATTGTATGAGCCACATTTTAGCATTGATGTCATCATTGCCACTGTATTGTCTTTTTAATGCATCAGTATAGTTGGCAGCATTAGCTACTTTTTCGTTGGATGGATATTGAAAGCGCAATGGAATTTTACCACCATTGCCTGTTCCGGTGCCTGCATCAAAAGACGGTATGCCTGTCCTTCGCCATTGGAAGTAAGCCTGCAAGCCTGAGTTACGGGCAAAGCCTACATATTTTTCGGTGAGTATCTGATTTAACCCATCGCTGTTATTGCCTTTGTATTTTACTAATGGCTGATTGAAATAGTTGCTGTAACTAAAAGTAACAGCATAAGTAACATCTGCCGTACCGTTGCTATTTTGAAATACTACAGTGTTACTTCCATCTGTAATACCATAAAAACCAAACATTGCAACTGTCCCTTTTTTATACCAGGCTTCTGCATCACCGCTTATCCATCCCCTGTTTATTGCTTCGGCTATGCTGTAGCAAACCTCGCCATAACTTAATATCAAGGTGGGCTCCGCAGTGTATGTTTTGTAAAAATGATTATAATTATACAAAGAAATAGAACCAGCACCCGATAGTGTTGATAATGTACTTACATCATCACTGGATTTACCGCCTGCAAAAGAGCTGTAAGAGGTATCACTAAACCCTAAGCCACGTGCCGGTTCCCCAAAAATCATGGCCCGTAAATCATGCAATTTCGCCAGGTTGGTTTCCAGCGTTGCTGCAATATTTAACCGGCCTGCGTTATTGCCGTAGTTGCCTGGATTATCGGGATAATAGTTAAAACTGCTGTTGTATACGTATTGAAGGTTGTCATCGTTGCTGGTAAAAACAGGATACTTATCAGGGTTATTAAATATCGCAGCAAACTGATCTTTCACTTTTAAATCTGCATCATCGGCCTTTTTACTTAATTCAATTAACACCCTTAGTTTATAACTGTTTACAACCTTCTGCCATTTGATAAGGGCATCCCTTCCGTTGGCACCGCTAACGGGTGATGATATCCTTTCTTTATAATAAAAATCACCTGAAAATTCGAGAAAACCATTTTGTATAAAGCCTGCCAACATGGTATTGGCAGTATCAAGCCACAACAGAGATTGCTTAAAAATATCTTTTTGTGCATCATACTTCGGGGCGGGGTTATCTAACCCTTTTAAGGCGTCCGTCATCGGCAGGTCGCCAACTTTTTCAGTCATATTTACAAAGAAAAAAGCCCGAAAAAATAAACCGAGTGCATGATAAGGGTTAGCATCGGAGCCAGCCAGCCGCTTAGCTTCTGTTTCCATTGCAACCACGTTTTTTAATGTGCCATAATTTAAACCTGCACTACCAGTCCAATATTCATTTCGTCCATAATAGTTGTAATTACTAACAATAAACTGATCGTATTTATCAATATCCCCGCCAGGCGATATTGATAAATCATTTAAAATAACGGGCAGTACCAACCCTGGAGGAACCTGCACAGGCAGGTTTTTATTTTGTGAGTAACTATCAAATTTTTTAGAGCAGCTTAACAGCAGCATAGCCGTTGATAATGTTAGCAGCAACAATATTTTTATACGTTTCATAAATTTTTTATTAGAATTAATATTACGGGCCTTTTAAAAAACAACGTTCACGTTTAAACCATAGCTTCTGGTGGTGGGTGTTTGAAGATTATATTCCCTGCTGATTGAACCAAACTGGTCACGGCCTGGATACTGATCAACATCAATATCATGAAAAGCCTTAGGGAAAAAGTATAACAGGTTCCTGCCTACTAACGACACATCAATTTTACTGATGAATTTTTTATTAAACCATTTTGAAGGCAGCGAATAGGTGATAATTACTTCACGCAATTTTGCATAGGTTTTACTAACCATTGTATGCTGGGGATCGTTATAAAAACTGCCTACATAATCCTGAATCCAAAAAGTAGTGGAATCATTTGGGGCAAACTGAAGGCTTTTATAATTGGTAATTAAACCTGTTGTGGCATCGTACTGAATATTACCTGAACCTCCTACCACCTGCACACCATCACCGCCTAAAATAGGCCTTCCGTTTTTATCCCTTGCGCCTGCGTTATGGGTAAGGTTGCTTGGATCAGGCCCAAAATAACCGGCATCCTGCCAATGTTGCGATTCATATAAACGTGCAGCACCTATTACTCCTTCATTGGTGTTTTGGCCACGGCCACCTTCTGTCAACTTACGCAACACCCTGTCTTGTATCTTGCCCCCAACCATACCATCAAACTGAAAAGAAAAGCTGAATGATTTATAAGAAAAACGGTTGTTAAAGCCCCAACTCCAATCAGGGTCTGCATGGCCAAGGTATTGGGCTTTTGGCAGATAAATAGGGAAACCAGATTCATCATGGATTACTTTACCATCTGGCGTAAGTGCTTCATAGCTTCCAAAAAGTTTATCTACCCTATCGCCAATTTTTAAAGGGTATCCGGTGCCGTTATCCACTTGTGTTACCCCGCCTGCAAAGGCAGTATATACTTCTTTATAAGTACTCCAGTTCAGCATTACATCCCATTGCAACCCATTTTTAGATTGAATAGGGGTTCCGTTAATACTGATTTCCCCGCCAGTTCTTTTAGTTGTACCGCCGTTAGTGGTAAAATAACTTAAACCACTTGTTTCAGAAATGGACTGGTTAGATATATTTGGCCCATCCTTATATTGAAAATAAGTAGCACTGAAGCCTAACCGGTTTTTTATAAATCGCATATCTATACCAGCCTCATAGTTAGTTCTTGAGGAAGGCTTTATATTAGTATTAATAACGTAGTTGGGTGAGCTTGCCGCTGTTTGGTTATTGTAAACAGGGTAAGTTGAATACGGAGGGGTTGACAGGCTATAGTTAGGCCCATCATATGGCGTATAATAATTGTTGCCGTAACCAACCGGGCTGCCCGATCCCAAACTTTGAAAAGCTGCACCTGCATAAGCACTTGTGCCCCCATCTTTTACATTTGAATAACTAGCCCGCAGTTTCAAGAAAGTAATCTCTTTTGGAAGGGTTATATAATCAGACAATGCAGTACTGATGGACGCTGAAGGATAGAAAAAAGCATTTTTTCCGTTGGTTAAGGCCGAGGTTTTATCAACACGGCCAGTAGTGGTAATGGTAAAATATTTTTTATAAGTAAGGTCCACTGAATAGTATGCACTAAGCAGTAAAAGATTGGAGCCATAAGAAAATGACCGAACAGGTTTTAAGCTATTGGCAAATGTGTACACATTGGGAACGATAAGCTGATCTGTACTTACATAACTGGATGTGTATTTCATGTTTCTTGCAGATCCACCTCCCAAGGCACTTAGGGAAAATCCTGTATTCGAAATATTTTCCTTGTTAAACCTTAACAGCAGTTCGGTATTATTTTCCCAAAGGTCCCTGCGGTCTTCCCGGTAGTTACCATGGTTGTGTTCATCGCCGTAAGGATGTGCAGAAAAGGGTTCTTTTTCAGTTCTTAAAACATTGTATGTTGTCATGTTGGACCTTAGCATTACATCAAGGTTTTTGGTAGCCCTGTACGTAAATGCTGCCCATCCGTATAAATCATTTTTATAATGGCCACGCAACCATTCGTAACTGCTGAAATAAGGATTGTGGTACCTTTTATACTCAACAAAATTTGATTGGATACCTTCTTTACCAGGTTGCCAGTAATTTACGATGTTGGGGTCTTTTACGTTCCAGTCTGCACCAGTCCAAATGTCAATATTGTAAATAATACTGTTAGGGCCATATGCCGCATCAGGTATGTTAGGCGTAAACTGCCGGTTATAATTAATGTTTGCTTCTATTTTAAATTTATCAGAAACATCATAGCTGCCCAGCACATTGAAGTTGATAGTGTTCAATTGGGTATTGGGTGTAATGCCGGTCTGGTGTCCATCAGATACAGACATCCTCACTGTTGAGCGGTCTGTAACAGAAGAAAAATTGACGTTGTTAGTGGTTAGCAAACCTGCCTGCAAAAAATTTTGCAGGTTATTTTTTCCTCTTGCCACCCATGGGGTGGGTGCTATGTTACCAGTAAAAGGCTTTGCGATAAATTTTGTATAGTTGGGGTCAACCCCATATGTAATGGTGTACGTTTTGGTAGGGTCATACTTACCATCGTATTGTGGAAGTAAAATCCCTGCATCAAGACGTGGCCCCCACACATCATAGTCCTTATCGTTTCTGCCAGAACCTGTACCGTTACTTGCATAATCACCAAATGCATACTGCTGGTTATCCCCGCCGCCATAATCATTTTGCACCTTGGGTATGGCAATAAAACCTTTATTGATTTGGGTACTGCTGTTTACCTCAACAGTATACCCTTTAGTATTTTTTTTACCTTTTTTTGTTGTTATCAAAATTGCACCGTTAATACCCCTGCTGCCGTACAAGGCTGCCGCAGAAGGGCCCTTTAAAACGGTATACGTTTCAATATCGTCCGGGCTGATGTTCCATGTATCTGAATTGATGGGTATACCATCAACAACATAAAAATTTAAAGGCGAGCCCCTTAATAACACCGTTGGTGATGCCAATAACTCCTGGTTGATGCCTACGTTTAAACCAGCCACTTTTCCCACAAGGCCGTTTACAGGGTTGGGTTCCCTGGCTTTTAAAAGATCAGCCCCCTTTACTTCCTGAACAGAGTAACCAATCCGTTTTACTTCTTTTCTTACACCTAATGCTGTTACCACCACTTCGTTCAACTGTTTATTATCAGATGTTAAAAGCACATTTATAAAATCTGAAGAAGCACCAATAGTTTTATTTTGAAAACCTACGGCGCTTATAATAATTGTTTCCCCTTTTAAAGCAACAATACTAAAATCTCCCCCCACTGTTGTACTGGTACCTTTCTTTGAATTTTTTAGTTGAACAGATGCCCCTTCAACAGGTTTATTTGTTAACTCGTCAATAATTTTTCCTTTGACTTCCACCGTTTGTGCCTGTAAATAAAACGGGCCCATTAGCATACAAAATACTATGGGCCAAAAAAGTTTTAATCTTTGCTTCATAACCAGCTTTTTAGTTTAGGTGGCAAAAATATCAAGGCAACTTTAACAAATTGTTTACTTCAAGTTAACTTAAAGTAAACTTATTGGTCAAAAAAATGCAATTTGTTTACTATTTGTAAACTAATTGAACTGATTGGTGAAAACAGGCTACTATTTGGGGGCATTAAAAAAATACAAAATCAATAGTTGGGCTTCGGTATCCCCTGTATTTTTGGGGTTGTGTGGTTCTGTTGCATCAAAGAAAATAGAATCGCCTTGCTCCATCAAAAAAATTTCATTTCCAATGGTGTATTCTACTTTTCCTTTTAAAATGTATTTAAACTCAAAGGCATCTGTTTGTACAGAAGCCCTTTGGGCATTTGGCTGCAGGGTCAGCAATACAAAATCTACATGATATTCTTCAATGGCTGAAGATAAAATCCTTTGGTAATGAAAGCCTACAGTGTTTTCCTTTTCGAAGGCTTGGTATTGCGCAGCTTTTTTAAAAATAACTTTACTTGTTGCAGTGGTATTGAAGTCTGTAAAAAAATCATTGATGTCAATCTGAAGCGATTTTATAATGTTCAGAAAAACGGTGAGAGAGGGGATGGTGCGGTTATTTTCAACCTGGCTCAGCATGCCTTTTGTTACGCCGGTAGCTTCTGCCAGTTCCTGCAGGGTAATATTTTTTTCCTTACGGATGTCTTTAATCTTGTTGGTTATCTGAACAATGATGTCTTCCTGCATGGGTACATTTTATAGCGGAAAAAAGTTTTTATCAATCAAAGCATCGCTTCTTTACAGCAGCAGTTTGCTTACCGTTAATGATAGTAAGGATGTATCATCAGGTAAACAACCACCCCGGTTACTGCTACATAAAACCAAACAGGCCAGGTTATCCTTACAAGTTTTTTATGTTGTTCATATTCGCCAATTAATGCCCTGTACGCAGTAAATAAAATGAAGGGAAGTACAATGGCCGCAAGCGGAATATGGGTAATCAGCAAGATGTAATACACCATCCTTATACTTCCTGCTGCTGCCTTTTCATCTGTACTTACTATGCCGTCGTAGTTGCTATCCCCAAACTTAGTTTCGCCTGCCAGCAGGTGATGGCAAATGTACGAAAGCAGGAAAAGTACCGATAATACAATTGCACACAACATTATCTTTTTATGCAGCACATAATTTTTTTGCTTTACTGCAAAAAGCCCGGCCAGCAACAGTATGGCGACGATAGAATTGATAACAGCATTGAAAGCTGCAAAAACATGCACATTAAAAGGCAGTGCCATATTGAGCTTAAACTTTGATAGCAATGCCACTGCTGCAAACACGATTACGGATGCAGCCCAAATAAGTTTTTTTGCCTTTGTATCATTTTTAACCAGTGAAGGTGTCAACATTTTTTTAATGATTTTTTAGGATGCTTCACATTTGAATACTATCCATAATAATTTTAGCTGCGGCCAAACAGTTCTTTCAAAAATTCGCTGAATGTCCGCTTTTTATTTTTCTCCAGCATCAATAAGGGAATGTCCCTTACCAGTTTTGCCTGCTTAACGGTATCTAAACCATTGTACCATCCCCTTACGATATGCGCCTTATCCAGCAGGAAAAAATTTTCAGTATGTATAAAAGCCGTATCAATATTTACATCTGCAATATTTGCTTTAAGGTCGTTAATGGCAAAATCATAAATCTCCTTTTTATCGCCGGTAACAAACCACCAACTATCGTGGTTGGA
>CBDFMT010000003.1:0-9574 GCA_965249755.1 Ferruginibacter sp.
CACTTAAAGGGCTTTTAATTGCCCATTATGCCGCACTTGGCTCAGTGTTTATTTTAGTGTTTAACCTGTTTTATAATAAGGTTTTCAAACGATAGTTTTTTTCTCATAGCAGTTAGTTTTGGTTAAAGCCCGGCATAAAAATGCCAGGCTTTGTATTTTTATGTGTCTAATAACTCGCTTTAAAAATATATATGAATAAATAAAAACCTTAGAGCCAATTCCCTTTACTTTTGCTTTGCTATTTTTTAGGACATTTGGTATTATTTTTTTAGGACTTTTGAAATTTGCGCTTAAATTTAAAGTGTTTATCGCAAATATCTTCCCTGTCGTATCCAAAACAGGTAATAAATGCTTTGTTTACTTCCAATATGATCCCGTTTTCATCCATCAATAAAACACAATTTTCTTTAGACTCATTAAACAGTGCATTAAAATAATTAAGGCCGTTGTACTCCGGCTTGGGGGTATCCTGCATATAGGTTAGTTATCTTTTTCGATTAAAGGAGCAGCGCAATTTAATTATAAACAGTTAAAAAAATGCCTTGCGCATAATGATGCAAATGAGTGAAAAAAGGGGGGATACTAATGGCCGACAGGTGGGCAGATATGGCACTTTGGAGTAAAAAGTATAAAACTTATGAATTAACAGCTTTGATGTCAGTCTTTAATGCTTGCATATCATTTTTGTAACCTTATTTTGTCGCCAATCTCCCTTCGCATATATCAACCGTTTTTCCTCATCAACCAAAGGCTTAATAATATTTAGACATACTATGGGATGGCACTAAATCTACTTTATTATGTAAAATACGCTCCAGGTCAATCTTCGTTTGCATAAACTTCAGGCCTGTTTTCTGCATATAATCCAAGTTTGCTAAAATATCTAAGTCACTTTTACCATCCACTATTCTTTTTATGTAAAGCCCAAAAAGGCAGGCCCTCAAAACAGGGCGTGTTTTAAAATATGCTTTGATTGATTCAATTTTATTACTGTCTAAAACCATTGTTGAAATATACAATTCTATAAAATAACCGTTAGATCAAATGCTTGAAACAGATGTTGTAAATAGAAAAACGAAACTGATTTTCTTTTCCCAACCCAAATAATTAATGGTTGTAAAAAAGATATCCTTTGATATTCCATTCCAATTTAAACCGATAAAAAAATATAAAATCTGTCAAACGCTTTTGCTTGTTAACGCAAAAACTTACCTACATTTATTTCTCCATTATCAGCGTTGCTTATTGCTTTTCATCTTTCCATATTTACTTATTTAAATTTTACGGCCATGCCAAAACAACAACCTTCTTCCCGGCGTAATTTTATTAAACAGCTTACCGGCACCACCCTTGCCTTGGGTGCCGGGCCATTTGCTTCTTTAGCTGGGGCCAGGCAAATAGAAGAACGCATCATCCCTTTTCAACAAAAAATTACCAGTAACGACCGGATAAATATTGCTGTAATTGGCATGGGGATTATGGGTACCAACAACTTGTTGACTGCATTAAAAGTGCCGGGCATACAATTGGTTGCTGCTTGTGATTTATATAACGGCAGATTGGAAAGGGTT
Source organism: Ferruginibacter sp. (assembly GCA_965249755.1). Taxonomy (GTDB): domain Bacteria; phylum Bacteroidota; class Bacteroidia; order Chitinophagales; family Chitinophagaceae; genus Ferruginibacter. The sequence continues at coordinate 1,572 of CBDFMT010000003.1, forward strand.
AAGGAAGTGTATGGCGCCGATATTTTTTTAACCAATGATTACCGCAAAATTTTAGACCGAAAAGATGTAGATGCCGTTTTTATTGCAACCGGCGACCATTGGCATGCACGTATAACCAAAGCCGCACTGCTGAAGGGAAAACATATCTATTGCGAAAAGCCAATGGTTCACCTTATCGGTGAGGGCGCAGGCATAATTGCAGCACAAAAAGCCAGTAACAAAATATTGCAGATAGGCAGCCAGGGTATTAGTGGTTTGGTGTATGCCAAAGCAAAAGAGCTTTATCAGTCTGGCGAAATTGGAAAACTAAATATGGTAAATGCGGTGTTCGACAGGCAGGATGCATTGGGTGCCTGGGAATATACCATGCCCACAGACCAGGGTACCGAAACCGTAGATTGGGACAGGTATATTGAAGGGATGGCCAAAATACCATATGATGCCAAGAAGTTTTTTTGGTGGCGCAACTACCGTGAGTTTGGTACCGGTGTGGCAGGCGATCTTTTTGTTCACCTGCTTACGGGAACACATTTTATCACCAACTCAAAAGGTCCGGAATCTATTTACGCAACGGGGCAATTGAGCCACTGGAAAGACGGGCGAAATGTGCCTGATATTATGACCGGCATTATGCAATACCCTGCAACCCAAGAGCACCCTGCCTTTGAATTAACCTTGCAGGTAAATTTTGTAAGTGGTACAGGCGGTAGTGAACTGGTTAGGTTTGTTGGTGATGAAGGGACTATGGATGTTGGTAATGGTGAAGTAAAATTGCACCACAGTATTATGGCAAAAGCACCTGGTATTGGCGGTTGGGATGCATTAGGCACTTACACCAAAAGTATGCAGGACAAGTTGCTGGCACAATACAATGAAAAGTACACCGCCGAACAGCGCAAACGGCCGATAAAACCAGATATAAGCTACAAAGAGCCAGAAGGTGTAGATGATCGCCTGATGCACCATATAAATTTCTTTGATAGTATAAAAACTGGCAAACCAGTATTTGAAGATGCGTCGTTTGGCTTTCGTGCAGCAGCCCCTTGCCTCGCCTGCAATGACAGTTATTTTGAAAAGAAGATCATACAATGGGACCCCAACGCAATGAAGATTAAATAAGTTGATGACAGGTTTTGGATATCATTGTTCCCACCATCTTTCCCTGGGCAATGCTTCGCCAATAACGACGGGTTGCCCTATTTTTGGCGTGGTATAATTAAGGCCTGCTGCAGCCGCAGCTTTTGTAAACCTGTTCACGGGCTCATCCCATGGGTGAAAGGCGAGTGAAAATTTGCCCCAATGTACAGGCATTATCACCTTGGCATTTAGCATGGCGGCTTCTGTTATAAGCTCCTCGGGCATGGAGTGGATATAGGGCCATGCAGTGTTGTACTGTCCGCATTCCAACAAGGCCAGGTCAAATGGGCCATACCTATGGCCGATGGCCTTAAAGTGCGTATCATACCCGGAATCGCTGCCTATAAAAATGGTATAGCCGTTTATCTGCAAAACAAATGATGCCCAAAGCGATGTATTTCGCTTAAGCCCCCTGCCAGAAAAATGCCGGGAAGGTGTGGCCGTAAGTTGTAGGTTATTGCTTACCTCAATTGTTTGCCACCAGTCCATTTCGGTTGCCGGTTGTTTACCGATAAGTCTTTTTACATCTTTGCCCACACCCAATGGCATGTAAAAACTTTTGGTATTTGGGCTTAATGCTTTTATGGTTTGGCTGTCAAGATGGTCGTAATGGTTGTGGGTTATAATCATGATATCCACCGTTGGCATATCCGCAGGTTTGTATACATCGCTTCCCTTAAAAGCTTTGATATATAAACTTACCGGTGATGCATGCCCGCTAAAAACAGGATCTACCAAAATATTAACCCCATCGCAATGGATAAGGTAAGAAGAATGGCCAAACCAGATAACAGAAAGTTTTTTTGAATAGTAGGTTTTAAGGTTTGTTTGTACAGAAGGCACTGTAAAAGGCGGGGTAACTTTATCAGGCTTAAAAAAGAAATCTTTCATCAAACCAAACATGGAAACACCTTCGGCAAGGGAAGGCGTTGCTGAAAAATTTTGAAACGTACCGTTGTTAAAACTAGATGAATATTGCTGCATAAATAGATGAGGGATCAGAGGATATTTAAAGATGATTATAACTACTTTACAAATACAATTTTACCATCTCCCGCCAATACCTTGGCCGGTGCGATTCGCCTTCCCAAACATAAAATTTAGCAGGTATGTTTTTTTGCAGCAGGCAATCGCTTAATGCTTTGTTGTTGGGGAAAAAAGGATCTGCCCCACCAGACACCAATGTAATGTCGAGTGCCCGTATTTTATCCAGTATTGTTTTATCTGTAAGGTTAGGCATGTACATGGTTGGCATATTGAAATAAATATTTTCATCTACAAAACCATTTAATAAATCGGGGAATGCATCAGACGAGGTGGTAAGGTCATAACGGGCACTCATGCCCACCACCTTTTTAAATATTTGCGGGTGCTTAAATGCAATGTTCACTGCATGGTAACCACCAAGGCTGCAGCCTGCTGCAATAATAAATGGCGAACTGCCTTGTTTGGCGGCAAAGGGTATTACTTCTGTAAGAATGTAGGTTTCATAATCCAGGTGCTTTTTAATTTTATCGGCCGGGTGCAGGGTGGAGTAAAAGCTCTCAAGGTCTGCACTGTCCACACAAAAAACCTGTATAAGTCCCTGTTCAATTTTGTCTTTGATGGCATCGATAATGCGCCAGTTTTCATAATCGTAAAACCGGGCAGTACGGGTAGGAAAAAAAATAACAGCGGCGCCACTATGCCCAAACACAAGCAGTTCCATTTGCTTGTTTAATATCGGGCTAAACCATGTATGGTATTTTCTTTTCATCAACATGCAAGTGACATATAAAAAACATTACCCCCGCTAATTTCACGTTATCGAATCTTTAAGCTTGTTTTTAAAATGTTCCAGCAACACATCTCTCCACACATCGTAACCATTGCTGCTTAAATGCAGCCCGTCCGTATCAAACAATGCTGCAACAGGCTTTCCTTCATTATTAAGCATGCTATCGAAAATATTTACATAAAAATGCTTTTCGTAACCATCTTCAATATACGCTTTAATCATTGTATTAACCGCCCTGATATTGTCAATAATATCCCAACGTGCAATGCTTGGTTTTATGGAGATAAAAGAAAAGCCAACAGCAGGAAAGTGTTTGTCCATCAGTTGCACAAATTTTTTAAACGATTCAAAAACTTCTGCCGGTTGTATGCCATCACCTAAATCATTATCGCCTGCATACAGTACAATGTGTACAGGATGGTAAGGGGTTAGCAACCGTTCAAAAAACCAGTTGCACGCAGCAAGTGTTGAGCCGCCAAAACCAAGGTTAACGGGCAGGTACCCTTTAAAATCTTCATACAGCCTGTCGCCCCACAACCTTATAGAAGAGCTGCCGTAAAAAACCATTTCTGGATCGTAAAGTAGTTTGCTTTTTTCCCTTTCGGCGTTTTGTACATCTGCTTCGTACCAATCCATAATTATTTTTTTCGCAAATATATTGTTAGAAAAGCTATCATCTTACCTAACTGTTTACATTGTAAAAATTGTATAGCTACCTTATTTCACCCTGGTTTAGTATCACCATTTCTTTTAGTGCATAGGTAACCGGATTTGTAACCATACAATCCGTTGTAGTTATTTTATTTGAAGTTATGGTGTTGTACATTATTGAAACCGTCATCCCTATTAATTTAAACGCAGGGTTAAGCGCTTTTAATTTTAAAACATTGGCGTAAGTAGTTCCGTTCACCATCAATGTATCCCTAATTTGTGGCGTGTTTGGATAAACAGTAAAATCAAGCAGCCAATAATTTTGGGCATTATTGCCCTTGCAGGTTTCAGTTGCAATAACGTACCCTCCAATTAACTGGTAAGGTGGAGTGAATGGTTCTTTGTTGCTGAAACAAATAAACACCAACATGCAAACCGGTATAAAAAACGTATTTCATTGTTAGGTTTTTGGCTGTAGATTATCTGATTTCACCTTGGTTAATAATTGAAATTTCTTTAAGGTTGTAAGTAAGCGGATTGCTTACTGTACACCCCTTAGTAATTACTTTGTTGGCGGTAACAACATTGTAGTCTATAGAAACCCTCATTCCCACTTGTTTTAACCTTGCATCAAGTCCTTTAACTTTAAGTACATTGGTGTAAGCAGTGCCATTTAGCGTAAGGGTATCACCAATATGTGGCGAATTCGGATATACGGTAAAGTCCAGTACCCAATAATTTTGAGTAGCATCCGTATTGCAGGTTTCGTTACCAATTACATAGCCTCCAATATTTTTATACGGAAGTTTAAAGGGTTCTTTGTTGCTGCAGGAAATGCAAACAACCGTCAGAAAAGAAATTGTAACAAAAAAATATTTCATTGCAGGGGGATTTAATGGCAAATGGGTAATGGCGCAAATTCGTGTTTGTTATTAACGATATTTACATTTTTCAGTTGTTGTAATAGGCTGTTGTTTCAGGCTGCACCGTTTTGTAAAAACCAAATTACTTCAATTCTTTAATCTTGATATTTTTAAAATAAATGGGAGCACCGGCATGCTTGCCCTGAAAACCAATATGGCCATGCAACGGCAGTGTTGCCATTGGATTGCTTAGCCACGCAGGCGCTTCTGAGCCATCAGGGTTTGTTTTCGCTGAAGTGAAAAGCGACATATCGCAGGTGTTTACCAAGGTGCCGTTTAAGACAATCCATATTTTTCTGCCAATGCAGGTAATGGTAAAATGGTTCCACCCGCCGGGGTGTTTTAATGATTTATTCGTAGCAGGCTGATGGCCAAACACTGCAGCGCATTGCCAGTTGGGCGATGCATTACCCCACTCTTTTGAGTAATCATCTGCAATTTGAATTTCTACTGAATGCGGTATCCAATCTGCAAGATCGGTGGCATGTACCATTACACCGCTGTTGGTACCATCGGCTGTTTTAAAATCGAGGTCAAGTACAAAGTTATCATACTGGCCTTTTGTCCAAAGTGCTTCATCTTTTGTTGCTGTAAAAATACCAGCAGAACCTTTCCATACACCCGCCGGAAAAATCGCATTGGAAAGGCTTTTGTTAAAAACCTTTACCCAGCCCTTTGCCTTAGTGTTGGGGTGCACATAAGCAGTATCCTGCGCAAGCCCCAAAAAGCCACAGCAGCTAAAAACGGTAATCATCAATATCCTTTTTTTCATTGTGCCTGTTTTTATTTATTGCGATTAATGAATGATGGGGGTTTTGTGCTAACAAAAAGTCGTTTACCAAATGTAACCATTATGCCCGCCATACATGGGATTAAAGACAATTGTTTTACGCATGATTTCATTTAGCGAAGAGTGGTTCGTGTGGACACGAACCACGGCTTCTGAGAACCACGGCTTCGGAATTGTAACGTTTACCTTAGCCCGCTATCCTTATCATTCTTAATATGAATTTTATATAGTTTTCCAGCTATTGAATCAAGCTCCCGGCTTGCATAATAATGTAAGCCAGAGGCCATAAAGTAATTCGAACCTGCCGCACAATTTTCACACATTGATGGCGATGGCATATTTTTTATCAAATTTTTTCTCATTTCATCTGCCATCTCAATTTCTTTAAGTGTGAGGCCATCATAGGGATTGAATGCATCTTTCTTTTCTATAAGTTGAAATATTAAAGTATCAGATTGGTATGCTTCTCTTACTGCTGAAAAAAATACCCTGTCTTTAAAGGCGTCAATCCAGGGATTTACGCTATGATTGTAGTTGAACCTGGCATACAACCCTTTGTTACAACTTGTCGTTATAATGATCAAAACGATTAAATACTTTTTCATTTTAAATGCTAAAAAATAAGGTAAGAATTTACTTTTTTATAAACGCCTCTTTGTCTTCCATTTTGTAAACAGCATATCTCGCTTTTGCTAAACTATCTAACCATTTGCTACTGAATTTTTTCAGCGCATAAGAAAAAATATATTTGCCCTGTGCGCCTTCCGCTCTTTTTATTGAATCCCGAACCATTTCCATATTATCAACTTTAACAAAACTGTCAATTAAGTTTAAATCGGGGGTACCTAAAGGCAGATCAGCCATTCCTTTGCTGGCATCGGTTAGTAAAATCTCCTTAATTGCATTTGATTCATTAAAAGCGACTAACAACAGTTGCTGAAAGTAAGTTATTTTAAAGCCGTGTATCTATGCTTCTTTAAAATTATTTTCGTAAGAAGCTTTACTAGTTGTTTTACAATTTGAAAAGAACAGTGTAACAACTAACACTGATACAAATTTTATATTTTTCATGTTTTTGATTATTTATGGTAATTCCCAAATAAAAATTTCATGAACCCCACACGTTGCATCAAAGTAACAACCTCCATCACACTCACTATTGTTAATAATATCCGCATGCCCGGTAGCTCCAAAACAGTCGTCCCCAGGGTAATTAGAGATCATGATATAAATACCCTTTTTACCAGCAAGCAAAGAAGGAAAATTTTGGCCATTGACACTTCCTTGCGCTTGTCTCAAATGGTTAGTTCCCGTTGGTATTCCAAAAGTTAATTTCATCCACTTTAACAGAGCAGTTACACCTAGAAAATAATACTTGTTATCCGCACCTTTAAATGTTTTACCAGGTATATTTTGGATTGTAACCTCTGAATAATTCAAAGCTTTCGATATTCTTAGTGCACATGTATTTTGATATTTTTTAGGGTTTGTGTTGTATTGCGCCAAAACCGCTCCGCCAATATTCGTATACATTTCTATAGGAGTATCATATAACGGGGTCTTTATGTTTAGGATATGCTATATTAAAACTGTTATAAGTAGGAAGTATTTGTGGAGGAAAAATTAAATTGGGGTCATCCCAAAATGCAGCATCATATTCATCTCCATCTGTTCCTTCTTTCAATGTCATAAATTGATCAGTGGAAGCCATGCACACCCACTATCAGGATTTTTAAAACTAACGGCATTTGTGGGGATGATCTGTAACCCGGACTTTGGCATCAGCCATGGCAGCTAACAATCAAAATGTATTGCGCCAGGGATGGAAGCAAGTACCCCGTAAAGCGCAGCAAAAGTTGCCTGTTTAAATTATACTTTATAACCGGCGCTGCGGAGTACTGCGTACAGCCCGCCCGGGCGCCATGGATGCTATCATTATTTCTTTGCTTTTGATTTGAGCTCACCCGTTTCTATCCTTGGATGTTGCCGTAAACAATTATTTGGTAAGATAAAGGCATTTGTATGATGAACTTTGTAGTTTGCTGCTGCTTAAAAAAGCATCAATGCCATGAGAGTTTTTAATATCATTTTTTGTGTGGTTTTTATTGTTTTTGCAGGCCTGCAATATAACGGCCCCGACCCTTACATATGGGTGCCCCTTTACGGGTACAGTGCTGTGCTGTGCTACCTGGCGGCAAGGCACCAATATTACCGAAAGGCCTACCTGGCGGGCATTTCCGTGTATGCTGTTTATGCCATGTACAAAGCACTTGACCAAAACGGGGTAATAGACTGGATTAAATTTCATGATGCTGCAAACCTTGCATCCGCCATGAAGGCAACGCAACCGTGGATTGAAGAATCAAGGGAATTTTTTGGTTTGATTATATTGATTGTTGTTTTAAGCATCAACTTTTTTGTTGCAAAAAAAAAGACTGTAGCTTTATTGCCCGGGCTATTTTATAAAGGCCGCCAACAAATACTGCAATGGACAAACTACAACAATTGTTTACCGAACTTGAAAACAAAATACCGAAGGCAGAAGCAATAAACACCGCCGTTTCTGCATCGCCGGTTGGCTGGCATATTGAGCATACCTTAATGGTTACAAATACGATCATTGGTGCCATCAAAACATCTGACCCAAACCGGTTTAGGTGGAAGTTTAATTTGATGCGTAGCCTTATATTAACGATGGGCAAAATACCGAGGGGAAAGGTAAAGG
>CBDFMT010000004.1:0-3955000 GCA_965249755.1 Ferruginibacter sp.
ACATCATGCCGGTGCCGCCGCCAACATTACCTTCTTTAAGGTAGCCACTTTTTGCACTGTCCAGCGCCTCAAAGGCATTGCTTTCTTTAACATGAAAGCCATAAATATCATTCAGGAAACCATCATAGGTTTCCGCCACAACAGGATAAGTGTACCAAAAATTTTCATGGTACCAATTCGTTTTTACAAACCATTTTAACACGGCATCCCTAACCACGCCAACACTGTTGGTGTTGGTAATCATAACAGGGGTTTCTAAAAAACCAGATTCTGTTATCCAGGTGGTGCCGGTCATCTCCCGTTGCCATTTAAGGTATACCAGTTGGCATATACCGGGTTATTTGTTTTGCCACGGGGCAGTATAGCAGTAACGCCTGTACGCACAGGGCCGTTGCCCCGTACATTTTTGCCCTGGCCTGTAATAATAGTGCTGTAGCCAACCTCCACACCTTTAACATCGGTTATGGCATTGTACTTTCCGGTAATGCCTTCAAAAGGTATCCCGATATCCCTTGCCCTTGGCTTTTGTGCCGCAGCAATAAAATGGCAGTTAACAGCAATCAGTAAAATGGATATCCTTATCATAAATATTCTGATTTTTCCGAAAATAAAAAACAACTTTTTAAAATGAAATTATCTAAGCACAGGAATTTTTATGCAACTGTTGCTGTACCATTTTATCTGTGCAGGTATGGCTGCATCCTTCATGGTTTCGCCGCTCACATCTTTGCCGGTACCATAATTTATTTGCCAGTTGGGGTTTTTATTTACACCCAACACCACTATTATCCTGCTGCCTTTTTGCAATTGCCTGCAGGTGATGTAAGTGTTTTTCAGCCATATGGTTTCTATCTTGCCGGGCTGCAGCAGTTTTCGTTGTACGGTTTCGTATGTGTAGCTTGCCCGCTGTATGTTTTGGTTTAATGCAAAGTATTTTCCATCTGGTGTTTGCTCAAATAAATCCAGTACAATGTCCATATCTTTTTTATTAATGCTGGCCACAATAGCTGCCTCAACAGCACCACTTATTATTACAGGTTTATCAACAGGCGCACTTACAAAAATCATTTTTTCTTTTTCTGGTTTAAGCATACTGTCTACCAGCATGGGGTAAGCGCCCATGGCTGTATTTTGCCCGCTGAACAATGCTTCGCCCCGGTCTTTAAAATCTACCTGCTGGTAGATAAAAGTTTGTTTGGCAGGTTGTTTTGCAAGCAGCGAAAACCCGGTCTTTGCAGTACCGGCTAAATAAAAATGCAGGGTGTCATTGCTCATTTTACTAAGGGAGGCTACATGTTTCCATTCATTGGCGCCCATTACTTCAAAGTTTACTTTATCCTTTAGCAAAGCAGGCCTGCTGCTGTCTTTCATCACATAATCAAACCATTTAAAAACAATATCCAGTATGGGTATGTTGGCAACACTGTCAATGGTATAGCCGTTCAACAACGGCTTGGGAAAACCCTGTGAACCGCCATGATCATAGGGGCCAATTAATAAATAGTAGTTGGGGTTTTTGTTCCATTTAAAATATTGCCTGTAATAATACATCGCACCAGTCTGGTCATCGTCCCAATACCCTGTTGTGGTAAAGATGGGAATATTTATTTTCGCAAATTCTTCCTTTTGCGGTGTCATATTTTGCCAGTAGCTGTCGTAGGCAGGGTGTTGCAGCCAGCGTTGAAAAATATTGTTGGGCCTGCCTTCTATGGAATCCAGCGAACGGAAGCTTGCACCTTTTGTGTACCAGTCGCCGAATACCTGGTTCCATTTTTTTTCATCATTAAACCCGGCTAAATCCACCAGTTTATTATCCGTAACAAAATGTATCCACTGCAACATATAGTTCATAAAAACGCCATTGTGCATCGGGTAATCAATACCGGCACCAACAGATACCTGGGGTACAATTGTTTTAAGGGCAGGGTGCATAAATTTGGCGGCACCCCATTGGCTAAAGCCCAGGTAGCTTCCCCCATACATGCCCACTTTGCCATTGCACCATGCCTGTTTGCTTATCCAGTCAATAATGTAATAAGCGTCTTTTGCATCATGCTCAAAGGGTTCAATAACATCGGGGCTTAAACGCTTCCCCCTGGTGTTGGCTACTATACCAATGTATCCCCTTGCCAATGCATTCTTGCACCTTGCGGCATCGCTGCCGGCATAAATATTGTACATCAGTACAACAGGCTGCGGTGTGTTAACTTTTTTGTCCCTTACAACGGTAAGCGCAATTGTGCCACCATCCGGCATTTTTATCAGCACACTATCGTTCCTTATATATTTTTCCTTTTCAATTGCTGCAAAAATTTGCTTTGCCAGTGGCGAAGTTTTTTTAAACACCATGTACGTGCAGTACGCCCTGCACAGTCTTACGGCATCTGTAATTAAAAGGCTGTCACTGATATTTAACTCGTGTATCCTGGAGAGTAACGTCTGTTTGTATTGGTCCATATCAGGGCTAAAATATTCTGCTGCCCAATTTTTACCGTCTTCGTTAAGGGGCATATAGGTTTTTTGAAATACCGCATTATAAACGCCTGTAAACCCATCTGGTGAAGGGTTTTCCAGCATGCAGGCATTATAAAGCTGGTAGGGGAAACCCAGGGCAGTCGGTGTAACAGAATCACCCAGTGACAATAAATGAATTTTTTTTAACGATGTGGCAGAAGATGGGTGCAAGCCTGCCACCAGTTGCAGGCGGAACAGGTTATCGAGATAAGTAAGTTCAGTGGCATCCTTGTACAAGCCGACCAGTTCCGTGGCAAGTGCAGGTATGTTCTTTTCCATGGCCACGCTATCTGTGTAGTTGGAACGGGCAAAATAGACTTTTTTCTGGGCGAAGCTGGTACCGGATGCCAGCATTAGAATGGCGCATAAAAGAACCTTGTGCATGGTATGTTGGTTTATGATTTGTAGAACTAGTACAACTTTTGGGCAACCACAAAAAGTTAATCAGGGGATAAGGTTAAGGCGACAGGGACAGGCCTGAAAGTATTCAAAAAAAGATTGGATTTACATAAGTTGCCCAACGCAGGTACAGCATCAGGACCTCTATAAAATTACTGCTCGGTATAATGAAACGCTAAACCACCATCAACATAATAAGTGCTTCCGGTAACATATTTGGCTTCGTCACTTGCTAAAAAAGCAATAACGTTGGCAACATCTTCAGGCTCGCCCAAACGGTGCAGCGATATATTATTTTGCAGTGCATTAATTTGTTCAGGTGAGCTTAGCAGGTTTGCGTTTATGGGTGTACGTATGGCACCGGGTGCCACGTTATTGATGCGGATATTGAGCGGCGCAAGCTCTACCGCAAGGTTGCGCATTACCATTTGCATGGCGCCTTTGCTGGCACAATACACAGCAAAATTGGGGAATGGCAATTCTTCATGCACGCTGCTGTTATTTACAATTACACCGGGCCGCTGCGTTTGCTGCAGGTGGTGTACAAAGGCCTGTGTTAAAAAAAACATTCCCTTAAGGTTTACGTTCATTACGGTGTCATACTGCTGTTCGGTTACTTCCCAAAATGGTGCCCGTATTTCTATCCCCGCATTATTAATGAGTATATCAAGGTTGCCAACTGCGGCCACAGTCTGCGTTATCAGCGTTTGCACATTCTCTGTTTTGCTGATATCTGCCGGTACAAAAACGGCATTCACTCCGGTGGCCTTTACCTGCCGTATCGTTTCTTTTGCGTTGTCATCGTCCTTCAAATCATTTACCACAACGGTGGCACCTTCCTGTCCAAACTTAACTGCAATGGCCCTTCCAATGCCCCTGCCACTGCCCGTTACCAAGACTGTTTTCCCGGAAAATTTTCCCATAAATATTTTTTGATTGTAGTATTTAAAGATCACTAAAAAAAGTATAGTAACCTATTTTATAGAAACCATTCCTGCAAAAAAAGGGGGGTCATTTATATTTGTTCACAATAAAATAACGAGCCGCATACTCAACAGAAAAGATGCGCTGATGTGGGCAGGGTATGCAGGTATTTTTCTTCCAAAAAAAAGCCTTAAAAATGAATATTTTTAGGGTAAGGCGAATGCAGCAGATAAGGCCCGCTGCTTGTATGAAGCACCTTTTGTTTGCAGCACCTAAAGGGTTTTGTGCAATGGCGGTAAAGATGAGTTGTGAAAAAGATTTGGCTTAATCAGGCACAAACCAATACATTTATGCCCTAAACTTTTGTACATGCTTGCTTATCCTGTCCGCATTGCACTTATTGCTGCACTTGGTGGTTTCCTTTTTGGTTTTGAAACGGCTGTGATTTCTGGTGCTGAAAAAACGATTCAGCAATTATGGGGGTTAAGCTCCTTCTGGCAGGGCTTTACAGTTGCCTCCAGTTTAATAGGTACGGTGTTGGGTTCAATTGTTGCAGGCGTGCCCGCAAAAAAATATGGGCGTAAAAAAGTGTTGATCGCCATCGCCATTCTTTACCTGCTATCATCCATTGGTTGTGCTTCAACTTCTGCATGGCTGTTGTTTGTTACGTTCCGTTTTATTGGCGGCATTGCAGTGGGTGCATCTTCTGTGGTAGGGCCAATGTATATTTCAGAAATTTCGCCGGCAAGGTTAAGGGGCAGGCTGGCAGGGTCTTTTCAATTAAATATTGTGTTGGGTATTTTTGTGGCATACATTACCAACTTTTTATTTGCCGGCCTCGGCGATAATGCATGGCGGTGGATGCTGGGCATAATGGTGATACCGGCCGGTGCTTTTGCTTTACTGGTACGCACTATACCCGAAAGCCCCCGCTGGCTGATACTGAACGGCAGGGAAGCCGAAGCCATACCTGTTATGCAGCGCATTGGTGAGTTGGATACGCAAAAGGCTATTAATGATATCCGCAATTCGGTTACGCACCATGCAGAAAACCTGTTTCAAAAAAAGTTTAGCAAGCCGGTTACCTATGCGGTTATCCTGGCCATGTTTAACCAGTTGTCGGGCATCAATGCTATTATTTATTATGCCCCACGCATTTTTGAAATGGCTGGTTTTGATAAGGCACATTCATACCTGCAGCCAGTCTACATCGGCGCAGCCAATTTATTGTTTACCCTGCTCGCCATGACGATGATTGACAAATTTGGAAGAAAAACACTCTTGCTGATTGGCTCTATAGGTATGATATTTTTTCTGGGCATGACGGCAATGGCCTTTAGCAGCAGCCAGCCTGACAGTAACGTAATTTTCTATCTTATTGGCTTCATTGCCTTTTTTGGCTTTTCACAAGGTGCGGTTATTTGGGTATTTATTGCAGAGATATTTCCCAATTCTGTACGTTCGCAGGGCGGCTCACTGGGCAGCTTTACCCACTGGATAATGGCTGCTATCATTTCCTGGACGTTTCCGGTTATTGTGGAAGGAAGCGCAAAGGGGGCTTTTTATTCTTTTGTATTTTACAGTGCTATGATGTTGCTGCACCTGATATTTGTATGGAGGGTTTTGCCAGAAACAAAGGGCAGGTCGCTGGAAGAAATACAGAAGGAGTTGGGCATTTCTTAGCAGGATAAATGGGGCTTACGGATACGATTGTTTACGCAAGGTATTTTACAAGCCTGCCGATAATTACGCCTTTGTAATAAATTTGTACGCCATAATTGCCTTTCTCAAACACCTCTGCTGTAAGGGAAAAACTAAAATTTTTTACATCACCATTTACATTTTCAAAAGTAAATTTATGTGTGTATAACCTGCTGCCATCGGGTGTATCAAAGGATCCTGTTTCCCATGGCGAATTTTGAAAGATATGCCCATCGGGTTTTATGACCACCACAATAATTTCAATATTTTTTTCCTGGTTGCCGCTTACCTTAACCATTAAGGACCCCGTCATTTTTTGCACTTTGAATGCTTCGGGGCTTTCTTCAATCTCATTATTTTCATTTAAAGCTGCAAGCTTTAACCCGTTAATCACAATAGCAGTTTTTACTTTATTATCAACATTTAAAGCGCCTGGCTTTTTTGTTGGGTTATCAGCCACACCGCCGTTGTTCATGTATTTTTTCAGCAGGGCATTCAGGTGCCTGTTCTCCCTTTCAATAACACTGTTATGGCTTTGCAGTTGCTCTATTTTAATTTGCAGCAAATCAATTTTTTCTTTGGCAAGCTCCATTTGGGCAGTGGTAATTTTTTCTTTTAAGATGATGTTGATATCAGATTTAAGCTGATCAATTTCGTTTAATTTTTCTTTGATATTGCCAGATATGGAATCGGTGATATTGCCTGCAGAATCAAGTTGCGACTGGTATTTTTTTACGGTGCCCAAATAAATTTTCTCGAGGGAGTCTTTTACATTTATGGCATTTGCCCTTTTTATTTTGGATGCATCGGGCATATCTGCCACATTAGTTGAACGCATTTTTTCAGTAAAGAAACGGTAGCCCCAAAATGCAAATAAAATCAGGGATAAACACACCAGTGTAAAAGAAAGCCCCAGTAAAAACGACGATTTGTTATCCCTCATAATGTATCTTGTTATTACCACAAATAAATGTGCCAGCTTTAAAATAGCCGCTTATTGTGGCGATATACTGTCATCCACATAGGCTGATATCCAACCCACCTGTCCGCTTTTAATCAGAAAAAATTGTTTCTTTTCATACAACCCTTCAAACTGCCGCATAATTTTTAACATCAGGCCGGTGCCCGCTATCAGCGATTTTTGGTCAAATACTTTCATCACTTTTTTTATTTCCCCGGCCACCATGGCCTTATCTACCGAACTGTCTTTTATGCCTTTTACCAACACGGTTTCCTGCAAGGCAGAAAAATTATCCGACAGTTTGGTATTAAATTTTACCACATCAGCATAAGTAACGGGCACAATAGAATTATCTGCCAGCTCAGGCGAAATTAAAGTGGCCACAGACCAGGCAATGCCCCCGCTGAATGCAATATTATCACTCATGTTATATGCACCGCTTGCATTAACCGCATACACCACTTCGTTATCAATAACCCCATTAACCACCCTTGCCACTTGCTTGTTGAAATTGGAGATGCTTTTATCATCTTCACATCTTTTATCGGCTTCGTTGGCCGTACTTTTTGTGCCCCATGTTAACTGGAACAATTTTATTTCTTTAGTATTGCCATTGGGAAAGTAACCGCCTTTGGTGTTACCGCTTCCTATGTCAATTAAAAAAGTAGAGTACCTTTTTGCATCGGGTATAATGCCCAGGTGCGATAACCTGGCTTCTTCTGCCACATCAATTATTTCCACCGTGCGGTTAGGGTCGTTAACCCGTGTTTTAATGGAATCTATCAGCCTGTTTATCCAATACGATTTATTATCTTTTTCTGCCTGTATTTTTACGCCACTGCTTACCACGGTAAAAACCCTTGCTGCGGGCACGCTGTATTTATTTACTGCAACAGTGTACAGGCCATACACCGCATTTAGGGTGGCCGAAAAAGCAGCATTGGTAAAAGAAATAAAATCTGTGTTGATGCTGGTATCTTTTAAAATATTGAAAGCGCCGCTTTTTTTAGCGTTCCTGCCAATTTCGAGCAGGCTTAGTTTTACACCTTTTGACCCTACCTCGAGCCCGCCATATACCAGCGAATTTTTGTATTTTAATTTTAAAATGTTTTGGGCAAAAATCAACGGTGCATGGCTGCACGCAAGCAGGTAGAGAAAGAATAAGCGTTTATAAATTTGTGTAGGCATACCCCGTGTTTTTGTGGTTAAATATCCTGAATACATTTCCCAAAACGATGTTACTTATTGGAAAGGTAGTTAAGCAGCAAGCGATAATAATTCTTTTAAATCAAGATGTTTGGTAAACATTGCTACAGTGCCGTCATCTTGTAAAGGCCATTCATTTCTGGGCCTGTCCCAGTACAACTCCACACCATTTTTATCAGGGTCGCTTAGGTACAACGCCTGCGAAACGCCATGGTCGGATGCGCCGTCAAGTGGGTAGCCGGCTTCATACAGGCGCTTCAGTATCAGGGCAAGTTCCTTTCTCTCTGCATATAAAATTGCAACGTGGTATAAGCCGGGGTGCCTGCCGGAAGATGGTAATGTATTTTTGCTTTGCCAGGTATTTAAACCAATATGGTGATGATAACCACCGGCCGATAAAAATGCTGCACTATCGCCATACAATTGTGTAACGCTAAAACCCAAAAGCCCGTTGTAAAAAAGAAGGGATTTTTGAATATCGGATACCTTTAAATGAACATGGCCAATACATGTGTTCGCCGGAACAATATAATTATCCTGCATACTTGTCTTTTAAAATTTTTGATTGGCTTTCGGATAATGGATAGAAGGGTTGTTCAAGAGTTATTAGTAAGCATGTTTTTTTATACCTGTCCTTATCGTGGAAATAGGGGTGTATAATTTTAACACCGTAATATTACGGCAATTTAACCTGAAAATATAAAAAAAGTTTAGTGGGATAATCAACCAAACACGGCAGCAGTGCTTATTTCGACGCAGCCTTAACCTTGGCATTGGGCGATGAAAAATAACGGCATCCGTTGCCTGAAAATACAAACGAAAAAGCCGGGCTGCATTTGGGCAGCCCGGCTTTGTATGTTGAAAGGGTTATTGCACGCTTTCTGTTGCATTCATTTCTCCTTTGTTGCTTTTACGTTTAAACAGGGAGGCATCTATCTTTCCAAAGCGATAGCTCAGGTTTAACTTAACCATTTGTGGGTCACGAAGGCGGCTGTAGGTTTGGGTGAAGTATTCGCTGCTGGAATATTGGCTGTTGGTCCTTGTGCGGAAAATATCGCTGATGCTTAGGGAAACCGCAGCCGCATTGTTTTTTAGGAAACTTTTTTTAACCGCTAAATCCATACCCCAAGATGATTTGATATAACCCTGTGAAGCGCTCTGGCTCTGCATCATCGGCGGGCCGCCCATACCGGTGTTGGTGTTTACCGGCAGGTTGGTTTTAGATTGATAGGTTGTAGTAAACTGGATAGCAAAATTGGAAGGCAGTTTAAAATTACTGTTGAATTTGCCAAACATACTCCACAAAGCCCCCTGGCTGCCACCCGAAGCACTGTCCGTATTTACTTTGGAATTGTACACGTTGATGTTGGTACTGATATCCCACCACTTGGTTAAGAAATTTTGTGAGGTAACCTCTGCACCTGCTGAATAGCTGGAGTTGGCGTTAATGTAAGTATTGATCAGTTCATTATCACCCGATACAGGATCGGCCTGCTGCGTTTGGTACCTTGTTATTAGGTTATTGGTGTGTTTGTAATAAGCCGATGCCAATAAAGTGTTGTTGCCTGCAAATGTTTTCAGGTAAGATAATTCCAAAGATTGTGTAAACTCTGGCACCAGGTTGGGGTTGCCTTTAGTAATATTAAGCTTGTCAGTATAATCTGTAAAAGGGATCAGTTGAAAAAAGTTGGGCCTGTTAATGCGGCGGCTGTAACTTAGTTGCAACTCTTGCTTGTTGCCTAATTTCTGGCTCAGGAAAGCAGATGGAAATAAACTTACCGGGTAGTTGTTTTTAAATTGCTCCCCGGTATTGGTCAATGTACCGGTGTAGTTGGAACTTTCTGCACGCAGGCCGAGTTTGTAACTAAAATCTTTAATGCTGCTGCTTAAGGTAACATAGGCTGCGTACACATTGTCGGTGTTTTTATAGTTGCTTACCGCAGATGGGACAACCTTGTAGGCACTATCCGTAAAAAGATAGTTGTCGTTAACCGTTACCCTGTTGCGGATTGCTGCCCTTACGCCGGTTTCCAGCTTTGTTAGTTTGCTGAATGGTTTTACATAATCAGATTGTATTACGTAGTTATTATCACTGCCGCTTCCAAGTGTTTTTTGCAGCGATGTACCTGTTATCGATTCGTTGTTGTTATCAAAATAGTTGGTGGTGTACAGCGAATTGTTGTTGCTTTTTCCACCAAAGTAATTGGCATCCACCGTTATCTCTTCTCCTTCTTTAGGAAACAAATGCTTAAGCCCAAACACAAGCCCCTGACCATTAAACTCCCGGTTGCCGGTAGTAAGCCTGTTGCTGTAACTGGTAGTTTTGCCAGAAGTAAATAAGCTGTCGGTAACAATACCAATGGATTCATTAGGGTGAAATTCGCCATGTACTTTAATGCCGGTTAAGGATAGTGTGGTGCGGTTGGTAATAAAATAATCCAGCCCTAATTTACCAAACAAAAAGCCACCGGTAGTTTTATTAAAGTTGCTTTGGGCAATATTGGTTTGGGGTACATCAAGCAGGTTAAGCCTTTCTGTATTGCCCGTTGTGCGGCTTTTATTTTGGTTGCCATTTACAGAAGCACTAAAATTGAATTTATTCTGGCGAAAGCTAAAATCAGCACCACCGTTCAGTGCACCACGTTTATCCACACCGGCCCTTAAGTTACCATTGTAGCCGCTTTTTTTATTCTTCTTTAAAACAATATTTAAAATACCGCCGCCACCACCAGAGGCATCATATTTTGCAGATGGGTTGGTAATAACCTCCACACTTTCTATGGCATCGGCTGGTATCTGGTCCAGCGTTAAAGTTGTTGGCCTGCCATCCACCAGCAACTGCGGTGCGCTGTTGCGCATGGTAATGTTGCCATCAATATCTACATTTACGGAGGGTACGTTCCTCATCACATCCACCCCGGTGCCACCTGCACTCATGATATTTTTTTCTACGTTAAAAACTTTTTTGTCGCCACTTAATTTCATGGTTGGCGTAACAGAGGTGATGGTTACATCCTGTAACTGTTTGGTATCTGTTGTCAATTTTATGTTGCCCAAGTCTTTATCAAAAGAAGGCATCCCGCCGGGGAACGAGGGCACACTGCCCGGCGCAGGTTTTGCAGCACCGGCATCCATTTTCGGCATAAAGGAGATGGTTTGTTCATATGGTTTAAAACCACCGTTGCTCACCTTTAACAGCAGGTTGCCCCTGATGGGAAGCTCTTCAAAATTAAATTCACCGTTGGATGTGGTAACTGTTGCCTTCACCAAAACATCTTTCAGTTTCTTTGTTACAGAGTCCATTTTCTTACCCATTAAAAGTACAGAAGCGCCATTTACGGCCTTGCCATCTGCATCGGTTAATTTGCCATACACGTGGCCTGCGTCAGGTAAATTTCCACCGGGCATTCCCCCGGGCGGCATGCCTGAAGGCATTTGGGCAAAAAGGTTAATAGTGAAAGCTGTAACCGCAATTAGTACAAGTATCTTTTTCATTGTTTTGTTATTTGTACACAAAACTATCATCGATAAAAAAGTTTTTTTTACAAATGAGATCACTACTTAAAATGTTGCGACGAAATGTTACAGCCCCTGACAGCAGGGTAAATAAAAAAAAGTAAAAAATGTGGTTAAGATGATTAATTTTTAGCGGCGGGTGTTGCATATAAAAGTTCCATACCGGTAGAGGTACGTGGCTTAAAACCGGGCCAGTTTTTATCACCAGCGCCTATTGGTAGCGATAGAAATTTATCATACTCCTTTTGCTTCAAAACCTTGCCCAGAAAGGCGGTTACAAAATGCTGGTTTATATTATTAAGCCGGTAACTGCTCCACGCAGGCTCTGCATAATGATAGTATTCATTAATAGAAACGCTTTTTTGCAATGTTGCCGCAGGGGGTGGGTTTGGTGCTACATTATGGCGGGCATTAAAATAGGTTAACAAATATCTTGGGGCATTTTCAGCGCCTTTATAAATTGCCTTTATTCCGTCTTCGTAACCAGATACATCATCAAGGCTGCCTGCAATAAAAAAAGTTGGCACCCTAAGTCCTTGTAATCCTTTGCCGTCCCAAACGCCCCGTTGCATTCCCCATGGGGCAAAAGCAACAACGGCCTTAATCCTGTTATCGTATGATTTTTTGAAAGCTGCGTTACCGTCAATGCGCACTTCAAGTGCATTATTGCCACCGGTCATTTTTATAAAGGTAGAATCCAGTTTGCTGCTATAGCCTGCCCCTGCTGCATTCAGCACACCATACCCACCCATGGAGTAGCCTATCAATGCTGTATTATCTGCATCTGCCAAACCAGATAAAAAAGAAGATTGGTGGGCTGCCGATAAAGCCGCAAGCTGGTACAGCACAAATAAAATATCAATAGGCCTGTTCAGCAAAGTGCTTTGAAAAGCAGCCCTGTCGCCGTATGTAGATTCTGTATGGTCTATTGCTGCCACAACATAACCGCAGGAGGCAAGGTGTTCAGTAAGATAAGTAAGCAGCAACCTTGAGCCGGGATAACCATGCGAAACAATCACTAATGGAAATTTGCCTTGTGATAATTCAGGGGCAGCATTTCTTATTGCCCGTCCATAAAAAGTAAAAGGGATTAGTGGCCTGGAAGTATCATCTTTTAAACCTAGGGTTGATGGGTACTTTTCCAGCTCCGGCCCCTTTGCTATAGCAGTTGCAGGATACCATATCTCTACCTTCAAATGCCGGTCGTATAGCGGGTTTGAGCCTGCTTTCGAGTTTAAAATATCCACCTGGTTTTTATTAATGAGTTCGATAGTTTGTACGCCCACTTTATAGCTGCCCCTTGCAGCAAGTTCTGGTGCATCAGGTAAAGCATCCCCTGTTACAAAAGCAGTATCGGGCAACTGGCAATTGGCCGAAAAAGCAAAACACAGTACGCAAACTAATGCCACTGTTATCCTCGTTGAAAACATGTTCATATGGAAGCTGTTTTAAAAAGTATATAGAAATTTAATGCCCTAAAATACAGCATTAAGTGCTTTAAAAAAATTGGATAGGTTTACTTACCTGTTATTGCGGTAATTGTATCACGGTAATTTTCACTTACCGGCAGCTCGAGGGTGTTAATAAATAAGCTTGTTTTACGTACAGCGGTTATGTAGGCCACCGCAGCAATGTACGATTTGTGGATGCGGATAAAATCCCCCGAGGGCAATTGTTCTTCTATCGCTTTCATCGGCATCCTGGTAATGACGGGCCTTGCAGAACTTTTGAGATGGATTTTTATATAGTCTTTCAAACCTTCTACATACACAATATCTGCGGTTACAATTTTTACCAGGCTGTATTCCACATTTACAAAAAAGTACCCGGAAGTTTTTTGGGTGGCCGGCTGCATCTTTAAATCAAAAAGTTCTTTTGCTTTATTGCATGCATTTATAAACCTGTCGAGTGCTACGGGCTTAACAAGGTAATCGGTAACGTTAAGGTCAAAGCCCTGCAATGCATATTTTTCATAGGCTGTTATCAAAATAATCATGGGCTTAACCGTCATGCTTTGTATAAACTGCAGGCCGGTTAGGCCGGGCATTTGTATGTCTAAAAAGATGAGGTCTGTTTTGTGCTGCTGCATAACCTCCATGGCCTCCATTGTGTTTTCACATGCTGCAATTAATTTAAGGTAGGGCACCTTACTAATATTATCCACCAGTAAATCAAGTGCCAGTGGCTCATCATCTATGGCTATGCATCGTATCATGTTGTAAGGTTTATGGTAAGCAGTACCGTAAAAATGTTATTTTCTTTGTTTATGCTTAGGGTATGATGGTGTGGGTAAAGCAATTTAAGCCTTCGCTCCACATTTGCCAATCCAATGCCACTTGCCTTATCTTTTACTTCGGTTGATGAAGGGTTATATTTGTTGCTTACCGTAAAATAGAGCATGCCTGTTTCTGCCTTTAACGAAACATCGATTGTGGCATTTTGTATCATGCCCGTACCGTGTTTAAAAGCATTTTCTACAAATGGTATCAGCAGCATGGGTTCAATATCATATAATTTATCCGGCTGGTGCATGGTTACATTAATGCCTACTTTACTGCTAAACCTTTGCTGCTGCAGGGATATATAGCTTTGCAGATAATCAGTTTCCTTTTCCAGCGATACCTTTTCTTCATCTGTTTCATACAGCATGTACCGCATAAGGGAAGACAATTTGATAAGCGAAGGCTCCAGCAAATCTGACCTTTTACGGGCAAGCGCCACCATGTTATTTAAAACATTAAACATAAAATGAGGGCTAACCTGCGACCTTAGTAAAGACAGTTCTGTTTTAAGGTTTTCATTTTCTTTATCCTTTAAAAGATTATCGGCAATTATTTTATCGGCAATGGTTTTATAAGCTATGCTGCAGGCCAGTATAAAAATAAAAGTAAAAGTGCAAAAAAACAATTGCCTTCTAAAGTCCATCGACCATTCGTGATGTGTAAACGTAATGGTTACAAACCTGCTAACAAATACATACACTGTAAAACTTATCAAAAGAAAAAAAGTATATAAAAGGTATTTTTTTTTATTGAAGGTTTTAGGAATAAACACCAGTGCATTCAGGTAAAAAAATGATACCAGCATTACATCATTAATACGGGCAATAACAAAATTGGTGGTGGAGCTATCTGGCTCTGGTGGGCTGTTTTTTGCAGGCGTGTAAGATGGCCTTAAAAGGTAAGGAAGTGAAAATAGCAATACCCAGGCGCCGGTATGCAAAACAACCACCGCCCATTTTTTGGTGTACCAAGCCTTTTTCATTGCACCAAATTACAGATACATTTATTTAAAAATTAAGTGTTAGGGAATGTTGCGACGAAAAGCCATTTTGTGGCTACAAAATCATTACATATCGGGGGCGAACGTACCTGTTTCAATAAACTAAGCATAATTAAATAAAAAGGATATTATTTTTTTGTTACCATTTTAATTTGTGGGTAACTCGTGGGTTATCGTAAGATTTGAAATTTTAGATTTGTAAAAAATAAAAGCTATGCCTGCTCAAAAAGACGAAATGCAATTATTTAATCCTAATTATTACAACCAGGTAAAATTTATTGACCCTGTAACCAAGAAAAAAATTAATAAACACCTGCACGACATTAACGACAGGATAACCGATGAAGATATTATGAACGTAAAGACAGACCTGGCAGGCATTGCAGCTTCATTTGTAGAAGTAAGGGAACGCAAACTGCAACCGGAGTAAAAGCAGTTAGAAGACTGTACAACGGGCCGCTTAAAATTTTGATAGTAAAAAAGGTTACCTAAGCGGTAACCTTTTTTATTTTGATGGGCTGTTATGTTACTGGCTGCAATGCCCCAATGCGTACCATATTACCAGGAAAACCACAACTGTACTGATACAGCCGCCACCTAATTTTTTTGCACCATAGCCTGCAATTAAAGCCCTGAAAAAATTGTTCATTTAATTTTGATTTTTGGATGAAGCGTTAAGAAATAGCCGTATTAAAAATTGTTGTTGTAGATATTTTTGCCCGAATATTTTTGAAGGTTCAGGTAACCGGAATAACAAGAACAGGCACCTTGCTAAGGTGAAGCACTTTTTCAGCTACGTTATCCATTAATAATTTATCAAGGCCACGGCGGGTGTGTGAGCCCATCACAATTAAATCAGCATTTTCATTGCTTGCTGCTGCCACAATGGATTCTGCAAAATTACCTTCTGTTACCAACGTTTTAATGTTTTCGTTTCCCAAATGTTTTTTTGACTGTGCTAAAAATTCTTCTGATTTATCAGCAAGGCTTGCCTTTAGTTCTTCGGTAATGCCCACATCAAACGTATCCACAAATCCATTAAAACCCATAACAGGAGAGTACTCTAAGGAAGAGTAATAAGCAGGTTCTGCAATTACATGCAGCAAAACCAATTCACTTCCAAGTGCCTTCGCAATCGTATTTCCTGTTTCTGCAATTTTTTCTGCAGAGGGGTCATAGTCAAGCGCAATTAATATTTTTTTCATGTTCCTGTATTTATGGTAAAATTCAATTTGTTTAACTGTTGTAGCCAGAATAGCAGTATTCAATAAAAGTGCCAGTACACTTTACCCGGTATTTGTTTTAAAAAGTGCCGCTTACAATTCATTTAAAATCGTCGTTTACTTCCAGCCAGTTTCCATCGGGGTCTTGAAAATATATTTGCTTAACACCATCAACCCTTGTGGTAACGGAGCTTTTTGCACCAAGCCAATTTTCGTAAGGGATATGCCCGTTATCGAGTTTGTCAATAATATTTTGTATAGAAGAGGTACTGAAACACAGGTGGGAATTTTTATCATGTACTGCTGTTTTTTCTGCACCGCTGATAAGGTGCAGATGGCTGCCTGTCCCGATGTTTAACCAGGTATGCCTGCCATCATGAAAAGGCTCCGGAATTGAATCCAGTTGCAGCACTTCTTCATAAAAACGGCTGCTGTTTTTTAGATCGGTAACATGCACCGCAATATGGTTTAAAACGGTTACCGGTTTAGGAAAGATAGCACCGGATGTAAATGCACAAATGGCAACAACGGCAAGTGGCAGGCAAAGGAGGAATATTTTTTTCATGTTACAAGTTAATAAAAGAATGCATTGTTTTTTAGGGAAACCCGTTGTGCCGCAATAACAATTGCTTTGCAACACAGCATTTAAACCAGCCGGGGCTGCCAATAGTCATACCCCAAATTTGATCAGCATGAAAAAGAGATGGGTTGTTCCTTTTACCCTTGCAGCTTTGTTATTATCGGCGCAGGGTTTTAGCCAGGTGTATTACTATCCGGGTTTTCAACGGTACCGGGTAAGGCCGCAAAGGCAATACAGGCAACCAACACAGTCACCGCCTTTTGATCCTGTTGTGGAGTTAAGCCTTGGGTATGGCTTTCCTAATCTTGATAAAAATTACCTGCCTCAATATTACAATGCCTTTAATACCAGCAACAGTTTTACCGGCCCTTTTACAGGTTCCCTAAATTATCGTTTCAGCAGAACGAGCAGTGTTGGACTATTGGTAACACACGATATTACCAAGGCACCTTATTACAATAGTTCAGGTGCGCAAACACCCGTCTTTAATGCCTCGTTAAACAACTGGGCTTTTATGCTCAACATCGTAAATTACCTGCCCGGCAACAGGGCTGTTACACCATACACAAGGCTGGCAATCGGGTTAAATAGCTGGCAGCAGAATTATACAGATGGGTCGGGCAATAAGATTGCGGTGCAACCAGCTAATTTGCCCGATCTTGCTTACCAGGTTGCCCTGGGCGCCAATTTCAGGCTATCGGATAAGATGGGCTTTTTTGCAGAAGCTGGTTATGGTAAATACATATTGCAGACAGGGTTGAGTTTTAAATTTTAGCAGCTTTCATTTTACCAAAATAATTACCCGGTTTAAATAATGTGCAATACAATAAAGGGTTACCCAACCGGTTGGGTGTTGGCATAATCATAATAACCGGCATCATGTAAAGGTGTTATGGGCTTGCCACATTCAATGCCCCATGTTTTAGTAAAGGCAGCCCCATAGTAGAGAATTATGGATGAGTAAAAAACAAAAAGGAGCAACAAAACCACCGACCCGGATGTGCCGTACACCACGCCAATATTACTGTTGGGCAGCAGCCACTTTAAAATAAACTTACCGGCGTAAAAAAGTATGCTGGTTAAAAAGGCACCCGTTAAAGCAACCTTCCAGCCGGGCTTGCCTGCAGGCAGGTATCGGAACACCACAGCGAACCAAATAGAACCGGTGATAATAGACAGTGCAAATGCAACCGACTTATCAAAAACAAAGCCTGCCCCCGGTAAAATATCTTCGGCATACTTGCCCAGTATACCTTGTATGCCTTCTAACAAAACGGCAAACAAAAACAGCGATCCGGTAAACAGGATTACCAGAAAAGATTTAACCCTGTTTAAAAGTGCCACCCTGAAATTGGCTTTGCCGGTCCCCCTTATCATCCACAACTGGTTGATGGAACTTTGGATAACCTTGAAGAGCGTGGTGGCAACAAAAATTAAAAACACAAACCCGCCGATTGCGATGGCAGGGTTTACCGCAAGCCCCCTGAACGCCCTGAGCGTAGACACAAGCTGGTGCACACTATCAGCACCTACTATGCCCCCTAACTGATCAAACAACCTTCTGCTTATGGCCCTGCGGTTAAACAATAAACTTAATACCTGTATCATAATAAGCAATATCGGCGGAAGTGCAAAAGTGGAAAAAAAAGCAGTAGCCCCCGCAAGCCGTAACGGATCGTTTTTTACAAGAAGTGTACATGCATTTCTTAAAGCTGTGCCCAGTGGTTTTAAACGAAATATCTTCATTTGCTTACAGTGCTTTTATTTTTAAGAAGGCACATTTAAGCCCGGCAATGGGCTGCTTCACCACAGTGACATGTTTCATACCACTAATCAAAATTTTCATTCATTAAACAAGCAATAACAAAATTGTTTTAAACAGAATTTTCATAATTTACAGACATAAAATCATCTTAATAAAAACAAGATAACCGGTATGTTTGATAAAAATGTTTTTATACACCACGTTTATTTCTGGCTTAACAACCCTGCAGATAAAAATGAGCTGGATAAACTTGTTGCAGGCCTCAGAAAATTATCCTCCGTAAGCCCCATCCAAAGTTTTCATATTGGTGTGCCCGCAGCCACAAGCAGGGATGTTATCGATACATCATACAATGTGTCGTGGCTGTTGCTTTTTAAAGATAAGGAAGATCAGGACAGTTACCAGGTGCACCCCGGCCACCTGCAATTTGTGGAAGAATGCAAACACTTGTGGCGTAAAGTTGTGGTGTATGATACCATTGGTTTGTAACCTGAAATTTAATTTTTAAACGATAACAGCCATTTACAGTATCATGAAAAAAAAGGAACAACAACCATCCAGACGGAAATTTATCAGGGACGCTTCCATAGCGGCAACCGGTTTTTTTATTATTCCACGCCATGTGTTGGGCAGGGGCTTTATTGCACCAAGCGATAAACTAAACATTGCAGGCATTGGCGCAGGTGGCAAGGGTGAAAGTGATTTATCTGAATTTTCTAAAAGCCCAAGTGCCAATATAGTGGCTTTGTGCGATGTGGATGACAGGTCGGCGGCCAATTCAAGAAAGCGTTTTCCGAAAGCAACTTATTATAAAGACTTCAGGGAAATGCTGGCCAAAGAAGGTAAAAATATTGATGCCGTATCGGTATCAACGCCAGACCATACCCATGCTGTGGCTGCATTAATGGCCATGAAAATGGGTAAACATGTGTACGTGCAAAAGCCACTTACCCATGATATTTACGAAGCAAGGATTTTAACCCAGGCTGCAAAAAAATATAAAGTAGTATCACAAATGGGCAACCAGGGCGCCAGTTTTGATGGCGTAAGAAAATTGCAGGACTGGTACAATGCAGGCTTAATTGGTGATGCCGTAAATATTTATTGCTGGACGAACAGGCCCGTATGGCCACAGGGTTTTGGTAAGCCAACCGGTAAAGAAGATGTGCCGCCGGAACTGGATTGGAACCTTTGGCTTGGCCCCACTGCCTGGGAAGAATACCATAAAGGTTTTGTGCCATTTAACTGGCGTGGATACCCAAGTTTTGGAACAGGATCGCTGGGCGATATGGGTTGCCATATTATTGACCCTGCTTTTAAAACAACAGGCCTCGGCTATCCATCAGAAGTGGAATGCAGTGCCGCAGATTTGTATGAGCAGATGTGGACACCAGCTTACCACCCGGATAGTTTCCCTGCCTCATCTTCTTTAAAATTTAAATTCCCGGGTAAAAATGGAAAACCGGATACTTACCTGCATTGGGTTGATGGCGGTATTTTGCCGGACAGGCCGGAAGAGCTTGGCCCTGATGAACCTATGGGCGATGATGGCGGCGGTGCAATTATAATTGGCACCAAAGGTAAAATGATGTGTGGCACTTATGGCAATAATGCCACACTGCTGCCAACGGCAAAATCCAAAGAAATAAATATTGCACCCGTTATGAAAAGGGTGCCGGAAGGGCATTATGTGCAATGGATAAATGCATGTATTGCAGGGTATGGTAAAAATGAATTGAGTTCATCCTTTGATTATGCAGGCCCTTTAACCGAAACTATTTTAATGGGCAACCTTGCATTACGTTCATGGAATATTAAAGATGCAAAAGGCCATTTTAGCGGACGAAAAAAATTATTATGGGATGCTATCAACATGAAAATTACCAACTTTGATGAAGCCAACCAATATGTAAGAAGGGCTTACCGTGATGGCTATTCATTTGATTTGTAAGGCACGAAAAAAATAATATAAAAGCTTCCAAAAAAGGGGGCCTTTTTTTATGCGGATGGGGAACTGGTATGCCGTAGCCATTGTACTATATCATCCGATACCTCCTCTTTATTAATTTCATGTAGCATTTCATGGCGGCCGCCGGGGTACAGCCTATAGGTGATATCCTTAACCCCGGCCAACTTCCAGTTATCAATTAATTGCATAAACCCTTTGCCAAATAAACCCACTGCATCCTTGTCGCCGGCAAAAGCATATACCGGAATATGCTGCGGTACCATGGCGATATTTTCCTTGCTAAAAATATCCCGTAAACCTTTATATAAACTGTTTAAAAAAAGTGAACTGCAGGTAAAACCACATAGTGGGTCGGCAATGTATTCGTCCACCAGGGCGGCATCACGGTTCAGCCAGTCGCAGGTAGTTCTATTAGGCTTAAAATATGAATTGAATTTACCAAAAGACAATTTGTTAATAAGTTTACTCCTGTACCTTTTGCCAAAAAATAATGTTTGTAACCGGGTAAGAAAAATACCAAACCCAAGCATAGGGTCCTTGCTACCCGTGGTAGATGAAAGTATAAACCCATCAACCTGTTTGCCATGCAGTTGAAAAAAACGCTGGCATATAAATGAGCCCATACTATGCCCCATCAAAAATATTTTTTTACCAGGATAGGTGTTTTTCAGGTGCCCAATCACTATGCTGATATCGCCAACCTGTTTATTAAACCAGTTGCCATCGGCTATGCCCAAATCATTGGCAGAGGGTACTGCTTTTCCATGGCCCCTTTCATCATGGGCAAACACCCCAATGCCATGCCGCACCAGCACCGATGCAAATGCATGGTACCGTTCTGCATACTCACTCATGCCATGTGCAATGTGCAACACACATACCGGTGCATTATCGGGCAGCCACGAATACACGGGCATCAAATGGCCATCGGCACAGGTAAGGTGAAAGGCTTTTTTTTTCATGGCAGGCAGCAATACTTATTTCTTAATTCCCGCCCTTTTTTGCATATCGCTTATGGGCATGGTTAGCATACGGCCAATCGGCTTATTGTTGCGGTAGGTAATTACCCGTAGCATCACCGCATCTTTGGGCGGGGTTAATGCAGCGGTGTATTTGGGATAAAAATTATCAGGAAAGGAATTGTCAAAACTATAGTACATATCCAACCCTTCTATTTCTGTTGCCAATTCTATCTGTAACTGCCCGCTGTTATTTTTGGCGGTAAAGATGGGATCGTACATGCTTGGTGCATACTTTATCTGGCGGATATCATACCGTTTAAATTGTTCTTCCACCTTGGGGATAAAGGTTTTCCAATTCTTTTTTTCTTTTGGCGACCATACACATTCAGCAATAGCGAAAGCCCTTGGCCAGGTCATGTATTGCAGGTGCCTTGTATTGGTAATTTGCTCGGTCCAGATGTTTGCTTGTCCGCCAATAATATATTTTGCATCTGCACCATCCGGCACCGGTTCAAATTGGTAGGTTTTGTTCAGCCGCAAAGTGGCATAAATCCTGGGTTCCATAATAACATCGCCCTGCATATAATCCAGGTAGGCAAAAGTAGTTGGGCTCATTACAACGTTGTGTTTTAACTTGGTTGCAGCAATACCCCCTTCCTGTCCCCGCCAGCTCATTACTGCTGCATTAGGGGCAAGGCCGCCTTCCAGTATTTCATCCCAACCCATAAATTTTTTGCCTTTGCTTTCTATAATTTTTTCAAGCCTTTTTTCAAAATAGCTTTGTACCTGTTCCATGGTGGTAAGGTGCTCTTTCTTCATCAATCCTTTAATGGCATCATTCTTTTCCCAAAAGTTTTTAGGGCATTCATCACCGCCAACATGTATGTACTCAAAAGGAAAAAGGGCTGCAATTTCTGTCATTACCTTATCCAGGAAAACATATGTTTTTTCATTTGCCGGGCAAAGGGTATTGTCTTTTAAAGCGATGGGCGGTGCACCATGCGACCAGTCCATAATTTCTTCACCGGAGCGTACCCGGTATTTATCGGCACCCGGCGTGCAGGATAAATCAGGATAAGAAACCACGGCTGCAAGGCTGTGTCCGGGAACATCCACTTCTGGCAAAATATCTACAAAATGTTCTTTGGCATATTTGATCACTTCCTTAATATCTTCCTGTGTATAAAAGCCGCCATAGTTTAAAGGTTCATCTGGCAATGGTTCAGAAAAGGTTCCAAAATATCCGGTTTTATCAACCCTGCGGGAGCCTTTTTCCGTAAGTAACGGCAGGCTTTTTATTTCTATCCTCCATCCTTCATCATCAGTAAGGTGCCAGTGTAAAAGATTGAATTTGTACCGGGCCATCTGGTCAATAAAATCCATCACTTCTTTCTTGGTAAAAAAATGCCTCGATACATCAAACATCAAACCCCTCCACGCAAACCTTGGATAATCTGTAATAGAAACACAGGGAATTTGCCACGGTACGTCTTTTATCGGCAGGTTGTTTTCGATTTCTTTAGGCAGCAGTTGCAGCAATGTTTGCGCCCCATAAAACAAGCCCGCAGGCTGGTTGGCAAGTATTGTAATATTGGTTGGTGTTACCGTTAATTGGTAGCCTTCTTTGCCAATAACTGCATTAGCCGTTTTATTTAAAACCATTTTAATGATGGCCGCAGGCGATTGTTTGCTGAAGGTAACTGCATAACCGGTAGGGCCTGCCAGCTTTTGTTTTAAGGAATCGAGGGCAGGTTTTAGGCCGGGTGCATCCGGGGCTTCGATGGTAATAGTTGAAGGCAATGTAAAGGTGCCTTGCTGCTGCACCATTTCAACCGGCTCTGGAATAATGGATGGCGCAATGGCCGGGCTTTGACAAAAACCTTTCATTACAAACAACGGGCATAGTAAAAGGAAGCACATTTTTTTCATAAAAAAACTTGGTTTTAAATATTGTAAATCAGCGGATTTCAAATGTAGCAATTATAATAATGCAATGGCGGTTAGGGTTATCAGTTTTAAAAGGGGGTAAAAATTTTTACCGGTGCAGGGCCCGGGTGGTGGTTTGCTACTACATAAAAATTGATACGATTAAATACGAAAATATACCATAATGATGCATTGATACCGGTTCGGATTGGCCGATGAAGATTATATAAATGCAAGGTTGCTTACAATTGCAAGGCAATACAGCCAATCGTTTTTGGAAGTTGGTTATTCCACAATCAAAGCCTGGTTATTTAAGCGATAAAATTTTTAAACCGGAAAAAGCCTTCCGTTCCTATATCAACCCGAAGCCCAACTGCACCAGATAAAAAATGTTTGTTGCTGCTTTGTAAAGGGCTGTTTCCAGTTTGGGGAGAGCCCTTTCCTGTTTGGAGAGAGCTGTTTCCTGTTCGGGGAGAGCTGTTTCCTGTTTGGGGAGAGCTGTTTCCTGTTTGGAAAGAGGTCTTTCCTGTTTGGGGAGAGCTGTTTCCTGTTTGGGGAGAGGTCTTTCCTGTTTGGAGAGAGCCCTTTCCTGTTTGGGGAGAGCTGTTTCCTGTTTGGGGAGAGGTCTTTCCTGTTTGGGGAGAGCTGTTTCCTGTTTGGGGAGAGCCCTTTCCTGTTTGGGGAGAGCCCTTTCCTGTTTGGAGAGAGCTGTTTCCTGTTTGGAGAGAGCTGTTTCCTGTTTGGGGAGAGGTCTTTCCTGTTTGTGGAGAGGTCTTTCCTGTTTGGAAAGAGCTGTTTCCTGTTTGGGGAGAGGTCTTTCCTATTTGGGGAGAGCCCTTTCCTGTTTGGGGAGAGGTGTTTCTTCCTTGGAAACAGGTCTTGCAAAGGAGGGGAGAGCTGTTTCTTCCTTGGAAACAGGTCTTGCAAGGAGTGGAGAGCTGTTTCTTCCCTGGAAAGGGCTCTTGCAAAGGAGTGGAGGAGAGTGTAAAAGAGTATAAAGTAGATTGTGAAAACAGAATTTAGATTCACATCTATATTCAAATATAATTAAATACTGAAATGCACCTTCTTTCTTGAAAATACAACCAACAAGGGCAAATACTATTACACCAATCGTAAGTTTACCTACGCAAACCTTGAAAGCGGTAAAAAATACTGGTTTAAGCAAGGCGTGGCAGGTAAACGTGACCAGTACGTTGAAAGCGATGCGGTTAGTTACGTAGCCCAATAATAAACACAGGTATGTGTTGTGCCACATTAACAGTTGCTTGTTACAACAATTGCCGCCTGCGAAAGCAGGCGGTTTTGTTTTTGGTAACCGGTAACATTTGATATGGCTTGCACAAAAGTTAAGGGCATTGTGTTTAATGGATAATTTGTTGGAGAAATTTTGGTGGCAAGATGGCAAACTAATAAATATCAATAGCCCATTAAACGATTTGTGCTTTAAAAGGCAACATCCTGTTAAAAGCCAAAGGCTACATAACAATACAAAAAGGCGACATTTTTTTAATTAATAACCATGAAACTATTTTTAACAACCTTTGGTTTGGTTTGGTGCGTATATTTAAATGTTGTAAGCCATACTATATGACACATTCAAAAATTCAATTCATTTTATTCCTTCTGTTACTACACATTTGTTGCTCTGGACAAGACTCAAAGGGTTATAAAATAAGTGGCACCCTTATCAATGCAGAAGGACAAAAGATTTATCTTATTAAAGAGGTGAAATGATGCATGACTACGAGAAAACCATTTATATTGATTCCTCTATCATAAAAAATGATAAGTTTTTCTTCTCTGGAAAGCTTAAAGAACCTGATTATTATTCTATTCTATATAAAAATGATTGGCAATTTTTTATTTTAGATAATTCAGTATTGACTTTTATTGCCAATGCAAACGAACCATTCTATAAATCGACAATTTCAGGTTCCAAGGAAATTCAATGGGATAAAGAGATAAGAAATATCAACAATGATGTAGGCGATTTAATGAATGCAAGTGCCGACAGTTCAATGGCTGCTGGTAGCAGAGGTGATACATTATTAGAGAATAAATATGCTGACGACAATCAGGCTTACGCAAAAAAAATCGGTGAGAGCCGCAAGTCTTTTATCAAGACACACCCAAAGGCTTTCTTGAGTTTATCTTTCCTTAATGAAGAGTACAGAAGTTTTGGATTTAAAACTTCAAAGAGTCTTTTCAATAATCTATCTATAAGTCTTAAAAATCATAGTATTGGAAAAGTGTTAAAATATAACATATTTGAAGGTGAGCAAATTGCAGCTATAAATACTAAAGCAATAACATTTACGCAAGCGGACACATCAGGCAAGATGATTTCCTTGTCCTCTTTTAACGGTAAATATTTGCTGATTGATTTTTGGGCAAGCTGGTGTGGGCCATGCAGGGCAGAAAGTCCAAATATTAAAATTGCTTATGATAGGTATCAATCAAAAGGATTCGAAGTGCTTGGTGTTTCACTTGATAATGATAAAAATGCCTGGATTAAAGCAATAAATAAAGACGGTTTGAAATGGACAAATGTATCTGATTTGCAGGGCTGGAAAAATGATGTTGCTAAAAAATATATTGTGCAAGCAGTTCCTGCAAATTATCTGCTTGACAGAAATGGGAAAATCATTGCAAAGAATTTAAAAGGAGAAGCCTTAATAAAAAAGCTAACCGAATTATTTGGACAATGAGAAGTACGGCTTGCAACATTGGGTTTTATAACCAATCTGGCGCAGGACTCCGTCCTGCTGCCTGACGTTACTAAAGCTGCTTTCAACATGTTTTTCAAGAAAGCAGAATACTTATTCAAATCGTTTTTGCAGGTTTATTATAAAAAGTGAGTACGAAATACAAGTTTACGGATAGAGAAGGTGTCTATTTTACAACTTCAACCGTTGTGGGCTGGGTGGATGTTTTTACAAGGGATATGTACAGGGGCATTTTGTTGGACAGTATGCGTTTCTGTCAAGCTAATCAAGGCTTGGTGATACATGCCTGGGTGTTAATTGACGAACCACCTGCATATGATTTGTTCGTGCAAGCCCGATAAAGAGTTTATTCTCCGGGATTTAATCTAAGTGTCACAAATCTAGGTACTACGACCTATCCGTGGCCTGTCTTAGGCTGTTCATAAATATTTATATATCAACTATTCCTTCATGTGTAACGTTATTAGTTTGGAAGAAAACGGTTTAAATATAGTTCAAATTGGTTCTTTTATTAATCAAGTATCATTTGCTACTCCTTTAAAAAACCATCCGAATAATAATTTTTTAGTTACAGGTTTTAATGACGACTTTTCCTATTATTTCTTAAACGTTAGTAATATGTCATTGGGAAATATTGGACAAGTAAATGACGTATTTATAGCAATAGATAAATCAAAGGAAATAATTAGTATTTTTCTTACTATAATGTCCAATATAGAAATAATTGGTATTGTTAATAATATTTTTGGAATTCCCAAATTAAATTCCAATTCTTCAATCTCAGGAGCCAATTTTAACAATAAAACATTTTGGAAAAAGAATGATATTTCGGTCTTTTTAACAACCAACAATTTTTCTCTCCAATCTATTCTTACAATTCGAAATGTTTGTGTTGCGGGAAATGCTCCTGATATTTTCTTTATTAACTGATGTTATCGATATCACACCAATCTGGCGCAGGACTCCGTCCTGCTGCCTGACGTTACTAAAGCAGTTTTCAACATGTTTTTCAAGAAAGCAGAATACTTATTCAAATCGTTTTTGTAGGTTTATTATAAAAAGTGAGTACGAAATACAAGTTTACGGATAGAGAAGGTGTCTATTTTACAACTTCAACCGTTGTGGGCTGGGTGGATGTTTTTACAAGGGATATGTACAGGGGCATTTTGTTGGACAGTATGCGTTTCTGTCAAGCTAATCAAGGCTTGGTGATACATGCCTGGGTGTTAATGACGGACCACCTGCATATGATTTGTTCGTGCAAGCCCGATAAAGAACTGGCACTGATGATAAGAAATATGAAAAGCTTTACTGCAATGAGAATAATCAATGCCATTATAAAAAACCTGGAAGAAAGCAGAAAGTAAAATATGCTGAATGTATTTGAATCCGAAGGTAAAAAGAGCAGTAGTAATTTCCGGTATAAATTCTGGAAACATGAGAACCATCCGATATTGCTGGATTCAATACTGGATACAATTAACGAATAAATTATTTGCATTGGAATGCGGTAACGGCAGGCTTTGTAACAGAACCCTGGCATTGGCAACTTAGCAGTGCTACAGATTATTTTACTGCAGAAAAAGGAATGTTGAATTTGACTATTTCGGAGTAGTTTCCTAATTGTGGATTAATAACAGCGGGCAGCAGGACGGAGTCCTGCGCCAGTGGATTCGTACACAAAGCACATCCCATAAAAAGCCGAAAGCTATATAACAATACAAAAAGGCGAAATTATTTTAGTTATTGACCAGGAAACTATTTTTATTATCTGTACCTATACGGTCTTCCAGTGTGCTGAAATAACTTTGATGGCGGTTGTTTCCTTGTATAAACTGCATGCTATTCAGCAACAAAAAACATACACCATTCAGGCTATTCACATTGTGTGTATATTTGTTTTGCAACGATGTTTTTTCACAAACTCTCGTTGGTGGTAAGTATAAAAAAAGCTTCACAATCATGACAATTAGGAAAATACATTTTTCAAACAATGGATAAAAATTCTACAAATGACCAAATAAACAAAATTGACGCTTTAAGTCAGGCTCAAGCAGATATGTGTAATGCTTATGCAAATGGCTCTGTTGGTATAATCACTTCAGGACTTATTTGGCTTATATCTGCAATTGTCACCTATAAATTTTCTGATAAACAAGGCGTTTGGACACTTCTAATTGGCGGAATATTTATTTTCCCATTAAGTGTACTATTAAGTAAGACAATAGGACTCAGTGGGACACACACAAAAGGAAATCCATTAGGAAATCTTGCTATGGAAGGAACAATGTTTATGCTTATGTGTTTACCACTTGCTTTAGGACTTTCACTGCTACATACTGAATGGTTTTTTCAGGGTATGCTTTTGATTATTGGTGGAAGATATTTGACATTTGCATCTATTTATGGCAATAGGCTGTTTTGGGTTCTAGGAGCTATTTTAGGAATCGCGGCATATTTACTTTTTAGCACTAAAGCACAACCTTTTATTTCGGCATTAACTGGTTCAATTATCGAAATTACTTTTGGGCTTTTTATGCTTATTAGTTTTCGTAGGACAACCTAAACATTTAAGGTTTGACATAAAAAGTTATTGGACAATACCTACCACCACACCAATCTGGCGCAGGACTCCGTCTTGCTGCCTGACGTTACTAAAGCTGCTTTCAACATGTTTTTCAAGAAAGCAGAATACTTATTCAAATCGTTTTTGCAGGTTTATTATAAAAAGTGAGTACGAAATACAAGTTTACGGATAGAGAAGGTGTCTATTTTACAACTTCAACCGTTGTGGGCTGGGTGGATGTTTTTACAAGGGATATGTACAGGGGCATTTTGTTGGACAGTATGCGTTTCTGTCAAGCTAATCAAGGCTTGGTGATACATGCCTGGGTGTTAATGACGGACCACCTGCATATGATTTGTTCGTGCAAGCCCGATAAAGAACTGGCACTGGTGATAAGAAATATGAAAAGCTTTACTGCAATGAGAATAATCAATGCCATTATAAACAACCCGGAAGAAAGCAGAAAGGAAAATATGCTGAATGTATTTGAATCCGAAGGTAAAAAGAGCAGTAGTAATTTCCGGTATAAATTCTGGAAACATGAGAACCATCCGATATTGCTGGATTCAATACTGGTATACAATCAACGAATAAATTATTTGCATTGGAATGCGGTAACGGCAGGCTTTATAACAGAACCCTGGCATTGGAAACTTAGCAGTGCTACAGATTATTTTACTGCAGAAAAAGGAATGTTGGATTTGACTATTTTGGAGTAGTTTCCTAATTGTGGATTAATAACAGCGGGCAGCAGGACGGAGTCCTGCGCCAGTGGGGCTTGCAATTTCAACTTTTCTTTTTGAAATATTTTTTTCTTGATATTCCATTGTTAACTGAAAGATGTCGTTCTAAATTATTGCCAATGAAAAGCATCGGCTTTGTTGGGGGCCGGGTTTTGTTGGCCCATAACCGAAGTTGATAATACCAGCCATTTGTAGCCGTGCCTTACACCACTAAACCTTAACAAAACCTACTTACTTATGTTACCCGACCTGGATTCGAACCAAGACAGGCAGAATCAGAATCTGCAGTACTACCATTATACTATCGGGCAATAGAAGGCATGCAAATTTAAAGAAAAGTTGCAATAAACGTTTTGAAAGAGTGGTGCAATAAATAAATATTTTCCCGTTTAATAGATGTTATTGCTATAATTTTACAGGCTTTTAAAATAACTATTTATTAATATTGTGGTTGTTCCCAATGGTACAAAACATCAGCAATTATACTTTACATAAAAATACAACCTGGGCAGTTGCATGGCAGGATGTGGCTTTTCGTACGAAAATAATTGCGGGCTGTTTAGTGTTTGCCATTTTGGTTGCAGTCCTCCCATCTTTTTTTGCCCTTATTGAAAAAAGAGAAGGTGTGGTGTTGCATGACCTGATACTCCATTACATACCTGCCCGTAATTTTTCTTTGCTCATATTTGTTATCATCTGGTCGTCATCTGTATTGGTGCTTATCCGAAGTATACAGCAGCCTGTGTTTTTTTTAACGGTTTTGCTGTCGCTTATTTTAGTACTTATTGCCAGGATGCTCACCATTTATTTTGTTGTGCTGGATCCGCCCGAAGGGCTGATAAAACTTACAGACCCCATAACCAGCCTTACTTACGGGGGCCGCAACGTTTTTATTACCAAAGATCTTTTCTTCTCCGGCCATACATCCAACCTGTTTTTGTTTTACCTTTGCCTCACCAAAAAGAAAGATAAAATTTTCCTGCTTTTGGGTTCTATCTCTGTTGCTATTTTGGTATTGGTGCAACATGTACACTATTCAATGGATGTGGTTGCTGCGTTTGTTATTACCTTTTTCCTGGTGCACCTGGTAAAAAAATATCTGGTATCAAGCCCTCACATAAAAATAGCCACCCACAATGGCGGCTACCTTATTAATATGAACCCCAAAAAAAATATTACATAAAACTCCAGTGCTGGTCTGCGTTGTAATAATGGATGTTTGTCTCCGGCCAATGCTGTTTATCAAAGCCTGGTGCACTTTCTAAAAACTCCTTTTTCTGGTCAAATATAAATACTTGCTTTTCTGCATCCACAGTTAAAAGCCTGAAGGGAATGGCAAAATATTTTTCGCCTATTCCTAAAAAACCACCAAATTCAATCACATAATAGTCTACTTCACCTGTGGTAAGGTTGATCATAATTTCTTTTATCGTTCCCATATTTTCGCCTTGTTTATTTACCACCTTATCCCCAATAATAGAAGTTGCGGTTAAACATTTTAACGGAAGGTTAGGCATCAACCCTTCTGTATTTTTACCGGTTATGTTATCCTGAAGTATCTGTTCCATAATATAAATTTTGATGTAAAGAATTAGTACCAATCAATAACAGGGTTAATTTCATGCCACAAAACATTTTAAAAATGACGTTGATTTACAACCAAAAAAAATGATATTTACGTAAGTGGTTTTGCAATCCCTCAAAATGAGAAATGAATTCCACGATGCAACAAGGGAAAGGTTTATTATCTGTTTACCACAACTAAATAAAAGTGCTCCATCTTCACCTTTTTAAAAGTATCGTAATGTTAACCATTGCCTGCCTGCCTGCTATACCTTGTTATTGCCAGGTTAGCGGTTGCACAGATACTAATGCCAGCAATTACTCCGCCACTGCAACTGTAAATGATGGAAGCTGCACCTATAATGTAACCACGTACACACCACCGGTTAAAACGCCTGCTTTAAGTGATACACTTGTGGAAAGCAGTGGCCTGCAATGGGTGGGCAATGCGTTATGGAGTTTTAATGATGGCGGTGGCCATGCTGCTATTTACCGGATTGATACAGCATCCAATACTTTGCTGCAAAGGGTTTACCTGGCAGGGGCGGTTAATGTGGACTGGGAGGATATGTCGTTTGACGGCACGTATGTGTATGTTGGCGATTTTGGCAACAATGCTGATGGGGCTAGAACAGATTTAAAGATTTATAAATTTCCATACACTGCCATTCCGGATTATGTCGCTAACCCTGTGGTGGTTATCCCATCACAGCAAATAAGTATTATCAATTTCAGGTACAGTGATCAACCATACCCACCTCAGGCATCTTCGCCCAACAACACAAAATTTGATTGTGAGGCAATGATTGTTGACAATGGTGCCATACATCTTTTTTCGAAAAACTGGATAGATTACAATTGCACACACTACATTATAAACAGCGTAAATGCAGGCAGCTACACAGCAACGCCTGTAGATACGTTGGCTGCCGGTTATTTGGTAACCGGTGCTGCACGGGCTATTGGCCAAAACCTTGTGGTGCTTTTAGGCTATCAAAATACCGGTGCAGGAAATCATTTTATGCACTTACTGAGTGGCTATACCGGCAACAATTATTTTAGCGGCAACAAGCGAAGGCTCGATTTGCCCAATGCCGCAACCATGGGGCAGGCAGAAGGCATAACATTTAAAAGCGGGGGTTATGGCTACATCAGCAATGAAAAATTTGTACGCACCGTATTCGGTTTTACCATTACGGTTGATCAAAAACTAAGATCGTTTGATGTTAG
Organism: Ferruginibacter sp.; assembly: GCA_965249755.1. GTDB lineage: Bacteria > Bacteroidota > Bacteroidia > Chitinophagales > Chitinophagaceae > Ferruginibacter. The sequence goes on from CBDFMT010000004.1 coordinate 31,760, forward strand.
CAGTTATGTTAGCGGTTTGGCCAACAGTTATATTTTTAATGGTAATGGTAATTGGGGTACTGCTGCCAACTGGCTAAACAGTGTAGTGCCACCACCAACCTTAAGTGCAGGAACGCAAATAATTATTGATCCATTGCCTGGCGGGCAGTGTGTTCTTGATACAGCCTATACCTTGTCACCCGGGGCATTGCTAAAAGTTAATGATGGTAAAAGTTTTATTATTAAAGGAAATTTTACCCGTCAGTAAAACCGGGTGCAGCATGCCTTGGGCATATGCCGGTAATGAATATTATCAAACTTAAAACACGTGCAGGTAACAGGATTTTAAAAAATGTTGGTGCTTACGGCCTGTTTAAGTAATATGTATCTTTATAAAAACAACGCAGCCCGTTGCCTGCATTATGCCACTATACCAGCAAAAGTTATAAAAGCATCAGATGACCAACAATTTTAAAGGCAAATGAGAAAAGGTTTACTGCTGGCGGCTTTGTGCCTGTTTATATCAACCGTTCACGGGCAAACATTATCGGGCAGCGATTTTATTTCCCTGCTCAGTTTTCCTAAACAAAAAGTGGGCAACTATCTTTCCAGAAATAATTACGCCAGCGCCGGTAAAGATTCGTGGAACGATACCGCTGTAACACGTTACAACTACCGGCGGCGCAGGGTTAGTAAAGATGAAAAGCCCGACTCCACAATAAGGGCTGTGTTTTATGCAGACACAAAAGACCCTTGTGTTATTTATCAAACATCTTCTGCTGATGAATTTTTAGGATTGATCAATGATTTTAAAAGAAAAGGTTTTTTCTGCATCTCAAATGCAGATTCTTTTCAAAACAAAACCACCTTATGGCAACACGATGACCTTACCGTAAAAACATTTTTTTCTGTAACAGACAGTATTAAATATTACAACTTGCTGGTAAAGAAAAAGATTTTTCCCAAGCCGGAAGATATGAACTATGCGGATGACCTGCTCACCTTTACCTCACACGAATACCTGGTGTATTACTTTGGCGAAAAAAATGTAAAGAATGATATTTATTATTTTTCGGGAGCTGACATTGCAAGGTGTTCGGTACTCTTTTTAAACACCAGCAGGCAAGTGGTTTTTATATGGAAAGATGAGGGAAATAAATCCCAAACAGACCGCCTGTTATTTGGCGGGCAGTTGCGGCTCGAAAGCTCCAGGCAAAATGATAATCCTATCGCACAAAACGACTGGCGTTTTAAAAGTGGCATTCATCCGGGAATGAGTTTGTTTGAACTGCGGCAGTTGAACAAAAATAATTTCAAATTTTACGGGGGTAAGTCGGCATGGTCGGGCGGTGTATTGCCCGATACGACTGGGGTAATTAATTTTAAAAAAGAAGGGATAATCCTCGGGTGTATGAATTGTAAAGATGATCAGTTTACCTCATCATCTATTATTGATGCCGATGATGCACTTGCAGAAGAACGGATTTTATTTGTGCTATCGGTAATACTTAGCCCTTCAACAACCGGGGATTTATAGGTATAGCACACATAGCCGGTCATCCCTTTGTAAATCGTAACAGATTTTTTAAAAGCAACAAAAGCAAATTTTTGCATCACATGAATAAAAAAATTTTAACCATAATGTTGGCAGGTTCCCTGATGGCAGATCAAAAAGCGGCAGCGCAATTACAATACCCCGTTACCAAAAAAGTGGATCAGTCGGATGATTATTTTGGCACAAAAGTAAGCGACCCTTACCGCTGGCTTGAAGATGATAAAAGTGCCGAAACCAAAGAGTGGGTTACCGCACAAAACAAAGTTACCAACCAATACCTGGATAAAATCCCCTATCGGAAAACCTTTCAGGATGCGATTGAAAAAGTGTACAACTATCCAAAGTATTCTGTGCCTTTCCGCAATGGCGAATGGTTTTATTTTTATAAGAATGATGGCCTTCAAAACCAAAGCGTATTGTACCGGCAGAAAGGGCTTACCGGTACTGCCGAAGAAATATTAGACCCCAATAAATTAAGTGCTGATGGTACCACAAGGCTGCAGGTTTTTAATTTAAACAAAAAGGGAAATTATGCCGTAGTAGGGTTAAGCAAAGGTGGCAGCGACTGGCAAACTTTTTACGTAAGGGATATGGCCACCAATAAAAATTTAGCCGATGAACTGAAGTGGGTAAAGGTTAGCGGCGTTGCCTGGAAGGGTGATGGGTTTTACTACAGCCGTTATCCATCACCAGGCGATGGCATAAGTGATTTAAGTGCCAAAAACGAAAACCACCAGGTGTATTTTCATAAGGTGGGCACCTTGCAAACCCAGGATACGTTGGTGTATGAAAACAAAGAAAACCCACAGCGGTTTAATGTTGCATCTACCAGTGAGGATGAAAAATACCTCTATCTTAAAATCAGCGACAGGGGCAAAGGGTTTGATGGCAATGCCATTTATTATAGGGACCTTACTACAAACGATACGGCCTTTAAGCCAATTGTAAAAAATATTGGAAATGATAATTATAGTATCGTTACCAATACCAAAACAAACTTTTTAATTGAAACCAATGCCGGTGCACCCAACGGTAAAATTATTGCAACAGGCATTGGCAACCCGGATATTGAAAAGGCAAAAACCATCATACCCGAAACAGCAGCATCTATAAAAAGTGCGTCCACTTCAGGTGGTAAAATGTTTGTGGATTACCTTAAAGATGTAGCCACCCGTACGTATGTGTACAGCTTTGCGGGCAAGCTTTTAAGGGAGCTAAAATACCCTGGTCCCGGCACGGGCAGTGGGCTTGGTGGCCGCATAGGCGATACGGTTGCATTTTATGCATTTAGCTCATTTACGGTACCGCCAACAATTTATAAGTATGATATTGCAACCGGTACCAGCACTGTGTTTCGCAAGCCTGCCGTTAATTTTGATGCAGCCGCCTATGAAACAAAGCAGGTTTTTTATACCTCGAAAGATGGTACTAAAATTCCTATGTTTATAATCTGTAAAAAAGGGATTAAGCTGGATGGCGACAATGTTACTTTACTGTATGGTTATGGTGGTTTTAACATTAGTTTGGAGCCAGGTTTTAGCCCAACGTTGTTGCCCTTTTTAGATGCCGGTGGCGTGTATGCGCAGGCTAACTTAAGGGGTGGCGGCGAGTATGGCGAGCAATGGCATAAGGCGGGCATGCAATTGAACAAGCAAAATGTTTTTGATGATTTTATTGCTGCCGCAGAATATTTAATTGCTCAGCAATATACCAGTAAAGAGAAGCTGGCCATCAGGGGTGGCAGTAACGGCGGCCTGTTGGTTGGCACTGCCATTAACCAGCGGCCAGATCTTTTTAAAGTGGCCATTGCCCAGGTTGGCGTTATGGATATGCTGCGTTTTCATAAGTTCACCATCGGGTGGAACTGGATTGCAGATTATGGAAGCAGCGAAAAAGATGTGGCCGGTTTTAAAAACCTGTACGCCTATTCCCCTTTACAAAATATTAAGCCGGACATTGCTTACCCTGCGGTGTTGGTAACCACTGCCGATCATGATGACAGGGTTGTGCCTGCCCACTCTTTTAAATACATTGCTACTTTGCAGGAAAAATATACCGGCAAAAACCCGGTGGTAATCCGCATTGATACCAACAGCGGCCATGGTGCCAGCAACACTAAAAAGAACATAGAACTGATTGCAGATATTTATTCTTTCATTTTTTATAACATGGGCGTAAACCCGAAATTGTAATGAAAATATTAATAACAGGCGCCAACGGTTTACTGGGCCAGCATTTGGTAAAACTTTTATTGGATGCAACCACACACGATGTAATTGCTACCAGTAAAAGGGAGCCCCGCCTTATCATTCAGAACAGCAGGGTGCATTACCATTCGCTGGATATTACCGATGGCATGGCCGTAAATGTGTTGCTTGAAAAATTGCAGCCGGATACCATTGTGCATTGTGCGGCCTTAACGCAAATAGATGAATGCGAACAGGAGCCCATTAAAGCCTGGGAAATAAATGTAACGGCCACAAGGTTTTTAACAGATGCGGCAAAAAAAATAAATGCCTTTTTCATTTTTATTTCAACCGATTTTGTGTTTGATGGCATAGGCGGCCCTTACAAAGAAGAAGATATTGTTAACCCTGTCAGTTACTATGGCAGCACCAAAGTGGCGGCAGAAAAAGCGGTGGCAGAAAGTGGTTTGCCATACGCCATCGTAAGGACTTGCCTGGTGTATGGCCATATTTTATTTGGCACCAGGGGCAACATAATCACCTGGGTAAAAGAGGGCCTGGAGCAGGATAAAAAGATAAAAGTGGTAAGTGACCAATGGCGCACACCTACCTATGTAGAAGACCTGGCAAAAGGTATTTTGCTGATAGCTGAGCAGAAGGCGCAAGGGCTGTTCCATATTTCTGGTACCGATTTTTTAAGCCCTTATGAAATGGCAATGGAAACGGCAACTGCCCTCCAACTAAATACAAGCCTAATTGAAAAGGTAGATGCGTCTGTATTTACACAACCTGCTAAAAGGCCTGCCACCACAGGGTTTATCGTAGACAAAGCAAAAAGGGAATTGGGTTTTGCACCACTCACTTTTAAGGAAGGCCTGCAAAAAATGCTGGCACGTGCAACCGCTTCCAATTGATGGGTTACTGAAGAAATAAATGTTGTTTATAGAACATTACAGTACTTACATTCTTTCGGGTACCCTTATGCCTAACAACTGCATGCCGCTTTTTAAAACGTTGGCCGTCATAACGGCAAGCTGCAAACGAAGCTGTTTCTTTTCTGCATTTTCTGCATTGGCAATAGAATGCTCCACGTAAAAAGAATTAAAGTTTTTGGCCAGGTTAAAAACGTACATCGCAATGATGGAAGGGTTATGTTCCTGGCAGGCTTGGTCAATCGTTGCCGGGTATTGCTCCAGCATTACCAGCACATCTTTTTCCAGTTTTAATAAGCCGGTTTCCAGTTCAATTTTAATGGTTCCGTTTACAGGTTCTTTTCTCAAAATGCTTTTTATCCTGGCGTGTGTGTATTGTACAAAAGGCCCGGTAAACCCATGAAAATCTATACTTTCTTCCGGGTTAAAAACCATGGTCTTTTTTGGGTCAACCCTAAGCAGGTAAAACTTCATGGCGCCCAGGCCAATAATATCATACAGGTCTTTTAATTCCTCTTCGGTAAAGTCTTTAACCTTGCCAAGCTCCTCCGTATGCTGCCGGGATGTGGCAATCATATCGTCCACCATATCATCGGCATCCACCACAGTACCTTCCCTGCTTTTCATTTTGCCGGTGGTTAGTTCCACCATGCCGTAGCTTAAATGAAAAATATTTTCGGCGTTGGGCATGCCTAATTTTTTGCAGATGAGCTGCAGCACTTTCATGTGGTAATTTTGCTCATTGCCAATTACATAAATGCTGCTGTCTAATTTATGCTCCTCATATTTTTGCAGGGCAAGGCCAATATCCTGCGTAATGTAAACGGAAGTACCATCCTTGCGTTGCACCAGTTTTTCATCCAGCCCGTCATTGGTTAAATCTATCCAGATGCTGCCATCTTCTTTCTTAAAAAATACCTTTTTATCCAGCCCTTGCTGCACAATATTTTTACCCAGCAGGTAAGTATTACTTTCGTAATAAATCTTGTCAAAATCGCTGCCAATGCGCTTATACGTTACATCAAAACCTTCGTACACCCAACCATTCATTTTTTTCCAAAGGTCAATTACTTCAGGTTTGCCTTCTTCCCAATCCAACAGCATTTGTTTGGCTTCTTTAATTACCGCCGTATTATTTCTGGCTACTTCTTTTATTTCATCCTGCAGTTTGGTAATTTTTTCTGCGTCTTTTATCTCATCCAGCTTGGTAAGGGCAACCAGTAATTTGTCCAGTTTTTCTAATTCGGCACCGCTGAAATCGGTAAGGTCTGCCAATTTTATTTTGTTGATTAATACCTGGCTTTGTGCTTTCAGGTCTTCTTCAAAGCGCACATAATAATGCCCTACCAGGTGATCGCCTTTTATGCCGGCAGATTGCGGCGTTGCACCATTCGCATACTTTTGCCAGGCGATCATACTTTTGCAAATGTGTATGCCACGGTCGTTTACGATGCAGCTTTTTATCACATCGTAACCGCTTGCCTTATAAATTTCGGCATTGCTCCATCCTAAAAAATTATTTCTTAAATGGCCAAGGTGCAGCGGCTTATTGGTGTTGGGCGAGGAGTACTCCACCATTACTTTTTTACCATTTTTTTCTTTTGTTCCAAAGGCAGTATCGCTGTAATTGTTTTGTAAAAGGGCGGTCCAGTAAGTGCTGTTAACCGAAAGGTTTAAAAATGCCTTAATGATGTTAAAGCCCGAAAAAATATCCGGATGGTTTTGTACAAGATAGCCGCCCAGTGCATCACCTATAACTTCAGGCGAAATTTTTAAGGACTTCACCATGGAGAACATTACGATGGTGTAGTCCCCTTGAAACTCCGGTTTGGTTTGGTTTATTTGAAAATCTTTTTCGGTAAACGAATGGTTATATAAAGCAGATAAAGCTGCGGCTGCATTTTTTTGAATGGTGCTTACAATTGACATGCTGCGAAATTAATTGATAATTAATAATTGGAAATTGATAGTTGGGGCCGGTGCATTTAAAATTGCTTAAAGGGTAACCAACATTTTAAAACGTTATTACTATGTCGCATAAGTGCTCACAAGGGTGGCAACCTTAAAAAAGCTGCGAAAATATTTAAACAGGCATGTTGTTGGTATGCTTAGCAGGCAGTTAAAAATGATTTTTTTACCCGGGATATTTTATTGAATAGCCGGGCACCTGTTTTGGATAATACCTTAATATTTTAAAACAGGAGGATGGCTGCCCAAAGTGTTGCCGTACAAGTGTGCGACGCAACGGTGCTGACCTGTGGACAAATGCCCGGTAACAAAAAACTGCATTTGTATGGCATTTTTACAATAATCCGTTTGCCATTATTCTTTACCTTTGCGCCCATTTAAAAGTTATGATAAGTGTAAATAATGTAACCCTTGCGTATGGCAAAAGGGTGTTGTTTGATGAAGTAAATATTTCATTTGTAAAAGGAAACTGCTATGGTGTTATTGGTGCAAACGGTGCAGGCAAATCTACCTTTATAAAAATTTTGAGTGGCGAAATTGAGCCCAATAAGGGCTCTGTTGCTATTACGCCCGGCGAGCGCCTTGCTATGCTGCGGCAGGACCAGTTTGGGTTTGACGATACCTCTGTACTGCACACCGTAATGATGGGCCACAAAAAAATGTGGGACCTTATGCTGGCCAAAGATGCCATTTACATGAAAGAAGATTTTAGCGAAGCCGATGGCATGAAGGCCGGGGAGATGGAGCAGGAGTTTGGCGAAATGGGCGGCTACACTGCAGAAAGCGATGCGGCACAATTGCTGAACGAACTGGGTGTAAAGGATGATACGCACCAATTGCTGATGAAAGATATTGGCGGTAATGTAAAGGTTAGGGTGCTTCTGGCACAAGCCTTATTTGGCAACCCGGATATTTTATTGCTGGATGAGCCTACCAATAACCTGGATGTGGAAACGATTAGCTGGCTCGAAAACTTTTTGGCCGATTATCAAAATATAGTGTTGGTGGTAAGCCACGACCGTCACTTTTTGGATGCCGTTTGTACGCATGTTGCGGATGTTGACAAGCAAAAAATTAAAGTGTACACCGGTAACTATTCTTTTTGGTACGAGAGCTCACAGCTGGCAGCACGGCAGGCAAGCGATAAAAATAAAAAGCAGGAAGAAAAGAAAAAAGACCTGCTGGAATTTATTGCCCGCTTTAGTGCCAACGCTTCCAAAAGCAAGCAGGCCACCAGCCGTAAAAAAGCATTGGATAAATTGGTGTTTGAAGATATTACCCCCAGCAACAGAAAATACCCCGGCATTATATTTAAGCCGGAGAGGGAAGTGGGCAACCAGATTTTAAATGTAGAAAAACTATCCAAGACAGTTGATGGAAGGCCGCTGTTTAGCAACATAACCTTTGATGTAATGAAGGGGCAAAAGGTGGCATTCCTAAGCCGGGACCATGTTGCGCTTACCTCCTTTTTTGAAATTATTAATGGTAAGATGAAGGCAGACCATGGCAAATACGAATGGGGCACAACCATTACCAGTGCTTATCTTCCCAACGACAATACGGAATTTTTTACCGGCAGCCTTAACCTAATGGATTGGTTGCGCCAGTTTGTGCCGCCCAATACCAAAGATGTGGATGAGGATTTTATCCGTGGGTTTTTAGGCAAAATGCTTTTTAGCGGGGATGAAATTTTAAAGAAAACAAATGTTTTAAGTGGTGGCGAAAAGGTGCGTTGCATGATAAGTAAAATGATGCTGCAAAACCCCAACGTTGTGGTGCTTGATGAACCCACCAACCACCTTGACCTTGAAAGTATAACCGCCTTTAATGATGGCATGATCAATTTTCCAGGCATTGTTTTGCTTACCACACATGACCATCAATTTATGGGCACCGTGGCCAACAGGATTATTGAGATAACCCCAAAAGGTATGATTGACCGGTTGATGACCTACGACGAATACCTTGCTGATGAAAGGGTAAAAACATTGAAGGAAGAGTTATATAGTTAACACAACCCCAACACCTGTTGGTATGGTTTTTAATAAATTTTGTAAACAAAATATATATTTAATGCATAAACTAATTTTGATAAGCCTGATAGCAATACTGGTGGTTGTTGGTACAGCAAATGCCCAGAACCGTACAGAGTACAATACCTCCGACAGTTATACCACAGCCCTGGGTTTTAAATTTTATCCCGGTGCCATTTCTGTAAAGCATTTTATTAATGACAATACCGCTGTTGAAGGCTTAGGTTATTTTTGGAACAAGGGTTTCAGGCTTACCGGTTTGTATGAAATACATGGCGACCTGACCCAGGATTTACCAGGTTTAAAATGGTACATTGGCCCGGGTGCACACCTTGGCTTTTACAACAGCAAATATGGTGGGGGCTCTTCAGTAGGCCTGGATGGTGTACTGGGACTGGATTATAAAATTAAAGGTGCGCCAATAAATTTGTCGCTTGACTGGCAACCGTCTTTTGAATTCGGTAGTAACTATGGCAATGGGTTTACCGGCGATTGGGGTGGTTTTGGAATAAGGTATACTTTTTAATGAACTGATACATTTGTAAACCCTGCTGCACCTGCAGCAGGGTTTTGCATATAAGGTGCAACCAAAATAATTATCTTCGCCGCTATTTTATTGTATGAGGCAACTGATTTTATCGCTGATAGATTTCTTTTATCCACCTTTCAGGAAGATAATGCCTAAGCAAACATTCCGCTATGCTGCATGTGGAGGCAGCAATGCGGTTGCAGGGTTCCTCATTTTTGTTATCTGCCATAAATATGTGTTTAAGGAGCAGCAGTTTAATATTGGCTTTTATGCTTTTAAGCCTTACAATGCGGCACTGTTTGCATCCACCATCTGCAGTTTTTTTATTGGGTTTTTATTAAACAAGTACATTGTTTTTACTGCATCTAATTTAAGGGGGCATATACAACTTTTCAGGTATTTTTTATCGTTGCTGGCCAATCTTATCATCAACTATTTACTGCTGAATTTTTTTGTACAGGTGCTGCATCTTAACGTAGTGCTGGCACAGGTTATCACCACTGTTGTGGTTATAGGCGTTAGTTATTTTAGTCAAAGCTATTTCAGCTTCAAGGTTAAAAATACTCCTGCCTCACCTGCCGGGTAAGGCATTTTTTGCAGCCGCAACCTTGTTCATCTGCCATTTTTTCACTCAAATCCTTATGGCACAATCATTGAATATCTACCTGAAACAAAAAAAGTAAACCATGGGTAAGATAATAGGAATAGATTTAGGAACTACCAATAGTTGTGTTTCGGTAATGGAGGGCAACGAGCCGGTGGTTATTGCAAATGATGAGGGCCGCCGTACCACACCTTCGATTGTGGCTTTTCTTAAAAATGGCGAACGTAAAGTGGGAGACCCCGCAAAACGCCAGGCGATAACCAATCCACAAAATACCATTATGAGCGTTAAGCGTTTTATGGGCCATAAGTGGAATGAAGTTACCGGCGACATCAGCCACAGCAGTTACAAAGTAGTTAAAGGTGACAATGATACAGTTCGTATAGACATAGATGGCAGGATGTATACGCCGCAAGAAATTAGTGCTATGATTTTGCAGAAGATGAAAAAAACTGCAGAAGATTATTTGGGAACAGAAGTTACTGAAGCGGTGATTACAGTGCCTGCTTACTTTAACGACTCCCAGCGCCAGGCAACAAAAGAGGCAGGTGAAATTGCAGGCTTAAATGTTAGAAGGATCATTAATGAACCAACAGCAGCAGCCCTTGCATATGGCCTGGATAAAAAACATCAGGACCAAAAAATTGCCGTGTTCGATTTAGGTGGTGGTACTTTTGATATCTCTATTCTTGAACTGGGCGAAGGTGTTTTTGAAGTAAAAAGCACCAATGGTGATACCCACCTGGGTGGCGATGATTTTGATAAAGTGATTATGGATTGGCTGGCAGATGAATTTAAAAAAGATGAAGCTATCGATCTTCGTAAAGACCCCATGGCATGGCAGCGTTTAAAAGAAGCCGCTGAAAAAGCAAAGGTTGAATTATCATCTTCGTCAGAAACAGAAATCAATTTGCCGTATGTTACCGCAGTTGATGGTGTTCCAAAACATTTGGTGAAAAAATTCACCCGTGCACAATTTGAAAAATTATCCGATGAGTTATTTACACGCTGTTTAAAGCCTTGCGAGCTGGCATTAAAAGATGCAGGTTTATCTATCAATGAAATTAATGAAGTGATATTAGTAGGTGGTAGTACACGTATACCAAAAGTGCAGGAAATTGTAGAAAAGTTTTTTGGTAAAAAAGCGAACCGCAGCGTTAACCCGGATGAAGTGGTTGCCATCGGTGCATCTATACAAGGTGGTGTATTATCAGGCGATGTTAAAGATGTATTGTTGTTAGATGTTACCCCATTAAGTTTGGGTATTGAAACAATGGGCGGTGTTATGACAAGGCTTATCGAAAGCAATACTACCATCCCAACAAAAAAATCGGAAACCTTTAGCACCGCAAGCGATAATCAGCCAGGTGTTGAAATACATGTTTTGCAGGGAGAAAGGCCTTTAGCAAATCAGAATAAAAGTTTGGGCAAATTCAATTTAACCGATATTCCTCCTGCACCACGTGGTGTACCTCAGGTAGAAGTTACTTTTGATATTGATGCCAATGGTATTTTACATGTAACTGCGAAAGACAAAGGCACTGGTAAAAGCCACAACATCCGTATTGAAGCAGGCAGTGGCTTAAGTAAAGAAGAAATTGAAAAGATGAAGAATGATGCCAAAGCAAATGAAGCAACGGATAAGGCTGAAAAAGAAAAGATTGAAAAAATTAACCAGGCGGACAGTTTAATATTCCAAACAGAAAAACAACTTAAGGAATATGGCGATAAAATAAGTGCTGATAAAAAAGCGCCGATTGAAGCAGCTTTAGTTAAACTGAAAGATGCACATAAAACGCAAGACCTTGCACAAATTGATACCGCAGTTACTGAGATGAACAATGCATGGACAGTGGCAAGCGAAGAAATGTATAAGGCTACACAAGATGGTGCAGGTGCACAGCAGCCACAAGGCAATGCAGGCACCCAACCAGGCCAGGCCGAAGGAAATACAAATGCTGAAAACGTTACTGATGCCGAGTTTGAAGAAGTGAAGTAAAAATAAATGGCAAAAAATAAAAGGCCGCAGCCTTATGTTGCGGCCTTTTTGGATAATCAAAAAAAGGTGGCCCCGTATTAACGGGGCCACCTTTTTTTAGGAGTGACCTTAGTATCCACCGGTTCTTCCTCTACCAGGGCCATTATTATTTTATTGCTTTACAATTTTTACCATTTCTTGGTATTTAGCACTGTTAACATTCATAAAATAAATACCAGGCGCTAATGCTGCATCTACAATTATTGTTTTATTTACTGAAACATTTTGTTTGGTATATACCTGCATACCTGATGCGTTAAACAACTTGATATCCACTGTTTGTTCTTCCGTGGACCTCACTGTAAAACTTAAAGCAGACTTTACAGGATTAGTTAAATTCATAACCTTAAGGTTAATCCTTGGCGATAATTCATTTGGTACAGCAGTAACCTGTTGCGTTCCGGACGTTCTTGCAAACACGTTGCCATTATAAATAGATCCAGGCCGGGCGGATGTATTTTTAATACTATATTGGTTAGCATAAACAACATCCTTGCTCCATTGGCTTATCCAGTTATTATAATACCCGTTACTGGTGATATCGAATTTGCGTCCACTCTGGCAATCACCATTTTGAACATAGCCCCAGCTCCAGGCCAACCATCCAATACCTTTTTCCTGCAAGCGCTGCATAAAATATTTGTAATCTATAGCAGTATTACAATCATATCCATTTTGCTGAGGGCCTTCACCAATAATAAAGGGCATGTTATTATCAGATGCATATTGGGTAATTTCATAAATTAAGTTATTGCCGCCTGTAGTCCAGTATGTATGGGCAGAAAATATAGTTTTACGTTGTGGATCGCTATTATAGATGGAAGTCCAGCAACGTCTTAATTGTGCCCAGTTTTGTCCATAGCTTGTTGCATCAACCACAAGTGGTACGTTATAGCCTGCACCCCTTAGTTGTGAAATAGCATTCTGATATTTAGAAATGAAGCTTGCATCACTTACGTTTCCATCCCCAGCTTCATTGGCAATATTTAAGATTACCCATTTTTTTAAGTCAGACATTACTTGTTTAACATCTGCCCTTTTCCAATAGTCGAGACATTTTTGAACATTGTTGAAATTACCCGTTGCATCGTTCAGCGTAACCATTGCAATACAACGTCCCCTTGTCACACAATTATAAATAGTATTTTTTAAGTCAGCGGCCGATCCACCAGTATTCCAGGTTATCCTTACACAATTGGAACCCGATTTTTCAATCTCAGGATAAATACTATAGCCACTTTTATCACCGCCGTAAATAAACATTTCATTCACTCCTCTTAGCACAACTTTTTCGTTGTTGGCGGTGTATAGGTTACGGCCGCTTAAATACATTTGGGCGTGGATAGAACTTGTAAGTAACATTAAAGAAATGCATATAACAAGTCTGGTTTTGGTAAGTACAGGCACAATGGTAGTACTTCTTAAAAGTAATTTTTTTGACATAACAATCGTTTTATTTTTTAAAATTTGAATGATCAAAGTAAATAATAGTGTTAACGATTTGCTAATACTATTTTATTAAACTATGATTAGAATAATACGTAACCCCCAATAAATCTAAACAGCTGTTTATATGGGTTGCCATAAAATTTCCTTATCGAAGTAGGCATATAGCTACCCCGCTTTTAATTGTGTCAAAAAAACGGGTTCATGTTTTAGCATTCTACAGGTAAGGTTATAAAAAATACCGGCGAATGATTTTATTCTCTGAAACCTGTAACAATACTCATCTAAATAGGATTGCAAATTTTTTACACTGTGGTGTATTCCTTTCAACCAGGCTTTAATAATCATTACCTGCCTATGAAATAATCTAAAATTCTGCTTTGGATTACTTCGCTCTTGTTTTAAATTGCTGTATTCCTTTTTTAAGGGACATACCCTCTCCGTTTATCCGTTATTTAAATGCCTACTCCGAAAAAAGAAAATATCAAATTGCTGATGCAACCGTTACTTGACGAATACTGTCAATGAAATGTGCCTCATTTTTAATATCAGCTATTAAATATTTTAAGTTATAGACTTTCTTATTCACCTTCTCGTAAAACTTTTTTTATGTCGATGAACCGTGTATTAATCGTTATCATGGTACTATTTTGGTTTCTTACTTCTTGCAAAAAAGAAGATACTTCTATAGCCGGGCAAAGGTTGCTGCAACGGGTGGTATCGAGAGGTGGTGATACGATTGGTTATGTATCTTTTCAATACGACACATTGATGCGACTGACCAAAATAACAGACAGCAATAATAACGATAAATGTACCGGTGAAACTTCAATAATGTATGACACGGTCGGAAATCCAGTGAAGTTTAGCACTAATAGATATTGCGATTACTGCCAGAGTTATAGTGCTATCTATGTTTTAAAATACTTTAATGGACGGGTGATAGAAAAACTTAGCAAAAACGATAATAACGGTCTTTATAAAACCATTCATGTATACAGCTATGATACGAAGGGAAGATTGATAAAAGATTCAATGAGTTATTTCACTAACCAGGTTACTCTTCTTAAATATGATGACAATGATAATGTTACAGAACTCAAAACATTTATCGATTTTCAAAAAAACCAGACGATAAACTACTCGTATAATCCTGAGAGGAACCCATATAGCCGCCTTGGATTAATTTTATATTTTATGTTGGATTATCCAAGTAATTACCTCAGTAAAAATGCGGTAAACCAGAAAGTTTTTGATACACGCAATTTTCCAATAACTACAGCAAAACTTACCTGTGAATATGAAGATAACCTGATTAAAACAATCACAACCAAATTTGATAGCGATCTATCTTTTCTCATAAAAGACGAATTTTATTATTATTAAATAACTGTTGTGCCTGAAGATAATCGCATTGAGTTTTAATAGAGTATCGAAAAGAAAAAATGCTATTTGATTTGAACGGTAAAGTCCCGGGCCAGCTTGGTAAATAGCTGCGAATTAAAATTGAAATGTCGATGGCAAATATGTATTGCCAGCCCATATTGTCGCACCTTTCCCCGTTGTTAACCCTTTCCTAAATGTTGCCTGTTTATTATGGTAAAATTCAGCATTGTGGCTATCTTGCCACACTAAATAAAAACCTGCATGAAGCAATTTTCCATAGCAATTAATGTTGTCTTGTTACTGGCAGTGGGCGTTTTATATTTCTTGTATTTTAAAGGCAATAATAAGCCTTTGGCAAAAGGGAACGTGGTTACACCTTACCGTCAAAAAGATAGCTGTGGCGATAAAATACCGGTGGTGGCTTATGTTGAGCTAGATTCATTATACAGCAATGTTACTACCATAAAGCAACGCAAAAAGGAATTGGAAGCTGAGCAAAAAACTATTGCACAGGATTATGAAAATGCATATCGTTCGCTTACTGCCGAAAGGGATGCGTTTCTAAAAAAAGGCAACGCCATAACGCAGCAGGAAGCAGAAACATTCCAGGCAAGGCTTGGCCAGCGCCAACAGGAAATTGAAACAAGCAAACAATCTAAAGCCCAGCGGCTTGCAGAAAAAAGTGCCCGGATTATGGAAGACATGCAAACAAAAGTGCGGACGTTTATGAAAGAATATAACAAAACAAAAAATTATAGTTACATCCTTGCAACCGGTACCGGGCTTGATTATTTATTTTTTAAAGATTCAACCCTTAACATTACCAACGATGTTATCCGTGGCCTTAACGATCAGATGAAAGAAACTGCCAAACGATAATTTCAACCAATTTATATATCTTCAATCCCGTTACACCACAACGGGATTTTTTATTTTTTGTCTTACAAACTAACCAACACTTTATATGAGTGAAACAACCACTGCTTTTAAACCAACCCTGGGTTTATTTGATGCTACTATGATTGTGGCAGGCTCTATGATTGGCTCGGGTATTTTTATTGTTAGTGCAGATATTACCCGTAACGTGGGTAGCGCCGGTTGGTTAATTGCAGTGTGGCTGATAACCGGGTTTATGACGTTAACTGCGGCATTAAGTTATGGTGAGTTGAGTGCCATGTTTCCAAAGGCAGGCGGGCAGTACGTTTACCTTAAGGAATCTTATAACCCACTGGTTGGTTTTTTATATGGGTGGAGTTTTTTTGCAGTGATACAAACCGGTACTATTGCGGCGGTGGGTGTGGCATTTTCAAAATTTGCTGCTTACCTGGTACCCGCTTTAAGTGAAGATAATAAGCTCCTCAAAATACAAACCGGTATCGATGCCTGCAATGCGCCGGTGTACTTTTCTATCAGTGCGGCACAGGTGGTGGCCATCCTGCTCATTATCTTATTAACCTATACCAACACCAAAGGGGTTAAAGGTGGCAAGTGGATACAAAACATTTTTACCTCCACCAAACTGTTGTCCCTTTTTGGATTAATCATAGCAGGCTTCATTGTTTTTAAACCTGAGGTGTGGCATGCCAACTGGACAAACGCCTGGGCAGCGACAAAATCTTCCCTGGTGGATGCCTGTAATTCAAGCGCAGGTTTTAGCGTGGCTTCCATTACCGGCACTGCATTGCTGGGCGGTATTGCTGCTGCAATGGTAGGCTCTGTTTTTAGCAGCGATGCATGGAACAATGTAACGTTCATTGCAGGCGAAATAAAAAACCCGAAAAGAAATACGGGCCTTAGTTTGTTTTTAGGTACGCTGATAGTTACCCTGATATATGTATGTGCCAACCTGGTGTACCTTGCCGTGTTGCCGATGGATGCTATAGCACATGCGGAAAAAGACAGGGTAGCGGTGGTGGCAAGTAATGTAATATTTGGAAACATTGGCACCAAGGTTATCGCCATCATGATTATGATATCTACTTTCGGCTGCAACAACGGGCTGATACTTTCTGGCGCAAGGGTGTATAATACGATGGCAAAAGATGGGTTGTTTTTTAAGAAGGCAGGCGTGCTTAACCGCAATGCTGTGCCGGGTTTTGCCTTGTGGATACAATGCCTGGTGGCGGCCCTGCTGTGTTTAAGCGGTAAATATGGCGACCTGCTGGATATGATTTCTTTTGTAGTGGTGATGTTTTATGCATTAACCATTGCAGGTATTTTTATCTTAAGAAAAAAAATGCCGGATGTTGAAAGGCCATACAAGGCATTTGGTTACCCCGTGCTGCCAGCTATTTATATACTGATGGCCATTTCATTTTGTTTGCTCCTTATAAAATTTAAGCCTGCCTTTACATGGCCGGGTTTAATAATAGTTCTAATTGGCATACCGCTGTATTTCATCGCTGTAAAGCAAAATAAAAAAAGCTAACGGCAGGCAGGCTTATCTTTTATGCCTATGCTTTATTGTACATTTGGCGATGAAAAAAATTTTTGTAAATGGTACATTTGATGTGCTCCATCCGGGGCATGTGCAGCTTTTAAATTATGCCAAAAGTTTAGGCCATATTTTAATGGTTGCCATTGATACCGATACAAGGGTTAAAGAAAAAAAAGGAAATAACAGGCCTGTTTTCTCACAGGAAGAAAGAAAGTTCTTTCTCATTAATTTGAAGGCGGTAGATGAAGTGGTTTTTTTTTCAACCGATAAGGAACTGGAAGATACCATCAGGACATTTGCACCGGATATTATGATTGTTGGAAGCGATTGGAAGGGCAAGCCCGTTATTGGTTCACAATTTGCAAAAGAGCTACAATTTTATGACAGGATTAAAGATTACTCCACCACAAACACAATACAAAATCTTATTGATAGGGGATAGCTGCACAGATGAATACATTTATGGTATTTGCACAAGGCTAAACCCCGAAGCTCCTGTACCGGTAATGGATTACACCCGTACAGAAATTAAGCCCGGTATGGCAGCCAACGTTTTTGAAAACCTTAAAGCTTTTAAACTTGAAGTTGATTTTTTAACCAACACCGAATCAATTGTAAAAACAAGGTATGTGGATGACAAATACAACCACCAGATTTTAAGGGTTGACAGGCATGAAAAAGTTGCTCCGCTGGAAGCGGATATCCAATCAGAAAATTATGATGCGGTGGTGATCTCCGATTATGACAAAGGGTTTTTATCTCCCCAAAAATTATTTGCTATCGCAGAAGCCGCTGCCTGTGCGGTTTTTATCGATACTAAAAAAAAGATAGTCCCTGATAAGGCCAATTGTTTTGTAAAAGTAAATGAAGTGGAATTTAAGGACCTTATCAACCCACCTGCAAATGTGATTGTAACATTGGGGGATAAAGGCGCTATGTACCGCAATAATATTTATCCATCTGCCAAAGTAAAAGTGTTTGATGTTGTGGGCGCAGGCGATACCTTTCTTGCTGCACTTACCTATTTTTTTTTAACGCTGGGCAGTGTTGAGCTGGCCATTCCTTACGCCAATAAATCATCTTCTATTGCCGTGCAGCATACCGGCACGTATGTTTTAACGGATGATGATATTGAGCGTATAAAACAGCAATAACCTTAAATTCATCTGATGGCAAAATTTCTCATTATACGGTTTTCATCTATCGGCGATATTGTACTTACCACGCCGGTTATGCGCTGCCTGCGTAAAAAATTTCCTGCTGCCGAAATACATTTTTTAGTGAAGGATGCTTTTAAATCCATAGTGGAACCAAACCCCTATATCGATAAAATACATATACTGCAACAGGATGTACAACAAACCCTGACGCAACTGGAAGCTGAAAAATTTGACTACCTCATCGACCTGCACCATAACCTGCGTACTCTTAAAATAAAAAATTATTTAAAAGATGTAAAAGCTTTTTCCTTTAATAAACTGAATGTAGAAAAGTTTATGCTTACTGCTTTTAAAATAAATGTGTTGCCGGATAAACATATTGTGGACCGGAATATAGAAGCCCTTGCATTTTTTGACATAGAAAACGATGGCCTGGGCCTGGATTATTTTGTGCCGGAAAAAGACTTGGTACAGCAAGAGGATATTCCTGCGACGCATACAAACGGGTATGTGGCAATTGTTATCGGTGCATCGCTGGCCACAAAAAAACTGCCCCTGCACAAGTTAAAAGAACTTTGTACTGCCATCAATTATCCCATAATTTTATTGGGTGCCAAAGAAGAAGCCGCAGAAGGGGATGCCATAGAAGCACTTGATAACAACAAAATTTACAATGCGTGCGGAAAATGCAACATCCATAAATCATCTGATTATACCCGCCGGGCAAAATTGGTAATAGCCCACGATACAGGCCTGATGCACATTGCAGCCGCTTTTAAAAAACCAATAATAGCAGTGTGGGGCAACACAGCACCCGTATTCGGAATGTACCCTTACTACGGAACGGCATCACCCCAAAAATTTTATAACAGCGAAGTGCTGCATCTCTGGTGCAGGCCGTGTAGTAAAATTGGTTACAAAAAATGTCCGCTTGGGCATTTTAAATGCATGGAGAAAAATAACGTGGTTGAAATGGCAAGGCTCGCCAACTCCATCATGCAACAACAAACATTATAAAATGCTTTCTTCGGCAGCTTGCGCTATCCCCTTTAAATGTTTCCAACAAAGTTTTAAAATTGTTAGAGGTATTTCAACAATGTGTTTTAAAATGTGGAAATCATTGTGTGGCAAATTGGCTAATTTCAAACGTTCATAAAAACTAAAAGGCATGCAAAAATTTTCACTCGTTATACATGGCGGCGCAGGTACAATTTTAAAAGAAGATATGACACCGGAACTGGAAGCCGCTTACATGAAGGGGCTGGAAGATGCACTGGCAGCAGGTTACGCAGTGCTGGAAGAAGGTGGTGCTGCAGCCAACTCAGTAAAAGCAGCATTGGTTATACTAGAAGACAATATGCTTTTTAATGCAGGCCGGGGCGCTGTATTTACAAAAAAAGGCGTGCAGGAAATGGATGCCGCTATTATGGATGGCAAAGATTTAAAAGCCGGTGCAGTGGCAGGCGTACGTAACGTACGCAACCCCATTGAACTTGCCGTGGAAGTAATGCTCAACAGCAACCATGTATTTTTAAGCGGCAAAGGTGCCAACGATTTTGCCATTAAGCAGGGCGTAAAATTGGAGCCGGATGAATACTTTTTTTCTCAGTTCCGCTACGATCAATGGAAGCAATTACGGGACAGTGATAATTATTCTTTAGACCATACCCACCAACAATTGGAAGAATTGATGAAGGACAAAAAATTTGGAACTGTGGGTGCGGTGGCCTGCGATAGCAGCGGGCATATTGCTGCGGCAACAAGCACCGGCGGCATGACCAATAAAAAATATGGCCGCATCGGCGACAGTCCTGTAATTGGTGCAGGCACTTATGCCAATGATAAGACCTGCGCCATCAGTTGCACAGGCCATGGCGAGCCTTTTATACGCAGCGTTGCCGCATATGATGTTAGCTGCCTTATGGAGTACAAAGGCCTAACCTTACTGGAAGCGATGAACGAAGTGGTAAATAATAAACTGCCAAAAATAGAAGGCGAAGGTGGTATGATTGGCGTAGATGCAAAGGGAAATATTTCCCTTCAATTTAACAGTGCCGGAATGTACCGTGGCGCCAAATGCAGCGATGGTACAAGCTTTGTGGGCATTTATAAGGATAATGAAAAGTGAGGATATTGAATTAATTACTTACAATTCAATTTTGATAATCATACTCTTTGTATTGTTTCATGGTGCAAAAGTGACCGTTACATTTTTAAAGCCAGCATCCTGCATAAATTTTTCCATTACCAACTTTGCTTTGTCTTGTGCCTTTTGTACAATGTTTTGCTTTAAAACGGTACTTACCAATTTGTCCCTTAGTTTAATTTTAACTGCCTTTACTTCTTCGTCGGTCCATTTGCCCGTCTCCTCAAATATGTCAAAATCAGATGGGTTCATTATTACCTGCAGCAACTGTACAGCAGGCAATTTTAGCGCTGCAGAATCTTCATGCACGTACACATCATGTGCGGTAAGGCCAGCGAGGTTTATGCCAGCTAATACTTTTCCTTTTCCAGTCAATACAAGTTTTTTATCAGGATAAGTAAGGTAAGGGGTGTGCAATATTGCCGGCACCAAAGGGTTTGTAAATACAGGTTTTCCTTTTATGGTTTCCTCCACCACTACTTCGTTGTAAGCTGTTATGGTAACGAGTTGTGCCAGGGCATTAACCTCTTTTATTACAATAGCAGTGTTATCAATTTCAACAGGTTTGCTTTTAAAAATTTCGCTAAAAGATGGCAGCCATTGCAGCCGTTGAAAAATGAAAATAATGCCCAATATCAACAACAACAAAACAAGGTATTTGGTAAACGTTTTTTGCATCAGTTTTTTGGTGGGGTTATGTTATTAAAACTGATTGAAATTTTTTCATAGCCGAGCCGGTGTAAAAAATTGGTTACAAATAAGGAGCTGTTGGTTTCGGCAGTTTGTAAAATACCCAACGCTGGTATACTTGCCTTAATTTGATTTTCTGCCTGCAAAACAAGCCCGTTGCGCTCTTCGGCATTAAAGGGTTGCCTTAGTATATCAGTAGCCTCATATTCCACAACAATATCTTCTGGTTTAATATTTAACGCAATCATTTTTGCATGTGGCAACACCAGGCTTATACTTTTTCCATCGGCACTAATTTGTTCCGGCTTTATGGCGGATAAATCTACACCCGCCGTCAGCGTTGCTTTGCAGCTCATCAATATTTTTCTGTCGCCAGGTTTATACCAGGTTTTATTATCATTGGCTTTTATAATTTTTGTTACCACATACTCCACACTTGCAAGATCGCCCATTTGTTGCAGCGCCATTACGTTTTGCACCTGCTGCCCTTTTTGGTTGCAGCCCGTAATTAACAGCAGTAAAAAACAAGGTGCAATTTTACTAAAAGCCATAGCTGCAAAATAATTACTTAATCCGTATTGTACCTGAATAATTATAAATTTGTAACAATGAAAAAAATTGCAGTGATCGTTGCCGGCGGTATCGGCACAAGGATGAACAGTGCTTTGCCAAAACAGTTTTTGTTATTAAAAGGCAAGCCCGTTTTGTACTATACCATCCAGGCATTTTTACAGGCATATGTGGATATGCAGATTGTATTGGTTTTACCCGAAGACCATATTGCAGCCGGACAAGAAATTATCGATGCGTTTTTTGATTATAAGAAAATACAGATAACCGCAGGAGGCAGAACGAGGTTTCATTCTGTACAAAATGGATTGGAATTGATTACTGAAGAGAGTGTAATTTTTGTTCATGACGGGGTTAGGTGCCTGTTAACTACAGACCTTGTGCAACGGTGTTACGAAGCTGCCACTGAATTCGGCTCTGCCATACCGGTAGTGGATTGCAGGGATAGTGTACGGCTGATAAAAGGGGAAGATAATGA
This sequence comes from Ferruginibacter sp., assembly GCA_965249755.1. Taxonomy (GTDB): domain Bacteria; phylum Bacteroidota; class Bacteroidia; order Chitinophagales; family Chitinophagaceae; genus Ferruginibacter. Next base: position 53,897 of record CBDFMT010000004.1, read on the forward strand.
ACCACTTGACAGGGACAGTATCAAGCTTGTGCAAACACCACAAACCTTCCACAGCAAAATATTATTGCCCGCTTTTAAGATAGATTACAAAGATAAATTTACCGACGAGGCCACCGTTATGGAAGCATTTGGTTTAAAAATAAACCTGGTAGAAGGGGAGGACGACAATATAAAAATCACCAAAAAAATCGATTTGGTCCTTGCCGAACAACTACTTAATAAAAGAGAAATCCTTAATGGGAATTAAACCGCTTTCATCCTTTAAACAGCCGGCATTTTTTTAAACCACCTGATCCAGAAAGGCAACCGGTTCAACCGGAGGCCAGCATACTTTTCTTCCCTTGCACCAAAACTGCTGTAGAAAAAAGCCAGGTTACGGATGTCGCTTCCTTCAAAATCAAGTAATATATTTTGGCCGGCATAATCTTTTATAAACGCATTAATTAAAGCATGCGAAGCACCAATTGTTTTTCCGTTGGGATGGTTGCCCACCAGAATATAATAAGCCCTTTTATGTGAAAAGAAAAATACAGCCGAAGCCAGCAGTTCATTCGCTGTGTTAAACACCCCGTAAACAACAGCCTGTTTTTTTTCCTTCAATACGAAGTATAAATTTTTAAAGCGATGATAACTATCCTCATCAACAGGTGATGCATATTTGGATTGCCCTTTTGCCAAAACAATAATTTCATCTACTGAAAACTGTTTTTTAACAAGGCAATTTAACTGTGCCGCTTTTTTTATGTTACGCTTAGTATTATCCCTGAAGTGGGTATGCAAATTTTCATAGCTGCTATCGAGTGGCAACACATAATTCATCCGTTCATACAAACTAAAATCATTAAGATGAAAATGGTTGCCATGGTTAAGGCTGATATCCCAATACTTAAATTTTGGCGGTATTGCAGTTATAAAATGGGTGATAAGTGCAGGCGTTATATTGTTGCCAAACACACCAAGGCTTGCGCAAAAAAATGGCTGGTACAAATACTGTATCCCGTATTTTTTATTCCAGGTTAATGGCATCACCGCTTCGTAATCATTCAGCACCAATGCATCCCAATGCTTTGCCATGGCATCTAAATAAAAAGAATAAGCATACACCAAACCGTTAAAAGCCCCGTCAATACAGGCATTCCACTTAAGCTTATCGATGTGCTGATATGTAACGTAGCGTACCGGCAATTTAAAATGCAGCCAACGGGGCAAGTTGTTTTAGTTTAAAATGCTGTATATCGATACTAAACGAAATATTTTTTAAGAACCTTTTTTCTGTGATGGTAGATTTAAAATAATCCCTGTAAACCTTGCTGTATAAAATGGGGATATACACCTGCACTATATCCTTAAAAAAAGACAATTGAAAGCCTGCATCATACAAAAACCGGCCTGATGCAGCACCTTGTTGCCATGCTTCGGCGTAAGTGCCTGCATCCACAAAAAACTTGAATGGTATTTTAAATGGCAGCACCTGTAAAATATTAATTGCCTTTGGTACGTCTGTTGTAAAGTTTGCTGCAATCAGCCAGTTGTCTGTCTTACCAATCTTATTACTTAACAAGTCTGTACGCACCTTAAAAAACCCATCCCTGTTCATTATTTGCTGTGCAGAGAAACCATTAAATTCATTGCGCCCGGTAAAGTAATTGCTGTAGGTATAATCTTCATAACCCTTCGGGCCACTCATGTTAAGGTGATAGGCATCTGTATTAAATTGTTTCATGAAAGTTTTATCACCTAGGTATAAAAATTTGCCCGCAAATAAACGAACGTTCATGCCACCTCCTTTTGCATAATTAAAATAATAATTTCCTGTAAAGGCAAACCGCAAAAAGCCATCACCCTGTTCACCAAGTAACTCCCCGTTGTACGGGTATAGTGCCCTGTTATCTTCCAGCACAAGCCTTAACTGGTTTAAATAACGGCTTGCGAAGGGGTATGTGATAATATCTTTTTGAAGCAGGGTATCCCTTTTAAAAGAAAGGTTTTGTTCTTTGATAAAAAAGGTTTTCCATTGTATAAATGAAACAATTGTGCTCCGTGGATTGGAAGGCGCAAAAGAATATTTTAAGGAAGGCACCACTTTACTAAAGCGGAATGTTTTTTTATAATTGTTGGAATCTGTGAAAGCATTATCGCTGAAAGTAGCACCAGATAAGGATAATTCCATCTTTGCCCCGCTGCTGCCAGGGTACCAGTGATAGCTTAGCCTGCCTAAACCATTTAACTGTTTGCTTCCGCTGGCATACATGGGTGCCAGTAAAAATTGAAATTTTTCTGCAGGCAGTGTATAATTGTGTACTAAAATTCCGGCCATCAATTTGTCGTAATAGTTTGCGCCTATGGCCGGTGCAACAAAAATATAATGGTGTTTATCCGTATTATTAAAATTGAAGAAGCCCTGTATTTGTATATCTTTTTTTATTTTGGCCGATGGCAACGGGCCCTTGCTATGCAGTAATCCAAAGGCCGAATCCAGCTTTTTTCCGCTCACATCTTCCAGTACTTTTTTAAAATCTTCCGGATAGGGATGTTTAAATTTCCATTGGTTATAGTAGGCATGCATGCAACTGTCCAACATTTTTTTGCCCAGTTCAAGCTCCATCATTTTCATCAATTGGCTGGTTTTGAAATACGCAATGGCGTTATAATTTATTTCATTAAATGCAGCAGAAGTGGTTTCGATGGGCTGGTCTTTTTTAGCAGCATACAAGTTTTCAGTAATAAACATTTCCCCGTTGGCTGGCATCTTTTTTTCAAATAAACCTTGATTGTTTTCTGGGCTAACCCTGGTGATTTTAGTATCTGTTTTGTAACGGTCATCATAATAAGTGTTGATGCCTTCATCCATCCAGGGATGGTCCCTTTCGTTAGTTGCAAGTGTGCCGTAGTTCCAGTTATGGCCAATTTCATGTTCGATAACACCTTCTAATTCCTCTTCGTTACTTACCGGCGAAATGGATGTAATGGTTGGGTATTCCATGCCGCCTGCAAAACCCATTTCTGCTTCAACAGCAGTTACGGTTTTGTAAGGATAGTTTCCTAAATAGCTGCTCCTTGTCAACACCGCCTGCTTCATAAAAGCAAGGCTGTTTGCCCAATTGCCTTGTTGCCCCGGTTTAAAATATGCAGCCACTTTTACAATGCTGTCGTTATAAAGTTTAAGTGTGTCTGTTTTTGTTATAAAAGTTTTATCTGCAAACCAGGCAAAATCATGCACCATATTTTGTTTGTAGGTTAATGTTTTTGTGGTAAGAGAAGAAGGAATGCTGGCATCAACAACCACTTTTCTTTTAATAAGAAACGGGGGATGTTTAGGATGGGGCGGCAGTATTTTTTGGGTGCTGGTTTTCATAGTCATTGGTGCTTCCTGCACCGCTTCTGAAACCAGCTCACCAGTTGAGGCCACAACATAATTTGAAGGCAGTGTTATGGCAACTTCATAATCACCAAACTCACTGTAAAATTCACCTTGGTCCAGGTAAGGCATGGGATGCCATCCTTTTTTATCATACACTGCCGGCTTAGGGTACCACTGTGTAATTTGATAAGCCTGTCCAACATGGCCGCCCCTTGAGAAATTAAAAGGGAGCTTTACGTGAAAAGGTGTTTCAATATTTACGGCACTATTGGGTGGCAAAGGTTGTGGCAATATAATTTTTATGATGTCCTGATGTTCAGGGTGGTCCTGCATTTGAGCGGTTACGCTGTTTACTTTAAAATCAAGCCGGTTGATGTACCCTCTTTTATCTTCATCACTAAAATAAAAATCAGTACTGCCATTTTCAAGCAACTGATCGCTGAATGCAGTGCGGTCATTTTTATAGGCATTTGCCCAAAGGTGTATCCAGATAAACGAAAGCGTATCCGGTGAATGATTGAAGTACTCCATTTTTTCATATCCATCCAACGTATTATCGATATCATTTAAGGTAACCTTAATGGAATAGTTTACCTGCTGCTGCCAGTAATTGACCTGGCCATACGCATGCGTTATCAGTACAAATAAAAGGGTGGTAAAAAGAATGGTTTTTTTCAAGAAAGGGGCTTTATCCAAAAATAATAAAAATGTTTTGTACGGTGTATTTTATAAAGGATGCCAGACAGTAGCAGGCCAATTTATTTTCCTTTACCAGAAAGGATGATCCTGATCGTAAGCAGCAGTATTTTTAAATCGAGCAATATAGAAATGTTTTCGATGTACATGATATCGTATGGCATGCGTTGTATCATCTCATCTACCGTTGACGCATAGCCGAATTTTACCATGCCCCAACTGGTGAGGCCGGGCTTAACTTTAAAAAGATATTTATACTCAGGGTGCTGCTGTTCAATTTGATGGATGTAAAATTTCCTTTCCGGTCTTGGGCCCACCAAACTCATTTCACCGGCAATGATATTCCATAGCTGTGGCAATTCATCAATACGCCATTTGCGCATTGTTTTGCCCCAGTCGGTAATCCTTGTATCGTTGTTACTGCTCAGCATCGGGCCGTTAGCTTCTGCATCCTGCACCATGCTCCTGAACTTATAAATTATAAAAGGCTTTCCCTTATAACCAACTCTTTCCTGCGCAAAAAAAACAGTACCGGCCGATGAGAATTTAGTACGCAAGGCCGCATATACCAAAAGGGGCGATAGCAGAATGGCTGCCAGTAAAGAGGTGAAAATATCTATCATCCGCTTTACATTTTTTTGCCAGGAAGGTAGCAGGCCGCTATGTACATCAATCAATGGAATGCCAAGTACATTTTTTGTTTGTACTGCACCTGTTATAATATCCACCGCATCAGGCGTAATTTTTATGTTCACATCTTTATCACTCAACTGCCTCAAAATATTTTTTAAAAGGTCCCGTTCGTTTTTATCAACAGTTATAACCACTTCTTCAATATCATTTTCCTGCAGGATGGAATCAATAGCAGCCAGGTCATTGTATTTTCTGATATTTTCCGGCAGGCTTATACCGGTGTTGCCATTAATATTTAAAAAGCTGTTGATAACGTACCCATTGGTAGAACGGGTTGCATTGAAAGATTGGTAAAACCGGGATGCGTATTTGGCAGACCCTATCACCAAAATATTAAAGGAAACTTCATTGTTTTTTAGCTGATGATTGGAGATGGCAAGAAACAGCAACCGGGAAGAAAGGGTGACAAAAAACACCGGTACAATCAAACTATAAAACTCTTCGTAGTAATTGTTATTATCAGTGTGTGGGTTTTTGAGGATGAAGAAAAACAACAAAGCAAGGCAGCCAATGAGGCTTACAATAAAAGTCCTTAAAATTTCATAGATGCCAGATTTGCCGTAGACGTTTTCATAAGCACCACTTAAAAAATGAAGGCTGAGCCAGCCAATAATATACAAAAAACCACCAATGTAAAAACCAGGCGGAATACTAAACGGGTACTTATAAATAACCGTTCGTAAAAAGTAAAAGCAAAGCCATGTAAATGCCGCCCCGCAAGTGTCTGCAAGTACGTACCAGCTTATATTTAAACGTTGTTGCTTCAAGGAGTTTTTAGGCGGCGTTAATCAGTATAAAGTGTTATAAACCGGGGCCAATCTTATCTAATATCTGATGGGCAACATCCATGGCCCTGTAGCCGTCAAGCACATTAACCGGTGTATCTGTATTTTGTATAACTGCTTTTGCAAAGGCCTCCAGTTCCATTTTAATAGCGTTGCCATCCTGTATCACAGGGTTTGCAATTGCAATTGTTTTTTTACCGCTGTTGGTTTCAATATCAAATGTAAAAACACTGGTATCGCCAGGGGTGTTCAATTTAATGATCTCTGTTTTCTTTTCTAAAAAGTCGATACCGATGTACGCATCTTTTTGAAACAACCGCATCTTCCTCATTTTTTTCATGGAGATACGGCTGCTCGTGAGGTTGGCCACACAGCCATTGTCAAACTCTATCCTTACGTTGGCTATGTCGGGGGTATCGCTCATTACGGCAACACCGTTGGCACTTATAAATTTTACATTACTTTTTACGATGCTTAAAATAATGTCAATATCATGTATCATCAAATCCAGTATCACACTTACATCTGTGCCACGGGGGTTAAATTGTGCCAGGCGGTGCACTTCAATAAACATAGGTTCCAGCGCCCGGCCTTGCAAAGCTAAAAACGCAGGGTTAAACCTTTCCACATGCCCCACCTGAAATTTTATTTTGGCTTCCCTTGCCAGTTTAACTAACGCCTTTGCCTCTTCCATAGTGTTTGCCAATGGCTTTTCAACAAACACGTGTTTGCCTTTGGTAATAGCGGCTTTGCACAATTCAAAATGCGCCGTGGTAGGCGCAACAATATCTACTGCATCACAGGCATCCATTAATTTTTCTGCATCTTCAAAACGGGCAAGCTGGTATTTGTCCATAATCTCTTTTGCCGCATCATCTACAGGATCAAAAAAGCCAACCACTTCAACACCCTCAATTTCCCGCCAATTGTTCAAATGAAATTTTCCTAAGTGGCCCACTCCAAAAACACCAACTTTAAGCATAGCAATATTCTTTGTTCAAAGATAATCCTCTGCCGTTTACAGGCAGGGCATTAAGTTTTAAGATGAGTAATAGCAAGACAATATTTACAAAACGTAATTACTATAGAGGCTTAACGATACTAAGAATCAATTAACGGTGCTGATTTTATGTAACCGGCACTTCGTTCCAAAAACCCATTTTTCCAAACTTTGTGATGCGCTGTTCGCAACGTTGTTCAGCGGGTATTTGCTGCAGTTCCTTAATTATTGGTATCAGTACTTTTTTAAGGATGCTGGCAGCTTCTTCATAATCCCAATGGGAGCCTCCGGCAGGCTCGGGCACTACACCGTCCACCAGTCCAAAGTGCAGCATATCAGTGCCGGTTAAACGAAGTTGTTCGGCTGCAGTTTCTTTTTTATCCCAACTGCGCCATAATATAGAACTGCAATTTTCAGGGGATATTACGGTGTACCAACTGTTCTCCAGCATCAGCACTTTATCGCCAACACCAATCCCCAAAGCCCCGCCAGATGCGCCTTCACCAATAATAACACAAATTACGGGCACCTTTAAACGTATCATTTCATAAATGTTCCTTGCAATGGCTTCACCCTGTCCACGTTCTTCTGCTTCCATACCCGGGTATGCACCGGGGGTATCAATCAAGGTAATAACCGGCTTATTAAATTTTTCAGCAAGCCGCATCAGCCGCAAGGCCTTTCTATATCCTTCAGGATTGGCCATTCCAAAATTGCGCAACTGCCTCATCTTGGTATTGATGCCTTTTTGCTGCCCGATTATCATAACTGTTTGTCCATCGAGTTGGGCAAAACCACCCACCATTGCCTTATCGTCCCTTACGTTTCTATCACCGTGGAGCTCAATAAAATTTTCGGTCATTTTTTCTATATACTTCAGGGTATAAGGCCTGTCGGGGTGCCTGCTTAACTGAACTTTTTGCCACGGGGTAAGGTTAGCGGTAAGCTCTCTTTTGGCATCAATAATTTTTTGTTCCAGCACGCCCACATACCCACTCACATCCGTTTTATTTTTTTCTGCGGATGCTTTTATTTGTTCAAGCTGATCGTATAAATCTTTAACGGGCTTTTCAAAATCAAGGAATTGTCTTTTTTTAAATTCAGGCATAACAGCAATTTACAGTTTTGTAATTAAGGGCAAAAAATAAATGCGAGGGTAAAAATAAGCCATCGCCTTTTTTAATAAAAGTTTTGGAACAAGAAAATGAAAAACATATCTTTGCCGTCCCTAAAAACAAAGCATCATTCCACAAAGATTTTGCAAAAATGGCTAGGGTAGTTGGATTGGTAGTTCAGTTGGTTAGAATGCCGCCCTGTCACGGCGGAGGTCGCGGGTTCGAGTCCCGTCCAGTCCGCTTCTTTTAGGTTAACCCCACTGTTACAGCGGGGTTTTTATTTTTCTAAGAAGATGCAATGAAGTCTGCTGTAATTTTACCTGCTTGCTATGCTGCATTGCCTTAATTAGAGAAATTTACCAGAAGCGTATAATGTAATTAAACGGTTTTCTACTTTTACCAAAAGGTGTACCTGCGCTTAACGAATTAATAGAATAATTAGCCTGCTGATAAAGCCTTTTCCCGTTTGTGTTATCCTAATGTATTTAACGGGATACAGTAATTGTACCCTTGTTGTGTAATTTAAAAAGCCTGGCAATAATACCATAGCCTGTAGAAATATTACGGGAATTACTATAAGCAAAACAGCGTGTTTTTTGTATTTAAATGGCATGTTCTTTGGCAATAAAATATTCCATAACTGAAAAGGTCTCTTTTTGAAATGAGTACTGCCCAATCTATATTTTCTAATCAGTAATGGCTTAATCCGTATCGCATTCGTCCTTTTTTTGAAGATAGAAATCTGTACTACAATTTCACTTAAGTGTAATTAAATATTTTAAACTGTATTACATAAACCAACTGCTTTAAATTAAACTAACAATTATGAAAACACTGCCATACCTGAAAGTACCAACGGTTTTAACAGGCCGTAGTTACAAAAATGCCCATTCAAAAAAATTAAAAAAATTACTGCATCGGCAAGTGCCTTATCTGGTTGTTGCGTCGTGTTTTTTATTGCTGCAAACAATGCCTTTAAAAGTACATGCACAGGGAACGCCTGGAACTTTTTTTGCCCATTCTTTCTGGCGGGATGGCATCGCTGAAAATAATCCCAATAATCCAATCGTCTATCCATCCAACATTATCAGTCCGTTTAATGTTGGTGGCATTGGCACGGAAACCTTTCCCCCCGGGGGATATGGTTATTACCTTGAAACACCCGCCAGCAGATTATGGCTGGCACAGAAAGCAAAAAACTATTTGAATCCATTGCCGAATGGGAAAAGACATATGTATGGGCAAGGTGCAGAAGATTTGTACCGGGATTATGGCGTATGGAGTAGCAATGGCTCTCAAACTGCATTGGATTCTGTTAGAGCTATTTGGGGTGATTTCTTCCGGCTGTACGACTCAATTGGAGGTCTGGTTGATTATGTGTCGTTCGATTTAGAAGGCTTTTATTACGGGCCTTTATTACAACACATGAAGTACGCAGTCTTTGATCCTATCCGTCAGTATTTCCCTAGTGTGCAGTTAACCCAATATGATAATTATTGGGTGAACTATAATCAGTTTCCGGTAAAAAATGTATACGGCAATACTGCCTTTTCAGATACGATAATTGGCTCTCATCAAAACCCTGTTTTATACGGTTGGTGTCAAAACAGCCTTAACGCACAATTTGATGGTTTGCCTACCCGGTTCAAAATATTTATGCATGATGTAGATGTAATGAGGGCTGCCAGGTTAAGCAAACCAACAGTGCATATCCGGCCTTACATAGCCTGGTCTACTTATAACTGGACGAGAGCAGAAGGCAATGCGGGGCTGTCCGACACAGCCCCTTTGGCAACAGGGCCCGACGTTGCCACACAAACCCCTTATTATAGAGAGATGCTGTACCACGTTGCATTAGAAGGGGCAGATAATTTTACGTTCTTTAATATTTGTCCACCTTATGGCAATACAGTCCCCTTCAACCAATTAACAAGTCAGGCCGATGTTGATTTGCTCAGTAATATTTTTAAAGAGCTGGATGAAATAGTTGGCTACCCGGTTAGGACCCCTTTACAAAACCTTGTTATTTCTCAAGGCCTTTTTCCCGATAATTCTGATCTGGATCCTAACCCGGTTTATAACCGCCAGAAATATGTATTAAGTGGAATGAACGCCGGTGGCCGCAATGTCTGGCGTATATCATGCGATTTAGATACGGTTTCCGAAGCTGCCTTTAAAATCAGCAATAGCCCGCTAACATTTGCGGCAGCGGGCGACACCATTGTTTTTCCTGAGGGCAGTGTTATTTATACGCCGGTTCACAATAACGGACAGGCAGGTTATTGGGTTACATCAGCAACGGGAACGGTACCAAGCGTAAATGGTATACCGATAAGGGCAAGTTTAACAAGCACCAACGTAACCCTATTTACCACTCAAACCCCAGCAGGCTCTTATAAAGACCCTTTGCATGAATTGGGTATGAAATTTTTAACGTCTGTAGCCGGACAAATAACCAAAATAAAATTTTATAAAATCAGTGGCGAAACAGGTACCCATACCGGACGTATCTGGTCACCCGCAGGCATACAATTATCCAGTGCGGTTTTCACAAACGAAACAGATTCAGGTTGGCAGATAGTAACATTGCCAACACCTTTAAATATTAATGCAAACCTTACGTATACAGTATCAGTAAATGCAGTGGTCAATTACGCAAGTTCCGTAGGTGCATTGGAGTACCCAATCAGCAACGGTACATTAAGCAGTTTCAATGCTGTTGGTGGTGTTTATAATAATGCACCTGGTACACGTCCAACAATATCAAGCAATACCAATTACTTCAGGGATATTGTTTTTACCCCTGCACTTGGCACTTTACCGGTTCACTTTACAGATGTATCGGCATCTTTATCCGGCGCTAATACGGCCCTAATAAAATGGCAGATTGCATTTCCTGCTGCCAATGCCAGCATATTTGATATAGAGTACAGTACCGATGGCAGCAATTGGAATAAAGCAGGACGGATGCCAATTACCAATCCAAATAAAGTATTGTATGATTTTACACATACGGACATTCCAGCAGCGATTATGTATTACCACATTAAGCAAACAGACCAGGATGGTAAGTTTACCTACAGTAAAGCCGTGCTGGTAAATAACAAAAAAAGTGTTTCGTTATACACTGTCTACCCTAACCCAGCAAACCGGTATTTATACATTGTTGCGCCTGCTTCTGTAAAGGGAACTACAGATGTGCAATTGTACGATGCGGCAGGTAAATTGGTTGCAGCAACAACGATGACGATGAACCGTATTTCAATACCGGTTTATTATTTGCCGGATGGCAATTATGTTTTAAAACTCGGTAATGATAAAACTGTTATTACCCAAATAGTGGTATTGCAAAAAAAAGGGGGTTAATAAAAACTAATCAATGCAAATAAAACAAACATAGTCTTGGAATAAATAATGTAAAATGTAGAAACAAAATGTTGCAAAACAAGTTGATGTTAGTGCTTGTTTTTGGGTAAAACAGCATCAAAAAGCTTTCACGGCTTCTACATTCAATAATGCAACGGATGTAACAATTAGTGAGGTATGGCCACCATCAATTTAGTAAGGTAACTTTTATAGTTTGATGTTATATAAACCTGTGTTGTAAGCAGATGTTTATGCCAAATATTTTATTACCAGCACTGATTTTTTAAAATGCTTGATTAAAACAAACACATCCGTTTAGTCTTTAACTTCAAATGTATATTCGCCAGATCCTGTTTCTATTATTGCGTTGCCATCTTTTAGTTTTATTTTATTGTTGCTTACTTTTTCTCCATTCATATAGACGAAAGATTTGTTTGTAACCGGCAAGTATATAGCTGCTGTGGTGTTAACTGGTACATTTACACGAAGTAGAAAATTGGTATTATCTTTTTTCCAATCGCTCGTTATTAATCCATAAGGTGATAGAAAACTTCCTTTGGCAAAAATAATATCACCCACCGGTTGCGGACGAATCTTAATGTGTTTGTAACCTACTGAATTTTCTTCCTGCGATATGCCTGCAAGGCCGGTATAAAACCATTCCATAATATGCCCCAGCATTAAATGGTTATTAGAAACTTCTTCCAATGCGGCCCAGGATTCTGTTAATGCCGTGGCACCTTTTTTTAACTGATAGCCATACCCGGCCACGTCATTACGGTTGTTCATGTCATACAGCAATTGCGAAGCACCTCCTTCGTCCAACGCATGCACCAAAAAGTGGAAACCAACATCGCCGGCAGTTAAGGCCTTATTATTTTTATAGATGGAATCCACCAGGTTTTGAACAACTTTTTTGCGGTCTGCCTCATCTGCCAATCCTAAACACAGCGGCATGGCCATCGCCGTTTGGCTGCCAGTTGAATAAACTTTGGTACTGTCGTTAAAAAATTTATTGTTAAACGAAATTTTTATTGCTTTCGCAGATTGCTGATACATTTTTTCATCTGCGGTCCTGTGCAATAGTGTGGCCATTTTTTGGGCAAGCAATACATCGTAATAATAGATGGCAGTTGCGGTTAATGCCCTGGGTGTAAGCTGTGCCACACCCGGTTCTTTGGGCCCGTAATCATACCAGTCGCCCAAGCCATGCGACACAATGTTTTCAGTTGATTTGCCCTTAAGGTACTTCACATAATTTTGAACCATTGCGTAAGCATCTTCGATAATATTTTCATCACCATACAATGTATAAATAAGCCATGGTAATATCACTGAAGAGCTGCCCCATTCCGGTGAGTCACGAAAGCCTTCGGTGAATACTACCAGTTCCGGTGCTATGTCTGGCACCATTCCATTGGGTAGTTGCGCCTCCTTCATATCCTGCACTAATTTTTTAAACAGGTGGTAGATATCATAATTATAATGGATGGAATTCCCCATTAAATTATCCTGCTCAAGCCAGCTTAATTTTTCCCGGTGTGGGCAGTCTGTAATCACACTTTGAAAATTACTTTTGATGGCCCATTGTATCAATTTATTGATTTGATTGAACAGCGGATTAGAACACTCAAAACTGCCGGTAGCAGGGGCGGAGTTGCGGTTGTGCAAAGAAACCAATGATTGGATTTTTGGCAGGTTATTACTACTTGCAGTGTCAGTAACGGCACCTTCCACCAATATATACCTAAAGCCATAATAAGTAAATTTTGGCCGCCAGGTTTCCACCGCACTGCTCTTTAAAGTATAAGTATAATAAAAAGGATAACCACTGGCAGCCTGGTTGGGCAATTGCTGTTGGGTTAATAATTCTCCTGGCGTTAGCTTTATGGTTTGCCCTTTTTTTCCTTTAATTTTTATTTCAACAATGCCTGAAATATTTTGACCAAAATCATACACGTAGCCGCCGGTTTTGGGTTGTATTATTTTCTTAACCGTAAAGGAATCCATTATTTTTATTGGATAGTCCTGTTCTGCATCCAGCCTTGGTGCAGGGGTTTTTACTATTAATGCATGCTTCCATTTTGCATCATTAAAAGATTTTGTATCCCAGTCTTTTTGTTCCAGTTGTGCATCATAATCTTCACCGCCATAAATACTGGTGAAGATGATGGGGGAAGGTGTTGTTTTCCAGCTTTTATCCGAAACAATATTTTTTACTGAGCCGTCTGTATATTCAATTTTTATGGTGCAAATCATTTTCGGAAAACCAAAACCCGTTACCATTTTTATATACCGCTCCCGGTTGATATAATAAAACCCATTACCCACAATTACGCCAATTGCATTACTGCCATTCACCAAATCGTTTGTTACATCATACACATTGTAAAAACATTTTTTGTCATAGTAAGTCCAGCCGGGTGCCATAAAATTATCACCTGTTTTCTTTCCATTAATACTTAATTCATACTGCCCTAAACCGGAGATAAAAACGAGTGCCTGCTTTATCTTTTTATTGGTAATAAATTGTTTTCTAAAAAGCGGTACAATGGCCCGGTCTTTTAATTTGTTACCCACTGAAGCAGCATTCTCAACCCCCGGGGCCACCCTCATTGAATCCGGTAATTCTTTAAAGCCAATCCATTTTGCACCCTGCCAATCGGATGACTTTTCTAAACCTGTAATAAAATATTGCGGTGTGCTAAATGCAGATGCGTTGTTGTTTTGGTCCCACACCTTTACCTGCCAAAAATATTTTTGGCCTGTTTTTAATTTATCGCCTTTGTAAGCAACAAAAATACTTTGGCTGCTTTCCACCATTGCCGAATTCCAAACATCGTATGTGCCTGCCATCAAATTTTCCAGGGTGGATGACACCATAACCTGATAGCTTTTTTGCACCATATTATTTTCTGTGCACGTAAGTTGCCAGCTAAAATGAATACCTGTTACCGGTACGCCTAATGGATTTATTTTGCTTTCGCACTGTGCCACTGCAACGGTTAACTGTGCATACACACTAACCGAAAAAAATAGTAAAGAGAAATAAACAACTATGTTCTTCATTAACCTGCCCATATTATTTTTCATTTGAGTTATACGCTGTTTTAAAAGAAACTGATTGTTAAAAATACGTTGATGCCATCACAGCCAAATCTCCACCATCTTTCTGATTTAAAAAACCTTTGCCCCTACTTAGAAAAGAAAAGACAAAGGCTTTTTTGATTTACCAAAACTGCTGCTATAAAAAATACTAATTGTATCCAGGATTTTGGATTAACACAGGATTTAAAACAATCTCATTAAAAGGTATTGGAAAAACGAGCCTGTTGGCGGTAACATTATAAGTGTTAGGTAATAAGTAACTGTAAGTTTGTTTTTGTTTGATACCGTAGGCATTCATTACCGCTACAGCTTTACCTGTCCGTACCAAATCAAGCCACCTGTGGTTTTCAAATGCAAGTTCTATGCGCCTTTCATGTGCAATAACGTCCCGTAGTTGCGACTGATCTGTTGTTGCTGAAGGGGCAAGGCCGGCACGGGCCCTTACCTGGTTTAATAAAGGCAATGCGGCTGCACTTTTATTTTCTTCATTTAAACATTCTGCCAGCAGCAACAGTGCATCGGCATAGCGGTACACCAGCCAATCGTCATCCGTATTATTAAAAACAGCATGTGGATGAAGGTATTTGATGGTATAAGGTTGGGCTATAAATGTGCCGGAAGCATTTGTATACCCCATCGCAATGGTGACACCTCTTCTTTTGTCGCCTGTTTCGTAGGAAGCAATAAGATCGGCCGTTGGCGTGTTCCATCCGCCAAATGTTTGGTTATTGCCAGTAACACCTGTTATCGGTTTTGTATCGGTAACTGCCGGAATAAACATGTAAGCAAAATCACTCTGCACCCCCGATGCACCCTGTGCATATTGAACTTCAAAAATAGATTCCGCATTATTTTTATTGGCAGGGTTAAATACATCTGCATAATTGGCAAGTAAAGAATAGCCCAAACCGGTAACAGCTTTTAAAGCCGTTTCGGCGGCTGCATAGTTTTTGAGCGTCATGTTTATATATCCAAGCAGCATGTAGGCACTGCCGCTACTTACCGAGCCTTTAGCCTGTGCTGATGGGGCAGGCAGTATTGCAGCAGCATCTGTTGCATCTGCAATTATTTGTTTATAAACATCTGCCACTGAACTTTGCGGCAACGATGCGGCAGCCTGGGTAGTTACTACTTTAAGGTATAAGGGAACGCTTCCAAAATATTGCACCAGTTCAAAATAAGCAAAAGCCCTTAAAAATTCTGCCTGGCCTTTAATGTTCTTTTTAAAGGTATCATCCAACACTGCAGCATCTATAGCCCCTAATACAGCATTAGCCCTGCTGATGATTGTATAGCAGCTATAATATTTTGTATTTGAATATTGGTTTTGGGGATCGTCGGTGAAAGAAGCCACTTGCTCCTTAGTTACATTTTGCCCACCCCTGTCGTTACTTTTATAAACAAGGTAAGCGTTGTCAGATCTCATTTCACCCATTACATAAGCTGTTTCATATAAGTCATGCAAGCCGGCATATACGCCGTTAATAGCCTGTGTAAAATCATCTGTAGTTTTAAAAAAAGTGTTAGAGCTGATACTGGTTTCTGGCGGTACATCTAAAAAAGTTTTCTTGCATGATACCGATGTAAATACAAGCAACGCAGCCGTTATAATTTTTAGTTTCATATAATCTTATTAAAATGAGTTGTGATTGTTTTAAGTAAACTGTTATAACCCGATATTAACACCAAACGTAAACGTACGGGGCACCGGGTAGGCTGTTAAATCTATACCCTGGTTCAGCGGGTTACCACCATAATTATTTACTTCAGGATTAGCACCTTTATATTTTGTAAAAACAAAAGCTTGCTGTATGCTTCCATATACCCTTGCACTGTGAATGTATTTTGCATTGTGTAACGGTACCGTATAGCCGAGGGCAATATTTTTTATGGTAAGATAACTGGCATCGCTTACCCAACGTGAATTATGAAACCGTGCCAGTGGTGTACTTACAACCACCCGTGGATGGATCCCATCTCCGGGGTCTTGTTCAGACTTCCACCTGCGGGCAACATCTTTTGTTACATTAAAAACACCATCCAGGTTTTGTGTATATTCCTGTGTTGCATTCATTACATGGTTACCATATTGTCCTGCGGCTACTACGGTAAAATCAAAGTGCATAAAAGACAATGTGTTGGTAATTCCAAAAATAAATTTTGGAGATGGGTTGCCAATGGCGGTTTGGTCATTCGCATCAATCTTGCCATCTGGTTTGCCATCACCCACAGCAGCACCATTAATATCTTTCATTTTTACAGTACCCACCTGCGATCCATTGGCATGCGGCGACTTATCAAAATCTGCCTGGTTCATGTATACACCATCAAACACATATCCATAGAATTGGGCTATCGGCTGGCCAACCTGTGTAATATTATAATCTCCATAAATAGGAGCGTTGGTGCTACCCAGTTTAATCACCTTATTTCTGTTAAACGAAATATTGAAATCCGTATTCCATTTTAAAGCACCAGTTGTGTTTTGTGTGGCTATAGTAAACTCATGCCCCCAATAATTAAACTGGCCAAGGTTCACCAAAATATTACTGTAGCCAGAAGCCCGTGGAATGGCGACATTGAACAGAAGGCCACTGGTAATTTTACTGTAATAATCGTAGGTAAAAGAAACCCTGCCATTTAAAATACCCAGGTCAAGCCCAAGGTCTAACTGGCTTGTTTTCTCCCAGCTTAAATCATTATTACCTAAATTTCCAATTACTTTTCCCGGGGCAAGTGTTCCATTCAATGTGTAGTTGGAAGCACTCATGCCAGCATAATAATTATAATTTCCAATATTGTTATTACCTCCAAGGCCATAGCTACCCCTTATTTTGAGAAAAGAAACAACAGGCATTTTTTTAATAAATTTTTCTTCAGATAAAATCCAGCCTGCAGATACGTAAGGAAAATTACCATATTTGGTATTAGGCGCAAACCTTGATGAGCCATCCGTTCTTATACCTGCCGATAAAAAATATTTTTGATTGAAATTATAATTTATCCTTCCTACAACAGATGCCAGTGTCCAGGATTCTACATCACTTGTTACAATGGAATTGCCGGCAACATTTAATGTTTGTATCCGGTCATCAGGAAAATTATACGCATAGATTGAATTGTAGTTGGACTTAAATTTTTGCGATGTATAGCCAGCCAGCAATTCTATATTGTGGTTACCTATCGACCGGTTGTAGGTAAGCAGGTTTTCAATTGTCCACTGATAGTTGCTGTAATTATTTTGTGTGGCATTGGTTTGTGTAGGGGGCGGATTAAAAATGCCACCCACAGAAGATGGATTAAATTGTTTGTACAACTGGCTACCCAAATCTATGCCTATGCTGGTTTTAAATTTTAAATCTTTAATAATTTCCAACTCACCAAATGTACTTGCCAGCAGCCTCGCCGTGTTGGTTACATTGCTTGCCTGCTGTACCACATTATACCAGTTTGGATTTGGAAACAACCCGGGCCCGGTAGCACTTAGGGGCAATGTGCCATCTGCATTTTTGTAAGGGGCAAGCGGAGAGGTAAGGATGGCGCTTTGTATAATGCCGCCATTCCACAACAGCCCATCGGAGTTGGGGGAGGCGTTAATGGTATAAGTTGGTGCTGCGGTAAAACCAAACCTTAAATGGTCATTCGCTTTGTATTCGCCATTCATCCGCAGGGAGTAGCGCTTAAAGTTTGAATTCAATAACACCCCATCCTGATTAAAAAAACTTCCTATTACAGTAGAGCTGAATTTATCTTTGCTGGTACTTAATGAAAGGCTGTAGTTCTGTATCGGTGCATTGCGGAGCAGGATATTGTACCAGTCAGTTCCCTTACCTGAATATTGCGAAGGGTTTTGATATTCGACTGGGACAGGCAAATTTTGGGCGTTAAAAACTTCCTGTTCAAACTGTGCAAATTCCACTCCGTTCATCATCGGCGGCCTTCCTTTTTGCGGCACTGTTTGGGTGCCATAATATGAGTTTACGTTAATGGTAGATTGGCCTGCCTTAGCATGTTTGGTGGTAATCAACACAACCCCGGCGGCTGCCCTTGATCCATACAAAGAAGCAGCAGCGGCATCTTTCAGCACACTCACACTTTCAATATCATCCGGGTTTATATTATTGATATCGCTGCCCTGGCCCTGGTCTAAAGGAAACCCATCTATAACATACAAAGGCTGATAACCTGCGCTGATAGAAGCTTGACCCCTTATCCGCACATCCATACCCTGGCCAGGTTTGCCGGTGCTTTGCGTAATTTGCACACCGGCCAGTTTACCCTGCAATTGCTGGGTAATTTGGGTAACTGGTATATTCTGCAATTCCTTTGCATTTACGGTTTGTATAGCACCGGTAACAGCACGTTTAGACTGTGTGCCATACGCTACCACCACCACCTCTGACATGGCAGCAGCTTGCTGGGACAGAACCACATCAATCCTTGATTTTCCTTTTACCGCAACTTCTTTAGTAACAAGGCCAGAATAAGAAAATATAAGTATTGCATTATCAGGAACACTTATGCTGAACGACCCGTCGGCACCCGTTGGCGTTCCAGTTGCAGACCCTTTTGCCAATACACTTGCGCCCTGTATTGCTTGTCCCTTATCATCCCTTACAATGCCAGTTATCTCCCTTGTTTGGGCAAACAGTTGAAAAGAAAAAATAAGTAAAAAAAGAAAAAATAAATAAGCAAATTTTTTCGGCGACCACTTTATGTCAGCCTTACTGGTGCAGTAATGCTTTACCCCGGTTGCATCGTTTTTTTTCATACAGCAATTTTTATCGTTAGTTTTTTAAAAAGCAAACATAACTTTCTGCGCCATTCAAGGAAATACCTAAAATGATATTTTGCATGTACATTTTGATACGGCATTATTTTTTGATAAGGCAACCTGAGGTTATAAATAAGAAGAAAAGAAGGCAGGGTTATTCAAAAATATTTGCCTGGTATCGCCTGGCAGCATAAATATTTTACAGGGTAGATGGCTTTAAAAATAAAAGGTAGGAATGCACGATTTTAAAACATTGTAGGTGAACGGCACTCTTTTTAAAACCAAGTGGAGATAAAGGGCACGATGAATTTATGAGGCGGTTTAAAAGTGGGGGGCTTTGTAAACCCTCTTCCGTAGCGGTTTTCATCAACACAAAACAATATAATATTACCGGTTTATTAAAAGCCTGGCTGTTATTACACTGTATATTAAGCAGCGCTTCTGTATCTTAAAAACAGAAATGAATTTTTTACGTAACGGACAATTGCCCAAAATTAAAAGAAAAACTATACCCAAAATTTACTGCGCATTGGCAGATTAAACCGTTTACAAAATATTTACTTTATAACTTTATTGGCAAGTAGTATTTCAGATTTCCGGATCAGCAATTTTTTCATCAGCAATACTATTTTATAGGCAATCCGGTTTATTGGTTTTATCTGTTTTTTTAAATCGTCTTTTTGGTTACCATATAACGATTCAAATTCTTCAGAGTAAATACATACCCTGATAAAATGTTCGTAATCAAAAACAGGCATCGATTTTTTACCAATATACCGTAGCCCCGGAATCTTATTGATGAGCTGGTTACGAAGAAGTTTATCCAGTTTAATATTGCTTACCTGAACACTTGTTTTAAGGGATTCATTTATTGAAATCCTGTAATTTGCCAGGCGTTCATTTATACGGTAAGCGTGTTTTGAAGCAAGCAAGTAATTAATCAGGAATACAGCATCTGCTGTGGGAAAGAACAGGTTATTAAAACCACCTATTTTTCTTGCCAAATCGGTTTTAAACAATATGCCGAGAGACCCGGGGTTTATATTGCCATAAAGAAATTCAATAAGAAAAATTTTATTGAGGGAATACTTTGTGTTTTGTGTTTCAAATTGAATTTTTCCATCCCTGATTACGGTTAGCCCTACAAGTAGTAAATCGGTAAGTGGACGCTCCTCAATAAATTTACTTACGGTAGCCATGTAATTATCCGATAACCAATCATCATCATTTATAATGCTTAAAAATTCGCCTTGGGCAAGTTCTATACAGCGGTTCCAATTTCCGAACAAGCCTAAATTGAATTTATTTTTATAGTAGCTGAGGTTTTTACAAGTATAGCTACTCATCAGTTTTTCAGTGTCGGTATCCGACACAGGATCGTCATCTACAACGATCACTTCATAAAATAAATTACCGGTTTGGTTTAATGCAGCATCCAGGCAAATTTTCAATAAATCAGCCCTTTTGTAAGTGGTGATTGCTAACGTTATTTGAGGCGTTGAGGATAAAGAGGATTTTAGTATAGGAATAGATGGTGTGTGTATATGTTCCTGAAAATTATTGGTTATTTGAAAAAAGTCGGTTTTTTGATCCACCATATAAATAATTTTTTTGTGTTTTATATACCTCAATAGCTGATAATTTAAGAAACTGTGGGAAACTGATATTAAAGTCCCTGCAAATAAACAATGGCCACTTCCAATTATTATACGCTAACTGTACAACGCCCTGAACAATGACTAAACCCATAATTCCTAAGTTTGTAAAATGCAGGGATAAAAAACTTCCGAACACAATTAAGGCGCCGGTTATTAAAGAAATCCAGACAAAAGGTACAGAGTTGCCAATTACGATAATTGTTGCAAAAAAAGAATGGTTTAATTCCAGGCACATTACCAATAAATACAAAAATATAACTAAGGAAGAGGGCAACACCGTGTGGGAATGGATGAGGGTTAATATCCAAGGCCCAAGGATGATAAACCCGGCACCCATGCAGATATAAAGGATATAGTACACCCCCATTGAAAATGAAAAAGTCTTTAAAAGGGTATCCCGGTCACCAGCTACTTTTAAAGCTGAAAGCCTGGGTTCGTTCAATACAAAAAGGGTCCCTGATAAAGTCAGGATGATGTACACAAACTGGATCATTAAACCGTAGGAAGCAATGGTTTGTAATGGAAAATACAAACCTGCTAAAAACATTCCAAACCGTGTGATAGCATAAGAGCCGATATACACTAACCCTAATTTTTTAGCATTAGGCCAAATGGTTTTAAACAAGTCATTTCTTTCAACTTTTGTTATTTGGTGCTCGTTTAATTTTGCTTTTAGTTCTTTGGTAAAGAAAAATTTGTTTGAAATATACCTATCCACAAATGGAGCGATAAGGTTAGATATTGCTACGCCTATTAAACCCACTTTCAATAACAATAGTGTAGCTGCCAATGCTATGTAAACAATTTTAGAAAAAACCATGGCTTTTTTAGATTCCATAATCATTCCCTTACCGGTTAGCAAGGAAGAATAGTAAGTATAGTATATGTTGAAAAAAGTGGAAACAGAGTACACCATCCAAATAGCAAAAGAATTATGGACATTATTAAAACCGTTGGTAACTTTATAAATGTAGATAGTACCAAATGTTAGCATTACAACAAGCACAAGAACCGATATAAGCTGGTATACATATTTTGCAGTAGAAATCATGGTTGCCAATAACCTATAGTTCACATCCTTTTTATCATGGTTTATTTCCAGGCCTTCTTTTTTTAATGTTTGGGCACCTCCGAATATGTAGGTAATGTTCCGACCAAACTGCGGGGCAAAACCAAAGTCAAACAGCGACACCAAAGAACCAACGGTCATCATAAGATAGTTCATCCCAATTTCTTGCGGGGTCAACATTCTCAGTACTATGGGCAACATCAGCATGCCTGATGCTATCGAGAAAAACTGTGCAAAATACCCCCAAACAACATCTTTTTTTCTTAGAGAAATAGCCATTAAGTTAAATTATTTTAAACCAATATACTTTGTAAGCCAGGAACATTTTTCAATATTAAAGATAGGTTCCGGATTTAGTTGCAAGATAACAATAAATCAATGTGATTTTTTGAATGGCCAACCGGGTATAAATAAATTAATAAACCCATTAGTGATGATAGGGCGGCGGGGGGATTGTTAATGTATTAAATGATTAGTACAAAAAATGCAGCCCGATTTTTTAATTTTGAAAGAATTAGACTTACCTAAAAATTACCAGGGTTAAGAAAGATTATTATGATGAAGAAAAAATATTGAACGTAAAATGACCAATGAAAAAACAGTTTCAAAAATACTATAGGTTGCTATAGGGACCGCAACGGAAAATGCAATCGGAAAATAGAAAGGACTTTTAAACTGGGTTGATTTGCAATAAAGGTATTAATTAGGGCACTATGACAGAATTAGAAAAATACATACAATCTTATTTTGGGGTAACCGACGAAGAGCTGGAAAAAATAATTTCTTTCTTTCAACCTGTAACATTACATAAAGGGGATTATTTTCTTAAAACGGGTAGAAACTGCGACAAGCTTGGTTTTGTGCAGAGTGGAATAATAAGGGAGTTTCTTTTTAGCAAAGAAAAAGAAGTTACCAAATGGATTTCTACCAAAGGATATTTTGTAGTTGACTTATCCAGTTTTATTTTCAATACACCTGCAAGGTGGAATATACAAGCACTTACGGATTGTGAATTGTATGTGATTGACGAGAAAAATTATCAGCAAATTGGAAAGGTAATAAGCAGATGGGCATCCCTTGAAAAACTATTTATTGCCAGGTGTTTCGCAATTTTGGAAGACAGGGTTGTAACGCATTTATCAATGACCGCTGAAGAGCGCTATCAACAATTATTCAATTTTGATAAAGAGCTGTTTAATCAGGTTCCGTTGCAATATTTGGCTTCTATGCTGGGCATGACGCCTGAAACATTAAGCCGGTTAAGAAAAAAAGCAAGTTTATAAACTTCTTGATTTTGATCAAGAGCAGGAGTTGTTTTTGTGTTGACATTTGTGTGAACAAAACAAAATACCATGTCAACAAAATCAATTTTTCTAACAACTGTTAGCCTGCAAAACAATTCATGTGTAACAGCTCAAAAACAATTCATCATGCAAAGTATTAACCATTACGCACCCGTAAAATGCAGCCGTTCAATGCTGATAAATGCAACGCCTTCAAAAGTTTGGGGTGTGCTTACAAATATATCCGACTGGGCAAAATGGCAAACCGAAATTAGCAGCCCATCTTTAAAAGGAGCGTTAAAAGAGGGCACCGGATTTATATGGAAAACAGGTGGGGCAAAAATCAATTCTACTTTACATACAGTTATCCCTAACAAAAGCTTTGGGTGGACGGGTAAAACTTTCGGAATGAAGGCCATCCACAACTGGACAATAACTGAAGAAGGCGGCCAAACAAAAGTGGCTGTTGAAGAAAGTATGGAAGGCCTGTTGGCTATCCTGTTAAAAAAGTCATTTAATAAAAACCTTGCAAAGGGCATGGGGCATTGGCTGGAGTTATTAAAAACAGAGGCTGAAAAATAAAAAATAGAAATCGAATGAAGTGGATATTAAAACTGGAAGAACTTGCTTTATTGTTGTTATTTTCTTTTATTTATTTCAACAACTATCATGGCAGCATGGCAATGTTTGCAGCATTGTTTTTTATTCCTGATGTGTCGTTTGCGGCAATTTTAATCAGCAAAAAAATGGCTGTCGCTGCTTATAATTTTTGCCACCATAAAGGGGTAATTTTTTTACTCCTTTTGGCTGGCTATCTTCTTTACAATGACATGCTGATAAAGGTGGGGCTTATTTTTATGGCGCACAGCAGCTTTGACCGTGTGGCTGGTTATGGCCTAAAATATTTTGATAGCTTTGACCATACCCATTTGGGTTGGGTAGGCAAGAGCAAGGACAAGAACTAATATAGGATTGCTTACCCGCCAATTCAATTTTTAAAATTGTGAGCAACACTTATCATTGCTGACCGGCTGAATTTTTAAAGTCCGTGATGGTCTTTCCATCATAACGATAAACCCCGTTAATAGATCCAAACCAAATACTTCCATCATTAGCTTCCAAAATTCCGAAGAACATTGGATTGTAAGCTATTTCGGTTATGGTTGGCTTTTTATAAGATAAGGACATTTCATCGTAACGGGAAAGCGTCCAGGCTTCATCAGGTGAAGACTTTCCGTTGTATGGAGAAAGGAGCCAGTCCTGGGTGTTACTTCTTTCTGAGCTTGTCCAGATATTGCCCTTTTTGTCTTCAATTATATGACCAACAAATTTTTGGGTAAAATCCGTGAATGTGCTGCCGTTATAGCGCCAAAGGCCATCATTGCCACCGAGCCAGATATTGCCTTTTTTATCTTCAATTATTGAACGAACATTCTTAAAAGGCCTGCTATCATGGGTGAAAACGGTAAATGTTTTTCTCCCGATTGAATCGGGACGGGCATCATGCACAAAGGTGTTGCCTCTTGTAGCAAACCAAAACTTGCCTGTTTTGTCTTCAATAATAGAAGTAACTTCATAAGGAGGCCTATTCGTAAAAGTCCTCCCTGTACTGTCCTCATTCATCGCATCTCCATTTATTATGTAATTCCGAAAGGATCTCCCATCGTAACGGCTTGCTCCTCCACCAGCACCGAACCAGATATTACCGGCTTTATCTTCATAGATACAAGTAATCTCATTACTGAGAAGTCCATTATTGGTTGTGAAATTTTTAAAGGATTGTCCATCGTAATAATAAGCACCTGAACCAATAGAGCCGAACCATAGGTTGCCTTTTCTATCTGCTAAAACAGAAAAAAACCTGGCCGAACTCACTTTACTTGTAATATTCGCAAACAACTTTCCATCATACCGGAAAATACCATCAAATGCCGCAATCCAAATGTTACCTTTTTTATCCTGAATGATATTACGGGTGATTGCGTTAGGCCCTTTGGAAGTGACTGTATCTTTTATTTTAGACTTGCTGGTTTCTTTCGGAATTGCTCTTGTGTTTTGTCCTTTGCAGGAAGTGCAAAAAACAAGCATGAGGAACAAAGCATGTAGGTATATGTATTTCATAATTTATTTACTTAGCAACCACTTTTGCGGGGGACACGTTTAAAAAATATCTTACTATCCCGTTCTGCATAGTCGGCCGATACTTTCGGATAGGAATACTTTGGCGCATAAGATACAAAATGGCTTTTGATAACTATTTTATCGTTAACCTTCAGGCTTTGCAATTGCTCAAGTTGAGACTTGTCCGGATCAAACGTTACAATATAATCTGCACCATCAATCCTGGCCATCACACCGAAACCGAATCAACATCCACCCTTGCCGGGTATGATGGCATAGATTAGGTTGCCTGCAACCAATAAATTGAAGCCCTTATCTCCCGCAGAAGGAAGTAATAATTTCCATGTTTTTCCTTTATCTGATGATCTGAAAATGCCGTTACGATGGGTACAAAGGAAATTTTCACCAATCTGGATAATATAAGCCTGGAAGGCTTTCAAAGTAGGGCGATCATTCCAGGTCCGCCATATTGAATCAGTAACAACTTTGTTGCCGGCATCATTGGGCTGCCAGGTTTTACCGCCATCATAGGATGTCTTTATCCCCCGGGGGTTCGAGGCTGAAGTAGAAGTCATAGCAGCGAATCCTCCTTTGATCTGTTTTACATCCCAAACCACACCGCTGTCACCAGTCACCGGCGCCCAGTTTTCGCCATTATCAGTCGATCTTATTATCCTTCTCCAATTGGTTGCCAGCAGTACGCCATCAAACTCTGCCATGTGCCCCGCCAGGCTTCCAGAATAAACATATTTCCAGGTTTCGCCATTGTTATCAGTTTTAAAAAAGCCTTTTTGGGTGCCGATGAAAATTGTACCTCCGGAAGTTTCAAAAGTGCTGCGTACTACTGGAACCTGAAAAGTGTCGAATACCGGCGACCATACACTCGTTCCGTCTGTTTTTTTCACATTGACAGTCCAGGAATTATACGTAACTATTCCAGACTTACCGGGGGCAATGCTGCTATATTCGACAGGCAAAAGCGCTTTGGTCCAAAAAGGAGCTGTGGCATTTGGTGTGCTGTGATAGTGCTCGTTTCCAACAGTTAGAAACAGCCCTTTATTATTAGCAAAAAAGCTATTCCCCGGATACTATCTTTCTGCAAATTTTCCGGAAGCCCTTTGCTGATGTCCTGCCAGGTTTGTCCGCCATCTGTAGATTTAAATACGATGTTTGTTTTTTCCCCCGCTTCTTTTTCTTTTTGTACAAAAGAATATATTAGAAATGATACCAGGAAAATGGCCGGAACAAACACAAATAATCTTTTCATTTTTTTGAATTTAAATTGAACAGTCGGTTACAAAATTTCGAAATATTTATAAGGTTGGAAGAATACATTTCCTTGATTTTATATCCTGTCAAAATTGGTTCTGTGAAATTACTTTGTTAGTTCCGGAGCAGGGAGTTTTCATTGTAAATAAAAATGTAACCTTTGTAAATAAAACGTAAATAGTATGCCTGAAAGCCGAAACTTCCTCTCTGGAAAACGCAAATACCTGTACGGATTAATATTACTCTCGTTTGTTTCTTTGATCTGTGTGGCTTTCCGTATCACAGGCAGTGATGATTTTGATATTGCCAGAAGGGAAATTTTGCTCCGCCGGATAGGGCATGAAATACTATTAAAGGCTGGCGACAGTACATCACGGGTGCTTCCGGTAAAAAAGATAGCAGCAAATGAATACCAAATTAATTTTGAGAACGCTTTTACTTTTCAACCAAACGATTTGGTGAATATTACCCAGCGTTTGTTAGCTAAAGAACCGCTTGCAAATGATTACGTTGTTAATGTATTGAACTGTGCCGATGCCAGCGTAGCCTATGGATATGCGATATCAAAAAATAAGAAAGATGATATTGTTGCCTGTATCGGAAGAACACAACCCATAGCATGTTACAAGATCAACATTAAATTTAAACCATCGGGTGTCATTACAACTAAAAATGGATATTTTTTGGGCGCCCTGTTATTGTTAGCTGTTGGAGGATTTATTTTATTGAGGAATGTCTGGCAGAAGAAGGCCTTACCTGATTTGCCTGACACACCTGACTTACCTTACAGCGGCGATTCTGATATATTCACTTTAGGGTCAATATTGTTTGACATGAAGAACCGGAAACTCCTGGTAAATAAAAACACCATAGACCTGACCGGAACAGAAACCCGGGTACTCCGGATTTTTGCGTCGTCTCCAAACGAGGCTATAGAGCGGGGCCGGCTACAAAAAGAGATATGGGAAGATGAAGGTGTTATCGTAGGCCGCAGCCTTGATATGTTCATATCAAAATTGAGGAAAAAACTGGAACCTGATCCGAATATCAAAATTGCTGTTATACGGGGCAAAGGATATAAGCTTGAGATTAATGTTTAAGCAACATTTTTGTGTACAGCCCTTCTACTAATTGATAAATGAATGCAGTTAAAATTATTCTTCGTCATCTTTTTCATAACCCTCGTAATAATATGATTGCTCAATGCCCTTTAAAATAATTTCTCTGATGAGCTATCTTCATCTCAACATATTTAGCTACTTTATCATCAAAAGTATTTTCAAATACCTGTTCTACTTTCAACAGAATTTCTTTTAAATATAGAGTTGTTGCAAAGCTGGACCCTCCTTTTGAAATGTTTTGATTTCTTATCTCACCTGCAAAATCATAAACCTCAAATAACTATTGGTGTATTTGTTGTAACCCGTTTGTAGTGTTAAAAAGCCATGCTTGCATACCAAATATGCACACAATGCAAACAGGCATAAAAGCATATAACTTCGTAATGATGGGGCATGTAATTTATACAAGGCATCAACCGTAACCAAACCTATTGTAGCAAGTTGGAAGATCAGCTAAGTACCTATAATGCGATATGCCTTTGGGGTGTTTATTTACAAACACCATCTTTGGGATAGCCAAAAAGCATAGCTGGCTAAAGTCTTTAAAGCCGTAAGGCAGCTTTAGTATTATTGCTTTTTTTGGTAACTGTTATTATTTGCAGAACGCAACATCGTTAGCATCGGCACAAGTTGCTAGGACACGTTGCTGGGAGGAAAAATCCTTAAGTGTTTCTTGATAACGAAACGAGGCAGGGGATTAATCTATTTATTAAGTCTGTCAAGTTCTTTAATATTTGGCACTTTTTGAAATGGAATTTTCATAAACTTTTTCAGCGCTGTAAACCAACCTGAACGGCTGGGCATTCCATAAGATGATATTTCAATAAACCGTCTTACAATTGTTTCAAAGTCCTCTGGGTCTTTACCTGTCAATTGCTTTACTACATTAGTTGCCCCACCAACGTCAAATTTATTTTGCTGATACTCCCTGTTGTAATGTCTTGCCTGTGAAATGGTAAATGCGTCATATCCGTATTGATTTTTCATTGAAAAGGCAGCCTTCAAAAACATCCACTCTGGCGAATTGATAATCCTTATTTTTTTGCCAGTTACTTTTGTTATTATATCTGCCATCTCTTTTACTGAAAGTGATTTAGGCCCTGTTGGTCTAAGCCGTTGCCCATAGTATGGTTTAGGATTTTTGAGTAACGCCACAATACAAGCAGCTAAGTCTTCATTAGAAGGAACAGGATTTTTTCCATTTCCAAAAGGGGAAGCTAAAATACCAAGTTGAACTGCAAACTCAAGCAAAACGCCGATGTTATTTTCTGCAAAGTAACCAGGAATAAGGTAAACAACATTTAATTTTGATTGCTCTAAAAGCTTGTAAGATTGCTGAATGCTTCTTGTTTGCAGGCTTTGCTGGTTTTCAAATTCCGCTAACCATTGTCCCATAAAAACAACAGATTCAATTTTCATTTCCTTAGCTGCTTTTATAAAAATTGCAACATCTTCAGCCATCCCTTTTTTTATAGGGTAGCAGTAATAGACACTACTAACATCTGACAAAGCATTTTTAATTTGCTCATAATTATTGAACTCACCAACTACGATTTCAGCACCTGATTTTTCCAATTCTAATGCTTTTGGATTTCTTGAACGAACCATTATTTTAACTACATAACCTTTTTCTAAAAGCTGTAAAGTAGTTTCGTATCCTGTTTTGCCTGTGGCTAAAGTGATTAAAATTTTCGTTTTCATTTTTTATTTTAATGTTTGGTTGATAAAAGTTGTCTGATAGATACTAAATGTGAAAAAATAACCAAAGGCACAATTACTGATGGCAGTAATACAAAAGGAAAATATTGTATCGCAATATTTGGTTGCCTAAATGCAAATTGTTGAAAAGGAGTTGGTGCTGATAGTAAGCCATAGACGGCGATATTAACTACTAACCCAAGGCAAATGAAATTCCAGGCTACAAGGATTTTGTTGCTTAATTTATTTTTCACAAAGCCAAAATAATAAATGACAGGTGCTGAGAGCCCTGAAAAAATATCAAAATTTCGTCCTTCAAATGTCATTAATTGTGGAACGGACTTATACATAAACAACCAAAACAAAACCAATTCTACTGGAATTCTGATGATATGTAAAATACTAAGGGTTTTAATATTTAACCTGTCAATAAAATGCTTTCCTTTTTTTGTATTAAATAGAGTTGTGATAAAAATTATCGGGGGTAGCAAAAGAAATGGGAATCTTGGTGGAAATTTGTTTGTGCTTCTGTAAAAGCCTGATAGGCTAAGAATGCTTTGAAGCACAATCCAAACCGAGATGATTAATAAAAAAATATTTGATGATTTTGTTGCTTTATAAAAGGCTGATAATGCTAATAAAAGTGTTAGTCCGAAAACAACGTAAATGTAAAATGGTAAACTGTCCATTGCGTTATGTTTTTTACACAACAAAGGACGATAGAAGTAAACTGAAAGCACTTGCCAAATGGCAAGAAAATTACAAAAGGATTACTTTTTTGAAAACTCTTTTCTGATTCTGCTCAATGAAGTATCGGTGATGCCGAGGTAGGAAGCTATGTGTTTGAGCTGTGCGTATTGAAAAATTTCTTTGTTAGTGTTTATCAAATCGGCATAGCGTTCTTCTGCACTTTTATTTATCATGGCCAAAGTCCGCTGTTTGTAAGCAGCAAATTCTTTCACTAACATCAGCCTGCCAAACTCTCTGAATTCAGGTATGGAATGAAAAAGGATATTTAACTTTCCAAAATTGGTAAAATAACATTTACAGTCTGTTACTGCCTGTATGTTTTCTGTTGAAAGTGTACGCATAAAAAAAGAGGAAGCCTCAAAAACAACTCTGTTCTTTTGATAAAAATAGGTTGTTACCTCGTTGCCGTCTGTGTCAAAAGTAAAGGCACGCATAAAACCCTCTGCTAAAAATAAGTAATTGCTGATTTTGCCCTCTTTAAGAAAGTAGTCATTTTTTGAAAAGTCTTTTTCTTCAAATTGTTCTACAATTTTTAAAAGCGTTTCTCTTGAAGCAGGTATATGGTTTTGAATGAAACTTGTAAGTAATTCTTTGTCCATTTTATTGTCGGGATTGTGTCATACTAATTATGTCCGCCATGCTTGCGGCCAACACCTGCATTGCCAAACCTAAAATACATCATAACGGGCAAACACAAAAAAACCACTTCAAACAGCATCGCTTCGGCATACTGCGCCCTTATGACAACCGCGGTGTGCTTAAACCCCTTTTTAGTATCGCTTCCAAGTTTATGTAGGTAAACTTACATTGTGGACCAGCCACTTACTTTACCAAAAGAGGCAGCCCGTTTAAAGGCCGCCTCTTTATAAAAATTGATGTAAGGGTTAACCCTTATACAAGGTCGAAGCGGCCTAAGTCCATTACCTTGGCCCATGCTGCAATAAAGTCTTTTACAAATTTTTCTTTGCTGTCGCTGCAGGCGTATACTTCGGCAATGGCACGCAACTCTGAGTTGGAACCGAATATTAAATCGGCACGGGTGCCGGTCCATTTCACCTGTCCGGTTTTGCGGTCCTTGCCTTCAAACACATCCTGTGCATCTGTGGTGCTTTTCCATGTTGTACCAAGGTTAAGCAGGTGCACAAAAAAATCATTGGTTAATGCGCCAGGGGTTTCGGTAAACACGCCATGCTGCGATTGATCAAAATTGGTATTGATGGAACGCAGTCCACCGATTAATACCGTTAGCTCAGGTGCAGTTAATGTCATCAGTTGGGCTTTATCTACCAGCATCTCCTCTGCAGACGCCTGATGGCGTGCCATAATGTAATTGCGAAAACCATCGGCACCAGGTTCCAAGGCAGCAAAAGAAGCAACATCGGTTTGCTCCTGCGAAGCATCTGCCCTGCCAGCAGTAAAAGGTACTTTAACCGTATGGCCTGCATTTTTTGCAGCTTGTTCAATGCCTGCACATCCACCCAATACAATCATATCTGCCATTGAAACCATCTTGCCATCAGTTTGTGTACCATTAAAATCTTTTTGAATGGTTTCCAGTACCTGCAATACTTTCTTTAGTTCGCCCGGGTTGTTAACTTCCCAATCTTTTTGTGGTGCCAGCCTAAGGCGGCCACCATTGGTACCACCACGTTTGTCAGAGTCTCGGTAGGTTGATGCCGACGCCCATGCAGTGGTTACCAGTTGGGTAACCGATAAATCAGTGGCCAGTATCTTACCTTTTAATGATGCAATATCATCTTCGTTAATCAATATATAATTCACCTCGGGTATGGGGTCTTGCCAAAGCAATTCTTCTGTGGGTACCTCGGGGCCAAGGTAGCGTTCCTTAGGTCCCATGTCACGGTGGGTAAGTTTAAACCAAGCCCTTGCAAAAGCATCTGCAAACTGATCGGGGTTTTCATGAAAGCGTTTTGCTATCGGCGCATAATCAGCATCTGCCCGTAAAGCAATATCGGTGGTCAGCATAAACGGTGCATGCTTTTTGGCCGGGTCATGTGCATCCGGGATGGTGCCTGCACCTGCTCCATCTTTTGGTTTCCATTGGTTGGCACCGGCAGGGCTTTTGGTTAGTTCCCATTCAAAGCCAAACAGGTGGTCAAAATAATCATTGCTCCATTGTGCCGGGGTTTTTGTCCAGGCACCTTCAAGGCCGCTTGTAATGGTATCGCCACCATAACCGCTGCCATAGCTGTTCTTCCAACCCTGGCCTTGTTCTGCAATGCTTGCACCGGCAGGCTCTGCTGCAACAAATTTAGAGGGGTCTGCAGCACCATGTGTTTTACCAAAAGTATGTCCGCCGGCTATCAGCGCTACGGTTTCTTCATCGTTCATCGCCATGCGGCCAAAGGTTTCCCTGATGTCGTGTGCCGACCTGACGGGGTCCGGTTCCCCATCCGGCCCTTCGGGGTTTACATATATTAAACCCATTTGCACAGCGCCCAGTGGGTTTTCTAAATCACGGTTACCGGTGTAGCGTTTATCGCCACCCAGCCATTTTGTTTCAGAGCCCCAGTATACATCTTCTTCCGGCTCCCAAATATCTATGCGGCCACCACCAAAACCAAAGGTTTTAAAGTTCATCGATTCCAGTGCACAGTTACCTGCAAGGATCATCAGATCTGCCCAAGAAATTTTATTGCCATACTTCTGTTTAATGGGCCACAGCAGCAAACGGGCCTTATCCAGGTTGGCATTATCCGGCCAGCTGTTAAGGGGTGCAAAACGCTGTGTGCCAGATCCGCTTCCACCACGGCCATCGCCTATGCGGTAGGTACCAGCACTATGCCATGCCATGCGGATAAAGAAGGGGCCATAATGGCCATAATCTGCCGGCCACCAATCTTGTGAGTCTGTCATCAGGTGAAACAAATCTTTTTTTACTTCGGCAAGGTCCAGGCTTTTAAAAGCTTCGGCATAATTAAAATCCTTGTCCATTGGATCCGACAAAGAAGAGTTTTGACGAAGGATATTCAGTTTTAACTGGTTAGGCCACCAATCCCGGTTTGTGGTGCCGCCGCCTGCCATTTTTTGCATTGCCCCATGGTTAAACGGGCACTTTGGGCCTTCGTTATTTAAATCGTGCAGAATGGAATTTTCTGGCGGAGGTGTACTTTTTTCATTATTCATATAGTTATATTTTTTTGTTTGGAGCGTAATATAAATTCAAAAAGCGCAATTTTTTTATCTATAAAAACTAAGTGGTCATAGATAATCTCTATCACTATTGTAAGTAACTTATAAAAGTTGGTTTATAAAAATTTTTAAAAAAGATACCTGCCCGTACCGGGATGGGTGTATTGTTTTTATGGGGTAGTTTTTAATAAGTAAGATCAATACAAGCGGGTGTTGCAACCCATTTGTGTACAAGGATACCGGTTAAGAAAATGGTTACTGTCCGATGGCTTTCATAAATTCATCCTTCTTTCTGCGGGCAACATCAAGGGTTACACCATTCTTCATTACCACTTGGCCGCCTTCTCCCTTTATATATTTTTCTATACCGTTTTTATTAATAAGGTAACTATGGTGAATGCGGATGAACATAGATGCAGGCAAAATTTCTTCAAAATCTTTTAAGGTTTTTGCGGCCATTATTTTGCGGTTGCCAACAATATAAAAATTAGTGTAGTTGCTGTTGGCTTCAAGATAAATAATATCATCTGTTGGCACAAACTGCAACCCTTCCATAGATGCAATGGCTATACGCTGATGGGCCGTTCTTTCTTCCAAAAAGTTCTGTAATAAAAGTTCTACCCGTTTGTTGCCATCAAGCTGTTTTCTTTTTTGTGCTGCTTTTTCAACTGCGGCCATCAGGCCTTCCACCTCTACAGGTTTTAATAAATAATCCAATGCACTGCATTTAATTGCCTTAATGGCGTAGTGGTCATAAGCGGTTATAAAAATCACTTCAAAATTTTTATTTTTTAATTGCTGCAACATAGTAAAGCCATTCATCCTTGGCATTTCAACATCTAAAAAAACAATGTCGGGATGCCGGGCTTCAATATTTTCTATGCCCTGTTCGCCATCTTCACAGGTGGCTATCACGGTTACATCAGGGCAGTGCCTTGATATTTTTTGCTGCAATGCATTACGGCTGTTACTTTCATCATCAATTATTATGGCGGTTAGCATGGTTGGGTGGGTATTAAGATTGGTTAATGAGTTGAATGGTTACCTGTGTACCGCATGGTTGCTGCTGCTCATCCATAAGGTCGGTTATTTTTACGAAGCCTTTATTGTTGCGGTTAAATAAATTAATCCTGTCTGTTGTTATTTGCATGCCCATGGATTGGTGCGAAGGTTTATTCAATTCCCTGTACTCATTTGCTTTCGCCCTGCCTACACCGTTATCCTGTATCAAATAATCAATATGATTATTTACGACCTTCACCCGTATCAGCAGTTCTTTATCGCCATCTATTTTATTTAATAAACCATGGTGGATGGCGTTTTCTACAAAGGGCTGTATAATCAGCGGCGGCACTTTATAATCCCCGTTTAAAATTTCTTCGGCAACAATTACCTGGTACGAAAACTTTTTGTCCCAACGCAGTTGTTCCAGTTGCAGGTACAGCTTTAATGTTTCCATATCCTTCCAGCAGGGCACCACATCAACGGTGGCATTTTCCAAAACAGAACGGATCAGTTTGGCAAATTTAGAAAGGTATAGAGTGGCCTTTTCCTTCTCGTTCATCTGGATAAGGTTATCAATGGAGTTAAGGCAATTGAAAATAAAATGGGGGTTCATCTGCGCCCTTAATGCCTCCAGCTTTGCTTTTAAAAGTTGCTCGTTTATGCCATATATTTCAATGTTGGTGCGTTGCAGCAATTGTTCTGCTTCTATCGATTTTATTTTGTTGGCCATCAGCGTGGCGATGGTGCTTAATATCTGCAGGTGCTGTGCAGTATAAAAATTTTTGTTGGGGTGCTCACTGTCTATCACGCCAATCAGTTCATCATTGTAAATTACGGGTACGGTTATTTCACTCAGCCTTATCATTTCATCTTTGCGGTACCGGGCATCGGTTGATGTATCGGCTATCAGTAACGGTTCTTTGGTTTGTATTACATGGCCAACCACGCCCTGCCCGGGCATTACATCAAACGGTTGCTTGTTAATTTGTTCAACCGAGCCCTTGGGGCCAAAGCCTGCCTTCTGTATCATTTTGGTTTTATCCGCATTCCATAAATACAGGATGCAGTCCTCAAACCCAAGGCGGCCGATGAGGTTTTTCGCCACATCCCACAACACTTCATCTACCGTTTTTTTATTTAATAAAGAAGAAGAAAAGTAGTTGATGATCTGTTCCAGCTCCAGTTTGTTTTTATAATGCTCTGCATTTAACTGCGTTACTTTTAGTTTTTCTTCTGCAAGTATTGCCGCATTTTTTTCCCTCCACTTTACAAAGAAATATACAAGCCAAAGTATGCAGAAAACAACAATGGCAATAAACCACCACCTAAGCCAAAAGGGGGGAGCAATGATAATTTTGAAAGCAGTTGCCGGACCGTTGCCACTTCCATTTTCTGCCTTTACCTCAAATACATATTCGCCAGGGTTAAGATCAGTATAATTGGCAAAGGGGTTGGTGCCACCGTTTACCCAATCTTTATCTACACCACTTAATTTATAATAGTAGTTTTTTTGCTGCAGCCCTAAAAAGTAAAGGGCTGCAAATTCAATAGTAATAAAATTTTCTTTGTAAGAAAGCTTAACAGGTTTTTGTTCATACAGCAATGAATCAATAAAGAGGTTTGTATCAAAAACTTTAAACCCTGTTATTTGGATAGCTGTGTTATTCTTGCTTTGGTTGTCCAGTTCTTTTGGTAAAAAACGGATGGCTTCGGTGGTGGTATAAGTAAGCCACTGCCCACCCCGTAATGGATAAAATTTGTTGGCAATAAAAGAAGAATTGATTGTGCCGGCCCCCATGATGTAGGGTATAATTTTTTTGCTGTAAGGATTGTACTTGCCCAATCCATAGTCTGTTGTAAACCATATATTGCCGGCAGTATCTTTTTTTATGGCATGCACCGTATTGTGGTACAACCCAACCGCTGTGCTAACAGTAGAAAATGTTTTTGATCTTTTATTAAAAAACATTAATCCGCCATACACTGTGCCTATCAGCAATGTGCTGTCATTAAATTCTTCTATTCCCTGGCATGTTTTTGCAGGCAGTGCATTAGCTGCACCGGCGGCCGGCAACCAGGTGTTACTGAATACCCTTTTCTGCAGATCGAATTCTTTAAACCCAGCCAATGTGCTTACCCAGCAATGTTGTGCCTTATCAATAAAAATATTGATAACAGATTTTTCCTGGTTCAGGCTATCGTTGTCTTTTAAAAAAAGTTGTTGTTCCTTGTCCCACTTTATAATGTGGCCACTGTGCAGCCCAAACCAAATATTGCCACCATCATCTTTTTGCATGCAGCGTATGGTAGAGCCACCCATCTGCGGCGGTTGAAGGGCTTTTACAGTGCCGGTAAAAAAGTTATACTGTAACAAAAACCCATGCTGGCAGCCAGCCCACCAGCTTTTATCATCTGCCTGTACAAAATCCCAAACTTTGTTTTTATCGTTTTCTTCCGTAAAAAAAATATTCTTTTTAAAGTTAAAGCTGCTGTCATATACTGCAATGCCGCCGCCCCAGGTGCCGGTAAAAATATCACCGGCAGGTACCTGTATAAAACTTATGATCTCATTTTTATTGATGGATGATGGATTATTTTTCTCATGCCGGATGGCATTAAAATATTGGCGGTAAGGGTTAAAAATACTGATGCCCCTGTCTGTGCCAATCCAAATATTTTGTTCTTTATCCTGAAAGAGATTAAAAATTTTATAGTCGTACAGTATGCTTTCGTTGTTTGTTTCGCTAACAGTACAAAAATCAAAATTGTTTTTTATGGGGTTATACCTAAGCAGCCCTGCATGTTCCGTGCCTGCCCATATGGTACCATTATCATCTTCCAGCATACAGTTTACCAAAGGGGTGGTACCAGGGTAATTGCCCTTTTGCTCAATCAATTTTATAGCCGGTAACGAGTATTTGCTGACTGTTTTTGTTCGTTCATTAAACCGGTATAACATATCGCCCCAGGTGCTTATCCATACATTCTGTTTGCTGTCTATCATCACATATCTTATACTGGGCACCT
The DNA here is from genome assembly GCA_965249755.1 of Ferruginibacter sp. GTDB lineage: Bacteria > Bacteroidota > Bacteroidia > Chitinophagales > Chitinophagaceae > Ferruginibacter. The sequence goes on from CBDFMT010000004.1 coordinate 90,949, forward strand.
TGGGTTCCAGCAACAATGTTTGCAGCAGCGGGTGCTGGCGGGGATTATACGTTTTTGAAAAGACAGCCTTTGTTTTTTTATCAAATAAATACAAATGGTCGGTGTTGCATAACCATGTGTTGTTGCCCGAACTGTCGGTTGCAAAAGAGGCATTTTTATGTACCGTGGCCGGGATGATATTGTACCACTGGGCAGTGTATTTGTTGTTGGTTTTATCCCGCCGGTAAATTACATGGTCTGTCAGCAGCCATTGATTGTTATTTACGTCGGTATACCGGGGAATGTTAAAAGTAGGACCGCCCCCAGATCTGCCTGCATCATACAATGTAAAAAGGTTTTTGCCCAGGTCCATTGTTTCCAGTTGTACGTCATTCGAGATCCAGAGCAGGTTTGTTTTTTTATCAGCATACATTTCGGCACCGGGGCTTAAACCTTCAACCGGGTTGCTCAGCATTTCAGGATAATAAATAAACCTCGATCCATCGTAGCGTTGCAGGCCGTTGTGTGAGGCTATCCACATAAAACCTTTGCCATCCTGTGTTATAGAAAGTACTTCGTTGTGCAACAAACCATCTGCCTGTGTAATATGCCGGAAAGTGTAGTTACAGGGTTGCTGTGCCCTTGCATAATTTACAGTGCAAAAAATAAATACAAATATTGTAACAAGGCATTTGTTGCACATGGATTAAAGTTACCGGATGTTTATAAATTATACATAGCCTGATATCGTGTGCCCTGTAATGGAAAACTTCATTGATACAAATTGCTTTAGACAGATATTGCTATTTTGACCACAACAGCCCTATTCAATTTTTAATGGAGGCCCAACAATTTGCATTTCGTTATCAGTAAACATTTTTTCCATTTCTTCTTTTGAAGGCCCGTGGTTTAATGCAGCAACCGTTGTAAAAAAAGATTCCATTTTTCCGGCAGGTTGAAAAAGTACGGTCATTTTTCCTTTTGCTGAAACCTGCGTCCATGCATGCGGAACGTTCATTGGCATAAAAATACTATCGCCTGCGGCGAGATGAAAAGTATCGTCACCAACCTTAAAAAAGTAGTTGCCTTCAATAACATAAAAAACCTCATCCTGCAGATGGTGTATATGCAGCGGTGTGCCCCTGCCTTGTGATAAAGATGTTTGTTCAAACATGGCAAAGGCGCCATCGGTATCACTGCCGGATACCTTTACATCCAGCACATTTGAGTTAATGCCTTTTAATTGTATATGCCCGTGTATGCGGCCTTCGCCTGCGTTTGTTTTAAAGCCTTTACCTTCCCTTTTGATCCCGTATTTATTTTTAGCAACGGCTGTAAAAGGCGCAGCAGCAAGTGCAACGGCCGCAATAATAAATTTGTTTCTTTTCATGTTTGTTAGTTTAAGGGCAGTTTATATATCCTTTAAATAATTATTTTTATGAGACAGGATTAAAATTGGTTTTTCAATTTTTAGAAAGCCTTTTGTTATTGCTTTACCATTTTAAGGGTTAATGTTTCTGTGCTGCCAACCAGTTGTATAAAATACATCCCTGCTGGTAAATTACTGGTATTTATTTCTTTCTCGGTACCTGTAATTTGTTGCTGCAATTGTGTTTTACCTGCAAGGTCAATTACTTTTATAAAGCTGAAACTTTGTATTTTTTTAAGTACAATAAAATCATGTGCAGGGTTGGGCAATAGAGAAACCAATTGTGTTGCACCAGCATTTATTTTTAAGATGGCACTGTATTTAAAATGGCCATCCACATCAACCATCTTTAAGCGGTAAAAATTATTGCCGCTAAAAGGTAAACTATCTTTTGCAGCATAGGTGTTTGTTGTGGCCACACTCAGCGCCGGGATTTTAATGATAGCGGTAAATGCCAGGCCATTCTTACTTTTTTCTATTTCGTAATGGGAAAAGTTTTGTTCATGTTCGGTAACCCATGATAAACAAATGTTGCCATTGCATTTATCACCGGTAAATGCTACAAGGGTTACTGGTAAAGGGTTTAACGGCGTGGCCGATGCCAATGCAAACGGACTGAAACTGGTTACCGTTCCGGAAGTTATGGTGCCTGCGGAAACGGTACCGGTAACCTGTGTATTGCCTTCATCTTTCCATGTGCTGCCATTCCATCTTGCCACCCTCAGGTCGGCCAGGTTGCTTATAGTGCCGCTGCGGCTTGCATCCCAGCTAAGTGTTACCGATACACCGGAGGTGCCTGCAACCCTGTCCAGTATCCAAAATTCTGAAGAAGAGATATGGTCTAACGTAACATCTTTTATGGAAGTGCTGTAACCGCTGCCGGTAGCGCCACCTGTAAAGTATTGTGCCCTGAAAGCATCCGTACTATTTAAAGGGGCAGAAATAGATATGGGCGCTAATTTGCCCGGTTTGCCTGCCGGAAATGTAAATGCCGTGTTGCCTGTTTTTGTTATCGGCCCATCAATATAACTGATGCCGGAAGCGCCTGTTTGTGTAGCGCTGCCCCCAAAAATAAGGCCGTTGGTGGTGGTGCTGTACAAAATACCCCCTGCAAATTTAAGGCTGGAAGAAACGGTAACAGGGTCGTTTAAAGTAACCTTGCCGGCACCTGTTTTTTGCATGGTGAGCTGCTCAACAATAATTGGCTGGGTGCCTGATTGTTCTATCACACTGTTGCCGGCACCGATAAATTTGATCTTGCCAATCAAAATATTACTGGCAGAATTTAAGGTGAGGTTTTGGCTGTAGGCCGTTACGTTACTGTCGGAGCCGCCCACGCCGATGTAGATATCGCCATTGTTCCGGGTGTAGCTTACATCGCCAAAATATTGGTTACTGTAATTGCCGTTGCCCGGGTTATACGCATCAAACAAAGCACTTGTGCCGTTATTGGTAAAGCTGCTGGTACCGGTAATAATATTGTTGCGCATGTCCGTAACAAAACTGCCGGAGTTGCTGGCATCATCAGCAAGGGTAACATTACCGGTTATCTGGTTATTAAAAAATTCAGTAAAGTTGTTGCTGTACCCGGTAACGGTAACTGCATTTACAATAAGGGTATCATTTTTAATATTGGCACCTTTTGAATTCAGCACTTCAATATTGCCGCCTGCGGTATTGTTCATCACCTGGTCCAGGGCAAAAATATTTGGCGTTGTATAATGTGCGGTAATATTTATAGTGCCGCTGATAGTGGTTTTTCTTCCGGCAAAGCCGTAGAAATTACCCAGGTGCGTATCGCCTGCGGTATTGTTGGTATAAACAAAATTGCCGTTGATTGTTGCCCCATAGGAAAAGGCTTCTGTATAGCCGGCGGCGGTGCGGTTAATGGTAACATCACCATCAAAAATTGATGCAGCGGTATAACATATCCCCACCGGTCCTGCGCCGTTGGCAGTAAAAATTGTATTGCCCGTATAGTGGTTGCCCCATTCGTAAAACGGAATACCCAAACCGCCATTTATGGTAAAACTGGTGTTGCCGGTAAATACATTATTGGTAATATAGACCGTTGCATTACCGAGTGGTGTAGCATTGCTGTTAAAAGAAGTAACCGCTGTTACAGTACTGTTTTTAAGCTGCCCGCTAATGTTTCCCCGGTTGCCGTTGATGTTAAGTGCTGCAGCTTTAATGGTGTCTTGTTCTAAAAGAAAACCGGCAGTATTTTGAATGGATATTGTGCCACCATTTGTTTGGTTAATGAAGCGGTGCATTTCAAAAACTGAGGTGGCCGTGTTGGTAGAAGGATCGTTTGTAGTAATATTTATCGTACCGCCAATGTTTGTTGGTGCAGTGTTGGTGCCCATAACTATTATGCTGCCTGTAATGTCAGTAAATGCAAAATTGCCGGTAATATTCCCGCCGCCGTTGCCTGCATGGGTTTCACCTTTTACGGTGCGGTTTACGGTAAGGTTGCCATTAAAATGAGAAGGCACCACATGGGAAATTTGTACCGTTAGCGTACCGTTGATATTGTACGTAACATCCCCGTTAAATTGGTTGGATGGCGCAGCATCCCCATCTACAAATGTATTAATGCCGGTAAGGTTAAATACGATGGCACCGTTCACCGTATTGTTTTTAAAGTAGGTAAAATATCCAAGGTCGCCGGTGTTGATGTTTAAAACAATGTTTGTACCCGGGTTGCTGTTATTGATAGTGGCACCGGTAAAGTAAACATAGTAATTACTGGTAATGGTAAGGCTGAAGCCATTTACATCCATCTTGCTGCCAGCCTGCATATTGATCGATCTTACAGTAGTGTTGCTAAGTAACACCGGGTAATTTGCCAACCCACCCGGAATGGTCACAATATCATTGGTTGTGGGCACTGTTGTTGGCTCCCAGTTGGAGGCATTCGTCCAGTTTGTGCCGCTGGCCCCGGTCCAGGTTTGCGCCATCAGGCAACTGCAGCATGACAGCATTATAACAAGCAGGTAAACTTTTTTCATTTGTGATAATTTTTTATCGTTTGATACATTGAAACCATCTGATAGTTGAATTTTAAAAAAGCCCGTTTTATTTTTTAGTTTTCAGGATATGGAATGTATCCTCTATAACCGATGCGTTTTGCAAGCCCACCAATAATTTTTGCCATAAACTTTTGGAGCGGCACCGGCAGCCCGGCAATAAAAAACTCTCCATAACATTCATTTAAAATGGCAGCAAACTGCAGGGTATTTGGAAGCCCTTTTTTATTTGTTTTTCCTTCCACATCAAGGGCATACATTGTTTCAATAAAAAATTCCGTTTTCATTGCCGGCCGCAGCGATACGATTGCGATTAATTCTTCGCTTCCATTGTTACTGAATGTATGGGCAACATTTGGTCCTACAGTAAATTTTTCGCCTTGCTTTAAAACTTTTCTTTGTCCTTTATACGCTAAACTCAATTCTCCTTTTACCACCTCAAAAGTTTCATACTGAACAGGGTGGTAGTGCACCGGCGGTCCTACGCCACCGGGTTTTACCCATAATTCTACTTTCAGCAATTCGCCTTTTGACCCTTCGGCAGTTACCAAAAATTTTACTTTATCACCAAAGGTTTTATTTTGAATGACCTGATTTGCTTTTGCCATAATTTTTTCAAGTGGGCAATTTTTCAGGATTAAAAAACAAGAAAGGTAACCTTAATACTTTTCTATAACCGGTGTTGCCCCGTTAGGGCCATAAGGTTCATTGGTGTTAACGTAATTAGGTAGCCTTGCATAACCATTAATGGAATGCACCATCATCTTATCACCAGCAGGCAGCAGCACCCCAAAATAAGGCATCGTCCTTCCTCCATATCCCGGTGGGGGATTTTGATCACTGTATCCTGAAAAATAAACCCTGGCACCTATTTGTTTGTAAAGTACCCCCAGCACAGCACTCGTTGGCTGGGCAGATTCTCCGACAGCAACCCCGTTTCTATTGTAATGGGTAACCGGGTTGTTAGGGTTGGAATTATCAAAACTGATTGTTGTTAAGTCAGGGTAGGCGTATGCGCCCTTCCAGGCAATTCCACGCCAACTGCCAGCCACAGGAATATTTGCTGCCGGAAATAAAACCAGTTGAAATGTTTCAACAGTTATTCCTGCATTTACACCTTGAATTTTTTTCTTGTCTGTGATGTACAGGTATTTGGTGGCACCTCCGTTAAAACTTGTGGTGATGTCGGTAGTAATGCGTATCCTGAAGTCGGGCATTGTATCTATCTTTTGAATAACCCCCGAAACGCTGTCCTTGTATGTTTCTACCCCATTGGGAAAGAATACAAAAACAGCGTACATGGTAAAGGTATTATCGTTATGAAATTTAAGGCTGCACGGCAAACGGTATTGAAAACCGTTGCCATCCAAAGTACCTACCCATTCTGTATTGTAGGGAAAAATAGTTACCGCTGGGATATCTGTTTTTTTACAACCTGAGATGCCCGTCAGGAAAATAATTATTGATAACCCGGTGGCAAAAAAACAGGGTTTGCTTTGTTTAAAATGCGTTTTCATTGTAATGATTTTAAAAAGTTAATAATGATCAATATTTTTATTTAGTTATTGTGGATGAATATTTAGTGTTAAGCAAGCTGCCTTATTTTATTGCCTGCTATATGCCTTCATAGTTGGCTGCTAACCGACGCCTATTTTTAAATACTTTTTCATTACTGCTTAATTTGGAAGTTTTATTTTTTAATACAATAACGGTATCCTGAAAAAGCCATCCGTTACTGCAAATACTTTACTGGTAGCTGAACAAATTGTTGTAAACGCAAACCTTCCTTCAACAGTGGTTTCATCTGCTTTTGTAACTTCAATTTTGCCCTTAACATTTTTAAACAGGCATCCGTTTTTTATCCATTTTTTTTGCAATTGTTTTGCTTCCAGCGCTACAGTCCCTTTTTTAAATTCTATATAATTGTTGCCTGTTTTATCAACGGGCCCAATTCCTGCGTAGCAGAAATATTTAATGTTGTAAGGCCTTCATGATCCATTGAATTTTTTATTCATTTGGCCTGGGTTAAAGGGCCGCACTACCTGGGTATCATTAAACAGCAAAGCACAGCTTTACGGGGCCATTTCCATTTTTATAGGTTGGGTATATTGAGAGAAAGGGTGCAGGGCCAATCTTTTGGTGAAGTATGTAAACCTTGGTAAAGCTATTGTATAACACTGCAGGTTGCAAACGCTTTTTTGTAACTGGTGCCACTTTTTGAGCAAGTGGACGAAAGGTAAGGCATACTTTCAGGTAAACAGGTATAACATCTTACCATAAAAAAATAATGGGTAAGATGAACAGCAATAAAGCGGCAAGGAGTTAAAACCTGTAAGGAAACTTAATATATGGAACGGAGAGGGTGCAGGTTGCAATACCCGGATGCTGAAAGCAGCACCCGGGTTGTACTACAACATAAAAACGGTTATAAATGATGGCATCGTTGATCAGTAAAAAACAAGGATATTTTCTTTAAAACTTACTGTGCCATTTTGTACACCAGCACTTTAAAAGTTCCGGGTACCGGTTTTTTTGTGCCGGGTTCCAAATCAGCAACACTCAGGTAAATTTTGTGGGTGCTGTTATCAAGCGCCAAAGTTTTGGCCCTTGTTTGTGTGGCGAGGGTTTGTACAACCGCATATTTATCTGCCGCCTGCTGTTGTATAATGGTTGTTGTACCATCGCCATTGGAACAAAAAATTAAATGCGTTGCTGCATCATAGGCCACTGCATCCACACCTGCGCCAATGGGCACCGTGGTAATTACTTTACCGGTTGCTATGTCCAGCACACTCATGCCCTTATTCTCCCTGCATACGGTAAACAACCTGTTGTTGCCTTTATCTATGGCAAGCCCTGTTGGGCCACCACATGGGGTAAGCGGCCATGTAGCGGTTACTTTTAAAGTGCTGCTGTTAATCACTTCCATCACACTCTTATCTTCAATATTATTATAAATATTTCCTTTGCCATCTGCCACCGCAAACTCAGGCCCGCCGCTTAATGCAACAGTACCGGTTTCTTTCATCTGGCCTACATCTATTACAGAGGCATTGTTGCTTGCACCATTAAAAGCAAATACTTTATTGGAAAACGGATCGTAAATAATTGCATCCGGCTTTTGCCCGGTAAGCGGTATGGTGCTTAAAACTTTAAGGCTTGTTACATCAAAAGCCACTACAGCATTGGCTTTGCCATCGCTTATAAAACCCTTGCCGGCCTTTGCTGCCACTGCAATACCGTGGTTGCCCTGCATGCCGGTTATGGTACCGGTTACCGTTTCGGTGGCAAGGTCAATTACGTGTACGGCATTGCCATGGGATACATATAATTTTCTGCTTTGCTGATCAAGATAAAGGTAGTCGTAGCCTCCATCGCCTGGCAGGGCTATTGTTTTATCCAGCACATACAACACTTTTTGTTGCGCAAATGCAGGGTTGTTTTTTAACAGGATACTGCAAAAAATAAGAACTAAAAAGCTGCTTTTTTTCATTGGAGTTTTTTAAGATAAATAAAAATAAGAAAGGTTATTAATGCTGGTTTCCTTTTCCATCTGTGGTGTAGGCACCAAGGTCCTGATTGTATTTTGCAAACCCTGCCCCAAAAGCCGGAGAGCCATTTTGCAAATGAAAATCATAGTTGTTTGGATAGCCGTTTGGGGCCGCAACAATACCATCAAATTGTACAAACAGCGGATCAAAATTTCCAATCTTTGCAGAGATAAGGTCACTTGCCTGTGCCTTGCCCACACCCGATGCCGGATAAAAATTATCCCGGATGTTTATCTTTTGAGATGGGTCAACAAGGTCGGTGTACGTATCCACACTTGCATAAAAAAGGTTGTTGCCGTAAGTGGTTTTAGCAACATCTGCATCTGTAAAAATTTCAACGCCGTGGTAACAGTTTACAATGATGTTGTTGTAAATATGCCCTATCGCATTTACCCCGGCAGATACTGCCCTGCCAGGTTCAGCAGAGCCCCTTCGCCAGCCGATGGAAACAATGGTGTTGTTATACACATCCACCTCGGTTTGCGGAAAAGGAATGGTTTTACTCGTTTCTAATTTTACGCCACTGCCTGCCTGGCTAAAAATTACATTATAGGCAACAGTGCCTGTGGCACCGGCTTTCAGGTTAATGCCCTCGCCATCTGTACTGCCGGAAGAACTGATGGTATTTCTTAAAATGGTTACCCTGGCATGAAACAATCCCATCAGGTCATCCTGCCCGTTGGTAAACCAACTATCTTCAATATCTACAGGGATGGCGTTGTTTACGATGATGGTGCGCCTTGCACTGCCGCCAGCATCCGGGCCACCGGTGTTATCTATATGTGCCCATTTAATGGTGATGGCTTGTGCACTGTCACATTGAAAGCCGCCCCAGGTGCCGGGTTTGTTGGTAGCCGAATTAAATGATATCGGTTGTTCTTTTGAGCCTTGCAGTTGCAGCACACCCTGTATATTTATTTGCGCATTGTTTTGTACTATCACTATGGCACCGGGCTGCGATGCCAGTGTATCGCCTTTCTTTACGGTTACATCTGCGCTAATGGTGTACGTTTGGCCGGTGAGTAAAGTACCTTTTAAAAAACCGCTGATATTGCCCGGCGCAATAGGGCTGGAGGATGGCACCTGTATTTTTGTGAAAGTGGTGGTTTCATCTTTTTGACAGGCACTTAATAAAAATAAGGTTGTTGCACCTGCTATAAAAACTTTTAAATAATTAGTATGCATAAAGATTGTTTTGATAATTATAATGAATAGCGGAAACCCATGTTAAAACTGAGGTTGTATAAATCTTTTGACTGGATAAGGTTGCCAATTTTTATGGTGGTTGGGGTGTTAAGCAGGTTGTTCACCTTTGCGGTTAGCACAAAATGTTTATACACCTGTTTTTCTCCCGACAGGGATAAAAAAGACTGTGGCTGCTGATAATAATCGTAGCCATAATTGGGGTACACAAATGAAAGTGTTTTGCTGGTGTATGTGTAGGCAAGCTGAACAAATGTTTTTTGCTTATCGTTTTTATACAGCAGGGAAAGATTAACCACGTTTCCTGTTTGGCCTTGCAATGGCCTGCTTTGTAATTTGGGTACAGATGTGGTTACACCGCTTGCATCTGTTGATGTATATATTTTGGTAGTATTGATGGTGGAGTACGTGTAGGTGTAATTGCCCGATATGCCCAGCTTTCCAAAATATTTACTGTACACAATTTCGCCGCCTGCAACCTTTGCCTTTCCAAAATTTTGTGGGCTGGTGTTGGCCTGTCCGCCGGTAAGGTCGTTCAATGCAAACTCAATCGGGTTGGTAATATCTTTATAAAAACCGCCAATAAAAAATTGCTCTTCATTGCGGGGAAACAGTTCATACCGAAGGTCATAATTATTGGCTGTGGTATGTTGCACGTAAGGGTTGCCGGTTATGTCGGTACTCTCACCAAACGTAGGCGTAGGCACAAGTTCAAACAATGCAGGGCGGCTGATGGATTTAAAATAAGATGCCCGCAGGTTTGATTTTTGGGTAAGCTTATACTTTAACTGCAGGCTTGGCAAAGCATCTGTGTAAGTCTTTTTTGCATTGCTTTTTACATCCAGCACCACCGGGTGTGTATCATAACCCTGCTCTGTTTTTTCAACCCTTACGCCACCCACAATATCGAGTTGGTTAAAGGTTAATGTAAACTCGCCGTAGCCTGCGGTTATGTTTTCATAAGCAGTATAATTGGCCTTGTCGCTTACAGACGAACCTGTTACATTATACACCAGCCAGTTGGCTGCATACACATCGGAAAAAGGGTCTTTACCGCCGCTAACGCTGGTGGGCACAGGTTTTAAGGTGTACTGGTTTTGGTTGTTGTAACGGGTGCTGTGCCTATACAAACCTCCGGCTTTTAATTCTATTGAACTGTTGTAGCCCAAGCCTGTTTTGTAAGCCAGGTTGGCCAGTACACTCTGGTCTTTATTGCCGCTCTTTTGCCAGATACGGGAAACATTGTACAGGAAATCCGGTGTGCTGCTAAAGTCTGGGTTTATTAATTTGTTGGTGGTTATCTGTGCCCTGTCCGGTGATTTTTGCACCGCATCAGAATACACGCCAGCCCAATCAAATAAAAAATGGTTGGTTAAAACATGGGTGCCGCTAAGCTTTACGTTTTCAACAAACTGGTTTTGGATATAAGACCTGTTATCCGTAAAAACAGAACCCGTTCCAGGGCCAACACGGCCACCGTTGCCCCCTAAAATGGAAGTGTCGGTACTTAACCTTGCCTGCGCAATCCTGGTGTACAGAAAAACATTATCGAGGCTTATTTTATTTTTGTCATTAAACCGGTAATCGAGGTGGGCTGATAGCCCGTTGTTCAGTTGCTGGGTAGAGTAAGTGCGGTTGGCCACATCAGAAATAACAGGCTGGTAATTTTGGCCGGGCCTGGTATCCAGTTGTGCTATGTTGAATTGAGAATTGGTGCCATAGTACTGGTTTTGATAACTATCTGAAATAATAAAACCCAGTTTATTTTTAAAGAACCTTTTGCCATAAGTAAAGCCCAGCAAAGAAGTAATTGGTGCGTTCTTTTTAGTAAAATCAAGATTGGCCCTTGAGAAATTGCCAGGCCCTGCAACATAGGCCGGGCCAAACCTTTCGCTTACACTTTTGCTTTGCACCGCACCCTGCGAAAAGTTATCATACTTTCTGTTGAAGAAGATAGAACTGTACCCAACCGATCCGTTGAATTTAAAAAGTTCAAATTCGGGTGCGTCTTTAAAAACAAGGTTCACCGTGCCACCAATTGCATCACCTTCCATTTGGGGTGTAAGGGTTTTACTTACTTCAATCTTCTCCAATAAATCAGATGGTACAATGCTTAAAGAAACAAACCGGGAGACAGGGTCCGGGCTGGTTACTTTTACCCCGTTTATTAAGGTGTTGTTGTACCTCGGCTCCAACCCACGGATAATGGCAAACGCTTCATCAGAGCCACTGTTGCGCTGCAGCGTTACTGCCGAAACACGTTGTAATGCGTTGGCTGCATTAATATCGGGGGAGCGTTGCATGGCCTGTGCAGAAAGCACATTCACAATGTTATTGGCATTTTTTTCTGTGCGGCGGGAGGAGGTTTCTGTCTCCAGGTTTGCCCTGCCATATACTTTTACATCTTGTAACGATGTAGGTTTTTCATCCAGCGTTATCAACAGTTCTGTTGCACTGCCTTCTGTTAAACCGATTACTTTTTTAAACTCCACATAGCCGATGTATTTCACCTTTACCTTGTAGTTACCGGGGCTTAATTTATTGATGAAAAAACGCCCAAAGGCATCCGTTACGGCGCCGCCATTTTTATCATCAAAATGAACATAGGCACCTGCTAAACCTTCTTTTGTTTTACCGTCAATAACCTGGCCTTTAAAAATGGTGTTTTGTGCATTTGCCAGGGCAGTCAGCCAAATAAAAGGCAACAGAAAAAATATTTTGTAAGACATGTTGTAAAATTTCCGGCAAACTTCTATCAAATTCTGTAGGGATTCTGTAGGTTTTGGGCCAATGAAATTTGATGATTTTATGGTAACTTTTATCTAACCAAAATTTAATAATGGGGAATGGTTTTTACTTTTTTTGCAGAAATTACTTAACAGGATAATGGGCTGGAAAATGTCCGATAACTTATCAATAACAAGCAATCGCAAATTATAAAGTGGCGAAATATACGGTAAGGGTACTTCATATTTATGCCTGCCCAAGCTGCGGTATAAAGTTTAATGTACAGAACGGTTTTTTGAAAGGTGGATGCTGAAAGACAGCATGATTGCTGCACGTGGTTTTTGGGTCTGCACAAAAATAAAAATGAAATGTGCTAAAGGCCGTCAAACGTGCTATTTTTATAATGATAAAATCTTAAGTATGAAGCCACTGATTGTTTCCATGTTTATAGTTCTAATTGCAGGTACAGCCGCCGGGCAAAACAGCAAAGCACCTGCCTGCCCGTTGATAACCCACGACCCCTATTTCAGCATTTGGTCAACTACAGATGAGCTGGCTGCTTCGCCAACCAAACACTGGACCGGGGCAGACCATTCCTTATTGGGTATGATAAAAGTTGATGGGGAAACCTACCGGTTTTTAGGAAATACAGGCCATCCATACAACACCATTTTACCTGCCGGTGATGAAGTAAATTATGAAGCGGCCTATACAGAAACAGCACCTGGGGAAAATTGGCAGGACGAAAATTTTGATGATAGCAAATGGGCAAAAGGAAAGGCGCCTTTTGGCGATGATAAAAGTATTGCCAAAACAATATGGCTTACCAAAAATATATGGGTAAGAAGAAAGTTTACCATCACCAACACTGATGTAAATAAACTGTTGCTTAAGCTTAGCCACGATGATGATGTGGAAGTTTACCTTAATGGCGCACCGGTGTACAGCAACAAAGGGTGGACGAACAAATATGTGTATATCCCTTTTACAGATGCGGCAAAAAGCAAATTAACAAAAGGCGAAAACGTACTTGCTATTCATGTGGTTAACAATGCAGGTGGTGCCATGCTGGATGCAGGTATTGCGGAGGAACCAAAGGAAATACCAACAACCGTACAACAGGCCATACAAAACAGCGTAACAATAAATGCCACACAAACCCTGTATGATTTTACCTGTGGCACCATCCACCTTTCCCTCGTTTTTACATCGCCATTGCTGATTAATGACCTGGCTATTTTAGCAAGGCCGGTATCTTATATCAGTGCTGTAATAAAATCAACCGATGGTGCCAACCATGCGGTGCAATTGTATTTTGGGGCATCGGCAACTATTGCTTCCAACACACCATCACAGGTAATGGTTGCCAGCAAATACGCTGCTGGCGGCCTTTCTATTGTAAAGGCCGGTACAAGGGAGCAACCCATTTTACAAAAAAAAGGCGATGACCTCCGCATTGACTGGGGCTATCTGTATGTGGCAGTGCCATCATCACCGGGGGTAAAACAATCTGTTGCACAGGAAGGCGATTTATCGGCAGCTTTCACCACTTCAAATGCCGGGGCTGTCACTGGTACCCATCTGATGTTAAACACCATTATTGATTTGGGCAAAACGGGCAAGGCACAAAAAGAGCAGTTGATATTGCTGGGGTATGATGATTTGTATTCCATCCAATATTTTAAAACCAATTTACGCCCCTGGTGGAACACCGGTGGCAATATTAAATTTGAAGACAAACTTACACAGGCGGCAGGCGATTATAAAGCAACAATAACGAAGTGTAAGGCCATCAACAAAATGATACATGATGACGCCGTGAAAGCAGGTGGCGAAACCTATGCAGCATTGTGTGAGCTCGCCTACCGCCAAAGCATAGCCGCACATAAACTGGTTAAAAGCCCCGGGGGGGAATTGCTTTTTTTATCTAAAGAAAATTTCAGCAACGGCTCCATAAATACAGTGGATGTTACATACCCATCCGCACCGCTGTACCTTGCCTACAACCCAAAGTTATTTGAAGGGATGCTGAACGGTATTTTTTATTACAGTGAAAGTGGCAAGTGGCCAAAACCCTTTCCAGCACATGATTTGGGTACTTATCCCCTGGCCAACGGGCAAACCTATGGCGAGGATATGCCTGTGGAAGAATGTGGTAACATGATGGTGTTAACGGCGGCTGTCTGCAAGGCAGAAGGCAGCGTTGCCTACGCAAAAAAACATTGGAAAACGCTGGAAGGATGGGCTGCTTATCTTGCCAAAGAAGGGCTGGACCCTGCACTGCAATTATGCACCGATGATTTTGCAGGCCATCTTGCCCGTAACGCCAATTTATCGATGAAAGCCATTGTTGCATTGGGCGGTTATGTGCAGATGGCACAACAGGCAGGCGAGCTGCAAACGGCTAAAAAATACCAGAACATAACCAGGGGGATGGTAAAAAAATGGATGGCAATGGCAGCAGATGGCAATCACTATTCTTTAACTTTTAATGATAAAAATACATGGAGCCAAAAGTATAACCTGGTGTGGGATAAAGTACTGCACCTGCACCTTGTTCCTCAACAGGTGTATGATGATGAAATAAAGTATTACCTCACCAAACAAAATGATTTTGGGCTGCCGCTTGACAGCAGGAAAACATACACCAAATCTGACTGGGTTTTATGGACCGCCGTTTTGGCAACGGATAAAAAAGATTTTGATGCTCTGGTAAACCCCATGTACAAATATGCCACACAAACCCCCACCCGTGTACCGTTAAGCGACTGGCACGAAACCACCACCGGGGCAATGGTGGGCTTTCAGGCAAGAAGCGTTGTAGGCGGCTATTTCATGAAAGTGCTGCAACAAAAACTTCAGAATAAATAATTACGTAAACCCTTGTTTATTGATACCCATTGAAACAGGAAAACTTTTAAAAAATAATACACACCTCTTGCAAAAATTATTGAATGAAGAAATTTTTTTTAGCAACCATTATCGGTTTTCCCTTGTATGCCTTAGGGCAGTTTGTTGATAAGCCTTCCGACCTGGTGGAATGGATTAACCCGTTGATGGGCACGGCAAGCAACAGCAGTTTAAGCAATGGCAATACGTACCCCGCTATCGGCTTGCCGTGGGGCATGAACTGCTGGACACCACAGACCGGTAAAATGGGCGACGGCTGGCAATATACCTACGATGCCGAAAAAATAAAAGGCTTTAAACAAACGCACCAACCCTCGCCATGGATGAATGATTATGGGCAGTTTTCAATAATGCCCGTAACTGGCAAAGCAGCCATAAAAGAAGAAGAAAGGGCAAGCTGGTTCAGCCATAAATCAGAAATTGTTAAGCCTTATTATTACAGTGTTTACCTGGCCGATCATGATGTTACCGCAGAAATTGCACCAACAGAAAGGGCGGCATCTTTCCGCTTTACGTTTCCAAAAACAGATAGCGCTTTTGTTGTGGTGGATGCTTTTGATAAGGCTTCTTACATAAAAATTATTCCCGGCCAAAATAAGGTAGTAGGGTACAGCACCCGTAATAGTGGCGGCGTTCCCAAAGATTTTAAAAATTATTTTGTGGTGGTATTTGATAAGCCTTTTAGTTACTCGGCACCCTGGTTAAACGGTCAGTTAAACAGCAGCAGCATGGAGTTAACAGGCGAACACACTGGTGCGTTGGTAAATTTTCACATCACAGGAAGGGGAGGGCAGGTCAATGCAAAAGCCGCCTCTTCTTTCATCAGTATAGAACAGGCAGAAATTAATTTACAGGAAATAGGCAACGCCAGTTTTGAAACTGTAAAGCAAAAAGCAAAGGCCGCCTGGAACAAAACGCTCAACTGCATACAGGTGCAGGGCGGCACCATCGATCAGGTGCGTACCTTTTATTCCACCATGTACCGTACACTTTTTTTTCCTATGAAATTGTATGAAAAAGATGCAAGCGGTGCAGTTGTACATTACAGTCCGTACAATGGTAAAACCCTGCCCGGGTACATGTTTGGCGGTACCGGCTTTTGGGATACCTTCCGGGCATTGTTCCCTTTTTTAAACCTGGTGTACCCATCCATAAATAAAGAAATGCAGGAGGGTTTGATTAATGATTATAAAGAAGGCGGGTGGTTACCAGAGTGGAGCAGCCCGGGTTACCGCAACGTTATGGTGGGCAACAACTCTGCATCCGTAGTGGCAGATGCCTACATAAAAGGTGGCCGTGGTTACGATATCAATACTTTGTACCAGGCACTGCTGCATGGTGCCAATAACGAAGGCCCGGAAGGTACCGGACGTACAGGCGTTCAATACTACAATGAGCTGGGCTACGTTCCCTACAATGTGAACATCAATGAAAATGCTGCCCGTACACTGGAGTATGCCTATGATGATTTTACTATCAGCAGGCTGGCCAAAGCATTAGGGCGGCCGGCTGCAGAAGTAGCATTATATACTAAGCGGAGCATGAACTACCGCAACCTTTTTGATACCACTTCCGGGCTGATGAGGGGCAGGAATAAAGATGGCAGTTTTCAATCACCCTTTAACCCCTTTAAATGGGGAGGTGCTTTTACGGAGGGCAATAGCTGGCATTATACATGGTCTGTTTTTCATGATATTGATGGGCTGGTACACCTTATGGGCGGACAACAAAAATTTACTGCCATGCTGGATTCGGTATTTAAAATGCCACCCGTTTTTGATGACAGTTATTATGGTGGCGTTATACATGAGATACGGGAAATGCAGATTGCGAACATGGGACAATATGCCCATGGCAACCAACCCATACAACACATGATTTACCTGTACAATTATGCTGGCCAACCCTGGAAAACACAATACTGGGTAAGGGAAGCAATGGCAAGGTTATACCGGCCAACTCCCGATGGTTATTGTGGTGATGAAGATAACGGCCAAACATCGGCCTGGTATGTGTTTTCGGCACTTGGCTTTTATCCTGTTTGCCCGGCCACCGACCAATATGTTTTGGGTACACCGCTATTTAAAAAAGCGACGTTACATCTTGAAAATGGAAAAGCATTTACCATCGCCGCACCGGACAACAGCGATGAAAACAAGTATGTGCATAAAGCTTTTGTTAATGGAAAAGAGTATCCCAACAACTGGATAAGCAACACCGCAATACAGGCAGGCGGCAGCCTGCAGTTTTCAATGGGCAATAAACCGGATAAAAAAAGAGGGTCTGATAAAACTGCTTTTCCTTTTTCTTTATCTACCAGTAAATGAAGTTTTTAATGCTGTGGTTGGTGAGGTGATGTGTCAATTTATTTTTACATCTTTCACACACCTGAAACCGAGGTTGTTACCTGCACTTGAGGTTTCGCCTTTGCCCCGGCTGCCTGCTTTGTAGCGCATGCAATACTGGTCGCTGCAAATAAATGAACCGCCACGCTGCACATGTTTTATGGTACCTGGCTCTTCAGGATCGTAGCTGTCTGCCGGTCCTGTCGGGTTGGTTGCAGGGCTTTGTTTATAATAATCCGGACGGTAAAAATCAGCACACCATTCCCATACATTCCCCTCCATATCATACAGGCCAAAAGGGTTTTTTGCGAATGATTTTACCGGGGCTGTTTCTTTATAACCATCCTCCAAAGTGTTGTTATAGGGAAAACTTCCCTGAAAAATGTTGGCTGCCCATTTACCACCCGGCTTTAATTCATTGCCCCAATAGTAAGCCGCAGCAGGCCTTCCAGCCCTTGCGGCATATTCCCACTCTGCTTCAGCAGGTAACCTTTTGCCTGCCCATGTTGCATAAGCCAGGGCATCTTCGTAGCAAACCTGCACAACAGGATAATCGTATTTTTCCACAATGGAACTTGCCGGGCCATCAGGGTGTTTCCAACTTGCACCTGCTGTGTACACCCACCATTCGTAGGCATCCTGCAAAGCAACTTTATGTGTTGGTGGCATAAACACTGCGGAGCCTGGCACCAATTTATCAGCAGCAACGCCGGGATAATCTTTAGGGTTTAAAGGGCGTTCGGCAACTGTGGCATAACCTGTTGCTGCAACAAATTTTTCAAACTGCCTGTTGGTCACTTCATGTTCATCCATCCAAAAACTTTTAATGGTAACATGGTGCAGCGGCTTGCTGTCTTCAAATGTTGTTGAGCCCATTTCAAAGCTGCCGCCTTTTATTAATTGCATGCCTGTGTTACCATCACAGGGTGCCTGCAAATCAATATTTGGTGTTTGTTTAAGATGCAATGCTTTTGCCCTTGCAGGTTGCCTGCAACTTTCCCCGCAGGATAATATTGAAGTGGTGCCGTTGTAGTTTTCCTGTGCTGTGATAGCTACCTGTTTTTGGTGGCAACCCATCAGCATACAAACGGGGAGTACTGCAATAATGATAACGTTTTTCAAATTCCAATACATGTAAACTGTTGCTGTGTTAAGCAAATAATTTAGGGTAGATGATAAAATGCATTCCACTGTAACCTATGCCAGTATGCGCTTGTGGGCATCTTTACTAAATACTTCAATTTAAAATACTTTGGTGGAAACGATAACCCAATCCACCAAATGTTTTCAGGGTTTTATTCTAAGCGGTCACTGCTTCTCTTTTCAGTGTTGCAGGTATGTACGCCGGTGCACCGGCGGATGTTTCTTCCTCTGCTTCGTCGCCCACTTCAGGGCCATTGGCCGAAAGTTCACTGCCCGCTTTTTTCGATTTGAAGATGGGCCATAAAAACTGTGCATACCATTCTTCCTGCTTATAAAATTTAATGCCAAAGCTTGTGGGG
Organism: Ferruginibacter sp.; assembly: GCA_965249755.1. GTDB lineage: Bacteria > Bacteroidota > Bacteroidia > Chitinophagales > Chitinophagaceae > Ferruginibacter. The sequence goes on from CBDFMT010000004.1 coordinate 109,624, forward strand.
TATTTACGGGTAATGATGCCCGTTTTAAACATCATGTCCCAAAGAAAAAACATATTTCCAAAGTTGCCCTTATAGTTACCAATGCCATCATCGGTGGTATCTGCATGGTGCGATTGGTGTGTGGCCGGTGTAGAAATAACCCTTTCCAACACCCATGCAACAGGATGTAAAAACCGGTATTTATAAAAGGGTTTATCCCACGCAATGCTTGAATGTGCCGATAGCGTGATAAAAGATTTTATAACCGTTACCACTAATGCGGCGTAGCCAAGCCCTAAATAAACCAGGGCTGCCGTTAAATAAATTTGTGAAAAGAAAACGGTGTAAATAAAATTTTGCCTGCTCGCCATGGCCATGCCCATGTAAGGTGCAGAGTGGTGTGTGCGGTGAAAGCGCCATAAAAAAGGCAGTTGGTGGTGCAGCCTGTGGTACCAGTATTGTGTAAGGTCATCTGCAATGGCAATGATGATAAACCCTGCCCAAAAAGGCACCCACGAAAATTCGTTTGCAAGTGTGGGCAATACAAAAGGCAACAGTTTTAAACTAAAAAAAGCGGCCACAGGCGGCAACAAAAACTTAGGGGCCAAAAAGCAAATAATGTCCACTTTGCGTTCGCTCTTTGTCCACTTGTTATCGTAAAGGCCAAGGCCAAATTCAATTGCCCCCAGTACAAGGGCAATTACAAAAAAGCCCCAGGTGCGTATATGCTTTAAGGCCGGTTCCATAAATTTAAAAAGCTGCGGTACGTGCAATGGGGCAGCAGCATGGGTATTGTGGGCCCAGGGTGTTTCGCCCTTAAGCGCAAAAAACAGGTATAGGCCTGCGATGGGCAAAGCGTAGATGAAGAGGCTTATGGTAAAGTCTTTAGTGATTTTTTTAATCAGCAATTTGTCTGTTGCCATGATAGATAGTTTATTTGGTTAATAGAAATTTTATAAGCAATAAGCCGCCGCCAATAATTATAAGCGGCACGATAAACAAAATAAAACCGGTTACAATTTTTTTTGTCAGGATGTTTACATCAGTTAATGTCATACTATAATTTTTATTTTATAAGATGGGTTTAGGCTGTTTATCTGCGCCGGCATTATCAGTATTGGCTGCATTATTTTATTGGCCCCTGTACACTGCTTCCATTGGGGTGATGTATCCTTTTGTTAAACACATCGTACCAGCTAAGCAAGGGGTACAAATGATTTACTTTTGCCTGTTCATCAAAAATCTTTTTAAGCTCCGTTAGTTTGGAAGGGTTCTTTGCAGCCAGGTCAATACGCTCGTTAAAGTCTTCATTTAGGTTGTACAGTTCCCATACATCATCATCAAAACTTTTATCAGCAACAGGGGTAGCACTCTTAAAATCAAACGCAACATTATCCGGATGGTGGGCTGCTGCTGCTTTCCAGCCATCATAATAAATGGACCGTGACCCAAAAATGAAATAGTGCTGCACAATGTGCCTGGAGGGTGCCTTGGCATTATCAAAGGAATAAACCAGCGAAGTGCCCTGTACACTATCCTGCTTAATGCCACGGATATACGCAGGCGGTTTTAGTTGTAAAAACTCAAGGGTGGTTGGTGCAATATCTATCACATGGCTATACTGGTTGCGGATGCCGCCTTTTTCATTTATGCCCTTTGGATAAAAAATAATCAATGGGTTGCGTGTGCCACCTTCTGCATCGGCATCCTGCTTCCATTCTTTAAAAGGTGTGTTGGTGGCCTGTGCCCATCCCAACGGATAGTTGGCAAATGCATCCGGCGTACCAATGGAATCTATATCCTTAAGGTTGGCCTTAAAATATGTGTCCTTATCATTGCCACGGGAAGGATTTTTTAAAGGCATTACAACCCCTTCTGAAGTACCTTCTTTACTGGCGCCATTGTCACCGATAATAACATACACCAGTGTATTTTCCAGCAGGTTTTTTTCTTTTAAATAGTTGATTACACGGCCTGCCTGGTAATCGGTGTAGGTAAGGTAACCGGCAAAGGTTTCCATAAAACGGGCATATAATTTTTTCTGGTCGGCATTTAATGTTGCCCACTCCTGCACGCCGGGGTTGCGTGGCGGCAGTTGGGCGTTTGCAGGTACAATGCCTGCCTTTTTTTGATTGGCCAATACCCGTTCCCTGAACACATCCCAGCCATCATCAAACTTTCCTTTGTATTGGTCGCTCCAATATTTATCTACCTGGTGTGGTGCATGCACAGCACCTGGCGAATAATATAGAAAAAATGGTTTGCCTGGCGCAACCTTTTGCTGGTGTGCAATGTAGCTGATGGCCTTGTCGGTAATCTGTTCGCTAAGGTGCCTGCCGTCGGGTGTTACGTGTGTATTGTCATCCACCAGGTCTGGCTTATACTGATCCGTTTGTGATCCTAAAAAGCCAAAGAAATGTTCAAAGCCTTTTCCACTTGGCCAGCGGTCAAACGGGCCTGCATCGGTAGCATCTTCATCCGGCGTTAAGCCATACTTGCCTACGCCAAAAGTGTTGTAGCCATTGTCCCTTAATACCTCGGCAAGGGTGCCATCACTGGAGGGTATCCTTCCGTCATAACCTGGAAAACCTGCCGATAATGCAATGTGCGAAAAGCCACCTTCATGCACAAAATGGCTGTTGCGACCGGTAAGCAAAGCAGACCGGGTAGGGGCACAAATGGCACAGGTATGAAAGTTCGTGTACCGTAAACCGTTATTGGCCAGGCTATCAAAAGTGGGTGTTTTAATTACACCCCCAAAAGCACTGGAAGCACCAAAGCCCACATCATCCAATATGATCAATAAAACGTTGGGCGACCCGGCTGGTGCTTTGGTTACAGGTGCCCACCATTCTTTGGAATCATTAAGCGATTTACCAGTTACACCCTGGAATACAGGTGGCTCGTTTTGTGCCTGCAAAAGCAACGGTACAAGTGCTGCTGTTAAAAATGTGGTTGTTATTACTCTCTTCATCATAAATATTTAGCGGTGTTGATTTTAGTTTTATTTATTGCACACAATCAAATTTTACCAACCTTGGTTTTGTTTAAAAGAGGGGTTGCTGCCTGCATATAAGTCTATCTCTGTTTGTGGTATGGGAAAGATGGTATCCCTTAAAGTGGCCGCAGCTTTTGGGTTGCCCGGCATGTTTTTTACAGACTGCAAATAGTATTGGCCCGGGCCTTTATCGGTACGCCGTACAAGGTCGAACCAGCGCTGGCCTTCCTGTATAAATTCCCGCCTTCTTTCTGTAAAAACAGCCTCTCTGAAATCGGCTTGGCTAAGCCCATGTGAAAGGTTATAAACGTCTTTGGAAGAAATGCCGTTACCCGTATAAGCGTTGTAGGCACGGCTCCTCACAATGTTTACTGCCTTGTAGGCATCATCTGTTGGGGCGCCATTTATTTCATTCAATACTTCTGCGTACAGCAATAAAATATCTGCATACCTTATCACCGGAAAATTGACTTTACTGTTGGCACCCTGGCTGCTGAGGTTAGCCGTTATGCCTGCACTCTGATCAACAAATTTTAAGAAATTATAGAAGGGCCACTTTACCCATTTTTGGGTAGATTGGTTAAAAAGGGAATCGTAGAAAGTAGCGCTGCGGCGCTGATCGGCAACATCAAAAAGTACTTCTGCAACGGAGTTGTCTGCAGGTATATCTGTGGTATAAGCAGATGTGGCCCATGTAAATGAACTTAGGTTTTGAATGCTTACAAAGCCGCCTGCTGTACCATTGAACTGTGCTGAAAATATATGTTCCTTACCATTTTTTGTGGCAGGCTGAAAGGCATCAGCAAAGCTGGTAAACAAATCATAGCCAAAATTTCCAGAGGCATTTGTAAAACCAGAGCCTGCGGTAATTACTTTTTCCAGTTCATTTTTAGCACCGGCCCATTGCTGCCTTGTTGCATACACTTTTGCCAGTAACGCATGTGCAGCGCCACTTGTAGCCCTGCCCACATTATTGCCGGTGTAGCTTGCAGGCAAAAGCGCAGCAGAGTCAAGGTCTGTTACTATTTGCAGGTAAACAGAATCTTTGGGTGCCCTGCTAACCGTAAGGCTGCCTAAGTTTAAAGAGCTAACATCATGCAATACCAGCGATACACCGCCAAACAAACGCACCAGGTTAAAATAATGGAGTGCCCTTATAAACCTTGCTTCCCTCAATAAGTTTAATGCACTGTGTGTAGGGTCAAGAAATTGTGCTGCAGGTATGCCGGGGATTTTATCAATGGCAATATTTGCTTTATTGATGCCCCAGTAAAGCTGGCTATACACTTTACGCACCCTGTCGTTAGTGCTTACATAGGTGGCAGTGCCCAAAGCCCTTACATCGGGATTGGTGTTGCTTGGGCTGTACACCTGGTTATCGCTGGTGTTTTCTGTAAGTAAATTGAGGTTGCGGCCATACAGCGGAAAATCATTATTGACATCAGTTGTCAGCGTACTGTATACTGCCGTAACTGCTGCAACGGCATCTGCCTGCGTTTTGTAAAAGCTGCCCGGCGTAAGGTTGCCCAAAGGTTCTTCCTTAAGTTTATTGCAGGATAACAACAAGGCAACGGTGATTAAAAAAAGTGGTGACGCTATAAATATTTTTTTCATTTTTTATTTTTAAAGAAGGTTTAAAAAGTTACCGAAAGGCCAACGAGGTATGTTTTATAACTGGGGTACACACCATAATCAATACCCGGCTGCAGGTTGTTCTGATCATAAAAATTGGCCTCGGGATTAGTGCCGGTGTAAGATGTTATGGTGATTAAATTTTGTGCTGCAAGGCTTACCCTTACTTGTTTGGCACCCAGTTTTTCAGCAATATGTTTAGGAAAATTGTATCCGACAGTGATGATTTTCAGCCTGATATAAGAACCATCTTCGATGTACGTATCCTGCACCTGCACTACCGGTGCATTTACAACTTTTGGGAACCTGCCGTTGGGGTTGGCAACAGAATCCCACCGGTTTAATAACGCAGTGGATACGTTACCAGTAGTGGTTGTTTTTTCCAGTTGCTGTTGCAGCAGGTTAAAAATTTTATTGCCGTAAGACCCCTGGAACAAAAAGCTTACATCAAAATTATTATAGGTTAAAGTGTTGGTGATACTTGCTGTAAATTTTGGTTGTGCACTGCCCAGGCTGTGCTTATCGGCCGTGGTAATTGCAGGGCCTGTATTGCCATTTGCATGCAGGTATTTTCTATCGCCGGTAACCTGGGATACACCGGTTAGCTTTGGTACAGGCGCAGCGCCATACACATCGGCGGTGGTCAGCAGGCCATCGGTACTGTAGCCCCAAAATGTTCCGGCAGGCAAACCAACTTTTACAATAACCGGTGATACCTGCCCTGTTGGTGCAACAGGCTGAAAGGATTTGCCAGGCCCAAGGCTTAAAATTTTACTGGCGTTTTTGGCAAACAAAACGGTAGACTTCCAATTGAAGTTGGTGCTTTTAATATTTTCTGTGGTTAGGGATAATTCGAAGCCCTTGTTATCGAGGCTGCCAATATTTTCGGCAACACTTGCATAGCCTGTTGACAATGGGATAAGGCCGCCGCCGCTTACAAAAAGATTAGTAGTTTTTTTATAGTACACATCTGCGGTTAACAATATCCGGTTATTAAAAAGGCCAACATCTGCGCCAGCATTGTATTGTGTGGTGGTTTCCCAGGTAAGGCTTGCGTTGGAGGGCTGCGATGGCGAAAGCCCGTTGAAAGGTGTTAGCGTGCTGCCAAAATAATACCCATTGCTGTTGATGGTGGCAATAGAACTGTACGGTGGAAAATTAGCATTGCCCGCCTTGCCTGCTGTTATCCTTAGTTTAAGGTTGCTGATGGTTTCATCAAATTTTTTCAGGAATGGTTCGTCGGCAACATTCCAGCTAAAGCCTGCAGATGGAAAAAAGCCCCACTTATTATTACTGCCTGTTGGCGAGGCGCCATCAAACCTTCCGGTTATGGTAAGGTTGTACCGGTGTTTAAAAGAATAGTTTACCCTGCCCAGCCATGAGTCCCATGTTTGCTTTGCTTCGCCAGACCCGGTTACTTTATTGGTTGTTGCCAGGTACAAATTATTATAGGTTAATGCATCCGATGGAAATGACTGTCCTGCTAAAAAAGTATTCTCCGATTTTTGGTATTGTGTGGTAAACCCGGCCAGTACATTCAGGAAATGGGTGTTGTTAAAACTATGGTCCCAGGTTATAATGTTTTCGTTTAACCATCCCAGGTAGTTAATGGTACCAATAGAGCCAGACCCTGTTATGGTGCCGTTGTTATTACCGGCAGAGGTATACGAAGGGGCAAAATAATTTAATTTGGTATTGAGGATATCTGTACCAAAAGTTGTTTTAAAAGTAATCTGTTTATCAATTTTATATTCGGCAGAAAAGTTGCCCAACAAGCGGTTAAGCTTTGTGTTGTTATTGGTACTTTGTATAGCCAGCACTGGGTTATCTGTAAACTGCTGACCGTTTATGGTATTAATGGTACTGTTTAATGCCGGCTGTAGCTGCGTATTATAATTATTGTTGCCGTCCCTTATGGCTTGTAAGGGATTGGCGATGTACAGGGAGGAGAAAGAATTGCTAAAGCCAATATCGTTATAGGCCGAGCCGGTTAATTTATTTTCTTCTGAATTGCTCCCGAAAATACTGGTGGCAATTTTTATTTTAGAAGTAAAGTTTTTCTCATAATTAAACCTTGCTGAATACCGTTTAAAATCTGTGGAAGTTACATTTCCCTTTTGGCTAAAATAATTTCCCTGTATCGAATACCGTGATTTATCATCACCACCATAAATACTTAGCTGGTGGTTTTGTGTGTTGCCGGTCCTTAAGACAGCACCCGGCCAATTGTTGGTTACACCCGCCGCCCCAAGGGAATCAATCAGCCTTTTGTTATTAGCCAAACCTGCCTGTATAGATGGGGTAGCCTTGTACAAATCATCAAACACCTTTGCCCATTGCGGCCCGTTAAGTACGCTGATCACTTTATCCACTTTCTGGCTGCCATACGAGCCGGTGTAAGAAATATTATTGGAGCCTTTAGTACCTTTTTTTGTAGTGATGATCACCACACCGTTGGCACCCCGTGAGCCATATATCGCAGTGGCCGATGCATCTTTCAGTACATCGATCGTTTCAATATCGCCGGGGTTTATGGTAGAGAGGCCATTGGATGAAACACCCGTTACGCCTGTGCCTGCGGCCGGGCTTAAGTTGGTAAGGCCATTATCATTGTAATAAATAAAGCCGTCAATAACATACAAAGGGTCGTTACCAAAACTGAGGGAGTTGCCGCCCCTTATGCGGATGCTGGCAGTTGCCCCTGGCTGGCCCGAACTCTGCGTAACATTTACCCCGGCAACTGCACCCTGTAAAAGATTATCAAACGATGGGGTAACCTGCTGAAGGTTTTCTTTTGGTATAGATGCAATGGAACCGGTGATGTCTTTCCTCCGCTGGGTGCCGTAACCTACTACCGCCACATCGGCCAGTTGGCCGGATGATTCAGAAAGTACAACTGTTATGGCTTCTGCACCGGTAACCCTTGCTGGTTTTGTTTGATAACCTACAAAACTGATGGACAGTACAAGTGGTAGTTTTTTATAGGTGGTGATGTTGAACTCACCTTTGTCATTTGTGATTACGGTGTTGGTAGAGCCTTCAATATTAACTGAAGCACCGGTTAAAGGATCGCCTGTTTTTAATGCAATTACTTTTCCTTTTATGGTTGTTTGTGTGCCTTCCTGCGCCTGTAAACTTTGGGTTAAAAATAATAGAAAAGCAAAGGGCAGCAGTAAGAAGGCTATTGATTTTTTATACGGTTTTTGTAAATTATTTGCCTGCATCAGGAGGGGTTTTTGAGCCCGGTTTTGTAAAAAGCCGGGGTTGGTTATAGTGTTGTAATGTACAGTGGGCAGCACTTTTATTCATTGCAGGGATATATCTGGCAATAACCCGTACTACCAGCAGTTTGCCAACCACCGGCGTTTTTGCAAGTGGTACAAGGTTACCGCCAGATATAAATCTTAACTAAGACTATACTGCTTAAAAAATGAAAAAAAGAAGATGAAAGGTTAACAGCAACAACAACACATGTTGCCGGATAAAAAGTAAGTTACTTCCACCTGTGCATTTTGGTGCATGCACTTTTTTGAAGGGTTCATGTCAGTTATTTTTTAATGTTCAGGCTGCCGCTGGTGGTTAACTGCAACCTGTGGAAAATGATAGTTAATAGAAGTCTACTAATTTGATGGACAAATAAACGACGTTTTTTTTTATCCGCCAAAAAAATCAAAAATTAAAAATTAATTTTTTTTACTGAAGGAAAGGAGTGGCCATTAAAATAAAATACAGTGGAGTTAGTGGTGCATGTTTTAAAAATCAAATGCCGGCAAAAAATAAATCATTTAAACACGAACGTTATTTAAAAAATTCAATAAGTAGACCGTAAAAATCGTGGCAGGAAAATTGGTAAAATTTGTGGGATAAACCCCGCCAGTAATATGAAATTTTTATGGATAATTTTAGCGTTATCGGCCGCTGTAGCATCTGCGGTTGTTGTAGTACTTTCTAAAGCAGGTATAAAAAAAGTGGATCCCAGCCTGGCTTTTGCCATACAGGCGGTGCTGATTGTAACCATATCCTGGACAGTTGTTTTGTTCCAAAAAAAGCAGGTGGGTATAGCATCTATTGATGCCCGTACCTGGGTTTACCTGATTGCGGCCGGCATTGTAACAACCCTTTCTTCATTATTAACTTTCAGGGCTTTAAAGCTTGGTGATGCCGGTGCTGTTTCGCCGCTAACAAGCCTCTCCCTTGTTTTCTCCATTCTCTTTGCCACGTTATTCTTGAAGGAAAAAATTACCTGGCAACTGCTTACCGGTGCAGTACTCATGGTAACAGGTGCTGTTATTATTGCTGTTGCTAAAAAAAATACTTTATAAGATAGGGTATGCTTATTTGTTATCTTGTTGTTGTAAAGGAGATAGGAATAATTATGACAGACAACATCCCACACCAAGTTCCGGATGCATATAATTTAATTGCAGGAGCAACACTTGCGTTAGGTTTTACAATGGCGTCTGATGTTAAAACAAGCTCCCTGCTTGCCACGCTTGCTGCGTGCAAACCTAACGGTGCATTTCTTGAATTGGGCACCGGCACCGGCCTTTCCACGTCGTGGATATTACAAGGCATGGATGAAAACGCTTCACTTATTTCTGTAGATAATGATAGCCAATTTTTAGAAGTTGCAAACCGTTACCTTGGTGCAGACAAACGTTTACAACTGGTATTTGAAGATGGTGGACAGTGGCTGCAAACCAATAAGCACCTCACATTTGACTATATTTTTGCAGACACCTGGCATGGAAAATATTTATTGTTAGAAGATACTTTGGCCATGCTGAATAAAGGCGGGTTATACATTATAGATGATATGCTGCCGCAGCCCAACTGGCCGGATGGCCACGCAGAAAAAGTTACCCTGCTGATAACAGATTTGGAAAACAACAGTGATTTATCTATTACCAAAATGATTTGGGCAACCGGCATCATCATTGCGGTAAAAAAATAATTACAAAGAAACAGCATAAAAAAAAGAGGCGTGTAAAAAGCCTCTTTTTTAGTATTTTGAAAAATGTATTTAATCAACAAATTGATAAAGTATATTTTTTTCTTTACGCACTTTTGGGGCGTTTGCCAACTGGTCTTCAGGCGACCTGAACCCTATCGGCATAAGTACTGAAGACAATAATCCTTTTTCTTTCAGACCTAAAATTTCATCAAATTGTTTGCGGTCAAAGCCTTCCATCGGGCATGCATCCACTTTTAATTCTGCTGCAGCAGCAAGCGCTGTACCTAATGCAATGTAAGCCTGCTTGGCGCTCCAAATTTGCTGATCGGCATCGCTTAAACTTTTTATGGTACCTACAATTGTATCATTAAAACCCTTTAAGGCTTCAACCGGCATACCTCGTTTGGTTGCCATTGCCTGCATGTAGGCACTAACATCTTCTTCCTTAATTTTTTCTGGCACACAAAATATCAACACATGGGAACTTTGCACCAGTTGCGGCTGGCCGTATGCTGCTGCTTGTAATTTGGCTTTAACCTCCGGATTGGTAACTACCAAAATAGTGTAAGGCTGTAAACCATAAGATGAAGCAGACAATTGGGTGGCTTCTAAAATAGCAGAAAGGTTTTCTTCTGAAACTTTTTCGCCAGTCATTTTTTTTGCTGCATAGCGCCAGTGTAAACTATCAATTAAACTCATAATTTTTATTTTTTAGGAGCCAAAGGTAATGAACATTAATTATTAATGTTTAAACATTAATAATATTTTCTAAAATAGTAAAAGAAATTTTTGGTAAAGGAGGCGTTAGTTTTTGCAGGTAAGAAAAACAAAAGGGGGAAGGGTTTTCTTCTTCAGCAATGGCTCCACTATAAATGGTTTGCTGCTTACGGTATAGCTGTTTAAGTTAAGTGCCTGAAAAATTTTTTTCTGGCTGATATTTCTTGAGATAAGCAGGTTAAGCAATAAATTTTTATACACTTCCAAGTAGCGCTCTTCGTTGGTAACACCATCATTTAAGAAAATTTCCTGTTGCTTAAACTGATATATTTTCATGTTGTAAAAGTAACGGGGCAATAAATAATGACTATACATTGTTGAAAATATCTGGCCAATAAACCTGCCGTTGTTGAACTTGCTTTTTGGTGCAGTCACAGTTAAAAATTTCAGGCATGCTGGTAATTCCTTCATTTAAATTACAGCACATATTAGGCCGCATATCCATTTCGTAAAACTGCACATCTTGCCAACCAATGTTTTTAAAAAGTATCTTTACCCGATCTATCAGCCAGGCTATCGCTACGCTTTATTGCGGGGAGGAAAGTCCGGACAGCAAAGGACAACACACCGGTTAACAGCCGGCTGCCTGTAAAAGGGCAAGAGACAGTGCCACAGAAAATAACTGTCCCGGCCAATACCGGGATGAGGGTGAAAATGTGAGGTAAGGGCTCACGGGTTTTTGCAGTAATGCATAAATCGGGTAAACCTTGTGTGCTGTAATGCCATGTACATTCCGGTTTACGGATAATTGCTTTTGCTTTTATCTGTAAGGTAAGCGGTCCGTTTACTACCATAGCAATATGTGCCGGAAAGGGTAGGCAGCAAGACTTTGCCAGTAATGGCAAAGCAAGATAAATGATGGCCGTTCTGATTGTATCAGGATAACAGGATCCGGCTTATTGGCTGATAGATTTTTTTTATTGCAGTGGCCAGGCGATTAAAACCCTGCGGCCCTCTATAAACCGTACTGCTCCCTTGTTGCAGGCCATTCTTCTTTAATAAAACTAAAGTACATCGAGTGCCTTGGCAAGCCCTTGTCTGTAATAATATGGTTGCGCAACACGCCTTCTTTTACAGCACCAATCTTTAGCATGGCACCTTGCGATTTAAAATTCAGGGTGCTTGTTTTCAGTTCTATCCTGTTTAGCCCAAGGGTTTCAAAACCAAAACGCAGCAGCAGGCTTTTGCATGCTTTGTTGATGCCGGTTCGTTGCAGCGAAGGTTTGTACCATGTCCAGCCGATCTCTACTTTTTTGTGTGCCATGGCAATGTTGCCGTAACGGGTGCAACCTGCATATTGGCTGGTTTGTTTATCAAAAATGGCAAATGGGTAAGATGCGCCTGCCTTTCTTTCTTCAAGCGCCCTGTCGAAATACACTTTAAACCCGGCTTCATCTTCCACTACATTACTTGTAAATTCCCAAATTTCTTTTTCCATTGCCACCGGCAACAGCAATTGAAAATGATGTGGCTGCAAAGGTTCCAATCTTGCCCTCTCATTTTCCAGTATATGCTCTTCTTTATAAAAATGTAGTATGTCCATAATTAATATTTTTCTACCAGCAGCGATGCAACAATTTTATCAATTGGCAATGTGATCAGCTCTGCTGAAAAATCTTCCCAATTAATAAAACGGAAAGATTCTATTTGTTTCGATTGCTGGTACAATTCCATCTGGCCTTCATCAAAATCAAATGGCTTTGTTTTTATCGGTGCAGTCATTGGTTGCAGTGGTTTGGCAAAATAGTAGATGGATACAATCTGGTGTAAGGGGTTAAAGGCGCTCATCTGAAAAAAATCGGTGGTATAAATATGTTCCCCAATAGTTACATCAAGGCCCATCTCTTCTTTAAATTCCCTCTTAAGGCAATCCCTTGTGCCTTCACCAAATTCAAGCCCGCCACCGGGAAATTTGGTGTAGTATTCCCCCCTGATGAACTCATCGCTAACCAGCACTTGTTTGGTATCACTTAATAAAATTCCGTACACCCTTATTGTAAACTGGTTCATGTTATTTTTTTACACGTTTAAAATAATTGGCAGCAACAAAAAATACAATAACAAGCGAAATAATTACCGGCACCCAAAAAGCATATGGGGTATCTTTATAAGGAATAGGCACATTCATGCCATAGATACTTGCAATTAAAACGGGCACACTTAAAAAGATGGTGAGGGTCGTAAGCCGCTTCAGCACTTCGTTCTGGTTGTTGCTGATGATGCTGGCAAATGCATCCAAAGTGCTGTTAAGGATGTTGGTGTAGGTATTGGCCATTTCAAGTGCCTGGCTGGTTTCAACCACCAGGTCATCTAAAAAATCTTTTTCTTCTTCGTTCAGTTGCAGCACATTTGTCCTGGCCATTTTCATCATCAGCAGTTCATTGCTGCGCAGGGCGGTAATAAAATATACAAGGCTTTTTTGTATGCGCATTAACTGCAGCAGTTCTTCATTTCGGTTGGCAATGTATAGTTTTTGCTCCAGCGTATTGCGGCGCAGGTTTATTTCTTTAAGGTATTCCTGAAAGTTGGTGGTAATCTTTTCAAATATCTTCAGCACCATCATGTTCTTTTTATCCATGCTGCGGTTTTGAAAAGTGTTCAGAAATTTTTTGATGGCTTCGTTTTCAAAAGAGTTGACCGTTACAATCTGATTGTGCGTTAAAATAATACAGATAGGGATGGTGATGTAAAAGGCATCACTTTCATTAAACGAATTGTTTTCGGTGGGTGTTTTTATCACGACCAGTTTTACATTATCGTCCACTTCATAGCGGCTCCGTTCGTCAATATCTAAAGAGTCTTTTAAAAAGTCGATAGGGATATCCAGCGTTTCACTAAGCTCAGAAAATTCTTCCTGCTTTAACGGGGGCAACACGTTTACCCAGGTACCAGCCTCTGCCTTATCAACCGCAATGGTCTGGTGGGCTATATTGGTAAAGTATTGTATCATGTTGGTTTAATGCAGGTAAATTCAATCATGTGCCCATTGGTTTTTTGTATGCTTAACTGTTCAATTCTATCATGCCTTTAAAAACCATTTCTGCAGGGCCGCATAGCCAGATATTTTCAAAATGGTCGTCGGCCAGTTTATCAAATTCAACCGTAAGGTTGCCGCCGGGTGTTTTAACATGCACGTTGTTAAAGCCATTGTCGTTATGTGCACTCAGCAATGCTGAGGCGGTAACACCCGTACCACAGCTCAATGTTTCATCTTCCACACCCCGTTCGTAGGTCCTTACAAAAATAGTATGGTCGTTAACGGTTTCAACAAAATTTACGTTAATGCCTTTTTCTTTGTAGGTGTTGCTGTAGCGTATATCCCTGCCTGTTGCCACCACATCTACGTTTTCTACATTCTCCGTAAACTTAACAAAATGCGGTGAGCCGGTATCCACAACAGCATAGTTAAGATGATGATCAACATACAGCACATCTTTCATTTTAAGGCTTACAAGGCCCTGGCTGTTTATATTGGCTTCATGTTTACCATCGGTGGCAATAAAATGATAATTGGTTTTATGTATGCCCTGGTGATAAGCAAATTTTACGAGGCACCTTCCACCATTGCCACACATACTGCTGGGGTTACCGTCAGAATTGTAGTACACCATTTCAAAATCAAAGCCTTCTTTTTTATTTAAAAGCATCAGCCCATCTGCGCCAATTCCAAAATGGCGGTTACATAAAAATCGTATTTGTTTTTCTGTAAGGGCAGGGGCTTCACCATTAAAATTATCCAGTATCACAAAGTCGTTACCTGTGCCATGATATTTATAAAATTCAATTTTCATTGGTTGGTTTGTATGTTGCCGTATGTAGAAAAGGGTTTTTATTAAACGTCAAACCGCTGATCTATACCTTCTATAATTTCCAAAGATTGTTTAATTAAATTTTCGACCGCAAGTGCGCCATCCCTGCTAAATTCTTTGCTGATGCGGTTTGCAACAATCGCATTTAAGCTAAGGCATTGGTGCCCCAAAGCAGTACAAAGGCCATAAATGGCAGATGTTTCCATTTCAAAATTGCTGATGCGGTGGTTGCCGAAAGTAAACGTAGTAAGGCTGTCAATAAGCTGGGGGTGGGCAAGGCCAAGCCTTAAAACCCTTCCCTGCGGGCCATAAAAACCGGGGCAGGTTACCGTTATTCCCTGGTGGTAATTATGGGTAAAATATTTTAATAAATGTATACTTGCCATGTGGATGTATGGAAAAATGTTGCCGGAGCTTAGCTGCGTATGGGTGTTAAAAGCATGCAGCAATTGCTTTTCTTCTTCGTTGTTTTGGGTGCGGTAAAAATTCATCAGGTTATCTAAACCAAGGCCATGTGTCCCTGCCACAAAACCATCTACCGGAATTTCTTTTTGTAACGATCCGGAAGTGCCTAAACGGATAATATTTAACGGCGTTAATTGCTCATGGATTATCCTCTTTTCAAAATCAATATTTACCAGTGCGTCCAGTTCGTTTAAAACAATATCGATGTTATCTGGCCCAATGCCGGTGCTTACGCATGTTAACCTTTTGTTACCGATGTACCCGGTGTGGGTTATAAATTCACGGTGTTCATTTTTAAATTCTATACGGTCAAAATATTTACTTACTTCTTTTACACGATTAGGGTCGCCAACTGTAATAATAGTACCAGCAACTTCGTTAGGGGTGCAGTTAAGATGGTAGATGGCCCCACGCTCATTTATAATAAGTTCTGATTCCGCAATACGGCCCATAATTAAATTTTTGAATGCCGAATTTCGTACTTAGTATTTGTAATTTCTAAAATAAATTAGCGTTATATTTGCCCTCTCAAAAAAGGGTCCTGTGGCCGAGTGGCTAGGCAAAGCTCTGCAAAAGCTTCTACAGCAGTTCGAATCTGCTCGGGACCTCTTAAAAAGGGCTGCATGTTGCGGCCCTTTTTTATTGCTACCTTCCCTGTTGTAAAATCCCTTATTTCAGGTACCCTCCAAAACTTTCAATCTGTTCCCCGCATTTTAAAGCAATCGTTTGCATGATCGCCTTTTGGCAAAAATTTTTACATTAACGCTACATTTTTATTTAAACCATTTATATGAACAGAAAGGACTTTATAAAAAACAGTACAATGGCGGGGGTGTCATTTTCTCTTTTTCCCAATGCGAATGCTTTTGCAGCTATCAACACCGTACAAAAAGTAAAGCTTGCCATAATAGGCGTTGGCGCAAGGGGCAGTAACCATCTTGATTTATTATTAAGAAGGGATGATGTAGAACTTGCAGCTATTTGTGATGTTGATGACAGGGTGTTAAAAGAGGCAAAAGAAATGGTAGCCAAAAGCGGCAAAAAAATGCCACAGGTGTACACCGGCGATAAGTATGCATGGCAAAAATTATTGCAGCAGGAAAAGCTTGACGGGGTGCTGATTGTTACACCCTGGGAGTGGCACAAACCCATGATATTAGGGGCGCTTGATGCAGGCATCAGATATGTGGCCACAGAAGTTATTTTAGGCATCACTTTGCAAGACCATTGGGATGTTGTTAAGGCCGCAGAAAAAAATAATGCCCACGTAATGATGCTGGAAAATGTGTGCTACCGCAGGGATGTGATGGCTGTACTCAATATGGTAAGGCAAGGTTTGTTTGGTGAAATAATCCATTTGCAGGGTGGCTACCAGCATGATTTAAGGGAAGTATTGTTTAATGATGGTACCCATACATACGGCCATGGTGCTGAGTTTGGGGAGAAAGCATTTTCTGAGGCACGGTGGCGTACCGAACATTCCGTACACCGCAATGGCGATCTATATCCCACACACGGCATAGGCCCGATAGCCCAGTATGTTGATATTAACCGTGGCAACCGGTTTGTTTCCCTGTGTTCGTTTGCATCTAAAACAAGGGGGCTGCACAACCATATTGTAAAGGTTGGCGGCATTGACCATCCCAATGCAAAAGTTACTTTTAAAAATGGCGATGTGGTAACAACATCTATTAATTGTGCCAACGGCGAAACGATTTTATTACAGCATGATACCTGCCTGCCAAGGCCATACTCATTAGGCTTTAGGGTGCAGGGTACAGAAGGGTTATGGATGGATGTAAACAACAGCATCTATATACAGGAAAAATCTGCTAAAAATGATAGCTGGGACAATGCACAGTCCTGGCTTGATAAATATGACCACCCACTTTGGAAAAGATGGAGCAACGAGACCAAGGGCGCAGGCCACGGCGGCATGGATTTTTTTGTAATCCATGGTTTTGTAGAGGCCATTAAAAGAAGTGCACCCACGCCAATGGATGTGTACGATGCCGCTGCATACAGTGCCATAAGCCCTTTGAGCGAACAGTCTATTGAGCTGGGTAACCAAACAGTGGAGTTTCCGGATTTTACCGGAGGGCAGTGGATGTACCGCAAACGTTCTTTTTCCCTTACGGATGACTATTGATTTTATCTGCCGCCAGGCAATTTAACCAAGCTGTAAATTATGGGTAAAACTGTTGATGGTGCCATTGTAAACCCGGCGGTGCAAGCCCCAAGGATTGCCTCGGTTGATGTGTACCGTGGTTTTGTAATGTTGCTGATGATGGGTGAAGTGCTGTCGCTGGAAACTGTCTCGGCTGCCTTACCAAAAAGCAGTTTTTGGCATGTACTGGCTTTTAACCAAAGCCATGTGGATTGGTGCTGGCTTTCATTGCATGATATGATACAACCATCCTTTACATTTTTGGTTGGCGTGGTGCTGCCCTCTTCTTTAGCAGGCCGAAAAATAAAAGGGAGTTCTTTTACGACCATTTTGCTGCACACTATTAAACGTTCTTTAATCCTGGTATGCCTTGGTATTTTTTTACGCTCCATGGATGCGGAACAAACCTATTTTACTTTTGAAGATACCCTTACACAAATAGGATTAGGCTATACTTTTTTGGTGCTGGTTTCTTACTGTAAGCAACGGGCACAAATGATTTGGCTTATTTTCATTTTGGTGGGCTACTGGCTGGCATTTGCATTGTACCCTTTGCCAGGGCCTGGGTTTAATTATGCGGCAGCAGGCGTACCTGCAGATTGGCAATATAACCTGAAAGGCTTTGCTGCCCACTGGAATAAAAATACCAATCTTGCCTGGGCATTCGACAGGTGGTTTTTAAATTTGTTTCCCCGTAAAAATGTTTTTGAAAACAATGGTGGCGGCTACGCTACCTTAAGCTTTATACCCACGTTAGGCACCATGATATTGGGTTTGTTTGCAGGCACAGTCTTAAAAGATACCCGGCTGCCATCTGCCAAAATAAAGTTTTTTGTTATTACCGGCATTGCCCTTTTAAGTGCTGGTGCCATCCTCCATTTCACCGGCATTAACCCGGTAGTAAAACGCATATGGACACCGGCTTGGGTAATTTTTAGTGGTGGCATTTGTTTTTTACTGCTGGCATTTTTTTATAGTTTGGCAGATGTGGCGCAATATAAAAAAGGGTTTTTCTTTTTTACGGTGATAGGCGTAAACTCAATAGCAGCCTATGTTATAGCAGATGGGGGCATAAGGGCTTTTATCGCAAGGTCATTATACATTCATCTTGGGCCTGCTTACGACCAGTTATTTGGTTTGCCCTACGCAACACTCGTAAAGGGGGTGCTGGTATTATTTTTTATCTGGCTTATTTTATACCGGATGTACAGAAAACAGATTTTTATCAAGATTTAAAAATGGTAATTGTTTGTACAAATACTTTTTAAAATGTGCTACCGAAACCATTTGATAAAATTTCCAATTGTATATTGCGTACCTGCGAAGCCAGCCTCTTATATTCATCTTTTAAAATTCAAATTGTAATGATCAAACTACTTTCTGTTGTTATTCTTTTTTTTACCGCTACCGCTTTTGGGCAGGTTAATATTGTGCCGCAACCTGTATCCTTAACCATGAAGACCGGTGCCTTTGAAGTTGCCCCGGCAACAACAATCGTTTTTGATAAATCCACAGAAAAGCAAGCGCAATACCTTAAAACATTTTTGCAGGATAATTATGGGCTTACACTATCGGCAGTTGTAAATGATAAAGGTGGTAGTGCTGCCAAAAGTGCCATCATTATAACATTTAAAAAAGATGGTGACAGGCCAGATGCATACACCCTTACTTCGGCTGCCGAAAATTTAATAATTGAGGGCAATACACCCGCCGGGGTGTTCTATGGCATTCAAACTTTGTTACAGTTGTTACCTGCAAACCATCAGTTGCCAGATGATAAAAAGATGAGCATACCTGCACTTGAAATTAAAGACTATCCAAGATTTGGGTACCGGGGAAGCATGCTGGATGTTGGGCGTCATTTTTTCTCTGCTGATTTTGTAAAGCAGTATATCAATTACCTGGCCTACAATAAATTCAATGTTTTCCACTGGCATTTAACAGAAGACCAGGGCTGGCGTATCGAAATAAAGAAGTACCCCAAACTCACGTCTGTCGGCGGTTTCAGGAGCGGCACCATCATTGGCCACTTTCCGGGAACGGGTAATGATAACCAGCCTGCCGGTGGCTTTTATACCCAGCAGCAAATTAAAGAAGTAGTGCAGTATGCAGCCGACCGCTTTATCACCATCATTCCGGAAATTGAAATGCCGGGCCATAGCAGTGCGGCAATTGCGGCCTATCCGCAGCTTAGTTGTTTTCCCAATCAACAAACCTTTATACCGCAAAATATGGGCTCTGAAGCCAGCAAAAAAAATCCGGGCAAATCAGTGCAGGAAAGCTGGGGTGTATTTGAAGATGTGTACTGCCCGAGTGAATACACTTTTAAATTTTTAGAAGATGTGCTAGACGAAGTGCTGCCGCTTTTTCCCTCTAAGTATATCCATATCGGCGGCGATGAAAGTCCTAAAGAAGCCTGGAAGAAATCTGCTTTTTGCCAAAAATTAATAAAGGATAAACACCTTAAAGATGAACATGGCCTGCAGAGTTATTTTATACAAAGGGTGGAAAAATACATCAACAGCAAAGGCAAAAAAATTATTGGTTGGGATGAAATTCTGGAAGGCGGGCTTGCCCCCAATGCCACCGTTATGAGCTGGCGTGGTGAGCAGGGCGGTATAGATGCAGCAAAGCAAAACCATGATGTAATTATGTCGCCGGGAAGCCATTGCTACCTGGACCACAGCCAGTCTGAAAAGGCAGACAGCCTTACCATTGGCGGCTATTTGCCATTGGATAAAGTGTATAGTTATGAGCCGGTTCCGGCTGCCCTTTCTACAGCACAGGCAACGCATGTGTTAGGTGCGCAGGTAAATGTTTGGACGGAGTATATGGTGTACCCATCAAAGGTGGAGTACATGATTTTTCCACGGTTAAGTGCTTTTGCCGAAGTAGTATGGAGCCCCAAAGAACAACGCAGCTTTACCGACTTTAAAAAGAAACTGCCTGCCATTTTTGAACGCTATAATTTCTGGAAAACAAACTACAATAAAGTGTACCCGGAGGGTGCGGCACCAGCTAAATAAGGTATCAGCAAAACAATTATAAGGGCAAGTTAACTTTGCCTCAGGCAGTTATGCCTTAGCTTTGCAGCCACAAATAATTACCGGAAGGGCTTTGTGGCTGCAATTTATCCGGCTAAAATTTTTATTATGAAGTTTACTGCATTATTGTACCGGTTTGGGTTTGCTGCCTGCATCCTGTTAATTATATCCTGTTTTTTGCCCTGGACACATTATGCAGATTCACGGATTCCTACAGAGGTGCAACGATCGTTTACAGGATTTTATTCGTACGAAAACCGTTATGGTAAACCAGGTAAATTACTTGTAATGATAGCTTTGATAACTTTTGTTTTTATGCTGCTCCCAAAAATTTGGGCCAAGCGTGCCAATCTTTTTGTGGCTGCCCTTGGTTTGGGGTACGCAATAAAATCATACGTGTTATTTACATCCTGCTATAACGCTTACTGCCCGGAGAAAAAGGCAGGCCTCTTTTTAATGATGGCCTGTGTACTTATTTTGATGGCTGCTGCTTTGTTCCCTACACTTGCTTTAAAAACAGAGAAGAAGGGTTAATTTTTTTTCACTTCTTTAGACCATGCATCTTTTAAGGTAACCGTACGGTTAAAAATTAATCTGCCAGGGGCAGATTCTTTGTCGGCACAGAAATAACCTTTTCTTAAAAATTGATAACGGCCTTCTGTAGTGGCCGCAGCAAGTGAAGCCTCTGCCATGGCATTGCTGATTATAGTAAGGGAACCTTCATTAATATAACTTTTAAAATCACCCTCTTCATCTGCTGTGTTTTCTACCTTAAACAGCCTTTCATACAACCTTACTTCCGCAGGTATGGCGTGGGCTGCACTTACCCAATGTATTGTGCCCTTAACGCTAATGCCACTTGTATCATTTCCACTTCTTGACTCCGGTATGTAGGAGCAATGGATTGCATCGATATTGCCAGCTTCGTTTTTTGTAAAACCATCACACTTTACAATGTAGGCACTCTTTAACCTTACCGTGGCACCGGGCGCAAGCCGGAACCATTTTTTTGCAGCTACCTCCATAAAATCTTCCCTCTCCACCCAAAGCTCTTTGCTGAACTGTACTATCCTTGTGCCATACGCTTCGTCAGGCCCATTTTCACTAACCAAGTCTTCCGTTTCATTTTCATGGTAATTGGTAATTATCAGTTTAACGGGATCAAGCACTGCCATCACCCGCAGGGCAGATTTATTCAGATCTTCCCTTAGGCAAAATTCCAGCAGGCTGAAGTCGATCATATTCTCCCTTCTTGCCACACCAATTTTTTCGCAAAATGCCCGTATGCTTTCGGCAGTAAAACCCCTGCGGCGCATACCGCTGATGGTTGGCATGCGGGGGTCGTCCCATCCGCTTACGTGGCCTTCATTTACCAACTGTAATAATTTGCGTTTACTCATTACCGTGTAGGTCATGTTAAGGCGGGCAAATTCATATTGTTTAGATGGAAAAATTTCCAGCTTTTCTATCAGCCAATCGTATAACTCACGGTGGGGTATAAACTCCAGTGTGCAAATACTGTGGGTAATATTTTCGATGCTGTCGCTTTGGCCATGGGCGAAATCATACATCGGGTAAATGCACCACTCGTCGCTGGTGCGGTGATGATGTGCATGTTTTATGCGGTAGAGTAAAGGGTCCCTCATGTGCATATTGGGCGAAGCCATATCAATTTTTGCCCGTAACACTTTCTCTCCATCTTTATATTTGCCCGCCCTCATTTCGGCAAACAACAACAAGTTTGCTTCTGCTGTCCTGTTGCGGTGTGGGCTATCCATGCCCGGCACTGTAGGCGATCCTTTTAAGGTTGCAATCTCTTCTGCTGAAAGGTCATCTACATAAGCAAGGCCTTTGCCAATAAGCTTTACGGCCATGTTGTACAACTCCTCAAAATAGTCGGATGCATACAATACCTTGTCCCAGTTAAAGCCCAGCCATTGCACATCTTCCTTAATGCTATCCACATATTCCACTTCTTCTTTAACAGGATTGGTATCATCAAAACGAAGGTTTGTTTTACCGCCATATTTTAAGCCAAGGCCAAAGTTGAGGCAAATACTTTTTGCATGGCCAATATGCAGGTAACCATTTGGCTCCGGTGGAAAACGGGTAAGGATGCTGTTGTATTTACCACTAACTATATCCGCTTCTATAATTTCTTCAATAAAATTCAAGCTCTTTTCTTCTGGCATCATGTATACTTTGTTGGGCAAATTTAAGGCATCAGGTGTTAAGATGTAATGATGGTAACGGTATTAAAAAGATCGCTGGTAAATGGGGCTATGCTATGTACTATCAGCCTTTCATTTTCATTTCTTCCAGCAGCATAATTATTTTGTCGAGTTTTTGGGTTTCAATCTTTGTAAGGTGTATTTGCAGCGCCTCTATTTCGCATTTGGCATCTATATTTGTTTGATAATCGCTTTGGGCCTGCACCCTGTCCCGTTCTGCCTGCCTGTTCTGCGACATCATAATGATGGGTGCAGCATACGCCGCCTGGGTGGAGAAGATAAGGTTGAGTAAGATAAAAGGGTAGGGGTCCCAATGAAAAAAAAAGCCGATAATGTTTATCGCCATCCAGATAAGTACAAAAACCGTTTGGATTATGATAAAGCGCCATGAACCCATTCCATTAGCTACACTGTCTGCAATGCGCCCGCCAAAAGTTAATGAGTTTTCATGTTTATCATGCCAGGTAATTTTTTCTTTAGGCTGCTTGTTCATAGTTGTTTTTACTAAAATTAAATGAATTGCAGGCTTTATCTGCCACGAATTTTTTAATAGTCAGTAGAAGCTACAATAGAAAGGGCACATATTAATTTTATTGTAAACGTTTTTACGGTAAAGAAATTTGTTTGCCAACTTTTGTGCATATTTGCTTAAACCCTGCAGTATGACCATTAAAAGATTTTTAACCGGCCTTGTTATTTTTTTCATCGTTACACAGTTAACCCAATGTCAAAAAGAGTATTCAACTACCAACACAAAACCTGCCGACAGTACCGTTGTTACTAAAAATGACAGTACACTTTTAAAGTTATACGTAGTGCTGGATACCTTACATCCAGCATCACAAGACACGTTGTATAAAATGGAATTTGCCTATGATAATTTAAAGCGGTTAAGTTCGTACGACTTTTCTGATTATGATTCAGCAACGGGCGCTTATGATCTTACCATTCACTTTAAAGTGTTTTACAACGGAATAGATACTTTGCCATTTAAAGTTACCCTCGATGAACCAATATTGTATAATTCCGGCACTAACCTCGTTACTGTTTATCAAAATGGAAAATTGTATAGTTTAACTGATAGCGATAATAAGGATACCGTGGTAACCTATTCTAAAAAGGTGTATCAGTACAGTGGGGACAATGATGTTGCCATCGTTTATGGCTACCCTTCAGGTGTTTGCGGAAATGACACTATTTACCATACTGCGCTTTTAAGTAACGGTAACGTAGTTAAAGATCAGAATACATACCCCGTTAGTCCATTTAACCTTTGCTTTTATACGCCGCATATCGAAGGGATGTACATTTATGAAAATTCATTTGACACACACCCTAACCCCTTTAAGAAAATAAATTTTATTTTTCAACTTTGGACTGCTTCTCCATTCGTTCCTGGTGAAGATGGAACATTTTTGTATACTATGGCGAGATGTAACAATAACATTATAGAGAGCAAATGCAATGTTTCTTTGCCACCATTTTATTCTCAAAATAACCTTTACTCAAAAAAGTATATTTATAATAGCAACGGCTTTCCATCTTCAGCTTCTTTCACAAAAAACTTAGACCTGCAAAATCAGCTCAAAGCTGGCAGGGAACTATACTTCTACACAAAGTAAAAAGTATAGCATTATAAAAATTCGGGAAGAAAATAGTCTCTAAACAGCCTTGCCCATTTTACGCAGGTAAGATGCGTGGGATGCGATGGCATGGCGCATTTTGGGATACTCCATATAACGGATACCAAAGTCTGTACAGGTTTGTTTAATAATTTTACTGATGGCAGGGTAATGTACATGAGAAACCCTTGGAAACAAATGGTGTTCAATTTGAAAATTTAAACCACCTACCAGCCAGGAGATCAATTTATTTTTTGTGGCAAAGTTTGCTGTTGTCTGTACCTGGTGTATGGCCCATTCATTTTCAATTTTATTGGTATCTGCCGCAGGCATTGGAAACGCTGTTTCTTCAACAGTATGGGCCAGTTGAAATACGATGCTGATAACAAAACCGGTAACCATGGTAGCAATTAAAAAGCCCACAATCCATGCAGTAAAGCCCACCATATAAATGGGTATCACCATAAAAACGATTGCATAGGCAACCTTTGCACCCCAAAAACCAAAGTGTTCTTTAAGGGATAGTTTTTGGATAGGTACAGAGCCAATTTTTCTTTTAAAATACTTTTGATAATCGGTTAAAAATATCCAGATAAGGTGCAGCATGCTATACAAAAACCAAACATAATAATGTTGAAAGCGGTGTACTTTATACAGCTTTTGTGTGGCACACATCCGCAGGTACGGCTTAATTTCTATATCATCATCAACACCATCAATATTGGTATAGGTGTGGTGTATGATGTTGTGCTTTTGGTTCCACATAATGCTGCTGGCACCCAAAAAATTTACCGAAACCGCAGCAAGCCGGTTAATGCCTTTACTCTTGCTAAAACTGCCGTGGCCGCCATCATGCATCACATTAAAACCGATAGCTGCGGTAAACCCACCAAGCAAAACACATTCAATTATTGCCAGCCATGTTGCAGGGGTAAAGTAAACAAGGTGAACATACAGGGCAAGGTATGCAGCACAAAAGAAAATAGCTTTAAAGAACAACCTGATATTGCCCGTAGATGGCTTCTTTACATCTGCAAAATACTGGTTCACCCGTTGTTTTAATTCCTGGTGAAAGTTGGTGGAATTGTTTATAAATTTTGGTGTTGCCATGGTGCCTTGTTAAGATTTGCAAATTTACACTTTAAACATTGTTTTGGTTGCTTTGTTTATTGCCAAATCAGGTATTATTCTTAATAAAAGAATCAAATCCTTTAAAGCCGGGCATTTTCTTGCTAACATAACCCTCGGCGTATTTAACCCCTATCATCTTCCCAAACATTTTTGCCCGGTAAATAACGCTGTCCAAAAAATCAGGTGTGGAAATATAAGTCTGCGGTTCATTTAAATCCGGGCTGTCAAACTGGGTACCATAAGCCTTTATGGATGCTATCTTTTGATCCATTACTTCAGAAATATCGATCACAAAATCGGGCTTAATGTACCTGTCCTGTATATAATTAAAAACGTAAGCTGGCCGCCAGACTTCCTGCGGCTGCCCATCGGCAAAGGTTTCAATTTTACGAAGGCCGGCTAAAAAAACAGCATCTTCCAAAAGGCTTGCACTGCGGCCATGGTCGGGGTGCCTGTCTTCCGGCGCATTGCATAAAATTATATCCGGCTGGTATTTTCTAATGGCAGCTATAACCTGGCGTTGATGTGCATCATCGTTCTTAAAAAAACCATCTGCCAGGCCAAGGTTTTCCCTTACGGATACGCCCAAAATTGCTGCTGCAGCAGTAGCTTCTTTCTTCCTTATTTCCGGTGTGCCCCTTGTGCCAAGTTCGCCTTGTGTTAAGTCGACGATACCTGTTTTTTTTCCTTGTTGCTTTTCTGTAAGTAAGGTACCTGAACAACTTAATTCAATATCGTCCGGGTGTGCGCCAAAGGCGAGTATATCTAATTTCATTCAGGTGTAATTTTTTAAACGCAAAAGTAAGGCAATGGATTAAAGTAAACCGGCTATCCGCAATCGGGGTTTTAGCAAGCGTTTTTTTTGGCAAGCTATTGTAATTTCGGGGCAGGTCAGCTTCGGTAACCATACATTCTTTCCACCTCCTGCACAATTACTTCCATCTCTTTATCTTCCCCATCTTTATCGTAAGGCTGCTTTAGGTTGCTGCCAAAAAAGAACGCTACCGTTTGGTAAAACCTGGCAGTAAAACCGCCCTTGTACTCCTTTATAATTTCGTAGCAGTTGTTGCCTGTTTCCCGTTTAATGAGTTTCATTAAAACCTTGCCCTGGTATACAGATAAATTCGTAAGGGGGTCTGTAAATTCTTTTTTAAGGTCTTTTTCCCTCGACCGTATACATTTTTTTCGTTCGGCAGCGTCACTGATATTGACCAGTTTTGCATTTAGTTCGTTCATTATTTTACCTGCACGTTTTGCATAAGGATAGGTAACGTAGATAGCATTGCGTAACCTTGTCCACTGTGCCTTTGCGGCCATATGGGCTTCATCATAAGCAGAACGGAACAAAATTTCCGGGAGGGTTTTTGCTTCGATGGTGTCCTCTTCATACACTACAGCGAAAGTTTTAATGGTATCATTTACGCCATACTGGGCGGCAGCCTTTTCAGTTTTAATTACCAGGAAGGCCATCAGCAAAAGCAGCAGTGTTATGTTGTATGTAGCTTTTTTGATACGCATTACAAACTAAATTTACAAATTTGCGCCGGGAACATGGTGATTTTAAAGTTAAGAAAAATGCACCATTGCCATATACGGCTGCCGGTAGTAAAAGGTTTACCAGGTTTCTTTAAAACTGTTTTATGGTGCAGGATATTTTAGTTGGCCAGTAAAAACATATAAAACAATGCTGCTGCAACTAAGGCAAGGGCAATGGCACCGGGTATTTTGGCAGTATTGGTACGGCGGATGAGGCTCATCACAATACCAATGGCCATTGTTACAAGCCCTATCCAAACAAGGTTAATGTACGGAAATATGTAGGCTTTTAAAGTAACAAAGTCAATCATTTTGTCAGATTCCTTTACGCCAATCTTCAGCTTTTTTTGATCTGCCGTTATGCCGGCAAATTTTATAAAAAGGTTTTGTGCATACACCGTATCATCTATCTGGTTAATACCAATACTGTCTACCATTATCATCGGCGATGCTTTGTATTGCATACTGTCTTTACCGGTAATCGTGATGTTGGCAACCACCGAAGGGCCTGCAGCAGCAGGTATATTAAATTTATTGGACGGCGGGTTTTTTACCACACTGTTTAAAATCATAAAACCTTTGGAATAAAAAATAGTGTCGCCTTCTGCTGCTTCAGTTATTTTAAACTGGGTGGTGTCCTTGTCCCTGTCCGGGCTTAAGGCGTACGAGATGTAGGTAAACACATCATGCGAGGGATAATTTTTTGTATCCGGGTTGCTGCTCATGCTGTTGTTTTTCATCAGGTATACATCCGGGTTCAGCACAAAAGATTCTGTTGTTTTTTTTGTTTCAGGGTCCTTTCTTTCAAACAATAAATGATAAAAACGTTTGCCGGTTTCGTGGCCTGCACTGTCATACAAATAGGTAACATCATAAGGCCCCATTTTTTTGGAAACCTGGCGGATGAGGTTAATATTTTCTGCGGCAACATCCTGTTGTTTGGTAAGTGGGTCAATACCCATGGGGATGTCAAAATCCTTAAACTTTTCTATACTGATCACTTGTTTGTTGCCTGCGGAAACCAGCATGCCCGCTATCATCAGGGCAAAACCAAGATGTGCCACAGAACCGCCTGCAGCTTTGAATTTGCCGTTAAGCCCCGCCCAAATGTATGCACCGTTAGCGGCCACTCCATAAATGGCTGCAAACAAAGCCACATACAAAGCACCTAAAAAACCAGGCCCTTCTTTATGGTACGTAACCGGGTAAAATACAGCAAGCAAAACAGTAATAACAATAGCAATGATGGTTGGCACCGCAATTTTTTTAATGGCATAGCCAGATGGGGTGCTTTTGTATTTGAGGTATTGGGTGATGGCACTTAACATGCCGATGATTACGGCCACAAGTACCATTACTTTATTGTAAGAGAACTCTGCATTTTCCGGCGGCGCAAGGTGGCTGCCAAATACAGAATTAATTACGGGTAAAGATGTTTTGGCACTGATGAACAGGGCAGATAAAAAGAAGACAAGTGAACCAATAAACATCCAGAACTCCCGGGAGCTGGTAGCTTCTTCTTTTTGCAGGGATGGTATTTTTTTTAAATAGAGGAAATACAACAGCAATGGGCCAACGGAAAATACCGACATAAAAGTTAGTATCAGCACATTCATTGCTTTGCCAGCCTCGGTAAATGCATGTACTGAAGTATCGCCTAAAATACCTGTACGGGTTAAAAAAGTGGAGTATAAAATGAAAACAAAAGTGAGTATCGCAAACAGGTAACTTGCCCGTAAAGAGTGGCCGGTTGCTTTGTAAATAACCATGGTATGCAGGCCTGCAACCAATATCAGCCAGGGCACCAGGGATGCATTTTCAACAGGGTCCCATGCCCAGTAGCCGCCAAAGGTAAGCGACTCGTAGGCCCATTTGCCCCCCATCATAATACCAACGCCCAGTACTGCGGCACTAAACAAAGCATAAGGAATAGCAGGTTTTACCCAATCCCCAAAACGTTTTGTTTGTATGCCGGCATAAGCAAATGCAAAAGGAACAATGGTGGATGCAAAGCCAAGGAACAACACGGGCGGGTGTATAACCATCCAATAATTGCGGAGCAGCACATTTAAACCAACCCCATCTTTGATAAGGGATAAATAATCGTGGCGGCTAAAAATTGGCCCGTTAATCTCATTTCTCGTTAACACAAAAGGGCTATTTCCTATCTTAACACCAAAAAGATAAATACCCATGATCATCATTGCCAAAAACACCTGGGCAAAACTTACAATAGTCATTACCGGGGCTTCCCATTCTTTCGTTTTTCTGATTAAGATGATGCCTAAAACGCTGTGCCAAATGGACCATAGCAAAAAGCTGCCCCCCTGGTCTTCCCAAATGCAGGCAAGCAAATATTTAAATTCAAGTTCTTTTGAAGTGTGTTTGTAAGCAAATAGATACTCCAGGTAATGGTTGGCACAAAGGTAAAATATGCAGCCAAAAACGGTGAACACAGCAGCCACCTGTGTAAGGAAACTTACCCGGGCAAACCCAATCCATGATTTTTTTTCGGTACTATTTTCCTTTCGGGAAGCAATAAAATAAGCAATGGAAGCCAGCAGCGAAGCGGTAAAAGCGATCAACACAACGGTATGCCCTAAACTTCCTATCCACAAATGTTCGCCATCAAATTGCATGTTGTTTTTTTAACTTTTTTGTCGGGCTTTACAGCAGTTGTTGTGTAGTAAATATCTTATTGGAGAAGATGCCGGGTTTTTCAAAACGTTACTTCTTTTCTGCTACCGTTTTTTCCAACACCTTTTTATCGTCTTTGTATTTACTGGGGCATTTTAATAAAATGTCGCTGCATTCAAATACATCCCCCTGCATTTTGCCCTGCAAAACAATGCGCTCACTTTGCTCAAGTTCAGCAGGTTTGGTATTGCGGTACACCACTTTTGTGGCGTTGCCTAAACTGTCTTTTGCCGTAAAAGAAAGATAATTGGGGTTTGTCGCCGGGTCGTAATCCATAGGGGAGCTCTTGTCCAGCCTCGCTATCAGGTGAACGAACTTACCCTGCTTTTGTTTGGCAGATGCTACTGTATCGTAAGTGGAAAAATCTACAGAAACCATAATCAATGCGCTGATGCCAATGGCTATTGCAACAAGGATAACAATATGGAACTTTTTCATGCTAATAATTTACGCCGCAAATGTAACGCAAAACAGGCTTTAAAGTTTGCTCACGGTTAATTCTAACGTCAATTTAGTAACCTTAATTTATGCCTGATTTATAAACATACCCTTTACCATTTCGTTTCTTAAACAGTATCTTTGCCACCGTTTTTTATTTTGGCCGGTAAGCAATTTTTTTAATCAATTTATAATGACAGACCTCTCACAGTTTGACCCTAATTCCGCAGGTAACCCTAACAATAATATTTTTGGATTGCCGTCTGACCAGGACGGTTCCCGGTTGGTTATTTTACCCGTTCCGTGGGAAGTAACCGTAAGCTACAATGCAGGCACAGCAAGGGCGCCCGAGCATATGTTTAAAGCAAGCCTGCAAATAGATTTGTTTGATCCCGATTACAGGGATGCCTGGAAACAGGGTTTTTTTATGCTGCCCTGCGATAAGAAAATACAGATGAAAAGTGATTACCTGCGCAAGGAAGCTGAACTCTACATCAACTATATTTCTGAAGGCGAAGAGGTAAAGGATAATAAGTTTATGTGCAAAACTTTGAAAGAGGTCAACGCAGGCAGCCTTTATCTTAATAATTGGGTGTATGAGCAAACGAGGGATTTAATCAATGATGGTAAACTCGTTGCGTTGCTTGGCGGCGACCATAGCACACCCTTGGGATTTTTTAAGGCCATTGCAGAAAAGTATGGCGATTTTGGTATCCTTCAAATTGATGCACATTGTGATTTAAGGAAAGCATATGAAAATTTTAATTACTCCCATGCCTCCATCATGTACAATACTTTGGAAGAAATACCTGCCGTTACAAAACTGGTGCAGGTTGGCATCAGGGATTATTGCGAGGAAGAATGGGAGTACATCTGCAATTCGAACAGCAGGGTAGTTACTTATTTTGATAAAGACATCAGGGAGCGCCAATACGAAGGGGAACCATGGAAAGCTATTGTACATGAAATTGTTGGGCACTTGCCCCAAACAGTGTACATCAGTTTTGATATTGATGGGCTTGACCCAAAACTTTGTCCGCATACCGGTACACCGGTGCAGGGTGGTTTTGAAACGGAGCAGGTTTTTTATCTTTTTAAACAGGTATTAAAAAGTGGCAGAAGGATAGTGGGCTTTGATGTAAACGAGGTGGGTGTAAGCCATGATGAGTGGGATGAAAATGTAGGTGCAAGGTGCCTTTTTAAATTATGCAATATGCTGGTAACCTGTAACCCAAACTAATGCAAACAGGCAGCCGGTAGAAATAAATATGTACACCTTCAGCATTAAAGATAACGGGCCGGATATACAGGTGGTGCTGTCACGGGGCCTGCTTGCACTGTCGGCCATTGTCTGCCTTTTCTATGGAGGCAACGGCTTTTTTCTCATCAATATTATTGCTGCAGTGTTGTTGTTGACCATGGCAGGATTATGCAACCTGCTTTGCGTAAAATTTAAAATAACAAACCTGCTGATATTGATTGCAGGTGCCATAATCCTTTTTGCGGCAACCCGTTCTTTTATCTTACCAATCGTATTGCCTTTGTTTGGGTGGGGCGTTAAAAAAATATTGAAGCAGCCGTTTGTTTCCGTTAATACCAATGGCGTTCATTTTCACAACACCATTGGCAGCACTGCTTATAGATGGAAAGTGTTCAACAACATCATTTTAAAAGATAACCTGCTTACCCTGGATTTTAAAAACAACAAGCTGATGCAATTGACCGTAATGGAAACCGGCAACACTACCGACGAGGGCAGCTTCAATAATTTTTGCAGCGGGTGTATTGGCATATAATTTTAAAAGGATTGGGGTTTACAATACAGCTTTTATACCGGCTTCGCCTTAACAGCAGCTTTGCAATTTTAAAATTATATTCGCAAAAAAAAGTGAAACAATTAATACTTCTGTTAACGATCATCTGTACCGCTTCTATGGTATTGGCACAGGCAGATGCCTCAGCAAAAAATTATGCCCGTTACGAAAATATCCCTTCTTTTAACATTAACATAGTGCCCGACAGCAGTGTGTTTAGCAACAACAACCTGCAAAAGGGCAAGCCATTGGTAATAATGTTTTTTAGTCCGGATTGTGAGCATTGCCAAAAGGAAACCAAAGAATTGCTTGCCTATAAAGAGGAGTTAAAAAACATACCTGTTTTAATGGCATCGCCTAGCAGCTACCCGGCGGTAAAACAATTTTATGAAGAGTATGCCCTTGCCGGGATGCCCAATATTAAAATGGGGCAGGACAACAATTTTAAATTGGGCAGCATCTATCAGCTAAAAACTTTTCCTTCCATTTTTGTGTACGACCATAATGGTAAACTGGCCAAAGCCTTTGTGGGCAACATCGGCGTGCCTGCCATTATTGAAGCGACCAAATAATTTTTTTGTGCCCGTTTAGCAATAATGTAATCCGCTACCTTTGCAGCGCAAATTTATTTTCTACTAAAAAAACATATTTATTATGAAAGTTACCGTTGTTGGTGCAGGGGCTGTAGGCGCAACCTGTGCAGATAATATTGCCCGTTTGGCCTTGTGTGAAGAACTGGTTTTGCTGGATATTAAAGAAGGTGTGGCAGAAGGAAAATCAATCGACATGATGCAAACATCCACCATGTTGGGTTTTGATACAAAAATTATTGGCAGCACTAACGACTACAGCAAAACGGCCAACAGCGATATCGCCGTAATAACATCCGGCCTGCCCCGTAAACCGGGCATGACGAGGGAAGAACTGATTGGTATAAATGCAGGTATCGTAAAAGGTGTGGCAGAAAACATCCTTAAGTTTTCGCCCGATGTTATTTTCATTATCATCAGCAACCCGATGGATACCATGACTTACCTGGCTTTAAAATCTACAGGTTTGCCAAAAAACAGGATCATTGGCATGGGTGGTGCTTTGGATAGTGCAAGGTTTAAATATTATTTGTCAACCGCTATGGGTTGCTCACCAAACGACCTGCAGGGTTTTGTTGCAGGTGGCCATGGCGATACTACCATGATACCGTTAACAAGGCTGGCTACTTATCAGGGTACACCGGTAAGTAATTATCTTGATGAAGCAACTTTAAAAAAGGTGGCTGCCGATACAATGGTAGGCGGTGCCACATTAACCGGGCTGCTTGGTACATCTGCCTGGTATGCGCCGGGTGCAGCTTGTGCAGCAATGGTAAAGGCCATTGTAAAAGATGAGAAAAAATTGTTTACCTGTTGCGTTAGCCTTGATGGTGAGTACGGACAAAAAGATATCTGCATAGGCGTGCCGGTAACGCTTGGTAAAAATGGATGGGAAAAAATTATCGATTATAAACTGACCGAAGAAGAGCAGGCTGCCTTTAATAAAAGCGCAGAGGCAGTAAGGAATATGAATGCCGTGTTAAGTACTTTATAACGGATATGGTTTTATACTTAAGGCCTCCTTTACGGGAGGCTTTTTTGGTTTTTACATCTCTACCGTAAATGGAATTTTACGGGATAATTATCTTAGCTAACCCCATCCACCACCATCTCTTTATTAATCTTTAACACCAGCCCCTGCAATACTTTACCAGGGCCAGCTTCTGTAAAATGTGTGGCACCATCCGCAATCATGGCCTGTATACTTTGCGACCATTTAACCGGGCCTGTTAACTGGTTTATTAAATTTTGCTTTATTGATGCTGCATCGTTCACTGCTTTGGCAACAATATTTTGGTATACCGGGCATGTGGGCACATTGAATGTGGTGGCCCCGATAGCTGCTGCCAGTTCTTCTTTTGCAGGCAGCATCAGCGGCGAATGAAATGCACCACCAACCGGCAATACCAATGCCCGCTTGGCACCTGCTGCTTTCATTCTTTCGCAGGCCATTTCAATACCTTCAAGGGAGCCGCTGATAACAAGCTGGCCAGGGCAATTGTAATTGGCAGGCACTACAATTTCTGTCGTTTCATTTTGTATGGCACTGCATATTTCTTCAACCTTATCATCGGCTAAACCCAGTATGGCGGCCATTGTGGAGGGTGTTGCGGCACAAGCTTTCTGCATGGCCTTTGCCCTTATAGATACCAGCTTAAAGGCATCTTCAAAATGTAAAGCACCGTTTGCAACAAGTGCCGAAAACTCACCAAGCGAATGGCCTGCAACCATATCAGGCCTGGCACCATTCAATGTTTTAAAGGCAACCACCGAATGTAAAAACACCGCAGGCTGTGTAACATTGGTTTGCTTTAAATCTTCATCAGTGCCGGTGAACATCACATCCGAAATGCGGAAGCCCGCCATGTCGTTAGCTGCCTCAAAAAGTGCTTTGGCCAACGGGTTGGTATCATATAAAATTTTACCCATTCCAGCGAACTGACTGCCCTGCCCGGGAAATACAAATGCATCTGCCATCGTGTTTTTGTTTAGAATGCAAATAAACAAATTATCAGGCAGCCTTCTTCATAATTAGTACAATTGATGTTTCATAATTACCTTAGCCCTATAAACATTGCCCATGCACCTTATTCCGCAAATTATTTTTATTGCAGTGCTTGCTTCTGCCATATGGTTGTTTACCAAAAACATAATCCAGATAAGAAAAAATATTTTTTTAGGCCATGCCGAAAACCTGAACGATAACCCGGTACTAAGGTGGAAAAACCTGCTGCTGCTGGCTTTGGGACAAAAAAAGATGTTTAAAAACCCCTTGGTTGCTGTTATGCACCTGGTGATTTATGCAGGCTTCATCATCATTAATGCGGAGGTGCTGGAAATAACATTAGATGGTATTTTTGGTACACACCGTCTATTTTTTCCTTACCTCGGCAGCCTGTATACTTTTCTTATTAATTTTTTTGAAGTACTTGCCGTTGGCGTTATTGCAGTGTGTATTATTTTTTTGGCAAGAAGAAATGTGATCAGGTTAAAACGTTTTATCAGTAAAGACCTTAATGGCTGGCCACGAAGCGATGCCAATTATATTTTGATAGCAGAGATCATTTTGATGACACTTTTTTTAACAATGAATGCTGCCGACAGGGCTTTGCAACTGCAGGGCAGCGAACACTACCATGACACCGGCAATTTCCTTTTTTCCGGTTGGCTTGCTAATGCCTTCAGTGGCTTTGCGGCGGGTACATTAATTATTATAGAAAGGGTTTGCTGGTGGATGCATATCATTGGCATTTTGGCCTTTTTAAATTACCTGCCTTACAGTAAGCACCTGCATATTATACTGGCGTTTCCTAACGCCTATTATGGCCGCCTTGGCCTGCCCGGTAAAATGGCCAATATGCAAAATGTACAAAACGAAGTTAAGTATATGATGCAGCCGGAACTTGCGCCGCCCGGCGATGCACAAACCATGAAGTTTGGTGCTAAAGATGTTTTTGATTTGAGCTGGAAAAACATATTGGATGCCTACAGTTGTACCGAATGCGGCAGGTGTAGTGCTGCCTGCCCCGCTAATATAACCGGTAAAGTATTAAGCCCCAGAAAAATAATGATGGATACCCGTGACAGGGCGACAGAGGCTGGTAAAAATATTAAACTGAACAGTGTTTTTAAAGATGATGGCAAGGCGCTATTGAACAATTATATTTCGGTTGAAGAGCTTAGGGCCTGCACCACTTGCAATGCTTGTGTGGAAGCCTGCCCGGTAAGCATTAACCCACTGGATATCATCCTGCAACTACGCCGCTCCCTTGTTATGGAAGATAGTAATGCACCGCAGGAATGGAATGGCATGTTCAGCAATATTGAAAATAATTTTGCCCCCTGGAAATTCAGCCCTGAGGAAAGGGAAGGATGGGCAAAAGAAATGTAAAATCCTGTTCCTGGCTTTGTGTAAAAATTGCCCCAGCGATATTCGGTGACTTGGCATTGCGCTATCTCAAAAAATTAATTCTTTATTATTTTTCGTCACTTTGGACAGGCATAAAATAAAGGGAGCCGGATAGATATCCAGCTCCGATCTTTTCTCTTAATACTCCTTTGACCTTTGA
This sequence comes from Ferruginibacter sp., assembly GCA_965249755.1. GTDB lineage: Bacteria > Bacteroidota > Bacteroidia > Chitinophagales > Chitinophagaceae > Ferruginibacter. The sequence continues at coordinate 145,077 of CBDFMT010000004.1, forward strand.
AAAATCTATAAAAAGTTTGAATGTTTTTTGTTGTTTTAGTATCCTCCTTGTTGTTAACACTGTAAAAGTAAAAAGTTTTACCAAAGCAAAAAGCGGCCTTTAGTAAATGGATTGTTTGAGTACGTAAGTGGCAGGTATGCCGATCGGGCAGCCTTGTACAGCGGTCCGCCGGCAGCTTTTTTACCACTTTCAATTACCTGTTTATGCCGGGCACCACCGGCAAACTTTCGTTTCCATTTTCACCAACACTTTGTACGGCAAAAAAATAATTGTCTTTTGAATAGGGAAGCGCCGCCTGCAATTGTGTGGTAAAAATTTTCTTTTGCCAGAAGGCACTGGTCGTCTCCCTCATAAGGATGTAGTAGCCTTTTACCTTTCCCGAAGCGGGTGCCTGCCACGAAAGGGCTGAAGTATTGCCCAATATTTTTACATCAATTTTTACTGCCTTCGGCATAGATGGGGCTTTAGCAAGATTGGCAAGGTTGGCCAGGTTTAGCGCTGTGTTCTTTCGCAAATATTCAAAGTCGATATGTTCTGGAAGGTCGCCATATTGAATGCCATTTTCATTTCTTACATCCTGGTGTTGCCTGGTATAATTTTCATTCATCTCTGTTATCCGCACAGCGGCAAAACCATTTTCTACATAAGGGGTATGGTCGCCGCCCCTTAAAAAACGGTCGTTACGGTATATCAGCATTACCTGTAAATTGTCTACATATCGTTCGCCGGTTTCTTTTACATACCTTGCCAGTTGCCTGGATATGCCATCGTTTTCCAAGCCCATCTGGCGTATGTTCCGTGCATTTTTATCCAGCTCGTAGTAGGGAAGCCCTTCACTAAAAACTCGTACCTGTGTGTTGTTGATAATGTTGGTTTCATTACTGTTGTTGCTGCCCATAATATCATTGTTAAGCACCGCTTCAACCTGCGTGTTTTGTGCTTTTGCTTTTTCAGCCATAAATGTTGCGCCAAGCAAACCCTGTTCTTCGCCGCTTACCGTTACAAAAATTACAGTGGCCGAAAAACTATATTTACTCATAATCCTGGCGCATTCAATAACCGCAGCACTTCCGCTTCCGTCATCATCTGCACCGGGTGCATCGCCGGTCCGGTCCATAACATTTGTACGCATATTGTCTAAATGCCCGCTGATGATGAATACCCTTTTCTCGGAAGTATCTGTTCCCTTTAATACCGCAACCACATTGCCTAACTTAAGTAATGCATCAACCCTTTTGCCATTTGGCTGCAGGGTGGTGGTATCAATAAAAGTGGTAAGCCTGCCGGCAGATGATTTGATGAAAGAGGTAAACTTTGCAAGCACCCAATTTCTTGCAGCCCCAATGCCCCGTTTATTATCTGTTTGTGTGCTAAGGGTATTTCTTGTGCCAAAGCCCACCATTGCTGTAATGTAGGCACGCAGGGAATCTGGCGAAACCTCTTTTACCATTTGTTCAATTTCAGGGTCCCTGTTAATAATTTGCTGGGCGCCTGCAACATAAACATACAGGCATAAAAATCCTGTCATTATAATTTTGCTCATATCGTTGTTTTGGTTTTTTTGATGGTTATATTTTAACCCTTTGCAGCCGGAATAAACTTTAAGGAGATACTGTTTACGCAATGCCTTGTATTTTTCGGGGTAAACCTTTCTCCTTTAAAAACATGCCCGAGGTGGGCATCGCAGTTTGCACATACAATCTCAATCCTTCTTCCATCTGCATCGGGCAAATGCTTTACGGCACCTTTTATTTCATCATCAAAACTTGGCCATCCGCAATGCGAATCAAACTTATCAACCGATACATACAAGGGTGTATCGCAGCGCCTGCAAACATAAGTGCCTTCCACTTTATTGTTGGTGTAGGCCCCCGTAAACGGCCTTTCAGTCCCTTTCTTTACAATTACATATTCTTCTTCAGGCGTTAATTTATTGTATTCCATAAAATCATTTTAATAAAAAAAATTATTTGGTGTGTTAAAGATAAAACACAAAATGCTTGCGATGGTTGAGTAAAAAAGTGCTTTCAAAAATTACTGACAAAAAAAACCGCCTAATAACGGCACCTTGTTTGTGATCTATTTTTTGTTACCCATAAAATATTTTATCAGAATAACATCTTAATAAGAAAAACATAGATACATTTGCATTTATCAATGTGTTTAAATGGAACTGAAGCAAATTGAAAAGATAGCCAAGGCGCTGGGTGATATTAACCGCTTAAAAATCCTGAGTGATTTAGCTGATAACGGCGGTTGTATACAGTGTTCAAAAATTGTTTCGCTCCAACACCTGGCCCAGCCATCGGTAAGCCATCACATTAAAACACTTGCAGAGGCGGGGATTATAGAACCTGAAAAGGACGGCCGCCATTACTCTTATACCCTAAATAAAACGTTGCTTAAAGAATATGCAAAGCATATCGCAGCATTCGCTGTTAAATAGCCACAGCGGCTTATGGTTGGTTGCCCATCATGGATACTGTCAACGATAAAAATTGATTTATTAAGCACTTATAAATGGTGTAAATGTTGTTATTAAAACCGCAGCCACCTAACAAACATCGCAATGAACAAAACCCAACATTTTAAAAACAATTTTTTCTTTTGTTACCCTGCAAAACTTTTTAGAAGGATGCTATTTTCTCTGATGGTAATAATTGCTGTCAGTATTTTTTCCTTAAAGGTTTGTGCACAGGTATCCGCCAAAGACAGTTTACTGCAAGAAGTAACTTTAAAAAATGCTGTGGATTATGCAGTGGCGCACCAGCCGGAGATACAGCAATCACTCATTGATCAGCAAATAACAGAAGCAACGATCAGAAGTAAACTGGCAGATTGGTATCCGCAGATCAATTTTAATTATAGCCTGCAGCATAACTTTTTGGTACAAACAAGTATCATTGGCGGCAACCCGGTTAAGCTTGGTGTGAATAACACAAGCGGTGCCCTGTTTAGCGTATCGCAAAATATTTTTAACCGGGATGTAATGCTGGCCAGCCGTACCCAGGCAGATGTAAGGTTGCAAGGGAGGCAAAATACCAGCAGCAGTAAAATTGACCTGGCCGCAAATGTGTCCAAAGCTTTTTATGATGTACTCTCAACCCTGCAACAGATAAGGGTTTCAGAAACCAACATCCAGCGTATTGAGCTAAGTTTAAAAGATGCCTATAACCAATACAAATTTGGCATCACCGATAAGATAGATTATAAAAGGGCAACCATTACCCTTAATAATTCCAAGGCCACAAAAAGAAGTGATGAAGAATTGCTGAAGGCAAAAGTAGAATACTTAAAATACCTGATGGGCTATCCTGTTTCGGGCACACTCAATATTGTGTACGACAGCCTTCAAATGGAAAAAGAAATTGCTTTGGATACTTTACAGCAGGCAGATTATAATGCAAGGATCGAATATAAAATTTTAGCTACCCAGCACCGGTTGTTGGAATACAATGTAAAGTATAACCGATGGGCGTACCTGCCGGTAGTATCTGCAAACGGCGCTTATAATTTTAATTACCTTAATAATGATTTTCCAAAATTATACAGCAACAATTATCCCAATTCATTTGCAGCCGTCACTATGGGTTTCCCTATTTTTCAGGGAGGAAAACGCAAAGCCTTAATACGGGAAGCAGAATTGCAATTAAGCCGTAACGACCTGGACATCCTCAGTTTTAAAAACAGTGTAAACTCCGGCTACACCCAGGCCCTGGCAAGTTACAAGAGCAACTATTACTACTATATTTCTCAAAAAGAAAATTTGGCTGTTGCCCAGGAAGTGTATGATGTAATCCAGTTGCAGTACAAGTCTGGCATTAAGGCCTACCTGGAAGTGATTACTGCTGAAAGTGATTTACGCACATCAGAAATAAATTATTATACCGCATTGTACCAACTGTTATCAAGTAAAGTAGATGTGCAAAAAGCTTTAGGGCAAATCAATTATTAAACTAACACCACTCATAAATATTTTAGTATGCGTTTAAAAAGATCAGCACAATATATCATCATACCGGCAGTTGTTTTTTTAAGTGCCTGTGGTGGTAACAAAGCACCCGAAAAACCAGCAGCGCCACCGGCAGTAAAGGTTACCATCGAACCGGTAGCGGTTACAGATGCTGTTTATTTCGATGAATATCCGGCCACGGTAACGCCGCTTAGCCAGGTAGAATTAAGGCCGCAGGTTAGTGGTTTTATAACCGGTATTTATTTTAAGGATGGTGACCGGGTTAGAAAAGGGCAGTTGTTGTATTCCATAGATGCACAATTATATGCCGCAAATTACCAGCAGGCAGTTGCAGGCCTGCAGGTGCAGGAGGCTAATTTAAACAGGGCACAAAAAGATGCGGACCGTTACCATGAACTGGATAAAAACGATGCGGTGGCAAAGCAGTTGGTAGATAATGCTGATGCATCTTTAGAAGTGGCCAAAAGACAGGCATCGCAGGCAAAGGCAAACATACAGGCAGTGCAAACCAACGTTCGGTATACAAAAGTATACGCACCTTTTGATGGCGTAATCGGTATATCTGCAGTAAAGCCGGGTACGGCGGTAAGCACCGGGCAAACCCTTCTTAATACTATTTCAACAGATAAAGACCTGGCAGTAGATTTCAATATTGATCAAAAGGAAATATACCGCTTTACTACTTTAATGAACAGCAAGCCATCGCCTGCAGACTCAACCTTTACCCTTGCATTTAGCAATGATGTATACCCTTATCCCGGCAAACTTTCTTTGCTGGACCGTACGGTTAATCCGCAGACCGGTACCATTAAAGCGAGGCTCATCTTTCCCAACCAAAAGCGATTGCTTATTGCAGGTATGAATGGTACGGTAAGGGTAAAGAATACGGCCTCTTCTCAATCTGTATTAATTCCTTACAAAGCAGTTACGGAGCAGTTGGGTGAATACTTTGTTTATGTACCTAATGACAGTAATAAAGTTTCGCAAAGGAAGCTTGTATTGGGCAAACCGATTGGTAGTAACGTAATTGTAAAAGATGGCTTAAAGGCTGGGGAAAAAGTAGTTGTGGAAGGGGTACAGAATTTAAAAGAAGGAACTGCCATAACAACAGCGGCCGGCCCTGCACCCGGCGCACCACCAGCAAAAAAATAATGAAGCCAAATGGCAGGGCACAGGAAGGGTTTTATGGGTTTGGTTGTACAGGAAAAAGTATAAAAATGAAGCTGCAAATTATTGCTGATAAGGAATAATGAAGCGGCTCAAATGCATAGCAACAGCGTAAGAAAAAATTGCCACAGGGTGGTAAAAAAATAATAAGATGATAGCAGATACTTTTATAAAAAGGCCGGTAACGGCAATCGTAATTTCTGTAGTAATTGTATTGGTGGGTATTATAGCATTGAATGCATTGCCCATTGCACAGTATCCTGATATTACACCACCAACGGTTACCATTACGGGTAACTTTACGGGGGCAGATGCACAGACCGTTGAGCAAACAACCACCACTGCCATGGAGATACAGGTGAACGGTTCGCCGGGCATGACTTACATGTCGAGCAACAGTACCTCCAGCGGACAAAGCAGTATCAATGTAAATTTTGAGATTGGAACTGATGTAAACATAGCATCACTCGATGTGCAAAACAGGGTAAGCATTGCACAACCCACATTGCCGGATGCGGTAAAGCGTTTAGGCCTTACTGTTCGTAAGCGTAACCCAAGTATTATGGTGGCGCTGGCACTATACTCACCCAATGGTACGCATGATGCCACGTTCCTTGGCAACTATGCAAACATCTATTTAAAGGATGCACTGCAAAGGGTAAAGGGGGTGGGTGATATTGTTTCAAGGGCAGATGATTTTGGCATGCGTATTTGGTTAAGCCCCGAAAAACTGGCCAACCTCGGTATGACGACCACCGATATTATTGCCGCACTAACAGAGCAAAATTTGCAGGTAGCCGCAGGAACAATCGGTGGCAATCCGCAACCCTCGGTACAAAGTTTTGAATACAGTGTTTTAACCAACAGCCGCATCAATACCAAAGACCAGTTTGAAAATATTATTGTGCGTACAGTACCCACCACCGGTACCATCGTTTATCTTAAAGATGTTGCCAGGGTAGAGTTAGGTAAGTTTGATTATGGCAGCAATGCATATGTAAATGGTAAGCCTGCTGCTTTTATTTTAATTTACCAGGCACCCGGCGCAAATGCATTGGACACTTACGAAGGCATCAACAAAGCGCTGGGTGAATTAAAAAAATCTTTTCCTAAAGATGTTGATTATAACATGCCGCTTGAGACAGTATCTGTTGTAAAAGTTTCTATAAACGAGGTGTTGCATACGTTGGTAGAGGCGTTGCTGCTTGTAATATTGGTGGTGTTTTTATTTCTTCAAAACTGGCGGGCAACCTTAATACCGGTGTTGGCCATACCGGTGTCGCTGCTGGGTACTTTTATCTTTTTTATACCCTTTGGTTTTACCATTAACACACTAACCCTTTTCGCTTTTGTACTTGCTATTGGTATTGTGGTAGATGATGCCATTGTAGTGGTAGAAGCTGTTCAGCATTACATGGACCATGAAAAATTATCTGCCAAAGAAGCCACCCAAAAGGCGATGAACGATATATCCGGACCGGTAATAGCCATTGCACTTATCTTAACGGCAGTGTTCGTGCCGGTAGGTTTTATACCAGGTATTGTCGGCAGGTTGTACCAGCAGTTCGCAATCACCATTGCAGTTTCGGTTATCATATCTGCATTTGTGGCTTTGTCGTTAACACCTGCTTTATGTACTATTTTATTAAAACCGTCCAAAGAAGCAGATGCAAAGAAAAATTGGCTGGAAAAATTCTTTGCATGGTTCAATGTAAAGTTTGGCAACCTTACTTCGGCCTATACCCATTCGGTTGGTAAATGGATAAGAAAAACACCGCTTGTGTTAATTATGCTTGCCTGTTTATTTGTCGGCCTGTTCTTCCTTTTCAAAAACAAGCCATCTGGTTTTATTCCTTCGGAAGATGAGGGCCGCCTGTATGTAACCTATGAACTTCCGGAAGCGGCCTCCACTGCAAGGAGCAAGGCGATGATACTTGATATTATGAAGCGGGTGCAGGGTATACCCGGCGTTAAAATTGTTGGCGGGCTTGCAGGCTTAAATGTGATCAGTTTTTCAAATAAGTCCAACGTGGGTACCATGTTTGTTAACCTGCAGCCATGGGAAGATAGAAAGAGCACGGAACTGCAACTACAGGGCATTATTGCCGAGATACAAAAACGCACGGCCAATGTAAAAGAGGCCAGGATATTGGCGATAGGGCCACCTGCTATACCGGGCCTTGGTGCCACAGCAGGCTTTACGTTTGAACTGCAGCAAACAACCAGCACCGATAGCATACAGCAATTTGAAAATGTTGCAAGAAAGTTTTTAGCGGAAGTAAATAAAGACCCTGCTATCGGTATGGCATACACTTTCTTTACCACACATACACCTAGTTATCAGGTAGATGTTGATAAAGAAAAGGCAAAACAACTGGGGGTAAATATCACCGATGTTTACAGCACTTTATCTACGTTGCTGGGTAGTAGTTATGTAAATGATTTTAACCTGTATGGCAGAAACTTTCGTGTGGTTGCGCAGGCAGATAGTACCTACCGGTCGTCGCTTAGTGAACTGGGCAAATATTATGTACGCAACAGCCAGGGCGGAATGATACCACTTAACTCACTCGTAACCTCTAAGGTTGTCGAAAGCCCTTCATTAATTTCGCACTATAACATTTACCGTTCTATCGAAATTAATGGATCGCCTAAACCCGGGTACAGCAGCGGCCAGGCGATAGATGCGTTAAAAGCCGCAGCGGCTAAAACCCTTCCGGCAGGGTATGGTTATGAGTTCAGCGGCCTTAGTGCCGAAGAGATTAAAGCGGGCAACAGTACGGTTACCATCTTTGCTATTTCTATCATTTTTGTATTCCTGTTTCTTGCGGCACTTTACGAAAGCTGGTCTGTGCCTTTTTCGGTGTTGTTTGCCGTGCCTATCGGGGCTTTCGGATCAATACTTACTTTAACGCTGTTGCCAAAACTAACCAACAATATATATGCACAAATTGGTTTGATAACACTTATAGGCCTTGCTGCAAAAAATGCCATTTTAATTGTGGAGTTTGCGAAGGAAAGGGTAGACAGGGGCATTGACATTGTGCATGCAACCTTGCAGGCGGTGCAGTTAAGGTTACGCCCAATTATTATGACATCGCTGGCTTTTATATTAGGCGTTTTACCACTAGCCTTTGCGACAGGTGCAGCAGCAGTATCCCGTAAAACCATTGGCTGGACCGTGTTTGGTGGCATGCTGGCAGCAACTACGCTTGCTATTTTTGTAGTGCCGGTATTGTTTGTGCTTATCACCAAATTATCTTACGGTAAAAAATTAAAGCGTTTGGCAAAAGATAAAGAAGATGAACACAACCTTGATAAATCCATCACACAAAACAATATTGGTTAGTTTTGTAAAGAGGATGATGTGCTTAACAAGCCATTCGCTAATGGTTAACACAGGTTGTCATCTTATAGCAAATAATATATAAAAGCGGTGATAGTTTTATGATAACCAATAATGATATACTTAAAAAATTGAGGGTGGCCTTGTCCCTTAAAAATGATGATATTATTGAGATACTGGAACTGGTAGGGTTCAAGATTACCAAAGGTGCATTGGGAGATCTTTTCAGGAATGAAGATCATCCCGGTTATGTAGAAGCAGGCGACCAGGTGCTGCGTAATTTTTTGAACGGGCTTATCATTTATAAAAGGGGCAAACTTCCCGTACCTAAGACGGGAATTAAGGACGATCCAGATGGCCCAGAGGTTGCACAGAAGTAAAAACATTGAACATATCGTAATGCAAAAAGCTTTCTCATTACATTTAAAATGAGAAAGCTTTTTTATATAGAAAATAGACTAAAATCTTCTTCTGTCTTTGTTGAAACCCCCGCCCGGACTGCCTCCTGGCCTTGGTGGCGGGCCACCACCCCTTGGGCCACTTCCCCCCGGCCTTGATGGGCCTTCTTCTGCTTTTTTAACTACCAAAGGTTTTTTACCTAAAGAAATGTCATTTAAACTTTCAATGGCATCCAATGCTTCTGCATCATTTTGCATCTCTATAAAACCGAAACCTTTGCTTTTGCCCGTCTCTTTATCTATTGCAACTTTTGCTGAAATAATAGTGCCAAATTTTTCAAATATTTCTACCAATTCATCATCATCCAGATCGTAAGGAAGCCCTGCTACAAAAATCTTCATCAGGTTATTTTTTTTGTAAATGTACAAACTTATACGGGTTATATTTTACAGAATAGTGATAACTATAAAAAAAACAATGTCTTGTTTTATACGTAAACGCAAACTCTTTTACAAAAAGGAAAACGGGCTGCACAATAATTGCCTCAAAAAGGAGTTAAGTTACAATTCTGAAACCCTAAATCATTACCCAATGACAAATTTCCTTTCTAACGCATCTATGCTGTTAAACCTTACCCTGATTCTTTCTGTTGCATCGCTTGTTTACTTCTCAGTAAAATTGGCAAAGCACGCTCCCAGAAAAGTTTAGCATCTAAGGAATTGATGAATGTACATGGGGTACTTAAGACAACGTTCTTATGTGCCCCATATTTTTTTAATAAACTTCAAGGGTGCCGTGTTGCTGAATGAATGGCAAATTAATTTATCTTATTTTCAGGGTTTCAACAAAAACATAAATGATTAGAAAAAACCCCAATGTAGATGTTATTAAAGATGTGCTGGAATTATCCGTTGCTGCTTACCCAACCTCAAATTTTTTAAAAAGTTTATTGTTCCAGTATGAAGAAAGAGGAGGGTTAAGTAAAAAGCAATTGCAGGACCTGCATGCAAAAGCCCTAAAAGTACCTGCCATACCACAAGGTAAATTAGCTACGCTGGAAGCAGTGATCTTAAAGAAACCAACCAGGTACAAATCGCCTATGCCGACTGCCATGCCCGTGTTTAGCAAAGATGAAAAAACAGGACAGCTCATGAACGAAATATTGGTAAAATACCCTCAGCATAAAATGGTTGTTTTCTTAAAAGCAAAATATGATAACAACGAGGCATTGTCTTTAGCTGAAACTACAGAGGTGGAAAGGTTTTATAAAGTGCTGATAACTGCAAAGAAATAGCTCACCATTGTACCGCTACTTTTCCGGTACTTTTTCTGTCTTCCAAAAATGCATGTGCCTGCCCGATATCGGCTACAGGAAACACTTTCGCCACACTTGGTTTAAATACGCCTTGCCTGTATAATTCCATCACCTTAACCAAACAACGCTGTATTGTTTTGGGCTGATGATCGCCAATTTTTAGCATATTAATACCAATGATGGATTTTGACGGCATCATCAGCATGGCAGGATGATAGAAGCCAAATTCAATGGCCGCCTTTACCACACTGAAAATATTTTTATTGTTCAAAGCGGCTGCACCATAACAAACCATACGGCCGCCGGGTGCAAGTATCCTCATTCCTTTTTTTATGCTCTTGCCTCCAACGGCATCAAAAATAACATCTACGCCTTTGTTGGATGTTAAGCTTAGTATCGTTTTTTCAAAGTCTTCAATATTGTAATTGATGGCATGCTGTACCCCTGATGCCTTTAAGTATTGTATCTTTTGCGGGCTGCCGACGGTAGAAAATATTTCGCATTGCATATGAGATGCATACTGTATAAGTGCGGTACCAACACCCCCGGCGCCTGACTGTATTAATACCTTATCACCTTTATGAAGATTGGTCATTTCAGATGCTGCATACACGGCAGTACAATATTGTGTAGAAAGGGCAGTGGCGGCAGCACTATCCAAATCATCGGGTATAAGGGTTGCGGCATTTTGGTTTGTAATTGCATATTCTGCGTAGCCGCCAAACCTTGTCATGGCAGTAACACGGTCACCCTTTTTTAAACCGGTAACATCTTGCCCTGTTTCCTCAATAGTGCCTGCCACATCATAACCCAGTATTGCCGGTAATGGGGGCGCCTCCTTGTACATTCCCCGCCGGGCCATTACATCGGCAAAGTTTAAACCAAAGGCATCGGTTTTAATAAGTATCTCCCCTGGCCCAGGCGTTGGCTTGGTTACTTCACGTGTTTCAAACGCCTGTAAGGCGTCGCCTTTTCTGACTAAAACAGCAGCTTTCATATAACTCAGTTTGTAATTAATAGGTTCGTTTACCTATGTTGACAAGCAACAAAAAATTCATTGCTGTTGTAAGAAAATTTATTTTTTTCTTACCTTTAAAAGTATGAGAATTTTTACCGTTGCTATTTTATTTTTAGTCCTTTTTGTTTCCTGCAGGCAGGTGCCTTCGTCACTTTCCCGTGACGAAGTTATTGAAGCTATCAAAAAATTTGATGCCGGGTGGCAGAACAAAAATTTAAAACAGGTTGATAGTGTGCTTGCACCTGGTTACATTTATTTTACGCAGTCTGGTGGCTTGTTCAGCCGTGATAGCGTAGTTGCTACTGCGGGTTCGCCAACGTATACTTTAAGTAATGTCAGCAGGTCATCTTACGAAGTACAAATTTTCCAAAACACAGCAGTGGTAAGCACCCGCTGGCAAGGCAAAGGCATATACCATGGTGTTCCATTTAACGAAGACCAGCGTTGCAGCATCACCGTTGTTAAATATGATAATAAGGTAGAAATATTATCGGAACACTGTACGCCAATTAAGCAGGCAAGTATCTTCCATTAGCCTTATGATGCGTAATAATTATTGTGAAAAAAGGTTAGGCTGTTACCAGATTTTTATCCTTTCACTTTCGGGTTTATATAACTTATCCCCGGGTTGCACATTGAAGGCTTTATAAAATGCATCAATGTTGGTAACAATACCATTGGTCCTGAATTCACCGGGTGAATGCGGATCTGTAAGTATTAATTGTGCAGTAGTTTCTGGCAGGTAATTGCCCCGCCAAACCTGTGCCCAGCTCAGGAAGAAACGTTGGTCAGGGGTAAAGCCATCAATTTTTTTATCCGATTTTCCCTGGGGTGTTTTTTTGAATGCTTCATAAGCCATGTTGAGGCCGCCAAGGTCTGCCAGGTTTTCACCAAGGGTTAACTTGCCATTTACATGCAAAGTATCTAAAACCGTAAAGCCATTATATTCTTTAACCACCATATCTGCTTTGGCTTTAAATTGTGTTGCATCGTTGGCAGTCCACCAATCCCTTAGGTTGCCATCTGCATCAAACTGCCTTCCCTGGTCATCAAAACCATGGGTCATTTCATGGCCGATTACTGCAGCAATGCCGCCATAGTTTACTGCGTCATCTGCGCCAAAATCAAAAAATGGAAATTGTAAAATGCCTGCCGGAAAAGTAATTTCATTTTTAGCGGGGTTGTACGATGCATTGATAGTTGGTGGTGTAAATCCCCACTCCGTTTTATCAACAGGCTTGCCTAATTTACTGATACGGTCATTGTAGTTCCAAACAGCACAACTGCGGATATTGTCCAGAAGGCTTGATGTTGTTATTGCCACACCATCGTAAGTTTTCCATTTATCAGTATAACCAATTTTTTTGCCGAAAGCCTGCAACTTCAGACTGGCCTTGGCTTTGGTGGCCGCACTCATCCAATCTAACCGGTTAATCCTGTCTTGAAAAGTTTGCTGCAGGTTAGTTACCAAAGCTATCATCCTTGTTTTTGCTTCCGGCTTAAAATATTTCGCCACATATAATTGGCCAAGCAATTCGCCGAGGTTGGCATCTATCAGGTTGCTCATTCTTTGCCACCTTGGGGTAATTTCTTTTTGGCCGGATAATACTTTATTAAAGAGAAAATTTCTTTGTACAAAATTGTTGCTTAGATATGGCGCAGCATTTTTTATAACATACCATTGGAGGTAGGCTTTCCAGACATCAACGGGTGTTGCTGGCAAAAGACTATCTGCAAAACGCAAAAAAGATGGGTTGCTAACGATAATGCTGTCTTGTTCGGTAACATGCATTTGCTGCATTAAAGTTCTCCAGTTAATGGTGGTAGTGGTTTTAGAAAAATCGTCTACAAAAAACTTGTTGTATAATTTTTGAGGGTCACGCATCTCGACCCTGCTCATTTGTGCCTGTGCAATTTTGGTCTCAAGCGCTACAATAGCTTCGGCATTTTGTTTTGATTTTTCAGCACTGGTGTTAACCATTTTAAAAAGGTCTTCTATGTACGAAGTGTATTCCTTTTTTATGTTCAGGCTTCTTGCATCGTTCTTAATATAATAGTCCCTGTCTGGTAATGAAATGCCACCTTGCCCAAATTGAGGGATGTATTGCGTAACTTTTTTTGCATCCTGGCCAACTGAAAAACCAAATAACGGGGCTGCAATTCCCTTCGTCCTTAACGTGGCTATTTCATCAATCACCTGGTTTAGGGAAATTATTTTCTCCAACCTTTCGAGTTCAGCCTTAATAGGTGTAAAGTTTGCTTTTTCTGCATTAGCACTGTCCATCCCACTAATATAAAAACCACCCGTCATTTGATCAATACGGCTTCTGGTTGGATGCTGGGCCGCATCTTCCAAAATACTTTTTAATGCCATTGATGCTTCTTCTCTTAATACCAAAAATGAGCCCCAGCTTGTTTTTGAAGGTGGTATAGGATTATTTTTTAACCAGGTACCGTTGGCATAGGTATAAAAATCATTACCAGGTTTTACCGACAGGTCCATATTGGCCGGGTCAATGTATTTGGTAATTTTTTTCTGGGCAATTAAATTAATAAATCCGAGGAAGGCGGTCAGCAATAAGATGATTTTTTTTTTCATGATAAAATTTTACCGGCAGGTGTTAACGAATAAATGTTGATTAAAAATAGCTCGAATGCACAAACAGTGTAACTTCAAAAAAGTTGGCAATTGCTTTATAAAATTATAAATTGTAATAGTTTTTTATATACCTTTGCCGCCCTTAAAAGACATTGTCTTTTTTTCATTTCCCACAAGGCCCAAAAAGAGTCCGTCTGTTCGGAACGCCAGCAGGGAGTAACTATAATAAGTTATTAAATGCCAAAAGTTAAAACAAACTCAAGCGCAAAAAAGCGTTTTAAAGTTACAGGTACCGGACTGGTAACCTTTCAAAAGCCCTTCAAAAGGCACATCTTAACAAAGAAATCAAAAAAGCGTAAACGCAATTTAAGAAAAGATGGCGTGGTACATTCTACCAACCATGATTTCGTACTGCGTTTATTGCGCCTGAAAGGTTAAATCAGTTTTCGAAAAACAATTTACATTTCAACACTAACATTTCAAAATTATTAAGATATGCCACGTTCAAAAAATGCAGTAGCATCCAGGGCCAGAAGGAAGAGAGTACTTAAAGCCGCAAAAGGTTATTATGGTAAACGCAAAAATGTTTACACCGTTGCCAAAAACGTAATGGAAAAAGGGTTAACATACAGTTATGTTGGCCGCAAATTAAAAAAGCGTGAATACCGCACATTGTGGATAGCACGTATTAATGCAGCAGTAAGGGCAGAGGGTTTAACCTACAGCGAATTTATTCATCAGTTAGCGGTTAAGAACATTGATATTAACCGTAAGGTGTTGGCAGATTTGGCCATGAATGAACCAGAAAGTTTTAAAAGTTTGGTTGCCCAGGTAAAAGGATAATTACAAGATGGTTTTAAACCATGTTAAGTTTTATATTGAAAACCGGTATGTTAACCCATAGCCGGTTTTTTTATTTGTTGCATTTGTCATTCAATTACATTTGTATTTCATAATAAAAACCCCTTTGCAGTACATGAATAATATGAACAATACTTATGCTGACCTGGTAGATCAGACCTTTAACTTTCCCCAGGAAGACTTTAAAGTTGAAGACGAGTATTTGCAGTATAACGGGCAGGATATTAAAGCCCTGATTGATAAATATGGCACCCCTTTAAAACTTACTTATTTGCCCAAAATAGGTATGCAAATAAACAAGGCAAAAGATATGTTTGCCAAGGCTTTTAAAAAGCACCAGTACGATGGAAAATACAATTACTGTTACTGTACAAAGAGTTCTCATTTTTCCTTTATTGTAGAAGAGGCGCTTAAAAATGACATCCACCTGGAAACTTCTTATGCCTATGATATTGAGATCGTAAATAAGCTGTACGAAAAAAAGAAAATCAATAAAGACATTTTTATTATTTGCAACGGATACAAGCAGCGCTCCTACACCAGCAGGATTGCCCGTTTGCTGAATACAGGCTTCAAAAATGTAATCCCCATTCTTGATAATAAAGAAGAATTAAAAGCATACAAATCGGTGAAAGTGCCCTTTAAAGTTGGTATAAGGGTTGCCGCAGAAGAAGAGCCCAATTTTCCTTTTTATACTTCCCGTTTAGGGATGAGGGCAAAAGATATCCTTGAATTTTATGTAGATGAAATTGAAGGATTTGAACATAAGTTTCAATTAAAGATGCTCCATATCTTTTTAAATAAAGGCATTAAGGATGACATCTATTACTGGAGTGAATTAAACAAAGTAATTAACCTTTATTGCCAGTTAAAAAAGATTTGTCCTGAGCTGGATTCTATTAATATCGGTGGCGGTTTTCCAATTAAACACTCCCTGGGTTTTGAGTACGATTACCAGTTTATGATCAATGAGATTGTACGCAATATTAAAGTGGCCTGTAAAAGGAACAAGGTTCAAATGCCCAATATTTTTACTGAGTTTGGCAGTTATACCGTGGGCGAAAGTATGGCACATATTTACAGTGTTATCGGCGAAAAAATGCAGAACGACCGTGAAATTTGGTACATGATAGACTCTTCTTTTATCACCACATTGCCCGATACCTGGGGCATTGGCGAAAAGTTTTTAATGCTGCCAATAAATAAATGGAAGGATGAATACCAGCGTGTAACCTTAGGCGGTATAACCTGCGACAGCCATGATTATTACGATTCTGAAGAGCATATCAATGAAGTTTTTTTACCTAAACTAACTGCAGGTGGCGAACCGCTGTATGTTGGCTTTTTTCATACCGGTGCCTATCAAGACCAGATAAGCGGTTACGGCGGCATTAAGCATTGCCTTATACCATCACCAAAACACATTATTATAGGCCACGATAAAAATGGCAAACTGGTAGATTGGGTGTATGCAAAAGAACAAACTGCCCAAAGTATGCTCAAGATTTTAGGATACCTCTAATGATATTTTATTGATGATAAAATAAAAGTGGCTGTTACGGCCACTTTTGTTATTTAGTAAATTCGGGTTGTTAGTTTCTGTGCTTTACTTTATATTTTTTGTTCACCTTGGGGTTATTAAAATAATCATCCAATTCTTTCTTGCTCAGGTTTTCTTCTGCAATGGGTATGTCTATCAGTTGAATTTGTGTTTGCTTTAATTCATCTTTCAGCTTACGGGATTTGGTTAAAATATCCGGGTCTTTTTCACCAGTTAAAGTATTATCTGCCAGCAGGTATTCTAATCTTTTAATGCTGCTTCTTATAAGTGTTGCAGTGTTTTGATCGGAGTTACTGTTGGGTGCTGAAGCTTCCTTTACCGGCACTAAAGCCACACCCACACTCGGTAATATTTTACCGGTGGTTTGTTGGCCGTTGCCGGGGAGGGAGGAAAATATGGTACCACCCAAAGCTGTCGTGGCAGATGCAAGGTCAAAACTCGTCCGGGTGCCTTTTGTCTTTTTTATTTTTTTATCCACCAGGCGAAAACTACTTTTTAATTGCAATACATACGCTTCAGTTTCGGAACGCAATTTTCCAAACTCCAATACCTGTTGTGGGTAGTTGATGTTTTCTTTTACAATAATGGTAATTAAAGCAGTATCCCGGTTGTTGAATTTGTTGGAACCAATGAAGTAAATCTCCAGCCTTTTTTGTTTGTCTTTATCAGTATCTTTTACAAAATCAAATGGTGCACACCAGGTAAAATCATCATTACATTTTGTTACCGGCGTTAACGATTTTATGGGGTAGTTACTGAAGTAGGTAAGTTCTTCAATAGGAAAATTTCCGTTATCGCATTGCAACTTAAAACTTACCGTATCACCTTCATCTATAAATAATGTGTTGGTTACGGTAGGTTTTATTTTAGAAGGAATGATCTCTGTATTATAGAAAAGAAGGGTAAAACTGGTATCCACCCTTTCTTCAGGGTTATCCAAATTTTGGACGCTGATAGCTACTTTATATTCATAATCATACTTTAACCTGCCTGATAAAAAATAAGATTTTTCAGCTTTAAAAGTAAGGTCGCCATTGTCTTTATTTATTTTCAATCCAACGGGCGGGTTCTTTAAAAACCAATAATATTTTGCAAGGTCTTTATTTATTTCAAGGTGGTACCTGAGGGTGGAATCTACATGAAGGGTAAAATATGGATTTAGGTTTTTTATTCTTAAAATAGAATCCTGTGGGTTTGGTAAAGCGGGTAAAGTATCTTTTTTAATCTGGCCAAACAGCATAACTGATGCTGTAAAAAAAATAGAGAATAACAATGCCTTTTTTCTAATCATGTTGGGTTGTTAAGGTATGCTTGTTTAAACCATAAAATTAACCCTATTGTGTTATAAAAAAATCAGGCTGCACGTTAAAACGAAACAGCCTGATTGCAGGATACATTGCCTGGTTAAGCCATTACTGAACTGTAATTTCTTTTGCCTCAGTCTTAGTTTCTTCTCTTTTAGGAAGTTCCACTTTTAAAACACCGGCCTCGTAACGGGCAGCGATGTTTGCAGCATCAATTTTTTCATCCAGGGTAAAACTTCTTTTGAAAGATTTGCTGCTGAATTCTTTGCGGATGCTTTTCAGGTCATCGTTTTTTATTGCATCTTTTTTTATACCTGCAATTGTTAGCTGCGCCCCATCTAACTTTAAAGTAAAGTCTGTTTTCTCCATTCCAGGTGCAGCCACTTCAATTTGATAAGCACTTTTTGTTTCGCTGATGTTTACCGGAGGAAACCCGAAAACATCTTCCCTGAAAGTTTTGCCCAATGTTGCTGGTATTTCATTAAAAAGATCTTTCATCAAACCATCAAAATGATTTTGATTTTGGTTGTTTAGTTTTACGAATGTCATAGTTGTATAATTTTTAGTTTTATTAAATTTTGTAGCAAATGTTCAAAAGGCATTCCAATGCAAAATTTTGATGCAAATGGCACAGTTATTTAAATTAAAGCGTCATTTTGACTTTTAAATGCCTGACCGCCTGACTGGCTGGCGGTTTTTTTCTTTTTAAATTAAATCATATTGATCTACTTCAATGTTTTCAATCAGAACTTTGTAAGTTTGCATTCTAAATCAAAAGATATGTATCCGGAAGAAATTGTTATTCCAATGAAGGAAGAACTTACAGAAAATGGTTTTATAGAAATGCTAAGCCCATCTGAAGTAGATAAAAAAATTGATGGTGAAGGAACGACACTTGTTGTAATTAATTCTGTGTGCGGCTGTAGTGCAGGTACTGCAAGGCCAGGCGTTTTAATGGCTGTGCAAAACAGTACAAAAAAACCAGATAACCTTACCACCAGTTTTGCAGGCTTTGATGTTGATGCCGTCAAAAAAATCAGGGAACATTTATTACCTTATCCTCCCTCATCACCTTCGATAGCATTATTTAAAAATGGCCAGTTGGTACATTTTATTGAAAGGCATAACATTGAAGGAAGAAGTGCCCAGATGATTGCTGAGAATTTGATTGGCGCTTTTGATCAATACTGTAATTAAAATCATTCTTATAATCGTACAGTCCCGGGCATTTTGCCCGGGATTTTTTATACCCGTTCAATTCTTTGCTGGTAGGAATAAATGAATATATTGCATCCCTTAATTTAAGACAGTATGTATCCCAATTTATATTACGTTTTTAAGGACTGGTTTGGAGTAGAATGGAAGGCGCTTAATATATTGAACACATTCGGCTTAATGGTTGCCCTCGGTTTTGTTTCGGCTGCAATTGTTTTATCAAGCGAATTAAAAAGAAAAGAAAAGCAGGGGCTTTTATTACCAAGGGAAGAAGCCATTACCGTTGGCATGCCCGCCACCTTTCTGGATTTATTCGTAAATTTTGTAACCGGGTTTGTTTTTGGATATAAACTTTTTGGCTTGTTGCTGAACAAGCCGGAAGACGTAACGCCACAAGCTTACATCTTTTCAAGAGAGGGTAACCTTTGGGCCGGCCTGTTGGTAGGCAGCATTTTAATAGGCCTGAAGTGGTGGGAAAAAAACAAGCAAAAACTAAAGGAGCCTGAACAAAGAAGGGTGAGGATATGGCCGCACGACAGGGTTGGCGATATCATTATTTTGGGGCTGATATTTGGTATTTTGGGTGCCAAGCTTTTTGACGCCATGGAGAATTTGGATGAACTCATAAGCGACCCGATCGGCACACTTTTTTCCGGCGGCGGTTTAACTTTTTATGGTGGTTTAATCCTTGCAGCAATTGCCATTTGCTGGTATGCATACCGCAAGGGCATTAAGCTTGTACACCTTACTGATGCTGCTGCACCTGCATTAATGATTGCCTATGCTGTTGGCCGTATTGGCTGCCAGGTGGCTGGCGATGGCGATTGGGGAATATACAACAGTGCTTACCAGAGCGATGATTACGGCAAGGTTAAGCCATGCACCCCGGATGAATTTAAACAGCAATTGCTCAAGTATTCTACCTATCATTTAGAAAGGCGCATTTTGGATAGTGGTAATGTGTATACTTACATACCTGCTGCCCGTACGTTTCCTGCATTAGATGCAGTGCCGCATAAGTCTTTGGTGGCGCCTTCTTTTTTACCAAACTGGATGGTAGCCTACAGTTATCCGATGAACGTAAATAAAGATGGAAAAAAAATTCCGGGTTGTAATGATGAGCATTGCCGGGCGTTACCGCAGCCTGTTTTTCCAACAGCATTTTATGAAACTATCATTTGTACGTTACTTTTTTTAGTGCTCTGGGCTTACAGAAAGAGAATAAAAATCCCGGGCATTATGTTCGGTTCCTATTTAATCCTGAATGGCATTGAACGCTTTTTTATTGAAAAGATAAGGGTAAACTATTTATACAATGTACTTGGGATGAAGCTGAGCCAGGCAGAGATCATTGCATTTTTTCTGGTGCTTGCCGGGGTAATATGCATTGTTTATTCAAGGTATAAATACAAGGGCGACGAGTAATAGTATCTAACGCAAAATGCGTAATTTGTTTGCTTGTTTTTTTTACAAAAAAGTAAATGTTTTATAATCCCCGCTAACAACAAATTTTTTCCTTAACAGGAAGGGTAACTGCGAAACAAGCACCTGCACTGTGTTTGCTTGTTATTGTCAACTCGCCTTTATTGGATTTGATAAAATCCCTGCATATCATTAAACCAAGCCCGGTACCCATTTCTTTATCGGTACCCAAAGTGGTATAATATTTTTCACTAAATATTTTTGCCATACCGGCTTCTGTAATACCTATGCCGTTATCCTTTACCAACAGTACAATATTACCCGGGTTTGTTTCGGTATTTATTTCGATAATACCACCAGCGTTGGTAAATTTTAAAGCATTGCCAACAAGGTTGCGAACAACTGTTTTAATCATATCCACATCTGCGTAAGCATAGTTGCCAGGCTGTACATTGTTGATGAATTGTATGGCTTTGTCAGCAGCTTTTTTGGAATACAATGTAAATGTACGGGCTGCAATTTTATTAAGGTCAATCCTTGTTGGCGTTACCTTGCTTTCGTTTAACTGGTTTCTTGCCCAGCTTAAAAGATTATCTATCAATTCGGCACATTTATCAACCTCACTGTTTACACCAGGCAAATTCTGCATCATATCTTCCTTAGAAAAAGTACCTTTTGCAAACGCATCCATAATATTTTTCAGGGCATAAACTGAAGTGCGGACATCATGGGAAATGATAGAAAAAAGTTTTATTTTGATTGTATTTAACTCGGTTAATTCTAGGTTTTTTTGATGAAGCAAGGCAGATTGTTCTTCTATCAATGCTGTTTTTACCAGTATCTTTTTATTGGTGATCCTCAGCAATTCTTTCTTTGCTTTTATAGAACGTTCATACTTCCATACCTGGAATTTTATCATGTACATGGTTAAAAAAATCATGAGGAAAGCACCGAAATAATTAAAAATGGTATACCCTGACATTGCTGTACTTTCAGCAACAGCGGGCATATTCCTTACATAAATCCTCAAGCCGACGTAGAGCAATAAAGAATATAGAAATGAAACAATAATATTTTTGGTTTTGTGAAGGAAGAAAAAAGCCAGCATCATATAAAGGATCAGGTAAATTTCTGTACCAGACTCCGGTGTTGTTAAACTCGAAAGCGTTAGCAGCAATGGGATGGTTGCAAAAGAAGCAATGGTGGCTGTTTTGTAGTATTGCCTGCTTATCAAAAGAAACAAAAAAAGAAACATTGCTGCAAGGCCGGCATCAATAAATACAGTGGCAAATGAGAAGAAAGCAGGTGAAAACAAGAAAGTATAAATTGACCTTAATAGAGCAAGGAGCAAACCAGCGAAATTTAAAATATTAAAAACAACAATTCTCTTTTTTTCGTATTCAGAAAGTTTTTCGGAGTAACCGATATGTTCTATCTGAAACTTTAAATTTTGCAGGATGGTCATTGATAAGCATTCGTTTTGAACAATACTAAAATAAGCGTTGATTTTCATTTATTAAAATCAAATTCAATATCAATACAAATTGTATTAATTCAGGTGCCGTGGAATTACTTAAAAAAGCGAGATGATGCCACCATTGCCTATAAATAATTTGGCTATTTTTGCTGCCTTAATTAACCAGGATAAAAATTTTGATACTATGCCATCATTTGATTTTGCCAGCAAGGTAGACCTTCAAACTTTAGACAACGCCATAAACACAGTAAGTAAGGAAATTACCAACAGGTTCGATTTTAAAGGCAGCCATGTGGTGATAGAACTGAACAAAAAAGATTTTAAAGTAAACCTTGAGGCAGATAGTGAAATGAAGCTAAGCCAGATTATTGATGTGCTGATAACCCGCAGCATGAAGCAGGGCCTTGCTGCAGAAGTGTATGACCTTACCAAAGAACCCCACCAAAGCGGCAAAGTTGTTAAGCAGGAAGTGCCTGTTAGAAACGGGATAAAACAAGAAGATGCCAAAAAAATTGTAAAGCTGATCAAGGACAGCGGCCTTAAAGTACAAGCGGCAATAATGGATGACATCATAAGGATAACTGGAAAAAAAATTGATGACCTTCAGGATGTTATCCAGGCATCAAGGGGTTGGGACCTGGGAATAGCCCTGCAACAGACCAATATGAAGAGCTGATCATTTTTACGGCTATCAAATTATAGGTTTAAAAAGGAAATTTCTACAGCATTTTCCCTTACTTTTGCACTCTTTAAAAATCGCATGGCAAAATCCATGCACAAACTTTTACAATTATGAAAAAAGATTTGCATCCCAAAAATTACCGCTTTGTCATTTTTAAAGACATGAGCAACAACACCACTTTTTTAAGCCGCTCAACTGCAAACTCCAGCGAAATGGCCAAGCATGAAGATGGCAAAGAATACCCGGTAATTAAACTGGAGATTTCCAACACTTCACATCCCTTTTACACCGGTAAAAATGTATTGGTGGATACTGCAGGCCGTATCGATAAGTTTAAAAAACGTTACGAAAAGAAAGCCAACTAAACAAACAAACTGCTATATCATTTATCCCTCTTTCACAGAGGGATTTTTTATTGGCGCAATCCAGGCAGATTAATTTTTAGAGGTGTACATTAGCAGCAATGAACCTAACACTCGATGACCATTTTTGCAGGGAGCAGTTGTATCCATTTAGTGCCACACGCCATGTTGCAGACATCCGCACTGGCATCTTAACCATCCGTGAAAAATGGGCACTGCTGTTAGCCTATCCAAAATATAAAGACCTTGATGCGGCCATTACAGTGCCTGCCAATATATTGCCATCAGTAACCAACATTCAGGAAATCATCAGCACATTTACCGGTATCAATCCGCAACCGTACACCGGCAAGCTCACAAAAATTATTTATCCATGGGATATTTTTAAACTCAACGATGCTGCATTAAGGGACGATTTTGTATTGCTGACCGGTAACAAAAAAACACAGTCCATACCTGCAACTAACAGGATAACAGCAGCAGAAAATATTTTTATCGAAGAGGGGGCAAAAGTAGGGCACAGCATTATAAATGCCGCTGCAGGCCCGGTTTACATCGGCAAAAATGCTGAGGTTATGGAAGGTTGTATGATACGTGGGCCGTTTGCTTTGTGTGATGGGGCAACCCTTAAAATGGGGAGTAAAATTTATGGTGCAACCACCATTGGCCCTGGCTGTGTTGCAGCGGGCGAAATAAAAAATACCGTGATGTTTGCCAACAGCAATAAAGGCCACGATGGGTATTTGGGCGATAGCGTTATCGGTGAATGGTGCAACCTCGGCGGTGGCACCACTGCATCCAACATAAAAAATACTGCCGGTCCTGTTAAGGTTTGGGACCATAAACTTAAAGGCTTTGTAAGCATGGGTTTAAAGTGCGGTTTGCTGATGGGCGATTACAGCAGGGCTGCCATCAACACCTCCTTTAATACCGGTACTGTTGTGGGTGTTTGTTGTAATATTTTTGGCGCCGGGTTTCCCTCAAAATATATAAATGATTTTACCTGGGGAGAAGAAAGGTATACTTTTGATAAAGTGCTGCAGGATATCGATAACTGGAAAAAATTAAAGGGAAGCCATATTACAACCCACGAAAAAGAATTGCTTTTAAACTTATACAATCAAAATAAAACAAACAATGAGAAAACAAATAGCAGCCGCTAATTGGAAGATGAACTTAACCCTTGAGCAGGGCGAACTTTTAGTAGAAGCATTACTAAAATCCTGCGATGGGCTAAACGAAAATCAGGAAGTGGTTTTTGCAGTGCCTTTTCCTTATCTCATCAATATTAAAAAAATGCTGGAAGGCAATAACCACGTATTTGTAGCAGCACAAAATTGTTACAATAAAGTGTCTGGCGCATTTACAGGTGAGGTGAGTGTAGAAATTTTAAAAAGCATTGGCGCAACATATGTGGTGATAGGCCACAGTGAACGGCGTGAATATTTTAATGAGACCAATACCATGCTTGCAGAGAAAATAAACCTTTGCCTGGAGTATGGTTTAAAACCTATTTTTTGTTGTGGCGAGGCACTTGAAGTAAGGGAGGCCGGCACACAAAACGCTTTTGTAGAAAATCAAATTAAAGAAAGCCTTTTTCATTTGTCAACAGCGCAGATAAACGGTTTTGTAATTGCCTACGAACCAATATGGGCAATAGGAACAGGCAAAACTGCTACCAGTGCACAGGCACAGGAAATACAGGCTCACATTAGAAATGTGCTTGCAGCAAAATACGGTAATGAGATAGCTGACAGCATTTCCATTTTGTATGGGGGAAGCGTTAAGGCAGCAAATGCAAAAGAAATTTTTGGCCAGGCCGATGTGGATGGTGGCCTGGTTGGAGGGGCATCTTTAATGGCCACAGAGTTTGCAGCCATTATACAGAGCCTTAAATAATAAAAAGTGAATTACATAAGGTCTAACGCCTTTGCAAAAAAGGTAAAATTAAATGGCAGCACCATTGAGGCATAACCGCCACCAACCATATAAACAACCACAAGGCCAACTATAGAAAGTAAAAACAAGATCCAGTAAAGGCCGGTAGATTTTTTTGCTGATTCCATCGATAAAAATTTTGACAAAAATAAGGTAAAACAAACACAAATGTTTTACCTTATTCTATTGTTTATATCTCCCGAAAGGTACCAGGCCACACGCAAAAGTTTGTGAATGAAATAATAGGGCATTATGTATTTTTTACATTATGCACCAAAGGTTTTATATTGCCCCAAATTAACAAGCAGGCCAATGACTTTGAATTTTTATTTGCGTTTTTATACCCGTTTCGGCCAAACAATTTTAGTTTCGGGCAATTGCCAGGAGTTGGGCAATAATGATATTGCCAAAGCTGTTCCGCTGCAATACCTTAACGATCAGTTTTGCCATTGCCAGGTTGAAGTACCAGCACTTGCCATTCAAAATAAAACAATTACCTACTGCTATATTTTAAGGGAACAGGGTGAGGTTGATATTATAGAATGGGGCGATGATAAACATTTTACATCGGCCCAAAACCATATAGCTGACATCACTTTTACAGATACCTGGAACCATGCAGGCACACCCGAAAATGCTTTTTTTACAAAGCCTTTTACAGCGGTGTTGCTTAAACATAATCCACCCCCGGTCGCCACAGGCAGCAGGGAAAAGAAAATAGAAACTACCCATGAGTTTAGGGTAAAATGCCCATTGTTAAAAAAAGATGAAGTGGTTTGTTTATCGGGCAGCGGAAAAATATTGGGCGATTG
Organism: Ferruginibacter sp.; assembly: GCA_965249755.1. Classification (GTDB taxonomy): domain Bacteria; phylum Bacteroidota; class Bacteroidia; order Chitinophagales; family Chitinophagaceae; genus Ferruginibacter. Next base: position 170,528 of record CBDFMT010000004.1, read on the forward strand.
GAATACTTCATCGCCGATAATACTTACCAAAAATGGCAACTGGTGGGTGTATAAATCATCCCTTATTAATGCAGGTTTTTTGTTGCCGTATAAATATGGCATCTACAATACTAAAGATAAAATTTTTGTGCGTTTTGAAGATGGCCCAAACAGGGAAATAAGGGTAGAAACCGGTAAAGGAAAAATGACCATTTTACATGATGGCTTTGTACGCATAGCCGCCACCGTATGGAAGGGGGCAGGCGTGGCCATACCTGTGTTTAGTTTAAGAAGTGAAAACAGTTTTGGTACCGGCGAGTTTACTGATATTACGCTGCTGGTAGATTGGGCAAAGCAAACGGGATTGAAATTAATTCAGCTACTTCCCGTAAACGATACCACTGCAACGCATACCTGGCTAGATTCTTACCCCTATGCTGCTATAACAGCGTTTGGGCTGCACCCGCTTTTTTTAAATGTTTCGATGGTTGCAGGGGAACACAATGCCACTTTAATACAACCATTGCTGCAAAAACAAAAAGAATTGAACGCTTTGCCCGATGTGGATTATGAACAGGTGATGCGCCATAAGTTTGCCGCCATGAGGGCATTGTTCAACTTAGAAAAAGAGGCCTTCAACAACGATATTAAATACTTTGAATTCTTTGATTTAAACAGGCATTGGCTGGTGCCTTATGCAGCATTTTGTTATTTACGGGATACCTATAAAACGGCTGATTACAGCAAATGGCCGCTGCACAATGTGTATGATGAAAATGCCATACAGGCACTAGCCTCGCCTGATGAACCGCAGTATGATGACATTGCCCTGCATTATTTTATACAATACCATTTGCACCTGCAATTAAAAATGGCCACTGCCTATGCCCATAAAAATGGCATTGTTGTAAAAGGCGATTTGCCCATTGGCATTTACCGCTACAGTTGCGATGCATGGATGGCACCCGGTTTATATAACATGGATGCACAGGCTGGTGCACCGCCCGATGGCTTTGCGGTAAAGGGCCAAAACTGGGGCTTCCCCACTTACAATTGGAAAAAAATGCAAAAAGATGGTTTTGCATGGTGGCGCCAAAGGTTTGAGCAAATGAGTGCCTACTTTGATGTTTTCAGGATAGACCATATACTCGGTTTCTTCAGGATTTGGAGCATACCATTGGATGCCGTTGAAGGCATACTCGGGCATTTTGTTCCAAGCATCCCGGTGCATATCAATGAGTTTTTTCAAAACAATATTGGTTACGAATACCACCGCTTTTGCAGGCCCTACATCACTGAAAATATCCTTGACGAAAAATTGGGTGGACAGTCATCTTTTGTAAAAAACACATTTTTAAATTATAAAGAGGGCAGTTATGAACTGCAGCCTGCATTTGATACGCAAAGAAAAGTAGAAGCTTATTTTAACCAGCAAGCCGAAAATGAAACCAATCATTTTATAAAGTATGCCCTGTTCGATTTAATCAGCAATGTGATATTGATAGAGGAACAGGGTTCGCAAATGCAGCTTTTCCATTTTCGTATTGATATGGAGCATACTTCTTCCTTCAGGGACCTGGATGATTACAGCAAGCAACGGCTTAAAGATTTGTACATCAATTATTTCTTCAGGCGGCAGGATGATTTCTGGCGTAAAGAAGCGATGAAGAAATTGCCGGAACTTAAACGCAGCACAGATATGCTGGTATGCGGAGAAGACCTTGGCATGGTGCCGGATTGCGTGCCTGATGTAATGCAGCAGTTGGGCATGCTAAGCCTGGAGATACAAAGGATGCCCAAGAAAACCACTTCTGTTTTCTTTCACCCCAACGAAGCACCTTACCTGAGTGTAGTTACCCCCGCAACCCACGATATGAGTACCATACGGGGATGGTGGGAAGAAGGGCCTGCAAAAACACAACAGTTTTACAACAATATGCTGGGCCACTATGGAAGCGCCCCTTTTTATTGTGAGCCATACATCAACAAAGACATAGTGGTGCAGCATTTATACTCGCCTGCCATGTGGAGTATATTTCAACTGCAGGATATTTTAGGCAGCAGCGCAACCCTGCGCAGAAATAACCCTAATGATGAACGCATCAATATACCCGCAGACCCTAAGCATTATTGGAAGTACAGGATGCACCTTACCTTGGAAAACCTGCTGCAGCAAAACGATTTTAATGAAGCTTTAAAAAGCGATGTGGAAGCAAGCGGGCGTTGAAAAATTTTCGTAAAGGGTAAGCATCGCAGAGACTGATATTACAATTCTTATGGGTAAGTTGAAATAAATAAAAATTTCCAATGAGTTATCATATAGTTCTTTGGCTATTTACATTTTTGTCTTTATTGGTGCATTACATTACGAATTCGGATATTCGGTTTTTTGCATCCGTTTTGATTACATGAAAACATCAGAAATAAATACAACCATTGTTGAAGGTTATATTGGGCTTTTAGACAATTTAAGTACAAGCAACAAACTCGACCTTACGGAATCAAAGACCTTATATCAAAAAATTAACAGCTTCGTGAATACTGATTTAACCATTTAAAAAGAAGCTAAATCCATTTTAAAAAAGCCTTTGGTGCGTTTAACTCAAAAAAATCTGCTGAAGAAATAATTGACGAAATACGCAGCAGCAGGGGTTCTACAAGGCAAACAGATTGATTTTGAACACAAATTTTTAAGTAATCCTTTAGGAACCCGCTACCAGGTCCCACTTTGAAAAGCAAATAAATGTCCTCTTTTTACACCTGCACTTTAAGCGAAGCTTCCCTGCCGGTTAATTCAAACAGTTCGCCATTTGGGATCACGGTTATCTGCCCAAATTCTTTTAATAAAGTTTTGTAAGCCGCAGCAACGGGGTTTGGTTTTCTGTCTAAACCAAACAGGCCACAACGGTTTACGTTACCTCTTTTTTCGGCCAGGCCAATGTCCCAATCTACCTGGTCTATCAGGCTGTACCAGGTAAACCCGAGCACCGGCACACCTTCCCGCCGCATCTCCATAATATTCATCCATTGTTTCCATAACCACATCGGTGCATGGTCGGCGTTAAACACATTGGTCTCTGTATGCATCACCGGCTTTCGGTACCGTTCGTAGTACGTCTTTGTAATATTGTACCAGCCCAATACATCGGATATGGTGAGTATGGTACCATCCGGCATTTTTATCTGTTCGTTGCGGCCATAATAATCGTTGCCCATAACCTGGTAACCCGGCGGCTCACCTTTCATAAACCAGTCATATTCCTTTCTGGTAAGGCCATTATCCAACAGGTACATGCACACATCGGCATCGGGTGCATGGGCATACAAAAGGTCCAAAGCAATAAACCGCAATTTATTAATCAGGGTTGTTTCCTGGCTTTTGCATACTGTAGCCTCATGAAGATATTCTGCACTTTCACTTTGTACAATCACACAGTCTGGCCGTACTTTGGCAATTTGATGGGTGCCTAAAATACTTGCCGCAACAATATTTTTTATGGCGGTAACAAAACCTTTGTCTGTCTTTAACTGTTCGTTCCAGGTGCCTTCCCTGGCACTGAATTTTGCCGTAACATATATCTCGTTTACAGGCGTATAAAACCGTACCCACGGGTATCGTTTTGCAACGGCTGCTGCATAATTGGCAAAGTGCAATGGCAGCTCAGGATTTTGGAAATTGCCTATCCAATCGGGTACGCCAAAATGCATCAAATCCAGTATGGGTGTTATCTTCAGCCTTTTTATTTCATTCATGGCAAGATCGGTAAAGGTCCAGTCGTACCTGCCTTCTGATTTATTTACCCGGTAATAAGGCAAACCATACCGCAGCACTTTAAGCCCCATCTGATGAACCAGTTGAAGGTCTTTTTTCCAGTGCTCATAATGGCCGCATTCATCCAGTAAGTCCCTGCGCACTTTGCCATTTTCAATAGTGGGATAACTGCATTCTATGCCCGTGGCAAACATAAAATTGCGGGGGTTATTTTTGGGCAAACCGCTGCCATCATTTCCAGTGCTGCCGCCAAACTGATCGCCTTGGTAACTTGCACCCTCACCATATTTTTTGTTTATCAGCGATAAAAAACTTTGTGCTCCCATGTAATAAAATTAGTTGCCGTGATATAAAAATGTACACATTTATGATGCAAGGAATGCATCTGCAATACGCAATGAATTGGCCATGATTGTCAGGGCAGGGTTGGCACTAAGCGAACCGGGAAAAATAGAATTGTCTGCAATAAATAAATTGGCAATATCAAACGACTTTCCGCTTACATCCACCACACCATCTTCCCGGTTATTGCTCATTTTGCAGGTTCCTATGGTATGCGCCATCCTTCGCTGCACCACTATATTTTTTGCCCCTGCTGCCTGCCATATTTTTACCATAATATTTTCGCCATGTTTTGCCATATTCGTTTCGTTGATGCCATCAGTAAAATGCACCCTTGGCTTGGGCATGCCCATCTCATCTTTTTCATCAGACAATTCCAAATAATTATCCGGGGAGGGAAGGCATTCGCCATGCATGTTGATACCCGCTGTATGGTTATACGCCATCATTTTATCCCTGAGTGCCTGCCCCCAAAAACCGGATGCCCTGGCCATTTGTGCTGCATAGGTTACCGGCATTACACCAATGGATTGTATGATATACCCCCCCGCAAAATCAGCCCCGGCCGGCCTGTGCATGTCTTCTGAAATAAGTCCGCCGGGTATGCCTTTATTGGGCCTTGTCATTTCATCAAACTCACCCCAAACCTGCAGGCCCACATGCGCCATAAAATTTTTACCTACGTGCCCGTTACTGTTGCAAAGGTTGTTCACCAGCAGCAGCCGCGGGGTTTCAATGGCACCGGCACATAAAAAAACATTGCTGCACAATTGCCTTTCTTCTTTGCCATTAATAAGATAAATAACTGCTGAAATGTTGCCCTGTTTATTTCTTTCAAAACCCGTTACATAGCAACCTGCCCTCACTTCTGCACCATGATGAATGGCTTGTGGAATAAAGGTTACATCCATACTGGCCTTTGCGCCGGTACTGCAACCGGCCTGGCAAAAGCCACGGTTGGTACAGGCTTTTCTCCAGCCAATACCTGGCTGGTAATAGGGGGCAGATAAAGCAGCATTAGCGGCAGGGGAGGTTTTAATTTTGAGTTGCCCACAGCCACGCTGCATCAATTGTGCAGCACTGTTGAGCGGCAATGCGGCAAGTGGATAATTGCTTTTACGGGCCGGCCCCCATGGATAAGGGGATGGGCCGGAGATGCCTAAAAAGGCTTCCAGTTCATCATAGTATTTCTCAAGATCGTGGTAGCCAATTGGCCAGTTGGTGCCTGTGCCAAATTCATCCAATATGTTGAAATCATCTGGTTGCGGCCTTGGGGTGTATGCCGTAAAATGTATGGTGGAGCCACCGACGCCGATGCCCGAATTATTTTTACCAAAGGCCATGGGATTGGCGCCTGCGCTTAGCCTTTCCATCTGCCAGAATATTTTTTCCTGCTCCCTTTCATCTGTTGCAAATTCTTTTGCCGGGTTAAAATGTGTACCGGCTTCTAAAGCCACTACTTTTAACCCTGCCGCTGAAAGCCTTGCCAGCAAAGGGGCCCCACCAGCACCGGTACCAATGATTACTGCATCAACTATGTGATTGTTTAAAAATTGCTTCACGATAATAGATTGATTTGTTCGATGGTTTCCAGTGGGTCGTTGTCATTCAGGCCAATATTTTTCCAACCTGCAGCATCTGCCATTCCCACAAAACCTATTTGCTGTAATGCCAGGGGATGGCTGTAAAAAAGGGAAGTTGTTTCTGCCAGCAACTCTTCAAAAAAAAGAACGGGTGATACATCATGCCATATTGTTTTATCCACATCACCCGATTGTATTTTGATAAGAAGCTGCACCTTTTCAGTACTGTTCAATTGATCAAATTTTTTATGGATAAGATGTTTTGCCGTTGCATCGGTATACTCTAAACCTTTTTGATATGCTATATTATCCGGGGGCATTTTATCATAGCGCCAACCATCGCATTTACCCAAAGCAAGACGTTGGTCGATGGCGATAGCAGGATTATAAATCCTATGCCCCTTGTCCTGCGCAAGCAGGCAATCACACAACATGGTTAAAAGGTTAAAGTAGTACAAATCAAAAAAGAGCGGGGCTTCTAAAACCCATTTCATTCTTTCATTTAGTACTGCTTTGGTAACTGGTGTAACTGCATCGGTTTGCAATAATGCTGTTACGGTATTATCGGGGTAAGCCATATTTTTCAGGTTTTTATTTTGCTGCAGAAAGCCGTCCGCCGGTTACTTCCAGCAGGCTGCCTGTTATAAAACTTCCATCGCTGCTGGCTAATAAAACATAGGCTGGTGCAAGTTCTTCCGGTTGTCCCGGCCTTTCAAGGGCAACCTCATGTCCAAAATTTTTCACTTCTTTTGCTGGCATAGTGCCGGGTATGTTGGGTGTCCATACAGGGCCGGGTACCACACAGTTTACCCGTATGTTTTTTTTGCCAAGTTGCAATGCCAGTGATTTGGTAAAGGAATGGATGGCACCTTTTGTAGCAGTGTAATCAACCAAAATTTCGAGGCCGGTCAGGCCAACAATGCTTCCGGTATTGATGATGGCATCGCCGCTTATTAAATAAGGCAATGCTGCCTGCGCCATAAAAAAGTAACCATAAATATTGGTTTCAAAAGTCCTTCTTAATTGTTCTTCTGTAATGTCTTCCAACTGCTCCTGCACTTGTTGAAAAGCAGCATTGTTCACCAATATATTCAACGCACCAAACCTTGCAACCGTTTCCTCAACGGCTTTTTTGCAGGCAGCTTTACTTCTTACATCTGCCTTTATTATAAGGCATTCACCACCATTTAATGCAACAAGTTTTTTGGTCTCTGCAGCATCCCCGTCGTTTTCATTATACACAATGGCCACACTTGCACCCTCCTTTGCAAAGGCAATGGCAACAGCCCTTCCAATGCCAGAGTCACCACCGGTAATGATAGCAACCTTCCCCGTTAGTTTACCTGCCGCTTTATAGTTGGACAGGTCAGTATCAGGCTGTTGGTGCATATCACTTTGTGCCGCCGGATAAGGCAATATTTGTGCTTCCATATCTTTCGCCATTGGGCGAAATTGATCTTGATTTTGCATACAATTTATTTTTATGGATATGCTTGTAACAGACAATATTTATTCCGCATAACATGGCTGCTATTTTTTGTTGAACCATTTATACCTATGGCACCGCCTTGTATTGACATGCAATAAGGACATAAAATTGTAGCATGTACAATAAACAACTAATGCAAAAAAATAACTACAATCCTTATGTAAAGCAATGGGGCAACAATGGCGAGATAATCGTGTTCGTCCATTATTTTGGGGGCAGTGCCAATTGCTGGAAATGGGTGGCAGAAGGCCTTTCGGATCATTTCACTTGTATTGCCTTTAACCTTCCGGGCTGTGGGCATACAAAGCCATTGCCCCAGATTTCTACAGTAATATATGCAGCTTTTATCGCTGCCCGGTTAAAAATGATGAATGTGCACCCTTACACTGTTATAGGCCATTCTATGGGTGGCAAAATTGCAACGCAACTGGCACTTTCAGTGCCTGACAATGTTAAGCAGTTATTGTTGGTTGCACCGTCTCCGCCTGGCAGGGAGCACATCTTACCAAAAAATAAAAAGCAACTGCTGCATGTTAAAGATGAAACAACAGCGAAAAAAATTATTGATGGCGCAACGGTTATACAATTGCAGGGCGAAGCTTTACAAGTGGCCATGGATGCACAGCTTGCTACAACGCAACAGGTAAGGGATTGGTGGGTAAGTACGGGCAGCCAGCAACCACTTGTATTGGATGAAGTGTACAAAATAGCAACACCGGTAACTATTCTTTCTTCTGTTGAGGATGCTGCAATCGCTTATGAAACCATACAGCAAGATGTGGTACCTGCTTTTAAAAATGCAACGCTGGAAACGGCTAAAAATGTAGGGCACCTTATCCCTTTAGAAAATCCCGAAATAATAATTGCAACGATCAAAAAGTTATTTCACACATAAATGTTCCGGCAATTAGGATTATAAAATTCTTTGTGTACTTCACTACACGCTTTGCAAATGCCTGTTGATTTTTTTGCTTTATTTGGGGTTAGCATTTGTTATCTGCTGCAATACACACAACAAAAAAAGTATAAATTCTGGCATGGGATTATAGCTTGTTTAAAAAAAATTATTATGGAAAATACAAGCGAAACAATTGATGTGTTGAATGACCTTGTCATGATCAACAACGACAGGATTGCTGGTTATGAAAAAGCATTGGAAGAACTATCCCCCGAAGATGCAGACCTTAAACCGCTTTTTGAAAATATGATCGATGAAAGCCGCCAGGCAAGGATTTCCTTAGGAAGGGAAGTGCAGGTATTGGGTGGGACAATGGCTGAAGGCACTATGGCATCTGGTAAAATTTACCGGGCATGGATGGATTTAAAAGCAGTTTTTACAGGCCATGACAGGCACGCTGTTTTATCCAACTGCGAAGCTGGGGAAGATGCCGCACAAAAGGCATACACCCATGCAATGGAAGAAGATAACGTTCCTGCATTTCTAAAAGAACTGATCAGCGATCAGCAGCAAATGTTTAAGTATGCGCATGATGACATCCGGGCGTTAAGGAACCAGGCTGTTAGTTAAATGTTGTCTGCACACTTGTGACAGCACTGTGCCATCTTCTATTTTTTAAAAGTTGAATCTTGTTAAAAGAGTTGTTTAAAAGCATTGCCTGTAATGCACCATCTGTAGATATTGCCGGCCGGTTTCCTGAAAAGGAATTTGAAGACATGGCCAGATCAGGTTTATTAAAAATTGTACTGCCTGGCGAGCGGCTGGATTTTAATGTACCGCACCTTAAAGGCTTGCTGCATTTGTTGAAGCAAACCGGCAGCGCAAATTTATCTGTAGGCAGAATTTATGAAGGGCATATCAATGCCCTTCAGCTTGTTGATGCGTACGCAAGAAAAGAGCAAAAAGAAAAATGGTTTCAGGATGCAGTTGAGAATAAATTATTTGGCGTATGGAATTCGGAAGGGCACGATGGGGTAACCATTGAAGCAGTTGGCAATAATAAATATCGCCTTACCGGTTCTAAAATGTTTTGCTCCGGCGCCCATTGGATACAACGGCCTGTTGTTACCGGAAGGTTAAAAGACGGTGATAAAAGTGGTTGGCAAATGTGCGTTTTATCAATGGAAAAATTGAACCATTTAAAAATTGACAGCAGCTTTTGGAACCCGATGGGCATGAAGGCATCGGCAAGTTTCAAGATTGATTTTACCGGTGTAGAAATTTGTGCCTGCGATCTTTTGGGTATGCCCGACAGTTACTATAAAGAGCCTTTCTTTAATGGCGGCGCCATACGTTTTGCGGCTGTGCAATTGGGTGGTGCGATGGCCATAATTGATGCTACGCATAAATTTTTAAAAACGTTGAAAAGAACGGGTACAGATTATCAGAAAGGACGGATGGCGGAGATGGCCATACTTGCAGAATGTGGCAATAACTGGTTAAACAGTGCCGCTGCAAAAATGGGTGGATGGCATGCTGACCCTGCATCGGCCGAGAAAAACACTGCTTACTCGGGCATGGTGCGAACGGCCATTGAAAATATTTGCAGCCGCATTATTTATCTCTCCGGCGTATGTACGGGGCCCATGGGTTTAATGCATCCGGGCTTGCTGGAACGCCTGCACCGTGACCTTACTTTTTACCTGCGGCAACCTGCCCCCGATGCTGTGGTTACCGGCGTAGGCAATTACCTGTTTAACCTTGAAAATATGGAAGATGCATTTACGTGATTTTCAAGCGGAACGTTTGGAAAATGCTCAAGAGATAAATGTTGAAACACATTTTTCAGGAACTTCCCTGATTATCGCCCCTCATCCTGATGATGAATCTTTGGGGTGTGGTGGCACCATCGCCTTACTAAAAAACGCAGGCCGAAAAGTGCATATTTTTTTTGTAAGTGATGGAAGTTTGTCGCACCCTAACTCAAAAAAATATGATGCATCGGGGCTTGTTGCATTAAGAAAAGAAGAAGCTATTGCAGCAGCAAAAGCATTGGGGGTAGATGAAGCAGATTGTAGTTTTCTGATGCTGAAAGACGGTGCAGTAGCCGCATCTGGCGACGCAGGTTTTGAAGTTGCGGTAAATGCAATGGGCAAAATCCTTTTAGAAATTATGCCCGCTCATATTTTTTTACCGTGGAAAAATGACCCTCATCCAGATCATAAGGCTACCTGGCAAATGGTTAATGCAGCAGTAAAAATGCATCGGTTGCAACCAACATTGTGGCACTATCTTATTTGGTTTTGGGAAAGGGGAGAAGCAGATGAAAGCCTGATCAATGATACCGATTGGTATAAAATAAACATCAGCAACGTAGTTGAAAAAAAGCAGGCAGCCATTGCTGCACACGTTTCACAGGTAACGGGTTTAATTGATGATGACCCGGATGGCTTTACACTTTCACCCGAAGTGCTGGCACACTTCAGCAACAGTTTTGAATTGTTTATCATTTTAAAAACATAGAAAAGATGAACGGGAATAAAACCACTTTATCCGAAGCATATTTTGACCATGTGTACAATGCAAACACAGACCCATGGAATTTTGAAACCAGCGGGTATGAAAAGGAAAAGTATAAAGTTACCATCAATGCCTTGCCTAAACCGATGTATAAAAACGTTTTTGAAGTAGGTTGTTCCATCGGGGTGCTTAGCGAAATGCTAGCCCCAAGGGCAGAAAAATTGCTGTGTGCAGATGCATCTGAATCACCGCTTGTGCAGGCCAGGCTACGGTTACACCGTTTTCCATCGGCCTCCGTACAAAAGATGAACGTGCCTGCCGAATTTGGCATAGGCGAATATGATTTGATTGTGCTATCTGAAGTAGCCTACTATTTAAACGATGATGACCTTGAAATATTGAGGCAGAAAACCATTACGCACTTACAAAAAGAAGGGCAATTGCTGATGGTACATTGGACGCCGTTTGTACACGATTATCCGCAAACGGGGGATAGGGTGCATGATTATTTTTTAGAACTTACAGGTAAAGAATTGCGCCATCTTCGCCATGAAGCATACGATACTTACCGGCTCGATCTTTTTGAAAAAATTTAAACACTCCTGAAAAAACTTCTCAATTCCGCAATAGCCTGCGTAATTAAAACAGGTTCATAATTATCATAAAACTTTCCTTTGTCGAGTGCTTCTTCCAAAGCTTGCCAGCATTCGCCAAAATGTTTCGCCTGTTGCAACTGTTTCTCAATCCATTTCTTATTGATGAATAAATAGGCTGCTAAAATTCCGATTAATTTTTTTTCTATCACTCCCCTGTCGTTGAATGCTTCGTAACAGATGCGTAATATTTTTTTAGCTTTTAATTTTATCAGCAGGCAGGCAGCAGGCTCCACTAGTTGAGGTGTGTTGGTACTGTTGTGTTCTGTCCAGGTTTTTAATTGTTCAGAAAAACCAATATCTACGCGGCCATCCGTTCTGCCGGATGTGTACACTTTTACATCAGGGCTGCAACGGATTTTTGCATCTACTTTTATCAATGCATTGTATAGTGCCATATCTTCTAAATGCGGCACCCCGGGCAGCCTTCCGCAATAATCATACATGCTGCAGGTAATGGCCAGGCTTGCGCCAAAATATTGGTGGTGGCATGGCCATGGATTATTTTTTTCAGGGTCAATAAGGGCTGCAGCTTTTGCTGAAAGTATCCGGTAAGTCATGTCCCTTAAATAATACAGCCTTGCAGAATCATTAATATTATTGGTGAGTATCCTGCCACCCACAGCATCGCTGCCCATGGCAATTTCTTTCATTATGGTGCTTATCCAACACTTGTCTGCAACAGTATCCCCATCGGTAGAGGCAATGATACCATCGGTTGAGCCATACATGGTTAAACGCCTGCAAGCCTCGTCCATTAATATCCTTCTCACATAACCAATATTGGCTTTTGATGCCGGGATTTTTGCATTGAATACATGCAGGTTAAAATCAGGGTTGCAAAGTGCATAATCAGTTGCGATGTCAAAAGTATTATCGCTGCAATTGTTTGCCAGCAGTAACACTTCATACACATCAAAAGAAAGCCTGCGGCCATTGGGGACCCATTGCATCCTCAAAGCATCCAAAGTTTCAACAATAGATTCGGCTTCATCTTTTGCAGGAACAATTACGCAAACTTTTAAAGAATTTAAGGGTGCTTTGCAATTGCTGAAAATACTTTTTTGTGATGTGCCTTTCTTTTTTGGGCCAACCTTAAGCATGTATCAAAACATTAGTGAAAGAAGTAGTACACACCTGGTATAACAATAAGCATGCAAAGATGTATTTGTTGTTAGTTATTAATCAGAAAGTTTTGAATAGCCTTAAATTTTAATTCTGGTAACAATTTTGCTCCATGAAGAATTGATTTTACGGGTGATAAAATAAATTATGTAGAAGAGTTTTCACAAAGGGATTTTATCTTTTTTTTGAATTTAAATAAACCATCTTTTAGGTATGAACGGAAATTTATTTGACAGTTTTTGGATGGGTGGCTATGAATGCAGCGACCAATTAAACTGTTTCGGTGACAGGGTAAACCTGCTGGAAAGTAGTGGCCACCTGCATTTGCTTGATGAAGACTATAAAAACCTTGCTATGTTTAATATCAAAACCGTACGGGAAGGTATACGGTGGAGCAGGGTGGACAAAGTACCTTTTACCTACGACTGGACGGATGTGCTGTATCTATTTGAAGCAGCAAAAAAGCATAATATCCAGCAGGTTTGGGATGTTTGCCACTTTGGTTTTCCAGATGACCTTACGCCATTGCACCCACATTTTTCAAAACGCCTTACTTCCGTTTGTGTGGCTTTTGTAGAGTTGTATAAAAAACATTTTCCCGAAAGGGTTTTGGTTATAACCCCGATTAACGAAGTAAGTTTTATATCATGGCTTGGCGGTGACGTTGATGGTACATCACCTTATTGCAATGGTATGGGCTGGCAGGTTAAGTATGCTTTAATGAAGGCTTACATACAAGCCGTAAAGGCAATAAAGGACATTGATGCCTCCATCAAAATATTGGCAACGGAGCCACTGGTAAATATTGTCGCCCCATTAAACGCCACCATCGAACAGATAGAAGCAGCAGCGGTTTTGAACGAAAACCAGTACCAGGCAATGGATATGTTATGTGGCAAATTGTGTCCGGAGTTAGGGGGCAGTCCGGGCTATCTGGACATAGCAGGATTTAATTATTACTACAATAACCAATGGGTAATGGGTTCTGAAAAACCATTAGTCTGGACGGCAAGAAATGAAAATAAAGAATGGGTTTTTTTAGCCGGTTTATTGCAGGAAGGCTACCAACGTTATGGCTGCCCGGTAATCATTGCAGAAACCAGCCATGCCAAAGAAGACAGGCCATTATGGATAAAATATGTAGGTGAAGAATGTATAAAAGCACTGCAGCACGGGGTAGATTTACAGGGCATTTGTATTTATCCAATTATTGACAGAACAGATTGGGACCATGTTGAAAACTGGCACCACAGCGGCATTTGGGATACTGCTTTACAAGCAACGATGGCTACAGACAGGGTGTTGAACAAGCCATATGCAAAAGAGCTGATCCATATGCAGCAAGCAATTGGCCACACATTAGATCAGCTTCAAACGGTACATTTGTAAAACAGGGGAGTGCCTGTTTAAGGCGCCACTGGTTCTAACTGCTTTTTTATAGCCTGCAATAGTTTATCATAAGGTTGATTAAATTTTTCGATACCTTCTGTTACCAGCTTGTCGGCAATATATTCTATATTGATGCCTTCGCTGTGCAATGTCCCCATCAATTCATCGGCCTGCTGCATGTCCTCTTCAAGGGTAAGTTTTGCAATGCCATGGTCCCGAAACGCTTCAAGGGTTTCCATTGGAATAGTGTTCACCGTTTTTTCACCAATAAGTGCTTCTACATACATGGTGTCTTTAAAGGCAGGGTTTTTACTGCTTGTGCTGGCCCACAATAAACGCTGCGGCTTTGCGCCATGTGCCTGTAGTTTTTTAAAACGTTCGCTGCCAAATACCCTTTTGTAAATCTCGTAGGCTTTTTTTGCACATGCTATGGCAACTTTTCCTTTTAATTTTATTAAGCCTTTCTGTTCCAGTATTGGGTCAACCATTACATCAATACGGCTTAAGAAAAAACTGGCCACCGAAGCAATGCTTTCTAATGGCAAACCTTTATTCAGCCTTTTTTCCAAACCGGTAATGTATGCCTCTGTAACTTCTTCATAACGCTTTAAACCAAACAAAAGGGTAACGTTTACATTAATGCCTTCGGCGATGCATTTTTGGATAGAAGGCAGACATTCAGTGGTGCCGGGTATTTTAATCATTACATTTTTACGGTCAACGGCTTCCCATAATTCCATTGCCTGTGCGGTAGTGCCTTCAGTATCCAAAGCCAGGCGTGGCGATACTTCCAGGCTAACATACCCATCGGCGCCTTTTACCTCACCGGTTTCGTAAACGCCTTTAAAAAGGTCGGCTGCCTCTTGTATATCTTTAACGGCCATACTGTAAAATATATCATCGGCAGATTTGGCGGCTTCGCCAAAATACTTAATGTCTTCATTATAATCGGAACTGCTGCTGATGGCTTTTTCAAAAATAGCCGGGTTAGAGGTAACACCGGTAACCGCATCTTCGTTTATTAACTGTTTCAGCTTTCCACTGTGCATAATTTTGCGGTCAATAAAATCAAGCCAGATGCTTTGCCCCAGCTCATGTATTTGTTGCAGGTTGTTGCCCATAGTTTTAAATTTAAATTATTGTTGTTGATTTATTCTTTTTCGTCTTTGCCAAAAAGTTTTCTTAGTTCTTCTTTAGCATCTTCCAGTGGTTTTTTTTCTTCGGCAGTAAAATTTTTACCTGCACGGTTAATGTAAAAATTAAGCATGCTCATGGCGCTTTGAAAAGTGGTTGTTTTCTTTTTGTCACTTTCCTCTGCGCTTTTCTTTAAAGACCGTGCAATTTTCTTCGGGTCTTTCGAAGTAAAAACTTTATTCTCCAGGTCAAGGGCATCGCTATGTTCGGTGACCAGTGCACTCCATTTTTTAACGGCGGTTTTTTTTGCCGGTGCTTTTTTCGCTGCGGCCTTTTTTGGGGCTGCTTTGTTTGATGCTGATTTTACAGTTGCCATAAAATGTTTTTTTATTGTAAGAGGCGTTAATCTAAAAATGCTTTGATTAAAGTTTTCCATTGCAGTTCCGAAAGGCCGATGTAGGCACCTGCAGCAACTGCCAGGTTGCGGATTTTATCCGTTGTTTTATCCACATCCGTATTCGGTACTTCATTGCGGCCATGGTAAGATGCAATCACTTTTTTGCCGCTGCGGCGGACAACAAAAGTGGAAGATGCACCTTCTTTAAAAAAATGGGCGGCACCGTTGCCTGTGTGTAATGGGCTTGGGCAAACCTCCACTTTTAAAGCAGTAACCTGTTCATCCTTTTTTTCATTTACGCTTTCCACAATGCCTGTAACCATTACCCAGTCTGCCCCACCGGCATTTGCCATTGCCGGCCCGGGTATATCCACTTTAATAAAATCACCCTTTCTGGCTATGCCATTTTTTACATTACCCTGCTTGTCAGCCAGTATAAATTTACTGCTAAGCGATCCGCATATATCCTGCCATAAGTTTACGTTCTGCATCCTCATACAGGCACTTTCATATTGCTTTTTTGCCTGTATAATATCTTTTGCAATAACTTCCTCTTCCAGGTCTGTAGCCTTGCCTTTTACATTTTCTGGAATAATTTTTTTTGCCAATGCTATGCTGTCTTCCATAAAACCATACAATTTTTTAAATCAGAAAAATTTGTACCATACGCTGTTTCCAGTCTTTTTGTAATAAAAAGCATGCCGCCCCATTTTTTATTTTACGTTGCGTTTGCTAAAAAAAAAGACCCTGTTATTTGTGGAATAAATAACGCCCTTTTTTAGGCTTCTTACAGCAGGGCTATAATTGGGTAATTTATTTCCATCGGTGCAGGTAGTGGCTGTTTACTTTGCCGGTTGTTGCTTTTTGTAATAGCTGTTCAGGATAAATATGGCAATGTTGATAATCATGGATGCACTATTGGAAATAATAATGATCAGGTCTTTTTTGTTGATGCCATACCATATCCAGAGTATAAGCCCGGTAAGCAGTACAAACAACATTTTATACGAAATATCCGAAGGCTTTTTTTCTTTATAAATTTTTATCAGTTGTGGCAGCAAAGACAGGCCTGTGCCCACGCTTGCACCAATTCCAATTATTGTTCCTGAATCCATAAGTGCGGTTAAAAGGTGTAAACAGTTATGTTTTATTAGTGCTGATGTTGAACAAGATTGACTTTAAATTTTCTATATACTGCTGCAGGCCAGCAGCTTTTTCCTCATACACGGCAGCGCCCATTTTAAACCCTTTGCCTAAATTATTCTTTTCCATTTTTTGCAGCAATGTCTTTTTTTCTTCCATTATCCTTAATGCAACCCACAAAGTACTTTCCAGTATTTCGTTCTGGCGCAATGCCAGTTCGGTCTCGGTATATGCGTGCCCTATGTGGCAGCGGTACCGGTCCTCCATTTTTGGTTCTTTTATTTGCACAAGGCCTCCTCCACAATCCGGGCAGGCAAAGTTGCTTTTGGCCCCAAGCTTTTCAATGTTGGTATAACCTATTACCACTTTGGATGCAATCTCTGCCTCTATCAACACCTCCTGTGGTGCCGGCAATTTCTCAGATTTTACTGCAGTAATTGTAGCCAATATTTTACCACCTATTTCAGCAACCGGCACACAATACTGTACTTCTGTAGCATTTAAAACAGATAATGGCATGTCAGGGTATTCGGCCTTGTTAGGGTCTTGCACAATGCAGGTACCGCCACTTTTTTTAATGGCCAGCATACCAACAGTGCCATCATCAAGTAAGCCCGTTAGTATTATGCCAACCACTTTGTTGCCCCAATGCGCTGCAGCACTTCTAAACAGCACATCTATTGATGGTTTCCATCGATTTTCTTCAGGCCCATAGCCCAGCCGTATATTATTATCATCTGCCAATAAATGGGCGTTGGGCGGGGCAATGTACAGGCAGCCTGCTTCAATGGGCATACCGTCTACCGCCACCATACATTTAAAAACAGTAATCGGCTGTAATTTCAGCAATAAAAAATCGCTGATGGTAGCTTTAGATAAGTGCATTACCACCATTACAGCGGCATCCATATCCCTATGGAGTGGGGCGGCTAGTTCCATAAGTGCTTTAAGCCCCCCGGCAGATGTGCCGGTCACTATCAGGTATTCAGGTTTTTTCATGTTTAATAAATTATATAGAAAAGGGCTGGCAGCCACATTTATATAAAACAGCGGCGGGTATTTTGCTTGCTATAACCAATGGTAACCAGCACACGGTATTAATTTTTACCTTTACTTTTAACCCTTACAATAGTTGTGCAAAACTTGAGCGATGGCAAAAACAAACAAAAAAAAATTAAGTAATGGTGCAAATAACCGTTTTCCGGTAGTGGCTATCGGGGCATCTGCCGGAGGGCTTGATGCGTTTAAACGGTTTATACGAAAAATACCTGCCGATACCGAGATGGCCTTTGTATTGATCCAGCACCTGGACCCACAATACGAAACCGCCTTAACTGCCATCCTGCAAAAAGAAACCTCCCTTAAAATAATAGACCTTGCAGACGATGTACAATTAAAAGAGGGGTACATACATGTGGTTCCCTCCAGCAAAATAATGATGGTAAAAGATGGCATACTTACCACAGGCACAAAGGTTGGTAACGCCCACCCACTTTACACAATCGATTTATTGTTTACAGCACTGGCAGAAGTTTATCAAAGCTATTGTGTAGGCATCCTGCTTTCGGGCATGGGCAGCGATGGTACCCTTGGCTTAAAAAAAATTAAAGATTACGGCGGTGTAACCTTTGTGCAACTGCCGAAAACAGCGGCCTACCCGGATATGCCACAACATGCACTGGATGCTGGTGTGGTTGATTTTAAAATTGAGCCCGACGATATAGCAGCGCACCTTCAAAAAATTGCCAGTACTTTAAAAATGCTGCCCGTAATAAACGAGGTACCTGTACAATCAGAAGAGGAAGGGCATTTTAAAAATATACTATCGTTACTATTGATAAGAAAAAATGTAGATTTTACTTACTATAAACAAAGCACTATCCGTCGCCGCATATTAAGGCGTATGATCGTAAACAAAATTGATAGCCCAGGGGAGTATGTTACTTACCTGGAACACAACACGGCAGAGCAGGACTTATTATACCAGGATATATTAATACCCGTTACTTCTTTTTTTAGGGACAGTGCCATTTTTGAAAGCCTTTGCAGTAAAATTTTTCCCGGGATTTTTGAAAACCATCCTGCACACAGTCCCGTTAGGATATGGGTTGCCGGTTGCAGCACAGGCGAAGAGGCCTACTCCATAGCCATGTGTTTACATGAATTTTTAGGCGAGCATTTTTCTACCAGTAAGCTGCAGTTATTTGCCACAGATATTTCTGAAAAGGCAATTCAAAAAGCCCGTACCGGCATGTATTCCAAACGGGAGCTTGAAGGGGTAAGCCCCAAAAGGTTGGAACTATACTTTACAAAAACAGACGGGCATTACCAGGTAAAAAAACATATCCGGGACCTTTGTGTTTTTGCCGTTCACAATTTTTTAAAAGACCCACCCTTTGCCAGGATGGACCTTATCACCTGCCGCAATGTACTCATCTACATGGTAGGTTACCTGCAGAAAAAAGCATTATCTGTATTTCATTATGCACTTACAGAAAAAGGGGTTTTGCTGTTGGGCAAATCAGAAACGGCAAACAATGTTGCTGAGCTTTTTAAGGTAGTTGGCAAACCAGAAAAATTATATGCAAAAAAATCAATAGCAGGTAAACAGGTACGTTTGCTGCCCGAAAGATCCGAAAGGGCAAGCCGGGCACCACGGCACGAAATACAATTAAAGCAGGCAAGGCAGCTTGACTATGAAAAAAATGCAGACGATATTTTACTGAGTAATTACATACCTGCCGGGGTTATTGTAAATGACCAATCGGAAATTGTGCAGGTAAAAGGTTCAACAGGCCAGTTTTTGGAAGCTGCACCTGGCAAGGCAAGCCTTAATATTTTAAAGATGGCCAGGGAGGGGCTTTCCTTCGAAATTAGAAATGCGTTGCACAAGGCAAAGGAAACAAGGGAAACCGTAACAAAAAAAGACATACCCCTTACCGGCAGCAAAAAAATGGTATCTATAGAAGTGGTGCCGCTGCTGCAAACTATTGAACCTTACTATCTGGTATTATTTAAGGAAGGGGCGCCAGTAATAAATATTACAGAAGTATCCAGTGCTGACGGCAATAAAAAGGGGGCTTCAGAATCTGCCCGTATACAACAATTGGAAAAAACCCTTGCACAATTGAGGGAAGATATGCGTACCATAACCGAAGACCAGGAGGCAGCCAATGAAGAGCTCCAAAGTGCCAACGAAGAATTATTAAGTGGCAGCGAAGAACTGCAAAGCATGAACGAGGAGCTTGAAACCTCTAAAGAAGAACTGCAAAGCACTAATGAAGAATTGATGACGGTGAACCAGGAACTGTATGAACGCAAGGAGCAGTACAACCAGGCACGTCTATATTCAGAATCAATTGTAAGTACCATTCGTGAGCCCCTTGTGGTAATGAACATGGACCTGCGCATAAAATCTGCCAACAGTTCTTTTTATAATTTTTTTGGTTTTAATGCTGAACAGATTATTGGTAAAATTTTATTTGAATTGAACGAGAACCAATGGAACATAGAAGCTTTACGGACACCTTTATTAAACCTGCAAACCGGGCAATTGCCACAACATGAATGGGAAGTGGGTTTTCCGGCAGGTAATAAAGATGAAAAAAATATTTTATTAAATGCACAGTTAATACAGCCGGAAACGGGGAATGAAATGATACTGCTCGCCTTTCAGGATATTACGCTGCAAAGAAAAGAAATATTGCGGTTGCGGGCTTCGGCCGCTGCTATCAGCAGTGAACTAAATTTAATGGAAAATTTCTTTTTTCAGGCACCTGCACTATTTTGTATACTGCGTGGGCCACAGCATGTATTTGAATTTGCCAACCCGAGGTACCTGCAGGTATCCGGTGGCAAGGAGTTAAAAGGTAAAACCTTTGTAGAAACTTTTCCAGAACTGCTTAATGAAGGCTACCTGCAGATACTGGACGATGTGTACCGCACGGGCGTTTCATTTTTTGGCAATGGAATGAAAGCCACCAATTACCCGGGAAAAGAAAAGTCAGAAGTATACATCGACCTTAGTTGCCAGGCATTTAATAACGCAGAAGGGAAAGTTGAAGGCATTTTGTTTTTTTCTTACGAAGTAACAGAGCAAGTGCTTGCAAGAAGAAAAGTGGAACAAAATGCAGCACGGTTAGAGCAAACGGTTTTGGAACGTACGGCAATGTTAAGTGCCACTAACCAGGAGTTGGAAAAAAGCAATAAAAATTTACAGGAGTTTGCGTCTATTGCCTCTCATGATTTGCAAGAGCCTTTGCGTAAAATACAAACCTTCATCAATATTTTAAACAACAAACACCAAACAGAATTCTCCGGCGAAGCCGCAACCTTGCTCGGTAAAGTTGGCATTGCTTCAGGCCGTATGTCATCCCTTATAAAAGATGTATTAAATTACTCTAAAATAAGCAGGCTTGCCTATGGCTTTGTACCCGTTAACCTTAACGACACCCTTGATGAGGTAATATCAAATTTTGATATAAGGATTAAAGAAAAAAAAGCGTTGATAACGGTACACAATACCTTACCCGTAATTGAGGCAATACCTACACAGGTAAAACAGCTTTTCGACAACCTTTTAGGAAACGCCCTGAAGTTTTCTGCCCCACATCGTAGCACTGCCATAGATATCTTTTGCACGAGGCTAACCACTGATGAAGTAAATGCCCATGGCGGCCTTGGAGCTAACAGAAATTATTGGCAAATTTTGTTCAAGGACAATGGCATCGGTTTTGAACAACAGTTTAAAGAACAAATGTTTGTTATTTTTGGCAGGCTTAATAACTGGCAGGAGTATGAAGGAAATGGAATTGGCCTTGCGGTGTGTAATACCATAGTTAAAAATCATGGCGGGTTAATTACAGCCGAAGGAGAAGAAGGTGAGGGGGCTACTTTTATTATTATACTTCCACAAAACCAGTAAGCATTTTAGTGATGTCTCTATATTACAATTTTGAAGAAAACTACATGAACGATACAATAAAAATATTATTTGCCGATGATGATGCAGATGACAGGCAATTGTTTTCAAAAGCATTGACTGAAATAAGTGGCAACATTAAATGCGATATGGTAATAAACGGGCAGGAAGCATTACAATATCTTAACAAGCCCGACATTAATTTGCCTGATTATGTTTTTTTGGATATGCGTATGCCAAAGCTGGATGGAAGAGAATGTTTGAAGCAGATACGTGCAAATGATAAAACAAAAAAAATACCGGTAATTATATACACTACATCAAACGACGTTGACGATGCAAAAGAAATGCTCGCCCTCGGGGCTTCGCATTTTATTGTAAAGCCTGTAAACGAGGATGAAATTTATTATATGCTCTCGGTAGTGTTAAATGAAAAATGGGCATGAAGCGCAAGGGTGTACAGCCCTTATCTAAACATCATTTATTCAATAGGTCCGTTCCCTGTAGCAATCCAGATGTGATAAATATTTGAGGATGGTAAGGAAATGTTGATATTTTTTTCCGCATTCATGCAATAACAAGTGGGCCTGTTAAGCGTTTTTTTAAAGAATACAATATGGTGGTACAAGATAGAAAAGCAATATTGGTAGATCAGATCAAAACAATTGTTGAAGACATGGTGGCTGCACCTGCTCCGCCACCGTACACCTATTCAGTACACATAAGTGGGTTAATAAAATTAAATTACACTTACATGGCCAATGTTTTTTCGGAAGTAGAAGGTATCACCATTGAGCATTTTATAATTAATAAAAAAATTGAGGCCGCAAAAAAATTATTGGTTGGCGAAACGTTTACCATTGGCGAAGTAGCTGCAAAATTGCACTATAGCAGTATCGGCCATTTATCAAACCAGTTTAAAAAAGTAACGGGTATTAACCCATCAGAATTTAAGCGCTTATCCATGAAGTCAACAACAGAAAAAACCCAACATAACTAAGCTGTTCCCCTATACGTCAGTACCAGTAAAGGTTTCATAATAATTATGTAAACGTTTAAGTGTGATAATAATTTATTTTTACGTTACCTGTTTATAAGCATTTTACACTGGAATTAACTAACTGCTTTAATTCAGTAAGCCAATTTTTGAATTATTCTAACATAATATTTTTAAAACAGATAGCATTATGTACAATTCATTATCTACTCAAAATAACAATACCGATATCGTCACTATAACAAGTGTGCTCGGCAAACCCAATTGTAAAGTGGGAACGCTTGCAGGTAATTCAGAAGATATTTTTATCAAACTTTACCAGGCTAACCATGATGGTTTTTTATCAGGAAAATCTTGTCCTTACCTCGGTATAACAGTAGAAGCTGATCAAAAGAAATTTTATTTATGGATCAGCAGTTCCGACAGGAATTTTCCCTTGTGTAACCATGATACCCTTACTTTTAATTTTGCGAGAGAAAGCCTGACAATGATTTTTAGAAAAACAGGACATATGTACGCTAAAGAACGTAGGAATATTTTGGTTTTAAATAAGTATCAGTTTAAATATTTAACCGATAATTATGTGCAATCAGCAGAGCTTTTTAATAATAAAACTAAAGAGAAAGAAATTATAAATTCTCTGATAAACATGCTGCCCAATACAATGGTGAAAACCAGGGACGCAGTTTATTAAACCTCGTTACCAGGCAAATTTTATCTGCCAAAACTTCGCTTGATGTAAAAGCGCCCGAGCTGAATGCTAACTAAAAAATATGTTCAAGCCATTCATAACGATATCTTGTCGTTTAAGTAATAGGATAGGCCTTCAAAAAAATATTCAAATAAATTGTTGCCGGTTTGTAACGCTTTTATTTTCGTAACGTTATATACCAAACGCAAGTAGTTAAGTTAGTATGACTAAAGCCCTCTTTTCCAGGAGGGCTTTTTTGTTATTTATGGTTTGTAAACATTACTGTAACTACCTTCCTAATGCAACTGCAAATTTTTTATTGCTTAAAGATTTTTATTTTTTAAGCAAATGTAGTCTTCAAATTTCATGGTGCCTACTTGCGGCGCAACAGTATCTTCTTGCATTACGGCAGAAAAAAATGCAAACTTATCGTACATATTTTTTTTAAAAATCTTTAGTACAGGTAATGAAAGTTTAAAAATCCACATCGGGATATTTTTTACTTTTTTAGTGGCACAAACCTGGTGCTGGATTATCTCATTCAACTGTCGCCTTGTGTATATTTTTTTCCCCCCAATTTCTTTTGTTACATTATAACTGTTTATTGAGCTTATACATTCATTGGCCGCATCCACCTCGCAAATAGGGTTTGTTTTTTTTGCGCCATTGCCAATATTAAAAAGCCTTCCTTTCTTTGCCATATCCATCATATCTAAAAAGCCACTAAACAAGGCCGGGGGCTTAATGATAAAGTAATTAAGTCCGGAGGCTTTCAATCGTTCTGCAAATTCATGATGGGCCCTAAAATATTCAAGGTGCAAATATTTCTCAGCATGAAATGCTGATACGTAAACGAATTTTTTCACCTGGCTTTTTATTGCTTCTTTAAGAATATAGGTGTTGGCAATAAGGTCAATGTCTTTAAATGATGGTTTACTATTGTCACCTGGTGATACACTTTTTCCTAATGAAGAGATTATAATGTCAAATCCATTGCAAATATTTATCAAAGCATTTGGGTCTGTAATGTCGGCCACAATACATTTGTTGGTAATATTGGTCAATTGGCCTGCTTTCCCCTTATTTCTAATTACTGTAGTTAAATCGTAACCATGTTGGTTTGCACATCTTGCAATCTCTATCCCTAAGTTGCCGGTTGCCCCAAATAGTAAAACTTTTTTCATTTATTGTTTATAATTGCTGCACCTGATGAAATGGAATTTCAACTTAGTGCCGGGATGAAAAGGTCCTGTCTTCGAAAGTACTGCAAATAATTTTGCTTACGGGTTCATTCTGCTGAAAGTTGCGCTGATCATATTAGGGTTGGCTTTTACATTACCGCACTAAACAGGGCGTTCAATTTCCTGAATTTTCAATACTTCTGTTCCGCCAAATTCATTTATTCTTACTGCTTTCATTTTAAGTATTTTTATTTGTACAAAGGTGTACAACATTTACAAAAGCTTGTAACCATTTACGGTTTTGTTGTAGCCAAAAAAGATATAGGTTGTTAATGGAAATTAAGGGGCAGTTTTATTAGATTTAGGTTGGTACAAAATTTTCCAAGTCGCCGGACCTTGCATTATATTACACTGTTCATTTGTCTTTGTTCATCTCTGCTATTTGCCTTTTTTAATCAATTGTACAATCCTTTAAAAGTTTGACTGTGCCCCAAAAATCCGGTACTATAATTTACATAATTGTGTTTTTATAGTTGGGCAAAGTTTTCATAATATGCAGAAGGGTTTATTAAAAGGGGCATTTAAAGTAGCTGTATTAATTGTAACTATTGTTATTGTTGTTAATACTAAATGTGTAAAACAGCTTATTATGGAGCATAAAGAATTTTAAATAATCCCGGCAACGGTAACCAAGACCAAATTATTTTATGTTGATACAGGTGATGCAACAATATCTTTAATTTTACGCTCCTGATATTAGTCTCTTTGTACTGTCTCCTTATAATGTGATCGATATATCTATGACAAAAGCTTTTTTTAAAACGAGGCAATTTTATATTTTTTTAGTGTGTATTATTTTATTGGTGCTCACAGAAATTTTTATTGCTACCCAAAATGAAAAAATCATTAAAGATTCGGGACAGTGGGTAGACCATACCTACACCGTACTCAACCAGGCCGATACCGTTTTAGCTGCTGTAAAAGATATTCAAAACAATGGACGTGGGTTTGTAATAACCAGTAAACCTCTTTTTGAAGAACTGGTATTTGCAGGTTCAATAAAGGTAATGCAGCAACTAAAAAAGTTACAGGAATTGGCGACCGACGATCCGGTACAGGAGGCCCGTATTGATTCGTTATACCCCCTCATAAAAAATAGGATTGCGTTTTCTACATCATATATCCAGGTAAAAAAAGACAGTGGCTTTGCCGCTGCAGCTAACCTGATAACATTGGGCAAAGGGATAGAAACCACAGATAAAATTGCAGGGATCATCACCCGGATACAACAATCGGAGCAACACTTGCTGGAAACCCGTAAGAAAAAAAATGCCGACAGCATCACTTCGCTCAGGTTCTATTTTTATCTGCTTTGTTTGCTGGTATTGATCGTAACGATCGTGTTGTTTTCGTATACAACCGAGAATGTAAAACTGCAAAAAGAGGTTTTGGCATCGTCTGCAGAACTGGAAAAAAGGGCAAAAAAATTTGAAGCTTTATTGGAAAATAGTTTTGAAGGCATTGTATTGTTAGATGCCAATTTAAATTATTTGTACAAGGGATCGTCGGCCGAAAAAGTAACCGGGTATGCAATAAATGAAAGGGATGCCAGCACAGGCATAGCGCAAATACATCCCGAAGACAGTACCCTGTTTAAAGAGAACATAAAAAAAATTATTGAAACCCCGGGAGGGTCCGAAAGGATTTTGTACAGGGTATTGCACAGGAATGGCGCATACATTTGGATAGAGGCCATTAACCACCAACCGCCTAGCAGATGATAATGTAAATGCCATTGTTTTCAACATCAGGGATGTTACGGCCAGGATGGAAATGGACCAGCAAAAAGATCATTTTTTAAGCATGGTGAGCCATGAATTGAAAACGCCCATTACTTCATTAAAATTAATGGAGCAACTTCTATATCAAAAATTTACCCTTAAGCAAAGTGAGGAAGATGTAAAAGTAATGGACAGGATGCTTACCCAAACGAACAAAATTATACGGCTTATTAATGACCTGCTTGATGTGAGCAGGTTTGGCAATAACCAGCTCAATTTCAATAACCAACTGATAAGCCTGAACGAAATTGTAAAAGAGGAAATTGAGAATTATCAGCAGTTAACCCACACCCACACCATCGAATACGGCAACCTGCCAGCAATGCAAATTTTTGCTGATAAATACCGGGTTAGCCAGGTGGTTGTAAACCTGTTGTCCAATGCCGTAAAATATTCACCCAATAAAAAAAAGGTAGTTGTGGAAATATACAGTGAGGATGGCAATGCCATTATATCTGTGCAGGATTTCGGAATTGGTGTTGATGCCGGTGAGCAGGAAAAGATATTTGACCGGTTCTACAGGTCCGGTAAAGACAACCTTACCACCTTTCCAGGTTTTGGAATAGGTTTGTATATCTCTAACGAAATTGTAAAAAACCAGGGAGGAAAATTATGGGTAAACAGCAGGCCTGGCAAGGGTTCCGTATTTTTTGTAAGTTTTCCTTTAGCTTAATTTCCATACCACTGCCGCTCATATTTCCTCTTGGTGCCATTTTTTTGCCATTTTATAAATTACTCCGTGCCCGGCCTGTACAACTATCTACTTCTTATGCTGCGACAACTTGGCCGATATTGAGCAATTACATTCCCATTTTTCCGGCAAAACACCTTTCACATACATTTTTCAGCGCAAATTTTTCCGGCATATAATTAGGATAAGGGTTTTCCTATCCGTCTTCACTCTTGTAAAACTAATTTTCTAACACAAAAAATAATAATCAAATGAGCACATCAAAAGCTGCATTAAATGGTACGGCCAAACCACAAGCCATCGCCAAAAAAAAACCGGTTGCTGTAAACGGCACCATGCAACACTCACAGTTAATGAAACTTTTTGAGGATGAACTGAAAGACATTTACTGGGCAGAAAAAGCATTAACCAAAGCATTGCCAAAAATGATTAAAAAGGCCACTTCGCCTGAACTGATAGATGCTTTAACCAGCCATTTGGCAGAAACTGAAGGACAGGTAGCAAGGGCAGAACAGGTATTTGCTGTGATAGGCAAAAAGCCGGTTGCAGTTAAGTGCGAAGCCATGACAGGCCTGATAAAAGAAGCAGGCGAAATAATGGAGGAATGCGAAAAAGGCGCCATGAGGGATGCAGGGATTATATCTGCAGGCCAGAAAGTAGAACACTATGAAATTGCTTCTTACGGCATACTCCGTCAGTTTGCCGAAACACTTGGTTTAAGCGAAGCGGTAACCCTGCTGGAAGAAACCCTTAACCAGGAAAAAGCGGCAGATTTGAAACTGACCGAAGTTGCAGAAGCAGCCATAAATATTGAAGCGGCAGAAGCCCCCGCAGAAGGCTGATAAACACAATGGCTGTTCTTTTGAACAGCCATTTTTTCTTGGGATATCCCTTACAGCAGGTTTTTAAACAGCACTACAAGCAATGTCCACACCTAAACATAAGAGCAAAAAATTACAACAGTTCAGTGCTGCATACGACCGCTACGCCCCTTTGTTGAACGGTATATTATTTGAATTTACGTCGTCAAAAAAAGATGCCGAATCCATCCTTGCGGAAACTTTTGAAACAGCCTATCACCAGGACATATTTGAAACACACAAGCATTGCCTTCTGCCCCACCTGATAAAATTATCCGTAAAAATTTCAAAAAAATATTGTGCAGGTAAAACCCACCCAAAGCCTTGTTTTGAACGTTTGCCCATGCTGCACCATTTTCTTTTTGAAAACGGATGTGTGCAGCAGCATGCAACCAAATTCAATATTTCGCCCCTCGATATTGGAAAAATAATCCGCAGTGAAATCAGTACTGCCAATTAAACAATATCTGCATTTTAAAAAGCGGTATTTGTTATTATAAAGATCAATACAAAATCTACCCTCACCATCTGCCCAACGTTGCTTATACCTTTACGCAATTCACAGGAAAAGCCTAAACTTTGCATTAATTTAAATATTTAAGTAATTTCGGGATACATCGAAAATGGGCAATGGGGCACAAAAACCAACAACTTTCATCAGAAGATATTAAAGAGGATAATCAGCCTTTAGAAAATAGTTTTATTACCATAGACCGGCACGCTGCACTTGCATTAAAAGAAAGCGAAGAACGCTTTAGGGCCATGGCCGATAGCTCCCCGATGGCCACTTTTATTATTGACCCGAACATAGAAGCCAATGTATCTTATTGGAACAAAACCTGGTTGGAGTATACCGGCCAATCATTAACCGAGGCCAAAGATTTGGCCTGGAACAATGTAATACATCCTGACGATATTAGCGTGGTTATGGATATTTATGTTCCCGCTTTTAATAACCAACAGCCATACGTTATTCCTGCTATACGGGTTAAGCGTTTTGATGGTGTTTACCGCTGGCATATGTTTAAAGGCAATCCCCGCTACTTGCCTAACGGCGAATTTATAGGATACATAGGTGTTGGTTTTGATATACACGAAAGTAGGATAGCTTCCATAGCATTAAAGAAAAGCGAGGCGTTCAACCGCTCTATACTCGACAGCAGCCCGGATTGCATTAAACTGCTTGATATTGAAGGCAGGCTACAATTTATGAACAGCAATGGTATTTGCCTGATGGAAATAGACGATTTTAATACCTTAAAAAATAATTGCTGGTGGGACATGTGGGAAGAAAACAACCAGCCGATGGTTAAACGGGCAGTAGCCAAAGCGGCCGCTGGGGAAAAAGTGCAGTTTCAGGCTTACAGCCCCACTCTAAAAGGAACTTACAAATGGTGGGATGTTATTGTGCAACCGTTGGAGATGGATACAGACACGGGTAAAATACAGGGAATATTATGTGTTTCAAGGGATATTACCAAATACAGGGAGGCCACACTTAAGGTAGAAGAAAGCGAACACAAGTTTAGTACGCTGGCCGATAACATTGAAAACCTGGCCTGGATTGCCGATGGTAATGGCTGGATTTATTGGTACAATAAACGATGGTTTGATTATACCGGCACCACACTGGAAGAGATGCAGGGTTGGGGGTGGCAAAAGGTACATCATCCGGACCATGTGCAAAGGGTACTTGGCCTCATCAAAGAACTTTGGCACAAAAACGAACCGTTTGAATTGATTTTTCCATTGCGCAGGTATGATGGGGTGTACCGGTGGTTCCTTACAAGGGGCAGGCCAACAGCAGATGAAAATGGAAATGTTATCCAGTGGTTTGGAACCAATACGGATATTACAGAACAAAAAGAAACCCAATCACTTTTAGAATATCGCAAAGCCCTGCTGGAAGCCCATAACGAATCCAGTTTAGACGGGTTGTTGCTGGTGGATACCAAAGGAAAAATACTTTCTTACAATAAAAGGTTTGTACAAATCTGGAACATGCCCCAGCACATAACTGATGCCAGTGATGATGAAGCCGCTTTAAACTTTGCCATGGAACAACTGGTGCGGCCACAACAATTTATTGAAAAAGTGCAATGGCTTTATAATCATCCTGCCGACACAAGTTTGGATGAACTTGAATTTAAAAACGGAAAGATTATAGAGCGGCACGGTTATCCCGTGGTGGGTGAAAATGGAGGGTATTATGCATGGTCCTGGACTTTTAAGGATATTACCGAAGCAAAGCAGGCAGAGTTAAGCCTGCGGCGCAGCGAAGAAAATTTTAGGCAGCTTGCAGACCTGATACCACAAAAAATAAGCAGTGCAGATGGCGCAGGGGCAGTGTACTATTATAACCAAAGTTGGCTGGATTATACGGGCATGGGGCTGCAGCAATTACAGCAGCATGGTTGGGCCGATTGTATGCACCCGGATGAAGTTGCACCTATTAGTGAACAGTGGATAAAATCTGTAAAAACCGGTAACGACTTTGAAGTAGAGTTGCAATTGAAAGACAAAGAAGGTAATTACAAATGGCACTTAAGCAGGGCCGTGGCCGTTAAAGACGAAAACGGAAAAACAGTAAAGTGGATCGGCAGCATGACAGAGATCCAAAAAATTAAAGAAGATGAAAAACGGAAGGATGTTTTTTTAACCATGGTGAGCCATGAGCTTAAGACCCCAGTAACCTCTATTAAAGGATATGTGCAGGTTTTGCTGATGATGCTAAGTGAAACAAAAGAAACAACACCGGTTTTAAAACCCATAACATCTTCTTTAAAAAGGATAGATATACAGATCAGCAGGCTTACGAGGCTTATCACAGAAATGCTTGACATGTCACGAATAGAATCCGGCAAATTGGAAATGCAAAAAAGCCAGTTTTACCTTAACGGCCTTGTAGAAGAAACCATCAGGGATGTATCCCAAACCAATACCACACACAACATAAACCTGCAGGATGACTGCCAGTGCATAGTTACAGGCGACCGTGACAGGCTTGGGCAGGTACTCATTAACTTTATAAACAATGCCATTAAATATTCGCCAGAAAACAACCTGGTGAACGTGCATATTTTTAAACCATCGCCGCTGCAAGCAGCGGTAAGCGTACAGGATTTTGGTATTGGCATAAGTGCCGAAGAACAGTCAAAAATATTTGAACGCTTCTACAGGGTGGAGGGTAAAAAAGAAGCTACCTTTTCAGGGTTTGGCATCGGGTTATTTATTGCCAACGAAATTATTGAACGGCATAATGGAACTATACAAGTAGAAAGTGGTGCAGCCAATGGAACAGTTTTTACCTTTACCATACCTTTATCTTCTTAAAACAAATTTTAATGCCTGTGCAACCCCAAATTTTAGTGGTGGATGATGATGAAGAAATCGGTATGATGATAAAGATGATCCTTGATTACAGGGGCTTTTCAACCATGGTGCTTCAGCGGTCAGATCATGTGGAAGAAACTATTGGCCTGCACCCGATAAAACTAGTGATACTTGACATGCTTATAGCAGGTGTAAAGGGAACGGAAGTATGCATGCGCCTTAAGCAGAATGCGGCCACTTCATCTTTACCCATTTTAATGATAACAGCTTTGCATGAAGCAGAGTTGGTTTGCAAACAGGCAGGGGCAGACGACTTTTTGCCTAAACCTTTTGAAATGGATGGGTTGGTGGAAAAAGTAAAAAAATACGTAACGGTACCGCAAACATAATTGCCTCAAAGTAATGCCCGCCACTACCAGTTGTACAATTAAGGTTGCTCATCACAATTATCCTCATCCATCTCCAATAATAAATTTGCCACCAATGCTGTCCATCCTGTTTGGTGGGATGCACCTAAACCTTTGCCGGTATCGCCATTAAAAAATTCATAAAAAAGATGGTATTCCTTAAAATGTTCCTGCTCCCATTCCTGCTGGTTTTCTGCATGGTATTGGTAGCTGCCGGTTTCATTGCGCTCAAATATTTTCAACAACCTTTTGGTAAGTTCATTGGCAATTTGTTTCAGGTTTAAAGTATTGCCGGACCCAGATGGAAACTCGTAGGTTTTAGCATCGCCATAGTATTCATAATATTTTCTAAGGGAGTGGATAATAAGATAATTTAAGGGCATCCAGATGGGGCCACGCCAGTTGGAGTTGCCGCCAAACATAGCGCTGGAACTCTCACCAGGCTCATATTGTATGGAATAGCTGCTGCCCTGGTAGCCGAAAATGTAGGGTTTATCCTGGTGTGTTTTTGAAA
Organism: Ferruginibacter sp.; assembly: GCA_965249755.1. Classification (GTDB taxonomy): domain Bacteria; phylum Bacteroidota; class Bacteroidia; order Chitinophagales; family Chitinophagaceae; genus Ferruginibacter. The sequence continues at coordinate 202,388 of CBDFMT010000004.1, forward strand.
GAGACCGTATACCATAATCCGATAAAAATTCAGCCTCGTCAAGCAATCTTTTTAAGAGGCTTTCCAAACGGTCGCCCACCATAATGGCAAATAAATAGTTACCCTTTTGGTTTTTCATTTCTATGTCGGAGATCACCCTTGTAAGGTCTGGCCGGGTAAGTTTTATTACCTGTAGCCTGGTACTAAACTGGCGCAATTTTTCAAAAATATTGCTGTGCATTATTTCCACCGCAAGCAAAGGGATGATGCCCACCAGCGAGCGTATTTTTAATCGCTGGCTGCTGCCGTTTTCAAACTGTATGGCATCATAATAAAAGGCATCTTCATCATCCCAAAGGGAAATATCTTTTTTTCCAATATGGTGCATGGCCCAGCCAATATTTAAAAAATGCCTGAAGAACTTGGCGGCCGATTCTTCGTAAGCAAGGTTATGCTCCGCCAGCTCCAGCGACATACGCAGCATGTTTATTGCATACATGGCCATCCAGCTTGTAGCATCGGCCTGTTGCAATTTCCGTATACCAGGTGGCATATGGTTGCGGTCAAATACCCCAATATTATCAAGGCCTAAAAAGCCGCCTTCAAAAATATCTGTGCCATTGGCATCTTTCTGGTTTACCCACCAGGTAAAATTCATCAGCAATTTTTGAAAGGCCCGTTCCAAGAAATCCCAATCGGCCACGCCGGTTTTTTTCTTGTCTGCCTCATATACATACCATACGCCCCACGCATGCACGGGTGGGTTTACATCGCTAAAATTCCATTCATAAGCTGGTATTTGCCCATTGGGGTGCATGTAATATTCCCTTAACACCACCAGCAATTGTTGCTTGGCAAAGTCGGCATCCACATGCACAAAAGTTGCTGCATGAAAGGCAAGGTCCCAGGCCGCAAACCAGGGGTACTCCCACTTATCCGGCATGCTGATTATGTTGCGGCAGGTAAGGTGCTGCCAATCGTGGTTGCGTTTATAATGCCTGTTAGGTGCTGTTTCATCAGGCTCACCAAACAGCCATTTATATACATCCAGGTAGTAAAACTGTTTGGTCCAAAGCAGTCCGCTTACTGAGCTCCGCAGCAGTGCCTTGTGTTGGGGTGATAAATGTGCAGGCGTTAAGGCATCAAAATATTCGTTGTTGTTGAGCTGACGTTTCAAAAAAATTTCATCAAAGGCCAGCAACGGTGCGTCAATTTTATTTTTACTTAACCGCACTTTAAAAACAGCCGATCCCCCTGCAGGGACAGCAGCTTTTAGCCAAATGGCAGATTTGGTCCCCCTCTTTTCAGGATTGATTGTATGCTTGCCATCAACCACATAATTATTGATACCATCTTTTACAAAAGGGGCTTCATTGTCCCGGTTATACATCCTTTCATTATTGGTTTCGTTATCACAAAACAATTGTTCACCACCTTCATGATAAAAAAAATAATTACCGTTTCGGGCAGAAGAAGCAATGATGCAATCCGGTGAAGCGGCTTCCAGTTCAGGCTTGGTAAACCTGGGGTTATGCCTCCAAAAATTACGGAACCACAAATGGGGCAGTACATGTATGTCGGAGGTTTGCGGCCCACGGTTATACACGGTAACTTTCATCAGGATATCATTAATTTCGTTTTTTGCGTACTCTACAAAGCAATCAAAATAGCGGTTGTTATTGAATATACCAGTATCGGCCAATTCAAATTCCGGGCTCATGCGGTTGGTCCTGTTTTGCCTTACAAGGTCAACATAAGGAAAAGGCTGTTGTGGGTATTTGTATAAAAATTTGCAGTAGGAGTGTGTTGGAGAAGAGTCAAGATGGAAATACATTTCTTTCACATCTTCACCATGGTTGCCTTCGTTGTTGGTTAAGCCAAACAGCCGTTCTTTTAAAATAGAATCTTTACCATTCCAAAACACAGGTGCCAAACATAGCACCTGGTCAGCATCGCAAAACCCGGCAATGGCATCTTCGCCCCAACGGTAGGCATAACTGCGGGCAAGGTCATGGTTAATATAATTCCAGGTATTGCCTTCAACACTATAGTCTTCCCTTACGGTCCCCCATTGGCGGTCGGATACATATGGCCCCCATTTTTTCCAGTTGTTATTTTTGGCTGATTTTGATAATCTTTCGTTTTCTACGGTCTCCATAGTTGTCCACTTAAAGCTGATATACTTTTTTAATCTCGCCTTCTATAAATATATTCTTATCCTGTAAAATTTAAAACATTTTATTAATAATAATTTGAAAAAGGCCTGTTGATTTGGAAGAGGATTGCCAACAGTTGGGGGAGTAAAAAGTAACAACAGGATTGTACGGCATGCAAAAAAAAAGGGCTGCCCAGCACAATGGACAGCCCAACAATTTTCAAACAGTTATCCTACTTTCACCATGTATGCAAGAAGATAAACTGAAGAGCCACAAAAAAGCATAATTCCAAATGATGCAATTAGTAACTCTCTCTTTGAAGTACCTGAAATTTTAGTAAAGATCTTTTCCATTTTTAATTTTTTGAAGGTTATTTAATAGTTCGGCTAGTATAGGATACTCTTTCTGACTGTTAAATTTCAAAAAATTGGTTTTCCTGCTGAGCCCACAGGACTTGTTTAACGGGTGCACTTTGCAATGCATTTGTAGCGCTCTTACTGGTTTTTCTTAGGACTGGAAAAAAGGGAAAAGATATTGGATGGTTTATTGAAGCCTTGCAGTTGTCTCCCGGAAAGAGCAAATATTATTTGCACCAACCGGTTGGCGTACTGTTGAACAGGGCGGCATGTTACATGGGCATGCTGCCTGTAAAGCAGTGCTGTTTTACTTCTCAACCGGTAGCAAAACGCATCCTAAATAAAATTTATTGTGTTTTGTGGGTTTAGGGCAGCGGCATGCAATGCGCTTTATTCTTTATTAATTGCAATAGCTGCGCTGCGGGTAAACCATATTCCCGGTTTTACTAATTTTTTAAAAGCATTTTCCTACAGCAGGTATACATGCTTAACGAAGCATTTGTACTGCATAAAGCTGCTGGCTAAATCATGTCGCATTTATCGTGTAGTAACGCAATGGCAAATAAATTTTTCATTGCACCGATTGAATCCTATATTTAAAAAAACGATTGAATTGCCCATCAATAACTAAACACTTAAACCATGGCAATACGGGTAGCAATCAGGCACAAAACAGTTTACAGTTACGACAGGCTTGTAGCCTTGTCACCACACGTTTTCAGGCTCAGGCCGGCTGCCCATTCCCGTACACCGATTGAGTCTTACTCTTTTAAGGTAGAACCTAAAGATCATTTTATAAACTGGCAGCAAGACCCTTTTGGCAACTACCAGGCAAGGGTGGTGTTTAATGATAAAACAACACAACTTAAAATTGAGGTGGAAGTAATTGCCAACCTCGTGGCCATAAACCCCTTTGATTTTTTTGTAGAAGAATATGCAGAGAATTTTCCTTTTGAGTACGAAGGGGGGTTAACCAAAGAATTGGCGCCATACCTGGAAATAAAAGAAGCAGGCCCGTTGCTAACGCAGTTTCTAAAAAGCATCGACCTTGGTAAAAAGACCATCAATGATTTTTTGGTGTACCTCAACCAAAAATTAAATAAAGATATCAGTTACTCCATCCGTATGGAAGTAGGCGTACAAACCTGCGAGGAAACGCTTGAAAAAGCATTGGGTTCCTGCAGGGATACTGCATGGCTTTTTGTGCAGGTGTTGCGCCATTTGGGCTTGGCATCCCGTTTTGTTTCAGGTTACCTGGTACAATTATCTGCCGATGAAAAATCGCTGGATGGCCCATCTGGCCCTGAAAATGATTTTACAGATTTGCATGCCTGGGTAGAAGTATACATACCCGGCGCAGGATGGATTGGGCTGGATGCCACCTCTGGTTTATTTGCAGGAGAAGGCCATATTCCGCTTGCCTGCACACCCGATTATGCAAGTGCAGCACCTGTTGTAGGCGCTACCGATAAATGCGAAGTAACCTTTGAATTTGAAAATTCGGTTACCCGTATTTATGAAGACCCACGGGTTACCAAACCTTATACCCAACAACAATGGCTTGCAATAAATGCCATTGGCGAACAAGTGGATGAAGATTTAGAAAAGGGCGATGTGCGCCTTACAATGGGTGGCGAGCCAACCTTTGTTTCCATTGATGATATGGAATCTGCACAATGGAATACTGCCGCCGATGGAAAGGAAAAACGCATTTTATCACACGACCTTATTTTTAGGTTAAGGGAAAAATTTGGCCCCCTCGGGCTTATACATTATGGCCAGGGCAAATGGTATCCCGGCGAGCCATTGCCCCGCTGGCAATACGGATTGTTTTGGCGAAAAGATGGGTTGCCCATCTGGAGAGATATCGGCCTTACAGCCCATGAAAAAACAGAACGAAAATATACTATTAGTGATGCGGCAAAGTTTACAGAAGAGCTGGCAAGGCACCTGGCTGTTAGCCTCGATAACCTGATACCTGCCTACGAAGACGTGTTTTATTTTTTATGGGCAGAAGGAAAAAACCCGGTAAATATTGACCCGTTAAAAGCAAATTTAAAAGACCCGTTAGAGCGGCGCACACTAGCGCAACTCCTTAACCAGGGCCTTGGCGAACCTGTTGGTTATGCATTGCCCCTGCGGTGGAATTATTGGGACGATAAATGGCTTAGCTGTAAGTGGGTGTTTAACCGGCAGCATCTTTTTTTAGTGCCCGGCAATTCGCCCATGGGGCTGCGGCTGCCGTTAACTTCGTTACCGGTAGTACCAAAAGTAAAAGAACCGTATAAAGTAGAACGCAGCTTATTTGAAGACTTGCCGGAGCTGGAAGACTTTCACAAAGCCATTTTGTGGCGCTATGGTAAAGTGTTTGAAAATACAGAACCAGCCAGGATAATGCCCGGCGAAAACAAAGCGGCAGTTGAAAGTAAAAAGCCTGCCGCCAATGAAAAAAAACCAGCCGAAGAAAAAGAAGCCCATCCGGAAATTACCATGGAAGTGGAAACCATCCGTACCGCTTTAAATGTGGAAGTGCGTGAAGGGCTCATCTATATTTTTCTTCCGCCCATGGATTATATTGAGCACTATCTCGATATGGTGGCATCCATCGAAAGCACTGCGGCCAAACTAAATATGCAGGTACGCATTGAAGGCTACGAACCGCCAAGGGATACCAGGATTGAAAGAATGGTGGTATCGCCAGATCCCGGTGTTATCGAAGTAAACATACACCCGGCAAAAAATTGGAAAGCGCTTTTAACTAACACCGAAACCTTGTATGAGCAGGCAAGGCTATCGAGGCTGGGCACCGAAAAATTTATGCTCGATGGCCGCCACACCGGCACCGGCGGCGGCAACCATATCACAATCGGCGGCGCTAAACCCGCCGACAGCCCGCTATTGCGCAGGCCGGATGTATTGCGGAGCCTCATCACTTTCTGGCAGCACCATCCCGGCTTATCGTATTTATTTTCCGGCAGTTTTGTTGGCCCAACAAGTCAGGCCCCAAGGTTTGATGAAGGCTTTGAAGACCGCCTGTACGAAATGGAAATTGCCTTTAGCCAGGTGCCCGAAAAAGGCTTTATCCCGTTTTGGGTTACCGACAGGATCTTCAGGCATTTGCTCACCGACATCACCGGCAACACACACCGCTCAGAGTTTTGCATCGATAAATTATATTCCCCCGATTCTTCTTCAGGGCGGTTGGGCATTTTAGAATTCCGTGCCTTTGATATGCCGCCGCACAAACAAATGAGCATGCTGCAAATGCTGCTGATACGTGCATTGATAGCCGCTTTTTGGAACAAGCCTTACAAACATAAACTGGTACGCTGGGGCACAGGCCTGTACGATAAATATTTGCTGCCGCATTATGTGGAGCAAGACCTTGGTGATGTGGTGGGGTATTTAAAGCAGGCAGGGTATGCCTTTGATGTGGCCTGGTTTAAACCATTTTTCGAATTTCGTTTTCCGCATTACGGCTCTGTACGCATAAAGGATATTGCCATGGAAATACGCATGGGCATTGAACCCTGGCATGTGCTGGGCGAAGAAATGAGCAGCACCGGCACCGCAAGGTTTGTAGATTCATCTTTAGAAAGGGTGCAGGTAAAACTAACCGGGCTAACCGATAGCCGGTACATTTTATTGTGCGGCGGCATCCGTGTACCCATAACACCCACCGGTGTAAAAGGGGAGTATGTGTGCGGCATACGCTACCGGGCATGGCAGCCGCCAAGTGCCTTGCACCCCACAATCGGGGTAGATACACCATTAACTTTTGACATTGTGGATACCTGGAACGGCCGCTCCATCGGCGGCTGTACCTACTATGTAAGCCACCCCGGCGGCAGAAGTTATGATACTTTTCCGGTTAACAGCTTTGAGGCTGAAACCCGCCGTGTAAGCAGGTTTGGCAACACAAGCCATACGCAGGCGCCACGGTTTGTAAACACCCTCACTGCAGTAACCGCACACTTTATTGAAAACAACAGGGAGCCATTTATATACGATGCACCAGCCCCTGAAATCAACAGTGAGTTCCCCTGCACGCTGGATTTAAGGTTATCAAAAGGCGTGTAATTTTTAATGTAGCAAACAGTAAACCTTTCATCAGCTTCATTGGCGTCGCACCATTGTACGGCATATCATTGCTGGGCTTTGTTGTACTGCGTCACCAATCCAAAGGTTTATAATCCATCAGCACGCATTTTGTACAGGCACACTTATTGATAAATGCGTGGCAGTTAACCAGCAATCATTTTTTATCAATATTTCCAATAATGAAACTTTTTAAATGTGGCCATTGCGGCCAGCCTGTATATTTTGAAAATTATTTTTGTGTACACTGCAATGCCGCCCTGGGCTTTGATCCTGTGACAATGGAGATGCTTTCCCTTGAAGCCAATGCTACAGATGCAACCGGTTATGAAAGCACCGAAACAGCCGCACAATATAAGTACTGTGTTAATAAACAATTGAATACCTGCAACTGGTTGCTGCCGCAAAACAGTACCGAAACTTTTTGTATCGCCTGCAAGCTTAACCATACCATACCGGATTTAAGTGAACCGAGCCATTGGGATAAATGGTACCGGATTGAAGTTGCCAAACACAGGCTGGTATATGCCCTGTTGCGTTTTAAATTACCTGTTGCCAGCAAGGCAGATGAACCTGAAACCGGGATTGCATTTGATTTTATGGCCGAGCAAAAAGAAAGTGGCGAACGCCTGCTTACCGGCCATGACAATGGTTTGATAACCCTTAATATTAATGAAGCCGATGATGCACTTAGGGAAATGGCCCGTAACCAAATGGATGAAGTGTACCGCACATTGCTGGGGCATTTCCGCCACGAAATTGGACATTACTATTGGGACAGGCTTATAAAAGATACAGACCGGCTGATACCTTTTCGTAAACTTTTTGGTGATGACAGTATCGATTATGGCGAAGCACTAAAAGCGCATTACAACAAATCAGCATCAGAAGACTGGAGGGAAAATTTTATAAGTGCCTACGCCGCAGCCCATCCCTGGGAAGACTGGGCAGAAACATGGGCCCACTATCTGCACATTATTGATACGCTTGAAACGGCATACTCTTTCGGTTTGTCCGTAAAACCAAAAGCAGCAGATAGCGATAATGATATGAGTGCAAATATCAACATCGACCCTTATGGCACTAAAAACTTTTCGGCCGTTATTGATAGGTGGATACCCTTATCTTTTGTAATGAACAGCCTTAACAGGAGCATGGGCATGAAAGACCCTTATCCTTTTGTTATAACAGGGCCTGTAAAGGAAAAACTTCAATTTATACACGAAACTATCCGGGGTAAAAGGTAGTTAGGCAGTACACAAAAGGGTTGGGCTTTTACAAGCTTAACCCTTTTGGCTGAAAGTTAAAACGTTTGCTCAGCCAGCTATCTTTAACAGGTATAATCCATTTTTCCAACATCTCCTGTTTGGTGGTAATGGTGTTGTTAAAATATAAGGTTTCGGCATTTACAAAATTATTTTCTATGGCGTAGGGTAGCTGGTTCATGGGTAAAAGCTGCACTTTTTCTTTTACAAAAAAAGCCAGTGTTTGTCTGTTAAACAAATCAACGTTAAACTGTTTTTCAATTGCTTTAATAATATGCACAGAGCTATCGGTGCTGCAACCACTAACGCCGGTTGCACTTTCATCTGCCATCAAAACAATAAACTGTCCGTAAAAGAGATTGGCATATCCCTTAACCGTATCGCCATGGCTTTTCCAGTTGGCAACAAAATCTTCCAGTATGGCTTCTATTTGCAATGCTTCGCCCATAAAAAAAAGCCTGCTGCACTGGTATACCCAAACCCTTGAAGTGCCGGCGAAACCTGCTGGCAACTGTTCTTTAAAAATCGTTTCAATCATCTTGCAAAATTATTTTTATAAAGAAGCTGCAATAAGTTCAGCAATATCCAGCACCTGAACATCTTCTTCCCGGTTATTATTTTTTACGCCGTCCGTCATCATGGTATTGCAAAAGGGGCAAGCCGCTGCAATAATATTTGCACCCGTTGCCAATGCCTCGCCGGCCCTTTCCAGGTTAACCCTTGTCGTGCCCTTTTCTTCTTCCTTAAACATTTGTGCACCGCCTGCACCGCAACATAATCCATTGCTGCGGCAGCGTTTCATTTCAACCAGTTCGGCATCCAATGCTTCCAGTACTTTCCTGGGTGCTTCGTAAATATTATTGGCCCTGCCGAGGTAGCAGCTATCATGATAGGTAATTTTTTTTCCTTTAAAACTCCCCCCTTCGGCAAGCTTTATTTTTCCTTCATCAATTAACTGCTGCAAAAAAGTAGCATGGTGTATTACTTCATACTGTCCGCCCAATTCAGGGTATTCATTTTTAAGGGTATTAAAACAATGGGGGCATGCAGTAACAATTTTTTTTACGCCATAGCCATTCAGCACCTGTATATTTTGGTAGGCCATCATTTGAAACATAAACTCGTTGCCAGCACGCCTTGCAGGGTCGCCGGTACACATTTCTTCTTTGCCTAAAATAGCATAGCTGGTAGCGGTGGCCTCTAAAATTTTTACAAAGGCCTTAGTAATTTTTTGTGCCCGCTGATCAAAACTTCCGGCACAGCCTACCCAAAATAAAACATCGGGGGTTTTTCCTTCTGCCATCATTTCTGCCATTACCGGTACCTGCATATTATATGTTTTGCTTAAGGCAAATGTAGCTAAATGTTTGTTGTGTAAAGCGGGGTGTTTATTGTTGGGTTTAACCGTTAATTTTGGCGTTCGTGAAAAAATTATTCCATCGTGTTGCCCATTGGGAGGCTTGGCCATTTAAAATTTTATACGCACCGTTAGCCGTGTTTTGGCTATGGTATATCATCCGTTCCAAAGCTGTTTGGTTTTTCACGCCCTCTAACCCAATGCTTACTTTTGGTGGTTTGGAAGGGGAACCCAAAAAGGAAATGTATAACCTTTTACCAACCCACCTTTATCCGGGTACCTGTAACGTTTTACCTGGAGAAGGCATCAGGGATATTGAAGAAAAAATCAACCGGCATAATATCGGTTACCCATTTATTGTAAAGCCGGAAGTAGGAGGGCAGGGCATCTTGCTAAGAAAAATAAATTGCCCCGAAGAATTAATACAGTACCACAATCAAATGCAGTGGGAGTACATTGTTCAGCAAATGATAACCTATCCGCTGGAAGTAAGTGTGTTCTACATCCGCCATCCAAAAAATGCCAGCGGACAAATTACCGGCTTCCTGAAAAAAGTGCCGTTGCATGTTACCGGCGATGGCACCCATCAGCTTCACGAACTTGTTACCCACCATCCCAAAGGAAATAAACTACGGAATAATTTACGGCTTAAACATTTGCCCAACTGGCACAACGTGTTGCCGCACGGCAAAAAATACATGCTCAGTTATGCGGCCAACCATAACCGTGGTGCACAATTTATAAACCTTGCCAATGAAATTGATGCACAATTATTAACTGTTTTCGACAACATCAGCAATGAGCAAAATGGCTTTTATTATGGGCGTTATGATATCATGTGTGAAAGCATCGGGCAGTTAAAAGAAGGCAAAGGTTTTACCATTTTGGAGTACAACGGCTGCGGTGCAGAGCCCAATCATTTTTATGATAATGGCTACACATTGGGTGCCGCCTACAAAGAGATTTTAAAACACTGGAAAGCTTTGTATGAGATAAGCAGGTACAATGCTGACAAGGGTATTAAGCCGTGGCCGTTTGAACAGGGCAGGAAATTTTTAACCAGTTCCAGAAGGCTTACGTTAAAAATGAAGGCACTTGATACGAAGATGGCCTGATGCGCAAAGCCAGCAAAGTTTTTAATTTAAAATGGCCTGCCGTGTGTTTGCCGGATGAGCCATTGCACCATGGCCGGGGCTTTTTTCATCACCTTAATAAAAACATTGGTAACGGCAGGTTTGCCAAAAAGCCGTTGTATTTGCCTGCCTGCAAACAGCCTTTTACCAAACTGTGTGTTCCAATTTTGAGCATATGTTTTTTCCATTTGCAGCCTGGTGGTTTTATTGGTAAGAAAGCCGGATATGGCAACTGCCGCAAGTTTGCTGCTGTGCAGTGCCATGCTCATACCGTTACCACATAAGGGTGTTATCATACCTGCTGCATCACCCATTAGTAAAACATGCCCATACACCTGCGACTTTTTTTTAAAAGATATTTGTGAGATGGTAACCGGCTGTTTAAACAGCACTTCGCAGTTTTCAAAAATGGTTTTCAGCAAGGGGTTTTTGTATAAAATTTCCTGCTCCATTTTTTCAACAGAGTTATTATTTTCTTTAAGGTTAGCGGCGTTGGTAAGGTAGCATAAACAATACTTTTCATCTTCTATCCTGGAGATGCCACAGTATCCATCTTTAAAATTATGCAAGGCAATGGTGTCGTTTTCAAAGTTAGTTTTGATGTGGTATTTAACGCCGATATAGTTGTTGAGTTTATCTTTTTTCCCCACCACAAAACTGCGTTTCCATTTTACATCAAGGTTGCTGCGTTTGCCAAAACTGCCTGCGCAAACCCTGCTGATAAACCGCCCCTTGGATGTGGTTACCAAAAACTTTTCATCATCAAATACAATGTCTTCAGCCTTGCAGCCTTCAAAAACCTGTACCCCTTTTTCCCGTGCAATTTGCTGCAACATATCATCAAGTTTATACCGGCTTATGCCAAAACCCCCAAGCGGAAGCTGGTGCTGTAAAGAATTACCATCAGGTGAGCTTACCAATAATTTTTTAATAATGGGCAGGTCCATTGCTTGTAAGGGCAGGCCGAGTTGTTGCATAAAATCCCAGCTTTCGAGGCTGATATATTCGCCGCATACTTTATGAAAAGGATAGGTTTCTTTTTCAAACAGTGCAACAGAAAAACCTTTATTGGTCAATTGTATCGAAAGTGCCAGGCCTGCAAGCCCGCCACCAATAATGGTTACGTCAAAATACTGAACATCAGTCATGCTGGTAAACAATTAAGTGCCTGAACGCCCATTTCCATTGCAGCGTAAATTTTTGTATGCCTGCGTTTTGTAAAAGTGTTTTCCATTCTTTCTTTTTAAACCCTCTTGCAACTGATAAAGGGGCATCATTTTTTACAAGATAAGAACTTGAAAAATAACGGGTAATTAGTTTTATGGAACCGTAGGCAAGCCAATGCCGGTGAAGGTCGTTTATAAAAAAACCGGTTGAGGAGTGCTGTTGCATCCATTGCAACATTTGCTGTAATTGGGTGCTGTCAAAATGATGGCAGAAGAGCGATGAAAAAATGATATCGGGTTTACTATCCCCAAACAAAACCTGCTCATAACCGGAGGTTATCCAAACGGCATTTAAGTGGGGATACTGTTGTCGGGCAAATTCAATGCAGGCTGGTTTAATGTCAATGCCCGTAAAGGTTACTTTAATATTTTTCTTTTTTGCCCAGGTGTTCAGGGCATCCAGGTTATCGCCGCCGCCACAGCCAATTTCGCAGATGGAAAATGGTTTGTTACTCATGTTGGGACCAATTAATTGTTGCAAGCCTGCAATGGAAACAGCGTGGCCGCCAAGGTTGGTGTTGATGGTATTCAGCTCTTTCATGTTTTGCTGTATGTCAGCAAAGGGAATATTATCCTGGTCGAGCAGTTCTTTTTTATACGACCTTTTGGAAAGGTTAATCATAACTGGCAATAAAGGTTTCCATCGTTAGGCCAGGCCCAAATGCCACACCAAAAATGTTAGCACCTTCGGCCTGTGTTTGTTGCAGTTCATCCAATATTTTCTTTAAAACAAACAGTACTGTCGGCGAGCTCATGTTACCGTAATCTTTTAAAACTTCGTAAGACTCTTTCAGGTCGGTTTCTTTCAGTCCGGTACTTTGCTGTATGGCTTCCAATATTTTTTTTCCGCCGGGATGGATGCACCAAAAATTGATGTCTTCTTTTTTTACACCGCTGTTCATCAAAGCTTTGTTTAATAAAACATCAAAATCTTCTTTTACAAGATCTGGCACATAGCCGGTAAGCGTCATTAAAAATCCTTTAGAAGATAGTTGCCAGCTCATATCTTTTTTGCCTTTAAAAGCAACATCCGAATAAAAGTTGTTGAGGCTTAAACCCTTTGCCACAGCAGCTTTATGCTGTACTAAAACCGCAGCACAGCCATCCGCAAATAGAAGGGTAGAGGTAATATTATCTGCCGAAGCTTCTTTTTGAAAATGGAGTGTACACAACTCGGTGCACACAATTATTACGTTGGCACCCACATCGCTTTTGCATAAAGCATCAGCAATTTTTAACGCATGGATGGCAGCATAGCAGCCCATAAAATTTACCGACGTCCTGAAAATATTGGATGGTAAATCCATTGCTTCCATAATCTCCAGGTCCATACCCGGCGCACTCATGCCGGTACAGCTTACGGTAATAAGGTGCGTAATTTGTGTCGCTTCTATTTGCCCGCTGATGCATTTGGTGATGGCTTCTACAGAAAGTTTTGCAGCATTGCATGCAAACCAGCGCATTCTTTTTTCCAGACAAGGAAAAGGCTCAAGATCATTTGATTTGGCGTAAAACTCCCTGTCCTGCTGTGTACTGCTGTAATCCGGTATAACGCTGTAACGGGTATTGATACCACTTTGGCGGTATAAAAATTTTAGTTTGCGGCTGTCTGTTTCGTTGGTGCTGTAGATGGTATCTGCAAAATTTAAAATGTCATTCTGGTTATGTTTATGCAGCGGTACACTTGTGGCGATAGAGATTATTTTGCTCAAATTTTTTCAATTAAAAATAAAGTAATGAATGCTGCATTGGTACAAACTGAAGCAAGCACAGTCATACGCATGGTATTAACAAAATTGGCGGCTGTATGTTTAAGCGATACCTGCCGGAACCACCAGAAAAAATATACGAGTACCGGAAGAAAAAAGATTTGCATAATAAAGAAGCTGTGTTGCTGAAGTGTGGATATCAATTGATATGCCAGTGTGCTTACCGCAAGCGCATAAATGATGGCCGTAAAAATGAAGGTGCCGCTGTAACCCAGCAGCAGGCTAAGTGTTACCACACCATCTTCCTTATCTTGCTTATGCTGGTAAATTTGTGTAAGCGGATAAAAGCCCCCGATAAGCAGCGATGCGGCAACCATGGCAAATGGCGGAACATCAAACGTTTTATCTGCACTGCTGCCATGCACCACCAAAAAATAGGTTACAGCCCCCTGAAAAAATATGACGGTTATAAAGCCAATAACAGGATATTTTTTTAATCGTATGCCCCGGTAGCTGTATGCCCTCGATGCCAGTATGTAGGCAACAATACCGGCAACAAAAGCAACGCTGATAAAAAGGCTGCACACAATAGCGGCAGCATCCAGCAGCAGGGTAACGGTAAACAATTGCCCGGTAGGAAGCTGAGGGTTTTTTATGCCGCCGATGCTTTCTGTATCCCTGTCCATATAACTGTTGTAACCGTTGCTGGCAGGGTAAACCAGCAGGTGAAGTATGATGAATACCAGTATGGCACGTGAGGTATTAACGGTATCGGTTTGGCTTAAAGCAAACCAATACACCGGCATCAAAAAAAAGGAGAAAGGAAAGCGGAGCAGTTGTATGGTAGAGGCGTTTATCAATGTGTAGTTAAGTTAAAATCCTTTTGTGGCAAGCCGTGTATTTCCATTTAAAAATACCAAACTTATTTCAACAATAAGAAAGGAAAGCAGATGGGCTGAGATGACTAAGCCAATATTTTTGCCAAGTTGCTTAATGAGGTTTTGCATGTACTGATTTTTATTATCTTCATCCCTAAACTAATTGCCTTACCGAAATGAAAACATATTTATTGGGCCTGCTTTGTCTGTCATTCATAACCTCAACTCTTTTTGCCCAGGACAGTACTTTAGAAAATGATGCCACTCCATGGCAAAAGCCACAGCAGTTGATGGTTGTAAAGGGAGAAGAGTTTCGACGGTTTCCTTCTGGTAATTTTTTAGATGCTTTAAATGGGGTGTTCCCATGGGTATTCTCCCAGCATCCCACAATCCTTCAGGGCCCAGGTGCAGATAGGACTCCAAAATCATGTGCAATTTAAAAACTGGCAGTTCCAGGTAAATGGGTTAATGTCGAAAAATACAAAAACCAAAAATTTATGGCTCCTCAATTATGTAATGTCAGCATACGATTTTAACCATTCATCCAACAAAGTTTTAAACAAATTAAGTGCTTTTGTACAGGCAAGAAATATATTGTCTTCAACACAAAACATGCTTTTTTTCAGGTACTATAAATATGCCGGGGCAGGCCTTACCGTTACCCTTTAGGTTGCTTGCCACAATCATATAAACCGTTTCTATTCCTGGAGCCAATTCAACAATTACCTTTGTGCCATGCCAAAAAGTTTACCCGTTTTCTTTTGGGGAATGATGATTAGTTTTTTAGGTTCGCTTCCATTGGGTACCCTTAATGTGGCTGCTATGCAGATAGGCATACAGGAAGGCCTGCACGACGCTATTTGGTTTGCGCTTGGCTCCCTGCTGGTAGAGATGGTGTATGTGCGTATATCCCTTGTAGGTATTGAGTGGGTACGCAGGCAAGGCAAACTAATGCGTATTATGGAATGGGTAACCCTGCTGATTATTGCCGGGCTTGCGGCAGGTAGTTTTATTGCTGCTGCCAAAGGCAATGGCACCGCTAAAAATGTATTGCTTAATAACCATCTGCACCGCTTTTTATTGGGCATGTTAATGTGCGCCGTAAACCCGGTGCAGATACCTTTTTGGTTTGGGTGGAGTACCGTATTGCTCAACAAAAAAATACTATTGCCCAACTCAAATAATTATAACACTTACATTGTTGGTATTGGCATTGGTACGTTGCTGGGCAATTGTGTTTTTATTTTTGGCGGCCAGTATATGGTGCAGCGCATAGCAGGCAGTCAGCAATACCTAAACTGGGTTATCGGCGGCATTTTTACCCTTACCGCTTTAATACAACTGGTAAAGATGCTGCTGCATAAAGACAAGGTATCTGGGTTTACTACAGAAAAAAGCCCTGGCCAAAACCAATAAGGGTTATTGCTTAAATGCCGGGTGAAACTGTTGCAGCGTTGTGCGTAAAAATTCCCTGTCAAGATGAGTGTAAATTTCTGTTGTGGTAATGCTTTCGTGGCCCAGCATTTCCTGCACTGCACGCAGGTCTGCACCACCTTCCACAAGATGTGTGGCAAAAGAATGCCGGAAGGTATGCGGCGAAATTACCTTTTTGATTTCTGCTTGTTTGGCCAGGTCTTTTATGATTAGAAAAATCATTACCCTGCTTAATTTGCTTCCCCTCCGGTTCAGGAATAAAATGTCTTCCTGGCCCGGTTTTATGGCAATATGTACACGGATATCGTTCCGGTAAATGGTAATGTATTTTATCGCATCCCTACCTATGGGCACCAGCCTTTCTTTGTCGCCTTTGCCAATAACCCTTACAAAACCTTCATCAAGGTACAGGCAGCTTAGCTTAAGGTTTACCAGCTCGCTAACCCGTAAGCCGCAACTGTACAGGGTTTCAAGTATCGCTTTGTTCCTGCCGCCTTCAGGTGTGCTAACATCCAGCTTGCCTATAATTTTTACGATCTCATCAAAACTCAAAATATCAGGCAGCGTTCTTTTTAACTTCGGCGATTCCAGCAAGGCAGATGGATCGGTGGTTGTGATGTTCTCTATCAGGCAATATTTAAAAAAACTTTTCAGGCCAGATATCATCCTGGCCTGTGAACCCGCCGTCATCCCCAGTTCGCTTATCCAGCGGTTAAATTGCTCCAGGTCCTTAAGCGTAATTTGGTCTGGCGGTTTTAAATTATTGGCCGATTGAAGAAAGGTTACCAGCTTTTCAATATCATGCAGGTAAGCACTTACAGAATTTTCGCTCAGTGATTTTTCCAGTTGCAGGTATGCCTTAAAACCTTTTATATATGCTTGCCACATAGTTAAATTGTAGTTGAAAGTTGCCCCCTTAACGGCTGCATTTTTTTGGTTTGTTTCCGCTAATTTCGTTACTGCACAAAGCAATATTAAATCAATAATGATAGTTAACCTCAGGCAATTCCGGACAAATGTACAAGCTTATAAAAAGCAAATGCGGCATTTTTTGACCCGGCTGGAAAACAAACCCCCAAAGGCTTTGCACCAAATGGCCGACCACGCCGATAAAGAAGTTTGGCAGGAAATTAATTGCCTTACCTGTGGCAATTGCTGCAAAGTGATGACGCCAACGTTTACCAAAACAGACATCCGCCGCATTGCCGGCCACCTGCAAATGACACAGGATGAGTTTAAAGAAAAGTGGCTCCGTTTTGATGAGAAGGACAAGGACTGGCAGAACAAAAAACAGCCTTGCCAGTTCCTGAATTTAACGGATAATAAATGCAGCATCTATGAAGTAAGGCCTGCGGATTGTTCAGGCTTTCCACATCTTACCAAAAAGAAAGTAACCGATTATTTGCATGTGCACCGCCAAAACATACAGTATTGCCCGGCAACTTATAAGTGGACTGAAAAGATGAAAACCATGATGCAAAACATTGCTGCTACAGGTAAACATCTTCAATAAAAAAGTATTCAACCGGCTGGCCTGTAAGCATCAGAATTGATAAGATATCAAATTGTATCCGTTGCCATTGCGGTTGCAGATAAAGATATTGTTCGGCAGCATTAATGAGGTTCTGCATTTTCTTTTTACCAACATGTTCCTCTGGCAGGCCAAATTTTTCAGTGCGCCTTGTCTTGATTTCTATAAAGTGCAACGTGTCTTTTTTGCTGGCAATAATATCTACCTCAAAGCGGCCGTGGCGCCAGTTTTTTTCTGTAATGCAAAACCCGGCTTGCGCCAGGTATGCCGCCCCCAATGCTTCTCCGGTTGCACCTGTATGGTTATGTTTGGCCATAATGTATAATTGGGCTTATATGGCAGAGGCCATTTGATAGCATTGCCCTGCTGATTTTATTACTTATTTTTGCGGCTGTTAAATTATGACAATGAAAAATAACAAACCCGTTTTTATAGCTTTTGGTTTACTGGTGCTGATAGCTGCTATATACAGGATATTACCAGGCAGGCCTTTAGGTTTTGCCCCGCAGATAGCAATGGCATTATTCGCCGGCAGTATTGTAAAGGATAAAAAATATGCATTTTTGCTTCCCTTATTTTCCATGCTGCTATCCGATATTTTATACCAGGTATTGTTTCAATTACACCTATCGGCTACGCCAGGTTTTTATAGCGGGCAGTTAACGAATTATGTGTTGTTTGTCGGGCTTACAGCCATTGGGTTCTGGATAAAGCAAACCAACGCCATACAAATATTTGGTGGCGCTGTTGCGGGTGCATCGGTTTATTTTTTACTATCAAACTTTGCGGTGTGGATTGGAAATGGATTGGATATTAACAGCCAGCCTTATTCTAAAACGGTAGCAGGTTTATTGCATTGCTACGCAGAAGCAATACCTTTTTACCGGGGCAGTTTATATGCCACGCTAATTTTCAGCACGCTGTTGTTCGGAGGATATTATCTTATAAAAAAATATTTTTTGCCAAAACAATTGGCAGTAGCCGCATAATTGTTTGGCCCAATGAAAACCCACTGCGTTATTGCGGTGGGTTTTGCTTTTTAGGTAAGATGCAGAATTTACAGTAAGCTGTCTGAAGCAGGGTCGTTTTCATAACCGGTATCAATTAATAAATTTCCTCCATCTGCGGCGGCAGTGGCCAATGCATCGCATCTATTGTTTAAGGGGTTGTTGGCATGGCCTTTTACCCAAACAAATTTAATATTGAAACCGGCTGCAAGCGCATGGTATTGTTTCCATAAATCCTTGTTTTTTTTGCCGCCTTTAAAATCGTTTTTCATCCAGCTTTTGAGCCAGCCTTTTTCAACGCTGTTAACCACATACTGGCTGTCAGAATACACTGTTACCGGCAACTCGTTTTTCTTTATGGCCTGCAGGCCTGCAATAACGGCCATCAGTTCCATGCGGTTATTGGTCGTTCTGCGGTAACCCTGCGACAGTTCTTTGCGGTGGCTCCCAAAAAGTAAAACGGCTCCATATCCACCTGGCCCTGGGTTACCCCGTGAGGAGCCATCTGTGTACAATTGTATGTTGTTGTCCGTCATTTATTTTAGCAATGGTTAAAGAAAAAAATTTTCAGCCTGATGAAAATATAAGGACGTTTTACACCTGGAAAACCCCGGTCTTAAATTCATCCATATGGCTGTTGTGGTTGGCTGCGGCGATGCCTTCAGCAATGACCATCCTTGTTTTTGATGGGTCAATAATCGCATCTACCCACAACCTTGCTGCTGCGTAATATGGGGTTGTTTGCTGTTGGTAACGTTGCGTAATTTCCAGCAGCAATGCTTCTTCATCTTTGGGTAATATGGTTTCGCCTTTTGCTTTTAAAGATGCCACCTGAATCTGCAACAATGTTTTAGCAGCCTGCTCACCACCCATAACTGCAATTTTAGCAGTGGGCCATGCGTAGATAAAACGGGGGTCGTAAGCCTTGCCACACATGGCATAATTGCCGGCACCAAAACTGTTGCCAACAACAATGGTAATTTTTGGCACTACAGAATTGGCCACCGCATTTACCAGCTTGGCACCATCTTTAATAATGCCGGAGTGTTCGCTGCGGCTGCCCACCATAAAGCCGGTAACATCCTGCAAAAAAATTAAGGGTATCTTTTTTTGGTTGCAATTCATAATAAACCGGGCTGCTTTATCGGCACTGTCATTATAAATTACACCGCCCAATTGCATTTCTCCTTTTTTGTTTTTAACGATCAGGCGCTGGTTGGCAACAATTCCCACTGCCCATCCCTCAACCCGGGCATAACCGCAAACAATGGTTTTGCCATAATCTTCTTTAAACTGGTCAAAGCTGTCAGCATCTGTAATACAACTAATAATATCAACCATATCATAAGGCTTTGCATTGCCTTCGCCCATTACACCATACACCGCTTTTACATCATGTTTGGGAGGTGCAGGTGTAGCCCTGCTAAAGCCTGCATCTTCAGGCTTGCCTAATTTATCCATCATCTTTTTAATGTGGTCCAGGCATTCTTCTTCAGTCGCAAACTTATAATCGGCTATGCCACTTATGGCGGTATGTGTTGTTGCACCGCCAAGGGTTTCATTGTCAATATCCTCACCTATGGCGGCTTTTACGAGGTAAGGCCCGGCCAGGTAAATGGACCCGTTGCCTTCCACCATTAAAGTTTCATCGCTCATAATGGGCAGGTATGCGCCACCTGCAACACAGGCACCCATAACAGCGGCTATCTGTGTTATGCCCATGGCACTCATCTTTGCATTGTTGCGGAAGATGCGCCCAAAATGTTCTTTGTCTGCAAAAATATCTTCCTGCATGGGCAGGTAAACGCCGGCACTATCCACCAGGTAAATAACCGGCAGTTTATTTTCCATGGCTATTTCCTGCATGCGCAAATTCTTTTTTCCGGTAATGGGGAACCATGCGCCCGCCTTAACGGTTTGGTCGTTGGCAACAATAACACATTGCCTTCCGCTAACATAGCCAATGCCGCTAACGGTACCGCCTGCTGGGCAACCGCCCTGGTCCTGGTACATCTCAAAACCAGCAAAGGCGCCTATTTCAACAAAATTGCTTCCTTTATCACACAGATAATTTATCCTTTCCCTGGCGGTTAATTTGTTGCGTTCCTTTTGTTTTTGAATGGCTTTTTTTCCACCGCCTTCGTAAATATTTTCAAGCCGGTGCTTAACCTGTCCCCAGGCAAGCTTCATGGCATCTTCGTTTTTATTAAAAAGTAAATCCATAATAATCCGGTGCTTTTCGTGGCACAGGTACTAAGGTAGAGAATGTTTATTTTATACCAGGAAGAAGGTATTTGATATAACATCAATATCCGTTTGCGGAGTTTTTAACCTAACGATAAACCAATACTTAAAACTGGCCACCATCTTATTGATCGCCCTAACCATTTTTACAGATGACCTGCCAAGCGTGATTATGCAGTAAATTAAACCAGTATAAACTTTTGTTAACCCTATAACTTTTAAATCATTTGTACGTTCCATAGCTGGTAAATGGCTATATATTTGTTCAGTACTTTAAAACTATCATTATGAAAAGAATATTACTCTCCCTTACAATTATTTTAGCAGCGGTTGCTTTAAAGGCCCAGGAAAATACGGCCGAACAAAACCCTGATTACAAAATAAGTATGGATAAATACATCGCCATACAAACCAGCTTACAGGCAACCAACAATACTACTCTACAAAATACCTACAAGGCTTACGACTGGAGTACGGCCAGAACAGAAAGAAGGACCGAACGCCGCAATTATCGCCGGGAACGAAGGCTGTACGACGATTACAGCATTTTTGGCAACTATGGTTATTATGGCAATTACGGTAATGGTAATTATGGCCGCTATAATAATTACAACGGTTATAACAACAACTATAACGGTTACAGCAACTGGCAGCAGTACAACAATTACCGCCCCCGTTACCGCTATCATTTTTTCTTTAATTTTCTTCCCTGCTTTTTTTAATTTAATACTCATCTAAAATAACCATCATGAAACAGATATTTACTTTATCTGCAGCAGCCCTAATGCTGTTAATTATTTCCTGCAGCCATAAGGTTACCAGGATTGACCCATCTGAAACACCAGATATAAATGGTAGCTGGAATAATACAGACAGCAGGTTAACTGCCGAAGAAATGATCAACCAATCATTGGGGGATAAATGGCTAACCAACCACCTGGGTTCCAAAGGAAAAAAACCTGTTGTAATTGTTGGCTTTGTTAACAACAAAAGCCACGAGCATATAGAAGCGGAAACTTTTATGAAAGACCTTGAACGCACTTTTATAAATACCGGAAAAGTGGGTATTGTACAAAGCGGACAAAAGCGGGAAGAACTTCGTGCAGAGAAGGCAGACCAGCAATCTAACGCCACCACAACTTCCATGAAAAAGTTTGGGCTTGAAAAAGGTGCAGATTATATTTTGCAAGGTTCCATCAACTCCATTGTAGATGCTTATAAAAGAAAGAAGACTGCTACTTATCAAATTAACCTGGAGCTAACAGACATTGAAACCAATGAAGTAGTTTGGATAGGGGACAAGAAAATATCCAAGTACGTTAAAAATTAGAATACTTGATTTGTTCAGCATTGTATGCAGGCCCATCTACTGCACTTGTTAATACTTTACTTTAAAGCTTTAGTGTTTTTCTGCTTAAATCATTATTGATGAAACGCAACCTGCTACAGGCTTTTACAGCTTGCATAGTACTGCCGGTATTTTTTTCCTGTGCCACTTACAACAGCAGGATGGCTGCCTACTATGCCCGTTTACGTCAGCATGATTATGAAGCAGCCCGGCATAGCATTGAGAAAAATAAATCCTTAAAAAAAGAACGTAACAAGCTTTTGTATACGCTGGAACTGGGTACACTGTACCGCATGCAAAATAAACTGGCAGAAAGCAATGAATACTTAAATGCAGCCGACGGGCTGATAGAAAGCAACAAAAAAAGTGTAGGCGATATAGCGGTTGGTAATTTAATAAACCCCATGCAGCAACGTTACCTTGGCGAAGGGTTTGAGCCGTTTATGGTGCATTACTACAAGGCACTTAACTACGCAGCTTTGGGCTTACAGGAAGATGCAGTTGTAGAAGCAAGGCGCATCACTTTATCTCTAAATGCCCAAAACGATAAGGCCCGTAATAAAAGCAACAGGTATGGTAAAGATGCATTTGCATTAAACCTGCAGGGCATGATTTATGAAAGTGCAGGCGACATTAATAATGCCTTTATATCTTACCGGAACGCAGCTGATGTTTACGCTGGCAGCAACGAAAATTATTATGGTGTGCAATTGCCATTGCAGTTAAAAAAAGATGTTGTGCGTACTGCCGGGCTGATGGGTTTTACCGGCGATCAGCAGCGGTATCAAAAGTTGTTTAACATGGCTGCTGATACCAGCAGCAGCACCATTGCCGAGGCCATTATTTTTATAGAAGAAGGCCAGGCACCGGTTAAGCAGGAGCGTAATTTTTTTGTAACCACCGCTGGCAACGGACCGGGTGTTTTTAATTACCTGGATGAAAATGGCCGCCAGGTTGATTTTAATTTCAATTATATTCAATATGGTTTGGATGCACAACGGTTAAGTTCGGTTAGGGCTTTACGTGTGGCGATGCCTTATTATGCTGTACAATATCCATCCATGCAAAAGATAATCGTTAGCGACTCTGCAAACTCTTATACGCCGGTGCTTGTACAAAACATAAATGCACTTGCTATAGCCGTTTTAAAGGAAAGGTTTTTTACAGAACTGGCCAATGCGCTGGCAAGGCAATTAACCAAAAAATTACTGGAAGCAGGTACGCAGGCCGCCGCAGAAAGTGTGGCAAAAAATAACAGCAATAATAAAAACGACAGCACCCTCACCAAAGAACAAAAAGAAAAACAGCAACAAAAAAATGATGCGAATGCAAAGCTTGCCGGTGAGGTTGCAGGCTTTTTAATGAACATGGTAAATACGGCCACAGAAAAAGCAGATACCCGTAACTGGCAAAGCCTGCCTGCATTTATAAGTTACGTCCGCATACCGCTGCACCAGGGCAATAATACCATTACCATTTCTGCGGGTGGTAAAAGTAAAACGCTTCAATTGCAGGGCCACCAAGGGTTACAGTTAACAGGCGTGGCGATTGATTAGTAGTTTATTAATTAACTTCCTAACTTCTTTACCCAAAATTATTTGTATTACTGTTTAAAGTAAACGGTTGCTATTTTATCATTTTCAATCGTGTACACACATATTGCTTCAAGAGGGTTTTTGCCGATACCTGTTACATACTCCTTATCAATTACTACGTTTCCCTGTATTATCCTTTGCTTTATTTCGCAGTGTATATCATGCATTGAAGCAAACATTGCAGCGTATTGTTTACGCATGGCATCTTTACCAGAGGCCAGCAATGTATTGGGGAAATTATATAGTTTAACACTATCTGCGTAAGGTGCTAAAAATGCTTCTAAGTTGCCCTGGTTGTAGGCATTTAATTGTTGCATCACCAGTGATAAGGGTGTGGCCTTAATGAGTGTACCAGGATAGATAGCAACGCCTTTGTTAATAACAACACTGATGTTTTCAAGGGCACTTAAACTATCCGCAGGGTTAGTGTTTAACAAAATCATGTCTGCCTTTTTACCAGCACTTATGCTGCCCAGGCTATCGCTATTGTGCAGTATGCCTGTGGCATTAATGGTTGCTGATTGTAAAACCTGCCAGTTGCTTAAACCGCTTGCTTTCATCATCAGCATTTCGGTGTATAAAGACGATGCATGTTGGGTGCCTACATTTCCGGCATCGGTACCTGCGGCAATTATTACACCGGCATCAGCCATTTTTTTAAGGTTGATCATTCTTACAGAATCCTGTTTGGCATTGCGTTTAACAGCGGCATCACTGCGCATGTATGTTTTTATGCGGCCTAAATTATACGATGCAGGCAGGTGCTTTACATCATCGATGGAGCCAAGCTGCCCGGGGTTTGCCCGGTCCAGTTCGTAACGGGAATAAATATTGTTTTGCCCAAATGTTTTTGAATAGCCATCGGCAACAATTAATGTGGGGCAAAGTATAACATGCTTTGCTTTTAGTAATTGTATAAAATCATTGTCAACCACTTCGTCCTCTACCTGGTGCACAAGGTAATCGCAGCCATTTTCCACGGCTAACCTGGCAGTAATTTTTTCGGTGGCATGTACCGCAACAGGCAGGTGGTTTTTATGCGCCTCTGCAACAATAGCTTTAAATATGGGAAGAAAATTTTTGGCACTAGCCTCCACACTGTCTGGTTTTACAATGTACCATACCTTAATAAAATCCGGATGAAAACTTAGCTGGGCCTGTACGCCTTTTATCCCTTCTTCTGTTGTTGTTATCAGGGTAAACGGCTCGTCATTACCAAGGTTTTTAAATACTGCAGGTTCGTAGGAGGTGAGCAAAGGGCCTGTCATAAAAATGTGTGGCGCATACATTTTGGCAGCAAAACTATCCCTTTGTTTTAAAAAACTGATTGTGCTCCCAACATCAAAAACCGATGTTACGCCTGCCTGTACATAGCGGCGTAAAAAATCTTCCATATTGTTGTGCACCCATTTTATTTCATCGGGGTAAGGTTTGGCTGCACGCAGGTCAATTCCGTCTGGCCTGGTGTACAAGCCGCCGCTTTGAAAAAAATGGACATGTGCATCTGTAAGCCCGGGCATAATAAATTTGCCTTTGCCATCAATTACTTCGGCACCTGCAGGCACTGTAATTTTTTTTGATAATTGAACGGAGCTGATAATGCCATTAGCTATAACAATCGTTTGATCAGGCACAGTTTTTTGATGGACAACATCCAGTAGGGTAACATGGGTAATATAAGTTTGGGCAAAGATGCAGGGTGCCGTAAAAAGGAAAAAAAAGGTAAATAATAATCTGTACATAATGGTGGGTGTTATAAGGTTATAATGGAATTGAAAAACAAGGATTTTTTATTAAAAGGCACGCAAAAATTTACGGGTTTAAACAGGGATGCGTTGGCAGGCAATAAAATGCACAAAAAAGCAAAACAAGGTTTACAACCGATTATTTAGATGCACTTGGGTTTACAGGAAGTTCGGCCACATTGAGCCAAAAATTTTGAATGTCTTTTATAACATTGTCAAAATCCTCGCTGTCATTAGGCTTAACAATGTAACTGCTGGCATATTTTTGATAAGATTTTAATATATCGCTTTTGGCTGTGGATGTGGTAAGCATTACTATCGGAATATGTTTCAGCTTGTCATCTTTTTTAATATTGTCCAGCACTTCGTGCCCGTTCATCAGTGGCATGTTGATATCCATTAAGATTAAATCGGGTGTTTCAGCCAATTTGTATTTATCTTCTTTATGTAAAAATTGAAGTGCTTCAACACCATTTTTCACAACATCCAGTGTTGATACAATCCCACTATCTTTAATGGCATCACGCAATAATAAAATATCACCTTCGCTATCTTCAACGTGTAAAATGTGTAAAGGCCTCATATTGGTAAAAATAGTTATTACTAACAATCAAAAAGGTATTTTAAAAAAAAATGTTGTCCCTATTCCTTTTACAGATTCAACCCAAATTTCACCCTTTAATTTATTGACGATTTTTTTACAGATAGCTAATCCTATACCAGTGCCGGCATATTCTTCTTTACGGTGGAGCCGTTGAAAAATATGAAAGACTTTCTCAAAATACAAAGGGTCAATTCCTATCCCATTATCCGCTACAGAAAATTGCCAGTAGCCTTTGTATTGCCCTGCTTTAATTTTTACAATTGCTTTGTTTCCCGGCGGCTGGTATTTAATTGCGTTAGAAATAAGGTTAGCAAATAATTGTTCTATTGAAATTGCATCAACAGTCATTGTTGGCAGTGTTTCAGCAATAATGATAGCATTTTCACTACCGTTATCATTGCTTCGTATTGAGTGGGTAAGCTTCTTTATCAATTTATTCAGGTCGACAGGTTCAATATTCGCACCATGGTTATTATCTACTGTTGAGTAATTTAATATATCGGTGATAAGGGCACGCATCCGCTTTGCACCGTCGGTAACAAAACCTATATACTGTTTGCCATCATCATCCATAATGTTGGCATATTTCTTTTCAATTTTATGGATAAAAGCCGTGATCATTCTTAATGGTTCCTGCAGGTCATGCGAAGCAACATAGGCAAACTGTTCCAACTCTTCGTTCTTAATCGCCAGCTCCTTATTCGCTTCTGCAACAGATTTGATTCAATTTTTTTAATTCAGATTCAGCATTTTTTAACACTGTAATGTCCTGCACCACGGTCCATATTAAATCCCTGCCTTCCCCATCATTTATTTTAACCCCGCTAATCAGCATGGGATAAGTGCTTCCATTCTTTTTTAAATGTTCCATTTCTATAGGGCCGAAATTTTTATGGATGTCCATGCCATCTAAAATCTCTTGTTCCTGTGGCCAATATTTTTCAGGCTTTACTTTAAACCGGGTAAGTTTTTTTAATTCATCATTACTGTAGCCCAGTTTATTTGCAAAGGTGTTATTGGTTTCTAAAAATTTACCTGATTTAAATTCGCTTAATGCCAAGCCCACCGGTGCTAAATTGAACAAGGCGCTTAACTTTTGTTCGGTAGCTTTTAATGCACGGGTCATTTTGTTTCTTTCAGTAATATCGTAGCTTATCCCTAAAATGCCTGTAATATTTCCTTCTTCATTGATGAAAGGAATTTTAGAAGTTAGGAAATAGGTTAAGCTTCCGTCTTTTCTAATGCTGGTGGTTTCTTTATCTATAATTGCCACACCTGTTTCGTTTATAATTTTGTCTTCTGCTATTGATGCAACGGCCGTATCAAAAGGATATAGCTCATAATCATCTTTACCAATAATATCCTGCTCACTATTGGCATTCATGTATTCCAATTCATTTTTATTGATCAGTATCTTTTTTGATACAAGGTCCTTAACATAGATATTTATGGGAATATTATCTATTATAGTCCTTAACAATTTTCGTTCGTCCCTTAAGTTTTTTTCAGCCATTTTCCTTGGTGAAATATCCTGGATCAGCGTAACAAATTGGATGACCTCCTGGTAATTATTTTTTACTGTTGATATGGACAACTCTGCCCAAACAATATGCCCCTGTTTATGTATATATCGTTTTTCAAAATGGGATGTTTGCCTTTTACCTTCCAGCAATTCTTTAAGGTTTGCATTCCCAATTTCTAAATCTTCTGGAAATGTTATGTCATGAACTGTAAGCTTCCCTAACTCATCTTTAGTAAAACCTAAAATGTTGCATAAGCTATCATTAACCTCTTGAAATTTTGCTTTTGTATTAACCAGTGCCATACCAATAGCCGCATCCCTAAAGGCAGATTTGAATTGTTCTTCGCTTAGTTGCAGTTTTTGTGCAAGCTTTTTTTGGTTATCAATATCCTGAAAAGTGCCATAAAGCCGGATGTTTGTTCCTTTTCTATCTTGCTCAACTTTTCCTTTTGTGCGTACCCATTTCTCGTTTCCTTTTGCGGTAACAATTTGTAGCTCCGTGTCCCAACCGGTACCGTTATCAATGGCATCATTTACAAGGGCAATAATCTTATCCCGGCTAATTCCTTGTTTGTAAAAGTTTATGCCGCCTTTTAAATCGGGTGTAAAACCTGGTGGGGCTTCATGTATTGCGGCTGTTACCTGTGACCAATAAACAGTACCAGCTTCTAAATCCACCTCCCATCCACCCACAACAGCCACTTCACTTGTTTCTTCTAAAAATTGTTTTGTTTTTAAAAGTTCGGCTTCGGCTTTTTTACGCTGGGTGGCATCTTTTAAATATACGGTAAGCCCTTCGCTGGTTGGGTAAATTGTAACATCCTGCCAATAATCAAACAGGTAATTAAAAGATTCAAAAGAAATAGGTTTTTTAGTTTTATGTGCCTCCTTGATATTAATTCCTTCAGGGGTTTCTTCAAAACGGGTAAACACTTCAAAAATATTTTTACCAGTTAAAGAACCTTTATCGTACCCTAATTTGTGTTTGGCGGCAGAGTTTAGATAGATGAACCTAAAGTCATTATCTAATGCAAAAAACGGATCGGTAATACCTTCTATAATGTAATCTATCTGGCGGTTTAAAAAGTTTAATGTAGTGTTTAATTGAAAGAGTGTTTTGCTGCCAGTGTTAAGCAATGAAAAATTATAGCGCATGTATAACCACGATATAATGAACAGGATTGCCAACAGGCCAAAAAAGCTGTACAATATAATTTGTAGCAACCTGCTGTTATGCTCATTGGTATTTTCCCGCTCTGAGAGGAGCCTTTTTTCTTCTGCCTCAATAGAAGCAATGTTAATACGCAACTTATCCATTACCAGTTTACCCCTTTGCACGCAAGCAGCTAATTCCTTTTGATGTGCAAAGGGTATAGTAGATAACGTATCTGATTTCGCAATTCTTTGTATTGCCGTAAAACGCAAAGAATCTATCCGTACCTGTTGGATTGCATTATCTGCAGTTAAACTTTTTAATTTTTCAAGCGCTTGGTTGATGCTGCCTTTTGATTGATTGACGGAAACTATATAGCTGCTATCGCCGGTTATAACATATCCCCTAACGCCTCTTTCAACATCTTTTAAAATGGAATAAACCAATTCTGATTGGTATAGCACCTGATTGGTGTGCGCTACCCACTTGCCGCTTTCTTTGGTATTGGAGCTTATTTGCCAGGTAATAATGCTAAAAAAACCAAGGAGGAAAAGAATGAAGAGAAATATAAGCGTTAACCTTTTTTCAATGGATTGAAACATGGGGATGTTTTTTCTAAGAGGGACAAATACTTTTTCTGTAACCGACGTTGCTGATTATTCTATTTAACCACGTCACAATTTAAATATAAATAAAATATTTTGGCCTGCGTTATATTGTTTCGACGTTTTGTTAAACAAAATTTTTAAGGTTTAACTTCTGCGGCAAAATGATTGCAAATAAAAAAAGGCCGCCAAATTATGGCAGCCTTATAAATCTTTACTGACTTTTACATCAATGCTTGTAATAATTTCTTTTCAGGTCTTCTATTTTATAGTCCCTTTCCACTTTTAAATCATGCACCCGCTGTTTACGTTCGCTCTTAGGCAGGGCCTTATCATGTTTGGCCGACCATATTTTATCAGCGTAATCATTTTTAATATCCTGTACCTGCATGGTCATTTTTGATGGCCTGTTGTAGCCATAACCATCAGGGTAAAAGGGCGAAGGGTAAAAAGGCGACAACCCAAATCCATAATAAGGATAAAAGCCGCCACCAACAATAACCCTGGGGGCATAAACGGCACCGTACCCATGCCTGAAATGCTGGGCACTTAAAGAACCTGCAAGCATAAATGAAAACAAAACAACCAACAATTTTTTCATATTTCCTCCTTGTTTTTTAATTATAGATAAGACACAAAAACGAAGGAAAAGTTGTTGAAATAAGGCATCATAACGCTTGCATAACAATTGAAGTAAGATATGTGGAAATGGATAAAAAAATCAAACCCGAAATGTAAAAAATTGCATAAAATTTTGGGTGGGATTACCGGTATTATTTGGGTAGGAAAAGATCAATCCATTTTGAAGAGGATCATGTGCAATGCTGCGGATTGCCCTAAGCCGGTTTATTGGCGGGCTTAAATATTTTTTCCATGAAGGAAAATAATTCAGGGTGTTTACTGGCAAAAAGATCCGGCCTTTCAAAAAAATATTCTGCTGCAACTGCAAAAAATTCAGGTTCGCTGGTGCTGCCATAAGGGTTAATGTCAGAATGTTTGTCTTTTATATTTTCTATTTCCCGGTGCATTAACTGCAGCCAGGGCACAATATATTTTTTATCGGAAAGTGATGCTGGTATGCCATCAATGGCACCATCGGCTTTATCAATAAGGTGCACAAATTCATGAATGGCCGTATTTTCTTTTGCAGATGTATTGATGAAAGCCTGCCTTAAATCCTGTTGCGAAAGGATCATTACATGGTTCATTGCACCATCGCCAACCATGCCTAAAATAGTACGTCCTTCACCTTCCTGCTCATAGCTGTGGTTAAAAGAACCGGGGTACAAAAGCACTTCATGTAAATTAAAATATTCCCAGCCTTCAAAATTAAAAACAGGGATGATAGCACTCGCTGCAATATAGGTGCGGTCTATATCTTCTACCTCCGTTTTAACGCCGGTAATTTTTACCTGCTGTAAAAAGTGGAGCAGTTTTTCTTCAAACTTTATTTTTTGCTGCGGTGAAAGTTGCTTGTAAAAAACTACTTCTTCCTGCAGGATGGCCTTTAAGTTTGCCGGAGGTATTGCGGTAGAACCAGGTTTCTTTTTTACCAATTTTGTAACCGTGTAAATAATGATTGCGGCTAAAAGAAGAAGGCTTATGGTATTGATCATTGTTTAAAATTGAAACAGGTTTTAAAGATAAGGCTTACAGGGCAGCGGCAAATATTACAAGGCATTGTATAAAAAGTTTTTTTGTCGCCAGCCAGCCGGTAGTAAGTAATGTGTATGTTTGCCGTACGGGGCTGCCAATTATATTTATACATTAAATTTCAGGTATGCTTTTAAAACCCTTTTTTACCGCCTGCTTTCTGTATGTATGCATGGCCGTTTTTGCACAGCAACAGTATGAATTGAATACCGGCTGGGTTTGCTCCGGCGTTTTAAAAACCACACAATCCGGTGATGTAATTTCCCAACCTTCTTTTAACATAGCCGGATGGATGCCTGCAACGGTGCCGGGTACTGTGCTTACCACAATGCTCAATAACAAGCTGGTGCCGGACCCTTTTTATGGGATGAACAACAACAGCATTGCAGACATTTACCAAACCGGCAGTAACTACTATACCTACTGGTTTGTAAATAATTTTAAAGAGAAAACCAGCTCACCGGCAACGCAGGTATGGTTGCATTTCAGGGGCATCAATTACAGTGCTTCCATATTTTTAAACGGACATCTTTTAAATGCCAAACCACATCAGGGTATGTACCTGCGGTTAAGCCTTAACATTACACCTTACCTGGCAGCAGATGGCAATAACAGGCTTGCCGTAATTGTACACCCGGCAGATCCGGTGGGCAACCCCAATGGCGGGCAGGGTGGTGATGGTGAAATAGCCAGGAGCGTAACCCATCAGTACGTTGCCGGATGGGATTGGATACAACCCATAAGGGACCGCAACACCGGTATATGGGACAAAGTAACCATCGAAAAAACAAACACCATTAATTTAAAAAACCCACATGTGGTAACGCTTGTAGCCGGTAAACGTTTTCCGGGGCAAGCGCAAAAACCTGCAATAATAAAAACATCTGCAGAAATTGAAAACCCAACCAATATAGCGGTGAAAGGCATATTACAATGCACCATAGCTGGACAAATAATTAAAAAGGCAACAACTATTTTGCCCCATACAGCAGTTGAGGTTTCGTTGCCGGATTACACTTTAAATGCCCCCAAACTTTGGTGGCCCAATGGGTATGGTAACCAGGATATGTACAACCTGCATTTTGAATTTGTAAGCAATGCCAATGTAGTGATGGACAAAGAAGATGTGCTTACCGGTGTACGGGAAATACAAACCAACTGGAACGGGGAGACGAAAAGCAGGGAGGTTTTTGTAAACGGGCAACGGATATTTATAAGAGGTGGCAACTGGATAATTTCTGATGCGATGCTCCGTTTTTCTGCAGAAAGATATGATGCGGAAATACGTTTTCACCGGGATATGAATTTAAACCTTATCCGCATTTGGGGCGGTGCTTTAACAGAGCGCCCAGGGTTTTACAATGCCTGCGATAAATATGGTTTACTGGTGTTTCAGGATTTTTGGTTTTCGGGTGATTGCAATGGTAAATGGACAGACCCTGCAAAGAAGGAAAATCAATGGGTACGGCGCACTTATCCGGATGACCATGCCCTCGCTTTGGAATCATTATCTGACCAAATTAAAATGATACGCAACCATGCATCGCTTGCCTTTTATTGCGGCGGTAATGAGATAACACCGCCGGATGATATTTTGCTGCCATTAAAAAATACCATCCTGCCAAAGTTAGATGGCACACGGTATTTGTTTGATTACTCCAACAGCGACAGCATGTCGCACAACTCCCTCGGTGGCAATGGGGATGGGCCTTATGGCATACAAAACATCAATACGTTTTGGGATTTTAAAACCTTTCCCTTTAATTCAGAAGTAGGTTCGGTGGGTACCGGTGATTATGAATCTTTAGAAAGGTTTATACCAGCCGCAAACATGGTGGCACCACAGTTTACAGCAGGCGGCAATACCGCAGATTCCGTTTGGGGATATCATAAATATATTGGGTACGACGGGCAGGTTGAAAAGTATGGAAAAGTGAAAAATGTAAAAGATTTTGGGTTAAAGGCACAGCTTGTAAACTACGATCAGTACCGGGGTTTGATAGAAGGTTTTAGCAGCCATATGTGGGATTGGTACACCGGGGTTATCATCTGGAAAACACAAAACCCGTGGACAGCTTTACGGGGGCAGATGTATGATTATTACCTTGACCCCAACGCATGTTTGTATGGCTTGCACAACGCCGGTGAAAAGGTGCATGTAATGTACAACCCGGTAACAGGTATGGCAATGATAGCCAACAACGGTTTTGAAACCATCCGCAATTGTATGTTTGAAATAACTTCCGTTAACATGAAGGGTGAAACCAAATTACTCACTAAAGTTTTTGTTGAAACCGGCCCTGCAACGGTGCAGCAATACATTCCGCTGAAGCGGGAGATAGATGGCCTTAGTAAAGCAGAAGGCAGCTTTTTATGTATGCGCCTGTATGATAATGCCAAAAGGCTGATGAGCGAAAACCTATACTGGCTGCCGGATGCAGAAGGAAATTATACCGGGTTACAAAAAATGAAACCTGCAATGTTAACAGTAGCAGCTAAACAAACGGGGAGCGGTACAATAACCGTAACCTTAAATAATCTTGTTAATGGGCCGATTGCTTTTTTTAACCGCTTGTCTGTAATTAACACCGAAACTAAAAAGCGGGTGCTGCCTGTTTTTTACAGTGATAATTATATCTCGGTTATGCCAGGCGAACAAAAAATTGTTACTATGGAATATACCGGTGCCGTTAAAAAAACAGCAATTTCTGTAACAGGATGGAATGTGGCCGAACAAATTGTTGAGATCAAATAAAATTTGCTGTAAGTTTTTTTGTTGGCTTCAGCTCATAACATAAACCCGCCGGTGCGTTTAACTGCACCGGCGGTTTTTATGTAAGCCTGTTTTAAGAAATTTGTCAGCTTAATGCAAACTGCTTTCCTGTACAAACTGACGGTGGCCTTTTTTATCTATCCAGTAATATTTTGAATTTTTATCGATATAGATGGTTTGGCCATCAGGGCCTTTTTTGCCATCATATTTTTTATCCACCATGCCAGCTTTGCCTTTTGAAGCAACCTCTGCAGTTTTGTGGCCAACGGCTTTTGCGCCTTTTGAAATAGCATGCCCCGTGCTTTTAGCTGCCTTTTTTATACCATGGCCAAGCGATGTGGAGTCTTGCGCTTTAGCAGTAACCTGTATAAGCAATGCTGCAAAAATTGTTGCCATGTACACAAACATTCTTTTTTTCATAACTGTATAATTTTATTTTATTTCCATTAATCTAATATTATGCCATGGTCGCTTGGCCACAGGTACCACTTTGCTTCTCTTACCCGTTTAAAACACTTAAAGCAATCTTCTCACTTCAAAAAACTTTTAAACAACGGGAAATTTTTTCCCTGTCATGGCTCCGGCTATGGGGTTAACACTTCATTAAATATCTGTGCGTATCAGTGCTGGTATGGGGTTGCAAATGAGGTTGTAATGATGCAAGCTTAATGGTATAAAATGTGATGGTTTTATTTAACAATAAATGAATGTATTAATAAGTAAAAGTTGCTTTTGTATTACTGAAATTAATTGCACCGCTGTATGAAATGTTACCCATTTGTAAGTTGTTTTATCCCTCAAGTAATTAAGTACAATTATCTTTTTCCTGCGTAAAAAATTGGCCTTTTTTGAAGGGCGAACTGCCTCATTACTATAAAAACCCCACACCTCATTTTTGTCTTTGTTTTATAAAAATTAAACCACCTGGTAAATCTTTCAAAACGTAAACTGTAAACAATGAAACAAAAAAGAATACCGTTCAGGTTGCTTATTGTTACCGCTATTTTAGTGTTGTATTGTGCAGGGGCTATTGCACAGCAAACAATAACAGGCACCCTTAAATCCAATACCGGCGTGCCTTTGCAGGGCGCTACCATCCTTGTAAAAGGCACAACAAAATCCACCGTTGCCGATGAAAATGGCAACTTCAGCATTAATGCCGCAAGTGGTGCTGTGCTGGTTATTAGTTCAATAGGGTATGCCACACAGGAAGTAACTGCCAATGGACTGGTGGTAAACGCTGTGCTGAACAATGTGGAAAATGCACTTAGTGATGTGGTGGTAATCGGCTACCAATCGGTAAGGCGTAAAGACCTGACGGGTGCCACGGGTATTGTAAATACCGAAAATTCATCTAAGATAACTTCTGCTTCTGTTGCAGAATCTATACAGGGTTTGGTGCCCGGTGTTACGGTTAGAAATGGCGGTGCCCCCGGCCAAAATTCCACTGTTGAAATACGGGGTGTTGCCAGCTTTACCAACTCAGATCCGTTGTATGTTATTGATGGCATGATAGCAGATGCCAACACCACCATTAATAATGATGATGTGGCATCTGTCCAAATTTTAAAGGATGCATCGGCGGCCGCAATTTATGGCTCCCGGGCAGCAAATGGCGTAATCATCATCACCACAAAAAAAGGAAAGGAGGGGCCTGCCCGCATTAATTTTTCTGCCAAGTATGGCGTGCAGGTAATACCTAAAAAATGGAAGGTGATGGACGCCCCCAATTTTATTGCAACACAGAAACTGCAATACCAAAATTCAGGCTTGGCCTATCCATCGGGGTTAGATAGCAGCAGGTTTAACACCAACTGGCAAAATGAAGTTTATCAAACCGGTAATGACCAGGATTATAATTTAACCGTATCCGGCGGCAACAATACCGGCAACTATCTTATCTCCGGAAGTTACTATAAAAACCAGGGTGTGTTAATTGCCAACTCGTTTAACAGGGCAACTTTAAGGATTAACACCGAAGCAAAAAAAGGCATGCTTACCATCGGTGAAAATATGGTGCTTAGCAGCACACAGGGTAAAAATCCGGGAGGTGGCGTTAATGCCTTTTATGAGGCGCCGCAAATGTCGCCCATCATTGCAGTGCAGGACCCTTCTTATGCAACACAGCAATACAATCCTGGCGGCTGGGGCTTCGGCACAAACCAAAGCCCAACCTATGCCAGTAACTATGTAGCTAATGCCGCCCTGGACAAAATCAATTATGGCTATGCCAAAGCAGTTGCTAATGCCTATGCCGATTTAAAATTTACCAAATGGATAAGCTACCGTTTTAATGCAGGTGCCGAAGTAAGTTTTGATAATACCAAAGAAGTAAGGGATTCCGGCATTTGGCGGTATACCAATCAGCCCCCCAACACAAGCGTTGGTGAAAGCCGCTCAAGGTTCACCAATTTTTTGCTTGAACACACATTGAATTTTAATAAGAGTTTTGGCAAACACAGCATCAACGGGGTTTTCGGTTACTCATGGCAGGAGTTTAAAAATGAATATACCTCTGGCAGCCGTACCTTTTTACAAACTGTAAATGGGCAAACATTTACTACTGTAGGGTCTGCAACCGGCGCACCCACTGCGGATGGTGGTACAAATATTTTATACCGGATACAAAGTTTTTTGGGCCGCATCAATTATAATTATAACGACAGGTACCTGCTTACCCTATCCGGCAGAAGTGATGAAGACAGCCGCTTTGGCCCCAATTACAGGCACGGTAATTTTTACGCCGTGGGTGCAGGATGGCGCATCAGCAAAGAAAAATTTTTTGACGTAAGCTGGATTTCTGATCTCAAAATAAGAGGGTCGTATGGCGAATTGGGCATCAATACTTTAGGCTCTTTTCCATACCAGGGTGTTATAAACAGCAACCCAAGGGCAGTGTACGGCACAAGCCAAACACCTTTGGTTGGACAGTACCAGGCGGTAGTAACCAACCCCGACCTGCGTTGGGAAAAACGGGATGAAAGCAATATTGGTTTTGATGCGCAACTGATGAACAACAAAGTAACGGTGAGTGCAGATGTATACAAAAATATATCTAAAGATTTGCTGGTGCAGGTGCCACTGGCGGGATACAGCGGCAATGCCGGGCCATATCCTTTTGCCAATGCAGGTTCTATTGAAAATAAAGGTGTTGAATTATCTGTAGG
The DNA here is from genome assembly GCA_965249755.1 of Ferruginibacter sp. GTDB lineage: Bacteria > Bacteroidota > Bacteroidia > Chitinophagales > Chitinophagaceae > Ferruginibacter. The sequence goes on from CBDFMT010000004.1 coordinate 238,926, forward strand.
GTACCGGCACACCACCGGTGTTATAAAATGGGATGTTACCATTAACGGTACCACCATCAACAATAAGGTATTGAATGTGGGCAACCAGGGTGTTGGCATTACCTATCTTGAACCAACTTCTTTCATCCGTTCCCAAATTGGTAACGCTGTGGGAAGCTGGTACCTTTTACAAACCGCAGGCTTGTTCCAAAACCAGCAGGAGATTAACAGCTACACCAATAAAGCGGGTACCATCATCCAGCCAAACGCCAAGCCCGGCGATGTAAAGTATGTTGATGTAAATGGTGACGGGCAAATTAATAATGAAGACAGAAAATTTACCGGGTCTGCGTTTCCTAAGTTTCAGGGTGGGCTGCAGTTCAATCTTTCTTACCAGCAATTTACGCTCAATATCCAGTTTGTGGATGTTTATGGCAACTCTGTTTATGATGATATCCGCAGGGTGCTGGACAGTTACCAGCTTACCAACTTCCGCAGCGATATCAGCCCATGGACGGCAACCAACACCAACACCAAAGACCCACGGCTGGGCGTGCAAACAGGCGACCCGGGCATAAGTGATAATAACCGGGTAGAAAGCAACCGGTGGCTCGAAAGCGGCAGTTACTTCAGGATGCGTAATGCAGAAATTGGCTATACTTTAAAAAAAGAAGTACTGTCGAAAATTGGTTTCAACAGCGTGAGGTTTTATGTAAGCGGACAAAATTTATTTACCATAACCAGCTACAAAGGTTTAGACCCTGATGTAACCGGCAATGGTATTTTAGAAAGGGGCTTTGATGCTGGCAACTGGCCATCCAGCAGGCGGGTATCTTTTGGTATACAAGGCGATTTTTAAACAACAAAAAAGAAGCGTATGAAAAATATATTTTTAGTTGCAACAGCCGCCACATTGCTTTTACAGGCTTGCAGCAAAAGGCTTGATGTGCAAGACCCCAATACACCCACTGCGGCAAATTTTTGGAAAACTGCCAACGATGCACAGGCTGGGGTTAATGCTATTTACAGTACCCATCACCGCCAGGGTTATGCCCGGTGGCAATTTTTTATTACACAGATACGGTCAGACGAGGGCTTTAGTACCAGCCCCAATGCCGACCTGCAAAACAACTTCGATCGTTTTTTAATTACCAATTACAATTATTATGAAGCAACAACGGTATGGAACGACTCCTACATTGGCATACGCCGTTGCAATCAGGTGTTACAAAATGTGCCAGCCATTGCCATGGACGAAACAAGAAAGGCACAACTGCTTGCAGAAGCTAAATTTAACCGGGCATTATTTTATTTTTACCTGGCAACCTACTGGGGCAATGTTCCCATTATTACCGAAACCTATAAAGCAACCGACCTCCCTGTAAACTCAACCCAGGCGCAGGTATACGAGTTTGCTGAAGCCGACCTTGCTGCTGCGGCACCTGTGCTGCCCCTTACATATGATAATGCCAATGTTGGCCGTGCCACCGCAGGTTCGGCGTATGCTTTACTGGGCAAAGCTTATATGCAGCAGCACAAATACCAGCAGGCGGCGGATGCGTTAAAGTGGTTTACCGGCCCGGGCAATGGTGTATATAGTTTAATGCCGGTGTACAGGGATAATTTTGTCATTACTGCTGAGAACAATAAAGAGTCTGTTTTTGAAATGCAATTTGCATTAAACCCAACCGATAACCATGATGATGATGTTGCACCAGGGTCCGACAATTTAAATTATGGATCATCTTTACCACCTTTTTTTGCGCCCAGGCCCATTGGCTTCACCGATGGCCAGGCAAGAAGGTGGGTGGTAAATGAAATGGAACTTGAAAATACAACATCAAACCAGCGTGACCCAAGGCTTGCAGCCACTTTTATTTTTGACTCTGCTGATGTACGTGGCCCTGATTACACACTGGTATATGGCAACACTTTTTCTTCATTAAACTATTCTTCGGACCCCACCGCCGTGCCCAATAAAAATGATGTTTATTTTAGAAAGATGCTGAACGATTATACAGATAAAGGGGAGAGTTTTCATTCTGGTAACAACTACCGTTTTATCCGCTACGCAGATGTTTTATTGCTGTACGCAGAAGCTTTAAATGCCACCGGGCAAACCGCATTGGCTTATCCATACGTAGACCAGGTAAGGCTACGGGCAGGATTGCCGAGTTTAACAGCAACGAAGCCAGGGTTAGGCCAGGCACAATTTTTAACACAGTTAAAGCATGAAAGGATAACAGAATTATCGGGGGAAGGCCATCGTTGGGAAGACCTTGCAAGATGGGGCGACCTTGGCCCGCAATTAGCTGGCAGGGATGCAGGTTTTGCTAATTTTGTAGTAGGTAAAAATGAGTTAATGCCCATACCGCAGCAAGACCTGGACCTTAATCCCAACCTTGTTCAAAACCCAAAATGGTAATGGTTATGTTTAAACTGCCACATAATTTTAAACTGCATTATATGAAACAATTGTTGCTGTTTGCTTTTTTAAACACCTATGTTATTGCCTGTAATAAAGAGAAGGCAAGCAACCCATCGCCGGTGGTACCTCCGGTTACACCACCTGCGGCTTTAACCTTTACCAATCCGTTACTGGCGAGCGGGCCTGACCCGTGGGTTATAAAAAAAGACAGCATTTATTATTATACCCATACCCTGGGCAACCGGATTGCATTGTGGCGTACAACAAAGATGGGCAACCTTAAAAATGCACCTTCCTTTACGGTGTGGACGGCACCTTCAACCGGAAATTATTCACACGATATCTGGGCGCCTGAACTGCACTACATCAACAGTAAATGGTACATTTATTTTGCAGCAGATGATGGCAACAATGCCACCCACCGATTGTATGTTTTAGAAAACGGGGATGATAACCCTTTATCTGCAAACTGGGTTTTAAAAGGTAAAATAGCCGACAGCACCGCAGATAAATGGGCAATCGACGGATCTGTTTTTGAACAAAATGGAAAGTTGTTTATGCTATGGAGCGGATGGCAGGGGGATGTTGATGGAAGACAGGATATTTACGTTGCACCCATGAGCAATCCGTGGACCATATCCGGCAGCAGGGTTTTAATTTCATCGCCATTATACGATTGGGAAAAAGTGGGTGGCCCCACCTACGTAAATGAAGCGCCGGAAGCCCTTACCAATGCAGCCGGCAAATTATTTATTACCTATTCTGCCAGCGGCTGCTGGACGGATAATTATTGCCTGGGATTACTCACTTTAAAAGATGGGGGCAACCCATTAACCGCTGGCGACTGGACGAAAACTGCTGCACCGGTTTTAAGCCAAAGTGCTTCCAGCAATGCTTTTGGGCCCGGGCATAATGGCTTTTTTAAAAGTGTGGATGGTAAAGAAGATTGGATTATTTACCACGCCAACAGCAGCAGCGGGCAAGGTTGCGGGGATGCAAGAAACCCAAGGATACAACCTTTTAGCTGGAAGGCAGATGGAACGCCTGACTTTGGCCAACCCGTAAAAATTAATACAGCTTTGCCTGTACCATCGGGTGAATAAAAAGCTTGCTAAACGTACCTGGAAAATGCCTTGTTTAATATAATATGCTGCTGTTAAAAACATCGATACATTGCTAAACAACCAAAAATTTATGAAACAACAATTCTGCAGAATAAGCTTGTTCATTGCCATTTTTTGTACAGGAACAGCGCACGCCCAAAACAAAAAGACGGCTGCTAAGGTACCCGTAAACGGAACCGTTTGGTCAGTGGAAAAAGCCAACGCATGGTACGCCGCACACAAGTGGATAACAGGTGCAAACTATATACCCGCCAATGCCATTAACCAGTTGGAAATGTGGCAGGCAGATACTTTCGACTCTGCTACCATCAATAAAGAGCTTGGCTGGGCGCAGGGTATCGGCTTTAATACGATGAGGGTATTTTTACATTCGGTTGCCTGGAAGGAGGATGCCGAAGGGTTTAAAAAAAGGATCAATACATTTTTGTCTGTAGCATCCCGGCACCAGATCCAGCCCATTTTTGTTTTTTTCGACGATTGCTGGAACAAGGTACCAAGCCCCGGCAAACAGCCTGCACCAAAGCCCGGCATCCATAACTCAGGGTGGGTGCAGGACCCTGGCCAGCCTGCTTCTTACGATACAACAATCTATCCCGGCCTTGAAAAATATGTAAAAGATATACTGGTTACTTTTGGCCATGACAAGCGCATACTCCTTTGGGATTTGTACAACGAGCCGGGTAACAGTAACAAAAAGGATTCTTCGCTTCCGTTGCTGATAAAAGTTTTTGAATGGGCACGTGCAGTAAACCCTGATCAACCCGTATCATCAGGCCTTTGGGCCTGGGACCTTGAAAAACTGAACGCATTTCAATTAACCCATTCAGATATTATCACCTATCATGATTACCAGGAGGCATCCCTGCATAAGCAGGTGGTACAAATATTAAAAGCAAATGGAAAACCACTGATTTGTACAGAGTATATGGCACGTACCCGTAACAGCCGTTTTGCAACAGTTTTGCCCATGTTGAAAGAAGAAAATGTGGGCGCCATTAACTGGGGTTTTGTTGCTGGAAAAACCAATACCATTTATGCATGGGATACACCAAAGCCCGATGGAAGCCAACCCACAGAATGGTTTCATGATATTTTTAAGCCCGATGGAACGCCTTACCGGCAGGATGAAGTTGACCTGATCAAAAATCTGAACGGCCAGCAATAAGCCATACTGACAACTTTGGGAAAACATTTTATGGGCACTTAAGATGGATGTTTTTATCAGTATGTGCAGGGCTGTATTTGTATTTATTTTCTTACCGAAAATGTATTTACAGGGTTGCCGCAACGATAGCCTGGCAAAGGTTTACATACTCGTTGGAACAGGGTATAGTTTTTAACAAAAAAATAGTTGCCCCCCACAAAAATAAAATTACCATTCCGTTGTTATAAATGTCTATATACAATAAACAGATTATGACAACAACCATCCAACTTCCAAAGATCAAAAGCAAACTTAAAAATGAATCAATTCCCGGTGCTATCTGGCCTGTTGAAAAAGCCAATGAATGGTACGCCAGGTACAAATGGTTAACAGGTGTAAACTACATTCCTGCCACCGCCATAAACCAGTTAGAAATGTGGCAGGCAGATACCTTCGATCCCCAAACCATTACAAAAGAACTTGGCTGGGCCCAGTCGCTCGGCTTTAATACACTCAGGGTTTTTTTACACTCCGTGGTTTGGAAACAGGACGCCGAAGGTTTCAAAAAAAGGATTAATCAATTTTTAGACATAGCGGACCGGCACGATATAAAAACTATGTTTGTGTTTTTTGATGACTGCTGGAACAAGGAGCCAAAACCTGGTATACAACCTGCGCCAAAAGTGGGCGTTCACAATTCCGGCTGGATGCAGGACCCGGGGCAAACCGCCTCTTTTGATAAAACCATTTATGCCGACCTTGAAAAATATGTAAAAGACATCCTGGTGCATTTTGCCGATGATGAAAGGATATTGTTGTGGGATTTATATAACGAACCCGGCAACAGTGCCAAAGGCGATGCCTCTATACAATTATTGAAACAGGTTTTTAAATGGGCAAGGGCAGTAAGCCCTTCTCAACCGCTTACTGCCGGCTTGTGGGCTTGGGACCTTAAAGAATTGAATGCCTTCCAAAGTACCCATTCTGATATTATTACTTACCACGATTACAGGGAAGTGCCTGAACATCTTTCTGTAATTGAAATGTTGCAGGCAACCGGCAGGCCGCTTATCTGCACAGAATATATGGCCCGTACAAAAGGCAGCAGGTTTAATAATATACTACCGCTGTTAAAAGTTGAAAATGTGGGTGCCATTAATTGGGGTTTTGTCAATGGAAAATCGAATACCATTTTTGCCTGGGAAACACCACTTGCCGATGGCAGTCAGCCAACAGAATGGTTTCATGATATTCTGCACGCTGATGGTACACCTTACCGCCAGGAAGAAACAGAACTGATTAAAACGCTGAACGAGCCTGCGTTTAAACAGAAAATGAAAATTGCATAACCGCCAATAAACCACATTAAATTATAGCCTGCGGTTTTATTATAGTGCTGCCCAGGTCTTCTCAAACTGGCGGCCGGCAATAATTTCGGGGCTTGATAAAATAATATCCTTAAGTAGTTTTTTGCTACAGTTAAACCAGCATGCAAACCGTATTTACAAATCCTTTAATGGAAGCAGGTGCCGACCCATGGTGCATCTTTAAAAATGGCTTTTACTATTATACCCATACCACAGCACTTGACATTTCTATTTGGAAATCAACCTCCATTGGCGGGCTGAAAAATGCTGAAAAAAAACTGGTTTTTACACCGCCCAAAACAGGCATGTATGCTAAAAATATTTGGGCACCGGAGTTACATTACCTGCGGGGCAAATGGTACATCTACTTCGCTGCTGACTGTGGCAATAACAGCAACCACCGCATGTGGGTGTTACAAAATTCATCTAAAGACCCGATGCAGGGGGAATGGGTATTGAAAGGGAAACTAACAACACCTGATGATAAATGGAGTATAGATGCATCTGTATTTGAATTTAAAAAACAGTTGTACATCACATGGTCTGGGTGGAAGGGGGATTTTAACGGGCAGCAGAATATTTACATCGCAAAGATGAAAAACCCATGGACGGTCACGGGGGATCGCATCTGTTTATCATCACCAGAATTAGCGTGGGAGTTGCACGGGGATTTAAAAGATGCAGATAACCCTACCCATGTTAAAGTAAACGAAGGGCCGGTTGTGGTGAAAAGAAAAAAAACGCTTCACCTTTTCTATTCTGCCAGCGGCTGCTGGACGGATTATTATGCAGTAGGCATGCTAACCGCCAGTACAACTAGCAACCCGATGGATGCCACCGCATGGAAAAAAAACGGGGAGCCCCTTTTTAAAAAGTCGGCAAAAAATAGGGTGTATGCACCCGGGCACAATTCATTTTTTAAATCGCCGGATGGAAGGGAAGACTGGATTTTATACCATGCCAATAATAAGCCCGGGCTTGCCTGCAATGGACAGCGTTCGCCAAGGGCACAAAAATTTACATGGGGTAAAGATGGCCTGCCCAATTTTGGCTTACCGGTAAAAGAAGGGGAGCTGTTAAAAGTACCCTCTGGTGAAATTGACAGCAAACAATTGAAAGTTCCCCGCCGCCGTAAAGTTTCTTCTATCCGATATACTTCGTTGCAGCATCGATCTTAATCAAAATACTAAATCCTTAAAACCACTACCGGCTTTTGGCCGGTTTTTTTGTGCGCAAAAAGTTAACAGCTTCCCCTCTCTTTTTTAAATAATCGAAAGGTGTTTTTAAAATTTATTGCCATAATTTATAACAGCTTAATCTTTCAAAAAAGACAGGCATATCATTAAGTTTAATAATTTTCTATCTTGCTAAATACGGAACACCCCTGGGTATAAAATACTTTTAAAAAAGATAAAAAACATATGCAACACAAACTTTTTTTCGCTGCGATAATGAGTATAGCAATGCTAACTGCAACCGCCCAACCTGCCAAGCCAGAAGATACCGAGTATTACACACCGGTACCAAAGGTGGTTACGCCGGGTGTAACAACTGCCCAACCTCCATCCGACGCCACCATTTTATTTGATGGCAAAAACCTTGATCAATGGGTAAGTGTAAAAGACAGTTTATCTGCCAAAAAATGGGTTGTAAAAAATGGGGCAATTACGGTGGATAAAAGTGTTGGCGACCTGCAAACGAAAAAAACGTTCATGGATTTTCAATTGCATATTGAATACAGGATTCCTGCAAACATTACAGGGGCAGGCCAGGCCCGTGGCAATAGCGGTATCTTTTTAGCAGCACTGCCATGGGGTGCCGGTGGTTATGAGTTGCAGGTACTGGATAATTATAATAACACCACTTATGTAAACGGACAGGCAGGCAGCATGTACAAGCAATACCCGCCACTTGCAAATGCATGCCGTAAACCAGGTGAGTGGCAAAGCTATGATGTAATATGGGTTGCACCACGCTTTAACAACGATAGCACTTTGTTATCCCCTGCACGGGTAACTGCAATGCATAATGGCGTGCTGGTACAAAACAATGTTTCGTTAAAAGGGGATACGCCATACATTGGGCAGCCAGCCTACAAAGTACACGGTGCCGCACCGATAAAACTGCAGGCACATGGCGATAAAAGTGAACCCATCAGCTACAGAAATATCTGGCTGCGGGAACTTTAAGGAAGGTTTCTGTACATAGATCAGCGCCACTAAACTTTCCCTCTGCATGTTCCGGATGGTTGCAGGTTTAGCAATTGTACAACTTCAAAACCAAGGAGCAATTAAGGTGGAGGTTGCAGTCTTGCTTGCGGTAAACTTTTATAATTTATTGTGTAAATAATTATTTGGCCAGATAAAAAAGACCGCCTGGCCAGCTTGCTTTTGATAACAACAGTTTACACATTGTTGTGAAAGCTTTTTTCTATTTTTATAGACAGGTAACCGATAACTGTTTATTAAGTGAATGTAAGAAACTACATATTTGGTTTGATTTTCTTGTTAGCACCTGTGTCCTTAATGGCGCAATACAACCCGTTTACGGGTACCTGGCAAATGGCCACTACAGGGGATTCTATCATCCCATCTGTTCATATCGAAATGCAGGTTGCCTATCCTGAAAAAAATGTATTGTTCCCAGCCCGCATCATTTTACAATGCAATAATTTTTATGCGATATACAACCTGTTGCTGGTTAAAAAAAGCAGCCGTGAACTGGCCATAAGTAAAAATAAATTTGCTGTAACTGAAAGGCCTTTTCACCTTGGCGCCAACCTGTTTATGCTAAACGGTATTTTTGATTTAAGCCGCAATTTTAAAGGGGTTTCAATGCTTGGCATTCATCGTATACAAACGGGCCAAGTAACTGCGATGCCAGATAGCCTCCTTACTGATGTAAAAGAAAAAATAACAGCTTCGTCGCTTTTGGGCTTTTTAAAAGATGCCGACATCAGCATGTTTAAAGTAAATGATAAGCCGTGGAAAAGTGATGATGCCGACCGGATTTTAAGCCCTTCTTTATCCCCCGTTTACTTTGGTATAAAAGATACGGTTACCGTTTTGGTAAGGGATGGGGGCAGCACTTTAAGCACTTTAAAAAAGAATGATATTGCTACGGTAAGCCTTAATGGCAACACCTTTATTGATAAACAGCTGCTGAATAAAAAGCCCTATAATCAGGACATAGTCCTTGACTCTGGTAAAAACCTTGTGGTGCTTTTTGCGGATAACTTTAGTGAAGGCCAGCCTAACAAAGGAAAGCTGGCACTAACTATCGGACGAAGCAAAATAAACCTTGATTTTACATCAAAGGAGGATAGTGCCGCTTCTTTTATTATTGCCAATGTGTACTGCGACAGGGACCGCTATAAAAATGTACATTTTAAAGAATACACATCGGCCTACACGGAGCCACTTCAACCTAATGAAAAATTGGTGGGTGGTATTGTGGTAAACTCACAACAATTAAAATTTGCCGTTTGGGATGATGAGGTGGAAGATGGCGACAGCATTTCAATCAGCATAAATGGCAAATGGATTACCAGGGGTTTCCCGGTAAAGAAAGTACCGCAATTTATTACCGTTACGGTTAAGCCCGGTGCCAACGTAATTAATTTTGTTGCGGATAATCTCGGCAGCATACCACCCAATACATCTGTTTTAGAAATTATAGAAGGCGCCAAACGTCAGTCGTACATGCTGCAAACCATGATAGGGGAGAACAACCTCGTGAAAATTCTGTATGATGTAAAGTAGCCCCTTCTTACTTGCCAGGCGAAGATGGCCTGACCTCAATCTTACTCGGCAAAACCCTCGGGTTCATGTTTAAAAGATCAACCACCATTTGCCCCATATCTTCAGGTTGTATTTTCCATGCATCTGCCTCATTGGGTGTGTGATCATTAAAGTGGGTAGCTACTGAGCCAGGCATAATGGTGGTAACCTTAATGCCATACTGCCGCAGGTCTAACATAACCGCTTGCGTAAAGCCCACAAGCCCAAACTTGCTGGCATTATAGCCGGATGCTGTTGCAAAAAAGTTGGTACCGGCGAGGCTGGCAATGGTAATAATATAACCCTGTGTTTTTTTAAGGGCATCTATACTTGCCTTCACGGTATTGAACACACCAGTCAGGTTAGTATCAATCATGCTTTTCCAATCCTCTGATGTAAGGGTTTCAATATTAGCAAAATGGCCAACACCAGCATTGGCAATAATTACGTCGAGTTTGCCAAAGTGTTCAATAGTTGTATTAATAGCTTTTACTTCATCTTCCATTGAGCTTACTTCAGACTGTAGCGCAAGTACTTCGGAAGCATTTTTGCCCAATGCTTTTGCTGCCTTTTCAGCCGCTTCAAGGCTTCTTCCGGTAATGGCCACTTTCATTCCATTATCAGCCAGGGCTTTTGCTATACCAAAACCAATGCCTTTGGTGCCACCCGTTATATAAGCTACTTTACCAGTAAGATTATTCATATTATTTGATTTTATAAAGGTTTAAAAGCTTGCGGTTTATTGTAGTGCGCTTGCTGTTTTAAGATAAGATTGAATAAACGTTTAACCTTCCGTAAAGGTTGATATAAAAACAAAGAAAGCTTAGATATTTTCTTGCACCAAAAAGGTGTTCAGGATATCCTTTATGGACGGATAAGTATTTTCGAAAGGCACATGCAGTCCTTCTCTTTTTACCCACTGAAGGGCAGCAATATTTTCTTCCATTTGCGGGGTTAACTTTTGGTCACCTGCGCAGGTAATGTAAAACCAGTAAGTGGTTTTAAAAAAGTGCTTTCCCCAGGCATTATAGGTGTGGTAAGTTTCACCAACTTTATGATGCAGGGTTAAATTTACCGCTCCTGTTTCTTCTTCCACTTCCCTTAAAGCTGCGGTGGCTTGTTCTTCACCCTTCTCAATTTTTCCTTTCGGCAAATCCCATTTATCCAATCTGTAAATAAAAAGAAGCTCCTTATTTTCATTCTCAACAATGCCCCCCGCAGCTTCAATAATAGTAAAGTGCTTAACAAAAGCTTTTTTCAGTTCCTCGAAATGATGGTGCAGCATTACCCCGGCGGTTATCGTTTCCCTGCCCATCTCATGTAATAATGCATTTACCGCAGGTGCAGACAGTTCTTCAATAAATATTGTTTCCGGATAATGAAGGATTTCTTGCATAGCCGCATTCAGTTCATCACACAGGTAAACTGGTTTATTATCTACATAAATAGTAATGTGCATGGGGGGTTGTTTGTAAAGGCAAATTTATTTGCATTTGGGCAGCTCAAAACTTATTCTTTGTTTTAATTTGCGGCATGACAAATGAAAAAGCTGTTGCAGAAAAACTGCTTCAAATAAATGCCATCAGGTTAAGCCCACAGCAACCCTTTACCTGGGCAAGTGGTTGGAAAAGCCCTATTTATTGTGATAACAGAAAAGTACTTTCTTTTCCCTTTGTAAGGGATTTTATTAAAAGCGAACTCTGCAATATCGTTTTCGAAAAATTTCCAGAAGCAAATATGCTGGCAGGCGTTGCAACGGCGGGCATACCATGGGGGGCGATGGTAGCCGATCAACTTAAATTACCTTTTATCTATGTGCGGCCAAAACCAAAAGAACATGGCTTGGGTAACCAGATTGAAGGCTTTTATGAGAAAGGCAACAAAGTGGTGCTGATTGAAGATTTAATTTCCACTGGCAAAAGCAGCCTTCAGGTTGTTGATGTTTTGAAAAAAGCAGATGTCGAAATAGCAGGTATGGTCAGCATTTTCACTTACGGTTTCGCCATTGCCCAGCAAGCTTTTGACGAAGCCCATATTCAATTGCTTTCACTTACCAATTACCCGGTATTAATTGAACTGGCTTTGGAAAAAGGCATTATCAGCCCTGCTGATGAAAACACTTTGTTAAACTGGAGACAAGATCCTGCTAATTGGAACGTTAATTAATTAACTTTAAAAAAACATACGTATGAAAGCATTAAAACTTACCCTGCTGTTGACAGGATTATTTTCCTTGGGTTTTGCACAGCAAAAAGCCGTGGATAAGGTAGTAATTAAAACCCCCACTGTACAATGTGAAACTTGTAAAGAAAAAATTGAGACTTACCTGAAAAGAGAGCCAGGTGTTTCTTCGGTTAAGGTAGATTACAAAAAGAAGACGACCACCATCACCTATTTAACGGACCGGAATAATGTTGAGCAATTGAAAACAGCGATAGCTAATTTGGGATATGATGCGGATGATATTACTGCAGAAGAAGATGCCTACAAGAAGTTACCAAAGTGCTGTAAAAAACCGGAAGGTTCAGCATCAGCAGAAAAGCCTCATTAAACTTACTGAAAGGTTTACCAAATTTAAAGCTGCCGTTATGGTGGCTTTTTTTATTTAGAAGAGTGAAAACTGTTGTGTGCCTTCATAGTTAACAGGAAACGTTTTGTAGATATTCAATTTGCCCACCCTGACGGTGCCGGTAACTTTTACCAAAACCTGGTTGCTGATTAATGTGGTAAAGCCATTTTTCAGAAGGTTCTTCATATCTACATCCATTTTAACCGGGATAGAAAACTCTGCCCTTTTTGGAATATCTACCTGGTATTCCTGTGATGTCCTTCCAAGATAATTGTTGTTGATATAAATGTCCAGATCTGCCCTGTTGAGCTGCAAGCCAAAATTATTAGGGTTGTAATAAATCAAATCCATTTTTATTGCGGTAGAAGAAAACCCCACTTTTTCTAAAGTAAAGTTTTTAAAGTCACGGTATTCCAACTCCTTGGGTGCCGCACAGGAGGAGATTGCAAATGGTATCAATAATAAAAATAGCCTCCACAAATTCTTTTTCCGGGTCATCCTGTTGTAAGTTTTTTTGGAAAGATAATCGACCAGGTTGACAAAACCATTTTTTCTATCTCAAAAAAAAGCCAAATAAAATTTCAGAGAAGACATTGTGTCGTATTGTAACTTGCCTCAGTCTCTGCTTGAATTACCGTTACGACATAAACCATACAGTATATATTACAAATTATAGTTACTAACTATCGTAGATTTTTGTATAGAAAATGCACTGATAAAATGCTCAAGTGTGTACTATAAAAAATAGTTTCAATAAAAACGTAAATATTGTTAATTATAAACTATTTACACAGTTTTAATAAAAATAAAAAACAATTTAAAGTATAGATTCAGGGGTAGGGAATAGATATTTCGTTAGAAATTTTATCAGTCGATGAATTTACAGAAATTTTTGTCGTAAATATTTGCTTATCAATTTTATATTTAGTCATTATTGAATTTAATTTTAAATAAGGTGACGAATTAAAAAATATTATTGTGCTGTTTGTATAAAAGTTGTCTTCTCTGCCCTTAATATGAGAATTATAAAAAGTTGCTATCAAAAAGTACAAATTAAATGACATAATGTCAGTTAAATTTCCAGTTTGCTTTTCATGAAAAACCGGGCTTTTTATCTAAAAGCAAACCGTAAATAATTGTTGTTTAAAATTTGAAACCCTTTCTTAGTTGATGTTTAAAATACATAGGTTGTCATTTTAAGGGTATCTAATAAATCAGCGGTAAAAGGGTATTTTACGGTAGCCGGCAGTGTTTTTACTAAGTAGTTGTTTTGCATTTTAAAAAAATGGATAGTAGGTTTACATCCGAAATCGAAATGACCATACCTCGGTTATCCGACCTTCATAGCCACAAATCCTCCATAATTCCATCACCGAATTACTCGTCCTGTTAAGCCGGATTCTGAAACCTCAAACCACAAACCCGATGAAACACAATTTTACATGTGCATTAACAGTACTTTGCTTAGTCTCGGTTTTTAACAGTTACGAAGCATCTTCGCAAACAAATTCACCAAACCTGGTTTTTAAAAGCCCGGTTTTATTTTCAGGAAAGGCTGGAGAGAAAAACACCGTGTATAAGTTCAGCAATGTAATGGCGGGCGTAAATGCGTTGGTTAAAATCATTGATTTAAAAAATGGCGCAGTGCTGATAAATATTGATGATTCGTCTACAGGATATATGAATGCCTGGCAACCAACAATTGGGGGCCCTGGTACACCGGTAGGCAACAGGTCATATATTGAATGGGAGGTTAAGTTTGTAAATGCAAGTGGCGACCTGTACGTTTTGCCTTTGATGGATATGTCGGCAGTAGATATTGATGGAGATGGCGTTAAAATATCTGAGTTTGTAGAATCGAAAAATCATTTGAGCTACGACTTACCGGTTGCAACAACCTTACTTAAAATGTGGAATGAGGATAGCGATAGTGAAGGAGACGACGACTATCAAAATAGTTCAAACGCTTACTTGGTAGCCGATGGCCCTTTGGTAAATCGTCTTAATATAGATACAGTTTCTCTGGATGTTAGGGTGAATTATCATTTTGTAAATAAGTCTACAGTTTATTTTAAAATCGGTTCCTTTGTTAATAACAACAAAACTACTGCGGCTGCTTCCCTTAACCGTTATAACAGCCTTTACTTTAAAAAAATCAGCAACATCATAACCCTGCCGGTTAATTATACTTCCTTTACCGGCCAGGTGGTTGACAAAAACGTGATGTGCAGTTGGGTTACGGAACTAGAGATAAACAACAATCATTTTGAAATTGAACATTCCACTAATGCAAAAAACTTTACCGTTGCCGGTTTAATTTTGGATGCAGAGAAGACAAATGGTACGGTAAAATCTTACCGGTTTAAAGAAAATGCAGCACAATTCGGTAACGCAAGCACCATTTTTTACCGCTTGAAAGAAGTAGATAATAATGGTGAATTGCATTACAGTGCCACGATTGTTGTTAAGCTTTCGACAACTGTTTACGCAGAAACGGTAAGGGTTTCACCTAATCCCTTTACCGATAAACTTGCCTTTAGTTTTGAGGGCAGCAATGCATCAACTGTTGAAATAAGGATACTTAGCCTTGCAGGTAAAAAAATTGTTTCAAGGCAATACAATGCGGCTAAAGGATTAAACAATTTGCAAATAAGTGACTTAGGGAAACTGCCATCGGGCATGTATATAGCACAGGTGTTAACCAATGGAGTTGCCATCGGTTATCAAAAGATCATTAAGTAATACAATTTATTAAAACGTAAAATTTGGACTATGTATTTAAAAATAGCTTTAACCGAAAAAATCAAAAATTGGAAAAATGTATTGATGTTTGGATTTACAAATGCATTTTTACGGGGAAGGCTTCAACCTATTCCACTATACAGGCCGCTAAAAGTGGAAAAGGTTTTTTAAAAATTTTAGTCAATTTGAAATTGAAATAATCGTATAAAAATCAAACAGATAAAATATTCAGGTACAAATTGCGTTTACTAAACCAACCCCAGATATTCGCAACTTGTGCTTGGTAAGCAAGATGTTTTCTTTGGGGGTTACAGAACCGACCAGGTTCGTAAACGAAGACCCGATTTCTATCGGGTCTTTTGCTTTTTTAAACTATGCTTGATGCTTTTCAATTAAGTAGTTACCCTTCTCTTCTTGTTCAATTCTGGATATAGGAATGGGGTTTTCTTCAATTTCAATTTAAACGAGGGGGTGTATTTTTTGATGATCATTAAAGGCTTGATATCTGTTTTTATATGGTCAGAATTTACTTCAAAATAGTAACTGTTTTTTTGTGCCTTACCAGATTGTTCATCTTCTATTTTAACGATTACAGAACGGATACTATCTTTTTCAATGTTGGCCACGTTAACGGCTTTGTCATTCAGATTTTTATCCGGTGACAATGCTTCATCATTTACCAATGTCAATACGTACCCTGATGCTTCATTATGAATACTTTCCTGTTTCGGGCTGGTAACAGATTTTATCTTCGGTATTTTTTTCGGCGGGGGATTGGTATTTTGTGTTGCTGTTATTTTATCGGTAACGGGCAATGAGGATAGAAGGGCAGGTGAAGAAAAGTTTTTGGTTGCAGTTACAGGAATGTTTGCATTACTCAAATGCTTGTTTTTAAAAGAAGGGTTTGTAATTAAACCAATAACAGTTAAAGGAAGTACTGCAAATACAAATAAATTAATTTTTTGAAATTTTGTGATCTCAATGCCGGGTGTATGTGCAGCAACCAAGCGCTGAATGCGGGATAACAGCATCTTTTTATTGTTGGTTGCGGCCATGGCCAACATAAGCGATTGGTGCCTTTGCTCCTCTAATATCATTAAGGCACTTGCATATTCTTTTTTATTAAACTTGAATGTTACCACCCAATCATCACAACAATTTTCCCTTTCTTTTTTAGCCGCATTGTTTAATATAATCGCAAACGGGTTAAAACATAAAATTATACCTACAATGGATTGAAGCACATTGAGGATGAAATCGTTTCGTTTGATATGTGCCAATTCATGCAACAACACGGCATCTACCTGTTGCGGGGAAAGGTAGCTAACCATGGCAATGGGCAACAAAATAACCGGTTTTAAAAAGCCGGTAACTGACGGTACATTAACATGGGATGATAACCAAACGCCCACTTTTCTTTTTATGCCCAAATGTTCTTTTGTAGCATTTACAAATAGCCTGATTTTTAAGGGTGTTTTAAGAAGGCTATCTTTAGTTAAAAACCGGATTTGGAAATAACCTGTCAATAATTTTATTGCACGAAGGCCGAGTAACGAAACATATAACATACTAACGAATGGAAAGAACGATACAATGGAATTGGATAAAGATATCTGTTGAAACAGCCAGGGTTGCTGGTTTCCATTTAATAATATTGCATAAGTGGAAAAGCCCGTAAACAGAAACAGTGCAAAACATAAAAATAAAAATGTGAGGCTTAACACATACCTGAAGATGGATGATGCTGCAACTGTTTTATCAACCATATAATAGAGCAACCATAAAATAGCAGACTGCCACAAGCTGTTAATAATGGCCCATGCTAATGCCTGCAAAAAAAAGGATTGAGTAACAAAAGTTACCGGCATACAACTTTTATTTTATGCTGTTTAAATAAGCCCTTATCTCATCTAATTCTTCTTTTGAGGCTTTGTGGTTGCCCAATGCCTGCATCACAAGTTGTGCCGGCGACCCGGCGAAAAGCGAATCAATCATCTTGTTAACAAATAACTTTTGTGTTTTTTCTTTGGTAACTGCAGGTTGGTAAACATGTGTTTTGCTGCTGCTGTCACGGGTAACCAAACCTTTCTCAAACATAATCTGCATTAACTTAAGTGTGGTGGTATAGCCCGCTTCTTTAACTTTCAGCAACTCTTCGTGTACATCCCTTACCGTGGCAGATGGCCTGCCCCAAAGCACCTGTAAAATTTCCAACTCCCCTTCGGTGGGTTTATTATTTTTTATCATCGACATAGTACGATATTTTTCGTACGTAAATGTAAAAGATAATTTTTAAAAAATAAACTTAAAATTTTGTGTAAAATCTTCCGGTTCTTTTAAGTAAATATTTTTCAATAATAAAGCCCTGGCGATATGATCACCAGGGCTTTTATTTATTTTAGATTTTGAAATTTATTTTTTAGTAACCCTCACATCTATTCTTCTGTTTTGGGCCCTGCATTCTTTGGTATCATTAGCTTCGCAAACTGGAAACTGTGCGCCATAACCTTCTGTAGTAAGGCGTGACGCCGTAACGCCTTGCTTTATAAACTCACCTTTAGCGGTATTTGCCCTTTCACCAGATAGCTTAACGTTAATTGCCGAATCGCCGGAGTTATCTGTGTAACCACCTAATTTTAATTCTACAGATGGATATGCTTTTAAGATTGCTGTAATGTTTTTTACCTGCTCCTGCGAAGCAGGTTTTAAGGATGCTTTACCACTTTCAAAATATAAACGGTCCATAGTAAACCAGGTATTTTTATCGGGTGCTTTGTTTGCATCGGTAATAAAATCGTATAATTTTTTCTCTGCAGAATTGCCACCAACTGTTATTTCATTTCCATCTGCCAGTTTCAATTTACCCATTGCCCCAAGGTCATAAACAAAATCGCCTTCTGCATTTACTGAACCTTTAACAGTGTTGGCAATTACCGTAACCGCACCTGCGTCATCAATCGTTTTAATTATTTTTTCTTCGATAATAGTGTGGCCGCCTCCGCTCATTTTCATCATCGTTTCTATCTGTGCTTTTCTGCGTGCCTCAATTTTATCATGATGTATTTTGGCAAGTGTAGGGGCAATAACCAACGATACAATACTCATCAATTTAATAAGGATATTCATCGATGGGCCGGAGGTATCTTTAAAAGGGTCACCAACAGTATCACCGGTTACAGATGCTTTATGCGGATCAGATTTTTTGTAATACACCTGGCCATTTATTTCAACACCTTTTTCAAAAGATTTTTTTGCATTGTCCCAGGCACCACCTGCATTGTTTTGAAAGATACCCATCAATACACCACTAACAGTTGCACCGGCCAAAAAACCGCCCAATACTTCCGGCCCAAAAATGAAACCGATAATAATGGGTGTTAATAAAGCTATTGCGCCTGGCAGCATCATTTTTTTAAGAGATGCTTCGGTTGAAATAGCAACACATTTATCGTACTCAGGTTTGCCGGTACCTTCCATAATTCCCGGAATGGTACGAAACTGACGGCGGACTTCTTCTACCATTGCCATGGCAGCTTCACCAACGGCACGAATGGCCAGTGAGGAAAATATAAATGGAATCATACCACCAATAAATAAACCAGCCAGTACATCTGCATGGTAAATATCTATACCATCAATACCAGCTATACCCACAAAAGCGGCAAATAAAGCAAGTGCAGTAAGTGCAGCAGATGCAATCGCAAAACCCTTTCCACTTGCAGCAGTGGTGTTACCGACAGCATCCAGTATATCAGTTTTCTCCCGGACATCTGCAGGCAATTCACTCATCTCAGCAATACCACCGGCATTGTCGGCAATTGGCCCAAACGCATCAATAGCAAGCTGCATAGCCGTTGTTGCCATCATACCTGCGGCGGCTATCGCCACACCATACAAACCTGCACAGGCATACGATCCATAGATACCACCTGCCAATACAATTATCGGTAACATGGTACTTTCCATACCCACCGCAAGGCCTCCGATAATGTTGGTGGCATGCCCTGTTGCAGACTGCCTGATGATACTCATAACAGGCCTTTTGCCCATCGCCGTATAATATTCTGTAATAATACTCATTAAAGCACCAACCAGTAAGCCCACCATGATAGCACCAAAAACGCCATTTTTTGTAAAATCATGCCCACGTAAAGACAAGTGCTCCGGCAATAAAAAATTAACCAGGAAGTAGCAACCCACGGCAGTTAAAACCATTGAACCCCAGTTGCCCATATTTAATGCGTTTTGAACTTTATGGGTACTTAAGCCTGCAGTTTCAGAAATCCTTACAAACAAAGTACCGATGATAGAAAAGATAATACCCACTGCGGCAATCAGCATCGGTAATAAAATGGGTGACAAACCGCCAAATGCATCGCCTGCGGCAGATGTCTCCCTACCCAACACCATTGTTGCCAAAACGGTTGCTACATAACTGCCAAAAAGATCTGCTCCCATTCCAGCAACATCACCCACATTATCGCCTACGTTATCGGCGATAGTGGCCGGGTTGCGGGGATCATCTTCAGGTATACCTGCTTCAACTTTACCAACAAGGTCTGCGCCCACATCTGCCGCCTTGGTGTAAATACCTCCGCCAACACGGGCAAACAGGGCTATGGATTCTGCACCCAAACTAAAGCCGGTTAATATTTCTATTGCCTTTTCAAGCGCCAGCACATATTCTTTAGAACCTGTTGCATAGCCTGAAACAAACGTCATGTATAATATAATGAACAAACCCCCTAAGCCTAACACTGCTAAACCTGCAACGCCCATACCCATAACACTGCCGCCTGTAAAAGACACAGACAATGCTTTGCTTAAACTTGTTCTTGCAGCCTGGGCCGTACGAACGTTAGCTTTGGTCGCCACCCTCATACCGATGAAACCGGCGAGTGCACTAAAAAAGGCACCAAGTATAAACGCAACCATTATGCTCCAGTGGCTGTTGGCATTGCTGTAGCCCATAACGCCCAATAAGATGGCGCCGATAATTACAAAGTAAGTAAGGATTTTATATTCAGCTTTTAAAAACGCCATTGCACCCTCGGCAATGTAAGTGCTGATCTCTTTCATGCGTTCATTGCCGGCATCTTGCTTAGATACCCAGGCAAACTTTACAAATGTGTATAAAAGGCCGGCAATGCCAAGCGCAGGAACTACATAAAATAGCTTGTCCATAATAATAATTTGTTAAAAAATAAGTGCGCAAAAATAGGGGAAATGGTGCAAAAATTTAAAAAATTGAATATTCGTAATAACCCTTCCATAATCAATTTTTACTTCGGGTTAGTTCGAATATAATAATTCACTTCAATGGAAAGAAAAATCAATTCTATCTAATACATGTATTGAAAAAAGATCATCAACTTTTGGCAATAGGTATTTTTTACTTAATCGTTTGCGTTTGGAAGATGGTAATTTTCACCGGTTTGATTGTTGCTTTTTAAGGCGACCGCTCAATTAACATCCGCCTAACAACCCATCCAGATAAAAAGGGTAATTTAGTTTTTCAATTAAAAAATTAAATTATTTATGAAAAAATTACTGATTGCCACAATGATGATGTTAGGCCTTGCTGGTGCAGCATCTGCACAGGCCGTTGCTAAACCTGCTACCACCACCACAACCAAAACCACTGCTAAGGTTGTAAAGATGGATAAACCAAAAGCAACCCCGGCTACGGGTATGAAAGCTGATGGTACGCCCGACATGCGCCTGAAAGAAAATAAAGCTAAAGCCAAGGCTGCACCTGCACCGGCGGGGCCAGTAAAAAAAGATGGTACTGCAGATATGCGCTACAAAGCAAATAAGAAGAAACCATAACTGTTGTTATCAAACATTCCATAAACACCCGGTAAAACCGGGTGTTTTATTTTAGGCCAAACCCATTAATAGCTTTGTAGGCTTCACCAAGGTTTTCGCTGATATCACTTGCCAGCATGGCCTCCTGCGATAATTTGCCTGCGGCAATATCCCCCGCCAACCCATGGATATACACCCCAAAAATGCAGGCATCTTTTTCAGTATACCCCTGGCATAAAAGCCCACATACTATTCCCGTTAACGTGTCGCCACTGCCAGCCGTGGCCATGCCAGCATTGCCGGTAGTATTAAAAAAGTGGTTGCCTTCAGGTGTTGCAATCAGGGTATAATGGCCTTTTAATATGATATAACAATGCAGGCTTTTAGCTTTATCAACAGCTGATTTTACCCTTGCAAAATCGTTGGTGCTTTTACCAAATAGTTTTTCAAACTCACCGGTATGGGGCGTTAGTATTACCGGATGTTCCGTTCGCAAGGGCAGCAATTTGATAAAAGGCGAAAGCAGGCTTAAAGCAGTTGCATCCAACACCAGCGGCCCTTTCCAATTACTCAACAATTTTTTCAGCAGTGTTTTGTTTTTTGAAGAAGCCTCCAGGCCAGGCCCCATTGCAACAACAGATTTTTTTATCCAGCTTTTACCGGTATCCTTTTCTGCAGTGGTAATCGCCTCCGGCAATGATATGTGTATCACTTGTTCGCAACCAGGTTCAACCATGATGGAAACAAGGCCAGCCCCGGTTTTTACACATGCTTTGCAACACAATACACCAGCGCCCATCATGTGTTTGCTGCCTGCATATATTAAGGCATGGCCAAATGAATACTTATGGGCAAATGGGTTACGGGGTTTATATATTTTTTTAATCAGCTCCCTGTCGGCTGTTTCAAAAACGGCGGGGGTTTCAGCATAATAAACTTCGTTCAATCCAATTGGAAGCAATGCTACTTCGCCGGTATATTCAATATTGCCCGGCATAAAAAAGGCAAGCTTGTTAACCTGAAAGCTAAGGGTGTGGCCTGCTTTTACAATCCAAGCTTCGTCCCCTGTGTATGCTTCCGCCATTAAGCCAGACGGTATATCGATACTAATTACCTGTGCCTTTGCTTTGTTGATATGTTGCACCAACCGGGCGGCAAGCCCATTTAATGGCCGGTTAAGGCCGGTACCAAAAAGGGCATCTACTACTACATCCCGGCCATACATTGCCGGAAAATCTTTTACGTTTTCAATAAAATGAATGGTTGTTTTTGCCCTGGGCATTTTTTGCAGGTTATACAAAAAATCAGCACTTTGTTTATTGCTTTGCAACACATATACTTTTACACTACAGCCTGATTTATGCAGCAACCTTGCCAGTGCCAAACCATCGCCACCATTATTGCCGGTGCCACAAAAAATAATAAAATTGTTATGGTGATGTAACTTTTTCTTTATCCACTTGAGGCAAGCTGTTGCAGCATTTTCCATGAGCTTTGTACTTGAGATGCCCGCCCTGGCAATGGTGCATTTATCCCAGTTCCTAATTTGTTCAGCAGTAAAAATTTTCATCTTATAAATTTAAAAAATAAAGGGCTGCATTTTTATAACCTGATGGCCTGATGCTTTATTTTGAAAGAAAGACTATTGTGAACAGCTATTATTTTTACTTAGAACCTTGCGGTAATAACCTCCTTCTAAAAGATTATACTGTTACAGGCTTACAAAAAAAGCGCAGCCATATCATACCAAAAAGAATAGAACAAAATGAACCGCCTAAAACTGCAAATTTAGCAATGTCATTCAGCGGGCCTTGATTAAATGCAAGCGTGGCAATAAAAACAGACATCGTAAAACCAATACCTGCCAGCATACCTGCACCCATTATATGCTGCCATGATGTTTGATAAGGAAGGGTTGCCCATTTTAATTTTACTACGGCATAGCAGGATATTAGTATACCCAATGGTTTACCCAGCACAAGCCCTGCAATAATTCCCCAACTTAAAGTAGTGGTTATGGTTGACGCAAAGTTTGCAGGAATGGCGATAGCCGTATTAGCCAAAACAAATAATGGGATGATCAAAAAATTTACTGGTATGTGTAAAGCATGTTCCAGCTTTTGTAAATGCGCAACCGGTATAAAAACAGAAAATAAAACACCAGCAATGGTTGCATGTATACCAGAATTATATAAGCAATACCATAACAAAATCCCCAGTAAAATATTAAGCGCATTAAAACTGTTTTTTAGCATTAAAAAATATAGTGCAGTCATAATTATTGCAGCAATGCCCAGGTATATCCAGTGGACAACATTGCTGTAAAATACCGCTATGGCCAATATTGCACCGATATCATCTATTATAGCAAGTGCGGTTAAAAAAATTTTTAAGCCCAATGGCACACGGCTACCCAGCAATGTTGTAATGCCTAGTGCAAAAGCAATATCTGTAGCCATAGGTATGCCCCAGCCATTGGCATATACAGAACCTTTATTTATCATTAAAAATATAGCGGCAGGCATTAACATGCCACCAATTGCACCAACTAATGGAAGTATCGATTGCGACAAAGTTGACAGTTCCCCATTGGTTATTTCCCTCTTCATTTCCATACCAGCCAAAAAGAAAAATATGGCCATAAAGCCATCATTGATCCAATGTAAAATGGTATGTGGTAAATGACCTGGCGCAATGATGGCCAATGGCACTTGAAAATTAATAATATTGTTGTAATACGATGCCTGGCCTGTGTTGGCCAACCATAACGAGGTTGCAGTACAGAGTAACAAAATTATACCCACAGCACCGCTGCCCTGAATAAAATATAAGAAAGGGTCCATGATCTTTTGCCGGAGAAAGTTAGGGATCCAGTTCATGCGTTAAAGGTAACTTCAAAAAATATATCCAAATTATAAAGCA
The DNA here is from genome assembly GCA_965249755.1 of Ferruginibacter sp. GTDB lineage: Bacteria > Bacteroidota > Bacteroidia > Chitinophagales > Chitinophagaceae > Ferruginibacter. The sequence continues at coordinate 262,788 of CBDFMT010000004.1, forward strand.
CCAAAGCAGTAATTTACTTTTGCCTTTTGCCAAAATCAAATTTAAACCTGCAGGGGCAGTAAAGTTGATCTGGCTTTAAAGGTTTTCCAAAAAAGTAAAATATTATTTTAAACAGGCCTTATCAAAAAAACATATGGGCACACTTCCAAAACGGCTTAAATCAATCGACATACTCAGGGCTGTTACCATGTTGCTGATGATTTTTGTAAACGATGTAAGCAGTGTTAAGCAAGTGTCCGGCTGGATTGAACATGCAGGTGGAAATGAAGACAGGCTTGGCTTTGCAGATGTTATCTTTCCGGCATTTTTATTTATTGTTGGTTTGTCCTTGCCATTTGCTATAACAAACCGGCTGCAAAAAGGGGAAAGTTTTTTGTCGGTAAGCCTTTACATTATCTCCCGGTCTTTCGCCTTGTTGGTAATGGGCTTTTTTCAGGTAAACTTTGAAAATTACAGCGGTGCGGCTTTACTCCCTTTATCAGTTTTTACCATCCTTGCAACAGTAAGCTTTTTTTTAATCTGGCTGGATTACAGCCCGCAAACATCTGCAACAAAAAAAAATATTTGCAGGGCATTAGGGGCAGCCCTGCTGATTGTGCTGACAATTTTATATAGGGGAGGCGACCCACAATCACCATCTGGCATGTTACCATTGTGGTGGGGTATATTGGGCATCATCGGTTGGGCTTACCTGTTATGTGCTTTCCTCTTTTTAATTGCAAAGGGAAATTTAAAAGTATTGCTTGCCGTGGCAATCGTTTTTTTACTGATCAATATTTTTGAACATTCAGAAATATTTACCACACGCCTTTTATTGGTTGATGATGGCTCATCTGCAGCACTGGTAATGTTGGGCGTGATAACTGCATTGGCATATGGCCGGTTAAGTGGTAAGGGCAACGATGGTGTGATATGGTCTGTCTTTATAAGCGCAGGGCTGCTGCTGATAGCAGGTGGTTTATTTTTACGGCCTTTAACAGAAGGGATATCGAAGATACACTCAACACCAGCGTGGGTGTGCATTTGCGCAGGTTTAAGCTTACTGGTGTTTACATTTTTAATCTGGCTGGCAGATGTAAAAAATAAACAACAATGGTTCCACATCATCAGGCCTGCGGGAACGAGTACATTAACCTGTTATCTGGTGCCTTATTTTTTGTACGCTTTGTACAGCCTTGTACATTTCAGTTATCCTGATATTTTCAACTATGGTTATGGAGGTATAATCAGGTCTTTCGTGGTAGCCTTTGCTGTAATACTGGTGGCCGGTTTTATGGAAAGAAAAAGGTTGCGGATAAAAATTTAGGGGATCAGCCATATCACTAAAACTGTTTCATTTATTCAAATAATTCGAACTTACTTTTTGGCCTGATGGCATCCCACCATTTAAAATTTTTAAGGTACTTCTGGTCTTCGGGCCTTTGGCGAATAGGGTAGAGGGTGCCATCCACATCGTTTACAAACTTTACTTTATTAATTTCTTTTTCTACAAAGTAAACATCAATTACATCGCCTTTGCTTCGGTTCATTCCAATGTATGCACTATCGTTATCCTGCGGATAAAAAATACTTTCTGCCGGGGAACCTTTAACCCTGATGTAGTCTATTGCACCTTCCCTGAAATACCCGTTGATGGTGCGGCCACCCATTTGGTTATACATCTGCGGATTGGCTTCGTTAATCACTATTCCATTCTCAAAAACATACATACGCCGGGCCTTTTTATGTTCTGTAAAAAGATAAATGGTATCACCGGCTATTTGTGATTTATTATTAAACAACAAAGGTTTTTGGTACATCCTGAAAACAGAGTCTTCTGAAGAATAGAAGAGGCTGTCGCATACCGCCTGCACAGAATCATTGTAAATACGAACATGGTGAAAAGCCTCAAAATAGCGGATGGTAGTGTCCTTCGGGTTAATTCGGGGCAAGGCCTTTTTTAAAGAATCGTTCTTTACAGCAATGTTGGCCTGCATGCTGTCTTTATTATGCAGGCTGTCTGTATTGCTGCCTTTTGCTGCCTTTAATAAATCAGCCTCTACGGGTAATTTGTGCAGTTTGTTCTCGCCGGCCCTTATAGTTGCTATGGTGGCATCAGCAATTTTTGTAAGCTTTATTTGCTGTAAACTATCAGCATTTTGTTCAGGTGCATTTTTTACCACATAGATAAAATTACTGTCTTTGTTTTCTACAGCTACAGTCTTAAGCCAATCCGTATTGATAAATAATTTCCCGGGCTGGTTTGCCATTTTTCCCTGGTTTGTTGCAAAGGAAGAATCTTTATAATTGATGACCGTAGTGTTTTTTAGGGTATCCTTTTGTTGTATCCTGTTGCCATTGCTATCCAGTTTTTCAACGCCGGAGAATAAAGTATCGGCAGATATAAACGTGCTGTCTTTTGCATCCCCTTTAAAAATAAGCAACGGTTTTCGGGTTGCTAAAAAAGCCCCTGTTATCTTGTTAGAAAAAATTTGGTTGCCCAATATCGTGTACCCATTCACACTGTCCCTGATTACTGCATTGCCCTCCAATTGGGCGATGCCACTCTTTTCATCATACGCCATATCGTTGGCTATGTAGGTACGGGTGCTGTCTTTTATAATTGTACGGTTGCCAAAAAAAGCTTTTCCGGTTTGCAGGTTATAGTTGCCGTTAGTGGTATAAATTTTATTGCCATTATCACTTTTAATATTGGTACCTGTTATAAACGTGGCCAGTTGTGTTTGGGTGTTATATAAAAGACTGTCTGTAACGATGTCGTATTTAGGGTCAACAAGGTGAACGTTCTTTTTAAAGTAAACATCTTTTGTGTTGGCGTAATAGGTGCCCTCAATACTGGTAAGCACAGATGTGCCATTAACTACTTTACCACCGGTTTTATAATTCGCTATTTCCGACTTCATATCATAATCAAGGTCCTGGGAGTAAAGGATACCTTTTTTATCAGTAAGCTTTACATCTTTTTTGAGGTAAGCAATCCTGTCTGTGCCAACATATTTAAGGTATTGTGCGTAGGTATTAATACTGTCGTTTTGGTTGATGTGTACGTTGCCAAAGGCTTCCATCACATTCGTGGCACTGTTGATGGTGGCACTGTCGCAGTTAAAAATAGTAAGGCCTTCTTTTAAAATAACATTGCCCGCAATAGTTTTAAGGGTTGTTGCAGAATCGATAACTTTCTCCCGCAGGCTTTGTCCCTGGATAATTTGTATAATCCTTAAAGTATCGTTGCCCGGCCTTGCGCCGATAGTAACCTGGGCATTAACCCTAACGCCACAACAAAAAAAAAGAAGGATGGTATGTAAGAAAGTGCTGGTAAATATGCGTTTCAAAACAGATGGTTTAAGCCGCATGTAATTTCAACTTTTATTTATAAACGTAATCACAAAGTTTAAACAGATAATGGCTGGCTTTATTTGCGGTAAGCAATTACGGTTTATAAATGTAAGGCGCATTAACGGTATCAGCAAGGGGTACCATCAAAGGGCCATTTTTATCTTTGCGGCCAAATACAGAAATGTTTACATAACGCTTGGGGTGCACCCTGACATCATCCAGCAATAAGTTTATTTTGTTAGATGTGGCGTTAAGGTTGTTGTAGAGTTTGGTATCGTTTAGCAGTAGGCCAAGGGTACCATCATTGCTGCTTATTTTGCCGACAGCACTTTTTAAGCTCACCACAGTTTCGTTTAACGAATTAAGGGTTTTCTCAAAATCAAGTTTAGAAAGTTTATCGGTAGCAGTTACCACATTGGTCATTGTTTGGCCAAGCTTATCATTGTTATTTCTTAAAGCCCCGGTAAAGGAGCTAACGTTATCCATCGTTTTTGCAAGGGCACCTGTTTGTGCATTAAGCATACCCTGCAGCGAAGCAGATGATACCGCAAGGCTTGCAGTGGTAGTGTTTAAATTTTGCAACATGCCTTTAATATTGTTTTTTGTATTGGGGTCAAAAACGGTGTTAACCGTTCCCAGCAAGGTATCCAGGGTTTTAACAGCGTTGGTTACCTGAAACAAAACAGGGTCAAGCTTCTTCATGGCATCGCCAAATAAATCGCCACTCATAATTGTTTTAAGGGTGTCTTTATTTTTTAATGCCACGGTACTGTTACCAAGCCTTATCTCCAGTTGCACAGAACCCAGCAAAGATTTATTGATGACTGCAATGGCATCGGCAGGTACCAGCACATCGTCCGTCATGTTAATATCAACCACTATACGGCGCATATCCCGGCCACCATCTGTATTGTTGATATTGCCCACCTGCTTGCCATTGATAACAACCGCATTGCTGTTGGCAAGGCCCTGTATATCGTTAAACACAGCATAATAATGGGTGTTTTTTCCGCTAATGCTTTTGCCTTTTAAAAAATTAAAACCAAGTATAAGAAGTACGATCGCTATCGCCGTTAATGCGCCAACTTTTGTTTCATTAGAAATTGTCATTTGAGCCTCTTTTGGGTAAAATTAGTCATTAATTGTTGTACGGCTATTTGGGGTTGCACAGTTATTTTTTACTAAATAATACTACCCCGTTTTTCTTTGTATCGGATGTAATGCGTACCTCCGTTCTGGTGTTGCCCTCTGTAACAATCATCAATGCGGTGTTTGGGGCAATAGCGCCTTCGTTTTCTGCATATACCACCAGTTCATTTTCAGCTTTGGTATCATCGGCAACAAGGTTTAGGGATACTGGCTTTTCGGTTAATTTTTTGTTGGAAAGTACTTCTTTGCCATTGTAGTAAACTGATACAATATCACCATCGATATCGCCATCATCATATAAGTCTACTTTAAAATTGGCCTGTGTTAAATCAATTCTTTTCAACACATTTCTAGCCCTGTCCGTATATTTTTCTGCACTGTCATTAGCAGCCCCATTTTCTTTGGGTTTTACCGGGGCAGGGGCAGTACCGCCGTTGGATATATGGTCTATGTCTTCCTTATATCTTTTTACCGCACGGGCAATACATTCTGCAAGTTCCTGCTGGCCTTTATCGCTGTTGATATAACGTTCGTCTTTATAATTGGTTATAAAGCCGGTTTCAATTAATATGGCCGGCATGTTAGTGGCCTGTAACACCCAAATACCCTTCTGGCGCTGGTTTAGCCCTAATGCAGTCCTGTCGGTTTTATCAATTTCTTCATCCACCATGGTGGCAAGTTTGATGCTTTTTTTCTGGTAGCGGTCTGCATAAATTTTAGCCCTTATCCTTCCCTCGGGTGTATCAAAATCAATATCATTATACACACTGTCAGATCCTGATTCTATTTCAATATCCTCATTGTTCATTACCGCCTTCAATTTTTCGCTGGTTTTATGGGCAGCAAATAACCAAATGCTGGTGCCGCTCCGCTGGCTGCCGATCTTATAATATTCATACACCGGTACAGTTACTGTATATGGGGTTGAAATCTTTTTCTTATGCTTTCCTTTTCCTTTAAACTTAACATGGTACCTCGTTTCCTGGCGGGTGCCGGTTTGCCTTCGGCCGGTTTGTAATGATACCGCATCCGCATGTATGCATAAAAAAAGATCGCCTTTATTTTCGTTGGCAATGTTTGCTTTTTCGGGAGGGGCCTGGTAAATATCTGTGGTACGGGTAGGCACAATTTTTACATCGGGTAACTGCTTTCTTAATTCGGCAACAAGCTTGTTGCTGATAGCAAGGGTAACATTTTTTTCGTAAGAGTTTAATCCGCCTTCGTAGCCACCATGCGCCCCAAAGTCTTTACCACCGTGGCCTGCATCAACAATAATTGTTTTTATTTTTTTTGTGCTTTGTGATTTTAAAGAGACTGGTACCAGTAAAAAAAACATCAATACCTTAATCACAAAATTTGTTTTAACCATAGTAAAACCGGTTTAAAAGGGCGTTAGTAATTATAAGAGTTCGTTCACATATTAGTGTAGCGAATATCATTATTTTTGCGTGCAACTGCAATGAAACACAACGACAAAGGTAAGGCAAAATACATATTGGCATCCATCGTGATGGCCTTACTTATTACAGCAACGCTTGGCTATGGCAATAAGATGCATGCCCGGCAGCAGTTTTACAAATGTTTAACTACAGACACTGTACCCAAGCCAAGCCCTAAATCAAAGCGGCCATCAAAAATCATTATTACGGTTGATAAAGACTCCCTGCAGCAATTTAAAAATACCCAAAAAAACAAGTTTGATTCTACCGGTAAATTAATAAACGATACTGCATTAAACCCATCGGCCGATTCGCTGAAACCAGCCACAGATACCATCTATGCAAAGTTATCCAAAGACTCACTTAATGCTCCCGTAACGTACCATGCAGATGATTCCATGATAATGGATATGCCCACGAATAAAATTATTTTGTATGGAAAAAAATCCAACACCAAATACATAGATAACAACCTTGATGCACCCCTGATTGAATTTGACCAGAAGACAGGGCTTGTAACAGCAAGCCTGAAAAAAGATACAACGGGCAAGGTAATTTCTTTTCCAACCCTTACACAAGGCGAATCTAAAATGGTAAGTGATACCATCGTTTTTAATATGAAAAATGCCCGTGGTATTACCAAGGGGACCTATACACAGCAAGGCGAAATGTACATTTACGGCGAGCGGATAAAGAAGATAAATGCCACAGATTTTTATGCCTACCGGGGAAGGTTTACCACCTGCAACCTGGATACGCCACACTTTGCATTTGTGGCCAAAAAAATAAAATTCCGCACCAATAAGTTTGCAGTAACCGGGCCGGTACACCCGGAGTTTGAGGGCGTGCCAATACCCATTGTTTTGCCGTTCGGGATATTTCCTTTAACACAGGGCAGGCACTCGGGTTTGCTTGCGCCAACCTTTACGGCCAACGACCAGTTTGGGCTTGCATTGGAAGGCCTTGGTTATTATAAAGTTTTAAGTGATAACTGGGATGTTACCACCCGGGCAACATTATATTCTTATGGCGGCTTTACCTTTAATGTAAGCCCCCGGTATTATAAACGATATCATTATTCAGGCAACTTTTCTTTAGACTATAACCACTTTAAATATAATTTTAAAGGCGACCCGGATTACTCCACCAGTAATGTATTTAAGATAAGATGGAACCATAGTGCGGATACCAAAGCAAGGCCTGGCGTAACTTTCAGCGCCAATGTAAATGCTGGCAGCAGTAAATTTAACTCCCTTGTGCCAAACAACCCCATCACCAATTTTCAAAACCAGCTAAACTCATCAATAGCTTACGCAAGGGTGTGGAAGGACAAACCTTATAATATTTCCATTAACGCCAACCACTCTCAAAACACGGTAGACCAATCTATTTCCATAACCTTGCCCGATGTTACTTTTAATCTAAATACACTTTATCCTTTCAGGAGAAAAGAGGCTGTAGGTACATTAAAGTGGTATGAAAATATTGGTGTTGCTTTAAATACAAATGCTAAAAGCCTTACTACTTTTTCAGACTCTGCCAACCGCCCGATAAATATCGGCAAGCAGATTTTTAATAACCTTCAATGGGGTGCCATACACAATGTACCTATATCACTTTCACTTCCACCGATTGGGCCGTTTCAAATTTCACCAGGGGTAAGTTATTCGGAAAGATGGTACCAGGAAAGGCTGACCCAAAAATATAACCTGCAACAAAATAAAATAGATTCAACCATTAAAAAAGGCTTTTATACTGCCAGGGATATGTCGTTTAGTTTAAGTATCGCTACAAGGATATTTGGTTCATTTACTTTTGGCAAAAATTCGTCCGTTAAGGCGATAAGGCACGAAATAAGGCCATCTATAAGCTTAAGTTATAAGCCGGATTTTAATAAAGGTTCTTTTTATACTTTGGATACGATCTCAAAAATTTATGCCCCCATTTCTTACTATTCCAATAGTTTGTATGGTGCCTTTGGGCAGGGGAAATTTGGAGGCCTGAACTTTAGTATTGATAACAACCTTCAAATGAAAGTGAAGGATAAAAAAGATACGTCTGCGGCAGCCACAAAAAAAGTTACGCTGATAGACGGGTTTAGTTTTACCGGCAGTTATAATTTTTTAAAAGATACCATGCGTTTCAGCACCTTTAGTTTAAGTGCCCGTAGTAATCTGTTTAATAAAATAAATATAACTGCCAGTGCAATTTTAGATCCCTATGAATTTGATCCTGCTAACGGCCAGGATGTTAATAAACTTATCTGGAAAAGAAAGCCTAGCCTTGGCAGGCTGGTAAGTGGCAACGTTTCTTTGTCAACCCAATTCCAGGGTGGCGATCAATCAAAAAAGAAAGCTACCGTTCCCCTGAACCCTAACCAGCTTGTTAATCAAAATACCGGTATGCCTTTAGATGAATACCAAACAGAAGCTGCCTACATCAATAACAATCCTGCAGAGTTTACTGATTTCAGTTTACCATGGTCCGTAAGCTTTTCTTATTCCCTTCAGTACAGCAAAACGTATCAGTTTACCAAACTTGGTTTTATCAATTCCCTTAGCCAAAATATTAATTGGAACTCCTCTTTAAAATTGAGTGAAAAATGGCAATTGGGCGTAAATGGCTATTACAATATTACAGATGCACAATTGGGTACATTGTCAATGTCCCTTGCCCGTGAAATGCACTGCTGGCAAATGGCAATAAATATTTCGCCAGTGGGCAAATACCGCTTTTTTAATATTTCCATCAGTCCAAAATCAGGCCTGTTAAGAGATGTAAAGGTTAACCGCACCCGGTACTTTTATGATTTGTAAAAAATGGATATTCACAACATTAATTACCTTTTTGCTGAGTATCATTTTCAGGCTTTCCTGCGTCTATCAAATGGGTTATATCTGCGGCCACATAACTGTTTAGTTTATCTAAATTCAATATCGTTTTATTCTTCTCTTCGTTGCGGTGGTACATGGGTAAAAACTTTGCGCCAACAACAATTTCCTGCAACGTGTAGGAGGTACGGGAAACAACCGTGTTGCTGAACATATCATCAAATGCTTTTAAAAATATCAGTATTTCGCCCCTTGCATTTTTAAAATCATTGGCAGTAAATTTATAGAACGGGCTTTTATCGGTAATGGGGTGCACCATCGTCCAGCTTAAGGTTAGGGCATTTACTTTTTCATACTCCAGATCTAAAAAAAAGAAATTGTTTTTGGGTAAGCCATCCTCCTCCACAATAATGGCCGCAGTAACTTTTGCTTCTGCATCCAGCAGGTTATTATTTTTGTAAGGGGCTACCCTCACCATAATGGCCAACCCATCCTTAAAAGGCGCCAACACCGCATTTTCACTAAAACGTACATAAGCTTTTGGCTTAGAAAAGCGGCCATAAAAAAGGCCTGTTGCAATGGCAAAGCTTAAAAGGCCAATCAGTGCTTCTACCGCTGCAACGGTACTGGTAAAAACCCCTTTAGGGCTAATGCGGCCATAGCCGACGGTAGTAAAAGTTTGGGCGCTAAAAAAGTAAGCCTCACCAAATTTTTCGCCCATGGTTTTTGCAATTATCCCTTCCAAATGCTGTATGCCAATGGAGAAATAAATAATTGCAAACAATAAATTGATGATGATGTAGAACAAAAATAAGATGGTTAAAAATTTCCATCTTGGCATTTGAAGCATGGTATGGTACCAGCTTGTGCTTTCCAAAAAGCCGATGCCTTGCTTTTCAATATTTGGCTTACCATTTTTGTTTACAAAGCGGCCGCCATAGTCAGCAGTATTTACACCAAAGCCTGTATTAATTTCTGCTTTGGCCTTTGCATTTATTTTTTTAATGATTGCCATGAAAGGATTTTATCTTTGATTGTAAGGGAAATAAGCACTGGCGGCTGTATATCATCTTATGCAATTTACAAAAGCACTACAACATACCATTGCCTGGAAAATACTGAACACTTTTCTTTCGCTTATCATAAATATTTTGATGGTACGTATTATGGGTGCAGGCTACAGCGGCGGTTTTTTTTATGCCGTTACGCTGCTTTCTTTTGGTGTGCTGTTGTTTAGCGGCAGCATAGAAACCGGGATAACTTACTACGGCAGCAAAGATTTTAACGATATCCCTGCTTTATCCATTGTCCTGCTTCCATGGTTGGTATTGCTTTCATTGCTGGCTTATGCAGCAGTGAGTTCTTTTCCAGTGTTTATCAATCGTTGGTTATCGTTTGGGTTTATTATGTCCAACGTGGTTCTCACTTATATGTCGGCCTTGTTTTATGCACGCAGATGGTTTTTTTCTTTAAACCTTATTTTATCGTTGGTAAATATGGCAGCACTTGTGGCCCTGTTTTTTGTTTTTTACAACCCGGCAAGTGAAGTGAAAGCAGGCACTGCCATTAACATGGCCGCCATTATTTTTGTTGCCATTTTTGTGGTACAGGCAGTTTTGCTTTTAGTGTTTTTTTATGTTAGTGAGGGGTTTCTACATTGGCACTGGATTATAAATAAGCCATTAATTTCAAAAGTGGTAAAATACTCATCCCTGGCTTTTGTAGCTAACCTTATTACTTTTTTTGTGTTGCGATTGGATTATTTTTTTGTGCAAAAATATTGCAGTCCTGTGGCCTTAAGCAATTATGTACAGGTATCAAAAATGGGACAGTTATTAATTATGTTGCCATCGATGGTGGCCACAGTAATTTTTCCATACAGCTCAGGCACCTCAGGGGGTGGATATTTACCAATACTGCAATCCGTTTGCAGGGTGGTCACTATTTTATTTATACCGGTTTTTTTATTTTTTTTGGTTGCAGGGCAGTGGTTGTTCCCATGGTTATTTGGCGAAGGTTTCCGGCAGATGTATGTTGCAATGCTGCTATACCTTCCAGGCTTTTATGCATTAAGCATGGTTACTTTACTGGCCTCTTTTTTGGCAGGTAATGGTATGGTAAAGGCCAATTTGATTGCATCTGTGCTGGCACTTGCGGTAATTATTTTAGGGAATGTATTGCTGGTCCCCATTTTTGGTATAAATGCAGCAGCAGCCTTTAGCAGCGCAGGTTATATCGTTTGCGGCCTGTACCTGCTTTGGGTATACAAAAAGAAGTTTCAGGGTAATACTGCCGATTTTTTTGCTATTAATAAAGTGGTGCTGAAGGATATTTTTGATCAGGTAAAAAACGTTACATTATCTATAAAGTAAGTTGTGTTGAAATGGATTAATAAAATGAATTGGATGGTTACCTGGCTGGCGATGGCGATGTTGAAACGTAGCCTTCGCTACCGTATTGAGGGTGCAAACCGGCAATGGTTGCAACAGGTACCGATAGATGATATTTCGATTTTTAACCGGGTAGATTTTCTCACCAATGAATGCAATGGAAAAAGGGTTTTGCATATCGGGTTCTCAGATTATCCTTATACCAAACAAAAAATTACGGACGGTTCTTTATTGCATATCCAACTTCAAAAAAGAACAAAAACCATATTGGGGCTGGATATGGAAAGTGCCGCCATTGCGGAATACATCCAAATTACCCGGGACGACAATGTTGTGTACGGTGATATTACAAAGAAATATCCGAAGGAAGCCATCAGCTTTAATCCCGAGATTATTCTTTTATCAGAGGTGGCAGAGCATCTTAAAGCCCCATACCAGGCCGGTGATATTTTGTATGAAAGTTTTGCCCATGGCACCAAAGTTTTAGTGACCGTTCCAAATTATACTGCGTTAGATAGCATCGCATCGAGTATACATAAAACGGAATCCATACACCCTCATCATCACTGGTATTTTTCCCCTTTTACCTTATGTAAATTATTTGATGCTGACAGGTTTACAATGGAGCAATTGCATTTTGGAATGTATTATCTGCCAGGGGCAAAAATAAATGCTTTGCTAAAGCGGTACCCGTTTAATGGCGATTGCATAATGGCCGTTTTCTCTATCAAAAAAACGAAGGCCCATGCTTAACGTCTTATGGCTTGTAAGCTGGTACCCTAGCCGGGTAGATGCATTTAATGGCGATTTTATTGAGCGGCATGCCCATGCAGTAAGTGCCTTTGTTAAGCTTACAATCTTGTACATCGTAAAAGATGAACGACTGGTTAAGGGAAAAGTTGATGTTGAAAAAACAACTGCGGGTAACCTTACCGTGTACAAAGTTTATTATGGAAAGTCTGCCAGCAACCAATTAGCCGAACAATTTTTTTCTTTTAGAAAATACACCCAACTCCAGAAACAACTCTATCAGCAAATTGAAGCCGATGAGGGGAAACCTGCCCTGGTACACGTTCACGTTGCCATGAAGGCAGGCATGCTTGCGATGTACCTTAAGCAAAATTTTGCCATAAAATATGTGGTAACCGAACATTGGTCCGGGTATTTTAAAGAAAGCCTACCAAATGTTTATGAGGGCAATGCATTTTTAAAAAGGTTGAACAAAAAAGTTTTGGCAGGGGCAGATAAGTTGTTTCCTGTATCTGAAAATTTGGGTGCTTCCATCAACAAAAATTTTGTGCCTGTACAATACCAGGTAATACCAAATGTGGTAAACACCCTTTTTTTTAATTATCAACCCTCTCCTCATGCAAGGTTCAGGTTTATTCACCCTTCGATGATGAACGCCAATAAAAACCCTTTCAAAATTTTGGAAGCTTTTGCCGCTATGCAAAACAAGGGCTACAATATTGAATTGCTGATGGCGGGCAACCTGGATGAAACCCTTATCAGCTATGCTAAAGCGTTAAAACTAAAAGAAGATACGGTAGTTTTTAAACCTGCTATTGCTTATAAAGAAGTCGCAACAGAAATGCAGCAATCGACTGCTTTGTTACTATTTAGCAATTATGAAAGTTTGCCTTGCGTTATACTGGAAGCCTTGTGTTGCGGCTTACCGGTAATCAGTAGTAATGTGGGCGGTATTGCGGAAGTGATAACCAGTAAAAATGGAATTTTAGTAGGGGCTGGGGATATCAGTGGGCTTATAGGTGCGATGTGTTACCTGATAGATAACTACGTTTCATTCGATAGAAAACTTATCTCAGAAAACGCTGTTTCAAAGTTTAATTATACTGTTGTTGGGCAAACTCATCTTGATGCTTATACAAAATTACTTCAGCCTTAGCCACTTTTGCAATCATCTATTTTAAAGGAAAATAATAAGGGTAAAATAACCTGAAATTTTACAATTTTTATTGCATCCCCACGTTTATACTTTGGTTTTTCATAGGATATTGGATTTTAATGCGGGCTGGATTTCTATCCGGCCCTAATTTTTTTAAGGCCTGCAAGCGATGGCGGCACTTTCTTCGATATTTTGTCAATAATTTTTCCAATATCTGCGGTAACCTTATAAATAAAATTAAGCTGCTCTGATAATTGTTTGTCTACCTTATTTTCTTCTGAACCTGACGCATTTAGCGGTTTTGATATATCTTCCTTTAATGCATGTTCGTCCAATTGCAGCAAGCTTTGCTTAAGAATAGTAATTGATTTTTTTACCGGCACCAGCACTTCTTTATTATATACGCCGTTTGCCAACGGTATGGTGGCAGCAGTTAAACTGGCTACGTTACTGGAGAGTACATGGTTTAGCACCACAAACTCATAAATTTCCTGGCTGTTGCGCTGTTTGCTTTTTGGTTCGGATAACATGCGCTGAAAGGCTGCCGCAAGGTTTGCGGTGCTTACGTACAAGTCTTTTCTTATCAGTTTATATTCCAATTGAGAAAGGCTGTTGCCTGCAAAGTAAGCAGCCAATTGCTGCAGGTAATTTTTGTTGGCTTTTAAAACCTTAATCATATAGCTTTCTACCTGTACAGATTCCCAATGGGGAAATAAAAAATAGCTGCCCATAAAAGCGAGGGCCGATGCTATTGCAGTATCCAGCAAACGCTCTTCCACCACATTTACAAACCCTACACCCAGCAACACGAACAGGATGATAATATAAGGTGTCATAAAAATAACCGTAACCACATAATTTAACCGGATGAAAGTATAGGTTACCACCATAAAGAAGATGATAAACGCAAAAAGAATGGTGCGGTCTTGAACAAAATAAACAATCAGCAAACCTAAAATACCGCCGCCAATAGTGCCAAACAAACGTTCTAAATTCCGCTGCCTTGTAAGGCTGAACCCTGGTTTTAAAATTACAATAATAGTAAGCAAAATCCAGTAACCATGGTGTGCATGGGGCAATAGTTTAGCAATGATAAAACCAGTAATGCAGGTAATCATCATGCGCAGGGAGTGCCTGAAAACCGAAGACTCCATACTAAAGTTATTGATGAACACTTTTCCGTTTATTACCTGGTGGGATACAAAGTTTGCATAGTAAGTGTCTGTGCGGACCTCCCTTTTATCTGGGCTGCCTGCACTAAAATAATTCATCAGTTCATCTGTTTTCTCACCCAAATTGCGAAGGTTAACTAATATTTTTTTGAGTACAAGGTTACTGTAATTGGCATCTTCAAGGGCATCAATACTAACCTTCAATTTGTCCAGCGCAGGTAATAATTGATATTGTTTTTTGTAGTTGCTATGCGATTGTATGGCAAGGCCAATGCGGTCGGTTTCATCTGCAAGGTTTTTTATTACCTGCGAAACTTCATCCAGTATATGACTGCCGCCAAATTTTTCTCTCAGCAAAGAATAATCGTACCAGGTAGCCATTATGTTTTCATACAGATCGATAACATCTGCAAAGGTTACCATTAGTAGCTTGCCTGTGTCAGATGGGTCTTTCATCAGCTCCCGGTTTTTATACAATAGTTCCCTGAGTTCATCTTGCCTTTCGTTAACAACAACCTGCTGCACCACTAATTTTCTGTACTCTTCTGCAATGTTGCTTTTAGCATCGTACAAAGCTGATTTAATCCTTAAATACTTAGCGGTTTCGTGCAGGCAATTGCCGAGCAAGCGCTGTGCAGGGCGGTATGGATATAATTTGAAAAAGAGCAAGGCAATCAGCAGGTACCATATCCCACCAGCAAGTACCAGCAGGCTTTCGTAGAAAACGGTTTGGACAGTTGCCACTTTATCCATCCGCAAAACCATTATCAGCAAAACCGCAGTGCCCAAAGAAGCTGCCCTGTTTCCAAAAACAGAAAACATCGTAAAAAAGAAGGAAGCCAATAAGATAAGCAAGCCCATCAACACCACATTTGTATTTACCAGGCCGGTAATCAGCGACATGATAAATACCAGTAGGATACAATACAGCATGCCATTGCGTTTATGTTCAACAGGCCCGGGTGCATCTGTTGTGCTTACGCATAATGCACCCATACTTATTATCAGGCCAACGCTAAGCTTTCCAAATTGGGCAAAAATAACCGAAGGCAAAATTATTTCCAGCGTAATACGGATACCGTCTGAAAGGTATTGGCTGAACAAAAAATATTGTATGTCTTGTTTATTGGCATTCATTACAGAAGAAAAAATTTACTCCGGCAAGGTAATATTTTAGCGGCATCCCTGCGGTAAGCTAATGCCCGGGAATTTGAATTGTGCAATTATCCGGTATAATAAAATATTGCAGCATCAACGACAATCCTTAAAACAAGAATTCCCACCGGAGAACCGGCGGGAATTATTTTAACCCTTAAAACAACCAACATGAAATGTTGATACCTATACAACAACATATACGTTGGATGGTTGAATACGGTTTGCTTGGTTTAATTTAAATATTTGTGAATGCTTTTCAGGAAAGGGCGATATCAAGCACCTGCTGCATATTCTTTACATAATGAAATTTTGTGCCTTTTATAAACACGGGGTTTATTTCCAAAACATCCTTTTCATTTTGCCAGCACATAATGATTTCTTTAATGCCACTTCTTTTTGCGGCCAGTACCTTTTCCTTAATTCCACCAACGGGCAAAACCTGCCCACGCAGGGTAATTTCGCCAGTCATGGCTAAGTAAGATTTTATTTTTCGTCCGGTGAAAGCACTTGCCAGTGCAGTCATCATGGTAATTCCGGCACTTGGGCCATCTTTTGGTACCGCACCTTCCGGCACATGTATGTGAATGTTCTTTTTATTAAACATATCAGGATCAATATTCAGTTTTTTTGCATTTACCTGCAACCAGGTGTAGGCGGTGGTGGCGCTTTCCTTCATCACATTGCCGAGGTTGCCGGTCATTTTTAGTTCACCTTTTCCATCACTTAAACTAATTTCTATAAAAAGGATATCGCCCCCAACATAGGTCCAGGCGAGGCCTACGGCAACACCGGCCATGTTAGCTGTTTTATACATTTCGTTGTTAAAACGGGGCTTGCCTAAAATACGCTCTACGTCTGCATTTGTAACGGTAGGCTTCAGTTTGTTTTTTATAGCGTACTGCATGGCAAGGTTCCTCATAATGCCGGCCAGTTGTCTGTCCAAATCCCTAACGCCGCTTTCCCGGGTATAATCTTCAATAACCCTTTCTATCACTTTATCCGAAGCTTTTACAGTAATATTTTTTAAGCCGTGGGCTTCTTTTTGTTTTGGGATAAGGTGTTGTTTGGCGATCTCTATTTTTTCTTCTACTGCGTAACCACTTAAATCTATAATCTCCAAACGGTCCCTAAGGGCAGGCTGGATGTTGTTGATATTATTTGCCGTGGCAATAAATAAAACCTTGCTCAGGTCATATTCCAGTTCCAGGTAATTATCGTAAAAAGAGTTGTTTTGTTCAGGGTCCAGCACTTCCAGTAAGGCCGAAGATGGGTCGCCACGCTGATCACTGCCCACCTTATCAATCTCATCTAAAATCATTACAGGGTTACTGCTTTTTATTTTACGTATGGATTGGATAATCCTTCCAGGCATAGCACCAATATAGGTTTTACGGTGGCCCCTTATTTCGCTTTCATCATGCAGGCCACCTAAACTTACCCTTACATATTTACGGGCAATGGCATTTGCAATGCTTTTACCAAGGCTCGTTTTACCAATTCCCGGTGGGCCAACAAAACAAAGGATCGGGCTTTTCATATCCCCTTTTAGTTTTAGAACCGCCAGGTATTCCAGTATACGCTCTTTAATTTTATGCATGCCATAGTGCTCATGGTCCAACACTTTTCTTGCTTTTTTCAGGTCATAGCTGTCTGCGGTATAATCTTCCCAGGGCAGGTCCAGCATCAGGTCCAGGTGATTGTACACCACTGAATAATCTGGTGTGCTTGGGTGCATTCTTTCCAGTTTTTCAGCACCTTTAATAAACATTTCTTTCGCAGCAAGAGGCCATTTTTTCTGTTCGGCCTTTTTCAACATTTCCTTTACTTCTGCAACATTATCGCCGCCCAATTCTTCCTTAATGGCTTTCATCTGCTGTTGCAAAAAATATTCCTTTTGCTGTTTGTCCAGTTCGGCCCGTGTTTTATTGGTCACCTTATTTTTAAGTTCGGTGTATTGCAGTTCCGTCTGCATCAGGTTCATCAGCAATTCAGCCCTTGCTTTAATGTTGTTGATTATCAGCAGGCGTTGCTTATCCTTAATATCGCTGTTTAAATTACTGCTTACAAAGTGTATTAAAAAGGAGGGGTTTTCAATATTTTTTAAGATGATGGCCGCCTCGCTGGGCAGGTTTGGGGAAATGTTTACAATCTGTGATGCAAGGTCTTTTATACTGCCTATCATAGCATCAAAATCCGGATCATTTTTTAAAACCTCTTCATCAAGTGGTTTTATACGGGCTTTAAAATAGGGGTCTTCTGCGGTTACTTCTTCTACCTTAAACCTTTTTTTGCCTTGGATAATTATAGTGGTGCCGCCATCGGGCATTTTTATCAGTTTGGCTATTTTCGCTACCGTTCCAATATCTTCCAAATCGCTAACGGTAGGTTCTTCAACGCTACTGTCTTTTTGCGCTATCACGCCTATCAATTTGTCAGCCTTATATGCGTCGCTTACAGCCTTAATGCTCTTGTCACGCCCTACAGTTATCGGTAGTACAATACCTGGAAAAAGCACCGTGTTCCTAAGCGGCAAAAGCGGTAATTCGGCAGGCATAGCCTCAATTTCGTCATCATCATTGCCATCTTCGTTCAGGGGTATCATCGGCATAAATTCCATCTCTTCCTCAACCCTGGTAGTAAAAAACTTATCGTTCATAATCGTTTAAATATGTAGTCAAAATGTCAATGCAACCCGTTACAAAACAACTTTTTTGCAAAGCAGGCTATACAGTCAACATTAATGCCGAAAGAAATATTGCCCCGTTTTATAACTGGCTAACGTTGCAAACACGCAATTGGTATAATAAGGTATCATTTTGAGATTGGAAGGATAAAGTACAATCAGTTCGGTGTTTGTAGATACAAAAGTATCTTCGCAAAATTATGTACATCCATTGCACACAAGAGGAAGATTTTATTTTTAAGGTGATTGCAAAAGCAGCGTCAACAATCAATGCGCCCTGTTATTTAATAGGCGGCTTTGTAAGGGACAGTATTATAGGACGAAGCACCAAGGATATAGATATAGTTACCATTGGCGATGGCATAGCATTAGCCTATGAAACTGCTTCCCTGTTAAGCCCTAAACCCATTGTGAATTACTTTAAAAATTTCGGTACTGCCCAGCTAAAATTTAATAAAACAGAAATAGAATTTGTAGGTGCAAGAAAGGAAAGCTATACCTACGACAGCCGCAAACCTCTGGTGGCCGCTGGTACACTGGCCGATGACCAAAACCGGCGTGACTTTACCATCAATGCCCTGGCAATAAGCCTTAATGAGGAAGATTATGGCTGCTTACTTGATCCGTTTAATGGAATAGCGGACATTGAAAATAAAATAATAAAAACACCCCTGCAGCCTGCACAAACTTTTAGTGATGATCCGCTGCGGATGATGAGGGCCATACGGTTTGCAGCACAACTCCATTTTAACATAGAAGAAAAAACCCTTGCTGCTATCGCAGAAAATAAAGAAAGGATTAAGATTGTAAGCGGTGAGCGGATAGCAGATGAATTAAATAAAATATTGTTGTGCAAAAAACCTTCGATCGGGTTTGATTTGTTGTACAAAACCGGCTTGCTTAAAATTATTTTTCCGCAGATGGTGGAGCTGGCTGGCGCAGAATATATAGATGGCAAAGGCCATAAAGATAATTTTTATCATACCCTGCAAGTGGTGGATAACATCGCCCAACATACAGATGATTTATGGTTAAGATGGGCGGCCGTATTGCATGACATTGCCAAACCCGTTACCAAAAGGTTTGAAGAAGGCCATGGTTGGACGTTTCACGGACATGAAACCATAGGCGGCAGGATGGTGCCTAAAATATTTGCAAAACTAAAATTGCCCCAAAACGAAAAAATGAAGTTTGTACGCAAACTGGTGGAACTTCATTTAAGGCCCATCAGCTTAACCAAAGAAAACATTACCGACTCTGCCATACGGCGCCTGCTGTTTGATGCCGGTGAAGATTTTGATGCATTGATGACATTATGCAACGCAGACATCACCAGTAAAAACAAACAAAAGGTTAAGCGCTTTATTGAAAATTTTGAAATGGTGAGGCAGCGCTGTGCAGAAGTGGAAGCAAGCGACCGCCTGCGCAATTGGCAACCACCCATAACCGGCGAGTTGATTATGGAAACATTTAACCTTGCACCGGGACGGGCAGTAGGCGATTTAAAAACGGCCATCAGGGAGGCCATACTTGATGGCGAAATACCCAACGGCTACGATGCCGCATTTGAATTTATGATGCAAAAAGCAGCGGCGATGGGTATTTCGAAAAGCAGGTGATTAATTTTATTTATTCAGTTTCCAATTCTTAATTTTACAATATGGCAATTTTACGTTTCAGGATTTATTGGGAAGATGATGACAGCATTTACAGGGATGTGGTAATTAAACACACCCAAACATTTGCAGATTTGCATTATTGTATTTTAAAAAGCTTCGACTTCGACAGCAAACATAAAGCTACTTTTTACCGCAGTAATGATAGCTGGCTCCGTGGCAGGGAATTATCCCTGGAAAAATATAGCGATAAGGTGTATAAAGCAGAGCCGCTGATTATGGGCGAGGTTACCATGGGATCTGAAATTAAAGACCCTAACCAAAAGTTTATTTACGTGTATGATTTTAATAAATCGTGGACGTTTATGGTGGAGCTTATTAATGTTGATAAAGAAGAAAATAAAAAACTTACCTACCCGGTGTGCATCCGCACAGAGGGTATTGCCCCATCGCAATATGGCACCAAAGGCCTTATTGATAAGCGCCTTGCAGAAGTTGAAGAAAAATATGATTTAAATGCCGCTGCAATGCTCGAAGGTTTTAGTGAAGAAGATGAGGATGGCAACGCCGCACAGGGCACCACCGAAGAAGCGGCAGGTGAAGAAGCACCCGAAGAATTTTAGACTTTTTTACAAATTATAATCCCTTAAAATTTTAAGGGATTTTTTTTATGCAAGAAGCATTTTTCAAACTATTGTATTCAGCTAAAGCAAGCTATCCATAAACGAGGTAGCCATGAAGAAAACCTGCATCATTATTGTTGGCCCCACTGCTGTTGGCAAAACAGATATCGCTATTGAACTGGCAAAACATTTTTCAACTGAGATCATTTCTGCAGATAGCCGGCAGTGCTACCGGGAGTTAAACATTGGCGTTGCCAAACCCACCGAAGCACAGCTTCAAGAGGTTAAGCATCATTTCATCAACTCCCACTCTGTGGCCGATAATGTAAATGCCGCTGTGTTTGAAAAGTATGCGCTGAACGCAATACAGCAAATCTTTACCCAACAAAATATTGCTGTAATGGTGGGTGGTACCGGGTTATACGTAAAAGCGTTTGCAGATGGCATAGATGATATACCGGCAATAAGACCGGGCATACCGCAGCAAATTATTGAAGGCTATGCAGCCAATGGATTGGAGTGGCTGCAGAAAGAAATTGAAAACAACGACCCTGAATATTTTGCAAAAGGCGAAATAAAAAACCCCCGGCGCCTGATGCGTGCATTAGAAGTAAAATTGTCAACGGGCAAATCCATCATGTCCTTTCAAACAAAATCAACTTTACAAAGGGATTTTGATATTGTAAAGATCGGGCTGGAGGTGCCCCGTCATCAACTCATTGAAAGGATAAACCAAAGGGTGGATACGATGGTGCAAAATGGGTTGCAACAAGAAGTAGCAACCCTGTTACCGTTTGAACATTTGAACGCCTTGCAAACCGTTGGCTACCGGGAATTGTTTAGCCACCTTCATGGTGCAACCTCACTTAACAACGCCGTTGCAGCCATCAAAATTAATACCCGGCAGTACGCCAAAAGGCAAATGACCTGGTTTAAAAAAGATGCGGCAGTACAATGGTGTATACCTGTACTTGCAAATGTGCTGGCCCAATGCGGTAATCTTTAATCAGCTTCCATATAGATCATTGACTACACTGTTTGGGCTTATATTCTACGCTGTGGCTTTCATTTTTTAAACAACTTACTGCATTAAAATCCGCTTCCGTTTTTTACCGGGTGTTGCTAAACGCAGGGCTGCCATCTTGCAAAAAAATTTGCCTGTTAAAATGAAACGGTATGATGGACTGATACCAACGTAAGCCTTTAAAAATTAATCTTAAAAATCAGGCGATAATTATTATGCGATTGGTGCTTATACTCTTTATCCAAACCTGTTGCTGGTCTGTTTATCCACAAAACAGCCCTAGCCATTTTGAACATATCGGTACAAAAGAAGGCCTTTCACAAATCAATATTCTTTCTATAATACAAGACAGTCGTGGCTTTATGTGGTTTGGTACATGGGATGGCCTAAATAAATATGATGGGTATACCATTAAAGTGTACAGGAACAACCCAAAAGACAGCAACTCCATAAGTTATAATTATATCAACAAAATATGCGAAAGCAGTAACGGGGATTTATGGGTGGCCACCAATGGTGGCGGGCTGTGCAAATTCAACAGGAACAAGGAAATTTTTAAACGTTACAAGTACAATACACTGGATACAAACAGCATTAAAAACAACATCGTTAATACGGTATTGGAAGATAGCAGGGGAGTGGTATGGGTTGGTACTTCTGCCGGCTTGGATATTTTATATGAAGGCCAAAAGAAATTCAGCCACCTTGTTTTAGGCGGCAAGTCAGGGCCTTCGATCCGTATTTTTATTAAAAGTATTTATGAAGACAGCCAGCATAATATCTGGATAGGTACATCGGCTAATGGCATTTTTTTATACCAGCGGCACACCAATTCCTTCCTGCATTTTGAGCATGATGACAATAACATAAAGACTATTGCTGGCGATGATATTTATACGTTTTATGAAGATCATAAGAAGCGGCTTTGGATAGGTACCAATGGTAACGGGCTTGATTTATACAATCCATTCAGCAATACATTTAACCATTTTAAACACAGTGCGGCTAACAGCAATTCTTTGCCCAACAACATCATCCTTGCGCTGAGCGAAGATGAAGCAAATCATCTTTGGGTGAGTACAGAAAATGGTGGCATCTCTATTTTTAATTATGAAGAAGGCACTTACAATAATATAGTACATGATGAAGTGGATGAAGAAAGCATCAGCAATAACTCTGTGTATGTTGTATATAAAGATGCGAAGGAGAATATGTGGCTGGGCAATTTTGCCGGGGGCGTAGATGTTGCCCGTCGGGATAAATCCCTGTTTAAATTGTACAGGCACAATATGAGCGAAAACAGCTTAAGCAACAACCAGGTTTTAAGTATAAGTGAAGATAGACAAAGAAATATTTGGATAGGTACCGATGGAGGGGGGCTTAACAAACTTAACCCTGTAACCGGCAATTTTGAACGTTACCAGCACCAACCCAATAAACAAAGCATAGCAGGCAATTATGTGCTGGATGCCTGTGAAGACAGCGAAGGAAATATGTGGGTGGGCAGTTGGGAAAACGGCATCACTGTAATGGGCGCTGCAAAAAACACGTTTACTTATTTTAAGAATGACCCTAACGATAGCAACAGCCTTTTAACCAATAACCCCTGGGTAATTTTTGAAGACAGGGACAAACATATTTGGGTAGGTTCTTTCGGCATGGGCCTGGATTTACTAAATGCTGATAAAAAAACCTTCACCCATTTTGTGCATGACAATAATGACCCCACAAGCCTGTCTGGTATAAACGTGGTAAATATTTTTCAGGACAGCGATGGCGATTTATGGATTTGCACAGAAGATAACGGGCTGAACCTGTATAACAAAGCAACCAAAAACTTTACCTCTTTTCTGCACAGCGATAATACAAACAGCATCAGCAACAACAACATCAATTCAATTTTTGAGGATAGGGATAAAAACCTGTGGGTGTGCACCATGGCGGGCTTAAACCAGCTCAATAAAAAAACAAAGGAGTTTAAAATTATTACCACAGAACAGGGGTT
The DNA here is from genome assembly GCA_965249755.1 of Ferruginibacter sp. Lineage (GTDB taxonomy): Bacteria > Bacteroidota > Bacteroidia > Chitinophagales > Chitinophagaceae > Ferruginibacter. The sequence continues at coordinate 286,120 of CBDFMT010000004.1, forward strand.
GCCTGGCAATTACGTGTATGGTATAATGGAAGATGAAAAAAAGAATTTGTGGATAAGCACCAATAAGGGTGTATCCAGTTTTAACAGGCTAACCGGGCAGTTTAAAAATTATGATGTGGCCGACGGGTTGCAGGGCAGCGACTTTAAACAGTTGGCTTACTGCAAAAGCAAATCTGGTATGATGTATTTTGGCGGCGTAAATGGGTTCAATGAATTTAATCCAGACAGCATACGGCAAGTGCCTTTTGAACCGCCCCTGGTAATGACCAACTTTCAGGTGTTGAACAAAGATGTGCCCGTTGCCTTAAATGCCAACGACCAATCACCATTAAAAAGCAGCATCACTGAAACCAGGTCCATAACCCTGCCGTATACCAGCAATGTTTTTTCATTTACGTTCGCAACACTAAATTACACTTCGGCCGAAAAGAAATTATATGCCTATAAAATGGTAGGTTTTGATAACGCCTGGAATGAGGTAGGCCCAAGCCGTACTGCAACCTACACCAACCTTAACGCAGGGCGCTACACCTTTATGGTAAAGGGCCTTAACAATGAGGGTAAGTGGGGTGCACAAACCATCAGTATTGATGTGATTATAAAGCCGCCTTTTTGGCTAACATGGTGGTTTAAAACACTGTTTATATTTTTACTTGCGGCCACTGTAATTGGTTTGTATAAGAATAGAGTTAAAAATATAAAAGCACAAAAAATTGAGCTACAGCAACAGGTAGAAGAAAAAACTAGACAATTGGTATTATCTGCACAGGAAGAACACAAGGCAAGAAATGAAGCAGAAAAAGCCCGGGGCGAAACCGAACTTTCTATAAAAGAACTAAGGATTAAAAATAAGGAACTGGAGCAGTTTGCCTATGTGGCATCGCATGATTTACAAGAACCATTAAGAACAACCACCAGCTTTATTTCTTTATTGCAAAAACAATACAAAGGCCAGCTCGATGATAGGGCAGATAAGTACCTGAACTATATTTCATCGGCATCCGAAAGGATGAAAGTGCTGATAAAAGACCTGCTGGATTTTTCGCACATTGGTGTAAACGGCACGATGGAAAAAGCCGATTTTAATATCCTCTTTAAAAACATGGTAGCCGACATCAGGCTGTCTGTTAAACAATCAAAAGCAAACATACAGGTTGGGCCATTGCCCGTAATGCTTTGCTATCCTACAGAAATAAAACTGCTCTTTCAAAACCTTGTTATCAACGCCATAAAATTCAGGCGAAAGGAAGTACCGCTGCAAATAAAAGTAACGGCCGTGCCGGTAGAAAATGCATGGCAATTTGCTGTTTCAGACAATGGTATCGGAATCGAAATGCAGTACACCGAAAAAATATTTGACATCTTTCAGCGCCTTCATACAAGAACAGAATACTCCGGTTCCGGTATCGGTTTATCCCATTGCAAAAAAATTGCAGAGTTGCACCATGGCAAAATGTGGGTTGAGTCTATACCCGGTGAAGGCAGCATATTTTATTTCATCTTACCTGTGCAACCAAACGTTTAATGGCCGCATTGCCCCGGTTAGCATAATCTGCAAAGCACTTTAATTTTAAAATCTAAAGCACTACCTTAGGTTTCTAAAAAAAATACTATGCCTGTTTACGAAATGAACATTAATGGCAAATCCTTTACAGCCGATGTGGATGCCAGCATGCCCCTGCTTTGGGTGATAAGGGATTTTGCTGGTTTAACCGGTACAAAGTTTGGTTGCGGCATGGCGCAATGCGGTGCCTGCACTGTACACCTTGATGGTACGCCCATACGCTCCTGCAGCTTTCCTGCGGTGGCTGCCGCCGGCAAAAATATTACCACCATAGAAGGTATATCGGCCAACGTTGACCATGCCATTCAAAAGGCATGGATAGAGCTGCAGGTGCCCCAATGTGGCTATTGCCAGTCGGGGCAAATTATGAGTGCGGCCGCATTATTAAAGAGCAAGCCCAAACCTACTGATGAAGATATTGATGTGGCCATGCAAGGCAACCTTTGCCGTTGCGGAACTTACCAGCGCATCAGGAGCGCCATCCACCGGGCTGCCGAACTGGTTTAAGTATACACCATTTTTAATTGTCTTTTTTCATTGCTCATCGCCTTGTCTAAAATATTCAACATGCAAAAAACAGCATCCGGCATTAACCGCCGCAATTTTATAAAACTCACTGGCATAACCGGTGCAGGCTTAATGGTTGGCCTTTCTGTAAATGGAAAAAACGGCCTTACCGAAGTTGCGGCCTCGGGCACAGCACCCACCACCTTTGAGTTAACACCTTATGTACTGATAGAAAATTCAGGCGCAATAACCATCTATAATTCCAAGCCAGAAATAGGGCAGGGTACCTACCAATCCATACCGGCACTAATTGCAGAAGAAATGGAAGTATCGCTAAGCCAGGTAACCATAAAACAAACCAGCGGACAAAAACAGTTCGGCCCAATGCAGTTTGCCGGGGGCAGCATGTCTGTAAGATCGGGCTATACCGATTTACGTAAAATAGGCGCATCTGTAAAAGAGATGCTGATAACCGCTGCCAGCCAGCAATGGAAGGTACCGGCAGAAGAATGCTATGCAGAAAATGCAAAAATATTTCATAAGCCATCCGGTAAAAGCCTTGGCTATGGCGAGCTGTCGGATGCAGCGTCAAAGGTCCCTGTGCCTTCATCACCCAAATTAAAAGACCCCAAAGATTTTAAAATTTTAGGTAAGATGGGCATGAGGCCGGACATACCATTAAAGTCATCTGGCAAGGCCATGTTTGGTATTGATGCGGTGGTGCCGGGCATGGTGTATGCGTCGGTTGAACATTGCCCGGTGTTTGGTGCAAAGCTCATCAGCTTTGATGCCACTGCCGCAAAAAAAGTTAAAGGCGTACAGCAGGTAGAAATTTGCCAGCGCAAATTTGGCCCTTATGCCTACGATGCCATTGCGGTAATTGCAGATAACTATTGGTCTGCCGTACAAGGCCGTAAAGCACTGATTGTAAAATGGGATTACCAGGGCAAAAATACCTTTAACTCCAAGGCATATGAACAAGGTTTACGTGACCTTGCAAAAAAAGAACCAGGGGCTACAGACCGCAGCCAGGGCGACTTTGATGCATCCTTTGCAGCAGCACCCATAAAGCTGGAAGCGTTTTATGAAACGCCCATGGTATCCCACTCACCGATTGAACCGATGAACTGTACCGCAAGCTGGTATGATGGCAATAAGCTGGAAATATGGACATCAACACAAGTGCCGGGTGATGTTATGGGTTCGTTCCCGAAGGAGTATGGCATACCGCCGGAGAATTTAAAACTGAACATGTTTTTTAACGGAGGCGGCTTTGGCCGAAGGTTATACAATGATGTTATTCATCAGGCGGTGCAGCTATCAAAAATTGTGGGCAAGCCGGTAAAGGTAATCTGGACAAGAGAAGATGATACACAGCAAGGCCCGTTTCGCCCTATGACATTCTCTGCGATGAAGGGTGGTTTGGCGGCAGATGGTACAGCAGTGGCGTTTCAACATAAAGTAATTGCGCCTACCATTGATTATAAGGAGAAGTATGATAAAACAAAAACCGATGGCACAATGACGGAGGGCATCAGCGAGCAGAAGTATGAAATACCTAACATGAAAAACCTGTATGTGCATGCAGATTTTCATGTGCCGGTTGCAGCATGGCGTGCCGTAACCAGCACCACACTTGCTTTTGCGCATGAATGCTTTATAGATGAGATGGCAGTAAAAGCAAAAAAGGACCCATTGGCCTACCGCTTACAAATGCTTACTAAAGAATCTGACACTAAAAAAGTTTTACTAAAGCTGAAAGAAGTTTCTGGCTGGGACAAGCCCTTAAAATCCGGCCATGGCAGGGGTATTGCCCAATATGAATTTTTTGCCGGTCTTGGTGGCTATGTGGTAGAGGTGTCAAAAAAAGGGTTAGGTATAAAGATTGAAAAAATATTTGCGGTGATAGATTTAGGAACTGTGGTAAACCCCGATACAGTAAAAGCACAGGTGGAAGGGGCAGCAACAATGGCGCTGACAGCAGCCATAAAAAGTGGTATTACTTTTGAAAAAGGCCAAACGGTACAAACCAATTTTCACAACAACCAGTTGGTACGCATACACGAAATGCCAGCGGTGGAAGTGCATATACTCGCCGATGGCGGCCCCAACATAAAAGGTGTCGGCGAACCCGGGTTACCACCATTTGCACCAGCATTGTGCAATGCCATATTTGCTGCAACAGGCAAGCGCATACGAAGGTTACCTTTTGATATTAACAAAGTTTAATACAATCCGTTAATGACAACACAAGGTGATAGCGGGGAGGATATGATGCCCGTGCAATACAGGTTTAAGGATATGTATGATGTTGACATTGATGAAGGCCAGGCAAAAAAATTTGTTGGGTATGAAAAGGAAAAAGCAAGTGGTGCATCAAAAGATGTATTTTCTTTTTGGGAAGAATTGGATTATGAGGAAGTAACCTTTAAAGCGTTTTTAACAGCGCAGCAATTTAACCATTATCTGGCCGGAAAGCCAGCAAGGATAAGGGCAGCGGAAGATTTATTGCGGGAAGAAGATCAGCAATATTTACCACACTTACCCGCCGCAGAAGCAAGTTTGTTATACTGCCGGAAAAATATAATACCAGCAATACACAAGCACCTGATGATGGTGCCTTTTTTATTTTATCTGGAAAAGGAAAAAATTCTTTTTCTTCAATCACTATATAAAAAATTTTTGCTTAAGGCCAGGAAGCAGGTCCTGATAGAACATTTTCGACACAGTAAAACGTTACAGCCAACGCTGTTAAAATTAGCCCTGCTGAGGCATGAAGAAATGAGTTTGCTGCCTGATTATTTTTCTTTTAAAAAAGAAATGGATGCTGCCACAATTGGCGTAGCAGATTGGTTATACAAATTTTTGCAAGAGGTACCCATAGAAAAGCTGACAGGTATTGTAGAAGCTATAAACACGTTTAAAAATTTCAACAAAAACAATGCAGCAAAACACGCAGGCAGTTTAAGTGGATGGCAGGTTCCAAATACACCAACGCAGGATTGGGAAGCGTTGATGTTTATATTTCTTTTTAAAAAGGAAGGATACGGCCAACCTTAATTACTGGCGTGGCAATCTTTATTTTTAGTAAATAATAAAATGGTACAACCCTTGCAACATCTGCTGGCAAACGGATAAGGCAGGTGCCATTTTTAAATGATAGGTTTCAATACAGGCAATGAAAGAAATACAGGATATTATACAAGCTTTTGATAAAGCACAACAAGATAAAAAACAAACCGCTTTAGCAACAGTGGTGCATGTGGAAGGCTCCTCTTACCGGAGGCCGGGGGCAAGGATGCTGGTAACAGAAGACGGCCATTTAACTGGTGCCATAAGTGGTGGCTGCCTGGAAGGTGATGCCCTGCGAAAAGCGTTGCTGGCAATGGCCCAACATAAACCCATGCTGGTAACGTACGATACAAATGATGAAGACGATTCAAGTTTTGGAATGGGGCTTGGGTGCAATGGTATTATACAGGTATTGATTGAACCCATAGACTTGCTAAAAGAGAATAACCCCATTGTTTTTCTGAAAGCCATAGCTGCAAAAAGACAGGAGGTTGCGTTGATCACACTGTTTAACCTGACGGATAAAAAAGCCATGCAGCCCGGTACCTGTATGCTCCTTAATGCAGATGGAATTGCTACCGGGCATGCAGGTGCCTTGCACAACATTGTATTGCAGGATGCTGTTTCGGTGCTGCAACAAAAACAATCTGCCTTTAAAAATTATATAGAAAAGGATAATAGCATAACTGCCTTTATAGAAATATTGCGGCCTGCGGTGTCGATGGTGGTTATCGGTGCAGGCAGCGATGTTTTTCCGCTGATACAAATGGCCACCATCATTGGCTGGCAAACAACTGTGGTGGATGGAAGGCCGGCATACGCAAAGCCGGAAAGGTTTGTCCCATCATGCCAGGTTTTATTATCAAAGCCCGAAAATGTTTTACGACAGATAACAACCGATAGCCAAACGGTTTTTGTTTTGATGACGCACAATTACAATTACGATATGGCCATGCTGCAACTTTTGCTTGCTGTAAACGTAACGTACATAGGCATGTTAGGCCCACATAAAAAGCGGGACAGGATGCTGAATGAGCTGGCACAAAAAGGACAAGCTTTTAACAGCCAGCAATTAGCGGTGCTGCACAGCCCGGTGGGTTTAGACATTGGCGCCGAAACACCCGAAGAAATTGCACTCTCTGTTATTGCAGAAATTAAGGCAGTGCTTGCAGGTAAAAAAGGTATTTCATTAACCAATAACACGGCGGTTATCCACGACAGGCAGGCACTTAAAATTGAAGATGTAACCCTCAGCTAAAACACACGGCCATCAACACAGTTTCTGAAAAAAATATCATCCATCGTTGTGGCATTGTGTTGCTTGCTGCGGGGGCATCTGCACGTATGGGCAGGCCGAAGCAATCGTTGCAGTACAATGGACAAACGCTGTTGCAGCATACATTGCAGGTTGCCAGCGAGGCTGCCATTGGCCCCATTGCAGCAGTGCTTGGCGCCAATGCTGTATCCATTGCCAAACAACTATCGCATACAAAAGCTGATGTAATTACCAATGCCGCATATGCAGATGGCATGGCATCATCCATTGTTTGCGGCCTGCAATACATGCTTGTTAATAATCCGCAAACAGATGGGGTACTTTTTATGCTGTGCGACCAGCCCTTTGTTTCCGCAGCATTGCTTTTACAATTGGGTGCCGCCCAACGCTCAACCGGCAAGCCCATTGCCGCAAGCAGCTACCAGCAAATATTGGGTACGCCGGCGTTATTTCATCAATCCATTTTTGAGGAGTTGCTACAATTAAAAGGGGATACCGGCGCAAAGAAATTAATACAACAACACGCCGCAGATACAACAGCAGTTCCTTTTCCCGAAGGTGCCATCGATATTGATACCATGGATGATTATGAAAAGTTGTTGCAGGTGTGAGTGTGGCAGGACGGGTGATCCAATCTAATATATGCTTCCCAAAATGTATTTAGCGCAAGCGTTCACTTGTGCCAAGCATTAAAAAGAACTAACTTCCAGTCCTTAAAGTTTACACCTTAGTCATCTCATTTACTTAATTCGCAATCACTTTTTATTTTGACCGCAAGCCGATGCTTGTCTATATTTTTGTGGTTAACCGCCAGGCATTTTGTTTGCCGCTAATTGATTGTAACAATAATAAAACACACATTATGAACTCAACTGAAAATACCGCTGTTTTTCCCAAAGGGGATAGATTAACCAATGAATATTTTAGTGGAAATGCATATCTGCATGTTTTGCTTGCAAAAGATAAGAACCATGAATTTGCGCTGGGGTCTGTAACTTTTGAACCCGGTGCAAGAACAAACTGGCACACACATCCAAAAGGACAGGTATTAATCATCATAGAAGGGGAAGGGCTTTTTCAAGAAAAAGCGATGCCTGCACAAAAGCTGAAGAAAGGCGATGTTGTAAATATTGCGGAAGATATTGAACACTGGCATGGGGCTTCTGCTGATGCTACACTGGTACACATTGCCATTACAAATTACAAAGCCAACGACAATGTAAGATGGTTAAAGCCCGTAACTGATGAGGAATATAATGTGGCCAATAAAAAGTAAATGGAAAGCATTATGAATAATGGCCATTTTTTAAAATGGCTGATATTTTTTGTTTTTTCGACAGCGAAGAAAGCATGACTTCAAAACCCTGTTTCCCGGTGTTAAAGCAAAGTATACAGATAACATACGAAGGGCCCATAACTCGATACCGTAACCACTCCTTAAAAAATAGTAACTGGTTCATGCAGTTCATTGACTAACAAATATACCGGCAAGGTTAATACTACATAAAATGCTTTTTTGGCATAATTCAAATTTGGTATTATTAAACAGTGCAATTAAATTCGTTCCGCTATCACGATGAAAGTGTAATAAGGAACACGAAGAGACGTTATAAATATTTGTACCAAATCCCCAATGTGCAGCACAACAATTAACCCGCTTTATGAAAAATCTATTCGTTACGGTAATTCTTTTTTTCTGCCAGTTAGCAACAGTAAAAGCCCAGGATATCTCTACACAGGTACCAGAATTTGGAAACGTTTCGGTTGCCGAGTTGCAGGTAAAAGATGTTAATTTTTCTCCAGGTGCCCCTGCTGTAAACCTTTTAAAATATATGGAAATTGAATTGTCGATTTACCCAAATGGCAATTCGGAGGTTACAACGTTAACAAGGTACAGGATAAAAATTCTGAACAAAAGCGGATATAATAATGCTACAGTGTCGATACCATTCTCTGGAGAAAATGAAGTAAAAGCCAAAAACATACGTGCAGTTACTTATAACCTTAACGCCAGTGGTCAGGTGATCAATACTACCATTCAGGAAGAAGATATTTTTAAAATAAAGGAATCAAAAAAAGACAGGCGAAAGTCCATCAGGTTTACTTTTCCTGATGTTAAAGAAGGATCAATTCTTGAGTATCAAATAACCCGTAAATACAAAAATGTGTATGACGTGCCTTCCTGGTATTTTCAGGATGAAATACCTAATGTACTTACGGTATATAAAATCTTCAGGCCAACTTTTACGCTAATAAGAAAAAGGGTTGTTGCAAGTTTGCCCGTTAAGGAAACACATGTTGCGGATTACTCAAAGGGCTTTGACAAGAAGCAATTGCTTGATACGTACATTATGAATAATGTTCCCGCATTCAAGTGGGAGCCCTTAATGAGTTCCTCACGTGATTATAAGTATAGAATGGACTTTTTAGTAGATGATGTAGAATCGTCCTCATCGCTTGAAAGCTGGTCTCCCGCTAACTCCTGGCTGATGCACCTATCTTCTTTTGCAGGCGCATTTGACGCTAAGATACCGGGAACCAAATCCTTTATTGATTCTGTAAATCAGTTAAGCAACACACCTGATAAAATCCGATCCATTTACCGTTATGTAAAACAAAAAGTAAAATGGGCCCACGTTTATTACAAATATGCACGTGAGCTGGATGAAGTTTGGAAAGATGGTGAAGGCACAAGTGCCGAAATAAACCTTAGTATTTTAAATTTATTAAGAAAGTGTGGCGTGCAATCTTTTCCTGTTTTGTATAGTACACGATGGCATGGCAAAGTAGACTATACGTTTCCCGATTTAAGCCAATTCAATACAGTTAATATCGCTGTAGTTAATGGAAAGAAATTTGATTTATTGGATGGCACTAATCCATATTTATCTTACGAAACACCACCGTATAATGTGGTTAACCGAACGGGCATGCTAATTGACCGTTACTATAACAATCAGATAAATATTGATTTTAACCGGAAGCTGATTTGGGATTCCATTTTCGTTTCAGCATATATTGATTCCAGTGGTATTTTAAAAGGTACTATAGAAAAAAAGTATTTTGATCTGGCCAAATCTATGAAACTGCAAAGTGCTGAAGATGATAGCTATGATAATAAGAACCGGTTGCAAACAGAGGGAGAGATAAAGGCAGATACTTCGTGGCAGGTTAACGCAGAAAATGAATTGCTGCCTTTAACAGAACACTCAACCTTTCATTATGAGTTACCGGTGACGAATGATTTTTATTTTCTTAACCCTTTTCTTTTTTCAGACTTTTCAAAAAATCCTTTTACAGATTCCGCACGAATAAGTGATATCGATTTTGGTGCCAGCACTGCTTCCATTGTTCAAATAAAAATAGCTTTGCCAAAAGGTATACACTTAGAAGAACTTCCAAAAAATAAGGAAATTTATAATCATGATAGTTCGATAGTTTTCATCTACCATAATAAAATTGAAAGCGGCACCATCTTCATCAATAGCAGTATCGAGATTAAAAAGCCAATTTTTACTAAACAAGAATATGCATTTATTAAAGCAACTTTCGAAAAAATATACAGCTTGCTAAACAACCAGATACTGCTGCAAAGAAAACACGGCCAATAAGCTTGCTTCCTTCCTGAGCTGTCTCAAAAATTAAATGCAAGAACGCATTTTTGGTTGCCAGCCTGCAGTCAACACATCTTTTAAATAAAAGATCCACCCCATTTTCACCCATACATTTTTGGTTGTTGTTATCTTATGGGTGTGGCTATGCAGTTAACTGCATTCGTTAAAAAAACTCAATCAATTTTTTTAAAAAATTTGCGAAACCAAACAGTTGCACATATATTTGCAACCGAACGGTTTCGCAATTAAACTACAAACAACATGAGAAGGGATATTTTTCAGGCAATTGCAGACCCTACACGCCGGGCTATTATTACCTTAATTGCTTTGCAGGCAATGACGCCGAATACCATTGCCGATAACTTTAATGCCACCCGGCAATCGGTTTCCAAACACCTGCGCATACTTACGGAATGCGAACTGGTAAAGCAGGAGCAAAAAGGAAGGGAGATTTACTACTCACTTGAAATCGAAAAAATGAAAGAGATCGATAAATGGATTGACCAATTCAGGAAAATGTGGGAGACACGGTTTAATCAACTTGACAATGTATTATCAACCATAAAAAACAAAAAAAATGACAAACGAAAAAAATTGCCGTCAAGCAGGTAACAATTTGCTATTTGATTTTACTGTTGACAAATCAACAAAACAGGTATTCGTTAACAGGGAATTTAATGCCGGCCTTTCACTGGTATGGGATGCCTTTACCAAACAAGAAATTCTTGACCAATGGTGGGCGCCTAAACCCTGGGCATCAAAAACTAAAGTGATGAATTTTGAAGTTGGCGGAAGAAGGTTTTATGCGATGGTAAGCCCTGAAGGCCAGGAGCATTGGTCGCTTCAGCAGTTTACTTCTATTACCCCAATTATCAATTTTAAAATGAAGAATGCTTTTGCAGATGCAGATGAAAACCCTGAGCTGCCAGCTTCTGACTGGAACCTGACTTTTAGCGAACAAAACGGAACAACAAAAGTGTCTATTGTTATTTATAATGAATCGCTTGAGCGTATGGAGAAAATGATTGCCATGGGCTTTCAGGGAGGATTGACCATGACCTTGAAAAGCCTGGAAGAACTGTTACAAACTTTGTAGGAACATTCCTGGTCCTGATGGATATGGGAGGAGGCTTAGAAGCAAAATTTTCAATCAAAATAATCTGCGTGTGAGAGTGTAAAAAATTGCAACCGTTGTTTTAGATTTTATGAATGTACAGGCACAGATCAAAAAAATGAACCAGGCAGAATGACTATAAAGGAACGGATAAAAGTCCATTCAAAAATTACGGTACCGGTTATAGGGGGAGACATTGTTGAGTATAACCCAACAAGGGATATCAATAACATGACTGCAATAGTTGCCTGCAAAATATTTAAAGAAATCGTGTATAAAATGATTGATTAACTGTGGGCCGTTGTGTAGGTTACCTGCTTACAGCAAAATAAAATCATGAATAGTGGGAGAGGATGCCCACCGGAACGCTTCCCTTTCAGTAAACATCCACATAAACCCCGTTTGTTACTTCTTACCTAACACCCTCCCATACAATCGTTACTGGCACACCATTTGGCGATCATTTAAACATCCGGGTAAATAGGGTTTTAAGATCAATTTTAAAAATCTATACCGGCTAAAAAATATACAGTATGGGTAAAAATGTTTCAGATCAGATAGTAGAAATGCTGGTGGCAAATAATGTAAAAAGAATTTATGCCGTAACCGGCGATAGCCTTAACCACCTGAACGATGCAGTACGGCGAAATGGAAAAATAAAGTGGATACATGTGCGCCACGAAGAAGCAGGTGCCTACGCCGCCGCCGCCGAAGCTGAACTGGATGGCCTTGCCTGTTGTGCCGGCAGCAGCGGCCCCGGGCATGTGCATTTAATAAATGGTTTGTATGATGCACACCGTTCGGGTGTGCCTGTACTTGCAATAGCTTCAACCATCAACACCCCCGAGTTTGGTACGGATTATTTTCAGGCAACCAATACCATCCGCCTGTTTGATGATTGCAGTTGTTACAACCAGGTTGCTGCGACTGCAGGCCAGGCGCCACGCATGTTGCAGGCTGCCATTCAGCATGCCATTAACCACAAGGGCGTGGCAGTATTTGGTTTGCCCGGCGATGTAAGTGCCCTGCCTGCAGAAGAAAGTATTACCGCCATGCAAAATTATACAACCAAAGTAATTATGCGGCCTGCCGATGATGGGCTGCGGGGCATGGCAGCATTGTTAAACCAACATAAAAAAATAGCTATTTTTTGTGGCATCGGTGCTACAGGGGCACATGATGAAATAGTTGAACTGGCAGCATTATTAAAAGCACCTGTCGGCTATTCGTTTCGGGGCAAAATGGGTATACAATACAATAATCCATACGAGGTTGGCATGACGGGTTTGTTAGGCCTTCCATCTGCCTACCATAGTATGCACGAGAGTGATGTGGTTTTGTTGCTGGGTACCGATTTTCCTTACACACCATTTATGCCTGCAAAAAATATTATTATACAGGTAGATGAAAAACCTGAGCGGTTGGGCAGAAGGGCCAAACTGGAGATGGGGCTTTGCGGTAAAATTAAAGATACCCTAACGGCCTTACTGCCTTTATTAAAAAGTAAAACGGATGATAGTTTTTTAAAGGCGCAGCTAAGCCTTTATGATAAAGTAAAACAGCACTTGCAAACATATGTGGTTGACGAAGGCAGCAAAAACAATATCAGTCCTGAATTTGTTGCGGCCACAATTAATGACATAGCCGATGACGATGCCATATTTACGGTAGATACCGGAATGTGCTGTGTTTGGGGCGCCAGGTATATTAAGGCCACCGGAAAAAGATTGATGCTCGGTTCCTTTAACCATGGCTCTATGGCCAATGCAATGCCGATGGCAATTGGTGCATCGCTGGCTTACCCTGCAAGGCAGGTAATTGCTTTTTGTGGCGATGGTGGTTTATCCATGTTGCTGGGCGACCTTGCAACAATACAGCAATACCACCTGCCTGTAAAACTGATTGTATTTAATAACCGGGCATTGGGAATGGTTAAGTTAGAAATGGAAGTACAAGGCTTGCCGGATAATGAAACCGATATGGTAAACCCAGATTTTGCAATGATAGCCATGGCCATGGGTTTTAAAGGTATAACTGTGCAACAGCCCGGCGAATTGGTAAACACTTTAAAAGATGCATTGCAACATGATGGCCCGGTATTGATTAATGTTATGACGAACCCTGCTTCGCTGGCCATGCCCCCTAAGGTGGAGTGGGAGCAGGTAAAAGGCTATGCTTTATCTATGACGAAACTTGTATTGGGCGGCCGCATGGATGAAGTGCTGGATACGGTTAAATCTAACTACAAACATTTGTCGGAGTTATTGTAACGGTGTTACCAGGTTGTTCATCCATGGCAGGGGTATGCATGTTTTGTAAAAAAATCCTGCACAACCAATTTTAAAAACTTCCCAAATCGAATTATCAGCCTCACGCAACAGTATGCAGCATGCAGTCTGCACAAAAAAATCCTTGAAGGTTTTCGGTACGTATATTACAAGGTTCCGGCTAAAAACAATATATTAACATCCAATTTAATCACAAAACAATAAACCTGTTTAGGGATAAACGTGCGTTTTATTGTATTTATCGGATAGAGACAAAACTTATACCAATGAAAGTAACGCAGTATGTAAAAGCACTACCAATTGTTGGGGTTATGGTGAAATCAATTTACAGTGTACTGATGCCAAAAAAAAGTTATCCCACATTTTGGATAAACAGGTACCTGAAGAATACACCTTTAAGCATAGTCCAAATTGGGTCCAATGATGGCGTTAGCGGAGATCCGATTTTTGAACTCATAAAAAAAAATTCAAAATGGAAAGTTCTTTTTGTTGAGCCAGTTCCCTACTTATTCAGCAAGCTCAAAAAGAATTATAGTTACGACCCCAGGTTTGTTTTTGAGAATGTTGCCATTAATGACGGTACAACCCAGGTTTTTTATTCGGTACAAGAAGATGCCAATAAGCATATTGCAAACCTCCCCCCTTGGTATGATCAATTAGGTTCATTTAACAGGGACAACCTTACAAACCATTTAGATGGAATTTTAGCACCATACATCGTTGCAAGCAATGTAAATGGAATAACATTAGATGGCTTATTTACAAAAAACAAAATCATCGGCCTGGATCTGTTACACATTGATACCGAAGGTTACGATTTTAAAATCCTTTCGCAATTAGACCTCAATAAATATAGCCCAACAATAATTTTGTTTGAACATAAACATTTAAATGTTGCTGAAAAAAAAGATGCCGTAAATTTTTTAAAAGAAAAATATGACATATTTGGGTTGGGAGGCGACTTCCTCTGTGTAAAAAAAAATACGTTAAGTCAGAAGGATGCAGGCAAGTTAAAACGAAACCGGGCATTAGAATAATATAATTAAGGGGAAGGTGATTGTTGTTACGCCAAAACAAAATAGAATTGGGCAAACAGACAATCGGCTTTATGATGGTGCAGCGGTTTGTAAGTTAACCTTACTATTAAATATTTTATAAGCTTAAAACAAATGACTGGAGAATTAAACCTGCACACCTTGTTAAAAACATTGAATCCAAAATTAAATAATGGTGAATACGTTTTTTGTTCAGTAACTGATGCAGCACCTGTAGATATCAAAGATGTTGTATCAATTTTTAAAGAAGAGGGATCGCTTACAATTATTATAAAAAAGGAATTGGCAGATAAACTTAAGCTTGATTATTCTTTTGTTTGCTCGTGGATTACGCTAACAGTACATTCTTCATTAGAAGCGGTTGGGTTAACAGCAGCATTTTCAAAAGCCCTTGCTGATAATGGCATAAGTTGTAATGTGGTGGCCGCTTTTTACCACGATCATGTTTTTGTAAACAAGCATGATGCTGAAAAGGCAATGCTGGTTTTAAACAAGTTGTCGCAATAAATTTAAGTAGAGTGATGCAGCGCCGCTCAGTGCCGTATATCTTTAAATAATGCCGGGCTGCATTAGAAATATTGCAAGCCGTCAACTGGTCGCATCCAAAACTCTTGATTTGCACAGGCTTGTTTTTTACAGATTTTTATTACTGCACGGCTAAACCCCAGCCTTAAGGCTGGGGTTAATTTTTAATCACTTAAAGGTTTTAGGCATGATAAAGAATTAGGAATTTTTAATTTGAAATGTAAGGTTGCTTCTCCTGTGATTGGTGTTAGCCTCTTCGCCCAAGGATTAATCTTCGCACCAGGCAACAGCAATTACCCCCGCCCTTTTAAGACAAAGGAAAAGCTTAGAAACATATTTTAAAATCATTAACCCAATACCCACAAAGAAAGTACCACAAAAATACACAGCCCAATGGATGGCGGATAGGAGTGTAAAGCCCGGTGGGGCTTGTGCGCAGGGGCTGTGCCGGACTTGCAACGCATAGCCGCAACCGCTGCTGATTTGAAACGCATTTGATGATAGCCGCCACACTATGTTTTTGTACAAAAGGTATTGAATTAGCCTGCCCGAATGGCGCTACTCTGCATCGTCAAAACACTGTACGTTGCCAAAACTTTTAGTGCCCTCATGGTAGGGAAAGTTTTCTGCGTTTTTACCCAGCTCCCAAAAGAACTTGCCCCGTTGTTTGTGATGGTTGCCTTCTTCGTTCATTTGTTCCGCATTGTACAGGCGGCCATTTACCATGGTGTATTGTATACTCTCGGTGTTGTAAATATCTTCTAATGGGTTTTTGTCCATCACAATTAAATCGGCCAGTTTGCCGGTTTGTAATGAGCCTATCCAGTCATCGAGGCCAAGGCTTTGTGCGGAGTTGATGGTGGCTGTTTTCAACGCTTCGAGGTTGGTCATGCCGCCTTGTTTCATCATCCAGATTTCCCAGTGTGCGCCTATGCCTTGTATCTGGCCATGTGCACCCATGTTTACTTTTACACCGGCATCATTTAATTTTTTTACATTTTCAGATACCAGTATGTGGCCGTTTTCATATTCTTCTTCGGGCAACATTATGCGGTTGCGGCTCCTTGGGTCTATCACCGACCGGGGCGTAAAACGCAGCAGCCTTTCTTTTTCCCAAACGTTGGTATGCTGGTACCAGTAATACTCTCCGCTTACCGAACCGTAGGCAACAATAAGGGTGGGGGTGTAGGCTGTCTGGGCATTTTTCCAAAGCTGTATAACATCATCATACAGCACGGCGACAGGCAGGTTATGTTCAATGGTGGTGTGGCCATCCATAATCATGGCAAGGTTGTGGTAAAAAAAAGAGCCACCTTCCGGCACCACTTCCATCTTTAATTCCCGGGCTGCTGCAATAATCATTTGGTTCTGCTCCCGCCGGGGCTGGTTGTAGCTTTTAACGCTAAATGCACCATAGGCACGGCTGCGCCGCAAGGCACTACGGGCATCATCCAGCGAATTAATCACGGCTTTAAAATCGCCATCGGCACCATACAAAATAGTGCCGGTGCTAAAAACCCGTGGCCCCACCATAAGCCCGGCCTTTACCAGTTCGCTCTGGGCAAAAACCATTTCGCTTACTGCAGATGGATCATGCATGGTGGTTACGCCATAGGCAAGGTTGGCGTAGTAAGGCCAGTGCTTTTGTGGCGTAAGCCCGTAACGGAAATGGGCACCGTGTGCATGCGCATCAATAAAACCAGGCATAATCGTTTTGCCCTTACAATCCACTATTAGGGCACCCGCAGGCACCGGCACACTGGAAGCCACACCCACCATTTTTATCAGGTTGCCTTCTATAATAATGTTGCCATTTTCAATAACCTCATCTTTGTTCATGGTAATAATCCTGGCATTTGTAAACGCAATAACACCGGTCGGCTTATCTGCCTTAACGGTAAGGCCAACAGCAATTCCGGTTTCTGGAAACTTATACAACGAGTCTGGCTTATTGGCAATAAACTCAAAACGGTCTTCGGGGTTAATGGTAAAATACTGGTCGCCCAGGGTGTAATGTAACTGGTTGCTGTTGCTGCCCCAATGCAGGTTTATGCCTGCATCTTTAGATACTTTCAGCAAGGGAAAATCGGTGGTGGCACTGCCAATATCTATGGGCTTACCGGTGTGTGGAAACGCTGCAATGTACACCTGGTGCAGGTCTGCAAAGGCTACCCATTTATCATCCGGCGATACGGTAAACTGCGCTGCATAGGTACTTTTAAAAATGGTGCGGTCGTCGCTGCCATCTGTTTTATAACTGCCGTATGTTTTTTTAAGCTCACCAAAAATGTTGCCGCCGGTTAAATAATAAATGCGGTCGCCGGTGCTGTTATATTTGGGGTACTCGCCTTTATCACTTACAAATGTTATTTTACCACCGGTGGCGTCCATGGTATACACGCCAGGATCAACCGAATAAGTAACCCCCATAATGTTATCGCCACCTTCTTTATAAAATACAATTTTTTTCCCGTCGGGAGAAAAAGAAGGCGTTCTGTAAATACCTTTTTGGGCAGTAATTTTTTGCGGTTTTGCGTTGCCGTTAGCGGCTATCTTTTGTATGCTTCCCATTGCAGTATCGTTCCAGGTAACGTATACAATAGTTTTGCCATCGGCAGAAAAAGAAGGTTCGGATTCAAAGTCGGTTGCATTGGTGAGCCGCACTGGTTTTCCATCGGGCAGCATTTTTTTCCACAGATAGCCTACGGCATTAAACACCAGCGTTTTTCCATCAGGCGACGTGGTGGCATGGCGGATAACGTTCGCCTTAAATTCGGTGGGGTTGATGTTTTGCTTAAACCTTACGGCATCGGCTATACGTTGTTTCACCTGGCAGGTAAATGGTATTTCAACCGCTTTGTTTACACCAGCGTTATCTACCTTCCATATTTTTCCACCGCTCCATATTATAATTTCCTTGTCGCCGGGCATCCATGCAAAGCCGGTGTAAATGCCGAATATGCTCCAGGCTTCCTGCTGGTCTTTTGATAGTTTATCATACACCGGCCACTCTTCACCTGTTTCCAGATTACGCAGGTACAGTACGGTTCTGGTACGGATACGTTTTACAAAAGCAAGCATCTTTCCATCATGCGAAACCTGTGGCCTTGCAGCACCACCGGGGCCACCGGTAACATCAGTAATAATGCCTTTTTCCCTATCGAACCTTTTGATGATAAAAATCTGGCTGTTGGGGTCTTTGTTATATTGAAAGTAACCGCCGGGGTACACATCTTCGCTGTAGTAAATATACTTTCCATCAGCAGATGCACTCGGTTCGTTCAAGTCTTGCTGATCGTTTTTACGCACTGTTAACTGCAGGCCGTTGCCACCGCTGATATGGTACATCCACAATTCGCCGGCACCCAGTGACCGGGTGGAGGTAAAATGTTTTCTTGCAATAATGTACTGCCCATCCGGCGACCACACTGCATTGTTGAGCAGGCGGAATGTTTCTTTGGTAATTTGTTTGGCGTTGGTACCATCGGCATCCATCACCCAAATATTATCGCCGCCACCAGCATCGGAGGTAAATAAAATTTTTTTCCCATCGGGGCTAAAGCGGGGCTGCACTTCCATGGCAAGGCCTTGCCTTAATACTTTTGTATTGCCGCCTGTAACGGGCATGGTATAAATATCGCCGAGTAAATCAAATACAATTGTTTTGCCGTCCGGCGATACATCTACATTCATCCAGGTGCCTTCATCTACGGTAAAGCTTACCTCTTTGAACGGGCCGCCGGGATCGTTTACGTCCCACTTCTTTTTTTCTTGTGCAAATAATATGGCAACGGATACCATAAGGATAGTGAAACAAAAAAAACGCTTCATCATAAATAGTTTAGTTTAACAATGCAGGGATTGAAGTTATTACATAGCACTCACAGATACTAATTTTCAAAAAAAAGTGATGGGATATTAAATGCTTTACCGTTTTAAAAGCCCTGGGCTTTTAAAACGGCTTGGTAAAAATTTTTTAATTTCATGGTGTGATAAAAAATGGCATTTCCATAAATAAATCCCAATACAATGACTTATAAAACTTCATTAGATACGACCACCAAAGTAATTACCATTACAATTACTGTTGTGTTTGCCATAATTATTGGCGGCGGTTATTTTTTTATAAAAAGTGGGACACATACTTCGCCGATATATACTATAGTTGCGCTTTTGGCAGTATGGGGCATTGCGTTTTTGTACAGGCCGCTTCGTTATGAGGTAACAAAAGACAGCCTCATTATACACCATATTATTAGAAATGTACGGCTGGAAATGAGCGAGGTTAAAAGTATTGGACTGCTGCAGAAAAGTGATATAGGCTTTAGCTTTCGTACGTTCGGTATAGGTGGTTTGTTTGGTTATTTTGGTTTACTTACAACCACAAAGTTAGGCAACACCACCTGGTATGCTACCCGTAAAACCAACATAGTACTTGTGCAAACTATAAGCAATAAAAAAATTATTGTAACACCCGACAATGCCCAAGAATTTGTTCAATCGTTTAATAATGTTTACGGCGGTTAAGCAAGGGGCAATGTAAAATAGAAAGTAGCGCTTTTTCCAAAAAGGCTTTCTACCCAAATATGGCCGCTGTGGCGTTCTACAATTTCGGCACTTAAATAAAGTCCGATGCCAAAACCTGCTATATTTTTGGTTTCATTGTTTTGTACCCTGTAAAACCTGTCGAACAAATGTTCAATATCTGCAGGCTTTATGCCAATACCTTCGTCTTTTACACTTACCTGCGCATTATCGCCTTTTACTTCGCAGGTAACTTCTATAAGTTTTCCTGCTGGTGAATACTTGACAGCATTGTTAAGCAGGTTCGATAACACATTGCCGATTTTATTTTTATCTGCAAACACTTTTAACGGGCCACATGGCTTTAAAGTAACCTGGTGTGTAGTTACCAAACTTGCATTTTCTTCCATAATCTCGGTTATCAGTTCATCTAATAAAAATTCCTCCATGTCCAGGTGTATCTTTCCAGATTCAAAACGGGCAATGTTTAAAAAACCGTTAATCATCACACTCATTTTGTTCAGTTGCCTGGTGGCTTTCTCCAGTACATTTATTTTAAAACCATCACCTTCTTGCTTAATCACCTGCTCAAGCATTTGTACATAGGCTTTAAGTGAAGTAAGTGGTGTTTTTAATTCATGGCTTACCATACCGATGAAATCATTTTTGCGTTCATCGTCTCTCTTGTTATCAGATATATCGAGCACTGATCCGATAAACCTTACCGGCACATCTTTATCATTAAAAAAAACTTTTCCCTTGGCCCTTACCCAACGTACTTTTTCATCATCTCTTCCTACTGTCCTGTATTCCACATCATAGTCGCCGTTGCTGATCGTCCTCATAAAGAGGTTGTCTATAATCTTACTTATCCTTTCCCTGTCATCGGGGTGCAGGCCCGGTAAAAAATCTTCTTCATAAGTAACATCGCCCTGGTGCGAAATACCAAAAAGTTCCCTGCACCTTGCATCCCATTCCATGGTGCCATTAACCACATCTAAATCAAACGTACCCAACTGTGCCGCTTCTTTTGAAAGCCTTATTTGTTCGTAGGCACGCTGCAGGTTTTCCCTGCCTTGCTTTACCCTTTGCGCTGCAGTTTTTTCTTCTGTAATATCCTGCAAAGTGCCGCTAAACCTGGTGGCCTGCTCCATTTCATTAAACAATGCTTTTGCCTTCGCCCTAACATACCGGGGTACTAAAGTTTGCGGGTGCACAATTTTAAAATCAATAGTAAACATTCCGCCTGATTCAAACTGCAATGCCCGTTCCAGGGCTGTGGTTACCCTAATCCTGTCATCCGCAACAATGGTATTTATTGCAGTGCTTAGGTCAATTTCAACGTCAGAAGAAAAGCCGAACCAATTTTTTAAGCGTTCGTTCCCAATAAATTTATTGGTTACAGGGTTAAGATCGTAGGTGGCAAGTTCTGCTGCTTCTACCGCAAACTCCAATTCATTTTTTGCTTCAGTCATCTCCCGGTAAGATTGTACGTAACGGGTAGTTTCATTACAAATTACAAGCACCCCAACAGCTTGTGCCTGCTCGTTTATTACAGCACTGTAGCTAAAGGTCCAGTACACATCTTCCATGCGGTTATTTCGGTAAATCGGTATTAACTGGTCTTCGTTCCAGGTGCCTTCACCGTCGGTCAATACTTTTTGTATAAGAGGGTTAATCACATGCCATATCTCCTGCCAGCAGTCTTCACCACGCTGCCCTAATGCCGATGGATGTTTTCCTTCTATACCGAGGCTTGGGCGATAGGCATCATTATAAAACTGGATAAGCCCTTTGCCCCACCATAGAAACATGGGAAATTTTGACCTTAATAAAATGCTGAGAGTATTTTTTAAAACCTGCGGCCAGGTATCCGGTTCCCCAAGGGTAGAAGAAGCCCAGTTATAGTTACGGGTTAGTTCACCCATTTCACCTCCGCCATTGAGAAAATATGGACTTGTTTTATTTGGCGGGTTAAGTTGGGGCATGTTTGCTTTGGCGAATTTCTTTCAAGTTAAGTGATCTGTCCAATACTAAATAGCAACGCAACCCGGTTAGCCCGGTCAAAACAATAGGTCCACATATCCGGCAATAAAGTTAATTACATTTATTTATCAGAAAGCCTTAGTGTCAAACCGCTAAAACCCTTATGTGTACTTATTTCCCACTGATTATAAGCAATTGTAAATTGCTGTAGATATTGATGGACATAACTGTTTTGCTACCTGCAAAACGATTTACATAATTACAACCCTGATTAATTGAATTATTAAAAATAGAGTTTTAAACTTTTGGGCACTGCAGCACTATACGGATTACTTCAGTTATACCCGGCAAACAAGGCAAGCCTGTCAGGAACATTTTACGCTATATGGTTTCCTTTTTGTTTAATAAAAAATATCCTGTTAAACATAAAAATTTATATCTATGACAATATCACAAAAGTATGCATTGGTTACAGGCGGCACTAGTGGCATTGGTTACCAAATTTCCAAACTGCTGGCAAAGGATGGCTACCACCTTATTATTGTTGCACGTAATGAAGAGGAACTTTTTCAAACTGCCAGCGAATTTGAAAATGAATTTTCTATTAAAGTAATTACAGTAGCGAAAGATTTGTTTCAAAAAAATGCTGCATTCGAGCTGCACAATTTTGTAAAGGCAAAAGGGTTACAGGTTGACATTTTAGTGAACGATGCCGGCCAGGGACAGTATGGTGAATTTATAAATACTGATATTCACCGGGAAATTGACATCATTCAGTTAAACATCATCAGCCTTGTAGTGCTTACCAAAGAATTCCTGAAAGAAATGGTTGCGAGGGGCAAGGGAAGGATACTAAACCTTTCATCCATCGCAGGCAAAGTACCTGGCCCGTTACAATCCGTATACCACGGCACCAAAGCCTTTGTTCAATCTTTTACTGAGGCGATACGTGAAGAAGTGAAGGGTACAGGCGTTACTGTTACTGCACTTTTACCGGGTGCAACCGATACTGATTTTTTCAATAAAGCCGATATGCTGGATGCTAAAATTGTCGCCGAAGGCAAATTGGATGATCCGGAAAAAGTGGCCAAAGATGGTTATGAGGCCTTAATGAGCGGGGATGACAAAATAATATCTGGCTTTAAAAACAAGGCACAGGTGGCAATGGCCAACGTAATGCCAGATAGCGTTGTTGCCGCAAACATGCACAAACAGCAACAGCCTGTTAACAGCGAACACGATTATAAATTTTAAAAATGACATAATGAAAGCAGCACAAATACATGGGCCGGGCACGGTAAGCTATGATACGGTAGAGGATCCAAAAATACAAGAGCAAACAGATGTAATATTGAAGGTAACTGCTACAGCAATCTGCGGCTCCGATCTGCATATTTATTCGGGTGGCATACCTCAGCCCAGACCGATGGTATTGGGACATGAGTTTATGGGTATTGTTGAAGAGGCTGGAGCAGGTGTTACAAAATTGAAGAGGGGCGACAGGGTAGTAGTTCCATTTCCCATTGCCTGCGGTACTTGTTTTTTTTGCAACCACGATTTACCCGGCCATTGTGAAAACAGCAACCCGGAACATTATGGCCCAGAAGGTGGCTTGCTTACCCAAAAAGGCGGTGCATTGTTTGGCTATACAGATTTGTATGGTGGCTACGATGGCGGGCAGGCGCAATATGTGAGGGTGCCATATGCTAATTACGGCCCAAGGATTGTTCCAGAAAACCTTACGGATGAGCAGGTACTTTTTCTTACAGATATTTTTCCTACAGGCTATAGTGGTATTGATTGGGCAGAGGTAAAAGGCGGCGAAAGCATTGCCATATTCGGATCTGGGCCTGTTGGTATCATGGCAGCTAAAAGTGCATGGCTTAGAGGTGCTGGC
This sequence comes from Ferruginibacter sp., assembly GCA_965249755.1. Classification (GTDB taxonomy): domain Bacteria; phylum Bacteroidota; class Bacteroidia; order Chitinophagales; family Chitinophagaceae; genus Ferruginibacter. The sequence continues at coordinate 309,542 of CBDFMT010000004.1, forward strand.
AGGGTAGTTGTAATTGATACGCTGCAATACCGGTTGGATAAAGCCAAAGCGGTAACCAATTGCGAAACCATCCTCTGGGAGGACAACGCAAAAGATGTTGTGGAACAGATACGGGCCATGACCAACGGAAGGGGCACAGATGTTTGTGTAGATGCAGTGGGCTTTGAACCGGAACGTAGTTTAATTGACAGGGCAAAGGCTGTTATCAATTTTGAAAAGGGATCTGTTAAAGTGCTGGAAGCTTGTATGAGTGCAGTAAGAAGAGGAGGTGTTGTTTCTGTGCTTGGCGTGTACCCTACTTATTATGATAACTTTCCGGTGGGGCAATTCTTTGATAAGGGCATTATATTAAAAGGCGGCCAGGCACCGGCACAAAAGCATATCGATAAGTTGCTGGGTTATGTGCAGGAAGGTAAGGTGGTGCTGGATGATATTATTACACACCGCTTGCCATTGTCACAGATATCACACGCTTACGATATTTTTAAAAAAAGGGAAGATGGCTGTGTAAAAGTTGTGTTGGACCCCTGGGCATAAGCAGGCATTATTGTATAGAGAGTAAATATTAATTAAAAATTATGAAAAGCCAATTGTTAGATGAGGTGCAGGTTATAGATAATACCCGCCGGAATTTTTTAAAAATTTCTGGAAGTATGGTGGCACTTTCCGTAGTAGGACAATTGATACCAGAAGAAACACATTCTCAAAAACCAGTAACACTGCAAAATATTATTGCGGATGAACCAGTAAAATTACCACCCCTTGATGCCGCAACTGAAGCAAAGAAACCTGATTTTTTTTCGCCGGTGCAACCTGATAAAAGAATTGGTTTTGCAATAGTAGGATTAGGCCAGTTAACCCTTGAAGCCATTATGCCCGCATTTGCGCAAAGCAGATACGCAAAACCCGTGGCATTGGTGAGCGGCGATGCTGCAAAAGCAGCCAAAGTGGCCGCCCAGTATGGAATTGAGGCGGACAGCATTTACAACTACCAAAATTTTGATACTATTAAAAATAACGCTGCAGTAAAAGTTGTCTACATCGTATTGCCCAATGGCATGCATGAAGAATATACCAAAAGGGCTGCTGCCGCAGGCAAACATGTGTTGTGCGAAAAGCCTATGGCAAACACGTCTGCAGAAGCACAGAGAATGGTAGATGCCTGCAAAAAAGCAGCTGTTAAACTAATGATTGCTTACCGTATTCAGTACGAGCCACATCACCGCCAGGTTAAAGAATGGGTACGCAATAACCGTTACGGTAAAACGATAATGATAGACATGTTTAATGGGCAAAATATTGGCGACCCCACCCAATGGAGGCTCAATAAAAAATTAGCAGGCGGCGGTGCTTTACCCGATATAGGTTTGTATTGTTTAAATACTGCAAGGTATTTAACCGGCGAAGAACCTTTATGGGTAAACGCTGTAACGTACAGCACACCCGGCGATGAAAGGTTTAAAGAAGTAGAGGAGTCAGTATTGTTTCAAATGCAGTTTCCAAGCGGTACTTTAATTAATGCTGCAACATCTTATGGTGTGCATGAGGCAAGAAGGTACCGGGTACATGGCAGTGCCGGTGGTAACATTGAAATGGACCCTGCTTTTCCATACAAAGGTTTACAGATGAAGGTAAATGAAGTAAGGGACGACAAGGCCTGGGATGCAATGCCCTCCATTGAAGCGAAAGACCAGTTTGCATTGGAGCTTGACCACATGGCCCAATGTGTGATGCAAAATAAACAACCTTATACACCGGGAGAAGAAGGTGTGCAGGACATGAAACTTATGGAAGCCATATACCAATCTGCAAAAGATAAAAAGCCGGTAACACTTACCAGTATTGATACAAAAGATACCTTCAGGGGAGAGGCACCAAAACAGTAAGCCCCCCTTATTTTTTACATCATTTTTTAGGATGTTGTTGTGGAATACGCATTTCAAAGATGTGAAAATAATTCAACGGTTAAAAAATTTAGTTGGGCATTTTTAAAAGCTTACAGGCAGTTCACCGTTGGGATTTCTCAAAAAAGTTTGTTAATCCAGTGGCATGATATTTTAATACTTATAGAAAATAGCACACTATGAAATATGATGTAATTTGTTTTTGCCATCTCCGATGGAATTTTGTTTACCAGCGGCCACAGCATCTTTTAACGAGGGCTTCCAACTACAGCAGGGTGTTTGTTATTGAAGAACCCATCTTTGGTAACGACAATAATTATCTTGAAATTAACCGTGTAGATGCTAAGCAGGTTTGGGTGGTAACGCCACATTTAAAACATGGTTTGCCTGAAGATGCAGTGACATCATCACAAAGGATTTTGCTGGATGAATTGATCAGCTCTTTTTCTATCAACGGATTTATTGCATGGTATTATTCGCCCATGGCTTTGGATTTCAGCGATCACCTTCAACCACTGTTAACCGTGTATGATTGTATGGATGAACTGTCTGCATTTAATGGTGCACCACCACAATTGGTTCGAAAGGAAAGCAGGTTGTTTGCCAAGGCAGATATTGTTTTTACAGGCGGCCACAATTTGTACAAGGCCAAAAAGGGGCAACATCCAAACATCCATCCTTTTCCCAGCAGTATTGATAAGGCCCATTTTGCACAGGCAAGGTTTGATAAAGAAGATCCCGGTGACCAGGCCTCCATACCACATCCAAGAATGGGTTTTTATGGGGTAATTGATGAGCGCTTTAATATTGAATTGTTAGGCGCCCTCGCCGCAATGAAACCTGATTGGCATTTTATCATGTTGGGGCCGGTGGTTAAAATTAACCCATCTGCCTTACCAAAAAATAACAACATCCACTACCTCGGGTCTAAAAGTTACAACGTATTACCAGCTTACCTTGGCGGATGGGACGTGGCCATTATGCCTTTTGCATTAAACAGGGCTACAGAGTTTATAAGCCCCACAAAAACGCCGGAATTTTTAGCCGGTGGCAAGCAGGTGGTGTCCACTTCCATTAAAGATGTTGTTGACCCATACGGGGTAAGCGGCCTTGTACACATTGCAGATACGGCCGAAGATTTTGCGGCAGCTATCAGCCAATGTTTAAACCGTGCGGATAGTATCGGATGGATGAAGAAGGTTGATCATTATCTGTCGACTATTTCATGGGATAAGACATGGCAGCAAATGCAGCAACTTATAGCAAATACATTAAAAACGAAGCACACTGTTCTTCATAAACCAAAGGAAATATATGTTTGATTATTTAATAGTAGGTGCCGGGCTTGCGGGAGCAGTGATGGCCGAACGTTTGGCCAACCGTACCGGAAAGAAAATTTTGTTGGTTGATAAGCGGAACCATGTAGGTGGAAATACTTTTGATTACTACAACCAAGATGGAATACTTGTACATAAATATGGCCCTCATATCTTTCATACCAACAGCAAAGAAGTGTATGAATATTTAGGTGGTTTTACCACATGGAGGCCTTATGAACACAGGGTTTTAGCCAGCGTGGATGGTATGTTTGTACCCATCCCCATTAACTTGAATACCATCAACATGCTGTATGGTTTAAACCTTTCAACAGCAGAAGTAGATCAATTTTTAGAAAGCAAGGCAGAGAAAAAAGAACGCATCATTACCTCCGAAGATGTTGTGGTAAATAAAGTAGGAAGGGAGTTGTACGAGAAATTTTTTAAAGGCTATACCAAAAAGCAATGGAACCTTGATCCTTCAGAATTGGATGCTTCGGTTACTGCACGTATACCTACAAGGAGCAACAGGGATGACAGGTATTTTACAGACACTTATCAGGCGATGCCTTTGCATGGCTACTCTAAAATGTTTGAAAAAATGCTGGACCATCCAAACATTAAAGTGATGCTGAATACCGATTACAAAGAAATAGAAGGAACCATTGCTTATAAGAAAATGATTTTTACAGGGCCTATAGATTACTACTTTGATTATTGTTATGGCAAGCTACCGTACCGATCGTTACAATTTAAATTTGAAACCATTGACAAAGAAAAGTACCAGTTAACGGGAACCGTAAATTACCCCAACGAACATCCATACACACGGATAACAGAATTTAAATACCTTACCGGTCAGGTACATCCAAAAACATCTGTGGTATATGAATATCCCACAGATGAAGGTGACCCATACTATCCCGTTCCAAGGCCTGAAAATGCAGAACTTTATAAGAGATACCAGTTGCTTGCGGCAGGCATTACCAATGTATATTTTGCCGGCAGGCTGGCAACTTATAAATATTATAACATGGACCAGGTGGTAGCGCAGGCACTCACTTTGTTCAAAAAGATTGTTGCAGAAGGGGATACCGAAATTAAAATAAACGGGCATAAGAAAACAAGCAATACTTCAGCAAAGGTGGGCGTATAAAAATAATAAGGGAATGGTTTTTCATTCCCTTATTATTTTGATATAAAGTATTTTCGAACGGATTTATTTTATTGAATAGTAAAACTTAACATTAGAAAATAGGGTGTTACATTATCTTTATGTTATTAAATTATTATTAAAAAACTAAAGATGCCCACAAACAAAAATACCACCGGGATGAAACTATCAGATAAAGATTTGTTGAATGCCGAAATCATAAAATCACTTACCGGTTCATTAGATATATTAAAAGAAAAATTAGGGGAAAAGAAATTTGAGAAACGCATCCGTAAAGCTGCAAAGGTTTTAGTACACGGAATAAAACACAGTTCAGATAACGAAAAGCCGACAGAAGAACCTACGCCTAAAAAAGCAGGAGTTATTAAAAAGGCAACAAAGAAAACGGTACCTGCAAAAAAATCTGCGCCATCAAAACCTGCAAAAAAACCTGCAAAGAAAATTACAAAAGCAGATAAGAAGTAAGTGTTGAAAAGTAATTAAAAGTTAAGGTCAACTTCTTTTAACGACCGATCGCATATCTGCCAACAAAAATTTACGTAAACTTTTTAGCCGGTTAGTATTGATAAGGTCTACGTTGCATTTCAACAGTTCTCCCCATACTTTTTTGTTTTCCGGAGAAGCCCAAAGGCGCACTTTACTTCCATTGCGGTGTGCAGCATCAACGTAGTAAGCAAGGCGGTGAATATCGTTATCGGGCATCGGTCCTTTTCCCTTCCATTTTATTATTTTGGAGTATTTGCAACTGGCAATAGGGAACATGGTATGTGAAGGATCTACCGAAGATGTTCTTAAATCATTATCCATAAATGCAAGCCTGTTATCTTCCTCCTGTATAAGCTGATAGGGTTTGTGGCCGGTAATTACTATGGTAACACTCCGCAAAGTAGTCTGCCCATTTTCATAAGCCGATAAAATGGTTTTGTATTTGTCCAGTTCCGCTATTAAAGCCTCATAAGTTTTATTGGCATTCGATTTTATATCTATCATCAGCGTAAGCGGGGGCATTTTTACTTTGCCATTTAGCCCCTCTGCAGCCTTTTGCTGCACATAATTTAACAATGGCTGCAGGTATAATGCTTCAAGCGTTCTTTTCATCTTTAGGCAGGGCAGAAAATGGGCAACAATTAATTTGTTCTTTCTTAAATAAACGTCTGCCTCAATGTAAGTAAAGCCACTATTAAGGGCATCCATCAAGGGGTGCTTATGCCAATAGTCATTGTGTGCATAAGCATTGGGAAGTACAATTGTTTGGGCTTTAATGGCTGAGGTAGATGCAAGAAATAAAATGCAAAATATCCATGTATGAAACCTTTTTTGAATCATAGGAATTTAATAATTTTTTGGACTATAAATAATTATCTGTTACAAACATAACCTTAATAACAGGTAAACGTTCAGGTTATTGTTCTCATAACAATATAATAACCACAAAAAAAAAGACGTTAAAATCTCAACATCCAACACATTTTTTTTGATTTTTTTGTACATGCAGGCTTCGCTTAAACGTAAGGTGGGTAAGGCTTTTAGCGAAATGTTGAAATGTGGTCATAATAAACCTACCTCTTTTTCAACTTATGGCTAACATAAAACGGAAAGGTTTGTTATTAAAGAACCGCCGTTTTTCGGTTCAACTGAAGTGCTTTTAAAATGTTTATACGCCTTACCATATTTATAAAATTATTCTTGCTGTTTACGATGACACACACACAACTAAACCAAAGGCAACTTTTAATTTTTGGTAATACTGCATATGCAGCATTGGTAAAGCAGCAACTGCTCATTTTTAACAGCGTGCCACAAGGCATAAAGGAAAGGGACATCAACATAGTTGTTGTAAATGCAGGCAGTACTTTTTTTGATAAGTATGGTGTAAAGCCCGGGGAGTTTAAAGTGGTGTTGGTTGGTAAAGATGGCGGTGAAAAATACCAGTCGGGACAGGTTGTGCCCATCGCAAAAATATTTGCCTTAATAGATGCGATGCCGATGAGGAAAGCTGAGATAAAAAATAAAGGCAATACACCGCATCAGAAAAATAACTGAATTTTCAGTTCAGGTTTTTTTGAACGGTAAAGAAGAAAGTACATCCTTCGCCAAGTGCTGAATCAACCCAAATTTTACCATTATGCAGTGCGGCAATTTTGTTGCAATGTGCCAGGCCAATGCCCGATCCCTGGTAATCTGATATGCTATGCAACCGCTGAAAAATTTTAAAAATTTTATCTTTAAATGCCGGGTCAATCCCAATGCCATTGTCTTTAAAAGCAAACTGCCAGTGCGTTCCAGAGTCTTGTGAGGTTACTGAAATTTCAGGGGCAACACCCGGTTTTTTAAACTTAACTGCATTGATCAGCAGGTTTTGAAACAACAGTTTCATTTCTGTATTGTACCCTGTAATAACGGGAAGGGAAGTGCTTGTAACTGCTGCGCCGCTTTCCTGGATGGTTACATCAATATCGGCCAGCACGGTTGTTAAGAGTTGGTTGCAATCAATGGTGGTTAGTTTAGGGTTATTGCCAATTCTTGAAAATTCGAGTAAGTCTTCTATTAAAACTTTCATGCGCTCCGAAGATTCATTGATGAAACGGATATACTTATCTGCCTGCTCATCCAACTGGCCGGCGTATTTTTTTTGTAACAGTTTTATAAAGCTTGTTGTGGTGCGTAAAGGTTCTTTTAAATCATGCGATGCAACGTAGGCAAATTCTTCCATTTCGTTATTTTTGGCAATTAGTTTTTCATTGGCACTTTCTGCAATGGCTTTCAATTTTTCTGCCTCAATCCTTGCGTTGCTTTCCTGCAAGTTTAGTTTAACCAGTTCTCCTGTTTGCTTTTCCACCTGCTGCTCCAACAGCAACCGCTGCTTTTCAACAGCACGGATCCTTACTTTTAAAAACGTTAGCACCAATGCAATTCCGGCAATAAACGCCAGCAGAATAAACCACCATGTTTTCCAAAAAGGAGGACTTATTATTATTTTAAGCGTTGTGCCTTTTTCATTCCATATGCCGTCGTTGTTGGTGGCCTTTACTTTAAAATAATACGTTCCTGCATCCAGGTTGGTATAGGTTGCACTGCGTTGCGTACCGGCGTATATCCACTCCTTATCAAACCCCTCCAGCATATAGGCGTATTGGTTTTTTTCGCTGTACGTAAAATTTAAGGCGGCAAATTCAAAAGTAATTACACTTTGTTTATAGCTTATTTTTAGCTGTTTCGCATCGGTAATATTGGTTTGTAAAACAACGTCCCTGCCATCTGCCTGTAAAGGTTTATTAAAAATTAAAACCCCTGTAATATAAACCGGCGGAATAAATGCGTTGTCTTGTAAATTTTCAGGGTCAACGTAATTAAACCCGTTAGTGCCACCAAAAAAAATGTTCCCATCGCTGTTAACGTAAGAACATCCTGCCTTAAATTCTTTGCCCTGCAACCCATCATCCATAGTATAGTTGCGGCTTTTTTTTGTGGCTGTATCAAACGATGCAATGCCATTTGTTGTGCTTAACCACAGGGTACCATTTTTATCTTGCTGTATACTTTGTATGGAGCTGCTCGGCAGGCCATCTGTTGATGTAAAGGAAACCAGTTTTTCCTGAGCCTTATCAAACAAATCCAAACCTCCTGCTGAGGCAATCCATATTTTACCTGTGGCATCCTCAAACACCTGGTTTATTTCATTATGGCTTATACTGGTTTTGGCATCTGTATGGTTATAATGGGTGCATTTGCCTGTTGCAGCATTCAGTTTATTTAGTCCGTTATCTGTGCCAATCCAAATAGTACCTTCTTTATCCTGCATAAGGCAGTTTATAAAATCGCTGCTCATAAAGTGTGTACTGTCTTTACTGTTATAGACAAGTGTGATATCAAAGTTTTGGTCAAGTTTGTATAACCCACCACCCCAGGTACCAGCCCAAATATTTCCCTTGTTATCTTTAAGCTGACAGTTAACAGATAAGTCGGCATTTTTATCAATAAAAGCAACATGCTTTTTTACGGTGCCTGTATAAGTATCAAATATATCCAGGCCGTCATGCTGGTAACCCAAGGCGAGCAGGCCCGGCGCTGCATTGATTACACTAATAATAAAATTTGTTTTTACGGGGCCGGTATTTTTCTCATCATTTGTATAGTGGGTAAAAGCTTTTGTTTTAAAATTAAAATGGTTAAGGCCACCCCCGTCTGTTGCCAGCCAGATGTCATTTTTTGCATCTCCTGTTATAGATAAAACTGTTGGATGGCTCAGGCTGTTTACATTACCGGGTACCTGTGTGTAGGTAGTAAATTTTTTGCCCAGCACCGGCAGCAGGTTTACCCCATTGGCCCATGTGCCTGCCCATATACTGCCGCTGTTATCTTTATACAGGCAATAGATGGAATTGCTGCTGATGCTTTGCGGATCAGTTAAGTCATTCTTTATATTTTTAAAATTGTTGGTGGCACTGTTATAAATACTAATGCCCCCGTTTTCTGTACCTATCCAAAGATTGTTAAACCGGTCTTCTTCAAAACATAAAATATCGTCGTAAGCCAGGCTATAGTTGTTGAGCGGATCGTGTTTGTAAGCTGTAAAGTGGTTAGTGGCCTCATTAAATTTTACAATGCCATCATCATTGCTGCCTGCCCAAATATTTCCTAAGTGGTCTTTATACACAGCCCTGAACCAGTTTGTTTGCAAGCCATTTTTTTCTGTTGGCCCGTTTTTGTAAACTGTAAATTTTTCGGTGGTGGTATTAAAGCAGTCCAAACCATCTTTAGTGGCAATCCAGATATTGCCCTTGTTATCTTCCGCTAACTGATAAACAAGGTTATTGCTCAAACTCTGCATATCTGCCGGGTTATTGATAAACTGCTTAAATTTTTTTGTTTGTTTGTTAAACAGGAACAGGCCATCTTTAGTACCCAGCCAAACCCGGTCTTTACTGTCGTTTAAAACATCAAACACATCTACATCTTTACCCGGCCTGTAAAGAGAAAAGGTGTTCGTTTTTATATCCAGCTTATCTAATCCGCTGCCAGTGGCAATCCACAAAAAACCATCTTTGTCTTGTATAACGTCGTGTACAAAATCGTTACTGATGCTGTTGGGGTCACCTACCTTATTTTTAAATTTTGTAAAAGTATAGCCATCATATTTATTGAGGCCGCCATCTGTTGCAAACCACATAAAGCCCTTGTCATCTTTAAGTATACTGCTTACATGCCCTTGCGAAAGGCCCTGGTTGGTGGATATCCGGATAAACGCAGCATTACTGTGTTGTGCAAAACAATTGGAAAGCATGGCCTGGCCTAAAAACACCAGGAAATATAGAAGAAGTCTCATTTTATTTGGATATCTATGACAATCTATTTTAAAAACGAAATGGCTAAAAAAATATTTGAAAACTTTTGACAGCGCAGGTGCAATTACCAGTAAAAAGATACTTAAATTTCATTAATAGTTATTTTATTACTGTTGCAATAGTTATAGGATTACAAAAAGATACTTGTTATTTGTTGAAAATTGCGGGCTGCCGTTTTTTAAATTAAAAAATTAAAGTGCTAAATATTTTCATGGATGCATCCCCGTTATTACAGGTACCTGGTACAGATCCTATTCATTAATTAAAATGCGGGTATTGCAGCAAGTATCCAATGTGTAAAAGCAGCATTGTAACATGGCAACAAACAACATCACCTTTAATGAAACGCAGTTTAGCCGCCTGTTTCCATTTCATATTTTATTGAATGTTGCCCTGGAAATTGTTTCCTGCGGAAAAGGGTTTACAGGTGATTATGCAGGTAAATTATTTACAGAATTTTTTGATATTGCCATTCCAGAACTTAATGATTTTTCACTTGCCCGTTTGCACGCATTGGATGGGCAGCCTGTAGTTATTAAAGTAAAAAATTCGCATGAGCAAACCATACAAGGGTCGTTTGAATGGCTTAGTGAAGGGCAACAATATTTTTTTACAGGCGACTGTATACCTAAACCCATAAGGCAACCATACCCGGGTGTATTACAAACTACCTTAGGTACTTACAACCCGGCTGCCCATTTGCTGAACAGCCTAAAAATACAAGGTGCGGAAAATGTTATTGAGAAAACATTTTGGGAAGAAATTTTAAACAACTTACCTGCAGATGTGGCTGTATTTGATAAGTACCACAATTATCTTTTTATAAACCCCAAGGCCATCGCCAATAAAGAAACAAGGGAATGGCTGATTGGTAAAAACGACTTTGATTATTTTGCCATGAAACGTCTGGACAATGCCCCCGCAAAAGAGCGCAGGAAATTATTTAATGAGGCACTGGCAAATAAGGAAATGGCCGAATTTTTAGATGAACATTCCTCGCCGGATGGTGAAGTAAAATATATTTTGAGAAAATATTACCCCTGCTTTGATAACGGCGAAATTAAATTTGTTATTGGTTATGGTATAGATATTACCGAAAGGCGTAAGATGGAAATAAAACTGAACGAGGTTTTAAAATCGATGCAGATTAGTAACGATGAGCTGGAGCAGTTTGCCTACGTAGCTTCTCATGACCTGCAGGAACCGTTGCGGATGATCAATAGTTTTTTGATGCTGATAGAAAGAAAATATGCGGATAGCTTAGATGAAAAAGGAAGACAGTACATACATTTTGCTGTAGACGGGTCAAAAAGAATGCAGCAGATAATACTTGATTTGCTTGAGTTTTCCAGGGTGGGCCGCACAGAAGACAGGGTGGAAGTAATTCATTTGGATAACCTGGTTGCAGAGATTTGCTTATTACAATCCAGGTATATAGACGATAGCAAGGCAGGTATACATTATGGCGGGCTGCCCACCATTAAAAGCTTTAAAACCCCGCTACGGCAGATATTTCAAAATTTGCTTAACAATAGTTTAAAGTACCGCAGGGATGATGTAGCGCCGGTTATTACCATTGCAGCCGAGGAGCATTTGGATCATTGGCAATTCTCGTTTACTGACAATGGCATTGGTATAGATGAAAAATATTTTGCCAAAATTTTTATTATTTTTCAACGGCTGCATGGCAATGGAAAATACAAGGGCACAGGTATTGGCCTGGCAATTACCAAAAAAATTATTGAAAAGTTGGGAGGCAAAATCTGGTTAAAATCCCAGCCAGGACAGGGAAGTACCTTTTATTTTACCATTTCAAAATTGCATACAAACGTTTGATATAAACCTTGCACCTTTTCCTTTTATTGGCTCGCCGGCGGTTAATACTTTATATATCAAACTCCCATACCGTACGGTAGTTACCTTGTTTTTCGATATAGCCTAAAAAGTGGTTGTAGAAATTATCGGCACCAAGTGTGGCACTATCCCCAATAATAAATAATTGCTCCTTTGCCCTTGTAACGGCAACGTTCATACGCCGGTAATCTTTTAAAAAGCCAATTTCGCTATCATCATTACTTCTTACCAGGCTAAGAATAATCACTTCTTTTTCCTGCCCTTGAAAACTGTCAATGGTACTCACCCGGATGTCGTGGGACAGTATTTCCCTGGCAGCAAGCACCTGCCCTGCATAAGGTGATATGAAAGCAACAGTTAAAAAATCAGGTATAGAATTGTCCAACAACTTTTGTGCAATCAGCAGCTCGCCTTCATTTTGCAAACTTGTTCCATTGCTACCCGGCATCTCGTTATAGCCAGAGCCTGCGGTATCAATAAAAGTAATGTGCGTACTTGTGTTTGCAAGATGTGGTGCGGTTTGCAGAAGGCCTTTATAAAAATATTCGCTTGAAAAACCTGCAATAGCCTGCCGCATCCTGTATTGGGTATCCAATAAATAAACAGTACCTGCTGTGTGTATGGCACGTTCTAAAACGGATATGTTCAACCCGAGTTTAGCGGCATCATTGCTAATAATGGTGGGTGGTAACTGAAGGTGGTCGCCAGCCAGCACAAACTTTTCTGCCAACGGAAAAATGCACCATGCAAGCGGTTCAATACACTGGCCTGCTTCATCCATTACCAGTGTATTAAATAATATCTTTTTTAATTTAGCATCATACAGGCCAATAGGCGTTCCGGCTATTACACTGGCTTCGGCAAATAATTTTTCTTCGTTGTATGCCTGTATCGTTTTAATTTCTTCCCTTATGTTTTTTACTTCTTTAAATAAAAGGTTACGCTGCTCCCGTTCTGCTTTGCCAAAACTTCTTTTATATTTTAAAGCCATTTTCCTAAACTGCTCGGCCCTTATTTTTAGTTCTTTTATTTCTTTTTGTTGTTTGCTGTTGTTTAACCTTCCTTCCGGGGTGTGTTTAAAAACCACCTCATCTACTTTACTGATATTGCCAACCCGTAAAACCGGTACATTCTTTTGCAGCAAACCTTTTACAATATTGTCAACTGCGGTATTGCTGGGTGCAGATAATAATATTTTTTCACCGGCCTTAACCAACTGTTGTATTGCTTCTATCAGTGTTGTTGTTTTACCTGTGCCCGGCGGGCCATGTAAAACAAGCAGGTTTTTATTTTGTATTATACCGGTTACCGCTTTTTGCTGGCTGTTGTTTAAACTTGTATTGATGAAACCTGCAACGGGCATTGGCAGCTCCTGCTGAAGCGCCTCACTTTTTAAAACGCCATGCAGTTGTTGAAACAAAGGAAAAAGTGCTTTGTTACTTTCAAGGTCCTTTAATGCATTTTTCATTACGGTGGTAGTGCGCTGATCGGGTGCCAGCTTTATACCAACACCGTTGTCCTCAATCCAGTCTGGAAAATCCGGGGCAAACAACCTAAACTCACCAACCCGTCCATCAAACTGTATCAATATACCTTTTACAGCTTCTTCTCCCTGATAAAAACATTCAATGGCGGCGCCATCTTTAAATTGGTTTACTTCTGCAGCAAAGTTTATTTTAAAATTTATTTCCGGATAATCAGCATAGCCAAAAGTTTTTTTCGTTACCATTAGCGGGTGCATGGCCAAACCTTCTGCCTTCAGCGATTTTAGGGTATGGTGCTGGTCCAGGCTATATTTTTTTACCTGTTCGTTTTCTTCCAGGTCTATACACTTAATCAAGTTTACTATTTGTGGACTGGTTGGTGGCATCGGGTGAAAATACTATCGTTTGCGGAAAGATGATATGGGTATAAAAATATTTTTACAAAAAGATCACGGCGTTTCTACGAAGGATATTTACAGCTCTTTTTAATTTGGTTTTGATGACCAAGATCATTTGACAATTGTTGAAACGTGAATAAGATGATAACAGACATTATAATTGATTTGAATCTTATCGACAATAAACTACAATTTTTTCCGTTTTTGAAGCACCACTGTAACCACGATGAAAAAATTTTACTTAATCCTATGTAGTATTTATGCTTTTTTTGCTTTAGTAATTTTACCACAAAAGCTACAAGCGCAAGATTGTACTACACTTACTGCAACGTATACCAGCAGCGAATCCCGTTGCACTGCCACAGGCTCCATCCAAATAAAAGCAAGCGGCGGCTCTGGTAATTATCAATACAAAGCCAGCGGGCCTGTCAACATCAACTACACTTCCACTAATTTGTTAACCGGCTTATCTGCCGGTAAATATGTTGTTGATGTAAAAGATATCAGTTCAAATTGTGTATATACTTTAGATACTATAATAGTTACAGGTACTTACATGGCACCAAATTTTAACATGGCACCTACAGGTGTAACCTGTATTAACGGCAATGATGGTAAAATAAGCTTAACCAGTCAAAATTTTGGCAGGGGGCCGTTTACATATAAAATAATTGCACCCTCAGCTTCATCAGTAGGGACTACAAATACTACGGGAAATTTTACCGGATTGGTAGAAGGGGATTATCTTGTTCAGTTAGGCGATTCCTGTGGTGGATTGCAAACAAGGGGCATTACTATAGAGGGATATTCCTGGTGGCTTAACGGATATGATGTAGGACAGCTTAACTGTGATAGCGGCCATGTTTTTATTGAAGTAAAAGATAGCAAGGGGGCAATTTCCCCGAACCCTGTTTTTGCCGGCTTTCAGTACGGGGCTTCTGTTTTTCCTGGCGATACCGTATGGTCATCTTCTACAAGTTTTGATTATTACAGGGGAAAAAAGCATTTTGTATATCTCTTTGCAAAGGATAAATGTGGAAATATAAAATCTGCATTATGGATAGACGGGGATTTGCCTGGTGTTGATGCGAATGTGCCCATCACTAATATTGCATGTTCAACTTTCACTGCAACGGTAACGGGGCAGCGCAATTTCATGACACCCGATTTTTGTATCTATGATAAAAATAACGTGCTACTGGATTGTAATATAACAGGTGTGTTTAATAACCTGCCTTATGGCCCTTACTGTATTACTATAAAAGATGACTGCTCCGATACAACTGTAACAAGGTGTATTAATGTAGCAAGGCCAAAACCAAGTGGTGGCGCAGGCATATCGATAGTAAAAGGATGTAATTCTATAATATTATCGGTGAATGGGTCTAACCTCACCAATCCCAATTATTGTCTTTATGATGGTACAGGCAGTTCATTAATTTCATGTAATTCCAGCGGCATATTTCCAGGTGTGCCATATGGCAGCTATTGTATAAAAATTATAAATGACCCTGCTTGTTATGATACCACTATTGTTTTATGTACCACCGTACCGAGGCCTTTACCAACCATCAACCCCGTTGTAACGATATCAAATTTAACCTGCATAACTTTCACAGCATCGTTGGCAGGTGTATCCAATTTTACAAATGGGCTATATAACCTGTACAATGCCAGCAATGTTTTGATAGCCAGCAGCTCAACACCTGTGTTTAATAACCTGTTGTATGGCTCATATTGCATTGACGGCATTAATGACAAATCTTGCTATGATACCGTAATCAGCAGATGCTTTACTGTTGTAAAACCTTTGCCTTCGTTGGGTACAAGCATAAATATTTCTAATAAAACCTGCGCCGGGTATAGCGCAGCTGTCACTGGCCAGCAAAACATAACCAACCCGTTGTATTGCCTGTATGATGATGCCAATGCACTGCTAGCCTGTAATGCTACAGGTGCTTTTGATGGCTTGTTATACAGCAAAAATTATTGTATTACCACACAAAACGACGTTGCCTGCTATGATACATTGTTAAGAACCTGTTTTATAATTTATCCTGACAATACATCAATAGTTGTGTCCGCTAATAAATCATGTACAACTCTGGGTACCACAAATTTAAATATAGCTTTTGTAAAGGGTACGCCTTCGTATACTATTGATTTGTTTTTGCCAGACGGTATCTTATTGAACCATGTGGCATCTGGAAGTTCGAACTATACGTTTAACGATTTACCAAATCTTCCTGCTTCAAAGCAGTATAAAATCGTTGTAACGGATCAATGCGGCAATAAAGATTCTGCAAACATAATACCCATAGTAAGTGTGGTAAACAGGGTACTGTCAACTTCTGGAAGGTGCCCTTCTGCAAAATGGACTAGTGGATCTTCAGACGTTTTTGTAGATATTAATGACAATAATATTGGAGGAAGTATATATCCTGTGCTGGTAAAAAAGAATGGTATACCGGCTATTGTATATTCAACTACCGGAGTAGGGTACGATTTTAAATTTGCTGACCTGGAACCAGCAGTGTATATCTTTCAAACGTACATTCAAAACTGCAACAAATATGTTTACGATACTTTAACCGTAAAAAAATATAAATACCCTGACCTTAGTGGTACAAAAGCTTACCAGTGCGATAATAACGGTTTTACAGTTAGTGTGGATGCAACAGGTGGGATAGCCCCTTATGTGTATGAAATTTTTGGAAGCTCGCCTTCGTTTCCTTCCATTATTGCATTGCCACAACCAACATCATTATTTTCTATTAATACCGGCATTGATTATTCATTAATAAGGTTAAGGGCAATAGATGGCTGTGGCAATGCAGGGCTGTATGATGCCAGTGTATTGCCCCTTGCCAATTTTATAGTTTTTGCCGATGCGAAGGATTGCTATAACAGCAACATGACGCTTAGGGTAGATTCGATACCAAACGCAACATATACCTGGTATAAAAGGGTTCCCAACGGGGATAGTGTTTTAGTAGGCACCGGCCCATCTTATAATATGCCCTCATTAAGTATATCAGATACCGGGAGGTATGTAAGTAAAATATTGGTAAATAACGGCTGCCTGATAAAACAAGCTGGTTACATTATAACTGGTTCATGTGCCTCTGCGCTGCCAGTAAACATTACTTTATCTGGTTCAAAATATCAAAATGCAAATAATGTATTTTGGAAATCAACCACAGCCGAAGTTAAACAGTTTGTGCTCCAGAGAAGCTTTACCGGTAAAAACGATTTCCAGGATATAAATACTACCGCCAACAGGGGAGTGCAGGAATATTCTTTTATAGATAAAAACCCAGCAGGTGAAAATAATTTTTACAGGGTAAAGGTGGTTACGGTAGATAATACCGTTAAGTACAGCAATATTATCTGGTTAAAAAATACCAAGTTTGATATCAGCTTTTACCCTAACCCGGTAAACACCACCTTGTACATTTCTATTTCAAATGCAACCCCTAAAGACTATGGTATAGAAATTACCAATTCCCTGGGGCAGCATATCTTCTCTAAAACCTATTACAAAATTCAGGATGCTGTAATCAACTTTCCTCGAGCTGCAGGTATGGCCCCAGGTATTTATTCCGTACTGGTAACTGATTTACAAACGAACGAACAACAAACATATAAGCTCATTTATAAATAAATTTTTTACCTGCTGGTAAGATAAGGGTCAGCAGGTAAAAGTTACTCCTTCATCACAGGCAATTCAATGTACGTGGGGTATTGGGCACTAAAATATACCCGTTGTGTTGCCTTGATATAATCTGTTTCCTTAGCCTCGAAAATATTGCTGACAAACTTTTGAGGGTTTCTGTCAATAAGCGGAAACCAGGTGCTTTGCACCTGTATCATAAGGTGGTGGCCTTTCTTAAAAGTATGGTTAATATCATGCAGGTCTATTACAAACTCCCCAGGTTTATCGGGTATCAGCGGTTGGGGATGGCTAAAACTTTTTTGAAAGCGCCCCCTGAAAACTTCCATTGCTACCGGTAATTGAAAGCCACTCATCGCTTTATTTTTTGCATCAAATGCCGGGTACACATCTATCAGTTTTACAATCCAGTCTGCATCGGTGCCGCTTGTTGCAGCAAAAAGATGCGCCGTAATTTTACCGGTGACAGTAAGGTCATCTGTTAGCGAATCCATAGTAAAACTTAATACATCCGGACGGCTATAAACAAAACGCTGGTCTTCTACCTGCCATGCATACCAGCGGCTGCCGGGGCCATAAGTGGCTTCTATCGGCAAAGTACGATAAGGAACCGGCTTTGCAGGGTCGCTTACGTAGGTATTGTAGGCTCCGGTTCCTGATGGCTTTGTAAAACTGGCCTTATTATTTGCAGCGGCATAAAGTTTTTTTACAACCGCTTCCTTTGGAGGCCAGGTATTGTAAGTCTTCCATTGGTTGCTGCCCGTTTGAAAACAGTTGGCTTCTGCAAACTTGCCATCGCCGATGCCTTTCAACCAATAGTCAAACCACTTTTTTTGCAGGTTGCGAAACCATTCACCTGTGTTGCTTTCAAAGGCTATTTTGCCCAGGCTGTCTGCCTTTCCGCCGCCCCATTGGCCGTGGTTCCATGGGCCAAGTGCAATAAAGTTTCGGTTAAAAGTGTCCTTCTTTTCCATATGCCCATACATTAATTGCGGCCCATTAATATCTTCCTGATCGTAATAGCCACCAACATGCAACTGCGGAATTTGTGCATAGGGAACATATTGAACAGGGCTGTTGGTTTGCCAGTAAGTGTCGTAAGCCGGGTGTGCCGCAAAACTATTCCAGGTGGGTATTTTATTATGAAAGTATTTTTCGTTTACATTTTTTAAAGGCCCCAGTTTAAGGTACCAGTCAAAAAGATCGTACTGCGGAAAAGGGAAATCACTGTCTGTTGTTTTATCAAACTCCACCTCATAACTATACTCCATACCGTAGCTTAAACGAAAGGCACCGTTGTGGTGAAAATCATCGCCCAAAAACAAGTCGCCCATGCAGGCCTGTTCAGATGCTGCTTTAAGCGCAGGGTGTGGATCAACAGCGCCTACCAACGCCAGCCATCCGGGGTAGGAGATACCATAAATACCGGCCTTGCCATTATTATTGGGCACATTTTTTATCAGCCAGTCTACAGCATCCCAGGTATCGGTACTTTCATCTATGGCATTTTTTTGTGTGGCATGTATTAAAGGCTGGTGAATCTGCATGGTGCCTCCACTTTTATACTTGCCCCGTATATCCTGGTAAACAAAAATATACCCTTCATCTGCCAATATATTGTGCATAAGGCTTGCGTCAAATGTGGTATCATCTGCAATGGGTATTGCAGCGCCGTAGGGGGTGCGTTCTATTAATACCGGGTAAGCTTTTGTATCCTGTGCAGGGCTTAAAATAACCGTATACAGTTTTACACCATCCCGCATTGGCACCATAGCAGATGTCTTTTTATAACGGGTAACCTTAGCGGGGGATACTTGCGCAAATGCTGTGGCAGCAAGGCATACGACAAAAAGGGTGATCAATCTTTTCATACAATAATTATTTTGGGGGATGCTTAAAGATAAACCTCTTTAAGAACCATGTAAAATAATTATTGCAGCAGTATAGGTAACCTGGTAAATTATTTGATTAAAAAATAGCTAAAGTCCAAATTAATAAGATGCATCAAAATGCACCTTTTAAAAAAATTGAAATAGAAAATTTGTGCTGCAGGCCGCTGTTGTCTTTAGTTGTAAGATGGGTTGTCCCTGATGCATGCAGGCAGTGAAAATGAAAATATACTTCCATTTCCAGGGGTGCTTTCAAAAAGCAGGTGGCCGCCATTTTTTTCTACAAGCTCCCTGCATATCAGCAGCCCGAGGCCGGTGCCAGATTCCTTATTGGTACCTTTTGAACTATAGTAAACATCGCCAAAAAGTAACGGCTGTTTATCTTTAGGAATACCGATGCCATTATCTTCCACTATGATAGAAACATACTTTCCCTGCAACTGCGCTTTTACTTTTATCACACCACCGGATGCCGTAAATTTTATGGCATTGGCCATCAGGTTGCGTAAAATAATTTCGGCCGATCCTTCATCTGCAAAAGCATATAAATCACTTGAAATTTCGTTAATGAGATAAATATTCTTTTCGGCCGCAGGCCTTTCTAAAAAACGTATGGTATGCTTTGCCAGCATTTTTACCGATATGGGTTTGGCGTTTACACCTTCCTGTTTAATTTGGGTACGGGACCACGCCAGCAGGTTGCCAAGCATATCATTTGTTTGCTCCATACTGCTCCTTAACAAAGGCAGGTGGTTATAAAAATCATCCATCGTCATCGTTTCCTCTTCAAGGGCACGCAGCATCATTACGATACTGTTTACAGGTGTACGCAAATCGTGAGAAATAACAGAAAATACTTTATCCTTTACCGCATTCAATTTCTTAAGGTCTTCCTTTTTTTTATGTAAAGATTTCTCAAAATTCCATACCTGAAACTTTATAAAATACATGGTTAAAAAGATAAAGATTAAACCGGCAACATAGTTGATAATGGTAAGTGTGCCATCATGCGCATAAGGTGGTACAAAAACAGAATTATAGCAAAAGTGCACCACTATAAAACATACCAGCACCCAGCTAAAACTGGCCAGTATGTAACTTATTTTGTGGAGAAAGAAGAATGTAAACATCATGTACAGCAGCAGGTAAATTTCTATGCTGCCGTCGTTTGTGTAAAGGCCCATAATAACCAATACCGGTGGAAATGCCGTGAAGGAAAAGGTTAGAGCCTGCTTATACAATTGCTTGTTCATAAAAAAAGCCATGATAGCGCAAAGCAGTATGGGCAATGCATTTACAAAAAGTGCAATGGGGGTGTACGTGTTGGATTTGGAGCCAGCCAGGTAGCCAACCCTGATAAGGTCAATTACAAAACCACCAAGGTTACAGATATTAAACACCAGCACCCGTTTTCTTTCGTAAGGTTTTAAATTTGGCGACATGCCTGCCTGTAAAAAGCCTGCAATAAAATTCTTGTTTTTTTGGTACATAGTTTTCAGCGGTTTATTATAAAAACACTTTCACATCTTAATGCAGATGTGCTTTTGTTTAAATAATTGGTTAGGGTACGCTTTTGAAAGAACCAGTTTAATTAAAGGGAATAATTAACCGGTATAGCGTTTTCAAATGCATATGGTAAACGCATTGTGTTTCATTTAATTGTGTTTATACGCAAAACTGGCAATGGTATTTTCCGAACGGTTAGCGTGACTATCCTCATTACAGGCTATAGTTTTATTACTACAATTTGTTCAAACTTGCTGCGGGTAAGGGTTATAGCCAACTGTTTTAATTTAAAGCACCTTGGTTTAACCGCAACGTTTTGTATGATAATAATCAAAACAATTTTTATGGTAAAGCTAAACATCAAATACTAACCATTTACCTGATAAGGGTAAGGTTGCCTTTTAGGGTATTGTTGTTTTTAAAAGTAACCATATATACGTAAGTGCCGGCAGGCTGTGGCCTTCCTCCGGTGGTGCCATCCCATGCAACTGTTTGGCCGGCCGCTTTGTATACCACTTTACCATAGCGGTTAAAAACAGTTACCCTTGCGCCAATTGCAGCATCCAGGAACGGTATTTTCCAGGTATCGTTTTTTCCATCACCGTTAGGGGTAAACGCCGCAGGTATGTATAAACTTTTTACCACTTTTACTTTAACCGCATCGCTGCCAGAACATCCAAATATGGAAGTTGCCGATAGGGTATAAGTGATATCCTTTACCGGTGACACAATGGGCTGCAGGGTTCTTGTGTCATTAATATAGTCAGCAGGAGACCAGGTTAGCAACAAACTATCGCCGGAGGCAGAAGCATTTAAAACAACCGGGTTACCAACGATCATCACCCTGTCTTGCCCGGCATTTACAACAGGGTATGGATGGATATTTATGGCAATGGCATTGGAGGCAATCCTGCATTGGTTATAAGCAGCCTCTGCTGCACGGGCTACGGTAAGCCTGTACAAATAGTTTCCCGGGGCGGTGGGCTGGCGTATAAAATAATCATTGGTTTCGCCGGGCATGTCTTTCCAGCTTGTGCCGTTATCTGTACTTTTTTGCCATTGGTACACCGGCGAAATATAACTGCTGGCAACTGATCCTTTTAATGTGAAGGCTTCCTTATCATCTTCGCAAAGGTTAACCGGGCTGATAACGGGGCCATCAATAGAAGCGGTTATTTTTTCGCCGCAAGGCCTGAAGGTGATATCATCAAGTGCCAGGTCATTGCCATCGCCGCCGGGTGCATTGTTACGCATACGCAATACAATTGCAGATATGTTTAACGGGGTTGAGAAGAAGAAACCATACTGCTTCCATAGGGCCTCAGTTTGTGCAGGGATATCACCTGAATTATAACTTTTTAAAATGGTACCGCCGGTTGTTTCTATGGTAAAAGTTATGTTCGGTTTTGAGCCTTGCGTAACATACTTCATGTTCAGCATCCATGCGGCAAACTCATAAGTTGTATTGGCACAAAGGTTATTTACAGTATCCAGATAAAAATCCCCTGCTTCAACAGAAGCATCCACCAGCATAAAATATCCATTGGTATTTCCCGTATGGTCTTGTTGTAAAACATGCCACTGATAATTACATTCCACACACCTGCTTAATAAAGTGTAATAACCATTTACGGGGCATGCATCCGCCACATATAAATAATTGGTAGTAGCGGCGGGAAGTGGGGCACCAAAATTATTGCCCTGCCCAAATGTGATGTTTACAACAGGGTCGCCAAGGCTGCCGGTACACAGTTGTGCATTGGCAAAAAACGGTATGCATATTGAAAATACGGGGATCAAAAAAAGATGGTGTATCCGTTTGGCAATTTGCTGGGCAATCATAACAGCAAAATAAACATTATCTGCTTACCTGCATCTTAATGCTGCCCAAAAAATGCTGCAGGCCATACACATATACTTTGCGGCAAGGCTTGCCTATTCGTTGTTGTATAATTGTACCTGCCAGATAAATGCTGGTAAAACGGGTGCCGTATGTTTCTTTCACATCAAAATAATTTTCAGAAGTAACCATGCAATATGCATCATCACCCGGTTGCAGTTTTTGCCTTGTTGTATTGAGCCAGGCATACTGGTGTATATCACTGGTATCCGCAATGCCAAGCAAACTTTTTTGTAACGGCATGGCGACATAATAATCCAGGTGCGCTGCGGTAAACCATTTGTTGCTAATAATTACTGCATTCTTTTTTATCCGGCCCTCCGCTTCTTCTTTTTTTATAATGGTGTTAACTGCAGGCCGTATATCCTGCCAGCCATGCATGTCAAGGGTAAAATCCCCTTCCCCCATTTTAAGTTCTTCTTTCTTGCCCATTGTACCCGGAAAAAAATTGACCATCAACACACCAGTAAATATTAAAACAACAATAAAACCTAAAGCAATTTTAAGGCTTGTGGGAAGCAGGGGCTTTGGTAGCAGGGCTTCCTGTTTTTTATCAGCAAAAAAAATGGCTGTTAAGATAATTAACCCGCTGTATGCAGGGCCGGTCCAGTGGGGCAGCACATCTTTAAATAACGAAAGTACTGTGGCAACAATGATTAGCGGAAGGCTGGTAAATAACAACAGCCTTTTTTGAGATAACGGAATGCCTAATTTATTTTTAAAAGCTTTTATTGTTGCAATAATAATTAGGATGTAAATAACGGGATTAAAATAAAAAAGCTGGCCAGCCTCAAAGGTGATAAATGAATCAGCATGCAGGCCGCTGTTGCTAACGTTTACCCGGTTGCTGTGGTACAGGTAGGTAACAAAATGATTGTTGATATTCCACTGGATAACGGGGTAAAAAAACAAAATAGTAACAAGGGCCGCAATGTATACAACAGGCTGCTTAAACCATTGCCGGTTGTAGCAAATGATGTACAGTATAAAGCCCAGCCACAAAAATGAAGTGTGTATTTTACAAAGCATTCCTATGCCGCATACTACGCCAAACCAAAAGAGGTTTTGCTTTTTAAGCGGCGTAATAGCAGAGCCTTCTGTAATGCAAAGCAGCAGGTAAAGGGCGCCTGCCCAACAAACCATTTGAGGGCTGTCGGGTAAAATAAAAGTGCCTGCTATAATGCTGCCGTAAATGGTACAATTATAAATAATGGCCGATAAAAAACCGGCATAACCGTTACCAGCTTTTTTGCCACAAAGATAAAAGAGCCATGTGGCAGCGGCTGCGGAGAGTATGGCACCAAGCCTTATAAAAAGTTCTTTGTCCAGTACAAGGTTTGCTGTGGTAAACCTTATCAGCCAGCCCACCATTGGCGGATGGTCAAAATAATTCCACTGCAGTTGCTGTGCATACATCCTGTAATACACTTCATCATTGCCAAGCTCAATGGAGCCTGCCGTAATACAACGGACCACAGTGGCAATGATAATGAGGAAAATGGTTTGCTTTTTATAATTCAAGTGCGGTGTTTAAAATATAATTTATTAAACGGTTGTACGGGATGTTGTAATAACCGGCTACCCGTTTTTAGGTTTTATTTTTAAGGCCATGTACATGCAAAAAATACCTGCCCCACAACCCGTAACGGCACCTACTAAAACATCCAGTATAAAATGTTGTGCCAGATAGATGCGTGAAAAGCCTACCATTACAGCCGCTAAAAATACAAGCACCTGCACGGTTTTATTTTTTGTAATCATGGCCAAAACGGTTGCTGCGGCAAATGCTGTTGCTGTGTGGCCCGAAGGAAAACTGGCAGTATTGGATAAGGTTACCCCATCAATAAAATGGTTGTACTGTCCTGCTTTAAAATATAATTTAGGCCTGGCCTCATTGGCTATTCTTTTTAAAATCTGCGCCAGCAAACCAGCCAAAAGAAAAGCAGACAGCATGGCAACACTTAACCTTTTATCTTTTAAAAGAAGAAAAAGCATAACAACAAGTGCTACAGAAAACAAGCCATCGCCAACATCAGTGTAATAGGTAAAAAAAATATCTGCAAAAGGAGAATGCCAGGTATTCAGTAAAATGAAGGCCCCGGCTTTGCCTTCGATGGCCAATAAGCTTATCAGCATAACCATTAAAAAAAACACACAGTAAAAAAAAACCTTGCTGCTGCCAAGGCGAATATAAAAACTATTTGTATCAGTTTGCATAAAGTTGCAAAGTAACGATAGTTATGTACGTGGATAATAAAGCCGTTGAATAAAAAATAATAAAAGCCTGGTTTTGGATGTGTAAATAATATTTACCTTAACTGTCAATTAACCTTAACCAAAACTTTATGAAAAAGAAAATTTGTCTTTATCTGTGTTGCCTGATTATTACAACTAACATTTGCCATGCGCAGGCCTATAAATACCTTTACTATTTTGATAAAGATTTTAATGTTGCCAGTAAATCGAAAGCCGTGTTTTTAGGCAAGGGTTTAAAGGAAGATGGTTTGTTGAGGTTAGATTATTTTGTTGCGGGCAGAAATGGAATGCTGATGAGCGAACATTTTACTGATTCCACGTTACAGGTTTTAAATGGTCAATCAGTAGTGTACCATGCTGATGGCAAAATAAGCAAAAAGGGCAATTATGTAAATAATAAAAAAGAAGGTATCTGGCAAAGTTGGGATACACTTGGTTTAAAAACAGACTCCCTTTTTTATATGAATGACAGGCCATACACCACCGCCAATTTTGGCTATAACAAAATGCACAAGATGGATTATAGTTCCATCACCGACAGCCTTGCCGATACTTTACAAGTGGTTGCCTACAATGAGAAAGGGGAACTATCCAGCCATGTATTTTTTAAAGGAAATAAAGGTACTTTAACAACTTATGAGGCTGGTAAGGCAACCGTTGAAAATTTGTACACAAGGCAGGAAAGCGAGGCAGATTTTCCAGGTGGCACTACCGGGTGGATCGAATACCTTCAAAATAACCTTAATGCCTCAGTACCGGTTGATAATAATGCACCAAGGGGCATGTACCAGGTTTTTGTAAAATTTATTATTTTAAAAGATGGCAGCGTTTCTGATGTTACGGCCGAAACTTCGCTGGGTTATGGTATGGAAAAGGAAGTAATCAGGATAATAAAAAATGGCCCAAAATGGATACCGGCCAGCCAGTACGGACGCAAGGTAAACGCCTACCGCAGGCAGCCCGTAACGTTTGCCGTTATAGAAAAATAGCATGCTTCAAAATATAAAAAGGCCTTTTACGTTTTCAGCGGGTTAAACCCCGCTATCGTGAAAAAACTTTTACCGCTGATTGCCTCAATCTTCTCTTACCAATATGTATTGGCACAACCAGCCTACAGCGATTCGCTGGGTGTTTTAAAGGTGCAGAAAAACAATATTGTTACATCAGAAACCATTCTGAAAATTGAGAACCTTGGCGACAATATTAATACGGATTTGCCGGAATTAAGGCCCACTATTTCAGCCGATGGAAGCCTGTTGTTTTTTATTGGGCAAAACCATCCGGAAAATACCAAATACAACGAAATACGCAACTCCCAGGATATATGGTTTTCTGAAAAAGACAGTGCCGGCAAATGGAGCCCTGCTGTACACCTTGGATACCCTTTAAACACCTACTATTTTAATGCAGTGTTTTGGGTATCGCCTGATAATAACCGGATACTGATACGCAATGCGTTTATAAACGGCGAGTATGCAGGCAACGGGGTTAGCATGTGCTACCTTAAAAAAGATGGCTATTGGAGCAAGCCGGAAATGATGAAGATACGCAACTACGCAAAGTATGACCGTGGGCGGCAGAACGGTGCAACCATGGCCAATAACGGACAAACGTTGTTGTTTTACATGTGCGATGAAGACCAGGGCATTAACAACGATTTGTACGTAAGTTTTTTAGAAGGCGATGACATTTGGAGTGAACCCAAAAGCCTGGGCAAAAAAATTAACCTTAAAAAATTTAATGAAACAACCCCTTACCTGGCACCGGATGGGGTTACCTTATACTTTGCGAGCAACAGGCCTGGCGGCCTTGGGTACATGGATATATGGATGACCAAACGCCTGGATGAGACCTGGCAGAAATGGAGCGACCCCATTAACCTGGGAAGCCCGATTAATACCCCGGAAATTGATAACTTTTTTACCATGGATGCCGGTGGCGAATATGCCTACATGAGTACCGACCAACAAGGTTATGGCGAGAGCGACATTGTAAGGATTAAGTTGCTGGAAAGGGAAAAACCAGACCCGGTAATTTTAGTTAGCGGAAACGTGTACAATAAAAAAACATTGAAACCCTTAAGTGCTTCGCTTATTTATGAAACCTTGCCCACCGGCACACTTGCCGGCAATGGCATTTCTAACCCAACGGACGGTGCTTTTAAAATGGTGTTGCCTTATGATAAAAATTACCTCATCAGGGCGCAGGCCGATCACTTCTTTGCCATCTCCGAAAACCTGAACCTGGATTCGCTGATTAAAAAAGGATACAAAGAAATACACAAAGACCTTTACCTGGTGCCCATTGAAATTGGTGCAGTGGTACGATTGAACAATGTGTATTTTGATTTTGATAAGTGGGACTTAAGGCCGGAATCTTTTGTAGAGCTGGACAGGGTGGTAAAAATGATGGCAGAAAACCCATCGGTTGAAATTGAAATGAGCGCCCACACAGACAGCCGAGGAAGCGATGATTATAACTTTAAACTTAGCGATAACAGGGCAAGGTCTGTTATGAATTATATCATATCAAAAGGCATTGCCAATACCCGTATCGTTTCTCATGGTTATGGAGAAGCAAAACCGGTGGTACCTAATGATACAGACGAAAACAGGCAGTTAAACAGAAGGGTGGAGTTTACAATTTTAAAAAACTGATAATAGAAGGATGATGAAAATACGGGCAGTGCAGCAATTTAAAAATGCGGCCTGCCTTTTTTACCTGAAAATAACGGTGCCCAATTGTTTGGTCAGTTCAATTTCCATTTGCTTAAGGTGCTGGTGAATTTGCAAAAAAACCATTTGTTCTTCCATGGTGTGTTCCTTTTCAAGGTCACGCTGGTTTTCATCCATCATGCGTTTTATCTTTCTTAGTTTAAGATAATTAAGGGTGCTAAAAACTTCTTCTTTGTATAAATCTTCCCTTGTGGCTATTTTACCTTCGTAAATATTTTTCCAGTTGGGGCTTATTTCGTGGGTGTAATCCATCACACTTACTGCAAGGGAGGCCATGGCAAAATCCTCGTGGTATAAAAATGTTTTGGCATTGGGTTCAAGCCCTTCATCATACCATTTTTTATAGGTCTCAATTAATGCTATCAGGTTTTTGTTGTCAATCATTTCTTCCAACTGGTTGCTTTCAATTTCGGTAAAAATATAATCGGCCACCCGCTGCCCATCTTCCCAAATTTTTAATCCAAATTCCAGCAAACTCCTTACCATGGCCCTTTCATGCTGCTCATCTTTATTCAATAAACCGATGGCATCATCTTCAATTTCAAAAGGCTGTTCGGGCTTGTCAAAATTGGTGTTGGCTTCCAGCCTGCTTACCCTGTTTTCTTCTTTGGATATCCTGTCCCTTATAAATTTATTTACAAGCGCATGCAGGCCACCTTCTTCTATCTTTAAAAGCTCGGCACTTTGTTTTATATAATCCTGCTGACGGGTAAAATCTTCGGCCTTATTTATTTTAGAAATGGTTTCTGCAACCTGGTTTACCACCGCCGATTTTTTTATGGAATCTGCCCCTGCATCTTTCAGCGATACCTCTAACTGAAAAAGAATAAAGTCTTTCTTATTGCCTTCTATAAAAGTTTTAAAAGCAGCGGCACCAACTTTATTTACATAGCTGTCCGGGTCTTCGTTATCTGGTATTAAAACAAGCTTAACGTTCAGGCTTTCTTCCAGGGCAAGGTCCAGCCCACGCAGGGCTGCTTTAATACCGGCACCATCACCATCGTAAATAATGGTAAGGTTACTGGTGTATTTTTTTATCAGTCGCAACTGGTCGGGGGTAAGGGATGTACCGCCACTGGCCACTACGTTTTCAATGCCTGCCTGGTGCAGCGATACCACATCGGTGTACCCCTCTACCAGCAGGCATTCATCGGATTTATCTATGGCCTGCCTGGCAAAATAACTTCCATATAAAATTTTGCTTTTTACATAAATTTCATTCTCGGGTGTGTTGATGTATTTAGGCGCCTTATCATTGGTTTTTAAAACCCTGGCACCAAAGCCAAGTACCTTGCCACTTTGATTATGGATGGGAAAAATAATCCTGCCCCGGTAGTTGTCTGCCGGCCGCTCATCCCTTATGGCAACAAGGCCGCTTTTTTGTAAAAGTTCAATATTGTATTGGGCATCAATGGCCGCTTTAGCAAAAGCATCCCGGGCCTCCGGGTTAAACCCCAATTGGAACCTTTCTATAATTTCTTCCCTAAAGCCCCTTTGTTTAAGATAGCTCAGCCCGATGTCCCTGCCATCTTCTGTGTTGAACAAATGGTTGCTGAAAAATTTCTGGGCAAAATTGTTGATGATAAATAAGCTTTCGGCACTTTGCTGCTGCAGCTTTTGCTCTGGCGAAACGGCTGTTTCTTCCACCTCCACATTATACCGTTGGGCAAGCCACCGCAGGGCTTCTACGTAGGTATATTTTTCATGCTCCATTAAAAAGCCAATACTGTTGCCACTGCGGCCACAGCCAAAGCATTTATAAATTTCTTTAGATGGGGAAACGGTAAATGAGGGCGACTTTTCATTATGGAAAGGGCAAAGGCCAAGATAGCTGGTACCCCTTCTTTTTAATTTCACGAAAGTGCCGATTATCTCAATGATATCGATGCGGCTTAAAATCTGTTGTATGGTACTGGGTGATATCAACCGGTATAAAATTTAAGGGCAAATGTAAGTACACTCCCGATTGGTGTGGGTTGGAATTTTTTATGATTACTTTTTACATATAGCTTTTTTATGGCATGGTTTATGAAATCCGCTTAACCTTTTTGTGGTATTTATTAACAAACTAAATACCTTTAACGCTTAAAATACATTTAGAGATGAAGAAAATTTCCTTGTTTGCCACAGCAATTATGTTTGTAAATATTGTTGCTGCACAAAGTATAGATGACATTAAAAAGTATGTTTTGCTGAGGCAGGTAAAGCCGGCAAAAGAAGCTGTTGATAAATACCTTGCAGTTGAAAAGAACGCTGCAAAGCCTGATGGCTGGTATTATAAAGGATATACTTATGATCTTGTAAGTAAAGATTCGGGCTTAGGCATACCAGAAAGTATGGCTTTAAAAAACGAGGCTTTTACTGCCTTGCAAAAATATTTTCAGTTAGACCCTAAAGCCCCATTGTCAACTGCTGAAAACAATTCCATTGTTTTTGATTTGTATGTTGGTTACTCCGGCGAGTTAGGGGTTAAGGCCTACAATCAAAAAAATTACGAAGCGGCATTTGAGAGTTTTAAAAAAGCTTTGGAAGTGCATGACTTTGGTTTCTCAAAAAATTTAACCGGTGCAAATAACTATAAATTTTCTGCATTAGATACCACTTTAAACCTGTATGCTGCCATCACTGCAAACGATGCAAAAAAGAAAGATGAAGCAGCAACATACTATAAGAAACTTGCAGATGCCAACATAGCTGACAGCCAATATTTAGATGTATACCAGTTTTTGGCAGACTACTATAAAAACAAAAAAGACTCAGTAAATTTTGCAGGCATTATTGAAAAAGCAAAAAAGCTATACCCTAAAAACAGCGATTACTGGACCGCAGTTGAAATTGAACAGGCAACAGACAGCGTAGGCAAACCACAGGTTTTTGGTAAATACGATGGCTTAATGAGCAAGTATCCGGATAACTATATTTTGCCTTACAACTATGCAGTAGAGTTATACCGCTACATTTATTCTGATGAAATGAAAACGGCCAACACAGATGTGTACAAGCAAAAATTACCGGAAGTTTTAAAGAAGGCAATTGCGATCAAATCCACGCCGGAAGCCAACTTTTTGATGGCGAACTTTCTCTATAACAATTCTATCGATGTTGCAGAGGAAGCCAGAAAACTAAAAGGCCCAAAGCCGGCAGATTTAAAAAAGAAGAAAGATTTGAATGCGAATCTGACAAAGAAAAAAGCGATGCAGTTGGTTATGCACAAACAGTGGTAAGCTTATTCCCAAGTATCAAAAATCCTAAAGCGGGCGATAAAATCAACTACAGGCAAAGCCTGGTGATATTGAAAAATATTGCTGAGGATAAAAAAGACACTGCTAAAGTTGCAGAGTACGATAAGAAAATTAAAGAAGCCCTGTAAACAAATAAGTTTTTGAAGAAAGCAGCATATTAACCGTATGCTGCTTTTTTTATAAATTACCGCATCGTTATAAAAGCGTACAAATGATAAAACTTATTGAGTGCCCAAGGGATGCCATGCAGGGTTGGCCGCAAATTATACCTGTGCAAAAGAAAATACAATACATTAATGCCTTGGTAAAAGTGGGTTTTGATACGCTTGATTTTGGAAGTTTTGTATCACCAAAAGCGATACCCCAAATGGCGGATACAACGGCTGTGCTCAAGGGTTTAAAAGTAACAGGTAACACTAAATTACTGGCCATCGTTGCCAACCTTCGTGGGGCGGAAGAAGCGGTGGGCTATGATGAAATAACTTACCTGGGGTTCCCTTTTTCTGTATCCGCTACTTTTCAGCAACGCAATACCAACACCACCATCGGGCAATCTTTTCAAAACGTTGAGGCTATGCTTGGCCTTTGCGCAAGGGCAAACAAACAATTGGTTGTTTATATCTCCATGGGTTTTGGTAACCCTTACGGGGATGAATACAATGCAGGTATAGTTTTGGATTGGGTAGATAAGCTTGTAATGGCCGGGATAAAAATTGTTTCGCTGGCAGATACTGTCGGGCTTGCAACGCCGCAGCAGGTTACCAGTCTTTTAAATATAATTATACCAGCTTACCCAACTATAGAAACAGGCGTGCATTTGCACAGCACAACCGAAAACTGGAAAGCCAAGGTAGATGCGGCTATACAAGCAGGTTGCAAAAGATTTGACGGGGCAATTAAAGGAATAGGCGGCTGCCCAATGGCAGGTAACTACTTAGTAGGAAATATGGATACCGGGTTGATGGCAAATTATTTTAAAGGCTTGGGCATGCTGCCAAACCTCGATTTAAATGCATTGGAAGCATGCAGCAACCTTGCAGATGAAATTTTTGTTTAGGGATGGTCAATAATTTTTTATAGAAAAAATAGGGTGGGTGGCATACGTTTACGGTTTAAATTATGGTAGCATTATGAAGTTTCATTTAGAGTTTACACCCCGGCCATTTGCAGCAAAAATCAACCACCGGCAAAAGATGTTTTTATCAGGTTCCTGTTTTACAGAAAACATTGGTGCCAAGTTAAAGCAGCATAAATTTTCGATATTGGAGAACCCCAACGGCATACTGTTTAATCCCATCAGCATTACCCAATCATTGTCATCTTACATCAGCAACAGGCAATACACAGCGGCAAATCTTTTTTACCAGAACGAGTGCTGGCATAGCTGGGACCACCACAGCAGGTTTTCCCATCCGGATAAAAACCAATGTTTAACAGGCATTAACCAATCTCAGGAGCAGGCACATGAATTTTTAAAAAGTGCCGAATGGGTGCTGATAACATTGGGGTCTGCATTTGCGTATACCCTGAAAGCAAAGTCGCCCGGTTATATTTTGAACGATACCGGCAAAGAAGGGCAGGTGGTTGCCAACTGCCATAAAGTGCCTGCAGATAAATTTAATAAAGTGTTGCTAAGTGCAGCAGAAATACAAACAGCATTACAGCAATTGCTTATAGAATTAAACTTGTTTAACCCCTACATTAAAATAATTTTTACCATCAGCCCGGTAAGGCATTTAAGGGATGGGTTTGTGGAGAACAACCGCAGCAAAGCCACGCTGATACAGGCTGTACATGCAATAACCGAACAGGTAAACGATACTTTTTATTTTCCGGCTTACGAGTTGGTGGTGGATGATTTACGGGACTATCGTTTTTATGCAGAAGATATGGCGCACCCCAACTACGCAGCCACCAATTATGTTTGGGAAAAGTTTGTTGGTGCCGCTATTGATGAACCATCCCAAAAATTAATGGAGGCCATAAACACCATCAATGCAGCAAAAAGCCATAACGCTTTTAACCCCACATCTGCACTGCATAAAAAGTTTTTACAGTTAAACCTTCAAAAAGTAAATGACCTGGAGCGACAATATCCCTATATTAATTTTGATGAAGAAAAGGCTTTTTTCAGCATGGGTTATTAATGTATCCTGTCGCCACGTACTTCCATTTCGTTCATGATATTTTTTTCAAAGGCCAGCCATTCTTTCCAGCGGTTGCGTACTTTTTCTTTTGGGATGTAGGTATCGGCAAGCTCAATAAATAAAGTATAATGCCCTGCCTCACTTTCCATAAACCTTCTGTAAAAGTTACGCATGTAGGCGTCGTTTAAACCTTCGCTCAACCTTTTAAAACGTTCGCAACTGCGGGCTTCAATCAGTGCCATGGTCAGCAGGTGATCCAGTAACCTGTCGTTTGGGCTGCCGCCCTTCAATTGAAATTCGATCAGCTTATTTACATACACATCTTTACGCTGTTTGCCCAATTGTAAATTACGTTTGTGCAGTTCAGCAAGCACCTGCCTGAAGTGGCCCCACTCTTCAGTAACAATCGGGCTTAACCCCTTTACCAGTTTTTCTTTATCGCTATATCTTTGGATGAGGGTAATGCAGGTGGTGGCGGCCTTTTGCTCGCAATACGCATGGTCTGTCAATATTTCTTCCAACTGCATTTCAGCAAGGTTTATCCATCTTGGGTCGGTGGGCAGTTGCAGCCCCAATATGTTTTTTACATCATTGTTTTCAGTAATCATCCTGCAAAAATAATGCTTGCTTAAACTAAAGGTTGCAACAGTTTTTGCATCCATTGCCTGCTATAATATCTGATTAGAATTAATAACAGGCCAGGGCTATACAGTTTTGTTTTTCTGCGGATAAAAGTATTTAGCCCATTGTTTAACATGCACTTTCGCTGGATAGATAATTTTTATCTGCCTGCAAGGTAAAATGATAAACCTGGTTTGGATACAGGGCTGTAACGAGACCGGGCATAGTGTCCTTTTATTTTTATTTAAAAGCCAATTACAATTTTAGGATACTCAATTCCTTTTATTAATTTACGCACATAAACTTTTTTTATGAGGATACTGCCATTGGCAATTTCTGCAGCAATTACTACCGCACTGGTTGTACTCTTAAATACAAAAATGTTATTGCCTGCCCCCTTGGGCAAATTGCTAAGCCCACAACACGGCATTTGGCAAAATGCAGAAGATGCCGGTACAGATTTTAGCATGGATTTTAATTTTCCACAACTTAAAGGCAAGGTGCAGGTTTACCTGGATGAGCGTTTGGTGCCGCATGTATTTGCGGAGCAGGAAGATGATATATATTTTGTGCAGGGCTACCTTCATGCAAAGTTCCGGCTATGGCAAATGGAATTGCAAACCCATGCAGCAGCAGGCAGGGCAAGCGAAATTATAGGTACCAAAGCGCTTACACACGACAGGGAGTTCAGGCGTTTGGGTGTGGGCTATGCTGCAGAAATGTCTTTGAAAGAAATGGAAAATAATCCTGTTACCAAAGCTTCCTGCGATGGTTACACGGCTGGCGTTAATGCCTGCATTAATTCCTTAACAGAAAGCCAACTGCCCATAGAATATAAGCTGATAGGCTATAAGCCTGAACCGTGGACGAACCTGAAAACGGCATTGTTCTTAAAATATATGTCTTACGATTTATCTGCCCACGAAGAAGACATTGAAATGACGAATGCAAAAAATTATTTCAGCCCGGCAGACTTTGATTTGTTATATCCGCAAAAACAAGATTCACTCGATCCCATTATACCGGCAGGAACTTTATATGCAGCACCGAAGGTTATTGTAAAAAAACCTGCCATTGCAGACTCGGTATATTTTCAAAATAAAGAGTTGCTGGTAATGACAGAACATAAGCCCGACCGTGAAAACGGAAGCAACAACTGGGCAGTGGGAGGCAGCAAAACAAGGACGGGCTCACCCATACTTTGTAACGATCCTCACCTTGCATTAAACCTTCCATCCCTGTGGTACGAGATGCAATTGAGTACCCCTTCGTTTAATGTGTATGGCGCAACTTTCCCTGGGTCGCCTG
Organism: Ferruginibacter sp.; assembly: GCA_965249755.1. Lineage (GTDB taxonomy): Bacteria > Bacteroidota > Bacteroidia > Chitinophagales > Chitinophagaceae > Ferruginibacter. The sequence goes on from CBDFMT010000004.1 coordinate 344,294, forward strand.
GTGTTATTATTGGCTTTAATGATAACTGTGCATGGGGCGTAACCAACGGCGGAAGGGATGTAAGGGACTATTACGAAATTAAATTTAAAGATGAAAGCCGCACAGAATACTGGTTTAACAATGCATGGAAAAAAACGGATTTCAGGGTAGAAACCATAAAGGTGAAAGATGGTGCAGACTTTTTTGATAGTGTTGCCTACACGGTGTTTGGGCCGGTAATGTATGATAAAAGCTTTAGTGGCAACAAGGCCCCCAACAACCGGTATCTTGCAGTGCGGTGGACAGCACATGACCCCAGTAATGAGTTGCTTACTTTCAATTTGCTAAACCATGCCAAAGACTATAATGATTACCTGGCAGCCACAAGCCATATGCATAACCCCGGACAAAATTTTGCTTTTATTGCCCGCAATGGTGATATCGCCATGCGTACACAGGGGGAGTGGCCAGCCAAATGGCCGGGGCAAGGTGATTTTATTATGCCGGGCACAGACAGCAGTTTTATGTGGCAGGGCATGATACCACAAGATGAAACGCCTTCGCAATATAATCCGGTACGGGGCTTTGTAAGCAGTGCCAACCAAAAACCTGCCGACTCCACTTACCCATATTACCTTGGCCGGGATTACCCGCCATACCGGGGCATAATCATCAACAGGACGCTAAGTGCAATGAGCAGCATAACCACCCATGATATGATGACCATGCAAACCAGCGACTATGATGTGTTTGCCGAAATGGCCAGGCCCGTATTCTTAAAAAATATACAGGAAGCGAAGCTGAACGAAGAAGAAAAAAAATACCTCGATACGTTGAAGGCATGGAACTTATTTAATGAAGCAGGTGCGCAGGGGCCAACAGTATTTAATGTGTTGTGGGACCAGTTTGACAGCGTTGTATACCATGATGAATTCAGCAAGGCACCCATGGTAATTGAACATCCTTTTGAAAGTACTTTACTTGATGCAGTGCTAAAGGACAGCGCCTATAAATTTTTAGATAACCAAGAAACCCCGGCACTGGAAACCCTGGGCGATGATGTAACCGAAGCATTTAAAGCAGCAACCATCCAGCTAAAAATGATTGCAGGTAGCGGGCGCCTTACCTGGGGCAAATACCAGTCGACCCATGTAAGCCATTTGGCCAAGTTAGCGGCATTCAGCAGTATGGATTTAAACGCAGGTGGTGGCAGGCACAGCATTAATGCAACACGGGATGACCATGGGCCAAGCTGGCGTATGGTAGTTAGCCTAACCCCGGTAACCGAAGCGTATGGCGTATACCCGGGTGGGCAAAGCGGCAACCCCGGCAGCAGGTTCTATGATAATTTTATCACCCCCTGGGTGGAAGGAAAATATTATCCGCTTTGGGTGATGAAGCAATCTGACGGAAGCGACAGCCGGGTAAAATGGAAAATGAATTTTAATAACCAGTAGGACATAACCAATAATCGTATGAAATTTATTGTATCTGTATTTTTAATTGCTTTACTCAGCGTAGCTTCTTGTTTGTACCTGCCCTGGTGGAGTGTTGCGGTGGTTGCTTTTATCGTTGCGGCACTAATTCCGCAAAAGCCCTTTTTATCTTTTATATCCGGCTTTGCCGCTTTGTTTTTGTTATGGGGTGGGCTTGCCTGGTACCTAAGCAATAACAATAATGATTTACTGGCACATAAGGTTTCGCTTATCATTTTAAAGATGGATAGCCCGATTGCCCTTATCATTGTTACTGCCCTTATAGGCTCACTGGTGGCGGGTTTTGCGGCATTGTCGGGAAGCTTTGTACATAAAAAAAGCATTAAGCAGGGTTGAGGGAAGCGGGCAAAAACAAACGATACACACTTTGCTTCAATATACGCTGGCACATTTTACATTTAGGTAAACGAAAATCGATAAGGGTAGTTACCTATTTTATTATGCGCTGTTTACATCTTCGTAACACAATCGCTGTTAATTTCGTGGGCATATAAAAATTACATGAAGCAACTTTTACCTGTCTTTTTTTTATTGCTAACCGCAAAGGTTTCTGCCCAAAAAATATTCGGTACTGTCCTTAATAACAAAGGCGATATACTTCCCTATTCATCCATAACCATTAAAGGCACCACAACCGGTGCAAGTGCCAATAACAGGGCAAAGTTTGCATTCAATGTAACACCGGGTGAGTATGTTATTATTTGCCAGCACATCGGTTATACCACACAGGAAAAAAAGCTTACCGTCACCAATGCAGATGAAGAAATAACCTTTATTATGCCTGAGCAAAAGCTGGTGATGAAAGAAGTTATTATTAAGAGCAATGGTGAAGACCCGGCCTACCAGATTATAAGGGAAGCCATCAAAAAAAGGGATTTTTATTTTAAGCAGGTGACTGAATTTAGCTGCGACCTGTATGCAAAAGACATGATAAAACTGCGGCATTTGCCAGGTAAAATTTTAGGTAAAAAACTACCGGATGAAGACCGCCAGGAAATGATGCTTGATACCATGGGGCAGGGTATTATTTATTTATCAGAATCTATCGCCAGGGTAGCCATTGCAAAGCCTAAAAAATTTAAGATGCAGGTAATCAGCAGCAGGGTAAGCGGCAGTAGTGGCTTTGGTTTCAGCTTTCCCACCTTCATCAGCCTTTACCAAAATAACGTAACCATTTTTGCAGAGCAGCTTAACCCAAGGGGTTTTATTTCGCCCATTGCAGATGGGGCAATAAGCTTTTATAAATTTAAGTTCCTCGGCAGTTTTTTTGAAAATGGAAAAGAGATAAACAGTATACGGGTAACACCCCGAAGGGCTTATGAGCCCTTGTTTTCAGGCATTATCAATATTACAGAAAACGACTGGCGCATACACAGTTTTGATCTGGTGCTTACCTCAAAATCGCAGTTGGAAATTATAGATACTTTGCAAATTACCCAGTTTTATGTGCCTGTAAACGATGAGGTATGGCGGGTTAAAAATCAATTGCTGCATTTTAATTTTAATAAGTTGGGCATAGATGCAGTGGGTAATTTTTTAAACGTGTACAGCAATTATAATGTGGCGCCTGCCTTTGCCAAAAATTACTTCGATCGGGTGATTATAAAATATGATACCAACGTAAATAAAAAACCAAAAGCGTATTGGGATACCATACGCCCCGTACCGCTGGAAAAGGAAGAGGTAAAAGACTATCAGGTAAAAGACAGTTTGTTTGAAGTACAGAAGGATGCCGTTAGAAGTAAGGAAACGATTGATTCCTTAAGAAAACGGCAGGGCAAAATAAAACCGATTGATGTTTTTTGGACGGGTATAAACCGTGTCCACTATAGTAAAACAAACCAATTTAACTGGGGCATTAATTCACTGATACAAAACCTGGAGTATAACACTGCAGAAGGCCTGGCAATAACGGCTTCGGGCTATTATGAAAAGTTTTTAAAACAATCAAAAGCCAATCTAAACATTAAACCAAACCTGCGTTATGGTACCAGTAACAAACATGTAAACGCATGGGTGGATGCAACGCTGACAGCAAGGGAAACCGGGGTTGATAAAAAAACCCGGCGGCAGGAGTGGGCCCTTTCGGGTGGTAAACGCATCAGCCAATTTAATAAAGAAAGCCCGATAACACCGTTGGTAAACAGCTTTAGTACTTTGTTGTACGGAGATAATTTTATGAAGACTTACGAAAATTATTTTGTTGGTGCAGGCTTTATTAAACGTTATGAAAGTGGGGTAAGGATGAACATTAAAGCTTTGTACGAAGACAGGTTGCCACTTAACAATACAACGGACTATACTTTGTTTTCAAAAAACAAAGTTGATATTACCCCTAACTATCCGTACGAAAAAATACCCAACCAGTTTACAAGGCACCAGGCGGTAATACTGAGTGCTGGCATAAGTTTCCAGCCGGGGCAGCAATACATTCAATTCCCTTACCGCAAGCAGGCAATCGGTTCAAAATACCCAACATTTAGTATTGGCTACACAAGGGGCATTAAGGGTGTTTTGGGCAGTGATGTTGATTTTGATAAATGGAAATTCAATGTCACCGGCGAAAATAATTTCAGGTTGGGTGGGTTGCTTAAGTATAATTTCGGGCTTGGTGGTTTCTTAAACAGGCAAACTGTTTTTATCCAGGATTATCAGCACTTTAATGGCAACAGGTCATTATTGGCGGGGGAATATTTAAACAGCTTTCAGCTTTCTTCTTATTATGCCAATAGCACCAAAGCCAATATCTACGGCATTCTTCATCTTGAGCATCATTTTAACGGTTTGCTCACCAATAAAATCCCCATATTTAACCGGCTCAAATGGAACCTTGTTGGGGGTACCAATACTTTTTATGTAAACAACAATAGTAACCATGCAGAAATTTTTGTGGGGCTGGAAAATATTTTAAAAGTGTTTAGGGTAGATTATGTTTTTGGTTTTGAAAATGGGGGAACCAGAAAGGTAAGCGGCATCAGCATTGGCTTTGGTGGTTTGCTGGGCGGCTCTATAAACAATGCCCTTATCAAAGATGAAAAGTCAAATGGGTTTTAGAAAAGCAACTTCTGCTGGCCCGGTTTAAAAAAAGGTTGCGGATTGACGTTACCTGATGGTAAAATTTGTCAATTTCATGCAGAGGTTTGGGGCAAGTAAAATCTGGTAATAGAAAGAATTTAAATTTTTTATCTGATGGATGCTTGCTGTGTAGATACTGTCGTCATTAAAATAGGGATTGTATGGGTGCATCAGGTTAAAATCGAATTTTTCAATTTCTATAGTGATGGCACTGCTATCAATTTGTACCTTCCGGCCGTTGGTTAAACTATCCGCAAATGCTTGTCCATACGCATTATCAGCCAATAATTTATGGCCCACATCAAAGCCGCCCAACTGATGCATGATCTCAGTTGCGGCACTCCCCATTCTACCAGCACCATCAAAATTGTAAGTGTACCTGGTATTAGATAGCCCGGTAAAAACCGGCAGTATAATATGCGTAGTTAAACTTACTTCTTGCATTCCTGAATTGGTATTGCCAGCTCTTTTTGTTTTTTGTAATACGATATTTTTATAGTCTATGTTCACAGCAAACTCCTGCTTATTCTGCAGGTGCATAATCCTTAAAATGGCGGTATCTTTTTCTGTTATGACCAACCTTAACTCAACAGCCTTTTGCAAAGATGATTTGTATTGTATCAATGTATCTAAAATCAAACGTAAATCAGCTACTTCTCCGGGTTCAAGCTCAGGTTCAACAGCTATGCGGAAGGTGCTGTCTTTGTAAGACGAAGCAATGGTAAAGGAATCCCTCCGCCTTGATAATATATTGATAAGCCCGGTCATTTCTTCTTTAATTCCCGCAGTATCTTTTAAATTATTTATTGTAATGGTGGTACCAGGTTGTACATCATTCTGTTTACCAACGTTGTTGCTGCAGCTTGCAAAAGATAATGAACACATCAGCAAAAAGAAAATATTTTTCATGCTTTGTATATTGTTTTAGTAGTGGATAAAACTAATCTTTTTTACCTTTGCCATTCAATTTGGTTTGCCCTGCAAGCATCCAATCTGCCATTGGCAGGTTTTCCGGCAAGGGCCGGAATTAAATTAAAAATCATGGCCGTATTACACAACAGGGTCTCCCAGGCGGAGCTCAAAAAGTTATTGTATCAGGAAGCAATTCCAAGAATAACCATTTCCTTCTACCGGTATTTTAGTATCAGCGGTCCCCAATTGTTCAGGGACCAACTGTATACAGCATTGCATGCGCTTAAAGTTTTTGGCCGCATCTATGTTGCTACAGAAGGCATCAACGCACAGGTAAGCGTACCCGAAACAAATGCTGCGGCATTTAAAAATTATCTCTATGCCATTGATGGCTTAAATGGCGTACGGCTAAATGCTGCGGTAGATGATGATGGCAAATCTTTTTGGGTGCTTAAAATAAAAGTAAGGGACAAGATTGTTTCTGACGGCATTACCGACCCAACATTCAGTATGCAAAAAAAGGGAAGATATGTTGATGCCGTGCAAATGAACCAATTATTGCAGGATGAAGCAACGGTTGTAATTGACATGCGTAACCATTACGAGTTTGAAGTAGGCCATTTTGAAAAAGCCATTGAAATACCGAGTGATACTTTCAGGGAACAATTGCCGATGGCGGTGGAAATGATGCAGGATAAAAAAGACAAAACCATCATCATGTATTGCACCGGTGGCATACGTTGCGAAAAGGCAAGCGCCTATATGTTACACCATGGGTTCAACAATGTTTTTCATTTAGAAGGGGGCATTATCAACTATGTAAAAGAGGCAAAAGAAAACAACCTGCCCGGAAAATTTATCGGCAAAAATTTTGTATTTGATGACAGGTTGGGGGAGCGGATAACACCTGATGTTATAGCCCGATGCCATCAGTGCGGACAACCTGCCGATACACATACCAACTGTAAAAATGAGGGCTGCCATTTATTGTTTATACAATGCGAAGCATGCACCACAGCGTTTTATGGCTGCTGCAGCAAAGCCTGCAAAACTATACACAGCCTGCCGGGAGAAACACAAAAAGAATTAAGGAAAGGGATAGAAAAAGACAGTATGATTTTTAATAAAAGCAAGCAACGGTTGCGGCCAAAATTGGGCGAAGAATTATTTTAAATTATACTATTTATTAATAATGGCATATTTTTTTTAAAGTAACTTTAATATTATTTTAAATCAAAAACCTTTTGATGAAAATTACACAAACTCATTCCGTAAAGCGTACAATCGAAGTACCCCGAATTTTTTATGTCTTTTTTACTTTGCTCTTAGTTTTTCTTTTCTCATGCAAAAAAACAACCTTAACAAAGGAGACTACTAAATTAGTTGAAGTTAAAAATGTTGGTATAGGCAATATTAACCTCGAGAAGGTAGATATTAGTTTGCTGAACAAATATATTAGTTATAAATCTTCTCTTCAATCCGATTTTTTAATAAATCGATCCACAGGCGGTCATAAATACAGTAAGACCTCTATATTAAGTAATAAAGAATTTGATCTTATGATTGATAATTATCTTGTCAATCAAAGAAACACGATGCGCTTAAATTACTTTTTAACAAGAATCAAGAAAGGTGGTGACGCAACTAATTATAGGGATACGGTTGTTTTACCTGATGTTGTTATTCGTTGCACAGGTGAAGTGGCTGCATCTTCAATTACTGCAGTTGTTCTTCAAGCGACGATTACAGGTGGAGGCAGTGTGATAAGTGATTATAGTTTCTCATTTACGGGTGTACACGGAATAATGGAGCCCATTGGTACCGATATTGATCAAAGTGTTTACAACGGCGTTATAACTTTTAGAAAAGACTTTACGGAGACTATAGAATTGTCTAACGGAGTAAAATATACACAAGTTTGGACACTGTATGGTAACATTTATAATGGAAGTTGCATTGTTGCTGGGATAAGTAATACTGGATTAGTACAATAAACAAATAAAACGGTATTTAAGAAAATTAAGCATCATATCCGGTGTTGTGATTGGCACGTTTATTTTCCCTGCTTTATAAAGTTGCACCCAAGTAATAGTATGCTAATCGTAAGTTTTTTATTCAAAAAAAGAGTAAAAATATTTATTGGGTAATGTTGAAAATGTTACTCAATCCACTTTATACAAACAGGGTTCGGCACTTCAATGCGTTTGCCCGTATCCGTTAACAGCCCGGTTTTTTTATCTACTTTAAAGATGATAATGTCATCGCTTTTTTGGTTGGCAGCCAATAAAAAATTACCTGTCGGGTCAAAGCTAAAGTTGCGTGGGGTTTTGCCTAAAGTGCTTTGGTAACCGGCCACTTTTAATGTGCCGCTAACAGGGTTTATGGCAAAGATGGTAATCAGGTTTGCATCGCCACGGTTGCTGCAATATAAAAATTTACCATCGTGTGATACATGGATATCTGCCACACCGGTTGCGCCGCTAAACCCTTTTTGCAAAACACTGATCTCTTGTAACTTTTTAAGTTCGCCATTCTTATAGCTGTAAGCAACAACACTGCCTGCAAGTTCTTCGGCCAGGTACGCATGTTTTCCACCAGGTGCAAAATCAAAATGCCTTGGGCCGGTGCCGGGCTTGGTGGCCGCGTATTTTGCAGCGGTTGGTGTAAGCTTACCAGTGCCTTTATCAAACCGGTAAATCATTATTTTATCTGTACCAAGGTTAGGTACAAAAAGGTATTTATCATCAGGTGATAAAACAGTAGAATGTACGTGTGGCCCTTCCTGCCGGTCTTTATCAGGTCCGGTACCGCTATGGGCAATCACCTGGCTGGCAGGTTCAACAGATCCATCATTTTTAACCGGAAACACAGATAGCGTGCCGCTGGAATAGTTACCTGCAAAAACCCATTTGCCCGTTTTATCAACAGCAACATAACAGGGGTTGGTACCACCAGATAATTGTTTGTCCAATGTGGTTAAAGTGGCAGATGGTTTGTTAAAAGCAAATGCAGTAACGCTTCCTCCAATAATGGTTCCTGTTGTATCTGCATTTTCATTTACTGCGTATACAAATTTGTTGTCGTACGAAACGGCGAGGTAAGACGGGTTACTGGTTTTAGTGGCACTTAGCATTTTATTATCGCCGGTTTTTGTATCAAAAGAGTAAACGTAAATGCCCTCACTTTTACCAGATGTATAGGTGCCCACTAACAGGTAGGGATTTTTTTGGGCGATAACTGTTGTTAGCCCGGCAAGGCAAATCGAAAAAATAAAAAGCCGCATAATGTATAAGTTTTTAAAATTCAAAGTACGATATAAATATGTCTTTTTACCGTAAAAGCCTGTAAAAAAGGGCATAACATTTACAAAATCAACGGTTCATTTTATAGGATAAACTTTTGCAGCATAATGCATAATGAAATAAAGGCTTTCAATTTGCGTTCAATAGCCGACAATTACCTTTATGCTACCACCTCTGAAAAAGCTAATCACTTTTTTGCAATCTGTCAACAGCATTGGCTTCACTGCTTCAATGGACGATTACGAAAAAACAAAGCTTGGTATTTTTAACAAGCTTAATTTCTTTGGTTTAATCACCGGCATTATAATTCCGCTTGCCGGTTTAATGAACAAGGGTTACCTGCCAGCCATCGCATGGATCGTTGCCTGTTCACCGGTTTTCATCAGCACGGGTGTTTTAATTTCAAATTATTTTCATCGGTTTAAGTTTGCCAAAGTGTGGTACTTTACCTTGTACCCGGCAGTAACCTGTTTGGTATATGCCTTTGGTATTGATGTAGGCATTGAGTTGTTTTTCATTTTGTATGGTGTGTTCGCTGTTTTCTTTTTAAGGGACCTTAAGTCTGTTTTTCTCACCATCACATTTTCAATATTTTGCTATACCCTTACCTTTCTGTTTCAGCCGGGGTACAAATATGTAATGAAGGATATCAATTATACTTTCTACTTTTTTAACCATGTACTTTCTGTGTTCTTTATCTTCCTGGTATTGTTTCTTATTAAGAAGGAGAACAACAGTTTCCGGCTAACTATGCAAACAAACCATGATGTGCTTTTACAAACCAATAACGAAATGGTTTTACAAAGAATGGAGCTTGCAGATAAAGCTTACCTGTTAGAGGAAAGAACAGAGCAGCTTACCCACCTTGATTCATTAAAAACCCGTTTGTTTTCTATTATCTCCCACGATTTGCGTACGCCTATTTACAGCCTGCGCAACCTGTTCCGTAACGTACAGCAATATGATGTGCCGGGCAATGAAATAAAAGTGCTGGTGCCCGATATCATCAACGATCTTAACTACACAACAAGCCTTATGGAAAACCTGCTGCAATGGGCTAAAAGCCAGATGCAGGGTGATTCTGTAAACCCACAATTGCTGGATATTGCCACTATGGTAACAGACGTACAGCAACTGTTGCGCCTACAGGCAGATAGCAAACAAGTGTACGTAAACTCCAAAATTGACCCTTCTATTTACATTTTTGCAGATAAGGATATGATAAACCTTGTGCTCAGGAATTTGCTGAGCAACGCCATTAAGTTTACGCCTAACAAGGGCAAGGTTAGTGTAGGTGCATCCATAAAAAATGAAAAGGTGGAAGTGTTTGTAGAAGACACCGGTACCGGTATTAGCAGGGAAAATATACAGCGGTTATTTGCCAATGATTACTTTACCACAAATGGCACTGCCAACGAAAGCGGTACGGGTTTGGGCTTAATGCTGTGCAAAGAATTTTTAAATAAAAACGGTGGCGAAATTTTTGTAGAAAGCGAACCTGGCAAAGGAAGCAAATTTACTTTTACGCTGCCCAAAGCCTGACGTTTATAATAACGGCCTTCCCATTAAAGCAATGATAAAAACAGTGGTGGTTACTACAAAATAAATACCTGCTGCTATCATTGTGGCACCCTTTTTTTTACTGAGATAAAAACCAAATAAGGGTAGCAATTGCAAACTATGCATACCCAAAAAATGCGCAATCCTAATATCACCATATTGGCTGCTCCAGTTTAATAACGGCCATCCTTTTCCTCCGTCTGCCGCACCAATGGTGTGTTTTAGTATTGCTGCCATTGTATACCCACTTATGGAAAGTACAACAAACAATAATAAGCCCAGCCTAATACCAGCAAGGTATTGTGGGGTTAAAGCTGGAAATTTTTTTTTGTAAAAAAGAAAACAAATGTAAGCTGTCCAAAAATCTAAAACGCTGATGGCAATACCCATTAAAGAAAAGATAATGGCGGTGGATGGAGATGAAAAATTAAAGTGCGACTGCTGCCCCCTTGATGCCTGCCAGGCGATATAGCCGTTTTCAAAAACGAAAACGATAATGGCCATCCAGTTGAAATACGCCGTCTTTTTTGGTTCATTAAGATAGAACATCAACCAGCCCATTGTCCAGATGTAAAGGGTAGACGATATAAAAAACTTACAGGGTTTTATCCAGGCATTTATGCCCAGCACCTGCGTATGGGTGGTTGCAATCATAAACATACAAAACAAGGCCGCTGCTACATGCAGCCAACCAAACCAATACAGCGTTTTGTTCCGCTTGCGCAACTCGGTAAAAAAATAATTCATACCATTAAAAGTTAGCTGAAAAATATTTTTTTGTCACTATAAGCCTGATCAATAAATATAGTAACAAGCCAAATGGCCCCAGCATAAACGTAAAGAAAAGGCAGGGTATAATCAGCCAGAAATTGATATTGTGTTTACGGGAGTTGGCGCAAATAAAAAGGCCGGTCATTAAATCGAAGGCGAGGTAATGTACCCACCCTGCAAGTACCAACGGCTTACTGCTGAATAATTTTATTACCCCATCCAGTGTGCTGAACCCTGATGCACCTGCAGGTTTAAAATGTGAAAAGATAAGCCAGGAGTACACAATGGCCAGCAGGGTTACAATAATGCCCACGATAATATTTTCTGTTTTGATGATGTTGGAGAGCAGCATTAAAACCCAGCCAATTAGCGCAAGCAGGTTTACGAGTTGAAATATTTTATCAGGCGGCATGTTGGTTTTTTGTTTCAAATAGAAGGATTTTTTTGCACAACTTCTATAAAAAACTGAAGAGTGGAAATAAGCCATGTCAAGCGTTAGGGATTGCAGTGAAAAGCCCGGTGAGGGTTTGCGGGCGGGGCTGCGCCGTACTTGCAGCGTAAAGCCCGGGCCTTTGGGCAACGCCATCATTGTTTATATCACTTCCTGCAAACTGTTACTGATGAGCATAAATGTTTCGTCATCTTCCATCGGGTGAGGTACAAATTTTTCGCCGATAACTTTTTCGTATAATTCAATATAACGGTTGCTGATGGTGGTTGTCCACTCCTCATCCATTGGCGGCACGGTTTGCCCCTGCTTGCCCATAAAATTATTTTGTATCAGCCATTCCCTTACAAATTCTTTACTCAATTGCTGCTGCCTTTCGCCGCTTGCCTGCCGCTCTTCAAACCCATCGGCATAAAAATACCTGCTGCTGTCGGGGGTATGTATTTCGTCCATTAAATAAATAGTGTCCCCAATTTTACCGAACTCATACTTTGTGTCTACCAATATAAGGCCTTGCTTGGCAGCAAGCTGTTTGCCCCTCTCAAACAATTGCTTGCTGTACTTTTCCAGTACTTCATATTCTGCTTCGGTGGCAATGCCGGTGGCTATAATATTTTCTTTGCTGATGTCTTCATCGTGGCCAACGGTGGCTTTGGTAGAGGGGGTGATGATAGGTGTTGGAAAAAAATCATTCTCCTTCATACCATCGGGCATGTTAACACCGCAAATGATTTTGGTGCCGCTTTGATAAGTGCGGCAGGCATGGCCTGTAAGGTTGCCGCGGATAACCATTTCCACTTTAAAAGGAACACATTTTTTGCCGATAGAACTATTAGGGGTTGGCGTTTTAACGAGCCAGTTAGGACAAATATCTTTTGTTGCATGCAGCATGTAAGCAGCAATCTGGTTTAAAACCTGTCCTTTATAAGGGATAGGTTTAGGAAGGATAACATCAAAAGCAGAGATGCGGTTACTGGCAACCATCACCAGCCAATCGTTGCCGATGGTGTACACATCCCTGACCTTGCCGCTGTAAAAATTTGTTTGTCCCTGAAATTGAAATGTTGCCATGCGGCTAAATTAAGGCAAGTGTTTTAATCCCCAATTTCACCGGATAATTATTTTATTTTTTTAAGGCAAAATGAACAACACTAAATTAACATTGCTTATTTTGCCACATATTTACTAACCAAACAATGCTATATGAAAAAACGATTATCCTACCTGTGGGCTTTAGTTGCAGCGAATTTATTGTCACTAGCTGTTTTTGCTCAAAGCACCACAATTGCCGGAAGGGTGGAAGACAGTAATACCAAAGAAGGGGTAGCTGCTGTTTCGGTAACAATTAAAGGTGCAACATCTGGCACCTTTACAGACGATAAAGGCAATTTCAAAATTAATGCCGGGCAATCTTTCCCTGTTACTTTACTTATTTCTTCGGTGGGTTATCAAAGCCAGGAAGTGGCTGTTTCCAGTGCTTCATCGGCTGTAACGGTACAATTTGCACCTGCCAATGCGCTTGGGCAAGAGGTGGTGATATCTGCCACAAAGGTGGCCACACGTATATTGGAATCGCCTGTTTCAATCGAACGGGTGAGTGCTGCAACCATCCGCAATGCACCGGCCGCATCTTACTATGATGTGGTGGCCAATTTAAAAGGGGTGGATGTGGTTACTTCTTCATTAACCTTTAAAACGCCTACCACACGTGGCTTTTCGGGCAGTGGCAACACCAGGTTTACACAAATAGTAGATGGTATGGATAACCAGGCACCGGGCCTCAACTTTTCTGTAGGCGGTGTAATTGGCTTAACGCAACTGGATGTTGATAATATGGAACTGCTGCCAGGTGCATCCTCTGCGTTATACGGCCCCGGCGGCATGAACGGTACTTTGCTCATCAACAGTAAAAACCCTTTTAAATACCAGGGGCTTTCTTTTGAAATAAAAGAAGGGCTGATGCATACGGATGGATCGGAGCATTCACCGGCACCTTACCATAACTGGAGTTTGAGGTGGGCAAAAAAGATATCTGAGAAATTTGCTTTTAAAATCAGCACCGAACTGGTGCAGGCGCAAGACTGGATTGGTACCGATTACAGGGATTATAAGGGCCTAGCTGTAAGTGGAGCACCTGGCCCCGGCACCCGTGCAACCGACCCTAACTATAATGGCATTAACACCTACGGTGATGAAACGCATATTGACCTTCGCCTGGGTTTAAATGGCATTGCTGCAGCAGCACCATTTCTTGCACCGTTTATAAAAACGTTAACTGCAAACCCCATCAACATTACCCGTACCGGATATAAAGAAAAGGATGTTTTAAACCCCAACACGGTAAACTACAAACTTGCCGGTGCGTTGCATTATAAAATAACGCCCCGTACAGAAGCGATACTGGAAGCATTTTGGGGAACAGGCAATACGGTATACACCGGCAGTGACCGCTACTCTTTAAAGAACCTAAAAATAGGACAGTACAAATTTGAGATCAATAACAAAAACTGGCTTGTGCGTGGGTATACCACTCAGGAAAATGCAGGGGAATCTTTTAATGCATCTGCAACGATGGCCTTTTTTAACGAGGCCTGGAAGCCAAGCGGTGGCAGCACCGGCTGGGTTGCCCAATATGCACAAGCTTACCTGAATGCAAAATTAACCGGCTCATCTGATGCCAATGCGCATACTGCTGCAAGGGCAGTGGCAGATGTAGGCAGGCCGGCCGAAGGTAGTGTTGCATTTAAGAAATTATTTAATACTGTACGCAGTATTCCTATTTATAAAAATGGTGGTTTGTTTGTGGATAAAACCAGCCTGTACAATGTAGAAGGCCAGTACAATTTTACCAGTGCCCTCAATAATGTTGCAGAGGTATTGGTTGGTGGCAACTACAAAAGATATGTGCTGAACAGTGAAGGCACTTTATTTGCAGATGCCGGTGGAAAAATAGACATCAGCGAATATGGTGGGTACATGCAGGTTGCACGGCAGATTATTGAGCGTTTAAAAATAACGTTATCGGGCAGGTATGATAAAAGCCAGAATTTTAAAGGACGGTTTACCCCAAGGGCAACGGCTGTTTTTAAATTATCAGAAAATAATAACCTGCGCTTTAGTTACCAAACTGCTTACCGTTTTCCATCTACCCAGCAACAATGGATAGACCTGCAGGTTGGCGGCGGCATCAGGCTGGTTGGCGGTATCCCTTACTTTACCAATAAATATAATTTTGTAACAACACCAACGTATACATACGAAAGTATGCAGGCGGGTGCCCCTGCAATCTATACCCCTAAAGAGTTTAAGCCAGAAACGGTGACTTCTTTTGAAGCTGGTTATAAAGGATTGCTGTTAGATGGCAAACTGCTCGTTGACCTGTATGGATATTTTGGCCGCTACAATGATTTCATTTACCGCAAGGTGCTGGTTCAATCTAAAACCGGTGCACCTATCCAGTTATCTGATACCTTAAATGGCAACTCTTTCTCTGTTCCGGTTAACTCGGTTGAAAAAGTTAAAACATTTGGTTACGGTATTGGCCTTGATTATAACCTAGGAAAAAATTATACTGTTGGCGCAAACTTTTCATCAGATGAACTTAAAGACCCGCCCACCACACCCGGCTTCTTCTCTTATTTTAACGCACCCAAGGTTAGGGTAAATGCCTCATTTGGCAACAGTGGCTTTGGCCCTAAAAAAATGCTTGGTTTTAATGTAGTGTATAAATATCAGGATGGCTATAAATACCAGGGTGATTTTGGATCAGGCAATGTTCCTGCAGCCCAAACGGTAGATGCACAGTTTAGCTTTAAATTTCCTAAAACTAAATCTATTGTAAAACTTGGTGCCAACAACCTGCTTAACCAATACTATTTAAATGCTATCGGCAATGCAAGGGTAGGTGGCTTATATTATGTGAGCTTTGGCTACAATCTTTACTAAACGTAAATGGTATTTCATCTTGACAATTAAAATTTTTTATATGATTTTTTCAACCAACAAAATTAAACCGGTAGCCCTGCTGTGTATTGCGGCATGCGCTATTTTATGTTCCTGTAACAAGGATGTTCAGCAGTTTCCGGATGCTGTTGTAACGCCGCCATCTGGCCTTGCCATTGGCGAAACCCTTGCTGCTACTGCAACAGACAGCTTATTTTATAAAATTATATTACGCTCCGGGCAATTGCAGGTGCTAAATAATAAGGCCAGCATCTTTACCTTATTTGTGCCCGATAACAATGCCGTTATCGCTTCGTTTGGGGGTACACTTGCCAATGCGAATGCTACAATTGGCTCGCTGCCACCGGCTACCTGTGCAGGCATTGTATTGTACAATTTGCTGCCACAAAATTTTCCTGCGGCATCTATCCCTACGGCTTTTCCAAATGTACAGTTGCCAACAAGTATTATTCTTGACCCAACAAACCCTTTGGTAAGAATGACGACTTTTCCTTCCAAACGCACTGCATATGCCTATGTAAACAATATTCCCATTATAGCAACGGATGCTTTTGTTGCCAATGGAGTAATCCATCATACCGCTGCTGTAGTGGCACCACCAACGACGGTGCTTGCCGGGTTAATTTATACCGATACCACACTTTCTTATTTTACGGCTGCAGTTGCAAGAGGGGACAGTGGACAAGTGGGCTTAAACAAATTTGATTCCTTGTTTAAATATGCAGTTACCAATATGACGGTGCTGGCACCAAACAATGCGGCCTTTCGCAAATTGATATATGGTATTGCATTTACCACGGCCCGTAAACAGGGTGCAGACTCCACCATGGCAGATGCACAGGCAAAAGGCGCTGTAGCAGCAGGCCCTAACATTTTTAAATCACCTGCTTTTTTTGGCGTGTTGTCTGCAGCTACTGTAAGGGGAATATTGGCCTACCACTTGCTGGCATCAGCCAACAGCAGCGGTGTTTACCAGCCAAACATCAGGGTATTTACAAACAACTTTAGCAGTACGCCCACCTTTGTACCTACACTGGTAAATGCATCGGTGCCTATAACGTTACAGCCCGGGGTACTGGTGCAGGCAACTTTTACGGGTCCGTTTGCAACCAATGTAACGTTCAGGGGTGCAGGCACTTTCCCATCTGGCGGTACGCCATACAGCGGCACACCTGCCACAATAGTTAAAGCAGACAAACATGCTGTTAACGGGGTGCTTCAGGTAACCGATAATGTTTTGCTGCCCCAATAATTGTAGCTGCAAAATTTAAAATACAAGCTTCCTTCGGGAGGCTTTTTTTGTTCTTTTTTGGAACCATATTTGTTAATATTCCGTTAACCCACCACAGCCATCTTAAGCATTTTAAATTTTTTTTTATGAAAAGAAGTCTACTCTTATCGGGGTTGTTATTTGTAATGGCTAAAGGAATAGCCCAAACTGTAATGATACCTTTGGGTTCATCAACAGTAGAAACAAATACTTTATTTACCACAGCAGACCAGCCATGGGAATTGAAATATGGCCCGGGTGATTCTTTATGGATGACGACAAAACCAGGAAGGGTTTACCGCATAAGCCCGCTGACTGGGGCTTCCACCCTTATGCTGGATTACAGCAGCCTGCTTTACCAGCCCGGGGAAGCAGGTATGCTGGGCATGGCTTTTCATTTGGATTTTGCCAATAACCCTTACGTGTACATCGTGTATACCTATACCAGTGCAGGCAGCAATAAGGAGCGTTTGTCAAGGTTTACATACACCAATAATGCATTATCACCAGCCAGCGAATTTATATTGATTGATAATGTGGTGGCCAATACCAACCATGATGGATCGAGGTTATTAGTGCTGCCAGACAACACCATTTTGATGACAACCGGTGATGCCCTTAACACCACCAACCCACAAAACAATAGCAGCCTGAACGGCAAAATACTCCGGGTATCCCTTGATGGTACAATACCCGCCGACAACCCCATTGCAGGAAGCTATATTTACACCACCGGCCACCGCAATCCGCAGGGTTTGCTGCTGCACCCCAATGGTATTATTTACGAAACAGAACATGGCCCTAATGAAGATGATGAGTTTCAGATTATTGAAAAAGGGCGAAATTATGGATGGCCTAATGTGGAAGGTTTTTGTGATAACGATATCCCTAATGAAACGGCGTACTGTACTGCCAATAATATAAAAGAACCGCTTGCAGCATGGAACCCTTTGCCTGCCGGAACATGGGCGCCCAATGATATGATCTGGTACAACAGCAGTAATATCCCAGATTTTCAAAACACCATATTGGTTACTTTTTTAAAAACAGAAAAAGTAAGAAGGATAACTTTAAATGCAGCAGGGGATGGCATTACAGGGCAAACGGATTTTTTTGTAAACCAATGGGGAAGGTTGAGGGACATCACCGTTTCGCCGGGCGGCACTATTTATCTTGCTACCAATACTTCCCCGTTCAGGATAATATCCATGCGGAATGCAGCATTGCTGCCGGTTACTGTTACCCGTTACAATGTGGCATGTTATGGAAATACAGCCAATATAAACTGGGTTACCCAATCGGAGATAAACACCAAACAATTTTTGCTGTACCGCAGTGCAGATGCCAGCAACTTTACTTTGTTTGCTGCCATTAAATCAAAGTCAGTTAACGGCAGTTCTTCCACACCCATTTCTTATATATACCGTGACAGTACTGCCACCGGCAAAAGCTTTTTCTACAAATTGGTAAGTGAAGATTGGGATGGGCATAAAAAAGATATGGGTATTGTTGCATCCAATTGTGGCAATACCAACGTTGTGTTTTCGCTATTGCCCAATCCCTCCAATGGCGAAACCATTTTGCAGATAACAGGTTCTGTAAGCCCTGTTGATGTCAGCGTTTCTAATATGGCGGGCCAGGTCGTCTATCAACTTAAAACCAACGGAAGGGTTGTTATTGGTACAGGCAAATGGGCACCTGGTATTTACAATGTATTGGTTGCAGGGCAGCAAAAAAATACACTGTTCAGGCAAAAACTTGTCGTAAAATAACAGCGAAATAATAATTGTAAGCCTTCAATTGGTCTCATCACTTTTATCAACCCACAACTTATTGTGATGGGTTATGTTATCCATAATATTTAAACGGTGTGTTTTCTTTCAACACAAAGAATTTAATTTTATGGTATGAAGAAATGGTTATTATTAGCGGGCATTGTGTTTTTATCATCCTGTGAAAAAAATATCAATTTTAAATTAGATGATGCCCCCAATGTTTTGGCTGTGGATGCACAAATTGAAAATGGTAAAGCGCCCATTGTGATCCTTACCAAAACCTTCTCTTATTTTGATACGATCAGCAGAACAATTTTAGCTGGTTCGTTTGTACATAATGCAACCGTAACATTATCCAACGGTACACAAACACAACAGCTAAAAGAATATACTTACCCTGCCGGTGGTGGCAGTAATGTTTATGTGTACAGCATTGACTCCACTAACCCCGCCACCGCATTTGCAGGAAGTTTAAACAGCAGCTATACCCTACATATTATCAGCGAAGGAAAAGAGTACAATGGTGTAACCACCATACCATCACTCGCAAAAAAAATTGATTCCCTCACTTGGAAAAAGGCACCCTTTGCGCCAGACTCCAGCGATATTGTTATAGATGCCCGAATTACAGACCCGCCGGGCTTTGGCAACTATGTACGTTACTTTACCAGGAAAAACAGCGGCACGTTTTTACCCGGACAAAACTCTGTTTTTGATGACCAGGTAATTGACGGTTCTACTTATCAACTACAGGTTGACCCTGGTGTGGATTTTAATAAAAAAATAGACTTTGACAGCAATTACTTTAAAAGGGGCGATACCATTACCCTGCGGATTTGCAATATTGATAAGGCCAGTTATACCTTTTGGAACACCTGGGAGTTTGCATTGCAAAGCATTGGCAACCCGTTTGCACAACCCAACAAAGTGATCGGCAATATCAGCAATGGCGCATTGGGTGCCTTTTATGGTTATGCAGCCGAATACAAAACCATTATAGTCCCCAAATAAACAACGGATGTTAAAGCGTTGCTTAAAGTTATTCGCAGCTTAATGCACCTGCCTAAGCATACCAATATTCCTGTAAATTTGTGTTCCCTTATAAAAGAATAAAATTATTAACCAGTAGTATAGTTATGGAAAATGCAAGTGTAGAAAAAGTTCACTGTTTAATTATAGGATCGGGGCCGGCAGGATATACGGCCGCTATTTATGCCAGCAGGGCAGGGCTAAAACCTGTGTTGTACCAGGGCATTCAGCCAGGAGGACAGTTAACCATTACAACGGAGGTAGAAAATTATCCCGGTTACCCGGAAGGTATACAAGGGCCCGACATGATGGTTAATTTTGAGAACCAGGCCAAGAGAATGGGTACAGATATCCGCTATGGATTGGCCACTAAAGTAGACTTTAGCAAGCATCCGTATAAAATAGAAATTGATGAAGAAAAGTGGATAGAAGCTGATGCGGTAATCATTTCAACAGGTGCTTCTGCAAAATGGCTGGGACTGGAAAGTGAGCAACGCCTGAATGGGTATGGGGTAAGTGCCTGTGCGGTTTGTGACGGGTTCTTTTTTAAAGGCAAAGAAGTGGCGATTGTAGGGGCAGGGGATACGGCAGCAGAAGAAGCGCTTTACCTTTCCAACATTTGCGCCCATGTGCATATGATTGTTAGAAAAGGCGAAATGAGGGCAAGCAAAGTTATGCAGGACAGGGTGCTTGCCACAAAAAACATTACCGTAAACTGGCACAGTGAAACCGATGAAATCATTGGCGGTAAAAAAGTGGAAGCAGTAAGGATAAAAAATAATGAAACCGGGGAGAAGAAAGAAATACCGGTGAGTGCTTTCTTTGTGGCCATTGGCCATCACCCCAACAGTGATATTTTTAAAGATTGGCTGGATACAGACGAAGCAGGTTATATCATGACTATACCCGGCACTTCCAAAACAAATATTGAAGGCGTTTTTGCCAGTGGCGATGTGCAGGATAAAATTTACCGGCAGGCTGTAACGGCGGCTGGAAGCGGTTGTATGGCGGCCCTTGATGCAGAAAGATATCTCGGGGCAAAGTTTGCCGCACACCAGGAGCATCATGGCGTTACCCATTAAAGCATGCTGTTTTCAGCATCTTACAGCAATTAAATTTTTTAAAAAATGTAATGCAGATTAATCGGTAGATAATGCTCACAATCCATCTTCACCATTTATTGTTCCATTCCCTTCATGGTATGTTTAAAGAAGAAAACGTACTGGGAAATAATTTTGAAGTAAATGCCGACATCTCTTTTGAACCAGATGGCACCATAAAACATTTAAGCCAGTCTGTGGACTACGTTACCATTTATACGGTAATAAAACAGATAATGGACAAGCCAACAGCCTTGCTGGAAACGGTGGTGCAAAACCTGGCAGATGGTATTTATGCAAGCGATAACAAAGTGAAAGCTGTAACGGTAAGTATCAAAAAATTAAATCCGCCGATCAGTAATTTTGAAGGTACGGTAGGCGTTAGTTACTCCAAAGTATTTTAAAAATGAGAGCCTGTTTGTTTCTTTTATGTTCCTTTATTTTTAGCGCAGGACTTGCAGCGCAAGATGTAGTTGCCTTAACAAAAGAAGGGGATAAGATGGAAGCCGTTCCGGATGAAAATGCAGCTTTTTCCCTGTTTAAAGAAGTACTTAAAATTCAACCTGTAAATGTATATGCACTTAACAAATGCAGTGAACTTTGCAGCAGGATAGGCAAGCGCCAGCATGATAAAAAAGCAATGGATAATTATTACACTGCCGCTAAAACCTACGCTGGTATTGCCCTAAGGGTTGCGCCTGAAAATGCTGAGTCCAATTGCGTTATGGCCATTGCCCTCGGACGAAGTTCTTTAAATAAAAGTGGAAAAGAAAAAATTGCTTCCGCAAGGGAAATCAAAAAATATGTAGACCTGGCCATAAAGTACGATCCCTATAACTTTAAGGCCTGGCATGTTTTGGGTAGGTGGAATTATGAACTCAGCGGTTTAAATATGGTGGAACGTACAGCCGCCAAAATTTTGTATGGCAGCGTACCAGAAGGCTCTATTACAAATGCGATATATGCTTTTCAAAAATCGAACAGTATAACTGATGGCTTTATTTTAAACTATCTTGAACTGGCCAAAGCTTATAAAAGAAATGATGAAAAAAATAAGGCCATAGCAAGTCTTAATAAAATGATGCAGATACCGAACCACACAGAAGATGACCCCGGCATTAAAGAAGAAGGAAGACGGTTGCTGAACGACCTGCAATAGTCAGCGTTATCAGGCAATTTAATAACTTAGCTCATCCCCCTGCTTGCAGGATTATATACTACATTTCAAAATTAAAAAATCAACAATGATAAAAAAATGTTTGCTATTGTCCATGCTCGCAGCAATGGTCGTTAACTGTTTTGCCCAGGAGGCAAACATACAATCCAGTTATGATCCGCATGCGCTGTTTTCACCTATGTTCTATACTAACGGCGAAACCATAACGAGGGCTGCAACAGGCGAACCCAATAATGGATACTGGCAAAACAGGGCAGATTATAAAATTGCTGCTTCTTTAAACGATGTGTCACACGTGGTATCCGGCACCGTTACCATCTCTTACAAAAATAACAGTCCGCATGCATTGCCCTTTTTATGGCTGTACCTCGATCAGAACCTGTTTAATACCAAAAGCCGTGGACAGGCCCGTATGCCGCTTGACAGCCGCAGCCGCTATGGCGATGCTAAGAGTGGTTTTAATGGTGGCGATAATATTTCTAACGTGCAGGTAAATGATGCCAACGCCAACTACATTATTACCGATACCAGGATGCAGATACGTTTACCAAAACCCATGGGCACCGGTGGTGATGTGGTAAAAATTAAAATGGATTTCTCTTTTATACTGCCGGAATATGGGGCAGACAGGTGTGGTATTTTGAGTACAAAAAACGGGGACATTTTTACAGTGGCCCAATGGTACCCACGCATGTGTGTGTTTGATGATGTGCAGGGATGGAACACCTTGCCTTATCTTGGCCCAAGCGAATTTTACTTAGAGTATGGTGATTTTGATTTTACCATTACGGCACCTTCATCCCATATTGTGGTGGCAAGCGGTGAACTGCTAAACCAATCCGAAGTATTGACTGCTGCCCAAAACGAGCGGTACAATGAAGCAAAAAAAAGTGACAAGACAGTAACCATCCGTTCAGAAAAAGAAGTGGCTGACCCTGCATCCCGGCCAAAAGGGGCAACCCTTACCTGGCACTATAAAATTACCAATGCAAGGGACGTATCATGGGCATCTTCCAAATCATTCATCTGGGATGCGGCAAGAATAAACCTGCCAAGCGGCAAATCATCTTTGGCCATGAGTGTGTACCCTGCAGAAAGTAAAGGGGACAAAGCCTGGGGAAGGGCAACAGAATACACCAAAAAAAGTATAGAAAATTATAGTAAAAGATGGTTTGAATTTCCTTACCCTGCGGCTACCAACGTGGCCAGCAATGTTGGCGGTATGGAATACCCGGGTATTGTTTTTTGTGGCTGGAAAGCCACAGAGGACGGGCTGTTTGGGGTTACCGACCATGAGTTTGGCCATACCTGGTTCCCGATGATTGTGGGCAGCAACGAACGTAAATATGGCTGGATGGATGAAGGCTTTAATACCTTTATTAATTCGCTTGCGCATGACGATTTTAATAATGGGGAATACAAGGAAGGCCCAAAGAATATGGAACAGATGTCGCAGTACATGTTTAACCCTGGCAGTGAGCCCATCATGAATACGCCCGACGCCATGAAGGAACAAAACATTGGTATTGCATTATATTTTAAACCAGGCTATGGGTTAGAACTGCTGCGTAACGAAGTGTTAGGGCCAGACAGGTTTGATTATGCCTTTCGCATGTACATACAAAGGTGGGCCTACAAACACCCAACGCCTTGGGACTTTTTTAAAACGATGGACAATGTATCTGGCGAAGATTTAAGCTGGTTTTGGAAAGGGTGGTTTTTAGAAAATTACAAGCTGGACCAAGCCATTGAAAGCGTGAAATATGTAAATGAAAACGCAGCCAATGGAGCTATAGTTGTAATTGCCAACCTAAACCAGATGGCCATGCCCGTAACACTTGCCTACGAAACAACAAGCGGCGCCAAAGGCACCATAAAACTTCCCGTGGAAGTTTGGAACAACACCAAAACTTGGAAGGTGAAATTGCCCACAACAGAAAAATTAAGCAGTGTGGCACTGGATCCTAACAAAGTATTACCTGATATCAATTTTACCAACAACACCTGGCGGGCAAATTAAAGCAACCAGCATAGCTATTAAAAAACGCCACAGCAATGCGGCGTTTTTTTTGTAAAATGTATTGAGGTTAAACCATAACCATGTTCAGCTTTCCATATTTGCAGGTTTCCTGGTTTTCCATTTTCCACTTTTTAAAAATAAAAAGGATAACGAAAAAACTACAGTCCAATACACCATTTCATTGCTCCATGCAACAGAAAGGGAAATATAATGGTGCTTAACAAATATCCACGTATACACGAGGTAGATGGTTATAGCAACAAGCTCAATTGCAAGGTTAACCCTTGTTTTACCAGTGCCGGTAACACCATTAAGCCAGATGTTGGCAATGCTCATTATCAGCAACCCTGCACTCACCATTCTTACCACAGGTATACCTTCATTTACAAATTCTTTGCCTTGTCCAAATAAGCCGAAAAAGGGTTCTGGAAACAAGTTGATTACAACACACATAACGCTGCACAGGGCAAAACTCCACAGCATTATACGGGTTATGGCAAACAATACTTTTTCTTCTTTTTGCTGGCCCATTAAATTGCTTACCATAACATTGGATGTACCGGCAAATGCCCACACGAACACACCTGTTAAGCCAAAAACATTCCGCATGGTATTGCTGATAGCCTTTGCTGTCTGGTCATGCAGGGCTTCGATAAAAATAAAAAATACCAGCCATGTGGTAACACTGATAACATACTGCAAGATTAATGGCGTTGAGATTTTAATGATCTCCCGGCTGATCATTTTATCATACCTGAAGGAAGTAAGCAGGGCATATTGTTTTTTTAAACCTGTTTTATACAGCACTGCCAGCATCACCAAAAGGCCAATAATTTCTGCAATTACCGATGCCAGTGCGGCACCATTAAAGCCCATGGGTGCAAAGCCCCAATGGCCATAAATAAACAAATAATCCAGTAAGATATTGATAGAGGCTTCGGCAATAAAACCAATCATTAAATACCGGCTGTTTAAGGAAGCCACCAAAAAGGCATTGCCCATTTGAAAGAGGTATAAAAATGGCAACCCTAATATCCTGATCTTTAAAAAACTTATCTCTTGCGGATATGCTTTGGGGTCTGCCACATGTTGCAAAATAAATGGCGCAATAAACCAGGTTATTAAAATGCCAGCAACCGCAAGCTGCAGGCTTATGCGGATGGACTGTGCCAACACTACTTTAAATGCACCTGTATTATCAGCACCGGCATAGCGGGAAAAAACAGACTGCAACCCATTATTAAGCCCGTTACCTGCAACAGCAAAAATTAAATAAAATACACCGGTAATGCCGGCATTGCCAAGGGCCTCTGTACTCAGGTTACCCAAAAACATGCTATTGGTAAGCATATTAATTTGCGGTATAATAATAGCAAGGGTTATGGGCAAAGCAATGGAGAGTATCTGCTTATTGGTAACCTGAACTTTTAAATCTTTTATTGGTATTGCTGCTTCCATAAGTTGGCAAATTTATCTTATTTTGCCACCCTAAATAAACAATTTGAATGCATCTTTTAATATACTAACCCCAAGGGCCAACACATCAGATTGTAACCTGATGGTTGAAGTAAGCGAACGGGGTTTATCATTTGTTGTAATTGACGAGGATATGGCCTGCATAGGTTTATCCTTATATCAGTTTCCGCAGGGCACCACGGCAGACCAGGCTTCCAGCTATTTAAAAGATATTGTTGCCCGGCAAACCTTGCTGCAGCAAACCTTTCGCAAAACCACCTTTGTATATTCTTTTTCGGTTGCCGTAATGGTGCCGGATGAGTTTATGGATACAACAGCAACAACACAATTGCTTGATATGGTGTATGGCGATACTTCAGGTTGCATTATACGCAACGATTTTATTAACCGGCAAAACCTGCACACAATTTTTGGGGTGCCAAAACAAATAAATACGGTAATAGAAAACCTGTTTACGGGTTTTAACCACACCCATTTGTACTCGTTATTGCCCGGCATTGTAAAGGAAGGCGGCAACCAGTTGTATTGCATTTTTAACCCCAATAATATAACGGTGCTGCTGGTAAAGGCTGGGGTGGTACAAGTAACGCAAAACATTTTTTATAAAACGTCAGAAGATGTGGCGTATAATTTATTGAACATCTGTGAGCGGTTTGATGCGCCGGTGGCGGATGTGCAGGTAACGCTCAATGGCATGATAGACCAAAAATCAAGTCTTTACACTGAAGTGTATAAATATTTTGAGCACCTTAATTTTGGCACACAGCCCACGGTATTTTATTATAATGACGAAATTGCTAAATTTCCAGCACATTATTTCAGTCATTTATTTCATTTAGCAGCATGCGTATAATCAGCGGCATACATGGCGGCAGAAAAATAAACCCACCTGCCAGCATGCCTTTTACCAGGCCTACCACAGATATTGCAAAAGAAGGCCTGTTCAATATCATACAAAATAATATAGAAATCAGCTCTCTTAAAACACTTGATTTATTTGGCGGCACCGGCAGCATAAGTTATGAGCTTGCCAGCCGGGGTGCCACTGATTTAACCATAGTGGAAAAAGACGCCACCATGTTTGCCTTTATAAAAAAAAATGCAGACGCCTTGCAGTTGCAAAACTTTAAGGCCGTAAAACAAGATGTGTTTAAGTTTATTGATACCTGTACAGAACAGTACGGGTTTATTTTTGCCGGGCCACCTTATGCCCTCGGTAATATAGATGACCTGCCCCTTAAAATTTTTGAAAAAAACTTGCTTAGGCAAGATGGCTGGTTTGTGCTGGAACATACGCCCCGTAACGATTACAAAAAATTTGACCATTATCAATCAGAACGTAATTACGGCACAACTATCTTCTCTATCTTTAGAATGTAATGTCCCAATGCCCGTCCAAATGGGTTATTTCCCCAAAGTTTAATGTTTAAATGGTATGAAGAAAAGTGAACTGCGGGAAGTGTACAAATCAAAAAGGCAGCAGCTTACCAGCAACATCCAATCAAAGCTGGATGACCTTATGCTGATTCAGTTTCAGCAACTGCTGATTGATATACCAGCATTGATAATGACCTATTCGCCATTGCATAAATGGAATGAATTTGATCCCCGGCCAATTACCGATTATTGTTATTTTAAAAACCCCGGACAGCAGTTGTTTTACCCGGTGCTTTCTGAAGTTGCCCAAACCAGCGAACTTATCTGTGTGGTGGTAGATGACAACACTATTTTTGAAACCAATAAATATGGGATAAATGAACCGGTAGATGGGCTGGATATGTTTCCATCAGAAATAGACCTGGTGATTGTTCCGCTACTTTGTGCAGATAAAAAAGGGTACAGGGTAGGTTATGGAAAAGGTTACTACGACAGGTTTTTAAAAGAGTGCAGGCCGGATTGCCTTAAGATTGGTTTCAGTTATTTTGACCTGGAGGGGCAAATTGACGATACCAACCGATACGACGTTAAACTGGATTTTTGCATTACCCCTGAGAAGACATACGCATTTTAAAATTTAAAACAACCCTTTGCTAAAAAGTTTTCGATACCTGCTGTTGCCATTATCTTTTTTATACAAGATAGTATTGTGGGTACGCAACAAGCTTTTTGATAAAGACATCCTTAAATCTTCGCACTTTAATTTTCCGGTTATTTGTGTGGGCAACCTTGCTGTGGGGGGCACGGGCAAAACACCCATGGTGGAGTACCTGTTGCGTATGTTAAAGAACGACTACCATGTGGCAACGCTAAGCCGGGGCTACAAAAGAAAGACAAAAGGTTTTGGCATAGCCAGCGAAAGCACAACAGCACTGGATATAGGCGATGAGCCCATGCAGTTTCATTTAAAGTTTCCGGATGTAACGGTTTGTGTGGGCGAAGAAAGGCTGGTGGCCATACCGCAGTTATTGCAGGAACGGCCGCAAACAGACATTATTATTTTGGATGATGCTTTTCAACACCGACAGGTTAACGCCGGCCTTAATATTTTACTTACCGATTATAACAATTTATATACCCGTGATTTTTTATTGCCTGCCGGCGATTTAAGGGATATAGCCCAAAGTGCAAAAAGGGCGCATATCATTATTGTTACCAAATGCAGGCATAATTTAAGTGAAGAAGAAAGGGATATGATTATTGAAGAACTGCACCCAGGGCCACACCAGCAGGTTTTTTTTACAGAAGTTTTGTATACCCATCCGTACCATCTTTTCTCCAAAAAAGAAATTGAAATTTCGCCGCAGGCAAATGTGTTATTGGTTTGTGGCATTGCCAACCCTAAACCTTTACAAGATTTTTTAACTGCACATGTGCATACCTACGACATGCTGCGTTTTCCCGATCACCATATTTTTGATATTGGCGACCTTGCCGAAATAAAAAAGCAGTTTGCCAAGCTTGGGCAGGAGGGTATTATTTTAACCACAGAAAAAGATGGGGTAAGGCTGAAGAAATTTCAGGCAGGCTTGCAGGAGTTACCGGTGTACGTAGTGCCCATACAACACTCGTTTATATTTAACGATGCAGAAAAATTCTACGATATTGTTACGGGCTTTATTGCCTCCGTTAAAAAGGATGCAGTGTAAACAAAAGCCGCAACGCTTGCGGGCTGCGGCTTTTAATAAAGTTTTATGTATTTAGAATTGCTCCAGTTTGCTAAAGAAAAAACCGCCTTCAATTAAAGCATTGGCATCACTATCACTGCCGTGGATGGCGTTTTCACCAATGGAGGCTGCATATAATTTACGGATGGTACCCTCGGCTGCCTGTGCAGGGTTGGTGGCACCAATCAAAATCCTGAAATCTTCCACTGCATTCTCTTTTTCCAGAATAGCGGCTGCTATTGGCCCGCTGCTCATAAAAGAAACCAGTTCGCCATAAAAAGGGCGCTCCCTGTGCACCGCATAAAACTCGCCTGCCTTTTCTGCAGAAAGGTGCAACATTTTTAATGCGGCTATTTTAAAACCGGCACTGTTTATTTTCTCGAGGATTGCGCCGGTGTACCCTTTTTTGGTAGCATCGGGTTTAATCATTGTAAATGTTCTGTTACTCATAATTATATTTTTGAGCCGCAAAGATAAAAGGTTTTAATGTACTGTTTTGGTAAGGCTTACGTTAAAAAAAGCTTGTAAATAAAGGCTTGTTGCAGAAATGATAAAGCGTAAAAAGCCTTAAAACAAGAAACGTAAAACTAAAAACTTTCATTTACTTTTGCGCCGCTTTATGCTTTCAACTAAAAATATATATCCTCATCTTACGCAACCAAAAAATGTTGTTATTACCACCCACCAAAAACCGGATGGCGATGCAATGGGCTCCTCACTTGGGCTGTACCATTTTTTGATACAGTTTGGCCATAAGGTTACTGTGGTTTCCCCTACCAATTGGGCATCTTTTTTAAACTGGATGCCCGGCACCAAAGGAGTGCTGGATTATGAAAGGCAAACCGATGACGCAGATAAGGCCATCAGCGAAGCAGACTGGATTTTTTGTTTGGATTTTAATACCCTTGGCCGCACCAAACGGATGGAGGAAAAGCTGGCCAATGCAACTGCCCAAAGGATTTTAATTGACCACCACCAGGAGCCGCAAGCTGATAAATTTATTTACGGCGAAAGCGATACCAGCAAAAGCAGCACCTGCGAAATGGTGTTTGATTTTATTATGGAAAGCGGCCACAAGGATAAAATTAACGGGGCCATTGCGCAATGCCTTTATGCAGGTGTTATGACGGATACGGGCTCTTTTCGTTTTCCGGCAACTACTGCAAGTGTACACCGCATGGTAGCCATTTTAAAAGATGGCGGCCTTGACCATGGCATGGTGCACCAGGAACTTTTTGATAATTTTTTAGAAAACCGTTTCAGGTTTTTGGGCAATGTTTTATTGAACAGGATGGAAGTATTTTATGAATACAATACAGCACTGATAAGCATACCACAGGCCGACCTTATTAAATACAATATTAAAACCGGCGATACAGAAGGCCTCGTAAATTATCCCTTGGGTATACAAGGCATAAAACTGGCCGCAATAATTATAGACAGGGGAGAAGAACGTAAAAGCAGTTTCCGCAGTAAAAATGGGTTTGATGTAAACACTTTTGCCCGTAAATATTTTAACGGCGGCGGCCATTTTAATGCGGCAGGCGGCCAAAGCAGGGAAACATTGGATGAAGTACACGACATGTTTATAAAGGCAATGAAAGAAAATAGAGAACAATTAAGTAATTATCAATTTTAAACAAATACAAAACATGAAGCAATTTTTTTACCTGCTGACAGCATCGGCAGTATTATTGACCAGTTGCACAGAAGCTTTTAAAAAAGGCGAAAAGGGAATGCAATACAAAATTATTTCCAAGGGTAGCGGCAACAAAATGGAGAATGGTAATTTCTTCGAAATACAGTTTGAGCAAACGTATAAATCTGCCGATAAGGATACTGTGCTTTACGATTCAAGAAAGTTTGCCAACCAGATAGCAACGCTTGACTCCTCAAATATGCCGGCATCTTACTTTAAAATGTTTAGCCAGTCACGCAGGGGCGATAGCATTGTTGTAAAGCAGTTGGCCGATAGCGTAATTAAAGAAGGATCAACACCGCCATTTATGAAGAAGGGCGGCTACCTGATTGCGCATTATAAAATAGTAAACATCTTTACCACCAAAGCAGGGGCAGATAGTGCGTATAAATTAATAATGGATGCAGCAAGGATAAAAGATTCTTTAAACTCATTGGTGCAATTGCAAAAAGATGATAAGGCCATCAGCGATTACCTGGCATCAAAAAATATTAAGGCACAAAAATCGCCAAAGGGCGTTTATGTAGAAATTTTACAGGAAGGTGCCCCTGAAAAAATAACCGACTCCGTGGGTGTTAAGATAAAATACACCGGAAAAAGTTTTGAAGGCAAGGCGTTTGATTCCAATACAGATACCACTTTTAAACATACAGATTTGCTTACAGTAAATATGTGGGCGCCACAGGTTATACCAGGTTGGGTTGATGGTTTAAGGATGTTATCAAAGGGTGCAAAGGCAAGGTTTTATATTCCTTCATCACTTGGTTATGGTGCACAGGGAAGGCAACCAACCATTACCCCTAATGAAAACTTATTGTTTGATATTGAAGTAGTTGACCTGATAGATAAAAAGCAGGGCATGGCAGATGAAATGGCAATGCAGCAAAAGATGATGCAACAGCAAATACAGATGCAGCAAATGCAGCAAAAGATGAAGGGGCAGCAAGCGCCGCAACCACCATCCAATAAATAAAGCATATACAAACTAATCATTAAAAAAGGCTGCCTTACGGTGGCCTTTTTTAATATGCTTAGCTTTTTAACCCCTAATAAAATAAAACTGGAAATTATAAAAAAATCCAGGCAAACTACAGTTAGCAGGTGCACAAGATATAAGCCGTCTAATAACAGGAGGAGATAAACTTGGGTAGTTTTATAAACAAGATGGTAAACCATCAAAATATCGATGGCCCATCTTCTTACCAAAAAATAAAACAGGGTGTAACAAAATTAAAAGAAAGATAAAAAACTTAAAACCCTTTAACCATGGCCATAGCTTCCATGGCCATTTTTTGGTTGTACTCAAACGTAAGTTCTTTATGGTTTATAATATCCATAATGGTACCAATTAAACAAAGGCCGCCGGTAAACAAATACAATATGCCCATACCAACCTGCCCCAATACAAAGCGCTGTATGCCAGCAGCAGCAACAAAACCAAGCAGGCAGCAAATTAAGATGGTCTCTGTTTTTTTACGTTTGTTGTTGTACAAAGATATAAAGAGGTGCAGTTTATCTTCGGGCAAACCTTTGGTAAAGGCTTGCAGGTAGGCCAGTTCATCAGCTTCAACAGAAGGAATTAGATTGATCATTTCGGCACTCATAATTGTATAGGTTTAGGTTTGAAAGATAATTGTTTTATCCTGTGCAGCATAATAAAAACAGCCGGTATGCCCAGCGGGTGCTGTTTAAACGAAATGCCCAAATGCAGGTGCAGGGCGCTATTTATGGCGTGGCCAATACCACAACCGGGGCACCAACTGATACCAGCCCACTTAAAAAAACATAAAGGGCCCGCCGCAGTATTACCCCCCATAAAAAACAACAACACCAATGCAGCAACCCAGCACAGCCATTCAAAATAGCGGCGCTTGTAGGTATTGATAGTTTTTAAAAATACAGCAGGGCGTAAATAATTCATTATCCCTAAGGTAGCAAAAACCTTTAAAGGCTTGGGTTGTGTGGGTATATTTGTTGTAAGCGGCAGGCAATGTGTTTGGGATGGAAAGCTGTAAGCCAAAAACAAAGCGCCTTGCCTAAAAAACATAAGGGTTTGCGTTAAAAAAAAAGGGCCTTGCGTCGGAAACATAAGGCCATGTTTAAGAAACATAAGGCCATGTTCCGGAAACATAAGGCCATGTTTCAGAAACATAAGGCCATGTTTCAGAAACATAAGGCTATGTTTAAGAAACATAAGGCCATGTTTCAGAAACATAAGGCCATGTTTCAGAAACATAAGGCCATGTTTCAGAAACATAAGGCCATGTTTCAGAAACATAAGGCCATGTTTCAGAAACATAAGGCCATGTTCCGGAAACATAAGGCCATGTTTAAGAAGCATGAGGCCATGTGTAATAAACATAAATATTTGATTAACAGTATATTAATTGTTTTAAAGGTTATTTCACCTGGCCACTTAGGTTTTTACTGAAAGGTAAAAATCCGGATACACCGGTTATTCAATAATACTTTTGAAAACCATTAATAATACTTAAAAATTTTTTTTAACGAATAAGAAATTACCAGGCATTTGTTTATGTATACAAATAAAAATTGTTACCACAATAAAACATTGCATTTATAGTTTGGTGGTAAAGCTTTGCCACGTAAACTATTTTAAATTCTAAAATTTATGAAAAGACTTAACATCACCAATGGCTTTGAACGTATGAGTGACCCGGAATTGGAAACAAGGGCCTACCAGATTATTGCGGCCATGACGGCCAACCCTAATTTTCCTGCGCCGGAGCCTGCCGTGCCCGCAATGAATGCATTGGCTGCATCATTTTTTAATGCCCTTAGCGAATGCAAAGATGGCGACCGCCTTAAAATTGCGGCTAAAAACCAGGTACGGGATACACTAATTGATGCCTTGCACCAGTTGGCTGCCTATGTACTTTTTGCAAGCAACGGAGATGAGGTTATTGCAAAAAGCAGTAGTTTCAGTATTGGCAAAACGCCATCATCTGTCCCGCCCGTTACCAAGCCTGAAAACTTTAGGATTGATAATGGCAGCAACCCCGGTGAGTTGATCGGCAAAGTAAACCGTGATAAGAAGGCCATTTTGTACATGTTTCAATATTGTACCGATGCAATGTTGGCCGCCGGTAACTGGCAAAGTGTGCCAAGCAGCAAAACCACTTGTATATTGCCTAACCTGCAGCCCGGTACAAAGTACAACTGCCGTGTAGCTGCCATAGGTGCAAAAGACCAGATAATGTACGGTGATATTATAACCCGTATAGTAGCCTAAACCCATTTTAAACAGGTAAAGCTTTTTAAACAGGCCGCCGCAAGGCGGCCTTGTTTATTTTGGGGGTGGGGGGGGTTGTAGGAGATTTATGTTTGTTACAATTGGTGAATGGGTTAGATAAGGGTCTTAATTACTACAGTATAAACTTGCTTTGGTGGCAGGTATAAAAACAAAAAAATGTACAGGCCCTGTATAGCCACCAAGGTGCAATTTATTATTTTGACCAATGCTTTAAAAGTTCTTTTACATACTAATAAATATATATCTTAGAGTATACTTTAATCCGGCCTTTGTTACAAAAGCATGTAACCGAGAAAGGCTTTGCCGTGATAAAAACCCTTAAAGCTTACAGGCAACAATCCAGCATACTGTAAAAGAATAGGGTATGACAATACGCAAAGGCGACATGCGACAAAAATACAAAAGGCGACATGACAATACAAAAAGGCGACATAAACACAATTGATAACCAGGCAACTAATTTTTCGCAACCTTAAGTTTGGTTCGTATATTTAAGTGTTGTACGTAAGCCGTAACGACCTCACTAAAAATGACACATTTAAAAAAACTCATAGCCTTAATACTTTTTCTTTTGATGCTAACTAATTTGTTAGGCCAGACGAATAATTTTAAGTTTAGAATTGATGGAAAAGTCCAAGGATATAACGATGGGACAAAACTTTATTTGAATGATTTAAGTTTAGGAAACTACGAAAAACAAATTGACTCCACAATCATTCTTAATAATAAGTTTTCTTTTAGGGGGAATTTAAAATCAAAATATTTGCAAACAAATATTAGTACAACAGATTTTAATGACAGAGTGAGTTTTTGGTTGGAAACAGGAACAACAACATTTTTTGGAGAGAAAGGAAATTTTAGAATGGCAAAAATTGCAGGTACAGAAACTCAAAATAAGCAGAATGAATTTGTAAAATTACTTGACACAATTGAAAATACTGAAACAATAGAATATAATTTCATAAAGAAAAACCCCAACTCAATTATATCTGCATCTATTTTGACTTCCTACAGTAAAAGGTGGAGTAAGGACAGTGTTAAATCTTTGTACAAATTATTCCCAAATGAAATTAAAGAAACATTTTATGGAAAGCTTGTAAAGGATTACATTGAACTAAGTAAAAATTTGAAAGTTGGAGACAAATTTATAGATTTTATACAAAAAGACACTTCGGGAAAGAACATTAAATTATCAGATTTTAAAGGGAAACTTACACTTTTAGAATTTTGGGGTTCTTGGTGTGAAGCTTGTATTGAAAAGCATCCAATGTTTATTAATTTATACAATGAATTTCATTCAAAAGGTTTTGAAATTTTTGAAGTAGCGGCAGAGACAAAAAAATCAACTTGGATAAAAGCGATTAAGAATGGAAAATTGCCTTGGATAAATGTTACAGAATTAAAAGGCGACAAAAATAAAGCTGCAATAATTTACGGAATTACTGAATACCCGACTAATTTTTTAATTGACAAAAATGGAATTATAGTAGGACAAGAATTATATGGAGAGAAATTACGAAATATGATTTTAAAATACTTGTAACCTATTCGGCCTAACGTACAACATGGGGTTTTGCAATAGTTGGGCTTGATTGCTATGGAAAAAACAAATAAATTTTCATTTTTTTTCAGGCTGCAATTGGAGCGTTATCCACATAGGGTTGTTGTTTATTGACCACAGCGACGACCCTTAATATTAATTTGTTCCGGATGGCATTTAACACCAGCATACCATTTTTTCCCTCTGCTTTTTTTCTATTGAAATAGTCTTTAAATTCAGGATAATATTTGATGGCGGCCAGTGCACAGAGGTGCAGCATTTTCTTAAGTTCTTTATTGGCCATTTTATGTACCCTGTTCCTGCCTTTTATACTTACTCCGCTGCTATGCTCAAAAGGTACTACACCTGCGTAACTTGCCAGTTGCTTACCCGTTACTTTTGCAATAAAATTATTAGTGCAGCAGATAATATATACTGCTGTTAAATGGCCAATACCTGGTACTGATTTTATAAGCAGGTAGTTTTTATAAATCACCGGATCTTGCTGAATGATCTGATTGATCAACTCTTCAATTTGCAGAATGCTTTTTTTGATGCCTTCAATGGCCGCCTTGTGGGCTTTTTCAATAGTAGCCAGCAATACTTTATCATTACTGCATTGCAGTTCTTTGATATAATTTTTTGTACTGTGCAACTGAGTTACCAGGCGGCTGCGTGAAGTCATCAGGTCTTTGAGTTTCATAAATACAGGATTCAGTACCGGCGTTGCTTTTAGCTCATCGGATTGCTTGCAGCAGTACATGCACAAGCGAACAGAATCAATTACATCATTTTTTCCCCGTGTAATACCAAGGCTCCATTTGATGTGGGCAGCATTGCCAATATGAAGCGGCAGATTGTTCCTGCTGCAGAAGCTCCATAACAGGCGGTGATATACACCGGTGTTTTCTATCACCAGCAGGCTGTTGGTGTCAAGCGTTACACCTGAAGTTTTTAACCAGGATTTAAACGCCTTCATTCCACTTGTTGTGTTATCAAAGCGACCGGTAATAACGGGTTGCTTTACATGGTCAATAACTGCCAGCAGCGACACATCGAACCATGGTTTTGAAACATCAATGCCGAGATAGTTTTTTCTGATTAAGCGGTTCATTTTTTATGTTTTAAATTTGCAAATAAGCTAACCATTTTTGCCCCATCGTCTTAGTCCTTAATAATGGGTATTAAACCCTAATTGCTATAGAGACACAAAGGGAAAAAACCGGCGGTGGATTGTATCCAGCCATGGGTCATTAACCCGGACGTTGAAATAATACGCCACAGCCGGAGGTTAGGTTTATGCACAAATTAATGTGGATTGTAAAAGAAAAAAAGAACCAAAAAAAGAAAAGTAGTAATAGTAGTAATCCATTTAATTTATTAAGAATACAAAGCTAAAGGACGTTCGTACAATCAGCAGCGGCAAAAATCCTAGCTTTAGTTTGGGCAGGACAAGCAACATTGAGCATTAATTCTTAACATCATTTTTATATCTTTACCCAGCATCAGTTCCGGGCAGACAGTTGGTCAATTCCCAACCATCGCAAAGCCCTGTTCGTTAACTGTAATGCTCCCGCAGGGGCAAAGCTGACACAGCGGTTCAGGTTTTTTTCCAGGGGACATTTTTTTCAATTCGGTTTCAGCAGCAAAATATTTATCATCGGTTGGAGTGAGTTCGCTGTGGTTGTATTCGTTTTGTAAAAAGTTTATTCTGCACGAATAAACTTTTTATAGCACTAACAGTTAACATCGGGTTTGGCGTTATTGTGGCGGGACAAACAACAATCGGCAGCGGTTCGGTTTTGTTCTTCAGTCCCGGCCGGACAAGCAACTTTGAGCAATAGATCTTATCTTCATCATCAACAAAAAATCAACAGCGGTCACCGGCGGACGGAATACTAATTCCACAACAACAGCCAAGCCCCGTTCGTTGTATGCCATTCTGATGTTGTATTCTAAAAATAAGCTCTACTAACAAAGACGACACTGACAATAATTTTATGACAAAAGAAACTTGGGATGAGGTTATTAGAGATGGAGCTTATGCTCAAGAATTAGATTGGTATGCAATAGACAAAAATGGAAACATAGGTATGTTTTCAGCTATAATGAATGCCCCCATACCAGACAAAATAAAAAAGTGTTATGACAATTATATTGGACTAAAGCAATTGATTAATTCATTGCCAAAATCAACTTCATTTATTTTAACGACGACTGCAAAAGGTAACTTTTCTGATTGGACTTCTTACGCAGAAAAGGGACTATTTGCTTTTGACTTCCAAGATGTGCATAGGTCGTCGCCAAAAAACCAATATGACTTAATTGCACGACCAGTTCAGCCATTGAATTTTAAGGACATTGATATTCCAACAAGTCTTTTATACCCCTTAGTTAAACTTGACTGTGATTTTTTAAAGGGAGACTTACAAACTGATCTTATAGAGTGAAGAACGGCATACAACATCGCATTGCCAAAATTGGGGCTTGACATTGGAACAATGAACATTTGATCATCTAAGTACATTTGTTCCGGCAGAAGTTTTCCAATTTAACATTTGTTGTTAATTTGACCTTTGTTTTTCAATTTAACTTCGGCTTGGGGCAGGACCAGCATCAAATACCGCCAACTTCGGCAATGCAGACCGTTGGCTGTAATTATATTTGACACCCTACTATGGACAAAGTAAAACGAAAAGAAATATTACATCAACTTGCTAAAAAAGATTTAGCCGAGTTTAGAAAAACCTTACCAGTTGACGAAAATATTTTCCCGAAACTCTTCGACTTCATTGACGAAAATTTATCGGAACAAGATTGTCAAAATGATTTTACAATTGCAAGTAAGTTTTGTGACAAACATCATATTGACAAACAAGTTTTATTTAATTGGCTAAACGAACAGGGTCAGGCTTGTGATTGTGAGATTTTGAATTTAGAAGACGCTTTTGAATATCTAAATCCACCAATTTCTAAACCTGCAATTAGGACATTAATTAAAAAGCAAAAACTCAATAGCTTAAAAACAGACTATGGTTTTTGCATAGACAAAATTTCTTCACCTTGGACTTTGACAGAAACATTTTTGGGCGACAACCCAATTTATACTTTTCAAATCGGCAAAGGCACTGACTGTATCGTAAGTTTGGAAACTTCATTTCCGACAGAACAAATTTCCAATGACAAATATTGGTTAGACTTGTGGATTAAGGAGACCGAATTAAATTACAACCTTGACGATTTAGTAGTTCAGCGACCAGAGATAGAAAATTATTCCTGCGTTGTTGTGAAATCAAAAAGTTGGACACCAGTTTTCTATTGGTTCAAAAATAATTTGACAGACAAATGGTTTCTAAGAATGAGAACAGGTTCAAGCAGACACAAAGGCGACTTTAAAGAATTTTCAAAACTTCTAAATAGCATTCAGGTTGACAGACAATAACTACAGCCAACATTGGGTTTTGTGCAAGTTGGGCGGACGGAATAACAATGAACATTTGTAATTCTATTTGGCTTTTGTTCCAGCTTGACGGAATGCTATTTAGCTTTTTGTTGTTATCTTCATCATCAGTTTTACAATCAACAGCGGTTCCGGGCAGACAGAATTCTATTTCCCAACCTGCACAAAGCCCTGTTCGTTAGCTGTAATTTTATCGACATTCTACTTGAAAAAGAAACAAAAAAGAAAGAACCATATTCATAAAGCTCAAACGACTAAATCAGAAGTTTCGATTGTGTCAATCGCTTTTTTGATTTTAAGTTTGATTTTGACATATTTAATTGTTTTAAAAGGTTTAGAGTTTAATAAACGCCTTTTTACTTGGAGTTTTATTGCTTTATTTTTAGGACTATTATTTGAAAGCTATTTTATTTTTAGAAATCTGAATAGCATTTTAAATTGCTTTTCAATATCCTTTTTTGTTAGTTTAATAACTTTTTTACCGGGCAAACGAGAGAAAATTTATAGCCTTCAAAGCCATATGGAAATGTGGCCATACTTTTTTTTAATATCGTTTATTATAGGTGTCATTATTATCAATCAAAAAGAAGTAACTGCCAAGCAAACAGAAGGAACAACATTATTACAATCTTTGGCTTTGGTTTATTGGGTCATTGACTATAGAATTTTTGAAAATATTGACTTATTTAATAGCATTATTCTTGTTTTGACAATCGCAGCCACTTTGTTTAGTCTTACTAACGCTTTGACAAGAATCGACTTAGGCAAATCTAATAGACTATTATTGAGTATTTGGAGCAGCATAATTTTAATGTGTTTAGCAATTGACAACGTTATAAGAGTTTTTTCAAATGGGGACATTGACCAACAAACATCTTTGCTTTCGAGTATTGAGGTGTCTATTCAATACTTTTTCGTTGGAATTTCATCTGTTTACGTGGTGAACAATATCTATATGATTTTTGCATTTTTCCCTGAAAAAAATACACCATATAAGCAGACACTTTATGTTGCAAAGAAAATGCACCTTGACAGATACTCAGATGTACAAGTTGCAACTATGGACACAATTTTTTGCATCTGCTTTTCTGTTTTCTTTTATCTACTTAATAGCATTTATGGGTTAGTTCCAAGACATACAATAATTTGGTTTGTAATTGTGACTTTTCCATTTTTACTTCAATTTGTAAAATGGGTGAGACAGAAAAACTACAGCTAACATTGGGTTTTGTGCAAGTTGGGCAGACGGAATAGCAATGAGCATTTGTACTACTATTTTTCTTCAGTTCCAGCAGGACGTTATAAATTTGGCTAATGAATAAAACATCAACAATATTACAATCATCAACAGCAGTTATGGGCAGACGGAATGCTATTTCCCAACCTGCACAAAGCCCTAGACGTTGCCTGCAATTAAATTTTGACACACTGTGAAATTCAGATCTAAACCATATAATTTTCTATTAATAACAGGACTTCTCTTTTTTATTTCTTCGTTTTTTTTTAGTCGTGAGAATAATATTATTGACATACATTTACATGACACCTATTTTGTAATTGCACATACTCACATCTTTTGGCTACTAGGAATTATTCCAATCATCTTTTGGATACTTTATTTAATTACTAATAGTTTGATGTATTCCAAAAAACTAATTTGGATACATACACTCATCACAATATTGACAGTTGTGCTAATTGGAATTGCTTTATGTTTTATCGAATACAAAAAAGGTACACCTAGACGCTATTATGATTTTAGTAATTTCAATTCTCCCTTTTATGAAATTACTGAAAAGGTATTTGGGGTTATATTATTCATACTATTTTGTGGACAAATATTTTACATCGTCAATTTTGTATTAGGACTTATAAAATCTCTTAGGAAAAAAAATTAAATTCTGCTTCACGGTGGACAATAAATAATTAACAGGAATTTAATAAATTAATTGTTTGACATGTGACTTAATTTATGGAAGTAATTTGTTAGAATTATAAAAGATTATTCATAAGAAAAATTAAAATTGACAAGAATTAAAACTAAAATCGACCGACCACTTTTGACCTTAACTGCAGGCAACATGGGGTTTTGCAATAGTTGGGCAGGACGTTCGTACAATCAGCAGTGGTAAACATCCATGCTTTGGTTTCATCTAACTGCCCCATTTAGGAACTATCTAATTCTTACCAAGCGCACCCATTGCTATATCTTCTGCCGTTAAGTTCATTTTTTTCATTTTGTGTTGTATATTTTTAATGATGCTTTTTTTTGTTTGTTCATCATACTCGTTTTCATTTTGTGCCTTGTAGGGTACTTTACGTACAGTCATTATCCAGAAGATTTCTGCGAGCCTTCTGGCAAGTGCTGTAATGGCTGCTGCCCTTCCTTTTTTAAATGCAATGCGGCTGAATATTTTTTTTAACACACCGTCTTTTCGTTGGGCAATGGTATTGGCCGCAAGCCGGAACGCATTGGACAGGATGTTTTTTCCTTTAGGCGTACGGCTGCTGATTACTTTGCCGCCTGTTATTTTATTGTTGGGCGACAGTCTTAACCAACTGGTAAAATGCTTTTTACCTGGAAACTTTATGATGTCACTTCCTACTTCGGCTATAAATGTCATTACGGTAGATCCGCCAATTCCTTCCACTTCCAATAAATCAACACCAAAATATTCCATGCTTAATTTTGATACATCATAAGCGGCACTGTTTTTATTTTTTTTAATTTTTGTTGGCGTTATTGTTTTTTGTGCGGCAACCATATTTTCAGCATGGGGTATTTCTGATGCCTGCTTAGCGGCAATGGCCGCCGTCATTTGTTGCAGTAATAATTCTATCTGTTTGTCACAATTGGCCATTCGCAGTTGATACTGTTTGTAGCTTTCAAGTTCATCGGCTACAATATATAAATGCTCTGTTTTCCACTGCCCTTGTAGCGCCTGGGCTATCTCTTCTTTACTTTTTTTTACTTTATAATGTACCAGCGATGCCAGGGCTGCGCCATCCCGCTGCCCTGCTACTATGGCCTCCAGTATAGCCATGCCGCTTACTCCCGTTATGTCAGCTATTGCAATATCCAAACGTATATTCATCAGCCGCAAGGCTTTCTGCATTTTTTGGATACAACTGGCCGCCTGTGCCACCAGGCTGCTGCGGTGGCGGTGATAAGTGCGTACCTGTTCAATTTGTGCAGTAGGGACAAAGGATGTTTTTAATAAGCCAAGGGTGTGTAACCGCTGCAACCAGCGGGCATCTTTAGCATCTGTTTTCTTTTGAGGGTCTTTAATATAATTATTGCTAAGCGCCACTTCTATACCAGCTGCCTGTATGCAGGCAAATAGCGGCTGCCAGTAAGTTCCTGTACTTTCCATGGCTACGGTCGTTATGCCTTTTTGCTGTAAATGCGTAACCAATGCTGCATTGTCTTTACTGTAAACACCAAAAGTGCACACATCGGATGATTGCTGACCGGTAGCTACATAATGTTCCCTTGAGCCAACATCGATACCGGCGGCATGGCTATGGATGACGGTCATAGAAACGGTGTCTGTGGATTTTGCTTTGTTTTCCATTCATTTTTATTTAGGTGAAAAAATAAAATAAAAACAATGCCCTAAATTGTATCTATAGCTTAAATATTGTTTCATACGGGATACCCTGGATACAGGGTTCACCAATTGATTTTTCGCCAGAAGAAGCCTGTAATAAAAAGACATCTTCGTCTATACAATTTTGCCAGTGTTCGGGAGGGGCTATAACGCACCATTCAAAAGCAGGACTTGTAAAGCATTGTACCTGAAATTAAAGTTAGCTGTTGATTTTATGAATTTTTTTATATTGGTGTTCGGGCAGGACAAGCAACATTGGGCTTTAGTTCTTAACATCATTTTTATATCTTTACCCAGCAACGGTTCCGGGCAGACAGTTGGTCAATTCCCAACCATCGCAAAGCCCTGTTCGTTAGCGGCAAGCAGGGCAGACTGCTCAATACCAGAAACCTAAATTCAACAATATGCGACACATTGCTATTTTAATATTGACATCGCTAATTTTTAGTTGCTCAACGACAAAAAAAGTTTCATCTCATTTGACAACACTTAATGGAAGTTGGACACCAACTAAACAAGAGATTGGTAGCAAAGACTTACCTGCCACTTATTTTCAGACACAAAAGCTTTTTATCCTAGACACCACTTATACGCTTACTGCTGAAAGCGTTGACAAAGGGACATTGACCTATAAAAACGGACAAATGGACATTTATGGAAAGGAAGGAGTAAATAAGGGGAAACATTTCACCGCACTTTACAAAATTGACAACAACCAGCTAACCATTGTTTATAATTTAAAAGGCGATAGCTATCCATCAGATTTTGAAACAAAATCCAAACCGACATTATTTCTTTCTGTATATAAAAAGGACTAAAAATGGCACAGAATAAAACAACTGAAACTGAAAAAAGTGTTACCGAATTCATTGATAATATTACGGATGACACCAAACGCAATGACTGCTTTGAACTAATCAAAATAATAAGGAAGCTGACAAAACTTGAACCTAAAATGTGGGGACCAAGTATTGTCGGTTTTGGGAGCCATCATTACAAATATGAAAGTGGACGAGAAGGTGATAGCGCCAACTTTGCTTTTTCACCAAGAGCATCATCTATTGCACTCTATTTATCAGCCAACTTTGACAACAGAGTAGAATTACTAAAACAATTTGGTAAGTATAAAGCCGACAAGGGTTGCGTTCACATCAAAACACTTGCTGACATTGATAAAAATATTCTAACGAAAATGATTGCCAATCATATAAAACACATAAGTAAACTTTATCCATAAAATGAAATGCCAGCCGCTAACATTGGTATTGCCAATAGTGGGGCTTGACATTGGAGCAATCAGCCGCGGTAATTCTCCTGTACTGTGGTTCGGGGCTTGACGAATAAAGCCCAGCTTTAGTTCTTAATATTTAACTTTATCAAAAAGCCAGGCAGCAGTCCGGGCGGACGAATATAAAATTCCCCACCATCGGCAATACCTGCCCGTTAGCGGTAAGTTTAAACGACCATTCAGTATGACAATTACAATTTCAGACAGACGAGATATTGAACTTGAAAAAATCATTAATTTGTACAGAGCAAATAAATGGAGTTCAGCCGACAAACCAAGTGAGTTATATAATGCCTTGATAAATTCCCACTCATTATTTTCTGCGTGGGACAATGACAAATTAGTTGGCATTGGCAACGCAATTTCAGACGGACACTTAGTTGTTTATTATCCGCATTTACTTGTTCACCCAGACTATCAAGGAAAGGGTATTGGACAAATGATAGTAGAAAAAATGCAAGAAAAATATGGACACTTTCATATGCAAATGCTGACGGCAGACGGAAAAGCAATTGACTTCTACAACAAAGTTGGCTTTGTTCGGGCAGGACAAACCCAACCAATGTGGATTTATAAAGGAGACGAACATTAAAATAAAACTTATGATTGCAAGAATTTGGCACGGTAAAACAAGTGTAGAAAACTTTGACGCTTACACTGACTTTCTAAAACAAGTTGCTATTCCCGATTATCAAAAGACGGAAGGTTTTAAGGGGTTAACTTTTTTAAGACAAATCCAAAATAACGAAGGACATTTTAACCTTATAACATTTTGGGAAAACCTTGAAGTAATAAAAAACTTTGCAGGACAGGACTTTGAAAAAGCAAAATACTATCAAGAGGACGACAACTTTCTTTTAGAGTTTGAAGAGAAAGTAAATCACCACGAAGTATTTGCATCCTGACAAAAAACCTACCGCTAACATGGGGTTTGGCAAAAGTGGGGCGGACGGAATAACAATGAACATTTTGTAATTCTATGTGGCTTTTGTTCCAGCTTGACGGAATTCTATTTGGCTTTTTGTTGTTATCTTCATCATCAGTTTTTCAATCAGCAGCGGTTCCGGGCGGACGGAATTCTATTTCCCCACCTTCGCCAAGCCCTGTTCGTTAGCTGTTATTTTAACCGACCACTCTGCAAACATCAACTGACAAAAAAATATCTTCAACATTCTGTCCAATCTTGAAAAAGTCAATCGTCATTAGGGTACAACAATAAGTTGTAACAATTTAAAAAGTAAAAAAATGATTAAACAAGCATTACTCGGAGAATTTCTTCACGAAGCCGAAAACACAAGAAAACTTTTAACAATTATTCCAGACAGTGCATTGGAATATCGTCCTCAACCACATCTTTGGTCAGTTGGACAATTAGCATCTCACATTTCAGAGCTTTACAATTGGTATAATGTTACATTCAATAAAGACGCCTTTGAATTGAGTACTTATAAGTATGATAAAGGAGACATAACAAAGGTTTCGAATATTTTAGAAATTTTTGAAGTCAATGTAAAAGCTGCACAAGAAGCAATTGAGAAATCGGATGAA
Organism: Ferruginibacter sp.; assembly: GCA_965249755.1. GTDB lineage: Bacteria > Bacteroidota > Bacteroidia > Chitinophagales > Chitinophagaceae > Ferruginibacter. The sequence goes on from CBDFMT010000004.1 coordinate 389,171, forward strand.
TCTCAATATATGAATATGTGGTCTATGACAATGAATAATGAAAAAACAGCCTTTCCGTCAATGCCAAAAATTCAAGTTATTAGAAGCATTTTATTCAATCATTTGTATCATCATAGGGGCGAACTTATCTCACATTTAAGAGCCACAGGAAATAAAGTACCTTCTTTGTATGGTCCAACTTTTGAAGAATCGCAACAAATAAATGGATAAAAAATAACTCCAGTAACAATTAATTTCAACAAGACAAAAAGTAAAAAAATGAAAGAATTTATGATGATTTTCAAAAGCGAAGTCAACGAATCGTTTGGACCTACACCAGAACAAATGCAAGGCAACATTCAACAATGGATGGATTGGTTTGGTGGTATTGCTGCACAAGGAAAAATTGTAAACGCAAATCGTTTGAGTTTTGAAGGCAAAACGTTGAAGCCTAATAATGTAATTGCCGATGGCCCTTATGCAGAAGTAAAAGAAATTATTGGTGGTTACGTAGTGGTAAAAGCTGCTAACATTGATGAAGCTATGAAATTGGCAGAAGGTTGTCCTATTCTTAGCCACGGAGGCCACGTTGAAGTAAGAAGCATAATTGCAATGAACGGTTAATTTGAACGAGAAAGAATTAATTCCACAACTTTTTAAAACAGAGTACAGAAAAATAATTTCTGTACTCTGTAAGTTATTTGGTATTGTTCATATTGAAATTGCAGAGGATATTACAAACGATACTTTTTTATTGGCTTTTGAAACTTGGAGATTAAAAGGCATTCCCGAAAATCCAACGGCTTGGCTTTATCTTGTTGCTAAAAACAAAACCAAAGACTATTTTAAACGACATAAAACATTTTCTGAAAAAATAGTTGTTGATTTTAAATTGAATCAAAACCAAAGTGAAGAATTTGAAGTTGATTTATCTCTTAAAAACATAACTGACAGTCAATTGCAAATGATTTTCACCATTTGCAATCCAATAATTGCAGCAGAAGCACAAATTGGTTTAGCATTAAGAATTCTTTGTGGTTTTGGAATTGACGAAATAGCAGAGGCATTTTTAACCAATAAAGAAACCATCAACAAACGATTATTTAGAGCCAAAGAAAAATTACGAATAGAAAATATTAAAATTGAATTACCCTCTGAAAACGATGTTAATATAAGATTAGAAACTGTGCTGACTACGTTATACTTGCTTTTTAATGAAGGTTATCATTCAAGTACACAGAAAACTCACGTAAGAAAAGAATTGTGTTTGGAAGCAATGCGATTAAATTATTTTTTGATAGAAAATGAAACTACCAACAAACCCATCGTAAACGCTTTAATGGCTTTAATGTGCTTTCACTCTTCACGTTTTGAAGCAAGAACCAATAAAATAGGCGAACCAGTTTTGTACGACCAACAAGATAAAAATTTATGGAACGAAGAACTCATAGCAAAAGGAAATTTTTATTTGATTCAAAGTGCAAAAGGAAACGAGATAAGCAAATATCATTTGGAGGCAAACATTGCCTATTGGCATAGTAGCAAAATTGAAAACCAAAAAAAGTGGGACAATATTTTGCAAGCCTATAATCAACTTTTACTAATAGAGTATTCTCCAATAACTGCACTAAACAGAACTTATGCGTTGGCACAAGTAAAGGGTAAACAAACTGCAAATATAGAGGCTGAAAAATTAAATCTAATAGACAATCATTATTACTTTTCCTTACTTGGTTATTTACATACAGACATTGACAATACAAAAGCTATTTCGCATTTTGAAATGGCATTAAGTTTGGCAATTACAAATGCAGACAAATCAACAATCACCAAAAAATTGTACGACTTGAAAGCGAAGAAAAACAACAGCTAACAAGGGGTTTGGCAAAAGTGGGGCGGACGGAATAACAATGAACTTTTGTGCTACTATTTGGCTTCAGTCCCAGCTGACGAAATTCTGTTAGGCTTTTGTACTAAACCTGTACTTTTGTTTTCAATTGGGCTTCGGTTCCAGGCTGACAGAATTCTATTTCCCCACCTTCGCCAAGCCCTGTTCGTTGCCTGCAAGCTTCCGACCAGCATCTTATGACACTTAACTTCGTAATTTATGACTTTTGACTTTTCAGATGAGGATGGTTTTATTTCAATCGTAAATGCAGACAAATACCAAAGCTTTGTAGATGAAGATTGGGAATTAGACCAATTGCTTAACCATTTCGTTGACCAAATGAATGACCAAAATATGATTATTTGGACAAGTAACGAAGACGGTGGCAGCCAATGGAATATTGAGATAGTAAATCAACCGTCATCAAAAGTCGAGTTTAGACATTTTAGTTTTCCTATTCGTGTGACAAAGGACTGTTTGTATTTCGTTCCCTATAATGACTTGACAATGGCTGCACAATTTGAAACTGAAATTGTTCCTGCAAAACATAATTCACACTATAGAATTGACATATCGAACGGTTTGTACAATGTTATTGTCAGACAAATGTTTGACCCGAAGGACTTTGATTACGAAGCGGATATTATCCATTTTGAAATAGTTTTTAGTTTGACAAATACAACTGCCGACCAAAGAGCCAATAAAGTCTTTTGGTGGACAGAATAAGCCAGCAGGCAACATTGGGTTTTATGCAAGTTGGGCTTGACCTTGTAACATCCGCTAATTGCAAATCCAAGCTTCGGTTCCAGCAGACGAATATCTATCGACTTTTGTACTTAACTTCATCAATATATTTTCAATCAGCAGCGGTTATGGGCAGACGGAATACTAATTCCCAACCTGCATAAAGCCCTGCTCGTTGGCAGCAAGCATGCGGCACACTCTAAATGTTGAAGAGAAACAAATGATATTTAATAAATACATACCAAAATTTCCAGTTGACAAATATGTTGACTGTATTTTGTATGTGGAAGGGAATAACAAAGGGACAGGATTTCCTAAAACAGCAATGAGTTTAGTTTTTAACCTTAATGACAATTTTAAATTGTTTACTGACTTTAAGTTTACTGATTTTACGGACTACAAAAAATATTGGGTTGCAGGGCTTCAAACTCAACCAACTTATGTAGAAAGTTATGGAGAAAGCAAAATGGTTGTGATACAGTTTAAAACATTAGGGGCATATGCGTTTTTAAAACAACCATTGCAACACTTCACTAATAATTATACTGAACTTGACTGTATCTACAAAAAAGAGGCAGATCAAGTTTGGGAGCAATTACAAGAAGCCAAAACCATTCATGAAAGATTTTTATTGATAGAAAGGTTCTTATCCCGGAATCTTTTAACCACGAAAATTCCAAATGATAAATTAATATCTTCAATCAATATTCTATTCCAAAAAAGGGAAAAAAATTCTATAAAAGAAATTTGCCGCCAGCATAATATTTCAAGGAAACATCTTAATTCTTTATTTCAGGAATATATAGGGATTTCGCCAAAAATGTTCTCTTCTTTGAACCGGTTTCAATCTATACTGCAAGCTATAGGTAACGCAAAGCCCGATAAATTATCTACCATTGCCTACGAGTTTAACTTTTTTGACCAGGCTCATTTCAATAATGACTTCAAGCGATTTACAGGTGTAAAGCCAAATGAGTACATTAAGACTGTTGAATTAATGCCAACACTTAAAATCATCCCCCATTTTTTACCCGTTGCCTAAGGTAACATTTTTACAATTTTGCTTAATTACCAAACCATATTTTTGTGCCTTAATTTTAAACAAAAAGTATGAAAATATCATCAATAATTTGCCTGCTGACTTTCTGTGTTAGTTGTTCAACAACACAAAAAATTTCTACAAGTTCAAACATTCTAAATGGCAATTGGACACCAATCAAACAAGAAATGGGTGGCAAAGACTTACCTACTACTTATTTTCAGGCACAAAAGCTTGTTGTGCAAGACACCACTTATACACTTACTGCCGAAAGTGTTGACAAAGGGACATTGACCTATAAAAACGGACAAATGGATATTTACGGAAAGGAAGGAGTAAACAAGGGCAAACATTTTACTGCGCTTTACAAACTTGAAAACAACCAACTAACCATAGTCTATAACTTAAAAGGCGATAGCTATCCATTAGATTTTGAAACGAAATCCAAACCGACATTATTTCTTTCTGTATTTAAAAAGGACTAAAAATGGCACAGAACAAAACAACTGAAACTGAAAAAAGTGTTACCGAGTTCATTGATAATATTACGGATGACACCAAACGCAACGACTGCTTTGAACTAATCAAAATAATAAGGAAGCTGACAAAACTTGAACCTAAAATGTGGGGACCAAGTATTGTCGGTTTCGGGAGCCATCATTATAAATATGAAAGTGGACGGGAAGGTGACAATGCCAACTTTGGTTTTTCACCAAGGGCTTCATCTATCGCACTCTATTTATCAGCCAACTTTGACGATAGAGCAGAATTACTAAAACTGTTTGGTAAGCATAAAGCCGACAAAGGTTGCGTTCACATCAAAACACTTGCTGAGATTGATAAAAATGTTCTAACAAAAATGATTGCAAATCACATAAAGCACATATGTAAACTCTATCCCTGAAATGGAATGCCAGCCGCTAACAAAAGGTTTGCCGCAAGCAGAGCATGTAATTAAACGGCAACTATCAACAAATAAAGAAAATATGGACATTGAAAAAATTATAGACCTAATTAGTCGTGGACGAACTGACTACATTCTTGAGTTATTAAATGTCGCTAACTGGAAAGAGATATTGCATAATGGACAAATAAAACCTTTGCAATGGCTTGTGTATTATAATGACACAACTGGTTTAAAAGCAGTTTTAAAAGCTGGCGGAAATCTTGACAGTATCAATTTAAATGACGAGTTAGGAAACGCTGCTTTCTTCGGACATTGGAAAGTATGTGATTTTTTAATAAAAAATGGAGCAGACGTTAATGCACATTTAGATAAGACTAATGAGACCCCCCTGCATAATGCTCTTTGTAAAGCTGGACGACCATACTATTTCTATGTTGTAAAACTTCTTGTTGACAAAGGAGCGGATGTAAATGCTAAAACAATTGCTGGCTTAGAGACAGGAGCTTTTATGCGTGATACGAGAACAAAAGCTGAAACACCTTTACACAGGGCTGCGGCTTATGCAGATGAAAAATCCATTTCCTATTTAATAGAAAAAGGTGCGGACAAAACTGCGAAAGATGCAAATGGAAATTCGCCTTTAAGTTGGGCAAGTGAACACCTACGACCTGGGGTCATTTTATCATTATTAAGTTATGGTGAGTATCAAATTAGTGATACACATAAAATTAAAAATACCAGTGACCACGGACAAGGATGGGGAAATAGTATGGATTGGAAATTATTAGGTGACTATTTACCAGAATAGAAACTTCTTTTTCGATATTCGGCTTCAGTTGCAGCCGAAGAATATCGCCGGTCTGTTGGGCTTAACCTTAACTTTGGACATCAAAAAAAAAATTGACAAAATGAGTAAAGAGCAAACAAAAGACCTTTTGAAGTTTCTTAAACCGTTTGGTGACGACATAACAGAATTAGTTATGTGGCTTAGAGATTTTGCCTGGGACTTGTGTCCAAAGACTAACGAATTAATTTACGACAATTATAATGCTGTTGCTTTTGGTTGGAGCCCGACAGATAAAGTTGGACACACTATTTGCTCCATCGCAGTTGGACGTTCAAGCAAAAATGTTCATTTCGGCTTTTATTGGGGAAACGAAATTTCAGACCCAGACAAAATTCTTTTAGGACAAGGTAATCAGTATCGCTATATCCTTGTGACGGACAAAAAGAAATTTCCAAAAGCATACATTAAGAAACTTGTAAACGAAGCTTATGCAAATTCACTTGCAAAAGTTAAAGACCAAAAACAAATTATCAACGGACAGACAATTGTAAAATCGGTTTCAGACAAAAAGCGACCAGACAAAGTGAAGAAAGCAACTACGACTAAAAGAAAATAGTTTAAACAACTCCATGGACGAATGCCTGCTGCCAACAAAAGGTTTTGTGCAATTGGGGCATGACGTTGAAACAATCATCGGCAGTGCATATCCAAGCTTAATATTCGGCGGACGTAATTCTGTTGGGCAGTAGTTCTAAACTTCGGCTTTTAGTTATAAATTTAGCTTCAGTTCCGGGCGGACAGTTGGTCAATTCCCCAACTGCACAAAGCCTCGAACGTTGCCTGCAATAATTTTAGACCTCACGTATTCAAACAATAATCCTTGACAATATTCAATAAAATAAACGGTAGACACAAAATGCGAACTTTCAATTTTTGCATTATTTTACTGACTATATTTTTATCATCTTGTAACAACAACTCGACTATGGACAAAAAATATGATGAACTTACTGATAAAGATTATGAGCATAAGGTTGACACAGTAGACGGAGAAGAAATTTATTTCAAGACCGCTGTTTCTGCAAGCATTCCACAAGACTTTATAAACCTTGACACTTCACAAAAGTTGTTTATAAAACATTGTTTAGAAGGTGCCGACACATTAATTAGAAAATATCAACCAAATTTTACTATTGACAATTATACACCACAGACACTTGACAACATTATAGACTTATGGAACGCTGACAGTACAAAATTCACTTGTTCTGAAAACTATTTTGTTAATACCATTGGTACTGCTTTCGGACAGTTTTTGGTTAAGACGTACAATATGAAATGGACAATGGTTACTGACGAATATGGAACAGACTACGCAACGACCATAAAAGAATTAAATCTGTCAAACTTTCCTTTGAACTCAATTGTAAAAGCCATCGAACAGAAAAGAGAAGGTTCATTGCAACAAATTTCTTTGATAAACAAAAAACAAATTGTAGAAATAAAAAATGAGAAGTAATTCAAAGTTCGTGGACTATTACTGCAGGCAACATTGGGTTTGCTGCAAGGCTGGCAGGACGTTGGAGCAATGGTCATTTTATCGCTATTGTGCTTCATCTGGGCTGGACATTCAATCTTGGGCTTTTGTTTGTTAACCTGTACTTTTATATCTTTAATCAGCAGTGGTTCCGGGCTGGACGAGCAATGAATTCCAGCCCCGCAGCAAGCCCTGCCCGTTAACTGCAATGCCGCCGCAGGCGCAAAGCCGATCATGTGTACATTTTATTTTCCGGTTGACAGAAACTTCTGAATTTATTTTCAACATTGTTTAAAGCCAGGCTTTTTTGCAACACTCTAAATATTTGAAGTGCCAATTTTATACAAACAGTTTTAGTATGGCACATTTTAAGGCACGTGCAGTTAACAAAAGTATTGATGCAAGCGGGGCTGGACATTGAAACATCAACAATTTGCATCGCTTTACTTTAGTTCGGGCTTGACGAATAACTATTTGGCATTAGTTATTATCTTCAATTTTTAAATCATTATTGAGCAGTTGTTCCGGGCTGGACGTTATAAAAAACCCCGCCAGCAGCAATACTCGGTCGTTAGCGGCTATATGGAAACACTCTGCTGACTGTGTAGGCTCCCCCAAAAACAGTACGTTTTAAAAGTAGGCAAAAGTCTTAATTTTAAAAACGTAAATCATGAAAAAGAGCACCTTCAGCCCTGCCCAGATTGCAGGCATCCTCAAAGAGTTTGACAATGGCAAGGCAGCCGAAGAGATCAACCGTGAACACGGAGTAAGCAAAGCCTCAACCATGGTTTTGAAACATCAATGCCGAGATAGTTTTTTCTGATTAAGCGGTTCATTTTTTATGTTTTAAATTTGCAAATAAGCTAACCATTTTTGCCCCATCGTCTTAGTCCTTAATAATGGGTATTAAACCCTAATTGCTATAGAGACACAAAGGGAAAAAACCGGCGGTGGATTGTATCCAGCCATGGGTCATTAACCCGGACGTTGAAATAATACGCCACAGCCGGAGGTTAGGTTTATGCACAAATTAATGTGGATTGTAAAAGAAAAAAAGAACCAAAAAAAGAAAAGTAGTAATAGTAGTAATCCATTTAATTTATTAAGAATACAAAGCTAAAGGACGTTATAAAAAACCCCGCCAGCAGCAATACTCGGTCGTTAGCGGCTATATGGAAACACTCTGCTGACTGTGTAGGCTCCCCCAAAAACAGTACGTTTTAAAAGTAGGCAAAAGTCTTAATTTTAAAAACGTAAATCATGAAAAAGAGCACCTTCAGCCCTGCCCAGATTGCAGGCATCCTCAAAGAGTTTGACAATGGCAAGGCAGCCGAAGAGATCAACCGTGAACACGGAGTAAGCAAAGCCTCATTGTATAAATGGCGGCAGCGCTACGGCGGCATGGAAGCCACCGAACTCAAACGCATTAAAGAACTGGAAGAAGAAAATGCCCGGTTGAAACGGATGTATGCCAACCTGGCGATGGATCTTGATGTAGCCAAATACCTTCTTGAAAAAAAGCTTTAAAGCCTTGCGACAAAAGAAGGGTGGTTGATGAGCTGCGTACAGAGCGGCCCAAAGACATCGGCAAGGCGTGTCGTTTATTGCGTTTAAGCAGGAGCAGCCTGCGGTACCAATCTGTAAAAAATGACAAAGGCATTATAGAGCAGTTGCAGCAGCTTGCGGAACAAAACCCACTGGAAGGTTTTTGGAAATGCTATAACCGTATACGTAATAAAGGCGGCATTATCAACCATAAACGGTTACACAGAGTGTATAAGCAAATAGGCATGCCGCTCAGGCGCAAAGTAAAAAAGCGTTTGGCAGCAAGGGTGAAAGAACCCTTGGCAGTGCCAGCAGGGTTTACGCAAACATGGAGCATTGATTTTATGAGCGATGCATTAAGCAATGGCACCAAGTTCCGCTCCTTCAATGTGATTGATGATTATAACCGTGAGGTACTGTTTATTGAAACAGATTATTCACTAAAAAGCAGCCGTGTAATATGGGTGCTAAAGCATTTAATTAACCGCTATGGCAAACCAGAAAAGATAAGAATGGACAACGGGCCTGAGTTTGTAGCCAACCTTGCACAGCAATGGAGTGCAGCAAACAGCATTGAATTTAAATACATACAGCCAGGCAAGCCAACACAGAATGCCTACATAGAACGGTTTAATAAAACATACCGGGAATGTATTTTAGATGCTTACCTGTTTGATTGTATTGATGAGGTAAGGGAAGCAACGCAGTTATGGGTGGATGATTATAACAACGAAAGGCCGCATGATGCGCTGGGTGGCTTGCCGCCTGCTATATACCGGAAACTAAACGGCCATTCTGTTGGGCTCCGTTCCGCTCCGGCTACGCCTCCGCTTCACTACGCCCAACAGAATGATGTAAACTGATTATTAAAATGATAAAATATTCTACTTTTAAGCTGTACTAAAAATGGGGAGCCTACAACTGCATCTCACTATAAATTTTTTATGCTTAGCCCAAGACAACTGGTATTCCTGACAATTTTTATTTTGTTGCTGTCTTGCAAAAATGAGCACAGTTATACTTATGCAATAAAAGACTTTAGAAAATCTATTCAACCCCATCTGGTCAAAATTGTTTCAAAAGGCATAGTAAGTTACTACGACAGTTCGCTACGAGATATGGCTACAGATAAAGAATTAAAACAACTAAGCCAATCAGAACATCCAGTTTTGAGAGCATGGGCCTTTAGGGAAATGTTTCATAGAAAATCATTCGATCATTTTGATATTCTTATGAATCATTTAGACGACACAGCTATAGTTGGTTTTGACCATGGAGAATTTGGAATTTCGTACATGACTATTTCCGACGATATTTTACAGGAAGCTAGATGGAAAAGCAAAGAGTACAAGAACATAACAATTAATGAGGTAATAACCAAACACAATTACTTAAAATCAGCCTATACTATTTTATTACAAATAGAACCCCAAGAAAAATATTATCCTTTAATTAAAGAAATGGCGACACGTAGAAGAAACTATGATGAAGAATATGGTGAACAAGGCTTTGAGGATATTGACTACGCTTTATACGGACTAGCTAAATTTAAAAATAATGAAGATATTAAAATAATAAAAGCCCTAATGTTATCTAATTCCTGGCGGATGAGTGAACTTTCATTTAGATTAATGAAAGAATTTCCAGACACAGCTTATTTAGAAGTCTTTGAAACGTACTATCCACGAAACTATTATCGATCAATTTGTATGGATAGAAATAGTGATAAAGCTGTAGGATTTATTAATTCAATTGCAACTTATAAAACCCAAAGAAGCGCAATTATTCTGGATTCAATTCTAAATAGAAAAACCTCCGTAAACTGTCCTTCGGATACAAATTATATAACACATCAACTGTCCTACGCTATTTGGGATAATGATTGCAAAGCGTATTCAAAATTAAGAAAGCAAATTGAAAGAAGAATACAAGTCTATGAGAAGAATAAACTTGAACTATCAACTGTTGAACCGGTAGATATTCCAATCGACACTTCGGGGGAGCATATAAGTTGGTGGCGCTAGGACACAATACAGCCGCTAACAAGGGGTTTTGCTCAAGTGTGGCTTGACAAACAAACTTCAGCTAATTGCAAAGCCAGGCTTTGGTTCGGGGCTGGACAAACATCGCTGAACTTTTGTTCTTAACTTCATCAAAATATTATTAATCAACAGTGGCTCGGGCAGACGGAATCCTAATACCACACCTGCGCAAAGCCCTGTTCGTTGGTGGCAATTATAAACGACACCCTAATGACATTGAAAATTTTCATTTTTATTATTGTTGTAATTAGTTTTTCAAGCTGCTTAGTTGGTGACACAAAATGTTGCGAAAAAGTTGGGACAACAGAAATCTCAAAAGGAATTTATTTAGAACGATACCGAACATTTTGTGCAGGAGTTTTTGGTGAGTTGACAGAGTGTTATTTGACAGACACTTTGACTTTTAGAACTAAAGTTGGCTCTTATGACGAACACGAAAGTTTCAGAGCTATTCAGAATGGTGAGACAATTGATGTTTTTAATTTTCAAAGCAATCTTTTAAACGATACGATTGAACGTAAAACGATTTCGCAAAAAGAACTATTTCAAATCCATCACAGCGACAAGAATTGCCTTGTGACAAAACCACTATTTGGAATTAATTCGCTAAAGTGTGACACGGACTTTTATCCTGCAAGTTCCTACAAGACAGAACAGGGAATTTATCATACAGAAATTCAATTCAAATGCGGAAGCGATTATAAAAACGCAATCTTTTGCACAGACAGTTTAAAATTTTGCATTTTTGTTGGACTGTACGAGCCAGGAAGTTTTAAAAACAATTATAGTTTTAATAAAATCAGTTCAGACACTTTTGAATTTTACAGAATTAACAATATCAATAAGGTTGACACAGTAAAGCGACAGACATTTGCCCTAAGCGACTTGAAGAAAAATAAGTTATTTAGAGTATGCAAATAGTAAGACGAAAAATAACTGCCACCAACATGGGGTTTTGTGCAAGCAGGGCTTGACGTTCAAACTTCGGCTGTTTGCATCGCTGTACTTTGGTTCGGGCTGGACGGAATTCTGTTGGGCTTTTAGTTGTTATCTTATACTTTTAATTCTTTATTGGGCTTCAGTTCCGGGCAGGACAATCAACAATGCCCTGCCTGCACAAAGCCCTGTTCGTTAGCGGAAATTGCAGAGGCATTCTGCACAATCAAACAACCTTATCTAATGACAACACCAGAGCTAATAGCGACGATTTCAATTATTTCAGCATTTACATCAGCAACGCTCGTGACCTATTTCAATTATCAATTTGGACTTAGGACAAAAAAACTTGACATTTTATATACAAATAGACTCGCAGCATTCAAAGAAGTTTCAAAAAATCTAGTCGCATTTAAAAACTTTTGCACAGGAAAAATTGCCTATGAACAAGGGAACGAATTTTCTCCTTTTTACAATGAAGGTTTTGGTGCATTGCAGCATCGAACAGAAATTGCTAAATCGTTAGAGTCAAATGCAATATTTCTTTCTGAAGACAGTAGGGTTATTGTTACCGACCTTTTAAATCAAATGAGTGGACTTTGCAATGGCGAAGCAGTTCTCGCAAGTGAGCCTAGCGATTTAAACTTGGTAAATGAATACAAGCGAATGGAAAGTATGTCTGAAAGCGCAATTGAAGTTTTATACAATGAGCTCGGAGTCTCAAAGCTTTAACAACTTCCGCTAACATGGGGTTTTATGCAAGTTGGGCTTGACAAACTTAGCTTCAACAAATTGCAAAGCCAGGCATTGGTTCGGGGCTTGACAAATAATATTGAACATTAGTTTTAACTTCATCAAAATATTTTCAATCAGCAGCGGCCCGAGCAGACACAATTCTATTTCCCAACCTGCATAAAGCCCTGTACGTTAGGTGCTATTGCAAAGCGACATTCCGATGACTAGAGCAGACTTTGTATTATTTGTAGAAAACCTAAGAGCAGATTTTCGTGCCAATAAAGACAAATGGACAAACACAAATATTGATGATTATTTAAAAGCCGTTGCAAGGTATGCTCAGGATTTACAAGGTTATTAAGACAACACCGGACAAACTATTAATGTCAACGTCCCTGACTGGAAAACATTTTTCGACATTCTGAAAGGCGCAACAATTTATGAGTAAGCAAAAACTGGCAAGGACAATTTTTAAAGGAACACTTATTTCAATTTTAGTATTCTTTTCTATTTCGTTCATTACAGTCTTGACACAAATAAATCCGTTGCATTATTACAAAAACAATGAGGTTTATAAACTTGACATCGGATTTCCATTTAAATATTATGGACAATTTTGGCTTAGCGGTAATAGCATACCAAATTCGGGCTGGACTGTTAACCATTTATTTTATGACTGCCTTTTAACTTGGATAGTCGCAACGGGACTTTACTTTTTAAAACATCGTTCAAACAACAACAGCACCTAACATTGGTATTGCTGCAAGTGGGGCTGGACGTTGAAACTTCGGATGTTTGCATCGCTGTACTTTTGTTCGGGCAGACGAATATCTATTTGGCTTTTTGTTATTAACTTCAACTTTATATTTTTCAATTGGGCATTGGTTCCAGGCTGGACGTTATAAAATATCCCACCTGCAGCAATACCCGCCCGTTACCGGCAAGCATCTTGACACCTCACTATGGCAAACCTCTCTTACATTGATACAGTAAAAAGCACTACGACAGGCTGGCTAATTATCAAACGAGATTGGCTTGACAAAATTGACGCAATTACAGATAAAATTGTTTTCTCCTCTTTACTTATCTCTTTCACGGGATGCCTTTTCTTAATATACTTTCAAGGCGAAATTAAAAACTCAAATGAAAAAGCCATCGCCTATGTTGTTTTTCCAATTGCAATTTTATTTGGACTTTATGGCTTATTCAGAAAAATTACAGAAAATAGATTAATAAGTTTTACCACTCACCTCGCAGGACACAAAAACAAAGAGCTTCTATTAATGTTCCTGGAGCAAAAGGGTTACGACTCAGTTAGCGGTAATAAAGAAGTTGTAATTGCAGATGTTGAAGAAAGTCTTTCCTTTAACAAGATTTGGAAAAAGACCATCACATTTATCGTAGCCGACAATAAAATATATTTCAATATCGTAAAAAAATATCCAGTACTTAATCCACCTGTTTTATTTACACACTTATTTTTAAAACGGGACTTAAAAAAATATTTTGGTGACAAGGCAAATTAAACTGCAAGCAAGCAATAACTTTCTGCTATGCCAGCCGGTAACATCAGGTTTTGTGCAATTGGGGCTCGACGTTGAAGCAATCATCGGCACTGCATATCCCGGCTTTGGTTTCGGCGGACGTAATTCTGCCGGGCTTTTGTTGGTTAACTTCGGCTTTTAGTTATTAATTTAGCTTCAGTTCCGGGCGGACAGTTGGTCAATTCCCCAACTGCACAAAGCCTCGCCCGTTATGTGCCATTTTAGCGAGGCCCTAAACTTCAAACTATATTTATGAAATTTAAAATTTTCTTAGCGACAGTTTTTCTGATAGTTTCAATTAACTCATTTGGACAATCCATAAAAAGGATTGACGGAAGCAAAATTTCTGTGGACAGTTTAAATGCAAAAATTGAATACTTAATGAAAGTTGCCAATGTTTCAGGCGTTGCAGTTTCAGTTTTTAATGACAATAAACCCATTTTTACCAAAACTTACGGACTTGCAAATGTTCAAAAAAATGTTCCCTTTGAAAAAACATCAGTAATGTATGCAGCCTCTTTTGCCAAAACCGTATTTGCTTACATTGCTATGCAGTATGTACAAGAAAAATTGATAGACCTTGATAAACCACTTGTACAATATTTGAACAAGCCATTACCAGAAATCAAAATAAATGGTTTTAGACGTGGCTATCACGACCTAAAAGACGACAAACGTTACGAAAAAATAACAGCCCGAATGTGCCTGACACATACAACAGGTTTTGCAAATTGGCGTTGGTTTGAAGCGGATAAAAAACTGAAAATCAAATTTGAGCCAGGCACTCGTTACTCATATTCAGGTGAAGGACTTTACTTATTACAATTTGTAATTGAGCAACTCACAGGGAAAGATTATGAAACCATTTCACAAGAAAGAGTTTTTAAACCTTTGGGTATGACGAACACAAGCCAAGTTTGGCAAACTCGTTTTGACACCAATATTTGCTACGGACATAATTCAAAAGGCGAACCCTATGAATTAATGAAATGGAAAGAAGCAAGTGCAGGTGGTTCTATGAGTACAACCCTTGAAGACTTCACAAAATTTTATATAGCCCTGATAAGTGGAAAAGGACTTTCAAAAAAGAGTTTCAAAGAAATGACAAGCCAACAGATTAGAATTAAATCAAGAAGCCAATTTGGACCACTTGCCCAAATTGACAGTACAGACAACGACAATATTCAGTTGGGTTATGGTTTTGGCGTTGGAACATTTACCACACCTTTTGGGAGAGCATTTTTTAAAGAAGGACACGATGACGGTTGGGGACATTACTCAATTTGTTTCCCCGACAAAAAAATTGCACTTGTAATTATGACCAACAATGACAACGGTGAAAGCATTTTTAAAGAGTTTTTAGCGTACAGTATAGGCGACACATTTACACCTTGGCGTTGGGAAAATTACATTCCGTACAATTATATTCCACCGCCAATATCGAATATATATAAAGTAACAACCCAAGATTTGGACAAATACTTGGGCGTTTACAGTAGTAAGCAACTGCCAATCAAGATTGTTATTACAAAAAACAACTTAAATCTGATAGCACAAGCGACAGGACAAAATGCTCTTACTTTACAGGCGACAAAAAAAGACGAATTTAGTTATTCGGACGAGGGGATAATTTTAGAATTTAATCCTGTGGACAAGACAATGGTGTTAAAGCAATCAGGACAGATTTATAATTTTTTAAAAGAATAAAAACGGCACATAACAAGGGGTTTTGCAATATTGGGGCGGACGGAATAACAATGAGCATTTGTAATTCTATTTGGCATTTGTTCGAGCAGACGAGTTTCAATTTGGCTTTTTGTTGTTATCTTCATCATCAGTTTTTCAATTGGGCTTCGGTTCCGGGCGGACGTTTTTCAAATTCCCCAACATCGCAAAGCCCTGTTCGTTGTATGCCATAACAAACCCTCAATGCGAACAGCTTTTACATTTATCATATTCGTTTTACTGACAGCGACTTCTTTTGGACAGCTTCCGAAAAAAGCAATGAAAAAAATGGGACAGAACCCAATTGTTTTTTTAGACAGCGTAGAAAGTGAAATGAATTCTTTGCAAACACTCAATCCAATTGACATTTCTAACATCAGTATCGTAAGACCTAAAAAAGCAAAGAAACTTTTAGGTGACAAAGGTGTTGACGGAGCCATTTATGTAACGACCGTAAAAGCAGCCAAGACTATTTACTGGAATTATCTCAGTTCAAAGTCTGACGAGTATAGACGTATTTTCAATTCGCCTCAGGCTGACACCGCTGCACAATACGTTTTAAACGGAGAGGCTTTGTCTGACAGTGCTGCTCCAGGAAGTTTGTTTCTTATTAACGACAAGAACTTTAAAACACTAAATGTAATTGACAAACAAGACGGCAAATATTTGATGGACAATGTAGTTCCTAAACGTTACATTGTAATCATTACTGCTAAACGACCCAAAGGACTTGTGAAAAAGAAGACCACGACATAGTTACGGCATACAACAGGCGGTTTGGCAATATGGCGGGGCGACGAATATATGCTCAGCTTTTTGTTCGCTATCAGCAGCAGTCCGGGCTTGACTTTTACTATTGAGCTTTTGTAGTTATCTTCAGCATTAGTAATTCTATTCAGCAGCGGTTCCGTGCTTGACGTTTTTCAAATGCCGCCACATCGCCAAGCCGTGTCCGTTAGCGGCAAGTTAAACAGATCTCTTTCAAATCATGGATGATAATCAAACAACCTAATAATAGAAGACGTATATAGCAATGAAATTACCTAAAAGAGTTTCTCAACATATTTCCGAAACAGCGTCGTTCAAATTATTTTCTTCCAAAATCCCAAATAGTTGGATAATCAGAGACGTTACTGAAAGAGATTATGGTATCGATTGTTATCTGTGTAGGCTCCCCATTTTTAGTACAGCTTAAAAGTAGAATATTTTATCATTTTAATAATCAGTTTACATCATTCTGTTGGGCGTAGTGAAGCGGAGGCGTAGCCGGAGCGGAACGGAGCCCAACAGAATGGCCGTTTAGTTTCCGGTATATAGCAGGCGGCAAGCCACCCAGCGCATCATGCGGCCTTTCGTTGTTATAATCATCCACCCATAACTGCGTTGCTTCCCTTACCTCATCAATACAATCAAACAGGTAAGCATCTAAAATACATTCCCGGTATGTTTTATTAAACCGTTCTATGTAGGCATTCTGTGTTGGCTTGCCTGGCTGTATGTATTTAAATTCAATGCTGTTTGCTGCACTCCATTGCTGTGCAAGGTTGGCTACAAACTCAGGCCCGTTGTCCATTCTTATCTTTTCTGGTTTGCCATAGCGGTTAATTAAATGCTTTAGCACCCATATTACACGGCTGCTTTTTAGTGAATAATCTGTTTCAATAAACAGTACCTCACGGTTATAATCATCAATCACATTGAAGGAGCGGAACTTGGTGCCATTGCTTAATGCATCGCTCATAAAATCAATGCTCCATGTTTGCGTAAACCCTGCTGGCACTGCCAAGGGTTCTTTCACCCTTGCTGCCAAACGCTTTTTTACTTTGCGCCTGAGCGGCATGCCTATTTGCTTATACACTCTGTGTAACCGTTTATGGTTGATAATGCCGCCTTTATTACGTATACGGTTATAGCATTTCCAAAAACCTTCCAGTGGGTTTTGTTCCGCAAGCTGCTGCAACTGCTCTATAATGCCTTTGTCATTTTTTACAGATTGGTACCGCAGGCTGCTCCTGCTTAAACGCAATAAACGACACGCCTTGCCGATGTCTTTGGGCCGCTCTGTACGCAGCTCATCAACCACCCTTCTTTTGTCGCAAGGCTTTAAAGCTTTTTTTCAAGAAGGTATTTGGCTACATCAAGATCCATCGCCAGGTTGGCATACATCCGTTTCAACCGGGCATTTTCTTCTTCCAGTTCTTTAATGCGTTTGAGTTCGGTGGCTTCCATGCCGCCGTAGCGCTGCCGCCATTTATACAATGAGGCTTTGCTTACTCCGTGTTCACGGTTGATCTCTTCGGCTGCCTTGCCATTGTCAAACTCTTTGAGGATGCCTGCAATCTGGGCAGGGCTGAAGGTGCTCTTTTTCATGATTTACGTTTTTAAAATTAAGACTTTTGCCTACTTTTAAAACGTACTGTTTTTGGGGGAGCCTACATCTGGAGCTAGTCAACGATAAAAATGAACTTACTGGCGATTTAATATTGGTGCAACTAAAATCTAGGGAGAATATTCCATGGACAAAAGACCAAAGTTTTATATTAACAGGTATTAATATTGCTACAACTAATTATTGGTATAATTTTCCTGTTCCAGTTTTCATTTTTTTGACAGATATTGAAAATCAAGAATTATATTTTCTACCAGTTCATAGATATATTAAAAAACATTATAGCGAATTTGATAAGCAAGAAGTCTTTAATTATAAAATCGAAAAGAAAAGTAAGTTTGGCATATTTAGTTTTCGGTATAGATATCTTGTAGAAAGATATAGACAGCAATTTGAAAATGAGTTTTTGTTTTTTCTTTCTAACCTTAAACATTTTCAAGATTTTCAGACTGAGCATGACAATTTGGATTTTCATCTTGGCGTAGAAGATGAGGATTTGATATTCTTCGAGGCCATGCACAGAAATTATGAATTTTTGTGTTCCTACTTAGA
Organism: Ferruginibacter sp.; assembly: GCA_965249755.1. GTDB lineage: Bacteria > Bacteroidota > Bacteroidia > Chitinophagales > Chitinophagaceae > Ferruginibacter. Next base: position 407,520 of record CBDFMT010000004.1, read on the forward strand.
CATAAAAAATCCTGTTCCAAGTATGATAGAAATAAAAAGAAGAAGTAGAGAAAAATTTAAAAGTGGATTCTATAATTTATATGAGCACGACTTAACCGAGTTGGTAGGATTATTTAAAACTCTCACTTTAGAGATAGTTAAGAAAATTAAATTGTTCTTAAACGAGGAATTAAGTTATTGGTCCTTTACTAATAGAACGGTATATAACTATGTGAGAAAAATTAAAGACAGTGGAGAAGTTGCAGATTACTAGAAACCTGCCGCTAACAGGGGGTTTTGCACTACTGGGGCAGACGGAAGAAAAATCGGCTGCAAATCGCTACTGTACTGCATCCGGGCTTGACGAAATTCTGTTGAACATTAGTTGTTAACTTGTACTTTTATTTTTTTACTGGGCTTCAGTACCGGGCTGGACAAGCAACAATTCCCCAGCAGCGCAAAGCCCTGGTCGTTAAGTGCAAGTTTTCTTTTTGCGGGACTGCGGTAAGTTTTCATCAGAATATCGCTATTTAACTTTTATAAAAACTTTGAGCATTTGTAGTCGAAATTTTTTGTTCCAAAAAAGCAAAAAAAAACCTGCAATTAACAAAAGTATTGCTGCAATTGGGGCAGGACGTTGAAGCAATCATCAGCAGTGCATATCCAAGCTTTGGTTTCGGCGGACGGAATTCTGCCAGTCATTAGCTGTAAACTTCAACTTTAGTTTCTTAATTTAGCTTCAGTACCGGGCAGACAGTTGGTCAATTCCCCAACTGCAGCAATACTCGGTCGTTAGTGGCAATGGCACAGGACGACCCCACTAATTGAAGCAGCCACACCAAAATTACAAAGGCTGACATAGAAAAATCTTTGTGAAACTAACCTCAACGCTTGACATTAACGTTGTTTCATAAGCTATATTTTTTTTGACTACAACAAAGTCATAAATGGCTACAAGCCTCATTTGTTTCTTACTGACCTTTGCATAAACAAAAAATAATTAAAATGAAAGCAGTAATAATCAACGAATTTGGCGGAACAGACGTATTGAAAATTGAAGAAGTAGAACGTCCTGTACCAGCAGCAGATGAAATTTTAGTAATGGTATATGCAAGTGGTGTAAACCCTGTAGACAGAGTAGTTCGTGAAGGCGGCAACGATGTATTGCGACCTTATTTAAAGTTGCCTTTAACTTTGGGATGGGATGCATCGGGCATTGTAGAGGAAATTGGGAGCAACGTTACAAACTTCAAAAAAGGCGATGAAGTCTATGGCGTCCCTAACTTTCCAGGCAACGGTAGCTATGCAGAGTATGTATCAGCAAAAGCAAGCCAATTTGCATTGAAATCCAAAAGTCTTTCTTTCAATGAAGCCGCTGCCGTTCCTTTAACGGGGCTTGTTGCAGCGAATTCCATTTTTGAACTTGGAAAACTACAAGCAAGACAACGTATTTTCGTTCAAGGTGCTTCGGGTAGTGTTGGAAATTTTGCAGTGCAATTTGCAAAAGCAAAAGGTGCTTATGTTATTGGTAGTGCTTCTACGGATAATCAAGAATTTTTAAAACAAATTGGTGCAGACGAAGTGATTGATTATAAAACACAACACTTTGAAGATTTAATACACGACATTGATGTTGTGTTTGAAGCTTCATCAGTTCGGGATAACAATGAACGTCTAAAGAGTATAAGCGTATTAAAGAATGGTGGAATTTTTGTAAGTGCTAATGTGGACTTTCCCTTTGACGATGTAGTCAAAGAAGCAATTGAGAAGAAGAATGCCAAAGGAGAATTTCTTGCTGCACAAACAAATCATTTGACATGGTTAAATGAATTTACGCAGTGGATTAACGAAGGCAAAGTGAAAGTCACTATTGGCAAAGTGCATTCGTTAGAACAAGTTGCTGATGCTCACAAGGAAATTGAAACAGGAAGAGTTCTTGGAAAAATCATATTAGAAGTGAGAAAAGAAAACTGAAATGACAAGAAATATAAAAACCATAACCGAATTTCATCAATATAGAGGTTTACCCAAACCAGAACATCATTTAATAAGTGTAATTGATGTTGAAACGGTTAAGTATTGGCATATTAACGAACCAATGAATTTAGCTTTGGATTTTTATGTGATTGCCCTTAAAAGAGTTTTTAGTAAGGGCAAGGTTGCATACGGACAAGACCAATATTATTATGATGAAGGCATTATGTCATTTATGTCGCCCAATCAGGTTTTTAGTATTTCTAATCAAGAAAATGAAGTGTTAAAACAATCGGGGTGGGTGTTGCTTGTTCACCCCGATTTTCTTTGGAATACCGCATTGGCAAACAAAATCAAACAATACGAATATTTTGAGTATTCAGCCAATGAAGCATTAATGCTTTCAGAGAAAGAAGAAAAAACGATTATTGGAATTATTGAGAACATCCAACAAGAGTATCACTCAAACATTGACAATTTTAGCCAAGACATCATCATAGCTCATTTGGAAACTCTATTGAATTATGCCGACCGTTTTTATCATCGTCAATTCCTCACACACAAAAAAATCAATCATCAAATTCTTGACAAGTTTGAAAGTTTATTGTTGGATTACTTTATGAATGTTAGCGTAACTCAAAAAGGTTTGCCATCAGTTCAGTATGTTGCTGAGGCATTAAATTTATCGGTAAGTTATCTAAGTCGTTTGCTTAAAACGCTTACAGGACAAAGCACTCAACAGCACATTCACGACAAGTTGATTGAAAAAGCCAAAGAAAGATTATCAACAACTTCATTAACGGTAAGTGAAATTGCTTACGAATTGGGCTTTGAACATTCACAATCATTCAGTAAATTATTCAAGACCAAAACCAATCAATCGCCTTTGGAATTTAGACAATCGTTTAACTAAAATATGCTTTTCGACTTTGCCAGAAAAAAATTACAGTCAACCTGCGAGAAAAGCCACATGCCACTAACAGGGGGTTTGCCAAAATACGGGCTGACGGAAGTTATCTTCGTCTTTTTGTAATTCTATTGTACTTCATATCGGGCTGGACATTATCTATTTAGCTTTTTGTTGTTATCTTCAACTTCAGTTTTTCAATCATCATCGGTACCTGGCTGACGGAATACTAATTCCCGTACTTCGGCAAGCCCTGAACGTTGTGTGCAAGCGTAAAGCAACACCCTAATTATTCAAGCAGACAATTTTTAAAAATTAAACAATTACCAAACCCTATTAAAGATAATGAGCTGGGCGACACATTACATTGAAAAATTAAAGACTGGTGAAACTGTTCAATTTCGACCAAGAGGAAACTCAATGAAAGGAAAAGTTGAATCAGGACAATTGGTGACCGTTGAACCACTAATGGAAAGACAACTACAAAAGGGAGATATTGTTTTATGTAAAGTTAACGGAAGTCAATATTTACATTTAGTAAAAGCAATTCAGGGTGACAGGTATCAAATTGGCAACAATATTGGCAGAATTAATGGATGGATAAATATCAATTCTATTTATGGAATTTGTACATTAGTTGAGGACTAAACAAAAAAGCAGCTTTAATAAATTATAATCTTGGTGGACAAAAAAAGTTTAAGCAATTATTGTCTGACAAGATAATTTTAAAAAGTATGACGTAAGCTGACGACTAAAACTTAATTTTTAAAGCCTAAGCGGACGAACGCCAGCACACAACATTGGGTTTGCTGCAAGGCTGGCCGGACGTTGGAGCAATGGTCATTTTATCGCTGTTGTGCTTCATCTAGGCTGGACATTCACTGTTGGGCTTTTGTTTGTTAACTTGTACTTTTATATCTTTAATCAGCAGCGGTTCCAGGCGGACGAGCAATGAATTCCAGCCCTGCAGCAAGCCCTGCCCGTTACCTGCAATGCAAAAAGACCCTAATAACAAATGGAGTTTACAATAAATAATGACAACTATAAACAATTTGTTCGCAAGGACAAATATTTGGTTATTGACACAGAATTTATTGAGACGAATTCTTTAGAAGGCTCTTTAAAAATTACAATAAAAGATGTCAAAGACAAAGACTTACTACTATATGTAACAAAAGTCAATCTTCCCAAAACAAGGTTAGAAGTAAATGACTGCCTATTTACAGCAGTGTCTATAGAAGATTCAACAATCGATGAAGTTATTTTTAATACGGTTGAAGTAAGCGAACAAAAAGAAGGGAAATTTGCTCCATTTAAAACATTCATTAACACTTCAAAATTAAAATACTTATGGTTTTACTATTGCAAACTATATAATGGTTTAATTGTTCGGAAAGAGTCAGATATAGAATCATTATCAATTAACGACACAAATATTGACCGAAGCTTTACTTTCATTAATTCTAAATGTAAAACAATTACGGTCGAGTCCTCAAATGTTTCTGAAGTTAGTATTGATAGGAACGATTATCCAAAAGAAAATGGAAAGACTGAGGTAGAAACAATAAACATTTTCAGAACAGAAGGTCTGAAGAATATCAAAATATGGGAAGTAACTTTTAAGAACCTTCATATTCATAAAGTTATTCTAAATAAAACCGATAAACTAACTGACCATAATAATGAAATCTATATAAGAACACCTGATGAGTATAAAGACGTAGAGGAAATTAAAATCTCTGAATCAACAATTGCCTCAAAAGCCATTTTAGTTTTTGATAACACAAAAAAGTTAAAAATATTTGAGTCTAATTTGGGTGAAGTGTTTCTAAATTATTGGCACATAGACAACTTACTCTTTTCTGATTGCAAGTTTAGTGATTCAATATATTTTGGACGCTCAAATCAAATAAAAACAATAGATAAACTATTTATCGAAAACTGCACATTTGACGACATATTCAATATGAGCAGTGTTTGGTTTAAAGAAGAAGCGTTTTTTCGAGGGTTGGTTTTCAATAAATATCCTTCATTTTTTTATCATAATGCAATTGAAGAAAATTGCAAAACAGACTTTGAGTATTCAAATCTTCAAAATTTAGTCTTTCAAAAAATTGACTTTAGATTTTTTTCCTTTAAAGAGTTTGATATTACAAATGTTGAGTTTAGGGATTGTCGTTGGCTGTCAGAAAGGAAGTTTTTTGTAAGCAGAAATTTGGTTTTCGATGATAAAAAAGATATAAATGCAATTGACGAGTTGGTAAAAGTAAAAGACATTTATTCGAAACTCAAAACCAGTTCAGAAAAAAGTTCAGACTTTATTAATCTTGGTAAGTTTTATATATCAGAGCAAGAAATAAAACGAAAAATTCACCATAAAAAAAGCGACTGGATTGAGTTTTGGTTAATGGGTTTTCACAAGGCAATTAGTAGTTATGGTGAAAATTTTAAGAAACCACTATTTTTTGTCTTATGTTCAATTATTTGTTTTGCGTTCATATTCTTATTCACAGGGTTTTATGTGGGTGACACCTTAGTTAAATATGAGTTTTCATTCCAGGCTTCGAACACACTTAGCACAGTAAGAGACTTAGGCTATTCTTTGATATATAGTTTAAAGAACATTCTGCCATTTCAAGTAAGTTTAAATTTCTACTTGCATTCTGACAAAACACTTGAATTATCGCAGACACTTGAACTCATTCATAAAATAATAAACTTAATTTTAGCAACAAGCTTTACGGCTGCATTTATTAGATACTTGCGAAAATAGAAAGCACTGCAGGTAACATTGGGTTTGGCGTTATTGGGGCAGGACATTGTAATCTTCATCTGCAGCAACATGGCGGCAGTTGTTCGGGCTGACGTTTTTCAATTTGGCTTTTAGTTGTTAACTTCAACTTTAGTATTTTAATTGGGCTTTAGTTCCGGGCGGACGTTTTTCAAATCCCCCAACAACGCCAAGCCCTGCCCGTTGTGCGTTATGCTATGACACACCCTGCTAACTTGACACATTGACAATCATTTGCCGACAATTTCCTTTCTAAAATGGTTGCCCCAATTAAGCAGTTCATCTAACAATTTATTCATTGACTGGCCAAGTGGTGTAAGAGAATACTCAACAGTTACAGGCATACTATCGTACAAAGTACGACTGATGATTTTGTTTTCTTCCAACGCTTTTAATTCTTGCGACAACATTTTTGGGGACACATCGCCGATGTCTCTTTGTATTTCGCCAAAGCGTTTTGTACCATACGTCAAAGAGATAACAATAGGAACACGCCATTTGCCTTGAATGATTTCCAAGGCATCTCTTGAAGCCCTTAACCTAAAAGGACAAGCATCATTTTTTGTTTCTCTTTTCATACTACTTACTTTTTAGTAACTACTTACTTATAGGTAACAACTATCTAATCGGTACCAAAGCTAACTACATTTGCATCATTAATAACAACGATAAAAAATAAAATGATGAAAAAAGTATTTCAAACAGCGTTACTTGTAGTAGCAACAATGGTTTCAATAATGAGTTTTGGACAAACAGCAAAAGTTCCAACTCAATTCACACCTCAAAATTCTGCCATTCTTTTGGTTGACCACCAAAAGATGACAATGGACTGGATTTACAGCCAAGACAAGAAAAATGTGGAAAATAATTTGCGTATGCTCGCTCGTATTGGGGCAGAAGTAAATGTGCCGTTGCTTATAACTACCACAATGGAAGAACAAATAGGCTTGACGTGGGAAGGCATCCAACAAGCTGCACCCAAACAATTTGCGGCAAGAATAAAAAGGGGCGGAACATTAAATTGTTTTATTGACCCTAATTTCAAAACCGCCGTTAAAAACTTGAACAGAAAAAACCTTATTATTTGTGGTTTAACAACGGATATTTGTTTGTTGCACACCGTTACTTCTGCCATTGAATTAGGCTACAACGTAATTGTGGTTGCAGATGCAAGTGGAAGTACGAGCAAATTGGCAGATGAAACCTCTTTTGATTATTTCAGGCAAATAGGTGCAAGAGTGTTATCTGCAAATGCAGCCGTTACAGAGTTATTCCAAGATTTTAGCACGCCAGACGGACAAAAAGTAATGCAAATTAATTTGCAAGAAGTTATTTCCAAATTGGGCAAATAAATTTTCAAATCCATAAAAATGCCTTGTTTAAAAAGCAGGGCATTTTTGTTTAATCCCAATTTTAGAACAATGAAATTTCAAATACTATTAATCATTTTGCTTTTTTCAGGCATTGCAAATGCGCAAGAGGCAAGCAAAGAAGCACCCAGTCCGGTAGAGCTGAATGCGGGCAATAACCGTTTTGGCCTGCAATTTTTGATGAACAAGCATTTTGCGCCGGCAAGCAAATTTTCGTTCCTTTCGGTTACAAGTTTTGAAAGCACTTACAAGAACGATGTCAACAATTTGGATTTCATCAACAACTCGCAGGTGAGTTATGAGATTTATAAAGGATTTGGCGTTGCAACTGGGCTTTCGGTGAACAGGGTCTCTGGCTTGACGCCGATTGTGGGGCTGGAATATGTGTTCGCCAACAAAGAAATTTTGTTTGTGATAACGCCGACTTATCATTTATCAAAAAATAGAAATATTGAAGGCTTAACGTTAATCGAATACAAACCGAAACTGACCGAGAAAGTAAATCTTTACAGTCGTTTTCAAGCATTGTACAATCATAATTCCGAGGAAAATCAGCACGAAAGAAGTTATATGCAGTTTCGGTTGGGTGTCGGCATTGGCAATTATCAATTTGGTTTAGCGAGTAATTTGGATTATTACGGTCCAGCAAAAATTTTAAAAGAGAATTACGGCGTTTTTTTACGATTTAATTTTAAATAATAGCAATGAATAAATCAAGATTAGAAGCGTTTAGCGATGGTGTTTTGGCAATCATCATTACCATTATGGTTTTAGAAATTAAAACCCCCGAAACGGCCAATTGGGAAGGTGTTTTGCATTTGTTGCCAACGCTAATAAGTTATATTTTAAGCTTTTCCATCATTGGCGTTTATTGGAATAATCACCATCATTTATTGCACTCATTAAAAAAAGTATCGTCTGCAATAATGTGGGGCAATCTAAATTTATTGTTTTGGCTGTCGCTTATTCCTTTTGGGACAAAGTGGATAGGCGAAACTCATTTTGATAGGTTCACCGTAATCGCTTACAGTATTTTATTATTGATTTGTGGGGTATCGTTTAATATTCTTCAAAATCAAATTGCCAATAGTTTAGGAAATGAAAGCAACGAACTAAAAAGCATTATCAAGAAGCAAAATTTCAAAGTTCTAATTTCTACGGCCTGCAACATACTTTCCATTCCTGCTGCATTTATAAATCCACATATTTCATTAGTGTTTTTTGCCATTTCGTCCGCAGTTTGGATAGTGCCAAGTAAAGAGATTGAAAAAGAATTATCAAAACAAGATTAAAATAAAATGATACAGATACAGAAAAAATCAGAACAGTTTAATACCACTATTTTTAATGACAGATTTGTAGTAAATAAGCCCGTTGCAAGTGGGTTTTCAAAAGCAGTAGCGCCCTATTCCAGCTTATTTTATTGGAGTCATGCTGTGGCACTGGAGGATTGCGAATTTGGTTTACATCCACACGAAGGGTTCGAAATTATGACCTTTATTTTAGATGGACAGGTCACTCATTTTGACACTGCTTCAAAAGTATGGACACCTTTAGAAACAGGCGATTTTCAAGTGATTCAGTCTAACAAAGGCATTCAACACCAAGAGAGAATTGTCAAAGGCACAAGCAGTTTTCAGATTTGGTTTGACCCTAATTTTCACGAAGCCATCAAACAAAAACCTGCTTATTTGGATTACCACGGCCAAGATTTTGAAACAGTAATCGAAAACGAAATTAAGACAACCACTTATGTAGGTGCACACAGCAAGGCTTTTGCAATGACACCACATTTGACCATTAAGAAACTCACGTTTGATAATCAAACAAAAACAAGTTTACAGTTAGACAGTAGTTGCAGTTATACTTTTTATGTTTTAAATGGCGGCGGTTTAGCAGACAACCAACAAATTGCAAAAGACGATGCAATCAGGATTTCCAACGCCCCACAACTCAATTTATATTTTTCAGGTGAACTTTTTTATATTAAAACGCCGACCCAACTTGACTACAAACCAGTTTGGACAACGTAAATGAAGAAGCACAAACGCACAACAAGGGGTTTTGTGCAAGTTGGGCAGACGGAATAACAATGAACTTTTTGTAATTCTATTTGGCTTTTGTTCCAGCTTGACGGAATGCTATTTGGCTTTTTGTTGTTATCTTCATCATCAGTTTTTCAATCAGCAGCGGTTCCGGGCGGACGGAATTCTAATTCCCCACCTTCGCCAAGCCCTGTTCGTTGTGCGTCATACAAACGGACTCAACCAGTAATTCGAAGTGACATTCTAATCTTGTAGACTGAAATTTTTATGGCAAAGTATATTCCAAACGAAGTATTGAAACCTTTTTTGCAATCTTATGAAAACGGCGACGCTTGGCAAGTCCATAGTGGTGACAGATGGTTAACAGTTTGGCTCTATTCGAATGACCAAATTGAATACAATAAAGATTTACCTATCTATCAAAAAATGAGAGAAGAGTATTTTAAACTTGTAGACAAATATCTCGACCTTAAACTAAATAGTTTTAAAGACATCAGTTTAGACTTTGAAAGCAAGGAAAATTTTGATACAAAATATATGAGCAGTTGGCAGTTCTTTTATACATGATTATATGACACAGTAAATCACATGTATATTTGACAAATTGAAAGATAAACCTTGGTATGTTTCTTTGACAATTTCACATTGCAAAAATTGTCTTACACAAACAATAAACCAATCTACCAAAAGAAATGTACGAACGCACAACAAAAGGTTTTGTGCAATTGGGGCTTGATTGCTATGGAAAAAACAAATAAATTTCATCTTTTTTCAGGCTGCAATTGGAGCGTTATCCACATAGGGTTGTTGTTTATTGACCACAGCGACGACCCTTAATATTAATTTGTTCCGGATGGCATTTAACACCAGCATACCATTTTTTCCCTCTGCTTTTTTTCTATTGAAATAGTCTTTAAATTCAGGATAATATTTGATGGCGGCCAGTGCACAGAGGTGCAGCATTTTCTTAAGTTCTTTATTGGCCATTTTATGTACCCTGTTCCTGCCTTTTATACTTACTCCGCTGCTATGCTCAAAAGGTACTACACCTGCGTAACTTGCCAGTTGCTTACCCGTTACTTTTGCAATAAAATTATTAGTGCAGCAGATAATATAGACTGCTGTTAAATGGCCAGTACCTGGTACTGATTTTATAAGCAGGTAGTTTTTATAAATCACCGGATCTTGCTGAATGATCTGATTGATCAACTCTTCAATTTGCAGAATGCTTTTTTTGATGCCTTCAATGGCCGCCTTGTGGGCTTTTTCAATAGTAGCCAGCAATACTTTATCATTACTGCATTGCAGTTCTTTGATATAATTTTTTGTACTGTGCAACTGAGTTACCAGGCGGCTGCGTGAAGTCATCAGGTCTTTGAGTTTCATAAATACAGGATTCAGTACCGGCGTTGCTTTTAGCTCATCGGATTGCTTGCAGCAGTACATGCACAAGCGAACAGAATCAATTACATCATTTTTTCCCCGTGTAATACCAAGGCTCCATTTGATGTGGGCAGCATTGCCAATATGAAGCGGCAGATTGTTCCTGCTGCAGAAGCCCCCATAACAGGCGGTGATATACACCTGTAGGCTCCCCATTTTTAGTACAGCTTAAAAGTAGAATATTTTATCATTTTAATAATCAGTTTACATCATTCTGTTGGGCGTAGTGAAGCGGAGGCGTAGCCGGAGCGGAACGGAGCCCAACAGAATGGCCGTTTAGTTTCCGGTATATAGCAGGCGGCAAGCCACCCAGCGCATCATGCGGCCTTTCGTTGTTATAATCATCCACCCATAACTGCGTTGCTTCCCTTACCTCATCAATACAATCAAACAGGTAAGCATCTAAAATACATTCCCGGTATGTTTTATTAAACCGTTCTATGTAGGCATTCTGTGTTGGCTTGCCTGGCTGTATGTATTTAAATTCAATGCTGTTTGCTGCACTCCATTGCTGTGCAAGGTTGGCTACAAACTCAGGCCCGTTGTCCATTCTTATCTTTTCTGGTTTGCCATAGCGGTTAATTAAATGCTTTAGCACCCATATTACACGGCTGCTTTTTAGTGAATAATCTGTTTCAATAAACAGTACCTCACGGTTATAATCATCAATCACATTGAAGGAGCGGAACTTGGTGCCATTGCTTAATGCATCGCTCATAAAATCAATGCTCCATGTTTGCGTAAACCCTGCTGGCACTGCCAAGGGTTCTTTCACCCTTGCTGCCAAACGCTTTTTTACTTTGCGCCTGAGCGGCATGCCTATTTGCTTATACACTCTGTGTAACCGTTTATGGTTGATAATGCCGCCTTTATTACGTATACGGTTATAGCATTTCCAAAAACCTTCCAGTGGGTTTTGTTCCGCAAGCTGCTGCAACTGCTCTATAATGCCTTTGTCATTTTTTACAGATTGGTACCGCAGGCTGCTCCTGCTTAAACGCAATAAACGACACGCCTTGCCGATGTCTTTGGGCCGCTCTGTACGCAGCTCATCAACCACCCTTCTTTTGTCGCAAGGCTTTAAAGCTTTTTTTCAAGAAGGTATTTGGCTACATCAAGATCCATCGCCAGGTTGGCATACATCCGTTTCAACCGGGCATTTTCTTCTTCCAGTTCTTTAATGCGTTTGAGTTCGGTGGCTTCCATGCCGCCGTAGCGCTGCCGCCATTTATACAATGAGGCTTTGCTTACTCCGTGTTCACGGTTGATCTCTTCGGCTGCCTTGCCATTGTCAAACTCTTTGAGGATGCCTGCAATCTGGGCAGGGCTGAAGGTGCTCTTTTTCATGATTTACGTTTTTAAAATTAAGACTTTTGCCTACTTTTAAAACGTACTGTTTTTGGGGGAGCCTACAACTGGCCGTGGACAAAATACTGGAACTTGGCAAAGACAACCTTTGGAAGCGGACGAATGGATTACGTATTCACACATCTGACCCCAGTAAAAAAATAGTTTAAGAAATGATATCAATTGACACTTTCACAAAATTGGCATTTTCGTTTCCTGAGGCAACAGAAGAACCTCACTTTGAAAAAAACTTCTTTCTGAGTAAAAAAGAAAATCTTTGCGACCTATAACGACATTAAGAAAAGAGCTTGTAATAAACTATCGCAAATTGACCAAGATGTTTTTTCATCTGCCGACAAGACAATCATTTTTCACCGTAGGATCATGCCGTGGCATGGCCCTATAATTCAAATACGCTGAGAGAATTACATCGTCGATAACCCGGTATCACAGATTATCTATTCACAAAAAAATGGCAGGGGCATGCCATTGCATCACCCTACCGGCGCTGGTTTATTTAAGGTTTTAGGGTTAACCAATGGCAAAGCGTAATGAGGTGCACATCAATGTCAGTTTCTTTCTGTTATCTCATCGTTGGCTACGGCTATTACCTTATCGCCTTCTTTTAACGGGCCGTAAATTTCAGTCTTATCTTCTGTGGCATGGCCGGTGCTTACGTCTGTTTTTGTTATTTTTTTGCCAATGGCCAGCAGCACATATTTTCTTTCGGTGCTGGTTACCACAGCCGTTTTGGGCACATACAAGGCATTGGTATTTCCCTTGGAATACAACACTACATTAGCATACATGCCAGGTGCCAGCACGCCATCTTTATTGGGCACATCTATTTCCATTCTTTCGCTGCGGAACTGCGCATTAATATTCATTGCAGACCTGCTGATATTGCCCGTTAGTTTTTTTCCTTGTAATGCACTTACATAAAAAGATAGGGTGTCTTTATTTTTCAAATCATCTGATATCCCCTCTGGTATATCAAGCTGTAAACGCAGGTGTTCCACTTCTTTCAATTCCAGCATGGGCTTGTCTTTGGCAGATGCACTTACCAATGCCCCCGGGTGAACATTGCGTTCTGTAATAACCCCGGCAAAGGGTGCCTGCACCCGCAGATAGCCCAGCATGGTTTGCTGCATTTGCCAGTTGGCTTTTTCTGCATTGCTGATGGCCATGTCGGCATCCATTTTTGCTTTAATACTCGATAGGTCCAGCGGCGAAATGGCACCGGCTGTTTTGGAAGCATCCAGCAGCCTTTCGTATCGTTCTTTATCAATGGCATAGTCTGCTCTTGTACGGGCAAATTTTTCTTTGGCCTGCAAAGCTGCCTGCTCCAGTTCGGGTGCTTCAAGCACCATCAGCAGCGTGCCTTTTTTAACCTTGCTGCCAATATCCACCAACACCAATTTTACATAACCATTTACTTTGGGAAAAATACTTACCTCCTGGTAAGCGGCAAGCTGTGCCGGTAACTGTATGGTGGTGGCCACACCGCCTTTTTGCACTGTGGCAAGTGGATAAGCCACTGGTGCAGGTTTTACGGCAGTGGCTTTTACCGGGCCTGCGTTATCAGGGGAGCATGCATACAGCAGCATGGAAAACGACAGCAGAAAAATTAAATATTTCATGATCATAAAATTTAGAGGTTATTGTCTTCTGGTAATAATGAAACTGATGTAAAAGTTGATTTTTGCCTTACCCAACCATACACCAGCGGTACCACAAACAGGGCGGCAAGTGTGGAAGCTATCAGCCCGCCTATAACCGCCCGGCCCAATGGGGCAGACTGGTCACCTGATTCACCAAGCCCGCTGGCCATGGGTATCATACCCGCTATCATGGCAAGGCTCGTCATTAAAATAGGGCGCAAACGTACACTGGCTGCAACTGTTGCCGCTTTAAAAGGGTCTTTGTAACCAAGCCGCAAAGCTTCTGCATTGGTTACTATTAAAATAGCATTTGCAACAGATACACCAACGGCCATTATAATACCCATGTAAGATTGAAGGTTTAAGGTGGCGCCCGTTGCAAGCAGCATCAGCATGGCACCCAGCAATACCGCAGGCACGGTAGAGAGTACTGCGATAGAAACACCAAAGGACTGATAGTTGGCAGCAAGCAGCAACAGGATAACTATAATTGCTGCTATTAAACCAGATTGCAGCGACCCTAATGTTTCTGTTAATAGAGAAGACATGCCTTTAATACTGGCCACTAAACCCGCAGGTGGTGTGCCAGCTTCATTTACGGCTTTTTGTACGGCTGCCGTGGCAGTACCCAAATCTTGCTTATAAATATTGGCACTGATGGTTACAAAACGGCGTGGGCCACTGCGGTCATATTCACCCGGCAGGCTATCAACAGAAAGTGTGGCAACATCAGATAATACAGGCCTTGGCTGCCCCTTAACCAATGGGGTTGCTTCCAGTTGCGCAAACGAATTCATTACGTACTCCGGCACCTGCACCTGGGTTTGATAAGTGTAGGCTGTCTTATCATCCAACCAAAAATTCTTACTGGTATACCTGCTGCTGGATGTGCTTGCAGTAATACTGCGGGCAACATTATCCAGCGATAAGCCCATCAGCGAAAGCTTTTGCCTGTCTATAGAAATATTTACCGTTGGAAAATTAAGGGGCTGGGCAACCTGTACATCCCTTAAATAATTAATTCCTTTCATCTTGTTTAGCACCTGCGCCGCAAATGTTTTTATGTCCCCCATATTTTTACCTGCAACCCTTACCTCAATAGGGGTGCTGGCACCTTGCGCCATAATTTTTTCAGTAAGTTCTATCGGCTCAAACGAAATCTTAACAGAAGGAAAAGCATCCGCAATATTTTTGCGGAGGCTTTCCTTCAGGTCTTCCATTTTCATTTTATATCCTTCCTCAAGGTTCACCTGGATGACCGCTTCATGGGTACCACTGTTAAAAATATACAGGTTGCTTGTTCCAAAATTACTGGGCACCAAACCCACATAAGCCGAGGTAATGGCGAGGTGGTGCTGCACTGTGCTGTCGATAATATCCAAAACAGATTTAACGGCACGTTCTGTAACTTCCAGCCTGGTGCCATCAGGCTCCCGTATGCGCAATTGCAACTGGCCATTGTTGGTTTTAGGCAGCAGGTCTTTACCAATTGTTACAAAACAAATTGCAGCAGCACCAAAAGCAAGCAGCAGGTAAGCACCAACAATCCATTTTCTGTTGGGCATCCATTTTTCCAGCAACCTTGCCAACCCTGTTTTTAATTTTTGGAAGAAGCCATTTTCTTCTTTGTGGTCAATATCTTTCTGACCATGTTCGTCTATCTCACCAATTTCCTGCTGGTTCAAAGCCAGCCCTGCATGGGCATGGTGCTGGTTGTGATGGTACACAAATTTTTCTTCTTTCAATAACCAGTTTGAAATTACCGGCACCAGCGTTTGTGCGGCCACGTAAGACACTATCATCGCAAATGCAATAGACAGGGAGAGGGGCAAAAACATCGCTTTCGGCACACCGCTCATTACAAGCGCCGGTGCAAATACCGCCAATATGCAAAGCAGTATCAGCAGCAGCGGAAACGAAATTTCCTGGCAGGCATCTGCAATGGCCTGCTTTTTTGGTTTGCCCATTTCCAGGTGCTGATGTATGTTTTCGATGGTAACGGTTGCCTGGTCTACCAATATGCCAATGGCCAGTGCAAGGCCGCTCAGCGTCATGATATTTATGGTTTGCCCGGCAAGGTTTAAAAAGAAAACCGCACTCATAACTGCTACCGGTATGGTAATAATAACCACAAGGCTGCTGCGCCAGTCCTGCAAAAAAAGTAATACCATCAGGCCGGTAAGTATGGCACCTAAAATACCTTCTGTCATTAAACTTTTGGCGGAGTTTATTACAAAAACACTCTGGTCAAATTCATAGCTTATCTTAACATCATCGGGCAGCAGGCTTTGCATTTCGGGTATTTTGCTGCGAAGGTTTTGCACCACATCCCAGGTGGATGCATCGGCGGTTTTAACCACCGGTATGTACACAGAACGCTTGCCATTTACAAGGGCATAGTCTACAGTAACATCTGCAGCATCTTCTACCCGGGCAACATCACTGATGTTTACAGAAGAGCTGCCATTGCTTTTAATGGATATATTTTGAAACTGGTTTACTTTATCTTCCAGCGAATTAACGGTGGTTACATACATGGTACTGCCCACCCTTAAGTTACCAGCAGGGGTGATGGCGTTATTTTTTGCAATGGCATCCACCACTTCATCTGCACTTACATTGTAGGTGCTTAATTTATCGGGGTTAACATTTACCACCACCGTTCTTGCATTAGAACCAAATGCAGGGGCGGCAGAAAGGCCTGGCACCGTTGCAAACAATGGCCTTACCCGGGTTAAGGCAAGGTCAAACATTTCTTCAAGTGATTTGGTGGGGCTGCTGAATACCAGTTCGCCTACCGGTAATGATGAGGCATCAAACCTAACCACGGTTGGGGGCAGCGAGCCTGGCGGAAAAAATGCCAGCATCCTGTTGGATTGAAGGGCCACCTGTGCTGTTGCTTCTGCCATGTCGGTACTTTCATAAAAACTAAGCTTTACCAGTGAAAGCCCCTGTATGTTTTTACTCTCAATATTTTTAATACCGTTTACATACAAAAACTGGTCTTGCATACGGGTGCTGAAAAAGCCTTCCATTTGTTTGGCGCTCATGCCGCCGTATTGCTCAATTACATAAATTGTTGGCGAGTTAAGCCTGGGGAAAATATCAACCGGTATGGTGCGTATGGCCATCACGGAAAACAACAACAGGCCAACAAATAAAACCAGGATGGTTACTGGCCGTTGCAATGCTGTGCGTACCATAATAATTATTTAAGGGTGTTTAAAAATTGTTGCAGGTTGCCCGTGGCAGCGGCCTTATCAAGTTGTGCCATGTACCAGTCGCTAAGGGTTTCGGTGTAATCGGTTTGCGACCGGTATAAAACAAAAGTGGCGTTGGTAAGGTCTATCAGGGAAATAAGCCCGGCTTTATATTGAGCCATTTTTTGCTGATACGTGGCCAGGGCCGATTGGTACTGCACCGGCAGTTCTGTTAAATTGTTAACAGTGGTTTGCAAAGCATTATCTGCCTGCCTTGCAGATGACAGCAGGGATAACTTTTGCTGCTGCAAATCGTAACCACTTGCCTGTAACTGATATTGGTTTATGGCCAGTTTGTCCCTTTTGCTGATGCCGTTGAAAAGGTTGTAGGTTAACACTACGCCCAATGCATAATTAAAACGCTGGTAACCTAACCCTGTTGACAAGGCCTTGTATTGGTCGTTATATTGTATGCTGGAACCACGGGCCCAGTAGCTGCCTGCCAGCAATACTTTGGGCAGGTAGCTTTTACGGATGAGCCGCTCATTGGTAACATAAATATTTCTTGCTTTGGTGAAATAATCTATCACCGGGTTGCCCGCCGTATCCATGGCATAATCAACAGCATTGGGTAGGGTATTGTAGCCACTTACCTGCAAAGTATCTATCGCCAGGCTGCCCGCCGGTATGCCTGTCAGGTAAGATAATTGCTCCCTTAACTGATTGATTGTACCTAGCGTTTGGTTGTAATTTATTTTGGTTTTAGAAAGCTCTGCTTTTGCAAGCGAAGAATCTGCACCAGCTTTAATGCCACTTAAAGTAAGCGCCTGTATAATATTGAATATGCCCTGGTACCTGTCTATATTTTGCTTGTCTGCATCCAGCCGGTATTGGTTGCGCAGGATGGTAAGGTAGATTTTGGCAACATCAACATCCAGCAGGTACTGTTCTTTTTTAAGGTCTGTTCCGGCAAGGTCAGCATAGGCTTTAGCGCTGTTGAGCCTTGCATGGTTAAGCCCAAAATTAGCCAGTTCATATTCACTATATAAAACTGCTATATTGCCGGTTACTGCCTGTGCATCGTTATTTGCCCTTATGCTGCCAGATGTGGAAGGGATTACACCAAAGCCAAAATAAGTACCGGCCAAAGAATTTGCCGAAGCAATGTTCAGCTGTTCAGCAACACTTACCTGTGGTAAAAAGGAATGACGGGTAGCTGTGATTGCAGCCTGGCCAGCGTTTATCAAAGCTTGCTTCTGCAATAACACAGGCATGTTGTGATGGGCACTTTCAACAAGGTTTTGGAGGCTGTAATTTTTTGATTGTGCAAAAACAGAAGGCACCTGCGATAGTAAAATAATGCCTAACGCAAAGCCTGCCTTCTTCTGTAAAAAAGAAAACATGATGATATATTAAAGTGGGAAATGTTGATAACAAAAAACATTGTTACACAACTGCAGGCGGCCCCCTTAATGTTTTGCAGAAAAGATATAAGCTGGGTAAATGTGGGTTAACGTAATGTTGAAATACATTAACCTCCTTAAAATATGGGGTAAGATGAAAGGCAAAAAAAGGAAAAAGGATAGACGTGGCAGCGGGCTGAAACCTTTTGTTGAGGCGGATGCCAGCCTTATCGCCTGTGGCTTTTTTAACGAATGTTACATTGTTGCCTGATGTTGATTTTATGGTATTGTGATAACCTGCCCTAACGGCATCAACACTTATTTGTATTGGGTTGCAGTAATTAAAATAGCCGTGTACCAGCAAAAAAGGAATGTACAATAACAATACAGCAATAACCCGTGGCCCCGAAAACATATTTTTATTGCTGTACACCATGCTGAAAAAATAATACAATTTATTATTCAAAATTAGTTTTAATCTAAAAGCAAATCCTTACATGTTTTGCAAACAAATAGTTAAGCTGCCTAAGCATCCGGGTATTTTTTCTAAAGCGTGGTTTAGGATGTTGTTACAAATTGCCGTCGAAAAAAAGTATCCGTAATTATTTACCCCAACACCATTGTAAATTTTAAATGCGTATGTAAAAAACCTTTGTCTTGGTAAAAGGCATGCGTTTGTAACCTTTTATTTTGTGCGGTTACTTCAAGGGAAAGTACCGCAGCTTTAACCAGCTTCTGTTGTAATGCTGCTAAAAGTGTTTCGCCTATACCATTGCCCCGGTGTTTCTCCATTACAAATAATTCCTGTATTTCGGCTACCCTGCCACCATGGTGCAGCAGGTTTTGTACGTGGCAACTGATAAAGCCAATTACGTTTTCCTGCCCATCCTGTGCAACCAGGTAATGGCAGTCGGCATCACCAAGGTTGGTGGTAAAAATTTGATCAAACCCGGCGTAGTCAAAAATGTTTTCTTCCAGCAGGCATATAAATTTATATACCATCGCCACATCTTTTTTCATTGCGTTTCTTACTGCATATTCCATATTTCACCATCTTGGTTATTATGTAATAAACACTATAAACTGCATGCGGCAACATGAATAAATTGTAATGAAATGCTTACCCTAAAATGATCTTTTCGTTATTTTAAAATAACCAAAACGTTATGCTATTATTACCAATTTAAAACAGTTTATACCTGCCACATACCTGTTATAATATTGCGGAAATTATAAAAAGTTTATGAGAGAAAATTACCAAAAGCTAACTATGGCAATAGCATTATTGCTGTTTTCGTTCACGTGCTTTTGCCAGGAAAAAGTTGTTTCCGGCAGGGTACACAATACCGCAGGGGTTGGTATATCCAATGCTACCATCGTGGCATCTTTTTCAAAAAAGACTACCGTAAGCGATAGTTTGGGAGGGTTTAAAATTTCCGTTACCGATGCGGATAAAAAACTAAGTGTAAGTTCTGTTGGGTTTCTTACCAACAATTTTACTATAAACGGCAACACCGTGTACGACCTTGTTTTGCAGGATGACTCCCGGTCATTATCTGACATTGTGGTAACGGCATACGGCATAAAAAAAGAAGCCAAACGCATTGGTTATTCTGTACAGGAAGTAAAAGGGGCAGACCTTACCAAAGCCCGTGATGCCAACCCCATTAACTCCCTTGCTGGTAAAGTAGCGGGGTTAACGGTGGGCACCAATGCAGAAATGCTTGGCCGGCCAGAACTTGTTTTAAGGGGCAGTAAAGATTTATTATTTGTGGTTGATGGTGTACCGGTTAACACCGATACCTGGAACATAAGCCCGGACGATATTGAAAGTTACTCTGTACTTAAAGGTACTAATGCATCTGCTGTGTATGGCTTTCGTGGTTTAAACGGGGCGATAGTTATCACCACTAAAAAAGGCAGTAAAGATAAAAAGGGCTGGCAGATTGATGTTAACACCAGCACCATCGCCGAGAAGGGTTTTTTAGCCGAACCAAAAAGCCAAAGCGAATATGGCAGGGGCACTACTTTTAAATACAGTTATGGTGATGTGTTATATGATAACAAACAACGTTTGCCAGAGTGGGGGCCACGGTTTGAAGGCCAGTTGGTAAAGCAATACGACAGCCCGTTTGACCCGGTTGCCTCTATCCGCACTGCAACGCCCTGGACGGCAAGGGGTGTTAACAACTTTCATAATTTTATGCAAACCGGGCTGGTAAACACCAATAACATTTCCCTTTCCACCGCTAATGATAAATCGGATATCCGTATCTCCATCAGCAATATGAACCAGAAAGGGATGGCACCAAATACCAAGCTGCATTCCTACACACTTGCATTAAATGCCGGCTATAATATTACCGACAAATTCAGGATAGAGTCGAGCGTAAACATCAACAAACAATCAAGCCCTAACATACCTGATGTTAACTACGGGCCCAACTCTTACATCTACATGTTTAAAGTTTATGGCTCCGCTGATTATGATGTTAACGACTTAAAAAATATTTATAAAGGGCCGCAGGGTGTTAAAGACCTTATACCGTATGCGCAGGAATATGGCCGTGAAAACAGTGCCTGGTTTATTGCCAAAAAATGGTTGCGTGGCCATGATAAAACCGATATCAATGGTTACATAAAGGCGAGCTACAAATTTAATAAAGCCTTAAGCATGAGCTTGCGTTCTCAAATAACTTCATGGAACCAATTACGTACCGAGCAGGTACCTGCAGGCATAAACCTGAATACTTACACGCCGTGGTACACCTTTGGCTGGTATGGAGATTACCGGGAAGACAGGCGTAACCTTTTTGAAAACAACAACGACCTGATTGTAAATTATGATAAAAAGATCGGCAAATTCGGCATCAGTGCTTTTGCCGGGGCAAGTGACCGTGCATTCAATTACAACTCCCTTTTTGGTACTACCAAGTCTTTATCCATACCAAATGTATATGTATTGACTAACTCAACGCTACCATATTCTTCTTACACATGGGGCTCTAAAATGCAGGTGTACAGCGGCTTTTACTCGTTCGATGTTACGTACGACAAATACCTAACCCTATCCAATACCGGCAGGGTAGATCATTTGTCTACATTGCCTTCAGGCAACAATACTTTCTTTTACCCATCGGTATCTTTAAGTACGGTATTGAGCGATTACATCAGTTTACCCAAAGCCATTTCATTCTTAAAACTGCGTGGTTCTTTTGCTGAAGTAAAAGGTGGATTAACTACATCTACTGTGGCAAGTGCATTTACACAAGTTACCGGTACCAGCATAAATGGTGGCTTGTTAGGGTATGGCACAGATCTGTTAAGTTCTTATGACGGGCCAAGCTATACTAACCAAAATGCATATAGCCTGGTGAGTTATTACAACGCAAACCCATCCGTAAATTATTCCAGCACCATTGCCAACGCAGCATTAAAACCTTTTAATGTAAAATCTTATGAAGGTGGCGTGGATGTTAAGTTTTTACATAACCGCCTTGGCCTGGATGCAACTTATTTTGTAAGCCAGAACGGCCCTCAGATTTTTGCATTGCCGGTAGCACCATCTACCAGTTATACCGCCCAAAATGTAAATGCCATTACCTCTGAAAAGAAAGGCTTTGAACTGGCTTTATCTGGTTCGCCGGTTAGAAATGCAAGAGGGTTAAACTGGGATATATTGGTGAACTATGCAACTTATAAAGAAACGCTTAAGGATATTTATAAGGGAGAGAAGACGATTGGTTTTAACGGTCACAACTATGTAAAAGGCGAACGCCTTGATGGTATTTATGTACAAAGTTTTGTAAGGGATGCCAGCAACAATATTGTGTACAGTGGCGGCTTGCCGTTAAGGGCACCAACAGATATCAGCAACAACAAGCTTGCAGGGTACGCTAACCCTGATTATACCTTCGGCATCAACAACCGTTTTTCTTACCAAAATTTTAGCCTGGGCTTTCAGTTTGACGGAAGGATTGGTGGAAAAATTTATGATGAAGTTTATAAAGATGGTATGAACGGTGGTACATCTATAGAAAGTGCAAGTGGTGCATTTGGTGCGGCACGTTTAGCAGAGTGGCAAACTACCAACAGCGGTACAGTTGCGCCAACAGGTAAGTATGTGGCACAGGGTGTTAAGATTGTTTCGGGTACCCCAATTTACAGTGGTGGTCAAATTACCAATTTAAAAGACATCAGTTTTGCACCGAATGATGTGGCCACAACGGTACAAAGTTTTGTATCGTCCGGCATTGGCAACGTAACAGAATACTGGATGGTTGACCGTTCATTTGCCAAGCTGCGTGAGGTAACATTGGGTTACTCTTTACCAGCAAGGATAGTAGCAAAAACAAAGGTTTTAAAAGCTGCAAGCTTCTCACTCGTGGGCAGGAACCTGTTATATTTTGCTAAGAGAAAAGACCTTGACCTTGATCAGTTTGCATCCGGATATAACGATAGTGACCGCTCATTAGGTAATGGTGGTTTGCTGCAAACCCCTTCTGCCAGAAGGTTTGGCTTTAACATCAACCTTACGTTTTAAATAAAAAAATAAAATAATTGATATGAAACTGAATTTTAAAATACTTACCGCAGTCCTGGCGATTACTGTTTTAGTGGCTTCCAGTTGCCAAAAAGGCGATCTACTGTCTAACCCGAATGTGGCCGCAGAAAGTTCCACCATACCGGTATCATTAATCCTAAACCATATTACTGCTAATATGCTGAGGGAAGAAGAACCCATTATTTCCAATGTATACCGCTGGAACCAAAACATTGTTTCCAACTACTCCTACTACTTTGGTACCAACACCTATAACTGGTCCAACACCAGTAATACCTATGATGTTATCCGGTATTGCAACAAGCTGGAAGAGCAGGCACAAAAGCAGTACAACAATACCACCAATGTGTACTTTGCACTCAGCAAATTTTTTAAGGCCTATTCTTACATATGGCTGTCGCAGAGAGTGGGGGACATACCCATGTCGCAGGCCGGAGATATCAATAACCTTACACCGGTGTATGATAAGCAACATGACGTGTATAAAAATTGCCTTGCATTGCTGGATACTGCCAACACCATTTTAGGCAGCGTTACATCAACTGCAAATATTGGTAATAAGGTAGATGCCACGGGTGATATTTATGGCCTTACTTTTTTACAATGGCGTAAGTTGGTAAACACTTACCGGTTAAGGGTTTTGATAAGCCTCAGCAAGCGTGCAGATGATAATGCAGACCTTAATATTAAAACACAGTTTGCCAATATTATCAGCAACCCAACTACGTACCCCATCATGACATCCAACAGCGATAACATGGTGTACAAGTATACTGCTGTAACCCTTTATCCGCCTAACAGGGCCGGGTACTCTCCATACAATAACTGCGAAAACATCAGTAAAACATTCTTCAACATTACGGCTGCTTACAGCGACCCACGGATATTTGTACTGACCATACCTGCTGCTGCACAAATTGCGGCAGGCAAACTGGCCAGCGATTTTACCGCTTATGTTGGGGAAGATAACAGCAAATCGCAGGGGCAGATGTCTAACTTTTCAGCAGATGGAAAATATTCAAATTTAAGTTTTACCAGGTACATGTCATCGCCATCAGGCGCCAATGCGGAGCCATACATTATTGCAGGTTATCCTGAATTGTGTTTCAACATTGCAGAAGCTGCATACAGGGGATGGATAACAGGTGCCAATGCATCAGACTGGTATTTAAAAGGCATCAATGCATCAATGGCTGTTTACGGTTTAACACAGGGGCAAAAAGTTACCATCAGTAATGTGGATGGTTCTAAAACTTTAGGCACTGCAACCATCGACATCAATACATTTTTGGCCAACCCCAATGTTGCGTATAATAATGCAAACGGCCTTGCCCAAATACTGACACAAAAGTATGTAGCCTTCTTTATGAACAGTGGTTACGAATCTTACTACAATTGGCGCCGGACGGGCTTTCCGGCCTTTGCGCAGGGTGGCGTAGGTATTGGAACACCCAATAACCAAATACCATTGCGGTGGCAATATCCGCAGGATGAAATAAACTATAACGGGGATAATTATAAAGCAGCCATCGCAAGCCAGTACGGTGGCACAGATGACTTGAACGCTAAGATGTGGCTGATAAAATAAACCCGCCTTTGGATAACCGGTAAAAGTACAATTGTAAGTGGTGGTTTAACAGCCTCCACTTTTTTAAATGCTATCATCGCTATTTACGATGGTTATTGAAGAGGGGAATAACCACTTCTATTGATCCATAAACAATAAATATAAACGTATGAAACTAATTTCTTTCGGGCTGCTTTTGCTGTTGCCCTTTGCAGGCATGTCGCAAATTGCAGACAGTGCAAAAAGGGAAATAAAATTACAGGGCGCCATCAATTTCAGGGATGTTGGCGGCTATACCACCACCGATGGCAGGCATGTTAAATGGGGTAAAATTTACAGGTCTGCAACGTTGGATAAACTTACCAGCGAAGACTTGAAAAAGATACAAAATTTGTCGGTAAATTATGTGGCCGATTTTAGGGGGCCTTATGAAGTAAAGCAGGCACCAGACAAGCTTCCGCAAGGGTTAACCCGTGTTTCGCTACCGGCAGGCAGTGAAAATATCGGCGACAGCAATTACATGAAAAGCATCATGAAAAACATGGCGCTCGGCGATAGTTTTATTGTTGGTTTTTACAGCAATACCACATCTTTTAAAAACAGGTATAAACCCGTTTTTGAAGAGTTGCTGCAATTGAATAAAGACAGTGCATTGCTGTTTCACTGCACCGCAGGTAAAGACAGGACGGGCATTGCCGCTGCATTAATTTTATATGCACTAGGGGTTAGCAAGGATACCATTATGCAGGATTACCTGGCCACCAATTATTACAGGTCTGCAGAAAACGAAAGGGCCATTGCAGGCATGGTTAAAAATTACGGGCTAAACGAAACTGTTGCAACAAGCATGATGGCAGCCAAAGCCAACTACCTGGATGCCACTTTTAAATCCATCATTAGGCAATATGGCTCAGTAGATAATTTTCTTGCAACTGAAATGGGTATGGATAAAAAGAAGATAAAAAAGTTAAGGCAGTTATACCTTGATTAATAAGGCAGGCTTACTATTATTTTTACAGGCAACACATGGCGGATTAAAAAGGCCTTAATTACTGTTGATATAGTTTAATTGTCCGCCTGCGATAAAGGAAGTTGTTTTGCCATAATCCACCACCACCTTGCGCTTTTTATTTTGGTACAGTTTTTCAAAAGAGAGCACTGTTTTATGGATATCATGTTCCTTGCTGATGGCGGTACTTTTTTGCGACATGGAGTTGTGCAATGCATCATTGGTAAACAGGTGTAGTAATGATGCAACTATTTTGGCGGCATCACCCGTCTCGAAGAGATATCCGTTTTCACCTTCCTGCACAAGCTCCGTTAAAGCACCGGCATTTACTGCTATAACCGGCAGGCCACAAGCCATCGCCTGTAACGTTACAAGGCTTAGCAATTCGGCCCGGCTGGCAATAATAAAACAGCGGCTTAATTTATATAAGTAAGGCAAATCTTCATCAGGTACAAAGCCTGTGAACACTACATTATTTTCTATGTTTAAATCTTTGGCCAGTTGTTCCAGTACCGGCTTTCGTAACCCTTTGCCCACCACCACAAAACAAAAATCCAGTTGCTTTACGGCTACTGCAACGGCCTCAAGTATTTCCTCAATGCGCTTCTCAGGATCAAGCCTGCCCACATACAATAAAACGGGTTTATCGGGTATGGAATATTTCGCCCTTATACCAGGCTTTTGTCCCGGGGGATTAAATTGATGAAGGTCTATACCACTGGAGATGGGCACCACTTTTTTAGCAAGCCTTGGCCTTATCAACTCGGCACCAAAAGCAGTAGGGGTTGTTATGATTGCAGCCTGGTTAAAAACGCCTGAAAATCGTGCCCACAGTGCCTGTTCAAACATGGCCTTTGCTGTTTGGTTCTTTACTAACGAGGTAAGGTTTTCGGGCATAAAATGATTAGTGGCAATAAGCGGTATGTTGAATTTTTTATTGAGGCCCACCACGGCCTTGCCCAAAATAAAATGGTCCTGTATATGGATCACATCCGGCTGAAAATTTTCTATAATCCCTTTAATACGGAACTTCAGCATCAGGGGCGTTGTAAACCTAAGCTTGGGGTAAACCACAATGGGCAAAGAAGGCATTACATACACATCGATATTATCGATTCTTTTTTTGGCGAATACTGTGTTTTCAGAAGGTGCAATTACTGCCACCTGGTGGCCACGTTCCTGTAGCAGCGGTGCAAGCCTGCAAACAAAATAATATACACCGTTAAGATGGGGATAGTAAGTTTCTGATACAAATAATATGCGCATAGTTGCTGGCTTTATTGTTTATACATGGAACAAAAAAAATCAAAAGGCAAGCTTAAAATTACGTTGCCAAATATGAGATGTAATGGCCAGTAAATTGGTTGGGTTTTAAATGGTAACAAATTAATAATGCAAAACTGTTATGTAAAAAGGCTTACAACTTTTTGAGTTTTGATCTTACCAAAAAAAATATAATAAGGGCAAACGCAAGTATGATGGAAAAGGAAGCGAAGTAATTTAGGTAGTGGTTTATGGTTAGGTAGGCCTGCCCAAATAAAAACCCGATGCCGATGTACACAATGTATTGCGCCATAGAAGTAACGAGGCAAATAACGATAAACCTGTTGTAGGGTATTTTTGCATTACCGGCCATAAAAATACCCGCCACCCCAACACCTAAAATTACTTTTGATAAGGAAATTGTTTTGGTAGGGTTGGCCTCAAAAAAAACTTTTGCCCGGTTAAACTTATCATCGGTTAAACCAAAGCGCCTGCTTACGTTTCTTAAAAAAGCCGACTTGCCCCAGCGGCCAAGCGCATACACGGCAGAGTCGCCAATCATGTCGCCAATGATAATAACAATAAATGCATACAGGGGGTTTAAGAAACCCTGCGTCCAAAGCAAGCCTACAATAACCGCTACTATCGGGCCTTCTACAATACTAAGCGGCAATAAAATAAAATATTTATAGTGGCTCAGCAAATAGATAATGTGTTCCATTTTTAACCGGTGCTTTAGGCAAATGTATGTACTGCGTTTTAAAACAATTGTGCCGGTTCAGTTTTCATTCAGAATATGTACTTTATTTTGTAAAAATAAAACTTCATGAAAGTGCTGGTTGTGGAAGATGAGCAGGAGCTGGGCAAAAGCATTATCGCCTACCTTAAATCAGAAAGTTATGCATGCGAACTGGCGGCCGATTTTAAAACAGCAATGGATAAAACAGAGCAGTTTGAATACGACTGCATCCTGCTGGATATTACCCTGCCCGACGGCAATGGCCTGGCAGTTTTAAAGGAACTAAAAGCCAATAAAAAAGCCGATGGCGTAATTATTATTTCTGCTAAAAATTCTATTGATGACAGGGTTGCCGGTTTAAACCTTGGTGCCGATGATTACTTATCCAAGCCTTTTCATTTGCCTGAACTTAGCGCAAGGATTGCGGCCGTCATCCGCAGGCGACACTTTGATGGCAACCAGTTGATAACGCTGAACGAGATGGTGATAGACACCAACGCCAGGCACCTTTATGTAAATAATACGCTGTTGGATACCACCCGTAAAGAATTTGATTTGCTGCTTTACCTGGCTGCCAATAAAAAAAAGGTAGTTTCCAAAAATGCCATTGCAGAACATTTATCCAATGGCGAAGATGGGTTTGACAGTTTTGATTTTATCTATGCACACATCAAAAACCTTAAGAAAAAAATAGCCCAGGCCGGCGGTGCAGATTACATCAAATCTATTTACGGGCTTGGCTATAAACTTGATATTTAAACCATGAAGCTGCTTAATAAATCTACCGGCTTATATACCGTTTATGCAACAGTATTATTGTTGCTGGCCATACCGTTTGTTTATTTTGCCATACAACACCGCATTATACATGAAATGGACGAAAGCCTTGCAGAACAAAAAAACACCCTCATCTCAAAATGGCAAAACGCAAGCGGGGAGAGCCTTTTGCCCTGGTTACAAAATATAGGGCCCGATGTAACCCTTACGCCAATGCCTGCAATAACCACTACTGCCGACCGGTTTTATACCATTACCTCCTACGATAAAGCCAGCCATGAAAATAATCCATACCGGATTTTGGAAACCGCTGTAACCTTGTTTGGCAGGCCCTACCAGTTGTTGATAAAAAACTCCCTGCTGGATACCAACGACCTGATAGAAAGTATTGCAAAAACAATGGCGCTTTTTCTATTGCTGATTATTGCAGGGCTGGTGCTGATAAGCCAGTTGCTGTCAAAAAGACTCTGGAAACCTTTTTACAACACCATCGGTAAACTGAACAATTTTAAGATAGAAGAAAAGGCGCCGCTGCATTTTGATGATACCAGTATTGCCGAATTCAGGCACCTTAACGAAAGCATTGTTAAGTTAACTGGCAGGAGTAAAGAAGTATACCAATCGCAAAAAGAATTTACTGAAAATGCGGCGCATGAACTGCAAACGCCGCTGGCCGTTTTTCAGGGAAAATTAGATTTACTGATGCAGACAGAACCTATCAGCAAAGAACAATCGGAACTGATTGCCGGACTGGAAGATGTGAACCAGCACATGAAGAAATTGCATAAAGCTTTGCTGTTGCTTACCCGGATAGAGAACAACCAGTTTGCAGGAACCGAGCAGGTTTCTGTAAAGGAAGTGATTGAAAAATTAGCAGGGCAATATAGTTTTGCCGCAGCACAAAAAGAAGTGGGCATTGTTCAAAAAAGTAACAGCGCTTTAGTGGTAAATGCCAACCGTGTACTGCTGGAAATTATGCTGGGCAATTTATTGGGCAATGCCATAAAACACAATGTACATAACGGTTTCGTACATATTTGTATGGAGGGCAATACTATAACATTTACTAACCCTTCATCAATAGCGGCATTAAACGAACTTAAATTATTTGAGCGTTTTTACAGCCAGCCAGCCACTGGTAACGGGCTTGGCCTCGGCCTTCAGATTGCAAAAAAAATTGCTGATACCAACCATTTTAAAGTAGCCTATTCCTTTAAAGATGGGCAGCATTTTTTTAGCGTACTATTTTAAGTGGCGGAATGAAGCGGTATCATTTTAAACAAGCTTTTTATTTCTTTTTAAGGATAAATGTTTTTATAACCTGTCAAAAAATATAATTGAAAACGGTTATACAAATTCAGTATTAATTCATAATCACCTTTCAGTTTTACATCATTAAAAATAAAAAATACACCACCATGAAAAAGATATTAATTACAGCATTGGCAGCATTGGGTGCAACATGTACCGCAAGTGCCCAAATGCTTAAAGAGGCTGCCGTGCCTGCAGCAGTTAAACTGGCCTTTACAAAACAGTACCCCAACACTATAGCAAAATGGGAAAAGGAAAATGGTAAGTTTGAAGCAGGGTTTAAAAAAGATGGCAGTACCATGTCTGTATTGTTTGAACCCAATGGAACGATGGTAGAAACCGAGACGGATATAAAAGTAGCTGCGTTGCCACCTGCTGTGCTGAGTTATGTAAAACAACATTACAAAGGAAAACCTATTAAAGAAGGCGCCAAAATTACAAAGGCAGATGGTACCATAAACTACGAAGCAGAAGTAGGTGGGGTGGATGTAATTTTTGATGGAAGCGGAAAATTTTTAAAAGAAGCAAAAGGTTAAAAGTTTAACTTACGGCAGCGTGCAAAGCTGCTGCACCACCACAACACATTTAATAATTACAAAAATATTTTTTATGAAACATACAAAAATGATATTGCTTTCTGTGGCGATGTTTTCAATGGCAGGCAGCTTTGCACAAACAAAAACCGGCCTGCATGTAACCAATACTTTTTACATTAAAAGTGCCGGTGGGTGGGATTATCTTGAAGCAGGGCCCATCAATGATTGGCTGTATGTAAGCCATGGTTCGCAGGTAAATATCCTCAACAAAAAAACGGGGGATTCTGTTGGCGTTATTGAAAACACCACAGGCATCCATGGGATAGCTTTTGATGAAGCACTTGGCCGGGGCTACACCAGCAACGGCAGGTTAAACAATGTGTTTGTGTTTGACATGAACACCAACAAAGTGCTTGCTACCATTGCAACCGGCCAAAACCCCGATGCGATTATGTATGAACCTTTTTCTAAAAAAATAATTACCTGTAATGGCCGCAGCAATAACCTAAGCATTATAGACCCGGCATTGAATAAAACCATTGACAGTATTGCTGTTGGTGGTAAACCCGAAACTGCGGTAAGCGATGGTGCCGGTAAAATTTTTGTAAATATTGAAGATAAGAATGAGATAGTAGCCATTGATGCCACAACGTTTAAAGTGATTGGCCGGTGGAGTATTACACCTGCCGAAGGCCCGACAGGCCTTGCATATGATAAGGTTACCAAACGGCTTTTTGCAGGTTGCGAAAAAATGCTTGCAGTGGTGGATGCCACTACAGGTAAAGTGGTGGCAACACCAGTTATCGGCGATGGCTGCGATGGTGTTGCTTTTGATGCGGCTAAAAACAATATCTACACTTCTAATGGTGAGGGTACTGTTACCGTGGTGCACGAAGATGGCCCGGATAAATATACCGTGGTAGAAAACATTGTTAGCAAACGTGGTGCAAGAACAATTGCCATTGACAAAGCCGGTACCCTGTACCTGCCTACCGCAGATTTTGAGGCCATGCAACCGGGTGAAAAAGGAAGGCCTAAAATGAAAGCAGGCACATTTCAGGTTGTAGTAATCGGTAAATAAAATAAGGCCTGCATGTTTAAATATGTTTTATCAGGATGGTTGTTTTTTATGGCCGCAAGCACCTATGGCCAATCCAACACACTGCAGTTTTATATTGACAATGCTGTACAGCACAGCCCGCTGTTGAAGGAATATCAAAACCAGGTACAGCTAAATATGTATGACAGTCTGCTGATAAGGGCGGGCTTAAAAGTACAGGTTACCGGCACCAGTGTTAACACCTATGCACCGGTGATAAAAGGCTATGGGTATGACAACGCCATATCTAACGGAGGTAATTTTGCAACCCTTGTGGGCATTAATAAGCCGCTGCTGAACCAAAAAAACCTTAACGCACAGTTTCAAACCATAAGCCTGCAAAACCAGATTGCGGCCAACACATCACAGATTACGGCGCAGGATTTAAAGCGGTCGGTTATTGCACAATATATTACGGCAGAGGGCAGCCTGCAACAACTTACAGTAAACCAGGATATCAGCCGGCTGCTATCTAAAGAAGAAATTATTTTAAAAAAACTTACGCAATCCAACATCTACAAACAAGCGGATTACCTGGCTTTTTTGGTTACCCTGCAGCAGCAGGATTTATTGGTAAAGCAGTTATCTATTCAATACAAAACAGACCTTGGTACCCTCAGGTATTTATCGGGCATAACAGACACCACCACCGAAATGCTGCAAAGCCCAAACATTGCCTTAACGGTGTTGCCCGGTATAGAAGGATCTGTTTTCTTTACAAAATTTGCCCTCGACAGTTTAACGCTTATCAACAGCAAAAGGCTGGTGGATATTAATTACCGCCCGAGGATAAACCTGTATGCAGATGCAGGTTTTAATTCATCATTAACCTACCAGGCCTACAAAAATTTCGGTACCAGTTTTGGCTTTAATGTGGTGGTGCCTATTTATGATGGCAAACAAAAAAAATTACAATACGGTAAAATAGATGTACAGGAAAAAACAAGATCGGGCTACCAGCAATTCTTTAAAAGCCAGTACCAGCAGCAGGTTGCACAGCTTACACAGCAGCTGTCTTTAACCGAAGATTTGATTGTAAGCATCAACAACCAATTAAAATATACACAAAGCCTGATTGAAGTAAACGGCAGGTTGCTTGAGGCAGGGGAGGTAAGGGTTACCGATTATATCATTGCATTAAATAACTTCATCAATGCTAAAAACCTGATAACGCAAAACAATATCAGCAGGCTTCAAATTATTAACCAGCTCAATTACTGGAACCGATAAATTATGCAAAAAATCAGTACATATCTTTTAATGCTTTTGTTGGTGGCATCGTGTAAAAGCAAGGTTGCCGGACCAGCAGAGGAAGCTATGGCACCCAAAACACCGGTTACGGTTACCACTATCAGTTACGGTCCGATGGAGGAGTATGTCGAGCTGAATGCCACTTCTTCTTTTCTGCAAAAATGGATAGTAAGGGCCAACGCAACAGGGTACCTTAAATCTGCCAACGTGCAATTAAATAAAATGGTTGGCAGCGGCCAAACTTTGTACACGGTTAAAACAAAAGAAGCACAGAGTATTGGCAACTCCATCAGCATACTGGACTCTACTTTTAAATTCAGCGGCGTCAACTCCATTAAGGCGAACGGCAGTGGTTTTATATCCCAGATCAATCATCAAAATGGCGACTACGTGCAGGATGGTGAGCAGCTTGCCATTATTACCGATACCAAAAGTTTTGTGTTTTTATTAGATATGCCGTACGAGTTGCGGCCCTTTGTTGTGAACAAAAAAAGCCTGCAGATGGTGTTGCCGGATGGTGAAAAACTGATAGGTGTTTTAGGCGGCAACATGCCAACGATGGACGCAGGTTCGCAAACACAAAGTATTATTTTAAGGGTAACCCCAAGCCACCCTTTGCCCGAAAACCTGATCGCAAAAGTGAGGGTGGTAAAATCGTATAAAGCAGGGGCAGGCTCACTCCCCAAAAGTGCCGTATTAACCGATGAAACGCAAACCGATTTTTGGGTAATGAAAATGATCAGTGATTCTATGGCTGCAAAAGTGCTGATTGAAAGAGGGATTGAAAATGCCGACAGGATAGAAGTGCTGTCCCCTTCTTTTGCTGCCGCAGATAAGTTTTTACTGACCGGCAATTATGGGTTAAGCGATACTGCAAAAGTTCAAATCGTTAAAGAGTAAGGATGCGCCAATTTTTTCAATCGTATAGAAATCCTGTTACAGTTTTGCTGCTGCTGATTATTGCAGGCGGCCTGTTTGCATACACCAATCTGCAGTCTTCCTTGTTTCCGGAAATTACTTTTCCTAAAATTAAAGTGATTGCAGATGGCGGCCTGCAGCCGGTAGACAGGATGATGGTAACGGTAACCCGGCCACTTGAAAATGCCATCAAGCAAATACCCGATTTACAAATGATCCGCAGCACCACAAGCCGGGGAAGTTGCGAAATATCTGCCTTTATAGATTGGAACACAAATGTGGATTTAGGGCAGCAACGCATAGAATCAAAAATTGCGGAGATACGGAACACAATGCCAGCAGATGTTTCCATCAGTGTCGAAAAAATGAACCCTTCTATTTTACCCGTGATGGGGTACACTTTAGAAGGACATGATAAAACGCCGATAGAATTAAAACAACTGGCCGTTTATACCATTAAACCATTTTTAAGCCAGGCAAACGGCGTGGCCGAAATCCGTATTATTGGTGGTAAAACAAAAGAGTACTGGTTGCAGTTGAACCCTCAAAAAATGAGTTCGCTTGGGGTAACACCGGATGCGGTTACCACTGCCTTAAATGCCACCAACTTTATCCGCAGCAATGGCTACCTGGCGGATTACAGGTTCCTGTACCTTACAGTTACCGATGCCACGGTCCACTCCGTGGAAGATTTGCAAAACATCATCATCAGCAATAATGGTAAAAGGATTATCAGCCTGCAGGATATTGCTTCAGTAGAAGTTAAGGAAGCGGTGGAGTACACAAAAATAAATGCCAATGGCCGGGATGGGATTTTGGTGGCTGTAATAAAACAACCCAATGCCAACCTGCTTGCAGTATCTTCTGTGATGGGGCAAAAAATAAAAGAGCTGCAAAAAATATTGCCAAAAGGCGTAACCATAAGGCCTTATTATGTGCAGGCCGATTTTGTAAAAGACTCTATAAAAAGTGTAAGCGATAGTTTATGGATTGGCTTGCTGCTGGCCATTATTGTGGCCGTTATTTTCTTGCGGTCGTTTAAAGCAAGTGCGGTTATTTTAATTATTATACCCGTTACCCTTGGCTTAACAATGATAGTGCTGTATGCTATCGGGTACACTTTCAATATCATGACGCTGGGCGCCATTGCAGCCGCCATCGGTTTAATTATTGATGATGCTATTGTGGTGGTGGAACAAATACACCGCACCCACGAAGAGCACCCAGAAGAAACTTATCCAAACATTGTAAGCAAGGCCATCCATTATTTGTTCCCTGCCATGGTGGGTTCATCCATCAGCACCATAGTAATATTTATACCTTTTATGTTACTGAGCGGTGTGGCAGGTGCTTACTTTAAAGTGCTTACCAACACTATGATTATTACCCTGGTGTGTTCGTTTTTGGTAACATGGATTGGACTGCCTGTGGTGTACCTGTTATTAAGTAAAAGTAAAAAGGCAACTGGTAAGAAGGCAGCCGTTACAGCACCGCACCACCTGGTAAAGCGGCAGCGTTGGGTGGCATTTTTTATTTACCGTCCCTGGATAAGCTTCATTATATTGGCAGGGCTGGCATTGTCTGTTTACCTGATACTGCCACAATTGGAAACCGGGTTTTTACCAGAGATGGATGAAGGAAGTATTGTGCTGGATTACAGTTCGCCACCAGGCACATCGCTTGAGGAAACAGACCGTATGCTGAGGCAGGTTGAAAAACTAATAACAACAACACCGGAGGTGGAAACGTACAGCCGCAGGACAGGAACGCAGATGGGGTTCTTTATTACAGAGCCCAACCGGGGCGATTACCTTATCCAGTTAAAAAAGAAAAGGTCAAAAACCACAGAAGAAACCATCAATGATATCCGTGTTCAGGTGGAGGCAACACAACCTGCATTAAGGATAGAGTTCGGGCAGGTAATCGGCGATATGCTGGGCGACCTTACCACTTCTGTAGAGCCGGTAGAAATAAAAATTTTTGGCGACGATAACAACAAACTGCAGCAACTGGCGCAACAGGTAAGCGAAGTGGTTGGCAATGTAAAAGGAACAGCCGATGTGTTTAACGGCATTGTAATAGCAGGGCCATCAGTAAGTGTGGTGCCGGATTTTACAAGGCTTGCACAATTTGGCGTTACGCCAACCAACCTGCAATACCAGTTACAAACATCACTGGAAGGAAACATTGCCGGTTCCATTTTTGAAAAAGAACAGGTAAATAACGTACGCCTTCTTTACCCCAACAGCAAAAAAATAAGTGTAGCCGATTTAAGCAGGTTGCAGATATTTTTACCCAGTGGTAAACTAAAACCCATAACAGAACTGGCAACGGTAAAAGTAAATGCGGGGGATGCGGAGATACAAAGGCAAAACCTGCAATCCATGGGGGTTGTTACCGCAAGGCTCGATAACCGGGACCTTGGCAGTGCCATGAAACAAATACAGGCAGATATAGAAAGTAAGGTAACCTTACCATTGGGGTATCATATTGAATATGGCGGCGCCTATGCGGATCAGCAGCAGTCTTTTAAAGAATTGTTGCTGATATTAATAACAGCAAGTTTACTGGTGTTTGGCGTAATACTATTTTTGTTCAGGGAGTTCAGGATTGCGTTCTTGATTTTGGTGTTAGCCGTACTGGGCATTGCGGGCAGCTACATTGCATTGTACATAACACATACCCCTTTAAACGTAGGCAGCTACACCGGCCTCATTATGATTGTGGGTATTATTGGAGAGAATTCCATTTTTACATTTCTGCAGTTTAAAGAATCCTTGCACCAGCAAACGGTGGATGAGTCTATCATTTACTCCATATCCACCAGGCTGCGGCCAAAGCTGATGACGGCACTCGGGGCCATTATTGCGTTGCTTCCTTTGGCACTTGGTATAGGCACAGGTGCCCAATTGCACCAGCCATTGGCCATTGCGGTAATAGGTGGTTTTATTGTAGCGTTACCATTGCTGCTGATAGTGTTGCCAGCCATGTTAAGGCTGCTGTACAAAAATTATCATCGGGATGTGGAGACGGCTGAGCAGAAAGCAATTATATAAATACTAAGTGGTAAGGTAAACTTCGCATTGGTTATTATGGCCAAACCGAAACCCCTGTTGGGCAATAAGGTGCAACAGGGGCATAAAATTTTGAGAAAAGTATTTTAATAATTAAACAGAGGGCAGCAGCCGCTAATGCAGTGCAGCACGGCGTTTTGGAATAACAGCATTGTATATTTCCATCAACCGGGTTATATTTTTTTCGGCGGTATATTGTTGTGTAAATGTTTTTCGGCAGTTGCGGTAATAGATATTTTTTTCTGCCTGGTCCATGTAAAACCATTTGTGCAATTGCAATACACAATCCTTTATACTACCGGCCTCAAATAAAAAACCATTGTGTTCATGCTGCACCATATTCTTCATAACGCCCAGGTTAGTGGCAATTACCGGCGTACCACAGGCGAAGGCTTCTATAATTGTAAGGGGCATTCCTTCGTACCAGATGGAGGGAAAAATTAATGCGGAACATTCCTGCAACTCCCGGTAAATTTTATCTTTTTTAAGTGCCCCCAGGTACTCGATATTTGGATGATTTTCGCAATAATCTTTTAGCTGTTTTGTGTAAGGGCCATCGCCTGCAATTTTTAAGGTGTATTCCAGTTTCGAAAATGCTTCCAGCAAAATTTCAATGCCTTTTTCTTTTGACAGCCTTCCAATAAAAAGATAATGTTCCTGCCGGGGCAATGGGCTAAAAGGAGGTTCGTAACCAAAGTTTTGTTTTACCGTAAGCTGGCTGCTGTTAAGTTGCAATGGTGATTGTAGAAATAATTCTTTTGCATGCTCAGATAAAACAATGTACTGATCTGGCAATTGCCAGGTTTTAATTTTCTTATGTAAATAAGTAGAAAAGGCAAGCCAGAATGTAAGCAACCTAGATTTTTTGTACACCCCTTTTTTAACGGCATTCCAGCTAAAATCCTGCGAAAGGGAATCCAGAAAAATTTTACCATTGTTAAATAGTTTTCCCGAAGGGCAGAGTAGCCTGAAGTTGTGCAGCGTCATCACCATCGGGATATTCATCTTTTTAACAGCATATAAAATTGATGGCGATCCACCGAAATGAATATTATGTATATGCACCACATCCGGCCTGAAAGCCATCAGCACTTTTAATGTTTTAATGTAAGATGTAATGTTAAAGGGCATTTGCAGCAGTTTAAGGTATTGGTATTGCTGGTTATCAAATTGCAGTACCCTTACCCTGTTGCCGGCTTCTTTAAGTAACGTAGATTCTTCCATTACAACATTGCACTCGCCACCTTTAAACTGATAAGCACAATGTATAATCAGTATCCGCATGGGATTAATTATTTTTATTTACGATTATTAATTTACCGATTTTAATTGAACTGGCGGAAATTTTTTTTAAAATCAACGTTGAAGTCAAAATGGTTGTTGCTGCCCCTTATGTATAACTCCGTGTTTTAAGGTAAAGTAAGCCTGCCACAGAAGAAAACGCATCCGTGCGTATAAATAAATAAACCGGTGTGGATGGGAAATCATTCAGCCTTCCCGAATTCAAATTTCATTATCATCAAGGTCCTTTTTTAAGCTGGCAATTTTTAGTTTTTTGTTGCGTAAGATGTACTGTACATCTGCTAAATTATCAATCATTAATTGGCGGTAGAAATAATTAACGTGTTCTAAAATGCCAAAAATATTTGCGGCCAATCCCCAATAAAATAAATTACCGGGCTTTAATGTCCAATCCTGCAGCAGTAGCTGGAGGAATAGAACAATTGGCACCAATGCAATAAGGCCGGTATTTACGCCTTTTAGTTTTTTAAACAAATTAATATTTTTTAGCTGGTTAAACTGTTTATTGGTTAACCGGTAAAGTTTTAGTTTCCAATAATATTGTCCCTCAAAAAGAATAACTGTCATCAACAGTAAACCATAAGAAAGAAACAGGGTATTGATAAAACCATACTTAATGATCACAAAAATAAAAACACCAGCAAACATAAAAGCATTAAACCTTTCTGTTGGGTAATACCAGCTTAAACGTTTTACCAGGTTTACTTTACTCATACAACAAATTTTTTTTATTGTTAGCCCACAGTTGCACACCAATGATGGTGACAAATTTATTTTCAATAACAACTCAGATAGCTTGCAAGTTTACCTTTCTTATTATACTGATCTTTAGTTTTGCATACTGTTGTAAAACAGCTTATATCAAATGTCTTTAAATTGCTTTATTCAAAAAAATACAAAAGGGTTAAGCAACGTTCAAAATTCAATTTGTTTAAATGATGATGTGCTGTAACAATTATTAGTTGAGTAATGCACTCGCCCAAACATAAAAGGCTTCCTGAAATTTACGGTGTAAAAAAATGAATATTATAGCTGGGGTGCTTTGGCCTTTTGGTCCTTTAAGGCCATAAATAATATGCCGGCAACTAAAAATACTGCCAGCATAGCGGCACTGTTTATACCAACTTTAGCGTACCCTAATTTATCAGCATCCAAAAATGGATAGGGGTACCAACGTACCATAGCACCACGTACTAATGAGTAACAGAGATAGACAGCAGGAAACAATAGCCAATAAAGAATGTCTTTAATAAGCAACCTGCCTTTAGGAATAAAAATAAACCAGTATAAAAGATATAATACCGGCACAACAACATGCAACAAATTATCAACCAGAAATGACCAGCCGCTTAATTTTAAAATACCACGTAAAACAGTATTATACACCAAACCCACAATAAAAATGTACAACGCAATGGCAGTTTGTACAGATAGCGAATTAAAATAGGTTGCCGGTTTTGTATTGGGCAGCAGCAACATAAAGGTTAAACTAACGGCAACTAAAAGATTGCTTAAAATGGTAAAGTAGCTGAAGAAATTAGCAGCACTTCCTGTAGTAAGATAAAATTGTACAATGATCGAAAACCAGGCAACAGCACAAGTAAACAGCCCGGATATAAGTTTAGGTGCTGAAGGTTTGATATGCTCCATTTTCTCCATTTTTTCATTACAAACTTATTGATTAAATTAATTTTGTTGTAACAAACTTGATGTTTGGAAAGACGTGTTTCCTGTTTGGAAAGAGTTGTTTCCTGTTTGGAAAGAGCTGTTTCCTGTTTGGAAAGAGCTGTTTCCTGTTTGGAAAGGGCTGTTTCCTGTTTGGAAAGAGGTGTTTCCTGTTTGGAAAGGCTGTTTCCTGTTTGGAGAGAGGTGTTTCCTGTTTGGAAAGAGCTGTTTCTTCCCTGGAAAGAGGTCTTGCAAAGGAGTGGAGAGCTGTTTTTTCCCTGAAAACAAGTCTTTCTAAGGAAAGAATTTTAGATAATCCAAAAAGTTTTAAAAAATAAGGATTGAAAATGCGTATTCTTACTTCAAAATGCAATTGGCAAGGGCAATTACTATTACACCAATCGTAAGTTTACCTGCGCAAAACTTGAAGCGGTAAAAAATACTGGTTTAAGCAAGGTGTGGTAGGCATTAAAGACCAGTACGCCGAAAGCGAAGCTGTTTGCTACGTAGCCCGATAATAAACTTTGCTATGTGTTGTGCCACATCAACAGTTGCTTGTTATAACAATTGGCGCCTGCAAAATCAGGCGGTTTTTGTTTGTTACTAACAACATCTTTTTAGACATGTTTGCAAGTTATAGGGTTTGTTTTTTATGTATAATTTTATTGCATGGCTTTTGCGAAGCTGCTGTAAACAATGTATTGTGCAGGTGCTTTCTGTTACCCAAAATGATACTGTTCAACTCATGGGGCAGGGTAAATACCACATGATAATATGCAATAGGCAGCAGTTCATTTCGCCTGGCTTGATGATGGATAAATAAAAACAGCAAAGAAGAAAAAAATAGTGTTGCAAAACAAAACTGCCGGGACAGTTGGCGCTGGTATGTCTGTACCCTAAAATAAACCAGCAAATACGCCGTCGTATCAAAACAAACCTATAATTTTAGTGCAAACAACGACCAATAAAACCAACCAAAGCCCATTTAAAAAAACATTGCTGGTGCAACCTCTGCTAACAGGCACAAAAGAAAGCCGATACTTTCTACCTTAGTGCATAGCACCCTGCCAACGTCGGTTAACACAAAAGTATACCGACAGCCCCGGCCAGGCCCTGTTAAGGACGGGGATTTTTTAGGGGGCCGTCGGTTACTTTATAAATGTTGGGCGCAAATTTTAAAGGAGCATTACTTTTGAAGATTTTTCGTAAATTTAGAACATGGATATTAGAGAACTAATCACAATTGATAACGAAATACTTAGCGGACAGACTGTTTTTAAAGGGACTCGTGTACCTGTCGAATCTTTATTTGATCATCTTGAAGCGGGCATTTCTTTGGACATCTTTCTAGAAGACTTTCCAACTGTGACTAAAGAACAAGCAATCGCATTATTAGACTGGGCTAACAAATTATTCAATACAAAAAACTTGGATCAACTTTATGCGGCTGTTGCTTGATGAAAATCTACCTAAACGTCTCAAACTCGATTTCCCCGAACATGAAATTTACACGGTACGTGACAAGGAGTGGAACGGTATCAAAAATGGTCAGCTTTTAAAACTATTGATTGAAAATAACTTTGATGCACTTTTAACCTTTGACAAAAACTTACAGCATCAACAAAATTTCGCAAAATATACAATAGCCGTATTTGTATTGTCAGCAAAGATTAACAGCTATGAAGAATTGACCAAGTTAACACCGAGAATTAAAGTATATCTGGATAATCCTCCACTTCCGATTGGTGGAATTGTTATTGCTTCGAAATAAATCTGCGCCTAACAAATGTATTGCCGGCAAATGGGGCTTGACGAAAGAACAGTCAGCTGCAAATTTCAATTGGGCTGCATCCTGCTTCCGTGGTTGGTACATCTCCCATCACCCAAATCCCTTTCTTCCCGTGGTCCGGTGTCCCCACCGACCACGACTTCCGTTAGAATACTCCGCCAAAATGTGTAAGCATCCCAAACTCATCCCCATGCCGCTCGTAAAACCTGGCTAATGAAAACCTGTAATCAGCAGGATTATTACACAATAGCCAATGGGGCTGCATGGGGTTCAAATGCATGTAATCCAATTTCTGTGCAGCCATTTCTTTGTTAAGGATTCTTATTGCCAAAGGATTTCTTAACCAGCTATTGTATTCCCTGTCTATTGCCGTTACTGCGTAATTTTTTAATGCAGGATCGTTAGCTGCTTTCATATTGTTGACGAGTGTTTTGGCCGTAAATTTTTCAACACTATTTTTAGGAAACTCTTTTCCATTCATTTTTTAACTGCTCCCACATCAGGTGAATATGATTGGCCATTATTACGTACCCATATATTTTAACCAGTTCACTTTGCACCAACCATTGAAGGCTATTGATGATGATCATTTATTTACATCCGGCTTTAATAAATGTTGCCATTTATTAACAGTAATCGTCCAAAAATAAACCTCATTTAATTCTGTGTAAGAATTTCGGTGTCCATTTATATTTAAAGTCGCTTGCTTTCATTTTTAGTTGTTAAATAATTCATTTTGCTACAGGCCGGTGGGGACACCGACCTCGGGTGGAAGAACTTACCAACCACGGAAACAAAAAAATAGTGTTGCAAAACAAAACTGCCGGGACAGTTGGCGCTGGTATGTCTGTACCCTAAAATAAACCAGCAAATACGCCGTCGTATCAAAACAAACCTATAATTTTAGTGCAAACAACGACCAATAAAACCAACCAAAGCCCATTTAAAAAACATTGCTGGTGCAACCCCTGCCAACAGGCACAAAAGAAAGCCGATACTTTCTACCTTAGTACATAGCACCCTGCAAACGTCGGTCAACACAAAAGTATACCGACAGCCCCGGCCAGGCCCTGTTAAGGACGGGGATTTTTTAGGGGGGCCGTCGGATACTTTTATAAATGTTGTGCGACATGCCATTTGACACTCTCTAATAATTTGACAATGCTTAAATTCCTTTCTTTTAGTGTGTGCTTACTGCTAACGGCAAATTCCTATGGACAGACCAAGCAAGACAAACAGCTTATTAGAAATGTTGACCAGCTTATAACTGAGAAATACAGTTCAGTTGCCCCAGGGTGTGCAGTTTTAATTGCTAAAGATGGACAGGTTATTTTTAAAAAAGCATTTGGTATTGCCAACAGAGAGTTAAATGTATCCATGCAGACTGACATGGTTTTCAGGATAGGTTCAATGACAAAACAATACACTGCAATTGCAATATTGCAATTGGTTGAGAAAGGCAAAATCTCTTTGCGGGACAATATCCAAAAATTCATAAAAGTATCTTACGATAAATGGCAAAACATCACAATTGAAAACCTTTTGACACATACTTCGGGTATTATTGGTTATGACGCATTAGATTTTCACATTCCAAATGCAATCCGAATTGACTTTGCACCAAAGCAATTTATTGACAGCCTTGTTAAATTACCATTGGAATTTACGCCGAGTACAAAATTCAATTACAGTAACTCTAACTATTTATTGTTGGGTTATATAATTGAGCAGGTAACAGGAAAATCTTACAAAGATTATCTACAAGAAAACATTTTTAAACCA
Organism: Ferruginibacter sp.; assembly: GCA_965249755.1. Taxonomy (GTDB): domain Bacteria; phylum Bacteroidota; class Bacteroidia; order Chitinophagales; family Chitinophagaceae; genus Ferruginibacter. The sequence continues at coordinate 450,286 of CBDFMT010000004.1, forward strand.
ACAGGGCTTACAAATACTTATTACGACACCCCGACAGAAATAATTTCTAATCGTATAAGTGGTTACACCAAGGACAGTTCTGCATTTCATAATGCCGATTACATAAGCATGACACAAGCCTTTAGTGCAGGTGCGTTACTTTCAAATGTGGACGACTTATTTAAATGGCAGCAAGCATTAAATTCTTACAAGTTGGTACAGAAAGAAACTCTTGACAAAGCATTCAGTCCATATAAACTTAAAAATGGGCAGTTTTCTGACTATGGTTATGGGTGGTTCATAAAAGATTGGAAAGGAAGTAAATCAATCGGACATGGCGGTGCAATTGACGGGTTTAGAAGTATGGAAACATTTTTTCCTGACCAAAACATTTTTATTGCAACATTATTTAATTCTGACAACGACGAATATTTTTCCTTATTTGAAAATATTACTAACCTTGTAATTGGTAAATCGTTTCAAACTTCCTACAAAGACCTAAAAGTAAGCGACACCATTTTAAATAGCTACGTTGGCATTTACAAATTCCCAGAGGACTCAACTCAATTTTTGAAAATTTATAAAAAAGATAATCGCTTATTTGCCGAGCTTTCAAATGGCTCAGGTAACAATATGACTTTATTAGCCCAATCAGAAACACTTTTCTATTTGCCAGACGTAAGAAGAATTCCTACAACAGTTGAGTTTATAAAAACAAACGGAAAAGTAACAGGGATTTATTGGACACAAGAACAAAAACACGAAGGCAAGAAAACTGAATGACGAGAAGAGGCACGACCGCAGGATGGGGTTTTTGCTTCCGTGGTTGGTACATCTCCCATCACCCAAATCCCTTTCTTCCCGTGGTCCGGTGTCCCCACCGGCCACGGCTTCCGTTAGAATACTCCGCCAAAATGTGTAAGCATCCCAAATTCATCCCCATGCTGCCCGTAAAACCTGGCTGATGAAAACCTGTAATCAGCAGGATTATTACACAATAGCCAATGGGGCTGCATGGGGTTCAAATGCATGTAATCCAATTTTTGTGCAGCCATTTCTTTGTTAAGGATTCTTATTGCCAAAGGTTCCCTTAACCAGATATTGTATTCCCTGTCTATTGCCGTTACTGCGTAATTTTTTAATGCAGGATCGTTAGCTGCATTCATGTTGTTGACGAGTGTTTTGGCGGTAAATTTTTCAAAACTATTTTTAGGAAACTCCTTTCCATTCATTTTTAACTGCTCCCACATCAGGTGAATATGATTGGGCATTATTACGTACCCATATATTTTAACCAGTTCACTTTGCACCAACCATTGAAGGCTATTGATGATGATCATTTTATTTACATCCGGCTTTAATAAATGTTGCCATTTATTAACAGTAATCGTCCAAAAATAAACCTCATTTAATTCTGTGTAAGAATTTCGGTGTCCATTATATTTAAAGTCGCTTCCTTTCATTTTTAGTTGTTAAATAATTCATTTTGCTACAGGTCGGTGGGGACACCGACCTCGGGTGGAAGAACTTACCAACCACGGAAACAAAAACCTAATTTTTGCAAATCAAGTTTGTCAATAAAAGCATCCATGAGCCTTACTGCATTGTCGGCACCCACCTGGTCGTCAGGCGTAGTGAAGTAGGTTGATGGCGGTTGTTTCCTTGTATAAACTGCATGCTATTCAGCAACAAAAACCATACACCATTTAGGCTATTCCCATTGTGTGTATATTTGTTTTGCAACGATGTTTTTTCACAAACTCTCGTTGGCTGCTACTATTATGCGACCTCTAACACTCAATATATTATTTACCTTATTTTGCTTGACAAGTTACGGTCAGACAAAAGATATTATGCAAATCGCTTTAAAGGACAGGTCAAACTTTAAAATTATGAAAGCGTTAAGAGGAAAACTTCCAAGTAAATTTATACTTCTTCAAACAACTAAGAAATGGGATACACAGAATTTTGTTCTTGACAGCGTTGACTTAGAAAATCCACTGATAAAAAAACAAATGGAAAGTGGAACTTATGAGAAGTACAACAAAATGTATAGCGATACTTATGCTAATCCTTATTTACAGACATACCTTTTTACAGACACATTACTTAGCAAAAAGATTGACAAAACAGAAAGACTTCAACTAAAAAAATCTGCTTTAAAGAAGACAATTAAAAAGGTAAGTTTTGCTGGACAAAACTATTTAACAGTTTCGAGTTATCATAAAGTAAACAAAGGTTATTTTATGACTGTTAGCGAACCCATTTTTACATCAGACAAAAAATATGCTTTTGTAAGTTTTTACATTTATAAAATTGGACAAGAAAAGTGGGATAATATGAACCAGTATTATTTTGGAGACGTGACACTTGTATATGAAAAGCAAAAGGATAAAACGTGGAAGAGAATCATTTGTAAGGATAACGTCATCCTATAGCAGCAGCCAACTTGGGGTTTTGTGCAAGCCTGGCTTGACGTTGAAGCAATCATCGGCAATGCATATCCAGGCTTCATATTCGGCGGAGGTAATTCTGCCGGGCATTAGTTCTAAACTTCGGCTTTTAGTTATAAATTTAGCTTCAGTTCCGGGCGGACAGTTGGTCAATTCCCCACCTGCAGCAATACCTGTTAGTTAGCTGTAATATTAAACCAAAATTTCGTAACCTAATGCAAAGACTGAATTTCCGTTTAATATTAATTCATTTTATCGCCACTTGGTTTTTCATGTTTGCATTTCAAACACTTTTTTCCTTACACGAGACTAGATTGATTATTTTTTATAGGCAAGTTGATAGAACCAGAATAATTTATGAATATGCCAAACTAGGAATAACACCTTCAGATATTGTCAATTTTATTTTCTGGACAAATGTTGGAAAAACGGTTGGACTTTTAATAGCTTTTATTATTTCTTTGACTATATCAATAAAAAACAAATGGTTTTGGATGAATTCATTAATAATTTTGATACTCGCTTACGGACTGGCTTGGACAGAATATCTTGGTTTAAATTTCTTGCAAAATATTTATTATTTAAAGGCATTGACTTTTATCCATATAAGTTTGCTACTTATTATCCTAGGTTTTATTTTCGCATTTTGGGAGTAATTACTTTTTTTCATCGCAAAGCCAATCGATTTATTCAACATTCTAATAGTGACGCTTTACACCACTACAGCTAACATTAAGTCGTATAGCCGAAAGCCCCTGAGTTAAAAAAAAATTTCAATCTGGCGCAAGACTCCGTCCTGCTGCCTAAAGTTACTAAAGCTGCGTCCAATATATTTTTTGCTTCCTTGGTTGGTACATCTCCCATCACCCAAATCCCTTTCTTCCCGTGGTCCGGTGTCCCCACCGACCACGACTTCCGTTAGAATACTTCGCCAAAATGTGTAAGCATCCCAAATTCATCCCCATGCTGCCCGTAAAACCTGGCTGATGAAAACCTGTAATCAGCAGGATTATTACACAATAGCCAATGGGGCTGCATGGGGTTCAAATGCATGTAATCCAATTTTTGTGCAGCCATTTCTTTGTTAAGGATTCTTATAGCCAAAGGATCTCTTAACCAGCTATTGTATTCCCTGTCTATCGCCGTTACTGCGTAATTTTTTAATGCCGCATCGTTAGCTGCTTTCATGTTGTTGACGAGTGTTTTGGCCGCAAATTTTTCAAAACTATTTTTAGGAAACTCTTTTCCATTCATTTTCGGTGTCCATTATATTTAAAGTCGCTTGCTTTCATTTTTAGTTGTTAAATAATTCATTTTGCTACAGGTCGGTGGGGACACCGACCTCGGGTGGAAGAACTTACCAATCACGGAAACAAGGCGGTTTTTTGTTTTTGGTAACCGGTAACATTTTACATGGCTTGCACAAAAGTTAAGGGCATTGTGTTTAATGGATAATTTGGTGGAGAAATTTTGGTGGCAAGATGGCAAACTAATAAATATCAATAGCCCGTTAAACGATTTGTGCTTTTAAAGGCAACATCCTGTAAAAAGGCAAAGGCTACATAACAATACAAAAAGGCGATATTTTTTAATTAATAACCAAGAAACTATTTTTAACAACCTTCGGTTTGGTGCGTATATTTAAATGTTTGTGCATCACTTTAAACAGAAACCCGTTACATTTAAGATGAAACTTCCAATTCTATTTTTGTTTGTTATTATCACACTTCATTCGAGTGGACAAGATGCTACATCTCAAATTAAGTCTAAATGGTTAGATCTAAAAACTCAAATTCAAAATCGTTCCAAGGCTGTTGATGCCCTAACAAGTGCAGTATTAAAGTCAAAGGTTGATAAAAAGAAAGTTGAAAATTTAAAAAGGGCTTCGGCTTATCTCTCCAGCTATATTGACCCCTTAAACATTATGGATAGCACTTCAATTTCTTTAACAGAATTGAGAAATATTAAATTGATACTTGCCATTCAAGACGTACTAATTGAAATAGAAAATCAACCAACTCTTAAAAGCACACAGAAGTTCGCTAATATTCAAGGACAACTTGAAGGATGCGAAAACAGAATTGCACAATCTGTCAATAGTTATAATGAAATATGTTATAAATATAAAAGAGCAGATTTGATTTTTCATAAACCAAAGCAAAGGGAGTCGACAAAAATTAAATTTTAACAAAGCGAACGCACAACATTGGTGGCTGATGCGCAACCACAATTTTCAAAACGGATCCGGCTTATTTACAGGCGCTTTAAGCGGTGCTGATTTTAATTACAGCAGCAATTTATTTTACATAAAGTAGCCCCTTATTGGCGCAAGGTTGCCGGGCGGCTAAAGTGCATTGGTATCCTTGTGCCTCTTTGGCTAATAATGTAACATTCAGGTTAGCTAAATTCAACCAGTTTAATGATACTGTCATTTTTTGCATAGTGTTTTGCACTGCTGTGAATTCATTGTTTGGCTTCTTACACAAAGCACATCCTATAAAAAGCCAAAGGCTACATAACAATACAAAAAGGCGAGATTATGCTAGTTATTAACCAAGAAACTATTTTTAACAACCTTCGGTTTGGTTCGTATTTTTAAGTGTTGGTGGCAATTATTTTTGGACACCCTACAACTATTCAGCAGACAAAACAAATCTTTACGACACAACTTAAATTTGGACAATTTACAATTTTCACAGATACAAAATAATTACAACTTTTAAGTGCAATGAGAAATTTTTTATTAGTCGCTTCACTTCTGTTTGCCAATATTTCATATGGACAAAGCGAGACAACAATTACAACAATTGACTTTGTAAAAATCAAAAATAATAAGCGCCAAGAAGCTCTATATTTCTACGAAAATAACTGGAAAGTTTACAGAGACATTGCATTGAAAAATGATTACATAAAGTCATACAAACTTTTGACAACTTCGGCAGATTCAACTGCAAACTTTGATTTGATACTTATAACCGAGTATGTCGACAGTTCACAATTTAAATTAAATGAAGAAAGGTTTCAGCAAATCATCAAAGCGACACGACCTGATGGGCCAAAACTTTTAAACAAATTAAAGCCAAACGACTTTAGACAAAACTTATTTTTTAAGAAGTCGGAGACTTTGTTTAGTGCAGACAAAACAAAAACCAAACGAAAGACCAAAGCGAAGATATAACAGCCACCAACATGGGTGGCTGATGCGCAACTACAATTTTCAAAACGGATCCGGCTTATTTACAGGCGCTTTAAGCGGTGCGTAACGTAACCCTTTTTAAAATTTCAGTTAGTTGGAAAGAACTTTATAAACAGTATTTTTAAAATTTACCTTTCCCTAAAAAAGGCTACAGTGGCTGCTTAATACTTGTTACTGTTTTGTTGTACGGCACAAGCATGCCAGCGCACATAACGCCCGAGAAGCTTGCGCCAATATCAAGTTACTTGCAACCAATGAAGGGATAGAAAAAGTAAACAGAAATACTAAATAATTCTTTATGACAACAGTGAATGCATACATTTATTTTAACGGTAATTGTGAAGATGCTTTCAATTTTTATAAAGGTGTTTTTCGGAAAGGGATTACATACATTGGACGCTATAAAGATGTTCCGAAAACTGATAGACAAATTTTTCAGGAAACGGACGAAAAAATTATGCATATCACTTTGCCTATTAGTACAGAAACAATTTTGATGGGTTCTGACAACACAAAAGCGTATGAACAGTCGATAGGTTATAGTAACTTTTCTCTTATTATTCATACAGACGGTAAAGAAGAGGCTGACAGATTATTTAACGAACTCTCTGAAAACGGACAAATACAATTGCCAATGAATTTAACCTTCTGGGGATCTTATTATGGTATTTGTATTGACAAATTTGGCATCAGTTGGAAGATTACATCGTAAGTTAGCCATAATAATCATGGGCGATATTATTATCATTCTTGTAAACCCGGGCCTTTGAACAAGTCATGGGTGTTGTATACGGCGGGGCAAATTTTTCTGTACTTGTTATTTGGTTGTAGTTGCTTATTTGTGTAGTTTGAGGTACGGCATTGCAAATTGCTAACCGCAACTGAAGGGCTGCTGCTGCACTTAGCTATCTGGAATAAGAAACAAACAACAATATAAATAAACGTTATGGCACACATCAATCCTCACATCAACTTTAATGGAAATGCCGAAGAAGCATTTCACTTTTACCAATCTGTGTTTGGCGGGGCGTTCGCAAAGATTGTACGTTTTAAAGACCTTGCATTCGAAGGGTTTTCTGTATCTGAAAAAGAAGAAAATAAAATTATGCATATCGCTTTGCCAATTGGTAAAGGCAGTATGCTGATGGCGAATGATGTCCCGGAAATTTTGGGTAAAACAAACGAAAATGAGAACAGAAGCAAAATTGTAATCACTGCAGAAAGCAGGGAAGAAGCCGACAAATTATTCAACGGCCTTTCAGCAGGCGGTACAGTTGAAGCGCCAATTGGCGACAGTCCGTGGGGATCGTACTTTGGCAGTTTCAGGGATAAATATGGTATTGAATGGATGGTAGATTTTGATCCGAATTATAAAGGAGAAGCGTAACGGAAAGCAACCAATGCCTGATATTGTCCAATATATTCAAAGACATTTCTCATTTCATTTCATTTGATAAGTACACAATGGTTAAAATGTTAGAAGTGCGTAATTGGAAAAAACAAAAAAAATGGAACGTACTTAATAAAATTGTTGACAATGACGCAAGCAGAAATAAGGGATAAATTTTTAAAAGGCGGAAAACTTGCCATGGAGCGGCTGTTAGAGAAGAAACGCAAAGACAATGCTTTTGTAGTTATATCATAAAATAGAAAGGTAGTTAAGGTAAACGCTAAAACCATAAAGGCATAGCTATTACCCTTTATAATAATTAGCAAATAATGATAAAGTTACCTTATGGGTTTAATTATCTTTAATTCTTTTTGTGTAAATCCTAAAACCCACACTCTAACAGCATTTCCAATATTTACCCAATCGCTTTTAAAAATTCTTCCTTTTTTCTTCTTGATACATCTATCATATCCCCGTTCTCCATTTCTACCTGGCCGCCATCGCCTTTAATGTATTTTTTTATATACTGCAGGTTGATGATATGGGAATGGTGCAGGCGGAAAAATAATTCCTGCGGCAGCAGTTCTTCAAAATCTTTTAAAGTTTTAGAGGCGGTTATTTTTGTATGGTCTAAAAAATAAATAACCGTATAATTGCTTTGTGCTTCCAGGCGGATGATGCTGCTGATATCAAAAAAATGCAGCCCATCCAATGATGGTATGGCCAGCTTATTAAAACCCTTTTTGGGTTGCTGCATATTTTGCAGCAACAGTTCCAACTGCTTTGTCAGGTTTTTGTTTTCAACGTTTTCTATTTTTGCAATTGCCATTTTTAGTTCTTCAATATCTACCGGTTTTAACAGGTAATCGAATGCTGCATACTTTATGGCCTTGATGGCATACTGATCATACGCAGTGGTAAATATTACATGAAAATTCTTTTCTGCCAATTCGTTCAGCATTTCAAAAGCATTCATCACCGGCATTTCAATATCAAGAAAAACCAGTTGCGGATGGTGTTGTTTTATCAGCCCAAGTGCTTCTTTGCCATTGGCAGCTTCTGCCACCACCAGCACATTGTTGCAATAGGTATTTAGCTTTTGGTGCAATGCCAGCCTGCCTTTGGGCTCATCATCAACTATAATTGCGGTAATCATCAGTTTACGTTTAGGTATACAATAATTTTTGTTCCGGCAGGTGCCTGGTTTATAAAAAGGTCTGTAATTTCTATAGAAGCAATAGCTTCTTTATTAAATAATTTTACCCTTTCCCGGCTCATATCCATCCCATACGATGATCCTTTATTTTGTGCAATTAAACCGGCGGCTGCCCTGCCAATACCATTATCCTGTATCAGGTATTTTATTTTGTCTGCATCTCTGGTAATGCTTATCTGCAGCAGGCCATCGTTGGTTGTTTTGTTTCTTAACCCATGTAAAATGGCATTTTCAACAAAAGGCTGTATAATAAGCGGGGGTACTTTATAATCACTGTTTAATAATTCTTTGTCTACCTCAAGGGTAGAGGTAAATTTATTTTCATGCCGCAGTTCTTCCAGTTCGATGTATAGTTTTAGTGTATCTACATCTTTACTTAACAATACAATATTTTGCTTGCTGCTGTCTAAAATATTACGGAGCATTTTTGCAAATTTGTTCAGGTACAGCGTGGCATTGTATTTATCGTTGCTGTGTATAAATGCATCGATACTGTTAATGCAGTTAAACATAAAATGAGGGTTCATTTGTGCCTTTAATGCTGCCATTTCAGTTTCGGTAATTTTTTGTTTTGTCTCTGCCCGGTACCGTATATCCTGTATGCGTTTACGGATGATAAAATAGATGATAACTGCGGCCACAACCAAACACAGCAGCATAAACCAAATGGTTTGCCACCATGCCGGTGCAATGTAAATTACCAGTTTTGTAACCGCCTTGCTCCACACACCATTGCTGTTGCTGCCCTGCAGGTTAAAGGTGTAAGTGCCCGGCTGTAACCCGGAGTAGTTTACAAAAGAACGGTTACCGGGATAAACCCAGTCTGCATCCACCCCCTGCAACTTATAACGGTACAAGCACTCCTCGTGGTTAATAAAATTGTTTACGCTAAACTCAAGCGTTATAAAATTTTGCAGGTGCGTTAATTCAATACGTCGCATATAAGCAATGCTTTTTGCCAGGGTAATTTCTTTATTGGCTTCTTTAATGGATTCTATTAAAGGCTGCGGACTGAATGCATCGATAGAAAATGTGGACGGATTAAAATAAGTAATGCCATTTATACCGCCAAAGTAAAGGTTGCCTGCACTATCGCTGGCAGAGCAGGCCGTATTAAATTCATCTGCCTGCAAACCAGCCGAAGCTTTTACCTGGGTAATGGCCCTGGTATAACCATTAATTTTTAAAAGGCCTGTATTGCTCCCGCACCAAAAATTACCTTCCTCATCTTTTTGAATACTGTACAGCACATTGCCCGGCAATCCATTTGCGGCTGAAAAAGTTGCCGTTATTTTATCATCGTTTGTATTATATAGAACAAGTCCGCTTGCAGTAGCTATCCATAAAATGCCATCATCCAAATAAAGTGAATTGACTGTTTTTGAGAAACGGGCAACCGCATCAACGGCTGTTAATTGCCGGGTATTTAAATTATATTTCAAAAGCCCGTTGCCATTGGTAGCCAGCCACAAATTGCCACTATTGTCTTCAGCAATTTTCAAGACGATGATGTTTAAAAGCTTGCCTGTTGCTTCTTTATAAACAAAGGGCGTGAACCTGCGTTTTCCAATATCAAAAAAAGTGGTGCCCTGGTAATTGCTGTACAGCAGGCTATCATGGCGTTGTAGCTTTTGAACATACTGGCCAAATACTGCAACCGGCAAAAGGCTGTCTGTAAAATGGGTAAACTGTTTTGTTGCAGGGTTAAAATGGTACATGCCACCCAGCGTTGCAAGCCAAACATCTTTAGGGGAAGATGCCGTTATACTATAAATACCATTGCCCGGCACCGCAGGATTGGTAACGGTCTGCATGTTGCCGGTAGCCATGTCAATTATCCTTAAACCCTCTAATTGGGTGCCTGCATAAAGCTGTTTTGCAGGCGGTTTGTAAACCGATAGCACCATGTTGTGTGCAGCCTTACCATACTGCTGTTCCTTTTTTTGAATTAAACCGAATTCTTTTTTAGTATTTGTTTTTAAAGCAAAGCCACCGCCGCTGCTGCCTGCCCACATATTCTCCTGCCTGTCTTTCAACAGCGATAATGTAAATTTTTTAGGCCATTCATTTTGGTTAGGTGCTGCCGTGTACGATTGTATAATCGCATGTTGTGCAGGGTCCACAATAACGATACCAGCCGTTCGGGTACCTATCCATAAATTGCCCGCTTTATCTGCTGCAAAGCAACCCACATCTTTACTGCCGCTATTATAAAATTGCAGTACCGGCTTTTCTATATTGGTAAGATATAAAGCCCCGCTTTTTGTAGATGCCACCCATAAATTATCCTGCCATACAAACAACTGTCGTACGTCATCCAGCAGCGGACTGTATAAAAGAAAGGATGCATTTTTTGTAAACTGGTATAATGATTTATTGGCCACGATGATGATACTGTTTTTCCAAACGGTTGCCGCAGTTACGTTGTTCTTTATTGCTGGCATGTTAAAAACGTGGCCAACACTTTTACTGCTGGTGTTACAAATAAATATACCCTCGCTTTCGGTAAGCACCAGCACTTCTGTTGCTGATCTTCCCCTGATAACAGACCGGACCATAAGCCCATTCAATGTATCTGCGCCAGCAAAATAATGAGTGGCGGTATAAAAACTATCTGCTTCAATATTGTAAATACAAAGCCCGGATGCAGTGCCTATCCATAGCCAGTTGTTGAGGCTATCGTAAAAAAGTGTTTTAATAAAATTATTGGGTAAATGCCCCCGGCCGGTATTTTCGCTGTAGTAGGTAACAATGCTTTTGCCATTAAATTTATTAAGCCCATCCTGTGTGCCCATCCACAAATACCCGAGCCCATCCTGCGCCATACAGTAGCCGCTATTTTGGGAGAGGCCTTCGGCAGACGTATATAATTTAAAAGAAAACTGCTGGGCATATACCACATTAGCTGCCATCATAAAAAGGATTGTTCCAATAAAACAGCAGCATTTCATTTTGTGATATTTATAAAAATGAAGTTAATGCTAATAAAAGTTATCGAAGGATAGTGTCCATATTGAACATTTGATGATTTGCCGCTTTTGCCCGTGCCGAAAAAGAAAGTATACTATCCAGGATTGCTTTTGTACCAACTGTAACAACTTATAAAGTAATAATAAAAATTGCCACATCTTTATTACCTGAACATTTTTGATGCAAGGAAAACAAGCAATATCAAAAAAGGGTTTCCCGGTCTTTTCATTTTCTTATTGGTTATTAATGTAGGGCCTTTATTTGTTGATGGGTAACCCGATAGCTGGTTAAACTCTCTAATGCCTTCTTCAAGTGCATCATCTATCGCATAACATTTTAGCGGGTTTATTTTTTTCACGATGGTTGTTTAGCACAAGTTGCATAATCTTTTAATCAACGCCATACCGATTGAGCATTTAGTAAGTTTGGCTTAGCAACAGGAATAAAACAGGGATTGAATGGTGCGCTTTTGAAATAGGAAAGTAACGGTTCATCAGCAACTATTGGCATAACTAAAAATTCGGATAAAGGGTATGTAGCACAGATAAGCTTCCACCCCATCATGTCTATCTACCCACCGTAACTATACATTCCTATCAAAGGGATATTATTAACGCTCATTTAACCAAACTACCCATTAACAAAAACGGGGCTGCACTTTTGAGGTAGCCCCGTTTGTTATTTGTTTAATTAATAAATTGGCCTGCTACATGGGTTGCATTAAAAATTGGTAGCTGTAATGATTGCCCCTTAAAAGATACTGCTCATGGGGCAGCATGCCCCAGGAGTTGTCGCCGCCCACACCCATTTGCTTCAGGTCTATATGCAGCTCCACCAGGTTGCTTAGCGGCACTTCGTAAGGATGTTTTCTGCCTTCCATATCTGCCTGCCGGTAGTTTTGTGCATTAATACTTAACAGGTCGGCCGATTGTGCAGTAACTTTTATACCGTTGCCTTTGGCGTTGGTTAAAGAAAGCCAGCGTACATCCGACTTAGCACCGGTTTCCTGCGGCATTTCGTATGGATAAAACTGGTCTTTAACCTTGCTGTTGTACAAGCCGATAAAGGCACCTTGTTTCTTGTCCCAATAATTTTCAAAAGGGCCACGGCCATACCAGGTAAAGTTTTCAAACTCGTTAAATGTCGTAAGCCGCATACCAACACGGGGTATTTCTGCTTTGCTATTGGTGCCGTTTGTTTCTGTTGTAAAATCAAAACCAACCTTCATGGAACCGTTTTCAAAAATGGTATATTCAATAACAATGTCGCTTTTTGAATCTGCTAAAGCAGCTACGGTTTTAACTATTACCACGCCGCCTTCCTGCTTTACGTCAAAGCTTTTTAAACTTAATTTATGGTCAATATTCTTCCACACCGCACACCTTGCAGGCATTCCATTGCCAAGGTCATTGTCAATGGGCGACCGCCAGAAGTCTGGCACCATTGGTTCTTTAATTAAGTGTTTGTTTTTATACATCCAGGCATTTAAAAATCCTGTTTTTTGGCTAAACACAAAAGCAAAATCTTTTGCATTTATCCAGGTGTAACCGTTGGTGTTACCATCAATAGCGGCAAAAGTATTTCCGGCAGATGGTTTCGCCAGTACAACTGGCTTTACTTCATTCAGCATAAATTGTTCTGCTGCAACCCCGTGGCCTTTTTTCAGCAGGGGTTCATCATTTTTAAGTGCGGCATATATGTTTACCAAATACTCATCCGCACCAAAATTGGCAGGCAGGCCGGGTATAGCAGTCGTTGTTTCCTGTTGTGGTTTTACACCTTTGGGTATTGTTAGCATTCCTGTTTTAACTGTTGCCCCGTTTTTTAAAATTTTGTAAGAAAAAACAAATTCATCCAGGTTCCTGAAGGCATAAGTGTTTTGGATGGTAACCGTGCTTTTTGCAGCATCAAGGTTTTTAAATTTAATATACTGGTAGATTTTTTTTACTTCTTCCAGCGAAGGCTCCGCTGTTCCATCCGCTGCAACCAGTCCATCGGAGCATCCGGTATCAGGGCTTAAAAATGCAGGTTCCATATCATGCGCCCATGCCCAGTAAGGTTTGCCATCAGCGGTCTTTTTGCTAAAAGTCTGGTCTTTCCAATCCCATATAAAGCCCCCGCCAAACTGTGGATGGCTTTCAATAAAATCCCAATACTCATTTAAGTTACCAGTGCTGTTGCCCATACTATGTGCATATTCGCACATAATGTATGGCCGCTTGTCGCCCGATTTTGCGTATGCATCCATGTCTGATAAAACGGGGTACATCGGTGCAACAATATCCGTATAATTATCCATGAATGCCTGTTCATATTGCACCAGCCTTGTAGCATCTAATTTTTTTAATGCATCGTAAGAATTCTTAAAATTATTTCCCCGGCCTGCTTCATTGCCCAGGCTCCAAAAGATTACAGCCGGGTTGTTTTTATCCCTTTGGTACATGCTGTACACACGCTGCCAAATTGCAGGAAACCATGTTGAATCCCTGGCCAGAATATTGTTCATCGCAAAACCGTAAGGCTTGTAATCGTAAACGCCCATGCCGTGGCTCTCTACATTTGCTTCGTCAACAACATACAAACCATACTTGTTGCACAGCTTGTACCAAAGCACATGGTTAGGGTAGTGGGAGCCACGGACTGCATTAATATTGTACTCCTTCATCCGCTGTATGTCCAGCAGCATATCCGCTTCGTCAATAACAGCATGCCCCTTCTCCGGGTGGTGCTCATGGCGGTTAACGCCTTTAAAAATAATGTGCTGTCCGTTTACCAAAACCTGTCCACCTTTTACTTCAATTTTTCTAAAACCAGTTTGCTGGTTAAATACCTGCAGCACTTTTCCCTTGTCATCCTTTAAGGTAATAATGCTTGCATATAAATTTGGTGTTTCAGCACTCCATAACAACGGGTTTTTTACAACCAGCTCTGCTGTCACATTGTCTTTTGCAGAAGGTTGAATGTTTATTCTTTGATTGGTAATGGCAACCTGTTTTTTATTTTGATCAAGCAGTTTAACTTCTACGCTGCCATGCACCAACTGCTTGCTTTGGTTATCAAGGCTTATTGTTGATTGCAATGTGCCGGTAGCAAATCCATCGCTAAAACCAGTTGATAATTTAATATCATTTACATAAAGATTAGGGGTCGTCACAAGATACACATCCCTTTCAATACCGCTTAAGCGCCAAAAATCCTGATCTTCCAAATAGCTGCCATCGGCAAAGCGCAACACCTGCACGGCGATAATATTTTTGCCTGCATGTATGTATTTGCTTACATCAAAAGCAGTCTCCATTTTTGAGTCTTCGGCATAGCCAACAGCCTGCCCGTTTACCCATACATAAAAGGCCGAGTTAACCCCGCCAAAGTGCAGCTCAACCCGTTGGTTTTGCCAGGTAGCAGGCACATTAAAATTGCGGCGGTAACTACCAACAGGCGTAAAATTTTCAGGTATGTAGGGAGGCTTAGGGTTGCGGGACCATGGGTAAACGATGTTACTAAAAATCGGAACATCAAACCCTTCCATTTGCCAGTCGGCAGGCACTTTAATATCGTCCCAGGTGGTGGCATTAAAATCTGCTTTCTCAAAACCGGTGGCCCTATCGGCAAAACGGTTAACAAAATTAAATTTCCAGGTGCCGTTTAGCAGCAACACATTATTTGAGCGGAGCCAGCCATCAGCAAGGGCTTGCGGTTCATTCGCAAAGGGAACGGTAAAAGCCTCTTGTGGCAATGTACCTACCCGAAATACAGCAGGGTCTTTCCATTCATTAAAAGTAAAGTTCACCTGGCAAAAAGCAACAGCCTGCATAAAGCAACCCGTGAGCAAAAGATATTTTTTCATATTTGCAATAGTTTTAAAACCTGAAGAAAAAGCAACCGTGTAATAAAGTCGTTCAAATTATAGCAACTGCCCTTCATAAAAAAATAAAGGTTTTTAATTGTATTATTTACCGCCCATGCATCAATGCCATTTACAGTACAGCTAATTAAAGCTCAAAATTATTGTCCCGGCAAACAGCAGCCATGGGCAACATCGTTGTGTAATCATAATCCCGGGTGGGGCCTGGGTGCTGCATTGGTACTCACTTGTACTGCATATCTCTGTTGTGCTTTTGTGCTGCCCCGGGACTAACTTGTACCACATGCCATAAATACTAATTACACGAAAACCCTGCAAAAAATTTGACACCTTTTAGAAAAGTATCAACTTAACGAAGAAATCAACAAATTAATAGAAGACTGGTAATCGTTACGGACAAAAATTAAATATCCTTGCAGCAAATATTTGCTCCACTTTTGTCCCTGCTATTATTGCGAAAAAGAATAAAAGAATGGCCGCATACTTTTTATAAAACAACATTATGAAAGCACAACACCATTACAACGTTACCATTCAATGGACGGGTAATACAGGTACAGGCACTTCGCATTACGCAACTTTTGAAAGGGGCCATGTTATTTTAGTTGATAATAAAACTGCCATTCAAGGCTCATCCGATCCTGCATTCAGGGGCGATAAAACCAAACATAACCCGGAGGAATTATTGCTGGCGTCAATCTCATCCTGTCATATGTTGTGGTACCTGCACCTGTGTGCTGTGGCGGGTATTACGGTAACGGGCTATACCGATAACGCTACGGCTACCATGATGGAAACTGAAAACGGCGGGGGAAGGTTTACGGGTGCAACTTTACACCCCGCTATAACTATTACCGATATTTTGATGGAAAAAAAAGCAATGGCCCTTCATCACAAAGCAAATGAATTGTGCTTTGTAGCCAACTCCTTAAACTTTCCGGTACACCACAAACCTGTTTTTATGCAGGGATAGTATTTGGTTGCTTTGGTGTGATGATGTAGTTTAGGGATTAATAAATTTTGAAATTACCATTGCGTTAAATTCAACATTAAAAACGATAAACAATGAACGACAAAGCTATCTCCATCCGCCCATTCATCGGCGCCAAAGATTATACCCTTTCAAGGGCTTTTTACCGTGACTTAGGTTTTGAAGAAGTTGTATTGTCCCATAACATGTGCCTCTTTAAAACCGGTCAGCTTGGGTTTTATCTGCAAGATGCATTCGTAAAAGACTGGATAGAAAATACGATGGTTTTTTTAGAAGTGGAAGATGTTGACCAGTATTGGACAAGGCTTGTTGGGTTAGGCTTAACCGATGCATATGAAGGGGTAAAACTAACGCCGGTTAAACAATTTGATTGGGGAAAGGAATGTTTTATGCATGACCCCGCTGGCAACCTTTGGCATTTTGGGGAATTTAATAAAAGGGTATCTTAAAGCGTGCTTTCTTTATCAGGCGCATGCTTGATACCTTAATTACAACAACAATACATTTTTAAAAAAGACCTTCCATTATGAAACGCATTTTTCTTTTAGTTGTACTTTTTTGCGCTTTGTCTTCCTGTACAAAAGGCCCCGGACAGCCTGCTGTGCCCGTGCCGCCAACGCCACCTGTTGTGCCTGTGCCACCAGTGGTAACACCAGGTATAATTAACAATGCAGGCTTTGAAAGCGATGCTGCCACGCAAACACCTGCCAACTGGCAAACCGAAGGTGATGCCGGTGCAGATTATACAGAAGCCGATGGTGCCAATGGCAGCAACTATGCATTGGTGCATAAAAAAAGCACGCCGTATAAAGTGTATACTTATCAAAAAGTAACCGGCCTTGCCAACGGTTTTTATACATTGGTTGCATCGGTAAAAAATAGTGGTAACCAAAACTTTTGTTACCTATCTGCCAAAACAACAGCAGGCGCAGAAAGGATGACGGCACTCCCTGTTACAGCAGAATGGAAACAGGTTATCATACGGGGTATTGAAGTAACCGATGGCCTTTGCACGGTGGGCATAAACTCTGATGCAAATGGTAATGACTGGTGCAAGGTGGATAATTTTTTACTGAGCAAAGACGATAAGGCTTATCAATTTTTAAAAGGTGCCGATGTTTCGGAACTTAGTTACATAGAATCTAAAGGAGGTAAATTTTTAGAAAACAGCGTGGCCAAAGATTGTTTTACCATCTTAAAAAATAATGGCGTTAACCTCGTGCGGCTGCGGCTGTATAACGACCCCGGCAATGCAGCCTATACGCCATCAAACCGGCTGCCGCCGGGCTTTCAAAATGCAACAGATGTGTTGAGCCTTGCAGCAAGGGCCAAGGCCGCAGGTATGCAAATACAGTTAACATTTCATTACAGCGATTACTGGACAAACGCAGGCACCCAAACAAAACCACACGATTGGGCAGCCTTGGATTATGGCCAGTTAAAACAGGCCGTATACGATTTTACTTTTGGTTTTATGGATAAGATGAAGGCACAGGGCACAACACCGGAATATGTTTCCTTGGGCAACGAGACCGCTGGTGGTATTCTGTTTCCTGATGGCGACTATAAACATTTTAGCCAGATGGCAGACTTGTTCAACAAAGGTTATGATGCTGTTAAGGCGGTATCCAATACAACAAAAGTTATTATTCATTTGGATGATGCGGGCAATGCCGGTAAGTACGATTGGTTTTTTGATAACCTTAAAACGGCAGGTGCCAGGTTCGATATTATCGGGGCTTCCTACTATCCATTCTGGACAAACAAAACTGTAACGCAAATAAGGGATTGGGCCAATTCAGAAACTTTAAAATACAACAAGGATATCCTGATTATGGAAAGCGGCTATAACTGGAACCCAACGTTGCCCTCCGGGTATGCAGGGCAGTTAGCCAACAATGGCCCGTATCAAAATATTTACCCGTCTTCTCCCGAAGGGCAAAGGGATTTTATGTATGATCTTTTTAACGGGTTAAAACAGGCAGACAGGGGAAGTGTAATTGGTGATATTTATTGGGACCCTGTAATGATTGCCGTACCAGGTGTGGGGTGGGAGTTGGGTGCACCCAATGTGGTAGCCAATACAACCCTGTTTGATTTTAATGGAAATGTTTTATCGGCCTTAAAAGCGTTTAGGTATAACAACTAATCAAGCTTTTAGTAATGTCGTTTTTTTATTAGTAAAGCAACCTTATCATTTTAAAAGTTATAGTAACAAGAATTAGCATGAACAATAGCCACGCAAATTTTAATAGTAAATATATTATTGGCATATCTTTTATATCTGCATTGGGTGGCTATCTTTTTGGGTTCGATTTTGCGGTGATTTCCGGTGCACTGCCTTTTTTGCAAAAGCAGTTTGGGTTAGATGCTTATTGGGAAGGGTTTGCAACGGGAAGCCTTGCGTTGGGTGCTATTGCAGGTTGTTTGGTGGCAGGTTCCGTAGCCGAAAAACATGGCAGAAAACCTGGCTTGCTTGTGGCAGCGGCCATTTTTACCATTTCATCTTTAGCAATGGCGTTTGCACCGGGCCGTGATTTTTTTATCGCCTCCAGGTTTTGCGCAGGCATTGGTGTGGGCATGGCTTCTATGCTTTCGCCCATGTACATTGCCGAAGTAGCACCAGCACATTTGCGGGGCAGGATGGTGGCCATTAACCAGCTTACCATTGTGCTGGGCATACTATTTACTAGCCTTATTAATTATACTTTAAGAAACAATGGTGAACATGCATGGCGCTGGATGTTTGGCTTTGGCGCCATACCGGCAGGCTTGTTTTTTTTTGGCGCATTGTGGTTACCCGAAAGCCCCCGGTGGCTGATAAAAGACAAACAAAACGAAAAGGCAAAACAGGTGCTCCAAAAGATAGGCGGCGAAAATTTTGCTGGCGAAACGATACCGGCCATCGAAAAATCTTTGCAGGGCAATACCAAAATGAGTTATGGTGCAGCATTTAAAAAAGCCGTTTTGCCGGCAGTATTGGCAGGTATTGGCCTGGCTGTTTTTCAGCAGTTGTGCGGCATTAATGTGGTGTTTAATTATGCCCCAAAAATTTTTGAAAGCATCGGTGCCTCGCAGGACGACCAATTGTTGCAAACCGTTTTTATCGGCGGCGTAAACCTGGCATTTACTTTTTTAGCGATGTTGCTGGTAGATAAGCTGGGTCGAAAACCGCTGATGTTATTTGGGGCAGGCGGATTGGCTGTGTTGTACATTGTGGTCGTTCGTATGCTGGGTGCAGGCTCGGTAAACGTGTCATGGTTTTTATTAAGCGCCATCGGCGTTTACGCCATGTCGCTGGCACCCGTTACCTGGGTGTTGATCTCCGAAATATTCCCTAACAAAGTCCGCAGTGCAGCCACCACCATAGCAGTAATTTGCCTATGGGCCGCCTACTTTATATTGGTGTTTACCTTCCCTGTTTTATTTGGCAAATTAAAAGATGCCACCTTTTACATTTACGCAGCCATCTGTGTTATCGGCTTTATGTTCATCTGGTTTAATGTAAAAGAAACCAAAGGCCAAACCCTCGAAGGTTTAGAAGATGTAATGATGCGGCATTAGATTTTTTAAGGAGGGTGGTGGTAACCATTTAATTCCTGTTATTTCCTTCGCTCCGTTGTTTACGCAACCTTAACCGTACTACAAACCGGCGAATAACCATTATGCTTTAATGAAGTAAATGCGAAGCCATTCAAATCTTTGTTTAGGAAACAGGAAATATTTAACTGTTTTGTTACCTAAGGTAACTATCAATATATTTAAGCTTTGAGATATCAAAATTGGTATCCAAATACCATAGTCATTAAATAAAAATGCCGAAGATTTACGACAACATAGAGAACCAACTAACGACTGGCTTAAATGAAACATTGGAAGTTTCTCACCGTACAGATTTTTGTGTGGGGTATTTTAATTTGAGAGGATGGAAAGAAGTTGCAGATAAAATTGATTTGCTTTCAGGTGCTACCATTAATGAAGGCACTGAAGATATACACCGCACTTGCAGATTGTTAGTAGGTATGCAAAAGTTGCCTATAGATATTTTAAGGGAACATCTTATCAGTGATGAAGACCATATCATTGACCAGGCAGAGGCAATTAAACTAAAAAAAAGATTAGCACAGGAGTTTAAAGACCAGTTAACAATTGGTACGCCAACAGAAGCAGACGAAAGAGCATTGAGGAAATTGAGCCAGCAAATGAAGGATAAAAAGGTGGCGGTAAAATTACACTTGCGTTATACACTTCATGCTAAATTATACTTGGCTTATAGTGAAGATAAAAGAGTGCCGGTAGTAGGTTTTTTAGGCAGTAGCAATTTAACATTGGCCGGACTTGCAAAGCAAGGTGAATTAAACATTGATGTATTAGACCAGGATGCTGCCAATAAATTAGCAAAATGGTTTAACGACCGCTGGAAAGACAGATGGTGTATTGATATTACCGAAGAATTAATTGAGATAATTGATAACAGTTGGGCAGCAGACCGTTTAGTTCCACCTTTTCATATTTACCTTAAAATTGCTTACCACCTTTCAAGAGAAGCAAGGGCAGGTATCAATGAATTTAAACTACCTAAGATTTTCCAAAAAGAGTTATTAGAGTTTCAGCAAAAAGCGGTGCTGGTTGCTGCACATCATTTGCATAAAAGAGATGGAGTATTAATTGGCGATGTGGTAGGCTTGGGAAAAACAATTACTGCTACTGCATTGGCAAAAATGTTTGAGGATGATTTTTTTTTAGAAACATTAATTATTTGCCCGAAAAACTTAGTTGAAATGTGGGAAGATTATGCCCATAAATATCAACTAAGAGCAAAAGTTATTTCACAAAGCAGAGTACAAACAATCCTTCCAAATCTAAGGCGTTACCGCTTAGTAATAATAGATGAGAGCCACAATTTGCGTAATGACAGAGGAAGCCGTTACAGGGCTATAAAAGAATACTTGATTGAAAATGATAGTAAAGTAATACTGCTTTCAGCAACACCTTACAATAAAACGTATTTTGATTTATCAAACCAACTTCGTTTGTTTATTTCAGACGATAAAGATTTAGGCATAAGCCCGGAAAGGTATATTGAAAGTATTGGTGGTCAAGTTCAGTTTAGTGCAAAACATACAGAAACTTTTATCAGAAGTATAAAGGCTTTTGAACGCAGTGAATTTTCTGATGATTGGCGGGAGCTGATGCGTTTATATTTGGTAAGAAGAACAAGAAGTTTTATTAAAAATAACTATGCTGAAACTGATACAACAAACGATAGAAAATATTTGACCTTCTCCGATGGTTCCCGTTCTTACTTCCCTGAAAGGATACCCAAAAGAGTTGAATATACTTTCAATCCTAAAGACCCAAAAGACCAGTACGCAAAACTCTATTCAAGTAAAATTGTAGATATACTTAATAGCCTCAATTTGCCAAGATATGGTTTGCAAAAATTTCTGAATGACAGGCCATTAATAAAAGCTACAAAGGAAGAAGAATTATTGATGGGCAATCTTTCCCATGCTGGCAAAAGACTGATGGGCTTTTGCAGAACCAATTTATTTAAAAGATTGGAGAGCAGTGGTTATTCATTTCTGCTTTCATTAAGCAGGCATATTTTACGCAATTATATTTTTATCTATGCTTTAGAAAATCACTTGCCTGTTCCTATTGGTAAAAATATTTCTCAAAACTTAGATGATTACTTGGAGGATGAAGATACTGATGCAGATGGGGAAGACAATTCTTTGAACCTGATACTAAAAGAAGAAATATATCTGCAAAATGCAGGTGAATTATACAAACAGTTTGAAACTAAATTTAAAAACAGATTTGATTGGATAAGAAGTGATTTTTTTGCAAATTCTTTGCAAACAAGCCTTATAAATGATAGCAGGGAAATTATCAGAATCCTTACAATCGGTAAAGATTGGAACCCTGCTAATGACAGACAATTAAATGCCTTGCATGAATTACTCACAATTACACACAGTAAAGAAAAGGTATTGGTATTTACACAGTTTGCCGACACCGCATTTTACCTCACCGAACAGTTGAAGAAAAGAGGGTTACAAAAATTGGAAAGTGTTACAGGCGATAATGAAAATCCCACTGGTTTTGCACAACGTTTCAGCCCTCATAGTAATAAGAAGCCTGAAATAAGTAATGCTAATCAGGAATTGAGAGTTTTAATTACAACGGATGTTTTAAGTGAGGGACAAAACTTGCAGGATGCTCATATCATTCTCAACTACGATTTGCCCTGGGCTATCATTCGTTTAATTCAAAGGGCTGGCCGTGTTGACCGTATTGGCCAGAAGGCAACTCAAATTATTTGTTATTCATTTCTGCCGGAGGATGGCATTGAACAGATAATAAATTTAAGAAGAAGGCTTACACAGCGTATTGAAGAAAATGCAGAAGTAGTAGGTAGCGATGAAACTTTCTTTGAAGGCGACCCTGTAAACATTACAGACCTGTACAATGAGAAGTCGGGCATTTTAGATGGTGAAGATGATGATACGGAAGTTGACCTTGCTTCTTATGCTTATCAGATTTGGAAAAATGCTACTGATGCAAACCCACAATTGAATAAGATTATTCCTGATTTGCCTAACGTTATTTACGCAACAAAGCATAACAATGACATCCCTGATAAAGATGGTGTAATTGTTTACACCAAAACAGCAGAAGAAAACGATGTGTTGGCATGGATGGATAAATCGGGGAAAGTTATTACCCAATCACAGTTAGCAATTTTACGGGCAGCACAATGCGGCCCCGATGAACCGGCATTGTATAAAATAGAAGGCCATCATGAATTAGTTAAGAAAGCTATTGATTATATCAAAGATGAAGAAGTAAATACAGGCGGTTCATTGGGTAAAAAAACAGGTACAAAATACCGGGTATATATGAAGCTTGACCGGTATTGTAAGGAATTTGAAAATACATTGTTTGTAAATGAGCAATTGAAAAAAGCTGTTGATGATATTTATAAATATCCTTTAAAAGAATTTGCAAGAGAAACATTAAGCAGACAACTGAAATCAGGTATTGATGATGACCAGTTGGCTTCATTGGTAATCTCATTAAGGGAAGAAGACAAACTCTGTATTGTAAATGAAGACGAACAACCCAACAAACAGCCACAAATAATCTGTTCACTTGGCCTAACCAACATTCAATAGCTATTATGGCATTAAACGTAGAAAACGCAAGGAACTTGCTCCAGGGTTTTGATTTCAAAACTTTGTTTATTGAGGAATTGGGTTGGAATAACCCTAAGAATAAAAACGCATTTCCTTTTCAAACTAAAGAAGGGCAGTTTTACCGTAAAGCCATTTCAGAATTATCCGGTGCAACAGTTTATGAAATAACTACTGATGATGGCACAATACCGGATTCTAAAATAAGGGATGTTATATCAAAGGAAATTCAAAAAATAAATTTTGAACACATTCTTGTTTTCATAGATAAAAACCGTACTCAAACAATTTGGCGTTGGCTGAAAAAACAGGATAAGAAATCTTTATCCCGTGAACATTATTTTGCTGCCGGGCAAACAGGTGATGCTTTTATAGCAAAGCTATCTGGCTTATTAGTAGATATTGCCGAATTAGAGAAAGATATTACCATTACAGATGTTGCTAAGAAAATACAAAATGCTTTAGACCTTGAAAAAGTAACAAAGAAATTTTTTAAAGAATACCAGCAGCAATTTATTGTATTTCTTGATTTGATTGAAGGCATAGATAATGAGGCTGATAAGAGGTGGTATGCTTCTGTAATACTGGACAGGTTAATGTTTATTTACTTTTTACAAGAGAAAGGTTTTTTAAATAGCGGTGACAGGGATTACTTGTACGGCAAACTAAAAGAAACCAAAAAAATATTTGGCAAAAATCAATATTACAGCACCTTCCTCTATAAATTATTTTTTGAAGGCTTTGCCAAACCGGAGAGTGAACGTAAAGCAGATACCAATAAACTATTGGGCAAAATTAAATACCTCAACGGTGGTTTATTCCTTCAGCATAAGATTGAAAAGAAATATCCGAAGATTGCCATACCAGATATTGCTTTTGAAAACTTATTAAAGAGTGAAGACCCCAAAGGTTTGTTTGAACAATTTAGTTGGAGCCTTGATGATACATCGGGCGGTAAGGATGATGAAATTAACCCTGATGTGCTGGGCTATATTTTTGAAAAATACATTAACCAAAAAGCCTTTGGAGCTTATTACACAAGAACAGAGATAACAGAGTACCTATGTGAGCAAACTATTTACAAGTTAATATTAGATGCCGTAAATGAGCCTGAGATAGACCCTGAGTTACTAAAAAAAGCGAAGCTGGATAAATTCCCCAAAGCCAAACGTTACGAAACAGTTGAGGAAATGTTGGTAAAACTTGATGCGCCAACCTGCCATAAATTAGTAGTATCACGGGAAGCTGTATTACCGAATTTGAGACTTCTTGACCCTGCTTGCGGTTCAGGTGCATTTCTCGTAGCAGCAATGAAAACATTAATAAATGTTTATGCAGCGATTCTTGGGAAAATTGATTTCTTAGGTGATAGAAAGTTGATTGACTGGAAAAAATCAATGGCAGAAAAGCATAAAAGTATTAATTACTTTATTAAGAGAGAGATAATCACCAATAATCTTTATGGTGTTGATATAATGGAAGAAGCAACGGAAATAGCCAAACTTCGTTTGTTTCTTGCCTTGGTTAGCAGTGCCCAAACAGTAGAGCAGTTAGAACCACTGCCCAATATTGATTTTAATATTATGAGTGGTAACTCATTACTTGGGCTATTGAGGGTAGACGAAAAAGATTATAACACCCATCAGGCTGCGGATATGTTTAAAAAAAGCTATAAGCAATTGGTGAATGAGAGAGAAGCTGCTATTAAAGCATTTAAAAACCATGACACTACTATAGAAAATTTACAGACAAAAAAAGAAAGCATTGATAGATTAGAAGAAGAAGCAAATGAAACATTAAATCTTATACTTGGTAAGGAGTTTAATAACCTCGGTATAAAATACGAGCAGGCAACTTGGGATTCAGTAAAGAATAAAGAAGGTAAAACTATAAAAAGAAAACTTTCCGTAGACGATATTAAAGCACTTGAACCTTTTCATTGGGGCTATGAATTTTCCGATATTTTTAGAAAAAAGGATGGGTTTGATGCAATTATCACCAACCCGCCTTGGGATGTATTGCAAACAGATGAAAAAGAGTTTTTTAAAAAATTCGATACAACAATAAAAAAGAAAAAAATTAGAATAGAAGATTGGGACGAAAGGTTTAAGGATTTCATGAAAGATGATGATATCAATGAAGAATGGCTTAAATACGTAAGTGGTTTTAGTTATCAATCAGAATATTTCAAAAGAAGTGCCCAATACAAAAAGCTTTTATCTGGCAAGCTCAACCTTTATAGCTTGTTTGTATTGCAATCATTTAATCTTTTAAAAAAAGGGGGATATTGTGGAATTATTATTCCCAGTGGTATTTATAGTGATTCAAACACATCTGATTTACGTAAAACCTTATTTGACAATGCACAAATAAATGAATTGGTTGGTTTGTCTAATGAAAAATTAATCTTCGAAAATGTTCATCATTCTTTCAAGTTTTGCTTTTTAACCTTTTCAAAAGGGAATAAAACATCTGAATTTCTTTCTATTTTTAGAATTACACCTCCTGAAGCCGTTCATTCAGACGATTTATCTTGGTTCCTATCGGAGAAATCTGATTTTATCAAAATGCCCGTATCATTCATTAAAAAACAATCTCCAGAGTTGTATGCAATTATTGAAGTAAAGGATAAGTTGAATTTTTCAATTACTGAAAAATTGATTTCATTTCCTAAGTTAGTTATTAAATTAGAAGGACATTGGAATTTAGAATTAGGTTCTGAATTTAATATGACAAGCCACAGCTATTTATTTAATACAATCAAAGAGAAGGATTCATTGCCTTTATATGAAGGTAAAATGATTCACCAGTTTACAAATGCCTGGCAAAATGCAGAAACAAGATATTGGATTAAACGTAATGAAGGTAGGCAAGCTGTATTAGGGAGAAAAAATGATGATGGAAGAATCCTTGGCTACGAATCTTACAGAATTGCATACCGAGCTATTGCAAGACCTTCTGATATAAGAACGAGACTGTAAAATAAACTGTGTCAAGAGTTAACTCTTAACTTTAAACACAGTAAAATGAGAAATGATCAACTAGAGCCTTTCGACTACGAATTGGCCAAGCAAAAAGTAAAAGAACAACTCCGCAGTGGCCACTCCCTTTTTGGTAAAGAGGGAGCTTTTGCGCCGCTTCTCCAGCAGATGCTAAATTCTATTTTAGAGGGAGAACTTGAAAGCCATCTGGATGAAGAAGAACGCAGTAGTGGCAACCGTAAAAATGGTAAGGGTACAAAACTTCTTAAAACATCTTCGGGTACTATTGAAGTAACCACTCCCCGGGATCGGTCAGGGAGTTTTGAACCCGAAATGGTTAAAAAGCGGGAAACCATCATGGCCCAAAGCCTTGAGGATAAAATCATCGGCTTATATAGCCTGGGTACCAGTCTGCGTGACATCAGTGCGCACATCAAAGAAACTTACGATACAGAGATTTCCGCTACAACCCTAAGTTCCATCACAGATAAGGTGATCCCTATTGTTAAAGAATGGCAGCAACGACCTCTTGAAGAATTGTATTGCATTGTATGGCTGGATGCGATGTATTATAAGATAAAAGAAGAAGGCCGAACTCAAACCCGTTGTGTATATAATATCCTTGGTATAACACCTGAAGGAAGAAAAGAGGTGCTGGGTATGTATATATCACAGAGTGAAGGTGCTAATTTTTGGCTGGGTGTAATCAATGATCTTAAGCAGAGGGGTGTTGCAGATATCTTGATTGCGTGTATTGATAATCTAAAAGGTTTTGATGAAGCCATCCGAACTATTTATCCCAGCACGGAGGTGCAGACCTGCATTGTTCACCAAATACGCAACAGTATAAAATATGTAGCCAGTAAGGATCAGAAAGAGTTTATGAGGGATCTAAAGCCAGTTTACCGTGCAGACAACGAACCACAGGCATTGGATGAGCTGGCCGCACTTAGAGAAAAATGGAATAAAAAATATCCGATGGTCATTGATTCATGGCAAAAAAACTGGGGCAAGCTATCTACCTATTTTAAATATCCTGCCGGGATCCGCAAGCTCATCTACACTACAAATACCATCGAAGGCTATCATCGCCAGATCAGGAAAGTCACTAAAAATAAAGGCGTCTTTACCAGTGATATGGCTTTGCTCAAACTAATCTACCTGGCTACAGAACGCATTGAGCGTAAATGGACCATGCCACTTAGCAACTGGGCTATCTGTGCTTCACAATTAAAGATTATTTTTGAAGACAGGATGAAAACAACTCTTTAGATACACCGTAAAAAAGAGGCGGCACTTGCTCTGTGGATGGAGCCGCACCGCCTCTTTTTTACTACGCTAAAATATTTCTTTGACACAGTTCATTTTACAAACCCATAAGAACACTAATAGCAACCGTACTTCCTCCTGGGGTATTTTGTGGAAACTCCCTTTTAATATCTAAAGGTGATTTAGCTATTGCTGATATACTTATTCCATTATCTTTCTTAAATAGTTTTGTATTAGATTTTTATTTACGGCAAATGGTTTCATCAAACATCAATACATTTTACATTTATCAGTTGCCCTGCCTCCGATTAAAACCTACTGAGAAATGGTATAAACCCATTGTTGAAAAAGCCGCAAAACTAATTTGCATTACCGATGAATTTGCAGCATTATGGGAAAAAGTGATGAAAACAAAATGGAATCAAAAAGTTGCAGCGACTACCGAAGAAGAACGAAGTACATTAAAGGCTGAGTTAGATGGTATAATAGCGCACTTATATGGCTTAACAGAAGAAGAATTTGCTTACATACTTAGTACTTTCCCAATAGTAGCCTCCACACAAAAACAAGCAGCTTTAGCCGCTTATAAATTATTAACACCTCAGTTTGCAAAAGCTGCTACAACAGAAATAGCTATTCCCGATTTAATTCAGAAAGGAGAAAGCCCGTTATTAGAATTTAAGAGTACCCTTCGGGTAGATATTAAAACAGGCAAAGCAGAAAAATTTATAGAACACAGCGTAATTAAAACATTGGCAGCTTTTCTAAATTCAGCAGGCGGCACATTGCTCATAGGTGTGGAAGACAACAAAAACATATTAGGTCTGGAGCTTGATTTTAATTCATTTTCTAAAGGAGATAAATTGGATGAATTTCAAAAGCACTTTGACAATCTTATTTCCAAAACTATTAGGTAACCGCTTTCAGCGTTACCTAAAAGTTGAGTTTCCTGAAATTGATGGTAAAACAATTTGTTCAGTAACTATCAAAGAAAAAAGCGAAGAACCGGTTTACATCACTAACGATGCAGGGCAGGAAACATTTTATATCCGCCGCCAGGCATCCACCATAGACCTGAAACCAAGCGAAACGGTGAAGTATATTAAAGAGCATTGGAAATAATGAGTGCAACTATGGATCTTAGCGAAATAGCAATATCATTAAATAATAGTTCTCTTGTACAACCAAATTTTTGATAAAAAGAATTGAAAAAAATATACACTACTTCACTTTTACAGTCGCCACAGCCTTTGTTTCATTGTTGGTAAAATTTTTTCTTCCTCACCTAAAATTTCTTCCGTTAGAAAAAACCTCCTTTGCCTGCAAAGGCATTTTTTGGGCATGGGTAGGTATGGAAGTTTCATCGGGCCGGGCTAAGGTCATCACGTTAGGGTCATCATTTTGTGATGGGGTAAGCTTGCGCAGCAGTTTTGTAAAATCATGGCAGGCCTGTACGATCACGTGGATTACTTCGCCTTCTACCTGCACCTTGCCCAGCACCATAATAAGTCTTGACTGCAGTACTTCTTTGCGGTATTTTTCAAACAGGTTTGGAAAGATAACCAGGTTGGCAAAACCAGTCTCATCTTCAATAGTCATAAAGCATATACCTTTTGCTGTGCCCGGGCGCTGTCGTACCAGCACAAGGCCTGCAACCTTAACCACATCGCCATCTTTTAAAGTAGTTAATGTACTGATGGGCAGTATGTGCAACTGCCCCAGCTTTTCCCTGATAAAGCTTACCGGGTGTCCTTTTAAAGAGAGGGAAGTGGATGCATAATCCTGCACCACATGCTCGGATGCTGCCATCAGCGGTAGCTGTATATTTTCATCAAGGCCATCTGCCGCAGGCTGCCCTTTAAACATTTTTACCGGTCTGTCTTTGGTGGATATTTCCCATAATGCCTGCCTTCTGTCAAGCCCTAAAGAACGAAAAGCATCTGCACCAGCCAGTATTTCCAATGCTGCTTCCGGCACCCCGGCATCCCTGGTATCATTGATGCTGCCATATATTTTTACCCTGCCTTTTACAAGCAGTTCCACATCCTGCAGCCGTAAACCTTTTACCTGCCTGAAGCCCAGCCGCAAGGCATAATATTTCTCGGTTTTTTTTTCCAGTTGATTGTCCCAAAGGGAATAGTTAATATCCACCGGCAGCATTTGCACGCCATGTTTTATGGCATCGCCAATTAACTGTGCAGGCTGGTAAAATCCCATTGGCATGCTGTTTAAAATAGCACAGCAAAACACATCGGGGCAATAACATTTTATCCAACTGCTAACATAAACCAGCAGGGCAAAGCTGGCTGCATGGCTTTCGGGAAAACCATAACTGCCAAAGCCTTCCAGTTGTTTAAAAACCCGTTGTGCATAGTCCAGTGTGTAGCCATTTTTCATCATGCCGGCAATGAGTTTTTCCTGGTACCTGCTTACCAAACCTTTGGCTTTAAAAGTGGCCATGCTCCTGCGGAGGCCATCCGCTTCTGCCGGCGTAAACCCTGCGGCAACAATGGCAATTTTCATCGCTTGTTCCTGAAATAGCGGTACGCCTAAAGTACGCTGTAAAATATCTTTTAATTCGGGTGATGGATATTCTACGGCTTCTTCACCATTGCGCCTGCGCAGGTATGGGTGCACCATATCGCCCTGTATGGGGCCGGGCCTTACGATGGCTACTTCAATCACCAGGTCATAAAATTCTTTTGGCTTCAGGCGGGGCAACATGCTTTGCTGGGCACGGCTTTCAATTTGAAAAACACCAATGGTATCTGCACGGCTGATCATGTCATACACCACCGGGTCATCCTGTGGGATGTTGGCCAGCGTTAGCCCAAGCCCATAATGTTTTTGTGCAAGGTCAAAGGCCTTGCGGATGCAGGTGAGCATACCGAGTGCCAGCACATCTATTTTCATAAAACCCAGTGCATCTATATCATCCTTGTTCCATTCAATGCAGGTGCGGTCCTGCATCCTTGCGTTCAGCACGGGCACAAGGTCGCAGAGCTTGCCACGGGTAATTACAAAGCCGCCGGTATGCTGGCCAAGCTGCCGTGGAAAACCCATAAATTCCTTCGTAAGCTGCAGCACTTTTTTCAGGTGTGGGTCACCGGCATCCATGCCCTGTTCCGTAAGTTGTTTTCCCTCAAAAAAATCTGCTGTAAACTCCCAGGTGGATGATGATAAACGGTTGATGGTATCTACTGATAAACCCATGGCTTTGCCTACATCTTTTATTGCACCCTTCTGGTGCTGCTGCGTAACGGTGGCAACAATAGCAGCCCTCTCCCTGCCATATTTATTAAACACATACTGCATTACTTCTTCCCTGCGTTCATGCTCAAAATCCACATCAATATCCGGCGGCTCGTTACGGGCAGAAGATATGAAACGTTCAAACAAAAGATCAAATTTTGAAGGGTCTACCGAGGTAATACCCAGGCAATAACAGATGGTGGAATTGGCTGCAGAACCCCGGCCCTGGCAAAGTATTTTTTGCTGCCGGGCAAACCGTACAATATCATACACGGTTAAAAAATAAGGGGCATAATCCATCTCCTTAATAAAAAATAATTCATGCGCTATGGCCTTGCTTATTTTATCCGGTATAACCGTTCCATATCTCTCTGCCGCACCCTGCCAGGATAAAAAGGCCAGCTCTTCCTGCGGGCTACGCCCTTGTGTTGTAATTTCTTGAGGGTATTCATATTTTAATTCATCCAGCGAAAACGTACAGGTGTTTGCAATTTGCTGCGTCTGCAATATAGCATCTGGGTATTGGCGAAAAAGGCGGAGCATTTCATCATTGGGTTTAAGGTACCTTTCTGCGTTGGCATACAGGCGGTACCCTGCATTGTAGATGGTGCATTTTTCCCGGATACAGGTAACAATATCCTGCAATTGCCTGCGGCCCGGTGCATGATAATGCACATCATTAACCGCTGCCATGGGTATTTGTAATTGGGCAGATAAGGCATTAAGGCGGTATAAATATTTACCATCATCACCGTTGTAGCGGCGGCTTGCAGCAATGTACAGGTCATTGCCAAACGCATTTTTATACTCCTGTAAAGTTGATGTAAAGGATGGTTCAAAATCAAACCATTCATTTAATGTTACCGGCGGCAATGCAATAAATTTTATCCCTGCAGCATGTTTAAAAACATCGGCTTTGTATAAATGGCAATCGCCTTTTTCTGCCCGGCGGTTACCCAGGGTAAGCAGGTTGCATAGTTGCGCATACGCATTCCTGCTGGCAGGGTATGCCAGCAGGCTGCTTCCATCGAGCAAGTTAAGCATGCAACCCACTATTAACCGGATGCCCAGTTTTTTTGCAGCGGAATGCGCCCTTACAATACCGGCAAAAGTGTTGTGGTCTGTTATCGCAATAGTGCTATAACCCAATGCTGCAGCATGTTCTACCATTTCTTCGGGGTGGGATGCCCCCCGAAGAAAACTGAAATTGCTGGTTACCTGTAATTCTGTATACTGCATTGTACTATTCTTTTTTACGCAAAAAACCCATGTATAAACCACTGATAGGTTTTGGCCGCATCGTAATGCCCCAGCCGGAAGAGCCAGTACCGAAAACCCTTTTCATCTTCCACATAATAATAATCCCGGTGCTGCCCATGCTGCAGCCACCATTCCTGTTCAATTCTTTCCGGGCCATCTGCTTTTATAATTTTATGCAGTACCCCTTTATACCGAAACAGCATTGGTGGATAATCTGGAATAGGTGCAGTAACCTCAATCAGTTCCGGATGGGCCAGCAACCGGCTTGGCCTTGGCCTGTCTGCCTTCCAGGGTGTTTGTATTTTTTCATCTACAGATGTTGCGGCCTTAAAGGAACGTTCCGGCCAATAATGCCCGTCGGGTAAATACCGTTGTATATGCTGGCCGCCAACTTTGCCAGCTATCCTGTCCAGCAGCTCGGCAAGGTGTACATCATCAAGGCCACTGCTTTGCTGCCAAAGGCTTTTACTGATGGTTTTAAGCGGTGCTGTTTTAAGGGCATCCAGTGTAAATAATTCTATGCCCAAATCAGGCTCAATAGTGCTGATGTTGATTTCAAATAATGTAAATAAGTGGCGGCCATTACAAGAAGGGCGGTTGGTGCCAATCTGCAGTTTTTGGATATTGCCATCAATGCGGTAACAGGTAAGTATAGCCGTACGCAGGCCTTTTCCTTCCTGCTGCAGTCGGCTGCACAATGCCCCCAGCAATCTTTTCAGGGCAATTTCAATTCCGGTTGCTGTTACGATATACTCCAGGCAGGGCAGCCTTTCATGATAAGGTTCAGCCGGTATTAGTGGCACTACTTCTTCTTCCTCAATGCCCAGGGCCTGATCAAGCCGCTGTAAAATTCCGGCCAAAACGGCGGCGCAATGCGGTACGGGGCATCTGCATAAAACTGCCTATCTGGTGCAGGCCTAACTGCTGCAACCGCTCTGCCAGTGAAGCTCCAAGCCGCAGTGCAGCAGGTGGTAAAACCTGCAATGCATTGTGTTGCTGATTGCTTTCAATAATTATACTGCCCTGCCCGTAATGTGCCAATGCCCATGCAGCACCAATGGTACCTGCTATGGCAAGCTGTACCGTGTAGCCAAAATCATGCAGGCGTTTATGAATGTCTGCCAGGTACCTGGCTTCACTTCCCCACAAATGGGCACAGCCGGTAATATTCAGCAAAAGGCCATCTGGCGCATCTGTGCCCACTACTGGTGTGTAGCGGATAAACCATGCGGCCAGTGCGGTTAATATTTTTAGCGGCCGTTCCGGATCATCATCCAGTACCTGCAAACCGGGTATGATGGCCCTTGCATCAGCAGCCGTCATACCATTGCAGGCACCCTGGTGCTGTGCCGGTATGTTGGCTGCGGTAACTATCATGCGGCCATGATCAGGTGCAGCCAGTACAAAAGGTATTGCCTGTAAAGATGGGTTACGGCGTGTATGCCAGTCCGTTTGCACATGAGGGAACCATATGGACATATAGCGTTGCTGCATTTACCCGGTTTGTTGCTTGTGCAGGGGAATAGACACTATTGGAGGCATTGCGGATGTATGGCGGAAACTGCCAGCGGCAAATTCTATTTCCCAATTGCCGGGCCTGCCGTTGCGTACTTTTTGCAGCTCCACCTTCCAGCGGGGGAAGCCCACCCCAGGCATGCCTTGCGGCAAAATGCTGGGCAGGGGCGTTATCTGCCATCGGGTGAAACAGGCCGTGGTGTTGATGCTGCGGGGATTGTTGCGAAGGATAAAACCTGTTACCTGGCTTTGCTCCACTGCTAGCTGCAGGCGGCGGGAGGCCATAAAACTTACCTCTGATATTTCTGCAACAACGGCTGCAAGGCCTGTGCATTTCAGGGCTTCTTCCATTACCCAAAGCATTTCTTTTTCTTTGTTAAGGCTGATAAAAATAATCCGCTCTGGTTGTATGCCGTACAATTTTAACGCAGGCGGGAAAAGACACTGTTGGTTACTGATCCATATTGCTGCCCCATTATTTTGCATCAGTGCAGCAAGCAGGCCGCTTACAAAACCTGTGGTGGCTGTTGTTTCCTCCCGCCCTGCGGATATAAATTCATGCACTGCACCTGTTGGAAACACCCCGTTGGGAAAAGCAGTATTCATCACCCCAAGGGGGGTATCATGCACCATATTACCAGGCACAGGCTTACAACCCTGCAAGGCATTAATATCCTTTTTTAACTGGCTGATGATGGATGCTTTTGTAATGGCCATTAGTAATATCAGGCTTAAGTGGTATACTCAAAGATTTAGCAATATTACTAAAATAATTAGTAATGTTTAAAATAAGTAGTAGATAGTATATTTCCAGTTAGCGGTATCAAGTATTGCACTGTGGAAATAGATTATGAGATAAGCAAAGTATAATTAATAAATACATCGGTCTCTTAATTGATAGGATACAGTACTCTGTCTGCAAGTACATCCATGGGAATGTATAACATATGAATTCAGGTTTAGGATCCGGGGGTTTAAAATAAAATCATCACCACAAAAAAACCCACGCTACGGTGGGTTTTTTTTGTGACCTGGATTGGATTCGAACCAATGACCCCCAGCTTAGAAGGCTGATGCTCTATCCAGCTGAGCTACCAAGTCTGGCCATTTTTGCAAATATAGGCAAATGAATTTTTGGTTTTGTTTTTGTAATTAAAAAATAACCGCTTGTTGCACAGGCTATTTAAAAATTACTATTTGCATGCATTGTTATATTTTTGCCCACTGTTAAATCAACGGGTTATAAAAACAAAAAAACCTGTTGCGTATTGTAAACTTAAATTTCAAAATTATGAAACAACTTAAACTAACGTTTATTTTAATTTGCGTTACCCACATCACTTTTGCCCAAAATTTTGGCGGTACTAAAAAAGGTTCTGCTTTAGGCTTTAGTGTTAACATGGTCGATTTTTCTGCTTCTGTTCCAAAAATCGGAAAAGTAGATCCCGGTTTTTCTGTGATGTACTGGCAGGGTTTGGTTAGCCACCTGGATTTGTCTGTAAGGTATAATGGCCTTTTTACTGACTACTCAAAACAAGGTGCTGAAAATACGTACACTAACGAATTTGAAGTTTCCCTTCACCCAATGTTGTTAACTGATAACCATTTACTGAATGTTTTTGCAACCGGTGGTATTGGTATTGGCAGCTATGGAAAAAAAGTTTGGGCGCCGTACGTACCTATGGGGGGCGGTTTTCAGCTTAACATGTTTAACGATGGATATCTTTTTTTACAGGCCAATTACAGGGCTTCCCTTGCAAAAGAAAAGTTAGATAATAACATG
This sequence comes from Ferruginibacter sp., assembly GCA_965249755.1. GTDB lineage: Bacteria > Bacteroidota > Bacteroidia > Chitinophagales > Chitinophagaceae > Ferruginibacter. The sequence continues at coordinate 485,605 of CBDFMT010000004.1, forward strand.
TTTTACTCTCTTGGCTTTACACAATCTTTAAAAACAACAAAGCCTTACGAAAAACCATTGCCACCAATACCGGTTGTTACCGACAGGGATAATGATGGCATCGTTGATAGCCTGGATGCTTGTCCGGATGTTGCCGGACTTGCTGCTTTAAATGGTTGCCCGGATAGTGATGGCGACGGTATTGCTGATAAGGATGACAAATGCCCAACCGTAAAAGGATTGGCTAAATACCAGGGTTGCCCTATACCTGATACAGATGGTGATGGTATTAATGATGAAGAAGATAAATGCCCATCAGTTAAAGGTGTTGCCAAATACCAGGGTTGCCCGATACCTGATACAGATAAGGATGGTGTAAATGATGAAGAAGATAAGTGCCCAACTGAGGCTGGCCCTGCATCCAACTATGGTTGCCCGGTTATTAATACTGAAATCATCAACAAAATAAACATGAGTGCAAAGAACATTTTCTTTGCAACAGGCAGTGCTAAATTGCTGGCCAAGTCGAACGCCTCGTTAAATAATGTGGTAACTATTTTAAGCGAAAACCCATCTTATAAAGTAGATATTTCTGGCTATACTGATAATACAGGTAAGGCGGAAAAAAACCAGACGTTGTCTGAAGAAAGGGCCAATGCTGTAAAAACTTACCTTGTTGGTAAAGGGGTAGATGAAAGCCGTTTGGTAGCTGCAGGGTTTGGACAGGAGAAACCAATTGCTGATAATAAAACAGCCGCAGGCCGTTCAAAAAACAGAAGGGTTGAAATGGCAGTAAGAAATTACTAAAGTAACAAGCCAAAAAATATACTTTAAGAAGGCGCCCCAAAATTTGGGGCGCTTTGTATTTATAGTAAGGCTATCTTACTAATAAAATATGCCTTTGGGGAATAGGTTACATACATACATTCATCTGCAAATACGAAAGTAAAATGTACAACAATGGGGTTATAACATACCATTGAGGCTGTTCAATATTGGGCTTACAAATACAGGTAATAGTCTTTCAGCAATAGGCTTACAGTGTAGGTATATTGCCCGTCACTTTCTTTAATAATAATTTCCCTGTTAGTTACCGTTGTTTTTTGGTTAGATAAAAAAAGGATACTGCGGAACACGGGATGGCTTTCGGTATGGCGCAATAAAATAATTTGTGTTGGATAAAAACCAACTTCAACAGCGGTAGCCAAAAAAGTATTTGTGCGGTGGTAAGGTAACAACACTGCAAGCAAGCCCGCTGGTAAAAGCATTTGCCATGCAATATTTATTAGTTGTGGCAAAGTGAGGCTGGTATCATGTTTGGCAGCATTCTTTCTGATATCCGGGGAGTGTAAACCGTTTTCAAAAAAAGGAGGGTTACAAACAATTGCATCATATTTCCTGGCTGCACCAAAGTGGATAATGTTGGTATTGAATAGTTTTATTTTTTTTGCAAAAGCAGATTGGTTTACATTTTCCAAAGCCTGGTTAAATGCCAAACTATCGAGTTCAACACCATCAATAGTTCCACTTGTTTTTTGTGCAAGCATCATCGAAAGCAGGCCGGTGCCAATGCCAATATCTAGGTAGTTTAAAGTTGCAGCATTATTGTGTAATTCTTTTTCTTTAAAAAAATTTGCAAGCACGGCTCCAAAAATACAGGCATCTGTAGTAACCTTCATGGCACATTTATCCTGCTGTATGGTAAAATGCTTAAACTTAAAATAGTTGTTTGACAAAGCAGGGTATGTTTAAAATTTATTGCCGGTCAATAATCAAAAGCGGCCCGTGGCGAAGGGGTACTATCCAACGAAACAAAATCATGGTGTAGAAATTTATAGTAAGCCGTTATCGCAATCATAGCTGCATTATCTGTACAGTATTCAAAGGCGGGTATAAAAGTTTGCCACCCAAGCTGGGTGCCGGTTTCGTGCAATGCCTTGCGCAACCCTTTGTTGGCGCTAACGCCACCTGCTATACAAACATTGGTGATACCGGTTTCCTTTACTGCCTTCTTTAATTTGTTCATCAAAATACTTACAATCCGGTGTTGTACAGATGCACAGATATCAGCAAGGTTATCTTGTATAAAAATATTTTTTTCATCTTCTGTTGCTATGAACGCTTCTTTATAAATATTACTGGTGCCTGCGTTTTTTAGAAAGTAAAGAATGGATGTTTTTAATCCACTGAAACTAAAATTTAAGCCAGCTATCTGTGGCTCTGGAAATGTAAAACGCCTGGGGTTGCCGTTGGCTGCATACTTATCAATTAAAGGGCCGCCGGGGTAGGGAAGGCCAAGCAATTTTGCAGTTTTATCAAAGGCTTCGCCTGCAGCATCGTCAATAGTTTCGCCAATAACTTTCATGCTAACCGGCGATTGGCACAATACAATTTGGGTATGGCCGCCGCTTACAGTTAAACACAAAAAAGGAAAGGAAGGCCTGTTTTCCGGGATAAGGTTTGCCAGCACATGGGCCTGCATATGGTGTACTGCAATCAGGGGCTTATCAAGCGCCAGCGACATTGATTTTGTAAACTGAGCCCCCACAAGCAAAGAGCCGATTAAGCCAGGTGCCTGCGTAAAAGCAACGGCACTTAAGGATGAAAGCGCACAGCCACTTTTTTGTAACGCCTCATCAACAACAGGAACTATATTTTGCAAATGCGCCCTGCTGGCCAATTCTGGCACTACGCCGCCATATTTTTCATGCACTGCCTGACTGGCAACACAGTTGGATAAAATTTTTCCATCCGTACAAACAGCGGCCGCAGTTTCATCGCAGGAAGATTCAATTGCTAAAATAGTTATGGCCATAATTGCCCCAAAGGTAAATGATACTGATTATTTTGGGGGGTGGCCCTTATCACGCAATTTTATTTTGCTGGTAAGTAAATATAACGTTGGTGCAGTAAGCCAATCCTTAAAATATAATCAGGAACAGCCCGGGCATAGAATGTACAGATAATTTTTGATAAGATGAAAAACTATTTGCTCCTGATAGCTTCCACAGCATCCATTTTTGCTGCCCTTGATGCAGGAAAAATACCCGCAAGCACCCCCACTACAAGGCAGATGATAACCGTGCCGATAAGCAATGGCAACGAAACAAAAACCGGAAAGTTAAGTACATGGGTAAACACAAGTGTAAGGATGTATACAAACAATAAACCGATTGCACCGCCCATCAGGCAAAGCATGGCGGCCTCCATCAAAAACTCAAATAATATGCTGGACCGTTTGGCACCAATTGCTTTTTTTAACCCTATCATGCTGGTACGTTCCTTAACCGTTACAAACATTATATTGGCAATGCCAAACATGCCTACAATAAGGCTTATTATACCAATTAAGCCGCCCACCAAATCCACAGTTCCAAACAAACTTCCAATGGCTTTACTAAATGCTTCCACACTGTTCAATGAAAAATTGTCTTCCTGTGTAGGGCTTAACCTTCTTATCTGCCGCATGGCTCCTTGCAGTTCGGTACTTAATTGGGTAGGGGTAACTTTATCTTTCCCTTTAGCAATTAAAACCGGGTTGCTGTTATCTTCTGACAATATTTGTTTTGCAAAACGGTAAGGCAGCATGATACAATTATCATAATCCCACCCAATAAAATTTTTGCCTTCTTTTTTAATAACGCCAACAATATTTACATGTTTGCCCATTATCTCAAAGTACTTACCAACGGCCCTTTCAGCGGTACCATATAGTTTTTCTGCATTATCGAACCCTATTAAACCCACGGGGCTTCCGCTGTTAAATTCTGTCTCGGAAATGAAACGGCCACCATCAAGCGAAATGGGCTGCACTATAGTTTGTGCCGGTGTTATGCCGTAAACAGAGGCGTTTTGTATAACATCGTCCCGGTAGGTAAGGCTGCCATTGGCCCGCATTAAAAAACTGATATCATCTGCCAGCGAACTGCGTTGTTTCAGCAGTGCTACTTCTTCATACTTCATAGTTGGCCTGGCCCTGAATTTCCAAAAGGGTTTATCTGGCCCGCCGCCATATTCCCACTTATCGATGTAAATAGTGTTGGAGCCAAGGCTGCTTACTTCACTTTGTATATTATGCTCCAGGCTGTTAACGGTTGCCAGTACGCCGATGATGCAAAATATACCAAAGGCAACACCGGTAAGGCTTAAGCCGGTACGCAATTTATTAACCCGGAGCTCCTGCAAAGTAAGCCGGAGGGAATTGCCTAAAATCTGGAGCGTTTTTCGCATGCACCAAATGTACAGCAAGCAAACAAATTGTATAATAAAAATGGATAAATGGTTTTGGATAGAAAATGGGTTTGATATTTTGATAATGAATATGAAATAAGGGTACCCCTGTTTTTTGATCTGCTTTCGTTATTTTTATAACAATGGAAAGTTTTGAAATTGTAATATTCATAATGGCAGTATTAGTGGGGCTTTCTGCAGTGGCAGATAAAATAAAATTGCCTTACCCGATATTGCTTGTAGGGGTGGGGCTGGTAATAGGCTTTGTTCCTTTTTTGCCAGACCTGGCCTTAGACCCTGAAATAATTTTCCTGATTTTTTTGCCGCCTTTGTTGTATGATGCAGCTTTTAAAACATCGTGGCATGAGTTTAAAACTTCTATCCGCCCCATTTCTACTTTGGCGATAACCCTCGTTTTTTTCACTACTATTTCTGTTGCGGCAGCAACGCATTACCTGGTACCCAATATAAGCTGGCCACTGGCTTTTGTTTTAGGTGCCATTGTTTCGCCCCCGGATGCTGTGGCGGCCACCGGCATAACAAAAGGGCTGGGGCTTAATAAAAAAGTAATCACCATTTTAGAAGGCGAAAGTTTGCTTAACGATGCATCTGCATTGATAGCTTACCGTTATGCGATAGCAGCCGTAACAACAGGGGTTTTTGTTTTTTGGAAGGCAAGCCTGGAGTTTTTGTGGGTAGCTGGTGGCGGCATTTTAACCGGTGTTGTTATAGGCTACATCTTTATTGTCATCCATAAAAAAATTACCCATAATGCAGTGGTGGAAACAAGCCTTACATTGCTGGCACCCTATATTGCTTATTTAAGTGGCGAACAGTTGCATGTGTCTGGTGTGCTTGCTGTGGTATGTGCAGGGTTGATGGTAACCTGGCGGGCACCAGAAATTTTTTCTTATCAAACCAGGATGCGGACGAGGGCAGTGTGGGATACGGTAATATTTTTATTGAACGGCGTAGTGTTTATTTTGATCGGCCTGCAGTTGCCCTTAATCATAAAGGACATAAAAGGCCATTCGTTTATCCAATTGCTTGGCTATGGTTTGTTGATAAGCCTGGTAACAATTTTGGTAAGGATCGTCTGGGTTTTTACCGGTGTGTACAATCAAAAGATTTTTAAGTTTCTAAAACGCAAGGCATTGCCTGATGTTGAAACTACCATCACTGAAACGCCATGGAAGAATGTATTGATTGTGGCCTGGACGGGCACACGTGGCGTGGTATCACTGGCAACCGCATTGGCCGTGCCTTTAACGCTCAACAACGGCAGCGCTTTTCCTTACCGGAACATTATTTTGTTTTTGGCATTTGTGGTAATTTTTATAACACTTGTGGTGCAGGGTTTAACGCTTCCATTGCTGATTAAAATATTAGGTGTAACCAAACAGCAAACTTTTAATAAAGAAGATAAAGAACTTGAATTAAACCTTGCCCACCAGGTAATTAATTTTGTTGAAAAGGATTTTCCTGTGGTGCTTGAACCTAAAATTGAAAGCCAGATAAGAAAGCGCTATGATACCGTAATAGAAAGGCTTAACAGGGACCTGGAGCAACTCGAAAAATACCATAAGCCTTCAAAAAATACTTTATCTAATCCCATCGGGCAACTTTTGTTGGCACAATTGGAAGTAACAAAGTTTCAGCGGGAACTGCTGATAAAATTCCACAAGGAAGGTGCGTATAGTGATGATGCCATTAAGCATGCGGAAAGAGAACTTGATGTGGAAGAACTAAGGCTAAACAATCTTATCCATAAAAACGAAGTATAGTTTGCCTTTTGTAACATAAAGGAAAATGCGATGCTGTATTTTTGTTTGCGGCACGGTATTATCATTTTAAAAATTATGAAGCTAACCCCCTTAACTGCAACCCCATTCCACACTAAGTTAACCATGGTATTGGTAGGCCTTATTGCTCTTGGCTATCTTTCCATATTAGGTAAAGAGGTTTTAAGCCCTTTGTTATTTGCCCTTTTATTCTCAATGGTGTTGTTACCACTTGCTGTTTTTTTAGAGAAGAAACTGAAGTTTAAACGCAGTGCGGCATCGGGCTTATCCGTTATTTTGATGATTGTTTTTGTTGGGCTGGTGTTGTATATGGTAGGCTCACAAATAACCGACCTTGCCAGCGATTGGCCACAGTTTAAAGAGCAGCTTACACAATCCATGCAACAATTTAGTCATTGGATAAGTTTCAAATTTCATGTTAACATGACCAAGCAAATGGATTATGTAAATACCGCCACATCCAAGCTGCTAACAGCAAGCACAGCGGTTATCGGGGCAACAGTCCTTTCCTTATCTTCTATATTATTGTTTCTTGTTTTCACTATGATCAATACTTTTTTCCTGTTATTTTACCGCAGGCACCTGGTATCTTTTTTAGTGAAAATTTTCCGGCAGGAAAATGAGCTGATTGTATACGACATTATTGCGCAGGTGCAGTATATCATCCGCAAATATATTACCGGCCTGCTTTTAGAAATGCTGATTGTTGCCGGTGTTTTGTGTATTATATTTTGGTTTTTAGGTATTAAGTATGCCATGCTGCTGGGCATTATTACAGGGCTTTTCAACATCATACCGTACATAGGTATTTTTACCGCTTTGCTGTTTAGTGTGCTGGTAACATTTGCCACTGCTGCAGCCACTTCAAAAATTTTGCTGCTGATACTGGCGCAGGTAATCGTCCATTTAATTGACAGCAATGTTTTACTCCCCATGATTGTAGGCAGCAAGGTTAAAATAAACGGGCAAATAACCCTGTTAGGGGTTATACTTGGGGAGATGATGTGGGGCATTCCCGGAATGTTCCTTTCTATACCCGTTATTGCCATTGCCAAAATTATCTTCGACCGGGTAGAAACACTTAAGCCATGGGGCTATCTTTTGGGCGATGAAAAAGATGAAAAGCAGCCAGAGCCTTTAAAGGAATCTATTGAAGAGGGAAAGGTTTAAACATCCTATTGATATTATTATAACCAAAATTGGTTACATTTTTAATTTGTTACCGTTTCATTTGCGGCACCATTTTTTTGTACTGTAAGTTTGAAACATGAAACATAAATTATTACTTACAGCACTGCTCATTATTGCAGCAATTTCATTTTCGACAGCTCAGGCAGTTAAGGTGCATGGCCCTTTAAAAGTGGAGGGTACCCAGTTAACGGACAGTGCCGGCAAGCCCATTGTTTTAAGGGGAATAAGTTTTGGCTGGCATAACTTCTGGCCAAGGTTTTACACTGCAGGTACGGTAAAAACTTTAAGCAACAATTGGGGCTGCACGGTAATAAGGGCTGCCATGGGTGTTGAGCCTGCAGGTGGTTACATAGAAAAGCCGGACTGGAGCAAAGCGCAAATAACTACGGTAGTGGATGCTGCCATAAAAAATGGCGTATATGTTATCATCGATTGGCATAGCCACAACATACGGCTTAACGAAGCCAAAGTTTTTTTTACAGAGATGGCCACCAAATATGGCAAATACCCCAATGTTATTTATGAACTGTTTAATGAGCCTGATGAAGAAACATGGCCGCAGGTAAAAGCATATGCCACAGAACTAATCAGTACCATCAGGGCAATTGATCCGGATAATATTATACTTGTTGGCTCACCGCATTGGGACCAAGATGTAAACCTGCCCGCCGATGACCCTATTAAAAATGTTACCAATGTTATGTACACCATGCACTTTTATGCAGCTACGCATAAACAGTATTTGCGTGACAGGAGTGACTATGCCTTGAGCAAGGGCTTACCATTATTTATTTCAGAATCGGCAGGCATGGAAGCAAGTGGTGACGGCCCTTTAAATGAAGAAGAATGGAAAAAGTGGCTGGATTGGGCCGAAGCCAAAAAGATAAGCTGGGTTACCTGGTCGCTTTCAGATAAAGACGAAACCTGCTCTATGTTACAAAAGACAGCATCCTCTGATGGTGGCTGGCTTGATAAAGACATCAAATTATCTGGTTTAAAAACAAGGGAACTGATCAAGAAATACGAGGGGAACGATGCATTAAAATAGTAGCATCAAACTTATAAAATTTTTTTGCCAGCAGGGTTAAAATCTGAAATGAATAATAAGAAAAGCAGTAAAAACATAGCTATTCAAACCTGGGTTATACTTAAGTAATCTTAAAGCCAGTCCCTTTTGCTTTAAACTTTGCCAACCCTTACCTTTGCGCCTCCAATTTATAACAATCATTTCTTTCAGGAACCGCAGGGCATGAAGTATACCAACGAAATAAACAGGCGCAAAACATTTGCTATTATCTCTCACCCGGATGCCGGTAAAACTACATTAACAGAAAAATTCCTGTTGTTTGGGGGTGCTATCCAAACCGCAGGTGCAGTTAAAAGTAACAAGATTAAAAAGCATGCCACCAGCGATTTTATGGAAATTGAAAGGCAGCGTGGTATTAGTGTAGCTACAAGTGTAATGACTTTTGAATACAACGGCCACCTGGTTAATTTACTAGATACCCCAGGCCACAAAGATTTTGCTGAGGATACTTACCGTACGTTAACGGCAGTTGACAGCGTGGTGCTGGTAATAGACAGCGTGAACGGAGTAGAGGCGCAAACAAGGCGGTTGATGGAAGTAATCGCCATGCGGAATACACCGGTGATCGTTTTTATTAACAAGATGGACAGGGATGGTAAAAACCGGTTTGACCTGATGGAAGAAATTGAGAATGAGTTGAAGATACAATTGCACCCGATGACCGTGCCCATTAACAGCGGTAAGGAATTTAAAGGGGTGTATGATTTGCATAAGAAGGGCCTTGTTTTGTTTACTGCCGGTACAAAAGCCAATGATGAAGATGTACTGGAAATAACAGACCTCAACAGTGAAATACTGGATAATAAAATAGGTACCAAAGATGCTGCAACCCTTAGGGAAGATGTGGAGTTAATAGATGGTGTTTATGGCGAATTGAACACCGCCGATTATCTGAGTGGTAAAACGGCACCCGTATTTTTTGGAAGCGCCGTTAATAATTTTGGCGTAAAAGAAATGCTGGACACTTTTGTACGCATTGCCCCAACGCCACGCCCACGGCACACTACAGGCCGTGATGTTAACCCAGATGAAGATAAATTCAGTGGGTTTATTTTTAAGATACATGCCAACCTTGATCCCAAGCACCGGGATAGGATTGCCTTTTTAAGGGTATGCAGCGGTAAGTTTGAACGCAGCAAATATTACAACCATGTGCGTATGGAAAGAGACTTTCGGTTTAATAACCCATACAGTTTTCTTGCCCGGCAAAAAGATATTATTGAAGAAGCTTTCCCTGGTGATGTGGTTGGTTTGTTTGATACCGGCAATTTTAAAATTGGCGATACACTTACTGAAGGGGAGCAGTTTTATTTTACAGGTATACCAAGTTTTTCGCCAGAGATATTTAAGGAAGTGGTGAACAAAGACCCTATGAAAACGAAGCAGCTTGAAAAGGGGCTGATGCAATTAACCGATGAAGGCGTGGCGCAATTGTTTACCCAATTTGGTGGCACAAAAAAAATTATTGGCTGTGTGGGCGAACTGCAGTTTGAAGTAATACAATACCGGCTGTTGCAGGAGTATGGCGCATCTGTACAAATGAACAGCTTATCTTTTTTTAAGGCCTGCTGGCTTACCAGTAAAGACCCTAAAAAACTACAAGACTTTATAAAATTTAAACAAGCCAACATTGCAGAAGACAAAGATGGCCACCTGGTTTACCTTGCCCAAAGCGAATGGTTTTTAAATACCGAAAGGCAGAACAACCCTGATATTGAATTTCATTTTACGAGTGAGATCCATAAATAATGTTCACATCAGATATCTTTCTTCCACTATTTTTATATGGTGGTACACATGCCCAAGGGTTATAAAACCCATGCTTGCCACACTGGTAACAATATTGTTGGCAACCCCGGTACGGTCCAATTCATTTTTAGTAAAGTTTTTAAAAAGCAGGTTAGTGGAAGTACGAACGGCTAAAAATTCTTCGGATAGATTTTGCCAGCTACGCAAACCTGCATTGGCATTTGCAGCATAAGTGTTTTCATCAAAACCTGGCAGGGGCGTAGTTTCCAGCCGGGCAAAGCACACGGCCCTGTACGCAAAAATCCTTTCGGTATCTATTATATGCTGCAGCAAATCTTTCAATGTCCATTTGCCGGGCGCATAGCTATAGGTAGCCTTATCTTCAGTTATTCCATGGAGTAAAGTTTGTATGGCAGGTGTTTGGTTAATAAATCCTGTTAGCAGGTTTTCATCTGGTACCAAGTCAATATACTTTTGAAAGTAAGGTGGATAATATTCTGGTGATGGTTTGGGCATATTAAAAGTTGAAGTATAAAAAAAGCCGGGCAGTATGCCCGGCAATAAAGTTACATGATTGGGTTTTGGTTACCCTTTGTTATTTTTAATCATTTTTGGTTTGGGTAAAATCTCATTTGTTTGCTTTCTGTCGCCCTTTAAAGTAGCAGCTAATTTAATAGCTTCGTAAGCATTGAGCAAGCCGCCACTAACACACAAATCACTCAATTTGGTTTTATCTTTTGTACCGGGAATATTTACATCCATACCCGGGTTAACCGCAGATTTTTCGATAATATATTTCAATTGTTTGGCGCTTAATGTTGGATAGTACTCCAGTAAAAAAGCAGCAGTACCGGCCACCACAGGGCAAGCCATACTGGTACCAGATGCATTGCCATAAGTATTGCCACCAGGTATGGTGGAATAAATTTGAACACCTGGGGCAAACACATCTACCTGGGCTTTACCATAGTTGCTGAAGCTTGCAGTAAGGCCGCCGTTTTTAGGGTCGCCGCTTGCGCCAACGGTAATCCAGTTAGTGGCTTTTTTGCCATTATCCAAATAAATGGGGCTTGGAAAATTATCACTGCTATCCACATTTTTGGCATCGTTACCGGCAGCATGTACCAGCAGCACACCTTTACTTTCAGCATATTTAACTGCATCATCCACCCATGGTTTTTCCGGAGAAAAATCTTTACCAAAACTCATGCTCACCACCTGTGCACCATTATCAACTGCATAGCGTATAGCATTGGCAATGTCTTTATCATGCTCATCACCATCCGGCACGGCACGTACCATCATAATGCGTACGTTATCTGCAATACCATCCATACCCTTGCCATTGTTTCTTACAGCAGCAATAATACCAGAGCAATGTGTACCGTGAAAAGGAGTGGCAGTCATAATATCGCTGTTGCCATAAAAACGGTCATTAATATTGTTTTCATCATCACCTACAATTTCTTTGCGGTATTCCTTTGGTGGGTTGTTTGCGGCATCTGCTTTTCTAAGCTGTCCCTGCAGTTCATCAATAATTTGTTTGTTGCTTATTTCGTTACTGTTGTTGCCTTTGCAAAGCTGCATCAAAAACGTTTTTGTGCGTTTTGCATCCACATCAGTTGGCATGTACTTTTCAAGGTCGTTACAGTTGTATTCTTCTTTGGCCAACTCTTTTGCAATCACTGAATCGCCCTTTATAAAATTGGGAAGCAGTTGTTTTAAGAAGGCAATTTCACCAGGGTTTATCTCACCAACAATTTTTGCCTTTGCTTTTTTATACATTTCTATTTCTGCTTTTTGGGCAGCACTAACACTATCTTCATTAGGGATATCTTCTCCGTATTTGGCTTTTAAAACATTGTAAACACGGGCAGCTTCGTAACTGTCTTCTTTTACATTCCGGCCATCTTTACCACCTAAAAAATTCCACCCATGTACGTCATCAATGTAGCCGTTGTTGTCGTCATCAATGCCGTTACCGGGTATTTCTTTAGGGTTCGTCCACATAATTGGTTTCAAGTCTTCATGCAGGGTGTCAATACCACTGTCAATAACGGCAACCACCACTTGTTTGCTTTTTAATTTCTTTGTTTTTACAAAAGCATATGCTTTATCCAGGCTAATACCATAATATCCTGTGGTGGTTTTATCAAGCTGGTACCAATTTTTTGGAGGTGTTCCTGTAGTGGTTTTTTGTGCAAATGTTGCAGCACTTATCAACAGGGCTGCACTAAGTAAGCATTTCTTCATTTTAAAATTTTATAGTTAGGCAATTTATTACAAAGGCTTTAAATGCAGCACAGTTTTTTAAAATAACAAGATGTGCAGCGGTAATATTAACAGGTTATTGTAATGGCAGCGTTGCTGAAAAATACTTTTCGTTAAACGTTGGCACAACAGGGTTATCTTTTGCAAACAACCCGAATAAAGTACTGCCACTACCCGTCATTGCAGCGTATACCGCACCTTGCTGGTACAGTGTTTCTTTAATGCTTGCTAATAATGGGTATTGTTTAAACACCGGTTGCTCAAAATCATTTTTTAGCAGGTTTTTCCATTTGTCAATTGGCTGGTTTATTATGTTGGTTAAACTACCGGCACAGCTCTTTTGTTTACTGAAACGTAATGAAGCAAATGCCTGGCCGGTATGTACATGTATGCCGGGGTTTATTAAAATTATTTTGTAAGATGACAGGCTTAAAGCCACGGGTGCAAGTAATTCGCCCCGGCTTGTACCAAGGCTGGGCGTGCCTGTTATAAAAAACGGACAATCACTGCCAAGCTGTAAAGCGTATTCAATTAACTGGTTGGTGGATAGTTGTAACTTAAAAAGGCTGTTTAATACAATTAAAGTAAATGCTGCGTTTGCGGAGCCGCCGCCTAAGCCTGCACCCATCGGTATATTTTTGTGCAGGTGCATGTTAATGGCTGGTAAAGAAGGATAATCTTTTTTAAGAAGATGGTATGCTTTTACACAAAGGTTTTCATCAACGCTGCCATTTATCTTTTTGCCGGATTGTGTAAATGTAACTAATGGGCTATCATCACCCGAAGGAAGGATTTCCAGTGCATCATTAAGGGGCACCGGATAAAAAACTGTTTCAAGATTGTGGTACCCATCTTCCCTTTTATTTAAAATATGCAACCCAAGGTTGATTTTGCAAAAGGGGAATACGATCATGTTAAAATGGGATAATGATTATAGTGAAGTAACTTTTAAAAACCTGGTGCGGCTGGCATAACCATAACCCCTTCCATAAACCGAATAAGAAATAACCCCGCTATTTCCTTGCCTTAATTTCATCCCTGATGGCTATTGCCCGGATGTAATCTTCCTGCTCCAACACTTCGTTCAGCAAAGTCTCCAGTTCTTCTTTGGTCATTTTTTGCAGGTCGTCCCTGCCACCTGTTTCTGTTGTAATCGGGGCACTGCTCTTTTTCTTTTTATCATCGTTTTCCATCAAAATACCAGCACTGTCCAATATATTATCGTACGTAAAAATTGAGCAGCCGAACCTTACGGCAAGTGCCAATGCATCGGAGGTACGGGAGTCAATTTCAACAGTATCATTTTGGCTGCTGCAAACCAGCTTGCTGTAGAATATGCCTTCCTGTAAATCGTTTATCACCACCTCGTGCAGTTCTACATTAAAGGCCATCATAAAATTTTTCATCAGGTCGTGGGTAAGGGGCCGGCTCGGGCTCATCCTTTCCAACGCTACTGCTATAGCCTGCGCTTCAAACCCGCCAATAACAATGGGCAGGCGCCTTAATCCGTTTACTTCCCCCAAAACTACTGCGTAGGAGTGTGTTTGTGTAATGCTGTGTGAAAGGGCTACAATTTCTAATTCTATTTTCTTCATATCAATCTTCAATAATCGGTAATGTTATCTTCCAAAAAGCAAATATAAAAAACAAAAGCCTTTCAATACCAATTGAAAGGCTTTAAATAAAGTACAGTATTAATCATGCAACGCCCTTCAATTTTTTGACTGCTTCTATAATTTTTGGCATTACTTCAAAAATATCACCCACTATCCCATAATCGGCTGCTTTAAAAAATGGTGCTTCCGGGTCTTTGTTGATAACCACAATTGTTTTGCTGCGGTTTACACCTGCCAAATGCTGTATGGCACCAGAAATACCGATGGCAAAATAAAGATTAGGCGCTATCGCCAAACCGGTTTGGCCAACATGTTCGTGGTGTGGCCTCCAGCCAATGTCTGCAACAGGACGGCTGCAGGCAGTTGCTGCACCAAGCAATTTTGCAAGCCCGGTAACCATGCCCCAATTTTCAGGTCCCTTTAAACCACGGCCACCGCTAACCACCAGTTCTGCCTCAGTTAATGGTACTTCACCTTCTATCTTGTCTGTGCTGATAACCTGCACTTTTGCCGTTGGCACTGTTGCTGCAAACGGGGCAACTTCAGCCGTGCCATCACTATGGATAACCGTGTAAGAGTTTGGGTTAAGCGAAATAATTTTAACCGGTGTAACAATCGAAACATTGGCAAAAGCCTTACCACTGAATACATTCTTTTTTACAATAAAACCAGCGGTGGTATCAGGTAAGGCAACAGCACCAGAAACGAGCCCGGCCTTAAGCCGTACACTAAGGCGTGGGGCAATAGCCTTACCGCTAAAGTTGTTGGCAAAAATAATAACGGTGGCACCAACAGCCCTTGCGGCCTCTGCAATAACCGCGGTAAAAACCTGCGCATCCACCATGTTGAGGGTTTCGTTATTTACGGTATGCACTTTTGTAACACCATACTGCCCCAATGTGGCAAGGTCATCTTTTACGGTGCCAAGCACAATAGCTTCGGCAGTTGTGCCGGTTTGTTTTGCAATGGCAGCACCGTAAGCCGCAGCCTCCAAAGAAGATTTTTTGATGTTGCCATCTGCCTGGTCTAAAAAAATGAGTACACTCATCTGAGAAAAATTTATGTATGGAAAATTTACATTGTATTAAATTACTTTTGCTTCATCATGTAACAGCCTTACCAGTTCTTCGGGGTTATCGGGGCTTACCAGTGTAACCCCGGCTTTTGCAGGTGGCAGCACAAACGAAGCGATAGCCGTTAAAGCATCTGTAGCCGCAGGTTCCACCACTTTCAGCGGTTTGCTCCTTGCGCCCATAATACCTTTCATGTTGGGTATGCGTTGTTCTGCCATTCCCTTTTGGCAACTAACCACAACGGGCAGGCTAACCTTATCCGTTTCTTCGCCACCTTCAATTTCCCTTACAACTGTTGCAGTGGTGCCATCCAGTGTAAATTTTGTGGCCAGCGAAATGTAGGGCAGGTCCAGCAACTCTGCAACCATGCCACCAATGGATGAGCCATTATAATCTATCGTTTCTTTTCCGGTAAAGATTAAATCATAATTGCCTTCTTTGGCTACTGCGGCAATTTGTGCGGCAATGTAATAACTGTCGTGGCTATCCGCATTTACCCTTATGGCCTCATCGCCGCCAAGTGCAAGGGCCTTGCGTATAATGGGGTCAGTATCTGCCAGTGCAACAGTTATTAAATGTATAACCGTGGTGGCATCGGCCTCCTTTAATTCAATAGCCCTAACCAGGGAGTACCATTCATCGTAGGGGTTAATAATCCATTGTACACCATCAGCAGCGAATTTCGTATTGTTATCAGCGAAGGCTATTTTTGCTGTGGTATCGGGGGTTTTACTAATGCAAACTAAAATTTTCATGCAAGATCATTTTTCATTTTGCCCGGTAAAAAAGCAGGCGGTTAAATAAAGTTGTTTATGCAACTAATAACAAAGATAAGTGTTGTGGGATAAAATAAAAACAAATCAAAAAAAAATTATTGGTACATGGGCCGCATAGAAAAACTGATTGAATATCTGGAAACTTCCGGCAAGGATAGTTTTCTGCAACATGCACTGGCACTGGAATACATTAAAGTGGGCAACGATGCGGAAGCCCGTAAACTGTTTAACGAAATCTTGTTGCGGGAGCCAACTTATGTAGGCTCCTACTATCATTTGGGCAAGCTGCTGGAAAGGGTGGGCGACCCTGAAAAAGCCATCCGGATTTATACCCGTGGCATGGAGGAAGCAAAAAGGGCGGGGGACAACCATTCGTATAATGAGCTGCAGGGCGCATTGGAAGACCTGGAAGAATAGGCAATATCCTGTTTTAAAAAAGGTATGCATTTATTATTCCCCTGAATTCCTTTTAAAATGGCGTTTGTTTATTGCCCGGGCATAGCAGCTTTGGGCAACTTCATTGGCGTCGCACACTTGTACATTGGTATTTTATAGCAGCAATTAAGGCCTAAGCACATTACAACCGTTACATTTATACATGCACCTGTTAGAAAAATTTAAAGCATACATAAAAAAAGAAAACCTTTTTCGGCCAACAGATAAGCTGCTGCTTGCTGTTAGCGGCGGTGTAGATTCTGTGGTGTTGTGCGATTTGTGTTACCGTGCCGGTTACCCTTTTGCAATAGCGCATTGCAATTTTAAACTAAGGGGGCAGGATAGTGACAGGGATGAAATGTTTGTACAGCAATTGGCCAATACTTACAGCGTTGCTTTTTTTGTAACCGATTTTGATACCAAAAAGGTGGCACTTCAAAATAAAACATCCATCGAAGAAAGCGCCCGTGACCTCCGGTACAATTGGTTTAAAAATATATTGGCCCGTCATGGCATGCAATATGTTTTAACCGGCCATCATGCCGATGACAACATCGAAACCGTAACCATGAATTTTTTGAGGGGCACCGGGGTTAAAGGGCTGCGTGGCATCTTACCAAAAAAAGAAACCATACTGCGGCCGTTATTATTTGCAAGGCGTGCCGAACTGGAAAGTTATGTAGCCCAAAACAACATCGCTTATGTAACCGATGCCACCAATGCAGAAGATGCTTTCACCAGGAATTACTTTCGCAATACGTTGCTACCGGTAATATGCCAGCGCTTTCCGGAAACCAAAGAAAACATCTTAAAAAACATTCACCGCTTTCGGGAAATTGAAGTGCTTTATCAACAGGCGGTGCAATTGCATAAAAGTAAATTGGTAACACAAAAAGGCGAAGAGGTGCATATACCCGTACTTAAATTATTAAAAGTTACCCCGCTGGCAACCGTGCTGTACGAAATAATTAAGGGGTTTAATTTTACATCCCATCAAACAGAAGAAGCCATTGCATTATTAAAAAGTGAAACCGGAAAATACATCAGTTCCCCAACGCACCGTATTATTAAAAACCGTAACTGGCTTGTAATTGCGCCGCTTAAGCCGGAGCAGGCCGGGCTGATTGTAATTGGGGCAACCGATAAAAAAATAACCTTTACCGGCGGCAAATTAAGGATTGAAATGCTGGATGCCACTACAGCAAATGTTAGTGCAGACAATGCCATCGCCATGCTGGATGCTGCTGAAATTACCTTTCCACTATTGTTGCGCAAATGGAAGCAGGGCGATTACTTTTATCCCCTCGGCATGAAAAAGAAAAAAAAGATCAACCGGTTTTTATCAGACGCTAAACTATCTATACCACAAAAGGAAAACACCTGGGTATTGGAAATGGATAAAAAAATAATCTGGGTGGTGGGCATGCGTATAGATGACCGTTTTAAAGTACTTGGCAACACCCGTACCGTATGCAGGGTTACGGTAATTAAGTACTAAAAAGATTGTGGAGGTTAAAAGTTTTAACCTGCTCCCAAAAATTGGCCAACACCGGAAAACCCACAATGCCTGCGCCGGCAATTACAAACAAAACGCCAAACAAGGCACCCCAGATATGTGCAGAATGGTTGATGTTGCTGTTGCCCTTATGTGCTAAAAAATAAGAGATAACCAGGTAGAGGATACCAAACAAAAACCCCGGGATAAACACAGGAATAAAAATAAGCCCCACACCTTGCATAGGGTTAAATAACATGTAAGCAAACACTACGGCAGATACAGCCCCCGAAGCACCAAGGCTCCTGTATTGGTTATTGTTTTTATTAGCTGCGTAGGTAGGTATAAGGCACACAGCAAGGGCGGCCACATACATTATTACGTACAGCAATTTACCGGCGCCGCCAAAGATGTAAGCGAAAACAAACTCAACGCCAGACTCCCGCTGCCCCTGGCCAAACAGGTACAATGCATACATGTTAAACAACAGATGGGGGATATCTTTATGGATTAAACCGCAGCTAAAAAACCGGTACCATTGATTGTATTGCGAAACCGCAGGCGGATAAAAAATGAGTTTGTTCATCATTTCCTGGTTACTGAAACTGGTGAAGGAAACGATGCAGGTAAGTGCGATAATAATGATGGTGATAGAGATCGTCATGTAATGGGTTATTGATGATGGTATTTTTCATTCCGGTTAATGCTGCAGGCCCGGTACACCTGTTCGGCTAAGATAAGCCGAACTAACTGATGGGGAAAAACCAATTGCGATAAAGCCCAGGTATAATCTGCCCTCTTAAATACTTCATCACTTACCCCATAAGCACCGCCAATTAAAAACACCATGTTTTTTATCCCGGCATCCGCCTTAGCCTGCACCATGGCCGCAAACAATTCACTGCTAACCTGCCTGCCCCTCTCATCCAGCAAAACCAGGTAATCATCTTTTTGCAGGGATTGTAGAATGCTGCTGCCTTCTTTTTTTTTAAGGTCGGCCCCACTTAAAGCACCAGCATTTTTTGGCATAGGGATGATGCTCCATTCAACAGGGTAGTAGTTGGCAATGCGTTTTGTAAAAAGGTCAATGCCTTCCTTAACGTAAGTTTCATGCGGTTTGCCCACTGACCAAAATTGCAGTTTCATCCTGTATTTATTTAGCGCAAAAATGCACAAAGAGTTGGGATGAATAAAATAAATCTCTATTTTTGCCGTCCGGTTTAAAAGAGGCTTCGTAGCTCAATTGAATAGAGCATCTGACTACGGATCAGAAGGTTTTGAAGTTCTTTTATGCAGAATGTTTTTAAATGGCTCTGTAGCTCAATTGAATAGAGCACTTGACTACGGATCAAGAGGTTTCAGGTTTGAATCCTGACAGGGTCACTGATTTTCAATTAGTTGCAAAGAGATTGATTTGGTAAAACAAGTCAGTCTCTTTTCTTTTTTATCGACTTTTAATGGCGAATATTCAAAAGATTTACTTTTTTACCTTGCTTAAATAATTGAGCTTTTTTCAAATTTGCAAACAATTTGCAAACAAAAGGCAGCCAATGATTTGCTCAAACTAATTTGCAAACATTTCCGGGAAAGTGAAAGAACTGTTGATATGTAAAGTTATAAAAATAACTAAAGCCTTTAAAAAATAAAATATCAAAAAAGCCCGACAGATAAATGCCAGGCTTTGTGGGGAGTATCTTTTAGGCTATTTCCTGCCTTAATCTTTCAAACCGGGAACCAAATTTCAACTGCCCTATTTTATTTTCCTTGATATATTGTATCACTTCAGTTTTATCAAAATAAACACGGCCTCTTTGTTTATGAGAAGGTAACCCCCTTTTTATCCAATCAGTCAAAGTTGGCAACGATACTCTCAAAAACTTTGCAATCTCTTTTCGGTTAAGCAGATCTTCCTCATTTTGCTCAGCCTTCAATTCCTTTTTCGTAAATTCCTGAAGAAAATCTTTCACAGCCTCCTTAATCCATCTTTTAAAGTCGTTTTCATTCGGAATAAATAGTGTCTCCATAAAATCATATTTTAAAAGTCATATTTTCATTTTCCAACTTAGGATTTCCATCAACTTACAATGGTCGGAAATCCTATCCTATTATTTAACTCAGAATCGACTTATTTGGCTTAACAGTCATGGACCTTCCCAAACGTTTCTTTTTTAGCAGTCCGCTTCCAGATGAAGCGTGGCTGTCTTTTTCTGATTCGTTAATTTCTGTACTATCCGTTTGTTTTCTTTTTGCCTGCATCTGTTTTTCCAACCAACGATTTTGCAAAAATCGATATGCCTCATCCACTGATATGCCTGTTTGGCCTTCAAAAAAATAAAACCGCTGGCTTACTTCAGACTTGTTTTTTAAAGGGCTGATATTCCCAAACAACTCCTGGTATGAAATTCCACTCCAATATTTTAGTTTAAGCCCCACGGCAACGACTTTACCATCTTCCGATTTTTCTAACTCCGAAAGACCTTCTATCACCGATTCAACTTTCTGTTCTTTTTCCCAGCTTGTTTTATCTTCCAAATTCAATTGTTTTTTTGTAACAAAATCGAAAGCATTTTTCCAATCAATTTCTATCATTGATTTTTCCAAGTTAGAGGTATTAATGCCATTAATGGCAGCATCAATTAAAGGCGTTTCCTTTTGAAGAATAGCATCATAATACGACAAAACATAAATGTCTTGCTTGATATCCTTTTCAAAAAATAGTTGAAAGCTTAACTTGTCTTTGGCCTTCTCTATTTTTTGAGAAAGGATAAAATTCTCAGGCTTAAAACTGATTCGCTTTAACAATGAATAGCCTGCATTTTCAAAACCTAACGATTGCAACTGTCCCATTAAAGCTGAAATATTTTCGATATTCATTTTGCTAATTTTAGAAATAAAAAATGGGTTTAGGGTTTCTGTTAAGATACCCCTAAACCTTTTTTACTGCTTTCCCTTTTCTTAGGTAAAAGCGTTTTATCATTTTTCTTTTCTACCTTCTCTTTTTCTGGTTTAAGTTCCTGCTTCAACTCTTTTTTTTTATCATTTCCCAGTTCTTCCTTTACCGCCAGGCTGGCTTCTGTTTTACCAACAGATTGGTATATCTCTATTGATTCTTTTGCCACCAGTTTCATATTAGAATCATATAGATTTACCTTTTTGAATTGTGGATCGGCTTCAATAAACATTTTATGGCTACTACCATCTTTTTCAATGGTAACGGATTGCACATTTCCTTTTTGAAGTGATTGCATCAACGCCTTTTCTTTATCTGGTTCTTTCAAATCCGTTATGGGGAATTTCTCAACTGCTGCTTTCAAATCAAAGCCATACTTTTCATGAAATTGTTTTACTTCAAAATTGTTGTTCTTGTCTTTGTTTTCAAAGTCAAGCTTCATCCAGGCTTTGTATGGCTGACCTTCTTTTGTTACAAGGTCTTTATGCACTGACCGGCCATCCAATAGATTGAATGCTTCCTTCCCTGTAACCCCTTTGCCTTTATTTAGGTAAAAAGTTTGCTCAGCCTTTTCGTCCTTGCCTTTTTCAAGTGAAGCATGATAATTATTAAAGAAGTACATGTCTGTAGTTTCAGACTTGCGGAAATTCATTGTCACTTCAAAAAGCTTTTTATTAATCTCTGCCTTATAATGCAATTGAAAACCTGCCTTACCTTCTTTAAGGTTTTTCTCTAAATCTGCTTTAAGATTTTCTCCAAAGCCCATGTATTTGAGATTATCACTCAAATACTGAAAATTCTCCTTGTTCATAACGTTTGTCTTTAATTGTGAATTAAATATTGATTGTTGTTGTTGTTCTATATGCTCTATTAATGCATCTGTAAAATCATTGC
Source organism: Ferruginibacter sp. (assembly GCA_965249755.1). Lineage (GTDB taxonomy): Bacteria > Bacteroidota > Bacteroidia > Chitinophagales > Chitinophagaceae > Ferruginibacter. The sequence continues at coordinate 507,153 of CBDFMT010000004.1, forward strand.
CTTCATGATTATGCAAGCCATTTATGTCGGGATTATTGACCATATTTTTTCCTGTATTTTCAGAGTAAGGAAGTTTTTTAAAAATGTCTAAAATGGAATTAAAGTATATGACTTGAAAGGCATCCCTATCACTAAAATTATCTTTTGCAAATTCCTTAGCTTCGTTTTGCAATTTGAAAAAGTGGACATCATCCTTATCTATAAAATAGAGCGACTGGTTATAGGCCATCCAATGCTCACCTTTGGATAAAGCTATATTTACAAGTTCTAACACCTCGTCAGATATGGGATGTTCGTTATTCATTTTAAATCAGGTAACGGAATTGCTTTCAAAATATCTTTGTTGTTCAGCTTCATCATCAAATGCCTGCCTCCATTCTTTTCCATTATCTGAATGCCCATGAACTTTTTATCCGGGATGGTAAATTTGTCCAGGGCTACAACAATATTATTTTGATTGAAAGATTTAACCTGTGCTATGTTACCAGCAACATACAAAGGCTTTAATTCATTTTCCTGCACGGCAGTCCGTTTTCCTTTCTTCTTATCACGGATGTAAAAACGTAGTATTTCAATACCATAATTAATTGGGCTGTTATTTTTAATTCTCAACTGATAATAAATAATGTCATCTTTTATATAGGTGCCTATAACTGCTGCATCTATATTCCAGCTATTGTCTTTTACACCCCGCAATGTTCGCTGGTTATCGAGAATCCCATTGGCGTAGGTAGCCATTGTAGCCTTTTTGTTCTCTGGTAATTTATAAACCCATATTGCAGGTTTTTCTTCGTAGTTAATTACAAAAGTGTAAACACTGCCGTCCTCTGTTACCACGCTAAGGTTTGTTTCAGAAAAGTTTTTTGCAGAAGCCTTTACCAATAAAATATTATCCGCTTCTTTTACCTGCTGCACCAGTATATCTTTTGTACCTCTATCCACATGCCGGATTGAAAATGGAAATACCAGGCTGGTTGTTTTGTCTGTTGAAATACATAAAGCAGAAGTTTGTGCCATTGCCGAAACGAATAACCAGCAACCACAAATCAAACACACTAATCGTTTCATAAAATTTGTTTTAATTGTTTATAATTATTGTTGAATACTCTTATCTCTTAGCAGCACTTTATAACCGGCCTTCACTAATACTTTTACCTGCTTCACTTTTTTACTGAGTAAAGATTTAGCAGCATTTATACCAGTTGCCGCAGCTTGTGCCTTGAATGACGGGTCCATTGAAGTAAGTTCCATTAGCTGTAAACCATTGTCAGCAGATTGCTTGGCTACATCTCTTGAAATAGCACCGGGAATATATATACCGGCGAGGCCATCCATATCAAACACTTCCAGTTTAACTGGAAATAGAGAATTGTTGTTGCGGATTGAGTTAATGTTTATCTCAAGTCTTTCATCATTTAATTCAGCAATACCAAAAACAAAATTGCCTTTCTTAACTAATGAGCCATTCAAATAAATATCATTCAGCAGGCGCATTTTTACTACTGCGCCATTTACTAAAGTTTGTGTTTGATGAACTACGGCCTCAACGGTATTTTGCTCTTCTGAATCTGCATCCTCTTCTACACCAAAAAATTTATTTTCAGCATTCCTTTTACTTTTGCCGGTATCAAGCAAACTGATATTGTTTTTCACAAATTGCCTGGTAACGATAAAAACTTGTTCCTTGTTCTTTAATGACTTTTCTTTAAGTTTTTCCTTTACTCTGTCAGGATGCTGTATGTCTAAGATTCTTTCCAACGTTCCATTTAATTGCTGCATTTCCGGATCTGCCTCCGGGCTGCCATTCATCTGCTGCATCATATCCTGCAGCCTGTCAACTTCATTTGAAAACTGTTCATTGCTATCGCTATTTGTAGCAGGCTGATTGGGATTGCTATTGGTTTGAGTACCATTATCAGGCTGATTAATTTGTTTATTAATCTCATTAATTTTTTGATAAATCCGTTGCTCGTTTGCATCAGCAGTTTTATTGTAAGGGGATTGAATTAACCCACTATAAACCGGAGCAGTACTTAGGAAATTCCCAGTATCAGACATGAGTGTATTTCTTCGGCTGATAATAGAATCTTTATAATAAGGATCGTTACGTAAAAGTTTATCCCTCTTTAAAGAATCAGCATCTGCTTCATTGTAAAATGAAAGCTTGTCTGCATTTTTATCATCTTTTAAATTGGCATCGGGCAGTTGCAGATTTAGCCCCTTGTTAATATCTGCAAGATTGTTTTTCGTCTGGCCCTGTCCTCCACCTAACGCCCAGAATCCCATTGTTACAAATGGAATAATTAGTACCGGTAAGACCAGCATCATTTTCCTTTGCCTTAAAAACTTAGCTGAATGTTTCTCTTTCATAGTTTTATTTTTTTTGTGAATAATATGATTGTTCAATAAGTAGAAGGCTGTCAAATAAACCCGGACTCTCTTTTATGAGGTTGGGATGTGTACGCTTATATTCCTGCACTTTTTGAAATTCGTTTTCTGTAATAAGAAAAGCCTTACCCTCTTTATAAATATTTTTAGGAACAGAAATTGATTTAGGTATAAGTGCCTTGGAATTTTCAGGAACTTTAAAGGAATTCACAATTGCAGTAATACTCAGCCCACCAAAAAGGAAACATACAGAGTATAAAAAAATCCATTGCTGCTTTTGTTTCCATTTGTTGGTCAGGCTTTCCAAGGTATTTGCAAACCAACGTTGTGATTTTAATATTCCATTTGCAATTCCAGTAGCAGCTTTATCAGGTATGTTTACCTGGCATTCTTTTCTTTTAAATAGTTTCATCGGTTCTCAGTTTTAATGTCTTTATTTTCCAGCGTTTCCCATCGCTCAATCAAAAAACCATGTGGGTTATGGTCTGAACGGGAAACGTTTCTTAAATAACCCTGTGTAATTAAATTCCGTGTAACAATACTATTAGGTCTGATTATTCTTTCTGTACCATAACAATGAAAGAAATAAGGCTCCACCTTAATATCTACTGTAATGCTATCAATAGAAATTTGCTGACTTATATTACCTGCAATAATGTTGGAGTAATAACCCGTTTCCTTTAAATTATTGTATTGCTTTTTAGCCGAAGCATCTGCCATATAAAGAGCCTTTGAAATATTTTTTTCTATCACTTTATCATCCGGGTCAAGTGTGAAGAAGTAGATATGAAATAAACTGATATGGCTCTTAGCTTCAACTAATACGTTGTCTTTTCTTTTAGAGGCGAAAGCTTCCATAGCCTGATCACCAGCCAGTATGTATATTTTATCCTGTACCCTTGAAGACAATTCATAACTTTTATACAACACAAAACCGCATAGTAAAAAGCATCCTGCTACAACAAGAAATGTGAATATTTTAATGTGCCTGAATGACGAATCAATATTTTTGGTTTCTTTAAACATAGCTTAAGATTTTCCTGATAATTTATCCTGCATGTATCCATTTGATTTATTGCCACCACCTTCATTAAAATAGCCGCCGCTTACACCATTGGAAGCCATACTGCCAGATGTATTTGACTTAGCATTGCCAAATGAATCAGCAACCATACCGGCACCTGACGAAGCTGTATTTATAATATTTCTGGAACTATTTGAGGTTAAGCTGGTCACCTTATAAAGCAATGTATTTCCACCACCAGCGTGAACAATATAATTGGCTACACTTGGCACCGTGAAATAGCCAACGATACCAATAATCATAAAGATTAAGTAAGCAGTATCCGTGGGTGAAAAGAAAGTATCGCCATAAACTTGCACCTGGGCAATATCTACCTTCAGCATATTTTCCTGAATCTTACCAATGATGCTTCCGAAGATATTAGAAACCGGCAGCCAAAGAAAGATGTTGATGTACCGGGCTATCCAAACAGTGAGTGTATGTTGGAAACCATCAAAGACTGCAATGCCGAATACAAGCGGCCCTAATATGGCCAGCACAATTAAATAAAACGTTCGGATTGTATTGATGCAAAGTGATGCTGCTTCAAACAAAACCCTCAAAACTTCACTCATCCATTGTTTTATAGAATTGCGAAAGTTGTAGGAAGCTTTGGCCATTGCAAATCTTATATCATTTCCTACACTGGCAAAGAACCCTTCATCCGAAGGGGCATCATCCGGATGAGTATATTTATACCATTTATCCCTGTCGCCACTACCTGTTTCCCCCACATACATTTTCCATACATCTGTTTTTTTGATAGCTTCCTCTTTCTTCTGTAATAAAACTTCAATGGCTTTATTAGAATCGGTTACCATTGCTGCCGTTCCGGTAACTGTTGGATTCATAACACCATTAATCATTGCGATGACCGAAGGGAAAATAATAACGGCAAAGCCCAACACAAAAGGCCGGAACAAAGGATAGAAATCTATTGGCTCCGCATTAGCGATATGCCGCCACACACGGCTTGCAATATACCAGGTGGCCGCAAAGCCTGCAATGCCCCGGCCAACGCCAATCAGCTTGCTGCACAAAGGCAGCATCTCTGTATATAACTGTTCTAATACCTGGTGCAGGCTTTTAATATCATCTGCAAATCCACCACTTTGGGCAAATAATATTTTGGGCATTATTACTGCTATTGCTATTGCGGCAATTATTCTTACACCATTTTTCATACTCACTATTTAATTGCATTTACACTAAAATCCATTCAATTTTTTAGATACCTTAGTATCAACCATCTCCCTACCTCTTTGTATTGCAAGCACATTGTTTTCTTTGTTAAAAGTTCTCAGGAAAACTAATTTATCACCCATGTCAATGTATATTCTGTCAATCGCATTCAATCGTTCATCGTCACTCATTCTTAATTTCCCTGCAGTTATTACCATTGTCAATTCATCCAAATTTTGAAGACTTTTATTAAACAGGTTTGTGTACACATTACCCATGTACTTTATCTCATTTGCATTAAAAAGATTGGATGCGTCAAATCTTCTAAACGCTGATTTGTATTCCTTAACTAATTGGGTTTGAAAAATAATAATCTCTCCAATTTTTTTATACTTTCTAACTGTAGGACTGACCTGCATCAAGGCATCTAAAAAAGCCTCATGCAGGTTAAAATTTCCTTTGGAAATATCTTTGATAGTGTTGTACCCGTTGCTAACAATCTCATAACCCTTTTTCATGTTACTGAGTATCTTCTTTAATTGAGCCAGTTTTTCCACATTCAGCAATAGCTGCTGAATTTCGGTAGACTGAGCCACAACCTGGCCTGAGAAAGAAAACAGGATAACCCACAGAATCACTATACACTTTTTCATTTTAAGTCATTTAATTTTTTAGAAATAATTATATCATTTTTCTCGTTACTTCTCTGTATAGACAAGCCCGCTGCATTATTGCTAAATGCCCTGGCAAATTGTTGCTTATCCTGCATGTCAACGTATATTTTGTCTATTGCTTTGATCCGTTCATCATCTTTCATTTGCAAGTTTCCATTTGTAATAAGGTTCAACAATTCATCAAGGTTTTTGGTACAGTCAGATAACAGCGTATTGAATACGCCTTGTAAATAGTTAATCTCTGTTGGGGTAAAATGATGGTTGTTCCTAAAGCTTTTGATGGCATTGCCTGACTGCTTTGCAATGCTTATCTGCATGGCGATAATGTCTGCCACCTTTTTATATCGCTTAATTTGAGGATTTACAGTTACCAGTGAGGTGAAGTAATTGGTGTGCTGGAGTAAGTCACCATTCTTAATACTTTTGATTGTATTAAGTCCATCTTTAGCAATGGAATATCCTTTAGATAAATAGCCTGAATAAACATGCAGAGCTGCTATCTGTTGGAGCAGGTATTTTTTTTGAGTTGCTTTTTGCCTGAACCATTCAGCCCAGGTTTGTGCAGATAAATTTTCTGCACACAATACCACAATAGATATTATCAATAATTTTTTCATAACCCACATTTTCGCTTTCACTAAAAATTATTACTCTAATCCGTAGAGTTTCTTCACTACATCAATATCATTCTTTTCTTTCGACCTTTGTAAACTTATAATAATGTTCTGTTGGTTGAACTGTCGCAGATCAGTAATATTTTGTTCAATATTATTTCCGGCAGCATGTATTATTTCTAAGCGTTTTGCGTCTGTCATCTGAGTGGCAAAGGCGTTAATCACTAATTGAATTTGGTCAATATTTTTAATACTCTCATCTAATATGCCTGTATATACTTTTTGCATATAGTTCAATTCAGTTGCTGTAAAATTCTTGTCTTGTTTAGAAAGATTAAATGCCTTTGAATATTCTTGTACCAACTGAACCTGCCTTTTAATAATATCCCTCACCGCCTGGTAAGAACTGATCACATTTTTAACTTTCCACAATTCATCAAAATAATTAGCGTATAGTTCCTTTTGCTTTTTGCTCCAGTCACTAATTGCTGTCAACTTTAACTTCGACATTTGATTTTCAAATGTCTTCTCAGCATTCTGCAGCCAGATGGTTTTATTTTGTAACCGTTGAATTTTTAAATCCACGGCCTTGATTACTTTTTTTACCGCAGCTTTAATAATTTCTAAAATGGGTATTTGTGCATTGGTGTGCTGCACCGGGGCAATGCTTATTGACAAGACGATGCCAATGATGATTAATATTTTTTTCATACTCCACATTTTCAGTTTCACAATTATATTACCGCCAATTCATTAGTAGCACTCCTTACAAATCACTTATTTTCTTGTATGACCTGTCACCTAATTGCAGCATCAATCTATTACTATCCCACACAAGTATTTTACCTTCCTTTTGCTCTGTCAAAATTTGTTTATCTGCATTATAGTCTAAAACCCAATTTTTAATACTGAATTCTTTTGGAAATTCTTTCCCATCTAATTTTTTAATTAACCCAGTATGCCTTGTTATCTGGTAAACCCCATTGCCATCGTTAGCTTTTTTAAGAATTATTGTGTCAGTATTTCTGCCAAACTCATGTTCATAAGAAGCAGTATAAACGCCCTCTAATGCAGTGTCATTTTTGGGGCTATTACATGCAGTTGCCAGCAGAATAAAGAAAAAAATTAAGTACTTCATAGTATTTATTTTAATTTGTTAATGATGCAATACCTTTTTCGATGCTTCCGAATTTCAATGCGGCAGCCTGCACTTTTACTTTCTCTTTTTCCTCTGTTGTATATGCCAAATATTCCTCTGGGGAAACTTCTGTCCGGTACACTTTACTTAACACGCCTCCTAATGAAATAAAGACCTCCTTATACTTTTTTGTGGGATCATTAGCCTTGTTAATTGAAAGAACCAAAGCCTTTTCTTTTTCTGTCAATCCCAATAGTTCCTGAATTAAATCAAACTTATTCTGATACTTACTTTGGTCTAATAATATCTTGCAGTCACTGTTATTAATAATGGCTTGTTTAACAACGGGCGAACTGATAATATCTTCTACTTCCTGCGTTACCACAATGGCTTCACCAAAAAACTTCCTAACTGTTTTAAACAAATACTTAATGTATTCTGCCATGCCTTCTTTTGCAATGGCTTTCCAGGCCTCTTCAATCAATATCATTTTACGGATGCCTTTCAGTTTTCTCATTTTGCTGATGAATACTTCCATGATAATGATTGTTACCACCGGAAATAATATCGGATGGTCTTTTATATTATCCAACTCAAACACTATAAATCGTTGCTGCAATAAATCCAAATTCTCTTTTGCATTCAACAGGTAATCAAATTCACCACCCTTGTAATATGGCCGCAGTACATACAAAAAATTCGAAACATCAAAATCCTTATCCTTTACATTATCGCCTTTTAAAATGCCAACAAATTCATCTTTCAAAAATTCATAAAACGTATCGAAGCAGGGGAACAATTCCTTATCCTTCTCAACTTTATCAAAATATAATTGCAGGGCATTTGAAAGGGCAACGTATTCGCTGCGGTTGTAGGTTTCATTATCTTTCTTCCAAAGGGCAAGCAAAAGGGTTTTTATGCTTTCCTTTTTTTCTGTATCTAAAGTGTCTCCTTCGCCAATGTAAAACGGATTGAACTTGATTGGCTTTATTTCGGAGTAAGTGAAATAGTACCCACCCACCATATCGCACAACCCTTTGTAGGAATGACCGACATCTACCAGTACAATATGTGTGCCTTTTTCGTAGTACGACCTTACCATGTGGTTAGTAAAGAAGGATTTTCCGCTACCGGAGGGACCCAAAATGAATTTATTCCGATTGGTGCAGATCCCTTTATCCATTGGCTCATCTGAAATATCCACATGAACTGGCTTGCCACTTAGCCTGTCACCCAAACGGATTCCTATCGGACTTGCTGAAGTACGGTAGTTGGTTTCCAGATTAAAAAAGCAGCAAGCCTGTGGCGAAAAGGTATCAAAGCTGTCGTTCATTGGAAAATCAGCCGCATTGCCTGGTATGCCTGCCCAAAAGATTTGGGCTGCACCTTCGGTCTCTTGCTTGGGTGTAGCATCCATTTGGGTGAGAGCTGATGAGCAAAGGTTTCTGATTACTTTTAAATTTTCTTTATTGTCCGTCCATGCCAGCAAATTAAAATGCGCCTTTACAGGCAACCTTTGCTCTCCAATAGCTTCATTTAAAAAATTATCCGTAGAATCCTTTGCTATTGAATTTTCCCGGCTGTAGGCCGATAAGGACTGTAACCTTAACCTTTTGCTTTCTAATTTCTGTATTGTCTTCTGCACATCATCAATAAACACATACTGGCTGTAAATGTGATTGCATGAAAGGAGTTGACCAATAGGTGAAGCAAAACCAACGCTGAATTTTGTTTTATCGGTGGAGTATTTATCATAGTTTATCCGGGAACCGCATAAGGGAGGAACAAATTCAGCATCAGCCATAGTGTAGAGCTGACAATAATTTTCTCCTATCTTCCATTCATCTTTAAACTCAATATCCCTCACAATATTTTCTCCTGTTTGCAAATTCATATACTTTACAATTAAGTCAATAAGGGCTGAGTTATTTAACCGGGAAAAAGAAATAAATCCACTGTCAGATAATATTTTTTCAAACTGGCCAATAGTATTAATGAAGTCTTGGTAATGTTTTAGCTGTAGTGTTTCTTCAGGCACTATTGACCTTTTCAATAAACTTGAAAACACTGAAGACGATGCTTTGCGGTTTGCTGGTTTCTTTGTCAACATGATAAAACATTCATGATTAAGATAAGGCCGCTCATTAAAGAACCTTTCGCTGCTTCTGCTTAAAAAACTGTTGTCTTCATTTAAAAAGTCTGCTTTATATTTTTCTTCTGTAAACCAATCTTGCTTGTATAATACAGCATTAACAGGCAATACTTTTATTGCCTTAATCCAGGAGTGATGAAATGCTTCATAGTCGTCATTGCTCATTGTAAACAATTCAGGCAATTCAACTTTAAAGGCAACGGTTATGTCTCCCATCTTTGAAAGAATAGCATCATGTTCCACTCCATAAACGGGTAGTATGTCCAGCAGGTTTTTCATTTAAGTAATTGCTTTTTTAAAAGAACTGTTGAATAGCTTTTAATAACCTTGGGTACTGCTTTTCTGGCAACCTTCTTCATTAAGCCAAATTCGCCATAAGTACGGCTGAGTTTATATACATACATGAATAATGCGGTTGACAGGGAAACAATTAAGGCAAGACAAATAAATACATTTACACCGATGATGTAGATGATGGCAAAGAATATTAACAAAGCAACATGCCCACCGCCCAGGTACCAGATGTACTGTGCTTTTAAGCCTTTAAACTCGATGGGCTTGTTAATGCCTTTGTTGATTTGATATACACTGTTGCTCATATTTCCCTCCTCACATTTTTTAACCAGTAGTGTAAATTAAAATAACTGCAAAAATTTATCCAATGAGGATGATGAAGCGGTAAACGGGGTAGGACAACCCCTTTCAGTGAGTTGAAAATGAGTAAGGTAGGTGATAAATTTAATCATTGGGTTAGGGTTTTAAAGGTGTAAAAAGGTTTAATCATCTCGAAATCCTATACCTTCATAATTAAAAGCCTTTCAAGCAGGTGTTATTCATGGACGAGTCTTATTTTTAATTAATTCACTGCGGTTTTAATTCTGACTAAAGTTGAGTTTGTACGACTATTTAGGTGCAGGATTTTTGCATAATCAGCAGAAAATATAGTGTCTACAAGCATCCTGAATTTTGAAGTCCTGCCTCAACAATATCTGTGGCACATTTTAGGGCACACACAATTCCAATATAAAGCCAACCTTATATAGAGCTAAAATGCCAAAGCACAGCCCAGCAACTCCTACTTACAAAATTCCTTATAACTTCATATTAAACATTAGGATGACAACTACCAAAAACAATTTACAATATTTCTCACGATCTCAATCCCAATAGCCTACAACAGTTTACATCTTTGTGTAATTTTATTAACACGGGCAAGTAAACTTTGACAAAAAGCCTATGAAAAAAATTGTTGATGTAATAATTGATACTTGATTTATTTTTACTAAAAATATATTTATTTATGAGCCATCATGAAAAAACAGACAAACAAGTTGTTATATCTCAACTTATATGTTTCCTGCTTGCAAGTTTCATTGGTTTTATGGCAGATTTATTTGATAAGGAAGGCAGAGAAGTTATTTACAAATTCGTAGATGCCATTTTTATTACAGGAACTATTTTAGTTGCCATGAAACTGGCAAGAGAAGGTTGGGATATGGCAGCAGCAGGATATACATTGTTATCTATTGCTTGGGGTGTATTTTTTCTCGCCAAGGACTTTCAGGAACAAACGGTCGGGGTTGATATTTTGGCTTCTTCATTTTATTTTCTATTGCCATCAATGATATTAATCACATTTTACGCCCCTTTCCCTTTATCCATAAAAGCAATTGGGTTACTCACAATAATTCCCTCGCTTATTGGTTTGATATTCATCAAAACAGATACAGCAAAAGTTGATTATTTATTATGGAGAAAGATCAGTTATCAGGCAGTGCATTTTACAAGCCTGTGTTGGGGATTTTTCTTTTTATGGCAATATAGAAAAGCAACAAAAAGAGTGCAACCAGCGGTAGAGAAACTATAGTTCTTTTCTTGTAAGTTTATCAATGGTATCACGGAATGTTTCACCAACAGGTAATTCCATTTCTTTGATAAAAATGCTGTTCTTACGAACTGCTGTTATTTCAGAAATGGCAACTAACCAGGACTTATGAATTCTTATAAATTTATTTTGTGGCAATTCCGATTCTATTGCTTTGAGACTTGTTCTTACTATCAAAGGCTTTTTTGTGCTTTTAAGGTTTAGTTTGATATAATCTCTTAATCCTTCAATCCAAATAATGTCATCAAATATCACTTTCACCTGGCTGTAATCAATACTTAAAAAGAAATATTCTGCAGATGGTTGCACGGTATGCTGCTGTTTTATTGCTTTAAGTTCGTGAAGCTCTTTAGCTCTGTTACAGGCTTTAATGAATCTATCCAATGCCACAGGTTTTACCAAATAATCCACAACAGACAAATCATAGCTTTCAAGTGCATATTGTTTATACGCAGTAATAAAAATTACCAACGGTTTATTTTCAAGGCTCCCAATAAGCTGTAACCCTGTTAATCCCGGCATTTGAATATCAATAAACATCAAATCAATTTTATTTTCCTCCAAGGCCTTCATTGCTTCAAAAGCATCATTGCATGCAGCCACTAATTTTAAAAAGGGGCATTTGCTGATATTATCCTGCAACAACCTTAAAGCCAGCGGTTCGTCATCAACGGCAATACAATTTATCATGATTTAAAGGTTAATTCTAAAGAAACGATAAACTTGTCATTGGTTTTGTTTATTGTAAGATGATGCCGGTGGTTATATAATAATTCTAGCCGCCGTTTTACATTGACCAACCCAATACCGGAGGTTTTGTCTTTAACCGTTTCGGTTTGAATAAATTTGTTTTTAACAATAAAACAAAGTTTGTCATGCTCTGCCTTTAGTTCAATTTTTATTTCAGGATTTTGTACTAAACCAGTCCCATGCTTAAAGGCGTTTTCTACAAAAGGTATCAGCAGCATCGGTTCAATGGTGTGCCAGTTCTCTTTTGCATCTAACGAAACATGCAACATAAGTTTTTCACTGAAACGCTGCCGCTGTAAGTCAATGTAACTTTGTAAGTTTTCGATTTCGCTTTGCAACATTACTTTTTCTTCATCAGTTTCATACAGCATATACTGCATCAGTGATGATAATTTATGAATAGTTGGTTCCAGCTCATCGCTTTTTAGCCGTGCCAATGCAGCGATATTATTCATGACATTAAATAAAAAGTGCGGACTTATTTGAGAACGCAAAAAGGACAGTTCTGTCTTTAAATGCTCATTAATTCTTTCATTGGCTTCTTGTTGAGATTTTGCCCTGTCGCTGATTGTTTTGTAAGCTATGCTTGCAATTACGGCAAATGAAAAAGTAATGATGTTATGTGATGATGAATTAATAAAATTGAAAGTTTTTCCAGTTATCATCAATTTAAAAAATCCGCCATGAATCAACATTATTAAAGAAAACAGGATTATTTGTGTAAGCACAAATAAAATATACTTTCTTTTATAAACAAATGCCGCAACAAGAATTTCTGTATTCAGGTAAAATAGCCCAACCCAAAATATTTTTGTAACAGTATCTACATAAAGGAAAGTGGTATTACCATGCAATTCATTTTCTCCATCATCATAATAGGCAGAGGTAAATATGTAGGGTAACAGGAAAATGACTGCCCATGCAATAATGTGCATGAGCAGTTTCGAAGGTTCCCCTATTTTGAAACTTTTTTTCATTTACAAAAAACATGAATATCTGACTAATTTATTTTTACTCTTTGTTGCTCATCAGTGGGCAACGAACTTGCTGGTTTAGATTTTATAGTTGCTCCAAACCTGTAAACAAATGCAATATTAAATACCCTGGTGTCCCTGCTGATTTTTAGTGTTGATTGCACATCCTGAAAGTTCTGAATTTCTTTTGGGTTTTGTGTATAAAAAATATCCCTTACATTAAACTTGATACTTGCTTTATTATTTAATAGTTGTTTTGCAATGCCGGCTGATACTTGCCCGGCTGGTAACACGATGGCTTGACCTTCATCCCGGTTGCGGCTTGTATAGTTACCTGATAATTCTGCAGACCACCCATTTGTAAAGCTGAACTGGTTGTTTACATTCAATGAAAGGCTAAGTTGTTTTGCATTGAAAGGATAGCCGTTAATTTCTCCGCTATATTTGTTTTGATAAAGGTTTGCAAAAAGTGTAGCACTGTACCATTTGCTAACCGGGACAGTGGCACTCTCTGTAATACCATAGTTATATCTTGTACCAATATTACCTACACTCCTGATAATTACAGAGTCTTTGTGAATAAGCGTTTCATTAATCATATCATGCACAACACTATAATTAACGGTGGTAGTTAAAAGATTTTTATAGGAATGACTCAACTCAATATTGGTGCTGAACTGCGGCTGTAAAAAAGGGTTGCCTGTTGAATAAGTGTATTTATCAATAAAGCCGATAAAGGGATTTAATTCCTGATAAGCAGGTCTGTCTATCCGGCGACCTATAGAAACTGCAAACTGGTTATTGTCATTCATCTCATAACTTATAAAAGCTGTAGGAAAAAGGCTGGTGTAACTGCGGCTGAAACTTGAATCTGATTTTTGTGAAAGAGAAGATTGCAATCCTTTGTAATTGGTATTCTCAAGCCTTACACCTGCCTGCACCATCCACTTACCAAATTTTTTATTGAGGTTGAGGTATGCAGCATTGATATTTTCTGAATAATTAAAAGCATTGCTAAATACACTGTCAGTGAGCCAATTGTTGTTTGATAAATTAAAAAAATCAGAAACGTTATTTGTTTTCACAACACTTGATTTAATGCCTGTTTCAAGTTTAACACCATTATTCAAAGGCTGGGCATAATCGAGTCTACCTGAATAAATATCAATTGTTAATGGGAGCAGATTCTTTAAATAATTGGAAGCCTGTAAGATTTGATTTGGATTGTAAGTAAGACCCGTAATATTTTGATTGCCTGAAAAATCATAATGGAGATAATCAAAATTGGCGGTTATATCTTTTTTGCTGCTGTCAAATGAAGAATGAAAGTTGATATTAACAGTCCCATTCTTCCAGGTGTTATCAACTGTTCTAATGGTTTTTTCTATAGCATTAATATTTAAATTACCGTCTTTAAGGTAACTGGTGGTAAACCCATCCTGCTTTTGAGGAGCTATAAAGCCTGTAGTTGCAATTCCTAAAGTTGTTTGCTTACTGATAAAATAGTCTAATCCCAATTTCAGGTTATTGTTTTGGCTCTGATTGATTCTGTTAGATAGCTGGTCCAGTTCAGAAATCTTTATTCCAGTAGTTCCAAAAAAGTTTCTTTGAATATCAAAATCCATAAAGCCTTTATTGAGGCTATACCCATAATTTAAAAAAGTATTTATCTTACCGGTTCTGTAGTTGAGCATAATGCTGTTGTTGGTTTTTGCATAAACACCCTGTCCGTAGTTAAGTGTAACACTGCCGTTAAACCCTTGTGTAATACTTTTCTTTGTCTTTAGATTAATTACTCCGGCGTTGCCTGCGGCATCATATTTTGCTGATGGGTTCGTCATTATTTCAATCTGGCTTAGCTGGTTTGAATTCATATTTCCTAAAAGGTTTGCCAGTTCAGCCCCGCTGAGATAGGATGGCTTACCATCAATCATTACCATTACCGATGACTTACCTTTTAAACTGATGTTGCCATCTTTATCAACAGTTACACCGGGTGATTTTTCCAGAACTTCCAAAGCGGTTGAGCCCACATTGGTAACAGCAGCATCTACGTTTACTACCATGCGGTCAATCTTTTGTTCAATAAGTGGCTTCTTGCTGGTAACAACCACAGCAGCAAGATTTTTAGCCACAGGTTGTAAAATCGAGGCGTCAAGTATAACGGTCTTATTGTTTTCCAAAATGGGGAATGTGGCAGAATTTGCTGTATTGAAGTTTACAGAACTTATTATAATAAAATAATCTCCGAAAGGAATACCCGTAAAAGAAAATTTTCCTGCTTTATTTGATACAGCAATTTTGATTACCGAAGAATCTTTCGATTTCATTAATGAAATTGTTGCTGATTCAACTGGTGCATTCTTCGTATCCACAGCACTGCCGGAGACAGCCGTTTCAATTGTTTGAGCCATACCTTTAATGGCAATGAACATTATTGTAAAAACTATTAGTAATTTTTTCATGTCGTATTTTTTAATTTTACGACACAAACTTATTTTGAAAAACCTGGCAAATTTTGGAAATGATGTTAACCTTAAAAAGTTTGCTGTGAACACTAAAAGTTGCATAGTTCAGTGAACCGGCGCACCAAGTCAGGCACATCTGTAAGGTAAATAAAGTTGCTACCTGAAGCTTTAGTAAAGAGTGTAATTTCTATCGCAGTGCCAACCACCCAGGCTGACAAATATTTTTCATCTTAATTTATGATATCAGCAAGACAAATAGTATTAACATCAGACGATTCTTTATGGGTTCTTTATAAAAGCTTTTATGTGTATTTGTTTTCATTACAATAAAGAAAGCTAAGAAAGAAATGAAAATGGTTGAGGAAAAATCATAGTTTACTCCTGTATTCTTTCGGCGAAGTACCATTCAACTTCTTAAATAAGCGAGCAAAATAATTGGGGTATTTAAAATTCAGAAGATAAGCTATTTCAGTAATTGTATAGCTGGTATGCGACAGATAATTTCTTGCCTGCTCTATTAAATGTTCCTGTACAATTAATAAAGCAGGCTTGCCGCAAACCTGGTTGCAAATCCGGTTGAGGTGTACCGCCGTAATGCTTAATTCTTTTGCAAATGCAGGGATGCTTTTTTGTTTATCGGCCGTTTTTACAGATTGAATAAACGTCCGGTAGTATTGCAATGGCGTATTTGTATCTATAAAAAATTTATTGCCATTATTAAGTATAAGACGGTGACCGCAAATAAAAAGCTGGCGTAGTAATGAATCAAGCATTACTTTTTTATCTGTTTTATTTGTAAATAGCTCTTCATTTATATTGTTAAATAATTGTTGAATTCTTTCAAATGAACCAGGCAGTAAAACTATATATTTCAATGTCTCAAATTCCAGTACCAATGAGGCTGAGGCTGGAAACAAATTATCAAAAATAGATTCTGAAATGGTAAGTATATTTCCTATAACATTAGTACTGTATTGCAATCCATGTATGGTATTAGGCGGAATAACCAATACACAGGGTGTTTTTAATGGCAGGGATTGTGCCGATGTGTCTAATGTAACTTTACCCGATTCAATATAGAAAATTTGGTATAAATGTGCATGAAGGTGTGGTTTAATCACCCAATCAAAACCCTTGCTCCTTGTTTCAATTAACTCCAGGAAAATATAGTTGCCATTAGGGCGGTGGTTTAAATCGCCATACAAGCCATCATAATACGTCAGTTTTTTCTTCATTTTTTAAAAATGATGTTTGATTTGTATCTATAAAATACAAATTAGTAACTTTTAGTTTTATCCCAATATCTTTTCTTTACAGTGTTAATTTTTCATTTAAATAACTGTTTACGATGCATAAAATTATTTATACCAAAGTAGTTACAGCAGTAACTTTTATATTTTTTGCGTTTCTATGTTATGCTCAACCTCCCTCAGCTAATAATGGCAATATTAAAAGAAAATCGCTGAATATTTCCTACGCTACCATATCGCCAGCCCAAAAATTAGATATTTATTTACCTGATAAGGGTAATGGACCTTTTCCTGTAATCATCAGCATTCATGGTGGTGCTTTTATGTTTGGCGACAAAGCCGATGAACAGGTAAACCCCATGCTGGAGGGATTAAAACATAATTATGCTGTTGTGTCTATAAATTATCGTTTGAGCGGCGAAGCATTATTCCCCAAAAATATTAATGATGTAAAAGCGGCTATCCGTTGGGTAAAGGCACATGCAGTAACCTATAAAATGAATCCTGATAAAATTGTTGTTTGGGGTGGTTCTGCAGGTGGTAACCTTGCTGCTTTAGCGGGCACTTCCGGTGATGTAAAAGAACTCGAAGACCTTAGCCTTGGCAATGCCAATCAATCAAGCCGTGTACAGGCTGTGATAGATTGGTTTGGCCCTACTAATTTTTTATTGATGGATGAACAGTTAATAGAAACGGGCAATGGAAAACCCGACCATAGCGATGCCAATTCTCCTGAATCAAAATTGATGGGACAAAAAATTACAGACATACCGGCAAAAGTTCAATTAACCAATCCTGAAACATATATTACTAAAGATGATCCGCCTTTTTTAATTGAGCATGGTACAAAAGATCAACTGGTACCCACGCAACAATCCATAAATTTTGCGGCTAAATTAACGCCTGTTTTAGGTAAAGAAAAAGTAACAATTCATCTTTTGGAAGATGCCAGGCATGGCGGGCCTCAATTTGAAACCAAGGAAAATTTGGAACTGGTATTTCGGTTTCTGGATGCGGTACTAAAATAGTTATCTGTAGAAAAGTAAAGAGATTAAAAAATAAACAATTATTAAAAATGACCAATCAGCAAAATGTCAAAACTGAATTTTTTAATGATCCTAAACCTGCTTCCATCCGTCTTTGGCATTGGCTTGCATTTTTATTTTTTCTTGCTTCAATTACAACAGTAATTTTTGCATCTACATTGTTTACAACCAAAAGTAATATCCCGATGGTTCAGGAACAAGTCCAACAAAAAGGAGGTTCAGTTACAGAAAAGCAAGCCTGGGCTGTTGCACATGAGTATAGTGATAAGTTATGGACAGTGCATAAATTTATAGGCTATGGCCTTTCTTTTTTAATACTATTTCGCATAGTTACAGAGGTGACAATTTCCAAAGAAAAAAAGCTGGCTGTCCGTATACGAGCAGCTTTAAATTACCCGGCTGAAACAATTGATAGAAAGCATAACCTGTTGGTTCAATATGGCTACGTTATTTTTTATACCCTGTTTATTGTTATGTCTGTCACTGGTTTGATTCTGGCATTTGAAGATGTTAAATGGCTTGACCCAGTGCATAAACTTGCAAAAAACATTCACAGCATTGTACAGTATGGGTTGTATGCCTATATAGTTATACATATTATTGGTGTAATAAGAGCCGACCTTACTAAATACAGAGGTATTGTAAGCCGAATGATCAATGGACATCGAACGGAAACTAAATAATAAGGTATTTGAGTAAATGTAAAAAAATGATTTTATCCAACGCATGTTAAAAGATAGAAATAAAATAGCATCATTACAATATATTACTATACTAATTTGCTTTTTAATGAACATGTGTGATGGCATGGACGTAATGGTAATCTCTTACACTTCCAATGCTATCGAAAAAGAGTGGGTTATCGGCGCAGGTGATTTTGGAATTGTTTTCAGCATAGGTTTATTTGGTATGGCTTTAGGCGCTATGCTACTTGCTTCAAGAGCGGATATTTTTGGCAGAAAACCGATGATTGTGCTCTGTGCATTTTTAATGGGCATAGGTGTTTTTTTTACAGCTTTTGCACAAACATTACCCCAACTAATTACCTTTCGTTTTTTTAGTGGCATTGGTATTGGCAGTATGCTTGCCTGCACATCTACCATTACTGCAGAATATGCGCCGGAAAAAACAAAAAACTTTTGGGTAAGTTTTGTAATGGCAGGATACCCAATTGGGGCGGCACTTTCAGGCTTGGTGGCCACCAAGCTAATTGCCGCATATGGCTGGCAGGCGATGTATTATTTTGCGGGTGCAGTTACGCTACTCGCTATTCCAGTTATATTGTTGTTTTTAAAAGAGTCCTTGAAATTTTTATTAAAAGCTCAACCTAAAAATGCCCTGCAAAAAGTGAATAAAATTTTAGCAGCCATGAAGCTGGAACTACTAAAAGAACTTCCGGCTAAAAATATAAAAAATATAAAAACTACGGTAGCTACTTTATTTGATGATAGCATTAAAAACTCAACTATCCTACTTTGGTCAACATTTTTACTTTGCTTTGCTGCATTGTATTTTTTAACCAGCTGGATTCCAAAACTGGCATCAAACGCAGGCTTATCAGCATCATTGTCCATCTACGCTGGTATATTTTTTAACCTTGGGGCATTTTTCGGCATTGTTACACAAGGCTATCTGTCAGCAAAATTTGGCTTAAGAAAAGTAATTTGTTGTTTTCTAAATGGTACTGCATTACTAATGATATTGTTTGGTTTTTTTACCGGACCTTTTATGACCCTGATTTTATTTTGCATTATTGGATTTGGAATTCAAGGTGGCTTTATTGGATTGTATGCAGTAGCCGCAAGAATTTATCCTACAGAAATACGTAGTACGGGTATTGGTTGGGCTATCGGTTTTGGAAGATTGGGCGCCATACTTGGACCCTTCATTGGTGGCTTGTTAATCAGTAGCGGCGCTTCGTTATACTTTAATTTTATTTCG
This sequence comes from Ferruginibacter sp., assembly GCA_965249755.1. Lineage (GTDB taxonomy): Bacteria > Bacteroidota > Bacteroidia > Chitinophagales > Chitinophagaceae > Ferruginibacter. The sequence continues at coordinate 526,678 of CBDFMT010000004.1, forward strand.
TTTGCCATACCCGTTGCTGTGGCAGGTTTTATTACGCTATTTATTAAATCACCTAATGTAAGCTGATGTTATGAAGCAAGAAATTATTTGGGATATTGCCCACCTGGCACATGTGGAAATGCTCACGCCGAAATTGGAGGAAAGTACACATTTTTTTACTGATATCATGGGGATGTCTGTAAGTGATGTAAAAGGTGACTCTGTCTATTTAAGGGCGTATGATGATTACGAACATCATACCTTAAAATTAACTGCCGGCAAACAACCGGGCATGCATCATTTTGCATGGCGTGCAAAAAGCGAAGAGGCTTTACTTAGAAGGGTAAGCGCAATAAAAAAAACCAATAATGCTATCGGCTGGAACGAAGGTGATTTGGGTCATGGGCCTGCCTTTCAATATTCTTCTCCCGATGGGCACTTAACAGAAATTTATTTTGAAACCACTAAATATAAATCCGGAAAGCAGGATACTTCTGCATTAAAAAATACAGCAAGTAAATTTCCTGCAAGAGGCATCAATGTTCGCCGTATAGACCACCTTAATTTGTTTGCAAAAGATGTACGTGCTTTTAGAAATTTTCAGTTGGAAAACCTGGGTGGACTATTGACAGAAACTATAGTTGATAACCTTACCGACCAAAATCCAAAAGCGGTTTGGTTTGCGGTTAATTCAAAGTCTTACGACCTTGCAGTTACCGAAGACCATACGGGTATGACAGGTCGTTTTCACCATATAACTTATGCCACTAACAGCAGAGAAGAAGTATTGATAGCCGCTGACATTTGTTTGGAAAATGGTATTTATATAGAAACAGGCCCACATAAACATACCATACAGCAAACCTTCTTTTTGTATGTTTATGAGCCCGGAGGTAACCGGGTAGAAATAGCCAATACCACTGCCCGTTTAATTGTAGACCCCGATTATGAAACTGTTGTGTGGACACAGGAAGAAAGAAAAAAAGGGCAGGCATGGGGACTAGCAACTGTACCAACATTTCATACCAGAGGAACACCCATGCCTGAAGAAATGAAATAATATTTTACAAACATAAAAGCACAGCGATGAAAAAATTATTAGTAGTAGGTGCACACTCCGGCGATTTTGTTTGGCGTGCCGCAGGTACAATTGCCAAATCCATAGAAGAAGGAGGTACCACATTAGTGATTGCATTGAGCTATGGCGAAAGGGGCGAATCAGGTGAGTTATGGAAAGAAGATCCAAAACGTTCTGAAGAAAGTGTAAAAATTATACGCAGGGAACAGGCACAAAAAGCGGCTGATCTTATTGGTACAACCATCAAGTTTTTAGATTGGGGCGATTACCCGATGTTACTTACAGATGAAAGAATAAAACAACTCACCGCCATAATTGGAGATTTTGAACCAACTGTAATTTTAACCCACTCAGAAAAAGATCCTTTTAATCCTGATCATCCATTGGCATTCCAGGCGGTACAAAGAGCAAGGCTTTTATCGTCAGGTGCAGGTGTGCCAAGTGCCTTTAAAAATATTGACCCTCCGGCATGGTTTTCATTTGAACCGCACCAGCCGGAGTTATCAAGTTTTGTACCGGATACATTTATAGATATCAGTTCGGTGATTGATAAAAAATTGGCAGCGATGAATTGTATGGGTGCACAAAATTATTTGAAAGATTATTATACGGAATTGGCCGGCAGAAGAGCAAATCATGCAAGAAGGATTTCAGGTAAAAAAGAAATAAAATTTGCGGAGGCACATCAAAGTTTGGTGCCAAGGGTGGTATCAAGTATATTTTGAAAGTCTTAATAATAAACAGTTTTAAATTTATTTTATGGATTTAATAAAACAACTTAGTCAGTTTTCTGCCGCTACTATTCATGAAGCATTGAGCAAATATGGCAACTTGCCATCGGCTATAAAACCTATCAGTTCAACTATGAAAGTGTGTGGCCCTGCATATACCGTTAAAACAATGCCAAGAGATAATATATTGTTGCATCGGGCTTATGCTTATGCAAAACCGGGAGATGTAATCATCGCCAACTGTTCGGGGTTTTATGAAGCCGGTTACTGGGGCGACCTGATGAGCCTTGGCGCCAAAACTAAAGGCATCAACGGTTTGGTAATTGATGGCTGTGTAAGAGATGCGGATGAAATTGAAGCAATGGGTTTTTCTGTGTTTAGCCGTGGGCTTTGCATTCTTGGAACTTCAAACCATGGGGATGGTTTTTTAAATGAACCAATTATTATTGGAGGCGTGCTAATTAATCCTGGTGATATTATTATTGGAGACAGGGACGGGGTTGTGGTAGTACCGCAAAACAGGATAAAAGAAGCCATAGAAAAGTCTGCTGCTAGAGAAGCAAAAGAAGAAAATATACGAAGGCAGTTAAGAGAAGGAAAAACGTCAATAGAGATTTATGGTTGGGACAAACAATTTGGATATTAAAATTAATAACATGCACATTGCCATACTGGGTTTGGGTGAAGCAGGAAGTATTTTTGCAAATGATTTATCTGCAATGGGTATTACTGTTTCAGGATGGGATCCGTTGCCAAAAAGAAGTTTGCATGAAAATGTACATTTTGCTGAAAGCAATGCCGACGCTGCAAAAGATGCTGATATAATTTTTAGTGTAAATCTTTCATCAGCATCAGTAGCAATTGCAAAAGAAGTATTACCTGTAATAAATGCCACTAAAATTTATGCAGAAATGAACACGTCATCACCGCAAAAAAAAATAGCAGTTTACGATATATTAAAATCATCGGGTGTTCATTATGTTGATCTCGCAATCATGGCCCCTGTTCCACCCAAAGGAATTAAAACGCCATTCGTAGCTTCAGGGCCCGGTGCAAAAAAAATGCAGCAAAAGATAGAAAGCCTTCAATTAGATTTTTCTTTTTTGAGTGAAAATGTTGGCGATGCATCCACCAGAAAATTATTGCGTTCTATTGTTTACAAAGGAGTAGCAGCTGTTATTTGCGAAGCGATGGAAGCGGGTAAAGCTTTTGGACTCGAAAAATATATCAGGGAACAAATTAGTTCAGTTATTGGTGGTAATGATGCATTGATTGACCGTTTTGTTGAAGGCAGTTATTCGCATGCCGAAAGGCGAATTCATGAAATGGAAGCAGTAGTTCAAATGCTCGAAGAAAAAGATTTACAGCCATTAATGTCGGCAGCTTCTAGGGACAACCTTGAAAAAATATTGCATACCGATAAAAATAAATAACAGCAATAATGACAAACAGAAAATCCTTTTTGAAAAGTTCAGCAACAGTTGTTTCTGCAGCATTGCTAGGACCATCTTTTGCCATGGCGGGCATAAGTGAAAGAGCAGCTACGAAAGCCGATTTGAAATTAGGTATTGCCGGGTATAGCTTTATTAAATTAAGTGTAGAAGAAGCGATAACTATCACCCGGCAGACAGGTGTCACCGCAATTTCCATAAAAGATAAGCACATCCCTTTAAATACAATAAAAGAAGAAGCATTAGCGATTATTGAAAAATTTAAAAAGAATGGAATAAATATTTATGCTGCCGGGATGATAACCATGAAAACTGAGCAGGATATTGACAGGGCGTTTGACTATGCAAAAAATATTGGAGTAGGTATGATTATAGCATCTCCGAATATTTCTTTATTAAATTATGTTGAGCAAAAGGTAATGCAATACAATATAAAAATTGCGATACATAATGGAGGTCCTGAAGATAAATGGTATCCTACACCCAAGGTTGTATTTGATAACATAAAAAATTACGACAATAGAATAGGACTATGCTTTGATACAGGGCACGCTCAAAGAGCAGGAATAAACGCTATCGAAGCTTATAATCAATATGCAGAGAAGGTTTTGGATATCCATCTTAAAGATGTGGAAGCTGCGAAAGCAGATGCTCAAGAAGTAGAATTGGGGAGAGGAATTATTGATATTCCGGCATTGGTGAGTTCATTATACAAACAGAGGTATTCAGGAAGATGCAGTATTGAATATCAAAAAAACCTGGATGAGCCACTTGAAGGAATTGCTGAAAGTGTAGGGTATTTCAAGGGAGTTTGTAAAGCATTGAAACCTTTTAAAAAAGTATAGGGATTTAAAAAAATCAACCATTTTTAAAAATAAAATATTTACTGTAATGAAAAAATTACTCACTCTTAATTTTCTGCCAGTTAACAGAGACCTGGCCCTGCTCCTTTTGCGTATATTAGTTGGCTTTAGTTTATTTTACAAACATGGTATTGAAAAACTTACAGATTTCTCCAAAATGCAAACACATTTTCCCGACCCTTTGCATATTGGTGTAACACCAGGATTGATGTTTGCATTGGTAACTGATGGAATTTGTTCTTTATTAATCATTTTTGGGCTTGCTACAAGATTAGCAGCATCACTTATTGTTTTTAATCTTTCAGTAGTCTTCTTTTTTTTACGTGGTGGATCTATTGAAGATGCCCATTCAGAAATGGGATATGTTTATCTAGCCGCCTTCTTATGTATTTTGCTTGCATGAGCGGGGAAATATAGTATAGACAGTAAATTATTTAAAGCATAAATAAATTTGATGCAAACCGCCATTCCATACATGCAGTTTCGGGGAGGAAGTTCAAAAGGGCTTTTCTTCAAAGCAACTGATTTACCTGCTGATGAAGCGGCAAGAAATAAAATTATCTTGGCAGCAATGGAAGGTGTTGGGCAGGGAGATCCACGACAGATTGATGGTTTAGGAGGCGCAACTTCCTTAACCAGCAAAGTAGCAATTATAAGTTTATCAGCTAAGGAAGATGCAGACCTGGATTATCATTTTTTACAAGTAGTGATAGGCAAAGGAAAAATATCCACCATCCAAACTTGTGGCAATATATTAGCAGCCGTTGTTCCTTTTGCTGTAGAATGTGGAATGATGAAAGCAAACGGCCCAACTACTTCGGCTAGAGTGAATATGGTAAATACAGGTGGAATATGTGAAGTAGCGATTCAAACACCTGGCGGAAAGGTTAATTATGCAGGTAATGCAAAAGTAGATGGAGTGCCTGGAACAGCAGCTCCCATTATCTGCAATTATCTCGAAACCGCAGGTTCTACTTGTGGCACTTTGTTGCCAACAGGAAACGTAAAAGATATTGTGGATGGAATTGAGGTTACTTGTATTGATAACGGTATGCCCGAAGTAATTATCAGGGCAAGTGATTTGGGTATTACAGGATATGAAATGCCTGTTGAATTAGATACAAACGAAATATTAAAAAATAAATTAGAAAGCATTCGATTACAAATCGGGCATAAGATGAATTTAGGCGATGTAAAGGAAAAGACCGTTCCAAAAATGTGCATCATATCACCACCGCTTAACGGCGGTACAATTAACACCAGGACATTTATACCCCATGTTTGCCATGAAGCAATTGGCGTGTTGGGTGCTGTTTCTACAGCTACTGCATGTGTGTTGAAAGGGACAGTTATGGATGGGATTGCAATTATTTACGACAAGAGTAATTTATCTATTGAACATCCAACTGGTGAATTCACTGTTTGTCTAGATATCACAAATAAAAACAGCAATATTATTATTAATCAAGCTGGCGTTATCCGTACTGCAAGATTATTGAGTAAAGGTGAGGTCTTTGTTCCCGGGAATATTGCGAATCTTTAGCTTTGTATGTATAGTCCTGAAATAGGTTGACTCCCAAAAAGTGGATAAGTTAACTAAAAGAAGACATTTTGGTTGGATTAGGAAAGTCTCTTTATAAGGTCTTATTAAAAAAAACAACAAAAATAATATTTATGACTAAGAAAATAATTAAGGCCCTTACTCTATTTTGTTTGATCTTTTCTGGCTTCGTTGGATTTGCCCAGAAAATAATAGAAACCAAAAATGAAGCTAGTGACAAAGATGTAATGTTAATGAACCGGATTGGACCTTCAACATCGGAACTTTACATAGCTAATGCAGACGGAACTGATGAGCATAAACTTTTCGCCAATTCAGGATTTGATTATCATGCTTCTTTTTCGGTTGATGGTAAATGGATTGTTTTTACTTCGGAGCGTAACGGTTTTGGTCAAGCAGATATTTATCGAGTTCATGAAGATGGAAGCGGATTAGAGCGGCTTACTGATAGTCCTGCATTGGATGACCAAGCCTCTCTCTCACCTGATAGAAGTCAGGTTGCATTTGTATCTACAAGGGAAAAACACACCGCCAACATCTGGGTACTCAATTTTAAGACACAAAAATTGCAAAACGTTACTGGACAAACAGGAATAGCCGGAGATTCGACCAAACCAAATGGCTTCTTTCATCCATCATGGTCACCGGATGGCAAATGGATTGCATTTTCGTCAGACCGCAATACTCAGTGGATAGGACACGGAAATGGTTCAGGATGGGAACATGTGCAGGAACTTCGCATTTATATTATGCATCCTAATGGTACAGGACTTCGCTGCATTTCAAAAACAGGGGTTTGCTCTGGAGCCCCTAAATGGTCTCCGGATGGAAAACAAATTGTATTTTATGAAATTACTGTGGAAGATACATGGGCGGCAAGAAGGCCTGGTCTCGCTAAAAAAGCAATTTCTCAAATAATATCAGTAAATATTGAAACAGATGAGCGAACCGAGCATACTTCAGGAACTGGTTTGAAATTATTACCTCAATTCTTAACGAATGAAAAGATTGGCTATTTAACTAAAGCTGTTCCCAATGCAGGTCTAAACTATACGAATGGAACGGTTGTAAAAGGAGATATGCGTTCACCTTCATGGTCACCCGATGGAAACAAAGTGGTTTATGAAAAAGTAGATTTTAAATCAAGACCGCAAGACCAATTGCTTTACAGTTGGGATTCTAAATGCGAATATCGTTACACTGATGTATTCCCTAATTTTTCAAAAGACGGCAAACTCGTTATCACTGAAAAAGCTTTAAATTCATCTATTGCAATCATGGATGCCGATGGTTCAAATAGAAAGCGAATTTTTAATGCTGATAGTGGAGCAGCATTTATGCCAACTTGGTCGCCAGACGGTCAATGGATTGCCTTCGGATATGGAGGATATTTGCAATCACGTAAAACCCAAGGAGCGAAAATAATGATGGTAAAAAGAGACGGAACAAATGCTCAAGACTTAACAGATGGTTTACCCAACTCTGGATTTCCAAGCTGGTCACCCGATGGTAAAAAAATTGTCTATCGCGTTTGGGGCGGCAACGACTGGGGATTACGCATACTTGACATCGAAAGCCATTCGATTAAAATTCTTACAACAGAGTATGATAATTTACCATTCTGGTCTCCCGATGGAAAACTCATTTCATTCACCCGGAAACATGACAACAATAACTTCGATATCTTTACAATAAAGCCCGATGGCTCTGCCTTACGCCAACTGACAACATCACCAGCAAATGATGCACATGCGTTTTGGACTTACGACAGCAAACATCTTATGTGGAGCAGTGGGGTATATGGATTCAAAGACGAGGCGGCCTTATATGACGACACTTTTCAGCCATATGGTGCAATCTTTATTATGAAAGCAGACGGTAGCGATAAGCGGCAACTTACTGACAGTCCTTGGGAAGATTCTATGCCTGTCTATATTAACAAAGACAAAAAGTCTTTGAAATAATACTCTTAAGGATAGCGAATTAATATTTAAGAAAACATTGAGCACAAAAGAAATATTTAAAGATTTGCCTCTAATCTTTAGAGCGAAGGGGTCTGTTACAAGGCAAACAATGGGAAAATTTATTCAGCAACATAATATACCAGCATTGAAAAAAATGGAGCTTACTTCCAACGAAGCGGTGAAGCAGGCTGTGATGGCTGGATTAGGTTATTCAATTATGCCATTAATTGGTATTAAGAATGAACTACACAATAATGATTTGCATATAATCCCCATTTAAAGGAATGCCCATTAAAACAACCTGGAGTTTAATTTGGTTAAAGGGGAAAAGATTATCGCCGGTTTCGATGTCTCTTTTAACATATATTAAAAAAGAAAAATCAAATATTGTTCGAGAGAAATTTAATTGGTATGAGGAATATTAAATTATTATTTAAAAATGATTACAAATATGTAGGAAATTTTAAAAAGGGCTAGTTCGATATAAAATATCATTTATAACTGCAATGAGACTGTAAAATAAACTGTGTCAAGAGTTAACTCTTAACTTTAAACACAGTAAAATGAGAAATGATCAACTAGAGCCTTTCGACTACGAATTGGCCAAGCAAAAAGTAAAAGAACAACTCCGCAGTGGCCACTCCCTTTTTGGTAAAGAGGGAGCTTTTGCGCCGCTTCTCCAGCAGATGCTAAATTCTATTTTAGAGGGAGAACTTGAAAGCCATCTGGATGAAGAAGAACGCAGTAGTGGCAACCGTAAAAATGGTAAGGGTACAAAACTTCTTAAAACATCTTCGGGTACTATTGAAGTAACCACTCCCCGGGATCGGTCAGGGAGTTTTGAACCCGAAATGGTTAAAAAGCGGGAAACCATCATGGCCCAAAGCCTTGAGGATAAAATCATCGGCTTATATAGCCTGGGTACCAGTCTGCGTGACATCAGTGCGCACATCAAAGAAACTTACGATACAGAGATTTCCGCTACAACCCTAAGTTCCATCACAGATAAGGTGATCCCTATTGTTAAAGAATGGCAGCAACGACCTCTTGAAGAATTGTATTGCATTGTATGGCTGGATGCGATGTATTATAAGATAAAAGAAGAAGGCCGAACTCAAACCCGTTGTGTATATAATATCCTTGGTATAACACCTGAAGGAAGAAAAGAGGTGCTGGGTATGTATATATCACAGAGTGAAGGTGCTAATTTTTGGCTGGGTGTAATCAATGATCTTAAGCAGAGGGGTGTTGCAGATATCTTGATTGCGTGTATTGATAATCTAAAAGGTTTTGATGAAGCCATCCGAACTATTTATCCCAGCACGGAGGTGCAGACCTGCATTGTTCACCAAATACGCAACAGTATAAAATATGTAGCCAGTAAGGATCAGAAAGAGTTTATGAGGGATCTAAAGCCAGTTTACCGTGCAGACAACGAACCACAGGCATTGGATGAGCTGGCCGCACTTAGAGAAAAATGGAATAAAAAATATCCGATGGTCATTGATTCATGGCAAAAAAACTGGGGCAAGCTATCTACCTATTTTAAATATCCTGCCGGGATCCGCAAGCTCATCTACACTACAAATACCATCGAAGGCTATCATCGCCAGATCAGGAAAGTCACTAAAAATAAAGGCGTCTTTACCAGTGATATGGCTTTGCTCAAACTAATCTACCTGGCTACAGAACGCATTGAGCGTAAATGGACCATGCCACTTAGCAACTGGGCTATCTGTGCTTCACAATTAAAGATTATTTTTGAAGACAGGATGAAAACAACTCTTTAGATACACCGTAAAAAAGAGGCGGCACTTGCTCTGTGGATGGAGCCGCACCGCCTCTTTTTTACTACGCTAAAATATTTCTTTGACACAGTTCATTTTACAAACCCACTGCAATTGATATTTTACATCCTTACTCTCTTTATATTCCTTTCAGCCACTTGCCTTTTGGGCAATAAGGATTTAATTTCATTAGCCTCCAGTTTAATCCCTATATTTTTTTTCGCCTCAACATTGCTTTCTTCGGCTCCGTTATGCTGCTTCATCTGATTCTCCTGAATCTTAATAGAAATTTCCCGTTCCAATTTTGAAACATCTTTTTTATACTGAGCCAGTTCATTTTCTTTTTCAAATGGTTTTATAACTAATTGCTGAAGCATGGGAATGTTTTGCTCCAACTCCTGTAGATTCTTTTCGTACTTTTCTTTTAAAGCATCTACCCGGTCAATAGCATTAATGAAATACCTGGCTGCAATTCTGGGATTATCAATATTGATATGTCCCTGGTTCCATAAATATTTTATGCCGCTTTCTATACTCTCAGCAAAGAGGATATTTTTATAGTGGTACTCAAACATTCTTTTGTCGTCATAGGTTTCCCTTTGTCGTCTTACAAATAATTCAAAGCCATACAGGCTACCGATTTTCATCGTATCACTTTCCTCAGCCCCCTGCTTCCATGTTGCAGTAAGTTGAATTAAATACTTCCCGATTATTTCAGGATCTGCTGAACTGACATCATTTAATAAAACGGGATTGGCTTTTGCTCCTTCTTTATCAAATTGTAACTGGCTTCTGTAAGCGGTTTCATCAATGGTTAGTTTTTTAATCGTACTTACTGTACTTTCTTTATCCGCTTGCATACTTTCTAAGTGAAATTTGGAACGAATAACTTCCTTATGATGTGCGACTTTAAGGCTTTCCAATACAGCAATCTTCTTTTCCATTTTTGATTTTTCTAATAAAGTAGTATCACCGGAAAGAATGGCGATGTACTCTGAAAAATTCATTCCACTCTTTTCATCAATAGAACCCTCATCAATTGTTCTAACATTCAGCTCACAATTTTTCATCTGGCTGATAAATGTTTGCTTATTTTTTAGCAGGTTAAACTTATAATTATCCAATGATTGTTCAACTGCATAAATGTAATTATCCACCTTATTTCCATAAGCTTCTTTCGCTAAAATATTCCCCTGTCTTGCGCCCCGGCCATTTCGTTGTTCCAGTTCCGAAGGTTTCCATGGAATGTCCAAATGGTGCATTGCAATCACTTTCTTTTGTACATTGAGGCCGGTTCCAGCCTTTTCAGTGCTGCCTAACAATATCCTTATTTCGCCACTATTCATTTTGCGAAACAGTTCTGGCTTTTGCCTGTCCGTCCAATCATGAATGAAAGTGATATGATTAGCAGGTATTGAAAAATCAGTTATCAACTTACTTTTCAATGCATCATAAATATTAAACGCATCCAGTTTAGGTGTACCAATATCACTGAAAATAATCTGCGTTCCTTTTTGCTCATTACTTAAGTGATATAGTTCCGAAACTTTTCTTGCACAAACATTTACTTTATGATTTGGATGGTCTTCATAAATGAATGGATTAATCAGCCGCATATCTGCCGCCATCTTTCTGGCATAGTTGGTAGCAATCAGCATCCTGCCTTTATCTTCTTCTTTCGTTAGCGGAAGCCGGCCAATTAATTCAGCATCGCCGGTTTTAGCAAATGCCATTAACTTTTTAGTAAACTCCTGCTGGTCTGGTGTTGGTGGAATATTTACCAATTGCTCATACAATTCAGGTTTATCTAAATTAATATGCCGGGCAGTTTTATAATCAGTGATTTCATTGTAGAACAATGCCAGCTCAGGTACTTTAATAAAATGGCGAAACCGTTCTTTAGCAATGATCTCATTGGTAACAGAAAATTCAAAGTCAACTGTTTTTCTTGCAAACACTGCCGCCCAGGCATCAAAGTTTTCAATCTGCTGCCTTTTCATTTCATTAGGACGCAGGTATTTAAACAACAGGTACATTTCAGTAAGACTATTGGAAATGAGGGTGCCTGATAAAAAAGTAACACATAAATCGCTATCGAATTTATCCTGCAAAGTTCTTACTGCAAAAAGCATGTTCAATGCTTTTTGGCTTCCCTCCATATTCCCCAACCCTGCAACCCTATCATGCCTTGTAGTGAAAGTAAGGTTCTTAAATTTATGTGACTCATCAACGAACAAATGGTCAATGCCTAAATCTTTAAAGTTGATACCTGCATCCTTCTTTTCATCAATGTCTTTTAGTATGCCCTGCAGTTTTATACCTAAATTATTTTTCCTTATCTCCAATCCTTTTAACATTCGCCGGGATATTTCTCCACCCATATCTTTAAGCGTATAAAGGTCTTTCTCAACATTGTCTAATTCGGCCTGGAATATCTCTCTTTGAATTTCTGGGGATTGAGGAATTTTTCCAAACTGGTCGTGTGTTAAGATGATACATTCCCAATTATTATTTTTTATTTCATGGAATAATCTTAATCGTTTGGCTGGCGTAAAATCATTTTCTCCCGGAGCAAGTATTTTGGCATTCGGATAAGCCTTTCGATAGGTTTCAGCAATTTGATTTACATTGGCTTTTAATGCCAGGATCATTGGTTTATTGACTATTCCCAAACGTTTCATTTCATGGGCTGCCACAACCATTGTTAAAGTCTTTCCTAAGCCTACCTCATGGTCAATTAATGCTCCTCTGTTTTGTATAATCCGCCACGCCGAATTCTTTTGTGAACTGTATAAATCTTCAATGCCTAACCTTTTTAAATCTAACCCCGGAAACTGCAAATGGCTTCCATCATACTCCCTCAATACATAACAATTAAAAGTATCATTGTAGAGTTTTTCCAAATGATTATTATCCTCCGCTGGTAATTCTTTTAGCCACACAGTAAAATGATTGCGGATAGATTCAATTTTTTGATGTGCCAATTGAATAGCATCGTTATCCGGAACCCTTATTTTCTTATCACCTAAATCAATTTCATAAGTATAGAATGGTGTGGTATTTTCTAAAGCATTTTCTAAAATAGTATGACCGTAGGTAGTACTACCATTCTTTGTAGTAACAGCATATTCCTGATTGGTTTTGGCATTACTACTTTCAATTTTTACCTTGAATGTATCCAATGAAGAAAAGTAATTTACTTCTGTATTCAGTTCAAATAGGGAAGTAGCAAAACGATTGTAGTAATCCTTTGGTATCCATCTTTCACCCAAATTAAAATCCAATAGTTCATAAGGGATTTTCTCAGGTTGTATTTTTTCCAATGCCTCAAAGCTTCTTTGAAATTGAGCATTTTCCGGATGTTGTTGTACTTCGTCTTTTGCAATATTTAATTTGATTATTACATTACCACTTAACAATTGGTCAGCGGTTTCCCATCTTTCATTTGCAGCGTTTAAATAAATATGATTGCCTAATGCGTGTATTGCATCTGATTCGGTAGATCCGGTAGCAGCAGCGATAAACTCCATATCTACAAAGCCCTTATCATTCAGGCTTCTTGCTAAAGCCTCCACAGGGTTATCAGTATGAAATGATTCCTGCTTTTGAATAAGTGATTGAGTAAGTATATCAGCTTTTAAATAATGCTCGCCGTCTTTCCTTTCCAACGATGCTAATATGAGGAAGCCAAATGCTTCATCTTTTAATATTCGTTGCCTGTTAGTGCTTGTGTTTAATATACCATAACCTTTTACTAACGCATCATACGATTCGTTGAGTTGTTTTCTTACATCCGCATATTCCACCTTTTCGTTGGCTTCTTTATCAGCCAGCATTAAATACTTATCTCTTACTGCTGTGTATTGCTGATAAAAGCCAACATCTTTCTTTTCATAAAGACTTGGTAAGAAAACAGGTTTATCATTTTCACCAGCGATATAAGAAACAAAACCAACCAAGCCATTGTGAACCACCAATGTTCCCTCTTTATGATATGGACTAAGATTCCTTAACGCCTCTAATTGCCCATCATTTTTGTTAAAGGGGATATGAAAGGTTGATTCACCTTCATTATGAAACTGATGATTATATTCCTGTAGTTTGTTGGATAAGCCATTGAGCTCATTATGAATAGCCGGGGCATTCATCCAGTTTGCAGGAAATTGTATTTCATCAACGTTGGAGTACAGCTTGTAAACATATTGTTTAAAGGCTAATGATTTGGCAGTAATTAAAACAAATGCTTCATGCTCTGGCTTATCGGTAGTTTTGATAAGGTTGGCTATCCTGGCTGATTTCCTATCAATAACAGTAGCATCTAATCTGTTGATGTAAGCTGATGCCCGGTTGATGTTTGCCGCAGGAGAAATATCAAATAATCCCAATTGAACTGCACTATTATCGGGATTGTTCTCCGGCATGGGCAGATAAGTTAGTTGATTACCGGGTGCAATAGTTTCTTGCGTAACTTTTAATTCAAACGCTTCCTTGTTGAAGTGCTGGTTAATCCCATAATTTATGGTTTCGGCTAACTTCTCTTTTAAATCGTTTATATCACCATTCTGCCATACAGTTTGAGTGGCTTTTCCATATTGATTCTTACCTGCTTTTATTTCATTCCCAAGAATAATTTCGGGATGCTGTTGTATGAATTGATTCATGGGATACTTACCAAACTCATTCTTCGCCTCAATTGTATTGACTAATAATTCTTCATTATCTGAAAGAGATTGTTTGCTGATATTCTTTTGTACAATCAATAAATGACAGGGTGCTTCTGTATTGCCGGTATCCTTCATTAAATTATCAGGCAACACATTCAAGCTTATAAAATCAGCATGTTTAAAAACATACTCCCTTGCTACCTTATTTGATGGGCTGTTTAAAAAAGCATCGGTTGTAATAAATGCCAGTAAGCCGCCTTCTTTTATTTTATCTAATCCCTTTGCAAAAAAGTAATTATGAATTTTACCGGTTATTGATTCATCATTAATAGCTTCATCAAATATCCGAAAGTTGCCGAAAGGGATATTGCTGATGATCAAATCATGCATTCCATTTTCTGCATTGGAAGTGCCTTCAAAACCTTTCACTTGCACAGAAATAGGGACGGGTATCGAACTACTCAAAGCAGTCAATACCCGTCCCGTCAGCATATCTTTTTCTACAGCAGTAATGTTTTGCAATGAGGGGAAAGTGTTTGCAGCTTCGTTTACAAATACACCGGCACCAGCACTTGGTTCATAGATGTTTTTAGGTTCAATCCCTTGTTCTGTTAAAACAGCAAATACAGTTTTAGGAATAATTTCAGGAGTATAAAAAGCAGTGAGGATGCTATTCTTTATAGAATCAATGGCCTGCTTATAATCTGCTTCATTTAGATGCTGCTGTAATAACTTGTGCAGTTCAATAATGCCTGGGTAGAGATTTAAATCTTCTTTGGATGCTTTTAGCTTCATCCATTCTTCCTTTGGTGCATTTGGATACAGTACCGCTTTTAAGCCACCAAAGCCTGCATAACGTTTTAATGCTTCTACCTGTTCGGGTAATAGCAATTGGCCTTGCTTCCATTTTAATGCAATCTGGATGGCGGCAATATTATCCTTCAGTTTTTGTTGACTGTTGTAACCCATCTTTCACATTTTCATTCCCACTTGTTACACCTTCTAAATACTCACTTATGGTTCCAAGAATAGCATAGCGAAGAAATTGATTGTCTTCATTTTCATCCGAAAAATTCAAATCTTCAAATACCGATTGGCATTGGTTAATCAGGTTTATAACCTCAAACTTTAATGTTCCAGATTCTAGTATTTGATTATAAGTAGATTCAAATTCTTCTTGCAGGAGATTGCTTATATAATTAAACTTAGATGGTCGAAGGTCTTGTGTCATTACATCCATACAGGTATCCTCAATAATGTATGCAGACTGACCAATATCCATCTGTTTGATTAATACACTTACTGTACTTATTTTATCAGACAGGTATTCAGTTACCTTTTTATCTTCTCCTAATTGAAACAATAAATCAGGGTTATTTTCCCTGATATATTCATGAAGTTTATTCATAAGGGTTTGCTGCATAGTCTTGAATTTTATACTCCAAAGAATGACTTAATAACTGTTGCAACTATTACCAGGAATACGCAACTGCCAAACCAGGCCGCTGCGACCTTTCCGGTGTCCTGATCGCCGCTATTCCATTTTTGATACACTTTAACTGCACCAATCAAGCCCACAATTGCACCTACCGCATACATCAGGTTTGTACCGGCAGCGAAGTAACTCCGCACTTGTGTATTAGCAGCATTAATACCGGCGTTACCATCCTGAGCTGATGCATAAAAAGAAATCAGCAATAAAAAAGTCGTTGCTGCTAAAGCAATCAATTGCTTTGTGTTTGGGTTTCTTGCTCTCACATTTTTCATAACTCACTTTATTTTTTGATGATGAAGGATTTTAAAATGCTCCATTGTACCATTCTACCGCACTTGTTTTTCCTGCACACAGGGTACAATGAAGCATTAGTTTTTCAAATTAATTCCATAAATTTTTGAAGTCTTTTTGTTGTACCAGGGTTGGGTATTTTAAATTGATTTCCTTTAGCACATCAACTTCCAAATCCTTCCTGCAATCGGCATTTTTTATTGCCGGATATTTTGTACAGATTGCTTGCAGGGAATTGATAATTTCTTCCTTTGTTATTTCAGCTTCATCAGCTCCCTGTACAAAAGCGGTTACCTCATCTGTAAAAGATTGAACCAATGGCGAAATGTCAATTTCCAAAAAAGGTTTAGGCAAGTAATTCTCATGATTTTCTGAAGCAGCAAATTCTTTTAAATTTGATAACGCCGCTGTTGTATTAAGTGAATCATCATCAACTTTTCTGATTCCGATAATACTCAGGATTTCCCATTTGTAAAACCTAAATCCGAATAGAATATAATAAATAATGAGTAAAAGTATAATGGCAGAAAAATACTGCCCCCAGGTAATTGAATTAAACATAGTACTTATTTTTTCTTGTTCGCAAATCAGGTTTTCTTATAAAATGCTTGTTTAAAATAAGCTGCAAAAACACTTCCAAATGCCAACGATGAAGGGGTAAACGAGGTAGGACAACCCCACTAAGTAAGTTGAAAATGAAAGGAGTAGTAATGAAAAATTTAATCGAATTCTGTTTGAAGCAATTCTGATGGATTAACTTCTAAGGCCTTGGCTAATTGAAGAATGGTGGTGAAGGTGATATTGATCTGCCCTTTTTCAATTTTGGAGATCTTGCTATTGTCAATATCACAGGCATAAGATAGCTCCCGAAAGCTTAATCCCTTCGCTTCCCGGAGTTTTTTAATATTTAAACCCAATTTTTTTAGGTTGGTTTTGTCGCTTTGCCTAATCATTGTGTTTGATTAAGCAGCAATATGATTGAACTGTGCAGAAATAGTGCGGCCTAATAAGACCGCAGTCCAAAAGTTCTCTTTAATTTTGAGGCAAATCTGTATAAAATGCAACCTTCCCCGCTATTACAACAGCCGATAAATGAACTTGAACTATCTGAGGGGTTTAAAGAAATGGCGATTCAGCATGATTTTAGGAATTTACAGGATATCGTTAATTGGCCTGCTGATGTGCTATTGATGCACCATGATTTTACGTATCATATTTATCAGGAATTAAGGGAGTTTTTGCAAAAGAATGGATTGCTTCACTCATTGTTGACCGGGGAGTCACAACTTGCCTAAAATATTAATCCACTTAAACAGCAAATCCTTCACTGCATTAATAGTAGCCTTATCCGGCGCATGATATTTTGTTTCCAGGCTGCCAAAAGAAATATCATCTTTTTGTAGCGTAGTAAATATTTTAGCTGCAACCCTAAGCATTGGCGCCACAGTCCGGTTAATAATTATTTTATCAATAACCAATAGCCGTAATAGCACGGCCAGCTTTGCAACAGATAATGAAGTATGGATTTTATCCTCATTTTCATTCAGCTTGTCCGCAACTTTTTCAGGTAGCTGTACATTCTCAAGAAATTTTACTTCCTCATCTATCCAGCCATTTATTTGTTCCTTTAACGGAGGCATATTAGGATTGTAACAGCAGTTTGGTTTTAAAGGAAGCTGATTTATTTTTTTCTGTTCAAATCGCAAAGCAGCTATCTTTTCCTGATTGGTGGGTAGTTCTGCCGTTAATTCTTTCAGCCATTCATACTCATAAGTAATAAAATTATCCTCATTATAATTTAAGTAGTACAAGGCTTCTATAATGCTATGCGGTGATTGCACTACCTTTTCAGAAAGCAATTCATTTAGCAATATTTTATGGTATGATAACTGGCTGTAGGTAATTACTATTGACTCGTCATCCAATAATTGTTGAATGCTATCCAATAAAAGATTGGTTAAAAAGGTATCAGTACTTTCCTGCTTTGAAACAATATGTTTCAGTTGCTTTACTTGTTTCTTTATATTTTCTTTGGCAATGCCAATATAAGGTTCAGGGACTTTTTCATTGTGGTCGAAGTAGTTACTAAAAAAATCTTCTACAAAATCAAGGGTACTTTGCAAATGTTGACTAATGGTATTATAGAGGTGTAATATATTTTCATTTAATGGCTTGGTTTGACTGTATGCAAAAAGTTTATCTAAGATTCGAATAAGTAATGTTTGGTTTACTTTTACGTATTGTTCCTTATCCATCACATTGGGTTTCTCAATCAAATCTTCTATCAGCATTGACCTTATTGTTTGCTGATCGTCCTCAGATTCATTTATTACCAATTGTACAGCTTCGGCAGCCAATAAATCATCATTGGTATTTAAGGGGCTAAGCCTGCCATTTATGACTGTATTCCACTTGTCGAGAATCATAGAAGGCGAACTGGTTTTTAAGCCTTTCCCCCTATTTACCCTCAAATGGCTAAAAAGCAGAGGCAGTTGTTTTGTGGCGTTGTTATTCATTTTCATAGGGTTTCCATTTCGTTACCTATGCCAAACAAAGTTTAAGCCCGTATTCAAGAAAAGGTATAAGCAAAGGATACTATTTTTATACGTAGAAATGAGTATTTAGGCCGAAAAGTACTGAAAAACAGCATTTTAAGATTAGCAATAGGTGAATTGAAGCAATATTGAGTTACGCTAATTCCAGCTTATTTATAAGCTCAATTTTGTTTGATACCTGTGTTTTCTCAAAGATATTTTGGGCATGTTTAGTTACCGTTCTTTCTGCAATAAAAAGGGTTTCACCTATGTCTTTATATTTTTGTCCCTGGCATATTAATTTGGCAATATCCTTTTCTCTGGTTGTAAGATGGTACAATTCGCAATTTTGCTCAAATGCCTCGGAGGAGGTTTCTTTTTTAGGAGGGTTATTATTTGAATTTACGATACTGAATGCCTTGTTCCATATTGCTCTTTTTTGTTTTCCTGCATACAATAATATGGAATCAATTTTTTGAAGTAATTCAGCAATTGAAAAAGGTTTAGGAACATAATCAATTGCACCTAATTTTAACCCCTGTAATTTATCATTGAAGGCAGTCTTTGCAGAAAGAAAAATAAATGGGATGTGTGAATAGGTCGAGCTTTTTGAAATAATTTTAGCGAAATCATACCCATCTACCTTATCCATCATTATATCTGTAATAATTAAATCCGGTAATACTTTTATTTCCTTCAATTTTTTAAGTGCATCGTTTCCATTTAGGGCAGCAAAAGTATTATATTTTTCACTAAGTTTTTTAAAGAGATAATTAAGCATTGTTATATTATCCTCAACTATAAGAATAGTTTGCTTTTCTTCATCAAACAATTCTTCCTCAATTTTTAATTCCTCTTTTGTGATTGCAACTGTTTTAGGAACCACCTTTGAAATAAAAGTTTCATTTTTATCTAAAGTATATTGATTTAATGTAATCGACATTTCAGTCCCGGAAGAAATTTTAGGATTGCTAATTACTTTGATATTTCCATTTAGATCATCAATTACTTTCTTAACAATAGGCAGCCCAAGTCCCATTCCTTGGGTGTTGTTTTTGGGATTAGTAATTTGGTAATAAGGTTCAAATACTTTTGCCTGCATGTCAACAGGAATACCAGTACCATAATCCTTTACAGAAAATTGAAAAGTATCACCCGCCTTTTTAAGTGCAACCTCTATAATACTATTGGTATTTGAAAATTTGATACTGTTTTCTATAAGATTATTTATAATCCGGTTAATGGATAATGGATCTGCCTGTATAAAAATATTATCTGCAATAGTTGTCTTTATTTCAATGCTTCTTTCTTTTGCATATTGCTTAAATAACATTACACTGTCTTTTAGTATCTCACTAAAGTTGCAAACCAGGTTATGATTATAAAAGGCAAACCCCTTATTGAATTTTTCTAAATCGAACAAATTAACAATATCGGAAGATAATTTATCAAGGTTTCTTTTTACAATATCTAATTCTTCTGATGGATTATTTTTAGTGATGTATTCTTCTAAGTAGTTATTGATAAGAGTAAGAGGAGTTTTTGTTTCATGTGCCAGATTTACAAAGGTGTTTGTTCTTTGCTCATTTATTATTTCCAACTCTTTTGTTCTTTTATCTACTTCATTTTTAAGGGTACTGTTCCAATTTAAAAGTTGTTTTTCAGAGTTGATTAGTCTTTCATGCTCAGTTCGCATTTCCCTGATATGCCTTTTCATTTGCAAAGCAAATAATGACAAGAATCCAAAATTGGTTATATAAGCTTCTGTGGCTTGACCCATGTTAAAGAAATCAATAACTGGCAGCATAACCCATGGTGTTAAACTCAAAAGTAGCACCGCCATTTCTTCTTTTGATTGCCTGCTGGAGAAATCATTTTTATATTTAAAACGAATGGCTTTTACCATAGAGATAATAACCCATAAAGCATAAACAACTGGAAGTATGAGTAAATCTTTGGCTGATTCTAATTTATTGGTAACTGCAAAGACAATTAC
This sequence comes from Ferruginibacter sp., assembly GCA_965249755.1. Lineage (GTDB taxonomy): Bacteria > Bacteroidota > Bacteroidia > Chitinophagales > Chitinophagaceae > Ferruginibacter. The sequence goes on from CBDFMT010000004.1 coordinate 547,072, forward strand.
AAAAAGCAGGTAAGGCAGCATTAGAAATATGTAAACTCCTTTGTGCGCATGGAATTTCATTTTCTCCAATGAGAAACCTTTATAAACATAGTATGGAAAGTAACAGGGAGTAATAAATCCAGTGGCATAAGCCAATGACTCCTGATTAAAAAATGAACCGGGCATATTTGCATCCGGCAAAAGGCCACCAGTTATATTATAAATGATTAGTAGAAAAATTAAGACAATATTCAGGTAAGCTGTTTTATCATCAGTTCGGGCTATCCTATAAATCAGCAGGTAGAAAAAGATAACAATTTCTATGCTCACAAAAATAAATGTGACAATATGCATTTGGGTACCGGGTATCAGCAAATTGATTGTTTTATTTTATTTTCGTTATTGTTTTTTGTCTTCAAACAATAAAGCTTATATCCAAAATCAAATTCATGATAAATAGAAAAGCCAAATTTCTCATACCACGGAACATTTTTTAATGTCGATGTTTCCAAACAAATTGTTCTATTTTGCTTTTGCCCTTCTGAAATAACATCTTGCAATAACTGGCTTCCAATTCCTTTATTTTGATGGTGTGAATCAACGTTTTATTTTATTTTCTCTTCAAACAATAAAGCTTATATCCAAAATCAAATTCATGATAAATAGAAAAGCCAAATTTCTCATACCACGGAACATTTTTTAATGTCGATGTTTCCAAACAAATTGTTCTATTTTGCTTTTGCCCTTCTGAAATAACATCTTGCAATAACTGGCTTCCAATTCCTTTATTTTGATGGTGTGAATCAACGCCAATAAACCATAAGTAATATAATAGTCCATTGGGATGCACCTGTTTTATTTTAGCTTCCCGTTTCATTGCCTTATTAATATTGGAGATACCCAAACAGGTAAAAGCGAATTTAGCATCCAGTAGAATTGATTTTATTGTGGTTCTTTTTTTTTCGGGTATTATCAATAATGCACAGCCCTTTTTATCCTCAGTTAGAAAAATATCGCCAAACAAATTGCAGACATTATAAGAGTATTCCATTAGCCGTTTTATTCTTTCAACCCTTTTGCTATCCTGCCTGATGATATAATTAACGCTTTTATTATCGTCAAATGTGCTTACAAGGATACTAACAATTAGGTCTTTATCTGAATATTCCGCTCTTATCATACCTTATAAGTCAATTGGTTATGGATAAGATATAACAATTTCTATACCGATTTTACCCCAAAAATAAAAGTACCCTTCGCCAACCATTGGATTGTTTCGGTTTAAGTGCCTTTATTAAAGTTTATACTAAGCAATTACTTGAACAATAGCATAATATTTATGCCGTTCCCTTCGGTCGGGCTTTTCACTACAATCTTCTTAGCAGAAGGATTTTCATTTCAATCCCTAACGGAAATGACTATAGACTTAACAAAACTATTCTGGCAGATCCGGCACAGTACACCCATCTTATTTCTTTTACACCTCCGGCAAATAAGCTGGGAGAACTGCACCGGATAAATGTATTGGTCATTGAGATTGGCTCGTGCCTACCCAAACACAATTCAAGAGTTAATGAAATAGATAAGTAAGATATTTTACGGCAACCTTGCTTTTAATCAGTTCCTTAATAACTTAAGTTTAGTATTTATGGTTTATTGGGTTAAATAACGGATATCTCTTTATTATGAGTGATTCAGAACGGCTGATTGGGTAGTGTATCAGTTTGAAATTTGATGCTTGACCGAATAAGCAACAGGTTTATTAACTTTGTTGCATGGCAAAGAAAGTGAAATTACCGGCAGATGCAAACAAAAAAGCAAAATCAATAGTTGATATTGCTACAGGTGAAACAGAAGATGTAAAAGAAGTTGACCCCATCAAAGCCGCTGCCGCTGCACTGGGGAGAATGGGAGGATTAAAAGGCGGCAATGCAAGGGCTGCATCTTTAACGCCTAAAAAACGTTCTGAGATTGCAAAGAAAGCCGCTGCTGCAAGATGGAAAACTAAATAGAGCCTAATATATCATCATTGTTTCGAAACATATCCATTTGCTGAACCGTTTTACTAAATGGCGCTCCATAAACAGCCGCCAATTTCAACCTGTATTCATACATATCTTTTGAAGATGTTGGGTTTGTAAAATGAACTGTGTCAAAGAAATATTTTAGCGTAGTAAAAAAGAGGCGGTGCGGCTCCATCCACAGAGCAAGTGCCGCCTCTTTTTTACGGTGTATCTAAAGAGTTGTTTTCATCCTGTCTTCAAAAATAATCTTTAATTGTGAAGCACAGATAGCCCAGTTGCTAAGTGGCATGGTCCATTTACGCTCAATGCGTTCTGTAGCCAGGTAGATTAGTTTGAGCAAAGCCATATCACTGGTAAAGACGCCTTTATTTTTAGTGACTTTCCTGATCTGGCGATGATAGCCTTCGATGGTATTTGTAGTGTAGATGAGCTTGCGGATCCCGGCAGGATATTTAAAATAGGTAGATAGCTTGCCCCAGTTTTTTTGCCATGAATCAATGACCATCGGATATTTTTTATTCCATTTTTCTCTAAGTGCGGCCAGCTCATCCAATGCCTGTGGTTCGTTGTCTGCACGGTAAACTGGCTTTAGATCCCTCATAAACTCTTTCTGATCCTTACTGGCTACATATTTTATACTGTTGCGTATTTGGTGAACAATGCAGGTCTGCACCTCCGTGCTGGGATAAATAGTTCGGATGGCTTCATCAAAACCTTTTAGATTATCAATACACGCAATCAAGATATCTGCAACACCCCTCTGCTTAAGATCATTGATTACACCCAGCCAAAAATTAGCACCTTCACTCTGTGATATATACATACCCAGCACCTCTTTTCTTCCTTCAGGTGTTATACCAAGGATATTATATACACAACGGGTTTGAGTTCGGCCTTCTTCTTTTATCTTATAATACATCGCATCCAGCCATACAATGCAATACAATTCTTCAAGAGGTCGTTGCTGCCATTCTTTAACAATAGGGATCACCTTATCTGTGATGGAACTTAGGGTTGTAGCGGAAATCTCTGTATCGTAAGTTTCTTTGATGTGCGCACTGATGTCACGCAGACTGGTACCCAGGCTATATAAGCCGATGATTTTATCCTCAAGGCTTTGGGCCATGATGGTTTCCCGCTTTTTAACCATTTCGGGTTCAAAACTCCCTGACCGATCCCGGGGAGTGGTTACTTCAATAGTACCCGAAGATGTTTTAAGAAGTTTTGTACCCTTACCATTTTTACGGTTGCCACTACTGCGTTCTTCTTCATCCAGATGGCTTTCAAGTTCTCCCTCTAAAATAGAATTTAGCATCTGCTGGAGAAGCGGCGCAAAAGCTCCCTCTTTACCAAAAAGGGAGTGGCCACTGCGGAGTTGTTCTTTTACTTTTTGCTTGGCCAATTCGTAGTCGAAAGGCTCTAGTTGATCATTTCTCATTTTACTGTGTTTAAAGTTAAGAGTTAACTCTTGACACAGTTTATTTTACAGTCTCGTTTATATTGATTATAGGGCTTCCTGTCAACTTATTTTTTTTCAAATACAGGGTTAACTATCTCTTTTTAAATTCTCTGGATATCCAGTAATGTGCTTAATTTAGCTTCTGTTGCTGGATTTAATTCAGGTACACTCAAAAACAAATGATTCATAGCTCTACTCACGGCAACATACCATATCCGCTGTTCTTCTGAAGTTAAATCGGAATTCAAAAGGAAACGCAAATCTGTCTGATCTTTAATAAGTACCATTACATTTTCGAATTCATCACCTTTAGATTTATGAATAGTCCGGCTCGGCGAATTATCATCCGGAATGTTCACACAAACCGCTAATTGCTCATAACTGTTATTATTACAAAAGTCAAAAGCTGCACCTCGGGTAAGTTTTGAAAGATCTGGTCTCAAGTGTGCTTTTACCAAGCTGCAAAAATCTAAAAGTTTTTCTTTTTTATACTCCTCATATTTAGAAAGTAAAAAAGCTAACTGTCTGAATGATGTTTTTTTTCTTAAAGATTTGTCCCTGACAGAATAAAAATTCCTTTCCATTTCCTTTATAGCTTCCTTGAATCTTTTTTGCTTGGCCAGTTCGACCGATTTAATACAGGAAATTGTCACTCCCCGTCTGTCGCTGTCAGAATCAGTATTACTCAAGGTGGTAATAAGATTCACTAAGGGAATAGCAGAATTAAATTCACGTTTCAGCGAATTAGAAGTAATGTTATCCCGGGATAACATGGTGAAATTTGCGTGCCCCAATATTTTTTTTACTTCAGCAACTGCAGCAGTTTTTGCTCCAACAATTAGAATAGGCTTTGCACCGCCAATATTCCTTATCGGAATTTGCTGAATGTCCTTTCTGATGTGATTTAATAGGTTTACTATCATCTGAGTGCTCCTTCTGTTGTCTGCAATCACATAATCCGCAAAGCCGGGAAGGGAAAACGAATCAAAATAAACTGGAGATGCTCCCTGAAAACTATAAATCGACTGCGCCTTATCACCAATGATTCCAACTTTTATTTCTTTCTGACCAAGTATATTTACGATGGCATTCTGAATGGGACTCGTGTCTTGGAATTCATCCATAAAAAAATACGGGAATTTGCCTTGCAGTACAGAAATGATAAAAGGATATTTCCTTAATAACAAGTAGCCGAAATAAAGTACATCGTCATGGTGAAGAATGCCTTTGCGCCAATAAATCTTTTTAAAATCTGGTAAAGCAGGAATTAGCTTGTTAAGACAATTTGCTTTGCTTAACATCTTTCTTGTACCTGTTCCGTCTAGATAATAGGCTTGGGAATTGTCAGTTTTAATTTCAAGTAGATCACCATTAAATTCATACGTGATGGAAGATAACCAATTGACCAGCGCTTCCATATTTTCAGGTCTTTGGATAAGTTGCCTGAGAGTATAGGGATGAGACAGGCTACCAGCGCCGGGATATCCGTTCAACCATTCTGTAATTTTTTTTCTGCTGACAATTAAATCTTCGTGTCCATCCATTTTTAGTACATTCAATTCAAAGTCAGCAGCTATAAACGATACATATGGCTTAACAATATTCTTGTAAATAAAACTATGAATAGTCGAAACTTCAACACGGTCTGCTACAAAATCCAACCGTCTTAAAATTGTGTCTACTGCCACGTTGGTATAAGTAATACAGGCTATTTTTTTTGTCCTGCCTAATTTTTTTGAATGCTGTAAAACATTTTTAATATGGGAGACCAACCAATGTGTCTTACCTGCTCCCGGGCCTGCGGCAATCCGAAAGTGTTGTTCTACAGGAAGCAAACTGTCTGAAGCGATAGAGGTTACGGGCATATCCAGTCAATTGAATCTTTTACATAAACAGGAACATTAAAATTGACTCTCATTGCACTGGCGGTGACAGGTACACCTGACGCCGGAATAGATCCTCCAGCAACAGGTGATGCAACAGGCACCGTTGCATCTGGCAGCAGGAGATTGGCTTCAAGGGTATTGGCAAGTTCCAGGGCATTTTCTCCTTTTCCAACAGATGAAAGATACCTTGATGCAATGATCGCTTTTTGTTTATCCTCTTCGGTCCAGGCTGCGTCAGTAATAGCTTTGATTGCATTTCCAGGTATTCATTAGCGTCACTTACTCTCAGTTCATCAAACATTTCGGTCAATGGTTTTTTATTTTTATACAGGTCAAGCAGAGTCACCAGCTCAACTTTATTGGATATGGAGTCGGTTATTAGAATTGAAGTATCCACATTCCACAAAGACAACTCATATTCGAAAGTTTTACCCTTGTCGTGGTTCTGGCCAAAAAATCGAATGTTCGGATGTGTAGCGTACTGGCTTATTTTTGATCCCGTTGCCTGCCTTTTCTTTTTTACAGGAGAACAGAACGGGTAAAAATAGCAACGGAAGAATTATTTTTTTCATGGATGCAATTTTATTGATGTAAAAATAAAACACAGATATGTGTCGGATAATTAAAAAATATTAAGAAATTAAATGCTGCTTTTTATTTTGCTTAGCGTTACTTCTGTTACGCCTAAATAGGAAGCGATGTACTTGGATGAAATCCTCAGGATAAATTCCGGATGGTTGGTCATAAGGTTCCTGTACCTGTCGAGCGCCCTTTGCATACGCATAGCACACAACCTTTGTTCACTAAGGGCGTAATATTTTTCTGTTAACACCCTTCCAACCACATCAAATTCGGGAAAGTTGGCGTAGATAAACTGCAGTTCTTCGTAAGTAATATAATGGATGGTGCAAGCTTCTATGGCCTGAATGGTTTCATTACCGGGTGTTTGATTAAAAAAGCTATCCACACTGATGATCACGTCCCCTTCTTTCATAAACCATGCAGACACTTCTTTTTCATCCACAAGATAAAAACACCGTAAAAGGCCGGATTCTACAAAACAAATTTCCCTGGCGATATGCCCCTTCTTTAAAAGGACCTCTTTTTTTTGAAGCTCCTTTGTTTTTAAATGGGTAGTTAAATAATGTACCAAATCTTCAGTTAACGGGTGAATACTGTTCAGGTAAAGCAATAGCAATTCCATAGACAAGTTTTAGGATTTAATTATTTAAATGACCTGTTTGAGGCTAAAGGACGAATTTTTGAAGGGGGAGATATTAGGGGAGTAATTCTTTTGCATCAACCCCAAGGGCTTTTGCTATTTTACAAAACATCGATATACTGTAATTGACTTTTCCAAGTTCCATTCTGCTCACCTTACTTGGGTCAATATCCCACTCATTTGCAAATTTCTCTATTGAAATTCCTTGCGCAGACCTATGGGTTTTAAGCTTCTTTCCAATTGCGAGCAATAATGGTTTATCAACAAAATAACCTTTATGTCTCTTTTGGTTCACTACACAAAGGGAAAGGAAGTTTAACGGATTAATAAGGGAGAATTCTCCCTGAACTCATTTTCTTAATAAAGTTTAATGATCGAACTTTTTATGGATATAGAAAGTTGTTTGGATTTGACGTATAAAACTTTGCACATCTACATGACAATTATGATGATTGAAAAAGTTATCTTTAATAAACAACTTACTACGTACGGAAGAAGATATGAGTTTCGATAAATCTTCATTTTTAATACCTGTGATCACAATAAAAGACGACATCAGATTTGTAAAAGGCGACATGCAACAAAAAAATGAAAGGCGACATGACAATACAAAAAGGCGACATAAACACAATTGATAACCAGGCAACTAATTTTTCGCAACCTTAAGTTTGGTTCGTATATTTAAGTGTTGTGCGTCATTATAAGACAGACATCTTAAAACCTTTACACAATCAAAAATGACAAATAATGCAATCAATATTTCTCTTAGCAAGGCTTCAGTTATTGCAGGACTTACCATTTTAATTATGGCATTGGTTGCTCCTTATGCCGAACTTTTTGTATATCCTAAACTTGTTAGCCAGATAAACCCAGCTGAAACGTTTAACAATATCACAAATAATAAATTGCTTTTCATTATTGCGATTTTCTGCTATTTACTAACATTTATCGGCGACATTGTGGTGTCCTGGGCGTTATACATCTTGCTGAAACCGGTAAATGCGCATCTTTCGTTACTAACGGCATGGTTTAGGTTGATATTTTCTATTATAGCCATAGTTGCTCTTCTTAATCTTGTTACTGTTTTCCATTTGTTGACTACTCCTGATTACTTAACCATGTTTGGACAAACTCAGTCGTACGGTCAGGTTATGCTTTATTTAAAAACATTTAAAAGCGGTTACCATTTTGGTATTTTGTTTTTTAGCATTCATCTTGTTCTCCTTGGTTACTTGGTTTACAATTCCGGCTATATTCCCAAAGCAATTGGAGTAGTGCTCATTATTTCAGGTTTAGGTTATCTGACAGACACTTTAAAACCATTTTTATTTCCAGACTTTAATTCCGTCTTTATAACTATGACTTTTTTTGGAGAGTTGATATTTATGTTCTGGCTATTAATTAAAGGTTCAAGAATTAAATACCCGAATTAAGTGAATAACGAACGCACAACAAAAGGCTTTGTGCAATTGGGGCATGACGTTGAAACAATCATTGGCAGTGCATATCCAAGCTTTGGTTTCGGCGGACGAAATTCTGTTAGGCAGCAGTTTTAAACTTCGGCTTTTAGTTATAAATTTAGCTTCCGTTCCGGGCGGACAGTTGGTTAATTCCCCAACTGCACAAAGCCTCGGACGTTAGCGGTAATTTTTGGAGAGAGTTTTGATATTTTGAGCAATGAAATTTATTTATTTATTTTTATTTTTTGTTACCCTTTCCACCGGGTCTTTTGGACAAGTAAAAAAGGCGTATAAAAAGAGTGATGAAATAAAACTTAAGGACTTGACAATTAAATGGCAAGACTACTGGAATAGTCATAACATGGATTTAATGGGTACATTGCTACAAGAGGATGTTGATTTTGTAAACGTAGCAGGTGTTTGGCTTAAGGGCAAAGCTGCGACTATTAATGACCATAAACAAAAGCATTTGGGAATTGTATTTAAGAACAGTATTTGGACGACTGATAGTGTAAGCATAAGATATATAAAACCTGACGTAGCTATAATACATTTATCATGGGCACTTAGTGGAGACAATGACCCTGACGGCACACCGAGAAAACCAAGACATGGAATTTTTACCTGGGTTGTTACTAAGACATTAGATGATTGGAAAATTTTAACTGCTCAAAACACCAACAAAAGAGAGCAAGTTTTACCAACAAATAATTGAACTACTCGAGTAAATAAAACTACCTCTAACATGCGGTTTTGTGCAATTGGGGCATGACATTGAAGCAATCATCAGCAGTGCATATCCAAGCTTTGGTTTCGGCGGACGTAATTCTATCGGGCAGTAGTTCTTAACTTCGGCTTTTAGTTATAAATTTAGCTTCAGTTCCGGGCGGACAGTTGGTCAATTCCCCAACTGCACAAAGCCTCGAACGTCAGACCGTGAAAAAACTCTAAAACTCCAAAAAACGCCCCTGCAGGATTTTATCAGAAGGTCATAACAGTTGCGCTAAGCCGCTTTTAAAAACAACGGTAAATAATTGCTGTAAAAAAACGGGGCCTCATTTTGTTTGTAAATCGTTTTTATAAAGGCGTTTTTTAAAGGGCAGATTACTTTGTTGTAATCCGGTTGCCAGTTGTTGATTGTTTGCAGCATTTTTTCAAAGCCAAGGATGTTTTTTGTTCGCATAAAGTTGTAACAAAACATAATCAGGTTCATTTCACCATTTACTTTTTGCAATCCTTTAAGTAATGTGTGCGTGTAGCCCCAATGTCTTTTAATGGTACCGAAGGGATGTTCGCAAATGGCTTGCCTTCGTTTGTAGTACTGCGGGTTTTGTTTGATGTTGTTATCGTTGATGTCAACCGCATCCTGGTATTGGCTGCGCTGTATAATGCGTTTGGGAAGTTTGGTACACTGGTTTTTTAACGGGCATGTTTTACAGGCATTGGTACGATAGGTTTTAAAACGGAAACTGGTTTCGCCAGCTTCGCCTTTTTTATTGTGCCATGTACCCAGCGATGTCAGTACGGCACCAGCAGGGCAGGTATACGTGTCTGTTAGTGTATCGTAATTAAAACTTTCGGCTAAAAATTCGTTGGCAATATGCTTTACGGAGGGTTGTTCTTTATAAGCTACATGCGTAATCATATTTTGCTGCTGACATTCCTGTAGTTCTGCTCCGGTGTGATACCCTTTGTCTGCAAGTACCATTAACTGATCTTGTTTTTTTAATTGTAAATTTTGTTTGGCTTGTATTGCGGCCTTGTGCAAAGCCTTGCCATCATTGGTATTGGTGGCCTGGGTATGTACTATCAGGTTGTGTTTGTCATCCACAGCATTTTGGGTGTTGTAGGCTACTTCGACAATACTTTTTACAATCAGGATACTGCGGCTATCCGGATCATTGGTGCTGATTTGTTTATCTGTTGTAGTATCCAGTTGTTGCTGAAGTGCGTCGTACTTAATGGTGCGTTCTTTTAATTTGGCAAGCCCCTGTGTTATCTTTTCTTTTTTTATTTGCAATTCATCACTGCTGTTATTGTTTTCAAGCTTATCAAGTTCATCCAGTTCCTGTAAATATTTAGCGGTCTTGTCTTCAATAAACTGGCGGTGCTTATCTATCTTTTTTTGATTGTAATTATTCTTTTTGCTGTTGACTGCTTTAAACTTGCTGCCGTCAATACCGATGGTTGTTTTGCCCAGCAGGCCGGCATCACTGAGAAACTGCACGTACAGTTTAAACATGGATTGCAACGGCACTGCATGCAGTTTACGAAAGTCTGCTATGGTGTGGTAATTGGGTTGCAGGTTCTGCAGCAGCCACTGCAACTCAATGTTACGGCAGCATTCTTTTTCAAGTTTCCGGCTGCTGCGGATTTTGTTGAGATAGCCGTACAGGTACAATTTTAAAAGCACTCCTGGTGCATACGGGGGGCGGCCTTCACTTTTATGAACAGTGCCGGTGAAACCTAATTTTTGCAAATCAAGTTTGTCAATAAAAGCATCCATGAGCCTTACTGCATTGTCGGCACCCACCTGGTCGTCAGGCGTAGTGAAGTAGGTTTGATGGCGGTTGTTTCCTTGTATAAATTGCATGCTATTCAGCAACAAAAACCATACACCATTTAGGCTATTCACATTGTGTGTATATTTGTTTTGCAACGATGTTTTTTCACAAACTCTCGTTGGCGGCAATTGGCTCGCCAGTTCAATAATCTAAATTTAATTGAGGGAAAATTCAAGAAAATTACGAGGCACATAAAACAAGTTGCTATTATTTAAAAACTTACAACATGAAAACCGTTGCTTTTTTACTCTCGATGTGTCTATTATCTAATAGTTTATTCTCTCAAGAAAATGACCATGAACGTGAAGTACATTCATGGGTCGATAAAAATGGGGGACATGTAGTTGAGGTTAAAGAGAAACCAGATAAACCTGACCGAGGAGATAAGCCGGGTAATCCGGGAGCAAAAGATAATCCAAGAGAAATCGCTAGTGCAAATTCGAAATCTTCCCCGACTACAACTGTGAATGATGTACCCAAGGCTCCTGCCAAAGCTTCTGAAATAACAATGTCATGGATAAAGCAGATGCAAAATCATATAAAGGCTAACAAGGGAATCAAAGCAGCAATTCACTCAAATCTTCTTCTTTCCATTATGTCAGATAATCCACAAGAAGTAATTGCGGCAATTTTGCTAATAATGAAAAACGGCGACCTTGAACAAATACCTCCAGCCTTTAAAGACTTAGATGCTATACTCCAGACGCAGCTTCAGAACGATGCTACGGGAGCAATACTCGAATTAGACAGAGAGATTCATGATTTGGTTGAAAAAGGACAAAATGCTGACCAGCTAAAAAAAGAAGTGCAGTTTTTTCAAAAATTTGCACAATCGCTATATAGCTCAGCGACCGTTAAGCCGGATATATCGACCACAGGCTTGGCAAATGTGTCCGGTAAAGCCACTGCTAGTATTTTGCCTGATGTTCATGACGCAGAAACTAATAGCCAGGGAATAAAATTCTTTGCTGCCGCGTATATAAACAATGGCATGTACAATGAAATCAAGATTTGGGCAGAACTAAAATATTCCAACGACTCGTTATTTTATGATAACGAAGAAGCTTTACCACAATATAGATTTATCAAAGACAAAAGCCTTGAGTGTCCTTCACAAGTATTTCACTTTTCTGCTGCTAGCAATGATTATATTTTTATTCCCTTCACGAACTTAGAGCTTAACAAAGGATATAAAACATACTTTAAAGGGAGGATTACAGTGTATTGTAACAACCATTTAATTGGGCAAAGTGACTGGGAAAATTTTACTTATGTGCATCATGCACGTTTTGGTGCAAAATCTTTTAGTCATTTTGGCGCACATTAATATTTTTCTTGCTCACAGCTATTGTTAATTTCAATACATAAACTGCCGCCAACATGGGTATTGCTACAAGTGGGGCTGGACATTGTTGTCTTCGGCTGTATTTCGCTATCAGCAGCGGTTTCGGCAGACGGAATTCTGTTGGGCTTTTAGTTCTTATCTTTTACTTTTAAATCTTTATTAGGCAGCGGCTCCGGGCTGGATTGCTATAAAATATCCCACCTGCAGCAATACCTGTTCGTTAGCTGTTATTTTAACCGACCACTCTGCAAACATCAACTGACAAAAAAAATATCTTCAACATTCTGTCCAATCTTGAAAAAGTCAATCGTCATTAGGGTACAACAATAAGTTGTAACAATTTAAAAAGTAAAAAAATGATTAAACAAGCATTACTCGGAGAATTTCTTCACGAAACCGAAAACACAAGAAAACTTTTAACAATTATTCCAGACAGTGCATTGGAATATCGTCCTCAACCACATCTTTGGTCAGTTGGACAATTAGCATCTCACATTTCAGAGCTTTACAATTGGTATAATGTTACATTCAATAAAGACGCCTTTGAATTGAGTACTTATAAGTATGATAAAGGAGACATAACAAAGGTTTCGAATATTTTAGAAATTTTTGAAGTCAATGTAAAAGCTGCACAAGAAGCAATTGAGAAATCGGATGAATCTCAATATATGAATATGTGGTCTATGACAATGAATAATGAAAAAACAGCCTTTCCGTCAATGCCAAAAATTCAAGTTATTAGAAGCATTTTATTCAATCATTTGTATCATCATAGGGGCGAACTTATCTCACATTTAAGAGCCACAGGAAATAAAGTACCTTCTTTGTATGGTCCAACTTTTGAAGAATCGCAACAAATAAATGGATAAAAAATAACTCCAGTAACAATTAATTTCAACAAGACAAAAAGTAAAAAAATGAAAGAATTTATGATGATTTTCAAAAGCGAAGTCAACGAATCGTTTGGACCTACACCAGAACAAATGCAAGGCAACATTCAACAATGGATGGATTGGTTTGGTGGTATTGCTGCACAAGGAAAAATTGTAAACGCAAATCGTTTGAGTTTTGAAGGCAAAACGTTGAAGCCTAATAATGTAATTGCCGATGGCCCTTATGCAGAAGTAAAAGAAATTATTGGTGGTTACGTAGTGGTAAAAGCTGCTAACATTGATGAAGCTATGAAATTGGCAGAAGGTTGTCCTATTCTTAGCCACGGAGGCCACGTTGAAGTAAGAAGCATAATTGCAATGAACGGTTAATTTGAACGAGAAAGAATTAATTCCACAACTTTTTAAAACAGAGTACAGAAAAATAATTTCTGTACTCTGTAAGTTATTTGGTATTGTTCATATTGAAATTGCAGAGGATATTACAAACGATACTTTTTTATTGGCTTTTGAAACTTGGAGATTAAAAGGCATTCCCGAAAATCCAACGGCTTGGCTTTATCTTGTTGCTAAAAACAAAACCAAAGACTATTTTAAACGACATAAAACATTTTCTGAAAAAATAGTTGTTGATTTTAAATTGAATCAAAACCAAAGTGAAGAATTTGAAGTTGATTTATCTCTTAAAAACATAACTGACAGTCAATTGCAAATGATTTTCACCATTTGCAATCCAATAATTGCAGCAGAAGCACAAATTGGTTTAGCATTAAGAATTCTTTGTGGTTTTGGAATTGACGAAATAGCAGAGGCATTTTTAACCAATAAAGAAACCATCAACAAACGATTATTTAGAGCCAAAGAAAAATTACGAATAGAAAATATTAAAATTGAATTACCCTCTGAAAACGATGTTAATATAAGATTAGAAACTGTGCTGACTACGTTATACTTGCTTTTTAATGAAGGTTATCATTCAAGTACACAGAAAACTCACGTAAGAAAAGAATTGTGTTTGGAAGCAATGCGATTAAATTATTTTTTGATAGAAAATGAAACTACCAACAAACCCATCGTAAACGCTTTAATGGCTTTAATGTGCTTTCACTCTTCACGTTTTGAAGCAAGAACCAATAAAATAGGCGAACCAGTTTTGTACGACCAACAAGATAAAAATTTATGGAACGAAGAACTCATAGCAAAAGGAAATTTTTATTTGATTCAAAGTGCAAAAGGAAACGAGATAAGCAAATATCATTTGGAGGCAAACATTGCCTATTGGCATAGTAGCAAAATTGAAAACCAAAAAAAGTGGGACAATATTTTGCAAGCCTATAATCAACTTTTACTAATAGAGTATTCTCCAATAACTGCACTAAACAGAACTTATGCGTTGGCACAAGTAAAGGGTAAACAAACTGCAAATATAGAGGCTGAAAAATTAAATCTAATAGACAATCATTATTACTTTTCCTTACTTGGTTATTTACATACAGACATTGACAATACAAAAGCTATTTCGCATTTTGAAATGGCATTAAGTTTGGCAATTACAAATGCAGACAAATCAACAATCACCAAAAAATTGTACGACTTGAAAGCGAAGAAAAACAACAGCTAACAAGGGGTTTGGCAAAAGTGGGGCGGACGGAATAACAATGAACTTTTGTGCTACTATTTGGCTTCAGTCCCAGCTGACGAAATTCTGTTAGGCTTTTGTACTAAACCTGTACTTTTGTTTTCAATTGGGCTTCGGTTCCAGGCTGACGGAATTCTATTTCCCCACCTTCGCCAAGCCCTGTTCGTCAGACCGTGAAAAAACTCTAAAACTCCAAAAAACGCCCCTGCAGGATTTTATCAGAAGGTCATAACAGTTGCGCTAAGCCGCTTTTAAAAACAACGGTAAATAATTGCTGTAAAAAAACGGGGCCTCATTTTGTTTGTAAATCGTTTTTATAAAGGCGTTTTTTAAAGGGCAGATTACTTTGTTGTAATCCGGTTGCCAGGTTTTTATTGTTTGCAGCATTTTTTCAAAGCCAAGGATGTTTTTTGTTCGCATAAATTTGTAACAAAACATAATCAGGTTCATTTCACCATTTACTTTTTGCAATCCTTTAAGTAATGTGTGCGTGTAGCCCCAATGTCTTTTAATGGTACCGAAGGGATGTTCGCAAATGGCTTGCCTTTGTTTATAATACTGCGGGTTTTGTTTGATGTTGTTATCGTTGATGTCAACCGCATCCTGGTATTGACTGCGCTGTATAATGCGTTTGGGAAGTTTGGTACACTGGTTTTTTAACGGGCATGTTTTACAGGCATTGGTACGATAGGTTTTAAAACGGAAACTGGTTTCGCCAGCTTCGCCTTTTTTATTGTGCCATGTACCCAGCGATGTCAGTACTGCACCAGCAGGGCAGGTATACGTGTCTGTTAGTGTATCGTAATTAAAACTTTCGGCTAAAAATTCGTTGGCAATATGCTTTACAGAAGGTTGTTCTTTGTAGGCTACATGCGTAATCATATTTTGCTGCTGACATTCCTGTAGTTCTGCTCCGGTGTGATACCCTTTGTCTGCAAGTACCATTAACTGATCTTGTTTTTTTAATTGTAAATTTTGTTTGGCTTGTATGGCTGCCTTGTGCAAAGCCTTGCCATCATTGGTATTGGTGGCCTGGGTATGTACAATGAGGTTGTGTTTATCATCTACTGCATTTTGTGTGTTGTAGGCTACTTCCACGATACTTTTTACAATCAGGATACTGCGGCTGTCCGGATCATTGGTGCTGATTTGTTTATCTGTTGTAGTATCCAGTTGTTGCTGAAGTGCGTCGTACTTAATGGTGCGTTCTTTTAGTCTGGCAAGCCCCTGCGTTATCTTTTCTTTTTTTATTTGCAATTCATCACTGCTGTTATTGTTTTCAAGCTTATCAAGTTCATCCAGTTCCTGTAAATATTTAGCGGTCTTGTCTTCAATAAACTGGCGGTGCTTATCTATCTTTTTTTGATTGTAATTATTCTTTTTGCTGTTGACTGCTTTAAACTTGCTGCCGTCAATACCGATGGTTGTTTTGCCCAGCAGGCCGGCATCACTGAGAAACTGCACGTACAGTTTAAACATGGATTGCAACGGCACTGCATGCAGTTTACGAAAGTCTGCAATGGTGTGGTAATTGGGTTGCAGGTTCTGCAGCAGCCACTGCAACTCAATGTTACGGCAGCATTCTTTTTCAAGTTTCCGGCTGCTGCGGATTTTGTTGAGATAGCCGTACAGGTACAATTTTAAAAGCACTCCTGGTGCATACGGGGGGCGGCCTTCACTTTTATGAACAGTGCCGGTGAAACCTAATTTTTGCAAATCAAGTTTTTCAATAAAAGCATCCATGAGCCTTACTGCATTGTCGGCACCCACCTGGTCGTCAGGCGTAGTGAAGTAAGTTTGATGGCGGTTGTTTCCTTGTATAAATTGCATGCTATTCAGCAACAAAAACCATACACCATTTAGGCTATTCACATTGTGTGTATATTTGTTTTGCAACGATGTTTTTTCACAAACTCTCGTTAGCTGCAACCCTATTAGACACACCCTGCTAATTAAACAGACTTATTGCGAATACTTCAATTTTGACACACTTTATTAATTTTGCAATAGCTTGAAAACGATTACAACCATACAAGACTATTGCAAGGAAATAAACATTCCCAGTCCGAAGCATCCTTTTTTTGATATAAGAAAATTTGAGGATAATGCGAAAACTGTAAACCTCAAACAGCCACCTTTCAGACACGAATTTTATGCAGTTGCCCTAAAAACTTCAGGAGACAACACAGAAGTAAATGGCAAATTCCTTGACAGCAATTTATTTTTCAATTCCCCTTACCAAATTATAACGTGGGACATAAAACCTGATTGGCAAGGTTGGTATATCATTTTTGACAGAGAGTTTTTAGGACTAAATCCAAGTTGGCAAAACTTTATTATTGACTTTCCTTTTTTCAGGCTTGACACAGTTTCACCTATGGACTTGCCAAAGGAAGACGCTGAACTTGCAAACAATTTCTTTCAACAAATCTTTGACGAATACCACTCTGATAATAAAGATAAATTTCTTTTCATTCAGTCTTTCACACAGCTTTTACTGCTGATAACAAAACGCTACTTTGACAAATCAACTGTAAATAACGAAACAAACCAAGACAACCGAACGGCAGATATTTTATTAGTTTCCCGTTTTCAGTCCTTAGTTGAAACCTTAATGACCAATGAAGAAGCAGATACAGAAATTCGTTACCCTTCGTTTTATGCAGACAAGTTAATGGTTCATCCAAACCATTTAAATGCAGTAGTAAAAAGGATTACAGGTAAAACTGCTACGAATATTATCCAAAATCAATTAATTATTTCAGCTAAGTCTTTGCTAAGGCAAACCAACCTATCAGCTAAGGAAATTGCTTTCAGGCTTCACTTCACAGAGCCAACTCATTTCAACTCTTTCTTTAAAAAAGCAACAACTTTTACCCCTCAACAATACCGGGAAAAGCACATTCTTTGAATTTTGTCATTCTTGCTTTGAATTGCGTTACAGCCACCCTATTTGGTCGCTGCATCTTTGTGTTATCAATTCAAATAATAAAATTTAAAGAAAATGAAACAGAAAATTCAATTCAACAGCGATGGTTTAGTATTGGTTGGAAACCTTTACACACCAGAAAATTTTGACCAAACTAAAAAGTATCCTGCTATTTTAGTTGGCGGTTCGTGGACAACAGTTAAAGAACAAATGAGTGGCTTATATGCCGAAGAATTGACAAAGCAAGGCTTCATAACTTTGGCAATTGACCCACGTTACTTTGGCGAAAGCGAAGGACAACCAAGATTTTGGGAAAGTCCAGCCGCAAAAATTGCAGATTTTACAAATGCAGTAACTTATTTGCAAACTGTTCAAGGCGTGGACACAAACAATATTTTTTTAGCTTCTGTTTGTGCAAGTTCAGGATATATGGCAAATGTGGCAGCACAAGACAACAGAGTAAAAGCCTTTGCAACAATTGCAGCGTGGCTTCACGATGGCGAAGCAGTAAAACTAATTTATGGTGGCGAAGAAGGTGTGCAAACAAGAATTAAGCAAGCACAAGAAGCAAAGAAAAAATTTGCTGAAAGTGGCGAGGTTGTTTACATACCATCAATAAGCACAACAGACAACACAGCAGCAATGTTTGGCAAATACGATTATTACCTTAATGCAAATCGTGGAGCAGTGCCACAATGGAGTGCAGACAAGTTTGCTGTGATGAGTTGGGAGGATTGGTTAACTTTTGACCCAATGCCAGTTGCTAAAAACATTCAAGTGCCAACGCTAATGATACATTCAGACGGTGCAGTTTTAGCCGACTATGTAAAACGTTTCTTTGGCGACATTCCACACGACAACAAAGTTTTGCATTGGACAGAAGGAACACAGTTTGACTTCTACGACCAGCCAAAGCAAGTAACAGAAGCGGTTGCAGCCATCAATGTATTTTTTAAAAATCAAATCAACTAGACAAAATGAAAAATCTATTTATAATCTTTATGCTTGCTGCTTCATTTACAGCAAATGCACAATCAACAAAAACTAAAACAACTAAAAATAATAAAGTAATGAACCAGTCATTAATTGAAAGCAACAGAAAAGTAGTGGACAATTTCTTTGTTGCACTTGAAACCCAAAAGTTTGAAATGCTGAAAGAGGTGTTTGCCGAAAACGGCAAACAATTAAATCCATATTCGCCAGCAGGCTTCCCTAAAAGTTTTGACGGAGCAGAAGGAATTTATAAACAGTACAGCGGACTTACTGCCAACTTTGGACAAATGAAGTTTCCAAGACAAATCCTTGCAACCGAAGACCCAAACTTTTTCTTTGTAAAGTTCAAAGGCGAAATTGAAATCAATGCAGGTGGCAAATATGAGAATGACTATTTGGGAACGTTCAAATTAGGAAATGGTAAAGTGGTTGAGTACACAGAATACTTTAACCAAATTGTAATGGCAAAAGCATTTGGCATAGACCTTAAATAACAACGGCAGACAGCGACCACGAGAAGAAGGGTATGCAGCTAACATTGGTGGCTGATGCGCAACTACAATTTTCAAAACGGATCCGGCTTATTTACAGGCGCTTTAAGCGGTGGTGATTTTTATTACAGCAGCAATTTGTTTTACATAAAGTAGACCCTTATTGGCGCAAGGTTGTAGGGCGGGCTATGTGCATTTGCTATTCTTGTGCCTCTTCGCCTGGTGCATATGGGGGCGGCCTTCACTTTTATGAACAGTGCCGGTAAAACCTAATTGTTGCAAATCAAGTTTGTCAATAAAAGCATTCATGAGCCTTACTGTATTGTCGGCACCAACCTGGTCGTCAGGCGTAGTGAAGTAAGTTTGATGGCGGTTGTTTCCTTGTATAAATTACATGCTATTCAGCAACAAAAACCATACACCATTTAGGCTATTCACATTGTGTGTATATTTGTTTTGCAACGATGTTTTTTCACAAACTCCCGTTGGCTGCTACTTTAGCGAGACATCCATTAAATAAATAACGATAAAAATATGGTGACATGTTACTTAAAATATGTAATTGACCCTTTCCAATTAGACATCTTTGAACAATATGGAAAGAAGTGGATTGAATTAGTAAATCGTTTCGGTGGAAAACATCACGGTTATTTTATGCCAAGTGAAGGAGCAAATAATATTGCTTATGCGTTTTTTAGTTTTAATAGTTTAGCAGAATACGAAAATTATAGGAAACTAATTCTAACAGACAATGAATGCCAAGAAATGTTTAAATTGGCAAATGACACTAAATGTATTTTAAGTTACGAAAGGACATTTCTTAGACCGGTATTTAATTAACAATCCAGTTATGAGCATATCAAAACTATACAAACCAGCATTAATTTTAATTGACATTCAAAAAGCATTTGACAATGTAGAATATTGGGGAGGACAAAGAAATAACCTAAATGCGGAGAATAACGCAAGTGAATTTTTATCCATTTGGAGAGCAAATAGTTTTCCCATTTTTCACATTAAACATTGTTCCTCAAATCCAACATCCTTGCTAAATGAGACAAATGAAGGCAATGAATTTAAGGACAGCGTTATGCCAATTAATGGAGAACAAATTATCAAAAAAAATGTAAGTAGTGCATTCATTGGAACTAATCTAAAAGAGCAACTTGATAATGCTAATATTTCAAAACTTGTAATCGTAGGTTTGACAACAGACCATTGTGTTTCGACAAAAACGAGAATGGCAGGGAATTTTAGGTACGACACTTTTCTTGTATCAGACGCTACCGCAACTTTTAATAAAAGGGACTTGAAGGACAAAATTTTTCAGCAGACTTAATTCACGAAACTGCATTGGCAAGTTTGAATAGAGAATTTGCAACCGTTGTTACAACCGAATACATAAAACAGAACATTTAGATGAACGAAGAAAAACGGCAGCCAACAGCGGGTTTTGCAATATTGGGGTGGAAGCAATACACATCAGCATTGGTTCGCTATTGGGCTGCGGTTCGGGCAGAAGTTTTTCAATGTAGCTTTTTGTTCTTATCTTCATCATCAGTATTTCAATTGGGCAGCGGTTCCGAGCGGAAGAATTTAAAATTCCCCAACATCGCAAAGCCCGATCGTTGTACGCAACCCTAAATCAAAATTTCGTTCATCTTCAAGTGACAGGACATTCAATTCAAAGTCTCTCACGGGCGACCGCACATTGCAGCACATTTGCAGGCGCACAAATCAACAGCACAAAGCCAACTGCAAAAGAGCTGCAATGCCAACGCACGGCAAACTGTCTTTAACTTCAAAAGACAAAAACCACACCCTCCAAAAGAAAACGCCTAACGGCGGTTTTCTTAAAGCTTTGTCAGCTTAGGCAATATTCGGTACTCGGCTTCACCCAGGACATGACGTCAACTTTCGGCTTTAGTCTTACCTTCAACTTCAGTTTTTCATTACAATATACTACTAAATGCAAGCAGACATACATACACTTTACCAGTCTGATTTTTACCAAATTCTTGATTTTAAATGCAGATGTACGGACTGCCGTACTTCTAAGCCAGAATATAGCCAATCTTTCAGCATTAGTTTTGTACGGAAAGGAAATTTTCTTTTTAATGCTTACCGAAACTCTTTTGATAGCTATACAGGCTGTGTTTTGATTTCAAAACCTTGGTACGAAAGAACCGTTACTCACACACATACAATACCTGATGAATGCACTATTTTTGACTTCACCAATGTTTTCTACGATGAAATTAAAGAAACTTACGGTTCTTTAAACTTTCTTTTTAATAACGACATTCACTCTTTTTTGGTAAAGACAGACCCAGAGGCTGAAGTCCTGCATAGAGTGGCACTTTCACAAGTATTTGCAAAGAATATACAAAAGCTGAAAATGGATAGCATTATTGTGGAGATAATTGAAAATATTTTTGGCAAAGTAGGCAATTTTAAAAACCAAAGTCAATTACCTGTAAGTCTTAAAAAACATCATCTTACTACAATAGAAATTGCTAAAGAATATTTGCTCCAGAATTATCAAAATGATATTTCGCTTTTAGAGCTGGCTCGCCATTGCAATATCAGCCCTTTCCATTTTAGCCGTTTATTCAAACAAATAACCACTTACGCTCCTTACCAGTTTCTAACAACTATAAGATTAAAACATGCGGCAATGTTGCTTAAAGACACCGCATTGCCCGTTACTGAGACTGCTTTTTTTTCCGGCTTCAACAGCCTTGAAAATTTCAGCGCTGCCTTTCGCAAAAAGTATCGTCATTCACCTGAAAAATATAGAAACGAAAATAAAGGAATAGAACGCATCAGTTTCAAAAACAGCAAGAATTCGTAAATGCTTCAATTAGGGTGAGCATAGTTTTGTCGAAACAAAATTTAGACAAAATGAAAAAGCAATCGGAAACTAATCTTAAATCTATTGTACAGAAATATGCCGAAGCACAAAATCGTCATGATGTGGACTTCTGCGTAGCTGGCTTTGTACCAGATCGATATTATCAGGCTATAGGTTTCGGCGAACCAGTAAAAGGGGCAGAGGCTCTACGGCAATTTTTCAGCGAATTGTTTAAATCGATGCCGGATTATCATACAGAGTTTTCGGCTTTAGCTGAGGATGGCAACACAGTAGCAGCCACGGGCAGTTTTGGTGGAACACTAATGGGTCAATTTATGGGACAACCCGTAACTCCCGGTCAAAAACTGGATGTTCCCGTAACTTATATCTGCACGTTCAATGATGACGGTCTGCTGCTAAACGAAGTAGGTTATTTTGATACCCTCACTATGTTGCATCAGGCTGGTTTACCTGTGCCTCTTTCAAATGAAAAACAAAAATTTTTGCAAGATTTCAAGTCTTTTTGGGCAAAGCCATCAGGTGCCCGTGTTAGGGACTTGTTTGAACCAAACGCAACAGTTGATTTCTCCGGACAGGGGGTTGTATCGGGTGAGGAATATGTTGGGCTAATGGACAACATTTTAGCCGGAGTAGAAAGCCTGAAGGTGGATGTTGTTGATTATGCTCAACGGGGCGACACGCTATTTATTTTTTGGAATGCCACAAGGGTGGTTGAGGGCAAGCAAACAAGCTGGCACGGGGTTGATCGTTTTGTTATCAAAAACGGTATGACTGTAGAAGAACAGGTAATATTTGATACGCAACTTTTGAATGGTTAAGCTATATTAACTGAAAATTCTTTCTTATGAATGATTGACCGCTTACTGTTAAACGATAAATAAAAGGATTGGATTTGAAAACAGCTAAAGACCCGGATTTTTTGGAGCAGTTGACTTTTGAACCCCTGTCAAAAAAGAACTGGACGAAGTTCGTTCAGTTCTTTGGAGATAAAGGAGCATCAGGAAATTGTTGGTGCATGTATTTCCGGTTAAAGAAACAGGAATTTTTAGAGGGAAAAGAAAATGACGAGAATAAAGATGTGATGAAGAAGCTTGTATGGAATAATCAACCTACAGGCATGCTTGGTTTTTATGAAGGAGAAGCAATTGCATGGTGTGCTTTTGCACCAAGAGAAAACTTTCTGAAGGTTGAAAATTCTAGGGTACACAAAAGGATCGATGACAAACCTGTTTGGTCTATACCATGCTTTTTCATTGAAAAATCTTTTAGAAAACAAGGTGTATCTGTAGAGCTTTTAAAAGCTGTAATTAAATACGCTAAGAAGAAGAAAATAAAAATAATAGAAGCATATCCAAGCATTCCAACTCAAGAATTACTTCCAGACGGATTTGCATGGATTGGTTTGTATAAATCATTTGAGCAGGCAGGCTTTAAAATTGTTGACAAGACATCCAAATACAGACCAATGGTTAGGTACTATCTTGACTAAGAAGGGCAACAGGATATACGGATTGATAAATTCATAAGACCCAAATACCCACCGCACTAAGTCGGGCACATGGTCAGGCGCACAAAGCCACAACACTGCAGCCAACCTGCCCAAGAGCCTGCCTTGTCCCACGCCTGGCAAGCATCTTTCAGTGCGACACAACTCCAAACGACAGACCAAAGCGAAGACAGGGTATGCGTACAACATGGGTGGCTGATGCGCAACTACAATTTTCAAAACGGATCCGCCTTATTTACAGGCGCTTTAAGCGGTGCTGATTTTAATTACAGCAGCAATTTGTTTTACATAAAGTAGCCCCTTATTGGCGCAAGGTTGTAGGGCGGGCTATGTGCATTTGCTATTCTTGTGCCTCTTCGCCTGGTGCATACGGGGGGCGGCCTTCACTTTTATGAACAGTGCCGGTGAAACCTAATTTTTGCAAATCAAGTTTGTCAATAAAAGCATCCATTAGCCTTACTGCGTTGTCGGCACCCATCTGGTCGTCAGGCGTAGTGAAGTAAGTTTGATGGCGGTTGTTTCCTTGTATAAATTGCATGCTATTCAGCAACAAAAACCATACACCATTTAGGCTATTCACATTGTGTGTATATTTGTTTTGCAACGATGTTTTTTCACAAACTCTCGTTAGCGGCAATGGTACGACGACTCCCATCTTCTACAATTTTTACACGACAACCACCTTCTTTTTTGTATCTTTGAAAGGTGGCAAAACAGACCAAATATCATTTAAGAATTGAAATAGATAAGCTAACAAACAGTATTGTCAATGCTATTTCTGGGGACAGTTTCCCGACTGATGTTCATTTAGTTGCAAAAGCAGACTTAAAAAATGTTACCAAGAAAAATGGTTGGCTTTTTAATTGGGCAAGTGAGTTTGGGCTAAAAGACAGACAAGTTTTCAAGTTAACAATTAGGAACAATCCTGATATTGTTCAAGGGCTTTTAAGCATCAGCGATTACAATGACCATTATTATTTGCACCTTATCGAAAGTTCACCATTCAACTTAGGCAAGAACAAACTTTATGAAGGAGTTCCTGGAAATTTGTTTGCTTTTACTTGTAAATCGTCATGGGACAAAGGGTATCAAGGTTTCGTTTCTTTTACTTCTAAGACAAGATTGATTGAGCATTATGAAAAAACTTTGGGAGCGACACATGTCGGCGGGCATAAAATGGTAATCTTCCCACATGAAGCACTTAAACTTATTAAAAAATATTTTCCAACTTAAATTACTAAAGCAATGGGATACATAAAAGAACCAACAGGCGTAGACTTTGTAGTTGACCCAACTCCATTGACAGCGGCAGACAGAAAAAAAATTAGCGAAATAATTGCTTATTACAAAGCAACAGGAAAAAAAATGCCGCTGCAAAAACAAAGCTTGAAAACTCGTTTGACAAGTACAAGCAGAAAAAAAACATTGGCGTAACTTAACTTACAACCACTCTGACGGCAAACCACATGCCGCTAACATGGGTATTGCTGCAAGTGTGGCTGGACGTTGTTAGCTTCGGCTGTAGTTCGCTATCAGCAGCAGTTTCGGCGAACGGAACACTGTTGGGCTTGTAGTTCTTATCTTGTATTTTTAAATCTTTATTGAGCAGCAGTTCCGGGCAGGACGAGCAATGAATTCCACACCTGCACAAAGCCCTGCTCGTCAGACCGTGAAAAAACTCTAAAACCCCAAAAAACGCCCCTGCAGGATTTTATCAGAAGGTCATAACAGTTGCGCTAAGCCGCTTTTAAAAACAACGGTAAATAATTGCTGTAAAAAAACGGGGCCTCATTTTGTTTGTAAATCGTTTTTATAAAGGCGTTTTTTAAAGGGCAGATTACTTTGTTGTAATCCGGTTGCCAGGTTTTTATTGTTTGCAGCATTTTTTCAAAGCCAAGGATGTTTTTTGTTCGCATAAAGTTGTAACAAAACATAATCAGGTTCATTTCACCATTTACTTTTTGCAATCCTTTCAGTAATGTGTGCGTGTAGCCCCAATGTCTTTTAATGGTACCGAAGGGATGTTCGCAAATGGCTTGCCTTCGTTTATAATACTGCGGGTTTTGTTTGATGTTGTTATCGTTGATGTCAACCGCATCCTGGTATTGACTGCGCTGTATAATGCGTTTGGGAAGTTTGGTACACTGGTTTTTTAGCGGACATGTTTTGCAGGCATTGGTACGATAGGTTTTAAAACGGAAACTGGTTTCGCCAGCTTCGCCTTTTTTATTGTGCCATGTACCCAGCGATGTCAGTACGGCACCAGCAGGGCAGGTATACGTGTCTGTTAGTGTATCGTAATTAAAACTTTCTGCTAAAAATTCGTTGGCAATATGCTTTACAGAAGGTTGTTCTTTATAGGCTACATGCGTAATCATATTTTGCTGCTGACATTCCTGTAGTTCTGCTCCGGTGTGATACCCTTTGTCTGCAAGTACCATCAGCGTATCTTCTTTTTGTAATTGTAAATTTTGTTTGGCTTGTATGGCTGCCTTGTGCAACGCCTTGCCATCATTGGTATTGGTGGCCTGGGTATGTACAATGAGGTTGTGTTTATCATCTACTGCATTTTGTGTGTTGTAGGCTACTTCCACGATACTTTTTACAATAATGATGCTACGGCTATCCGGATCATTGGTGCTGATTTGTTTGTCTGTTGTAGTATCCAGTTGTTGCTGAAGTGCGTCGTACTTAATGGTGCGTTCTTTTAGTCTGGCAAGCCCCCTGCGTTATCTTTTCTTTTTTTATTTGCAATTCATCACTGCTGTTATTGTTTTCAAGCTTATCAAGTTCATCCAGTTCCTGTAAATATTTAGCGGTCTTGTCTTCAATAAACTGGCGGTGCTTATCTATCTTTTTTTGATTGTAATTATTCTTTTTGCTGTTGACTGCTTTAAACTTGCTGCCGTCAATACCGATGGTTGTTTTGCCCAGCAGGCCGGCATCACAGAGAAACTGCACGTACAGTTTAAACATGGATTGCAACGGCACTGCATGCACTTTTCGAAAGTCTGCAATGGTGTGGTAATTGGGTTGCAGGTTCTGCAGCAGCCACTGCAACTCAATGTTACGGCAGCATTCTTTTTCAAGTTTCCGGCTGCTGCGGATTTTGTTGAGATAGCCGTACAGGTACAATTTTAAAAGCACTCCTGGTGCATACGGGGGGCGGCCTTCACTTTTATGAACAGTGCCGGTAAAACCTAATTGTTGCAAATCAAGTTTGTCAATAAAAGCATCCATGAGCCTTACTGCATTGTCGGCACCCACCTGGTCGTCAGGCGTAGTGAAGTAGGTTTGATGGCGGTTGTTTCCTTGTATAAATTGCATGCTATTCAGCAACAAAAACCATACACCATTTAGGCTATTCACATTGTGTGTATATTTGTTTTGCAACGATGTTTTTTCACAAACTCTCGTTGGCGGTAATGGCAAAGCGACACACAACCAAACATCTCAACCCCGATTTGGTTACAAACAACCTTGATTAGGAAACATTTACTCTTTAAAGGAAAACGAACTTTGCATTGTAAAACTTAAAAAATAAAACAATGCAAAAAGTAAAATTCAAAAACAGAAATTGGGACACAGTAGCCAATCTTCATTTGCCCGACAATTTTGATGAAACACAAAATTATCCCGCTATTGTTTGCGTTCATCCCGGAGGTAGCGTAAAAGAACAAACCGCTGGTTTATATGCAGAGAAACTTGCCCAAAAAGGGTTTATCGCTTTGGCTTATGATGCTTCTTTTCAAGGGGAAAGCGGTGGAGAGCCAAGATATTTTGAAGACCCAGCCAGTCGTGTAGAAGACATACGCTATGCAGTAGATTATCTTACTACATTAAATTTTGTAGATAAAAGCCACATCGGTTTATTGGGTATTTGTGCTGGCGGTGGGTATGCTGCAAATGCAACATTGAAAGAAAGACGAATAAAAGCTGTGGCAACAATTTCAGGTGTAAACATAGGCAGAGCATTCAGAGAAGCAAATTTTTTAGAAACATTAGAAGCGGTTTCTTCGCAACGAACTGCGGAAGCCAACAGAGCGGAGCCGATGATTACCAATTGGACACCCAATTCTTCCGAAGAAGCAAAACAGGCAGGCATAAGCGATTTGGATATGTTAGAGGCTATTAATTATTACAGAACGCCAAGAGGCGAATTCCCGACTTCAGACAATAAATTGCTTTTTGCGAGTATGGCGAACTTAATAATGTTTGACGCTTTTCATCTCGCTGAATTTTTGCTGACACAACCTTTATTGATTATCGTTGGCGACAAAGTTGGTTCTTTCGGCTCTTACAGAGATGGCTTTGATTTATACCAAAAAGCCGCTTCTAAAAACAAAAAAATCCATATCGTAAATGGTGCAGGACATTATGATCTATACGACAAACCCCAGGCAACATCAGAAGCATTGGATAAATTAGTCCCATTCTATCAGGAAAATCTTTTGCAGAAATAATGACCTTTTTTCTAAAAATAATCGGGGCGGTTTTGCTTATTGCAGGTTGTGTTATAACATACAAACCAAAGATAATAAGCAAAATTCCTTTAACTGAAAACGCATATCAAATGATTGAAATGCGAGTTAAATGGGGAATTCTAATTGGACTAGGGATTTTTTTCCTATTTTTCAATCAATGCAATAATTGGAAATTAACGGTTTTTGCATTATTGTTTTTTCTAACTTTGGGGATTATCATAGCCCGATTATTCGGGTTTGTTTTAGACGGTTTTTTTTCAAAACAATTACTTTGGCTAACCATAGAAGTTGTTGCATTAATTATCTTTGGAATTTTATATAGATATGCAGACCATTAATTCTTTATCCGAATTTCATCGCTTACTATCGATTCCGCCTCCTTCGCATCCGTTGGTAAGTGTGGTTTTGGTTTCTGAAATACACGCTGTAAATTCTGATTTGTGGAAACATTTTTCTACCGATTTCTATACTATCTCTCTAAAAAATAATATTCAATCCAAAGTAAAATATGGACAGCAATATTATGATTTTGACAAGGGAACAATGATTTTTACTGCACCAAAACAAGTACAATCTGTTAAAGTAGATAAAACCAATTCTTTTAACGAAAACATTGGGACAGGATATGTATTGATTTTTCATGCTGATTTTTTGAAAAAACACCCATTGCAAAGCACAATTAAAAATTATGGTTTCTTTTCCTATTCCATAAATGAAGCGTTGCATCTTTCTGAACAAGAAGAAAAAAATGTCATTGAGATATTTCAAAAAATAGAAAAAGAATATCAGCATATTGACAAGCACACACAAGATATTATTCTGTCGCAAATTGATTTGCTTTTAAACTATTGTAATCGTTTTTACGAACGCCAATTCATTACCCGAAAAATTGTAAACAATGATTTACTTTCTAAAATGGAAAATCTTTTGAATGATTATTTTAATACTACGAAAACGCTAAAAAGTGGATTGCCGACAGTAGAATATGTAGCCAATCAACTTCATTTTTCTGCAAATTATTTAAGTGACCTATTGCGTTTACTAACAGGACAAAACGCCCAACAACACATTCACGAAAAACTCATTGAAAAAGCAAAAGAAAAACTTTTAACAACAAACTTATCCGTAAGCGAAATTGCCTATGAATTAGGTTTTGGGCAATCACAATCATTCAACCGACTTTTCAAAAAGAAAACCGAAATGTCACCTTTGGAGTACAGACAATCGTTTAATTAAATTTCCACCTTCCCGATTGTTTTATTTTTTGGCAGACAAAGCAGAAAACTGAAAGCCACATACCGCCAAAATGGGTGGCTGATGCGCAACTACAATTTTCAAAACGGATCCGGCTTATTTACAGGCGCTTTAAGCGGTGCTGATTTTAATTACAGCAGCAATTTTGTTTTACATAAAGTAGCGCTGTTAAAAGATATGGTTGTTTGGTAAGGCTTGTTTTTATAAAAAGTAAAGCTTGCAGGTTTGCCTGCATAGCTTGAACATTGATTTGGGTTTTTCTTTCGGTAAATTTTAATAGTTTCTTTAAGTTGCAGGCAATGGCGGCCATCAACATACACTTGTTTGCTTGTTCCAGCCCTCCGGTATTTACACGACGCATACCTAAAAAGTTTACCAAAGTACCCAATACAGGTTCTACTGTGTGGCTATTTTTTAGAGTAGTTTCATGATTGTAGGTTATTAACACCGGGAAGCAGGACGGAATCCTGCGCCAGTCCTTAGCCCTTCCCCACAGGCCCGGTGAGAGACGATGCTGGAAGAAAGCATTCATAAACCAACCACACAGTAATTTATAGTAAAACAACTACAGAATTGTAGTAAAATGGCCAACAAGGCATTTTATGATATAGAACATATTTTCCACAACAACATTGGAAATTCCTGCCGTTAAACACATCTCTTTAATTTTTATTCAAATTTACCAAAGTGAAAAATCTTTTATTCTCATCCTGCTTAATAATGATTTCGTTAGTGTCAAATGCCCAAATGGGCATAGGTACATCAACACCTGCCACAACCCTTGATATTAATGGCGGCCTTACCACGAGGGAAACAACTGTAAATATAGTGGGTAACAATGCTGCTATCCCGTCCAACGTATCGATGGTACAATTAACGGGAACTGCCACGGCAACCATTTCAATAACCGTACCTGCAGCACCAAACAGCGGGCAGCGTTTAATTATATTTAATAATACCTCGGGAGGGTTTAGCAGCACATTAAATGGTATTGCAATACCTCCCGGGCAAGCCGGTGAATATTTTTATAGTACCGGCGGGTGGAGAAGTATTAACCCCAATACAGTTACTTCTGCTATTATTCCTTATGCATCCAGTGTTCCCGTTACGTTAACCACTGTAACCGGCGGTTTTGTTGGCTTAGGGTCTTTAATTGGTTTTGGCAATGCATTTTCAGGTGTAGGACTTAGTGCCGGAAATATTGATCTTACAGGTGGGGCAGGTATCAATATCAATTTAGGTTTTAGCGTACCCAGAAACGGGACTATAAAATCTATTACGGCATTTTTTTCAAACACAGCAGCATTGTCTTTAGTAGGAACATCGGTAGTTATTAAAGCACAGTTATACAGTAATAACGGCACAGGCAATTTATTTGTTCCGGTATCGGGTGCAAGTGTTTCATTGCCGGCAATAAGCGGCGTAATTGCAATCGGCAGCACACGCAATGCAATGTCTGCAGGCTTATCAATACCCGTAGTGGCACAATCGAGGTACATTCTTTTCTTTTCTTGCACGGCAACAGGCCTGTCACTTGTAAACAGCATCGATGGTTATGCAAGTGCCGGCGTTTCTATTGAATAATGGTTTCGATTTTTTATATAAATGTGTTCCCATCCAAATCGAAAAATAATGAAGAAAATACGGTATGCCTTTTATCTGCTGCTTTGCATGCAATTTGCGCAGGCACAAACAAACGTTTATAATTTTGGCCAGGTTTTTATTACCAATTCATCTGATACTGTTTTTATAACAGGCTCCTTAACCAACAATGCAGGGGCTGATTTAAATAATGCCGGTGGCAATTTATACGTAAAAAAAGACCTTACCAATTACCAGGTAAACATGACAACCGGTGCCGGTAAATTATGGACAACAGGCACTGCCACCCAAACTTTTTATGGTACCCAAAATTTTAGAACGTATGATTGGGTTGTAGATAACCCCAGCAATATTACTTTAACCAACAGGGTAGAGGTAGGCGATGGCACCGGAGGAAGTTTGTCGTTTATAAATGGCAAAATAACAAGCGGTTTTTTTTGGCAAGATGTATTTTTTAATGCAAACAGCAGCTATACAGGCTTCTCAGACAATAACCATATAGTAGGTTTTTGTTCTAAAGCAGGTAATACAAACTTTACATACCCTATCGGTAATGGTGTTTTAAAAGCAGACCTTGATATTGCAAACCTTGGCACCAGCAGTGTTTTTCAATGTAAATACTATGGAAATATTTATAGTTCGCTGGCACTAACCGCACCATTGGCAAGTGTGTTTGATAAGGAGTATTGGATACTTGACAGAACAGCAGGTATATCTGGCAGCAACATTACTTTAAAGTGGAACGATGCAAGAAACGCATTAAATCACTTAGATCCTTCAGGCATAAGGGTTGGGCACTTTACCGGAAGCTCATGGATTAGTGAAGCGGGCACCGGCAGCGGCAACACAGCAACAGGGGCGGTTACAAGTACAATGGTAAACAGTTTCAGCCCGTTTACGTTTGCAAGCCAAACAATAATTTTGCCTGTTTTGGTTTCAAGTTATAATGTTGCAGTAAACGCAAATTGCGATGCGGTTATCAATTGGAAAAGTTTTGAAGATGGCGCATCTAAACAATACATTCTTCAAAAGTTAATCAACAATAGCTGGACTAATCTAAATAATGTTTCTGCAAAAGCCTTTGGTGAAAACAGCTACAGCCTTATCGATTTTAATGCTGAAAAAGGCATTAACGCATACCGGGTAGCAACAGAACTGCACAATGGCACCAATTATTATACTGCGGTAAAATCTGTAAATATCAGTTGTAAAAAGAATGCGGTAAAAATATATCCTACCATTACTAAAAGTATAATAAATGTAAGTTTACCTGAGGATGCCCAAATTTTTATTACAAATAATAACGGCCAAATTGTTTCTGAAATGATCCTTGCAAAAGCAGGTACCCAAACGTTAAGCCTTAGCCCATTTGCAAAAGGCATTTATATCATTACGGTTAAAACTGCAACCGGGGCTACAAATATAAAAGTGGTTAAAGAATAACTTTTTAATATTAAAAATATGATGCGGAATATTTTCGCATATGAACTGCCCCGAATTTGGGGCAGTTTTGTTTGTGAACATTTACAGATCATCGCCATTATCCTCACCAACCACTGTCAACAACAACTCTCTTTTTTCTTTCGCTGTTTATTTTAATATGGTTATTTTACCGGATGGATATACCTGTATTTAACCTACTCCATGCTGAGGGCTTAATCAGTGGGGCTTCTTTAGAAAAGATAAAGGGACATGAAAGGCAACGGCTTTTTTCACTCTACTGGGAGTTAAAAACAATATTGTACCTCGGGGTATTGCTGCTAAGTGGCGGCATAGGGATATTGATTTATAAAAATATAGACACTATCGGCCACCAGGCTATTTTGGCTGTTATTGCTTGCATAAGTATTGCTAGCTTTTATTATTGCTTTAAAAAGAAGGGTGCATTCTCCCTGCAAAAAACCCCCTCGCCAAACGTGTTTTTCGATTATGTGCTGTTGCTTGCCTGCTTAACATTTATCAGCTTTACCGGCTACTTCCAGTTTCAATACAATGTGTTTGGAAACCGCTATGGGCTGGCTGCTTTTATCCCCATGCTGGTGTTGTTTTTTTCTGCGTACTGCTTCGATAACCTTGCTATTTTAAGTTTGGCCATCACCAGCTTTGCCGCATGGGCTGGCATAACCATAACACCGTTGAGGGTATTGCAGCAAAATGATTTTAACAGCAGTGCTATAATTTTTACCGGGTTAGCCGTGGGCTTAATATTGATACTTGCTGCATTCCTCACTAAAAAAAGAAACCTTAAAGCGCACTTTGAATTTACCTATACCAATTTTGGTATGCACCTGCTTTTTATTGCTTGCCTGGCGGCTGAATTTCATTTTGATAACTGGTATGCAGCCTGGTTTATATTGTTGGGTGCCATCTGCTTTTACTTCTATCGCCAAGCGGTGCAGCAAAAGGCTTTTTACTTTTTACTGATGCAAAGTTTATACGGGTACATTGGCTTAAGCTATGTTGTTATCCGCCTGCTTTTTTATTCAGGCAATGCTGATTTTGGTGGGTTTATCTTAGCCTGCTTTTACTTTATCGGTTCAGCCATTGGCCTTGTATTTTTCTTAATCAACATAAACAAAAAACTTAAAGTGCATGATAGCCTATAACAACAACTGGTTACATAACCTGCAGGTACAGCAACAGGTACAAGAGGCCGCAGAAGCCAATTGCATTACTAAAGAAGAACAAACGGCTTGCACCCTAAGATACCCGGTTGGCTTTTATACGCCAAATATTTTCATTCGTATTGGCCTTTTTATTTTAACTGTGGTCATTGCTTTTTTTTCTGTCGGCTTATTTGCGCTGTCGATGCTTGACAACAATGGCGAAAAAACCTTTGGCATTTTATTATTGCTTTTTTCATGTGGTGCCTATGTGGTGCTGGAATGGATGGTGAGGCAAAAACACCATTATAAATCAGGGGCAGATGATGCCCTGCTATGGGTAACAGGCACCGGTATGCTAAGCAGTTTAAATTTGCTTATCCATCTTTCAGCAGCAGCCAACGCTATTATTGTGTGTATACTTGCTTTGTATTTTTTAATCCGTTTTGCCAATGCATTAATGGGCATCCTTGTTCCGCTTGCTATGTTGGCCATTGTTTTTTTTAGTGGTGAAAATGTCAGCGATTTAGCAAAAGCCTTTACGCCAATTTTAATATTGTTGCTTTCTGCCGCTACCTATTTTGTTGCCCATTATCTTATCAAACAAAATACTTTCCGGTTGTATGAAGCGCCGCTTACCTCGATGAAAGTTACCGCCTTAATTTGCGGTTATGTTAGTGTAAATTATTATGCAGTAAGGGAAGCTTCCGTTGGGCTGTTGCATGTACAATTATCCGAAGGTGCCGGTATTCCATACGGTTGGTTGTTCTGGTTATTTACCGTTTGCATTCCATTGTTCTATATCTTTTCAGGCATAGTAAATAAGGATGTTATTTTTTTAAGGTCGGGGCTTGTACTGGTTGCTGCCATAGTATTTACGGTCCGGTATTATTATTCGGTAGCGCCAATAGAAGTTGCCATGACGGCTGGCGGCATACTTTTGGTAGCCGTTGGTTACATGCTCATAAAATACCTGCGGCAGCCAAAATATGGCTTTACATCTGCAGAAATTTCAACTAAAAAAATGACAGGCAAACTTGCCATTGAAGCACTTATAGTTGCAGAAACTTTTACCGCCGCACAGCCTGCGGACAACAATACCAATTACGGTGGTGGCAGCTTTGGCGGCGGTGGTGCCAGCGGGGATTTTTAGTTCTCGTTTAAAAAATGTGGGCAGGTGAAGCTTTTTAATTCTTATAGATAAAAATGTTTTTGTACACTACAATTAGCACCAGGTAACATTTGAAATAATAACTTTATAAAAAATAAGTAACATGAAAATGTATAGCAAACTTTGTAAAATGCAAGTGCCGCAAATAAAAGTAAAGTATGTTGCTATAAGCTTTTTAATACTTATGTTTTGCTTGATTTTTAATGTTGTTGCAATGGCACAGAAAAATACCCAAATGGTAAGATTGGCAAAAATTACGGTAGACCCATTGCAACTGAATAATTATAATCTAGCATTAAAGGAGCAAATGGTTACTGCTGTTCGTGTTGAGCCAGGAGTGTTGACCTACTATGCCGTTGCCGATAAAAACCAACCCACCAACATTACCATATTGGAAATATATGCTGATACCACAGCGTATCAATCACACACACAAACAGCACATTTTAAAAAGTATAAAGAAACCGTTAAGGGTATGGTTACATCCTTAACGCTTGTTGATGTTAACATAATCGCATCGGCGAAAAAGCCTGGTTTATAATTTTAGGGAGGGGCAGGGCCAAAAGCTTGTAGCCCCTGCGCCTGGCCTACCACTACCGTCTGGCAGCCATTGGGCATGGTAACCCTATCGGGCTTTTTAAATATTTATTTTCGCCCTATCGGTGAAAAAATTTACCACGATATTGCCCGTAGACCGTTACAAAATTATATCCACCCATAACGTATGGCCTTGCCAATTAACTCACCCGTATTTTTAAGGCTTTTTTTCTGGAGCATATTTTTTCTATGGGTATCTACTGTTTGCTTGCTGATGTTTAAAAGGCTGCTTATTTCTTTGCTTAATTTGCCTTGCGCCAAAAGTTTCAGTATTTGTTTTTCACGACTGGTCAACTCATCTTTAGTGGCTATAAACATATTTTTCGATCCTGTGTCAACATACGAGGGTTCCCCATCCATACCCATAAAAGACAGTACAGGCTTACCTTCGTGCTTAAGGTAGGTAATATCACTGTGCACCGCTAACGACCTCGAAGGCCGTCCTGATGTATCATGTTCAATAATAATCCCCTGGTAAAGTATCCTTACATATTCACCGTCCTTTTTCTTGTACCTTATGTCGTACCGCAATTTATATTTCATCAGTTTATCAATGGGCAATTGCGAAAAAAAATCTATTATCCGTTGTCCAAAAGTTAAGAACCATGGCTGGTCATCCGGGTGCAGCGAGCTATTTAAAAGTGCAATGGTAAATTCATCGGCTGAGTAGCCCAATACCTCTTTTACCTCATCACTTACAAATTCAATAGACATTGTATTGTGGTTCATTACAAAATAATAAGAATCGCCTGCAAGAAAAAAGCCGAAGAGTTTTTTATAAAATTCTGCTTCCATTTGCAGTTTACCATTATCGGTACCGGTAGTAAACCACTCGAACATTTTGTCAAATTCTTTTTTAAAAACTTTTGCCTGCATAAAAATTATTTTGGAAGTTGGTTGCTTGCTGCTATTTACAAATTACAATTGTTTTTCCGTTATTAAAAGCCTTATCAGGATTACCTTTCAAGGCCTTGTTTGATAAAAATGCCATTTTATGTTTACGCAATAAATACCTATAAATTGGTATATACAAATGCTGCATGCAACAATATTTTTACAACAGTTTATTCCAATACTGTCTGCTTCCTTTATTTAATGATTATACCGCAAATCTCTTTTACAACCTTTTAGCCTTTGTTGCTTAAACATTTGTCTTGGCCGGTCTTAAGCTGGTACATGATACTGTCGTAAAAAAAACTAGTGCGTATACAGGTTTTTGCATTATTAATTTAATAACCCCCAACCGTAACTAATTCTTAATTATAAAACGTTTAAAATGAAAAAGACTTTTTCTATTGTTTTTGTAACTGCATTTTTATTGGGTAGTTGTATAA
This sequence comes from Ferruginibacter sp., assembly GCA_965249755.1. Taxonomy (GTDB): domain Bacteria; phylum Bacteroidota; class Bacteroidia; order Chitinophagales; family Chitinophagaceae; genus Ferruginibacter. The sequence goes on from CBDFMT010000004.1 coordinate 583,380, forward strand.
AAGATATTGGTCCCGGCCTTATCGATTTTGGCCATGGCCACGGTAATAACAGCGATGCAAGCGTGGCGCTCGATTGGTATAAACTGCAGCAGCGTTTTTTGCTGGAAAGAAATTCTGCATTAAATACTATTTACCTACCCTACATTGGTATCGCCTTGTATGAATCTGTACGGTACAGCACAAAAAATTCTATCAGTTTGTCTGAAAAATTATACCAGATGCCTGCAATGCCCGCCAAGGAAAATACCAATGCATACAACTGGCAGGTAAGCGCCAATGCGGCCATGGCCAGTATGGTACGGCTGCTATTTACAGGGTTAACCCCGGCAAACAATGCCAGCATTGACTCCCTGGAAAACCTGTACAACCAAAAGCTTACCAACTCCTGTGTATATGGCATGTTTAGCCGTTCGCAGGCCTTTGGGCGCAGCATTGCAACTGCAGTGTACAACTGGTATTTAACCGATAAAACCAACACTACCAATACCGGTTATATGCCACCTGTGTTTCCGGGTGCATGGGTGCCTACTCCCCCTGCTTTTGCAAACGGCATAAACCCATATGTTGGCAGCGGCAGGGTGTTTGTTGAAGCAGATGCCACATTGCTGGCACCTCCTTTTCCTGCAATGTATTCTGAAAGCCCCGAATGCGATTTTTATAAAATTGCCAAAAATGATTATGATGTTTCTAAAACATTGACAACGGATCAAAAGAACATCGCTTTGTTTTGGGTAGACCAGGGAAATGGATTAGGGGTAACGCCGGATGGGCATAACATTGCAGTAATTATACAAGCCTGCGAGCAAACCAAGGCAGACTTAGCACAAACTGCAGAGGCACTTGCAAAGTCAACCATAGCAGACAGAGATGCTGTTATCGTTTGTTTCAGGTCAAAATATACATACAATGTTTTAAGGCCAGTAACCTACATCCGCAAATTTATTGATAAAGACTGGCTGCCCTTTATACCTACGCCACCACACCCTGAGTACCCTGCGGCGCATGCAATGGTAACCGGCGCTGTAATGGAAGCAGCAACAAAAGTATTGGGCGAACACGTTACTGTAACAGACCATACTTACGATTTCAGGGGATGGGCACCAAGAACATACACCACACTGATTGCGGCTGGTGAAGAGGCTGGTATATCCCGTTTGTATGGCGGCATACATTACCTTACGTCCATTGAAGAAGGCCTGGCGTTATCAAAAATAATTGGCAAAAGAATTGGTGCGCTAAAGCTGCACTACTAATTTTTATACAGCATAGGGCTGCCGCAAATGAATAGCAAAACCCTATTTATTTGTGGCAGTTTTTTTTGGAAATGTTTATAAATAACTTTTCAAAACTGAACATGTAATAACAAGTTTCTATCTGATGTTTGCCGCAACCTTTGCCATCCTGCCTTTCATGCTATAGGTAGGTTTTTGTTTAAAGGTTGATAATAAAGCGATGGTACCTTAAGTCAGCACATTCATTGCAGGAAATATTATCCTGTTACAATTAAGATAATAAACATTGGGGTTCTTTTTGAAAGCAACCTTTTTTGGTTGTGTTTTGGCAATAGTGTAGTTTAGGGTTAGTAAGAAGGTTTGCTGCATTGCCTTTGGATACCTTATTAACCGCTATGAACAAAAAACTTTGGCACAAAATAGTTGACTTCGATTTTGATAACCCTGTTAGTGAATATGGTTTCTCAACCAGGTTAGCCAATGAGAACTTTTGGACAAAGCAATTTACCCAAACTGCGATTGTTGAATACAAAAAATTTATGTATTTGGCTGCTGCTTCTAACTTAATGGTTTCGCCATCTGCAATTGTAGATACTGTTTGGCACCAACATTTGATTTTCACACAATCCTATAGCGATTTTTGTACCCTTCTTGAGAAGCAAATACAACATATCCCATCTACACATGATAAAAATGATTTTTTAAAATTCCGGCAAGCTAAAGAGAGGACTACAAAGTTGTACAACGAAACATTTGGCGAACAACCAAAGGAGATTTGGGATTATACAGATATGTACGACAGCCTGGAACTTCCAAAAGCAAAAATAAAAATCAGGAGCTTTATTTTGTTTGGCATCCTTTCGTTTGCAGTGTTAGTTTTTCCGATCTATTATTTACTAAAGCCAGCATACATTAATATTGGTAACCCCGATTTTGTTATAGGTTTCCTTTTGATTTTAATCTGCACGGTTTGCAGTTTAGAAGTTTTCAATAGAAGCTATTTAACCAAAACCATAAATCAATTTAAAACCTTTGCCTTTATAAATAAATTACTGCCGCTCGAACTTGTGTATTTACAAACGGAAAGCCTTTCCAATACTGTTCATGGCACCATCAATCAACTCATCGAGAAAAAGGTGATCGCTGTTAATGCCGACTTCACCATTGAGCATACATCAAATTTAAAAGCGGACAATATTGAAGAACACCAGTTGCTGGATACCTTACATAATCTGGGTAAAACACCTTATCAAAATTTGATACAACACCTTGCTTCAAAACCAATATTTGCAAACGTTGCAAATTCTATGAAAGCATTAAAAAAGTACTACATCAAATCCAAGTCATTTGGAAACTTATTTTATATCAACTTTATTATTCTTGCCATATTGTTAATGTCAGGCACTGCAAGGCTTTTAATAGGTTTAGTGAGGCAGAAGCCGGTTACACAAATCATTGTTGTTTTATTTGCGCTAACGTTTTTTATTATTGGTTATCTATGGCGTTTAACAAATTTGTTTTCTAAAACAGCAGTACCCAATTTTTATAAGAAGTTGCTGGTAGCCGATCCCAAAGACAAAGACAATTTTGAATGGAAATATTTTTTGTTAGGAAGTGTTGCGCTATCTGCTGATTTTATTCCAGTGCTCAATCACTTAAACAGAAGTTATAACCAGGGTGGGGACGGTTCAACTTCTTCGGACAGTTCGTGTGGCTCATCTTGTGGAAGTTCGTGTGGAAGTTGTGGTGGTTGTGGAGGTGGCAGCTAAGGGTATAATTTTTGCAACTGGGGAATTAGTTAAAAGTTTATTTAAGGTTGCTGAAAGCCATACGGAGCATATGTTTTACGGAATGTATAAAAAACCAAATTGCGTGGGTGTATAATTAAAATTCTTTTTTTACCTATTTAAGCTTTATCCAGGAACGTTTTTATTAATTGTCTATTGATCGTTGTTTGAAAAGAAAAGCATTTCATTTGAAGTATAGTGACCTAATCATCTGCCTTTTAACAATTGGCAGTATAGTATTGTCACAAGCCAATGCTAAGTTTAAAATTTTATCGATTCAATCAGATCAAAATTCAGATTCAATACTCTTTATTTTATTATATTCCATTGCTTGCATATGCTTGCTAACGGTAAGATGGAGGATGATTTTTTTTGGCAAAAAAGCGGTATAGCATTCACAACTATATTGACAATTATAAACCTGCTAATTGTTTTTTACGCAATGGCCGACTAATGCCCCCCTTACTCCCCATCTTTTAACTGCACAAAAAAACTGCTTCCCTTGCCGGGTTGGGAGAGTACTTTAATGGTGCCGCCATGCTGCTGTATGATTTGCCTTGAGAGGCTTAACCCAATACCAGAGCCACTCTTCTTGGTGGTGTAGAATGGAATAAAAATTTCTTCAATGGCCTCGGGTTCAATGCCTGCGCCGTTATCGGTTACTTCAATCAGCAACAATTGGTTTTCGCTTAGCGATGTTTTTACTGTTATCAACCCACCTGCTTTTTGCAAGAGCGCTTCCCTTGCATTTTTGATGAGGTTAATCAATACCATTGAAAGTTGTTCGCCATCTGCATGTATGTTATGCTTGCCCGTATGGCTGTACCGGAACTTTATGCCGGCAGGGTTTTCCTCATTGGCAAAAAGGTTCATCACCCGCTGCACCAATTGCTCAATATTTACTTCGCTTAAAACGGGGGAGGGTATGGTGGTAAAACTGCGGTAGGCATCTACAAAATTTATCATTCCCGTGCCACGGCTTTCCAGTGTTTGCAAAGCTTCCTGCAAATCTTCCTTTGCACCGTTGTCAGTTGCATTTGGCGGCAGCTCTTTGTCTACAATATGCTTCATGGTGCCAATAAGCGAAAGGATGGGGGTAAGCGAATTCATAATTTCGTGCCGCAACACCCTGGTAAGGTTTTGCCAGCTCTCCACTTCTTTTTGTTGCAGTTCCGGCTGTATGTTATGGAGCGATACAAGGCTTTTAACCTGGCCGCCAAGCCGGATGCCGATGATATTTACAGAGAGCTGCACGCCACCGGGCCCCTCATATAAAAAGTGTTTTTCTGTACCGCTAACGAGTTTGGTTGCCAGTACGCCGTGGTTCTTTTTAAGCTCTGCAATATTTTTAAGCCGGTAAAAACCCAGCAGTTTGCAAGCGGCATTGTTGCCCAGTTCTATCCGCCCAAAAGCATCAAACAACAACAGGCCTGTTTGCACATTTTGAATGATGGTGTTTACCAAATGCAGGCTGGCCTCATTCTCTGCACGGATGTTACGGAAAGCATCCAGCACTTTATTAAACTGCCGGTTAAGTTCCTGAAAACTTTTGCCATAAGTATTATCGCTTGAAAAGCGGATGGTAAAATCATCGTATTGTATGGAATCAAAAAAACGGGTAAGCTTTCTGTTGGTGGAGTTGGCGTATTGAAAAAGGTTTGCACCCCGGTAAATAATTACAATGCCAATAAAAAATGCAAGCACCCAATACATGGCATGGTCTTTTTTTTGCATGATGTACATGATGCACCAGGTAAGTGATGCAGACAACAAAATGATGAGTGTTATCCGCCATATTAAACCGATGGCAAAATTTTTAAAAATCATTGTTCATGTATTGTGCAACTGCTGCAGTTGGTAAAATATTGCCAGGCTTATATTCCATACTTTTCTAACCGCCTGTACAGCGATGCCCTTGTTAAGCCAAGCTCCCTGGATGTTTCCGTTATATTGCCGTTGTATTTTAACAGTGCTTTTTTTATCAGCATCACTTCCATGTCTTCCAGTTGAAGCGTATCTTCTGTACTTGTACCGGCAACGGGCACACGCAGGTTGCTGAAGTCGGCGGGCTCCAAAATGCCAGACTGTGATAAAATAACTGCCCGTTCAATAGCATGCTGCAACTCCCTGATATTGCCAGGCCAGTTATATTTTTGCAATTGCTTTATTGCTGCAATGCTAACCCCTGTTACGTTGCGGCTGTATTTTTTTGCATATAGGTGTAAAAAATAATCTGCCAATAACGGAATGTCTTCCTTTCTTTCCCGCAGCGAAGGCAACTGTATTTCAATGGTATTTATGCGGTACAATAAATCCTGCCTGAAACTATTTTCGGCCACCATGTTGTGTACGGCTTTATTGGTGGCACAAATCAGCCGCACATCAATGGGTTTAAGTTTATTGCTGCCTACTTTTGTAATATACCTGTTTTGCAAAACCGTTAATAATTTTGCCTGCATGGCCAATGAAATATTTCCGATCTCATCTAAAAAAACAGTGCCGCCATCTGCCTCTTCCAGTTTGCCGGTGCGGTCTTCCCGGGCATCGGTAAAGGCACCCTTCACATGGCCAAACAATTCACTTTCAAACAGGGAAGATGATATGGCACCAAGGTCAACACACACATAATTTTTTTCTTTACGCAGCGATTGGTTGTGTATGATTTTTGCCACAAGGTCTTTACCAGTACCGTTTTCACCCAGTATCAGCACATTGGCATCTGTTGCGGCAACCCTTTCGATGGTACTTAATATTTGTTGTATCGGTTCGCTGTTGCCAATAAATGCATGTGCAGAAGCAGGTGCAGTAACCCGGATGTTTTTTTGTGGTTGCGCCAAAGCCTTGCCTTCCTTTTTTTGTCGGGCAATGTCAAGTGCAGTGGTTAATGTGTTTACGAGTTTATCATTGTGCCAGGGCTTTAACACAAAATCGGTTGCCCCCAGTTTCATTGCCCTTACGGCCATTTCAATATCGCCATAGGCAGTAAATAAAACCACCGAAACGGTAGGGTCTAAATCCAGTATTTTATCCAGCCATTCAAAGCCCTCTTTTCCACTGCTTAGGTCACGGTTAAAATTCATGTCCAGTAAAACAACATCATACTTACCGGCATTAATCCAGTAAGGGATACGCAGTGGGTTCTTCTCTGTATCTACCTGTTTAAAAAGCCTTTTTAAAAGAAGGTTGGCAGCGCTTAAAACACCGGCATCGTCATCCACTATTAATATTTTTCCCTCTAAACCTGCACCCATAATTTATTATTTTTTGCCATGCCTGTTCGTTATAAAATATAGCATGCAATATAATGGTTAACTGCACATTTTTCCAACTCTTGCAATCAGCGGTAAAAAGCAATCTGTTAAGCGTGCCAATATGCTGTACGGGTATGTACAAAGGATGTCCGGTATCGTACACTTTACTTTGGGTATTTATTTACAATGCTTGCCAGCAAAGGGTTTCAGCTTTTGGCATTGCTATTGAAAAAGGTTTGCAGTAATTAAACCGCATTTTGCAAATGGATAAGAAAATAGAAAAAAAGTTTTGGACGCTTAAACGCACCGGGTGGATAGCAGGTGGTATTTTACTGGCGGGCCTCCTCATCTTTCAACTGGCTTTTTCTGATAAAAGGACTAAACTAAATGTTGATAAAGAAAAGCTTACCCTATCCACCGTAACCCAGGGCGTGTTCGATGAATTTATTGTTGTGAGCGGTGTGGTGCAGCCCATTAAAACATACCGGATAGATGCCATAGAAGGCGGCTATGTAAAAGAAAAAGTTATTGAAGGTGGCACAACTGTAAAGGAAGGCGACGTGATACTGAAGCTGGAAAACAACCGCCTGCAAATGGAATTTGTTCAGCAGGAAACAGAAATTAACCGGCTTATAAACGACCTGCAAAATACCAGGCTTAAATTAAAAACCGACAAGTTTGGATTGCAGCGCACCATGAACGATGTGGACTATCAGTTATCGCAGGCAAAAGATTACAATGACCGTAATGAAAAATTATTTAAAGACAAAGTAATCAGTGAGCAGGAGTACCTTAAAACAAAAAGGGACTACGAAAAATTAAAGGCACAGCAAGGTATAGAAGTACAATCCCAAACCTACCAAAACGATAACTCCAAATTGCAGGTGCAGCAACTGGAAGGCACCCTGCAGCACTCCCAAAAAAACCTGCAGTTAATGCGGGAAAATTTAAACAACCTGGTGGTAAAGGCACCTGTTGGTGGTTTGCTTTCTTCGATAGAAGCGGAGGTGGGCAGCAGCATTACAGCAGGGCAAAACATTGGGCAGATAGATGACCTGAATGGTTTTAAAATGCGTGCCGGGGTAGATGAACATTACATCAGCCGAATATTTGTTGGTTTAAAGGCCACGATGGAATTCAACGATAAAAACTATGCACTCGTTATTTCAAAAGTTTACCCGGAGGTTACCAGCGGCCGCTTTGAAGTGGATATGACATTTGCCGGTACAATACCCGACGGCATTAAGCGGGGGCAATCCGCTTCCATACGGATGGAGCTGGGCAAATCATCCAAAGCGGTATTGATACCTGTTGGTGGTTTCTTTTCAGAAACAGGCGGCAACTGGGTTTACGTAATGGATGCCAGTGGGAAAAAAGCAGTGAAACGCAACATCACTTTAGGCAGGCGCAATCCTGAATATTTTGAAGTGCTGGATGGCCTGAAGCCAGGCGAAAAAGTAATTACCAGCTCCTACGAAAACTTTGGCAAAAATGAAGTACTCGAATTTTAAATATTCATCAAAAAAATAACGGCTATGTTAAAGAGAAAACACATCACCGCAATTACGCTTTTATTATGCGTTGCCTTTCTTACATCGTATGGGTTAGACATGCAATGCAGTACGCCTAAAAAAGCCCTTGATAAAAAGCCAGCAATCAATAACGCCGCCGATGATTTTTTTACCGGAAAGGTGCAGGCACATTACTTTATATAAACAACAACCAACAAAACATACAATGATTGAAACTAAAGAACTGCAAAAATTATTTGCTACAGAAGAAGTGGAAACCACAGCGTTAAACGGCATCAACGTATCTATTAAAGAAGGTGAATTTGTGGCCATCATGGGGCCCAGCGGATGCGGTAAATCAACCCTGCTGAACATTGTTGGGTTGTTGGATAACCCGTCTGGCGGGGAGTATAATTTCTTTGGTACCGAAGTGGCAAAAATGACCGAACGCAAAAGGGCACAGTTGCGCAAAGGCAATATTGGTTTTGTGTTTCAAAGCTTTAACCTTATTGATGAGCTTACCGTTTTTGAAAATGTGGAGCTGCCCCTGATCTATTTAAAAATGCCTGCCAAAGAACGCAAGGCAAAAGTAGAAACCGTGCTGGAACGCATGAACATTATGCACCGCCGCAACCACTTTCCGCAACAGCTAAGTGGCGGACAGCAGCAGCGTGTGGCCATTGCGAGGGCAGTAGTGGCAAAGCCAAAACTGATACTGGCAGATGAACCTACCGGTAACCTCGACAGTAAAAATGGCGAAGAAGTAATGAAATTGTTGCAGCAGCTAAATGAAGAAGGCACCACGGTGATAATGGTAACGCACAGCCCTTACGATGCAGGTTTTGCCCACCGCATCATCAACCTTTTTGATGGCCGTGTGGTAACTGAAAATTTTCATGTGTAGGGAAAAGTTGCCAGGGGTTTCATGTTTCACCATCTTCGGTTTGCATGGCAACGACATTGCCGACGCTCCGTTCTGTTTCAGTTTTTCATAGCAACATTGACGTTGTAACCTAAAGTGTAAATGAATATAAAAAGGGGGTTGGTTAGCTACAGCACAAATAATCCATCGTTTAATAAAATTAAAAAGTATCTCCAGGGTAAAGGGTTTAAAAGCCCCCGCTTTGGAGGGTTTGGGGAGGCCGTTATTTATGTTTAAAAATTATTTTAAAATAGCCTGGCGCAATCTGGTAAAACACAAAGCTTACACAGCTATTAATCTCATAGGTTTGGTGGTTGCTTTCAGTAGCAGTATGCTGGTTTTTTTAGCTGCATATTTTGATCTTTCTTTCAATGGATTTCATGCAAACAAAGAACATCTTTTCCGCACTTACAACGTGTTAATGTCAGATGATGGTGACCGCTACGGCACTTCAATGGCGTATCCTGCAATACCTGCATTAAAGAGGGATTACCCGGAGGTGAAATATGCCGCCCGGTGGCGGTATGGAAGCAGCTCTGTCAGGTACAATGGTAAAGACTACAATAAGATGATCAGGGCCACAGATCCTGACTTTCTGCAGATGTTTTCTTTCCCGATGATGAATGGAAATCCAGCAAGTGCGCTAAAGGAACTCAGTAATTTAGTCATCAGCGAAAATATGGCAAAAGCCATTTTTGGCAAGGAAGATCCCATGAATAAAATTGTGCAGTTGCGGATTGAAAACGACTGGAAAGATTTTACCATTTCAGGTATTGTCAGCGATTTTCCGGAGAACTCAACCATACAGTATGATGCGTTGATGCGGATGGAAAACATGCCGGATTACACAAAAAATAAAGATGAATGGAACAACCAGCAGCATGAGGCTTACGTGCAGCTAACTGATAATATTTCAAAAGCTCAGTTTGAAAAAGCAGCCAATAAATTCTACACCCGTAACAATCCACCAAACCCGGAAGACGTAAGAAAATCTGGTGTGAAGCCTGATAAAGATGGCAACTATTCTCACCTGGCGCTTACGCCAATTACAGATGTGCAGTTTTATGATAACAGCACCGGCGGCACCAAAAAAACTTCGGTGTACACACTGTTTCTGCTGGCTTTTTTTATTATGCTGATTGCCAGCATTAATTTCATCAACTTGTCTATTGCCCGTTCTTTCACAAGATCGAAAGAAGTGGGCGTTCGTAAGTCAATCGGTGCAGATAAAAGGCAATTGTTTTTGCAGATATGGGGAGAGAGCCTGCTGGTTTGTTTTGCAGCATTCATTATTGGGTTATTGGTAGCCTGGATATTGCTGCCACAGTTCAGGACCCTTTTCAGCACTTCCCTGCCATTCTCATTCATTTTACAACCGGTTACCATCCTGCTGTTGGTGGGTTGCTTTGTGCTGGTGTCCATTGTTTCCGGTGGTTACCCGGCCATGGTAATGGCAGGCTTTAATACCATTGAAATTTTAAAGGGAAAGCTTACACTAAAAAAACGTGGTGGCTTGCGGAACGGTTTAATCGTGGTACAATTCTCCATCGCTATCCTGCTTATTTGCAGCACGGTCATTGTAATGCAGCAGCTGAATTACCTGCATAACATGCCGCTGGGCTACACTAAAGAACAGGTGATAAGCGTACCAACAAATGGCAGTGCCAATGGGGGCATGTTTATACAAAAATTGAGAAATGAATTTCTAATGGAACCTGCTGTACTATCGGTATCTGGTTCAAATCTCAATATCGGCAGAGGTCTTGATAAAAGCAACAGCCGCAGTTCTTACGGGTTTGATTACGGTGATAAAAATATTCAGACAGACTGGATGTTTACTGATTATGATTACCTGAAAACCCTTGGCATAAAGCTGCTTGCCGGCCGGGACTTTAACCGCAGTTTTGCCACTGATTCCACCATATCAGTAATTGTAAACGAAAGCATGGCAAAGCAGTTGGGCGACAAAGATGTGATTGGAAAATTTTTGTTACCAGACAGTTCTCAACCAAAGGTCCAAATCATTGGCGTGGTGCCAGATTTTCATTTATACTCCATGCATGAAAAAATTGAACCCCTCACCATGCAGATAGGCCGCAGCGATTATATGGGTTATGCCATGGTTAGGGCAAGTGCAGGCAACATGGTTGCTGTTATGGAAAAAGTAAAAAGTTACTGGAACAAACAACTGCCCGGTAAAGAATTTAAAGGTTCCTTCCTGGATGAAAATACTGACCGCTGGTTTAAAAAAGAACAGCAGCTTTCAGTTATTTACAGCATTGCCGCAGCCATCGCCATCATCATCAGTTGCATGGGTTTATTTGCCATTGCATTGCTCATGATTGAGCAACGCATAAAAGAAATCGGCGTACGCAAAAGTCTAGGTGCAAGTGTGCATGGCATTGTAACCCTGCTAAGCAGCGATTTTATAAAACTGGTACTTATTGCTATTGTGATTGCTTCGCCAATCGCATGGTATGCCATGTACAACTGGCTAAAAGATTTTGCGTATCATATCAGCATACAATGGTGGGTGTTTGCGCTAACAGGTTTGCTGGCCATCATCATTGCGCTGCTTACCATAAGTTATCAAAGCATCAGGGCGGCATTGATGAACCCGGTGAGGAGTTTGCGGAGTGAGTAGAAAGGGATGGCTGATGTTTGATTTATTTTGAACCGGGTTTGTTTTTGAAACAGGGTGGTTGATAAACGAAGTGTTAGAGCAAATTTAAATGCGGTATAACAGGGCTGAAAAAGTACAAGAGGGCGGCGCAAGGATGTTGAACATTGCTGTGTATTTGCCGGGACAAAAAGATCAGAAAATATTCAATTAATAAAAACATGTTCAAAAACTATTTCAAAATTGCCCTTCGTAACCTGTGGCGCAGTAAAGGCTTTTCGCTGCTGAATATTGCGGGGCTGGCTATTGGCATGGCGGCTGCAATACTTATTTTATTATGGATACAAAATGAACTAAGCTACGATCAGTTCCATACAAATAAAGACAGGATATATGAAGTTTGGAACCGCTATTCAGGTGATGGGAAACTGGAGTGTGATGATGGCGTATCTGCGCCACTGGCGGGGGTATTAGAGAAAGACCTGCCCGAAGTAGAACGTGCCGTTAGGGTGGTAAACGATCACAGTGTGCTTCTTTCGGCAGGTGATAAAAAAGTAATAAAATCAGGAAACATGGTGGATACCGGTTTCCTGCAAATTTTCAGTTTTCCGCTAATAGCGGGTGATGTTGTTACTGCATTAAATGATGTGCACTCGATTGTACTTACTGAAAAAACTGCTATAAGCTTATTTGGTAATGATGATGCCATCGGGAAGATTGTAAAGCTTAAAAATGAAGAAGATTTTAAAGTGACTGCAGTAGTAAAAGACCTGCCCGATAACACCCGGTTTGATTTTGAATTTTTAATACCAATGTCTAATTTAAAATACGGGCCGGGAAAAGATTTGGGCTGGAACGATAACAGCACACCAACGTATGTGCTGCTAAAACCCAACACAAATTATGCCCCGGTTGCAGCCAAAATAAAAGTGCTGAAACAACAATACAGCACTGATGCAAAGGCAATGAAATGGGAGCTGTTTCTTTACCCGGTTAACCGCTGGCGTTTATATTCAAGCTTTACCAATGGTGTGGAAGACAATGGCGGCCGCAGCACATTCGTACAACTGTTTGGCATTATTGCCGCATTTATACTGCTGATTGCATGTATTAATTTTATGAACCTGAGTACGGCACGCAGTGAGAAAAGGGCAAAGGAAGTTGGGATAAGAAAAGTGGTGGGCGCCAAAAAAAATGGCCTCGTTGGCCAGTTCATTTTAGAGTCTGTTTTTATCGCATTCCTGTCGGCTATTGCGGCTGTTGTTCTTGTTGAAATAAGCTTGCCTGGTTACAACCACCTTACTGATAAAAAGCTCTTCTTAGATTTTGGAAACAGTTATACATGGCTTGCATTTGCAGGGTTCATTTTGTTTACGGGTATATTGGCCGGTAGTTACCCTGCATTTTTTCTTTCCGCTTTTCAGCCGGTTAAAGTATTGAAAGGCACGTTTAAAAAAGCAGGTGCACTGGTAACGCCAAGAAAGGTTTTAGTGGTGTTGCAATTCACTTTTGCTATCATTCTTATCATCAGCACTATCATTGTAAAACAACAGATAGATTATGCCCGTGACCGGAAGACGGGTTATAACAAAGACAATCTTGTGTATCAGTTTATGACAGGTGATATACCTAAGAACTATGCACTGATAAAAAATGAATTGCTTACAGCCGGGATAGCTACATCAGTTACAAAAACAAACTCCCCGCTTACAGAGCGGCGAAGCGATGGATGGGGGCAAAGCTGGGAAGGAAAGGACCCGAATGATAAAACATCTTTCGATCGTTTATTGGCCGATGAAGGCCTGGGTGTTACAGCAGGTTTACAATTTATAGAAGGCCGTGATTTTGATTTAAAACAATTTCCTACAGACTCAACAGGACTTATTATAAATGAGTCGTCGTTAAAAGTTATGAAGTTTGCAAACCCTATTGGCAAAGTGGTAAGCGACCTCGGCATTAACTGGCATATTGTAGGTGTGATTAAAGATTTTATTTTAACCAGCCCTTACGAACCGACGAGGCCAATATTAATATGTGGTGCAAAAAGTACCTTCCTTGGTTTTAATGTAGTGCAGATGAAACTAAACAGTAATAACCCCACTGCCCAAAACCTGCAAAAGGCAGAAGCTATTTTCAGGAAATACAATCCTGATTATCCGTTTGAATATAAGTTTACGGATGAAGCTTATGCAAAGAAGTTTGACAACGAACAACGCCAGGGAACTTTGGCCGCATTGTTTGCCGGGCTTACCATTTTTATCTCCTGCCTGGGTTTATTTGGCCTTGCTACTTACATGGCCAGAAACAGGATAAAGGAAGTAGGCGTAAGAAAAGTATTGGGCGCTTCTGTAGCGGGTATTGCGGCATTGTTATCAAAGGAGTTTATAACACTGATTATTATTTCGCTCCTTATTGCGTCGCCCATTGCTTGGTATTTTATGGGCAAATGGCTGGGTGATTTTACTTACCGCATCCATATTCAATGGTGGGTATTTGCCCTGGCAGGTTTTTTATCCATAATCATTTCACTAATAACAGTAAGTTTTCAAGCCATCAAAGCTGCGGTGGCAAACCCGGTAAAAAGTTTGAGAAGCGAATAAAAGTGATGCTTAAAGCTAAAGGCAAATACACTTTCAAAAAAAGTATAAAAAACTTGTCAGAGGATGCTTTCAGTTTTCAGTCTTATGCTTATTAAAAAACGTCTAAACGCCTTAACGGCAAAATAATATGCTACAAAATTATTTTAAAATTGCCTGGCGAAACCTTGGAAAAAACAAGGGGTATACTTTTGTAAACATTACCGGGCTGGGCATTGCCTTTGCCTGTAGCATACCTATATTTCTATTTTGTTCGTTCCAGTTTTCATTTGATGATTTCCATACAGACAAGGACCGCATTTTTCAACCCTATTTAAATTTTAGTACCAAAGAAGGTATTAAAAAAAGCGGTGGAATGTGTTTTCCGTTTACGCCCAATTTAAAAGCAGAGTACCCTGAGGTTGAAAAGGCAGCAAGGATAATAAACCTTGCCGGTGTTGTACGCTATAAAGATAAAGTGTTTGAAAGTTTTGTAGATGGTACGGATGAAGATATGCTGGATATATTTAGTTTTCCATTGGTTGCCGGCAGCAAATTGGCTGCCCTTAACGGTCTCAGCAATATCATCATTACCCAGGCCACTGCAAAAAAAATATTTGATACAGAAAACCCGATGGATAAAACCATCCAGGTGCAGATAGGCCATCAATGGCATAATTTTATTGTAACCGGTGTATTAAAAGATTATCCCGAAAATTCTTCTATTCGTTTTGAGTCATTTGTACGGATAGAAAATACGCCGGGCTATACCAATCTGCAAAACAACTGGAGTGCCTATAATCATTATGCTTATCTCAAACTAAAGCCATCAGTTACTGCTGCGGCCTTTCAAGCTAAAGCCCAGCCATTTTTTGAAAAATATTTTAAAACAAATGCTGAAGATGCAAAAAAAGAGGGGGTAACACCTGATAAGAATGGCCATTATACCACCCTTGGTTTGCTCCCCTTAACACAAATTCATTTTGCGACAGATGTTTTAGGTGATGGTGCGGCAAAAGCTTTGATCTATACCATGATGAGTATCGCCCTTGTAATTCTGCTGATCGCCAGTTTTAATTTTATTAACCTCAGTATTGCATTGTCCATTACCAGGGCAAAAGAAATGGGGGTACGCAAGTCGTTGGGCGCACAAAAAAAACAGTTGTTTTACCAGTTGTTTGGCGAATCTTTTCTGGTGTTTTTAATAGGCTGGTTAATTGGCATTATTGCTGCGGCAGTGCTGTTGATACAGGCCGCAGGCATTTTTAAAATCAACCTGTCGCTGGCATTTATTTTTCAGCCACAAATTATTGTCTTGCAACTGGCAGGTTTCTTTTTTATTACGTTGCTTGCCGGTGGTTATCCGGCATGGTCTGTCAGTCGCTTCAATGCAGTGGAAGTATTAAAAGGAAAGATATCATTAAAGCGCCCCGGCCTTTTACGCAACACCATTATCATTACCCAGTTTACCATTGCCTGCCTGCTGATCTGTTGTACCATTATCGTGGCACAGCAAACAGCTTACCTGCGTAAAATACCGCTGGGTTTTAATAAAGAACAAATCATCAGCATACCAGTTACCAATGAAGAAAATGGCAACCTTGTATTGCAAAAATTCCGGCAGGCATTGGCCAACCAAACCGGTATTGTTAGTGTTACCGGCAGCGATATCAATATCGGGAAAGGGCTTGATAACAGAACTTCCCGTTCAACATTGGGCTTTGAGTACAATGGCAAAAATGTAAGTACAGACTGGCTCAGGATAGATTATGACTACCTGAAAACACTTGATATTCCATTGTTGGCCGGTCGTGATTTTAGCAGGCAATACTCAACGGATACTGCCGAAGCCGTCGTCATAAATCAAAGCATGGCTGATGCTATGGGCGAAAAAAATGCGGTGGGTAAATTTTTGTGGCCCGATAGCAGCCGTCCCAAATTGCAGGTAATTGGTGTGATTCCTGATTTTCATTTGTACGCCCTCAAAAATAAAATCGCACCTGTTACACTCCATATTTTTCAGCAATCAAACCTCAACTATGTTTTTGTAAAAGTGCTGCCGCAAAATATGGAAAGCAGTATGAAGCTGATAAAAAATTTGTACAAAGACATAGCCCCCAACAGTGTGTTCAAGGCTTCTTTTATGGATATGAATGTAGACAAATGGTTTACTGAAGATCAGATAATCGGTAAGGTAATCGGCGCTTCTTCTTTTGTTGCCATCCTCTTGTCCTGCATGGGTTTGTTTGCCATTGCATGGCTCATCATTCAGCAACGGACCAAAGAAATTGGTGTACGAAAAGTATTGGGGGCCAGTACTTCAACCGTGCTTTTATTGTTATCGAAAGACTATTTGAAACTGGTGTTGGTGGCAATAATAATAGCTTCTGTCGGAACCTGGTTTTTGATGACGGCCTGGCTAAAAACTTTTCCTTACAAGATCAATATTGAATGGTGGGTCTTTGTATTGATGGCGGGTTTATCAATTACCATTGCAGTATTAACAGTAGGCTATCAAAGCATTAGGGCGGCTTTGATGAACCCGGTAAAGAGTTTGAAGAGTGAGTAGTGACGCTTAAAGCTGAATGCTTAATGCTTAAAGCTAAAGGCGAAATACAGTTTCAAAAAAAGTATCCCTAACCTGTCAAAGGATGCTCTCTGCCTTAAATTTTATGTTTATTAAAAAAACGTCTAAACGCCCTAATGGCAAAATAATATGCTGCAAAATTATTTAAAAATTGCCTGGCGCAACCTCATTAAAAGCAAAGGGTATTCACTGATCAATATCAGTGGGTTGGCGGTGGGGCTGGCAGTAGCCATACTGATTGGCCTTTGGATACACGAGGAACTGACGTTTGACCGCCAGTATAAAAATTATGACCACATTGCCCAGGTAATGCAAAACCAGACTTATAATGGCGTAACGGGCAGCCAGACAGCAGTGCCCTATCTGATGGGAGAGGAATTGAAAAAGGATTATGGGAACGACTTTAAACATGTGTCCATGGCTTCCTGGACATACGACCACATTCTTGCAAACGGTGAAAAGAAGCTAACAAAAAGCGGTATTTTTTTTGAACCCCCTGCAATTGAAATGCTATCACTCAAAATGTTGAAAGGCTCATCAGCGGCATTGAATGACAGCAAGTCGGTTATTCTTTCGGCCAATTCGGCTAAAGCAATATTTGGCGAAGCCGATGCGATGAATAAAATATTGAAAATTGACAACCGCTTTGAAGTAATGGTAACGGGTGTGTATGAAGATTTACCTGAAAATTCCAGTTTTAATAAATTGGCATTTATTGCTCCCTGGAAATTATTTATTGACAGTTTGTTATGGTCAGAAAAATTCTCTAATCCCTGGCGTAGTAATTCCTTTCAAACCTTTGTGCAGTTAGCAGACAATGCGGATATGGCAAAAGTATCTGTAAAGATAAAAGATGTAAAACTTAAAAAGGTTACGCCACAAGATGCTGCCTTTAAGCCGCTGGTATTTCTTCACCCTATGAGCAAATGGCATTTGTTTTCAGAATTTAAAAACGGCGTCATTACAGGGGGGAGGATTGAATTTGTGTGGTTGTTTGGCATTATAGGTTTTTTTGTTTTGCTGCTGGCCTGCATCAATTTTATGAACCTTAGTACCGCACGTTCGGAAAAAAGGGCCAAAGAAGTTGGTATAAGAAAAGCCATCGGTTCGCAACGGGGGCAACTCGTAAAACAGTTTTTTTCTGAATCCTTACTGATAGCAGTGATTGCATTTATATTCTCCTTGCTGCTTGTTCAACTCACGCTGCCTTTTTTTAATGGCATTGCCGATAAAAAAATAACCATCTTATGGAGCAGTCCCTGGTTCTGGTTGGGCGGTATTGCATTCACCATTCTTACCGGGCTCATGGCCGGCAGTTATCCGGCCTTGTACCTGTCTTCCTTTCAACCCGTAAAAGTATTGAAAGGTACTTTTTTTGCCGGTCGCTTTGCAGCACTTCCCCGTAAGGTGTTGGTGGTACTGCAGTTTTCGGTGTCTGTTATTTTAATCATTGGTACCATCGTGGTGTTTAACCAGGTGCAGTTTACCAAAAACCGTCCAGTAGGGTACAGCCGGGATGGATTGATAACAATCTCTGTTTCTACCAATGATATCCACGATCATTTTGATGCGGTACAAACTGAATTAAAAAATTCAGGTGCTGTATCATCCATAGCGGAATCTTCCGGTGGCACTACTTCTGTAAATGAAGTAGACAATGGATTCAGATGGAGTGGCAAAGCGCCTACAACACAAGGCAATTTCGGTGTCGTTTTTGTGTCGCCTGAATTTGGAAAAACCATTGGATGGAGTATTAAAGAAGGCCGTGATTTTTCACCAGGTTTTAGTACCGATTCTACTGGTATTATTGTAAATGAAACAGCCGCAAAATTTATGGGTTTAAAGCATCCTGTTGGAGAAAACATTCAATGGGATGGACAGGAGTTACATGTGATTGGTGTGGTTAAAGATCTTGTAATGCAATCGCCTTATGAACCTGTTTTCAGAACTATTTTTGTGATGGCTTCCGGCACCCAGAACGT
Source organism: Ferruginibacter sp. (assembly GCA_965249755.1). Classification (GTDB taxonomy): domain Bacteria; phylum Bacteroidota; class Bacteroidia; order Chitinophagales; family Chitinophagaceae; genus Ferruginibacter. The sequence continues at coordinate 601,848 of CBDFMT010000004.1, forward strand.
TATCAACATCAGGTTAAATCCGTCAATGAGTTCCCATACTGCACTGGCAGCTGTTGAAACGATCTTTAAAAAATATAACCCGGCACAACCTTTTGAGTATAAATTTATTGACGATCTCTATGCTCAAAAATTCGGAGACGAAGAACGCATCGGCAAGCTCGCCAGTTTCTTTGCCATTTTAGCCACCTTCATTTCCTGCCTTGGCATTTTTGGCCTGGCTTCTTTTATAGCAGAACAACGTACCAAAGAAATTGGGGTACGTAAAGTCAATGGTGCTTCCGTATTTAACCTGTGGCAATTGCTGTCGAAGGATTTTGTATTACTGGTTTTTATTTCATTTTTAATCGCCACACCGCTGGCCTGGTATGCTATGCATAAATGGCTTGGCAATTATGTTTACCACACACCTATTTCGTGGTGGATTTTTGCAGTTGTTTGTTTTGGTGCATTGTTGATTACATTGATGACGGTGAGTTATCAAAGCATCAGGGCGGCTCTAATGAACCCGGTGAAGAGTTTGAAGAGTGAGTAGAATTTGTGAGGGCTGATTTTTTGACGTCTGATTTATTTTAGTCCGGAGCGTTTTTAAAATAGGGCTTAATTATTTTTTGTTGTTTTTTGTTCTGCAGGAGTTAACGCTTTGTAGAAAAATGGTGATGGTTTTAATTTGTTTTTAAGTCCATAGGAGTTACTGCTTTGCAGCAAATGATTGCTACAACGAATACAGCAGCGGATTAAGAGGTGTACCACAATGCTGAAAATGTAAAAGAGGGCGATGCAAGGATGTTGAACAAAGCTGTGTTTTAGCCGGGGCAAAAAATTTTTTAATAAAATATTCATTGGAATAAAAATGAGAAAAACAACACCGGTACAGCAGTGTCAAACTGCCCTCTCCGCCGGAGAGGGTCCGGGGGTTCGGTCTTACAAAAAACATAAACAACAACCATATGCTACAGCACTATTTTAAGATCATGTTCCGCAATTTATGGAGGAGTAAATTGTACAGCTTTATCAATATGGCGGGGCTGGCACTGGGGCTTACCTGTTGTATGCTGATTGTTTTATACAATATGGATGAAACCAGTTTTGATAAGTTTCATAAAAATATTAGTCAACTGCACCGGGTGGTGGCTACCATGAAGGATGATAAGGAAACCCGTAATCTTGGTATTACCAATAGCCCTGCAGGGCCTGCTTTTAAAGAGGAAGTTCCAGGTATAAAAGCTTTTGTGAGGGTGCAGGGAGACTACAATATTATAAAAAAAGGCAACGAAGTTTTTGGACAGCCTACTACAAGGGTAGATACTAATTTTTTCTCCGTGTTTTCATTTCCATTGATTGCGGGTGATGCTTCAACTGTTTTTAAAGGCCCCAACGCAGTGGTGATTACGGATGAAATGGCCATCAAATATTTTGGTACTACAGATGTAATGGGAAAGGCGCTTCAGGTTAAGACCGGTGACTTATTTGAGCAAAAATTGGTTACCGGCATCGCTAAAAAAGCACCCCAGAATTCATCTATCAATTTTGACGTGTTACTACCCTTTAAAGACGATAGCAACGAATGGCTCGGCTTTTATTTGTCCACTTATTTATTGTTGGATGAAAATGTAAGTGCAGCTACTGTGGCCGCCAGGTTCGACAATGTTTTTTTAGAGCGGGCAAAAGGTGAATTAAAGGAAGCGAAAGAAAAATTTAATTTCAAAGGTTCAGTACATTTCGGGCTTCAGCCGTTTAGCGATGTACATCTTGACAGCATGTATGGCCAGGAAGCTGTGAATAAAAGCAGCAAACCCATTTACTCCTATATACTTTCCGGCATCGCTATTTTTATTTTATTGATAGCCTGTATCAATTTTATAAACCTGCAACTGGCCCACTCCATTCAGCGCTTTAAAGAAATCGGGGTAAGAAAAGTAATGGGCGGGGACCGTTTACAACTCATCAAACAGTTTTTGGGCGAATCCTTTTTACTCAGCTTTTTTTCTTTCTTAATTGCTATTGGGTTGGTGTTGCTGATACTTCCGGTTTTTAATGGACTTGCCAATAAGCAACTTAGTTTTAGCATGCTGCTAAGCACCCGTTTAATGGTTGCGTATTTGGGATTATTTTTTATAACCGGGTTGGTTGCAGGCTTTTATCCTGCCCTTGTTTTATCTGGCTTTAACCCATTGCAAACCATCCACAACAGGCATAGGTTTACCAGTAAAAACTACCTCACAAAAGGGCTTGTAATTTTTCAATTTACACTGGCTACTTTTTTAATCATTTCCACTATACTGGTGTACAAGCAATTCAACTTTCTAACACATAAAAACCTGGGCTACAACGACAGAAATATAGTGCTGCTTGATGCCGGCAGGGGTGTAGCCCAACAAGATTTCGATCTGATCAAAAGTGAGCTGTCAGCCAGCCCTTACATACAATTGGTATCCGGAAGTGACGGTCATGGAAATATTACGGTGGGTAAAGCAGATGGTAAAGAGATAGATTTTGCTTACAAACGTATAGATGGCGATTACCTGAAAACATTACAAATTTCTTTGGTGAAGGGAAGGAATTTACTGGAAGGTTTCCCAGGAGATTCTACCCGGTCTGTTGTGGTAAATGAAAGTTTTGTAAAGAGTGCAGGCTGGGATAATCCGCTTGGCAAACAGGTAGATTTTTTTTGGGATAACCGTAAAGTAACTGTGGTGGGTGTGGTTAAAGATTATCATTTTCAATCGCTGCAAAACAAAATAATGCCGCAGCTTTTTGTTGCAGATCCCGGTTACCGTATTGGCCAGATAGTGGTAAAAATAAACCCTGCCAATGTTGCGGCTGCATTAAATTTTATTGCCGCAACTTTTAAAAAAGTGTTTCCCTTCCAACCGTACAGCTACAAGTTTATGGATGAACAAAACCGGCTCAATTACAGCAGCGAATCCAAATGGAAACAGATCATCACCTTTGCCGCATTCTTGTCCATATTCATTTCCTGCATTGGCTTATTTGGCCTTTCCATTTTATCAACAGAAAAAAGGACCAAAGAAATAGGCATACGCAAAGTACTTGGCGCAAGCGTGCAAAGTGTGGTGGCCCTGTTATCTTCCAATTTTATAAAGCTGGTATTTATTGCTTTTTTAATTGCTATTCCGTTTGCCTGGTATGCCAACAATAAATGGTTACAAAATTTTCCTTACCGCACCAGTTTTTCTTGGCTGGTATTTGTAGCAGCCGGTGCAAGTATGCTGCTGCTTGCAATTGCCACCATCAGTTTTCAAAGTGCTAAGGCAGCCTTAACAAACCCGGTAAAGAGTTTGAGGAGTGAGTAAGGGCCCCCTAAATTCACCATGGTGGACTTTTTGCTTTATTGAGTGATTAGAAAAAAAATTGAAATTTGAAGATAGTGGGTAATAAAATTTAAGTTCATGATAAGTAGTAAACATTAATTCCGCAGTGTCAAACTCTCCTCTCCACCGGAGAGTGGGATGAGGTGAGGTATTGTTCCGCAATTTGTAGTAATGCTAAAATCTTGTATCACCATTAAAAATGTATTGCAATGTTTAAAAATTTTTTAAAGATCGCCTTCCGCAATGTCTTCCGCAAAAGAGTGTATGCCGCTATCAACATGGTGGGCCTTGCCATGGGCATTGCAGCATTTTTATTATTGGCAGAATACATCAGCCTGGAGAAAAGTGTTAACCAGTTTCACAAAAATATTGCAGGCATGTACCGCCTCATCAATGAAGATGCAGCAGGTAAAACATGGCCTGAACAGGAGCCGGGCTGGGCATTGCAGGCCAAACAACGTTTTCCGGAAGTGAAAGCCTATTGCCGTTTTGAAGATGGTATTGCTAAGGGTATTGTTGGCACAAGCGGCAACAGTAACCAGTCTTACCGGGAGAATACGATAGGCTATGCCGAAGGTAATTTTTTCGGTTTCTTCAGCTTTCCTTTAAAAGAAGGGACCCCTGCGGCACTCAATAAAACCAATGTTGTTTTTGTATCGGCCACTACTGCTAAAAAATATTTTGGCGACAAGGAACCTGTTGGCCAAACCCTTACTTTAAATAACCAGTTTGGTACAGCTGTGTATTCGGTGGAAGGGGTGTTTGCCGACATGGGGGATAACAGCGATATCAGATACGACATGGTGTTTTCGCTGGAGACTTTAAAAAATCCGGCTAACCTGAATGATAACGGTTGGGCCACGCTTGACAATCTTTCTTCTCAATACATCAATACCTATTTTACATTAAACGATGGTGTAAATGCCCTTGCATTGGAAAAGAAACTCACTGCCATGCGCAATGAATTAAAAAAAGATAAAGACGGTGTGCAGTTTCACCTGCAACCATTTTCAGCAGTTCATCTCGGCACTTCATTAAGCGAACGCTACCTTACTTACGGCAACTTGAAATATGTGTACATGCTGGGCGCCATCGCTTTTTTAATATTACTGATTGCCTGGTTTAACTACATCAATTTATCTACGGCAAACTCCATCAAACGTGCCGGCGAAGTGGGTATACGAAAAGCGATCGGTGCCAGCAGAAAGAGCTTGATTGTACAATTTATGGGCGAATCGGTTTTGATGAATTTACTTGGGTTTTCCCTGGCAATTGTATTAGTGATAATGATACAGCCATTGTTCAATCAACTGATCGGCAAAACACTTTCGCTGCAAACCCTTGGTGCAACACAAACCTGGATTTTTGCCCTCGCATTGCTGGTTACAGGTTCCCTTTTTTCCGGTGCCTACACCGCCTTTTCTTTATCACACTATAACCCGATTGATACATTAAAGGGAAAGATAAATGCTACTTCAAAAGGTATCTTTTTACGTAAATCACTGGTGGTTGCACAGTTCGTTATTTCTATTGTGCTCATCATCGCCACCATCCTTATTTACACCCAGTTAAATTATATGAAAAACGAAAAACTGGGCATCAACACCAACCAGTTGCTGGTAATAAAAGGCCCGGAAACGGGCAGGGACAGCACTTTTAAAAATCGTCGTTCAGCTTTTTGGGATGAGTTGTCGCAGCAAAGTTTTGTAAAAGATTACTGTACCTCCGGCGCTGTGCCCGGTGGGGGTTACAATTTTGTTACCAGTGGTTTTACACAACCCAACTCTAAAAAAGGGGATGAATTAAAATCGTATTCCTTCGCCATTATTGCCGACCGCTATTTAAAAACTTACGGTATAAACCTGGTTGCTGGAAGAAATTTTACACCGGAAGAATGCGTCGTAAAATGGAATGACAACAGCAAAGTGCTGATGAATGAAACCGCTGTAAAGCAACTGGGTTTTCAAAACCCCGAAGATATTCTGCACACAAAAATACAATGGGATGAACGGGCGCTTGATGTAGTGGGTGTGGTAAAAGATTACCACCACAAAAGCCTTCAAAATGCCATTGACCCGGTTATTTTTTATCCGCAAAACAACAGTGCTTTTTTTACCGTTCGGCTAACCGCCGATAAGATGCAGGACAAGATGGCTTTTCTGGAAAAACTATATAAAAAAAGCTTTACCGGCAATCCCTTCGACTTCTCTTTTGTAGATGAAAATTATAACAAAAGTTATGTCTCCGAAACCCGGTATGGTAACATGTTTTCCACTGCTGCTATCTGGGCGATATTCATTGCCTGCCTCGGGCTTTTTGGCCTTACCACTTTTACGGTAGAAAGCCGGATTAAAGAAGTTGGGGTACGCAAGGTATTGGGTGCAAGTGTGCAGGGTATTGTAACCCTGTTATCAAAAGATTTTTTGTTACTGGTATTAATAGCATTGCTGATAGCATCGCCATTGGCGTGGTATGCCATGCACCGATGGCTGCAGGATTTTGCCTACCGCATCAGTATAAGCTGGTGGGTATTTGCATTGGCAGGTTGCATAGCTGTGGTCATTGCTTTATCAACCATTTTTTATCAGGCAGTAAAGGCGGCACTTGTTAATCCGGTTAAGAGTTTGAAGAGTGAGTAACGGCGCCCTAAATCCCCCGGGGGGAACTTTTTGTTTATTCATTTTGAATGAGAAAAAGAACATCAGTGCCGCAGTGTCAAACTCCCCTCTCCCCCGGAGAGTGGCAGGGTGTGAGGTCTGGCGAAACATGGGCAAGGTGTAAAAGTGAAAGAGACTGCAAAAACCATGAACATTACTGTGTTTCTATTGGGCTGAAAATAGAATCGTACTAAAATTATTTAAGGGATAAAAAATATACAACTATGCTGAAGAATTATTTTAAAACCGCCTGGCGGGGCCTTTGGAAAAACCGCACTTTTAGTCTGCTCAATATTTCTGGTTTGGCCGTTGGTATTGCGTGTGCCGCCCTCATCTTTTTATGGGTGGAAGATGAACGCACTTTCAACAGTTATTTTACCAGCAACAATAATAACCTTTACCAGGTAATGGATAACCAGGTGTACGATGGTAAAACTTACACGTTTGGATCGCTGCCCGGGCCTTTTGCTAAAGCAGCTAAGGCAGAAATACCCGGCATAAAAAATATTGTCCGCACCAACTGGGGCAGCCGTTCCCTTTTTACCTATGGTGAAAAACAGGTTAATGCCAATGGCATGTTTGCCGACCCGGCTTTTCTTACCATGTTTAATTATGAATTTTTGCAGGGCAATGCTGTTAGTGCATTTGCCCAGTTACATGCTGTTGTTGTTACGGCAGCTATGGCGAAAAAAGTTTTTAATACAACTGATGTTTTAGGTAAGGTTATTAAGATGGACAACAAGCAGGATTACACCATAACCGCTGTGGTAAAGGATATACCAGAGAGCAACCGTTTTTCAAAAACAGAATGGATAGCACCTTTTGAAGTTTACGAAAAACAAAACACCTGGCTTACCACCTGGGGCAATAACGGCATACAAAATTTTGTAGAACTTGATAATTCCGTATCGGCAGATGTAGTGAGCAAAAAAATGTATGGCTTTATAAAAGCAAAAGATAAAGATGCCAGCGCCATGCCTTTTTTACACCCGGCAAAAGATTGGCGGTTGCGAAACAATTTTACAGATGGCAAACAAAGCGGCGGCAAAATAAAAGTAGTAAACCTCTTTACCATTATCGCCTGGATTATTTTGTTGATCGCCTGCATCAATTTTATGAATTTATCAACCGCTAAAAGTGGCCCCCGTGCCAGGGAAGTAGGCATGCGAAAAGTGATGGGCTCGGCCAAAGGTATGCTGGTGTGGCAGTTTATTTGTGAAGCCATACTGATGGCTTTTATAGGTGTTGTAATTGCAGTGGGTTTGGTTGCGTTAATGCTGCCCGCCTTTAACGCACTTGTTGATAAACATTTAACACTTGGGTTGCTAAACCCGTTGCACCTGCTGTCCCTGCTGGTTATTGGCCTGCTCTGCGGTTTTATTGCAGGCAGTTATCCTGCATTTTATCTTTCCTCTTTTCAACCGCTTGCTGTATTAAAAGGGCTTAAAATGCAAAGCAGTGGCGCAGGCTTTGTCCGCAAGGGTTTGGTAATAACACAGTTTGTTATTTCGGTGGCGCTCATCATTTGCACCATCATTATTTACCAGCAGGTAATGCATACAAAAAACAGGGACCTCGGCGTAAATAAAGACAACTTGATTATGCTGGACCAGCAACTGATAAGCACTGCACAAAACGAAAACACAGGCCTTCATTTTGAAAGTATAAAAAACGACTTGCTGCAAACCGGTGCGGTGGAGAATGCGGCATTAACCAGCAGCCAGGCTTTTGCTGTTGGCAGCAACTCTTCCGGCTTTAACTGGAAGGGCAAGGATGCTTCCAAAGATGTATTGATTTCTATGAATTGGGCAACCCCTGCATATATCAAAACCATGGGCATGCAGGTTGTTGCCGGCAGGGATTTTTACCCCGATGGTTTGGCTGATAGCAATGCGATAATTGTTAATGAAACCTTGGCCAAGATGATGAACGACAAACCGGAGAATATCCCCGGTAAGCTTATTGAAAGGGACAGCACTAACCTGGAGGTTATTGGTGTGGTAAAAGATTTCGTGTACAATAATGTGTATGGGGCCATATCACCATTAATTATTTTTAACGATGCCAAAGCTGCCAACACCAGCAGCATGATGATACGTTTTAAACCAGGGCAGGATTATAAAGCGGCACTGGCAAAAGTTGAAGCCACCATCAAAAAATACAATCCTGTTTACCCGTTCGAATTTCAGTTTGCAAATAAAAGTTTCGAAGAATTATTTTTTAATGAAAACTTAATTGGTAAACTGGCCGGCCTTTTTGCAGGGCTTGCCATCTTCATTTCGTGCCTGGGTTTATTTGGTTTATCTGCCTACACTGCAGAAAGAAGGACGAAAGAAATCGGCATCCGAAAAGTGCTTGGCGCAACGGTGCAAAGTTTAAGTGCTTTGCTTTCTAAAGAGTTTGTGAGGCTGGTAATTATTTCCTGCCTGCTGGCATTTCCACTGGCTTGGTTTTGCATGCAGCAGTGGCTGCAGGGGTACGAGTACCGCATTGCTATTTCCTGGTGGATGTTTGTGTTGCCTGCGCTGCTGGCCATCGCTATAACCATTGCCACCGTTAGCTTTCAGGCATTAAAGGCATCTCTGATGGACCCGGTAAAAAGTTTAAAGGCAGAGTAACTTGCCCCCTGGATCCCCCGGGGGGATTTTTATTTTTATTGTTTAAATAGATAAAGGCACTTTGAAGATAACAGGTAACGAAAATTAAAGTGCATGAAAAGCAGTAAACATTAGTACAGCAGGGCCAAATTCCTTCTCCCCCGGAAAGGGGCAGGGGTTAAGGCCTGGCGAAACACAAGAAGCACTGTAATAACAAAAGAGTGCGTACCCGGCTGCACACAAAACCTTAACCAGGATAAATAACCCAGGGATACTGCATATTGCTTGCGTTTGTTTGGACAAAAATTGTATTAAATATTACTATAAAATTATCAGGAGGAGGAATGCCGGGCAATAAAAATTTGTGGTTACTACAATTTAATTACAAACAGCAGTAACATTTTTTTACACCAAAACGTATGCATCTTGTACGGCAACCTATCAGCAGGTAAATGCACATTCAATTAAAATAAAAAACAAATAGTATGAAAAAGATCTTTGGGATTTTGTTGTTAACCAGCATCGGCTTTGCAGCAACAGCGCAAGACAGATATTACGAACCTTACATGAGCAAAACGCTTTCGGCAGATGCTATCGAAAAAGTAAAAGTAGAAACTGAGGGTGGTAATATTACTGTCTCAGGCTCGGATGCTGCCGCACATATTGATGTGTATGTTACCCCACAAGACAGCAAGACTGCAAAGATGACAAAACAGGAAATAGAACAAAAAATCAATGAGAAGTATGACTTTTCTGTTACCGTTACCGGTCACCAGCTTACTGCCATTGCCAAATCAAAAAAACGGTCGGGCAACTGGAAGGATGGATTAAGTTTTTCTTTCAAAATTGTTGTTCCCAAAACCACTGCGGTTAACCTTGCCACAAGTGGTGGAAATATTGACCTTGCTGATTTAAAAAGCAAATTGGATTTTACTACAAGTGGAGGAAACCTAACCCTGGAACGTGTTGGCGGTAATGTAAAAGGCACCACTTCCGGCGGCAATATTAATATCAATAACTCCGCTGATAATATTGAACTTACCACAAGCGGCGGCAGTGTAAATGCGGTAAACAGCCGGGGCAATATCAAGCTAACCACAAGCGGCGGTAATGTGGGCGTTAATAATTCTGGCGGCATTATAAAAGCCGTTACCAGTGGCGGCAATGTTTTGGGCGATGCAGTGGATGGCGAATTGTTTGCATCAACTTCCGGTGGCGATATACGGCTTACCGGCCTTACCTGCAGCATAGAAGGATCAACAAGCGGGGGCAATATAAAAATTGGAATGAAGGAATTAGGCAAGTATGTAAAACTCTATAATTCCAGCGGCAATATTTATCTGGAAATCCCGGGTAACAAAGGGGTAGACCTTCACCTGAATGCGGATAAAATAAAAGTAAATACACTAAATGCATTTAAAGGTGATGTGGATGACAAACAAATAAAAGGTACCCTTAACGGCGGTGGTGTACCCATTACTGCGGATGGCGGAAGCGGTAAAATAAACCTTACCCTTAAATAAGATTTTAACGGCTGCATTATTCATGGCAGGCAGCCAAAGCAATACAAATTTGGTGTACGAAATCAGACATACCGATGTCCGGTTTCGTACATTTATTTTTTAGGGCATTCTGTAATCCTTTGCAGGCAAGGGTTTTATCGTGGCATAGCTGTTGACATCAATTGCCGTAGAATAACAGGGAGTAATCCATCAGGAAATAACAGGTGATTGAAAACTAACCAAAAGTGCTAAAAAAACAAATACCATGATATTGTTCAATCTTAAAATCGCCTGGCGGAATATTCGAAAAAACAAAATTTTTTCATCTATCAATATCATTGGTTTGGCGGTAAGTATGGCTTGCTGTACCGTCATTTGTTTTTACATCCGGAACGAATTAAACCACGACAAATTCCATAAAAATATCACCAATATTTACAGGATTACAGAAAAGCAAAACCAGGCTGGTGATTTATTTACTGTAGCAGTAACACCGGGCCGGTTGGCGGCTGCATTAAAAAAAGATTTTCCTGAAGTAAAGGAAACAGTGCGGTTTGGAAGTTGGGGCGGGCTGCTGAAAAATGGCAGCAGGGCTTTTGAGGAGAACAGCATATTGCTTACTGACAACTCCATTTTTAAGGTGTTTGATTTTGAACTGTTGAAGGGCAATGCAACTGCAGTGCTGCAATCGCCAGGTGATATTGTGCTTACCGAAACCACCTGCGAAAAATATTTTGGTAAAGACTGGCGCAACAACGATGCGATACTTGGCCAAAGTTTTACAATGGGCAATGATGTTTTTACATTGGCAGGTGTTGTAAAAGACCCGCCACAAAATTCAAGCATACGCTTTAATGTATTGCTGCCCCTTACCTGGCTTTTTGCAACAGATGAGTGGGCCAATAAATGGAACAGTAACAACTTTCATACTTATGTGCAATTGCAACCCGCAACCAATGCGATGGCTTTTCAGCAGAAGATTGAAAAGCAATTGAAGAAGTATAGCGGGCAGGGCGACCTGCTCCAACTGCAGCCACTGAAAGACCAATACCTGTATTCAAACTTTGATTTTAAAACCGACTGGGGCAAGCGAAGCGATATTAAATACATCCGGATTTTTACGGCAGTTGGCTTGTTGCTGCTGATAGTGGCCTGTGTAAATTTCATTAATCTTTCTACTGCCCGGTCGCTTAAAAGGGCAATGGAAGTAGGCGTTCGTAAAGTAACCGGCTCAACAAGGCAGCAACTGGTATGGCAATTTTTAGGGGAGTCGGTGCTGATAACAACCATCTCCGGTATAGCCGCTATGCTTATGGTAAAACTGGTGCAGCCTTCGTTAGAAACAATTACCGGGGCGCCAATTAATACCCATTTTAGCAGCCCGTTTTTTATCATCGTATTCTTCTCTTTTATTCTGTTCATCGGCTGCCTTGGCGGGCTTTATCCTGCGCTGATGTTATCTGGTTTTAAACCGGTTAAAGTATTCCGTAATGCTGCAGGAAGCCAGCAGGGAAAATTGTTCCGGCAGGGGTTAGTGGTGTTTCAGTTTGCTGTGTCTGTAACACTGATAATTGGTACCTTTTTTATGTTTAAGCAGTTGCGGTTTATGCAGCAGAAAGAGCTTGGTTTTGATAAAGAACAATTGCTGACAGTAAGGCTTAACGGCGAACTGGCCGGTAAGCCGGTGGTGTTTAAAAAAGAGCTAAGCAGGCTTAGCTCCATTGCTGCTGTTGCGGCCGCCACAATGTCGATGGTGGATGTTGGCAACTCCTCTTACCTCGAGTGGAATGGCATGCAGGAGAAAGAAAAATTCCTGGTTACACAAGCCAATGTTGACCCTGATTTTATACCCACGCTAAATGTAAAATTGATAAGTGGTAAAAACTTTTCTGCACAATACACCAACGATACGGCTACTTATATTTTAAATGAATCGGCAGTAAAAAAATTAGGTAATACAGTCACCAATGTGCTTGGCAGGAAGCTGAAATTCTGGGGCGCTGAAGGCACTGTTATTGGTGTGGTAAAAGATTTTCACTTTAAGCCGCTTACCACAGGTATTGGGCCTTTTATATTTCGCTACCAACCGCAGGACCGCTATTTTAACATGTTTGTAAAAACCGTGCCCGGCCAAATACAACTTGCCATTAAGCAGATAAAAACACTCTACAGCAGTTTAGAAAAAGAGCACCCTATACAGTTTAGTTTTGTAAATGAAGAGCTGAATAAGTTATACCAACAAGACTTACGGACTGCCACCATCATTGAACTGTTTGCAGGCTTCAGTATTTTCATTGGCTGCCTTGGCTTGTTCGGTCTTACAGTATTTGCAACAGAACAACGCACCCGGGAAATTGGAATTAGAAAGGTACTGGGGGCAGGCATTGCATCTGTAACTGCACTTTTATCAAAAGACTTTTTGAAACTAATACTGGTGGCAATTGTGATTGCTTTTCCTGTGGCTTGGTATGGCGTGCATAAATGGTTACAGGGCTTTGCTTTTAAAATAAATATGGAATGGTGGCTGTTCGCTATGCCGGGGCTGGCTGTGCTTTTTGTGGCCCTCCTAACCATTAGCCTGCATGCAGTAAAAGCGGCATTGATGGACCCGGTGAAGAGTTTGAGAAGTGAGTGATATGTCTGATTTTTCTGATGTCTGATTTTCTGATTTTTTGATTTAACTATTTTACCACATAGCTGAAAAAGTACACGGGAGTGACACAACAATGATCACCATTGTTGTGCATTTAGTCTGGACAAAATATTTATTAAGTGTTAGTATAAAATAATAGTGATGATAAAAAATTATTTCAAAACAGCGTGGAGGAATGTGCTTAAAAACAAAGCCTTTTCAATTATTAATTTACTGGGCTTGTCCATCGGTATTTCAGTATGTTTTATTATTATGCTGTTTGTGGAGGATGAGTTGAGCTATGACCGGTTTAACGTAAAAGCCGACAGGATAGTGAGGGTACTTTTTCAATCCAATGTAAACGGGGGTAAAATAAATGAAGCCACCGTAATGCCGCCAACAGCCGCCGCAATAAAGGCCGATTATCCTGAGGTGCAGGAGGCTGCCAGGTTACATGCCGCAGGTAAACCAAAAGTGAATTACGGTGATAAAAAATTTAACGATGGTGAATTTGCTTTTGTAGATGCCAACTTTTTCAGTGTGTTTACCATTCATTTTTTAAAGGGCGATCCTGCAACGGCATTACAGCAACCAAACACGCTGGTTATTACCAACGATTTTGCAAAAAAGTATTTTGGCAACGAAGACCCCGTTGGTAAAACACTGGGTTTTAATAACAACAGTGAGCTGTACAAAGTAACTGGTGTGATTGATAAAATGCCTTCCAATGCGCATTTTCATTTTGATATGTTTGGAGCTATGGGCGGTTACAGCGAAGCAAAATCAGATAGCTGGATGACCTCTAACTTTTTTACCTACCTGGTGTTGCAGGATGGATACGATTATAAAAAATTAGAAGCCAAATTGCCGGGCATGGTAGAGAAATACATGGGGCCGCAAATACTAAAAGCAATGGGTATCAGCCTGGCACAATTCAGGACCAAGGGCAATTCACTTGGTTTTGCATTACAGCCGTTAAAGGATATTCATTTGCACTCCAACAGCGCTTATGAAATTGAACCCGGTGGCGACATAAAGTATGTATATATTTTTGGTGCCGTAGCTATTTTTATGTTGCTGATTGCCTGCATCAATTTTATTAACCTCTCCACAGCAAGTGCTTCAAAAAGAGCGAAAGAAGTTGGCGTACGAAAAGTGATGGGCTCCCGCAAAGCCGAACTGATAGAACAATTTTTGGTAGAATCTGTGCTGCTCACTTTTATAGCTTTAGTACTTTCCTTTGTGATGGTCCAACTGGCATTGCCTGTATTTAATGATTTGGCGGGAAAAAATTTAAGCATCGGGCCCAGCATTCAGCCGGTGCTGATGTTTATTGCATTGGGCTTATTGGTGGGTGTGCTGGCCGGTATTTATCCTGCATTTTTTCTTTCTTCTTTTAACCCGGTTGCAACACTAAAGGGAAGGCTGAGTGCAAGTACCAAAAGCCTGGGCTTGCGGAGCGGACTGGTAGTTTTTCAATTCTTTATTTCCATCAGTTTAATTGTTGGTACCATTGTTATTTACCAGCAAATGAAATACATCCGGAACAAAAAGCTGGGGTATAATAAAGAGCAATTATTGGTACTGCCCAATTCCTGGGCATTGGGAAAAAATGAAAAAATATTTAAGGAAGAATTGCTGAAAGATTCCCGTGTTATAAACGTTACCACCTCTGCCTATAAACCTGCAGGGCCAACCAACAGTAACAACTCCATGGTTTATCCTGAAGGAAAAGAAAACCAGTTAATGAAAACAGTGCGGTATGATATAGATGAACAATACATACCAACACTGGGCATACAAATGGCTGCTGGCAGAAATTTTTCACCTGCTTTTGCAACAGATTCTACCGCTGTTATTATTAATGAAACTGCCGCAAAAGCCTTCTCATTAAACGGCAGTGGTGTGGGCGAAAATATTGTATGGATGAACAATAACGAAGGGGGCAAACTTACACTGCATGTAATTGGTGTGGTAAAAGATTTTCATTTCCGCTCGCTGCATGAAGCCATAACCCCAATGCTGATGGTACTAAGGCCTGAGTGGGGGTTGATAATAAAAACAAAAACTGCCGACGTTGCAGGCTTGCTCAGTTCTATGAAACAGCGGTGGCAAAGTTTTAATACAGACGAACCATTTGACTATGCTTTTATGGATGAGCTGTACAATAAAACATACATAACGGAACAAAAGACGGGCCGCATCCTTAACATCTTTGCGGTGCTTACTATTCTTGTAGCCTGCCTGGGTTTGTTTGGTTTGTCAACCTACACGGCAGAGCAACGCACCAGGGAAATTGGTATCCGGAAAGTATTGGGTGCCACGGTACCGCAGGTAACAAATATGCTGTCGAAAGAATTTGTAAAACTGGTGTTGATAGCCTGCACCGTGGCATTTCCGTTAGCCTGGTGGGGAATGAATAAATGGCTGGAAGGCTTTGTGTACCGTACTTCCATCAGTTGGTGGGTATTTATTATTGCAGCGTTGGCGGCAATGGTACTAACCTTTTTAACTGTATGTTTCCAAGCCATTAAAGCTGCGCTGATGAACCCGGTGAAGAGTTTGAAAAGCCAATGAGATGCCTGATTTTTTGATGCCTGATGTCTGATGTCTGATTTTCTGATTTCTGATTTCTGATGTTTGATTTTATGTCGGATTTTCTATTTCTGATTTAACTTTTTACCACATAGCTGAAAAAGTACAAGAGGGCGATGCAACAATGTTTAACAAAGCTGTGCCTTTAGCTTGGACAAAATATGTTTGTGTGTTAGTATAAAATAATAGGGATGATAAAAAATTATTTCAAAATGGCGTGGCGGGGTTTGTTGAATAACAAAAGCACTACCGCCATCAACATTTTTGGTTTATCCGTTGGCATGACGGCCGCTGTGTTTATTATGTTATGGGTACAAAACGAAATGCACT
Organism: Ferruginibacter sp.; assembly: GCA_965249755.1. Taxonomy (GTDB): domain Bacteria; phylum Bacteroidota; class Bacteroidia; order Chitinophagales; family Chitinophagaceae; genus Ferruginibacter. The sequence continues at coordinate 617,493 of CBDFMT010000004.1, forward strand.
TTGATAATTACCACAAAGATGAAAGCAGCATTTACCGGCTTACCACAAGGTTGCCCCCGCAGGGTTGGGTGTGGGAAAGTACCCCGCTTTTATTGGCGGATGCCATAAAAAAAGAAGTACCTGAAATTAAAAATGCTGCCCGTTTGTACACCAGCAAATGGCCTGTTTTTACCATTAAAAACAACCAGTTTTTCAGTAGAGGTTGTGCTTATGTTGATGAAGCCTGGTTTACTATTTTTAAGTATGAGTTTAAAGAAGGCAACGCTGCGGCTTTTGATGCCAATCCTTTCAGCATCATCTTAACCAATACCGAAGCAACAAAATATTTTGGCATTGCAACTGCTGTGGGGCAAACCATTCGTGTAGATTCAATCGATTACGTTGTAAGGGGTGTGGTGGCCGATGCACCTGTCAATTCAAGTTTTCAATACACTTCTTTTATACCCATCAATGCACTGCTTACCAATCCGCAAATAAAGCAAAACGACCAGCAATGGGGCAATGCCAACTACATCACTTTTGTAAACGTTTTTGCTGGTAGTAATCCCGGCGTGGTAGAAAAAAAGATAACCGATGTGATGGCGTCAAAAAGTAAAGGGGATGCCACCCCGATAACCATGATTGCTTTAAAAGACATGCATTTTGAAACAGAAATAGACAACTCTGTTTTTGTACACGGCAACCGCAATACGGTATATGTATTTTCTATACTGGGTTTTTTATTGTTGCTGATCGCCTGCATCAATTATGTAAACCTTACCACGGCAAGGGCCAGCCTGCGGGCAAAGGAAGTAGGTGTACGAAAAATTAATGGAGCCGGCCGGCCGCATCTTTTCCTGCAATTTATTACGGAGTCTCTATTGATCAGCCTGCTTTCGTTAGTGGTAACATTGGTACTGATAAAATTTTGCCTGCCTGTGTTTAACCGGTTAACAGAAAAATCATTTGCGCTGCCGCTTACTTCTTTAAATGTTTGGAAGGTATTGGGCTTTACGGTACTTGCGGCTTTGTTGCTCAACAGTATTTATCCGGCTTTGCTGCTCTCTTCTTTTAAGCCATTAAATGTATTTCGTGGCAACACGGTGCTTAAAGTAAAAGACAGTTCTTTCCGCAAAGGCCTGGTGGTACTGCAGTTTACGGTTTCCGTGATACTGATTGCAGGTACCATTGTTATGTACAGTCAGCTTCAATTTATCCAAAATAAAAATCCGGGTTACAACAGGTCGCAGGTTCTGTCTTTTATGTTTCCGCAAACCATCGAAAGGGCAAAAAAAGAATCGATGATGATGGCGATGCAGCAAGGCCTGCTTGCTGAAAGCAATATTGAAAGCGTGGCAACATCCAACCAACCGCTGGTAAACCTTGGCAGCGTGTGTACCGAATGTGCGGATTGGAAAGGCCGTGACATCAGCTACAATCCCAAGATTACCCAACTTTCTGCCGACATCAATTTTGAAAAAACCATGCAACTGAAAATGAAAGAAGGCGAATGGTTTGGTGAAAGCAACAACAACGGGGCACATGGTTTTATATTGAATGAAACAGCCGTAAAAGATTTTAAACTGCCGGTGCCAATAACCGGTAGCTGGTTTGTTTTTAAAGGGGATACGGGCCGTGTAATTGGTGTGGTAAATGATTTTGCTTACAAAAGCCTGCATGAAAAGAGTGGCCCTTTGGTGGTGTTTAATAACCCTGAATGGAGAAACTTTTTTAGTGTCAGGATTGCGGGTGATAAAGCAACGGCGGCATTAAGCAGCATCACCAAGGTTTGGAAAAAATATGTAAGCAATAGCCCGCTTGAATATAATTTTTTAGATGAAACCTTCAATAATCTTTACAAGCAAGATCAGCAGACCTCTTTCCTCATGATTGTATTTGCAGTGATTGCCATTGTTATTTCAGCGTTGGGATTGTTTAGTCTTGCAGCCTTTGAAGCAGCGCAACGTACCAAAGAAATTGGTGTAAGAAAAGTGTTGGGTGCTACTGTGGCAGGTGTTGCAAAACTGCTGTCAAAAGATTTTGTAAAACTTGTCTGCATCGCCATTGCTATAGCATCACCGATAGCGTGGTGGGCCGTAAATAAATGGATGCAAAATTTTGCCTACCACATTGATAACACCTGGTGGATGTTTGCGCTGGCAGGTTTGTTTGCCTTACTGATAGCCTTGCTGACAGTATGTTTGCAGGCATTAAGGGCAGCAGTGGCCAACCCGGTAAAAAGTTTGAGGGCGGAGTGAATACAAGCTCTGATTTTTAGATATCTGATTTTTATTTATGGCTGATGTATGATCTGTTTATGTCGGATGTTTTGTGTGGGCTTCCTTCTTTTTTAATTTTAAAATCGCCTTAATGAATCCCGTTAAAAGCCTTAAAAACGAATAATATTTATGATAAAAAATTATTTCAAAACAGCCTGGAGAAACATTGTTAAACACCGTTTCTACTCCATTGTAAATATTGTAGGACTTTTTACCGGCATCACTTTTACGTTACTGATCGGAGCGTACGTTTGGGGTGAGCTGCAGGTGAATAGAAGGCTGAACCACGCAGAAAGACAATACTTTTTGCAGAGTGAATGGAAGGGAGAAGACATACATTATTCCGTTACTACACTGGCACCTATAGCAAAAAGACTGAAGGAAGATTACCCCAGCCTGGTTGCTAATTATTACCGCTGGGATGGCATTACATCAGGGGTATCAAAAGGGGACAGGGCTTTCAGGGAAGGCATACAATTGGGCGACAGTACGATGCTATCCATGTATGAGTTTGAACTTTTGGAAGGGAATGCTGCGACGGCTTTAAAAGAGCCTTATTCAGCAGTGATTACAGCAGCAACCGCCATCAAATATTTTGGTAAAAAAGAGGCGCTAGGCCAGACCATTACCATTCAAAATTTTTCTGGCAGCAAGAGTGATTTTACCATTACCGGTGTGTTAAAGGCCTTGCCCAAAAACTCGGCTACCAATTTAAATGACAATAACAACAACAGCATTTTTATTCCGGCCAATACTTATACCTTTTTTGGAAGAACAAGTATGGAAGACTGGAACAATACCTCGGCGCCTTCTTACATTGAATTAAAAAACGGTGCCAGTCTCGCCAGCCTTGATAAAGCCATTCATCAACTGATACAAACCAATGCACCTGATGGAATAAAAGCGAACCTAACCATCCGCCCGGTGCCGCTAAGCAAATACTACATACAAAAAGACAATGGACTTGTAAGGCGTATGTTGTACACCCTGTCGTTTATAGCATTTTTTATTTTACTGATGGCCGTTGTAAACTTTATCAATATCGCCATCAGCAATGCCGGCAGCCGCATGCGGGAGATTGGTGTTAGAAAAGTTTTGGGTGGGCTGCGCCAACAATTTATTATGCAGTTTTTAACTGAATCTTTTGTACTCGTACTGTTGTCTGCATTGTTGGCATTAGCTGCTTATCCTTTGGCAAGTCCGTTGTTTGCCGATGTTGTTGGTAAAGCTATCCCGGCACTATCTTCTTTGCCGCTTTACTTTTTATCCATACCTCTTTTGCTGGTAATATTGGTTGCTTTGCTGGCGGGCATTTACCCTGCTTTTGTATTGTCTGCCAACAACACCATCAACTCTTTAAAAGGCAAATTTAAGACCGTTGGGGATAATATTGTTTTGCGTAAATCGCTGGTTGGTTTTCAGTTTGTATTTGCATTAATTGTACTGATAGCAGCGGGGATAGTCACTCAACAGGTATCCATGTTTTTTAGTAAAGGGCTGGGTTATAATAAAGAGTTCATTGTTACATCGCAGGTGCCACGGGACTGGAGCCCTGCGGGTGTAAAGAAAATGCAGACCATCAGAAATGAATTTGCAGCAATGCCACAGGTTAGTGGTGTAACCTTATCGTATGAAATACCAAACGGCAACAATGGCAATGAGCCTCAGGTGTATAAAAGGGGAACCGATTCAACAAAAACAATTGGCATGCAGGCGTTGGTAACAGATGAAAATTACCTCAGCACTTACCAGATATCTTTAAACAGCGGTGAGTTTTTTGACAGCCGTATGTTAGACTCGGGCAAAGTAGTGATTAACGAAAAGGCAGTTGCGGCATTGGGATATAAAAACCCGGTTGCTGCAATCGGTCAGCAATTGCGCATTCCCGGCGACCCAACCACATTTACCATCAAAGGCGTCACCAATGATTTTCATTTCTTCAGTATGCAAAGCGCCATGAGCCCTATCATTTTTTTTAACGTTTATAGTGCTGTTGTACACCGCTACCTCTCCTTTAAATTAAAACCAGGAAATACAACAGCCAGCATTGAAGCCATACAAAAAAAATGGTCGCAGTTAATGCCAGGCAGTTCGTTTGAATATCAATTTATGGATGATACGCTCAAGAACTTATACGCTAATGAAATCCAATTAAAAAAGGCTGCTTACACTGCTACTATTCTTTCTTTAATAATTGTTTTATTGGGCGTGCTGGGGTTAATTTCCCTAAGCATCCACAAAAGGGTAAAGGAGATCAGTATCCGGAAAGTTTTAGGTGCTTCGGTACCCAATATTTCATTGTTGTTTATAAAAGAGTTTGTACTGGTTATCATTATTGCCGCGGCCATTGCATGCCCTTTATCTTATTACCTGATGAAGGGATGGCTGAACAATTATGCTTACCGCATTACGATTACGGCTCAGCCTTTTTTATGGCCGGTGGCTACATTAGGTTTGGTAACGTTGATACTGATTGCTTTGCAAACATTAAAAGCAGCGCTGGCCAACCCGATGAAAAATTTGAGAAGTGAGTGAATACTATTGCTGATGTCTGATGGCTGATTTTTTTTATGTTTGGTGTGCCTGTTAAATTCGGTGATGCATTGTCAAACCTTAAAAGTCAATATAAAAAGTAAAACATAAAAAAATTTAACCTAAAAAATTGAATATACAAATCAGACATCGAACATCAGACATTGAACATCAGACATCTAAATCAGACATCATAAAATCAGACATCAAAAAATGATACAACTAAAAAAAGTTTACAAGTATTACAACAACGGATCAAAAAAGGCTTATGTGCTTAGCGACGTTAGCCTCGATATTGCAGAAGGCGAATTCGTTTCTATCATGGGGCCATCGGGCTCGGGCAAATCAACATTGCTGCACATTATGGGTTTGCTGGAAGAGGCCAACGATGGTGAATATTTTCTGTCGGGCGAAAACGTTTCCCATCTTACCGAAAAGAAAAAAACCGAGCTGCACCGTAACCAGATTGGCTTTGTATTTCAAGCCTATCATTTAATAGATGAGCTTACAGTGTATGAAAATATTGAGACACCATTATTGTACAAAGGCCTCGGTTCGTCTGAAAGAAAAAGCAGGGTGGCAGAGCTTTTGGACCGCTTCAATATCGTTGGCCGTAAAGACCTTTTTCCATCGCAATTATCGGGTGGGCAGCAGCAGTTGGTGGGCATCGCAAGGGCCATTGCTGGTAACCCAAAAGTAATTTTTGCAGATGAACCTACCGGCAACCTCCACAGCGATCAGGCCAAAGAAATTATGGAACTGTTTAAAAAATTAAATGAGCAGGATAAAGTAACTATCGTACAGGTAACCCATAGTGGGCACAATGCCACTTATGGTAACCGCATCATCCGGTTAAAAGATGGTTTGCTGGCAAAATAAGGGAGTGGGGCGTAAATTTTTCTTTTAATGATATGCTAAGAAAGGGCTTGTTTTTTTCTGAATGCACCAGGGTTTTCGCCGGTAAATTTTTTAAAGGTTTTGTTGAAATGACTGAGGTTTTCAAAACCACTTTCGTAACAGGCATTGCTCACACTTTCGTTTTGAACCAGCAATTTTTTTGATTGGTTAATGCGGTATTGGTTAACAAAATCTGTAAAGGTAAGATGGGTGTTTTTTTTAAAGTAGCGACAAAAAGCAGCGGTCGTTAAATGGCTAAGCCTGGCTATTTCATTTACATCAATATGTTGCTGGTAGTGGGTTTCGATAAAATGATAAATTTTATGCAGCCGCTGTTGCTCTTTTAATAAGGATGCATTTTCTATCGGCCTCGATTGTAAACCAACCACTTCATCACTAACGGCAAGCAGTTGAAAAACCTTCAATAAACTTATAAGCTGATCAAAGTGGGAGAGGCTGCTCAATTTTTTTAACTGTTCCCCGGCTTGCTGTTTTGTCTCACCAAAAAACGCCAGCCCATTTTTTGCACGTTCCAATAAATCATTAATGGCTGCAATTTCGGGCAGGGCAAAAAACGGCTCTCCTAAAAAATGTTCTTTCATTTGCACTACAACAGTTTCGGCAGTTTCCTTTACGCCATAATCAAAATTAAGGTGTGGTATATTCGGGCCAATCAGGGCAAGGTCGCTGCCAGTGTAGGTAGAAATATGATCGCCAATATGCCGTATGCCACGGGCTGCTTCCACATACACAATTTCATACTCTGAATGAAAATGCCAGTAAAAAATATCGTTCAAATTAGGGGTGAGCAAAATTTTAAAAGAGCTGTCAGCATCTGGCTTTATAGCTTCCAAGGTTACTTTCATACCGGCAATAATTTAAAAGAAGCAATACACCTAAATTGCTTTATTTGTTCCCAATTGCAATTTAAACAATCCAAACTCATAAAAAATATCAATACAGCATATTTTTTGGGTAAGGCAAAGGTTGCAACAGGGTAGTGGTTGCAGCTACTTTTGTGGTTCATCAATTTTAAAAAAGCCAATATGGAACAACAAACAATGACACCCACAATGGTGCCCACAATGACGCCGGCCATGGTGCCGGGCAATGCCCATAAAGATATCCCGGGCAACCCTTCTACCGCAAAAAGCAGTGCCACCAAATTAAACGACCGCAGCAACGGGCAACCATTGCGTGTGCTTACGGAAGCCGACTGGAACTTTTGGGTTACCAATGGCTATATCGTAATTAAGAATGCTGTGCCACGGGAACAAGCTTTGGCAACTGCTGATTTTTTATGGGAGTTTGAAGAGAAAAACCCTGCCGATAAATCAACCTGGTATACAGCACCAAGGGCTGAAATGCAGATGAAAGAATTGACTAATACCGGCATGGTGGAAGTGTACAACAACCAGCATTTGTGGAACAACCGCCAAATGCAAAAAGTGTATGATGCCTTTGCTGATATATGGGGCACCGAAAAATTATGGGTTACCATCGACAGGGCCAACCTTAACTTTCCGATAAAGCCAGGGTATGAATACAAAGGCTTTATCCATTGGGATTACGACCCGGATACAAAGCCCGTAAATGTGCAGGGCGTTCTGGCACTTGCAGACCAGGATGATGAAAACATGGGCGGCTTTCAATGCATACCCGAACTGTTTAGAAATTACAATACCTGGAAGCTTACGCAGCCGGAAGACAGGAACCACTTTAAGCCCGATACCACTGGGTTTGAAATGACCAAAGTAAAAATGGAAGCCGGCGACCTGCTTATTTTCAACAGCCTGCAACCGCATGGCATACGGCCAAATTTAAGTGAAGATAAAGTGCGTATAGCCCAATATATTTCTATGATGCCTGCTGAAGAAAGCAATGAAGAGCTGAGGCAATGGAGGGTAACATCCTGGGAAAAAAGTGTGGCACCCGAAGGATATGCTTTTCCCGGCGACCCAAGAAAATGGGAGCAAAACAAATATGGCCAGGCAGTTTTAAACGACTTGGGTAAAAAATTATTAGGGCTTCAAAAATGGTAAATACTTTATAAAGATGGACACAGGTTTAAAGGAAATTTTTATCAACACAAAACCCATGGTACAACAACCTTACACCACCCTAAGTAATGGCATCAGCATGCCGTTGCTGGGTTTGGGTGTGTATGACATGCACCAGGCACAGGCCGAGCAAGCTGTTACCTTGGCACTGGAAACGGGCTACCGTTTAATAGATACTGCAGCGGCTTACTTTAACGAAAAAGAAGTGGGTGCTGCCATTAATAAAAGTGGCGTAGCCAGGGATGACATTTTTGTAACGACAAAAGTGGCCAACACAGATCAGGGATATGATGAAACATTACAGGCGTTTGAAGCAAGCCTGCAAAAGTTGCAATTGGATTATGTTGATTTATACCTGGTGCATTGGCCTGTAAAAGGCAAGCGTAAGCAAACCTGGCTGGCGCTTGAAAAATTGTATGCCGATAAACGGGTTAGGGCAATCGGAGTTGCCAATTACCTGTTGCCTTTTCTGGAAGAACTAAAAACCTATGCCACGGTAATGCCCGTCGTAAATCAGGTGGAGTTTACCCCATGGCTTTTTCAAGCCGAACTGCTGCAGTATTGCCAAGCCAATGCCATCCGGTTACAATCTTATTCGCCCATAACAAGGGCGCAAAAATTTACAGATGAAAGGTTGTTGCAGCTTTGCAGCAAATACAACAAAACGCCTGCGCAGGTCATCCTGCAATGGAACATAGCGCATGGTATTTCCACCATTCCAAAATCATCCAACAGGGAAAGGATTAAAGAAAATTTCGACAGTCTTGGCTTCAGTTTATCTGATAATGATGTAGCATTAATGGACAGCTTTAACGAAAATTTCCGCATCTGCGAAAACCCTATGGATATGTGGTAACGAAAAGTTTGTGCAACTGTTTACACAATTTGGGCATTAAAACTAAACGTGGTTTTCGTTCTTTTATTAAGATGAACGTCGTACAATAAGGGCATCCGGTTTGCATAGCAAACAAAAAATCTACAAATGGAAAAAAGGGTAATTGGTATCATCCTCACTTTGCTTGGCGTGGTTGGCCTCATTATGGCCGGCTATTATTTTATGAATACGGGCAAGGGCACAAGTAATATTAAAAGCATTGTATTGTATGGTTTGCTGGGCATCGTATTTTTTATGTCGGGCATTGGCCTTATCAAAAACACTTCGGATAAAGCAACGTAGCCTGTTATATTTTCTTTAGTACAAATCTTTTAAAACCTTGCTTCAATGGCAAGGTTTTTTTTATGGTGCAGGGTTGCCGGGGCCTTAATTTTTATCCATTATTCACACTAAAAAACCACTACCGTTTTCACTTAAATTATTTACCTTGAATTGGTATTCTGGTTATCCAAAATTTATCTGGACCAAAATAAAATGATTGTCCCGGCTAAACAATATTGTGGTGCTTCAGTGGCGTCGCACCCTTTTACAGTATACCCCTGATGGTCATTTTAAAAAAGAAAAACAGGTGCAACATCCGGGGTTAAATGGTTGTGCAAAAAGAAAAAGGGTTGTATAGATTGGGATAAAAATGCTAAAAAATATAAAAATAATAAATTAAAAAAGTATGTCTTCAAGAAGGGATTTTATCCGCAAATCAACCCAGGCAGCAGCCGGTGTGTACCTTGCCCCGCTGGCCTTTAGTGCCAAAAGTTATGCCCGTATCATAGGTGCCAACGACAGGGTACAAGTGGGCGTGGTCGGCTTTAGCGACCGCTTCAGGACTTCGCTGTTGCCGGCGTTCTTAAACAATTATAAAGATTTAAATTTTGACATTGTTGCCGTCTCCGACATTTGGAAAATGAGGCGTGAAGAAGGAGGGGCGTACCTGCAGCAAAAGTTAGGGCATGATATAAAACAATATCTCAACAACGAAGCATTGTACAGCAGCAAAACGGTAGATGCGGTAATCATAAGCACCGCAGATTTTCAGCATGCCCTGCACACCATTGAAGCCGTAAAAGGAGGTTGCGATACTTACACCGAAAAGCCCTTTGCAGAAACGATGGATGATGCCAACGCAACTTTAAAAGCAGTAAAAGAATCGAATAAAATTGTACAGATAGGCTCACAACGCAGGAGCGGTAAAAATTATAAAGCAGCAGCAGATTTTGTACAGCAAGGTAAGTTTGGCGCCATCACCATGGTAGAGTTAACCTGGAATGTAAACCAACCCGGGCGCTGGCGCAGGCCTGCATTAGTTCAAAAAATAAGGGAACAGGATACCGATTGGAAACGCTTTTTGCTCAACCGCCCCATAGAAGCATGGGACCCCAGAAAGTACCTTGAGTTCAGGTTGTTCTGGCCATATTCATCCGGCATGCCCGGCCAGTGGATGAGCCATCAGATTGACACGGTACATTGGTTCACCGGCCTGCAGCACCCAAGAAGTGTGGTGGCCAACGGCGGCATTTATCAATGGAAAGATGGCCGCCGTAACTGGGATACCACAACGGCCGTTTTTGACTATGGCCCCATCAATGATCTATCTACGGGGTTTCAGGTAACCTTCTCTTCCCGCATGCACAATGGTGATGAGCACCCGGCAGAATTGTATTACAGCAATGGTGGGGAATTGAATTTGATCACCAACAAAATATCCCCCGTTGGAGGTTTGGAAAAAAGGTTTGCAGATGAAATGAACATGCAGCCTAACCTGCTGCCCGCCACGGATTTAGTTACTGATAATGTAGCCGTTATAGCCTCAGCAAATACCGGCGGCGATGCACTCACCACAGCGCACATGCGCAACTGGATGGAATGCGTGGTAAGCCGCAAGCAGCCCAACGCCCCGGTTGAAGCAGGGTACTACCATTCCATTGCAAACATCATGACCAACGCTGCCGTACACACCGGCCAAAAAGCCACCTTTGATGAAAAAACAAAACAGGTGATGGCGGGCGGAAAAGTTTTTAAATATTCATAAAAGATAGGCTTAAAATATACAGGATTTGCTTTTCGAAATACGCTTTTTTTTCGTACAATCTTCCCTGATTGTTTAAACCTTTAGCTACGTTAAAGATTTAAGTTTACTTATTAATACCATTTTTTTAACCTCTTTCCTGCCCTTTGGCAGGATTTTTTTAATCACAAATACTGGTAAATATCTTCTACAAAACCAGCGTTACGGTAAAACTTTTCACAGCTTCAGCTGCCAAACTGGTATAAGTTGGTATGGCATGTATTTTTCTTCTCTTGATGCATAACCTTGTTTCAATTTTAAATTACATGTATGAAAAAGCAAACTGAATATCCGGTAAAAGATAAAAAAAATAGTACCGCTGTAAAGAATGATGGTAACGGTAAAAAAAGTAAAGCAGATGTAAATGGTGATCCCATTACGGCTGCTACTGCCAGCGTAAAACCAAGGACAGGTCATGGTTTAGCTAACGAAGGCACCGTAGTAAATTATGAGGAAGAGCGTTAATATGGTCCCCATGTAGATAGAAAAATGGTTTGTGTAAACAAACCATTTTTTATTTGTGCCAACCTGACCATGTTGATAATTTAAGCTGTTTTAAAATGGGTTAAGTTTTTATAAAAAGATAAAAAAGGTTTTCTTTGCATTGATGCCTTTATTTATCTCTTCACTTAATTCCGGCAGCAACGGAAACTGTTACTACATCGGCAACCATACAGAAGCTGTATTGGTGGATGCTGGCATATCCTGCAAAGAAACCGAAAGGCGTATGGCCTTGCTTGGCCTTACTATGAAAATGGTAAAAGCTGTTTTTATATCCCACGAACATACAGACCATATCAGCGGCTTGCAATCCATTGCTGAAAAATATAACCTTCCTGTTTTTATTACTGCTGCTACCGCCCAACGTGGAAGGCTGCATTTTAAAAAGGAACTCCTCCATCATTTTGCAGCATACAACCCGGTAGCCGTTGGCAGCATGATGATAACTGCTTTCCCAAAGTTTCATGATGCGGCAGACCCACATAGTTTTATCATTAGTTACAATGGCATTAAAGTCGGTGTGTTTACAGATATCGGTTCCCCATGTATCCATGTAACCAAACATTTCAGCCAGTGCCATGCTGCTTTTTTAGAAAGCAATTATGATGAAACCATGCTGGAGGAAGGCAGCTATCCCTATTTTTTAAAAAACAGGATACGGGGCGGTCATGGCCATTTATCCAACAACCAGGCATTGGATATTTTTATTAAACACCGTCCACCGTTTATGTCGCATTTGTTACTTGGCCATTTATCAAAGCAAAACAACAATCCCCAACTGGTGCATAATTTATTTGTTGCAAATGCAGCTGGCACCTATATTTCCATCGCTTCCAGGGAAGTTCAAACACCTGTCTACACCATCAGGACAGTAGCCCGAAAAAACACTCAGCACTCCGATGAACATGGCTTGTATGCTTCTTTACAATTAAAATTATTTTAGGTGAGGAGAGGATAATGTGTGCCCTGAAAAGCATTTGATGCAAGAGAAATTATTTTATAAACTGTTTCTACAATTGATTGTCAAAAAGTAACCGCACCCATTTCATCCAACGAAAACTATTATCATTTAAAGTTGTTTAAAAACAGCGTTCACTAAAAAATAAGCTATTGAAAAATTGGGCAGGTAATATTAATTTCAGCACTCATCAGGTGCATTATCCGGCCACGCTTGAAGCGGTACAGGCTGTGATAAAAAAGTATGATAAGCTAAGTGTGCTCGGCTCGGCACATTCCTTTAATACTATTGCAGACAATGAGAATAACCAGGTGTGCTTAAAGGAAATGAACAAGATTTTATCACTTGATACAACTGCCCACACGGTAACTATCGAAGGCGGCATCCGCTACGGCGACCTTGCCCCATACCTCCACGAAAAAGGATATGCATTGCATAACCTGGCATCATTACCACACATTACAGTGGCAGGCTCTTGTGCCACTGCTACCCATGGTTCTGGAATAAAAAATGGCAACCTTGCCACGGCTGTTGCCGCAATCGAATTTGTAAATGCGGCGGGTGAGGTAACCATGTTGTCTAAGAAAGAGGATGAAGATTTTTTTGGTGCAGTGGTGGGTTTAGGCGCATTGGGGGTTGTAACCAAATTAACGCTGCACCTGCAACCGTCTTTTGATATGCAGCAATATGTTTACCTGGATTTGCCAATGGCAGCCCTCGAACATAATTTTGATTTCATTATTTCAAGCGGATACAGTGTTAGCCTTTTTACCAACTGGCAAAATAAAAACATCAGCGAAGTTTGGGTAAAAAATAAAGTTACACCTAACGGTACATTGCCCCCTGCTGAATTGTTTGGTGCAAAAGCTGCCACCAAAAATATGCACCCGATAAAAGGGCAAGACCCTGTTAATTGCACCGGGCAAATGGGTGAAGCTGGCCCATGGTTCCAAAGGCTGCCACATTTTAAAATGGGTTTTAAACCCAGCACGGGAGAGGAACTGCAGACAGAATATTTTGTGCCGGTTGAAAATGCTTTTGCAGCAATTATGGCTATTGAAGCTTTGCATGAAAAAATATCCCCGCTATTGTTTGTTTCAGAAATACGGGCAGTTGGCGCAGACGATTTTTGGATGAGCCCCTGTTATAAAAAAAACTGCGTGGCGTTACATTTTACCTGGAAACCGGACACCGCAAAAGTGATGGCTTTACTGCCATTGCTGGAAGAAAGCCTTGCCCCCTTTAATGCCCTGCCACATTGGGGCAAAGTGTTTACCATGCAGCCGCAGGTGCTGCAATCAAACATCCCAAGGCTGAATGATTTTAAAGCACTGGTGCAAAAACATGATGCCAACGGCAAGTTTCAAAATGAATTTTTGAGGCGGAATTTGTATGAGGAATAAACAGTCTATTTTTTTATGGAATTGTCCTCTTTTCTCTCTCTCCTCTGCTGAACATATTATTAAAATGCACCGCAGACACATCCATCAATTAAGGCAGGTTAAAAAGCATTACGAAACAAAAGGAACATTGCTATGCACCCCTTTGTGTTGGCAGCTATAACCGCTGCTATCGCAATAGTGATATGGGCCATTTTGTTTCAATGGTTTCGGATCGTTGCGTAAAAATTTTCCCACTTTATGTTGTAGCCCTCCTTTCGTAAAAATCGGTTATTGTTAAATTCTAATTATCAAAATCTTACCTAAATATTAAGATGGAAAGACGGGTGTATTCACATGGGTTTAACAAATAGTTTTGCGCAAAATTATAAATACATGAAATTATTTTTCCACCTGAAAAAGAAAATTACCCTTATTAACCTGTTATTGATTTTAAGTGCTTCGGCCATTGCCCAATCGGGTGGCCCTGGCATTAGCGGCTTTGTTTATGGCGAAGATAACCTGCCGTTTGAAAGTGCCACAGTAAGTGTAAAAAATGCTGCTACAGGTTTTACAGCTTCCACATCTACCAATAAAAAAGGGTATTTTACTTTGCGTGATTTGCCGGTTGGGTCTTACAATATTGCTGTGTCATCTGCCGGTGTGCAAACTACGGAGCTAAATGATAATGTGCTCAACCTTGGCGACAGGCTTGTGTTACAGCGGATCGTTTTAAACAGGAAAGCGGCAACCTTATCACAGGTTGTGGTACGCTCCAACAGTTTTAATAATAGCGTAGACAGGTTGGGTACGGCTACGGCCATCAGCGGCAGGGCCTTACAAAAAATACCATTGGCCACCCGCAATTATACTGATCTTATGGTTTTATCCCCCCTGGCAAGCGGTGCTTCGTTAGCGGGTGCAAAAGGTGGTGGCACCGGATATATGCTGGACGGTGTAAGCAACCGAAGGGCAACTTTTGGCGGTACAACAGATGCAGCATTTTCAATTTCATCCGAAACCATCCGGGAGTTTGAAGTCGCCACCAACTCATATGATGTTACCAATGGCCGTGGCTCCGGCGGTGTGGTCAGGGCGATCACAAAATCTGGCACCAACGTTTTATCAGGTGCCGCTTGGGGTTACTATGGTGCCAACTCACTTGCTGCCACAAAAGATGTAAACGGTAACCATCTTACCAGTAAATATGAAATTAAGCAGGGTGGTGCTTTGCTTAGTGGCCCTATCATAAAAGACAAGGTGCACTTTCTTATTTCTTACGATCAATACCAAAACACCATTCCCTTCAGGGCATATGATTTTACTTATGCAGGCGCAACACAGCAGCAGGCAGAAAAAAACCTTGGTATCACCAAAGCCAATCTAGACCAGGTAGTAAGCATTATGCAAAATCAATTTGGCTTTCCGGCAAGCCCGCAATACGGTACCATCAATATTGTGCAGGAAACCAAAAATGCATTCGCAAAGTTTGACTGGAACATCAATAAGAAAAACCTCTTTACTTTAAAATACAATTACCTCCACTTTACCGATCCTAATAAATTAAAAGGGGCCGGGTTGCTGACCACACAATACACCGGTATTGAAATTGACAACGGGGTAATGCTGGGGCTGCGTACAGAGTTTAACAGTAATGCCGTAAACGATTTAAAAATAAATTTTAGCACCTACCGTAAATTTTTAAACTTTTTGAATAACCACGTTCCAGAGGGTTTTGTAAACGTAAACTCAACCTTTAGCGATGGCACAACAGGCAATACCACCGTGGCTTTTGGCGTACAAAACTGGGTGCCGGAAAGGGATGCATCCGATGTGATACAGGTGGTGGACAACTTCAGGTATAAAACCGGCAACCTCAATTTTGTGTTTGGTACTGACAACAACATTAACCACGTAACAGACAGGTTATCCCACGATCAGCAGGGGCAATTTTATTATGCCAGCATCAGTGATATGGCTAATAATAACCCGTACAGGTTTAACCGCAAAATACCATTAGATGGCAGCAACCCAAAAATAAGCGTGCCCATTATAGAACTGGGTTTATATGCCCAAATGGAAACCAACCTTCGGCCAAACCTTAACCTTACTGTAGGCCTGCGCTGGGATGCAAACATTATCGGAAGCAAGCCAACGTATAATGCACAGCTTGATAAAGACCTGGGCGTAAGAAGCGATGTAGTGCCTTTTGATGCAAAAAATGTTCAGCCACGTGTTAACCTTATTTATGATGTGCATGGCAATGGAAAAGATATCGTAAAGTTTGGATCAGGGCTGTTTGCATCTGAGCTAACCACACAGCCCATTACCTTTTCGCACATTGACAATGGTGTAGATTTCAGGCAGGTTGACATACGCCAAAATGTGCCGGTACCCGATTGGAAAGCTTACCAAAGTGACTTTAGTAAAGTACCGGGCACGGATTACTATAACTCCCTTACCACTAAGCAACCTGCCACTGTACTTGTGCTGGATAAGCATTTAAAAAACCCATTGACGTTTAAAACCAATATCAGTTACTACCACTTCTTTAATAAATGGTTAAGGGCAGGGGGCAATATTTATTATAACCGCACCTGGAACAATTTTTATCTGTATGATATTAACTTGAAACAAAGCGCCGCTTTTGTTACCAACGAGGGCAGGGAAGTGTATGTGCCGGCAAGCACGCTTACCAATACTACTTCTACCAGTTATCTTCCTGTATTAGCCAATTCAAGAATATCATCCAACTTTAACCAGGTGCGTTATTTTACCAATACCAAATGGGCTTCGCAATACTTTGGTGCTGTGGTAGAAGTGGCTGCACAGTTGGGTAAAGATGGATACTTTAGTTTATCGTATGCTAAGGGCAAAGCCACCGGCACGCCACCTTACGATAATGGCGACCCACGTAATGCCAACTTTAGTGTAGGCCCTTCTTATTCCGGGTACGCCAATTACGGTAAAAATTATTACAGCGATGGCGATCAGCCCAACAAAATTGTAGCCTTGTTTTTAAGCCCTACTTTTTATGGCTTCAGCATCAGTTCATCTTTTCAGGCTTACCAAAATGCCCGCTTTGGTGCTTACGTAAACAAGGATATTATTGGCGAAGGAAACGATGGCACCAACCTGGCCTACATTTACGATCCCAACAATGCGGCCACGCCTGCCAATATTAAAACCGGTATGCAAACATTGCTGCAAAAAACCAGTCCGGAGTTTAAGAAATTTTTGGAGAAAAACATGGGTGGCTTTGCATCTTACAACGGTGGCCTTATGCCCTGGAGGGTGCAGTGGAACACGAGTGTAGCGTATGACATTAAGCTTGTAAAAACACATAAAATAACTTTACGGGCAGATATTTTTAATTTGCTAAACCTGCTGAATTATAAGTGGGGTGGGTATAATCAAATTATTAATACCAACCTGTACAACGTTACCGGCTTTGATACCGAAAGCCATTCTTACAAATACACGGTAAACCAAAATGCCGGTACAAGGGTAAAAACGGCAAGCTATTATTCTGTTCAACTGGGCGCCCGTTACTCGTTTTAATAAGCATTTATTTTTTGTAAGATGAAGGGATTACTGTTTGTTTATCTACTATTTATTGTTTGCACCAGTACTGCACAAGTGGCTGTTATTGGTAAGCCCTTGCCGGCCTGGCAACCCGGCTACATGGACTTGCACCATATCAACACGGGCAGGGGCAATGCAGCATTTTACGTTTTTCCGGATGGCACTACCATGTTGCTGGATGCTGGGGAGCTGGACCCAACTAATCCAAGAACGGTATCAAGGCGTAATACACCTCAAGTGCCGGATGGTACCAAACATCCATATGAATGGATTGCGGATTACATTATTCAAGTGGGGCCGCAGCAACAAAAAACGGTTATCGACTATGCCATTATTACCCATTTTCATGATGACCATTTTGGTGGCTGGTACCCGGCAGCACCCTTATCTGCCAGCGGCAAATTTGTATTAACGGGCATTACCGGGGTTGCAAGCCTGTTGCCTGTGTATACGCTTGTAACCCGTGATTATAATTTTCCTGTGCCGGTAAATATTGCTTTGCAAAATGTGGCAGATACACACTATGTAAAAACCATCACCAACTATTTGTCTTTTTTACAAGATAGAAAGGAAAATAAATTAAGTAACCAGTTTTTAAAAGCAGGCAGCAGGCAGCAATTTTTTTTGAAATATCAGCCCAAAAATTATCCCGGTTTTTATGTTCAAAATATAAAGTCAAACGGGGCAATATGGACCGGGCAAGACAGTACAACTGCTGAACATTTTCCACCCATTAACAGTGCTGATAAAAGTACCTGGCCTGATGAAAATACCTTGAGTAATGTGGTAGTAATCCACTACAACAACTTTAGCTATTATACCGGGGGCGATTGTCCGGGAAATATTTTTTTAGGGGATGCTGCCTGGCGGGATGTGGAAACACCGGTGGCAAAAGTAGTTGGTGAAGTAGATGTTGCCACCATGGACCATCATGGTAACAGGGATGCTGTAAACGAGGTACAGGTAAAAACTTTTAAACCTTTTGTGTGGATAGAACAGGTGTGGACGGCAGACCACCCAGGCCATGAAACCCTTATCAGGGCTACATCTCCGCTATTGTATAGCGGCAACAGGGATTTGTTTGCAACCAACATGATGCAGGCCAACAAAGATGTGATAGGGCCATTAGTTGACAGGGCTTATAAAAGTACTCAAGGGCATATAGTGGTAAGGATATTGCCGGGTGGCGAAAAATATTACGTTATTATTTTGGACGACAGTACAAGGACAAGATTGGTGAAACAGGTTTTTGGCCCCTACACCTCTAAGCCAAATAAACAATTGTCCCATTAATTTTTTGAAGATTTTTACGGTAACAAAAGAATAGCAGGATGCTATTTTTTTGTTACAAAATTTTCTCTTATAAGCCTGCAATAAAAATGAAATCAATTCCGTTATTTGAGGGAGAAGATTCCCATTGTTATTTACAAAAAGCCCTCCTTTGCCAGAGGGCTTTTTACATGCGCAAAATTCCTGTTGAACTGCGTTTACAACCATACATGCTTTTCTTACTTTAAGGATGACATTCTTTAATTACATATAGGCCTGCGTAAACATTTGGGCATAAAAAAAGGGGCTACTGGTAGAAACCAAGCCCCTGTTTTAATCCGTACCCTATGAAAACTAGCAGCAAGATATAGAATTGCTGATACATTCTCCAAAAAAATTTTATTTAAGATAATTTGCTGTGACCTGGGTAATAAAAAACCTGCTTTTCGCATAAAAAAAGGGCAAAATTGCCGGGCGGGTACCCATACAATTTTGCCCTTTTTGTTTTTTACAATTACATCACCATCGTGCCTTCTATGGAATCATCCAGTGTTTTGCCCATTGCTGCGCCTGCAAGCCTTTTAATAAAGGCAACTGGTAAACTATGCTTGGTATCCCAATAATAGCCACTTTCCGGGGTAACTTTTATTACTGAAATCCTATGGTCATCTATTCCTTCTGTAAACCAGGTTTTCAAAATTGGTTCCCACAAATCCTTGATAATTTCTTTATTGGTATTAATGGAAGCGGTACCATATATGCTCAAAAAATCTGAATGTGCCGAACCCTGAAACAACAGGTGCACCGCAGGGTCTTGCTGCAATTGTGTGTTTTTATTACTATCGTTGGCACTTAAAAACCAAAGGTTGCCCTCATCATCTGTTTTTTGTACAGACATTGGCCTTGTTTCAAAATTGCCCATCGTATGCACATTTGTGCAAAAGAAGCAAGTCCCGGCTTTGCCTACTAATTCTTTTAATTTTTTGATGGAAGCCTCACCGGTTAAATCCTGGTAATTATCTTCTGGCTGATTTTTATTTATACTATCCATAATAAATTGTTTATGGATAAATGACAAACATTGAACCACACAACATCTTACGAAGTAGAAAGAAAAAGGGAAAAACTGTTTAAAAAATGGGGTAAGGCAGATGCATGTGATTTTACAAAACAGGCCAATTGGAGTAAGGGCATTTTATCACGGGGCAAATATTGCCAACTGCATTCAAAATGTGTAAACATTATTGAACCCAGTTGAATGAGCTGAGATGAAATATAACGCCGTTAAAAAAATCAGTTGGTTAGCCTTTGCACCTTATCTATGAGTTGGTCAACGTTAAAAGGCTTGGATATAAAATCTGTTGCGCCTGCATCGGTGGCAATTTGTTGCCCATCCGTGCTGGCTGAAAATACGATGACGGGTAAAGCCCTTGTATCGTTATTGGTACGCAATGTTTTTAAAATCTGGTCGCCTGAAAGTACTGGCATCCACAAATCCAGCAACAAAAGGTCGGGCACATTTTTATTGATTATGTCAAATATTGTCAAGCTGTTTTTTACAGATAAAACCGTGTAACCACTGCTTTCCAGCACAATTTCCAGCATATCGAGAATGCCCTCATCATCATCACAGATGAGTATTTTTTTGTCAATCATTTGCAGCAGTTTGATTTAGTGGAAGTGTAAAATTAAATGTTGCCCCTTTGCCCAATTCACTTTCTACCCAAAGTGTACCGTTATGCTTTTTTATAATCTGGTCGCAAATATATAATCCAATGCCCATGCCCGGAAACTTCTGTTGTATGTCGCCCACCCGGTAAAAACGATCAAAGATTTTCTTCTGGTCTTCTACATTTATCCCCATGCCATAATCCGTTACAGAAAATTTGATGTAATTGCTCACCCTTGATAAATATACCAACACTTCGGTACTTTCCGGAGAGTATTTAATAGCATTCGAAAGCAGGTTATTGATCACCTGTATGATGTGGCTTTCATCACCTGAATAACTGTTTGCAGCACTTCCTTTAATAATAATGTTATGGCTTTTAGTAGCCACCTGTATACTTTCCACCGTTTCATGCACCAACTTATCAAAATCAAATACTTCCTGGTGAAGTTCAATGTTGCCCGTTTGTATTTTGGATACGTCGAGCAGTTCACTTATCAGGTTGTTCAAGCGTTCAATGTGCAATGCTGTCTTGTTCAATATCGTCTTAAACTTTTCATTGATTGCTTCGGGCAAGGTGCGTTGCATTACCTGCACATAGCCTTTAATGGTAGTAAGCGGTGTTCTCAATTCATGGCTTGCAATAGATAAGAAATCATCTTTCCTTCTTTCAATTTCCCTTCGGTCGGTAATGTCTTCAATTGCTATTAAGATACGGTCTTTGTATTGTCCTTCAAGCTCTACCCGGTGGGCATTCAGCAACATCAGTTTTCGCCCAATGTATGGAAACTCGTGTTCTACTTCAAACTCTTCTACAGGGTTGTTGGTCGGCAAAATTGTTTCAAGTAATTCTTTTAACTGCCTTATGTTCCATTGGCCGTTGCCCAGTTTATACATGGGCATACCTTCTGTTTCCTGGCGGGATACTTTGAATGTTTTTAAAAAGTGTTCATTTACACTCAGCACATTAAAATCGGGGTCAAGCACTATCAAACTTTCCCTTACTGTTTCAACAATACTAGCCATATAATCCTCACTTTCCTTCAGGCTTCTGGTGCGTTCGGCAATACGTTTCTCCATCACGCCCTGCTGATATTTAATTTCTTCCTCTGCTTTCCTGCGGCGGGTTACATCGTTTTGTACGCCGATAAAATGTGTTGTTTTTCCAGCTTCATCTTTTATCGGCGACATGTATAATTCATTCCAGAAAAGGGTACCATCCTTTTTATAATTTCTTATACACAATACACAACTGTTGCCGTCGGCTATGGCTTGCTTAAGGGTTTTTCTTTCTTTTTGGTTCCTGTCGTTGCCCTGCAAAAAGCGGCAGTTATGGCCAATAATTTCCTGCCTGTCGTAACCCGTAATATTTTCAAATGCTTTGTTGCAATAAACAATTGGGTTATCCGGCTGGATATTGTCAGTAATGATAATGCCTGAAACTGAGGCATCTAAGGCCTGCCTTAAAATCTCGAAATTTTTTACGAGCGGATCATTTAAAATATTCATTCCATTGCTTAAACTGTTCAATGATTAAGGTTTAGTGTGAAAAATTATACTTCGCAGGCAACTATCTTGCCATGCCGGGTGTCCATAACAGGATGGAATTTTTCACTTTAAAAACTATAAAAAGTATTTTAACGGAATTATCTTTTTGAAAGATAATAACCCGGACAATGGAAAAAAATCCACAATTTAAAAACGATAATTATACATTGGCCAGTGTTTAAATATTGCTAATAGCAGTGCATGCTATCATCACCTTTAAAATAATTTATCAAATGTTACCTTAATTTAACCTTATGATTAAATGCCCTTTGTCCTGCCTTATTTTGATCTTTATCCTTATTTGTTTTGGCAATGCAGCCCAGGCACAAGTTAACAGCGATAGTGCGTCCATCATTAGCATTGCCCCGGCAAATTTATTTGACCCTCTTACAGGCACCCTTCAATTCGGGATACAAAAGCGGTTTAATAAACGTATGGCCGTATCAGCAGACTACGGATTTAAGCTTAATACATTTTCTTATTATGCACATGGGGGCA
The DNA here is from genome assembly GCA_965249755.1 of Ferruginibacter sp. Taxonomy (GTDB): domain Bacteria; phylum Bacteroidota; class Bacteroidia; order Chitinophagales; family Chitinophagaceae; genus Ferruginibacter. Next base: position 639,604 of record CBDFMT010000004.1, read on the forward strand.
GGTCTGACAGGCTTAATTACAGGTACTCAAAAATAAAACTGGAACTTAAATATTTTATACGTCCGCAACGAAGACATAATAACGATTTGGGGGAACCTTATTTTGCAATCCAATGGTTTTATTTTCCACAGCGATACAGCAAGGATAGCAGCTGGCTGCTAACGGACAAGGGCAGCTTCAAGTATGCGTATTCAAATATCAGGAGAAGGGCAAATGCTTTTTCTTTAGTTAGCGGCCATCAAAAAGTTAAAGGGCGCTATGTTTTTGATACTTATTTAGGTTTTGGAATTCGTATTATAAATATTCGACACAGCCCTTTTAACCTTGTACCTGAACAATATTTCAGTAAGGGAATTTTTAGTGAATCCCTTGATTATAAAGAGGGCACTTTTTTTCGTCCCCATCTTGTATTTGGGTTCAAAATGGGTTATATGCTTAACTGGAAAATAGCTACCAGATAAATCCATTTCCAGTACTGCTTGAGTTATTCAAACCAATCTTTCGTATCGGGCATTGTAAAAGGCTTGTCAAAAAAATCATACAAAATCTGCAGGAACTGTTCTTTTTTGTCCCATGCTTCGCCGTGTGTGGTACCCGGTAAAATGCACATTTGGGAGTGGGGTATATTTTGAAACATTTTCACCAGGTGTTCCGGGCGTATCACATCTCTGTCGCCGCCCATAATGAGGCAGGGTGCTTTAATGGTGTGTAATTTTTCGTAGGCAATGTTTGGATAGTCACGCATCATCGTATTCAATTTTACCTCCTTTGCATCTTTAGAAGTGCTGATGGTTTTATCCAACGACCGTAGTGCCCATGAAAAAACCGCAGTACTATCCGCCTTTACATTGGCACCGCAGGCAATAACCCTTTTTACTTTTTTTGGATAGTCCATTGCCATAAGCAAACCCAAAATAGCACCGTCGCTTTGTCCCCATATATCCGCAGAGTCTACATGAATTTGCTCCAGCAAAGCATTCACATCCGATGCCATCTGATCATAGGTTAAGGGTGCATCGGTATCAGTTGATCTTCCCTGCCCCCGGCTGTCAATAGCAATTACTTTGTATTTTTTTATAAGGTCAGGATAATGGCTGGAAGCACTGCCTATGGAGCCACCATTACCATGCAAAACCACCAGCGGTTGGCCTTCGCCATAAATTTCATAATAAAGTTGTATACCATTTACCGCTGCAAACTTGCCCGCTTTTTTATTAAAACCATAGTTGGGTACATTAGCACTTTGTACAATAAATGCTTTGTTACTCCCTTGTTGTTCAATGGCAGGCACCTGGGTAAAAAGTACATTTGTGCCTGTTTTGCCAAAACCAATGCCCGGGATTAAGCCATCTCCGGTGCTGTCGAAATTATTGGCATAAACGGTACGCCATTTTTTTGCCGGGCCTTCTACTTCAACCTTATAATTGTCATAAAAAAACCGGCCGTTCAATGTAACCAGCACCCCAAATAGCATTCGTGTGGCAGTGCTGTCTATGGTGCCTTCAATGGTATAGGTTTTCCATTCAGTTGTTCTTATGGGGTTCTTTTGCATGTTGTCAAAAAAACCCATTCCGGTTTTTTTATCTACCCTTACCCAAAGCCTTGCAGTTGCGCTATCATCTTCCAATGCAACTTTTACAGATGCCTGCAGCCTGAAACGCCTGCCTTCCAATCCTTTGGTATCAAGGGTATGCGACCATGCCGCCCAACTTTCCTGGGCAACTGTACTTGCTAAAAAAGAAAATAAAAAAATTACAGTAAGCAAACTTTTTTTGCAGGCGTAAAACTCCATAGCAATTGTTTTAGATAAATAATGCTATGAAAGTAAAAAAACATCTTTTAAGAATGGGTTCTTTTTCAAAAGAAAATAGAAGGGGAGAAGAAAGAATACGGAACGACTAAAAACATTATGCCCGTTGGGCAAGATGTTCCTTTTTTGGGACCGTGCCAAAATTCAGATAGGCTTTTAACTTTAAAAAAGGCGCTTCAATAAACCGGGCAGATAAAACGCCACAAGCGATAGTTATTACAAAATACAAAACGAAGTAAACCCCCTGTGAAGCAAGAAAATTTTCGAATGCCGTAAAGGCCTTAATATGTGCCAGGTAAAAAGGATTATAGTCAACCTGTATTTTGTACATCAAGTGGTCATATACTTTCCAAAAAACAATAGGTACTAACAGATGGTACAGGTAAACAGGGTAACTTATCCTGCCAATAAACACCGCAATTTTACTATTTAAAAAACTGCCAAGATACCCTTTATAACCTTTAATGGCACCCTCTATCAGCTTCAATGATACAATGGAAAACACGAACTTATTGATGACAAAGGAAAAATAAAAAGACTGCATGGCAATAACTGCAATGGCTATGGGTATTGTAACCCAGGTAACAATGGTGGAGTATTTATTAATAGCCTTTTGTTCTTTCAAAGGGGCAGTCATTTTGTATGCCAGGATGCCACCAATGGCTAAAGGGTCTAAGCAATATTGGGTAAGGATATCAACCGGTATTAGCGGCTCCTGATGGAAGAAGATTGCCCTGGCAATAATGCTTGTAATGATGATGCCCAAAAATGTTTTTAGCAAATAGCGGTGTGGGATAAAGAGAATTACAAAAGGCCAGAACAGGTAAAAATGTTCTTCAACAGCAAGGGTCCAAAAATGAGATGTTGCACCTGGATAAGCCTGCTCATAAAAAATACCATAATTTACATAATAGCCGAAATACATAGCAGGGTGCTGCCTTACCTCACTGCTAAAAAAAGGGAGTACCATCAAAATAAACAAGAAGAAATAGTAGGCAGGAAAAATCCTGATGGTACGGCGCAACACAAATATTTTAAGCACCCTAAATTTAGAAATGCCCGCAGCTACATATTTGTCCCTTGCATTAAATAAAATAGTGGTGATAAGGTAGCTGCTCAATACAAAGAAAAAATTGATGATACCACCAAAAAAGAAACCGATTTTAATATTGTGAAAAGCTGGAAGCCAGTGATAGCATAGAACAAACGCCACAGCACAAAACCGCATGCCATCCATTTGGGCATTATACGGTACAACCGGTGTAATAGCTTTTTGTGTTGCAGTGGCTACCATTGCTGTGTTAAGAGGCTTTATTTATTTACGTAAACTTAAATGCAAACGGATGTAACAACATCCTATTGCCCAAATATTTTGAGTGGCAATTATTTAAACAGTCGAAATTTTTTAAACATTGGTGGCTGATAGAATAAAGGGACCCTTACACAGATGATTATAGTAACCCACAGTAGCCCAACTTCATTTATTATGCCAGTATTTAAAATTGACGGGCAGATAACATCCTTTTACAAGCGGGGTTATTTTTTGTTGGGTAAACAGCAAAAAAGGCACCCCAAAGAAAGTGCCTTTGATAACTGAACTGTTATTTGTTATTTAGAAGGAAAACCAGGGGTGGCTTTTACCTCTTCAATTTGTTTGGTGTGCCTCACCGTATGCTGGGCCATTAATAACATTACCTGGTAAGCATCCATTGGCCCCATTGGGCCTTGCTCGGCAATATGGTTGCGGTAGTCTTCTGTTGAGGCGTTTAAAAAATCGATATGCTTTTGACGTTCTGTTTTTAAGAACGCCATGGCTTCATCCACACTGGCCCATTTGGCATTGTGCGGTTCAAAGGGTTCACTGGTTTTTACTTTGTGGCTCCTGTCTGCCACGCCGGCTATTATCTGGTCATCTGTTGCGGTAACAGCCGCTTTCTTTTCAGGGTTGGCAGGTGCTTTCATCAGGCCTTGCATCCATCCCCAAATATTTCCTTCGGATAAGGCAAGATGGTACACACATTCTTTTATGGACCATTTACTGGAGTCAGGCTTAAAGTTTAATTGTGCTTCGCTTAAACCTGCCACAGAGGCCGACAACGGTTTAATGCTTTCTGCGAGAAGGCCCGTAACTTTTGCTTTTTCATCTTTTGACAGCTGACAAAAGGCACCGGATGCAAACAACAGCATCGTAATAATGGCAAACAACTTTTTCATAAATTTTACTTTGGTTTTGTTGATTAATTAAGCAATAAAACTACAATGAATATCACACAAAAACCAGTAAAATTTGTTGAAAAAATCAAGAAAGCCAGCTCTGTTTTTAGCAGGTTTACAAAAGCAGGGGGTGCCGGGGCAAATACCCTAATTTAAACCCTGCACAGATAAAAATATGTAAGGGTCTAATGATAAAAACTTTTCCTTAGCAGGGCATGTCAGGCTATAATCCAATCCTACAAAGGATTTTGCTTCATTAATATCCCACAGGTAACCACTTTCTTCAAAACGGTTTTCAAAACATTCCGGCAGTATGTCCTGCACCAAACCGTTCCAGCAAGCTTCTTTTAACTGGTCTTTAGTGTCGGTTTCTTTTTGTTCGTAATGATTTTTTTGTGCCAGCCAGTTGCGTACAAGAAAACGGGTGTTCAAAAGAAGTAGAATTTCTTTACCATTAACGTTTTTCATGGTTAGTGTTTTTTTGGATGATTGGATAGTTATTAATGTGGTGGATTTGAATACTGTAAAAGTAACAGGGAGATTCAAAAAGATATATAGTGAAAGGAATAATTAAGGCATCGAATTAAAACTACGGGGGCTGTCCCCCATATTTATTGGATAGCATTGAAAGCTGTTCTGGTAATTTTGATACCTTCTTACCTTTTTACAATTTTTGCAACAGTTGCCCTGGCACTAACAAATGCAGCTTCCACCGTGCCGGGATGATCACCGTTATACACTGCTTCCCCGGCAAAGAAAATAGTGTTTTGTATTGGGGTGGATAGAAGTCGTTTTGCATCCGCCGATTGCAGCATATCATAGCTGTAAGCGCCCATGGTATAAGTGTGGGTATGCCAGTTAAAAACATGGCCAATCAAAAGGTTATCTTTAAGCATCTCCACAGTAATTGTATAAACCTTTGCAAGGGACGCCATTGCTTTTTGCAGCAGCTCATCATTTGTATAACCAGCAGCAGAAAGGGCTGCAGGGCCACCGGTCCATCCGGTAAGTATGGGTGTTTTTTCGGGCAGTTGTGTCCACCAGGTTGGTATAAAACCATCAGTAATAATAAACCCGGCATCATCCTGCCAAAAAGGTTTTTTAAACTGCAACAGTATTTTTATAACAGGGCCAAAGCCAATATTGCCAGCCGCTTTTCGGCACCCATTTAATTCAGGTGTAAAGTTGATTGCACCCTTGCTGCCAAAGCTTGCCAATACCCCCGCCGAAACAGTAACCAACAACTTATCTGCATAAAAATATTCGCCATCTTTGGTGTATACTTTTACATGCCCGGCCTGCCAATCAACCTGCCTCACCGGTTTGCTTAGCATTACCCTGCCCCCGTTTGCCATTATTTTTTTACAGAGATACCCCATCAGCAAATGGTAGCCACCTGAAACACGGTAAGTGTCTTCGCCTTCAGCGCTCCATTCCCTGTAAAGGCTTTTAATACTGGCTTTCGTGGTATCGGCAACATCAAAACCCTGGGCATATTGTATTACCTGTTGCCGCATGGCTGCATTATTTTCACCGCTGTATTGTTCCTGTAAAAAATGCTCAACAGTTGTATCCTCCTGCAGTAAGCGTATCCTTTCTAAAAGCAGGTCCCATCCATCATCGGTTTCTTTATCTTCTATAAATTTGCCATTTGCATGCCGGTACATTTTGCCCGACACCTTTGTTTTGTTGATCCCAGCTTCTTTCAACAATTGAGCTGTAATGGCCACATCACCATGAATAAACTCAGCGCCAGCTTCCATCGTTTGTCCATTTAAATTTACCGGCTGTATGCGGCCGCCTGTATTTCCCTGCGCTTCTAAAATAATAACGTCCATTGAATTGGCCAGTAACGATCCGGCATACAGGCCGGCAGCACCTGCCCCAACAATAATCAGTGATTGTTTTCTCATAATTAAAAAGATGAGGTGCTTATAAAAAAAGACTATCAACTTTTTAGGTTGATAGCCTTGAATTTTAACCAAAATAACCCAACACCAAAAAACTTTTAACGCATTTGATTTTTATGCAGATACTATTTATGGGGCATCCTTTTGCCTTTGCCCCCGGTGTCGTTTGATGCGCCGGTATTGGGCGTTGCCGCATTGCTTGTTCCGTTACTGTTAGTGTTAGGTATAGTGTTGGCAGCGCTTGTTGTATCGTTACTGCTGCGTGCACTGTCCACACCTGCAGGTTGCGTAATTTCACTTTTAGATGAATCTTTTGTACTGCTGCTGTTGCTGTCCGCATGGTTGCCGCAAGATGCAAGTGCGATTAAAATACCTGCTGAGATAATTATCTGTTTCATAAAATATTTTTATTTAAACGGTCAAGTTCAAATTTTTTGCCGACTTGATACTTTTGCCCATATACTTAAAAAAAAATACTTAGCAGCCTGCGAATGCCTGCTGCAACTGCATTTAAGGGATTAAAAATTATTATGGTATAAAAAGAATGGTGTAAAAGTTCTACACAATCAACTTTTTTTTTATAAAGGATGATTAACTGCCCGGATGTATTTGCCATGCAATCTATTTTACACAGCCCTTGCACCGGTACCCAGCCTGCCTAAAAGTATGCCGACGGCAAACACAATTCCACCGCCAATAATTACCTGTGTAATAGTAGATGCGAGGGGTGTTTTCATAAACTTAAACCTGATATAAGCAATGGCGATCAGCTCCACAATTACCACAATGTAGGCAGTATGTAATGCAACTTTTAAATCACTTATTAAAAACGGAAGGGTATGGAGCATGCCACCGATAGTTGTGCCTACTGCCGTGATTGTTCCCCGGGACAGTGGCGTGCCCCTCCCTGTTACGGTGCCATCATCAGAGAGGGCCTCTGCCAAACCCATACTTATGCCAGCCCCAAGTGATGCGGCCAACCCAACATAAAACGCTTTCATTGGCTGTCCGGTAAGGCCGGCAGTAGCAAATATGGGTGCAAGTGTGGAAACTGATCCATCCATTAAGCCCAGCAAGGCAGGCTGTACTTTTTGCAAAACAAAATCAGCTTCTTCTTTTTGAAGGTTAATGTCAACATTTTCCATGTTATTGTATTTTGGTTTTTTTAATGCAGTATAGCTTTCCCTTTTTTATCCCTGATAACGCAATGGGAAAAATTGACAGTAAAATTTTGTAACAATGATAATGCCTATAATTTTTGGTTTTTAAATTGTTACTGTTGTCGGTAAATTGAAACCTGTTTATCTTAACGCATTATTTTATTTTGAGCAGCATCACCTTTACCACTTTACCATTTTAACCAAACCACCATGCTTCCTATAAGTGATGATAATTCCGACAGGAAAATTTTTCCTTTTGTAAATTATATTTTTATAGCGCTTAATATTATTGTGTTTATTGTTTACCAGCAATTTGGCACCAATCAAAACTTTACATACAGCTACGCAACGGTGCCTGCCGAAATTATAAGTGGCCATGATATTGTTACCGATCCTGTAACGGTGCATGATCCTGTTAGTGGTAAAAGCCTGCAAATACCGGGGCTTGGCATTACCGCAATACCCGTTTGGTTAACGTTGATAACCGGTATGTTTATGCATGGCGGCCTTGCACATTTAGGCGGCAATATGTTGTACCTGTGGATTTTTGGCGATAATATTGAAGACAAGCTTGGCCATGTCCGTTACTTTTTCTTTTACCTTTTATGTGGTGTTATCGCTTCGCTAACCCATGTGCTAACCGATTATTTTTTTGGCGAAAACCACCTCATACCAAGCCTTGGTGCATCAGGTGCCATCTCCGGTGTAATGGGTGCCTACCTTATTTTTTTTCCTACAAGAAGGGTCACTGTGTTATTGATTTTTATTTTTATCAGGGTACCTGCGTTTATTGTTCTGGGGTTTTGGATCCTTTTACAATTGGCCAACGGTACTGGTTACCTTGGCGGCAGCGAAGCATCGGGCATAGCCTATGCAGCACATATCGGCGGCTTTTTTGCAGGCATGTTACTGGTGAAAAAATTTATGCCTGCAAAGCCAGAAATGCCTTCCAGGAGCTGGTGGTTTTAGTAACGAGATATATGTACAATGCAGAAGACATTATGAAGTTTAATAGTACTTACACTTTGCCATAAGCATCCAGCAGCCTGATGCATTCCTTTGCTTCTTTTACATCATGCACCCTTAAGATGGATGCACCATTCAGTACTGCGATAGTATTCATTACAGTGGTGCCGTTGAGTGCTTCTTCTGCAGTTGTGTTAAGCGTTTTATAAATGGTCCCTTTTCTTGAAATACCCGCCAGTATTGGCTTTTCAAGCATCTTAAATACAGAAAGGTTTTTTAGCAAGTTGAGGTTATGTGCTATTGTTTTGCCAAAGCCAAAGCCGGGGTCTGCTATCACATCAATAATTCCTGCTTCTTTACAGGCCGCTATTTTGCGGATGAAAAAATCCAGTACTTCCTGCACCACATCTTCGTACACCATATCCTGTTGCATGGTTTCTGGCGTACCTTTCATGTGCATGCAGATGTAAGGCAGTTTTAATTTACCCACAGTTTCCAGCATCGCTTCATCCATCTCTCCACCACTGATATCATTTATTATGGATGCCCCTGCACCAGCGGCTGTTACAGCTACTTTACTGTAATAAGTATCAACAGATAAAACAGCATCCGGGTATTTGTTTATGATCATTTCTATGGCTGGCAAAACCCTATCTGCCTCTTCAGCGGCGCTTATGCGTTTACTGCCGGGCCGGGTGCTTTGTCCTCCAAGGTCTAAAATATCGGCACCATCCAACAGCATTTTATCCGCAAGTGCTATCACTTTTGTGATATCCGCCAGGGCAGATTTGCTATAAAAAGAATCCGGGGTTATGTTGATAATACCCATTATTAAAGGCGTATTTAACAGCAATAATTTTCCTTTACAGTTAAGTGTGTACATCAGTTAGAAACAAGTATTTTTGAAGCATAACAAAAGTAGCCACATTAAACAACAGATGAACACCAGCCAGCAGTACGATACAGCAATACAATTGTGTGAAGATATTTTTATAAAAAAAACAACCGACTATGGTACTTCATGGCGGGTGTACCGCACTATTTCAATCGTTGACCAGATTTACATTAAAGCAAAACGCATCCGCACCATACAGGAAAAAGGGGTGCAAAGAATTGGCGATAACCGCATGAACGAGTTTACCGGTATTTTAAATTATGCCATCATCGGGTTAATACAATTAGAAAAACAGCAACAGGAAACCGAGCAGTTACTGGTGGATGAAGTAAGCGCCTTGTACAAAGAAAAAGTTAGCATGGCCAAACAACTGATGCTGGATAAAAACCATGACTATGGCGAAGCCTGGCGGGAGATGGGGCAGGAAAGTTTTACAGACCTTATACTGGCAAAGCTTTTACGCATAAAACAAATATTGGCCAACGACGGCGCAACCATCATGAGTGAAGGAATAGATGCAAACTATTTCGACATTATTAATTATGCGGCTTTTGCCTTAATACTTATATCCGAAGGCAGGCATACCATGTAACCTCACCATCCAATTACAAACCAACATTATGAAGCCAGCAGTAAACATCGCAAGGATTATTACAGGTACCTTGTTTATATTTTCAGGTTTAATTAAGGCCATCGATCCGCTGGGGCTTACCTATAAAATGCAGGAGTTTTTTGAAGTATGGTCAAGGGATGGATATGCACCACTGATCATGAACTGGATGTACAACCACTCTTTTTTATTTTCGCTGATAATGATAACCCTTGAGGTTGTTTTTGGGGTGGCACTTTTGATGGGCTGGAGCAAAAAAATTATGCTGCGCTGTCTGCTTATCCTGATGTTGTTTTTTACTTTTCTTACCAGTTATGTTTTGTTCAGTGGCAAAATAACTGCCTGTGGCTGCTTTGGCGATTGCATACCGTTAACCCCCATCCAAACTTTTACAAAAGATATTATACTGCTGTTGCTCATTGTCTTTTTGTTATTTAACCAGCGCTACATACAGCCATTATTTAGAAGCACTTTGCCGCTGGCGTTTGTATTGTTAAGTGTAATGGCCGTCTCGTTACTGCAGGCACATGTTATACAGCACCTGCCTTTAAAAGATTGTCTTCCTTACAGAAAAGGCAACAACATTTTGCAACTGCGGCAAATGCCTGCCAATGCAATAGCAGATCAGTTTGCATACAATTTTATCTACCAAAAAAACGGAGAGAAGAAATCTTTTTCTGCTGATAAACTGCCAGACAGCACTTGGACATTTGCAGACCGGCAGCAAACACTTGTTAAGAAAGGGTCAAACAATGTGCCGCTCATTAATGATTTTTCGCTAACCGATTCGGCCGGTGCAGATGTTACAGAAACACTCCTTTCGCAGCCCGGCAATTACTATCTTTTCTTTTTAAAAGATTTAGATGCAGGTACAGTAAACTGGTCTGGGGCTTTTACCAATCTTTATCAAAAAGCGAAAAAGCAAAACCTGCCATTGTATATTGTTACGGCGGATAAAGCAAATGCCACAAAGTTTTTTAATGAAACAAATAATTACAACGTGCCGGTGTATACCTGCGATGCTACTGCTATAAAAACGGCGGCAAGGGCAAACCCAACATTGTTTTTAATGAAAGGCCCGGTGGTACAAAATAAATGGGCTTGGGCAGATATTGATAAAGCTGTTGCTAAATAATTCCATTCACAGGTATATCTTCATTTCGGTTAAACAGGTAAGCACTTGCTGATAAAAAAAACATTTTATGCGCTGTTGGTACTGCTTGGGGTGGTAGCGCTGGTGTTTATTATGTTCCAGGGTTTTGGCGACCCTGCCAGGCTTATTGTGGGGCAGACGGGGGATAAAAAAACAATGGACAATATCCGCAAAGACTTATACCTGGACCAACCCAAATGGAAGCAGTTTTTTTTATACCTCAATGATGTAAGCCCGGTTTGCATCCACACCAAAAGCGATATTCAAAAGAAGGCATTAAAAGGCTTGTTTATTGGAGGTGATACAAAAATTGGGTTAAAGATACCTTACCTGCGCAGGAGCTACCAAACAAAAAAAGAGGTAAGTACGGTTTTGATGGAAGCTTTGCCCGGAACGCTTTTGCTGGCTTTTACCGCAATGCTGTTTGCCACAATAACCGGTATTTTTTTAGGTGTTTTTGCTGCTGTAAAAAAAGGTACCTGGATGGATACCACGGCTGTGTTTGCAAGTATTGCAGGTATATCTGCACCATCGTTTTTTATGGCCATCATCATTGCTTATTTTTTTGGCGTGGTGCTGCACCCATATACCGGCCTTAATTTAACAGGCAGTTGGTTTGATGTGGATGAAGTAACCGGCGAAAGATATATTACCCTTAAGAATTTAATACTGCCTGCATTTACATTAGGTATAAGGCCGCTGGCCATTATTACCCAATTAACAAGAAGCAGTATGCTGGATGTGTTAGGCCAGGATTACATCCGCACTGCATACGCAAAGGGGTTAAGCAAAAGGGCAGTGGTGTTTAAGCATGCGTTAAGAAATGCGTTAAACCCGGTAATAACGGCCATTACAGGCTGGTTTGCGGAGCTGCTTGCGGGTGCATTTTTTGTAGAATATATTTTTGGCTGGCAAGGCCTTGGTAAGATAACAGTAGATGCATTGGAAAAACTGGACTACCCTGTGGTGATGGGTTCAGTGCTGGTAAGTGCTTGTATTTTTATCCTGATCAACATGTTGGCCGATGTGCTATATGCCATCGTTGACCCAAGGGTGAGGAGCTAACAGTTAATGCAACCGTAATTAGTTTCGGATAACCTGTAAAAAATTAGCCTTGTGCTTTCAGCCTTCTGTTAAGGCATTACTTCAAATAAAAAGAACTGTGTTTTTTCTTCGGCATTAAAATTATTATCTGCAACAAACACAAGGGTTTTATGTCCGTTGGGCAACACCGGGCCAAACGTAACACCTTCAACATTGTCTATGTAAATGCCAAGGTCATCCATGTTAAGCAGCAGCTTTTTATCGGCAGGTTTAAAGTTTTGGTTGTCACTTAAAGCCATTCCGCTTACGTCAGTGGCATTGTTTAAATCCACCATAAAAAGCTTAATGGTACAAGCCATTCTCCCGGAGGAAAAAGACCGTTCTATCACCAGCAATTTATTGTTGCCTATATAAAGGATATCGGGTACACCATTTATCTTAAATGCGGTGGCAGGGCTGGCTTCATGGGCAATGGGGCTTAACTTATAAGCGTACTGTGCCGTATTTTTTTTTATGGCAACGTCGAACTTTAAAATGCGGATAAAGGCATTGTTTTCTGTGATGGCAGCCCTTGGGCCATCTTCATACAGCGGCTCTTCCACATTTACAAAAAGGGTGTTGTAATTGTCGGCAAAAGTCATTCCTTCTAAAACACCATTTTGCCGGGGGCCTTTTTCAACAGCCTGCATCAGCAGGTTAGGGGGCATCGTAAAGCTATCCCTGTAAGTACCGTCAACACTCATTTGTATTACCGTGGGGTTTTCTAAAACAGTGTCTGTTTTATTAACTATCCTTTCTCCCTCGCTGCTCCATACCAGGGTTTTATTTGCGGCGTTAAAACGGATCGCTTCAGGGTCTGGCGTATGATAAGCGTCTTGCTTGTTGCTGGGGTAAACCTTTCCACCGGCTTGCAGCATGTAATGCACCGCAGTAAAATAAACACTGTCAATTCCCTTTTCATTAATGGCAATAACCGCTGTATAAAACCTTGCGGGGTTTATTGCACTGCGGTCATCACTTATTAAATAGTATTGCGCTGCTGCCGTATCATAATCAATACCAGATAAACCGCCTACAGTAGTCCCATTAAAAGCAAGGTTGTAGGGAACATCTTTCTCCCCTAAAAACTTCAGGGAACCGGGGTTGGTTTCGGCTGTTGTGTGGGCCGTTCGTTTTGATGGGTTGCAACTCAGCAGGTATAAACTGCATGTTATAAAAAATATCCGTTGTGGGTAGCTTGCCATAAAAAAAGGTACTTAAAGTTATCTGGCAAATGTATCAATCATCTTGTAAAACCGGCATTTCAACCTGTGGTTGTATTGGCTACCTTTGCGCCCTAAACGATTATACAAATGAAAGAAGTGTATATAATTGCTGCGGTTCGTACACCCATCGGCAGCTTTGGCGGTTCGCTTAAAAGCCTTACTGCTACTCAGTTGGGGGCCATTGCCATTAAAGGTGCCATTGACAAAGCAGGTATATCGCCAGCAGTGGTAAATGATGTGTTAATGGGCTGTGTACTGCAGGCCAACCTGGGGCAGGCACCTGCCCGGCAGGCAGCTAAATTTGCCGGGCTTGCCAACGAAGTAAATTGTACCACCATCAATAAAGTTTGTGCCAGCGGCATGAAATCTATAGCCATGGCTGCACAAAGCATTATGCTGGGTGATGCAGATATAGTGGTGGCGGGTGGTATGGAAAGCATGAGCAATGTGCCTTATTATGCAGATGCAATGCGGTGGGGCAATAAGTATGGCAATGTACCTTTTACAGATGGCCTGGCCAAAGATGGCTTAACGGATGTGTATGATGGAATGGCGATGGGTAACGCTGCAGAGTTGTGCGCCGAAAACTGCGGCATTAGCCGGGAGCAGCAGGATGCGTTTGCTGTTGAAAGTTACAAACGTTCGCAGGCAGCAGTTACTGAGGATAGGTTTACCAACGAAATCATCCCGGTACCGGTGCCGCAAAAAAAAGGCAATCCTGTTTTGTTCAGTAAAGATGAAGAGCCTTTTAATGTTAAGTTTGAGAAGATACCTGAGCTAAGCAGTGCCTTTAAAAAGGGTGGCACCGTTACCGCTGCAAACGCATCTACAATGAACGATGGGGCTGCTGCACTGGTTTTAATGAGCAAAGAAAAAGCTGTTGAATTGGGTGTAAAGGCGGTAGCGAAAATAGTGTCTTACGCAGATGCAGAACAGGCACCGGAATGGTTTACCACAACACCAACCATAGCTTTGCCGAAGGCGTTGGCCAAGGCCGGGTTGCAGATGGAAGACATAGGTTATTGGGAACTGAACGAAGCTTTTAGTGTGGTGGGTATTGAAAACAGCAGGCGCTTGCACCTTAACCCGGATACAGTGAACGTGAATGGTGGCGCCGTTTCCCTTGGCCATCCGCTCGGTTGCAGCGGTGCCAGGATTATAGTAACCCTTATCCATATATTGCAACAGCGTAATGCAAAGTATGGTGCTGCGGGTATTTGTAACGGAGGTGGCGGTGCATCTGCGATGGTGATAGAAAATATGACATACAGCAAAGCCTTTTAAGTTACTAAAAGGCCTTGCAATGTTTTCCAAGATGTTAAAGCGGGAATAATAAGATGGGCCGGAAGAACTATTTAAAGATATAAGTAATTTTCTTTAAAATGGCATTGGTGCTGCTTATTAACAAAAATCTTTTGCAGGGTTATGCATTTAGATAACATAAAGGAACAAACGCTTTTAATTACAGCAGGTTTTCGTTACCGTTAGTAAACACTTTTTATAAAATGTCCCGGTAATAGATTGTAGAACATTTCTTCTTTCAGGCATCTTGCAATGGAAAGGTATTCAAAATTTTCTGCAGGTTTTTGCAACGTCGGTTTTAAAATACCGTGGCAAGAATGCTCCGCAATAATACCAGCAATTTGAATGATTATACCGCACCTTATCAGCAGAACTCAATTTGCTGGTATGGTTTTGATAAGATAAATTTGCCACTCGAAATACCTAATTCTTAAAATCAAATAATTAATACATGCGACAAATTGCTTTTAGAGAAGCCCTTAGGGAAGCTATGCAGGAAGAAATGAGGAGGGATGAGAGGGTGTTTTTAATGGGGGAAGAAGTGGCAGAATACAATGGTGCCTACAAGGTTAGCCAGGGTATGCTGGATGAATTTGGTGAAAAAAGAATTATTGATACGCCGATTGCAGAATTGGGTTTTACCGGCATTGCGGTTGGTGCGGCGCAAAATGGCCTGCGTCCAATTGTTGAATTCATGACCTGGAACTTTGCTGTTTTGCCTTTAGACCAAATTTTAAATACAGCGTCTAAAATGCTGGCGATGAGCGGCGGGCAGGTTGGTTGCCCCATCGTTTTCCGTGGGCCAAATGGAAGTGCAGGACAGTTAGGTGCACAGCACTCTACCGCATTTGAATCGCTATATGCAAACATTCCCGGTTTAAAAGTAATTTCTGTCAGCAACCCTTATGATGCAAAAGGCCTTTTAAAAAGCGCCATACGGGATGATGACCCCATTATTTTTATGGAGAGTGAAGTGATGTATGGCGAAAAAGGGGATGTGCCGGAGGAAGAATATTTGTTGCCCATCGGTAAGGCATTTATAAAAAGAGAAGGTAAGGATGTAACCATCGTATCGTTTAATAAAATGATGAAAGTGGCATTGGGCGCTGCGGAAGAACTGGCCAAAGAAGGTATAGAAGCAGAGGTAATCGACCTGGCAACTATTCGTCCTTTAGACTGGTTTACTATTTTGGAAAGCGTTAAAAAAACCAATCGCCTGGTAATTGTTGAAGAACAGTGGCCGTTTGCAAGTGTATCATCAGAGATTACTTACCGCATTCAGAAGGAAGGTTTCGATTACCTTGACGCACCCATCCGCAGGATTGCATCTGCAGATGCACCGATGCACTATGCCCCTAATTTGGTAGCCCTTTATTTGCCGGATATAGCCCGGACAGTTAAATTGGTGAAAGAAGTAATGTACCTGAAAAAATAAAGTACTGAAAGAATTTAAAGAATAACCCGGAGAAAATACTCCGGGTTTTTTGTGCACTGTATTTATTTTCTTCAACCATCAAAATTTAAAAAGGATACTTCGTCCAGGTTTTCTTATAACCCCAAACTTTGGCACCGGGAACAAAACCAGCCGTTTTTAAAAAATTTAAAATCGTTATTTTTGAAAACATTTTTATACAGCACCACACCATCTTACCATTTAAAAATTGTTTACCCATGGCCAGCATTTTAATTATTGATGACGAAAAAGCAATACGAAAAACCCTCTCAGAAATACTCAGTTACGAAGGTTATAAAATAGACGAAGCAGCCGACGGCGAAGAAGGCATTAAAAAGTTCAGCAGTGCTGTTTTTGATGTAGTTCTTTGTGATATCAAAATGCCAAAAATGGATGGCCTGGAATTTTTAGAAAAGGCCAGGGAAATAAATGCCGATGTACCGGTGATTGTCATCAGTGGCCACGGCAATATTGAAACAGCAGTGGAGGCAGTAAAGAAAGGTGCCTTCGATTATATCAGCAAGCCGCCGGACCTTAACCGATTGCTGATCACTTTGCGCAATGCCCTGGAAAAACAATCGCTTGTTACAGAAACAAAAGTGCTGAAACGCCGTGTTGGCAGGGTGCAAGACATGATTGGCAACAGCCCCGCCCTAAAGAAAATTAAGGATACTATTGAAAAAGTGGCACCCACCGATGCAAGGGTTTTAATAACTGGTGAAAACGGCGTGGGCAAAGAATTGGTGGCAAGGTGGATACACGAAAAAAGCAACCGCAACACCGGGCCCATGGTAGAAGTTAACTGTGCAGCCATTCCCGGTGAGCTGATTGAAAGTGAATTATTTGGCCATGAAAAAGGCTCGTTTACTTCTGCCATAAAGCAGCGTATTGGCAAGTTTGAGCAGGCAAGTGGCGGCACTTTATTTTTAGATGAAATAGGGGATATGAGTTTGGGTGCACAAGCGAAAGTATTGCGTGCCTTGCAGGAAGGTAAGATAACCAGGGTTGGGGCGGATAAGGACATCAGCGTGGATGTAAGGGTAATTGCGGCCACTAATAAAGAACTTTTAAAGGAAGTGGAAGAAAAGAACTTCAGGCTGGATTTGTACCACAGGTTGGGTGTTATCATTGTACATGTTCCATCATTAAATGAGCGGCGGGAAGATGTGCCATTCCTTGTAGAATATTACCTGGAACGCATAGCCGATGAATATGGGCAGCCGAAGAAAGTAATTGATAAACCTGCCATGGAGTTGCTTACCAACAACAACTGGACGGGAAACATCCGGGAGTTAAGGAATGTGGTAGAGCGGTTAATCATTTTATCCGGAAAAAATATTACGGCAGACGATGTAACCAATTACGTGTTGCCGAGAAACTAAAACCCTGCATCTTTACTATGTAAATTTTTGCATAAGGTGCCGAAGCCAATATTAAGCGTTCCGCTATGAAAACAATCTATTGCATCAGTGGTTTGGGTGCCGATGAAAAAGCTTTTTCCCGGTTGGATATAACGGGGCATAAACTGGTAAGCCTTCCCTGGCTTGTGCCGTTAAAGAGTGAAACGATACAAGGGTACGCAAGGCGGATGGTTGAAAAAGTAGAAGATAAAAATCCTGTACTGATGGGGCTTTCGTTTGGTGGCATGATGTGTATCGAAATGGCCCGGCACATGAAAACAGATAAAGTGATATTAATTTCCAGCATAAAATCTGCTACAGAATTGCCGCTTTGGATGAGGTACTCCGGCAAGTTGAAATTGAACCGGATATTGCCCATGAAATCCTACAGCCTGTTTGAGCCTATACAAAATATTGTTTTAGGTGTTAAGGATAAAGCTGAAAAAGCCATGGTACGCAAATACCGGCGAGAGGCACCGCAGGCATATGTTGACTGGGCCATTAACGAAGTGCTTAACTGGCGCAACACCTGGCAACCACCTTCCCTTTTTCATATTCATGGTGACCATGACAGGACTTTCCCCATCAGATATATTAAGCCAACGCACCTGGTAAAAGGCGGTGGCCATTTTATGATCATGAATAAAGCGAGTGAAATAAGCAGGTATATAAATACAATTGTTTAATTTTAACGGATCACCTAAGTAAGCCAAAACGTTCAATAACCAATACCATGATTGCTGTCCAAAAACTATTTTTCTGTAAAGAAAAAATCCTGCTGCTCCTGCTTGTAAGCACCTGTATGAGTACATCTGCCCAACAAAATTTTTTTGTAAATACAACAGGGCTGGCCAATAAAAATGCGGGGCAACAAAGGGTAACGATACCAAACCGTTACCGCACCACACAGTTAAACAGTACTGCCTTTTTACAATTTCTTGCAACAATACCGAAAGAAGAAAACACTAATAAAAATACGGGTGCCTTTAAAATACAACTGCCTATGCCCGGCGGCGACACTGCCCTGTTTAGCATTTGGGAAACATCTGCAATGGAACCTGCGCTGGCAGCAAAGTTTCCCGAGATTAAAACATATTCGGGCCAGGGCATAACCGATCCCACCGCCACCCTTAAAATGGATTGGACAAGTTTTGGTTTTCATGCAATGGTTTTATCACCGGTTTCCGGGTCAATATTTATTGATCCATATGCCTTGGGAAATACAGCAGACTATATTTCTTACTTTAAAAAAGACCTGCCCAAAACAGCAGGGTATTTTGAGCTTGCGCCAAGGCAGGTAAAAGCTTTGGCAGGCAGGGCACAAAGCCCGGCATATTCGCTGGCAGCACCTTGCAGGGGCACACAATTATTTCAGTACCGCCTTGCCATTGCCTGTACACATGAGTACGCTATTAAAGCGACAGGCCTGGCAAACCCAACCGTAGCGCAAACCTTGTCTAAAATAACTACTACCGTAACAAGGGTAAATGGCGTGTATGAAAAGGAAGTAGCGGTAACGATGAAACTGGTATCCAGCGAAAATAATGTGATTTTTACTGCTGCCGCCGGCGACCCTTTTACCGGCAACAATAATGGTTCTGTTTTACTTGATGAAAGTCAGCGGGTGATTGACTCTGCCATCGGTACTGCTAATTATGACATTGGCCATACCTTTAGCACAGGCGGCGGCGGGGTGGCGTATGTGGGCGTAATATGTGATGCTGCACTCAAGGCAAGCGGCATTACCGGTTCGTTAAACCCTACCGGCGATGGATATGATATTGATTTGGTTGCACATGAAATGGGCCATCAGTTTGGCGGCAACCATACCTTCAACAGCACATTAAGCAATTGCAGTGGCAACCGTAACGGGCCAACAGCCTGCGAACCGGGTAGTGCCACCACCATAATGGGCTACGCCGGAATTTGTGCGCAAGATGATATTCAGCCAAACAGCGATGCTTTTTTTCACGCCATCAGTTACGATGAAATTGCCGGGTACTTACAATCGAACGGCAATTGTAAAACTGTTGTACCTACAGGCAATACGCTGCCGCAGATAATAGCTATGAGCAATAATGGGGCGAACATCCCTGTATCAACACCTTTCACTTTATCGGCCATTGCAACCGATGGCGATGGCGATGCCTTAACCTATAGCTGGGAAGAGTGGGACCTGGGGGCCGCAGGTACCTGGAATTCAGGCGCCACCACAACAGACGCCCCCTTGTTTAAAGCAAGGGTGCCCAAAACATCGGGCAGCAGGGTGTTTCCGGATATGGCTGTTATACTTGCTGGTTACCCTGCCAACCCCCCGGCATCAACAGGTGGGCTTAAAGGCGAGACTTTACCAACAGTAGCACGGGCATTAAAGTTCAGGCTAACAGTAAGGGACAACCGTGCCGGTGGCGGCGGTGTAACCTCTGGCGGCAGCGGTTGCCAAACAGGTTTTAGCCCTGTATACCAAATAAACGTTTCGGCCGCAGGCCCATTTATTATTACGGCGCCGGATGGTGGCGAGGTATGGGGAACAGGCACAACGCAAACCGTTACCTGGAACCCGGCAGGCACTGCAGCAGCACCCATAAATTGTACATCGGTAGACATTCAATTATCAACCGATGGTGGTGCCACTTACCCGGTAACGCTTGTTGCAGGCACACCCAACGATGGTACGCAGCAGGTGGTAATACCTGCAACGGCAACATTAACTGCAAGGGTTAGGATTGTAGCCTCCGGCAATATTTTCTTTGATATATCCAACAACAATTTTACCATCGCCGGTCCATACATTACCAAAGCAAATGGCAATTGGAACAACACCGCTACCTGGCTTGGCGGCATAGTGCCATCTGCCGGTGTGGATGTGTTGGTACACCATGTTGTAGTGGTTACAGCCAACGCCACCTGCTACTCTTTAAAGGTGGAACCCCCTGCAGGAAGCCTTACCCTGAATGCAGGTTTACAACTCGTTATCACACATTAGGCCATCTTATATCTTATCGGCTAAAAGCTATTGCTGATAAGGGTTTCATGCGTAGCATAGAAAATACATTTTTGTTTTGCATACTGTTAAACATTTGAAAACATTTTTTACCTAAAACTTTGCCGGTCATTTTATTATGGTATTTTTGGCACTGATAAAATTTTACTTATGAGCATTGGCTGGATTATTTTTATTGTTGCCACCATCGGGTGGCATATTGGTTTGTATGGTATGTTTAAAAAAGCCGGCATCGAACCCTGGAAAGCACTAATCCCTTTTTACAACACCTGGTGCATGGTAAGCAAAATGAAACTACACAGCGTGTGGTTTTTTTTACAACTAATCCCTATCGCCGGACAGTTTATCACCATCTGGATTACCATCAAATTTGTTGAGCATTTTGGCCGCTTTGGCTTTTGGCACCATGCCGCTACCGTGTTGGTGCCTTTCATTTATTTTCCTTATCTCGGGTATTCAAAAAATGAAAAATATGCAGGGGAACTGGTGGTAAAAAATTATAAAAAATCTGGCGCAAGGGAATGGATAGATGCCGCAGCATTTGCCGTGGTGGCTGCAACCCTTATCCGCACTTTTGTTTTTGAGGCCTATACAATTCCTACACCTTCTGAAGAAAAAACTTTACTGGTAAGCGACTTCCTTTTTGTAAGTAAATGGGCATACGGCCCACGCATACCTAATACGCCGATTGCCATGCCTTTTGTACACCACACCATGCCCATCGGCAGCATGAAAAGTTATGTGGAATGGATACACATACCTTACACCAGGTGGTTTGCAAGCCCGGTAAAGCGTAATGATGCGGTGGTGTTTAACTTTCCGCCAAATGATACTTTAATAAACGACCCTGTTATTGACGGGCAGCAACAGTTTGGTTCCCAAACCACCTACTACCAGGCCATACATGATGAAATGAACAATAACCATGTAAGCGAACAGAAGGCAAGGGAAGAAGTATGGAACAAGTATGGCGACATGATTATTACAAGGCCGGTTGATAAAAGGGAAAACTTTATCAAACGCTGTGTAGGCATTGCAGGTGATACGATACAGGTAATTAATGGTGCGCTGTTTATAAATGGCAAGCCGCAAGATTTTTTTCCGCAGGCACAACGCAATTATAAATTAACCACACCACCCAATTCGCCCCAGCTTGATAGTAAAGAGAATGCGGAGGAAGTGCTGTTGCCCATGGGCATACATGTAAGATGGGAGCAACGGGATGTGCAGCAAATTGGCAACAACGTTTATCTTGTAAACATTACCAACGAAGAAAAGCTTCACCTGAAAGTAACGCCAGGCTACAATATCAGCGATTTCATTTATCCTGTAGAAAACAGGTTATTTCCTTATTATGATACCACCCATCAATGGTCCAGTGATAATTATGGGCCGATATGGGTTCCTAAAAAGGGAGGTGTAATACCACTAACTCCTGATAACTACATCCGCTACGAGAGGTGCATACGCACATACGAAGGCAACACTTTAGTTAGAAGCGGCGACAAATTTATCATCAATGGAAAGGAAGCCGGCAGTTATACTTTTAAGATGAATTACTATTGGCTGATGGGGGATAACCGGCACAACTCACTCGATAGCCGTTACTGGGGCTTTGTACCGGAAGACCATGTGGTAGGCAAGGCATCACTTATCTGGTTTAGCTGGGAGCATGGCCCAAGATGGAACAGGATTTTTAAATGGATTAAATAACTGCTGGGCAGGATTATTACCATATTTTAATTATCATCCAACCCTGGTAGCACAACAATATTGCTATCAGGGTTTGTTGTAAAACACCTTACATGGACACGCTTTTTCCCTACGCATTCAGGCTAGAGCCCGGGCAGGATTTAAAAGAAACCATCGAGGCCTTTGCAGCAGCAAATGAAATAAAAGCAGGCTGGGTAAGCACTTGCGTGGGCAGCCTTACCCAATATGCAATCCGTTTTGCCAATCAGCCCGGGCCATCAACCTGCAATGGCCATTTTGAGATAACATCTTTAAGCGGCACCGTTTCCATCAATGGTTGTCACCTTCATATTGCGATCAGCGATGGCGCCGGTAAAATGCT
The DNA here is from genome assembly GCA_965249755.1 of Ferruginibacter sp. Taxonomy (GTDB): domain Bacteria; phylum Bacteroidota; class Bacteroidia; order Chitinophagales; family Chitinophagaceae; genus Ferruginibacter. The sequence goes on from CBDFMT010000004.1 coordinate 661,864, forward strand.
TGGCGGGCATTTGTGCAAGGGCTGTATCATCTACACCACAGCAGAAATTGTTTTATTAACTACCCATCAATTTATTTTTACCAGGGAACAAGATGGAACAACACCCTGGGCCGAATTGCAAATAAATACCCCCGGCTAACACTACAGCTTCAGGTGCAGATTGTTTATAAATCCGGCGTAGCCGAAAAGCCCCTTTTTGTACCTTTGCCCACTTATTATCATTACAAAAGACAAGCATCTTAAAGCATGAAATTTTTTCCCGAATCGGCCCTTGTGCAACTGGAATATGAAAAGGTAAAGGTATTGCTGGCAGAGTATTGTAAAACAGGGTACGCCAAAACAAAAGCCGGTAACCTCCGCATACATACCCGAAAGGAATTTATTGAAACCGAACTACGCCAGGGCTATGAATATAAACTGGTGATACAAAGCGGCCAATATTTCCCTAATGATTTTGTTCTAAACATCAGCCGGGAACTGAAGCTGCTTTCCATACCCGGTGCGGTATTAACGGGCGAACAATTTTTGTTTATCAAGCGCCTTGCAGAAAACACCAGCAATATTTTTCGCTGGTTTGATAATGAGCGCAGGATTGCTTACCCGGCCCTTACGAAAGTTATTGAAGATACTTATTATGAGAAGCTGGTAACAGCTATGATTGATGAAATACTGGATAATACCGGTATAGTAAAGGACAGTGCCAGTGAAGATTTAAGTAAAATAAGGATAAACCTGTACCGCAAAAGAAATGAATTGCGGCGGGTGTTTGACCGTATTGTAAGCAAACTAAACAAGCAGGGTTACCTGGCGGATATTGAAGAAAGCTTTATGAACGGCCGCCGGGTGCTGGCAGTTTTTGCCGAGCAAAAGCGAATGATAAAAGGTGTGCTGCACGGCGAGAGCGACAGCCGCCGCACCACCTTTATTGAGCCTGAAGAAACCACCGTATTAAACAACGATATATTTTCGCTGGAGCATGAAGAGGGGAGGGAAGTGTACAAAATATTGCGGAAGCTTACGCAACAGTTAAGTGTATACGCACCATTGTTAAACACATACCATGATGTTGCCGGGGAGTATGATTTTATTAATGCAAAGGCAAAGTGGGCAATAGCAACGGGCGGTAATTTTCCGCAGGTGTTTGATAAGGCACATATCCACCTTATTAATGCTTACCATCCGTTGTTGCTGGTGTATAACCAAAAGGCGGGCAAGCAAACCATACCGGTTAATATTACCTTGAATGATAAGAATAGGATTCTGGTTATCAGCGGGCCAAATGCCGGTGGTAAAACAGTTACTTTAAAAACAGTGGGGCTGCTGCAACTGATGATGCAAAGCGGCTTGCTGGTGCCGGTACATGCAGATAGTGAGATGGGTATTTTTAAACAGATTATGATCCACATCGGCGATACGCAAAGCCTGGAGTTTGAGTTGAGTACCTATTCATCCCACCTTAAAAATATGAAGCATTTTATGGAGAACGCCAATGGTAAAACATTGTTCTTTATAGATGAGTTGGGCAGTGGCAGCGACCCTAATTTAGGCGGCGCTTTTGCCGAAGTAATTATGGAAGAGCTTGCTTTTAAACACAGTTTTGGTATTGTAACCACCCACTACCTTAACCTGAAAGTAATGGCCAATAAAGTACCCGGCATTATTAACGGCGCCATGCAGTTTGACGAAAAGAATTTGTTGCCCATGTATAAACTGATAACCGGAAAGCCGGGCAGCTCCTACACTTTTTCCATTGCAGAAAGGATCGGGCTCGATAGGAAACTGATTGAAAAGGCAAGGGGGCTGGTAGATGAAGACCATTTTACCCTGGATAAATTACTGAACCGTACGGAGCAGGACCTGCAGAAAATTGATAAGGATAAAAAAGACCTGCAGCATTTATTAAAAGAAAATGAAAGGCTTAAAAAGGAAATGCAGCAGGTACTTGATAAAGAGAAGCACAACCAGGAAATAGAGCGGCTGAAGCACCAGAACAAAATGTCGGAAAACCAGTTGGGTTACCTGAAAGATATGGAACGCCGCCTTAAGGCAATGGTGATAGAATGGCGTAAAACAGAAGATAAAGACAAAGTGGTAAAGATGATACATGCCCTGCTGTTTAACCAAAAAGAAAAGATAACAACCGACAAGCAGCAAAAGAAATTAAACGAAAAATTTACCCAAATAGAAGGTGAGGTAAAAATAGGCGATAAGGTAATGATGAAACAGAACCGGCAGGTGGGTGTGCTGAAAGAGATAAGGGGCAAAAAAGCCATTGTGCAATTGGGGGTGGTGCCGCTAACAGTAAGCCTCGATGACTTAAGTGTTGTGCTGGAAAAAGATATTGCCTGATTATACCTGCTATTCACAGCCTTCTTTTCTCCTGGTATCGGTGATGCCCATTATTTTCCAAAGGCCATTTCTTTTTATCAGCGTAAAAACATTTACCCCACAGTGATAAAACTTTTTATTAAAATATAATTTATAAGGCGTCCATGCAACGGCCATGGCACCATCCGCTTTAATATCATAACTCAATAGTTGCTCATCAATATCTTGTTCTTTAAGGCTTGCTATCTGTATCAAAAAATCCGACATGTTTTCTTTTTGCAGTATTGTGGCACCGGCTTTATCCTGTGTAACGGTGTATAAAAAGCAGGCAGGATCCAGCACAGCACTAATGGCTGTGGTATCATTGCTTTTCATACCGGCAAAAAAACCAATGATGGGTTTTTTTATAGCCTCGTTTTCCGGTTGGGCAAAAAGGGTGTTGCAAGACAATAAAATAACAATGACAGCAGCTATTTTCATGATAAATATTTTATTAAAGATTGTATTTTTTTTGATAACCTAAAAATTAATTGGTTGCTGCATTGCGTTTGGCCGGGTTAAAAATGTAATACCGGTATATTTCAATTTTATTTTTGGTAGATAAACTTCAACACTATTATTTTGCACCCGGAGAGTTGGCAGAGCGGTCGATTGCGGCAGTCTTGAAAACTGTTGACTGTAACAGGTCCTGGGGTTCGAATCCCTAACTCTCCGCAATAAATAATATCAACTTAAGCTAAAAGCCTGCAAACGGAATGTTTGCGGGCTTTTTTAATGCTGCCACCGTCAAATCATATAACCCGGTTCTAAAAAAGACTACAAATAAGATGCAAAAACCACGGACTGTAATTTACCGGGGCTCTTTAGCTATCATTCGTAAATACTAAAATCTGTACTATCAACCTATGAGTTACAAAATAAAAGGTACCGCCTGTTAGTGTTTATCCCCCTTACGGAATGAAAAATGAAACGCTTTAAAGCCTGCGGATAACTTTATCAATAAAGATGGAAAACGGTGCAGCTTCTATACAGCACCCTATAAAAAGAGGCCGCCCCAATGTAGTTTTGAGACAGCCTCTTCTATTTAATGCCCTTGCTATTATTTAATTACCTTTTTAATAAAACTTTCGTCATCTACAAGCAACCTTACTATATAGGTACCTGCCGATACATTATCCAGTGATAATGGAATGCTGTAAGTTCCCATGCCAATGCTGCCTTTGTTAATGGTTTTAATTATTTTTCCATCAAGAGAAATAATTTTTATAGCAACCTTAGCCGTTTTAGCAAGCTGCAATTGTACCCAACTGTTACTTGATATAGGGTTACCGAATATTGCCCAGTCAAAGTGCTTAAAATCCAGCCGGATGGTGGAGGAGTATTTACTGTTGCCATCAATATCAATTTGTTTTAGCCTGTAAAAATTGTTACCGGCCAATACTTTTTTATCGATAAAACTATACGAGTTTTCGACAGATGAATTACCCTTGCCCTGTACAAAATTAATGGCGCTGAAATTAAACCCATCTGTACTTTTTTGTACTTCGTAACCTTTGTTGTTAAATTCACTTGCCGTACTCCATGTAAGTTTTGCGGTGCCGCCTTCAAGTATCCCATCAAAGCTTAAGAACGTAACAGGTAATGCGCCTGCGGCAACAGATGAATTGACAAGAGAGTAATTTGCAAATTCTGTAGCACTGTAATCAACAATTTTTAAATAATATGTACCTGCTGGCAGGTTGGCAAAAACCAGGCTGTCTGTAGCGGGGTTGCCACCTTTATATACTTCCACCCTGCCTCTTTCTGTAGTGCCATCGCTGTTATAAACTATCAGTAATACATCCAGTTGGTTGGTACTGTATACGGAGCCCCTGCTGGATGTTAAGTATAAATGCAGGGGGCCACCTGAGGGGATAGTTAATCTATACAGGTCCGCAGTATCCCTTTGGTTATTGTAGTAATACCCCACATGCCCTTTAACATTACCATTTGCAAGCAAGGTTGCCGCAGTGGCAACAGTTCCATTTGGTTCAGGGTCTGCAGTAATTTGCGGCACAAATAAGCTGTCTGTTAATTTATAATTGGCAAACTCTGTGGTGCTGTAGTTTTGTACTTTAATGTAGTAAGTACCTGCCTGAAGGCCGTCTTTAGTTATTAAATTGGTTGCACCAGCGTTACCATTAAATACTTCTACTGCCCCCAATTGTGTGGTGCCGTCATTATCATATAAAGTAAGGTTAACATCCAACTGATTGGTGGTTGTTGTACTGTAGATACTGCCGCTGACTGTAGTTAAATATATCCGCAACAAACCATCCGCAGTGGTAGTTACTTTATACCAATCTGCAGTGTCACGTGCATTATTATAGTAATAGCCCACATGGCCGGTTTGGCTGCTGTTTTGAGGTAAAGCAAGTGCTGATGCCCTGTTGCCATTCTGCTCCGCATCGTTTACCAGTGGTGCTGTAAATAAGCTGTCATAAATTCTGTAGTTGGCAAATTCGCTGGTTGCATATGGCTGTACTTTTATATAATACGTGCCGGGCTGCAAGCCATCTTTGGTTATCAAATTTGTTGCACCTGCGTTACCGTTAAATACTTCTACTGCGCCTAATTGCGTGGTGCCATCATTGTCGTACAAAACCATATTAACATCAAGCGGGTTGGTGCTGTTTGTGCTGCGGATGCTGCCGCTAACAGTAGTTAAATATACCCGCAATAAACCATCCGCTGTGGTAGTTACTTTATACCAATCAGCAGTGTCTCGACCGTTATTGTAATAGTAACCAACATGCCCTGTTGTACCGCTGTTTTGCGGCAGCACAAGTGCTGTGGCCCTGGTGCCATTTGGCTCTGCATCGTTTACCAGTGTTGCTGTAAACAAGGTGTCTGAAATTTTATAGTTGGCAAATTCGCTGGTTGTATATGGTTGTACTTTTATGTAATAAGTGCCGGGCGCAAGCCCATCTTTAGTTATAAGATTGGTTGCACCTGAGTAACCGTTAAATACTTCCACTGCGCCTAATTGTGTGGTGCCATCATTGTCGTACAAAGCCATATTAACATCAAGCGGGTTTGTAGATGTTGTACTGCGGATACTGCCGCTATCGATGGTTAAATATACCCGCAACAAGCCATCCGCTGTCGTAGTCACTTTATACCAATCTACAGTGTCACGTGCATTATTATAGTAGTAGCCCACATGCCCTGTTGTACCGCTGTTTTGCGGCAGCACAAGTGCTGTGGCCCTGGTGCCATTTGGCTCTGCATCGTTTACCAGTGTTGCCGTAAACAAGGTGTCAGAAATTCTGTAGTTGGCAAACTCGCTGGTTGCATATGGCTGTACTTTTACGTAATAAGTGCCTGGCTGCAAACCATCTTTGGTTATAAAATTGGTTGCACCAGCATTACCATTAAATACTTCCACTGCTCCCAATTGTGTGGTGCCATTATTGTCGTACAAAACCATATTAACATCAAGCGGGTTTGTAGATGTTGTGCTATAAGTGCTGCCGGTGGTTGTAGTTAAATAAACCCGCAGCAAGCCATCGGCATTGGTAGTTACTTTATACCAATCCGCAGTATCCCTTTGCTTATTGTAGTAGTAGCCCACATGCCCCGTTTGGCTGCCGTTTTGTGGTAAAGCAATTGCTGTGGCTGCTGTGCCGTTGGGCTCGATATCTTTGGCAATGCCCGATGTAAATAAACTATCTGTAAGTGTATAAGCGCCATAGGAGGTATTACTATAGGGTTTAATTTTTATAGTATACGTTCCTGCCGCAAGCCCATCCGCATTTACTATTACGGTAGCATTGTTGAACGATTCTGCAGTGGCTAATGCCGTGGTGCCATCGTTATCATATAGTGTAACATACAGGTCTGCCGGGCTAACTGTTATAAATTTTAACCGCAACAGGCCATCCGCAGTAGTAGTTACAGTGTATACAGTTGGCGTTGCGTTTGTTTGGTTGCCGGTAACAGTACTGTTTAACGGAAGTATGCCACCCTGGGCAATTACATCTGTTTTAAAAAAAATAAAAACGCAAAAAAATAAAGCTTGTAGGGTTTTTGATTTCATGATAAAAATTTCTTTTTAAATATATTGTGTACAGGGATATTTTCAGGAAGATTGGAGGGAAAGGACCGATTGGTAATCCTAAACTATAAAAATAAATAGTATGCCGGTGTTAACAGGCGTAATATTTAAAAACGGGCTAAGTATTGGATGCTGCATACCACACGCAGTTACAAAAAAAAATTATGTGGTTGGCCAATTACAGGATAATGAAATTTTAGTTGGGTAACGGTTAGGTAAATCAAGCTATAAGCAAATGCTTATAAATAAATGTTTGCAGACGGGATAATGAAAATAGCGAATGTGAAATAAAAATAGCAAATAATACTGAGATTATGACATCCGAAATTTTTGTTGCTTTAAATCAATAGTTTTATGGCAATCCGCAACTTTTAAATAATTGGTGGATCAGCAAACAGGTTGCCGGAAGATTTTATGGATAAACATTCCAATATTGATTGGCATCGCATTGATGGATTTAGAAACCGGGGATTGCATCATTATTTGGGCATTGTTATTCAATTAGTTTGGTAAATTAAACGGCCCTTTCTTTCTTATTTGAGAGGCTTCTCCCAAAGGAGTTGGAGAGCAGTTTCTTCCCTGGAAACAGGTCTTGCAAAGGAGTGGAGAGCAGTTTCTTCCCTGGAAAGGGCTCTTGCAAAGGAGTGGAGAGCTGTTTCTTCCTTGGAAACAAGTCTTTCTAAGGAAAGAATTTTAGATAATCCAAAAAGTTTTAAAAAATAAGGATTGAAAATGCATATTCTTACTTCAAAATGCAATTGGCAAGGGCAATTACTATTACACCAATCGTAAGTTTACCTACGCAAACCTTGAAAGCGGTAAAAAATACTGGTTTAAGCAAGGTGTGGTAGGCGTTAAAGACCAGTACGCCGAAAGCGATGCGGTTAGTTACGTAGCCCAATAATAAACACTGCTATGTGTTGTGCCACATTAACAGTTGCTTGTTAAAAATTTTGCCGCCTGCTTTTGCAGGCGGTTTTGTTTTTGGTAACCGGTAACATTTTACATGGCTTGCACAAAAGTTAAGGGCATTGTGTTTAATGGATAATTTGTTGGAGAAATTTTGGTGGCAAGATGGCAACTAATAAATATTATTAGCCCATTAAGCGATTTGCGGTTTTAAAAGGCAACATCCTGTTAAAAGCCAAAGGCTACATAACAATACAAAAAAGGCGACATTTTTTTAATTATTAACCAAGAAACTATTTTTAACAACCTTCGGTTTGGTGCGTATATTTAAATGTTTGTGCATCACTTTAAACAGAAACCCGTTACATTTAAGATGAAACTTCCAATTCTATTTTTGTTTGTTATTATCACACTTCATTCGAGTGGACAAGATGCTACATCTCAAATTAAGTCTAAATGGTTAGATCTAAAAACTCAAATTCAAAATCGTTCCAAGGCTGTTGATGCCCTAACAAGTGCAGTATTAAAGTCAAAGGTTGATAAAAAGAAAGTTGAAAATTTAAAAAGGGCTTCGGCTTATCTCTCCAGCTATATTGACCCCTTAAACATTATGGATAGCACTTCAATTTCTTTAACAGAATTGAGAAATATTAAATTGATACTTGCCATTCAAGACGTACTAATTGAAATAGAAAATCAACCAACTCTTAAAAGCACACAGAAGTTCGCTAATATTCAAGGACAACTTGAAGGATGCGAAAACAGAATTGCACAATCTGTCAATAGTTATAATGACATATGTTATAAATATAAAAGAGCAGATTTGATCTTTCATAAACCAAAGCAAAGGGAGTCGACAAAAATTAAATTTTAACAAAGCGAACGCACAACATTGGTGGCTGATGCGCAACTACAATTTTCAAAACGGATCCGGCTTATTTACAGGCGCTTTAAGCGGTGCTGATTTTAATTACAGCAGCAATTTTGTTTTACATAAAGTAGCCCCTTATTGGCGCAAGGGTGTCGGGTGGCTAATGTGCGTTGGTATCCTTGTACCTCTTCGCCTGGTGCATATGGGGGGCGGCCTTCACTTTTATGACCAGTGCCGGTGAAACCTAATTGTTGCAAATCAAGTTTGTCAATAAAAGCATCCATGAGCCTTACTGCATTGTCGGCACCCACCTGGTCGTCAGGCGTAGTGAAGTAAGTTTGATGGCGGTTGTTTCCTTGTATAAACTGCATGCTATTCAGCAACAAAAACCATACACCATTTAGGCTATTCACATTGTGTGTATATTTGTTTTGCAACGATGTTTTTTCACAAACTCTCGTTGGTAGCAACCCTTTTGGACACCTCGTTCAAATTCGAGTATGACAATTTTATAGACTTCCAAAATGACAAACGATACAACATTTTACAGGTGGACAAAGATTAAGAATGGAGTTGGCTCTGTTGCTATTGTAACTCTTGATGTTGAACAAAATTTATTTGAGACAAATCAAATTTTGGAACATTATTGTGGACAAGGATTTACAAGCCAAGGTAATATTGAAGAGGTTCCAGAAAATGGTTATGACTCATGGAAGATTGCTGCAAGGCATGGATTAGAATATGCATTTTCACTTATTGACACATGTTGGACAGTGCAAATAAACAAAATGGAAGGACGTATTGCCACTGACACTAATCCGACAATCGTTGGCTATACCGTTCTTCGTGCTTTCTTTGACAAAATTAATTTTCAACTTACTGAAAAGCAAATTGAAATACTCGAGGAATTTGTTTTAAGAAGTTGGACAAAACCTTACAAAGAATTAATTCCTAACTTTTTCACCATGACATTTACAGAATTTAATGGTTGACGAATTAGGGCTGCCACCAACATGGGTGGCTGATGCGCAACTACAATTTTCAAAACGGATCCGGCTTATTTACAGGCGCTTTAAGCGGTGCTGATTTTTATTACAGCAGCAATTTTGTTTTACATAAAGTAGCGCTGTTAAAAGATATGGTTGTTTGGTAAGGCTTGTTTTTATAAAAAATAAAGCTTGCAGGTTTGCCTGCATAGCTTGAACATTGATTTGGGTTTTTCTTTCGGTAAATTTTAATAGTTTCTTTAAGTTGCAGGCAATGGCGGCCATCAACATACACTTGTTTGCTTGTTCCAGCCCTCTGGTATTTACCCTGCGCATACCTAAAAAGTTTACCAAACTACCCAATACAGGTTCTACTGTGCTGCTTCGTAGTTTTTTCATACGCTTGGCTTTTTGGGTTTGTAGTTTTATATGCATACGGTCGTACAAGGGTTTGTTTACGGTGTCTTCTATCTTTTTAAAATCAGATTTGCCAATGCATTGGCTTCTTAAGGGACACCTGGCACAATCTAAAGCCCCCCGTGGCGCAGGCATTTAGGGCGGCATAGGAGTGTTGGCATACTTGTGCCTTACAACAAAAAGACCTGGCAAATGATAAAAAATCAATTCCGTTTCCATATTCGGTATAACAAAGAACTAAAACCCTTTCAGGCTGGTGTCCTTCACCTATCTGCTGCAAATAAAATCTTAGTATAAATAAAAGAACAGAAAGCCGCTCCAATAGCAACGTATGTTTTGCGTAAAATACACCCTTACAAAATGGTAGCAGGTAAAGCCACCACGCCACCGGATGAAAAAAAAGTAACTGAAGCTGTCGCAAACTTTTATATCCTGCTCATGGGTTTGGTGAGGGACGTTCCTGGTAAGTAATTAATTTTTCTACCCCCCGCAACCAAAATCTACAAACCCTTTAACCCCTTAATACTATTTTTATCCCCTTCTATAATACTGATGGCATAGCCCCCTCCGGGGGCACAAAACTGGGCTAATTTCGATTTGCTGCTAACTGTTACTTTACGTATCGTGTATGCCTGAGGGTTGGTTTTATAATGGGCATCTTTTGCATCGGCATATACGGTGGCAACGTAGGTTTTGCCCGGCACCAAAAAATTAAATGTTATCTGCGATACCCTTGCTGCTTCGCCGTTTACGCTGCCCACAAACCAGTTGCCCGTTCCTTTGGCCTTACGGGCTGCGGTAATGTATTGGCCGGGTTCCCCTTCAAGGTATTTGCTATCGTCCCAGTCAACAGCCACATCTTTTATAAATTGAAAAGCATCTAAAAAGCGGTTATAGTTTTCGGGTAGGTCTGCTGCCATTTGCAATGGACTGTACATAGTTACATACAAGGCAAGCTGGTTGGCAATGGTGCTGTTTACATGGGAGTTGTTGGCTGGGTTTATTTTGCTGATATCCATTTCGAAAATGCCAGGTGTATAATCCATCGGGCCGCCAAGTAACCTTGTAAAAGGCAGTATGGTAACGTGGTTGGCATGCGAACCGCCAAAGGCCTGGTACTCTGTGCCACGGGCAGATTCATTGCCAATCATGTTAGGCCATGTACGGGCAATACCCGTTGGCCGTACTGCCTCATGGGCATTTACCATAATGTGGTAGCCTGCTGCTTTTTCAACCACATACTGGTAATGGTTTATCATGGGCTGGCTGTAATGGTTTTCACCGGCAGGCACCATATGGCCTACATAGCCCGTTTTTACAGCATCGTAGCCATTTGCTTTCATAAACTTAAAAGCAGTATCCAGGTGGCGCTCATAATTTCTTGTGGCGCCGGAAGTTTCGTGGTGCATAATCATTTTTATATTTTTTGATTTGGCATAATCCCTTATCCCTGCCACATCAAAATCAGGGTAGGGGGTTACAAAGTCAAACACATTTTCTTTGTTGTTGCCAAACCAATCTTCCCAGCCAATATTCCAACCTTCTACCAGCACGCCGCCAAAACCATGCAGTGCGGCAAAATCAATAGTGGCCTTAACATGTGCGGTGTTGGCGCCATGTGTACCATTCGGTGTTGCTTTGGTATAGTCCGTAATACCGAGCTGTACAGAAGTAAAATCGTTGGTGTAAGACCATGATGATTTACCGGTAATCATCTCCCACCAAACACCCATGTACTTCACCGGTTTTATCCAACCGGTTTCTTTCATTTTACTAGGTTCATTAAGGTTGTACGTCATCTTCGACGCTAATATTTCCCGTGCATCATCACTCACCATTATGGTGCGCCAAGGCGCCACAGATGGTGCCTGAATATAACCCTTATCACCCACCGCATCCGGCGTAAGCCATGATGTAAATACCATATCCTTATCGTTATAATTCAGGTGCATGCAGGCATAATTGATAAGCGCTGCTTCGTGCAGGTTAATATAAAAGCCGTCACTGGTTTTCATCATCAGGGCTGTTTGTACAGCAGTAACCGAAAATGGCGTTTGCGCCAGGTTAGCGGTAACTGCTTTTGATAACAGGCTTTTTATTTCTGATAATTTGGAAGTGGTATAATCATACTCCTGCGTATCATAATCGCCGGGTATCCAAAATGCAGTGTGGTCGCCAGCCATGGCAAACTGTGTTCGCTCTTCTTTTATAACAAAATATACCAGGTTTTTTTGTGCAGGAAATTCATAGCGAAAGCCAAGGCCTTCATCAAACATGCGGAAGCGGATGATGAGTGTACGGCCTGTTTCTTTTTGGTTAAGCGTTACCGCCATTTCATTGTAATGGTTGCGGATGCTGCTTGTTTCTCCCCATACTGGTTTCCAGGTTTCATCAAAAGCAGTGTTGGTTGTGCCAGCAATGGTAAAACCGTTTAGCAAAGATGTTTTGTCGTTTTTTAATTCCAGCCCCAGCAGGCTTGTTTTAATTACGGCCTTGGTTTTATATTGTAAACTATACGATGGGCTGCCATCTGCCTGCAAGGCAAAAACCATTTTACTATTGCCGTTGGGCGAGGATAATTCCTGTGCATGAACAGTTATAAACAAACAAAACAGCAGGCATGCAACCAATATTTTTTTCATGGTAAATTGTTAGCGTGTTCTATAATAATGAGGATATAAAAATACGGATGTTGTAAACAAACCTGATGGTAAAAATGGAGGTTATTATTCTTGTTTATCTGCGAAGCAAAGTCCATTTGCATGCATATGCTTACCACTCTCTTTTTTACCTAAATTTACCATGCCATAAAATTAAATAACGATGCAACACCTGCTGCTTACTTCCCTACTTTTTAAGGGTATTATTTTAAGTGCTGTTGCCCAGGTGCCGGTACTTACCCAGCACAACAATATTGGCCGTACCGGCAATAACAATAAAGAAACCATACTTAACCATACCAATGTGCAACCCCGCAAATTTACACTGGTGGCCGCTCTTGCCATAGACGACCAGGTATATGCACAACCGCTTATAGCTGCCAACATAACAACGGGTACTTATACCGGCAACCTGCTTTTGGTAGCCACAGTAAACAATACCCTGTATGCGTTTAATGCAAACGATGTTGCAGAACCTGCACCCTTGTGGCAACTTAGCCTTAACCCCGCCGGACAAAGGGCACCTGATATTTTTGATTTAAAAGATGCCAATTATGGAAAGCCCTGCGGTGGCAACTACCGTGATTTCAGCGGCAGGCTTGGTTTGGTGGGTACACCCGTCATCGACAGCATTTCAAAAACATTGTATGTGGTAAACAAAACGATTGACGGCGCAGGTAATTTTTACAGTTATCTTAATGCAATAGATATTACCACAGGGCTGCACAGGCCTGGTAGTCCGCACCGGATTGTGGCGCAGGCAAATGGTACAGGCGATGGTAATATCAATGGCGTTATTCAATATGATTCAAAATACCAGAACCAGCGCCCGGCGCTGCTTTTGTACAACAATGTTGTGTATGTGGCCAGTGCTTCGCATTGCGATTGGGGCCCATACCATGGCTGGGTGCTTGGCTTTAATGCAGGTACCCTAAACCTGCAATACACTTACAATGCAACACCCAATGGCTGGGCAGCAGGTATATGGATGGCGGGCCAGGGCATTTCTGTTGGGCAGGATGGTAACCTTTATGTGGCAACAGGCAACGGCACTACCGGTGCAGACAATAATGATTTTGCCGGTGGCAGAAGTGAAAGCCTTTTAAAATTATCGCCTCAATTGAAATTGCTCGATTGGTTTACACCATCCAACTACGCATATCTTGATCAGCAGGATTTGGATTATGGAAGCGATGGGGTACTGATGGTACCCAACACAAGCCTTACCATCTCGGGTTCAAAAGAAGGTATTTCTTATGTAGTTGATTATAACAGCATGGGCAAACTTACTGCCGGTAACGCACAGGTAAAAGATACGTTGGAGTTTAACCCTAACCGGCAAGGCTATGTGCACGTACACGGCTCACCGGTATATGCAACCCTTACAACGGGGGAGTATGTTTATGCATGGGCAGAGACTTTTAAACTGCGGCAGTTTAAGTTTAACAGGGCATCGGGTACTTTCGACAATGATTTTAAACAAGGGCAGCGCAACCTAGATAATGGTATGCCCGGCGCCATGCTTTCTGTTAGCAGCAACCTTCAGGATACTGCATCAGCAATAGTTTGGGCTTGCTTTCCCAATAACGGCAATGCCAATAACCAGGTGCGGCCCGGCACCATCGCAGCCTACAGGGGCAACGACGTAAGTGCCGGCGAACTCTGGAACAGTGATATGGATGTGCATGATATGATGGGCAATTTTGCCAAGTTTAATTCACCAACCGTGGCTAATGGAAAAGTGTTTGTACCTACTTTTTCAAACAACATAAAAGTGTATGGTTTGCGCTGTAATACTGCCAGCGTGGCGTATGGAAATGGCAATGGTTTAAAAGCGGAATATTTTACAAACGCTATTGGTAGCACCTTTCCTGTTGCGCCTGATTTGGTTAAGTTAGATAAGCAGATAAACTTTAACTGGGGTAACCAAAGCCCTGCGGCAATTATCAGTAATGATCAGTTTAAAGCCAGGTGGACGGGAAAGATAAGGCCGCTTACAGATGGTACTTATACATTTTATTTAACCGCCGGCGATGGTGTACGCCTTTGGATAAACAACACCCAACTCATTAATAGCTGGACGGACAACAGCACACATACTTACACCGCCACCATCAGCCTGCTGAAGCATACAGACTACGAAATAAGGGTGGAGTATTATTCCAACACCAACCTGGCATCTTGTATTTTACAATGGTCTGCCGATGGTATTTGCAGGCAGGTAATACCAGCATCCCAGTTGTTTGCGCCGGTGGCCGCTTGCGTTGGAACGGGGGCAGGGCTTAAAGCAGAATACTTTTCCAATGCCGCTGTTGCCGCAGTATTTCCTGCAAATGCATCCTTAACGCAAACAGCGCCGGTAGTGGATTTTAACTGGGGTACAGCATCGCCTGCGGGCATCAGTAACGATTTGTTTAAAGCAAGGTTTACCGGTTTTGTGCAAAGCACAGATGAAGGCACCTACACCTTTTATGTTACGGCTGATGATGGTATAAGGCTTTGGATTAACGATCAGTTATTAATTGATGCCTGGCGTGACCAGGGCATAACAGAATACCAGGCAAGCATTAACCTTGCTGCATGCACTGCCTATCCCATCAAAATTGAATATTATGAAAACGGTGGCGATGCCGTATGCAAACTGGAATGGGAAGGCCCGGTTACAGAACGGCAGGTAGTACCATCAAAACAATTGTTTGTACAAAAAGATGCGGTGGTTATAAAAAGCCAGTTTGCGGTTTACCCCAACCCGGCAAATGATTTTATTACAATAGCCTCAAAAGATAATTTTAAACAAGGCGATGCAGTGGCAATTTATAACAGCCTTGGCCAAAAGGTTGCAGGGTCTATTATCAACACTAATATAAATACTACAAGGGTTAGTACAGCACATCTTGCCTTGGGCGTTTATACTGCAAAAATCATTTCCAATGGATTTAATGGTGCTGTCAAATTTGTTAAACGGTAAGTTTTGTTTGATGCTTGTTATCCCGTGAATTTTAATATTGTACTTAATCATTTACAATAATGCTGCTTTCTTCAAAAATAATGGGTAACTATTTCGTAAGGTACCCTTATCAATTTTTATAAAACTACCGTGGTACGTGAAACCCAATCCGGTGCAGCACTTACACCCTGGCGAAGCGGCAGGTTTAATTGTGCGGTGTGGTGCTGTACGTGGCGCATATTATAAAGTAAAATTTCAATTAAAGATTGCATAAAAGCTGATTGGTTTGTCCTTAGCTGCTATAACCTCATATTCAGATTTGTTTTGTATGCCGGGCATAACTATTGCATAGCTGTAGTTACAAGCTTTTTGTTCATTAAAATAGATCACCCTAATCTCAAACTTATTATTTGATCGGGGCACCCGTGAGTTCGTATCGCCTTCCTGCTCTTTTATAAAAGCATTTAAAAAATTTGTCCAGTTGGTAATTAAATTGCCTTTGTAATAAATACCGTTTTGGTTTATCAAAATGATAACACGTTGCTGTTTACCTTTTATAAAAAAGAATACCGACCCTGATAATATTAAAGCATCCAGAAAAATGAAAACCCCACGGGAACAGTTAGTTTCAAAATGCATTGTAAAAAGTACCCCGATGAAAAGAGCAGGTTCAAACCTAATTCCGGTACCGGGTGATTATGGTGGAGATGGAAAAACCAACATGACCTTGTATGATAACCATACCAAAAATTGGGTTATACGAAAAAGTGCTACGCTTACAGGGTTACGATTGTATTTTAAATGGGTTTGTAAAATGAACTGTGTCAAAGAAATATTTTAGCATAGTACAATAATTTCATCCAGCCGCTGCCAAACTTTTTGCCCAACACACCAGTCATCCTGAGCATGGCGAAGGATCTGCTGCTGACAAGTACCAATGCTATACCTCACACGTTTATAAAGCTGCAGTGTAATACTGTCAATACGATTAACCCAATGCAAAAGGTATATTGCATTACCGGTAAAGGTTGTAAAATGAAGTGCCTGCCAGGCTTTTGTTCCACTGTCCGGCAGGTCCCTCACTGCGTTCGGGATGACAGCCGCTGCCAAACTTTTTGCCCAACACACCTGTCATCCTGAGCATGGCGAAGGATCTGCTGATGACAAGCACCAATGCTATACCTCACACGTTTATAATGCTGCCATGTAATTACTGTACCATCGGTAACTTTTTAACTCCTATAATTTGCTTGATAAGGTCTCAACATTGTTACTACTAGCTTAACTTCTGGTAGTGGTATATATTTGCAATCATCAACCGTTTATTCATATAAGCATCCTTACGAGATGTGGTTGCAATCCTGGCGGGTATTTTTTAAGCGGTGTATACCATTATACCGTACTACTGATGTAAAAATATTTCGTCGGGCAATGGCACTATAGGTTGTAATTTGCTTTTATCAAATCCCGCTATTTGCTTTCAACTTTAGCTCTTTGTACATTTGGTAACATCTACTGCAGACCTCTACAGCCTTAAGCATAGTTGTGATTTGCTTTCAACTTTAGCTCTTTGTACATTTGGTAACATCTTCTTTCCGTATTCAGTAAACGGAGTGCCAGTTGTGATTTGCTTTCAACTTTAGCTCTTTGTACATTTGGTAACATCACCGATTAATAAATCAAAATCTGCATCAGGGTTGTGATTTGCTTTCAACTTTAGCTCTTTGTACATTTGGTAACATCTCCCGCCATATTCACCAGCACAGTAGTATTGTTGTGATTTGCTTTCAACTTTAGCTCTTTGTACATTTGGTAACATCACATAACAGTGCCGAGAATACACCCTATTGGTTGTGATTTGCTTTCAACTTTAGCTCTTTGTACATTTGGTAACATCATGGCCTTATTTCCTTTTCAATACTTATTCGTTGTGATTTGCTTTCAACTTTAGCTCTTTGTACATTTGGTAACATCACTACGGGTGTGTTCGTTATAAAGTTCTCCGTTGTGATTTGCTTTCAACTTTAGCTCTTTGTACATTTGGTAACATCCAGTAAGAGCCGCATTACGAGCGTCTTGGTGTTGTGATTTGCTTTCAACTTTAGCTCTTTGTACATTTGGTAACATCCCAGTCCGTGTATGCCATCACCATCGATAAGTTGTGATTTGCTTTCAACTTTAGCTCTTTGTACATTTGGTAACATCTTTTGGGTAATTCTGCCGCTGTGGTAACAAGTTGTGATTTGCTTTCAACTTTAGCTCTTTGTACATTTGGTAACATCCAGGTGATATAGCAGTAATAACAGATGAGGTTGTGATTTGCTTTCAACTTTAGCTCTTTGTACATTTGGTAACATCCTTTTAAATTTGCATATTTATAGCCGTTGGGTTGTGATTTGCTTTCAACTTTAGCTCTTTGTACATTTGGTAACATCGCCCAGGCATTAAAAGACAAGCTAAACACAGTTGTGATTTGCTTTCAACTTTAGCTCTTTGTACATTTGGTAACATCCAAAATGGTCAGCCGCCGCCGCCGCTTGTTGTTGTGATTTGCTTTCAACTTTAGCTCTTTGTACATTTGGTAACATCAATCTACTATTTTTGTACAGTCCTTACTAAGTTGTGATTTGCTTTCAACTTTAGCTCTTTGTACATTTGGTAACATCGTACGCAGATTTTTCCATTTCATCTCATACGTTGTGATTTGCTTTCAACTTTAGCTCTTTGTACATTTGGTAACATCACAATGGAAGATGACCAGTATGTAAATGCAGTTGTGATTTGCTTTCAACTTTAGCTCTTTGTACATTTGGTAACATCAGCTAACGTTTTTACCTTAACGTTAAAAGCGTTGTGATTTGCTTTCAACTTTAGCTCTTTGTACATTTGGTAACATCACCCGTTGCGTGGCTGATAAGGTGTATGAGTTGTGATTTGCTTTCAACTTTAGCTCTTTGTACATTTGGTAACATCACCCGTTGCGTGGCTGATAAGGTGTATGAGTTGTGATTTGCTTTCAACTTTAGCTCTTTGTACATTTGGTAACATCCGATATGGTTCAACACCAAATCTTCTACCTGTTGTGATTTGCTTTCAACTTTAGCTCTTTGTACATTTGGTAACATCATTCCGCTTCTTTGCAATACCAGGTCCTTCGTTGTGATTTGCTTTCAACTTTAGCTCTTTGTACATTTGGTAACATCGGAGATACGGAAAAATACAACCGAGCTCAGGTTGTGATTTGCTTTCAACTTTAGCTCTTTGTACATTTGGTAACATCCAAGAAGAAATTTTTAAAGCTAACATTGAAGTTGTGATTTACTTTCAACTTTAGCTCTTTGTACATTTGGTAACATCATACGAACAAATACACATTACAGCCGAGAAGTTGTGATTTGCTTTCAACTTTAGCTCTTTGTACATTTGGTAACATCCTCACTTGGAGCGCCAACCATCATGCTGCGGTTGTGATTTGCTTTCAACTTTAGCTCTTTGTACATTCGGTAACATCTTAAGTTATTTTCTGGCAACTTCTTTTTATGTTGTGATTTGCTTTCAACTTTAGCTCTTTGTACATTTGGTAACATCATTTACGGGCTTAACACCAATAACCGCCAAGTTGTGATTTGCTTTCAACTTTAGCTCTTTGTACATTTGGTAACATCGCTTTCAATGTTTTGGCGCCAACTGCTCTGTTGTGATTTGCTTTCAACTTTAGCTCTTTGTACATTTGGTAACATCATCACCGCTAAGGCTTACGCTTGGGGCGGTGTTGTGATTTGCTTTCAACTTTAGCTCTTTGTACATTTGGTAACATCTTTGAAACGTATGACAACGCTGCTGTTATAGTTGTGATTTGCTTTCAACTTTAGCTCTTTGTACATTTGGTAACATCTGGGGAGACCATGACAAAAACATGTCCACCGTTGTGATTTGCTTTCAACTTTAGCTCTTTGTACATTTGGTAACATCAAATTACCGACCTTAACAAGTATGCTGCAGTTGTGATTTGCTTTCAACTTTAGCTCTTTGTACATTTGGTAACATCTGCTTACCCCTGCGCTGTTATCATCAAGGTGTTGTGATTTGCTTTCAACTTTAGCTCTTTGTACATTTGGTAACATCATGCTTTTCAAGCCGCACTTGCAGATGGTCGTTGTGATTTGCTTTCAACTTTAGCTCTTTGTACATTTGGTAACATCTTCGGCCCTTGATAAGTTGTGTTGTGATCAACTTTAGCTCTTTGTACATTTGGTAACATCACAGAGCCTAAGCCCTCTAAAGGCTTATCGGTTGTGATTTGCTTTCAACTTTAGCTCTTTGTACATTTGGTAACATCGGTTTTGCGCAAGGTACTGCATGCTGATGTTGTGATTTGCTTTCAACTTTAGCTCTTTGTACATTTGGTAACATCTTTGGGTTTTTGACAGTAAGGCCAAACTTTAGCCATTTGTCCTAACTGATTGCTTCTTGTTGTATAAGCCCGTTGTGATTTGCTTTCAACTTTAGCTCTTTGTACATTTGGTAACATCCAATTTTTTAAGCAGTAAATTTGCTTTCAACTAGCTCTTTGCACTGCCTAGTAGTATTGTTGTGATTTGCTTTCAACTTTAGCTCTTTGTACATTTGGTAACATCAATTGAAGTTCGTGGGGATATTAAGTAACTTCAAACTCAACCGAGTTGTAAGTTGTGATTTGCTTTCAACTTTAGCTCTTTGTACATTTGGTAACATCCATCATACATAGCAACATTATCGGGAGTGTTGTGATTTGCTTTCAACTTTAGCTCTTTGTACATTTGGTAACATCCCAAAAACAATTGTAACTTCATAGTATCTATAGTTGTGATTTGCTTTCAACTTTAGCTCTTTGTACATTTGGTAACATGCGGTAAAATCAATTTTACCACGTTGTGATTTGCTTTCAACTTTGCTCTTTGTACATGGTACTTCAGATGTTTGCATCAGCATTATACAGTGCGTTGTGATTTGCTTTCAACTTTAGCTCTTTGTACATTTGGTAACACACCAGTGCTGCTCTATTTTGATTTGCTTTACTTTAGCTCTTTGTACATTTGGTAACTTCTGTTGTCATAATAAGTTGTGATTTGCTTTCAACTTTAGCTCTTTGTACATTTGGTAACATCTCATCCGTTGTGATTTGCTTTAACTGGATAGCTCTTTGCACATACCCCCATTAAAAGTTGTGATTTGCTTTCAACTTTAGCTCTTTGTACATTTGGTAACATCTGTTTGAGGCGTTAATACAAACCAGTTGGCGCAGGTTGTGATTTGCTTTCAACTTTAGCTCTTTGTACATTTGGTAACTTCATCAGGTTAACCATTTGCTTTCAACTTTAGCTCTTTGTACATTTGGTAACTTCCAAAAAGCAGCCAGGCATTACGTGAGTTGTGATTTGCTTTCAACTTTAGCTCTTTGTACATTTGGTAACATCAGCTTACGGCCAAAGCCAATAGCAGCAAGGATTTTAACCAAATGTACTTTGAAAAAAACTAACAAAAATGCCCCATATCTTGCTGATAAGGGGCATTTTTTTATTCCTAAAACAGTTCCAGTTGCTGCGGCACTTCCATGTTCTCTGCTATCTTTTTACCGTGAAATATTTCCATCATACCAAACTGTTTATCGGTAATGGTCATAATACCTATTTTTCCTTTTTCGGGCAATATCTTTTTTACCCTTGCTACATGCACCTGCGCATTTTCCATACTGGCACTATGCCTCAGGTACAAACTAAACTGAAACATGGCAAAGCCATCGTTCATAATTTTCTTTCGAAAGTCACTGGCTATCTTCCGCTCCTTTTTTGTTTCGGTCGGTAGGTCGTAAAATACTAATACCCACATAATGCGATAGGCGTTTAATCTGGTGTGCATAAATTGTAGTGTACTTGTCTGTAGTAAAAATTTGTATAGCAAAGTGCCTGCCGGGCTTTTGTTCCACCGCCCTCACTGCTGTCATCCTGAACACAGCGAAGGACCTGCTGCTGATAAGTACCAATGCTATACTCCATAGGTTATAAAAAACTGCCTTATAACACTTACAATACAACCCTATTTTTTATCCAATGTTTAGGGTGTATTTATTTTTTGTTACAGGGTTTAAATATAGTGCCTGCCAGGCTTTTGTTCCACTGCCCAACAGATCCCTCACTGCGTTCGGGATGACAGCAGGTGCCCAACATAGTTGTCATCCTGGGCACAGCGAAGGCCCTGCTGATGACAAGTACCAATGCTATACTACATAGGTTATAAAAACTGCTGTGTAAACATTTACAATACAAACGGCTTTTAACGCCGTGTTTAAAGCGTATTTATTTATTGTTACAGGTAGCAAGTTGAAGTGCCTGCCGGGCTTTTGTTCTTCTGCCCAACAGGGCCCACACAGCGTTCGGGATCACAGGTGTTGTTCAGCATTAAATTATTTCATTTAAAAAACGCCACTCGGGGTTCATGGTGTTTATCAGCATTTCTTTCTTGCTCCTGCGCCATCCTTTTATTTCTTTTTCCCTTGCAATGGCATTTGTTATCTGGCCAAAGTGTTCATAGTAAATTAAAAAATAAGCATTAAACCTGCCTGCAAAAGAGGAGTGGCGAAAGGGAATGGCATTTTGTTCATGCTGCCATAACCTGCCCGGCAGGTTACCGGTTACACCAGTATACAACACCGTTTTATTTTTATTGGTAGTAATGTAAATATAATAATTATGGTTGCCGGCTATCTTCATTTAGCAATAGTATGTAAAGGTTAAGTGTTGGTGTAATGCCCAAGCCAAAGCTGTCATCCTGAGCGGCAGCGATGGATATGCCTGGTTGCGTTACAACAGCCACTGTGGTTGCACGTGTACACGCTAAGGCATTTCTGGTACCAGCATTTTACGCTGCTCACCGGCATAGCACCTCGCTACAGATACTGCAGTCCGCTGCATGGCCACCATTAACGGGCTTTTTTCGCCAGCCAGTACTACATCCATTGCTGGTACTTTCAGCAGTTCGGTCTTAATTTCCTGGGTAAGGTTATCCACCGCCGAAGTTTTATGTATAATACCCCTTACTATCATATCCACAAAAGGCCGGTAAGGTTCCATCAGGTCGTCTGCAAGGCAATAGGCGTTGTAGCGGTTACGGTGAAAAATGCCCAGCGTAGGCAACATACCTGCACCTACAATTGCCCTTGCCATACCTGCCCTTATAATGGCGTAGCCATAATTTAAAAGGTTGTTGGGTGGGTAGCCATCCCGTTTTCTATAAAACTTCCATTCTGGCGGAAACAAATGTTGCCAGTAATGCACCGCAGCAACGGCTTCGCTGTTATCTGCATCACCGCTTTTTACGCCATCGGCAAGGTTGGTTAAAAAAGTATTTTTGCCATTCCATATTTGCAACACTGCTGCCTGGTTGGTAATTTTTGCTTTAATCGTTTGCTGCCACAATTGTTTTTTAAGCGGTTCGCTTGTTTCAATTTGTGCCCTAAAGCGTTCGCTTTGCAGGGTGTTGCTTTCTAATGGCATCAGCAGGCCGGTGGGGTGGTGGGTATCGTTGCAGGTAACCACGGCAACATTTCCTTCTGCCAGTTTATTCAATAAATAATGGGTAAGGCTTATCTGCTGGTGTTCCAACACCAGCATACCTAAATCTTCAACAGGCACCGTTCTGTCGGGTTGGTTCTCCAGCCCTTTAATATGGCTGTAACTAACCACCATCTGCCCATTGCTAAACTTTAGGAAGCAGGCATTTTCTATGCAGATGGTGCGTTTGATCATTTGGTTAAAGATTATAGTTAGTGTGCTTTGAAAAATATATTTTCTTTTCCATTTTGTGTTTTCTTACAAAGGATCTCCAGTATTTTATTTTAGTCATAGTTACACCTACGGCTAAATTTTCTTCAGGAGAAGTTTTAAAATGAAAAAGATGTTTGATGCTCTTTGGTAAAAGCAAATGAAATACTGCCAAAAAATAGATTTTACTGCGATTTATTTTTTTCATTTTATAGTTTTTTATGTTGGGGTTTGATCATAAATTAATATTCTCCAACTTTTACAATTTGACCAATGTGGTTAATTCTAACTTTTGTAATGCCTTTTAATCCATTTATGCCAAGACGTTTATAAGTTATATCACTTAATTCTTTTTTTGTTTCAACACTTGTTTCCAAGTGATGTCTAAAAAAATAATCTTTAGTCGCAATTTTTTGCACCCTAAATAAATTTTTACTTATTAATTTATTATTCTCTGGATTCAATAAATCAATTTCTTTTGGGTCAAATCCTTGCGAAGGGAAGACAAAATATTCATTCTGTTTCATTGTAAATAAAAACTGCCAACCCAAATACTGATTGAATGTTTTATCAATAACTGGCAATTGCTGATTTACCCTTTCTACTGCTTCATACAATGAAACTACTTTTTCCTGTAAATCTCCATTTTCATCCTGATAGATAGCTACATGATGATTGTTACCTGTACTTACAAAGCTGCTCAGTACTTTATTACTATTACTATCTAAAATTTCATTCCCTAAATGGTCTTTTTTGTAATGCAATGCTTCTGCATTTTTAACTCCACTAATAGTTACTCTTTTAATGGCAATACCTTTTTCTTTATTTAGCCAAATGGGATTCTTGTCCAAATTTGAAAATGCTTCTTTAATATTTCCTTTAAATTCTTCTAGTCTTCTTTGAAGTATCCTTTTAATGCCAATATCAATTACTTTATCAATCTTTAAATCTGGTCCTATCTCTTTTCTGATTGTGTAATCATCTTCCAGTTCCACCAATTTTACTTTGTCTGGTAATTGTGTTGTTTTTTGAGGGTCTATATAAATTGGATTTTTTGCAGGACTGTTTTTTCCTGTAAATGCTTTTTTAGGGTCATTGTCATTTTCTCTCAGTCTTTGGAGCAAAGCCTCTCTCTCCCTATATTTCGCTACTTTTAAAATGGTTGCTTCATCAAATTTTATACTTACTTTTTCTTCTTTTGATGAATATAGTTTTAGCTTTCCGTAAACAGTTTCTTTATGCAACTGCCCTCTTGGGGTAAGTTCTATTTTTATCTTTTCACCACCTTTAACAGCTATTTTATTTTTGTTTTTGGTAACAACTTTATTCTTTGCTTTAAATGATACCAATACATTTTCAAGATGCTTTTTTGCCTCTTCTCTAAAATTTTTTAAAGGAGCTTTAAACCTGCGTTTTTTGTTGCCAGTATCATCTACTTGTATGTAAGTTTCTTTTTGTTCTATGCCGTAAATACTGCCTGCTTTATCGCTTCTTGCATTTAGGTTGTTTAGATATTGGATATGGCTACGTTTAGTAAAGGCAACTGTTAATGCATCCATTGCATGATGCCGGTGGTCGTTTCGTCTTTGTCCAGTCAACAATTCTTTCTTTAGTATTGCCATCTTTCTTTTCTATAATTTCTGTTAAGCCTATTTTTTTGTACTTGTCAAAATTTAGCTCCTGCATTATATTTATTAAATCCCAGTCTTCTCTTAATCTGTCTGTTATGCTTCCTGTTGTTGTTGATACTGTCCTGCAAACTTCTTCCAGCATTTCCTTTGCTTTTTTAGCAATGTATTGGCTGTCTCTTAAATCTCTTTCAATAAAGCCTTTTCCAATTTCGCTGCCTTTCATTAATAACTTTTTATATTTAGCTTTATTGATGTTTCCTTCTTTTAATTTAAACATCATTTCCAGCCTTGCCTCATATTTATCCAAAGCCTCTTTACCTAAACTATTGGTTACAAAATCATAAGCTGTTTCCTCTTTTTTATTAATATTTTCTTGTCTTGGTGCAATTGTTTTATTTGAAAAGCTATCATCAAATAATCTTGCCTTTCGGAATAATATGTTCAATGTCAAATTCTTTTGAATACAAGTTTTTCTCTAGGGATATAAGTATCGGAATAAAGGGATTTATATCCATTTCCTTTTAACTCATCATACAATTTGTAACGGATAATATCATTACGTGTAGGGTTTTTTATTCCAAATTCATTTTGTAAAAGTGTTATAATGTTTTCGTGCAGAAGTTTCGCCGCATTAATATTCGAAGTCATTTCTGCTCTTTCTTTTGCATTCTTTTTCAGCTCTCTTGCAAGCTCTATTCTTATTTCATCGGGTTTGCCTAGTGTAGGCTCTGCAATAATTGCATTGACAACATTAACCATTTGGTTTAAAATCTTTTCTACAATTGGGTTTCTTAAACTGTTCTTGGGTAAAATGTCTAATTTTTCTTTTAGTTCTCTTGCTTCATTCTCTGCCTTTGTTTTTGAAGAGGAGTGATTGTAGCCAGCCAATGCACAGGCAGTCATTGTATTTATTTTCTTTTATGTGGGTAAATATCTTACGCATGGCTTTAGCACTCAGGCTTCCATAGTCTTCTGAAAAAGCCACATTGGAAAGCATCTGTGCATATTCCTTTTTAAAGCCGAATTTTTTATGTAGCTGCTCAATTAGTTTATCATTTCCGGTATTTGAATTATCGCCTTCATAAGAGTAAAGCAAATGCCAGAGTTGATAAGCTGATTGCTTTTCAAAATTTTTTCCTTCCAATTCTGAATTAAACTGTAAAATTGAAGTGTCTATTTTTAAAGACTTGAATAATTCTTCAACAGAAGATTTAATTTCTTTAGCTGACATGGCAGCAAAATCAATTTCTTCATTTCCTTCAAACTGAAAGATCTTTTCAAATATTGTATATAATGCTTGATTGGTTCTGTTTCCCTCTACAACACTAAAATTCAATTCCCATTCAGAAGGCTTGAAACCAAGTGCAGTAAAGAATTGTTCTTTTGATAAGTTTCCTTTAATGTTTAATTCTTCGAATAATTTCTCTTTCAGTTCTTGTTCCTGATGAAATTCAATTATCTTATTTGTTTTTTTATTTTGTGCTTCAAGGCTATTCAGGTTTTGCCATATTTTAAATTCCTGAAAGAGGGGAGAAGATTTTGGGGCAACCCTGTACCCAATGGTTTTTGTTTTCTTTTTTCCATCTTCAATAATCTCTACCTTTTTACTTTCAAATTCGCAGAAACTAATTAAGCCTTTTTGCGATTTTAATCTGCGTTGGTAGAAAATAACGATATCTCTTATTTCTATTTTAAGTTCAGGAGTAAGTTCTGTATGAAATTTTGCTTGTGTTTCCCAGATAGTTTCAAACTCATCCAAATAATCCTGTCTGTAAAATACTTGCCCTTTGGTACGGGAATGCGGATTGTTCTTTAATTGATGGTACAGATATTGGCCAATTGTTTCTTTATTGAAATAAAGTTCTTTGCTTCTATCACTGATAGCTCCTAAGTATCCACTTGAACTATTGATATTGTTATTTATTTCAGTAATTACAGAAGCAACTTCTTCAATTTTTAATTGTTCCATCAACGCATGGCTTCTCCATTGATAAAGCTTTAATTTCTTTTCCTCCCTTGTCCCCGTTTTATTTTCTGCTGTATATATTTTATGCCTGGCAATAAAAATTGCTATTGTTGCTTTTTGGCCTTTTTCATTTAATTCTTTTTTAAACTCGTCTGTTAAAATATCCGGATAAAATCTCTTTTGCGTATTCCACACTTTTTCAAACTCAGCTTTTAAATCAGACCTGTAGAAATCAGGCAAATGTTTTTTGCCAGACTTTAAAATCTGAAAACAGTATTCACCGGGAGTTAAATCTTGTTCATACAAGGTTTTGGCAACAGCCATTCCATCTATTACTTGTCCCTCATCTTCATTCTTTGCTTTACGGCTGCTTTTGTACCCTCTCTTTTTATTTATCATTAATAGCACTCTTGCAAATGCTTCTTTTTCAATTTTGTCGGAAGCTGCTTTAGAACGTATAAAATAAGTTGAATGGGTACTTTCTTTTGCTGTCTCCGCTAATAGGGTTTTATCAGAAATAATATTGTTTTCTTTAAGTACAGCAATAAGGTTGTCTCTCCTTTGCTTGTATCTGTCAAGGTTTCTTCTTGCACCTCTTTTTAAAGTTCGGTCAGCATTTGAAGAAACACTTTTGCCTTTTTCAAAATCGGTTTGCTCATCTGTAGTGAGTGGATTTACTCTAACTCCAATTTTTTCAATTGTTGAATCTTCGTTTTCACCTTCTTTTACAAAAGCCCATCCAATAGATGTAGTTCCCAAATCCAATCCCAAAATTTTTTTCATATAGTTTGATATTTAAAAGTTACTCCTTACTTTTACATTGAAGCAAATCACAATAAGGATTATTCCGTTGTGTAAACATTAAGTTCACCCTCGACTTTAACGGGGGTATTTTTTTGTTCATTTTGTTTTATTCTGGTATTTTATATTTGTTTTTTAGTGTTGGCTTTTCTTATACCCTTTTCCTACCTCCCCACATCATCTACACTCTCCGGCAACTTTTTTCCATTGGCGAGCATCATTATTACATCGGCAAGGTCAATATAATGGCGCCTTTTTATTTTACTTATCGGCAGCAGGTTGGCCGCATCCCAATTGTAAAGGGTGTTTAAATGCACTTTAAATACTGCTGCCACATCGTTTGGGTCAATGCATTTAGTGGCAATTATTTGCAGGGGTGTCATGCCTTTGTACAGGTTTTCAATAAAATCTTCAATTTGTTTACGGAGTTTGTCGGGGTGGGGTATAGGTTGTTTTTTGCCAGCCATCGTTATTGTTTTTTAGGGTTAATAGTAAATGTTAGTTAGGGCTTGTGGCAGAGGTAACCCTAAAATAGGCCTTCTTTTTTAATAACGTACCCAACAGGTATAATTTATTTTTGGTTGTATTACAATGGTGTTAGGTAAATATGCAGATGTATACAAAGTGGTTGCCCCAAAACTTAATGGTAAACGTTTGTACAAAAAAAGGGCAACATAAAACCTTGTTTTAAATAAGCGGCACTTTAAATACTGCAGGTTTGTAATGGGTGCTTTATTGAGTAGTTATTATTGTGCAGTTGTTTAGGGGTTTCTCAAAAATACAGCAGCAGTAATTTTTTTATTTTTTTTTACATCAATGCATGACCCAAAGAACCCCCCTTTTTTACATCAATAAATGCCCCAAAAAAAACATCTTTTTTTGCGCCTTTAAAAATGGGTTTAAACACCTTGCCACAATAGTTGAAGAGGTATCGTAATTGTACTTTTTTCGTCCGTGTCCTTCGAGGCTGCTTCGGGACTGCTTCGGGCCATGTTCGCAAAACCCCGAAGCTGTCCCGAAGAAAACTAAAACAACACCCACAGAAACCACCTGTGGCAAGGCTTACATTTTGGTGCTGTAATTTAAAAAAAACGGTTGTTTTTTTCTGCCTCATAATACTGCTTTTTTTTCATCCCCGTCCAACACAGCCTACTACAATTACAAACAACATCAACCTGTACCACTAACATATAACACCACAACCAAGGGGTGCCTGCCACAATATGCCACACTTAGCCAGGCCTTATAAAATTCGCCGGGCAACCTGCCGTTTTGTTGCTTCACGCTGTAGCGGTATTGCTGATTGCTGCAGTTTTTATTCACCCATTTAAATCCAATAAATTATGGGAACATTTCAAAAAGGCATCCTTGGTGGTTTTTCTGGTACTGTTGGTACCGTTGTAGGTGGCAACTGGAAAGGTATTGATTACATGCGGAGCAAGGGCAGCCCCGGCAACCGTAACCCTAGTGAAGCGCAACTTGCACAACAACTTAAATTTGCCATGTGCATACGTTTTCTGCAAACGATGACTGGTTTGGTTGAAGTTGGTTTTAGCAGTTTTGCCATTAAAAAAACCGGTGCAAACAGTGCCCTTAGCTATTTGCTGCAAAACGCCGTAGCTGGTGTGTACCCCACCTACAACATTGTATATGCGGATGTGTTGATTAGCCGTGGCGACCTGCCCAATGTACTTGCCCCAACGGCTGTTGCTGCCGCTGCCAGCCTTTTAAATTTTAGCTGGACAAACAATACCGGCGTAGGGGTGGCCAAAGCTACAGATAAAGCAATACTTGCCGCTTACTGCCCTGCTTTTAACCAGTGTATTTATACTACCGGCAGTGCAGACCGGAGTGCCTTAACAGACAGCCTTGACCTTAGTACTTTCGCAGGTCAGGTTGTTGAAACCTACATTGGCTTTATGGCTGCCAATGGTAAAAACGTTGCTACCAGTATTTATACCGGGCAGGTTACCATAAGCTAACCCTTATGCCTGCCTGCCAGGTTATGGAAAATAATAAAATCCCCTTTATGTTTATTGGGGATTTTTTTTATGCTCCAAAATTTAAAATACTATAGGCTGTTATCCCTAATTTTAGCAAGGCTTTTGTATCCTTATTTTTAAACAAAACGGGTTACAACAAATGGCCACAGCAATAAACACACTATCATTATGGCAAATAAAAAACCCTTATCACCACAGCAAAGGGATGAATTGTTGAACACCTTACAAGCACGCTTTGCAAAAAATATGCATTTGCACAAAGGCATCATCTGGGCTGATGTTGCAGCAAAACTTCAACCAGCTACGGGTGCTGATAAACTATGGTCGCTTAACGAAATG
Organism: Ferruginibacter sp.; assembly: GCA_965249755.1. Lineage (GTDB taxonomy): Bacteria > Bacteroidota > Bacteroidia > Chitinophagales > Chitinophagaceae > Ferruginibacter. The sequence goes on from CBDFMT010000004.1 coordinate 691,617, forward strand.
GAGCTTAGCGGTGGCGAACCTGATGTTGTTGGCCATGATAAAAAAACGGGCGGATTTCATTTTTATGATTGCAGCATGGAAAGCCCCAAAGGCCGCCGCAGTATTTGTTACGACCGCAAAGCACTCGACGGCAGAAAAGAAAATAAGCCTGCTAACAATGCACTTGATATGGCTGCCCGCATGGGCATTGAAATTTTAACAGAAGACCAATACCGGCAGTTGCAGCAGCTTGGCACATTTGACACCAAAACATCAAGCTGGGTAGCTACACCCGAAGCGGTTAGAAAACTTGGTGGTGCCCTCTTTTGCGACCGCCGCTATAACACGGTATTTGTATATCACAATGGTGCAGAATCTTACTATGCAGGCCGGGCATTCAGGGGCTTGCTCAAAGTGTAATATATAACCTGATTTGTTTGATATGGTATTAGTTCCACTGTGATAAAGGACTAAAAGAATATTCTTTTACTGATATTTAACACAATATATTCTTTGGAACAAGCATTTTTGTAGAGGGCCATCCTTATAAATCCTAAGGCAACTTTACCAAAATTTTTTGTATGAAAATAATTGTATGCTTTCTATTTTTATCAGTAACCTTATCTTCCTTATCCCAGGAAAATACACCTTGCAGTTACCTGCTTGTAAGGATAGAAAACCCTTTTGACAATACCATGAATAGAAGTTATTGTTCCATCAATGCTGAGCCAGGTTGCGGGGCTGCTAATTTTTTGTACACCTTAAAAAGTTATAACCCTAAAAAAAATGCGGTAAACGCAGACCGGTCATTTTACTTTAACCATGCAGATACCAGCAACAACATTTATAATTATTTTGTTAGTGCCACAGAGGCCATAAATTATATTGCATCAAAAGGCTGGTATTTGTTTGCTGTGTATACGGATACCTATTCAGGTTACACTACCGAAGATAATGGCCACAATGGTGAACCGTTTCCAATTACAACAGTATCCTCCAGGCCAGTATTTTGTTTTAAAAAGCCGCAATAAATAATGGTAAATTTTTAAATTACAACAGCGTAATTTCAACCCTGTTGTTGGTTAAACGGCCTTGCTCGGTAGTATTTGGTACCAAGGGTTTTTGATCGCCCATTCCCGTTACTTCGACCGAAGTTGGTTTTACACCAAGGTCTAAAAGGGCTTGTTTTATGGCTGTGGCACGTTTATCTGTAAGGGCCAACGCATACGCTGCCGTACCCACCGGGGCATTGTAACATTCTATTTTTAACTTCCAATCGGGGTGTGATTGAAAGATGCCTACAATGCTTAAAAGTTCATCTTTAGAATCAGAAAGCATGTTAGCATTATCTGGCCCAAATAAAATATAGGTAATGGCCTTTTTGTTTTTTTCCAGGTCTGCTAAAAGTTGGTTGTGCTTGTTGGTATTTAATGGAATAAGGGGCGTTTGTTTTTCAACAACTAAAAGGGTGTAAAATTTTGAGCCAAGGGAGTAGGGTACCAACTGCACCCACACTTCTTTATCTGGTGTTTTAATGGCATACTCTATTACCCCGTAATACGCACTTGGTGCAACCTGCCCTTTGCTGCCCAACTCCACAATATCATTGCCTGCAAATACTTTCAATTTGTCCTCTGGCATTTTACCGGTAAATATTTTTACACCGCCGAGGGTTGCTATTATTTTATCAAAAGCCTGTATGCACTCAAACTCTGATGCAAATTTTTCATCGTTGTTGTAAATAGTAAGGTTTTGTTTTGATGTCTTTCCATCTATGACAAAAAACTTTTTACCGTCATAAAAATAGGCCCTGTTTACATCAGACGTTACAGAGTCGCTTGCGTAAAAGTTGGGCAGGGTTTTAAAATAAGGAAAGGTGCCTAAACCTGCTTTGGAAACGGGCAGCACAATACTGTCGGCCACCGCGGCCTGAACTGGCTTTGTTGCAATCGGTTTTTTTGGTTGGGCGATGGCCGTAAAAATTTGCAAGGTCACTACTATTGAAAACAGCAATTTATGTTTCATTGTATATAATTTGGCCGTATTGGTTTTGATAACATGTACTTGCATGAAGGCTGCATAGTCTGTTATTCAGCTTTTTCCCGGGGATATAAAACATTTATCTGGTCAATAATTTCTTGTGAATTCCTTAAGCAAATGCTGTACCGTTGTAAAATTTCCCGGGTAAAAAATAAACTTGCTGAAAGGTTTTGTCCTTCATCTTCAGATAAAATTACATTAAGGTTATCTGGGTGTTTTTTTCTTTTTAAATTAATAAAATGCACAAGCTCTTTTTTGCTCTCATTAAATATATTGGTTGAAAGGATCAGGCTTGGTATACCTTCCTGGTATAAATCCAGTATCCGGTTTTCAAGCTTTTTATCTTCTATAAAACCTAATTTACCTGATGATTTAAAACCTTCAAACCGCCCAATATTGGGTAATAAAATAGTTATGTTGAAAATGCTGCCTATGTGCTTTTTTACGCTGTCTTTGCTTAGTATTTGTCCACTGTCTATACTGGTAATGTATTTAAAATCAGCAGTTGTCCTTTCATAAGAAAGGGAGTCGTTCATCATCTCCCTGATGTCGCTTTTTAAATCTTCCCTTAAACCCAGTAAAAATACTTTCACGTCTTCCTGCTGGTGTTTGTGTTCGCTAAGGTTATGCAGCCATATAGACACCGTAACTGCAAAAACGATAATGAATATTTCAATTAAAAACTCTTTCAGCTTATACCAAAAGCCATGCTCTTTGCTGCCCCAAACTTTATAAACCTTTTTGGTATGTTTTATTACTTCTTGTTCGGCCATTTATTTATTTTAACTAAGTGTATAATTTATTGCTATTGGTTTTTTATTGCACTTTGCAAATGGCAGGTGTTGCCACTTTTGCGTAAACCCTAAACTACATCATAAAGTAAAAACAGCCAAATACAAGCAGCGCCGGGATATTAATTAATGACAAATTTTTATTCCAGCACCAGCTTTGCCAAAGGCGTTGTAAAACCTGGCTTATTGCGATCATTTATTTTGAATATTAGGAATTACAGCCCCGGTAAAGAAGCAATATAATGGCAATACTTTTTTTATGCAGCGTCTTTTGAAGTGATACAATCAGACAAAGGTCCTACTTACGCAGTGTACGTAGGAAATGAACAAAGCCTTAAATTTTTAAAGGTTCTACAAAGACAATATGGAAATGGTAAAGAAATTTACAAAATGCCTTATTGGCTAAAACGTAGCCTGGTTTTAGCCGCATTTTATCCTCACGCCACTTCTTAACAACCTTCATATTTAATCTCTTTTCTTTCAGTATGATTGTTCATGTTGAGCAGATTACCCATTGTGAGATTTAACGAGATTACGGTTTAAAACAAACCAAAGGAAATGTGCTCTAAAATGGTTTGATGCACTTTATCACATCCCCTTTTTTCCGGTGGCATATTAATTGTAAAATGCGTAGTACCTCCAATTGTGGGGGCAACCCAAAAAAATCAATATGAGTAAAGTTAAAAAAACACCCTTATCAAATGTTGCTGTTACAACCAATCGTTCTGGGTATCCAGCACCTGCAGCTTTAGCTACCCCTACAGACTTAAAACCAGAGGAAATAAAGAAAGTAGTTACAGCAGTAAACCCATTAATTGCTGATGCTTTTGCATTGTATGCCAAAACTAAAAACTTTCACTGGCACCTTTCCGGTTCGCATTTCAGGGACTATCACTTAATGTTTGATGAACAGGCAGACAATATTTTTGAGGGCATCGATATTTTATCGGAACGTATCCGCAAGATAGGAGGAACAACCATCAGAAGTATTTCCCACATCAGCCATTTACAAACCATTGCTGATAACAATGAAGATTTTGTAGCTCCTGATAAAATGATTGCTGAACTGCTGAAAGATAACCAGCAAATAGCCCGTAACCAAAGGGCGGCAATTAAAATTACCGAGGACAATAATGACTCCCCAACAAGCAATATTTTACAGGAACTGCTGGATGGTACGGAGAGGCGTATCTGGTTTTTATTTGAAGTAAGCAGGGGTGGGCAGAACGAGCTTTAACGCCGCACCACCAGCTTGGCAATTATTGTATTTTGCTGGTAGTTGTATTGTATAAAATATATCCCTGCAGGCAGCCCGGAAACGTCCAGTGGTAAAGGGTTTCCAGTTACCTGCAAGCTCATTACCTTAACACCCTGGCAATTAATAATTGAGATATTTCCAGGGTGCTTTAACCCTTTTATAGCAACTGCATTGTTTGCAGGATTGGGGGCCACTTCCACACTGCTGCTGCTGGTGTTAACCATTATTATTTTACTAAAAGATTCTTTACCATCGTTGGTGGTTATGCGTAAACGGTAAAATAACCGGCCATCAAAACTGGTATTGTTATCGGTAAAGGAGTAGGCACTTTTATTGGCTTCCATAAAGCCAATATTAATGAAGGTATTGCCATCTGCACTTCTTTCCACACTGTATTCCTTATGGTCATTTACTACAGGTACCTGCCAATGCAATGCTATTTTACCATTGGTACTGCTGCCGGTAAAGCTTAGAAGGTTTACCGCCAATGCCACAGGTTTAGTAAGCGATAAATCATCAAAATAAACATTGATGGCGGGCTGGTTAAAAAAGAGTTGCGTCTGCATCCGGATAATAATTTTTCGTGTACCAGGTGGTGCCAGACGTGAGTTGGTGTAATATGTCCACCCACTGCCTGAACCGAAAAAAAAAGATTGCCAGGTACTTAAATAACTTACCCCCAATACAATATCATTAGCATCTGCAAAGTCAACAATAAACCTTCCCTGATCTGTTTGAGCGCTTACAGGGGTTTGCATATAGCCACCAAAAACATACACTTGCGTACCGCCATCAATAGAACTGGCATCGGCAGATACATCTATTGCTTGCCGGGCTTCAAACGGCCCTTGCAAAAACGAACTGCAACCAGAAAAAAAGACAGTGCCGCCATTGGCACCTGTTGTATGGTCGTATGGATAATTTGCTGTGCCGTCAGGCTGCATTGTCCAGTTAATATAATTGGTTGTTGGTATGGAGGAGCAGGTAAGGGCGCCAGCGCTAAGCACTGTCCAGCCAGTGCCACGTGGCAGGCTTTCGGCACCGGGGTTTACTACAAGGTTTTGGGCATATACCGGTAAAATAGCCGTTAACAGCAAGCAATAAAATAGTATCCTTTTCATTTTTATAGTGCTGTTTCAAATATACAATATTTAAACCTGGCAATGCACCACATTTTGAATAGGGCTGCCACTCGTTTTCAAGCTTACAACCCTTCGGCTTTGTATACAAAAGAAGGGTTGTAATAATTCCAAAGGAGCGCTGATAATTGCCTGGTAAGTACCCATGCTTCATTCCCCGTTTCCCAGGTTTTATCTTTTATGTTTTTGGTAAAGATGCTGAAAATATAAGGGTGTGGCCCGTTTACGTACACCACTTCGTCCCGGCTTTCGTCCACTGCGCCGTTTTTATCGGCTGTAAAAATACCAGGCGGTATTTGTGACAACGCTTCTTCATCCCAATATTGGCGGCCCAGCAAACGCAGCATTTTTTGTGATGATGGTTTGCTTAACATTTCGCCTCGTACAACCCGTTCCATAACGGTGGCCATTTCCTTTGGCGTTGTTTGCCCCCATCCATATAATTGCCTGTTTTGTTCCCTTCCAGGTGTGCGGCTATTGACCCTTGTATTTTTAAAACCAGCACTGTCCAGCAAGGCATTAATGGTTGGGCCCCCGCCTGCAAGCCCTTGCAGCCAAAGGCTTGCACAGTTATCACTAATGGTAAGCATCAGCATCATCACTTTGCTTAATTCTATAGTGCTGCCACTTTTAAAGGATGATAAAATATCATCGCCCTCGCTGTAATAAAGGGAATCTGTGTAGGTAAGCCGTTGGTGGTATTGCAGCCCGCCAGTTTCTATTTTATGCATTATGCCCAACAGGATAGGTATCTTAACAATACTTGCCGTAGGAAAAACAGTATCCGCATTAATGGCTACAACCTTGTTCTTTTCAAGGCCACGAACGTACACCCCAACATCCCCTTTAAAATCTTTTAAAAGGGTTTCTATTTTCTTTTGCAGCACAACGTCGTTCTTTTGGGCTGTCAGTAAAGTGGGTTGCAGACATAAAGCGATGAGTATAAAACGGAGCATAGTAAAACTTTAAGTTTTGAAATTACCATATCCTTTTAAAAATACAAAACCGCAATTGCATTCATCTGGATGAAAAAATATAAAGAGGGCCGATCATTTTTTAAGAAGTTTACCAAGGCAGGCTGTTAAAAACATGGGGTGTTTAAAATGGGCGGCAGGGCAGGTTACTAAAATCTGCTTAATATCTTAAGGGTAAAAAACAAAGGCCAGAACAAAATAAACAATATCATTTTTTTGATGATCATTTCTTTAAGCTTTTTACGCTGGGTGCCTATTAATTATACGGTTATAAATATTAAAAAGATTGGAATTTTATGGGTTTTTTATTGGCGACAAATGTTTGGCCACCAAAGGGGCGGTCAATAAATTATAGCAAGCAACATCAGGGATTGGATAATATTTACAAAGTGAGCAAATGTAATGTAAATAGTGTTAGGTAAATACCTGTTTTTTATCTTATTCAACTTCCAGAAACACGGCATTTTTAGCATTGTTTTCGAAAATTGCCAGTGCAATCAGCAATCCAAGGCCAATAACAAAAAAGCAATCGAGTACCAACGCAGAGTCACGCATTTCGTGGGTTAGTGATTCAACAAACCCGAAGGTAAAAAGGCCAGTTACGATGGATAATTTTTCTGTTACATCATAAAAACTAAAATAGCTGGCCGTATCTGGAATATTAAGCGGAATGTATTTTGAAAAAGTTGACCGGGACAATGATTGCACACCGCCCATTACGATACCAACCAAAACAGCAGCCACATAAAACTGGGTTGCGTTGGCAACAAAGTATACCCCGGCACAAATAAGTGCCCAGATAAAAACGATGGCTGCCAGTACCCTGGTATTGCCATAAGCCGCCGATAATTTTGCGGTAAATGAAGCGCCGATAATAGCCACTAATTGTATAATAAGTATGATGCTGATAAGGCTTTCCTCTGACATGCGTAATTCCTTGGCGCCAAAATTTGCAGCTACCAGCATAATCGTTTGCACCCCCACGGAGTAAAAGAAAAACGCTGGTAAAAAACGCTTTAATAATGGAAGCTGTTTTACATTATGCCATACTTTTGCCAGCTCCTTAAAGCCGCCGGTAAAAACATTGTAATTGTGCGAACCTGCATTGGGCGTGCCTTTGGGCAACAAATAAAAAGGGATAAGGGAAAACCCCAGCCACCAGATACCAACGATTAAAAAAGAAATGCGGGCAGGCAACGCCTCATCGGTGATACCGAACGTTGCAGGCGACAGTACAAAAAGAAAACAAATAACCTGTACCACAATACTGCCTGCAAACCCATAAATAAAACCTTTTGCACTTACAGCATCCTGTTTATCTATGGTAGCAATTTGGGGCAGGTAAGAATTATAAAATACAAAACCCCCGCAATAGCCGATGGAGGCAATACCGAAACAAATCATACTGAACTCAAAGGTATCCGTTGTAAAAAAGAAAAGCCCGGCGCAAGCCAAACTGCCCATCCAGGTAAATACCTGCATATATAATTTTTTGTGGCCTTTATAATCTGCTATTGAAGTTAACACCGGCAGCATAATAACAATTAAAAGATAGGAGAGGCCAAGGATGTAATTGGACAATACCGTATTTACGTATTGGTGCCCAAAAAAAGTAACCATATCCCCATTTTTGCTGTTGGCCGTAATGGCAACATAATAGGCCGGAAATATGGTAGAGGTGATCACCATATTGTAAGATTGGTTGGCCCAGTCAAACATTGCCCATGCCCAGATGGTTTTTTTATTGTTTTTTAAAGTCATGGTCGGTTGCAAGTCTTGCATAACCTTATTTTATACCGTAATGGTCATTCATCAATTTTTCGAAAAGCGGGCCAGGTAAAACCCGTTTTAAAGTGGGTGCTATGGTTTGCCCGATTGCCCCAATAAGGTATCGGTGCGATGGGGTGCGGTCATCCACAATACTGCATAATTTTTTGGCAAGCCCTTCAGGGTTTTGTCCTTTGTTTTCATCTTTTTCTATGTTGGTAACTGCCGTATTATATTCTGCTTCAAGTTTAGGGTTGTTAATGTTGAAAGCCGTTTTTTCCCTGCTTCCCGTAAACCCGGTTTTGTAATCACCGGGGTTAATAACCACTACTTTTATCCCGGTGTTACGCAGTTCCATTCTTAAACTTTCTGAGTAACCTTCCACTGCAAATTTTGATGCACAGTACATGCTTTGGTATGGCAGGCCAAACAAGCCGGCAAGTGAGCCCACATTAATGATAAGGCCTTGCTGCTTTTCAATCATGGCAGGCAACACGGCACAACACATACGCACCACACCGAAAAAATTTACCTCAAACTGCTTTTTGGCACTTTCCGCAGGCATGGCATATGCAGGCCCTGCCACGCCATTGCCAGCGTTATTTACCAGCACATCAATAGCACCTTCTGCCTGTATAATTTTACGAATGGCGGTGTTGGCAGAACTGTCATCTGTAACATCTAAATCAATTGGCTTAAATGCCATGCCCTCTAAGCGGCTTGCGTTACGGGCAGATCCATACACAATATGCCCTTTTTGGTGCAATGCATTTGCACAAGCTAAACCAATACCAGAAGAAGCACCTGTAACAAGAATTACTTTTTTCATACAATCAGCAGGGGTTAAAATCTTTGTTGAATATGTGTTTTAAAATACAGCGGCTAAAGATATTTGGTAAATCGTATTTGGTAAAATTTAATTGGTTACCGGGATATTATTAATGAGTAGGCGCCTGCAGTTTACTTCAGATGGTAAAACCTTCTTTATTCAATCCTGCGAGTGACAATGCACATAATAGATGTGTGGAATTTTGCCTCAACCTGCTGCACCGGATAAACACATGTAAGGCGTTTATTCAACATCTTTTTTTAAATAAGTTCGTTAGTGAGGGATATTGGCGTTTTAAAAACCGTTTGCAATAGTAGAAGCGGCTTTTTTAGTTACTAATAAGTATTATACTGTCCTGGTGGCATATCGTTTGTTTCCTATAAACAAACACATCATTACACTTGAAAATTTAAAATCATGAAAAAAGTAATTGCAGGATTTATCCTTTTAATGGCAACCGGTCATCAGTTAATGGCACAGTCAGATACTTCAGGTTCCGGAACAACTAAAACAACAAAAACTAAAAAGAAAACTACCAGCGGCAGCAGCAGTTCATCAGGTTCAAATGGCAGCACAGGTACAAATGGTACTGGTACTTACACACCAGGTTCTGGCACAAGCAACAATGGAACAGGTACAGGTACTTACACTCCCGGCGCAGGTACAAACACCAACGGTAACCCAAACCCGGGCAATAGCACACAAAGCAATACCCCAGGTAACCTGAACCCAAACACTGGTACATCACCAAACACAACAACGCCTAACACAGCAACACCCAACACCTCAACCCCATTGCCAGGAAGCGGAACAGGTACAAACGGAACTGGTACTAATGGTACAACAACAACACCGTTACCAAACAGTAGCACAACCACACCCGGTACATCAACAACACCCAATACAAGTGGCACTACATCCGGTAGTGGTACAATGCCCCATTAAAGTATCAGTTTAATATTGATAGCAGAAGGAGCGATTATGCAAATGCATGGTTGTTCCTTTTTTTTTATTTATCCTTCCCATGATTGCCCAACCAATTTTGGTTGGGCCTTGGTTGTACCGCCCGGTTTTTACCACCGAAAAAATAAAACCCCAACGGTTAATTGTGATGACATTTTTTTAGCTATTTTTCCGGCTCGTTAACCCCTAATTACTATGGATAAAAAGCCTGGCCCTCCTGAAAAAAATGTGGAGAATAGTTCAAGCGTTTTCAGCCTGCTGGTGCCTTACAAAAAAATGGTTTTTTTGCTGCTGCTTTTTGCTTTGCTGGGCAATAGCCTTAACCTTTATCTGCCCAAGGTTATTGCCAGCGCAATCGACTCGTATCCCAATCATTATCATTTGGCATCGGTACTTACCAAATACATTATTGCCGTCATTATCATTTTCATATTCACCTGGCTGCAGGGTATTGTGCAGGTGTATGCATCGGAAAAAGTGGCCAGGGACCTGCGTTCCAGGGTGGCACATAAAATTTCGGCACAAACTTATTTGTATGTGGAAGAAGCCAACCCTTCGAAATTGCTTACCAATTTAACGGCAGATGCAGACTCTGTAAAAATGTTTGTTTCACAGGCAATAGTGTCTATAGCATCTTCCCTTATTATTATTATTGGCGCCTGCATTTTGTTATTTTCCATCAACTGGAAACTTGCCTTAGTTATTGTTTGTATCATACCTGTTATCGGGGGTGCATTCTTTTTTGTTTTAAAGAAAGTAAAAGTGCTTTTTCTGCAAAGCAGGGCTATAATAGACAGGCTGAATAAAGTAATTAATGAAAGTATTTTAGGTGCTGCCATTATAAGGGTCATCAACTCCCAGCAACTGGAATATGAAAAGTTTTTAGAAGCCAATACAAAAGGAAAAGACTTCGGCCTTAGTATTTTGCATTTGTTTGCATGGCTGATACCCATCATCATTTTTACCAGTAATATGGGGCTGCTCGCCATACTTACCATGGGCGGCCATTTTGTTATTACGGGCAGTATGACGCTGGGTGATTTTGCGGCCTTTAACAGCTATCTCGCCATCCTTATTTTTCCAATTTTGGTAATTGGTTTTATGAGCAACGTTATTGCGCAGGCCACCGCAAGTTACCAGCGCATAAGCCTGGTGCTGGATAAGCCGGATATACCCGATGGTGCAAGCCTAAAGCCGGTATTAAAAGGCAATATTGAAATGAAGGATATTGCGGTTAACTATGGGCAAAAGCCTGCCCTTAAAAATGTTGGCTTTGCTGTTAAAGCAGGTTCATCACTTGCGGTAATTGGCCCAACTGCCGCCGGCAAAACGCAACTGCTTTACCTGCTTACCGGATTAATACAACCATCTGCCGGTACCATTACTTTTGATGGTGTGCCGATCAACGATTTTGTAAAGGAAGACTTTTACCGGCAGGTCGGCTTTGTATTTCAAGACAGTATTTTATTCAACATGACCATCCGGGAGAACATTGCTTTCAGTACAAGCGTAACCGACGACTCGCTGGCTAAAGCCATTGCCACGGCTGAGTTGCATGATTTTATACAATCGCTTCCAGATAAACTGGACACTGTGGTTTCTGAAAGGGGCACAAGCCTTTCAGGCGGCCAAAAGCAACGGATAATGCTGGCACGTGCACTTGCCATTAACCCTGTAATATTATTGCTGGATGATTTTACCGCAAGGGTGGATGCCAATACAGAAACTAAAATTTTGGCAAACCTGCGCAACAATTATCCGGGTATCACCCTTATTTCAGTTACCCAAAAAATAGCCACGGTAGAGCATTACGAACAAATTATTGTACTGATGGAAGGGGAGGTTGTAGCAAGCGGCACACATGAAAGCCTGATGCACCAAAGCCCGGAATATATCCAGATTTTTAATTCACAGCAGAGTACCAGCAATTATGAACTACAACCTGAATGACCTTACTGCCACGCAGCAAAAAAAATCTACCCTGCGTGCCTTACAAAAATTGCTGCAGCTCATTACTGAAGAACGCAGAAAGATGTTGCTTGCCCTGCTGGCCATTCTGGTCAACTCCGGGTTAAACCTGCTTGGGCCTTTTATAATCGGCCATGTAATTGATACCTATGTGGTGCATAAAGATTATAGCGGTGTTTTACGATGGGCTGGTATATTATTGCTGATGTACATGGTGGCCTTTGTTGCCAGCTACCTGCAAACAAGGCTGATGGGTGGCGTTGGGCAACGCATGTTGTTTAAACTCCGCAACGCCCTTTTTACCAAATTGCAAGAGCTGCCTGTTGCCTTTTTTAACCAGAATAAAGCAGGCGACCTTATCTCCCGTGTAAATAACGATACTGATAAAATAAACCAGTTTTTTTCACAGGCGCTCATGCAGTTTATTGGTGCCATCGTAACCATGACTGGTGCCGGGATATTCCTGTTATCAATCAATATCAAATTGGGGGCGGCAACCTTGCTGCCCGGTTTGGTAATATTTCTTTTTACAAGGATTAGTGCCGCATGGATAAAGAAAAGGAACAGCATAAGCATGCAGCGTACCGGCGGCCTTAGTGCCGAGATACAGGAAAGCCTGCAAAATTTTAAGATGATTATTGCCTTTAACCGAAGGGATTATTTCAGGGACAGGTTTAATGATGCCAATAAAAAAAACTATGATGCAGCGATTGGGGCAGGTATTGCCAATAATGTTTTCATCCCCGTGTATGGCCTGTTTGCAAGCCTTGCCCAATTGGTGGTGTTAACCTTTGGTATTTATCTCATCAGTACAGGGTCGTTTTCAATCGGCTTGCTGGTAAGCTACCTGGCCTATGCCGTTAATTTTTACAATCCTTTAAGGCAACTGGCTACTTTGTGGGCAAGCTTTCAGGTGGCAATGGCAGGGTGGGACAGGATATCCTACATCCTGAACATGGAGGGCAACATGCTGATAGTGCCCGAAACAACGGCTGAAAAAAGCAGCAGTGCCATCATGGAATTTAGAAATGTTTCTTTTCGTTATGATGATACTAAAGAGATTTTGCACAACATTAATTTTGTGTTGCAGCCTGGCAAAACCTATGCCCTTGTTGGCCCGACAGGCGGCGGCAAAACAACAACTGCATCACTTATCGCCAGGCTATACGATCCTTTTGGCGGACAAATACTTTTAGATAACCGGGATATTAAAAGTTATACCGCTGCTGAGCGTACGCAAAAAATCGGGTTCATTTTGCAAGAACCATTTTTATTTACCGGCACCGTTAAAGAAAATATTTTGTACAGCAACCACCAATACCTTCAGTTTGATAACAACCAATTGGAAGCAGTTATAAAAGCAGCGGGGTTGCAAAGCCTGTTGCAGATTTTTGAAAATGGCTTAGATACAACAATCACCGGCGGCGAAAGTATAAGCCTTGGCCAGAAACAATTGATTGCTTTTATGAGGGCAGTTTTACGAAACCCGGCGTTGCTTATTTTAGATGAGGCCACTGCAAATATTGATACCATCACAGAAAAAATTTTGCAGGATATTTTGAATAAACTGCCCGCCACAACCACAAGGGTTATCATAGCCCACCGGCTTAACACCATCCAAAATGCAGATGAAATATTTTTTGTAAACGGCGGCGAAATTATCCGTGCCGGATCATTTGAACATGCAGTAAACATGTTGTTGCATGGTGAAAGGCAGAGTTAGGGGATTGCCAGTTGGTACAAACCCTAATGCAGATATATATGTACTGGCAAGGTAACCGCTTTAATTTTATAAGATGGACAACACATACAATTTGGAAAGGTTTATTACAGCACAAGAAACCAGTTACCCCATTGCATTTGATGAGATTAAAAATAGCAAAAAACGTACCCACTGGATGTGGTATATCTTTCCGCAGGTACAAGGGCTCGGTTTTAGTGAAACCACAAAAAAGTATTCCATTCAAAATATAAGTGAAGCTGCCGCATTTTTACAACATCCTCTTTTGGGCAAAAGGCTCTTAAACATCAGCGCCGCAGCACTCCAACTGCAAAGCAATAATGCCACTGCCATTTTTGGCAGCCCCGACGATATGAAACTGCAATCCTGCATGACTTTATTTGCTTCCCTTCCTGATACCAATCCTGTCTTTCAATCAGTGCTTAATAAATTTTTTGGTGGTAAGATGGACAGCCGGACACTAGCAATTCTCAAAGAAAATAGTTGATTTATCCAGCGCTTAAAAAGTAGTGGCTGATTGGTTTGCCCTTATCTTTCTTATAAATTTTTATCGCTGGTAAAAGCTACATACGGCTACTGATGTAAAATAATTCGTTTGCTGCAAATGCAACCATTCAAACAATTTATTTGCCATTCCTAATAAATTAGTTTGTCTACTAACTAATTAGTAGTACGTTTGTGTAAACAAATGAACGATGATAAAATTAGCTAAAAGGGAAGAGCAGATCATGCAGGTTTTTTGGGATTTGAACAAAGCATTTATACGGGACATTATACCACTGTTGCCCGATCCAAAGCCGCACTACAACAGCGTTGCAACCATCGTAAAGATATTAGAGGAAAAAGGTTTTTTAAGCCATGAAACGGCAGGCAACATGCATGCCTACTATCCATTGATAAACCGGGAAGATTACCAGCGGTTTGCATTAAAAGATGTGGTAAGCCAATACTTCGATAACTCTTACCCACGCATGCTGGCTTTTTTTGCCAAAGAACAAAAGCTAACAGACAAGCAATTAAATGAGATTATAACCATCATTAAAAAAGATACAAAATGATCCCTTACATTTTATATGCTGCACTTATATTAACGGCGTGCCTTGTTTTTTATAAGCTGCTGTTACAAAACGAAACATTTTTTAAGCTTAACAGGTTTGTGCTGCTTTCCTGTATGGCGCTGGCTTTTGTGCTTCCATTATTGCATGTGCCGCAGCAGTTTTCCTTCAGGCAGATAACAACTGATGAAATCACTTTTGTTCCTGTTAAGCAAGTGGTTTCTACAACAGTTATACAAAAGGAAACCCAGGCCGGTAAATCAAAAGCAGCGGCTACCGGAGAAAGCTTTCAAAAAAAAACGGGTTTCAGTTTTGGCCAGGTAATGCAATGGCTTATTTATTTATACTGGTTCGGGGTTATCATCTTTACGCTTAACTTTTTAATGCAGGCCATACTGTTGCTGTATAAAGCGTATGCAGGGCAGGTTATAAAAGATGGGCCATACCGCATAGTGGAAATTACAGGCGATAAAGCACCCTGTTCTTTCGGTAACAATATTTTTATTAATCCGGAAAAGTATGATTGGGAAACATACAGCCAGGTATTGCTGCACGAAAAAATACATATTGAGCAAAGGCATACTATTGATCTACTCCTTGCCGAAATTGTACTCATCTTTCAATGGTTTAACCCTTTTGCATGGCAGTGGCGAAAGGAGCTTGAAAACAACCTGGAATATTTTACAGACAATCAGTTGTTACAACAATCTGCCGTGGAAAAAGAGAGCTATCAGTTAAGCCTGGTAAAAGTTGCTGCGCCACATTTTCCTTTAAGCCTTACAACAAATTATAATCAATCACTTCTTAAAAAAAGATTAATCATGATGAACTCCAAAAAATCTAATGTACACACTATCTGGAAATATTTTTTCCTGCTGCCGGTAATGGTATTGTTTGTATGCCTGTTTAATGAACCGGCAGTTAACAGTCAAAGTATTGCTTTCAAACACAGGCCTTCCGGAGAAACCAACAATCAAGGGTACACGAAGACGGAAGGTAACTGGTTTGCCACCATCAAAGGTGATAAGGTAAGTATGCAGTTTACCGACAAGGAAGAAACTAATTCATCTAACGGAAATACATTTTTGTTAAGCGAATTAAATCCGCATCCGGTAAATAAGGAGGGCACTTTTACCATAACCCGTGAGGCAGGCACCATGAATTTTACCGGAAAGTTTGATGGCGATAAAGGTATGGGCACCTACAAATTTGCACCTGATAAAGCATACAGCCTTGCAATGGAAAAGGAAGGCATTGATGTAAATGGCGGCAATGATGCCATCGCTTTCTTCTTAATCAACATCAAAACATCTTATGTGCAAATGCTTAAAAGGCAGGGCTATAACAACCTTGATAAAGACAAGGTAATACCACTTGCGGCACTTAATGTAAACGAGGGTTACATCACTTCCATAAAAAGCTCAGGCATAAAAGACATCGACCTGGATAACCTGGTTACTTTTAAAGCCCTCAATATTGATAAGGCCTACATAGATGAAATAGTTAAAACGGGTTACAAAGATCTTGATGCTGATAAGCTCATCACTTTTAAAGCCCAGGGAATAGATGCAAAATACATTGCTGATTTTAGAAGCACAGGTCAGTTAAAAAATAACGGTGACGGTAACGGGCAGGATAATGATGTTATCAATAACATCAGCAAAAACCAACAAAAAAGTAGCAAGGACAAAGATGGCGGCGATAAAAATGAGCAGGATGATGACGACCTGATCGCTTTTAAATCCCTGGATATTGACGAGGCTTATGTCAACTCTTTTCGTCAGGCAGGCTACACAAAAATTTCCAACAGCGACCTTATCGCCATGAAGTCGTTAGGGGTAACACCGGAATATGCCAGGAGCTTTCGCACCGAAGGTTTTAACGACATACAACCAGAAGACCTGGTAGCATTAAAATCGCAGAATATAACCGCAGCGTTAGTGAGGGGTTATAAGGAGCTTGGGTTTAAAAATATTACTATAGAAAATATTGTAGGTGCAAAAGCCACTGGCACAACACCGGTATTTATAAAGTTAATGAGGGACAAAGGCCATAATTTAAAAAGCCTCGATAAGTACATTGCTTTAAGGGCAGTGATAGGCGAATAATTTTATGAAAACAGGCGCAGCAAAATGAATGCTGCGCCTGTTTTATTGTTGATCAGTAATTACCGCTTCTGTTAAAACGGTTTCGAATTTATAACTCATTAATTGGTAGTAGTAGTTGTGGTAGTTGTTCTTTTCCGCTTGCGGGCAACCCTTCCACTTTTCCTGTCTTTCGATCTGCCAATAGCATATCCTGCGCCGCCGCCCAATACACCGCCTATGATTGCACCCTGTGCTTTATTCTTACTAATAACAGCGCCTAAAATTGCGCCGGAACCTGCACCAATTGCAGTTCCTTTTGCTGCACTGCTCCAACCTTTATCACGGTTATCCGGTGCTGTAGTTGTGGTGGAGGTGGTACTAACAGGTGCATTGCCCTGCGATGATTGATGGCTTACACCACCTGATTTTGGTGAGCTTTTTTGCACAGGCTTCACCGGCCCATTGCTGCTGGTAGTTGTTGTAGTTGTGGTGGTAGAACTTGTGGTGGTATACGTACCGTTCGGGCCATTTTTAATTATTGTTTTATTTGTTGCGCCTGTGTCGGTAAGTATACTTCCCTTTGACAGCCCGGACGTATCAACAAGTACCATGTTTTTATTCGCATTCAATGGTTCTTTACTGTTGCTTTTACACCCTAGTAAAAACACAAATGCAATGGCAGATAAAGTAATAAGTTTCATTTTAATTTAAGTTTAGGTTTATTAATGGTTTATTCCTGTTTAATAACGTGGCACAAACCTGTTTCAGTGTTGCGACAAGATGTTATAATAAAACTGTGCCAATCTACAACTGCTCATCTTTACCTAAGCCTGTCTTTTAACAACTGCGGGGATGATTTTAAAAGATATTTTATCCTAAATATTGAGTAAGACAAAAACCTGCAAGGCGCAGGGTGCGTAGAACTGGCTTAATGAGTATATTTGATTTATACATGCTGTTTGCGAGGTTGCTTTGCATTAAAATATTGCCGTAAAAAGATAAGGTGAGGCGTTTAAAATGATCAGTAAAAAATTTTTTTTCCAATTGCCTGCTAACCTCAATGCCATTGTTTTTGCGTTGCCAAATTTTGATATTTATCTCTCCATTTATGCGCCGAGCAAAATTTTATAGCTGCCTTTTGCTTTCTTTATTGGTGGGACAGGCAACATTTTCCCAAAGCGGGTGTGAGGTAAATGGGCAGAAAGGGCAAACACCTGCATCCGCCATTCCGGTTTGCGGCACCACATTAATTATTCAGGATAGTGTGCCGGATTGTTTAAATTATCCCTTTCCTGCACCCGGCTGCCCGTTAATTGGTGTGGGTGATTATAAAGACAAAAACCCCTTTTGGTACACCTTTACCTGCTATGTTTCAGGCACACTGGCGTTTGAAATTGTGCCTGAAAATGCAGATGATAATTACAACTGGCAGTTCTACGATATTACCGGTCATGGTGCTTCTGAAATTTATTCTGATGGGGCGTTGGTACGGGAAGCTAACTGGTCGGGCAGTCCGGGCAATACAGGTGTATCTTCAAGCGGTGCCAACATCAGGGAATGTGCTTCAGGCCCGGGTGATAATATCCCAACGTTTTGCAAAATGCCTGATCTTACCGAAGGCCATACTTACCTGCTGATGGTGAGCCATTTTAATGATGGTACACAAAAAGGTTTTACTATCTCTTTTAAAGGCGGCAGTGCAGGCATAACCGATCCTGCATTGCCGGGCCTGCTTTCTGCAGCCATAAGTTGCGATGGTAAACAGGTGGGTGTAAAGCTCAGCAAGAAAATGAATTGTGCCTCCATTGCTGCGGATGGCAGCGATTTTTTTATTCAGGGGCCTGCGCCTGCAATCATAAGTGCGTATGGTCAGGGATGTGTAACCGGCTTCAGTACAGATTCTGTTATCGTTAATTTTAACAGTGCTGTTGCACCGGGCAATTATACCGTGGTTGTAAAAAAGGGCAATGATGGTAACACCCTTGTTGATAATTGTGGCAATGATATTATTGCCGGGGCAAATCAAAAACTTTTTGTTGCTGCGCAGGAACCTGCTGTGATGGATAGCCTTGTGCCGCCCTCATGTGCACCTGAAAATTTGCAATTGGTTTTTAAAAAGGCTATCCGGTGCAGCTCAATTGCTGCCGATGGAAGTGATTTTAAAATTACAGGGCCATACCCGGTTAGTGTTATTGCAGCCGCCGGCAATTGCATTAATGGTTTAGCCGGTATCATTAAGCTGCAGTTAAATAGCCCTTTGGTACACGAAGGAAAGTACACTATCACCTTATTAAACGGCAGCGATGGTAATGCAATTACAGACGCCTGCGGCTTGCAAACGCAAGCAGGCAATGCACTTTCTTTTGATATAAAAGATACCGTTAACGCAGCATTTACTTACCGCACAGATGAAGGCTGCCGCTATGATACCGTTCATTTTTTTAACGCATCCGATAATGGAAATGTTACCTGGAACTGGCAATTTGACAACGGTGGCAGCAATAGCCAAAACCCTATGGTTGTTTACAGCAGTTTTGGTAACACACCGGCAACCCTCATTGTAAGTAATGGCTTTTGTACAGATACCACAACAACAAAAGTTTTTCTTGCCCATGATTTGCTGAAGGCCAATTTTATTTTGCCTGATGTTTATTGTCCGCAGGATGTTGCGTTCTTTAAAGATTCCAGCACGGGCAATATTATAAGCTGGGCCTGGCAGTTCGGCAATGGGGTTTCAAGTTTGCTGCAAAGGCCGCCACCACAGGTTTATGCGGCATCCGACAGGGTAGTTCCGGTACAGCTCATTGTAAAAAATAACAAAGGATGTTTGGATACTTCCGTAAAATATTTAAAGATGGTCAGCAATTGCCTCGTGGCAGTTCCTGCTGCATTTTCGCCTAATATGGATGGCAATAACGACTATCTCTATCCGCTGAATGCTTATAAAACAGCATCCTTCACTTTTAAGGTTTTTAATAAATTCGGTCAGCAATTATTCTCTACCAATACCCCGTTTAAAAAATGGAATGGCACCTTCAATAAAGCCGAACAGCCACCCGGTGTGTATGTTTGGTTTCTTTCCTATACCGATACCAGTAATGGCAAAGTGGTGTTTAAAAAGGGAACTGCTGTTTTGGTAAGATAGCAGTAATATCGATTTGCAAACGCTCAAAAAGCAAATGCTGTTTTTATTTTAAACCATTTAATTTTTGCTGGCACAGGCAATGTAAACTGCCAACTTATATTTTGAGCATAACCAATAATGTGATTACTTTATACAGATAACCGATCGGGAATTATCTTTCAATAATTATAAATAACAAACCCATAACCATGCAGATAAAAATTATCGTTGCCTGTATTTTTTTGATGCAGGCGGCGCATGCACAAACGTATCAGCAGGTACATAAAGATGCAATAGTGGTTGATACCCATAACGACATTCTTACAAAAACAATGGAACAGGGTTATGTATTTGATGAAGACCTGCGGGGCAAAACCCATAGCGACCTTGCAAGGTGGAAACAGGGCGGGGTGGATGTACAATTCTTTTCTGTTTGGTGTGATGGTGAAAAAGCCAGCCCTTTTAATTTTGCCTTGCGGCAGATGGATACCCTTGATGCAGTGGTAAAACGGAACCCCAAAAAAATAGTGGAAGTGGCCAACAGCAAGGAGCTGCTTCAAGCAACAAAGCAACATAAAATAGCAGCAATGTTTGGGGTAGAAGGCGGCCATATGATTGAAAACGATCTCAGTAAACTGGATTCTATTTATAAACGTGGTGCAAGGTATATGACGCTTACCTGGAACAACAGTACCCCATGGGCAACAAGTGCCGCAGATGAAACACACCGTAAAGATTTACCCCATAAAGGCCTTACCGATTTTGGAAAGCAGGTTGTACAAAGAATGAACAAACTCGGTATGATGGCAGACATCAGCCACGTAGGCGAACAAACTTTTTGGGATGTTATTGCTATTACAACAAAGCCTGTAATTGCTTCACACAGTTCCGTGTACAGCCTTTGTCCGCACCAGCGTAATTTAAAAGATGAACAGATAAAGGCGGTTGCAAAAAATGGAGGTGTTATCCAGATCAATTTTTATTCAGGTTTTTTAGATAGTACTTATCAACGAAAATCAGACGGCTTTCTCTTGCAGCACAAAGCAGAACTGGATTCATTAACTGCATCAGGTATGAATATGTTTATAGCCCAGGGTGGGCTGTTTACAAAATACAAAAGCGAAGTAGAATCCTTCAGGGCACCGTTTTCGGTATTGATGCAGCATATTGAGTATGTTATCCATTTAGTAGGTGTTGACTATGTAGGTTTAGGCTCTGATTTTGATGGCATAGAATCGCCGCCTGAACAATTGGATGATGTTACCACATACCCATTAATTACAAAAGCGTTGCTGGAAAAAGGGTACACCAAAAAGGATGTTGATAAAATTTTAGGTGGAAATTTACTCAGGGTTTTAAAAGCCAATGAGGTAAAGCTGTAAAAGAAAACGCAGTTCATTCATCAACTGATAATATGGCTGGTAGTGCCTTTCAGAGTATCTGGCAAAACTCCAGCCGTTCCCCATCCGGCCCGGTGATATTAAAATATTTGCACCCATTTTGCCAAAAGGCGAGAAACACCGGCGCATCTTCCACAACCGTAAAGCCTTCACTTTTGAGCAATTGAAAGGTGGCATCAATATCATCCACATCAAAAGCAATATGGTCAATATGGCCATCCTTTCGCTCGCCGGTATTTTGCAATTCAGGCATGGGCACCTGGTACAATTCAATAATTATTTTTTCGAGTTTCATCATGGCAACAGTGCCCTTTGCACCGTTGTGCAAAAAAGTAGTTTCCATCACATTTTTAAATCCCAGCTTTTCATAAAATGGTTTAGATATTGCGAGGTTGGTTGCCGGTATGCCGGTGTGTTGCAGATAATTAATATTAAGCTTCATATGTGTATACAATCAATTTTAAAAATAACCATTACCTGCAATAAAGTAATCCTTTTTTTACATGCTATCCCACACTTTTTTTTGATAAATATTATGCCCTCATTTTGTAAGAAACCGGTGTAGTTAATTATCTTTATCAGCACCTGCTTATACCTTTGGTTTAAGTTAATCAGAAAGGCAAACATTTTCAACAACTATAAAATAACGATTATGCCAAACAGAAAAAATTTCCTGAAACAAAGTGCTACATTGGCTTTGGGCAGCCTGTTGCTTCCCCGTAATGCAAAAGCCTTTGCAACCCCTTTTGCAACGCCGCCTGTAGGCCTGCAATTGTACACCCTATTCAATGTGATAGATGAAGACGTTAATGGCAGCTTAAAAAAAGTAGCGGCAATCGGGTATAAAGAAATTGAATCTGCGTTTAGCAAAAAGGGCGGATACTACGGCTTAAAACCAAAAGCATTTGCTTCATTGGTGGTTAGCCTGGGCATGTCCTGGAAATCGCACCATGTATTGGGTGCACCTTTTAAATTGCCACCCGGCGCCAAAATGCCGTTGGATGCAAATGGCAAACCCATAGTGATACCACAAATGAACAACCTTCGGGACAATATGCAGCAACTGGTTGATGAAGCAGCCGAAGGCGGTGTGGAATACCTCGTTTGTGCCAACACGCCGATTGTAACGGCTGATGATATTAAAGCATCCGCAGAGGTTTTGAACAAAACTGATGAAGCCTGTAAAAAGGCCGGGCTAACATTTGCTTATCATAACCATGATGCTGAGTTTCATCCGGTGGAAGGCGTGTTGCCCTACGATTTGTTTTTAAAACAGACCAATGTAAAAATGGAGCTGGACCTTGCATGGGCTACCAAGGGCGGCAAAAACCCGGTAGATTTATTTAAACAAAACCCCGGAAGGTTTCCGTTGTGGCATGTTAAAGATTTAGATGCTTCCCGTGAAAATGTATTGCCGGTGGGAGAAGGCACCATCGATTATAAACCCATTTTTGCTGCCGCACAAATTGCCGGCATGAAGCATTTTTTTGTAGAGCATGATATGCCCAAAGATCCGTTTGCCAGCATTGCCACAAGTTTTAAAAACATACAAAAATTGATAAGCTAAAGGGTTAGCATCCCTAAAACCAAAACCAAAACAATTAAATGATCCCGGACTTTCAGACGATAATGCTTCCTTTCATGCAAAGTATTGCAGACGGACAAGAACATACCACTACAGAAATTCACCAATACTTAGCAAGTCATTTTACTTTGACTGATGAAGAGGCTAATCAGTATTTACCTAGCGGAAACCAAAAGATATTTTACAATCGGGTATTTTGGGCAAAGGCACATTTGAAAATGGCAGGACTCGTTGAAAATATTAAACGTGGACACTTTAAAATTACACAGCTTGGAAAAGACGCTTTAAATAAAAAGCCAAAAGAAATTAATCTTAAATATTTGAAACAATTTCCTGGCTATCTTGAAAATGCAGGGCGTACCAAGGAAGGAGAAAAAGCTATTGAAACAGTAATTGATTTGGAACTGAAAGAAACACCAGAAGAAATCCTTGCCAACAACTTTCTAAAAATTCGTAAGAACCTTGCCTTAGAATTACTATCAAAAGTAAAAACTTGTACCCCTGCATTTTTCGAAAATTTAGTAGTGGAACTTTTAGTAAAGATGGGCTATGGTGGAACAATCAAAGAAGCAGGAAAAGCAACACGTTTGACAAATGACGGAGGGATTGACGGAATAATTAAAGAAGATAAACTTGGACTTGACTTTATTTACATCCAAGCAAAACGTTGGGATGGCCAATCTGTAGGCAGGCCAGACATTCAATCTTTTGTCGGAGCGTTAGACGGACAAAGAGCAACGAAAGGTGTTTTTATTACGACATCAAAATTTGCAGACACAGCACAAGAATACGTAAAAACGATTACCAAAAAAGTAATACTAATAGATGGCGACCAATTAACAAATTATATGATTGATTATGGACTCGGGGTTTCTACTTTTACGAGTTATGACCTGAAGAAAATTGACAATGATTATTTTGGTGACGAGTAAAATACTACAAAATAGACAAGCCGAAATCCTAAATAGCCTCTTCAAACAATCTTACTCAAACGAAATCACGAAAGGCCTTTCTTGTTTAACGGTGGTAACGCTGCCTTCTATTTTAAGCAACCCATTTTCTTTTTTCACAATAATTAAACAGGTATTTATTTGCTTTAACAGCAGTGTGGCTTTGTCTGGCAGCAATGCTGTAACGCCCTGTGGCAGTAAGTTTGCACAAAAAGAAAAACAGGCTACCGCTTTTTCAGTTCTCACCTTTTGTGGTGCAGCATAATTTTCGGTAGCAAGCAACAGGCTGTCATTTAAAACATGTACATAAGTTTTTGCAAACGGAACAGGGGTAAATAAATTACCGGCAACCGTGGTTTCGATATCCCTGTTTCTTTGCCAGTAATTAAAAATTTGAGCAGGTCCCTTACCGGTGATAATGCATGCAAAGCTGGGTTCCTGCACAGTGTTTACAATTACTTTTTCCACCTTGTTAAAGTTACTGTCGTAACCATAACCTATTGCAGAATCCTGCCGGGCTGTAATAGAGGTAACATCTAAAAAATACTGTTTGTTGGCAGAAAGAAATAAGGAATCAACATTAAAATTCATCCATGCCGAAAGAGAGGTTTTTATCTTTGCAGGAACAGCCTTATACAGGGCATCAGGCGGTTGTGTAAACGCCATTGACAATAACGAACTGTCTGCAATATGCACCATACTTTCATCCAACGTACAACCCGAATTGATTTTGGCAAATCCATTTATCCGCATCCTTCCGTTGGTAAGGTTACCCTTCAACAGTACGTCATTTTCCAAAAAATAATTCCTTGTACAAAAAATGCTGAAGTGGCTTTTGGCAGAAAGAATGGTATCAGCAGTTTGCTGCGCAATAAATTGCCGGCCCGTAAAAAGTTCTGTAGCCACTGCATTTAGCCATTGCTTATTTTTTGCAGCAGTGCCAATGAGCAAGCTGTTTTCTTTCTGTATTATGGCTATGCCATCTTCATCATTATGCCATTCGGTAAGCCCTGTTTGGCCTGTTCCTTTTATATAATGAAATGCAGGCAGCAGCTTATTTAAAACAACTTCATCTTTTATGGTAAGCCTGCAATACCATGCAGTTAATGGCTGCCCCTTACTGTGAAAAATAACGAGATAGTCGGGTAAGGTTACTGCATCCTGCCAGTTAAGTGCTGTATCCTTTTTACGATTGAAAACACTACCTGCATTCCATTGGGATGGGTGCAGCAGATAGTGATACAAAACAGTGTTCCTGTTCTTTTTTACATCGATGGTAAAGATGATATCCGCAGAAGCCGCAACCTGGTTTTTATTAAAAGATTTGTACCACAAAAAAAAACCTGCAGCCGGCAGTGCTGCAATTAAAAAGAACAAGGCAATTTTTCTTTTGCGCATGAAGGACATTATTTGGTACCGCCTGCATCAATCTTTAGCAGGTTTTCAATAACATTAAAAAAATACTCCAGGCTGTTGGTGTGCTTGCCTTTAATATTTAACAGGGTGGTGGTTTTTACCAGGTTATCTTTTATGCTGCTTTCAAGCGTAATGTTACCGGCGTTCGCCTGCATATAGCTTAGCATTTTTTGATTTTTTTTGTCGGTAATTTCTGTAGCCATTGCAGAGAGCAGGCTTTTAAAATTAAGGTTGCCATAATAATTGCTATTGAGAAAAGCCTGGCTGGCAGCCGCATCCAGTGTGGGTTTGCTGGCAGCAGCTTTGTCGTTGCCATTTACATCGGCTAATGAAGTGGTAATGGTACACCTGCCATCTTTAACCATAAAATACATTTTGCCCAACAGGTTATTTTCTCCCAGGTCAAGCGTATAAAAGCTACCGGTTTTGGTATATTTAAAAGTGGTGTCTTTGTTAAGCTTTACGGGCAGGTTAATCAGCTTGTTAAAAATCTTTTCATTCCTGGTATCAAACACAAAAGTAAAATCAGGCGACATTTCTGTTTTGGTTTTTTCTACTTGTTTGCCATTGTAGTCAACGTCATAATCATAGGTAATGTATTTTACTTTTTTTGGTTTTATACTGTGCATCACAAATAAGGCATTGCCCGGTAAAACATCAGCGATGGCTTTTTCATCAAACAAAATTTCCAGTATATCAATGTAAGTGTCGGTAAGGTCGCTGTCTTTACCAATATAAGGCATGCCTTTAATAATTTTTTTGGCTACCCCATAATAAAAATTCATCAATGCTTCGCTGTTGATACTCATGGATAAAAAACCAATATCTGAAGGCTGCAGATAATTGATGAAAGCAGGGTTTTGCCTGCTGTTGTACACGCTTTGAAATAGCTTGTTATCTTCCGCTGTGCGGATATAAATCTGCTGTTCCATTTTCACTTTATCTTTTTCAAAATAAACATTCATTGATTGCGGATAGCCGGGCATCATGCTATAATTAAATTTTAAAGGGTTTGCAGCATAAGCATATGGCAACTTAGCTAACAAGCTGGTAGAATCAAGCCAGAAGCTGATATCAGCATCTTTATCGGCAAGCTTTGCGAAAGGTTCCTCGTTTTTTATGGAAGTGACCTGGCCATTATAAATTGCTGTAAGCATATCCACAGCGAGCACTTTTTGTATGCTGTCTTTTTTAGTTTGTTGTTGTACATAAAAAAGATCGCTTGCTTCCCTGTCTGCTTTTTGTTGTTCGGTTTCTGCTTCTGCAGGTACTGTAGAAGTCACAGGCTCACTTATACTTGCAAGGCTATCCACCATAACAGCGGCGCTATCCATGGCGACTTTATTTTCCGTTGTTTCCAATGTTATCATTGTGCTGTCAACGGGCATACTTTTTTCCAGCGCAATAGATGAATCGGAGTAAGGGTTCATTTTACCAACCCCATCATACATGGTTGCTGTATCTGTCGAAACGGGCGAATGATAATAATCGTGGGTTGTATAGGATGTTACCACAAGGGCTGCCATCTTGCTGTTCCAGGCAACATACACGGAGGTCGAAAGCGGATAAAACTGATACCCATTTTTCTTTTCGATGGTAATATTTGTTTTGTTTTTCTTTTGTACAAGCTGGGCAAACTTCTCTTCGTTTTTTAAATTTACCAGCGTTACAAAATTGATGGTGGTGTCCGTTGAAACAAGGTACTGGTAAGCATCTTCATCAAGGTTTATACCCGTACTTGCAAGGCTGGTATTCTTATCCGGCAGCAGGGCATTTAAAAATTTCTTTTTGAGGAAGGTATAACTGTCAAACTTTTGTGCCGGCAATTTTTGGGTAAGTTTGCCCGCTGCATATTTTATTACAAGTGATGCATTGGCAGGTACACTGTTTAAAACATCCTGCGCTTTTGCCGCACCGGCAAAAAGGTTAAGTAGTATCAGGGTGGTAAGTAATCTTCTTTTCATTATTGCGTTAATTTTATATTGTTTTCGATTGATGTTTTTTCAGTAATAATATCAAGTGCATTGCTGTTTAACATGATGGCCATTTTGCTGGGAGAAATTTTTGCGCCCTTATTAGTACTGGCTGTAACAGGATGCTCAAATTTATAGATGCTGGTATAAGTTGCGCTTGAAAAAATTTCCTTGTCAGCCTTGCTCATACGGGTATAGGTTTGTTTTAAAGGAAGCTTGTTGATGCGCTGAAAAGTTTTTGTTTTATCATCCCAATTATAATGATCGCTTAACTCACCGGCCTTTGCCTTTTCAGTAAGCTTAACATTTTTTATGGCTTTATTTAGTTGTGTGATGTTGGAAAAATTGCAGGAGAAAACGGCAATAAAATTTTCCATGTCTGCCGTGGTTTTTACATTGCTGATACCTGGTGTTTTTTCCATGGTGCTTCCGATGCCTTTAATGGTATTTACTATACTTTCTTTTGTGGGTACGGGGTGGCCATTAACGGTTTCCATTTTAAGGATAGAGCTTAAACGGGTTTTGCTTTTGCTTAAGTTTAGCGTTACCTGCAAATTACCGGAGCCATCATTTTTTAACTGGAGCTGTTCAATAATTTCAAAACAACTTTCACAGGAAATGGAAATAAATAATAAAAGCAGCAGTTGGTATTTTTTCAAGACGTGTTGTTTATATTATGAAGATAAGGGATAAACTTATTACCGCTTATGAAGGCAGCTTGGATAATGCCCTTTAAGCCTTGCAGCAAAATATAAACACGAGAATGTGAGTTGCCCGCAAACGCAGTGTTCATAACTATTGCAGGGGTAATGCTTTTTTAAGCCATCAGCTTTTTATCCCTCATTGCCTGCCAGAAAGCGGGGGGTATTTTTTTAGTGGCCATATCTATATTACTTTTTACTTTGGCCGGGTTAACGGTACTTACCGCTACACTCGTAACGCCGGGTATGTTAAACCCAAAATTAAAACAGGCTTCGGCAGGTTGCAGGTTAAAGTCGCTGCACAAATCAAAAAATGCTTTTCTCCATTGGAACAACGCTTTGCCTTCGGGTGTGTTTTCATCTACCAAAACATAATTGTAATGGCTGCGCCCTACTAAAAAACCGCCATTAAAAACAGCCGAGTTAATGATTGTCGTTCCGTTGTTATGCAGATCCTGTATAAAATCAATAAGTTCTTTAGGATGGGAATGTAACGAAAGGCTGTTGGCAATCATCACCCAATCCAACTGCACATCTTTGGAAATACGCTGAATGGACCGCCAGTTTTTTGCACCCACGCCAACAGACAAAACCTTGCCTTGTTGTTTAAGCCCATGCAAAGCTTTGTAGGCTTCCAAAATATCATGGTACCTTTCTGCTTCATTGGCACGGCTTGTAGCTGCAGCAAGGTACTCATCAGGATCATGTACAGAAGCCATTTGTGACGGATAATTGCCCAGCAATTGGTTGCCCTGTTCAAAGCATTCTAAAATGCCATCGTAACTTATTTTCTGAATGGCATCATGTTCAATGCCTTTCCAAATACCTTTTTCAAAAGTGGGTTCCGGTGTGGTTAACGGAGTTTGGTACCAGCCCAGTTTATTGCTTATCATTACTTTTTCCTGTGGCACATTCAGCTCTTGCAAACATTTGCCCAGTACCTGTAAAGCCAGGCCTGCACCGTACTTGCCTGCGGTATCAAACATGGCGATCCCGGGTGCATACGCTACAGACTGCCGTATGATTTCCTTCTTTATTTCGTAAGGCACTACTTCGTATAAATTGCCAAGGCCGCTGGTACCAAATATTACCGGTGGCAATTGTAAGGGTGTTTGTTGTTGTGGCAGCATTGTAATAAAATTTTAATATTCCAGTTGATAAAATGCAGCGGCATTACCGCCAAAAAAACCTTCCTGTTCGCTAATGGAAAATGGCGTAAAATATTCCTGTACAATGCCCAGCATTTGAGCGTAGCTGGCAGCCACAAGGCATACCGGCCAATCGCTGCCAAACATCAGCCTGTTAATGCCAAAAGCATTAATTACAACATCCAGGTAAGGGGTAAAATCTTCTTTTTTCCATTGTTGGTAATGGGCTTCGGTAACCATCCCACTAACCTTACAAAAAACATTTTTACAAGATGCCAGCGCTTTCATGCCTACCTGCCACTCCTTCGTTAAACCTGTTTTTACCGAAGGTTTTGCTATATGGTCAACCACAAATTTTTGATCGGGAAATTTGCGTACCAGCTCCAGTGCGGCATTCAGGTGATGGGCAAAAATCAGGAGATCATACGTAAAATTAAAAGCCTTAAATGCGGCAATGCCTTTTACAAAAGAAGGTTGCAGCATAAACCCCGGCGCTTCGCCCTGCAACACATGCCTGAAGCCTTTTACCACCGGATGGGCTTTGTAAAAATGTAAACGTTCTTCCAGGTTTTCTGCACGTATATCCACCCAGCCAACCACGCCTTTTATAAATGTATTTTCTGCCGACAGGCGAATTAAAAAATTAGTATCGTCCTCTGTTTCATCTGCCTGCACTGCAACGCAACCTGCGATATTATTTTGCTGCAATACCGGTAACAAATCAGCCGGTAAAAAATCTTTTCTTATTACCGCCATGTCGTCATCTATCCAGTTGTGCTTGTTGGCATCATATTGCCAAAAGTGCTGGTGGCTGTCAATTTTTTGCATAAGCCATACAGGTTTGTTTACTGCTGCCAAGCCCGTCGATGCCTAACTCCATCACATCGCCGGGTTTTAAATAAATGGGTGGCTTAAACCCAAGGCCAACACCGGCAGGCGTTCCGGTACTGATGATATCACCGGGCAGCAAAGTCATAAAACGGCTGATGTATGATACGAGAAATGGGATATTAAAAATCAGGTCGTCAGTGTTGCCATCCTGCATCATGGTCCCGTTTACACTCAGCCACAGGCGGAGGTTGTGTGGGTTTGGCACTTCATCTTTTGTAACCATCCACGGGCCAATCGGGGCAAAGGTATCACAGCCTTTACCCTTATCCCAGGTACCGCCACGTTCCAGTTGAAACTCCCTTTCGCTTACATCATTGTGCAGCGCATAGCCGGCAACGTAATCCATGGCTTCTGCCTCTTCCACATAGCTTGCTTTCTTTGCTATTACCACAGCAAGCTCTACTTCCCAGTCTGTTTTTACCGAATCCCTTGGAATGGTGACAGCATCATTAGGGCCGCAAAGCGAAGTAGTGGATTTAAAAAAGATGATGGGTTCTGCAGGTGTGGCTGCATTGGTTTCTTTGGCGTGTTTGGCATAATTTAAACCAATGCAAACAATTTTAGATGGCCTGGCAACGGGGCTTCCGAGCCGTGTGCCATCTTCTATTACCGGCAACACCGCACCATGCTGTTCTATAACCGTGGTAAGATGTTGCAGCCCGATGGTGGTAAAAAAATGCTCATCGTACTCTTTTATAAAACTGCTGACGTCATAGTTTACGCCATCAATATTAAGCCCCGGCTTTTCGCTGCCTGCTTCTCCAAAGCGGATCAATTTCATTATTGGTTTTTTTGTGGTGAATGTATCAATTGGTGCTGATGTGTGGTATGCTTTATCAACTGTTCAACTTAATAAAGCCCCCATCAATGGGGTAGTCCATGCCGGTAACAAAACCTGCTTCGCTGCTGCACAGGTATAAGGCGAGGGCAGCAATTTCTTCTACTTTGCCCATGCGGCCAATGGGTTGGCTTTTAGATAATTTGTCGAACATTTCCTTCTCTTTTCCCGGGTAATTTTTTGAGATAAAACCATCCACAAACGGCGTATGCACCCGGGCAGGGGATATGGAATTACAGCGGATATTATCGGCCAGGTAATCCTTGGCCACACTAAGCGTCATGGCAAAAACCGCACCCTTGCTCATGCTGTAGGCAAACCTGTCGGCAAGTCCAACCCATGCAGCAATCGATGCCACGTTAAGGATAATACCACCGCCATTACTTTTAAAGATGGGCAATGCTTCGTGTAAACAATTATAGGTGCCCTTTACATTTACGTTGTATACCTTATCGAAATCGGCTTCACTTGTGGTATCGGCCTTGCCAACATGGGCAATGCCTGCACAGTTTACCAGGATGTTCATTTTACCAATTGCTGTAAAAATTTCTCTCACATTTTGCTGGCTGCCCACATCACAGCCATGGGCAAAACTGCTGCTGCCACTGGCATTTATCCCTTCCACTACTTGTTGTGCATTGGTTTCGTTAAGCTCAAGTATGTGTACCACAGCGCCTTGCTTTGCAAACATTTCTGCAATGGCTTTTCCAATGCCGCTTCCTGCGCCGGTAACCACCGCTATTTTATTTTGTAGAGAAAACATAGGTATTTAATTTATTAAACCAGTTTAAAAATCTGTTGCATCATTATCCATTTTTCACCCTCTTTTGCCCAGGGTATAGACGACTGAAATTTCCACATCAACTGTTCCCATTCCTGTACTTTTTTATTGGCGGCATCCATACCTGCCTTACGTTCAAAACTAAAAGTATCATCGGTTTCCATTATCATAAAAAGCCTGTTGCCGGTGCGGTAAATTTCCATTTGTCCAATACCAGCATCGGTTATGCTTTGCTTTATTTCCGGCCACGCATTTTCTGCTTTGTGCCAATGTTCATACTCAGCAATTAATGCAGGGTCATCAACAAGGTCCAATGCAAGGCAATATTTTTTCATGCAGTTTGAAATTTAAATGAGATACTTGCATGCACAATCACAGGTGCCATTTTTTTAAT
The DNA here is from genome assembly GCA_965249755.1 of Ferruginibacter sp. Lineage (GTDB taxonomy): Bacteria > Bacteroidota > Bacteroidia > Chitinophagales > Chitinophagaceae > Ferruginibacter. The sequence continues at coordinate 723,409 of CBDFMT010000004.1, forward strand.
TGTTTGATGATAACCACAATTTAAAGCAAGTTAACCTTTTGAAAAAATGAAGCTATTATTATTTGGCCGGGGGGCCGAAAAGAATGGTTGTTATCTTACGGGCAACACCGCAAATACGAAGTACTGCAAAGTCGTAACGAAAGGCTGCTTAACTATTTTTGACAGCTGTTTAATTGTTGGAAAATATAGCAACTATCGCAGCAAAAAACATTATAAAACTTACCTTAGCCCTCATGTATTTTAAAAAGCTAAAAGCTAAAAGACAAAAGCTAAAAGATAATCGGGTATCCGGTTTCAGGTAATCCCAAAAATTAAAAGACGATGGAAAAGCAAAATCAAATAAAAATATTTGAAGACAAAAAGGTAAGGACAATTTGGGATAAGGCGCAGCAGAAATGGTATTTGTCTATTCTCGATGTGGTTGGCGTTTTGACCGACAATCGTAATGCTAAAAAATACCGGAGTGTTTTAAAGACAAGACTAAAAGCTGAGGGAAGTAAGTTGGCTGCAAATTGTAGTCAACTGAAAATTAAATCAGCCGATGGCAAATTTTACCTGACCGTCGCCGCAGATACCGGGCAGTTGTTCCGGCTTATTCAATCCATCCCATCGCCAAAGGCGGAACCGTTTAAACTTTGCACAAATAACAAAATATAAAACTTGAAAGAAGAAAGCAAACTTGATAACCCCGTTTGGTTTTGTCTTGCTGAAACACAGGCCCGGTATGGTATTGATTATGATAATGTAAAATGCTACCACCCGGATTTTTGCCCCTTTGGTGGTTTTGTACACCCTGATGGCATAGGCCCACACATAGATGAATATGCAGCACTGATCAATAATTTTTTTATCGTTGGGCAAAAGCCGCCTATGGGTACCAAGGTAGTTTTACACCATGAACTGATCTGCTCCCAAATGATTGCCCATACCCCTATTGAGCAAGCCATCACCGAAGAAATTGTTTTGCTCAATGGCAGGTATGAGGCAAACCTGCTGCAATTAATTAATGAAGTACAGCCTGGATATTTTAGAAACAGCACCAGTCAGTTGGGCAATTATTATGGTATTTTTAAAAACGGCATTTTAGCAGCCGTTACCGGCGAGCGGATGCAAATGAACAGCTTTATTGAAGTAAGTGCGGTGGTAACACATCCAGGTTTTACTGGCAGGGGTTATGCCAAACAGTTGGTTGCCCTTGTGGCAAACAACATTTTTAAAAAAAATAAAATCCCGTTTTTACATGTTTCGGCAAATAACGTCATTGCAATCGGGTTGTACCAAAAGCTGGGCTTTTCCATCCGGCGCAACATCAGCTTTTGGAATTTTGTAACTAAAGTTGAAGGCTGAACAGGTAGGTGAAATTGTTCTTTGTAAGACTTTAATTCTGTCCTTTCATCTTTGTAAAAAATTAAAATTATGGCAATAGAAATAAGGGCTGCGGTGCAGGATGATTATGATGGAATTTGGGAAATTATTCAAGGCGTAATTGCTAAAGGCGATACCTACACGTTTGCCCCCGATGCCCCTAAAGAAGCCATGCTGCAGTATTGGTGTGGTGCAGATAAACACATTTACGTTGCGGTTGAGGAAGGTAAATTATTGGGCACTTTTATTATTAAGGATAACCAGCCCGGCCTTGGATCGCATATTGCCAATGCATCTTACATGGTTGCTGAGGCTGCATTTGGTAAGGGTATTGGCAGGGCAATGGGCGAATTTTCTTTGGTGGAAGCCAGGCGGCTCGGCTATTTGGCCATGCAATTTAACATCGTGGTAAAAAGCAATACAAGGGCGGTAAAGCTTTGGCAGCAATTAGGTTTTAACATCATCGGCGAAATCCCTGATGCATTTAACCATGCATCAGCCGGGTTTACCAACGCTTACATCATGCACCGGAAATTATAAAAAAGTTTTCTTGTTTTTCGCCGGCACATCTGCCTTAACTGATGGTGTGATGATGCTTTTAATGTACATTCAATCCTCTTAAATTATCAACATCACAACATGAAACTGACTGTACTTTTCTTTTTTATGCTCACCGCATGCTTAGTCCTTTTTGGCCAAACCACCCATAAAAACGGTGCCCTTGATATCATCAAAAATGAGGCTGCACAAAACATCCAGACAGGTTACCCATCTTACAAAAAAATTGCATTATCCATTTGGGATTATGCAGAAGCTGGCTTTAAGGAAACCAAAAGCTCACAGCTTTTACAAACCACGTTAAAAGAAAGCGGGTTTACGGTGGATGCCGGTGTAGCTGGCATGCCTACTGCGTTTGTAGCAACTTATGGCAGTGGCCAACCGGTTATTGGTATACTGGCAGAGTTTGATGCGTTGCCCGGATTATCGCAGGATACTTCTGCTGCAAAATCACCTATCGCCAATAAAACCTATGGCCATGCATGCGGCCATCACCTGTTTGGTACCGGCTCCGTGGCAAGTGGTATCGCCATTAAAACTTTGTTGCAGGAAGGAAAGATTAAAGGCACCATTAAAGTTTTTGGCTGCCCGGCAGAAGAGGGCGGTGGCGGAAAAGTGTATATGGTTAGGGAAGGTTTGTTTAATAATGTTGATGTGGTTTTGCACTGGCACCCCAGTGATAATAACTCCGTAACCTACACAAGTGCCTTGGCTTACCGGTCGGCCAAATTCAGGTTTTATGGCATTGCTGCCCATGCGGCGGCCTCACCGGAAAAAGGCCGCTCTGCTTTGGATGCGGTGGAAGGCATGGATTATATGGTTAACATGATGAGGGAACATATACCGCAGGAATCACGCATTCATTATGTGATTACAAACGGGGGAAAAGCGCCGAATGTGGTGCCTGATTTTGCAGAAGTATTCTACTATGTCCGCAACCCTGAAAGGGCCACAGTTGAAACCTTGTTTGCCCGTGTGGTAAAAGCCGCAGAAGGTGCGGCCATGGGTACAGAAACCAGAATGGATTATGAAATCATTGATGGCACCCACGACCTGATGATCAATACCACACTTGCTTTGGACATGCAGGCCAATTTAGAAAAAGTTGGTGGCGTGCAATACACACCAGAAGAAAAACTTTTTGCCAAACAACTGCAGGCTACATTTTTAGGTAAAATACCGCCGCTTGATTCTGCTGCTTTTGTTAAGCCTTTGCATACAGAAAAAAACCAGGGCTCAACCGATGTGGGTGATGTTAGTTATGTGGTGCCCACCGTTGGTTTGGAAACTGCCACCTGGGTACCCGGCACGGCTGCACATAGCTGGCAGGCCGTTGCATGTGGTGGTAAAGACGTGGGCATAAAAGGAATGCTGGCAGCAGCAAAAACGATGGCCTTTACCGCAATTGATCTTTTTGTAAACCCTGCACTTATCCAAAAAGCAAAAGATGAGTTCATTAAAAGCAAAGGCAGTTACCAATACAAAGCCTTGCTTGGTGATAGAAAACCTGCCCTTAACTACAGGGATTAATTGCATACATACATGGCCATATCAATTTTACATCAAGTTTTTACAGGATGGCTTTATTTTGCAACATCTTATTAATTTAGCAACTTTCGCCTTACGTAAAAAAACAGGCATCCACCAAAACCAACTACTTTATTGTACATGAAGATTTTCCTATTGATTTTATTATTTGCAGCCCCTGTTATTATCAAAGCCCAGGCACCTGCAGCGCAGGCTTACCCAAAAGTTACCGGATACCTCAGTGTAGCAAGCCCGGTCATTATATTTGATAAAAATGGAGGTGTTTTTAATGGCACTAACTATTATGCCCTCAATTTTCCCTGTGGTATAAATATTTTAAAAAGCGACCGGCTGGGATATAGTTTTGAACTTGCGCCCATCCTTAGGTTTGCCGGCAGCACCAGCAAGACCAGTCAATTTTTATTTCATCCCGGCATTATGTTCCGGCGGCAAAATGGGTTTACAATCATTACCAGACTTGCTTTTGAGACCGGTGGCCGTTATGGTACCACAGTTGTTTTTAATAAAATTTTTTACCGCACTGCAATGAACAGTTATTGGTTTAGCGTACCGGTACCTTTCCGTTTTGGTAACAATGCCCCGGCTTCTGCAGGGGTGGGCATTCAGTTGGGGGTTACGTTTTAAATGTTGCAACCTGTGGTAGAGATCTTTAATGGCAATAACTTTAGGTGAACAGATTCAGCCAATATTTTCATCCGGCTATTTCAGCAATATAAAAATTTTTCATGAAGAAAATATATACGGTTATCTTTTTGCTAACGGCCCATAACTGCTTTTCGCAAACGTATTTTTCTATCAACCCTGCGCTTACCAATGATGTAGGTACCATCGCTGAAAAATCCAACCTTTCGCTGGAAGTGGGCAGGCAGTGGGATGTGTTTAGTTTGGGTTTGGATATTGGCAAAACAAGCTTGGGCAATATGCATGGGCATGATACTTCTACCTACTTTGAAATACGCCCTAACCTGAACGTTTTTCAACAAGGTAAATTTACCAACACCTTCACCGCAGGTATCGGGTACATCTTTAATTCTGAACAAAGTTTAATGACGGAAGTTACCTCAGGTATCGAATATGCGCTAAGCACTAAAATTCACCTCAACATCTATTTTGGGCAATATTATTACAGCGGCCGAACGGCCTCCAGTAACGTTACCTTCTTTGGCCTGTCGGGAATGTTTTATTTTCTGCCATCTGTTACCAAAGGGATTATAAATGGCAAGCAGCATTAACCAATATCCGTCTTTATAAAAAATGATTACTGCTTTGGGTTGCTGCATTTTTTGAGAAAGTACGGTTTTTTAATCCAGCACTTTCTCTTCTATTTTACCTGTTTGCTTATGTTTTAAGATTACCTTCTTTGCACCATAATGGGTTATCTCTTCCTTAATTAAATAGTAAGATTCATCATAGTCTGTAAGGTTGCTTTCTTTTACCACATCTGTACGGCCACGCCAGATATCCAGTTGTACCGGCTCCCATTGTTTTGTTTTGGCACTCTTGTAAGCCGCATCCAGTATACAGTTTACCACATAACCATCATAAAAAGTTTCTACCGGGTTTTTGCCTTGTTCCATGGAGTTAAACATATCCGTAAACATATGGTTGTACCCAAGGTCGTTCACTTCATCACCCACAGGAAACAGCCATCCCGAATTGCTCTCTGCTTTTTCCGCCACATAATCTGCCCCCTTGCCGGTGGTAAACATTTCAAAACCGGTACGTAAAAAATTGTTTATCCAGATGGTACCTTCCGTGCCCATCACTTCATCCCTTAAATCCATTCCGCCCCTAAAAGTCCAGCTTACTTCAAACTGCCCGATGGCACCATTTTCATACTTCACCAAACCGATAGCATGGTCTTCCGCTTCAATAGGTTTAACCTGTGTTTCGGCCCAGCACATTACTTCGACAGGCCTGATATCTTTACCAATAAACGACCTTCCAATTTCCACGCAATGGCAGCCGAGGTCCAGCATGCAGCCACCACCTGCCATCTCAATATTCCAAAACCATTCGCTGTGTGGGCCTGGGTGTGTTTCCCTGCTTTTTGCCCAAAGTATGCGGCCAAGGGCACCGCTCTTTACACTTTCCAAAGCCTTTAAAAATTTAGGGCCGTATACCAGGTCTTCCAGGTAACCGTTAAAGATGCCTGCCTGCTCAACCGCTACCAGCATGCGTTTGGCTTCTTCACCTGTACGCCCAAGTGGCTTGGTGGATATCACTGCTTTTTTATGTTTGCAGCAAAGCAGCACCGCTTCTTCATGTAAATTATTGGGCAAAGCTATGCAAACAACATCCACGTCCGGATGGGCAATGGCATCTTCCATATTGGTGGTGCAGTGGCCGCAGCCATAGTCTTCTGCAAATTTTTTGGCACTTTCCTCCCTGCGGGAATAGATGCTTACAATAGCATCTTTACTGCGCTGCCCTTGTAAAGCGAGGGCATAAAAACGGCCGATGAAACCGGCGCCAAGCATGGCAATACGTTGCATAAATAATATTTGTTTTTTGTGAGATGATTGTGTTGTTTTAAAGTGTTCCGCTTAATGGGTTACACCATTTCTACCGGTACATTTTCGCCACGGGCCGCAGATCTTTTATTGTCTTTAAAAAAGAGTACAAACAATATAAGCACTGCTAATGAAATAGCAGATGGCACCATCCAGGTGTTGCGCCAGTTAACCACTTCGTTTATGGTGTAATGGTCTTTTACGTAACCGGAAAGCAATGTGCCGATAAACATGCCGATGCCATAGGTAGCCATTGTGATCATGCCCTGTGCCTGGCTTTGTATGTTAATGCCTGCTTTGCTGTCGGTATAAATTTGCCCTGTTACAAAAAAGAAATCGAAACATACCCCATGCAATAATATGCCCGCAAAAAGCATCCATAAGCCTGCGCCTGCATCCCCATAACCAAAACAAAGAAACCGGAGTACCCATGCAACCATGCCCACGGCTATCATCCATTTTACGCCCAGCTTCCGGAAAAATACAGGTATTAATAAGATAAAAAAAGCTTCTGAAAACTGGCCGAACGTCATGTTGCTGGTAACATTTTTCATACCTGCTTCGGTAAGAAAAAGGTTGGTAAAACTGTAATAAAAAGATAACGGGATGCAGATAAGTACCGAAGCCAGGAAGAAGATAATAAACGACCTGTCTTTAAATAGTACAAATGCATCGCTGCCTAAAATTTGTGCAAAACTTGCCTTGGTACCCTTGGACTTTGGCGGTGTGGCTGGCAAAAAGAAACTGAGCAAACCCAGCGCCAGCGAGGCTATTGCCGCCATCTTAAAAGTAAGCCCCAGTTCGCTGGTACCAATATGCAATACTTTATCAATAATCCATCCGGTGGCAATCCACCCGATAGTGCCCAGCACCCGTATGGACGCAAACTCTTTGCTCGGGTCTGTCATTTGCCTGAAGGCCACCGTATTTGCAAGTGCAAGGGTGGGGGCATACATCAGCGAATACAAAAGCAGCACCCAGTAAAAGGAAGATGGGTTATCTACCACAGATAAAAAATACAGCAGCACACCACCGGCGAGGTGTAGTACGCCCAATACTTTTTCGGCATTAAAAAAACGATCGGCCACCATGCCCATAAAAAAAGGAGAGATAATGGTGGCGATGGCCATCGCACTGTAAGCAGCACCTACGGCTATGCCATCCGCATGTAAAACTTTATCGAGGTAAGTGCCCATGGTAACGTACCATGCGCCCCAGATAAAAAACTCAAGAAACATCATGGCAGACAGCTGTAGCCGGGTTGTTGATTTCATGGTAATAAAGATAAAATGAGCGGGTGAAAAATTACGAAAGAAAAGGCAAACAACATTTTTTTGCAATACCAATTTTTAAAATTAATCATGGTTTTAGTTTTACCAGATATTTAAAAACAAGTTTTCCCAGATGACCAATATAGCAGTGCATGTATTTACAAAATACATTGTTCCCGTAATGGATGTTTAAACTTTCCGGGCCTTCTATAAATCATCTTACGACAATTAAAATTTATTATTTTTTACGGCTTACCCAACCCTTTGTTGGCATGATAACTACGTGAGCATATATTTCTACTTCTCTCCAATCAACAACAAAATACTTCCCCTAAAACGCGGTTAAGGCCTGTAAAATGGCTTAGCAATGGCTGGCATGTTTTTAATTGGATGTTTTAGATAACAACTGCGTCGTCATTTCTATCAAAAAAAAATTATGGGTACAGGTAAAGAAAATTTTTCAGCACCTTCTGAAAAAAATGGTTCAACCAGAAGGGAGTTTCTCCAACAGGCATCTGCCATCACCACCGGCATTGCCATGGTCTCTGCTTTAAAGGCAAAAGGTGTTCCGGTGGAAGGTTTGCATTTTTCCGAACCGGGAATAGTGGAGGTGAAAATAAACATCAACGGTAAACAGAAAACATTGTCCATAGACCCACGCACATCCTTGCTGGACGCCCTGAGGGAAAACCAGCAATTGATGGGGACTAAAAAGGGCTGCGACCGTGGACAATGTGGGGCCTGCACGGTTTTGCTGGATGGGCGAAGGGTGAACTCCTGCCTTACCCTTGCTGCTATGTGCGATGGCGCTGCGGTAACAACTATCGAAGGGCTTGGCACACCGGAAAAATTACACCCCATGCAGGTGGCATTTTTAAAGCATGATGCATTTCAATGTGGTTATTGTACGCCGGGCCAAATCTGTTCGGCCGTTGCTTTGATAAAGGAAGGACATGCAAAAACAGATGAGCAGATAAGGGAATCCATGAGTGGCAACATCTGCCGTTGTGGTGCGTATCAAAATATTTTGGATGCCATAAAAGAAGTACAACACACTGCCTGATTACAATAATCCCCATTAAAGTTTAAACCATTTATGTATCCATTTACTATCACAAAAGCAAAAGATAACAAGGCCGCTGTTAGTGCAGCAGGCACAGGCGGCCACGCAAAATTTATTGGCGGCGGCACCAACCTGGTAGACCTCATGAAGATGAATATCGAAAAGCCAAACCAGCTTATTGATATTACAGGCCTCGATTTAAAGAAGATAGAAAGTATGCCGCAAGGTGGATTAAAAATTGGGGCGTTAGTACGAAACACAGACCTGGCATATCATCCATCAGTTATGAGCAAATATCCGGTTTTGTCGCAGGCTATATTATCCGGCGCATCAGCACAATTGCGTAATATGGCTACCACCGGTGGCAATTTGTTGCAACGTACCAGGTGCTATTATTTTTATGATACGGTAATGCCCTGCAATAAAAGGGAGCCAGGCTCAGGATGCTCCGCCATAAAAGGGTACAACCGCATGCATGCGATATTGGGCACAAGTGATCACTGTATTGCCACGCATCCATCAGACATGTGTGTGGCCATGGCCGCACTCGATTCAGTAATACATGTACAAGGCCAGGCAGGGGAGCGTACCATTCCGTTTGCTGATTTTCACACCTTGCCCGGCAATACACCCGAAAAAGAAAATACCCTGCAACCAGGGGAACTGATCACTTTTGTTGAGCTGCCATCATTGCCATTTGCTAAAAAATCTATTTACTTAAAAGTGAGGGACAGGCAATCCTATGAGTTTGCATTAACGTCTGCGGCGATAGCAGTTGAGATAGCAGGCGGCACCATAAAAAACAGCCGGATTGCTTTAGGGGGTGTTGGTACCAAACCCTGGCGGGCAAAGGAAGCAGAACAATATCTTATTGGCAAAAGCAACACAATGGATACATGGACAAGCGCTGCGGACATAGCCCTGAAAGATGCACAAACAGTGGAATACAATGCATTTAAACCAGCGCTTGCAAAGAGAACAATCATTAGTGCATTTCAAAATTTAGCAGGATAATATGGCACAGATAATAGGACAACCAATCGACCGCAAAGACGGCAAATTAAAAGTGACCGGAACCGCAACCTATGCTGCGGAGTTTCCTTTAAAAAATATGGCGTATGGTGTTACGGTGCATAGCTCCATTACCAAAGGCCATATTGAAAACATTGATGTAAAAGCGGCCAAAGCATTGAAAGGTGTGATAGAAGTGATGACCTATAAAAATGCCATGGCATTGCACCAGCCAAACAGCAACGACCCACAAGGTGGTAAGTTTGCAGAGAAGGATTTATTGCCTTTGCAAAGCGAAAGGATTTTTTACAATGGGCAGTACATAGCCGTGGTTATTGCAGAAACTTTTGAAGTTGCCGAGCATGCGGCAGCCTTGCTTGCCGTTACCTATACTGAAGAAAAGCCGGTGTTTGATATCCATCAGCCGGAGGCGAAAATATACCAGCCCAAACAAGGTTTAGGCGGTACAGAAGTACAAAATAAAAGGGGCGATACGGCCGCAGCAATGGGCAATACACCGGTAACTATTGAGCAAACATATAACACACCGGTGTACCACCACAACCCGATCGAAACGCATGCTACTGCAGCAGAATGGAACGGGGAAGAGCTTACTGTGTATGATGCCACACAATCAGTTTTTGGCAACAGGGCAGCTATTGCAGGCATGCTGGGATTGGCACCGGAAAAGGTGCGGCTGATATCCCCCTTTATTGGCGGCGGTTTTGGATCTAAGGGGTTTATGTGGGGCAACTCCATACTGGCACCCATGGCCGCAAAGTTGGTAAACCGCCCGGTAAGGATTGTGTTGCAACGCACCGAACAAATGTTTACTGCGGCAGGCCGCCGCTCTTTCACGATTCAAAAGATAACGCTTGGCACCGACAATGCAGGCAAGCTTTCTGCAGTAAAACATGATACGACTGCAGAAACATCTTTTGTGGATGAGTTTACTGAAACTGCAGGCGTTGCCACCAAGATGTTGTATGATACCCCCAACCTGGATATCATCCAAAACCTGGTGCGTTTAAACAGGGGTACGCCATGCCCTACCCGTGCCCCCGGTGAAGCACCCGGTACCTTTGCGTTTGAAGTGGCTATGGATGAACTGGCGGAAAAATTAAAAATGGACCCTGTGCAGCTAAGGCTTGTAAACTATGCAGAAAAGAACCCTGACAGTGGCAGCGAATGGTCATCTAAAAACCTTAAGGAATGTTATGATAAAGGTGCCAATTCTATAGGCTGGTCAAAGCGCAGCAGTACGCCGGGCAGCACAAAGCAAGGCCGTTTTCTGGTTGGGTATGGCATGGCGACGGCAACCTATCCTGCCAACAGGAGCAAGGCATCTGTAGCATTAAAACTATATCAGGATGGGCATGCAGTGGCAGCTTGTTGCACACAGGATATTGGTACGGGAACCTACACAGTTATGGCGCAGGTTATGGCAGATGCACTCGGGTTGCCGATAGATAAAGTAGAATTTAAATTAGGCGATACTATTTATCCGCAAGGGCCAAACTCCGGCGGTTCGCAAACTATGGCAACCACCGGGCCTGCTGTTAGAGCGGCGGCGCTAACAGTAAAAAGCAAAGTAATAAAATTGGCTTTGGCAGATAAAAAATCGCCGTTGTTTGGTATAGCAGAAGACGATGTAATGGTGGATAACGGAAAGCTGTATGCGAAGAACGATACCGGCAAAGGGGAGACGTATACGCAGATACTTTCAAGGGCTAAGATGGATATGGTGGAAACGCAGATAACAACAAATGTATCTACCAGGGAAACGCAAAAAACAGAAGCCAACCCGGCATCAAAACAGGGTGGTGAGGAAAAGGCGGGCGGTGAAAAAGGGGGTAGCAAAGAGGGTGGTGGCGATGGTGGCGGATCAAAACAAGGAGGTGGAAAAGATGAAAGCAAAAACAACCCTTTTGTAAAAGCAGATGAAGGGGCAGACCGTAAGAATATGTCTTTTCATTCCTTTGGGGCACATTTTGTAAAGGTGCTGGTTGACCCGCTAACCGGCATGGTAAAGGTTGATAAATGCAGCAGTGTAATGGATATTGGTAAAATATTAAACCTTAAAACAGCCAAGAGCCAGATTATGGGCGGTGCCATTTGGGGCATCGGTATGGCATTAATGGAAGGCAGTATGTATGACCCAAATAATGGGCGTATTGTAACCAAAGATTTGTCGGACTACCTGGTGCCGGTACACGCAGATATGCCCGATTTTGACATTCAGTTTACCGATGTAAAAGATGAACATATAAGTCCGGTAGGCGCAAGGGGCGCAGGCGAAATCGGCATCACGGGCATCACTGCAGCCATAGTAAATGCCGTATACAACGCCACCGGAAAAAGGGTAAGGGATTTACCCGTAACACCGGATAAGTTGATTTTGTAGGGGAGGGGCCAGTACTGCATACGTATGTTGCTGTCTTAAAACATTACCTGCATTTGGTTTAACGTAAACCAATATCCATATTTAACCATCCTCATAATCTTTGCACCTGAATAAAATGCAACTGGAGATTTTGTGTAAAAAAAAACCTGGTGCTGCGATTGCACGAATAAAAATATCTCATTAAAATACCAGCCTTAAGCCTCAAATACACTCCAAAATAGACGGTTCATTTTTATCCTTTACTTGAATAAAGTTAGGAGTGAGCTCTATAGGTATTGCCTGACATTTTTTTTGTCTTGTCTATAGTATAATCTATCCGAAAGCATGTGTTTAAAAATTTGTAGAAATACAAAATTATAAATATTGGGCTATGTTTATGGACGGTTGGTGCATGTAGTTGCATCGCTTTAACCATTTAGACAAACGATTTTCCTGGAAGAGATCTTTTCAATATTATAGCTAAGCGATGAGAATATTCCGAAATAATAAATAACAAAATCAAAGTTGATTAGCCCGACACTTTTTCTCAAATTTATATTCAGGTTGTATTTGCCGTTAAAGGCTGGGAAAAGTTAATTCAATCTTCCTGGGAAGAAGAATTATATAAGTACTTATCGGGTATCGTTAGAAATATAGAGCGAAAGGTAGAAGGGGCAACATTATTTTAGCCGAAGCCGGATGGGTTCAAATGTTTATAGCAGAGGTATTATAAAATAGCATACGACCCCGGCGGGGTTGCACATTTCCTGAGAGATTTTTCTATAAACATTATATCCCTCTTGGATAATTAGTAGAGGGGCAACATTATTTTAGGCGAAACCGGATGGTTTCAAATATTTATAGCAGAGGTATTATAAATGTCCCTTATCTCTTCCGTTATAAAGGATCCAAAATTTGGAGATAATATAATTGTTTCGAAAACGATCACACTAAACTCATCACAATCCTTCCCATTGAACCGTTCCATATCAACAAAAACCATTTCAAAATGAAAGTATTTTAGCGGCATGGTACTTTTTATTCGATGGTAATTTTTTTCTTAAATCCTTGCTGTGCTGCTGTTTCAGCCTATTTTATTTATTTCCCTTCCTATGGCATTTTAATTGGCACACCCTAATTAAGAAATGTGAAAAGGTTTACGTTCCATTTTTTGGTATTGATATTCTTCATTAAAAATTAAGCGGCTGCTTACTGTTACAAAGTGGTGCATTGTTGCTGTTTTGTGCAGTTAAACATGGGCAGCTAAATAAGCTATGGTCACGGATACAATTGCTGTTTCAATAATTGTTATTGTTTGCGTTTTACTATCCATCCCATTGGGACGTTACATGGCCCGGGTATACAAGGGCGAAAAAAGTGTACTGGATTTTGTTGCCCCTGTCGAAAAATACTTATATCGTTTTTGCAAAATAGACCCCGAAAAAGATATGGGTTGGAAGCAATACTTACTTGCGCTTTTATGTATCAATGCGGTATGGCTGGTGTGGGCATTGGTCATCTTACTTAACCAGGGAAAAATTTTTATGAACCCAGCGGGCAACCCATCCATGGATTGGGCGCTCGCCTTTAACTCTGCCATCAGCTTTTTAACCAGTACCAATTTGCAGCATTATTCCGGAGAGAGTGGTGCTACTTATTTTTCGCAGTTGGCAGTATTTATGTTTTTACAATTTGTAAGTGCGGCCACCAGTTTGTGTGCAGGTATTGCAGTAGTAAGGGGTTTGCAAAATGAAGGTGCCGGGCTGGGTAATTTTTATGTGGATTTTATAAAATCATGCACCAGGCTTTTGCTGCCGCTGTGCATTATAACTGCCCTGTTTTTTTTAGTGAACGGCATGCCGATGACGCTTAGCGGCCCTCAGAAGATAGTGACCCTGCAAGGCGATACGGTTTCGGCTGCAACCGGACCTGTGGCGGCTTTTGTACCCATAAAAGAACTCGGCTCCAATGGTGGTGGTTTCTTTGGTGCCAATGATGCCCATCCTTTTGAAAACCCTGATTTCATCACTTTCATTATCCATATTATTATTGTGTTTTTGCTGCCGCTGGCATTTATTTTTATGATTGGTTTTTACCTTAAAAAGTTGAAGTTCGCCAATATGCTGGTGCTGGTTATGATGGCCGGTTTTGTAATGGTTACCATACCCATCATCACCCAGGAAATAAAGGGCAACCCCGCCATAGCTAAGATGGGCATTGATGTTTCATCGGGTAATATCGAGGGCAAGGAAGTTCGTTTTGGAAGTTTTTATTCTGCTTTTTATGCGGGTGAAAATGTGGTGGTACCTGCCGGTACCTTAGCTGGTATGCATGATAGTTTTATGCCCCTGTCCGGTGCGGCCATGCTGGTAGCCATGCAGGTGGATGCTTTTTTTGGCGGTGTTGGCACGGGCTGGATCAACATGTTTATTTTCCTCATCATCGCCATATTTTTGGCCACTTTAATGATTGGGCGAACGCCGGAACTTTTTAATAAAAAATTGGGTGTTGAAGAAATGCAGCTTGCTGTTGGCATAACGGTTTTACAAATTGCGGTGCCTTATCTGTTTACAGCACTTGCGGCTTTTGTGTACGTTAACCACCCCGGTGGCAACGGTTCACTTGGCTGGTTAAGCAACCCTGGCCCTCATGGTTTTACCACCATGTTGTATGAGTTTATTTCTTCGGCCGCAGGCAATGGGTCTGGTTTTGAAGGGCTTGGTGACAATACAGTTTTTTGGAATATTACCACCGGCATCACTATGTTTTGCGGCAGGTTTATACCCATGGCAGGTGCCATCATCATTGCTGGTAAATTAAAAAATAAAAAGGCCGGCCACGAGTCTGTGGGCAGTTTAAAAACAGACTCCGTTACCTTCGGCACGTTCCTCTTTTTTCTTATAATTGTACTAAGTGTTTTATCTGCGCTGCCTGCAATTATGCTTGGGCCACTGTCTGATTTTTATGTGAAGTAGGCTGCCTGCTTTCTCCAATATTTTTCGTTCGTGAGCAAGTTGTTTTTCAATAATTTTACTTGCTGACTGCTAACGTTTGGTATGTTTATGCGGATGCCCTTTTTAGTCTTTTTCATCTTCACTGTCATTGGTTCTTTTGGTCAGGTTATCTATAACCCTAACATCGTACAAGAATATGAAAGGGCTTATAAAAATTTACCCTCCCATGCAAAACAAATTGTACAGACAATGAAACATGGCCATGGCTACAGTGGCGGTATATGCCTTACTGTACTTAGTTTGGATGATACTTTAAATAGAAATGATTTTAGGCCATCAACCGGCAAAACGGTAATTGAATTACTACCAGCAACAACCCCGGTTGAGGAAGATACGGCCGATGCAGTGATCATGATGGTAACGGGGTTTATACAAAATGATACGCTGAGTATCCAGGTAATCCCATGGTTCTTTTCCAGCCAAACTATTAAACTTATAGTTACTGGCAACCAGGTACAAACCAGCTTTAATGAATATTATAAACAAGATAGCATACTGGGAATATCAGCAACAACGAAGACAAACAGTATTAAAATACCGGTTACAACTATACATTTTGTTTTAAATAAAAAGATATCGGTAAATGATAAGATCATTTATGGCGAAGCAGGATTTATAACAGCTCCCTATTATTATTTAGCCGCAAACAATTTTAAAGATGACATTTTAAAACATCGCTGGCATTATAAAAATTATTTTAAATTTAAACCAAAGAAGCTTGCAGTAAAGTAAAGAGGAACCTGCAACTTCGGTGTACAACAATACCCAAATAAATAATTTCGCTGCTTTTAAATTTTTAAATAATTAGTATGGATACCATTACCATGCGGATACTGTCCCTTAACGATGCCAATGAAATTATACCATTTGCCCAAAAATTAAACCCCGCAAAAACCAGCGAAGAGCTGTTAGGTTTTCTTACTGAAATGTTCAGCTTTGGTAACTACCATTGCTTTGGTTTGTATGCAGGGGATGTGCTTGCGGGCATTACCAGCGGTTGGGTTACGGTACGTTTTTATTCAGGTAAACAACTGGAGGTGGATAACGTAATCGTTGATCCTGGCATACGTTCTAAAGGATTGGGCAAAACATTTTTGGGGCTTATAGAAGAATGGGCAATTGCAAATGGCTGTAAAACAATTGAGCTCAATACTTATGTTCAAAACGGGCGTTCGCACAAATTTTATTTCAACCTTGGGTATAATATTTTAGGCTTTCATTTCCAGAAAATAGTTTCAGGCAACCCATAATATATTTATAACAGCTACATTATACACTTCCATTAAGATTTAATTTGCCTACATATAAACTTCAAACATCAATATGAAAAAAATGGTTGTTATGCTTGCTGTCATGCTTTGTGCAAAGTGCTTCTTTTACCAAAAAACCTTTTCCCAAACGCTATCAAATAAAACATCCATCAACCGAAAATGGTGGAAGGAAGCCATTGTGTACCAGGTTTACCCACGCAGTTTTAAAGACAGTGATGGTGATGGTATCGGCGATTTAAAAGGCATACTTTCTAAACTGGATTATATAAAAAGCCTTGGTGTAAATGCGGTTTGGCTTAACCCCGTTTACAGTTCGCCCAACGAAGACAATGGCTATGATGTCAGCGATTACCGCAACATTATGAAAGACTTTGGCACCATGCAGGATTTTGATCTTTTGCTGAAAGGCCTGCACCAGCGGGGCATTAAACTGGTAATGGATTTTGTGCTTAACCACAGCAGCGATGAGCATGAATGGTTTAAGCAAAGCCGCACTTCAACCAGCAGCCCTTACCGTAATTATTACCATTGGTGGGATGCTGCAAGGGGCAAGCCTGCACCACGTTACAGCCTGTTTGATGTTAACCATGATGCATGGAAATATGATACGTTAAGCGATGCGTATTACCTTCATTATTTTTCTGCCAAGCAGCCAGACCTTAATTGGGAGCACCCGCCGCTGCGACAGGAAATTTATAACATCATGAAATTTTGGGCAGATAAGGGCATAGATGGTTTCAGGCTGGATGCATTTCAATTTGCCGCCAAGGATACTACCTTTCCCGCTTTTCCGCCTGGTTACGAAACACACTTTTTACAGTACTATGCCATGGGCCCACACCTGCATGATTATTTAAAAGAAATGAACCAGCAAGTGTTTAGCAAATATGATGTAATGACGGTTGCCGAAGGTGCCGGTAATTCATTTGAAGATGCCCATGCACTTGTTGATGAAGACCGCAACGAACTTAACATGGCTTATGCATTTGATGGAGTAGACCTGGCCAAACCGGAAGGGTATACCCTGTTGCATTTTAAAGAAACCTTTTCCCGGTGGGACAGTGTTTTTGCAAGCAAGGGATGGCTTGCCATTTTTTTGGCCAACCATGATCAGGCGAGGTTGGTTAGCCGCTTTGGTAACGATAGCCCGGCGTTTAGAAAACGCTCTTCTGAAATGCTTACCACTTTTATAATGACCATGCGGGGAACACCTTATTATTACAATGGCGATGAGCTTGGCATGACCAACGCAGGCTTTACAAACATTGAACAGTATAAAGATGTAAACACCTTAAATGAATACCAGCACCAAAAAAATATTGGCGGCAACCTACAGCAATATATGCAACGCATTCAATTTGAAAGCAGGGACAATGGCCGTACGCCCTACCAATGGAACAGCAGTGCCAATGCAGGGTTCAGCACAGGTATACCCTGGCTGCAGGTAAACAAAAACTATACTTTTATAAATGCTGCTTCGCAGGAAAAAGACCCTGCATCTGTCCTGAATTATTTTAAAAAGATAGTACAACTAAGAAGAAAGAACCTTGCGCTGGTGTATGGAAAGTATACTTTGCTGGATAAAGCCAACCCAAACGTGTACGCATATACAAGGGAGCTTGATGGTAAAAAAATACTGATATTGTTGAATTTTAAAAGCACCGTAAGTACCGTAAATACTGGTATTGCAATGAAGCAAGCCAGGTTGTTGCTGGGCAACTATGCCAAACCTTTACCCAATGGAAAATTGCGGCCGTACGAAGCCGCTGTTTACCTGCTGCACTAAATTTTTGTAAAACATAAACTTTGTAAAGGGTAAACTGTTTGCAATACTGTACCTGCCAAATGCCGGTACAGTAAAAATTATGGATGCATTAAAAGAAACAATAACCATTGCAGGCAGCAGTGCAAAACCGTTAACAGTAAAACGTTTTGGCTATGGCACCATGCGCCTTACCGGCGAAGGCTTTTATGGCGAACCACCCAACAGGCCAGAAGCTTTGGCAATTTTAAAAAGGGCCATTGAAGCTGGCGTTAATTTTTTAGATACCGCCGATTATTATGGAGATGATGTTACCAACCGTTTGATTGCTGAAGCACTCTATCCATACACGGATGATTTGGTGATTTGTACTAAAGTGGGCGCCACCCGAAAACCAGATAAAAGCTGGATAGTATTTAATAATCCTGATCAGTTAAGAACGGCTATCGAAAATAATTTACGCACCTTAAAAATTGATCAGGTACAACTGGTGCACTTTAGGATAATGCCAGGGAGTGCAACCCCTTTGGAAAAATCTATGGAAGCCATGTTTGCCATGCAGCAGGAAGGAAAAATTTTGCATGTAGGCGTAAGCAATGTCAGCAAGCCTGAGCTGGAAACCTGCATGGGCATGGGTAAAATAGCTACTGTCGAAAATATGTATGGCCATGCACAGCGGGTTACTTTACAAACGCCTTATGGTGAAAACCGTGGTGCAGATGATTTGCTCGCCATCTGCGAAGCCAATGAAATGCCCTTGGTACCCTACTTTTCTTTACAGATGTCTGTGCCAAAAAAAAATGACCGAATTGCGGAACTTGCAGCAAAATATAATGTAAGCCCGGTTCAAATGAACCTTGCATGGCTGCTGCACCATTCGCCATGGATATTGCCAATTCCCGGCACATCATCTTTAAAACATTTTGAAGAAAATATAAAAGCAGCATCCATAAAACTCACTGAAGCAGACATGCAATACCTTGGTTAATAAATAAAATTCAGGGTATAAAAAAAGGTGCAATGCCATATGGCATTGCACCTTTTTTTATTAATAATAGTTTACTTAAAATGAAGGTTGTAATCAAACCCGATCCCAGCTGCAGAAATGTTGCCGCCATTCGTATCGTTACGGAACACACTGTTGTAAAAACCAAAAAAGTTCCAGTTATAATTATGGTAACCCAATTGTGGGCGAACATAAAATCCACCTTTGTTATCGGCAGTTCCTGTAACCAGGCTATAGCCTAAGTCAGTACCCACAAAAAAACCTTTGTATTCAGGGTACACACGAATAAATGCACCTAATGGAATAGTACCGAAATCTTTACCAAACCCTTCTTTTACAAAAAAATGGTTATAACCTGTTGTTAAACCAATACCAATGTGTGGGGTTGTCATCAACTGTCCTTTAAGGTCGATACCTGCCATAAATTTACTGGCGGTATTAAGGTTACCTGTCGGTATACCAGCAATAGCGCCCACTTTGAGCCAAGAGTTTTTACTGGTAATTTCTTGTGTGGTCTGTGCATGTAAGCTTGCTGACATCAGGAAGGACAGCACTACAATCAAATTCGCTTTTTTCATTTGTTTTATATTTTTTCAACAGCCTTTTAAATTACATGCCATTGCCTTTTAAACTTGTTGGTTAACACAAGCAGGGAAAAATTTCCACTGTTTGGGTCCTGCAAAGCTTTTTCATTTAAATAACAAAAGATGCCCAAAGTTGTAAAAATTTCTGAATGCAATATTGCTTGCGTACCATGTAGCATCGCTGTAACATACTGTGGTAGCGGTTGTCAGCGCCGTAAGCATAATTATTTTATCAGCATTTAAAGCAATAGGTTAACGCATTAAATTTAAAATGCCAGCTTTTATTATACTGGGGAAATCAAGCCCTTTCATACAAAATAATATAAACGTAACGGGGTTAAGCCTTTGTTATCCTTCAAAAAATATTTCCCCATTTGCGTAGCCGGATTTATCTTCACTCATCAGATGACCTGACGACTATGGAAAGTATTGTAAAAAGAAGTGGAGTTTGTGATGAGGTAGTTGCAAAATTACAGCAGCAAATTGCGGCACTCAAATTAAAAACGGGTGATAAGCTGCCTTCAGAACCGGAACTGATGCAGCAGTTTGGTGTAGGCCGGTCAAGTATCCGTGAGGCGATACGCATACTTTCCAACAAAGGCCTGGTAAGGGTAAAGCAGGGTTTGGGAACTTTTGTTGATGTGCAGAATGGTACACCTGTTCATTGGTACGACAGGTTGCAAAGTTCCACTGCGAAAGACCTTAATGAAGTAAGACAATTACTGGAACTTAAAATTGCCGAAAAGGCCGCCGTTAACCGTACCCAAAAAGACATTGGTATATTGACCAGGTTATTAAAAAAGCGGATGCAGGCAGCAAAAAGCAATAAGGCAGATGAATGCATAGAGGCTGATATCGCCTTTCATATTGCGATTGCAGATGCTGCTAAAAATGACATCCTTGCAGATTTATACAAAAATATTGCAGCACAAATGAAAAGGTCTTTTAAAGAAATATATACCGATACAGAAACCTTTTTGATGAAGCACACTTTGCACGAAAGCCTGCTGAAAAGCATTATTGATAAAGAACCGAAAAAAGCCTGGGACTGCGTTATGGATATCATCGGCGAAAAGGTATAAGGCTTTATTGTACTGCATCCATCAGGCAATAGTTAACAGATACAATTAATTATGATCAGCTTTTTACAAAAAAAAATATTCCCTTCCTTTGCAGTTTTACTGCTGGTAAATATTGCAACAAATGCACAGGAGGCAAAAACGTTGTTGCTCTCGCAGGCCATACAAACCGGGCTTTCCAATTATCAAAGTATACAGGCCAAACAAAACTATTTAAAGTCATCTGCGGAGCTGGTTAAAAATACCCGCAATGAATATTTGCCGAATGTTGTCGCTTCTTTGCAGCAGGATTTTGGTACCGTTAACGGGCAGTTTGGGCCATCATCTGCCTATGGTGTAAGTGGTACCACTTCATCCGGGCCGGTTGCTGCAAACCAAAGCTGGTCGGCAGCTTTTGGCAGTGTGTATGTAGTAAATACCAATTGGGAAGTGTTCTCTTTCGGACGCCTTAAATCGAGGATTGATTATGCCGCATCCCAGGTAAACCGTGACTCTGCTGATGTTGCGCAGGAGCAATTTATACAAAGCGTAAAGATTACAGGTGCGTACCTGAACCTGCTGGTATCGCAAACATTATTGAAGAGTGCAGTTTCTAATTTTGAACGCTCAAAATATGTACAGCTTGTGGTGGCAGCCCGTACCCGGGGAGGTTTAAATGCAGGCGTAGATTCTTCGGTGGCCAATGCAGAAGTTTCCAATGCGAAACTGCTTATTATTGATGCCACCAATACGGTGCAGCAATACAACAATCAACTTGCCCAGCTCATGAATGCCGCACCTGTTGCGTATTTGGCCGATACCAGTTTTTTAAAAAGCCTTCCTGCATCATTCAATACCAGTATAGCAGTGGAGCAAAACCCACAGGTAAAATATTACCAAAGCCGGGTTGACCAAAGCAACAGTTACACTAATCTTTTAGCCAAAAGCATTTTGCCGGGCATCAACCTTTTTGGTATTTTTCAAACCCGGGGCTCAGGTTTTGATTATAGTTACAACCCGGTTAACAGTACGTATTCCAAAGATTATTTTACCGGTATCAAGCCAACACGCAGCAATTATGTAACGGGTGTTTCCATTGCGTGGAATATCATGAGTATCCCTAAAATAAAGCACCAGGTTTTATCGCAGCAATTTATTACCAAGGGGCTGCAAAATGAATACGACCTCATCAGCACACAATTAAAAGACCAGTTGGTATTGGCAGACCAGCGTATAGAAAATAGTATACAAAGCTGGCAGGAAGCACCCGTACAATACAAAGCTGCATCAGATGCATACCTGCAAAAATCGGTGTTGTATAAAAACGGTTTAAGCAATATCATCGATTTACAACAGGCATTGTACCTGCTTAACCGGGCAGAAACAGACATGAGTGTGGCTTACGTTAATGTGTGGCAATCGCTGTTGCAAAAGGCCGCAGCTTCCGGCGATTTTGATTTGATTTTAAAGCAAATCCGATGATGGGCAAAAGACAATAAATGTGTACAGGTAAAGGCAGATACTTCAATCAAAACTTTACCTCATCTTAATAATTAAACTTATTACACCGTGGACCTGATAAGAGCGGCATTACGCAAACCCATTACCATACTCGTTTTGGTGGCAGGGTTAACTTTTTTTGGTATCAGTGCGGTACGCAATATCAAGATTGATATTTTCCCGGACATGAACCTTCCGGTTATTTATTTATCGCATCCTTTTGGTGGCTATACGCCAGACCAGATGGAAAGCTATTTTGGCAAACCTTACGTAAACCTGATGCTGTATGTATCCGGCGTTAAAAGCATTGAAACAAAAAATATACAGGGCTTAACCCTTATGAAACTTACGTTTTATGAAGGCACCAATATGGCACAGGCCGCAGCCGAAGTATCTGCTTTCAGTAACCGTGCCCAGGCCAGTTTTCCCCCGGGTTCGCAACCACCATTTATACTGCGGTTCGATGCTTCTACCTTGCCTGTTGGGCAACTCGTATTAAGCAGTGCTTCCCGAACGAATAATGAACTGCTGGATTTTGCCAGCGTTTACATACGGCCTGCATTTTCTTCTATTCCCGGGTTGGTATCGCCTGCGCCTTTTGGTGGCAACCAGCGTACAGTAGTAATTAAGGTAAGCCCTGAATTGATGCGTGCACACAACCTGACAGCCGATCAGGTGGTGGAGGCCTTGCGTATCAATAACCAAACATCACCGGCAGGTAATGTAAGGATTGGCGATAAAAATTACCTTACCCCGGTAAACACCACCATTAAAAAAATTAAAGATTTTGAAGACATACCACTGTTTAAAGGGGGCGTGCAAAACCTCTATTTAAAAGATGTGGCCACGGTAGAAGATGGTGCAGATATTACCACAAGCTATGCCCTGGTAAATGGCAAACGTTCTGTGTACCTCGCCATTACCAAATCGGCAGATGCGTCTACATGGGAAGTAGTGCAAAATTTAAAAAAAGCCATTCCCCGTTTTCAGGCACAGTTACCGGCAGATGTTAATTTATCGTACCAGTTTGATCAATCGGGTTATGTTATTAATGCCGTAAAAAGCTTATTAAGCGAAGGTGCCATTGGTGCCATACTTACCGGGCTGATGGTGTTGATTTTTTTAGGTGATCCCCGTGGGGCACTTATCGTTATCATGACAATCCCCATCTGTATTATCTCCGGTATTTTATTCTTATCGCTGTTTCATCAAACCATCAATATAATGACGCTTAGCGGCCTTTCTCTGGCCATTGGGATATTGGTAGATGAATCCACTGTAACGATTGAAAATATACACCAGCACCTGGATATGCATAAGCCCAAGGCCCTTGCTATTTGGGATGCCTGTAAAGAAATTGCTTTTCCAAAATTGCTGATACTCTTTTGTATACTGGCAGTTTTTGCACCGGCCTTTACCATGAAGGGCATACCCGGGGCATTGTTTTTGCCCCTTGCCATGGCTATTGCTTTTTCCATGATCGTATCTTATTTTATGGCGCAAACTTTTGTGCCTATCATGGCCAACTGGCTAATGAAGGGGCATTCAAAAAAAGGCGCTCAGCCACTTTCGGATGAAGAAGAATTTAAGGCTGCAGGATTAAGTGCCAAAGACGAAGGGGATACCTGGGACCAGAAAAAAGTTTTACTGGAAGAATCATTACATCCGACGGGAAAAAAACTGGCGCCTTTTGAACGTTTCCGGAACCGCTTCCTGCGGTTTTTAGACCGGCTTTTTCCTTTCACGAAACTGGCTGTGGTGCTGTATGTCATCATCATTTCTGGCATTGCATTTTTGTTGCTCCGCAGCATTGGAAGGGATGTGTTGCCAAAAGTAAATGCCAAACAATTCCAGGTAAGGTTAAGGGCACCTGACGGCACAAGGGTCGAGCGCACAGAACTGGATATGGTAAAGTGCCTGAACGTATTGGATACTTTGGTGGGCAAAGAAAACATTGTGATCACTTCTGCTTTTGTGGGGGCCCACCCGGGCTTATTTTCTACCAGCCCTATTTATCTTTTTATGGCCGGCCCACACGAAGGGGTGTTGCAGGTACAGTTAAACGAGGATTATAAAACCAACCTGGAAGAACTGCAGGACAAATTCAGGGACAGAATGAAATCGGCTTTGCCGGAAGTGCAGTTATCTTTTGAGCCCATACAACTTACCGATAAAATTTTAAGCCAGGGATCGCCTACGCCCATCGAGGTAAAAATAATTGGAAAAGATAAAATCCAAAACGAAACTTATGCTAATAAGCTGATTGAAAAATTGAAACAAATCCCATATTTAAGGGATATACAAATTGGGCAAAGCACCCATTACCCGGCCATCAATATTGATATAGACCGTATTAAAGCAGCACAACTTGGCGTTGATGTATCTGATGTTGCCAGGTCGCTTACGGCTTCCACTTCTTCCAGCAGGTATACCGAAAAAAATGTTTGGGTAGATCAAAAAATAGGCCTCAGCTATGCCGTGCAGGTAGAGATACCAGAGAACCAGATGACAAGCACAAATGACATAAGTGAGATACCTGTTTTAAAAAACCAGCCCCGTCCTTCGGTGGGTGATATTGCCACTATAACGAAAGGGATAACCCATGGTGAAAATGATGATGTCGGTAACACACCCGTGTTATCGGTAACGGCCAATCTTTTCAAGAAAGACCTTGGGCATGCCACAGCAGATGTAGGCCAGGCCATAAAATCACTGGGTGCCTTGCCACGTGGCTTAACCATGCAGGAGCAAGGCTTAAGCAATGTTTTGACCGATACATTGGATAGCCTTCAATCTGGTTTGCTGGTGGCCATTGTCGTAATATTTTTAATGCTCGCTGCCAACTTTCAATCCTTTAAAGTATCGTTGGTGGTGCTGGCAACGGTACCTGCGGTGATATTGGGTTCACTGGTTTTACTGATGCTTACCGGCTCCACATTAAACCTGCAATCTTACATGGGCATGATCATGTCGGTAGGTGTTTCCATCTCCAATTCTGTGATGCTGATTACCAATGCAGAGCAGTTGCGCAGGCATAATGGCGATGCGTTGCTTTCGGCCAAAGAGGCTGTGGCATTGCGCATGCGGCCAATCCTTATGACGAGTGTGGCCATGGTTGCAGGCATGATACCCATGGCAGCAGGCATAGGCGAGGGCGGCGACCAGGCGTCGCCGTTAGGCCGGGCAGTTATCGGCGGCCTCGTGGCTTCTACCTTTGCAGCCTTGTTTATATTGCCATTGGTTTTTGCATGGGTGCAGGGCAAAACCAGTACACAATCTGTATCGCTTGATCCTGAAGACAAAGAAAGTAAACACTATATACCATCTTTATATGAACATAAATAAACAGTTTTTTGCAACCTGTTTTTGCAACCTTATTTTACTGGTTGTAATCAGTACAGGGTGCGGCCATTCAGATGCGGAAAAAGCAAAGGACAACGCAGCGGTACCGCAGGTGCAGCCACCGGTACCTTCATTCATTTTGCAGAAAGGCAAGCTGTCTTCCACACTGGAAATACCGGGTGAGCTGGTATCTTTTCAAAAGGTGGATTTGTATGCAAAAGTGAGCAGCTTTGTAAAAAAAATTTACGTAGATGTGGGTTCAGAAGTGAAGCAGGGTCAACTGCTTGCAACGATGGAGGCACCCGAAATAAATGCACAGGTGGCAGGTTCACAATCCAAGCTGGAATCTTTTAACGCTTTATACCAGGCCAGCAAGGCCACCTACAACAGGCTGCTGGAAACCAGCAAAACACCCGGCACCATTTCACCCAATGAACTGGAACTTGCACTTGCCAAACAAAACTCTGATCTGGCGCAACTTAACGCAGCAAGGGCTTCCATCAGGGAGATAACCGACACCCGAAATTACCTCGAAATAAGGGCGCCTTTCCCAGGCGTCATCAGTGCAAGAAATGTGAGTGCAGGCGCATATGTTGGCCCAAGTGGCAAGGGTTCAGAAATGCCTATGTTTTCGCTTAACCAGCAAAGCAAATTGCGGCTGGCAGCATCTATACCTGCGGCCTATACCTCTTATCTAAACAATAAAAGTAAAATAGGCTTTACGGTAAATTCCCTGGCGGGAGAAAAATTTACCGCTACCATTGCAAGGCTTTCCGGTGCCTTGGATAGCCGTCTTAGGTCGGAGACGATTGAAATGGATGTAGACAACAGCAGCAAGAAATTATTGCCCGGGATGGTGGCAGAAATTTCCGTGCCGTTACCAGCGCAGGACAGCAGTTTTGTGGTACCCAAAACAGCCGTGGTAAACAGCACCCAGAAAATATTTGTAATAAAAAAAGATGGGGGCAAAGCCAAGTGGGTAGAGGTAAAAAAAGGGCGTGAGGCAGCAGATAAAATAGAAATTTATGCAGAAGGGCTTACCCAGGGCGATACCCTAATAACAACCGGCAGCGAAGAAATACGGGATGGCGGGGTGATAAAATAGACTAATGTTTATGGTTGAATCCTGAAATCTAATTTGTCAACACTTCTGTAAGCCAAGCCAGGCTTTACAATAACAGGTATCAAAATCCTTGACTGGTACCTTTATAATTTGATACCAGCTTAGGTGGGCGCAAACCATCATTTGAGCCTTTATGCAAAAGGGTTTACTTCAATTTTGTTGAACTGATCATCATCAAAATAAACAAAAATGAAAAAGATTTTATCTTCCCTTGTTACAGGCGTTATTTTACTGGCTTCCTGTAAAACACTTACTTCCAACACGATTATAAAAGCCAACGAAAGTTTTGTATTGGGCAATAACAGGCATGGCAGTTTTAAAGTAAAACTCAGGAATGTTTCAACAAGCAACCTTGATGTTTACATGGCACCTGTTGATGGGGGCATTTACTCCAGGCAGCAGGTAAAACCTGATGAAACAGTATCTGTACATGTTGAAAGCAACACAGCAATTGTAATTGAAAATGCAACAGATAAAACCGCATCGGTCGATTTAAAAGTAAGCGGGGATACAGGCTTATCAATGGGCTATAAAAAATAACCCCAACAATCATCTTACCAATACAACACTACCGCTTACTGTGGTGGGCAGGGTACCAGCAAACTGGTAAGTACAGTGCCACACAAATGCGGCGGCGTCTTGCGGCTTGCCTTTGTACATGCCATCCCATGCATTGTTTGGGTTGGTGGTTTCAAATACTTTTATGCCATAACGGTTGTAAATGGTGAAGTGTATGGATAGCATTTGCCCGTGCACAACAGGTTTGTACAAATCGTTTTTACCATCATTATTGGGGGAGAAGGCAGTGGGAAACCAGATGCCATTAACGCAATCTTTTTGCACCACTTTTATAGTATCCCTTGCGCTGCATCCGGCGGCATTGCTAACCTGCAACCAGTAATCGCCGCCTGTTGTTACGGTAACCGTTGCAGTGGTATCTGCACTGCTCCAAAGGTAACTGTTCCATTGCCCCAATGCGGTAAGTTCAACGCTTTTACCCCTGCAAAATTCAGCCGTGGCATCCAGAAAATTTTGAGGCGATGGTTTCAAATTTTGTATCACCGCAGTATCGCCACCTTTACAATTATTATTGTCTGTAACCTGCACCCAGTAAACCCCGGCGGCATTGGCAACAAACAAATTATTTAAAGATCCATCCTGCCACAGGTAGGATGCATAACCTGTGCCTGCATTAAAAATATAGGTTTTTCCGGAGCATAAATCCGTATCATTTCCCAGGGAAATAATGGGCAGTGCATACACTTGTTTAATCAGTGCAGTGTCTTTAGAAATACAGCCGTTACTATCGGTAACCTGCACAAAATAAGTTCCTGCAACTGCAGCCGTAAAACTGGGATTTCCTGATCCGTCCTGCCAAACATATTTTGTAAAACCTGCAGGTGCCTTAAACAGTTTTGTGCTGCCCTGGCAAAGGCTGGTATCGTTACCAATATTTATGATTTTAGATTTATTTACTGAAATGCGGATGCTGTCCAGCACTGTACATCCTTTTGTTATTTCAGCCACCACAGTGTAGGTGGTATCAGCAGTTGGCCATACTGTAATGGTGCTGCTGTTCGTGTTGCTGATATTGTAATTTGGGCTCCAGGTATATTTTGAAAAGTTGCCCGGTGCGCTAATAGTAAGGGAATCTCCATTACATTTTTTCCTGTCGGCACCAAGGTCAAATACTACGGTTGGGGCCTGTGTAATATTGATGGTATCCCTATAAATATTGCCACAATAATCTGTTGCCTGCACAAAATACTGGCCCGGAGTGTAAGCGGTTAAAACAGAATCTACCGTTCCATTGCCCCATAGGTAACTTTTAAAACCTTTGCCTGCATTAAGTTGCAGGGTGCTAAAACTACACAGCTCTATATCGGGCCCTAAATCAATTGTTGTTGGCGAGGGGGTAATATTTACTGCAAGACTGTCTTTTACGGCAATGCACAAAGTCGCAAACTGTGCATGCAAGACTGTATTGCCTGCTTTAATAAATTGTAGCAAAATAGTAGTGTCAGTAGATGATATAATTTTGGCAAAGGCAGTATCAACGCCCCATTGCACAGGCAGTGGGCACAATGGGTTTTTAACGGCCTTAAAAATAATGGTGCCGGTGAGGTTGCAAACAGTATCCTGCCCAAACAGCTTTATAGTATTGCATAAAAGACAGGTATCAACAGGCGTGGCAATAGAATCGCATTTGATGTATTGGCAATTGGTTTGCGTAATTACATCTATTCGGTTTAACAGGTTAACGGGCAGTGCCTCGGCCAGCAGATAATTACTTGTAAAGTCTGCCAGGGTCGTGTTGTACTGGGCATTCAGCAATTGAATATTTACATCTACAGATGGACAGGTACCACCTTTACCTGCGGTATCGGTTTTTATTAAAGCAGTTTGTAAAGGGTTAGCTGATGAAGCAATTATCGCCATCCCTGCCATCAAAATACCATTATCTGCCGATGCTGACAAAGAACCCATCCAGGTACCTGGTACGTTGTACTTTTTTGTCCACGCAATGCCCGAGGCAGGGTTAACTTCCTGTAATAAAAAATCGTAGTAGGTGCCACCAAACTCACCACTGGTAAGGCTTATGATATTACCATCACTTTTCATAAATGATGCACTAAAGCCTGCACCTTTCGCAGCGCCAAAAGGTTGAATGTACCGGGTGTATATTGGCTTGCCGGTATAGTCTGTGGTAAAATATACATGATCTGTATACAAGCCGCCTTGGCCAGCAGTTTTAAGAACGTCAACATAATACCCATTTTTCGTTACCGCAATTGTTTTAAAGTTTTCATTGGAAGATTGGTAGGTCTTTGCCCATGTAACGCTGCCGTCAATTTTGATAAGGCTTAGTAAAAAGCCGGCAGTTGATTGTCCGCTTTTGTTACCACAAACTATAAGCTGTTTGTTATCTTCGGCAAGGCTGTTGGCTGTTTCATCTGATCGGCTGTCGTATGTTTTTAACCAAAGGATATTGCCCGAAATATCCAAACTGCCCACCAGTGCATCTATGCCGTAATTAACGCTGTTAACCGATTGGGCATAGCCGGAAAAATAATAACTGCCATCAGCCGCTTGAATAATATCTGTTCCGCCGGAGTACGGGGCTGTCACCAACTTGGACCATATTAACGTACCGGTGGCACTTGTCTTAACAATAAAAATATTGGTATTATTGGATGGCCCGTTGGAGCTGCCACCAATGGCGATAAAGCCACCATCCTGCGTGGCTTTTATTTTTGAAAAGTAAGAATTATTCAGGTTGTCACCGTAGCTGTTCACCCATTGCACATTGCCGCCGGCATCTGTCCTTAATATGGCTGCAACGGAATTGTTGGAGCCGGGTACGGCAAAATTTTCTGCCATGGCACAACCACCGTCGGTTGTTGGGGCAACTGCTACGGCATTAAAAGCAGCGCCAGATGCATAACTTTTCTGAAAAAGATATTCTGCATTACCGCATTTGTCGGTAACGTACACCACACCAAATTTTACGGCAGTGCAGGTACCATTGCCAGCTAACAGTTGAATGCTGTAAGTGCCAATGGCGGTAAAAGTATAATTTAATACCGGGCTACTGCCTGCGGCTGTTCCATTAATAAACCATTGGTAGGTTGTTGCGCCGGTTGCCGTACTTGTGAAAGTTACGGGTGTATTCAATATTACAGTGTTGGATAGTGGGGTAAAACCGGCTGTTACGGCACAGGTGTACTCCACAGTATCTATAAACTCCTGGCTGCAGTTTGCTGCTGTATTTTTAGCCACCAGTTTTATAATGTATTTGCCTGCGGCAGATGATGTGTATATAAAATTTGTGCCGGCGCTTTGTACAACATTGTTTACAAACCACTGATAGCCGTCTGCCCCCGAAGAGGTATTGGTAAAACTGATATTAGTGCCACATGCAGCCACAGCAGCGGATTTTGTGAAGCCAGCGGTAACACCGCAAACAATTTTTATCGTGTCAGATGAGGTTGCATCATCACACAAAACATTACCTGTTTTTGCCACCAGTTTTATGGTAAAGCTGCCGGTACCGGTAAACGTATACAACAGGTTTGTGGCAGTGCTTTGTAATACGCCATTTACATACCATTCGTAAGTAGCCGCATTTACAGAAGTGTTGGTAAAGGTGTACGGGGTGCCCGCTACAAATGTTGCCCCCGGCGATGTAAAGCTTGCGGTAACCGGGGCAGGGCAGGGTGCCATGCAGGATCTACAGGCCAGCAGGCTTTGCCTTACATTCTGCAAAAAAAAGTTCATGCGGTCTGCCTGGCCTTGTGTAAAAACCTTCATGCAATTGAAATTACCGTAGTCCATGTAGTCTTGGGTAAGGTCATTTTGGTCAGTTGCAAAACCCGACAATGCATCGGTGGTACAACTGTTTGCGGATGAGGTACAGGAGATGCCCGCTGTACTTTGATCAGGCGGTGTATCACAAACTTTATCGCCATCGCTGGTGCAGTCGTTATTGGTACAGGCACCTTCAAAAGTATGGTACAACCCAAGGTAGTGTCCGGTTTCGTGTATGATAACCACATCATTTGCATAGGAGCTCCCAAAGTAAGCAGCCTCTTCAATAATGCCATCAACAGCAGTGCCGTGGGCAGATGGCAGGTAAGCATAACCCACCACACTGCCGGGAATACTTTGTACCAGCCAGATGTTGATATAGCAATCAGGGTTCCACCGGATAATATTTTTAACCTGCTGGTCATCAGCATAATAATTGCTTCCACCCATCACCGTGTATGGCGATACATTCCGTGTAATGCCATTGGTGGGGTTGTTGGCAGGGTCACGCTGTGCCATGCAAAATTGGATCTGTGTATTTACGCCATCCGATGGATCGTAATAACCGGTATTGGCAAAGGCTTCGTTAAGGTGCTGTATGCCTGCAAAAACCTGGGCATCGCTTATGTTTTCCCCACCGTTGTTGTGGATGATGTGTACCACCACCGGCAAGGTTGCCACACCATTAACCTTCATGGCTTTTACCTGGCCTGCATTTATTTTTCTGTTTTGTTCGGCCAGTAATTTTTCAATGTTGTCATTAGCTTTTTTTTCCTTCGGGTGATGGGCAAAAAAATCGTCCATCAGTTGTTTTTCACCGCAGGAGGTTACCGGTGCATTTTGCGCAAAAGCAGCCGCAGGCAAAGTAAAAACCAACAATAAAAATAGCAGGCGTAGCAGCATGGTAATGGCGGTTAATAATAGCGTATTTTTTAAACAGCAGCGTAAAAGTAAAGTTTCGAAATATGGCAGGTATACAATTATTTGGTACCTGCCGGGTTGCTTTATATAACGGGCAGCCCTTGCCCTTATTGCCTGCTGTGCCCGTTTTGCACTTTGTAACCTGTGCCTGGTTTCTTTCGTAAAAGAAAGGGATATTTGCCCTAAAAAAAATGATACGGCCAGCCAATCCAAACGACTTTTCTTTTTTGTACGAACTGTACATGCACCCGCAGGTAAACCCCTTTTTGTTGTATGAGCCCATGCCTGCCGAAAGCTTTAAGCCCATCTACGCCAAATTGCTGGAAGATGGTATAAAATATGTTTTTGAAGAAGATGGCCTTCAGGTTGGTATGCTTAAACTGATACCTTATGAGCACCGCAGCGGACATACTGTTTACCTTGGTGGCCTTGCGGTACACCCATCTTTTGCAGGGCAGGGAAAGGGCACAACAATGATGAATGAAATTATTGCCTTCGCCGGTGCAAAAGGCTTTCTGCGTGTAGAGTTGAGTGCTGCCGTATCCAATGAAAAAGCGGTACATCTTTACGAAAAATGTGGCTTTAAAAAAGAAGGCATATTACAAAAATATACCCACCTTAAAAGTGAAAACAGGTTTCTGGACGAAGTATTAATGGCATACGTTTTTTAAGGTAGCCCAAACATTTTTACCGTGTAGAAGCAACGCATTTATAACCTGAATGAAATATATTGCAGGTACTAAAACTGCAACGATGATGCCTGATATTAAAAAAATGATTTTGCGGGCGGTGCCCGCCTTTCAAATGTTACCTCCAAAAAATAAATGGATGCTTAAAGTACTTTTAATCGTGGCGGTTTTATCTGCACCTTTAAAAAACTTAGCCCAGGAAACGGCCACCATACCCGTGGAAACTGCGGCTAACGCTTTGGTGTTGCAGACGGATAAAGATGGCAGGTTGTCCATTATTTACTTTGGTGCTAAACTTAACAACGCAAAAGATTATGCCGGTATTTCAAAACAATACCACCTGGATACCGATAATGAAGGCACCGGTAATGGCGCCTACACACCTGCCGGTACATACAACCTTACGGAGCCTGCCTTGCAGCTAACGCATGGCGATGGCAACCCATCTACCGAACTGAAATTTGTAAGCAGCGATGTAAAAAAAATAGATGAAAATGTAAGCCTGATAACCGTTGTGCTTAAAGACCCTTTGTATGCTGTTGAAGTTAACCTGCTGTATAAAACTTATTTTAAAGAGAACGTTATTGAGCAATGGTCGGTAATAAAAAACGGCGAGAAGAAAGCGGTGAAGATGCAAAAATATGCATCTGCAAACCTTTACTTCAGGGCACACGATTATTATCTTACCCACTACAATGGTGTATGGGCAAGGGAAATGAAACCGGAAGAAGAGCAGTTGACCCATGGCATAAAATCAATTGATTCCAAACTGGGCACAAGGGCCAATCTTTTGGCACCTTCTGCTTTTATGGTTTCTTTTGATAAACCGGCAACAGAGGATGAAGGCAAGGTATTGCTGGGGCAGCTTGCATGGTCTGGCAATTTTAAAATTGATTTTGAAGTAGATGCCTATAAAAACTTAAAGCTTATTGCAGGCATCAATCCTTATGCATCTGAATACCAGCTTGGGGCAGGGCAGGCGTTTACCACACCATCATTTATTTATACTTTTTCTGCCAATGGCAAAGGGGAGGCAAGCCGAAACCTTCACCACTGGGCCACCAAATACCGGCTGTTGGATGGTGGTGGTTCAAGGCTCACGCTTTTGAACAATTGGGAGGCTACCTACTTTGGTTTTGATGAAAATAAACTGGTGGGCCTTTTTAAAGGCGCCAAAGAATTAGGAGTGGATATGTTTTTGCTGGACGATGGCTGGTTTGCAAACAGATACCCACGAAATGCAGATACAGCAGGCCTTGGCGATTGGCAGGAGAATGTAAAAAAACTGCCGCATGGCATTGGCTATCTTGTAAAAGAAGCTGCTGCTGCGGGTGTAAAATTTGGTATTTGGGTAGAGCCTGAAATGGTAAACCCCAAAAGTGAATTGTATGAGAAACATAAAGATTGGGTGATACGCCAGCCCGACAGGCCCGAAAAATATTACCGCCACCAATTGGTGTTAGACCTTACCAACCCACAGGTGCAAAATTTTGTATTCGGTATTTTAGATACCATCTTCACCAAAAACCCAACACTGGCTTTTGTAAAATGGGATTGTAATGCGGTTATCTACAACGCCTATTCTGCCTACCTGCAAAAGCAAGGTTTACCACAATCGCAATTGTATGTTGATTATGTAAAGGGCCTTTACAAAGTGCTGGAGAGGCTAAGGGCAAAATACCCTGCAATACCCATGATGCTGTGCAGCGGTGGCGGTGGGCGTGTTGATTATGGTGCCCTGCAATATTTTACCGAGTACTGGCCAAGTGATAATACAGACCCTGTTGAACGCATTTTTATCCAGTGGGAGTACAGCTATTTTTATCCGGCTATCGCAAGTTGCAACCACATTACAGACTGGAGCAAACTGCCATTAAAATTCAGGACGGATGTTGCCATGATGGGCAAGATGGGCTACGATATTGTGGTAAGTAAATTAAACGATAAAGACCTTCAGTTTAGCAAACAGGCAGTGGCCACTTACCATTCCATAAGTGATTTGGTTTGGCATGGCGACTTGTACCGGTTGGTAAACCCAAAAGAAAACCCGGTGGCATCGCTTATGTTTGTAAACAATGATAAATCAAGGGCGGTGGTTTTTAATTATCTCGTCAGCAGCAGGTATATCCCAACGGCGCAAAACCCTTTTTTATTAAATGGGCTAGATGCATCCAAAAAATATACGGTGAAGGAGATCAATCTTTATCCAGGTACCATAACAAGGCTGAACGAAGCAACAGTTTACCAAGGCGATTTTTTAATGAACATTGGCATCAACCCAATGGTTGATCAGGGCAGGTCAAGTGTTATCCTTGAAGTAAATGAAGTGAAGTGAAGTAGGCTTAATAACTTAGCACCTTGCATAAATTGTCCTATGCCCATGCAGAACATACAATACCAAAATATAAAAAGAACCAAATAAACAATCATTATGAAAGTTACTCTTGCCATTTTTAAATACACTATTATTTTCCTTGTTGCCGGTATGCTTTTTTCATGTTCCGGAAAACGCACAGGCAAACCCAGGGTATTGGTTTTTAGTAAAACAATGGGCTACCACCATGAATCCATTGCTGTCGGCAATACAGCTGTTCAAAAACTTGGACAACAAAATAATTTTGATGCAGACACCACCACCGATGCAGCGATGTTTAATGAAGACACCTTGAAAAAATATGCCGCCGTAGTGTTTTTAAGTACTACTGGTGATGTGCTGGATTACAGGCAGGAAGCGGCTTTTGAGCGTTATATACAAGCCGGCGGTGGTTATATGGGCATACATGCCGCAACCGATTGTGAGTACGATTGGGGATGGTATGGCCGTTTGGCAGGTGCTTATTTTTTAGATCATCCCGGTATTCATGATAGCTTTCCCAATATTCAGGAAGCGGTTTTAAATGTGGTGGATAAAGACAATAATGCCGTTAAACACCTGCCTGCACAATGGAAGCGCACAGATGAATACTACAGTTTTAAAAAGATGAACAAGGATGTAAAAGTGATTTTAAAGATTGATGAAAAAACATATCACGGAGGTAAAAACGGCGACGACCATCCCATGGCCTGGTACCACGATTTTGATGGCGGTAGGGCTTTTTACACAGAGCTTGGCCATACCAAAGAATCGTATGCAGACCCGCTTTACCTGCAACATATTTTAGGCGGTATACAATATGCCATAGGCGATAACAAAGAATTGGATTATACAAAGGCCAAGACCCAAATTCCACCGGATGATAACCGTTTTACAAAAACGCAGCTATCACAAGGTGAATTTTTTGAGCCAACAGAAATGACCATTTTACCCAATTTTGATATCCTCGTTTTACAGCGCCGTGGCGAAGTAATGTTGTATAAAAATGATACTAAAAAAGTAAAGCAGGCCGGTTATTTAAAAGTGTATTGGAAAACAACCACCCCTGGTGTAAATGCAGAAGAAGGCATGCTCGGTTTATCCAAAGACCCTGGCTTTGCAACCAACAACTGGGTGTACATTTATTACAGTCCTGCCGATAGTTCCGTTAACCGTTTATCAAGGTTTGTTTTTAAAAATGATACGCTGGACAATGCTTCAGAAAAAGTAATACTGGAAGTAAAATCCCAACGGGAAATTTGTTGCCACACCGGCGGCTCTATTGCTTTTGGGCCAGATAGCCTTCTCTATTTTTCAGCAGGCGATAACTCAACCCCATTTGATGAAAAAGATGCCAGGTATGTAAACAGCGGCTATGCCCCGTTAAATGATTTACCCGGCCACATGCAATATGATGCAAGAAGATCGGCAGGTAACACCAACGATTTAAGGGGAAAGATTATGCGGATAAGGGTAAAAGCAGATGGCACTTATGAGGTACCGGACGGTAACCTTTTTGCAAAAGGCACGCCTAAAACAAGGCCTGAAATTTATGTGATGGGCGACCGCAACCCTTACCGTATTTCCGTGGACCAGAAGAACAGTAATTTGTATTGGGGCGAAGTAGGCCCTGATGCAAACAATGATAGTTTTGCCACCCGTGGGCCACGTGGTTATGATGAAGTAAACCAGGCAAGAAAAGCAGGTTTTTTTGGATGGCCTTTGTTCATCGGTAATAATTACCCGTACCATGCTTATGATTATGCCACAGGCGCAAGTGGCCCAACTTTCGATCCGGCAAAACCGGTAAACAATTCCAGGAACAACACCGGCCTTACGGAATTACCTCCTGCGCAACCTGCGTTTATCTGGTACCCTTATGCGGCATCACCCGACTTTCCGCAGGTGGGCACCGGTGGAAGAAATGCCATGGCAGGCCCGGTTTATTATACAGATATGTACCCCAAAGAAACCCGTTTGCCGGAGTACTACAATGGCAAACTAATCATTTACGATTGGATACGCGGCTGGATAAAAGCCGTTACCATGCAGCCTAACGGCGACTTTGATAAGATGGAACCATTCTTTCCATCTATAAAAGTAAACTCCTTAATTGATATGGAAGTAGGGCCCGATGGAAAGCTGTACCTGCTTGAATATGGCAGTGGCTGGTTTTCAAAAAACCCTGATGCAGGCCTTGCCAGGATAGACTTTAATGGTGGCAACAGGCCACCTTCGTTAACTACAGTTAAGGTGGACGAAACTTCGGGCATTTTGCCTTTTACCGTTAAGCTCACCACCTCTGGCAACGATCCGGAAAAAGATAAAATAACCTACACCTGGGACCTTGGCAATGGCATTACCAAACAAACAGACACCCCATCTTTGGAATATACATACACTAGTGCAGGCGATTATAAAATTGCAGTAACGGCCAAAGATGATAAAGGTGCATCGGCCACAAGTGCTGCTGTTGCGGTGTATGCCGGCAACGAAACACCGTTGGTTGAAGTGGGGCTTACAGGAGGAAATAAATCTTTTTATCTTTCCGGTATGCCTGTGCAGTATGCGGTAACCGTAACCGATAAAAACGATACTGCAAAAATTGACCCTGCCAATCTTTTTATTTCTGTGGATTATGTTGAGGGTTTTGATAAAGCTTCCATGCCGATGGGCCATCAGCAAGGGCAGGCAACCATCAGCGGAAAAAATGTAATGCTGTCACTGGATTGTAAAAGCTGTCATAAAGAAGAAGAAAAATCTGTTGGCCCTGCGTATTTACAGGTATCGCAGAAATACGCCAAAAACCCGGATGCAGTAAATTATCTTACCCAAAAAATTAATAAAGGCGGTGCCGGTGTTTGGGGCGAAGTGGCCATGCCTGCACATCCAAATGTTTCGGCAGATGATGCCCATCAGATTATAGCGTGGATACTTTCTTTATCCAACAAAACGGCGGTAAAAAAATCGCTTCCTGCTACGGGCACCATCATTCCACCGGCTACGGTTAAGCCAGGCAGTGTACTCGTTTTATCTGCCAGTTATACCGATAAAGGCGGCAACAATATTAAAGCACTTACCGGCAGCAACACGGCGACTTTGCAAGGCGGCACTATGTTTTTTTCAGGTAAAGAAAAAATGAGCGGCTTCTCCAACATAAAATATAATGGCGCCAACATTATGGTTTTCCCTGGCGGGGAAGGTTGGTTTGCACTTGATCCGGTAGACCTTAGAGGTGTTGCCTCACTCACTCTTAGTTTTGGATGGCAGATGGCACCAACTGCAGGCTTTACCATGGAAGCCAGGCTGGATGCACCGGATGGCAAGTTAGCCGGAACAGGGACTATACCAACACCTGCTAAAACACAGATGGGCGGAATGCTTAAAATTCCTGTTCAGCCTGTTACCGATGGTAAAATGCATACCATTTATATCATCTACAAATCGCCGGTTAAAATTAGTGGTGCAGTAAGTTCGGTACAGTTTAGCGGCAGGTAAATATTGTTTTTTAAAGAAGGCCAATTATTTGGCAGCAAAATAATTTAGCAGTTATGGGGGTTAAAAAAGCAGTGTGTGTGTTGGTGATATTGTTATCAGGTATTTGGCTTACGGCACAGGTAAGGCTGAATGGAAAAGTTACCGATGAAAAACTGCAACCGGTAAGCGGCGTTAATATCCATTTGCTTAACACGAGTGAGAATGTGGTAAGTGATAAGGCAGGTAATTTTATAACAGGCAAACTGCCGCCGGGCAAATACACTATTGAATTAAGTGCTGCAGGCTTTGCCACACTGGCAACAAAAATTCAATTTGGTGAGGGCAACAACACCGTTCAATTGCAATTGAAAAATACCCTGGTGCAGTTGGAACCTGTAACGGTTACCGCCGAAAAAAAAGAAAGCCTTTTGCAGGATGTACCGTCAGGTATCAGTGCCATCAACAGCAGGCAGGCAGTGACTTTACGGCTGTGGGACATTAAGCAGCTTACGGCCGTTGTACCCAACCTGTATGCCGGCAACCCCGGCGATGGCCGCAATGTTGTTGCGGTAAGGGGCATTACCACCACCGCCTACGACCCTGCGGTGGCAACATATATTGATGGCGTAAACCAGTTTAGCCTCGATACTTACATACCGCAATTAATGGACATTGAAAGGGTGGAAGTATTGCGTGGGCCGCAGGGTACCTTGTATGGAAGAAACGCCATGGGTGGGGTTATCAATATTATTACCAAACAGCCAACCAACAACACTACCGGTTTTGCAGAAGTGAATGTGGGCAATTATAACCTGCAGCGCTATACTGCCGGTGTACGTACACCGCTTATAAAAAACAAACTTTTTTTTGGTGCAGCAGCCACCTTCAATAAAAGGGATGGCTATTATAAAAATGATTTTAATAACACTTCGTTTGATAAGGTAAAGGAGTTTAGCGGCAACTATTACCTTAAATACCTGCCTGCGCAAAAATGGGCCATTACTTTAAATGTAAAACATCAGAATAATAAAAATGATGGTGCCTTCCCTTTGGTGAATGGGGTGGATGAAGCTTTCAGCAACCCCTACAAGGTTAACCAAAATGCAACAGCGCAAATGAACGACAATACGCTTAATGCATCTTTATCTGCAAATTACAGTGGGGGCAAAATTAATTTTTCATCCCAGCTTGCCTGGCAAACAAACCGGCGCACCTACAACGCCCCGCTTGATGGCGATTTTTCGCCGGTGGATGCAGTTACCATAATTAATAATTACGGCGGCAAATGGAACAAGGTAAAAGTGCTTACGCATGAGTTTAGGTTAAGCTCTGTGGCTGCAAAAAAATCACCATTTAGCTGGGTGGCGGGCACGTACTTTTTTCATCAGTACAACCCGTCCAAACAAGCCACACACTTTGGTGCAGATGCAGGTTTACTGGGTGTGCCGGATAGTAATTTTGCAACGGTTAACACAACTTCTGCAAGCAATACCGGCGTTGCTTTATATGGTCAGGCTACTTACGCAATTACCACAACGCTGCAGTTAACCGCAGGCCTGCGGTATGATTATGAATATAAAAAAACAAGCGTGCAGGGTGAATATCAAAAGGATGGGCAGCCTGCTTTTACTACCACACCTGATACATCGGCTTCGGCACATTACCATGCATTTTCACCCAAAATCGGGCTTAGTTACCAGCCATCGCAACAGCATCTTTTCTTTATAAATTACAGCCGTGGTTTTAGGACAGGTGGTTTAACACAGTTGTCATCAGATCCATCACAACCGCCATTATATCCTTACAAACCGGAGTACAGCAACAATATAGAAGCAGGCATAAAAAATACTTTGTTGGAAAATAAGCTAACGGCAAACCTGGTGTTTTTTATAACCCATGTAAATAATGCACAAGTGCCAACCCTTATTTTACCCGATGCCATTACAGTGATAAAAAATACCGGGCAGCTACGCAGCAATGGTGCGGAGGTAGAGCTGCAATATAAGCCGGTAAAGGGTTTGCAGCTTGAGTATGCTGGTGGTTATACCAATGCAAATTATAAATCGCTTAAAGTGCCGGGCATTGGGCAGGTTGTTAACCTCGATGGTAAAAAGCAAATTTTTACCCCTGATATAACCTCAATGCTTGCCGCCCAATACAGTTATGTGGTGAGCAAAAAACGCCAATGGCAAATGGTGGCAAGGGCCGAATGGTTTTATCTTGGCAAACAATATTTTGATCTTACAAACAACATTCAGCAACATAGTTATCAGCTTGCCAATGCAAGGGTTGGCGTAGGCAACAGGCACCTGGATATTTTCTTTTGGGCAAGGAATATTTTTAAACAAAAGTATATTGAGTATGCCTACGATTTTGGTGCCGTACATTTAGGCAACCCCGTAACTTATGGGTTTAGCTTAAGGATAAATTATTAAAAAATTTTGGTGTTAAATGATAAAGGCTGCAAGCGGTGGACCAATGCCACTTGCAGCCTTTATCATTTTGTTATCTCGGCGCAAGCGGTGGACCAATGCCACTTGCAGCCTTTATCATTTTGTTATCTCGGCGACCAGCTATTACTAACCACGGGCCAAACTTTACCTACAGCAGTAGCTGGTATGCTGATGCCTTTGTTAATGCCACGTACACCAGCATCCGGACCAAAATAATATAATGGCCATCCTTTAAAAGTGAGTTGCTTTTTACCAAAAACTTCTATCACCGTAAACAAACCTTTATCCACATTGGAAGGAACTGTGATGTTATCAGTTTCGTATAAAGGCCATACGGAATTGTTGCTTAAATCCGGTTTGGTGTACTTATTTTTATAAGCACTGTCTTTTCCAAAAGCATACAAAGTATTGCCATTTCCATCTGCAAAATATATTGTGCGGCCATTACCGGCCGTATAATCGTTCATGTAATTGATACCGTTTGCGCCGGTTAATTGAAAATTGGCAACGGTAATCGAGTAATTCGTTTTTGCAACAAACCAAACGCCGCCCACTGCTTCGCCTTTTACTTCGCCTGCTGCTTCGGCTGTGCCGGATGGTGCATAATAATACAGCGGCCATCCCTTATAAGTTGTTTGGTTGGCACCGCCCGGGGTTACGATAGTTTTGAAATCTGCTGCCATTAACCCACTGCCAAATGTAGTTGTACTGCTGTCTGCATAAAACAACGGCCATGCGGTTAAACACCCGCCGCTACAGTTAGACTGGCCATTTACATCGTTGGAAAAGTAGTATAAACTGCGGCCGTCTTTATCAACGATATGAGCACCAATTGTGGTGTTGGAAGAGTCGAGATGAATGTCTGTACGGGGAACGACCGGCACAGGGGCATTGTCTTTGTTGCAAGAAGTTGTAAGGGTAACAAGCAGGCAAAATACTGCCGTTATGAACGTTAGCTGTTTCATTAATGTAGTTTTAAATGATTGAAAAAATGTTGGGGTGCCTGGCATTTTTAAAAACGGCAGGTTGGTATTAATGGTTGCCTGTGTGTTTACTTCTTTACTGCTACATTTACAATTACCAAACAAGTGGTTTATAAAATGTATGGCGACTGATACCAGTAATATCGATTTTAAAATGCGGCTGTTCCATCATTGTGTTACCATTATTCAGCAACGGATTGATACTGCAGCCCAGGCAATGCAAGGTGCACAGGAAGCTGCAAACAGCGAAGAAAAAAGCAGTGCTGGTGATAAATATGAAACCAGCCGTGCCATGGGCCATCTACAAAAAGATATGTATGCAAGGCAACTTGGGGCCAACCGGCTGGAGATGGCTGCGTTGCTTGGCATTGCTATTCCAACACTGCCGTTAACCGCTGCCAGAGGGTGTATTGTGGAAACAGGAACCGGTTTATTTTTTATAGCAGCAGGCTTAGGCAAGATAATTTTTGACGGTAAAGCAGTATATATTTTATCGCCTGATGCGCCGGTGGCAAAAGCGTTATTGGGGAAAGTTGCCGGGGGTAAAATTATTTTTAATGATAAGGAAACTGTGATAAAAAATATTTATTAACAGCGGATAAAGCAACGGTAAAAGTATTGGTGATTTAATGGTTTGCATTGCGGAGTTAATACTACTTTCGCAAAAAATAATTATAACAATGAGTGACGTAAAATTAACAACAGGTGCTATACATACCGCAAAAGGCATTTTAAAGTTCGAACTGTACGATGATGCAGCACCGATTGCTGCGGCTAATTTTAAGAAGCTTGCCAGCCAGGGATTTTATAATGGCTTAACTTTTCACAGGGTGATACCAAACTTTATGATACAGGGCGGATGCCCTGATGGCACCGGCGCAGGCGGCCCTGGATATACCATTAATTGCGAAACAAAAGGCGATAAGCAGGTGCATGACCGTGGCGTAATGTCGATGGCACACCGGGGACCAAATACAGGTGGTTCGCAGTTTTTTATTTGCCACAACCGCATGGGCACAAAACACTTGGATGGGGTGCATACCTGCTTTGGCAGGATTACCGAAGGCCTCGACAGCATCGATGAAATACGTGGGGGCGATATAATGGAGAAGGTGGTTATCGACTAAAAGACATCAGCAATACCTAGTCAATTTTCCTGGTGGCAGAAGTAGGTTAGTTCATCATCAGCACATTTACGCTTCTCTGTAAAATATTAAAAGCTATTTCTGCCATCAGGTTTTCTTTATCTAACGTGGGGTTTACTTCGGTAATTTCAAAGCAGCATATTTTGCGGTTTTGCATAAACTTACTGATCAGGTCTTCTGCTTCTCTTTCCCTTAAACCATTGCTCACAGGCGTTCCTGTGCCACGGCTTATGGAAGAGTCGAGGCTGTCAACATCAAAACTTACATAAATATCCGTGCAATCACTAAGGTAACGCAGCACTTTACGGCTCACACTTTCCGCACCGTTCCTTCTTACTTCGCTGGTGGTAATTACTTTAATGGAATGTTTTTCAATCAGGGCTTTTTCTTCTTTTTCAAAATCACGCAGGGAGATAAAAACAATATCTTCCGGTAAAACCTTCGGACTGATGTTGCCAAGGTTTTTTAATTGCTCCCAAAGCTTTTTAGTTTTATCATCAAGGTTGTGCATTTTACATTCCTCGTTATCTTCTGCAATGGCAACTGCCAAAGGCATGCCATGCATATTGCCGGTTGGTGTGGTGTAAGGGGTGTGCAGGTCTGCATGCGCATCAATCCAGATAACGCCTAATTTGCTTTTTGGCTTGGCTATTTTAATGCCCGCAATAGTACCACCTGCCGTGCTGTGGTCGCCGCTTAATATTACCGGAAAAAAATGGCCTTTGATAGATTCGCTAACAGCCTTGCTCAGTTTTTCATAAATATTTAATACACCCTGTATCCGTTTTGCGTAAGGCGATTGTATGGGTTCAAACAAAAGGTTGTTTTCTTCCTGTATTTTTTCAGAAGGGAAATGAACAAAAAAGTTACTCATAAAATCCAGGGCTGCAATTTTTATCGCATCAACGCCAAGGCTTGCACCACGGGTACCTGCACCAATTTCACTGGGCACTTCAATTAACTTTATATTCTTCATACCTGATGTTTAGCCGCAGTAAAAACAATTAAAAAGGCAACCGTTAAAAATGCCCGTCATGATCAACAGGCCAACTGCGGTGGGTGAGGGGCAAATTTATAACATTCCCTCCAAAGGATTTGTGCCACGGAGAGTGCCAAAAGTTTGCAGGGGCTTAAAACGTACAAACATATCTTCGCTATACCAGTTTTCTTTTCTTGTTTTTTGTATAATGGCCGTATGCTGGTGCATCTGGTAAGCGAATGCTTTCATATCTTCCTTGCTTTGCCAAATGCTGAAAGT
The DNA here is from genome assembly GCA_965249755.1 of Ferruginibacter sp. Lineage (GTDB taxonomy): Bacteria > Bacteroidota > Bacteroidia > Chitinophagales > Chitinophagaceae > Ferruginibacter. Next base: position 767,368 of record CBDFMT010000004.1, read on the forward strand.
TGCCTGCTTGATGTAAGGCATTTCACCAATACCAACAGACATTACAAACCCTTTGGCACCGGCCATTTCATTAGCAGCGGCAGCTACATTTTGCCAAAATGCTTTTAGTTTACTGATGCGGATAGTAGCACGGGTAAGTGTTGCAATGGTGCCATTATAGGGTGTTTGCCTGGTAAGGTTTCCAAAGGGTGCCTTACCATCCCATTTGCCATGCCCTTCAATAGGTTCAAGCAAAACCGTCCACGTTTCGCAATTAAAAAAGCGTAACCATTTGCCAATAAAAACGCCATATAAATTTTGAATTATAGTATGGCTTTCAAACACAGCAGCATGGCCTTTATCAGCGTGAACTGATAAGATGCCCCATTGCTGCCAATCAGGATGTTTATCGAAAGTTCCGTTTTTACCACAGCCCAGCAGCTTAAAAAACGAAACATTTTTATTAAGCCACAGTGGTAACCGGTGCATTGCCATAGCGAGCAATGCAAACCCAATACATTTTTTGGGATAACGGATTATGGTTAGTGTTACGAGCATACTGCAACATAACAAGAATAAGTAAACAAGGTTGGAAATAAAAAACCGGAAGCAGGTAATTTGCTTCCGGTTAAAACAGTTAAAATATTTTTTTAGAAAGTGGCAAGGCCTGTGGCAGATGCAGGAACCCCGGCAGTATTGCTTTTTAAATCCAGCTCACCAAAAAACTTTCTTTGGTACCAGCCGATGGTAGCCGCTTTTCCGTTCAGTTCATATACATCATAGTTGTTGGCACCTACTACAATATCCAAAGGGCCGTTATCGCTTTTTGCAGCTTCCCCGTTTATTAAATATAAAGCGCCCCATGGTGCAACATAGTAAGAGGAGATATTGTTGCTTGCAGTGTTTGTTACATAAGCAAACCTGCCATGTTTTGTGGTAGCCACCCAGCAAGGTGCAGCCTGTAAGCTTGGTACAGCCCCGTTTACAGCGGATGGGTTGCCAGTGTAAATATTGTAAGATGTTGAAGAACCAGCAGCCGCAGCACCACCTGCCGCATTAGAAACAATCAAAAAGTTTCTGGAAAAATCAAAGCCAAAAGGTGTTTTGCCCACAGATGCAGCAAATGTGCCGGCGTTGATGGCACCGTTGTTTTTTACTTTAAATGTGCCGATAATATTGGTGGCTTTTTCAGTAACAATAATCCAGTCACCGTTGGGCGTAAAAGAAATTTGTGGTGCATCAACACCGGTTGAACTTAACGGCTGCACACTTTCATCAATGGGGGTAAGCGTTCCACCATTGCCTATTTTAAAACCCTGTATATTATCTGTCGCCCTGTTGAGCACATACAGCAAATTTCCGTGAACGGTAACACTAACGGGCGTTTTGCCGGCTACATCTGCAGAGTGTGCCAAATACAGTTTTCCATCTTCATCAATTTTAAAGGATGAAACACTATTGCAGCCTGCGTTAACTGCATACAACCATTCATGTTTTTTATCAACGGCCAATGCCCCTTGTGAGCCTAAGCCTTTTCCCGTTCCCGAGCCGCCGGATAGTACGGTACCCTGTAATTCAATAGCACCACTTTTTTTAATTTTATAAATAAGGATGCTGTTAGTACCAAGGTTGTTGCTTTCTGTGTAGAGGTAGTGGCCTTCGTCTTTTTCTTTGTTTAAACTACTGCCCGTAGCTATTATTTGCGTAATGGAAGCTTCATCTGGATTGGCCCCTTTTTCAGCAATCATTTCTTTCATGGTCTCTGCAGGCTGGGCAATATTGCTTAACGATGCATCCTGGTTTTTTTTACAGGCGCTAAAAGTAAATAGTACTGTTGCCACAACAGATAGTTTTACAACACTGATTTTTTTCATTGTTTTAGTTTTAATTTTTATTAATGGATGATTGTTTTTTTGCTTTCGGTAAGGCATAGCGGTGCCAATATCTTTTTAGAAAGATTTTTTTTAAAAGGTTAAAAACTGTTTGCTATTTAAGGTGGTGTATAATGCCTAATTGCAGGCCTGCACTGGTTATAGATAAATTTCCGACACCCATTCCCTGTAAAGGTATTTTTAGAAAAGGCTCTACCCTTATGTTTACGTTTTTTGAAATACTGTGCTGATATCCTGCGCTGAATGTAACAACAGCGGGCAGGCCATAATCCGTTTTTTTATAAGTGCCATACATCTTTTCATTTGCGCCATTCATGGTTACGTTATACTTATTTTTTTCTGTAACCATAATGTAAGCTGAGAGACCACTTGTTATAAAAAAACCATTGTTTGTTTTGCCCAGATCGTATTTTACTTTCACCGGTATTTCTATCAGGGTACTTTTTCCTTCAATTGATTGCACGACCATACCAGCAGGCATTGCAGATTTTATTTTATCCATATTAAAGGATGCTGCCGGACTATAATATTTTTTGGTGCCGATGAACACACCTGTTTCCAGCGATACTTTTTTACTGAGCTGTACGCCTGCAACCAGCCCGCCGTTAACACCTGCACCGCTATAATTATTGGATGCAATTTCGCTGAAGTCTATGGCACCAGCCACCCCTGTATAAAAATGTTTTTTTGTTGATGAGGGTTTATGGCTACCGGTTATGGTATCAAAAAGGGTTACGCCTGTCTTATTAACCACCATGACTACAGGTATATTTTTTTTATCAATACTGTTGTTCATTTCAATGTTTCCAAATACAGGTATTGCCGTAAAACCATTGGCAGTGCCCACTTCCGCAGCTTTGTCCAAGATGCTATTTTCCTCCGGCGTTACACTAACTTGTTGTTGATTGTAACCATTATCCATAAAAGTGTGGGCGATAAAATTATTGCCGCTGCTATTTAATATGGTTTGATGCTGCTTAAAATGATCAGGATGTCCTTGTTGTTCATACGCCTTTTCATGGGGCTTTTGATTGTTACCGGTACTGGATTTTTTGTTTAGATAACTGGTAATAAAATTATCCGTTATCGGTTTTGCTATATGTGTTTGCAAAACGTTGCCCCCTAACAACAGAAAGAAAAGCAATAGGATAAGCGTTGATAATTTTGAGGCATAATTGTTCCCTTTCTTATTATTTAAAGTGCTTTGTACAGGTTTTGCAATTTTTAATTTACCGGCAATATTTTCCCAATCACCACCGCCGGTTTGCAGCGGATAGTGTTCTGCAGCTTTTTGAAAAAGATCATCCATATCGTTATCTAAATGCTGCATGCTGCTGTGCTTTCGTTTTGTTGTAAATATTTTTGTAATAAATTTCTGGCCCTCATCAGGTTAGATTTAGAAGTGCCGACCGGTATTTTTAATGTTTCAGCAATTTCGGTATGTGTATACCCATCAATTACATTCATGTTAAAAACTATGCGGTAGGCCGGTGGCAGCTTTTTTACCATGGTGATTAAATCTTTATAAATGGCGAGCTGTTCTGCAGAAGCAACGCTGTCTTTCACGCCAAGCATGTGATCGGTAATTTCCCCAATTTCAGGTAACAACATTTTCTTCCTAAGCAAATCGATGGACGTATTTATCATGATCCTTTTTAGCCAACCTGCAAATATTTTTTGTACATCACTGGTATCTTCCATCTTAAATTTTTCTATTTTCAAAAAAATTTTTACAAAACCATCATTGGTTACTTCAAGTGCTTCTTCATAATTATATATGTACCGGAATACAATTTTTAATGCAAAAGCATGATAGTTTTGATACAAAGCTTTTTGTTGTTTATCGTTATTGGCTTTGCACCCCGCTATTATCGTTATAAGGTTCTCCAAAAAATTATGCAGGTGTTTAGTATTAAAAAATTTTTAGAAGTTGTACAGGCAATTTAGCAACCGGTGCAAATTAGCAAGCATTTTTGCCATTTGCTGATATAATAACAGTACGCAGGTTAATGTACGAAGGTTGCAAAAGTTATAAAAAAAATGCCCCGCAAAAAGCAGGGCATTTAATAATATACTGTAAAACCTTACTCCACGTAGGATACCTTAATAATGTTAGTGGGCAAATGTTTATCAATGGGTGTGCTGCCAGTATTTACAACAACATCGCCGGTTTTAATAAAACCTCTTTCCTTCAATATATTCAACTGGTCCATAAAGATATTATCAAGGCTCTCTTCCTCGGCATAATATATTGGCCTTACGCCCCAGCTTAAACTTAACTGGTTGATAAGGGTTTTTTCTTTACTAAAAATGTATAGCGGGGCTTTAGGCCGGTAGCTGCTTAGCATAAAGGCAGTGTACCCGGTTTGCGTCATACCAATCAATGCTTTGGCATTTACATCTTTGGCCATTTTACAGGCACTGGCACACAATGCATCACTAAGTAAAGATGGGGAGTGCGGCTGTGGTGTTAAGATGTCGTCCCTGTCATAATCATACAAAGTCCTTTCTACCTGTAAAATAATTTTGCTCATCATTTCCACCACAAGGGTAGGATAGTGGCCCATGGCGGTTTCGCCACTTAGCATTACTGCATCGGCACCTTCAAGTACCGCATTGGCAACATCGGTTACCTCACTGCGGTTGGGCTTTGTCCTGTCCATCATACTCTCCATCATCTGCGTAGCAACAATTACCGGTTTTGCCCGGTGCATGCATTTACGGATGATTTCTTTTTGGATAACGGGCACCTGTTCAACAGGAACTTCCACACCCAAGTCGCCACGGGCAACCATTATGGCATCGCTTTCAACAATAATATCACGTATGTTTTTAAGCGCCTCGGGCATTTCTATTTTTGAAATTACTTTTGCCTTACTGTTTTGTGCCTTGATCCTTTTCTTCAAATCAATGATATCATCCGCATGCCGAACAAAAGAAAGTGCAATCCAATCCAGGTCCTGGCTGATGATAAAATCAAGGTCGGCAATATCTTTTTCTGTAAGCGACGGCATGGTTAATGCAGAGTCGGGCAGGTTAACCCCTTTTTTAGGAAACAGGATGCCACCAAGGGTTACAGAGATCCTTACTTCCGTATCATTCAATATTTCCTCTACCTTAACTTCCATTTTGCCATCATCTAAAAAGATGCGTTCGCCTATTTTTACATCTTTGGAAAGGTTAGGATAGCTGACGTAAATTTTTTCTTTTGTTCCTACAATTTTTTGCGTGGTAAAGATAAATTCGCTGCCATCTTTTAATTCAATCTGTCCGCCTTCGAGATCGCCCACCCTTAATTTAGGCCCTTGCAAATCCCCTAATATCGAAATGTTATAAGGTTCTGTACGGTTTATCTCCCGGATGAAATCGATAATTTTTTTCTTGTCTTCGTAAGCACCATGCGAAAAATTTAAACGAAATACATTAACCCCGGCCTTAACCAACTGCAAAAGCATTTCGTAAGATGAACATGCCGGGCCAACGGTGGCAACTATTTTTGTTCGCTTAATGGTGTGCTGTATACCTGCTTCTTTATCCATTTCTGTGTGCAGGTATTTACCTAAATGTTTACTCATTATTTTTTGTTTGAATTTCAATTGCGTTAAGGGATACAGGTTATGGCAAGTTCCCCTAACTATGTGATGGTTTAACTGGCTAAAATTTTTACAATTTTCATCCATTCTTCGCTGATGCGTTGTTTCTTTTTTACCGCTTCATTTAAGGGGATATAGTGCATGCGGTTATTGATCATGCCAACAAATACATTGAATTTTCCTTCCATTAAACACTCTACCGCGGAGTAGCCCATGCGGCTCGCAATCAGCCTGTCAAAGCAGGTCGGCGATCCACCTCTTTGTATATGGCCCAAAATACACACCCTTACATCCTGAACGGGTAAACGCTCTTTTATAATTTTTGCTATTTCATCGGCGCCGCCAAATTCATCGCCTTCGGCAACAACAATAAGGTTTACTAACTTATGCCTTCTTTCCTTTTCGGCGAGTTGCTTTATTACTTCTTCTATATCGGTTTTACGTTCTGGTATCAGTACGTTTTCTGCCCCCGTGGCAATGCCACTGTGCAATGCAATATAACCTGCATCCCGGCCCATAACTTCTATAATAAAAAGCCGGTCATGTGCATCTGCGGTATCCCTTATTTTATCAATAGCATCTACGGCTGTGTTTACTGCAGTATCAAAACCAATGGTAAAATCTGTTCCCGCTATATCTTTATCGATGGTGCCTGGCAAGCCAACACAGGGTATATCATATTCATTGCTGAAAGTTTGTGCACCCCTGAAACTCCCGTCGCCACCAATTATTACCAACCCGTTAATGCCGAGTTTGGTTAAGTTATCGTAAGCCTTTTTTCTTCCTTCAGGGGTAAAAAAATCTTTGCACCTGGATGTTTTTAAAATAGTTCCGCCCCTTTGTATAATGTTCGCAACACTTCTGCTTTCCATTTTAAAAATATCATTTTCAACCATGCCGGTATATCCACGCATAATGCCGTAAACATCCAAACCATAATAAATACCGGTACGCACAACCGCACGTACACAGGCGTTCATACCTGGCGCATCCCCACCTGATGTTAGTACCCCAATCTTAGTAACCTTTTTTTTCATATCTAAAAAAAACACTTTTATTTTAAAAAACCTTCAAACGTCCTGTTGTTTCCCTAACAATAATGCAACCATTACCAATAGTTTCAAAAATACGCCTTTTAAACTAATCTGTGAATTACAGATCGGTTATCAAATCAAAAATGATAATTATCTGTCATTAAGGATGTAGTAACCTTTCATGATGGTAAATATTTTTTCTTTTAATGCGGGTGCTTTTAACCCATCTGCGGCAATTGCTGGCAGAAAATGCATCTGTAACCTGGTTGGCAAAAGGTAAAATTTTTTGTCCGGTGGCATTGCCCGCTTTGTTCCAAAAATCAAACAGGGTATCACTTCATTGTTGGTATCAATGGCCAATTTAAATGCCCCGTCAAAGAAAGGCTTCAACGGTTCTGCAGTCCGGTTCCTTGTTCCTTCGGGGTAAATACACATGTGCAGATGGTTACGCAAAACTTCCCTCATTTCTTCCAGGCTTTTTAACCTGCTTTTATTGTCGCCCCTGTCAACCAACACCGAACCTCTTTTATAGAACATGCCAAAAATGGGCACTTTTGCAAAAGATGCCTTAGCAATTGTTTTGTTGCCGCCGGGTATAAACGGGGCCGATAATGGTACATCAAGCAAAGCGTTGTGATTGTAGACCACAACATAGGTTTTACCTTTTTTAAAATTTTCTTTTCCCTTTATTTTGGCCGGGCAGCCAATTAACCGCAGCCATGTCCACATCCAGATACGGGATACGGCTATAAAATAATCCTGCCCTTTTGGGCCAGGAATTAAATAAGATACCATGGATGGTAAGAAGATAATGAGAAAGGTAACAGCAAAAGAGAGCATTCCCCAAAAGGCCCATATCCTGCCAAAAATATTTAAACATACCTCCCTAAACGAAGCGGATGGAGGTTGATCAGGATGGTTATCTGTATTGGTCAAAACTGTTATTAAATGTTTACTGAGCTGCGTTTTATTACAAGGTCAGGGGGTTAATAATTTCCAGTCGATAGGCGTTAAACCTTGCCCAGTTAATAAATCATTTGTCTTGGAAAAATGTTTACAACCAAAAAAACCTTTATCCGCACTAAAGGGCGAAGGGTGGGCTGCTTTTAAAACAAAATGTTTTGTTTCATCTATCAGTACTTGCTTCTCCTGCGCAAATTTACCCCATAAAAGAAATATTACCCCTTTTTTTTCATCAGATATTTTGCTTATGACAGCATCTGTAAAATTCATCCAGCCCACTTTTGAATGGCTCGCCGGCGTGTTGGCCGTAACGGTTAAAATTGCATTAAGCAACAGCACACCCTGTTGTGCCCAATGGGTTAAATCGCCATAGGCCATTGGCATGGTAACACTAATATCACTTTGTATTTCTTTATAAATATTTATCAGCGATGGCGGGGGTTTTATACCAGGCGGCACACTAAAACTTAAGCCATGTGCCTGCCCCGGATTGTGGTAGGGGTCTTGCCCAAGTATTACCGCTTTTACTTTTTCGAACGGGGTTTGGTTAAAGGCATTAAAAATAAACTGCCCGGGGGGATAAATAGTTTTGCCTTCATTTTTAGCAATTTTTAAAAACGTTACAATTTCCAAAAAGTATGGTTTTGTAAATTCATTTTTTAGGGCGTTTTTCCATGAGCCTTCAATTTTTACATCCATTTAAAATGCGCTTTAATGTAAAATACTTAATCGTTTGTTGGTATTGCCCGCTTGCAAAATTGGATCAGCCTGTTATGGCTTATGTATAAAATCCGTCATTGGTGCCGGCTTACTTTTATTGTCGGGGTATACTTCGCCATGGTGGCAGGTATAGCAGGTTACCACCATTACGCTATCACCAATCATTGGCTTGGCAACCAGGAAACTTTCTTTGTTTAATTGCAAAGACATGTTCATCATAAAACGGGTGGCCTCTTTCTTTTCGTTGCCATCGCTTGCAAAATCAAGGTGGCCGGTAGCGGTATCTTTTACATGGCAATAGCCACATTTAACACCCAACGATTTACAAAAATCATCGTCCATAATTTTATCCAATGCATCATGGCTGATGTCCTTCGGCAGTATTTTTAAATTTTTAAACTCACGGTTTGGGGTACCCGGTATTGTACCAGCCGTACCTAAAAAAACCAGCGCACCCAAAACAGTAATTACCAAAATCTTTTTATTGAAAAGGGCAGTAAATTGTAGCATCGTATTTGTTGATTGTGGTGAACAATTATTTGCGATAAAGGTAAGTGTAGAAACTATTGCAGGGAATTTTTTCTGCCGTGGCAGCTAAGTTTTTACAAGATGTGCAGCTTTGGTGTTCAACAGAGATTTTGAACCATCCTGTGAAGTAAATGAACGATATTTGACAGTATAAACAATATGGTGCTACATAAAAAGATCAGATGAAAATAATTGCTTTTGGCATTACGAGGGATATTACAGGATCGCTTTTTACGGATATTGACACCGGCGATGCTGCCATATCAATAGGCAATTTAAAAACCCTGCTCATTGACAAATACCCACCGCTTGGCAGGTTGAAAAGCTTTTCTGTTGCGGTCAATAACAAATATGCAGACGACCAGATGGTTGTTGGCAACCAAGATGAAGTGGCATTGATACCACCTGTTAGCGGCGGCTAAATAAAACCGCACTGAAGATTGAATATTATGATAACTGATAATCACCACCGGGTTATAAATTATTTACGGCTTTCCGTTACAGACAACTGCAACATGCGTTGCCAGTATTGCATGCCCGCCGAAGGCATAGCTTTTTCACCAACAAAAGAACTACTTACCTGGGATGAAATGTTTGTACTGTGCACCAACCTTGTGCAACTCGGTATTACAAAAATCAGGATTACCGGTGGCGAGCCATTTGTACGAAAAGGCCTTATGGATTTTCTTACCAGGATAGCTGTACTTAAAGGTTTGCAGGAAATTTCGATTACCACCAACGCAACATTAATTGGCGAACATATCGATGCATTAAAAGCACTTGGGATTGTGGGTATTAATGTGAGTATGGACAGCCTTGATAAAGAGCGTTTCAACAATATTACCCGCCGTAATTATTTTGATACGGTGCTGGCAAATGTTCACCAGTTATTACAAAAAGGCTTTAAAGTAAAGATTAATTGTGTGGTGATGAATGGCGTTAACCATGATGACATTATCCCTTTTTTAAACTTTGCGCATGCGTATAATGCGGACGTCCGTTTTTTGGAGGAGATGCCCTTTAACGGCCACAGCAAAGGCTTTGATGGAATTGAGTGGGACTATATAAAAATACTGGGGCATATCCGTTCACGGTTTCCTTTGGTAGAACCTATGCCATCTGCCGCAGGGGCAACCGCTCAAAATTATACTATCAAGGGCCGCCTTGGTTCGTTTGGCATTATCCCGTCTTTTTCCCGAACATTTTGTGGTACCTGCAATAGATTACGGGTTTCGGCAAGGGGTGAGTTGCAAACCTGCCTATACACCAATGAGGGCACAGATTTGAAAAAATATTTACGGCCATATACAGATGAAGCAACACTGAGGGCAGTTATTTTATCTGCCGCAGGCAAACGTTTTAAAGATGGCTTTGAGGCTGAAGAAAAAAATGAGTTTAAAAAATCAATGTCATTAATTGGAGGATGAGCAAACCGGTAAATATATTGTCGCACATTGATGCAGGGGGCAACCCATCCATGGTAGATGTGTCTGATAAGGCAATAACCATCAGGACGGCCAACGCCCAGGCAGTTGTTCAATTTCCTGCGGCTGTTTTTGAAACGCTTGCGCAAAATAATTTTTTAAGTAAGAAGGGGAGCATTTTTCATACAGCCATAATTGCCGGAACAATGGCCGCAAAAAACACGGCCGGATTAATACCGTTATGTCATCAGTTGTTTCTTTCCCAAATAAATGTTGTGATTGAAAAAGGCGGCAACGAACTTATAATAAACGCTACTGTAAAGTGCGAAGGCAAAACAGGAGTAGAGATGGAAGCTTTAACGGCAGCAAGTATTACAGCTTTAACAGTGTATGATATGTGCAAGGCATTATCCCACGATATCACCATTACAGGTATACAATTACTAAACAAAAAAGGAGGTAAAAATGATTTTGCAAGATGAGGTGTATGGTTTGATATTGGCAGGCGGCAAAAGCAGCAGGATGAAAACGGATAAGGGTGAACTGGCTTATCATAACCAAATTAAACAGCGTACTTTTTTATACAATATGCTTAAGGAATTTTGCGGCCATACTTTCATAAGCTGCAGACAAGATCAGGTGGTGTTGTTACAGGAGGACCAGGAGCATATTATTGATGAAGACTTGTACGGCGGCCCATTGAATGGCGTTTTATCTGCGCACCACAAATATCCTGATAAAGCATGGCTTGTGCTGGCAGTTGACTTGCCGCACATCACCACCCAAACTATTATAGAATTATTGCAGCAAAGGGATGCATCTAAAACGGCGGTAGCATATCATGTTCATGGTTCAACAATGCCAGAACCGCTTATTGCCATTTGGGAACCTAAAGGTTTGGATGAAGCAGAAAAATATATTCATCAAGGCAGCAATTGCCCAAGAAAATTCTTAAGTTCAAGGGATACCAAAATGATTTTGCCCGGCGATGACCGGGAGCTTTTTAATGCTAATTCTTATACAGATTACCTGGAAGCAAAAAGTAGATTAGAAACCCATGAATGATGCCAGGTATACCAAGCAAATTAAACTAAAAGGTTTTGGCAGGCCGGCGCAGGAACTGCTGCAAAACAGTAAAGTGCTGATAGTAGGTGCCGGTGGTTTGGGTACGCCTTGTGCACAATATTTAAATGCAGCCGGGGTGGGGCAGATTGGTTTAATGGACGCAGATAGAATTGAACCCAGCAACCTGCCAAGACAAACATTATACAACGAAGCTGATGTTGGCCTTTACAAAGTTGAGGTACTTTGCAACAGGTTGCAGCAGCAAAACCCGGCCACTGCAATAGTTATTTACAATGCTTTTTTAACAGAAGTAAATGCTTTGGATATCATCAAAGGTTACGACCTTGTTATTGATGCTTCTGATAATTTTGGTACACGCTATCTTGTAAACGACAGTTCCGTAATACTCGGAAAACCCTTTATCTACGGGGCTTTACACGAATTTGAAGGACAGGTAAGTGTGCTGAATTTTAAAGATGGGCCAACCTACCGATGCCTTTTTCCTGAAGCTGCGGAGGCCGACCCAATGATTTTAAATTGTGCTGATAATGGTGTACTCGGCGTGCTGCCTGCTTTAATAGGAACATACCAGGCAATTGAGGCCATTAAGGTAATTACCGGTAACGGACAAACGCTGAGCGGTTCGTTGCTGATTATAGATACGCTTTCACAATCGCATTTTAAAATAGCGGTTACTGCCAATGCGGAGAATAAAAAAATAAAAGCCTTAAGGCAACATTACCAAACACCGGTTTGTTCTGCTGCTGTAGCAACAGTAGATGCTGAAACATTTAAACAATGGCGGCTGCAAATGCAGTTGGTTGTAGTGGATGTGCGGGAGCAGGAGGAAGTTGCAAGCCTGCAAATGCCCGGTTCGCTGAATATACCACTTGCACAAATTGAACACCGTAAAAACGAAATAGATTTTAGCCTGCCGGTTATCACCATCTGCCAAACAGGTCAAAGGAGTATGAAGGCCGCATTATTATTGATCAATGAAAATAAATTAAGAAAGGTGTTCAGCCTTAGCGGCGGCCTTTCTGCATTATCCTGAATTTTTATGGCAACAAGTACCATCATTATTATAGCACTGCTTTTTTTACTGATTTCATTTGTGTACAGTACCGTAGGCTTTGGCGGCGGCTCCAGCTATCTTGCTATACTCAGTTTATTTACGGCCGACTTCAACCTCATCCGCTCCCATGCATTGCTTTGCAATATTGCGGTGGTAACAATAGGTTGTATCATCAACTACCGTAAAGGCTTTCTTCCCTTAAAAAAAGCAATACCCTATGCCTTGTTTAGTGTACCGGCAGCATTGCTTGGCGCTACTTTAAAATTATCACAACAAACATTTTTCTTGTTGCTTGGCGGTGCTTTGGTGCTTTCTTCTGTCGCATTATTTGTACAAGTCGTGCGGCCGCTAAAACCTTTGCAAGATAGAAATAAAGTGTTGCTAAGATCGGTGCCATTGGGAACGGGCATTGGCTTTTTATCTGGCCTGGTGGGCATTGGTGGCGGTATCTTTTTATCGCCGGTTTTAAATTTATTGAATTGGGAAGATGCCAAAGAAATAGCGGGCATAGCAGGTTTTTTTATACTTGTTAATTCCATAAGCGGTGTTGCAGGATTGGCCATTAGTAAGGCTATGCCCGTATCAATGCCTTTTACCCTTGCAGTTTTGGTTGCAGTAGCGGCAGGTGGTTTTGCAGGCTCGGCCATGAGTACCCGTTTATTTAATGCACTCGTTATCCGCAGGCTTACTGCTATCCTGATACTTATTGTTGGCATTAAATTGCTGGTTGATCATATTTAAAATGGGCCTTTAATTTTGTTGTATGATATCTGTAGAAAAAGCTTTGGAAATCGTTTTATCCGTGCAGCAAAATTATGGTGTGGCGACAGTCCCTTTGCTGGAAGCCGGTAACCGTTTTTTAGCAACACCGGTTTTTGCAGATAGGGATGCACCACCATTTAACCGGGTGATGATGGATGGCATCGCCGTACACTCAAACGGGGTTGGGGTGTTGCAAAACGGTGTTTATAAGATAGCAGCTATTCAGGCCGCAGGCGATGCCCAAAAGGCTTTAGCAGATGCCAGTAATTGTATAGAAGTGATGACAGGTGCCATACTTCCCGGCGGCACGGATAGCGTTATCCCTTACGAAATGTTGGATATAAATGAGGGTACCGCTGTTTTAAAAGATACTATAGCAGCAAAAATAAATATCCATTACCAAGGCAGCGACCATAAAAAAGGGGTGCAGGCATTGAGCGTGGGGAGGCAGATAAATGCAGCAGCAACAGGGCTTCTGGCTTCCATCGGCATCAACAACGTACCTGTTTTTAAAATGCCATCAGTGGCAATCGTCGCCACGGGAAATGAACTGGTAGCTGTAGATGCGGTACCGGAGAGGCACCAGGTGCGGATGTCAAATGTGTATTCACTGTATGCCGCTTTAAAAGAGGACAACATCCTGCCCAAAATTTTTCATATTACTGATGATCAAGAAAGTTTACTGCAGCAGCTCGGCAGCATCACCAGCACATTTGATGTTGTGCTGATAAGCGGTGGGGTATCAAAAGGAAAATATGATTTTGTGCCGGTCGTTTTAGAAAAGTTAGGGGTGCAAAAATTATTTCACCAGGTAGCGCAACGGCCCGGCAAACCTTTTTGGTTCGGCCATCACCCACAACAAAAAACGGTTGTTTTTGCCCTGCCGGGAAACCCCATTTCTACCTTTGTTTGTTATCATTATTATTTCAGGAAATGGCTGTATGCCGGCATGGGCAGCACCTTTACAATGCATCAAATAACACTGGCAGAAGCTATTACCCCACATAAAGTTTTATCGCAATTTATACCCGTTGTTTTTAATGAAGATGGTAAAGGGGCAAGTGCAAAAATAAATAATGGCTCAGGTGATTTGTTTAGCCTTGCTGCCATTGATGGTTTTATTTATTTGCCTAAAGGCGAAGGCCCCCATCCGGCGAAAAGCTTTTTTCCCTTCTTACCCATAAAATAAAATCACAGGTATTTTAGCCACCATTGTGTATGTGTTTTTTTATACCCGTCAAACCATTTGCAGGGCTTGTATAAAATGGTGACAATGCTTATCCAGATTAAATAAACCACCGGCAGCCCATAACCAAAAGTGGCTGGCCTAAAGAGGAATGGTACTTCCGGATCTGCAATTTGGCTGGCGGTGTGGCCGGATGCAAAAAATACAATTACCAATAAAGAATGTATTAAGTAGAAGTGCAGCACATAATAAAAAAAGGGCACCCGGCCATATACAACAGCAATATCCGACCACCATGTCTTTACATTTTCAAGCAGCGAAAGAGCTATCAGCGATGGCCCTAGGGTTACACATAAATACAACAGGGAAGGGGGGTACTTGCTTACTTTTAAAAATGATAAAAAATGTTTATTGTCCCACGGTGCTGGGTCGCCATAAATATTAAAGAATCGAAAAAGAATGAAAAGGGCCGTTAATGCAAACCCCGTGTATAATAACAACCTTCTCCGGCGTGCAATATCAAAATCTTTTACAAACCATTTGCCTGTGCTAAAGCCCATCAGCATTACTCCCGTCCAGGGTAAAATGGTGTAAAAAACAAAAAGTACATGCGTTTTGGTAACAGGCAGTACCGTGCCTTGTGCAGTAAAAAGTACTTTCAGGGTATTGCCTGCAAACCCATCTGGTGGCAAAGTGAGGTAATCAAAAATATCATGACCAAAAAACAATGCAACGCCAATAATAAAAATGGCTGTGTGTGGCAAACGCATCAGCAAACCTAAAATGACCATGCTCCACCCGGTGGCCCATATTACCTGCAATATAAAAATGTTGTAAAACGGGTTAAAAGTAAAAGAGAAGGTAACAATGGTAACCTCAATAAGCACCAGCCACAGACCACGTTTGATGAGGAAAAGGCCTGCCTCACCCGGCACTTTGTTCCTGGACGAAATGAATGCAGAAAGGCCGGCTAAGAATATAAATGCAGGTGCACAATAGTGGGTAATAAAACGGGTAAAAAATAAAGGCACCGTAGTGGTTTCAATATTCAAGGGATCATCGGTAAAAGCAGTTGTATGAAAAAAATCCCTTGTGTGATCGAGTGCCATTATTATCATAACAATACCACGGAGAATATCAACAGATGTTATCCGGTACTTAGCAGTTTTATCCATCTGTCTAAGATAATAACTGGGTTCAGGATTTTTAAATAAAAAGGCAAAAACTTCCACTTTCCTTTAAACAAAAAATGCCGCCGGTTAAGGCAGCATTTAAAGTGGTAAAGCTTTTTCTTATTTTAATGATTGCATATCGATCACATATCGAAACCTCACTTCTTCATCTTTTATTTTGGTGAACGCTTCATTAATATCATCCATATTGATCATTTCCACATGTGGCAAAATTTGATGTTGGGCACAAAAGTCAAGCACCTCCTGCGTTTCTGCAATGCCGCCGATTAATGATGCACCAACAGAACGGGAATATTTAGCTACTTCCATATTATTGGTTGCCTGCTTATATGGTCCGAGTAAGCCAACGGTTACTAAACTACCCCTTGGGCCTAACAGGCATATGTAGGGGTTAACATCAAAACTTTCGGGAATGGTACACAACAAAAAATCGAACGTTACTTCCTGCGCTTTCATCTCGTCTTTATTTTCTGAGATCAACACTTCATCTGCGCCCAATGCAAGTGCTGCCTGTCTTTTGGCCTCATCAGTTGTAATGGCCACAACCTTTGCGCCCATTGCCTTTGCCAACATTATCGCCATATGCCCCAAACCACCAATTCCAATAATACCCACCTTATCGCCGGTTTTTATACCCCTGTGTTTTAACGGCGAGTAAGTGGTAATACCTGCACATAAAATGGGTGCGGCTTTGGCAATATCCAGGCTTGCTGGTATGCGCAACACAAATTTTTTGTTGGCAACAATATGGGTTGAAAAACCACCGAAAGTATTAAAGTCTGTACCATCTGGTTTCCAGTAACCATTATATGTCATCGTCATGCCTACTGGTCCCTGGCAAAATTGTTCTTCGCCATCAGTGCATGGCTTGCAATGTTTGCAGGAATCAATCATACAACCCACACCAACAATATCACCTTCCTTAAAGTCAGGTGCATCATTTCCGGTTTCTACAATCCTTCCAATAATCTCGTGTCCCGGTACACAGGGGTAAACAGTATTCTTCCAGTCGTTGGCCACCTGGTGAATATCGGAGTGGCATACACCGCAATACAGCACTTCAATTTTCACTTCATCTGGTTTTGGCCCCGGCCTTTCCACTTCCATTTCTTCCAGTTTTTTCCCTACGAGCAAAGTGCCGGTGGCACCCCATGCTTTTGTTTTAAATGATTCCATAAAATTCTTTAGTTTATAATCACGTGCTGTGTAATTTATGTGCCATAAAAAAAATTTCTATTCTGTAGACTAAAAAGGCGTTTTATTGAAGATAACAGATAATGCAAGTGGCTGTAAATCCCCATAAAAATTTCATCAGATAATCATAGTGGCAATACCGTACAAAGGCTTCCCCATCAAATGCTTCAAATCTTTAGGTCAGCAGGTTTGATTTATAAGGACAAAAGCAATGCATCTTCATTATATATTTGAGTAAAATTTTAAAAAATGAAAACCTTAGCAGTTGATATGGATGGTGTACTGGCTAATGTGTACAGCCAGTTTATTAAAATGCATGCAGAAGAATTTGGCGCAACTTTATTAGAAGAAGACCTTCATGGTTTAACTGAAGATGAGGCATTTGTGCACTTACGAATACACGTAAACCTGCCTGGTTTTTTTCGTACCGCACCTTTAATGGATGGCAGCCGGGATGTACTTAAAAAGCTAAACGACAACTATAAACTTTTTATAGTTTCCGCAGCTATGGAATTCCCAAACAGTTTAATTGAAAAACATGCATGGCTTATGGAACACTTTCCTTTTATCACCTGGAGGCAAATTGTGCTGTGCGGCTCAAAGGAAATTGTAAGGGCAGATATCATGATTGATGACCATTTTAAAAACCTTGATTTTTTTAAGGGGCAAACCATTTTGTTTACGCAGCCTCATAATATTAAGTCCAGCGATGGCGTACACCAAAGGGTAAATTCCTGGCAGGATGTTGAGCGTTTATTATTATAAAAAGAGGAACAGTTTCAGGTGACAGATACATTATTAAAACATTAAAGGGGGCCAAGGATATAAATCCAGCCCCCTTTTAAATCCAATATCCTATGAAAAACCGAGGCAAAGAAATGCTATCAGCAATTCATAAACGCTTTTAGTTATCAACAGCTTAGCGTAAAAATGTCAATAACATTTTTCATTTATCACCCCCGGGTAAGCATATGCGCATTGGGTGCGATTTTGCTGCGGATTTAATCTTTACATAATACCTCTAATGTTTGATTGGTTTAATTGGTCTGTAATTTGTTTCTTTTTTAAAAACTTTTTTATGGATAAAAACCAATTTAAAATAGATGACATTAATGTTGGCGACGACCTGCTTATTTATGATGAGCAACAGACACATCACAACCTTTTTTGGCGTGTGGTAAGTAAATTATCCAAACAGCGGTTGCTCGTTGAAATTAAGGAAATGGGCTACGCAGCCAAATGTATTATTCCCTTAAAAAATGTAATTAACCTGGCTGAAAATGTGATATCGAACAGGGAATTTAATTACTAAAATAACATGAGCCTGAAAACACTATCTAAACCAGTCGGTTTCGTCTGAAAAATGTGGATAATCTAAGTTTTTAAAACCTTTTGTATGTTATATTTTTATGAAGGTTAAAACGCTATTCATATGAAATTTCAATCTGGACAAATGGTTACGTTGCTTGATACAGAATATAAGCCGGCAGGTGTTGCAGTAATCTGCGAGTACCAGGAAGCAACAAACAGATATGAAGTTGATTTTACTTACCCCGGCCATCATACTGCTGATAAAATTTCCGTTCCTGAAGACAGGCTTATCCTTTCCGCTGATTAAATATTTCTCTTTATTTTATGTTGAAGTGTCTTCGTTGTGTATGAAGTAATGCGTGTTAAATTCCTGTACCTGATCCATACACACCTATCTGCCTAAACCTTTATAGTTTTTAAAAATTTTTTGCAAACGTTGATTAACCCTCTTGTTTGCAATTTTGTATGTACTGCACCTGAAATTTTACCTCAATAAATGTATTATTTTACGGATTAAAATCTTCTGCATTTTTTGAAATTTAAGTAGATGTACTATTACAGAATGAGTAAGGTTTCGTTACAAACGTAAGTTGTATTACGATACTTAGTGAAATTATCCTGTTTAAAAAATAGCGAAGTATTCCTATAGGCTTGCATTTAAATTAGCAGCACCTTTACATAAGAAGTTGATTGATATTATTTATATCAATCTTATCCAAAAATCCAGATCAACCAAAAGTTATTACTTCAATATCCTTCTCAAAAAACCGACAAATCCAATATCAGTCAACTTCTATTTTTCTTTTTTCTGCTGGCTAAAATCCTTTAACCAGTTTTTACAAAGTCTGTCTTGTTTGATTAAATAGTAATCCCCGAAAAGGCCTTCCCAAAGAGGCCTTTTTTATTTATGCCGTCCGCTGATAATTAAATAATTTTGGGGTGCATTTTAATTGTTAGGGATTACTACACTTCTACACCATGGATACAAAAGCAAAATCAAATATTTTTTTACAAGGTGCGGTAAGCCCGGATTTTATTGTTGAAAGCATCCGTAAGCATAGCAGTAAAACAGGGATAGGTGCCCACAGCATTTTTTTAGGCCAGGTGCGGAGCGACATCATCGATGAACAGCAGGTTAGTGCCATTGATTATACCACTTACGAAGAAATGGCACTGGAAAAAATGCACGAAATAAGAGAAGACATTTTTAGCCAGTTTCAACTTACCTGTATGCATGTGTACCACAGCCTTGGCGTAGTGAAAGTTGGTGAAATTTGCCTTTTTGTATTTACCTCATCCAAACATAGAAAGATGGCCATTGCTGCCTGCGAAGAAGTGGTGGAAAGGATCAAACAAGAATTGCCTGTTTGGGGCAAGGAACTTTTTGAAAATGGCAGCTATCAATGGAAAGAAAATTTGTAGGCCACTCAATTATTTGTCGGTTTGCCAAAAGCCTTATCAGCCTTGCAGATACTTAAGCAGGTTACCATTGCGTTTGCATCATATATGCTTGCCATTAATTAAATCAGTGTATAATGCATTTCATTTTTAAAAATTGTTCAGGTGCACTTCTCCTGTTCAACTATCGCTACAAGTAGTTTATTATCTACATTCCATTGCCAGTAACAACTATATAACTGCCGTTTATTTAGCAGGTACTTTGTTATATCCAAATATTAATTGAAAAACCAAAATCCCAATCCATGCAAAAATTTACACCGAACCTTTGTGGTGCTATGCGCCACTTAGTAAACTGCCAGGAACAATCAAAAAAGAGTACTGCCGCCATTTTGATTGTTTCTTTTTTATGTGTTTCCTTTTTTGCAGGTGCTGCAGAAAACCCTTCGGGACTGCCTGCTACATCCCCGGTTGGCAATACAGAATCTGTCAGGACGAACCTTTATCTTTTAATGCCTGATAACTCCCGTATTTTGGCGGATGGTGTTTACTCACAATACAATGACCTTTACCATGATAGTGTAACCCTGGAAGATGCTGCTAAATTTACCAACATCCGTGAAAACCTGGGCTTGTTGAGATATAATACCGTACTTGCCGTTGAGCGAAGGCCATTAATAACAGGGAACGATACCCTTTTTTATAAACTATGGAAAACCACCCAACGCAATTATCAATTAGAGGTTATTACCAATATGCTTGCGCACGCAGGGTTACAGGCTTTTTTTACAGACAGCTACCTAAATACCAGTTTGGCCTTAGGCCTTGGCGATACAACGAGGATCAACTTTGCTGTTGATGCCGATCCGGCATCTGCAGCATCCAACAGGTTTAAAATTGTTTTTAAGAGCATTGTTTTTCATATCCTGCCTGTAAGTTTTACGGCATTAAACGCTGTTAAACAAAAAGACAAAGTTTTACTTAACTGGCAAATTGAAAATGAAATCAGCATGTTGAAATATGACCTTGAAAAATCAATTAATGGAAAAGACTTTGTTGTGCTAAACACTGCAACTGTAAATGGCCGCACAACCCATGCCGGCAAATATGCTTACACTGATAACAGCATCTGTACAGCGATAAGTTTCTATCGTATAAAAGCAACCGGCACCAACGGCAATATCACTTACAGCCCTACGGTAAAAATAAAAGCAAGCAATATGCTGGCAAGCCTTTCTATTTACCCTAACCCGGTAACAGGTAGTGTATTTAACCTGCAGTTAAATGACCAGCCACTTGGGCTTTGCTCATTGCAACTCGTAAACATCAATGGACAGGTGGTGTATAGCAAGCAATTAAATTTAACCAGTCCTAATTCTTCCCGTGCTGTACAATTAAACGGACTTTTATTAAAGGGTATCTACAAGCTGGAGATTAAAACAGCGGACGATAACATCACCTCAAAAAATATGATCGTAAAATAAGGTATTATACTATAGCGGTACAGAATATTTTTAACCAAAATGCCGGTTGCTATTTAAGGATAGCCACCGGCATTTTGGTTTGTACGCCTTGTCAGGTGCAGCTTTACGTGTAATTGCTATTGCAACAATTTCTTTTTTTGCTGCAAATATTCTTCCTGCGTTATGGCACCACGCTGCATCAGTTCGAACAGTTTTTGCAATTCGTCTGCTATGGTTTGCTGTGCTGGCAGGTTACCTGTTTTGGAAGAAGTAGCCATTGCCCGGGCAAGCTGGGCTGCCTGGTTATTCAATGACATCTTTTTATATTCTTCCTGTGCGTGGGTAATGGTATCTTTCAATATTTTGGGATGGTGTATCATCTCATAGGTAGTTTCACCAAGTTCTGCAGCCGTCTGTATATCCACATTGCCAAAGCCAAATAACCTGCCCAAAAAACTTTGGTCACATTCTACATTGTTGATTTTATCAAGCGGGCTTTCTTTGGAATACCGGCTAAAAAAACCACTTTCATCTACCACCCTCACATTGGTAACGCACCACAAATTTCCCTTCCAGTTCAGGTATTCAATCATTGGGTAAACAGATGCCAGCAAGGTTATAATAAGGCCTTTACCTTGCAGAAGCCAAATGGAAAGGATGGCAATTACAATCCACACAAAAAAGGGCAACACCAGTTTTATCCAGTGTTGCCTGGTAATCAATAATATTTTCTCGTCCTTTTTTAGTGTTGTACGCATAATGGCTGTAAAGAAATACGGACAGTTGTGTTACCAGATATTTACCCTTAAACTATCGGCAGCATACATTTTATCAGATGGCTTAATGCCGAAAGCTTCGTAAAATTCAGGGATGTTTACCACAGGGCCATTAACCCTTTCCTTGGCAGGGGAGTGCACATCTGTCATCACCTGGCTGGATATCCTTTCCTTTCTTTCTTCATACATCCATCCGTAAGCATACCCTAAAAAGTAACGCTGCATTTGGGTAAGCCCGGCAATTTTATTTCCTTTTTTAAATGCTTCGGTTTTTTTAAAGGCATCTATGCCAAGCAGCAGGCCGCCAAGGTCGGCTATATTTTCTCCCTGTGTCGCACTGCCATTAATATGCAAGGTATCAACCGGTACCATCTTATTAAACTGATTAATGATTTTTTGTGCCTTATCGCCGAATTGCCGGGCATCCTTTTGGCTCCACCAGTCTGTAAGGTTACCAGCTTCATCATACTGGCGGCCCTGGTCATCAAAGCCATGGGTAATTTCGTGGCCGATGGTGCTTGCTGCTGCATAGCCATACACGAATGCATCATCCAGGTCTTCATCCTTCATGCCCGGTATAGAAAATATCCCGGCAGGCAAAACGATTTCGTTGTTACTTGGGTTGTAGTATGCATTATAAGTCTGTGGGGTCATGTCCCACTCCGTTCTATCAACAGGCTTTCCTAATTTATTCATTTCATAATGGCTCCACCAGGTGTTGGCCCTTTGCATGTTTAAAACAAAAGGCCCTTTGTCAATTTTTAATGCGCTAAAGTCTTTCCACTTATCCGGGTAGCCTACTTTTTTTGTTATGGCCGCCAGTTTGTGATAAGCTTTTTGTTTGGTGCTGTCACTCATCCAGGTAAGTTTTTCAATGCGTTCCCTGTATGCGGTGCGTATGGCTTCTACCAAATCACTGTATCTTTTTTTAGCGGTTTCATTAAAATATTCTTTTACAAATAACTGCCCCAGCGCTTCGCCAATGGCTTGTTCTTCTGCGTCTAAAACCCTCTTCCACCTTGGCCTTGGCTCTTTGGCACCTGAAAGGGTTTGCCGGTAAGTAAATGCATTTTTAAAAGATGTACTGTCAAGATAAGCAGCACTGGAAGCCAGCAGCCTGGCTTTTAAATAATTTTTCCAATCTGCCATTGGGGTGGCAGTTAGTTCATTGTTTAAAGCAGTATAAAATTCCGGCTGGCCAACAATTACAGAATCCAGTTTTACAGCCCCGACATTTTTAATAAAATCATTCCAGTTAATGTTTGCAGACAGTTTGGTTAATGCCACTACATCTATTTTGTTATAGTTTTTGTACGGGTCCCTAAGGTCGGCGAGTTTACGGCTGGCCTTTGCCAGTTTTGTTTCTAAAGCGAAAACCGCATCACTATTTTTTTGGGCCGAATCATTTGTTGCACCTAACTGCACAAACATTTTCTGCAGGTAGGTTTTATAGGCATTTCTTACAGCGGTTGATTTTTCATCAGTATTAAAATAGTAATCCCGGTTAGGCATGCCGAGGCCACCCTGGTCTAATTTAAAAGCCATCTTTTCACTGTTCTTATCATCTTGCGAAACATAATTGTTAAAGAGGCAGCCAATACCTTTTGTTTGAAAAGCTGCCACTGTTTGCAATAGTCCTGCAGCATCTTTTATGGCGTCTATTTTATCCACGTCATCTTTAAGTGGCGAGAGGCCAGCTTTATTAATGGCGGCAGAGTCCATGGCGCTTTGCCAAAAATCACCAATTTTTTGTGTTACGCTGCCCTCTGCACTTTTCGTATTGGCAGCATCTTCATTGATTTTTTTCAGGCGGTTATAATTTTCTTCATTAACCAGGTTTCCAATGCCCCATCCGCTTTCAGATGCAGGTATCGGGGTTTTCTTTATCCAACCGCCGTTGGCATACATAAAAAAATCATCCCCGGGTTTAACAGTGCTGTCGATATTTTCGGCAAGTATATCTTTTTTTTCTTCTCTTGCCACATTGCCATGGCAGGCATACAGCAGTAAACAAAGTGCAGCCGGAACTAATAAGGTTTTCATTAAAATGTTTTTATGTTTAAAAATAAAGAATGATTTACGTTCCCCGTTTTTTTTATGATAAGTGGATGCCCTTTTTCTTAAAGGCATATTGCTTATTTTCGGGGTTCATCCATTTAAAAGAATATGACACCCGAACGTTACCAAAGGCTGTACAGTGTACTGTGTAAGCGGCAGCCCGACCTTACCGTGGTGCTTGAAAATGTTTTTGACCCACACAATATTTCTGCGGTTATGCGTACTTGTGATGCTGTTGGCATACAGGACATTTATATTTTAAATACCAAGATACCGCCACATAGAAAGTGGGGCGCCAAAAGCTCATCCAGTGCGGATAAATGGCTAACTATCCATCAGTTTACAGATGCTGCGGCATGCTTTGCAGAGCTGCGTAAACACTATGATAAAATTTATACCACGCATTTAAGTACCGATGCGGTAAGCCTGCACCAGTTAAACTTAACAGAACCGGTTGCCCTTGTTTTTGGCAATGAACACAGTGGCGTCAGCGACGAAATAATAGCCATGGCAGATGGCAATTTTATTATCCCACAGGTGGGCATTATCAAATCACTTAACATTTCTGTAGCCTGTGCTGTTAGTTTGTATGAAGCGTACCGGCAAAAAAATGATGCCGGGCATTACGATAACATCAAGTTAACAGGCAAGGCATTGGAAACACTGAGGGAAAGCTGGGGGTTTATGGAAGGCGAAACACTATAACAATCCGTATTTAAATAAAGCAGCAATTTGTATGAAACACATTTTTTATTTTTTTCTTTTTACCTGCTGTACCGTAACGGCACAAAATAAAAAGCCGCTTACCCATGAGGTATACGATGGCTGGAAAAGCGCAGGGGAGCGGATGATAAGCAATAATGGAAAGCTGGTGGTGTATGCCGTTAACCCACAGGAAGGTGATGGGGAACTGATTATACAAAACCTTGTTACCCATTATAAAAAGATTATCCCAAGGGGTTACAATGCATTGATTACAGATGACAGCCGCTTTGTTGTGTTTAAAATTAAACCACTATACCAGGCAACAAGGCAGGCAAAAATAAAAAAGAAAAAAGGCGACGAACTTCCTAAAGACAGCCTTGGCATAGTGCAGGATGGTGCAGACAGTGTGATCAAAATTGTAAGGGTTTCTTCTTTTAAGGCACCCGAAAAAAGTGCAGGTTTTGTAGCTTATCAATTAGAAAAGCCCATGGCAGACAGCACCAAAAAAAAGCTGTTGCCAGACTCGCTGAAAACAAAAATGGATTTGCTGGTGAAGCTTGCAGATTCTGTCATCGGTAAATCTATCGACTCCATAAAAGGAAATATTGCCAGGGAGCGCCTGCTTACTGCTGTACAAAAAACGGCCCGGGAAATAGTAAACAGCAGGAAAACGGATGATGAAAACACAACTTTTAACCGGCAGGATGCAGAAGGTGACGATGCCATTGCCCCTGGCAGCCGGGATGGTGCCGACCTTGTGATAAGAAACTTAAATACAAGTAAGGAGAAAACAATTAAACAAGTGAGTGAATATTTTTTTAATAAGAAAGGCACAAGCCTTCTTGTTGAAACTGCTAAATCTTCAAAAGATACCAACAGTGTGGCTTACCTGCTTTTATACCATTTGCTTACCGACAAAACAGATACCCTGCTGAAAAAATTTAACGAAGCAAAGGGCTATATTTTTGATGAAGAAGGCAGCCAACTTGCCTTTATTGCAGAAAGGGACAGCAGTGAAAAAGCACTTCAAAAATTTTTTAAACTATGGTACTACAAACCAGGTATGGACAGTGCCACCATATTGGCTGATAAAAATATGGCAGGGATGGCATTGGGCAGTACGGTAGGCGAATACGGTGATATTAATTTTAGTAAAGATGGAAAGAAATTATTTTTTGGAACAGCCATAATTAAACCGCCAAAAGATACCAACCTTGTTGATTTTGAATTGGCCAGGTTAGACGTTTGGAATTATAAAGATGACTACCTGCAGCCGCAACAATTGAAACAAATGGAAACTGAAATGCGGCGCAGTTACCGGGCCGTTATTAATTTAGATGACCAAAAAATAACACAGCTTGGCAGCAGCGAAGCTGAAAATACAACCCTGGTAAATGAAGGCAATGCTGATTATGTGCTGGCCACCACTACAAAAGGCAGCCGCATAGAATCCCAGTGGACGGGCAATACAAAGCAAACCGGTTATATTGTAAACACAACGGATGGCAAAAGTAAACTGATAAAGCAGGGTATTCAGGGTTATATGTTGCCTTCTCCCGCAGGGAAATTTATTTATTGGTATGATGCTGCCGCTAAAAATTACTTTGTTTATAATGTGGCTGATGCAACGGTTAAAAATATTTCGGGTAAGATTAAAGTGCCTTTGTTTGATACCAAAAATGATGTACCCGATTACCCTTCCAGTGCAGGCGTAACTGGGTGGACGGCAGATGACAAATATCTTCTTGTAAATGATGAATATGACATCTGGCAATTGGACCCTAACGGTACAGAACAGCCGAAAAACATAACCAATGGCTGGGGCAGAAAAAACAACACCAGCCTCACATACGTAAATACAGATTTGGAGAAGCGGTTTATTAATACGAATGACACCATCCTGCTTAAATGTTTTAGTGAAATAACAAAGTATGCAGGCTTTTGCACCGCAACTATTGCAGCAATAAAAAATCCTGAGCTGCTGTTTGATGGCCCCTGGGGTTTTACCAATCCGCTAAAAGCAAAAAATGCAGCACAATATGTTTTTCAAAAATCCAGCATCAGCGAAAGCGAATTATTTACCACATCAGATTTTAAAAACCTTCAGCAACTCACCAATATCGCTGTTCAGCAGCAAGGATATAACTGGCTTACTGCATCACTTGTAAAGTGGAAAATGTTTGATGGAAAGATGAGCGAAGGCATTCTCTATAAACCGGAAAATTTTGACCCTGCAAAAAAGTACCCGGTTATTTTTTATTTTTACGAACGCAATTCAGATGGGTTGTTCAACTACAGGCAACCTGCGCCCAGTGCATCTACCATCAATATACCATGGTTTGTAAGTAATGGCTACCTGGTGTTTGATCCAAACATTTACTACAAAACCGGCGAGCCCGGCCAAAGTGCTTTCAACAGTGTGGTAAGTGCGGCAAAATACCTTTCAAAAATGGCTTGGGTAGATAGCAACCATATGGGCATACAGGGCCAAAGCTGGGGTGGCTATCAGGTGGCTTACATTGTTACGAGAACTTCTCTTTTTAAAGCGGCTGGTGCAGGTGCGCCGGTGGCAAACATGACGAGTGCCTACGGTGGCATACGCTGGGGGCCAGGTATTAACCGGCAATTTCAATACGAAAAAACACAGAGCCGCATTGGGGCAACCCTTTGGCAGCGGCCGGATTTGTATATCAAAAATTCGCCCCTGTTTGCAGCGGATAAAATTACCACACCTTTGCTGATAATGCATAACGATGCAGATGGCTCCGTGCCATGGTACCAGGGTATTGAATTATTTACTGCCCTCAAAAGGCTGGGTAAAAAAGTATGGATGTTACAGTATAATGGCGAAGACCATAACCTGGTAGAACGCAGGAACAGAAAGGATTTATCTGTAAGGCTGGGCCAGTTTTTTGATTATTATTTAAAAGAAGGGTCCCCGGCAAAATGGATAAAAGACGGGGTGCCGGCAACTGATAAAGGCAAAACATGGGGGCTTGAAACCGCTCAGTAAAAAGAATTATTTATGGCACATCAGCACGAACACAATCACAGCCACGGGCACGCTGGCCACCACCACGGGCCAACAGAAATTACCAACCTTACCCGGGCATTTGTGATAGGTATAATTTTAAACCTGGCCTATGTAATCATACAGGTGGTGATCGGTTTGGATATTAACTCCCTTTCCATACTTTCAGATGCCGGGCATAATTTTTTAGATGTGGCCGCACTTGCGCTGGCCATGCTTGCTTTTAAACTGGCAGGCAGCAAGGCAACAGAAAAATATACTTATGGCTACAGAAAAGTATCTATATTGGTTTCTTTGCTGAATGCAGTGCTGCTGCTGGTTTCCATTGGTGCCATTGCATGGGAGGCCATACTGAGGTTTAAACATCCGCAACCATTGCCGGGCAAAACTGTGGCCATCATCGCCGCCATTGGTATTGTTATTAATGGTGTGTCGGCTTTTATGTTTTTTAAGGATAAAGAAAGTGACATCAATGTAAAAAGTGCTTTTCTTCACCTGCTTTCAGATGCATTGGTTTCATTTGGCCTGGTGATTGGGGGCATCATTATTTTCTACACAAAATGGTATTGGATTGATCCCTTGCTAAGCCTTATTATTTGCTTTGTAATTATTGCAAGCACCTGGGGTTTATTAAAAAACAGCCTGCGCCTTTCGCTGGATGGGGTACCCGCAAATGTAGATATGGAGAAGATAAAAGAAGCTGCCTTAAAAACCGAAGGTATCCTTAATATGCACCACCTGCATGTGTGGGCCATCAGCACAACCCGAAATGCCCTTACTGCCCATATCGTTTTAAAAGACCAGGTTACAATAGAGCAAACCAAGGACATTAAGGATAGGCTGAAACATTCACTGGAGCACCTTAACATCCACCATGTAACCCTGGAGACTGAAACAGCAGAACAAGACTGCAAAGCAGAAATGCTGGCTGTTGAATAATAAGTTGGCAATCTTGCAAAATGCCTTTATTAAATCGGCAACTTGCCATTGCGTAAACCGGGGAAATATTCTACAGTTTTTTAGTGTTGGTAATTTATTTACGCACAATTGTCAAGCGTGGCAAGTGTTTGGCATAGGTCTGATTGAATCTATAACACTAAAAACAATTACAATGAAAAAATTATTTATGTGCTTATTAGTTGCAGGGGCTTTTACCACTGTTGCTACAGCCCAGGACTCTACAGCAAACGGAGCTGGTAAAATGGAAAAAATGCATGGAATGCAGGATTGTGTAATGATGAAAGACGGTAAGGTAATGGTTATGAAAGGCGGACAGGTTACACCACTTCAAAGTGACATTAACTTAACCAATGGAACAACCGTAAGCACCAGCGGATCTGTTAAAACAGCCGACGGTACAACAATGATTTTGAAAGAAGGGGATATGCTGGGCATGGATGGTAAAATGATGATGAAGAAAGACAAGATGAAAAAAGATTCCATGAAATAAATGGTTCGTTTTACGCCGGCCCTTTAAAGAATTAATGCCACCTGTTTGGGTGGCATTAATTTTAACCGGATAATACATTTGCCCTCGTTAAACAGCGTTTTGCCTAACTCATTATAAACCATTACTTACGGCTGTTGAATAAAGTATAGAACAAGCTGATTTGTATTACGCCATTTTTGAAATCCGGGTTAATACCATTGCTTGCCTGAAAGTCGCCTACCTTCGTTAAGCCCGCTGTATACCTTGCGCCAATACCT
The DNA here is from genome assembly GCA_965249755.1 of Ferruginibacter sp. Taxonomy (GTDB): domain Bacteria; phylum Bacteroidota; class Bacteroidia; order Chitinophagales; family Chitinophagaceae; genus Ferruginibacter. The sequence goes on from CBDFMT010000004.1 coordinate 796,425, forward strand.
AAACCAATCTTGCTATGGTATCCAATACCACCTGCTATTGATAAGTCAGTACGTTTGGCCAGACTGTCTATGCTTGTGCTTGATTCACTTGTCCTGAAACCAACCTGCGGGCCAGCCTCTACATAAAAACCGTTGATGGTGCGGTATTTAAACATCACCGGCACATTAATGTAGTCTACCTTCAGGTTTTCCTTATTACCGGCATTGGTATATTTTGCCCCCTGTGACGAAAACAAAACTTCTGGCTGTATGGCAAAAGTGTTCCCCAGAAAAAAGCTTACAAACCCACCGGCATGAAAGCCAACAAGTGTATTTGTTTCTGCATTTTCCCAACTGCTGTGGCCGGTAAAATTGCTGATGTTGACGCCGCCTTTTACGCCTAGTTCAAATTTTTGTGCAAACGCATTACTACTTGCAAATAGCAAAATCCCAATCATCATCTTTTTCATAAAAAAGTTTTTAAGGTGTGAATTTTAAGTGTATCCTATCGCCAAGCAAAACCGCTGCCATAAATTTGTAATCAATTGTAAATCCAATTATTTACATGCAGTATAGGTTTGGTAAGATGAATATCTAAAACATTGCGGGGCTTCCAATTTTAGAGGCACCTTATCTTGCAGCAATAAAATTTTTGTATTTTTTTTAAGCAGGTTTATGCATTCATTTTTATCCGGGTGGCCAGGATAGTAGTTGTAAAACCAATCATGGCAATAACGGTGAACGACCACCTTAAACCAGCAGCCTGTGCAATAAAACCTATCAACGGCGGCCCTAATAAAAACCCAAGAAAGCCAATGGTGGAAAGAGCTGCCAATGCAGCGCCAGGTGCCATTGTAGCCGATTTGCCTGCAAGCCCGTAAGTTAACGGCACCACCGAAGAAACACCAATACCCACTAACAAAAAGCCAACAGTAGCTGGAACAATAAAGGGGAAAATAACAGCAACCAGCAACCCGGTCGTAATGATAATGCCGCTAACCTGCAGCATCTGCTTTACACCAAATTTTGTTACAAGCCAGTCTGCCACAAACCGACCTGCGGCCATTGAACTCATAAAAGCGATATACCCCATATTTCTTAACGGGCCTGGCACTTTAAGCACTTTATCAAAGTACACACCACTCCAGTCGAACATTGTGCCTTCGCAAACTAAACTGCCAAAAGCAATAAGCCCGAGCTTTAAAATAAACGTATCGGGTTTGGCAAATAGCGGTTGTTTGCTGCTGCCGCCATCCTGGGGCAAAGCATTTTTATGGCCGGCAATAATTAAAAAAACAGCCGCCGCAAACACAATGCAAAAATGGTGAAAGGGGGTAAGGTGGTATGCAATCACCATGCTGCTGAAAGCTGCGCCGGCAAATCCTGCCAGGCTCCATAAGCCATGAAAGGAAGCCATGATAGACCTGCCATAAACAGCCTCTACACCCACTGCTTGTGTGTTAACTGAAATGTTAAGCAGGTTGCCACAAAAGCCAAACATAAATAAGGCGGCTATCAGTTGCACCGGCGAGTTTGCAAGGCCCAGGCACAATAATACAGATGGGTAAAGTATAGCCCCTGCAATCATTACTTTTTTACTTCCGTGCCGGGAAACGAGGTAGCCAGCCAGGGGCAGCCCGGTCATTAAACCGGCGGGCAAAGCCAGCAATACACTGCCCAATGCGCCATCGCTCAGGTGAAGGTTATTTTTTATATCGGGGATGCGGCTTGCCCAGGATGCAAATACAAAACCTGCAATAAAGAAAAAAACACTTACGGCAATGCGGTAAGTACGGTTAACAGAAAATGCGATGGTTAAGGCCATAAAGCAGATTTAAACAAGGTTAAGAAACCAAGGCAAACAACCCCGTCATTTCTTCAACTGTTTTGCCGGTTTCAAAATAGGAAACCAGTTTTTCTATCACACCTTCCACCAGGGCATCTGGGCAACTTGCGCCAGATGTAAGCAATACTTTTACCGGTTTTTTATCGGGTATAAAACCAAAGCTGGTATGTTCCTTTTTGTGGTGAAAGTCATAATGCAAAATCTCCCGGGATGAAATGATTTTATCTTCTCCATTAATAAAATAAGCAGGCAGTTTTTCTTCACACAGTTCTACCAGATGGCTGGTGTTGCTGCTATTGTAGCCGCCGGTAACAATGGCAAAGTCTGCCGGGGTTTGCAACATACCGTACACTGCCGCCTGGTTATCGTTGGTGGCATAACACAAGGTATCCCTGGTATCTGCGAAACGGCCTTCGATGGTATTTTCTGTTAACTGGTATTTTTGCACCATTACCTGTTTTAAGTAATCGGCAATGGCCTGTGTATCGCTTGCCAGCATTGTTGTTTGGTTTACCACACCTATGCGTTCCAGGTCTGTGTCCACATTAAACCCTTGCGAATACCTGCCTTCGAATGTTGTATAAAATGCTGCTGCTGGTTTTTCGCCTTTAATAAATTGCCCCAGCAAAATAGTTTCTTCCATATTATTGACTACTACTGTTGGGGTGTTAACAGCAGCATGCGAAAAGGTAGCCCTTGTTTCTTCATGCGTTGGTTTGCCATGCACTACAACACTGTATTGCTTTGCGGCGATTTGTTCACTGCGGTTCCAAACCTTTTCAACAAAGGGGCAGGTGGTGTTAAACTTTTCTGCAGGTATACCGATCGCTGCAAGTTTTTTCTCAATAGCCAGGGTTGTTCCAAATGCAGGTATAATTACCACATCATCTTTTGTAAGTGTATTAAATGGAATAAGCTCCTGGCCATTGGTATCCTGTAAAAACTGTACGCCCCGTTGCAGAAGGTCTGCATTCACTTGTGGGTTGTGTATCATTTCGCTCAATAAAAAAATTCGTTTGCCGGGATTTTCATCAATAGTCCTGAAAGCGATATCTATTGCATTTTCTACCCCATAACAAAAACCAAAATGGCGGGCCAGGTATATTTGTATGGCACCAAAGTCCAGCAGGGTGGGGGTAAAATCTTTTTTCATTTTATCCTGCTGCTTGCGTTTATTTTTTACGGCAGCAATAAGGGGGCTGCGGTAAACAACAGGAACATTAAATTGTTTCATTGCCACAAAGGTAAAGGGTTTGGTTTTTTTATAAAAAAGGAAAGGGGTTCTTCAAGTCGTTTCAAACATCTCGTACACAGCCACCGGGTAGTGTGCCCATGCATTAAGCTAATCAAAATCACCTTTCTTTCATACATTTGAAATGTTTAAAATTGCCGCATGAAAAAGATATTATTGTACATAACAGCATGTATGTTTATGCAGGGCTGCAACAATCATCCATTAAAAGTAAACACCGCTAAAACAACACTTATGGATTTTAAAAAAGCAGATTGGATCCACAATACCGATGTGTATGAAGTAAACGTAAGGCAGTACACTAAAGAAGGCACCTTCAATGCTTTTGCAAAGGAGCTGCCCAGGTTAAAAGAAATGGGTGTCTCTACTTTATGGTTTATGCCCATAACGCCCATTGCACAAAAAAATAAAAAAGGCAGCCTGGGAAGCCCCTATGCATGCAGCGATTATACGGCGATAAATCCTGAATTTGGCAACCTCGATGATTTTAAGGCATTGGTTAAAACAGCACACAGTATGGGTTTTAAGGTAATTATTGATTGGGTGGCCAACCATACGGGATGGGACCATGTATGGACAAAAACACATCCTGAATATTTTGAGAAAGACAGCAGCGGCCATGATTTTAAAATTGCCAGTGGCATGGATGATATTATTGAGCTGGACTACAACAATCCGGCGTTACGAAAAGCCATGATAGATGCCATGGGGTATTGGATAAAAGAATGCGATATCGATGGTTACCGCTGCGACCTTGCGGCATGGGTGCAGCTTGATTTTTGGCTGGAGGCGAGGGAAGCATTGGAAAAAACAAAAACGCTTTTTTGGCTAGCCGAATGTGACCCTGTTGAAAACCCTGATTACTACCAGGCATTTGATGCCTGTTATACCTGGCTGTGGATGCACAAGACAGAAGAATTTTATAAACAACACCAGGATAAGCACCTGCTGGATAGCATTGTTCACCGTTATGATACCACGGGTGGCCCCGGTGCTATCCCATTGTGGTTTACTGCTAACCATGATGAGAACACCTGGAATGGGACCGAGTACGAAAAGTATGGGGATGCGGCCAAAGCCTTTGCTGTATTCAGTTTTACGAGAAACGGCATGCCGCTTATTTACAGTGGACAGGAAATGCCCAACCTGAAGAGGTTACAATTTTTTGACAAGGGACCCATTGATTGGAATGGAAAATATGAGCTGCATGACTTTTATAAAACCCTTCTAACACTTCATAAAAATAACCCTGCACTCCGTACCGCTGATAGTGCGGTGACCACATTTGATTTGCAGACAAGTGCGCCAGATAACGTAATGGCCTATGTTCGTAAAAATGGAAGCCGGGAGGTTTTAACGGTATTAAACTTTAGCAAACACCAGGTACATTGCAGCGTAAATGATGATCATTTATCCGGTAAGTTCAGCAATGTATTTTCTAAAGCCGGAGTGGATTTTTCTTTAAATAAAAACTTTGACCTTCAGCCATGGGAGTACCTTGTATTTGAAAAATAGTGTATTAAGTGTTTCATTGATGGCCAATAAAAAATAAATGAATTGGTATCGGTTACGCATGAACGGTATAACCCTTTTTTACAATACCTGTAATTTTTAAAACCGCACCTGGGTGTGGGGCTGCATCATAAGTTTTCCATAATTGGTAATTCTACTGTACGTTTGCATCCCGAACTTCGCAAATATGTACACAATAACTTATAAATTTCAGCAAAAAGGCCTGCAACCAATCACCTTCAACAATGTTGAAGAAGGCCAGTCGCTGCTGGAAGTAGCTTTAAAAAATGATATTAACCTTCACCATAACTGCGGCGGCGTTTGTGCCTGCAGCACCTGCCATGTTTATATTGATAAGGGAGATGAATATGTAGAAGAACTCAGCGACCGGGAAGAAGATTTTATAGACAGGGCAGTAAGCCCACGCATTAACAGCCGCTTGGGTTGCCAGTGTGTGCTGCAAAGTGGTAATGGCATAATAGAACTGACCCTGCCCGATCAATCACAATTTTTGGGTGAATAAAACACCCAATTAGCGGATTACACAATTTGCTAACGCAACAATGTAGAAGTTTGGGTTAATGGATTTCACAATTAGCTGATAGCTAACAAAACTAAAAGGAAAGTAAGGCTTAACAAGCTTTTATTACAATCAATCTCTTTTATACAAGGAGTATTTTACAATTAGAAAATTAGCTAATTATCACGTTAGCAAATTGGCTGATTATCACATTAGCAAATTATTTATGACATTTGAACCGCCTATTAACTGGAACGATTATGAAGACATTGCCATGAAACTTTATGAGCGTTTTGGAGATGAATTCAACGAAGGCAAAATCTACCGCATCCGCTTTACGGAGTTATTAAAATGGGTATTGGAGATACCTAACTTTGCAGGCACGCCCGACCAAAGCAACGAAGGCCATCTCGAAATGATACAGAGTACCTGGGTATACGAATGGCGGGACAGCCAAAAAAAATAGCACGGGTACCAACCTTTTCTTAAGACTTTACATCAGCTTAAACCATGAATATTTTAGCGCAATTTAAATCTGTAAAAACATTGGTTTTTGATGTGGACGGTGTGCTGGCGACGGAGATTATTTTGGTGGCGCAAGGCGAAATGTCACGCAGCATGAACAGTAAAGATGGATATGGTTTACAGCTTGCTGTAAAGAAAGGATATCGGGTGGTTATTATTTCCGGCGGTAAGTCGGAGGCAGTACGGGAGCGGCTTTTAGGGCTTGGCATTAAAGATGTGTACCTGGATGCACACAACAAAAAGGAGATTTTACAGGATTATGTGAAGGAGCATGGTTTAAACCTGGTCGAAGTTTTATACATGGGGGATGACATACCCGATTATGCCACCATGCAAATTGTTGGGCTGCCTTGTTGCCCGGCAGATGCGGTTACAGAAATAAAACAAATTTCAAAATACATTTCGCCACTTGCAGGTGGAAGAGGCTGCGGAAGGGACGTTATAGAGAAGGTGCTAAAATTAAATGGCCACTGGGATATTGATACCACCATTGCTTCAAAATAGGTTTTTAAAACCGGGTGTTTTGCAGCATGGTAACAACAGCAACATCATGAAATTACTTGGTCCTTTTCTCCGTTTAATCCGCTGGCCTAACCTGGTGTTTATTGCGCTAACCCAATCCCTTTTTTATTACTGCATCATTGTGCCTTCCCTTCCGCAGGGTTATTATCTTTTACCAAAAGCATTTTCACAACCACTTTTCTTTTTGCTGATGGCAGCTTCCATTTTAATTGCCGCAGCAGGCTATATCATCAACGATTATTTTGACATCAACATAGATAAGATAAACAAGCCTGAAAAAATGGTGGTGGAAAAAATCATCAACCGCAGGTGGGCAATTTTACTGCATTGGAGCATTACAACAGCAGGGCTTATCATCAGTTTGTATGTATCTTTTAAAACCAGTTTTATAGTTATCCTTGTAAATATTTTATGCACGCTGCTGCTTTGGTTTTACTCCACCACGTTTAAAAAAAAGCTGTTATCCGGCAACGTAATTATTTCCCTGCTAACCTCATGGACGGTGCTTGTATTGTATTTTGCCACTTATAATACGGGCTATTTTTTTGGCCATACCAACGCAAGCCTTACAGTACCCATGAACCGCATTTTTAAATTTGCCGTTTTATACGGGGGCTTTGCCTTTATTATTTCTTTGGTAAGAGAAGTGGTGAAGGATATAGAAGACATAGAGGGCGACGCAAAATATAATGGCAAAACAATGCCCATTGTTTGGGGCATACCACCTGCCAAAGTTTTTGCCGGTGTTTGGCTGATAGTGCTGGCCGGGGCATTGCTCATTATACAATTTTATTCATTTCAGCAAGGCTGGTGGGGCATTACAGCGTACTGCTTTTTTCTGGTGGTGTTGCCTTCGGTATGGATACTGCGTAAATTATACATCGCCCAAAATACCAGCGATTACCACAAAATAAGCAGCTCAATAAAGCTGGTGATGCTGTCAGGCATTCTATCAATGATCTTTTTCAAGCTGTACAGTTAAGCATGTACCGATGCTGTTAGCCTTCCATCCCAATGATTTTGTAATTGCCCAAAAACTAACAACTTTACAACAATGCAAAAAATAATTTTAGCTTCCCAATCACCACGCCGCAAGCAATTGCTGGAATGGGCAGAAGTGCCTTTTGAAGTAGTGGTACAATCAACAGATGAAACTTATCCTAATGATTTATCAGTAGATGATATTGCCGTTCACATCGCCAGGAACAAAGCGCTTGCCGTACAACAACAGCATCAGTTTACCGTACCAGTATTGGCCGCAGATACGATTGTGGTTTTAAACAATGAAGTGATTGGCAAACCGGCAAACAGGGGCCATGCGATACAAACTTTGCAGAAGCTATCCGGTAAGCAACATCAGGTGGTAACCGGGGTGGTTATTTTTTATAAAGAAAAAGAAATTGCTTTTGCAGATACAACAGAAGTTGTTTTTCATAAGCTCACTGATGAGCAAATAATTTTTTATGTAGATAAATATAAGCCCTACGATAAAGCCGGTGCGTATGCCATACAGGAATGGATTGGGGTAACGGGCATAAAATCGGTTAAAGGCGATTTTTATAATGTTATGGGCCTGCCGGTTAGCAGGGTGGTGCAGGCCCTGTTGCAATGTTGGGGCTGATGTTGTAGCTTGTCCATAAAAGCGGTTAATTAAAATGCACCGTTTACACCTATTCACACAAACACCTGCAAAACTGCTGTGCCAGAAAAAACAACCATCATTACCGAAAGGCTGCTGCAATTCATCTGGCAGTTTCAATATTTTAATACTGCCCAACTTACCACTGTTGAAGGCGAAACTTTGCAGATAGTGTACCCGGGTATTTACAACACTAACCAGGGGCCTGATTTTTTGCAGGCCAAAACAAAAACCGGCACCACTGCCTGGGCAGGCAATATTGAATTGCATGTACAATCATCCCACTGGAACGACCATAAGCACAGCAATGATAAAAATTACAATAACATCATCCTGCACGTTGTTTGGATAAACGATGTGGAGTTAAACCTTCCCTTTCCCGTGCTTGAACTGCAAAGCAGGGTATCGCATTTTTTACTAAACAGGTACAATCAAATGTTGGGTGCGGTAAGGTTTATCCCTTGCGAAAAAAGTATCCATCTCGTTGGGCCGCTGATATGGAAAAGCTGGAAAGACAGGCTGCTGGCAGAGCGCCTGCAACAAAAGGCATTGATAGTACTCGATCATCTTACAACAAATAACAACCATTGGGAAGAAACCTTCTGGTGGATGCTGGCACATAATTTTGGTATAAAAGTAAACAGCAGTGCTTTTGAAAAAGTGGCCAGGTCGCTTAGTATATCTATTCTTGCCAAACATAAAAACCAAATACACCAACTGGAGGCTTTGTTGTTTGGACAGGCAGGCCTGCTCGATAAAAATTTTGAAGACAGCTACGCTGTAATGCTAAAGAAAGAATATCTTTTTTACAAAGCAAAATACAAACTGCAACCGGTGCAGGAACCCCTGTTTTTTCTTCGCATGCGGCCTGCTAATTTTCCTTCGGTAAGGCTGGCACAACTGGCCATGCTCATCCATAAAAGCCACAACCTGTTTTCATTAATTAAAGAAAGTAAGGGCTTAAACGAAGTTAAAAACCTGTTGAACGTAACCGCTAACGACTACTGGCATTACCGCTATGTATTTGATGGACCTGCTGTTTACAAAGAAAAAAATACAGGCAAGCAAATGGTTGACAATATCATTATCAACACCGTTGTGCCTGTTTTATTTGCATGGGGGCTTTACAATAAAGAAGCGGCTTGCAAAGCAAAAGCCCTGGAATGGATGGAACAAATTGCACCCGAAAAAAACAGCATTACCAATGCCTTTACGAGCCTGCAGGTTGAAAATAAGAATGCCTTTGATTCCCAGGCATTGCTCCGTTTAAAAAATGACTATTGTGATAAGAAGCGTTGCCTGGAATGTGCTGTGGGCAACACTTTGCTAAAGCCACCCGTTACCAATGATAGGTAGCATTTACTTCCACATCAGGGTGCAGGCTTTTAATAACCGGGCAGTTATCGCCAACCCTTTGCAGGATGGTTTTACTTTTTTCATCCAAACTAATGTCATGCGGAAAAGTTAAGGCAATGTCAATTTTAGCAATCCTTCTTGGTTCGCTTGCCATATGTTTGGTTACTTCAATCGTTGTATTTTTTAGTTCAATGCCCATATCGTTTGCCTTCATCGCCATTGTAGTTATCATGCATGTACCAAGTGCGGTACACACTAAATCTGTAGGCGAAAAACGTTCGCCCTTACCACGGTTATCCGTAGGTGCATCGGTTTCAATTGCTGAGCCACTTTGAAGGTGTTTTGCGTTACACCTTAAATTGCCTTCATAAAGGATCGTTGCTGTCATTGTCCTATTTTTGCATAAATTTACTGAAGTAAAAAGTTACCATGCGCAAATTAATTTTTATTGTTTTAGCAGTTGTATCTGCCACTGTTTCGTTTGCCCAACAAGATAAAAAAGATAAAAAAGAAGTACGCCGCCAAAAGATAAATTCACTAATAAAGCAGGAAGAAGAAGGTGTTATCGCATATCGTAAACACACCATCGGCGGCTTTAAGTTAACCAATGATGGTTATGGTGCTTTCCTTGAAATTGGAAGGGCACAATCCATTAACAGGGCGCTGTTATTTCAACTGGATATTGCGGAACGTAAACATGCCAAAGAAGAAAAACAGACCAATCCATTGTATTCAGGGCCTGCAATAATTTTTGGCAAAATCAATTTCTTTTACCCGGTTAAACTTGGGGTACAGCAGCAAATATTATTAGGTAACAAGAGTAATAAAAATGGGGTAAGCATCACCGGTAATTTTGGCGGAGGTGTTTCATTAGGGCTTTTACGGCCTTACTTTGTTGATATTTACGATACTACTAAATCGCCTTTGCAGCGCAGGTCTATACGTTATGAAAGTGCAGACAGCAACCTTTTCAGTAACAGCGATTCCCTGTATTATCTGCAGGCAACCGGTCCTAACTTAGGCAAGGGCTGGAGCAATTTAAAACTTACCCCGGGCGCCTATGCAAAAGCAGCCGTAAGGTTTGATTATGGCCGCTACAACGAAGTGGTAAGCGCTATCGAAGTGGGCATAACTGCCGAATATTACTCTAAAAAAATTCCGCAGATTGTATACGTAAAACCCAAGAACTTATTTCTGAACTTATATGTTTCTATTATGTTTGGCAAGCGAAAGTAAGCTTGGCTAAGATGAACGGCTTTTAAGGTTATTGTTCTATTTCTTATCAGCAACTTGCCCTTAATTTAAAATCAATTGAAGAATGACAGCATTACCAGTGTTAGATGGAGTGGTAGAAATGAAGGTTAAAAAACCTGACTGGCTACGGGTTAAATTGCCTATCGGTGAAGACTATAAGCATGTACGTAATTTAGTAGATACCCATAAACTGCATACCATCTGTGAAAGCGGCAACTGCCCAAACATGGGCGAATGCTGGGGCGAAGGCACTGCCACGTTTATGATACTTGGAAACATTTGTACCCGGAGTTGCGGCTTTTGTGCGGTAGCCACCGGAAGGCCCGAAGCCATTGACTGGGACGAACCCCAACGTGTAGCCGAAGCCATTAACCTGATGAAAGTAAAACATGCCGTTGTTACATCTGTAGACAGGGATGAAATTAAAGATGGTGGTTCCATTATTTGGTACAATACCATAAAAGCAATTAAAGCATTAAACCCTGCCACCACGCTGGAAACACTGATACCGGATTTTAAGGCTGAAGCAGAAAATATACAACGCATTATCGACGCATCCCCGGAGGTTGTATCCCATAACATCGAGACTGTTGAAAGGTTAACCCGTAAGGTACGGATACAAGCCAAATACTGGCGCAGCATGGAAACGTTGCGGATACTTAAGCATGGCGGTATGCGTACAAAAAGCGGTATCATGCTTGGCTTGGGCGAAGCAAAGGAAGAGGTAGTGCAAACCATGCAGGATTTAAGGGACAGCCATGTTGATGTGATAACTATCGGCCAATATCTGCAGCCCAGTAAAAAGCACTTGCAGGTACAACGTTTTGTACACCCGGATGAGTTTAAAGAATTGCGTGAGATTGGTTACAAAATGGGATTTGATTATGTTGAAAGTGGCCCGTTGGTACGGTCTTCTTACCACAGCGAAAAACATGTTATAGCTGGCTGGGGAAAAAATAAATGGATGCAGGAAAAGTCCCTGATTTGATAAAAACCTTTTTTAAAAACCAGCTTTGTAAGTTGGTTTTTTTAATGGCTGCCTGCCCATACCCTTGTTTACCAACATAAACACTTTTAACTGCATGAAAAAAATTATTGGTATCATTCTTTTTTCTTTCCTTCTTAACGCATATAAAGTGCAAGGGCAAGACAGTTGTAACTGCAACTTAAACCTCGATTTTATTATTGATAAAGTAACCCACAATTATGCAGGCTACCGTGACAAGGTAAACAGCAAAACTACGGTTAGGTACAATGCCATGGTTGACTCGCTAAAGACTGCAGCAGCAGCTTCAAAAAGTTTAAAAGAATGCTTTGGTATTTTAAATACCTACCGGTTGTTTTTTTATGATAAGCACCTGCAGCTATGGGCAGATTTACCACAGGTAAACAGTACGGAAACTTTTAATCCAACAATAAAAACCACGGCCTGGACAAAGCAAAAAATAACCCGTTACCTCGGCAACAATTCAAAAACACTTGATAATATTGAAGGCATCTGGGTTACAGAAGGATATGAAATCGGTATTGTAAAAACCAGTACCAGTAAGGGTTTTGAGGCCATCATCTTATCTGCTAAAAACCCGGCATGGAAAGAAGGCATGGTAAAATTTGAATGTAAAAAAACATTACCAGGTGAATATAAAACGATCTATGCAAGAGGTGATTTTAAAAAGGACACCATCAGTCTTTTTGCTGAAAAAAACTTTTTGGAAACGCAGCACTATGGCATATGGCAAAAGCATTATCCCAGTGTAAAAGACAGTATAACACAGCAAACTTTCCAAGCAGCTTTTTCAAGGTTTAGCGATGTGCAGGTAAGGCAGTTGAACAATACTACGATGTACATCAGGCTCCGTTCCTGCGATTTGGGCAATAAGGCCATTCTTGATTCTTTACTAAAATTGTATAGTAAAAACCTTGCAACAATGCCTGACTGGATTATTGATTTTCGGGGAAATAATGGCGGCTCCACTGATGTATTTTTAGGCTTATTGCCATACCTGTATACCAAGCCATTTATTGAAAAAGGCAACCAACATTGGATGACTGCAGATAACACCAAATTACTTAAGCAATTTGTTGGGGAAAATAAAGCCGCCTTTGACAGTTCAACGTTAAAGTATCTTACAAACCTAACCGATTTTGGCGATCAGCATCCTGGCGGCTGGTACAATGATCATGGCGATACTACCACCTTCGATAAGGTTTTACCTTATCCAAAAAGAGTGGCTGTTTTATCAGATAAAAACAATGGCAGCAGCGGCGAAACTTTTTTAATGGTGGCACACGGTATAAGTGATAAAACAATAATTTTTGGTGAGAACAGTGCAGGCTATTTGGATTATGGCGACCTGATGGAACACAAACTGCCTTGTAATAAACTGGGTTTTGCTATTCCTGTAAGAAGGGCAAATTACCTGGATTTTGGCGTATCCTACGATCGCACAGGTTACCCGCCAGATGTTGTTATTAAGCCTGATGAAAAAGACTGGTTACCATTTGTGTTCAGGTATTGGGCTTCACATAAAGCAATCAGCAAGCAAAAAATTAAGTAAAATCAGTAAACAAGTTTACCTATTCGTCCGCTTCCGCCAGCAAAAAAAATGGCTTTACCTTTCTTTGCTTTGCGGCAAACATTAAAACTTTCCCTGCTGATCCAGTTCCAGTTTTTTCCATCATCATGGCTAATGTCAACCCCGTTTAAGCCACAGGTAACCCAGTTTGTTTTATCAAGGTATTCCACACAACTGCGGTAGCCATGTGGTGCAGCAGTTGGTGCAGTAAATGTTTTGCCGCCATCAATGGTAATGCAGGCGTTACCCGTGGTATCGTCCTTCGCCATAAAGTCGCCACCTACTATTACCAATACTTTATTATTTTTAATTGCTATTGAATTAGCGCCTGTACTGGTTTTGCCTTGCACCAATGGCAAAGCGGTTTTAGTATCCCTTATAAAAAGATTTGATTTTGTTCCACCAGAAATAAACACAGCTTCCTGCTTATTCAATTTCCTGATATTGGTTCCGCTGCTGGCAAAACAGGCTTCGCCGCTATCAGCAGCCGGGTAATTTTGTTTCGGTAAGTCCCGCCAGGTTTTGCCACCATCAAACGTACGGGCAACAAAAAAGTGATTGTCGATAGGGTCGCCGATAACGATGCCACTCTGTTCGTTCCAAAATTCCATCGCATCTAAAAACATTCCTTTGTTTGTATTTTGATACACCGTTGCCCAGGTGTTACCACCATCGGTAGTCCGCAAAATATAAGCAGGTTCATCTACCCCCATTATCACAGCGGTCGTTTTATCAAATGCTTCAATATCCCTGAAGTCGGTTTTTTCAAACCCTTTTACAATCATCCATTTCCAGGTAGCACCCCCATCCGCAGAAAGCCCAACGGTACCATTGCTGCCGCTTACCCAAACGGTTTTATCATTTACCACACTAAGCCCACGGAAGGATGATTTAACAGTACCAGCTAACAGTTCTACCTTTTGGGCATGGCTGCTAAAGGCGCAGCAAAATACAAACAGGTAAAAAAACATACACGGTTTAAAGGAAAACATACACTGATTTTTAGAGCCTTGAATGTAGTCATTTCATACGCCAAAAAGCAAATGGGGTTGTGGTATTTTTTATCTTATTAAGATGAGGTTGCTTATATTCCCGTATAATTATACGGCGTAATTTTCTTCAGTTCATTTTTTATTGGGGTGGAAATTTTGAGGGAATTGATAAACTGATGTATGGCTGTTTTATCGATGGTGTTCTTTCCCCTTGTCAAATCCTTCAACGCTTCATAAGGGTTTGGATAATTTTCCCTTCTTAAAATTGTTTGTATGGCCTCGGCAACTACAGCCCAGTTATTATCTAAGTCTGCATTCAATTTTGTTTCGTTCAGCACCAGTTTATCAAGCCCTTTTTCTACAGATTTAATGGCCAGTAAAGTGTGGGCTACCGGTACACCAATGTTTCTTAAAACCGTTGAATCCGTTAAATCACGCTGAAGCCTGGAAGTGGGCAGTTTGGCTGAAAGGTGCTCCAGCAGTGCATTTGCAATACCAAGGTTACCTTCTGCATTTTCAAAATCTATTGGGTTTACTTTATGTGGCATGGCCGATGAGCCTATTTCGCCTTTCTTTGTTTTTTGTTTAAAATAGTCGGTGCTAACGTATGTCCATATATCCCGGCACAAGTCAATTAAAATAGTGTTTATCCTTTTTATGGCGTCAAAATGTGCAGCCAGGGTATCGTAATGTTCTATCTGTGTGGTGTATTGCTGGCGCTGCAAACCCAATTTATTTTCCGTAAATGTATTGGCAAATTTGATCCAATCGTATTTTGGGTAAGCAACATGGTGGGCATTAAAATTTCCGGTGGCGCCACCAAACTTTGCCATAAATGGGATGTAGCTAAAAAGCTGTACCTGGTTTTCCAGCCTTTCCACATACACCATTATTTCTTTTCCCAAACGTGTGGGGGACGCTGCCTGTCCATGCGTTCGTGCCAGCATGGGCACATCGTGCCATAAAGTTGCAAGCTTTAATAAATGATGTTGAAGGTTAATAACCGCCGGAAGGTAATCCTGTTCTGTCGCATGTTTCCAGCTAAGCGGTATGGCTGTGTTATTGATATCCTGAGAGGTTAAACCAAAATGTACCCATTCTTTTAAATTACCTGCATTACAATTTTCCAGGGCTGCTTTTAAAAAGTATTCAACGGCTTTTACATCATGGTTGGTAATTTTTTCTGTCTCTTTTATTGTCGCCGCATCTTCCAGCGAAAAATTTGCTGCCACTTTTTGAAGGTGGCTTTTAACCCTTGGTGGTAATTTAAAAAACCTCTTTTCTGCCAGAAATAAAAAGTATTCTACCTCAACAAATACCCGGTATTTGATAAGGGCAAACTCACTGAAATATTCATCCAGATGGTGCAATTGGTTACGGTACCTTCCATCGATGGGAGAGATGGCAGTTAGTTGGTTTAAATCCATGTTGTTGCTGTAAATTTGCTGCCAAAAATATACTAAAGCCGTTGGACAGAAAAATAAGAGTAGGTGCGGTAAGTTACCTTAATACCAAACCCCTGATATATGGTTTTGAAAAAGGGATGATGAAAGAAACCGTTGATTTAATAATTGATTACCCTGCAAACATTGCCGCCAAACTTATAAATGACGAAATTGATATTGGGCTTGTGCCGGTTGCTGTAATACCGGAACTTCCTTATCATGAAATTATTTCTGATTACTGCATCAGCTGTAATGGAGAAGTTGCAAGCGTATGCTTATTTAGTGAGGTGCCCATCAATGAAATAGAAAATGTTCTGTTAGATTACCAGAGCCGCACATCTATAGAACTTGCGAAAATTTTATTGAAGGAGTACTGGAAATTAAAACCGCAGTATATTACTGCGGGAGTTGATTTCAGGGAAAAAATTAAAGGTACCACAGCCGCAGTTGTAATTGGCGACCGGGCTTTTGAACAAAGAAAAATATCTGCATATAAATATGATTTGGGCGCTGCCTGGAAAGCTTATACCGGCTTACCTTTTATGTTCGCAGCCTGGGTAAGCAATAAGCCTGTTGGTAAAGAGTTTATTGAAAATTTTAACCGGGTAAATAAATCAGGACTAAAAAATATCAGTTTGGTAATAGAAGAAAACCCTTATGAGTTATTCAATTTAACGGAGTATTACACCCGGTATATTAAATTTGATTTAACCGTGGAAAACAGGACGGGGCTGCAAACATTTATTGGTAAGCTTAGTTATAAAACACCGCTTTAAAATCCATTCTTTAAATAGGTTTAAAAACAATAATTTAGCAGCCTAATTTTAATTTTATACAATGGCGGAAACCCTGGGAATGTTGTGCGATAAACTTACGATCGTTAAGCTTAAACAATATCATACCACTAATGATGAAAGGCTGTTAAGCCTGGACCAGCAATGCAAACAACTTCAAACAGAAATTGATGAGTATTTTGCAGATGCTGTAACCGGAAAAATAGCACCCGAAAGGTTAACCTTTGCAAGCAATAAAGTTTTTAAACAACAAGGCAATGAAGTAAAAGAAGTACTCGGCAATATTGGTGAAGTTTTTTACCAACTGGCAGATGTAAATTGCAAACTATGGCACGAACAGGAAAAGGTATATGAGTTTGAGACCGTGCCTTCACAAGAAAAAGATAAAGTGGTCAAGCAATTAGCCCTTTTAAATTTAGAGCGTAACAAATGTATTGACAGCATTAATACTCAGTTTTTATCCATCATCACAAAAAATCACAACAATTAGTTTATGCATATTCGTAAAAGAACTACCTGCCGTGTCTGCGGTTCGCCATCACTTACACCTGTTATAGATTTAGGCCCTCAATACTTACAAGGTTCTTTTGTTAAGCCCGGTAAAGAAATGCCATCTACCAGAAAAATAAATTGTTCGCTTGTAAGATGTAATCCCCAGGAAGATGAAAATGCATGTGGTCTCTTGCAAATGGAACATAGCGTGCCACCAGAAATATTATATGCAGCTTACTGGTATAGAAGTGGTACAAACTCTACCATGAGAAATCATTTAAAAAATATAGTTGACAGCACCTTGGATTTATTAAAAAAGGAAAATTGCAATGTGCTTGATATTGGGTGTAACGATGGCACTATGCTGGATTTTTATCCAGCACACTTTGGTAAATATGGGTGCGACCCAAGTGATGTTGCACAGGAAGTAAAAAATGCCATCGTTGTACAGGATATTTTTCCTTCTGCGGAATTATCGACCGCTATTGGCAGTAAAAAAATGGATGTTATTACCTCCATTGCCATGTTTTATGATCTTGAAAATCCGGTAGATTTTGTAAGGAATATCAAGCGTTTTCTATCTCCTGAAGGTATATGGGTTTTTGAAATGAGCTATATGCCCCACATGCTTGAGCTTGACAGCTATGACACTATATGCCATGAGCATTTGGAATTTTACAGTCTTGCAGTGCTGGAAAAAATAGTAGCCATGGGCGAAATGAAAATTTTCAAAATAAGTTTCAATGACATTAATGGTGGCAGTATAAGATGCTATGCTACGCACAAAGAAAGTGGACTTTACTACAATAAAGAAAATTACAAACTGATGAACGACATCAGGCAAAAGGAGTTTGATCTTGAGCTTGACACAGATAAGCCCTATGTTGCATTTCAATACAGGATTGAAAAGGTAAAAAATGAACTGCACAACCTGTTGGTTAAATTAAAGCAAGAAGGTAAAACAGTGCACATCTATGGTGCATCAACAAAAGGCAATACCATTTTGCAATGGTGCGATATTAATAGTATGCTTGTTCAATATGCTGCAGAAAGAAATCCGGATAAATACGGGGCTTACACTTTGGGTACCAACATACCAATAATAAGCGAAGCAGAAAGCAGGGCTATGAACCCGGATTATTATTTGGTATTGCCATGGCACTTTAAAGCAGAATTTATTGAACGTGAGAAAGATGCCCTTGCAAA
Organism: Ferruginibacter sp.; assembly: GCA_965249755.1. Taxonomy (GTDB): domain Bacteria; phylum Bacteroidota; class Bacteroidia; order Chitinophagales; family Chitinophagaceae; genus Ferruginibacter. Next base: position 814,335 of record CBDFMT010000004.1, read on the forward strand.
GGGTACCGGGTTTATCTTTCCGATACCCACAATTGATATTTACAAGCAGTAACATCGTACACCTTATTTTAAACAATAAAACCAAAACGCCATGCCCACAACTTTAAAGCTATCCGTATTTCTATTTATTTGTACCGTGCTGTTTTTTACTGCATGTACAAAAGACAACCCGTTGCCAACAACCCCGACAAAACATGATACCGTCAGGATTGTAGTTCATGATACCATTCGGATACATGATACTGTTATAAGCCCGCTTAGCAGAACGCAACTTCTTACACAATACAGTTGGAAAGTCGATCAATTAAGCCATGTGATTGGATGTAAATATTCGAGCTATATTGACGGTCTGTCAAATACAACAGGAGTACAATATCAAAACCTAAAATTTACTTTTAATTCAGATGGCACTGGTATTAATGTAGACCAATTTGGATCAAGCAACTCAATAACTTGGAAATTCTTATCATTAGAAAGAGATTTACAAATTAATGTTTTAGGTACTAATCCAATTACTTACATGTGGCAAATGGTAGAATTGACACCGGGGTATTTACATGCTACCGTAAATTTAACGATTAGTGGTTCTCCGGATAACATGGAGTCATTCCGATTAAAAGCCATTAAGTAAAAACAATAAACTTTTTTACAAGAATGACTTGTTTGTTTTTTAAACTTCATGAATTTTACAATAGGCAGCTTAATAGGCTGCCTGTTGCATTAAATAATGGTACTTGATATTTTTTAAAATCAATTTTTTTGTTTGTAATTAATAAAATGAAAAAAACAATACTTTTTATTAGCCATCCTAAAAAGCAATGTGGGGTATACGAGTTTGGTAAAAACATATTTAACGCAATTAAAGTTTCTTTGAAATATAATTTTATCTGGCTTGAAATTAATTCACTCGAAGAGCTTTTTGGAGGGATAAACAAAAACAATCCAGAGGTTATAATATACAACTACCACCCAGCTACGATGCCTTGGATTTACACCAAAATAGCTCCCAGGCTTTATCAAAATAATATCCATAAAGTGCCAGTTATCCAAATAGGAATTATTCATGAAGTAACCCAAGCAATTGCTGACCAAGCCACAAATTATAAAAACCGAGTAATATTTGGAACATCAAACAAGCTTGCTAATAGCTTATTTGACTTTTACATAGCCCCAGATCCAACTTTGCTTTTAAGAAATCCCTGTGTTTATAAAACGGGGAGGTTAGTTCCCGATTATAAAAATGATTATCAAACTCCCGAAACATTTACAGCAGGTAGTTTTGGCTTTGGCACACCCAAAAAAGGCTTTGAAAAAATTGTGCTAAAGGTCCAAGATGAATTTGACGAGGCAATAATTAGATTTAATATTCCTTCAGCAGATTTTGGTGATCCAAATGGTCTTAATGCTAAACAAATTGCAGCTAATTGTAAAGCTTTAGTTACTAAGAAAGGTATTCAACTCAACATAACTCATGACTTCTTAAATGATGAACAAGTCTTATATTTTTTATCTCAAAATACTATCAACATATTTTTGTATGAAGAGTTAAAAGCAAGAGGTTTGTCAAGTGCCATAGATAATGCCCTTGCAGTCAAACGGCCTTTGGCAGTTTCTAATAGTTCAATGTTTAGACATATTCTGAATACAGTTCCGTCCGTTTGTGCAGAAAATAATTCATTGAAACAAATTGCCCATAGTGGTTTTGATCCTTTACAAAGATTAAATGATGATTGGAATGCTTCAAATATAAGTTGGGAATATGATAGAATTTTGGATGCAGTAGTAAAAAGATCTTTAATTAATACTCTTCCGGTTGGTGGCTTAATAAGAAAATTAAAATCGAAAGTAAGACGGCTTTCATCTTTACCTGACAAATCATTTACATGGTTGCGTGATACTGATAAAGCGACAGAAGATTCGCTCGACGTCAATCCCCAACTGAAATATACACCAATCATTTTATCATCTGCAGATCAATTAAATAGGATTTTAGATAACACTGCTAGAAGCCTATACGCCCCTGCAGTTACTAAATTGTTTGAAGCAGTTCCTAAAACAATGTCCAAAAAAATTGCTGAAGCTAATGTACAACAGGGCTTTGTTTTTGATACGGCGTACAGATATCTTCAAGAACAAAAAAATAAGGATACAAAAATTCTTTGTGTTGGAAGTTATGAAGATACCGCTTCGATGAGCCTTCGGAAAATGGGCTTCAGTGTAGAGGAAATTGATCCTATGATTAACTATTACCTGCAAGAATATATAACAAAGCCAACAACAATTAAAAATTCATACAATTTAATTTTTAGTACTTCTGTAATTGAGCATGATCCAAAGGATGAATTGTTTGTCAGTTGCATTAATAAACTGTTAGCACCGGGTGGCGTAGCAGTGATAACATGCGACTATAAGGATGGCTGGAAGCAAGGCGATCTCAAGCCTGAAGTTGACGAGAGATTTTACACACAAGAAGATTTAAGTGTTAGGTTGCTAAGGCACATGCCTGATTGCAATTTAGTAGATACCCCAAAATGGGACTGCCCAAATCCAGACTTTTTTTATTTGGGTAAGCATAATTATACTTTTGCAACTTTAGTCGTTAGAAAAAATAATGTGTAACAAATGATAGCAATAATATTTGGAGCTAACGGGCAGGATGGTTTTTATCTCACCAAACTTTTAAGTGCTATTGGCTATAAAGTAATGGGTGTTTCCAGGGCTGCCGGATTTCTTTCTACCAATATTGCCATTTTTGATGAAGTTGCAGCACTTATTAAGCAAAACAAACCTGAGTATATCTTTCATCTTGCTGCAAATTCAACCACAAGGCATGATGCCGTATTTGAGAACCATGCTACCATAAGCACCGGCACTATAAATATTCTTGAAGCGGTAAAAAATTTTTCTCCCGATACAAAAGTATTTATTTCAGGCAGCGGCCTGCAATTTGAAAATAATAATGCCCCTATAAAAGAATCAGATAAATTTGAAGCAAGGGACCCTTATTCTGTAAGCCGCATACACACTGTATTTGCAGCAAGATATTACAGGCGCTTAGGCCTTAAAATATATGTTGGTTACTTCTTTAACCATGATAGCCCCCGAAGGAGTGAAAGGCATATGGCCATGAAAATAGCGGCCTTCACAAAAAGGATAAAAAATAATAATAGCGAAAAATTAGAGATAGGGGATATATCCGTAATAAAGGAATGGGCATACGCAGGTGATGTTGTAGATGGTATAATGAAACTTATTGCACAAAATGAAGTATATGAATCGAACCTTGGATCGGGCCTTGGTTATTCTATAGAAGATTGGTTGGTGGTATGTTTCAAACACATCGGCAAAAACTGGCAAGACCATGTTGTTTTAAAAAATGATTTTACCCCGGAATATAAAATGCTTGTTTCAGATCCTGCACTTATTTTCTCTTTGGGCTGGAAACCAAAAACATCATTTGATATACTTGCCCAAATGATGGTTGATCAATAAATGAAAACTGGCAAACTTAAAATATTACTTGTACAGTTATACTCAAATGGAGACTGCCTCTATGCCACTGCTATTGCAAGGCAAATAAAAAGTGATTTTCCTGATTGTATATTAACCTGGGCTGTGGCTTCCTTTTGCAAAAATATTATTGCCGGTAACCCGTATGTTGATGAAGTATTAGAAGTAACATCTGTAGCCAAAAATGATACGACTGCCTTAAGACAGTTTAGAAAAAAAGTATTTCGACAAAAAGCACAAGGCATTTATGACGAGGTTTTTTTTATACACAATGGTGATATTAATCAGGCTTATTATGATGGATGCATACGCAGCAGTATTTTAAAGGCATATCCTTATCCAATAACTGTTACCATTACACCAGTTTTACAATTGCTTAAGGAAGAGGTTAACAGAGCGAATGATTTTGCAAAGGCCAACAACCTTTCGCAATACAAAGACATTATTTTGTTTGAATATGCACCCCAAAGTGGACAGTCGCCTATAACTAAAGAGATGGCTGTGCGTATAGCTGAAGCGATTATCACAGGTACAGATGTTGCAATCATACTTTCTTCTGCTAATAAAATCAATCATTCGAATAAGGCTATTATTGACGGCAGCAACCTAACATTAAGGGAAACAGCGGCCCTCACGCATCACTGTACATTCCTGTTAGGAACTTCTTCTGGCATAACCTGGATTTCCACGTCTGATGCGGCAAAACTTTTACCGATGGTACAACTTTTTCATGCAGGTACACCTTTTGAAAACCCGATTTCGAGGGATTTTGAAAGGTTTGGCATACCAACGCAAACCGTTATAGAATTACAGGAATTAAATGTCCCTGTTATCAGTGCCTGCGTACAACTTGCATTGAAAGATTTTGAAGGGGCGAAAACAAAATATAACAGAAATATTCCATTAAGTTTTAAGACTACCCGGTTCATAGTGTACAATCTTTTATGTTATTTAGAATTTAAAGCTATAGCAAAACATATCCAGGTAAACAGGGCTGTTTACGGTGATAAATTTGCTTTCTATAAACAGGTTGTATTTGGCTTTTTACAATTTCCTTTTAAGCTTTGTAAAAATCTTGTCGTTAAAAAAATCTCGTCGTAATTATTTTCCCTTACATTTCCCCCTTCACCGCCGCAACAAACGCCCAAACCAAAGTGCCCCGTATTGTTTGGTAAAATATATGGCGGCAAAGATGTACCACTTAAAATTGGGGTAATATTTTTTCATGAATTGCGCATGGTTGCGGATGGACATGGTGCGGATTTTTATCCACTTATCTTTTGATACACTGCCTTTGTGCACATGCATTACTTTGGCCTGTGGCAAAAAATGAATACTATACCCAAGCTGCTTAAAATCCCAGCACCACAGCGTGTCTTCGCAGTACATAAAAAAATCATCGGATAGTTTTTGCTCAGGCAATTGCGCAATAATATCTTTTGGAAACAACATAAATGCACCCCATACCCAATCGCATTCCATTTCATTTTTATGGTCAAAATAATGGTGCAGCATTAATGCTTCCCTTTTGGGTTTAGGCAACAGTTTGTATAATGGTAATATTTCCAGCAGCTCCCAGGTTATGGTGCGGAAACGGCGGCAGTTATATTGTATACGGCCATCCGGATACACCAACTGGCAGGTTACCATACCGGTGTTTTTATGTTGCAATAAATAATCAAGGCAAATTTTTGGGGCGTTATTGATGAGCGCTGTATCGCTGTTGAGCAATAACAAATATTCACCAGTTGCATTGTTTACACCAAGGTTGTTACCACCTGTAAAGCCACTGTTTACAGGGCTTACCACCAAATTGATGTTTGGGAACTTTTGTAAAAAAAGTTGTGGGTCGCATTCAATTGAAGCGTTATCTACCAGCACAATTTCAAACGGAATATCGGTTAGTTTATCATACAGCGATTGGATACAATTGCATGTTAACTGAAAAGTATTGTAATTAATAATGATGACAGAAAGTTGCATAATATCAGGCTTCACGCTACTTTATAAAAGTAAGGCTTGTTCAATAATATCTTAAAAAAGTATTTCATCAGCACGCCCATATTGGCAACATAATCTTTAAAGTTGGTAAAACTGTAAGCAGTTGCAGGCTTAATAATTTTATGCATGATAAGGCAAAATAAAAAAATGGGCAACTCCATAAAATACGTGCCTGCAATAATAATAAACCAGCCTGCACCAAACTGTTTTCGTATCCTAAGCATGTTGGAAATAATGATTTGCCTGCCTTTTTTATTCCACAAATTTTTGCTGTTTTCTGTTTCTGCAGTGCTGTAATATTTACTGCTGGTACCACCGCCAAAGTGTATCACTTTGGGCGTTGCAAAAAGATAGAGTTTACCAAATTTGCGTATCCTGCTGCACCATTCAATTTCCTCTGCGTACATAAAAAAGTCCTCATCCATTAAACCGCTTTTATCAAGTACATCTTTTTTTACAAGGATGTATGCACCTACAATCCAGTCCACCTCTACTACATCGTTAATGGTTTGCACACTCGGTATTGTCGATTTAAAACGATAACCAAGATAACGGATAAACCTGCCCAGATAGGGTAGCGGCAGTAAAGTATTTAACCCGCCTTTAATAAAATGTGCACCCGAAATTTGTGTGGTGCCATCAGTATTTAGTAATTGAACGCCACATCCGGCGCCATCAGTTTGCTGTTTCAACAATTGTATGCTTTTATCAATTGCACTATCCGTAATGATGGTGTCGGCATTCAGGATTAAAACATATGTGCCCTTTGCTATACGGATGCCAGCGTTGTTGGCCCTCGCAAAACCTGCGTTGTAACCAGTTTGCAGCCAAACCGAATTTGGATAGCGGCTTAATACCCTTTCCCTGCAATCGTCTTGCGAATTGTTATCAACAATAATTATTTCAAAACTGTGAAGCCTGGTTTGTTCATACACACTTGCAACACAATCCAACACCAGTCGGGCAGATTTATAATTGATGATGATGACCGATACATCCATAAGTGATAAATGATATTAGGTTCAATCCTGCGCAGGGGGGCTTTAATTGTAAGCTACAATATTTACAAAAGGCGATAACAAAAATCCCTTCTTTCCCATAACAGTAATTGCTTTATTCAGTGCTTTTGCCAATGTGTTCATCAGGGCAGATGCGTAATGCGTATCCCAATATCCGGCACTGTAATCCAATTGATAGCCGGCATTGTTTATAATAGTTTTGTATTCATTTTTTGTCAGCAGGTGTTCGCACCAAAGCCCGGTACCGGGCAGGCAGGTGTTTGTTCTAAGATAAGCCACCGGGGCTATTCTCCGGCCATGCCGGTAATCATCTATGGCTCTGGTAAAATCTGCCAGTGCCTTTCCCCTTGTTAACTTAAGCAACTTTTTTGCATCAGGTACATTTACGGCCGGCCATTCTTTTTCAATGGCCTTTTTTCTTATGGGCTGGTATTGTGTTTTATCAATTTTTTTATGTAGCAGGTAATGTTTTAAACGCATGGCGGGATTATGATAATTGGCCGAAGTGGTAGAAAATATAACAGCGTTAGGATTGTGTTTATACACTTCTTTAAAGAAAAATGGAAGATCGTAAATATGTTCAATTACATTCCTTGAAGCAATGATGTCAAAAACAAAATTGTTGTTGGCGGCATAATTTAAAATGGCATCAATATCACCGGTTACATAATCATCCACGTGTATGTGTAGCGCTGTGCATATGGATTGGGCCGTGTTTTTCCAATCGGGTAAATAATCATTGTACACCATTCTTTTAAAACCCATCATCCCTCCAAGCATGTATAAAGTACCGAGGCCTGCACCGTAATCTGCCATGTTAAGCTGGCTGATTTTTTTACCGGTTTTGGTTACAGCGTTATAAATAATATGGGCACTGTTTTGTATAGAAAAAAATAAACGGCTGCCCAGGTGATGGTGGATAAAATAATCTTTTAACCCCTCCTGAATATCCAGCGGACGGGCATCAAAATTTTGCAGCATCGAAAAAAGGATGTTTGCTTTTTGGTTGATAGCAACTGCCAAAGGGCCATCCTGGTGCAAAAAAGTAAACCCGTGTTTTGTTACATCCATTATGCCACAATTTGCTTTTTGTTTTTCTGCAGGATAAATAAAAGATACGCTATCAAAATAGCAGCCATCAGCCAGGAAAATATCATTGATAATGTGTAGCTGACATTAAATACTTTAGGTTCAAATTTAAATTCGATCGTGTGCTTGCCTGCGGGTAAAACCAATGCCCTTAATACATAATTGGCTTTGGCCACAGGGGCTAGTTTACCATCAACATAAGCGTTCCAGTCCTTATAATAAATTTCGCTAAACACTGCAAGGTTTGTGGTGCTGCTGTTGCTTTCATACTTAATATCCATATTGTCAAAAGCGGTCTCCTTAATGGTTGCAGTACTATCAGCAGGTACTACGCCGGTTACTGTATTTTTAAAACTATTATCAATTACTGCGGTGTCTTTAGGCTCAAAATTGTTGAGGGCTTTCATTTCTTCTGATGGGCCGTTTACAAATTTTATCCCTTTTACAAACCAGCAATTACCCAGTGCCTGCATGTTTGGATAAACACTTAATTTGTTTTTATCCGAGGGGCTTTGCTGTATGATGTATTTTACATTCAGCATGTTTAATACAGCAGGGTTGGGCTGTCCGCTCATTTGATAGGTAATCAGGTCATCAAAAATACCCAGCTTGGCCGGGTGGTAACCGCCGATTGATTTATGGTAAAACGAAGTTTTTGCTTCCTGAAAAGGATCGCCCCCGCTGAGGTTGAAAACCCTGAAATTAGGATCGCTGTCTTTTAAAATAAGTTTATCTGCATCAGTTTCCGGAAACTGATCAGCTTTGTATTTTTCGGCGCTGTCAAAACTTTTTTCGTTGATGTAATGCATGCCAAAAGGAACAAGGTCAAACACGGTAAGCAATGGTAACGCTGCCATCAGAATAAGCGCATTTATTTTCTTGTACACAAAAAGGCCAATCATTAAAATGGTAAGTGCTACAAAAATTAAAGAGTGGATAATATCACCTCCAAAAAAGGATTGCCTGTCTTGCCGCAAAGCAGTAACCACTGCCCTTGCAACTTTGGTATCCCCCTTACTTTGTTGTAAAAAATTTTCGTACACCCGGTTGTCGACTAGGGCTTCAAATTTTTGGTTGATGTCCTGCATTTTTAAACCCAGCGAACTATCGGGTACAGCAAAAGCTGCATTGACTGCCGCAGTCCTTTCTTTGTTTTCTTTACTGTAATCAAGTGTGAAGTAAAGCATACCTGCAATTACAAAAATGGCTGCTGTGGTGTATACGCTTAACCGTAATTTTTTAAGTACAAGGGCATCATTGCCATCTAATATTTTTTGTACTGCCAATACTGCCAATATGGGCACAACTATTTGCGGTATCACCAACGCCATCTCTGGTGTACGAAATTTATTATACAAAGGAAGATAATCAAACAGCAGGTTATTGACGGCTGGCAGGTTGCGTCCCATGGCCAGTATCACACCTAAAACACCAGCGGTAAAAATCCACCACTTGTGTTGGTTATCCAATAAAAACATACCCAGTATAAACAAAAAGCAAACAGAAGCACCCAGATAATTAGAACCAGACGTAAAGGGTTTATCGCCCCAGTAAACATCGCCAGAAAGGTTTGCTGCAATACCACTTGCCTGGTCTTCGGGCACATTTAATTTTTCCTGTAAATAAGTGCTGACGTTGGATTTATCGGACAGCTTCGGGAAGATGTTGTAATCGTCATCCCTTTGCGCAAAGTGACTCCCGTAGCCGGTTATACCAGGAAACAATAAACTCAGGCTTTCCAATTTTCCATAACTCCATTGAAAAGCATATTCCCTTGAAAGGCCTTTTGTTTTCTCTTTATCGGTATTATTGGTCTTAACGTTTGGCTTGCTATCCATAATCAATTGGCCGCCACGTTTACTGTATTTTGTATAGTCCATCACAGGCAACATAATAACTGCGTTCGCAAACAAGCCAATCAACCCCGCAGCTATTGCTAATGAAACCGCTTTTCCGGCATGCTTAAATTCCTTTGCCTGTATCCATCTTACACCATAAAAAATAGTCATTATACCGATAATGATAATGGTGTAATAATTTATTTGCGGATGGTTTTGCATGATATGCATGGTGGCAAACAACGACGCAAAAACAAAACCGCTGATGTACTTTTTTTCAAACAATAAAATGATGCCACCAATTAAAGCCGGCGCATAAGCCAGTGCAAGTAATTTTGTGTCATGCCCTGCGGCAGCAATGATTGGGTTATAACTGCTGTAAGCAAAAGCAAGGCTGCCGAGTATGGCCACGTACGGCCTTATCCGCAGGCACATGCATAAAAAGTAAAAACAAATACAACTTAAAAAGAAAAAATTAAGCGGTTTGGGCAACCATAATTGAAACAATTTATCTGCTATACTTAAAGGGGAGTAGGGGCCTTCAAAAATAATATTGTAAGCCGGCATACCGCCAAACATACTGGTAACCCACAACGGGTAAACGCCGTGTACCTCCCGGTACATTTTAGATTGCTGTACCATACCATTAGCCTGCGTTACATCACTTTGCTGCATTACCACACCAGCTTCCAATGCAGGCTTGCAAAAAATTACAGCAACCAATAAAAACACTGCCACAGCAATAATATGTGGCACCAACATTTTAAAATTAAAGTTCTTCATGAAGCGATTTGATTATGAGGCAGCAAATTAACTTAATTATTGTAAGCAAAAAAGCAGCACTTAAGGGTACTGCTTTTTGTTATAAAAAATGATGTTGGAATGTACTGTACCGATGGAAACAACTAAGAAACCAAAAAATTATCGATAATGAACCTTACTGGCCGCCGCCAATTCCTTGCTGGCTGTTCTGCATATTTTCCATTTCGCCTTTAATATTTTTACGTTTAAACAGGTTGGCATCTATCTTACCAAAACGCCAGTTAAAGTTTAAACGGAGTACCTGTGGGTCACGCCTTCTGTCAGACTCCTGTATAAAATATTGAGATTGGGAATACACCCCGTTTAACCGGGTACGAAAGATATCACTGAACTGCAGGGTTAACGAAGCTGCATTGTTTTTCAAAAAGTCTTTTCGCAAAGCGATATCTGCACCATACAAAGGTTTAATATAACCCTGGGCATTGGGCACATTGCCGCCACCACCAAAAAACATTCCACCACCACCGCCACGGCCACCCGACGCAATCAGTGTCTTTGCCTGGTAATCGCCACTCAACTGAATAGAATAATTTTTTGGCAGCTTAAAAGTATTGTTCAATTTAATAAACCAACTCACCTGATCGCTGTTTACACCACCGGGTAAATTGCCCGCCTTAATGGTTGAATTGTAGAGGTTTAAATTGCTGGTAAGGTCCCACCACTTTGTAATTTTATCCCTGCTGATAATTTCTAAACCATAGGTATATGTTTTAGAAGCGTTGGCATAAGTGCTTATTAAAACGCTATCGGCCTTGGCCGGATTTGGGTTCGGTTCCAGCGTTTGATATCTTGCTATAAGGTTCTCGGTATTTTTAAAATATACAGTAGTAAGCAGGTTGTGGCCATTGCTTATCTGGTTTTGATAAGCAAGCTCAATCAGGTTGGTAAACTCTGGTACCAGGTTGGGGTTACCACGGCTTAAATTAAGCGAATCGGTATAGTCGATAAAGGGTATCAACTGAAAAAAGTTAGGCCTGTTTATCTTCCTGGAATAGTTGAGCTGCATGTCTTGCTTCTCTGTTAGTTTATATGTTAAGTATGCACTGGGAAATAAACTGAAAGGATATTTATTTGAGAATGTTTTGGATGCAGTAATCAGTGTTCCATCATACTTTGAGCTTTCTACCCTTAAGCCCACATTATAACTTAGCTTATTAATTTGTTGAGAAAAAGTAGCGTAAGCTGCAAGCACCCTGTCGTTAAATTTATAGGTATTGTTTAAGGAAGGAATTGAAATATATTCCCCGCTGGAAGGGTCCTGAAAAAAGTTATTATTAAAACTGTAAAAGTCCCTGAAGTTAGCCCTGGCGCCCATTTCCAGCTTAGTCGTTGCTGTTATCGGATCAGAAAAATCGGTTTGTATAGTAATGTTTTTATTATTGCCGCCACCCTGCGACCGCTGGTAAAGGAGCGGCGTTTTTTGACTGGCATCCAGGTTAAAATATTGGGTGTTTAAATCATTAAGGTTACTGTTTTTACTGTAGTTATAATTTACATCAGCGGTAATGTCTTTATTGGGCTTTGCAAAATTATGCTTAAACCCAAGTGAGCCTCCGTAATTGGTAAACTTAAACGACCCCAAAGTATTTCTATATCCATAATCGGAGCTTGTATAGCTGCTGTAAGAAGTATCCCTGTTAATGTTGAACCGGTCGCTGTTATCAAAATGCCCCTTACTGGAATTGCCCGAAACAGTAATGGTATTCCGGTTATCCATCAGGTAATCAAACCCAACCCTGCCAAAGCCGAAAACACCCTTTCCAATCGGGCCATCAAGTTGTCTTAAATTGGCTGTAGCGTTTTTTAAAAAGTCAGTCCTGGTGGTGGTTACGTTGCTGATGCTTTTTCTAAACCCAATCTGCCCACTGGCAAAAAAGTTTATTTTGTTTTGTTTGATGTTGAAGTCACCGCCAAAACTTGGCTTGCCCCTGCTATCGATGCTGGCCCTTACGTTGCCGTTGTAGCCGGCCTTACGGTTCTTTTTCAACACTATATTTAAAATACCGGCACCGCCGCCCGAAGCATCAAATTTTGCGGAGGGGTTGGTAATAATTTCAACAGTGGCAATGGCATCTGCAGGTATTTGATCAAGTGTCATCGTTGTTGGGCGGCCATCTACAAAAATTTGTGGTGGTGCATTGCGCAGGGTAACATTGCCATCAATATCCACATTAACACTGGGCACGTTTTTCATTACATCTACCGCAGTACCGCCAACACTGTTCAGGTTTTTCTCCACATTAAAAATTTTTCTATCAATGGCCATGGTAAGCAAAGGTTTGCTGGCAGTAACGGTTACATCCTGCAACTGCTGTGCATCGGTTTCCATTTTAATATTGCCAAGATCCTTATCTATGCCACTTAACAGGCTGCTATAATCGCCATTTTTTACACCTTGCATATTCATTTCAAAAGCAGCTTTTTGCTCAATGGGTTTATAACCGATGGCTGTTATTTTTAACCGGTAAGCTGCCATCACCGAAAGGCCCTCCAGGCTGAACTCCCCTTTTTTGGAGGTAAGCATACCAGCAGCAATTACATCTTTTTTCTTTTTCGTCGCAGTGTCAAACTTGCTTTGAATTAACTGAATAGACGCAGCTTCTACAGGTTTACCGGTTGCAGCATCCACGATTTTTCCGTAAAAATGGCCCATGTTCATATTCTGGCCACCGCCCCTTGCACCGCCACCGGCGCCACCTGCAGGAAACTGGGCAAGAACATTAAATGAATTGAATAGGAAAAGGATTAGGATAAAAGCGTAGGTAGTTTTTTTATGCATCTGTTAATATTTATTCTTTAAAACCAAAGTTCCCCGATATAGTTTATTTATTGCCCGATAAATTGATGAGTGGCTGTACGGTGTGGAGAACGCTATCCTGAATTATTTTATCAACATGCCCACAACAACCTGAACAGTCCCAATTATCAATCCAAAAAATCCACCAATAAACTCCAAAAACTTAAATTCCCTTTTGGTGATCTGGTGTAAGATGTCTTCCAGTTTTTCAGACGAAAACCCAGCTACTTTTTCAGCCACTATTTTCTCAAGGTCGAGGTCCTGTTCCAGCTTGCCCATATAGCTTTTCATCAATACAGGAAAAAGGTTTTCCAGCTCCAATAAAAAGGCATCCTTCAGTTGCAGTATTGTTTTTTCTCCAATCAGCATGGAAAGCATGGGGAAAATTTCAATGAGTTTTACCCTTAAAAAAGCATCGATGTGCTGTTCAATATCCGGCCTTAATTTTTGCAGGTTTTCAGGATTGGTAACTTTCTCTTCAATTTCTGCAAAAGAGAGTAATTCCTTTCCTACCACTTGCCCAAGTTTTTGTGCAATAGCAGCCTGGTTTTTTGGAAAGATCCCTTGTATGGAGAGCCCCAGTATTTTAAAAGGCCGCCTCGGATGAAAAAGCATTTTAATAGCGATCCATGTGGTAACCCAACCGGTAAAAGTTGATAACAGGATGGTGATGATATTGCCTGTAATATTCATGATAAAATTTGAGGTGCAAAGAAAAGGATTTAATAAGAACACCCAAGGTTGCAACAACTTTAATTGCCGCCACATTCAAGCTTTCATTTTACAGGGCCCATTAAAATCCGTTTGCAAAAGGATAAATGTAATTTTGACTGAGTAGTGTTTTTTATTACTTTTGCCATCCCATAAAACGGTAGTCGTAGCTCAGTTGGTTAGAGCATCAGATTGTGATTCTGAGGGTCGGGGGTTCGAGCCCCCTCGATTACCCACTTTTTGAAGCCCTGTATTTTTGCAGGGCTTTTTTATTCTCAAGTGGTTTTGTACAATTAAAAAACCCATTCACCGCTTATCAATTTTTATGAAAACATTAGACCCTAACGAGATGTTAATCCAATAATCACACTAATTTTTCCGTTAATTTTATAATATGCTTAAAATCCAGCAGATAATTATGAGTAAAAAATTTTTACCGGTTTTACTGGTGCTTACAATTGCAAGCCTGTTTGTAGCTTTTCAAACACAAGGTCGTGGAGATGATAATCCTAAAACGAAAAACGAAAAAATATTACGCAATGTTGGTTTGTTATTAGAGCAGGGCCACTACAGCCCCAAGAATATCAACGACAGTTTTTCAAAGCAGGTGCTTAACCGTTTTGTAAAAGACCTTGATGAAGACAAAAGTATCTTTCTACAAAGCGATATTGACAGCTTCGCAAAATATGCCAACAAAATAGATGACGAAATACACGGCGCAAAGCTTGAATCTTTTTATGCCATCAATGATTCATACACCCGCCGCCTTAACCAGGCATCACAATATTTTACAGAAATACTAAGCAAGCCTTTTGATTTTACAAAAGACGAAAATGTAATGCTTGATGGGGATAAGGTAAAATATCCAGCCACTGAAGCAGACAAGAAAGAGGTTTGGAGAAAACGTTTAAAATACCTGGTGCTAAGCAAATATTCAGAATATTTAGACGAAAGGGAAGCCAACAAAAATAAAAAGCAATCGCCTGCTGCCGATAGTTTAAAAACAACTAAAAAGTTTGTCTTTAAGGCAGATAGTACGTTAGAAAGAGAAGCAAGGGAACTGGTAAAGAAACAAATTGACCGTTATTTTACCACCTTGAAAACACACAACACCAATGATGAACTTTTTAGCTCATTCGTAAATGCCATCACCGGGGAAATGGATCCCCACAGCAATTATTTTGCACCGGTTGACAGCCGTGGATTTAACGAAATGATGAGTGGAAAGTTTTATGGTATAGGTGCACAGCTCAAGGAAGAAGAAAGTAAAATTAAAGTAGCCAGCCTTATTACAGGTATGCCTGCATGGAAGTCTGGAGAGTTGGGCATAAACGATGAAATTATAAAGATAGGACAGGGAAATGCGGAGCCGGTGGACGTTACAGGCTACGCAGTTTCGGATGCAGTGAAACTGATACGTGGTTCAGAAGCGAATACTGAAGTAAGGTTAACGGTGCGTAAACCTGATGGAATGATAAAAACGGTTATCTTAAAAAGGGGCGAAATAAAGTTGGAAGATACGTTTGCGAAGAGTGCGATTATTAAAGGTGAACACAAAATTGGGTACATCTACCTGCCAGAATTTTATATGGATTTTGACAAACCCAATGGCGCAAAGTGCTCTGAAGATGTGGCCAAAGAAATCAATAAATTAAAAGCAGAAAACGTTGAAGGCATTGTTATGGACCTTCGGGGAAACGGCGGTGGATCACTACCTGAGGTGGTTAAAATGGCTGGCTTGTTTATAGCCGATGGCCCTATTTGCCAGGTAAGGGGCAGGGATGAAAAGCAACCTTATTTATGGAAAGACAGGGATAAAAGTATTTTGTACAGCGGGCCTTTAACTGTGATGGTTGATGAAGGAAGTGCTTCAGCTTCTGAAATTTTTGCCGCAGCAATACAGGATTATAAACGTGGTATTATTGTAGGCAGCACTTCCACTTATGGAAAAGGTACCGTACAACGCACTATCCCTTTAAATCCGGAAGCGGAAAACCCTGCATTTGCAAAACCATCCGAAGATTTGGGTACAGTAAAACTTACCCTTCAAAAATTCTATCGCATTAACGGTGGGGCTACGCAATTAAAAGGCGTTACCCCGGATGTTATAATACCTGATCGTTATGAATTTTATAAATCAAGGGAAAAGGATAATGAAGCTGCACTTAGCTGGGATGAAATCAATAAAGCAGATTATACCCCGTGGGTAAGCACTTACAGTACACCTTCGGTAGTGAATACGGCTAACGAGCAAATCAATACCAGCAACACTTTTAAGGCATTAAGGCAAAAAATTGAATGGATAGATAAGCAGAATGATAAAGACTATCCTTTAAACATAAGTAAGTATAGAGATGAGCAACAACAGTTAAAGATTGCTTATAAACAACTGGACAGTTTATATAAATTGCCTAAAGATTTAACGGTGGTAAACGACAGTGCAGATACAACAGGCATGGCGCTTGATAAAGACAGAAATGATAGGAACAAACAATTTTTATCAAGGTTGAAAGGCGATATCTATATTGATGAGACGGTAAAAATCATGAACAACATGATCAACCAAACCAATGTTGCGTTAAACGGTGGCGCATCGTCAGGTTCATTGAAAAAGAACTAATAAAGTGCTCTAAAATAACAAAAGCCCTTTCAAAAATATTGAAGGGGCCTTTTAGTTTATTAAACAGTTTAAAAGCTACAGTTGAAATTTATTTAGATAACAACTCTAATGATTTTAAAACCGCTTTATCTTTCTTATTTAATATTTCATATAGCCCTTCGTTTCGCCATACCTGCCTTGCTACAGAAGATTTAATTCGGTTAATAAGTTCTTCTTTTTCTGCACCAGATACCGCATTGATGTTGATAGAATCTTTTGCAACTGCGGCCGAAAATTGCTTCCAGTCATTTTCAGAAAAAGAGAATTGCTTTTCAAAGTCAGCAACGGTTTTGTACGATGACAGTTGGGTTTTATTTTGCAGGTAGTACCGGTACGCAAAATCGCCTATCAAACCTTTGTAATAAATTTTGCCGCTAACTATGCTGTAACCCGTTGTATCCAGCGCAATAAAAACATCTGGCGTAATGCCGCCGCCGCCATACACCTTTCGGCCACTTTGCGTTTTAAAAAGTTTTGTGGTATCATGTTTTACAGAATCGGCATTGTTAACTTCCCCATCATGAAAGCGGTTTGTTATCTCCGCATAATAAGCCTTGCCCCCGTTAATATATGGCCGCTGTATGCTCCTGCCGATAGGCGTGTAATACCTGGCAATAGTAAGTCGTAAGGCACTTCCATCACTCAAATCGAATTGCTCTTGAACAAGGCCTTTTCCAAAACTTCTTCTGCCAACAATGGTTGCCCTGTCCCAATCCTGCAACGCACCAATAAGTATTTCGCTTGCGCTTGCAGTGCCTTCATCTGCCAGTACCACCAGTTCGCCTTTTTCAAAAAGGCCGGGTCTTTTGCAACGGTATTCTTTTTTAGGAAAATGCGTGCCTTCTGTATAAGTAATCAATTTGTCGCCATCTAAAAACTCATCGGCAATGGAAGTTGCTTCTTCAAGAATGCCGCCGCCATTGCCCCTTAAGTCAAGTATCAATTTTTTAAGCCCTTGTTTTTGCAGGCCTTCCATGGCTTTCATAAATTCACGGTAAGTAACCTGCGAGAATTTGTTTAGCCTTAAATACCCAATACCATTTTCAATGATATAGCTTGCATCCACGCTGCTAACGGGTATTACGCCACGGGTTACTGTAAATGTCTTTACTTCCTTGCCCCTTAAAACAGTAATGATGGCTTTCGTATCAATATCACCCCTTAATAATTTCCGTATTTTTTCAGCATTAATTTCTTTACCCGTTACTGTACTGTCACCCACTTTTAAAAACTTGTCGCCCGTTTGTATACCTGCCCTAAAACTGGGGCCATCGGGCACAACATTCAATACATTAATAGTATCGCCGATGAGGTTGAACTCAACACCAATCCCAAAAAATTTACCAGAGATATCATCGTTCACTGATTGCACTTCTTCAACAGGTATAAAAACAGAGTGGGGGTCCAGTTTGCCAAGCATGGCACTGATGGCAGTATCACTAAGGGAGGCCATCTTAACCGTATCAACATACTTGCTTTCAATAAGGTCCATAATTTCCTGTACCGGCCTTCTTCTTTCAATAGAAAAGAAATTTTTGCCTGGCATGTTGTCCCTCATTTTATAACCAATCATCATTCCGGCAATCATCACAATACTAAAAAGCAACGGTAACCACACCTGTATTTTCTTATCCATAAAATCACTTCTGAACACGAAAATAATCGAATTATTATGAAAGCAGCAGTTGTGTTTTTTTATTATCTTGTCCACGATCCCTGTCAAAATAAACAGGCTTCAACAACCAAATGGCAAGTATGTTAATTGCAGACAGTGGCTCCACGAAAGCAGAATGGTGCCTGCTTAACGGCAAAAAAAAGAGGACATTTTACACCCAGGGCTTAAGCCCTTATTTTTTAAATACAGACCAGATTGCAGCCATTATTGATACGGAATTAAAAACAAAAATGACAGGCATTGTTCCTGATGAAATACATTTTTATGGCACTGGTTGCAGCAGTCCCGAAAACAAAAAATCGGTAAAAATTGCATTGGAAAGAGTGTTTGAAGGTGCCGGTGTTACTGTAGACCATGACCTTATGGGTGCTGCAAAAGCCTTGTGTGGCGATAAAAAAGGGGTAGCCTGTATACTGGGCACAGGCTCCAACTCCTGCTATTACAATGGAAAGAAAATTGTGAAAAACAGCCCGGGCCTCGGCTATGTTTTGGGTGATGAAGGAAGTGGCTCTTATTTGGGCAAGAAGGTGATACAATATTATTTGTACAACACTTTTGATCCCGACCTTATGGACAGGTTCAATGCAAAATACAATACCACATCAGTTGATATTTTAGATGCCGTATATAAACGCCCGCTACCAAACCGTTATCTGGCGGGCTTTGTACCCTTTTTGGTAGAAAACAGGGGGCACTACATGGTAGAAAATATTATTGAAGATTGCTTTAATGATTTCTTTTTTAACCATGTGTACAAGTACCGGGAAAGCTGGACAATGCCGGTAAATTTTATTGGCAGTGTTGCGTTTGGCTTTAAAGATGTTTTGGAGCAAATGTGCAATGCGTATGAACTGCAGTTAGGCAAAGTTTTAAAAGCGCCGATGGATGGACTGGTAAAATTTCACAACGCCAGGCGATGAGTTTGCTGATTGTAACCGTTTAATGAGAACGCCCTTAAATGTTCCACTGTAGAAAAAGTTTGAAAAATTTACATCCTGCCTAAAAGCCCGGGATATTTTAATTTTTTTACCGGCTATTTTCTTACATTCATAAAACATTTTTAATCAGTTAAAATTACTGCTATGAATTATCAAACTTTACTTTCAACAACTTTTATTGCCTGTACTTTTTTTGCCAATGCACAAACTTCTTCCCGGACATACGCCATTACCGGTAAACAAAACAATACCTTTTTTTGGGCTGATATTAAGCAGGTGGATATCGCAACCGGCAAGGTTGTAAAAACATTATTTGATGCAGATAAAACGCCCTTCAAAGTTATTAATGGCGATAATGCAAAAGCCGGGTATGTAAGCGCACCGGCAAATCCAACTGGCTTTGGTGTGGCAGCCTGCGCTTTTGATGTTGTCCACAACCGTTTGTATTTTGCGCCAATGCATTTTTCCGATATCTACTACCTGGATTTGAATAAGCCCGATGCGAATTTTACCAAAATCCAGACGAAGGCATTTACCACCACCGCCAATGCCGGCTACCAACCTGAAGAAAGCCAAATTACAAGAATGGTTATCGCAGCAGACGGCAACGGGTATGCGCTTACCAATGATGCCAATCATCTTATCCGTTTTTCCACCGGCAAAAAAAATACTGTTGAAGACCTGGGCCCATTAATTGACGGTGCAGAAAATAAAGGGCTTTCCATACATAATAAATGCAGCAGTTGGGGAGGTGATATGGTAGCAGACGCATTTGGTAAACTGGTGGTGGTATCTGCCAGCCATAATATTTTTTCAATTGATGTCAATACTAAGTCAGCTTCGCTGAAGGGCCCAATTACAGGTTTGCCGGCAAATTTTACCACCAATGGTGCAGCAGTAGATGCACAGGGAAATATGGTGGTAAGCAGTGCAAACGTATTTGATGCCCTGTATACCGTAAACATGAAAGATTTTTCGGCCACCAGGATTGTAAGTGCAGAAAGCCCTTTCAACGCATCTGACCTTGCCAATGGAAACCTGCTCTCTCAAAAGGAAGCGGATGCAGCAAATATATTTCCGCTCTTAAAAACTTCACAGGGTTTGGACGATGCAAAAATTTTTCCTAACCCGGTTAGCGGCTCCCAGTTTAAAGTTTTATTTACCAACAGGCAACCCGGTGCATATACCATTATGCTAACTGATATTAGTGGTGCTGTACTCCAGTCAAAAGTGGTGTCCATTGCTAAAGGAAGCCAAACAGAAACGGTAAACTTAAACCGGCAGCAGGCCAAGGGCACGTACTTTGTAAACGTTATCGGCGCTGATAAAAAGATTGCTTTTAAACAAAAATTAATATTGGACTAAAATTTTTTCACTTCATAAAAAAGGCCGCAACACTGCGGCCTTTTTTATTGAATATGCTTTTTTTATTGGGCGCATCAATTAAATTTGCTTTGGCAATTTCTCCTTTTTTAAAATCCTGTATTGTTACTTTAAAGGCATGCAAAATATTGAACCTTATTTTAATTGGCGGCACCTGTACATGGCAGAGGAAGATGTAAACTCCCCGTTTTATGGCCGTGAATACAGTGAGTTTGAATTCTCCCAAACGGTGTATAATTTTTATATCCATCCCCAATGGGATGAGTTTGGAAGCAAGACTTTGTACATGAAAATTTTATTTGCAGATTATGATCAGCACTTTGCAATTATAGAATTGCTGGGGGAATGGAACGATGCAATCGAAAATGACATCATGACTTTGCGCAGGGACATTACTGATATACTATATCAGCAAGGCATTTATAAATTTATTTTAATTGCAGAAAATGTATTGAACTTTCACAGCAGTGATGATAGTTATTATGAAGAGTGGAGGGAGCAATTGGAGGAAGAAGGCGGCTGGGTGGCCATCTTAAACATGCCTGAACAAAGCCAGCATGATTTTAAAAGGGCGAGGCTTACCCATTATGTTTCCCTGATTGATTTTACACAATGGCGTACTTTAAAACCAGAACTCGTTTTTCAACAGGTGGATAACTGGATGATGCGATTGCTGAATTAAACCTTGCCCATAAAATCAGACAGGCTATAAAAGTTTTTAATAAGAATAAAATTTAACCTTCCTAACGTACTTTTGCAGCAATTTATAAAATAACCCAAGCTATATGACCTGGAAATTGTTCTTTACGTCCTCTATCGGTAAAAAATTTATCATGGCCCTTACGGGTATCTTCCTAATTACTTTTTTGATTGTACACTGTGCTATAAATGCGATGATTTTTTTTAATGATGGCGGTGAAACGTTTAACCATTGGGGACATTTCATGGGTACCAATCTCATCATAAGGACAATGGAGATCGGGCTGTTTGTATTTTTATTACTGCACATTATACAGGGGCTTGTTTTATGGTATCAAAACAACAACGCAAGGCCGGTGAAGTATGCAAAAAACAATCCTCAAACCAACAGTACCTGGTATAGCAGGAGCATGGGTTTGCTGGGTACACTGATCCTTATTTTTCTTGTTCTTCATTTATATCATTTTTGGTTTGTCTCCAGGTTTGGCGGCATGGGTTCAATAAAGCCATTGGCAGAAACTAATTTATCTGTTTACAACAATGAAGAAGTACATAACCTGTATGCAGAAATGCAACTGGTTTTTGAAAACAATTTAATTGTGGTTGTTGTTTATGTACTGGGTGTTATTTCACTTTGCTGGCATCTTATCCACGGCTTTCAAAGTGCGTTTCAAACCTTTGGTATTAATCACAAAAGGTATACCCCGCTTATTAAAGCAATAGGTGTTGTTTACTCAGTGGTTATTTGTTTATTGTTTGCAGCAATGCCAGTGGCCTTTTATCTGCATTGGATTGAGTAAAGTAAAATAAACAAACCAAGCAACAGTTCCAGTGCTGTTTCATACATTTTATTAAACCATCTAATCAACACTATTATGTCCTTCGATTCTAAAATTCCTGCAGGTGAAATGAATGAAAAGTGGAACGACTATAAAGGCCACGTTAAGCTGGTAAACCCGGCCAACAAACGCAAATTAGAAATAATAGTTGTTGGCACCGGGTTGGCAGGGGCTTCTGCAGCAGCGGCTTTGGGCGAAATGGGCTATAAAGTAAAAGCATTCTGTTTTCAGGATAGCCCAAGGAGGGCGCATAGTATTGCGGCACAGGGCGGCATTAATGCAGCAAAAAATTATCAAAATGACGGGGACTCTGTTTTCCGTTTATTTTATGATACCGTAAAGGGTGGGGATTACAGGGCCAGGGAAGCAAATGTGCACCGCCTTGCGGAAGTAAGTACCGCCATTATTGATCAGTGTGTGGCACAAGGTGTACCCTTTGCAAGGGAGTACGGTGGCCTTTTAAGCAACCGGAGTTTTGGCGGCACACAGGTGCAGCGTACTTTTTATGCAGCAGGGCAAACCGGCCAGCAATTATTGTTGGGTGCCTACAGTGCGTTGGAAAGGCAGGTAGCGTTAGGCAATGTAAAAATGTACTCCCGCCACGAAATGCTTGATGTGGTAATGATAGATGGAAAGGCTCGTGGCATTATTGCAAGAAACCTTGTGAATGGCGAACTGGAACGCCACTTCGGCCATGCGGTACTGTTATGCAGTGGCGGTTATGGCAACGTATTTTATTTAAGTACCAACGCCATGGGCAGCAATGTTACCGCAGCATGGAAGGCACATAAAAAAGGGGCTTATTTTGGAAACCCTTGTTTTACACAAATCCATCCAACCTGTATACCGGTAAGTGGCGACCATCAAAGCAAACTTACTTTAATGAGTGAATCATTAAGAAATGATGGCCGCATCTGGGTACCCAAACAAAAAGGCGATAGCCGTAAAGCCAGCGATATACCTGAAGAAGAAAGGGACTATTATCTGGAAAGAAGGTACCCTGCATTTGGTAACCTTGTGCCAAGGGACGTCGCATCAAGGGCTGCAAAGGAAAGATGTGATGAGGGTTATGGTGTGGGTACAACAAAAATGGCGGTGTACCTTGATTTCGCAGATGCCATAAAAAGATATGGTAAAATAGAAGCGGGTAAAACCGGCAATGACAATGCAGATGATACCACACTTATAAAACTGGGCAGGGACGTGGTAAAAGAAAAGTATGGTAACCTGTTTGAAATGTATGATAAGATAACCGGTGAAAACCCATACGAATTGCCGATGAGGATTTACCCTGCAGTACACTATGTTATGGGTGGCCTTTGGGTAAATTATGAATTGCAAACCACAGTGCCCGGGCTGTATGCTTTAGGCGAAGCTAACTTTAGCGACCATGGTGCCAACCGGTTAGGGGCAAGCGCATTAATGCAGGGTTTGGCAGATGGCTATTTTGTTATCCCTTATACTTTGGGCAATTACCTGGCAGATGAAATCCGTACTGCGAATATCCCGACAAGCCATCCCGCATTTGAAGAAACTGAAAAAGCAGTGAGTGACAGGATCCAAAAATTGATGGGCATACAAGGAGGCCAAACAGTCGAAAGTTTTCACAAGCGTTTAGGTAAAATTATGTGGGACAAATGTGGGATGGCAAGAAATGAAGAAGGCCTTACCGAAGCCATTGCAGCAATACAGCAGTTAAAAAAAGAATTTTGGAGCGATGTAAAAATCCCTGGAGAAGTAAACAGCATGAACCCGGAATTAGATAAGGCGGGCAGGGTAGCAGACTTTATTGAATTGGGAGAACTGATGTGTAAAGATGCCCTTGACCGAAGAGAGAGTTGTGGAGGCCACTTCAGGGAAGAATCGCAAACCGAGGATGGCGAAGCGCAAAGGGACGATGTAAATTTCAGCTACGTTTCTGCATGGGAATATAAAGGCGACAGCGATTGGGTTTTAAATAAAGAGCCTTTAAGTTTTGACATTGTAAAACCAAGCCAAAGGAGTTATAAGTAAAATAATACAACAATAGAATTATCTGATATATGGACCATTACAATATGAACCTCACCTTAAAAGTGTGGCGTCAAAAGAACAACAGGGAAAATGGAAATTTTGATACCTATGATGTTAAGGATATTTCTTCTGAAATGTCTTTCCTGGAAATGTTTGATGTTTTAAATGAACAACTGATTACCCAGGGCAAAGACCCTATTGCTTTTGACCATGATTGCCGGGAAGGTATTTGTGGAATGTGCAGTATGTACATAAACGGAAAAGCCCACGGCCCGTGGGAAGCCAACACTACGTGCCAGTTACACATGAGGGCTTTTAAAGATGGCGATACCATTGTGGTGGAACCCTGGCGTAGCAAGGCTTTTCCTGTAATAAAAGATTTAATGGTTGACCGCAGTGCGTTCGACAGGATTATACAGGCCGGTGGTTATATTTCAGTAAATACCGGTAATGCAGTTGATGCCAACGCAATACCGATTGATAAAAAGAATGCAGACGATGCGTTTATGGCAGCAGCCTGTATTGGCTGCGGTGCTTGTGTAGCCACCTGCAAAAATGGTAGTGCCATGTTATTTGTAAGTGCAAAAGTTTCTCAATTGGCATTGCTTCCACAGGGGCAGCCAGAAAGGGAATCAAGGGTGCTGAACATGGTTGCACAAATGGACAAAGAAAGTTTTGGTAACTGTACCAACACGTATGCCTGCGAAGTGGAATGCCCTAAAGGTATTTCAGTAGCCAATATTGCCCGGTTAAACCGTGAATACCTTGGTGCCGGACTTAGCACACAAGACTAACAAACCAACTGATTTTACCCGTTATAAAAGCCTTCCCCTGCGGAAGGTTTTTGTTTTTTGGGTAATGCCCCAAATCAAAGCCCTTACACAATAAATACTAACTTTAAGCATTCAATACAAAAGCCTTACTTGAAATTGAAATGGATATACCTGCTGCTTGTTTTTATGCTGTGCCAGCAAGTATCCCAGGGGCAAAAAACAACTTTGCCTGTTTCTAATCTAAGGCATAAAAAATTAAAAAACACGGCCACTGATATTCGTATTGATACCCTTAGCCTTGTACCGGGTACTTTGCGGATAAAAGATGTTTTGCCTTCCCAATATTTTCTTGACAACGTTAATGCAACATTGGCCTGGATACAGAGGCCTGCCACAGACAGTATAGAGGTAACATACCGTGTGTTCCCTATCCGGCTCAATGCCATTACCCGGCATTTAAATTACGACAGTATCCGTAATAATTTTCTCAGCGAAAAGCCCTATGTCTTCAGGCTTACCAACAAAGAAAATACCGGCCTGTTTGATTTTGGTGACATCAATTATAACGGCAGCTTTGGCCGTGGTATATCTTTCGGCAACAGCCAGGATGCTGTTTTAAACTCCAGCCTTAACCTTCAGCTTAATGGCTTTATCGGTGATAGTTTAGAACTTACCGCAGCAGTAACCGACAACAACATCCCCATACAACCGGATGGCAATACACAGGACCTGCGTGACTTTGATAAGATCTTCTTACAGGTAAAAAAAAGAAACTGGCAAATCAACTTCGGTGATATCGACATCCGCCAAAGCAAAAATTATTTTCTAAATTTTTATAAAAGGCTCCAGGGGGTTTCCTTTATAACGGATAATAAAATTGGTAAAAACGTAAGTAACTCTTTGTTATTAAGCGGCTCTGTAGCCAAAGGAAAATTTAACCGCAACATACTTGTGCCGCAGGAAGGTAACCAGGGGCCGTACCGTTTGCAGGGCGCCAATAACGAATTGTATTTTACGGTACTAGCAGGTACAGAAAGGATTTATATGGATGGCGAATTGCTGGTACGTGGCGAAGACCAGGATTATGTTATTAACTACAATACTGCCGAACTTACTTTTACGCCAAAGCGGATGATTACAAAAGACAAAAGGATACAAGCCGAATTTGAATATGCCGATAGAAACTTTTTAAACTCCAACCTTTATGTAAATGATGAGGTTACCATCAATAAAAAACTTGTGGTAAGTATTGGGGCATTTTCAAATGAGGATGCAAGGAACTCTCCCATAAACCAAACCCTTAGCACAGATCAAAAACAATTTTTAGCAAATGTTGGCGATGGCATTGATACGGCTTTTTACTCAGGTGCTACAAGCGATACATTTGCCACCGGAAAAATTTTATATAAAAAGCAAGACACTGTTTTCAACAACCTGCACGACTCCATTTATGTGTATGACACTGCCGGTAACAGTGTTTTATACAATGTAGCTTTCAGTTATTTTGGGCCGGGCAAAGGCAATTACATACAACTGTACACCGCTGCAAATGGTAAGGTTTTTAAATGGGTTTCGCCCGATGCCAATAATATAAAGCAAGGCGATTGGCAGCCTGTTATCTTACTCGTAACACCTAAAAAGAAACAGCTTATTACTATTGGAACGGAGTACCTGCTTAATGCAAACACAAGGATTAAAACGGAATTTGCTTCCAGTAAAAATGATATCAACCTGTTCTCAAGAAAAGATAAAGGCAATGATAATGCCGTGGCAGCCAAAGTACAAATTATACAGGCAGATAAAAAAATACACTTGCTTGACCGAAATTTATTGCTGCAAACCAACCTTGGTTATGAGTATGTGCAAAGCCGTTTTTCTCCCCTGGAACGTTTAAGAAATATAGAATTTAACCGGGACTGGAGTTTGCCTTATAATATTGCCCCTGCAGATGAAAGGCTTACCAGTGCGGCATTCCAGGTTAAAGACAGCATGGCAAACCAGGTACGGTACGAAGTGGTAAACTATAACAGGGGAGATGGGTTTAACGGTTACCGGCAAATGATAAATACATCGACAACGATAAATGGCTGGCGGATGAATAACCAGGTAAGCTTAACAACAAGCAATACAACACTCCAAAAAATTGCTTACCTGCGCCCAACTTTTGATGTAAGCAAACTTTTTAAAAAGTTACATAACCTTCAATTAGGTGCAAGCTATTCCGGCGAGCATAACACGGTAAACAACAAACAAACGGATACCCTTACTTCTGTTAGTTTTGCTTTTAATACCTGGCAGCTTTACATCAAATCTGATGAAACAAAATTAAACAGGTGGGGGCTTACCTATTTTACCAGGAAGGATTTATTTCCGGTTACCGATAAATTATCGCTTGCAGACCGGAGCAACAATTTTAATGTTTATACCAGCTTATTAAAAAATGAACACCATCAGTTTAAGTTTAACCTTACTTACCGCAAACTGGATATTATAAACAACCAGCTTACCACACAACGGCCTGATGAAAGCCTTTTGGGAAGGGCAGAATATTATGCCAATGAATGGCATGGTTTACTTACAGGAAATATTTTGTATGAAGTTGGCGCAGGCCAGGAGCAGAAAAGGGAGTTTACTTTTGTAGAAGTGCCAGCCGGACAGGGAGAGTACACCTGGAATGATTACAACAATAATGGCATTGCCGAACTGAATGAATTTGAGCTGGCCTTGTTTCCTGACCAGCGAAAATACATACGGGTAAACACACCCACCAACCAGTACGTAAAAGCCAACTACGTTACCTTTAATTATAGTGTTGATATTAACCCGAGGGCAGTAATAAAAGCCGCAACTGCAACAGGTTTTAAAAAGCTGCTTACTAAGATGAGTACGTCGTCTTCTTTGCAAATCAACAAAAAAGATATCTCTACCGGCAAGTTTCAGTTTAACCCTTTTACCAAAAAATTGGTAGATACCACTTTGCTTACCCTTAACTCTTTTTTGTCTAATTCGTTTTACTTTAACCGTACCAGCAGCAAGTGGGGCATGGACGTTACGCATAGCCTCAGCAATGGAAAATCGCTATTGACCTATGGGGTGGAAAGCAGAAAACTTAGGAACCTGATGTATAAGGCAAGGCTTAATTTCAATAGAAGGATAACAACCAACATTACTTTAAGGTCTGTAATAAATGAATTGACCACACCCAAGTTTGATAACAGGAACTACAGCATTCAGCAAAAATCTGCAGAACCTTCTGTAAGTTATACCTATGGCACTAATTTAAGGGTAACTGCATCCTACAGTATAACGGATAAAAAAAATACTATCGGCTTTTTCGAAAAATTAACCAATAGTGCCATGGGCACAGAGATAAAATATAACGTCCTTTCCAGCAGCACCATCAATACGAGGTTCTCTTATAACAACATCAATTTTTCTGCCGCAAGCCCTGATGCATCGCCTAACTCAACCGTTGGCTACATTATGTTGGAAGGCCTGCTGCCGGGCAAAAACTATTTGTGGAATGTAGAATATACCAAAAGGCTTGCAGGTAATATTGAAATGAGTGTTCAGTACGATGGCCGTAAACCGGGTGCAGCAAGGGTTGTGCATATTGGCCGGGCAAGTATTAGGGCAATTTTTTAAATGGCATAAATTACATAGAAAAACAAAAATCCCGGATTTCTCCGGGACTTTTCATCTTTTAATTAATCGGCATTTTATCCAAACAAGCCACCTTTTTTAAAGTGCCTTATGCCTTCACCAATCTTAAAACCATTGTTGTATACTTCAATTTTATAGTCGCCGGTTTCGTAAGCAGAGTTTTGTTTCCAATCAAAACTAACACGTTGCTTAACACCCTGGGTATAATTTACATTCACTTTTTGGGTAAAGGTTTTTTCTTCTCCTTCCCGTGTGGTAAAAGTTCCTGAGCCTAACGCTTCAACTGCTACAGGCTTACCATCAGGTGCAGTTACCAAAATGTATAAATCTTTAGGGCCTGATGTGGCAATCCGGTTTTCATCAAGATCAAAAGAGATGCGCACCTTATCTACCTTTTTTGCTTTAGTGGTTTCTTTTTCTTTACCGTTCTTTTTTTCATCTATACCTAAGATGTTGAAGTTGGCAGCATGCAGGGTAGAGCCTACATCTATTAAATCTTCTTTTTGTTTGATGACTGTTTTAGCAGAATCAAAATCCTGCCTTACTTTATTTCTTTCCTGGGTAACAACTTCCTTCTCTTGGGTAAGTACCACATTTTGTCCCTTTAATGTTTCCACCTGGGTTTTATAATCTTCAATATCTGTATTTAGTGAAGCGATTAATTCCCTTGCCTGTTTAAGTTCGGCAGCAGTGGCATTTTTCTTTGTCAGCAAGCTTTGTATCTGTGCTTTTTTGCTGGCAATTTCTTTATCCTTTGTTGTGATAGTACTGTCTTTTTTTGCGTTTGTAGTCTTTAGGTTATCATACCTTATCGAAGCCTCGTTCAGCAAACTTTGCAGCGTATCCTTTTCGTTAATTACAGTTGCATACTGCGTATCCTTTTGCTGTATCTCATCTTTGGTTTTACTTTTATCCCAAATGATGTAGCCCCATGTTCCAAGTAAAGCAATAATAAGTGCAATAGATAATAAAGTTCTCCAATCATTTTTTGGTTGACGGGGGGGTATTACCGGTGAAGTTTCAGCCGGGGGAAAATTTTCAAATGCCATTGTAGGTTTGGTTTATTGTGAAAAATAATGAACGAATATTTGATGTTACAAGCAATGTAGATAATTAAAGACTAGAACAAGATATTAACCAAAAAAGTTTTTCCAAAACCATGCCAACTATATCATTTTAATTAAATAAGTAATGGTCCATCCTTCCAAACCAATCCTTCTTTATAAAACAAAATGGGTGAAACCAAAAGAAAAAGGTTTATGACTTTATGCATTTTGTATATAATCCGGCAGCTTATCTTTGTTTTATAACTTACTGTAAACATGCCCCCAAAACGTTCTGCTGCAATCAGTTTCATTTTCATCACTTTATTGATTGACGTTACCGGCATTGGTTTAATTATACCGGTAGTGCCCGGCCTGATAGAAAAACTTATCCATGGCAACATTAGTGATGCTTCCAAATACAGCGGGTGGCTTGCTTTTGCGTATGCCATCATGCAGTTTTTGTTTGCCCCTTTGTTAGGCAACCTTAGTGATAAGTATGGAAGAAGGCCAGTTTTATTATTATCGTTATTAGGTTTGGGCATCGATTATATTTTTCTTTCCCTCGCACCCAATATTGTCTGGCTTTTTATCGGCAGGATAATAGCAGGTTTTGCAGGGGCCAGTTTTACCACGGCAACGGCCTATATTGCCGACATCAGTACACCACAAAACAGGGCACAAAATTTTGGAATGGTTGGGGCAGCGTTCGGGCTTGGTTTTATACTCGGCCCGGTAACAGGTGGCTTATTGGGCGGTTATGGGGTGCGAGTACCTTTTGTGGTTGCCGCATGTTTAAGCCTGTTAAATTGTTTGTATGGTTACTTTGTTTTGCCGGAATCGCTTGCTGTGGAAAACAGGCGCCCCTTTGAATGGCGAAGGGCAAACCCCATTGGCAGCCTGAAGCAATTACAAAAATATCCCGCAGTAGCAGGACTAATCATTTCCTTTTTTTTAGTATACCTGGCAGCCAATGCGGTGCAGAGTACCTGGAGCTTTTTTGGGATAAAACAATTTAGCTGGACGCCGAAAACCATCGGTATTTCTTTAGGTTTGGTAGGGCTGCTTGTTGGTGCTGTGCAGGGCGGCCTTATCCGTGTGGTAAACCCATGGCTGGGCAACAAAAAAAGTGTATATGCCGGATTGGCCTTGTATGCCACAGGCCTCTTTCTATTTTCGATAGCATCGCAAAGCTGGATGATGTTTTTGTTTTTAATACCGTATTGCCTTGGTGGTATATGTGGGCCGGCGTTGCAATCCATCATATCAGGGCAGGTGCCACCCAATGAGCAGGGTGAGCTGCAGGGCGGTTTAACAAGCATTATGAGTGTTACCAATATTATAGGCCCCGTGCTTATGACAAACCTCTTTTCTTATTTTACCAAACCCGGTGCGCCGGTACATTTTGCTGGCGCAGCATTTTTTTTGGGTGGTATTTTTATGCTGGCCAGCCTTGTATTTGCTTTCAGGACGCTTAGATACAACACTTCTATTTCATAAATATTAAGCAATAATGGTTACAGACATCCGTGATGTACAACATGTTTTTTTTATTGGCATAGCCGGAACGGGCATGAGTGCTATTGCCCAATACCTTGCCGGTATGCAAAAAAAAGTTAGCGGCAGCGACAGGTATTTTAAAGACGGCGTATACAACGAAACGAAAGAAAAATTGATTGGCTGCGGCATACAATGTTTTGAGCAGAATGGTGAAGGTATATCCAACGCCACCGATCTTGTTGTTGTATCCACAGCAGTAGAGGACACGGTTGCTGAGGTGCAAAAAGCAAAGCTGCTTAACATTCCGGTGATGAAGCGAAGTGAAGTGCTGGCAATGATTACAAAAAGTAAAAAGACGATTGCAATCGGCGGCACATCTGGCAAAAGTACAACGAGTGCCATGTTGTTTGACATACTGCTTGCTGCAGGCCTGCAACCTGGTATAATAAGTGGCGCAGGTTTAATCAGCATTATTAAAGAAGGTAAAATTGGTAATGCCAAAGTGGGCAAAGGCGATTGGTTGGTGATAGAAGCTGATGAAAGTGATGGATCTATTGTAAACTACACACCCGAGGTTGGGGTATTGCTTAACGTTGATAAGGACCATCAGGAGATTGATGAACTGATGGCCATCTTTACAATTTTTAAAAAGAATGTTACGCAGTTATTTATTGTTAACCGTGCAAATGCACTGGCAGGGCAGCTTTCAGTAAATGCTGATAATGATTTTACAACCAATACAGGGCAGGAAGCCGGATAT
Source organism: Ferruginibacter sp. (assembly GCA_965249755.1). GTDB lineage: Bacteria > Bacteroidota > Bacteroidia > Chitinophagales > Chitinophagaceae > Ferruginibacter. The sequence goes on from CBDFMT010000004.1 coordinate 846,067, forward strand.
ATTGCGGGGGCATTTGTACAAAATGGCCTTGTTATTTCTTTCAACATCAATGGCACAAACTTTAGTTTAAATACAGTTGGCAAATTGAATATGGAGAATGCACTTGCGGCAACTGCTGTTGCATGCCAGTTGGGCGTGCCTTTACAAACCTGTGCAGCGGCATTAAAAAATTATGAGGGCATCTACAGGCGGCATCAAATTCTTGGTCATAAAAATGGAATTTGGCTGATAGATGATTATGCACACAACCCCGTAAAATGTGCCAGGAGTATAGAGGCTTGCCAGCCGGTGGCGGATAAAGTGATCGCCTGGTTTCAACCACATGGATATGGCCCAACCCGTTTTTTGCGCAAAGATTTTATAAAAGAAATTGCTGCCGTTCTTCGCACACAAGATGAGATATGGATGAGTGAGATTTTTTATGCAGGTGGTACTGCGGTAAAAGATATTTCTGCCAACGACCTTATTAGCGATTTAAAGGCTGCCGGAAAAAATGCTTTTTTTGTAGCGGATAGAAACGATTTTATACAAACAGCCCGGCCACATTTTACTGATAATTGTGTGTTGCTTTTAATGGGTGCAAGGGACCCTGGCCTGGAGAATTTTGGCAGGCAGGTGCTGCAGGATTTATAAAAAAAAGTTTACACCGGTTAAGATGTAAACTTTAGAAAACCCGCAATTTGAACAGCCATAATTTTTAGTGGCGCATTTTATGGATCTGCCGGTTTGCCCGGCGTATGGGGTGCTTAACACCATCTGCCTTTAAATCTTTTGCGTCACTTTTAATGTCTTTGTTTTCTGTTTTAATAGCTTTCGTCATGTCCTTGGCTGCAACAGTGTTGCCGTCTTTTAAATCTGCTTTGCGCTGGCGTTTGTCCTGCCTTTCGTTCCTGATGTCTTTCCGTAAATCTTTCATGTCTGCCTTAACATCGCCGTTAGTTGCAGGCGTGGTGGTTTGTGCAAAAAGAAAACTGGAGAAAGTTGTTGCAAGGGCAAAAAATAATACTTTTTTCATTGTGGTTTTTTTTAAAAAGTTAAGAGATGGGTGTATGACCTGCTGCGGTCAGGCAAAGTTTAATATTTGTATTTATGGTTAACATTTGAATAACCGCTTCTATTAAACCGATACATTTGTTGCTCACATTGCTGAAGCAAAAATTAATTTCATCTTATAAAAATGGCGTCTTCCTGCATTATACAAAACATTCCTAAACTGATAAATGTACGAAAGGAAAGCGCACTGCTGTATGGAAGTGCGATGGCCCATTTGCCTTGTATAGATGATGCATTTTTATTGATAGAAGACGGGCTGATAGCCAACTACGGGGCAATGTTTGAATTGGAACTTAAAGTGCCACAGTTACCTAATTACACCATTGATGCAGGGGATAGCTTTGTAATGCCTTGCTGGTGCGACAGCCATACCCACCTTGTGTTTGCAGCGACAAGAGAGGAGGAGTTTACTGAGAAAATAAAGGGTGCAACTTATGCAGAAATTGCCGCAAGGGGAGGGGGGATTTTAAACTCTGCACACAAAGTGCATGCAGCCACCGAAGATGATCTTTATAACAGCGCCTGGACAAGGCTTCAGGCCCTTATAAGGCTTGGCACAGGTGCGGTAGAAATTAAAAGCGGTTATGGTTTATCGCCGCAAGGCGAACTAAAAATGTTACGGGTTATAAAGAAATTGAAGCAACAATGTGAGGTGCCCATTGTGGCGACTTTTTTAGGGGCACATGCTTTTCCCCCTGCTTTTGCAAACGACCATGCCGGTTATATTGATAGCATCATCCATGAGATGTTGCCTGTAATTGCCGCAGAAAAACTGGCGGATTTTATTGATGTATTTTGTGAAACGGGTTTCTTTTCTCCCGAAGAAATGGAAACGGTTTGCCGGGCAGGAATGGCCTTAGGGCTTAAACCTGCATTGCATGTAAACCAGTTAAACAGCATTGGTGGTATTGAAAAAGGAGTAGCATTAAATGCGGTTTCGCTAAGCCATCTTGAAACATTAAGCCAGAAAGAAATAGCATTGCTGGGCAGCCAAAAAACCATTTGTACTATATTGCCAACAGCCTCATTCTTTTTACGGATGGCCTACGCACCCGCCCGTGAACTTATTACTGCCGGTGCGGCAGTGGCATTGGCGAGTGATTATAACCCCGGCTCATCGCCAAGTGGTAACATGAACCTTGTGGTATCTATGGGATGTATACAAATGAAAATGCTGCCGGAAGAAGCTATAAATGCAGCCACAATAAATGGGGCCTGTGCCATGGGGTTAGGCAATGAAGCGGGAAGCATTACCATTGGCAAAAGGGCAAATCTTATTTTTACCAAACCTATGCCCTCACTGGCTTACATGCCCTACTCGTTTGGAACAAACCTTATCAGTAAAGTAATGATCAATGGCAGTTTTATTTCTTAGATGGATTTGCAGCACTGTTAGCCGGCAATCATTTTTAGGAATTCATCTTTCTTTCTTCTTGCCACTTCGATCTCTGTTCCGTCCTGCATCATCACCCGGCCACCATTGCCCCGTAAATATTTTTGGATATAATTAAGGTTAATAAGATGGGAGTTGTGTACCCGGTAAAAGTGATAGGGGACAAGCATGTCTTCAAAATCCTTCAGCAGCCTTGTTACCGTAAGGGTACGGTTATCATGAAAATATATTTTGCTGTAATTGCTGTTGGATTCTATGTGCAATATGTTTTTGATCGGAATAAACTCAAGGCCTTCTGTTGTGGAAATGGCTATTTTATCATCCTGCGTTTTTTTATCGCTCATCGATGATTTTAGTACATCAATTTTTTCTTTCGTTTGTGGTATAACCCTTTCGCTTAGCCTGTCTACAGCTTGCTGCAAATCCTTTATGGCAATGGGTTTTAGCAGATAATCAAAAGCCGCAATGCGGATGGCTTCCACAGCATAATGGTTATAAGCCGTGGTAAAGATGATTTCAAAATTTACTTCTTTTAATTCTTCCAGCATCCTGAAGCCACTCATTTTGGGCATCTCAATATCTAAAAAAATAACATCCGGCTTATGGTGGTTTATCAGCAATATGGCGTCTTCCGGCTTTTGGGCGGTAGCAACAATTTGTACTGCCGTACAAAATTCTGTAAGCTTTTGCTGCAGGTTTTGCAGGCTGCTTAATTCATCATCGATAATGATGGCCCGTATCTTTTCCATGTTATAATAATTTTATTTTTACGCAAACTTTTGTTCCCTCAGGCCCATTGGCCGGGCCATATAAATCGGTGATTACAATATCATCATCAGCAGCTTGGGTACCATTAAAAATATGCACCCTGTCACCGGTTATTTTTAATCCAACGCTGGTATGGTTTTTTTTATTCTGGCTGTTGTAGGTTGCTGCCTGCAGCCTTCCTATGCCATTATCTTCAATAACATAAACTATGTAATTGCTGGTTAAGGTTGCGGTAACACACAATTTGCAATCGCTTCGTTCGCTGTGGGCAATGCCATGTTCAATGGCATTTTCAACATACGGCTGTATAATTAGTGAAGGCACTTTATAATCGCCGGACAGCAATTGCGGATCAAAAAAAGTTTGATAAGTAAATTTATTGTTGAACCTAAGCTGCTGCAGGTCTATGTACAATTGCAATGCCTCCATATCTTTTTCAATGGGTATCACTTCATTTAGGCTGCTGTTTAATATGGTACGTACCAGCCGGGTAAATTTATTAAGGTAATCACTTGCCAGCCGCTTCTCATTTTGCATCATAAAATTTTCGATGCTGTTGAGGCTGTTAAAAATAAAATGGGGGTTCATCTGTGCCCTTAATACCTGCATTTGAATTTCGGTAATCTTTTGTTTTAATACAGCTTCGCTTCTTTTCTTTTTGGCGTTGTTGTTTTTATAAATAAAGATGGCAATGGCTATTGCCAATAAAAAGGCAACCAATACTACCAGCAACAGGCTGTTTTTTACCACCAGTTCTTTATGTTGCAATTGGGCAAGTTCTTTAAGATGGCTGTTTTCCAGTTCCTTTCTTTTAACCATCCATTCAGACTCCTGTATGATAACATTGCGTTTGTTGTGCTCAGAAAATAATGAATCCGTAGCCGAACGATAGATGCGGTAATAAGACAGTGACGAATCTTTATTTTTTAATTCATTGTACACATTGGACAATTGTTCGGCAGACTTTGAGATACCTTCCAAAAAGCTGGTTTTGTTGGCAATAAAAAGGGCGCTGTCGAGCAACGAAATTTTTTCAGGATACGGTATAAAAGGAAGGTATTGCACCCGGGCAAGATAAACCTGCAATTCATTTCTTAAATCGGTTTGCAACTTTGCCTGCTGTAGTGCCTTATCAAAATACTGCACCGCCATGTCATTGTTTTTATTAATGGCCTGCAACTTTCCATAGCCCAAATAAAATAAGGATAGAATGTAACTTTCTTTTGCCTTAATGGCAAATGGCATTCCTTTATCTAAATTCTCACGGGCACTTCTGTACCGTTTCTCTTCCATATCACACTGGTGCAGCAGTTCATAATTAATGGCCACCCCACGCCATGCCTCAAGTTGTTTATTTAATACAATTGCCTCCATTATGTATTGGCGGCTCTTATCAAAATCCCGTAAGGTTTTCAAATTATCGGCTATATTGTTTAAGGCCACCGCTTCCAAACGCAATGCCCCACAGGCTTCTGCATAATCCACCGCTTTAAAATAGGCTTTGTTGCTGGCATCAAAATTAGCCGAGTTATAGAGTAAAATGCCAAGGTTAATTTGGGCCAGCGATTTACCATACGTAAAGTTGATGCTATCACTGAGTGCTGATACTTTACCATAATACTCAAAGGATCTCTTTACATCATTTTCACTTAACCGGTAGCTTATCCGGTGAAGGGTAATAATATGGGCCGAATCGATTTTTGGATGGGTGTTGATCCACTGTACTAAACTATCCACCATTTTGTTTTGGGCAAACAAAAAAGTCAGGGTAGAAGCAAAGCAACAAACCAGCAAAATTCTTTTGTTCATAGCAGTATAAATGTACTTCTATCTGCATCATTTAACCATAGATAATGCAGCAGGAGCCTATATAATAAATGTAACAAAGATGGCGTAAAAATTGTACCCAACTGTGTAGATGGCAGTAGGTGTTTTGCAAACGGTGTAGCTTTTTAGGATGGCTTGGTAGCAGGTAAAGGATAGATGCAGAAAACATTCTTTGTGCTCACCGCTCCAAAAAAGAAAGCACTTTGTTGATGAGTGAAATCCTTTTATTGCTGAAGGGATGATCAGTATCCCAAACATCGTAATTGAAATAGGATGTATTGTCAATTTTTATTGCATCTGCAAATGGCTTATTTCTGGAATGTTCATCAAGCATTATAATTTGTTTGCTGGCTAAAGCTTTGCCATCATTCTTTAAATTAAAATAATTATGGTCTTGTATTACCGGGCTAAACATTTCTTTTAATGAGGCATTTAATACAAAATACTTGCTACCGGCATTGGGCTCACTTGTCAATTGCATCATCTCCTTTTGGTTTAAAACTTTTTTGTAATCTTCCCCGATATTCCATGTTGATAATGCAAAGCCTTTTTTAATTGTTGGTAATTGCTGCAAAGCTTTAAGGCAAACCCAGCCACCCATACTATGGCCAAACAGCACAATATTTGAAGCATCAATTTTTAAAGAGTCCTGGTATTTGTTACAAAATGCTACCACATTAATTACATCTTCTACACAATTTTTAAAACTAAATTTTCCCTGGCTTCCCCATGAACCACGGTAGTCGAAGTAAATAACATTCCATCCATGGGCCCTTACAGCTTGTGCAATATCAAGGTTGCGTTCGTTGCCGGGGTAACCATGCAAAAGCAATAAAGCAGGATGCTTTTGAGCACCATTCGGTTGGTAAATAACCCCAGCCAACAAGGCGTTGCCCGAAGGAATAAAAAGTTCTGTTGAACCTGCAGGTGAAGTTTTGTCCCACGTAAGATCATGCAACACAATGCTATCTGCCTGGGCAAAAACATTGGAAATTATAGAAAGAAGCAACGAAAAAAGAAGCAGTGTTTTTGGTTTGTTCATCTTATTCATTTAAAATGTTTGTTAGGTGAATGCACAATAAAGTAATACGTTGGATACTAAACTAACCCATTACTAATATAAAAGCAAATTGTAGTATTGTGAGTGTTGCTATGTGGTACCCTAAAATTCAGCTTCTGCAGCAACTATTTTATATTCACTTTTAATGCGCATTCGCTAACCTTTATATCCGCATTGCCGCTGCTGTTGTTCCCCTCTGTTTCCATAATTTGATAATCCCATATTTTTCCAAGGTGCATCCCTTTACTTTTCCATGCCTTAACATGGTTGGCAAATGTTACTGTACCACTTGTTCTTTTTGTTTTACGTACACTCCAGTATTGATAGAAAGTTGCAGTACCCATTATGGAAGGCTTATTAAGCCGCAAGGTTTTGTAGATATTATATGTGCCGCCATCGGATTTAAAAGTACCTATTGATGAAGCACCGGGCGGCACCCACTCTCCATAATTTTCAACAACATAATATTCTACAAGGGAATCTTTTGTCCAGCCATACAACGCTAAAAAACCATTGCTGCCACCGTTAAATTTACCTGCGTAACAAACGTACCGGTGTTCATTTCCCATTGCCCAACCTTTACCAGCGGTAAAGTTGCCGATACTATCCCAGGTTACCGTATACCTTCCGTTGCCTTGTAAAACCATTGTTGCTGAACCCCGGGTATGGTCGTTCCAAAAAGAGTAAAAAAAACCGTTGTTGCTTCCGGTTTGGTTATGGGTTATTGTTTGGCAATAAGTGTACTTTGTATAAAGTAAAAGAAAAATTACAGTTATTAATTTAAGGGGCATTTTTCACTATTTAAATTTATTGAGGCACCAGCTATGTTTAATATTGCTTATCAATTCAACTAAGTTGTCACCTCCTTTATCCTTTTACAAGTTCAATATCCATTGTCTTTATTAACCCGTCCTTAAAAGTGTAAATATGTTTTACTATACCATCGAATATTGAATTGCCTTGCAGGTCTTTTACTTTTTGGGCAACACTAACTTCCAGGCTACCATTGGTTCGCTTAACAAACCCAATCGGTTCAACAAGCGGATTTATCCCTGTCCATTGTCTTGTCCAGTATGTTTTAATTTCATCGTGCCCACTTATGTAGCCTCCCTCCCAGGCTTTTGACCACTGCACTTTTGGATGCATGGTTGAAAGGGCCTTGTCAATATCCCTTTCATTAAAGGCGGTATAAGCTTTCTTAATTAAATCTTCTAACGGGGTTGTCATACTACTTTTTTACCGGTTAAAAATTACGTCTATCTGATCTTTACTTTGCCAACAAAAAATATGTTGTTGCAATTACGTTTATTTTCTATGCCTTAGGCGGGTTTTAAGCGCCAATGTAGGGTAGCAATTTTTTAAGCGTGCATGTCGTCATATTCTTTTCTGTATTTGCCAATAGTGGCCAAACGGGTCTTTAAACATTCCTTGCCTGTACCCATAATCATGGTCTTCCGCGGCATTTATTTCTGTTGCCCCGGCCGCTATAGCTTTATCCATTACTGCATCCACATCTGGAACAAACAAACCAATTACCGAAGTAACCCCTTTTGCACTTATTGGTTCAAGGGCATTATGCATGGTTTCATGCACATGAAAAATAGCACCGTTTATTTCCAATTCGGCAACGTGTATACTTCCGTCATCGTTACAAAAGCAAAAGTGTTCTGTTGCACCAAATTTTTTATAAAAGTCAATATTAAATATGCCATTGGGAATGTGCAGTTCCGGTGCAAAATGAGTAGTATTATTTGTTGTTGTCATGATGATTGTTTTACAATAGTTGATAGTGTTAATTTAGTGCCACAATCCTCCGCCTGTACGCCCTATACGTGCAATACTACACTATCAAAACTTTTAAATAAGTACTTAATTATACTAACTATTTTTTATAAATATCAACCCTGTAATTTAACGTAAAGCAGGTGATGACACCCTTGTAACAGGGGCCATGTAAAATATAAACTTCGTTTCCCTGGTATCGGATGTGCAGGTTAGTGTTGCCTGATGGGCACGTGCAATTTCTGCACAAATATAAAGCCCTAAACCTAAACCATTTTGGCTATGGCGGTCACCTTCCCTGGCGAAAGGGGTAAATAAGCGTTGATGCAACATGGGGGATATAGGGTGCCCGCTGTTGCTTACAGAAAGTTCAAAAACGCCATTCAAATGGCGGGCATAGATAATTACAGGCTTATCATGCTCCCCGTGGGTAATCGCATTTCCTGCTAAATTGGATAATAACTGGGCAATGCGGTCGGGGTCACAATTAACAGGTTCCACAATCTCAAATAACGTAATTATTTCCCTTTTTGAAAAGATGATCTTTAATTCCTCAACCACCTGTTGCAGCACCGGTTGAAGTATAATATCTTTTAACGTTACTATTATTCCTTCTCCCAAACGTGTTCTTGCAAAATCCATTATGTTGCTGATAATTTCCGACATGCGGTAAGTGCTCCGCTTTAACGTTGCCAGCAACGATGTATTTTGAGGGCTAAGTTCAGCATGCTGCAGTAGCTGCACTACCATACTTATTGCACTTAGCGGATTGCGAAGGTCGTGCCCTAAAACTGCAATCAATTGTTCCCGCAGCACTACTGTTTCTTTCTCTTCTAAAAGCTCCTTTTCAGCAATAACTTTTGCCTGTTGCAGGTTTTGCTCATACCTAAGGCGGTCGCTTGCTTTAAACAAAGCATAATGAATAACCTGGGGCATATTGTTTTCATCCCTGCACTCCATAGCATTAATTAAAACCCGTAACTTTTTACCGGCAGGGCTTTGCAGCTCAATCATAACTTCATCAAAAAAACCTTGCATACGCAATAGTGGCCCCAAGTGCGTTTCGTAATATATTTTACCGCTGATGGTAAATAAATCAGAAAGCCTTTTGCCGGCAAGTCCTTCTGTTGCAATGCCCATCCAGCTTGATATTTTTACATTGCCTTTAATAATAACGCCTTGTGGGCTTGCTATTAAAAAGCCGCATAGCGACTGGTTAAAGAAATGTTCAAAATTTAGGTTTGATGGTAATTGTCCGCTATTATGTGCCAGTTCATTCATGATAAGAACAACTTTATTGCAGCAATGGTTTCTTCAGGTGCACTTAAATTAGGGCAATGGCCGGTAGCCTCCATCACCACCAATTGGCTGCCACTTATTTGCCGGTGCATATATTCGCCAACAGCCTGTGGGGCTATCACATCATTAGAGCATTGTAAAATTAATGTTGGAATGGTTACCTGTGGAAGGATATCCCTTTTATCAGAAAGAAATGTAGTGCGTGCAAAATGCTTTGTTATCGCCGGGTCCGTTCGGCAAAAACTATTAGCCAGCTCAAGCCCCAACTCCTCACGGTCAGGGTTACCCATTATTACCGGTGCCATCGTCATAGACCAGCCGAGGTGGTTATTATCCAGCGACTCCAATAATTCTTCTATTTGTAATTGGGTAAAACCGCCTTCATATTCATCAGTGTTAATATAGCATGGTGACGGGCTTACGAGGATGAGGGATTTAAAAAGTTCAGGGGCTTTACTGGCAGCAATTATTCCCATAAGGGAGCTTACAGAATGACCTGCGAATATGGCATCCTTCAAGTGCAAGGCCTCAGCAATTTGTACAATGTCACTTGCATATCCTTCCAAAGCTTCGTACTTTTTAGGTTCAAAGGCTGAAACGTCTGAACCGCCTGCACCCACATGATCAAAGAGTATTACTGTATAATTATTTTCAAATGCCGGTGTAACATATCGCCACATATTTTGATCGCAACCAAAACCGTGTGCAAACATGATCGCCTGTTTTCCATTGCCTTTCACCACTACGTTGTTGCGCAACAATACATTCATACACCGGGAGATTTAATAAAAGAAACTGGCTAAAAATACGCATATTTAATAAATTAAGCAGAATGGGTATTTAAGCAATTATTAAGCACCATTTGTTACCTAATCTTATAGTAAACCATTGGCTTTGGCGCAAGGTTAGAAGAAAAACTGTCATTAATTAAAACGTTGATTGTGCATCACCAGAAATCACCCTATACCAGGAGATCTTTGCATTTAAGTATTATCAAAGTGATTTTGTTAAAGTGAATACGTGGAAGTCAGGATATTCTTTATCAGCTTCTATTGATTTAATGAAGTGTAATTTCTCCAAAAGCTTTGTTGAATTTGTATTGCCGTTATGTGTAAAGGCTTCTATTTTTTTAAGTCCTGTTGTTTCAAAGGCATAGCTTATAACTTTTTTAGCGGCTTCTTCCATTACTCCCTGGCCCTGGAAACCTGTTAAAAGTTCATAACCAATTTCACACTTATAGTCTTTGTGTAAAAAATTGAAAAGGCAAATTGTACCAGCAAACGTTTTAGTTTCCCTAAAGGTAATTACCCAATAAATGGAGTTGGTTTTTTGGATGTTCTCAGTAATCGTGTTGATAAAGTTTATGGCATCTTCTATTGTCTTGCTGGGTTGCCTGCCAAGGTATTTGTTTATCTCCGGGTGAGAACGCAGGGCAAAAATACCTTCCCGGTCATCAGTGGTTAATTGCCGAAGAAGGAGCCTTTCCGTTGTTAAAATTGGAAAAGGCGTATAATGTATGTTTACCATTTTATCTTATTTGCAATTTAAAATAATAAAGATTATTGTATAACCGCTCGCATTTAAATATACAAACTATACATATGCTTGCTGAAAATAGTGGTTTGGTTTTTTGGTGAAGTAACAGCTTGCTATTATTGCGTTATGCAGGATTATTATTAAAGTGAGAAAGAAAAGCTCCGCCTTACGCACACACTTTCTGGGCACAAGTTGTTGTTAAGGCAAGAGAACCCAGGCTTACGAAAAAAAACACGTTGCCCGATTATCAATCGAATTGATATCGCCTTTAGTTTTACAAGATGTCGGCTTTTAGCAAAAGCTTGTCAAAATGCCGACGGCAATATAATAACAACCCAGCGTTGGGGTAATATAAAATACAGGAACATGTTTATGAATGGGCTAATTAAATAATAAGATATCCGTTAGCAGACCGTTCTCTTACACCAGCCAAACCTTCTTTACATCGTTGTTTATACCGCTTTTAATTGTGCTCAGGTAAAACAATATTGTATATCAAGCCTTTACAAAAAAAACATAGGTTCCTGCATCAGATGCGAAGGCCTTTGCAACAGATGCGAAGGGCTTTGCATCGGATGCGAAGGGCTTTGTAACAGATGCGAAGGGCTTTGCATCGGATGCGAAGGGCTTTGTAACAGATGCGAAGGGCTTTGCATCGGATGCGAAGGGCTTTGTATCGGATGCGAAGGGCTTTGTATCGGATGCGAAGGGCTTTGTATCGGATGCGAAGGGCTTTGTATCGGATGCGAAGGGCTTCGCAACAGATGCGAAGGCCTTTGTAACAGATGCGAAAGGCCTTTTGACAGATGCGAAAGGTTTTGTTTATGCAAACGCCAATGGTTGGCCTTAGTAACAAACAAACAAACTATAGAACACCAACTTTAATAACAAAGACTGGCCTTTGATAAAAATGCCCGAAATTTTATGCTAACCCGTTGTTGGCTAAAAAGACGCAACAACGGCTTAGCGCTGTTATCTGCATTAAAATTATTTTTACCGCTCAGCCATTATGGAATACATTTGAAGCAATTCATTTTTAATTTCAACGCAAAAATATTTGGCGGGCATTGCCTGCTGTTTATAAATTACCAAAGCATGAAAAGATTATTAGTTTTCTCTCTCGTTGTATTTTTTGCAATAGCCTGTAAGCAAACGCCTGACGCAAATTTAACACGTGTTGTTATAACTGGTGTAGATGCCTCCAAAAAACCAGGCGATGATTTTTTTATGTATGCCAACAGCATTTGGTACGATACCGCCCAGATACCGCCCAGCCAATCTGGTGTGGGTTCATATTCTTTTATGAATTATCCGCAGCGCATACGCCTGCAGGCAATATTAGACAGTGTTTCAAAAAGTAATAATACCGCAGGAAGTATAGAACAAAAAGTAGGTGATTTTTATGCTGCAGGCATGGACACTGCCGCCATCAATAAAAGGGGATATGCACCCATTAAACCCTTGCTCACACAAATAAGTTCCATAACTGATGTACCCTCGCTGCTTAAGTTGGTGGTGCAGGAGCAAAAGATGGGTGATGGCAGCATTATCGGTTTTAATGTTGGCCCCGATGATAAACACAGTACCGTTAACATTGCCCAATTCTTTCAAACCGGCATTAGTTTGCCGGAGAGGGATTATTATTTTAAAACGGACTCATCAACACTTCATATTCAACAAGCGTACAAAGAATACCTTACCCGCCTGTTTCAATTATCAGGCACTGATCCTGCGACAGCAGCAAAAAATGCAGGCACTGCTTACGACATTGAAAAGCAATTGGCCACTGCACACCGAACAAATATTGAATTGAGGGATGTAACGGCCAACTACAACAAGGTGGCTGTATCCGATCTTTCAAAAAAACATCCTAACATTAACTGGCCGGTATTATTAACCGGCCTTGGTGCAAAGGTTGATTCTGTCGATATTGCGCAACCTGCTTATTATGATACATTGAATGCAATGCTAACATCAGTAACCATCAATGATTGGAAAGCATATTTAACCGCCAATGCCCTTGCTGCCTACGCCAGTTTCTTAAGCCAGCCCTTTATAGATGCCTCGTTTGCCTACACAAAAATTTTGACGGGGCAAGCGGTAAAAAAAACACGTGCTGAAGAAATGACCCAGGCGGTTGACCATTCCCTTGGCCATGCATTGGCACAGTTGTATGTAAAAAAATATTTTCCTGAAGATGCCAAAAAACGAATGGGCGTTTTGGTAAACAATTTGAAAAAAGCTTTTGAGGCACGCATTACCAAACTGGATTGGATGAGCGACTCTACCAAAGCAAAAGCCAAGGAAAAACTGTATGCCTTTACGGAGAAAATAGGTTACCCGGATAAGTGGAGGGATTACTCCACTGTGGAAGTTAAAAGAGATACTTATTTTGAAAACCGTTTGTCGGCCAACAAGAATGATTACGGTTATGGCCTGGCTAAATTGGGGCAGCCTGTTGACAGAACAGAATGGCTCTCCACCCCACCCACGGTTACGGCATACAACAATCCACCAATGAATGAAATTGTTTTTCCTGCCGGTATTTTACAATCGCCCTATTTTGATGTTAATGCAGATGATGCATTAAATTATGGCGGCATCGGTATGGTGATTGGCCATGAAATAACCCACTCGTTTGATGACCAGGGGGCACAGTATGATAAGGTGGGCAACGTAACCAACTGGTGGACAAAAACAGACTATGATAAATTTAAGGACAGGACAAAACAGGTAATTGATCAATACAATTCATTTACCGTACTTGATTCCATGCATGTAAAAGGCGCCCTTACCGTAGGCGAAAACACGGCAGACATTGCTGGCGTTGCCATTGCGTATGATGCTTTTAAAATGACACAACAAGGAAAGGATACCACTAAACTGGATGGCTTTACGCCCGACCAGCGTTTCTTTATTTCGATAGCCCGGATATGGCGTGTAAAAACAAAAGATGAGTTTATGCGCATGTATGTAAACACCAATCCCCATTCGCCTGCAAGGTGGCGGGTAAACGGGCCGCTGATGAATTTTACACCTTTTTACAATGCATTTAATGTGCAACCCGGCGACAAAATGTTTAAACCCCAAAACGAAAGAATAACGGTTTGGTAAGAGGGTGGGGGTAGAGAGGCGGTATGGGGTTATTTTATACAAGAGACAATTTCATCGTTTTTTATTCCGGAATGTGCTCTGCCAAAATTTCGTTGCCTGCTTTGTCGTAATAAGTACATACCATCTTTTTTAAATCAACGGTCCACTTTTCAATGCCACAAACTGCACACATTTTAATGAACGATGGGAAATCCGTTTTGCCTTGCTGGTGTTCTTCCAAACCTGCTTTAAATTTTTGGGTGTTGGCTATTTCAGTAATTGGCAATTCAGCGTAGGTGCCGGGTGCGGTTACATTGTTGGCAGCAGCATCAAAATAAAAGGTGCAGCCGTCTGTTACAAAAGTTTGATAATAACTAACGCCTAAGGCTTTAAGTGCCCGGATGTATCCCGGAAAATCTGCACCAGATTTTACTTTGCTGTGGGCCGATTTAATTTGTTGGATAGTAAACATTTTACTACGTTTTAATGGTTACCCGTGTTGCTGAACTGTGCTCTTAAATTGTTTTTATTAAGATGGCAATGCGGGGGTACAACAATCTTGTTTGGCATTATGCTTTGGGTTCCCACAATTCAATTTTGTTACCTTCCATATCAAGGATGTGTACGAATTTACCATAATCAGAATCATCAATGGCATCTAACACAACCACGCCTTCTTTTTTCAATTCATCAACCAATGCTTCCAGGTTTTCAACCCGGTAATTTATCATAAAACTACTGGCCGAAGGTTCAAAATATTTTGTATCATCGGCAAACGGCCCCCACGTTGTAGAGCCGGCTTTATCAGGGTCATCATCTTGCCGCCAATCGAAAGTTGCCCCATAATCATTGGTATCTAAACCAAGATGGGTTTTATACCATGCTTTAACTTCGTTGGGGTTTTTGCATTTAAAAAAGATGCCGCCAATACCTGTTACTTTTTTCATTGTATGTAGTTTTACTATTTATTTTTTTCTTGATAATCCATCATTTAAAAATGTTACTTCTTCCTCACCATATACAAAATGTATTTATCGTTTTCTTTAAAATGATAATACAATGTCTTTTGATCAGGTGCAATTGTGGGCGCCTCAACAAAGCCTGTTATACTTTGAATTTTTACAGGCACCCCAAACGCTTCATTGGTAGTTTGCCTGTTGGCAACAAATATTTCAGGTATTGAGGTTGATGTTACCGGTGTGGCCAATCTTGTAAAATACAATTCAAGCTGGCTTGCACTTATACAGGCAGCATATTCAAGTGCGGTCGAATTAATATTCTTCATGATGTCGTTACTGTTGGCCAGGCGTTGAAAACCTTGGGCACTTTTTTTGGCAATGACAATATCTGCCGTAGCAGGAATTGCAGATTGGCCAAACTGGGCATCGGCAAAATAAATCGTTTGGCCATCTGCACTAACCTCTATATCAAAATTTACCCAACCTGCCTGCAACCTTGATACACCCTTAACCAATTCAACATTTGTTGTTGAGCCATTTGCAAAATCACACTGGTATAATGTGGATAGGGTAGTTGAATAATCACGAAGGGAAACGAAGTACAATTTTCCTGTATTATCTATTGTTGGCACACCCTCTAAATCTGCAGTGTTAACGCCGCTGATTTCACCCTTATAGTTAAAAACAGAGTCGTTGATTTTTGTGGCCCAATGTAGGTTTGTATTTTCTGGTGCGGAGTTAAGGTTGTTAAAAAGCAAGGTGTTGCCATCCCGGGAAATAAAGGGTTCCATGGCATTGCCGCTATACCCAATAATGTTAACCTTTACGGGTTGCCCAAATGTCGCATCAGCGGCAGGGGTTACCATTTTTATATCTCCCTTACATGCTGCGAAAACTATCAGTAGTAACAGGTGCAGATGTTTCATGTGTTGTTTTATATTTCGCCCACTACATGCATGGCCGTATGCTAAACTATACAATTATAAAAGCAAAAGCAATAACTATGTTATGTTAAGCTTTCCGATGATAAATCGCTTTTGACTAACAGGCACTTTTGTTATCGAAACACACTGCCATGTCTAGGAACCAAACAGCCATGTAACATAAACATAAGGCCATGTATTAGAAACATAACGCCATGTATCGGAAACATAGGGGTATGTTTCTGAAGCATACAGCATTGCTTCTTAAACATAAGCGTATGGTGATGGACATGCTAAATACGGTACAGTGTGTTCCATTGCGTTAATTCATGATTGCAAGCCCGGGTAAAACCAACGGCAATTTTGTGGTATTGGAGCTGATAAAAAGCAAATCACACGGTGAATTCGAGAGGTGCATTTTGAACTAAGCAAAGAGTAATATAGGCAGCGCACCTTCCTCTGCCCCGTCCCCACAGGCTAGGTGAGAGACAGTGCTAGAAAAAAGCTATTTTAAACCTTCGTTTTTTTATCACTACCAAATTATATTAGCTGCATTTTTTTTACCCCCGTGGGGTAATAGGTTTATATAAAATGACGTCCTTAATCGTTCGACTCTGCCCGGGTCGCATTGTATTGCATATTTTGTTTTCTATAAACATTTAATCCCTCTTGGATTTACTCTGTCTTCATTTTCTTAACAGCAACATCTCCTTCCGGGCTGTGCGTAAGTTAGGAACGTTTCGTTCTGGAAATATTAATGATCATCAAAATTTCTAAGTAGTAAAGTTCCCTTAATGACCATCATTGAGAAAATGTTAAGCATTAGAAAAGAGTTGTTTTATCTTTTGCCTTATTTCCAAAATAAATAAAAACGATTCCAATCAGAGTTGCTAAGACTGAAAAGTATTTTATCAAATTACTATTATGTTTTTCTATTGTTTGAGCACAGTCCAGAAAGTTTTCATTATTGGATGTTAAGGAATAAATCAATAAAGTCTTGTCACTATTTAACGCTTTTTCAAAAACCCTGGGAATTGCTACTGTAACATCCTGACCCGAAGAAATAGTTCTAAACTCGTCCGATTTAAAAAAACTTAAAAAGTCAGCCTTTATTTGAAAACTACTTCTATAATTTTTAAGCCTGATTGTGTAGATATGTATTCCTCTGTTGCCGTCATAAAAATTAAAATCTGTAATAGGGGCAGTTATAAAAATCAAATCATTTTTATCTTTAATTTCCGGTTTTGTAAGGTCTATATAAAGGAATGCTATCGCACAAAATAAGCAAAGGAACCCTATAAATATCAATGAACCTCTATCTCTT
The DNA here is from genome assembly GCA_965249755.1 of Ferruginibacter sp. Lineage (GTDB taxonomy): Bacteria > Bacteroidota > Bacteroidia > Chitinophagales > Chitinophagaceae > Ferruginibacter. Next base: position 863,084 of record CBDFMT010000004.1, read on the forward strand.
TTAACCCATCTGTCCCAATTAATTTTCATAGATGTAGAGGATAATTTTTACAATCTTTCAAACCAATTCATCACAATACTCCGAGCTACAAAAAAACCAAAACAACAAACCCTAATGCACCACAATCTTTAACTGCGGCGCAAAAAAACGATGGCCGGTTTTGTCCGTGGCAATGATGTCGAAAAATAAAAGCTCTTCGCCGGTGTGTAGTGTTTCGGCAATATTTGTTTGCCAAATTTCGGGCAGGGGGGTAACGGTAAAACGGTTGGCAACAAGGTTTGTAGTGGGAGAGGTTTTACCGGTTTCTTCATCTTCGGTTACCACAAGCCTTTTGTAGGCCAATTGGTAAGATGAAATGGTATAACTGTTGTTTTTACTATCGGTTACGGTAAGGGGCAGCGTTGCAAGTATTTTTCCTTCCTCGGCAGGGCAGGTAATAATGCTGCCGGTACGCTTGCCCAAAAATGATTGTAAGCCAACAGGCTTGAATTTATTAACAAGTTTTGCAGCGGGTTTGGCGGCAGGCTTTACAGGGCTTTGTGCAGCGGCAATGTTTATTAAAAAAACAAACAGGGCAATCAGCGGCATGCAGCAGCTATATCTTTTCATCATCATGGGTTTAAAGATAAAACTAAAATGTGGGCACCGTATGGTTGGTTTGTTAATTTAACGCAGCAAGGCTTTCTTCAATATTTTTTATCCTTGCTTCGGCATCGGCCATTTTTTTCTGTTCCATGGCAAGTACTTCCGGCCGGGCATTTTCAACAAACTTTGCATTGCCCAGCTTCTTTTGTACGTTAAGCAAAAACCCCTGATGGTGTTCAAGGTCCTTTAATAAGCCGGCTTTTAAAGTGGTGTTGTCAAGCTTATTACTGCTTTCAATGTAAAACTTATGTTGCTCCACAGCTACCACAATGCTGTTGGCAACGGCGTTGCCGGTGTATAAAATAGCCGCTGCATTCACCTGCTTGCCAATAATATTTTCCAAAGGTTTAAATGTTGCGGCATCATGGGTTTCAATATGCAACTGCACCGCTTCTTTTGGTTTTAACTGGTTTTTATTGCGGGCATCCCGTATGGATGATATCACCTGTTTAAGCAACTCACCCTGCTGCAAGATTGTTTCATCGGCGGCGTTGTTTGGTGGGTATTGCGTTATGCATAAATCCTGTTGTTGCGGCCTTATTAAATGGTACAGCTCCTCCGAAATAAAAGGCATAAAAGGGTGCAGCAATTGCAGCAGGCCTTCAAAAAACAAAATGGTTTCATTAAATACGGCACTGTCAATGGGTTGTTCAAAACCTGGTTTAACCCATTCTAAATACCAACTGCAGTAGTCATCCCAAATTAAAGAGTAAATGGTTTTTAAGGCTTCGCTCAACTTAAACTGTTTCATCAGTACGGTAACTTCTGTTTGTACTTTGCTAAGCCTGCCGGCAAACCAGTTGGTTGCAAAGTTGCTGCTTTTATCCGCTGTGGTGGCGGCCTGTCGGCCTTCCCACATTTTAATCAGCTTAAGGGCATTCCATAATTTGTTATTAAAGTTGCGGCCCTGTTCCAGTGCGGCTTCATCAAACATTAAGTCGTTACCAGCGGGGGAGCTAACCAAAATACCAAACCTTGTGGCATCGGCACCGTACTGTTCAATAAGCAGCAGCAGGTCTGGCGAGTTGCCCAATTGCTTGCTCATTTTTCTACCCAATTTATCCCTTACAATGCCGGTAAAGTAAACATCTTTAAAAGGTAAATTGCCCATGTATTCATATCCTGCCATAATCATCCTGGCCACCCAAAAAAAGATGATCTCCGGTGCGGTAACCAAAGTGTTGGTAGGGTAGTAGTATTGTATATCCTTATTGCCGGGGTTGCTGTACCCTTTAAAAACTTCCATCGGCCACAACCAACTGCTAAACCAGGTATCCAGCACATCAGTGTCCTGCACTACTTCTTGTAACTGCACATTGCTGTTAAGTTCTTTTAATTTTTCAAAAGCTTCTTCTATGGTAACCGCTACCGCACAATTGCCTTGTGCATCGTACCATGCAGGTATGCGCTGCCCCCACCAAAGCTGCCGGCTTATGCACCAGTCCTTAATATTTTCTAACCAATGCTTGTAAGTGTTTTTAAATTTTGCCGGGTGAAACGTAATACTGTCATCCATTACAGCGCTTAACACCTGCGGGTTTTTGTGTATAAACTTCTTCATGTCTATAAACCATTGCAGCGATAAGCGGCTTTCAATTACAGCACCGGTCCTTTCACTCGTGCCTACCTGGCTTTTATAGTCTTCTGTTTTTTCCAGCAGGCCCAGGGCGTTAATATCTGCAGCAATTTTTGTACGCAGCTCAAAGCGGTCAATGCCCACATAAGATAAAACCAATGCCGAAGGGTTTTCTTCCATCAGTTCTGCGGCAGTAAATTTCCCTTCTGCATCCAGCGTATCAATAACTTTTAGCTGGTGCTTTGCCCCAATCATGTTATCGTTTTTATCATGTGCCGGGGTAATTTTTAATGCCCCTGTACCAAAATCAGAAGTAACGTAATCATCCGCAATTATGGGCACCATACGGTTAATAACAGGCACCGTTACCAGCTTGCCAATCAGGTGTTGGTAGCGTTCATCCGCCGGGTTTACGCAAATGGCCACATCGCCTAAAATAGTCTCTGGCCTTGTGGTGGCAACGGTTATGCCGCCATCGGTACCATCGGCTAATCTATAAACAACATAATATAATTTAGAATTGGTTTCTTTAAAAATCACTTCTTCATCGCTAAGTGCAGTCTGGCTTACAGGGTCCCAGTTTATCATGCGTTTGCCCCGGTAAATAAGCCCTTTGCTGTACAGGTCTGTAAACACTTCCACCACACTTTTGTAGTAGTCTTTATCCATGGTAAAAGTAACCCGGTCCCAATCCAGGCTACAGCCGAGTTTCTTTAACTGCTGTAAAATAATGCCGCCATATTTTTCCTTCCACTCCCAGGCATAGGTTAAAAATGCTTCTCTTGTTAAAGATGCTTTTGAAATGCCCCTTTCCCTCAACATGGCCACCACTTTGGCTTCTGTGGCAATAGATGCATGGTCTGTGCCCGGCACCCAGCAGGCATTTTTACCTTCCATCCTTGCACGGCGTACCAGCACATCCTGTATGGTGCTGTTAAGGCAATGGCCCATGTGCAGCACACCGGTAACATTAGGTGGCGGCATCACAATAGTATACGCTTCCCGTTCATCGGGCACGCTTTTAAAGTATCCGTTATCTACCCAGTGTTTATACCATTTTACCTCAACCTCATTCGGTAAAAAATTCTTGCTCAGTTCCATGTTAAAAGTTTTTGTCCGGGCCGTAACGCAAAGTGCGGCATCGTTGCGTCGCACACTTGTACCGCATATCCATGTGGCACAGCAGCAGTTGTGCGGCATTTTCTGTTACGCCAAATGTTTGCAAATGTACGGATTGGTGTTGCAATTTATAGTAGCTTATAACCGCTTCCGGCAACTTTTACCCATTTCGTTTTACGCCTTTGAAACTATATTTGCACGCTAAATATTCATTGTGCAAACTGCCCGACAAAACCTGCGGCTCCAAAAAATAATAACCGTTATTGGTATTGTGTTATTTGTGGTAAAGCTAATAGCGTGGTACCTCACCGGCTCTGTGGCCATACTAACCGATGCACTGGAGAGCACCGTAAATGTAGTGGCCGGCCTTATTGGTATTTACAGTTTGTATGTTAGCGCCAAACCTAAAGATACTGATCATCCTTACGGCCATGGCAAAGCCGAGTTTATTTCTGCAGCCATCGAAGGCACTTTAATTTCTGTTGCCGGGCTTATTATTATTTACGAAGCTATCAATAACCTCGTACATCCACACACCATCCAAAAGCTGGATTATGGTATATGGCTTGTTGCATCAACTGCTGTTGTAAACTATGTAACCGGCGCACTTTGCATCCGCACCGGCAAAAAAAATAACTCCCTTGCCTTAATGGCAAGTGGCAAACATCTGCAGACGGATACCTTTTCTACCATCGGTATTATTGGCGGCCTAATCCTGTTGTTTATTTTAAAGTTGTGGTGGATAGACAGTGCCGTTGCTATTCTGTTTGCCTTCATCATTATGACAACCGGCTACAAAATAGTGCGCAGTTCGGTTGCTGGTATTATGGACGAGGCCGATGGTACGCTGCTTAATAAAATGATTATTATGCTTAATGAAAACCGCACCAAAAACTGGATAGACCTGCACAACCTGCGCATTATAAAATACGGTGGCACCATTCACCTCGATTGCCACCTTACCCTGCCGTGGTACATGAACCTGCATGAAGCCCACAATGAAATTGATGTTTTATCATCGCTGGTAAAAAATGATTTTGGCGAAGCCATGGAGCTGTTTGTACACTCCGATGGCTGCCTGGGGTTTAGCTGTAATATTTGCTCAAAAGATGATTGCCCGGTAAGGCAACACCCCTTCCTTAAAAAGATAGAATGGAAAATGGCGAACATCGTTTCCAACACCAAACACTCCATTGATACGGTGTAATTATTAATGGCCTTCAAAAAGTTTGGCAACACCAAAGGCAGCAGCAGCGGCCACTGCACCAATCAGCGTAACTTTTACAGCACCCCAAATAGCATTTACACCCGTAATCCTGCTTTTAAAATATCCAAAAACAAAAAGGCAAATCAAGGTAGCCACCACAGAAATTTTAAGGGCTTCGGCAGAGTTGCTGATAAAGAAATATGGGCTTAAAGGAATAATGCCCCCGGCTATATAAGAGAGGCCAATGTTCATCGCACTTTTAGTAGCCCGTTTGGGGTCAGGTTCATCCAATCCTAATTCATACTTCATCATAAAATTTACCCAGCGGTCTTTATCCTGTGCAATTTCCTGGGTGGCCTGTTCCTGCAAAGCAGGGCTTAAACCAATATTGGCAAAAAACTCTTTGGTCTCTTCAATCTCAAGGTGGTGCTTGTTCTCCACTTCATCATACTCCCGCTTTACTTCGCTTTGGTAATGATCTTGCTCCGTTTTACCAGCAAGGTAACCGCCAAGCCCCATGGCAATGCTGCCTGCACAAATTTCCGCAATGCCCGCAATAACAATAATGGTGCTGCTGCTAACGGCACCACTTAAACCGGCTGCCAAAGCAAAGGGTACCGTCAGGCCATCGCTCATGCCAATAACAATATCAGTAAGCATTTCAGAGCTTTTTAAATGTGCCTCTGTATGGGTATGGTGCAGGTGTGTATCCATTGGTGTGTAATGCTATGTTGGCGGTAAAGATATTAAAGGAAAGGGTGCATGCCCTGTAACAATTTCTGAAGCCATGCAGTTTTGCAAAACAATGGCTTACTGCTTAAAATGTTTTTGCATGGTTACTGCATAATCGGCTATCGCAAGTTCCGGGGCTTCAATCTCCGGGTGCCACAATTTTTCCCATTCAAAACTGTAAAAGCCTTTAAAGCCGTGGTTATACAAAATATTAACCCCATCAAAAACAGGCGTTTCGCCTTTGCCCAAAAGGGTGTAGCGTTCTTTGCCATCTGCAGTTATCGCCAGGTCTTTTATATGCGTATGGTGAATGTATTTTTTTAATGCTGCATACACCGCAGCAGGTGCTTCTTTGGTAACAGACCACATATTTACAATATCCCAAACAAGGCCAACATTAGGGTGTGTTGCAGCCTGCATAACCTTCAGCAGGTCTGCTGTGTAAACCAGGTCCCCGTGGGTTTCCAGCAATACAGTTACGCCGGTACCTTTAGCATAGTTGCCCAATTCAAGTAAGCCTGCTGCGATTAGTTCAAGGGTTTTTCCCTTTTCCTGTTCTTTAGGCAGGTTGTTGGGAAAAACCCTGATGTAGGGACAATGTAACTGCCGGGCAAGGTCAATAAATTGCTTTGCAGATGCAAGGTTTTCATCCCTCGTTTTGCCATGCAAGTAATGCAGTGTGGAGGAAGAACCAAGATCAACAAACTGCAACCCTCTTGCAGCCATTAATTTATTGGTGGCAGCAATATTGTCCGGTGAGTTAAATTCCCGGCATTTGGTTAAATCCAGTTCCCGGAGGATACCCCTTATTTCCAGCCCTTTAAAATTATTGGTTACCGCAAAATCCACAATTTTTTCAAAAGGCCAGTCCGGGCAACCAAGGGTGGAGAAGGAAAGCAGCGGCATTTTCTTTGTTGGTGCAAATGAACTGCCGGCAGCAGCTATTGTGGCTAAAGCAGCAGCAGTTCTTAAAAATTTTCTTCTGTTGTAAAATGTCATCATCGTATCGTTAAAGAATGAAAGCATTGGATCACTGAACAAAAATTTCTGAAGCTCCTTGCAAATATCAGCCAAGCACCTGCAAGCTTTTATCAATAATGGCCACACATTCCATTATCTGCTCTTTGTTTATAATCAGCGGTGGTGCAAAACGGATTTTATCCCCATGTGTGGGTTTGGCCAGCAACCCATTTTCTTTTAAGGCCAGGCATACATCCCAGGCCGCATCAGCGTTGGTATGTTTAATAACCACGGCATTCAGCAAACCTTTTCCTCTTACCAATCCAACAAAAGGGGAGTGCAGCAATTTAATTTCTTTGCGCAATAATTCGCCCATTAAGGCAGCATTGCTGCTCAAACCTTCATCCTTTAAAACCTGCAAAGCCGCCATGGCAACCGCACAAGCCAAAGGGTTACCGCCATAGGTACTGCCATGCTCACCGGGTTTTATGGTCATCATTATTTCATCATCGGCAAGCACCGCACTTACCGGCATAACGCCACCACTTAATGCCTTGCCTAAAATTAAAATATCGGGTTTAACCTCTTCGTGGTCGCAGGCAAGCATACGGCCTGTACGGGCAAGGCCGGTTTGTATTTCATCAGCAATCATCACCACATTGTATTCATCACATAAATCCCTTACGCCTTTTAAATATCCTTCATCCGGTACCACCACACCGGCTTCGCCCTGTATGGGCTCAAACATAAATGCCGCCACATCACTATCCTGAAATGCCTGCTCAAGGGCTGCAAGGTTGTTGTAGGGCACAATTTCAAAACCCGGCATAAAAGGCCCAAAGTTTTGGTAGCAGGATGGATCAGTAGAGGATGATATTGCTGCCATGGTGCGGCCCCAAAAATTACCTTCTGCAAAAATTATTTTGGCTTTGTTTTCTGCAATGCCTTTTATTTTATAGCCCCACCTGCGTGCCAGTTTAATGGCGGTTTCGCCACCTTCCACGCCGGTGTTCATTGGCAGCACTTTATCATACCCAAAATATCCGGTAATGTATTTTTCATACTGGCCAAGCAGGTTACTGTGAAAAGCACGGCTGGTTAAAGTAAGTTTTGCCGCCTGCCCTGTTAACGCATTAATAATAGCAGGGTGGCAGTGGCCCTGGTTTACAGCAGAGTAACCGCTGAGAAAATCGTAGTATCTCTTACCATCTACGTCCCACACAAAAACGCCTTCACCACGGTCTAACACAACGGGCAAGGGGTGATAATTATGGGCACCGTATTTTTCTTCGAGGTCAATATATTCTTGTGTATGGGCAGATACTGTAATGGCTGATTGCATAACTTTTGATTGAATGATGAATAAATTACAACAGGGCAGGATAGATAAAAGGGATTGCCTGTAGGGCAACAGGGTGCAGGAACTTAGTGGTTCAGCAGGTCGAGATTATTGCTTAAGAAGTATGCTATGTTGGTAGAAGTTTTGATCTTTTTGGCTTTGACCGCAATATATAAAAAATCCCTTAAAACAGTTGGATGTTTTAAGGGATAAGATAAAAATGATTTTATGCTACAATTATAAACCGGCTTTAAAACAACCTGGTCTATCCATTTATTAAATGTTTACAAATCGAATTTTATTCCTTGTGCCAAAGGCAATTTATCAGTGTAATTGATAGTATTGGTTTGCCTGCGCATGTACACTTTCCAGGCATCACTGCCGCTTTCACGGCCACCGCCAGTTTCTTTTTCGCCACCAAAGGCACCGCCAATTTCAGCACCGGAAGTTCCAATATTTACATTGGCTATTCCGCAATCGCTGCCTGCGGCAGAAAGGTATTGTTCAGATTCCCGAAGGTTATTGGTAATAATGGCAGATGATAAGCCTTGCGGTACACCGTTCTGCAAGGCAATGGCTTCATCCAGCGTTTTGTATTTCATGATATACAAAATGGGCGCAAAAGTTTCATGCTGTACAATGCCATAATTATTTTTTGCCTCGGCTATGCATGGCTGCACGTAGCAACCACTTTGATAGTGTTTTCCTTTCAGCACACCGCCTTCAACAATAAAATTACCGCCTTCTGCCTTGCACTTTTCTATGGCATCTTTATACATTTCCACAGCAGTGGTATCTATCAAAGGGCCTACATGGTTTTTTTCATTTAGCGGATCGCCGATCTTTAACTGGTTGTAAGCGTTCACCAGTTTTGCCTTAAACTTTTCATATATCGCTTCATGTATAATAAGCCTTCTGGTAGATGTACACCGTTGGCCTGCTGTGCCCACCGCACCAAACACTGCCCCGATTAAAGCCATATCAAGGTCTGCATCTTTAGAAATAATAATGGCATTGTTACCGCCAAGTTCCAATAATGTTTTACCGAGCCTTGCTGCAACGGCCACCGATACCGCTTTGCCCATTCTTGTGCTGCCGGTGGCAGAAATTAATGCAACCCTGCTGTCATTACTCATCCATTCGCCAACTTCCCTGTCGCCGGTAACCAGGTTGTTAACACCTTCCGGCACATTATTTTTCTTAAATATTTTTGCTGTTATCTGCTGACAGGCAATTGCACACAACGGTGTTTTTTCGCTTGGCTTCCAAATACAAACATCGCCGCAAACCCAGGCCAGCATGGCGTTCCAGCTCCAAACCGCCACAGGGAAATTGAATGCCGAAATAATGCCGACTATACCCAACGGATGGTACTGCTCATACATACGGTGGCCGGGCCTTTCACTGTGCATGGTTAAACCGTGAAGCTGCCTGCTAAGGCCAACAGCAAAATCACAGATGTCTATCATCTCCTGCACCTCGCCCAAACCTTCTTGCAAACTTTTGCCCATTTCATAACTTACCAGTTGGCCAAGCCCATGCTTTTGTTCCCGCAAGGCTTCGCCAATTTGCCTTACCACATCACCCCGCTTTGGTGCCGGCCACTGCCGCCATTCTACAAAAGCTTTTTGCGCCTGTACCAGCACGGCTTCATAACTTTCTTTATCTGCACTTTTTACAGACGCAATTATTTTACCATCTACCGGTGAAAAAGAATTAATGGCAACTCCCTTTGACGAAAGCCATTTTGTGCCTGTTGACACCCCTTTGTTTTTTTGTTGTACCTGTAATGCTGTAAGAAATTTCATACCTGCTTTTTTGTAAAGTTACGGGTGAATGGTTTAGGGATTAACAACGATGCTGCCGCTAAGCCAACGCCTTGGCATTATGCTGCCAAGCAAATCACTATAGCTTTTATCCGTTATGTTATTGCACATAACGGATACCGCTAATTTTTTGCAAAGCTGATAAGATGCCTGTGCATTAAGTAAAAAATAATCGCTGCTTATAACGGCATTAATGCCACTTGCTTTTTGGGCATTCCTGGTTTTGTATAATGAGCTTACAGACAGGCTTACTCTTTTAAAAGTGTACAACACATTTGCCTGCGCCAATAATTTTGCGTGTGAAATAATATAAAAAGAGGGCACAGTATCGCTGCTGCCGGAATGAAGCAATGTCAGGCCTGTATTGATGTACAAGCGGTGGGTATTGCTGAATGCTTTTTGCCAGGTTACTTCGGCTTCGGCACCCCTTGTGGTCACTTTTTTAATGTTCTTTGCCAATGCATAATTGCCTGCAGGTGATAAGTTCGATTTTCTGGGCATATCTGCATAAGGCGTAGCCACATAGTCAATCACATTATTTTGGTTGCGGTAAAAACCGGTTACAGATACTTTTAAATGGTTACCAGATAATACATCCGCCCCTAATTCATAACTCCATCCATTCTCTGTAGAAAGATCAGGATTACCAATGCTGCCGCTGGTTACCAGCTTTTTGTTGTAGTTGTTATAGCGTTCTGTAAAGTCGGCATTTCGTATACTTTTACCAACTAAGGCCCGTAGGGTTGTATTGTTCAATTGGTAAGATGCGTTGAGCTGTGGTATGAATGCAGTACCATAATTTTCATCTTTATCCACCCTTAAGGAAGGTGACAATTTAAATTGTTTTTGGCTGTAAATTAAAGTAGTAAACACAGCACCATGGCCGGCAGAATGGTTGCCCCTGTCGTTGGATATGATAGACCTTTTATCTAATTGAGTGCCTGCACCAAATTGAAGTTGCTTGTTCAGTTGCGTTGAATAGAGGTACTGAAAAAGGAAAGCTTCCGACTTATTATCATTAGCTATCGCCACTGTATTGTAAGCATAATGATCAGTGGTTTTTTTATACATCAAATCAAACTGCTGTGTATGGTTGCCTGTTTGCTGTTTAAGTTGTAATTGGTTCCACCATGTTTTTACTTTCTCTGTGGCAGTATCACTTTTAAATGTGGTGTAAAAATTTTGTGCAGCAAAACTCCGGCTGTCATAACTGCTTCGTAAACTTAACTGCCAGTTTTTAGCAATGTGAAAGCTGATAGATCCGCTAATGGTATTATTATAAACATAGCCCCGGTTGTTGCCCCTTAACAGTTGCCCCGTGGTGTTATTGGTTAAAAACCCAAACGATGTATTTACTTTTTTTCCTGTAGTGTGCAAGCCTGCGTTGCCGCTCCACAAACCATATTGCCCGGCTGTGAGTGTTGCCGTTTCATGGTTGCTTTTTGCTATTGTAAACTTATTAAATGCCTTTGTTATGATATTGATAACACCACCTACTGCTTCTGCCCCATACATGGCAGCAGCAGGGCCACGCAGTATTTCTATACGTTCAATCTCATAAGGTGCTACAGGAATGTATGAAGAAAAGTGCCCGGTTACCGGATCATTCATTCTTACGCCATCAATCATAATTAACACCTGCTGAAATGTTCCGCCACGGATAACAATATCGCTCTGTGCACCCATCGGCCCCCGGGATTGCATTTCAATACCCGGTACATATTTCAACAATTCGTCCAGGGACCGTACGGCTAATTTGTCAAACAGCTTTCCGTCAATAACAGTTATGCTGCGGCCTGTCTCATTTTGTTTTTGGGGTAATCGTGTAGCCGTAATCGTTACAGGGTTTAAATCGACGGCAGTTTGCGCAAAGCAACTGTTAGCAGCGGCTAAACAAATCGCAAAAACTAATTTTCTCATATGCATATTTTGAAAGGGGGGCAAATGTATGAAACAAAGCATAATCCGGATCATTGATTTACTGCAACCTAAACTTCAAAAGCCGCATCAAAAGAATTGGATCATCCGCTGTGTACTATTGCTGGAGAAGGAATTAATCTTAATTAATATTGCTCATTATCATTAGGGAAATCGCAGCTCTTAATATCAGCTACATATTGCTTAACAGCGGTTGTAATTTGTTCATCAAGGTTTAGGTAGCGGCGTAAAAACCTCGGCTTAAAATCGGTGTTGATGCCAAGCATATCATGCATTACAAGTACCTGTCCATCACAATCGCCACCGGCGCCAATACCAATTGTTGGTATATTTAAACTTAATGAAACTTCTTTGGCTAAAGCGGCAGGTATCTTCTCCAGCACAATACCAAAGCAGCCGGCACCCTGTAACAAAAGGGCATCTTTCTTTAATTTTTCTGCTTCGGCTTCTTCTGTGGCCCTAACCACGTAAGTGCCAAATTTATTGATGGATTGCGGTGTTAAACCAAGGTGCCCCATCACGGGTATGCCTGCACTCACTATTTTTTTTACTGAATCAATTACCTCTTCACCACCTTCCAGTTTTACAGTATGGGCACCACTCTCTTTCATAATCCTGATGGCAGAAGCCAAAGCAATTTCTGAGTTTGACTGGTAAGACCCAAACGGGATATCAACAACAATCAGGCTTCTTTCCCTTGCCCTAACCACACTTTGCGCATGGTAAATCATTTGGTCTAATGTTATAGGAAGGGTAGTGGTATGCCCGGCCATTACGTTGCTTGCGCTATCACCTACTAAAATAATATCAATTCCAGCGGCATCAAAAAGTTTGGCGAATGAAAAATCGTAAGCCGTAATCATGGAGATTTTTTCTCCTGCTGCCTTCATTTTTTGAATGGTGTTTGTGGTAACTTTTTTATATTCTTTTTCCGGGGCCATGGTGTAACAATACTTTTAGTGTTAGGGGATGCTTAATTTTAGGGGTTAGCGAGAAGGGGGTTGGCCCTGCATTAGAATAAACAAACCCATAGGGATATCGCCCCTGTAAATGTATATTAATTTATAAAAAGAAAGCCAGTAAAAAATTATAACAATAGGTAAATGATTTACTTAGCGACAGCAATTTTTACCTTTTTGTTTTTTATCTTTTCATTCTTTATAAGCTCTATAACCTCTCCGGCCTTAAGCTTGCGTATTGCTACAAATGAAAAAAAATCTTTTACTTCAATAAGGCCAATATCATCTTTTTTAAGTAGCCCTTTATTGGATAGAAAGCCTACAATATCAATCTTGTTTACTTTATCTTTTTTGCCTGCGGCGATAAATAAAGTTGACCATTTTGGCTTTTCAGGAAGTTCCAGTCTTTCTGGTAATTCGATACTTGCCACATTTCCATTGATGTAAGATGGAAGCTTTTCTTCGTCAGATAAAATCAATACCGATTTGCCGCCTGCTTCCATTCTTGCTGTTCTGCCGTTACGGTGGGTATACACATCTGCAGTAGGCGGCAGGTGATAATGAATGATGTATTTGATATCAGGTATATCCAGCCCACGGGACGCAAGGTCGGTTGTAACCAACACATTTGAAGTGCCATTCTTAAACTTACACATGGCACTGTCCCTTTCCTGCTGCTCCATGCCGCCATGGTAAAAAACGTTGACAATACCTTTATCTTTTAAATAAGCACTTGTACGCTCTACAGATTCCCGGTGGTTACAAAAAACAATCATCGATTTATTTCCAACAAAACAAATCAGTTTAAAAAGTGTCTCTGTTTTATCTTTATCCGGAGAACGTAATGTACTTACCACCAACTCATCGGCAGCCGGTTTCTGTATCAGCGGGGTTAAAAAATTAAGGTAGATGGCGGCATCTATACCAACAAAAGCAGGGATTTGTATGGCTTGCGTAGCTGAGGTTAATATTCTTTTTTTTACTGAGGGAAGGGAACCGATGATGAAAGACATTTCTTCCTGAAAGCCAAGTTCCAGGGATTTATCAAACTCATCCATCACTAACGTGGTAATGTTATCTGGTAAAAAATTGCCCCTTCTTAAATGGTCTGCAACCCTGCCGGGCGTACCAACAATTACTGCCGGCGGCTGAACGAGGTTATTTTCTTCTGTTTCCCTTTTATGGCCGCCATAGCAGCAGGTAACTTTAAAGCCGGTTGCCATTTTTCTAAGCACCTCATCTATTTGTATTGCAAGCTCCCTTGATGGAACCAGTATTAAAGCTTGAACCGTTTTGCTTGTTGTTAAACCATTTACCAGGGGAATTAAAAAAGCTATTGTTTTACCTGACCCTGTTGATGACAGTAAAACAATATTATCGTTTTCTTCATTCGCTTTAATGGATGCGTATTGCATCTGATTAAGTTCATTTATCTGGAGATTGGCCAACAATTTTTTTAGCGGAATGGTGTTGTTTTGCATTCCGGTAAAAATACAGTTTGTAGTTGGAAAGCACAAAAAAGAGAATGCTGTGGGGCATTCTCCTGTAATAAAATTCTATGATTAATTCTTATCGTAAAGGCAAATTAAATATGCCTTCTGTGATAATTTTTTTGTTATTTCCTTTACCTCCGTTCACATCCAAATCGGTTGCTGTACCACTGAAAGTACCCCTTATCCTGGTTGCCGTTAATTCTTTTACCACTACAGAAAAAGGGGTGTTAACAGCCCGGCCGGAATATGCTTCAACAGTATCCTGCAACGGGCTTATATAACCGAAGCCATATTTATTACCCGATGAATCCTGTGCACCAGTTATGTCGAACTTATCCCCGGAGATGATTTTACCTGAATATTTACCCAAATTTAAATACATGGTTTCATACGCATTTGCCGCAACACCGCCATCAATATCGGCTTCGTTATAAAACATAGGTGTGGTGTATACATTATTGGAAGCGGAAACCTGCAGGTTGAAATTAACCAGCGAACCATTTATTTTACAAGAAAGGGTATCATAATAAACTGGCTGCGGAAGGCATTTAACCGAAAATTTACAACCGTTTGAACCTGGCGTAAAAACAAACTGGCCTGTGCCGGTTGGGTTACCGCTGCCAATAAGGGTAATCGTATGCGGGCCTGCAGAGTTGAAAGTTCCCGTAGCTGAAAACAATATTCCATTAGCCGAATTGGTGGTGATGGAGTAGGAACCGGTGGTAATGACATTTACTTTGATAACAACAGAATCACCGGTATTTAAATAATTGCCAATGATATATTCGCCGTTTACAGCCGCTGTGGTGCAACTGTCCGGCGCACCACTAAGGGTAAATTGTGCATTTCCTGAACCTGAAGTATTTGCTGCAAAATTTATATTGAATGTACATCCATTGCTACCGGGAATAAAATTGAAATTACCAGCTGCAACCGGTGTGCCCGAACTCTTAAGTTTTATAGTTTGTGCACCTTTTGATGTAAAGTTTCCAGACGCCCCAAAAATTACCCCATTTATATTTGCAGTAGCTAAAGCATAGCTTCCCACAGAATCCACATTTACTTTAATGATGATAAAGTTGGAGTCACTTAAAGGCACATCTTTTTTATAAATACCTGAAACAATTATACCGTCGCAGTTGCCAGCACTGCTTACAAAACTATACTTTGCCGTTCCTCCACTAGTGCCCGAAATATCACTGCTAATAATTTCATAGTTTAATTCTTTTTGGCAACCAGAAAAAAGTGAGAGTACCAAAAGAGCAGTAAATATTACCGGTAATACATTCTTCATACGCAAAGTATTTGTTGTTCTTTATTTAAGGGGCACACTAAATGTACCTTCTGTTATAACTATTGTAGCACCTCCGGATGCACCGGTATCACTAACCGTTCCGCTAAAAGTACCTTCTATCCTGGAAGCCGTTTTGTTGGTAACTGTAATGGTAAATGGTGTTTGGCTGGTGCCGGAAACTGCACTGAAACTATTGGCATTTGAATCGTCGTAAGAAACAATATAAAGCCTTCCTGCTGAATAACTGTTTGCATCATACACTTCACCTGACGATATTGATGTCCCCATCTTATTTAATGATAAAGAAATATTTTCGTTTGCCCCTGCTGATACGTTGCCAGCTATATCTACAGTAACTGTTGCTGGTGCAGGCGGGGCCGCTGCAGTAGTAGATTGTGTGCCGGATGCCATATCATTAAATGTGGTGGCAACGCCGTTTATTTTGCATTTGATAAAATCAGAAGAAGAAGTTGCAGAAGGTGAAACTGTGATTGTGTAAGCGCACCCGTTATTTGATGGTGAAAATAAGAATGAACCAGAACTTACCGGGGTACCGATGCCTGTTAATTTAACGGTGTTTGTACCGGTAGAAGTAAAGGTGCCAGACCCTGAAAAACTTATGCCATTGGCAGTAACCGTATTTAATGCATACGATCCTGTTTTTGTTACGTTAACATTTATAAGAACACTGTTTGCAGCCGACAAAACTGTGCCTGCCGTATACGTGCCGTTAATTTTTATATCTGCCGCATTACATGCATTTGGTGCGGAGGCAAACGTATACGTTGCTGTATTTGATGTGGTACTTGTTTTATAGTCAATGGTAAAAGAACAACCATTTGTACCAATGATGTAATTATAAATGCCCGGATCAACAGGCGTACCGCTTGCTTTAAGCACTACGGCTTGCATACCGGTACCAGTGAAGCTGCCACTTGCACTAAAAGAAACCCCATTCGCCTCGTCTGTAGATAAGATGTACGTGCCTGCTTGTGTAACGGTAACCTGCAAAGTTGCGGTATTGGCTGATGTAGTTGTAACGGAAGGTGTATAAGTTCCTGCTATTACCGGTGAGGTACAATTACCATTGCCGCCGGCGAATGCAAATAGAGCTGTACCAGATTTGGTACCTCCACCGGTGAGGATGCCGTTTTCAACGCTGTATTCCTTTTCACAGGAAAATAACGCAAGCAAAATAAATGAACATAGAAGTGATGATAAAAACGTAAAAGGTTTCATGAGGATATTTTTTAGAATGGGTGGATTTAAATACTATTTTTTCTTGTTGGTGATTAAAACCAATTAATAACAATCAAAAAAGATGATTTTAATTAACTGGCAAAGTCTTTGTTATACACGTAACAGCTTAAATGCTTAATTTTCTAACGATCCGATTGCCATGCGATAAGCATTGTTTAATTCAAAATTTTAAGATCCATGAAATTATCTCACATTCCTAATCAGGCTTTATCCCTTTTAGATCCTAAAAGGCTTTTTCGTTTTATCGCATTCGGAATTATTTCTATGATATTCTATGTTTATTATTCAAGAATGTCAAAATATAATATCAAATAACTTTTCTCCTTAGTCAAACATTTTTTTATCTCATTTTATTGTACAAGCATTCTGTTTGCATCAGATTTTTGTTAACAAGCAATCTATCGATATAGTTTTAAATATCGATTCCTATAATTAATATTATGTTAAGTAATGTTTCAGTTAAGATGATTTCTTGTTTTACCTGTCTCCTTACTTTCTATTTTCGAGTAAAGACTATCGAGTCAATGATTTGTTTATTTAGTAAAGGAACTCCAATATCATTTAAATGTTTTACATCTGCAAACAAGTTTATGTGGTTAGTAAAAATTGTATCCCTGGAGAAATCAAGAAAAGGAATTTTATAATCAACCGCTATTTCCTTCGCTTTAGTAATTGATCTGTCAACTCCCGTGGAGTTAAGTTTATATGGCGGGCAAGTTATAAAAAGTGGAATTTTGTTGATGATACAATATTGTAAAAATGATTTGTAGATATTTACCTTCACAGAATCTAATTGTAATTCCTTGGAATAATCTATGTAAACTGTAGAATCGGTTAACAATGTATGCAATGGTATAAATCCGTTTTGTGTTGCGAATTTCGCATTTCCCTTTTTCCTCAATCCCGATAAAATGGGCAATAGCATGGAATTATAAGGATATGTTTTGGAAAAAACTTTAAACTTTTCATACCGGCTTTTTAAATCGACTGCTGATTTTATCTCATTATGCGTTTCATAATAAGGTAACAAGCTACTTAGCCGGTCATAGGCATCAGTGTTTATACTAAATCCTCCGGCATCAATACTCAAAATGACCAATTTTGGGGTATGCCTTTTTGTAATAACCTGTAAAACCGGATAATGATATAAGATAGAAAACCCGGCCCTTCCCGCATTGTAACAAGACATATTTAATGCACTACCTAATATTTCAGGGTCAAAAATATTGGCCGCCCTTGACGAACCGAAAATTAACAGGTCGGCCTTCGTTTCATTTATTGCATAGTTTGTTTGCCAGTCAAAACCACTCTTCTGCTTAAAATATATTTTTTTCAAAAAAGTTCCTGTTGCAAAATCCAGACAGAAAACTAATAAAGCAAAAGCAGATAACTTTAAAATAAAACTGCCCAAAAGTTTTTTTGGTACCCTCCCGATCATTTATTTGTTTTTAAAATTGAAAATAGATAAACTGGCCTCCATCAAAAACACCAAGTACCAGCAAAAGAATAAGCAGGCAAGAATAGTAAGCATTTCTTACCCAAAAATTTTGATGGTTTGATATTGTAAACGTGCCTTTATAAAACTCTTTTTTGAATTCAACTGCCAGCAAAAAAACAATGGCAAACAACGAGTATATAACAATATTTTTTCCGTTTTCTAAAACAGAACCTTCGAAAGTTGCTATTTTTTTAATTACATCAAATGCCTCATTAATTGTTTTTGCCCTGAAAAAAATCCTGGAGAAACTTATGAGGCCAAACGTTATTATAATCTCACACCCCAATAAAAACTTTGGATATTTAGTAATGCGTGTAATAGTATTAAACTTCAGCCAAAAACTTTGTGTCAATAAAGCAAGGATTAAATACATTCCATTAATACCACCCCATACAACATAGGTCCAATTGGCCCCGTGCCACAAACCACTTAGCAAAAAAACAACCATTAAATTAAAGTACAGCCTTAAAACTGGTACCCTGCTTCCCCCCATTGGAAAATATACATAGTCTTTAAACCAGGTTGACAAAGAGATATGCCATCGCTTCCAAAACTCCCCTGTGCTACGGGCAAAAATTGGCCTGCGAAAATTTTCCATAAGATCAAAGCCCATCACTTTTGCAGCCCCAATGGCGATATCAGAGTACCCCGAAAAGTCGCAATATATTTGAAAGGAAAAAAATAAAGTGGCAACCAACATTGTGATGCCATTTTGGTGGGCAACATCCGCATAAGCTAAGTTTACAAATATCCCTAACCTGTCGGCAATCACAAGTTTTTTAAAAAAGCCCCACAGCATAATTTTTAGTCCATCAAAAATCCTGTCAGGCTCAAAAGAATAATTTTGTGTAAACTGATGTAAAAGGTTTTGAGGCCGCTCAATTGGCCCGGCTACCAATTGTGGATAAAACATTACATACAAAGCATAGCGGCCAAAATGCCGTTCAGGTTTTTGATTATTACGATATACTTCAATAGTATAGCTCATCGCCTGAAATGTATGAAATGATAACCCAATAGGAAGAAGAATTGAAAGATGCGGTAACGGATCTTTTAGCGCAAAGCCATGAAGTAAAAGTGACAGGTTGTTGTTTGCAAAATTGTAATACTTAAAAAAACATAGTATCCCCAAATTAGCTACAAGACTTGAAATGAGAAATATCTTTTTATTTTTTAGAGGAGCTTTTGAGATAAGGATTGCAGCGAAATAATCCACCACAATGGTAAAGCCCAAAATAAGGATGTAAACAGGTATAAAAGCCATGTAGAAATAACAACTTGCCAAAAGCAGTAAAATCCATCTTTTGGAAAATGGGAGTAAAAAATAAAGAATGGTTACAGTTATAAAGAAAAATACAAAATGAAAAGAGTTAAAGAGCATCTACAGTAGTTTTGGCTGACTTATAGTATGAAAATAAAACATTTCAAACAAAAATGCAATGATGGCTTATCAAAAAAAAGCGCCCATTACTGAGCGCTTTTAAAATTATATTTGTGCATTGGGTTACCACCTGTTACCACCGCCACCGCTGCTGCGGTTGCTGGAGTATCCACCACCGCCGCCACTGCTGCGGTTGTTTGAATATCCACCGCGGCTTCCACCGCCACCGCCTGTTCTTGCTTCTCTTTCTTTAGCAACAGAAACAGACATTGCACGTCCCTCAACTTCTTTGTTGTTAAGGCCTAACATTGCATCTTTTCCTTCTTCTTCATTACTCATTTCAACAAAACCAAAACCACGTGAGCGGCCGGTTTCCCTGTCAGTAATTACTTTGGCAGAAGTTACACTACCAAATTGAGCAAACAATTCGTTAAGTTCAACATCACTTGTGTTGAAGCTTAAATTTGAAACGTAAAGGTTCATTTTCTTAAAAATTTAAATAAATAAAATTAAAATACCTGTGATGGTAAACTGACTAAAGACAAAATTTTTAAGAAGAGTAAACTAATACGTTGGAGAAGTAAAAAATTGCATCTAACTAAAACATTGTGCTCATAGAGCTTTTATCACGGCGTGAAGATAGGGTGAAATATTGATAAGGCATTATTTTTTTTACCGTATGATGCCTGCACTTAAGAGTGAAGTTTTTCAATCAGGTCAATGTATTGCTGCATGGCAGCATCTTTAGAGCTACCCTTAAGTTGCTCCCATGCCGCAAACTTGGCCTTCGCTACAAAATCAAATGCGTTTGCCGGTGAGGGAATATTAATGTCACCTTCGGTGGACTGTTTAAATAAACCATACATCTGCAGCAGGGTTTCATTTGCAGGTTTCTCAGAAAGGGTTTTACTTTTACCAACTGCCTGCTCAAACATTTCCTTTATCTCCATAAAAATTTTTTCAAATATATATAATGTGGTGTGGAGATTAAAATTTTCAACTGGGTTTACACCCTTTTACTTTTTTTAACATCAACCTTTAAACCCATTTGATTGTAATATCGTTACTATCTAAAACATAAAATATGAAACCTCTTTTTACATTTTTTATCGCTATTACATCACTTGTTTCCTGTGGGCAATCTGCTAAAGTAAAAATACCCGTTGCCGTAAAAGGCGCACCTGTTGCCAATGAAGCCGTGGCCACATTTGCCGAAGGTTGCTTTTGGCATGCCGAAATTGTTTTTCAAAGCCTTGTTGGTGTACGTGATGCTGTAAGTGGTTATGCAGGTGGTACCACAACCGACCCTGATTATGAAAAAGTTGCCTCTGGCCAAACCGGCCATGCAGAAACCGTACAGGTGCATTACGATCCATCAAAAATTAGTTATGAAACATTGGTAAATGCTTTCTTTGCAAGCCAGGACCCCACCACAATGAACAGGCAGGGTAATGATGCAGGAACAGAATACCGGTCAATTGCTTTTTACAATAATGATAAAGAGAAGCAGGTGATTGAAGCAGAGATCAAAAAACTTACAGACAGTAAAACTTATAAAAATAAAATTGTTACCCAGGTAGTACCGCTAACAAAATTTTATGCTGCTGAAGATTACCACCAGGAATATATTAGCCGCAACCCTGACAATCCATATGTATCAAATGTATCTATACCCGACTTTCAACATTTTAAGGCCACTTTTAAAGAAGGCAGTTTTAAACCCTAGATTAAGTTTCCAGTTTTCGCAGTTGCCTCAAATAATCATACTGTAGATCCTCATGCAATGTTGCTATAATTTTTTCAATTTTTTTAAGTTGGAATAAATACAGGTTGTTGAGCACGGCATTCTTTTTTACAGGAATAGATGAATTTTTTAGCGTAGTACAAAAGTGTAGCAGCAACTCCACTTCTGCTGGTTTGGAAGCAATGTAGCGGACCTGTTTGCCCAAATCCCGTAAAATTTTACGCAAACTTTTTTTGGCAAAGTAAACATTGCTTTTATTGATTTGATCAAATGCCATATCCATTTCGGCCTTTATATTGGCGAGATAAGCCTGCTCATCATGGGATTCAAACAAAATAAAATTGAGCAATTCTTTATTATCTTTTTTGTATTTGGCAAGCCTTAAACATAACTCGAGCAATTGGACGGTTGGCAAATTATTAAGCTCCTGTTTAATGTCTGCTATATTTGCTGCTTTCATGCAGCTAAATTAATGCTAAGCCGCATTGCAACATCAGGCAACGTTTATTTGCCTATCGAGGTAAACATCTTGAATGGCATTGAGCAATGCCACCCCCTCAGCAAATGGACGCTGAAAAGATTTTCTGCCCGAAATCATTCCCATGCCCCCGGCCCTTTTGTTGATGATTGCTGTGCGTACTGCCTCCTTTAAATCTTTGCTTCCTTCCGATGCCCCGCCGGAGTTGATTAACCCCGCCCTTCCGGCAAAACAATTGAGTACCTGGTAACGGCAAAGGTCAATAGGGTTATCTGTACTTAACTGTGTGTACATGCGTTCGTCATACTTTCCATAATTTACCTTATCGGCATTCATGGCTTTGTAACCACCATTATTTTCTGGCAATTTTTGTTTAATAATATCTGCCTTGATAGTGGCACCAAGGTAATTGGCTTGCCCCGTAAGGTCTGCCGATACATGATAATCCCTGTCATCTTTTTTAAAACTATTGTTGCGCAGGTAGCACCATAAAACTGTTGCCATGCCAAGGTCATGTGCCTGTTCAAATGCTTTTGATATAGTAGTTATCTGCAGGTCGCTTTCGGCAGAGCCAAAATATATGGTAGCCCCAATTGCAGCAGCACCCATGTTCCATGCGGTGTTAACGGAGCCAAATAAAACCTGGTCGAACTTATTAGGATAAGTTAATAGTTCATTGTGGTTAATCTTTACAATAAATGGAATTTTGTGGGCATACTTTCGGGCAACCAGACCAAGGCCGCCGATGGTGCTTGCCACTGCATTACACCCGCCATCCAAAGCAAGTTTTACTATATTTTCAGGATCAAAATACATTGGGTTTGGGCTAAAGGATGCGCCTGCACTATGTTCTACCCCCTGGTCTACCGGCAAAACAGAAAGATAGCCTGTACCCGAAAGCCTGCCGGTATTAAAAATGTTGTTGAGGTTGCGGATGGTTTGTATGTTTCTGTCGGAGTTAATAAACACCTTATCCAAAAACTCGCTGCCGGGTAATTGAAGGTTTTCTTTTGGAACAGTTTTGCATTGATGGGTTAAAAGATATTCATCTTCTTCTCCTAATAATTGCACAATTTGATCGTATGTCATGATGATATATTTTTATCGATTGCTAATATTTCGGCTTCAGCTATACCGCATCTTTCGATACAAGTTTCTTACCATTCAGTTGTCAATTAACCCGATAGCCCGGGAGTGTTCCATTGCTTCAATATTGTGTTTAAACAGGCAGGTATCAATGCTTTTATTTTTCAGGGAAGAAAACGTTTTCAAGGTTTCCCCGGCCTTTCTTTCATTTATATTCCTGATGTAAATGGCTATAATTTGATTTGGATACCTGTCGGCGATAAGCTTGTAAATTTCAGGATCACTTTGAGAATTGTCGCCTAATAATATAAAGCGTTGCACCGGAAATGCATTCAATATCCTAACAGCCCTTATCAGTTTTCCTTCGTGTTTGGAGCCACCTGTCTTAAAAAGCTGGTGCCATTTTTTTATCTCATTTAAAAGAAAAATACCTTCCGGTAATTTGTTGTAATTAAAAAATTCCGTGAGGTAATCATACAAATTCCATTCGCTGCTGGATACATAAAAAAATGGATTGGCTATATCAGGCTCTGTATGCGCCATGGCTAATAAACGGTAATATCTTGCGGCGCTGTCAAACACTTTTCTGCTCCTTGGGTTGCGTGTAAAAAGTGTACGCAGTTTTTTAAAAGCTTTACCGGAATGGGAGATTAGAACAGTGTCATCAATATCTGATATAAAGCCGTATTGTGTAATATGCGGCACAAATATTTTGCCATTGCCCACCATTTTAGCATCGCCGTCTGTATGTAAAAATTCCACTTTAATAGTATGCCAGCCGGCAGCTACCTGTGTTTCAGATTTCCACTCCAGTTTAAAAAAACCATCCTTCTGGGATACCGCATTTATTTGCTGCCCCCTCCATACCAGCCGCACTGCTGCCCCATTTACAGGCCTTACCAGAAACAATCTTATCAGATTAATAATATTGGTAAAGGTGTTTGACGTATAATTTTTAACTTCAAAAGCTTTACCCTTTAACACATGCCCATACACTACCAGGTTATCGGTATGCCCATATCCATTATACACTTTCACCCTCGCAAAAGGGGCAGAGATATTTTCAGTCATTTTTGTTTGTACTAAACTGGTAAAGGAGTTAATGAAATATTAATTAAATAAAAGCTAAACATCCGGTTTATCACTTATTAGTTTAAAATTTGTGCCACAAAATACTTAACGATGGCAATTGCAATGGACAAGAAAATACTCTTTATAGTAAACCCCGGGTCTGGCAGCAATTCTACGGATTGGCCAAATATTATTTATTCATTTTTTGAACCATTAAGATATACCATTGAAATTTTTACTTTGCCTAAAGATTGCAACCTTCAAATTATACAGGAACAAATCAACAGCTTAAAACCTGATATAGTTGTTGCCACGGGTGGTGATGGTACAGTGAAACTGGTAGCGGAATGTATCTTGAATACGGAGATGTTGTTGGGCATACTTCCCGCCGGATCTGCAAATGGATTGGCCAAAGAATTAGGCATCAGCGAAAAACCAGCAGAAGCTTTAAAGGTGCTTGTTACAGGCCTTACTAAAAAAATTCACCTCACAAAAGTTAATGAAGAGTTGTGCATCCACTTGAGTGATATTGGCTTTAACGCCTACATGATCAAAACTTTTGAATCTTCTGATAAAAGGGGAATGATGGGTTATCTTAAAGCATCTTTTAAAACCCTGTTTACCCATAGAAGGATGAACGTATCGATGCAGGTTGATGGAAGCAACATACGCATTCAAGCTGCGATGATTGTTATTGCAAATGCTACAAGATACGGCAGTGGTGCAGTTATTAACCCCTTAGGCAAAATAGATGACCTGTTTTTTGAAGTGGTTGCCATAAAGAAAATATCCCTTTTTGAATTATTTAAAATGACGGTTACACATGCCGCTTTCGATCCTGAGAAAACCGCACTGTACCAGACAAATAATTTGTTGATCACTTCGAAACGCAAAGTGCATTTCCAGGTGGATGGGGAATATCTTGGGCGCATCCGGGAAATTAAAGCCAGCATTATCCCTGCTGCATTACAGGTAATTATGCCTGCTTAAGTCGCTGCTTGCTGTACAAAAAAAGGGTGAAATGATTGCTCACCTCACCCTTCCAATTTACCCCTAAGAAAATGTATTAATTAGAAGCCGGTTTCTTTTTTACAGAAGTTGCCGATGCTTTCTTCGTTGTTGTTTTTGTTTTGGTTTTTGTTTCAGTCGTTGCTTCAGCTACTGGTTTTAATTCGATAAATTGACCATTTTTTAACTGCACCGTTTTACCGCTTGGAAATTTTACATTACCTGCTGAGCTTACAACTGCACCACTTTCCAATTTGTACGATTTATCCAAAATTACACTGTCACCATTTTTAATAAGGTACATTTTATCATTGGCCATTGCCACCCTATCCGTAACTGCTGTAGCAGTTGCAGCAGAGTCTGTTGTAGTGGAAGACGAACTTGCTGTACTGTTTGATGATGAGCTGGACGGACTAGTTGTTGCTGGGCTTGCAGGTTGCTTACCTGTGGTTAAACCATTGGTAGAATCCTGGGTGTTCTTCATACCTGCATCGCCGGAAAGCCCGGTGGTGGCTGAATCCGGCTTACTGCCACTCATTCCACTTTGACCTGGCATTGTCGTGGAATCATTTTTATTCCAATTACCATTATTCTTGTTCATCGACGTATCACGCCTGTTATTTAAAGGATACGTAGTTTTATTTGTACTGGTATCCTGTGCCATTGCTGCAAAACCTGAGAGTACGATTGCAGATAAAATAATTGCTTTTTTCATGTGTATGATTTTAATCTTTTTAAAAGTTTTTTGATATGAATTAATTGTAAAACGTATCAACTAATGATCATTAACTATTCAAAAACCAAACCATCTGCCATTAAAGGTAGATGTGGATACAAACGTGGGCAACCGGTAACAAAGTGGGAAAAAACCGAAACAATTTTGATGAATAATACTACACTAAGCCATTTATACAACGGGTGAGGCGAAAAAGAGATCAGGCTGAATTGTGGATACAGCGGTTAAGCCGTTAAAAAGCTTGTGCCTCCTTTTGCATAAAAACCAGCAGGTTTTTTTTTGTTGTGTTCTTTATTTTATTTTGAAAAATGCTGTTCCATCCAAGTAAAACACCTATGATACCAAAGGCTTGTTTGCTCCATTTGTGAACACTAAAAGCATCACTGTGCTCTATAATTTTACCATCTTGTAAACGCATATTTGCTTTTACTTTATTAACTACCTGCTTGCCGGTGGCACTAAAAAGGTAAGTGGCCACCCAATCGCAGGTAACATATTCATCATCCAGCGAAACAATATTACCGTGGGTTAGAGAAAACCCTTTGGCATTTTTGCACAACATCTTCCACATGCTTTTTGCTTCCTCATTTTTAAGCAGCCCAAAAACAGGATCAAAAAAAACAATATCATCACTGTAGCAGTTGTTCATTGCAGTGGCATCAAGTTTGGCAAAGGAGGTGTAAAACCTTTCCACTATTTGCTTATTATCTTCCATAAAAAATTGTGTAATAGCAAGTTTCGCTAAATTTAATTTTTAAACAATGTAAGATGAAAAAATTTCTATTCGCTTTTTTATTGGTAACAGCGGCAGGTGCGTATGCACAAAACGCCGACAGTATTTTTTTTGTAACTAATTATTATAAGATAGAAAGAATGGTACCCATGAGGGACGGCATCCGTTTATTTACCTCTTTTTATATTCCAAAAGATAGTGTTGAAAAGCACCCGTTTTTGATGGTACGCACCCCCTACTCCTCTGCACCTTATGGCGAGGATAAATTTCTTCCGGTGTGGGGCAGGTATCAGATGGCTTATATAAAAGAGAAGTACATTATTGTTACGCAAGATGTACGGGGCAGGTATATGAGCGAAGGCCAGTTTGTGGATGTGCGGCCGTTCAACAAAAACAAAAAAACAAAAAAGGATATTGATGAGGCAAGTGATACCTATGATGCCATAGATTGGATGCTAAAAAACATACCCGGCAATAATGGAAGGGTGGGTATTTTTGGTACCAGTTATCCAGGCTTTTATGCCACAGAAGCAGCCCTCAGCAACCATCCTGCGTTAAAGGCGGTAAGCCCGCAGGCACCGGTTACCGATTGGTTTATCGGCGATGACTTTCATCACAACGGTGCATTTTTTGTTATGGACGGCTTTTCCTTTTATCCCACTTTTGGCAAGCCGCACCCGGGACCTGTAAAAAATTATGGCGCAGGTTTTAGTTCTCCAATCAAGGATAATTATAAATTTTACTTAGAGGCTGGTACGTTAAAAAACCTGGCCGCTATGATTGGCGACAGCATAAAATTTTGGCATGAGTTGTACCAGCACCCCACCTACGATGCATGGTGGAAGGCGAGAAATGCAAGGGTTGGCTTATACAATGTAAAACCTGCAATGTTGTGGGTAGGCGGTTTGTTTGATGCTGAAGATTGTTTTGGCGCATGGAACTGTTATAAAGCCACAAAAGCACAAAGCCCTGCTACCAACAGCAAACTGGTAATGGGCCCCTGGTACCACGGGCAGTGGGGACGGGAAGGAAATTTTTTAGGCAATGTTCGTTTTGAAAGCAATACATCTGACTGGTACCAGCAAAATGTTGAAATACCTTTTTTTAATTATTACCTGAAAGATAAGGGTGCTGTTGATGCTATCAAAGAAGCCAACATTTTTTTTACCGGGGAAAACAACTGGAAAAAATTTACAGAATGGCCGCCTAAACAAACCGGGGAACAATCACTGTACATCCATCCGGGTGGCAGGCTGTCTTTTGAAAAAGAAACGGCCAAACCACAGGAGCAAAACTTTAGCGAATACATCAGCGACCCTGCCCACCCTGTGCCGTATAGCGATGGCGTACATGAACACCGCACCAGGGAATACATGACCGATGACCAGCGCTTTGCATCAGAACGGCCAGATGTGCTGACCTTTAAAACAGATACTTTAAAAGAAGGGCTTACTATTGCCGGCCCGGTAATAGCCGATCTTATCACCAGCATAAGCACTACCGATGCAGATTTTGTGGTAAAAATCATTGATGTTTTCCCCGATGATTTTCAATATGGCGATTCGGTTAAAGGCAATGGCATGGCCTATCCTATGGGCGGTTATCAAATGCTGGTAAGGGGCGAAATTATGAGGGGCAAATTCAGGAACAGTTTTGAAACCCCTGCCCCGTTTGTTCCCGGAAAGATAACGGGGGTAAAATATGCGCTGCCTGATATTGCACACACTTTTAAAATAGGCCACCGGTTAATGATACAAATCCAAAGCACCTGGTTTCCGCTGGCAGACAGGAACCCACAGCAATTTGTAAATATTTATACCGCTAACGAAAGTGATTTTCAAAAAGCAACCATAAGGATTTATCATGATGGCGTTAACCAAACAAAATTTACTTTTCCGGTACTTCGGCAATAAATCTTTTCTTACCAATTACAACTAAATAGCCAGGGGGCTTTATGGCAAAATCAAACCTATCCATTTACGCAGCATTAGCTGCTAACCTAGCCATTGCGGTTACCAAATTTGTTGCAGGTTTTATCAGCAACAGCACTGCGATGGTTTCTGAAGGTGTGCATTCACTGGCCGATACCATCAACCAGGTGTTGATACTTTTTGGCATCAGGCAAAGTAAAAAACCCCCTGATGCACTTCGGCCATTTGGTTATGGAAAAGAATTGTACTTCTGGAGTTTTATTGTTTCCATCATCATATTTGGCCTCGGTGGTGGTGTGTCTGTCTACCAGGGGTATACGCACATTGTAAAGCCCGGGCCTTTGGGCGCCCCTTTCTGGAACTACGTCGTGTTGGGCATTTCCTTTGTTTTTGAAGGCATCAGTTTTATCATCGCCATAAAAGAATTCAACAAGGTCCGTAACCATCAAAGCTGGTGGCAGGCCATCATAAAAAGTAAAGACCCCGGCGCATTTTTGGTGTTGTTTGAAGATGGAGCCGCAATCCTTGGACTTGCGATAGTGGCAGTTTGTGTTTTTTTCGGGCATTTATATAACCTTCCTGTGTTGGATGGAATTGCTTCTTTACTGGTTGGCGTTTTGCTGATAGGGGTATCGTTTTTATTGGCAAGGGAAAGCCGCAGCTTGCTTATGGGCGAAGGCATTGCACCGGCCACCCGTGAAAAAATGCAGGCAATTATTGGTAAAGATGCATCCGTTTTAAAAACCATCCACATACTGTCAACCTATCAGTCACCATCAGATGTTTTGCTCATGCTCGTTATTGCTTTTAAACCAGGTTTGGATACAATGGATATTAATGAGGCCATAACCAGGATAAGGGCAACCATAAAAAAAGAGTTTTCTTTTGTAAGGTTTGTAATCATCCAACCCGAAGTGTATGAAGGGGATTAAAGGGCAGTGCTGACAGTTCAATAATTTTTTATCCGGTTGTAATATTTTTTTTATGTTTCAACAATGTCGCTGGCCATCAACAACAACTCTTGCGTATCTTCAACCAGGCTCAACGTACAAAGGGTAAACCCTGTAAAAATTCCTATCAACTTTATTATGGACGTAACACCAATGAAACTGGTTGTAAAAAAATCAACTATGCCAGGCGCAGGTAAAGGCCTGTTTACGAAGGGGTTTATTGCAAAGGACACCTGCATTATTGAATATAAAGGAACTGTAAGCACCTGGAAAGAAGTGGACCACAACGATGGAAAAAACTCTTATGTATTTTATGTAAACCGCAATTGTGTTATTGATGCAGCCAATCACTATGATGAGCTGGCAAGGTACATTAACGATGCCCGTGGGTTAACCCGGATAAAGGGAATTACCAACAATGCCCGTTATGCCATTGTAAAAAAAAGGGTGTTTGTGTATGCAGATAAAAACATACCTGCCGGCGCCGAAATTTTCGTGGGTTATGGCAAAGGTTATTGGGATACTGTACGTTCCTACATAAAGGAAAAAGCAAAAGAAGATAAAGCCGCCAAAAAATAGCTTTCCGTTTTCATCAAATTTTTACTTCAAAATGTATTGCCTATATTCGCAACATTGTTGCACATCATTTATTGAAAACAAAACAACATATACATTTTAGCGCCCTGCTTTTGCTGGTGTTGTATTGCTTTGGCAACAGCCCTGCGATCCTGTTTCACCACCACCAGCTACCCGTAGCTTACGAACAGGCAACAGGTTGCGAAAAAAATATTTATTACAGTGCCAAAGCGGATGATTGCGGCCATCAAAAGCACCTTTCTAAAAACCGGGAGAAGTGCCTTCTCTGTGATCATCACAATGTAACCTCCCATGTTTTTTATAACCCGGTATTTACTTTCGTTAATAGTTTTGCCAAGGTTATCTATAATGCAAGTGCGGTAAAACTTGTTGCAGCGCCCATTGCTGAAACCGCTACCCGTGGCCCTCCTGCTGTGTAATGCCCCCTATTAATTTTTTTAAGAACAGTTTTTGCTGTTCCCCATCTTTTGCATTACACCATTAAAAATTTCAAAATGAAATTGAAAATTATTTCAATTATTATGTTGGTTTGTGCCAGCCATATTGTTAGCGCACAAAACTCCCTATCGGGTAAAATCACCGATAAGCAAACCGGGCAACCGTTAGGCTATACCACAATTTCTATCTTCGATTTACATACATCTGCCCTCACTGATTCTATTGGGCATTTTGTTATCAGTAAAGTGCCTGCGGCATCTTACCAAATACAAATAAGCGCTATCGGTTATAAAACATTTTCGAAAATTGTACAGATAAATGGTGCTGCCACCGCCAATTTTGAAATGGATAAAAGTGCTACTGAACTTACAGAAGTAATCGTAACCGGCTCAAGCAAGGCAACAGAAATAAGGAAGTCGCCGCTGCCGGTTATCAGTGTAAATAAAGAATACCTTACCACTAATTTATCTACCAATGTAATTGATGCTATAGCAAAAATACCTGGTGTAAGTGCCGTTACCACCGGGCCTAACGTATCCAAGCCTTACATTCGGGGGTTGGGCTTTAACCGCATTTTAACCCTTTATGATGGCATGCGGCAGGAAGGGCAGCAATGGGGTGATGAGCATGGAATTGAAATGGACAATTATGGTGTGGACCGGATTGAAGTTATAAAAGGGCCGGCCAGTTTAATGTACGGTTCGGATGCACTTGCAGGTGTGGTAAACCTTATCCCCAGCCAGCCAGCACCCAATAATAAAATTACTGGCTCGGTTACAACAGAATACCAAAGTAACAATGGGATGTTTGGCGGATCAGGATTTATAACCGGCAACAAAAATGGGGTTGAGTGGGGCGGCAGGACCTCTAAGCGGCTTGCAAAAGATTTTAAAAATCCGGTTGATGGCAGGGTATACAATACTGCCTTTAATGAAACTGCCGCAAGCGGTTTTATCGGCCTGCACAAAAAATGGGGGTTTAGCCATTTAAGCTTATCCCTGTATGATAACAAACAAGAGATACCGGATGGCAGCAGGGACTCTGCTACAAGGCAGTTTACAAAACAAATAACAGAGGCGGATACCATCAGGCCAATTGTGGGCAACAGCGAACTAAATTCTTACAGCATGTCTGTGTTGCACCAACGGGTACAGCATTACAGGGCATTTTTAAAAAACAGTTTCTTTTTTGGTAACAGCAGGCTGGATGCTAATTTTGGTTTTCAGCGTAGTATAAGAAGGGAGTATAGCCACCCCGAAGTGCCTTATCAAAATGTACCTGGGTTAGACCTTCAGTTGAATACTTTTAACTACGATGTAAAATATTTTTTGCCAGAATTCAGTAAGTGGTCCGTTGCGGTTGGTGCAAATGGAATGTACCAAAGCAATGACGTAACAAAAGGCACTGAATTTATTATTCCATCTTATAACCAATTTGATATTGGTGGCTTTGCCACGATTAAAAAAGATTTTGGCAAGGTGGATATTTCCGGTGGCATAAGATACGATCACAGGAATATTAAAACAAAAGAACTGTACACAAAACCAGATGCGGCAAGTGGTTTTGATGAACCCGTAACCGGTGCCTCAATTGCTGGTGCAGATAACCCTTTCAGCAATACCACTGCATCTTTCAGCGGTGTTACGGGCAGCGTTGGGCTAACCTATCTGATGGATAACCACTGGGCCCTTAAGTTCAATTTTGCAAGGGGTTACCGGGCACCCAATATTTCAGAAATTTCTGCCAATGGCGTACACCCGGGCACAGGTTTTTACCAAATTGGCAACGACCAGTTTAAACCGGAGTTTAGTAACCAGGCAGATCTTGGCGGCTCTTACACTTCGCAAACCGTTAATGCCAGCGCAAGCATATTCGTAAACCATATCAGCAATTATATTTACAACCAGCGCCTGGTTTCATTTGCCGGTGGCGATTCTGTTAGTACAGGCAGCGGACAAGATTACCCGACCTATAAATTTAAACAAGGCAGTGTGTTGCTGTACGGCCTCGAAGCCAATATTGATTTTCACATTGTAAGGCAACTCCATTTTGATAACTCGGCTTCGCTTATTTATGGTAACAACAACAGCTTTACCGGTGAGCAGAAAACAACAGAAACAAAATATGTTCCGCTGATGCCACCGTTCCGTTTTATATCAGAATTGAGGTACGAACTGGAGAAAGGCACCTCTGCATTTGATAAGCCTTTTATCAAATTGCAAATGCAATACACAGCTACACAAAACAGGGTATTTAGTTACGATAATACGGAAACACCAACCCAGGGCTACACCCTGATAAACCTTGGCGCAGGCACAGGTTTTAAAAATAAAAAGGGCAAGGAAATCATCAATGTATATGTGTTGGCCAACAACATTTTTGATGTGGCTTTTCAAGACCATCTTAGCAGGCTTAAATATTTTGAGCAGTATTCATCTTCGCCAAATGGCAGGCTGGGCATTTATAATATGGGCAGGAACATAAGCCTGAAACTGGTAAAGAATTTTTAGGTTGGGCTACGTTATCGACTGCCAAGATATTTTTGTATTAACTGTTGCACCGTAGTAACCATCGATAACTATTTTAAATAAGGAAAGGGTAATTTTACTGTTACAGCCTGTGTTGTATTGTTATTTAAGATGAAGCTGCTAAACAGTTTAAAACCGTATTATGGAAATAGGAATAGATAGTTTTGCTGCCGCAAAGATTAGTACCGACAGCAGCGATAATAGTAAAAGCATAAAAGATTTACTGGAGCGGATTGTGCAGGCAGACAACTATGGCCTGGATGTTTTTGGCATTGGGGAACATCACCGCAAAGAGTTTCTTGATGCTGCACCCGGCATTATTTTAGCTGCCGCTGCAACACTCACAAAACGCATTAAGCTTACCAGTGCAGTAACTGTTTTAAGCGCTGCTGACCCGGTGAGGGTATTTCAAAATTTTGCCACGCTGGATTTGATTTCTGAAGGAAGGGCGGAAATTGTTGCAGGCCGGGGATCTTTTGTAGAAGCCTATCCCTTGTTTGGTTTTAACCTGCAAGACTATGACGAACTATTTAAAGAAAAGCTGAAGTTGCTCCTCACCATTAATGAAAATGAGACCGTTACCTGGTCGGGCAAGTTTAGGCCACCTTTACATAACCAAGCCATCTACCCAAGGCCTTACCAAAAAAAGTTGCCCATATGGTTGGGTGTTGGTGGTACGGCTGAATCTTTTGTAAGGGCGGGTGAACTTGGCTTACCATTAATGGTAGCCATCATCGGTGGTGAAACGCATCGCTTTCGTCCCTTGATTGACCTTTACCGGAAGGCCGGCCAAAAAGCAGGCTATGGCCTTGATCAATTAAAAGTGGGATTACATTCTTTAGGTTATGTAGCTGCGACAACAGAAGAAGCTGTTGCTGATTTTTATCCCGGCTACGCCGAAACCTTTACCCGTATTGGAAAAGAACGAGGCTGGCCGCCGGTAACCAAACCACACTTTTATGCACAAAATGGTGCGACAGGGGCTTTACTCGTAGGCAGCCCCGAAGAAATAGCTGAACGCATATTGCGGCACAGCGAATCGCTTGGTGGTATATCAAGGCTAAGTTTCCAAATGGATAATGCACTGCTGCCGCAATCTAAACTGCTGCAATCGATTGAGTTGATTGGCGCAAAAGTATTGCCGCTGGTTAATAAACTTTGAGCTATTTAGCCCAACATTTTTCTTAATAAAAATTTTATCGCTACAAATTACTTTGGCAGTTCGTACATTTTAGGAAGGTTGTTAAGCAACACCGATTTTGGCTTGGCAACAAAACTTGTAAAATCTGCCAGGTTTGCCGTACCGGGAACAGGCACATAATAGGAGTTGGAACTGTTTACCCAAAACATTACGAAGCTTACCTGCACATCGTTTGCGGTTAATGCATTGTACACATAATTGCTGAACCATCCTGTTACAGGCGCATGGGTAGCATCCACAGCATAACCAGCTTCCGTTAATGCAGCAATTTTTACTTTTGCTTTTGCAAGGTCGGCAACTACTTTTAATTTTTTGTTCGCCAGGTCAGAACCTGCTTGCCCCGACACATCCCTAAAATCACCGTAGTTGTCCATACCCAACACATCTACATAGCGGTCTCCGGGGTAGCGGCTAAGGTATTTAGTATCGGTATCATAACTGTTGTCAGGCCCTAATGCAAATAAAACATTGTGTACGCCCTTTGTTTTAACCAGATAATCCACTAAAAATTGGTAGGCTGTTTTAAATTCATCGGCCGTACAAAAATTAGTGCCCCACCAAAACCAGCTTCCATCATATTCATGAAAGGGGCGAAAGATTACGGGTATCAGTTTACCATCTGCACCTTTTAAATTTTGCAATACAGATGCTACTTTATCCAGTTTCATTTTAAACCAATCATTCTTTATGCCACCGGGCAAAATACTTTTAAATGCGGTATTTTTTTCTGCGTCTGTCATGTCACTTGCGTAAAAGCTATTTTCTTTATTAGGCTCCCTAAGGTGCCAGCAAAGGATGTTTACAATACCCTTATCATACGCTTTTATAATATTGTTGGTGATCATTACTTCCTGCTGGTGAAACCAGTTGCTGGCAGTACCATCATTGCTTTTATCGGTAATAAACATAAAATCAGAACCTGCGATGGCAGGGTCAAAACCTGTAGCTTTTTTTATATCCGCATCGCCACCGGCATCTTTATAAAAACCTGCAAAGGCGTCTTGCTGGCCGATGGCAATTTTAGTTTTTGCCAGCTTTTTAAGGTTGTAAAAAAGGGCAACTGTTTCGTTAGTGGCTGAAGGGTCAACCATATAAGTACGAACGTTGGCTATGGTTAAAACATCCGTATCGGTTGCGGGCGGCGGCGTTACCACTACCGGCGGCGGTACTATCGGAGGCTCAGGAGTGGTATTATTTGGTTTTGAACAGGAAGCTGCCGAGAGTAAACAAACGGCACTTATAAATTTCAGGCAAGCATTCTTCATGGTTCCAATCATTTTTTTTGTGGATACAACAATAACCATCCTTTGGCCATTAACCAGTTTATAATAATCTTATTTATAGTTGATGATTAGTGTTGGTGAAAAAAGTATCAAGATGTTGCTAAAGATGGGCTAATTAAAAGCCACCGTTTTTTGCGGTGGCTTCCCGGCGGCAGAGGCCGGGCAGATTATTTGTTGAGCATTCGGTTAACTTGCAGTTACCGAAGGTGCCCATGATTGATCTGTAGATTGCATGAATACCTCCTTTTTATTTGATGAATTTTAAAGTTAACACATTTTATAAATGCAAACAACAAACCGTAAAAAGTTTATACAAAATTTTTAACCCTTGGCCATGCTGAAGCATTTACCCGATAAAACCTTTGCTGGCATTGGTTTATTGAAGTTATATCTCCAGTTTTTCCAACACAACAAGCGTTTCTAAAAATTCGCTCCAGGAGGATTGCCATTTTGCTTTTGCCTCATTTATTTTTTCATGGTGCTCCGTACCTGCACTGCTTTTTGTCTTTAAATATTCATCCAGTTTACCCAATGTAGCCTGGTGTAATGCTTCTATTTCTTTTTTATTTTCCATGATTTTATTTTTATGCTTTATCCCTTTAAAGGTAGTGAGTAAAAAAAGGCATTTGATAAATTAAGACAAGCATTGGTTTAAATAGTATTGCTGTTACAGTATATCTTCAACCTGTCTTTTACCATCAAATTGTTGGCCATAAATTTTAAAAATGTCTTTATGAGAATATACTTAATAGTAGTAACAGCGCTGGTTTTTTCATGCATATCTTTTACCCTTATTGCCCAGCAATTAACAGATACCAAGGCCACGCAAGAAACAAAAGCTTTGTACCGCAACCTGCGCAAATCATCTAAAAAGCATATTCTTTTTGGGCATCAGCATGCTACTGAATATGGGCATGGGTGGATGGGTACTGATTACACCAGGAGTGATGTAAAGTCTGTAACAGGGTCGCACCCTGCCGTAATTGGTGTGGATTTCAGCGGGCTGTCAGGCAGGCCTGCAACTGATATTGCAAAAACAAAGCAAGCGCTCATCGCCAATATTGAAGCAACTTATAACCGTGGCGGTGTTACCACTGCGGCATGGCATTTTATAAACCCGGTATCACCCGGCGGTTTTTATTGGGTAGATACTTTATCAAAGCCGGCCGTACAATACATCATTCCCGGGGGCAGCTTCAACGATGGGTATAAACTCATCTTACAAAATATTGCAGAGGTGGCCCATGCCGTTAAGGGTAAAGATGGAAAAGCGGTGCCCATGATTTTCAGGCCCTTTCATGAGTTTGATGGTAACTGGTTTTGGTGGGGCAAAAGCCATTGTACCATAGCAGAATTTAAAACCCTTTGGCAATTTACTGTTGGCTATTTAAGGGATAGTTTGCAGGTGCATAATTTTATTTATGCATTTTCGCCGGATTGTACTTTTACAACCACGGAAGCTTATACAGAACGTTATCCTGGCAATGGATGGGTAGATATTGTTGGCTTTGACGATTATGCCGACTTTGGCCGGGATGGAAAATATAATCTTGATGCAGGGTTAAAAAAACTTTCCATTGTAAATGATTTTGCGGCAAAAGAAGGAAAGCTTGCGGCCTTTACCGAAACAGGCTTAGAGTCTGTAGCAGACAGCACCTGGTACACCGGCTCTTTATTAAAAACATTAAAACAACAAAAATTACAACTGGCATATGTACTGGTTTGGCGTAACGACAGCCGCAGCCCTACACATTTTTATACGCCCTACCCAGGACACAAAAGCGTACCTGATTTTATTGATTTTTATAAAGATGGGTATACATGGTTTGAAAACGACTTGCCAAACCTATATAAATAATTACCTCAAAATAAAATTACCAAGATGGGTTGGGTGCTATATAACTACGACGGTTAACCTATTTACATCAGGTTATTTAGTTGGAGGTACTGTAGCAGCATTATAGTTTTGGCATCTTTAATTTCGCCATTGTTTATCATTTTCAGTGCCTGCGCAAAAGGCAGTTCCAGCACCTCAATGTTTTCTTCTTCGTGCGCCAAACCGCCACCAGCAGCCACTTTCATGCCGCTGTGGTATGCCGCTATAAAAAAGTACAAAAGCTCTGTTACTGAACCCGGCGACATGTACGCCTCGAACACTTTTTTGATTTCGGTTATCTTATAACCTGTTTCTTCTTCCGTTTCCCTGCGTATGCAATCCTCGGGATTGTCCCTATCCAGCAAGCCGGCACAGGCTTCAGTAAGCATGCCAGTGGGGTTACCATTTACAAAAGTGGGCATGCGGAACTGCCTGGTTAAAATGATGGTGCCCTTCCCTTTATTGTACAATAAAATAACAGCACCATTGCCCCTGTCGTAAGCTTCACGGCTTTGCACCTGTATCGTGCCATCCTTCTTTTTATATTCGTACGTTATCTTTTTAAGTATGTACCAATTGCTGGAAAGTATTTCGGTACTAAGGATATTTATATTGCTGATCATCACTTTTTTTAGATTAGATGATGAAGATAATAATTTATGGGAACGGATAAAATGGGGTTACTAGACAATTGGCGCCTGCCAGGTATCTTCTGCAGTAATGCCGCCATCAACCCACAGCCAGGCTATTTTTTGGTAGGTAAAAGATATTTCTTCATATTCTGCATATTTGGAAAGATCAGGGTTTTTATTGTTCAGCATGATACTTTTGATATCGCTTATGCTGGCATTGGTAAGCCTTACGGTGTAGTGGTTTACTTCCATGCCAATACCTGTTGTTGATTTTAATTGTGGTGTAAAAAATTGCAGCTCCCAGCTACTTATATTTTCATTATTAGT
Source organism: Ferruginibacter sp. (assembly GCA_965249755.1). Classification (GTDB taxonomy): domain Bacteria; phylum Bacteroidota; class Bacteroidia; order Chitinophagales; family Chitinophagaceae; genus Ferruginibacter. Next base: position 900,930 of record CBDFMT010000004.1, read on the forward strand.
TAGTGCATTAAATAAAAGCGGTGTGCTTTTATCCAATTCTTTGGTAATGGTAAAAGGCCTATGCATGCGCTTGCCGGTGGGCAAACCACTTGCAGCGTCACGGGGAGAGAGTACTTCGTGGTTTACAGCAAAAACCATTATTTTTCCTTCCCTGCCTTTTTGGGTTACGCCCCCTTTTATGTCACCTTGTTTTTGACCGGTTAATTTTAGATATGCATTAAGTGCCATGGCAAATGTTTTAGGCAATTAAGATAAAAAGAATATTTGTTGAATGCAAGCAAAAAAGTTTGGGTAAATCCTTTTTTGGATAGCTGTAATTCAACACCCATCTTCATCATTTAATCTTTTCCCTTCGTTGCTGCAGCTCCCTCCAGGTAGTTACAATAATGCCTTCCTTTTTTAATGCTGCTTTAAATGCAGGATCAGTCATCGCAAGCAAGTCGCCCCGGCGAATAGCCCCGCTGTTGCTGATGTATGGGAAAACCTCCGTGGTTGCAGTGCAATGCATAATCATCATTGTAACACCGGGTTTTAAAGATTTAAGCGCTTCAATATATTTGGCTGTTTTAAAAACCCGAAGTTTACCATCATTCTTTTCAAGCCCGGCGGGAATAGGCCAATCGTAGCTAAAATTGTGCAGGTCATCCAGCACAGGTAAACCAGCAGCCCATACAATTTTACCTACATTTCTCATTTGCAAAATCATGGCATCCGGTGCATGCGTTTGCTTCTGTATAAGCACATTATTGCCACCGGGCAACATAATGGGAATATGTTTTTCGATACCAGTCTTTACATATCTTTTAAAAAATTCGGGGCTTGCAAATAAAGTACCCATATGTGAGTCTAGGTGTGTTGGCACAAAACCCATAGATGTTGCTTTATCAATTTGCGCCCTTATTTCTGTTTCCACTTCATCCGGGGAAGCATGTGCTACCACGTCTGCTACAGAAGGCCATAGATTACCTTCCTTGTCGGTAAGGCCCGGCACTTTTTCTTTACCTGCAACAGGTGGCCATCTGTAGTCTTTCCATTCAGCAGTAAGGGTTAAATGCAGGCCTGCATCCACTTGCTGGTGCTGCTGCAAATAGTGTACAAAGCCAGGTGCCCATGGGCAGGGCATCATTACACTGCACGAAGAGGATGCACCTTCAGTAAGCGCCTGCACCACGCCTTCGTTTGAATCATAGCTCATACCTGCATCATCTACATGCAATATTAACACCCGTGAACCTTTTGGAAAACCCAGCTTATCGGCATAGGTGCTGTCTGTAGTTTGGGCAAAGCAATACTGCAATGACAGCAATAAAATAAAAGCAATCTTATACATACGTTGAAGTTTATGAATGGCAAATAACAATCAGAAAGTTAAGTCATCTGCCGTAAGGCCCAACCAACAAATGCTAGAAATAATTAAAAAAAAAGTCACAATCTTTTTCTCTATAAATCTTTTACAACGAATGACTTTATACTACTTTTTTATCCCTTCACAATAATTATATTTATCCTTCAATCTAAAACGTGAAAAAAATATTTTTATCCTTAGTTATTATTTGCGTTGCAGTGTCATGTAATAACAAGAATCCGAAAAACAAAGAAAACAATAAAGAACTGGCTGTGCTGCTGGAGAATTACTACAATCAGCGGATGCATCTTTTTCCTGTGGAGGCTACCGTCAACGGTGATACCCTGTATAATTATTTGCTGCCTGCTGATTTTACCGACAGCTATCGGGCAAAACTGAAAATTTTTTTTGACACTAATCTTGTCAATATTAAAAAAATTGACACATCGGTATTCAATGATAATGACAGGCTGAGCTATGCTATTTTTTCTTACGAGATGATCATGGCGTTGGATGGCCTTAAGCTGAATTACATGGGTAACTCACAAAGCGGAAATACGTACTTGCCCTTTGACCAGTTTAATGGCGTGCCGCTGATGCTTGGTCAAATGGGCGGTGGCACGGGCAACCAACCCTTTAAAACAGTTAAAGACTATGACAACTGGCTGCAACGTGCTACCGCATTCGGAAGCTGGGCTGATAGCGCAATTGTATACTTTAAAAAAGGGATAACCGCCAACTATGTTTTGCCTAAGGCACTTGTGTTAAAAATGATCCCTGAGTTGCAGGCAATGGTTACAGACAGTGTTACAAAGAGTTTGTTCTATCAGCCTATTGTTTTAATGCCTTCTTCTTTTACTGATGCGGATAAAACAAGGCTTACTGCCGCTTATACAAAACTTATTGCGAACGAGCTTGTGCCTTCTTATAAAAGGCTGGCTACTTTTCTGCAAACGGAATATCTGCCTGAAGCAAGGGCCACAACTGGTATAAATGCCTTGCCTGGCGGCGATGCTTATTACAATTATATGGTGAAATACTGGACAACAACCAGCAAAACCCCCGCAGAAATTTACAACACCGGATTGCAGGAAGTTAAACGAATACGCAACCAAATGGATTCCATTAAAAATGCCGTGCACTTTAACGGTACATTGCCGGCTTTTTTTGAATTTATGAAAACAGACAAACGTTTTATGCCTTATAAAACGCCGGAAGAAGTACTTGCAGCATTCCGTAAAATACAGGCCACCATTGATCCTAACTTAAAGAAAATGTATAGCCGTATACCTAAGTCAATATTTGAAATACGACAAACTGAAGCCTTTAGGGCAGCCAGCGCAAGTGCAGAATATTACCCTGGTTTGGCCAATGGAACAAGGCCGGGTATTTTTTATATCCCAATTACAGATGCCACTAAATTTAATACCACCAGTGGGATGGAAAGCCTTTTTTTGCATGAGGCCATACCCGGCCATCATTACCAGGGATCGCTGCAAATGGAGAATACGCAGTTACCAAAATTCAGGCAATTTATATGGTATGGTGCTTATGGTGAAGGTTATGCCTTGTATTGTGAAAGCCTTGGAAAAGAACTTGGCCTTTATACCGATCCATATCAGTACATGGGTGCTTTAGGAGATGAGATACACCGTGCCATAAGGCTGGTGGTGGATGTTGCCATGCACACCGGTAAAATGACGAGGGACGAAGCCATTAAATATATGATGGAAAATGAAGCCATAAGCCTGGATGGTGCTACTGCTGAAATTGAGCGCTACATGGCCTATCCTGCACAAGCACTTAGTTACAAAACCGGTGCTTTAAAAATCAGGGAACTGAGGGATAAATACAGGCATGTATTGGGAAGCAAATTTAACCTGGCTGCATTTCATGATGAGTTTTTAAAAGATGGTTGCATGCCGTTAAACCTTGTTGAAACAAAAATGGATAATTGGGTAAAGGCACAGCAGTAGCCATTAATCAGTTTTATATCTTGGTCCCGCCTACTGTATATCGGGCAACACCGCCCAGTAACACAACACAATCCTTCGCCTTTCATCATCTTCTTTATAATCTTTTATAGTTGGTATGGGCAATTCTTCTCCCCTGCCCTGCCCGATGTATTCTACTTTTAGTTTGTCGAAGTTTTTTATGCCTGCAACCTTTTGCTTAAACATCGCTGTTAACTGTGTGATGAGCTCCATGGCCCTTAGCTCCGATAACTTACGGTTCAGGTTTTCTTTACTGCTGTCCGGCGATGCTACCATGCTAACAAGTGTATCATGCAAAGCAGAAACCGGGTTGATGTTCTGGGCATCTGCAAAGCCAAGTATTACCAATGTTGCAGTCCGTGCAGTGCTGTCATAGCGGTTCGAAAAATCGATCAGTGAATCCACCAATGGCATAAAAGATTGCGCTGCAAGTTGCTCCTTGCCGGCCGGTATGCTGTACACGCCGGCGCCAAAAAAAGCAGCAAGGTCAAACAATACATAGTTGGCCGTATTTACGCCGTCTTCCAGCATCATGTAAATTTTCATCCTGTCATTATACTTTGCATAAAAGGAATCCAACTGCGAAAGTTTGGGGATGATCTCTTTTTTATACGCTTGCCTGAATGCTTTTTTATCGCCTGTAAGCCCCTGCAGCATAGAGATTTCTTTGTTGATAGAATCCATCTCGTGGTGTATTGACGTTAACCGCTGCGATAGCCTGCTGTTGATATTGCTGTCTATTTTTCGTTCGTTAAGTTTTACGCTGCCGGTAGAATCGATGATGGCAAGCTTTCTGTTTTCACCCGCCTGCAGGGTTTCAATCGTAGCCAGTTTTTCTGTAACCTGGTGCATTTTGTGCGGACCAATACAAGACAAAAAGAACAGGCAGCAGGCTGATAGCAAAAGACAAATTTTATGTAGCATCGTTTTTATTTTGGTACCGCTTTTATAAAAAAGACTGGTTTGGTGACATGAGTGGAATTTAAATGAAGTTGCTGGTCGTATTTTATTTTATGTATCCGGATGGAGCCGGTATGTACGGCCGCAGTCGTTATCACTTCTTCTTGCCCCTGCATTTTAAGCCCCATATTTACAAGGGCGGTTTTATCAGCAAAACCGGTTGCATCCATATTTTCATCTCCACTTTTAGCGGAATAAAAATTGTTGTTTACAGGATTAATTTTATCTGAAGAAATAAAAAATACATACACCAAAAAAAAACAAACACATGCAATACCGGTTAGCCAAATAAATAACACGGCCATATTGCTAAGCCTTGTAATTTTTTGTATTTGCTGCTGCCTTCGTTTATCTGCGGCCATTAACGGGTAATTTTTTTAAAAGTACATAATCTATTTCCGGCATCAAATATATTCCCCATAAGTGTTTAGCATGTTACTACAATCATCCAACGCTTTTAAAAATTCCCGGGCATCTTGTTGCAACGCACCTGCATCAGTTAACTGATAAGATGGGCTGCTTATTACATTCAACATTTGTACAACCGCAGCATCTTTGCCTAACGGCGAAATGGTTGATTTTAGATGGTGCATCATTGTATGAAGGGATGCAATGTTATTGTCTTCCAATGCCTGCACAAATAATTTACGTTCTTTCGGCAGCTCTGCTTTCATCGTACCCACAATTAAATTAATTGCTGATTTATTGCCATTGCAAAGCTTTTCTAAAAAGCCAAAGTAGGTACCTGTAGTTTCATCCGTTGCCTCAGGAGCCCTGTCGGCAGGGCTTTTGAGGTAAATATATTTTTTAAGTACCGCTATAAACTGCTCCTCTTCCACCGGCTTTGGAATAAACTCGTTCATACCTGCTGTATAACATTTTTCAATTTCGTTGGGTTGCACATAGGCCGTCATTCCAATTACGGGTACCGTTTTATTCAAATTTTTTCTGATGATTTCTGTTGCTGTAATGCCGTCCATTACGGGCATTTGCACATCCATCAAAACAAGGTCAAAGTGGCTTGATTGCAACAATGCCAAAACATCCTCACCATTTTCGGCAATCACAGGTTCAACCCCAAAACGGGCGAAATACTTTTGTATCAGCAACTGGTTTACCTTGTTGTCTTCTGCCAGCAGCACTGCTTTGCAATCGGGGTTATCCATGCAATCATCTGCCCCTGTAACTTTGCTTTGCAGTATTTGCTGTGGCATGGTATCAATGGCAAACTGCACATCAAAACTAAATTGAGAGCCTTCGCCAGGCTGGCTTTTTACAACAATATTACCACCCATGGTTTCCACAATCATTTTGGTGATGGATAGCCCAAGGCCGGTGCCACCCTGTTGGCGTACCAATGCATTATTAATCTGTTCAAACCTTTCAAATATCACTTGGAGTTTATCAGGTGCTATGCCAATGCCCGTATCTTCCACCAAAAAATTAATAATTACTGCATCTGCATTTTTGCTGATTGCTTTTACTGTTAGTGTCACCTCGCCTTCATTGGTAAATTTTATCGCATTGCTGATGAGGTTCATCAGCACCTGACGTAAGCGGTGTGGGTCACCGATAAGATTATCTTCTATATCCTCAGCTTGCGCAACAGTAAACTGCAATTTTTTTTCTGCTGCAAGCAATGAATAGGTCATACCTAAATCATTCAGCAACATGTGCAGGCTAAAATTTTTGTGGTGTACCGTCCAAGCCCCGGCTTCCATTTTAGAAAGGTCTAGGATATCGTTTACAATGTGCAGCAGGTTTTCGCCGGCGTTGGTAATAATGTTGTTGTACTGCTGCTGCTCTTCGGTAAGGGCCGTTTTTGCCAGCAGGTTACTAAACCCTTTTAATGCATTTAACGGGGTACGTATCTCATGGCTCATGTTGGCCAAAAACTGGTCTTTTACCTTTACGGATTGCAGCGCCATTTTCCTGGCTTCCTGCAAGTCTTGTATCAGCGTAAATTGCTTTACCTGCCGCCTTATAATGATAGTACCTAATAATAAAATAGCCAGCAACGCCGTAAATGCAAGTATCCTGTTCAGTAACGAAACCCTTGCTGCCACTGTATTATTTTGGGTAAGGTTGTTATTGAGGCTGCTCTCCAGGCTACCCTGCATGGCCAGTGCATTGGCATAAATACTATCGCCAAAATGTTTTGCCTTTAAGGAATCAAACAGCGGTAAAGGGTTGGTTGCTGTTACCAGTGAATAGGACAATGCAGCCTGGCCATTTACCAGGTCAACTATCTTGCCGAGTGAAGGTGCAAGCCCTGCACCCTGCATTACAATGGTGAGTTGTTTTGCCTTTTGCTGCAGCTTTGCAATGGAGTCCGTCAGGCCGGGCCTTTGTCCAATGTTCACCTGTTGTTTTTCGGTTAGTAATTTTGATTCCAGTTCAAAAGAAAGGTTCACCATTTCTTCCAGCCGGTTGTTGATGGCTAAAGTTACCGCCGCTTGCTTGTTGCCCTGCACCAGCCGCTGTACCGAACCTGAAGTATTTATCTGTGTAATTAATAACACTACCATCAGGGCGGCAATCATCAAAATAACCCAGATAAAAAACTGATAAGATTTTTTCATGCGTAACTACTACAGGAAATTTAGCCTGCCCAACACACCGTTTTTATAGAACTCGGACAGCGGCACCGGAATCCCGTTTAAATATAAAACATTGTCTTCGATGTAATCAATCTTTTCAACTGCTACAATGTAACTGCGGTGTACCCTTATAAAATCTTTTGCAGATAATTTTTCTTCAAGCACCCTCAGCGATGTATGTATCACGTAGCTTTTATCTGCGAAATGTATTTTCACATAATCGCCTTTTGCTTCAATATAAAAAATGTCTTTAAACAAAATTTTGCGGATGGCCTTACCATCTTTTATAAAAATATATTCACTGGCAACTTCATTAATCGTCACATCTTCTTCCCTTAATAATTCTGTTGCCCGCTGCAATGTTTTCATCAGCCGTGGCAGCATTACCGGCTTAACAATATAGTCTACCACATTTAGCTCAAACGCTTCAATGGCGTAGCCTTTGTTGGCAGAAGTTAAAATAGTGAGCGGCCGTTCCTGCAATGATTGCAACAGTTCTATACCGCTCATACCGGGCATTTCTATATCTAAAAACAAAAGATCAACAGCGTTGTTGGATAAAAATACACTGGCTTCCATGGCGCTTGCACAGGTGCCTGCAATTTGCATATCCGGTACCTGTTCCAGCAACTGCACCAATAATAATGTAGATATTTTATTATCGTCCACAACAAGGCAGCGATAAGTTTTGGTGTTGCCAGCAGCTTTTAAATCCATCCTTATTCATTTAATTTTTTTAAGTAAGATACCCTTATAATGTTTTCGCAAGGTATTTTAATTTTTAAACAGTATAGGCATTTTTGCTTTTTGAAACATCCCTTTATAAAGACAGGCTTTCATTAAGGGGCAACATTTATAAACGCCGGCAATAAGGATACTAATTTTTTCTGCCGGTACTCGGCAGATACTTTTAAATTTGCAGAAAGCCGCTCAAAAATGATTTGTACAGTCCAATCCAAACCCCCGGCAAAACTGGAATATTATTTTTCTTATCCCATTAAAAAATTGCCATTACCACAACTATATTAACTCACCTGATATTCAACATAAATACGCTTTAATGAAAAAAATAACGATCTGCATTGCATGTGTAAGCCTGTTGCTTACAACCAATACATATGCTCAAAAATGGACAGAAAAAACAAACGGCAACATCATTACCGTAACCAACAGCAATGGCAAAACACTCGGCTATGCGGCCTCATCCGGGGTTAAGATTATTACGGCAGATGGCCTTGCTTTTAAAGACCTTAATAAAAATGGCAAGCTGGATAAATATGAAGACTGGCGTTTGCCGGTATCCGTTAGGGCGAAAGACCTTGCAGCCCAAATGACCGTAGAACAGATTGCCGGGCTGATGTTGTACAGCCGCCACCAACCTATACCTAACCCGCCAAAAGGCGTTTTTTCAGGCACGTACAATGGCAAGCCTTTTCCTGAAAGTGGCGCCCTGGCAAGCGACCTTAGCGATCAGCAAAAAGATTTTTTAATTAAAGATAATGTGCGGCATGTGCTGGTAACCTCCCTGCAAAGCCCCGAAGTGGCAGCCGGATGGAACAACAATGTACAGGCACTTACAGAAAGTATTGGCCTTGGCATACCTGCCAATAACAGCAGCGACCCAAGGCATGGTATTGTTGCGAATGCAGAATTTAATGCCGGTGCCGGCGGTACAATTTCCATGTGGCCCGGTTCACTGGGCATGGCGGCAACTTTTGATCCGGCCGTTGTAAAAAACTTTGGGCATATTGCTGCCATGGAGTACCGGGCATTAGGTATTGCCACCGCATTATCACCACAAATTGATTTGGCCACAGAACCCCGGTGGAACAGGGCCAGCGGCACATTCGGCGAGCATCCGCTGCTGGCGACAGACATGGCCCGTGCATACATCGATGGCTTTCAAACCTCTTTTGGTAAAGATGAAATTGCAGGTGGCTGGGGCTTTAACAGTGTAAATGCAATGGTTAAGCATTGGCCCGGCGGCGGCAGTGGCGAAGGCGGCAGGGATGCCCATTATGGTTTTGGAAAATATGCCGTTTACCCCGGAAATAATTTTCGCCAGCACTTTATCCCGTTTACAGAAGGTGCATTTAAACTGAGTGGTAAAACAACGTTTGCATCGGCTGTAATGCCCTACTACACGATATCTTACAACCAGGATACCAAGAACCACGAGAACGTTGGCAACAACTATAACAAATATATCATCACCGATTTGCTCCGTACAAAATACAATTACGATGGTGTTGTTTGTACAGACTGGCTGGTATCTGCAGATGAAAAAGCAATAGATGTTTTTATTTCCGGTAAATCTTGGGGAACGGAGAAGCTTACTGTTGCCGAACGCCATTACAAATTGTTGATGGCAGGTGTAGACCAGTTTGGCGGCAACAACGAAGTGGCACCCGTGTTGGAAGCGTATGCTATGGGTGTTAAAGAACACGGCGAAACTTTTATGCGTGCTAGGTTTGAGGCTTCGGCAAGAAGGTTGCTCACCAACATTTTTCATACCGGGTTATTTGAAAACCCATACCTGGATGCAGCCACATCTAAACAGGTTGCAGGCAACGCAACTTTTATGAAGGCTGGTTATGATGCCCAGTTAAAATCGATGGTGTTACTTAAAAACACCAATAACATACTGCCTTTGCAAAAACGTAAAACGGTGTACATCCCTAAAAAGTTTACCCCTGCGGGGAGAAATTTTTTGGGCATGGAAACGCCGGAAACACTGGATTACCCGATAAGTATGGCTATCATTAAAAAGTATTTTAACACCACCGATAACCCTGATGAAGCAGATTATGCCTTGGTATTTATCAGCAGCCCCAACAGCGGCAATGGGTATAGCGAAACGGATGTAAAAGCAGGCGGTAACGGCTACCTGCCCATAAGCCTGCAGTACGGCAAATACACGGCAACAAGTGCCCGTGCAACCAGCATCGCAGGTGGCGACCAGTTTGAAAATTTCACCAACCGCAGCTACAAAGGAAAGTCTGTGGAGGCGATAAATAATACAGACCTTGGAATGGTGAATGATACCTATACAAAAATGAAAGGCAAGCCCGTGGTTGTTAGTGTAACAGTAAGTAACCCAATGGTGTTTGCCGAATTTGAAAAAAATGCCGATGCCATCGTAATCAATTTTGGCGTGCAAGACCAGGCAATAATGGACATACTAACCGGCGGTGCAACACCATCAGGATTGCTGCCCATGCAAATGCCTGCCAACATGCAAACCGTAGAAAAACAAAACGAAGATGTGCCCTTTGATATGCAGTGCTACAAAGATGCAGCAGGCCATGTGTACGACTTTGGCTTTGGTATGAATTTTAAAGGCGTTATTAAAGATGCAAGGACGGTGAAGTATAAAAGGGTGTTGAAGTAAAAGGCAGGTTAGGCCGGAAGTGATTTTTGCATAGATGTCATTTCAACTATAAAATTAGATAGACAATGGCAACGCCTTGCCAAAAGCATAATAACCTGATAAAAAAAACCCTCTGCTTTTATTCAGGCCTGGGGTTTTTACATTAACTGTTTAACCGTTTACAAAAGGAGAAACTTACGGATCAATTTTAAAAAAGTTCGGGTGCTGCATTTTCATCTGCCTTTCTTTCCCATTCCATTTCTACACTTTTGCTGTACTCGGTAAGCTTTGCCCCTACTGCCTTCCAGCCCATTACCTCTACCATTTTACTTACTTTGAATTTGGCATTTCTTACCAATTGGCCACGTCCGGTTTTTACAATCAGCAAAGGTTCGTCTTCTGTGGTTACCATTTCCAGGCGGTTGTCTTTTCCTTCTTTTATAAAGAAAAATTTATTTTTTAACGTTGTGGTTTCAATCTTAAACCGCTTGATGTTGTATTGCAGTTTTTCATTGTCGAGGTACACGGCTGTAATTATTTTTTCCGGTTTAAATTTCTCCATTAGTAAGATTTTTTCTGTGTCAAAACGCTGGGTCAGTTCCTGGTCTGTAATTTCATAATTGCCATCATTAAAGATGACAACGATCCTGTCTTCCGCATCAAACTTGCCCAGGTACTCCCCTTTTTCTTCTGTATTAAGGCGGCCAAATTTAGTATCGAACCAAAGCTTTTTTGCATCTAAAGTAGATTTGCCGGCTTCTTTAAACTTTACCGATTTAACCGGGTATTTGGTTACCTGGTTGCCAATGCTGCCACGGCCTTTTATTTCCAATTCTTCAAAATAAAATTCAAGCTCTTTCTTTTTAGCACTGCAGTTAGGGCTTAATAAAATTTTTAACACCTCCGCCTCTCCATTGGCGTTGGAAGAAAAATAATGCACCCTGCTTTTTTCAGCTCCTTTGGTTAGGTCATATTCTTTATCCCTTGTAATGCCGGTAACGTTAAACCGCTTGGCATAACTAACACCTGTTTTACCATCGGTGTACACCAGGTTGTATGTTGTACGTTCGTCATTTTTTTGAAACACGGCCACATGGATAATGTCTTTACCAATAAAGGTTTTGTCAGATACCCTTACCACTTTCATGATGCCGCTTTTAGTAAATGCAATGATATCATCCAAACCGGATACCTCAGCAATAAGCTCATCTTTTTTCAACGTGGTACCCACAAAACCATCAGCATAATTAACGTAGAGCTTAATATTGGCAATGGCCACACTCTTGGCCTGTATGGTATCAAATAGTTTAATTTCTGTTTTGCGTTCCCTTCCTTTGCCAAATTTTTTCAGCAGGTTTTCATAATAGGCCACCGCAAAATCAGTGAGGTGTTCAAGGTCATGCTTTACCTGTTGTATATCAGCTTCAAGCCCTTTTATCTGTGCATTTAAATCTTCAATATCCAGTTTATAAATCCTTCTTACCGGCTTTTCGGTAAGCCTTACAATATCCTCCCGTGTTATATCCCGGCGCAATAATTTTTTAAAAGGAATAAAAGCCTTGTCTATTGCCTCAAGTACCTTATCCCATGTTTCATGTTTTTTTTCTAATTCCTTATAAATTTTTTCTTCAAAAAATATTTTTTCCAGGGAGGTGAAATGCCATTTTTCCTGTAGCTCGGCAAGCTTAATTTCCAGCTCCCTGCCCAGCAGGTGTTTAGTATTGTCTGCAGAAACTTTAAGCAGTTCCGGCACGCCTAAAAACTGTGGCCTGTCCTTTACAATTACGCATGCATTTGGCGAAATACTTACCTCACAATCTGTAAAGGCATACAATGCATCAATGGTAATATCCGGGGATATGCCGGGGGCCAGTTCTATAATAATTTCCACTTCGGCCGCAGTGTGGTCATTCACTTTTTTAATCTTGATTTTTCCCTGGTCGGTGGCTTTTACAATGCTCTCCATTAACTGGGTAGTGGTTATGCCGTAAGGTACACTTCTTATTACCAGTGTCTTTTTATCTGCCTCTTCAATAACAGACCGCACCCTTATTTTGCCGCCCCTTTTACCTTCGTTATAATTGGTGGCATCCATAGTGCCGCCGGTTAAAAAATCGGGCAGCAATTCAAACTTTCGTCCCTTTAAATATTTGATGGATGCATCAATGAGTTCGCAAAAATTATGGGGTAAAATTTTTGTTGCAAGGCCCACAGCAATACCTTCGGCACCTTGCGCAAGCAGCAACGGAAATTTCATGGGCAGGGTTACCGGCTCATTTTTCCTGCCATCATAACTCAGTGCCCAATCGGTGGTTTTTGCATTAAAGGCTACCTCCAAAGCAAACTTGCTCAACCTTGCTTCAATATACCTTGGGGCTGCGGCATCATCACCTGTCCTTACATCGCCCCAGTTGCCTTGCGTTTCAATCAGCAAATCTTTTTGCCCAAGGTTTACCAATGCATCACCAATGCTCATATCGCCATGGGGATGGTATTGCATGGATTGCCCGATGATGTTGGCAACCTTATTAAAACGGCCATCATCCATTTCCTTCATGGCATGCAAAATGCGCCGCTGTACTGGCTTTAAGCCATCTTCAATAGCTGGCACCGCCCGTTCTAAAATTACATAACTGGCATAATCTAAAAACCAGGATTTGTATTGGCCGCCAATGCCATTATCCGTGTGTACGTAGTCTTCTTTATTTTTATTAGTTGCCATTTTATTTTATTGCTGTTGGATAAGGCTGCTGTTGCTGCCATCCATAAAATTCAAAAACATTGTTGTTATTAAGATGTTGCATTAAAGAATAGTACAAGCAACTTGCAGCGCACCTGCCCAACAATTATTGCGTTATTTATCCTGATACAGTTCCAGTGGCTGCCCATTCGGATCGTAAAAAAAACAGAACTTTTTATTGGTGCCTTCATCAATCCTTATCGCTTGCACCTCCACACCTTTTGCCACGAGTTCAGCAAAAGCTTCTTCTATATTTTCTACCGCAAAAGCAAGGTGCCGCAAACCTTTTTGTTCTGGAAAAGAGGCACGCTCTTTAAACTCAGGAAAAGAAAATAATTCTATCTGATATTGGCCGTTGATGGCCAGGTCCAGCTTATACGATTTTCTCTGCTGCCGGTATGTTTCTGACATGATTGTAAAGCCCAAAACCTGGGTGTAAAATGCTTTGCTCTTTTCGTAATCATCGGTTAAAATAGCTACGTGGTGAATGGCTTTTATTGTCATGCGCTATGCTTTTGTTTTTAGTTCAAAATCCTTCATGCCTGCTATTTTTCCCTGCACATCAAACATGTCTTGCGCTGCCATAACCTTTAAGCGCCACAGCAGGTAAGCATCCCCGGTGGTGGGTTTGGATTTGCTTAGGAACTGGTGTATAATTTTACCTGCCTTCTGCCAGTCGGCCACAACAAATTTTTGCAGGGCTGCATCGTAATAATCATAATCAAACCGGGCAAGTTTTTTGCCGCCTTCTAAAATGCGTACGCCTTTATTTTCTTCGCATATTTTCAGCCATTCGTCAGGGTCAACTTCAAATTCGCTGAGGGTAATTTCCCTCGCCAGCTTCTTTGCTTTTAAAAATTCTTTTGCCGGTATCTGGTGCAGCCACTCCGGATAAAAAATATTGCCTTTTTCATTGATGAAAGGAAGGTTGTTGAGGTATAAAATATATACCCTTCCCTGAAACTCCTGCATGTATTTAAGCAGCCAGTAGTAGCCACACACATCATGCTTATTTTGTGCAGCCCATACCCATATTTTTTCTTCCGGGTTGCGGCGCATGTTGCCTACGAGTTCGGCCACTGTTGCATAGTCATTCACTTCGCCGGTTTCTGTTTTGCCATCGTAATCACTACCGGCCAAAACCTGTGCCCACCATTCCCGGCGGGCCTGTATGCCTTCGCCAACGTATACATTTTGCAACGGCCCAACAGCGTAATCATCTTTTATTTGCAGTACTCCGCCTGTCAAAGTTTCGTCTAATGCGATGGCTTCTTTTATCACCTTTACATCTGCTTCGTTAAATACTATATGCACCATGCTTACTCAATACTATTTAGTTAATCAATTGCTATCCTTCTAAAACTACTTTACCATCCTCTGCCAGGTCCATTTCAATTTTAAGATTATCAATAATAAAATCCTGGCGGCTTGGGGTGTTTTTGCCCATATAATATTCCAGCAATTGCTGTATATGGGTATCGGGCAACATCATTACGGGTTGCAGTTTCATGTCCCGGTTAATGAACCTTGCAAATTCATCCGGGCTAATTTCGCCGAGGCCTTTAAACCTCGTAATCTCGGGCTTGCCGGTTAGTTTTTTTATGGCTGCCTGCTTTTCTGTTTCATCATAACAGTAAATGGTTTCCTGTTTATTACGCACCCTGAAGAGCGGTGTTTCTAAAATATAAACATGCCCGTTTTTTACAAGGTCTGGAAAAAACTGCAGGAAAAAAGTCATCAGCAATAACCGGATATGCAGCCCATCCACATCGGCATCTGTAGCAAAAACAATATTGTTATAGCGGAGGGTTTCATACCCTTCTTCAATATTAAGGGCATGTTGCAAAAGGTTAAATTCTTCATTTTCGTATACCACCTTCTTGGTAAGCCCAAAACAATTAAGCGGTTTGCCCCGCAGGCTAAACACGGCTTGTGTATTAACGTTTCTTGCTTTGGTAATGCTGCCGCTTGCACTATCGCCTTCGGTAATAAATATGGTGCTTTCTTTTTGTTTTTCCAGGATATTGTCTTTATCTTTTCCATTGGCCTCATCGTTGTAATGGAACTTACAATCCCTTAATTTTTTATTGTGCAGATTGGCTTTCTTCGCCCGTTCGTTGGCCAGCTTGCGTATGCCAGACAATTCCTTTCTTTCCCTTTCATTTTGCTCAATCCGCTTTTTTAATGCATCAGCTGTTGTGGGGTTGCGGTGTAAAAAATTATTTAATTCTTTAGATAAAAAATCGCCTATAAAATTTTTCATTCCGGGGCCACCTTCATACACCGTTTGTGAGCCTAATTTAGTTTTTGTCTGGCTTTCAAATACAGGCTCCTGCACCCTTACGGAGATGGCGGCACGAATACTTCCCCTGATGTCAGCAGCATCATAATCCTTCTTATAAAAATCCCGGATTGTTTTTACATACGTTTCCCTAAAAGCAGCAAGGTGTGTACCGCCCTGCGTGGTAAACTGCCCGTTTACGAAACTATAATATTCTTCCCCATAGCCGTTTTCATGGGTTATGGCCGCTTCAATATCTTCGCCTTTTATGTGAATGATGGGGTAACGTAATTCATCTTCATTGGTTTTGCGCTGCAACAAATCCAGCAGGCCGTTTTTACTTACATAGCGTTTGCCGTTAAGGTTCATTATCAGGCCTGCGTTGAGGTAGCAATAATTCCAAAACTGGTTATCTAAATACTCCTGTACAAAATGAAAATTTTTAAAGATGGCCTCATCAGGAATAAAGGTTACAAAAGTGCCGTTGTCTTCTTTAGTGGCTGCTTCCTTATGCTCTTTGGTAAGTACCCCCTTGGTGAATTCGGCAGTTTTTTCTTTGCCTTCCCGGTAGGCTGTAACTTTAAAATAACCGCTTAAGGCATTTACCGCCTTGGTACCAACACCGTTAAGCCCCACACTTTTTTGAAAGGCTTTACTGTCGTACTTGGCACCGGTGTTTATCTTGCTCACCACATCCACCACTTTGCCTAAAGGTATGCCACGGCCATAGTCCCTTACGGTAATTGTTTTGCCATTAATGTTTACATCCACATGTTTACCAAAGCCCATGGTATGCTCATCTATGCAATTGTCTATCACTTCTTTTATCAGTACATACACGCCATCATCCGCACTGCTGCCATCTCCCAGCTTGCCAATGTACATGCCGGGCCTAAGCCGTATGTGTTCTTTCCAGTCTAAACTTTTTATGGAATCTTCGTTATAGTCGGATACCGCTTTATCTTTTTCAGCCATATTTTTAAACACTTTTTATGCGCTGCTGCAAATTAAATACACCTGCTTAATACCACCATACAATTTTGATAAGCGATAAAAACCAACAGCGCAGCTTGCTGCTAATTTTGTTAGCAATTGAACGGGCAAATATATACAAACCAAAAAATAAAAAACTACACCGTTTTTAACACCTGTGTATAAATAATAAATGACCTGGGTTTTATTGGAATTGCCATCAGAAAAAAACATGCACATGCTTTGGATCGCTAAAAGAAAAGAGTACTTTGTTTTCTAAATTGTTTAATATGAAAAAGATTTTAGTGTTACTAAGTTTATCAGGTGTTATGTTGATTGAAAATGCCATTGGCCAGGATGATGCCGGCATGAAAGCATGGCAAGATTATAAGACACCAGGCACACCACATAAAATGATGGCGGCTGCAAGTGGTGAATGGAACGAAGTAATTACCATGTGGACGAACCCATCCGCACCGCCTGAAACCTATACTGCAACGGCCATAAGCGAAATGGTAATGGACGGGAGGTACCAGCTATCCAACATTACCGGAACCATGATGGGCATGCCTTTTAAAGGAATGTCGCTGATGGGATATGATAATGCAAAGAAAATTTTTACCTCTACATGGGTAGATAATTTTGGCACCGGTACTATGACGCTGGAAGGCAAGTGGGACGAAGCCACCAAATCTATTGAGTTGGCAGGAAAGGCAGTTGACCCTATGACCGGAAAAGATATGGTGACAAAAGAAATAATGAAATTCATAGACAATGACACACAGGAACTGCAAATTTTTAATGTGATAAATGGTAAAGACATTAAATCAGTTGAAATAAAATCAACCCGGAAAAAATAGGCATTTGCTTGAATTGGATTGCTGTTCTAAACGCAGCGGTATTTAATTTTAATTGTTGATTTAAAAATGGAGAAACCAATAGATTTGTTTTTCTTTGACCTTTCTTAAAAAAACAAAAAATAACGATCATGAAACTGACAAAAATTTTAATGGCTGCGGCCATTTTTACCACAGTAGGCTTTGTAAGCTGTAAACCCAAGGATGCAGATGTGCAGGTTGCGGTGCAAGCCAAATTAAACGCAATGCCCGATATGCTGAAAGGCGCAACTGTTGATGTAAAAGACGGCGTTGCTACTTTAAGCGGCGAATGCAAAGACGACATGTGCAAAGCGGAATGTGAAAAAGCTGCTAAAGAAACTAAAGGTGTAAAATCTGTTGTAAGCAATTTTACTATTGCCCCACCCCCAGCACCACCAATAGCAGCACCAGCTTCTGTAACCACCACAATGGATGCTGCCGCAGAGCAAAAAGTAAAAGATGGTTTAAAAGATATTAAAGGCGTGACGGTTGCTTTTGAAGGCGAGAAAGCAGTGCTTAGCGGTGAAGTTTCAAAGGCTGACAGGATGAAAATTATGCAGATGCTTGCTTCTGCAAAAGTTAAATCTGACGTTAGCAAATTAACCGACAAAAAATAATAAACACACTTAAAAAAATTAACCATGGCACTTCAGGAAAAATATGCTGAATTATTAACGGCAGCAAAAACAATGGGCGTAGCTAACCTCGCCGTTGCGGAACAGGATAATGTTTTGCATGTAAGCGGAACAGCGAACAGCACTGCTGATTATGATTCACTTTGGGCCTTGTACAACAAGATTGACCCCAATATGGCAAGCGGCGATTTGATGATGAACGTAGATGTAAAAGCGGATGCAGGTGCTAAGCTTAAAGTAACTACAGATTCAACCAACTTAAACATCCGCAGTACACCAAGTACCGATGGCGAAGTGGTAGGTAAGGCTGCACATGATGAAATTGTAACCCTTGTTGAGAAGACAGATGATAGCTGGTGGAAGATTAAGACAAGTAATGGTGAAGAAGGATATGCGTATGCACAATACCTTTCCCCGGAAGCTTAATCCCGAGAAAATAGTTAAAAGCCATTCTGCAAAGAGTGGCTTTTTTGTTTGCTGCACAACCCTGAACTTTGCCAAAACATTTTGTATGAAACAGTTGCATAACCTTATTTTTTCAGCCGTTTTTTTGCTTTCCTTTTTGAGCTGTGCGGCACAAACTGAAACTGCCCTTTCTGCCGACGTGTTTGAAAAACAGGCACTGGGCGTGGATTCCATACAGTTGCTGGATGTACGGACACCAGCGGAATACAACAGCGGCCATCTTAAAAATGCCTTGCAGGCTGATTGGACAGATAAAAATGAATTTAACCGGCGCATAGCTTTTATCGATAAAAATAAACCGGTGTATGTGTACTGCCTTGCAGGCGGAAGAAGCAGTGCAGCCGCCAAACAATTACGGGCAGATGGTTACGAAAAAGTATATGAATTAAATGGTGGCATCAACGCATGGAAAGCGGCAAGCAAACCATTGGAGGGCCAATCAACCGAAAAGCAAATGGCGCTTGCAGACTTTAATACTACCATCAGCAAAACAAAAACAGTACTCGTTGATTTTGGTGCAACCTGGTGCCCGCCCTGCAAAAAGATGGAACCTGTTTTAAAAAACGTGCAGGCTAATAATGCAGCACAGTTTAGCCTTTTAAAAGTTGATGGCAGCCGTGACCAGGATTTGCTGAAACAATTTTCTGTAACGGCACTGCCCGTTTTTATTATTTTTAAAGATGGCAAACAGGTGTGGAGAAGGGATGGTATTGCCACTGAAGAAGAGATAACAAAAGCACTTGCGCTATAATTGTACCCCCGATAATTCTTTAATAAAATCGCTTACCAGAAAGCTGATTAATTTGCCAATGCTTTCCTGCTTCCGGCCATCGGGCAACTGAACGGCACCTTCGCAAATATGCAGGTAGGCCGGTTTGGCCGCACGTGCAGCAAACGTTACAAACTGCCGTGCATTCAAAGGCGTAATGCCCGAAGGTGTGGCAGCACTGCATAATACATTTTCAACTACATCAAGGTCTACCTCAATACCTGTACTGGTATCTTCCGTAAAATGGGCGGCATGTGCCACTGCCTGCATAAAGTTTTTTCGTTCGTGCAAAAAGATTTCTTCAAAGCTGATGTAGTCAATAAAAGGGTCGTTATGGATATCCATTAAAACACTTTGCGGCACATAGTTTTCATGCAGGCCGATGATGCAGTATTTGCCGAGGTAGCCATCTTCTGCTGCATAGTGGAATGCATTGCCGCTATGCCTTCCTTCAGTATTCCTAAAATCGGCATGTGCATCCAGGTTAATAACATTTATCTGCGCAAGCGGAAGTTCGCCTGCTTTGTGCAAGCCTTTTGCAACCCCTTTAATTACCGGATAAGCGTTGTTATGCCCCCCGCCAACTACAATAGGTATTTTTTTAAAAGATGCAATAACCTTGATCAGGTCTTCCACTTCTTCATCTATCCTAACCACGGCGTGGCGGTACGCTTCAATCAACTCATCCTGGTTAAAGGCGTTATTTTCTATCAGGTATTTTACATCGCCAAAATCAAAATGGCCCAGCATAAGCACATCTTCGCCGGTAAAAAAATCATTGCTTTGCAGGTTAACAAAACTGGATAAGAAAGGCAGCCATGCTGTATCTGCGCCGCCCATTCCAAAATTTGCCTTAACACCAATATCTTCCGGTATGCCCAGTAAAACAAATTTTGCAGCAGAGTGCTGCAGCTCTTCAATCCATTCTTCTGTAGCGGAAATAATTTTTATCCGCTCCCCTATCTTTGTTTCAAACCGCCGTATTGAAGTCAGCGAAAGCACATCTTCTTTGGAGTAAAACTTAAAATGTTTCATGCAGGAAAGTTAAAGAAATTTGTTGCAGGTAAATGGGGCTGTATTTTAAAGGTATTATTAACCTGACTAGCTTAACTTTCTCTAACATTAATTAAGATTACCGATTTACCAGGCCCACATTATCCCTTACCGCCTTTAATTAATAAAATGCCTGATGGCTTTGGCTACACCATCGCTATTGTTGGTATCCGTTACGTAATCTGCAACAGCTTTTATCTGGTCCGGCGCATTACCCATAGCAACCCCTGTACCTGCAAATTCAATCATGCTTTGATCGTTGTAATTATCGCCGATGGCAATTATTTCTTCTTGCCTGATGCCATACCTGTCAATTAAAAACCTGATGGCATTTGCCTTGGAAGCCTCCATGGACATCACTTCCAGGTAACTTGGTTGCGATTTATAAATATTCAGTTTTCCTTCGTGGAGCACTTTTAACCTTGCTTCAATTTCGTTAATCAGGTTTTTATCCCCAGCAATTAAAATCTTGTTTGGGCCTGATTTATTTTCTTCCCAAAATTGTATTGTTTTTGCAAATGGCTGTACTATAATTTTTACCGGCGTTATTTTTTGTTCTTTTTTTACCCTGTCATCATCCTTTTCTGCAAACCAAACCATTTGGCTGTAATACATGGGCGATACCTGGTAATGGCTGATTTCATTGTGGATACTGATCGCATCTTTAAGTGCCACGGCAGACTCATAAATAATTTTGTTGTGATGAATGATATAGCCACCATTGAGGCTAACCACCGGCGTTGCCGCTGTTATTACGCCGTTGCTGATGGGCAATATGCCATGTAATGGCCTGGCAGAAATAAGTACGGTTAAAATATTTTTCTCCTGCAATTCTTTTATCACATTTTTGTTTGCATCACTAACGGTGTGGTCACTTTTCAATAAAGTTCCATCCATATCTATAAAAACTGCTTTGTACATATCCTGTTTTTTGGTGGGCAAATATAATGAAAAAGCCCCCGCACTGCGGGGGCTTTACTGCTGATAAGCGTTTACCAGTTCCTTCTGTCATGGTCATGATCGTGGTCACGGTCATGGTTATTAAATTGATAACCCCGTTGGTTACCGGCATTGTTCCTGCTGTTAAAGCGGTCGTATACAGAACGTACTTCCTGGTCCCTTTGAAACTGCAATTCTGCAATAATCCTTTCTTTTTTGAACCTTGGCATAAAGAACCGGTTTCTTACTGATTCCATGCGGCCATAATAATTTCGGTTGATCTGGGCAATTTGAATATCCTTGTCCCTTTCAGAAAAATAGTAACCGCCACCATTGTTGCCCCGGCGGTTATCATACACCACCACATCCCTTGGATCTGGCGTGTTATTGCCATAGCCATTGTTACCATAACCGTTGTTGCCATTGCTGTTACCGTTGTTTCCGTATCCATTATTTCCATTGCCATTGTTGCCCTGGTGGTTGCCACCGTATTGTGCAAAAGCTGCAGATGATAACAAGACGACGGTTGCTAAAAGTGTAAATGATTTTTTCATGATTGCTATTTTTTAATTGTTATTAATGTTTATAAGATTTAAACTGATCAGCAATGTTTACCAAAGGAATGTTAATAGCAGTAACTATTTTCTAAAGCGGCTACACATGGTGGTTAGGCTATGTATTTTTTATCTTACCTGGTCAACAACTAACGCCAAAAAAGGCACCGGTGAAGGTGCCTTTTTTGGTATCTATATTTTGTAGTACTGCAATTTTTATGAACAAGGTTGTGTTCCTTATGATCGTGCCTGCTTAGTTGCATGCATGCTCTTATTAACGACGACGTTATTTTTTGCACCCCTTAAACTGTGGCCGCAAACCGGGTGTATTTAAAATTGTTGCAGCCTTTAAGGTTGCCAGTCTTATGAGCATTTATGCAGCATAATAATAATTCTTTAAAAAGATTGGCAACCCTTGCGATAATTGAATGCACTTTGCAAACCTTACTTAACCATCATCGTGTTGTTGCTTACATCTGCATCCATAAAAATGCCACCATCGAGTGTTACAGATTGAACGGCTTTTTTTGCCAGGATTGTTACCGTGGTTTCCATTAAGTTTTTTGCCCAGATGGCAGGTGTTTGGTGGATGGATTCTTTGCTTCCATCCGCATAGGTAAGCAATACATTCACCGGTGCAGGAAAGCCACCAATATTTTTTATACCCACCGTATAGCCAGTACCTGTTTTTTGTACATTTTTTATTGCAAGGTCAATATACCCGTTACTAAAAAACCAACTACTCCAGAACCAGTCTAAATCCTTGCCTGAAATGTTATTAAAGCTGTAAAAGAAATCCCATGGAATAGGATGTTTGCCATGCCAACGGTCCATAAAACCATGCAGGCATTTTCTAAACATATCATCACCCAGCAAATCCTTCATGGCAAGGTAACCAAGGGAGGCTTTGCCATATTCATTATTGCCCAATCCCGGGCCGTTTAAAATATTGCCCGGTGTAATTATGGGCAAGTCCTCTTCTGCATTTTTATCATTTATCCAACTATTTACCCTAAACATTTTGTACAATTGTTCTGCTTTTTCTTTGCCCATATCGGCGGTGCCAATCAGCAGTTCAAAGGTGGTGGCCCAGCCTTCGTCCATAAAGCCGTAGCGGTGTTCGTTAATGCCCATATAAAACGGAAACCAGGTATGGGCAATTTCATGCTCGGCTACAAACCTCGAAAAGTTAGTATCAGCATACGTTTCATCATTTACCATCATCGGGTATTCCATACCTGCAAAGCCTTGTACAATAGTGGTTTTTGGAAAAGGGTAAGCCACCCCAGGCCAGTTGTTGGATAACCAGCTTAGCGCATGCTTGCCAAAAACGGTCATGGAATGAAAGTCTGCCGCTTTATCCAGATAAGCAGCCTGAACACTTGCACGGCGTTTGGTTTTTTCATCCACTACCACACTGGAGGCATCCCATGAATAATGGTCGCTGATGGCGAGTGCCACATCGGTGATGTTGGTGGCTGTCCACTTCCAGGAGTTCATTTCATTTTGTACCGTAACATTTTTTGCCGCCAGTTCCTTTGCTGTTGCGATATTGATGTCTTCATCTGACACCATTGATTTGGTAAGCCTTTCAGCAAAACCGGGCTGCAACACTTCACTGGTATTTTGTAAAGTGCCGGTACTCCAAACAATATAATTTTTAGGTACGTTTACCGTAAGGGTGTAATCATTAAAATCATTGTAAAACTCCTGGGCATCTGTAAATTCCATCCTGTCCCAGCCAGATACATCATCAAACACAGCAACACGTGGATAAAAATACGCCAGGAAAAAAGTAGTGGAATCCAG
Source organism: Ferruginibacter sp. (assembly GCA_965249755.1). Taxonomy (GTDB): domain Bacteria; phylum Bacteroidota; class Bacteroidia; order Chitinophagales; family Chitinophagaceae; genus Ferruginibacter. Next base: position 924,294 of record CBDFMT010000004.1, read on the forward strand.
CATGCCTTCCCGCCCGCTTTCAAGCGATACATCATAATGCCAGTCAAAGGTTAGTTGTACAGAATCGTGTGGCATCAAGGGTTTGGGCAACCGAAAATTTTGCCAGGTCGCATGTTGCTGTGGATCTTTCCAATTTACTTTTTCGCCATTGGCAGTAACCGCATCTACCTGTACGCCTTTGGTTAAATAATCGGGGCTGGCACTGCCGTACCGCAACACGCCGGGTTTGTGAATATTCAGTATCAGCTTTATCACCGGGTTTTTAATAGTATCGTTGCTGTTATTGAGGTAGGTTATTTTCTCACTTCCCTTAATATTTCTGTTTGGTGGCATTGCGGTAACGGTAATATTATACCTGCCATAATTTTGAAAATAATTTTTGCCGGGTTTGCCGTCTGCAGACCTGGTGCCTTTTTTATAAGCGGCCATTACATCCCTGGGGGTGTAAAGCGATTGGGCGGTTACATTACCTGCCGCAAATAAAATTGAAAATAGAACAACGGTTATCCTATACATAGATTGATTTTTGAACAAGATAAAATAAAAAAAGGTTTGGGTTGTGCCTGTTTGTTACCGGCGGTAAAATGGCAAAAAAGTAATTCTCATTTCGTTAACAAACTTTGGAGATAGGCAATAGTCATAAGCATGCAATTTGACTACGTTAACCAAAAGAATAACCATGAAAATAATTAAACCTCTCCTCCTGCTGTTTTTTATAGCAGCAAGTATATTATTCACCAACACTACAAAGGCGCAGCAGGTATCCGTAAGCTTTAGTGTATTTCAAAACGAACTTAGCCCTTACGGACGTTGGGTAAATAATGCCCGGTTTGGACAGGTATGGGTGTATGGCGACCGCTCGTTTCGACCTTATGGAACCAATGGCCACTGGGATTATACCAATTATGGATGGTCTTGGGTATCTGACTTTGAATGGGGTTGGGCACCGTTTCATTACGGCCGTTGGGAGGAAGATCCTGAGTATGGATGGGTATGGATACCCGGTTACGAATGGGCATCTGCCTGGGTGAGCTGGAGCCGCTATAACGATTATTATGGATGGGCACCGCTTGGATATGGATTGGGATTAAGCGTTTCCTTTAACTCCATACCGTATAACAGGTGGAACTTTATGCCGGGCAGGTACATGGGCACACCGGATTGTTACCGGCACTATGTTGCGCCGCAAAACAATTATTACTTTAGAAATGCTGTTGTGATCAATAATTATTACAGTGGCAGGGAAGGCCGTTTTACCCGGGGCCCCGAAAGGCATGAAGTGGAACGGTTTACCAACAACAGGATTGAAGAAAGGCATATTGATTACCGTGACAGGTTGGTGAACAGAAACACCTCATTTGAAAATGGCAACAGAAATAGTGGGGGCTACAATAATGGAAGATGGAACAATGGCCAAAATAATTACAACAGCCCTGCCGGTAATAACCCAAGTGGAAACAACACTACTCAAAATTTTCCGGGAAGAAATAACCGTTTTGACAACGGAAACCAATCCGGCAACCGGGATAATTTTCCTGGAAGGCAGCAACAAGTAAATAATAACAACCAAAATAATACCTACGGCAGGCAGCCTGTGCAGCAGCAAAACAACAGGCCTGGCTGGAACCAAAATGACCGGCAGCCTGCGCAACAGCAACAAAACCATCCACCGCCAAGGCAGCAACAGCAACCGGCGCAGCAGCAACCTAACCCTGCATGGCAGCAGCAAAATGCACCACGCACCATGCAGCGCAGGGATTTTCCATCACAGGAGGAAAGGCGTATGGAGCGGCAACCATCCGGCAATAACAACGGTGGTGGTGGATTTGCACAGCCCCATGTAATGCAGCAGCAACCACAACAACCACAGCAACATGCTGCAGGTAATGAAGGTGGCAGGCGGCATGAGAGAAACTGACAACACACATTTTAAAAAATAAAAATCAAGGATTATGAAAAGGAATATTTTTTTAGCGGCTATAATTATTTGTTCCGTAGCGCTGGCATCATGTGGCCCATCAAGGGTTGTGGTAACTGACAGGCCTGCTGTACCTTACTATCAGCGGCCAATGCCACCCGGCCCAAATTATATGTGGGTAGATGGTGACTGGATTATCAGGAACAGGCATTACGAATACCAGCATGGCTACTGGGCAGCACCAAGGTATAACCGCCGTTGGGAAAACGGGCGTTGGTACCAAAGCCGCCATGGATGGCAATGGCAGCGTGGCTATTGGAGATAAGACAACGAAGTTTTGGTTGGGGTTTAAATACAGATGCTGCTTTTATGGCAGCATCTCTTTTTGTGCATTTGTGATTTTTTTCATCATCAATTCTCTTTAAAAATATTACCGGCACAGCATTATTTTCTGTACTTATTTTATTTTTCTGCGTAATTAAATACTTTAGATGCAAGGCTTTCTTCAGCCGAATTAACCCCATTTTCAACGGCTCTTTTAAGTACACTTCTTTTTGAAGATAAAGGCATTTCTTTTACCCATGGACACAGTTTTGGCGTGCTGTAATATATGTATTGATAGTTACTGACTATAGAAGCAGCAGTGATTATAGTTGCACTATCGGCAGTGGCAATAAATTGGTTAAAGCCCCTAACGGCAGCTGTTTTTTCTTCGTCGTTGTACCCCTTTAACCCCCACCCGGCAGCCCATACCAAGTTGAAACGGGCCCAAACAGAACCGGCTTTTGCAGCTTCCTGTAACATCCATATACAGTCTGTTTTATTACCCTTGGTTAAACCTAAACCTGTACCAACAGCGAGGGCGTTAAGGGCTTCGGCATCCCCACCGGCAGCAAGTTTTTCCAGCACATTAAATGTTACACCATTTTTTGCTGTTTCTTCCCAAAAGTCAAGTTCTGTTTTATAACTGTTGTCCCTTTGCTCCCTGTATTTTGATGGCAGCACATTCAATTCATAGCCGTTAAAGCCAAGCCTTTTTACAACGGCCATTGCAGATCCCCCATGTGCTGCGGCAATGCTGTTCCACTCATCCACCGAAAGGGAACTGTAAAATTTCCTTGCATCGTTAAATGCAAACAAGCCCATCCAGTTTGTACACTCTTTTTCATCATTGAATGGTGGCAAAGTGTATAAAGTAAGCCTTGCATATTTTGCAGCTTTTAAGGGTTCATTTTTATAAGTAGTTATAAGCTGGTACAGAGGGTTCCTGTAACAGTACCCTGAGTTAGGCGTTGCAGTCGCAGCAACTTTCATGGCCATACCTTCATAATTTTCAGTTAGCAGCGCAAAGCTGGCCAGCATATCTGCCTGCTTATAAGCACTTAGATCATCGTAACAATTATCGCTGCCCCCATAAATAATTTTTAATGGCAGGCCGGTAGGATATTCTGCACCAAAAAAATAAGCATGGCATAATAACCTCAGCGTATCTATTTGGGGTTTGCTGGCCGGAAATCTTTTTTCCAGAAAATTAAGATCAATAAGTGCAGTTTCCCAGGTGGGCAGGTAGCTGGTTATAAGGGGCAATAAATCATTAAGTGGTAATTTTTCTTTACCCGATTCAAACGTTTGTTTGGCTACCACAAGCGTTGCTGCAAAAGCTTGAAATGGATTAGGGCTTAAACCCCTGCAACCCAGTGCAAGGTTATCTATTATCAACTTACGCTCACTTGAATTTACACAAAAACCGGCTTTATTAAAAAGGGCAACATAGGGTACACTTTTATTGGCCAGCCTTTGTTCCAGCTCCCTGCTAAAGTCTTCACGTTCTTTATATACAGCATCCCTTTTGGCTTGTGCGGCCTTTTGTTCTTCTTTTTCGGCTGGTGTTAATTTTACCGGAATAAACATTCTTTTCCACGATTGTACCAGTTCGTCAATGGCATTTTTATCTACACTGTAAGTGCCATACGGGTTATTAGGTTTGGCTGTGTTATCAGCTATTCTCTGCCGGTAGTTTTCTAAATATTTCTGATTTTCTTTTTGCCAATATGTTGGTTGGGCGATGGATTTAAAACTGTATGAAAGCAATATCGTAAAAAAAATTAGCCTGCAGATGGAAGTGTGTAACATGGTAAGCATTTGTTAAGGGGTAAAGGAACATAAAATTGCTGACATCTTTTTAAATGGGCCAACGCTTAGTTACAGGATGCAGCTCCACAAAAAAAGGCGGTACGTTTTATTAGCAAGACTGGTGTAAATAACCCTTATTTTAATGAAGATATAAAACCTTGTTTGCTACAATAGAATCAATGATAGTGTTGGAAAGAATTACCGAACCTGTTTGGTTTACATGGGCGGTATCATCAAAGAAGGTGGACTTGTTTAATGGGGCAATTCCTTTTGACAAATCATAAAATGGAATATTGTTTTCTACAGCAATTTGTTTTGCAATTATTAACGAAGCATCAGTACCGGTCTCATCAGAAAAGTAAGGAGAAGCGGTAGCAATCAGTTGTACCCCGGATGACTTACAGAGCGTAACGAAATTTCTGAAACAGGCTACACTATTGGTATCTATAGTATAAGCAACAGTTAAATCAACTTTTCTGATAGGCTCCTGTAATGCGCCGTTTAAAGGGAGATAGCCGTTGATATCTTCATCTTCTTTTTTGGCAATACCCTGTGCAATTTTAAAAACGGTTGAATTGTAAGGATACATTTGTGAGAGCATTTTTACTTTTTCATTTGCACTTCTGGTATCGAGTATGGAGCGTATTTCCGGATGGGTTTTGTAAAAAGGGTACAGGCAGGATAACCTTTCGTATGCAGCCCCATTGCTGATGAACATCCTGTTATCACATTCAAGCATTATCAGTTTAGGCGTATGTCTTTTTAAGATGGCTTTTAAAACCGGGTATTGGTATAAAATGACCTGGCCATCCCGGCCAACATTATAACAGGAGAGTTTGAGCCTTTCCTGAAAATGGAGAGGATTATATTGTTGCTGGGCCCGTGATGAGCCAAATATCAGCATGTCTGCCTTCGTATCTTCAATGGAATACTTTGTCCTGTATTCCCACCCGGTGCGTTGCTTTTGATACAATACACTAAATATTTTGCCCGCAACAACATCACCTATAAAAAATAAAATAATGACTGCGACAAAATTGAATACAAAATATTGGTAACCGTTCTTTTCTTTTAAAGATTGAATATAATTGGGCATAATGTGTAATTTAAAATTGAAAATAGATGAAATCGCCTCCGTCAAAAACACCGGTTAAAATGATGGCGGCTATTAAAAAAAAGTAGTAAAGCTTCCTTACAAACCAGTTGTTATTATTGCTTATGGTAAAAAGGGTATCAAAGTATTCCCGTTTAAATTCAATAACCATCAGCAACATAATACCAGTTAGGGAAAACAACAACATGCTGACGTTTTCACTAAAGAACGGGCCTTTGAAAGTGGCTATCTTTTTAATGATCATTATTGCCTGCGGAACGTTGGCAGCCCTGAAAAAAACCCATGCAAAACAGGTGAGCAAAAAGGTAATGAGAACCTGGATTATCTTATAAACCGTGGGCGTTTTGCTTAACCCAATTACCCTTACAAAGCTATCCCGGTACTTTTGGGTGATGAGCGCAAACACCAGGTAAAAACCATTAATGGCGCCCCAAATAATGTACGTCCAGTTGGCGCCATGCCATAAGCCGCTAATAACAAAAACAATCAATAAATTAAGATACCAGCGGGGGATTGAAACACGGTTGCCGCCTAACGAAATATAGAGGTAATCTTTAAACCAGGTTGATAACGAAATATGCCAGCGTTTCCAAAACTCAGCAATGCTCCTTGAAAAATAAGGGCGGTTAAAATTGACCATCAAATTAAAACCCATCACTTTGGCAGCGCCGATTGCAATATCCGAATAGCCGGAGAAATCGCAATAAATCTGAAAAGCAAAAAATATGGTTGCAGTCAGCAACGTAATGCCAGTATGGTGTTCAGCATTATTGTAAGTAGCATTTACGTAAATGGCCAACCTGTCTGCAATTACCAATTTTTTAAAAAAGCCCCATAACATTAACTTTAAACCGGCAGCTACCCTGTTGTAATCAAAATTAAATTTTTCCCTAAACTGGTGTAAAAGATTTTGCGGCCGTTCAATTGGGCCGGCCACAAGTTGCGGATAAAACATAACGTACAAAGAATAAATACCAAAATGCCTTTCTGCTTTTTGGTTGCCCCGGTAAACCTCTATGGTATAACTCATGGCCTGAAAAGTGTGAAAGGAAAGACCGATTGGCAACAGGATAGACAGGTAGGGAATATTGTTTTTTAAGCCTGCACTATTTAGTAAAAAGGTAAAATTTTGGTTGATGAAATTGTAATATTTAAAAAGGCACAACACACCAACATTTGCCAGCAGGCTATAGGTTAAAAAAAGTTTTCGTTTTCTTCCAGGTGCATTTTCAATTACAATACCTGCGAAGTAATCGATAACGATTGTAAAGCCCAAAATCAAAATGTAAACAGGCACAAATGCCATATAGAAATAGATGCTGCTTAGCAGCAACAACACCCATCGCCACTTGTACGGAAAAGCAAAATACAAAACAGTTACAAGCACAAAGAAGTACACAAAATGAAAGGAATTGAACAGCATGGTTTTGGTTTATGGTAATGCCATTTTACAATAGCATATTGGGCAAAATTTACTGGTGCAATTTAATTCAAACTACGAAAATGAAGAAAGCTATTTCGATGGGCATTGGTGATTAGCCCACCAACCTTTTAATTTGATCCGAAAAGTAGCTTCAGTAGTACTTAAACCCCAACTATGCAATATGATTAAAGATGGATCAATTAAAATTGCCGTTCAAGAGTGGTTGAGCCTGGCAACTTAAAACAATATGTAATTATTGCCCAGTTTATGTTACAGAAAAAAATTTGTTTGCATGATAAACGCCAATGTAGTGCGACAAAATCCCCAGGCCCCAACCGAGTAAAGGCCATACGGGCCATAAATACTGCCTGTCAGTAAAAAACCAAATAATCCAGTTGACGGGGATAAATATTATGAAGATGGTAAAATGAATTTTGAACCCTGCTTTTCTTTTTGCCTGTTCAATAATTTGTTGTTCAATAATGTCGTGCATATTAAATGTTTATTAATCAGTAATGGGTGGTTCAGCAGCTTCTTTTAAGCCAGTAGCAGCAAGCCTTTTGCAAAGGTCTGTAAACAATTGTGTGTCCAGGTAACCGTGGATGTATACTGCCTTTCCCCATTTCATTTTGATGATATGCACCCCTTCGTTAACATACTGTTCCCCATTTGCAGGCGTTGCCTTATCTTCCCATTCTACGGCAACAGTTGTATTCCACGGCATACCGCTTACGGCTACATTCTTAACGGTAAAATGTATTTGCGGCGTAATGGTATAAAGCCTTTTAAACCATTTGCGCATCGCTTCAACAGAGTGCCTTGTGCCGCCTATCGGGTGGTTGCCTGCAAAAGTGTGTGTAATTTTCGGCGACACATTTTTTAAGACAGCTTCGTAATCGCCGCTATTTAAAGATTCAAAATTTCTTTTTGCAATTTTTTTAATAATAGCATGGTACATAATAATGGTGTTAAATTGTGTTTTGATTGGTTTTTAATTTTTTGCGCAATAAGTGGCCTTTCCAAAGCCATAATCCAGACAAGATGGTTAGCGGTATAACCACAGCTTTGGTTGCCATTTGAAAAGTTGGGTTTTGTCCCCACGGGGAATAAATGTAAATGGCGATAATCCCGCCAACAGCGATGTGCAGCCATCTTACAATATTTCGTTTTGCAGAAGATTTCATTTTTGTGCTGTTTAAAATTTTTATTAATTAAGTTGAGAGTACAAAGATGCCACAATGAAAAGCTTTGTGCATTCACATAGGTTAACTAATGATTTTTTTTAGCAATTTCGGCACGGATGCGGCTAAGGCTTTGAGCCTTTACGCCTAAGTAAGATGCTATATAATGTTGGGGAACGTTTTGGAAAAGAGAAGGATTTTTAGAAACCAATTTTAAGTACCGTGTTCTTAAATCATCTGTTTGGTGTTGTTTTAACCGGTCTGCCGCACTTAGATATGCACCTTCCGCCATTTGCTTGCCTATCGTAAGAAATATGGGATACTCTGTATACAACCTGTCAATATCTTTTTTTTGATATTCGATATAGGTAGTTGCCGATAAGGTTTCAAAAAACAAAGCGCTTGGTGCACCGGTAAGGTAACTTTGGAAATCCACAGCAAAATCATTTGTTGCAAAAAAGAAGTAGGTAAAATCTTCACCATCAATAAGCCTGAAAGCCCTTACTATACCGGTTTGTATAAAAAGAAGTTTATTAAATGGCCTGTCGCCCTGAAATAAAAATGTTTTAGCAGGTGCAGAGTGCATAACGCCAATCGCCTCAAAAGCACCTGCTTGTTCATCAGTAAAGTTCCCGAATGCTGCTAAAAAATTTTTCATTTTGTAAAGCACCACACATCTTTAAAATGTACGCTTTGCTAAATGTATAACGTTATGTTCTATCAGCACAAATAATACACCTTAACATTTGCACACACTGATTAATTATGCTTTTCCATCAGGTAGTGTTGTTTCAATAAATCTTCGCCGTATTCATTTCGTTTTTCCTCCGTATTGTGTGGATGTGGTTTGCACTGTTTCCCGGCCACCACTATTGTCAAATTCAATAATTGAAGTTGGGCCATTTAACAGATAATAGTGTGGCTTCTTTTCGTCGTACGCCCATATCCAACCAAAATTAAAGAATACATCTTTATATAGATTATGATTGTGCAGGCATAAAACTTTTGATTAAGTATTTGCTTTTTGTTTCTTTCGTTTTCGTTGTTCATAATCACCAAACAACTCGTGCAATATTTTAATTTTGTTTTCATCATATACAGGGTGTTGCCATTGCTGACTAACCAGGGGATAAACATCGTAAAACTGCTTATCTGTGGTGATTTTGCCTTTCAAAAGAATTTTGTTAATACGTTCATAATACGATCTAAATATATCGGCATCATATTTAGTTTTGTTCTGGAGGTATTTGCTGAATTTAAAATCATTACTTTCAATTTGCATTTCAGTCAAGTCCCTAAACCACTGCTTCAGTCTTGACAGGTTATCTAAGTCACTCGCCAAATAAAATCATGCCATCAGGTTTCAACTTACGGAGTTCATTTGATAACTCTTGCTGTTGTTCTTCATAATCGCCGTTTGAATTGCCTTTTGTTATTTGTATAATTTTCCAAAACTTGTCTTCGTCCATCGCTTTGGATGACGAAGTAAAGTTTGTGTTTTTAGGCAGCCCAACGTTGGGGCCTTTTTTTATCCCACTAAAGAGTTTGTCAAATAATCCTATAATAATTTTTATTTGTGAAAGGGAATGCATGCCGACAATAACAGCTAACAGTTAAATACATGGACCAAACTAAAATGTAGAAAATTCTAGTTGGGTCTTGAATGACTAATCGAATAAAGAGGTATTTGACCTGAATATATTAATTGATGTTTGAAAACAAGCCTGGCAGGCGATATTGGTGTTAAGAATGCTTTTTACAAAAGTGCAATACACTCTACCGAAATTAATATGCCTGCGGGAAAAGGCATTACTTGTGGTGTACTTCTGGCAGGGGCATTTTGCGGAAAAACTTTTCCGTACACTTTATTCAATACACTAAAATCGTTTCCCGAAACCATGAACACCGTTGTTTTCACAATCTTGTTCAAACTGCTTCCAAGTTCTTCAAGAATCGTTTGTATGTTCATAAAAGATTGCATGGCTTGTTCCTCAAAGCTATCACTGAGTTTGCCGGTAACAGGATTTAACCCAGGTGTGCCAGAAATAAATACAAAGTTATCCGCTATAACAGCCTGGGGAAAAACCTCTGTTGTCCTTGGAACTTTTGACGTATTGAAATTTTGTCTGGCGCTCATGCTATTTTTTTTTATCGGGTTAAACAAAGTTAGCGTTCAACCACGCAGTCTGTATTCTAAACTACACAATTATACATCTGCAACCAAATAACGTTATGGAAAATTGTAGCCACATTATTTGATGTCTGTCGATGATTAGAGATATGCAATTCCGGCTACGCTTACTTTTTTGTTTGTAAGCGTTATTATTGCCGCAGTGGTGCATTATTATGGTTAGCACATTTACCAGGCAAATTCACCCTCTTTGCTAAAAAACTTTCCTGTTGGTGTTTCGTTACTTGCGGTTGCGTAATTTACAATTACGCCAACTGCTTCTTCTACCGTTTGCGTGCCTTGATATTGATTGAGGTTGGTTGCTGTGTAACCTGGCTCAACGCTATTTATTTTAAAATTTGTGCCCAAAAATTCCTTTGCCAACATTACTGTAAAAGCATTTAATGCAGTTTTGGAACAACTATATGCAGCATACATTCCAAAATCTGGCGAACTACTGTGAAATGATAAAGAACCTAACCCACTTGAAACATTTACAATTCGTGGCCCATCTGATTTTTGTAGTAAGTCAATAAATTGTTGTGTAGTTTGTACTGCCCCAAAAAAGTTAGTTTCAAATAGTTTCCGTAATTCTTCCATGTCGATTGTGGAAATATTTTGGGGTTGTTGCCCTGCAATACCTGCATTGTTAATTAATACATCTAATTGTTTTGTTTTTGTTTCTAATACCTTTCTGGCAGCTTTTATGGAATTGATGTTTATTACATCTATTTCGATAAACTCCACATTACTAAATCCTGAAGTATTCAATTTTTCCTGTGCAGCAATTCCTTTAGGTTTATTACGGCTACCCAGGTAAACGTAATAACCAAGTTTAGCTAATTGCCTGGCGGTTTCAAAGCCAAGTCCTTGATTTGCCCCTGTAATGAGGGCTGTCTTTTTTACGGTCATAATTTTGAAAATTAATTTTCAGCAAAGGTGCATTACATCACAGCCAAATCAATGGTGAAGAATCCTGATTAAATGGTGAGGGTCCCTGTTTCTAATTTTCTGTATTGAGAGGGGGTTAACCCAGTATAGGTTTTAAAGAATTTAGTAAAGTTTGAGGGGTCGTAATCCAGTGTTCTTGCGATTTCATTGATTGGCTTGTTTGAATTTTCGAGCATTTCTTTTGAGATTTCAACCAATTTATTTTCATAGATTTCGCAACATGATTTACCTAACACTTCACTCACAGTATCACTCATATGATTGGGAACAATAAACAACCGCTCGGCGATTTCATTGAGTTCAAGTGATTTTTCAACTTGTCCTGTTTTAAGTTCAATTAGATGTGTGTCAAGCACAGTCAAAAATTGATTTGCAATTTCAACTTTTCTTTTCGATATATTTTTTTCTTGTTTTTCCATGTCTTTTCAAAAGTGTTCATTTTAAATTGCAGCAAGCATCGGTTTACTAAAAATGCCGCCAAACAAATATACATACAATGCGGATTGGCGGAGAAGTGTATAGATTTGGTAATGATAACCTATCCAATTTATACAAGATGTCAACCGTAATCTTACCTGTTTTAAAAGGCTGTAAGATGAGTTAATTTAACTTATTATAAACACTATAAAAACCGTAAGGCAGCTTTAGTATTATTGTTTTTTTATAGTGTTACTAATCCGCGATTAAAAAATTACACCAAAATAATCATATTTTTTAAACGCCATGTTTAAATGGCTCTCGTCTGTGTAATGCAATTCGTAGTCAATTTCGTTAATTCGCATATCGCTGTGTAACAACTTGGTTTCTATTAACCGCAGCAATTAGAGATATATTGCTGCATGGTTTCGCCGGTTTGTTTTTTTAAATAACGGCCGAGGTAGTTCAACGTTATGCCAAAATGTTTGCTCAGCTTTTTGGCTTTAAGGTTTTCGGGCCCAAATATTTTGCTCTATGTGCAGTAAATCCAACACGGCCTCGCCAGTATTTTATCTCATTATCAATTATTTTCTTTTTAAAACAGAATGGCTGATAGACTGTTTTAAATTAGACCAGGGATTTAATGATGAGAAAATTGACATATCGATATCAACCCAAACTTTTATTGCCATTGTAATTTCCATTTTAGCTGGTATTTATTTTATTGAAGCTTTGCCAAGCTTATGCAAAGCCTTATATACATTTTATCAGCAAGATTTTGTGTTCAGGCAAAGCCCTAAATCCAACTGGATTGTTTTTTATTTTGTACAAACAGTGGCAGGCTATATTCTGTTAACCAATGGCGTTTTCCTTTCTAAATTATTAATTAAAAAGTCAACCGAACAGATAGGTCCTGCGGAATAGTTGGATTTTACCACACGGGTCTTAAACGGAAGATTGAGCTGTAAACTTTGTAAATTTCAGGTACGCCATAATCATATCATTTATCACAATTGTACTTTTTTAATTTATAGGAACGGGATTTGTAACAATCTGCATCAAGGCTTGCACCCCTAATTTTACATGATGGACTTAAAAAGATTTTGTTACAAAATTACCCATTGGGAAACATGGCACTACCTCGCCAAATATATACCCATAGCACCTGTGTGGCTATGGTATTGTTTAAAGGCCCGTTCATTTTGGTTCTTTACCCCATCAAACCCAACCTTAACTTTTGGTGGGTTTGAAGGTGAAACGAAAAAAGAAATGTACCAGCAGCTTCCACCGGGTTCTTATCCTGAGAGTATTTTTATACAACATGCATCCACCTTCGATACAGTAAGCCATAGTTTGGGCCAAAGCAGTATTGTGTTTCCATTTGCGGTTAAGCCAGATGCCGGCATGATGGGTTTTATGTTTAGAAAAATAACGAACATTGATGAATTGAGAGAATACCATAACAAGATGCCTGCAGACTATATTATTCAGCAACTAATAAATTTTCCTTTAGAAGTAAGTGTATTTTATTACCGGTTTCCTGGTACTGTAACAGGTGTAATTACCGGGTTTATAAAGAAGGAATTTTTGCAGGTTACGGGTGACGGCAAATCAACACTTGCAGCACTTATTGATAATTATCCAAGGGCTAATTTCAGGCTTGGCGAAATCAAATCAAAACACTCAGATAACCTTCACATTGTTATTCCTGCTGGTATACCTTATATTTTATCATATGCCCTTAACCTAAGCCGTGGTGGTAAATTAATAAGTTTAGAACATGAAAAAGATGATAAGCTTTTAAAAGTATTCGATGATATAAGTTTGTACACCCAAAAGTTTTATTACGGCCGCTATGATATAAAATGTGCCTCCATAGAATCATTAAAAATGGGGAAAGGTTTTTCCATTTTAGAGTATAACGGCTGTGGTGCTGAGCCGCATCATATTTATGGCAATGGCAACAACTTATTACAAGCCTATAAAATTGTTTTAACCCATTGGAAAGTGTTGTCACAAATTGCTGCCATCAATAATAAAAATGGGGTTGCCTATTGGAAGTATAGTAAAGGAAAAAGGTTTTTAAAAGATGCAAAAAAACATTTTAAAATATTGAAAGCACTGGACATGGCAACAGCCGTTTAAAAACCAACCTGCTAAAAGCAATCACTTCATGAACACAACTTCACTTATAAACGAATTTAAAGAGTACATCAGCTCAAAATCATTTCCCTGTATTGGCGCTAAAACGTCGTTGGCAAAAAATCGATTGCATTGCATGGTGGCTGGTAATATTGCCTGCCCAACTTACGATAATAATATCATCGTTTTTTTATACCAGGTTGTAGATAACCTGCGAAAGGCAGATAATAATTTTTACAGTGCCGCCATAATTTTCACCGGTCCTGATAATATTACCGAAAACTTGTTTGAACATTTTTTATGGCAGCGCCTACAAGCCCTTTCCAATATCGATGCCCTGCAGTATAGCTATGATAAAAGGGTATCGCAAGATGCTACATCACCTGATTTTAGTTTTAGTTTGAAAGAAGAAGCGTTTTTTATCGTTGGCATGCACCCCAATAACAGCAGGGTAGCCAGGCGTTTTAAATATCCCGTTTTGATCTTTAACCCCCATGCACAATTTATTGAAATGAAGGCCACAAATAAATATGCACCCATGCAACGGGTTGTACGCAAAAGGGATATTGCGCTTTCCGGCACTATCAACCCTATGCTGAATAACTTTGGTAAAGCATCAGAAATATTGCAGTACAGCGGTAAAAATTATACACTTCCACATAAATGTCCGTTACAAATTAACCATGGATAAACCTAATATTATACCGCCTAGAAGCGGCACTGCATTCATTTTAAAAAAGGATGAGGAGCTTACTATTACCGACATTAAAGGCGAGCAAGTGGCAGACCTTACCTGCTATAATCAGCATGATACTGCGGAGTATCTTTCTTCCGGCAGGACGATCGATTATGCAGAAACTATTTTTCTAACCAAAGGCCATCCCTTTTACTCCAACCGTAGTAATGTAATGTTTACCATGGTGGAAGATACGGTTGGCCGTCATGATTTTTTATTAACCCCTTGCAGTGCCGAAACTTTTAAAATAATATATGGGCACCAATCGCCACACTGTGGGTGCTTTGGAAATATCTCGGCTGCCTTAGCACCTTTCGGGATTATGCCAGATAATATTCCCGTGAGCTTTAATGTTTTTATGCACGTTACTGTAGACGGGCAAACAGGCAAAATAAATGTGCTGCCACCAAAAAGCAAGGCAGGCGACCTCATCACCATCAAAGCATCTATGGACTTGATTGTAGCCCTAACGGCCTGCTCTGCAGAAATGTCCAACAATTATAGTTTTAAAGAAATTGGCTGGGAGATAAAATAGGGCTTGCGGATAGAGAAAGGTTATAATCCAATTCAAGATGATGTAATGAAAATAAGTATTGACTTTTTACTAAAGGGAACAAAAACGGGTATAATATTTTCCAATGCCTTTGTAATATAGCTAAATTTGTCTGGCAGCTACTTTGGAATAGGTTGATATAGGATGGTGTTAATGATAATAACAGGGAGTAGTTTTAAACGGCTTTCTATCCTTTAAACCAAATATACAATACATGGGCATTGAAGTAAATTGAGCATAATTATTTTTTATGCGGTACACAAATTATCTAAGGCAATAACCATTAATCCAACCTTACTTTTGATAAGTAAAATTAGGAAGCTTTCATAAACACTGCTGTCCTTATCTTCGACCGCAACAGGTTTGCCCCAGTTATGAACAGTAAATAAATATTGAAAAGTAACACACTATATTGTTACTATACCCACGTAGTTTTTCAAAGGCGGAGGCTGGGCAATATAAATGCAAAGCATTTGTAATTAAAAAGTGTATCAACAAACTCAATTCTTCTTAAACACTACTCCCAAAAAAAAGGTAACAAAGAATAATAGCGGTAATAATACCCACTAAATCTGCCAGCAGCATAGAGCCGATAGCGTAACGGGTGTTTCTAATATTTACCGACCCGAAGTAAACGGCCACCACATAAAAGGTAGTATCGGATGCACCTTGAAAAATGCCGGAGAGCTTGCTGGGGAATGAATCCGGGCCAAAGGTTGTCATGGTGCTTACCATCATTCCCCTTGCAGCCCCGCCACTTAGGGGCCTTATTAAAGCTGTGGGCAACCCATCCACAAAACGTGTATCTGCACCAAGCATGGAAAAAAAGTGTTTCATGCCATTAATTACAGCATCAAAAGTTCCGCTGGTGCGTAACATACTAACGGCTACCAATATCCCAAGTATGTAAGGGATAATTCTTGTGGCTGTTCCAAAGCCATCTTTTGCCCCATCTACAAAAGCAGCAAAAAGATCTATCTTTTTGTATATCCCTCCTGCAACTATCAACAAAAAAACAAGCAGTATTAAACCATTGCTCAACTTGCCTGAGAATAATTGTATACCAGCCGCATTAAGCCTTGTTACATAAAATACCAGCAATGCAATTACTACAGATATTCCACCCACCCAGGCAAGTATAACAGGTTGAAACAAATTTATTTTTTGTTTGACCGATACAATAGTCATTGCAGCCATTGTACCCACAAACGTAACAATCATGCAAGGCAAAAAAATGTCTGTTGGGTCAGATGCTTTTTGTGCCGCCCTTATTGCAATTACACTTACGGGTATAAGGTTAAGCCCTGCTGCATGCAGGCACAAAAACATGATTTGTGCATTGGATGCTACTTCTTTATCAGGGTTAAGTTCCTGCAAACTTTGCATTGCTTTTAAACCGAATGGTGTTGCTGCATTATCTAAACCCAAAAGATTGGCAGAAAAATTCATAATCATATGCCCCATAGACGGGTGCCCTTTGGGTATGTCTGGAAAAAGCTTTGAAAAGAACGGCCCTACAATACGGGATAAAAGCCTTATGCCTCCAGCCTTTTCGGCAATATTCATAAAGCCGATAAAGAGGGCTAAGATACCAATAAGCTTAAGGCAGATGTCCACTGCTGTCCAGCAGGTTTCTATTATGCCATCCAACTTTAATGGGTTTGCAGGGTCAGCGGCCTTTCCACTCACCATCCACATAAATATTTGCTGGTCTCCCAAAAAAAAGCATTTAATACCTGCAACCGTAATTGCTATAATAATAAATGCAGACCATATCCTGCTTAAAGCCATATCTTTTTAAATTAATTATGTTGGTACACAAGGTTTACAGGCATGTTCAATCCAATTTCCTCAAGGTTTGAAATTAGTGTTTTATCATCAAACATTAAATATGCAGGCAAACCTTACCTTTGCCGTTCTTAAAAAAGCCTTGTGGCTTTTGATCATAAAAAACAAATTTTATTATGGCTTTAAAGGCAGGTATTGTAGGGTTGCCCAATGTAGGAAAATCAACTTTATTTAATGCAGTAAGTAACAGTGCCAAAGCGCAGGCAAGTAATTATCGTTTTTGTACCATAGAGCCAAACACAGGCCTGGTCAACGTTCCAGATATAAGGATTGATAAACTGGCAGCCCTGGTACAACCCAACCGGACAGTGCCAACACAAATTGAAATTGTTGATATTGCCGGCCTTGTAAGGGGTGCAAGTAAAGGCGAAGGGCTTGGTAATAAATTTTTAGCAAACATCCGTGAAGTGGATGCCATCATACACGTTATCCGTTGTTTTGAAGATGAAAATATTTTACGGGAAGAAGGGGCAATTAATCCGCTTAGCGATAAAGAAATTATTGAAACAGAACTTCAATTAAAAGATTTAGAAAGCGTGGAAAAGAAATTGGCCCGGTCAGAGAAACTTTTAAAATCCGGTGATATAAAACTAAAGCAGGAATATGAAGTGCTGCTAAAATGCAAAGATCAATTGAACAAGGGCAAAAGTATTTTGGCGATGAATTTATCAAAGGATGATAAACTGGCTATTGCAGAAAATTTTTTGTTAAGTGATAAACCAGTTTTGTACGTGGCCAATGTGGATGAAGCCAGCATGCATACCGGCAACAAATATTCTGATGTACTCGTTGCTGCGGCCAGGGCCGAAGGCGCCGAAGTAATTGTTATGACGAATGCTATTGAAGCACAGATTGCAGAGTTTGACAATGCTGATGACAAGGCTATGTTTATGGAAGAATATAAAATGACAGAACCTGCCCTGGACAGGCTTATCCACTCCACCTACAAATTGCTTAACCTTTCAACTTATTTTACTGCAGGCGTGCAGGAGGTCAGGGCCTGGACAATCCACCATGGCTGGAAGGCACCACAGGCAGCAAGTGTAATACATACGGATTTTGAAAAAGGCTTTATAAAAGCAGAAGTTATTGCCTTTGAAGATTTTGTTACCTATAAATCAGAAGCGGCTTGCAGGGAAAATGGCAAGCTTAGGATTGAAGGAAAAGAATACATCGTAAATGACGGGGACGTTATGCATTTCAGGTTCAACGTATAATGTTACCGAAACTAAAAAGCGGCCATAAATAAGGTTATTATTTATGGCCGCTTACAATTTTTAAAGTAAGTATCTTATCCTAAATATGCTTTTAAAGCACCACTGTAGCGGGCTTTTTGTAATCTTTTAATAGCACGCTCTTTTATCTGCCTTATCCTTTCTTTAGTTAAATCATACTTCTGCCCTATTTGTTCAATTGTAACACCGTTCTCTCCATCAAGGCCAAAATAAGCATTCACAATTTCAGCTTCACGTGGGCTTAGTGATTTTAAAACCCTGCGTATTTCATTTCTAAGTGAATCATGCATTACATCTTCATCAGTTTCATCACCGCCTTTTAATAAATCGCCCATGGCCACATCTTCTGCTTCATGCACGGGTGCATCTAAAGAAGTATGACGTGTGTTACTTTGAAAGATATTATTGATTTCGGTTTCACTCATTTCCAGAAGCTCTGCCAATTCCTCAGTTGAAGGTTCACGTTCATGCTCTTGTTCAAAAGCCATGTATGCTTTATTGGCTTTGTTATACGTACCGATTTTATTTTGTGGTAACCGTACCAGCCTGCCCTGCTCTGCCAATGCTTGTAAAATAGATTGCCGTATCCACCAAACCGCATATGAGATAAATTTAAAACCTTTTGTTTCGTCAAAACGCTGTGCAGCTTTTATCAAGCCTAAATTTCCTTCATTTATCAAGTCGCTCAAGGATAAACCCTGATGCTGATATTGCTTTGCAACAGATACCACAAAACGTAAATTCGCCTGAACCAACTTATCTAATGCCCTTTGATCCCCCATTTTAATCTTTTGGGCCAGAATCGTTTCCTCTTCTGGTGTAATCATTGAGATTTTAGAAATTTCCTGTAAATATTTTTCTACTGCCTGAGAATCACGGTTGGTAATCTGCGTAGCTATTTTAAGTTGCCTCATTTACTTGTTTTAAGTCAGAAAATATAACGATAGTTAGACATTATTGTTAAGGAAAACGTTGCAAAAAATTGGTTAATCTACAAAAAATCCTTAAAAATATGTGCAAATGTACGATGCAGAATTTGCAATTCATAGCCTGAAAGCAAAATTGCCTGGTTGAAATATAAATTCTATCTGATGGGGCGGTTTATTAAATTTTTTGAATTTTCATTTGCTTATAAGTTGTGTCTTAAATTTGAAGAATGATTACAGATTTGCGTTCGGATACGTTTACAAAGCCGTCGCCTGCAATGTTGGAAGCTATGTTTAGCGCTAAGGTTGGCGATGATGTTTTTGGTGAAGACCCTACAGTAAACCAACTTGAAGCCATGTGTGCCGATATGTTTGGCATGGAGGCAGCTTTATTTTGCCCAAGTGGAACAATGACCAATCAAATTGCTATAAAAGTACATACCCAGCCTGGTGATGAAATCATATGCGATAAGTTAAGCCATGTTTATATTTATGAAGGTGGTGGTATAGCGTTTAACAGCGGTTGCCAGGTGAAGAGTATAGAAGGCTTGTACGGTAAATTAAATGCCGAACAGGTAAAAACTGCAATAAATCCGGTTGATATTCATAAAGCAAACACAAGCCTTGTTTGTTTGGAGAATACTGCAAACCGTGGCGGCGGAAGCTGCTACCATTTTGCCGACATGCAAAAGATAAAAGATGTTTGTTTACAAAATAATTTAGCATTTCACCTTGATGGTGCAAGGCTGTGGAATGCACTGGTAGCCAAAGATGAAAAGACTAAAGATTATGGTGGGTTGTTTGATAGTATTTCTATCTGTTTAAGTAAAGGGTTGGGCACACCTGTTGGCAGTGTTTTAGTTGGTAAGACAGCATTTATTAAAAAGGCGAGACGGGTAAGAAAAGTTTTTGGAGGGGGCATGAGGCAGGCTGGTTATGTGGCCGCTGCCGGCATTTATGCTTTAGAAAATAATATTAACAGGCTTGCCGAAGATCATTTGCACGCCAGGGATATAGCACACGCCTTAAGTGATTTGGATTTTGTTGGGGGCATTATGCCGGTTGAAACGAACATAATAATATTTGAAGTGAAAGGAAAATACACTCCAAAAAGTCTTGCTGATAAGCTGGCAAGCTGCGGCATTTTATGTATGCCAATATCCGGCACTCAGGTTAGAATGGTAACACACCTGGATATTTCAAAACAAATGGTTGTTGACCTGATAAACGAAATCAAGAAATTATAAACCACTTTCTTACTGGTGCAGCAATGCCCAGGAATAAAAGAATAATACATTTTTTACAATAAAATATTACGACATGTTTCCATCAATCAATCCAGCAAATACAAATGCCTGGAAATTATTAGCTGAACATTATGTAACTATGGAAAGTGTGCAGATGAAAACACTTTTTGAAAAAGATCCGGAAAGGTTTAAAAAGTTTTCGTTGGTAATGGAAGATATCCTGTTCGATTTTTCTAAAAACATTGTAAAAGAACAAACCATAACCATGCTTCTTCAACTTGCTGAGGAATGCCAATTGAAAGATGCCATTGAAGCCATGTTTGCCGGAGAAAAAATTAATACAACGGAAAACAGGTCGGTGTTGCATACGGCACTCAGGAATTTTTCCGGCAAGCCTGTCTTTTCAGATGGCAAAGATGTTATGCCGGATGTGATGAAAGTTTTAGGGCAGATGAAAACTTTTAGTGATAAAATTCACGCTGGCGAATGGAAAGGTTATACGAACAAAAAAATAAAATACATAGTAAATATTGGAATTGGCGGAAGCGACCTTGGCCCTGTTATGGTAACAGAGGCCCTTAAACCATATTGGGTAAAAGGAATGCAGCCCTATTTTGTTAGTAATATAGATGGTACCCATATTGCAGAAACCTTAAAAAAAGTAAACCCTGAAGAAACGGTTTTTTTGATTGCTTCCAAAACTTTTACTACGCAGGAAACCATGACCAATGCACACACTGCAAGGGAATGGTTTTTAAAAACTGCGGTTGATGAAAAGCATATTGCAAAACATTTTGTGGCCCTTAGTACAAATGAAAAAGACGTGGTTGATTTTGGTATAGCACCAGAAAACATGTTTGTGTTTTGGGATTGGGTTGGGGGCCGTTACAGCTTGTGGAGTGCTATAGGCTTATCTATTTCTTTAACTGTCGGCTACAATAATTTTGAAAGACTTTTAAAAGGGGCCCATTACACTGATACCTATTTTGCCAATACCCCTTTCAAAGAAAACATTGCTGTAATAATGGCCTTGGTGGGCATATGGTATACTAACTTTTTTAAAACTTCTACAGAAGCCATCTTGCCTTACGACCAGTACATGCACCGGTTTGCAGCTTATTTTCAACAAGGAAATATGGAAAGTAATGGCAAGTATGTTGATAGAAATGGCAAGACGGTTATGCATGCAACGGGGCCGGTAATTTGGGGGGAGCCAGGAACAAACGGACAGCATGCTTTTTATCAACTAATACACCAGGGCACACAAAAAATTCCCTGTGATTTCATTGCGCCCGCTATAAGCCATAATAACATTGGCGACCATCATAATATTCTTTTAAGCAATTTTTTTGCACAAACAGAAGCATTAATGAAAGGAAGTGAAAATGAGGATCCGTACAGGACATTTACGGGAAACAGGCCCACCAACTCTTTTTTAATTAAAGAAATTAATCCTCATACACTCGGGCAACTTATAGCTTTGTACGAACATAAAATTTTTGTGCAAGGAGTAATCTGGAATATATTTTCTTTTGATCAGTTCGGTGTTGAATTGGGAAAAGTGCTGGCAAAAAAAATCCTACCAGAGCTGCACGAAGATGGAAATATCTCTTCTCATGATTCATCAACAAATGGGCTTATTAATGCTTTTAAAAAAATGAGATAACTAATCTAAACCACCCATGAGATCTAAGACAGGCATTATACTATTGCTCTTAGTTGTTATTCTAACTGCATTCGTTATCATAAAAAAAATAAAGAAACATCAAGCGGCAGATTTGAATGTAGCTTCTATTGAGGCTATCGATGCAAGTGGCCACGTTGTGGATATAAACGCATTAAAAGTAAAACCTATCGTAATTAATTTTTGGGCTACCTGGTGTGGCCCTTGCAGGGAAGAGTTGCCTTATTTTAATGAGGCGTATAATAAATATCATAGCAAGGTCAATTTTTTAATGCTGTCAGATGAACCCTTAGAAAAAATAATTTCGTTTACCAATAAGAATAACTATCAATTTTATATTGGTCAATTACAACATCCATTTGTTACCCTAAATATCGTATCAGTTCCCACCTCTTATTTTTTTAATTCAAAAGGCAAATTAGTTTTTGCTACTAAAAATGTTATTGGAAAAACCGAACTTGAATTAAGGATTAATTCTTTAATTGAAGAACGTTAATGATTTGAATAACCCATCCATCAATCTTCCTTTCTTGCCGAAGTAAAAATGTAGTTAACTGCAGTTGAAAGATAGTATCAACAGTAAATTCCGAAAATAACCGGATGGTATTACCCATTTTTAGCAGAAAAAAAAATTTGAGATAATATCTTTAAGCTTTACTTGTTTAAGGTGCAATCCAAGTCCTTTAATCCGGGACATCCCTAAAAATAAAAGTTCATCTAACTACACAGGTTATGTGCAATTATTATTTTATTCTAATTGAAAACTCATGAAAACCCAATCCAGCCTACATCAGCAAGCTAAAGCTGAACCTTTAAAATCTTTTCCAAAGCATTTGCTTTTTTCAGGTTTAATGTACCCTGTTACAAACTGCTACAAACCCCTTTATTGTTTGAATCTAATTAATGATATGCCCTGCCACATCATAATCGTTTAGTTTGAGCTTTACAAAAAAGCTTATACCCCTTACCGTTAACCTATACCCGAAACCCATGAAAAAACTACTCTTCATACCATTGGTATGCTTATCACTTATCACATCGGCCAAAAATTATTATTTATCTGCTAAAGGAAATGATAACAACAACGGCCTATCAGCATCAGCCCCCTGGCTTTCCATTGCAAAATTGAACGCTTCGTTCGGCCTCATCAGCCCCGGTGATTCTATATTATTTAAATGTGGCGAATCGTTTTTTGGTTCGGTAACATGTAGTAAATCAGGAGCAGCAGGTAACCCAATTGTTATAAGCTCTTATGGCGTAGGCGACAAGCCCGTAATAACCGGTTTTACCCTAACGAATGGTTGGACAAACATTGGTTCTAATTTATGGCAAAGTGCACCGATACCTGCTTACAAACCAAATATGGTATTAATTAATGGGGTGCCAACAGCTATGGGCCGCTATCCAAATGCAGGTTCACCAAACGGAGGTTATGCAACATTTACAAGCTGCACCGGCAATACTTCCATTACCGACCCTGCCTTAAGTGCTATTCCCAACTTTACTGGCGGTGAGGTAATCATTCGTAAATATCATTGGTTTATTTCAAGGGATTCAATTACCAATCATTCAGGAAACGTAATTAACTACAATGGAACATCTGGATATAACAGCACTAACGGGTTTGGATATTTTATACAAAATTCTTTATCAACTCTCGATCAGCAAAATGAATGGTATTACAACAACAGCAACAAAACACTTATACTATATTCTTCATCTGCCCCATTAAATGTTAACATGGCAACAGTGGATACATTGATAAATACAAAAACATTCAGTAACATCACTATTGAAAACTTAGCATTAACAGGATCAAATGGCGCCAGCATAGGTATTAATACAGGCGGCAGAGGTGGAACTGCGGTTAACATAAGCATCCGTAATTGTTCAATCAATTTTTCTGGCCGTGATGGTATTTATGCTACCAATAGCAATAATCTTACTGTAGACAAATGCGATATCTATAACAGCTACAATAATGGGGTAATTTGTAACAGTGACGGAGGTTACAGTAACAATGTTGCAATTACAAATAATAAAGTGGTTAAAAGCGGTGTAGTTGCGGGAATGAGCTATGGTGGGGCTGCTAATTCGGGCATTAGTGTTTTTGGTGATAATGCTTTTATAAAAGGTAATACAGTAGATAGTTCAGGATATAATGGTGTGCAATTTTTTAACAACAATTCTAAAGTAAAAAATAATTTCATTACAAACTTTTGTTCTGTAAAAGATGATGGTGGCGGTATTTACACTTACAATATAAAAAGCGGTTTTGCGTCAGGCAGAGAAGTAACAGACAATATCGTTCTAAACGGGATTGGCGCAGGCTATGGAACTAAGGATGGAAACGAAGGTGGTTCAGTACAAGGCATTTATATTGACGATGCTTCCACAGGTGTTTCGGTTGCGAGGAACACAATAGCTAATATGCCTTCAAGTGGTATATATCTTCATAATGTCCAAAACATTGATGTTTCTCAAAATACCATGTATAATAATACCCTTTCTCAACTATTGGTGGTTCATGATGATTATGCCCCTCTTTTACCAACCCGTAATGTAAATGTGACAAACAACATTTTATTTTCAGCATCATTGCAGCAAAGCCAAGTAACCATACGCACAACAAAAGATGATTTAGATAGCATGGGATTGCGGGATTCAAATTACTATGCGTTGCCAGTTGATGATGTGACCACGTTTCAAACATCAAAGAAAGTTTCTTCAGCTACAGTTGATAATGTGTACTATTCTTTAGATAGCTGGAAGTCCGGTTTTCCAAAGCAGGATTTACATTCTAAAAAATCGATGGCATTAATTTCGAAATACACAGTTCTTAACCTTGTTACTTTAAACTCAGTTAAAAACGGACAGTTTAGTTCGGATATATCGAACGTTACAACGTGGAGTTCAAACGGGGCACAAACCGCCACATGGGACAATTCAAATAAGATTACCGGAGGCACTTTTAAAATTCAATCATCAAGTCTGTCCAACACTGAAATCTTAGTGTATGCTCCGGTAGGTGCCGTTGCTTCCTCAAAAAATTATATCTTAAAATTTTCCACTTTAGGTACATTAGCCAATTGTTCTATTAAGGCTTATTTAAGAAGCACAGCTCCGCCTTACTCAGTTATTTCCAATGTTCAAATTAGAAATTTTAGTACTTCACGTGTAGATCATGAAATTTTAATTTCAAATCCTACAACTGACCCTAATGCCAGCTATGTGTTTGAAATACTGCAATCTTCAGGTACAGTTTATATCGACAACATTGAATTTTACGAAGCTAATGTTAGTTTAAATTCCATCACAAATAATGTAAGGTTTGAATACAATGCTTCTTCTGTTGACAAGCAAGTACAACTGGATGCGGTTTATCTTGGTGTAGATAGTGCTATATATAATGGCTCCATTACGCTAAAGCCATACTCATCTGCAATTTTGATAAAATCAGGGCCTTTACAATTAAACCTGAAAGCTGATGCAGGAACTGATATCTCATTAATTTTACCAAATAACACAACTACATTAAAAGGAAGCGCCATTGGTCAAATTTCAAAATATCAGTGGACTAAAATAGCAGGTCCCAACCAATATTCGATAGCAAATCCGGCCAGCCCAAGCACAGGAATTAATGGCTTAACAAGCGGACGGTATACTTTTCAATTTAAAGTTTTTAATATATCGGGCGACTCTGCTTTGTCCATTGTCAATATTATTGTAACCGGCGCTTTACCAGTTAAATTAATAGATTTTAAAGCTCAAAACATTAACGACAAGATTTATTTAAACTGGCAGGTTGCTTCTGAAATAAACTCAAGTCATTATACTATTGAGAGAAGCAGCAATGGAGAACAATTTGAAAGCATTGGACAAATAAATTCATTCAATCTTGCAGATATCAAAGTAAATTATGAATTTAATGATAACTTTCCTTTAAAAGGCATCAATTATTACCGGTTGGTAATGGTAGATAAAGATGGCACTTTTTCATACAGTAAAACTGTCTCTTCTAATATTAAAAGTGCCCCATCATTTCTTCTTAGCAATATTCATTTATCAGAGAAAAATAGCAGCCTGCATATTATTGTTAATTCAAATTATCAACAAAACCTGCAAATAATGCTTTGTGATGTAAATGGAAGAATTCATTATCAATCCAAAGTGAACATACAAAAAGGGGTAAATCAGATTGAGAAAAATTTTTCCAACTGCGCCCGTGGAGTCTATTTTGTAAATGTGAAATCGGATGATCTGCAGATTACTAAAAGTATCCTGAGTAATTAATAAAAATTTTTAAATTTAGAATAGCTGCCTTTTACAGGGCAGCTTTTTTGTTTTTAAGCCTTAATAACATTTCAATGCCACTGCTAATAGATTAAATCAGCCTAATTTCTAAAAAAATGTTAATAACAAAATCGCTTTCAATTTCTGGTAGGCACAGTATTTGTTAAAGTCTGTAAAACAAATATGGTTCCAAGTTTCGTTTTTTTTACCAGTTATTAATCCAGTTATTTTTAAATTTCTTATTTATTATCCAATTAATACTAAACAATCCAAAAACATTACAATGCTGAAAAACTTTACTGCTAGCTTATTTTTGAAAGCTACCTCCTATCTTAAACCTTTTATTTTCTGTACACTTCTCGTTTTCTCGTTTTTTACAGGTTGGGCAAATGATTATTATTTTTCGAGTTCTAGTGGAAATGATAGTTATTCTTCTGCCCAGGCTCAAAACCAGGCTACTCCTTGGAACAGTCTTGCTAAATTGAATTCTATTTTTCCCAGTTTAAACCCGGGAGATAACATCTACCTTAAAAGAGGAGATGTTTTTTATGGTTACATCGTAGTTACAAAATCAGGCACGTCTGCTGCTACTATTGATATTGGTGCGTATGGAGTTGGTAATAAGCCTTTAATTTCTGGCTTTACCACACTTTCATCTTGGTCTTCAATTGGAAACGGTATTTACCAGGCACCTGCTCCAGGTGTAGGTAATGATGTAAATATGGTTAGCTTTAATGGCAAACCACAGCAAGTAGGAAGGTATCCAAATATTGATGCAGCCAATGGAGGATACTTAACTTATGAATCCTACAATGGTACTTATTCAATTACAGATAATAACTTATCAGGTTCGCCAAATTGGACCGGCGCAGAATTGGTAATAAAGAAGATTAAGTACATAATCGAAAACTGTGCTATTACCAGCCAATCTGGTGGAACAATTTATTATAATTCAAAATCGAGTTTACCACCTACAAATAATTATGGATATTTCATTCAACGTGATGTTCGAACTTTAGATCAATTGGGCGAATGGTATTTTAACCCCTCTACGGGATATATGCAGATGTATTTTGGTTCTAATAATCCATCTTCTTATGTAATCAAGGCAAGTACAGCAACAAATTTGGTGAACACCGGCAGGTATAGTTACATAACAGTATCAGATTTAGCATTCGAAGGATCGAATGGAGATGCAATTTCGGTTGGTGACAGAGGTAGTAGAAGTACAACTGTTTTTATTAATAATTGCGACGTAAATTATTCAGGTAGAAATGGTTTTTATTCAACTAATGCTGATTATTCTAGAATTGAAAGTTGCAATATTAAAAATAGTTATAATGATGGTATCCAATTTGATAACCAAGGCGGCATAAGCAATTATGCTATAGCTAAATATAATATAGTTAAGAATGCAGGTTATATAGCTGGTATGGGTGTTTCAGGAGACTCATATCAAGGAATAGTGGTATCGAGTTATAATGGAGATGTTGAATACAACTCTCTGGACAGCATAGGACATAATGGAGTTGCATTTTTCTATCCTAATACCAAAATCAATAATAATTTAATTACTAATTTCTCTTTTATCAAAGATGATGGCTCAGGTGTATACACCTGGTCAGGTGGTGGACCAGTTACAGGAAGCCAGGTAAGAAACAATATAGTTTTGAACGGGATTGGGGCACCACAGGGTACAGATACTGATGAAAGAACAGTTCATGGTGTTTACATAGATGATGGTTCAAGTGGAGTTGATGTATCTAATAATTCCATTTCAAACGTAGCTTATGATGGGTTGTACATACATAATTCGCATGAATTAACGATTAACAACAACACACTTTATAACAATGGTCTTCAGCAGGTTTTATTTGCGCATGACCAATATGGCCCTAATGATCCTATACGAAATGTATCTTTCACAAACAATACTATTGTCTCAAGAGATGCAAGTCAACTGGTATTTAATATGCGGACCATCTCAAATGACATCAATTTAACCGGAGCAACAGACTATAACATTTATGCCCGGCCTATTGATGATGATCTGGTTTTTTATGGTGACATGCCATCGATTTATTCAGCCTATTCTTTATCTTCCTGGAAAAATGCTTTCAACAAGGATAAAAATTCTGTGACATCCCCAAGAAAAATTTTACCTTATGCTATCAATAACCTTAACACAGGTAACCTTTTAACCAATGGCGATTTAAATGGTAATATAAATGACTTTTCTTTCTGGAGCCAAAATGGTAATCAATCGACAAGTTGGGATGGAAGTTCAAAAGTGAATGGTACAGGATCTTTAAAAGTAGGCTTTCCAAGTGCAATACCTAATGTTTACACTTTATGTATAAAACCAATTGGTGCTTTAAATAGTAGCAAAACTTATATTTTACGTTTTAGTACATTAGGTACAACAACAAATGGTGTATTAAATGCTTATTTTAGAAATACAAATTCCCCTTATAACAATTTAGTTTCAGCTCAAAAAAGGTCATTTGGAACTTCCGTAGTTAACCACGAATTTTTAATTACTGCGCCGATAACTACAAATGCAGCTGACTTAGTAATTGAGATTGGCCAAAATTCAGGAACAACTTATATAGATAATTTACAACTTTATGAAGCAAGTACCTCCCCTATTAATATTGACGATCAGTTAAGATTTGAATACAATGCAAGTACAAGTTCTAAAACGGTAAACCTTAATGCTAATTATATAGGCATGGATGGCACGAGTTACCCGGGGACATTAGTTTTAGCGCCATACACATCAAAGGTTTTAATTAAGGATTTGAACAATACAACTCCACCGCCGGCCCCTGCACCCAGCTCATTGCAAGCAACGGGCACAGCACCATCTATAAATTGTTTTGGCTCCCTTGCAACGGCTACAGTTTCTGCTTCAGGAGGTACAACCCCATACACCGGCAATGGCACCTATAACGTAAATGCCGGTAGTGGATGTCTTAAAATTTCAGTTCCAAGTCCGGTATCCGGGGCTTCAACATTAATTTACGCTTCTGTAGGTTCAATCAGCAGTAGTAAAAATTATATTTTAAGGTTCAGCACTTTGGGAACAACAGCTAACGGTAGCGTTAATGCAGCATTAAGGCTTACAAATTCTCCATTTACATATATTACCGCAGCTCAAAATAAAACTTTCGGAACTGGTAGGGTTGATCATGAATTTTTATTTACTGCACCTGCATCTCAATCCGATGCAAGCTTTATATTAGAATTATCACAAGCTTCAGGCACTACTTACATTGATAACGTCGCCTTTTTTGAAGCCACTTCTACCTCGAGTCTTATTAGCGATAACATGTTTAAAAGCGGCATTTTTGAATCGGGGATTTCCAGTGTTTTTACATGGAGCCCCAATGGTAACCACGTTGCAGAATTTGATTTGTCTTCAAAAATCACAAACACATATTACTTTCCGGTAAAAGATGCGTCAGGATCTATCTCTACTGCAACAGTAAAGACTACGCAACCTGCTGCTCCCCTTCTTGCTTATTCTACTGCACCGTTAATCAGTATATTAGGTGGTACAACAAATGTTTCTGTAATTGCAAACGGGGGAACACCTCCATACACCGGAACTGGAACTATTAATAATGTTTTAGCGGGTAACTATGTTTACACAGTAACAGATGCGGCAGGTTGTACTACCAATACTAATATTAATATTGCACCTGGCTCAATATCTGTTCCACCTTCAGCACCAGCACCTGCACCTGCACCTTCTCCGTCTTCATCGCTTACGGCCAATGCCACTGCACCTGCAATAATTTGTTTTGGATCAACTACAACAGTTACAGTATCAGCTTCAGGTGGCACAGCACCTTATAATGGCGCCGGCACGTTTAACCGTGATGCAGGCAGAGGATGTTTAAAAATATCTGCTCCCAGCCCACAATCAGGTGTATCAACATTGATCTACGGTTCAATTGGAGCTGTAAGCAGTTCAAAAAGCTATGTGCTTAAATTTAGTACCCTTGGTACAACCGGGTCAGGTAGTCTTACTGCAGGGTTAAGAATGACAGGTACTCCTTTTTCTTATATTGCTTCGGCTCAAACAAGAACTTTTGGAAGTTCCCAAACAGATCACCAGTTTTTGTTTACCGCCCCTGCATCGCAAAGTGACGCAAGTTTTATCATTGAACTACTTCAATCTTCTGGCACTACTTATATAGATAATGTGGCGATTTTTGAGGTTAATTCAGCAGGAAGTTTTGTTAGTGACAATTTATTTAAGTCCGGCAATTTTGAAAATGGTATTAGTTCGGTATTTACTTGGAGTCCGGCAGGTAATCATATCGCTGAATTTGATCTCACGAGTAAAATACCCAATACCTATTATTTTCCGGTTACGGATGCTGCTGGTAATGTTATCACCGCTGGTGTAACCATTACACAACCATCGTCAGCGCTACAGGCGGGTGCAGTATCTGGAATAATATCTAATGTGGGTGGTTCAACAAATGTAGTTGTCAATGCCACTGGAGGAACGCCACCCTACACAGGTACAGGCACTTTCAATAATGTAAGTGCTGGAACATATAATTATAGCGTAAGTGATGCATCGGGATGTACAGTTGTTACCAGTGTAACAATAGCACCTGGATCGGGCAGTCCTTCTTTTACTGCATCGGCTAATGCCTCTTACATAAGTTGTTTTGGTGGAACAACTACTGTTACTGTAAATGCTGCCGGTGGAGTTGCACCTTACTCAGGAACCGGATCATTCATACGAGATGCAGGCAGAGGATCATTGAAAATATCCTTTCCTGCACCTGTGGCAAATGCCAAAACATATATATACTACCCGATTGGCGCAATTTCAAGTTCCAAAAACTATATTTTAAGGTTGACTACATTAGGTACAACCAGTAACGGTAGCATAAATGCAGCGTTCAGACTTTCAAATTCACCGTACACATCTGTAACTTCAATCCAAAATAGAACCTTTGGTACAGACCGTGTTGACCATGAATTTTTGTTCACTCCATCGTCTTCACAAAGTGACGCCAGTTTTGTACTTGAACTATCTCAATCATCTGGTACCACCTATATCGATAATATCGCTGTATTTGAAGCATCAAGTACGGGTGCCCTTCTCAGTGATAACCTTTACAAATATGGCAACTTTGAATATGGTATTGGAAATATTTGGACTTGGGGCCTAAGCAACAGTTATGTAGCTGAATTTGATTTAACCAGCAAAATAGAAAACATTTATTATTTTCCAATTACAGATGCGTCTGGTAATATTTCTACTGCTTCTTTAAAGACTGATCAGCCTGCATCACCTTTATTTGCTACTGCAACAGCCGGAAGTGTTAGTAGCGGTGGAACAACTACTGTCGTAATAAATGCCTCTGGAGGAACTCCACCTTATGCTGGAACAGGTAGTTTTAACAACGTTGGGGCAGGTACATATAATTACACCGTAAGGGATGCCTTAAGTTGTTCTTATGTAGTATCGGTAACAGTAGGTTCAAATGCAGTATCAAGGGTGGCAGCAACAAATTCAACAGTCGCTTCAGTTAATACAACATCCGTTAGTAATTTATCGAGTTTGCAAGTGGCCACGGCTTTAAGTGCTACTCCGCTTAATGCTATTACCTATCCTAATCCAACGACTGATAAAATTAATTTAACCTTATCAGGTGGAACAAATGAGAAAGTCATAATTGCTCTTTCATCGGTAGATGGTAAAGTTCTTTATAAAACAGAAGGTACATCTAATAACAAGTATGTATTTGGTAACGGCTTAATACCAGGAATGTATATTATACAGGTTATCCAAGGAAATAAAATTCAAACCTTGAAAGTGATAAAGTCAAAATAAGCAAAGTTTTTTAAATTAAAAATCCTGGTGTTAAACCCAGGATTTTTTTTGTGTAATATCTGCTGCTTTGCAATATTATTATTATATTATCAGCATTAAACTTTGGATGTGTTTATGGATTTTTAATTTTATTGGTTAATTTGCAAATAACATTTTCAAAAAATAAATTACTTAGCTAACAAGCTGAAACATAAATATTTTAATCCCTGTTTTCACTTAAAATGCTATTCGTGCAAGCAGTTACAATACAGTTGGGGCTTAACTTTTTTTACTATGGATTCCAGGCAGCACTTTAAATATTTGACCGAAGATTTTAGCGGAGAGGTTTCAACAGTTTTGAGATACCAGAAAATAAAAGTTTCTACCCTTTTTTGGACGTTTTACAATTACATCCGGTGTATCACAAAAGGTATACAAACAGGAAAAAATATACAATTCATAGGCGCATCTTATATGTCAAGGTTTCCTACAAGTAAGATTATCGTTGGTGATAATTGTATTTTAAATTCAGCCAAAACATTTAACCTGATTGGTATAAATAGAAGATGTATATTTTCAACACATCAGCCTGGTGCTATTTTAAAAGTGGGCAAAAACTGCGGCTTTAGCGGAACTGTAATTGGATCATTCGTATCAATTGTATTAGGCGATAATATAAAATGCGGTGCCAATACACTTATAACAGATTCAGACTGGCATTTAGAAGATCCGAGGAGTGGGCCCCTAAAAGGAATTTTGATTGAAGATGATGTTTGGTTAGGAATAAATGTTATAGTTTTAAAGGGTGTAACTATTGGTAAAAATTCTATTATCGGAGCTAACAGCGTCGTAACAAAAAGTATTCCTTCTAATGTGGTAGCAGCAGGCAATCCGTGTAAAATCATCAAAAGTATTAATAGTCCAAATTAATGCTCAGTAATAATAAAGCCTTTTAAAACAACTATCCTCCAATTACATCAGATGCGCTAATGAAAAATAAAATTAATGTTATAGTGGTTGATATTCCATTTCATGAAGGAATGGCCGGTACAAAAAGAGTACGCAATCTTATGATGCCATTATACAATACTGATAGGATCAAAATTTCAAATTTGATTTTAATTACCGTTTATGAAAAAGAGCTGATTGGTACAGAAGGGGCTGCAGACGGAATTGATTACCGTTACATAGGTTACTCAGGGATGAAAAATTTAATGTCGGTATTCAAATTTTACAGCGCTGGAAAAAATTTCATTAACAAGCATACAGTATCAGGGAGCAAAAATATCCTTTACTATTACGGTTATCCGGACTTGAAAAATTTTTATTTTATCGTCTACGCTAAACTTAAAGGGTTTAAAATAATATTTGATATAGTTGAAGATAACAGGCACAGTTCCGATTTTCATGGATTAGCTGGCAGAATCAGAAACAGTACTTCCATATTTTTATTGAAAAAAGTCAAGTATTTCGGTGACGGTGTTATAGTAATATCAAAACATCTTGAAAAGTGGTTAATTGATTTGAAGGTTGATAAATTGAAAGTCTATAATATTCCCATTACTGTAGATACCACAACCTTTGATAGTATGACAATGAGTAAAAACAATGATGGCATTGTTAAGATTTTTTATGGGGGATCTTTTGCATCAAAAGATGGGTTGGAATTTTTATTAGAAGCTTTTGAATCTGTGTGTAAAGTCTTTTTGAATATTAAACTTATATTGACCGGAGCTGGTCAACCGACCCATATGGAGAAAATAAATGAAAAAATAAAGGCAAATAATAAAATTGAATATTTGGGCTTTCTTACAACTGAAGACTATTTTACTGTTTTACAAGATGTTGATATTTGTTGCATGACAAGAAATAATTCTCTTTTTGCTAATGCAGGATTTCCTTTCAAATTAGGCGAGTTTCTTGCTGCAGGAAAAGCCATAGTAGCGACCACAGTCGGCGACATTCCTTACTATCTCACAGATAAATTAAATGCACTACTAGTGCTGCCTGAGTCTTCAAGTGAAATAGCCAAAGCTTTATCAACTTTGATTAGAAATGAGGAGGATATAAGATATTGTTTAGGTGTTGAGGCAAAAAAAATTGCGAACAAGTACTTTAATGATAAAGTGCTAAGCGAAAAGTTGTATACAATTTTTGAAGAAATTTAGGCTAACCCGTAATAGAAAATAAGGATGGTAAATGTAGTGTTATTTAATATTTCTCTTACAGAAGGGATGGCAGGTTCAATGAGGGTAAAAAATTTGTTGTCTCCATTATATAAAAAAGATGAAATACTCCTAAGTAACTTAATAGTTACAAACATTTTTGAGAAAAATAAAATTGGTGACGGTGGAATAAATGATGGCATCCCATACCTTAATATCGGCTACACTTCTTCAGTTAACGTTATCAGCTTAATATCCTTTTACAGGCACGGTTGTAATTTTATTAAGAGGGAGTTCAAAAAAAATATGCAAAATATTTTTTACATCTACGATTATCCGGATATAAAAAATATTGGTTTTATCAATTACGCAAAAAAAGTTGGCTATAAGATTGTTTTTGACATCGTAGAAGATAACCGGTTTCAATCGCAATTTTTTAGCATTTTAGGATGGTTAAGGAGTAAAACTTCCATTTATTTTCTAAAAAAAATACCAGTTTATGCCGATGCCATTATTGTAATTTCCAAACATCTCGAAAAAAGATTGTTTGATATTTGTGGAAGCACAATGCCTATTTATCATATTCCTGTAGTTGTAAACACTTCACAATTGGAAAATGATTTTTCTACCTTGAATGATACAACAACAGTATTTTACGGAGGGTCGTTTGGTGAAAAGGATGGGCTAATTTTCTTACTGCAAGCGTTTAAAATTCTTGAAAAAAAATATTCCAATATTAAATTGGTTTTCACAGGTAAGCCAACATTCGAATCTGATTTAACTAAACTTAAAATAGAAGGGCAAAATATTCTTTACAAAGGATTTTTAAGTGAAGATCAATATTATAATGAACTAAAGAATGCTGATATTTTTTGTATGTTGAGAGTAAATTCTCCATGGGCAAATGCCGGGTTTCCATTTAAGTTATGCGAATTTTTGGCTACAGGTAAAGGTGTAATTGCGACTGATGTGGGAGATGTTTCGGATTATATAGAAAATGGTAAAAATGCATTGCTGATAAAACCAGGTTCAGTAGAAGAAATTGTTGGAGCCATCGAATTTTTCCTTATTCATCCGGATAAAATTTTTGAAATGGGAAAGTTGGCAAGGCAAACTGCCATTAAATATTTTGATAGCAATTATCTGAGTGGAAAAGTTATCACTATTTTCAATTCCATCAAATAGGATTGAGTTCCAAAATTGTTGGCAGGATGTAATTATTTTCTAATCATCATGTAAACAAAATCCCTCCAAAACGTAGTAAATTTCACATTTACATAATGTCGTGCTAAAATGTTTTTATAACTGGATGATGTATTTTTTAAACTAAACTCATCATCTATTTTTATCAAAACTTCATTCAATGTAAAATAGTTACTTGGATTGAAAAAGCTGTTTAAAATTGCAAAGCCCGTTTGTTCTGTTCTATCATCAGGCTTGGTAGCAAGATATTGACACATATCTGCCCATTTAGGGAAAGAAGTAAAATTACCATGTGCATAAATCAATCCGGCATTAAGCGCCGGATGTGTAGAACGAAGGTTAATATCCAGTTCTTTAAGCATGATATCACTATAACAATATTCTATGTCGACAGTCATTTTTAGAATTGGGGATGTATCAGGTAGTGATAATTTTGGAGTTGAAAACCAAAGTATATCTGTATCAGAATAAAGACAGGGATATTTAGATGCGCAATATAAAATTGATATAAATTTCTTGCCCCAAAGTTCTTTTTTACCGTACTCGGCCAATGCATCATTATTTTGGTTTTTATAATAATCATAAGCTTCAGTCCAAACAATTATTTCAACTTCCCTTGGCCAATCTATTAATTTTTGCCTTATCAAATCAGCCGGTGTACCATCCGTAACTATCATTAACTCAGGTATTGAATCCCATTTTTTTTGCACTGATACTAATGAAGCATTCAAGTAATTGATTCCGTTTTTGCCGCAAAAAAATACCAGCTTAAAAGGTGATGTGTTTTTATTTTTATGATTGGTTTTATAATACCCTGCTATTTTAGACTCGTTTATGATGTTGCAAATCTTCAGTATTATTTTTTCGCTTAATTTCATGTGAGATGCTGATAAAGTGAAACCTAAAATTTACAAAATTTTAAAGTCATTTTAACTTGATAATATTTTATTGATGTGCTGTTGTGTTTTCTAAGCAGTATTTTTAATTACGTAAATCACTTATCATCATTTCCTTTACTAATGCTGCCAGGTCATACTTGGGTTGCCATCCAAGTTTGGTTTTTGATTTTGTCGCATCACCAATTAATAACTCCACTTCTGTTGGCCTAAAATATTCAGGATCTACAGCTATTACTATTTTACCAACTTCTAATTGATAGAGGGAATTAGTACACTCTACAACAACCCCAGTTTCATTTACACCCTCCCCTTTAAATTCAACCTTTACACCAGCTTCTTGAAATGCAAGCTTTATAAAATCCCTTACTGTTGTAGTTATTCCTGTTGCAATTACAAAATCTTCAGGTGTTTCTTGTTGCAAAATAAGCCACATAGCTTCTACGTAATCTTTTGCGTGCCCCCAATCCCTGCGGGCATCCAGGTTACCGAGATATACGGTATTTTGTTTTCCCTTTACTATCCCTGCAACACCACGGGTAATCTTTCTGGTTACAAAAGTTTCTCCTCTCAATGGGCTTTCATGATTAAAAAGAATACCATTGCAAGCAAACATGCCATAGGCTTCCCTATAATTTACAGTAATCCAGTATGCATATAATTTAGCTACTGCGTATGGGCTTCGCGGATAAAAAGGCGTCGTTTCGCTTTGAGGTACTTCCTGAACAAGGCCATACAGCTCTGACGTACTTGCCTGATAAATCCGGGTCTTTTTTTCTAATCCTAAAATCCTGAGTGCTTCCAACAACCTCAATGTACCTATACCATCGGCGTTAGCTGTGTATTCTGGTTCATCAAAACTAACCTTAACATGGCTCATCGCAGCAAGGTTGTAAATTTCATCGGGTTGGGTTTCTTGTATTATTCTGATGAGATTTGTACTGTCTGTCATATCCCCGTAGTGTAATTGAAACCGCACATTTTTTTCATGGGGATCCTGATATAAATGATCTATACGTTGAGTATTTATTAACGACGATCTTCTTTTTATACCGTGTACTTTGTAACCTTTTTCTAACAAAAGATCTGCAAGGTAAGAGCCATCTTGTCCGGTAATTCCAGTTATTAAAGCCGTTTTTTCAGCAGCAGCGGGTGCACTCATGATATTGTTTTATTTGTGATTGATAACGTAAAAAATTAATGTAAATGTATTTTATTTATAAAATCCTGATAAGCCATTTTAATACCCTCTTCAATTTCAATAGTATGCTTCCAGCCAAGCTCATGAAGTTTAGAAACATCCATTAACTTTCTTGGTGTTCCATCTGGTTTAGATGTGTCAAATATTATCTGGCCTTCAAATCCTACTATTTTCTTTACCATGCCAGCGAGTTCTGCTATACTTAAATCGTAACCTGTACCAACATTTACCAACTGTCTGCCATTATAATTTTGCATTAAAAAGGTGCAGGCATCTGCTAAATCATCAGCGTATAAAAACTCTCTTTTAGGCGTTCCTGTACCCCAAACGATAGCCTCAGGTGAATTATTCATTTTTGCCTCATGCATTTTTCTTATTAATGCAGGTAAAACATGTGAATTATTAAGATCATAATTATCACCTTTGCCATAAAGATTGGTTGGCATTACGCTGATAAAATTGCAGTTGTATTGATCCCTATACGCCTCACACAGCTTGATTCCAGCTATTTTGGCTATAGCATAAGGTTCATTAGTAGATTCTAATGTACCGGTTAAAAGATATTCTTCTTTTAACGGTTGAGGTGCCATTTTGGGATAAATACAAGAACTCCCTAAGAACATTAACTTAGTTACATTATGTTTATAAGCGGCATTAATGATGTTAGTTTCTATAAGGAGGTTATCATACAAAAAATCAGCCCTGAAGGTATTGTTAGCTTGTATCCCTCCAACTTTAGCTGCAGCCAAAAAAACGTAGTCGGGTTTTTCTGTTTCAAAAAAGGATAGCACATCTATTTGATTTCGTAAATCTAACTCCGATGAAGTTCTGATAACGATGTTACCAAATCCTCTACTTTTCAAATTTTTTAATATCGCTCCACCCACCATTCCCCTGTGACCCGCTATATAAATTTTGTCATTAAGTTTCATACCAGTTTAATATTATTTTCAACATTCTATCTCAAATCTTCGCCATCAATATTTATTGATTTTTTTTGTAACCTACCAACAAAAATGCTTGTAAATAAATTAGATCCAATTCCATTTAAATGGTCTGGATCATCAAAGAGATTTGGATGATTTATGAATGTTGTATCATTTAAAAAATTATAGAAAGGGACATTGTTAGCTTCAGCTATTTTTTTTACAAAATTAATATTGTAATCCATTGGCTCATATAAAAAATAAGCAGGTGAACAAGTGACCACTAATTCTATTCCTGAAACTTTACAATCTGAAATAAATGACTTGTAAATATTCAATTTTATACTATCTGAAATAGACGGATTAGAATACCTGGTTGTAATTTTTTCTCTCCATAGTCCATCTAAAGGTTTATAGCCATTAAAATCCACGGACTTACGCCGAAAATATTCTAAGTTGCCGCCTGCGCTTATCAAAAAAGCAGAATTGTAGGGGTATATATTAGAACTCAATTTTAATTTTTCGAATGGACTTTTTAGACTTACAATCGGTCTGATTTCAGCATGATCTTTATAGTATGGCAACAGAAATGATAATCTGTCATAACTATCTTTATCGATCCGGATATCTTGCGGATTAATATCTAAGATAACAATTTTAGGTTTATATCTTTTTAAAATGGCGGTAAATATTGCATAATTAAACATCAACGATTGTCCAGGACTACCTGCGTTATAGCAAGATAATTTTAAATTATCTTCAATTATCGATGGTACATAATGATGATAAGCCCTTGAGGCACCAAAAACTACAACTTGGGCATGCTCTTTATCAATCGCAAAAGTCGCTCTGTATTGTCTGCCAAATTGTTGCTTAAAGTATAAATGTCTAAGTGATTTTCCGATAACTAAATCAAAAATAAACACAATCAAAAGCAATAAACAAATTTTGAACGTGATAAGTAAAAAACTATTGGTTTTTATTTTTTCTATTAGTGGCATAAAAAATTAAAATTGAAAGTAAATAAACTGTCCACCATCGAAAACCCCAATGAGTAAAATAATAATAATAAGGGCCGAATAAGATAAATTACGAATCAGCCAATTTTTGTTGTCAAAGAAAGAAATACTTCCTTTATAAAACTCTTGCTTTGACTCCACCAGTAATAAGAAAATTATTCCAAAGAAACAGAATATAAATGAAGATGGATCTGCCTTGTCAAAAAAAAGCGCCCCTTTTGAGGTGAATATTCTCTTTATAATAACGCCAGCATCATTTACAGAATTAGCTCTGAAGAAAATAAGAGAAAATGCAAAATAGCAAATTGTAAAAACGTTACCGACTGAATTGGTAATTAATGTAGGTATTTTTTTTTGAAAATTCTTACGGGATTTACGGGTAAAAAATTCGATACTAAGTATGAACCCTTGTAACGAGCCAAAAATAATAAATGTCCAATTAGCCCCATGCCAGAAACCTAACGTTATAAATGTGACAAAAGAGGCATATACTACGCTCCATTTACCCCAATCCCTTTTTGCAATTGCAAGCGGGGTATAAAAATAATCCGCAAACCAAGTTGATAATGAGATGTGCCACTTTCTCCAAAATTCTGTTACCGATTTTGCGAAAAGAGGGCGGTTAAAATTTGGCGTTAGGTTATACCCTAACATTTTAGCTAATCCAAGTGCCATATCTGTATAGCCAGAAAAGTCGGCATACATTTGAAAAACATAAAAAATAGATGCCAACAACAAGGTTAGACCAGAATGGCTTGTAGAATTATTAAATACCGCATTGATGTATATTTCCAATCTGTTCGCAATAACCAGTTTTTTAAATGCACCCCACAATATTTGTTTTAAACCTAAAGTAAAATTATGGTAATCGAAAGACTTTGATCCTTCAATCTGAGGTAAAAACCGATGTGCCCGTTCTACGGGCCCAGCGGTGACTTTGGGAAAAAAGAGGATAAAAAGTGCTAAATGACCAATATGCTTTTCAGGTAAATGATTTTCCCTTTTGATCTCTATTAAATAACCTATAGCCTGAAAAGTCATATAAGAAATGCCTAATGGCGCAATTACATTTATTAAAAGCGTGTTGGGCAAAACTCTGGAAGCGTTCCTAAAGCTATTAACTAAATCAAAAATAGAATTTGAAAAAAAATCTGTGTATTTAAAAACTACCAATAACCCCACATTCGCTAAAACACCCCAAAAATAAAGTCGGGTTGCTTTTTGTTTTGTATCCGCTTTTTGAATATTTATCCCTGCAAAATAAGTTATCAAAATAATAAATAACGGTACAAGAATATACACAGGTTTGATATACATGTAAAAGAATATCGAAGCGAACAGCAACCATATCCATCTAAAATTAGCCGGTAAGAGATAATTTAAAATTATAACCACTAAAAAAAACAGTACAAATATTATAGAAGTGAATATCATTAAGTGAAATTTATCAACATTAAGCTATCTGAATAAAACAGCTTACATACCGTCATTTTATTTTTAAGGGAGTTTTGCAATAATGGTATCTGCCAGTTCCCCAACATTTTTCCAGCTTTGTATTTCCTTTGAAGAAAACCTGATTTTAAATTGCTTTTCAATAGCAACCACTAATTGGATATGTGTAAGAGAGTCCCATCCATCCACATCTGCTGCAGTAGTTTGCGGTGTTAATTTAATGTTCTCATTATCAATAGTATCTTGAAATACACTACCTAACTGTTTCAAAATTTCTGATTGTTCCATACGTAACTTATTTTTTTATAATAAAACATTTTCTCGTCGCATATTTGTTCACATCCAACATCCAATAACCATCTGCATTAGCAAAGCCTAAATTTAAATAATGGTCCTTGACCATTTCGTTTTTTGGCGTTTGAATATACTCTCCTTTCAAAAAAGCAAAGCCATTTAGTAAAGCATAGGATACAATCGTATTTAAAACAAAGTTTTCCATGCCCCTTTTTAAAACCCTACAGCTCATAAACCAAGTATCAATGAATAATATGCCATTCTCTTTTCTCAAGATTATTACGCATATTAATCCATTATCACCAAATTTATCTTGCAGTGTAAATGAAAAGGTTTCATGATTAGCTTCTGTTGATAATTTTTCAATATCGGCTTCCGTGTACCTTACAGTTCTTAAGTTAAACTGATTAGACCTTTGTGAAAGCTGGGCAACACGAGGGATATTAAACTTGTTAAATGGCTCTACTACAGACACCATATTCAGGCTTTTTAAAAAATCGCCTTCGTTTATAAAACTTTTTTGAAGTACGTTACGCTTTGCTTCAACCTGGTATTGCTTTGTTCTTTCTGCATCTTCATTAGAAAAAGAAATGGTTTCAAACAGATTCTGCTGATATAAAAACTCAAGGTATTCTCCTGGGTCTTCTGGTAATTCCGGAACGCTTATTCCCCCAATATTTTCCCTCACCATATTTCTCTCAAAAGGGTTATCATCTAAAAAAACCATAGAATCAAACCCTATATTTAAAATACTTTGTATTTGCCTGATGTTATCAACCTTAGTTTCCCAATTAGCAACAAAAACTGCAATGTCTTCCAGGTGCAAAGCCATATCTGGGTGCTTCTCAAAAGGTTCTTTTGCAACGGATTCTGTGTTTTTACTACATACGGCAAGTATCACTCCCCTGTTCTTTAACTTTTTTGCCCAATATTGTAATTCTGTGAAAGCCTTACCAATACCAAGCGTACCAAGCTGAATATTCTCCAAACCATCATCGCCAATAATGCCTCCCCATAGAGTATTGTCAAGATCTAAAATCAAACACTTCTTAAATTTACCCTGCATTGCAAGAATAATATCTGAAGTAATAACGGCAACCTCAGGTATGGCATCGATACTTAAAACCATTTCTGTATTAATATACACAGATGATTGAAAAAAGGCACCCTTGCCCATTTGGTTTTGTATGCTTGAAAGGTCGCAAATAAAAAAATTGGACTGCTTTTCAGCATACTCCATCAACTTATAATTTAATTTACGAAGTTGAAAAAGAAATGACGCCGGTGTTTTTGTTGAGAAACTTCCAAAAACAGCATCATTAATCTCGGCATAATTGTAATAAACGACTTTTGCGTTAGACTGATTATTGAGGGTGCTTACAAGATTGTAAATAATATCTAATTGAGATTCAGCTAATGAACTGTAAAATTCTGGTTGACTCTTATTATATTTAGCAAGAAGTTTATGTGTAGAATGAAATATTAAAACAATCTCTGGTTTAAACTCGTACAGTTCAGAAGTTGGATCCAGCACTTGTCGTTCAATCTGGTTGAAGTCAGATTCCCAAATATTAAAACTAAAACCTTTTTCAAAACCAATACCTCTTAACCCTTGCGCAAGAAATTGAGTAGCAGAATCCCCTAATAAAGCAATCTTTATTTGCGGTAGGTTACTAAAATCTTTCTTTAAATTTTTGCGAAGTTGTGTAAAGGTGTACATAGTTATAAGCAGCCTGAATTAAGAACGAAGTTTAATTGCCATCAAATTGATGGATAAATGATGTAGTACTATTTATATTAGCTTTTGAACTCGCCCCAAACAAAATTGATTCTATATTGGGCAGGCCACAAACATATTCCATTGCTTCCTTTGGTGCTATAGCACCACCACCCAAAACTTGCATAGCAACCGCCCTGAATTTTTTTGTACTTAACGTTTTTTCATAAATTTCTTTGCCACCAGACATTCTAAAACCAGCCTTATTTATCGATGCGCAAATTATAGGATTTTCTATGCCTGCGTCTTCTAAGACTTTTAATAATAAAGGCATGTTCATTGTTATAAAACCGGCATCAGCATTATATTTCTTTTTGATGTAGCCATGAAATGCAGCCAACATCTCATAAGCCCTTAAGCCCAACAGCAGATCTGTAATTACATTTTGCAGAAAAATTACTGGTGTTTCAATTCCTTTAAACATCTTCATTTCTGCATCAATCATTAACTCCATAATTGATTCGTAATCTTTAGATAGATATGCCATGCCACCTTTAAATAAAGAGCCAAAGAAATTTCCCGGCACGTATTGTTTCAGGGTTCCGGCAATCCCTAACTCAGTGACTGCATTTGCATATTTGTGTGCGTAAGGCATACAAGGAAAAATTTTAAAATCCTTGTATTTCTCAGGATTAGCCCTTATTATGTCGCAAATACCAATAATGCGGTCATGGGTGGTACACATAAAAGTATTAATGCCAGCTTGCCTTGCATCGTCAAGCACTTTTATTATTGCACTATCATCTTTAAAACGTATTGATTGTTCCCTTGATTTACTATCAGAAATATGGTTAACTGCAAAAAACTGATTGTCTCCAAAAAGTATTCTTT
This sequence comes from Ferruginibacter sp., assembly GCA_965249755.1. Taxonomy (GTDB): domain Bacteria; phylum Bacteroidota; class Bacteroidia; order Chitinophagales; family Chitinophagaceae; genus Ferruginibacter. The sequence goes on from CBDFMT010000004.1 coordinate 967,871, forward strand.
CCATTTATTTTAATTTGAACTTTTTTTGATGATAGAAATTGCTTTATCTGTATTTGCAGCACTTGCAAAGTTATTGATGGAGTTAGGCACAACTCCCTGGGCTGCGTCCACAAAATATTTTAGCTGGGCCGAGAATTCTTCTCCCCTTAGATAAAAATCAACGCCTTCTTCTAATTCAGTAATGTATTTAACATTCCAACCTTTGGTATATCCTTTAAGTGATGGCTCATCTTTGAAATAAACCTTTAATTCATTAGCATCAGAAATCAATTTTCCTTCGGTACCTACTAATGTAACTGAGGTGGACATTTTACGATAAGTTTCATCACTCCAGTTTACGGAGAGTAAGCCTGTTTGTCCGGATTCCAGCTCAAGTAAAGAGTATACAGCATCTTCAACTTTACCAGAGTATATTGATTTTAAAAAAGTACCTTTTGCATTTCGTACAGGTGATAAAATTGTATTTATCAAATCAATTACATGGGAGGCATAATCCAATAAACACCCACCACCCTCAGCAGGATCTGAACGCCATGTATCTGATTTTTTCTTCAACACTACCGGCCCATAAGATTCACCAATAAAGTGATAGATATTTCCTAACACGCCACTATCTGCAATGCGCTTTACTTCCTGAAAAGTCCCAATAAATTTGTTATGGTAGCCAACCTGGTTTACAAGATTATTTTTTGCTGCCAACTGAACCAACTCCTGGCTTTGATCATAATTAAGACAAAAGGGCTTTTCAGCAAAAACATGAATATTCTTGTTTAGTAAGTCTTTAATAATGCTGTAATGAAATTTTGTTGGTACCGCAACTACAACGGCATCTGGCTTTACCTCTGTAACCATTTTGTTGTAGTCTGAAAAGCAATCGAATTTTCCTTGTTTTGATAAAAAATCAGTAACCATTTTGGAAGTATCACATACACCTACAATTTCTGCATTAGCATAGCCACCCAATATTGCCAAATGGGATAAACCCATCTTTCCAGCGCCTATTAAAGCAATTTTCAACATATCTTATTTTTTATTTTTAAGTAAGTCAATGTAGGAATCTGTTATCCTATCCCAATTAAATCTTTCGCTAATATCGATTGCGCCAACCTCGGCCATCAGTTTGATTTCCGCATGAGTTTTCAATACATGTTCGAGTTTTAAATTTAAATCTTTAGCATCCCCTGATTTAAAAGTTGTTGCATTTGCCCCGCAGATGAATTTATTTTCTATAATATCCGAGCAAATTAACGGGGTTTTGAGTCCCATAACGGTTAGTATAACCGGCGATAACCCTTCAATTAATGACGGTTGAACATAGGCATATGCATTCTTCATCAAAATATTGGTATCATCTCCATAAACAAATCCTGGAAAAATTATCCTTGCATCTTTTGTGCTTTTGATTTTGGATTCATATTCACCCGGATTTGGTGAGCCGCCAATCATTACTAATTTTTTATCAGTAGTTAAGTTCGTAAATGCTTCCACCAATAAATGCAGCCCTTTGTCTGGAATAAACCTACCTACAAATAAAAAATATCCATCTTTTTCGACATTAAGCTTATGTAAAATGTCTATATTTAAAGGTGGAGTTTTAACTTCTGAACCATAAGGGATAAAATTAAATGTCTTTTTAAATTTTTTCTCAAAAAAATCTTTAGTAAAAACGTTATCGAAAGCCACAGCATTAGGGCAATATGCAGTAAGGTAATTGGAAAATAGATAGAAAAGTTTGCCATACCAAGGCCATTTATCCCTTTTCCAATCCATCGCAAACTGGCTAATCACTACCTTTTTTCCCGCAATTCTCAATAACAATGCCCAAATACTATTAGCGCCGCTATGTAAATGAACGACGTCTGCAGTATTCTTAAAAATTACATGCATTGTGGATTTTGCTGAATGAACTAAAGTATCGAACCCGGCCTTATCTACTGTTTTAAAATATTTAAGTTTAATGCCTTCATAATCAGCATGCAGTAAATCCTGATCGCCTGGGTAAATCCGGCTATAGGCTATTAAAGAATGTCCTTTCGCCACGATCCGGGGATAAAGCTCAAAAGCAAACTTATCTGACCCTGCAGCACCAGCCTTGGGTGGTATAGAACGAAATCCACCAAAAGCCGCAATTCTTAATTTTTCCATATTAATTTATACAACAAAATTTAGAACTTAATCAATTTACATTTTCGGTATTTCTCACCTATCCAATATTCTCAATTATGTCTTCAATTTTTAGCACAAAATTTTCAAATGTCATCTTCTCAATAATTTTAGTAGAATTTTCGACTATTTTTTCTTTAAAACTATTATCGCTTATCAATCTGGTATATGCATTAAAAATTGCTCTGTCATCATGTAGTGGAACCATCACCCCATTCACATTGTTAGAAATGTAGTCTCTCGTTCCAAAGCAATCAGTAGCAATAATAGGGATTTGATTTTTCATGCCAAAAGTAAATAATAGCTGGCCACATGAGGAATGCTCAAATTCAAGGGCTATTACTATAAATGAAGATGATAAGACTAAAAGATGATATTCAGTTTCGCTTACATTTCTTTTTATAGAAAAATTATCCGTAATTAATTCTTGATTTTTAAATACTTGATTTTTACTACATACTATGGTAACCGGAACGTTGGTTTTACTAAAGGCTTTAATTACCGTTTCAAAATCTCGGTCGCTGATTCCTCCGGTAAAAACCGAGTTTTTCTTTTTTTCAAAATTATGCCCTAAAAATTTAGAACTACCTAAATCTAAATTATTAATAATAGGTAAATATGTAGAGAAAACTTTATTTGCAAACACTGGATATACTGTTCTGACATTTTCTGCCATGTCTGCTGAAAAATATAAGAGTGCATCCGCTCTTCTTAATGTGGTTTTTAGTAGATATAAACGAAATGATTTAGGTTTCAAACGCCCTGGAGAATAGAGAAGAGTTGCCACTATTATTTTTGGGTTAAAATTAAATCTGGGAAGTAAACAATACATAAAACCAATCATTTGTTGCCAAATAATTATGTTATCATATTTGCTTTTATTTTTTATAATATAGGCAACTGCTTTTGTGTAAGAGATATATCGGCTTTTTAAACCTTTTTCTTTATAATTTTTTCCCTGACAATTAAATACCGACCATTCATAATTATCGATGCCAGAGGAATTAAGAAGCCTCAATATTTCGTGGTCTGTCACATCTTTCCAATCAACAACAAATAGATTACGAACGTTACTTACCTTATTTTTTACTTCCATTTAATCAAATACATTTTGAATCAATCTAGATAACCAACATAATATTGATCGATATATTGCTTTAATGCTATCTTCCAATCTTGCATCAGGTTTAAGTTCCTGATATCTAGTTTCTTATTGATGAGGCGTTCACATGGTGGCCTCTCCGCAAAATAAACGTCTTTAAAATAATCAGATTTAACGCTTGTAATCTTAACCGTTTCTGATAATCCTAATAGGGTTAATAATTCACCTGCAACTTCTAACCTGCTTGTCTGTCCGCCACACACCATATTGTACAAGCCCCAATATTCATTTGCAATTAAAGCTTTCACGTTTTTTGCAAAGTCGTGGGTAAATGTGGGTGTACCATCCTTGTCATCAACTATAAATAATTCCTTCTTGCCATCTTTCAATTGTTGCATTAACTTTTGTATAAATTTTTTGTCTTTTTTAGGCCCGGCACCCATCATCCAACCCGCCCTGCATATTAAAAACCGTTTCGCATTTTCAGCCACATACCGCTCTCCCATATATTTAGATCTGGCATAAACACCTAATGGATTTGGCATATCCCAGTCATCATATAAATCTTTTGCACCGTCAAAAATACCTGCCGTACTAATATAAAGTAAAGGAATATCCAACTTATTAGCTATGTAAACTGCATTTTCTGCAGCCATTGTATTTGTAGCGTATGTATCATCTGCATTTTCTTCACAATATTCTAAATTGGTGTAAGCACCAAGATGAAAAAGGTAATCCGGATTGAAGCTGGCTACATCATTTTCGTAAGCCTTTAAATCTCTAAAATCTAAAAATGTTAGCCACTCTTCATTTACATCTTTATCTGTGCATTTTATTTCGTGTGTATCTTTAAATTGATGATAAAACGCTTCACCTAACATTCCTCCTGATCCAGCTAAATAGATTTTTTTTTTCATTTTTGATGATTGATAATTGTAATTAATAAGTTATTATGATGTTCCAAAGTGTTCTATTTACATTAAAGAAGAAATTTTACTCCAATGCGTTTCAAAGTTATATAATTTATAAGCATGTAACCTGGCATTGGCACCTAAAGCAAATACCATTTTTTCATCGTTCCACAGTTGCACTAATTTATCTCTGAGAGATTCTACATTTCCTGATTCAAATAAATAACCCGTTTTATCATTAATTACCAGTTCAGGTATTCCACCAATATCAGATCCTACGACTGGCTTAGAAAACAAAAAACTTTCAGCAATGGAAAATGGTAAATTTTCATACCACTCAGAGGGGCATACTCCAAAAAAACTGTTTGCAATAAGTCCAAATACTTCAGCTTTGGTTTTAAATCCAAGAAATTGCACATTTAGCATTCCTTGGGATAATACATATTGTTCTAATTCTAATTGATCATTCCCTGTACCGACAACTTTCAAAATTAAGTCTGTGCCTGCCACTGCCTTTATGAGTGTTTTTATTCCCTTGATCGATTCTAATCTACCAACGAATAAAATGTATTTTCCCTCTGATTTTACGCCAACATTATTTTGAATAAATTTATCTATTAAATCAATATCGTAACAAAGATTTGATTCGTACAATTTTGACTCGTTGAACCCAAAAGCAGTAAATTTTTGCATTAAGAAGTTAGATGGGCACAGATAATAATCTACAAGATTATAAACGTTGCTGTGGTGATAATAATAAGCTTCCATACTCGCCAAAGCACTTGCTAAAATAGAATTCTTTTTGCATTTATTAAATGTGCAATGATAAAATGCACCCGTCATACATTTTTCACACACTTTTCCTTTTGAAATAAAAGAGTTTTCGGGGCAAATAATTTTATAATCATGTAAAGTCCATAAAATTTTAATATTTTTTTTATGAAGTTTAGATATAATCGCAGGAGTTATGTAATGATGAATGTTGTTTAAATGAGCAATTTTAATGTCGTGTTCATCCAAAACCCGATCTAATTTTGATAAGGCATCTACCGATACAATTGAAGTTTTTATTGCTTTTATTCCGTTTTGTAGGGTTTTATTTTTATTTAATTCCTTAAAATCATAAGCACTAACGAAATTTTTCGAGTATGGAGAATAAACATTTTTCCTGTTGTGTGTAGAAAATGGAATTACTTCATGTCCATTTGCTTCGTAAAGTCTTTGTATATTTTCAACATATGTCCAATCCCCTCCAGTTGCATACCATGACCAATTAACTAGCAGTACCTTCATATCGAAAATAAAATTTATGTCTTTATGGTTTTAAATTTCAACTGGCAAAATCTCATTCGTAAAACTGTGTAACAAAGCATTTATTTTATTCCAGTGATCACTAAAGTTAACTAATTCGTACGCTTTTTGTCTCGCAGCTTCGCCATAGGTGTGAACAATATTCTCGTTACGCCATAAATAGTTGAGCTTTTCAAATAAATGATCTGCGTTGCCCGGTTCAAAAAGTAAGCCAGTAAGTTCATTAACAACTAATTCAGGAATGCCCCCAATATCTGCTCCCACAACCGGCTTATTAAATAAAAAACTTTCAATAATCGAGAATGGGAGATTTTCATAACAAATTGATGGGCAGACTACAAACAATGACTGCATGGTCAATTCGAAAACTTCTTCCTTTGACTTAAAACCCAAAAACTCAATATTTTTACTATTGCCGGCCTGTGTTTTAAATTGATCGGAGAACGAACCACTACCTACTATTTTAATTTGGATATCTGAGTTACTTACTGCATCTATCAGCGTTTGGACCCCTTTAATTTCTTCTAACCTTCCGACGTATAAAACATATTTATTTGCGGTTTCCTTTCCCTTTTTTTGAGAATTTAAATATATATATTTATCAATTTGCGATATATCATAACACGAATTCGTAACCACCATCTTAGCATTTTCGAAACCAAATTGTTCAAATTTCTTTTTTAAAAAATTGGACGGACATAAAAAATAATCGACTAAATTGTAAGTACGCCTTTCATGGTAATAGTATGCCTCAAAACTTGCCAAACTACTTGCTAAAAAAGATTTCCTTTTACAGAGGTTGACGGCACAATAATAAAAATTACCGGTCATACACTTTTCGCAAAGTTTGCCATTGGATATAAAAGAGTTTTCTGGACAGATAATTTTGAAATCATGTAATGTCCATATAATTTTTATGCCCCTTTTGCTAAGTTGTTCAATAATTGCAGGTGTTAGATAATGATGAATGTTATTTAAATGTGCAACATCAATTTTGAAGTCATCCAATAACATATCTAACTTCATTAATGCATTTTTTGAAATAACCGAAGTTTTTAGCGCTTTAATTCCATTACTTATGTTTTTATGTTTATTAAGTTCTTTAAAATCATATGCGTCAACAAAATACTTGGCATAGGGCGTTGAGACATTTTTTATATTATTAGTCGAAAAAGGAATTACCTGGTGACCTTTTACTTCATAAAGTTTTTTCACATTTTCGATATAAGTCCAGTCTCCACCAGTGGGGTACCATGACCAGTTTACAAGTAATATATTCATAAGCAAGATTACTGCATTAACATAAGCTAGATTGATAACTATTTAAACAGACTTTAAAAACCAGCGAAACCCTAATCCTTAAAAAGTGTACATCAAGAGTTTGTAAAAGCCTTTCTAAAATTTTCATTCACAATTTCATCGCTATAATTACTCACCGCAAATTGTGTTGCTGTTAGAGCTAAGTTTTTTCTTAAATCTTCGTTTAAATAAAGTTCTTCAATTCCTGCACTTAACTTTTCTATATTATTTTCGGTAACTGAATATGCCCATTTATATTTTGCCGCATGTTTGGACAATGCTATTTCTCCAGATGCATAAAGTAAAATTGGTGTTCCAGTAGCCATATATTCACTCGCTTTTGTAGGCATAGAATATTTTAAAAAAGAGACTGACTCTTCATCAAAATCGTTAGGTAACAAGAGCACATCAACTGATGAAAATACCACTGGAAGTTTATTGTAAGCAACAGGTTCTTTTATCTTAACAAAATCGAATTTTCTTAATTCTTCAATTATGTCTCCTCCACTAGTTGATTGAAAATGAAATTCAATGGGAAATCCTTTTAACCTCGAAATTTTTACTGCTTTAACAACATCCAAAAAACAATTTTGTATGCCTTTACCTATTCTTCCGGCATATAAAATAACAAAAGGATTCTCAGTTTTGTAACTATTTTTTTGATGTTTGACCCAACGATCGATGTTGATAGGATTATGAAAGGATTGAAAATCTCTTCCATATCTAATTAGATATTCTTCGCTCATGGCATCGCTTATACTCATGAGTGTTTTGGATTTGAGTATTAACTGTCGAAATAAGTTATCTATTTTCTTATGCCAAAAATTTTTTAAAAATCCGTTCTGGCTAATAGTTGATGGCCAATCATCCATTATGTGGATTACAATAGGTAAATTAAATTTTGTGCTAACAGTTGCTACAAATTCAATTAACTCTAATGAAGATAATTGAGTATAAATAACTTTGGGCGAAAATTCTTTAATCCAGATTGTCAACTCATCGCTTAAACGTAATTTTCTGGTATAGTGATATAACCCAGAATAATGCAAAAATTCATTATAAATTTTCATTTTTCCAGACTCTGAACCACTATTACCTTGCAATAAATTTCGCTTTTGTAATCCTAATTCTACCGGACCCGACCCTTCTTTTTTTTGCCAAAAATTAAATGGGAATCTTCGCTTGTTTTCGTTATATCCCAATTGATAATATTGATCGCATATTGCGAACTCTGGGATTGTAATTCTTTCTGCGATTACAGAAATATTTGCCTTATCCCAACCTTTGAAAAGATTAGACATGGTTATCCCTCCTCCAGAGGACAATTCAAAATATTGTCCAATTATCAAAACTTTTGGATATTCCATACTCATATACAATTAACTGATACCATTTAAGTCGGAAGAGTTTTTTACAGATTCGTAAATTTTATTTAAGCTTTCTAAAATATTATTCCCGTTATGTCTTTTTATTGCAGTTTCACGGGCCCGGTTGCCCACTTCGATCGCTTGCGGGTAATTATTTATTAATTGCACAATAACTCCAGCCAAATCGTATTTGTCGTAAGGATTGAAGAGGTAGCCATTATCCTCATTCCGTATTAAAGTTTTAATACCACCAACTGATGAAGCAATAACAGGCATGCCCAGTAACATAGCTTCGCAAACGCTATTTGGACTATTATCTATATATGAAGGATGCACAAATAAATGACATTCATTTAATTTTACCAGAAGATCATTTGAAGAAACTGGGCCGTGAAATTTTATTTTATCAATCATTTTTTCACCAAGTATCTTTTTTACGATTACATTGAAACTGCTTTTTTCTTGTATGCCGAAAATATTCCAAATAATATCATATTCGTCTATTAACGGCAAAACCCTATAAATTAAATCTAACCCTTTATATACGTTAGGATTTATAGTTGTTCCGATAACAATTTTTCTACTTTTGTCAAACAGTGGGGCACTCCATTTAAGTGAGAAAAAATCTTCTCGTAATAACTCTTCACAGTGATAGTATTTAGCTTTCCTATTAAAAGTCTGCACGTAATTTTTGTCCCAACTTGTTCTGCCACTAAAATTTTTCCAATATTTAAGGATTTCAATTTCCCTATTTGCCCTTTTTTTAAATATTCTGTAAAAGTGAAAATAGGTTAGCCCTCTTACCATATTTCTTGCAGAGTCTAAAAATAAGGCTTTACGTTTCGGTATGTTTGGAGGAAAGTATACATCATAATATGGAGCTGCTAATCCTTGCAGATGAAATATGACATTATCGAATTTCTGCTGTAAAATTTTACCAAAACCGTTCTCGGTCCCAAAAACATGAATAATATCTGGCTTAAAGTCGTCAAGGATCGAATCGTAAATTGGAGAACTATCTTCATCTTCAATTACACTTAAATGCCTATTCAGGATTCTGCGTAATCCGTTAACTTTTTTATTTGGTATGCCAAAATAGGTAACCCCATCTTTTTTAATTATTTTAAGATTTTCGTCATTGTTTAAAAAACAAATTCCTAAAGTATGAATGCCTTGTTTTACAACCAATGTTTCCAAGGCTGAAATCCAACCGCACCCAGGATGATTATTACCGAATTCCTTTGAGGCATTTGATGGAGAACTTGAAAACCAAAGAATTTTCATTAATAATTAATTAATTGATAAAACATATATCCTAACTAATAAAATACAGATCGCTTTTATAATTAAAACAATCTACGTAAACAATAAATTCTTTTCAGAAAGGCCTGCCTCCCTAAAAATGGTTTGAATATCTTCATTATTTTTAAACCTGAAAGCTTTGGTATAGCATATCCCAACCGAAATCCAAACAAATATATATTGTAAAACTAATCTGGGTAATCCATAAACAGCCATATCAATAAGCCATAACAATATTATGATACCACATGCTCTAGTAAACTGGTTTTTCGATTGAAATATGCCTAAAAACGCTGCTGGAAGAAGTATAAGTAAAAATAAAATAATATACACATATCCTCCTTCTAGTAACTGCTGTAAGTAACCATTTTCAATTATGTTTCTATATACTACTTCTGCATACACGGCCCCGTCATCTTCTATTGTTTCTTCTATAGGGCAATAATAACTCCCATCGAGGCCTTTACCAAAAACCATATCTTTCTTTAAACTAGCAAATAACGCATCAAAAACGCCTGATCTGCTATCCTCTGTCAACCGATCATTTAACCTTTCAGTCAAAGATTTCGGCAATTTTCCACTAAAAATAAACAAACCAAATACAATTCCTACAATTACAGGTATTATCTGGATTTTATTTTTACCGGGTAAACTTCTTAAATATAAATAAACAGAAGCTAGAAAAAAGCCACCATATGTAAGTATTCCATTTCTTCTAGCCAAGTATGTGAGTGATAAAGTAGCAACCATCGTTACCAAAAAGCAAATAAATATTTTCTTTTTTGAAAGAAAATATGCATTCATTAATAAAAAACTGCTTCCAAAGGCAAAAGGATGAATAAAAGCCTCAGCTGAGGCACGGTTTAAAATTAGCGATGGCATTATGACCGAACCAATCAAAAAAAATATCCCTAAAAAGTAAAATACTCTTAATAATTGGGCTATATTCTGTTCTGATTTATTAAAAAAAATAAATATAGGAATTACGAAGGGCCAGAATACAAAGTCACTTAAAATCAGGTCATTCTTAATAGAATTATAATCTAGCGGAAGACCTCTAATAATTAAAACACCTTCATAAACTACAAAACATGAAAACAATACTTTAAGGTACAGACTATCGAAATATACCTCATTAATTAATTTTGTCGCACAAAAAATAAGAATTGAAAGAAATAGAAAATTACTAGCTGTCCACAGGCTCAATGGTATTAGTTTCAGTTGAAAACTTAATAGGTTCAATATATTAATAAGTGATAAACTAACTATAAATAATAACACTTTATTCTTAAACATTAATTAAATTTTGTTTATTCAGCTTACACTGTCGCTGCTTTTATCAATTTAAGAACAGATTTAAAAACAATATCCCCAATTTTGATAGACTTCAAAATGTAAAAGGTAACTAGAAAGCTTTTTCATCTCCTTTAAAAATCTTGTAAACCGTTAGAAAAATAATTCTAATATCTAACCAAATATTCCAATTTTCAAGATACCAAAGGTCAAAATTAACCCTCATTTTAATTTGCTCTTGGTCAGTCACTTCACCACGAAACCCATTAATTTGTGCCCATCCGGTTATGCCTGGTTTTAAGAACTGCCTTATCATAAACTGATCAACAACTTTTGAATAATCTGAAGTATGTTTAATCATGTGAGGTCTTGGTCCAACGAGGCTCATTTCGCCATTTAAAACATTTAAAAATTGAGGGAACTCGTCAAGGCTGGTCTTACGTATAAACTTTCCAACCCTGGTGATTCTGTTATCGTCCTTTGTAGCCTGCTTCTGATCAGAATCATTATTTACCTTCATACTTCTAAACTTATAACATCGAAACGCCTTGTTATTTTTTCCACTACGCATTTGAGTAAAAATTATAGGCCCCTTCGATTCGAGGTATATAAGTAAACCAAGAATGGGAATTAACCAGGATAATATAAATACAACTACACAAAAACTTATAACGATATCAAACGCTCTTTTTTTAATACGATTACCTACATCTTCCAGTGGCTCACTTCTCATAGACAGAACGGGCATGTCCCGTATATAATCTATATGAACTGGTTTATCAATAAAAAGGGAAAAATCAGGAACAATTTTAAATCGGATGCATTCCTTTTCAGCAATACTCATTAGCTTATATATATAAGTATTTTGCTCCGGCGTTATTGTCGAAAAAATCTCTTCCACATCATGCTCCTTAGCTACCCGAATCGTATTTTCAATGTCTGACAAAATTGGATATTTTGATAATTCCTTTACATTTTGGTAAGACTCCATAAAGCCAATTAATTTAGCATTAATGCCTTCTTCCTCAAAATAACTTTCCAATTTCTTGGCTGTCGCATTGTAGCCAATTATTAAAATTTTCTTCAATAAAAAATCTTTCGATTTAAAATGATGATATATTCCTAAATAGATAAATCTATTAAATGAAAGGCCAATGGCAAAATTAACAAATGTTAAAATGATAAAAAACCGAGATATTTCAAACTTCCTTAAGAAGAACAGGTAGAAAAATACTATCAATACCCAAAATAAATAGGCCTGGACTGTTCGTCTTGTAAAATTTTCAAAATTTATAATATTATTGTCTGAATAGGTGCGGCTTGTGAATGCAATCAGCATCCAACAAGCATTTAACACCAGCCAAAATTCTGTATAGGAATTTGCAGTGATGGGAGCTATCTTTTCTTCAAAAAAAAACCCTGATAATAAAAAAATGAAATTTAAAATAATAAAATCCAGCACAATTAAGGAAAGCTGTAAATAGTGTTTGAATTGTTTATTCATAAGTTATCATTACCCCTTTCATTTAATTTTTTGAAAAATAATTTTAGTTTCAATAAAGGTTTAAATTTAAATTTAATACCATCCATTACCATTACATTCCCTTGAAAATTTATAGTGTGTGTTCCTGAGTTAAATTTAGAATTTTTTCTTGCTTTAAATTTAAAGATTAATTCCTCTGAAAATTCATATTCGTTTAATAATAAAATTTTATTAATATCAATAGATTCACCATAAAAAAATTTACAGTTTTGTGCTGGCCGATAGAAATTACCTTCAAAATTTATTATACTTCCAGCAGGCCGTGAACCATTTAAATTATTTTTTACAGGATTTTTTTTATGTGGCAAATAAGGTCCAAACAGAGATTCTGAGTAATAAATATATAATTTCGAATGATCATCGCCATCCCGACTAATTGTACCAAATAGCCAATACTTATCATCATAAAATAAAATAGTAGAATCTAATATAGGGACATTGTCTATTAATACTTTTTCATTTATAAGACATTTATTAAAAATATCAAACTCGTAAACTGACACTTTATTTTTTATACTAGTTTCAGGAATTACATATATAATATTATTTTCAATAAAAACAAACGGATAAGAGGTATGAAGGGTTGTATCTAATATTTGTTCATTAAGTATAATATCAAAATTCTTATCTAGTATGGCTAAATTAATAGTTCCATATTTATTCAAATTAGTCATCGAAAAATCCTCATACAAGAGCGATAGTGTCCCATCTGCATTTCTAAAAATAAATGGGTCAGCAATTGAAGTACAGTTTTCAAGAATAGGTATCCATTTATATTCAAGGTAATTCTTCTTTTTTGCGAAAAATTCATTGATATCAAAATAAGATAATCCAATCCCCCACTGCATTACACAAAAAAATTTATAATACATTTTTTTTATGTAATTCATATTGTTCATAATTTCCCAGACAATCCAAGTATTTTTACAACTTTTTTTAAAAACCAATAACTATAGGAATAATAATCATTTGATTCAACAATCAACCCGCCAAACAATAATTTATAGTTGTTAATACCCTCAAGACTTTTATCATTTGTACTTTTTGCATAGCCGCCAAAATCAAAAATTGTATATCCTTCATTTTTAAAATAAAGAATATCGTTTACCATTAAATATTTATTCGCCCTACCAATAAGATTTTTATCAAGTTTTTTGTCCAAACGTTTTGTAGCTGAATGCAAATGCCTTACAATTCCTTGGTCTGGATCAACCAGATAACTATGGGCCGCTAAAATATTACTATCATTAATAGCAAAGCTTATTTTAACCGAGTTCCCAAGCTCAATTATTCTTTGCTCGCTGGTGAGAAAGGTTTTCTTTTGAGATGCAAAATCATTAAAAAAAGTCACGAATTTTTTTACATCGTTCTCAAAAAAACATTCTGTTCCTTCACTCTGTGAAATCTTTACTTGCTGTCTAACTTGTTTAGAAAAATTTTTTAAAATTATAGGTTCATCAGGTAATAAACTCAGCTCAATCGTATGAACATGTTCCTTAATGCAATATGCCTGATTTACAATGTTAGTCTTAACATGCCGGGAAACGCTGAGAGTAAAATAGTTAGAAAAATCTGGTGCTTTCTTAAACCACGATTCTTTTATTTTAAAGAAAAATACCTTTTTTGTATATTCAAGCATACATAGATTTGACATCCAATTGTCTTTTTTTATAACAACAATTGATAAATAGAAAAGAAATTAAAGTAAAATTCAGATGTCATTACTTGCAGAGGATATCACCATTAGCTATTGACATATTGATATACTACCTGGCTTTAGAATTAGGGAAGTGTAGTAATACATTATGATACCAAATTATTAAATTTAGACCGGTGATAAAAAATATCCGTCCCAGATTTACTTATTTCGGTGGTCATGATATATCCTAAAGCTGGTAAAAAAAGTTTTACAGAAGTATTTTTAAACTTTACAATATTTCCCTGCACATCAATTTGAGGATCACTAAACACATTTGCGTTTAATGAGGGATTGACCGGGGTCTTTTCCAGTGTGATATTACTGTACTCATTTGCAAAATATTGAATATTCTTTATCTCATCCTCTTTTATTATAAGTGGATTTCCTAACCAAAATATAAAATTTATTACTCCGTGAGTATTTCTTACAACTTGCTTCTCGCTCTCGTCAATGCATACAAAAACAAATGATGATATAAGTGGGAGATTAGTAATTTTTTTTCTATACATTGACGAATATGTAATTCTATTTAGAGGAATAAAAGTTTCAATTTTTTTCCTGCCTAACAAAATAGCAACTTTTTTTTCGCAGTTCAATTTTGTATACACTGCGTACCAATTTTTTTTCATCTGTTAATTTTTTTTTAAAAAAATGCAGAATCTCATAGTTTATATAGTACAATTACACAGGATATTTTATTTAATATAAAATTGATTTTAAGAATTAATTATCTTTTTACCCTTTTTATTTTCATAACTATATACATAATTATAGCCATATCCATAATTATTTTTAAAGTACCCTCTGGTTCTTACTCCGTTAAATATTATGCCTGGATTTTTGATTGGATTAATATTCATACTCTCATCAATTCTTTTTACTAACATTTTAGGTGTAAATTTATGCCTAACAACATATAAAGTGGCATCACAAAGATTAGACAAAAGGTATGCATCAGTTATTAATACAACTGGTGCAGTGTCAATTATTACAAAATCAAATTGTTCTTCAAGACTTTTAATTAACATCTGTATCCGGCCATTTTCCAAAAGTTCAGATGCATCTTGTTGCAAAATACCGGATGAAATATAATGTAACTTTTCATTTCCTTCGATAGGCAAAACTATATTAACTGATTGCCCGCTTTCAATAAGATAATCACTCACACCAGGTTGCTCCTTAATACCGAAAAATTCGCCCAAGCCAGGATTATGCAAATCTAAATCTACTAAAACAACTTTCTTTCCAGTAAGTGAAATACTCGTAGCTAAATTTGCTGAGACAAAGCTTTTACCTTCTCCAGAAATACTAGAGGTAACCAATATTTTTTTATGATCTTTATCAATACCTAACGCTAATAAAGACACACGTATTTTTCTAAATTCTTCAGCAATTACCGTACGTACACCACTTTTTACAACTAGTCCATTTTTTTCTTTGCTATAATTTATCTCACCTATCACAGGGATATTTGTCAATGACTCGACTTCGTTACGATATAATACTTTTGGGCTTAAAGACTCCCTGATAGTTACAAATGCAATCGGGCAACTTAAACCTATGGCAAAAGCAGCTATGAAAATCATTAATTTTTTAGGGCTAACGGGTGCATTTGACGCCATTGCATAGTTAACTATTTTACTATCAGACAAATTAGAAGCATAAGAAAGTTCACTCTCCTCTCTTTTCTGCAATAAGAAAGAATAAATCCCTTGTTTAATATTTTGATCCCTGCTTATTTCTAAAAGTTGTTTTTCCTTTTGAGGAATTGTGGATAATATTCCATTATACATTCCACCTGATGCATACAAATTGCTTCTACTCTGCTCTAAATTTTTTCGCTGACTTTTTATATTGTTTAATATGGAAGGTTTTACTTTATTAATTTGATCGGCCAAAGTTATTAGCATTGGATTGCTTTCACCTACAGTAGTTTTTAGCTTATCATATTGTTGTTGCAAAGTACTCAAATTACTCATCTGCTGAATAAGGGCCGGGTCGTTTACACCTAAAGTAGAAGGAATTACACCTGTATTGGCCGGATTACTTGCAGTTTTTTCAAGCTGGTCCATAACAGCAACCTGCATATTTACATCACTTAACTGCTTATCAACATTACTTACATTTTCTAAATAAATCTGCCCCTGTTTGCTTATGTCTACAGCTCCCCTCCCTGCTTTATATTGTTGAAGTTTTGCTTCTATTGAATCAAGGTCTTTAGAAACTATACTTAATCGGGATTCAATAAAGGTTAATGTATTTTTCGCTAACACATTTTTTTCTTTCAATGCTGCTTCACCGTAAGCGATGATAAGTTCATTTAAAATATCCTCCGCAATTTTGGGGGACACATCCGTGTAAGTTAAATTAATGACGCTTGACAATTTACTGGAAGGTGAAATTTTTAACCCGCCAGACACCATTGCTGCAACCAATTTAGATGGAAGTAAAGTAAAATAATACGGCTTATTATTTTTATCCGAAACAAATTTATCATTACGTACAAATCTTAAAACCCCGTAAGGCGTTTTTAACCACTCATTCACTAACCCCCTATAAGTTTTGTCTAATAAGATAACTCCTTTATCAGCATCGTATTCTAATAGGATTTTTTTTGAGATTTGCAACGAATCAGGATTAGCTGACTCTATAACTAAAGGTGCATTATTATAAGCTGAAATAGATTGAAGTTTCCCCTCTTGAAGAATAGGGGCATATAAGTGCAATTTTTTTACTACTTCATTCATTAAATTTCTTGATTGAAGAACTTCAACCTCGTTTTCAATAATTTTCTTCGTATTTATTAAATCGAGGGTTTCAATTAATTTGGAATCATCGTAACCTTTTCTTTCATCCTTTATGATTATAGTTGCATTCGCTTCATACAAAGGCACCTTATATCTTAAGTACAAGTAGGCACCCGCAAATGATAACATCATGAATAAAATAAATAAAGGCCAATAAGGAATATAAGTCGAAACTAAATCAACTATGGAGGGCTGTTCCTTTTTCTTCTCCTTTTTTATTATATCGTTTCTATCTGACATTGTTATTTGTTATAATCAATTATTTTTTTAAGAGCTGTAATGATATTAAGACAACAGATAAAGCCGATAATAATGTAGGCAAATTTTGCTTAAAAGCACTTACACTTGCTACCCTGTCTTTTGTAGGTTCTACATACACAACATCATTCGGTTGTAAATAATAAAATGAAGATGTAAGAAATGATGCTTCATTTAAATTAACCCGCTTTACCTGGCGTTTGCCGTTAATTTCCCTTATTAAAAGCACATTATCCTTTTTACCATAGATTGTTATATCGCCAGCTATGCCCAATGCTTTTAACAAGGAAATTTTTTCATTAGGTACATTTATCACAGTCGGTCTTCCTACTTCACCCAATACAGTAACTTCATAATTTAACTGATGAACAAATACAATGGGATCAATTAATAACTTTCTTTCTAAAATCATTGCAGTAATGTTATCCTTTATTGCCTGACTCGTTAAGCCCGCAACTTTTATATTTCCTAAAACAGGCATCTGAATGTTACCCTCTGCATTTACAAGATATCCCACACCACTTTGACCACCCGCAACACTTGTATTTGTCGGCATATTGCTGTTTGAGGAAACAGGAAGATTAAAAATAGCAGAGGCTTCTGCATTTAAACTACTTATCGTAACATTTAAAATGTCATTTTTTTGAATTAATGGTAAAACTGCATCCTGGCTGCTCGGAGTTACGTTTGCCTCCTGTGCATTATTAAAGTAAGTAGCCCTTTGAGTATTTAGGCATGATGAACCGAAAACTACCACAAGGAATAAAAAAAATATCTTGACAAAATTTATACTCATAATCATAAAAATGGTTACACTATTTCTTTCGAAACAATATAAAGGTGCTGGAAGCAAAAGTTAAATTCAATCGAGATCGCTACTATAAAACTTTATAACAGCCAAAGAGGGATATTCGTAGGAATCAGGGTGTAAGGGCAAAACATTATTAGGGTGGCTTTATTTAAGATTGGATCAGAGTGCTTTTCTTGTTGTGCGTCAAAAATAGGTATATTTTATTTATTATCCAAGAAATTTAAAGCTTAAAGTAAACCGCAAAATAAGGGCTTTCGTATTGTTTACCACTTATCAACTTCTTCAGTACTTCCATTATCTTCCAATGTTATTACCGGTGTTGGTATATCTATTGAAGGTGCATTTGATAATATTTCCTCATTTTTATTACTGTCAATATTTTCTTCGCTGGTGTTTGCAACGGCTTTATAAGGTTGGCCTTCTTCACCTTCAAAAGGTGTATCATGATTAAAGGCGTCGAAATCAAAATCTGGCATTAAATCTGTTTTGACATAATCAATTGCTTCTCCCAAACCCTTAATAAATTTATTAAAATCTTCTTTGTATAGAAATATTTTATGCCTGTCGTAGCCATCAGAATCAAAACGTTTGCGGCTTTCAGTGATTGTTAGATAATAATCATTTCCACGGGTTTCCCTTACATCAAAAAAATAAGTCCTTCTTTTTCCAGCTCTTATTCTTTTGCTGTAAACACTCTCCATTTTTTTATCATTATTGTCGTACGCCACAGTTAATTGTTTTTAATTCAGTAAATAAATAAACAGTTGAGCAGCAAAGATAAAATTGTTTTCCAAATAGCAAAATAAACCTATCTGCCTATTATAAAGGTTAGTGATGTTGCTTTTGTTGCTCCTTATACATCTTTGCATATTGGCCATTTTTTGCCAATAATGAAGTATGGCTTCCTTCCTCTGTTATTAAACCGTCGTCCATTACTAAAATTTTATCAAATTGCATTAAGGAGAAAATGCGGTGGGTAATGATGATGGCTGTTTTATCTTCTAAAAAAGAATTTAAACCAAGAAGAACATTTTTTTCAGTTCTTGCATCCACCGCACTTAAGCAATCATCAAAAATAACAAACGATGGGTTTTTAATTAAACCCCTTGCTATTGAGATCCGTTGCTTTTGGCCGCCGCTTAACGTCACCCCCCGTTCTCCAACTACTGTTTGGTAGCCTTCCGGAAACTGTACTATTTCTTTTGCTATGCTTGCTTTTTGTGCTGCTGAAAAAACTTCACTTTCAATAGCCGCTTTTACCCCGAAACTTATATTATTACCAATAGTATCGCTAAATAAAAATACATCCTGGGGAACGTAAGTTATATTGGTACGCAGGTAAGACAGGTCTATTTGATTAACCGGAACATCCTCAAAAGCAATACTGCCGCTATTTACATCATACATCCTTAAAAGCAATTGGGCAATTGTTGACTTGCCAGAACCGGTTTTACCAACGATTGCAATTTTTTCACCAGCGTTAATATGTAAAGAAAAACTTTTGACTGCATGGATACCGGTATGCGGATAAGTAAAATTAACCTTGTCAAAAACTATCTTTCTATTAAGCAAAGGTGTTTTCGGTAAATGCGGAGGAGTAATAGCTGAAGGTGTCTCCAGAAATTCGTTTATTCTTTTTTGTGAAGCTGCTGCCCTTTGCACCATACTGGCTGTCCACCCAATTGCACTTACCGGAAAAGTGAGGAGCTGGATATACATCACAAATTCGGCTATTGTGCCTACGGTATGGTTTACCGGATCGTTTATAACATCCAGGCCACCCACCATTATTGTTATTAAAGTACTTATACCAATTATCAATGCCATGCTGGGAAAATACACAGCCTCTGTTTTAGCAAGACTGAGGGCATTCTTTTTATATTCTTCACTATTTTTTGCAAAGAACCCAAGCATTGCTTTTTCCTGAACAAATGATTTAATAACCCTTATACCGCTATAAGATTCCTGGGCATTAGTGGTTAGGTTGCTAAGCATCGCTTGTATACGCTCGCTTTTTTTATGAATGATGGTGTTAACAAAATAAATGGTAATGGCTAATAATGGCAAAGGTGATAAGGCTACAAATGTTAATTTGGGACTGGCCTTCATCATAAAAAATATGCTGAAAATTAAGACGGTGGCCAGGTTAATAAAATACATTATTGCCGGACCGGCATACATTCTTACCCTGCTTACATCTTCAGAAATACGGTTCATTAAATCCCCCGTGCTGTGGGTTTTGTAGAAGGCTGTATCCAGTTTTTGATAGTGTTCAAACACCTGGTTTTTTACATCATATTCTATCAGGCGGCTCATTACTATAATGGTTTGCCGCATCAGGAACATAAAAATACCACTGATAATGGCCATAAGAAGCAGTGTTATTCCACACCATAAAAACTTTTCATTAAAACTTTTTGATTCTAATGCGTTGATAATTTTATACACGATAATATCATACTCCTTTTTTCCAGCGGTATGCTTTTGCAAATTTGTATTTACATCAATTTTCTGCACTATTGTGTTTACCACATAACCGGTTAACTGAGGGGCCAATATTCTAAAGTAATTGCTGAGGATAATAAAAATTATCCCGAAGATGAGGCGGAACTTATATTTCCAAAAAAAATGATTGAGTGAAGAAAGATATTTCATTTGCTAAAATTAACTGTGCAGGCTAAAAAAGATACCACTGTAACAAACTTGAACTTAACAAGATTTATCATGGGTTAAATATCCAGGTTATTAAAGTGCTTGCCTTTTAGGTACTTATTGAAAATAGCCTCGTGTTTACTATCCTTTAAAGTTTGTAAATGGCGGATATGGTGCATATCTGTACCAACAAAATCTGCCAGGTTATTTGCTAAAATATATTTTGCAGCTTTGGCTTCGGCTTTGCCGTAATACCCTGTTAATGACAAAAGGTTTACCTGCAGCAAAAAACCCATGTTTTTTAAAATAGAATAGGCATGGTAATCACCATGATAAAAACGGTAACGTTCTGGATGTGCCATTATCGGCCGGTAACCCGAAGTGATTATTTCAAAAGCAAACTCATGGAGGTTATCCGTTGGTGACCCAAAAGATTGCTCAGTTAAGATGATATTTTTAGAAATGGTTAGCAGAGGGACATTATCACGCAGCAATCCTAAAAAATAGTCATCTAACATATACTCAGCCGCTGCCGAAATTTGAATATCTATACCCTCTTTAACGCATGCATTTTTTAATAAGGCCAATGCTGCATATATACTTTCCTGATTATTTCTGTAAACGTCCCCGATAATATGCGGCGTGGCAATTGTATGGCGTATGCCCAATGCGTAAATACCTTTTACCAATCCGATAGCAGCATCAATATCAGCAGCGCCATCGTCAACGCCTGGTAATATATGGCTGTGAAGGTCGATGCTAAATGGCAGCGTTGCCTTATTACCGGTATCTTTTTTATTTTTAAAAAAACTAAACATAAAGGAATGAAAAGGGTAATCACTAAAGTAAACTACAATTCAACCTTATGTACAAGGGTATAATAGTATTGGTGTAATTTAATAATAGGTTTTAAGATAGAGACTATATGTGCAAAAGGAATTTTATTTTGCTTCATAGCAAGGTAATCCCTTCTGTTGGCCCTTAACCTGCTTTTAAAATCTTTATTACTTTGCCCACCTGCCCTCATCTTCACAATTAATTTTGGAAGGTATTCTGCAACAACCCTAAACTTATACAGGTAGCGTGCCATAAACTCATAATCGGCTGCTGTAAAATAATGCGACTCATAACCTCCATGTTCCTGTATGAGGGCAGCCCTTACATAAAACGTAGGATGGGCAGGCATCCATCCATAATTAAACCTAAACCTTTTGTAAGTAAACCCTTTCCAGTAACGGATAATTTTTTGCATATTTTGTTGTTCAACATACACAAGGTCGCCGTATACGGCATCTACTTTATGTTCTTTAAAACAATTTACGATAGCACTTATAACATCGGGTGAAGCAAGGACATCATCACTATTTAAAATACCAATAATAACCCCGGTAGACATGGACATCCCTTTGTTTAAAGCCTCATACATGCCATTATCTTTTTCAGAAACCCATTTTGTAATGTGGCCGCTATGCCGCTTTATAATATCTAATGTGCCATCAGTAGAAGCACCGTCAATAACAATGTGCTCTATGTCTGCATAGTTTTGCGACCTAACGGAATGAATACAATCCTCCAGATATTTTTCTGCATTATAAGTAACTGTAAGGAGTGTGACTTTCATAATATTAGCACCTGTGTAAAAAGGTGATGACAATTAAAACTAAATAAAACTACACAATTTTCTAAAAATTCTATGGCAAGATGTTTTAGGCGTCCTGATGGTTAAAGCAATTTAAATGCTGTACGTGTCAATTTGAACTGACTGCATCCTTTGATCAATCCATTACCCTTTCACCAACTTTTACCGCCGGGTTACCTTTATAAATACCGTATGGCTGCAGATTAATATTGGCAACAGATGCAACAGATAACACAGCATGGGTTGCACAGGTTACCCCGGGGCAAATCACTGAAAATGCACCTGCCCATACCCCATCCTGCAACACAACACCGGCTACCATCAAATCAAAAGTTACCTTTTTATAATTATGGTTGCCGGTTAAAATGTATACGCCTTGTGACAGGCATACAGAACTTCCAATAAAAACATCTGCAAGGTTATCGATCCAAACATCTTCGCCTATCCAGCTATTATCGCCAACCGATAATTTCCATGGAAATTTTATAGTAACCCCAGGTTTAATTACAACTCCTTTGCCAAGTCTGGCACCAAATAAACGCAGTACAATTACCCTTAATACTGAGCCTGGCAAAAACTTATTTTTAATAAAAATAAGGTTACAAAAATACCATAGCACCTGCTTTACAGCAGATGCCCCGATGACCAGTGAAGTTTTATAAAGTGCGTTATTTACCTGCTTCATGTAAACAATTGTTGATATGGTTTTATTAGCCCCGGGTTGCTGATAAATGCTGATGCAAACTGCCAGGCAGCTTCTGCGGATTTATCGAATTCCATTTGCGGCCAGGACATAGCTTCGTGTAAAGCTTGTACAAAAAGGCTTGGGTTATTCAGCGGCAAATCCCATCCAACCTGCTTATCTTTTAACTGTAGCCATGGTGTTTGATCGCTTATCAATACCGGTCTTCCGGCAAGGAATGCTTCAAAAATAGCATGCCCAAAATTTTCACCAGCAGATGGCAAAATGAACAAATGATGTACATTTATTAATTGGAAAAGTTTATCATTGTCCTGTGCACCTAAGTATTCTACAACTATGTTTTTGGGCAGTTCTTCAATTTTATCCTGGCATAATTTCCAGTAAGCTTCATCTTCGGCCGGGCCTACAATTGTTAGCCCAAGGTTGCCCTTAACTTCTTTCAAAATATCTAACAAAAACAAAAGGTTTTTTATGGGCACTATCCTTGAAATGAAAATACATTTTAGAGAGCCCGTTTGCTTTTTTACCGTTATAAAAGCTGGCTGGTAAAGGTTAGGCAAATTATTTGCGGTTACTACTTTACCGCCGGGAAAATATTTTTCTATGGCAGATTTTTCCCTGTTGTTGGTGGCATGAAAGGTGGCCATTTTACGGATACCCATATTTTTATACAGCGATAAAAAAGGCATTTTCTTATACTTTTTTACAGCAAGGGCACTGTCGTACAAACTGCCCCTTGGCGCAACTATCAGCTTGCTCGTAACTAAACCCATTCTTTTTAACCATAAAGGGTACATTACCAGTAAAGGCGAGAACAACATATTGAGGTACACAAAATCAGCCTGGCAATTTTGTATAGCAACTTTTATTTTTTGGCGGTTAACCGTCTTTTTTTCAAGATAATAAATTTGTGCACCTGGCAGCAAAACACTGCTTAACCATTTACCGGTTTCAATATTTTTGTATGGTGTTGTCTCCCCATGGTCCGTGTCAGTTGTTAACACGTATACATCATAACTATTTTTTAGCACAAGTACAAGATTATAACAACTGCGTATGGGGCCGCCTGCTTTGTACCCGGGCACAAACCAATCTATCAGTATGAGTATTTTCTTTTTGTGCTTCAGGGTGATGAGGTTAAATCAATTATTGTGTTTCACTTTGTTATTGTGGTCATACAACCAAATCATAAAAAAGATAAAAATATAAGCAACAATATTAAAAAAGAGGTGATGGTTAATTGCGAAAATCCTTTTATCCGGTTTACCATTTACCGACATTACCAGCAAGGATATACGCAGCACGTTTATTACAAAAATAGCAACCAAACCAACAAACACCCATATTACTTTTTTTAAAAAGGCCCCCTTATTTGCAATGATGAAAGCAGCCCAAAAACTCATTACGCCATAACCCAGGCAACTGTATACAATACGGGTACCCCTGCCACCTGCAACCCTTATGGTAAAGGTATCCGGAGTAATAATGTTATATCCTGTTGCCCTTAGAAATAATGCAGCAGTCTGGATTAAAAGCTTTCTGAGCCAGGCGACATAATTTAAGTAATGGTCCAGAAAAAAAGAGTACCTGCCTCCGGGGGCTGTAATGCCAATAAAAGCGATGGTACCAAAATATAGCAGGCAGAAGGTTAAGATGAATACACATAAATAGGTTACCAGCATTTTTTTGGAGCGGTATTGCAAACTGGATAACGGGTTATTTTTCATCTAATAAAAAGTAAAGAGAATTTAAGCAGGGGTAACTGCAGATGAAGAATTGACTGTACCCGGCTGTTGGATCATGACAAACTTTATAACCGTTGGAAAAAAGAATTTGATCAGTAAATAGTACATAACGAGGCTGGCAATAAACCTGCCGATTAACGCTGTACCGTCCATTTCAAAATTATAAAATTCAAAAAAGAAAGAAGCTGCAACAGCATAATTAAAAATGAGGTTTTTAGATGATTTACGCATCAGGTAGCTATACACTTTTCCATAAATGATCCCTAAAATTAAAAGGCAAACCATCATACCCCATAAACCAAAATCAATATAAAATTCTGCGAAATAACCCAAACTAAAAGACACCCCCTGTTTGCCACTTGCATATCGTATACCTGTATATTTTGTAGTTTTTAAGGAGTTGTCAACAATGGGTTTGTTCGGATTTAAAAAACGTGGTGTGGTTGAAAACTCCAATGTTTGCAGCAAATTATTTCCGTTTTGAAAAGGAATAATAGCAGGTACCCTTTCAATCGCCTTGGCAAAGTGGTAAGTATATTGTATCCTGTCCAGCAACTCCGTAGTTGAAGAAGATATTTTATTTTCTTTAACCCCGGAAGATAAATCCTGGAGTTTAGCAACAGCATCTTCGCTGCTCACCTGAACAGTTTGACTTTTTTCGCCGCCGTTTAAGAACGCCCTATAGTCTGTTTTTATAGATGTCCAAAATAATCCAAAAAAAACCAGCCCGACTGTAGCCATGCCTGCCATAATCATTTGCTTAAAATTGATCTTGGTAGTAAGGCCTGCAAACAGTATCAATACAAAAAAGATAACTGTTTTAAATTCTGAAAAAAAACTGATAAAACCTGAAAAAAATTCTACAGCGATGAACAACAGCAAGATTTTTTTACGTTCATTTTTTAAAATGCTGGTGTAGGCAAACAGTAAAAAAAAGAGCCACTTGATTTTAACTACCGTTATTACCATTTGGGTAATTGAAGGAACTACAAAAGCTATCCCTTTTAAAAATCCCCCAATAAAAAAAGCCGCAACGTAACACTGCATCGTTTTTTCACTGGAAAAATCCCCCGCAATCCTTTTCATATCGTTAAGCCTTAACACCGGCAATTTTCTTTGGGCATAAATAATTGGGATAAATAAAATTACTACCCCGATAAGGCTGGCAATTATTGCTGTAGATGTTTGTGCTGACCGGTAATTTAATGGCTTATCATTATAATTGGCAAGCCATATGCCGGCAACTATCTGTAGTATATGTTGTATCAACATAAAAAGAAATACCCCTGACTTATACTTTTCCTGCACAAGCAGCCCCACAATTACGAGTGTTGCGATGCAAGCGCAAAGGTATATCCCGTTATTAAACAACAGTTGCATCGAAACCAACACCGTTAGCAAAACACGGGTGCTCTCATCTACACTAATCAGGTTCTTCATTTAAATTTTAATTTAAACATCCCAACAAAAAGGAAAAACATTTTAAAACTAAAGGGATTCATAAATTTCTATATACTTTTTTGTCATGGTTGTGTAATTGTAATTCGTTGCAGATTTACGTCCTGCATTTTCACCTAATTGAGTAATCAGTTCAGGCTGGCGGATAAACTGCTTCATACAATTACTTAGAGCGATGGGTACATCTGCTTTAAATACAAGTCCGTTTATGCCATGGTCAACAAGCTCAGGGTTTCCCCCCCTGTCAGAAACAATTAAGCCTTTACAAAAATTCATTGCCTCAATAATACTTAAAGAGCAAGGTTCGCCTGATAAACTAGGTACAATTATTACCGCACTGTTATTGTATATCGCTGCCTGGTCTGTAACAAAACCTTTCCAATTAAAATAAGCTGTTAACCCTTTTTCAATAATCAGTTGTTTTAAAGTTGCCCCAAATTCGTTTTTATCATTTCCATAAATGTCTACAACAAAATTTTTTATCCCTTCATTTGCCAGCAAGTAAACTGCTGCCACTAAACTACGGTGTCCTTTCCACTCACCCACCTGGCCCACTATTGCAAAGGTTAAAACAGGCCCGTTAATCAAGCTGCTGGCTGGCCCGGCTACCTTTACCGGGGGAATACCGTTATAGATGAGCTTGATTTTGTCATCCGGGACCGACAGGTTTTGCAACACCTTTACGATATGGTTTGATACCGCCACAAATGCATTCATTTTCTTATTCAGCTTTTTGTAAAGCAACTTATTTTTTAAGCCAGGCAGATGTGTTTCCTGTAAATTGAAGACCGATTTTTGTTTGATAAGGCCGCTGTACAAAACGGGCATTACATTGCAAAAAGTACAAACAGATGGATCAAAATCTTTTATAATTTTTTTCAATTGGAAGTATGCACCAGGAAAATGAACGAGGGTGTCAATTGTCCATAAAGGCTTTCGCAAATAAATCCACCCGAGCTTAATGGCGTAACAGGGTACTTGTAAATCTTCAAGTTTCTTTTTGAAATTACCATCATTCCATCCGCTTGTAACGCAACGGATGTCGTAACCATTTTCTTTCAAGCCCCTCATCAGGTGCAATGCCACCGTCTCCATACCTGAAACATAAGCACCACCCACAAAAAACAATATTCTTTTATTCATTCTTTTTTAAACTTCTGTTTTAATTAAACCTCAATTTTGCATGGCCGGTATTTTCAGTATTCCATCGTGTATTTTTTTGAAGGAAAAATCCTTAATTAATTCTTTTGATGCTTTACCGTAAGCAGTGCGTTTGTTACCATCGGCAACCATCATTTCAATAAAGCGCACACAGGTTTCCACATCATCAGGATTAAAAATAATTCCATTTATACCATCAGCAACAAGGTCTGGTGCACAACCAGCTTTGCTTGAAACCATTACGGGCCTGCCACATGCCATTGCTTCGTTAACAGCTAGCCCCCATGTTTCAGACGGGCCTTTTGATGGTAACAAAAAAATATCGCCCATGCGGTAAATTACCGGCATGGCCTGCTGGTTTTCAAAATCCATAAAATGGATCCTTTTGTTTGTAGCAGCGTTTGATTTTAATTCTTCTTCCAGCATACCGTTGCCAACAATAAGAAAATGGACAGATGTATTTTTAACGGCCGCAGCAAGTTGCACCACCATCCCGGGGTTTTTCTTTTGCTCCAGTTTGCCTGCAAATAATATTACTACGTCACGCTCTGTAATACCAAGCAACTTTCGCTTGGCTATTGCCTTGTGGCTATATTCAAGATCAGGTTCAGCAAAGCGGTTATTGTCCGTAGCATGGGGCGCCCTAAAGAGTTGATGCTGCAATAATCCGAAGGCTACAAAATAGGCCTTGTTATTTTCTCCAACGTACAGAGCATAATCGATATGGCGGTACACCCATTTTAAAAAAATTTTTCTCAGGACAGATGTGAAGCCTCCCTTACTATCCAGCAAAGTCGAATCGCCCCGGAAGATAATGGGTACCCGTTTGTGAAAATACCGTAAGCAGGATAAATGGCTTTTAAAACTCCACCCAAATATTAGCAATACATCCGGCTTCCAGGCTTCAATATCTTTATTAAGATGAGGGGTATTGATTCCATTAAAATGGTGCGTACCGGGGTTGGTTGAAATATTTTCCGCAAAGCTGTAATCATACCCTTCCAGCAATGGAATATCCCAAGTGATGGCTTTTCCAAAGCCGGGATCAAACTTATTTTCCAGCACTGCCTTGCCCCAGGTGTAAAAAACTTTTATGGTAAGGCCTTCTGTTTTTGCCAACAATGCAAACAGCGGCGCATTGTATTGTATAGGGTGAGATGATATGATTGCCAGCCTTTTCATTGATCTGTTGAAGATATTTTCAGGATATTTCTATCAGGGTTAACAAGTGGCAACCCCGCATTAACCCAGTCCGGCCAAAAAGACAAACGGAGTTTATTTGATAATGATCCATCAATTTCGAGTATAAAATTTCACCTGTCTTGCCTCAATAGCTTGTTCGTTGTTACCTGCTGCTGTACCGTAATGCACCTGCTATTTTTTTAAACCTTTTTTCAATTACTAAATAAAAAAGGTAAGCCACCGCTATACATATAACAAAGGCAACAAACACCATTACCTCCCGCTGCCACACAATGCTGGCATGGCTTTCAGCAAAATTAATTACCCTGCCGCCAATGGGAATATGCACCAGGTAAAGGGAATAAGAAATCAGCCCGAGAAATTTAAAAACCGGCCAAACATTTTTTACAGTGGTAATTGTGATAACAGTAGCTATGGTTACACCAGTGAGTACAGGGCCCTGATACCAATACAATGCAGCAAGTGCTGTAAGCAACAATATAAAAAATTCTTTTGTCTGTATAATGCCGCAATAAACCTGAAACAGTAAGATGCCAACCATAAAGTAGCCGGTGTAACCAAAAATGAAATCATGACCCACAAAACCGGCTTGCATAAGGCAAATAAAAAGTACAAAAAAAAATAGCCTGTAATAAAAAACCGGACTTACCACCATGGCGAATGCAAGTGATATAAGCAGATAATATTGAAACTCTATCGCCAGCGTCCAGTAAACATCCTGCAACCAATTTTGATGTGTAAAAATATTGAGGTACGCAATATGGCTTAATACATCGGGCCAGTTGATGGTAAAAGGTAAGCCCCTGTAAGATGTGAGCAGGGTGCTCAGATAGTTTAATATCAACACTAAAACAATGGATACCAGATAAGGCGGCTCTATCCTGATAAGGCGTTTTTTTAAAAAAATACCGATGTCTTTAAGTTGGTATTTTTTTACAAACATGGAATAGGGGATAACAAAACCGGAGATAATAAAAAAAATTTCAACACCACTCCAACCCCAGCTTGCTGATTGTTTTATCAGGCTTGTACCTGATAAAAACCGGGGGTTGCCCCTCGCAAGATGAAAATAACAAACCATTACAGAGGCTATGCCCCTTAGCAGGTCAATAGCAGGAATTTCATTTGTTCCGCTTTGCTTTTTAAAAGAAAAATTCATCTTATTTCTGGCGTACTTTCTAAACCATTTTTTTAAAAACTTGTCTTCACCTTGCTCAGGGCCAGGTTAGTAAATGGTTAGCAAGCCGCCCGGTTAGTCATTGGCAAAAGGTAAGGCCGTTGTTTTTTGCAAACAATGCAAACAGCGTACATTGTATAGGGCGATGAGAGGATTGCCAGGCTTTTCGTTGATCAAATGTTTTCAGAAAAAATCCGTATCGGGGCAGCGCTTAAAACCCTGTTCTTTATAAAATCAATATCCCTTAAATAAATGGTGTTTACATTACCGAAGGTGGCAACGGGTAAAAGCTTCCTGGTAAAAGGGTCGTAATGAAATGGCGAAAAACCGTAGCCCATCAGTTGACTGTGTATTTGTTTTTCATCAAAACCATAGCGTTCACCGCTTCCATTTAATTCAATAATAATGGCCTTCAATTGCGGATTACCCAAAGTACCCACAGCCCCATTCAACACTTCTTGTTCAAAACCTTCCACATCAATTTTTATCAATGCAGGTATGCCTTTATCAGTCAAAACATCATCCAGCGTTTCGATGGCCACTTCAATGGCGCCATCTGTACTTTCATTGTTACTTTGCGCTATTACATGGTTTACCGTATCAAAACTTTTAGTAAAAAGCACCGACCCTTTTGTAGCACCAAGACCAATGTTCAAGGCTGTTACACGGTTGCTTAGCTTGTTAATTTCAATATTTTTTTTGAGGGTGACAAAGGTTGATGGTACGGGTTCAAAAGAAACACAGGTTGCCCCGATTACGCCACCAGCCAGTACTGTGTAGCTGCCAACGTTAGCACCTATGTCTGCAAACAAATCGCCGGGCTGTAAAAAATGGAGCAGAAAACCCATGTCTGTAAATTCATGAAGGCCGGTGTAAATATTGCCCGTGGCACCCGTCATGCCCTTGCTTACCCACAACGAAGCACCCTGAATAAAAGGATATTTAACCGGGTGCGGATGTATTGTTTGCGAAACCTGCCAAAACAAAAACCGCTTCCATGCCCTTAGTTTATGCCTGCCTGCCAGTGGGTGGGCATGTATAAAACGCAATGTTTGTAATATGCTCATACGTGATGGTGGTGTGCAGTTATTTCATTAAAAAAATTAGCCTGATCTTTCGTCAGGGCCTTTGCTGTAAAAGGTTCAAATGCCTGCCAGTTGGTGGAGGGTTCAAAAGGTAATTTTTTTAAGATGGCTTGCAGCTTTTCAAAACATTCACTTTCATAATCTTCTGCCGGTGCGGCATTGGTAAAGGCAATAACCTCACCTGCTGCAGTGGCTTCCAATATTTTTACCACGCTGCTGTTTTTATTAAAGATGGTTAGCAATGGCCTTTTGGCAAGTATGTAAGGATATAATTTTGATGCTGTGTAACTAACATCCGTTGAGCCGGGCATAAAAAGCATATCGGCATGTTTTAAAAGAAACAAGGTTTCAAAATAGGGCAACCTGTCGGTAACCTCGGTAACATAACTTGCCAAACCCATACCTGCTGCCAGGGTTGCGAAAGATTCGCTGCCCGTTCCTTTTGCTGCATAACTGGTGCCTGCAAACCAGCAATGGATGTTTTGAAACAACCCCGGCGATTGCTGCAAGCCTTTGGCAATGGCCTTAAAAAAGATGGTGGCCGCATGGCGCATATCATGCCCTCCCCTGCCAACGTATACTATATTTATTTTGCCTGCTTTTAGTTGTACAGATGCTGCAGATGAAACATTTTTTTCCATCACTTCAAAATCTATGGTGCTGCCACCAAAGGTGATCACTTTGCATTGCGCTGGTTTCAACACCGGGTAGCGTTGCAGAAATGTGTCACAGTAGCCCTGCGATACGCTGATGATGCCGCTTACTTTGGGCAATGTAAATGCTTCCAGTTTTTTATCAATAGTATAGGCCATCCAAAATTTTGGGGGCCGCTCATTTGCCGGTTTATCCAAATAAAAATCACTCCGCCACGGATCCTGGATGTCGAGTACAAAAGGCACTTTAAATTTCTTTTTCCAATAAGCACCTAATGCCATAACATGAAACGCCGTAGTGGAAAAATAGATCAGGTCAAACTTTCGGGCTGCCAGCAGTTCATTACCTTTTTTTCTAAAAAACCTGAACGACCGGATAGATAAACTGCCCAACCCGATCTTCCTTGTTTTTTCAAGCAGCAATGCTTTTACATAATGCACTTCAATATCTGCAGGTATAGTTTTTATCAGTAAAGGATCGGTGCTGTAGGCCTCAACAAATACCGGGTCAACGGTTATAACCGTTGGCTCCCAACCCAGCGCCCTGAAGTATGGAAGGCTGTGCCTGATACGGTGCATGTCTGCTGCATTAACCGGCGGATAGTGGGGCGATATGATCAGTAATTTTTTCAGGTTACAATGATAACAAGGCCGGATAAAGCCCATCCATAATTTCTGACAAAGTAATGGAAGATGCCACCATTTTTTTGGTTTGTTCCTGTGCCAATAATATCGCTTCCATATTGCCTGCTTTGGCTGTAAGCATTGCTGCCATTGCAGTTGCGCTGCCGGCAATATCCATATGCCCATCTTTAAACAAATAACCCCTGTTGCCAGGCACGGTAGATAACACCGGTAAGCCCCAGCTAAGTGCCTTCGCCAGTTTGGTACTTACGCCTCCGGAATAATAAAAAACCAGGTTTAAAAAACAGGCCCATGTGGCCACTTCCTTGCGAAGTGCTTCTTCCGGTAAAAAGCCGCAATATTCAATAAAGGGATATTTTTTTTGCAAGGCATTGCCCACATCCGCAGGGCCGCCAATAACCACCAATGTTATGGAATGGTCAACTGCCATCAATGCATCGCACAAACTGGTTATGCCAAAAACATTGGGCGGATGGTTTAGGCCGCCAATAAAACCCACCCTGTTTAACGTTGGCGTAAG
This sequence comes from Ferruginibacter sp., assembly GCA_965249755.1. Lineage (GTDB taxonomy): Bacteria > Bacteroidota > Bacteroidia > Chitinophagales > Chitinophagaceae > Ferruginibacter. The sequence continues at coordinate 1,000,378 of CBDFMT010000004.1, forward strand.
CGTTAAAAAATCGGCCTGCACTGTACGGTGTACCATGTAGCCTTCTTTGGCACCAATCCACTTTTCTATCTGTTCTTCCACCGGGGAAACAGACAGTACCATGTCAAGATATTTAATGCGTAAATCCGTTTCAATCTCCAACCGCTTGCCGAGTGTAAAAACCATTAACGCTTTTTTTATCTTGCTTTCAGCAGATGAAAACCTTACCACCTGGTGCAGGTAATCACCCGTATCATTACCATGCGAACAGAGGATTATTTTAACCGCATCGCCAAAGGCATTTTTTAAAACACCTGCAAAGCGGATGGTGTTGGAAAGGTTTAGAAATACGAAGCGGATATTATTTTCGCTGATTATTTTTTTTAATGCTGCAAGATAAAAGGCAGGATCATAATCATTATACCAGTTGATGCCCAACTTAACTTTTACACGATAAGATAAAGAGGAAGTGGTTTTTACGGCAAACTGAACCACATCAAACTTAACTGCCAGCAGACTTATAAATTCCTGTGTACAGATCTTAACGCCACCTTCGGGGCTTGCGGGGTTTAAATAAATATCATTTGCAAGAAACAGTACTTTTTCCATGGATACAACTGTAAACCAGTTATGGTTTGTAATATGCTTTATTTTGCCGGTACACAGCATTTTCTTTCACAAACAAAACATCCGTTTGCCATAAAGCCCTGTCCAGTGGCCGCCTTGCGGATACAGAACAAATGTCGTACGCCACAAACTGGTATTCGTACATAAAGTTTAAAACGTCTTTTAGCAGCGGCACATTTTTGTGAATATCCAGCAGCGATATTTCAAGTAATACGGCTTCGGTGTGGGGTAAAATTTCGTTACCGCCTTTTAATATTTCCACTTCATAACCCTGCACATCCAGCTTTAAAATTGATACCGATGAAATAGACCGGGCAGCTAAAACCTGGTTAAGCGTTTTAGGTTGCACCTTTATCTCCCGTGCATTTACGGGCAGGTTTTCTTCCAGTGCCGAGCTGGCGGTTTCCATCAGGTAAAAAGTTTTATCAGTTACGGCCTTACTATCCAGCAAAGCAATTTCATATTCAATTTTTGCAGAAGGGTGCCTTCCAATAACTTTTTTAAGTTCCTTTTCCTTTTCAGGGTTTGCCTCCAGCATCAGGTAACCGGCATCAGGAAATATCTTTAAAACTTCTTCTGTAAACTCCCCGTGATATGCACCGATATCAACAATTGTTTTTGCCTGCAGGCCATTATTTTTTAAATTGGCAATGCTCCAAGTATGTGGGGCACCCAGTTTAATTTTAAATTCCTGCTTTGTTTTGTCGGATATTAATTTACCGAGAAGTTATTTAATCATTGAACTGATGGTTGTATAATGCTAAATAATTATTTGCAATTACATAGTCGCTGTATTTTTTTTCAGCTTCTTCACGGCAGGCTTTTCTGTTAAGGGTATGCAGCTTTGCCACATGCCCCGCCATCTCTGCTGCGGTGTTGCTAAGCATACCGGTAACGCCTTCCACAATTCCTTCCGGCACACCGCCACCGGGATAAGCCAGGATGGGCGTGCCACAAGCATATGCCTCGGGCAATACCACCGGAAAAGGTTCGTACCATTCTACCGGCAACAACATTGCCGCAGCACTGCCCAGCAATTTATTTTTCTGCTCGTTGTTTACCACGCCAATATACTGCACCTGCTGCCCGTCTATCCGGGGCTGCACTTCGTTATAAAAATATTCTTTTTCATGTGGCAGTTCAGATATGTTGCCCGCTATAATCAGTTTTCTTCCGGTTAGGCCGGCTACTGTAATGGCGGTGTGTGCACCCTTGCACCTGTCGAGCCTGCCTAAAAAAACCAGCGGTGCACCAGCAGGTACTTCCGGCACAAAATCAAACTGCTCTACCGGGGCACAATTGTAAATTGTTTTCCATTCGCCACCACCGCTGATGCCAGTTTTTACAATGGCATTGGATACTGCGGTATAGGTGATATTTTTTATGCCCGTTCGGTTAAGCCAGGTGATATTTTTTGGGGTAATGTAGCGCATGTACGTTTGCACTTTGCGTATTTTGGTAAAGGCAATAGGAAACATAAATGCAAGCCTTCCAAAATTATGCAGTACATCATGGTGCGGCAACTCCCTGCGTAATATGCGGTAAAGCGTTAGCAAGGTGCTGTAATTTATCTTCATTGATCCGCCCCCGTTTTCACCGTAGGTAATAAGCCTGCCCGGCGATTTTGAATTGGGGCCTGCAACAATAGTAACCGTATGGCCCATTGCTGCATATTGTACAGCAATATCATACATCACCCTTTCAATGCCGCCGTAATGCAATGGTGGCACGGGTATAAAGGGGTCCATCAACAATAAAATCTTCATCAATAAATAATTTTAGTTACACAGCAGCAGCGTTACTGTTTTCATGTAAAGATGCTAACGCAGCATACACTTGCTGGTAAGCGGCGGCCACCCTGTTGAAATGATCAGGGGTTTTTAAATGTTTTCTTACGGAACCGATCCAGGTGGTGTTGTTGATGAGCAGTTGCAGTTTTGTGGTAAGGTTTGCACTGTCATTAAAATTAAAAAGCCAGCCGTTAACGCCTTCTTCTATTTCGCCGGCATTGCCGTATACGTTACTTGCCAACACTGGTATGCCTGCTGCAAATGCTTCCTGTATTACCAACGGCGACATCTCTGAAAAAGCAGAAGGCAGGCAAAGCAAATGATGGCGGGACATTACCTGCACCACTTCCTGCCTTGGCAAAAAACCGTTCCATTGTATGGGCAAACCTTCGCTAAGTGTTTTGCATTTTTGATAATAAGGCGATGCTGTGGCCTCGCAGTAAATATGCAGTTCAACACTGCCCGGTGGCAGTTGGCGCATAGCCTCCAGCAAAAGGTGCAGCCCTTTTTGCGGCATAATGCGTCCGATAAAAATCAATTGTAAAGGAAGCTTCACGGGTAGTTGCCCTGCATGGTTTACGGTATGCAAACCGCTATCGCCGCCTGTGGTGGCAAGTGCCTGCCGTATCACCGTTACCTTATCTGCCGGTACATCATTTGTAACTAAAATATTTTTATACCATTCATTTAAAGTAACTATGGCACCTGCATCACGGGCTATAACTGCCAGCTCCTTTTTAATGCGCTGCAGGGTTGCCGGTACGCTAAGCAGGGTGGTTAATTTTCCCTTAGGCAATAAGCCGGTTATGGATAATTGCTGCAAACCGTTGCTGAGCAAAGCTATTGCTGTGCTTGTGCCACCGGGCATGCCAAAAATATTTTGCAGGCTGCACCGGGTACAGTTGTCCATTAAAATTTTACCACTACACAATTGCTGCTCATAGATAAGGTTGTTGGTATTACAGGTGTACCCTGAAAGGTGCATGGTAACCACTGTTTTTATGCCCATGGTTTTGCAGGCCCACAGGTGTTGCACACCAATACCAATACCCCTGTTCATTTCATGAAAGTGGACAATATCCGGCTGCAACTGAACCAGCAATGTTTTAAATGCCGCCAACCCATAGACCATTTTTTTTCCGGAGAGTATGTCCCTGTCCGTTGATATCGCAGTCTCCAGGTATTGATAAACAGGCACCCCTTCATATAGGTAATGGCTATTGATTTTACCCGGGCGGTAATAGTCAAAGTGAGGGGTAACCACCGCAACCTCCATGCCCGCCTGCTGTTGCAGCAATGCAAGGGTGTGGGTATACACCTCGGTTCCTGCCATGTGCAGGGGCATATAATGGTTAAGGCAGTGTACTATTTTCATTGTTTGGGTTAGATAAAAACCCCTCAAATTATTTTTTAAGCAACCGCTTTATTTTATTTACCGGCACCCAGCAGGCAAGCAATGATGCCACAGGGATATTGCCGTGGCGCATTACTTCCATCGCCAGCGCAAACCGGCCTGTAACAAATAAACCCAAAATGCGGCGTGACTGCAATCGCTGCTGTGTGGCTATCGCTGCGGTTTTTAATTCTGCCGTAAGCGGACAAGCCGGTGCATTTAGTGCTGCCATGGCCACCTGGTAATTCATCTTTACATACAACCCTGATTTGTTGCCAAAAGAAAATTCCTGCCCTTCATGTTTACGCCACCATATTAGTGCCGGCTGCACTTTTACCACAGGGTGCAATGCCCCCAGTTTAAGCCACAGTTCCTGATCGCCTATCATACGGGTGCCCGAAAAACCACCGACTGCTTCAAATACTTCCCTTTTAATCAGTGTGCCACCCGGCCCTGCATAAAATAAGCCGCTGTTAAAAAAATGCTCGTAGTATGCCTGCCCCGGTGAAAGCACTATCGGGAAGGGTGCCTTATCATCCTGGTTAGGAAAATTTAAAAATGCGAAGCCAGCCTGAGGATTGGCTTCCATCGCTTCTACCATTATGTTTAAACTGTAGCGGTAGATGGCATCATCACTATCCAGGTATTTAAGGTACTTGCCAGTGGCATAAGAAGCCGCCTTGTTCCGGTTAATATAATCCCCCAGGTTGCTTTCATTCACGTGCACTTTTATGCGGCTGTCCTGTTGTTCGTATTGCCTTGCTATTGCCACTGTTTTATCCTGCGAGCCATCATCAACAATAATCAGTTCAAAGTTGGTGTAGGCCGAACCCAGCAACGATTCTACTGCCATAGCTATATACGGCTCCCTGTTAAAACTCGTCATTAAAACACTTACCAATGGTCCGTTCATGCGGGCTGAATATTTTTAATCAGGGGTTTATTTTTTTTATCTGCATGCCCGTTCCGGAAAACGCTATGCAGCCATCCGGTATATCTTTATGCACCACACAATTGGCACCCACCACAACATGGTTGCCGATGGTTACATTTTTTAGAATGGTTACGTTGGAACCTATCCAGCAGTTGTTGCCGATTGTAATGTTGCCCGTGCTGTAACCCTGTTCTGATATGGGTTTGTCAGCATCTTTATACTGATGGTTCATATCATACAACTGCACGTTTTCGCCAAACTGGCAATCGTTGCCTATCTGTATTTCATTAAAACAATTAAGGCTGCAATTGTTATTAAAAAATACCCGGTCGCCAATGTGGAGCTTGCCATTGGTGCCACACCTTATCCTGCAATAATCCCTGAAATGTACCCCATTGCCCATATGCACCTCAGCATTGCTTGCATCATAAAAAATGTTAAAATAACGGCCTGCGGTAAATGGGTTGCCGGCAGAAAAATGGCTTCCATACAAGCTCCTGTAATAAGCCAGCCTGAGCTTTGTGGACCAGTTTCTTTTTAACAGCAATAACCTTCGGATGAATTTAAAAAAGTAGCGCATGGGATAGTTGTGATGGGGTGCTGCGGTGTTATCCCCTCAGCAATTTGGTGAGGCGGTTTGGTACCCATGCCTTGTCAAGCCTTGAGCCCAATTTTTCGTTTACCCGGTGGTGATGGGGTGGCCCCGGCCTTGCAGCCGTATCCTTAAATACCTGCTGGTATTTGGGTGATTGCACAGCAGCATCATATTGAGAATGCACAGCAACGAGAGCATTGTTACTGATTTCTTCCAGTGCCTGCCGGTTATAGTGGAGCCACTCAATTGCAGCGGCAAATGCAGCCACATCATCCATGGCACATAAAAAACCATTTTTGCCTTGCTGCACCATTTCCCTTAAACCGCCTGGCAGGTTGGTTGCAACCGGCACAAGTCCTGCACCCATGGCCTCCAGTAACGCCACAGGAAAACCCTCAAACCTCGTTGGGAAAACAAATACATCCCCTCTTGACAACAACTCCATCACTTCATTATTATGTTCCGGCGTAACAAACAATACATTTTGCTGCGCTGCCCAATCATTGGTTAGCCTTGCTGTTTCGGGGCCACGGCCTAAAATTAACCAGGATGTTTGTATGTTTTTTGCAGACAACAAACGCTCAATGGCCAGCAGGTTAAATATGCCTTTGCCTTCGTCATGCCTTCCTGCAAAAACTAGGGTTAGTGGCTTATTTGCTGCAACGGGCTTGCGCCTTTGTTTCGGCAATGCAATGCCATAAGGCACATGAAAAATATGTGCCGACCGGTGCGGAAAAAGCTGGCACAACACTTCATAAAAAAAAAGGGAATGTGCAATAAAGCTGTCCACCACATCGCCATACCTTACTGCAAGCTGCAGGTTGTAGCCATCATGTACTATCTGCACCACCTTCTTATCAATATTGAAACGGCCAAGCATCAGCAAATCGTAAACATCATTAGAAACCAGTACACCACGGTGTTTGCCCGCTAATTGGGATAATTTTTTATATAGGTGAAACCAATTCGACTTTTTTGAAAAAGCGAAATCTACCACGGGTATGCTTTCACCAAAAACACCGGCAATGGGTGCGGCCGTGCTTTCTTTAATGCTTAAAATAATGGCTTCCTGCGGAAGGCTTTCGCTTCCCCGGTATGCGATCAGGTTATTGAGCATACTGGTGATGCCACCCATGTTGTTTGCCAGCACATAGGTTACTACGGGTTGGGGCATGTTTTGTTGTTGGGGTTTTCTTTATCTGTCATTACTGATGTGTCTATTCTTTGAATTAAGGCAAAAGAATACTTCATATTGTACTCCCCCTTTTCTTTTTTTTCTTGACAAAAAAAGAAACAAAAACCAGGCTGCGAATTTTTTTGTTGCGGCTGATGTTTGAAATTTCTGGCACTTGTAATTCGAGGCTGTTTGAAGAGAGTAACTTTTTTCGATGCTTTAATAACCTATCCACCTCACTCCTGCGGCAACTGAACAAACCACTGTATATACTCACTGATGTGTTTTTCTAATGCTACGGATTGGCAGAAGCCGAGGGCTGTTATCCGGCTTACATCTGCACGCCAGTTGATGGGGTCGCCGGGTTTTACTTCGCCTGAAAATTGTATTTTTTTGTTGCCGGGAAAATGTGCTTCAAACAGGTTGGCCACTTCACGTATGGTAGTCTCCAAACCCGATGCTGCATTGTACACATTGCAGGCAAAGGGGCTTTTATCCATTACAATACCGCTTAGCCGCACCAGGTCTGATACATGGATAAAATCCCTGGATTCATTACCGGTGCCAAACAAGGTAATGTTATCGGCTTTTGTTAATTTATTACAGATGTCCCACAGCAATTGTTTTTTTACACCATTGCCAAAAACGGAGAACGGCCTTATCACTGCCACAAGCAAACGGTACAACTGGCTGTATTGGGTACAACTGATTTCACTTATCCATTTATGAAAGCCGTATGGCGAAACCGGTGCAAGGGCATCCTGCTCTGTAATGGGCAACTGCAAAGGGTTTCCGTATACTGCGGCACTGGAAATATGCAGGTATTTACAGGCAGGTTGAAATTTTCTGATGGTATCCAGCACTTTGTTTACAGCAAAGGCATTGGCCTGAAAATCGCTCAGCGGGTGCGTTATGGAATAAGCCACATTGCCACTGCCCGATGCATTGATGCAGGCATCAAAATGCTGCCCTGCAAACAGGCTATCAAAATCGGAAGAGAGCACCGAAACCTTGTGGTACACATAACCGCCCATACCGCCTTCCACAAGATCGCAACCGGTAACGTCCCACCCGTTATCCATGTAGTAATGCGCAAGGTGGTTACCAATAAAACCCTGTGAACCTAAAATTAATATTTTCATTTTTCAGCAATTGCTTTTTCAAAAACATCCATGTACCCTTTGGCCACCTGCTTCCATTGGTAACGGCCCATGTTTTCTTTTGATACCTGCCCATCGTTAAGGGCATGCCCATAATTAGTAAGGTAACCTTCTAAAACATCGGCAATATTTTCAGGATTGGTAGGGTCAAAAAAAGCAGACCGTATACCCCAGGCCTGCTCATGCTCCCGGAAAGGGGCAATGTCTGAAATAGCAGTGGGCGTACCGAAATTCCATGCATCCATGCCCGGTGTGCAGATGGCTTCGTAAATGGATGGCGATACCAGCAGCCTGGCATTTTTTATCAGCACATCAATATTTTCATTGCTTTGATAGCCCATGCCCCTTACGTCAAAATTGGTATGGGCACTGTTTTTTGTAAGCACCTGAACGCCCCTTTTTTCTGCAATGCCGTACGGCAACTGGTCAGAGTTCATACCGGTTAAAATCAATTTATAATCCTCAAAGCCTTTCCTTTTTTTAAGGTAAGAAAAGGCAGTTAATAAATTCAAATGATTTTTATGCGGAAAAAAATTACCAGGGAAAATGATATAAGGGTAAGTGATATTGAGTGCCTTTAAAATTTCTTTTGACTTCTCCTCACTAACGCTACTTTTAAAAACAACCGGCCCAATCGGTACTACAGTTGGAAAATATTTTACATTAGGGTATAATTTTTTTGCTTCATCCACTACATCGTTAGAAGAACAAATATTGAAACTGCCATCCATCCACTTTAAAATTTCAATATCCATCATTTCCACAAAAGCGGTCGTAAATATTTGCTGCCCGAAAAAATACTTCCAATTAAAATCATGCAAGGTACCAGCGAAAGGAATAGTGAGCTCCGGTTTACGCATCATGTGTGCGCAAGGGAAATAAGCAAGGTCATATTGTTGTCCTACCCGCTGCTCTATTTCTTTTATGATGAGATCATCTACATTTGTATTAACAGGCTTGCCAATCATCACCATCATTTTATTGATGATCCTGGAAGATAGTTTTAAGGGCAAGGAATTTTCCAAAACTTTTACTGTTACTCGATCCATTTGCAGCAACTCTGGAATGTGTTTTAAATTAGCGTGATGTGCGTAATAATCGATAGTCAGGGTTTCATTGTTTTCAATTAGGCTCCTGCATAAAATAAATGAAAACCTTGAGAGGCCACCATACACGGCTAAGTTATCTACGAATGCTAAATGCATATTTTATGAGAGGTTATTTTTAATGAATTTGAATATCACTTTTTCGTAATTCTACAGGAATAATTTTTACTATTTTAGCAGGGTTGCCTGCAACTATTGTCCAGGGTTCAACATCTTTGGTAACAACACTACCAGCCCCAACAATTGCACCTTCACCAATGGTAACGCCCTTTAGTATTTTACATTCCATCCCTATCCATACATACCTGCAAATTTTTATTGCAGCCGAATTTACATTGCCCCAATCTTTGGTGGTATTACAATCCTGTAAACCATTTTTCCAATCATTCAGATGGTTTTGCATATCTATTAACCGGTGCCTGTAATCTAAAGAATGGGAATCATTATCAAAAATATAACAGCCCCACGAAATAAAAACATCACTTGCAATATCCACCTTGTTTATGCAAATAACATTTCCTTTACCGATAAACACCCTGTCACCAATGGTTACAGCTCCATTAGGTGTTTCAAATGTAAATGTTCCATCTATCATGCAAGCATCCCCAATCTTTAAATATGTTTTCTCTTTAACAGGGTTTCTAACATTGAGATAAAAATTGTTAACCAATAAACTTTCACCCATACTCATTCTTGGATCAGATAATTTTTTATTTCCTTCCTTCTTTTTAGAAAATTTCGTTTCAAAAAAATGGATCAATTTATAGGAGAACGTAAATAATGACATTAGTAGAAAATATTTGTTTGGTGTATATTTTAAATTTGCCACCCAAGCTTCAGGCAGTGTTAAGCCAACGAATTTTTATACAAACGTATAAGCCTTCTTATATTATTGATTCCTGATTTAACACCTAAAAAATGTCCGTAACGAAACAGCAATGAAAATACATTTTTAAAACTGCGGGCTTCAAAGGATAAGTTTAATAAATATAAAGTAAGCGATCTATACATAAACTTCCTCCAGTCTGCGGCTATTTGCCTGTCTAAATAAGCCAGGGAATAATTATAAATACGATCAATAAAAACAAGTTCTTTTACTTGCTTTTGAAGGTTTCTTGTGTAGGTGGTATTGCTGGTATGTACACGCCAAACGGCCACAGGCGCTGGTATGTAAGCTACCTTACCATGGAGGCATAAGCGATACAAAGATTCTGTATCACTTGCGGTTGAGGGGTCCCGGTAAAAATCTAATTGATTGGCAAGTTTTCGATTGTATAAATCAGTTTGGTGGTTGGGCAGTTTTCTATATTTGTAATACAGTTCCTTTCCTTCAAAAATAGTTAATGGTATATCTAACCCATAACTATCAAAACTGTTGGTGGCTTCATTTAAAATTTTAATGCCGGCACCAACCAAAACAATTCCTTCAGTTTGCATTATCAGGTTTACGGCTTTGCTTATGTAACTGTTGTCAATGTAATAATCATCCCCATCCAGCATTATGACCCACTCTCCCTTTGCCAGTTCATGTACAAGCTTTCTGTAATTATCGACCCTGCCTAAATTTTTTTCATTTTTAAAATATTTAAAACGGCTGTCGTCCAAGTACCGTTCTAATAAAAACCGTGTACCATCATTTGTGCTATCGTCAGCAACTATTACTTCCAGATTTGTATAATCTTGCGCCAATGCACTTTCCACAGCCTGCACAATATAACCAGGTTGATTGTATGCAGGTATCATTATGGAGACTGATATAGCCATCAGGGAAGGTTTGTTACTGCGTCTAGGGCTTTAGAAAAAGCCTCCAAATACTGATGGCCCCATTTTAAACAAGGCTCCAGATGGTTGCCTTCTGCCCACTCGTTCCAGGCGTTGATAAAAATTAAATTTTCCTGTGGGCTATAAGGTTTAAACTTTTCTATTTCGTGCCGGGCCCAGGTTTCAAATGCCTGCGGGGTTGAGCCTGTAAACATAAAATAATTTGTTTTGCGGCGGGCAGAGTTGTCCCACATAGGGGTAATACAGGGATATTTTTTATAGACCGGCCTGCTGCTATTCTCTTTTATGTACTTCACATATAACGAATAATTAAGCATATTCCTGTTCAATATTTTTTGCCTTCCACTGCCAGAAGAAAATTTGTATTTAAGGTACCAAAGGCTAAGTTTATTTTTTACCAGTTGTTGCAATGCATAGTTATTATATCCAAGCATTCGGGTGCTAAAAGGTTCAAATTGTATAGCTGCATCAAAGCCATCAGCAAGGTAGTTGTCGCCTTCTTCTGCAAAACTTTCAAACCGGCACAGGTACAATTGTATGCCTTCTTTTGCACACTCGTTGCGCCAGGTTTTTATAGTACTTTTTAAATCTTTGAGGTGGGTTGACCTGTACACTGCAAACACCGGCCTGCCATCAATTTTTATGTAGCGTTCATCTTTAAAAGCTGGTATCAGTGATTGTATATGCGCCACATCATCTTCGTGGGAGTACTGTTGTTCCAGCAAAATTTCTTTGGCGTTACCGTCCCAAACCTTTGTCCAGCTTTCGTTTGCCCAGCAAAGCATAAACGGAAAATCAGGCTTTCCCGATAGCAGTACTTCATTAAAAGGCCGCTCCAGCATGCGTTTGCCATTAAACCAATAGTGGTAATAGCAAAAACCTTCAATACCATATTGCTTTGCCATTGCTGCCTGGGCAACCCTTGTTTCTTCCAGCCGCAAATCGTAAAAGCCCAGGTCTGCCGGCAAGTGTGGCTGGTAATGCCCGTTAAATAAAGGTTTGGCTTTGGTCACGTTTGACCACTCCGTGAAGCCCTTGCCCCACCAAGCATCATTTTCTGGCGTAGGGTGAAACTGCGGAAGGTAAATAGCGATGGGGCGTATGTTGCTTGATATGCTCATTACAAAAACTCGGACTAAATGGCTGTGTATAGACTGTGGGTATGATTTTATTTTATTGGCAGCGTTGCCAATCTTCAATTATTTTCAAGCCTGATGATATATACTACGTTATTCGTAACCATTATTAAATTGTGCGGTTAAAAACCCTAGATGCCTTGAGTTCGGCAATAATTTCCTCTGCTGTTTCGGCTGACCGATAAGCCCCCAATAATGATCCTAAGGAAGTACTTTCTTTATTCACATTATTTTTTAATGACCCTGATAATTTAGTAACAAGATCCAATTTACTACCGTGTTTCAGGTTTTTGAAAAAGTTAAAATAATAGTCTGCAATATTTATATTTTGAGTATTTGGGTCCATTTTGCTTTTTAATAGATGTACAAATTCCTTCTGCATTTATTCCAATTCGCCCTTGCCCAACATGCGTCATTTTCAGGCGTGGGATGGAACTGCGGAATGTAAATGGCTAGGACGTAAACTTACAGAGCTTCAACTACATTTTTTACTGCTTTTAAATATGCATCATTATTCATTGTATCAGGCTCTAAATAATTTCCTTCAGCCCATTCATTCCATGCATTGATAAAAACAAAGCCTAAGTTATTTTCTGATTTACTCAGCTTATTAGTAATTCTATTTAATTCATTTTGAAAAGATGCTGGTGTACTATTAAAGATTATAATCCCATTTCTCCCCCGACGGGCCGTGTTGTCCCAACTTACAAAAACTGAAGGAATTGTATTTTCAAAGGAAACTGGCTCAATTGCTTGCATTAAACTGAGCGCTTCATCATAATCATACAATTTAAGCGTACCAGAAAATTTTTTATGCTTTTTTATATTAGCTAACAGTCTGTCTTTGCTAAACCCATCAATAAAAGCGTCTCGCAAAACTCCTAGTTGAGGCCGAAAACTAAACAGCCCATCAAACCCTTTTTTTAATAGATCAGTGCCATTGTTTTTCGTTGAAAAATTTGCAATTATAAATGGCTCTATACCCAATTCTTCTACAGCTTCTTGTTTAATAATGTCAATAGTAGCTGTAGCATCAGGTAAATCAAATGGACGGTATATAATAAATACAGGCCTTCCGTCTTTTGTTATATATCTTTTGTCTTTAAAAGCATTGGTTAAATATCTTGCGTGTGCCTTATCATCTTCAAGAGAATATTCCTGTTTTAACAAAATTTCTTTTTCTTCCCCTAACCATCTTCTGCTCCAGGTTTCGTTAGCCCAAATGAGGCAAAATGGAAAGTCGGGTTTTCCTGTCTTCAAAACTTCATTGAAGGGCCTTTGCAAAAGTTGTGTTCCTTTAAACCAATAATGATAATAAGCAAACCCCTCAATGCCATATTGTGCAGCAAGCAAGGCTTGCCCTTCCCTTACTTCGCTGCTTCGTAAATCATAAAATCCCATGTGTGTGCTTAGCTTTGGCTGATAATGGTTTCGATACAATGGTTTTGCCTTTGTTACATTTGTCCACTCCGTAAAACCTTTGCCCCACCATTCATCATTTTCTGGGATAGGGTGAAATTGAGGAAGATAAATTGCTATTGGTTTTATTTTTATCATTTCCTATTATTGATACAATTAGAAGTCATAATTTTTGCAAAAAAATAAAACTCAACGTTTTTTAATTTTGGAGATTATCGGATACGATACATAATTCTCTCCAAAATAGATTTGCCTTTAAACAATGACGGGTATTGTTTAGCAATATTGAATCTCATTTCGTCTATTGAAATAAAATTATTTTCAGGGACTATTTTTTTTTCCAAAACTCTTGTGATACCTATCTGCTGTTTTGAATGTATCCTATAATCAACTAAAAATTCATCTAAAAAAAACAAACCATTATTAGCTGCGGCGTGCAAAGCAAACCATGCATCATGCCAATAGTTTTCACTAGCCTCAATTGGCAACATTTTAGGTTTTAACAAAGCACTAAAAGCAATAGTTGCGCCCGTCACTTTGTTATCGTTAAGCAGCAAACTATTAACAGCATTTTTATTGTTCTTCCAACTCTGCTGCATTTTTTTTGTAAATCCCCATTTGTCCCAAAGTGTGCCGGTTAACTTCTTGCTGTTATCATCAATAAGTGTTGCATTCGTAAAAAGCAATAATACATTTTTGTTCAGTTTAAAAAAGTGTATTGTCCTGCTTACTTTATATGGATGCCAAACATCATCCTGATCTGATAAAAAAATAATATCCCCTGTGCACAAACCAATTACATTTTCGAAATTTTTGATACTTCCAAGTTTTTTTTCATTTTGTATAACTCTAAACAGTAAGGGATACTTAACCACAAAGGCTGCTAAAATTGTAATTGTTTCATCTGATGAACCATCATCACCAATAATTATTTCATTAACAGGCATTGTTTGCAGAAGGATACTTCTTATTTGTTGATCCAAATAATGGCCGCCATTATAAGTACATAATGCTACACTAATTTTCATTTTGAAACCCCTTAAAAGTTATTGGTGTATCAACTTAAGTCTATTTAATCTTTATTACCAAAGTTTCCATGGAACAAGATATACGGCGTAAGCCTTAAAATTTTAAATAATTTTCTTATGTTTTTTTGCACAATACTTTTGCGAATCTCCTTTTTTAGTATTGTGTATTTTGTATAAAAGGGTAAAAATTCAGCACCGGAAAGCAAGTATATTAGTTCTTTATCTCTTAGAAAAATATCGTCAATATGTCTAGAGCTAAAGCCGCCGTCAGCATAATTGGCAATCGTTAGATTAATATATTTTTTACTTACTTTTTTAGAAAGAAACCATTTAAAATTATGAACCCAATCCGCACAAGACTCATATTTTAGATCAAAATTTCCAATTTTTTCTAAAACATTTCTATTAAAAAAAATAGCCTGGTGAGATATATTCCGAATCAAAATTTTATCACTTGTAAACTCGCCGTCGTAGGTACCATTAAACCTTATACTGTATACATTCCCATATAAAACATCAGGTGCCTGATCTAACGAAACATCATTGTATACTTCCTGCAAAATATTGGGACTAAAAATTTCGTCATCGCTACCCATAAAATAAAGCCAATCTCCTTTTGATAAAAAAATCCCTTTGTTCATTGCATCATATATTCCTCGGTCTTTTTCACTAATCCACCTAATATGTGCAAACAATATTTGGTAGGTGTTTACTATTACTTTTGTTTCATCTGTAGAAAACCCATCGATAATTAATATTTCAAAATTTTTAAACGTCTGGTTTATAATACTGTCCAGGCATCTGCGAATTGTTTGAGCAGAATTGAATGTTGGTATTATAATTGAAAAATGTGGGACTTCCATTTTAAATAAACCAAAATTCGTTTTTTACCATAATGGCATTGAGGTTTGTGTTGGCATACTCGTAGTATCCTTTTGTAACTAAAAAATTGATCAGTTCACCCCGCCTTGTGCCTGCACCAACAGGCGAATATTCAGCCGCTTCCACACAAATTATTTTAGGCCAGCTTTTTTCAAAATCAATCGATTGTAAAATTTGAAAATCCATGCCTTCCACATCAATACTCATAAAGTCAGGAAACTGGTTATTAAAATATCTACTCAAAATATTTTCGACCGTAGTAAGCTTAATCTTTTTTGTTTCTGCTAATGGCTTACCATGCGCTATCATGGCATCACTTTCATTTTTTGAAAAGGAACTTAAGGTGTTGTCTTCCATAATATAAAAATCCAGCTCATCTTCTTTGTTACTAACACCAATGTTTAAGTTAATGTCTTGCGGACGATCAACTTTAAACTGCTCATATAAATTTGGATTGGCTTCTATGTTTATTCCCCGGCAACCTTCTTCATAAAACAATGCTGTATTGCTGATAAAGTATGGGTGGTTAGCACCAATATCAATATAAGAAGGCTTTGTAATCCCTCTGAGCGCAAACACATATTTTATGATTAAATCTTCGCCACATTGGGAATAGGATTTTTTGAAATTATCTGCAACTTTATTAACTGATTTTTTTACAAAAAGGGAAATAATCCTGTTTAGCATTAAATTATTTTTTTAGCAATTGTAAGAGTTTGCTCATTCTTGTTTCTTTGTCCTTTCCTCTGTTAATTTCAAAAGTTTGGCCATAGGGAGAATTTATCATTGGGCTGTCGCTATAGTCGGTTATTGTATTCTCTAAAAGATAAGGGTAACTTTTAAATTCCCCCTCTTTTCTAAATGCCTCCAACTTTAAATAATTGCCCCACTTTGAAGGATTTCTATAAGTCTCTAAATCATATTTATTTACTATCAATGTAAGCATTGACTGATCAGACCGATGATCTATAAACCCCTCTAATTCTTCGCTCTCAGTTTTATAATCATTGCTGTTGTTATTATTTACAAGACTAAATGGATTTTCGCAAGCCTGAAGCCATTCATCAATGAAAGCGACGCTGAAAGCATTTTTTTTAATCAAAAGCATTGTTCCTATTACATGCCAGCAATTCCAAAACTTTTCGTAATCCAGATTTAAATTTTTGAAAGCGTCTCTCCGGCAAAATTTTTTGTTAGTTAATGGCCTTGTGTCAAAAGCAACAATACCTCTTTCATTTTCTTCCGCAATTTTAAAAATGGGTGCAGGATCTTCAATAAAAATAGATGCAGCATCAACATAAAACAAAAGGTCACCATCATCTATTTTTTTTAATGCTTGCTTTATGTAGTAAGGTTTCCATAACCAAAACCCGGCGCCTTTTGGATTGTCTAACACCAGTTTATTTTTCCTATAAAAATCAGTTTTAAATAAATCTTTATCGTAAAAGCTTATGTGGTTAGCAATACCGAATTTTGATGCCGACTTTCTTAATTCATCATGTCGTTTATAAAATCCTTTTGTTGAATAACTAACTAAATATTTTTTCATCAATTTGTAAAGTATTTTTTCAAAACCCTTTCAATA
Organism: Ferruginibacter sp.; assembly: GCA_965249755.1. Taxonomy (GTDB): domain Bacteria; phylum Bacteroidota; class Bacteroidia; order Chitinophagales; family Chitinophagaceae; genus Ferruginibacter. The sequence goes on from CBDFMT010000004.1 coordinate 1,016,968, forward strand.
TAATTATTATCAAAAGTCAATCCGAGCGTATGTATTGCCGGCATGATCTCAGAAGTATCAATATCAAAAAAAACGCCCTTCTCATCCAAATCGTAACATCCCTTTATTGTCAAAAACTCTTCAATTTCTTTTACAATAAATGGCACAGGAAAACTAACGGGATTTGCTATATTTATTTTTTTTTGATGATGAATTTTGTCAGCAATAAAATAATCTGCAAGTGCAACAACATCGGTCAGATCTATAATATTTCTTGATGCATTTTTCCACAGTTTAAAATTATCCTGGTTTTTTATCCCATTAATTAAATATGTAAAAATTGTGGCTTTATTGGTGGTTACACCCGCCACGTTTGATACCCTGAAGATTAAATATGGGGCACCAAAATTTTCTATGTACCGCTCTAAATTTAATTTGTGTAATACATATTTGGTTTGATTTTGATCAGGATCGAAAACACTGCAGGTGCTGAAATATACAAGTAATTTATTGCTGTTTTGTTCCCTGTTTATTTCTAACAATCGCTTTTCCTGTTCAAAAAATATTTCAGCTTGCTCTTTTGAATTTGAGACCCCGGAGGCAAAAATTAATACATTATCGCTTGTATCATGATGCTTAAAGCCATGTGCAATCATTCCGTTCCCTACAACCATTATAAATTTCTAAATTAATTCTTTGAGTAAATCGCTATTATGTTTTTTCCCTTAAACTTATAATGATATCGCCTTTGATAAATTATCCAAATAGTTATTTAACCACTAACTAAAGGTTAATTGCCAATCTAGAACTAAAATCAACTCTATTGAGAAATATGCCGATTTTATGTTTCACCAAATATTCATCTACAGCTTTTTTTTGTCCCATCCATTGCCCATAATCATCTATAAGTAAAATTCCCTTTTTTGAAAGGAGGGGGTATAAATAATTTAACTCGTGTATGGTTGAATCATACCAATCAGTATCTAATCTTAACAATGCAATTGCAGTCGGAAGGGTACCTGGGATCGTATCCTCGACTTTACCTTCTATAAAATGAATTCTGGAAGGATCATATCCAGTTGAGTGTAAATTATTTTTCACTTCATCTACGGTGGAATAACACCAGATGTTGTTGCCATTTTCTCTAAAATCAATATCCTTGTTTAATAGTATTTCAGCTTTCTCATTTTTGAAACTTATATCAACATCCGTAGGATTTGACATTCCTTCAAATGTGTCATAGAGATATAGATTTCTATTCTTGATACCCATTTGTAAAAGAGTTTCGGCTATAACCATCATACTGCCGCCTTTCCACACTCCGCATTCTATAAAATCTCCTGGTATTTTATGATGAATTATATATTTCACGGCTCTTATCAATGAAACTATCCTAAGTGGGCCAGTCATTGTAAATGGCAAGACACTTTTTATAATTTCTATTTCATCAATTGTAAAATCATCAAAAGTTAAAAAGGGGATATGATCATCCATTAATTTTTTTCTCTCAAGCTCTATATCACTAAGATTACTTAAAATTTCTGTTTTAGTTTCATCAACTGCTGGAAAGTCAGATTTAGCCTTACGTACAAGCTGAAGGTTAAACTTTGACAGAATAATTTTTACAATTTTTTTCATAATTATTTCTAACGATTTTTTAAAAATTTTGCTGGGTTTCCCCCAACAATAGTATTTGCAAGAACATTTCTAGTTACTATTGAACCTGCGCCAATAACAGCCCCATCACCTATTTTAACTCCAGGTAAAATAACAGCATTGCAACCTATCCAAACATCATTACCAATCACAATACTATTTTTTGTTTCATCCCATTTATTTTCTCTTATCAAAATGTTTTTCTCTATAACATGGTTTGCTACTATTAGCCTAACATTTTGTGCAATAAGGCAATCTTTTCCAATACTTATAATTCCACCTGCAGCTCTAATGTCGCAAAATTCTCCAAAAGACGTATTTTCCCCGATATAAAGTTTAGAGATCGGGTTTGATTTATCTCTATTAACTACAGTAACAAAACAATAAGCGGAAAAATAAACGTTTGACGAGATTTTAAGATCTTCAATAGCATCGTAATTAAACTCTGCTTTAGAATCTATAAAACAGTCAAACTTCTGCTTAAGTAAACTAAATTTTTTGTTCTTGTCGAAAAGCGCATTTATCAACTTTAAGACAAAAGAAATTTTTTCTTTCATCAATGGTATGTTAGCTAAAGTAATTCCATTCGTTTAAAGAAATAAGTAAACCAGGACGATTCCCATGATTAAGAAAATTCTTATTCAAAATTGAAAATTGAACTTCAGCAAAGTCATAAAGTTGTACGTTTGTTTGTCCTAGAACAACCTTAAACCTATAGTTACCTGTATTTAAATTAAAAAGTGGAAATTTTACTTTCACTTTATAGGTTCCTACTTTTTTTGTTTGAAGTAATTGTTCATTATTCAGTAAGTCTGTATCAGAACTTGAGTAGATATGATTGCCATAAATATCGAATATTGTAAAACCAACATTGAAATTTTTAGTGTCAACTTTTATTGTGTAAGTTAACTGAGCATATGGCGAACTTCCGCCTCGGAAAGAGTTGTTCGACACCCCGTCTTCATCAAATAATTCAATACTATTTATCTGGCCAAACGTCTTTGTAATGTCATTGTCCGAAGTATAATAAAGAGAACTTTTTCCGTTTGCAAGATACTCATCGATAGCAGCGTTAATATTTCCTTCTAACATTACTCTCCCATTTTGTAAAAATAGTCCATCAGAACAAAGCTCCTTCATAGCACTAACATTATGGCTCACAAACAAAACAGTCCTGCCATCCTGTGTACTAACATCCTTCATTTTGCCCAATGCTTTTTTTTGAAACTCGGCGTCGCCTACTGCCAGTACTTCATCTACTATTAAAATTTCAGGTTCCAAGTGGGCGGCCACACCAAAGGCAAGCCTTACGTACATGCCGCTGCTGTAGCGCTTTACGGGGGTATCTATGTACCGCTCTACCCCGGCAAAATCTACTATCTCGTCAAACTTGCTTTTTATTTCCTGCTTTGTCATGCCGAGTATGGCGCCATTTAAAAATATGTTTTCCCGTCCGCTAAGCTCCGGGTGAAAGCCCGTGCCTACTTCCAGCAAACTGGCAATACGGCCTTTTACTTTTACGCTTCCGGTGGTGGGCGTGGTGGTGCGGCTTAGTATTTTTAACAGGGTACTTTTGCCTGCACCGTTCCTGCCGATGATGCCCAACACTTCGCCCTGCTTTACTTCAAAATTAATGTCCTGCAATGCCCAAACATATTCGCTGTTGCCCTTGCTTGTGCGGTCGTTAGCTTCGCCTATTGTTGCATAAGGGTCTTCCTTTCCGCGTATGGTATGCCACCACCGGTTAAGGTCGTGGCCGAGGGTGCCTGTGCCTACTTCGCCCAAGCGGTATTGCTTGCTGAGGTTTTCTACTTTTATAACCGTTTTTGCCATTGTATTTTTTCCCTTTTTGCAGAAGGGGCCTATTATTTTTTTGATTGTAAAGCAGGTACAAAACATAGTTGTTCAACAACCCGTTTTAATGCCTTTGTTTTTAAATGGGTACCGGCTATACGGTGTCTATAAAAGTTTTTTCAACCTTATTGAACAACACAATACCGCCAAGTACGGCCACCACCATAAAGATGGTAGTGTAGGCTACGGAGTTTACCGTAAAGTGCCCCTGCCCAAAAAGCGCATAGCGAAACATTTCAACAACCGATGTTAGTGGATTGATATCAAGCAGCCATTTGTAGGGCTTGCTTTGCAGGTAAGAGAGTGGGTAAGCAATGGGGGTTGCATACATCAGCAGTTGCATGCCGAAGCTTAGCAACACTGCAAAATCCCTGTATTTAGTGGTTAAGGAAGAAAAGATTATACCAAGCCCCATGCCCAACAGCGCCATCACCAACACAATTACCGGCACCAGCATTATGGCCCATGTAAAGTGTACCTGGTAATTTTTAAACAGGATAAAATAAATAAATACCAGCACCAGCAAACCTAACTGTATTACCAATTTTACAATGTTACTGGCAATGGTGCTTAGCGGTATTACCAGCCTGGGAAAATATACTTTGCCAAAAATACCGGCATTGGCAGAGAAGGTATTGGAAGTACCCAACAGGCAACTCATAAAATAGTTCCAGATGCTGATGCCACTCATATAAAACAAAATGGGTGGTATGCCATCAGTTGGTATTTTGGCAATTTTACCAAACACAAACAAAAACATGATGGTGGTTAACACCGGTTGTATTACATGCCACAACGGGCCGAGGATGGTTTGTTTAAAGGAGGCAACAAAATCCCTGCGCACAAACAATACGAGGAGATCACGGTATTTCCAAACTTCTTTAAGGTTAAGGTCCAGCAGGGCAGATTTTGGTTTCATTATCAGGTCCCACTGCTCAGTATCGGTTGTATTTTCTAAGGGCATAGTTGTTTTTAAGTTGTTGGCCTCACCCCCTGCCCCTCTCCGGGTGGAGAGGGGTGATTGAGGTTGTATAATTTGTTGAAAAAAAAGCCTCACCCCCCTGCCCCTCTCCGGGTGGAGAGGGGTGATAGGGGTTTCATAATTTGTTGAAAAAAAAGCCTCACCCCCTGCCCCTCTCCGGTGGAGAGGGATGATTGAGGTTGTATAATTTGTTGAAAAAAAAGCCTCACCCCCCTGCCCCTCTCCGGGTGGAGGGGGTGATAGGGGTTTTATAATTTGTTGTTGTTGTTTTCCCCGTTGGGGAGGCTTTATGTTTTTTTTATTCTTTTCACTTCTTAGTACCCTCTCCTTTTGAGAGGGCAGGGTGAGGTCTTTTTTACATTCTTGTCACCACCTCATTAGCTAAATGGTATTGCTCGTTGGTTTCGGGGCAGGTGGCGTTGTTGTTGATATCAAAAATAAGCTTGTTGCCGTACCTGCTTACCCAACCTTTTTGCCTTGCCGGGTTGCCCATCACCAGGGCATAATTTTTTATGGGTTTGGTAACTACACTGCCTGCGCCTATCATGCAATATTCGCCTAAGGTGTTGCCACAAATAATGGTGGCATTGGCACCTATACTTGCACCCTTTTTTACGAGGGTTTTTTTAAATTCAGTTTTACGTTCTATTGCGCTGCGGGGGTTTATCACATTGGTGAACACAGCGGAGGGGCCTATAAACACTTCATCCTGGCAAATTACCCCGGTGTAAACAGACACGTTGTTTTGCACTTTTACCAAATTGCCCAACACCACATCTGTACCTATAAAAACATTTTGCCCAATAATGCAGTTACTGCCAATGATGGCGCCTGTCATTACGTGGCTAAAGTACCAAATGCTGGTACCGGCACCTATGCGGCAACCTTCTTCCACTATGGCGGTATCATGTTTAAAATAATGCACTATGCTTTAATGGGTGGCTGCTGTAACAGTTGGGCCAGCTTTTTTTTGTACACGTCAAAGCCAAAGTAGCCCATCACTTTTTCCCTTGGCGGCAGGTATGCGTTGGTGTTGCACAATACTTTTTTTATGGCCGCTGTTATTTCTTCTTCGCTGTTGGGGTTTACCAGTACACCGAGTTCGCCATTTTTTAATGCATCTGTGGTACCATCAAGGTTGCCCGCAATTACCGGCTTGTTATAAAACAACGCTTCTATAAACACAATTCCAAAACCTTCTTTCTGGCTTGGCATAATGTACACATCTGCCAGTTGAAAATATTTTGCCAGGTCGGCATCGCTTATAAAACCGGTGATGGTTACTTTGTCTTGCAAATTGTAAAAGGCAATCAATTTGTCGAGCCGGGCTTTTTCTGCATCATCGTATTTGCCTGCGACGAGGTATTTAATGTGGGGCATTTCAGCCTTTAATTCACCTAAAGCTTTTATCACATTATCATACCCTTTATATTGTTCATTACTGGCCAATCTTGTAAGGGTAAACAATACTTTATCCCCTTGTTGTATGTTGTACTGTTTTAATAAAGCAGGGTCTTTATCCTGGTTGGCCAGGGGAGGTAAAAAGGGATCGAGGCAATTGTTTAACACTACCAGTTTTTCAGGCGGAAGGCCATACATGCCTGTCATGGTGGTTTTTGTAAAACTGCTTACGGGCAGGATGAGGTTACAGCGGTGCAGCATTTTCCGTTTCCACCAAGGAAGGTTATGCCACACTTCTATGCCATGCGCTATCAGTACCAGTTGTATGCCCGGGTTAATAAGGGTAAGCATGTACCCAACAACCAGCAGATTGATATGGCTTAAAATAACGGTACGTTTACTAAAACCTATTTTTAAAACCGATGAAAGAAACTGTGCTTTTTTTTCCTGATAGCCGCTAAAAATACCGGCGGGGAAATAGGCCGTTTGTAGATCCTTACTGCTATCGTACAGTGAAAGTATTTTTACCGGTTGCCTGCCGGGCTGCTGCGAAATATCGTACAATGCTTTACCTGCAAGCCGGCAAACTTTTTCTATGCCGCCCGTGGCGGAGAAGGTCCTTAATGTCAGGAACAAAATTCCTTTTTTGTGCACTATTGGCTTTCCATTAAAAAGATTAACAAGAACTGTGACCAGTGCAGCTTTCCGTTTAAAAACATTTGGTGGTAATCACTCTTTTTGCCTGTGCTGTTAGTATGGGCATACTCGTCTTTTACAAGCCATTGCTTAAATGGAAAAGAGAAACCCATTTTTGGCCGCTGCCATATTTCGGGCGGCAGCACATCTTTAAAACTATCTATTAAAAGCTGCTTTTTATATTCCCCTTCATATTTAAGGTGGCTGGATATTTTCATGGCCAGCCCTATAAATTCTTTATCTAAAAATGGTACCCGTATTTCTATGCCATGCGCCATGCTCATTACATCGGTATCCCTTAACAATTGATTTTGCATGTACATATTAAATTCTATCCAACTGGCCTGGTTTCTATCCGACAGGCATTTTAAATCCGGCAATGCTGGCGATGCTTCCAGCAGCTTCCAAACTTCCGCTTCGCTTGCATCAAGGTAACCCGCTATTTCCCTTGGTACATACTGCCCTCTTAAAAAAAGATAGGTGCCTACACCACCGGGTATGCTTAAATAACAAATGCGTTTAAACGCTTTAAGGGCATTATGGCTGCTGTTGCGTAATAAGGCATTGGGCAACATTTTTTGTGCAGTCAGTGCATGCTGCATCCGTTTAAAAGAAGGATAGCCCCCAAACATTTCATCGGCGCCAATGCCCGACAGCACTGCTTTTAACCCATTTTCTTTTGCATATTTGCTGATGAACCAGGTGTTGATGCCATCACAACTTGGCAGGTCCATGGCCTCAATAATTGCAGGCAGCCCTTCATGAAAAACATCTTCCTGCAGCAGTTGCTGGTACTGATGGCCATGAAGCCCCTTCTGCACCATATCCTGAAATACTTTTTCTGAATATCCCTTTTCCTGGAAATATAGCGACACCGTGTTCAGGTTAGGGTGCTGCTTACCGGCAAGCTGTGCAATAATGCTGGAATCGAGGCCGCCACTTAAAAAAACACCAATTGGTGCATCAGATAACAGGTGCCTTTCCACCGCAGCGGTAAGGGTTTCTTTTATGGCTGCTACCGCCTGCTGCCTGTCTGTAATTTGCTCTGTAAAAGCAAAAGCCGCAAATTGTTTTTGTATACATTCCCCTGTTGCAGTATTGTATTGCAGGTACCATCCCTTTTGCAATGGCACCACTTCTTTTAATGTTGTTATGGGCTCTGGCAAATGCCCGTAAGCCATCAGGTATAACTGCCAATTTGGGTGCGGCTCCTGTAAGTAGCTTATTTTTTTAAATGCCCTTACTTCAGATGCAAACGCCAGCCCCTCTTTGGTATGGGCAAAATATAGCGGCTTTATGCCGGCTGCATCCCTTGCCAGGTAAAGGTTTTGGGTAACGGTATCCCAAATGGCAAAGGCAAACATGCCATTAAATTTATCGAAGGCAGCTACACCAAAATGAGAAAAAGCCGCCAGGATAACTTCCGTATCACTGGAACTGTAAAAGCAGCAGCCCGCCTTTTTTAATTCTTCTTTTAACTCAAGATAATTATACAACTCCCCGTTATAAGTAATATAGTAACGGCTATTGTTGTAGGCCATTGGCTGGTGGCCACCCGATGAAAGGTCGATAAGGGAGAGCCTTCTATGGCCCAGCACTAAGGAACAGGTATCACTTTTGTAAATGCCCTGGTCATCGGGGCCGCCATGCTTTAACACATCGCACATTTGCTGTACGAGGTTAGCTGTTTCGCTTAAGGATATTAAATTATTAGACAAACCCGCAATTCTGCACATAGGTTAGTAAGGTTCAGTTAGTTTGATTGAGTATTCAAATAAAATGAATTAACGCATTGAAAATATTGTAATGACGAATCATTAACATTAAATTCAAATTCTTTAAAACCTTTGTAATAAATACCTGATAATTGTTAAACAAAGCCACGCAAATGCAAGTGTATGTTAGGGGCAGAAGCTTTGATTTTTTGCAAAAGCCTCCATTCAATTACCACATTCACAAAATTTCCAGGTTAGATTTTTCAAACTGGGCACTTAACTGTATGCCCATGCTTTCAATTTTAACCTTTGCTTTATTACCGTTTAATTCAATCAATATCCCGTGGTAATCCATCAACACCCCCGACTTAATTTTTACAGGGTTGTTTACCTGCAGGTTTAATTCCGCCACTTCCACGTAGGAAAATTCATTTAAAAATTTGCGGATGGTTTGTATTTCTTCATCTTTTATCGGGGCAGGCTTACCTAACCAATACACAAAATTTAAAACACCATTCACTTTTCTTAAGTCCCACTTCTTTGATTCTTCCACCCTTACAAAAACGTAACTTTTAAAAACCGGCTCCAGTATTATTTTCTTTCGGTCGCTCCATTGCCGGGTTACTTTGTTTAAAGGGCAGTAGTTTTCAACCCCTTGCCTGTCGAGCAATTTAGCCACTTTTTTTTCCCATCTTGGCTTGGTATATATCGCATACCAATGCTGATTATTTACTTCCATAACATAGCTTCGCTATCCCTCGGTTACATGCAGAAGTGTACATGTGAGGTTTATTTGATTGAATTGTTTGCCTGCTTTTTATTGCAGGGTACTCATTTTAAAGGTGTACCAAACTTCTTCGGGTGGCTTACAAAAGTGTTGCCAAAAAATGCATGACCTTCTGTAAAACCCACCACTTACTCCCCTCTTAATAATCTTTTAACCCGGCGGAACAACCGCTTAAAATTAAAAAATTTATTACTGTCTTCGTTAATACTGTATTCATATCCATAGCCTGCGCCATGGCCGTACCCATACCCATACCCATAACCATAACCGTAGGTTTTACTAAGCGCCCCAATATTAATGCCCCTCTTCTTAACACCGTTAAAAACAAGGCTCATATTATTGAACTTTTTAAGCACGTACAGTTCGTTGATCATGCGGAGAAAAACTTTGGGTGTACGGTCGTGCCGTACCACAAATAAAGTGATGTCTGTAAAATCGTTTAATAAAAGCGCATCTGTTACAGGGCCAACGGGGGCCGTATCAATAATTACAAAATCATACAAGCCCTTAATTTTTGCTATCATGTCTGCAAAAGCCGGTTTGCCAATAAGCTCCGTAGGGTTTGGTGGTATAACCCCTGCGGGGAAGATGAAAAGATCGGGTATTTCTGTAGGCCTGGTAATATCTTCAAAAGCCGCCTTACCTACGATGTAATTGCTGATACCCGGCTCCCTGCTTACGTTCATAAGCCTGCTCAGTTTTGGTTTGCGCAAATCCATCTCGAGCAAGGCTACTGTTTTACCGGTTAAAGTAAGGCTGATGGCCAGGTTAATGGCGATAAAACTTTTTCCTTCGCCTGAAACACTGGAGGTTACCAGCAAGGTTTTATGCTGCTCATTAAGGCCTAAAAAATTAAGGTTGGTCCGCAGGGCACGAAACTGTTCGGCAATTACCGTACGCTTACCTTCTAAAATTACAATCGGGTTTTTGGTGCCCACCTGGATAATTTCACCGGCAAATGGCATTTTTGTTTTATCCTCTATCTCTCCCCTGAAAAGTATTTTGTTTTTAAACTGCTCCTTTAATAAAACCAGAAAAACGGCTGCAAATAACCCAATGAGAAACCCCGTTAGATAATAATTTTTGGGTACCGGGCTAACAGGGCCATAAGCACTGGCCTTTTCAATAACCCTCAGGTCGGATGATGTACTTGCAGACGATAAGGCAGTCTCTTCCCTTTTTTGCAGCAGGTAAGAATAGATAGAATTTTTAACTGCCTGCTGGCGGCTGATTTCCAGCAGCCCCCTTTCTTTTTGTGGCACTTCGTTCAGCAGGCCATTGTTTAAATTAGTTTTTGCAATCAGGTCGCCCTTTACGGTTAATAAATTATTGCGGATATTATTGATGTTTTCCTGGATATCCACTTTTAACCGCCTTACCTTTTCGTTGGCAAGCACAACAGGTTCGCTTTGCTCACCGGTAATGCTGGTTGCATTGTCCCGTTCAAATTCGGCAGCATACAACTGGTTAAGTAAATTACTTAAAATGGGATCGTTAATTAAAGTGATGGATGGCACAGTGCCCGGCCGCTTGCCTTTGCTTTGTACATAATTTTTAATATCGTTCAATACCTCAAGCTGCAATTCAATCTCCCCTTTACGGGAATCATATTCTGCTACTTTAGTTAAATATTTATCTGCCTGTGAGCTTACGGCGTACAAAGATTCCCTTGACTTATACGATACGATGTTTTTCTCCACACTGTCGAGCTGGCCAATAACAAGGCGTAACCGGTCATCTATAAACTTTAAAGTTTTGGCTGCAATCTGGTTTTTATCTTCAATGCCTTCTGTATTGTATACTTCAAATAATTTAGTGAGGATATCTGAACCTTTATCCGGCTGTTCAGTTGAAAAATTTACATCAAGTACGGTAGAGACGTTTGATAACGGGGTGGCCCTTATGTTTCCAGATATTCCACCTGTTACGGCAGCTACCGGGCTGATCAACACAAAGAAATTTTTTCCAATTACGTTGTGGTTATACGTAGCATTTACTACCATCTTAAATGGGGTGCCAGCGAGGATTATAACAGAATCAAAAGGTACGTTGTGGTTATCAATACCAACAGTTTTGTTTTGCCAGTTTACGGAGAAAAAGTACTTGCCGTAGTTACCAATGCTATCCGGGGTTTGGGTTACAAATTTTACCGGTGCCGTGCTGCCATACAATTCTTCCAGCCTTACATTGCCCTGGTTATACACCGTGGCATACAAGTCAAGCCCCTTCACTACTTCCTGCACAATACTGGATGACCTTAACACCAGTATCTCATTATCAACAATTTTCTTTTCACTAAATATATTCAGGGCATCCAGCACTTTACTATCGCCGGAACCTTTGTTAGGATCCTTTAACAACACTTTTGCCGTGGCTACATATGTTGGTATCTGTGCCCTCAGGTATATGTATGCAACGCTTAACGCAATGGGTATGGTTATGGCAAACAAGGGCCAGAAAGGAAGGTACTTCTGTACCACCTTTACAAGAATATTACCTTCCTGGTTTTCCTGAAAAAAAGATGTTTCGTTCATTATTATCTAAAGTAACCGTTTTATTATTTACGAAGCACCAGGTTTATGATAATCAGGACAATAGATAAACCTGATAGAGCGGTAGATAATATCTGCTGGTTTCTTGCCCGTTTCAGGTCTTTAAAAATTTTCTCCTCATTGGGGTTCAATACCAATATGTCCTTGGGCTGTAAGTAATACCATTGTGAGGTAATAATGGAAGCATTCTCAAGGTTAAGGTGCTTAAACTGTTTTTGGGTGCCTTCTTCCCGTATTACCAGTACATTACTGAAAGTACCACTTGCGCCCACATTACCGCCCGATTGTGCAATAGCATCAATAACAGATATTTTTTCGGCAGGCATATTTAAAATTTTACCACCACCTGCATCCGTTATTACGGTAATGGCATGGTTGCCAAAATTAACGGTTACGATCGGGTCTTTAAGATAAGGCAGCAGGTCGTTTTCCAGTTTTGCCTTCAGCTCTTTTCTGGTGATGCCCGCCACTGTTACACTTCCTAATTTATGTACATAAATATTGCCATCAAGGTTAACCGTATAACCGCCTGTTGAATTGTTGCCACCCATAGATGCATTAAAGAGTGCATCTTCTGCAGGGTTTAAACTGGAAATAATAATACTGAGCAAATCATTTTTTTGGATCTTCAATACAATGTCTGCATCCGTAAAACCATTTATAATGGTATCATTTTTCACGTCTTTAAAAAGATAAGTAGGCCTTGTAATTGAACAGGAACAAAATATCAGGCCCGAGGCTAAAATGATGGCAGATAACCGGAAAGAATTAAAAAAGTAATACAAGTATAATTGATTATGGGGTTTAGCCATGACGGAACGCTTTTGGAAAGTGCAATATTAGTTTAAAAAAGTAAAAACTGCACACTACATCAAAGTATCTGCACAAACGAAAGAAGATTGAAGAAGGAATAAAAAAATGTTTCAGCAGCAGCATGCATTTGCTGATTGGGTACAAATAAAAAAGGATGATTTTTGATCATCCCTTTTAAAAAAAATTATACAAATATTAAAGTACCATGGAGTCCTTTTTCTTTTTGCTGTCCCTGTATTTTTTTATACCATAGCCTACACCTGCTGCAACCAACAAACTAACGCCACCATCTATCGGGGCGTCCACTTCTCCGGTAGGTTCGTTAGGCTGAGCATCAGATACAGAAGGACTTAACAATAACCCAACAATCATCAGTAAAATTACAGGAACGATATACCTAAAATTATTTTTTATCATTTTAAATTTTTATAGTTTTTAGAAGTACGTAAATATACTAAAAATGGTTGCTGCAATATTAGCCATTTTTACCGATTGTAGCAACGCCACCAACCCAAAACAATATTTGTACCGAAAATTTAAATCGAATAAGTAGGAACGCAGGAGGAGGTCTTTATTGTATTGCTTTAGGAAACTCTACTTGAAAACAAAACAGGCCGCCCATAGGGCAGCCCATTTTTATAAGATTAATTTGTTGTTATTTGAAGTCTGCAGCCACCGTAATTTTTGGCTCTTTGGCAACTTTGCCACCGTCGATTGCTTTACCGGTAATACCATAATCTTCCAGCTTGATGGTAAAATCTGCAGTGGTGGAAACCGCCTTGCCGCTTACTATTACAGAACCTTTTGCAACAGCAGGTTTCGTAATGCCATGTATGGTTAAATCACCGGCAACATCCGCTGCATATGTTCCATCCTTTGAAAAATTTACAGCGGCCAGATTGGTAATTTTTCCTTTAAAAGTTGCAGTAGGGAACTTATCAGAATCCAGCCATTGCACGCTGTTAAAATGCTCCTGCATCATCGGGTTGGCAAAAGAAAAACTTTTAATGATGGCTTCAAAAGCTACCGAACCTGTTTTAGGGTCTATCGCAGCAACTACAGTTTTGTTCTCTGCTTTGGGCAATGCATCAAGGCTTGTGGTTGCATCAAATGCAATAGTGCCAGATGTGGTGGTTTTTTTTTGGGCAAATAAAACGCCGCCTGCAAAAACCAGCACGAGCATAAGGGTTGTTTTCTTCATTGTTGTTTGTTTTATTGATGAAATTTATTTGATTAATGCGCATCTTTTAAAAGTGATAAACTCGGTTTCCAATATGCTGCTGTAAGCGCCCCCGCTGCATGAACCTTTTATTGAAACCTTATCACCCTCCTTTACTAATCTGGCTTCGCCGAGGTGTTGTTGCTGAAAGGCAAATATAATGTAAGAACCAGAAGCGGTATCTGCCAATTTAATGTTAACTGTTGTGTCTGCGGTTTCCACGCCAGTCACCACTCCGTTTACGGCGATAATCTTTTCTGCATATTTTTTATTGGCCGCAATGTCCCCTTTTTCAAACTCCTTTATAAAGTCAAGGGCATTTACTGTATAGGCGGCTTTTTGCTTGCTGGTGTCAGAAAACTTTTCAGTAAAAATGTACCAAACGGCCAATGCGCCTGCTATCGCAAGGATTACAATTGCGAATAAAATTTTTTTTACGGTTGGTTTCATTTTGGCCATGGCCTTTTTAATTTCATCCAAATATACAATGTTTAAACATTGACGTGGAAATAATTTGAAAGCCGCAGAATTTGTTTAACGAAAAATAGTTTTAAACAACCTGGCAAATAACACCATTGTTTTGATTTAATTATAGCGTTGCACCCTATGCTTAAATGGAGTTTAATTGGTACATTGCAGCTTCAAACCAAGGTATTGGTTTTGTGTTTCCAAATTGTTATTTTATAATCATTTTTATATTTTTTATCCATGATGAAAAAGAATTCATTTGTTTTCTCTGAGGCTTCTGAACCGCACCGTATAAGAACAAAAGAGATTTTAAAGAAACATCCGCATATCAGGAAACTGATTGGCAAAAACCCCAATACCATATTTGCAATAATCGGGTTGGTGGTGTTGCAAATTGGTATGGCATGGCTGGTGGCCGATAAAAGCTGGTGGCTTGTTGCAGGTGCTGCATACTTAATTGGTGCTTTTGCCGATCATGCCCTTTTTGTAATGATACATGAATGTGCACACCGGCTGCTATTTAAAAAGCCTGAAACAAACCGCCTGGCGGGCATCCTGGCCAACGTGCCGCAAATATTTCCAAGTTCGGTTTCGTTTGAGCGCTATCATATCAAGCACCATTCGTTTCAGGGTGTGCATGAACTTGATGGCGACCTGCCTAACAAATGGGAAGCAAAACTTATCAATAACTATTTTATCGGCAAGGTAATCTGGTTGCTGTTTTATCCTTTCTTTCAAATTTTTCGTATTGCACGGTTAAAGGAAATTAAACCTTTTGATACCTGGGTTGCCCTGAACTGGGCGGTACAAATTGCTTTTGTAGTTGCGGTAAGTTTATTATTAGGGCCTAAGGCCATTGCCTTTTTGCTGATGAGTTTTTTCTTCTCGGTTGGCTTGCACCCATTAGGGGCAAGGTGGATACAGGAGCATTACCTTACCCATGGCGAGCAGGAAACCTATAGTTATTATGGCGTTTTAAATAACGTGGCTTTCAATGTGGGCTATCACAATGAACACCATGATTTTCCTTCTATACCGTGGAACCGGTTGCCGCAGATACGGGAAGGTGCCCCATCGTTTTACAACACTTTATTTTACCATACCTCATGGACAAAATTATTTTTCAGGTTTTTGTTTGACAAAGAAATTTCTCTGTACTCAAGGATAGTGCGTAAAGACAGGGGCAAAGTAAAACTTACTGATGAATCCAAACCGGATATGGAACTGGTAAATGTGCATTGATTTTATTTAATTTTATTTTGATAAGCGCCTTCCAAAAGAAGGCCTTTTTTTATCCCGTTTGTTCCTGTGGTTTAACAATGTTTACCTTCGCACAACTTAAATAAGTTTTTAAACTTTTCATTCAAAACAAATAATAATTATGGCGGCTACAAAAATAACAGTCAACAATAATGGCTCCCTTAAGGTAGAAGGTGATTTTGAACTGGTGGATAAAAATGGTACGCCATATCACCTGGGCGGCCGGGAAATTATTTCAATCTGCCGGTGCGGCTTGTCTAAAAACAAACCGTTTTGCGATGGTTCGCACAAGGGCCATTTTGAACATGATGCCATTGCATTTGACCTTCCTCCAAAGAAACAAGCTTAAGCTTAAATATGCCTTCCATCTCCCTTACAGAAAAAGACAACCAAACTACCATAAAAGTTAGGGTTGCCGACGTTATAATTATAACACTTGCCGAAAACCCGGTTACAGGTTTCAGGTGGCAGGTTAGCAAAGGACAAGATAAAATAGTAACCCTGATATCAGAAGATTTTGAATTGCCCTCCAATGCAAAGCCCGGGGCAGGTGGCATTAAAACGATCAGTCTTAAAGTGGTGAACAGTAAAGGGGGTGCGGTAATTATTCAAAATTGCAAACCCTGGAGCGGTGATGTACATCAAATTTTTACTGTTACGTTGCAAGGCAACTAATGTAGTGTGTTTGATTGTTACACTGATGTTGGCTATCGCAGTAAAAGGCTGGAACCTTTTTGCATAACGGCTTTGTGGGTTACCGCATTTGTATAAGTAAGTATCCAAACATAAGTGCCGGTATCAAGTGCCTGTCCTTTATAATAACCGTCCCATTTGCCACCCAATGCAGTAGTATAAAAAATGCGCCGTCCGTAGCGGTCGTACACTGCAAACTTTAAGTTAGTTGCCTGGTAAGCATTTAAAGGATACAGATAATCATTAAGGCCATCGCCGTTAGGCGTAAAAGATTTTGGTACAACTATAGTACAATTGCTGATGACCTGGATAAACCTTATTGCCGTATCGGAACAATTGTATTTATTGGTTGCTATCAGTTGCACCGGCACTTTTTGTACCTGATAGCTGGAGTTATTTACATATACCACCGGGTCAGGATTTTTAAGGCTGCTTTCCGTTCCGTTCCCAAACGCCCATTTCCATTGCGGAAGGTTTTGCGGATCGGTAGTATTTTTAAGCACCGCAACATCGCCGCTGCAAACAACTTCTGTAATCTCAAAAGATGCCTTTAAAACATTATCGAAATAAATTACCCCTTGCGCCGTATCGTTACAAACACCGTTGGATACTGAAAGCGTGGTATTTTTTTGATTAAAATTATCATAAGGCACCGTAGGGTTTTGCACCTTGCTGGTAGCAGTGCCGTCAAAATCCCAGTCCCAGATATTTATTCCATTTGTACCGGCATTTCGATAGGCCACAACATTTTGTTTACAGCCATAATTTATATTGTAACTAAAGGCTGCACTCACCGTATCCGCCACAGTAAAGGGTTTAGAAGAAGGAATGAAAGTTTTGCTGCATTCAGGGATACCTGTAATACCGTCATTTTGATTTAAGGTAAGGGTATAGTTGCCGCCTGCTTTTATTGGGGCTAAAAGATGTACAAGCACTGTATCCGAAACACCGTTTGCGCAATTACCTGTTACACTTTTAATGGTAACAACGCCTGGGCCGGCAACTTTAAAATTGCCAGCAACAAGTGCATTGCATTGTATGCCGTTTCTGAATACAAGCAGTATCTTATCCGGCATGCAACCTGGCGCACTAACCGCATCAAGCATTATTTGCTGAACAGCGGTAACTTTTAATACTACCACTGCCCCATCTTTTGCAGGCTTGCCGCAATAATCAACCAGTGTGTTGCCATCGCTGCCGGTTTTAATTTTAATGTTATACTGGCCGGGTGATAAAACGGGTTGTATGGTTAGCGTTACCGTATCTGTTTCTGAAATGGAACCGCAGTTAAGCGGCATAGCAGCCGTAACAGTATAACCTGGCGCATCTACTAAAAAATCAGTTCCATCCATTGCAATGGAGGAGCAAAGGATACTTTTATTGAAGGCTACCTTCACATTGGTGCCATTACAATCAGCCAATGCTTTTACGGGAAGGGCACCTTCGGTATCTTTTATATTGACAGTGCCGCCTTTAACGGCTAAAGTAAATCCATCTGGCGAATCAAAATAATGGCTTATCATCAGCAGGTAATTATGCCCTGCGATCAGCTGGGGCTTTTGGGCAAAAGCGTTTTGTGCCACATCCGGAGAAGAGCCACAGGCAATGTATGCAAGGCCGGTATCTGCAGTGCCTGTTATGCCACTTGTGCCGGCCCAGTTGCCCGTAACCACCAAAGAGGTGTCTGTAAAAATATCGGCAGGGTTATGCCCGGTTACGTCAAATAGCTGCCAGTCAAAATCATCACCAGGGTTTATGGGTATTATTTGAAAACCCAATGTGCCTGGCGCATAACAGGTAAACTTATAGTAAACCGGGTTTTTATCCGCATAAGGAGTTGTATCCACGGCACAACCAGGCACCTTGATAGCACCATTTGTGCACACCGGTATTACAGCCTGCACATAACTTCCGGTATCGCAAACCGGCAATGCAGTTGCAGGTGTTTGTCCATAAATGGTACACCCCTGCTGGCATTGGCCACATAAGCTTAAAAAGATAAAAACTAAAAAAGTAAAAAGGGGTTTACTGTGCATATTGATAACGTGACCTTGTAAGGACAAAAAACTTACACTTCTTTACCTGTGAAAAATACAAATATTATTAATGAAAGAAGCGATTATTTCCATCCGGCAAAAATATTAAAATTGGTGTCGTTTAGTTTGGCTGAAAACGGACAGCCTTCGTTTTTATTGCCGGTTTGGCTTTGTACCTACCGCCACGCTTGCACCAATCGATGGATATATACGAAAAAAAATGGCCGTTAATATTCCTGCTGTTTGAATTTATTCTTATTACGCCTTAACTTCAACAAAACAATTTTATCTAAACAAACCCAAAACAATGCAACATCTCCCATTCAACACCAAAAGGCTTGCAGTTGCCAGCTTATCTTTCATCTGCCTTACTTTGGCTTACAGTTGTAATAACCAGGACCAGAAAGAAAAGACAACTACTGATTCGGTAACCATTGCACCTGCCAGCACAGATACCCTTGTAAAGGGTAGCACTGCCAGGAAAGACACCAGCCATATTGATACCACCAAAGGCGGCCAGGTACCCCCAACAACACAAAATCCAAAACCTGCCAACTAATTAATACTTGTATTTATTCCCCCGAAGGTGGCAGGCCTGTTTTAACAAGGATATTGCCACCTTCCTTATGTTCGCCATCTGCATAAACATCTGCTGCTGCATCATCTTCAGCAATTAATTTTTCTACCGCCTCATTGGTTTTAACAGCCGGTACATACATGTGTTTTTCATGTATGGAAGCCAGCCGTTTTACAAACCAGGATTCTATTTTATGGTGCGCCGGCACCACCAGTGCCGCAATGCCCACCAGTATTACCATTTCAAGAAAAGGTGAATGGTGGGTTATCTCTGCAACAAAAGGATGAATAAAAAGGGTGATGTATTCAAACAATAGTAAAAGCGACAACACACCCGAAAACTCAATCACTTTTTTGTGTACTTTTTTACGGCTCAGGTACATGCTTGCCAAAAAACAAACGGGTATCAAAATGCCTATGGCCAACAATTGCAGGCGTTGCCTGTTCTCTTCCCTTTCTTCGTTGGCCAGTGCCAATAAATGCTGTTGCCTTAACTGTTCTTCTATACTGATCCCTTCCAGCATTTTTACTTTTTCAACACTTTCTAAAGAGTCCTTTAAACCCACCATTATAGATTGGTAGTGAAAGGCACTATCAACAAGGTTGTTCTTTTTATAGAGTTGCGAAATCAACTGGCTGGATGCCAGGGCATTTTTTTGAAAGGCATTTTTATACGAAAGGTTGTAGGCATACAAAGCATACAACAGTGCCGAATCTGTAATGCCTTTTGTAGCGTAGGCCTTTGCCACGCCCAGCTTTCCTTCTGAAATACTTTGTAAATCATTCATGGCAAAAAGGTAAGGCACGCTTTCATTGTAATTACTGATGGCGGCAACTGCATCCCCCGTTTTTGAATAAATGTTGCCGAGGTTATTTAATGCAGAGCCAATCATAAGGCTGTCTTTATTTTTCTTTGCCAGTTGATAGCATTGCTGTGTGGCATCAAGTGCTTCGTTCAACCTGCCCGCCTTTTCAAAAATATCCCCTTTGTTTAATAAGATATACAACTGCAAATCATCAAGTTTGTTTTGCCGGATAACAGAGTCTGATTTTAAAATATAAAAGATGGCTTTTGCTGTATCCCGTTCGCTGATGTACACAGCGGCTATATTCATGTTAATGGTAGCAAGGTTGTAAGGCTTGTTGCGTTCCTCTTCAATTTTTAACTGGCGTAAATAATAATCGAGTGCCTGTGCGCTGTTGCCCATCCTGCTAAAGGCACCCCCAATTTGGTTTAGCGCCCAGGACTCCCCTTTTAAAAAATGATTTTTTTCAGATAAGTCGTATGCCTGCTGCGCCAGCAACAATGCAGAATCTGGTTTGTACACCTGGTACTCATCGCTAAGCTGGTACAGGATAATGGCCTTGCCGGTATCTGATTTGATGTTTTTAAGAACGGTTTGCAAACTATCAATTACATTGTGCTGACAAAAGCCTGCCTTCCCAAAAATCAATGCCCAGGTTAACAAAATTGCTGCCCTCATCAGGATTAGTGTTGATAGTGAACTTAAATATAAAACAACATTCCGGGTATATGAACAAATTTCAGCAACTGCTTACAGCACTCACTTTTTTTATAATCACCCAAATTTCTGCGCAGCAAAAATATGCATTAGTAGTTGGCATCAATCAATATTATGACAAGCCGGGTGTTGTTCACCCATCTGTATTACAAGGTTGCGTAGATGATGCCCTTTCCATAAAAGGCATGCTGGTACAGCGTTTTGGCTTTTCATCCAACCAAATAAAAACCTTACTGAACGAAGATGCCACAAAAAATAATGTGCAGCAGGCCTTTGCAGATATCTTGGATAAATGTAAAGCCGGCGATGTTTTTATCTTTTACTTTTCGGGCCATGGGGTGTGGATGAACAACAATGGACAGAACATTCTTGACAATGAAGTTAAAAATAAAATGAACCAGGCAATGGTAATGAGCGACCTGTACAGCGATAAGCTGGGCTGCCTTTTTACGGATGCGTTGGTGAAAAAAACCTTCAATAAATTTATAGATAAACAGGTGATTGCAACCGGTATTTTCGATTGCTGCTTCAGCGGTAAAATATCGGCCATGCCTGGCTTTGATATGCCCCATCCCTACGATGACGAAGGCGATGCCACTTATACTGAAAAGTCAATTTCTTTCTCTGAAATTTTTAGTGCTTTTGAAGACAGTTGCATGCATAAGCCAGGCGGCTGCGACATGCTATCCCTTAATGATACCATGCACCGGGAACTGGACGAAGGGGCCAATACCAAAGCATTTAATTTAAATGCCAGTATCGCCATCAACGACAGCAATTTTATTAAGCGCCCTTTTGAACGCCCAAACTCCCGTTTCCTTTCGCTTGCCGCAACCAATGATGTGGAGAAAGGACTTGAAATAAAAGATGATGCCGGTACCTACCATGGCGCATTTACAAAAGCTTTGCTATACGCCATAAAAAACAGCCCATCTGACATTACAGTTGCTAAACTTGTACAAAAAGCATCCGCACAAATGAAGCGGCAGATGTACATGCAAACACCCACCCATTTACAGGATAGTAACCGGCTGCAACAAAACCTGCTTGGTATAAAAACAAGTGCCTTAAGCAATACCATTACAGCAACCTGTTTGGCAAAAACCAATAAATTAATCACACTCAATGCAGGGCTTAGCGATGGGTTGGCGATTGGAAATATCCTCGGGCTTTTAAATAACACCAATAAGGTAAAAATCCAAATTACCGGCATCCGCAGGGATACTGCTTTTGCCACTGTAACTGCAGGCAGCATGGCGTTGATTAAAACGGGTGACCGTTTTATGCTTACTGACGGCTACGTTATTTCAACGCCACTTGTTAAAGTATATTTACAAGCTGAAGCCCTTACGCCTGCTGCATTTGAAGAATTTACGGTTGAGAATATTATCCCCCTTAGTAAATTAGATAACTACTGGGATTATGAAAATTGGTACTTCAACAAATTATCCCGGAACATTTTTTTTAATGATACCACATATCATCCTGGGGCACTTGCTAAGCAATATCTTTCGGGTGTTTTTAAAGATAATTTCCTCGTGTTTTTGCCCATTCCAACGTATGTAACTACGCCCCTTGCAAAACTGCTGCAAAGCAATCAAAACATACAATTGGTGGGTTCACAAAAGGAGGCGGACCTGGTTTTATATCTTAACTATACCATAGCTAAAAACCAAAAAGATAAGCCCGGTTTTCTTTTTACCTGGTTTAATTTTAACGGGTCCGATTTCAACATAAGCTCTTTAAAATTCAGCTCCTCATTTGTAAAGGTGCCTTCACTTAATCTTACCGGGCAACAGATAAAAAAACTATCAGCAGACCTGCTGGCAATGACAACTGTTATGGCCAGGCGAAAATCGAACCAATGGCTTAATGATTATCCTTTAAGGTAGCAGCATTGCTGGCAGTTATTTCTTTGCTTTTTTCTCAAAGAGTTTATCCGGGATATTTACTTCCTCGCCAAAATTCGCCTTATCATCCCACCGCAATTTGTTGATGTATTTCTTGGGTGTCATGCCCGTGGCATCATGCCTTGCATCAAATGATTTTTCGCTTTGCGGATTGTCTTTGCCCACTGCTGTCCCTTTTTGTCCGCCTTGTATTACCATGTTTTTGCCCGTAACCGGGTTAACGCCTGTGGCCTTCCATGTTTTACCTTCGGCCGTGCCTTTTTCAATTTTAAAATGCGCCATAAAATTTGTTTTAAAAATATTTTTATAACAAACAATATGCCGCCGCTAAAACTAAAGTGTGTTGCTGGCAATGCCTTTCACCATCCTGGTTTCCCCATGTCAATGTTATTGCTGCCAACATCAAAATGTTATCTTTATACAAACAACCACAAGTATGCAGAAACAATACCCCTACTTTTTAAAAACAACGGTTATCCTACTGGGCCTTGTCTTGCTCAACTACATCCTCTTTAACCTTAAGGATATTTTAGTGCCGCTCGCCTTTGCCTTAATGCTGGCAATACTGCTTAACCCAATGGTAAATTTTTTGGAAAGAAAAAAAATGAAAAAAGTGATTGCCATATTCCTGGCGCTGATAGCTGCTGTGGTTGTTATTGCAGGCATTGGTTATTTTCTATCAATGGAGATGGGTGGCTTTGCAGACCAGTGGCCGGTTTTAAAGAAAAAATTCGGGGAGCTTACTTCTAAAATGCAGCAGGCGGCAGACTCCAAACTGGGCATAGATTATAAAAAGCAAAATCAATATCTCTCCGAAGCAGAAGCAGGTTTAAAGCCGCTCGTAGGTTCCACCATCGGTACTGTGCTGGGCACTTTGTCCATTGTGTTTTTGTTGCCGGTGTATGCCTTTTTGTTTATGTATTATAAAACCTTACTGGTAAATTTTATTTATGAAATTTTTGCAGAAAAAAATACCAAAGAAGTAGAATTGGTTTTAACCCAAACCAAAGGCGCTATACAAAGTTATATGTTCGGCCTTGTGCTGGAAGCCCTTGTTGTAGCCATTTTAAACTCTGCGGCGTTATTTGCCTTAGGCGTTAAATACGCCATACTGCTGGGTTTGGTGGGCGCATTGTTAAATGTGCTTCCTTATATCGGTGGCATAATTGCCATTGCCCTGCCCGTACTTATTGTAACCATTACAAAAGATGGCTTTAATACACAGTTAGGGGTTATCGGTGCTTACCTTATCATCCAATTTATAGACAACCACTTTTTAGTGCCTTACCTGGTATCATCAAAAGTAAAAATAAATGCACTGGTTTCTATTGTTATCGTGTTGCTTGGCGGTGCACTTTGGGGCGTATCGGGCATGTTCCTTTCTATCCCTTTTATTGGTGTGCTTAAAATTATTTTCGACCGCATACCAGAGTTAAAACCATGGGGCAAATTATTGGGTGATGAGCAGCCAACAAGGCACAAAGGCCAGATTTGGAAACGTAAAAAAGCACAGGTGGTAATTAATGCTTCTTAATAAAAAAAATGGCAACGCCCTGCGGGCAGATGGGCAACCTGAATTTTAAAGCGTTATAAAGCAACTGATATTATTCTAACTGCATACAAATGATATAAGCATGATGGTTGTTAAAAGAACGGGGTCAGATGATGTGGCCTTTCAGCAACTGGTAAATTTATTAGATGCAGAGCTTGCCAAAAGGGATGGCAATGAACATGCATTCTATAATCAGTTTAATCAAATTAATATGCTTAAAAATGCAGTAGTGCTATACCGGGATGATGTACCTGTTGGATGTGGCGCTATAAAAGAAATTGCTGAACACAGCGTAGAGGTTAAGCGGATGTATGTTGTTGAAAATAATCGTGGGCAAGGCTTTGCATCTGTAATACTTAAAGAACTGGAAGCCTGGGCTGCTGAGCTGCAATACAAAAAATGTGTGTTGGAAACCGGCAAACGGCAACCCGAAGCCATCAGCCTGTACAAGAAAAATGGCTACCGGGTAATACCCAATTTTGGGCAATACGCCGCGGTTGACAACAGCGTTTGTTTTGAAAAAACTTTACTTCCAGCATAACAATTCCCGTTAGCAATTTACCTAAATGGCAAAATTAAATTTAGAACATTCCCATAAAAATAAAATGATGGGCACCTTGATTATAACACTCCATCAGAATATTTACCCATGACCAGAAAACAAAGAATATTAATTCCACTAATAATCATTACAGCCATTCTTATTTATAGCTGGACAATTTTTATAACAACAGAAAATATGGCCACCTGGAGACATTATGTTGGGCTTTTCCTCTTCACAATTATTGCTATTTCCTTTTTCAGGCACTTAACAATAACAATAATTGCGACAGGGATTTATTTGGTATTGGGCATTTTTAATTTATTAGCTTTAACTCCAACGATCTACACTTTTGGGTTTAGAATCGGACCAATATCAACACCAGATATGCAAGGTTTATTTTGGGGTTTGTTTATACTTTATTTTGTCCTTAACATGGACTCATTAATAGATATGCACCTTGATTACCAGGAAAGAAAAGCAACGGCTGAAGGGAAATAAAAATTGTCCCCCAAATATTGTACAACCAAACTGCAGCTAACATGAAAACACTGATTTGTTTAAGAAGTCATAAACATTGTTGGGCAATCTTTTTTTTGTGAAATTTTTGTTTTAATCAGGAGCATTCATTTTTGAAAGAGCATCAGCTTGGCGAGGCAGGTATAAAATTTATCCATAAAAAATTATCTGTATGGCAAAAAATAAAACAACGCAAACGAAGGTTAATGTACATGATTTTATTGCTGCAATAGCCGATGAAACAAAACGAAAAGACGCCCACCTTATCATTGATATTATGAAAAAGCACAGCGGCTTTGAACCGGCAATGTGGGGGCCATCCATCATTGGGTTTGGAACATACCATTACACCTACAACAGCGGGCATGAAGGCGATACGCCGCTGGCAGGTTTTTCTCCCAGAAAAACAGCCCTTGTCTTCTATTTATCCCTTAACCCAAATCAACGGGAATTGCTGTTGCCAAAACTGGGAAAACACAGCACCGGCAAAGGTTGCATCTACGTAAAAAAGTTGGCAGACATTAATGTTGAAACCCTCGGTGAGATGGTTGCTTTATCTGTAGAAAATAATGCAGGCAAGGTGTAAACCGGTAATAAAAATGCCCACAAACTTATCCTTCTTTCGTCCATGTACCAATGAATTATATTGCGGTTTATTTTACATAACGAAATGTAAAAAGCAACCCGTTTGTATTGTATGGAGCATGTGTATATCTGGCTTATTTCCTTTGTTGCTGTTGCAGCAGTTATTACCCGCCCGCTAAAAATCCCGGAAGCTGTGTGGGCGGTATGCGGTGCTGTATTATTAGTAGTACTGCAATTAATTTCCACATCGCAGGCATTAACCGGGGTTTTAAAAGGTATGGATGTGTACCTGTTTTTAACAGGCATGATGCTGCTTGCAGAAACCGCAAGGGAAGAAAAATTATTTGACTGGCTGGCGGCACACGCCACACGCCTTGCAAAAGGTTCGCCGCAAAAGCTTTTTATCTTAATTTACCTTACCGGCATAATCGTTACTGTTTTCCTTTCAAACGATGCCACCGCTGTAGTGCTTACACCCGCTGTGGCTGCGGCAGTTAAAGCGGCCAACATCAAAAAGCCTTTACCATATTTACTTATCTGTGCCTTTATTGCCAATGCTGCTTCTTTTGTTTTGCCAGTGTCCAACCCAGCCAACCTTGTTATTTATGGGGCAGCAATGCCATCGCTCCTGCAATGGTTGCCACAATATATTTTGCCTTCTCTTGCCGCAATAATTACTACTTTTTTTATGCTGCGGTACACACAAAGAAAAGACCTGCAGCAAAATGTACAAACCGGCATTGTTCCCCCCAATTTATCGTCAGGCGGCCGCACTGCCCTGCTGGGTATCATCATAACGGCGGCTATCCTGATGGTTTGTTCTGCCCTGGATGTGCAGCTTGGTTTACCTACTGCCATCACCGGCATTATCACTTCTTTGGTAGTTATTATTGCTGCAAAAAAGAATCCCTGGATAATTATTAAAGGCGTTTCGTGGCAGGTGCTGCCGCTTGTAGCAGGTTTGTTTGTAATAACCCTGGCAATTAGCAGCACCGGCTTAACCCAAACCTTAACCCATATTTTTAACGAAAATATTCAACAGTCTGTAACTAAAACAACATGGCTTGCAGGTTTGATAACAGCCGTTGCCTGCAACCTGGTAAACAACCTGCCGGCGGGTTTAATTGCCGGCAATATTGTACAGGCCGCACATGCACCCGCCATGGTAAAAAGTGCAGTTTTAATTGGTATCGATTTAGGCCCTAACCTTTCTGTTACCGGTTCGCTGGCCACCATTTTATGGCTGGTAGCTTTGCGGCGGGAGGGGCAAACCATAACCGCCTGGTCATTTTTAAAACTGGGTGCCCTCATCATGATAACAGCCCTGGTGGCGGCATTGGCGGCTTTGTGGCTGTAGGGTTACGCCAACCCGATATTTTATTTATGCCAGATGTCTGCATATTCATCAGCATGCCTGTTGAACATTGCATGTACAAATGCACATAAAGGTTTTACCGTAAGATGATGTTGCCTGGCGTAGGCCACCATTGTTTCCAAAAGCTTTTTTGCATACCCTTTTCCTTCTGCTTCAGGCGCTACTTCGGTGTGGTATACCATCATAGTGGTACCCTTTACCTCCATTACCATTTCGCCTTGTTGCTTACCATCAACAGTAAGTATAAATGCCTGCTGGTTGTTTTCGGTTGACTGTAATTGTATATTTTCCATGTTACATTTTAGTTGTGCTATTCCACTTTTCAAGAAGGCTTTTAAGCGTTTTGTTTCTGCTGGGTATTGATGGCTTGTGTAATTTCATTGGCAAGCAAACCGCTGCCGCCGCCATAATGCTGGATGAGGATGATGGCAGGTTTTTTCTCTGCAACGCACCTCCTTAAAACAGCTTCCTCATCTTCGGGTATACCGCTGCTGAGGAGCAGGATATCCACCGGAACAGTTTCCAAAAACTGCATGGCTTCGTCATTTGTAAAGGCTGCCGTGGCATGCCAGCCAGGGTTTTTATTAATCAGCCTTTCCACTGTTTGTACAATTTCCCCATGCCTTCCTGTAACCAAAATTTCCAGTTTCATTGTTACTGTTTTGTTTTGTCAAGATGAAAAAGTTTAAGCTATGCCCATTGGTATTTCCATCAGCAAAACTTCTGCCCCTTCGCTGTTGGCGGTTACTTCAAAAGATGAAGTGTTCCAAATTCCCAGGCCATCCCTTTCGTTAAGTGGTGTGTTGGCCACTGTTATATCTCCCGTTAAAACAAATGCATACACCCCGTTGGATGATTTTTTTAAATCGTATGTTACCGATTTTCCCTTATCAAACCTGCCGATGTGGAACCATGCATCCTGGTGTACCCAAACACCCGGGCCATCTTCGTAAGGCGAAAGTATTTGCTGCAATGTGTTGTGCCTGTCTTCAATATTTAAAGAAACCTGGCTGTACCGTGGGGTAACATTTTTCTTATTGGGAAACAACCAAATCTGCAAAAATTTTGCTTCTTCATCAGCACTTTTGTTGTACTCACTGTGGAAGATACCGGTACCTGCACTCATGGCCTGTATATCCCCTTTTTGGATAACGGCCACATTGTTCATGCTGTCTTTATGTTCAAGTGCACCTTCCAGCGGAATGGAAATGATTTCCATATTGTCATGCGGATGCCTGCCAAAGCCTTTACCACCGTCTATCCTGTCATCATTCAATACCCTCAGCACACCAAAGTGCATCCTTTCGGGATTGTAATAATCAGCAAAACTAAAAGAGTGGCTGCTTTGTAACCAGCCATGGTTGGCAAAGCCCCGGGTGGCTGCTTTATGCAAAACAGTGTCGGGTACTTTGTTGGTTAAATGGTCGTGTTCAACGGTATCCAGGGCATGCAGTTCATCTACTTCATTCTTCATGATATCGCCAGCTCCTTTACTTGCGGCAAACATACCCTTACCGGTAAGGTTATCTTTTATAAAATTGTTGTTGTCCATAATGTTTAAATTTTATTTTGAAGTGTAAAGTTGAAGCAATAAAAAATTGCTTCCATTGAACTACTTCAAGAAATATTGGCTTTCTGTATATTTTGCAATTATTATTTTTTGGCCAGCTTGGTCCTGATCTTACTTAGAAATTCAGCCGAAATACCGAGGTAAGAAGCGATATAATGTTGCGCCACCCGTTGCGGAATGGATGGGTAGCGTTGCAAAAAATCAAGGTATTTTTCTTGTGCAGTTGCTGAGATGGTTTTAAACAAACGGGTTTGTAAAACGGCAAGGTTCCTTTGTACCATCAGGCGAAAAACCCTTTCCAGCCGGGGCACTTTTGCAAGAAGGCCTTCTTTGGTTTGCGGCGAGAGCAGCAGCAGTTCGCAATCTTCCAGCGTTTCAATAAACATGTTGGACGGCGTGTGGTTTTGAAAGCTTGCAATATCGCTTACCCACCAATCTTCAATAGCAAACTGCAAAGTGACTTCAAAACCATTTTCATCAATATAATAACTGCGGATGCAACCCTTGTTGATGTACGCCTCAAAATTGCAAACATCGCCTTCGTGCAGCAGTATCGTTTTTTTGGGAACAGCTTTATATTCCAGCACTGTGTTAAAGTATTGCAGCTCTTCAATGGTCACTTCGCTGCACCTTTTAACATGGCTGTTTATCTGATCAAACATGAAGCAAAGATCAGCAGTAAAATTATTTTGTTGAGGTTATTTTTTGAAAACGTTGCCGTGGACAACAGATTTCAATCTGTAAAAATGAATAGTTATTACTTAGCAAGACGTGGTCATGTAAAAGCGACAATTAAGTTATCTCCCTGGCCGTTTCTGCCACCGCAATTGTATCACCGCCAAACACTAAATGCCACTGCAGTTTTGCCCATATAAGTACACAGGGAAGCGACTTCAGGCAGTAAGGCACCACATAATTATCCCTTAGGTACCGGGGAAACAAATCCGTTGGCGATAATAATGTTATCACCACAAAAAATATAAAAAGGAATTTGTCTGCAATTGTTTTGGCCGCGTTCACATACCATATCATAACACCGGTAGATGCAATCAGGTACGTGGGCGATTCGGCCACCTGGTTAAAAATAACCATCCAGATCATTACCCATGCTAAAAAGAAAAGCTTCATTTGCCGGTAATTTTTTTTAATCAGCACAACAAAGAAAGCAGTGGCAAATAACAACAGCCCAACTAACTGTATACCCGCCACAGGTGCATCTTTATACAACAAAGCCCTTATTAATCCCATTACAGATATGCCCGCATTTTTAGCCGAATAACTGAACAGGCAGTTAAACCATTGCTGGTACAATGTTATTAAACCAGCCGGTGTGTAAAATAATAATGGCAATAAACCTATCAAAACAAAGCAACCGCACACATACATAAACTTTTTGAAAGACGGTTTGTTGAAAAAGAAAAATACCCCTGCAATACCACCATAACCTTTTATAAAAAAATTAAGTGCCGGAAAAAAGGCAAAGCTTTTATATCGCCCTTTTTCCAAACATGTCATGGCCAGTATTGTAAAAGCGGCAATAAGCGGATTGGTTTGCAGGTTGCTTACAGCGGTGTTTAATTCTGGTATAATGAAGTAAAAAATAAACAGTTGTTTGTTAAGCGATAAGGGCAAACTTTTTATGGCAAAGAAAAAAATGAGCGTTGTAAAAATCGTCCACGCCAAAATACCTGCCGTTACCGGTAAATAAGCAAACGGCAAAAACAGCAATGGAAAAGAGGGGTTGTACAAAAAAATATCTACATATTCGGCCGGGTATTCCAGGTAAGGGTTTTGGTGATTAAAGAAATGGAAAACGCTGTGTTGAAAAATGAGAAAATTATTGTGGGACCCTTGCCTGCCCTGCTGTACAGCGATAAGGACCGACATTAAGATGTACAGGCAAAGTATAAAATTGGTATTTCTAAAAATTTTGATAAAGCAGTTTTTCTGTTGATTAATTAGTTGGGAATTTCATTTGTAAATGGGCAAATGTAAGGGCTTGCAAACATTTCACCAATAACGGCCAATGAGAATAAAAAGCCCCCTTCAAGTGTAAAAAAATATATGATGCAATGTGACTAAAATATCATCGATATCTCTATCTTCGGAACCTGTGTACACCGCATTGGCCATTCAAAAGTTTTAGCAATGGCCTGTATGCAACCTCAATCATTGCATCCGGTTTACCCAGGTACCACTCAATCAAAATAACCAAAATCATGTCCAACAAAACGCTGAACGTATCAGTCGTACTGCCGGTCTATAACCCTAAGCCAGGTTGGGTTACAACTTTTCTTTTAAATATTAAAGAACTTGAAAGTAAGGCCCCTGCAGGTTTTTCATTTGAATACATTGTGGTAAATGATGGCAGCAGCAATCATATTCCTAATGGCGTAGTAGATTGTTTAAAAAAACAGGTAACCCTTAAGTACCTTTTTTATAACGAAAATATGGGTAAAGGTTATGCCATGCGGATGGGTGTGGCAGCAGCAACAACGCCATTTACAATACTGACCGACTTTGATTTTCCTTATGCACCGGAAAATATTATTACCATGATTACTTACCTGCAAAGTGGTTACGAAGTAGTGATTGGCAAAAGAAATAAAGAATATTTCAGGGGCCTTCCGGTAAAGCGACGGCTTATTTCCCGGTCGTATATGATGCTTAGCAGGCTTAGCTTTCATCTTCCATTATACGATATCCAATCTGGCATAAAAGGTTTTGGGTGGAGGGGGAAAGAAATTTTTTTGGAAACGAAAGTAAACCGCTTTTTAATTGACACAGAATTTGTATTACGCTCCACCAGGAAAGGGCTGCTTGTAAAAGTGCTGGATGTATCGATAAAGAAAAATGTGCAATTCAGCAATTTTGGGCGGCGTGTAATCGCAGACGAATTAAAAAACCTGGGCTATTTATATCAATTAAATAGAACCTTTAAAAAAGCAAATCTGCCTGCCAAATCCTTGCCTTTAGTTACGGCGGTACCGGCACAAGATGTTGTACAGCATTATGCAGGATAACCCCACAATTTTATTAAGTTTTGATGTGGAAGAATTTGATCTTCCTGCAGAATACAACATTTTTGTAAGTATTGAAAAACAATTGACGACAGGTTATGAGGGCTTCTTACAAATGGAAGCATTATTAACCGGTTTCAATCTGCCAGCCACATTGTATACCACCGCTTTTTTTGCAGAAAATTATCCTGCCGACATAAAAAGATT
The DNA here is from genome assembly GCA_965249755.1 of Ferruginibacter sp. GTDB lineage: Bacteria > Bacteroidota > Bacteroidia > Chitinophagales > Chitinophagaceae > Ferruginibacter. The sequence continues at coordinate 1,048,457 of CBDFMT010000004.1, forward strand.
AGGCCTTTTGCATGAGGTTGCATCGCATACCTACTTCCATAATATCTTAAAACCGGGTGATCTTGAGGCATCCCGTAAATGCCTTGAAAATATTACTGGTAAAACAGTTAGCGGTGTGCGTATGCCGAGGATGCAGCAGATTGCCGCTAAAGATGTATTGGCTGCAGGTTACCGTTACAATTCATCCCTTAACCCCACCTGTATACCCGGCCGGTACAATCATTTGTTTGCCAGCAGGACGGTTTACCAAGATGCCGGCCTTACTATTTTGCCATTATCCGTTTCGCCAAACCTGCGCCTGCCGCTGTTTTGGCTGGCTTTTAAAAATTTGCCTTACCGCCTGTTTTTAAAAGTTGCTTTACAAACCCTGCGGCATGATGGGTCCCTGCACCTGTATTTTCATCCATGGGAGTTTACCAACCTTAAGGAATTTAAAATTCCCTTTTACATCAAAAGGCAGGATGGCGATGTGTTGCTTAAAAAAATGCAATGGCTTATAAAAGACCTTTCCAGCGAAGGTGATTTTACCACAACTTCTGCTTTTTTAGAAAAGCAAAAATTGCAGTAAATATTATTTTCTGGAAAATTTTAACGCCCAAAAATTACCCTTTTTTATTTGTTTAAATTATATTTACATCCTAAGTTTTTTGCCATGCCTACAGATGAATTACTAATCTACTTTTTTATTTTTTCAACATTTATTTTACTGGTCATCCTCATCCGGTTTTGGCCATTCAGCAAACCTGTTTGCACTGACCAAACAAAGAAAGCACCGGTTGAAACCAACTATAATAATGGAAATATTCCCTTGCTTCCTTTCCACCACCAAACTATACAGGATACACAACGCACTAACAAAAGTATAAATGATATGACTGTTAAAAGCTGACTGTAGTATTAATTGTGGCTTACAGGCAATACTCATCTACAGCAATTGCTTTTATTTTAAAAATTTAAATATTCTACACTTTATAATTATCCAGGCATAATTAAATCTTATGCTTCTCTGCTGGTCGTAACCACATAATTATTCAAGATCACAACAATTGGTATATAATATTGCGGTGCTTCAATAACCCTCTCCTTCTTTCCAAATGTCCCCCCCATTTCAAAAATGTAATATTTAAGCATTTTAATTATTTTTATAGTGCTTGGCAGAACATAGTTACTGCACCACTAACTGACAATGGAGAATTTTGATGACCTTGAATTATTAACCCTTTTACAAAAAGGCGATCATAAAGCATATCTTTTGCTGTATGATAAATACCATTTGTTAGTGTATAACTGGGCATTAAAAATTGTAAAAATCCCATCGCTTGCAGAGGATATGGTACAGGATGTTTTTCTTAAAATCTGGCAGATAAAAGATCGCCTTAATCCGCAACAATCCTTTCCAGCCTTTATTTACCGCATTTGCAGGAACAAAGCTTTTACCACTTTAAAAAAAATTACTGCCGATGAAAAACTGCGGTCGGGGCTAATGTCGCAACTGGCCATATATCCGGAAAACAGCGAAAATAAAATGGTTTGGAAACAATATGAAACACTTTTATTGAGTGCTTTGGAACAGTTGCCAGAACAACGAAAAACTGTTTTCAACCTTTGCCGTCAGCAAGGTAAAAGCTATGATGAAGCAGCAGCGGCACTGGGCATATCCCGTAATACGGTTAAAGAACATATGGTAATGGCCATGAAAAATATCAAAGCATATTTTTACCGTTATGGCGATATTGTTTTTGTAATTCTTTTAATAAATAAAAAATAACTGCTGTTGATAAATATCATCATTTAAAAAATATTTTATTCCCCGCCCACCCTGTTATTGGTTTCAGCAGTTTATATAGCAGATACCGAACTTTCCTCAACTTCTATTATGATAAAAGACCAGGATTATTACGCTGCCTTATTTAAGCGATACCTTAATGATGATTGCCAGCCGGAAGAAGCCAAAGAAATACTGGCATACATTCAAAGCAGTTCATCTAACCGGTTTTTACTTGACCAGCTTAAAATTTCTTTTGATAATGAAGCATTGCAGAAAGACATTTACGGCCAGTCTGCAGAATTTAGTTCAACATTACGCCAAACAATTTCAGGCAAAACCCAACCTGTGGCGAAGGTGGTTGCCCTCTATAAAAAATGGTTACCAAAAGTAGCCGCTGCAGCCATTCTTTTTACGTCCCTGGCAACCATGTTTATTATCACAAGGCGGCCTTCCACACCGGTTGCCGTACTTACTTCAAAAAATACAAAAGCAGTTGTTGCAAAGAACGAAATACTGCCAGGAAATAATAAAGCATTGCTGACATTATCTGATGGATCTGTTGTTGCGCTTGATGATACTAAAAATGGTATCGTTGCCCGGCAGGGCAAAACAAATGTTGCCAAAAACAACAACCAGGTAATTTATAATGCGCCGGATGTTACGGGTGCAGCCCCTGTTGAAATTACTTTTAATACCATCGCAACACCCAATGGCGGCCAATACCAGGTAGTGTTGCCTGATGGAAGTAAGGTATGGCTTAATGCAGCCTCATCGCTGCGTTTCCCTACAAGTTTTAGTGGTGCAGAAAGAAAGGTGGAGCTTACCGGTGAAGGTTATTTTGAAGTTGCAAAAGATGCTGCCCATCCATTTCATGTGCAGGTTAGCAATACAGAAATAACCGTGCTGGGCACACACTTTAACGTAATGGGCTACAACAACGAAGCAGCGTTGAAAACAACATTGCTTGAAGGTGCCGTTAAAATAAGTTATGGAAATATGGCCAAAATATTAAAGCCGGGGCAGCAGGCCAAAGTGGAAAATAGCAATGACGGAATTGAGGTGATCAATGCGGATACAGAACAGGCGGTGGCCTGGAAAAATGGATCTTTCCTTTTCGTTAATGAAGAAATTAAATCCATTATGCGCCAGCTAAGCAGGTGGTATGATATTGACGTAAGTTATGAAGGCAAAGAAAAGCAACGCTATTTTTCGGGTGAAGTATCCCGTAGCGTAACCCTTGCACAAGCACTTAAAATACTTGATTTTTCAAATATTAAATTCAGGATTAACGATAAAAAGATTGCCGTGATTTATTGAACCGGTACAAAAAAAAGCTGCTGAAAAACCAACACATATTTTAACTGGCCAAAAAAAACCAGGAGCGGTTGCAACGCCCCTGGCCAATGATTGGTTAGTTTTTTACAACCAGATTAGGATTGCTGATTTTTTAACCAAAACAAAACAAATGTATGAAAAGGGATGCTATTAAAAAAGCAGTGCTCTATGCACTGCAGGTTCCACCCAAAACATTACTGATTATGAAGTTAACGATTGGTCTTTTGATTGTTACCGTCTTGCAGGTAAGCGCCACAGGGTATGCTCAAAAAATTAATTTGTCTGAAAGGAATGCTTCGCTGGAAAAAATTTTTAAGGAGATAAAGAAGCAAAGCAGGTTTCGTTTTTTTTATGAAGTATCCCTGATACAACAGGCAAAAAAAGTGGACGTAAATGTGCAGGATGCCACTATTGAGGATGTGCTGAATATCTGCCTTAAAGACCAGCTGCTTACCTACACCATAGTTGATAAAACCATCGCTATAAAAAAACAGGTGGAAACATTTACCACCACTCCGCCGCAAGCAACTTACTACGAAATAACCGGCCGGGTTACGGATGAACAAAATAAACCGCTCAATGGTGTTTCGGTAACAGTAGTTGGCTCGGCCATGGGCACAAGTACGGATGCAGGCGGACAGTTCTCCATCAATGCCCCTGCCAACGCCACTCTCCGCTTTTCATACATCGGTTATTTAAATAAAGATGTTGCCGTAAAAGGCGGTGCGGCCATCGTTGTGGTTTTAAAACTTGCCAACACATCCCTGAATGATTTAGTGGTGGTTGGCTATGGCACACAAAGAAAACGTGACCTTACCGGGGCGGTGGCGCAGGTTAAAGGCGAGGATATCCGTGGGCTTGCCGTTACTGGTTTTGATCAGGCGATACAAGGCAAAGTTGCCGGTGTATCTGTAGTAAATAATTCCGGGGAACCCGGCGGCAGTGTATCTGTCAAGATACGTGGCATTGGCTCCATCAATGGCAACAGCGATCCTTTGTACATTGTTGATGGCATTGCGACAGAAGGTGGCATGAATGCCATTAACCCTAATGATATTGAAACGATCGATATCATGAAGGATGCTTCTGCTGCGGCTATCTATGGTTCACGTGCCTCAAACGGCGTGGTTATTATTACAACACGCCGTGGAAAAGTGGGCAAGCTGCAAATAAATGCAGATGCTTTTACGGGTGTGCAGTCAATGTCTAAAAGATTGAAACTGCTGAATACACCGCAGTTGTTTTCTCTTGCCAAAGAAGCATTTGTGAACGAGCAAAATGACCCCCGCTACGCCAATACCCCGGCTGCACTTGCAGGGCCAAACCCTGATTGGAACGATGCATCAAAGTGGGTGAACACAGACTGGCAACGTGCCATTTCCCAAACAGGGAACATACACAGTTACAACCTTTCCATGCTGGGCGGCAGCGAAAACTTCAGGTCTTCCACAATGCTTGGATATTATAAAATGGACGGCATCCTTATTAACTCATTTTATGAGCGTTTTTCTGTACGCAGCAACAACAGCTATGAATTAAATAAATGGCTGCGTGGTGGCATTACCGTGGCAATCACCAAGGATAAGAGCAATACCATCAATAGTGACAGGACAGACAATGCCAGCATAAGCGCCTTGCAACTGGCCACACGTGCTGCACCTTTTTTACCGGTGAATGCGCCTGATGGTTATGGTACCGGCACCCCGGGCAGTTTATTTTATGGCTTTAACGGATATGCCTTTCTTGGCAGAAGGACTACATCGGATGCAACCGGACAGTTTTATTACGCCGGTAATTTATACAACCCGGCTTATAACCTTTCCAGTTCCATACAAAACCCATCCGACAACTGGCGTTTGCTTAGCGGCACCTATCTTGAAATTGAACCCATTAAAAACTTAAAATTTAAAACCACCATCAACATAGATTACAGTGCCAGTAAAGGTTTTTATGGAGAAGTACCGGTAAGTGCAGAAACAAATATTGGCCAAACAGATGGCATCGCTTACTTTAGCAACAACCAGGATTATACATGGAACTGGATCAACACCATCAACTACGAAAAGAAAATCGGCAGGCATTCCTTCTCAATTCTTGCTGGTACAGATGCCCTTAAATTTTTGGGTACCCGTACAAGCATAACCGGCGCCGGTTATGATGCGGGCGAAAAGTTTGTGCCAGATAATGCCAATCAGCGTACCGCAAGTTCTTTTGAAATTTCCAACTCACTGGAATCATATTTGGGCAGGCTGTCTTATGATTATGCCGGTAAGTACCTGGTAACATTCAATATCCGCCGGGACGGTTCTTCACGTTTCGGGCCTCTAAACCGCTGGGGTACTTTTCCATCTGCTTCTGCAGGATGGCGCATTTCGCAGGAACCTTTTATGAAGAATATATCCTTCATCAACGATTTAAAAATACGCGGCAGTTATGGCAAATTAGGTAACCAGCGCATACCGGATTTTAAATTTATAAGCTCTTATTCGCCACGGGCAAATGTGAGCTATGCGTTCTTTCCGATACGCTATCCGCTTGGCCCTACTGATGCAGGAGGATACCAAAGTACGCAGAATGGTGTAGCACTTTCTAACCTTGCAAACAATGCCATTAAGTGGGAGGCATCTTCCCAAATTGATTTTGGTATTGATGCGGCATTTTTAAATAACAGGCTTACTTTAAATGTTGACTATTATAAGAAAAAATTGTACGACCTGTTGGGCGATGAACCTGTACCCATTACATTTGGTTCACCCACAGGCAGCCGTTTTGGAAATTTTGCTTCGCTTGAAAATAAGGGCTGGGAGATTGCTGTTGGCTACAAACAAATTGTGGGCAAGGTTAAATTATCAGCAGATTTTAATGCTTCAATCGTTAGCAATAAAGTAACCGATATTGGCAACAGCAGCGATATCACTAAAGGCTTTGGCTTGCTTGGCTTCGCATCTACCCGTACCGTTGTTGGCCAGCCCATTGCCCAATATTATGGGTTTGTTACAGATGGCATTTATCAAAACCAGGGCGAAATTGATAAAGGGCCGGTAATGCCAAACACAGTGGTACCGGGCGACAGGCGCTTTAAAGATATCAGCGGCCCCGATGGAAAACCTGATGGAAAGATAACAGAACTGGACCGTACTAACCTGGGCAGTGGCTTTGCAAAATGGACAGGTGGTTTAAACTTAAAAGCCGAATACAAAAATTTTGATGTAAGCGTTTTCCTTAACGGATCGTTTGGTGGAAAGGTGGCCGCAGACTGGATGAACTATGCATATAACATCCGTAATTACAACGGCGGTGGTTTTCAAAATGCATCTGCAGATCTTCTTAACCGCTGGCAGAAAGAAGGTGATAAGACAGACATACCAAGATTGGGTTATGACCAGACAGAATCAAACTCATGGTTTTCTGACTTCTATGTTAAAAAAGCAGATTTTGTAAGATTAAGGAATGTGCAGGTTGGATATACTTTTCCGGAAAAGAATTTACAGCAATTAGGCATAAACAGGGTAAGGGTGTTTGCAGCCGCACAAAATTTACTAACGTTTACCAACTATAATGGATTTGATCCTGAAATTGGTGTGCGGAAAGATGACGCTTATAACGGTAACCAGATATTGTTAACCGGTGTTGACAGTGGCCGCTACCCTACCGCTAAAACATTTACAGCAGGCGTTAGTGTTAGTTTTTAATTGAACCATTTATTCATTTTCAAATTGCTTAGAAATGAGACAGATAAAATATTTAATCATTGTTTTTTTGGGTGGTATAACATTGCCATTATTGTTTACCGCATGTAAAAAAAGTTTTTTAGATATCCAGCCGCAGGATGGAAGCATAACATCAGAATCGTTTTGGAAAAGTAAAAAGGATTTTGATGCCGCTATTATTGCCACCTACCGCACCATGAACAATACCAATGCCGGTGGCGATAACTGGATATCCACCCCCAATTCGCTGCTCAATGAAATGCTGCCCAACGAAGGTTTTATTGATTTGCAAAATGAGTTTCAAACAAGCAGCCGCCTTAACTGGTGGAGCAGTTTTTACCTGATGGTGCACAGTGCCAACCAGCCCATTGCAAACATTACAAAAGGCAACCTTTCTGATGCCGACCGTAAAGTGGTTTTAGCAGAAGCCAAGTTTTTGCGGGGCTTTGCATACTTTAATTTAACGAGGGCCTTTGGCGGTGTGCCGATAGTACTTGTGCCAAAATCCGCTTCCGATTCCCGTGAAGATGCGAGGGCAACAGAACAGGCAAGCTGGCAACAGGTAACAGCAGATTTAAAAGACGCAGCAGACGGGCTTCCGGCACAATGGGATGCGGCAAATGTTGGCCGGGCAACCAAAGGTGCAGCATTGGCCTACCTTGCAAATGCCTACATGTACACCAAAGACTGGACATCGGCCGCTGCTGCTTTTGCAGCGTTGCAGGCATTAAATGTATATAGCCTTATGCCTTCGCCAAGGGAGGTGTTTTCTGAAAAGAACGAGAACAATAAAGAATCGGTTTTTGAAATACAGTTTACGCAAGGCTTTGAAAATGGATGGGCCACAGATGGCTCTGGTGGCGGCGGCGCATCAAACGTACACTTTTTGGGTAACCAATCTTCACCCGGTGGCGCAGGTACAGAATATGCACCGGCAGGTGGCTGGGGCGGATATATTTTAGCCACCGGTTTAGCATCAAGTTTTGAGGCCGGCGACAGAAGAAGGTTTGCTTTTACACAGGGCGGAAAAACAATTTATCCATGGATTGTTGCAGCCGATGAAAGTTATCAGGGTGAAGCAATGCAAAGCCCTTACCTCTTAACAGCCGGTACCGTTACAACAAACGCATGCTGTACCAAATACTGGATGGGCCCTAATTCGCCAACAATACCAGGTGGCAGCGATGCAGGCGATGGCCAGAATTTAATTCAGATGCGCTATGCTGAAGTCTTGCTGAATTATGCAGAAACACAAGCTGCTTTAGGCGACCTTTCTGGTGCCTATACAAAGCTTAACCTCATCCGTACCCGGGCCGGCTTAACTGCCAGGCCGCTTTCGGGTGCCGCAGCTTTTGACAAGGATTTACTAAACGAAAGAAGGCATGAACTTTTTTGGGAACCCAATTTATATTTTCACCTCAGCCGCAAAAAACAACTGGTGGATTATTTACAAAACAACTATCAAAAGGCATTTAAATCATTTTGGTATTACTGGCCTATTCCGCAATCTGAAATTGACCAGAATAAAGCATTGGTACAAAATCCAGGCTACTAATAATGATCTTGTTTCGATGGCCAGAAAAAGGGTTGTATTGTTTTACTAACCGCTTTCATTTCAGGCAGCATCAAATGAATTGCAAATGAAAATTTTTGTGGCCATCTTTATTTTGTTCAACCTGTTGTCTTGCAAACAAAGTACACCTGCAATGTTTACAAGGTTTACCGATGATAAGACCGGTATTGATTTTTCCAACACTTTAACCGAAACGGACTCAGTGAATATTTTTAAGGATGAATACATGTACAACGGGGGCGGCGTGGGTGCAGGTGACTTTAACGGGGACGGGCTTACAGATTTATTTTTCGCCGGCAATATGGTAAGCAGCAAGTTGTACTTAAATAAGGGTGGCTTTACGTTTCAGGATATTACGGTGCCATCCGGAACAGGTACAAAAGTATGGTGCACCGGCGTTGCAGTCATTGATATTAACCAGGATAAGCGGCCCGATATTTTTGTTTCAACTGCATCACCCTTTTCAAACAAAGCTTCGGCAGACCTGCTTTTTATTAACCAGGGAAATGACAAAAACGGTGTTCCTGTGTTTAAGGAATCGGCAAAGGATACCGGGCTTAACGATAGCTCGTATGGCACACAAGCTGCTTTTTTAGATTACGATCTTGATGGCGACCTTGATGTTTACCTGTGTATAAACGCTATCCATGAAGGCGACCGCAATGCGCTGACCGGGCAACGGCAGGATGGCTTGGGCGCAAGCCAGGATAAGCTGTTTAGGAACGATGGTACAGATAGTATTACCGGCTTGCCGCATTATACCAATGTTTCCAAACAGGCAGGTATACAAACCATGGGTTGGGGTTTGGGGGTTATTGTAAAAGACATCAACAGGGATGGCTGGCCAGACATTTATGTTGCCAACGATTTCATCAGCAGCGACCACCTTTACATCAACAACCATAATGGCACTTTCTCCAATAAAACAGGCAGCTATCTTACACACGAATGCCATAATGCAATGGGCGTGGATATGGCAGATTGCAACAATGATGGCCTTGAAGATATCTGTGTTGTGGACATGTTGCCCGATGATAACCTTCGACAGAAAACCATGTTTGGCTCCCCGGCAAACGACAACTACGAAAGGGCTTTAAAAATGGGTTACCAGCCGCAATTTGTAAGGAATATGCTGCAGCTAAATACCGGCATTTTGCCCGATAGTATCAACAACGCATTTGCCTTTGCAGACATTGGCTATATGGCTGGCGTTGCGGCTACAGACTGGAGCTGGAGCCCCTTGTGGGCAGATTTTGATAATGACGGATGGCGTGACCTGCTTATTACAAACGGTTATGTAAAAGATGTAACCGATCTTGATTTTACAACCTTTGTAAACAGCTACAGCATTTTTGGCAACCAGGCTGAAAAGATGCGTGCCATACAAAAAAAAGCCATCCAACTGGGCAGCGTAAAAAAGCCCGATTGTATTTTTATGAATAACCATAACCTTGGTTTTATAAATGTTGCCTCCAGGGCCGGGCTTACAGAAACATCCTTTGCCAACGGCGCCGTTTATACCGATCTCGATAATGATGGCGATGTTGATATTGTTATGAACAACATCAACGACAAAGCTTTTATTTATCAAAACAATACTATCGGCAATGCAGGTAAGCACACCACAAACAGCAGCAACTACCTCACGATAAAATTAATTGGCAACAAAGGAAACTATGAGGGCTTGGGAGCCAAGGTAACCATCTGGCAAAATGGACAAATGCAATTTGCAGAGCAGGCATTGCAGCGGGGATATCTTTCTAGCATGGATGGTAAAATATATTTTGGTATTGGCAGTGCTGCTGAAATAGATTCTTTGCAAGTACGATGGCTGTATGGAACATCTCAAAAAATAAAAAAAATTGCTGCCAATCAATTGCTGGTGATAGAGGAAAAGAATGCAACAAACAAAAAAGAAAAACCGGTAAAGCCAGTACCAGCAATGTTTACAGACAATAGTAAACAGCTTTTGACAAACCAATATGTGCATACTGAAAACATTTACCTGGATTTTAATTATCAGTTTACGTTACCACATCGCTATTCAATACAAGGGCCGGGCATGGCCACTGCCGATGTTGATGGTGATGGTTTAAGCGATGTGTATGTTGGTGGTGCATCAAGGCAAAGCGGCTATTTTCTGCTGCAGCAAAAAAATGGATTTGTTGCTAAACCTTTTTTAAGCAACCCCATAAACAAAACAACAGAAGAAACAGGTGTACTGTTATTTGATGCAGATAATGACGGTGATAACGATCTGTATTGCGTAGGCGGAGGTGATGAATTTGCAGACAGCAGCAATTACCAGGACTTGTTTTTTACCAATGACGGCAAGGGAAATTTTACGGCACAGCCCCTTGCCATACCGAACACCACGGCAAGCGGTTCCTGTGTAATTGGTGCCGATTATGACCATGATGGCGATATTGATTTATTTATCGGCGGCAGGACAAAACCTAAGCAGTACCCCTTAAGCGGCCGCAGTTATTTATTGAGGAACGATACCGACCCTGTAACAAAAAAAATAAAATTTACCGACGTAACTGCAGATATGTGCCCTGCATTATTGCAGCCCGGTATGGTTACAGCAGCGTTATGGACAGATTACGACAATGATGGTTTTGCCGATTTATTGTTAACCGGTGAGTTTATGCCATTGATGCTTTTTAAAAATAATGGCGGCAAAAGTTTTACCACTACACCTGTTGAAGCTTTTAAAAATACCAACGGTTGGTACAATAGTTTATGTGCGGCAGATTTTGACAATGATGGCGACATGGATTATGTGGCAGGCAACCTTGGGCTTAACTCAAAATATAAAGCCTCACTGTCAGCACCGGTAACTGTGCGCTATAACGACTTTAATAAAGATGGTACGATGGATGCTTTTCTCTTTCAGTACAATAACCATATTGAGTACCCATCGCAGCCACGCAATGTAATTACCGAGCAAATACCCGGCATCAAAAAGCGCTTTTTATATTACAAGGATTACGGCGCAGCCCAATACAGCACGCTATTTACAGCAGATGAACGTGAAGGTGTGCAGGCGTTGCAGGCTTTTGAAATGGCTTCCCTTTTTATTGAAAACCTTGGCAACGGCCATTTTAAAATAAGCCCCTTGCCCATACAGGCGCAGGTTGCACCAATGTTTGGCATCGCAGCAACGGACATTGATGAAGACGGAAAATTAGATATTCTGGCAGTGGGCAATTCATTTGCACCGGAGGCCCTGACCGGCCGCTACGACGCATCGCAAGGATGGACGTTGCACAATACAGGGCATAATAATTTTACTTCGGTGATGCCTGCAGCAAGTGGTTTTATTGTAAGTGGCGATGCCAAAGCCCTGATAAAAGTTAATGGTAACAATAGGGGAACAGTGCTGATTGCAAGCAGGAACCAGGGCACTTTAAAAATGTTTACAGATAGTAAAAAGCAAACCTGCATACCCTTGCAAAAAAATGAAGTAAACGTGGTGTACAAAATGAAAGATGGCAGTAAGCGGAAGGAAGAATTTTATTATGGCAATTCTTATTTATCACAATCGGGGCGTTTTTTTACAATGCCCGAAACGGCTGTTGCCGCCGAAATAACTGGCATCAGCAACAGCAAGCGGATTATAAAAAAAGGCCAATAAGCAATACTATAAGGAAGGTTAAAAGATATTGATGAAACCCGGTGAATATGGGGCTTACGCCACTGGCATGGGTTTGCAGCCATACTAAGGGTTTTATTTTTATAGCGGTAAGAGAAAAATACTTTTCCATAACAGCTTAACCCATATCTAAAAAACTTAAAAAATGATAAAGAAGGTTTTATGTATTGTTACCATTGCGCTGCTGCATGCTGCTTTTTTACCTGCACAAACAGCACCGGATAATTATAAAAAATTACAAAATAAAATAGCCTCGGGATGGAATACATGGAGCTATGCCAGTATGCTGGATTATGTTTTATTGCCTGAAGGCTTAAGCATGAAGGTAAACCTGAGGCATGCTGGTATTGGCACCCCTTACGACCCTAACTATTTTATGGATGATATTACGGTTGATAAAAAAGGAATGGTACGGCCCATTGCCCACAGCACAGATGGATCGTACACGGAGTTGCTGATCGATAACTGGTATGGCAATTCGCTAAGGGTGCAATCTGCCTCGGGTAAAGATGATATAGTAATATTAGTTACCCCTACGCAACAATCTGCCAACGTGCAATATTATGCAGAACTCGAAACGGGCTTTCTTTGGAACAAGCCGGGCAGCTTAAAACGTACAGGAGAAACCATTACCGCAACCACTACCAATAAAGCATTTATCATCCGTTCAACCAGCCTGGTATCCCCAACATTTCATCCTTACAGTACCCCTTACCTGCCCGTTAAAGCCGATACTGTTATAGGTTTTTACACCGGCAAAAAAAGATCGCTTGAAAGTGTACAGGCAACGATTGCGGCGGCAAAAAAAAAGTGGGAAAGCCAGGCTGATAAATATAGCGACAAGGCCGAAGCTTTTAAAGGTATACAGAGTGTACTCGGATGGAACACAGTGTATGATGCAGAAAAAAACAGGGTAATTACACCCGTTACCCGTGGATGGAACGAGGCATGGGAAGGCTTTGTACTGTTTGAATGGGATACTTATTTTGCGTCCTTATTGTTTGCTTTGTATGATAAAGATTATGCGTACAGCAATGCTATTGCTGTAACCCAGGGCATTAATAAACAAGGTGCGGTTGGCTTTACGCAAATGCCAGGCAACAAAATATCCAGCCAGTCGCAGCCACCTGTTGGCAGTATGATCTGCAACATGATTTATAAAAAATATAAAGACAAATGGTTTTTAGAAGCGGTGTACCCGGGCCTGCTTAGCTGGAACAGGTGGTGGATAAAACAACGGCTTAACCAGGGTTTTTTAACCTGGGGTGCATCCTGGAAAGGGCTGCCAAAAGATGCCATACTGGAATCTGGGCTGGATAATTCGCCCATGTATGAAGCCACTTCGTTACAGCAGGCAGGCAATAATTGGTTGCTTGATATTGCCGATGTGGGGTTATGCGGCTTGTATGTGTCGGACTGTAAATCGCTGGCAAAAATAGCCCATATTCTTGGCAAGAAAAATGATGAAAACGAGTTGCTTCAAAGGGCCGTTTTGTATACCGGCCAAACCAATAAATTATGGAGTGAAGCTGATGGCCTTTACCTTAACCGTAACCTCAGCAGCGGCGAAAACAGCCACCGCCTTACCCCCACCCTTTTTTACCCGATGATCGCAGGCATCCCCTCACAGGCAGCAGCCGCAAGGATGATAAAAGAACACTTGCACAACCCAAAGGAATTTTATGGTAATTATATCATCCCTTCATGTGCATACAACGATAGCAGTTTTGATAACGATTACTGGCGGGGCAGTATTTGGGGGCCAATGAATTTTATTGTTTACCTGGGCTTAAAAAATTATGATAAAGAAGCGGCGGCAGAGCTGGCAAAAAAATCTTTTTCACTTTTTGATAAAGCATGGAAAGACCATCATTATGTATTTGAAAACATCAACTCTATTAAAGGTGTACTCAATACAGAAGACCAATTAAACTGCGACCCCTATTATCACTGGGGTGCCTTAATGGGCATCATGCAATTTATAGAAGATAAAAATTTTTAACAGCAAACTTTATCAATGAAATATTTAAAAAAAATATTTGCGGTATTAGCGTGTGTACTTACAGGTTACATAGTACAAGCAGGCAACCCTTCATCATGGTCGCTTGTGCTGCACCGGCCCGGTAAACAACCCATTGAAATTATCCGTTTACCGGCTGATATATCTAAGGGCTTTAAGTACACTACTATTGCCGATAACGTACAAATTTCATTTTCGTTAGAACCAGCAAAAGGGTATACCATTTTTAAAGCCATTGCTTATAAGCCATCGGGCAAGGCAAGTATTTACTTCTCTTTAAGAAATAATTATGCAGGTGCCACACCCTATAATTTTGATGGGGAAGTAAAAGGCCCTGAAATTTTCAGGCAAAGCAGGCATGATATCAATGCATGGTCGGTAAGGGGCATTGCGGAGCAGGCCGTACCCGTGATTGCTTTAAAAAGGGATACTGTTTTTGAAGTAGCACTTAATGGCTCCCCGGCTTTATATAATAATTTTACGAGCCAGGCTTTCTATACCTATATGCAGATAGCGGAGTTATCATCCGGCGACAATGGCGAAACACCTGGCCTGAAACCCGATACTGCTGCAAGGATTAAAATGGAAGTTAATGCCGAAAAAACACAGGTGTTCGCACCCGGCAAAGTGCTGCCCTTTTATCATTTAATAACAGCAGCCAGAAAACATGTTTTTGAAGGGATTATTTTTATCAGCAATGCTGCTACCGTACAACAGTTAAGAAAAGATATTAACCAAAAAGCAGCCACTCATTTTTCAGCAGGCAAATACACTGATTATTTTGGGGCGGTATCTTTTACAACTGCCTATATGAATTTGCGGATAAATGAAACCGGCAAAAGTACTTATTGGGTAGTGCCTTCTGTAGAGTATAATAATGTGCAGTATTGCAGGGATGCTTTTTGGATAGCAAACATGCTGCCACCCGCCATTGCAGCCGATTGCCTTAAAAATGAACTGGCCAAAGTAAACATGTATGCAGAGTATCCACTGATAACTGTGATATGGGCGTACAAATCATGGAAAGCAAAAAACAAGGTCAACCTGCCCGGGTTGCAGCGGTACATAACAGCCATAGACAGCCATGTTAAAAACAATTATTACTATAGCTATAGCGACAGCGATGGACGGCTGGATTTTCAATACTGGAACGACCTTATGGCCTTTGACACCACAGATGTAGTAACGTATAACCAGGGTCTATATGCCCTGGCTATACAAGCTGCAAAAGAGATGGGGCTTACCACTAAATCGGACCCTGGCAAAGCTTTAAAAAATTACCAGGGCATGTTTAACCAGGCACTTGGTTTTTATCCCGCTAGCAAAAATAAAAATACAGTGATGGGGCCAGACCCCTTGATACCCGACCTGTTATCACAGTTATATTTTAACAAGCAAATGTTGCCCTCTAAAAACGTAACACTGCATTATAGCAGGATGGTGAAGTATGCTAAAACGCCCAATGGTTTTAAAGTAGTAGCCTTGCCAGACGGGCAATACCTGCCAGATTCTTTGTATGATGTAAAAGGATACCAATCGCAGGTTAACCGTGGCAAAATAACGGATGGCCAGTACTGCAGGGGCGGCTCTTATTTTTTGTATGATAATTTGTTTTTGATAGATGCATGGATGCATGGGATTAAAGATGCAGCCACACAATTAACCTGGCGGGCCTCACTGGATTTTGTAAAAGGAGGAACAACTTTCGAATGCTTAAACACGGTAACCGGCGAACCGTGGAAACCCAATATGGGCTGGAATGTAGCGGTATACGCCATATGGAAACAGTTGGTGGATAGCGGCAGGGCAGACAAAAAATTATTTGATACAATTGATATGTTAACGAAGTTTTGAAAAAGTTTTTTTGTTTTAAATTAACAGCAGCACACAAATGACGAAAATGAAATCTTTTGTAATTGGCGTTGATATTGGTGGCACCAGGACAAAATGCGGATTGGTTGATACGCTGACCGGGGACGTAATCGAAAGCATAGTACAACCAACGGAGAAAGAAGACAGTGGTGTTTTTATGCAGCAAATAAAACTGGCCGTTGATCAGTTTAGCAAAACAGCCGCTATAAAAAATGGCGGCTTAAAAGGTATTGGTATTGGCATACCAGGGTTTACCAGCGGGGATGGGGTGGTAACCACAACCTATGGCTTTTTGGCTTTTATGGAAGATTATCCGTTAAAAGATTTGATAGAAAAAAAATTTGGATTAGCCTGTTGCATTGATAACGATGCAAGGATAGTAGCCCTTGGAGAAGCCTTGTATGGGGGAGGCAAAAATTATGAAAGGGCCCTTACTTTAACATTGGGTACAGGCGTGGGTTTCGGCCTGGTAATTAACGGGGCTTTTACGGCGCCAATGCCATTGGAGCATATGGGTGGGCATATCAAAATCAACAATGAAGGGGAACCCTGTTACTGCGGTAAAACCGGTTGCCTTGAAGCATTGGTATCTTCAACGGGCATTTTAAATATTGCAAAAAATACCGACGGGCTTGCAGCAAATTTATCTGCAGAACAAATATTTAAAGCAGCAGAAAAAGGTAATAAGGATGCTATGGCCGTGGTACAAAAAACCTGTGGTTACCTGCATGATGGTATCCATAATTATGTTAACCTTTTTGCACCAGATGTAATTATTTTGGGTGGCGGCATTGCGCAGGGCCTGTCACCGTACCTCAATATTATAAAGGGAAGAAGTTATCTGTCGCCCTTTCCTGAGTATACATTTAAACTTGTGGTTTCTACCCTTAAAGAAACAGCAGGCATGTTGGGGAGTGCAGCATTGGTTACAACAAAAAACAATTTTTTAAAACCCGTATTATTATGAATGTAAAAAACAATGCATGGTTTGTATATGCAGTGACAGCAGGCCTTTTATGGGGCATATGGGGTGTAATAGCCAAGCTTATTTCCGAAACGGTAAACCCGTTTATGAACCACCTGTTGTTTACCGTTGGCATGCTGCTTACGCTGCCTTTTGTTATAAAAAAATGTACACGTTCATCTTTTAATACCCAAGGTTTTATATGGGGCTGTGTTGCAGGTTGCTTTGCCATTGCTGGTAACGTTGCCGTGTTTTATGCTTTTAGTAAAGGTGGACAGGCATCGATTGTAATACCTGTTACCAACCTATATCCGCTAATAACAATCATCATCGCCGTACTTGCTTTTAAGGAGCGGCTTAACATTGTTAATGTGGCTGGCATTTTTTTATCAGTGCCGGCAATCCTGATTTTATCAGGCGATACTTTATTGTTTACACACCCGGGTACATTCTTTAAAGGCATTGGCCTAAACGAGTGGTTTTTGTTTTCGATGGCGGCTATATTTTGCTGGGGCATTTTTAGTGCGGTACAAAAAGTGGCCACCAACCATATTTCTGCAGAGTGGTCATACACTGCATTTGTGGTTACCGCTGCAGTTATAAGTACCGGCTTTATACTGGCAGGAAAAATGGGGTTTGATACCTCTGTAAAAACCTTTTCGTTGGGCAGCGTTGCCGGAATGGTGAACGGCCTTGGCGTGCTGGCTAGCTTTGCTGCCTACCGCTCACAGGGAAAAGCTGCTGCCGTTACCACTATTGCCGGGGCATTGCAACCTGTGTTTACCATTGTACTCGCCATCGCATTCCTTGGTGAAATTATTTCCGGCATAGAACTCGCCGGCATTGTACTGGCCATCGCCGGGGCCTTAATGTTATCCTTTGAAAAAAAGAAAAAAGAACAAGTTTCCATAACAGCGTCATAATACATTCAACCAAAATTTATGTTGTCAGAAATTAATGAAATACCACTAAGGGCAAAAGAATTTTTACAAAATTCAGCGCCATTTGTATTACCACAAAAAGTGCCTTACATCGGTATGGGCTCATCGTATTTTGCACCGCTTGCATTTAAATACATGGGCATTGATATTTACCCGGAGATAGCATCAGAATATTTTAGTTATTTGTCGCCTGGTAAAGAAGCACCTCAGGGGGTGTTGCTGTCACAGTCTGGCAAAAGCACCGAGGTGTTATGGTGTGCAGGTTTGTTCGAAAAATTTATTGCAGTGTCAAATGTAGAAGGCAGCCCACTTTGCCGGTTTGCGTCGGCACATCAAATTATTCCATTGCTTGCAGGAGAAGAAAAGTTCTCTTCTTCCAAAACTTATATTAATACGTTGTTGTGCCTTTTTAAAGGCTTTGGAACAGATGCAGCAAAAAGTGTAGCGCTGCTTACGGATAACATGAACACCTATAAAGAACAGGGGCAAATGATGGCAGAAAAAATATTTCCGTTGGTGGCCGCTAAAAATGTAAGCGGCATTTATGTTACCGGAAGTGGGCCTAATATTGCCACTGCAATGCAGGCAGCATTGATCATGAGCGAAAGCACCAAATTAAATTTCAATGGTTTGCCCATGGCGCAATATGATCATGGCCCCAAAGAAACTGCGAATGATAGTATTGTGATAAATATTTTATCCAAAGGAAAATCGTATGAACGAGGTAAGCATTTAGGTGCGACTATTACGGCCGCAGGCTCCACGGTTTTAACTGTTGAAGAACAAGGGGCAACAGAAAACGAATCTGTATTGCACAACATTATACCTTTTAATTACCTGGCGTATTATCTATCCCAAAAATTAAATATTAAAGATACCTTTACGGTAGGTGGTAAGGTTACCGAAGTAAAATTCGTTTAAAAAAAGGCCTTTGCTTTTAAATGCATTGTATCCATTTTTACAAACAAGAATATCTTTTTTAAAAAATATCAATTGTTTTTTTTTCATTTTTTTATCCAGTTAAAAAAGTTGCTGATGCCGGTAACAAAAGAAAGTTTCATTAAAAATAGCTTAGCTGTTTCTCTTGCATTGATGATGCACTTTCTATCAAATGCGCAAACAGCAAAACGGTTGTACATCGCAAACGATAACCATACCGATTATATGTGGACGGCTAATGAAGCGGCCTACGACTCTGCATTTGTACACATGCTGGATTACTACCTGCGGCAAATTGATTCCACAAAAAAAAATGTGCCGGATTACCAGGCAAGGTTTAATTGTGATGGAAGTTATTGGTTAAAGGCTTATGAAAGCTACCGGTCGACTGCACAATTTCAGCACCTGATAGCAGCCATAAAATCAGGCCATATCAGCAGCCCGTTAAACCTGTTGGTAAGTTGTTACGGTGCACAACCAACAGAGGCAATTATTCGTGGCATGTATTACGCCGGGGCGCTGGAAAGAAAATATAAAATGCGTTTCAGTATGGCTGGTAGTATGGAAAATAATACCCTTCCATTGGGGCTTGCATCGGTGTGGGCAGGTGCTGGTGCAAAGTATTGCTGGAAAGGCATTGGGGGTTATGGAAGCCAAATGAGTTATGCCATGAGGGCCAAAAGAAAATACCAGTTGTATAATTATAAAGGTTTGGATGGAACAGGCATTATCATGAAATGGAATGCCTACAACGAAAGTAAAACCGCCTCATTGGGTGGATATGCAGAATGCCGTTTAGCGGTGCATTCCACCAGTAGCGAAAAAGAAATTGGCCGGATAATTAATATACTCGACAGCATTTGCGATACCCGTTCACCGGGTTCAACATATCCATTTGCTGTGGCGGGTGCGTTTGGCTGGGGATGGGATGACCTGGAAACGTACATCTCCTCCTCTTTTATTAATGCAGCTAAAAACAACACTACTGCCGCCCGAAAAGTTAGGGTGAGTAATGAAGAAGATTTTTTTAAAGATGTGCAAGGCAGCTATCCAAATTTGCCAAACCAAAGTGTAAGCTTCGGCAACGAGTGGGATGTGCTGTGTGCATCAATGAACGAAACCACCGCAAGGGTAAGGCGTTCGGTAGAAAAGTTACGGTCTGCAGAAGCACTTGCTGCAGTGGCATCGCTGCACGATAAACACCTGATGGACGGCCTTACCGCAATCAGGGAAAAAGCATGGGAAAGCCTGGGCATGTATTGGGAACATAACTGGACAGCAGACGGCCCCGTGCCCATAAAAGAAAGGGCCATTTGGCAAATTAAATTACAGCACCAATTGGCCTTGTATGTGGATACATTGTATGACCGTTGCAATACTATTATAGGGTCGCAAATAAAAAGGCAGGCACCGCAAAGCTTTTATGTATTTAACCCTTTGAGCTGGACAAGAAATGATGTAGCCGATATACTGTACAATGGAATTTATCCGGTTAGGGTGGTTGATAAGGCAACACAAAAAGAAACGCCCAGTCAACTGGTGATAAAAGATGGTAAGCAATACCTGCGTATCATCGCTGAAAATATTCCCTCTGTCGGGTACAAGGTATTTGACATTACGAGCGAAAAACCAGCCGCTTTTAAACAAGCCGCTATTTATAACCAGGGCTATTTAAGCAACCCCTTTTACCGGCTTAAACTAAATGGTGCAGGTGTTATTACACAACTGTACGACAGTCTCGCCAACAGCAGGCAACTTGCCGATTCAAACAGTGGAAACTATATTAATAATTTAGGAAGTAACGAAGCCAGCGATGACAATGTGGTAGTAGAAAACGCAGGGCCGGTATCGGTATCCATCAAAGCTATTTCTACAAATCCGGTGGCACATACGGTTAGGGTTACCCTATTTGCCAATAGCCCCAGAATTGATATTGAAGATAGCATTCAGGCAAATTTTGGTGATGTAAAAAACTGGGGCTTTGCTTTTAACCTTAAAAACCAAACTACCCGGCATGAAGAAACAGGTGCTGTGCTTACCGTAAAAAAACAAAGCAACGGCGGCCATTACGCTGATGAAAATGCCCGTTACGATTGGCAGACTTTCAACCATTTTGCCGATATGAGCGAAGCAAATTATGGGGTTACCCTATCAAACGCTGACTGCAGTTTTTTTAAGCTGGGGAAAAGCACACCTGATTCGTTATGGGAAAACTCAACACTAATTAATGCACTGGCAGGTGGCAACATTGATAAAAAAAAGGAAGATGGTGCCATGTTAGGCATACATGATCAGGATGGCCAGAAAGATTTTTTATATAAATTTTCCCTGGCTGCCCATCAGTCAGCATTTAACCCAACCATTGCAATGAAGTTTGCATTGGAGCATCAAAACCCACTGATAACAGGTATGGTAACGGGCAGTAAAAATTCATTATCCGCAACGTCCTTCTCGCTGTTACACATTTATAACCCTGATGTTTTATTGTGGGGTATAAAGCCATCAGAAGATGGCATTGAAGAAGGTTTGATAACGAGGTTTTGGAACATGGGCAGTAAGGCATTGGAACCAAGCGTTTCTTTCGCCGTGCCCGTAAACAAAGCCTGGCAAACCACACATATTGAAACAAATGAGAAAGCAATAACCCCACAAAAAAACGCCCTGTCCTTATCTTTTAAACAAAGCGAAATAAAAACATACCGGGTTATTTTGAAGGGCTTGTAAATGCTTTTGATGCTTACTTGATGATGTTTGTAGCTAATATTTATTTAGCGTGTTAACTGGCAATTCTATGCAGCTTGGTGCAATTCTGCACAATCAAACACCAAATTGCAAAACGCAATTACCCCTGTTTTAAATACAGCATCATCAATCCTAAACTCAGGGGTACGGTGTGGTGCTGCTGTTTCAGGATCTTTTCCTTTCGAGATTTCCCCTACAAAAAATAATAAGCCGGGTACCTTTTAGTCATAAGGGTAAAAATCTCTTGCCCGGTATTGGCGGGTACAATCAATCCATTTTTATTTAAATTATCACTTAAAAATATCTTTTATCAGTTCAAATATTTTTATACATTTACAATAATTTCTTCAGGTTATTTAAGAAAGTTGGCTCACCAACTTATACAACTGCACTACATTTTTTATACAAACTGTTTTAGAAAGTAAGTTACTTCCAAGGGTTGGGTATTTAATTATGCTTCCAAATGTGTAGCATTAAAGATTGTTCAAAAAAGTACCAGCGCCAGAAGTCTTACTTTCGTAACATCAATAATTTTTGATCAGTTTAATTAATGTTGCTTCAATTTTAATTACAGCTTATCAGCTTTGAATAAATTTTTCCATTGCCAGAACCACAGGTAGTTGTAAATACTTTTTTCTAACTGTTGTCCACTTCATGAAAATTTTCCCCTATGATCATAAAAACAAAGATTTATCATTTTGTAAGCTATATAAATCAACTACGCCCATTCTCTGAAACGTATTCCAGCAGTAATAAACTTATGCTTACGAGCAGCAGCTTAAATGGGTATTATTATGCGGATGAGATTGCAAATGACTGTAGTTTTTCTGTATATGAAATTAATAATCTAAAAGAAAATGTTACCATTCAAATTGATCAAAATAATAATGAGGAGCTGATGTTGGCTTTTAATATACATAAGAAATACGACAGTGTAAACCCAAGTGCTTATAAAATGGGTAGTGATTTAAACCAAGACAATTTTGATTCTATTTTCTTATACAATATGTCGAACCCTCAAATTATAAATATTGAGAAAAATACCGAGGCCAAAACAATAAATATCCTGTTTACAAAAACTTTTTTACTGAGTAATAATTTAGATAAAAAAAGTGTTGATAATCTTTTTAAGCTTTTCTTCAGTTTTGATAAGAATAAGCTGATGGCGTGTTTGGATTATGAAACAAGGCAGGAATGCATATCGGTGCTTAATGCTATAAAGAATGATGACCTAAACCGAATTTTTATAAAGGGCAAAATTTATCAGCTACTATATCAATATTTGAAATTTTTTGAAGTAAAAAAAAGCAATATCCCTAATTCTATAGAGGACAAAGATTTAAACATTTGCAATGGAATTGCGGAATATGTAAAAACCGCTTTAGATGGTAACGTACCACTAAGTATACAATATATAGCAAGGCAAATGCACATGTCTGAAAGCAGCGTCAAAAAAAAATTTTATAAATTTTATCATAAAGGCATTTACAAACATTACCAGGAGTTGAGGTTTGCCAAGGCGCTTGAGCTAATAAAAAATTCTACGTTCTTAATAAAGGATATTGCTTACCAATTATGTTATACCGATGTAAGTAAATTTTGCCAGGCGATAAAGAAGCACACCGGAAAACTACCAACCGAATTAAGAAAAACAAAATAGAATTTTCTTTTATCTTTTTGGCATATTTTAAATACCTCTTTAGTATATACAATCCTATTTTGATTATATACTTTTAAGGTGTCAGAATTCGATATTTCTATTTCAGTGCTGCATTTTTATAATCACCAGGAAACAATTCAGCAAAAAAATACCCCCCCCTTTTTTTTTCAGGTATTATTAGCGTGTTTAAAAATTGAATGTTTAATAAACCCGTGTGTAATATTTTCTTTATTACAATTTACTGTGGCTACGCCCTGTGGTTAGTATTATCCAATAATTATTATTTGTTATCCCATCTTTTTATTTATCTGTAACTAAACTAAACGTACTAAAATGAAGAAATTTACAATCAAAAAATTTGAATTTCATAAGTTTCTTGCTTTGCTGATCCTGTTATCATCCAGTGGTTATCTTAAGGCACAGGATTGTACTGTTAATGCGGGCATTGATAGAAGCTATTGCTTTTCCCAAGGAAATTTAGGTTTATACAGTGGAAATCCTTTTTTATTTCAGTTAGTGGGTAATTCCTCTGGTAATCTTAATGCCACACCCAACCTTTTATGGGAATTAGTATCTGCACCACCCGGAGCCAATATATCATTAACTACCCCCAATAATAATGCAACGTATGTGAGTGCTGCTTATAAAGATATACCAACCGGTGTATACACTTTCAGGCTTGGTGTAGATTGCCTTACGGGTGGCAGGGTTTTCGACAATGTGCAGGTAACCATTACAAACGTTGCAGATTTTCAACTTCTCGCAAATAAAAAATTCAGCGATTTGTGTGGAAACCTCGATGATTCTGTAAAGCTTATTGGGAGGCCTTTGAAAGCAGGTGAAACACTAACTATTAATGGCACTGTATTAAACTTAACTTCTACAAATGCAAATCCCTTTTTTGGAACAAGCTTTAATGGGCCAACGGCAGACTCCGTTAGGTTTACGGTTAACTATAATGATTTTAATAATTGTAAAAGTAACCAATCAGCCCGTTTTACTTTTCAAATAACCAATGGCAGTTGTGGCAATTATGGCGGGGAACCTATTGCCGATTCAAACGCAACTAAGATGGGTAATTTGAAACCATTCGTAAGTAAAACAGCAATTAAAAGGACGGATACAATTGCTGCATGTTTTAACCCTGCTTTTGGTGCAAGTTTTTCACTTGAAAACATCTGTGTAAAAGGCGGTTTATTAGCATTCAATAATTATGTGGGAAGTAATATATCAGTTGTAAACTTAACCGGCTCTGGTAATATTGTATTAGGCGTTACGGCCACGGGTTATAAATATGATGTTTACAATAATTGGGATACTGTTACAAACAATACGTTAAATACTTTTGAAATCACCTACAATTCTAATGGTTGTTTCCCTACTTTTAAAGATACATTTAAAGTATTTTTCAAGTCTTCAGTTCCTTCATTAAGTACATTTACATTCGCTAATCTTTACGGAAGTGGTGCCGCAGTTTCGTTTTGTGAACCGGATCCATTTCCAAAATCTACTTATGGTTTTAAGCTGATCAAATCAGGTACGGTGCCAGCCCAGTATAAGTTTAACAGCATCTTTTTAGTAAAACCTTCGGCAGCAAATATTTCAAATCCGCAAGGTATGGACAGCCTGATTTTTTCCGGTACTATTATGCCTGGTCTTTACAGGATTTCTACAACAATCACCGATACAATTTCAGGTTGCAGTGTTGATTATATCACTGATTTGAATATACTGCAAAGACTACAATTACCAGTACTCAGGGACACCTCAATATGTTACTCCGACATCAGCTACTCGTTTGATATCCCCTACCCAACTGGTACTTTTGGCGCCTACCAATACAATGCAGAAGTTATCAATCAGCCTTATTATGTACAAGCCTATCAGGATAATATAACAATCTATGCAACTGATGGTTTTGTGGGCGATTTTGATATACGGGTATTTCCTAACACTTCTAATTTTAATGCCTGTACGGATGGACGGGCAGATACCTTTCATATCCTTATAAAATCGGGCGGGTATAAGGGAAATGCAGGTACCGACCAGGCATTACAGTGTAATGTAAGCACAACCAACCTGGCCGGGTCTAACCCTGTTAGTAATGGTGGTACTGAAGGTTTTTGGAAATTTTTACCGGCTATATCCACCAATGGGGGCACCCCAATTGTTATAGCAGATACAGCAGATATATCCACAACAGTTTCTGGCTTTATTAACCAATCTGCGTATTATTTTAGTTGGAATGTAACTGCAGGTAACACTGGTAATTATTGTTCGTTAAAACCAGATACTGTAAGGATAATATTTTCTGGAACGCCACCAGGTAATGCACAGGCCGCACAGGCTGACTTTACAGGTTGTTTGCCGCCAACCAATAAATACACCCTTACATCCAATGCGGTTACACCCAATTTTGGTGTGAAATGGAGCCAGATAAGTGGATCTTCATCTACAATAGCCACTTCAGATAGTACCAATACTGATGTTACAAGCCTAACCACAGGTACTTATAAATATGAAGTAGCTGTTAGTAATGCATGTAGTATTTTTAAGGATACCGTTACTTTAAATTTTCCATCTGTCTGTGGTACTGTACCGGTAAAATTAATAAGCTTTATTGGTACGCAAGATATTAATGGGGACATATTAAACTGGGTGGTTTCTGATGAAAGCAATATAAAAAAGTACGTTGTTGAAATTAGCCAGGATGGTATCAAATTTTCAGGTTTAAAAGATATTCTACCCACTGTTTATTCATCTGGTAATAAAACTTACACTACAACAAATAATAACGTGACAGAATATTTAAATTATTATAGGTTAAAAATTGTACAAAATGACGGATCGTTTGATTACAGCAGTATCATTAAACTTACAAAGAAAGATTTACAAAAAGACTTTGTACAAATCAGTCCGATGCCTGCAAAAAGTAAATTGTATTTAACCATAAATTCATTAAGCAACGCATCCTATAATATTCAAATTTCAGATGTATCCGGACGTACAGTAATTAAAAAATATATCAACGTGGTGAAAGGAAAAAATACCGTTCAATTTGATGTTAATACCTTACCAAGGGGATTTTATCAATTGAAAATTGGGGACATTTCCCGAAAAATAATTTTAGATTAATTGATACAAAACCCATCCTGCTTATTGTTTTTTATTTACAGGCCATCGTACTTGTGTAAACGCTGCATTGATAAAACGGGTCATATACGAACATCTTTATTATGTAGTGAACAGCAAAGGATGGAAGCCCTATATTTTACTGTGCATTTTTGGTTGCAGTTGCTTATTGGTGTAGTTTAGGGCTATACAATTTACCTGTTAACTATAAACAAAAACCAGCACTAACATGGCGTGGCTTCCGATGTATTTATTAGCAGAAGATGCAGTCATCCTTAATGATTGGCTTAATCAGGAAGAAGAAATTGCTTTTTTAGTTTCTAACAGACAAAAAAAATGGATTGCCAAAAAGGAACACAACATAACCGCAGACATTGGTACACAAAAATTTGGCGATGGATATGACTTTGTAATTCCTAATTATGCTGAATACAATCTTTGGCATATTCCTTCGGGCGGCCTTCCATTACTTAATGCAAATACGGATGGCGTTAAACTAAAATTGGATAAAGAAGATTGGGAGGAAGAAAACAAAATTGAAAACCCCTGGTTAGGTTGGACGGAAATGAGAACGGGAATAAATTCACGAGTACCTTATTTCGGGGCCGGCCATCCAGGCGTAATGCATTTAAAAATTAATCTTGCACATGACCCTGAAATCAGGATGTCCAGCTTTGGATGGATTGGAAACCACTATAAAATTATTGGCAACGGTGCCAATGAATTAACAGAAAAATTTTGGGGCAAACTTAAACGCAGGTGCAAAAAAATTGCGACACAAATCCCAAGGTGCAATCATCCAACTGCAAAGAAAGAAATCTTTGCTTTTCCCGCAGCATACGCAGCAATTAAGGATGGTACACCATGTTCATTAAATCCATAGATGCCTGAAACCTTTCGAAACCCTGTGGAACCTTACTGCCGTTCACTCTTATATCTTACCTGTTTATTTTTGGTTGTACTTACTTAATGAAGTAGTTTACAGTTAGTCAACCAAGGTGTTGTATTTCTTCTTATCAACAATTAATTATTCAGAAATCATCATCATTAAAAATTATGAAACTACTTTTTATTTCTTTTTTGTTCTTATCCACAGGGTTTAATGGCGTGGCCCAAAGCAAAAGCAATAACAACAATAAACTGGTTGACGTGTTGAAAAATGAGTCTGCCGCAACTATACAATCGGGTTATGGTGCGTACAAAAAAATAGCCTTAAGTATTTGGGATTATGCAGAAGTGGGTTACAAAGAAAATAAAAGTTCTGCATTGCTGCAAAGTACTTTAACCGATAATGGGTTTACCGTGGAAGCAGGTGTAGCCGGGATGCCCACCGCATTTATGGCAATGTACGGAAGCGGTTCACCGGTTATAGCTATCCTTGCAGAGTATGATGCGTTGCCCGGTATATCACAAGATACTTCTGCAATTAAAACTGTTATACCCGATAAAAATAATGCCCATGCCTGCGGCCATCATTTGTTTGGTACAGGTTCCGTAGCTGCAGGTATTGCCATCAAGAAATTATTAGAAGCAGGCAAATTAAAAGGTACTATCAAAGTTTTCGGTTGCCCGGCTGAGGAAGGTGGCAGTGGTAAAGTATACATGGTTAGGGAAGGGTTGTTTAATAATGTAGATGTAGTGCTGCATTGGCACCCGGGCAGTAATAACTCGGTAATATATACCAGTGCGTTGGCCAATAAATCTGCCAAGTTCAGGTTTTATGGTATTGCATCCCATGCTGCTGCGTCGCCGGAGTTGGGGCGTTCTGCATTGGATGCGGTAGAGGCAATGGATAATATGGTGAACATGATGAGGGAGCATATTCCGCAAGAAACCCGTATTCATTATGTAATTACCAATGGTGGCAAAGCGCCCAATGTGGTACCCGATTTTGCTGAAGTATATTATTATGTACGGCACCCCGAGAAAACAATGGCAGTATCTATTTTTAGCCGGATTGAAAAAGCCGCCGAAGGTGCGGCACTTGGTACAGAAACAAAAATGGATTATGAAATAATTGGCGGCACACACGACCTGCTTATTAATAAAACGCTTGCCATAAACATGCAAACCAATTTAGAAAAGGTTGGCGGTGTTATGTACACAGAAGCGGAAAAAATTTTTGCAAAAAAAATCCAAACAAGCCTTTTAGGTAAATATGATTCCATACAGGCTGCGGCAATAGTACAACCTTTACACACTGAAAAAAACCAAGGCTCAACAGATGTAGGTGATGTAAGTTATGCCGTGCCAACCGTGGGTGTGGAAACAGCAACATGGGTAACCGGCACAAGTGCACATAGCTGGCAGGCAGTAGCCTGCGGCGGTACAGATATTGGTATAAAAGGAATGATGGTGGCCGCAAAAACGCTGGCGTATACTGCAATTGATTTATTTACAAACCCGGTGTTGATTAAAAAAGCCAAAGAAGAATTTGTGCAGGCAAAAGGGGATTACCAATATAAGGCCTTACTCGGCGACCGGAAACCAGCACTAAACTACAGGGATTAATTAATGCGTACTTTACTATCAGCCCACGTAGTTGTGTAAACGCTGTGGACTTATTAGCCTTGGCCGACCTTGCCTATGATAAGTAAAAATGAACATGCCTGCCAAGATCAGTATTACAAAACACACTTATTACAGCATCGACATTTTGTTATACTTGTTGCGGTACTCAATGGGGGTTAACCCGGTAATTTTTTTAAAAATAGTCCTGAATGCTTTGGTATCGGTGTAACCAACAGCATACATTACTTCATTAATATTTTTACGGCTTATTTCAAAACTTCGTTTGGCAAACTCTATTTTAATCCTGTTGATGTATTCCAATACCGAATTATTTGTGGCAACTTTAAAACGCCTTTCAAAACTTCTTCTGCCCAATAAAACCAACCCTGCCAAATCATCAATGGTAATTTTTTCCTGCACATTTTTATCAATAAAATCCTGTGCTTGTTTTACTGCTTCATCGGTGTGGTTTTTTTGTCCTTTAAACATTGCGAAGGCTGCCTGGCTTTCTCTGTCGATATCAACCGCAAAATATTTTGACGCTAAAATAGCTGTTTGCCTGTCTGTGTATTTTTCTACCAGGTACAACAATAAATTCCAGTAAGACATTGCACCACCACTTGAATACAGCCTGTTTTCTTCGGTAACAATGCTGCCATCTATCACCTCAATATCAGGGAACATTTCCCGGAATTCATTTTGATATCCCCAATGGGTAGAACATTTTTTGCCCTTCAATAATCCTGTAGAAGCCAATAAAAACGCACCAACGCAAAGCGATGCTACCTCTGCGCCTTTATTGTATTGCTCATTAATCCACGGCAATATTTTTTTGTTAGCAGCAATAGCCATTTTCATATCACCAAACAAAGCAGGTATAATGATTAAATCTGTTTGTTGTACATCTTTTAAAAGTTGTGTGGTATTGATAGCAAACAACCCATCATTTATCTTCACTTCTTTTTTTAACCCCACCAACTGAACATTAAACAAGGGCTTTTTATCAGCAACCGCCATAAACTGGTTTACGGCCGAAAACAAATATTGCGGATCGGCAATTGCCTGCATTACGGCATTTTCCGGAACAAGGATACTTACATTCATTAGTGCTATATTATTTGTTGCCTTAAAGGTAAAGACCCTATTGACGTAAAACACCCTTTTCTTGTCATTTTTACACATTGCAGGTTTCGGCAATCCGCCGCATCTTTGAGGTATCAAATAACAATTAAACAATCAGAAATGAACAATTCAACCATTACGGTTACAACTACCGTTAACGCAGACACTAAGAAAGTTTGGGACTGTTATACCAACCCCAAACACATTGTTAACTGGAACTTTGCCGACCCAAGCTGGCATTGCCCAAGTGCCGAAAATGATATGCGTATTGGTGGCACGTACAAAGCAAGAATGGAAGCAAGGGATGGAAGTTTTGGATTTGACTTTGAAGCCATTTATACAGAAATTACAGCAGGAAAACAATTTACCTACGGGTTTGGTGGAAGAAAGGCAACTGTGCAATTTAACGCAGCGGGCAACCAGACAGCGGTGGTTGTTACCTTTGACCCTGAAACGGAAAACCCTATTGAAATGCAGCGGGGTGGCTGGCAGGCAATTTTAAATAACTTTAAAAACTATACTGAAAACAATTAAAAAGATGCAAATAAATGCATACCTCACCTTTAATGGAAATTGTAAGGAAGCGATGATTTTTTACCAGCAGTGTTTGGGTGGCGAACTTCGTTTTCAAACAATTGGGGAGTCGCCGCTATCGGGGGAGATGCCCAAACAAATGAAAAGTTGCATTGTACATTCAATACTTACAAAAGGCGATTTGGTTTTAATGGCTTCGGATATCATTGGTAAAAAAGGGTTGGTAAAAGGTAATGCAGTTTGCCTTTCGCTACATTGTAACAGCGTGCAGCAAATAAAAAATTGTTATGGTAAACTCTCAACCGGGGGCAAAGCAAACCATCAATTAAACGATAGTTTTTACGGTGCTTTATTTGGCGACCTTACAGACAAATATGGCAACAAGTGGATACTTAATTACAATAAAAACAAAAAGAAATGAAAAAATCGATTAAAAACAAAGTGCTGTTTGTGTTGGCACTTTTATTTGGGTTGTTCTTTATCAATGCCGGTTTAAACAAGTTTTTTAATTATATGCCAATGCCAAAAGAACTGCCAGAAAAAATGCTGAAGGCCTTTAATGCCTTTATGGAAATTGGCTGGCTTATGCCACTTGTAGGGCTTGCAGAAATTATCGGGGGCCTCTTAATTATTATACCAAGATTGAGGGCATTGGGGGCATTAATTGTTTTCCCCGTGATGATTGGAATATTAATGACCAACATTGTGCAGGATAAAAGCGGCTTGCCATTGGCTTTAATTTTCGCAGCTATTTTGGTTTGGATTATGTACGAAAACCGAACCAAATATTTACCATTAATAAGCAGCACAAACGGGTAATGATTGAATGTAAATATTTAGGGTAATTTATAAATTGGGCATTAATAATAAAGCACAGCCGTACCGGGCATATGCGCTGTGCAGTAAGAATAAACTTTAAAATTATTTTACACCTTAAACAAAAAGAAATCAAATGGACAACACGTTAAATACCATGAAAAAAATAATCCCAAACCTCTGGTTTGACGGGACTGCGAAAGAAGCAGCAGAATACTATCTGTCTGTTTTTAAAGATGGCAAAATAATCAATACTACTTATTATCCAATGACAGAAGCAGAAGGATTGGCTGACTTTCAAAAGGACTTTGCAGGCAAAGTCCTTACAGTTCAGTTTGAGATTTTGGGTATACAGTTTATCGGTATCAATGCTGGTCCATTATTCAAATTCAATGAATCTGTCTCATTTATGATACCCTGCAAAAACCAGGCTGACATTGACTACTACTGGAATGCACTGACAGCAAATGGTGGCGAAGAAAGTGTTTGTGGATGGCTTAAAGATAAATACGGATTAAGCTGGCAAGTATGCCCTGAAAATTGGGAAGAACTTAGTAAAAAACCCAACGCATTCAAAAAAATGATCGGTATGAAAAAACTGATTATTGCTGAATTTTAAAGTTATTATACTTATGATAACAAGCAATTTATTAAGCATGAACAACGTGGGCATAGTAGTAAATTCACTTGACGATGCAATCTCATTTTTCTCTGCACTTGGTTTGAAACTTGAAGGGCGGGGTATGGTTGAAGGCGAATGGGCGGGACAAGTAACAGGATTGGGAAACCAGTCGGTGGAAATTGCAATGATGGTTACGCCTGACGGACACAGCAGACTTGAACTATCAAGATTTATTACACCGGCAACTATTTCGGACCATCGGACTGCACCTGTAAATTCCCTGGGGTATCTTCGTGTTATGTTTACCGTTAACAAGATTGACGAGCTGGTGGAACGACTTATCAGGCAAGGTGCTGAACTTGTTGGAGAAATAGCGCAATATGAAAATTCATATCGGCTTTGCTACATACGTGGTATTGAAGGACTTTTAATCGGACTTGCAGAACAACTGCCCCAAAATAATTAAACTGATTTATACCACCCTTTACACACAGTAGCGGCCCGGTTTGTAGCATACCTAAATTAGCAGAGCTTGCATGCCCACAGATTATTTTGCCGCAGAAAAAAGAATGTTGGATATGATTGCTATACACACTACAAACAATTATTTAAACCCACCATTCAACAGGATACAAAAGAAGATACAACTATCCACACTGTATTTGCCCAAACCTATTTTCACGGTACAAAGGCCAACCTTGCTGTTGGGGATTTTATCCAGGCAGGTTTCAACTCCAACTTTGGAGAAAGAATAAATGCAAAATACATTTTTTTAACGGCCACGTTAGACGCAGCCATATGGGGTGCCGAACTCGCCGTCGGAGAAGGGCGTGAAAGGATTTATCTGGTAGAACCAACAGGCCCCATCGAAGATGATCCTGATTTGACAGACAGAAAATTTCCAGGCAACCCAACAAAATCTTATCGTTCAGCAGACCCCTTTACAGTTGTAGGGGAAGTTACCATCTGGCAGCCACACCCCACAGAACAACTTAACGTAATGAAAGGTGGTTTGGCAAAACTTAAAGCGCAAGGGACTCGTTCGTTTAATGATGAATAACGGTGGCTACATAGCTTTCGCAAAAATAAAAATGGTGAAGAAATTCTGCATACTCATTAATATAATATTGATCCTGCTTTTACTTCTATACACCTGGTATAATAAAAAAAATGATTTTGGGGCTTTATATTTTGCCTTATTTTATGTGGTTTTATTAGTAATAAATTTGTTGATATTCTTAAGCGTAATAATCTTTAAAAGCCCGGAACGAAAATTTTACGGGCAATTATTTTTTGCTTTGCTGGTAATGGCTTTGCCACTTTATTTTTTCATAATAAAAGTTATATACTGAAATCATTACCTTATCTTGATCAACGATACATTCCGGCGTTAATGTAGGATTAGGAAGATAAACCATTAGGTTCGGCATAATCGTTATGCCGGGCATTCTGCATATATTCCTGGCACTATTAACTTCTGCAGTTATAAAATTTCACAGAAATTGACATTTGCATAAACAGTAAAAAAAAATAATTTCACAGCTACATAGCGATATTGCTTTTTTGACCAGCTGATCTTTCCCTTACAATTTATTTTTTCCTATGGATATCATTAGAGTCGACATCACCAACTGCGATAAAGAACCTATTCATCTCATTGGCAAAATACAGTCACATGGGTTTTTTATAGGTGTTAGGCAAAAAGATTATGCAGTAAGCTACATCAGCGAAAATATTAAGGCCCTGATTAATGGGGAAGTAGAAAATTACCTGGGGAAACATATTGATTTACTTGAAGAAAAAATAAATAAACCAACTGTTAAAAACCTGAGTTTTGCCAAGCTTATTGAGTTAGGTTGTGCTAATGGCTTCGATAATATCAATCCTTGTAAAACGGCATTGGGGCAAAACTGGTTTAACCTTATCATCAGCCAATCAGGCAAAACGCATTTGCTTGAGTTTGAACCAACCGCTCAACAAGATAACTTTGACGGGCAAAATGCCATTGGCAATTCTGTTTCTAAAATACTTGCAGAAGCTGGTTTGCAGGCAATGCTTAACAAAGCTGCCAGTGAGATAAAAAAAATTATTCAGTACGACAGGGTTATGGTTTACCGCTTTGAAGAAGATGGCCATGGGCAGGTAATTGCTGAAGAAAAAGAAGAATACCTGCAGCCTTTTTTAGGTTTGTATTATCCTGCATCAGACATTCCACGGCAGGCCAGGGAATTATATAAAGTAAACCTAACCCGCATTATTGCTGATGTAAATACTAATTGCCAGGCTATTATTTCCAGTAGCGATGCAGAGCAAAATTTAGATCTTACCCATTCGGTTTTAAGGGCGGTATCACCAATGCACATCCAATATTTAAAAAACATGGGAGTGGCTTCCAGCTTTAGCATAAGCCTTATTTCACATGGCGGGCTTTGGGGACTGATTGCCTGTCATCACTATACGCCCAAGTGGATAGACTATAAGGCGAGGGAGGCCGCCAAATTAATCAGCAAAATATTATCTCCTGCACTGGAATACCGTTTAGGTGAAGAAGATAGCGAAATATTTACCGCACTTAACGATACCGTTAATAACATCATTAATAATGTAAAAAATGATGACAATATTATTAAAGCCTTAACCGGTAACAAAACTAATATCAATACTATTTGCGACACTTGTGGCGCTGCCCTTATTTTAGATAATAACCTAACCACGATAGGAGAAACCCCCGGGCGAAAAGAGATAAAACAAATAGCAGAATGGATATTGGAAAAAAAGAATGAAATGGTATTTTATACCAATCGTTTTCCGTTATTGTTTCCTGATGCCCTCGAATACAGTAACGTGGCAAGTGGTCTTTTTGCATGCGTACTTTCTAAAGAACCCGGCGAGCTAATGCTTTTATTTAAGGCCGAAAAAAAACAAACAATACAATGGGGTGGCGATCCGGAAAAGGCGGTAGCAGTTTCTCAGGATGGATCAATGCAGTTAACACCCCGGCAATCTTTTGATATATGGACAGAGATAGTAAGGCACAGCTCGGGTAAGTGGAGCAGGGCAGAAATTGCTGCAATAATCAATTTAAGGGAACAGGTAATTTATCAAATAAGCAGAAAGGCCAGCGAAATACGAAGGTTAAACGAACGGTTAAACCTTGCAAATGAAGAACTGGAAACTTTTAGCTACACCGTTTCACACGATTTAAGAACACCGCTTACTGCCATAAAAAGCTATGCAGAAATGTTGCTGGATACTAACACAAGCCTGGATAGTAATGCAAGAAAAGTTTTAGAGCGGATAAATGTTTGTTCAGATAAAATGGCACTTTTAATAAAAGAAATTCTTAACTATTCCAATTTTGGAAGGACTGAACTTAAACGTTCGGAGGTAAATATGAAGAATTTAATCAATGATATCAAAACAGAATTATTGGAATCTTTTCAAAATATAAAAATTGAATTTATAGTGGGCAACACACCAGAAATACACGCAGACGAAGTGATGATGGGCCAAGTGTTTACCAATTTATTGGGCAATGCAATTAAATATTCATCCAGATCAAAAAAACCTTGTGTAAAAATAGAAGGGCGTGTAATAAAAAATGAAACCGTTTATTCCATTACAGATAATGGGGTTGGTATAGACATTAAATATCACAAACAGGTTTTTGAGTTGTTTAAACGAATGGATAATGCTGTTGATTTTGAAGGAACAGGTGTTGGTTTGGCCATTGTTAAAAGAATTATAGAAAGGCATGAAGGAAGGATATGGTTTGAAAGTGTTTTACATAAAGGCACAACTTTTTACGTAAGTTTTAAAAATTACAATGTTGAGTAAGATAGATGTTTTGATTATAGAAGATGATGAAGACTTCTGTTTTCTTGTAGAAAATGCTATACGACAATTTGATACAGACATCACTATTAAATTTATTAATAACGGTCAGCTTGCCCTCGGGTATTTAAAACATACCGCTGAAACAGGTGTTCAGCCTGGAATGATTTTGCTTGACCTGAATTTACCAGGTCTATCCGGCCTTAACCTGCTAAGGGAAATTAAGGGAATTGATTTTTTCAGGCAAGTGCCCGTAGTTTTATTTACCACGTCTGATAGCCTAAGCGATAAAAAAAATGCTGCTGCGTACGGCGCTACGGCATTTTATACCAAACCTTCGGGATATACTAATTTGGTAAACACGTTAAAATCGGTATTTAAAGATTTTTTATACTCACGGTAACAGCAAAAATAAAATGAAAAAAATTTTTATTATCGAAGATGACC
Organism: Ferruginibacter sp.; assembly: GCA_965249755.1. Classification (GTDB taxonomy): domain Bacteria; phylum Bacteroidota; class Bacteroidia; order Chitinophagales; family Chitinophagaceae; genus Ferruginibacter. The sequence continues at coordinate 1,084,657 of CBDFMT010000004.1, forward strand.
CCGATATTTCGGCTGTGCTAAACATGGTTTTATCTACAACTTATATTTTGGAGATACTAAGGGATTGCGGGGACCTTATCGGTAAGATAAAAAAGTTTTTACCCGATCTGATTATGACAGATTATTTTGTTGGGCAGTTGGTTTGTACAGAAATTATAGGACAAGTAAGTGCTGTTGAGCAATTAAAAAATATACCGGTTATTTTATTTTCAGGGCATCCCGAAATAGCACGGTATGCAAAAGAAATTAACGCCGCCGGTTATTTAAATAAGCCATTTGATTTAAAAAATTTGAACAGTTTAGTTCAAAAAGTAATTGGTGAAAAAACGTTGGCCGGGTAAACAAAAAAATATGGTATAATGTAATGATGACAACAGACTTAAGCAATCCACCAGTGGAAAATATTGGCCTGATATCAGATAAAATTAAAAGTGAAACGTCAAAGTTCCACAGCATGGCGGAGCAAAAAAATTACTCCGGCGAATTGATGAGTGGAACTATTAAAACAGAAGATTATGGAAAGATTTTAAAAAGGCTCCATTGCTTTTTTAGCCAGGCCCATACAGTGGCAGCAGCCTTTGCAGACGATATTATTTTTCCCCTTCATGTGCTTTCTGATAAGGTAAACCTCCTGGCCGAAGATTTAGCAGAGCTGGGCTTTAACGAACCGCACGGTTATACGATATTTGAAAAGTTAGATTACTATAACTGCCTTGGTTTTTGTTATGTGCCTTTAGGTTCAATGCTGGGCGGAAACCATATTTACACAAGCCTTATTAAGACAGAGGCAAGCAGAGGTTACTGTTTACCAACCCGCTTTTATTCAAGTTGCAAAGAAGTTTCTATTGCGCACTGGAAAAATTTTATGGCACAACTTAACGGGCTTAACGGGCAACACGATGAAGCCATTATTACCGGATCAAAAACGAGCTATTTGTATTTTCTTTATTTGTGCGATGTTATTTAAAAAGCATTGCAGTCCTGTAAAAAGCAAGCGTTTATAGCTGCACACTTGCCTGCCATTTATAAATTGGGCAAAGTGCTTAAAAGTATTGATGCTATCAATAATTTCTTAAAGGTTATATGGATTATGATTTTGCTTCCATGGATGGTACATTTACCATCACCAAAAACTCTTTCTTCCCGTCGTCCGGTGTCCACACCGGCCACCATCTTCAGTGAAAATAATGTTCCGTTTGCTTGTAATTTTATTTGTTAGCTGACTTATTTTGCTACAGGCCGGTGAGGATACCGGCCTTGGGGAGGTTTAATTTTTTGAGTTAGAGGACAACCATGGAAGCAAAGCTGTATTGCTTTTGCTTTCTGAAAGAATTTGCTTGAAGCTCGTTCAGTAAATCAAGGCAGCAGGACGGAGTCCTGCGCCAGATTGGGAAGAAAGGGATTGGGTGATGGGAGATGTACCAACCACGGAACTAACAACAACCCTATGTGGATAACGCTCCAATTGCAGCCTGAAAAAAGATGAAAATTTATTTGTTTTTTCCATAGCAATCCAGCCCGGAACCGCTGCCCAATTGAAAATATAAGGTTGAAGTTAACAACAAAAAGCCAAATTGAAACTCGTCTGCCCGAACCAAAGTACAGCGATGCAAACAGCCGAAGTTTCAACGTCCTTTAGCTTTGTATTCTTAATAAATTAAATGGATTACTACTATTACTACTTTTCTTTTTTTGGTTCTTTTTTTCTTTTACAATCCACATTAATTTGTGCATAAACCTAACCTCCGGCTGTGGCGTATTATTTCAACGTCCGGGTTAATGACCCATGGCTGGATACAATCCACCGCCGGTTTTTTCCCTTTGTGTCTCTATAGCAATTAGGGTTTAATACCCATTATTAAGGACTAAGACGATGGGGCAAAAATGGTTAGCTTATTTGCAAATTTAAAACATAAAAAATGAACCGCTTAATCAGAAAAAACTATCTCGGCATTGATGTTTCAAAACCATGGTTCGATGTGTCGCTGCTGGCAGTTATTGACCATGTAAAGCAACCCGTTATTACCGGTCGCTTTGATAACACAACAAGTGGAATGAAGGCGTTTAAATCCTGGTTAAAAACTTCAGGTGTAACGCTTGACACCAACAGCCTGCTGGTGATAGAAAACACCGGTGTATATCACCGCCTGTTATGGGGCTTCTGCAGCAGGAACAATCTGCCGCTTCATATTGGCAATGCTGCCCACATCAAATGGAGCCTTGGTATTACACGGGGAAAAAATGATGTAATTGATTCTGTTCGCTTGTGCATGTACTGCTGCAAGCAATCCGATGAGCTAAAAGCAACGCCGGTACTGAATCCTGTATTTATGAAACTCAAAGACCTGATGACTTCACGCAGCCGCCTGGTAACTCAGTTGCACAGTACAAAAAATTATATCAAAGAACTGCAATGCAGTAATGATAAAGTATTGCTGGCTACTATTGAAAAAGCCCACAAGGCGGCCATTGAAGGCATCAAAAAAAGCATTCTGCAAATTGAAGAGTTGATCAATCAGATCATTCAGCAAGATCCGGTGATTTATAAAAACTACCTGCTTATAAAATCAGTACCAGGTATTGGCCATTTAACAGCAGTATATATTATCTGCTGCACTAATAATTTTATTGCAAAAGTAACGGGTAAGCAACTGGCAAGTTACGCAGGTGCAGTACCTTTTGAGCATAGCAGCGGAGTAAGTATAAAAGGCAGGAACAGGGTACATAAAATGGCCAATAAAGAACTTAAGAAAATGCTGCACCTCTGTGCACTGACCGCCATCAAATATTATCCTGAATTTAAAGACTATTTCAATAGAAAAAAAGCAGAGGGAAAAAATGGTATGCTGGTGTTAAATGCCATCCGGAACAAATTAATATTAAGGGTCGTCGCTGTGGTCAATAAACAACAACCCTATGTGGATAACGCTCCAATTGCAGCCTGAAAAAAGATGAAAATTTATTTGTTTTTTCCATAGCAATCCAGCCCCACTTGCAGCAATACCAATGTTGTGCGTTTGTTTTTCTTCCGATATGTTCAACCGTCGGTATTCATGTATGAATTAAAATCTCGTACTATTTTAAACTCATTTTTTTGTTTGTCAACAACTACTTCAATTTTTAATGTTCTGTAGGCATTTAGATTTCGTCCGCCACTTACTGCAGGTATCCAGGGTGAAGATTGCTTTATTAATTTTATTGCTGGGTCAGCCAAAATCTGGTTTCCTTTGAGTACTTCAATTTTGCATATTAGTCCAGCCTTTGTTACGATAAATTTTAAAAAGATAGAGTCATGAAAAATTTGTGTCGTGTCAACAAGTTTTTGAGTAACCAAAGTAAAGTCAAAATTGTTTTGAGCATATTTAAACCATTCAGGTGAAAAGCCTCTAAATGTCGCCAAGTTTTCAACCTTTGTGAAAATGTACTGACTTTCGTAGTCGGACAAATTACATTCTGTGTCCAAATGCTTTTTTTTCTTTGAGGTCTTTGGTGTTTCAATAATTTTTTGTCCAAATGTTGTGTCACCCAAAAGAAAGGTTGCTAATAATAAAAATGCCATTACCTTATATATTTTGTCAAACTTCATTAGGATTGAAATGTCGGTTAAAATAACGCCCAACGAGCAGGTATTTGCGAAGGCTGGGAAATAGACTTCCGTCCGCCCGGCTACCTGAAGCTAAATTTATAAATTAATGTTGATGATTTGTACATAGCTAAATTAACGTCCTGCCCGATATGAAGCTAAATTGAAAAACAAAAAGTTGAAACATGGCTTCTGTCCGCCCAGCTTTTGCAAATACCAATGTTAGCAGCCGTTTTCATTCGGCTTGCCTATTAAGCCATACATTAAATCTGTACATTTTATTATCAGGTGTCTCACCTGTATTGGCAAAATTATTTTTTTTTAAAACTTCAATACATTTAAAATTATTCTTTAAAGTATAAGCAGAGATATGAGGTATTTCCATTTTTTGTAGATATTGAAGCATTGTATTGAGAGCACTTGTCATTAGGTTTTTTCCGCGAACTTCTTTTCGCAACCAAAAATCTATGCTCCATTCATTCATTCGCTCTGTACTGTTATGATAAGTACATAATGGGGAGTGGCAAATAATATAGCCTAAAGGAATTTTAGTGTCTTTAAGTGCAATCACAAATGGAATAGATGCATATGAAAGATATCTTTGAATATAACTTTCAAGCTTTTCTTTCGCTTGGCTTAAGTTAACTACATACACTTCTTGCAAAAATTGTTTTATTAAATTGTCATTAGACACATCCAAATAAGAATCAGCTTCAACTTCAAGTTGGTCTACTATAATTGGGCGAATTATTACAGAGTCGCCAACTGGTAAAATCGGCATAATCCTAAAAATATCAGAATTTGCTTGATAAATGTCAATATAGATACCTTCCATGTCTTTAATATTCTAATCTGCCTTAAAATTTGAACCGGTGCACATATGGCTGCTAACGAACAGGGCTTTGTGCAGGCAGGGCATTGTTGATTGTCCAGCCCGGAACTGAAGCCCAATAAAGAAATAAAAGTACAAGATAACAACTAAAAGCCCAATAGGATTCCGTCCAGCCCGAACCAAAGTACAGCGATGCAAACAGCCGAAGTTTGAACGTCAAGCCCTGCTTGCACAAAACCCCATGTTAGCCGTTCGCTTTTTGTCCACCGAACAAAAAGTGAACGGATGAATTTGCTTATGCTTTTATAAAATTATTTTTCTGTCCATTTAAAAATGGTTGCATTTTTAATTGTGCTTCATAGTCTTGCCGCTTAAAAAATGGCCAAAAGTCATTGTCACCAAGGTTTATATTTTTAAGAGCCTCTTTTTCTCTTTTGTTGTAGGCTCCCCATTTTTAGTACAGCTTAAAAGTAGAATATTTTATCATTTTAATAATCAGTTTACATCATTCTGTTGGGCGTAGTGAAGCGGAGGCGTAGCCGGAGCGGAACGGAGCCCAACAGAATGGCCGTTTAGTTTCCGGTATATAGCAGGCGGCAAGCCACCCAGCGCATCATGCGGCCTTTCGTTGTTATAATCATCCACCCATAACTGCGTTGCTTCCCTTACCTCATCAATACAATCAAACAGGTAAGCATCTAAAATACATTCCCGGTATGTTTTATTAAACCGTTCTATGTAGGCATTCTGTGTTGGCTTGCCTGGCTGTATGTATTTAAATTCAATGCTGTTTGCTGCACTCCATTGCTGTGCAAGGTTGGCTACAAACTCAGGCCCGTTGTCCATTCTTATCTTTTCTGGTTTGCCATAGCGGTTAATTAAATGCTTTAGCACCCATATTACACGGCTGCTTTTTAGTGAATAATCTGTTTCAATAAACAGTACCTCACGGTTATAATCATCAATCACATTGAAGGAGCGGAACTTGGTGCCATTGCTTAATGCATCGCTCATAAAATCAATGCTCCATGTTTGCGTAAACCCTGCTGGCACTGCCAAGGGTTCTTTCACCCTTGCTGCCAAACGCTTTTTTACTTTGCGCCTGAGCGGCATGCCTATTTGCTTATACACTCTGTGTAACCGTTTATGGTTGATAATGCCGCCTTTATTACGTATACGGTTATAGCATTTCCAAAAACCTTCCAGTGGGTTTTGTTCCGCAAGCTGCTGCAACTGCTCTATAATGCCTTTGTCATTTTTTACAGATTGGTACCGCAGGCTGCTCCTGCTTAAACGCAATAAACGACACGCCTTGCCGATGTCTTTGGGCCGCTCTGTACGCAGCTCATCAACCACCCTTCTTTTGTCGCAAGGCTTTAAAGCTTTTTTTCAAGAAGGTATTTGGCTACATCAAGATCCATCGCCAGGTTGGCATACATCCGTTTCAACCGGGCATTTTCTTCTTCCAGTTCTTTAATGCGTTTGAGTTCGGTGGCTTCCATGCCGCCGTAGCGCTGCCGCCATTTATACAATGAGGCTTTGCTTACTCCGTGTTCACGGTTGATCTCTTCGGCTGCCTTGCCATTGTCAAACTCTTTGAGGATGCCTGCAATCTGGGCAGGGCTGAAGGTGCTCTTTTTCATGATTTACGTTTTTAAAATTAAGACTTTTGCCTACTTTTAAAACGTACTGTTTTTGGGGGAGCCTACACACACAGGAATTTATCAAGGCATTATATAACTCACTTGGTTTGTCGGCTGAACTCCATTTATTTGCTCTGTACAAATTAATGATTTTTTCAAGTTCAATATCTCGTCTGTCTGAAATTGTAATTGTCATACTGAATGGTCGTTTAAACTTACCGCTAACGACCAGGGCTTTGCGCTGCTGGGGAATATTACTTCCGTCAGCCCGGTACTGAAGCACAGTAAAAAAATAAAAGTACAAGTTAACAACTAATGTTCAATAGAATTCCGTCAAGCCCGGATGCAGTACAGTAGCAATTTACAGCCGATTTTTCTTCCGTCCGCCCCAGTAGTGCAAAACCCCTTGTTAGCGGTATACCCAACGTCATGCAATTGTACAAATCTCATCCAAGTTTAGCCCGTCTTTTATTTGCGGAATCTCATAGTAGAATCTTTCTACGTTGTCTCTGTTATTTTTTACAACATCGTCTGCATTTACGACCAAATCTTCCTTGCTTGCAACACTGAATAAGGGTTTTATTTTTTCAAAAAATCTTTTTGAGATTGCTTTCTTCATTAGCGGTAAATGGTAAAAATGATAACAGGTTGTTTCAGGAAACCAAAATCTTCTTGAATATGCAAATCCAGGCGAATTCATGATTGAAATATAATACAACAATGCGTCGGCTTGCATTAGCTGGTCAAATTTAATAATTCCAGTTGCTCTTTCTTTTATAGTGTCTGCTGTCAAACTAACTCTGTTCATTTTATACTTTTCATTCCTGAATTTCCTAAGAGTCTCAACTGGATTTCTAAATGAGGTAAAACTTAATTCTTGAATTTTATAATGCCTTGTCACATTAATAACAAAAGGAGAGTGAAGAATAAATCCAATCTCTTTAAATCGTTCTTTTGAAATCATCGAGGCAGTGAAGTATAAGAAGAGTTCATAAAAGAAAAAACGAAAGTTGTCAATTTTTATACTGCCAAACGAATCCGAAGAATGACCCATTCCGTCAAGATTGGTTAGGTAATCCAACATTTTTTCAAAAAATGAATGAAGCCTTTCAACATCAATTTCTAAGGAGTAGCTTGTATACACGTTCAGAAAATTCATAAAATCATCTCGAAGAATTGTCAAATCGTTTATGCTCTTTAAAACTAAATCATCGTAATTCTCAGAGGTCATAGTAGTTTCATCAATTGAAAATGACGGCAAAGAATTTATAAATGTGTCGTAATAGTCTTGTATAAATAGAATTGTATTCTTTTTTTCATCAATTAATGCCTTTTTAATAGTGTTGACTTTATTTGCTGTAGGTAAATAGATGGGGTCGTCATTTTGAATATAAGGAGGTGGCGTACCTAAAGGTGGTCTTTTTGACAAAGGTTTGTCAAAGATATTTCTCATCAGTAGTTCATAATTGTCCTCAAAGACTTCATCATTACTTAAATCAATAAAAATCCTTGTCTTGATAAAAGTTGGAACACACGGCTTATTATTTTCATCATATTCAAAAACAATTGGAATAAATTTAGTCTGGTCGGCTTGGCTATATATTTCGTCAGACACAATTAAGCTTTCGATGCCAACCCCTCCAGTTTTTTTATTTGCTTTTTCCGCATATTCCTTATTGCATATTAGAAGAACTCTTTTTACTTCTGAATCGTTAACCATTTGTTCCATGAATTTGTACTTGTCTTGACCTTCTTTTAAATCCCAGTCGTCTAAGATTACATGAACAGAGTTTGAAGTAAGTCGCTCTGCTAGCTGTATGACCTTCTGTTTATTTGTGAATGGCTTCCAACTATAGGAAATAAATATTTTGGGTGATGTTGTCTGTGTACTCATGGTCTTAATGGGTTACCGCTAACGTTCGAGGCTTTGTGCAGTTGGGGAATTAACCAACTGTCTGCCCGGAACTGAAGCTAAATTTATAACTAAAAGCCGAAGGTAGGAACTACTGCACGGCAGAATTCCGTCCGCCGCATATGAAGCCTGGATATGCACTACCGATGATTGTTTCAACGTCCTGCCCCAATTGCACAAAACCTTTTGTTAGCGGTTCGTGCTTTTCGTCCTGAAGTATTGTACGTATAGGACCTCCTTTTTGTATCTAAAGCTTTTCCCTTATTTTCTTACTCTTAAGATCCCATAGTACCCGTCTTGACTTTTCCAGCCCGCTTGTAATTGGCCATAATAACGCCACTTGGTGTAATAGTACACTCTGTTAATGTAAATGCTGCCGGGACTACGCTATCGTCAAACAATTTTTTTCCTTTACCAAGCGTCACCGGATGAATATTGAGCCAGAGTTCATTTACTAAATCATTCTTAAGTAGTAACTGAACCAGCTTACTGCTGCCCCAGATTTTAATATCAGGTCCTTTCGAATTTTTGAGCTTTTTGATAGCAGCTAGGTTTTTGAGAAAGACGCAGTTTTTCCAATCTGACTTTTTCACGGTCTTTGACAAGACGTATTTTGTGACATCATTGATACCCGGCCAGAAGTCAGTATGTACAGGCCAGTAGGCTTCCCAAATCTCAAATGTTTTTCTGCCCAAAAGAAGATCTGCAGGTTCCATTTGTTTTTGCATAATCCTACCGGAAACTTCATCACTATACGGTGCAGCCCAACCACCATATTTGAAACCGCCTGATTTGTCTTCATCAGGGCCACCACCTGCTTGTATGACTCCATCTAATGTAATAAATTCCAAGACGATTATTTTTCTCATAGTGTAGCTGTTTTATTTGTGATACAAATTTCGTCAAAAGATATGATATCATTGCAGTGCGAAGGCGACATTATTAGTGGCTGAAAACGAAAACTATTGATAGTCCTATGTAGACACGTGGAGTTGCCGCTATAGCATGACCGCTAACGAACAGGGCTTTGCGATGGTTGGGAATTGACCAACTGTCTGCCCGGAACCGCTGCTGATTGAACGCCTAAAGGAAAATATAAAGTTGAAGTTAAGAACTAATGCCCAATGTTGTTTGTCCTGCCCGAACCAAAGCTTGGATGTGTACTGCTGCTGATTGTACGAACGTCCCGCCCAACTATTGCAAAACCCCATGTTGCCTGCAGCTTTATTCTACGAAGCCCAAAGTTCCCATTTTCTAATGTACTTCCACTTGTCGTTTTGTTTAATAAAAAAATGGATGTCGCCCTTACCACAAAATTCTCCACATGAAAATGATGTATAAACACAAGCTTCATCTTTTGTCAAATTAAAAGCGATTTTTGAAAATCGTAATGAAGCAATTCTTCTAATTTGGTCAAACGGTGCAGTGTCACCATTATAAATTTTAAAATTATATTTTGGGTTTAACAAATGAAGATTTAGAGTGTCTTTGCTTGAATTTTGGTCGCATAAAATAATAAGTACGTTGTTAAAAAGTGTATCAGTTTTTTTTAGCCTAATGGTGTCTAAAATTTTATTTTTAAAAAATTCAACGTTGTTAAAAAGTGTATCAGTTTTTTTTTAGCCTAATGGTCTAAAAAATTCAACGAAGTCCTCATTTTGTTTGTATACCGCTACAAATAAAGTTGCTGTGTCTAATATTTTTTGAACACTGTCAACCCAATTTTGCTGTTTAAAATACTCAGCACTGTCAACCTCGTTACTAAATGCTTTAAATGGAACTGGTGGTGTACGTTCCTTTAAATGATAGCGATAGGTTGTGTCTGACCCAACGACTTCGTTTAGAGCAATATTCAAAATTTGGCTTTCGTCACTTTCAATTAAAACCTTGTCAAGTTTAGTTTGACAAGAGAAAAATAAAATTGCTGATATAAAGAAAATAGGTTTTGTCATTTAAAGAGAAGATGCAAATTTTAGGAATGTCCACAAAAGTTGCAGGCAACGAACAGGGCTTTGTGCAGGCAGGGCATTGTTGATTGTCCAGCCCGGAACTGAAGCCCAATAAAGAAATAAAAGTACAAGATAACAACTAAAAGCCCAACAGAATTCCGTCCAGCCCGAACCAAAGTACACCCATGCAAAAAGCCGAAGTTTGAACGTCAAGCCCTGCTTGCACAAAACCCCATGTTAGCAGCATACCAAATGTGTCCACTAAGTTTTTTTTGGTCAAAATATTTTTCACTCTGAATTATAGTTATGAAATTTTCAAGTTCTTGTCTTGAATAGTCGCCACGATTTAATGCTGTAATGCCACCTGTAATTTGTGAATTTACTGTTGCAACTTGAAGAAGGCGATTGTCAAGAATAAAAGCAAGTTTACTTCCCTGTGCTCTTAAAGTAGCGTTGCTCCAACTTTCAGTTCCTTCTTTATCAAGCCGCATAGCAAGTTCAACATCTTTTTTGCCTTTGAAAGTGCTTTCATAAATTTCAAATGTCGTAACATTTTTAGCTGTAATGATTGGTGTTGGGTCAAGGTAATATGTTTCGTCTGATTTGTCCAACTGCCGTTTGTAACTGTTTGGTGTGTCAACAACAAAATACCAACCTGTGTACAAAATTGTACTGTCGTGTTTGAGAATGTCGGGGCTGTCTTTAATATGATGCTCTGGGTCTTCTAAAAGTCGGTCACCAACTTTTTGTTTTGCATTGTTTGCACAACTTGTCAAAAGTAGTGCTACAGAAAATAAAAATGCTGTCATAAAATTCATTATTATTGTCGGTGTGCAGGATGTCGTTATTGGTTGATGCTAACGAGCGAGGCTTGCTGCAGGGCTGGAATAGTTGCTGTGTCCGCCCGGAACCGCTGCTGATTAAAGATATAAAAGTACAGGCTAACAAACAAAAGCCCAACAATGTTTGTCCAGCCCAGATGAAGCACAACAGCGATAAAATGACCATTGCTCCAACGTCAAGCCAGCCTTGCAGTAAACCCAATGTTAGCAGCAGGTACATTACATGAGATGCCGTATTTTTTCCATTAATAAGGGCACGTTCAGTTCAATTCCCTTTTCAATTGCCTTTGTCCCTAGTTTTCCAATCCAATTAATAATTTTTTTTCCAACACCTTCCTTTTTTTCGATATCATTTTTCTCAGAAGCTATTTCTTTAAGCTCGTCAATATCTTTGTCGTCTGCACCTGAGTTAATTAAGAATTTAATAAGGTCTTGATCAATTTCATTAGTAAATTGTATAGTTTGTGATTGAGTCACCGATTCTCCGACTCCTATATTAACAGGGCTACTATGGCCGTAAATATTATTAGTGATAATTGCACTGACTTTTTCTTTATTTTCTTTACTTTCCACGAAATCATTTTCAAAATTTGGAAATGCTATATTAATTCCAAGCAAAGTATCTAAAAGACTTTGTTTTGTTTGATTGATAACTTCTTTTACCTGTACTGAATGAGTTTCCTGATGACCTCTTATAATTTTAACTCTTTTTTCCTGTAGAACATCTTTAAAAATAATACTTAATGCATCAAGCTGCCTCGGAGTCAAATCATTATAAACTCTTGTTTGGTCTTTAATTAGTTTGTAGTTCTCTTCTAGTGACGAAATGCTATGATGAATTGTATGGTGAGTCAACATTTCATTAAACTCTGGATTATTACTTTCACCAATTGGTAATTCCTTTTGAGTACCCCACGTGTCGCCAACGACTACTTTTGTAATACAAGATAAGCGTCTATAAGATGGGATTTTATCTTCAGGTTCATATCCTTTCAACTCCTTAATCAGCCAATTTGTAAAAGATTCATCTTTTATTAGTAAAGCAATAATTTTTGCCTTTGTCAAGCCTTTAGTAAGGTCAATTTTGTCATTGACTAAATCAGTAATTAATTCTTTTATCATAAAAAGTGGTCTATAGTACTTGCTGCTAACGACCAGGGCATTGCGCTGCTGGGGAATATTACTTCCGTCTGCCCGGTACTGAAGCCCAGTAAAAAATAAAAGTTACAAGTTAACAACTAATGTTCAACAGGATTACGTCAAGCCCGAACACCAATATAAAAAAATTCATAAAATCAACAGCTAACTTTAATTTCAGGTACAATGCTTTACAAGTCCTGCTTTTGAATGGTGCGTTATAGCCCCTCCCGAACACTGGCAAAATTGTATAGACGAAGATGTCTTTTTATTACAGGCTTCTTCTGGCGAAAAATCAATTGGTGAACCCTGTATCCAGGGTATCCCGTATGAAACAATATTTAAGCTATAGATACAATTTAGGGCATTGTTTTTATTTTATTTTTTCACCTAAATAAAAATGAATGGAAAACAAAGCAAAATCCACAGACACCGTTTCTATGACCGTCATCCATAGCCATGCCGCCGGTATCGATGTTGGCTCAAGGGAACATTATGTAGCTACCGGTCAGCAATCATCCGATGTGTGCACTTTTGGTGTTTACAGTAAAGACAATGCAGCATTGGTTACGCATTTACAGCAAAAAGGCATAACGACCGTAGCCATGGAAAGTACAGGAACTTACTGGCAGCCGCTATTTGCCTGCATACAGGCAGCTGGTATAGAAGTGGCGCTTAGCAATAATTATATTAAAGACCCTCAAAAGAAAACAGATGCTAAAGATGCCCGCTGGTTGCAGCGGTTACACACCCTTGGCTTATTAAAAACATCCTTTGTCCCTACTGCACAAATTGAACAGGTACGCACTTATCACCGCCACCGCAGCAGCCTGGTGGCACAGGCGGCCAGTTGTATCCAAAAAATGCAGAAAGCCTTGCGGCTGATGAATATACGTTTGGATATTGCAATAGCTGACATAACGGGAGTAAGCGGCATGGCTATACTGGAGGCCATAGTAGCAGGGCAGCGGGATGGCGCAGCCCTGGCATCGCTGGTACATTATAAAGTAAAAAAAAGTAAAGAAGAGATAGCCCAGGCGCTACAAGGGCAGTGGAAAACAGAGCATTTATATATTGTAGCCGATGAACTTGAAAGCTACAAACAGTATCAACTGCGAATGGCCAATTGTGACAAACAGATAGAATTATTACTGCAACAAATGACGGCGGCCATTGCCGCTAAGCAGGCATCAGAAATACCCCATGCTGAAAATATGGTTGCCGCACAAAAAACAATAACGCCAACAAAAATTAAAAAAAATAAAAACAGTGCCGCTTATGATGTATCAAAATTAAGCATGGAATATTTTGGTGTTGATTTATTGGAAGTGGAAGGAATTGGCGGATCTACCGTAATGACATTTATAGCCGAAGTAGGAAGTGACATCATAAAGTTTCCAGGTAAAAAGCATTTTACCAGTTGGTTAAGACTGTCGCCCAACAATAAAATAACAGGCGGCAAAGTAATCAGCAGCCGTACGCCTAAAGGAAAAAACATCCTGTCCAATGCGTTCCGGCTTGCGGCCAATACCATTGCCCAACGAAAAGACGGTGTGTTAAAAAAAATATTCAGCCGCATTGCATTTAAAAAAGGAAGGGCAGCAGCCATTACAGCACTTGCCAGAAGGCTCGCAGAAATCTTCTGGATAATGACTGTACGTAAAGTACCCTACAAGGCACAAAATGAAAACGAGTATGATGAACAAACAAAAAAAAGCATCATTAAAAATATACAACACAAAATGAAAAAAATGAACTTAACGGCAGAAGATATAGCAATGGGTGCGCTTGGTAAGAATTAGATAGTTCCTAAATGGGGCAGTTAGATGAAACTAAAGTACAACAGCGATTAACTGCACATTGTTATTCCGTCAGCCCCAGTAGTGCAAAACCCCATGTTACCTGCCGTTTTTGTCTGTCAATTTAGAGAGTTTTCGTACTTCTTCGTTACTGTCAAATTTAATTTCTTGTCTAATTGTGTTGCTTAACACATTATTGTCAAGCAAAAGTTTGACTACGTTTTTTCGGCATAGTCCACAATTCATTTTTTTATAAATTGCTTCAAATGGTTGTTGACATTCTTTTGTTTTGTTAGCTTCATAAATGTCAAGATAACCAAATCCAATTGAGTGAATAAAGTCGTAATTGTCCGACCTGTTTACAATTTCATTTAGAAGTTTATGGTCACCTTTTTTATAATTACTCACTAATAGGTCGAGATATTTGTAAGGATTTTTTTGGGCTTCCAATTTTGCCAACGCTAATTGCCTAATGTCTTTGCCTGAAAAATATTTTAGAGCGTCAACTGAAAATTCAATAAGTCTTGTCTTTGCTGGATTTTTGCTACTTGCTATTTTAAGTATTGGATGATAGTCAAATGGAAACTTCCTTTTTGAAAAGAACCGCAAATAGAGTTCTTGTTTTGGTTTGCTTTTCTCTGCTAATAATTCATTCGCTAATTTTTCAACATCTTCAATTGAAAGGTCGTTTGCTCTGTCAACCGAAATAACTCGAAACTTATTTGATTCTATTTTTTCTTTAACTAATTCGTAAGAAAACTTTGTAAATTTTCTACGCTTTGAGAAAGCCCATTTATTTTCAAGTATTGATTTGTGGTACGCTTCAATAAATTTATTCTTTTTACTTGCTTTCGCAAGTTCTGCATAAACTGATAAGTCTTTGTGCTTTTTTTGAAAAGTGTCAATGAGGTAACTATCTTCTGAATCGTTTTCTTCAATAATCTTCTTGCCTACAATTTCAGCTACTTTCAAAATACCGTTTATACCGTCAATTTCCATTAATTGTTCTTTCCCACAAAACTCGTAACCTTCAAGAGTGTTTTTGTCAAATCGATTATATAAAGCTGTTTTAGCTTCCGTATGTCCTGCCTTGAAAAACAGAACAGCTAAATCACACATTTGGTCAAGATTCCAGTAATCTTTTTTCTCTACTTGAAGTTTTGTTAGTACCGCTTTTATGATTTTGTCTTTTTGCTTAACCTTTTTAATGAATTGATAAATATAAACTGCCCGACTTCCTTCACTCTGTTGGTCGTAAGCATAATTTGTAATTGCTCCTTTAATGATGCTGTCTGAAAAGTCGATCTTCGGATTGCCTTGTAAAATTAAATAGGCTTCGCCTGTCCCACGTTTTAATGAGTTGAAAAATTGTCGCTTGATGTTAGTAGAGTGGTCGGTCATAAAATGGCAGGTAACGATCAGGGCTTGCCGAAGTACGGGAATTAGTATTCCGTCAGCCCGGAACCGATGATGATTGAAAAACTGATGATGAAGATAACAAACAAAAGCTAAATAGAATTACGTCTGCCCGATATGAAGCACAATAGAATTACCACAGCCGAAGATAACAATGTCCAGCCCGTATTTTGGCAAACCCCCTGTTGTATGCAGGCGGATTTGTCGAACGGAATGGTTTTAATTGTGTCGAGGGGTTTTGGAAGCGTCTGCAAGCAACACTCTTTTACAAAGGTTTGCTTCTGTGTCTGGGCTTGTGTGCCTTTGTAAATGTGTGGTGCTTTGTTGAGCCAATTAGTTCTTTGAAAATTATTTTTGTCTGTCATAGATAAAGGTAGTGTCTTAATAGAATAAGGTTGTAACTTACTTACCATTAAGTAGGACACATGGAATTAAATAAGATTTACAAAAAATACCCAACTCAACAAGATTGTATAAAACATCTTGAAGTAATACAATGGAATGGTGTTCCCGTCTGCCCATATTGTCAGTCGAAGAAGCAAACACCCATGCCAAGAGAGTTGAGGTATCATTGTAATGATTGTCGAACTTCTTATAGTGTAACTGCAAAATCAATTTTCCATAAAACGAAGGTTGATTTACAAAAATGGTTTTTAGCAATACAGTTAACGTTACAAAATGAAATTAGTGCCAGGCAACTTGCCAAAGAAATAGAAGTAACAAAAGATACGGCATGTTTCATGGTCAACAGAATACGTATTGCAAAAAAGGAATTTCCAGATTTTATTAACCACTTTTTAAATTAAATACTATGTCAGAAGACAAATTAATTAAAGCTACCCACGAAGGGAAGTTAACCATTGGCGAACTTGAAGTTCCTTGTGCTGTATTAGAAGATGGTACAAGAATAATAAGTTATAGTGCTGTTTTTAAGGCTTTTGGGCGAACTAAAAGAGGCAGAATTAAAGGCGAAGTACGTGTGCCCAACATGCCTGCTTTTTTGGATGCAAACAACCTACAACCCTTTGTGGGTAAGGATTTGATTGCCGTGCTCAAAAAGATAGATTTTGAGGACACAAATGGAAAAGAAAACCAAGGTTTTAACGCTTTGATTTTGCCAATGCTTTGCAAAGTTTATTTAGATGCAAGAGCCGAAATAAACCCAAAAACAGGAAAGCCGTTTATAACTACATCACAAATGCCGCTTGCAAGAGCAAGTGAAGTTTTGCTAATTAGCTTGTCAAAAGTCGGTATCATTGCGATGGTTGATGAGGTTACAGGTTATCAAGAAGTCAGAGATAAAACAGCATTACAGGAGTTTCTCTCAAAGTTTATTAAAGAAGAACGAGGTATTTACATTAAAACATATCCAGATGAATTTTTTGAGGCAATATTTAAAATGCGTCATTTAAATTGGTCTATGGCTAATAAAGGGAAGAAGCCTCAATACATTGGTCATTATATAAATAATTTTGTTTATTCCCGAATTGCTCCAAATGTCCTAACCGAATTAAGGAAAGTAAATCCTAAAGATGAAGCTGGGAAAAGAAAAGGTAAACATACTCAACATATAGATATTGATTATGGTCACCCTAAGTTAAAAGAACATTTAAGTATTTTAATTGCATTTGCAAGGGCAACAGGATTTAATTGGACTAATTGGGAAAGAATGGTCAACCGTGCTTTACCAAAATTTGATGCTGATGGAAGTGCTGCACAAGAAATTGGATTTCCCGAAGATTAGTGTCCTAAGAAGCGTTTGCAAGATTTTAGCTCTTTTGCAGGTTTGGTTTGTGTCAAGGTTTTGTGAGCCTGCAAATGTGCTAAAATGTGTGTCGGCAAAGAAGCGTTGGCAAATTAAAACAGTTTGAAAAAGTGATGATGATTGTCAAGCGGTCGCTCCTTAGTAAACGGTCTGCCCGCTTGCATACAACGTTCAAGGCTTGGCGATGGGCTGGTATTCAATGCTCGTCAAGCCCAGAACCAAAGCTGAAAATTGTTACAAAGATGAAGATAACAATTTATAGCTAAATTTATAACGTCGAGCTGGAACTACTGCTGATATTGATTTATAGCCGAGTTTATTCCGTCAGCCAGCCTATTGCCAAACCTATTGTTAGCAGCATACTGTTCTTTGTCATGCTAATTCTTCGGAAAACATTGTGAGCCAATTGCCCCGCCACCATATTCTAAAACTAACTTGTCGTTATAAAGAATATAAGTGCAACTGTCATTATAATATTTTTTTAAACTGTCAGCAATTGGTTTGTCAAATACATTGTAAGAATACATTCCCATTCCGCTACGTTGCCAGCCAATTATTGTCGGCTCACCACTTTCAATTTGAATGCAGTCAGCTTTGTCTAACTTTTCTTTCAATGATTTCAAAGTTTTCTGTGTCCAGCCAAATGTTCTTATAACTGAATCAACTTTTTCAGAATTTGTTTTTAAATCCCATTCTAGAAATATTGGATAGATTATTTTTCCGGTCGACGTGTCAATAGGTGAAACACCAAAACGAAATAATTTGCTGTTTCCCTCAAATTCAATTTCTACTTGCTTGTCCTTTGGAACAATTGAATTGAAGTAACTTTTTAACTCGAGAATTTGGGTCTGACGTTTAATGTAATTGCCAATGAGCCCTTGCTTCGTATGTAAAGTGTCAAACGCTCCTGAAAAAGCCATAGATACATACACAATAAAACCTACATAGCACAAAAGTCCTGCTGCTGCAATGATTAAAGTCCACTTTATAATTTTTTTGAAAGTTGTCATTCAGTTGCTGCTAACGAACAGGTATTGCTGCAGGTGTGGAATTCATTGCTTGTCCTGCCCGGAACTGCTGCCCATTAAAGATTTAAAAGTACAAGATAAGAACTAAAAGCCCAACAGAATTCCGTCCGCCGAAACCGCTGCTGATAGCGAACTACAGCCGAAGATTACAACGTCCTGCCACACTTGCAGCAATACCCATGTTATATGCCGTTTAAGTCTGTCACACTTAGGGACTAAATCAAAATGGAACAAAATCCTAACGCTGTAATCTTTGCTTTTTCGACAAAAGTCCTAATTGTCGATTTTAGATTTGCAGTTTTGTTTGTCAATTCAAATAAATATAGGCTTGGATTTGCCATATTTTGTTGCCAAAGTAAAAATGAAAAAGATTTAGTGTCTGGTCTTTGATTTGGAAAATGTAACTCTTTTACATTACTAATCGATAATGTGTCAGCACCAAAGGTTTTTTTAAATTCAAATTTGTCACCCATTGTACTTGCCCCATATATTAAGTCAGGAAATACAAGTCCGAGTTCAAATATTTTTTTGATTTCTGGGTCGGTGTCGTGAATGATAATAAAGCTGCTGTCAAATTTGATTGTGTCCTTAGATACAATAGTCAGTCCCGTAAATTTTGGAAAATGTATGTCAACCGAAAATTCTTTTATTGTTTTCATACACCTTGTGTCCATTTCATTTTGTGCAAATGTTTGGAAAGTCAAGATGATAAAAATGGTTAGTAGCATGTAGGGTCTCATAAATGGCATATAACGTTCGAGGCTTTGTGCAGTTGGGGAATTGACCAACTGTCCGCCCGGAACTGAAGCTAAATTTATAACTAAAAGCCGAAGTTTAAAACCACTGCCCAACAGAATTCCGTCCGCCGAATATAAAGCTGGGATATGCACTGCCGATGATTGCTTCAATGTCATGCCCCAATTGCACAAAACCTGATGTTGGCTGTAGTTTTATTCTACAATTTCAATAACTCTATTGTCTAAAACCCTGCTTTCTAATTCTCCGTCAATTTTAATTTTTATGTTTGAAAATATTATTTTATCTCCAACATTTACTTTTAAAATAGTTTGTAAATTTTCACTTCCTTTTACTTTAAAAGTTGCAACTTTATTTTTTTGTCCTATAATTGTTATAGTAAAATTCTCTACAGTTGATTTGTAACTTACCGATGGAACCACACTTTTTGTTGTTAAGAATTGAATGGTTCTATATTGACTAATCGGCATTGAATTTTCAAAAGCAAAAGTGTCGAGTTTATTTGAAATTGCAAATGCTTTAGGATTAGGCAATGTCTCACAGTCAAAATAGTCAAAAACTTGGATAGTAGAACCGTTGCCTTGGTCTTCCTTAATTGCAATTCTAATTTTTCCAATTCTTGAAGGTTTAATAAACTTCTTATCCTCAATGATTAGTAGTTCACCATTGTCTGTATTTACAGTATAGCGACCTCCTTTGATAGGCTTTTGTGTGTATTCATTTAAAACGTCCTTGTAAAATATTTTTCTTTTCGTTTCAATTATAGCACTTGGACATTGTCCAAATAATTCAGTAAAAGAAATTAGTAAAAGAAATATAAAAAGTGTCGTAATTGAGTTTTTAAAAACGTTCATAGAGAGTGTTTGAAAATTAAAGTATTTCGATTGTGTCAGCAAAAATTACAGCCAACACATAAATATACGAACCAAACTTAAGGTTGCGAAAAATTAGTTGCCTGGTTATCAATTGTGTTTATGTCGCCTTTTTGTATTGTCATGTCGCCTTTCGTTTTTTTGTTGCATGTCGCCTTTGCGTATTGTCATACCCTATTCTTTTACAGTATGCTTGATTTTTGCCTGTAAGCTTTAAGGGTTTTTATCACGGCAAAGCCTTTCTCGGTTACATGCTTTTGCAACAAAGGCCGGATTTAAGTATACTCTAAGATATATATTTAATATTATGTAAAAGAACTTTTAAAGCATTGGTCAAAATAATAAATTGCACCTTGGTGGCTATACAGGGCCTGTACATTTTTTTGTTTTTATACCTGCCACCAAAGCAAGTTTATACTGTAGTAATTAAGACCCTTATCTAACCCATTCACCAATTGTAACAAACATAAATCTCCTACAACCTCCCCCCCACCCCCAAAATAAACAAAGCCGCCTTGCGGCGGCCTGTTTAAAAAGCTTTACCTGTTTAAAATGGGTTTAGGCTACTATACGGGTTATAATATCACCGTACATCATTTGTTCTCTTACGCCAATGGCTACTACACGGCAGTGGTATTTTACACCGGCCTGCAGGTTGGGCAACACACAAGTGGTTTTGCTGCTTGGCACACTTTGCCAGTTATTGATAGCAAGCATGGCATCGGTACAATATTGAAACATGTACAAAATGGCCTTCTTATCACGGTTTACTTTGCCGATCAACTCACCGGGGTTGCTGCCATTATCAATCCTGAAGTTTTCGGGCTTTACAATAGGCGGGGCAGATGAACTGGGTTTGCCAATGTTAAAACTACTGCTCTTTGCTTTAACCTCATCTCCGTTACTTTCAAAAAGCACATAGGCAGCCCAACGGTGCAAGGCATCAATTAGTGTATCCCGTACCTGGTTTTTAGCGGCAATTTTAAGGCGGTCGCCATCTTTGCATTCGCTAAGGGCATTAAAAAATGATGCGGCCAATGCATTCATTGCGGGCACGGTAGGCTCCGGCGCAGGAAAGTTAGGGTTGGCCGTTATGGCCGCAATAATCTGGTAGGCCCTTGTTTCCAATTCCGGGTCGTTCATACGATCGAACCCGTTTGTAATATTTAATCTTTTCATAAATAATGAATTTAACAATGAGGTAATGGCAAAGCTTTGTTAACAAACTGCAAACGTGATTTTTTATTGTGATAATTGCATATTCATTTATATATAAATGGGTGCCTGTTACATTTTTACCTGTATAAAAGAAAATTTAAGTGTAATCTCTTTTTTTTGAACCTGTTATAGCTTTGCCAAATCCCCTGATATTTGCCGGTTTGCAAACACAAATACTGCCGGGTTATGTACAACAAAACAGTTAAATAGCTACAATTCAGTCATTTATAGTTAAGATGCGTGGCCTTATGTGCCGGAAATATAGCCTTTCGCATCTGTTGCAAAGCCTTTCGCATCCGATGCAAAGCCTTTCGCATCCGATGCAAAGCCTTTCGCATCCGATGCAAAGCCCTTCGCATCCGATGCAAAGCCCTTCGCATCTGTTACAAAGCCCTTCGCATCGGATGCAAAGCCTTTCGCATCCGATGCAAAGCCCTTCGCATCCGATACAAAGCCCTTCGCATCCGTTACAAAGCCCTTCGCATCCGATGCAAAGCCCTTCGCATCTGTTACAAAGCCCTTCGCATCCGATGCAAAAGCCCCTGTTTACCACTTTTACAGCCTTTCTTCTCTTGCCCAAATAAATGTATAGCAACTTACACATTATGTATTTGCTGACAGCAGCAGTAACTGGCATATTATTTACTGGTTTTCTGTTACATTAAAAACCTACACATGCAACAGGAACTTCACTTTGAACATGGCGACCTGAACGGCGAAATGGCCGTAACCCTCGCCAACGGACAAACACTTGACGATTTTTGCCAGCAATACCTGCCTGATTATAACCGTGACCGGTTTGAGGCTTTCGCCATAAGGGTGTTTTTAGCCAGGGAAACTGTTATTACTATATATGCAGTTGATAAAATACGCCAGGAAGACAGCAGCCTTAACCCCGAAAAAATAGCCGTTAAAAAGTTTAAACTCAACACCCTGCCGCTTGATGAAGTGCTTGCCTATGTGGGTGCATTTAACTGCACCCTTACCAATGGCAATTATGCGTTGCAAGATATGGAGGTGGTTAATAAATAGCCCCTGCTAATCGGGTATCAGGTTGATAGGCAGTATAATCTCCCACCGGTTTTTTACGGTTGGGTTGCGGTAATTAACATCTACCAAATGGCTAAACCGTATGCCGAAGGAGGCCTGCAGGGCGTTCCATAGTTTGGTATCAAAATACAGCTCCCCTCCTGCGCTCCTGTTCAACAACCAGGCATTGCTGCCGTTGCGCCTTCGGGCACTAACGGTGGTATAATCGTAAAAAGCATTAGCCCTTATACGTTGAAAAAATACCATATTACCAAAGCCCCAATCGGGGTACCATAGCGGCAGGTGGTAGTTAACGCCAAACTTGTACATATCGGGCTGGCTAAGTGCATCGTACCCACGGGAGTACGAAAAGTTATTACTGAACAAATCCGGAAAGCTGTCCCGCTTTTGCAGGGCGCCCGTTAGCACCAAACTATGGTTGGTAAACAGGCCGGGCAAATAAACGGATGCGGCCAACACCATTTTATGGTTTTTACGGTAATCGAACGCATTGCGGTAACTAAACGAAAAGGTTTGTGCAAACGCAGGGTTTATGTTTTGCCTGGCCTGCTGCCCTATATTGCTAAAAGCCAAAAAGGTGTTGGCATAGTGGATGGCCTTGTTGGCGGTAATATTTTTACCTATACCATTATAATATAACTGCTCAATATTATAGGTGCTGCCCACCGTAAGGTATTTAGAGGTAATACCACCCACAAAACCCAACGGCACATAAAGGCCGGTATACACTTTTGCACTGTTAAACTCAACGGCCTTGCCTAAGGCGGTATCAACAACCCGGTGCAACCTTGCTTCTGCCCCCATATTTAAAAAAGGAAACCAACCGGCATAGGTGCCGCTAAAGCCAAAGATGTGGCTGTGCTCGTTGCGGTTATAATTATACGATAGCACACTGCTTAAACTGGTAAGTATGTTATCGCTGTACAACTCGTACCCGTACTCCGGTTCGTTTACCACCGGGCGCCAGCTATGGTAATTAAATAAATTATACCACTTAGGGTAGGCAACCACGGCATTGCTGTTGCCTGCCAACTGGTACAAAGCCCCTGCCCCGTTACTGCCCAACGCTGCCGCCGTGCCAATGGTGTTGTTTTTTGTATAGGCTGCAACATTTACCACCTGCCAATGCAACCCGGCTGATGGTATTGTTGCAAGCCGGTACCCATCTGCCGTAAATGCAGAAACCAATATACTGCCATCAACCGCTGCTGCTGGCTGGTAAATGCCGTTGGCAGTATTGGTTAAGCGGTACAGCTTTTTATCTTTAAGGGTTACGGCAAAAATTTTATCGGTGGGCGTGCTGTTGTCCATGGCACTGTAATACACGGTATCATTTTTTACACAGGGGTAACCCACCACGTTAAATGAAAACGGGGTAAGCGTTGTTGCGCTGCCATCTGCAAGGTTAATGGTTACCAATGCCATTTGCCCTTGGGGGTTACGCACTGCACTAACCACCGTGCTGCTGTTAATATATTTTGTTTGGGTGTAAAAATACTGTTCGCTGTTGGGCAGCTTTTTTATGATTGCCCCATTGTTGGCATTAATAATATGCAGGCTGCTGCTGCCATCGGGTGCAACAGCTACGGCAATAATATTTGCAGCATCTTTACTTAAAGCAGGCGAAAAGTATTTGCTTTTAAAGGTTAACTGATGCTGCTTTTTAGTGTACACATCCAGCAACTGTATATTGCTGTAATCCCGGTTGGCCCACCGTGGGCCTGTTTGGTAACTTGTGTAGGTAACCTTTCCATTGGCATAACTAAAGTTATCATCGGTTACCGGTTTTTTAAGCTGTATTAATTCCTCACGGCCTTGTACCAGCCAGTAAAAGCCTTTGTTTTTTTGGTAAGATTGTTTGCTGATGATAACCGTATCCTTATTTACATACACGGGGTACCGGTAACTGGCAACGGTGTTTTTTATTATCGGGGTAAGATAAAGAAGGCTGTCGTAAGCGGTACTGTCGGCCAGGGTTTGCTGTTTAAAATAATGCAATGCACCCTGGCGAAATTGCTGGTAAGATGTACCCGAATATTTTGCCACCGCTTTGTTAAACGGATACAACAAGCCTTTAAAATTTACTGCATCAGTGGTTACCTTTTGCCAAAAATTGGTGCCGTATTGCTGGTTGCCATAAGCCACCAACTGATATCCCAATTCATAATGGTCCGGTGTGTAATCTTTAAGGCTGCCGCTCCGCAACTTCATCCAGCTATACTTTTTATTGCTTATCACCAGCGACCGCAGGCCGTTATAAAAAGAGGGCATCCTGCCCCTGCCCTGCGCACTTACCAATGTTTCCTGCCATACGGCATCGCCTTCAAAAAAGTAGTCGGGTATGGTAAGGCCGTTGGCCAGCAGTTGCCCCTCCTGCCCCAGAAAAAAAGAAAAGGCTTTAGTAAGCCCGTGGTTAAAGTTGGCCAGTTGCTGCATGTGGCGGTTTTCGTGAATGATGAGGTTATCATCCCACCGTATGCTGCCGTTGGTAAAATTATCCTGCCCCGGCAGCAGGTTAAGTTCGCTTATAACCGGCGCCAGCCTTACGTATGCGTTGGGTATGGTGGTTTGGTTAAGCAATACAATGTTCCATTTGCGTTGCCTGCCGCCAATGGTGTTGGCGGTGGTGCTGTCCAGCAGGGCAACAATATTGCTTATCCTGCTGGCCTGGCTATCTAACCCAAATGGAAAGATGACCCTTGCTGTTTTGGTATTTATTTGCTGCCAGTGTACCGATGCCGGGTTGCCACCAAAGTTTTGGGCATCAACAAAAAAAGGGGCAAGCAATAAAAT
The DNA here is from genome assembly GCA_965249755.1 of Ferruginibacter sp. Lineage (GTDB taxonomy): Bacteria > Bacteroidota > Bacteroidia > Chitinophagales > Chitinophagaceae > Ferruginibacter. The sequence continues at coordinate 1,109,252 of CBDFMT010000004.1, forward strand.
TAAAGGCAGCAGCCGTTTTTTAATAACCATAAAATAAAGTTATGGATTATGGGGTTGATTTTGTTGGGATAGAAAGCATGCGGTTTACTTGTTGCCGAAAAGAATTGCTTTTTTATCTTATTAAAATCTCCATTTACTTCTTTGCCTTGATGCAAAGAAGTAACAAGAAAGATCAAGGCTGCATAAAAAAACCTAAAAATTTAAAGGCATGGCTAAAATGAAATTAAGTTCAATCATTGGTACATAACCAAACATCAGTAGGACTTACTAACCAATTGCATGGCCGAACATTGGTAACATCAATTTCATTTTTTAACGCCACGCTTCCAAATTTTCTTAACGTCTTTTTTATGAGGCCGGGGGTGGCTTTACTCTAAGTTTGAAAGAAAAACAAAAGATATTTCAAATTAACGGCCTCGAATTAAAAGTGCTAGAAATTTCAAACATCAGCCGTTAAAAAATCAAGGTTGTTTGAGCCAGCACAAACAATAAAGTATTTTACACAACCGGCGAGTTCCTTGATTTTAGGCTGCTGTTTAAAATTTCAGCCTTTTAATTCGCAGCCTGGTTTTTTTTGTTTCTTTTTTTTGTCAAGAAAAAAAAGAAAATGGGGACTGCGATGCGGAATAGATTTTTGATGTAAAACGTTTGACTTATTTATCTTTCGAAAATCTCCATTTACTTCTTTGCCTTGATGCAAAGAAGTAACAAGAAAAATCAAGGCTGCATAAAAAAACCTAAAAATTTGAAAGCATGGCTAAAATGAAATTAAGTTCAATCATTGGTACATAACCAAACATCAGTAGGACTTACTAACCAATTGCATGGCCGAACATTGGTAACATCAATTTCATTTTTTAACGCCACGCTTCCAAATTTTCTTAACGTCTTTTTTATGAGGCCGGGGGTGGCTTTAAAATATTATTCTCTTAATTCGCAGCCTGGTTTTTTTTGTTTCTTTTTTTTGTCAAGAAAAAAAAGAAAATGGGGACTGCGATGCGGAATAGATTTTTGATGTAAAACGTTTGGCTTATTTGTCTTTTGGAAATCTCCATTTACTTCTTTGCCTTGATGCAAAGAAGTAACAAGAAAAATCAAGGCTGCATAAAAAAACCTAAAAATTTGAAAGCATGGCTAAAATGAAATTAAGTTCAATCATTGGTACATAACCAAACATCAATAGGACTTACTAACCAATTGCATGGCCGAACATTGGTAACATCAATTTCATTTTTTAACGCCACGCTTTCAAATTTTCTTAACGTCTTTTTTATGAGGCCGGGGGTGGCTTTAAAATATTATTCTCTTAATTCGCAGCCTGGTTTTTTTTGTTTCTTTTTTTTGTCAAGAAAAAAAAGAAAATGGGGACTGCGATGCGGAATAGATTTTTGATGTAAAACGTTTGGCTTATTTGTCTTTTGAAAATCTCCATTTACTTCTTTGCCTTGATGCAAAGAAGTAACAAGAAAAATCAAACACCAAAAAGTCATTCATTTATACATCCACCCCCTGCCCCATAAGCCTTTTGCTTAACTCCGGAAAACGGATAGCGGCGGTAATAAATAATAAACATTCAATAAGCACAGGTGCCATTAGTGGTTGTTGGTGTTCTACATGGGTGGCAATTGCGCCGCCGAGGTAAGCAGCCATCAGCAAAGTACCCAGCAAACCTGTACGGGGAATAATAAACAGCGTTATACAAATAAGCTCCACAACGCCAATTATTTTTACGGTGGCCATGGTAAGCCCCATGCCAGCAATGGCTTTCTCTGCTTCTGCACCGGTGCCGAATAATTTAAAAAAGGCACTCACAATAAATACAAGTCCGATAAGGCCGGTCAATATCCAGCCGACAATTTTTTTTGTTTTTGGGTTCATCTGTGTACAATTTAGAAATTAAATATACCTAATCCCTTTAAAACCCCACGGCCACGGGGTTGAAACCCGTGGTAATTAATAATATAATAGCAAGCTTACCAAATCCTGATATGGCTGCAACGCATTGCCATGGGTTTCAACCCATGGATATTGTTTTATTATTTAATCCTTTTGTACACTTCAATATTCAGGCGGTCGATGCCTGCACTGTCGATCTTTTCAACACCTTGTTGGGTAAGGGTATCGCCTTTTATGGTTATGGTAAAAGTAAAGTTGTTGTTTTCCCATTGCCGGTCGTTACAGTACTCAAGGTGTTCGGTATAGGTGTTGCCTTTAAGTGTATACCTTCCGCCCCCGGCGCCAAAATTTACTGCTGTATCTTTTCCCTTTTTAAGGTCATGTTGTAAAAAAGCAAAGTGGCTGTCGTTAATAATTTTTATAAAGGAGATGTTTTGGGTATAATCTGTTACCGTGGTATCTTTCTTTTGTATGGTGGTGCCGGTAATAAGCTGCCAGGTACCTTCAACAGGTGTTTTAGCAGGCTTTTGTACTTCTCCGCAGGAAAATAATAAAATGGTTACCATAATAGTAGTGCTGGCCCTCATGTAGATTTTAATTTAATTTTAAAAGTTAGCAATCAATTTGTTATCAATATTTAATAATCCAATGTACTTTTTATCTAACAATCAGCAATAGCATTTTTGTTTAACTGCACAATATTTGCATAGCTGCATCCATTACATTACATTACTTTTCAATTTAATTAATCATTCTTTAATATGAAACCAATCAGCTTTGCAACATCATTTTTGTTATTGCTAACCACTTTATCAATATTAAGCGCCTGCCACAACAGTAACGGTACCACCACTACCGTTGAAGTTAAACCAGATACCATGGTAAAAACAATTGTTCACAAAGAAGAAATACCTGTACCTAAAAAGGCACCCATCATCAATATTACAGATACCGTATCTGTAAAACAAATGGTAATCGTTATGAAAGACAGTGCGGCCACCAGCAACGGTATTGCCACTAAACTGGCGCTTATTTACGGGGTAAAACTGGCGGCCATCATCAAAACAAATAAATTAAAAGTAACCGGCCAGCCGATGGCCTGGTACAAAACACAAAAGCCACCCTTCTTTTTTGAAGCAGGCATACCGGTAGATAAAAAACCTGCTAAACTTCCCTCAGGAGCTTCCCTTAAACAAATTGGCACCGATAGTATTACAGTAGCCCATTTTTATGGCCCTTACGATTTAACCGGGCAGGCTTACACCGCCGTGCAAGACATGCTGAAAGACCGCAAGAAGAAAACCACACAGCCCCCTTACGAAATTTATGTAGATGACCCAATGGATAAAAGCGGCAAATTAAAAGACCCTTATAAAGTGCAAACGGATATTATTTATACCTGGCGGTAAGGGGTTAGCCATTCATAATGCTCTCCGTCATTTTAAGGTATATATTATGTAATGGTGGGTATGGCGCCAACAGCAACAAATGTTTATGCAGGGTTTGAATGTCTTTTCTAACAGCCGGGCCGGTCTTCATCTCCCCGGGCACGTGGTTGCGTAACCTTAAAGCTGTTTCTTCTATCAGCGGTTGCAGCAATGTAAAATCAATACCTTCTTTATTACAAAACGTAGCGGCAAGGTTGTAAAGCTGATTGGTAAAATTGCTCACAAACACTGCTGCCACATGCAGTTTTTGGCGTTGTTCATCACCTACAGGTGTTACGCTGCCAGAAATGGTTTTTGCAAATGCATTCAGCATGTTTAAAGCCTGCTCATTATTGGCATCTGTAAGCAAAGGAATATCCTGCACGGGGTGCATATTTTCTTTTCGCAAACTTTGCAAGGGATAAAGCACACCATAATTGGTACTAAACTTTTGCAATGCTTCTTTTGGTAAAGAACCTGCGGTATGCACTATAAGTTTGTTGCCTAAATGTATGGTCTCGTCCAACTGGGCCATGGCTGTATCAGTAACTGCGATAAGATAAATATCGGCTGTCTTGTTAATTTCCTTGCAGTTGGCAGTAAAGCTGCAACCGAGTTCGGTGCCCAATGTTTTAGCATTGGTTTCCTCCCGGCTAAGTACCTGTAAAATTTCGTGGCCGGCCTGCTTTATCAGCCTGCCCAAAACGGTAGCTACGTTCCCTGCACCAACAACAACAACTCTCATATTATTACCTTTGTACTGTATGAATTTTAAGCAAAGATTAATTATAAAATATATCAGAACAAAATTTAAAGTGCTGACAGCGGTGTCAAAGAGAAAAGCTGCGGAGGAAGCCTTCAAATTATTTTCTACCCCCATTTTTAAAACCGGCATACAAACCCCTACTGTTTTTGGGTTTGCCGAAAGGCTGGAGATTAGGCTGAACAACCTGTTGTTACAAGGCTACCGGTGGAACAAAGACAAGCCCAATACCATATTGATTTTACATGGCTTTGGCTCAGCAGCACATAATTTTAAAAGTTATGTTACGGCTATGCTGGAAAAGGGTTACCAGGTATTGGCCTTTGATGCACCTGCCCATGGCAGGAGTGGCGGCAAAACCGTCACCGCCATAGATTATGCCCTTATGATTGATGAAATACTTAAGTTGTATGGGCCTGTGCATGGCTTCATCTCACACTCCCTTGGCGGGTTGGCGCTAAGCCTGAGCCTTGAAAAGTTACCGCATACAGAACAATTAAAAGCAGTGTTGATTGCACCCGCAACAGAAACGACCTCTGCCATAGACGGGGCTTTCAGGATGTTGCAGATAAATGACAAAGCCGTTAGAAGGGAATTTGACAGTATTATTTATGAAAAAAGCGGCCACGGCACAACCTGGTTCTCTGTAAAAAGGGCGATGAAAAACATTAATGCCGCCATTTTGTGGATACATGATGAGCAGGATACCACCACTCCTTTCAGCGATGCCCTTAAAGTAAAGGAATTGGGTTATCCCAACATCACCTTTATGATAACCAAAGGGCTTGGCCACCGAAAAATTTACCGGGATGCTGCCGTAAAAAACGCTGTTGCTGCCTTTCTTTAAATGCCCTGCCGCCCTTGCGGGGTTGTACTATAAATTTTGTTTTTCAATTTTAAACTAATATTGCAATGGAAACGGTAGTTGCCAGCACTATTCAGGTACCAATATTATAGGCTGCAATTGCGTGGTAAGTATGTTGTAAAAACCCCCAACCTGTTGCCTTAATAATTTGGGCAGCGGAAAAAAACAAATTATGGCGAAGAACCTGTTAATAGTGGAGAGCCCTGCGAAAGCGAAAACGATTGAAGCAATTTTAGGAAAAGATTTCCAGGTTAAAAGTTGTTTTGGACATATACGTGACCTTGAAAAAAATGATATGGGTATTGATGTGGCCAATCATTTTAAGCCAAAATACATTGTACCTGCGGATAAGGAAAAAGTGGTAAAAGAATTAAAAAGTATTGCCAAAGCCAGCCAGGAAGTATGGCTTGCATCGGATGAAGACCGTGAAGGCGAAAGCATAAGCTGGCACCTTGCCGAGGTACTGAACCTTGATCCCAAAACTACCAAACGCATTGTTTTTCACGAAATAACCAAACCTGCCATTGAAAAGGCAGTAAAGAACCCCCGCATCATCAACATGGACCTTGTAAATGCCCAACAGGCAAGAAGGGTTGTGGACAGGTTGGTAGGGTTTGAGCTAAGCCCTGTGTTATGGAGAAAAATAGGAATGAGCGGCGGCCTTAGTGCCGGGCGTGTGCAAAGTGTTGCCGTAAAACTGATAGCAGAAAAAGAAAGGGAAATAAACCAGTTTACAGCAGTGGGCAGTTTTAAAGTGGAAGCTTCTTTAACTGCAACAGACTTAAACAATAAAGCCGTAACCTTTAAAGCAGAAGGTGGAAAATACAGCCAGGAAGAAGCGGCCGAAAAGTTTTTAACCAGTTGCATTGGTGCAAACTACACCGTTAAAGATATTCAGGTAAGGCCAGGCAAACGCACACCGGCAGCGCCTTTCACAACAAGTACCCTGCAACAGGAAGCCAGTCGTAAATTGGGCTATGGTGTTAGCAAAACAATGTTGCTGGCACAGCGGCTGTATGAAAGTGGTAAGATAACTTATATGCGTACCGATAGTGTAAACCTTGGCGAAACTGCCATGGATGCCATAAAAGCAGAAATTGGTAAAAGCTATGGTGACAAGTACCTGCAAATACGCAAATACAAAAACAAAAACGAAAGTGCGCAGGAAGCACATGAAGCTATCAGGCCTACTTATATGGACAACCATACAGTAAACGATCCTGAACTTAGCAGGCTTTACGAACTGATCTGGAAACGTACCATTGCTTCGCAGATGAGTGATGCTGAACTGGAAAAAACCACCGCCAAAATAAACATCAGCACCAACAAAGAAGACCTTACGGCCACCGGTGAAGTGCTGAAATTTGATGGCTTCTTAAAAGTATATTTAGAAAGCACGGATGAGGAAGAAGAAGAAACCAACGCCGAAGGCGAAAGCCGCCTGCCAAATTTAACCGTTGGGCAGGTGCTTGAGTTTAAACAGATGACCGCTACGGAACGGTTTACCAAACATTCTGCCCGGTATACAGAAGCCTCACTGGTAAAGAAGCTGGAAGAGTTGGGCATTGGCAGGCCGAGTACTTATGCGCCAACCATCTCCACCATTATTAAAAGAAATTATGTAGAGAAAAAAGATAAGGAAGGTGTTAAAAGGACCTTCAGGATTTTGAAGCTGCAACATGGTGCCATACAAAAAATAATGGAACAGGAAAATACAGGGGCAGAAAAATCAAAGTTGTTTCCTACCGATCTTGGGTTGGTGGTTACTGATTTTTTAAACCAGCATTTTACCAAAGTGATGGATTACTCCTTTACCGCCAATATTGAAAAAGAGTTTGATGAAATTGCCGATGGCAAAATGCAGTGGAGCAAAATGGTGGAAGATTTTTATAACCCTTTTCACACAGGCGTTGCCCATACCTTGGAAACCGCAGAACGGGCTGTAGGCGAAAGGATGCTTGGCGTTGTAGAAGATGGTAAACCCATGATTGCACGTATGGGCCGTTACGGGCCGATGGTGCAGATAGGCAGCCAGGGCGATGAGGAAAAACCCCGTTTTGCTAAGTTGAAGGCCGGCCAAAGTATTGAAACCATCTCCCTTGAAGAAGCTCAGGAATTGTTTAAACTACCGCTAAGCCTTGGCGAATACGATAACCAGGAGGTAAGTGTAAACATTGGGCGCTTTGGGCCATACGTTAAGTTTGGAGAGCAGTTTGTTTCCATACCAAAAGGTGAAGATATATGGTCGGTTACCCTGGAAAAGGCGATCGAAATTATAGGTGCCAAGCAACAAGAAGATGCACCCATTTGTTTTTATAACGAACTGCCGGTAACTAAAGGTAAAGGTCGCTTTGGCCCGTTTATAAAATGGAATAGCCTGTTTATAAATATTCCCCGTGCATATAATTTTGATACACTTACACAGCAGGATTGTAATGAGCTTATCGAAAAGAAAATGGAGAAAGAATCCAACCGGTTTATAAAGCAATGGCCAGCCGAAAAGATTGCCATTGAAAATGGGCGTTGGGGTGCGTTTATCCGCTTTAATAAAAAAATGCTGAAACTGGGTTTAAACAAATCCAACACAAAATATATACCTGAAGAACTTGCGGATATTGAACTGGAGGAAGTAAAAAAAATGATTTTGGCGCAAGATTCAAAAGCGTTTGACAAGAAAACATCCGCTAAGAAAGCCCCGGCAAAAAAGGCGGCAGCAAAAAAAGCACCGGCGAAAAAGAAGTAAGGCCAAGGCAACAACACCCTGCATAATTTGTAGTGATGGTTTGCGTTTACAATAAGATAAGGTGGTATACCTGATTTAAAAACCGTTGCCCATGCTCACATTGGAGTACGCTATCAGCCGTGAAGATTTTATTAGCTTTTGCATGTTTACCACCTGGGATGCGCCAGACAATGATAAAAAAAGAAGGCGCTACTACCTGAAACAGATTGGCACAATCGTTTTATTTACTGCTGCATTTTACTACACGGGGTTGTTCGACAGGAGCAGTAAATTTTCTTTTATTGTAATTGGATGGATTGTTTTAACTGCTGTAATTTCTATGTACGGCGCAAGATCGGCAGTAATGAAACAGGCAGAAAGAGCAGCCGATGACCCTGATAATGCCAACATCTTCAGCCATAATTTACTGCACCTTTCTGAGACCGGCCTGCTGATAAAAGATGAATTTTCTGAAACTAAATTTCAGTGGAACGCATTTATAAAAAAGCAGGAAGATGATCATTATTACTTTCTGTTTTACAACTCCCTTCAAGCCATCATTATTCCTAAAAGGGTTTTTAAAAACGCAGACGAAACGGTTTTTAAAGAACTCCTCACCCGCTTTTTATCGTTTGATGCAGAGGTTGGCCATCTTATAAAAAATTAACCAGCCAACAACAATGCTGCTGCATCGGCACATGCCTTTACCAACTGCTATCACGTGAATGAATTGTCAGCGATTCAATAACCCAATACCTTTTTTCCTGCTTTTAAAAAGATAAAAAACTGCCTGCTGTAACCTTCAATGTTATACGCAATAATGTGGAAAATTTTAACTTCTTTATATTATTGCATTTAACGAATTTCATAACAAATAAAATCCATCTTGATAGAAAACAGAGAAATATCAGCATTATTTCATCTTATTGATGACCCTGATAAAGAGGTGTACAGCAGTGTAAGCGACAGGATTATTTCTTTCGGAAAAGCCATCATCCCCAATCTTGAAAACCTTTGGGAGCAAACCAACAATGAAGAAATACAGGAGCGGATAGAATCACTGATCCACAAACTTCACTTTCGTGACCTTACCAATGACTTTATAAACTGGAAAAACGGAAGCTGCGAATTGTTACAAGGTGCCTTGTTAACCGCACAGTACCATTACCCTGAAATGCAGCCCCTTGTTGCATTACAGGAAATTGAAAAAATACGCCGCAACATTTGGCTGGAGCTCAACAACTACCTTACACCGCTTGAAAAGATAAATGTACTCACCAGTATTTTATACAATTACTATAAACAGAAAGGTGTTGAAATTGCCTACAGCCAACCCGAAGATTTTTTAATCAACAAAACTTTGGAAACAAAAAAAGGCAATGCCATCAGCAACGGAATTGTTTACCTTATTTTATGTGAGCTGCTGGATATACCCGTGCAGGCAACCAACATTCCCCGTCAGTTTATACTGGCTTACTTTGATCAGCAGTATGAATTTATGAACCCTGTTGCCCATGCTTCGCAAAAAATTATTTTTTATATTGATCCTTTAAACGGTCAGGTGTATTCGCATAAAGATGTGGAAAGTTATTTCAAAAGGATAAGTGTGCCACCCACCACATCCTTTTTTAAACCGATGAACAACAAACGCATTATTCAATTTTTATTAGAGGAGTTAAGCAAGTGCTTTGATGATGACCGCAACAGGTATAAAATGGAAGAACTGCAATCACTCGTAAAACTGCTGGACGAATGATTTATCATGTTGTATCAAAAGCAGGCTGGGAGCAGGCTTTAGCGCAAGGCTATTACGAACATCCTTCTCTAAAAGATGAAGGTTTTATACATGCGTGCAGCAAAAGCCAGGTTAACGGGGTGCTTGAAAGATATTATAAAAAACAGCATGGTTTGTTATTGTTGCATATTAATGAAAACACATTAACTGCACCGCTGAAATACGAAATGGCACCTTCGGTGAATGAAGAATTCCCACACATTTATGGTGCTTTGAATATTGATGCTGTAGTAGATAGTGCTGAGATTATATAAGTGGAACAACCTATCTGCTAAACCTGGCAAAATTTTTCGAGGAAAACACTCACCTTCTTGAAGTTGTTTTTGTTCAACGTAAAGAAATGGTTGCGGCCATCTTTGCGGCATTGTATCAATTCGCTCTCTGATAATAATTTGATATGATGGGAACATGTTGGCTGCGAAAGCCCGGTTAACCTTTCCACATCACCGCAACATAATTCGCCCTTTACAGCTATTTCATTCAGGATAGAAAGCCTGCACGGATCGGCTATTGCGTTCATTGCTTTTTCTATAAATTTTGTCTCAGTTTTTACAGTACCCATATTCATTTTGCCCGGCTTAAAACATTCATTATTTGATGCGGCAATATTAAAGCATTTAAGTTTATCAATGGGTATTTAAAAAAGTTTGGGGAAACAATTGGGTTGTAACAAGGGTACTTTTTTTGCAAAGGATGCTTTATTTCATATCACCGGAAGAAAAAGACAATGGCAATAAAGATTGTGCTTTTTCAATAACATACACCTCTCCTTCCATTCCACTTAAAATAATTTTTATGGTTTGCCCGGTACGTTCTTCATACTCTGAAAGGCTTTGTCGGCAAATGCCACAAGGTGAAATAGGGCGTTTACTTTCGCCTTTTAAATTATGATAAGAGATTGCCATACTGCTGATACCCATACCAGGAAATTGGGAAGCAACGGCAGAAAGCAATACCCTTTCTGCACAGATACCTGCGGGGTAAGATGCATTTTCCTGGTTGGTACCGATAACAACAACCCCATTGGTTAAAAGGCCTGCAGCACCAACATTAAAACTTGAATATGGTGCGTAGGCCTGGGTTGTAGCTTCCCTTGCTGTTTTAAGCAAAAGGGCATCCACGGCAGATAACTCTATATCTGATGCATAAACGTCTATTGAAAATGGAAGGCTTTTTTTGATCATTACAATTTTTGAGAAAGATATTTCATTTGCCCGATAAAAAACCTATCGATCATTTTGCCTTTCCAACAATGGCACAGTGTTGCCTGTTTTTCATCTTAATCAAAAAACCTTTTTTGCCATTGCTTGTTTAATAAAACACATAAGTTGTAAACAACTGCATAACCATCTCTTAAACTTGCATTTTTGGTATATGCTTTGTTTAAAGAGAATAAAATTTTTAACGATTGTCCATTTACAAAAACAAATATTATGAACGACACAAACAAAATGCTTGAAACTGCAACCATTGGTAACGGCTGCTTTTGGTGTACCGAAGCTGTATTTCAGCAACTGGAAGGCGTAGAAATTGTGAAGAGTGGTTACAGTGGCGGCCAAACAGAAAACCCAACTTATAAAGAAGTATGCACAGGCAATACCGGACATGCCGAATGCCTGGAAATTCAATACGACCCTGCAAAAATTTCCTTTGGCGAATTGCTGGAGGTATTTTGGAAAACACACGACCCTACAACTTTAAACCGGCAGGGCAATGACATTGGGACACAGTACCGAAGCGTAATTTTTTACCACAATGCACCGCAAAAACAAATTGCCGAAGAGCAGATTGAAGCCCTTGATAAAGAAGGTGCCTGGAGCAAGCCGATAGTTACAAAACTGGAGCCTTTTGTAAAGTTTTTTCCGGCAGAAAATTACCATGATGATTACTTTAACAACAATGGATCTAACCCATACTGTCAAATGGTGGTAAGGCCAAAGGTTGAAAAATTTGAAAAGGTGTTTAAAAATAAACTGAAGCAAAAAGTATAAAGCAGTTTCAGGTTTAGCGCATATTATAAAACAACCCTTTTCTTTTAGGCCACCTATCTGTTCAGTATTTTAACCCTTCGCAATTCCAATAAATTTAAACCAGTTGGGTTAAAGTTTATGATGTTGGTATGCACCAGGTGTATCACCATGTCGTACCACAATGGAACTATAGGTGCATCATCCATAATAAGCTGGTCCATTTGCTGATAAAGCTTATACCGCAACGTGTCGTTTACCTCTGCTACAGCTTTTTCATACAGCAAATCATATTGTGCGTTTTTATACCGGGTGTAGTTCGGCGGGGCCGGATTGCTGCCATAAAAAACACTTAAGAAATTCTCTGCATCGGGGTAGTCTGCAATCCAGCTTCCCCTGAAAAAAAGGGCTTGCGATTTAGCGGTCTGTTCCAGCAGTAAACTTTTTTGTACTGCCTCCACCTGCACTTTAATGCCTGCCTGTTGCAGCTCATTGGAGATGTAACCTGCAAGGTCTGCATACACCGGTATAGTTAGTAATTTAATTGCAGGCAAGCCCTGCCCTCCCGGGTAGCCAGCTTCTGCCAGCAACTGTTTGGCTTTGGCAATATCATAATGGTAACCTTTTACTTTTATGGAATCAAAGGATGGCAACCCTGCCGGCACAAAGCCACTTTCGGCTGCAGTGCCAATAGAATTACGCAGGTATAACATCATCTTCCTTCTGTCAAATGCATAGTTTATTGCCTGTCGTATTTTTTGCAGCCGCAGGGGCGAATGCTTTACCATTTCGTTTTCGCCATCTGCCAAAATACCCAGGTATTCTGTATTAAGATAAGGGTGCTTTTGAAGCACCAGTTTACCCTGCCATTCTTTTTTAAGGTTGCCGGTTTTGGTAAGTACTTCATCTTTAAAAGATGCTTCTATATCATTAATAAAATCTAACCGGTTTTGTTGAAACTCCAAAAATTCTGTGGCTTTACTATCAAAGAAAGATACCCTTATACCATCAATATACGGTAACGCATATCCGCTGCTGTCCTTCTCAAAATAATGGCGGTTTCTTTTTAATACGAGTGCCTGCCCTTCTTCCCATGCCACCATGGCAAACGGGCCGGTACCAACCGGGTGCCTGCGGAAGGTGTTGCCATATTTCTCAACAGCTTCCTTTGGTACAACAGAACAATACTGCATGCTTAAAATACCAAGTATGGGTTGAAAAGGCCTGGCCAGTTTTAACTGAAAAGTACTGTCATCCAATGCGGTAAAGGGTTTGGCAGCATCTACCCTGCTATTAAAAATCCATGCACCTGGGCTGGCAACATCTTTACTAATAATGCGGTTAAAGCTGTACACCACATCTGCTGCAATAAGCAACCTGCCTTTACCATCTTTAAAAGCAGCATCATCATGAAAAAATACACCGTTACGCAAATGAAAAATAAAGGTGGTTTTATCTGCAGAAACTTCCCAGCTTTTAGCCAGTGAAGGTTGCAGGTGCAGGCCATCATCTACCTCCGTAAGCGTATTATACAACTGATGAACGGCCCACATTACAGATTGGTTTTTAGCAAATGCAGGGTCTAACGAAGCAATGCCTGTCTGTTCGTTATAATGAAATATTTTTTTATCAGGATGCTGGTGTGGTTTACAGGAAACTAAAAAAACAGCGATAAAAAACAGTAAGTATACAAGGCTTTTTTTTAGCAGCATAGATGATGTAATTCTGCATAAATTTATGGAATGAAAATGAAACTGGTCTTTGTCTTGCTGATTGGCCATGCAGGTATTATGCACCAATCGCTTTTTGCGCAACTGCTTGGTAAGAAAATAACCTTTACCCATGCCGATACACTAAGGGGCAGCAACGGCACCGGCAGGGATTGGTGGGATGCTACCAAATACGATTTGCATGTAAAATTTAATATTGCCGATAGCACGATCAGCGGCTACAATATTATCCAGTTTAAAGTGATAAAGAAAGGGCAGGCTATGCAGATAGATTTGCAGCAGCCAATGGTATTGGATAGCATAAAATTTTATATTAATAGTAAGATAACAACACAGGTACAAGCCCTGCTTCATAAAGATGGCAATGCTTATTTTATTGATCTTCCAAAAGATGCATTCCCTTCTCTTGCCGCAGGCAAAAATTACCTTACTGTGTATTACCATGGCAAACCAACCGTTGCCAAAAACCCGCCATGGGATGGTGGCCTGATATGGAAAAAAGATGCGAACAACAATCCATGGGTGAGCATTGCCTGCCAGGGCATGGGCGCAAGTGTATGGTACCCCTGTAAAGACATACAGGCCGATGAGCCCGATAGCGCAGAGATGCACATAACCTGCCCGGATACGTTGGTTTGTGTGGGCAATGGCCGCCTCCGCAGCAAGACCATTAATGGTGATGGCACAGCTACATTTGATTGGGCAGTGGTTAACCCCATAAACAACTATTGTATTATTCCCTACATTGGCAGGTACGTTCACTTTGGTGAAATTTATCCCGGTGAAAAAGGCAACCTTTCCATGGATTATTGGGTACTGGATTATAACCTTGAGAAAGCGACCAAACAATTTACTGATGCGCCAAAAATGATGAAGGCTTTTGAATACTGGTTTGGTCCCTATCCCTTTTACGAAGATGGCTACAAACTGGTAGATGCCCCACACCTTGGCATGGAGCACCAGAGTGCCACTGCTTATGGAAATGGCTATAAAAATGGCTACCATGGCAAAGACCTAAGCGGCAGTGGCTGGGGCTTAAAGTGGGATTTTATTATAGTGCACGAAAGCGGGCATGAGTGGTTTGCCAACAACATCACCACTAAAGACCTTGCAGATATGTGGGTACATGAAGGCTTTACCAATTACAGCGAAACCCTGTTTACCGAATATTATTTTGGTAAAGAAGCTGCTACGGCATACATCATGGGCATTAGAAAAAACATTGTAAACGATGTGCCCATCATAGCGCCATACGGGGTAAATAAAGAAGGCAGTGGCGATATGTATTATAAGGCTGGCAATATGCTGCACACCATCCGGCAGGTAATAAACAATGATGATTTGTTTAGAAAAATTTTACGTGGCCTCAACAAAACCTTTTATCATCAAACGGTTACCTCAGCACAAATTGAAAGCTACATCAGCCGCCAGGCAAAAATAGATTTTAGCAAAGTGTTTGATCAATACCTGCGTACCATACAGGTGCCTGTTTTGGAATATAAGCAGCAGGGTAATTCGCTGCAATATAGGTATACCAACTGTATACAAGGTTTTCAGCTTCCGCTGAAGATAAAATTTAAAGGGCAGCGCTGGATAAAACCAACAACAGCCTGGCAAACGCTTAGCCTTTCTGCCGAAGGCAATAACCAATTTTCTGTTGACCCCAATTTTTATATCATTACAAAAAAGGTAGAGTAATTTAGCCGCAAATAAAAGTATGGGTAAGATAAGAAGGCAGAGTATTATTTCTTCGATGATGGTGTACTTTGGCTTTTCACTTGGCTTTTTAAACACCTATCTTTTTGCAAGGGATGGTGGCTTTACAAAAGAGCAGTACGGCCTTACGGGTATCTTTATCGCCATTGCAACACTCATGTTTTCTTTTGCCAACCTTGGCATGCCTTCCTACATCTACAAATTTTTTCCTTACTACAATGATAACCTGGATAAGAAGAGGAATGATATACTTACCTGGGCATTGGTAGTATCCCTTCTTGGGTTTTGCCTGGTAACGCTTGGGGGCATTTACTTTAAAAATGAAATCGTGTACAAGTTTGGGCGAAACTCTCCTGAGCTTATAAAATACTACAACTGGATATTCCCTTTTGGCCTCGGGCTTACCCTGTATTCTATCCTGGAAAGCTATGCCTGGCAACTCAAAAAATCTGTACTTACCAATTTTTTAAGGGAAGTGCAGTTCAGGGTATTCACCACCATTTTAATTGTGCTGACCTTTGCTGGGGTGCTTACCAAATTCGATATGTTCATTAAGGTGTATTCTTTTACCTACATCGCCATTGCACTCATCCTGCTAATATATCTTTTAGCCAGAGGGTACATTCATTTAACCTTCAAGGTTAGCAGGATCACTAAAAAATTTTTTAAAAAAATCCTTACGCTCATCTCTTTTGTTTACGGGGGAACCCTTGTATACGCTATATCCCTGGTGTTTGATTCTATTTTGATTGCTTCTGTTTTGGGCCTTGGCCAGGTGGCCATTTATACCCTTGCCCAAAATATAGCCAGCCTTATACAAGCACCGCAGCGGGGTATAATTTCATCTTCGCTTGCTGCCTTATCACAAGCCTGGAAGGATAAAGACATGCCACGTATTGCACGTATTTATAAGCAGTCTTCCATCAACCAATTGATATTTGCCACAGGTTTATTTTCGCTGATATGGTTAAACTTTTCAGATGCCGTATTTGCTTTTCACTTGCAGGGCGGTTACATTAACGCAAAGTGGGCTTTCTTCTTTATTGGCTTATGGCGCATTATTGATATGGGCACAGGCGTTAACAGCCAGATTATTGCCACATCCACCCGGTGGAAATTTGAATTTTTTACCGGCATTATTTTGCTGCTGCTTACACTGCCCTTAAACTACGTTTTAACCAAATATTATTTTGGGGTAACGGGGCCGGCCATTGCCAACCTTATCGCCTTTACCATATACAATGCAATAAGATATTGGTTTTTAAAAAAACGGTACAACCTGCAGCCTTTCACAAAAGAAACATTGTATACTATCCTGCTAAGCCTGGGTGTTTTTTATACCTGCTATTTTTTATTCGGTAACCTTAGCGGTTTTGCTGGCATGTTTATCAGGAGCATCAGCTTCTTATTGTTATTTGCAGCAGGCATTGTATTGTTGAAATTATCTGCAGATGTAATGCCCATCTGGAACACCCTGCTGAAAAAAACAGGCATAAAAAAAGGGGATTAAAAATCCCCTGAAATACTATTCTGTATAAATTTATTTAGTTGTTGACCGCTTCAACCCTTCTGCCACCAATAAATTTCCTGCTGTAATAATCATCAGTTAAACTGCTGATAGTAACACCAGATTTTACACTGCTGTGTGCAAAATAATTATCACCAAGATAAACCCCTACATGGCTAACACCACCCCTTGTATTAAAAAAAACGAGATCGCCTTCCCTAAGGTCTTCCCTGTCTACTTTTTCGGCAGCAGCATATTGTTCGTGGGCGGTACGGGGTACGGTAATGCCATATACATCAAGCAACAACCTGCCGGTAAAAGCACTACAGTCTATCCCTTTTCTATCTGTGCCACCATACTTATACCGGGTCGCCCACCAGTCATCTAAAAAACTGTACAACTGCATGTTGGTAAAGCTTTCCACTTCCCTATTCATTAACATACCGTACTTAAACTGCAAGGCGGAGCAATCTTCAATGCTGCCCATGGCCTTGTTCGCAACGGAAGTACCTGCCACCGGTGTATACGTTGTTGCAGGTGCATTAATCGCTACATCACCATTATTTTTTTCTGGTGTAATTACAACGTCCTCAATAAACTTTAGGGAAATTTTGGGTTTGTCTTTGCTTGTCACGCTTTGCACGTGTACACTGGTTTGCGCCTTAGCTGTCATTGATGTTCCTGAGAAAGTGCCAATTACTACAGCAACAAAAAATAAGTATTTCATACGTAAACTTTTAGGTTTAGGCGTATGCACGACTTAATCTTGTGTTATTTAATCTTCTTTAGCTTCTTTAACTACGCTGCTTATCTATTCTGTGCTATAAATCTTGTCCTACAAACTATTAATAAATAATTTTTCGAGATTTGCAAATATAAAGCCAATATGGGTAAGATACAAGCTTTTAACGTAAACGCCACTGCAAACCAACGTTGTGGAAAAACGGATTGCAACCACTCTTTATTGTTAACGATATTTGCAGGATGGTTTTAAAATTTTTGTCCAGGCAGTTGGTTAACGGTTCAGCATCGTTGCGTCGCACACTTGTACAGCAACGCTTTGCGGGGCATTTCTATCTTCACCCATTGCCGGCGGTGCAGAAAAATTACTATAGCAACACAGGGCATTCTTAATTATTATTTTAATTTTTTACCGGTCAATGCAGTTTTCTCACCTACACGTACATACGCAATACTCACTTTTGGATGGGGCAGCATCCATTAAAAGTTTATATAAAAAAGCCATTGAGCATAATATGCCTGCCCTCGCCATAAGCGACCATGGCAATATGTTTGGTGCCTTCGAATTTGTAAAGGAAGCCTACAACCATAAAAATGCCGATGGCACATTAAAGGTAAAACCCATTGTAGGCTGTGAGTTTTATATTACCACAGACCGCACCAGGAAAACATTCAGCAAAGATGAAAAAGACCCAAGGCACCACCAGATACTGCTGGCAAAAAATGATACCGGTTATAAAAACCTGGTAAAGCTTACATCCCTCGGGTACATTGAAGGGATGTATTCCAAGTACCCACGTATTGATAAACAACTTATCCATAAACACCATGAGGGCCTTATTGCAACCACCTGCTGCCTTGGTGCATTGGTACCGCAAACCATCTTAAAAAAAGGCGAGGCCGAAGGTGAAAATGAATTTAAATGGTGGCTTAATATTTTTCAGGATGACTATTATGTGGAGCTGCAGCGCCATGGCATACCCGACCAGGAAAAGGTAAATGAAGTGCTGTTGAGGTTTGCAAAAAAATTCAACGTTAAGGTTATCGCCAGCAACGACAGCCACTACACCGACCAAAAGGATTTTAATGCACATGATATTTTACTCTGCATCAACACCGGTGAAAAACAATCCACCCCGGCGTTAAGGGAGTTTACAGATGATGATGTACTCACCAAAAACAAACGCTTCGCTTTTCCAAACGATCAGTTCTTTTTAAAGACCGGCGACGAAATGGCGAAGGTTTTTGAAGACCTGCCGGAAGCCATCGACAACACCAATGAAATTGTAGGCAAAATTGATTTGCTCGATTTAAAGCGGGACATACTGCTGCCTTTTTTTGAAGTGCCCGCAAACTTTAAAACACAGGATGAATACCTGGAGCACCTCACGTGGACAGGCGCAAAAGACCGCTATACAATTATTACCCCCGAAGCCGAAGAGCGGTTGCAGTTTGAATTGGGCGTAATCAGGAAGATGGGCTTTGCTGGTTACTTTTTAATTGTAGGCGATTTTATAAAAGCAGGCCGTGACATGGGCGTATTCATCGGCCCCGGCCGTGGCTCGGCAGCAGGCAGTGCTGTTGCATATTGCATTGGCATTACCAATATAGACCCCATAAAATACAACCTGCTGTTTGAGCGGTTCCTTAACCCGGAGCGTAAATCTATGCCGGATATTGATACTGATTTTGACGATGAAGGCCGCCAGAAAGTACTGAACTATGTAGTGCAGAAATATGGCAAAAACCAGGTAGCCCAAATTATTACGTACGGCACCATGGCTGCAAAATCCAGTATTGCAGATGTTGCCCGTGTAATGGACTTGCCCATTGCAGAAAGCAGGGCAATATCCAAGTTGGTGCCAGAGCGGCCGGGCATCAATTTAAAAAGGTTATTGCATGCGCCTTTTACCACAAAAGAGGCGAAGAATGGCGAGAAGTCCTTAGAAGAAAAGGAAGGCCTGCAAGGTGACGATGTAGAGAATGTAAAGAAGCTTAGGGAACTGTACAAAGGCGATAACCTGCAAAGCAAAATTTTGCATGAAGCAGAAATATTGGAAGGCTCTGTAAGAAACACTGGGATCCATGCATCTGCAATAATTATCGCCCCCAAAGACCTTACCGATTTATTGCCTGTTGCCACTTCAAAGGAATCGGACCTTTGGCTAACGCAGATAGAAGGCGGCTCCATTGAAGAAGCAGGTGTAATTAAAATGGACTTTCTGGGTTTAAGAACGCTGAGTATTTTAAAGACTGCCCTTCACCTGATAAAACAAAACCATGGCGTAAATATTGAAATTGATAATATACCGCTTGATGATGAAAAGGCCTACAACCTTTACCAGCGTGGGGATACAAACGGTACTTTTCAGTTTGAAAGCCCGGGCATGCAAAAACATTTACGGGAACTAAAGCCCGATAAATTTGATGACCTCATCGCCATGAACGCTTTGTACCGGCCCGGCCCGATGGCATACATACCCGATTATATTGATCGCAAGCACGGGAAAAAGCAGGTAGAATACGACCTGCCGGATATGGAAGAACACCTGAAGGAAACGTACGGCATTACGGTTTACCAGGAGCAGGTGATGCTACTGTCGCAAAAACTTGCAGGCTTTAGCAAAGGCGATGCAGATGTGTTGCGTAAGGCTATGGGTAAAAAACAAAAAGCAGTACTGGATAAAATGAAGGTACAGTTTGTAAAAGGTGCATCTGCCAAAGGCCATCCAACAGATAAGCTGGAGAAAATATGGACAGACTGGGAAGCGTTTGCACAATATGCCTTCAATAAATCGCACAGTACCTGTTATGCATTTGTTGCTTATCAAACCGCCTATTTAAAAGCACATTACCCCAGCGAATATATGGCCGCCGTGTTAAACCACGCAGGCAGCATAGAAAAAATAACCTTCTTTATGGAGGAATGTAAACGCATGGGTTTAACAGTACTTGGGCCAGACATTAATGAATCGCAAAATGGTTTTGCGGTTAATAAAAAAGGCGAAATAAGATTTGGTTTCAGCGGCCTTAAAGGTGTAGGCGAAAACGCCATTGAGCATATTATTGAAGAAAGGACAAAGCATGGTTTTTATACTTCCATTTACGATTTGGTAAGACGGGTGAGCCCACGGGCAGCCAATAAAAAATCGCTTGAAAGCCTTATCTACTCTGGTGCTTTTGATTGTTTTAAAGAGATTACAAGGGCACAATATTTTTACCAGGCACCGGGTGATGTGCAGGGCCTTGATAAGATTATTAAGTTTGGAAGTGTATACCAAACCCAAAACGCCAGCTCTGCCAATACCTTATTTGGCGACCTGCAAATGCCTGATATTGTACCACCCAAATTATCGCCCTGCGAACCATGGCCACTGGCACAGCAACTTGATTTTGAAAAGGAAGTTACCGGCATGTATATGAGCGGCCATCCACTGGATAATTTTAAATTTGAAATGCGCCATTACAACATTACACCGCTTTCAGATTACAATGAATTTAAGCAGGCTATTGACACACATTCCAATCCGGCAAGGCAGTTTCGGCTGGCAGGGCTGGTAACAGATTCGCAGCACCGCTTTACCAAGACCGGCAAAAATTTTGGCATTTTAACCATAGAGGATTACAGCGGCAAAAGTGAGTTTATGTTGTGGAGCGAAGACTATGTAAAATATACAGCATACCTCGAAAAAGGATTGATAGTATTGGTTGAAGGTGGTTTTAAAACCAGGTACAACAGCGATCAATATGAGTTTAAACTAAACAAGGTCCATCTGCTTGAAAGCGTTAAAACAACATTAACCAAACAGGTTGTGGTGGAAGTGCAGCCGCAATTCATCAACAAAGATTTTATACATTTTATTGAAGCCAATGTGAAAGCCTACCCAGGTAAGGCCACGATAAAATTTAATATAGTAGATGTGCGGAATAATTTTAAAATAGGCATGTACAACCTGCCTGACAAAGGTTTTACCATGAACGATGAGATGGCTTTTTACCTGAATGATAACACTGATGTGGATGTTACTGTGATAACAGGATAACACCGTTTAATAAAGGTGAAAATCCTTTCGTTTTATGGTTCGTTTAGTACTATTCAGGTGCCTATCTGGCAAAAAACAATATCAACACTGACAATTGTATTGTGTATATGTCATTGCAACACATTTAAATTTTTGGATGTATTTTTGTCCTTCTTTATAAAATTTAAAAATAAAATATACAGTTATGGCACACGAATTCACAGATGCTAACTTCCAAACAGAAGTTTTAGACTCAGATAAATTATCAGTAATAGACTTTTGGGCAGAATGGTGTGGGCCATGCCGGGCTATCGGGCCGGTTATTGAAGAGTTATCTAAAGAATACAGCGGCAGCGTAAACGTAGGCAAAGTAAATGTTGACCACAACCCACAGATATCAATGAACTATGGCATTACAAGTATACCTGCCATTTTATTTGTAAAAGGCGGACAGGTTGTTGATAAATTGGTAGGCGCACAACCCAAAGCAAATTTTGTTAAAAAGATAGACCAGCATAAATAAGGCGGTAATATAAATTTATAGCCGAAGGCTAAATGAAGGGTCCCTGGTTTTTACACCAGGGATTTTTTATGGCATAAAATGAGGCTGCTATTTATTCGTTGATTAACACTGCTTCGCCGTGGGTGCTTTTTAAATCGGCAGGGTTATGTTTATGTTTAAACACCAGTAAAAATAAAACGGCAATGATAAGGGAGTAAGCTGCAAACGCCATCCAGATGCCATGCCAGTCTTTGCTTTCATCGGCATAGGTAAAATACTTTTGTATAACAACGCCGCTTATGGTACTGCCTGCAACAGCGCCTACACCATTTGTCATCATCATAAAAAGGCCCTGGGCACTTGCCCGTATTGCAGGGTCACTCTGCGTTTCAACAAACAGCGAACCAGAAATATTGAAGAAATCAAAGGCCATCCCATACACAATACAAGATAAAATAATCATCCAAAGCCCATCACCGGGGTTGCCATAAGCAAACAAACCAAAACGTAGTACCCAGGCCACCATGCTAAAAAACATCACATACTTTATCCCAAACCGGCGCAGGAAAAAAGGTATAGCCAGTATAAAAAGTGTTTCAGAAATTTGGGAGATAGACATGATGATAGCAGGGTACTTTACCGCAGTAAGGCTTTTGTATTTATCAACGTTTCCAAAGTCGTGCAGGAAGGTATCGCCATAAGCATTGGTAAGTTGAAGTGCAGCACCAAGCAACATCGCAAAAATAAAAAACAGTGCCATCTTGCGGTCTTTAAAAAGAGAAAAAGACGTTAACCCCAACGCATCTATCACGGTTTTATTTTGCTTAAGCCCCAGTTGCGGCGGGCATTCAGGCAAGGTAAAAGCATACAGCCCTAAAAAAAGAGAAGCGGCAGAAGCAACATAAAACTGACTGGCCGTAGTTTCAAAATGGAGCAGGCTAACCGTCCACAATGCTGCAATAAAACCAATTGTACCAAATACCCTTATCGGCGGATAATCCTTCACCACATCTGCACCTTTTGTTTTTAGTGCGGTGTATGCCACGCTGATAGATAAAGAAATGGTAGGCATATAACACATCATGTTGAGCAGCAAAACCCAAAACATGGTAACAGGGTCTTTTACCATCGGCAAACAAAAAAGAACCGCCGCACCAAGAATGTGGCAGATGCCGTAGAGCTTTTCTGCATTGATAAACCTGTCTGCAATAATGCCCAGCAACGCAGGCATAAAAAGAGATGCAATACCCATGGTAGAGAAGAGTGCACCAAACCGGGAACCTGTCCAAATGCTGGCATTGGTGGCAGCATCAACAACCGGATAAAGTTTAGGCAAGGTTTGAAACCAGTATGCGCCAATCGTAAGCAACCACGAACCCCAGACAAAAAATTGAAAAAAGTTCATAATGATTAACCGCAACTTTATATTCATAACCAACAGGCGTTTTATTTATAGGGAAGATATACATAAATTCAATTGGGTGGTAAGGGGCAGTGGGAATTTGGAAAGCGGGAAATTTATTTATAATTGATAAAGCACTACACCGTTACAATTATCTCATTGATCAGATTATATATCTTAGCATTAAATTTTTTAAAACCAACCACTATATCTACAAAGTAATATTGTAATTAAGTTTGTCCCATATTGTATGAATAAAATTATAGAACGACATAACTATAGGGCCGGATTGCAGCCTGACTTTAAAATTTTGGATGGCCTTCGTGGTATTGCTGCACTCTATGTAATGTTTAATCATGCAAGGGGCAACCTTTTTATAGGGGGCGTTAAATATGCGGCAATAAAACCATTGGCAGCCTGGAGCTTGCAGGAAAAAGTATATTTTTCTGCATTGCAGTTAACTTCATTAGGCCGGGAGTTTGTGGTTTTATTTTTCATTTTATCAGGTTTTTCTATAGCATATTCCCTGAACAAAATGCCCAACCTTAAAGAGTTCTATTTGAAGAGGGCCATCAGGATTTATCCACCTTACCTGCTTGCATTATTATGGGCATTTGTGGTTTTTAGGGTATTGCAATTTTATACACCTGCTTTGCTACCATTGGGTTCCGCCCCTGTTTTTGATACTGTAGAAAGTACCATCAAAAATATTTTTTATATTAATTCAGGCTATCTTATTCCGCAATTTTGGTCGCTTACTATGGAAGTAATATTCTATTTGCTGGTACCATTCTTCTTATTTAAACGGAATATATATTTTGGTACTTCTATAATATTATTGCTGATATCGCTTTGTGTAAGTTGGAAAGATGTAACAGAAAGCAACAGCATAACACTCTATTTTTTGGAATATAATTTCTTTTTCGCCTGTGGTATTTTTTGCTTTCATTATTATGATAAAGTATCGGCAATATTTATAATTAAAAACAAGTGGCGCTTTTTTACAGTGGCATTTTTTTTATTCTTAATCATGGTAACATTTAAGTTTTGGGTTAAGTATGAAATGAACAAGGTGTCCACTCTAATGGCCGCCTTATTTTCTATAGTGATGTTGTTTAATTTTTTACACCATAATATAAAAAATAAAATGTTGATTTTTTTAGGCAGTATCAGTTACACTGTGTACATCACCCATTTTGCCTCTGTCATTTTGTTAGTTGGCATATTTTTAAAACTGAAGATTGTCGGTTCCCCGCAAATAACAAATAAATTTTTGTGGATAACGGGCATTCCATTCGCCCTTTTAATAAGTTACCTTTTATATTTAGTAGCGGAAAAACCATCCCGACAATTGTTGAAAACTATCAGAAGCAGGGGAAATTAAGATTGAATTGATAGAAGTTTATTTTAATCGGATAATAGTGTTTGCCCACACCGGCGTTATAGTTTACTGGCATTATTTAAGTATTCATCGGAAGAGCAATACAGTACCTTTCAACTGCTGCAAACTATTATCTGTTGATGTATTGTATTTAAGCCCTCCTTTGGCGCAAGCGTCCGCTTGTGCCCAAAATTAAGGGTAGTTACCATTAAATAATTGAAGTTGCTGAATGCAATTTCTCAAAGAAAGTCTGTAATAAGATCGTTGCTCTGTCAATGCTCAGCACAAGAGCACGCTTGCACTATATTTCATAACCTTCGGCCATATCAGGCATTCATAGAATAACAATTCATGCGTTTGGCTAATCCATCATACTTACCAAAGATGACCCTGGTACTTTATCCTCAATAGCTGAAATACTTAGCCTACATTCAAAACTGCCAAACCCTTTTATTGGCAATATGTGCTACAGGAAGCAAGCGATAGCTTCTCCCTGCATAATAACCAACGCACAATCCCGTTAACAACACCTGCAATATCCAATTTTGCATTACCAATATTCAGAAAATGTTTTCACCGGTGTTTGAAGCTTAATATATTTGAAATCCAAAACTTGCACATTGAAAAACTGGTTGCTGCTTTTTATTATAACGGCTGCTTTGCCTGCTGCTGTAACGGCCCAAAAAAAGCAATACAATACCGGTGCTGTTAACCGTTGTTTTACCATGGAAAGGGTTCGCCTTTTTGCGCATACCAACCCTGCTGATAAAGTAGTACGCAATCAAAAAATATCTTTACCAAACAATATAAACAACAGGCCGCTTGGTGCAAGTGATACTGTTTACATCCCCGTAGTTTTTCATATCGTTTTGCCTAACCCTTACCTTATTACGGATGACGTGGTGCAATCGCAGATTGATAAACTCAATAAAGATTTTAGTGGCCTTAACGCTGATAGTACCAATGCGCCTGCATTTTACGGGGTACGGGGGCATTCCAACAAGATAAGGTTTGTGCTTGCCAAACGCACCCCTGCAAGTGCCATAACCAATGGCATTGAAAGGTTGCAAAGCAGCATTACTTCAAAACCAACCCTAAGTGTTGATCCTATAAAACGAACTGCACTTGGCGGTTTAAATGCATGGGAACCGTCTGCGTATTTAAATTGCTGGGTGGGTGATCCTGATAGCAGCAAATTTCTGGGGTATGCCCAATTCCCCGGCGGCGGGCTGCCGGAAGATGATGGTGTTTTTTGCAATTACCAAAGCTTTGGCATCAGCAACTGTAATAACCCTTCTTACAATAAAGGGGGCACGGTGGTACATGAGGCCGGGCATTACTTTGGCTTGTTCCATAATTGGGGCGATGAGGATAATTGCAACGGGGATGATTTCAGGCCGTTATCTGATGCAGGTTCTTCGGTGGTGTTACCGGCCAATCTTTTTAACCAACCGGGCAATGGCAATGCAAGCGCTGATATCGGCGATACGCCCAACCAAACCAAAGCTACCAACACCTGTTTAACCGGTATTGTAACCGATGCCTGTTCGGTATCTGCACCAGGAATTATGTACCAGAATTATATGGACTATACCCTGGACAACTGCTATAGCCTTTTTACAAAAAAGCAGGTGCAGCGTATGGAGTGGGTGTTGGATAATATACGTGCTGCACTCAAAACTTCTTCAGGTGCTTTGCCACCTGCAACCACTGTTACAACAGATGCATCACCTTTTGCAGCGGTAAACCCCGGCGGACAGGAAGCTGTAAATTGCAACGCAGAAAGTTATCCGCAGGTACAGGCTTGCCCGGGTACAATGATACCTAAAATAAGGGTCCGCAATAATGGTACAGGCACTATTAATTCCTTTACCACAGGCCTGCTTGTTAACGGGTTGCTGCAAACCCCGGTGGCCGTTAAAGTACCGCCGCCCGGCCTTTTGCCTGGATATACCATGGTGGTAAGCTTCCCGGTTTTTTCGGTAATAACTGGCACCTACACGTTTAAATTTTTTACTTATAACATCAATGGTAATGGGGTTGATGATATGCCGGCGAACGATACCTTAACCACAACACTTGCCATCTCACCCGGCGAAACATTACCCGATACGGAAGATTTTGAAAAGCTGCCTTTCCCATCCAGCAACTGGTCATTATTTAACCCCGATGGCGATGCTACCTGGAAAATAACAAACACCGGTAATGCAGGCCACGCCATGTTTATTGACAACTACAGTAAAAACAATACCGGTCTTACAGATGAATTGCGTACACCAAAATTTATCGTTTCTGTTGATGGGCCGGTAACATTTTCGTTTGACCTTGCCTATAAAAATTACCCCTTTGTAAATGATGAGCTGAGTATTTTGGTTTCGGGTGATTGCGGTGGTTCCTGGGCTGTGGTATACAAAAAATCCGGCGATAGTTTATCTACCGCAGGCAGCAGTACACAAGTATATGAAACACCCGTTAAGGCAGATTGGAAAAATGAGCGCATAGACATACCCGACAGCCTGCTTAAGTCAGGCGAAATCATTTTTGCTGTAAGAAACACCGGGGCTTATGGTAACAATATTTTTATAGATAACATCAGCATTGTCCAAAAGACGAAAAGGGATATTTTACCGGAGGCAATTATTGATCCTTCAGATAAGGTTTGCCCGGCAAATGATGTTGCCCCACGGGTAACTGTAAGTAACAATGGCAGTGCTGCTGTATGGGGGTTTACAGTGGGTTATAGCATTAACGGTTCCCCGGCAGTGTATAAAAACTTTACAGATACCATTGAAGCCGGTAAATCCATTACGGTAAGCCTGAATGCCGTAAAGGTTTTAAGTGGTTTAAATAAGATGAGTGTTTTTACAAGCAAGCCTTTTGCAAACACCGGCACAGGGGATTTGAATGTTGCCAACGATACCATCAGTAAAAATTTTGTGGTGCAGGCCATAATACAACAACCCTTACAGGAAGGATTTGAAGGTGCCGCTTTTGCACCATCCGATTGGGAACTGATAAACCCTGATGCCAATAATACCTGGGTAAAGGATAGTGTTGGCAACAACAGCAGTTCATCTGCCTTTATTGATAATTTTACCTCAAACAATACGGGTGAAAAAGATGCCCTCAGGACACCAGCAACCAATGTACAAAATGCCGATTCCATATTTGTTTCTTTCGATCTTGCTTATAAAAATTTCCCCGGTGCTGATGATATTTTAAAAGTGAATATTTCAACAGATTGCGGCAATACCTTTACAACGGTTTATAATAAAAAAGGGGCAGCGTTGGCCACAGCAGGCAGCTCTGCCGATGCTTTTTTAAAGCCATTGCCAACAGATTGGCAGCAGCAAAAAATAACATTAAATAGTACGTTTGCAACCGGTGGTAACATCATCGCCGAGTTTGAAAGTATCTCAGGTTATGGCAATAATATTTTTATCGACAATATCCATATTTCAACGCTTGTAAAAAGGGACTTATCCCTTGTAAGCATTGTACAGCCTGCATTACTGGAGTGTGCCAACGGGCAACTTGCACCCTTGGTTATAGCAAAAAATACGGGCATCGATACCATTACTGCTTTTACAATTACGTGCACTTTGGATGGTATTTTGCAACCGGCAACAACTGTAACAGGCCTTGCCCTTGCGGCGGGTTCATCAACCACTGTAAGCCTTAACACCATCACAAGTACGCCGGGCAACCATGTAGTAAAAATATTTTCTTACCAACCGGTTACAGCTACCGGCACCGGTGATTTAAATACCCAAAATGACACCCTCAGCCGATCATTTGCAGTAACGGGCCGGCAATTAACTTTCCCGTTAACGGAAAGTTTTGAAGGCAATTTTTCACCGGCAAATTGGGCGCTTACCGGCAACAACGACAGCAATACTTTTGTACAATCAAACAGTGCTGCAAGCCTTGGACATGCTTCTCTGTTTATTACAAAAAAAACTGCTTATCCGCTTGCTGCAACCGGGCAGTTAATATCCCCATTAATTAAAAACAGCAATGCTATAGATTCTGTATTGATGACTTTTGATGTAGCATACCAACAGCAACCTGCAACTACCAACCTTGCAGATACGCTGGAAATACAGGTTACCAAAGACTGTGGTAAAACGTACGAAACGATATGGAAAAAGTGGGGCAGCAGTTTGCAAACAGTTGCCAATATTGCGGATACTAATGCAAACCGGTTTGTACCCAAAAGCAGCGACTGGAAAAACATCCGCTGTTACCTCTCGCCTTTTACAGTGGCCAATGATTTCCAGGTAAACATTGTGGCGCATATTAATCAGCAAAATAATTTATGGATAGATAATATAGATATTGAAAGCAAAATATTACCGGCCACGTTAAAGGCGCAGGGTTATCTGTTGTACCCTAATCCATTTAAAAACAACTTTTTGCTGCACCACTACCAGGTACCCCGAAACCTGCTTTCAGTGCAGGTTTACACCGCATCAGGCCAGCTTGCATGGGAGCAGAAATATAATGGCAATGCGGTTACCGAAACGGTGATTGACCTGTCCAGCAAACCCAATGGAATCTATCTGCTTAAATTGAATTACAGCAATAATACAGTACTCCAAAAGATAATAAAAGCCAATTAAACCTTCGGCAGAAAATGTCAATAAAAAAATGTAAGAAATTGTAGCAGACAGTAAAGTATTGGTTGTAAACAATGCCAACAATTATCCTTTCAGTTTGTTTTAAGGCTTGTGTACGGTAACTTTACACAAACTTAATTATGGATACTTCTATAGATATTTTCATCAATACCACTACGGATGAAGGGCTTAAACAAATAGCCCAAAAAGTTAAGCAACAGCAACGGATAACTGATGAAGAAGGGATGCTTCTTTTTGAAAAAGGAAGCTTGCCGTTTGTGGGTGCATTGGCAAATTTTATACGTGAAAAAAAGCATGGCGACACTACTTATTTTAACCGCAATTTTCACATAGAGCCTACCAATGTTTGTGTGTTCAGCTGCAAGTTTTGTTCCTACTCCCGCCTGTATGCTAAAAAGGAAGAAGGTTGGGAATTAAGCATTGATCAAATGCTGGACATTGTAAAAAGATACGACGGCAAACCGATTACAGAAGTGCACATTGTTGGCGGTGTACATCCAAAAATGAATATGGCCTACTTTATTGAATTGATGCAAAAAATTAAAACACACCGGCCAGGTCTGCATGTAAAAGCCTTTACAGCAGTTGAGCTGGATTATATGTTCCGCAAAGCAAAACTTACGGTGCAGGAAGGAATGAAGCAACTGCATGATGCCGGTTTGGATTCCTTGCCTGGCGGCGGTGCCGAGATTTTTCATCCTGAAATAAGGGAAGTAATTGCTGCAGATAAAGTGGATGCAGATGGCTGGCTGAACATTCATGAAACTGCCCACAACCTTGGCATGAACACCAATGCCACTATGCTTTACGGGCATATCGAAAAATACACCCACCGCATAGACCATATGCGCAGGCTCAGGGACCTGCAGGATAAAACAGGGGGCTTCAATACGTTCATTCCGTTAAAATTCCGCAATGCCAATAACGACATGAGCAACGTACCAGAATCTACCATTACAGAAGATATGCGGCTGTATGCTATTGCAAGGATTTACCTGGATAATTTTCCGCACCTGAAAGCATATTGGCCCATGCTGGGGCGTGACAATGCACAGCTAAGTTTGTCTTTTGGCGTTAACGATATTGATGGCACCATTGATGACTCTACCAAAATATATTCCATGGCAGGCAGCGAAGAGCAAACCCCTGCAATGAGCACACAGCAACTGGTAACACTCATTAAGCAGGTTAAAAGAACACCTGTTGAAAGGGATACTTTATACAATGTGGTTAAGGATTACAGCAATGTGGACTTTGAAGAAAATGTATTTGATGTGCAGTTAAATTAGGGCGATATTTTACAAAATGTTGCTGTACAATTTTGGTATAGGTTTTAGTACCCCTTAAAATTTATTTTTTGTAGATTTAATAAAAAAAATTACGGGATGAGGCCTTTAAATGTAACGATATCGGACGTTGAGTTTAATAAATTTGGACTGAAAAAAGAACAACTGAGTTTTACGGACCTTATCGACCTTGTTAGTAAAGAATTGATGCGGCAAAACCTGGATAAAAGCATTAAACTTTCTACGAAGTACGGGTTGTCTGTTTTATCAATGGAAGAAATTTCCCACGAAATAAAAGCTGTCAGGCAAGATGCAAAAAATCGTTCATGACACTAACATAATTGTATCCGCATTAATACAACGCAGTTATCCTTTCTTGATAATTTATTATTTATTTTTAGAAGACAAGTTTGAATTATGCCTTTCAGATGAGTTGCTGGCAGAATATTACACAGTGCTGTTAAGGCCAAAGTTTTCTAAATACCCTGATTTCATTTTAAAGGCAAAGTCTGTACTTACATCTATTGAAAGCAAATCAATAAAATATTTTCCAGATACTAAGACTGACCTGATTAAGGATAAAGACGACAATAAAATACTTGAACTTTCATTGATAAGTAAAGCAGATTTTATTATTACCGGTAATACAAATGATTTTACTTTTCCGCTTTTTCGAAATACAAAAATTGTTGGGCCAAACGAGTATTGGGAGAAATGGAAGCCCTTATAAAAATTATAATGAACACATCTTACCAAATAATAATTATAGGTGCCGGGCCAATTGGGCTGGCTTGTGCATTGGAGGCAAAACAAAAAAACCTAAGTTACCTGATCATTGAAAAAGGCGCATTGGTTAACTCATTGTACAACTATCCGGTGAACATGACTTTTTTTTCAACGTCAGAAAAGCTGGAAATTGGCGGCGTCCCTTTTGTAAGCAATAATATAAAACCAACCCGTAACGAATCGCTTGAATACTACCGCAGGGTGGCCACTTCTGCTGGGCTAAACATGCACCTTTTTGAAACGGTGGCATCTGTTGAAAATACCAACGGTCAGTTTAAAGTAACCACTTCGTCCAATACCCACATTGCTGAAAATATAATTATCGCTACTGGTTTTTATGACCTTCCTTTTTTGCTGAATGTAGCCGGCGAAAGTTTGCCCAAAGTAACGCACTATTATAAAGACCCACACTATTATGCTTTTCAAAAAGTGCTTGTGATTGGTGCCAGCAATTCTGCCGTGGATGCGGCTTTGGAAACATACCGCAAAGGGGCAGAAGTTACCATGGTAATAAGGGACAAGGAAATTGGCGAAAGGGTAAAGTATTGGGTAAGGCCGGATATTATTAACCGCATTAAAGAGGGTTCTATAAAAGCATTTTTTAGTGCTGCTGTTGAGGATATCAGAGAAAAAGAAGTTGATATTGCTACCGCCGATGGAACTGTTACTATCCCAAATGATTGGGTAATTGCTATGACGGGTTACCAGCCAAACCTTAGTTTTTTAGAAAAAATTGGCATCTCATTATCAGATGATGATATTAAAAAACCCACGTACAACAGTGACACCCATGAGACGAATATTAAAGGTATTTACCTGGCCGGGGTAATTTGCGGCGGTATGGATACACACAGTTTGTTTATTGAAAACTCCAGGGAACATGCCCTTAAAATTATAGCCCATATACTCCGTCAAAAATTATAAAAGCTACTGCATTATTCATGCAGCAAGATGATGGCCCATCAATGCGCTAACATTCACTTAAGCTGATTGGAATATTGATAGCGAGGCCGCCATCAGAAGTTTCTTTGTATTTACTATTCATGTCAAGCGCTGTTTGCCACATGGTTTTTACTACTGCATCCAGGCTCACTTTTGCAAAATCTGGTGTGCTCTGCAATGCAAGCTGGCTGGCCGTTATGGCCTTAATTGCCCCCATCGTATTTCGTTCAATACAGGGTATTTGAACCAGGCCACCAATTGGGTCGCAGGTAAGGCCGAGATGGTGTTCCATAGCAATTTCTGCGGCCATTAATGTTTGCTTTTGTGTGCCACCTAAACACTCGGTTAATGCAGCAGCAGCCATGGCACTGCTTACACCAATCTCTGCCTGGCAGCCACCCATTGCTGCAGAAATAGTAGCCCCCTTTTTAAAGATGCAGCCCACTTCGCTGGCCGTTAATAAAAAGCGGATAATCTTCTCTTCTGTATCACCATCACAAAACACAATATAGTATTGCAGCACGGCGGGTATCACCCCGGCGGCACCGTTAGTAGGTGCTGTAACCACCCTGCCAAAAGAAGCATTTTCTTCATTTACCGCAAGGGCAAAGCAGCTTACCCAATCCAGTATATATTTAAAATTGGCACCTCCTTGTTGTATGGCAGCCATCCATGTTTCATAATCATGGTACGCCCTGTCTTGCAACAACTTTTTATTTAGGTTAAAGCCCCTTCGTTTTACAAACAAACCGCCCGGCAAATTGCCTTGCGTATGGCATCCCCGGTACATACATTCCTTCATCACTTTCCAAATATCCAGTATGCCTTTTCTTGTTTCGTCTTCTGGCCGCCAGGCATTTTCATTCTCCATCACCACTTCACTTACGGCCATGCCTGTACGTATACACCAGTGTAAAAGATCATCCGCAGTATTCACCGGAAAGGGAAGCACCACATCGCCTTTTATATTGGATGTTGCACCCTCTTTAACAACAAAGCCGCCACCGATAGAATAATAGGTTTCGGCAAAGGTTTCGCCATTATGGAGGGTTACCAAAAACGTAAGCGCATTAGGATGAAAAGGCAATGATTCTGTAAAGAGGAATTCAATATCCTCTTTCGGGTCAAAATCAATTTCATGATGGCCGTTAAGCAACAATTTTTTCATGCTGCTGATGTCGTTCATTTTCGCAACAATATTGTCTACGTCAAATGTAACCGGGTCGGCACCACATAAGCCCAGTTGGATGGCGATATCTGTACCATGGCCTATACCTGTTTTTGCCAGAGAACCGTACAGCAATACTTCAATATTTTTTACCTGCTGTGTAATTTGCTTCTCATCCAAAGCATGTAAAAAAGCAAGTGCCGCTTTCCACGGGCCAAGCGTATGGCTGCTGCTGGGCCCTATGCCCACTTTAAACATATCAAATATTGAGATGGCTTCGTGGCCCAAGAGTGTGATTTTTATTGAACGCCTAACAGGCTTATTGTAAATACAAGATTTGAATTTGGGGGTATAGTTGCCCCGGCACCGCCGCTTCCATAACCCAACGATGGTGGAATGTACAAGGTAATAGAACCTCCTTTTTTAATTAATGGGATGCCTAATTGCCAACCGGTAATTAGCTGGCCAAGTGTAAAGGTTACGCCATTGCTGGCATCAAACGGCGTTGTTGATGTAGTTAGCCGGCCGCTGTATTGTACAGTTACGTTCGAACAAACAACAGGTGTTGCACCG
Source organism: Ferruginibacter sp. (assembly GCA_965249755.1). GTDB lineage: Bacteria > Bacteroidota > Bacteroidia > Chitinophagales > Chitinophagaceae > Ferruginibacter. Next base: position 1,143,083 of record CBDFMT010000004.1, read on the forward strand.
CTGCCAAGGGAAGTAATGTTGTAAAAAAAACCATTAGGGTGTGCAGTGTAAGTGAGGGAGTTTGAATCCAGGTAAGCTTTTAAATTTGCTACTTCTGCAGCGCTGGCTACAGTGGTTGGCGTAGTGTAGCCGCATCCGGTGTCTTTTTTCTTACAGGCAAATAATACCATGGGCAGGGCAATAATAAAAAATAACTTTTTGTGCATACTGTTTTTGTTGTTGTTTTTAAGAATGATTTGTTTTATCCTGTTTAGCTTTTATTTCTTTGTACAATTGTTCGTTCATCTCCCACTTGTATTGCATGCGAAAATATGCATAAAATAAAATGATGATGAACATGGCTATAACAATGGTTATAAATGCGCCTGGCGATGCTTTGGAAATCTTCATGTACCAATCCGGCGCAAATAACCTGGTGGCCACCAGCGATAAAATGATAGGAAACCCAAACAGAAATGCCATGGGCAAGCCCCGCAATATTTTACTTGTAAATGTATTTTCGCTATCCCTTACCTGCTCCCAGTATTGAAGAAAAGCGATGTCCTTTTCTGTGGCCATGCGGCAAAGTTAGCCAATAAAAAGAATGCAGTTTTGCTATCTGGGCAATATTGGTTAGGTTTGTTTTTCCCAAAATTAATATTGTGAAAATAGAACAATTAGTAGTCCAGCACCTGTACAATGCAAGGCAACTTTCCCTCCAGGGCATTGGTGTTTTTAAGTTAAGGCCAGATGTAATTTTACCTGCTGAAGGTGATAAAGACTTCTCCATGCCGGCTGATGCTTTTTCTTTTGATTACAACTTAAAGGCAACCGAAGATGAGGCTATGGTTGATTTTATAGTACAGCAAACCCGTAAGATAAGGCCGCTGGCCAGTTCCGATCTGGATAGTTATGCCATCCTTGCCAAGCAGTTCCTTAATCTTGGTAAACCTTTTATTATTGAAGGCGTAGGCACCATTCAAAAAAACCAATCAGGCAAATACGAGTTTATAGCAGGCAATTTTATTACCCAAAAAGTTGATGATGTACCAAAGCAATTAAAAGAGAAAAAAGAGACTGAAATTTCTTTTGAAAGCGAAGAAGCCCCGAGGCTAAAAAATAAAAGGTTAATTGCATTTGTAAGTGTAGCCGGTGTAATACTTGCGGGGTTGTTATTGTATTATTTTCTTGTGTTAAAGGATAGAACCGATACCGTTACCCCTGCTGAACCACCAGCAGCAATAGCAGTTCCGGCAGATACGGTTAAAAAAGATACTTCATTAATGGCTGCGGTAAAGCCCGATACTTCTGCTGCAAAACATGATAGCAATACTGCTGTAACCGTACCAGCTGCAACTACCCAACCTACCGCTGCAGATGGTAGTACCTTTAAAATAGTGTTGAAGGAATATCCCAGCGAACCAAGCGCAAAAAGGGCTTTCGTGCGCTTATCAAGTTACGGCCATAAGCTTGCCATTATTACTTCAGATTCTATAAAATATAAACTTGCCATGCCTTTTTCCACACCATTATCAGATACGCTAAGGGCTAAAGATTCCCTGCGGAAATTTTTTGGTGGAAAGCCGTATGTGCAGTTGTAATAGTGAAGGATAAAACCTTCAGTTGTACGTTCCATTTAAAGTATTTTGAGAAGATAAAATTATCTTATCATGAAACGTTTACCTGTTGTTTTTTTTATGCTGATTGGGCTGGCCGCCCATAGCCAGCCGGTAACAGATTCTGTTTTAATTGAAGGCCATTACCGGTCATTCACCTACTACAAACCTGCAGGGCATTTACACAATGGAAACTTGCTTTTTATTATGCATGGTTCCGGGGGCAACAGCAGTGATATGTTTAGCCCGGCAGCCAGCCTGCAAGCTGCTGCACCGTCAGAAAATCTTTTAATTGTTTACCCACAAGGTTATCTCCACTACTGGAACGAGTGCCGAAAATTTGCAACCTCTGCAGCCAATAAAGAAGACATTAATGAGAATGCTTTTTTTACAATGATGATAGGCTACTTCGCTAAACAATATGGCATCAGCAGGCAAAAGGTTTTTGCCGCCGGTTTTTCTGGGGGTGGCCAAATGGCTTACAAATTGGCGCTTACCATGCCCGGTCAAATAACAGCCATTGCTGCTATTGTGGCCAATATGCCCAACAGTGCATCCTGCGATTGTAAGCTTGCCGGTAAACCAAAACCAGTACTCATTATTAATGGTACCGATGATAAAACCAACCCATGGAACGGTGGCGAAATGTTTGTAAACAACAGCAGTTACGGTGTTGTACGCAGCTCACTAAATACTTTTGCTTACTGGTGGCAACTGGCAGGTTACACTGGTAAACCTGCGGAATATAATTTACCCGACAGGGATACAGCAGACCATAAAACGATTGAAAGTTTTACCTACAGCCTTCCGGGTAAACCAATGGTTAAACTGCTTAAAGTTAACGGTGGCCATCACGATTATCCAAATGATATTGACGTGTATAAATATGTTTGGGCATTTTTTAAAGCATCGTAAAACTGTGAATTTTTGTATTGGTAAATTGCAGTTTAAGCAGCCATTGTATGATAAACTATATAAGTAAAAGTGGCAACCAATCTGGCGTAACCGGCTACCAGCCTGCACCTGATTATATTTTGATACAATTTAACCACGCTGTTGTATATAAGTATTCGCACCGGAGTTGCGGCATTGATACTACTGAAACCTTAAAAAACTTAGCTGCTGCTTCAAGGGGTTTGGGAACTTTTATAGCCCGCCATCAGCCAGCCTATGAATGGAAAAAGTAAGGGTTAAACGGGTTATTGTTTTGTTGTTGATTGACATTTTTTTGGTTATCGAAAAAAAATATAAGTAATTAGAATTTGAAACCTTAATCTTTAAAACAATTTTTTATGCGTAAAACTATTATTGGAGCTTTACTTGTAACTGCTGTTCTATCGTTTCAGTTTTGCTCCGGCCCTAAAAAAGCAATGGCCGCCCCGGTTGTTGTTACTTATGATAAAGATATTCAAACGATAATCCAGGCCAAGTGTGCGCCCTGCCATATCGCAGGAAAGGGAAACAAAAAATCATTGGATAATTACACTGCTTCTAAAGATAATATTGATGAAATTATCAGCCGTATACAAATGAACCCTGGCGAACACGGGTTTATGCCGGCAAGAAATCCCAAGCTGTCTGACTCGGCGATCACCGCATTTGTGGATTGGAAAAAAGCTGGCTTAAAGGAAAACTGACTTATCCCGGCTTTGCATCAAAACAGGGTAATAAAAAAGGCTGCGTTTTAAGACAGCCTTTATAGATGGTCTTTAAAGGGTAATTAAAATTTTAAAAGTGGCTTCAAAAAAATTTGCCCGCTGTACAAATATATTTCACAGCTAAGGCTGTTTTATCCCAAATTTTACTAACCTTTTGTAGTGCAATTTGTAAAAAACAATATTGCCATAACTATTTCTTTCCACGAAAAGTTGATCTTTTAATTTAGCGGATAACCGTAGAGAAAATTGATGCCCATCCCAAACTTGTTTGTCTTTTTTCCTGCCTGCCAGCAATACGTTTTATCATCGGCAGCATTTGCAATTTGCAGCATTTGTTCAGGTGTATATAGTTTGGATACAGAAACAATCCCATCCCAAATGGTGCACAATGGAATTATAGGTAAGATGTACGTGAATACTATCCGCCGAAAATTAAATGGCTTAATGAAAGGTGTACATAATACAAATGCTATCGGATGAAGCAAAATAATGGCAAGCACTAAAATCACCTTGTTACCGCCGCCATCAAATATTGCGATGGCTTGTTTTTTTGAAACAGCATCCTGCAGCACCCTCTGTGCAAGTTTTTCATCAAAATGATGAAATGCTGAAAAGATGGTCCTTACCCCTTTTAACGCATCACCTGCATTACTTGCATCAACAGGCATAAGACTGTATTGGATGCTGCCGGCCGAGGCTTCCTTTATTTGCTGATACGCTTTAATGTTGGGGAATTTGTCTGTAAGCGTAAAATGTATATCTGCATCAAAATGTAGTTTCAGCCCTTGTTGTATCTTTTGAATATTGCCACCCCCGCCGGAACATAGGTCAATGACCTGGCTTAAATTTACCTGTTGTAACAAATTGTGAAGAATAGGTATAACAGGTTCATATAAATTACCCAGGTTAAAAATAAAACGCAGATAATCTGTCATGCCTTCCCTTATAAAACCGGGCAACCATTTTTTATCCTCCAACTCAAACAGCTTAAACTTCATGCTGCAATATATTGGCTTTGGTTTTATACAACAAGGTTTGGATTATTGTACAAACAAAAACACCTCCCAAAGGGAGGTGCCAAATAATTGTCTGGTGGTGGTTTTATCAATGGAGAAAGGATTTTGGGATCTTCAGTAGTATTGGATAATTGACATAGCAAAGATGCGCCGGTACACAAATAAAAAATGTAGAACACAAATACCAATTTTAGTAGAATTTTTTCTATTAAAACTTCACAGGATGGTTCAGCCTGCTGTTTGTGGCGGATCATTTTTTATAAAAGCAATGGCTTGCACCATGTCTTCGTGCAGTATCCTGTCGGCTTCGTTAAAGCTTACTATACTTCTAAAAACAGTAACTATGTTTTCGATAAAAGTTGAACTTTTTAGCGGCCGCCGGAATTCAAGCGCCTGTATGGCGGTAAGCAATTCTATGGCCAATACTTTTTCTACATTATCAACAACCCTTTTGCATTTAACAGCAGCGTTGGCACCCATGCTAACATGGTCTTCCTGATTATTGCTGCTGCTGATGGAGTCCACGCTGGCAGGCGTGCACAATTGTTTGTTTTCACTTACTATGCCTGCAGCAGTGTATTGTGGTATCATAAAACCACTGTGCAGCCCTGGCTGCTTAACCAAAAACATCGGCAACTTATGCTGGCCGCTAATCAATTGGTACGTCCTTCTTTCAGAAATATTGGCCAGTTCGCTCATTGCAATGGCTAAAAAATCCAATGCCAAGGCCAGTGGTTGGCCATGAAAATTACCTCCGCTTAGTATTAAATCTTCTTCTGGAAAAATGTTTGGGTTATCTGTAACGGAATTTATTTCTTTTATGAAAATGCCGAGCACATAATCAAAAGTATCGCTGGTTGCACCATGTACCTGTGGTATGCAGCGAAAGGAATAAGGGTCCTGTACCTGCTCCTTTTGTTGCGTGGTAATGCTGCTGCCCGAAAGTAAACGCCTTAAAGTTGCAGCAACTTTAACCTGCCCCTTATGGTTACGGATGGAATGTATTTTCTCGTGAAAGGGTTCAATGCTGCAATCAAAAGCATCGAAAGAAATAGCAGCAATAATGTTGGCCCATTGCATTAGCCGATCGCATTGCATAAGGCAATGCATGCCATAGGCTGCCATAAATTGTGTTCCATTTATCAGTGCCAGCCCCTCTTTACTTTGTAATACGACCGGCTGCCATCCAAACATGGAAAATGCTTCTGCTGCCTGTATTTTTTTGTTGTTATAATAAACTTCGCCTAAACCTATTAATGCAAGGCTTAAGTGGCTGAGTGGTGCAAGGTCGCCGGATGCACCTAAAGAACCCTGCGTAAAGATTACAGGCAGCACATCATTGTTGTATAAATCGAGCAAGCGTTTTACAGTTTCAATCTGCACACCTGAGTTACCATAGCTAAGGGATTTTATTTTAAGCATTATCATCAGCTTCACTATCTCGGCAGGCACTTCTTCCCCTAAACCACAGGCATGCGATTTTATTAAATTAACCTGTAATTCCTGCAACTGTTCATTATCAATTTTTACATGCTGAAGGTAGCCAAAGCCAGTGTTTATGCCATAAAACAATTCATTGCCACTGGCTAATTTTTTATCCAGGTACTCCCTGCAGGCAGTAATGCGGTGGTGGGCATCAAAGGTTATGGACAATAATTGCCTGAATGATAAAAGGTTTTTTACCTGCTGAAAACTTATAGGGTTTTTATCAAGCGGTAAATAATTATAACTCATACAGCGGTTTACTTTAACGATGATTAATATTTACGGATACATCCGAAAATCAAAAGTAGCTAATCCTTTTATTGATGTGTAGCCTAACCAACAGGCTATAAATAAACTCATGCCTGTTGTTTACTTAAAGCCCTTATCGCTACACTTGCTGCCATGCAGCCAAATATCGCCGGCATGTAAGAAATAGTGCCTATTAATGTTTTTTTGGGATAGGCTTTTTCGGTAACAATCACCCTGGTGGCATCAATATCTTCTGCCGAAAATATTACGGTTACGCCTTTTGTAATCCCTTCTTTATGCAGATACTTTCTTACATACCGGGCAAGTTTACAATTATAACTTTCGGCAATGTCTGCAACTTTTATTTGTGTGGGGTCAGTTTTACCGCCCGCCCCAAGGGAACTAACAACTGGTACATTGTTCACCACACAAGTTTTTATCAGCCAAACTTTTGGGGTAAGGGTATCTATACAATCAATTACATAATCAAACCTGCCCAATTGTATAATTTCAACTGTCCGTTCTTCTTTAATAAATTCAGTTATAACCGTTAGGTCAATCAAAGGGTTTATATCTTTTATCCTTGTTTCCATTACGGCAGTTTTAAGTTGTTTTTCCGTGCTGTGTAAAGCGGCAATCTGCCGGTTACCGTTACTTAAGTCAACCCTATCGCCATCAACAATCGTCATTTTACCCACGCCTGCCCTCGCAATCATTTCGGCGCAAATACCGCCTACCCCACCAAGCCCTGCCACCATTACATTTTTACCCATCAGCTGGCTTGTGTTTTCATCGCCCAATAACAATTGCGTCCTGCTAAGCCAATATGGTGTCATCTGCTTTATGCTTTTAAGTGTGCAATATTAAAGCTAAAACAGTAATGCAGGCATTGCCTTTCTTTTAGCAAGATTGTTAGGCTTCATTGGGGGTAGCATCAAGTATTTGCCTGCCATGCTGAAACCGCTAATAAATTACCTTTACGTAAAATTAAAATTATGTGGCTCAACAGCATTTTAGATACCATTGGAAACACTCCTCTTATCAAACTAAATAAAATTACTAAAGACCTGCCATGCACAGTTTTGGCAAAGGTGGAATACTTTAATCCCGGCAATAGCATTAAAGATCGTATGGCGTTAAAAATGCTAGAGGTAGCTGAGAAGGAAGGCAAAATAAAACCGGGCGGCACCATTATAGAAGGCACAAGCGGCAACACCGGGATGGGACTTGCCTTAGCTGCTTGTGTTAAAGGCTATAAATGCATTTTTACTACAACAGATAAACAATCAAAAGAAAAGGCAGATATTTTAAAAGCCGTAGGTGCAGAAGTTATTGTTTGCCCAACAAATGTAGATCCATCAGACCCACGATCTTACTATTCAGTAAGTAAACGGCTGGCGACAGAGGTACCGAATAGCTGGTATGTAAACCAGTACGACAACTTAGCCAATAGACAGGCACACTATGAACAGACTGGTCCGGAAATTTGGCAACAGACGGAAGGTAAAGTTACCCACCTCGTTGTTGCAACCGGTACCGGCGGTACGATTGTGGGTACTGGAAAATATTTAAAAGAAAAAAATCCAAACATTAAAGTATGGGCAATAGATAGTTATGGCTCATTACTTAAAAAATATTTTGAAACAGGAGAATTGGACCGTAACGAAGTTTACCCATATATCAGTGAAGGTTTTGGGGAAGACTTTGTCCCTGCAAACTATGATATGGGTTGTATAGATGCCTTTACAAAAGTTACGGATAAGGATGGTGCAGTAATGGCAAGAAGGATCGCAAAAGAAGAAGGGTTGTTTTGTGGTTACAGCGCCGGAAGTTGCTTACAGGGCATGCTTCAACTAAAAGATCAATTAAAAAAGGATGACGTGGTTGTATTGATTTTTCATGATCACGGCAGCCGTTACGTAGGCAAAGTATATAACGATGAATGGATGCTTGAACGTGGATTTTTAGAAATGAAAACATTTAAGGATGTTATTAATGCAAGAGGGGCACAAAAACTGATTCAGCTAAAACCTTCAGAAACAGTAGCTGATGCTATTGTATTGATGAAAAAATTTGATATAGAAAATATCCCTGTGGTTGAAAATAGTGTTTCAGTAGGGGCTATTTCAGAAAGCGGGTTATTTAATAAAATGCTCAATAACCCTAATGTGAAAGTGCAGACAGTAGAATCAGTTATGGAAAAAAAGTATCCAGAAGTGCCTTTTGATACCCCTGTTGAAAGATTAAGTGCATTTATAAATAAAGAAAATGGGGCGGTGCTCAGCAAAGATGATAGCGGCGCTTACCATATTGTTACAAAATACGATATCATTCAAAGTCTTTCTAAATAATTTTAAAGTACTCATTTAGAAACTTTTAAAAAGGTTGTTTAATATTTTTATTGCAAATAATTTATCAACTTAAGTATTTGTACGATTGTAACAATGGGGTTTTGGTAAAGTATTGCATGCACAAGTACGTTCCAATACGTATTATCTGAAAGCATTAAAAAGAGCAATACTGCTCTTGCCTGACTTCTGTAAGTTCACCATCTTTGTGTCAGAAGTTGGTTGATAGGAATTAAATATCAATCATGTCCAAATCCTGATAAACCAAAAAAGATTTAAAATCCAAAATCGCTGAAAAAACCAACCAATCCAATATCAATCAACTTCTTGTTTTTGAATTACGCTTTACCAATATAATTTGACATTCTTTAAAAAACCGACGTTCTTTCCCTTTTGAAAACGAGATCCAAATCCTGGGGAAAAACAAAAAACCAATTCCTGGTCCTATGCCTTAAAAAGCGATGATGGCCCAAAAAAACCAAACGAGTTCAATATCCCGGATCTATGCCCAAAAGGCGATGATGATCTAAAAACCAAACCCTGAAACCGGACAAATCTTTATGGTTGGTTCTGGTGTGCTAACCAAAAGGCTTCGGCCTTAAGCTGCTTACCCGGCTTAGCAAAATTTCTAACTTCCACAGACTATGAAAAACTAGTAGCTTGTGGAAGTTTTTGCTTTTTAGCCCTTTTTCATTCCTTCATTTTAATCGTAAAAGGTAAAAGCCCCCATCAACAAACTGAAATATACTTGCCTTACCGTGTTTTGTGAATACCTCAAAAAGGGTATTGATGCTCTTGTTTTGGAACCGGTTGTTTTGCATCTTTGTATAAGAAAGTAAGGATGCAAATCATTACAATCCAAATCCAAAAAACCATAACAAACGAATCTAATTCCTGGAAAACGCAAAACCAATATCCTGGGCTTATGCTTTAAAAAGCGATGATAGCTCAAAAAGACCGAAGCCAATATCCATGCCTTTGCAGTAAAGCAAAGGGTTAAAAACCAACCTTTGAAACCAGTGCACTAATTAACTTATTGTCTGGATGCGTAACAACGCAGAAATTTACCGCCGCAGAAAGCTTACCCGCTCTGCAAAAAATTTCATCCACATAACTTTAGAAATTTAGTTATGTGGATTTTTTTTCGCTATATTTTTTAAAGTATAATCCCTTGTTTTAACCTCGTGTAAATACGATAAGATGTGTATTTTATGAAGAGGATAAAATGGGTATTGATGCTCTTGTTACGCATTATTTTTATGCTCATTTTTACATCAGGATATTATGAATGCTTATCAGATTGCAAGTATTAAACTACAAAAGCTGCAATAACGTCCCGCAAATCCAAAATTCCGAAGCTATGCTTTAACAGGCGATGATGCTTCAAAAACCAACGAACCAATATCCTGGCTTATGCCTTAAAAAGCGATGATAGCCTGAAAGACAAACAAAACCAATATCCGGATTTATGCTGTAAAAAGCGATGATAATCCAAAAACCAAATGCTGAAACCAGTAAACTTCTGTGACGTTTTTCTGGAGAGGATTTTCCTCAACTTATCGCAATCCTGAAAATGCTAACCTCGTTGGCAAAAAGATGTAACTTCCACAACTATGAAAAACTAGTAGCTTGTGGAAGTTTTTCTTGTTAATACCAGTCATCTGCACCTAAGTATTTCTACGCTGCATGTTTACGTAACAATTTGTTTCACTTCTGTATTTTTTACTTGCTAAAACGTATTTACTGAACATTGATAAAAGGGCAATACTGCTCTTGTACAGCACCTGAAACTGCCGCATCTTTGTATCAGAAGTTGATTGATAGCATTACTTATCAATCATATCCAAAAATCCTGATAAACCAAAAAGTTCCAATCCAATATCGATGCAAAAGCTGCATTAAAGCAATCCAATATCAGTCAACTTCTTTTTTCCTTTTATCCTAAACAATGGCAACATTGTTACGAACAAACCAACTTGGCCTCGTTAACCAATATTCCTGAAAAACCAAACCATTGCGTCAGCTTTCCGTATTGAAAACAACCAATATCCTGAGAAATAAAAACCCAATTATCCTGTAGTTAGCTGCGAGAAAAGCCTTTGCACTGAAATCAGAAATAAAAACATTTCTGTAGGTTAACCCTCTTAACGTTACGTAAGAAAACTTCCACATGTTGCATTGTGGAAGTTTTTAGTTTTAAGGATTCTGTGATAATTTTATTGGATGATGTTAACCTCTCCAAAATTAAAATTTAAGCCGCAGCGAATTGTCTCTTTGGTCCCATCGCAAACAGAACTGTTGTGCTTTTTAGGTTTACAAGATACCATCGTTGGCATAACCAGGTTTTGCATTCACCCGGAATATTTAAAAAAGACAGCCACTATTGTTGGTGGCACTAAAGATGTAAAGCCTGAAATTTTTAAGCAACTAAATCCCGATCTTATTATTTGTAATAAAGAAGAAAATGACAAATTGCAGATTGGGTTGCTGGCCAACGATTTTGACATTTGGGTTACTGATGTATCTTCCCTCGAGGATACACTACAAATGATTGAAGATATTGGTATACTCACCCAAACCAGTCTAAAGGCATTTGAACTACTACAATCTATTAAAAACAAGTTTGAATTTTTGAATTTTTGCACGCCTGCTATAACTGCGGCATATTTAATTTGGCAAAAACCATTTATGGTTGCAGGCGGCGATACTTTCATTAATGACATGATGGGCAAGGTTGGATTAACAAACATTTTCAGCCACCTTAAAAGATATCCTGAAATAACTATAGAAGATATAAAACAATCCAACTGTAATGTTTTGCTCCTATCATCCGAGCCCTACCCTTTTGCACAAAAACATGTTGACGAAATACAAAAGCACCTATCCTCAATAAAAATAATTTTGGTGGATGGCGAAATGTTTAGCTGGTATGGCCCACGTTTGTTAGGCAGTGCCGAATATTTTATAAAACTAAGGGTTGATATCCTCAAGCGGATGTAATCTGTGAACGTCTGCTCATTGAATGTGGCAGCTGCGGTTTCAAATAAATAGATCAAAAGTGAAATTCACTTATTTTTGTAAAAAACCAAACAGACATGAGTAAATATAATGCCGGCGTTTTACACGGCGCAGAGTTACAAGACCTTTACGATAATGCTAAAGAGAATCAATTTGCGATGCCTGCAGTTAACTGCATTGGCACTGATACTATCAATGCAACCCTTGAAGCGGCAGCAAAAGTTAATTCACCGGTAATTATACAATTTAGTAATGGCGGGGCCCAGTTTATCGCTGGCAAGGGTATGCCAAATGATAACCTACAGGCTAATATTTCAGGTGCTATATCTGGTGCACTTCACATACACAATGTTGCCAGGTATTATGGAGTACCTGTTGTTTTACATACAGACCATGCAGCAAAAAAATGGTTGCCATGGATTAGTGGTTTAATAGATGCAGGTGAGCAGTTTTATAAAGAAAAAGGACAGCCTCTTTTCAGCTCACACATGCTTGATTTAAGTGAAGAACCAATTGAAGAAAATATTCACACATCGGTAGAATTTTATAAAAGGATGGCACCACTCGGAATGAGTATTGAAATAGAATTAGGTGTAACAGGTGGCGAAGAAGATGGTGTAGACAACAGCGATATTGAAAATGATAAATTATATACGCAGCCTGAACATGTTGCATATTCCTACACTGAATTAGGTAAGGTTGGTAAAATGTTCACCATTGCTGCAGCTTTCGGTAATGTGCATGGTGTATACAAACCTGGTAACGTTGAGCTTCGGCCAGAAATTTTAAATAACAGCCAGGTATACATAGAGAAGGAACTCAAAACCGGTCCAAAGCCTGTTTACTTTGTATTCCACGGTGGCAGCGGCTCTCCTCAAAATCAAATACGGGAAGCAATTGGATATGGCGCAATAAAAATGAATATCGATACCGATTTGCAATGGGCTTTTTGGGAAGGGATTTTAGGTAATTATAAAAAGAACGAAGCATACCTGCAAGGCCAGTTGGGTAATCCTGACGGCAGTGATAAACCTAATAAAAAGCACTACGATCCAAGGGTTTGGCTGCGTAAGGGTGAAGAAACTTTTATTAAGCGCCTTGAGACTGCATTTGACGACCTTAATTGCATCAATAGAAATAAGTAGTATAACAATGGTTTGCACATGGCATTTTATAAAGTGTGCACATACAATTTTTAAATTATACAAGACCCTTTCTATTTTCATTTTTCAAGAAAGGAGAACCTTAATATGATTAAAGAATGATTAAAGAAGAAGACTTTGAAGCCAACCTTGCCGGAGAAGATGGTAACAGTGATGAAACAAAACGAAGCTGGTTTAAGCGTATAAAAAAAGGGATTACCACGGCAACGAAAGATAAAGCTGATGCCCCTGAAGGGCTATGGACAAAATGCCCGAATTGTAAATACACTTGTACTGTTACTGAGTTAAGGGAAAACTTTTTTGTTTGCCCTAAATGTGAGCACCATCATCGTATTGGCAGTGGAGAATACTTTGAAATTCTTTTTGACGAAAATGAACATGAGGAGCTTTTTGCAAATATTGTATCCACGGATTTTTTAAAATTTGTAGATTTAAAACCTTACAGCAAAAGGCTGGAAGAAACTTATGAAAAAACAGATATTCATGATTCAATAACTGTGGCACATGGCAGGGTAAAAGAGATGGATTTGGTAATCGCTTGTATGGATTTTGAATTTATTGGAGGAAGCCTTGGAAGTGTAATGGGGGAAAAAATATGCAGGGCCTGTGACTATTGTATCCTGCACTCAATACCTTTTATGATCATTAATAAAAGTGGAGGAGCAAGAATGATGGAGAGTGCTTTCTCTTTAATGCAGCTTGCAAAAACATCCGGTAAACTGTCACAACTTTCCGATGCCAAAATCCCATACATTTCACTTTGTACAGATCCTACATTTGGTGGTACTACAGCATCGTTCGCTATGCTTGGTGATATTATTTGTGGCGAACCTGGTGCATTGATTGGATTTGCTGGTCCAAGGGTTATTAAAGAAACAATGAAAAAAGACTTGCCACCTGGATTTCAAAGGAGCGAATTTTTGCTAGAACATGGCTTTTTAGATTTTATTGTAAACCGTAAAGCGCTTAAAAATAAACTGGCAAACATTCTAACCTTATTCAAGTCTTAACTAAACTAAATTGCTGCAAATAAAAAAGCGCCTTTTTCATGGCGCTTTTACATTTTTATGTACTTTGGAAACTATACTAAGAAAACAACAAATTATTAAAGAACAACAACACTCTGTGATAATGTAGAAATCACCCTATCCTGATCAACCATTACAATACGGTACACAATACTACCATTTGCATCCTTTAAGCTATCACGAAATAAATAACTATCCTGGCTTTCTCCCATTAAAATTGCAACAACTTTAAAAGCACCACCATTCACGCTTTTTTCAATATTGTAAGATGTAGTAGTTGACTCTATTCCAGCTTTCCATTTAAGGCTAACCTTTCCACCAGAAACAAGTGAAAGTTTTAAGAAAGAATTTGTACTCTGTAATCCAACAGATGTAAGATCAATTTTAACTGGCTTAACTGAAGCGAAAGATGTAAGTGTAATTGCAATGGCAATGATAGAAGTAGTAATTTGTTTCATTTTCTTAGTGGGTTTAGATTATTTAAGGTAACAATTAATTTTATCAGAGGTAATGATGCGATCAATTGTGTAGCAAATGTACGCTGCGTATTTTTACTGTGCAAGTATTTTCGCATTTATTTTCGTAAAAATACTGTGGCCTGTAGTTTTTCTTCTAAAATTTTGGTCTAGAATCATTCTAAAATGAGTATAACTAACTTATTTTGAGATACTCGTGATTTTGCAATCGAACTTCAATCAATTAAAAATAAATTGATGTAGAAACAAAAAAATATTTATTAATACAAATAAATCGGCTGGAAAAATACTATTATTCGTTAATTACCCGGCATCTTATTAGTAATTTAAACAGGGTTTATCCGCAGGGCATTAGGATTTTCTACTTATTGAATAGAGGTTTCAAAGTATATCCTTGCAGGGTCAATAATTTAATTAATCCCTTAGGCGCAACCAGGTGCCCGGCACCAACTGCAATGAAAACAGAACCCTCCTGCATAATTTTTTTTAACTGCAGCACCCAATTTTCATTCCTGTTATCGAGTAATATATCCTGATGTGTTTGAAGTCCGGCTTCCGTTTTATTAAATAAATCCTCCATCTTATTTAACCGTTGTTCTTTGTAGATGTTTATCATTGTATCAAAAATGTTTTTGTTTGCCGCCGTACTATCAATAGAATTCAACAGCTCCTTTGCCTGTTCTGTGTAAGGAATACTGTCAAACACTGAAGCTTGAAACTGTATCGTTTCGAAACCCTTAATTTCCTTCTTTTGGGTTTTTGCTATTTTCATCAGTTCCTCTTCAACACCACTTATTGTTTTGCAGGGCATCATTTTGGGATACAACAATGCTTCAAGAAAAAAAGGTTTCATTCTTTGCAGCATGGTTAATGGCATTGATACCGAATCTTTAAAAAAGGCTGCTACCCTCTTGTACTCTTCCGGTGTATAAAGCTGTTCAAGCGTTTTTCCATCTTTCATATTCATAAAAAGCAGGCCACCAAATGTTGTTGCAGGGTCGTCCATGTCCATTTCCATATACACTTCATTGGCCCTTGATAGTGCGGTTGTAAGTTGTTCGCTGAAATGAATATCGCTTTTACACATCAAATGAAAAGTACCGAAAAGATATGACGGATGCTTTAACCCATTGCCGCTGATTTGCCATAATAAACTGTTGCTGTCTTTGTTGATTTTAAGTTCCGGTTGTTCTACCTGTGCCTTGCACGAATAAAAGAATACAAGTAAAGGGAGTAGTCTAAATCTTTTCATTATTAGTGTATTATTACTTGTTACCTAAATTATAGAGGCTTGCCCCTTTTTTAAAAAACTTATCAATATTGGTTAGGGTTAGGGCGTCAACAGCCACAGGCGGCGCATGATGGGGCTTTGTCCTTGCATCAAATATAATTGGGCCTTTGCATCCCCAATGTTTATTGGTGGTAAAACTGTTTATCCCATGTATATCGTGTGATGGATTGCAACGGGTAAATGTTATCCATAAAAAATTATACAGCGTTTCACTCAGATAACCTGCATCATCACAAAGAATTAATATGGGGGTTGCAGCCAAATTATCTGCCTCTTCCTTTAAAAGATCATTCAGCATTTCCACTTCTTTCAACGCATTATTATAGGTAGTAAATGGTTTTGTCTGAATGGCAATAACACCAGGCATTACGAGGGATGGATAATACAACTGTTGCAAATGCTTCAGGCAACCGGGAACTTCTGTTGCTAAATTTCTAACCACCGCACCATAAGCTGCAATCACTACTTTGCTTCCGGTATTTAAAGCTGTTCCTGAGTAATCCAATGTATCTATTGTAGTGTTGGTATAAAAGTGGATATCCCTTTCTAAATTAATGCGCTCTAATATATAAGTGAAGTATGATTGTATATTAGACGCACTGACGTTATTGCCATCATCTGCAGTTATAAAAAGAAACTTTGCAAGGCTTAATTGCCCGGTACCAAGAATATGATTAGCGATAGTTAGAATTTCTGCAGGATGTTTTGCTGGCGTATAAGGCGTATATCTTTCGCTGCCAACGGCCAGCAGCAAAGGGTGTACGCCCGCTGCATCCACTGCATGTACTTCTTTAAGCCCGGGTATTTCCTGCTGTACCGCTTTGCCGGTTATTTCATGTATCAATTGGCCAAAGCTGGTATCCTCTTGTGGTGGACGGCCAACTACAGTAAAAGGCCAGATAGCATCTTTTTTAGCGTACACTTTATGAATCCGCATCAATGGAAAATTATGCTGCAGGCTGTAATAACCTAAGTGATCGCCGAAAGGCCCTTCAGGCTTATTTTCACCTGGGTTTACTTCGCCGGTAATAACAAAATCCGCATCTGTGCTTATGCAAAAACCATCCTGGTAAACATACCTGAACCTGCGGCCACCCAATACCCCGGCAAAGGTCATCTCACTAATCCCTTCAGGCAATGGCATAACAGCGGCAACACTGTTTGCAGGTGGGCCACCAACAAAAACACTCACCTTTAGCGGCTGGCCTTTTTTATTTGCTTTTGTTTGATGCACCCCAATGCCCCGGTGGAGTTGATAATGAAGCCCGGCTTCTTTATTGGCCACATAATCATTGCCCGAAAGTTGAATGCGGTACATACCAAGATTGGCGTGCATGATCCCGGGCTTGTCTATATCTTCGGTGTACACCTGGGGCAATGTTACAAATGCACCACCATCCATTGGCCAGTGCTTAATCTGAGGGATTTGCTGCAATTGAATTTGCTGAAACAAAACAGGTTTTGAAGATGGGTTTTTTAGCGGCAACGCTTTTAGGGCAGCAAGCCCGGCGGCAAAATTTTTAATAGGATGTTTGATGGCCTGTACCGGATTGTTCTTAAAATCTATCAGTTGCTGCACCAGTGATAAAGTATCCCGGAAGATAAATTTACTTCTTTCGAGCGTACCAAAGATGTTTGATGCAGCCCGAAAATTACTTCCTTTTACGTTTTCAAATAACAAGGCCGGGCCACCTGCTTCGTGTACACGAAGGTGTATTGCAGCCATTTCTAAGTGAGGGTCTGTTTCTTCTTTTATCCTTACTAACCGGCCGTTTTTTTCAAGATCAATTAAACAAGCTTCGAGTGATTTATAAGCCATGCAGGTATGTTATAATGTAAATGTAAAACACTATAACATTTAATTGGTTCTCTAAAAATTACAGGGCTTAATAAACATTGACCGGACAGCCGGTTTTACTTTTGTTGGCTGTCCCTCTCCCGCCATCGCCACTGCCTAAGCGGAAACTTAAGGTAACACCAGAAAAATAATACCAGTCTTTACTTTTGGGATTACCCCGTCTTGCATTATCAGCAGGATAAGGGGTACCTGCTTTAAGTTCATCACCCCTAAAGGCAAGGTCAACAGCAAGCTGGCCGTTGCTTGCACGCAGTAAATCTGCATTAACGTAAGTGGTGCTAACATCATCCAAATAATCAGTGAATGTTTTTCGAAAGCCTATTTCAAATCCTAAACGCACATTATCAGTAAGGGCCATTTTGATACCGCCGCCTAAAGGAATGGAAATTTGTTTATTACTATAAATTTTGCGGCCCTGATAAAAGCCTTCCCCCTCAGTACCTAATGGCCTCAAAAAAACTTTGTTATTTACACTGTCATAAGTATATGGGTTAAAATGATAAGCCGCAATCCCAGCAAATAAATATGGCGTAAGGCCCCTTTCGTTTAAGTTAAAAATATCATACTCCAGGCCAGCACTTATTTCCGTTACAGGCGATGTAAAGTTGAGGTTGCGGTCTGCATTAATTGTGCTTTTTTTATCGTCAGCACTTATTTTACCTGATTTTATACTTCCCGTCAGCAACAACTGATCAGTAATTTCATAAGCACCGCCGATGCCAAAAGCAAAGTGGGATTGATCAAAAGTGAATTTTTTATCTTGCAAATCCCCCTGGTAATTGCTTATACCTGCAAATGTGGTAAAATGCAACCGCTGTGCCTGCACGGTAAACAAGGTCTGTATCAGCAGCAATCCGAAAAATAATCCTTTCATAACACTTGTATATTAAATTTTTAACCGCAGTTGCAACAATCATTCCTTAAGTAAAATTAACCTGTCTGCTTACAGAAACGAAAATTAATCCAATGGAATTGTTCAGCAAATACCTTCGGAATAAAAAAGCAATTACCGAACTTGAAATGCACTTTCAAAAATGGGCGCTGGATAGAATGAATTACTTTTGGGCAGAGAAAAAAAATGGATAAAAGCTTAAATAAATACATTAGCGAAACTGGTTTTTGCTCAAGGCGTGAAGCTGATAAATACATTGACCAGGGCAGGGTTACGATCAACGATAATGTTGCCATAAAAGGTAACCGTGTTGAGGAAGGCGATGTTGTTGAAATTGATGGGGAACCGATAAAAAAGAAAGATAAAGTTGTTTACATCGCTTTTAATAAACCTGTTGGTGTAACCTGCACTACTGATTTAAAAGACAGGGACAATATCATTTCATTTATAAATTACAAGAGCAGGATTTTTCCTGTAGGCAGGCTGGATAAGCCTTCTGAAGGTTTAATTTTTTTAACGAATGATGGGGACATTGTCAATAAAATATTAAGGGCAGGCAATAACCATGAAAAAGAATATGTGGTTACCGTAGATAAACCCATTACCAATGACTTTATTCATAAGATGGGCAATGGGGTAAAAATTTTCGATGCAGTCACAAAAAAATGCATTGTAAAGCAAGAAGGTAAAAACCGTTTCAGGATTGTGCTGGTGCAAGGTTTAAACAGGCAGATAAGGAGAATGTGCCAGGCATTGGGCTACAATGTGCAAACACTAAAAAGGGTACGCATCATGAACATAACCATTGCCAATTTACCTGTTGGCAAATGGCGTTATTTTACTGCGGATGAAATAAGGGTAATTGAGACAAACGTTTCTTCTTCTTTAAAAACCGAAGATGGAAGTTATTTTGAGTAAACATCCGTCCGTTACATTTTCACCTTTTTTAAGAAGATTCTATCGCCATTAAAATCAACGGCATCATTTTCAAAAGCTTTGTTGTTGTAAAACATAAATAACACTGCAAACTCTTTTCTTGAAATATCCCTTGTCAGGTTAAAATCATGCAGGTGCAACTGCTGCTCCCAGATGTTTTTATTAAGCTTAGCAATATCTACAGTAACACCATCACTAAGTAACAACCCTTTTTGTTTTATTTGCTGTTGAAAAATGGTGATAATGTTTGTTGCACTTGCAATAGTAAGAGTGTTTAACCCTGAAACTTTTAGCTGCACATTGGTTTTAAAACAAGCATTAATATCCTTTTCTAACAGGAAAATGTTGACGGTACTATCAGGATAGAAAAAAGTTTTATTTTCCCACGCACTGCTTTTGCCCGTGCCTTGCAATATGCCTGTTACCCCAGCTTTTTGAATAGCTTCCCAAGCTTCCTCTTCCGGTGATACATCGCAAAAGGGCATCAAATAACATTTGTGTTGCAACAGTTGCAACTGCACCTTTCTTATTGATACTTTCCTTGGGATAATTTTTTGTTGAATTGCTTGTGCAGCAACTTCGCCTGCGGCCTGCCCGGTAAGCAATACAACAGGTTGCAGCCTTGTAGTGCCATTGGCAATATTGCTTACAGATATCCCTTTATCACACACAATAAGCCCATCTATTTTTTGAGGTATTAAAGCACCGATGGGAATGTTATAAGATGGTATCGCTGGAAAATGAATGGCAGGTATTGCACCGGGATATTGGCCATGGTGGTGGTCTACAGGGTAGTCACCCACGGCTATACCGGTTTTAAAAAGATTATACTGATAAGGGTTTTCAATATGGTTGATGTTTAACCTTACAATACCCTTCAGCCTTCTGCCCTCCCGGTGATAAGGTATCCATGCCATACCATTATCCACTTCATCATCTGCAAGTGCTATATTTTTAAAACCTAGTTGTGTTTGAAAAAAATAAATAAAACCCAGTGTTTTATTTTTTGCATTTTTATATACTGCTCCACGGGCAGCCTGCGGCAGCCCGGTTACATTTAGATAAAAATCATTACCATGTGCAGGCCAGTTGATCATATATTTTGGGTGGAGAGTATCTGCAGTTGTAAGCTTTCCATAAGCCAAAACTTTTGCTGTATTTAACGGATAGGGCTTACCGTTACAAGGTGCATCGCCTGTTGAACAAAAGTATAATGATGGATCGTATCCCTGCGGCTTTGTTATGGTTTTATCTAACCCCTTTCCATAGTCTTTTAAAATGGCCGACCATGTAAGGTCTTGTATGATATTGTTTTTACCCGGCGCAACTTTTTCATTGCTGTAGGCAGGGCTTTCCATGCCAACATCAAATGCAGCACCTGCTGATGCAAATACATCTCCAAGGTCTGTCGCATCAATTACTACATCGGCATAAATAGTAAGGCGGCCTCCATTTAGGTTAACAAAGTTGGCACCGGTAACCACATTTTTATTTGTAATGGCATTGCTAAAATACCAGCCATATTTAACTTTTAGGTTCGGTTCATTTGCTGCCCATGCCTTAAAAATACTGTCGCCGACATGCGGTTCAAAACAGGTGTTGCTTACCCATCCGCTTTCGAGGTTTGTTGTTTTGTAATGCTTATAAAGTTCAATCCGGAAGGATTGCCAAATACCACTTTTTAAAAGATTATTCCCATCTGTGCAACTTACCGCCGCTGCGGTCAACATGCCCCCAAGCATATGTGTTGGTTCTATAATGATAGTTGCAGTGCCACTTCTTGCCGCCTGCAACCCGGCAGCAATACCACCTGTGCCCCCGCCAACCACCAATACTTTTGTGGTAAGCTTTTTTGTTTGGGCTGTTATGCCCCACGATGTTAAAAGAAACATTGCAGCGATGAAAACCTTTTGCATAGAAAATATAATGAGATGATTGGTACATAAAAATTTTAGGCATCTTATCAACAATACCCTGTTAGGCAACCCTCTTTTTTTGCACAAGGTATAAGCCTGACACAACAAAACAAACGCCCGCAAATGTATACCAGGTAAGGGGTTCTTTCATAACAACGGCCGCAAGCAGGAAGCCGAATACAGGACATAAAAATAACCAGAACGATGCTTTTACGGGATTGTCCCTTAACAGGAATAACCAAAGTTGAACAGCAACTATGGATACCGGTATTGCCAGCCACAACACACAGGAAGCCCACTTTAGGGTAAAGCTGTTTTTACTGCCATCATAAAAATAGATAGCGAAGGGCACCAGAAATAAACCACCTAATAAAGTTTGCCAGCCATTAATAACAAGCATGTGCATATTGCCCCATTGGCCATTTGAAAAGTAAATGGAACCAGCAGAATAACAAAGCATACTTATCAATAACAGCAGCAACCCGGCCGGTGTTGCATAACTATGAATTAATAATGGATAAGCTGCAATAACAACGCCTGTAAAGCAAAGCAGCAAACTAAAAATAATTACAGGTTGTATACTTTGCCTGAACCAGATAGCACTGATGATGCTGATAAAAACCGGGTTGGTAGCAATGGACAATGAGCCAAGCCCAGCCGAAACATTTTGCATGGCAACAACATACAGCCCCAAATAAGTAGTGATGTTTAAGAAGCCATACAATGCCAGTTGCCGCCAATGTTCTTTTGCAGGTAATTTCTTTTTCAGGATGATGTGTGCTATAAACAACATGATGATACCGGCTGTAAAAAAACGGGTAACGGCAATAACAAAAGGCTGTGCAAAGTGCAATGCTATTTTAGTGGTAACCGCCGCAGATGGCCATAACAATGCAAAGAAGATTCCGGCTAAGAGTAATTGTATGCTTTTGGGGCTGCTGTTTTTCAAGATTTTTATTGTGTTTATAGTTGCTACAAAATTTATTGCTGCATCAGTTATCTACATTTTTTATAGTGGGCCTGCTATCTTTACTATCCCTTGTTTCATAGGTTAATTTATACCTTTTTAAATCCGGGCTATATTTTCTTTTACGGTGTAACTCATGCTGGTAAAGGGTTTGCCCAAGCTGGTAAAGAAACGGCCATCCAATAGTTTTATAGTCGTACTTATCATCGTTTAAAATTTCATCGCTGTTAACATAAATGGTAGAGGCTAACATAAACTCCACTTTATTTTTGAAATCCACTACATAAGATACATCGGTTAAAAACCCGTAAGCCCACCCTACTTTATTAAATACCCTTACACCTTCAGGAAGCTGATGGGCATCATTGCGAAAATAAAATTTTACATAATTGTTATAATACTGGCTGCTGTCGTATTTTGGATAGTTTGTTTCACCAGGAAATTGGGACAGGTATTGGTATAAAAAAGTATAATCATCTTCTTTTAAATTAAACCTTTTATAAGCAGGTACTGATGATGGAAATAAAACAGATTGTAACATTTGCTGCAGGCTTTCCAGCGGCAAATTGTTCGCTTTAGTAAAATCAATCGGTGCGTTGATAAGGCTATCCAGGTTATTATAATAAGCTTTACCAATCTTGACTATTTTGCCAAAATAAATTGGATCAGGGTTATATGCCGGTGGCTGATAATACAGCAAGCTGCCATTGGTATCAAGAAACCTGAAAGGGTTTGTGTGCCGGTTTTGCTCTTCAGAAAAGCCAAGGAATTGCCTTGTAATCCTAACCGGTGCGTAGCCCTTTTTTTGCAGAACAGTGTTGATTCTTTGCTGGCCTGTAAATTCATACAACCGGTTGTATGCATCATTATCACTAACTAAAAAAGCCTTGCGGATATACTGTGCAATGGATGGTAAATTATTTTGTGCGGAGCTATCCCACTGCACTTTTGTTTGCCTTTCATAACTGCTGTCAATTTGAAGGGTGGTGTATTTATTTACATCTTTAATGTTCATCTGATGCAATTTTTCTAATGAAAGCAACGCCAGCGGAAGCTTTACAGTTGATGCAGGATTAAAATAAAGATTGGTGTCGGTATTAAAATAATAGTTTTTAAAAGAAGGGGTATTATTTTTATCACGGTCTATCCGGGTGTAAATAATTTGCAACCGGAAAGAATCTTTTTCTTTGATTACATAGTGTAACAATGCATTGTTGTTTTGTTGTAAGATGGTACTTAAAACCATGTCAGTACGGGACTGTGCATATACCTGAAAAAATACACCGGTTAGCACGATGCCACACAATAAACTTGCTACCTCCTTTTCGCAGTAATGCCTTTTAATCAAGATGAATTGTTTACTGTTATTAATAAGTTTTGGCTTTGCTGTTTTTAATGTTGCTGATATAAAAATAAAAAAAAGCCGTGCTAAAATAAATTTCAACATGGCTTTTTTTAGGTGAAGGTTGTCTGAATATTAAAAGCCCCAGCCCTTCATTATTTTTAAATCGATACCACAAGACTCAAGAGGCGCTTTGCCCTGGTAAGATTCCTGTTCGATGATAAAGTCGGTTGTGCCACCTGATTTTTTAAACTGGTTAAC
The DNA here is from genome assembly GCA_965249755.1 of Ferruginibacter sp. GTDB lineage: Bacteria > Bacteroidota > Bacteroidia > Chitinophagales > Chitinophagaceae > Ferruginibacter. The sequence continues at coordinate 1,166,582 of CBDFMT010000004.1, forward strand.
AATTTCTTTAACCGGCAGAATACCTTTTCCTAAAATGGTGCTTTCATAACTACCACCCATTTCACCTTTTCCTGTTATCTTAATTTCATCTTTTACATGCATGCTCGCAAACCTGCCCGGATGCTTCTTTAATATATCTAAAGCTATTCCGCCTGCACCGTACATATTGCCGATATCTATTTGTTGAATAACTAATGCCGCATCAGTATTGTCCAGGATAATATCATAAATCTTTTTATCTTTTAATGAATCCTTGAATTCAAAATCATGGTTGTGGTACCCAAATTTCATCCCGGATTTTTTACATAGCTCCCCTGATTTATTGAACACTTCCATAAAAGCGAGCAAACCGTCATAATCTTGTCTCAGGCTTTCATCCAGCCATGGACTGATAACATAATGTTGGCCAACGATAGCAGCATCCTCCACTGTTTGCTTCCATACATCTGTAAAATCTTTTGTCGCTTTGTCCCAATGTTTATCATTCATTACAGTGTGGCCGCTGGGCATTTTTAATCCAAGGCCATCCAGTAATTTTTTAAATTCAAGGGGTGTGTAACCATAAAATTTGCCCTCAACATAATTGGCGTGTTCAACATTTTTGTAGCCCATGGCAGCAAGCTTTTTAAGGGTGCCTGCGGCATCGGCTTTCATATCGTCCCGAACGGAATACAACTGCACCCCAAGTGTTGTTGCCACTGTATTTTTGCTGGCAAACATTTTACTGGAAAGCAACATGGCACCAGCAACAGTTAACGAGCTGTTCATAATAAATTTTCTTCTTGATACATTCATACCGGCAAATTTTATAGTTGATAAATGATTTTACCTGAGTTGTTCCCCTTCCTAAAAAAAGGTAAACAAATGTACTGATTCTGGTGTACCTGCCAAAGGGCAAAAAAGCAAATCATTATAATAAGTTCCTGATTACTGTAGTACCAGTTTTTGGGTGAACAAGTCTTTACCATTGTGTACTTTAATGATATAATTACCCTTCACAAAATTGGCAGTATTAATCTGCAATACGGTTCCTGAGGTAACTTTTTGCCAAAGGGATTTTCCGGTGATATCGATAATCTCCACGGTGAATTTTTCGCCTGTTAAAGGCAATGATAATTTTACAGAATTATGGCTTGGGTTAGGTGCAATTTTTATCTCTGGTGCAGTATTGAACACAACTGTTTTTACCACAGAATACCGTGCAGCCCCATTAATGTCAACCTGTTTTAAGCGATAGTAATTTATGCCACTCGCAGGGGAATTATCTGTAAGCATATATTTTTTGGTTGTGTTGGAATTACCGGCTGCGTTGATGGTACCAATTGGCTGCCATGCCCTGCTGTCTGCACTTCTTTCCACAATAAAAAATTGGCTGTTTTGTTCCTGTGATGTAGACCAGTTAAGGGTTACAGCACCGCTTTGTTTTGTAGCCGTAAAAGAAACCAGGTTTACCGGCAGGATGGTGGCATCAAATGCGTAACGGGTAAATACGGGATAATGATCGGATGTGGTGGAACCATAATTACTCACCAGTGAACTTACATCTGATAAAACACTGGCTGAATTTTGCATGTAAAATACCCGCATTTCGTTGGATAATTCCACATGGTCAATCATATCATTATAGCTTACCGTAGATTTTTTTCCTGCAAGGCTCAACGCAAGTGTTGGTGAAAAAAAATCTGCCCCATCGTTGTTAAATGTTGAGTAAGATGAAGTGGTAAAACCTGCGGTAATACTTTGGTCAAGGTCATCATTAAAATCGCCCAGCAAAACAATATTATCATTTGGATAAAGGTTGTTCAACGTGTAATTCAATGTATCAGCGCCCGCTTTACGGCGGTTATAGGATGTGGTGGTTGGCGAAGTATTTGCCTTGGCATGCAGCAACACAAAACGAACAGGTTTGGTTACGTTGCCCAGGGTAACATTTGCATACAACATAAACGGGTACCTGCCGCTGCTGAAATAATTGTACGCCGGGTTGGCCAGATCAGCCGCAGTATTTGGCCCATCACTAACCAACGCCCCTGGTGTTTCAATGGGGTTTATAACGGAAGTTTTATAAACAAAAGCTTCCTTTTGGGCAGCCGCTACCGGGCCTGCGCCGCTTTCAAAAGGATTGGTATGGGAGCCATAATTACAAATAACATAAGCATAAGTACCAGCACCATACACCGTATTTAAGTTTGCTACAACATTTTGCAAATTGGTTTCACTTACCACTTCTGCAAACGCAAAAATATCAGCACCTATATTTTGTGTTATTGCCTCAACGTTGTTCTGCTGCAGCGTTTTATCCGTTGGCCCCAAGGTAGGGTCCGCACTGCCAAACCACTCCAGGTTCCAGTTTACAGCTTCAAGGGTTAATGCAGCATCTATGCTGTTGCCTTTTAAATTTACGGTGGTGTCGGCAACACCAGGAGTACTGATGGTGATATTACCGGAATAATTTAAACCACTTTGCGTTGGTAAAAATTGAATGAATAGAGTATCTGCCATATTATTGGCCTCTGCCTGTGTGTAACTAACAGAAGAAGTAAAATTTGAATTGGTTTTAGAAATTAAGAAATTACCGGTTGCCACAAGCCCCAAATTTCCGGTAAGGTTGTTACCCGTTATAACCATATTTTTTACACCTGCGGTGGAAACAGGAACATAACCAAATTGAACATCTGAGGTGTTAAGCGTTAAAGATGGCGGCGGCGGTGTGGATGAATTATCTATCCTGATATCGTCAAGCGTCCACCTTGCTCCATCATCTGCCGTAGAATTGTATACAAAGGCAAAATAGGTTTTGGCAGATTTAAAAGCACTTAGGTCAATACCCTGTGACTGCGTCCAAATATTACTTGTTTGGGCAGGAAAGCGGCCGTTGATATCCGTCCAGGTATACAAGGCAGGGTTTCCTGTACCAGGAAAATCTACAGATACTTTCAATTGAAGCGGCTGTCCGTTAAAAGCAGTACGCCCCCAAAAAGACAGCAAAGGATATGCAGTTGTGGTAAGGTCAAAAGCAGGGGATATAAACCAATCTTCGTTTAAAACATTGGTACCGCCGCTAAAGCCGTTGATCTGGACAGCGCTTTCAAATGCGGCAGTGCCGGCGGGGTTCGCAGGGTCACGGCCAAAGGTGGTACAGCCCCACACTTCGGCACCGGTAACGCTATAATTGCTAAAGCCATCTGTACCGGTAGAAGAACAATTGCTGAAAGTGTATGTAAAGTTTAAGGCGCCTGCAGGTGCTGTGGCGGTGGTTGTAAACGCCCATGTGCTGCCGCCGGTAATACCAGCAAAATTGTTGGACGCAAGGTCTTTTACAGCGCCTGCGGCCACCTCAACATAATACCCGGTGTTTAAAGCCAACCCATTTACCGGAAAAGAGAGTGTTGCACCAGCAATAGTTGTTGAAGAATTTAAAACGTCAATTGTTGCCACTATGAAATTATCGGTGGCTTGTTTTATCAATATATTTCCGGCTGTGCCTTTTACTATAGATTCATTAAAAGTAAGTGCTGCAACAAAAGAGGTTGCAACACCGGTAGCACCATTGGCAGGTGAAAGGCTTGCGATAGCAGGCGGTGTAACATCGGCTCCCGATCCGTTTGTGGGGCTTGGCGAACCAGTTTTGAAATCTGCTGCATTGTCCTGCGTATCTGCCCCCACCGGCGACCGCTGTATAGAAGTAGTATTGGAAGGTGCCGGGGCAACAGCAGTTCCCTCATAACAATTGGCTGTACCGAAACCAACAAAATCAACAAACCCTGTTGGGCAGCTACCCGTTAATGCCACTGTTGAATTTACTAAGGCAACCTTACCAGTTGTAGCCGATAAAGCGAGAGTGCCTGTAGCGTCCGGCGAAGGCAAGGCCGTTGTGCCACCAGTGCCGGCAGCTTGCTGTATAAGGTAGTAACCGTTTGGTGCAATGCTGCCCGAAAGATTGGTTACCTGCCATGTTCCACCGGTGCTGCTTGCATATTGCACAGACCATCCTGCCAAAGACACTGCGGCAGTACCGTTATTATACAACTCGATAAAATCATTTTTGTAAACGGAGCCGGTATTGCCACCACCACCATAAACTTCATTGATCACAACCTGCGAATCAGCAGTAAGATTAAATAAAAGGACCAACAACACTAATGCGTAACTTTTTGCCATACCAACTTTTTTAGGATGCGAAAGTAACAGGCTTGGAACTTGAAAAAATCTTTAGTGGATTATTAATTTATTAACAAGTTTACATTTCTTTTTTATTGCCGCAGGTACAGGATTTAGAAATGCGGTTTAATAAGCCATGGCAGCAACGTTCAATTCAAAAGCTTCTGCCAGCAGCACAAATGATTCCATCCGTTGTTCAACCGAACCCGCCATTGTGGTAACCATAATCTCATTCACGCCAAAGGTTTTTGCCAGTGTGGTTAAGCTTTCCTTTACCTGCAGGGGTGTACCGGAAACTATCCGGCCAGCATTATTCTTTATCTTTTCTTTTTCTGCGTTATTAAAAACATAGGCTTTAACGGTGTTGTAGTTGCCCGGTTTATCAAAAATCCCCTTTTCAAATTGAAGCAACCTGTAGTCCATCAGTTTACGCAACTCCTGTGCTTTTTCTTCTGTTGGCGCACACAAAACCGTTGTAGCTATCATTGCCTGCGGCGATGGAAACTGTTCAGACGGTTTAAAATTTTTAATGTAGCTGTCCACCATCTCCGGGCCTGCATGGCCATTGATAAACCTTGCCACAACAAGCCCCATCCCAAACTGTGCCGCTATGGAACTGCTGCCCCCGCTGCTGCTCAATATCCATTGCTGTGGCTTTGTTGCAGATTGCGGTACTGCCAGCAACGGGCCATAAGATGTTTCTGCAGTATCATTAAAAAAATGCTGCAGGTGCGATAATTGGAGCAGGTAACTTTCTTCACTAAAATTATTGGATGGATTTAACAGAGATGCAGTGACCCTGTCGCTGCCGGGTGCCCGGCCCATACCCATATCTATCCTGTTGGGAAAAAGTGTTTCCAACATCCGGAAATTTTCGGCCATTTTTAACGCACTATGGTTCGGCAGCATAATACCGCCGGAGCCAATCCTTATCCTGCTGGTAACGTCTGCAAGTTTTACCATTAAAAGTTCAGGGGCAGATCCGGCAATGGAGGTAGCGTTATGGTGTTCAGACACCCAATACCGGTAATACCCGGCATCTTCTGCAAATTTGGCCGTTGCAATGGTTTCGTTAATGGCATCTGTTGCCGTTTGGCCCTGGCGTATGATTGATTGGTCGAGTATACTTAATTTTATTTTCTCTTTCATGTTTTGTTGGATGATGTTGTTATTAAAAAACAACCGGCATAACCTTTTGTTTACTTTCATCCGGCCTCGCAATAACCTGGGTAAAAGCGGCCGGTTATTGTAAAGGCGTTTGTTGGAACAAAATATGCTATCTTCTCAGTAAAAAAATTATGAACAATCCTTTCGAAATCGGAGATGTAGTTGCATTTAAAGCCAACAAAAACATAAAGCTTGTTATTACAGGCATTGGGGCAGATGGAATTGTATTGCTCCGCTTCTTTGATACAAACACCAACGAGTTTAAAAAAGTAGAAATGCCAGCAATTTGCTTTATCAAATCGGACGAGTAAAGCGGGTAAAAAAAATAAACTACGGGCAATTCTGTGGCAGGTAAAAATTATTGCTGAGTGTAAACGGTTGGGTTAATAATATATGCCTCGTGTATAAAAAACATTTCAGCTAAAAAAATACACCATTTAGGGTATTTTTTTAATAGAAACCTTCCGGTACTTTTACCCCGGTTTTTCATAGGATATTGGATTTTAAAACAGGGCTGGATTTCTATCCTGGCCCTTTTTTATTTAAACAAGGTTGTCTGCCTTCCACTCTTCTTCTAAAATACTCATTTCAACAAGGCTCCACCATTGCCCCTTAAAATGCAGGATATCCCTGTTTTTACCTTCGATAATAAATCCTGCTTTTTGATAACACCTGATGGCTGCCCCATTAAAACTGTACACACCAAGGCAAATGCGGTGCAGGTTCAAATCCTCAAAACCAATTTTCAGGATGGCATTAACCATCTGCTTGCAATAACCCTTTCCCCTTTCTTTTGTATTTCCAATAAGTACCCGGCTTACCCGGCCCGACCTGTTTTTTTTACTGATGCTGCCCAATGAAATATGGCCGACAACATTTTCAGTTTCGGTATCTATCACTTTATAAATAAAAGTATCTGACACACCAACCTCATTTACATCCGTAATATACCAATCGAGGCTTTTGTTGTTTAAGGGAAAACTAAACAGCGAGCCTGCCCAATTCATCAGCAATGCTTCATCATCAATCCATTCAATTAATTGAGGAAAATCGGCTGGCCCAAAATATTCCAGTCTTACCATATTGGCATTTTTTAAAAATTAGTTCAGCAAGGTATACCAAAGGAATTGTTGCAATCAGCTAACAAAGATTTGGTTTAACAACGTGGCCAGGTGTATACCACCCTTCAGGAGCTGGGCGTTTACGGTAGCTATAAATTTAAAATTGTACAAATAGTCCAATTTTTCATCAGGCTGCACATCGGCATATATCTTTTCTGCCTGCTGATAGGAGTCAAATATCCACTGGTTTAAAGTTAGTTTTTGCCAGGCCTTTCGCTGCGAGGGGGTTGTAAAATTGATTACATTGGTATATTCGGTATAGCTCAACTGCTGAAAGTTTACCAATTGCTCATCCCATACCCGGTGCAAATTTGATGGCGCATTAAACCAGCTAACTTTTATTTTGTTACCACCAAGGTCCTCCAACCTGCCCGTATGAAGGGGCTGGTGTACATCACCTACAATATGTATCAGCAGCCGCAGGTACATCACTTTTTTATCGGCTGCAAGCTTTTTATTTTTTAACTCTTTTACCAAAAAATTTATTTTCGTATAGGCATCTGCGGCAGTATCCTTGTTTAAAAAACTATCTACCTGGGCCATCGTCATGCCGCCATTTATATTAACATAATGCCAGGGCGACAGGTAAGCAAAATTGGAATCGCTTTTAATAAAATCTGGCCAGTTGCTGGCTATGGCTATTGACTCGTTGCCCAAAATTTTCTTAATGGCCTGCTTTGCACTGGCAGATAGGTAGCTGTCTGCAATTTGCCCTACAATGCGGTGCCCAAGCACTCCCCACGCCATTGAGGTAAAAGGCAAATAAAAAAATAAGCTGATAAGAAGTACTTTTTGGAATGGTTTTGCCTGCATGGTAATCCTTTTAAATTTTGAAAGCAATTTACGGGTTAAACTAAAACGCAAACATTATTTTATTGAAATAAGGCAGTGCCGGATAGGCCCGAATAATTTAAAGCTAATTTCTTATTAGCTATTTTTGTAAAAAACCACAAGATTGGAAATCAGCAACCGTAAGGCATATCATGAATATTTTTTTGAGGATAAATACATCGCAGGCATTGTGCTGGCCGGTACCGAAATAAAAAGCCTGCGGGGTGGCAAAGCCAGTTTTAATGACAGCTATTGCTACTTTGATAAAGGTGAATTATATGTAAAGAGCCTGCACATTTCGGAATATACTTTTGGCACCTACAACAACCATCCTCCATTACAGGAACGTAAACTTTTACTCAACAAAAGGGAACTTAAAAAATGGGAAGCCAAAACAAAGGAGAAGGGGTATTCTATCATTCCACTTAAAATTTTTTTAAGTGATAAGGGTTTATTTAAAATGGAGATTGGGTTAGGCAAGGGCAAAAAAATATTCGACAAAAGGGAATCAATCAAAGAACGGGAAACCGACAGGGACATTAAAAGGAAGTACGGTATTTGAACAGTTTAATTTCAACTTATTTTTCTTATTAAATGTACCTTTACAGGGGTTGAAGGCCTTTTGAAATAACTTTTTTGTCCATTAATTGTTACAAAGAAATGATGATACAGCATAAACAAACCAGGGTTGAGGTGATGAATTTTTTGGCGAAAAGAATTGATGTAATCATTGATGAATTTTTAAAAAAGATTGATACCAACTGGCAACCATCTGATTTTTTGCCCGACAGTTCCTCTGAAAGTTTTATGGCCCAGGTAAAGGATTTGCAGGAACAATGCAGGGAGTTGCCATATGATTACCTGGCCGTATTGGTTGGTGATGTTGTTACAGAAGAAGCGCTGCCAACTTATGAAAGCTGGTTGATGGAAGTGGAAGGCATTACCAATAACGATCCGCAAGGATGGGCAAAATGGGTTAGGATGTGGACGGCTGAAGAAAACAGGCATGGTGACCTACTCAATAAATACCTCTACCTCTCCGGCCGCATCAACATGAAGCAGATGGAGATAAGCACCCAATACCTTATTGCCGATGGCTTTGAGATAGGTACTGCTAATGATCCCTACAAAAATTTTGTATATACCTCTTTTCAGGAACTTGCCACCAACATCTCACACCGGCGTACAGCATCTTTAGCAAAAAAACATGGGTGCCTGCAGCTTTCAAAAATATGTGGTGTTATTGCATCAGACGAGGCCCGGCATGCCAAGGCATACAAAAGTTTTGTGTCCTCCATATTCGAGGTTGACCCCAGTGAAATGATGATAGCATTTGAAGATATGATGCGTAAAAAAATTGTAATGCCAGCCCATTTTTTACGGCAGTCCGGCGAGGGCATTGGTGCTGCCTTTACCCACTTTAGCGATGCCGCCCAAAGGCTTGGAGTATACACCAGTTGGGATTATACCAATATTTTAGAGGCCCTGGTTATTGAATGGAATATTGGAAATATAACCGCCCTGAATGAAAAAGGCGAAAAAGCAAGGGACTACCTGATGGCCTTGCCGGACCGGTTTAGAAAAGTTGCCGGACGGAGTATGAAGGCCCCTCTTGAATATGAATTTAATTGGATAAAATAATACAACATTTATAATCCTCTTCATCTTCTTAACCCAACCTGTGTAAAATTTTCTACACGGCATTTTCATCGTAGCACAAACTTCGCTGGTATGTATTTTGCCCTCCAAAAAATATTCGTTCACGTACTGTATACTTTTATTGGCAGCAACCATCACGGTTGATGATTTTATGAGTTGAAATTATACCCTGAACTTTACTTTAAAAATAAACAGGATAAACTATTTATCAGTTACTCCATAAGCCCGGTATGATTTTAATTGTTGATGACAAGCCCGAAAATATTTTTTCATTGAAAAAGATATTGGACGTCCATTCTTTTTTAACCGATACTGCCCTTAGTGGCGAAGAAGCTTTAAAAAAAACATTAAAGCAAAGTTATTCCCTCATTATTTTGGATGTTCAAATGCCTGGCATGGATGGGTTTGAAGTAGCCGAAATTTTATCCGGAAACAAGCACACCCGTGATACGCCGATTATATTTTTATCGGCCGTTAATACCGAAAAAAAGTTTATCACCAAAGGCTATTCATCGGGTGCCATTGATTATATCGTTAAGCCGATTGACCCGGACATTTTATTGCTGAAGGTAAAAACATTTAACCGCTTGTATGAACAAAACCGGGATTTGAACATCATGCAGGAACACCTGAAATCAGAGATTGAATTCAGGAAAAATGCACAGGTGCAAATTCAGGAGAAGGCGCTGGAACTTAATTCTATTCTTGAATCCATACCACAAATTGCTTTTACTGCAACCAACGAAGGCATCATAGATTTTGTAAATGAAAAATGGTTTTCCTATGCTGCTTCTGCCCGGCAATTTCCTGAAACACACCCCGACGATATCCCCATTAAAGATGCCTGGAATGCAACCTTGCAAACCGGCAAACCAATGGAGCTTGAGATAAGAATAAAGAAAAATAATAATGCGGTGTTCAGGTATTTTCTGTTGCGGGCAACACCGGTTAAAGAAGATGGCCATGTGGTAAAATGGGTTGGGACTTTTACAGATATTGAAGAACAAAAACAAGCTGTAAAAAAGAAAGATGAATTTTTAAGCATTGCCAGCCACGAATTAAAAACACCGCTTACCAGCATTAAAGCCTACGTGCAGTTGCTCGACCACATGATTACTGAAGAAAGCAACACCAAAGTTTATGTGGACAGGACATTGCTGCAGGTAAACAAATTAGATGCACTGATCAACGACTTATTGGATATTTCTAAAATTGAAAACGATAAGTTGAAGTTTGAATTAACGCCCATTAATTTTGATGACCTTCTTGTAACAACCCTTGATATTTTTCAAAAGATCCATCCTTCGCATACATTAATCCGCAAGGGCAGTTGCCATTGCCAAACAAGTGGCAACGCATTAAGGCTTGAGCAGGTGATCGTTAATTTTTTAAACAATGCCATCAGGTATGCCCCTGAAAATAAGGAGATACAAATCATCACCGAAATACAGCAGGGCAACCGGTTATACTTTGCCGTAAAAGATTTTGGTATGGGTATTTCACCAGCTCACCAGGCCCAAATATTCAGTAAATTTTTTAGGGTAAACGATTCGGCAGAACATGCGCAGGGATTGGGTATTGGCCTTTATATCTGTTCCGAAATATTAAAAATCCACCAGGCAACATTCGGTGTTAACAGCACACCGGGAAAAGGCTCCACCTTCTACTTTACATTGCCCATTATTGATTAACAGCCAAACATAAAAATTGCACCCTTTACATGAGATCATCTTTAAACAGAAATTTACTTGTAGGTTTTAGCATATCACTCCTGTTACTTATTATCAGTTCCGCTGCATCATTTGTAAGTATCCAAAACCTTTTAGCCAGTGCTGAAAAGGTTAACCATACCAATGAAGTTAAAACACAGGTGAACGAAATTTTATCGATAATGAAAGATGCAGAAACCGGGCAACGAGGTTTTCTGCTTACCAACGATGAGGTATTCCTTGAGCCTTATAATGGCTCTTATAAAAAAGTCCAAAATTCCCTTGCTGCGGTTAAAAGCCTTACCATTGACAACCCTGTACAACAACGGTACGCTACCACATTGGACAGCATTATTGAGCGAAGGTTTTCATTTCTTGGAAGGCTGATTGATTTAAAACGGGGAAACGAGGAAGTATCTGTTGCAGAATTAAGGACCGGTAAATCTTTTATGGACAGCATACGCACCATTGTGAGGGACATGGCTGCAGAAGAAAATTCGCTATTGGAATTAAGGACAAAAAACCTTGCAATGTTCTCTTCTTTCACGCCGGTACTGATTGTTATTACTGCCTTGGTCTCACTAATCATTACCATCATATTTTACTTTAAAGTAAAGAAGGATATCAATGATAAAATAAGTTTACAGCAGCAATTGGTAAAAAAAGATATTGAGATTAGCAGGCGTATCGATGTAATAGAAAACATCGCCAATAAAATATCGGCGGGCAATTTTTCTATCCGTATAAAGGAAGAAGAAGAAAAAGATAAACTGGGTGACCTGGGCGTTTCATTAAATAAAATGGCTTCGTCGCTGGAAGTATATTTTAAAAGCTTGTCAGACAAAGAATGGCTACAGGCAGGCATTGCAGGCCTTAATGAAAACATGATCGGCGATACCAGCCTCCAAAATTTAACTGAACGCATCCTTACTTATATAGCACCTTTAACCAACAGCCTTGCCGGTACACTTTACCTTTCGGATAACACTGATGGCCTCATTTTTCAAAGTGGTTTTGCCATAGATAAAAGTGCTGTGAAAAGCAAATTACAATTTGGCGAAGGGCTTGTTGGGCAATGTGCCGAAAACGTAAAAGAGATACTGATCAGCAATATCAGCACACCGGATATCATGATCAATTTTACGACTGCCGCATACAAACCTGCCAGTATTGTTGTGTTTCCGGTAACTTTTGAAAAACAGGTAAAGGGCGTAATTGAATTGGCCGCATTACATGCCTTTAGTGAAAGGGAATTGCTGTTTTTAAGGAGCATACCAGAAACAATTGGTATTGCAATAAACACGGTACAAAACCGGCAAAGGGTGCAGGACCTACTGGAAGAAACGCAGGCACAATCTGAAGAATTAATGACGCAGCATGCCGAGCTTGAACACATGAACGCAGAGCTTGAGGCCCAGTCGCAACAGCTACAATCTTCCGAAGAAGAACTTCGGGTGCAGCAGGAAGAATTAATGGAGACCAACAGTGTGCTGGAAGAAAGGTCATCTTTACTGGAAGACAGGAACATGGTGGTGCAACAGAAAAATATGGAGATAGAAAAAAAGATTGAGGAGCTTGCATTATCTACAAAATACAAATCAGAGTTTTTGGCCAACATGTCGCACGAGTTGCGTACACCGTTAAATTCCATCCTGTTATTATCGAGGTTAATGGAAGAAAACAATGAACAAAACTTAACACCCGATCAGGTAAAATATGCACAGGTTATTCAAAGTTCCGGTAAAGGTTTGCTGGAATTAATAGATGAAATATTAGACCTTTCAAAAATTGAAGCCGGTAAAATGACGGTTGAATATACAGTGGTTTTGGTAGATACAATCACCCATGATATACAGCAGTTGTTTGAGCAGGTGGCCATAGAAAAGGACGTGGAGTGGCTGATAAAAGTAGAGGACAGTGTAGGCAATATGATAGAAACGGATAAACTGCGGCTTGAGCAAATATTAAAAAACCTTTTATCCAACGCCTTTAAGTTTACTAAAAAAGGATACGTACATCTAAATATCGAAGCAGTTGCCGGCAGGCCGGGAATGATAGCGTTTAAGGTTAAGGATAGCGGGCTTGGCATTGCTGCCGATAAACAGAAAATGATTTTTGAAGCGTTTCAACAGGAGGATGGCTCTACCAGGCGGCGCTATGGCGGAACCGGGCTTGGCTTATCTATCAGCCGGGAACTGGCCAAATTGTTGGGTGGCGAAATTACTTTGCAAAGCCAGGTTGGCGAAGGAAGTGAGTTTACTTTATTAGTGCCTGCAACAGCAGCCGGTGCATTGGAAACAGAAAAACCTGATGCCCCTTTTGTTACAAATAGCCCTGCTTTTATTGCAGAAGAAATAACACCGGTTACAGATCAGCAATACACCGCAGATAGCATACCTGCACCCATAGCAGATGACAGGGAAAATATTACAGAAGGCGATAAAATAATTTTAATTATTGAAGATGATACCGCTTTTGCAAAAGCCCTGCTGGACTATACCCACAAAAAAGGATACAAAGGCCTGGTAGCGGTAAGGGGCGATCATGGTATTGAAATGGCCAGCCAATACAAACTTGCAGGAATTTTATTGGACATACAGTTGCCGGTTAAAAATGGGTGGCAGGTGATAGATGCACTTAAAAATAATCCTGCCACAAGGGCTATCCCGGTACACATCATGTCGTCGTTTGAGGTAAAAAGGGAAAGCCTGCTTAAAGGCGCTGTAGACTTCATCAACAAGCCGGTGGCATTCGAACAGCTTAGTACCATCTTTGATAAGCTTGAATATGTGTTGGGTAAAAAAGATAAAAAGGTGTTGATTGTAGAAGAAAATTATAAGCATGCAAAAGCCCTCTCCTACTTTCTTGACACCCATCATGTAAACACAGAAATTTACCAGACAGTGCCGGAAAGCATTCAGTCGTTATACAAAAATGATGTGGATTGTGTGATACTCGATATGGGCGTGCCCGACGCTAACTCTTACGATATGCTGGAGACCATCAGGCAAAATAAAGACCTGGAAGATATACCCATTATTATATTTACCGGTAAAAGTATATCAAAACCAGAGGAACTGAAAATTAAGAAATATGCAGATTCCATTGTTTTAAAAACCGCCCATTCTTACCAGCGCATTTTAGATGAAGTCTCTTTGTTTTTACACCTTGTTGAATCGAACAAAAACATTAAAAAACTGCCGGGGCTAAACGACAAAAGCCTGGTGCTGGAAAATGTGTTAAAAAATAAATCGGTGTTGCTGGCAGATGATGATGTGAGAAATATTTTCGCCATGACAAAGGCGCTGGAAAAGCACCACATGAAAGTAATACCTGCACTCGACGGCAAGGAAGCCCTGGAATTTTTAAAAGGAGACAGGCAGGTAGACATCATCCTGATGGATATGATGATGCCCGAGATGGATGGGTATGAAACGATAAAAGCCATCCGCAGTAATCCGCTCACAGCCAGCATTCCCATTATTGCCGTAACGGCCAAAGCCATGATTGGCGACAGGGAAAAATGCATTACGGCCGGGGCATCCGACTATATTTCCAAGCCCGTTGATATGGACCAGATGGTATCATTATTGAGAATATGGTTATACGAAAAAAGTTATTAAATGAACAAGCTATGGAGCAGCAAAAAAAAATAATTATTATCGATGATGATGACAGGAACATCTTTGCTTTGGATGCGGTTTTAAAATCCAGGGGGTACAAATGTATTGCTGCCACAAGTGCCAAAGAAGGCCTTGAAAAATTACAAACGCAACATGATATCGGGATTGCTTTAATAGATATGATGATGCCCGAAATGGATGGCTACCAGATGATACTTACCATACGCAGGAACCCCAGCCTGAAGCAGTTTCCGCTGATTGCTGTTACCGCACAGGCAATGATAGGCGATAAAGAAAAATGCCTGGAAGCTGGTGCAAATGACTATGTTTCAAAGCCCATAAACGTGGAAATTTTACTGCAAAAAATCCGGCAGTACCTTAACTAACCCTCCTTATTTTATGACAGAAAATGAGGCATTTGAAAACCTGTTAAACATTATCCATCATCAGTATGGTTACGATTTTACACAATATTCCAAGGCTTCGCTGTTGAGAAGGGTCAATGCTTTTTTTACAAAAACCGGGTTAAAAAGTTATGATGAATTATCAGACCGGTTGAATGAAGAACAGTATTTTTTATTTTTTGTACAGGAGGTTACCGTCAACGTAACCGAAATGTTCCGTGATGTTTCATTCTATAAAATGCTCAGGGAAAACATCATCCCAATACTGGCCACTTACCCATTCGTACGGATATGGCATGCAGGCTGTTCAACCGGTGAAGAAGTGTACTCAGTGGCTATTTTATTAAGAGAGGCAGGCATCTTACAAAAATCAATTTTATACGCCACAGACATTAACCAGGACGTAATTGAAAGTGCCCGTAAAGGAATTTTTTCAGCAAGGATGATGCAAAAATATTCTGAAAATTATATGGCCTCAGGGGGCCCAAACGATTTTTCTGTTTACTACAGGGCCAATTATAATCTGGCAAAATTTGATGAAACCCTTTCAAAAAAAATGGTATTTTCTACCCATAACCTTGTTTCAGATTCTTCGTTTAACGAGTTCCAGTTAATCATCTGCCGCAATGTGCTCATCTACTTTAATAAAGGGTTACAGGCACGTGTGTTAGACCTTTTTGACAAGAGCCTTCAGCCGCTTGGCTTTTTGGCTTTGGGAAGTAAGGAATCATTGCGCTTTTCCGACATAGACAGCAAGTACGGGCAAATAAACGCACCCGAAAAAGTATGGCGCAAAAACCAATGATACCCAGCATTGATATTGTAACAATTGGGGGCTCCTCCGGCAGCCTTGATGCTGTATTAAAAATATTTGCTTTCTTAAAAGATGATTTTAAAACCCCTGTAATAATAGTAATGCACCGTGGCAGTGAGGCAGACGACAGCCTGATAAAATTATTATCATCAAGAACAAAATTGATGGTAAAGGAAGCAGATGAGAAAGACAGTATTAAAGAAGGTTATGTGTATATAGCTCCACCCGATTATCATTTACTTGTAGAAGAAGATAAGACCCTTGCACTAGATGCATCTGATAAAGTGCAGTACAGCCGGCCAAGTATTGATGTAACTTTTGAATCTGTTGCCGCTGTATATAAAGATAAAGCTTTAGCCATTTTACTGTCGGGCGCCAATGCCGATGGAACGCATGGATTGGGTTGTATTAAAAAGAGGAATGGACAAGTAATTATACAAGACCCTGCAGATGCGATCGTTTCCTTTATGCCTTTAAATGCTGCAAATGCTGTTAAAGCAGATGGAATTTTAACCTGGGATGGCATTGCTGATTTGCTTAATTCTTTAACCAGGCAGGATTAGTTTTTTTGGGCAATGGCAGTGGCAATTATATTTTGAAGCTCCATTAAATCAAATGGCTTTTTAAGCATATAATCAGCACCAGCCTGCCTTGCAAGCTCTTCTACATGACTGTTGGCACTAAAAAAAATAACTGGTATATCTTTAAAAGATGGGTCGCTTTTAATAATCTGCACTGATTTTACCCCACCGATATCGGGCAACCAGTTGTCCATTAAAATAACGTTGGGATTATATCCTCCAATATCGTCCTGCAGGGTTTTACAGTTATCCTTGCACAAAACAGTATAGCCTTTCATGCGTAAGATAGTGGCGCACACCTCCAAAATATCAGCATCATCATCATAAATAAGTATCCTTTCAATCATGCCTTTTAGTAAATTTTGTTGTGCTGCAATTTAATTTATAATTCAGAAAACCTAAACAATAATTGGGATAAAGGGTTCAATATATTCTCCAAAAAAATAATTTTTCTGTAGAATATTTTTTACACAGTGATGAAAGGAGGTATCATTTTGTTTAACAGGTGCAAACCTGTAGAAATAAATGACCTGTCATTTTGATGGGTTCACTGTTGTTTAAAATGGCATAAAAATCTGATGGCTAAAGAAAAATATTTCTATGGAAAAAAGTAATGCAATGAATGGTTTGGGCATGGACAATTCAAGGAAAAAGGCTGATACGCTAAATGAAAAATTACAAGATCTGGAGAAGGATAAAGTTGCCGATACAGATCAATTTTTAACTACCAATCAAGGCTTAAGAATTAATGATGACCAAAATTCTTTGAAGGCCGGTAACCGTGGCCCTTCGTTACTGGAAGATTTTATCCTTAGAGAAAAGATCACACATTTTGACCATGAACGCATACCAGAAAGGGTTGTGCATGCAAGGGGTTCTGCAGCCCATGGGGTTTTTAAAGTATATAAGCCAATGGGCGAATTCACCAAGGCGGGTTTTCTGCAAGATCCATCTGTTGAAACACCTGTGTTTGTAAGGTTTTCAACAGTGGCAGGTTCCCGTGGTTCAACAGACCTTGCAAGGGATGTACGGGGCTTTGCTGTTAAGTTTTATACACAGGAAGGTAACTTTGATTTGGTGGGCAATAACATGCCTGTATTCTTTATTCAGGATGCTATAAAATTTCCTGATTTCATCCACGCTGTTAAACCAGAACCGGATAGCGAAATGCCGCAGGCTGCATCAGCACATGACACTTTTTGGGATTTTATTTCGCAGGTACCAGAGTCTGCACACATGATTATGTGGGTAATGAGCGACCGTGCCTTGCCCAGGAGCTATCGCATGATGGAAGGTTTTGGTGTACATACTTTTCGGTTAATCAATAAAGAGGGTGTTTCCAACTTCGTAAAGTTTCATTGGAAACCGTTACTGGGTGTACATTCTGTAGCCTGGGACGAAGCACAGGCCATCTCTGGTAAAGACCCTGATTTTCACCGAAGGGATTTATGGGAAGCTATTGACAGTGGCAATTTTCCTGAATGGGAATTGGGCGTACAAATTATACCGGAATCAGATGAACACAAATATGAGTTTGATTTGTTAGACCCGACGAAACTCGTTCCTGAAGAATTGGTGCCGGTCCAAAGAATTGGAAGAATGGTTTTGAACAGAAACCCTGACAATTTTTTTGCAGAAACAGAACAGGTTGCATTTCATCTTGGCCACGTGGTACCGGGCATTGATTTTACAAATGATCCACTTTTGCAAGGGAGGTTATTTTCTTATACCGATACACAGTTATCCCGTTTGGGAGGGCCTAACTTTCACGAAATACCTATCAACAGGCCTGTGGCACCTTTGCATAATAATCAAAGGGATGGCATACACCGGCAAACAATCAATAAAGGCAAAACGAGTTATAACCCCAATGGTTTAAGCAGCGGCTGCCCCTTTCAGGCCAAAGCTATGGACGCAGGCTTTACATCATTTGCTGAGAAAATAGATGCCCATAAAGTAAGGGAGAGAAGTAAAAGTTTTTTTGACCATTACAGCCAAGCGACATTGTTTTTTGCCAGCCAGTCGGACCCGGAAAAAGAGCATATCATCAACGCACTTTCTTTTGAACTGGGCAAGGTGCAAACCGTTGCAATAAGGGAAAGGATACTGATCATACTTTCTAAAATAGATAAAAAGCTGGCTTCATCAGTTGCATACAATCTTGGTTTAAGTATACCTAAAGCAAATGGTGTAATGCTCAACCAGAGTTTTGGGGCAGATGCAGATCCTGCTGCTTTTCAGTCGGTAAAGATTAAATCGTCTGTTGATAAGTCTGGGGCTTTAAGCATGGAAAATACCAGTAAAGATTCTATCAAAACCAGGAAGGTTGCCCTTCTTGTGGCAAACGGCGTGGATGAGAAATCAGTTACAAAAATTCAGGAAGAGCTAAAAAAAGCTGGTGCCACAACAGTTGTAATCGCACAAATGCTGGGTTCTGTGATGTCGGAAAATAATGTGCCTGTAACCATTAACGAAAGTTTTTTAACAGCAGCTTCGGTACTGTTTGATGCAGTGTATATACCAGGTGGTACAAGCAGTGTTGCAGAACTTGCAGCCAATCCAGATGCTATCCAGTTTATAAACCAGGCTTACAAACATTGTAAGCCAATAGCTGCACATAGCGATGCTGTACAAGTGTTAGAAGCCACTTATTTTAGTAAGAAATTACCCACTGATGATACCGATGAAACTGTTATGGAAGAGGGTATTTTGATATCGCCGGATGTTAAAACATTAGCATCCAAATTTATAAAAATAATTGCACTGCACCGGTTTTGGCAAAGAGAAGGACCAAGAAAAATTCCGGCATAATTGGTGCATAACTTACCCCAAAAACCCATTTACAATTAAAACAAATAGTTATGAAAAAAAGCAATTTAATTTTCCTGGCGGCAACCATTTTTCTTGCCCAGGCATGCAACAACGGCCCTAAAGATAGCGTGGATGCTGCAAAAGATGCCAACGCATCAAAAGACAGTTCGACAACTACAGCAACCACAACAACAACCCCGGCAATGGACAGCACTACTAACACCACAACAATGAAACATGATACCGGCACAGTATCCAAAGACGCATCCGACTTTGCAGTGGAAGCAGCCAATGGTGGCATGATGGAAGTAGAGCTAGGGAAATATGTTGAGCAAAACGGTGCCAGTGCAAGGGTTAAAAACTTTGGCGCAATGATGGTTAAAGACCATACCAAAGCAGGCGATGAACTTAAAGCAATCGCTTCAAAAAAGAACATTACATTACCACAATCCGTAGGTGATAAACAAAAGAAAATGATGACTGACCTGATGAAAAAAACAGGGAAGGATTTAGATGACAGCTACATGAAAATGATGCTCGATGATCATAAAGAAGACATTAAAGAATTTCAAAAAGCAGCAGACAAAAACCCAGATGTTGAGCTGAAGTCTTTTGCAACTAAAACACTTCCTACCTTAAATATCCATTTAGATTCAGCCAAAGCTATTACAGGCAAACACTAATTTAAATACAAGGGTATAAACGAAAAAAGGATAGCTTAACCACTACCCTTTTTTCGTTATGTTATGGCAAATATTTACGCCAACCTCTGCTTCATGGCTTCATACAGAATGATACCTGTGGCAACAGATACATTCAGCGAATCAAACTCATTCAGCATTGGTATTTGAAATTGATCATCGCAAATTTTCATCAGCGGTTGGTACACGCCATGCTCCTCCCCACCCATTACAATTGCGCAAGGGTGGTTAAGGTTTAGGTCGAATAATTTTTTCTTTGCAGTCATTTCACTTGCAAAAACTTTTATGCCATTCAGGTGCAGTTCATCTACTGTTTTCATGAGGCTGCCAACCCTGCACACTGCCATTTTTTCCAAGGCACCTGCAGAGGTAAGCAGGGCATCTTCATTCAATGCGCCTACCCCCTTATCTGGAATGATAATTCCGTTTACACCAAAACAAAAAGCGCTCCTGGCAATGGCGCCAATGTTCCTGATATCTGTAATGCCATCAAGGATGATAAACAATGGCACTTCGCCTTTATCAACAATAAGGGAAATAATATCCTGCAGGTTTTGATATTGTATTTTACTGATAAGGGCCACACAACCCTCGTGGTTGCTGATGTTGAAGCTGTTTAACTTTTCTACCGGCACCTTGTTGATGGGCACCAGGTTCCTTTCTGCAAGGGTGCGTATCTCATCAACAACTGCCCCGTGAATGGTTGCCTGCATATAAATCCTTTCCAGTTGCTTACCAGATTGCATGGCTTCTATTACTGCCGCCCTTCCTATTACCAATGTACTTTTCTTTGGCCGGTGTTGTTGTTGCCTGAAATTTTTCACGCTATAATTATTTAAGTTTTTACGAGAATAAAAAACCATAAGCTCTTTCAAACTTATGGTTTACCAGTCATTTTAATTAGCTTATTTTAATCCAAAAACTTTTTTCACTTCTTTAACTGCATCCAGTTTTTCCCAGGTAAACAATTCTACTTTCTTCTTAATTGATTTACCATAAGGTGATGTAAATATTTTTTCAACCACTTCATTCTTGCGTCCCATATGCCCGTAAGCAGCAGTTTCACTATAGATAGGGTTACGTAATTTTAAACGCTGCTCAATAAAGTAAGGGCGCATATCAAAACATGCCATGTCCATTATTTTCTTCGCAATTTCCCCGTCGGTTAAAGCAACTTTAGCAGTACCATAGGTAACCACGTTTATGCTGGTTGGCTGTGCAACGCCGATAGCATAACTCACCTGCACAAGCACCTCATCGCATAAACCTGCAGCCACTAAATTTTTGGCGATATGCCTTGTGGCGTAAGCGGCGCTTCTGTCAACTTTACTTGGGTCTTTGCCGCTGAATGCACCACCACCGTGGGCACCTTTGCCTCCGTAGGTATCCACAATTATTTTACGCCCTGTAAGGCCGGTATCGCCGTGTGGGCCGCCAATTACAAATTTGCCGGTGGGGTTAATATGGTACTTGATTTTATTATTGAACAAATGATCGTATTTAGGGTACTTTGCTTTAACCCTCGGTATTACAATGTTGATGATATCCTTTTTAATTTTGGCCAGCATCGTTTCATCTTTACCAAAATCATCATGCTGGGTGGATACTACAATTGCTTCAATACGGCTGGGATGGTTGTTATCGTCATATTCCAAGGTAACCTGGCTTTTTGCATCCGGCCGCAGGTATTTAATTTCTTTATTTTCCCTTCTTATTGCAGCAAGCTCAAGCAAAATATAATGCGCCAGGTCAAGTGCCAAAGGCATATAGTTTTCTGTTTCGTTCGTGGCATAACCAAACATCATACCCTGGTCGCCTGCACCCTGCTCTTCTTTCTTTTGTTTATCAACACCCTGGTTAATATCTGCAGATTGCTCATGGATGGCAGAAATAATACCGCATGAATTTGCCTCAAACATATAATCGCTTTTAGTGTACCCGATTTTGCGGATAACACCACGGGCAATCTCCTGTACGTCTAGATAGGCGCTGCTTTTAACTTCACCAGCCAACACGACCTGCCCTGTGGTAACCAATGTTTCGCAAGCCACTTTGCTGTTAGCATCAAAGGCCAAAAAATTATCTATTAAAGCATCACTGATCTGGTCAGCCACCTTGTCCGGATGTCCTTCACTTACTGACTCCGATGTAAATAAATACGGCATATTTTTTTAAATTTTTGAGTTGCAAAGATAGGTGTGTGCCTGTAAACAAAAAAGCCCTCCAACATAAGGAAGGCTTATTACAATTTATGGTTTGGCAAGACAAAATTTCCGCATCTTATTTGGTAAGGTCTGCGTAAAGCTGTAAGTAATCCGACAGGTCGCTTTCTTCATTAAAAGGCAATGTTTTTTTACCTTTCACTTTACTAAATTCTTCTACCAGTTTCTTATCAACTTTCTCAGCCCCGAAGGTTACGGCATCTGCAAATGCAGCACCGCCCCTGAACATGGCAACGTTGTTGATGTCTTTAAAAAATTCAAGTTCCTTTTTAGTAACGTTGTCATTGATGGTCGCAAGTTTTAAAAAATCGGCACCCAGCTTTTCTTTAAACGTATTTTGCCCTATGGTGTACACCACTTTACAGTTGCTGAACACCGGCTCTTTTTTATAAGCTGCTTTAATAAACATTGGTATCAACCCGGTCATCCACCCGCTGCAATGGATAACATCCGGCGGCCAGCCAAATTTTTTAACGGTTTCAAGTGCACCTTTGCAAAACAACACAGACCTTAAACCATTGTCATCATACCACTTTTCATGCTCATCGGTAAACACGGTTTTGCGTTTAAAAAAATCTTCGTTGTCGAGAAAATAAACCTGTAGCCTCGCATTAGGCAGCGATGCAACCTTTATCACTAAAGGATAATCGTCACCATCAATTGACACATTAATGCCCGATAAGCGAACCACCTCATGCAAACGGTGGCGCCGTTCGTTGATTATACCAAACCGTGGCATAATGCACCTTACTTCCATTCCGCTATCATTCGCTTTTACGGCCAGTTTATTAATGATTTCCGCAAACTCTGTAAGTTCCACATACGGGGACATTTCATTGGCAATAAATAAAATTCGTTTTTTTGTTGACATTTGTGCTTGATTAGATTAAGTCCAGACCGGATTTCTATAAGGGCTGCAAAGCTACATTAAATTTTTTAAAATCACGGTCCGCTTCGATTTGATTGAAAACTTATAACAAAATGATTATAATAAAAAAAGCAAAACAGATCACACCATACTTGTCTGCCTGCAGGTTAAAAGGAGAAAAAATTGGGTTTGTGCCAACCATGGGTGCCCTGCATGATGGGCATATAAGGTTAATGAAACAAGCAAAAGCAGAAAACAACCAGTTGGTGTGCAGCATTTTTGTTAACCCCACACAGTTTAACGACCCTAAAGATTTTGAAAATTACCCGGTAACCATCCAAAAAGATATCTTCCTTTTGGAGCAGGCCGGGTGTAACATGTTATTCTTACCTGACCGTAACGAGGTTTACCCTAATGGTACACAACAACTGCCCCACTTTGAACTTGGGCAGTTGGAAACCGTACTGGACGGGCAATACAGGCCCGGCCATTTTCAGGGGGTTTGCCAGGTGGTAGACAGGTTGCTGACCATGGTGATGCCCGATAAACTTTACCTTGGACAAAAAGATTTTCAACAATGCCTGGTTTTAAAAAAAATGGCACAAACCAATTTTGCGGATTTAGAGATTGTAATTTGCCCGACACAAAGAGAAGCAAACGGCCTTGCAATGAGCAGCAGGAACTTAAGGCTGAATGAAGCTGAAAGGAAGAAGGCCGTTACTATTTACAACACTTTGCAATACATTAAAAATGCTGTTCGACCCGGTAACCTGTTGGCCATAAAACAACAGGCCACAACAAATTTAACCGGCAATGGTTTTAAAGTAGATTATGTAGAAATTGCCGAGGCGGAAAACCTGGAACTGATCAGTGAATGGGATGGCAAGAGTTCTATAGTAATTTTGATTGCCGCCTTTCTTAATGAAGTGAGACTTATTGATAACATGATACTGAACCCTTAGCAGCAATATCTTTCTAAAACATAAAAGCCTTCCATTTAAAGAACTGATTGTTTTTTGATCTTCGTAATTTGTATGCTGTTATGAACAAGAAAATTGGTAGTGCACTCAAATATATATTCTTTATTGGCGGCGGTATTTTTTTAGTGTGGTGGCAGTTTAGCAAGATGACGCCCAGCCAGTTCGAAAAGTTTACATTTTCGCTGGCCCATGCTGATTACCGTGTACTGATCCCCGTAGTGATTATGGCACTTGCAAGCCATGTAAGCCGCAGTATGCGCTGGCGCATTTTAATGGAACCGATGGGGTATGCCCCATCCCTGCTAAATACTTTTGGCGTTACCATGGTAGGTTATCTTGCCAATTCTTTTGTACCCCGGTTAGGCGAAATTTTAAAATGTTCCATGCTGGGCAGGTACGAAAATATACCTGTTCAAAAATTAATTGGCACCATCATCATCGAAAGGATTTTTGATTTTGTTTGTTACCTCATCTTTATTGTAATAACGGTTTTAATACAATACAGCCTGGTAGGAAATTTTGTGCAGGAGGAGCTTTCGTTTTTTACGAAAAACAATACCGGTGTGCCTTTGTGGGGCAGGATAGCGATTTTCATCGCAGCCGTTTATCTCTTTATTTTATTGCTGCGCTTTCTTTTTAAAAAATATGCTGCAAGCATTTTTATACAACGGGTAAAAAAGTTTTTTACGGGTTTAAGCGAGGGCATCGGCACTATCAGGAAGTTAAAAAAACGGGGCCAGTTTATTGCCCATACTTTCTTTATTTGGAGTATGTACCTGCTGCAAATTTATGTGGGCTTTTCTGCTATTAAAGAAGTATCGCACCTTGGGCTTGATGCTGCTTGTTCTGTATTAACGCTTGCCACCCTTGCTATGATTATTACACCCGGTGGCATAGGCACTTTTCCTACGGCTATCTTTTTAGTGTTAGGCCTTTACAGTATCGATCGCTCAACAGGCGAGGCTTTTGGCTGGCTGATGTGGGGTGCCACCACTTTTATTGTATTGTTTTTTGGGCTGCTTTCTTTAGGCCTGCTGCTATTTTTTAACCGAAATAAAACGCCTGGTAAGGTGGGTAATGCTGCCATGCCCGTGGTGTAAACCGCCTTATTTAAAAACATCATTTTTATTTAATAACAAGCTTAAGTTATATGGTTTCTTCAACCTTTAATTTTACCAGTTCAAAACCTAAAAAAAAATCATTGGTAAAACAGAAAGTTATTTTCAGGGATATTAGCTGGCTTTCGTTTAACAGCAGGGTTTTGCAGGAAGCAGCAGATACAACGGTGCCATTAAGGGAGCGGATAAAATTCCTGGCCATTTTTTCCAATAACC
Organism: Ferruginibacter sp.; assembly: GCA_965249755.1. Lineage (GTDB taxonomy): Bacteria > Bacteroidota > Bacteroidia > Chitinophagales > Chitinophagaceae > Ferruginibacter. The sequence continues at coordinate 1,191,568 of CBDFMT010000004.1, forward strand.
TGGATGAGTTTTTCAGGGTACGTGTGGCTACTTTAAAGCGCATGATTGAAATGGGCAACAAAGGCAATATGCACCTGGAAGTTTCGCCGGGTATGATACTGGAAGAAATACAGGAAAAAGTGGTTGAGCAACAAAAAGAGTTTGACCGTGTATGGAATGAAATACTGAGGGAACTTAAAAAAGAAAAAATATTCCTGATTAACGAAAAGCAGTTAACCAGGCAACAACAGGCTTTTATTGTGGAGTATTTTAATGAAGAGATCAGGAGTAACATTGTGCCGCTGATGATTGAAAGTATACAGGCCTTTCCAACGTTAAATGATAAATCAATTTACCTGGCTTGTAAAATGTCTAAAAAAGACCGAAGCATTCCACAGCGCTTTGCCTTGGTATCCGTTCCTGCAAGGCGTTTAAGCCGTTTCGTTATACTGCCTTCTAAAGAAAATGAACACTTCATTATCCTGCTGGAAGATATCATTCGTTATTGCCTTCCGTATATCTTCTCGTATTTTGGATATGATGTATTTTCTGCACACATTATTAAAGTAACCCGTGATGCAGAAATTGATATTGATAATGATGTATCCACATCCTTTATACAAAAAATTGAAAAAGGTTTACGCAACAGAAAAAAAGGCAAGCCGGTAAGGTTTCTTTTTGATAAAGAAATTGACGTAACCCTCCTCACCTATCTTGTAAAAAGATTAGGATTGTCAGAAAAAGACAATGTGCTGCCCGGCGGCAGGATACATAATTTTAAAGATTTTATCAATTTTCCCGATGCCGTTTTTAACCAAAAAGGCACCCGTAAAAGACCTTTTCTGCACCCGCTTTTAAAAAATGTAAACAGTGTTACAGAAGTTGTCCTTAAAAAGGATGTATTGCTAAGTTTCCCTTACCATTCATTCGATAGCCTTACAGACCTGATAAGGGAAGCGGCTATCGACCCTGATGTAAAAACCATTAAGATCACCTGCTACAGGCTTGCCCCAAGGTCTAAAATTATAAATGCCCTTACCAATGCCGTTCGTAATGGAAAATCGGTTACAGTGGTTATTGAATTAAGGGCAAGGTTTGATGAAGAAGCCAACCTGGAATGGAAAGAAGAACTGGAGGATGCCGGGGTAAAAGTTTTAATTGGCGTGCCACACCTTAAAGTGCATGCCAAGCTGTGCCTTATTAAAAAAGTGGTAAACGGCCGCACCATTCATTATGGTTTTGCAGGCACTTGCAACCTTAACGAACGTACCGCAAAAATTTATGGCGATCATTGCCTGCTTACCTGCAACAGGTTTATTATGGCAGATATTAACCGCATATTTCAGTACCTGGAGCAGCCAAAGACAAGGCTCAACTATTTAAAAGCCTGCAAAACCCTAATGGTTAGCCCTGTCAATATGCGCAGGCAATTTAACCAGCTTATTGATAAAGAAATTAAAACAGCCTTATCTAAAAAGAAGGCTGCCATAACCATAAAATTAAATTCGCTCAGTGATGAACTGCTTATTAATAAACTGTACGAAGCTGCCCGTGCCGGGGTAGAAATAAAAATGGTGATCAGGGGTATTTTTTGCATGCTGTCGGAGAACAGTAAATTTAAAATACCTGTACAGGCCATTAGTATTGTTGATGAATATCTGGAACACGCAAGAGTATTGATCTTTCATAATAATGGCAATGAAAAAGTATTCATCTCTTCGGCAGACTGGATGGTACGTAATTTAGATCACCGGATAGAAGTTACCTGCCCCATTTTTGAGAAAGACATACAGACAGAACTGAAGGACATTTTGCAGATTCAATTATCTGACAATATAAAAGCAAGAAAGCTTGACAACAGCCTTAGCAACCAATATATAAACCCACGCAATACCAAAAAAGTACGCAGCCAGGTAGATACTTACAATTACCTCTACCGCAAATTATCTACATAAATAAAGCCTGATAATTTATACGGTTGCACGCTGTTTACAGTCCTATATTTGTAGGGCATCAGCAACACATAAAACAGTTAAACTATTGAATTTAGCAGCAATCGACATTGGCAGTAACGCAGCAAGGCTTTTGATAACGGAGGTTATTACAGACGACAAAAAAAACGACGTTTTTAATAAGCTTAATCTTTTGAGGGTGCCGCTTCGCTTAGGTTTTGATGTGTTTGAGTATGGTTTTATCTCCAAGCAAAAAATTGGGATGATGCTGCAAACAATGAAAAGCTACAAACATTTGTGCAACGCCTATGATGTAAAACACATTAAGGCCTGTGCAACAAGTGCCATGAGGGACGCTAAAAATTCGGCCGATATTATCAGAAAGGTGAAACTGGAAACGGAGATAGAAATAGAAGTAATCAGTGGTGACATAGAAGCCGGACTTGTATTTGAAAACCATATTGCAGAAACCCTTAACAAAGACCACAGCTACCTTTATATTGACGTGGGTGGTGGCAGTACCGAACTTTCTTTTTTTGCCAATGGGGTGCTGGTTTATAAAAAGTCTTTTAATATTGGTACCATACGGTTACTAAAAAATATGGTTACCGATGCCAATTGGGACGACATGAAAGACAGCATCCGCTTGTTTACCCGGGGGCACAAAAAGGTTATTGCCATTGGCAGCGGCGGCAATATCAATAAAATTTTTTCCCTTAGCAAACGTAAAGATGGAAAACCCCTGATGCTGGATTTGCTACGGGATTATTACAAAGAACTGGGCAGTGTTACCCTGGCCGAAAGGATCAGCCGCTACAATTTAAGGGAAGACAGGGCCGACGTAATTTTGCCCGCTTTACAAATTTACATCAACACCATGCGCTGGGCCGGGGCAGATGAAATATACGTGCCTAAAATAGGCTTGGTGGATGGCCTTATCCATCATTTATGGGATGAAATAAAATATTAATAAAACCTGCCTTTTCTTTTTACAAACCTACTTTTTTGCTTACCCATCTTTTTAAAATAAAATGCGTGCATTTTCGTTTCTATCTGGAGTTGTCTATCCAATACTCCATGACTGTATATGCACACAGCCACCAATATTCATTATTATAAAAAACTGGCTCTATCAGGTGGGTTTATATTATCGTGTTTTTTTTATTCCTCGGCACAGCTTAAAGCAGATTTTACTATCAGCAATACAAATGGCTGTGCACCCTTAGCTGTGAATTTTACAAACACTACTTCGGGGGCATCATCATCAGCAACTTACTATTGGGATTTTGGCAATGGCAACACATCTGCATTACAAAACCCCGGTACCATCTACACAAAAGGTAAAGCATACACGATTAGTTTAACCGTTAAGGACGGTAACGATTCTTCTATACAAACAAAAAATATCAATATAGCTGAACCGCCTGTAAACAACATTGCAGCATCGTTTATCAGTACCTGTGCGCCAGCAACCGTAGTATTTAAAACAGATTCAACCGGCGGCAATTTTACCTATACCTGGGATTTTGGAGATGGCAGCACCCAGCAAACAAGCACCCCGTCCGCAACACATATTTATACTGCAGTGCAAACGGCAACAGTAAGCCTTACAGTAAGCAACAGCATTGGTTGTACAAAAACCTTGCAATCACCTGGGCTTGTAGAGGTGTACCCTTCCGTAAATGCGGCTTTTACTGCAAACAGAACAGATATTTGCCGTGTAAACGATGCCGTACAATTTACAAATAACAGTAACGGGCCGGGCACATTAAGTTACCTCTGGAATTTTGGGGATGGCAATACCTCAACTGCACAAAACCCTTCGCATGTTTTTACAGCCAAGGGTGCGTACAATATTTCGCTTACGGTAAACAGCAGCACCGGCTGCACAGCAACAACCACCAAAAACAACTTTGTAAATGTGGCCAATTTTGCCACTGGGTTTACGGTACCAACACCCATTTGTTTGGGTTCAAATACCTTGTTTCAAAGTACCAGCACACCTGCACCAACTTCTATTGAATGGTATATTGACGGCACCACAGAAAGCTTCTATAACTACAACAGTTTAAACTACTATTTTAACCAACCCGGCACACATGTCATCACTCTAAAAAATATTTTTGGCACCTGCAGGGATTCTATCACAAAAAATATTACGGTGTTTGCCGGGCCATCCTTAAAAGGGTTTATTATTAATAAAACAAGCGATTGTGGTGCCCCGGTAACTTTTAATTTCAGGGATACCACCTCAAGTGCAACTGCTTGGGAATGGTCGTTTAACCCGGCCAATACCGGTGATGTGGAATCAACAGTTCAGGCACCATCCTACACCTATACTGATAACGGTGGGTATAACACTAAATTGACGGTAACCAATGCTGTTGGATGTTCTTCCACCGTTTCGCAATACATAAATATCCAGCAACCAGCCCTTACCGTTTCAGAAATTGGGGACAGGTCGGTATGCGGCCCTTATCCCCTAACGTTTAATACAACAACCAATGAGGTAATTGTATCTTATCAATGGCTTTTCAGCGATGGTGGTTCGTCTTCGGCTGCTAGTCCCACCCACATGTTCAGCAAGGCGGGCAACTGGTCTGCAACCCTAAATTATAAAACTGCGGCAGGTTGTTTAGGGACCGTTGTATATGGAAACATAATTGTTTTTGCAAAGCCGCTTGCAAGCTTCACCACCAGCACTACCAATGTTTGTGGTAACTCAACAGTTGAATTTAATGCAGTTGAGCAGCCTGGCAATACCTATTATTTTTGGGATTTTGGAGAAGGCTACCCCGGCTTTACCTACACCGGAAAAGTTACCCATCAATATGCAACCGGTGATACTTTTACGGTAACACTTGTTGTTGCTAACCAGGGCTTTTGTTTTGATACCCTTACCCGTACAGACTACATTAAAGTATTGCCCCCATTCACCACAATATTGGGTGCAGAAAACAGTTGCGACGATACCAGGGGGCTGGTAACATTTTATCAGTCAAGCCCCGGTGCACAAACCTGGAAGTGGGATTTTGGTGATGGCATTTCCGCTTCACTTAATAGTGATAACGCCACCTATCAACATACCTACAATAAAACCGGTTACTATACTACTTACCTTACCACAACTAACGGGGCATGCGCTGTTACCGATTCTTTTTATACCAGGGTACTGTTAAAACAAAACCCAAGGTTAACTGCAAATGCCATCGCTTTGTGCAGCACTGCCCAACTTCCCATTACCGTTGACAGTTTGGAAAAAAATACCTGGGCATTTAATTACAGCAGTGATTATTCTTTTAAAAGAATTGAGTACAGCGATAACAGTTTGTATCAGGGGTTTTCAACCAAGGATGATCCCAACACCTTATGGACAACGGTTTTTAAAGGAAAGCTTAATAATTTTGATACCGGCAAATCTGCCCTTAGGATAATATTAAAATCCAATGGATTTAATTGTTTGGATACCACCAATTACATCCCGATAAAAGTAAACCAGTCCAAGGCAAACTTTGCTATTCTCACCAATAATACCTGTTACAATTTACCCGTATCGTTTAAAGATTTATCGGTTACCAATAATAAGATTGCGGTATGGCGGTGGACTTATGGCGATGGCATTACAGATGTATTGTATTCAAGTGCTACTGTAAGCCATCAGTATAGCGAACCAGGTTTGTATAACGTTAGTTTATTTATTACCGATACCGCTAATTGTTCATCTTATTATTCCGCTACACAATCCATAAATGTGTATGGCCCCCAAACCGGTTTTACTGCATCAACTTATAATACCTTCGTTAATTTACCGGTTAACTTTACCAACAATACCAATACCTACAACAGCGTAAACACGCAATACCTGTGGACGTTTGGCGATGGCTCGAGTACCACCGATTTTGCCCCATCACATACGTATGCAAGCCCTGGATTTTATGAAGTTAAACTTACTGCTTTTAACAGCAGCACCGGTTGTGCAGATACGTCATCTTTGTTTATTGATGTACAGGATTTTGGGGCGTCCTATACAAAAAGCGTATCGTTTATCACAAATGGCAAATGCCCGCCCATGTTGGTTAAGCTGATGAACAAATCTTATAATTACACATCGGTAAAATGGGATTTTGGAGATGGCACAACTGCTGATAATGTAGATAACCCCAATCATATTTATTACCGGCCCGGCCAATATTTAATTACTTTAACTGCTTACGGTGCCGGTGGCATGACGGCTGTTTACAAAGATTCTGTATACCTTAAAATTCCGCAGGGTTCCCTTTCAACCAACGTAAAAGAGGGCTGCATCGGGCTTACACCTTCCTTTAATGCTACAGTAAAAAATGCTTCTTCTTATTATTGGGATTATGGGGATGGCACTATTTCTAAAGATACCACCATCACAAGCCACCAGTTTAATACACCCGGCAGGTATATCCCATTATTGCTGATGAACGATTCCATTGGATGTACATCCGTGGTTGCATTAAAAGATACCATCTATATCCACACCAACCCTGTTGTAACCATACTTCCAAAAGACCCGTTGATCTGCAGGGGAAAAAGTGTTACCATGATTGCCCTTGGCGGTGCAACCTATTCATGGTCGCCTGCAAGTGGGTTAAGCAGCACCAACACACCTAACACAAAGGCAAACCCATTGGTTACTTCGCAATATGCGGTTACTGTTAAAGACGAAATAGGATGTGCTTCTATTGCACAGCAAAAAGTTACTGTTGTACTGCCCGGCGAAATAACCGTAAGTAAAGACACCACCATTTGCGTAGGAAGCGTAGCGCAGTTAGATGCCGGAGGGGCTACCTATTATCAGTGGATAAACACTACCAATGCACTAAGCAATACAGAAATAAAAAACCCACAGGTTAACCCTGTGCAAACAACAACGTATACTGTTAAGGGTACTGATCAATACCGTTGTTTTAGCGATACGGCAACAGTTACGGTAACCGTGATACCGTTGCCAACAGTAAGCCTAAATAAAATACCAGATGTAAAAGCCGGCACCACGGTAACCTTAAGTGCTGTGACCAGCAGCGATGTTATGGGATGGAGCTGGTGGCCGGGAGAAGGCCTAAGCTGTACCAATTGCCAGCAACCGGTACTTAAACCTTTTGACCAGGTTACCTATTCGCTTACGGTTACGAATAAAGGTGGCTGCACTGCTACAGACAGTGTTAAGATAAGGCTGCAATGCCAGGAAGCCCGTGTCTTTATACCTACTGCTTTTTCACCAAACGGAGATGGGAAAAATGACGTCTTCAGCATTACAGGCATATCCATTGTAAAACACATGGTTATTTATAGCAGATGGGGAAAACCTGTGTATGAGCGAAATAATTTTGATGCCAAAGACAGGTCAACCGGCTGGGATGGCACCTCTCAGGGCTTTTTGCTGCCGCCGGGTACCTATGTATATTTTATTGAGATGGATTGCCCTACCGGCGGCCCTTTCAGCCGAACAGGCACTGTTACTTTGGTTAGATAATTACAAATGCAGCAGCCCGAATTTGTATAAACCACTTACCGGTTTATTGTCCCAAAAAAGCTCAAAATCTAAAAGCCCTCCAGCTTCATAACTTTCCTTTACTTCCTGGAGGGTATATATTTTTTGCTGGTGTACTGCTAATTTTTCCAGCATGGCTGCCAGCCACTCTCCCTTGCTGCCGCCCAACTTTTATAGTACCGGTTTCTTTTTTTGTTTGAAACGTTAGCTCCATCATTGGCCATTGGTTGCCTTTTTTACTTTTTGTAAAAAGGGTACAAACGGGCTGCTTGCCCAGCCAGGTTATTTTAGTGGTTGGTTTGGTTAAGGCCATCGTTTCTTCCACCAAAGCATGGGCAATAAAATCCGGCGGTACTATTGTTTTCGGCACTTTAAAATCAAACCATTTTTGTAGGGGATAATCAAGGCATGCCCCATGCATAAAATTGAGCAGCGACTTTTTTAAACCAAAACTAAAAGCGGGATGGTCTGCCCCGGTTGGGTCAGTATGTTCAATATCATTGTTGGCAAACGTTCCAATTTCGGTGCTTACCTTTTTTACATTGTACCGTTCAGGATGCAGGCCCACAGGGCTGTGCGCCGTCATGGTAAACTGGTGCCAAAAGGCAGATTGAAGCACCCCGGTCTCAAATAACTGCCGTACCATTTCCAGGGAATCAATTGTTTCCTGTTCTGTTTGTGTAGGGAAGCCATACATCAGGTAGGCATGTACCATAATGCCGGCATCTGCAAAATGCCTGGTAACTTTTGCTACCTGCGCCACAGTAATTCCTTTTTGTATAAGTTGCAGCAACCTGTCAGACGCTACCTCCAACCCTCCCGAAACGGCTATGCAACCTGCGGCTTTCAGCAGCAGGCAAAGGTCACGGGTAAAGCTTTTTTCAAACCGTATGTTGGCCCACCAGCTTACTACCAGTTTTCTTTTTATAATCTCAATAGCTAACGCCCTCATCAATGCTGGCGGTGCAGCTTCATCTACAAAGTGAAAACCATTTCCACCAGTTTGCTCAATTAATTCCTGCATTCTGTCGCATAATAACGAGGCTGCTATTGGTTCATACAGTTTTATATAGTCTAACGAAATATCGCAGAAAGTACATTTGCCCCAGTAACAGCCATGCGCCATGGTTAGCTTGTTCCACCTGCCATCGCTCCATAAACTGTGCATAGGGTTTATAACTTCAATGGCCGAAATATATTTGTCCAGTAACAAACCAGTATAGTCCGGCGTACCTACCTGGCCCTGTTTATAATCTGTGCAGGCAGTATTATTAAGATAGGTTACTTCACCGTTTACAAGGGTAAATGTGCGCTTTAAAGTATCGGTACTTTTTTTTTCGGTAAGATGAAGGAACAGGTTTTCGATAGGGGCTTCGCCATCATCAAGGGTAATAAAATCATAAAACTCAAATACCCTTTTATCGGATAAAGACCTTAGCTCTGTATTGGCAAAACCCCCGCCCATGGCTACTTTGGCGTTAGGATAGTTTTTTCGTATCCATTGCCCACATCTTAAAGAAGTATATAAATTACCAGGAAATGGAACAGTTATGGCGACCAGCAGCGGATCAATATCAGCCATTTTTTGTTGTAAGCTATTGATCATTATCCTGTCGGTAAAAGTGTAGGGCTGCTGAAGCGACGCATACAATTCATCAAAACTATTGGCACTCCTGCCAAGCTTTTCAGCATACCTGCTAAAACCAAAATGGCTGTCAACACATGCCGTAATCAGGTCGGATAAATCTTCCAGGTACATGGTGGCAAGGTGCTTTGCTTTATCCTGTGTGCCCATGCTGCCAAAAGCCCATTTCAAATCATCCTGTTGTTGAAAGCGGCTGGCTTCGGGCAAAAAATTTCTTTGCGCTATTAGGTGTGCCAGCGTTGGGTTTTTACCTTGCAAAAATAAAATGGCAGCATCAATGGTATTGATATAATCATCCTGTAAAGCAACAATGCGCTGGATATTTTCGGTTGCATTTGTTGCTGCCGCTGCTGCAATCCCAAACACTTCTGTTAACCCTTTCTTACTAAAAATTTCAAGGGTAACTTCAATGCCTAAATCTGCCTGAAACGATTGTATGTGCTTTGTATTTAAAAACCCTTTCAGGTAGGCAGTGGCAGGGTACGGGGTATTAAGCTGCGTAAAAGGGGGTGTTATTAAAAATACAGGAATATTCAAACCGCTTGTTTTTATCTTGCAAAAATATCCTTTAAAACCTAAGGGCTTTCAGGGAAATAGCAAAACATCCATTGCGGCATTTTGTTTTCAATAAATTTTCGGGCAATCTTCACTGCAGCCAATGCTCTTTACAGTATCTTACATATAAAAACACCTGGGTATGAAAAATACAATCTTTCTCTTTTTTACATTGTTTATCAATAGCATTTTATGTACGGCTTACGCAAACATCCGCCTGCCTGCAATCATTGGCAGCCACATGGTATTGCAACAAAATGCAGATGTAAAACTTTGGGGTTGGGCAGACCCCGGCGAAAAAATTAGTGTTTCAGTAAGCTGGGATACTGCACAAATTAACACCACTGCTGCCAACACTGCAAAGTGGATATTATCCATAAAAACACCTGCTGCCGGTGGCCCGTTTACCATTACCATTAAAGGGTATAATACTGTTGTGTTAGAAGATGTAATGGTCGGCGAAACATGGGCCTGCAGCGGACAAAGCAATATGGAAATGCATTACAACTGGGGCATTAAAGCCTACACGGCCGATGCAGATAGTGCCAACAATACGAGGATACGTTTCTTTCATATACCTAAGCTTACAGCAGCCACTCCACAGGATGATACCAAAGGAAGCTGGGTGGTTTGCAACCCGGCCGATATGAAAAATTTTAGCCTTGCAGGTTACTTCTTTGGCCTGCGTTTACAACAGCAGCTTAACGTACCAATTGGCCTTATCAATGCAAGCTGGGGCGGCACACCTGCTGAGGTATGGACGCCAACAGACTCTGTAAAAAACAACCCGGTTTTAAAAGAGGCTGCCGATAAACTTAAGCCATCCGGTGGATGGCCTATGGCACCGGGTTATAGTTTTAATGCCATGATAAGCCCGATAACCAATTTCAACATTGCAGGCGTAATCTGGTACCAGGGCGAAAGCAACGTAGGCACTGCCCCTACTTACCAATTGTTGTTTTCACTTATGATTAATGCCTGGCGGAAAGCGTGGCAAAAAGAACTGCCATTTTACTTTGTACAAATTGCGCCGTTTTCCGGTTACGATACATTGGCGGGTGCATTGCTAAGGGAGGCACAAACAAAAACACTGGTGCTTCCTAAAACAGGCATGGTGGTAATAAGCGATTTGGTGGATGATGTAAAAAATATTCATCCTAAAAACAAAAAAGATGTGGGGATAAGATTGGCAAACCTGGCACTGGCAAGCACTTATGGCAAAAACATACCCGGCTTTAAAAGCCCGTTGTACAAAAGCATGGGTATTGAAAAAGATAAAGTGAAGATAGAATTTGACTATGCTGAAAACGGTTTAATGGCAAAAGGAAAAACACTGACCAATTTTTTAATTGCTGGTGCAGATAAAGTTTTTGTACCTGCCAATGCAATCATTAAAGGAAACAGTGTTATCGTTAGCAGCAAAACGGTTAAGCAGCCTGTGGCAGTCCGTTTTGGTTTTACAAGTGCTGCAATGCCCAATCTTTTTAACAAAGAAGGCTTACCGGTAAACACCTTCAGGACAGATGACTGGAACGATGTGAAGTAATTGTATGAGCTTATGCATAATAAAAATGGGCTGTGCCAAAATCTGGTACAGCCCATTTTATAACGAGGTTATTTATCTTTTTTAAAAATATTATTTGCCACCAAAAACCGATTTTAAAATACCGGTTACCTGTGCAGCCGGGTCTTTACGAATTTTTTGTTCCTGCAACCCTATGTTTAAAAATAAGCCGCTCAACGCCCTTTCGGTAACATAGGCGGTAAGGTCTGTATTTACTTTTGTTGCAGAAAATTTGTTGTAGGTACTAAACAGGTCTTTCCAATATTTTGTAGCATCTGTTTTAACCAGTGATGATTCAATCACCGGCCTGAATTTTTCTGTAAGCTCAGTGGTTGTATTCTTTTTCAGGTAATCGGTTGCAGCAAAATCGCCACCTCTTAAAATTTGCAAACCGTCTGTTACGCTCATTTGTTTTATGGAGTTCCAGAGGATGTTGCCGACACCACCAGCAGCATCTTCGGCGGCACGGTTCATTGATAAAATGGCTTTATCAACCAGGCTTCCCATGCCCACGCCACGTAAAGTTTTTTCTACTTTTTGTGCCTCTGCAGGCATTAAAATTTTGATAGCGGCATCACCAAAAAATCCGTTGGCAGCACTTAATTTTTTGGTACTGCTATCGGCGCCAACCCTCAACGCTTCCTTTAAACCACTGATGATGTCATCATTGCTTAAACCCTTGCCCGTACCGGATTTAGATGACATCTTATCCATAATACTTTTGCCCGAGGAAGAATCTTTTTTGGTTACTTTGTTCATAAGGCCTTTTAAGCCCTGTGCCTGCATGCTGGCTGCTAAAATAAATGTGGCAATAATTGCAGAGAAGATTTTTTTCATAAAATATTTTTTGATTAACAGAATACGACAAAAGTACTGCCCGGTGTGGTAATATGGCCTATTTACTTTTTATCTTTATCTTATTTAACAATTTTATTTTAAGCAATGGCACAGCTATCATTTTGGGAAAGGGAAAGTTTTTTTGTCGCCCAGGATATCATCATTATTGGCAGCGGTTTTACCGGGCTTTGGAGTGCATTGAGGCTTAAAGAAAAACACCCTGATTATAATATTACCTTATTGGAAAGGGGTGCTATACCCACAGGTGCAAGCACACGCAATGCAGGCTTTAGTTGTTTTGGAAGCCCAGGGGAATTAGTTGCTGATATTGCCGCTTGCGGAGAAGATAAAATGTGGCAACTTGTAGAGATGCGCTACAAAGGCCTGCTGGAAATTAGAAAAACATTTAAAGACGATTTGATTGGATATGATGCATGTGGCGGTTACGAATGTTTCACCAATAAGTCAGCAGACTGGAAAGATTGCCTGGGGCAAACAGCCTGGCTCAACAAGGGTTTAAAAGCAATAACCGGTGAAGAAAACCTTTTTAAAGCAGCGGATGAAAAGATTGCAACATTTGGTTTTAAGGGCATCCATCATTTGATAGAAAACAAGCTGGAGGCCGGTTTGCAGCCGGGCAAGCTGGTACAGGCCCTGTTGCAAAAAGTACAAAGCATTGGGGTAAAAGTGTTAACCGGCATTGAGGTAAAAAGTTATCAGGCACATTCCAACGGTATTGAAGTGCAAACTATTTTTGCTGGCGCAGAAAACCAAGAACTCAACCTTACCACAAACCAATTGCTGCTATGCACCAATGCATTTACCAAACAATTAATGCCACATGCCGATATTGTACATAACCGTGGTCAGGTGCTGATAACAAACCCCATTAAAGGCCTTAAAATAAAAGGCACCTTTCACTTTGACCAGGGCTTTTATTATTTTAGAAATGTGGGTAACAGGCTGCTTCTCGGCGGTGCCAGAAATGAAGCATTTGATGCAGAAACTACTACGGTTATGGAAACATCAACCGTAATTCAAAATACACTGGAACATTTTATTCAACAGCATTTATTACCTGAAACTGCTTTTGCCATCAGTGACAGATGGAGCGGCATCATGGCAATGGGCAGCGAAAAAATGCCATTGATACAAGAAGTAAGCCCTGGCGTTTTTTGTTGTGTGCGCATGAGCGGAATGGGCGTTGCACTGGCACCATGGGCAGCCAAAAAGGTGGCAGGGTTAATGGCTTAACCCCGCCTTACTCTTTAATAAGTTTTGTGGTAACCTTGTTTTTGCCATCATCAATCCTGATAAAATAAATGCCTTTGGTAAGGCTAACAATATTGATGGCCATTTTTTCACTGTTAAGTTGTGTACTAACAACTTTGTTACCCAGCGAATTAAAAATACTGATGTTGGTTGTTGCGGGCACTGTAGCGTTAGTGCAGGCAATAGTAACAACAGATTGTGCAGGATTAGGATATATTTTGTATAATGCGGGCTGCTTAGGTGTTGTAGCTGCAACGGTGTCGGTTGCCGGCAACGGGCCTGCCTGGGCCAAAGTACTATCGCAGGCAAATGATACTAAAAAACTATTGCGTAAATTATTTTTTGCAAACAAAGCCCGCATCCTCATTTTTTGGCCAATGGTAAAAATATTCATACAAGCATCATCCGAAAAATCCATATAGTTCATAAACATATCGCCGTTGGCATCGGGTGAGCAGTTGCTTACGGATGGAAATGCCGGGCAACCGTAATTATAATATTGTTGTTTAGGGGTGTCATCAACATCATCTGTTCCGCATGCCACATCTCCCCAAATATGCTTTAAGCCAAGCCAGTGGCCTACTTCATGGGTTGCTGTGCGGCCTTTATTAAATTTCGGCCTTAGGTTTCCCACCGTTCCAAAAACATCGTTTGCAATAACAACACCATCTGCATTGGCAGGCCCGCCGGGAAAGGTTGCATAGCCAAGCGTTCTGCCACCCATATTGCATACCCATAAATTCAGGTACCTGCCGGCATCCCACGCATCATCGCCTCCCTGCCCGTTAAACTTCATACCGTCATCTGAGGTAAAGTAACTTTTTGACGTAAACTTTTTTATAATCCCGCTGGTCCTTCTTCCCTTTGCATCAACTTGCGCCAGGCAAAACCTAATCCTTGCATCAGCCGCAACTTTGGCAAATACAGCCGGTGTGTTTACCCTGTCACCATTCTGGCGGCTGTAATCATCATTCAAAACTTTTATCTGGGATAGTACCTGCTCAACGCTGATATTTTGGTCATTTGTATTGTACAGCACATGTACCACTACCGGTATGTAAATTATCTCATTGGCACCTGTATCCCTTAAACCAAATGACTGTGCTTTTATAGTTGCTGCGGTTATCTGTGCTTCCGCTTCATTGTAACGGTTTTGTAAAGCAGGGTTGTTATTGAGTGATTGTTGAATATAGGCTGTAGTACCGCATATACGTTGCGCATTTACGAAAGCACATAGCAGGATAAAAACTGTTGTTGCAAAAAATAATTTCATAAAGAAGGGCATTTTGTCCAAAATATAATTTGGCTCAAAGGCATGGACGGCTAAAAAGCAGAGGTATCGGAATTACACAATGGTGATACGATCAATGATAGAAGAATTGGGATTGTGTTCTCAGAATAAAACCGGCATTACGCAAAGGGGGGATGAGGTAATTGTCCGTTTCAGAGATAAAACAAATATAGGTGCATTTTTGATACTGCCAAAATTTTTGGAATTTTTTAATTGCCCGATAACGGCAAAACCTATTGCAGTTTAGTACTTTTGCGCAAACGAAAAAATTCTTAATGATAAAGTATTTACTGGCCGCTTGTATTATCGCATGTACCTCTTGTAACACTAATAATAAAGATGTTTCCGCTGATGAAAATGCGGTTACCACACCGCCTACCGGCATACCTGCACCGCAAAATATTAACCTTAATATTATCGGCATTTATCCGCATGATACCAGTGCTTATACCCAGGGGTTAGAAATTTACAACGGAAAACTATATGAAGGTACCGGTGATTTTCAAACATCTTCAATGCGTATTAGTGATATCAAAACCGGGAAGGTGGAACACAAACACGTTATGGGTTCAGCAGACGTATTTGGTGAAGGCATAACTATTTTTAAAAACAATATCTATCAGCTAACGTGGAAAAACCATGTGGTAAATGTGTACGATTTAAATAATATTGATAAGCCAATTAAAACTTTTAACTGGCCTTACGAAGGATGGGGCATTACGCATAATGCAGATGAGTTGATCATCAGTGATGGATCGGCTAATTTATATTTTGTAAACCCGGATAATTTTAAAGTGAGGAGCAGCATCCAGGTTATGGACAACACTGGTCCGGTCCTAAATTTAAATGAACTGGAAATGATTAATGGCTATGTGTTTGCCAATGTTTACCAATCGGATATTATTGTAAAAATAGACCCTGTAAACGGCCATGTTGTTGGTAAAATAGATTTGCCCGGATTGGAGCAGCAATACTTTGCCAACCAGGTAGTGCCGGAAAGAACGGACGTACTAAATGGCATTGCGTACGACAGTATTGGTAAAAAGATTTACATTACCGGTAAGCGATGGCCTAAATTATTTGAAGCCACTTTACCCAATTAAGGCATGTTATAGTTGGCAGTATTACCTAAAGCATTGAAACCATTTTGAGAGGCATAAATGGCGATAACGGCAAGGCCAATTATACCAAGGACAATGGCCCAAATCCACCATTTGCTTTTTGTAACCACTTCCCCTTCTTCTACAAAATAACCGGTCATTACGGTGTTGGTGGTTTCTTTATCACCAACTAACATGGTGTGTTCTGCATCCTGGCGTATCACCCTTTCGGCACGAACGGGAACCGCAAAGTCACGGTTAACGGAGATTGGTATAAACGTTACGAGGCCTGTATTATTTCTTTTAAAATCGCCTATGCCTTTCAGGTGAACGGTGCCTTTTTCACTCAGGTCTTTTTTTATCAGTTCGCTTAATGCTGTAAACTCATTAAATTTTTCTTCATCATCCTGCGCAGCAGAAAATACAATTGTTTGTGTGGGCGCATTAATTTCTGTGTTGATAAAATCTGTGGTGGCACTGCCGGTAATAACAGAGAGTGTACCAATGCCTGGCAGCCTGCAGGATTTTTGCTGAAAAAGCGTTGGGGCAATTAAATAGTCCATAAAATAATTATTACCCCAAAGATAGCCATAAGATAAAACGGAAAAACGCAGATAACAATTTTATGTATGCAGCGGAGACAGGGATATTAAAATTTAAACACCACGCCAGCCAATACATTCAGGCCATACACTTCGTAGCCATACCAACGCTGGTATTTATCGTTAAAGATATTATTGAAGTCGAGCCAGCCACTGATTTTTTTGTTGATCACCACTTCAACACCTGCACTTAAATCTGCAGCACCGCTAAGGGTTTTGTTGATATTGCCTGGCAACAAATAAGGGCCGCCTGTAAATGTTTTAAAATCACTTTTTATCAATACCTGTTTAAATGCCCACCACCGCAAAGAAGCATCTATCTGCAATGGAATGGTGCCCCATGCTTTCCTGTTATCTTTCATTCCGGTGTACCCATTAAAAGTAAGGCCGCCGGTGATGGTAAATTTATCCTGGCTTATATAACTCAAATCGCCATGAATACGCAAGTCGGTAACCTTGCTTTCGTTGCTGATGCGGAACGACTTCATATCCGACAAACCATTGATGGTATCATTTATAAAGAAGGGTAAATTTTTATAACTGATTAAACCTGCTTTCGCACTGTAATTAAAATGGTTGCCGACAGACCCTTTAATGCCACCGTACAACTCTGTTTCTTTTGTATTTAATTGGGATAAAGTGGGCAGCAGGTAAGGGTTAATGGAAGCAAGGTGCTGAAAATTATTTTTAATAATACGCCCCACCAAACCGGCCTGCACCAGGAAAGGCTTATCCTCCAATTGGGCTTCGCCATAAATATTAGGCAACACACTTAGCTGGTTGTTATCCCATGTAGGACTGATGCCACCATGTAAGGATAACAAGGGTGTGGCATAAATAACCTCCGGGGAAATTGAAAAAATATTGTTGTTGAACTTGATATTATTAGGTACAAAATTTTTGGTGGTGAAAGTGGTAATATCTGCCTTGGCAGACACTTTTACCGAGAACTCATCCCCGATGGTTTTTTCAACCGGCGCTTCTAACATCAACGAGCTTTCGGTTAATTTTTTTTGCAGGTTAAAGATGTTGATCTCTACATTGGGACCGTAATTAATCCCTGATTCGTTTTTATCCTTATTGCGAAAGCCAGCTTTTAACTGAACGTTGGTATACCGCTGTAGTAAGTCTGCCTTATTATAATTATGGGCCTGGTGGTCGTAGCCGTACAAATAATAATCATTTTGATGTAAGCCTACAGTACCGTAGAGTTCATTTCTTGCCGTAAAATAACTGCCGCTTGCTTTTACGTTTACCTGATTATAATCCTGGTTTTTTATTTTGCCTTTAGAAGAGACGTAATCTGCATACACATTTACCAAACTGGTTTTACCATCGCCAAAACTAAACCCTGCATTTGCATACGGGGTAGAGAAATTTCCAAACCCAAGTTTTACAAAATTTCTTGGGCCAAGCTCAAGGGCGGTATCGGTTGTAAGGGCAAGTGCTTTAAGGGATACCGGCTGATAGGTGTAAAATAAATTTTGCGCCGGTATATTATATTTAAGCAAAGGCCTTGTGGTATCTGCAATAAGGTTAGACGCCGAAAAATTTATCTTAACTGCATTGCGTAGCACAGGCTTGTAGCTTGAGGTAATATCAATGGTCTGCTTTTTAGAAGTATCCCTTTGCGCCGTTGCTGTATAACCGCACAAAAGAATAATGCATCCACTGATAAATATTTTATTGGTCATAGTGATGATTATGTTGGTCTGCTTCCTTTATCTTAATTAATTTTTGATCCTTCTTTTTCTGCCGCTGTTGCTTTGTCAAGTTTTTGCTGGGCTTCAGTTTTTAATTCAGCAATTGTTGAGTTTTGCGCCACACTTTGGTAAGTTGCCTTAGCATTAAAGTAGTCCTTCTGCTGCATGAAAATATCGCCCAATAAAATGTAACTGCGGGTGAGCCAAAAATCGTAACTGCTCGTTTCTTTAATTACGGTTTGTGCTGCTTTTTCTGCTGCCGTAAAGTTGCCCAACGTAAATTGGCAGTTGGCTATTTCGTACCGGGCTTCTGCACCCCATGCAGATTTGTTGATGGCGGCACAAGATTTAAACGAGGCAATGGCACCGTTACAATCATTGGCCGCCTGCTGCGATTTGCCCAACACTAAAAAAGCAATTGACCGGTCATCTGTGCTGATGCCTTTACCTTTTAATAAATCTTTAGCCACCTCATTGGCCCGTGCATAATCCTTCAACTGGTAATCACAGCGCACAAGCCCACGTGCTGCCTCGAGTTGGTTATCCTGGTTTACTGCACCTGCCCTCAGCGATTCAAAGTTTTTCTTTGCTGCTGTATAATCTTTCAATTCAAAATAATTTATCCTGGAAGCTGCAAGTGTTGCCCTTTCAAAATATTTATTTATGCCTTGGGCATTGATATAACTGTAACCGGTTAAAGCATTTTTCCAATCTTTATTTTTTGAGTAACATTCGCTGCGAAAGAAGTTGGCATCCAGTACAGATGCGCCATTGGGGAACTGGGCAACATAATTACTGAACCCTGCAATAGCGCCATTACAATCGTTGTTATTGTACTTAAGTTCTGCTGCATTGTAGGTTATACCATCGGCTTCTGTAACAGAAATATTTTTACCACTTTTACGCATCAGCTCCACATATTCGTTTGGCTTGCCGGCTTCCACATAAATATTTTTGATGTTATCAAGTGCTTCGTCTGCCTCGGCAGATTGTGGAAATTGTTGTATCAACTGCTGATAGTTGGCAAGTGCCTGTTCATTATTGTCCGTGTTATAATAACTTAAGCCAAGTTTTAAATAGGCCTTGGGTTTTAATCCGCCACCATTTGGTGCATTTAAAACTTTAACCAGATAAGGTATTGCTTCTTTAAACTTTTCATCGGCCATATAGGTGTCCGCAATCTCCATTGTAGCATCCGGCACCAGGCTGCTTTGCGGATATAACCTCACCAAATTATTCAACATGGTTATTTTGCCCGAGGCACTTTTGATACCTGCAATCATCGCTTTTTGAAACATTGCATAATCACTTTGCGGCAACGCATTGTTGATTACCAGATCATACATATTATTTGCCTTTGCAAAATCCTTCGACATAAAATAACCATCGGCACTGCGTACATATGCATCCTGCTCAACAGAAGTGGCGGTAGTGGCAGGCCTTGCAATGGCTTCAAAATTAGCCAGTGATTGTTTGTAATTTTCTTTCTTCATCCAGCTATAGCCCAAGTCATATTTAGCGGCCAGCGGTGTGGCTTCGCCCTGGGCAGATGCACTGCTTTGCAGATAAAGGGAAAGATACCGGATGGCCGCATCATAATCAGGGATGCGGTAAGCAATTTCGCCTTTCCAAAAATTTGCATATGGGGTAACCGCAGAGTTGGGAAGCTTTAAAATTTTTGTAAACAGTTCATCGGCTTTCGTAATCTGCTGATCATTAAAATATTCAACTGCCCTGCCATATAAAATCCTTGGATACACTTTTTGCATTAGTTCGGTAGGCTTATCAAAAGACTCATACAAGGTAAGTGCATCATTAAAATTGTTGGTGTTGGCCAGCAGCCCTACTAAAATTTCTTTGGCTTCAATGCCATAATCTGAGTTAGGGTAATCATTTATAAACCGGCGCATTTCATTAAGCGCAATATCCTGGTAGCCGAGTTCGTAAGATAATTTGGCATAATTAAAAATTGAAATCTCTTGCTGTTTTTTATTGCTGCTGTTATAAGCACAAAATTGAAAAGCGGTACGGGCATTTGCTTTTTGCCCGGTACGCAGGTAACAATCGCCCAGCAGGTACATAGAGTTTTGGCCTAAAGAATCCTGCTCGTTGCTTAACTGTTTAAAACCTTCAATGGCCTTGTTTAATTGCTTGGCTTCATAGTAACAATAGCTCAATTCGTACAAGTCTTCTTTACTTACTTTTTTACTGTTGTTTATGTAATACTCCAGCAATGGCAAGGCTTTGGCGTAATTCTTTTTTTCAAAATACATCTGTCCCAGCAGTTGTTTCATTTCCTTTTCGTAGTATAAACCTCCCCTGCTTAAAACACTTTCGCCATACTTTAAAGACTCGTCCTTTTTATTTTGGAAGTAATAAATTTCGGCAATGTAATAGGGCACCACACTCTTGTATTCATTAACACTTTCGACCAACCTGAATGCTTTCAGGGCTTCGGCATAGTTGCGGTCGTAGTAACTTATAAAACCATAATAGTAGTTGGCAGGTAAATAATATTTGTTATCGGGTAACTGGTGTATTTCATTGAACAACGGCTTGGCATCTTTAAAACGCTTTAGGTTAAAGTAGCAATAGGCCATTTCAAATTTAGCATCAGCAATCTCTTCATTGCTCAGGTTGTTTAGCCCGGCCTTTTCATAATATTTTATAGCATTGGTAAAATCGTTTTTTGTAAAATAAAATTTACCAAGATGATAGCTCATCAACTCCTGCCGTGGCTGGTTGTTTATCCAGTCAATATAATACTTCGCTTCATCTTCGGCTATGGGTAACTGTAACTTTAACCTGCAAACGATGAAGTAATAATTAACATCATCATTTAGATAAACGTTGTTGCTTTTTTGATTATCCGGGTATTGTTCCTTAACCTGCTGCAGCAGCGGATAAGCAAGCGCATACTGCTGTTTCACAAAAAGCTCCTTCGCATCTTTAAACTTTTTTTCAGCATCTGTAAACACATGTGTGGCTTGTGCAAAAATGGGGCAAGAGAAAAAGAGGGAAAGGATAAGTAACGAAAATGTATGTTTTTTCATGTTGATTGTATCATTCAATATTGCAAGCGGTAAAATTAATTATAATGCCCGTTATGCAAACACCATTCCAAACCGGATGTTAATAAGTGGATAACTGTGCAAACAAAATGAAAGTAGGTTTACACCGCTGTTAAACAAATGATAAAGATTAATTTGCATCAAATTATAAGCTTTTAAACATACACAATGAAAAAATTATTTTCCTCCAAATACAGTGCCGGTGCGGTAAACGGGGCAATGTTGCTGCTGCGTTTGGGTTTGGGTATCTTAATGTTTACACATGGGTTTCAAAAGATAACACACTTTGATGCAACCGCCCAGCACATGCCAAACCTGTTGGGTATGGGTGGCACCATCAATGCATCGCTCGTTATTTTTGCTGAGTTCTTTTGCTCCTTATTTTTGATATTGGGCTTGTTTACCAGGCTGGCCTGCATTCCACTGATTATCGCCATGGCAGTGGCATTAGTTAAGGCCCATCATTCAGATGTTGTTGGACAAGGGCAGCTTGCTGCAGTGTTTTTAATTGGCTTTATCACCATTTTAATTATAGGCCCGGGCAAGGTAAGTGTGGATGGAATGATTGGTAAATAATAAGCCCGTTGGCCCATATCTTGCAGGCCCTGCAACACAAAAAAGAACACAATATTTACACATGTTCAGCACCGAAACACAGATAAGGGTACACTACGCACTCACCGATAAAATGGGTGTTGTTTACCATGGCCATTATGCACAGTTTTATGAAATAGGCCGGGCAGAAGCCATACGAAGCTTAGGTTTTAGCTATAAAGAAATTGAAGCAATGGGTATTATAATGCCGGTGGTTGACATACATAGCAGGTTTTTAAGGCCTGCAAAATATGATGACCTTATCACAGTAAAAACAACTTTACGGGAACTGCCCATCCATCATAAAATTGTTTTTCATTCAGAGATTTATAGTGAAGAAGGATCGCTGTTGAATACTGGCGATGTAACCCTTTATTTTATGGAAGCTGCCCAAATGAAACGCTGTGAAATGCCTGCTGCTTTAAAGGATGCACTTCAAAAATACTTTGTGCCGAAGGCAGGATAAACAGCTTTTTTTTAAACCCTGTTGTAGTCTCCCTTCCAATGCTGGATGGCTGTTTTAATTTCTTTTGATGTCATGTTTTCCGCAATAGCCCTTTTGGCCATCGGCACAAATTCATCATCGCCTGCAAAACGCAAAGCAATAATTTGTTGCATGGTAAGGCGATTGTCAAGCGGTTGCCCTGTTGCAAGAAAGTGCCTGAAATTTTCCTCGGCCCTTATTGCCCTGTCTTGGGCTTTTAAAGCAAAACCACGGGAGTAAAAAGCCATAAGAATAGCGGCCACAGTCAACAACAGAATGGCACCTGCAGCATGCAGCTCCAGGGTTGAACAATAGATAAGGTTGATAACAGCGATAACAAGTACCACTACCAGCATGCCCAATATTACATAATGAAACCCTGGCACTATCCTGCTGTGGTTCTTAAAATTTTGTGTTTGCATAACAATCGTTTAGGCTGCGAAATACTAACATTAACTGCAATAAAAAAAATAAACAAATCAGCGCAAGGATAATACCATCGATGAAATCGGCTATTTTAAAACATCCAGCAGCTTCCAAATTTTTTCCCTTGCTGTTGCAGGGCTGCCGGTAAAATTGTTTACAATAAAGCAAAAAACATATTCAATACCCTGGCTGTTTTTAATGTAGCCTGCATAACTTCTTACCCCGTTAATATAGCCATCTTTCATCTTAATATTATTGGTAAGCGGCAAAGCATTGTAAAAAGAGCGGTACCAGTTTTGTTGCTGGGCATACACTAATATATCAGCTAAAACCTTTGCGGTAACCCTGTTTGCAGGCGATAGCCCGCTGCCATCAATAATATTTAAAGCCGTGCGATCAATACCCTTTTTAGCCCAAAAAGATTTTATCGCCGCTATGCCCTCATCTGTTGTGCCTGCTGCTTTATTTTCGGCCGCTATCTTTTTTACGAGTGCTTCGCCAAAGAGGTTAACACTTTTTCTCATAAACCAATAGTTAATGGAATCCAGCGTTGGCGATACTATGGAATCCAACACCGTTGCATTGGGCAACGCCGTTTTATGGTTTCTTAAAAGTTCTTCCGTAGCCGTGTGTACAGTTCCTGAAACTGCAATCCCGTTTTTGTTTAGGTAATCAAAAAGATAAGCCCCAAATAACCTTGGCGGGTTGGGCACCGACCCGGAAATAACAAAAGCATTTTCGCCTTGCGGCAGCGTGCCTTTGGCAATAATGTTGCTGTAAAAAGGCGCAGAAAAAAGATAACCATTATCACCAGACCCTTTACTGCCCGTTGTTACAAGGTTCGTAAAGGAATAATCACTACGCATATTCACCGGCTTTGTTGCTGTTATCTGTGTGCTGTCATTTTCTTTATTGCCCGTTTTAAAAGTAATGTCATATTGGTTTTCTAACCAGTTTAATCCCCACACACCAGCCCCGTAGTAATTACCAATATCCTCCCATACCCAACCTTTGGGTATGCTTTCCAATCCATAAAAACCATCATCAATAAACAAGTCGCCGGTTACTAAAACAATATTGTTTTTCTTTAAGCAGCCTGCAATTTTAGAGGCGGTAATGTCAGGGCTTGTACCTTTCCAGCGGCTGCTTCCAAGGGTTGGGTCACCGGTACCTTTTATGTACAGGCTGCCTTGCAATACGCCATTCCTCACAGGGCTGTTATGCAAAACATAAGTCTTAAACTGGTAGCCTTGTCCCAGCAGCTCAAATGCGGTGGCACTTGTTATAATCTTTTGGCAGCTTGCCGGTGCCAGCCCGGCTTCTGCGTTCTTTGCATAAATAACTTTTTTGCTTTTGGTTTCCGCCACATACATTCCAATTACGGCATGTGCAAACTGAGGATCGCCTTCTATCTTTTGAATATGCAGCGCCAATTGTTTTGCAATATCCTGGCTAACACCAACCACAGGCAAAACCGTCCAAATAAATAACCATACTCTTTTCATACTTCAATTATCTTGTGGTAAAATTAACCCCTTTTACCATTTTTGGGCATGACAGTAGCAAGCATAATCACCATAGGTGACGAATTATTAATTGGCCAGGTAGCAGATACCAACAGCGCCTGGATGGCACAACAATTGAACAAAGCAGGCATTAATGTAGTACGGCGTGTAGCCGTAGGCGACAGTTGGGATGAAATATGGAAAGCCCTTGATGAAGAAAGCACCCATGCAGATATTATTTTACTAACAGGCGGCCTTGGCCCTACAGCTGATGATATTACAAAACCATTGCTCACAAAATATTTTAACGGCACCCTTGTTGTAAATGAAGAAGCACTGCAAAATGTACAATACATATTTGAGAAGGTGCTAAACAAACCGATGATTGAAAGCAATTATAAACAGGCCGAAGTGCCGGATAATTGTAAGGTCATCATCAATAAACGGGGCACTGCACCCGGCATGTGGTTCGAAAAAAACGGAAAAGTTTTTGTAAGCATGCCCGGCGTCCCATTCGAAATGAAGGGCATGATGGAAGAATATGTCATTCCAGAATTGAGTACTTTTTTTATCTTCCCGCACATTACCCACCGCACATTACTTACCGCCGGTATCGGGGAATCTTTTCTTGCAGAAAAAATTAAAGATTTTGAAGCCGGCCTGCCCAGGCATATAAAACTGGCTTATCTGCCTAATTATGGAATGGTGCGCCTGCGGTTAACTTCTGTGGCCTTCGATAGGGTTGCAGTTGAAAATGAAATTCAGCAGCTCTTCGAAACATTGCAGGGCCTGGTGGCCGAACACCTGGTAACCAACCTGGATGAACCTATGGAAAAAGTTACCGGCAAGCTGCTCATTCAAAAAAATAAAAGCATGTGTACCGCCGAAAGCTGCACTGGTGGCTACATTGCACACTTGCTAACCACCATCCCCGGCTCATCTGCTTTTTACGATGGCAGCGTGGTAAGCTACTCTTACAAAGCAAAGGAAGACATGTTGCAGGTATCCAAAGAAACCCTGCAAACCAAAGGCGCAGTAAGCGAAGAAGTAGTTATCCAAATGGCAAAGGGCGCATTAAAGGCAATAGGTTCCAACTACGTAATTGCCGTTTCCGGCATTATGGGGCCCGATGGCGGATTGCCCGATAAACCCGTTGGCACCGTGTGGATCGCCGTGGGCAACAACCAAAAAATTGAAGCACACAAACTATACTTTCGTTTCGACAGGGAACGCAACACACAGTTAACCGCCACCAATGCCCTTAACTTATTACGCAAGTTTATCCTGGCAGATGCAACCGCAGGGGCAGTTCAAATCAATTAACCGGAAATAATTATCTTTGGCACCAATGGAATGATTGCTGTTTCAGGCGATGCCGTTATAATGAATTTTTGCCCCGGCATTAGTATTTCAATATAACACCGTTGCGTCGCACACTTGTACCAAATACCAATGGGCAGCAATCATCCGGTTTTAAATCATTAATATATTTAGCATGGCACTGGTAGATTTAATAATGCCCAAATTAGGGGAAAGCATCATGGAAGCAACTATTTTAAAATGGCATAAAAAACCAGGTGATGCGGTTAAGGAAGACGAAACAATTTTAGACATTGCCACCGACAAAGTAGACAGTGAAGTCCCTTCTCAGTTTACCGGTGTAATGGAAGAACTGTTATACAATGAAAATGATGTTGTGCCAATCGGCAATGTGATTGCAAAAATAAGGATAGGTTCAGATGCGGCCATAACCCAGCTACAGCCTGCATTTGCGCCACAGCAGGATGAATATGAAGAAGCAAAGCTCATAGAAGAAATTCCATACCAGCCCACAAATTTTCAGGTACCTGTTTCCCCATCAGTAAAGTCTACTTTAAAATTTTATTCTCCCCTAGTGCTAAACATTGCACAACAAGAAGGCATCACCATGATGGAGCTGGAAAAAATTGAAGGCACCGGCCAGGATGGAAGGGTAAGTAAAAAAGATATTCTTGCCTATGTTGCCGCAAAAGCAAATGGCATACATATGCCGGCAAGCTATGCAACAACGCAGCCTGTACAAATGGAACGCACCAGCACCCCTGTGCAGGAAAACCATCAATCCGCAGTTGCTGTAAACACTGCCCCACCCGGCGCTTACACCGGCAATGTGGAAATAATAGAAATGGACCGCATGCGCAAGCTGATAGCAAAACACATGACGGATAGTAAAAACGTAAGTGCACATGTTACCAGTTTTGCCGAATGCGATGTAACCAATCTCGTTTTATGGAGAGAGAAAATAAAGAAAGATTTTGAAAAGCGGGAAGGAGAAAAAATTACATTTACCCCGCTTTTTATTGAGGCCATTGTAAAAAATATAAAAAAATATCCCCTCCTGAGCAGCTCGGTAGAAGGTGATAAAATCATCATCAAAAAAGATTTAAATATTGGAATGGCCACCACCTTGCCCAATGGAAATTTGATTGTGCCGGTTATTAAAAATGCAGATCAGCTAAACATTACCGGCCTTACCAAACAGGTAAACAGCCTTGCCAATGCAGCCCGTACCGGAAAGTTAAAACCAGATGATACCAACGGCGGCACTTTTACTTTAACCAACGTAGGCTCGTTCGGAAGCATTATGGGTACGCCCATTATCAATCAGCCGCAAGTGGCCATCATGGCTGTGGGCGCCATTAAGAAAAGGCCTGTTGTAATTGAAACACCGCAAGGTGATAGTATTGCCATCCGCCACATGATGTACATATCATTGAGTTACGATCACCGCATTATTGATGGTGCATTAGGTTCCACTTTTTTAAATGCAGTATCAAAAGAGTTAGAAAATTTTGACAGCAACCGGAGCATCTAACTTAATAATACACATCCAGCAATACCGGTTTTGGGGATGATTGTATGTACTTGTTAAGCTGCCCTAAAAATGCCGGGGCAACTGTCGGGCATCCCCAACTTTCACAAATAGGCGTAGTGCCGGTTTCTTTTTGCGGAACGCAAGGATGCGAATGGAGCACAACAAAGCGGCTGAAAGCATTGCTGTTTGTTTTATCTAAGCCATACAATTTGTACGCCAGGCCAAAAGTGCCGTTGTAACTATTGCCAATTTTATATTTACCCAAAGAAGTACACAAGCTGTTAGGTGCATTTGAAAAAGCTACTTTGCCGGATGAAATATTGCGGCCGCTGCCATGCGCAACAAGTCCGGCAAGCTCCACAGAATCACCAACCAGATTATAAACAAAAAACCGCTTTTCGCCCGAGCCAATACGCATATCGGCCATAAAGCAATAAGTAGTATTGTAATTATTAAGCTGGACAAATTCTTTTATGGCAAGGGCCTTTACTTTAAGCCGTTGCAAATTTCTATTTCTGATTGTAAGATTTTCAGCACCAGGATATTTACTATTTGTAACCGTTGTTTTATTATAAAAAATAAACCAGGCCCACGTTGTAACGCTTATTGTTATAAGTAAAAATACAAGAAGGTATTTTAGTAAATATTTCATTACAATTCGTTTTGTGTATTGATACTAATTTGAATAATTTCCATAAGCTTACTTTATTGTAGTGTTGGATTTTATAATTGCCCAAAAACCAATTCGAGCTTTGTGGAATTTTGTTAAGTTTACATCTAATGGGTACACTCAACCGCATTGAAGCCAGATAAATACAAACATATAGAGGATAATGAGTTGCTCAAACAGTTTTATGAAGATAAAAACAATGAGTGGCTTGGCATTTTATTACAGCGCTACACCCTGCTGCTGTTGGGCGTTTGCATGAAATATCTGAAAAATGAGGAAGAGGCAAAAGATGGTGTACAGCAGGTGTTTTTAAAAGCCATCACAGAACTGAACAAATACAAAGTTGATTATTTTAAAAGCTGGTTGTACATGGTTGCCAAAAACCATTGCCTGATGAAACTGAGGGACAAAGGCAAACACCCGGTAGAAATTAATGAACAATCATTGGCTACCCCGGATGATACCGAAAACGTTAAACATTTTTTAACAAAAGATATTTTATTGGAGCAGATGGAACAAGCCTTAAACCGATTAAACCTGGAACAACGGCAATGTGTAACTTTATTTTATTTACATAAAAAAAGTTACCATGAAATTAGTGCTGACACCGGGCAAACCTTATTGCAGGTTAAAAGCAATATTCAAAATGGGAAACGAAATTTAAAAATAATGCTGCAGCGTTTGCAACAACATGAACATTGATCTTAAAGACATATTATCCAACAGCAATAAAGATATCGATAACCAAAAGGTAATGGATTATATCAGCAGTCAACTGCCGCAGGATGAAATGCATGAGGTGGAAAAAGATATGGCTGCCGATCCTTTTGTAAATGATGCAATAGAAGGTTTACAAGACTTTAAACCGGCAATAGATATAGACTTGTTTGTACACCAATTAAACAGCGGCCTTCAAAAGCAGGTTGCAAAGAATAAGAAGCGGAAGCAAAAGAGAAAATTTAAAGATCAGCCCTACGTTTACTTTGCCATCATTTTAATTCTTTTGTTGTTGCTGATATGTGTAGCGGTTGTAAAAAATAATCAAAAAGATGGGCCAAGACAATTAAAGAGACCTGCACTTGAGAAAACAAATAAAAAAGGCCTTGGTTTTTAGTTCAGTGGAATGGAGAAACTTCAATAAAAAAGTCCCCCTGTAAATGCAGGGGGACTTTTTTAACTATTTTAATTGATTAGTGCTTTACAGCTTCTTTAGTTTTATCAGCCATTTTATCAGCACCAGCTTTCATTTTATCAGCACCTTCTTTTGCTGCATCCACCATTTTATCAGCAGCTTTCTCTACCATTTTCTTAGCAGTGTCAGCCATTTTACCAGCCATTTTGCCTGTGCTGTCAGCAGCATTAGACATCATTTTACTTGCACTGTCTGCAGTAGCAGAAGCAGCTTTTGCAGCAGCAGCAACAGAATCAGCAGCCATAGTAGCGGCTTTTGCAGAATCAGCAGCAGATGTAGCAGATGTTTCGGCAGCATTGTTACAAGCAGTTACAGAAACAGTAACAGCAAGAATAGCAATTAATTTTTTCATTGAATTGTGTTTTTGGTTTAAAAATTCGGTGCGAATATAGTATCTTTTTTCAACTACTCAAATGTTTTTTAAATAGTTATGTTTTAGTCCGGCTATGTATCTGCCATAAAACAAACCAGGAAATAATACCTATTTCTTTCTAAAAAAAATCCTGACCGGCACACCGGTGAATTTAAAATTTAAACGCAATTGGTTTTCAAGATAATTTTTATAAGGCGTTTTTACATCGTCTGGATAGTTACAAAAAAAAGCAAATGATGGCACCACCACCGGCAATTGGGTTACATATTTTATTTTAACCTGGCTGCCCCTAACAACCGGCGGGTGGTAAGCTTCCACTGCCTTCAGCATCTTATCGTTTAACTTAGATGTTGCAATATGTTGCTTCCGGTTATCATACACTTCAAGGCCTACTTCAATGGCTTTAAATATCCTTGTCTTCTCCAGTGCCGAAATAAATATTATCGGCAGATCATTAAATGGCGCAAAACGTTTCTTCAAGGCTATTTCATAATCACGTGCCGTATTGGTTTCTTTCGGCATTACATCCCATTTATTTACCAGCACCACAATGCCTTTTCCTTTTTTTACTGCCATTGCAAAAATGGCAAGGTCCTGCGCTGCCAGGCCCTTTTCTGCATCCAGTAATAACAGGCAAACATCTGCTTCATCTACTGCTTTGATTGCCCTTATCACAGAATAAAATTCAAGGTCTTCATTAACCTTTGCCTTGCGCCTTATCCCGGCGGTATCGATCAATACAAATTCTTTATTAAACAAATTATAATGGGTGTGGATGGTATCCCTTGTGGTGCCTGCAATATCACTAACGATGGTACGCTCCTTTCCGGTAAGTGCATTTAACAAGGATGACTTGCCTACATTAGGCTGGCCTATGATGGCAAATTTTGGTAAGTCGGTATTAACAGGTTCGGCTTCTTCTACAATTAATGCTGTTATTTCATCCAGTAAATCGCCGGTCCCGGTACCACTTATGGAAGAAAGAAAATGTATCTTATCAAACCCAAGGCTATAAAATTCTGAAGCTTCTAAAAGCCTGTCATGATTGTCCACTTTGTTTACCACTAAAAATACCGGCTTGGGTGTTTTACGTAACATCTGTGCCATGGCTTCATCAAGATCGGTAATGCCGGTTGCAACATCCACTAAAAAAACAATGGCATCTGCTTCTTCAACCGCTATCAATACCTGCTTACGGATTTCCTTTTCAAAAACATCCTGGCTCTTTGGTACAAAACCACCGGTATCAATCACATTGAATGTTTTTCCATTCCAATCAGCAATACCATATTGGCGGTCACGGGTAACGCCGCTTACGTCATCTACAATGGCCTTGCGTTCTTCCAGCATACGGTTGAAAAAAGTGCTTTTACCTACGTTGGGCCTGCCAACTATTGCTACTGTAAAACTCATATTCTTTAATTTAAATAATAACTGAAACGTTAAATGATAATGAAGCAGACCTATAGAATTGTGTTTTTAAGCTATTCGCAATCATCGTTTCAACTATCCAATTTTTGTATTGTGTCTTCTTTAATCAATTGCCTTTTAATAACCGTATTCTTTTAGCTGCATGTCATTGTCCCTCCACTTGGGCCTTACCTTTACAAACAATTCAAGGAAAACTTTACGGCCTAAAAATTCTTCAATATCTTTTCTTGCCAGGGTCCCGAGTTGCTTAATCATTTTGCCACCTTCACCTAAAATAATGCCCTTTTGGGTATCCCTTTGTACAATAATATCTGCACCCACTTTTATCAGTGTAGATTTTTCTTTAAACTCCTGCACCAGCACCGTGGCATGGTAAGGAATTTCTTCGCCGTATAACAAAAATATTTTTTCCCTGATTAATTCACTGACAAAAAACTTTGTGGGCAAATCGCTTATATCATCGCCTTCATAAAATGGTGCACCTTCAGGAAGAAAGTTTATAATTACTTCGAGCAATGTATCAATGCCTTTCTTCTTTAGTGCAGAAATAATAATAACATCTTTACAATAAGCCTGTGCTTTAAAAAAACCAACTGCCGCAGTAATGTTTTCCTCATCTACAGCATCGGCTTTATTTAAAACTACCAGCGCAGGCGATTTTAGTTTAAGGGAAGAAAAAATAAGATGGCTTTCTTCAGGGTTTTCCCGGGCATCTGTAATCAGCAAGGCAAGGTCTGCATCTTCAAGGCTACCTTTCACCGCCTGCATCATCTTTTCATGCAGCTTGTATTTGGGTTCAATAATACCGGGGGTATCCGAAAAAATAATCTGATGTCCGGGACCTGTAAGGATAGCTTTAATGCGGTGCCGTGTAGTTTGAACTTTATGGGAAACGATGGCCAGCTTTTCTCCAATAAGTGTATTAAGCAAAGTACTTTTACCTGCATTGGGTTTGCCAAAAATGTTTACAAAACCTGATTTCATGTATGTTGCCGTTTAAAGGCAAGTGTTAAAAGAGGATGATAACCGCATACAAACAGACTGGACTGAGGGAGGTAATCAAATTCATCAGCAACTTGCCAAGAATAAAAAAGCTTTTGTAAGCCTTGTGTTTTGGTTGCGAAGAAAGGGATCGAACCTTTTGTAAAGGCCACCAGGCCTACGCATTTAATTTAAGTTTTACGATAACTGTAAACATAAAAAAAGGCCCAGATTAAAGAGCCGTTTTAGTTGCGAAGAGAGGGATCGAACCTCTGACCTTCGGGTTATGAGCCCGACGAGCTACCGCTGCTCTACTTCGCACTGCAAAAGTAACTGTTTGCATTATTGCTGCCAAATATTATACATTCGTATTTCAAAATAATTTATGAAACAGCACATCCCAATCCTTTTAATTGCAGTGGCAGCAAGCCTTTTACTGCCTGGCTGCCATAAGAAAATTAAACAGCAACAGGATGAAATTTACAGCCGCCACCTTCAGGAGCATATTAAATTAACGGTTATCAATACCCCCATCCCCGATACAAAAAGTGATTTGAGCCTGCTGTTATTGAATGATGGGCAGGATGCTGACCAATTGAGGATTGCGGCCGTTACAGATAGTTTGTTTAAAAAGAAACTGATTGGGCCATTGCTGATAGTTGCAGTTGAACCCGGCGACAGGATGCAGGAATATGGTGTTGCTGGTTACCCGGATTTTGAAAACAGGGGAAGCCGTGCCGATAAGTACGAAGGCTTTATAATTGATGAACTGTATGATTATGCCAAAAAGAAAACCGGTATCAGAAAGTTTAAAACGGTGGTGATTGCAGGCTGTTCCATGGGTGGCTTATCTGCTTTTGATATAGCATGGGACAATGCCGATAAAATAGATAAGGTTGGCATTTTCTCGGGATCTTTTTGGTGGCGGGACAAAGACACAAAAGACTCCTCATATGCCGATGATAAAAACAGGATCATGCTTAGCAAAATAAAATCATCCAGAAAAAGGCCGAAGCTAAAATACTGGTTTTATGCAGGGGCTAAAGAAGAAACAAGTGACAGGGACAAAGACAGTATTCCTGATGTTATTGATGATACCAAAGACCTGATCAGCATTATTAAAAACAAAAATTTTGTTGCACCATCTGATGTTGTATATGTTGAAAGCCCTGATGGGATTCACGGTTACCCTTCATGGAGCAAAGCACTTCCCGGTTTTTTACAGTGGGCTTTTGGACGGGAATAATGCAGGAACATTGCAGGTAAATACCCGGTATAAAACTAACCTTTTCGTCCGATACTGCTTGCGCCACTGGTATGCTGTTCTTTAATCACACCATCGCCTTTATACGATACATCGCTTGCCCCGCTTGCATTGGCACTTATTTCTTTGTTAACGGTAATGTGTATGTCAGATGCACCCGATGCCTTTGCATTACAAACATCTGCAACAAGGTCGTACCCTTTTACATCACTGGCACCACTGGATTGAATGGAAACCGTACCAGCACCTCCACTAATGGTAGCATCTGACGCACCACTTAAATCGATGGTAAGGTTGCCGACTTTTACTGCACCTTTAAAATCACTTGCACCGCTCATTTCAATTAATAAGTTATTGGAGTTAATGGTGCCTGCTACCTGTACATCGCTGGCCCCGGAAGCATGCAGTTTTTCAAGGTTTTTAAAAGATACATAAACTTTCATTTTTTTGTTGCCCCCACCCCAGTTGGAACCGCCGTCGTAATAAATCATAAGGGTATTATTTGTTACCACCGTTTTAATATGCTCTTTATATTTTTCTTCCGAAGCACTTACGGCAATGGATTCTGTTTCGTATTGGGAAAGGTAAAGATCAATACCACCAGAAACCTTAATTGCATTAAAGCTGCTGTTTAAAGTTCTTTGTTCTGCATTGGGATCATTTACCAAAGCTTTTTGTGCAACCATATTTAATGATGCAATAAAGCATGCTAAGGATAAAATAACTGGTTTCATTTTTCTATTTTAAAATTTTAATTATGCTTTTTTTACCGAGCCGCCACTATTTACATCAAGGTCTTTAATTACAGCATTTCCTTTGTAATGTATACCGCCACCGCTTGTTGCTTTGGCGTTTAATTCTTTGTTCACGTTTGTCCTTACACCGCCACCGCTGGATACACGGGCTTCGCAAAAATCTACGGTAAGATCATATCCTTTAAATATAGCACCACTACTTACATTTACTTTTAGCTCGCTGGCTTTGCCACTGATGTCGACTGCTGCACCGCTGTTTTGTGATACTGTAAGTTGCGTAATATTAACCTCTCCGCCAAAGTGTGCACCACTTGTAAAAGAGCAGTCAAGCTTGTTGATAGTAAGGATGCTTTTTAAAATGATATCGGCACCGGAAGAAGCTTCCAGTTTTTCAAGTGTTTTAAAAGACACATATGCCTTCAATTTTCTTTTTTCTCCGCCCACCCATGAAATGCCTTTGCTGTCGTAATAAATTTTAAGCGTACCATTCTCCACTTCTGTTTTAAACCTTTCCTTGTACTTAATATCCGAAGCGCTTATGGCAACAGATTCTTCATTGCCCTGGGTAAGATAAACGTCTATGCCATCTGAAACTTTTATGGCATTAAAGCTTGCAGATAAAGTCCGCCTTTCTGCATTGGCATCGTTCATTACCGTTTTGTCTTGCCCGATGGCAGTTAAAGTAAGCAATATAAAAAGAGGGATAAATAAATATTTCATGGTTGTTTGTTTTGTATTGATACGAATGCCTAAAGTTTTTTGTTACAATTATTTTAAAATTAAATTAAAACTGCCCTACCTTCGCAAAGTAAATCTGTTCTTACTCATCGTCTGAATTTCCGGGGTGCTTCTTTTTAAAAGAGGCTGAGATAATACCCGTTAACCTGCTCAGGATAATGCCTGCGAAGGGAGCAAAAAATACATCGGAATACTCATCCGGATGTTCAGCATAAAATTTTACCGGAATGAAAAAACTACTGTTCAGTGGTGCTGTACTTGCGTTTGTATTGACCTGTACTGCACAGGCAACAAAAAAATTCAACGACACTTCTTTTATCCAACCGGTGGAAGTTACCGCCATCAGGGCCGGGGAAAAAGCCCCATTTGCTAAAGTTACCCTTAGCAAAAAAGAGATCGAAAAAAACAATATCGGGCAAGACCTTCCTTTTATTTTAAACCAAACCCCTTCGGTTGTTATTAATTCTGATGCAGGCAATGGCGTTGGCTATACCGGCATAAGGATACGTGGCACGGATGCCAGCAGGATAAATGTTACCCTTAACGGCATACCTTATAATGATGCCGAAAGCCAGGGTACTTATTTTGTTGATTTGCCGGATATTGCATCATCTGCCAACAGCATACAAGTGCAGCGTGGCGTGGGTACAAGCAGCAATGGGGCCGGCTCTTTTGGTGGCAGCATCAACCTATCCACCAACGAACTGAATGAGAAAATGTATACTGAAATAAACAACAGTTTTGGCAGTTACAACACCTGGAAAAACACTTTAAAATTCGGAAGCGGCATCCTTGGAAAACACTTTACCATTGATGGAAGGCTAAGCCGTATCAGCAGCAACGGTTACATCGACAGGGCGGCCACCAACCTAAAATCTTTTTATTTCAGCACTGCGTGGACAGACAAAAAAAATTCAATACGCCTTAATATTTTTTCTGGCAAAGAAAAAACTTACCAGGCATGGAATGGTGTACCCGAAAGTTATTTAAAGACAGACCGCACCTACAATATCTCTGGCCAGGAACAGCCCGGCAGCCCTTACCCCAACGAAACGGATAATTATACCCAAACACATTACCAGCTTTTTTATAACCATCAGTTTAATCCGTATTGGAAAGCCAATGCAGCCGTTTTCTTAACTAAAGGAAAAGGTTATTATGAGGAGTACAGGGCAAACCAGGCTTTAAGCGATTATGGCTTGCCCAGCTATATCGTTGGAAAAGACACTACCACCAATACCGATTTGGTAAGGCGCTTGTGGCTTGATAATAATTTTTACGGCAGCATCTTTTCTTTTCAATATAAGAAAAATAATACGGAGCTAACTATAGGTGGCGGATGGAACAAGTATGATGGCAAACATTATGGTGAAATTATCCGTGCCGTTGTGCAACCTGCTGTACCATTAAACTACCGGTATTACGGGGACTTGCCGGCACACAAAACAGACCTTTCTTTATACACCAAATTTACCCGGCAACTTACAGAACACTGGCAGGTATTTGCAGATATGCAAGTGAGAAGTATACATTATACCATTAATGGTTTTGAAGACAACCCGGCTTTGCTGATAAAAAATAGTTACACATTTTATAATCCAAAAGTTGGTGTTACTTACAACAACAATAACTGGCAATTGTATGCATCTTATGCCAGGGCAGAAAAAGAACCCAACCGGGACGACCTTGAGGCCAACCAAACCGAGGAGCCGAAACAAGAAGAACTAAACGACTTTGAAGCAGGCATTGAAAAGAAAGAAAAAGGCTTTTCGTTTGGGGCTAATTTATTTTACATGAAGTACCACAATCAACTGGTATTAATTGGCAATATCAACAATGTAGGTGCTTACACAAGAACAAATATACCCAACAGTTACCGTGCTGGTATTGAGATACAGGGCAACGCCATTGTGAACCGTTATTTAAATGTTGGTGCCAATTTATCTTTAAGCCAAAATAAAATAAAAAACTTTACAGAGATTATAGATGATTATGATAACGGTAACACCATCACCAATAGTTATAAAAAAACAGACATTTCATTTTCGCCGGGAGTGGTGGGCAGCAGCAATATTAATTTGCTGCCGGTTAAGCATGTTGAGGTAAGTTTTATCAATAAATATGTTGGCCGCCAATACTTAGACAATACTTCTAAACTAAGCCGCAGCATGGATCCTTATTATGTGCAGGACGTACGGTTGAGCTACACTTTTGCAGCAGGTAAAATATTTAAAGCAACCACACTGATGCTACAGCTAAATAATATTTTCAACAAAAAGTATGTTGCCAATGGCTATACATTCAGTTATTATTCCGGCGGCTTAACTACAGAAAATTATTACTACCCGATGGCACCATTTAACTGCATGGCAGGTTTAAACATACGTTTGTAAAACGTAGATTCTTATAAAATAAAGAGCGGCTGCCTTGTTTAAGACAGCCGCTCTTTTATACAATTATTTAATCCGGGTTATCAAAAGCCCGGTTAAACTTTAAAGCTCTCCCTCCAGTTTAACATGCCGCCCGTTAAGTTTTTTACATTGGTAAAACCAGCCATTTCTAAAATAAGGCAGGCTTGTCCGCTGCGGTTGCCACTTCTGCAATACACAATCACTTCATCATCTTTATGTTCTTCAATCTCATCAAGCTGCATTGTTTGTATTTTGCCTAATGGCACCAAAGTACCGCCAATATTGAACTCTGCATTTTCGTTCGGCTCCCTTACATCTACAATATTCAATTTTTCACCAGCGTCCATCCTGGTTTTAACTTCATCTGCTGTAATTGTTTTCATCGTTTTGTTTATGGTTTTTTTAGTTTGTCTGTAAGGGAATCATCCGGTAAAATCATTTTTTGGGAAATGTAAATATCCATCAACTGCCCCGGGTGAATATAGAGTGGCCGCTTTTCATCATCAAACCTTTCAGGGCTTTGGCGGTAAATAAAAGCAGATGCCGTATCTGTAATTACATCTTTACCAACAACAGCACCAAGGTTAATGCCACTTGCTTCTATAACAACTTTTCCTTCGGCAAAAGTTTTGCCTGTAAGGTCGGGCACCAATATCTGTTCATCATTAAGGCCGCCTGCAATTACCAGCGATATGGTGCTGCCCCAATTGATTTTTGTACCAGCAGTAATTTTTTCTCCTTTATATAACTGCTCCAATACAGAGCCCTTCATAAAGTCTGGCTTGTAAGTGGTATCGCCCAAAGAAAGATGATTTTTTTGCAACAACTCTAAAGCAAAATTTAAACTTTTTCCTTCCAGCGCAGGCATCGTAATCATTGGTGGAATGTAACGGTTAACCGTTAAAAAAACAGTCCGGTTTACTTTAACGGTAGCATCTGCATCGGGCAACTGTTTAATCACAATACCCTTATCCATTTTTTCTGTGTAGATAGAATCCTGGATAATTACTTCAAAGCCCTTGTCTTCTAAAAACTTGATAGCTTCTTTTGTCTTTTTTCCCTTTACGGCTGGCACGGTCAAATATTCGCCATGTTTGGTAATCCAACCTAATGTTTGCAAGGTTATAAAAATAAATAGAAGGCCCAACGCAACAGCAGCTAAAGCATTTACCCAAAACGGCCGGTCAGTAATAAATTTGAACATAAAAGTTATTTCAGGGATGTAGGTTTATACCTTATTCTGTAAAGCAGGATGAAGATAGTTATTGGTTAAAACATTCTTCAATCAATGCACTATAAAATTCTTTTAAAGTCCACCCCATTGCCTTTACCTGCTGCGGCACAATGCTTGCCGCACTTTGCCCCGGCACTGTATTTATTTCCAGCATGTAAGGCCTTGCACTTTGTTCATGGTAAATAAAATCTATCCGCACCACACCACGGCAATTAAATGTACTGTATACTTTTTTTGCGGCAGCCTTCACCTTTTCTGTGATACTTGCATCTGCATTGGCAGGTGTCACTTCTTCACTTGCACCCAAATATTTGGCTTCGTAATCAAAAAAATCTTTCTTAGAAAATACTTCCGTCATGGGCAGTGTAATAATATTGCCCTTTGTTTTAAAAACCCCAATGGTAAACTCCCTTCCTTTAATATATTCTTCCACCAAAACCTGGTTATCTTCTTTAAAAGCTTTTTCTACTGCCTCGCCAAATTGTTCGGTATGGCTGTTTACTTTGCTCATTCCAATACTGCTCCCGCCATTATTGGGCTTTACAAAAACCGGGAATTTTAAATGGTTTACCATTTCATCAGCATTGGTAAATTGATTTTTTATCAGCAAAACAGAATTGGCAACATTTATACCAGAAGCACCGGCAACTGCGGTGGTGTAGCGCTTATTAAAGGTGATAGCCGATGTAGCTGCATCACAGGAAGTGTAGGGAATATTAAGGCAATCGAAGTAACCTTGTAATTTTCCATCTTCACCAGGCGTACCGTGCAGCGCTACAAGCACTGCATCAAAAACTATTTTTTTATCTGCAACAACAAGGGAAAAATCATTTTTATCAATATCAATTTTTTCGCCTCCGGCAGATGTGTAGAACCAACCTGCAGGTGTAATATCGATGGTATAATAATCCCACTTTTCAGCATCTATGTGTTGCTCAATTGTTGCAGCAGTTTTGTAAGAGATAACCGATTCACCGGAATAACCACCGGTGATCAATGCAATTGTTTTCTTCATTAAAAGGAATGGGTTGTTTTGGCAAAGAAACGAAAATTGTTGTTAGTTTCAAGATTTTGAAGGCTGCCTTTGAGGTTAACTTAAATGCAGAAATACAGGCTTATTTTAAGATACAGCATCCCTACTCATTTTCGGAAATGCCCTGGTTACCACTATCGAGTAACAGCTTCCATTTGCCATCCGGTTGTTTTTTCCAAATGTTTACATAAGACCCCTGCAGTAAGGTATCAATGCTTTTTGAGCGGAGTGTATAAACACCAAAAGTATAACCAAGTTCGCCGGAAGCCGCTACGCTGCCGCCTTTGGGCCGCCAGGTCATAGTGTAGGCAGAATCGTTTACCTGGCTGATGTAGTTAATGGCATCGCCGGCAACCATCGGGTAAGTATCTGGCCTAAGCAACACACCATTGCTGTCAATATATTCCATTAAAGCTTTTTTCATACCCATCTTTTCACTGAGGCCCGAAAATGCATTTTCTGCTGCCATCATTGCTTCTTTATCGGCAGAAGGATTTTTTTTCTCATTTTTTTTGAAACAGGAAAGGCTTGTAAATATCAGAAAAATCAAAAAAATCCAAATGTTCCTTTGCATTGTGCGTTCGAATTTAAATAGCATTTACCGCTTACAATTTTTTGGCAAAACCAAAAAATCCTGCCCGGTTGTTTACCTGCTATAATAAAAAAAGCGAAGGTATTTGTTAATACCCCCGCCAGTATACAATTGATTAAAACGGTTTGCTAAATTTTAAAACTGAAAATTTTCAGCAGAAAAATTAAATGTGTAACCTTTCTTTTTTCTCCATTAAAGCATCCACCGTTTCCTGGTACATTTCGTCTGGTACGCAACAGTCAACCGGGCAAACTGCAGCACACTGCGGCTCTTCGTGAAAGCCCTGGCATTCGGTACATTTATTTGCGGTAATATAATACGTATCTACACTTACCGGTGCATTGCGTTTATCGGCATCCACCTGTGTGCCATCAAGTAAGGTAAAAAACCCCTTTACACTTGTACCATCTGCAATGGCCCACTCAACACCACCCTCATAGATTGCATTGTTGGGGCATTCAGGTTCGCAGGCACCACAGTTTATACATTCATCTGTTATTTTGATAGCCATTTACTTTTGATTTAGAGCGTTGAAATTGCGAATTTTGAAGCACAAAAT
Source organism: Ferruginibacter sp. (assembly GCA_965249755.1). Lineage (GTDB taxonomy): Bacteria > Bacteroidota > Bacteroidia > Chitinophagales > Chitinophagaceae > Ferruginibacter. The sequence continues at coordinate 1,231,756 of CBDFMT010000004.1, forward strand.
AAGATTATCGGAATGAATTTACAAAATCGGATTGCTTTATTATTGAGGCTTAGGGAGTACCTGCTGGAAAACGGAGAAACGTGGAAACAAATAAAGGATACTGCTTTTGCACACAACGGTTGGTTTACTGAGGAATTTATTGACCTGGCAACAAAAAATATCATCGGCCGGTTTTTAGAGGAAGAAAAATTGATTGCATGGACAAGCCACTATTTTCTTAACGATGCCATCGTGCCCAAAAACGTTGGTGTTGTTATGGCGGGCAATATTCCGCTTGTTGGCTTTCATGATTTTTTATGTGTGTTCATCAGCGGCCACCGGCAAACCATAAAATTATCTTCCAAAGATGAAAAATTATTAAAGCACCTTGTTGAAAAAATGTTTGAGTGGCAGCCCTTCGCCAGGAACTATATCTCTTTTTCCACCTTACTTAAAGGATGCGATGCCTACATAGCCACGGGCAGCAACAACAGCGCAAGGTATTTTGAATATTACTTTGCCAGGTACCCATCCATCATCCGGAAAAACCGGACCTCGGCGGGTGTTTTAACCGGCAGGGAAAGTATGGATGAACTTGAAAAATTGTCAGATGATATCCATGTGTATTTTGGGCTTGGCTGCCGCAACGTGACAAAAATTTTTGTTCCGGAAGGGTATAATTTTGTTCCCCTTTTACAGTCTTTTAAACACTATAAATATTTTGCAGACCATAATAAATTCCGCAACAATTACGATTATAATTTATCGGTACAAATAATGAACAACCGCTTTTACATGACGAACGATACCACGCTGCTTGTTGAAAGTGATGCGTTGTTTTCGCCGGTAAGCCAGCTCAATTACAGCTTTTATGATGACATGGAAACCGTTACTACAACGCTGCGGAAAAGTAATGAAATACAGTGTGCCGTTGGGCTGGATATATCTTTTGGAAAGGCGCAAACCCCATCACTTTTTGATTATGCAGATGGCGCCGACACAATGGAATTTTTGCTAACTTTATAACGCATCTACGAAGGCCTTACTAATTTAATGTTAAAGGTGCCGATAGGTAAATTACATTTTGACAGTGCATCGTTACTTTGTATGGAGAGGCACAAAAATTGATCAATGTCTTATCTCACCAAAAACATTAAGGAAAAATAAAAATCATACAAATGAAACTAAAACAAGTATTCTTTACAGTTGTCATCAGCGCACTTACTGCCTTTGGGGTTATGTGGGGTTATGGCAAATATGTAAAAGACAACAACACTTTTGCAGGACAGGAAAAAGGTTTTTACCCAAGCAATTACAAACTTGCCGGTTACAAGGACAGCAACACATCCCTACCACCTGGGGCAGTAGATTTTACCCAACCAGCCGCCGCAGCTTTACCGGCAGTAGTGCATATTAAAACTAAAACAAACGCCAAACAGGTAAGCAACAGCTTGCCAAGGACCCAGCAAAAAAATCCCTTCAGTGATTTGTTTGATGATGATATGTTGCAGCAGTTTTTTGGTAACCGTGGCGGCAGTGGTTATGTACCAGAGCAAAGGGCTTCAGGGTCGGGCGTTATCATTAGCCAGGATGGTTTTATTGTAACCAATAACCATGTGGTTGAAAATGCTGATGAGTTAACCGTTACACTTAGCAACAAAAGATCTTACACCGCAAAAGTTATTGGCAGGGACCCTGCGTACGATCTTGCAGTAATTAAAATTGATGCATCTGGCCTGCCATTTTTATTATACGGCAATTCGGATGATGTAAAAATTGGGCAGTGGGTACTGGCACTTGGTTATCCGCTTAATTTGGAAACTACTGTAACTGCGGGTATTATCAGTGCAAAATCAAGGAGCCTGGGATTAAACAGGGGCACCAAAACCAACTCCGCAGTGGAATCTTTTTTACAAACTGATGCTGCCGTAAACCAAGGCAATAGTGGTGGTGCTTTGGTAAACACCACAGGCGAACTGATTGGTATCAACTCGGCAATTGCTTCACCTACCGGTTATTACTCTGGCTATTCTTACGCCATACCCGTAAATATTGTAAAGAAAGTAGTAGACGATCTTATTAAATACGGCAATGTACAAAGAGGCTTTTTAGGTGTGGCCACAAATAACACGTACGATTTATCTGATGCTGAAAAGACAAGGCTTAACCTTAAATATTCAGGAGATGGATTGGTGATAACTGATATAACCCTTAACAGTGCTGCCGTTGAGGCAGGGTTGAAAAAGGGTGACATTATTAAGAGTGTAAATGGCACCAGTGTTACATTACCATCTGAGTTGCAGGAAATAGTTACCCGGTATAAACCAAGTGATAAAATTAAAGTGGTTTACTCCAGGGATGGCAAAGACCTGAGCACCATCGCAACCTTAAAAAACAATGCCGGTACTTTTGATATTGTAAAGGCAGACAATACTTCACTTTCAAAATTAGGTGCAGATTTTACCAACCTTGACCCGAAGAAAGCAAAAGAGTTTGGTATACCCGGCGGTGTTGTGGTAAAGAAAATTGGTGAAGGAACTTTGGGCGAACAAACAAGGATGAGGGATGGCTTTGTAATTGTTAAGGTAAACGATAAAGAAATTAAAAGCATGGATGAATTGAATAAAGTTTTATCCGGTGCTAAAAATATTACCATCACTGGTTTTTATCCAGGTTCAGATGGGTTATACGATTACCCCGTTGCGATAGATAATGAGTAAAAATTTTTTAGTTTAATCAGGTAAACAACCTTCCGGCAATGGGAGGTTGTTTGTTTTTGAATGCCATTAGCAGTAGCCAAAGGATAGATTGTCACCTTAAAAAAATGGCTTTAGACCAAGCTGACAACTTTATTTAAAAAGCTTTGTTTGGAGGTGTATGAACATCCTGATAACGGGCGCAAATGGCTACATAGGGCAACGGCTGATACCAGTGCTGCTGGAAGAAGGCCACCGCTTATATTGCTGCGTAAGAAACAGGATTAGGTTTGAGGCCGAACACCAGCATGAGCGGCTGGTGATAATAGAAATTGATTTTCTTGAAAACCTTGGCCACATAGTTTTTCCCAGCGAAATTGATATTGCTTTTTACCTTGTTCACAGCATGAACAACAAAGATAATTTTGTGCAACAGGAAGCTGTTGTTGCTGCAAATTTTTTGGAGCTGATACAAAAAACCGGTTGCCAGCAAATCATATATTTAAGTGGTATTGTAAATGAAGAGCACCTATCGAAGCACCTGCAATCCAGGCTGGGCGTAGAAAAAATATTGAGGGCAGGCAATATCCCTGTTACGGTATTAAGGGCAGGTATTATCGTTGGATCGGGTAGCGCCTCATTTGAAATTATGAGGGATATAGTTGAAAAGCTGCCGGTGATGATTACACCAAAATGGTTAAACACTTTGTGCCAGCCAATTGCCATACGCAACGTAATTCAATTTTTAAGTGGGGTAATGCTTAAGGAAAATACTTACAACAACGACTTTGATATTGGCGGTCCCGAGGTGCTGAGTTATAAAAACATGCTGCTGAAATTTGCAGAAGTAAGAAAATTAAAACGTACCATTTTTACCATACCCGTGATGACGCCCAAGCTATCTTCTTATTGGCTTTATTTTGTAACCTCCACATCGTACCCGCTGGCAGTAAACCTTGTAAACAGCATGAAAGTAAATGTGGTATGCAGGCCCAACAACCTGGCGCAGGAACTTGGTATTGAATTGCTGCCTTATAAAAGCGCTGTGCAATTGGCTTTTGAAAAGATAGAACAGCATATGGTGCTAAGCAGTTGGAAGGATGCCTTTAGCAGCAGCGGTGCCCCGCAGGTTATGATGAATTACGTGGAGGTGCCCAAATTCGGGTGCTTTAAAGATTTAAAATGGCGTGAAATTACCGGTGAACTGAATGGTGTAATGGCCAACATCTGGAGCATTGGTGGTGAAAGGGGCTGGTACTATGGCACTGCATTATGGAAGGTACGTGGGCTTATGGACAAGTTTGTTGGGGGCGTTGGTTTACGCAGGGGCCGAACGGACCCTTTACAAATTCACCCTGGTGATGCACTGGATTTTTGGCGTGTACTTGTGGCTGATAAAGAGAATAAAAGGTTGCTGCTTTTTGCTGAGATGAAAGTACCCGGGGAGGCCTGGCTTGAGTTTAAAATTATGAAGAAGGACAATAAGCAGTACCTGCGGCAAACAGCCACCTTCAGGCCAAAGGGCTTGTGGGGCAGGCTTTACTGGTACTCTGTTCTACCGTTTCACTATTTTATTTTTAATGGAATGATCAACAACCTGGTGAAGGTTAAGGCAGTTGAATAAAGTAATCTTTCAGTACAAAGCGAAAAGATGAAAGGCATTACTTTTTCTAAAACGCCCCATATCCGGTTACGCTACCAACCAACATTTTGCAACGCCTATTTTTTATGGCGGCCTTTTAACACACCCAAAACATCCTGTAAACAAAAACCTTTTGCCTGTAATAAAATAAGATAATGAAACAACAGGTCGGCAGCTTCTTCTTTAAATAAAACGGCATCATCATCTTTTGCTTCTATTACCAACTCAACCGCTTCTTCGCCTACCTTTTGTGCAATTTTATTAATGCCTTTTTGAAATAAGGAAGATGTATAAGAACTTTCCGAAGGATTATTTTTTCTATGCGAAATAATATTTTCCAGTTCAGCTAAAAATTGGATGCCTTCATTTTTTTCATTAAAGCAAGTATCGGCACCAGTATGGCAAACAGGCCCTACAGGATCTGCCTTTATCAAAAGTGTATCATTATCACAATCAGCAGTTATAGATTTCAACAATAGAAAATTGCCGCTCTCCTCTCCTTTTGTCCATAACCTTTTTTTGCTCCTGCTGTAAAAAGTTACCTTTTGGATTTCATTCGTTTTTGCTAATGCACCAGCATCCATAAACCCAAGCATTAATACTTTGCCGGTGCTGTAATCCTGTACTATCACAGGTGCCAGGCCATCTGCATATTTTGAAAAGTCGATTGTCATAATTATCTTTTTCTTTTACAAGGTTAACCTTTTAACTGTTGCAGTGTAAGCTTTTGTCTTTCCCTAAAATGTTTATGCCTTCTGCCAAGGCGATCCTGCTGCTTTGCACTTGGTAATAAAAAACAGCAATGCGATAACCGCAAGTAGTGGCAGGCAAAGTAAATAATCCATCATAACCTTACTGGTATCGCCTCCTTAAATAAATATTGCTTTAAGGCTGGTATGGCAATTTCTTTATAATGAAAAATGCTTGCAGCAAGTGCAGCATCGGCATGGCCATCTTTAAATATTTCTTTAAAATGTTCCATAGTGCCAGCGCCGCCCGAGGCAATTATCGGTATTGGCAACCTGGTTGAAAGCAATGCTGTGATGTCAACCGCAAAGCCCCCTTTTGTACCATCATTATTCATGGAGGTAAGCAAAATTTCGCCAGCACCTAAAGCAACCGCCTGCGTTGCCCAATCCATGGTTTTGGTTTCGGTTTTCGCCCTGCCACCATTGAGGTAAACATACCATTCGCCATCTGCTTCTTTTTTGGTATCAATAGCAAGCACCACACACTGGCTTCCAAAACGGTTGCTTAAATCTTCAATTAATGCCGGGTTTTTAAAAGCGGCGGTATTGATGGAAACCTTATCAGCACCGTACTGGAGCAGTAGGGCCACATCATCTGTTGTGCTGATGCCGCCACCCACAGTAAACGGAATGTTGATATTGGCTGATATTCTTTTTACCAGTTCTATCAGCGTTTTACGTTTTTCAACGGTAGCTGTAATATCCAAAAAAACCAGTTCATCGGCACCTTCCCTGCTGTATAAAACGGCCAGTTCAACCGGGTCGCCGGCATCCCTGATGTTTTCAAAATTTATACCTTTTACGGTGCGGCCATCTTTAATATCCAGGCAGGGTATAATCCTTTTTGTAAGCATTAGCTGATACTTAGTAATTGTTGTAAAGTAATGTTGCCTTCATAAATTGCCTTGCCGATGATAGCACCTTTGCAGCCGGAAAGTTTTAATTCCTTTACATCTTCAATGGTTGTTACACCACCGCTTGCTATCAGTTTTACCTCAGGGTACAGCGCCATTATTTGTTTGTATAAATCAACAGACGGCCCCTGCATGGCACCATCTTTTGAAATATCTGTACAAAAAATATGGGTAACGCCGAGGCCAATCATCTTTCCAATAAAACTAAAAATATCTGTGCCGCCATCTTCAAGCCATCCGCTTATTTTAATCTTTTCATCCAGCACATCTGCCCCAATTAAAAACTTACCGGCACCAAATTCCATCAGCCATTCTTCCAACACTTCTGGTTGTTTTACGGCAAGGCTTCCAATGGTTGCAATGGCCGCACCGGCATTAAATACATTGCTTACATCGGTGATGTTTTTTATGCCACCGCCAAAATCTATAATAAGGTTGGTGGCTGCAGCAATGGCTTCAAGCACTGCAAGGTTCATAATTTTGCCAGCCTTTGCACCATCAAGGTCTACCACATGTACCCGCTGTAAACCTGCACCAGCAAACTGTTTGGCTACCTCAACAGGATTTTCATTATAGATTTTCTGCTGATTGTAATCCCCCTTTGTAAGGCGTACACATTTGCCGTTTATAATATCGATTGCCGGAATGATCGTCATTTATAACTGTATAAAATTTTTTAAAATTACCTCACCGGCTGCTCCCGATTTTTCAGGATGAAACTGTACAGCATAAAAATTATTCTGCTGCAAGGCTGCACTAAATGGTTGCACATAATCCGTAACCGCAGTGGTTTCATCACTAATGGCTGCATAATAACTGTGCACTGTGTACATAAAGGCATCGTTTGGCAAACCATTAAAAAGCACAGAATTATAACTGCTGATATTGTTCCATCCTATCTGCGGCACTTTCAATTCTGCAGATTTAAAAAGCTTTACTTCTGTATCAAAAATACCCAGGCAGGTAGTATCTCCTTCTTCAGAATGCATACACATTAATTGCAGGCCAAGACAAATACCCAACACCGGTTGTTTCAGGGAGAGTATCAATTGGTCCAGTTCTTTTTCCCTTAAATATTCCATCGCAGAACGTGCATGCCCAACCCCTGGAAAAATTACTTTATCCGCTGTGCGGATAATATTAAAATCATCCGTAACCACAGATGCTGTACCAATACGCTCCAAAGCGTATTGAACACTTTGTACATTGCCGGCATTGTATTTTATTATTGCAACCATATCTACAATTTTAAAGGCCCAGGCACTTTATTTTTATAACAGCCCTTTTGTAGTAGGTAAGGCGTTATTATTTATGTCACGCTTAACAGCCATTTTTATGGCCTTTGCAAAAGCCTTAAAAATAGCTTCAATTTTATGGTGTTCATTTTCACCTTCGGCCTGTATGTTAAGGTTACATTTACTGGCATCGCTAAACGATTTAAAGAAATGGAAAAACATTTCTGTTGGCATCTCTCCAATTTTTTCCCGTCTAAATTCTGCTTCCCAAACAATCCAGTTGCGGCCGCCAAAATCAACGGCCACCTTTGCCAGGCAATCATCCATCGGCAATAAAAATCCATATCTTTCAATGCCTCTTTTATTCCCCAAAGCCAATGCCACGGCTTCTCCCAGGGCAATACCCGTATCCTCTATGCTATGGTGTTCATCAATATGCAAATCGCCTTTGCAGGTAACGCTTAAATCCATATTGCCATGCCTGGCAAGCTGGTCCAGCATATGGTCAAAAAAGGCAAGTCCGGTACTTATGGATGCTTTGCCTGTGCCATCGAGGTTTACTTCCACAGTAATTTTCGTTTCGTTGGTGTTGCGGTGGTGTACTACTTTTCTCGGTGGCAGTTTTAAGTACTCGTAAATGTTTGCCCAATGGGGCGTTTCCAAAATGATAGTATCTTTTTTAAGTGCGGTTATGGTGTCTTTAATTTCGGAGGCACCCAATGTTTCATCTATATTTAGCCAGATGCCTTTGCAATGCAGGTTCTTCGCTAACTGCATATCTGTTATCCTGTCGCCGATTACAAAAGAATTTTCAAGATCGTAAGCCGGGTTGTTGATGTACTGAACAAGCATGCCGGTACCGGGTTTACGGGTGGGTGCATTGTCCGCAGGAAATGTTTTATCAATAAACACTTCTTTAAAATGTATGGCTTCATTGGTAAGGCTTTCCATCACAAAATTTTGCAGTGGCCAAAAAGTATCCTCAGGAAAAGAAGCGGTACCCAGGCCATCCTGATTGGTAACCATCACCATTTCGTAATCCAGTTCTGTGGCTATCCTGCGCATAAACCAAAACATATCCGGATAAAATTCCAGTTTAGAAAAGGAATCAAGCTGATAAGTTGGCGGGGCTTCCTTAATCAGCGTTCCATCCCTGTCAATAAATAAAATCCTTTTCGGCGTTTGTTGCAATCCGGTATTATTCATATTTTTTTAAAATGTTAATTAGTTGCTGGTTTTCTTCAGGTGTGCCGATTGTTATCCGTAAACAATTTTCACAGCCCGGGTCTTTCGACCTGTTCCGTACTACTATTTCGTGCAATGATAAATAATTATATAGCTTATCTGCATCGGTTACTTTCACCAAAAAAAAGTTGGCATCGCTGGGGTAAATTTTTTCTGTAAAAGAAAAATCGGCCATGGCATTCATAAGCCATTCTTTTTGTTGTACCACTTTGGTGATCCATTCATTTACCAGACTGGTATTTTGCAAAGCCTCTGCACCCAATTGCTGAGAAGCATCATTTACATTGTAAGGGGGCTTTACTTTATTAAACAACCCGATAATATCCATTGAGGCGTAACACAGGCCCAGCCTGAGTGCGGCCAACCCCCATGCCTTAGACAAAGTTTGCATTACTATCAGGTTAGGGTATTCCGTAAGTTCCTGTATAAAAGTTTTTTGCTTAGAAAAGTTGATGTACGCCTCATCAATAAGCACAAGGCCATTAAAATTATTCAGTATCATTTCCACATCTTCCCGCCGCATATTATTACCTGTTGGGTTGTTGGGCGAACAGATAAAAATGAGTTTTGTATTACTATCTGCAGCCGCCAAAATACCTTGCACATCCAGTTGAAAACCGCTGAGCAAATTTATTTTTTTGACCGCCACATCGTTGATGTCGCCGCTTACTTCATACATGCCATAAGTAGGTGGGCAAACAATTACGTTATCCTTTTGCGGGGTGCAGAAAATGCGGTATGCAAGGTCTATCACTTCATCGCTGCCATTACCGATAAAAATATTTTCTGCTGGCACGCCTTTAATTTTTGCAAGCTCAAATTTCAAGTGCCACTGCAAAGGGTCCGGGTAACGGTTAAACTTTTCCGGTAATGGTGAGCCAAAAGCATTTTCATTGGCATCTAAAAACACGGAAGCCTTACCGGTAAATTCATGCCGGGCAGATGAATATGGTTTTAAGTTTTTTATATTTTCCCTCACCAATGTTTGCAGGTCAAATTCCATGGTCCATATTTTTTCATCAATAAAACAAATACCTTTTTACAAGCTTTTTAATCTCACGCTAACCGCATGTTTATGTGCATCCAAACCTTCGGCGGCAGCCATAATTTCAACAGCGTTGCCAATGTTTTTTATACCGTCTTTACCGAGTTGCTGAAAAGTAATTTTCTTTAAAAAACTATCAAGCGATACACCGCTGTAAGCTTTGGCATAACCATTTGTAGGTAAAGTATGGTTTGTGCCAGACGCATAGTCACCAACACTTTCAGGCGAAAAATGCCCCAGGAAAACACTGCCTGCGTTCACTATTTTTTCGGAAAGCACTAACGCATTATCAGATGCAATAATCAAGTGTTCGGCTGCATATTCGTTCAGCAAATTAAAAGCTGCATCCACATCTTCCATCACAATAAACAGGGCATTTTGCAAGGCTCCTGCAGCAATTTCTTTTCGTGATAAAGTGATCAGCTGCTTATCCATTTCAGCTTTAATTGCAATGGCAATTTTTTGGTCAGATGCCACCAACACCACCTGGCTATCCGTACCATGTTCAGCCTGGCTTAGCAAATCGGCCGCAACAAAAATGGTATTACAACTTTCATCAGCATACACCGCCACTTCACTTGGGCCTGCCGGCATATCAATAGCAACACCTTCTTTATTTACCAGTTGTTTAGCGCAGGTAACATACTGGTTACCCGGTCCAAAAATTTTGTACACGGCCGGTATAGTTACCGTGCCATAAGCCATGGCTGCAATGGCCTGTGCACCGCCGGTTTTATAGATTTTTTTTAAACCCAGTAACTGGGCAACATATAAAATTACAGGGCTTATGTTGCCATTTTTATCAGCAGGCGTACATACTACAATATCGCTGCAACCGGCTATCAGCGAAGGTATGGCCAACATGAGCAAAGTAGAAAATAACGGTGCCGTACCACCCGGAATGTAAAGCCCAACCTTTTGTATGGCTACCGGTTTGCGCCAGCATACAACGCCAACCGCCGTTTCTATCTGCTTAACGCTTTCCTTTTGTGCCTCGTGAAATTTGGTGATATTATTTTTTGCCACTTCAATGGCAGCCTTTAATTCAATGGGTACAGATGCAGCCGCAGCCTCCATTTCATCATCGGTAACTTTTAAATTGGTTAACGCATGGCCATCAAATTTTGCGGCATATTCCCTTAATGCGGCATCCCCGTTTTGCTGCACAGCAAGCAGTATTGGTACAACAATATGCTCCAGTGAAGCACTGCTTAACACCGGCCTTTGTATAATTTTTTTCCACTCCTTCATGGGAGGGTTTATAAATATTTCCTGCATAATAATGTATGTCGTTTACCTGCTTACACAATCATCTTTTCAATAGGCAACACAATAATCCCTTCGGCACCAAAAGACTTTAACTTCTCAATTACTTCCCAAAAATCATTTTCGTTTACCACACTTTGCACACTGCTCCATCCCTGTTCGGCCAACGGCACAATGGTTGGGCTCTTCATGCCCGGCAGCAAAGATGATATGTTTTTCAACTGGCTGTTGGGTGCATTCAGCAAAATATATTTATTGTTTTTTGCCGTTTTAACTGCGTTGATGCGTAACAGTAACTTGCCAAGTATTTCCTTGTTTTCTGCTGACATTTTTTTGTTGGCGGCCAACACAGCTTCTGATTTTAAAATAACTTCCACTTCTTTTAATCCGTTGGTAAAAAGGGTGCTCCCGCTGCTCACCAAATCGCAGATGGCATCGGCCAAACCTATGCCTGGCGCTATTTCTACCGATCCGCTGATTTCATGTATCTCTGCATCTATTTTATTTGCAGTTAAATATTGCTGCAAAATGTTGGAATAAGTCGTGGCAATTTTTAACCCGTTTAAATCACCAATTTTTTCATATTCCAGGGTTTTGGGTACTGCAATACTTAAGCGGCATTTACCAAATCCCAGCCGGTAAACAAGGTCAATATCCTTTCCTGTTTCCATCAATACATTTTCGCCTACTATACCAATATCTGCCACGCCATCAAACACATATTGGGGAATATCATCGTCCCGTAAAAAAAATACTTCAATCGGAAAATTAAAAGCAGCGGCCTTTAATTGTTTGTTCCCATTGTTCAACTCAATACCGCATTCTTTTAAAAGCCTGATAGAATCATCATACAAGCGCCCCGATTTTTGAACTGCAATTTTTAGCATATAATTATTTTGGTTGTCCAGGTTTTTGTAGTGCTATTTGGCATTGTTGCGTCGCACACTTGTACCATATACCGTTACTCATCAGCTTCTCTTTTAAGCCGCTCTTTAAAAAACCTGTACGGTTTGTATAAACAAAAAGGGCCTACTTTTTAAGTAAGCCCTTTTGTGAAAATATGTTTTTACAACACACCAATCAGCATAGCTTACCCTTGGGCAACAAATGATGATGATGTATGTGGTTGATTTTTTTCATTGATAGCGCAAAGTAAAGATTGATAAATTATTTTACCAAATAAAATTTAGAACGGCTTTATAACAATACCCAACCCGGGTAAATTGTTATAAATTATTTTGCCATAATCATATATTACGCCGGTGCCGGTATCTTCTGCCAGCAACAATGGCCCGTCCATATCAATATAGTCTGCAAGTGGTGCCAGTTGGGCAATTGCGGCGGAGCCTACAGAACTTTCGTTCATGCAGCCAATCATTATTTTCAAGTCAAGCTCCCGTGCTTTTTCAATCATCCTTCTTGCCGGGGTAATGCCGCTGCATTTTGTAAGTTTAATATTTATACCGTGAAAATATCCGTGGCATTTTTCAACATCTCTTTCTGCAACGCAGCTTTCATCTGCAAACAAGGGCAGTGGCGATTGGGCAAGTAGTGTTTTCATTCCCTCCCAATTATCTTTGGCCAGTGGCTGTTCAATTAATGCAACCCCCAGCCCTTTTAATATTGGTATTTTTTGCAAGGCATCTTCCAGCGACCAGCCTGCGTTTGCATCTACCATAAACAAAGCATCTGTATGTTGCCTAAGTGCCGCCACCATTTCCACATCACCAGGCACCCCTACTTTTATTTTATACACCGGCCATGGTTTTTCTTTCATCTTGGCAACCATGGCTGGTATCGTATCTATCCCAATAGTAAAATCAGTAACAGGGGTTTTTGCTATATCAAGTTGCCATAAATCATGCAGTTGTTTGCCTTTTATCTTACCGTATAAATCCCAGCCTGCCATATCTAGGGCACAAACTAAAAATGGATTTGCCGGAAATAAATGGTGCAGGTAATGCCAATATCTTTCAGGATCAGAAAAAGCAAACTTTTCGACAAATTGCTTTTTTTGCAACAGGTCTGCCATCATTTTTTCCACCGTAATATTATAGTAAGTAATAGCAGGTGCTTCGCCATAACCCTTTATGCCAAAGTGTTCCAGCTCAACTATTAATGTTGGCTGGTGTGTTTTTGTACCTTTTGAAATGGTAAAAGGGTGATGAAAACGCAGCTGAAATTCTTGACATTTTACATGCATGTTTTGGGTTTTCGATTTTGAAATTGATTGTAATTTAATAGTATATTTACGCATTCTAAACTAAACACACTTACCATGAAAAAAGCTTTACTCTTTTCAATGTTAGGTATCTGTTCCCTTTTAGTAAATGCACAACTCCCCTACAGTGGTGCCCTTACTTCAACAGATCCAACATTTAACCGGCCCGACGAAGGGTCGCCACCAACCGCCTTATCCACAGAAGGCATAGGCGTTTACTACGATGTTATACCTTACGTCGTAACCACAGCAGGCCTGGTAACCATTACCAGTATTACACCAAGTACTGATTTCGATTTGTACGGTTTTTTGTACAGCCCCGCAGGTTTTAACCCGGCAAGCCCGTTAAGCAATGTTCTTTTAGGGGATGATGATACAGGGCCTGGGCAGTACAATTTTGCATTAACGTACAATTTTACAACACCTGGTACTTACTACATTGTGGTAACTTCATTTAAGCCAGGCGCAACAGGTGCCTACACTATTACGGCTACAGAGCCAGGCCCTTTACCGGTAAGGCTTATTTCATTTACTGCAGAAAAATCTTCAAACTCAAAAAACCTTTTGAAGTTCGTTAGTGCAGGCGAAAGCGATATTGAACAATACCAGGTACAGCGGAGCAGCAACGGAGTTAATTTCACTGATTTGCCTGAGGCAAGTTCAAGGGCTAAAAACCTTTCAACAACCCAATACTACACCATAGCCGATAATGCACCATTAGGAGGTATTAATTTTTACCGTTTGAAAATTACAGACAGAACAGGCATCATTAATTACAGTATTGTTGCAGCAGTAAGCAACTCCCGCAATGGAAGTGCTTATCTTACTGTGTTTCCAAACCCGGCATCAAGTTATATAAACATCCAAACTAAAAATGGCCAGAAAGGAAAAGCCGGTGTTACCATAAGTTCTGCAGCCGGGCAAACTGTTTACAAACAAGATTACACCATCGTCAATGGGGGCATTCTTTATGTAGATGTAAAAGCCTTATCAAAAGGAACTTATTTTATAAGAATTAATACAACAGACGGGGAAATAACAACCCTTCCTTTTGTGAAACGTTAGCTTACAAAGTCAACTTTATTCATAAAAAAATCCCGGGTTGCACCGGGATTTTTTTATACACTTTTATGGTTCAACTTAATGCCAATAACTGTAAATAACTACAATACAATCGTCAATCGGACACTAAGAGATGTATAGGTTTATACTGACATTCTCGGCACCTCTCCCATTTTGTTAGGGTCATCTCCAATGTAAGTATTGTTTTCATCATCAGTTTCGTTATCGCCTGTTTCATTTCTTGTTCCATTTTCATCGGCGTTATCATTTTCATCTTTATCAAGGTCATCCAAGCTGCCGCCTTCCTCTTCTTCTGGCGTTTGTTCATCAATATCAAAGTCGTCCTCCTCAAGGTCTTCACCTTCAGGGCCCTCGCCTTCAATATCGTCGCTCTCACCCTCATCTTCACCGGCATCATTCAGGTCTGTAACATCGCCACTATAATTTGGAGAAGAAATGTCTGCCGTTTCTACAGATGATTTGCTTCTCAAACTTTCCTGAAACTGTGCATCGCTTTTTGGTTGATGGGTTTCATTTTCAGCAAACGCAAAAGGTATTTCTGTATGGGTTTCCAAAACTTGTTCCAACCCGTCATTGTTAGATTGTTGTTGCATAACTATAAGATTTATTTTGTGATTAGATATACCAGCAATTCAACTAATTAAATGCCATAGATAAAGTGTCTTAAAACTGAATAGCATCAGTTTTTTGACCTTGAATTTCTACAAACGGGGTAGCGGCATTATATTGCTGATACAACTTTGGGTAAATTTTGAGACAATGCCTTTATAAACTTAAGATTTGCAACAACATAAATCCGGATATTATTTGTGCCGTTGCGATGATAACTTTGCAACTTAAAATGTTGTTTTTGATAGTGACATGATCAAACCTGTTTAAGCATGAGAACACCTTTTTTACATTATGCATTCATCAACACTTGCAAAACAGTATCTAATAAATTATTTTAAATGGCCGCATCGGTAACATCATTTTCAGACCTGTTTCAGCAATCAGCAGAAAAAGCTGAATTGATAAAAATTACCCTTGGTAATAAAAGAAATAAAGAAGCCGAACTAAAAAACGTTTTTATAAAACCTGTAGCATTAAAAACAGGCAACAAGTTTTCATTTGTTTACCGGTACAATACCAAAGACATTACAAAAAACCTGGGTGCGGCAGAAGCCATAGCGGCAATAACAACATTACTTGCAAACGAATTTTATAATGCCGATTTATTTACCGTTACCAACGATTACCACCTGCTGCAAAACACAAATAACACAGTAAAAATTACAACCACTCCCTCAACACTTTCTGTAAAAAATAATGCCCAACAACACGATAAACAAAAGCAGCGGCTTGTGGCGGCATCGGGTAATATCTACCTACACCAACTTGGCATAACCACCGGCGAAGGCCTGGTAAAAAAAGATATGCAGGATAAATACAAACAAATAAACCGGTACATAGAAATACTTGATGGCATTGTAAAAGGGCTGGCATTTGATCAGCAGCTTACGGTGGTGGACATGGGCAGCGGCAAAGGTTACCTCACATTTGCATTGTACGATTATCTTACCAATAAACTGAATTTGCAGCCCTCAGTTTATGGGGTGGAGATGCGACAGGAATTGGTAGACACCTGCACAAAAATTGCCGCAGCCGCCCAGTTTGATAAGCTGCATTTTAACACGGATACTATCGCTGCATCTGTATTGCCTGCCATGGATATATTGATAGCGCTGCATGCCTGCGACACTGCAACAGATGATGCCATTTTTAAAGGCATTCAATCCAACGCCAAAGTTATTATTTGTGCGCCCTGCTGCCATAAAGAAATCCGCAGGCAAATGAAACCAGACAATGTATTAGCCACAGTTACCAAACATGGTATTTTGCTGGAAAGGCAGGCAGAAATTGTTACCGATAGTTTAAGGGCTTTGCTGATGGAAGCTGCCGGGTACAGTACCAAAGTGTTTGAATTTATCGCCACCGAACATACCCCAAAAAATGTGTTGATAGTAGGTACAAAAATAAACAATAACAGGCAACAGGAAAGCTTGCAAAAGGTAGCTGCCCTTAAAGCTTTATTCAATATAAAAACACAACATCTTGAGACATTACTGTTTCCAGTTCTTAATGTATAAAAATTATTTTAGTTTTAGCATTCACCAAAACGAATTGTATGGCCATCCTGCTCACCATTCTTTATATAATTATTAGCGTTGTTGTGTTGCTGCTGTTGCTGGCACTGTTGCTTAAAAAAGAATTTAAACTGGAAAAGCAGGTTGTTATTAGCCAGCCGCCGCAAGTGGTGTACGACTACATGAAGCTGCTCAAGAACCAGGAGTATTATAGTGTTTGGGTAATGAAAGACCCCAATGTTAAACTGTTGTATACCGGTGTTGATGGTACGGTGGGCGCCACATCTGCCTGGGAAAGCAATGATAAAAATGTAGGCATCGGGGCACAGGAAATTAAAGGCCTGCAACCAGGAAAAAGTATGAACGTAGAGATACGTTTTAAAAAACCTTTTGAGGCTACCAATTATGCAACCAACACCCTTGAAGCGTTACCCGGTACGCAAACTAAACTTACCCATACTTTTACCGGCAAACAAAAATTTCCTTTAAACCTGATGAACCTTTTTATGGATAAAATGGTAGGTGGGGATATGCAGCAAAACCTGCTGAACATGAAGGCACTACTGGAAAAATAATTGGGCTGATTTTAGTTTGACGGGCACCATCTTATATACCCGTCACAACCATATGAACCGGCAGGGCTGTACATTCCGTTCAATGTTGCCAGGCTTCATCTTGCTAAACTATTTGCTGCAAACACCGCAATGCCAGGGTAGCTAAGCGTTTATTTATACCGCACTTTGTAGCTTAGGATAATAACTGCAAATACAAGGGTAATGCCGTTGGCTATGTAGATGGGGCTGTTATAAGTAAACAAACCGTACAAAAACCAAAGCAGCGTGCCGAATGCAAATAAGGCATACATAGATAGTGAAATGCCTGATGTATCTTTTGTTTGTATCGTTTTAATGGCCTGCGGCAAAAAGGAGGTGGTAGTGCAAAAAGCTGCTGCCAATCCGGTTAATGTTACAAGGTTCATAATCCAATTTTTTTAATCCTTTTTGATGATTATTTTTTTTGTCCCCTGCTGATGGGTTTGCCATACTTCTTCATCATCCTGTCTTTCTTTTTTACAATAAAATTTACTTTTTTATTCTTGGCAGATTTCTCATGAAAACTTTGCCCGGCCCCTTCTTTAGATGGCACCTTTAACTGGATCGTTTTCATGTACACAACAGGCTTTTCTTCTTCAATAAATATGTCGGAAATAACAAGGTCAGCCGGCAGCGGCGCAACAGGTATATTGTATTTCATCAGTGCCTCGGTTTTCTTTCTGTTCTCCTCTTCGGCAGGTGCAATAAAAGTAATGGCAATGCCTTTTTTATCTGCCCGCCCGGTACGTCCGATGCGGTGTACGTAATTTTCTGGAATGGCCGGCATATCAAAATTAATAACGTGGGTTACTTCATCAATATCAATACCCCTTGCCACAATATCGGTTGCTATAATAAACCGGTAACTGCCATCCTTAAATTGCTTTACCGTATTAAAACGGTGGTTCTGTTCTTTATTGGAATGTATTACCCCTGCACTGCCGGCAAACTGAGGTTCAAGCTTTTCATACAACTCGTCCGCAATTTTTTTGGTAGCTGCAAATACCAGCACTTTGCTCATGTCACTATCTGTTGTCAGCAACAGTTCCAGCAGGTTAATTTTTGTATTAAAATTGGGTGTTTCGTAGGCAACCTGTGTTATGTTCTCCAGCGGTGTGCCTGTTGGTGCCGCCTCTATCTTTACGGGATTATTAAAGTACGTTTCCATCAGGCTTTCTACCTCTTCTGTAATGGTTGCAGAAAATAAAAGGTTTTGCCTTTTTACAGGCAGCAGGTCCAGTATGTTTTTTAACTGCGTTCTAAAGCCGAGGTTCAGCATTTCATCTACTTCATCAATTACCAGTTGCCGGATGGATTTTGTTTTAAAGGCACCATTCATGGCAAGGTCGTACAACCGGCCGGGGGTAGCCACCAACACATCAAGGCCTTTTTCCACTTCGGCTTTTTGTGTGTTGATATTTACACCACCATATACACCTGTTGCAATAATATTGGTGTATTTGCCCAATAACCTAACGGCTTCCACCACCTGTACCACAAGTTCCCTTGTGGGTACAATCACCAGTATTTGTGGGTTTTTATCTTTACTAAATTTCCATTGGCGTAAACAGGGCAACAGATAAGCGAATGTTTTACCTGTGCCTGTTTGGGCAATGCCGCACACATCTGCCCCGGACATTACTATAGAAAATACCTTGCGCTGTATGCTTGTCGGGCTGTCATAACCAAGGTCATCAAGGGCTTTAAGCAAAGGGGCGTTCAGGTTTAAATCGCTAAAATTCATATTGTTTAATTGAGGGCAAAGGTAAGTTTCATAAACTACTATTGGCTGTTTCAATGTATCCGGCAGATGTTTGTAATAATAAATTAAAATTGCATTTATAATGGAGAAGATGCAACAACAGGCCCACCAATACTTTATCATAAACAAACCCTGCAATATGGTGTCGCAGTTTGTAAGCCCGGATGAGGTAGGATTGCTTACCGATCTCGGGTATGCGTTTCCCGAAGGCATACATGCCATTGGCAGGCTAGACAATCATACAGAAGGGCTGCTCATCTTAACCACTAATAAAAAAGTAACCAGGTTGTTGTTTCAAAGCGCCGTACCGCACCGGCGTGTTTACCTGGTGCAGGTAAAAGATGTGGTTAGCCCGGAAAAATTACAACTGCTGCAAACCGGCATACCTATACGCATAAAAGGCGGCGGGTACTATACCACCACTGCATGTGATGTACAAATTGTTGATAAGCCCGTCAATCTTTTTAAACGGGAAAATGAATTTTTAGAATGGCTGCCACACACCTGGTTAAGGATCATTTTAACGGAAGGAAAATTTCACCAGGTTAGGAAAATGGTGGCTGCAGCAGGGCACCGCTGTAAAAGGCTGATAAGGATTTCTATTGAAGATTTGAACCTTGGCGAATTGCAACCCGGCCAGGTGAAAGAAATACCTGAAACTGAATTTTTTAAGTTGCTGAAAATTGAAATGTTGTAAGGTTATGCAGCCATACGCTGCAAAATTACTTTACATGGAAAACAAGAAGTAACCTTTACGAAATGCGCTTTGAATAAGGGTATGGTAAGGTAATCGCCTGGTACTAACGAGTGTACTTTGCCATCGATGGTGATATTACAAGTGCCTTCGGCTATTAGAAAACTTTCCAGTTCTTTGTCGTGAACCTCCACCGGGCTTTCATCTTCTATCCAAACTATTGCTGTTGTTACTTCGCTTGTATAGCCAATAATTTTTGCATAAAAACCCTCAAGGGTTTCAGGCAGCACCATGTCTTTTCTATCGATCCATGGTTGGTAATCTGTAAGTAGAGATCCCTGGTGCAATGCTGGAGGGTAACCGGGAATTTCGCCGCCCTGCACCCTTTCCATAAAATCAATTTTTGCGAACATAAATGCTTTAAGGGTTGCATCAGGCGCTATCGGATTAGCCAATGCATACTGCTCCAAAGAGTGCGTTATTGCTTCAATTTCGCTTTTGATCAAAAGGTGTTCGATTGATAACGCCTTAACCATCGCAGTCTCCTCATCAGTGGTAATGCCAGATACATATAGTTCTAAAATACCACTATCGATAAAAGCTTTTACATTTTTCAAGTTCATTGACAAATAGCTGGTTCAGGTGCAAAATAAATAATTGGCATCTTTTTAAAAATAATTTATGTGCTGCCGTTACGCAATGCCTCCGTTTTTCAACCGGGCAACAGCCTTAGTTTGCAGCGGCAAAATACCAATTTCACAACCATATACTGATTTATTACCTTGGCAGATTTAGCACTTTTGTAATTATTGTTTTTAACAAGTGTTGATAACTTAAGCATATTTTAATTAATGCTAAATCACTAAATTTGAAATACAAGGTTGCGATACTTGCACCCACACAAACAATCTTTGAAAACTTAAAACCAAACGCACATTGACAGACACTATTATCAATCTTGAGTCTGTTAACCCGATTGAATTTTTTGGGGTTAACAATGGTAAACTGGACATTCTGAAAAAGAAATTCCCCCTTTTAAAAATTTTAAGCCGTGGCACACAAGTAAAATTGAGCGGGGCACCCGAGCAAATTGTAGATGCCAAAGAAAGAATTGATTTGATTGTTCAATACATTGAACGCAACGGGCACATGAGTGAGAATTATTTTGAACAGATTTTAGGCGGAGATGATCAGCAGGTGGTTGATAACTTTGTTGACCGTAACCCTAACGATGTATTGGTATTTGGCCCTAACGGCAAAACGGTAAGGGCCCGTACAGTAAACCAAAAAAGGATGGTTACTGCCGTTGATAAAAATGATATAGTTTTTGCCATTGGCCCTGCTGGTACCGGCAAAACCTACACTGCTGTGGCTTTGGCGGTAAGGGCTTTAAAAAACAAGACCGTAAAAAAAATCATCCTGACAAGGCCTGCTGTGGAAGCAGGTGAAAATTTAGGTTTTTTGCCAGGTGACCTGAAAGAAAAAATTGACCCGTACCTGAGGCCTTTGTACGATGCACTGGATGATATGATACCTGCTGATAAGCTTGGTTATTATATGACCACCCGTACCATAGAAATTGCACCACTTGCCTACATGAGGGGCCGCACACTGGACAATGCTTTTATCATTTTAGATGAAGCACAAAACACCAACGACGGGCAGTTAAAAATGTTCCTTACCCGTATTGGTGCAAATGCAAAAGCCATTATTACCGGCGACCCTACACAGGTAGACCTGCCAAAAAATATGCGTAGCGGTATTGAAAAAGCGTTACGTATTTTAAAGAACGTTGATGGCATCAGCCACATTGAACTGGATGAAGAAGATGTGGTGCGCCATAAACTGGTTAAGGCAATTATTAAGGCTTATGATAAAGACAAGGAAGCGGACACAAACCATGATCAACGGAGGTAATCTAATTTTTTTAATATTAAATTTCAAGAGGTGGCCATTGTGCTGCCTCTTGTTTTTTATTACAGGATGCCAAACAAAAAACCATCAACCGGTGTATAATAAATTAGTGATAACACATGCGGATTCCGTTCAACAAAAACTAATACAACAACATGCCTTTGCACAAATTGAGGAAGCTGGCAAACTCATCCGCTCAGGCGATATAATCACCCACACCGGTAATGATTTTACCAGCGAAATGTTGCGCCGCTTAAACCAGCACGACAAAACCTACTCCCATTGCGGCATTGCAAGCATTGAGCATGACAGCATTTTTATCTACCATGCCCTGGGCGGCGATTTTAATCCAAATCAAAAAATAAGACGTGACCCTTTAACATCCTTTTGCGATCCGTTTGCCAACAGGGGCTTTGGCATATTCAGGTTTAAGATAGCAGATAGTATTACCCAAAATGTAGTAGCTGCCGCAAAAAATTTATACCATGCCGGGGTGGTGTTCGATATGGATTTTAACCTTGCATCAAACGACAGTATGTATTGTACCGAATACGTTTATAAATCGCTGTTAACGGGCAGCAATAACAGGCTTCATTTTAATATCAGCCACCTGCAAAACTTTGCCTTTATTGGTGTGGATGATTTGTTTAAAAACCCGGCTTGTGTAGAAATTAAAAGATTTGTATACAAATGATAGTAATCCAAAAAAAATAAAATTATTTTTAGCACAAAAAAAGTTTATGAAAAAATTATTGATGGCTGTAGCCATTTTAACCACTGTGTTTATTGTTGAAAGTTGCCAACCGGGTGCAGGTGCAGGTGGCGACCCAAAAAATACGTTACTGGCTTTTTTTGATGCCTTGGGAAAGAAGGACATTGAGGGTGCAAAAAAACTGGCAACTACAGATAGCAAAAGCATGCTGGATATGATACAAATGGCAATGAACAGTGCAAAAGAAAGCCCCGGTGATGACATGGATAAGTTTGATAAAATGAGAATGGAATTCGGCGATGCAACCATACAAGGCGATAAAGCAACAGTGCCGGTAAAGGATAAAAAATCGGGGGAGATGACCAGCTTTACTTTAAAAAAAGAGAGTGGCGCATGGAAGGTGGCCTTTGATAAATCGACTATGATGGAAATGGGTATGAACAAGATGAAAGAAAAAAACCCTGCAGCGTTGGATAGTTTGAAAAGCCATTTAGGCGACCTTAAAAATGGTTCGCTGGATAGTTTAAGCAAGCACCTGGATGAAATAAAAAATATCAATACAGATTCTTTACGGGAAATAATGAACAACGGAATGAAGTCGCTGGATTCTATAAAACAAATCCTGAAAGACAAAAAACAGTAATAATAAAAAACATTACAACGAAAGCATCCTTTGTTAGGGATGCTTTCTTAGTTTTGGGTATTATAAAGAGGATTAACTTTAATTATGAACATCAAAATGTTGGCTCCTTGTTTGTGTATTGTTGCTTTTACAGCATGCAACGATGCCCAAAAACATCCCGAAACAGATATTGAAACTGCAAGGGCATTTATAAAAGATATACTGGAAAATAATTATAAAGATGCCAAAACACTTGTGCTGGATGAAGACATCAATAACCAGTATTTTCAATTATCAAAAAGTGATTTTGAGGGTAAAAGCAAAGAGGAACATGAAAAATACCGGGATGCCGATATCATCATAAATGAATTAAAAAATGTAAACGATTCGGTAACCATTGTAAATTATTCCAACAGTTACAAAAGGGATAAAAAAAACGAAGTGAAAGTAGTGCGGATAAACGGGCAATGGTTTGTTGATTTAAAACATACATTTCAACAGGGGCCTGCAGCCAAATAATAAAGGCATCTTACAAAAAAATATTTACTCATACCAATCAAAAAATTATGTACGTACTACACCCCTGGCATGGCGCCCATTACGGCGATAATGCACCACAAATTGTAAACGGCCTTATCGAAATACCGCAAGGGTCAAGGGCTAAATATGAAATAGACAAAGCAACCGGCCTGCTAATTTTAGACAGGGTTATACACTCATCCTTTCACTACCCCATTAATTATGGTTTTATACCACAAACCCTTGGTGAAGATGGAGACCCTTTGGATATATTGGTGATGTGCAGTGAGAGCATTCAACCGTTGTGCCTTGTAGAGGCAACTGTAATTGGAAATATGCAGATGATAGATAATGGGGAAAAGGACGATAAAATAATTGCAGTTGCATCAAAAGACCCGACGGTAAACCATTTTGCCAGCGTACATGATTTGCCTAAGCATTTTATTGCGGTGCTTAAAAATTATTTTGAACAATACAAAGTGCTTGAAAATAAAGTGGTGGAGATAGACGAATTCCAGGATAAAGATGCAGCATACAAAGTAATTGAACAGGCGATAGCTTTTTATAAAGAATCTTATCCAACCAAATAATGAATGCAGGTAAAAAAATGGATACACAAACTTTAATAATCCTGATTTTAATTGGCATAATTGCCGGTATGCTCGGTGGCATGGTTGGCGTTGGCGGTGGTATTGTAATAGTGCCTGCATTGGTGTTCTTCCTGGGCTTTTCACAAAAAATGGCGCAAGGGACTTCTTTAGGGATTTTGCTTTTGCCCATAGGTTTATTGGGGGTTATCCAATATTACAAAGAAGGCTATGTGGATTTAAAAATTGTATTGATAATCTCTGCCGGTTTTTTTGTGGGCAGTTATTTAGGCAGCAAACTGGCATTAAGTTTACCACAGGATACCGTAAAAAAAATCTTCGCTGTTTTACTCATCCTATTTGCAGTAAAAATTTTATTTTTTGATAAGCCTGTTCCCGAAAAGAAAACTACCATTGATAAAACAACCGGACAGGCCGGCTAAGCCCATCTTGGTTTTACCTGTTTAAGTAATCTATCCGGCAGTGCGGCCCAAATGCCAACATGGCATCTTTCCATCTTAATTGCTTATTTTTGCGCACTAATTTTTAAGATGGGGACTTTATTAAATACCAATTCAAAAATACATGATGAATTCCGGCAGGGCGAAGCTTACGTCCCCGGGTTACTGCCTTCTGATCTTTACAAAAAATTATTTTATATAGAGAGTTATGGTTGTGCAATGAACTTTGCGGATAGTGAAGTGGTTGCTTCTATTTTGCAGGATAATGGCTTTGGTGCCACGAAAAATTTTGAAGATGCAGACCTTATTTTTGTAAATACCTGCAGCATCCGTGAAAAGGCGGAAGCCACTGTACGCAAGCGCCTCACTGAATTTCGCAAGTTAAAAAAAACCAACCCGGGCATGCTCGTGGGTGTATTGGGCTGTATGGCCGAACGCCTGAAATCAAAATTTTTAGAAGAAGAGAAACTGGTGGATATGGTGGTTGGGCCCGATGCTTACCGGAGCCTGCCTGCATTGATTGAAGAAGCGGAAACCGGCCAGAAAGCGGTAAACGTTTTGCTAAGCCGGGATGAAACCTATGCAGATATTGCACCGGTGCGTTTAAACAGCAATGGGGTAAATGCTTTTGTAAGTATCATGCGGGGCTGCAATAATATGTGCTCTTTTTGTGTGGTGCCATTTACACGGGGAAGGGAACGCAGTCGTGATGCCAGTTCAATTATCCAGGAATGCACCACCTTATTTGAAAGTGGCTATAAAGAAGTTACCCTGCTTGGCCAAAATGTTGACAGCTATTATTGGGTTGCCCCTGCAGATACCGCAGAAGGTAATGGTTATGATGAACCCGTAAATTTTGCCATGCTGCTGGCAAAAACAGCACAGATATCTCCTTTGCTAAGGGTACGGTTTTCTACTTCGCACCCCAAGGATATTACTGACGAGGTATTGTTCACAATGGCTAAATACGATAATATCTGCAACTACATCCACTTGCCGGTACAAAGCGGGAGCAGCAGGATATTACAGTTAATGAACCGCACTTACACCAGGGAATGGTATGTGGCCAAGATAAAAAGGATAAGGGAAATTTTACCTGATGCAGGCATTTCAACAGATATGATTACAGGGTTTTGTACCGAAACAGAAGAAGACCATCAGCAGTCGTTAAGCCTGATGGCCTGGTGCAAATATGACCTTGCTTACATGTATTTTTACAGCGAACGCCCCGGGACCCTTGCTGCCAGAAGGTTTGCAGACGATGTGCCGGAAGAAATAAAAAAAAGAAGGTTACAGGAAATGGTAGCCCTGCACCGCCAAAACACTTTGGAAAGCATGCAGCGTGATGTGGGTAAAATATGTAAAGTATTGGTGGAGGGTTTCTCTAAAAAAACAGACGAAGACCTCTACGGAAGAAATGACCAAAACAAAGTGGTGGTTTTTCCAAAAGGCAATTACAAAAAAGGCGATTATGTTTTTATACAAATAAATTCCTGTACATCGGGAACTTTAATAGGCACCCCGGTTGCCTCCATTTAATTCCGGACAGGACACTTAAAATATCAAGGCCCGGTTTTCGTGTTCAGTAATAACGGGTTTCTCATTATGGACTTACAATCAATCAAAAACCGCTTTGCAATTATTGGCAACTCCCCTGCCCTTAACCATGCATTAAATGTGGCGGCACAAGTAGCTAATACAGACTTAAGCGTATTAATTAATGGAGAAAGCGGTGTTGGTAAAGAAGCTTTTTCACAGATTATACATGCGCTTAGTGCCAGAAAACACAATCCATTTATCGCCGTAAACTGCGGTGCCATTCCAGAAGGTACCATCGACAGTGAGTTGTTTGGCCATGAAAAAGGTTCGTTTACCGGAGCGGTAGACAGCCGTAAAGGATACTTTGAAACGGTAAATGGAGGAACGATTTTTTTAGATGAAATTGGTGAATTACCACTCGGTACACAAGCCCGTTTGCTAAGGGTATTAGAGGCCGGCGAATACATAAGGGTAGGCAGTAGTAAAGTACAAAAAACAGACGTAAGGGTAATAGCTGCCACTAATAAAGAACTGCTGGAATTTACCCAAACAGGCAGGTTTAGGGAAGATTTATATTACAGGCTAAACACAGTACCGATAAGGGTTCCGGCGCTAAGGGACCGTAAAGAAGATATTCCATTATTGTTCAGGAAATTTGCTGCAGACTTTTCTGACAGGTATAAAGGCATCCCCGTTCAACTGGAAGATGATGCCCGTAGCCTGCTGATGAATTACCCATGGCCGGGCAATGTAAGGGAGCTTAAAAATATAGCAGAACAAATTTCTGTTTTATCCAAAGAAAAAAATATAAATGCAAAGGAGCTACAAACTTTTTTACCCGATCATAATTATAACAGGCTGCCTGTTTTGGCGGGAGGCAAAGCTGCCGTAAGCCAGCAGGAGTTTGCCAACGAAAGGGAGATATTGTACAAGTTGTTTTTTGATATGAAGAAGGATGTAAATGAATTAAAAAAGATGTTTTATGATCTTTTGCAAAACCCTTCAATGGCGCAGCATATACCTATGTTCAATAACAATGACAATTCCTCATTACAAGAAATTAAAACTTCTGCGCAGCAGCCCAATTTTCAACCTTCCAACTTGCCGGTTTTAATCAACCAAAATACTAATGACATCCATCACCATGAACAGATTGAAGAATCTTTAAGCATCATGGATAAAGAAAAAGAACTGATTATAAAAGCACTGAAAAAGCATAAAGGCAAACGAAAAGATGCATCGGCTGATTTGGGCATCAGCGAACGTACCTTGTACCGCAAGCTAAAAGAATATGATATTGAAGAGTAAACAGCACATGTAAATGCGGCTTTTTTGCCCAAAGAACAAACCATATTTAACAAAGCAAAATTGGATAAAAATTTAATTTGCGGCATGGCAAATAACACGTTTAATAAAGGCGGTAACAACAAAAAACTAGTATTCCCAAATAGTATTTTCTTGCTGATGGCAGGCATACTGGTAATATCGGTTTTTAATTTTGCCACCTGTAAATATTCTTTTAAAGATACTTCTCCTATACCGCCTGAGATAAAATCCTTTCGGGTAAATTATCTTGAAAATAAGGCCAGGTATGTGAATACACAATTAAGCCCCCAGCTTACGGAAGGTTTAAAAAATAAAATACGTGGCAACACGAGGTTGCGCCAGGTAAATGAAGACAGTGCCCATTATGATATCAGCGGTTATGTATCTGACTATACCGTAAGTACCAGCGGTATTGCCGGCGCAAATGCAAGTACCAACCGTTTAAGTGTTTCGTTTCATTTGATATTTAAAAACAATTTAGACCTCTCGAAAAATTTTGAAACAGACGTTACCACCAATTATGATTTTAAAGCAACGCTAACACTTCAAAACGCTGAAGCCCAGCTAACGCCGCAAATTATAAAGGATACGGTTGATGCCATATTTAATAAAATATTTTCTAACTGGTAAACCGTTGCAGGTTTCTCTTTTGTTGTAAAAAGTTTAGTTTTGGGCTATGGGCAATAACCACCAACTTTTTGGGTCATTATTTAAAAGGGATTTGCATCTGCCAGGTACAAATGAATACCTGAAATCCATTGTTACAAAACATCCATCATTCGCAGCAGCCCAATTGTACCTCTTGCTGCAAACACCTGTATACAGCAATGAGTATAAAGCGCAGGCGGCTAAAACAGCCGTTCTTTTTAATAACAACCCACTTTGGTTAAATTACCAGGTAGAAGAATTTGCTAACAATGAAAGTGTGGTTGCACCAATTGAAACCGCTGTTCTGATAGAAGAAAATATTGATACCGCCAATACCGAAATTTCACATGGTTTAACCCGGCAGGGTGAGGTACCGCCTGCTGACCTTCCTACGCATGCTGATGCGATGGCACCAGTTGATGAACCTTTGGAAATAACCGGTCTTAATAATGCGGTTGTAGAAAATGAAAGCATTCCAAATGAAGTATCGTTTGGTGATGTGCAACCAAATAAAAACATGGAAGTGCACGGTGAAAATGAAAACACTGTTGCAGCAGAAGGGCATTTTGTTGAACAGCCAATTCATCCCGTGGAAGAAACGCCTGTTGTTGAGGAGATACAAACTTTTGATCAAAACGAAAGTTTGGCTGACAATGAAAATAATATCGGTCATACATATAACGGGACCATTGAAAGCACAGGTGCGGCAGAAATTGAGCAGGAAGATAACAAAGAGATTGAGCCGATGCACATTAAACTGAACTTTACAAAGGACATGCAGGTTACCGAAGATACGGTTACGTTTGAGCCCTTGCATACCTCTGATTATTTTGCCAGCGTTGGTATAAAATTTATAGATGAAGAAAGGCCGGTTGATAAATTAGGCAAGCAATTAAAGAGTTTTACAGAGTGGTTAAAAGTGATGAAAAAAATTCATCCGGATCAATTGGTTGCCAACACGGTGCAGGCTGACAGCATCATCCAGGGCATGGCCGAAAAATCCAATACCGAAACAGATGTTGTAACAGAAGCCATGGCCGAGGTGTTGGTACAGCAGGGAAAAGCCCGTAAAGCCATCGATGTTTACCAAAAATTAAGTTTGCTTTATCCTGCTAAAAGCACTTACTTTGCAGCCAAAATTGACGGTATTAAAAATTAAAAACCGTTAGAAAAAAATAAAAATTTACTTTAAAGATTCACTATGTTAGTTGTTTTTGGAATTCTGATTATACTTGCCTCTATCATTTTAGGTTTAATTGTATTGGTTCAAAACCCTAAAGGCGGCGGTTTATCAGGCAGCCTCGGGGGCTTTAGTAACCAGTTAATGGGTGTTAAACAAACAACCGATGTATTGGAAAAAGGCACCTGGATTTTTGCTGCTATTGTTGGTATTCTTTGTATTATATCTCCGGTGTTTATTTCTTCTGCAACAAGCAGTGCTTCTAAAACCGGCACGCTGATTAACAATGCACCGGCAACGGCGCCTAAAGTAAATCAGAATGTAGCACCGGTTGTAATACCTGCGGATACGCTAAAAAAATAACTTACTTATTTGTATAAATAATTATTAGCCCTGTCTGCCAAAGACGGGGTTTTTTATTTTACTTTGGGTATCCAATGAAAAACCAAGATAGTATGCCATTTGTAAAAAAAATAATCCTCTTCATTTTTGTTGTATTGATTGCTGTTGCTGCATTTGCCGCATGGCGCATATTCGGGGGCAACACCGGTTTTACCGAAGACAAAAAAAGTTTGTTCATAAAATCCGGCAGCAATTTTAATGATGTGCTCAACCAGTTGGCAGATCAAAAAATAATTAAAAATACAGGTACATTTAAGTGGATTGCCACACAGTTAAACTACAGCAACAGTGTTAAGCCGGGCAAGTATATTATCTTAAAAAGTTCCAGTATTTACCAGGTTGCAAAACTTTTAAAATCGGGCAGGCAAACACCGGTAAACCTTGTTATTAGCAAACTACGTACAAAGGAAAACCTTGCCCAAAAAATTGCCGGTAATTTTGAATGCGATTCTGCTTCGGTAATGGCATTGCTTAACAACAATGATACATTGATTAAGTATGGCCTTGACACCAACACCGCCATGACGGCCGTTATACCCAACACTTATTCTTTGTTATGGACAACACCAGCCTCCAGGATTTTTAAAAAATTATATACAGACCAGGAAAAGTTTTGGACGCCGGAAAGAAAACAAAAAGCTACGGCGTTAAACCTTACCCCAAAAAAGGCTTACATCCTTGCCAGTATTGTTGAAGAAGAGTCAACCAAAGATGAGGACAAGGGAAAGATAGCAAGTGTTTACTTGAACCGGCTGGAAACAGGCATGCGGCTCTCCGCAGATCCTACCGTTATTTTTGCCATGAAAGATTTTTCAATAAAAAGGGTATTTAGCAAGTATACACAACTACCATCCCCATACAATACTTACCTGAACAGCGGGCTGCCACCCGGGCCAATATGCACACCATCTATAAAAACTATTGATGCAGTTTTAAATGCCCCTGCCACCGGTTACCTTTACTTTGTTGCACAACCTAATTTAACGGGGTTCTCAAACTTTGCCACCACATACCAGGAGCATATGGTATTTGCGAAACAATACCAGCAATGGCTTAATGAATACCTTAAGGCCAAACGGGTACCATAAACGGTTTACCGCTAAAACTATAATCAGTAGATTTGATTAAAAGCACTACATATTTTGACCACTGCCGAACGCATTATAATTACTAAAACCCCTCTTGGCTTTTTACTTAAGAAGAGCAAGAAATGGCAATTGCCGGGTTTTGAAGGCGTACCGGTTTATGATGTTGCCAAATTTTTTTACAAGCAAATACAAACTGTAGGTCTAACAGAAAGGGCATCGGCGGTTGCGTATAATTTTATCATGGCAATACCGCCATCTTTTTTGTTTTTGTTTACCTTAATCCCAAGCCTTCCCTTTGTTTCCAAAAGAAGTTTAAAAATACAATTGCATGGAATTATAATGGACGTTCTTCCATTAAAGCACAATGAAAACCTGATAAAATTTATTGACTCGTTTATTGACAGTTCAAAAATCGGGGTAATATCTTTTGGTTTTATAACTGCCCTGTTTTTTGCATCCAATGCCATGATGGGCATTATGCGTTCTTTCAATAAAAACTACATTGGCTTTGCAAAACGCAAAGGCCTGCATAACCGCTGGATGGCAATCAAACTAACAGCCCTTCTTTTTTTGGTAGTACTTAGCAGCCTGCTGTTGCTGATAACACAGGGGGCCGTTTTACAATGGCTGGGCATTAAAAACATTACCATCCGCAATATCATTTTTTATGTAAGATGGGTATTCATCCTGGTAATGATATTTTACTCCATGGCCTTTATTTACAAGTATGCACCGGCAGTGCAAAAACGCTGGAAACTGGTATCACCGGGCACTATACTGGCAACTTCCCTAAGCATACTGGCTTCAATCGGCTTCTCGTATTTCGTAAATAATTTTGGAAGGTACAATGCCTTATACGGTTCTATCGGCAGCATCATTGTATTGATGGCACTCATCTATATTAACTCTTTGGTGTTGCTTATAGGGTTTGAATTAAACGTAAGTATTAAAACCCTGCAGTCAATTGCTGAGCAAAGGGCAATAGAGGAAAGGGGCAGAAAAACGGGTGTTAACCTTACAAAATAAGCTTTGGCTAATCACCTGATTCAAACTAATTTTGCCACGCTCAAGGGAAGCATTCCTTATTAATAAACAATAAAATAATTTAGTATGGCATATGATGTAATTGTGTTGGGCAGTGGCCCTGGCGGGTATCCGGCCGCAATCAGGGCAAGCCAGTTAGGTAAAAAAGTAGCTATTGTTGAGAAGGAGAGTTTGGGTGGTGTTTGCCTTAACTGGGGATGTATACCTACCAAGGCATTATTGAAAAGCGCTAACGTTTATGACTACGCTAAACATGCATCCAGTTATGGTATTAAGATTGATAACCCTGGATTTGATTTTGATGCAGTGATACAACGCAGCCGTGGCGTTGCAGATAAAATGAGCAAGGGTGTACAGTTTTTGATGAAGAAGAATAAGATTGATGTTATTATGGGCTTTGGAAAACTGATAGCCCCGACAAAACTTGAAGTAACCGCAGCAGATGGAACAAAACAAACACTTGAAGCAAAAAATATAGTTATTGCAACCGGTGGAAGGGCACGGCAATTACCAACTATGCCTATTGACGGAAAAAAAATTATTGGTTACCGGGAAGCAATGGTATTGCCTTCGCCACAACCCAAGAGCATGATCATTTGCGGCAGCGGTGCTATTGGCAGTGAGTTTGCATATTTCTATAACACCATGGGTACTAAGGTTACCATCGTTGAATTTATGCCACGTATTGTGCCTGTGGAAGATGAAGACATCAGCAAAGAATTGGAAAAGCAATTTAAAAAGCAGGGTATTGAAATAATGACCAACAGCGAAGTACTGAGTGTGGATACCAGTGGCGAAGGTGTAAAAGCTAAAGTAAAAACAGCCAATGGTGAAGTGGAACTAACTGCGGATATTTTGCTTAGCGCTGTAGGTGTTATTGCCAATCTTGAAAATATTGGCCTCGAAGAATTAGGGATTAAAACTGAAAAAGGAAAAATTGTACGGGACGTAAATGGCGTTACCAGTGTACCAGGTATATACGCAATTGGTGACTGCACGCCGGGACAAGCCCTTGCACACGTGGCAACCAAAGAAGGCATCAGTGTTGCTGAACATCTTGCAGGACATCATCCGGAGCCAATGGATTATAATAACATTCCCGGATGTACTTACTGCTCACCTGAAGTAGCTTCGGTTGGTTATACAGAAAAGGCAGCAAAGGAAGCAGGCTATGAAATTAAGGTTGGAAAGTTTCCATTTATGGCAAGCGGAAAGGCAAGTGCGGCCGGTGCTACAGAAGGTTTTGTAAAAGTGATTTATGATGCAAAGTATGGCGAGTTTTTAGGTTGCCATATGATTGGAATGAACGTTACTGAAATGATTGCAGAAGTGGTTACGGCACGTAAGCTGGAAACAACAGGCCATGAAATACTCAATGCAGTGCACCCACACCCTACCATGAGCGAAGCTTTGAAAGAGGCAACAGCAATGGCTTACGGAGAGGCCACTGATATCTAATTTCTTTGCTTAAAAAATTATAAGGGCTGCAGAAATGCGGCCTTTTTCAATACCCAAGGTTTTTTGAAAATGGCTTAAACTTAAAACGGGAAAACCAGCATGTGCATGCAGCTTTCCCGTTGTTAAAAATGTTATCTCAACTGACTAAGATTAGTTGTTTCCCACAACCAGCCAATTCGTTCCATCGCTCTGAATGTTTACATATCTCCATGATGCTGTCAACGCATAAGTGGCAGCACCATCAATCGTTTCTCCGGTAGCTGGTGTTACAGTTACCCTGCCCGTTCCTGTACTGTTTTTCTTTACAATATATATCCTGCCTGTTGCTGAAGATGCAGATGGCAGGTTTACAATCCTGTTGGTATTACCGGTGTTAAATATTACTGTTCCATTTACATCTGATAGTGTTGCATCCGCATTGGTTACGGTGGTTATTGCTATTGCAATTGAGCCGCCCACTTGTAAGGTACTGGCCGCCGAACTTGTACCCACACCAACTTTACCTTGTACAATCAACCCGTTAACCGGTGCTGCGTTAGAGCGGTAACCATTGCCTATGGCCATGTTTCCATTTCCCCAAACATATGATCCCGGGGCTGCCGCATTTAAGTCGCTCCCTAAAATTACCGCAGAGTTTAAATCACCACCAACACCTATCTGTGTTGTACGCCTGTTGTTGTTGTCGCCGGAAACTGCGTCCATTATACAATATCCGCTGGAAGCAGAAAACCTGAAAAAAGTTCCAGTATTGTTACCAAGATAATCAGCATCGCCCAACCATAATTGTTTATTGCCTGCTGTATTGTATCCAAGGGCCATTGAAAAACCAGTACCGGTTGAAGTACCGCCAATTGAATTACCTGTAAACCTTATGCCTCTCGCATTACTTATCCCTGCACCCTGGCTTAAGGTAAAATCTGCTGGTGGTGCATTAGTGCCTATACCTACACGGCCATTGCTGTCAACTACCATTCTTTCCAAACTGTTCGTCCTAAAACGAAAACTTGAATTATTGGATGTGCCTATAAAATTAGCAGCGGTTGTGCCACCGTTACCGCTTGTTCCCCAACTGTTACCCGTAACATCTGCAATGGTGCGTTTATTTATAACCCCGCTGCCATTGATGGTTACAATGCTGTCTGTTGCTGCCCCACTTAAAATACCTGATAAGGTCACAGTACTGCTGGCAGCAAATGTACCCCCGGCAACAAGCGGATTATTAAAGGTTTTATTACCGTTAAACACTTGTGTGGTTGTATTGATAACACCCCTGTTTGCTGCCGCAGCATCAGGCAGGTTAAACGTATGTTTTGTTCCGGATGAGGTAATGGTGAAATATTTGCCCGCAGAATCGGTGGCAAATGTTTGCGCATTGGCAGTAATCCCATTTAAAGAACCTATGCCCGATCCGCTGATTGCAAGCGGCTGCCACACCGGTGAAGAGGTACTGCCCGTGTTTACATTTAAGCTGTTGGTAGAAGTGTTAAAAACTATTAAGCCGTTGGCGGGTACCGCAATTGCATTCTGCTGCGCCGTTGTCATACGTGGGGCAAGAAACCCTTTCTGGGTGCTGCTTACATCAAGCATGGCACTGGTATCTGGTAAACTGCCTGATGCGTTGATGGCTATATTTTGAGCAAACACTTTTGATAGAAACACTGCCTGCACTGCAAGCATCATCAATACATACTTTTTTTTCATGGATGAGATTAGTTTAAAATTATTGGGTACGTTTTTTTTACTCTACTATTACCTGCTGTATAGCCGAAGTTTTGTTTTGGCCTTTAATTTCTAATTGATAAATACCTGCGGGCATTTTGCTATCAATCTTTATAGATTGTGAAACATTGTTGCTGTTGGTTTGCACACTCTTGCTTAATAAAATCTGCCCGATAGCATTGGATAATGTAAGCTGATAAGTTCCTAAAGGCTCATTCGTAATTACCAGGTTGATGGTATTGCCCGTTACCGGGTTTGGATATACAATGAACCCGGGTGCAGCTTTGCCGGTATTTACTTTTACCGTTGTACTGTATTTTATTGAACCACTATGGTCATAAATTTTTATCCTGTAAAAATTATTTCCCTGTACCGGGCTTGCATCAAGCCACTGGTAATTGTTGCGGCTGTTATTGATGCCAATAACATTAACAGCATTTACTTTGGTGAAAGCAACACCATCGGTTGATTTCTCGACGTCATATTTATCGATGTTAATTTCATCTTCAACAGTCCACTCCACTTCAATATTTTTATTGGTTTCATAAGCTTTAATACTGCTGATGGTTACCGGTAAAACCCCTGCTTGTTTAAACACAATCCTAAACCTGTTGGCCACTGCAGAAGCTGCAACGGCATCAATAGAAAAATTTACTGTTGTTGTACCCGATAAATTAACGGGTGTATTTGTACCGAGATAACTGTCTTGCAAAAAACCGGTTAAGCCAGGCTGGTCAAAGTTTACAGCATCAAATACAAACTGGTAACCTCTTTGCGTGGTTGTGGCCAGTTTTAAAAACAAAGTATCATTGTCCAGTAAAGCAGGCCTTCTCTCAGCGGCCAAAGAAATACTGTTTCTCGTAATGCTTAAGTTTTCGTTGGTGTTGCCAAATTTTAAGGCATCGTACATATCCACCTCGGCACTAAAATCATCATTGAATTGGGCGAATACACCATCTGCTAAAATGGTTGTGTTATCCGCATTTAGTAAGTTTAATGAGGTAATTATTTTGGGCGTGACAGATGTTGTGTTCATTGGCCTGAATACACCGGGGGCGTATTTACTGGATTTGCCAGATTCTTTAAAGGTTACCGATGCCGCTCCGTTATTGATGGTTTGTATAAAAAATGCCTGGCTCGATTGTATAAACGTTGTTTGATTAGTGGCAGCGATTGACGTATCATATTTTCCATCACCGTCCAGGTCATCAAACATAACGAATGCACCAACAGTATTGATAGCAGGGTCCCATACATAAAAACGTTTAAGCACATTGTTCCTCACCAGGCTGTCAAAACTAAACGGCGAAGCATAAGGGTTACCAATTAATGAATACTTGCCAGCCGCCGGGGAAACTGTAAATGTTTGGTTGCCTGTTTGCAAAGTACCTATACTGGTTAAAGTTGTATTGTTTGTATTGCCAACTGTGGTATTACCAGGATTTCTGTCGCCCCTTACAAATGTAAAATAACCTGTATTATCTGCACTGCCGGTATTGCCTGCAGAGATAGGTATTTTAGAATTTGAGACTTTAATATAGGCCTGAGAACCATAATCCCAGCTCTTCATTGATGCTGTATTTTGTTGACTGTTATCTAAGCCGTTTCCACCCACGCCTGACGGGCCTGCCCCGGTTACAAGCATTCCTATACCGACTGTATACACCCCTTTATTCTGCCAGCTATTTAAAATGGTGGCCGAGTTGGTAACAGGTGCAGTAAGTAAACGCCAGGCCCTTCTTGCAGGAAAAAACCTTTGTACATTGGCTTTACCTATAATTGAACTGGTTGGGTTAACGGGGGCTACCCTCGCTGTTAAGTTTGCATCCGACCTTAATATCAAATTACTATCAGTATAGAGGTTGCCGGCATTAACTGCCAAAACATCTATTACGGTTACAGAAGATTTTAATGCAACACCGTAAGCTGGTTTGGCAACTGACAGATTATTGAAAACGGTTGGATTGCTTCCAGATACATATGATGTTAGCGTATCGGTATAGCCGCTAAACGTTACAGTGCTTTTACCTGCCGAAAATGTACCATTGTTTTGAAAAGCAGCATTGTTTACAACCAACGCTACATTTCCATTTAAAATTAAATTGCTGCGGGGGTTAATAACAATTTGCTGTGCCGAAACGGCTACAGGAAAGGTTATCATAAAAAAGAAAAAACAAGAAATTAAAACAAGGAGAGAAACATTTTTACCAAGGATTGCTTTAAAAGCCGGGTACAAATTTTTCATCGTGTGGTGTAAGTTTTCTTTGTAAGATGGGTAATAGTTTTTCTCAATCGGTAGCCTGCTTTTTTCGAGCAGGCTGTAGTTTTATTTCTACAAAAGTTTAATTGAACACATAAACGTACTCTTACCAGCATTATTGTACCCGGATAGTAAAATTACTAAGTTGCTTTTTTTAATTACATCTGGTTTTCAAATGAGGCTGGATAAGATGTAACTAATGGTAAAGGAAGATGTAAAAACCTTATCGTGGCGGCACGGTAACATCCACAAATCAGTGTTGAAAAATAATTGGTAATGAGAGCGGATCCCCTTTTAAGAATAAGTTTACGCAGGAGTGCAAAAGAATTGAGCTATGGAAACGGCGTAACGAAACCACAATGTGAGAAGGCTACAAAAAACGGGTATCGCTGTAGAGTTTTAATTTGTCTTTACCATAGCAATTATAAAAAAGCCATTGCTTTTCATCGGGCAGATAAACCTCTATTGCGTTTACATCAGGAAATAATTTATAATCAAACTTTGTAACCCCGGTACTGATGTAGCCCGTGTAATAAAACTGCATGTTATTCTCAATGGCAAAAGCTATTTTTTTAAGCATCAGGAATTTACCCAAACTATATTTTTTATAATCAGGATGATAAAAGTTAAGGATACCTGCAATGGCATTTTTACCGGCATCAAAATAACCTGTTGCAATTAATGCTTTTCCATCTCTTACCAAAACCATTTTAGAGTCAAATGGGTTTTCAATAAAGCTATCATGAAGGCAGCCACGGCAACTATCCGCAGTTACAAAGTCAAGCTGGCCGTGGTATCTGCTATACAGATCTTCAATTTCAGAAGTAATGCATGCTTTCTTATACTCCACTTTAAAATGCGAACACTTTTTAATAATAGCAGCGGTTGTTCTGTTTTGGCTAATTTTATTGACGAGTGTACGTAACCAAAAAACGGCTACGCTCCCCCCCTCAGGTTCCATTTCTGTTTTGTTGGTTGTAAATACCATGTGCAACATCCTGTAATGTCCCGTTGCCAGATATTCATCCAGCAGCGCACCTTTAAACCCGTTTTTACCGGGTAAAATATAATAGGGTTCCCTCGTCATCACATTTTACTTAGTACCAAAATACACCTTGCCATTACAATTTATAATATTAGAAGTTTACCCCTTTTCATTGTTGCACATGCAGGGTGTAACATTTCTTTATGTATTAACGGACCAGCATTTATCTTCTTGTAACGGGCACACACTATTTTAATTAAAAGTAATCCCCCACTTTTACAGGCTTTAAAAAAACCTTTTAATTCTTACAATTATGTAAGCCGCCTATTTACTCCACCAATAGGTAAACTTTAAAACAAAGGCCCGGTTGCGCACAAATAAAGGGGCCGAATAATAGTTGTCTGTATACACTATAAAAAAATCGCTTGCAGGCTTATAGCGCCATTGCAGCCTGGTATTTACGTTGATGTTTTTTTGCTGCTCATTATATTGTACAAAGGCTGTTACAAAAAATGTATTGGTTAATGTTACATCAATACGTGGGCCGATGAGCCAAAAATTAATTTTGCCCCAAGGTTGTGGAAGATCAATAAAATTATAGCTGGTACTAAGGGTAATATTTACAAAAGGCTGAAACCTGTAACCCAGGTCTGCACTAAGGTTCAGCCTGCTGCCATTATCATAATAGCCACCATACCTTGTTGAAAATGCATAGGTAAATAACCGTTGTGGCTTTGATGTAAAACTGGTGCCCCATGCATTCCATTTGTGCAGGGTGCCTGTGGCAAGGGTATCTTTTCCTGAGTTGGTTGGGTCAAAAGGCTTTAGCAGTTCAACAAAATCATGTGCGGCCCATGCATCAAAAACGGCCTGGTTGCGCAGGGTTATTTTATAATCCAGGTAGGTTTCATTATCTGTTTGATGAAAGCCGGTATTAAAATAATATGTGGAACTTAACAAAGGGCCGTGGCTTAACACCAAACCTTTTTTTGGAAAAAAAGTATAGCCTGCCTGTGGGTTTAATTTTATGTAATTATTGCGTGGCACATAGCCTGCTTCTGCATTATAATTTTTACCAACAATTTCATGCTGCCAAAACAACAACCATCTTTTGCTGGTGTATTGCAGGTTTGCAGCATGCACAAATTCACTGGTGTTTTTGCCCGGACTAAAAGACTTTAACACCAGCGCCTTGCCGGTGAATGCATTATTTACAGAAGCAAGGTTATACTCCAGCCCGATGTTCCGGTTATATTGGGAATATACAGGCTTTGTGGTATCCTTGCCAGGATCATACTTTACAGATTCTTTATTAACGATCATCAGCCGGATATTGGAACGGGCAAACATGCGCCGCTGTAGTGCCAGCACCGTAAAATTCTGGGCAGGTAACCCCGTTGCATCCTGGCTTTTTGTCTTCATATCCATAACGCCTATGCGCCAGTTTTTATCAAGGCTGCCACTTAACCGGGCACCATAATTAATGGGTACCCCAAGCCCGATACGCCTCGAAAAAAAAGGGCGTATACCAGCGTAACCAAAATTGGCAAACAGGTCTGCATTCTCCAGAAAGAACTGCCGCTTTTCCGGAAAAAAAAGTTCAAACCTGTCCAGGTTGGTTACCTGTTTATCTACCTCCACCTGCGAAAAATCAGGGTTCACTGTAAGGTCTAAATTAAGGGATGAAGAGAGGGCAATTTTTGCATCGGCGCCAATTGCCTTGCGAAAATTAGTGTTGCTTTTAGTTTCATAATCTTTATTGAGGCCACCCAAAACATAGGGAATTACCGAAATGTTTGCCCCTGCTTCAGGCGGGGCTGCATCCCATACCAATGTACCGGTGTAGGCAAGCGATGCGGTAGGGAACTGCCGTGGTACAGGCGCCCAACTGGATTTTTCGGGTACGTTAATATCCAGCCTGCTAAAATTGATGCCCCACTCTTTAATTCCTTTTTTATACCGGATAGTTTTAAAAGGAATAGCTGCTTCAAACACCCATTTGTCGGGATAGTTTTTAACACTTGAAACCCATTTATTGTCCCAGCTCAAGTCTGCGCTGCCGCCACTGTAAAGGCTTCCATCCCATTGGGCACCTGCTGCATTGGCACCAAATGTAAACCCATTGGTACGGTCATCAAAGGGGTCTATAAAAAAGATAAAGTTGTCGTTTTTTCCAAAATTAAAATCCCTTCGCAGCGATTCTACCATATAGTGTTTGGGGTACAAAAGGTTGCAAACCGCCAGCACATAAATATTCTTGTCATCATAGGTCATCCTTATTTGCGTACTGACCCTTGCATGGCTTGTATCCATGGGGAGCACCATAAAAAAGTTATCGGCAACATCAGCAGATTGCCAATCGGGTTCCGTTAGTGCCCCATCTATTTGTATTGTTGATACAGCCTTGCGTATTTGCAGGCGGTAGTTGCTGTTTTTCTTTTGCCCAAATAAAAGCAGCGGAAATAAAAAAAGCAAAGCAGATAAACATTTTTTCAACAGCGCAATAGTTTAGTTGTTGGTAAAGATTTACAAGGTAAGTATTGTAGTGGTTATTTATATTTGGCAGCCTTAGAAAAATTATAAACAGCAGTATTATTAATCAATCCCATTAGTCAATTACCATAGACGGTTGTAATATTATTTTGTCTATTACTGGCACATTTTCAACAATCATTATTCCGCTGCATCAAAATTTTAGGAGTTGTTTTACATTGCAGTACGTTGCCACATATGTGCAGCCACTTACAAGCAATTCACCATCTAACAAACGAGCTTTTTTGTATGAAAAAAAAATCAATTGTCCTATTGACAACTACCTGTATCTTTTTTTGTTTTGCCATTACCGGAAATGCACAGGTAAAAAGTTTTAAAAAAACAAGCTTTGGGATAAGCTGCCAGTTAGCCCGGGGCAACATGAATATTTACCTGATAAAGGATGATGCAGCAGAAGTAAAGTACACCAACCTTGCCACCCTTGCGAACAAACAGTCTTTGATTGTAGAAGTAACCCCATCTTACCTGAAAAACTTTACTGTAACTGACAATAAACAAGCCGTAACGATAACCACTGCCAGGCTTAAAATAAATATTGATAAAACAAGCCAGGCGATAACCTACAGTGATTTATCTGGCAAAATAATTTTAGCAGAAGCTGGTGCAACGGGTAAAGCCATGAAGGATACAACAGTGGCCGGCATTGCAACGTACAAGTGTTCCTCTTCTTTTTTATCACCCGAAGGCGAAGGTTTATTTGGGCTTGGCTGCCATCCTGTTGATTCGCTATCCATCAACTATAAAGGCCGCAACCAGGATATGGCGATTAAATATTTAACCGGTGCAATACCTGTATTATTATCAACCAGCGGGTATGGGTTGTTGTTTGATAATTATGCAGAAAGTAAATTTTATGGCGCCGAGGCTGGCAACACCCAATTTAAATATGAAAGTGAAAGTGGTAAAATGGTAGACTACTATTTTTTCTATGGCCCCTCCTTCGATCATGTAATTGATTTATACAGGAACCTTACCGGTAAAGCCCCCATGTATCCCAAATGGGCTTTTGGATTATTTCATTCGCAAGACAGGTATAAGAAGCAGGAAGAATTATTAACGGCAGCAGAAGGCTACCGCAAAAGCCATATACCGGTGGATGCTATTGTGCAGGATTGGTACTACTGGTACCCGTTGCCTATCGGGTCGCATGTGATGTACCCGCCTGCCTACCCCAACCCAAAGGCCATGGTTGATGCCATACACAAAGAACATTATCACGGTATGATTTCGATATGGCCATGCTTTGGTACAGGCACCAATAACTTTGATGCTTTAAAAGCAGCAGGCAATTTAACCGACATTACCTGGGATAATTTTACCACCCATACCCGTGATACCTATTATGATGCACACAGCCCTAAGGCCCGGGAAATGTACTGGCAGCAGGCCCGTGACAGTTTAGTAAAACGCTATGGCTGGGATGCCTGGTGGGTTGACCAATGTGAGCCGGATACTGAAGACCCAAACAGCAGAAAGAAGAGTGTTTTTTATACCGGTAAAGGCGTTGATTATTTTAACTCCTATTCGCTGGTACATACCAAAGGCATTTACGAAAAATGGAGAAGGGATATTGATGGCAAGCGCATCTTTTTGTTAGCACGCCAGGCGTTTGCAGGGCAGCAGC
Organism: Ferruginibacter sp.; assembly: GCA_965249755.1. GTDB lineage: Bacteria > Bacteroidota > Bacteroidia > Chitinophagales > Chitinophagaceae > Ferruginibacter. Next base: position 1,273,647 of record CBDFMT010000004.1, read on the forward strand.
GGTATGCATCAACTTTATGGTCATCGGATATTTCCTGTACATTTTTTGATTTTAAAAACCAGGTGCCGCAGGCGATTAACGCATGCTCTTCGGGATACCCTTACTGGACCTCGGACATCGGCGGTTACATCTCAAGATTGGTTAGCGATGGTATACCAGACTGGACGCAACCTAACTACAGGGAGTTGTTTACCCGTTGGTTCCAGTTCGGCACTTTTAGCCCAATCATGCGTATACATGGCCGTGGACAAAGGGCTTTATATTCGGATAGCTGGGATGAAAATACCCGTAAAATTTTACTGGATTATGATAACCTGCGTTACCGGTTACTGCCTTATGTGTATTCTTTATCAGCCAGGGTAACTAATGATAATTACACCATCATGCGTTCACTGGCTTTTGATTTCAGAACGGATGAAAAAGTATACAACATCCCCGACCAGTATATGTTTGGGCCTGCATTTATGGCCAATCCTGTTACGGCACAATTGTATTCCTCACCCAACGCAGCACAACTGGCAAAAACAAGAAATGTGTATTTACCGAAAGGCGTGGAGTGGTATGATTTCTGGACGAATAAAAAAATGGCAGGTGGCCAAACCATTGCAGCAGATGCACTGATTGAAACAATGCCTTTGTATGTAAAAGCCGGCTCCATAATACCAATGGGCGATACGATGGAATATGCAGCACAAAAGCCTGCAGACAAAATAGAGCTGAGGATTTACGCCGGTGCAGATGGACAGTTTACTTTGTACGAAGATGCGAATGATACCTACAATTATGAAAAAGGCGAGTTTGCAAATATTGTTTTTAACTGGAATGATACCACCAAAGAACTAAGCATTGCGGCAAGAAAAGGAACGTTCCCCGGCATGTTAAAATCAAGGGTTTTTAATGTCGTTGTTGTAAATGAAAATAATGGGGCAGGTGTAAAAGCAGCAAGTCATTTTGATAAAACGATCAACTATAATGGCGGTGCTGTAAAGGTAAAAATAAATGTACCGTAGCACCTGTATTTACATAATTTGAATACATTATGTGCTGGCCTGTAAATTGACTTTTAAAACAAAAAAAAGAAATTTCATGAACTCACGCCGCAGCTTTTTACAGCAAATTACCGGCTCCATCATTGCGTTACATTTACCAAAAATGGGGCTTTCTGCAATTTCTTCTTTCGATGATAAAACTTACGATGGCCCTGTGCTTAAGGTAGCTATCATGGGCTTGGGCGGTTATGCCAACAGGGTTGCAGAGGCCATGAGGGATTGCAAAATGGCGAAGGTAACCGGCGTTATCAGTGGCACACCTTCCAAGATAAAAGATTGGCAAAGCAGGTTTAATATACCGGATGCCAATTGCTATAATTATGAGACTTTTGATCAGGTAAAAAACAATGGGTCAATCGATGCCGTGTACATCATTACACCCAACGCTCTGCACCATAACCAGGCCATAAGGGTAGCCCAGGCAGGCAAGCATGTAATTTGCGAAAAGCCGATGGCCATTAATGCAAAAGAAGGCCAGGAAATGATTGACGCCTGCAACAAGGCAAACGTACAATTGCTGGTTGGTTACCGCATGCATTTTGAACCAAAAACACTCGAAATTATCCGTATGCGGAATGATGGTGAATTGGGCAAGGTATTATTTTTTCAAGGCTTAAGTGGGTTTACAATTGGCGGCCCGAACCAGTGGAGGCTTGATAAGAAGCTTTCTGGTGGCGGATCTATGATGGATATTGGTATTTACTCCGTTAATGGCGCAAGGTATATGGTTGGCGAAGACCCGGTATGGGTTACCGCAACAGAAACAAAACTTAACCCACAAAAATTTGCAGCCGGTGTGGATGAAACCATCCAATTTCAACTCGGGTTTCCAGGTGGTGCGGTTGCCTCCTGCCTTTCTACTTATGCCATGAACAACCTTGATAGTTTTTTTGTGAATGGTGAAAAAGGATTTGCTGAACTGCAGCCTGCAACCGGTTACGGCCCCATAAAAGGCAGGACGAATAAAGGTGAACTTACACAGCCGCATGTTACCCATCAAACCTTACAGATGGATGAAATGGCTGCCATCCTGCTGCAAAATAAAAAACCAATTGTACCGGTTGACGGACATGAAGCATTGAAAGACCTTAAGATAATTGATGCCATTTATCTTGCCATAAAAACCGGAAAAAAAGAAGCCCTGAAATTATGACCGCCCATAAAACTTTTTACAAACGATAAGTGATACCAGCATTAAGGCTAACCGACTTTGGGTAAATTTTTACAGGTGCATTGCTTGTTGCAGCGGTTAATGCAAAATTATAAGCTGGCATAACGGTGAAAGAGAATTTTTTGCTGAACCGGTAATAAGCCCCTGCACTTACAACACCACCAAGGTAAACCGGCTGCAAGCCCTGGAGTTTAGTAATGGTATGCATTTCTTTATTGGTGCCTTGCCCCGTTTCTGTTTGTATACTGCCTTTGGATAATATATTTAAAGCCGTACCGGCAGAGGCAAAAAAGCCAATGTGGTTTACAGCAAAACTATATTTTACAGCAAGCGGTATTTGAAAATATTGAAGCCTGTTGGTGGAATGTGCTGCCTTTAAACTATCACCCACAACTGGGTTTGCCACTACTTTGGAAGAAATAAAAGTATAGCCAGATGAGCAGTTGTACAGGTATTTCACGGCACCGCTGTTATCCAGCAAGGCATATATTATTTTAGGTTGAATGCCGGTAGATTTATTAACCACGTTAAAGCCCGTTTGAAAAGCCCAGCGGTTATTAATATGGTAAGATGCCAGCAATCCATACTGTATGGAAATCTGTTCCTTTTCTTCATGCCGTAGCCTATCCCTGTTTTCGACCGGCATTGGCTGCCTGTGGTCATCATTATCTTCCATGCGGTTGTACGCCATATCCGGCCCGGTAAAAGCGGTAAGGTCGATGGCATGTACCACCCGTTGCCTTACCTTTCTTACCGGTTTACTGTTATTTATGCTTAGGTATTTTGGTGATTGGTCTTGAACAGGAGTATTTATTTTTTTATAAAAATCCTGCCCGAACGGCATCAAAGAAGGTGAAGCAATCAGCATTAAATTATTTGAAAGACTTTTATCTGCAAGGGTTTGCTTTTTATAATCAGGGTGCCCACCGGTTTCATTTAGGAATATCATTTTATTACCGGCAAAATCTTCAACTTCATTTTTATTTTTAAGTGGATTGCTTTTTTTGCTGCTTGCAACATTTTCGTTTTTTAAAGCGTTATCGCTTACCACATTACTTTCATGACGTGTTGTTTTTGGCTGGTCTAAAATAGTATCGTCTGGCAGTGATTGCTTTTTTGCAGCAAGGCTTTCCATGCTTTTTGTGATTGCTGTTGTTGCAGTTGTATTTTCTTCTCTAACCAAAGCAGCATTGGAGTTTGCGCCATTTTCAACAAGCCTGTTAGAGTTGGTTTCTTTTGCAATAGCTGCACTGTGCAAAGGCTTTTTAATTTTTTCAGCAGCAGGAAATTTCGCAGGAAGTTTACCAGCAGTTTGCCTGTTGATATTACCCCAATTTTTTACGGTATATACCCCGCTGATGCAAAGCAGGATTGTTAAAGCAAGTGCCAGCCTTTTAATCCTTACATATTTGCGTTGTATGTTCACCACTTTATGCTGGTCCAGTTTTCTATCTATGGCATCCCATACAGACGAATGAGGTGCGTCTTCCTTTTGGCCGAGTGCATCTTTAAAAAGCTGGTCAATTTCAGGTAAATTTTTTTTCATAAATAGTGAAAGCTTTTTTTTGCTACCAGCAAGCTTTTTTTCACAGCGGTTTGCAAAATTGCCCGGGCATCCGAAAGGTTTGATTTTGATGTGCCTTCCGTAATACCAAGCATTGAGGCAATTTCCCGGTGCTTCATGCCCTCAAAAACATACAGGTTAAAAACGAGGCGGTAACCCGGTGGCAACTGCTGTACCATGCCCAACAACTCTTTTGATCCAAGCCTTGCGATGATTGTTTCTGGTTCGCCAATCTCCTGCCCTGCTTCGTTAATATCGGTTACTGCATGTAAGGCCGCTTTGCCCCGGTACTTTTGTAAAGCAGTATTTACCATAATTTTCCTGGCCCACCCTTCAAACGATCCGCTAAAATTAAATTGATGAATGAAAGTAAACACCTTTATAAAACCTTCCTGCAATATCTCTTCTGCTTCTTCCCGGTTTTTTGAGTATCGCAGGCAGATGCTAAACATTTTGGGCGACATGTCTTCATACAACTTTGTTTGGGCATGCCTGTGCCCTTTAATGCTATCGTGTATAAGTTTATCGGTTATACCCACTAATAGTTATTGGTTTGCAGATAGATGATAAGGCTGCCAAAATGGTTGGTTAGGCAAAAATAAATTATCCTGCAAGCAAAGGCATAGGTACTAAAAAAAAGGTTGTTATATTCCCGTTAATGTAAATGACAGCCTTGCAACCCTTACTGCTAAAGCATTGCAGCAACAACATCCACATTCTTATTTTCAGATGGCAGCCCCTATAAACTTACCCCTCTTTTCCAGGGTATAAAATCATCCTGGTTAAGCAGTACTGCTTTTGGTATTATTTCACCGCTTGCGGCCTTTATGCAGTAGTCCAAAATCTCTTCACCCATTTGTACAATATTTTTTTCGCCCTCAATAATTGGCCCGGTATCTATGTCAATAATATCCGCCATACGCCTGGCCAGTTTTGTATTGGTGGCCACTTTTATTGTAGGGCAAACAGGGTTACCCGTAGGTGTACCAAGACCTGTTGTAAATAAGATCAGCGTTGCGCCGGATGCTGCTTTTCCCGTAGTTGCTTCCACATCGTTGCCGGGTGTGCAAACAAGGCTGAGACCGGGTTTGGTTGCCTGCTCTGTATAATCCAACACATCCACAACGGGTGAAGTGCCGCCTTTTTTTGCTGCACCTGCACTCTTAATGGCGTCGGTAATTAATCCATCTTTTATATTACCGGGTGATGGGTTCATGCTAAAACTGGAACCTGCTTTTACCGCAGTTTCTTCATAACTTTTCATGAGCCGGATGAACTTTTCAGCACTTTCCTGAGAGGTCATCCTGTCGATCAGGTTTTGCTCTGCACCACATAATTCTGGAAATTCTGCCAGCAAAACTTTTGCACCGCAAGCCACCAATAAATCGGCACAATAGCCCACGGCAGGGTTGGCAGATAACCCACTGAAGCCATCGCTGCCACCACATTTAACGCCCACACACAATTGATCAAGCGTTGCCGGTTGCCGCTGCAGTTTGTTGATTTGTACCAGTTCTTCAAAAGTCCTTTTTATGGCTTCACTTATCAGTTGTTCTTCACTTTGTGATTGTTGCTGTTCAAATATCAGTAATGGCTTTTTGAACACGCCTTCACTGTTTTTTACATCAGCCAAAAAATCGGCCACCTGCAAATTTTGACAACCAAGGCTTAGCATGGTAACCCCTGCAACATTTGGATGGTTGGCATAAGCGGCGAGCAGTTTGCTTAAGGTTGCAGCATCTGCACGGGTGCCACCACAGCCACCCTGATGGTTTAAAAATTTAATACCATCAATGTTTTTAAACACCCGTTGGCGCTGTACATATTCACCGGATACGGAAGGCGAAAAGTCAATACCGGCAACGTCTTCACCATTTTGATAAGCATGCAGCAACTGGTTTACATAGCCGCTGTATTTTCCGGCAACGCCGTAACCCAACTGGTTTTGCAGGGCTTCTTTAATTACATCAAGGTTCCTGTTTTCACAAAAAACGGTTGGTACAAACAACCAGTAATTGGCCGTGCCCACCCGGCCATCTTCCCTGTAATAACCATTAAAGGTTTTATTTTTATACTTGCTGATATCTGGTGCCTGCCAGGTAAAATGCACATCCCTGTAGACAAAACCACCTGATGCATGTTTTACATTTTCGGTCGTCATTAAGTTGCCTGGAAGCAACAACCGTTGTGCTTTGCCCACTAACACGCCATACATAATTATCTCATCACCGGCATGCAGTTCACTGATAAAAAATTTATGCTTTGCTGCTATCCTGTCGATAATCAAAATGTCTTGCCCATCATAAGTAACCACGGTGCCCGGTTCAATATCATGCAATGCCACCAGCACATTATCTTTTGAATGAATTTTGAGTATGTTTTTTTTCATGGTTAATATTTTGCTTTTGTTATTTTCCTCCGCTCAAAAAAGAACCGATTGCTGCCTGCGCAGATTGCGTTGTTAAAAATTGAAGCCAGTAATTTACCTGGTCTGTAAAAATTGGATACCTGGTAAGATCAGTTTCAAAAATTGTTTTGTCAGATAAAATTGCCTTAGCCACACCTTCGGTATTGTATTGTTTCCACGCACTTTCATAAACCGCAGCATTGTCATCCTGGATTAGGTAACGCATGTCGTTTATCACGCCATAATATTTTCCATCTTGCCCAAGCGTACCCTTCATGAATAAAAGATGGGCTGCCATTCCCAACGCCATCCGGCTGGGACAGCTTTTAAATTTATCTACATACCAGCTGATTACTGCCGCATTCCTCATGTTCATTTTTGATGAATATTGCATGGTAATGCTGATCCATTTATGCTCTATAAAACTATTATTGTACCTGTCACAAACCTTATCTGCAAAGGCTTTAGCGTCTTCGGCTAAAATTTCGCCGCCCTCAATAGCAGCTATAATTTCATCGTTCATCAATTGCCTTATAAACGCATTGAAACCTGCGTTGTCCATCGCATCTTTAACGGTTTTAAAACCTGCAAGCATTGCAAGCCCGCATGTAAAAGTGTGGGAGCCGTTGAGCAACCTCAACTTTAGTTCCCTGAATTTATTGATGGATGGGGCTATCACCACACTGCTATCCCCCAAGGCAAATTGTAAAATGTTTTTAACTTTTTCATCACTGGTTTCGATAGCCCATAAAGCGTAGGGCTCACTGATAATCATCAGCTCATCCCGGTAACCAATAATGGCTTCTGTTTGCTGCTGTTGCTGTGGCTGCAATTTGCCCGGCACAATCCTGTCTACCAAAGAGCTGCAAAAATAATTGGCTTCCTGTACCCAATTAATGAATGTTTCATCCAGGTTATTTTGCCTGGCCAATGCTAATAGTACCGAACATAAAACCTTGCCATTATCCGGTATCAGTTCCGTTGGTATTATCACCAATCCCTTTTCTTTATCGCCATTAAAAATGGTAAACCTGTGGTGCAAAAAAGCCAGTAGTTTACCGGGGAAAGATGTTGGCGGTGATTGCAGTATATCATCCTGCGTTAACGCAATACCCACTTCGGTAGTGTTGGATATAATAACCTGCAACCCTGCATTGGCAGCACATTTCAAAACGGTTTGCCAATCATCTGCGGCAGACACCACCCTGCTGATGGATGAAACCAAATGGTTTTGGTTTACCGGTTTGCCTTCTTCAAAGCCCCTGATGCAAAGGGTATACAGGCCATCCTGTTTTTCAAACTGATCAGCACCACCGGAAGCGGTTGATTTAACCACCACAATTTTTCCATTAAAAACATTTCGGTTATTGGCATTGTTGATTATAAAATCCGGCAACCCCCTTAGCAAAACACCGGTACCAAATTGTATAATTTTCTCAGGAAGTGAAATTGACGAAGGTGCAGGAACTGTAAGATGATCAGATGACCGGAGCGTTTGGAATAAGCCCTTATTAATAATTTGCATGGGGGCAAATATAATTTATCAGCATGGTAATGTAAACAGAAAACATACGGTACCACGCTTGTTTTTTATTGCCCTGTCATTGCGTTTCCACTTATGGTTAATGTAAATTTTTTTACCAGCAGCAACCTTGCCCCGCTCTCTTCTTTTAAACTTCTGCAAACGGCATTGCTGCTGATAATCGGGAAATACTTCATGCCACCCGTAATCTTAACGTCGGTAAATGCATCGGGTACGCTGCCACAACTCCAGTTGGCTGGGTTTTCCCATGCCCTGCTTACTGCGCCGGTCCAAACCGTATATTTAGTGGTGCACCCTGCGTTGGATATGCAGTTGATAATAGCAGCATGGGGCAATGCACCAAAACCATTGGCAAGGTTTACCCCAACACTATTATTTAAATAACAATAGCTCATGATAGTGCCCCTGTAACCAATGCCGCTGCTATCAGTAACATTATTAATTACCGGGCACGTGGTGCAGTTGTTTCCAGCTTCTTCGGCATAACAATTATCTATTGCGCCGCAGGTGTTGTTTGGCCCTGTGTTCCAGCCGCACCAATGTGTATGGTGCGACCCTAACAAATGGCCTGTCTCGTGGGTAAGCGCAAATACATCCCAGCTAAAGGCGGGCAATTGGCTGTAGGCCCCGTAGATATCACAATACCCGTAAGCATACTGGCGGTTGCACATTCCGTTATCTAAAATATACGCAAGGCCGCCGTTATTGGTAGGCGATCCGTCAATTAGCAGCGCTACATCACCTTTAAAATTGTTGCCCGATTGGTTCCAATAATTTTTAAATGCATCCAATGCAGATGTTGCTGTTGAAGTATTGTAAGGGTCTTGGGAATTCCACATCACACATTTTGAAAGTTCCATATTAATACCTTCATTTTGATACATCACAGCTACCTGGTTAAACAGCCCATCTAAATAATTTTGGGTGGCTGTAATATCGCCGCCAAAGTTGTTGGACAATAATTTATAATCGGCCTCCCAGTATACTTTTATCTTTCTGCAAACCGTTGTGTTATTGGGCACGGCACTGGCCAAAGGTACCGGGTGGTGCGGCCCCCCGGCACTTACAAGATCATCCCTGGCAGTACATTTAAAGGGAGGCAGTTCGCCTAAATCCTTGTCGTTGTACAACACATAACTCCCCGTGCCATCCTTGTTTTCACCCAAAATATAATTGCCATCCTGGCCAGAAAACAAACAGGTGATATCCCCGTTTTCGAAAACACTTACACTGGCAATAGAAGTGGAATCATCTTTAACATAGCCCCTGTAATGCAGGCCGGTGTGGCTTTTGCTTTTAACCTCCCTATTGGTGCCTGTGGTAAAAAACACCTCATCTGTTGAAAGGGAAATGTCTTGTTGTATCAGTTGCAATACCCATGCAGACTGGTTGCCCTGCGATGGTATGGGAATGGAAAGGTTGGCTGCCTTTTTTTTAAACAATAATTTTGAAACATCCTTATCTAACCCAAGCGTAGTTTTCTTTGAGAGGTTTTTATTGGCCTTATTTACCAGCGGTGATGCAGATTCTTTAAAGAGTACCGGTACAAAAAATTGTTTACCATTTGTGCGTTTGGTTACGATATCAAAAAGGTTCGATTTTTTATGCTGCTGCCCAAACAAAACCATCGTGTGCACGAGCAGGCAGATTGTAACTATGGGGTACTTTTTCATTGGAGGAATTATGGGTTAAAAGTACTTTTTTTAAAAAGACCAACATAAAAAAAAGCCATAGTTTTCAGGCTTGGCTTTTACATAATTTTTTCGTTTAAGGATCATTCTTAATTCAAAACTTCCAGCAACTTCTCTGCCACTTTTTCGGACGATGCAGGGTTTTGCCCGGTGATTAAAAGCCCATCCTGAATGGCATAAGGCTGCCAGTTTTCCACCTTGCTGTAGATGCCACCATTTTCCTTCAACATATCCTCCACTAAAAAAGGAACTACTTTAGTCAGTTGAACGGCTGCCTCTTCTTCGTTGGTAAAGCCGGTTACTTTTTTTCCTTTAACCAGCGGCTCGCCAAGGGTGTTTTTGGTAAACCTGAAAACGGCGGGCGCATGGCATACCGCTGCAACGGGCTTATTATTGCCATAAAAAGATTCAATGAGGTGTATGGAATTTTTATCCTCCGATAAATCCCATAACGGGCCATGGCCACCGGGGTAAAATATCGCATCAAAACCCTGCTCCTGTACATTAGAAAGCATTACCGTGTGGGCAAGTTTTTTTTGTGTTTCAATGTCTTTTTTAAAACGTTCTGTTGCTGGTGTGCTTGCCTCGGGTGCATCACTTTTTGGGTCAACGGGGGGCTGCCCGCCTTTTGGGGAAGCTATTGTAATATCAATTCCTTTATCAAGCAAAGTGTAGTAAGGGGCTGCAAATTCCTCAATCCAAAATCCGGTTTTATGCCCGGTGCTGCCTAGTTCATCATGACTGGTTAATACAAATAATACTTTTTTCATTATTCTTTTTTAAGATGTGTTTAATCAACAGTGCAGGTTAAAATAGTAAACCGCAGGGTTGTTTTGCGGCATAGATATCCAGTATCAAGCCAGAGTTAGAAAGACGACAAAAAAGCAGTAAGGGAAGTGTGGCAAGTGGTGGGCTAATTAAAAAATATTTCCGTGGCACCGTAGCCATAACTGCTGCTGTATTGATTTACAAAAGACTTTACTTCTTTTTTTGTTTTTAAGATTTCGTGTATTTCGTCCCGTAGTTTACCAGTACCCACGCCGTGTATAATGGTTAAAAAAGGCTGCATGTGGGAAACGGCAAGGTCATAATATTTCTCAAACGCTTTAAGCTGAAGGGTAAGTATTTCAAAATTGCTTAGGTGTTTCCAACTGTCAGCCAGTTTTTCTATGTGCAGGTCAACTACCGTTCTTGCCGGCGCAAGGTGCTCCCTTGCACGGCTGGCATCATACACCCTAAAGCCTGCATTGCCCAGTTTGGAAAGGTCTGCTTTTTCCTCATCCACCCTGTCTGGATACGCCTCAAAAAGTTTGTAAGAAAAAGCAGGTTCGTTTTTAATTTTACCTTCTTCAATTTTTTTAAAAAGTTGTTTGGCTTTTAATTTTAAGGATGTTTCGTAGTAAGGCGCTTTCTTTTTATCCGGGGTTGTCAGCGAAAATTCTGTATCAAAACGGGGGTTATCGCTCAGGTCTTCAAAATTTACATCATGCAGGTAAAATTCCTGCAACGGCCCGATGGTATTTTTGAGTTCAAAATTATTTTCCCCATTAAAAAGAAGGGCATAATTAAAATTGAAAGCCATCTCCGTTTGGTTGATGAGGTATATTTTTAATTTTTCCACCACATCATCTTCAAAAACATCCTTATCAAAAATAGGTATAAAAGAAAGGAACATGCCATCATCAACTTTTATCCTTGTTGCGCCTTTTTGCGGTTGTACATTATCTATAAAAACCTTCTTCTTTTCAACAACCTTTTTTTGAGAAAACATATTGAAATAAGGAAAATCAATCTGGTCTGTGTAAGCCGGAAACCGAACGCCCTTCACTTCAATCATCACCATTTTGTCGTTCATAATCTCAATTACCTTTCCCTCTTCATTGGTAAGGTTTACTATAATCTTATCCCCTGCTTCATACTTCATAATTATGCTTTACCCTTTAATTTAGGTGGCAAAGTTAAGGCAGTTTGCGGGGGAAAAATGATGGGATTTCATCGCATCTGCTTTTTGTGGACGATGCTTTTTAACGCAGATTATATAAGGTGCTTTGTAATGTTTGGTAAGATAGAATGCAGTATAAAATTATTTTATAGCCAAATAAAAATATGAAATATAAGCGTGCGACGCAACGCTCTATCACATGGCTTACTGGCCCGGACAACCTTTATTTATTTGGCCAGTTTACTTTTTTTATAGCCGTAAGAAAAATACACCACCAGCCCAATGCAGCTTAGCAACCCAAGCACAGGGATTATGCCCAGCCAGATCAAAAAGCGCCACCAGTTGGTATGGCTTTCCTGCGCCATCAGGTAAAAGCAGCTTAGCAACCCAAGCACAGGGATTACGGAAAAGTTTTTGAGAAAAGTAAAGATGGTTATGGTGATGGCAACGATAAAAAACAATACCATCGGAAAGCCCTCCATGGTGAACAAGGAACTGTAATAGCCAGGAAATTTTATGGCCACCAAAGCAAGTGCACCAATCATTAAAACGGGTATAATATACTTTCCATTTACGTAAGGCACTTTAAATTTACTTTGCGGTTTATCCGGCATTTGGTGCAACACCAGTATGCCCCCGCATACGAGCACAAATGCAAACAGGGTACCTATACTTGTAAGGGCAATCACCACATCTAAATTTAAAAATAAGGCAGGTATTGCCACTACAAAACCGGTAAGTATGGTGGAGAAGGAAGGCGTGCCGTACCGTGGGTGTATGCGTGAAAATATTTTTGGCAACAGGCCATCCCTGCTCATGCTCATCCAGATACGGGGCTGCCCCATTTGAAAAACAAGCAACACACTTGCGGTGGCAATTACGGCACTTACGGCCACAATACCCGCTATCCATTTTAAGCCTTTGGCCTCAAAAATCATGGCCAGCGGATCGCCAACATTCAGCTTGCTGTAATTGACCACGCCGGTTAAAACCAATGCCAGTAAAACATATAAAATGGTGCAGATAATCAGTGAATACATCATGCCCCTTGGCAAATCCCTTTGTGGGTTTTTACATTCCTCTGCCGTGGTGGAGATAGCATCAAACCCAATATAGGCAAAGAATACGGCAGATACGCCCTTCATGATGCCACCAAAACCGTTGGGTGTAAAAGGCGTCCAGTTATCCGGGTTAACATAATAACCACCCAATACAATTACTAAAAAGATGATGGCCAGTTTCAGCATCACCATCATGTTGCTTGCGGTGCGGCTTTCTTTGATACCCCTGAAAACAATCCAGGTAATGATCACTACAATCATCAGTGCCGGAAGGTCCATGATGAGGTGAAACCCAAAAAGCTGCGGCGAGGTAGCCCATGCGTTTGACCTTTCCACTAACGCCGGGTCGATGGCCGTTGTTGCAGTTCCACCTGCCACTGCTTTGGCCATTTCATTAAAACCTGCATGCGCCGTGGTATAGTCCATCGTAAGCCAATCAGGTATATGCAACCCAAAACCTTTGGTAAGGCGGGTAAAATAATCGCTCCACGAAATGGCCACCGCAATATTGCCAATGGCATATTCCATTAATAAATCCCAACCGATTATCCAGGCAAATATTTCTCCAAAGGCAACGTAGCTGTAGGTATAAGCGCTGCCGGATACCGGCACTGTGGAAGCAAATTCTGCGTAACAAACCGCAGCAAAACCGCAGGCAACAGCAGTAAATAAATAAAGATAAATAACGCCGGGGCCACCATCATAACAGGCTTTGCCAATGCTGGTAAAAATACCTGCACCAATTACGGCTGCTATACCAAAGGCGGTAAGGTCCTTTACGCCCAAAACTTTTTTTAACCCGGCACCATGTCCAGTGTCCAGCAACCCTGCTTCTGCATCTTTTAAAATAGTATCAATTGATTTTTTTCTGAACAATGCACTTGCCATAAATAATACAGTTAGTTGATTATCTAAAATAGCAATTATTAAACTTACAGTAAATTTTTATTTGGCCTTTAAGGAGGGGCTGCATGAGGGTGTGTAATAATAAAGGTTACGGTATATCACTTAAGATTCCCGTTGCATGAGATAGTTGGCAAGGCTTACAAGCGGTTGCTTACGGGCCGTTACCACGGCGGTATCTTCCAGGTGTTGCAGGGCGGTTTGCAGGTATTTGTTTTTTAGTTCTGTTGCCCATTCGCCGGCTTTGCAGCTTTTAAAAATAGCGGTTATTTTAGCAACTTTATCAGCAGGGTTTTCAATCATTAATTTTTTTAGTTCGGCCAGCTCCGCTGCAGGGGCGGTTTCCAGGGCATGGATCAATAGAAAAGTTTTTTTGTTGGCAAGGATATCGCCGCCTACCTGCTTGCCAAATTTGCCGGGGTCGCCAAACACATCCAGGTAATCATCCTGCACCTGAAAAGCTATGCCCAGGTTTTTTCCAAACTCATATAAATGGTGCTGGTTACCTTCGCCTGCGCCGCCGAGTATGGCACCCAACTGCAAACTTGCTGCCAGCAGCACAGATGTTTTTAAAGTTATCATGTCTACATATTCCTGCATGCCCACTATTTCCCTTTTCTCAAAATCCATATCCAGTTGCTGCCCTTCGCATACGGCAGCAGCGGTGTTATTAAAAAGATGCAATACTTTTTGCAGGTTGCCGGCCTGTATTTTATTCAGGTATTCGTAAGCCCTTACAAACATTACATCACCAGCCAGCAGGGCTGTTGAGTTGCCATACTTCTGGTGCACTGTTTCCATGCCCCGGCGCATGGGGGCATTGTCCATAATATCATCATGTATCAAACTAAAATTATGAAACAGCTCAATGGCAGTTGCAGCGTGGTATGCATCGGGGATGATGTCTGCAAAAAGTTCGTTGCCCATCAGCACACATACCGGCCTAATCCTTTTACCACCCAACTGTAAGATGTATTGCGCCGGACCGTACAGCGTGGCAACATGTTCTGGAAAATGGCGGATATTAAATTTTTGCTCAAAGATGGTGGAAAGCTCAAAAAAAGATTGCATACCGGGCAACTGTAATGCAAACGGAAAGGATGGCCCTGCCCGCCTGCGTATGAAAATTATTTTTTTCTTTTAGCGTGCGTTTTTGATTTGGTTGCATCCAGCATTGCTTTACCTTCATCCTGCACCCAATGGTAATCAAGCTGGCGTTTATCCAGGTTGGCAGCCACTACTTTTATTTTAACTGCATCGCCCATCCTGAATTTTTTTCCGGTGCGTACGCCCACTAAAGCATAGTCAGCTTCATCCAGTTTAAATTCATCATAATCATTAAGGTCCCTTACGGTAACCATGCCTTCGCATTTATGCAAAATGGTTTCTACAAAAAAGCCAAAACCCGCCACACCACTAATGATGCCGTCAAACTCCTCTCCCAAAAATTGCTGCATAAATTCTACCTGCTTGTATTTATTGCCAGCCCTTTCTGCTTCCATTGCTTTTCTCTCCCTGTCGCTGCAATGCTTGCATTTTTCGTCCATCTTCTTATCTGCTTTCACATTTTTATCCAGGCACTCCTGTAAAATACGGTGTACCATCACATCCGGATAACGGCGTATGGGTGAGGTAAAATGACAATAATGCCCAAAACCTAAACCATAGTGGCCAATATTTTTAGAAGTATAAATTGCCTTGGCCATAGTGCGTATACCAAGCTGCTCCAGCACATGCTGCTCCGGCTTGCCGTTTACTTCCTTTAATAAATTGTTGAAAGATTTTGCTACCGAAGCTTCGTCATGCATATCGAAAGTGTAGCCAAACTTTTTTGCAAAAGCAACAAAGGGTTTTAATTTTTCATCATCCGGTGTATCGTGTATCCGGTATGGAAAGGGCACCGGCTCCTGGTTAATTTTTATCCTGGAAACATACTCGGCCACAGCCCTGTTGGCAAGCAGCATAAACTCTTCTACCAGTTTATGGGCATCTTTACTTTCTTTAATTACTATGCCCAATGGCTTTCCTTTTTCATCCAGTTGAAACCTTACTTCCTGCGACGAAAAGTTGATGGCACCTTCATCAAACCTTTCTTTTCTAAAACCCTTTGCCAGTTTATCCAGCAGTAAAATTGCCTTGTAATGCAGGCCATCTTTTGTTTCAATAATTGTTTGTACGTCCTCGTAAGTAAACCGGTGTTTGCTGTGTATAATGGTACGGCCAATCCATTTGTGCTTTATTTCCCCACGGTTCGTAATTTGAAATACTACAGAGAAAGTATACTTGTCTTCATTGGGCCTTAGCGAACAAAGTTCATTGCTGATTTTTTCGGGCAGCATTGGGTTGACCCTGTCTGGCAAATACACGCTGGTAGCCCTTTCATAAGCACTTTTATCTAATATGCTATCTGTTTTTACAAAGTGGCTAACGTCTGCAATATGTACGCCGATTTCGTAATTGCCATTATCTAAATTTCGTATAGAGATGGCATCATCAAAATCTTTTGCATCTAAGGGATCGATGGTAAAAGTGAGGATGTCACGGTAATCTTTTCTTTTTTTAAGCTCTTCACGGGTGATGGTTTCTGATAATTTTTCTGCTTCGTCCAACACCAGTTTATCAAACACCAATGGAAAACCAGCTTCAATCAAAATCTCTTTCATCGCCATGCCATTAACGTCTTCGGCCTGCAAAATGGTTACTACTTCACCTTCGGGTTTTTTATCTGCTTTATCCCATTTAAGCATTTTAACCACTACCCGTTGCCCTTCGGTAGCGCCGTTTAATTTTTCTTGCGGAATGTAAAAATCAGGCATCGGCCGCTCCGTGGCCGCTTTAAAAAATGCTATGTTTTTGTTGATGGTAATGTTGCCAATAAAAGTTGCCTGGCTGCGTATGGCCACGTCTGTTATTTTACCTTCCGTCCGCTTGCCACGGCCATTATCTTTATTGATTTGCACCTTAACAGTATCACCATGAAAGGCACGCCCAAAATCATTGGGGCGTACAATAATGTCTTTATCCATTCCTTCTACAATTACATACCCCATTCCGTTTCTTGAAATGTCGAGCCTGCCTTTTACAGTTTCTGTTTGGAAGGTTTTTTTTGTTGTTTTTTCTTTGTTCATAATATTTTTATCCTTTGCAAACATGCCGTGGATATTTATTTTTGTCCGGGCATTTCAGCCACTGTCATCACCATTGCGTCGCACACTTGTAGGGTGCCAATTAGTTCATCTGCTTTTTGCAAGGTTACCGGTTTTCTTTGTTCAATAATTTCAATGCGTAAAGGTAATTAAACTATTGCTTAACCGGAATGCTGCCACCGCCCTGTTAATGGATTGTTCAAAGACGGGGCTTGATAATTTGTGTAACTTTATTTTAAACAAAAATATATGGAGACCTACGATACAGTAACAGCCGCCCTTGCAGGGCTTAAAGCAAAAGGCTACACGATGGATTTTAATATTGTTTTTGATAAGCTGATTTGCCACCAAAACAACCAATGCCTTAATCCCGGCGAATTTGAAATAACCGAAACCTATCGTTTTGAGGGCGAGACCAACCCGGCAGATGAAGAAGTAGTGTATGCAGTAACCTCAAAAGATGGATTGGTGAAAGGTGTTTTTACAAGTGCCTACGGCATGTATGCAGATTCTGTAAGTACCGATATGCTTAAAAAATTATCCATGCACAAAGCATGATCTTTTAATTATTATGGACCCAAGAGAAGAAATTTTAGCAAGGCATTCCAAGGCGCAATGCAACAAAATTGTGGCGTGGGTCGGTCAATCGCAAGCAAGGTTTAATGTGTTGTTAAGCCTTTTCCTGGGTGGTGAATACAGGGTTGCACAAAGGGCTGCATGGCCGGTTAATTATTGTGTGCAGGCTTACCCTTTTCTTATTAAAACAAATTTTAAAAAACTTATTGATAACCTTAACCAGCCTGGCATACACCCAACCGTAAAACGCAACACCATCAGGCTGATGCAATATGTTGATATCCCGAAAGGCTTGCAGGGCAAAGTAATGGATTGCTGTTTTAGCTGTGTTGTTTGCCCGACAGAAGCTGTTGCAACAAAGGCATTTGCCTTAACCGTTTTAGGTAAACTTGCCCTGGTATACCCAGATATTTTACCGGAGATAAAACTGATTATTGAAGGGCAACTGCCGTATGAAAAAGCATCATTTAAAAGCCGGGCCAAGCGGATTATGAAACTGTAAAATAAAACCGCAGCACTTATCTAAACACCGCAACCCAACTGCTGATAACCAACAGCCCAATAAATAAAAGGCCGGAGCCCATGGCAAATAATGGGTTTATAAAAGAGAGGCCAACCGTTATAATGCCAAGGGCTACCAAAGCCGCAGCCACCTTGCCCCTGCCTGTTGATGTGCCGAATGAAAACGGGTATTGCATATTGCCAAGCGGCAGTGCCATTATACAAAAGGCTGCACCCGCAATGAGCATGCTTGTCTTAATATTTTCCGGCTTTACCATAGCTGCGGTAAGCAGCAATAAAATGCCCGTAAGCAACGACCCCACTACAGTAAGGGCGGTCCACTTTTCTGTACTGTTAACAGCATACTTTCCATCTTTATGAAACAGCAGAAAAAAATTAGCCAGTGGGTTTATAATCCACGTGGTTAAGGCAAACAACAGGTAGAGGCCAATTACGATGCCACCAAAAAGGTGTGTTTTGTCGTTGGCTTCCAGCAAGGTGGAAAAGGCCCTTACACTTATATACAGCCCCAAAGGAATTATCCATCTTGCTCTTTTACCTTTGTTGTTCATCCAAAAACTGTATTGCAGCAACCACCGGTAAGGTGCTATTTTCGACTTTAATGCTTCCTTTAAACCACGCCTTGCATTTGCATTGTCCGGGTTTATCCGCAACGCTTCTTTAAAGTGATTGGCCGCTATTGCATGCTTCCCTTTTTCCAGATAGTTCCAGGCAACGGTAATGTGTGTAAAATCGTTTTCAGGATCTTGCGCCAACGCATATTGCATGGTTTCAATCGCATCATCCGTACGCTTCAGTTTATTGAGGGCTACAGACCTTGCATTTAAACAGGTAATATTTTCAGGGTCAAATGCCAGGCCTTCATTGGCTTTTTTTAATGCAGTTTCAAAATCTTTTTCTTCGCTGTACACATGCGAAAGCAACCCATAGCTCTCTGCAAAAAAAGGGTTTATCGTGATCGCTTTTTGCAGTTTTTCAATAGCGGCAGCATGTTGGTTTTTTCGGTAATAACCAAACGCCAGCAAATAAAAATAATAGTGATTGTTAGGATCAAGGGCAATTGCATTGCGGAGAATATTTATCCCTTCATCAAACTGCTTTTTATCAAAATGGCAGCGGGCATATATCGCCAGTGCTTCATCATTATCAGGGTTTTGGGCAAGGGCAGATTTTACCTGGGTAATGGCATCGTTTACCCTGCCTTGTTGTAAAAGTAAATTAGCCCTTTCTATGTATGGGTCCATGGAAGCTTTTTGGGTTAAGGCATCAGGCAAAGTCTTTGTACGTAACGGTTTGCCGTTTATTTTTTTATCTTAAGGTACTTTAAAATATCATCGTATACGCCAGATTCGTTGGAGTACAATGCATAATTGCGGGCAGATGCAAACCATTCTGATGTTGTAGGTTTGTGTTGCTTTACAGCGGTTAGCAAGTCTTTTGTAGTTAACACTTGTATGCTGCCCTTTATCATGGATTCCCTTAATTTTTCTTCAACCGCAATATCAATAATTGCAGTCAGGTCGGCACCAGAATAATCTGTTGTAACAGCAGCAATTTTCTTTACATCAATTTCACCGGCAGGTTTCTCTTTCAACATTGATTGCAGCATTTGCACCCGGGCAGTTTCGTCCGGCGGGGCAACAAAAATAATCCTGTCGAAACGGCCGGGCCTTCTGAAAGCACCGTCAACACTCCACGGGGCGTTGGTGGCGGCTAAAATTAAAACACCTTCATTGTTGGAATCAACACCATCCAGCTCTGCCAAAAACTGGTTAATAACATGCCGCATGGCAGATTGCTTTAGTTCGCTCCTGCTGCCGCCCATAGCATCCACCTCATCAAAAAATAACACACAAGGTTTGTTCCTTCGGGCCAGTTCAAAAATTTCATGCAGGTTCTTTTCGCTGTTGCCAATCCACATGTCCAAAATATCATGCAGGCCAATATTGATAAACTTAGCATCTATTTCGCCTGCGGTTGCTTTAGCAATAAAAGTTTTTCCGCAACCGGGTGGCCCGTATAACAAAATACCACCACCGCTTTTTTTACCAAAAGCCTTAAATAAATCCGGGTTTTTTAATGGCTGTATTATCTTGATGGATATTTCTTCTTTTACTTTTTCCATACCGCCAACATCGCTAAAACGCAGCGACGGTTTCTCCATCATGTATGCTTCATCATCTTCGGTAAAATCAAAATCATCTGCATCAGTTGCCCTTGCAGATGGCATCCTTAATTGTGCATCTATTTCTTCATCTTTAAAACCGGGGTTAATGGCAAGCACCTGCTGGTAATTAAACAGTGCCAGCTCCAGGGAGTTTTCTTTTAAAAGGCATTTAATGTACAGTACCTGATCTGCCGTGTCTTTATCATTCTGCATTTGCTCATACACAATAATGGCGGCAGAATATTTTTGCTGATAATAGTACCCTGCGGCCAAACCAGCCTGCGCTTTTTTATTGCCATAGCTCCGCTGTAATACCTGCTGGTATTGCTTTGTAGCTTCTTCGTAACTCTTATCCTCCATTAGCATGCCGGCTACCTGCAAACGCAGGGGCACATTTTCGGGTGATACTTCAAGTGCCTCCAATAAGTTTTTTATTATTTCATTTGTCATACCAGTTAATATATTTTAGGTAAGAAGGCTGCTTTCTGCCTTCTCAAAAAATTTGTTCCGTTGTTCAATATAACATCCTCACTTTGATGGTGTCTTTCACGTTTTTCAGCAAAGCCAAAGCTTCTTTGCTTAAGCTCTTATCAACATCCAGCACCACATAACCAATGGCATCATTTGTTTTTAAATACTGGCCCAATATGTTGATATGGTGTTTTGAAAGTTGTGTATTGATCTCTGATAAAACCCCACGCACATTCCTGTGGATGTGGAGTATGCGGTGTGTATTTTCCTGCGGTGGCAGGCTTAATGCAGGTATGGTGTGTGAGCCAAAGCTGATGCCTTTTTCAAGATAATTAAAAAGTTTGCCGCTGACATCATCACCAATATTATGCTGTGCCTCCTGTGTGCTGCCACCAATATGCGGCGTTAAAATTACATTGGCAAGGCCCTGCAGAGGAGTGGTAAATTTATCACCGTTTTTTTCCGGCTCCCAAGGATAAACGTCAATGGCGGCGCCACTTAAATGGCCTTCAGATAAAGCTTTTGCCAATGCATCAAGGTCTACCACTTCGCCCCGTGCATAGTTAATCAGGATGCTGCCCTTCTTAAAAAACTTAAGGTTATTTTTATTGATCAGGTTTTTGGTAGTGGCCGTTTCCGGCACATGCAGCGATACAATATCTGCATTGCCCACCACTTCCTTCAAGCTTTTTCTATCTTCTGCATTGCCCAGTGGCAGCTTGGTTTCGGTATCAAAAAAAATCACTTTCATACCAAGGCCTTCTGCCAGTACACTTAACTGGCTGCCAATATTGCCATACCCGATAATGCCCAATGTTTTTCCCCTTAATTCATAACTGCCTGCTGCATCTTTATTCCAAAAGCCTTCGTGGGCTGCCTTGTTTTTATCAACAATGCGCCGTATCAGCATAATAGATGAACCTATCACCAGTTCGGCCACACTTCTTGTATTACTGTAAGGGGCATTAAAAACAACAATGCCATGTTCGGTTGCTGCGGCAAGGTCCACCTGGTTTACCCCAATACAAAAACAACCAATTGCCTGTAATTTTTCTGCGGCAGCAATTACTTTTGCGGTAAGTTTTGTCTTGCTCCTGATGCCAACAAGGTGTACATTTTTAATTTCTTTTATCAACTGCTCTTCACTTAAAGCACCGTTTAATTTCTTTACATTGGCATAACCTTTGTCGTTAAAAAATTTTACGGCGACATCACTTATATTTTCTAAAAAAAGGATATTTATTTTCTCTTTTGGATAGCTTGTTATTTTTTTGTCTGCCATGAATTTTACTGCTTATTTTGCACAAATATATCCTATCTGCCTATTATTAATTTATGATAGTTTCAAAAAACTGAGTTTTAAATATCCAATAAAACAACCTCATGATCAGACAAAGCTGTATTCTTTTTTCATTAATAATCCTGCTCGGTTCTTGCAATACTGGTAATAAAAAAACAGCAAATACTGCTAAAGACAGCACTTCCAAAATAAACATTCCACCACCTACAGCACTCTCAAAAGCAGAAGCAGCAAGGCTTTACAATATTTGTTTGCAGTGGTACGACAGTTCTTTAAAATTAAGGGGCTTTAACGGGGGCATGCTGGTAGCCAAAAAAGGCAATATTGTTTTTGAGGCTTATAATGGTAATGCCCATCTTAACGCACATGATGC
Source organism: Ferruginibacter sp. (assembly GCA_965249755.1). Classification (GTDB taxonomy): domain Bacteria; phylum Bacteroidota; class Bacteroidia; order Chitinophagales; family Chitinophagaceae; genus Ferruginibacter. Next base: position 1,295,533 of record CBDFMT010000004.1, read on the forward strand.
AGTTGATTCGTTAACACCGTTTCATATTGCTTCTGTTTCTAAAACATTTACTGCCATGGCAATTTTAAAATTATGGCAGGATGGCTTATTAAACATAGATGATGAGTACAGTAAATATTTTCCGCAATTCAACTACCCCGGTGTAACCATCAGGGATTTATTAAGCCACAGAAGTGGCCTGCCCAACTATCTGTATTTTATGGAAACATCTGGCTGGGATAAAAAGCAATTGGTTACCAATGAGGATGTACTTAATTACCTGGTTACTAAAAAAGCAATGCTCACAAACATTTCATCGCCCGGTACCCACTTTGCCTATTGCAATACCAATTATGCTTTACTGGCTTTGCTGGTTGAGAAACAAAGTGGTAAAAAGCTTGCTGACTTTTTACAGCAAACTTTTTTTGGGCCCTTAAAGATGGAACATACTTTTCTTCACCACACCCTTGATACTAATAAAATAAATGTAAGCTATGATTGGCGTGGGCGAATGATACCCTTGGGTTTTTTAGATGGTGTTTACGGCGACAAAAATATTTACACCACACCACGGGATTTATTAAAATGGGACAGGGCTTTAACCACCGGACAACTATTTACACCACAAACCCTGCAGCAGGCTTACGCACCTTACAGCAACGAACGGCCAGGTATAAAAAATTACGGATTAGGCTGGCGGATGAATATTTATCCTAATGGAAAAAAAACCATCTACCACAACGGTTGGTGGCATGGCAGCAACGCAGCATTCCTGCGGCTTGTGCAGGATTCAGCTACCGTAATAATTATAGGCAATAAATACAACAGGAACATTTACCATGCTAAAGAACTGGCCAATGCTTTTGGGGATTACGGTGGCACCAGTGGCGAAGATGACGAAACTGAAAATACGAAGGTGAAAGAAATTTTAGTGCCTGCTAAAAACACCACCAATACTTCTGATACAAAAAAGAAAACCGGTATTCAGCAGAAAGGCCTAAAGCGGTAAAAAAGATTAAGCTTAAAGTCCCCCTGAACATTACTGGTCTTCCAGCCATAAAGAGATCGCTGTTTGATAGATGCATCAACATTGGTGCGTATTGCAAATCTCCACATATCCAAATCTCGATAGCAACAGTACCAATATAAAAGGCTGCCTTTTTGGGACAGCCTGTAAAATATAAAAATGTTCGTCAAGCCTTAACGGCTATTCAGCAATAACTTTTAAAATATTGGCACTCTTGTCAGGGCTAATTACTTCTAAACTATAGGTACCATTAATTAAATGGTTTTTAACCTTGAAAGAATATACACTGCTGCCACCATCATAATTAAGCACCTTAAGTTGTATTGCCTCACCAAGAGCGTTAATTAACCTAAGCTGATAAACCCCTTTTGCATAGTTATTAAAACGGACCTTTATTTCACCATTCCGCACCGGGTTTGGATAAATAACCATTGAACGTTCTGTTGCATTTTCTTTTGCTTTTACAATTTGACTGTAGCTGAACTCCCCGGCAGCCCCTGTACTTTTAATCCTGTAAAAATTATAACCAGCTACCGGGCTTTCATCAATCCACTGATACTGCAAGTTACCGGCACCTCCGACAGCTTTGGTAGTGTTGACTTTCTTAAAATGCAAACCATCAATTGATTTTTCCACATCGTAATGCTGGATATTTATTTCACTTGCCACTGTCCAGTTTATTTTAATGGCCTTGCCCTGATTGGCGGCAGTAACAGACGTAAATGTAACCGGAAGTGGCCCTGCCGCAGCAGCTTTAAATATTATGCGGAAACGGTCCGGAGTAAAACTTGCGGAATCAGCATTTACTGTAAAATCAAAGCCGGTATTTAATGACAAGTTTAAAACAATACGCTTGTTCAGATAGCTGTCTTCAACCCAGGCCGAAAGCAATGGGCCCAAATTAGCCGGCAAAAATTCAAACCGGTAATTGCGTGCAGTAATATTAACGAGGTTAAAAAACAAAGTATCATTATCTTTTACCAATTCCCTGCTTTCAACAGCGAGCAGTCGGCCGTTGCGCTTCAGGCTAAATGATTCTTTTATATTGGAGAATTTCAAAACATCATACTTATCGAGGTTATTGTTGTACCCATCACTATACCTTGCATAAATACCATCTGCAAGTATATTACCTGTAGCCTCAGTTAGATAAAGACTTGTCCTGAAAGATGGTGCTACCGTACCTGCAGGCCTGAATACACCGACGATTGGATCAATTGTTTTTACAGATTCATCAAATGATACTGTTGCGGAAGCCGCAGTACGCTGAACAAAAAATGCCTGGCAAGACTGGATATTTGTATTCAGGCCGTTAACCGGCTGGGTAAAAGCTGATTCATATTGGCCGGAAGTGCTGTCGTAAACGAAAACACGGTAACCGCCGATATCGCTATTAAGGTAGGGGTCATAAATATAAAATTTAGACTGATCTATGTTAGTGGTGTTCGGCATTACCCGGTTAATGTCCATTTGAGAAGCATAAGGGTTACCCACCAATTCAAATCCTGTAGTATCCGTTGGTACAGGCCCGTTATAGGTTATTGTTTGCGCTTTAACCTGTATTTTGCCCGTATCCCTTAACACGGTATTGGTACTGTTGCCAACATAAAACAAATTGGATGTTGACCTATCTCCCCGTACGAAAGTGAAGTAGCCGATATTGTCTGGAATACCCGCCGTGCCTGCATTATTTGACAACAACGCTAATTTGGTATTACTTATATTATTAAACCCTGCTACTGCCGTATTCCAGGTTTTTAAAGAATAATTATTTTGCGGAGTGGCATCCAAACCATTGGCAGTTGAAGGGTTTTTACCGCTTATGAACATGCCCTCTCCCACAGATGAGGCCCCATTTTTTTGCCAACTGCTAAAAATAGATATTCCGGTTTCACCTCTTACGGGTGCTGTTATCAGCCTCCATGCCCTACGGGCAGCAAAATATTTTTCTATAACAAACCTTCCGGTGCCGTAGGTAATATCTGCTTCGTCTGGTATCGAGCCAACCCTGGCAGTTTTAATAGGGGTTGATTTAAGGCTTAAATAATTATTGCTAAGTGCTAACACTGTTGCACCAGGTGCTGCCAGGCTGCTTATTTGTAAAGAATCTTCAACAGATCCGCTATTTGTTAGTGTCTTGGTACCAATGCCATCGAGCAGCAAATTATTAAAAGGAAGGCCTGCAAAATTTTGGTCTAAACCGTTAAGTAAAACTGTGCCGCCATTGTGGGCAAAAGTATCGGTTAAGGTGCTTGTTAAATTCCCCAATACAGTAAGAACGGTATTTGGGTTTTGCGTTTTTGTACCGGTACCACCGAGCCCAAGGGTGTAGTAAGGAAAGGTGGTAGTAATGTTTTGATTGTCGTTGGGCTGGGCCGGCACTGCCCTTGAATAGTTGACAATACTGCCGGATTGTAAATTGATAAGTTCAATAGTACTGTCCAGGGAAGAACTTCTGGAAGTTGTAGCCGGGAAGCCGTGAAATCCTTCAATATTGCCGCAATTAAATACACCACCCGGTTCTACTGCTACCGTTTGAGAACCGGACGGACCGCTTATGGTACTATCATTAATCGAAAAATTACCTCCTGTTTTTACCGTGAAAATGCCCCCGCTATTAAGGACAATATTGCGGTTTGAGTTACTTACGCTTGCACCGGTTACATCAATATTCTGGTAGGCCTTGTTATTGATTGTTTGATTGGCGCCGGCAAATTCTATCACCCCTGCTGTAAGGGTATATAACCCGTTCATACTGGGCTGTGTTCCGGTTGTGCTTAAAACCAACCTGCCGCCGTTCATGGTCAAAGCGATATTATTTGCCCCTGAACTACCAATATTGTTATTGCTGTCAACAACTTTAGTTGAGGAGCCTGTAATGGAAATTGTTCCATTCGTATTAACGGCGGCTGGACCGCCTGAAAGTGTTTTTGTTCCTCCTCCTGAAAAAGAAATATTATAATAGGATTGGCCGGATAGAAAAGACGTTGAAGTTATATTTTGTGCACCGGAAGAATTATATTCAATAGTACTTCCTGTATTTAGCGTTAATGTTCCGATAGGTGTGAAACCTAAACCATTGGCATTTGCCGTTTTTAAGGTTCCATTTATGACAACGCTACCTGATGCATTAGTGACAGTTCTTGCCGCCATATCGATTGTACCGTTTACCAAAAAAGTCCCGTTCGTTTTAGTGAAATTGGGAGTGGCCCCTGCGGATAGTTTAATATCTGCACCAACTGGTATTGTTATACCGTTTGTCAACACCAAAGCATGGTTCATAGTAATTGACAAAGTACCGCCTAGAATTGCTGTTGCAGAAGTAATATTCATAGTTCCGTTGCCGGAAACTAAAGTAAGGATACCATTTGTTCCGGTAAAACCGTCCCGGAAATTTTTTGTGCCGCCATTGCCACAACTTACAGTGGAATTATTTATATCCGTAATGCCATTAATGGTAAAACTTGATCCTACAGCTATTGTACTTGCTGAAGTAAAACGGAAAAATGGACGGACCGCTGCCCCAACGTTAGGGAAGCAAATAACCCCACCTGTAAGTCCAACTGCAATCGCCGCAGGGCCATTCCATTCAAATATGGAACCATCCGCCCATTGGTTTACCAGGTCTGTAGCAAAACCAATTGACCCTGCCGGAACCGATGTACCATTGCCTGTCACCAGTATTTTACCTCCGGTATCAATGGTGATTCCAGCGGTTTTGGCCCCTGCTGAACTATCTGGTTTGATAATGGAAGCGTATGGATTTGAGTTACTGGCGCTTAATTTTAAAACACCACCGGTGGGGATAGTAATTTCATCAAAAGTTGAAAAGCCACCAGATTTAATATTTAATACCCCACCAGTTACCACATCAAGTGTTCCGCTAACAACAGTGTTGCTAACCTTGATGGAAGAGTTAAGACTGATGGTTTGCCCGGTTTGAATGAATACAGAACTTGCACTGCTGTCTGGCACAAGCGTGGCGGCAGTATAGGTACTGGCATCATGCGAAGATTGCCAGCTTGAAACAGCAGACCAAGCACCCGCAGATACGTTGGACCTAAAAAAGTCGGCGGCTAAGCTACCTGTGGGAATAGAAAAACCAGGTGTAGAAGTTACAGTGCCTGTTCCAGAAGATGGAATAAAATCAATGGATGCCCCACTATAGGTAATTAATGTACCGTTGCTGGCCGTTAAATCAGTAAATGTTGCTACTCCGTTTATATCTGTAGTTACAGTGATGGTTCCACCCAAACTCCAATCTGCATTTTGACTACTCGTTACATCTGCTGTAATATTTATGCCAGCTGGCACAGGATTGCCAAATTGGTCTGTAACCGTAACTATTGGTTGGGTGCCTAATAAGCCGCCATTAACTGAAGGGGATGTTGGCTGGATGTTTATAACGAGGGTAGCCGGAATGCCTGCCTGAGCTAACCCTTTTACCGAAAGAAAACAAAGTAATGATAATAGAAGCAGGTTTCTTCTGTATAGGCACAGGTTAATTTTTCTAATAATCATTACAAAAGATGTAAGCTGTAATAGCAGGGGCAGGTAAATTTTTTTCATAAATAAATAAGAATAAATAGAACAGTTAGAACTATGGTGAGGATTCGATTTGCCTGGTAATTAACTCTGTTCACAAGGGAAGGATATAAAACTCAGATGGCTTTTAAGACAGCAATTTGCTGAAAACGGAGATAATTGGACTTTATATGATGAAGATATAAATTAAAAAATTATGAATACTTATAAGCATTTTTTATTTATCAACACTTGGTTTACAAAATGATAAGATAATATTGGATTAACACCAAAGCGAATTTGGAGGGAAAACAGATTTAATCTAATTTATCTATTTTTTTACAATTTGTATTTTATAGGTTGCTATGGGCAAAGCTTTATTTTATGACATTTGTCATAAAATTTACCAGATTTGTTATCTGCTAGTTAAAAACTTACTTTACTTTTGGAACTCATCTTATTCAGCCAATCTCCTATTCATAACGACCACATTTAAGTCGGGCTTTATAACTGCTTTACTTTTTCAATTTCCAATTACTACTTAAGGCTGCCATTACAGGAAATCAAACCTGATAAAACTAACCTATACACAATCACCCTTTAGTTACTTACTCAATGTAAGGAGAAGCAGTGCGTCAATATTTGATCCAGTCCTTTTAAAAACAAAGCATTTTTTAATAAATACCACAAAAAACTTTTATGAGGAAAAATTATTTACTGAAAGTTGCCGGTTCCAATTTTGTTGTCAAGGGTATGGTCCATCAGGCATGGATGATCTTGGGCGCAATCGTAATTTTCTTTGCGGCATTGTTACCCCTCAGGACTATAGCCCAGACGACTATAACCTGGGCCGGAACGGCAAATGCCAATGCCGTTGTTACCCCTTCGAATGTAGGCATTGTTGCCAACAGCATCACGAAATCTTCAAGTTTAAGCACACCTTCATTTACCCCTAACGGTTATACAACCACTAATGTAAGTAATGCTGCCGGAAATAGGGGCTGGAACGAATCTGCACTTAGCACCACCTATCTTGAATTTTCAGTACTGTTAAATTGTACCGACTCTTACCTGATAAATACCATCAGCTTTACAGCTAAAACGAATATAGGGGCTATTACTGTTCCCAATTCTGACCTACGATATTCATTTGATAATTTTGCGACTGCCGGAACTATATTAGGTGGCTTTGCCGCAGGTACAACTGCTGCTGCTAAATCTTATACTACTTCGATTACAGTTTTACAAGGTTCAAACATAAGGTTTCGTTTGTACGGGTCAAATATTGGCGCTAATGCCAATTCATTAAGTATATTGAATTTTGCTTTGTCCGGTACAGTATCGCCTTCAAGCTTAATCGTAACCACATCAACAACCCAAAATTCCTGCTCTGCGTCACCAACAAACATTGCACTTACCAGCAGCCCTACCGGTGCTTCATTTAGCTGGTCACTTGGCGTTAGTACAAATGCTACAGGTGCTTCAGCAGGTTCGGGTAATACTATTGCACAAACACTTACCAGTACGGGCACGCCAAGCACTGTTCAATATATTGTTACACCAACTATTAACGGGTGTACAGGTACCCAGGCCACCATCGCAAATACTATCAACCCGGCCCCTTCTGCATTTGCTGTTACTGGTGGCGGGGGTTATTGTTCCGGCGGAACGGGTGCTGTAATTGGATTGGCAGGTTCCCAAACAGGTGTTAACTACCAACTAAAAAATGGAGCGGTAAATGCAGGGGCAGCAATTGCGGGTACGGGTGGTGCTTTAACTTTTACCAGCCAGACTGCGGCCGGAACATATACCGTTGTCGCAACCAACAGCACCACCAGTTGTAGCAGTACAATGACTGGTAGTAAAACGATATCAATTAATCCACTTCCAACAATTACCAGCTTAGGCGTAGCGGCTGGCGTATGTTTTAATGCGGGGGCACAATCCACTTTTTTAGCCTACTCGGCTACTACTGCAAGCCCCACTTCTTACAGTATTGCATGGACTGGTATTGCCAATCAGGCCAGCACCCCGTTTAGTTTTGCAGCAGGTGGTGGCTCTTTAACGGGGATTGTTATTCCTGCAGGCACCCCGGCAGCCACCTATAATGGAACATTAACTATGATGAATGCCAATGGATGTTTAGGAACCCTGGCATTAAGTGTAACTATAAGTGCTAGTCCCACACTCACAACTGCTGCATCGCAGGCCAGTTGCAGCGGAAGTGTAAACGGTATTAATTTAACAACCAGCCCGTCAGGGTCAACATTTACCTGGACGATAGGTACTGTAGTCAATGTAACCGGCCAGGCTAATGGAAGTGGATCCATCATTAATCAGTTACTCAATAGCACCGTTAAGGGATCAATAAGCAGTGTACAATATATCGTTACCCCAACTTTAAACGGTTGTACAGGAAGTACCTCTACAATCACAGATAACGTAACATCTGTAAATGCAGGTTCGCTTAATGCTATAAGAAATGGAGGTAAATGCGGGGCAAGAATTGATGGCAGCCCGGTGATATGTCCAAGTGGTGCCGTTGCTACCTATTTGTGGTACGAAGAATCCGTTGGGAGCCCGAGGACATATACAATTGTGCAGGATTCTGTTGGAGAAGATTTATTTCCTACAGGTGATGCCACTAAATTTAAATATACCCGTATAGCAGTTTGCAGTTCCTGTATTGATTCTGTAAAAATGAACTCCCCGGTATCTGCTTATATGGGCGTTAGTACTACATCAACTAATGTATCCTGTTCAGGCGGCGCAAACGGATCTATAATGGCAACTATCAATGGTGGTATTGCCCCTTTCACTTACATCTGGTCAAACAAAACAACGGCTGCAACTTATTCAAATACCGATATTAACTCGGGCCTTGTGCCGGGAACTTACAGTTTGCAGGTAAAAGATTCGGGTAACTGTTCTATAACCCTGATACCTTCTGTGACCATAATGCAACCTGCAAGCCTACCGTCCGCAACAATTACGGGAACGCCTTTAACGGTTTGTCAGGGGGCAACCTCTCCTGTGCTCACTTTCACCGGTTCGGGAGGCACGCCAAGCTACAAATATTTCTATACTATTTTTGATGGTACCGGTACCAAGGCAGATTCAACAACAGTGGGAAGCCTGATAAATATTGCAGTGCCCACGGGAATTGCAGGCACTTTTACCTACAATTTTTCAAGTGTAAGGGATGCAAATTCTTGCACCGTATCCAGTGCGCTTTCGCCGGTAACATTTACGGTAAACCCTGCACCCGTTGCAAATGCCGGCCCTAACCAAACGATTTGTTCGGGCCTTACCACAACGCTTGGAGGTTCACCATCTGCTATAGGTGGTATAAGCCCTTATATTTACCTGTGGACGGGTTCGCCAATAAGTGCAACAAATATTGCCAACCCTACGGCTTCGCCATCAATCACTACAACTTATACGCTCAAAGTTACGGGTGCCAATGGCTGTGCGTCAACAGTAAGCCAGGCCACCATTATCCCATCTTCAACAAACAGCACTAAAACATGGGTTGGTAAAGGGAGCAGCGCAGGTGGTACAGGTGCTGATTTTAATGACCTTAACAATTGGAGCCCTGCCGGCGTTCCTTCCTCCTGTAATGATGTAGTTATCAATGTAGGTGTTACTGCACCTTCAACGACTATTATACTTTCGGGCAATGTAACACTGAATTCCCTTGCACTTTCTGATGCTTCTCCATCTGCCGCAGGCGAAGCAATTGTAGAAGTTGGTGCCAATACTTTAATTGTAAATGCAAATACAGCGATCAGCGAAAGTGGATCTGGTATTGCAGCCATTGGAGTGGCGAACGGAACTTCTGCAGGCAATATAGATTTTAAAGGAAATGTTACTTTAAACACCGGCAAGGCAGCTTTATATGGCAATGCCAACAGTTCATTTATTTTCAGGGGTAATCTTACCCTTGGTACCAATGCATTCTTTCAACCGGGTGGTGCTATCAATGGTACTTTTGATGGTACAGGCCCGCAAACCATAACATGGAACAACACTGCAACACCTGCTTATTTTAATAACCTGGTTATTGGCAACACTAACAGCCCGACGGTAAATCTGGCTTCACTAAATGCGGCGCTTAATAATGTAACTGGTAATGTTACGGTAAACGGTTCTTCAGTTTTAAACATTGGTACCAGCCAATTAAACCGCAATAGTGCAGGTGGTACATTTACTTTAAATGGAACAAGTGTTTTAAAACTCTCGTCCATCAGTTCTCCCGGTGGCGGTGTAGCTGTAACAGGCAGCAATTTCCCCGGTGGATATACTTATACTTTATCACCAACAAGTACAGTGGAATATGCCGGTGCATCACAAACAATATATGCTGCACCAACTTATGGTAACCTCATTTTATCAGGAAGCGGATCAAAAGCGGCGGGCGGCAGTCTCAGCGTAGTTAAAGATTTCTCAATAGCCGGAACAACCAATTTTGCGCTGGGCACTTTTACCCAAATTATTGGAGGTAACTGGGCCGTATATGCGCCGGGTGGATTTACGGAAAATTCCAGCACGGTGGAATTTAGCAGTAACAGTGCACAAAGCATTACCACTGTTGGAGGCGAGATTTTTACCAATCTTAGAAAATCCGGTACAGGCACTTTAACCTTAAACTCAGATGTAGTGTTTAATGGTACCTCTTCGTTGAACATTTTGGCCGGAACAGTAGATGCAGGTACTTTCAATTTAACCGGGGGCGGTTCAACCTCATTGATTATGAGCGGTGGTACACTTAAGCTGGCAAAAACCGGTATTATTTTGCCAGACTTTACCATTGGTTTGGATTATAATTTAACGGGTGGAACAATAGAACTTAATGGTGCCGGTGACCAGGCTTTAAGAGGATTAAGAAGTTACCGGAACCTTACATTTTCAACAAGCGGTACTAAAACACTCACCTCTGCACCTGCTTCCATAACAGGGACTATTACTATTAATGGGGCTGCTGTGCTGGACGCTGGCATTAATTCCATGGGTGGCGCTGGTACAAACCTTACCATGACCGGCACATCCATTTACCGCACAGGGGGTACAGGTACTAAACCCGATGCACAAGGTACCTACATTTTAGGAGCAGGTACCACTGTCGATTTTACCAACCTTGTGGCCACCCAGCAAAATATACGGCTAAGCGGCATTAACTATTATAACATTAATGTATCAGGAACCAGTGTGGGCAACAGCTCTCTCGTTACCGGCATTCCATTTCAGGCAGGTGGCACTTTTACTGTAAAAAATGGCGGAACTTTTAACCTGGCCAATACTGCTGGTTTTACCGGCAACACTTCAACCGCAATAAGTAACGTAAATAACCCCACTGTTGTGCTGGAAGCCAATAGCACTGTGGGTTACAACGGTAGTGGGGCACAATCTATTACCAATGTAACAGGTTATCAAAACCTTTCACTTAACGGACTGGCCGGTGTAAAAACGGCACCTTCCGGAACATTAACAGCAGGCGGCGATTTAACCCTTACCGGTGGCAACACCTTTGCCCATAACGGCGGCACCGTTTTGTTAAACGGCACCAACCAGAATTTTGCCGGTTTATCTTATAACAACCTGCTGTTAAGTGGGACCGGCACCAAAAGCTTAACAGGGAATGGTTCTATAGCAGATTCTATACAAATCAGCAGCCTTGTATCGCCAGCGGCAACAGTGCTTGCCATAGGAAATAACTTTTTAAACCTGAGGTCAACCCCTGCGAAAACTGCACGGGTTGGTGCGGTACCTGATGCAGCAAACATCACTTACGGCACGGGAAGGTTTGTGGTTGAAAGGTTTTATCCATCAAGAAGGGCATGGCGGCTTATAACTGCCCCGGTAACAGCAGATGCTCAAAGGTCAATATTCAGCAGTTGGCAAATGAGCGGTGCGGTTACATCTGGCGAAGGAATGTTTATTACTGGTAAAAACCCATCGGTTGCCAACGGTTTGGATGTCAGCTTCTTTAATAATTACTCATTAAAAACCTGGACAGGAACTGCCCTAGTTGGTGTGGCAGATACCAAATTAGAAAAAATATCGGGCACGGGCGGCATTCAAGGTACCCCTGATAACAAAAGTTATTTTGCATTTGTAAGGGGAGACAGATCTTCACCAAACTTGATGACACCAGATTTTAGCAATTCTACCACCCTGAGGGATACGGGTAAAATTCAAATAAAAACGCAAGTGCTTAGTATTACCGGATCTTTTCAAGGCTACGACCTTATAGGTAACCCGTTTGCATCCCAGATAGACTTTAATAAAATAATGGCAAATGCATCCGGAATAGATGGGAATTTCTTCTATGTTTATGACCCTTACCTGAATATTTCTGATGGAGGTTATTTATATTTTGCATTTAATGGAACATCGTATGAGCTGATCACCCCATCCGTTTCAACAGGCGGCTTTACAACTAATATACAATCTGGCCAGGCAGTTTATGTAAAACGATCTGGAACAAACGCTACTATGACTTTCAATGAAACAGATAAAACCTTAAGTACAAACCTTGGTAGTTTCCGGCCATTTAGCACAAACCAATCTTTAAGAACGAATTTGTTTGTTGTAAATGCTGATCAAACTTTAGCCATTGCAGATGGTGTTTATGCCAGGTTTGATGAAAGTTTTAGTAATGCAGTAGACATCTACGATGCCTTTAAATTTGGTAACATTAAAGAAAACCTTTCGCTGGTAAGGGATAGCAAAGCACTTGCTGTTGAAAGCCGTGCTTTGATACAAGATAATGACACCCTGTTCCTGAAGCTTACCAACAGTACGCCAAAAGCCTATAGGTTTGAACTTATACCAGGTAACTTTGATCCGCTTTTATCTGCATGGCTCGAAGACTCGTATACCACTAAAAAAACTTTCTTAAATAATACGATCGCAACCAACTATGATTTTAGCATTACCGCAGACTCTGCCAGTGCTGTTTCCAACAGGTTCCGTATTGTATTTAAAGCCGCAGCGGCAGGGCCATTGCCTGTTACTTTTACCAGTGTTAAAGCAACGCAGCAGGGTGCAAATATTGCCGTAACGTGGGATGTACAAAATCAGGTTAACATCAGCAGTTACGAAGTAGAAAAATCGACCGATGGCCGTAGCTTTATGAAGGTGCACACTACAACGGCAACTGCAGGCAACGGTGGCAGTGCGACCTACAATTGGCTGGATGAAAACCCTGCTGAAGGGCTTAACTATTACCGCATAAAAAGTATCACCAATGCTACCTACGCCGGATACAGTAAAACTGTTCAGGTTTCAATACACAACGGTGAGGGTATGATTACCATTTACCCTAACCCTGCGTCAGGAAGCAGTATAGGTGCCGAGTTTAAAAACCTGGAAGCCGGAATTTATTATGTAAGGCTGATAAATAATTTAGGCCAGACTTTAATGAGCAAAGCAATTAGCCATGCAGGAGGAACAGTGTTGCAAAAAGTAAAACCTGTTAACAAGCTGGTTGCAGGAATGTACCAGTTAGAGGTTACTGCACCTGATAAAAAAATAATTAGTTTGAATGTAATAGTGAAATAACTGAGATGCTTGCTTACATCTGCTGACCAGGGAGGCTGTTCGAAAGACAGTCTCCTTTTTTTATGCCGGATAGGTGTTTATCAAACCAGGGTTTATAGTTACCGGTTAGCAATTATGGAATCAATAACCTGGTTGGTAAAAATTTTGGAGCCATTTACATTCACATGCATAGAATCATCAAACAACCGGGGGTTTGTTACAAATAATTGTTCTTTTGAAAAGTCGAAAAAAGGTACATTTTTTTGCCGGGCAATTTGCCTGGCTAAAAGCAAAGAAGTATCTGTGCCGATTGCTTTAAAAAAATAAGGGCCGCAAACAATATATATTTTGCTTCCTGCTTTTAAACAATCATCTATAAATGCATTGTAGTAATTAAGTTTCACACTATCTATTGGGTAAGTATTTTTAGTATAATCGTTAAGCCGGGGTGTTCCTTCAAGTTCCCTTGTTAAGGGTACATATCCCTTAATGTCTTCGCTGCGTTTTTTGTTATAAGCCAAATTGCCAATGGCGATTTTAAACAGCAGGGAGTTGTAAGGATAAACCTGGGACTGTAATTTAATTTTTTCGTAAGGGCTTTTTAAAGCGATTACTTCCCGCATTTCCGGATGGCCTTTATAGAAAGGCAACAAGATTGCAAGCCTGTCGTAGCTATCCTGGTTTTGGGCGAAAATAAAATTTTCCATATCCAGTACAACTATTTTGGGTGTATACCTTTTAAGCACACCCTTTAATATTGCATAATCGTAAAATACCGGTTCCCCATCCCTGCCTGTGTTGTAGCAGGTTTGGTGAAGGCGTTCTTCAAAATAAACAGGGTTGTACTGTTGCTGTGCACGGGAGGCGCCGAAGATTAAAATATCAGCTTTAGTTTCTTCTACTGAATATTTAGTACGGTACTCCCAACCGGATGTTTGCCTAAAATAAAAATGGCGGAAGATGCTGCCGAAAACCTGATCAACCAATATTGCCAAAAAAATAAACGCCAATATTTTGGTAACCAGAAGTGGTATACTTTTCTTTTTAAAAAATGTTTTAAGGTTTGTAGCCATTGGGTTGCCGTCAAAATTTGAAATAAATAAATTCACCGCCATCAAAAACGCCTGCTATTAAAATGATGAGGAGTAATAAACAATACCATGCATTGCGTACCAGCCAAAACCTGTTTCTTGAAAACACAAATGCATCTTTAAAAAATTCTTCCCTTATTTCTACCATCATCATAAACGCTATGCCCAAAACAGAGAAAAGGATAACAGACGGGTTTTCGATAAACACCGGGCCCTTTGCTGTCGCCATTCTATGCAGTGTGGTAAAGGCATCGCTTACACTTTTAGCCCTGAAAAAAATAAGCGAAAAAACGAAATATAGAAATGTTATGGCAATACCGCAAAAATTATTCAAAAACACAGGGATTTTTTTTCGAAGGTTTTTTCTGGCTTTACGGGTAAAAAATTCAATGGTTAAGGCAAGGCCCTGTAATGCACCAAACACTATAAATGTCCAGTTGGCACCATGCCAAAAACCCAATGTAATAAACGTAACAAAAAAGGCATACACCACGCCCATATTGCCCCAATCCCTTTTTGCAATTGCTATGGGCGTATAAAAATAATCAGCAAACCAGGTGGACAAAGATATATGCCACTTGCGCCAAAAATCAGTAACTGATCTGGCCAGCAATGGCCGGTTAAAATTGGGCATTAAATTATACCCGATAATTTTTGCAAAGCCCCTTGCCATATCAGTGTAGCCAGAAAAATCTGAATACATCTGAAATGCATAAAACACCACTGCAATGGCCAATGTAATTGATGAATGTTGGGTGTTATTATCAAGCACCGCACTTACATAAAGCGATAACCGGTCTGCAATTACCAGCTTTTTAAAAGCACCCCAAAGCGCCAGTTTTAACCCTTCGCTTACATTGTCATAATCAAACTTTTGGGCCGTTTTAATCTGGGGCAAAAAATGATGTGCCCGCTCTACAGGCCCGGCAATAATCTTAGGAAAAAAAAGCAGGAAAGTTGCCAGGTGGCCCAGGTTATTTTCAGCCGCTTGATTGCCCCTTTTTATTTCAATAAGATAACCAATGGCCTGAAACGTTATGTACGATATGCCCAACGGTGCCAATATATTTATTAAAAGGTTGTTGGCAACAGGTTGGTTGTTGCCTGTATGAAAACGAAAAAAATTTATAGCATTAAAGGTGATGTTAGTAAAGAAGTTGGTGTATTTAAAAAAAACCAGTATCCCTATGTTTGCTGCGATAGCAAAAAGATACGCCTGCTTCCGCCTGGTTGCTGATGTACTTCTTTCAATAACTTTTGCTGCGTACCATGTTACTATAATGATTGCAGCCGCAACAAGAATATAAGGAGGGTTTGCATACGCATAAAAGAAAATACTTGCTAACAGTAACCATACCCAACGGCAGGTAACCGGCAACAGGTAATTAACCAAAACGGCAACTGCAAAAAATAATACGAAAGCAACTGATGTAAAAACCATGATAATATTTAATGCTGAATAATTGGCTACTGTAGGATTTAAACAATGTTAACATGGCGGCTTTTGTAAAGTTTTCTTATGTACGGATTACTGCATTGAGGTTGCCTTATTCCAATGGTATGTTTAATGTGGTGCGTACCACCTTAACCTCATCTCCCAAAACAGCCTCTGCCATAATTTGATAATATTGGGGATCCTCAGGTATTTTCAAATCAATTGAATTACCATCACCAACTTTTTTTATAAACATCGTGTTGCCATATTGATCTGCCCTGACAAGGTACCATTCCAATTGCACATTTGTATTACCAGGAAACACATGCCAGTTCAAAAAATTATCAGTAGTTAAAGCCTGGTATGTCATAACAGTATTGCCACGAACAATTTGGGCAGGCTTTAAAATTTTTATTTCCGGTATGGCAAAATGTGTAACCGGCATGCCAGCCCAATAATTTTGTACCTGCAGGTACAGTTCCTTTTTTCTTCCCTCCAAATCAAATAACCCGGTTAAAGAAACAAAGTTGGTATTTTGGATATCCTGCCACTCCGGTATTATGGCCGACTGTTTAACTGAAGGTACCATCGGCCATAACTCAACCGCAATTTTACCCGGCAATAATCCTTGTGTAAAAGTGCCCAAGCCGGTGGTATACCTGGCATCTGCTGCTACCCTGTACTCATCAATAAAAGGCACAGCGTTTTTATAATATTTTAATCTTGCCATGGTATGTTCATCCCATTGAATGTCAGCAATTACAGGCCTTTCAGGATCAATCTGCTTTATCTTGCCGCACAAACCATACAGCCATTGTACATATTTTTGCTGATAGTAAAGATAGTCTGGCAGATAGCTTTGGTTATAAAGATTATACAACACATCATTGCCAAGGCCCCAGGCTATAATGTATTTTTTATCCTTGTTGTCTCTTACAACTTTTAATATCTCCTCCTCACGGGCTTTCATTTGTACAGCATCCGATAAAAAGGAGGTTTCAATATTATAACTAAAAGAAGGTATAAGGTTCATTTGGCTGGAAGCCAGCACCCTGCCAAGATTGTTATCGTAAAACCCAGGCATTGTCCTTTCAACTGTATTAATGCCTGCGCTTTTCATGGCCGCAATATCCTGCTCCATTATCCTTACATTAAGGGTATGCTTATTTCTAAACCATTTATATCCTTTGTTGTACACTACAGATTTTATGTTGGCAGGTAAACTATGCACAACATTTTTAGGGGCGCTTTCATTATTTATGCTGCCCGGCCATAAAGGTACATTTGGTACAGGTGATGATGCAAAGGCAGATTTAACCGCAGCACCGGCTGCACCAATATCGTTTTTATCATTACTACCGGCATTACTTACACTAAGCAACACTGCTTTAATTTCTTTAAATGCAGTATCGATATTTTTCCAGGTATCGGCCCACCATAATTTATTTTTACCTGCTTTAAATAGTGTTTGGGCCACTAATACGGGCATATCCTTTTTAAAAAGTTTCAACTGATGAAATGGCCTGTACAAAGAATCAAAACTTTGTATTTTTTCAGGCAACGAAACAGAAGAAGCTGCCTCCATATCTACGCAAATCCAGTCTGCGTAAGCTTTTCCAGGAAAATAATTGTCTGCTGTTTTTGCATCTGCTGTTGTCCATACCCAAATAACTTTATCACATGCAGCTTGCCCAAACAAATCATGCAGATGCTGCCATCTGCGTATATATGCCTGGGGGTTTTGCAAGCTATCAATATAAAAAAGGTTGTTTTTATCATCAGGATTTGCATTGCAATTTAAAAATACGGGCTTGTTTAATTTACCCAATTGGTTGGCCATGTCCATTATTACCGCATCATCATCTTTTGATGCCTGTTGAATGGTGTCTGCCTTACTGGTGTTCTCATTGGCACGTTGTTGATGCAATATTGTCCAGTTTAAAAAGGGTATCGCTTTAAGGCTATACACTTTGTTGATAGCACCGGTATCTAGCATAGTTTTGTTATCAGGTGTTGAAAGTATTTCCATGCTGATGATGGCAATGTTTTTATCTTTTGCCGCTATTGATAAAATGCCGGAGCTGTCATTTTGCAAAAGGCTTTTGTTGCCTGATATGCCCCGGTAAAAAATTTGAAGTGCCTGCAATGGTTTAGGTAAAAATGTGGGCAGTTGCTGGTGTTGGCGGTAGCCATAAAAAAAACAAACGATCAAAATAAAGGAAAGTATCAAAGAATATTTTCTTAAGAAAGCGTGGCTCTTTTTAATTAACCAGGTGTGCTGCCGCAACTTCATTGCAAAACTGTTTGCCTTGCTTGTGTTGCTGGTATAACCCGAAATCGATAAAATAAAAATCATAAAAAACACCTGCATCATTGCAAGCACCACCATGAAAATAGTGTAGGGGTTATAATCTTTTGCAACACCATATACAACGGCTGTTAAAGAAATAACTGCCACCATTATGTTGGGTAAATTTAGTGCAAAGGGAAGCGGATCGTCATCAGTTTTTGGTGTTGGAATGTAAGGGACTTTTTTGCGTAATAATGTGTATATAAAACCTGTACAGTATATCCACCAGGTGCCAATTTGCAGTATGCCCCCAACCACATGAAAGCCCCTCTCGGTATCTTCTGCCACCCATTTTTGAACATAGTACCTAATCAAAATACTCATAGTAAATACCGGCATGGTGGCCAATAAAAAACTAAGTAAATCCATCTTTAAAGGAACATAACCGGAAAACAATGAAATAACCGGTATAAGGAAATTGATAAGAAATATAAATCCGCAGAAATAGTGAAAAGGTAAAGTAAGATAATGGACCTTTTGGCGCCAGGTGAAATTTTTAAAGAGATGGGGATACACAGCCAGCAACAGCTCCCATGTACCACGGCTCCATTTTAATTGCTGTTTATAATAAGCCGACATTGTAGAAGGCACCAGGCCACGGGTGAGTATTGCAGGAACATACATAGACCGCCAGCCCCTGGCATGCAGTTGCATTGCGGTATGCATATCTTCTGAAAGCCCGCTTGCATGGCCACCGATGCTATCGAGTGCTGCCCGCCTGAAAGTACAATTTGCACCAATTGCCTGAACAGTGCCGTAGCTGTGCATGGCCATCATCATTGGCCCGTAAAACTGGTAGGTTTGCTGCGCCGCACCTTTTGCAACAAGGCTTATTTTTTGGTTGTAGTAAGCTTGCACCACTTGTACAAAACCAATCTCCGGGTTATCAAAATGACCAACAAGCTGATCTAAAAATGCCGGGGCTGGAATATGGTCAGGGTCCAGGATAACGCAAAGTTCACCCGTGGCATATTGCAAGGCATTGTTGATGTTGCCCGCTTTTGCATCTTTTTTAATTACCCGGGTTACATGCTGCACGCCTAACCTTGTACACATTGCTTTAACCGTTTCATCATTGGCTTCATCACAGCACCATGTATTGTGCGGATACGTAATATTTTGAATGGCAGTGAGTGTTTCTTCCAGCATATCCAGTGGCTCTCCAGCACAAAAAGTTGTAAAAATATCAACCGTATAAACCTTCTTGCTAACAATATCCGCAGGGGCGGCAATGGAGAAATAATGGTACCATTCGTGGAGGTATTTAAAGCAATAAAATATCAGCGTTATCATCAGTAAAATGTATAGGGGCAAATAACTGATGTTCGACCTTTTAAACACCGAATACAAAAAAAATGCGATCGCCACTATCCCAATAAAAATCATCAGACGAAGTGCCCGCTTTTCTTTTAAAGATGGAGGTGTTATTGCGTTTACTTTATAACTCATTTTGCGATTACGTAAATAGGTGTGTTAGCAGTTGCGCAATATCCTTTTGAATTTGTTACCGTAACAAAAATGCGGTAAGGCCCTTCTTTTGGAGGTGCTAAAAAGCTAATGGTTTTGGTACTGTCTTTTATAAGCCCCGCTATAGTTGCTGGTTTTTTAAAAAATGCCCAGGTTTGCCCCCAGGTTGTCCAGTCTTCTTTAAACATTTCCCAATTGTACTTAAGGGAATCTTTATCCATATCCGCTGGTAACAAAATAGTTGCTTTGTGCTTTGTTGCTGCCCCAATGGCTATATTGTCACCCACCCCTATACCATCAACAAGCATGTAATCTACCTTGGGCGATATGTGTTTGGTAACTGTATCGTTCCAGCAATCTTTTAAAACTTCTTTTACTTCGGTGGCTGCATTGCTGTTATCAAAAATACTATACCAGGTGTGGGTATACTCCTGCCGGGTGCCCCAGTAAAAAACAACAGAGCCTAAAAAACGGGGATTATCCCTTGGCATATATTTGGTAAACAGGTCCGCATATTGCTCTGCTTTTTTTGTACTGGTATTTTCAATGGGTGCCTGCCATGAAGTTGTAGTAGCCTCCCAACCGCCATTGGGTGCCCATTCGCCTATTAAAAATGGGCCGTCCCATGCCCATTGTATTAAACGCATGTCTGTATTAATTTCCTTTAGCCGGTTATAGGTATTTATACAAATGAAATCGACCGACGGTATGCGCCAGCAGATATTGAGGATATTTTTTTTAGCCACGTTCATAGTGGTGGTGCCAATAGGGTGCCCGTTATCATTGGATTGCATCATAGAAATTAAAAGATTGTAAGTTTGATAAAAGGCTGAATTTTTAAAAGAGAATGGCATGGTCACTTCATTGCCCAGGCACCATGC
Source organism: Ferruginibacter sp. (assembly GCA_965249755.1). Taxonomy (GTDB): domain Bacteria; phylum Bacteroidota; class Bacteroidia; order Chitinophagales; family Chitinophagaceae; genus Ferruginibacter. The sequence continues at coordinate 1,315,829 of CBDFMT010000004.1, forward strand.
AAGTAAAGAAGGATCATCTTTATACCGTAAAACGATTTGCCGGTAAGCCTGATAAAGATGTTTAATTTTATTATCGTCCAGATAAAAATCAACCTCTTCACTTGCCGGTATGTCCAATCCGATAATTACTGAAATATGATTTTTTGCTGCATTTTCTAAAACAGATGGCAATTTAGCAGTATCCCAACAGGTGATGGTATTTCCCCCACATGCGGCAAGTTCTTCGATGTACGCATCGCCTACCCCACCCTTAACTACAAAAGCTTTTCCATTTTTATAGAAACTGTATTTTCCCTTTTGGGAATGGATATTTACTTTCTGTAACCCTGCCAAAGGGGTAATTCTTTTTGGCCCAACGTTGATATAAATAAAGAGTGAAAAAATTACCAGGCAAATACTTACCAAGATGCAACCGATAAATAATACACGTTTTACAATAAATAGAATACCTGGTTTTTTTTTCAAGCTTAAATGGATTTTTATCTGCAAATATTTTCGGGACTACATTACCAACATAATCGATACTTACACTTTATATTATCTAATACACTTCTTTACAATAAGGGCCCGTTTCCCACTGATACAATATCTCTTTAAATGCTTGTCGCAATTTATGTTAAGCCGGGTAATTTGTTACACGCCTGTAACGATAGCTTTATAAATTTTACTATAAACTTGTATCATTTTTTAAAGAAAAATTGAAAAGTTTATGTTGCTTGTTACTAAATACAAAATCAAGCCATTTTTATAATCTGTTTATTATGCATAACTATTAATACTTTGTTATCGCCCACCAAGCCTCTGTGTAATATCAAGTTTATGTTTACGGCTGGTATCATTGGCGATATCATAACCAGCATCCGCATGCCGTATTACCCCAATACCGGGATCATTGCGTAAAACCCTCGCCAACCTTATCGCCGCTTCCGGCGTACCATCAGCAACAATTACCATCCCCGCATGTATACTGTAGCCCATGCCTACACCACCGCCATGATGAAGGCTTACCCAACTTGCACCCCCGGCAGTATTCAGCAACGCATTTAATACGGGCCAATCTGCCACGGCATCACTTCCATCCAGCATGGCTTCCGTTTCCCGGTTGGGGCTTGCCACAGAACCTGTATCTAAATGGTCACGGCCAATTACAATCGGTGCTTTTACTTTGCCTGTCCGCACCAGCTCATTAAAAACCAGCCCTGCTTTTTCCCTATCGCCTTGCCCTATCCAGCAAATGCGTGCAGGCAATCCCTGGAAGGCTATTTTTTGCTGCGCCATCTGTATCCAACGGTGCAGCGGTTTATTATCAGGAAATAAATCCATGATGACTTTATCGGTGGTATAAATATCTTCCGGGTCTCCACTAAGGGCTACCCACCTGAAAGGACCTTTACCTTCGCAAAACAGCGGCCGTATGTAAGCAGGAACAAAGCCTGGAAAATCGAAAGCATTTTTTAAGCCTTTTTCAAATGCCCTTGCCCTTATATTATTGCCGTAATCAAAAGTTACCGCACCCATTTTTTGCAGCTGCAGCATTAAGGTTACATGCAGCTTCATGCTTTCATAACTTAGTTCAGTATATCTCAACGGGTCATTTTGACGGAGGGTTGTCGCTTCGCTATTGGTAAGCTTATGAGGGACATATCCGATTAAAGGGTCGTGGGCAGAGGTTTGGTCCGTTAGGGTATCAGGAACGATATTTCTTTCAATTAATCTTTGCAGCAGGTGTACTGCATTGCAAACCACACCAATGGATAATGGCGCTGATGTTGCTTTTGCTGCAACTGCTGCATCAATAGCTTCATCTATATTGGTAAACTTAACATCAAGGTATTTTGTTTCTATTCTTTTATCAACACGCCATTCTTCCACTTCTGCAATTAGTGCAACACCTTCGTTCATTGTGATGGCAAGGGGTTGTGCGCCGCCCATGCCACCGAGGCCGGCAGTTACATTCAACACCCCTTTTAATGTGCCTTTAAAGTTTTTTTCGGCAATGGCACTATAGGTTTCATAAGTACCCTGAACAATACCTTGCGAGCCAATATAAATCCATGAGCCTGCCGTCATCTGCCCATACATCATTAATCCCTTTTTTTCCAGTTCGTCAAAATGTTCCCATGTAGCCCATTTAGGAACAAGCTGGCTATTGCTGATTAATACCCTTGGTGCATTAATATGTGTGTTTAATATTGCAACGGGCTTACCACTTTGAATTAACAAGGTTTCATCATCATTAAGATCTTTTAGGGCTTTTAATATAAGGTCGAGGCTTTCAAAACTTCTGGCCGCTTTGCCCCTGCCGCCATATACGATGAGCTCTTCCGGCCTTTCAGCAACAGCAGGGTCAAGGTTGTTGAGCAGCATCCTTAATGCCGCTTCCTGTATCCAACCTTTACAAATAAGTGTATTGCCCACAGGCGTTTTATACTTTAAGGCATCATACTTTGAGGGGCTGGCCATTTTTTAAAATTGAAAAATGAATTATTTAGACTGCTATAAAAGTACTAATAATAAAGCTTGGCAACATTAGGTGAAGTATAATCTAAAAGCCTGTAAACAAAATAAAAAACCTCCTGAGTGGAGGCTTTTCAAAAACTGTTGAGGTTGGTTTCATAGGGAAAATGCGATAGCAATGGGCAGTATTGGATAAAAGGTTATTTCATCGGCATTGGATTATTTTTTGGGGGTTAAAGGTTCCGTCCGTATCAATAATCAACAGTACAAAGATGTTTATTTAAGTGACTTTTTTATGTAGAACCGGATACTAATAAACGGTAGTAAATGCACTATAAATATTACGGGCTTCAGAAGTTTAATTTATAAACCAATACTGCAAGCAGTAAGCCCCGTTATTTGCGGTAACGATTAAATGACGAAAACGACGTTTATCAACTTTTCGTCGAAGGAACTTTACCGTTAGCCGAAAAACAAATAAATGCTGCAAGGGAAAACGCATTTTTACATCAGAAAGAAACAAACAACATCCTACAAAAACCAACAACATCCGATTACTAAGAAAACCAAAAAAAACAACATCCAAACCCTGAAGAAAAAACCAACAACATCCGATTACCGAGAAAGACCAAAAAACAACATCCAAACCCTGAAGAAAAAACCAACAACATCCGATTACTAAGAAAGACCAAAAAACAACATCCAAACCCTGAAGAAAAAACCAACAACATCCGATTACTAAGAAAGACCAAAAAACAACATCCAAACCCTGAAGAAAAAACCAACAACATCCGATTACTAAGAAGACCAAAAACAACATCCAAACCCTGAAGAAAAAACCAACAACATCCGATTACTAAGAAAACCAAAAAACAACATCCAAACCCTGAAGAAAAAACCAACAACATCCGATTACTAAGAAAACCAAAAACCAAACCCTTTAACTAAACACAATAACGAAAGCCTCAAAATCATTGATCAGGCAGCATTGCAATAATGTCAAACTGATCCCCCAAAACTAAAAAAATATTTAATTTCTAACTGAAATTGCAATGCCTCTTTTAACGGAGGCATTTTTCGTAACCGCATAAAAAAATCCCCCGCAAAAAGCGGGGGACTTTTATAAGAATGTTACTTATTAATTAGTAGCCACCCATACCACCCATATCAGGTGCACCACCACCATGACTGTGGCCTGCATCTTCTTTAGGTTTATCAGCAATTACACACTCTGTTGTTAACAACATACCTGCAATTGAAGCGGCATTTTCAAGTGCCACACGGGCAACTTTAGTAGGGTCAATAACACCGGCCTTAAACATATTTTCATACACTTCGGTACGGGCATTAAAACCATAGTCACCTTCACCTTCTTTAATATTCTGCACAACGATAGAACCTTCAATACCGCAGTTGGCAACAATCTGGCGCAACGGCTCTTCGATAGCACGCCTTACTATTGCAATACCAGTTGCTTCATCTGGATTTAAAGCACCTTTCAAACTTTCTAAACCGGCAATAGCACGGATGTACGCAACACCACCGCCTGGTACAATACCTTCTTCAACGGCAGCCCTTGTAGCATGCAATGCATCATCAACACGGTCTTTCTTTTCTTTCATTTCAACCTCAGTTGCAGCACCAACATACAATACAGCAACACCGCCGGCAAGCTTAGCCAAACGCTCTTGTAATTTTTCTTTATCGTAATCTGATGTTGTATTTTCTACCTGTGCTTTAATTTGATTAACACGGGCTACAATGGCTGCTTTTTTACCAGCACCACCCACTATAACTGTATTGTCTTTATCAATTGTAATTGAAGACGCTTGCCCTAAGGAAGTAAGCTCAACGCCTTCCAGCTTATGGCCTAATTCTTCGCTTATAACAGTACCATTGGTTAATGTAGCAATGTCAGTAAGCATTTCTTTCCTTCTGTCGCCAAAGCCTGGCGCCTTTACTGCTGCCACTTTAATGGTGCCACGCAATTTATTTACAACAAGTGTTGCCAGTGCTTCGCCATCAAGGTCTTCAGCAATGATCATTAACGGGCGTCCGCTCTGCGCAACTTTCTCCAAAATATGGAGGATGTCTTTCATTGCAGAAACCTTTTTATCATAAATTAAGATATAAGGGTTTTGCAATTCAGCCTGCATTTTTTCGCTGTTGGTAACAAAGTAAGGAGAGATATATCCCCTGTCGAACTGCATACCTTCAACCACATCAACAGTGGTATCCGTTCCTTTGGCTTCTTCAACAGTTATAACACCTTCTTTACCAACTTTAGCCATTGCCTGCGCAATCAACTTTCCAATTTCGTTATCATTATTGGCAGAAATAGTGGCAACCTGTTCAATCATCTTACCGTTAGTGCCAACGTCTTTTTTCTGTGATACCAGGTTTTCAACAACAGCCCTTACAGCCTTGTCGATACCACGTTTAAGGTCCATTGGGTTTGCACCTGCAGCAACCATTTTCAACCCTTCGCTGATGATGCTTTGTGCAAGTACAGTTGCAGTTGTGGTACCGTCACCTGCAATATCTGCAGTTTTAGATGCCACTTCTTTTACCATTTGTGCACCCATATTTTCAATAGGGTCTTCCAGTTCAATTTCTTTTGCAACAGTAACACCATCTTTGGTTACCTGTGGCGCACCAAACTTTTTTTCAATTACCACATTGCGGCCTTTTGGACCAAGGGTTACCTTAACTGCATTAGCCAAAGTATCAACACCCTTTTTCATTTTGTTACGGGCTTCTATATCGAAGAATATCATTTTTGCCATAATATATTAATTTTTTGATTCGATAATTAGCTCATGTGCTAATTAACGGTAAGTGAAGAATTTGAATTTAAAATGTTGATAGAAAATTAGCACATTAGCATACCAGCTAATTATTATTATACTATTGCCAAAATATCACTCTCCCTCATAATCAGGTATTCAACACCTTCAAATGTAATTTCTGTGCCGGAGTATTTACCATATAAAACAGCGTCACCTGCTTTTACAGTTACTGGTTCATCTTTTTTACCAGGGCCTGCTGCCAATACAACACCACGCTGTGGTTTTTCCTTTGCTGTATCTGGAATGATGATGCCGCCTGCAGATTTTTCTTCTGCTGCTGCTGGTTGCACAATAACCCTGTCATGCAAGGGCGTAATGCTTAACTTCTTAGCCATAATTGTATTAATTTTTATTAGTTTAATTATTAGTCCCCTTGTAGTTTTTGGGGCATCATGTGCCACACCAATTCCGTACCAAACGGGCATAAAGGCATAGTTGTCATACTTTATCCGAAAAACAAATCACGATCATGCCCGTAAATGCAAAATAGTCAGCTAAGGGTTTAATGGCTCAGCGAAATTTGGCAGTTTTACAGGAGGCCTGCAAAAATGCAACGGCGCTTTTAAGCACCAAACAACTTTTTGACGGGAGGCTAAATTGGCTAACTTCGCTTTTTTAATTAAGTGGTTTAACAGATGATCAGCAGAAGAAATATCAGGGTAAAAGTTATGCAAAGCTTGTATACAATAGATAGTATGGGCAATGATATTAACCCTGCCCAGGCAGCACGGCTTTTAAAAAAACAGATTGACCAAAGCCGTGCCCTGTTTGTTTACCTTGTTTATTTTTTAACCGAAGTTGCCCGTTATGCCGAGAAGGATGCACTAAAAAAAGCATCTAAACATTTGCCCAGTGAACAGGACCTCAACATCAGCACAAGGATTGCCGGCAACGAATTGCTATGGAAAATTGTTGAGGAACAATCGTATGCAGAGGCGGTTAAGGAAACCAAACCATCCCTGATGATTGATGAAGCACTATTAAAAAAAACCTATCAGGCGCTTGTTGCATCGGAAGAATACAGCGAATACATTGCTTTACAAAACAGGGAAAAAAGAGGCGAAAAAGATATACTTGAATTCATCTTTACCAACCTGATGTTGCCAAACGAAAACTTCATCAGCCATGTGGAAGAGCATTTTATTAACTGGGATGATGATGCTGAGATGATGAATATTATGATGCTTAATTTTTTACAAAAACCCGGCTCTTATAATTTTAATGAATTTGTCAGCAAAGAGAAATGGGACTTTGCAAAGTCACTGTTGGAGACCACTATTGAAAAGAAAGAGGTTAGTATGGAACTGCTTAAACCTAAATTAAAAAATTGGGATGCCGACAGGATAGCTGCATTGGACCTCATTATTATAGAAATGGGCATCTCAGAGTTTTTGTTTTTTGAAACCATACCAACAAGGGTTACCATTAACGAATACATTGACCTTGCCAAAGATTACAGCACCCCTCAAAGCGGACAATTTATCAATGGTATTTTAGATAACATCCATAAAGAATTATCTGCCGAAGGAAAAATTAATAAGAAGACTTTTAAAAACAGCACCCTCTGAACCCTGCATTTCTGCAGGTGCCTTTTTTCATTTTTGAATTTAATTTTGATAAGCATAATGAGAACAACCGTTTTAATTTTTATGGCAGCAGTAATATGGGCAAGCTGCGATGTACGCCGCAAAGACAAGGTGGCCGATGGTACGCTCACCCTGGCAGAAATGGCCGCACATGATACAACCACCGTGCAGGTTATAGACAGCCTTTATAATTTTGGCACCCAAACAGAAGGAGTAAAAGTTACTTATAATTTCAGGTTTAAAAACAGCGGCAAAAAGCCGTTGATTATTACCAACACTACAGCCAGTTGTGGTTGTACCGTTCCTGAAAAACCAGAGAAACCTGTGATGCCCGGAGAAACCTCTTTTATAAAAGTAATTTTTAACAGCAAAGGAAAAGTTGGGCATAATGAAAAAACAATCACCGTAATGTCCAATGCCAACCCGGCTTTTCCGCCACTATTATTGAGTGGCGATATTACACCAGCTAAATAAATTTAATTTTAATAATTAACAAACAACACATGCAACTATTAAGTATTTTTTTAATGATGGATCCCCAGGGAAAAGGAAGCAGCAGTTTTTCTTTAATTTTTATGGGCCTTATGATTGTGGTATTCTGGATGTTTATGATACGCCCTCAGGCTAAAAAAGCAAAGCTGCAAAAAACATTTATTACAGACCTTAAGAAAGGCGATAAAGTGGTAACCATTGCAGGTATACATGGCGTTATCAACAAAGTAAACGAGGATGGTACGCTAAGCCTTGAGGTTAGCCCTGGCAGCTATCTTAAAATTGAGAAAAGTACAGTGAGTATGGAAATGTCTGCAGCACTAAATAAACCTGTGGCAGAAACAAAAGCCTGATACACTTGCGTAAACTTATCTTTAACCGGTTGCTGGGCAACCGGTTTTTTTATGCAGTGGTGCACACATTGCCATTGCATTTAAATGGCAGGATACCATTTCTTTTTTAATTGGTTTATTTTAGGTTTTTAATTTTTTATATGACAATAAAAATCGGGCTAACCGGCGGCATCGGCAGCGGCAAAAGTACCATCGCTGCAATCTTTAAAGTGTTGGGTATACCTGTTTATTATGCTGATGATGCAGCCAAAAAATTAATGAACAGCGATCCTTTTTTGATTGGTGAACTAACTGCCGCATTTGGTAAGGATACTTATACCAATGGGCAACTCAACCGCTCTTATCTTTCTTCCCTTGTTTTTAATAATCCTCAAAAACTGGCCAAACTTAACAGCATCGTTCATCCGGCCACCATTGCCGATGCAGATAAATGGATGTTGCAGCAAACATCTGTTTACGCCATTAAAGAAGCAGCGCTCATTTTTGAAAGTGGCGCAAACAAACATCTTGATAAAACTATTGGTGTGTTTTGCCCGGTACAACTTAGGGTTACAAGGGTAATGCAAAGAGATGGCACAACCCAGGAAGCAGTAACAGCAAGGATTGGCAAACAAATGGATGAAGAAAAAAAAATGGCTTTGTGTGATTACGTTATCACCAACGATGATACCCAATTGGTGATACCGCAGGTGCTCGCCATTCACCAAAAACTAATAAGGCTGAAAGCATAAGCTGCCTTCAGCCTTATGCTGCAATTTGCTCTGTGATGGTATGATATTATTTCAATTTACTTAAGGCATCAATTATCCTTACCCAGGCCTTCTCTATATTTTGCATGCTGTTGGCAAAAGAAAAACGTACACATTTAGGTTCGCCAAAAGCTTCGCCCATTACTGATGACACATGCGCCGTATTTAAAAGGTACATGGAAAAATCGGCCGAGTTGGTAATTTTTATTTCACCATTCGACTTACCATAATAACTGGATACATCAGGAAAAATATAAAACGCCCCTTCTGGTTCGGTGCATTTTATGCCCGGTACATCTTTAATTATTTCCATCACCCTTGCCCTTCTCCTGGTAAATTCTTCTGCCATTTCTATAGATGGCCGCAGCTCTGTAGTAAGTGCAACCACCGCTGCCTTTTGGGTTATGGAGCAAGTGGCACTTGTAAATTGACCCTGTAATTTTTCGCAGGCTTTTGCTACATCAACGTTTGCAGCAATGTAGCCGAGGCGCCAACCCGTCATGGCAAAACCTTTGCTTAAACCGTTAATTAAAATGATCCTTTCTTTAAGGTCGCTGAACTGTGCAATACTTTCATGCTGGCCTACAAAATTGATGTACTCATAAATTTCATCTGCAATGATATAAACATCAGGGTATTTTCTTAACACGTTTGCAAGGCCTTCAAGTTCTGCTTTACTATACACGGCACCGGATGGGTTGCAGGGTGATGAAAACATGAACAAGGTGGTTTTATCTGTTATTGCTGCTTCAAGTTGTTGTGGCGTAACTTTAAAACCACTTTCTAAACTTGTGCTTACCTGCACCACCACTCCCCTTGCAATTTTTACCAATTCAGAATAAGTAACCCAGTATGGTGTTGGTATCACCACTTCATCGCCATCATCTACAACCGCTAAAATGGCATTGGCCAAACTTTGCTTTGCCCCGGTAGAGGTAACAATGTTCTCTGGTTTATAATCCAGGTTATTATCCCTTTTTAGTTTGGTGCAAACAGCTTCCCTTAAATCTGCATAACCTGCTACAGGTGTGTAATGGCTCCAGTTATCATTAATGGCCTTAATGGCAGCATCCTTAATATGTTGGGGTGTATCAAAGTCGGGCTCGCCCAAACTAAGGTCAATTACATCAACACCTTTTGCCCTTAGTTCACGGCCAAGTTTGGCCATCTTAAGGGTTTCAGGTTCGGCAAAGCGGTCTAATAAAGAAGAAAATTGCATGGCTTATATTTTTGGATTGCGAAAGTACAAAAATCAAAACATTTTTTAGCGGCAGAAATTATCGTTATCCATTTTGATAAAAACTTTTTATGTATTTTATCTTTTTGTTGGATAAAATTCAATTCGTTATTTCATACTATCGTACACAAACTTAAATGGGCAAAGATCTGGCAATACTGATTTTTTTCGCTTGCATTCATACTCGTAAATCACTTCGCCAAGATGTTGCATAAAGGGGAAGCCAATGGTATCATAATCGTATTTATCATCGTTTAAAATACCATCCCCATTGCAGTAAATAGTAGCAGAAAGAAAGAACTCTACTTTCTTGTCAAAATCAACAATGTAGGCCACATCTGTTAGCTGCCCGTATGCGTCACCTACTTTATTAAAAATGCGGATGTTCTTTGGCAATGCACCTTTACGGGAACCGTACAATAAAAATTTACAGTAAGCCGGCCAATAGCTGGCAGTATCGGCAGCGTAGGGTGGCCAGGTACTTTCTGTTGGCAATTGGCCCATATATTTTAATACAAAATTTCTATCATCGGGTGATAAATTAAAGCGCTGCGATGCGGTTACTTTATCAGGAAAAATAAGCCCCGTTACAACCTGGTGAAGGTCTTCAAGAGCGAGACGGTTTTTTCCTGAAAAATCCATGGGGTGGCTGATCAGGGAATCACCGGAGTAATATGCTGCACCAACAGCATCTGACCGTTTCGAATAGTTAGATGAATCAAACTGTAAAGGTTGCGTGTACAACACCTTATTGTTTGGTGATAAGAAACTTACAGGGTTAGTGGCCCGGTTTTCACTTTCGGATAAAGGCAGGCTTAGGCGGTGCAGTATTTCGGCATCGCCAAGTCTCTTTTGATGAAGTTGTTCATTGATATATTTTCTTCCTAAAAATTCATACAAACGGTTAAAGGCATCGTTGTCGCTAACCATCAAAATTTTGCGGATGTACTGTGCAATGTTTGGCCTGCCATCAGGGGTTGTTGGGTCGTTGTAAACAGCCGTTTGTACTGGTGTTGATTGGCCGGTAACCATGGTAGCGTATTTATCTACGCCTGCCATTTTCAGTTCATTAAGCTTTTGTAATGCCAACAAACTTATAGGCAACTTTACGGTAGATGCCGGGTAGAAATAGGCATCTTTATCTACATTAAAGTATTGTGTTTTTAAAGCCGGTATTCCATTGTTGCCCCTGTTTACCTGGGTGTAGATGACCTGCACATTCCACTTTTTTTTATTGGCCAGGATGGTATCAAAATATTGGGGGTATTGCTGCAAAAGCTTTACCATAAAGCTGTCGGTTTTTTCCTTGGTTTTCATATTTGCACCTGCAATACTTTGATTATCATTTAATGGTTGTGCTATTTGTGCACCGGCCATCTTTAAAGTAAAAAAAAGGGTTGTAAAGCAGGCAGTTAAAAGGCGCAATTTTCTTAGTTCCATAAAGGCAATTTACTACGTAAAAAGGTGACCAACCTAAATTGCATGGGCGTTAATCTTAAAACAGTTTTTCCCCTATCTTTGCAAACTTCTAAAAAATTAACAAGTAGCTTCTAAAAGTAACCAATTATGAAATTGAAAGGCTTAGTTTGGTTTTTCGCTATTGCACTCATTTGCATTTCCATATGGGAGCTGTCGTACACCTGGGTGGTACGCAGTTACGAGGCAAAGGTAAAAACACAAGCTGAAAGAATTGTAAAGTCCAACTACCCTGCCGCTACCGGCGAAGACAAAAATGCGCTTGTAAAAGAAAGGATGCGCCACATCCTTGACAGCACAAAAGAAAAAAGTATTTACCCGGTTATTGGAACGAGTTATCAAAAGTGTAAAGAGAACGAATTGAACCTTGGCCTTGACCTGCAAGGTGGCATGAGCGTAACGCTTGAAGTAGGCCTTGAAGGTTTATTAAAATCATTGAGCAACAACCCAAAAAACCCTGCACTTTTAAAAGCATTGCAAACGGCAACCGCACAAAAAGTGGCCAGCAATTCAGATTATATTTCGTTGTTCCGCACGGCTTTTAATGCACAAAACCCAGGTACACCACTGGCTGGTATTTTTGCTGGCGCAGGCAAACAAATTAAGGTTACCGACAGCGATGATAAGGTTACTGATGATATACGCACAACTTCAAAAGCTGCCATCAACGAAACTTATAAAATCCTTTTAAAACGTATTGACAAATTTGGTGTGGCCCAGCCTAATATTAACCTGGATGAAAACAAAGGCATTATTCAAGTTGAGCTTGCCGGCGTAACCGATAAAGACAGGGTAAGAAAATATTTACAGGCAAGTGCCAACCTGCAATTTTGGGCAGTGTACAACCTTGATGAAATTGGAACGGGTTATCAAAATGCAGCCACTTCCCTGGCTTCGTACCTTAGCGGTACATCAGATACATCGGGTGTTGCAGATTCTGTAAAGAAAGCAAAATTTGTAAGTGCATTGTATGAGGTAATGGCACCCATTGACATACGCCAGGAAAAGATACCGTACAACAAACAATACAGTTTTTATACCTCTGCGAAGGATACTTCTAAATTGAACTATTACCTGTCGCTTGATGCCGTTAAAAACAACTTTCCCACCGATTCAAAAATTTTATACGGATCAGAAATAACACCGGAAAAAGGTGCCAAATACATTCCCGTTTATGTGGTTAAAACTTTGCCTGGCGGCGAGAAAGCACCCATGGATGGCGAAAGTGTTGAAGAAGCACACCAGCAGTTTGATGAAAAAGGATCTGCATCTATTGGATTAAATATGACCTCAACGGGTTCTAAAAAATGGGCAGACCTTACCAGGAACAATGTGGGCAGGCCTGTTGCCATTGCTCTTGATGATATTGTTTATACAGCACCAAATGTTATTGGTGCGATAGAAGGCGGACAGACAGAAATTTCTGGTAAATTTTCTACTGAAGAAGCGCAAGACCTTGCCAATATTTTAAAGTCTGGTAAAACCAATGCACCTGCTAAAATTGTTGCAGAACAAGTAGTGGGCCCAACGCTGGGCGAAGCCTCAGTTAATGGTGGCATGATGGCTTTTGGAATTTCTTTTTTGGTAATTTTTGCCTTAATGATTTTGTATTACAACACCGGTGGATGGGTGGCCAACATTTCCCTTATTTTAAACCTGCTGTTTACTGTTGGCGTATTAAGCGCCATGGGCTTTACTTTAACGGCTGCCGGTATTGCAGGTTTGGTGCTAACAGTAGGCCTTGCCGTAGATACCAACGTAATTATATTTGAAAGGATAAAAGAGGAACTTACCAAAGGCAAAACCTATCAGCAAGCTGTTAATGATGGTTACCGCCGTTCACTTGCACCGGTTATTGATGCACACGTTACCACATTTTTAACCGCTGCCATCTTATTTATATTTGGCCTTGGCCCCGTGTTGGGCTTTGCCACTACGCAAATGCTGGGTATTATCCTATCCCTGTTTTGTGGTATACTCGTATCAAGGCTGATCACTGATTTCTGGACAAACAAAAACCGTCACTTCAACTATTTTACCGGTATTTCAAAACGTGTTTTTAAACATGCCAACTTTAAGTTTATTGAATATAGAAAAGTAGCTTACGGTATTTCAGTAGTTGTTTTATTGCTGGGTATTGGTTCTTACTTTAATGGCTTTCACGAAGGTGTTGAGTTTAAAGGCGGCCGAAGTTATACCATTGCTTTTCCACAGGCAGTAAAAAATGAAACTGTTTCTGATGACCTTAAAACTGCGTTTGATGGTGACTTTCCGATCATTAAAACAGTAGGCGATAATAAGCATTTAAACATTACAACATCTTACAAAAAAGGCGTGGACAATGCTGACAGCCTTGTTCAATCTAAAATGTACCAGGGGCTGCAAAAAGTATTGCCAGGCATTTCTTATGCCGATTTTGCAAAGAACAATATTTTAAGTTCCCAAACTGTACAGCCCACTATTTCTGAAGACCTTAAAAATGGCGCTATTAAAGCAACCATCTTTGCAATGCTCATCATCTTTCTGTACATTTTTGTACGTTTTCGTGACTGGCGTTATTCTGTAGGTACTATTGTTTCGCTGCTTCATGATGTGTTTGTAACATTGGCGGTGTTTTCCTTCTTTAAAAACATTGTGCCTTTTCCGTTAGAGATAGACCAGCACTTTATTGCGGCCGTTTTAACCGTAATTGGTTTTAGTATGAATGATACGGTGATTGTATTTGACCGTATAAGGGAATATAGTAACAACGCTAAAAAAGGCGAAACCAAAGGGTCTATAATTAACCGTGCAATCAATGATACATTAAGCCGTACTATTATGACATCTTTAACCGTGTTCCTTACCATACTTATCCTCTTCATTTTTGGTGGAGAAGTAACAAGGGGTTTTGCTTTTGCGATGCTGATAGGTGTTATCACTGGTACTTACTCTTCTATTTTTGTTGCTTCACCTATTTTGGTTGATCTTAAAAAAGACAAAGCATTGACTGAGCCTGTTGCCATCAGCACTGACAAAGTGATTGTAGCTAAAGGCGTTTAAACAGCTTCTTTAAAATATAAAATCCCGTTCAGCATTTGATACTGAACGGGATTTTTTTATGTCTTTGATGGTATAAATCTTTAAGGCAATTGATCAGATGTTTTGCTTTTTTAATTCCTTTACTGCATATTCGCATGCCCTTGCAGTAAGCGCCATGTACGTTGCAGATGGGTTTACACAGGAGCCTGAGGCCATACAAGACCCATCTGTTATAAAAACATTGGGCACCTCATGCATTTGGTTATAACTGTTGAGCACAGAAGTCCTGGCATCGTTTCCCATACGGGCAGTGCCCATTTCATGGTTGGCATTACCGGGAAATGATATGCTGTTGTTGATGTTGATATTTTTAAACCCGGCCGTTTCAAGCAGCTCCCTCGCAACAATGCCCATATCCTGGTGCATGGCTTTTTCATTGTCCCTGAAATGGCAGTCTATATTCACAACCGGGTGGCCCCATTTATCTTTTTTATCAGGGCTTAATGTAATGCGGTTGTCATTGTATGGAAGACATTCACCAAAAGCCCACATACTCATTTGCCATTTACCGGCTTCACACATTTGTTGTTTCATATCGGCCCCTATACCTGTATCATCTGCACCCCTGCCCCTGTAAGCACTTGCCCCAAAATGATAGCCACGGAGAAAAGAATTTTCTATCATTGTTACATTACGGAACCTGGGCACATACACGCTTGTAGGCCTGCGGCCGGAATAATAGCTGTCTTCAAAACCATCAATAATGCCGGATGCAGAAAGGCCCTTATGATGGTCCATAAGGTTGCGACCAACCTGATCGCTTCCGTTGCCTAAACCAGCAGGAAAACGGGATGAAACGGAGTTAAGCAAAATGGAAGCCGTAGCAACTGTTGATGCGTTAAGGAAAATTATTTTGGCGTAAAAAGATGTGGTGGCATTGGTTATCGTATCAGTTATTTCAACACCTGAGGCCCTTTGCTTTTTATCATCGTATAAAATCTGGTTAACAAGCGAATGTGGCCTTACGGTTAAATTACCTGTTGCATAAGCCGCTGGTATGGTACTGGCATTAGTGCTGAAGTAGGCGCCAAACGGGCATCCACGGTGGCATAAGTCCCTCGCCTGGCATTGCCCACGCCCCTGTACCGGCCTGGTTAAATTCGCCGTTCTTCCCATAATTACCTTTCTGTCGTTAAAGCTGTTTTCTACTTTTCCTTTAAAATGTTTTTCAACTGCATTCATTTCAAAGGGTGGCAAAAAAATCCCGTCAGGCAATTCAGGGATGCCTTCTGCTTGTCCGCTAACACCAATAAAAGATTCTATATAATCATACCATGGGGCAATGTCTTTGTAACGTATGGGCCAATCTGTTCCATGCCCGTCTTTTATGTTGGCCTCAAAATCAAGATCGCTCCAGCGGTAACAGGCCCGGCTCCAAAGCAAGGACCGGCCACCCACAACATCGCCCCTTATCCAGTCAAAACGTTTGGTTTCTTCATAAGGGTTTTCTACATCGTTAATATAAAAGTGCTTGTTATCTTCCCTGAAACTAAAATGGCGGCTTTGCACAGGATGGCTTTTTATATCCTCTTGTGACAAATGTAACCGGTGTGGAAACTCCCACGGGTCTTTAGTGGCAGTAGGATATTGGGCATGCACCACATTTGCGCCACGGTCCAGCAACAATACTTTAAGCCCCTTTTCACACAACTCCTTTGCAGCCCAACCACCTGTAATACCAGATCCGATTACTATGGCGTCAAATGTGTTTTGCTGGTTTGATTTGGTGTTGAGATAAGTAGAATCTGGCATATACTGCTGAAGTTATTCCTGTAAAAAAATCTTAACTAAGTTATCGGATAATTGACTTAGTACTGTAATTGACGCCTTATATTTTTCATCAGGCAATACTTAATATTCACTGCAACATCAACGCTAATTTTTTGCTGCTTCTTATAATTGCGTACTTTCAATATCATCAACATTAATACCAATGAACAAAAATCATTTGTTTTTTTTTCTGTTTGCATTAACCTGCATTTCTTATAAAGAAAAACAGCCTGCCGACCTGCTGATTTACAATGCGGTAATTTATACTGTTGACAGTGCATTTTCAACAGCAGAAGCCATGGCAATTAAAGATGGTAAAATTTTGGCTACGGGTACCAGTGCAGCTTTGCGAAACGTATACACCGCCAAAGAAAATATAGATGCAAAAGGCAAATGTATTTACCCTGGTTTTATTGATGCACATACCCATTTTGTTAGCTACGGCCTGGGTTTAAATACGGTGGATTTAACAGGAACAACAAGTTGGAACGAAGTAATACAAAGGGTGCAAAGCAGTACGGCAAAACAGGCTGGCACCGATAAGCCGACATGGATTACCGGCCATGGATGGGACCAGAATGATTGGGTTGGTAAAGCTTTTCCAGATAAAGAAATGCTGGACAGCCTGTACCCCAATACACCTGTGCTGCTCACCAGGATTGATGGCCACGCTGCAATAGCCAATCAGCGTGCATTAGAAGCCGGTAGCATAACCACCGCTACTGTCTTAACCGGTGGCGAAGTAAGGATTAAAAATTATAAATGCACAGGCCTGCTCATTGATAATGCTGTGCGTTTAGTGAGCAACCGCATACCGGCACCTTCTGCGGCGCAATTTAAAAATGCACTGCAAGCCGCAGAAAAAAACTGCTTTGCGGTAGGGTTAACCACTGTTGATGATTGCGGCCTTAGCGCCGCCATTGTTGAAAAAATCCGCATGCTGCAGGATGATGGAAACCTTAACATGCGGATGTATATTATGCTCAGCGATGAAAAAGGCAACTATGCTTATCTGCAGCAAAAGGGCATTATTAAAACCGAAAAATTGCATGTGAGAAGCTTTAAAGTATATGGGGATGGCGCACTTGGGTCCAGGGGTGCATGCCTGCTGGAACCTTATACCGACATGCCCGCCCACACTGGCTTTTTATTAAGCAACCCGGCGCATTTTGATTCTGTTGCTGCATGGATTGCAGCACATGGTTTTCAAATGTGCACCCATGCTATTGGCGATAGTGCCAACCGGACCATGCTGCACATTTACGCCAAATATTTAAAAGGCAAAAATGATTTAAGATGGCGCATTGAACATGCGCAGGTTGTTAATGAAAATGATTTTCATTTATTTGGTGATAATTCCATTGTGCCATCTGTACAGCCAACACATGCCACAAGTGACATGTACTGGGCTGCGGGAAGATTGGGCAATAAAAGGATAAAAGGTGCCTATGCCTATAAACAACTTTTACAACAGAATGGATGGGAGCCGCTTGGTACCGATTTTCCGGTTGAAGACATTTCTACATTTAAAACTTTTTATGCTGCAACAATACGCAAAGATGCCAAAGGTTTTCCGGCGAAAGGCTTTCAAACAGAAAATAAGTTGAGCAGAAAAGAAGCATTAATGGGCATGACGATATGGGCAGCCAAAGCCAATTTTGAAGAGCAGGAAAAAGGAAGCCTTGAAAAAGGAAAGGTGGCAGATTTTGTAATACTTACCGCCGACCTGCTGAAAGAAGCACCGGAAAAATTATTAAATATTAAAGTAGCCAGTACTTTTTTAGGCGGTAAAAAAGTGTATCAAATGAAATAATAAATTTTATTTGGCGGCTAGTCCGGTTACAATGGCCATACCTATACTCATTAAAGTACCAATTACCAGGTACTCTGTTTTAATTTCTGACCGGTCTTTTTCGTTAAACCTTATAAGCCCCTTTGCAGCCACCAGCAAGCCTATTGCAGAGTATTGGCTTTGCAAAACAAATATTAGTATGATGATGCGTTCCACCATACCTATCCATTTGCCTGCATTGGCAAGGCTTTCTGCACCATCTATTTTTTCACGCCACTGTGCCGTTAGCTGCCCGATTAAAATGCCAGCGGGTGCAGTTAAAAAAATTACTGCTGTTATAGTTTTCCAGATAACGGGTGTGGCATTTAAATATTTAAAGGCCTGCTGTACATCGGCCCATTGTATAAAAGTGGCATACCAGCATGCTGCAATTACTGCAAGGTGCATCAACTGATCTGCCAAAAAATACGCCACCGTTTTTTTCTGGTAAGATTTCCATCCATCAATTAAGGTGTGGGTTATCAGGATAACCAGTATAACAGGCCAGTGTTGCCCGCCTATCAGTATAAGTGCCAGCAGTGCGGTTACCAGGCCGTGCAGGTAAAGTTTTACCGATGCAAAATGTTTGTTGTTTCTGTCGCTTACCCAACTTTTAGGCTGCAATATAAAATCGGTAATAAGATGCGATAATATAAGTTTGGTAAGCCATACAGAAGCTGTGATCATAGCAAATGGTTAATGATGTTTTCATATTGTTGCAGCAGTTTTTCAATTTCAGTCCAGCGGCCGGAGGTTACATGCTGGTGGATGGTGCTTTTAGATCTTTTTAATAACCGGGCAACTTCCTGTTGGGTATGGCCTTTTAAAAGTTCAAAAACTACTTCTGCCTGTTTACCTGTCATCGTTTTAAAAATAGCATCCAGGTAACCAGCAATAGCCTCCAGGCCTGCATTTGCCAGGTTATTGGCCGTTGATAGCGACAGGCGCCTTCCTTCATTTTTAAGCTCATCAAAAGCACGGCCCGATAAAACAAATGCTTCTCCTTTTGCAGGGCCCAATGCCTTTACCGGAGCGGTTATATTGCCTATGCCAATGCTTATGCGTACATCTGATAAATCGGCCGTTTCATTTTTGGTTACACACATGGCTGCGGTACGGCAAAGCAATGCTGTTTTTAAACCTTCTAAAGGGTTTTTAATATACACCTGAAAACTATCGCCACGGTAAAACTCAAAGAGGTAGTTTGCTAAAACAGCATGTAGCAACTTTTGCAATTTAAGCCCTGCTGCCTTTTTTAGCTTGGTAGAGTTTACTATATCGCCGGTTAATGCAACTTGTATTGCCATTCTTTTATTTATACTTCAAATATAAACATTTCATTTTGCAGTTCGTGTAAGTAAACGAACTTTTGAATAATTCGTATAAGTAAACGAACTTTTAAGTAATTCGTATAAGTAAACGAACTTTTAAATAATTCGTGTAAGTAAACGAACCGGGTTTTAAGATGGTGCCTTCTTTTAAAAACTAAACCCAGCCCTGTCGCTCCTTGTATTAATATTGGAAACACCAATTAACTGATCAGACTGATCGGTAAAGGATTTGTAGTACACTAATATGGTATAGCTGTTTTCTGTTTCCCAATAGTTGCCATCCATATCTGTACGTTTAGCAATATCTTTTTTATCAACCAGCATGTAACCGTAACTGTAGTAACCTTGTTTTAAAAACTGTGTATTTTCATAAATGCCTTTATCAGCATTAAAATTCATTTTGGTTTTTTCATTAAGCTGGTACCCTGTTAACTGTCCGCTAAGGTAAAGGTCTTTGCCTATGTATGCTGCCCTGTCTGGCGGCACAAACTTAAAATGAACATTGGCGTAATCGCCCTGCCAGTACGGGTTAATGGTTTCATAAGTGGTTACCAGGTACATGCCATCAAGGTCGGCATAATACACATACCGCTGGCTGCTTCTGTCTGCATCTGGCTTTACATAAATATCTGTCCGTTTGCTATTGGCACTATCCACCCGCTCACTCAACAGCCGGAAGCTTCTTAAATCCAACCAGCGCCATTCTTTACCAGCCGGAAAAACAAACGAATTTTCATTGCTGTATTCCAAAGTATAGTTGCGTATAAAAGTTGGCAATACATTGCCCTGGGCAACATCCCACCGGCTGTTTTGCAACACCACTATTTTTACCTGCTGGCTGGCATTGCTTGTGTTTAAGCCCTGCAGGTTTACTGTAAATTTTATATGCTGGTGTGTTTTATAAGTATCCGGGGTAAAGGGCTGCACAACCGAAGCCGCAATACTGGCCTTAGGGTCCAGCACCAATAATGCTTTTGTAAAAACAAGCTTACTGGTATCCCCATCTAAAAAAACTTTTACGATATAATTGCCACTTCGTGAAGGCACACTGTTTGCCTCTGGCATTATAGCCTGGTAGTGGATGTAGCGGGCATAAGCAATGGATGAAAAACGGTAACTGGTAATGCGTTGCTGCGTAAACCCTTTTATAAAATCAAAGGGGCTTAAGTTTACCGGCTGCCAGTTATAATCACATAGCTGGTAGGTATAATAATAACTTTTTACCCTTGTTTCCATATCATCAAAGTGCAGCTCCATCCTGTCTGTACTGTTAAGTTTATAAATAGCCATGGACTCCTGATCGCCATAAGGATGAAACCTTACTGTATGGATATTGGTATCATAAACAGCTTCGGGGCTTAACTGGGCAAATACAAATGTTTGGGTTAGCAGCAGCAAATACGCAGTGGCAATTAATTTAAAAATATGCATGTAGTCCTTAAAATATTTACTTTTGAAAGGTAGCAAAAAATACGCCGATTGAACATATCCGCCTTTATCGCCAACAGGATCGCCTTTAACCGGCAAAATACTTTTTCTCGTTTTATTATACGGCTTGCTATTGGTGCCACGGCAATAAGTGTGGCCGTAATGATTGTTGCCTTAAGCTTTGTAAACGGTTTTGAAAACGTAATTGCCAATAAGATTTTTAGCTTTTGGGGGCATATACATGTGCAGCAGGATATTGAAAACAGGGTAAGCATTGCAGAGCAATATCCCATTTTGGCAAATGACACTGTTGAAAAAATCATTAAAAAAATACCTGCTGTTAAAAGCGTAGAACGGTACGCCACCAAATCGGTGATACTAACATATGGCACAGACATAGAAAGCATCCTGTTTAAAGGTGTGGATACTGCTTTTAATTTTGCCAGGCTTGGTGCCTTTTTACAAAAGGGAAAATGGCTTTCTTTTGCAGACAGCGGTTATAGTAAAGAGATCAATATTTCGGCCTATACTGCCGGCCAGCTAAACGCAAACATAAACGATACGCTGCTGGCTTTTTTTATTCAGGATGATGGCACAAAGCGTGCAAGGCCATTACGCATAGCCGGTATTTTTAAAACATCTATCGAAGAATACGATAAGCAGTTCGGGCTATGCGATATCAACCTGATAAGGCGGTTAAACGATTGGAAGCCCAACCAGATTGGCGGCTACGAAGTTTCTTTAAACGACTACACCAAAACAGACACCACATCTACCCTGATAAAAGAATTAACCCCACAAGGATGGAACAGCAAAACCATTAAGGAAATGTACGGCAACATTTTTGACTGGCTGGCATTGCAAAACAGGATAAAAGTAATTTTAATTGGCATTATGATGGTGGTTGCCGTGGTTAACCTTATTACCTGCCTGCTGATAATTGTGCTGGAAAGAACAAAGATGACAGGCATTTTAAAAGCTGTTGGCGCAAGCGACTGGATGGTGCAAAAAATATTTTTATACAACACATCCCTCATCGCAGTCAGCGGCATTATTGCCGGCACTCTACTGGGGCTTGGCATTTGCTGGTTGCAGGAAAAAACAGGTTTTATAAAATTAGATGAAGAAGCATATTATATGGCAGCAGCCCACGCAGATGTAGTGTGGTTGCAGGTTGCACTGGTTGATCTTATTACACTGGCCGTTTGTTTTTTAACCTTGATAATACCTACCCTGCTTGTTAAAAAAATAAAACCAGTTAAAGCGATACAGTTCCGCTAAACAAAAAAGCTTTAGGGAAAACAGCCTGTTGCCAACGCTTGCAATACAGGCGAAGGTTTCTTTTTAGGTGATGTGGGATAAGATGATACCCGCTGCAACAGCCGCATTCAGCGATTCTGCTTCCCCCATTTTGGGAATGGTTATTTTATGCTGGCAACATTCTATTACTGCTGCACTAATGCCTTTTGATTCATTGCCTATCACAATAATGCCTTCTTGCAGCTTACCTAACTGCTTTACGTTTTTGCCTTCTAAAACAGCAGCATAAGCACTGGTGCCGTTGTTAACTTTTAGCCATTGTACAAGGTTGGTATATTGGATGTTTACCCTGCTTATGCTTCCCATAGTACTTTGCACCACTTTTGGGTTATACATATCGGTACAATCTTCTGAGCAAACAATTGCCGTTATACCAAACCAATCTGCAATGCGGATGATGGTGCCAAGGTTGCCCGGGTCTTGTATCGTATCCAGCATAACCGTTAACCGGCCTTTTGCAGTTAGTGCAGCATTTTTATTCTTTTTAAAAATGGCCAGCACCTGGTTGGGTGTGGCAAGGGCACTTATCTTTTCCAGTTCAAAATCTTCTGTAACCTGCAAGGGGCCTGTATAGTATTTTCTTATAGTTATTTCATTTTCATTTAACCAGGGTTGTAACCCCAGTATTTGTTCACACAAAAAAACCTTTGCCTGCAACAATTCCATAACTACTTTGCTACCTTCGGCAATAAATACATGCTCTGTATCCCTCACTTTTTTATGGTGTAAACTTTGAATATATTTGGCGTATGTTTTGCTTAACATTGTTCTCTTAAAATTTATATGTTGCTCAGTGAGGTTGTAAAAAAAAATTGGTGCCCAGGTTTAAAGAATATTTTTTTCTTGGCCCTCGTCCTTTCCTCTTGCACTATTCCACGAAAGTATCAAAAAAACAAACCCTTTCTCTACAGTACCTCCATTGAACTTAAAGGGGGCAAATTTCAAAATGATGAAAAGAACCTTGCCAAACTAAGGCTGGCAGCGCAATTGGATGACAGTGCCAAAGTGGTGGTCAAAGATTTTTTATTCGTTGTACATTTTATAGACAGGCCTGCGGCTTACGATACCGGCTACACTTATAAAAGCGCAAGGAACATGCTTGGCTCTATGCTGCACCTGGGGTATTACCAGGCGAAAGATAGTGTGGTTATTGATACCGTGCAGGCAGATAACCAGCAAAGGGTTTCGGTAAAATATATTATAGATGCAGGCAACCCCACATTGATTGATACGATCAGTTATAACCTTAAAAAAAATGACCTGCAGCGCCTGGCCGATTCTACCAAAAGCGAATCTTTACTGGTGCAGGGCACGCCGGTTACCAAGGCTGGGGTTCTGGGTGATATCAGCCGCCTGGTTGAACTTTACCGCAACAATGGCTACTATAAATTTTCTCCGGATGACCTTAAAATGAGGGGCGACAGTACTATTTTATCTTTAACCAATATTTCGGACGACCCATTTGAAAACCTTCGCCTTCTGGCAGAAGCCACTGAAAAAAGAAACAAGCCAACCATAAAATTATCCATGGTTTTAAACCCTGTAGGTGATACCATGCGGCTGCAAAAATTCAGGATCAACAACGTGTATATTTATCCGGATTACAGCAGCAGCGATACGCTAAATTTTAATTCGTATAAAGAGGACACCACTAAAAGGCTGGGCTACTTCATCCGCTACCATAAAAAATTATTCCGCAACGGTTTTCTTTCCCGCAATATGGATTTTAAAAAAGGCGACTTGTACAGCCAGGAAAGGTATGCGAAAACAATCGGCAATTTTTCCAAGACGGGTGTTTGGCAAAACGTAAACATACAGCAGTGGGAAATTAAAGACAGTACATCAAAAGACAGTGTGGGCAAACTGGATATGATATTGCAAATGATACCTGCCAGAAAATTTGGTTTTGAAGCTAATGTGGAAGCAAGCTATTCTGCCAACAGTAACACGGCTGTTGTAGCCGGTGCTGGTAACCTGTTTGGGCTCTCTACAAATATATCCCTGCAAAACAGGAACATCCATAAAGAAGGCATTAAGATGACCCACGCCATACGTGCCGGGGTGGAGCTTAATTTAAATACCCCAACACAAAACAGGTTTATCAATTCAAATGAATTCAGTTATACCAACACCTTAACTTTTCCCCGTTTGCTGGGGCCGGTAACATTGCTGCCAAAATCATGGTTTAATAATGGCAGGCCTGTATCGCAGCAAAGTTTTATAAACGTTAACCCATCGTATACCAAACGTATTGACCTATTCAATCTTTTCTCCTCCGGGCTTGCTTTTGGAAATGAATGGACCAATAAAATAAACCGGAAAAATATCATCAAGTTCCCCAACATAGAATACTCTTATCTTTTTAACCAGTCTGATAGTTTTAAAACCATTTTATCGCAAAACCCTTACCTGCGCTACAGTTACAATACTGCTTTAATTATTGGCAGTTCGTACAGTTACTCCTCCACGTTCATCAACCCAAAACATCCCAGCAGGCAACATTCCTTCAGGGGCAATATAGAAGAATCGGGCTTGCTGTGGGGAAGGCTTGGTATTTTTAAAAAGCAATTAAGGCAATTTGTTAAGGTAGATGGGGAGTATACATTTTCCATAAATAACCTTAAATCTGCCCGTGTCTTCAGGGCATTTTTGGGTGTGGGCGTACCGCTTGAAAATAATGATACCGCTTCGTTGCCCTTCTTTAAACAATACTATTCCGGGGGGCCAAACAGTATGCGGGGATGGCCCATAAGGGGCATTGGACCAGGTGCCAAAGCACTTGCACCTTACAGTGGCCAGTTGTTTGGTTTAAACGACCGAACAGGGGATATCCGTTTTGAAATCAACGCAGAATACCGCCACGATCTCTTTCAGATTATACCCAATTCGCTTACCCTTAAATGGGCCTTGTTTGCAGATGTTGGCAATGTTTGGAATTTTCACAACACCAGGCAGGGCGGGGGCACAGACAGCCTTCAATTTAAGTTCAAAGATTTTTATAAGCAGTTGGGTGCAGATCTTGGTACCGGTTTCCGGTTCGATTTTAATTATGTGGTGCTTAGGTTTGACCTTGGTTTCAGGGTTAAGCGGCCAGACATTGCCACCAACTCAGGATGGCAAATACCCGACATCAACCTGAACAACCTTTTTGGAAAATCGCTGGAAAATAAAACATGGCGCTATCAAAATTTTAACTTCACCATAGGGCTTAGTTATCCTTTTTAGAAGTTTATTGTTCTGGAACAATTACTTTTTTGCCTGCCCGCAACTGTGCAATAAAAGTGTCCACATCTATGGCATTGCTTACTTCAAACTCACCAATCCGTGTGCGGCGAAGGCTGCTGAGATAGCCACCACAGCCCAATGCAGCACCAAAATCATTGGCAAGGCTGCGTATGTACGTACCCGTTGAGCATACCACTTTAAAAGCAATTACCGGAAGCTCAATGCCGGTTATTTCAAACTGATGTATCGTAATTGTCCTCGGCTGTTGTTCTACTGTGATGCCTTTTCGGGCAAGATCATACATGGCAACGCCATCTTTTTTTAAAGCAGAATATGCAGGCGGCAACTGTTGCACAACACCTATAAACTGCTGTGTTGCTGCCAGGATAGCCGATGGCGTAAGATGGCTTATATCTTTAAAATGGTCAGGTGTACTTTCAAGGTCGAAGGTGGGTGTTATGGCACCAAGGGTAATGTGGCCGGTGTATTCTTTTTCCTTCGCCATGTAGCTATTGATCTGTTTGGTGAACTTGCCGGTACAAACAATAAGCAAGCCTGTTGCCAAAGGGTCTAACGTGCCGGCATGACCGATTTTTTTTATCTGCAAAACGTTACGCAATTTTCTTACCACATCAAAGGAAGTCCAGTGCAGTGGCTTATCTATCAGCAAAGCCCTGCCTAACGCAAATGGCAATTGTATGTCCGGACTGATAGCAACAAATTCCTTCTTCAGCGGTTTTACTGCACCTTCTGCACCGGGTAAAGTTTGGTTGTGTTTAAAGCGGTATGTTTCTTTACGTGCCAAATGAAAATGATTAATGTTTATGCTGTATGCTGTTGATGATTACTATAAAACTTCATTGCAAAAATAAATCTCCCGTTGCTTATCAAAGTTCCGGTAATCTGCAGCAAAGGGAAAATTTATATTTTTTATCGGCTATCATTTCTCAAGTCTTTTGCACCAAGGCAAAGAAGCGAATGGAGACCTCTGGTCATCGTACATATATTTAAATTCTTGCCTAGCCCTAAACAGCCTGCCTTGCCTTAAGCTCTAAATATTTATTGATGGCATTTATAGTTAGGTTTTCGGGTGCCGTTAAAATGGAAAGTATACCATGGTTGGAAAGTTCTTTTACAATTAACCTTTTTTCAAAAGCAAATTTTTCGGCAATGGTTTTTATATAAACTTCTTCAAGAGTAGCTGCTGGCGCAGAAGAGAGCTGTTTCAATTCGGTATTTTCGAAAAATACCACCATCAGCAAATGATGTTTTGCAATAGAACGCAAATAATTGAGTTGCCTTTTTAATCCGCTTAACGATTCGAAATTGGCAAACAAAATTAACAGGCTCCGTTGCTTTATGCGGTTGCGTATTTGCAGGTACAGCATTTCATAATCGCTTTCTAAAAACTGGGTTTCCTGGTTGTATAAAAGGTTAATGATATTGTCACGCTGTATGGGTTTTTTATCGGCTGCCAGTATGGTACCTATCTTATTTGAAAAGGTTATCAGCCCCACCCTGTCTTGCTTTTGCAAACAAACATTGCTTAACACAAGGGTGCTGTTAATGGCGTAATCAAGCAAGCTAAGCTCACCAAAAGGCATCTTCATTAAACGGCCTTTATCAATGATGCAATACACCTGCTGGCTTTTTTCATCCGTATAATTATTTACCATCAGCGACGATTTTCGGGCCGTGGCCTTCCAGTTAATTGTCCGGATATCATCTCCCCTCACGTACTCTTTTATCTGCTCAAACTCCATGCTGTGGCCCATCTTGCGCATGCGTTTATTGCCATGTTCTGATTGTACGGTTGTTTTTGACAACAACTCATATTTACGCAATTGCATAAACGAAGGGTACACCGGTACAGTAACCTGCGCAGGTATATTGTGCCGCCGCATGAGCAGGCCCAACAAAGATTTTACATACAGTATAATATCCCCAAAATGATATTCGCCCCTTTCTGTTGGCCTTAAGGTGTAGGTAATATTTTTTTGCTGCCGGGGTTTAAAATGCTGGTACATTATCCAATCCCGCTTTTGAAATTGTATGGGCAGTTCATCAATAATTTCTATATTAATCTCAAAAGGCATTACGTTGGTAACATTAACCGTTACTTTATTTTCATCGCTGTTGCTTAACCGCTCTGCCATTAAACGCTTTACCAGCGGGGCTTTGCAAATCAAAAAAAGAAATGTATAATCAATAAGCAACAGCATCAATATTACGTACCAAATTATTTTTGGCAGCATAATGAGTGGCGGATAAAAAAAAGAAATGATAAACAATACCACGCAGCAACCTGCGGCCAGGTAAAACCTTGCAGTTATAAAAAGATCGCCAATGTATTTTTTGATCAGGTTCATCCGTGGCCGTTAGTTAGTTTACCTTGGTACTTCGATTGCTTTTAAAATAGACCCAATCAAATCATCGGCCGTTACACCTTCCATTTCTTTTTCTGGTGTTAAGATGATGCGGTGCCTTAGCACCGGTGTTGCCATTTCAAGTATATCTTCAGGCGTAACAAAATCCCGGCCCTTGATTGCCGCATTTGCCTTGGATGCTTTTAAAATGGCCAGCGATGCCCGGGGGGAAGCCCCGAGATACAATGCAGGGTTGTTACGGGTTTCCACCACAATCCTCGCAATAAATTCTATCAGTCTGGGCTCAACAATTATCGCTTGGATGATGCCCCTGTATTCCTGTATATCTGTAACAGAAACAATTTTATTTACCTGCCCCAGCAACCCCGCCTGTGTGCTTGCATGCTGGTTGTTAAGGATGCCAATCTCCTCTGTAAGGTTAGGATATTGCACATCTATCTTAAAAATGAAACGGTCTAACTGTGCTTCGGGCAAACGGTAAGTGCCTTCCTGCTCTACAGGGTTTTGGGTAGCTAAAATAATAAACGGAAAACGCATTTCATGTGTAACCCCATCTACCGTTACCTGTCTTTCTTCCATTACCTCAAACAATGCGGCCTGTGTTTTTGCAGGTGCCCTGTTAATCTCATCTATTAAAACTATGTTGCTGAAAACAGGCCCTGGCTTAAAATAAAAATCGCCTTGCTTTGGGTTAAATACGGATGTACCAACCACATCGCTGGGCATAAGGTCTGGAGTAAATTGTATCCTGCTGAAATCAACTTCTATTATTTTGGCAACAAGTTTTGCGGTAAGTGTTTTGGCAACACCTGGCACCCCTTCAATTAAAATGTGGCCATCACATAACAACCCAATCATTAACAGGTCTAGCATTTTATGCTGGCCTACAATTACTTTTCCTATCTCGTTCCGTATGGCATCCATTCGTTCGTTAAGCCCCGAAAGGTTGGTGCGTTGCTGAAAAACATCTTCTTCCATTAGATTTTATTTTTGTAAAAAAGTTCTATTTGCTGGTTTAACCGTAACAGTTCCTGGTCGGTTGTTTCAAATGAATTGTGCACCAGGTTTATGCCCCTGAACAAATCTTCCACATCCGTTTTGGGTACATTGCTTTTTCGGCTTAGGGTGGTAATAAACTCATCATTTACCTGGTTGCTGTTTAAAAAATATTGCTTGCGTATGTACTCCTGAAAATACATGATCATCTTCTCTGCAATGTTACGGTTATCTTTTTTCTGTAAATAAAGATGGCCAACGGTTTCTGTAAAAGCAACCGTTGTGTTTATGTTAGGCGAAAGGTGTTCAACTATCCGCTGGCGGCGCTTTCCGCCAAATAAAATATACACGGCCAGTAACAGCAACACCAGCCAGAAAGCCCATGCCGTAGCAGGATAACTGAGCAAAAGCTGCAAGCCGCTTTTACTGTCTTCTTCAGATGGGGGATAGTTTTTTTTGTTGTAATAATCATCCCAATAAACATGTTCAGGAATGGAAGGGTTAAGGTTAAATATATCCTGCAGGTAATGATAATTTTTTTTCTGCAACAAAAAATAATTGCTTAATGCCCTTGGTTCGCACTGCAGATAAAAACGGCCACTACCATAAAACACTACAATAAAATTTGGCTTGCCTTTTTCGTTTAAGCCGAGCACCCTTGTTTTTTCGGCATTGTATTGTGCAAAAGAACCGCTGAAAGGACTGTAAAAATAACTATAGCTGGCGGCCTGCCCTTTGTATATGGCAGAATCTGTAGCAATAGAAGTGTAGTGCATTTTAGCAAGGAATGAAGTATAAACATTCTCTTGCTGAACAGCCATTTTGCAATCCAGCGCATTTAATAAAGAGGTGTCAATATTGGCGCTGCTTATCAGCAAACTGTTGCCATTGTTTACATAGCTCAACATCGCTTTTTGGCCAGCTTCAGTAAGGTATAAATTGCGGGAGATGAGGATATACAATGATGCAGTATCTGAAATGGCCTGCCATGTTTTTTCAAAATTATCTTTCTTTATCTGGATTTGGTTGTGATAAAAAAACTGGTCTGCCTGGTTAAAAAAAACATAAGCACCAAAAGGGTTTTTGTCTTTTTTTGAATAGGTTTCTTTCAATGACGGCAATTCATTTTTACCATTGCTGCACGAGGTATATACCATTGCAACAAGCAGCAGAAAAACGATATGCGCTTTTTTTATTTTCAAGATTATACCAGGTTATTAAACTGTTTAAAATTATTTTGTATGGCCGTAAACAAGTCCTCATCAATTTCAAAACCACCATACCACGCATATTCATAATTGCGTGTAAGTGCGGCAAACGAATCCCGGTAAGGCTTGCCGGTAAGCTCCCTTACATATTGAAAATTAGTTTTGTCTAACGTAAACTGTATGGCATGCCGGGCGTTTAATTTCTGCAATGTTTGCAGGTAATGGAACCGTATGGCGAGCCGGTAGTTTTTATCAGCAATGGCTTGCCCAATCAGCTTATTGTAATCTGTGTTCACAGAAAGGGTTTCTTTTTCATCTGCTGCTACGGTTACCTTATCAAGCTTTACAGAACGTTGAAAAATGCCTTTTGTAAAAAACAATTTGTACAGGATAAAACCAACAAAAAAACACCCCGCCGTCCAAAAGAAAATTTTAGTAATGGAAGAAAGAAAAAAACTGCTTCCATCTGAACTATCCATTGCCGGTTGCTGTTTTTGCCCCTGCTCTTCTTTTTGCAATGCCATCAGCATGCTATCGAGATTTTTAGCATAGGCAAAACTTTTGAGGTGTTTAAGGCCTTCGGCAGAGTCGTTCATGGATGCCAGTTTGTTCACATTGGCAATAGAATCAGCCTCGCTGGTATTGGCAACTGCAGCCTGTTTGGTAACCGCCGCTGCCTGCTCATCTGCTGCAACCGAATCGGCCACGATAAGGGAAGAATCTTTATACACATAGTCACTGTCTTGTGCCGCCAAATGCAGGCTGCATAAGCATAACAGGCTAAAAGATAAAAGTAATCGGGTACACCTCATTTTTTTGATAACGGCAGTTTTATAAAACTATCCTTTTGCAGTACATAGTTTTTTTTGTGGAGGGCAATGGGGTACAAAACAAAATACCAGGCTATAAAAATAAACGACGATAAAAGGATGGCCGCACTTGCCCAAACAGGCAGGCCGGCATTATCTTCTTTATCAAAAGTATTGCTCATTAAATGCGTAACATAACTTTCAAAAAAAGCCGCTGTTATAAATACCGGCACCAGTATCACCATTATTTTAAGGGCATCTTTAACCGAAGTTTTAAAAGATACCATCCTTGAATATGTTGCAGGAAAAAGAATGCCTTGTGCAATTACAAAGCCTGCGGTGGAAGCAATAACAAGCGCAAGTATCTCAAGTGTGCCATGCACCCAAATGACCATTACTGATTTAAGGCCCAGGCCCTTTGCAAAAAACATGTATTGAAAACAGCCCAGCATTAAACCATTTTTCCACATAAAAAATAGTGTACCGGCACCTGCAGCAAGGCCGCCACAAACCATCAGCAATGCAACAAAACTATTGTTCATGGCGATGGTTACAAACATGGTAAAAGGATTTTCGCTTTTGTACACGCCAAAGGGGTCGCCTTTGGCAATGTTCTCTTCTGTCATATCCACGTAACTATCCCCCAATACGCCCCTGATAAAGGTTTCATCCTTCATGGAGCCTGCAATACCCACCAGGGTAAACAGCACAAACACACAAAAAGTAAACAACAATATTTTGTGGTATTTTTTAAAAAGCAATGGCAGTTCAAACTTCCAGAAAGTAAATATGCGGTTGTATTTTTCTTTTTTATTTTGGTAGATGTTTTGATAAATGCCTGCGGCGATACTGTTTATCCACCGGGTAACTTTGCTTTTAGGGTAAAATGTTTTGGCGTAAGAAAGGTCATCAACCAGGGTGATAAACCTTTCTGCTGTTTCATCGGGATCGTTGGTTTGTATACGCTGCCACTTGTTCCATTTATCAACATTCTTTTTTATAAACATTCCTTCACGCATTTGATAAAAATAAAGAAATTTCGGTTTAAAAATTACAATTGTTGCATGGCACTATACTACAGGCATTGTAAATAAAACCATCCTTAATTATTGCTTACATCTTACCAATATCTTTTTTGTAATTAAACTTAAAAAGGTAATTTGTAGCATGCCCGTTATACAAATTGCCACTCCGTTTAACATTGATATTGAATTTGAAATAGCAGAAACCTACAAACGTTTACTGGCTTACTGCATCGATTTTTTTATCATCATCCTTTACTTGTTCAGCATTATTTATTTGTTGTATGGCGGTTTTAAAGTAGGCGAAGGCAGTGGTGGCCTTGTGTTGCTGCTGATAATGCTGCCTACCCTTTTTTACACCGTTGCCAGCGAAGCTTTAATGAACGGCCAAACCGCAGGCAAAAAAATATTGCATATAAAAGTAGTAAGCCTTGATGGCGGCGAGCCTGCGCTGGTACAGTATCTCCTCCGGTGGTTTATGCGGTTTTACGAATGGGCATTTATTATTTTTACCTTGTTTTGGGGAAGCGGTTTTTCTGGTTTTGCATGGCTGTTTATCGGCGGCATCACTTCCATTGTAATTATGGCCATATCCCGTAAGGGCCAACGTTTGGGGGATATTGTGGCAGGCACAGTTGTGGTAAATACAAGGAGTAATATTTCGGTTGATGACACTATTTTTATGCATATTGCAGAGTCCAATTTCACGGTTAAGTTTCCTGAGGTAATGCGCCTGAGCGACAGGGACATCAGCACCATAAAAAATGTATTGAACCAAACCGCTAAAACCAATCAGTACGATATGTGCAACCGGGTAGCTTATAAAGTGCAGGGCGTTTTAAAAGTATCTACCGATATGTATGCTATCGACTTTTTAGAAAAAATTATGGAAGATTACAACTATTTATCTACCAGGGAATAATTTAGTAAAACTTGTAAATATAATTGTGCGTAATTTATAATAAAAGTAAATTGCTATACCGATCTTTTTCACCATCAACATACATATAAATGAAGCCTTTTTACCTGCTGCTTACCCTTACATTTTCTTTTACCTGCTTGCTTACCAAAGCCCAGGTTTTACAAGTGGTACCTGAAAAAAAAATAATAAAATGCTATACCGTTGAAGCCACAAACGAGTTTAGAAAAAAACATCCCGGAACGGAAACAGATGCCCAGTTTGAAACCTGGCTTAACGCTAAAATTAAAGAGCGCAAAGCCCAGCGTGGACAAGCTTCTAATTTTACCATACCTGTGGTATTCCATATTATTAATAAAGGTGAAACTGTTGGCACCACTCCTAACCTAAGCGCTGCTGCCATTAACCAGCAGATGCTGCAATTAAACAAAGACTTTGCTAATTTATCTAACAGCCCTTATGCAGTTGCCGCCAACACCGGCCTTCAGTTTGTGCTGGCGAAAACAGACCCAGGTGGCACAACCCTTACGGAGCCTGGCATTGACAGAATTGATATCGCTTTTAAAGGGTGGACAGATTACAGCACAAGTGGCTGGACAAGCAGTTACATTGATGGAACGGTTAAGCCCGCCTCTATCTGGAATGCGAATAACTATTTTAATGTTTGGGTAATCCCCAGCATCAATAACGGCACGGCCGATTTATTAGGCTATGCCACTTTTCCAGCCAGTTCAACCTTGACAGGCCTTTCTAATAGTGAAACGAATAATACCGCCGGTGTGGTTGTGCAAACGGGTACCATCGGGAGTGTTTTTGCACCCAGTACCTGTGGTATAAGTTATGGCCTGGGCAAAACACTTTCTCATGAAACCGGTCACTTTTTCGGCTTGCGGCATATTTGGGGCGATGCCGATTGCGGTGATGATTTTTGTGGTGATACCCCCATACATTTTACCAGCAACAGCGGTGTACCGCAACACCCCAAACCTAATAGTTGCGGCACTGCCGATGAGATGTTTGAAAACTACATGGATTATACAGATGATATACTGCTGAATACTTTTACCAATGACCAGACCGACAGGATGCAAACCGTTATGGTAAACAGCCCTAGGAGGGTATCGCTTGCAAGCTCGCCGGTGGGTGCTATTGTTGCGGCAGCAAGCAACAAAATTGCATTTGCCAATTGTACAGGGGTTTTAAATTATTTGGAAACCGGTACCACAGGCACTTACCCAAGATATAAAGATGTAAATATTACCCTTGATGTGGAAGACAAAGCCACGGGGCCTGCAACTGTGACCATTACCCCAACCGGCACTGCGGCCAATAATTTTCACTACCAGTTATTAACGCCAACACTTGTTTTTGCAGCCGGTGATAATTACAAAAACGTAAGGGTCCGCATTTTTGATAATGCTGAAGTTGATGGCAACAGAACGATCATTTTAAACTACAGCATTTCCGGCACAGGCGTTACTGCGGGCAGCACCGCAACATCCATAACCATAAACATCAGTGACAATGATTTTATAAAAATTGGCACAGGTGTGGTATCGCTCATTAATGAAAATTTTGATGGTTCTTCTCCTGCTGCCGGCTGGGCATCAGGCTCTCTTCTAAGCCCAGCAGGTGCTAACAAATGGACGTTGGGAAGTAATGGCGGTGCGGATGTAAGTGGAAGGGCGCTTTACATCACCAATAATACTACTGCCAGGCCATTGTTGTATTCGGTTGACAGCACTTCGGATGCTATTGTGATTACACCAAAAATAAGTACCAGCGGATATACCAACCCCACGCTTTCTTTTAATTATAAATCCAACGGAGAGGCAGATAACATGGGTACCTACGATTATGGAAGGCTGATGTTTTCCTACAACGGTTCTACATTCAGGTTTATTGATGATATAAAATACCAGGGTGATAGTGTTACTGTAAACACAGGCAATATTCCATTGTCAACACAATTTTCTGATACTTCTTTTTACATTGGTTTCAGGTGGCAAAACGATGACAACACCGGCTTTCAGCCCCCATTTTTAATTGATGATGTGTTGCTGAATGTTTCGCCTTACGGGATAGATACTTTGACCGGCGCAAGTTTTGGCTTTGATGTACGCAATACAACTGCTGCGAATAATTTTAACAGCAGCACCACTAACAGCATCATAGCATCCCTTACAAATGCAAGCACTACCCTTAGCGGCGTTACCGCCCAAATAACCCAGGCAGGCAGCGGGCAGTTGCCACTTACTACAAATACAGGGTCTTATTTCAGGACACAAAAAGTATTTCAGGTAAGTCCTGCCACTGCAAATACTACGGCTACTTACCAGGCAACTTTTTACTTTACAGAAACAGAGCTGGCCATTTGGGGCGCAAATAAACTCAATCTTAAAATTATAAAAATTAAAGATGGCGTAGCGTTGAACACTATGTTAACAGCAGCCAACAGCGAAATAATAAGCCCTACAGTTAGTGAGAATATACCTGCTGGTTATATTGCTTATACCGGCAACTTTAAAGGGTTTTCTCAATTTGTACTTGCTTCGCCGACAGCAACGCTGGGTGTATCTCTATTATCCTTTACTGCTTCGCCGGTTAATAGTGATGTTTTATTACAATGGAGTACTGCTTCGGAAACCAATAACAAAGGCTTTTTTGTGGAAAGAAGCACCGATGGCATACACTTTACCAATGCCGGTTTTGTAAATGGAAACGGCACAACGCCACTTACCTCAAAATACACCTTCACCGATAATTTTGTGCAGCCGAATATTATGTACTACTACCGCTTGCGGCAGGTTGATTATGATGGCAGGGAAGAAATTTCTTTCATCAGAAATATTAGGATAAGCCAGGCTGCAGGTATTGTAATAAAGGTTAGCCCTAACCCTGCAAAAAACTTTGTAAGCCTGTTTATTTCAGGTACACAAAACAAAGCAACCGTAGCGGTAACCAATACCCTGGGGCAAAAGCTGATTCTAAAAAACGAGGTAAATGCATATGACGGGGCTTACATGCTACCATTAAATAACCTTGCAAGGGGAACTTACAATGTGGTGGTTTATTTACCGGAAGGCACTTACTCCAAAAAGATAATTATAGAATAATTTAATAAGTAAAAGTTATTAAAATCCTGGCTGTAACCGGCCGGGATTTTTTTATGGATCAGTTAAACTGACGGGTCATCATTAACGCAAACACACCACCAATAAGCGCAAAGAAGACAATGATGAAATAGATGATGGTGATAATGCCTGCAAAGCGGTAATATATTTTTAAATTAAGAAAGGAAAGGTTTAAACTTTCCTGGTCATTGCTGTTTAGGGCTACTTTCATTTTTATTGCAAAGCGGTAAATAAACAAGGCCATAAAAAATACTACTGCAGCAACGATAAGATAAACAACCATAATCATTCCGCTTGCCATCATATAGTTTGGGGTATCTCCCCTACCCGGCAGCCCGGCGGTAAGTTTATTAAAAAAGGCACCGGCAAAAATTGCCGCAGCAGCAATCAGGATACTGAGTATTATCCCGGTAACGCCTAAAAGTTTTGCCCACATAGCTGTTTCTTTTAAATGGGTTTTACCAAGGTTATCTATCAGCAGTTCATTTTCCAGCAGGTCGTTTTCTTTTTGCATAGCCGTAAATTGTATGTACGAATTTGTAAAAAAAACGCAGGATCGCAAAATAAAAAAGCACCTCAAAAGGTGCCGTAATTAATAAAAATATGAAAGCTTAATATGCCCTCGCAAATAAAACCCTTTGCAGGCTTGGCTTTCCGGTCAGGATGCATGTGCCCTGTGCCATATCATTGTTTACCGGTATGCAGCGGATAGTTGCTTTGGTAAGCTCTTTTATTTTTTCTTCAGTTTCGGGTGTGCCATCCCAATGTGCTGAGATAAAGCCTGCCTTACCGTCCAGTAATTGCACAAATTCATCCCAGGAGTTTGCAGGTGTAATATGCTCGTCCCTGAATAGTTTGGCTTTATCAAAAACGGCCTGTTGTATTTCATCCAGCAAACGGATTATATTTTCTGAAAGCCCATCTATGCCGACATTCATTTTTTCTTTAGTATCCCTTCTGGCCACTTCCACAATATTGTTGGCAATATCCCTTGCGCCAACCGCAATCCTTACCGGCACGCCTTTCATTTCGTATTCTGCAAACTTCCATCCCGGCCTGTTGTTATCATTGTCGTCATACTTTACCCTTATGCCTTGCGCCTTTAGTTCTTTTATCAGCACTTTTACTTTTTCATCTATTTGCTGTTTCTGTTCTTCTCCCTTAAAAATAGGTACCACCACTACCTGTATGGGGGCAAGTTTTGGCGGTAATACCAATCCCTGGTCATCGCTGTGCGCCATTACCAAAGCCCCTATCAACCGGGTGCTAACACCCCAGCTTGTGGCCCAAACGTAGTCCAGTTTATTTTGTTTATCGGCAAATTTTACATCAAATGCTTTTGCAAAATTTTGCCCTAAGAAGTGGGATGTACCAGCCTGTAATGCTTTGCCATCCTGCATAAGCGCTTCTATGCAATACGTATCCTCTGCACCTGCAAAACGTTCATTGGGGCTTTTTACGCCCTTTATTACCGGCACTGCCATAAAATTTTCGGCAAAGGAAGCGTATATGTTTAGTATTAATATTGTTTCATCTATCGCCTCTTGTTTGGTGGCATGTGCAGTGTGCCCTTCCTGCCACAAAAATTCGGAGGTACGTAAAAATAACCGGGTACGCATTTCCCAACGCACCACATTTGCCCATTGGTTTATCAGTAAAGGAAGGTCACGGTAGGATTGTATCCATCCTTTGTAAGTGTTCCAGATAATGGCTTCGCTTGTGGGCCTTACCACCAGTTCTTCTTCCAGTTTTGCTTCCGGGTCAACCATCAATTTTCCTTTATTGTCGGGGTCGGCCTTTAACCGGTAATGCGTTACAATAGCACATTCTTTTGCAAAGCCCTCAGCATTTTTTTCCTCTGCTTCAAATAAACTTTTTGGTACAAACAATGGAAAATAAGCATTCTCATGTCCGGTTTCTTTAAACATCCTGTCCAGCTCATCCCTCATGTTTTCCCACAGTGCATAACCGTATGGCTTTATCACCATGCAACCCCTTACTGCACTATAATCGGCAAGGCCCCCTTTTACAACAAGGTCATTGTACCATTGGGAATAATCCTCTTGCCTGCTTGTAATTTCTTTACTCATTTATATTGATGTTTGAATTGATATTAGCCGTAAGCAATAATTAAAAGTAGTTGGTTTTTAAAGATGTCAGCTGATAAAAAGTGCGGTTATTTAATTTATGTTTAGCAGATGTTTAACAACGCTTTGCCTGATTGTTGCATTAACTTTAAAGTAACAAAATCGATTCTGTCCATTACCAATTTTTTTGAAATAATTTTTATACCAGTCGCTAAAATATCACTGTGCGATCCCCGCAACTGGCAGTTGAATTTTTTATTAACGGCACAAAAATAGTAACTTCACGCTACAATAATTTTAAACAAAATTATCATGAAAACAACACTTTTACTCCTTGCAGTTGCTGCTGCTGCTTTCAGCAGTTGCTCCACAATGTATAAGACAGGGCAAACACCTGATGATGTATATTATTCTCCGGCACGGCCTTATGCTGAGGGTGTTGTTGAAGAGAAGCAACAAGTACAAAACACCCGGCCACAACGCTATGACTACAGTATGGAAAACCGTCAGATACGCATGGGTATTATGGATTCCCGCTGGAGGTATTTAGACCTGGACTATGGCTACAATTACAGCCCATACAATTATTCCATGTACAACACCGGTGGTTTTTATTCGGGTAATACTTTCAATAACAGTTTTTATAACCCTTACTATAGCCATGGTTATTACAATAACTATGCAAGCAGTTACTACTACAATCCTTACTATAGTCCTTACCCGGTTTATCTTACCCCGGCAAGCCCCATTAAAACATCTACCCCAAGAATGACGAACCTTAGCGGTTATGGAACAAGTTATAATAATGCAAACGGCCAGGTAAGAAGTGTGGTTCCAACCAGAAATTACAATAACAGCAATGATAACAGCGGCAGGACAAGCGGTTTAGGTAATGTATTGAATAAAGTACTTGCACCAACAAATACAAATAGCAATAACAATAATAACGCTGCTAATAATAACAACAATAACACAAGGGTTGAGCGTACATATACACCGCCACCACCCGCCAGCAGCAGTTCTTCATCTTCAGGCGG
Source organism: Ferruginibacter sp. (assembly GCA_965249755.1). Classification (GTDB taxonomy): domain Bacteria; phylum Bacteroidota; class Bacteroidia; order Chitinophagales; family Chitinophagaceae; genus Ferruginibacter. Next base: position 1,354,613 of record CBDFMT010000004.1, read on the forward strand.
CAGCTCATCTGGCGGCGGTGGCACAAGAATTTCAAGGCCTAATTAATTATTTATTTCACCACTTTACAATGAACCTGAATACCGGTTTTGCTGGTATATCCAAATACTTTTGCCATGAAAAAAACAGTACTATTCCCATTGTTATTTTGCTGTGCCGGCGCTATGGCGCAGGTTCCCGAAGATGTTTTAAGATATTCTTTTTACCCTCAAAATGGTACTGCCCGCAACCTTGCCATAGGCGGGGCAATGGGTTCGCTTGGTGGTGACATTACCGCCACATTTGTAAACCCGGCCGGTATAGGCAATTATAAAACCGGTGAAATAGTGATTACCCCCGGCTTCTTTTTAAATAATAACAACGTTAATTTCAGGGATACGAAATTAAAAAGCACCAAAAATAATTTTGCACTTACAGGGCCGATTGGGATTGTTTACGGGGCAGTTAATCCCTACAAGCCAGGCGTAAGCCACTCCTTTAGCCTGGCATTTACACAAAACGCTAATTACAATAACACCATACATTATTCCGGCTATAATAATTACAGCTCTTTTAGTGAGCAGTTTGTTGAAGATGCGGTAAAGGGTTTAAGCAGTGAAAGTTTTGATGATGTTTTAAACGATCCCAAATATGCATATGGGGCTGCGCCTGCTTTATACACTTATCTGGTTGATACTTTCAGTGGCAACCGGGTTAAATCTTTTCCTGAATTTATTCTACAAAATGGAAGCGCATTGTACCAGCAAAATACCGTTGAAACTACCGGTGGTTTGTACGAGGTTGCATTAGGCTATGCATCTAACCAAAATGATAAATTGCTTATTGGTGGCAGCATCGGCATTCCTATTGTAAACTATAGCAGCACCTCTACGTTCAGGGAAAGCGATACGTCTGCAAATACCAGTAACCAGTTTGGCTATTTTAATTACACAGACCGCTTTTCAACCAAAGGTGCAGGCATCAACCTGAAATTGGGCATCATTTATAAGCCGAGCGAATTTGTGCGTTTAGGTTTTGCCCTGCATACACCAAGCTACATGTTTAACTTAAAAGATAAACGGAGTACAGACCTTGAAGTGAATACCGAAAATTATAAAGGCGTAAGAAATGTTTCTTCCACATTGTTTACAAGTGGTGCGGCAGGCGAAAGCAGCTATACATTGCTTACCCCGTGGAAGGCCATGATCAGCGGAAGTTATGTGCTGAGGGAGATTGAAAATGTAACGAAGCAAAAGGGTTTTATTACTGCAGATATTGAGTATGTTAAGCACAGCGGCTCTTCTTTTTACAGCGTCAACCAAACACCTGCGGATGGTGAAAAAGACTACTACAATTCCCTGAACCAAGTAATTAAAGACCAATACAAGGGGGCGTTCAATTTCAGGATTGGCGGCGAGCTAAAGTTTAATATTATTATGGCCAGGCTTGGCTTTGCTTACTATAGCAACCCTTATAAAGATGCCGCACTTAAAGCCAATAAAACATTAGGAAGTGCTGGTATAGGTTACCGTAATAAAGGTTTTTTTATTGACCTGACTTATGTGCATGCCTTTAATAAAGATGTGAATTTCCCTTACAGGCTGGCAGATAAAGACAATACTTTTGCCACCGTAAAAAACCAGCGTGGCAATATTGTGGCAAGCGTGGGTATTAAATTTTAGCCACTGCGTGGAGAAGAAAAAATGTATTCATTATAAACCCATGCCCTGGTCCATCTTTGTCCTTAAACCGGATAAAGATGGATCTAATTTTATAGCCGCATCACACATGGACTCCCCTTTTTGTTTATCCCCCTTTTTTTGAAAACACAAACCTGCCTGGTAAAGTGCCTTTCCGTCTTTGTCGTCCAGCTTTAATAAACGGCTGCAAAAGTCCAGTGACTTATCGTACATCTTTTGTTTGTAATACGCTTCGGCAATATCCCGCAGTATATCTTTATTGCCCGGTTTTTTTTCCAGTATGGCTAAAAGCATTGCTTCGCCTTTTTCAAATTCGCCGCTGAAGATGCAGGCGTAGCCAAGGTTTTCATTAAAATCATTATTTAAAGGATAGCCATGGGCTGCTGCATTTAAAAAAGATTCTTTGGCTTTTTTAAAATTATTCAGGTTGTAATACAACAGCCCCAATTCATTCATCCAGCTATTTTTAGAAGTATCTAATTGCACCGCTTTGTCATAATAGGGCACTGCTTTTAAATACTCTTCCATATCAAGGTAACTTCTGCCAATGGTATAGGTGGCTTCTGCATCCAGGGAGTCTTTGGCAACAATGTTCAGCAGGCTTTTTACAGCAGTGCCGTAATCTTCCTGTTTATAACTGCTCATGGCTATTATACGTTCTGCATTGGCACAATCTGTACACCTGCGTGCAAATAAAATGGCCTTTGCATACTGGTGATAACTGTAGTATAAATCGGTAAGTTCTTTAATTGCGGTTTTGCTGGAAGTATCTGCCTGGTACAATTTTGTAAAATTCCTTAACGCCGCATCTGTCTTGTGCATTTCGAGGTTTACATAACCATTGGCTTCATACGCTTTAATAAATGAGGTATCAAAAGCCAGGGCCTTATCAAAATAAGAAGCTGCTACCAGATAGTGTTTTGCTTCCTTTTCTGCCACGCCCATTTGATAGTACGCCAAAGCGCTATCAACATTTTGGCCAACACAGGTTGAAATTGACACAATGAAAGCAAGCAAAAAATTGGTTTTTTTCATGGCGTTTTTTAAACAATAATTATTCCGCATTAGCGAAATACTATACCGGCTAACGCCGGAAGATGAACATTTATTTCGTACATGCCTTCCTCCTTATCAACCGCTTTTACTTTTACATCAGGATTAAATACATCCCCCGTTCCCCAAAAATCAAGTGCATCGCTGTTGAATACTTCTTTCCATTGATTTTTACCGCCAACCCTTATTTTCCAATCACGCCTTACAACGGGTGTCATGTTCAACACCACCAAAAGATCATCTTCACTGGACAGGCCTTTTCTTTTAAAAACCATTATTCCTTCCTGCCGGTGGTTAAGGTCTGTCCACTCGAAGCCCTGGGCTTTAAACTGTTGCTGGTGCAAAGCAGGTTGCGCTTTGTAAAGCCCGTTTAAAGCTTTTACACATTCCTGCATTTTTTTGTGCGGTGCAAATTCCAGCAGTTCCCAGCTTAGTTCACTCTTGTAATTCCATTCGGTAGTTTGGGCAAACTCATCACCCATAAAAAGAAGCTTGGCACCGGGGTGTGTAAACATGTAGGTATACATTAAACGCAGGTTGGCAAACTTTTGCCATTCATCACCTGGCATTTTATAAATCATCGGGCTTTTACCATGTACCACTTCATCATGGCTTAGTGGCAGCATAAAATTTTCATCATAAAAATACATCATGCTGAAGGTAAATTTGTCCTGATGAAACTGCCGGAAGTAGGGGTCCATTTTGAAGTAATCCAATGTATCATGCATCCAGCCCATCATCCATTTCATGCCGAAACCTAAACCATCCATAAAAGTAGGACGGCTTACCCCAGGCCAGTCAGTGGCTTCTTCGGCTATCATCTGCACATCGCTAAAATCCCTGTAGATGGTTTCGTTTAATTCTTTGATGAAGGCAATGGCTTCTATATTGCCGTTGCCGCCAAACTCGTTCGGCTCCCACTCGCCTTCTTTACGGGAATAATCCAGTTGCAAAATAGAACTCACTGCATCAACCCGTATGCCGTCGATATGAAAAAATTGAAACCAAAACCTTGCGCTGCTGATCAAAAATGACTTTACTTCTCCCCTTTTATAATTAAAAATGTAACTGTTCCAATCCGGATGAAAGCCTTTTCGCATGTCTGCATACTCATAGGTGTGTGTACCATCAAACATAAAAAGCCCATGAGCATCGTAGGGAAAGTGCGAAGGCACCCAATCTAAAATTACCCCAACACCTGCTTTATGAAAAGCATCAATCATAGCCATAAAATCCTGCGGTGAACCAAACCGGGAAGTTGGCGCAAAAAAACCTGTACCCTGGTAACCCCAGCTTCCATCAAACGGATGTTCCATCACAGGCATCAGCTCTACATGTGTAAACCCCATGTCGCTTACATAGGGCACCAGTCTTTCGGTTATTTGCTGGTAACTGTTATAACGTTCCTCATCATTTTTTACAGGCCTCATCCAGCTTGCCAGGTGTACTTCGTAAACACTCCATGGGGCAACCAGGCTGTTGTGATTTTTTCTGCCATTCATCCATTCCTTATCCGCCCAATCATATTTAAGGTCCCATGTTACAGAAGCGGTTTCAGGGCGCATTTCCCAAAAATTGGCATACGGGTCGCCTTTATCAACTGCTGCACCTTTGTAGCCTTTTATATGGTATTTGTACGCCTCCCCCTTTTTGAAGTTGGGTATAAAGCCTTCCCAAATACCGGAGTTATCAAGCCGTACAAACAGTATATGCCCGCTCTTATGCCAGTTGTTAAAATGCCCTACCACAGACACTTCCGTGGCATTGGGCGCCCATACCGAAAAGTAATACCCAGGTGTGCCCAACACTTCAGTGGCATGGCTGCCAAAAAAATCGTAGCCGTTATATAAGTTGCCGTTCTGGTAATTGCGTATGTCCGTATCCGTAAAAAGGGAGTAATTCCAAACCAGTTTTGAGCTGTCTACAAAATGCTCTTCTTCATATTTTTTTGCCGGTATAATGATGAGGGGTTGTTCCATATCGCTTGCTTTTATTTTACCGCCCGGGCAGGGATACTGCCGTTGGTGGATTATTTTTTTGTAAGAAAGAATTGTGATTAGCTTAACGTAAAATTAGTGATAGTCCCTAAGTAATATAGAAATAAATAGAGACATTTATTAAGTCTTTCACTTAACCAAATATTAACCCCCCTTATGCTACACCAAAACAAATTATTTCTTTTTAGCTTATGCCTGCTGCTGATCAGTTTTTCCGTTTCGGCACAAAATATAACCGGCAGCATTGCAGATACCACCAACAAAAAACAGGTAAGCAATGTGGTAATTGCATTGTTGAAACCGGTGGATTCTACCCTGCAAAAATTTGTGCGGTCGGATAAGGATGGTAAGTTTGAATTAAAAAATATCGCCCCCGGAAAATACATTTTATTGATTACGCACCCATCGTACGCAGATTTGCTGGACGACGTAACCGTTACCAGCAGCGGCTTACAGCTCGAAAACCTGCCGCTTATCCCCAAAACAAAACTATTGCAGGAACTTATTTTAAAGAGCACAAGCCCAATGCGCATAAAAGGCGATACCACTATTTATACAGCAGACAGTTTTAAAGTTAGTGCCAATGCCAATGTAGAGGAGTTGCTGAAAAAACTGCCCGGCATACAGGTGGATAAAGACGGAAAAATAAAAGCCATGGGCGAAACCGTTGAAAAAGTTTTGGTGGATGGGGAAGAATTTTTTGGTGATGACCCTGGTATGGCCGTTAAAAACTTAAGGGCCGATGCGGTTAAAGAAGTGCAGGTATATGATAAAAAAAGTGACCAGGCAGAGTTTACAGGCATTGATGATGGTAAAACAAAAAAGACCATTAACCTTAAATTGAAAGATGACAGGAAGAAAGGATATTTTGGTAAGGTTGATTTATCTGGCGGACTTAAAAAAGACATCGGTGACCGCTACAACAACAATATTTTATTGAGTTCTTTTAAAGGAAAGAGAAAGCTGGCAGGTTATTTTTTAAATGGCAATACAGGCCAGGATGGTTTAAACTGGCAAGACAATGATAAGTATGGCGGCAATGATGACAATTTTTCTATAAGTGCAGATGAAGAGGGTAATTTGAATTTTAACTGGCAGGGCAGCGGTGATGATGAGCCTTATGTTGATACCCAAAACGGATTGTTTAAAAATAATAATATAGGCGTGCAGTACAGCAATAAGTGGAACGATAAGCAAAGCCTTTCGCTATCGCCAAAATACAATTTGCAGGATTACAATAACCGGATAAACAACTTTACACAAACCCAGGTTGCAGACTCTTTCTTTAATAATAACTCAACAGAAGACATCCATGTGAATAAACAAACCTTTAAACTAAACGGGGTTTATGATATAAAAATTGATTCTTTAAATACTTTAAAATTTACCGGTAAGGCTACTGTGTACAATACCAAAAGCCAATCTTACAGAAGCTCTGAAAACACCGGCCAATCAGGGGAATTAAACAATACCAGTAGCCGGCAATTAAATACTGATGCAGATAAACAAATGTATAATGGCAATGTAATTTTTAAGCACAAGTTTAAAAAATTGCGGAGAACATTTTCATTGAATTTAGATTGGAACTCACAAAATACAGATGGAAATACATTGTTGATTTCTGATAATGAAATTTATACTAATGGCAATATCTCAGCAAGCCAGCAATACAACCAGCAAAAAAATTACAATAAAAATACCAAACGCCTTATTGGTAGTATCGTGTACACAGAGCCTTTGAGCAAGGCTTACTCCGTAGAAGTAAACTTTCAGCAAAGCATTAATAATGGCAATAACTACCAAACTACTTATTCCTTTTCGCCAGGCTCGGGCAAGTACGATGAAGTGGTAGATTCCCTTACCAATTTGTTTGATCAAAAGATAACAGTGAGCAAGCCCGGGTTTAAGCTTAATTATAACAGCAAAAAAATTAAATACAATGTTGGTGCTGGCGTTGGCTTTACCCGTTTTGATTTAACTGATAAAACATTAAAGGCAGATTACCTTCGCACCTATACCAACTTTTTTCCCAGTGCCAACTTTACATACACGTACAAGAGCAATCATAGCCTCAGGTTTTCTTATGATGGAAATACCACCCAGCCAAGAATTGACCAGTTGCAACTGCTTAGGAATAACAACGATTTCTTTAACCAGTACCTGGGCAACCCATTACTTAAACAATCCTTTAGCAATAACTTTAACGTACAACACCAAAGCTATAATTTCATAAAAGACATGTGGATGTACCAATCATTGCGGTTTTCTCAAATATCCAATGCCATAACCGACAGCCGTACCATTAATGCCAGCACGGGTAAAACCATTAGCCAGCCCGTTAATACCGATGGCAATTACAATTTTAATTTTTACGGTGGTGTAGGCTTTAAACTTAAAAAGCTGGATGTAAGGGTTGGCTTTAACCCCAATGCAAGCTATAGCCACAGCACTGAGATTATTAACGGCCTTAACAACACCAGTAAAAACCTTAATGCCGGTGTATCTGTATACCTGCAAAAATCAAAGGATAAAAAGTATGACATCAGCTTATCCAATAACCTTGGGTACAACAGTAATGTTACACAGCAGTACAACACCATAATAAAATACGTTACCAACGAACTGCAGCTTGATGCCACGGTATACTATAAAAAAGTGTGGTCGTTAAAAAGCGATATCGATTTTTTTGCACGGCAGAAAACGCCACAGTTTCAAAATAATTTAACCAACCAATTATGGAATGCCAAAGTGCAGCGCACCTTTAAAAGTGATGAGTTTACGGTTTATTTCAGCATACGGGATATCTTAAATCAAAACACCAACATACAGCGCAATTTTTACAGCAACACCCTTTCTGAAACAAGGAACGAGCGGCTTAAACAATACTGGCTGTTAGGCTTTGCCTGGAATTTTAAAAACAAAACTGCCAAAGCACCTGAAACTGCCAAACCCTAAAAAATATAATTATGAAAAATAAAATGTTTGCATTTGCCCTGCTGCTTTTGGTTGCACCTGTAACCAAAGCACAGCAGTTTATAAACAAGGGCAGTATTGAGTTTGAGGTAACCACCAACGTTAAAAAAACTATGGGCAACGAAAGCTACCTGGATGAATTAAAAGCCACAATGCCCACTTTTAAAACAGCGTATTACAAATATATTTTTGCAGATAATAAGAGCATTTATAAGTTTGACCACTATGATGAAAAGAAAGCAAAAATGCCGGAGTTTTTAACAAGGGGCGAAGATGATAATAACTGGTATACAAATTTTACGGCCGGTGAATTTATAAAGCAAAAAAGCATGTGGGGCACGCTGCTGAATTTAAAGGACAGTATTGTAAAAATAGATTGGAAAATATCCAACGAAAGCCGCATGATTGCTGGATTTAACTGCCGTAAAGCAGTAGGCAAAATTTTAGACAGCGTGTATGTTTTTGCTTTCTATACAGACGAAATAACCATCAGTGGCGGGCCTTGTACCATTAACGGTTTACCAGGCATGATAATGGGCGTTACCATACCAAGGTTGTATGTTTCTATGCTGGCCACTAAACTAAGCGTTACCGATGTTAAGGAAGCCGAGATAAAGCCGGTACTGGCCAAAAAATACTACACCACCAAAGAGCTGAATGCGGTATTGGATAAAAGAATAAAAGATGATTTTGCCAATCAGGAAATAACCGAAGATACCCGTAACGAAATCAACAATATTGTTTGGGGTACATTGCTGTAAAGAGCCTGCAAAAAAGAGAAGAGGCTGTCTCAAAACTATGAGTCAGCCTCTTCTTACTCGGATCCCTGATGAAAAACCAACGTCATTTAAACGATTCTCAAAGGGTATCTTTTTGTTTTAAGATAGCCTCATCTTTTATATCTAATCTTACCTTATTTCCCTAATTCCAAAACAACGGCTTTGTAAGTACCAAGGGTAAAATCATTTAGTGCCGTTTTTGTTTTTGTTATTACATCTGTGGCATTTGTAAAGCCATTGGTGCGTTCGGCATAATTGGCAAATGAAATAACCTTGTCGGTTTTTGAGGTGTTCATCACCACCATAACGGTTTGCTTTGCATCATAGCGAAAGTAAACATACACGCCATCTTCTGGCAGGTACTGCATCAGCTTTCCAAACGTTATGGCAGAAGAATTTTTACGGTAGTTGGCCAGGGCAAACACATGCCGCCATACTTCATGGTCTTTAACTGTTCTGCCGCTGATGTTAAACTTATTTATTGTATCCCCTGGAAAACCACCGGGAAAATCCAGCCGCACATACCCGTCAGACGGGTTTGTGGTGCCGGTGGTTGCCAACTCATCCCCATAATATATTTGGGGTATGCCACGGCTTGTAAACAACCAGCAAAGGGCAGTTTTATATTTGTCCATATCTTCTCCCACCACAGAATAAAACCTTGCCATATCATGGTTGTCGAGAAACACTACATTCCGCATCGGGTCTTTATACACAAAATCCTGTGCAAGGGTAGTGTACAAATTATTAACGCCATCGCTCCAGCCAAAGTCCTTTGTCATAGCATCTGTAATGCCCCATAAAGTCTGGAAATCTGTAGCGGCCTGCAGGTTACTTTTAAAAGGGATACTGTAATTATTTTGCACAAAATAACTTTGGTTGGGTACGCCATGTACCCATGTTTCGCCAAACATCGTTATCTGCGGATAATCGTCCGTGAGGGCTTTATTACAGCGGTTCATAAACTCCAGGTCATTGTATGCATAGGTATCAATACGCCACCCATCAATACCAAAGTTTTCTACCGTCCACAATGCATGCTCAATTAAAAAATTGGCCACATACGGGTTGCTTTCGTTCAGGTCGGGCATCTGTTTGGTAAACCACCCATCCGTCATTTTTTTCCTTTCTATTGCAGCAGCGTAGGGGTCAAAAATGGTTTGGTCTTTAAAGTTGGTATTGGTGTATGCAGGCCATTGGTGCACCCAATCTTTCATGGGCATATCCTGTATTGTAAAATGATACAGCCCCACATGGTTGTAAACAGCGTCCTGTATAATTTTCATCCCCCTGGCGTGGGTACTGTCTATCAATTTTTGATAAGCCTTGTCGCCACCAAGCCTTGGGTCTACCTTGTAATGATTGGTAAATGCATAGCCATGTTCTGTCCTGTCGGGCATATCATTTTCAATAACCGGGTTTAGCCATAATGTGGTTACGCCCAGTTGCTGTAAATAACCAAGGTGGTCAATAATTCCCTGTAAATCGCCACCATGGCGGTTAAACACGGTATCACGGTTTAACGATTGGTCCTTCATGCCCGGTACTTTATCGTTAGTGGTATCGCCATTGCTGAAACGGTCAGGCAAAATAAGGTACATAAAATCCCTTGAGGTTACGCCTTGTGCAAATGTCCTGCCCCTGCCTTCCCGCCGTGCTTTTAATTCAAAATTGATGGTAAAATTTCCGGTGGGTTTGGCAACATTTATTTTTATGGTTCCAGGCTTTGCAAGGGGTGCAATGGTAAGGTCGAGAAAAACATAATTGCTGTTTTCCACCTTGTTCACCTTATCCAATTTAACACCTGGGTAAGCCAGTGTAAAAGCAGCAGCGGATGCAATATCACTGGCATGTACCATCACCTGCACTTTGTTCCACTTCATACCCGCCCACCAGTTTACAGGGTAACAATTGTAATTGTTTTGTTGCGCTGGTAAGTTGGTAATGATTGACAAAACCAGGAGCAGGGAAAGTATCTTTTTCATTGTTATTTTATTTTAATCCTCAGTGTTAGCAATGCCGCTATCAGCATAAAACATCCACCCAACACAATGGTGTAAATGGCGTTGCCATTAAAAAAATGTTTGGTAAAAAAGCCCAGCAAAGTAGCCGCAAGTATTTGGGGTATCACAATAAAAAAATTGAAGATGCCCATGTAAACCCCCATTTTATGGCTGGGCAACGAGGCCGTAAGCATCGAATAGGGCATAGATAAAATGCCCGACCATGCGAGCCCTACACCGGCCATACTAATTATCAGCAGGTATTTATCTTTAAATAAAAAGAAAGAAATAAGCCCCAGGCCGCCAGCAACAAGGCAAATTAAATGTGTCATCGGCCTGCCCGTTTTGTTGGCCAGCACGGGAAGCAAAAAAGCAAATAAGGCAGAGAATAAATTGTAGAAACCAAACAGTACCCCTACCCAGTTGCCAATTTCATTGTATGCTTTTGATGAGGTATCTGTAGTGCCTGCAATGTTTTGCGCCAGGCCTGGTGTAGCATAAATCCACATGGCAAATAAAGCAAACCAGGTAAAAAATTGTACCACGGCCAATTGCTTCATGGTATCGGGCATATGGTATAAATCATTTACTACTTCTACCAAACCATTGTTTTTGCCTGCACCCCAAAAATAGCCGGCAGTTAATTGCACCAAACCAAACACAGCAATGCCGAGGGTTAATACATACAACTCCTTTTCTAATGGGACCTGCTGGTGACGGGCATTGTAGAAGTATAGTAAAAAACTAAGAACTGCACCAATCAGCAACCAGGTAACCCCTTTGTTATAAAAAGATTTTACAGGTGTTGTTATAACGGAATGGGTTGCATGGTGCGTTCCGGCAGGTTCAAAACTTTGTAACTCTTCCGGTGAATATTCTTTAGTGGTAAAAACAGTATAGGCAACGGATAGAAAAAATACCACAGCACCAATGTAGAAAGATATCTTAACAGAATCGGGCACTACACCCGGGGCTGCTTCGTTTGCAACGCCGGCCTTTGTCAGCAGATAAGGCAAAGCAGAGGAAACCACTGCACCTATACCAATAAAAAAACTTTGCATGGCAAAGCCGGATGTCCGTTGCTGATCGGGCAGCATATCCCCTACAAAAGCCCTGAAGGGTTCCATAGAAATATTAATGGAAGCATCCAGCAGCCAAAGCATAATGGCCGCCATCCACAAAGCATATACATTCGGAAAAAATATTAAGGCCAGTGAAGCAAGTATAGCACCTATTAAAAAAAATGGCCTTCTTCTGCCCCACCGGGGCGACCATGTTTTATCACTTAAATGGCCAATAACCGGCTGCATTATTAAGCCGGTAAGGGGGGCTGCTATCCATAAAATGGGTATGTCGTCAATGTTGGCACCAAGGGATTGAAAGATGCGGCTTACGTTGGCATTTTGCAAACCAAAACCAAACTGGATACCCAGGAAGCCAACACTCATATTAATGATCTGCGAAAGGCTAAGCAGCGGTTTTTTAACTACGGCAGTTGTGGACATAACAATCGTTTAGCTTTAATTGTGTACAATGTACGCTTTGCTATTTACAACAAAAAACACCCTGCACAAACAGGATGTTATTTATTAAAAGTATGTTGGTTAGATAGAAAAACCATCCGGCACAATAGCACCTTTCTTTAAAACCACTATGCCATCCTTTACGGTATACAAGGCATGGTCAGATGCTTCAAGATGTGGGCCACCATTAATGTTTACGTCATTGCCTATGCGGCAGTTTTTATCAACAATGGTATTTTTAATATAGCAGCGGTCGCCAATGCCCAACTGCGGGATACCCTTCTCTTTGTTTTTTGCAATTTCAGGAATGGTCTCATAATAATCGTTGCCCATGATGTAACAACTTACAATGGTAGAGCCATGCCCGATGCGGCTCCTTACACCAATAATGCTGTTCTCAATTCTGTTGGCAGTGATGATGCTGCCATCGGCTATGATTGTTTTTTCAAGGAAAGTGCCACTTACTTTTGCGGGGGGCAGCATCCTTGCACGGGTGTACACCACCTGTTGGTTATCAAATAAATTAAAAGAAGGCAGGTCCATAGTTAAAGCAAGGTTAGCCTCAAAGAAGGAATAGATATTTCCAATGTCTGTCCAGTACCCATCATATTGGTAACTGATCACTTTATATTTTTCAATGGAAGTGGGGATGATCTCTTTTCCAAAATCTGTGGCATCTTTCTTTTCTTTTTCCAGCAAGTCAAAAAGAAGCTTTCTGCTAAAAATATAAATACCCATAGAGGCCAGGTAAATCCTGCCTTGTGTTTTCATCTCATCCCCTGTATCACTTACCCAATCCGGCAAAACTTCGGGTTTAGGCTTTTCAATAAAAGAGGTGATCACATTTTTTTCATCCGCTTTAAGGATACCGAATTCAGGTGCTTCCCTGTCGCCAACCGGTATGGTTGCAATAGAAATATCTGCACCACCTGCAATATGGTTTTCAATCATTTCTTTAAAGTTCATTTGATACAACTGGTCGCCGCTTAAAATAAGCACATACTCAAAATCATACCCATTTATATGGCGGAGCGATTGCCTTACCGCATCTGCTGTACCCTGGAACCAGCCTGAGTTATCGGGTGTTTGTTCTGCAGCAATAATATCTACAAAGCCCTTGCTGAACATGCTGAACTGGTACGTGTTTTTGATGTGCTTATTGAGCGATGCTGAATTAAACTGCGTAAGCACTAAAATGCGGTTAAGGGAAGAGTTGATACAATTGGAAATAGGGATATCTACCAAACGGTATTTACCGGCGATGGGTACGGCGGGTTTGCTCCTGCTGGCAGTAAGTGGGTAAAGCCTTGAACCGGCACCACCTCCAAGTACTATTGATATTACTGAATTGCTATCCATAATGGCGGTTTATATATTTAAGATAATTATTGCAATCATTAAAAACCAAACGGTTTGTTATTGTACCGATTCATACAGGCTGATATAACTTTCGGCACTCTTTTGCCAGCTGTTATCAATCTGCATAATGGCAGATCTTATTTCGTGTATGCGTTCCGGTGATTGGTACAGTTCCATCGCCCTGTGAATGGAATAAGTGATATCCCATACAGTAGCATCGTTAAAAAGTATGCCATATCCACCGGGTTCCCCATAGTCAATTACGGTATCCCTTAAGCCGCCTGTGTTCCTTACAATCGGTATAGTACCGTAGCGCATGGCGTACATCTGGTTAAGGCCGCAAGGCTCTACCCTGCTGGGCATTAACAGAAAGTCTGCCCCGGCATACATCTGGTGGCTAAGCTTTTCGTTATACCCGATTTTAGAATTGTAGTATCCAACCAACTGGCTTTTCATGTTCTCCAGTTCCCATTCCACATGCGGCTCACCGCTGCCTAAAATCATAAAATTCATCCTGCCCTGCATATGGTAAACCGAATCGTAAATGGCCTGTGGCAGCAGGTCTGCGGCCTTTTCCCCTACCAGTCTTCCTATAAAAACAAACAGCGGTTTTGTTTTATCAAGATTAAACTGATCGCAGATTTGTGCTTTAATGGCCTGCTTGCCTTCTTCAACATTTTCAATTGAAAAATTAGGGGAGATGTAGTTGTCAGTTGATGGGTCCCATACTGCATCATCTATACCATTTAGTATACCGGAGCATTTGCCCCTCTCATATTCAAACAAACTTTCCAGCCCGTTGGCATTGCCCCTCATTTCTTCTAAATAGCTCTGGCTAACGGTAGTAACTTTTAAGGCACACTTTACAGCACTTGCCAATGGGTTAATGGCTTTGTTCCAATCCAGCTTTCCCCATTCCCAACTGTTCCACCCGGGCAGGTAGTTTGATTTTTCCCAACCCATCCAGCCCTGGTATTGTGCATTGTGTATGGTAAGTATTGTTTTTACAGATGCCAGGTGTTTGTAACCGTAACAGTTTTGCAGCATAAAAGGTATAAGCCCTGTATGATGGTCGTGCACATGCACCACATCCGGGTGGTGGTTCCATTTGCTTAACCACTCCACCACTGCAATTTGAAAAGCTGTAAACCGCTCTGCATCGTCGTTGTAGCCGTATACCGCTTCCCTGTCCAGCAACCCGTTAATGTCAACCAGGTAAAGGTCAAACCCAAGTTTGTTTGTCCTTTCTTTAATTATAGTAAACTGAAAATAAAAAGGCCCCATTCCGAATGAGCCCTTGTGAACAATGTCAAATTCATTTTCGTATAAAAACCTTGTGCGGTACATGGGCATTACCACCTTGGCAATATGGCCTGATGCAGTTTGGTATTTTGGCAAAGCACCTACTACATCACCCAGGCCACCGGCTTTTGCCACGGGGTAACATTCTGCGCTAACATGTAATATTTCCATTATTATCTGGCATTTAAAAACAAACCAATTTATGAATGTTTTTTGTTTGAACAATCAATCATACAAAATAATCATTGTGGTTTTCAACTATCTAAAACCATGTGCAAGCCCTTTTAAATTCAACGTTTTAAAAATTACTATTGCCGCTAAGGAGGTATAAAAATAAGATCGCCCATGCATAACCAATCCACGCAAGATTATAAAATCTTTATTTTTTTTATTAAACAGAAAAACTTCTAACTTTCAACATTCTTAATAAACCCAAGTTTTAAAATCTCAAACAACCATCTTTTTAAATTATGAGCCAGCAAACCAAGTGGTCACAATTCGGAACTGTTATTACCGTGTTTTTTTTCTGGGGGTTTGTTGCTGCAAGCAATGATATCCTTATACCCGTTTTTAAAAAAGCATTCGATCTTACACAGTTTCAAAGCCAGTTGGTATCTGTGGCTTTTTATGTTGCCTATACCGTTGGGTCAATCATTTACTTCATCATTTCCAAAGCGATTAAAAGTGACCTTCTAAATAAAATTGGTTACAAAAACGGAATTGCTTTAGGATTGATTATTTCAGCCATTGGCACATTGTTATTTTATCCTGCTGCCAACAGCGCATCATTTACATTAATGCTTACTGGTTTATTTGTGGTAGGGCTTGGTTTCTCTTTACAGCAGATTGCCGCAAACCCATTGGCGATTGCCATGGGTGATGTAAAAACGGGTTCGCAAAGATTGATTATGGCAGGTGGTGTAAATAATTTTGGGACAACAATTGGGCCTTTACTGGTAAGCTTCGCCATTTTTGGAAGTGTATCGGCCAACTCCTCTGTTGCAAGTATTGAGAGTGTAAAAATACCTTACCTTATTTTAGGTGCTGCCTTTGTTATTGTAGCTATCTTTTTTAAATTTTCTTCTGTACCCAATAAAATAGATGCAGATGATACAGCAACAGCGGATGAACTGGAGATAGAAGCCATAGGAAAAAAGGAAAACATTGTTAGCAATAAGATGCTCCAGCGTTCATCTGCCTTTCAATATCCCCAGCTTGTTTTGGGAATGGTAGGCATATTTGTTTATGTAGGTGTTGAGGTTTCAACAGCCAGTAACCTGCCTGCTTATATGGAGCAGCACCTTGGCGTACCTACTGAAAAAGTAGCACCATACATTTCGTTGTACTGGGCCAGTTTGATGATTGGCAGGTGGACGGGTGCGGTGGGTGCTTTTGATGTGAGCATGGGCACCAAAAAGATGTTGAACTTTCTGATGCCATATATCGCTTTTGCCATTTTCCTTTTGGTGAACACTATAGCCCAGCATGACGTAAAGCAATTTTTCGTGTATGCGTTTGTGATAGCCATTATGATAGCCGGTGATATTTTTAGTAAAGGCAACCCTGCAAGGATGCTGTTAATATTTTCTGCACTTGGCATAACTGCATTGTGCGTCGGCATGCTTACAACAGGCATGACGAGTGCTTACGCCTTTATAAGTGTGGGTTTGTTCTGCAGTACATTATGGCCATGTATTTTTACACTGGCAGTTGCAGGGCTTGGCAAAAATACCGGGCAGGGAAGCAGCCTTTTAATTATGATGATTATGGGCGGCGGTTTAATAAGTGCCCTCCAGGGTATACTTGCTGATAAAATAGGGATACAATACAGTTACGTAACAGGAATACTTTGCTTTGCATACCTTGCCTTTTACGCCATCAGGGCCAAGGCAGTTTTAAAAAACCAGGGTATAGATTATGATGCTTTAAACGCCGAAGGCGGCCATTAGTAAAAACGCATTGCAACAAAAGCGTTACCATTTTTTGATCTTAATTTTTTGAATTCGTTATGACCAAACCTTATGCTATCGGCATTGATGTTGGCGGCACTACCACCAAATTTGGAGTGGTAAGCCGCACTGGAGAAATTATTGAACAAGACCGCATACCAAGTAATGCACATGAGGTGGTGGAAGATTTTATTGATGACCTCTGCGATAAATTATTGCCCATGGTGGTAAGGGCCGGCGGCCTGGATAATTTTGTGGGCATTGGTATGGGTGCACCAAATGGTAACTTTTACACCGGTACTATTGAGTATGCCCCTAACTTAAAATGGAAAGGGATTATACCGATTGCCGAACTGATGCACAAAAAATTTGGCCTTGGCACCAAACTTACCAACGATGCCAATGCTGCGGCAGTGGGCGAAATGATGTACGGTGTTACAAAAAATATTAAAGATTTTATCACCATTACCCTTGGCACCGGCGTGGGCAGCGGCATTGTTATAGATGGAAAAATTGTTTTAGGGCATGATGGTTTTGCAGGCGAACTTGGCCACACCATTATCAGGCACGATGGACGGCTGCACAAAAGCACCGGCTCCCGTGGAAGTTTGGAAGCCTACGCATCCGCCACAGGCGTAAGGGAAACTGCTATTGAAATGCTTACGGAACATCCGGAAGTACACAGCCTGCTCCGTGACTTTACCATCAATGAACTTACCAGCGAAACCGTGTATGATTGTGCCATGCAGGGTGATACTATCGCCAACCGCATCTTTGAATTTACCGGACAGATATTAGGTGAATCATTGGCTAACTTTATTATGTTTTCTTCCCCGGAAGCGATTATACTTTTTGGTGGCTTAACCAAGGCAGGTCCTTTGTTGCTAAACCCAACAAGAAAGCATATGGAGGCAAACCTGCTCCCCATTTTTCAAAATAAAGTAAAGCTGTTGTTTAGTGAGTTGAAAGAAGCCGATGCTGCCATCCTTGGGGCAAGCGCCCTGGTGTGGGACATACCCGTTGCCGCCCGGAAATTAGTGTGAGATTGGTATATTATTTAAAGCCCTTTCCTTTGTTGTGTGCAAATGAAAAGGGCTTCAATTTTCATCAAAGCCCTTCGCACTATTTAAAACTATTTAAACAATATTTACCCCTTTTCTTCCCCGTCGCTGCCTTTTGCATTTTCTTCATTATTGTCCCCTGCTGTACTTTCTTTATCAGTTGCATTGGTTGCATCGTTCCCTGTTATAATGGTCGCCACTTCTGATCCGTTTTGAACAATATCAATCTCTTCTTCTTTTTCATCAAGTTTGGTAATGGCCGCAATCTGGTCCCCTTCATCAACCCGTATTAACTTAACGCCCTGTGTTGCACGCCCCTGCTCACTTACACTGGCAACACTCATGCGGATGGTAATGCCACTTACACAAGTAATCATTAAATCTTCTTTCTCTGTTACATCAAGCAACCCTACCAATGAGCCTGTTTTTTCGGTAACATTTATTGTTTTTACGCCCTTGCCGCCACGGTTGGTAATCCGGTAATTGGCTTCGCCGGTTTCGGGGTCATCAAGAAAGGTACGCTTGCCATATCCTTTTTCACTTACCACTAATATTGTCCTGGTTTTATCTTCCCGGTTTACGCAAACCATTCCTACAACAGCGTCTTTTTCATCATCTACTTCAATGCCATAAACACCTATGCCACCACGGCCGGTTGAGCGTACCTTCTCTTCTGGAAAACGAATGGCACGGCCACTTTTAACTGCCATAATAATTTCGCAGTTGCCGTCGGTTAGTTTTGCTTCCAGCAATTGATCACCTTCCTGGATGTTGATGGCATTAATACCGTTTTGCCTTGGCCTGCTAAAATCTTCAAGGTCTGTTTTTTTGATTACCCCCTTCTTGGTACATAAAACAATGTAATGGCTGTTTACGTAATCTTTATCGTCAAAGTTTTTTACATCAATAATTGCCCTTACCGTATCATCCGGCGGTATCTGTATCATGTTCTGTAAAGCCCTGCCTTTGCTGGTTTTATCACCTTCAGGAATTTTATACACCGGCAGCCAGAAACACCTTCCCTTCTCTGTAAAAAATAATAAGGTATGGTGGGTGGATGCAACAAACAGGTGTACAATGTAATCTTCCATCCTGGTGCTGCTGCCTTTAGCGCCACGGCCGCCCCTGCGCTGTGAGCGGTATTCATCCGAAGAAGTCCTTTTGATATAACCCAGGTGAGAAATGGTAACCACCACATCTTCATCTTCTATCAAGTCCAGCATACCAATTTCATCATCCGCATAAGTGATCTCAGATTTACGGCTGTCACCAAACTTTGCTTTTATTTCTGCCAGTTCATCCTTAATAATCTGGTAGCGCAAACCTTCATTGGCCAGTATTTCTTTAAGCCTTTCAATAACCTTCATAATCTCTGCATGCTCTTCCCTTATCTTATCAATCTCCATACCGGTAAGGCGCTGTAAACGCAGTTCCAGCACGGCTTTGGCTTGTATTTCAGACATACCGAAATTACCAATCAACCCTTCCTGCGCAATGCCCGGTGTAGATGATTCCCTGATCAGTTTGATTACTGCATCAAGGTTATCCAAAGCAATAATATACCCTTCGAGTATATGCGCCCTCTCCTGTGCTTTACGCAATTCGTATTGCGTACGGCGTACAACAACCTCATGCCTGAACTCGATAAACTCAACAATTAAATCCTTTAAATTTAAAACCCGTGGCCTGCCTTTTACGAGTGCCACGTTATTGATACCGTAAGAAGTTTGCAGCTCCGTGAGCTTAAATAACTGGTTAATGATAACCTGGGCAACGCCATCCCTTTTAAGTTCTACAACTATACGGGTACCTTCCTTATTGTTACTTTCATTGTTTACATCAGCCACGCCTTCTATAGCCTTATCGTTGATAAGGTCGCCGATTTTTTGTGTAAGCACATCCCGGTTTATCTGGTATGGCACTTCGGTAATAATAATTTTTTCCTTGCCCTTGCCATCAACTTCTATATTGGTTTTGCCACGCAACACTACCCTGCCACGGCCGGTATGCAATGCCTGCTTAACACCCTCAAACCCATAAATAACGCCACCTGTAGGAAAATCGGGCCCCTTCACAAAATGGATCAATTCGTCTATTGTAATGTCCCTTTTATCAATATAGGCAACGCACCCATCAATCACTTCGCTCAGGTTGTGGGGCATCATATTCGTAGCCATACCCACCGCAATACCACTTGCACCGTTTACCAGTAAATGCGGTATCCGTGTTGGCAAAACAGTAGGCTCTTTCAGGGAGTCATCAAAGTTTAACTGATAGTCTACTGTTTCCTTCTCAATATCTTCAAGCATTGCCTCTGCAAACTTTTCAAAACGCACCTCTGTATAACGCATCGCTGCCGGTGGGTCGCCATCCTGGCTGCCAAAATTTCCCTGTCCATCAATTAATGTATAGCGCATGCTCCAATCCTGCGCCATCCTTACCATCGTATCATAAATGGAGGCATCGCCATGCGGATGGTATTTACCCATTACCTCACCCACAATACGGGCACTTTTTTTATAGGGTTTGTTACTGCTGTTGCCCAGTTCGCTCATGCCATATAACACACGGCGGTGTACCGGTTTAAGGCCATCCCTAACATCAGGCAAAGCCCGTCCTACAATCACACTCATGGAGTAGTCAATGTAAGATGTCTTCATCTGTTCTTCAATATTTACAGGTATAATCCTGCCCCTGTTGCTTGCCGCACCACCATCATTTAATGGCAGTTCTGCTCCGTCTGGATTGTTGTTGTTTTCCATAATTTTTATAGTGTGCGAATGTACCGATTTTACCGCACTTTAAGCCTGCTGAAAGTGCCTTAAACCCATTTGTTTTACACATTATTTACGTGGTTTGTGGACAAGTAAACCGCCTGCAAAAACACCCCTGGTAACAAGCAGTATTTTGAGTAAAACCTGTGCCATTTCTACATGTAAATAGTGGCGTTCCCCAAGCTGCGCAAGGGGCCGGGCTATCCGTTGCAATCTTTTTTTCGTGCCTCAAAAAAGTATTTCCACTGCTATCCCTAACGTGGGTGCTTAATATTTAAACCTGGTCTGATTTTAAAAGAATACCATTCATAATTATCAAAATCCCACCACCAAAACAGTACCTTGCAAAAAAATTATTTTGAAGACCATCCTTCTTTTTGGCGCCGGTAAATCTGCCACCGTACTTATTGATTACCTGATAAAGGAAGTTGCCATCAACAAGTGGAAGTTTATTATTGCAGATGTCAATAAGGAACAAATACTGCTTAAAACAAACCATTCAAAATTTGCAGAAGCCGTAGAGCTTAACATTACCAATGATGACCAACGGGAAAAAATTATACAGCGGGCGCATGTCGTGATTTCAATGATGCCCCCTGCCCTGCATTTTTTAATTGCGAAAGATTGTGTGGAGTACCGCAAACATTTATTAACCGCATCTTACCTGGATAATAATATTAAAAGCCTTAAAGACGAAATAAGCAACAGAAAACTTTTGTTCATTTGCGAAGCAGGGCTTGACCCTGGTATAGACCATATGAGCGCCATGAAAATTATTGATGGGATTAGAATCAAAGGCGGCCGCATCACCTCTTTTAAAAGCCATTGCGGTGGCCTTGTTGCACCAGAAAGTGATGATAACCCCTGGCATTATAAAATAAGCTGGAACCCCCGGAACGTAGTAACAGCGGGCAAAGGCGGTGCAGAATATAAACTCAATAACACCATTGGGCAAAAGAGTTATGAAGTGCTTTTTGATCATTGCGATCCCATTCAAATTGAAGGCCTGCCGCCCATGGCCGTTTACCCCAACCGGGATTCGCTGAGTTATATGCCCCTGTACAAATTGGATAGCGCTGAAACATTTATACGCACCACCATAAGATACCCTGCGTTCTGCAATGCCTGGAACGCCATCGTAAAGGCCGGCCTTACCGATGATAAAAATGCATTGGCCAATGATGGGTTGACTTTTAAAAAATGGTCTGCAACCATTGCAGCTTTTATAAATGATGATATACAACCAATGCTCGAATACCTTGGTTTATTCGACGAAGAAACGGTTCCTGCAACTGCGGTTACCTCTGCAGATGTGTTGCAATATTTGCTGGAAAATAAATTAGGCATGCAGCCGAAAGATAAGGACATGATTGTAATGCTGCATGAAATTGAATACATGCTTGATGGCAAACACTACAAAAGTGAAAGTGTGTTAGTGGTAAAAGGAAAAGACAATTTGCGTACAGCAATGGCCACAACAGTTGGGTTGCCGCTTGGTATTGCAGCCAAACTTATTTTAAATGGTGAGCTTAAAATTACGGGCCTGCATATTCCTATCGTTAAAGAAATTTATATACCGGTACTGCAGGAACTGGAAGCCAACGGCGTAAAGTTTACCGAAAGTTTGCTGAAAATTTTTTAATGCCGTATACCTTATTTATTTTGTCGTATAACTATCAGGTTAATTTTTATGGACGCAAAATTACTTTAAGCTTCGATGAGTCTGTAATCAATAAGGCAAAGCGCTATGCTGAGGAAAACAATATCAGCCTGTCACACCTTACAGAATTTTTATTAAACAAGGTTACCAACAAAAGTTATCAATCCCTCTAAGATTTGCCCATTGCGGATTGGGTAAGTATCGTTAGCGAAGGACAGGCAGAATATCAAACCAAACCACGCAAAGCAAAAGCCTTAAAGAAACAATACTTCAACGCTAAAAAATAAAAATTTTTTTAGATGCCAATATACTGGTTGCTGTGCTTAATAAAGAATACCCCGTTTTTACCTATGCTGCAAGAATTGTAAGTTTAGCTGATAATAAAAAGTTTACCGTCTTCACTTCCCCTATATGTATGGCCATTGCCTTTTATTTTGCAGAGAAAAAATCTGGTACAAAGCAGGCCAAAATTAAGATGGGGATATTGGCTGGTAAATTAACAATAGCACCTGTTGGTGCTGCTGAAGTTATTAATGCCTTACAAAACAAAAAGGTACATAATTTTGAAGATGGTATGGAATATTACGCGGCGGTAAAAAGCCAGTGTGAGGCCATCATTACTGAGAATATTGGTGATTTCTACCTTTCGCCGGTGCCCGTTTTTACCTCAAAACTGTTCCTGGAAAAACATTTGTTTTAAGGTTTCAATAGCTTTTTAAATTCAGCCACACCTTCTGTTGCAGGCTTCTCTATTACAGTCAGGTTCCTGTAATTTCCTGTTGGCGGTATCTTTTTATCAATTATAAATTTGGGTAAATAAGGTGGCGCATATTCCAGTAAAGATGCCGCAGGGTACACCTGTAATGAGGTGCCAATCACCGCAAAATAATCTGCATCATTCAGGATTTTTACTGCCTTTTCCATTGCAGGCACTTCTTCTTCAAACCAAACTATATACGGCCTTAACTGGTAACCATCCGGTGCCATGTCACCTACTTTTATATCGCCTTTTATTTCGTACACGTTACCGGTATTTGCCACACTCCGCATTTTAAATATTTCACCATGCAGGTGTACAACCCTTGTTGAACCGGCCCTTTCGTGCAAGTCATCTATATTTTGTGTAATGATGGTTACTTCAAAATCATTCTCCAATGCTGCAAGGCCTGTGTGTGCTGCATTCGGCAATGCTGCTGCCACATCCCTTCTTCTGTCATTATAAAAATCAAGTACCAGTTGTGGGTTTTTGGCGAAGCCACCGGGGGTTGCCACCTCATATACATTATAGCCATTCCATAAACCATCACCATCCCTGAATGTTTTTAAACCACTCTCTGCACTGATGCCTGCGCCTGACAACACGACCAAATGTTTTTTCACTACAGTTTTATTTGCTTCCATTTCATTTTCTTTTGCCCGTTGCGTCATTTTTCTCCGGCCATCTCCATTATTATTTTCCATTCTTCATTGGTTACCGGTTGCACAGATAGCCTACCTAATCTTACCAACGCCATATCCTTAAGCCGTTCATCTGCTTTAACCTGAACGAGGGTTACCGGCTTCTTTAATTTTTTATACGGCTTGATATCAACAACAACCCATGCATCTTCGTCTGTAGACGGATCTTGATAAAATTCCTTTGAAACCTTTGCTATGCCTACAACTTCCACCCCTTCGTTGCTATGGTAAAACAAAACCTCATCACCTTTTTTCATTGCTTTCAAATTGTTACGGGCTGCGTAATTGCGTACACCGTCCCACATGGTTTGCTTGTCTTGGGTTAACTGGTCCCAACTATATTTAAAGGGTTCTGACTTTAATAACCAATATGGCATGATTATAATTTTTTTTAATGGGCATAACATTGCCCGTTTTGGGCATCAATAGACGCTTATTTTTTTGATAACGAAAATAAATACAATCATTTAAAAAAAGTAAATCCAGTATACATCTTCCATCGTAGCTAATGAAGTATTTATTCTTCATTTTTTTCAACAACAAAATTAAATTAGTTATGCCAACAAAAAATTCATCCGGAAAAGAACCAATGGAAGTGGCAGAAGCAAACATTAAAAATTTATCCAGAAGAAACTTTCTTGGATACCTTGGAGGTGCTTCTGCATTGCTTATTACTGCTGCCGCCTGTAAAAAAGATGATGCCCCATCAACAAGTACCGGCGTTGATTTAGGTAAAGGTGATGTAGGGGTTTTAAACTATGCTTACTCCCTTGAGCAAATTGAAGCAGCATTCTACACCAAAGTTGCTGAGTCGCCTTACAGTGGCATTACTGCATCTGAAAGTGCATTGCTTACAGACATCCGTGACCATGAGGTTGCACACAGGGAGTTTTTTAAAGCAGCCCTGGCTACAAGCGCCATCGCTACGTTAGAGCTTGATTTTTCTTCTATCAATTTCGCCAGCCGTGACAGTGTATTGGCTACAGCAAAGGCTTTTGAAGACCTTGGTGTATCTGCGTACAACGGTGCCGGTAAGTTAATTACCAGCCCTGATTATTTATTGCTTGCAGGTAAAATTGTTTCTGTTGAAGCAAGGCATGCTGCTTATATCCGTGATTTAATTATGAACGGATCTTTTGCAGATGGACTTGATGCAAACGGATTAGACATGAGCCGTATGCCAAGTGAAGTATATGCAATAGCAGGTGCTTACGTAAAAACAAAAATCAACTTCAGCAATTTACCAACCAATTAAATTTATTTTATGAAAATAGAAAATATCATTAACGAAATTGAAAGCATAGACCCGGAAGTATATCAAAGGCTTGATGGCAGAAGAAGTGCTATGAAGAATTTTGCAAAGATGTCTGGCAAAATTGCATTAGCATCTTTACCTATTGCTTTTGGCTCTATGTTGAACAAAGCATACGGTAGCCCAACAGGTACTACAGATGCAATTACAGATGTACTGAACTTCGCACTTACTCTGGAATACATCGAATCAGAATTTTACAAAGCTGGTTACTCCGCAGCAACAGGTGGCACATTGGCCATACCTGCAGGTGCAGCACAAACTGCTATCAAAACAATCCGTGACCACGAGATAGCGCATGTAAACTTTTTAAAGACAGCGATCACTTCATTAGGCGGAACACCTGTGGTGTATACTTCATCTTCTTTTGATTTTACCGCTAAAGGAAATTTCCCGACTGTATTTACTGATTACGGTGTGTTTTTAGCAGTTGCCCAAACTTTTGAGGATACCGGCGTTAGGGCTTACAAAGGCCAGGCTGGTAATTTAATAAGCAATAATGATGTACTTACTGCTGCATTAAATATCCACTCAGTTGAAGCAAGGCACGCTGCACACATTCGTCAGATGCGTAAAAACAATGGCTCCCTGGTACCCGCAGGTGTAAACGTGAAACCCTGGATTACTTTAAACCAAAGTGGTATTGCAACAACTGCGGTGCAGGCAAGTTACAATGGTGAAGAAGCTACAACCCAGGCTGGTGTTAACATTGTGAATATTGGTGGTTTCACCATATCTGCAAGTGCAGCATCTGAATGTTTTGATGAGCCTTTAACCAAAGACCAGGTTACAATGATTGTTACCCCGTTTTTTGCTTAATACATGTTTTGAAAGGCTGTGGCTTTCTGCAGCCTTTCATTTACTTTTAAGCACCTGCTGAAAAAAATACAAAGATTATTGAATACTTTTTTCAAACTTAACACAACTAGCTTGTGTTAAATTAAAACTATTTTTATGTTAGTATCACACTCTCTATTGGCTGTTTTCTTAGCAATGCCCGGTGGCACAGAATGGATTTTTATTTTGCTGGCCGTGGTTTTACTGTTTGGTGGTAAAAAGATACCCGAGCTGATGAAGGGCATTGGCAAAGGCGTACGTGACTTTAATGATGCAAAGCAATCTGTAAAAAATGATATCGAAGAGGGCATGAAAGGAAACCTTGCACCTGAGCCTGTTAAAGCAGCAACAGAACCCCTGAAGTAATTTACCAACACCACCTTTACCACTGAAACCCTAAACCAGCACCTTGTCAGCAACTACTACCGAAAGAAAATATTTTCTCAAAAGACTTAGCGGAAAAGAAGCACCAAAGAAATTCGAAATGAATTTCTTCGACCACATTGAAGATTTAAGGTGGCACCTTGTACGCAGTGTAGTTGCCTGGCTTGTTGGTGCCACGTGTATTTTTATTTACATCGATTTTGTTTACGATCACATCATCCTGGCACCGGCAAGGCAAGATTTTTTTACCTACGGTGCCTTGTGCAGGTTTGGCGAATGGCTGCACCTGGGTAATGCCTTTTGTATGCCTGCTGTAAAAATTGATTTTCAGGTTACGGAGGTTAACGGAACCTTTACTTCTGCCATAAATATTGCGATGATTGGTGGTATCATTGCTGCATTCCCATATATTTTTTGGGAATTATGGCGTTTTGTAAAACCTGCATTATCACCTAAAGAAAGAAAGTATGGCGTAACCAGTATATTTTGGGTTTCCCTATTCTTCTTTACCGGTGCTGCTTTTGGCTATTATTTACTAGCCCCTTTTACCTTTAATTTCCTGGCAAGTTTTACTTTGGGCAAATCGGGCATGATTGTATACAGGCCATCTGTAAACGATTATGTAGATAGCCTTACTAACCTTATACTCGGCTGTGGTATTGCATTTGAATTGCCTGTACTTTGTTTTGTACTGGCGAAAATGGGCATTGTAACAGGTACGCTCCTGAAGAAATATTTTAAGTTTGCCTTTGTAATTATATTGGTTGTTGCTGCGATAATTACGCCATCTCCTGACTGGACCAGTCAATTTTTGGTAGCAATACCATTGTTGTTTTTATACTGGATCAGCATCATCCTTGCTTCAAGGGTTGAAAAACAACGAAAGAAAGATAATAAGTAATAAGGATGAATTATGACCAGCCGCCCGCAAGCACATCAGCAAGATGAATTGTTTTAAGTGCAAGGCCTTTTCCTTTGATGTACCCATCAAGGTGCATCAGGCAACTGAGGTCTGTTGAAATAATGTATTCCGTTTTGGTATCCGATGCATGGGTAACTTTTTGATCTGCCATTGCTGTGGATATTCCATCAAACTTAACAGCGAATGTGCCGCCAAAGCCGCAGCAGGTTTCCACATCATTCATCTCCACCAACTGCAGGCCTTTTACATTGCTTAACAATTTACGGGGCCCATCTTTTATTTTACATTCCCGCAATGCAGCACAGCTATCATGATAAGTAGCCGTAGCGCTAAATATTGCACCCAAATCTTCCACTTTAAGGACATCCGTTAAAAATTCGGAAAATTCATAAATTCTTGAACTTACCGCTGCAATTTTTTTCAACTCATCATCACCCGTAAATAATCTGGAGTAGTAATTTCTTACGAAACCTACGCAGCTTGCACTCGGTGCAACAATATAATCTGCCCCGTCAAAATCTTTTAAAAACTTGCTGCAAACCGCTTTGGCCTCATCCCAAAAACCTGCATTGAAAGCCGGCTGGCCGCAACAGGTTTGGTTGGTATTGTACGCTACTTCGCACCCTGCTTTTTTTAACACCTTAACCATATTGAAAGCAGTTTGGGGATATAACTGATCAACAAAACAAGGAATAAATAGCTGGACCTTCATGCAGGGGCAATTATTTTAAAAGAAGGTGAGTGATGATTTATTACAATTTCGGCGCAGTAAAACCATGTTGGAGTGCAATCATTTTTAAAGCGGTGTAGGCAGCTTCTTCACCCTTGTGCCCGTGTTCACCACCTGTTCTCTCGTCAATTTGTTGCTGGTTATTAACTGTGAGCACACCAAAAATAACAGGCACCGGCAAACATAAATTTAATTGGAGTATGCCATCGGTTACTGCTTTACATACATACTCAAAATGCGGGGTATCGCCTTTAATTACGCAGCCCAAAGCAATGAAGGCAAAAGGCCGGTTGTCTTTATATTTATTGGCGTTCCAGTAACTTTTTATGCAGAAGGTTATTTCAAATGCACCTGGTACATTAATCACCGTATAAGGTATGCCATGCTCCCCCAAAACCTTTGCTGAGCCTGCTTCAAGCTTATCTACCGATGCGGCATTCCATTCGGTACGTACAATTATTACACAGGCACCCTTTGGTAATTGGATGCCTGTTGCTGAATATAAATTATCTGTTGAAATTGCCATAACAATTACTTGGTAACGCCTAACCTTGCAAGGTTTTTATCCACCTGAAAATCAATACGGTTGTTCCTCAAAAAATCAGGGGTTATTTCATCTTTTATTTGCTGGTAATACTCAATTGCTTCTTTTGTTTTATTAGTGGCCTCACAAAAAAGCGCCAGTCTCGATAAAGACAAAAACCTGGTAGATTCATCTTTTACATCGGCAACATCCACTGCCTTTTTATAATAACCAAAAGCGTCATCATTGTGTTTTAGTTCTGCACTTGCATCACCCAACATCCTGTAGGCTGCACTCTGTGGCTGCTTACTTGTTGTTGAAAATTCTTTTAAGTGTTTAACAGCGTTATTAAAATCCTTTGTGTGCAAATAACATGCACCCGCAATAAAATGCGCCCTGTTACCGGCTGCGGTATTTCCATAATTGCTGGCCACTTTTAATACACCGGTAATACCATTGCCACCGTTTAAAACAAGGGCTACAGAATCTTTACTGAAACCTGCCTGCGTCATCTTATCAAACAACTGCTCTGCCGGAAAAATTTGCTCTGCAGATTTTTCCTCATTAGGTGCTTTTATTAAATTTTTGTAAGCAAGCCATGCGCCTGCCAATAATATGATGGCGCCCCCAACATAAATAATCGGTTTGCTGAATTTTGCCCAAAAGCCTTTGGCTTTATCCACTATTTCGTTGGTCTCAACTTCCTGAACGGTAACCTGCTGCTCTGCCATTGTATTCACTTGTTTTATGCTGGTAACTTATTTTTTTTGATGGAAAACTACCAGCTTTATTTTTCCAACGGTTGTAATTAATCGGTTATAAAAGGATAATCTTTTTGTATGTAAACATCTTTCAATAATTCATCGTCGTTCGGCCACGGGCTTTCTTCTGCAAACTTCACGCTGTCTTCTACCTGCACTTTAACCCTGTCGTTCATCACTTCAATATCGGCATCGCTTACTTTAAATTCTTCTTTTAAAACTTTTAGCACATGTTCAATGGGGTCCCTTTCTTTATACTCTTCCACTTCATCTTTGGTGCGGTATTTTTGAGGGTCGCTCATGCTATGGCCTTTGTAGCGGTACGTTTTGATTTCCAACAACGTTGGGCCGCCATTTTCCCTTGCCCTGTTTACTGACCTAAGCACTGCATTATGCACTTCTTCCGGGCTCATTCCATCAACACTATCCCCTGGCATATCGTAAGCATCTGCCAGTTTATATAAGTCCATAACGTTGCTGGTACGCTTAACCGAAGTACCCATTGCATAATGGTTATTTTCGCAAATAAACACCACCGGCAATTTCCACAACATCGCCATATTAAAGGTTTCATGCAACATGCCCTGCCTTGCCGCACCATCGCCAAAAAAACATAAGGCCACGTTGTTGGTACCCTTATATTTTTCTGCAAAAGCCAAGCCTGCACCTGTACCTATCTGTGCGCCAACAATACCATGGCCTCCAAAAAAGCCTACATCCACACCAAAAATATGCATACTGCCACCCTTGCCTTTACTGCACCCGGTAGACTTTCCATAAAGTTCTGCCATGGTAGATTTTGGCGTAACCCCTTTTGCAATGGCCAACGCATGGCACCTGTAAGCGGTAATAAATTTATCGTCTGCATTAGTGGCCGTCATACAGCCGGCTGCTACTGCTTCCTGGCCGATGTATAAATGACAAAAACCACGAATTTTTTGCATACCGTATAATTGGCCTGTCTTTTCTTCAAAGCGCCGCAATAAAAGCATTAACTCGTACCAATATAAATAGGTTTCTTTTGAAAACTTTGTAGCCAATGGTTTATAATTTTTAGGTGGCAAAGATAAGGGAGAAATTAATAAAATAAACAAGCGCCAAACAAGCCGCCGTTTCACATTTGAAGGCTGTTTAAAATTTATTTTTGGTAAGATGGGCTGCTGCAATTTTACCGCATCCGGTTGAATAATTATAGCAGAAATGCCGGTGCAATTATCCTGCGCAGCAGCTTTAGCCCATTGTAATTTTTTTGTTTTGATTATCTTGCAACCCCATGCTCAGGCTTTCAAAAGTTATTGTTACCCAGTTTAAGAATTACAGCTTTTCTACTTTCAATTTTACCGAAAGGGTAATTGGTATTTGTGGCTTAAACGGCAAAGGAAAAACCAATTTACTGGATGCCATTTACTACCTGTGCTTTACCAAAAGTTATTTTACCAAAACCGATGGAATGAATACCCGGTTTAATGCAGATGGCTTCAGGCTCGAGGGCTTAAGCAGTGCAAACAACGATAATGTGGTTTGTATTTTCAGGGGCAATGGTAAAAAAGAGGTGTTTTTAAATGGTGCCCCCTACACCAGATTTTCGGCACATATCGGCAAGTTTCCCTGTGTGATGGTAGCCCCGGATGATATTGAATTAATTACCGGTGGCAGTGAGGAAAGGCGGCGTTTTATGGACACCCTCATCAGCCAGGTTGACCAGGATTATTTGCAGCACTTAATCGTATATAATAAAGTACTGCTGCAAAGGAACAGCGTTTTAAAAAGGTTTGCAGAAGAAGGTAAAACAGATTGGACCTTGCTGGAAGTTTTGGACGACCAACTGGTGCAGCCGGGCAATTACATTTTTACCAAAAGAAAAGAATACAGCAGCAAACTGATCCCCATTGTGCAGCAATTTTATGCGCTTATTGCCGGCAGGCAGGAGGCTATTACGTTGCAGTATGAAAGCCAGCTTTTAAACCATGATTTTTTTTCTCTGTTAAACCAGTTCAGGCAGAAAGATTTTATACTGCAGCGCAGCAATGGCGGTATACATAAAGATGATATACTGATTAACCTTGATGGACAGGTGTTTAAAAATACTGCTTCGCAAGGGCAGCGTAAAAGCCTGCTGTTTGCCCTAAAACTGGCGGAGTTTGAAATGCTTAAAACAGATAAGGGCTTTCCACCGCTGCTGTTACTGGATGATGTTTTTGAAAAGCTGGACGACAACCGCATCGGGCATTTGCTGCAATGGGTTTGTAAAGAAAATGATGGACAGGTTTTTATTACCGATACACAGCGGGACAGGCTGGAAAAGGCTTTTCAACATTTGGAGACGGATTACCAGATTATCGAATTGGAATAATAGTTTTATTGCCTGATGCGAAGAAATATTCAGGGTTTTTAATACCCGGTTACTTCATCATTTTATATAGGGGCTAATTATTTATCTTTACCACATGGGCGAATTTTCAATGCAGGATGCAATACAACAGTTTTTAAAACAAAGCAAATTAAAGAGCGGCATACAGGCTTTGCGTATTGAAGATATATGGGAGCAGATTATGGGAAAAACAATTGCGAAGTACACCGACAAAATACAGATCATTAACCAAACCCTTTTTATCAGCAGCAATGTTGCCCAACTTAAACATGAACTGTTGTACCAAAAAGAAAAAATTATCGAAAGGGTAAATGATGCCCTGGGAGAAAAAGTTATTACGGATGTGGTAATAAAATAATTTTCTCCAGCGCATGTTATCGACATCTGTATTTCAATTGCTGCCCTGTTATTTATCCTTGCCTTTAATACCATCCACCATCATCATCAACTCATTTTTTAAGCACGTTTTTCATGGTCTATTATTCTGATGCTTCGCTTGCCAGCTTATCTGTACACCAAACAGGAAACAAGTTGCAGGACGATCCGTACCGCTTATCTGACAAGCCTTTGGCCATAACCGACACTGTTTTGGAGCAGTTGCTGATGCAATATTTTTTATCGCCTTTTACCAAAATAAATGAGGTATACCGGCTTTGGCACCCCTCTGGAAATACGGCCTTAAATGAACTCTTTCATTTTTGCAGCGATAGCTTTACAAGCCCCGGAAACTTTCACGAAAACTCACGGCAGATATGCCAGCACTTGCATGATGTATCCGGTCATCCGAAAATAAAAGCTGGTGAATTGTATGTGGCTTATTTTGAAAACCTGCAAATGGAAGGCGAACTGCACAAGGCTATCGGTATTTTTAAATCAGAAAGCAAGGAGCCTTACTTAAAGGTTTATGCAGAAGAAAATGGTTTTAAATTATTGTATGAGCAGGAAGCCATCAGCATAAAAAAATTGGATAAGGGATGCCTGATTATTAATACCGAAAAAGAGCTGGGTTATAAGGTGGTGGTAACAGACCAAACCAATGCAAACGAAGCTGCATACTGGACAGATGGCTTCTTAAAACTTATGGCCCGTAACGACAGTTACAGCCAGACCAACAATACCCTTAGCGTTTATAAAAATTTTATTACCACCCAGGCAGATAAAGAATTCAACATCAGCAAAACAGATAAAATTGATTTGCTCAACCGTTCCATAAAATATTTTAAAGAGAAAGGTTCTTTTGATATGGATGAGTTCAGCAATGAAGTAATTGGCTACGCAGAAGGTATTACATCTTTTAAAAACTACAAGCAGCAATACGAGCAGGAGTTTGAAACCCCCATCAGCGAAAGCTTTGCCATTAATACTGCGGCCGTAAAAAAACAAGCCCGGGTGTACAAAAGCATATTAAAGCTGGACAAGAATTTTCACATCTACATCCATGGCAACAAAGACCTGATTGAAAAAGGTTTTGATGCAGAAAAGAACATGAACTTTTATAAAGTTTATTTCAGGGATGAGCAGTAATAAAATAGTCAGGTAACCTAATTATACAAAAGTATTGTCGGAAAATTTTTTATACATTGATGGTTTAAAAATTCAAACTATCAACTTAAATCATTCTTAAAATGAATAAAACCATTAAGGGCATCATCATCTGCGCAGCAATTTTTACGGCCTGCAAAAACAATACAGCAAATACCAATGGTAATACGCCATCAGCAGATGCCGGTGTTGAAAAAAACGCACCCAATACCAGTTACAAGCCTGCGTTTACGGGGCAAACGAGAACAACTGCCGTTACCACAAAAACACCATTTGAGGGCAAACTAATGAGCAAAGATTTAAAAAGGCCGTGGGGCATAACCACGCTTCCGGATGGCAGGTTACTGATTACCGAAAAAGACGGTGACATGAGGATTGCCACTACCGATGGAAAATTAAGTGCGCCAATAACGGGGCTGCCGCCTGTTGATCATGATGGGCAAGGTGGCTTGTTAGGTGTTACCATTGACCCTGCATTTACTGGTAACCGCATGGTATACTGGACGTACTCCGCCATTGTGGGTGATGCCAACCTTACTGCTGTGGCAAAAGGCAAACTGGCCGCAGATGAAAAAACGATTGAACAGGCAACTACTATTTATCAGGCTACGCCGGCATTTAAAAGCAATGCACATTTTGGCTCACGTATACTTTTTGATAGCACGGGCAACATTATCTTCAGCACCGGCGAAAGGTCTGATATAAAATCAAGGCCGCAGGCACAGTTCCTTAATTCTTCTCTTGGTAAAATAATACGCATTACCACCGATGGCAAAGCCGCACCAGGCAACCCTTTTATTGCTGTTGATTCCATCAGGCCGGAATTATATTCTTATGGCCACAGAAACGTTCAGGGGCTTGCTTTTGAACCAGGCACCGGTAATTTATGGGAGGTGGAATTTGGTCCAAGGGGCGGCGATGAACTGAACCGGATTATACCAGGTAAAAATTACGGATGGCCTGCAATTACCTATGGCATTGAGTACAGCGGCGAAAAAGTTGGCGAAGGTATTCAGCAAAAGAGCGGCATGGAGCAACCTGTATATTATTGGGACCCTGTTATTTCGCCCAGTGGCATAACCTTTTATAACAGCGACAGTATACCGGAATGGAAAGGCAATTTATTCATCAGCGGCCTTAGCAGCATGCAGGTTACCCGGTTGGTAATAAAAGCAAATAAAGTAACCGGTGAAGAGCGGCTGCTTACTGGGGAGAAGCAGCGTTTCAGGGCAATTACGCAGGGTAAAGATGGGGCGTTATATGCCGTAACCGATGATGGCTGGCTATACCGGATTGGTAAAAAATAAAAGGGTTGGGATAAAAAAAAACAGAAATTCATCAGACAACCTTACTTGTTTTCTTGATGCCTTTTTATCTATTGAAGCACCTGCACGAAAAGTTTTTAATGCATTAGCGATGTCATTAGCTAAGTATTTGTTCATCGTTGTTTCAGTTTTTCTTCATACTCTTTTTCCAGTTCATTTAACTCTGCATCGTAACCTTGCTGGTCTGTAAACGCCGCAGGTTTGTAAGCATCACCTGGGTGGTGTTTGGTATGCAGCATAAATTGACTGGCATGCGAAGCCAGCCAGATATCAAAAGAAATAGCCTTCATGGCTTTTAAGGTTGCCCCGTAATCAGCAGCTATGGACGGGTAAGCCGGCAGGGCGGTAAACGGGCTATCGGTAACAATGGTAGGCATGTTGGCAATAAGCACTTTGTAAGAACGCAGTTCATCTTTTACCGTAAATAAAAAACTGCAGGAACCTTTTGTATGCCCGGGATGGCTTAGCATTATTAACTGCATATTACCAAGCCTGACGGTATCGCCGTTGTGTAATAACTTGTTTGGGATAACCGGCGTAAAGCTGCTGCCATGGCCGCCAAGCGCATAATCAGAGTTGCCGCCATCTTTAACTACATCTGCTTCTTTTTCATCTGCCATAAACTGTGCACCCGTTGATTTTTTGATAGCAGCCATCGCTCCCATATGATCGTAATGCGCCTGTGTTACCAATAAAATTTTTGTATCCGCAAACTTAAACCCAAGTGCCTTTATGTTATTTTTAATTTGCTTTTCAGATGAGGCCAGCCCGGTGTTGATCAATATATTTCCTTGCGGGGTGGTAATAAAATAGCAGGCCAAATCATAGGTGCCCACATAATACAAATTACCAGCAATACGGAATGGCGGGTATGGCCTGGCCCAATCAGGATTTTTAATTTTTGGCCCTTTTACTTTTTGTGCAGGTGCAGGTAATGCTGTATAACAAAAGGCTGCAATAAATAATAATTTAGAAAAAAAACGAAGGCACATAAACCAATATTAAAATAGTGAAGCACCAAAGTTATTGGGTTTAGAGAAGTTTATAAAAATTGGCTTGGACGGATATTAAGATTACAAGAGATTGAAAAAGTGCTGGTTTATTTTACTGACATCAGCGAAGCAACAACACTAATTACAACAAATGCCAAAATGGTTCTTTTTCTCCAATGCGCAAACTTTAATAACTTAGTTAGATTAGTTATTAAAAACCTTTTGATGAAAAAAATATACGCCTGTTGCTGGTTATTGTTATGTACTGCTTTGGTGAAGGCACAAACGGTGGAGAAAGATGCTGCGGCATACAATCCACACGACTTCTTTTTGCAAAGTTTTAATCTGCCTGCGGGCAACATGTTCCGATCTGCTAATGGAAGCCCCGGGCCATCGTATTGGCAAAACAGCGCCAGCTATATAATCCATGCCGCATTAAGTGAAAAAGATACCAGCATTACCGGTGATGTTACTATCACCTACACCAATAACAGCCCCGATAAACTGGATTATTTATGGCTGCAGTTAGATCAAAACCTTTTCAATGCTTCCTCCCGTGGCAGTGCTGCCATACCGGTTTCCGGGGATTTAATTGGTGTGCTTGGCGTAAACAACGGTGGCTACCATATTGCAGGGGCAAGGGTTACCTACGGCGGTAAATCGTATGCGGTGCAACCCATCATAAGCGATACAAGAATGCAGGTACGCCTTAACAGCAGCCTTTTGCCCAAGGGCGATAAGGTTAGCATCACCATTAATTACAGCTTTGCCATACCTGCATATGGCGCAGACAGGATGGGCAGGGTATACACTAAAAACTGCATAGTATACACCATTGCACAATGGTACCCACGCATGTGCGTATACGATGACGTGGAGGGATGGAACACCTTGCCCTACATGGGGCTTGGCGAATTTTATTGTGAGTACGGCAACTTTGATTATTACATTACCGTACCTGCAGCCATGGTGGTATATGGCTCCGGTGATTTACAAAATGCACCACAGGTATTAACGCCGGTAATTATAAAACGGCTTGCGGCCGCTGCCACATCAGATAAAACAGTGGCCATCATACAACCGGATGAAGCTGGTAAACCTTTTATGCGACCGGCTTCTGCAGGTAACCTTACCTGGCACTTTACCATGAAAAATTCCAGGGATGTTGCATGGGCTGCTTCCACCGCACTTGTTTGGGATGCCGCAAAAGTAAACCTGCCTTCTGGCCGCAAGGCCATTGCCATGAGTGCCTACCCGGTAGAAAGTGTGGGCGATACCGCATGGGGCCGGGCAACAGAATATTTAAAAGGCAGCATGGAAATTTACTCCAAAAACTTTTTTGAATACCCCTGGAACGTGGCCGTAAATATCGGCAGCAACATTACCGGTATGGAATACCCGGGCATAATTTTTAATGATTACCTGGATAGCAAGGCATCGCTATGGTTTGTTATTGCACATGAAATTGGCCACAACTGGTACCCCATGGTGGTAGGCTCCAACGAAAGAAAATATATGTGGCAGGATGAAGGTTTTAATGCTTACATAAATTATTATGCCAACGATATTTTTAACAACGGCGAGTTTGCACACAACCCGGCCTTGTTCAATAAAAAGCATTTTGCGTATTTAGACCAGTCTGTACTAACCCAGTTAAAAGACCCGATGATGACGGTATCCGAAGCGATGGATTATGGCCAGCACTATCAGTACTATAGCAAAACCGCATGGGGGCTAAAACTGCTGAGGGAGGTTGTGGTGGGCAAAGAACGTTTTGATTATGCTTTTAGAAAATACACCAGAAACCTGGGCGTACAAGCACCCTACACCATACGACTTTTTTCATGCAATTAACAGCGCCGCAGGCGAAGATTTAAACTGGTTTTGGAAGGAATGGTTTTTTACCACCTGGGTGCTTGACCAGGCAATTACTGATGTGCAGTATGCAGATAATGATGCCACCAAAGGTGCGCTGGTAACCATCATCAACAAGGGCAAAATGATTTTACCGGCTATTATAAAAATAACCGAAAGCAATGGCAAAACATCCACCGTACAATTACCTGTTGAAATTTGGCAGCGTGGCGGAAGCTGGGTTTTTAGGTATGCAAGCACCAGTAAAATAACAACCATAACGCTAGACCCTGACCATGTGCTGCCCGATGTGGACAGGACTAATAACGATTGGAACAATACTAAGTAAGGCAACTTAAAACAGGATGGTTTAACTGTTAACGTAACATTATAACCGCCAACATTTTTGTTGCTTATTTTTGCCCCTCATAAAAACACTGATGCCTGCATGGGAGTATTGATTAAAAAGTGGCCGAAGTACACTGCAACCCTTCTTGCTTTTACGTTGTTGACGATGGCCGCCGTTGCGCAAACAGAAGGCCATACCAGAAGGGTACACGACTCTGCGGTGGAGCAAATTAAGAACGATACCATTGTTCCCTTTTTGATCAATAAGGTACGGGCCTATACAGTTACCATCGATAAAAATACTTCTTACCTCAAAAGAAAAATAAAGCTTACCAATGTTTCTGCTGACTTGCCAGGTATTGAAGCCGCATTAAAAAGGTTTAAAGAACGGCTTGCAAAACAAACCAACCCATGGAACCTGCGTGGGTTAAACAGTGCTGTGATACTGCTAAAGCAAACCTCTTTTAAACTAACGGGCTATCAAACTAATTTAAACACTTACAGTAAACAACTTACTCAAAACAACACGGATGTTAAGACCATCATTAACGACCCTATACTGGACATACACATTCCTGACACCGCACTGGATATGCAGTTGCATGATATACACGATGAAGTGTTTGACCTGGATACCTTGCAGGAAAGGGCGCTGGGCCAGGTGAATTTAATGCGCAACCGCACGTCTGTTGCCTTGCTGCAATGCAACGACATCTTATCCGACCTTATCTACGAAACAGCCGAATTTAAAAGGGCCATGTGGGGGCAGGAAGAGGAGCCGCTGCTGATAGCAAAACCGCACGACTACCACAAAAACCTTGGCATAATAACGGAGGAGGCATTGCAGCGGTCGGGCAGGATTATTATGATTTACATTGCCGGTAAAGGTTTCCCGATTGCCCTTTGCATGGCCTTCTTTTTATTTACACTGGCGTGGAGTTTCCTGAACATGCGGCGCATCAAAAAAATGGAAAGCGCACCAGATATCCTGGCACAGGTATTATTTTTTAAGCGAAGCATTATTGTTACCGCATTGTTTGGGTTGTTTATGTACTCGCCTTTTTTTCTGGCAAATCCCACTATGTCGTACCTGCACTTAACGGAGTTACTGCGGCTGTTTGCACTGGCTTTTTTATTGACCCCATTTTTAAGCAGGCAACGCCGCATTTATGGGGCAATACTTTTTGTGTTATGGCTGTATTATGCAGCAGACGATATTTTACTGGAATCTGCCTTTGGCGAACGCTGGGGTTTATTTATTGCGGGCCTTGTGCTGATAGCGGTTTGTATAAAACTGCTGGGCCTTAAGGGAAAATACTTTAGGGGGATTGATGAAAGCCCGGCAGCAAAAGGGTTGATTATTTTTACCATGGTGCAGGTGATATTATCTGTAATTGCCAACCTGCTCGGCCGCACTTCCCTGGCAAAAATTTTTGGGGTAAGTGCCATACAATGTTTAGTATTGGGGGTGGCCTTAAAAATATTTTGTGCCATAGTTTTAGAGGCTATTTACCTGCAATCGGAAGCGTATGGGGAAAGCCGTTTTTCTGAGTTCCTCAATTTTAATAAACTCCAACACCGTTTTAAAAGGGGCTTATGGATACTGGCAGTAACCCTTTGGGTGGTATCCCTCATCCGCAACGTAACCTTATACGATGCGTTTACCGCTTTCATGGTTTCCTTCTTTAGCCAGCAACGCAGCATAGGCAGTCTGGCATTTAGTTTCAGCAGTGTGGCGGTTTTCTTTTTTGTGATATTTATCAGCACTGTCATCTCCAGGTTTGTCAATTTTTTCTTTGGCAATGATGCTTCAAAAAATACGGTTAAACGGAGTTCCCTTGGTTCGATGCTGTTGCTGATAAGGCTTGCCATTTGGGCAATCGGTTTTTTAATTGCCATTGCTGCTTCCGGTATTCCACTCGACAGGTTATCCATCATGATTGGTGCTTTAAGTGTGGGTATTGGTTTTGGTTTGCAAAACATCGTAAACAACCTGGTATCAGGTATCATCATTGCATTTGAGCAGCCTATAAAAATGGGCGATCAAATTGAGATTGGCAATAAGTCTGGCGTGGTAAAAGAAATTGGGGTACGCAGCAGTACTATCCGCAGCGGCGATGGTGCCAACATTATTATACCCAACGGCGACCTGTTATCGCAACACCTTATTAACTGGACGATGCAGAACCGCAATAAACGGGTGGAGTTTACCATCAGCCTGCCCTACGATGAAAACATCCCCAATGTAAAAACACTTATTAATGATGCATTGGATAAAAGCGAGAATGTGCTGCACACCACGCCACCCGTAATTATGGTGCAGGCATTCAATGAAAAAACCGTGGATGTAAGGATCATTTTTTGGGTGCCTGATTTAACTACTGCTGGTACTTTACGCAGCAATACCATGATAGAAGTGTACGATTCCTTAAAGGCTGCAGGTGTTGCTTTGCCCGGTTTTCCAAAACCATAAAGTATTCTGTTTTTTACCTGTTACGTTAAATTCCTGATTTATACATTTGTTGTACATAGGCAGTGTAAAGGCACACCGGCATAAGCGCCTGCAATTGTTGTTTCTCTTGCCGGCTGCTTACGTTTAATATAGAAGAAAATGAAAACAGAAATACGTTTTCAACTGCATCTTTAACAATGGTATTTCCCCGGTTATAAATATTTTCCATGATGATCAGGCACTTTTTAACTTTCGGCAATTCATGCTGCTGTACCTTATTTTTGGTATAATCACAAAGGCACTGTATGCTTTTTATAATACCTGCAGAAGCAGTTAAAGTTGAGAAAGAATTTTTTAATTCCGGCAACTCATCGGTGATGTAGGCCGGTACTTCGTATTGGTTCATCTTGTTAAGCTTTATGCTTTAACCAATGCCAAATACGTGCCTTATCCAACAGGCAACCGTTGGTTTTTTGCAAAGG
This sequence comes from Ferruginibacter sp., assembly GCA_965249755.1. Classification (GTDB taxonomy): domain Bacteria; phylum Bacteroidota; class Bacteroidia; order Chitinophagales; family Chitinophagaceae; genus Ferruginibacter. The sequence goes on from CBDFMT010000004.1 coordinate 1,395,016, forward strand.
CAACAGCAATAAGCCCTGCGGGGAAAAGCATTTTTAAAACACCTGTTGCGGCATAAAAAAAGCATGTCATTTTAATACGGTGTTTATTAAAACAACATGCTTATAAAAATTGAGGCATCACATGCCATCCCCTTTGTACACCTTTCCATCTTTCATTACAAAAACAACTTTGCCCATTACAAGGATATCTTTCAACGGGTCGCCATCTACCGCAATAATATCTGCCAGTTTATCTTTTTGTATACTGCCTAAAGTAGCCTCTGCCCCAAGCAAAGCAGCCGCACTGATGGTAGCAGCTTTTATGGCTTCCATCGGTGGCATGCCGGCCTCCGTCATGTATTGAAACTCCAGGTAATTTTTACCATGCATAAACACACCGGCATCTGTGCCGAAGGCAATCTTTACCCCGGCCTTGTAGGCTTTAGCAAACGTGGCCTGTATCCTTGGGCCTGTGGCAAGTGCCTTAGGCGTAACAATAGCCGAGTAATAGCCAGGAATTTTTGCAGAGTCAGCGGTAGACTTTCCAGCGATAATTGTTGGTACCAGCCAGGTGCCGTATTTCTTAAAAAGTTCAATGCATTCATCATCCATAAAGGTGCCATGCTCAATAGAAGTTACCCCGCTACGGATGGCCCTTTTCATCCCTTCTGCGCCATGTGCATGGGCAGCAACCTTGAAGCCATAATCTTTGGCTGTTTCCACAATAGCCTTAATTTCTTCTTCGGTAAATTGGGCAGCGCTGCCATCTTTTGCCTGGCTTAACACGCCGCCTGTTGCGGTAATTTTAATAAGGTCTGCCCCATCTTTATAGCGCTGCCGCACGGCCTTGCGGCACTCATCTGCACCATTAACCACACCATCTGCCGGGCCAGGGTCGCCGCCAAATAATTTCTTTAAACCATTGGTTGGGTCGGCGTGGCCACCGGTAGTAGCGATGGCTTTACCGGCAGTGTAAATGCGTGGGCCAATGGTGGTGCCGTTGTTGATAGCGTTGCGTAAAGCAATATTTACACCAGTGCCGCCAAGGTCCCTTACGGTTGTAAAGCCTGCCATTAAGGTAACATTTGCATAGTTTACAGATTGAAAAGCAACATCCTGCGCCTCGGCTGTAAACCGGTCCGACTGGGCGTTTCGTTTGGTTTGCATTTCCATGTGCACGTGCATGTCCATAAGCCCGGGCAACACCGTTTTGGTGGTAAGGTCAATCAGTTTATCCGTGGCACCGGGTGCGGTATAGCCATCCTGCACCGCAGCAATTTTGTTGCCTTCTATAATAATTGTTTTGTTGCTTAAGGTAGTATTGCTAACGGCATCAATCAATTTGCCGCAGTGGATAAATGTTTTTTGGGCAGCAGCATGCATACACAAAAAGGCAATAAATGCCGGTAAAAGTTTTCTCATACAATCATTTGTCTTAAAAGTGGAATGCTTTAAAGCTACAATAAAAATCTGGAGAAGATGGGCGTGGGTAATTGAATACTACGTCAATTGTGAGAAATATATTTTTTTCTCAACAAAAAATTGTTTTAATTATTTTCTGTTTTCGAAGACAGATTTATTTAACTTAATCTAGGTTTGTGATCTTAATGAAAAACAAAACGAAATATTATTGTTTTCCTTCCACTCTTTATGCATAACATGCAAACATGTCCCTATTACTTTTATCGCATCTGATTTCTCGTCATCAAATATCTTTTAAAAGCGTTTTTGTTTTTATTATTATAGTCGTTACGCTCTCAAAATTTAATTGCCGTAAACCCGAAAGTAAAATTTTCAACAACAGTAAAGTATACCCTATTTTTTGCTTCAAAACGATAAATAGTTCTACATGCAGGCTCTTGGTTTAAGAGTTCATTTTTTGCGATGATACTAAAATCATAATGGCTGTCAAACATTTTCTTTCATTTTATAATTTACGCTATCTCCCGGTTTAATCGTTATTGAAGTTAGCTGTTACTTCTACACTCATAAACCTTTTTAGTATTCATCGTTGCCCAAAGCGCCCAAAAATCAACATCATCATCACGACCAATAAAACTTTTAACCCTTTCATACCACCCATTAATTTTTGATGTTAACCCTCTCCTTTTTACCCAGATAAAGACCGGCGATTACCAGGACTGTACCGGCAATGGTGTAGAGGGTGATGGGCTCATTGGTTAATAAATACGCATACAAAAAACCAAACAACGGGCACAAGAACAGCCACAGTGAAGCCTTTGCCGGTTCTGCCTTTAACAGGTACAACCAAAGCTGTACGGCTATAATGGAAATGGGCAACACCAGCCAAAGCACCGAAAAGTAAAAAGTTTGTGTAAATGTATTAGCAGCGGGGTTGTATAAAAAAATGGTAAAAGGCAGCAAGGCCAAACCACCAAACAGTACCTGCCAGCCATTAATACTAAGCCTGGGCAGCGACCAATTAATGCTTTGATAATAGACCGTAGCTATTGAATAACACAACATGCTAACGGTTAATAAAATTACCCCCGGTATGGTTGCATGGGCGTTAAGCAACAACGGGTATATGGCCAGCCCTACCCCGGCCACACCCATAAAAAGACCGGCCCAAACATTGGTGTTTATTTTTTTCCGCAGCCAAATGGCATTTAATACAATAATGATTATAGGGCAAGCTGCACTGCCCAATGTGCCGATGCCTGCAGTAACCTGTTGCATGGCATACACAAAAAGTGTGGGGTACACTGCCATGTTTAAAATACCGCAAACCATTAGTGGCAGCCACTCTTGCCGTTTAGGTATCCTGTCTTTATTTATTAATAAGGCAATACCAAGCATTAGCAATGCCGCCAAAAAAAAGCGGGTGCTGATTAAAACCAATGGCTGCGAAACTTTTAAACCAAGCTTTATAGCTACTGAACCAGAGCCCCACAATGCCGCAAAAAATAACCCAGCCAATATCTTTTTCATGTTGTTTAAAGTTAGGGCATCGGCAATTATGCAGAAATAAAAAAGCGGCAACAATTTTTAATGGACGTGTTTCCAGCACTGTTTTATCTACCCATAATTTTTAAAATAAACAGTTGCCTTTTTGTTGTGCCCGGGCATTTTTAAAACGTACAAAAACAAATAAGATAAACAGTTAGGCTGAATAACCATTACCCTTTTGGCTGGCATTTTTGCCCTTTAATAAACGCCGTAATTGTTGGCGTAAAAAAGTAACTTAGTATAATCAAGCCATTGCGGCTTGTAAAAATTTACATAAAGATGAAACAAACTTCCAGGCGCAATTTTATTAAAAATGCAGGTGGTGCCGGTGTCGCCATCTGGCTGGGATTATCTGCCAAAGGCAATCCTGTCTTGATGCCCGGCGGTGCAGAAGCCAAAAATTTTACCCCATACATCCTTGTTGAACCCCGTGGAAAAATTACGATCTACAACACCAAACCAGAAATGGGGCAAGGTACTTTTCAATCCATACCGGCGCTGATTGCAGAAGAATTTGAAGTATCGTTAGATCAGGTAACCATCAAACAATCCAACGGCGAAAAAGAATTGGGTAACGGACAAAGGGCTGGCGGCAGTTCATCCATACGCACCAACTATACCGATTTAAGAAAAGTGGGCGCATCTGCCAAAGAAGTTTTTATACAGGCGGCCAGCATGCAATGGCAAGTGGGTGCAGATAGTTGCTATGCAGAAAACGGCACCGTTGTGCACAGGCCCACCATGAAAAAACTAAGCTATGGCGAACTGGTAGAAGCAGCATCAAAACTGGAATTACCCAAACAACCCAAATTAAAAGACCCGAAGGATTTTAAAATTTTAGGCAAAACAACCAAGCGGCCGGATGTGCCTTTAAAAACAAATGGTGCGGCCATATTCGGGTTAGATGTGCAGGTACCGGGCATGTGGTATGCCAGCGTGGAAAGGTGCCCTGTTATTGGCGGCACGTTAAAAAGCTTTGATGCAACCAAGGCCCTCGCCATGCCGGGGGTGCAAAAAGTGGTGCAGGCAGAAAGGGTTATGGGCATTTATCATTCGGTTGGCGTGGCCGTAATTGCCACCACTTACTGGGCAGCTTTGCAGGCACGCAAAAAACTAATCATCGAGTGGGATACCAAAGGATTTGAAAAATTTAATTCTGCTGAATATGAAGCCCGCCTGCGTTCCCTTGCGGATAATGACGGTGTGCCGGATAAAACGATTGGCTCCATCGAAAGCCTCAGCATCTTACCAAAAAATAACGTGGAGGCATTTTATGAAACACCGATGATAGCCCACCACACCATGGAAACCATGAACTGTGTGGCGCAGGTGCAGGGTGATAAAGTTGAAATATGGACATCAACACAAGTACCAAGTTCCCTTACCGGAAACGGTGCAAATGACCTGCACAAACAAATTGGTTTTACCCCCGATAATATAAAATTGCATGCCGCATTTATTGGCGGCGGCTTTGGCCGAAGGCTGAATATTGATTACGTTATTGAAGCGGTAAATATTGCAAAACAAGTAAGCAACCCGGTAAAAGTAATCTGGTCACGGGAAGATACAACGCTGTTGGGGCCGTACCGGCCAATGACCTTTTCAAAAATGAAAGCAGGTTTTGCGGAGGATGGAAAGCTCGTTGCTTTTCAGCACAAGGTAATCAGCCCATCGTACATGCAGGCGATGAGGGCAGATTTTGATATCACCAAAGTGGATACCATTATGGTGGAAGGTATTGGCGAACAGGCATACGAAATACCCAACATTAAAACAGCTTACGTAAGGGCAGATTACCACGTGCCGCTTGCAGCATGGCGATCTGTAACCAGTTCAACCGTGTCGTTTGCACATGAATGTTTTATTGATGAACTGGCGTACAAGGCTGGCCAAAACCCTATGGATTTTCGCTTAAGCTTACTCTCCAAACCATCGGATACAAAAAGGGTTTTATTAAAATTAAAAGAATTCAGCAACTGGGATACCCCATTGCCAAAAAACAAGGGACGGGGTGTGGCGGTGTGGGGCTTTTTTGCAGGCTTGTGTGCACAGGTGGTGGAGGTAACGTACAACGCAGATAAATCCATTAAGGTAGATAAAGTTTTTGCCGTAATTGATTTAGGCGAAGTGGTTAACCCGGGCAATGTAAAAAACCAGGTAGAAGGTTCTATTGTGATGGCGCTTGGTGCTGCGGTAAAACCAGCCATTACTTTACAAAATGGAAAAGTAATGCAAAGCAACTTTTACGATAACCCACTGGTACGCATAAACGAAGTGCCGGAGGTGGAAGTGCTGATACTTACCGAAGGCGGTAAAATAAAAGGCGTGGGCGAACCTGGCCTTCCCCCATTTGCACCGGCGCTGGCCAATGCTGTTTTTGCAGTTACGGGCAGGCGTATACGTAAAATGCCTTTTAGTTTGGATAAGGTTTAAACATACAACAATTACCAGCACATTATAAATTCATCAGCATATGATTGCATTAAATATTAACCAGAAAGAGTACCAGGCAGATGCCGACCCGGATATGCCCCTGCTTTGGGTGATACGGGATATTATTGGCCTTACGGGAACAAAGTATGGCTGCGGCGTGGCCCAATGCGGCGCCTGCGTGGTACACCTTAACGGCGAAGCAGTACGCTCCTGCGTTACCAAAGCAAGCCGTGCAGAAGGGCAAAAAATTGTAACCATCGAAGGGCTCTCCGCAAACAACGACCATCCTTTACAATTGGCCTGGCAGCAAACAGATGTGCCGCAATGTGGCTTTTGCCAATCAGGTCAGTTGATGTCGGCAGCGGTATTGCTACGGGAAAACCCCCACCCAACCGATGCCGATATTGATGATGCTATGGCGGGCAACCTTTGCCGCTGCGGCACGTACCTCCGCATACGTAAAGCCATTCATGCGGCAGCAGGCATGCTGCAAAAATAAACAAGCACCGCAAATTTAAAGAAGCGATATATGGAACATTACCCCGCAAATAAGCCAGTGTTTACGCCGCCGGTAAAGGCATTGGTTGTTATAGGCCTTCTTCTTGTAAGTACAGCAGTTGCCGTATCCGGGTTTAAAAACCCTTATGGCACCGCAACCGCTAATACCAGCGATGGCAATGATAACAAAGACAGCGTTGGCTCGGTGCAGGCTTTTATGCAGGTGTATAAAGTTTTAAAAAGCCCCCGTTGTATGAACTGTCACCCGAGTGGTGATGTGCCCTTGCAGGGCGATGACAGCCACCTGCATACCATGTACCCCAAACGGGGCAAAGATGGTAAAGGTGTGTATGCCATGAAGTGTGCCAACTGCCACCAACCGGCCAATGTGCCGGGGTTGCACACGCCGCCCGGTAACCCCAACTGGCACCTGCCGCCTGCAGATATGAAAATGGTTTTTCAGGGCAGGACACCAGCCCAGTTGGCCAGGCAATTAACAGATGTTAAAAGGAACGGGCATAAATCCATGCAGCAATTAATTGACCATGCAGACGATGGTTTGGTTGTAGCAGGATGGGGCCCCGGAGAAGGCCGTACCCTGCCACCATTAAGCCATGAAGCATTTAAAAAAGCCTGGCTCACCTGGATAAACAAAGGGGCTTTTGCACCAAAAGAAAAATAAGGTTTTTAGGATGCTGACCACAGGGATAACCGGGCTGTTTGCATTTTATTAGTTAGTATACCATTAACAGTTTTTAACTGCAAACCAATTTTACCTGTCATAATTCATTTTACCAAGCTTTAAAAATTGCAATTATTATGTGAACGTGGCGATAGCCGATGTGTAAATATTGTTGCACTGTCTTTTGAATGTGTAGGTTAGTTTACTTTCACTGTATCGCTTAAATACAGCGGTAATAAAAACTACCATCATCAAAATATACAAAACACTGCTAACTTTTTTTGTGGCCTTAGCCTTATTTTCTTGTACCAAAATAGAAAACAAACCTGCCGGTAATTTAGTGTCGTCTAAGTTTGCTGCCTTATCTTCTGGTTGCACAAGCCACGCTATTATTGATGATATGCCCATTGTAAATACGGATGGCGACTCAACCGATTTACTTACCATTTTGGGTGCACAGCGAACCAATCCGTACACAGTGGCAAACATGTCGAGGGCCTATACCAACCTGGGTTTAACCAATGTAAGCCCGTGGTTCACCAGTTTATACAATGCAGAAGTGGAAGAAATAATTACGAGTACAAAAAGCTATCAACCTTATGGTATAGGTACTGATGCTAATTCACCCATCATTGCGTTAGGAGAAAGCTGGGCTTATTACATGGGGCATTACTTAGCCGATAAAACATACGGTACAAATGGCAGTTGCCAAAAAGAGCAAACTGGTGGCAGTACCTGGTGCAATACCTCAGGCACTTTGCACCCACACATTGATGTTGAAGAAAATTTTAATCCTATTTTAAGCAGTGATGTTTTTAAATGGATACCGCAGGGGTTATATCAGGATTTAAGAGATGTTACCAACGAAAACTTTCCTATCATTGACAACGTTTCTAATTATACAAACCAGCAAATGTTTAATAATTTTCAGTCAAATATTTCTACACTACAGAATTACAAGATAAGGCTCTTACAAACTACTTCAAATAGTACATCTGCATCAGTAACTAATTTATTTTCACAATATGGGTACTAGGAATTTAATAATTATCATATTAATTGTAGGTGTATTTACTATAACAGGTATCTCTTGTAAAAAAGGAGGACTTGGTTGTTTAAGTACAGTTTATAATTTTAAGATTAATGCAAATGCTTTTCCAGATAAAGATAGTTTAAAAATAGGGGATACTCTTTGGATCGAAGTTACCTGCCCAACAATTCTCACAGACCTCACAAGTAATAAAAGTATAAATTATAGTGGAACAAAAAATCTTGGAATTGCAATATCATTTGACATTTTTAAGGGTGGCAGTATTAGCGATCCTGGAACAAATTATGCAGCATCAAATTTCAATTATTCTTTAACTAGTGGAACTCAAATAAATAATTCTTTAACTGAAAGGGTCAAAGAGTATTTATTTTTAGAAAATAGTAATATGTATGTTTTTAAATTAGGTGTAATTCCAAAAGTGATAGGAATATTCGCTATAGGAATTAGTAATTCCGTTAATGTTTATCGACAATCAGATAATTGCACTAAAGCGAATTTTGAAATTATTTTTGATTCAAACACAGATCAACATTTATATCTATACCAAAATAATCGGCCTGGTTATTTAATAACTGACTACGAGACAAAACACGCTTATTGTTTTAAAGTATACAAGTAAATCAATTTTCATTTACCGTTTATAGTAAAGCTGGTATAATACATGGGGCATTACTTAGCCGATAAAACATACGGTACAAATGGCAGTTGCCAAAAAGAACAAGGCGGAGCTGCCTATACCTGTAACTATAACTATACAGGGCATCCCCATATTGACGTAGAAGAAAACTTTAATCCCAACTTAAGTACCGATGTTTTTAAATGGATACCACAAGCGCTGTTTCAGGATTTGAGGGATAATACACCCAATGAGACTATATTAAATAATAATTTTGTGAATGATGCCGTGAGCGGTTTTACAAATGCACAAATGTTTACCGCATTCCAATCCTCTATATTTACTTTACAAGACTATCGTTTAAAATTAATTCAGCAAAACTCTGGGAATCCAACATCTGGGAATGTAACTAATTTATTTTTTCAGTATCATTATTAATCAAGTCAATATGAAGAAAGTATTTATTCTGATAGGGTTGGCGTATTTAATAATCATCAATACCGGTTGCCCTAAGTCATGTATTGAAGCTAATTATTCTTTTGCTGTAAATTCTCAAATAACACCAGATAAAGACAGTATACATGTTGGCGATACTATTTTTTTAACTTCATTATTTCCTGATAAATTAACAAATCAATCTAACGGTGCAGTAATAGATTATAGTAATGCTACTGATATTGGAAGCGCTTTAGGTGTTAGTCAGTTTTTTATAGGTGATACTATTGCCACTGATGCAGTATTCAATTTTAATTACATTTCAGTTACAGGAAGAATTTACAACGACAGGTCTATTCCCCGGCCTGATGGTGTTCAACAATTAACCTATCAAGAATTTAATGGAAACTATATTTTAAAGATTGGATTAATTCCAAAGGTTAAAGGCTTATATATTTTGGGATTACATAATGGATTAAGTAACGGTAGAAAAAACAGTGAAAGTTGCGAAAAAGCTTCTTTTAATATTACATTTTCAAATACAAATCAGCATTTTTATTTATTAACTGAGTGGAAACCTGATAATGTAATAAATGATTTTGGAAAACAACATGGTTATTATTTCAAGGTTTACTAATCTTAATATCCACACAAATTTGAGGCAACGGCGTTGACAGTTTGTATTTTAGTAAACAACATAAACGTTGATTTTCAATAAGGCCTGCAATCGCTTTGGGTAAGGGTATTACCAATCTGTACAGGTAACTAACTTATATAAACAATATGGCTAAAAAACTAAATACTATTCTTTTTATTTGTTTTATTTCATTAATCTCTTTGTATGCAAGGTGTACAAAGGAAAGCATTGGTTGCGCAAACACTGTTTACACCTTTGAAACGGGTGTAAAAGTTTACCCGGATAAAAGTGATTTTAATGTTGGCGATACATTGTGGTTAGACCTCAATATTCCTACAAGTGAAACAGACATTGGAACAGGTAAAATAATAGATTACAGTGGTGCTGCAAACTTAGGTACAACAATAGGGTTTAGTAAAATTGTAACTAAAGACTCCTTTGTAACTGCAGCAAATTTTTTTGATTATTTAGTGATCTCAGGGAAGTTGGTACCGAACCAGAATGTGGCACAAATAAGGGAATTCAATTTTGCCGAACAAACTGCCAGGTATATTTTTAGGATTGGTATAATACCGAAGCAAAAAGGTGTATTTGGCCTTGGTATAAGTAATGCAGCCAATGTATACCGCAGTTCAGATTATTGTACCAAAGCAAGCTTTTTAATCAGCATTGTACATTCCCAACAACATTTTTATTTAAACCCTGTATTAAATACATCAAATTTTGACAGTACAAAATCTAATGGAAGTTTTTATTTTAAAGTAAATTAAATATATGTTAGCTGTTGCTTCTTCCTATACTACAACCATTCTGTACAGGTAACTAACCTATTTAATCAATATGGCTACTAGTATTAAATTAATGATGGTATTAATTGTACTTTTTTCAATAACAGTGTATGCCAGGTGTACAAAAGATGTTTTAGGCTGTAACGAAGCCTATGGTTTTGTTATTGATGCAAAAATTTATCCGGATAAAGATTCTATAAACATTGGCGATACCATTTTTGCAGCAGTTAGCTTTCCAACAACACCCACAGACCAAAGCGGCCAAAAACATGACTTTAGCCACGCCAATAATATAGGCACTGCTTTAGTTGTTGTTAAATTAATAAACGTTTCACCAATAAATTTACAAGATGCTGCTGATGATTTCGCCTTTAAAGTTTTTAACGGCAATGAACTGTCTAATGCCAATCCCAAGGGCGGACGGAAATATTCTTTTAAAGAAGCTGATGGTTTATACACTTTTAAAGTAGCGGTGATACCAAAAGTAAGTGGTACTTATAGTTTAAATTTTGTAAACGCAAGTGGCGTTTATAGAAATGGTAATCCATGCCCAAAGGCTGGTTTTTTCTTTCAACTTTTCAATACTACCAACCAACATTATTATTTATATCCACCAGCAGTTAACGTAACCCCCGGTGGTGCAGATTATTGGTTTTATGTACGATAACATCAGGGATAAATTTATTTACTACATGGGGCATTACTTAGCCGATAAAACATAGGGTACAAATGGCAAGTTGCCAAAAAGAACAAGGAGGAGCTGCCTATACCTGTAACTATAACTATACAGGGCGTCCCCATATTGACGTTGAAGAAAACTTTAATCCCAACTTAAACAGTGATGTTTTTAAATGGATACCGCAAGGGATTATTTTATGATTTAAAAGATTCAAGAAATGAAAGTATACCTGTTGCTGATATGGTATCAGGGTTCACTAACCAACAAATGTTTGCATCTTTCCAATCCACGATAACTAAATTACAGGATTATCGTTTAAAGCTAATAGAACAAAATATTTCTAATCCCACAATCAATCAGGTTACAAACTTATTTGCACAATATGGTTACTAAAAATTTAACGTTAGTTATTTTAATAACTATAGGGGTAGTTTCAATCAATAGTACCTGCACTAAAGATGGTGTTTTAGGATGTGCAAATTCAGTTTATAGTTTCAAAACTGGGGTACAAGCCTACCCAGATAAAGACAGTATTTTGGTTGGGGATACAATTTGGTTAGAAGTAAATATACCGACTAAATTAATTGACGTGTCAACTAACACACTTGTCGATTTCAGTGATGCCGCAAATTTCGGAAGTGCTATTTCTTTTGATATGTTTATCGGCGGAAGTATTAGTAACCCTGGGATTTCTTTTGCTGCAAATAATTTTAATTTTTTTTTATCAAAAGGAAATGCTGTAATAAATGGCTCTACAGAAAGAATAAGAGAATATTTGTTCATACAAAGTAACAACACTTACACTTTTAAGCTTGGTATCATTCCGAAACGAAAGGGTGTATTTGGAATCGGTTTTGGAAATGCTGCCAATGTGTATCGCAAGTCCGATAAATGCTCCAAAGCTGGTTATGAAATCGATTTTGAAAATACTATTCAACATTTATATTTATATCAAAATAACCGGCCTGGATATGATATAAATAATTATGAAAATAAACACTTATACTGTTTTAAGGTTTTCTAATTTGTGATTAGTCTGGGTTTAAATTTGGTAAATTGTCTTAATCTTTTATAACCGATAAAACATACGGTACAAATGGCAGTTGCCAAAAAGAGCAAACTGGTGGCAGTACTTGGTGCAATACCTCAGGCACTTTGCACCCACACATTGATGTTGAAGAAAATTTTAATCCCAACTTAAACAGTGATGTTTTTAAATGGATACCGCAGGGGATTATTTTATGATTTAAAAGATTCAAGAAATGAAACAGGTAATCCTGTGCTAGATCAAGTTTCTGGTTACACGAATCAACAAATGTTTAACTCATTTAAGTCGGGTGTAACTAAATTACAAGATTATAAAAAAAGTTTATTGCAAACAGCAACAAACCCAACATCAACATTTGTGAATAGTTTATTTTCTCAATATGGCTATTAGATATTATACAGCAGGTATATTAATTTTTATTGCGCTTGCCTGTACGAATGCTTCCTGTAAAAAACTTGGGCTTCACTGTGCTAATAATATCTATACTTTTAAAATTGGTGTTAAAGCTTATCCCGATTTTGATAGTATTCATTTGGGAGATATAATTTGGTTTGAAATAAATACCCCATCGAGTTTAAGAGATGAAAGTTCAAGCACTTTAATAAATTACAGTGGGAGTGTAAATTTAGGCACAGCTATTTCATTTGTTAAGTTCATAGGTGGTAGTGCTAGTGATCCAGGTGCCCTATATGACGCCAAAAGTTTTAACGATTCAGTTATCATTGGTAGTAAAGTAAACAATCTTCAAACAGATGCAGTTAAAGAATATTTATTTTCAGAAATCAATAATTCGTACAAGTTTAAAATAGCGATAATTGCCAAAAATAAAGGAACATTTAGTATTGGTTTCAGTAACGCTGCCAATGTTTATCGTACGCCTGATAATTGTACGAAAGCGGCTTTTTTAATTAATTTTAAAAATACGGATCACCATGTATATTTTCTTGAAAAGAATAGGCCTGGATATTCTGTTGTAGGGTTGGAATTAACCAACAATTATTACTTCAAAGTGTACTAACCTTATAATTAATAATAATAAAATTTTAACCTCAGGCATTTTGCATCCCCATATTGACGTAGAAGAAAACTTTAGTCCCAACTTAAACAGTGATGTTTTTAAGTGGATACCGCAGGGATTGTTTTAATAATTTAATATATACTTCGAATGAACAAAAAGTTGTAACAGGAGCTTTGCTCAATGTAAAAGAAATTCCGGTGAATGTATTGGAAACACAGGCCTTTGCAACAGATGCGAAGGGCTTTGTAACAGATGCGAAGGGCTTTGCAACAGATGCGAAAGGCTTTGCATCGGATGCGAAGGGCTTTGCAACAGATGCGAAAGGCTTTGCATCGGATGCGAAGGGCTTTGCATCGGATGCGAAGGGCTTTGCATCGGATGCGAAAGGCTTTGCATCGGATGCGAAAGGCTTTGCATCGGATGCGAAAGGCTTTGCATCGGATGCGAAAGGCTTTGCATCGGATGCGAAGGGATTTGCATCGGATGCGAAGGGCTTTGCATCGGATGCGAAGAGCTTTGCTTCATGATCATAATTATATGATTAGGAGACTGTAAAATAAACTGTGTCAAGAGTTAACTCTTAACTTTAAACACAGTAAAATGAGAAATGATCAACTAGAGCCTTTCGACTACGAATTGGCCAAGCAAAAAGTAAAAGAACAACTCCGCAGTGGCCACTCCCTTTTTGGTAAAGAGGGAGCTTTTGCGCCGCTTCTCCAGCAGATGCTAAATTCTATTTTAGAGGGAGAACTTGAAAGCCATCTGGATGAAGAAGAACGCAGTAGTGGCAACCGTAAAAATGGTAAGGGTACAAAACTTCTTAAAACATCTTCGGGTACTATTGAAGTAACCACTCCCCGGGATCGGTCAGGGAGTTTTGAACCCGAAATGGTTAAAAAGCGGGAAACCATCATGGCCCAAAGCCTTGAGGATAAAATCATCGGCTTATATAGCCTGGGTACCAGTCTGCGTGACATCAGTGCGCACATCAAAGAAACTTACGATACAGAGATTTCCGCTACAACCCTAAGTTCCATCACAGATAAGGTGATCCCTATTGTTAAAGAATGGCAGCAACGACCTCTTGAAGAATTGTATTGCATTGTATGGCTGGATGCGATGTATTATAAGATAAAAGAAGAAGGCCGAACTCAAACCCGTTGTGTATATAATATCCTTGGTATAACACCTGAAGGAAGAAAAGAGGTGCTGGGTATGTATATATCACAGAGTGAAGGTGCTAATTTTTGGCTGGGTGTAATCAATGATCTTAAGCAGAGGGGTGTTGCAGATATCTTGATTGCGTGTATTGATAATCTAAAAGGTTTTGATGAAGCCATCCGAACTATTTATCCCAGCACGGAGGTGCAGACCTGCATTGTTCACCAAATACGCAACAGTATAAAATATGTAGCCAGTAAGGATCAGAAAGAGTTTATGAGGGATCTAAAGCCAGTTTACCGTGCAGACAACGAACCACAGGCATTGGATGAGCTGGCCGCACTTAGAGAAAAATGGAATAAAAAATATCCGATGGTCATTGATTCATGGCAAAAAAACTGGGGCAAGCTATCTACCTATTTTAAATATCCTGCCGGGATCCGCAAGCTCATCTACACTACAAATACCATCGAAGGCTATCATCGCCAGATCAGGAAAGTCACTAAAAATAAAGGCGTCTTTACCAGTGATATGGCTTTGCTCAAACTAATCTACCTGGCTACAGAACGCATTGAGCGTAAATGGACCATGCCACTTAGCAACTGGGCTATCTGTGCTTCACAATTAAAGATTATTTTTGAAGACAGGATGAAAACAACTCTTTAGATACACCGTAAAAAAGAGGCGGCACTTGCTCTGTGGATGGAGCCGCACCGCCTCTTTTTTACTACGCTAAAATATTTCTTTGACACAGTTCATTTTACAAACCCATGATTAGCAATTTATTAAGTGTTTTGCAGGTTATTCCATTAGGTTAATGTTGTACTTTTTCGCAACGCCACCTATTACCAATACCATGAGCATGGCTAATAACGGTGCAGCAGGTTCAATTACTTTTTATTAACGGATATTGTAAGGGATAATTTCAATCTATAAAAAACAATTGCAACCGTAAGGCAGCGTTAGTATGCTGTTTTCCGGATACCTGTTTTTACTTGCTGAGCGCAACGTTCCCCGCTTACGCACAAGGTTTACGGGCAGGCGTTAGTGTTAAGCATACTATTATTTTGATTAGTAAGCCTCCCTTATTAAATTTAAGTTACCCATCAATAAAGCAAGCAACACCTCAAACTATCATTTCATCATAAATTCAAAACTAACCTCACTGTAAGAATTTGGCTTGCCATAATAGCTTATTGGCTTAAGCTATCATCAAAGAGATTACTACCCAATATTCCTAATTATCAAATAAAATCATTTTTGCCCATGAGATGTTGTGCGGTATTAATTAACATTTCTGTACTGCTGCGGTGTTAGCCCTGTTTTTGTTTTAAAAACTTTGGTGAAATGTGAGGGATATTCAAAGCCAAGTTCATAGGCAATTTCACTGATTGATTTTTCGGTACCCCATAAAAGCGATTTTGCTGTGTCCACCAATTTAAGATGAATATGTTCCAGTGTTGTTTTACCTGTAAACCTGTTAAGCAAGTCGGATAAATAATTTGGTGACAAATTTAATTGTGAGGCAAAGAATTTAACATCTGGCAATCCTGCGTTGTTTAATCCTTCCGCTGAAAAGTAATCGTTTAACAAATGTTCAAATCTTTGAACAATGTCTTTGCTTACTTTATTTCTCGTAATAAATTGCCTGTCGTAAAAGCGGTCACAATAATTAAGCAGTAATTCAATGTTACTTACAATCAAACCCTGTGTGTGTTTGTCTATATTTTGCGAATATTCTTTTTCTATTTTTTCTACGCAGTCTTTTAAAACTAGCTTTTCATCGTCTGAAATATGTAGTGCTTCGTTAGCCTCGTAATTAAAAAATGAGTATTCGTTTATTTTTTTGGCAAGCGAAGTGCCGTTAATCAAATCGGGATGAAAAAATAAACCCCAGCCTTCTTCCATTTCACTATCATGGCTTGCACTTATAACCTGATGAGGTGCAGTAAATAACAATGTACCCTCATTAAAATCATAATAAGATTTTCCGTACTTAAAAACACCTTCAAAGCGTTTGCAGGAAATGCTGTAAAAAGACATTTGATAAAAAGCATCTCCTTCAACTACTTCTGGTTTTATTTTAGTAAAATCAAGAAAAGAAACAAGTGGGTGTTTAGGTTTATCATACCCAAACTGTTTATGAGCTTCACTTATAGAATTGAGTTTTAGAAAGTTATTTTTCATTGTTTTATGCTTAAAAACTTTATTTCACTTTTTAAAAGTTAAAATGAAATTTGGTCAATTCTTCCGAGACCTTCCAAAGTTTTTCTGCCAAAGTTTTATCATACGATTTAGCACTTGATTTTACCAACTCTGGATAGCCACGTAACTCCATCATTTTGGCAGGGCCAAAATATTCTCCGCCTGATAAACCTTCTTCAGTTGCCGCCCTTAAAATTGGCAATGCTCCCATATCCACACTTTGTGCAAGCAAATTATTCAAAATTTTATTTGTAAAAAAGCCTGATGTGCCTTGAAGATTTGTTTTCGTCCAGCCAGGGTGTGCCGCCGTAGCAATTGTGTTGATCTGATGTGCCTTTAATTTCCTATCCAGCTCATAAGTAAATAATAAATTGGCTAATTTACTTTGTGCATACGCTTGCATGCTTTTGTAAGATCGTTCCCAATTTAAATCATCAAAATGAATATCAGGTTTCATACTTTCCGCTTTATGCACAGCACTGCTTTGCGTAACAATCCGTGAATTGGGCGTGTTTTTTATAATGTTTAAAAGCAAACCGGTTAAAAGAAAATGTCCCAAGTGGTTTGTGCCGAATTGAATTTCAAAATTTTGTTTTGTTAATTCTCTTTTTACCGGGTTCATTACACCAGCATTGTTCATTAAAATATTTAACTCTTGATGGCTGGTATAAAATTCTTTAGAAAACCTGCGGATAGAATCAAAGTCAGATAGGTCTAACTGCATTAATTCTAATTTTGCATCTGGAATTTTATTTTTGATTTTATTGACAGCTTCTTTTCCTTTTTCAATATTACGGGCAGCTATAATTACATTAGCCCCTTTACTGCTCAATACGGTTGCGGCTTCCAAACCAATACCACTATTTGCACCGGTAATTAAAATAGTTTTTCCTTTTTGCGAAGGGATGTTATCTGCCGTCCAATTATTATTTACCATTGTACCTATTTTTTATTGTACCTATTTTTTATTAAGATAAAAAGAAGGGCTTACATGGTTTTTCTGCAGCCCTTTCTTTCTATACAAATTTTACTATGGGAAAACGATTCCCGTTGCTTCTTCAGCTGTTTTCCAAAGTTTTTTTGCAACCATTTCATCCAATGCATTTTCATCTAACGTTGCTAAAGCAGGATAACCTTTAAATCCACCTTCGTTTGGCTCATACATAATACCTCCGTTTGCATCGCTTGATATTGCTGTATACAGCGTTGGCAAAGCACCTTGCCACGGCTCCATAAGCCCCCCGAAATGTTGCTGCATCGCAACAACTGCATCGTCAGGCATGTGCCTCGCTATCTCGGTACTATTTGCACCAGGTTGTGCCGCTATTGATAAAACTTTATCTCCTTTAGTTTTAATTCTTCGGTCTAATTCAATTGAAAAAATAAGGTCTGCCAATTTGCTCTGTCCGTATTCACGAACAGCGTCATACTCTTTTTCTAATTTTAAATTATCAAAATCAATAGCTGAACCTTTATAGCCGAAACTACTCACTGTAACTACTCTTGCACCTTGCGTTGTTTTAAGCAATGGGTATAAAAGTCCTGTAAGTGCAAAGTGCCCCAAAAAATTAACCCCAAATTGCAATTCATATCCCTCGCTTGTTTTGGAAGCTGGCGGAACACCTACCCCTGCGTTATTAAGCAATAAATGTAACTGCTTATGTTTCTCACTGAATGTTTCAGCAAACTGTTTGACAGAATTTAAACTTGCTAAATCAAGAATGCCAACTTCCAAAGAACCTGTGCCTTTTTCGGTTTCCATTTTAGCAATGGCTTTCTCTGCTTTCTCTTTATCCCTGCAAGCAACTATAACAGTTGCTCCTGCCTTAAACATTGCTAAAGCTGTTTCATAACCAATGCCTGTATTTGCCCCGGTTACAATTACAGTTTTTCCTTCTTGATCAGGAATATCTTTTGTAGTCCACATAGTTTATCATTTTACTTTAATTATTAACTTACCTGACTGTTGTCAATTAGTTTAAATTCTTCTTGAAAAATTCATCCAACTTAGGCACGGATTGAGAAACATGGTCATAGAGTGAAACATGTGTTTCTCCTTCAATTAAAAACAATTCTTTTGGCTCGTTGGCTTTTTCGTGCGCCTCTTTTGTCATCCATAAAGTTTGTGCAGCTGTTCCTGCTATCATCAATACTGGTCGTGGTGCAATTAAGTACGCAAAATCTGGTGAATAGAAACTTGCAATACGTTCTATACTACTTAAAGGAGTAAAATTGGATTGATTGGGGTGTTGCCCTCTATCAGTTGAGTAGTATAGATATCCTTCATAGTTTATACCGCCTAAAGCTTTTGCCTGCTCCTCAGTAAAGCGAATGCCAAATGTTCCTGGTTCTTTTCCGTTAAGTACGGCAATTCTGTCTGCTGCTGCTGCATCAAGCATACCTTGAATAACTTTTGGGTCTTGCTTTCCGTCGGAACCTTTTCTGTTCCAGTCGCCTAAATCTACACCGCTTACTGTTGCAAGTGCTTTTACATTATGGTCTGTAGCAGTGGCCACAATTGAATAACCACCCGAAGCACATATACCGAGAACACCTATATTTTTAGCATCTACATCTTTTAAAGTAGTTAAAAAAGCTACAGCGGCTCTTATATCTTCTACCCGTTGAGCAGGGTCTTCTAAACCTCGTGGTGTTCCTTCGCTTTCACCTTGATATGCTGCATCAAAAGCTAAAGTAATAAAACCTTTTTCTGCTAATAGTTTTGCATAAAGCCCTGCGGTTTGTTCTTTTACGCCAGCGGCTGGATGGGCAACCACAATAGCTGATGTCTTACCTGAAACTATAGTGTTCTTTGGATAATAAAGATTAGCTGCAATTTTAATGTTGTTTGACAGAAAGCTAACTTGCTTTGCTGTGTCAGAATTTGTGTTTATCATTTTCCTTTTTTTTAAGTTTTTATTTGCAAAAAATTCGGTTGAACCTCCAAGCATTATTCCTGCACCCAAAAGAGTTGACTGCTGAATAAATTTTCTTCTTGAATTTGTTTCTTTCATAATTTTTTACAAAAGTCTAAATAAAGGAAAGAGTGGGCTTATACATTTCTATGAAAGACTTATACATTTCCCGGAAGTTGTAAGGGGTGAGATAGCCTTACTGTGTTACTGGAATATTTAAGGTTACGGTAAACTCGTTTCCAACCATAAAGCCCATCATATTTCCCTTAATGCCATAGTCTTTTCTATCAATTTTAAAACTGCCGTTAAAAGTTGCTTTGTTGCCGTTTTCAACATAATTAAATGGAAAAACAACTTCCTTTTTTGTACCGTGCAATTCTAATATTCCTGTTACTATAAATTGATTGGCATTTTTTGTAAAGTTGGTAGAAGTGAATTTTATTTTTGGATATTTTGCAACATCAAACCAGCTATCGCCTTTGGCATGTTTATCTTTAGTGCTGTTGCCTGTGTTTATTGTATTTGCATCTACGGATACATCAATTTTTGCATTTGCAAGTTGACCTTTATCAAAATTGATTGTACCTGCTAATCCTGTAAAGCTGCCTTCTGCTTTTGTGCCAGAAAATTTAATTGAATAATTAGGGCCGATATTCCAATTGATATTTAAAATTGTAAATGCTGTTAGCGATAGTACACCCGCTGCTAATGTGATTACCTTCATTACCTTTTTCATTTTATTATAATTTAGTTTGCAAAAATCCAAATAGTACAATTAAAAAAAATTAAGGTAGTTTAAGAAATAGGTACTGGCTATTTTTTTGCAATCTCTCTTCGTATTTCGCTCAGGTATTGTGGTGTAACACCAATATAGGAAGCAATTTGTTTTAAAGGCACTCGCTGCGCCAATGTGGGATAGGTTTCTATAAACAACAAATATCTTTCTTTAGCGGTTAACGCTAATAAACCGATAAGCCTTTTATTTGATGCTATAAGGCTTTTTAAGATTTTAGCATTTTGTTCTTTCAGCATTTTAACATCAGTAGATTCTATTTTTCTGAATATATCGAGGTTAAGTTTAATTACTTCGCACTCCTCTATAACTTCAATAAAAGTATCAGAGGGTTTTTGATTTAAGAGGCTGTCTATATCCGTTATTATCCAATTTTCTGGGGCAAATTGAATAATATGTTCTTTGTCGAATTTATCAACAACAAAACTTTTTAAGCAACCTGAAATTACTTTATAAGCACACCTGCAAGTCTCACCTTGTTTCAACAAAATTGTTCCTTTACTAACTTTATATATTTTCAAGCTGTTAAATAAGTCCATTTTTATTTTGTTGGTTACGGGTAAAACTTCTTGCACAAATATGCATTGTTTGAAAGTTGTAAAATGTACTATAGTATAGCACAACGTCATTAAATATACAAAGATTTTAAAAGTCTTCTAAAACCTTAATGCCTTTATTAAGTGCATAAATATGCCTTGCTCCACAGCAATAAATTCCCAGGCAAATTGAAATAGCATAAACACCCACCATCCCCTACCCTGCAAAATATTTTTTAAGAATGTCTTTTTTGTACCACTTGCATTGGCGCCGGTATACCCATCTTTACAATCTAAAACTTAATTATGCAACGAAAACATTTTTTATTTACCTCATTGCTGGCCGCCCCTGCACTTGCATATGGCAACACTTTAAAAGGGTTTAACAACCACCATTCTAACAAATTACCATTTGTTGTAGATGCCGGTAAAGCCAGGTTTGGCGATACCATAAAATTTTTGGGCGTACACCCAAACGATTTAAAAATTTCGGCTAAAGATACCGGTGGGCAGCTCTCCGTATTTGAATATACCGGTACGGCAAAGGTTGGCCCCATGCTGCATGTACATTTTGCCCAAGATGAAATATTTACCGTTCTGGAGGGCAGTTACCGTTTTGCAGCTGGTGCTGAAACCTTTGTTTTACAACAGGGGCAAACCATCTTTTTGCCCCGTAACGTTCCGCATACGTGGATACAGTTATCTGAAAGAGGAAAACTTATTTATTTTTTACAGCCTGCCGGTAAAATGGAAGAATTTTTCATCTACATGAACAACATAAAAGAACTGCCATCGCCGGGGCAACTGCAACGCATACATGCTGAACATGGCATGAAAGTTATAGGGCCTGCCTTAACACTGTAAAAATAATTTGTACCTTGTTTTTAAGATAATGATACCATTTTGCTGCTGAAAGATTTTATACCTGCACCGGATGTACAAGGGTTTGTGCAACTGTACCGCATTGTTCACCTCAGTTTTGAACAAGGGCAGGCCATACCTTTTAAAGCCTATCCGCCAAGGCCGGAGCAATGCCTTGCGTTTTATCCTTATGACACAGAAACGGTTGAGTTTGTAAGCACCGGCAAAAAAATACAGCATATCCCCGTGGTGTTGTACGGGCAATTTTCTGAAGTAACGCACCGCACTATTGGCAACAATTTTTTGGTGTTGCAAATCATTTTTTATCCGGGTGCATTGCACCGGCTTACCGGTATGCCTGCTGTAGAAATCACCAACCAATATCTTGACGCTGCACTATTTTTTTCAACGGATATACAATACATTAATGAACAGTTATTTTATGCCAAAGGCTATATAGAAATGATTGAGATTGTAAACACTTTCGTACGAAGCCTTATTAATAAACAGCACCGCCCACATATACTTACCGATGATGTTTGTATGTTATTATTGAAAGGCCAACACAAATTTACCCTGCAACAAATAGCATTGCAAGCTTGCCTTAGCCCCAAACAACTGGAGCGGAAATTTAAAGAACGTACCGGGGTAAACCCAAAATTATATGAACGCATTATCAGGTTTGATAAAGCCTTTCGTTTAAAAAATAGCTATGCCGCAATGGACTGGCCCCGGATTGCCGTAGAATGTGGTTACCACGATTACCAGCACCTGGTTAAAAATTACAAAGACTTTACAGGCCTCTCCCCCACTGCGTTTCATGAAGTGGAAGACAAAGCACCCGAAAGGACATTTGGCCTTAACGAAGGATATTACAGTTGATGCCCAACTCAGAAACAGCCCTATTATTTTAATCAGGCTGGGCGGTACCCTGGCCAAATGTTACTGGTAAGCAACAATCTGTTTTAAATGATGTTCCAGGTGGGCAACATAATCATTGATTAAAAAACCGAGTGTAAAAGGTGTGCCATTGGTAACACATTCCAACTGCAGGTTTTGTTGGGGGATATGTTTTATAACGTGGAGCAAATGGAGATTGTACACCTCCCAAAAACCAATGATGTGTGCAGGCGTTGTTTGCTGATAAAAATTATATTGTTCCCACTTGTTTTGGTCATATGCTATTGATGGTTTGGGTTCGAACTGCCCACGAATAAAACGCTGATGGTTGTTTGCGGCACTGTCAATAAGGTGGCCAAGTATTTCTTTTTTGCCCCAACTGTTTGCATCCCGTTTCTCATTAAAATCCTTTTCAGTTATGGCTTTTAATAACGGTGGTATAACTTTGCATAAGTACTGCAGCCTGCTTATAGCGCTTTGTATCATTTTTAAATATGGTTTGTTGATAAGGCCTGATTTAAAACTTTAACCCGTAAAAAAACAAAATCCCTCTTCATTTCTTACTGCTCCATCCCTGCCGCCCAAAGCTGTAAACGTACACGTGTGCGACGCAACGATGCTACATAAAAGTACTGCTGCCGGGCCAACGGTTTTTTTCAGCATGCATGCATTAAATGTTTGCAGCCCTTTCAAAAAATCCGGGCTGCAAAACTGCAGCCCGGATGGATGGTCATTTTTATCGTGTTTATTCTTTTACAATCTTGCGGTTTAACACTTGTCCACTTGCGGTAAATACTTTAATAAGATATACGCCTTTGGAGAACCGGGAGATGTCTATGATGGAGTTTACCTGGCCCGTACGAAGACTGCTTACCTGTTTGCCATTTACATCATACACCTTCATTTCAGCAACGCCTTCGTAACCGGTAAGGTTAACCGTAAGCCTGCCCTTGGATGGGTTGGGGAACACCGTCAGCATTTTCTTGCTGCCATATCCGCTTACAAAATCACCTTGCCTGGAAGCATTGCCCAGCGCAATTTTTAAGGTATAACAAGCCGTGGAGCTGTTGGCATTGCGGTAACCAAATACCTGCGCATAGTACGTTCCGGCAGCGGCAGTATAGCTGATGGATTCACTGCTCTTTCCACCGTTTTGCGAAATGGCAACCTGGGTGCCTGCACTGTTCAGCAGCTTAAGGTCATAATCACCCGGCAATGTTGTTAAGCTTAAAGTGATACTGCCACCGGTGGTGATCACAAACTTATAATTGTCTACATCCCCACCCGGGCTTATGAGGCCGGTTACAGATGTATTAAAGGGAATGGTGGCAGCGCCAGACGTAGTGCCGTTGGTACTTACATCGTAGGCACTTTGGCACCCTGTTGAAGTTGTGGTAAACTGTGCCGCAGTAAAACCACTGCTGCCATTGGCGCCGCAGTTTGTGCTTACCCTGTAATCGTACAATGTGCCTGCGGTTAAGCCGGTGAGTACAACAGACGTGGCCGTTGTTGCCGAGGCAGCAGCCGTCCAGGTGGTGGCGGTTGATAATTTATAATCCACCGCATAGCTTGCTGCACCACTTACAGTACCCCAGCTAACGGTTGCACCAGAAGAAGTAATTGCGGATGCATACAACCCCGATGGCGCCGCACAGGTAACCGGTGCTGTAGTGGTAAACTGTGCTGCCACACTATTGCCGGTGCCGCTGGTGCAGGTTGCAATAACCCTCCAATCATACAACGAACCTTGTGTTAGCCCAGTAAGGTTTGCGGAGGTGGCAGTTTGTGCAGTCGAAAAATCCGTCCAGGTTGATGAACTGTTTAATTTATAATCCACGGCATAGCCCGTTGCATTGGCAACAGCGCCCCAGCTAACCGTAGCTGTGTTATTGGTAATTGCAGCAGCGGTTAAACTTGTTGGGTCGCCGCAGGCAACGGTACCGCCAATGGTAAAATTAGTGTTGCTGATGTCAAAGAAAATATTGCCAACTGCTTCTACTTTAATCCTGGCAGTGGTGGTTGGTGTGGCCGGTATTACCAGGGTTTCGGTTCCATCATTTGGTGTGCTTGCTGTTAGCACCGTTGGGAAGGTTTGTCCGCCATCTGTACTTAAAGAAATTTTTACATTGGCACAGCTAACCGGTGAGGCAGTGGTGCCTGCAACACTCCAGGTAATGGTTTGTGTGGAGCCGCCAGCATAGGTTACAGCCGTGTTTGGTGCAGTAACGGCAAACGGCCCGGAAGCAGCACTTACGGTTACAGTCATATCTGTAAAATTGGTTTGCCCTACAGAAACGGGTGCGCTGGAAATATAGGGTGCATTGTCCCTTACGGTCAGCCTGAAGTTCAGCGTTCTTGCCACAGAGCTCAGTGCTTCTATGTTGGTGCCTGCATCGCCACCCGGTAAAGGGCCGGTAACAAGGCCGCCTGCAAGTATGGTGGATAGCTGGGGAAAATATCTTGTTGGTGATGCTGCGGGCCTGAAGGAAATCCAGTTGGGGCCGCTGGCCTTGGTGGCACTGGCCACACTTTTTGTTCCGGTAAGGGATGATGATGCATTGTCATTTTCTTCCCAGCAATAGGTTAAGGCATCGCCTGCATTGGCGTCGGTTGCCGAACCGGTTAATGCAAACGGTGTACTGATGGGGATGGTGTAATTGCTTACTGCTGCAACAACCGGTGTGGCATTGGTAATGGCGGATGTTACAGGGCAGCTTTTAGTGGCCAGGTTTGCCTGTATCTGTGCAATGGATGCTTCGTGGTAAATATCGATGGAATGTGGTGCCACATCCTGAGCGGTAATGCCGGCATAACCCATGATGGTAATGCCCGAGCCAATTTCTTTGTTTACGCCGGTACCTTCGTTGGCGTAAGAAAAAGTATGGTTGGCACCCATCTGATGGCCTACCTCATGTACCACATAATCAATATCAAAATTATCGCCTTGCGGAATACCATCTGCCGGTGACGTAAAGCCACTGCCTTTGGAACCGTTGGTGCAGATGCAGCCAATACAACCTGCATTGCCGCCACCGCCTGAAGCACCAAACAAATGGCCGATATCATAATTGGCTTCGCCTATTACGGATGTTAAGGTTGATTGCAGTTGTGCATTCCATGTGCCGCCTGCACCGGCTGCTGCTGCATCATAAGGGTCGGTAGAGGGGTTGTAATAAATAATATTTACAGATGCTGCCACCAGGTTTAAATGTACTGCAAGGTCCTTCTCATACACGCCGTTGCAACGGGCAAGCGTGGCATTGATGGCTGCCAGCACAAGGCTTACCTGCGAGGCACTGGTGGCACCAAAATAATTGGAATATTCTGCTGTTACGGATTGTGCAAGGCGCATGGTTTTTAAATCACCGGTCGATCTTAATGCACTGCCTGCTGCGGCAACTTTGCCATCAATGGAAGTAAATAATTTTTGCTCCTGTGTGGTGCATGCCCATGGAAGCTTGCCCGGCGAACGCTGCGATTTAAAAACTGCATACACCATATGGTCTTGTGAGTACGGCTCTATAAATTCATTTTCCTTGCCTGTGCGGAACACCATTGTTTGTATGCCCTGCGGGGAAAGGCTTAACTTAATGGTGGCATATTTATCTGTTATGCCCCTGCCGGAAAAAGCCCTTATCGCCGGAAACTTTGCCTGCAGGGCCGGTTCAAAATTGGAGGCTTCAAATACTTCAAATTGTTCTGTTTGCCCATCTGCATTGGGCAGCGAAATAATAACGGAATTTTTTGCTGCCTTCTTTGCTGTTACATCGTACAATTCTTTTTTAAACGGGGCGGCGTTTATATCAAACAGTTTAAATGTTTTGGGGAAGGAGGTGCGGCTTACCGCTTTGTCGGCAACCATCCTGGCTGCGCTGGTGTGGGCAGACCAGTAATTTTTTTGCTGGGCAGAGAGGGCACCCATCAATACAAATGACAGGGCACACAGTAAAGTTTTCTTCATAATCGATTAAGGTTTGGTGAATAGAAAAAGTAGCTATCTAATATAAACTTAATTTTTTCAAGCCTCTATTTAAAACCGCTTAATTTTTATGCTGTTAATAACTTCTGCCCTTTTTTAACCTTTATGTTTATTTAAAGTGCGTCTGTAAAACCTTATGATGGATAGCCCTCCTGATCAGTGTTACCTGTAAGGCAATTTTTTTAAAAGCTGCTGTTTGCCCCAAACTTTTTTCGTTACTTTATCGGTATGCACCAAAACAGCCCACTTCATTATAGCACACCTGTACTTAAAAAAAACCAGCCGGATGACAGCTTTAAGTTTCAACCGCTGCCACTGCCTTCCGGCGCATTTCCTTATCACCTGGATATTGCATCTGTTATGAATGGCAACCACGGGCAAAAAATAATTTTTCACATGGTGGGTGATACCGGCAGCTTAAGAAACCCCGGCTTTACCGCAGCCGTTGCTGGTGCCATGGCAAAACAATGCAGCAGCAGTTTGGATAGCCCAACCTTTTTATACCATCTTGGGGATATCGTGTACAACCACGGCGAAGAAGCCGAATACGACCGGCAGTTTTTTATACCTTATCAGCAATACCCAAACCCCATATTTGCAATAGCGGGTAACCATGATAGTGATGTTAACCTGCTAAGTGCAAAACCCTACAAAAGCCTGGATCCTTTTGTAAAAGTTTTTTGTACAACAGGCAGCAAACCTGTTGGTTTTAGTTTGGTAAAAAACAGGAACAGTATGCCACAGCCAAATGTTTACTGGGTGCTGGATACACCACTTGCCACCATCATTGGCCTGCATACCAATGTGCCAAAATTTGGTATTGTTATGCAGGACCAGCGGGATTGGTTTGAAAAAGAACTGATCAGCGCTGCTGCGTTGCACCCGCAAAAATTGCTGGTCATCTGCATGCACCACTCGCCTTATTCTGCCGATATTAACCATGGGTCAAGCCTGCAGATGATTGCCTTTTTAGAAGAAGCTTTTATAAAAACAGGCGTTTACCCCGATATTGTTTTTGGCGGCCATGTACACAGTTACCAAAGATTTGTAAAAAAATATACAGATGGTGTTGCCACCACTTATGTTGTGGCAGGTGCAGGCGGCTATGATGAACTGCATGCAACAGCCCGGTTGGATGACCCGATGTTTACCAACGATAATGCACTTTTGAATAATGTGGGGCTTATTAATTACTGTGATGACAAACATGGTTTTTTAAAAATAACGCTGGGGCAAACAGACAATGGTGTGCAGCTTACCGGCAACTATTTTTCCATTGCAAAAGATAACCCTGACCACGCCATGCCCGCAGATGAATTTACGGTAATGGCGCAAAACAGAAAAGCTTAAAGAAACACCAAGCAAGAACCGGTGCAGTTATCACCACATTGTTTTTACATTTGTACCGGTTACAAAGCGGCAGTTTTTTAATTTCCAATCACCTTTACATCCTTCAATTTTATGTCAGCCTATAAAAAAACAAACCCCTTTTCAAAAGCAAATAACGATACCGGTTTTGCTACCGGCAGCAACAACACAGGTGGCAGGTTCATCAATAAAAATGGCAGTTATAACCTCGTGAAAGAGGGCATGCCTTTTTATAAAAGGTTCAGCATACTCAACAACATGCTCAACCTTAATATTTGGGTGTTTATTGCTATTATACTTCTTTTCTATTTCACCATTAACCTTGCTTTTACATTGTTGTATATTGCCATTGGCCCTTCAGAATTAAATGGTTTAGTGCCTGGCAGCCACTGGAAAATATTCCGCCAAATCTTTTACTTCAGTACCCAAACATTTACCACTGTTGGTTATGGCCATGTTTATCCTGAAGGGGATACAGCCAATCTCGTGGCCGCTGTTGAGGCGTTAACTGGTTTTCTTTCTCTGGCCATTGCAACGGGTTTAATTTATGGCCGTTTTTCAAAACCTAAAAGCTATCTGGTTTTTAGCGAAGAGGCACTGATAAGCCCTTACAAAGATGGCACTGCACTCATGTTCCGCTTTGCACCTTATAAAGACAAACACACTTTAACCGATGTGGAAATAAAAGTAAATACCGGTTTGCTGCTGGCCGAAAATGACAAAGCGGATTATAAGTATTTTACGCTGCCGCTTGAAAGGTCACGGATAGAAAGCATGCCCATGAGCTGGACGGTTGTGCACCCGATTGATGAAAACAGCCCCTTCTATGGTTTTACGCAGGAAGATTTAAAGGCTGCCGATGCAGAGCTGTATGTGATGTTACGGGCTTTTGATGATGTGTTTAGCAATTATGTACAGCAGAAAACATCGTACACCTTCAGCGAAATTCTTTTTAACCGCAAGTTTATACCCATGTACCGGGAAAGTGAAGATGGCAACACCACGATACTGGAACTGCACAAATTAAATATACACCGGGAACTCAATGCTTAACATACCTAAGTCCGCCAAGTGCTTTGTTCACATGCCTGTTACATTTTTTATTTCATTTTGATGACGATGTGTTACCTGAAAATTACGGGCAGATACTGCAACCATGCATGCAGCCTGCATCTGCGCCATTCCTGATTTATTCCTTAATTTTAAACGGTTAAAGTATTACCAGCAACTGTATGGCAGATCAGGACAACTTTTATTCTTTGTTCCAAAACTATATCCCGGATATAAGTGTGTTTAGTGAGATAACCACGCCTGATAAAAAACTGCAACCCGACTGGCAGGTTTTTTTTTCATCGATGGTACAAACCGGTACTGCTGAAATACAGGAACGCAACAACGACATCCTGCGCTTGCTGAAAGAAAACGGCGTTGCTTATAATATCTATAATGACCCATCCGGTCAAAGCCGTCCATGGGAGCTGGACCCTGTTCCACAAATTATTCCTGCCAAAGATTGGCAAACCATCAACAGTGGTTTAATACAAAGGGCCGAATTATTAAACCTGGTGCTTAAAGATATCTATGGTCCTCAAACCCTTATCCGGCAAGGCATTTTGCCACAAGAGCTTATTTATCTGCACCCTGGTTTTTTACGTGCCTGTGCAAACATACCGTTGCCCGGCACCCAGCATTTAATTTTGTATGCGGCTGATCTGGCACGTGGCAGCGATGGCCGCATCTGGGTTATCGGCGATCGTACACAGGCACCTTCCGGTGCCGGCTATGCGCTGGAAAACCGGCACGCTATGAACACTGTATTACCCGAATTTTTTAATAACCTTTCTGTTAAAAGGTTGTCGCCTTATTTTGATGCACTGCAAAAAGCACTGGCTGCAATAGCCCCCAATAATACCGCTAACCCAAGGGTTGTAATCTTAACACCTGGGCCGGATAATGAAACTTATTTTGAACATGCTTACCTGGCCGCCTTTCTTGGTTTAACATTGGTACAGGGCAACGACTTGATTGTAAAAGATAATTTCGTTTGGCTTAAAACCATTGATGGGCTGGAGCAGATTGATGTAATACTTCGCCGCCTGGATGATATTTACTGCGACCCCTTAGAATTAAAAAGCAATTCGTTATTAGGGGTGCCCGGCCTGCTGCAGGTTGTTAGAAAAGGCAACGTTGGTATTGCAAACCCACTTGGCAGCAGCGTAGTGGAAAACGCAGGCCTGGTGCCGTTTTTACCCGCTATAGCCAAACACTTTTGGAACAAGGAACTTATTATGCCATCTATCGCAACATGGTGGTGCGGACAGCCAACAGAAATGCGGTATGTTTTTGAAAACATCCATACACTGGTTATTAAAAGAATATTTCGTAACGAAGCTGGTACACGGGCAACGATAGATGGTGCTTCTCTTACCAAAGAAAAAGCAGCAGTTTTAATGGCGCAGATAAAAGCGCATCCGCACTTATACACCGGTCAGGAAAAGATTAATTTTTCCTCCTCCCCATCATGGGCAGATGGTAAAATAAAGCCTTGCCACTCCTTGTTCAGGGGGTTTTTGGTAAGCCATAATAACTCCTACATTGCAATGCCTGGTGGCCTTACCAGAACGAGTGCAGCGGAAGATAATTTTATTATTTCCAATCAGCTTGGTGGTGTAAGTAAAGATACCTGGGTAATTGCCGGCAACAATGAGCAGGAGCAGCCGGTATTGCTCCAGTTAAAAACAGATAGCGATTTATACACACCACAAAAACGTTCGCTGCCAAGCCACACGGCCGAGAACCTCTATTGGGTAGGCAGGTATACAGAAAGGGTGATTTATAATGCCCGCCTGCAACGCACCGTAATGCAATGGATGCTTAAAAATAACGGGCCTTTAAGCAATGATAATAAAATAAGCGAAACGTTGCTGTTGCAAATTGTAACCGTATGCACCTATACATTTCCAGGCTTTTTTGAGGAAGATGGAACAGATAAGCAAAGTGCCAACCTGGATAGCCCATGGAATGAACTTACGGATATTTTGTACAATGAAAAAAGGCCAGGAAGCCTGAGCTATAATATTGCCCTGTTAAAAAATGCTGTTTATAGTGTGCGGAATTTTTGGGCATTGGATACCTGGAGGGTGTTGCAGCAAATGGAAGAAAATTGGGAAAAAGCGAAACAAAAAAATACCACTGATCATTTAAAAATGATTGGCACTATTGATAAACTGAACATGCAGATGTTTGCTTTTTTAGGGATGAACAGGGAAAGCGTAAGAAGGGAACAGGGTTGGAATATTTTAGACCTGGGCCGTAAAATTGAACAATCATTATACATAATCACTTTGTTGAAAAACACGTTTGCACGCCAACAAAACGAACCCACTGAGTACGAGTTGCTGGAAGCCGTTATGACGGGTACGCAAAGCATGATCACTTACCGTTATACTTATCGTGACCACCTGCAACTGGCGCTGGTACTGGAATTACTGTTGCTTGACATGAACTATCCTAAGTCGCTTGCTTATTTGGTAAACAAAATAAAAAGGTATGTTACCGAGCTTCCAAAAACCAACACCGATGATTTATTTAGTGAGCAGGAGCGGCTGATTTTAGAAGCAGATACCATGTTGAAACTAACGAGTGGTGCAACCCTGGCACAAGCAAATGGGGTTACAAAAGAGTATAAAATGCTGAACGATTTTTTAGAGAAACTGGGCAACCTTATTTTAAATACATCCATGTTGGTTTCCAAAACCAACTTCACCCACAGCCAAACCCAAAAACAATTATTTACCACTAACTTATTATAATATCCTTGCTGTATTCCATTTCTCATACCACCACTTATAACTATCACGAAAGGGTAAGCCTATGTCATAACATCGCTATGCTAAACCCACGGAACACCGTTTCTCAAAACTGCATTTCCAGCAATATTATAGTTTCCCCCATACCTGATGTGCTGGACAACCACATTGATTTTTTTGGAAACAAAGCTTTTTATTTTTTAATTGGGCAAGAACATGAGAGCCTATCTGTAACTGTAAATTCACTTATCGAAAAGTTGTCCCCACCCACAATTGCCACAAGCGATATGTGTTGGGAAGCAGTAAGGAATATGTTGCAATTTTCAGCCGGTAATTTTATTGAAGAAAGGCAATTTATGGCTGCCACGGATATAACTGCACCATCAAAAGCCATCGCTGAATTTGCTGCCACCTCATTTACACCCGGCAAGCCTTTGTTCAAAGCTGTTTATCATTTGATGGGCCGTATTTACTCCGACTTTATTTTTACCCCGGGCTTTACAACCATCAGTACACCGCTATCAACCGTAATGCTGGAAAGAAAAGGTGTTTGTCAGGATTTTGCCCATTTGGGCATTGCCTGTTTGCACGCTATGGGTTTGCCGGCAAGGTATGTAAGCGGTTATATTGAAACGCTTCCGCCGGAAGGTGAAGAAAAACTAAGTGGTGTGGATGCATCGCATGCATGGTTTTCTGTTTTTATTCCTGGCATGGGGTGGACGGACTTTGATCCTACCAATAATAAAATTCCTGACGGACAATACATTACTGTTGGTTGGGGACGTAACTACTTTGATATTGTTCCGCTAAAAGGTGTAATCATGAGCAGCAACACACATGAAATGAAAGTGTCTGTAGATGTAAGAAGGGTCAGGTAATACGAAAGTCTTTATACCGATTTATTGATAATAGACCTGTGTCTTTGTAATGCAAAAATCTATTTGTCTGAGGGGTTTTTTCTGCCATTATTCAATTTGTCAATCGTGGCTTCCAACCTTGCAAACCTGGTTTCATCTTTCTTTGCGCCTGTTATCCAAACAACATATTCCTTTTTGTTTGTAAAAGAAAGGCTGTCGAAAAAGGTACGGGCAGTGTTATTTTTAGCAAATAATTTTTGAAGCTCCGGCGGTGTTGTAATCGTCCTTTCTTCTACGTTTATGTATTGTAACTGATCTAAGCTTTGTACAATGTGTTTAACCGCCTCAGCTTTTTTAAAGCGCATAGCACACCAAACATGGTCTAAAGAAATCATCCTTACGCCCTGATACCCAAGCTGGGCAACACATTCCCAATTACAATCCCTGGAAAGGTCACTAACTATTTTAGAAGTTGTTTTAGGATAAGCAATCCATAACTTGGAATTTTCATTTAATGAAGGCAACACATCTTTTAAAATGTCCCTCAACTGGCTTTTACTTATTGCGAACACCAATGCAAAGTCAATTTTTTTTACTTTAAGCAGCGGGGTAATATTTTTGGCAAAAGATAATTTGATAAACAGCTTTTCGATAGTAGAAGGTAAACCTTGTATCAAAAGATTTTTCTCATCGCCCAACTGTAATTTTTCTAAAATTGTTTGTGCAGGTGCTAAAACTTCCATAGTTAAAATATTTTAAGAAATTGGCAAAAAAATTTAAGCAAACTGGTTTTTGATCGGGAAAGGCTTTTTGCGGAGATTGGAAATTTACAGACACTGATTAAATGGGAGGCGAAGTTATTTAATTTTCTCTTCATACTCAAATAAAAAAGCCTCCTTGTACAAGGAGGCTTTAAAATACTTCTATCTACGTTAGCGGTTAACTGGTTTGTAATAGGCCAATGCCTCTTCCATATATCCTTTTATCTTTTCAATCCTGTTGGCATCTGCAGGGTGGGTACTTAAAATTTCTGGTGGCTTTTGATTACCGCTTGCTGCTGCCATACGCTCCCAAAAAGTAACGGCCTCCCTTGGATTGTATCCTGCCATAGCAGAAAAAATCAGCCCGTAATGGTCTGCTTCATACTCTTGGTTCCTGGAATTGGGAAGGGAATAACCTATCTGGCTTCCCGGGCCGTAAACCGTATTGAATATGCTGTTTACTTTAGCATTATTTGCCGTTGCAATATTCACTATCGACCCAAGGCCTTGGGTAAGCATTTCCTGGCTCATTCTTTCATTACCGTGGCGGGCAACGGCATGTGTTATTTCATGGCCTAATACCACTGCAAGTGCTGCTTCATTTTGTGTTACTGGTAATAAGCCAGTATACACAACTACCTTGCCCCCTGGCATACACCAGGCATTTACTTCTTTGTTATCAACGAGGTTAAACTCCCATTTATACCCGTTCAATATATCACCTTTACCCTTTTTTGTATAATAATCTGTTATGGCGTTAGCTATCCGGCTGCCCACCCTGCGTACCATTTCAGCGTCTTTACTTCCGCCGGTACTTACAACTTTGTTTTGGGATAAAAATGTTTGGTATTCGGTTAGGGCCATTTGCTGAAGCTGGCTCTCAGGCAATAGGGTTAACTGGTTTCGTCCTGTTACTGCATTTCTTGAACAGGCAAACAATACAGGGATGAGTAAGAGAATGGTTATTTTTTTCATCTTGAGGTTTTGACTTCAACTTACAATCTGTGTACCAATCATAGGTAAATGAAAAAACACTTATACAAGAAGTGAAATTAACAAGATTATTTAGAATGGGAAATATGGATTATTATTTGCGCCTTGCCCTGCGACGGTCACGGTATTTTAAAATAGGCACCCGGCTTTCATTGCCACGAAGGATTTTGATAATATTTTTTTGATGGGTAAGTATGATAAGGGCCGCAACCAACACGGTAAAAATACGATATATCACAACGTTATCGTTCCAAATCCATAAGACGCAGATTGGTAATGACAGGCCTGCAAGAATAGAACTAAGGGATACATATCTTGTAAGAAATAAAACCAAAAGAAAAACACCTACACAGCTTCCGGCAATTACGGGTTGAATGGCCAGCATCATTCCAAATAAAGTTGCCACGCCTTTGCCACCTCTAAACTGTGCGAAAACAGGGAAAACATGCCCCATAACGGCGGATAAACCAAGGCCTACCATTAGGTTGGTTTTGCCCCAGTCGTCATTAAGATAAGATGGTAGAAAATTGTATAAAGCCACTGCTGCCATCCCTTTTAAAATATCACATACCATTACAAATGAACCGTACTTAGACCCTAATACCCTAAAAGTGTTGGTGGCACCCATATTGCCGCTTCCATAATCCCTGATATCAACACCAAAAAAACTTTTGCTTACGATTAAAGCAGTTGGTATCGAACCAATAAAATAGGCAATGGTAATTAAGAGGATTTCCTTCATTGTTTCTTTAGTGAGTTGAGCTTACAAATATATTGAATTATGCTTTCGTTAATTCATTTTAAATGTTAACGGCTTTTACTTCAAATTTTTATTTTTTGCCCGCATTCAGGCATATCCATTCGCCTTTTTGGGTTACTTTATTTATTTTGAAGTTGTGTAGATCAAGGACTTCTGTAATTTTTAATTCGTCGGATTTTAAAAAGCCACTCAATAAAATAATGGTTTCCTTTTTTGTGATGCCCTCGATTTTAGCAAGGTTATCAGAAATTACGTTGAGATTTATATTAGCCAAAACAACATCAAACTTTTCAACGCAGTTTATAGAACTATGTTGTTCTACCACGATATTATTACTTTGATTGGCTACCAGGTTTTCCTTTGTGTTTGTAATGCTCCATTCATCATTGTCGATAGCGAGCACTTGCGCAGCCCCGGCTTTATCAGCAAGTATCGCCAGTACGCCGGTGCCGGTACCAAAATCCAATACAGTTTTGCCTGTTAGATTGATCAGCTCCATTTGCTGGATCATTAAAAAAGTTGTTGCATGGTGCCCTGTTCCAAAACTCATTTTTGGTGTTATGATAATCTCATGCTTGACGTTTAATACCGCCTCATGAAATGATGCCCTGATGGCAGCAAACCCATCAACGGTTACCGGCTCAAAACTTTGTTCCCATTGTTGGTTCCAATTAATATTTTCAATATCTTTTTTCGAAAACTTAAGTTGTGGAAATAAATTTTTAAAAGCTTGAAAAGCCTCTTCGTCAAATTCATTTTCAGCTACAAAAGCTTTTAATATAAAATCATTTTCTTCGAAGCCTTCAAAGCCCTGTTCAGACAGCAATGCAACTACCTGCTCACACTGTTCGGTATTAGTGATTTCAAACTCAAACATGAAGTAAATCATACAATACTTTTAAAGTCTATAATCCATCAAAATTTAATGGCAAAAAAAAACCGGAATTTAACTTCCGGATTTTGATAAACAATTTATTTATTTGTAGGTGCTTCACCTTTAGGCTGCACATCGGGCTTAGGTATCAATGCCTTACGACTTAATTTAAATTTACCGGTACGCTGGTCAATTTCTAAAAGTTTCACTTTAACCCTGTCGCCTTCTTTAAAAATACCATCCATAGTTTCTAAACGCTTCCAGCTTATTTCACTAATGTGCAACAGGCCTTCCTTTTTTGGAAGAAATTCTACAAATGCCCCAAACTCTTTAATGCTTTTTACAGTCCCTTCATAACTATCCCCTACTACCGGCACTGCCACAAGGCCTTTAATCCAGTTAACTGCTTTATCCAAACTTTCTTTTGATGCAGAGAAAACGCTTACTTCACCAACATTATTTACCTCTTCAATATTAATTGTAGCACCGGTTTCACGCTGCATTTCCTGAATCACTTTTCCACCTGGTCCTATCACCGCTCCTATGTATTCTTTGTCTATCGTTAATTTAACCATTCTTGGTGCATGTGGTTTTACATCTTCCCTGTGGGCAGGCATGCATTCATACATCGCATCAAGAATATGCAAACGTCCTTTTCTTGCCTGAGCTAACGCCTGGCGCATAATGTCCATGCTAAGGCCATCCACTTTAATATCCATTTGAACGCCACATATGCCATCCCTTGTGCCGGTAACTTTAAAATCCATATCACCTAAATGATCTTCATCGCCCAGGATATCTGTTAACACTGCAAACTGGTCATCTTTTTTTATTAAGCCCATTGCTACACCGCTAACATGTTTTTTAACCGGTACACCAGCATCCATCAGTGCAAGTGAACCTGCGCACACAGTTGCCATTGAAGAAGAACCGTTAGATTCAAGGATATCGCTCACAACCCTTACTGTGTAAGGATAATCTTTACCCGGCATCATCTTCTTTAAAGAACGCATAGCAAGATTGCCATGGCCGACTTCACGACGGCCAACGCCCCTCATCATTTTTACTTCACCTGTTGAAAAAGGAGGAAAATTATAATGTAAAATGAATTTTGTGTAATCGGATTTGAAGGCGCTTTCTACCAGCAACTCATCCAATGGAGTACCGAAGGTTACCGTGGTAAGTGATTGTGTTTCGCCACGTGTAAATAAAGAAGAGCCGTGAGGTGTGGGCAAAATATTTGTTTCCATTGCCAAACCACGAACGTCTTCTGTACCCCTGCCATCCAAACGCTTTCTGTCATTCAGGATCATGTCACGTACAATATAGTATTGCAATTCACCAAAATAATGACCAATTAATCCTTTATCCTCTGATGATAGTTCTTCGCCCAAAAATACTTTTACTTCATCTTTTAAAGCACTGTAAGCATCGCTCCTTTCATGCTTTGCAGATGAAGAGGCAGATATGGCATACATTCTATCCTTAGCAAAAGATTTTATTTTTTCGTTCAGTTCTTCATTTCTGTAAGGCTTTTTATATTCCCTTTTAGTAACGCTTCCAACCTGGTCCCGTAAATCGGCCTGTGCTTTTATTTGGGCTTTAACGGCTTCATGCCCTAACTCAAGCGCTTTAATTAAATCCTCTTCCTGGCATTCGTTTGCCTCACCTTCCACCATCATTATATTTTTCTCAGTAGCGGCAATTATAAATTCAAGGTCACACTCAGCAAGTTCTGTCCTGGATGGGTTAACAATGAAAACCCCATTCTTTCTACCAATCCTTACTTCCGAAATGATCTCCTGTACAGGAATATCTGACACCGCTAAAGCTGCAGAGGCAGCAAGGCAAGCCAATGCATCAGGCAGCACTTCCGCATCACTTGAAATCAGCGAAATCAACACCTGCACATCACATAAATAATCTTCTGGAAAAAGCGGCCTTAAAGCCCTGTCGATTAAACGGCTGGTTAAAATTTCGTAGTCGTTAAGGCGTGCTTCCCTCTTAAAAAAAGAACCCGGCACCCTGCCTGCAGACGAAAATTTTTCCTGGTAATCAACTGATAAAGGGAAAAAATTTTGTCCTTCTTTTGGATCTTTATTAGCTACCACTGTAGCAAGTAAAATACAATCACCCTGGCGAACGGTTACAGCGCCATCGGCCTGTCTGGCCATTTTACCCGTTTCTATGGTAACCATACGGCCACCACCTATATCAAACGTTACTGATTTAGCAGTTAAATTCATATACTAAGCTATTATTAATTTAAGAAGGGGGTAACACAATTACCCATAAAAAAAATTGCCTGAATAAAAAGAATTCCCAACTGTAAAACATAGTTGGGAATCAAATTATTTAAGCATGGGATTTATTATTTACGCAGGCCTAACTTTTCTATTAAACCTCTGTAGCCAGTCAAATCGTGTTTACTCAGGTAAGTTAATAAACGCTTGCGTTTACCTACCATCATCATTAAACCACGCTGGGAAGAGAAGTCTTTTTTGTTGATTTTAAGATGATCAGATATGTGGTTAATGCGGTCTGTAAGTAACGCAACCTGACCTTCAATTGATCCTGTATTGGCAGGTTTGCCACCAAAATCTGTAAAAATTTTTGCTTTTTTTTCGATTGTTAAATAAGGCATTTCTTTGTTTTTAATAACGTCTTTATAATTGTCTTTTTTATCCGGTTGCAAAAGTATGTAAATATTTGCTTTTAGCCTAATGCAAACAAATGAAAAAATAAAACAACTATTTTAAGGGGCATTCTTCTAATCCATAACGTTTAAAAACTTGCTGTATAAAATAACCAGCAGCAAACAACCAAGCGCCCATAACAAAGACAAGCCCATGGCACCAACATTTTCCCCAAACAAAAGAAAATGGGTTATCAGGTTAAAAAAGGTACCAAGTGTAAACGAATAAAATCCAGACTTTTTATACAACCACATAAGCACAACACCAATGATGCAAAGCAATGATGCCACAATTTCGCCAACAGAAAACTTTTGAAAGTTATCTGGTGTAAGGTTGCTGATAGCATTGTTTTCGACGTTGCTTTTTGCAGAAAATAAATTTTTAAGTTGTGTTTTAGAAGTGCCTGATTGTATTTGGGCAACCTCTGTTTCTGCTTTAAAAAATCCGATGCCGTTTTGAATGATTGTTATCATGCTTCCTACAAATCCTAATACGCATAGTATGGATAATAATGCAGGCCTGTTAGCATGTACATGAGTTGGATAAGTTACTTCCTGGGGCATAGTAGATCGTTTTGTTGTTAAGGTTAAGTATTAAAATAAGTAATGTAAACAATTTCTTCAAATTTCCTTAATATTCTGCCATATTTGCTTTAAGAATATGCAAAAAAATTTCGCTGTCGTAGGGTGTGGGAATATTGGCAGGCGGCATGCCAGCCAAATTGCTAAAGTCGGTAACGTAAAAGCTGTTTGCGATATTGTATTGACTGAAGCTTTATCCCTTGCAAACCTTCATAAAGCTACTTATTATCTCACAATAGATGACCTGTTATTATCCGAAAAAAAAATTGATGTGGTTAGTATTTGCACCCCCAATGGCTTGCATGCCCAACATGCCATACAATGTTTGCAGGCCGGCATTAATGTGCTATGTGAAAAGCCGCTTTGCCTGACAACAGCCGAAGGAAAAAGTATGATTTCAGCAGCTGCAATTGCGAATAAAAAATTGTTTATTGTTAAGCAAAACCGCTACAACCCGCCGGTACTATTTTTAAAACAGTTATTGGCCGCCAGGCAACTTGGCAATGTTGTAAGTTTTCAGATAAACTGTTTTTGGAACAGGCCTGTGGCTTATTATAAAGGATGGAAGGGTACCAAAGATTTGGATGGCGGGACCCTGTTTACCCAATTCAGCCATTTTATTGATTTGCTTTATTGGTTGCTGGGGGATGTAAAAGAAGTAAAGAAAATAACAAAAAACTTGCTGCACCCAAACATTGAATTTGAAGATAGTGGCGTAGTTCTTTTTGAAATGGCAAACGGTTCCATTGGTTCCCTTAATTACACGGTTAACAGTTTTGATAAAAATATGGAAGGTTCATTTACTGTATTCGGCGAAAAGGGTACCGTAAAAATTGGTGGGCAATACCTCAATGAGCTGGAGTATTTTAATGTTGAGGGCTTGGCTGCACCCGATTTACCAAAAGGCAATGCTGCAAATAATTATGGATTCTATGAGGGCAGCATGAGCAACCATGATAAAGTGTATGAGAACCTTATCATAGCACTTGATGATGCAAACCATCATTTTGCCAGTGCCGAAGAGGGGCTTAAAACCGTGGACATAATAGAACGAATTTACAATACCCCTTAAAAATTTACATCAACAACAACAATTCCTTATCCCTTTTTACAGGGCTAATATGCTTCATGGAAATTCTTTTACCAAATAACGATTCTGGCGATGTTGCAAGGCCGACTGGCAAAAAGATAGTTTTTACTGTAACTACCGATTTAAATTATGATCAGCGGATGATAAGGATTTGCACTTCTTTATCCAATGCAGGTTATAAAATTGAGTTGGTTGGAAGAAAAATAAAATCTTCGCCTGAATTAATACAGCAGCCCTACACACAAAAGAGGATTAAATGCTTTTTTGAAAAAGGTAAACTGTTTTATGCAGAATATAATATCCGTTTGTTTTTTTTATTGCTGTTTATTAAGATGGCTTGCATTGGTGCAATTGACCTGGATACTATTTTACCGGTTTATTTTATTTCAAGGCTTAAAAAGATACAACGGTTGTATGACGCCCATGAATTGTTTTGTGAAATGAAAGAGATCGTCGAAAGGCCTGCAGTATATTCAATCTGGAAAAAGATTGAAAAATTTACAGTACCCAATTTTCCATCCGGCTACACTGTAAACGGGCCCATTGCCAATGAGTATAAAAAAATGTACGGGGTAAATTATGAAGTAATCAGAAATATAGCCCTTCTGCGGCCACTTGTTATCCCAAAGAAAACTGAAAAATTTATTTTGTACCAGGGTGCAGTTAACGAAGGCAGAAGCTTTGAAACCCTTATCCCTGCCATGAAGTGGGTAAATTGCCAACTATTTATTTGTGGCGATGGCAATTTTATGCAGCAGGCTAAACAACTGGTAGCACAACACGGCCTTCACGATAAAATTATCTTTAAGGAAAAATAAAGCCTGATGAACTGAGGGCTGTTACACAGCAGGCATACATTGGCATCACTTTGTTTAGCGATAAAGGCCTTAGCAATTATTACTCCCTTGCTAACCGCTTTTTCGATTATCTCCATGCGGGCATCCCTCAACTGTGTTCAGGCTATCCTGTTTACAATGAGATTAATCAACAAACGCCTGTGGCTTTGTTAATCACAGATTTAAGCCCTCAAAACATTGCGCTTCAACTAAACAATTTACTGCAAAATGAAGTTACATACAAGGAACTGCAAACGAATTGCATTAAGGCAAGGGAAGTATACAATTGGCAAAGAGAAGAAAAGAAACTGATTGCATTTTTTAATAACCTGCTTGCAAAATAATGGCTGAAAGATACCTGCACATAATTACCCATGATGTTCCCTGGCCGGCCGACTTTGGAGGTGTGGTAGATCAATTTTACAAAATAAAAACGTTGTATAAAAATGATGTAAAAATTTTTCTTCATTGCTTTGTACATATCAGGCCACCACAGGATGAATTGAATAAATACTGTGCTGCGGTTTACTACTATGAAAGGGAAGCAAAGCCATCCCGCTTTTCATTTAATTTGCCTTACATCATTAACTCCAGAAAATCGCCTGAACTTTTAAATAACCTTTTAAAAGATAACCATCCGATATTGCTCGAAGGTATACACTGCACCTATCATTTATTTAAGGGTAAGCTAACCAACAGGATAGTGTTGCTACGCCTTTTTAATGCAGAGTTTGAATACTATCATCACCTGTCGGTCCATGAAAAAAACCCGTTGAAAAAATTATATTATCATCACGAAAGCAAACTGCTTAAAAAATATGAAAGTGGTTTAGCAGGCATAGTAAAAATAGCGGCTTTAAGTAACCAGGATGTAAAAGTTTATCAGCAACTTTTTAACGCAAAAAATATAACCCATCTGCCAGCTTTTTTACCTTATGTGGAAGCGGTTGGCCTGGAAGGCAACGGTTGTTATTGCCTGTATCATGGCAACCTTTCTATTAATGAAAATGAAGAGGCTGCAATATGGCTATTGCAAAACGTATTTAATGATGTGCAGGTGCCCTTTGTAATTGCGGGTAAAAACCCATCTCAAAGGTTGTCGTTCCTGATAAAAGACCATCCTGATATTTGCCTTGTAGCCAACCCAAGCGATAAAGAATTGCATGACATGATTGCAAAAGCACAAATCAATATACTACCCTCTTTTAACAATACCGGTGTAAAACTTAAATTATTAAATGCCTTGTACAATGGAAGGTTTTGCCTGGTAAATAAGTCGGGGGTGGATGGCTCTGGCCTTGACAGGTTATGTATTATGGCCGAAGATGCCACCGAATTTAAAAGGGCTGTAAAGCACTACTACGCTATACCCTACCCGCTGGAAGAAAATGAAAAAAGGGAAAAACTATTAAAGCATTTGTACCATAACCAAACCAATGCAAATAAACTTATTGAAGTATTTTGGTCCTGATATTTACTACGCTACTATATGGTAATGGTTGCATTGTCCCAAACTTTATTGCGCTCTGTTTTTATCGTTCTTGCAGGAAATTTGCTGATAACACGATAATCATGTGTAGCCATAACTATTGCTGTTCCATAATCTTTACAAATGCTAAAAAGCAGTTGCATTATTTCATCGCTTGTCTCGGGGTCAAGGTTGCCGGTGGGTTCATCTGCCAAAATTAATTTAGGCGAATTCAGTAAGGCACGGGCCACATCAACCCTTTGCTGCTCTCCCCCGCTTAATTCAAAAGGCATTTTAAAACCCTTTGTTTTAAGGCCAACTTTATCCAGTACATCATTAATTTTTTCATCCATCAGCTTTTCATCTTTCCAGCCTGTTGCTTTTAAAACAAACTTCAGGTTGCCATTCACGTTCCTGTCTGTAAGCAATTGAAAATCCTGAAAAACCACGCCCAGGTTACGTCTTAGAAAAGGCACTTTCTTCCAATCCAGCTCCCGCAGGTTATAACCAACCACCCAACCTTCGCCTTCATTCATTTCCAGGTCGCCGTATAAAGTTTTTAACAGGCTGCTTTTTCCAGTGCCGGTTTTACCTACCAGGTAAACAAATTCC
The DNA here is from genome assembly GCA_965249755.1 of Ferruginibacter sp. Taxonomy (GTDB): domain Bacteria; phylum Bacteroidota; class Bacteroidia; order Chitinophagales; family Chitinophagaceae; genus Ferruginibacter. The sequence goes on from CBDFMT010000004.1 coordinate 1,437,905, forward strand.
CCTTTATCCACAGCAACATTTACTTCACTTAAAACAAGATTGTTACCCTGGTAAATGTTTACATTTTTTAATTCTATAATTGCCTGCGACATGTGATGTTTACTGTTTTCCTGATGAATAACGCTGCCCGTAAAAAGTTGGCGGCATGTGGCAAATTTAACCTAATGACAGCCTGCAATAAAAATTAATTTTTTAAACTTTTTTGTTAAAAGAAATAATAACTAAAAAAATAGTTGATAAACTAAATAATTAGTTATAGTTTTGTTCAGGCAAAGAAAAAATACAATTATGAAAGTATTGACCAAAGCAGAAGAACAGGTAATGCAGGTAATCTGGAAATTAGAAAAAGCCTTCCTGAAAGAAATCATCGATGGCCTTCCGGAACCAAAACCCCACAATAATACCGTGGCCACCATCATTAAAATTTTGACTGAAAAAGAATTTGTAGGGCTAAAAGTTTATGGCCGCATGCACCAGTATTATCCAATTGTAAGTAAAGATGCTTACAGTAAAAATTCGATGAAGAGCCTGGTGAAAGGATATTTTGAGGGCAACTTCAGCAACGCAGTTTCTTCTATGGTAAAGGAAAATAACTTAAGTATAGAGGAACTTGAACTGCTGTTGAAACAGTTAAAGAAAAAGTAATCAGCAGCAGCCATATTGCTTTTGCCTCTTTATGTTTTTATAAGAATTTACAACTTAAAATTCCGCACATGCTTTCCTTTTCAGTGTATGTTTTAAAAGTAAGTATTTGCTCTGGGGTATTACTCGGGTACTACTGGCTGCTGCTCCGCAACAAAGTATTTCATGGGTACAACAGATTTTATTTATTGGTGGCTGTTGCATTGTCCATACTGGCGCCGCTGATAAAAATAAACATGTGGCATAGCGGCAGCGCAGGTACACAATCCATAAAAGTTTTACAGGCAGTAGCCGGCAGTAGCGAATACCTGGATGACGTAATTATTACAGCAAAGCAAAACAGCTTTGGGTTTGATGCCGCCATCACAGCCTTTTACCTGCTCGTATGTGTTGTTTTATTGGCTGGCTTTATGCAAACACTTCTTACTATCCGTACCCTATTATTAAGGCACAAACAAACTATTGTAAATAATATTTGCTTTGTAAATACCCGGGCAAAGGGCACACCTTTTTCTTTCTTAAAATATATTTTTTGGAATGATGATATAGATATTTCGACCTCTTCTGGCAACCAGGTTTTTAAACATGAACTGGCCCACGTGCAACAAAAACACAGTTACGATAAACTGTTCATTAATGCTATTCTCGTTGTTTTTTGGTGCAATCCATTCTTTTGGCTGTTGCGGCGGGAGATGGAAATGATACACGAATTTATAGCTGATAAAACAGCTGTTGAAAACAGCGACACCGAAGCTTTTGCTGCCATGATTTTGCAGGCCGCATATCCAAAGCACCGCTTTGCCATTACCAATCATTTTTTTTATTCACCTATAAAACGACGGTTAATTATGCTAACGAAAAACAATAAAACAAAAGCCGGGTACATAGCCCGTATTATGGTACTGCCGCTTGCCTTTCTATTATTTGCAGCCTTTACCTTAAAAACAAAAAGCTTTAAAAGCTATACTGTGCCTGAGTATACCGGTAAAAAAATTACTGTGGTGATTGATGCCGGGCATGGTGGTAAAGACAATGGCGCAGTAAGTTTGGATGGCAATACCACCGAAAAAGACATTGCACTTTCGGTTGCAGCAAAAATAAAAGCACTCAATACCAATGCCGATATAAATATCCTTCTTACCCGTGAAAACGATATTTATCAAAGCCCTCCACAAAAGAATGATTTTAGTGAAGCACAGCATGCAGACCTTTTTATTTCTATCCATGCGGATGCAGCAGTAAAGACTCTGCTGCAATTAAATCGGGTATGAGTGTTTGGGTGGCAAGGGATGCATATGCAAACAGCAACAACAGCAAACTTTTTGCATCAGCAATAATAAACGAGTTCAACAAATAATTATCAATTACCAGTTTTAGGCAAGCCTATCCACAGCAGCAAGGCAAACAGGTATTTGGATTTTACAGCAAAGCCCTTGCCCAGCCAGTTTTAATAGAGGCAGGTTTTATCTTACCAACAAAAAAGATTTGGCGTACCTGCAAACGGATGAAGGCAAAGAAACTGTTGCAAAAAATATATTGGCTGCCATTGAAAAATATGCCATAGCTGCGAACCATTCAACCAACATAGAGACCACGAATATCGATCATAGCTTTTCACAAAATGATACGGTGCCTAAACCCAAAAACAGCGACGGGCATGTACAAATAAAAGCTGATAAAGTAAAAGCTAAACAGTTGGCTTCCGATGGACAACTCCTAATAATTAATGAAAGAAAAGCCACCAGGGCTGAGATGAATAAACTAAGCAGTGACAATATAAAAAGTATAGATGTTTATAAAGCCAATAATACAGAAGCAATGAAGTTATACGGCCCGGATGCAAAAAAAGGGGTTATAAAAATCACTACCGGTGATACACATTTTATCACCAATGAAGAAAAAAAGACTGTTGCAAATACCGGGATGGTTTTCACTAAGGTTGAAAATGAACCCTCATTTCCAGGCGGAGATTCTGCATGGAGGCGTTACCTCGAAACGCACCTGAATGCCAGTACCCCCGTTGACAGCGGGGCACCTTCAGGGCAATACAGGATACTTGTAAAATTTGTGGTAAACAAAGATGGAAGTATTCAAGACATTACCGCTGAAACGAAACATGGTTACGGCATGGAACAAGCTGCTGTAAAACTTATTGAAAAAGGCCCGAGATGGCTACCGGCTGTGCAAAATGGCCACACTGTAGCAGCATATAGAAAACAACAAATAACGTTTGTAATACAGGACCAATAATCAACACCCTCCCCTTTTCAACATGCAAGTGTAGCTCATCAAAGGGCCGCACCTGCATTTTTTAATACAAGATATTCTCCCCTGGCAATATTATTTCCAACTGCTTTTTATCGTTCGCTTCTACCCTGCCGATAACCTGTGCATCTATGTTGAAAGCTTTGGCGGCAGCAATCATAATATCAGCATCTGCGGCAGCGCAATAAATTTCAAGGCGGCAGCCCATGTTAAACACCTCATACATTTCCCTGTTATTGCTGTTGCTGCTTTTCTGGATAATATTGAAAATTTCAGGCGGCGCAAAAAGGTTGTCTTTTATAATTTTAAAATTGCCCGGCAGGTACTTCATGCACTTTGTTTGTCCGCCGCCACTGCAATGTATAAGCCCGTGTATTTTATCAAACTGGTTTAACAATAACATTTTTAAAACAGGGGCATAGGTACGGGTTGGCGATAAAATAAGCTTACCAATGGTTGTGGTAAACGGTGCACCGTCCACAGTAAAAGTTACTTCATCCTTAAGCTTGTGCTGGCCGATGTACACCACTTCTTCGGGCAAACTGTTGTTGTAACTTTCTTTGTAGGTATCACCATAAAATTTGCTGAGCACATCATGCCTTGCGCTGGTTAAACCATTGCTGCCAATACCGCTGTTGTATTCCGTTTCATAAGTTGCCTGGCCATAACTTGCAAGGCCAACAATAACATCACCCTGGCATATTTTATCGTTACTGATAACCTGGCTTTTAGGAAAACGGCAGGTCATAGTGCCGTTAACTGCAATGGTGCGTACCACATCACCCACATCTGCTGTTTCGCCGCCGAGGTAATGTATGTTTATGCCGTAGTTTTTTAGTTTATCAAACAACTGTTGTGAGCCATTAATTACCTGCGATAAAACCTCGCCGGGTATAATGGTTTTGTTCCTGTCGATGGTGGAATTAAAAACAATATTGTTGTGTACACCCACGCAAAGCAGGTCATCTAAATTCATTACAATGGCATCCTGTGCAATACCTTTCCATACAGCAACATCTCCAGTTTCTTTCCAAAATAAATAGGCCAGTATGCTTTTGGTACCTGCACCATCTGCATGCATTACAGTTACATATGCATCATCGCCACCAAGATAATCGGGATAGATTTTACAAAACGCATTGGGGAACAAACCCTGGTCAAGGTGTTTGGTTGCAGCATGTACTTCTTCTTTTTGTGCACTTACCCCACGTTTGTTATAAAGGCCCATAAATTTAATTGAACCGCAAAACTAAATTTCAATCAGCAATAATCCATTAATAAATTTTCAGGTAGTTTTGCACCACCTGAAAATGAAAGTACATTACGATATACAGCACCTGCCTGCGTTCCGCAACGCTGTAATAACAATTGGCACATTCGATGGCCTGCATAACGGGCACCGCAAGATTATTGAGCTGATGCAAAATGAGGCCAAAAAAATTAATGGCGAAACGGTTATCATTACGTTTGACCCTCACCCACGGCGGGTTGTAGCCAAAGAAAAGACACCCATCTTTTTAATAAATACATTACACGAAAAAATACAATTGCTGGAGAAGGCTAATATTGATCACCTGGTGGTAGTGCCATTTACAAATGCATTTGCCAGCCAGGGGGCTGATGAATACATTGAAGGTTTTTTGGTAAACACCTTTCATCCACACACCATTATTATCGGCTACGACCACCGGTTTGGAAACGGCCGCAGCGGTGATTACAAATTGATGGAAGCTAAAGCGCCACTGTATAATTATAAAGTAAAAGAAATACCCGGCTACATGTTACATGATGTAACCATCAGCAGCACCAAAATAAGGGAAGCAATTTTGCAGGGCAACATTGAAATAGCCAACTATTTTTTAGGGTACGATTATTTTTTTAGCGGCACTGTAATGGATGGCAACAAGCTTGGCCGCACCATTGGCTACCCCACGGCAAATATTAAAGTAGCAGATGAAAATAAGCTGGTGCCGGGCAATGGTGTATATGCAGTAACAGTTAATAATGAACAACTGCAGATAAATAATTCAGGTGGTATGATGAACATTGGCGTACGCCCAACAGTAGATGGCACCAAGAGGACTATTGAAGTAAACATCTTTAATTTTGATAAATCCATTTATGGCGAAACCCTTACCATTACTATAAAAAAACACCTGCGCAACGAAATTAAATTTAATGGCCTGGATGAACTTAAAGCTCAACTTGCGGCAGATAAGCAGCAGGCACTTTTAGTTTTATCAGCAGGCAATAAATAAAATTTAGTTACTGCCTGCTGCAGACCCTATCGCATTATTACGATGGCTGATTTCTGCATTACACCTTATCGAAACTTACGCATTCCTTTAGCTCCTTTTCTGTGTAGGCCACATTGTATTGTTTTAAAACATCGTCTGGCACACCGTTCCATTGGTTAGGTACATTGCCTTTATAGCCAAGGTCCTTCACGCCAATTTCCGAAGTGTAAAAACCTGTAGTCGTAAGGTTCCTCATTAAAGTAAAGAATGCAACGCCGGGCTGCATGCCGGGTTTAACCTTGTTGGGGTAAGCAATGTCATCAACAATTGCTATACGCTGGTTATCCGTTATTGCTGTAAAATCCTTTTCAAACCTTTTTAAAGATTCTATCTGCAGCCACCGCAGGCCGCCACGCATGGGTGTTTGGTGCCCCGGCATATCCTTTACAATAAACTCAATAAAATCGGGCACTTTGGCATCTGTTGCACTGCCGCTTACTTCATCCTTTGGTATAATAATATCTGCAAGCAACGTTATTGTTGCCATCTCATCCGGTGTAAAAAAAGTTTCCTCCTGCAGTTTTTTATCCACTGCTATTTCTTCTTTCATCCTGTCTGCCGCACCTTCTTTTTTCGCATTTACCTCTTTTGCATTTTCAGGTGCTTTCTTGTCGGCAGTGTTGCAACTTTCTATCAATACACCCGTAGATGCGGTTCCAATCAACAGGGCTTTAATCGATTTACGTCTGTCCATAAAATAGGTTTACTTATGCTGTATTTATTTGGTTAGATGTTTTGTTTTTTTAGCTGGTCGATGATGTATTCAGAAGTCCGCATGCTTAAGGCCAAAATCGTCCAGGTAATATTTTTATCGCCCTGCGATACAAACTGGCCGCCATCTACATTAAACAAATTTTTGCAATCGTGTGACTGGCTCCATTTATTGAGTGCCGATTTTCTTTTGTCATCCCCCATCCTAATGGTACCTGCTTCATGAATTATTTTGCCGGGGGTTTCCAGTCCATATTCTTTGTCTGCACCATCATCGCCCCAGGTAATTATAGCACCCATATTATGCATTATTTCCCTGAAAGATTCTTTCATGTGCTTTGCCTGGTTAACTTCCTGGCTGGTGTATTTGGTATTAAACCTAAGCACGGGTATACCAAACTTATCTACTACCGATGGATCAATTTCACAGTAATTACTTTCAAGGGCAATCGCTTCGCCACGGCCTGCCATGCCCACTGCTGCCCCATAAAAATAACGCTGGTCTTCTTTTAAAGAAATACCATAGCCACCTGCTTCTTTGGTTTTTCCATTAACAGGGTTTTTGCCATTTTGCGATTCGATATCAAACCCAAAGCCATACGAAGGCTGCTCCATGCCGCCCCAATATTCAATATGGTAACCTCTTGCAAAATCCAGTTTTTTATTATTGCCCCACCATGGTGAGTACACATGCATGCCGCCCACACCATCTTCATTATATCTTTTACGGCCAAACAATTTAGGCAGGTAACCGCCCATGGCAGCACCGGTAGAGTCATGCAGATATTTGCCCACCACATTGCTGGAGTTGCCAATGCCATTGGGATGTTGCGCCGATTTAGAGTTAAGCATCAACCTGGCACTTTCACAGGCACTTGCTGCAAGTATTACTACCTTTCCTTGCACCTGGTACTCCTGCATATCATCTTTGCTAACATAGGAAACACCGCTTGCAAGCCCGGCTGCATTAGTTAATACCTCCCTTGCCATGGCATTGGTAACCAGGTCTACATTACCGGTGGCCACTGCTGGTTTTATTAATACAGAAGAGGAAGAAAAATCGCCATACACTTTGCAGGACCGGCCGCATTGTGCACAAAAAAAGCAAGCGCCCCTTTCTTTATTAATGGCTTTTGTAAGGATTGATAAACGGGAAGGTATCACCGGAATTCCGGCACTTGTGCCTGCCTGTTTTATAAATATTTCATGCAGCCTTGGCTTGGGTGGTGGCAGAAAAAAACCATCCGGGTCATTGCGCAAACCTTCATTGGTACCGAATACACCTATCAGTTTATCTATCTTATCATAATACGGTTTTACATCATCGTAGCCAATGGGCCAGTCATCACCTAAACCATCTATACTGTGCCCTTTAAAATCATCGGGCCCAAAGCGCAACGATATCCTTCCCCAGTGATTGGTACGGCCGCCCACCATACGGGCACGCCACCAATCCCACTTTGTGCCGGGTGCATGGGTGTAAGGTTCACCATCAATTTCCCATCCGTGAAAGCAACCATCAAAATCACCAAAGGGCCTGAACTTTGTGCTGGCACCACGTCTTGGGGACTCCCATGGGTTTTTTAATTGCGAGCTGTTGATGGCCGGGTCGTAATTGGCGCCTGCTTCCAGCAGGCAAACCTTTAAACCGGCATTGGCCAGTACATATGCAGCCATGCCGCCGCCGGCACCCGAACCTACGATAACCGCATCATACTGCTTTGCTTGTTTTTTTATCTGCAAACTATCGCCCATGTAAAAGTTGTTTAGAATTTAAAAAAGGTAAACTGAAGTACTTAAAAATGAAAAGTAATTTACAACAGTTTTCTATAAACAAACCACTGCTACATCTTTTTGAAAAAATTGTTGATAACCCCCTTAACAAACCGGTTACAATTAATGTGCTTTGTTATTTGTAAGTGTAAAAATTTGGTATTATGTTAGTGGTTAAATCCACTCCTGCTATCAACCTTCTGCTTGCTTTTATTTTTCTTTAATCAGATTAAGAAACCACGTTTACAATCATTTTATTTAAAACAAAAACAATGAGTGGTTTTCCTATTGTAGACCTGGTGGTTGGGATAATATTTGTTTATTTCCTGTTGAGCATTATCAGCAGTTCCGCCATCGAAATGATTTTAACCGGCCTTAAGGCCAGGGCAGTTTTACTGGAAGAATGGCTGGGTAAAATATTTGACAAGCCCACCCTTAATAAAGATGGCAGCAGCGGTGTAAGCCTGGGGCAGGCTATTATGGACCACTGCTCTGTAACTGCTTTATCTGCAAAAGGCAAATCCACTTCTTACATCGATGCAAAAAATTTTACATCGGCACTGTTGGAAAAAATTACCTACGACCCTGCAAATCCAAAAAGCGTTGCGAAAAATATTGATGATTTTATTGCGGCCATCGATAAAACAACAATGTTGTCTACCGAATACCAGCGGGTGCTGCTAACCTATGCCAATGAAGCCAAAGACAGTTATAAAGCACTTAGCGAAAAAACGGAAAGTGAAATTGAGATGTTCAGGGCAAAGATTGAAGGCTGGTACGACTCCAGCATGGATAGGATAACGGGCACCCTCAAAAAAAGGTATTCACGGCCGGTAACTTTAATTGTGGCAATACTGGTAACCGGGCTTTTAAATGCAGACAGCATTGCATTGGCCAAATACCTTTATAGCGACCCAACAGCCCGTACAAAAATTGCTATGGCAGGCTATAACGCCAGCCAGGATACTGACTTGATTGCGCAAGTGCAGCATATTAAGGCAGGGCCTGATACCACATCTAAAAACCTGGAAGGGTTAAAAAAAGCAATTACTGATAAAATACAGGAAGTAGATAAAGCCAGGCAGGGATTAAATGATGTGATGCCGTTAACCTGGAAACAGGGTGAACTTAACAATGCCGATGGCAGCCTTTCGCTGCTGGCATTGTTTTCAAAAATAACCGGTTTGCTGGCAACCATCTTTGCCATTATGATGGGGGCACCATTCTGGTTTGATTTGCTCAACAAAATATCCAACCTGCGTGGTACCGGTGCAAAGCCAGTGCAATCAGGCAGCAACACTAACAGCACAAGCAGTTAATCATCTGCAAAAAATAATAAAATTATGGGCGTTATCATGCAGGCATTTTACTGGGATTGCCCGAGGCTGGAGAACAGTGAATTTGAATGGTGGAAAGTGCTGGAACAAAAAACAGCCGCTTTAAAAGATGCCGGTTTTACAGCATTGTGGCTACCCCCTGCATGCAAGGCGGCTAACCTTGGGGGCATGTCAATGGGGTACGATCCTTATGACTATTACGACCTTGGGGAATTTGACCAGAAGGGTACTGTGCCTACCTGGTTTGGCACACGCCAACAATTGGAAAGCCTTATCCACACAGTACATGGGCAAGGTATGCAGGTGTATGCAGATATGGTGCTTAACCATACCAGCGGAGCAGATGTACAAGAAATTAATGGTTTTGACGGAGAGTTAAGGTGGACTAAATACACACCTGCAAGCAAACAATTTAACCGTGACTGGGCCTGTTACCATCCCTCTTATTTTGAACGCAGGGACGATGAAGATTTTGATGGCATGCCAGACCTTTGCCACCGCAACCCTTACGTATACACCCAACTAATGGAGTATGCCCGATGGCTGATTGAAGATATTGGCATTGATGGACTGCGTTATGATTTTGTGAAAGGCTATGGATCGTGGCTGATAAAAGCCATACTGGAACGCTTGTACCTTAAGGAAGGTAAAAATGATTTTTCGCCTTTTGGTGTTGGCGAATATTGGGGCCCGGATACCTCTATAACCGAATGGCTGAAGGAAACAAATTCGTTTACAGACATTAAGGTTTCGGCCTTTGATTTCCCTTTGCGGTTTCGCCTTCAAAGCCTTTGTGATGAATATGGTTTCAGCCTTACAACACTTATGGACAAAGGCACATTGGTTACCGATGGCTTATCCGGCCTCGCCGTAACCTTTGTAGAAAACCATGATATCATCCGCACCAGCCCTATAGCAAATGATAAGATACTTGCTTACGCATACATCCTTACACATGAGGGTTACCCCTGTGTTTTTTGGCAGGATTATTACAATTTTGGAATGGCACAGGAAGGTAACAGCACGGGCATTTGGGCATTGGTGCAGGCACACGAAAAGTATGCAGGTGGCAAAACTGATTTTTTGTATTGTGATGATGACCTTTACATTATGCAAAGAAGGGGAACTGAAAACCAGCCGGGGCTTGTATTTGTTTTAAACAACACCGCCCGGTGGAATGGCAGGTTAATACAATGCCAATGGGCAGATACCCGGTTTATACCTTTTGCATACAATGGTAAAAACAACCCAGGTTTACCACAACAAAAATGGAGCGATGGTACAGGGCATGCAGATTTTTGGGCACCCCCAAGGGGCTACGTAGTGTATGTGCCGGTTGTGTAAAGATTGAAATGTAAAAACTGCCTTAGCTTTTAAAGTATTAAAACAGCTTAAACCCAATGGAAAAAGAGACGGAAGTAAAATCTTGCATTGTTTTTTTATCCCGGTTAAAAACATCAATATAAGAAAATTTGAAGATTGACTTTTTCTTTTTAGACAGATAAAAACCAATTGAAGGTTTTATGCCCGCCAGGGCTTTTCCATTTATAAAACTTGGCCCGCCTGTTAAAGATATAAAACCATTTTTTTTGAAGTTGTAGCAAGCCCCGGCAAATATGTTTATCATCCCCGGCACATCATCTGCAGGTACCATGTTTGTTCCATCGCTGTTTACCCTTTGTACCTTATCATCTTCCAGATAAATATCGCCGGTTACCTCTAACGTTATTGTAAAATTTGATTTTGTTTTGAAGAATGCCTGCAAGCCGAGACCAGCACCCCAGGGGTTATTGCCAAGGGTACGGTCTGTTATGGTTTTGGTGTATTGTGTAAGCAGGTACCCGATAACTTTTTTATTGTCGTTTTGTGCAGCCACATTTAAGGATGCAAACAACAAGGCAATCAATGGCAGTTTTTTTTTCATTTGGCAAACGGCTTTTATAAAATAACAAGAAGGTTGCTGCATTGCTGCAGCAACCAAAAATCTTTACTTTTTAATAATCTTTTTTATTAGGACCCTGTCAGCAAAAACCACCCTTACAAAGTAGGCTCCCGCAGCATACCTGCGCATATCAAAACTATAGGCATTGGCAAATAAACCGCCACTGGCTTTAATTTCAGCCACCTTTTGTCCCATTAAATTAAACAGTTGTATCCCTTTTAAATTGGCCGGGTTAGGGTAAAACTGCACCTGCAAATTATCATGCGCCGGGTTAGGGGTAACCAGGTAACCTGCAGCTTTCAAGTTAGGGTTTATGGTAATCGTTTTAATATTCACATCATCCAGGTAAATATTATTTTCATAACCATTGGTACTCCTGAAGGCCATCAGGATTTTACCATTATTGATGTAAGGTGTAATGTTGATGGAATCCCTGCGCCATTCCGCTGAGCTGGGCACAAATGACAAGGTATTTTCAGTTGCGGTGGTCACTAAAGTGCCGCCCCATTTTTTATAAAGGCTGGTGTAAGTAAGCCCGCAATCCTTGCTGAGCAACACTTCCAGTGTATCCCAATTATTGCCTTCCGTTTTAACGGGGGTATACGTAGACGCTGCTATCTGAAAAAATAAGAAGGCCGAATCTATCCCTGTAAGGTTTACTTCCGGCATGCGGAGATAATCCTTTTGGTCGGTACTGGGGTAGTCAAAATTATTGATCCATACACTTGCATTACCGGTTTTAGAAACCCCCGTAATCTTTTGCCAGGTTACTCTTTTATCAGGGTTTACCACATCCCACCCCTGTGGTGGAAAAGTATTTCCTTCAAAACCTTCGCTGATTGTTTGCACAGCATCAAAGTATTGAACGGAAGCATTAAGGGTATCATTAACATGGTTTTCATCCGTGCCACCATTTGGTGAAATAACAATAAACTGCAGTTGGTGTATTCCCTGGCTGATAGTTATGGCGGGCAAAGTGATATCCGCACTTGTAAGGGAAGCTAACGAACCAGACCAGTTGTAACTTGCTGCAGTACCATTATCAACCGTTGTTTTTATGATTGCAGTGGTAAGTGTTTGGTACCCCCGGTTGGCAAGGGTAATAACAGGCGCATAGCTGCTGCTGCAGGAACGTTGGCCAAGGGTAGGCACACTCTTTAATTGTGCATCCAGGTTTTTAAGTATAACAGGTTGGCAACCATCAGAACTTAATAAAGATGACCGGTAAGCTATTAAGGCACTTTCCATTCTTGATACCTGCAAAGGGGTAAACAGCAACAGGCATTGGTCGTTGCTGTAGTCCATATAATCTTCATACAAAATGCCGTTACCGGATGTAGTGCAGTTATCTGTTTTGATGCCATTATAACATCCCGAAGTGGCATCGCCCTGGTTAGGTGTATCGGCTACATAATCATCACCGGTGCAGGTGCCGCCATCATCTCCCCAAATATGATAAAGGTTAAAATAATGTCCTGTTTCATGGGTAAGTGTTTTGCCCCCGTTATAATTGGCAAACGGCCCACCCGGCAGGGAGCGGTACTCTACAACAACACCTTGCTCCAATGGCTTTCCATCATTAGGGAAAGTTGCATAGCCAAGAAGGTTGTTGCTCAATGGGCAAATCCAAACATTATAGTACTTGCTGCCATCCCAAATATCAACACCCCCAGTAGCTGAGAATTTAACACCGTCGCCGGAAGAAGAGAAAGAAGATTGGTTGGTAACAACCCTGTCAATGCCATTGGTTATTTCACCATCCGGTGTACGCTGCGCCATGCAAAATTGTATACTTGATTTGCCAAGCAACGGCTTAAAGTAAGCAGGGATGGCACTTGCGTCAGAATTAGTGCCGGCAAAATCTGTGTTCAACACGTTTAACTGCGACATAATTTGTGCATCGGTTACCTGATCAGGGTTTTGCAAAACAATGTGAAAAACTACTGGGATAAGGTAAGAAGCTGTAGTGCCATCAACACTTTCGCCACGTTGCGCATTGGTAGCCTTTGCTGCAACTCTGCTGTTAAAGGAAGACAGTTCTTTATTAAATTTTTCTTTCAGCCCGGGTATGCGGTTAAAGTTTTCCTGCAAACGTACCATGGTGGCGCACTGTTCCGGCTTTTGTGGCTGTTTGTTTTTTTGGGCAAACAATTGTAAAAAGCAACAGCTAAACAATAGACCGATTTGTATTTTTTTCATCAATTTTAATTAAACAGTTAATGTAACGGTACAGGTTTGGCAGCCTTATAAATATATAAAATGTAACGGTTATTCAAAGGTTAAGTAAAGGCCATGCTACAGACCGTTCGATAAATATACTGCAATGTATTTGTTTTATATTTCCTGCAGTATGATGTTTATCCGCTTAAAAATATACAATGCATTTAACATAACCGTTTTGATATACGGTAAATTGTTTGGGGAGGTTGCTTTTTTACAGGCACAGGATAAGGGTATTATTTTTGGTACAACAGCTTTTATTTTTTCGCCCAATAATCAATTACAACTGCTTTATCCAGAAAAGGTTTTAGTACTTCTACAAAAGCTTTGTGGGCACGGTGTACCAGATAATTGTCCCTGTCATTTTCGCTACCGAATGTTACAAAGAAGCAATGGGTAAGCCCATCATTTAATTTTTCGGGGCTGTTGTTTATGCCCCATTCAAAATTTTTTATAAAAGCAATATCAGAGGGCAGTTTAAGAAAAGCATTTTCTACTGACTTAATGTTTTCTGGTGTGGCATTGTCTTTAAATTTAAACAGCACCACATGCCTCAAGAGGGCATCTTTAGTTTGGGCAAACATCATAGTAGCGGCGGTAAATGTAAGCAGGCAAAACAATACAAATTTCTTCATGTTTTTTATTAAAAGTAATTATTCTACCCAAGTTAAACTTTTAAATGAATTTGATACAATGCCATTTTTTAATTACAGTTTTGCTTTATCAGTGCAGCAGAAAGTTGTTTATCAAACTCAGCAATGTTGTCTTTTGTTTTAAGCTGCACTTTAATGATGGTATCCAGTTTAAGCTTAATGGTATCGGCAAGCCTCAGGCTTAGTGCAAGCAAATCATCCTTGGTTTTTAAATAGCTGTTTAGCGAATCTTGTAACGCCTTCTTTTTATCATTGATATCTTTTACCAATGCCATAGAATCTTCTGTAAAACGAATGGTGTTTGCCAGGGCATAACGTTGTTCCCGTATATGCACCGCCCTGCATTCGAGCTTACTAAAATCAGCTACTATCGCCGCAACATCGGGTACGTTTTTTTGCTGGCATGATAAAAAACAAACCATTATAAACACGGGCAAAGCCCCAATCAAAACGTATCGCCGCATCAGGTTAAGGTTATTGAATATTTTGTGGCCACTTAATTTGTGTAACAATATTATTACCAATCATCTTGCCTGATTCCAAACCAACCTCGTTATCCATCGCATAATGTATACCCCCAAAAAAGCGGGAGTCTGCACACTCCTTGGCCATATCATCAAAGTTGCTGTAATTTCTTATAGCAAAACCATACTGTAGCTGGCTTCTGTCTGCCAATGAATAGTTGCCATCACCATTGGTAAAAAATTTAATGAACACCCTTGAGCCGGCCCCAATTTCGCAGGAGTGGCCAGATGAATACGCAGGAAAAGCAGGCGTACCAATAACTGTGGTAAATGCAGGGTCAATATATTTTTTGATGTAAGATACCGGCCTGATAAGGTTGTACGTGTACTTCGCCTTCCAGCAGCTTATAAAGGCGTCGTTTTCACTAATGCTTAAAGCTGCCAATGCAACACTTGCCTTCTCCAGGCTTGCATTGCTTTCTTCAAGCAATTGTGTCATAATATTAAACGTGTGGCCGCATGGTGTGCAGGTATTAAAAGGATCATCTGCCCAAAACTTTACAATGCTTACCTGCTGTGGTGTATTCCTTTTAACCTGACGGTAAACATTCAGTGCTTCCTGGTAAAAAGACGATGCAGAATCTATAGAAAAAAGCTTATGTGCCAATGGTTGTGTGTTTGCAACATCCTGCATTAAGAAAGGCCTGTTATTACCCCAAAATGGCGATACCGGATGCAATGCGGCACTTGTGGGAACCCAGCAAAAGGCATCTGCGGGCATACTAAAGGGTAATTGAAAAGGATCTTTATAAGATAAATTTCCACCATCGTTTAATGAATATTGATACACTGCTGCGGCAACATTTTTCCCAAAATCTATAGAACGCTGCACTGTGCCAGGCGATGCATTTAAAGACAAGCTTTTTAATTGCAAGGCTTCAAGACTATCGACCGCACTAATATTGGCAGCAGATAAATCCTGGTCAAACATCTTTTTGATGATCGCAGCGGTAGCTGCATTTGAACTTATTGCCCAATTATAAGCCAGGTTAATATTTGGCTTGGCTATACTTCCCGGCGCAAAGCCCGTAAGCTGGCCTTGTAAAGTTTTACCGGCATCAATACCATTTACCACTGCTTCGTAATTTGCAATGCCGGTATAGCCATAAGCCCGGGCAACCTGTGGTGGAAAAAACCCTGCAGATGATTTAGATATCCTGCATAAAAGGGTAAAATAATTGGTAATAAACTTACCCTCGTAAGCCCGTAAAGGGTTACTAAGGTCGGATGAGGTTGTAATGTCATCCTTGCGGCAACTTGTTACAAAAACCAATAAAATTGTAAATAGTACGAAGTAGAGTTTCCGTGTCTGCATATATGTTAAGTATAAAATAACGCTGTAAGCAGGACATTAGGACAAAAACCAAATATAAGATTTTTTCGAAATTGCAATCAAAACGTTGTACACACTTAACGGTTTTGTAATATTCAGAACTATACTTATACCTTTAAGCAAATGAACGTAACAGACTGGATTTTGGTTTTAATTGCCGCATTTATTTTAGGAATGGCCAAGGCCGGGTTAAAAGGAATAGAGATTTTAAATGTAACCCTGATGGCACTTGTGTTTGGCGGCAAAACATCTACAGGCGTTGTGCTGCCGCTGCTTTGCGTGGCAGATATTATGGCGGTTATCTACTACAAGCGCCATGTGCAGTGGCCGCAGTTTTGGAAACTAATCCCGTGGATGATGGCCGGTGTGCTGCTCGGCGTATTTGTGGGTAAAAACATTGACGAAGTACTATTTAAAAAAATGCTGGCCATCATTATTCTGGCCACAGTATTTATTATTGTTTTTATGGAATTAAAACGGGTTAAAGAAATTCCTAAAGATAAATTTTTTATTGCTGCCACAGGTTTAACGGCAGGCTTCACCACAATGCTTGGCAACCTTGCAGGTGCTTTCGCCAACATCTATTTTTTGGCAATGCGGCTTACAAAAAATGATTTTATCGGCACAGCCGCCTGGGTATTTCTGGTAATTAATTTATTTAAACTTCCCTTCCAGGTTATTTTTTGGAATAACATTACACCATATACATTACGTACCGACCTGTTTTTATTACCTGCCATGATAGCTGGTTTTGGTGTAGGTTTAAAAGTAGTGGCCCTTATTAAAGATGACAGTTACCGCAAAGTAGTTATTGCCCTTACTATTGTTGGCGCTGTTGTTATTTTGGTAAGATGATAAACCACTTTGCTATCTTTTTAAACATGGGTTTTAAGGGCTTTATCAAAAACCTTTATGGCCGATTTATTTTCAATCCGGATGTTTTTAATCTTTCTTTTGCCTGATGGTTTCTTCAACTCTTCTAAAATTTCCTTATCAACAAAACCGTACTGAAGGGATTGCATTTCTGTATTGCTGAAATAGATTGTTTTAAGGTTTGCCCAATAAATAGCTGCGGTGCACATGGGGCAAGGCTCTGCAGAAGAATACATTTCGCAGCCTGATAAATCTGTTGTTGTCAGATTTTTACAGGCATCCCTTATGGCCATAACTTCTGCATGTGCTGTTGGGTCGGTATCTTTAAAAACACAATTGCCGGAGCTGCCAACAATTTTTCCTTCCCGGATAATAACGGCGCCAAACGGCCCACCCTTTTTACCGTCCACTGCTTGTTCCGAAAGGTCGATGGCCATTTGCATAAATCGCTTTTGATCTGTTGTAGGCATAAAATCTTCAGATTATTTTTGATTACTACCACAATTTGCTAAATAATTATGCCAGAGAATATCGCCCTGCCTGATAAAGGAAAACAGCAACTGCTTGTATCAATGGATAAACAAACATTGTTACCTGTGATAAGCTGTTGCGAAAAATGCCCGTTCATCGGAGGAAGACAGGCCAATTGTTTAATCATTAAAAGCATGTTTGGGAAACACACTGAAAAAAAATAGGAAGGCAGCCTTCTTATTAAATTAAAAGAAAGCTGCCGTTATAATTATCTGGAAGGGGTAATGGTAATGTTGCGGTAATCAACCGGGCCATGGTCGCCTTGCAGCATGATGGGCCCTGGCGCACCTTCATTACTGTCAATGGCACCGCCGGTAATGCCCGGTATTTCCTGGTTGCAGATGATTGTTTTTCCATTGGCCACCACTGTTACAAGCCGGCCAATTAAAGTAATGTCAAAAGCTTGCCACTCCCCCGCTGCTTTGGCGGCCATTTCGCTGGGGCTTATAAAACCATAAATGCCCCCGAATAAAACACTGGCTGGTTCGGCGCCTTTGCTATCCATCACCTGCACTTCGTACCTGCCCCTTAGGTATACGCCACTGTTACTTTCTGCAGGGTACCTGAACTCAATGTGTAACTTAAAATCTTTAAACACTTCATTTGTTATCAGGTTGCTGCCTGATTTCGGGCTTTGCATAATCCCATTTTTTGGCACCCATTGGTTTACCGCCCCACTCGGGTGCCATTGGGAAATATTGCTGCCATCAAACAAACGGACAGGCGTACCCCAAACCGGCGGCGACTGGCGTTTTAACAGCGGCGCTTTATTGGCCGTCCACTTATAGGTTTTACCATTGCCCATGGTAATAACGCCTGATAAAACCTGGCCATCAAGTGTACCTTCAACCATAATATCTGTTGGCTCCTGCTCCCACTGCGGCGGCAACGAAAAGCTGAGTTTTTTATCTGTAAAATTCATACGTGCCACAGGCCTTGCGCTACCGCCCATGCCTACAAACTGACCAACAAGTGTACGCAAACCAGAGTGGTGTATTTCAAACCATGAGGGGCTCATCTTACCATCAACGTCAATCGTCATATCCCACTTGCCCTGTACAATGGCAGAGTCGGTTTGCATTGCGGTGGAGTTGTTTAAATGCTGCCCCGCAACCGTATTGGCGGCAAATGTTATAGCAACAACCGTTAGCAGGCAAACTATAACCTGTATTGCCTTAAAGCTTTTTTTCACATTCATTATCATTCGTTTTAGTGCTGAAAATTAGTTATAAAAAATTGAATACAAAGGGCAACCCTAATTTTAAATACTGGTGCCGTTGCAGTTGGTAATCATATTAATGGTCATGATCATGATGGTGCACCTGCTGATAATGTTCTTTCAAAAGGTCACGGCCAAAGTCACCATTAAAATCACGCCACACGGTGTGGATGTGGTTTGCATGGGATTGTGTATTATCAAATTCAACCAGGAAAGATTTGCCCTGTATCCGGTAATAATGCGCCTTGCCCGGCACTGTTTCCCCAGCCCACCCAAACCAGATCGTATTGATATCTTCCGCAATAATTTTTTTCATCCTTAGCTCAGCAAGGGCTTTTGGCATAGCCGATAAATAGGTTACTATAAGCCTGTTCAAAATCAGTTTTTGATCATTGGTCATTTCAGATGCCGCAATACCTTCAGGCTTCATAGGGCTTACTTCCGCAACATTTGTAGAAAGTATTTCCTCATAGGCATTTACAGCAAAATTGGCTTTTTCAAGCTGGGCTGGTGTAAGGCTATGCACCAGGTCAAAACCTATACTTTCTTCCTGCCGCATTGGCCGGTAAGCGTCGGCTGGGGTGTTGGGGATAATGGCAGGATTGGCACCAAAAAAGAAAGGTGCAAATGCAATGGTATCGTCTACCACGGTAAAGTTTAAGGTAACATGGTGGCCGGAAAAACGCCATCCCCAAATGCTGTCTTTATCCGGTGTACCAAAAATGGCAACCATATAATTTCCGGGTATCCTGCTTTCGTTTAAAGGCTCCATGGTGTGCAGCACATCCTCCAGCCCCATAATAAATTTTGTTTTATAAAACCCCTCCCTACTCAGGAATGCGTGCAGCAGTTCATCCACCTGTTTTTTTTGTTTACCAGAAAGGTCTTTTACCGCAATGCCTTTGCGGGCAAACATAGATGTGGGCACATAATGCCATTCGAACCGGGCCATATCCCCAAAAGCAAATTGGGTTTTTTGTAGTTCTTCTTTATTGAGGGTATTTAAAAAGGCCATGCCTTTTGCAGCGTTGGATTTAATTATGCCTTTTCGTTGTGCCACAAGGCAAAAGGGAAACAGCAGGAGCAAGACAAGCAATTTCATAATTATTGGTAAATGGGGTTTGCACCATTGCCTGCTAAATGTACAGTTTGTTTAAATAAATACAATGGCCGGGTAAGATGAGGGTAATGCTAAACCGAAGTAGCACAGGTTTTCCTGCGCCACTTCGGTTTAACACGTAGCTTGCCATAAAATACATTTACTGCTATTTAAAATTTATCATTGCGGCTTAATGTTGTAAAAATGTAGATGGTCTTCCCAACGAATGAAAACTTTTAAATAGCAGGTTATTTTGTTTGCAGCATTTGTTGCACAAAACCCGGAAATGCTTTTTGTTGTATGGCACAAGGTTCCAAGACACTTTGCCCTCAATTTAACCTTATGCGATATTGAGGAAAGATTAAATATAAAGGTTGTATGCAATTTCCCAATATCAAAACTAAACTTACAAGCACATAGGTTTGTTTAAATAAGCCCCCTAAAGTTTCCATCGTACAAGTGTGCGACGCCAATGCCGTACCACATGGCTTCCTTCGCCCGGACAATAAAAACCATATGAAAAACGGTTGTTGCGCAAGTGTGTAAAACCTGTTGTTTTCCGTTGATAACTCCCCCGTAAAGTGGTAAGCCATTCCTTTATATTTGCCCTCTTACATAAACTATAGAACGTGCGTTTAAAGAGTCTTGAAATTAAAGGGTTTAAAAGTTTTGCCGATAAAACCATCCTCAATTTTGATGAGGGCATTACCGGTGTTATTGGCCCCAACGGTTGTGGTAAAAGCAATATTATTGATAGCATCCGCTGGGTTATCGGCGAGCATAAAATAAGCAACCTCCGCAGCGAAAACCTGGAGAGCCTGGTGTTTAACGGCAGCAAAAGCCGCAGTGCCAGTGGGCTTGCAGAGGTTAGCCTTACTTTTGAAAATACTAAAAACCTGCTGCCTACCGAATTTAACATTGTTACCGTTACCCGTAAATATTACAAAAACGGCGAAAGCGAATACCGCCTTAATGATGTGGCCTGCCGCCTTAAAGACATTCATAACCTGTTTATGGATACCGGCATCAGCACAGACAGCTACGCCATTATTGAATTGGGCATGGTGGATGATATTATTAAAGATAAAGAAAACAGCCGCCGCAAAATGCTGGAACAGGCCGCCGGCATCACCATCTACAAAACACGTAAAAAAGAAGCCAAACTTAAGCTGGATGCCACCGAGCAAGACCTTGCCCGTATTGAAGATTTACTATTTGAAATTAACAACCAGTTAAAAAGCCTGGAGGGACAGGCCAAAAAAGCCGAGAAGTATTTTGAGATAAAAAAGGAATACCGGGAGGTTAGCATTGAATTGGCCAAAGCGGCACTGCAAGGTTTTAATATAACCTACCGTGACCTTAACCAGCAGCAGCAAACCGGGGTAGATAAACGCCTAGAGCTGGAAGCCGCCATTGCCACCGAAGAGGCAGCACTGGAACAGGATAAACTGGGCTTTGTTAACCAGGAAAAAAACCTGCAGCAACTGCAGCATGCCTTTAATGAAACACTGGCAGCCGTTCGCAATAAAGAGAGTGATAAAAGCCTTGCCGCACAACGCCTGCTATATTTAAAAGAAAGGGAAACCAGCCTGAACAGCTTTTTGCAAAAGGCAGGTGGGCAATTAAAGGGGCTTGATGACAGCATACAGTTTACCAGCCAGCAAATAAAAGAAGATGAGGCAAAACTGGAAGAACTGGAAGGCCGCCTGGAAGATGTAAAGCATGCCGTTGAAGACAAACGCAAAACATTTGATGAAAAGCGCAGCAGCATTGATGCCCTTCGCCGGGAAAACCAGGCACTGCAACGCCAGCAGTTTGATGCGGAAAAAAAGGTAGCCATTGCAGATACCAGCATCCAGAACGTACAGCGCACCATTGTACAGATACAGGATGAAAAAACGCAACGCCAAACCCAGTTGCAACAATTAGGGGCGGAGAGGAAAGTGAAGACTGATGAGCTGGAGCAAAAGAAAGCAAGCTTACAACAACTGCAGGACCACCATGAGTTTACGAAGGAGCAAATCTTTCAAACCCAGGGTATGCTGGAAAAATTGCGGGCTTCCCTGGCTGATGAAAACCGTATACTCGACAGTAAGAAAAATGAATACGCTTTGCTTAAGAGCCTTGTAGACAGTATGGAAGGCTACCCCGAAAGTGTAAAGTTTTTACATAAAAATACCAACTGGAACCATGAGGCGCCGTTGTTGAGCGATATTATTTATGTGCAGCCGGAATACAGGGCTGCTGTGGAAAATGTGCTGGAACCCTACCTTAACTACTACGTGGTAAATAATTTAGAAGAAGGGCTAAAGGCGGTCCACTTGCTGGATGATAATAAAAAAGGTAAGGCCAACTTTTTTCTGCAGGATAAATTTACCGGCTTTGAAGAACCCCATCAGCCCGAAGGTACCATACCTGCCCTGGGTGTAATAGAAGTTGACATCAAATATGCCTTACTGGCCAAACACTTATTGGGCAACGTTTTTATTGCGGATGATGAGCAGGCCATGCGCAACAGCAATGGTGCGGTGGTGCTGGAAAAAACAGGTAAATACGTAAAAGGAAAATACTCCCTTACCGGCGGCAGCGTTGGTTTGTTTGAAGGAAAAAAAATAGGCCGGGCAAAAAACCTGGTCAAACTGGTTGATGAAATAACCAACCAGGAGATTGTGGTGACTGGTTTAAAAACCACCATACAAGCCCGCCACAATGAAGTAATTGCTTTTAACGAACAGTTGAAAGAAAACGCCATTAAACAAACACAGCAGGATATTAATAATTTGACCAACCAGGTATTTAGCCTTCAAAATAAAATTGAAAACCTGCACCACCTGGAGCAAACCAGCAGCAGCAGGATAGATGACCTGCAGCACCAACTGGAAACCAGCCATGATGCCATCGCCAGCACAAGGGCCGGACTGGATAAACTCAATACGCAACTTGACCATTTGGGCGATACCATGCAGGCCATTGAACAGGATTATGCCGTGGCGGAACAGGAATATAATTTTGCCACCGCCAGCTACAATGATGGCAACCTGCAGTACACAAGGCAACAAAGCAAAGTAATTTCCCTAAAACAGGAGTTTGATTTTAAAAGTCGTCAGCTTACCGATTTAAAAGTGCAGGTAGAAAGCAGTACGGCACAAGTAACAGAAGCTGCTGCCAGCATTGCTGAAACGGCCATTGCCCTTGCAGCGCTTGAAGCTATGGTGATTGCGTTGCTGCAAAATAAAGAGGTGGAAGAAAAAAGGTTAAACGAAGCAGACCAGGCCTACTATAATGTAAGGAATGCACTTGCTGCGAAAGAAACCGAATTGCGGCACAAGCAAAAATCGAAGGAAAATATTGACCATCTGCTGGGCGAAATAAAAGATAAGCTTACCGAACTTAAATTACAATTGGCTGGCATGAAGGAGCGCCTGCACGTGGAGTTTAAAATAGAACTGGATACCATTATTGATGAACCAAGGACTGGCGATGTACCCTTGCAGGATTTACAGGAAAAGAACGACCGCATGCGCAAACGCCTGGAAAATATAGGTGAGATAAACCCAACCGCTATTGAGGCATACACCGAAATGAAAAAACGGTATGAGTTTATTATGGAGCAAAAAAATGACCTGGTTACTGCAAAGGACAGTCTGATGCAAACCATACAGGAAGTGGAAGCCACGGCCAATCAGCAATTTTTAGAAACGTTTAATAAGGTGAGGGAAAACTTTCAAAAAGTATTTAAAGCCTTGTTTACAGAAGATGATACGGCAGACATGGTATTGGTTGACCCTACCAACTTAGCTGAAACCGGAATTGATATTGTGGCCAAGCCAAAAGGTAAACGCCCGTCTAGCATCGGGCAGTTGAGCGGAGGTGAAAAAACACTTACGGCCACGGCTTTGCTGTTTGCCATCTATCTTATAAAACCTGCACCCTTCTGTATTTTGGATGAGGTGGATGCACCTTTGGATGATGCCAATGTGGGCAAGTTTACCAAAATGATAAAACAGTTCAGCGAAAACAGCCAGTTTATTATCGTTACCCATAACAAGCAAACCATGAGCACCGTAGATGTTATTTACGGCGTTACCATGCAGGAGCCTGGCGTAAGTAAATTAGTGCCGGTAGATTTTAGGTCGCTCAACTAATTATGCTATTTTACCTTTTTAAAACCTGGCAGGTGCCGGGTTTTTTTGTGGTTATGCGATTAGACATTCACGGCCAATTTGTAGAATTTTTGACACGTATCCACTACTTTTAAATCAAACAACACCCTAACCTATCCTGCATAAACACTGGCAGGCAGATTGCGTTGGAAGATGAAAATCATTTCATCACAACCTTAAAACAAAATATTATGGAAGGTCAGGCAATTCTTATCACGCTAATTTTAGGTGCCGTAGCCGGTTGGCTGGGCGGACAATTATTTAAAGGCAGCGGCCTTGGTTTACTGGGCAACATTGTTGTTGGTATACTCGGCGGCTTTATTGGCTACTGGCTTTTTGGTGCCCTGCATATCAGCCTTGGCACGGGGTGGTTAGGCTACATTTTAACTGCTGGTATTGGTGCCTGCATTTTACTGGCAGTGCTAAACCTTATTATTCCACGGCGTATTTAATGCTGCCATCAACTTAATTTTAAGGATACCTTCAAAAAGGGTATCTTTTTTTATACCTAATTTTTTTATAACAATCAATTAATAGCCATGACAAATACAGATAAATTGAAACAACAAATTTTAAACCTAATCATGGAGATGGACAATGAGCAGGCGCTTGAAATATTACATGATGTGGTACAGAAATTCAGCAACCCGTCATCTGTAGCCGAAGATGAACTTACCGATGAAGAATGGGGCGAAATTGAAAATGATATCAAAGAAATAGAAGACGAAGAAACCGGCCGCCAGCAGGAAGTTGCCGAACATTTAAAGTAATGGAAAAATGGCAAGTAGATTGCACATTGCCGGATGGTTTATTTAGTAACCATTACACCATATCATTTAATAATCATAAGGTTTTTTAATACGCTCAAATTGCTTTCTGTTAAGCATTGTACATGGTAAGCAATGGGATGCTGCTGTTGCCTGATCATAAGGTTTGCGTCACTGGATTGTTCTATTTTATCCTCCATAGGTTGATAGCTTTTCTGTTGTTATCAATTGTCCCAGGTTGCTTTTTTGTTGCCACCGGGCCTTTTAAAAGAAGTTTTTCAACACTATTTTTTTTGCCGTTATTATTTTTCTGTCAATTTCAATATTCAACTGTTTCAGTAGTCCTTTGGCAACTTTTATGCTTTTTAATAATTCATTAAACCCTTGGCTACTTGTACCTGCATCGTTTAAACCTAAAAGTTTACGGCCACCCGCTTTAATTATGTTCACCACCAAAGCGGCTTTCAACACCTGCCGTGGCTGTTAAAAATCTATAAATACCAAACTTATAAACGTTGTATTTTTGGTGCATGTCTGCAGAAAAAATTTTAGGGGATTGGAAAAAGAGACTTTTTAAACCCGTATACTGGCTTGAAGGTGAAGAAGATTTTTACATAGATAAAGTGATGGGCTATGCAGAACACAAGCTGTTGCCCGAAGCGGAAGCCGGCTTTAACCTGGTTGTTTTTTATGGCAAAGATGCAAATTGGAGCGATGTGGTAAATGCCTGCATGCGCTACCCCATGTTTGCCGAAAAACAAGTGGTATTACTGAAAGAAGCCCAGCAAATGAAAGACCTTGATAAGCTAGAAAATTATATTGAGCATCCATTAAGCTCCACCATTTTTGTGGTGAGCTACAAAGAAAAAACCCTTGATAAAAGGACCAAGCTGTACAAAACCATTAAAAAAGAAGGAGAGGTTTTTACATCTGAAAAAATAAAAGAGTACAAGCTAACGGAATGGATAACCGAATTTGTAAGGGAACAGGATTTCACCATGTCTGCCAAAGCTGTGGCATTGTTGGCAGAGCATATTGGTAACGACCTTAACCGCATTGTAAACGAAATAGAAAAGATAACTGTAAATTTAGGTCAGCGCAAAACTATTACAGAAGATGATGTTGAAAAATACGTGGGTGTAAGCAAGGAGTACAATGCCTTTGAGCTGCAGGCCGCCATGGGTAAGAAAGATTTGGTAAAAGCCATCCGCATTATCCAGTATTTTGAAAGCAATCCCAAAGCCGCACCCATACAAATAGTGCTGCCTGCCTTGTATGGTTTCTTTAGTAAACTCTATATTATTTTTGGCCTGGCTGATAAAAGCGAAACGACCGTTAAACCCTTTTTTTATAACAATCCTTATGCAGCAAAAGAGGCATTGGCCACGGCCAAAAGTTACGGCTATGAAGGCGTGGAAAGGGCACTGCTGCTATTGCACGAATACAATTTAAAAAGCGTCGGCATTAACGACAGTGGCACACCAGATGCAAGCCTGCTAAAAGAAATGGTGGTAAAGATGATGGGGTTTGTTAGCTGAAACTTTACAATGCCATCCCGGGCAAACCCACTTTAATCGTTTAAAGCCTGGTAAGCCAGCACCCTGAACTTATCGCCAAGTTCGCCATGTGGTGCATTCAATAATTGGCGGTAAAAAATAACTATCATCTTTTCTTTAGGATCTGCCCAATACGATGTTTTAAATGCGCCGCCCCAGCTGAACGTACCTTGCTGTGTAGGAAAAATGGCGCTGCCCTTTTCAGTAACAACAGAAAAGCCTAAACCGAATTTATCATTGCCAAAAGGAATATCGCCTATCTGGTTCATAGTCATCATACGCACCGTGTTGCGGCTTAACAAACGCTTGCCATTGTAGGTGCCACCATTAAGCATCATCTGCAGGAAGATGGCATAATCATACGCCGTGGAAGAAAGACCGGCACCGCCGGAGAAATAATCCTTTTTACGCAAGGGGTAATCAACATTTCCACCAAGTGCATCACCCTTTACTTTTTGCAATATGCCCAACGAGTCTTCATTATATAAATACACCAGCCTTGATGCTTTGGAAGCAGGAAGGTTAAAGTAAGTATCCACCATTCCCAATGGTTCAAAAATCCTTGCATTAAAAAATTGTTCCAGCGTTTGGCCAGACCATATTTCCACCAGGTTGCCCAGCAGGTCTACGTTTAGGCCATAGGTCCACTTTTCGCCGGGCTGGTGCATCAGTGGCAATTTACCCAGCCTGTTCATGGCATCTGCAAGCTTATCACCTTTAACATCCAGCCCTGCTGTAATATTATTTTTGGCATAAATGGCATTCGCTTCCTTGCTGCCAATCTGCGCATACCCTATCCCGGAAGTATGGGTAAGCAGGTCCCTGATGGTAACAGCCCTCTTTGCATCTACTGTGGTATAAGTGGTATCTTTTTCATTGAATTTATCCAGCACTTTTTCATTGGCAAAAGAAGGTATGTATGCAGAGATTGGATCATCCAGTAAAAATTTCCCTTCTTCATACAACATCATTACAGCAACACTGGTAATGGCTTTTGTTTGTGAAGCAATCCTGAAAATATCATCTTTCTTCATGGCAGTTTTTGCAACAATATCATTGTAACCGGCAGCCTTGTAGTACACAATTTTTCCGTTGCGGATGATTAGCCCTACTGTGCCACTTACCCATCCTTGCTTTGCCCAGTCGTTCATTTGTACGTCTATCCGCTTCAGCCTTTCTTCAGAAAAACCAACAGATGCAGCATTTACTGCGGTTTCAATTTTTTGTGCTTTTATGGTTAATGCACCCAATAATAATGCGGCAATAAAAAATGTAAGCAACCTCATAAAATAGTTAATTTTAAAATGAAAGTTTAAGAAAGATAATCAGGCAAAAAGCTTATAACAACGTTGATTAAAACTAAGATAATTTTTAGTACGGAATACCTATTTTTTAAGGCATCTTTTTTTGGCCGGGTAGCATGCAGCTTTATCAAACGTCAGGTATTGTCCATAAAAACCTGGATGGCTTAGGTACATTTAAAATTGTCTCTAGGGTTGCCCACCTTTTGAAGCACTATTACTATTTCACATAAGCGTTACAAGGTTGGGATGCCTTTAAAAGACTGCGACAATTTTAAATACACCCAATGGCTTCGCATCAGTATAAAAATAATTGGCTAAGTTTATAACTCCAATTTTTTGCTTGTTTTAAAAAGTGAAACCAATTGTGATTAAGGTTTTTCTACAACAGCATTGCCATAAATACATTCTATCATAAAAAATAAACGATTATGCATCCACGCAGAAAATTTTTACAGCAGTCTTCTTTATTGGTTGGCACCGGTGCCCTTGCTGCGGCATTCAACAACAAAACTTTTGCTTATTTTAAAAACCGCATTGCCCCAAGCGACCAGTTAAACATTGGGGCTATTGGCATTAATGGTATGGGTTGGGCCAATGTAAAAGCGGCAATAAAAATTGCCGGTGTAAACCTGGTGGCAGTGTGTGATGTGGATAAAAACGTCATCGACAAAAGGCTGGCCGAACTTGCCCCATTAAACGTTGATGCCACTAAAATAAAACAGTATGATGACTACCGGAAACTGCTGGCACAAAAAGATATTGATGCGGTAATTATTGGCACACCCGATCATTGGCATGCACTGATAATGATACATGCCTGCGAAGCTGGTAAAGATGTGTATTGCGAAAAACCGGTAGGCAATTCCATTGGCGAATGCAACATGATGGTGGCGGCACAACAGCGGTATAATAAAATTGTACAGGCCGGGCAGTGGCAACGCAGCCAGCAACATTTTAAAGATGCAGTGGCATTTGTACACAGCGGTCAGTTAGGCAATATCCGTACGGCAAAAGTTTGGTGTTACCAGGGTTGGATGAAACCCGGGCCTGTAGTGCCCGATACAGCACCACCTGCCGGCGTCGATTATAAACAGTGGCTTGGGCCTGCAGCCACAAGGCCTTTTAATGCCAGCCGCTTCCATTTTAATTTTCGCTGGTTTTGGGATTATGCGGGTGGGCTGATGACGGATTGGGGCGTGCATTTAATTGACTATGCCCTTATTGGTATGAAGGCCGAACTGCCCAAGAGTGTTGTAGGTTTGGGAGGTGAATTTGCCTATCCGGATTTGTATGAAGAAACCCCCGATACTTTAACAACGCTGTACGAATTTGATAAGTTTAACATGGTGTGGGATTCCGCCATGGGCATTGATAACGGCTCTTATGACAGGGACCATGGTATTGCTTTTATCGGCAACAATGGCACACTTATTTTAAACCGTGGCGGGTGGGAAGTAATAGAAGAAAGGCAAAGTAAGAATAAAGTGATTATGCCCTTACAAAAATCATCTGACAGTGGCATTGATAAACACTGGGAAAATTTTGTAGGCGCAATTAAATCCCGTAATGCGGCTGATTTAAATTGTTCTATCCAGGCAGGTGCGCATGTGGCCACCGTGGCGCAAATGGGCAATATCTCTTTCCGCAGCGGAAAAAAAGTGGTGTGGGACACAGCAAAAATGGCCTTTACAGATAATGCCCTTAATCAAAAATATTTAATGAAGGAGTACCACAACGGGTATAAACTTCCAAAGGTTTAGGTAACGCCTTTTTAGAGGAACGAAGGTGTAAGTAACCACTACTTTATCCTTCGTTTTTTTATTGGCAATACAGCCTGATTATTTTTTGGTGATGGCCGCATTAACCACATCGGGCAAAAATTGCGAAACATCGCCGCCATTTTTATACACATCCCTAACGAGAGTGCTGGCAACCGAAGTAAACTGCGGCAGGCAGGTAAAAAAAACAGTTTCAATATGGCCTTCAAGGCTGCGGTTCATATCGGCAATTGCTTTTTCATATTCAAAATCGTTTACGTAACGGATACCCCGTAAAATAAAATTTGCACCAACGGTTTTGCAACAGGTTACAGTAAGCCCATCATACAACACAGCCGATACTTTAGGCTCATCTCTATAAATATCAAGTACCCATTGCAGCCTTTGCTCTTCGCTAAACATCGGCACTTTATTTACATTGCGGCCAATGCCTACAACCACTTTATCAAACAAGGGCATTGCCCTGTTAATGATATCAATATGCCCTAAGGTTACAGGGTCAAACGTACCGGGAAACAAGCAAATGCGTTGCATAGTTAATTGTTATGGCGAATTGAAAATGGATAAAGAAACTGGGTAAAAGAAACTGTATTATCTGCGTTTAAAATAATTAATTACTTAAGGAACCGCTTTTGGGGAGAGCAGGTACAAGGCTGCCATCCTTACTGCTACGCCATTTTCCACCTGTTGTAAAATAATCGATTGCTTGCTGTCTGCCACATCACTGTCAATCTCCACCCCCCTGTTGATGGGGCCCGGGTGCATAATTACAATTTCTTTATCTAATCCATCCAGCAGTTTTTTGCTAACGCCGTAGGCAAGGTTATACTCCCGTAAAGATGAAAACAAAACCTGGTTTTGCCTTTCCAATTGTATGCGGAGTATGTTGGCCACATCGCACCATGCAAGTGCTTTCTTTAAGTTGTATTCTACCTGCACGCCGAGTGCCGCTGTAATGTATTTTGGTATCAGTGTTGGCGGGCCTGCCACCATTACTTCGGCACCCATTTTTTTTAATAGATAGATATTGCTTAAGGCAACCCGTGAGTGCATGATGTCGCCTACCAGTACCACTTTCTTTCCTTCAAGCGAACCCAGTTTTTCTTTAATGGAAAACGCATCCAGCAAGGCTTGTGTGGGATGCTCGTTAATACCGTCACCAGCATTTACAATAGCAGCCGGAATATGCTTTGCCAAAAAGTGCGGGGCACCACTTGCACTGTGGCGCATCACCACCATATCCACCTTCATGCTTAAAATGTTGTTTACAGTATCCAGCAATGTTTCGCCTTTAGATACCGATGAGCCTGATGCAGTAAAATTTATAGTATCTGCACTCAGCCTTTTTTCGGCAAGCTCAAAAGATATCCGTGTCCGTGTACTGCTTTCATAAAATAAATTTACAATGGTAATGTCACGCAGCGAGGGTACTTTCTTAACAGGCCTTTGCAGCACTTCTTTAAACTGGGCAGCGGTAGATAAAATAAGGGAAATGTCTTGTTGGGTAAGGTCCTTAATGCCTAATAAATGTTTGGTAGATAGTTGCATTAAGTGTCAAAGCTAATAGATTTGTTTGAATTGTTTGTGCCATGCAAAACAATTTTTATAAACGAAAACATGCCATTGGCCATATGTAAATTTTTGTTCCCTGAAAGAAAGTATGTGGTTGCAAAAACTTATTTAATTAATTACTGACAGTAAAAATATAACCCCGTCTTAAAAAATGTAGTAGTTAAAAATGATTCATCAGTAAAGGATTACCTCTTCGTTATCCCACTCCACCTTTACCCTTTGAGATACGACAGTATCGATGGCCTTGCCGAAATAGTCTGGCTGTATGGGGAGTTCCCTGTTAAACCTTCTGTCTACCAATACACATAACTCTACTTTCTGCGGCCTTCCAAAATCCTGCAAAGCATCCAGTGCAGCCCTTATTGTGCGGCCTGTGTAAAGCACATCATCAATCAACACAACTTTTTTGCCTTCTATTGAAAATGGAATATCGGTCTGGTTGGCCACATGCAAACCCTGGCGCACATCATCCCGGTAAAAAGTAATATCCAAAATACCATAGGCCAACGTTTCGCCAGGAAAAAGCTGCCGGATATTATCCACCACCATCTTGCTAAAACGCACCCCTCTTGGCTGCAGGCCAATAAACACCAGCTCATCGGGATGCGAATAATTTTCCATAAGCTGATGTGCAAGGCGTAAAGCCGTAAGGTGTAACTGGCGTTTATTTAAGATGGTAACCACAATAAAAATTTATATAGCGAATGTATCAGTTATTGGTTGATTAAAAAACCCAACCCTGCCGATACCACCAATAAATGCATGATGGTGTTACAACAGGTGTATATTGTTGCACGAAAAATATCAGACGAAAATGATCAGGCTTTAGGGCCGCTGTCTTTTTTAGGTGCTTTTGGTTTAGCAGGTGCTTTCGCAGGTGCAGGTGCTTTTACTGCGGCATCTTTAGCTTTTGCAGGGGCAGCCTTTTTGGCTGGCGCTTTTGCTTTTGGTTCGGCAGCCTTCTTTTCTTTTGCTGGTGCTTTGGGGGTTTCCTCCGCAACATTTACAACACAGTTTTCAACATGCAAACCGGATATGTGTTCGTAATGATCGGCACTATGATCGTTTACCCATCTTCCATCATTAAGCAAATAACGGTACTGGTAACTCTTGCCAGCTTCCAGTGAAATACTGGCTTCCATTGAGCCATCTTTTTTCTTCTTCAAGGCCACGCCTTCGTTATAATCCCAGTTATTAAATTCGCCCAATAATATGGCAGATGTTGCTTCTCCCACAACTTCTGCAGGTAACGTAAACGTGATTTTTTTTGACATAATGAATTGTTTTTTTGGGTTGGCAGATCACCGGATTAAACCTGTTACTGCTTAAATAATATATTTTGTTTGCTTTTTATACCTGTTTGCAAAAATAGTAACCCTTGGCCGGGGTGCTCAATATGTTTTTCCACAGCCGCAGGCTTTATGTGCATTACGTTTTAGGTTTTTCAGGGTAAGATAAATACTACTTTATTTTACAATATTGTTGGTATTTTTTGGTACATTTAAATACAAAAAAACTCACCATGAAAACAATATTTAAACCCTTTATGGCCACAAAGGCCGTCATCATTTTTACGCTGATAGTTACGCAAACATTTAGCCTGCTGGCACAAACAGAAAAAGGGATGCACTTTGAGCATGGCCTTAGCTGGCAACAAGTGCTGGACAAGGCAAAAAAAGAAAACAAATTTATTTTTATCGATTGCTACACCACATGGTGCGGCCCCTGCAAAATGATGTCGGCACAGGTATTTCCGCTGGAGGCAACCGGCAATTTTTACAATGATAAATTCATCAACATTAAAGTGCAGCTTGATACTACTGCCAATGATAATGATGAAGTTAAAAGCTGGTTTGCCGCTGGCAAAAACATAGCGGATAAGTACAATGTAAAAGCCTACCCGACGTATTTGTTTTTTGATCCTAATGGTGAAATTGTGCACAGGGCCGTTGGCTCGTCTGACCCGGTAACATTTATAAATAAAGGGAAAGATGCCCTTAATAAAGAAACACAGTATTACGCTGCCAAGCGTTTATACGAAAGCGGTAAAAGGGATACTGCCTTATTGCTTAAACTGGCCAAAGCCAGTACAGATGCGTATGACAGGCCTTTCAGCGACCAGGTATCCAAAGATTATCTTGCAACGCAAACCAATTTACTTACCCCGCAAAATATACAACTGCTTAGCAATACCATTCAAAAAAGTACTGACCCCGGCTTTAAAGAATTGCTGCAAGACCCTGCCATGTTTGATAAATATAATTATCCGGGTTATGCCGCCGCCACCATCAGGAACGTAATAGGAAGGGAAGAAATTTTTCCGGTAGTAGCACCAAAAAATACTCCTGCTGCCAACCCCGATTGGAAAAAAGCTTTAGACAATGCATCAAAAAAATATCCTGCATATGCGGCCGAGGCTGTTGGTTATTATAAAATAGCTGTTGCAAAAAGCCAAAACAACTGGCCTGCATTTAGTGCTGCCGTATCCGGTTATATAAAAGATTACGGCACAAAAATAAATGCCATGGACTTAAATAATTATGCCTGGAGCATTTTTGAAAAATGTGATGATATGGCCTGCGTTGATAAGGCATTGGCATGGAGCAAGCAATCGCTTACCGGTAACGAAAAGCAACACATGTTTATGGATACTTACGCCAACCTTTTGTATAAAGCGGGTAAAAAGAAAGAAGCCATTGAATGGGAGACAAAGGCCAAAGACCTTGCTACCGGCGATGATGCAAAGGGCTATCAGGAAAATATTGATAAGATGATGAAAGGGGAAAAAACCTGGTAAACAGTTTTCTGATAACAGAACGGGCAATAAAAAAGAGGGTTGATGTTTAGCCCTCTTTTGTTTTTTACAACTGTTTACCAATTTATTCTTCCAGTAAAAAAGGATAGCGGTAATCTTCTACGGGCACAAAAGTTTCCTTAATGGTACGGGCACTTAACCAACGGT
Source organism: Ferruginibacter sp. (assembly GCA_965249755.1). Classification (GTDB taxonomy): domain Bacteria; phylum Bacteroidota; class Bacteroidia; order Chitinophagales; family Chitinophagaceae; genus Ferruginibacter. Next base: position 1,471,426 of record CBDFMT010000004.1, read on the forward strand.
AAAGGTTTAACATGCTGCCTGCTTTATCATTGGTGCCACTGCCCCTTGCACCGCCAAAAGGCTGTTGCCCAACAACGGCGCCGGTTGGTTTATCATTTACATAAAAGTTGCCTGCACTGTGGCGTAGTTTATTTACAGCAAGTTCCAATGCATATCTGTCTTGCGTTATAATGGCACCCGTAAGTGCGTACGGCGAAGTGGTATCAACCAAATGCATAGTCTCTTCAAACTTATTTTCATCGTACACATACAGGGTAAGCACCGGCCCGAATATTTCCTCACACATGGTAACATATTTTGGGTCTGTTGTTTCAATTACTGTGGGCTCAATAAAATACCCTTCAGTTTTATTACAACCGCCACCTGCAATAACCTGCACCCCGCTGTCTGCGTGCTTTGCAGCCTGTATGTACTTTTCTATTTTATCAAAACTCCTTTCGTCAATAACTGCATTTATAAAATTGGTGAAGTTTTCTGTGCTGCCCATCTTCATTGTTTTTAAAGCCGCCACCAATTTACTTTTAACCTCCCCGGCAATGTTGGATGGGATGTAGGCACGGGATGCAGCACTGCATTTTTGGCCCTGGTACTCAAATGCACCCCTTGCCAAAGCGGCCACCACCACATCCACGTTTGCACTTTTATGGGCAAGCACAAAATCCTTTCCGCCGGTTTCGCCAACAATACGGGGATAGCTTTTATACAGTTCCATATTGGCACCAATAGTTTTCCAGAAACTTTTAAATACGCCGGTGCTGCCGGTAAAGTGCACACCTGCAAAATCAGGGTGTTTAAAACAAACTTCACCCAATGATGGGCCATCAACATAAATTAAATTAATCACGCCATCAGGCAACCCGGCTTCTTGTAAAATACGCATAAAAAGCTGTGCAGTGTACACCTGGGTATCTGCTGGTTTCCAAACCACCACGTTGCCACACATTGCAGCACTGGCGGGCAAATTACCGCCAATGGCCGTAAAATTAAAGGGCGATACTGCCAGTACAAAACCTTCCAGCGGCCGGTATTCTACCCTGTTATTTATGCCACTGCCGCTAACGGGTTGCTGGCGATAAACCTCACTTAAAAAATGAACATTAAACCTTAGAAAATCGATCAGTTCGCAAGCTGCATCAATTTCGGCCTGGTATACATTTTTGCTTTGCCCAAGCATAGTTGCGGCCACCATTAAAGGCCTGTATTTTGTGGCCAGTAAATCTGCTGCCTTTAAAAAAATATGCGCCCTGTTTTCCCAACTTGCGGTAGCCCAATTACCTTTCGCTTTTAGTGCCGCATCAATGGCTTTTTGTACGTGTTCGCTGCCACCCATATAAAAGTTGCCCAGCAAATGTTTATGTTCATGCGGGGGCCGCATGGCCACTTTTTTATCCGTCCGCACTTCTTCGTTTCCAATGTACATAGGTACATCTGCCACTTCGTTTTTTAATTGCTGCAACGCTTTTTTCAATTCCCCTTTTTCCGGCGAACCCGGCGGATAATTAAGCACAGGTTCGTTTGCCGGTACCGGGTAGTAAAAATCTCCATATTGCATAAAAACTATTTTACAGGTTATGGTAAAGCATCTTGCTTTTTACAATTACCAGATTATTAAATCATGAACATTTTTAAATGTAACAACCATCAAAACCCTACCGGTTGCTACTTTGCTGGTTCTGTAGGATAATTGATTGCACTGATTTTAAAATCCTTTCCTTGCTGCGATAGCCAAACTTTGCCCCCTTCCAGCATTACCCCATGTTCATTTCTAAACAACTGCCTGAAATTAATATTGGAAAAAGATTGCCTGATATCTTTTGTAAAAACATTATCGTAGTAGGCTAAAAAATCTTCCTTTGTTTTGATGGTTTTATTTAAGGGATAATCAATTGCCGCTGCCAGCTTGTTCCTGTCATTGGCTGCCACCCATAATTGCAATTGCTTAATAAATAACTTTAACCCTTTAACATCTGTAATGCCTGCCGTTTGCCATTCTGATGGCCTGCTGCCATCCCTGAAAACAGAGTCATCTTTCATCTCATCCGGTGATAAACCGGTTTGCTTAACTGCAGAACCTGCTGTATCCAACGGGTCTTTAACCACCGGCATTTCAATAATTGTTTTTGGCGCATTTGCTGCTTCATCGTTGGCATTGTCAATGCACGAGGAAAACGTGACTGCTGCAATAAACGCCATCCATGCACATTGAGTAAGGACAAGTTTTTTTAAAACCATAATATCTATATTTTAAAACACTTTTATCAATTAACAAGATAAAGTTATTCCTGAAGACCTTGCCCACTTACTGGTTTTCCATTTCTTTTTCACTCATCAGGTAAGCTTTAATAAAACCATCCAGCTCACCATCCATTACCGGGCCTACATTGCCTACCTCAAAATCTGTACGGTGGTCCTTAATCATTTTGTAAGGATGAAAAACATAACTCCTGATCTGGCTGCCCCATTCAATTTTCTTTTTACTGCTGTTGGTGGCATCCAGTGCAGCCTGCCGCTTGCGCATCTCTTCTTCATACAACCTGCTTTTCAGCATGGCCATTGCTTTTTCCCTGTTTTCGCCCTGCGTACGTGCCTGCTGGCACTCCACTATAAAACCGCTTGGCTTATGGGTAAGCCGTACTGCGGTTTCCACCTTGTTTACGTTTTGGCCACCGCTGCCACCGCTCCTGAAAAAAGCCCATTCCACATCTGCCGGGTTAACCGTAATTTCTATACTGTCGTCAATTAACGGGTACACATATACGCTGGCAAAACTGGTGTGGCGGCGGGCATTACTGTCAAATGGGCTTATCCGCACCAGGCGGTGCACACCACTTTCTGCTTTTAAAAACCCATACGAAAAAGACCCGTCAAATTGAAAAGTACAGGTTTTTATTCCTGCACCATCACCCCATTGCCAATCCAGTTCACTTACTGTCCACCCCTGCTTTTCGCCATACATGCGGTACATACGGGCAAGCATCTCTGCCCAATCCTGGCTTTCGGTACCACCGGCACCACTGTTAATTTGCAGCACCGCAGGCAATGCATCTGCAGGGTCGTTCAGGGTGCTTTTAAACTCTGCTTCTTCAACTGCTTTGGTAACTTTATCAAACGCCTCTTTCACTTCTTCCTCTGTTGCCTCACCTTCTTTCCAAAATTCAAACAGCACGGCACAGTCTTCTGTAAGTGATACCACATCCCTGTACATATTCACCCAGTACTCGTTAACTTTTGTTTCTTTTAAAATGGAAGTGGCACGGGAATTATCATCCCAAAAGCCGGGCGAAAGTGAAAGTTGTTTGTCTTTTTCTATTTTTGATTCTCTGTTAGCGACGTCAAAGAAACCTCCTCAAAACCAGCACACGGTCCCTTATATCTTTTAAATTTTCTATAGTCATGCCGCAAAAATAACAGTTATTTTTTAACGCACCAATCAATTGTGGCTGGTAAAAAACAAGTGCCTTCTTAAAATATAAAGAACTGCCGAAACCTCTTTTCTATAAAGTGCTGCAATGGTTTTATAAGCTTGATCCTATATCTTTATCAATAAATAATATCATGATGAAATACCTGCTGCTGATACTAATGCCGCTTTTTACAAAAGCGCAAAATTTTGAAAACGCCATCAACAAAAATGTAAGCGACATCATGCCCAGGGTGGTGGAATGGCGCAGGAACTTTCATCAAAACCCAGAGTTATCCAACAAAGAATTTAAGACCGGCAGTATTGTGGCCGCTTACTTAAAATCCCTTGGTATGGAGGTACGCACAGGCGTGGCCATAACAGGTGTGGTGGGCATTTTAAAGGGTGGCAAGCCCGGGCCTGTAATTGCATTAAGGGCAGATATGGATGCACTGCCTGTGACAGAAAGGGGCAACCTTTCTTTTGCTTCAAAAGTAACCGATACGTTTAACCACCAAACGGTTGGCGTAATGCATGCCTGCGGCCATGATTCACATATTGCTATGCTGATGGGCACTGCAGCCGTTTTAACGAAGATGAAAAAAGACATCAGCGGTACGGTAATATTTTTATTTCAGCCGGCAGAAGAAGGCCCGCCCGAAGGACAGGAAGGTGGCGCACCACTGATGATTAAAGAAGGTGCCTTGGACAATCCAAAAGCAGAAGCTGTTTTTGGGCTGCATATTGAAAGTGCTATTGAAACCGGAATTATAAAATACAAGCAGGGGCCGCTGATGGCCTCATCCGATTGGTTTACCATTAAGGTTAAAGGCAAAGGCAGTCATGGCTCGCAGCCATGGGCCGGCATTGACCCTATAGTAATTGCTGCGCAGATAATACAAGGGTTACAAACTATTGTGAGCCGCCAGGAAGACCTGACCAGGGCACCGGTTGTAATTACTGTTGGTGCAATTAACGCAGGCATCAGAAGTAATATTATACCAGAAGAATGTGTGATGATTGGCACCGTAAGGACCCTTGACGGAAAGATGCAAAAAGACATTCATGAGCGGATAAAACGTACTGCCGAAAATATTGCGGCAAGTGCCGGTGCGGTAGCCGAGGTAAGTATTGAAACCAAAACACTGGTTACCGTAAATGATTCTGCATTGGTATTAAAAGCCCTGCCAGCCTTACAAGCCGCCGCTGGAAAAAAAAATGTGGTAACCGACCATTGGGTTACCGGTGCCGAAGATTTTTCTTTCTATAGTGAAAAAGCCCCGTCGTTTTTCTTCTTTTTAGGCGGTATGCCCAAAGGTAATGATCCGGCCAAAGCACCCGCCCACCACACTGCCGATTTCTTTATTGATGAAAGTGGCTTTGATGTGGGCATAAAGGCATTTTGCGAAATTGTGTTCAACTACAGCAATGCAAAAAAGTAGGTGTATTTTATAAATTGATTATCATGTAAAAGCAAGGTTGTTAGCAAACGGATAACATTCGTTTGGGTTATTTTCATGCCCTATTAATACGCTACTTTAAAGCTACGTGCCATGCTATATCTTAAAGAAATAAGCAGAAAATTAATTAACGGCGACTTTAGCAGCCTGCTTTCTTTTGGCAACGGGAACAAAAACGTACACCCGTCTGAAATTGCAAGGATGCTTACCTCCGTGCCCGTGGATGCTTCGATTAAAGGTTTCAATTCGTTGCCTGCCCCTGCCCAGGTAAATGCTTTTCCTTACCTGGATATTTTTTTGCAGAAAAAAGTAATACAGGCATTGCCCAAACCCCGTGCTGCAGCCATTCTTAACGAGTTAAGCTCAGATGACCGTATCACTTTTTATTCTTTTTTAAAAGGTATGGAACGCTCTGCATTACTGGATTTCTTAAACGAAAAAAACAAGGATGCTGTGCATGATATATTGGGCTATCCTGAAAATAGTGTGGCAAGGTTAATCAATACAGCATTCGCCACCATTGAACCTAATATTACCATTGCACAGGCAATTGAACACCTGAGAAAAAACCACGATGACACTGAGACGGCCAACGTTATTTATGTTACCGATAAAGAGGGAAAACTTATTGATGATATTCCCGTAAGAAGGTTTGTACTGAATGACCCTGCCAAAAAAGTGGCCGATATTTTAGATGGCTTTTGTGCCACGTTAAAAATGACAGACAGCAAGGAAGATGCAGTAGCCAGGTTTAAGGAATACGACAGGGTTGTTTTACCGGTTACCAATGCAGAAAATATTTTACTCGGCGTACTTACGGTAGATGATGTGCTGGATGCAGCAGAACAACGTGATACCAAACAAATACAAAATTTTGGTGGTGTGGAAGGGCTGGATTATCCCTATGTAAAAACCGGCTTTTTTTCACTGATAAAAAAAAGGGCTACCTGGCTGATTGTGCTGTTTGTCGGCGAAATGCTTACCGCCACGGCAATGGGTTATTTTGATACAGAAATTTCAAAAGCGGTGGTGCTTGCATTGTTTGTTCCGCTCATTATTTCAAGCGGCGGCAACAGCGGCTCACAGGCGGCTACGCTTATTATACGTGCCATGGCATTAAAAGAGCTTACCATAAAAGACTGGTGGTTTGTTATGCGCAGGGAAATCCTTTCTGGCCTTACCCTTGGTTTTATTTTAGGCACCATTGGTTTTATACGCATCGCCATCTGGCAAAAACTGCATTTGTACGATTATGGCGTACATTGGGTTTTACTTTCGCTTACCATATTCTTTTCCCTGATTGGTATTGTAATGTGGGGCACATTAAGCGGTTCCATGATACCGATCGTTTTAAAAAGGGTAAAGCTGGACCCTGCTACTTCCTCTGCCCCGCTTGTGGCTACTTTGGTGGATGTAACCGGGCTCGTTATCTATTTTAGCATTGCAGCATTGCTGTTAAAAGGAACATTGCTTTAAATTGCGCTTCATAACCCAATTTACTGCATTTATGAAGTTGCTTTTTGTACTGGTTTTTACCATGCTTTTGTCTGTATCCCTTTTTGCACAATCCTTTCTCGATAGCAATAAAAACTATACTTTTCATTTTCAGCTAACGGCTATCAACCAAAGCCACCCTGCTTTTAAAGCAAAATACTCCGGCCTTAACAGCCTTATCAACGATGCAGAAAAGCAGAAACTGTCTGTTACATCCACAATATTTGCCGGCAGAAAATTATGGAAAAATGCCGCCCTTTATTTTAACCCGGAAATTGCCGGTGGCTCGGGCATTAGCTCAGCAAAAGGCGTTGCCGGCTTTACCAATGGCGAAACATTCCGCATTGGCAGTGCAGACCCCAAACTCTATATTGCCCGGCTTTTTTTGCAGGTACATATACCCCTGAAAAATTCCAGGTATGATACTGTGCCCGACAACATTAACCAGGTAAGCACCGCAGTACCCATATCCCGGATAACTATATCCGCAGGTAAAATATGTTTGTCAGATTTTTTTGATGGTAACAGTTACAGCCATGACCCACGTACCCAATTTTTTAACTGGTCGCTCATGAGCAATGGGGCATGGGATTATCCGGCGGATACCCGTGGCTATACCCAGGGTGTGGTGGCAGCCTTGTTTTTACCCGGATGGGCAGTAAGGTTTGCGACCGTGCTGGAACCGAAAAAAGCCAATGGACTGGAGCTGGATTATAGAGTGTTAAAGTCGCATTCCGAAACCATTGAAATAGAAAAAAACTGGACATTAATAAGGCCCGGCGCCATACGCCTCCTCGCTTTTAGAAATGCAACACAGGCGCCCGCTTATAACACAACTTTGGCGCAGGTAAAAGCAGGCGACAGCTCCAGCGTGGATGTGTACGCAGGGCTAAAAGAATGGAAAAAATATGGCGGCATAAAATATGGCTTTGGGCTAAATGCAGAGCAGCAGCTTACCGATGCCACCGGCGTATTTTTTAAAGCAAGCTGGAACGATGGAAAGACCGCCACATGGGCGTTTACAGAAATAGACCGCAGCATAAGTGCCGGTGTAAGTATAGGCGGCAAGGCCTGGAAAAGGCCTGCCGATAATATCGGTATAGCCCAGGTTATTAACGGCATCTCCACGCAACACCGTAACTTTTTAAATGCGGGGCTATATGGTTTTATCATTGGTGATGGCAAGCTTACCTACGGTACCGAAAAGATAACGGAGGTTTATTACCAGGCTGCTATCAGCAGTTATTTTTACCTCACTTTCGATTACCAGTTTGTGCAAAACCCCGCCTACAATAAAGACCGTGGGCCGGTAAATGTGTTCGCTTTCCGTGGGCATATCTTTCTGTAAATACAACAGCGTATTTTGTATAAAAATGGTGGCGTGCCTCCAAGCTGCGCAAGGGGCCGGGCTTTCCGCTGCAATCTTTTTTTCGTACCTCAAAAAAGTATTTCCGCTGCAATCCCTCACGCAATGGTAATTACAGCCTACATTAAATGGATAATAACCTGCGGTAATTACGGTAGGTTACCTATTGGTGTTTTTACGCTTTTTTTTAAACCGTTATAATTTGGCAAATAATAGCAGTATGTTAGGGATGTAAATGCAACCTGCATTTATAACTGGAGACCAGCAACCACTTTAAACGGGGCGAAACCGAAAAGCCAAACGAGTAGGACAACCTAATAAAACACTATGAAATATTATTTAGCAGTTTTAAAAAAGTATGCAGATTTTAACGGCCGTGCCAGGCGTAGCGAATACTGGTATTTTACATTATTTAGCCTGATCATTTCTGTGGTAATTGCGGTAATTGAAACACAGACTGGAACTAAGGTAGTTGGTACCATTTATAGCCTTGCGGTGCTTGTACCCACTATTGCAGCAGGCGTTAGAAGGATGCATGATCTTAACAAAAGCGGATGGTACCTCCTTATCCCAATTTATAACCTGGTACTTGCCTGTACACCCGGCACCGAAGGCCCGAATGATTATGGGGATGATCCAAAAAACCCAGGGTATATTGATGATATTGAGCAGATAGGCAACAATGCTGAAGCTTAACAGCAGGCGTTTATCTTCATTAAATATTTTTCCATTTTATGTAAAAAGGTTTCAGTGTAATTATTGAAACCTTTTTTTATTTTAAGTACTTACTATTTATTGCGGCTTGTAGGCATCATCATTATACATCGCCTTATTAAAAATATAGTACTTGCCATCTTTATTGTTACGCCAGTAGCGGTGGCCTTGCAGGTCGTAGTAATACCTGCCATCAACAGTCTTCTTTGCCATGGTATCATTTACCGTAATCACTTTTGGAACAGGCTCTTTGGGCTTTCTTTTTACCGGCGCTTTTTTAACCGCAACAGTATCGCCATTAGTGGCAACCGTTGTTGCGGAGGGTACGGTTTTTCTATGACAGCTAAATAAAATCAACAGGCTTGCAGTGGCTATAATCAGCAGGTATTTTGTCTTCATTTAATTATTTTAAAATATCGTTACCAACAATTTTACCAAAAAATGTTAAAGTAGTTTTCGGGTTGACCATGTTCTTTAATGCAGCTTGCTGATAATGATATTTAAAATTTCAATCGCAATTAAAATGATAACAATAATTTCAAGCGTACTGCTGTGAGAATGCTGGTTGATGTCTTTTAAAATTTCAAGGTTTTCCCTTACTGTATTTAAGCTTTCCTGCAGGCTGCTGTGGCGGAGCTTAATATCCAGTTCCCTGCTAAGGTCGGTATTTACCACGTTCAGGTATTCATCGTTCCACGTAAGTGTAGGGCTATCGAAGATGTAGATGTTTTGGGTAATTTTATTTTTAAGGTTTAATAAACGGCCGATGTATTTCAGCAACCGTTTTCCTTTTATAGAAAACCTGCCCTTGGCTTCCAATTCCAAGCTAAACTGGTAGGTTTGCCCCAGCAGAATATTGGATTGTTCAATGTAATAATCCAGCGCTACAGATTGGGCAATGTTCAGCATAATTATCTTGGCAATATCAATACTTAATTCTTTAATGATAAGCCTGTCGAATATTACTTTGTAAGATGCCTGTGGATCAATTTCCACATCAAAATTTTCCCGCTTTAGTTCGGTACTGTCAAGCTTTAAAATGGTGCGTACCGCATTGATGATGTTAGTTTGCACGCCGTTATCTACCCCTAAAAATACAATGCTGCCATAATCAAAAATACCGATGAAGGAACTTGCGCCTGCATCGTACATCAGTTCTGTCGGGTCTGCATAAACGCAGGTATAAGCAAGGTTATTCTTCAGTTCTTTCAGGTCTAACCTGTCGCCTAACTGGTATCCGGTTACTGTTTTTTTCATAATCCCGGTTCAACATTTTCAAACTAAATTAAGGGTTTTATTTCCTTTAACCTTGTACCTGCCTCCACCGTCTCATCAACAAAAAATATAAATTGCGTTTTTTAAAAAACCAATTGCCGGTAAAGTTCCTCCAGCTTTTGTAATGGGTCAATGCAAAAGCCGGGGTGCACTTTCGAGCATTGCACCACTGTACTTCGTGTTGCAGTAAGCCAGCGAAAACGGCTTGCCAGGTCCAGCTTTGCGATAGGGCCGCCCTGGCTATCGGCCATGCATATGCGTTTTACAGCATCCAGGTTCGCACGAATGGAAACAGCATCCGCTTCTTCACAAAAAATTTTTAAACGCCTTTCATCCAGCTTGTACATGGCTTGTAAAAACCCTGTTTTTGAGCAATACAAAATTACCCCGGCGTTAATAAATTCTTCCCTTTCCACCCTTGGCACAATGCGCATAACGGCATACTCAAATAACAGATCTTGCATGCTGTGCTTCTTTTACAAAAATGATAGAATTGGCAATACGTGTTTGCAGAAAAAAAACATAGGCCTGCCGGTGTGCTGTAATATTTTTAAAATGGGTATCGGTGGTAAGCCATTCATCGGGTATTAAATCCACTATAGCCTGTATACGCCAATCGCTAAGCAAAGGTTTTAAAATAGCATCGGCTTGTTCCAATTCACTTGCATAGGGCAACAGCACATGATCTTTAATGAGGGTAAAAGGCCGCATAGCCTGCTCCTGAAAATTTTGCCAGTTGTGGTGAAAATATAAGCAGGCGCCATGGTCTATCAGCCATAACTCTTTATGCCACCAAAGCATATTGGTATTGCGAACAGTGCGGTCCATGTTTGTTATCAGGCAATCCAGCCAAACAATTTGTGATGCCGGCAAAGGCTCAATGGCAGTAACAGCGGGGTCATACGTGATAGAACCCGAAAGGTAATGCAGTGCAAGGTTAAGGCCTGTACTGGCTTTTAAGAGGTCTTGTATTTCTTCATCTGCCTCCGTTCGGCCAAAGGCCTCATCTACATTTGCAAAAACAATTTCAGGTACTTTCATGCCGAGGGCCCTGGCAATTTCGCCACCAATCAATTCTGCAATTAATGCCTTAACCCCCTGCCCTGCCCCACGAAATTTAAGCACATAAAGAAACCCATCATCAGCTTCGACAATTGCAGGCAGCGAACCACCCTCCCGCAATGGGGTAACATACCGGGTAACATTTACCTTGCGCAACTGTGCGGCACCGTTATTCATTATTCAATGTTTTTGTTTTGCTTACCTCAATTTTCTTTCGCTGAAAATCATACACCAAATAAAATAAAGCCGGCAGTATAAATAAAGCGCCAACCAGCAATGCCATACCAAGGGCATTTATAGTTTTAGCTGGCCCGCTGGTATCCAGTAAGGAAAGATAACTTCCGTTTTTGAGCAATACAATATTTGGAAAATGGATGTACGTTATTGCCAGCAAAAGCATGGTTACCTGAAAGCCCGCCAACACCCGGATGATGAACTTTTTTCCTTTGTAAATAAGATACCAGAATAATACAAGGGAAACAAATGCAGCCCCAACTGCAGCGATGCCTACAACATTGCCAAACAACCATTTTGCCAAAGGCACACCATCTATTTTTGCCGCAATAAATACCAGAGAGCCTGCAATAAAAGCAGCTATGTTGGTGGTTTTAGCTTTCGTGATAAAACGCTTTGTTTCTGATACTTTATCGGTTTCACCAATGAGGTAAACGGAAGCTAAAAAGCCACAAATGCTAACAGTGAACAAGCCTACGGAAATTGAAAAAAAGTTGAGCCAGCTAAAAATATAAGCATCTAAAAAATTGGTGGCACCTGTATCTATTTTACCAGAAACCGCACTGCCGGCAATAATGCCAAGGAAGAACGGTGTAACGCAACTTGCATACATAAAGATGCGGTTGTAAATAATTTGCAGGTCATCCGTTACAGCATCATAATTCCTGAAAGTAAAGGCAGTGCCACGGGCAATGATGCCGAGCAACATACCCACAAGCGGTATGTGCAGGTTAACAGACATGGTGGTATAAATTTCCGGAAACCCCACAAACAAAATAACGATCACAATAATGAGCCACATATGGTTGGCTTCCCAAATGGGGCCAATGGCACGGTACATGGTAAGCCTTGTGCCCTCCCGGTTTTTTTTGGTGGTAAAAAGTTCTATAATGCCTGCACCATAATCTGCCCCACCCATTAACAGGTACAGCAATATTGACACCCATAAAAAAGCCATTACAACGTACAACATTTTACACCTGGTTTATTAGCTGTGCCTTTGCCGGCACATCGTATAATTTGTCTACCATTTTTATTTGCCGGTACAGCATAAAAGTTACAATTACGGCCAGCGACAAATAAACAGCCGTAAAAAGATAAAAGGAATACACAATGCCGGGCATTGGTGTTACGGCATCTTTCGTTTTCATTACACCATAAATAATCCATGGTTGGCGGCCTACTTCTGTTACTGCCCAACCGGCTTCCACGGCTATAAAACCTGTTGGCGTTGCCCATACAAAAAGGTTAAGCAACCACCGGCTGTTGCGCCATTTTCGCTTGCGCAACACACCAATACAATACACAACAGCTATGGCCATCATCACCATCCCCAATGCCACCATAATTTGAAAAGCAAAATGAGGGACCGTTACCGGTGGCCTTTCATCAGCAGGTATGCTGTCCAGGCCTTTCACTTCACTGTTGAAATCGCCGTTCGCCAAAAAGCTTAGCCCACCTGGGATTTTAATAGCATATTTAACGGTTTTAGAAGCCGTATCAGGTATGCCCCCAATAACTAATGAAGCCCTTTTTTCTGTATGAAAATGCGCCTCCATTGCAGCCAGTTTTGCAGGCTGGCTTTTTGCCACAAACTTAGCAGATATGTCACCGCTTAAAGGTTGTACCAACGCAGCGGTCGCACCAAAAACTGCCGCAATTTTAAATGCCTTTGTATGAAAGACAATATTCTTTTTTCGTAAAATCATCAGGGCATGTATGCCTGCCACAGCAAAGCCTGTTGCACTAAATGCGGCCACAGACATATGCAGACCTTGTGAAAACCAGGCCTGGTTAAACATTGCTTTTACAGGATCGATATTGACAAATTTTCCATCAACATGATCAAAACCTGCGGGGCTGTTCATCCATGCATTTGCGGCCACAACGAGTATACCGGATACCAGCCCGCTAACACCCACCACCACACCGGTACACCAATGAAACCATTTATTAAACCTGTCCCACCCATAGAGAAAGAAACCAAGGGCTATCGCCTCGATAAAAAAAGCAGTGCCTTCCAGCGAAAAGGGCATACCAAAAACAGGCCCTGCATGCTTCATAAAAGTTGGCCATAACAAGCCCAGTTCAAAACTAAGGACAGTGCCTGAAACCGCACCTGTTGCAAAAAAAATAGCAACGCCTTTGCTCCAGGCTTTGGTTACATTTTTATAAACCTGTTCGTTTGTTTTTAAATAATAATAGTGGGAAACAGCCATGAAAAAAGGCATTACCATGCCAATGCAGGAGAAGACGATATGGAACCCGAGTGACAGCGCCATTTGCGACCGGGCGGCGATAAAATCATCCATATTAAACTGGTTTTTTATCCGCCGCAAAGGTACTGTGAAACGTGCCGGAACAATGGTATTTTTTATGCTGTTTAAAAAACTTTACAAAGCAGTTTAAACTTTATCCGGCACCAGCCGTTTTGCTTTGTATGAAACCAATATTTTTAACAGCCGAGTGGAACAACCTGCTGATGGCAAATTATGTTATTGCACCGGATGTACTGGCACCCTACGTTCCACCGTTTACAGAACTTGATTTTTACAATGGAAATTGTTATGTAAGCCTTATTGGTTTTATGTTTGAGCGTACCAGGATAAGGGGTTTTAAAATCCCATTTCATGAAAATTTTGAAGAAGTTAACCTGCGGTTTTATGTACGGTATAATGATAACGGCATACGGAAACGTGGGGCAGTTTTTATAAAAGAGATTGTACCAAAGGCTGCCATCAGCATTGTAGCAAACACTTTATATAATGAGAAGTACAGCACAATGCCCATGAAACATTTTTATACAAAAACAAATGAAACAATTCATGTAGGCTACCTGTGGAAATTTAAAAACAGGTGGAATAAAATTGAAGCGGTAGCAGAAGCAGATGGCATACCTGCCGGGTTAAATAGTGAAGAAGCATTTATAACAGAGCATTACTGGGGCTATGCAAAATACAATGCTGCAAAAACTTTTGAGTACGAAGTTGAACATGCGCCGTGGAAAATCCATACCGTAAAAAAACATGTTATTGATTGTGATTTTACAGGGCTTTATGGCGACAGGTTTTCTTTTTTAAATGGTTGCACACCCAACTCTTTTTTTATGGCGGCTGGCTCGCCCATAAAAATACTTGGCAAAAAAATATTACAGTTTACTGATAAGGCAAACGCCTAAAACTTTACGCATAATCAATTTTACGGTGTGGGGCGTATTCTAAAATTTTCTTTTTAAGTTCTGCAGGGCGGTAGGGTTTAAGCACATAATCATTAAACCCACATTCAGAAATCAGTGATTCCATATCTTCCAGCAAAGATGCTGTGAATGCCAACACAGGGGTTTCTTTATCATTTTCCCTTATTTTTTTTACGGCGGTGTAGCCATCCATTTCCGGCATTTCGAGGTCCATCAATATTAAGTCGAACTTATGGTACTTTATCAGCTCAAGTGCATGTACGCCGTTTTCAGCTTCCTTCACCAGCACACCCCATTTGCGCAAAAAGCTAATCAATATGGTGGCATTTATTTCATTGTCCTCCACAACCAAAATACGCAGGCCCCTTGTATCGCTGATGTTTTCAAAACCCGTTACCACAGGCACTTTCGGTTTAACTTCTTTTGGCTTTGCCTTCTCAAAACTAATACTAAAATAAAAGCGGGAACCTTCGCCAGGCACACTTTCCACTTCGAGGGTGCCACCAAATTTATTAACCAGTTTTTCACTGATAGTAAGCCCTAAACCTGTGCCGCCAAACGTACGGCTCTGGTCGTCTGTATGTACCTGTGCAAAGCCCTGAAAAATTTCTGACTGCTTCTCCAGTGGGATCCCAATGCCAGTATCGCTGACATCAAAACATACCGTTGCATTTGTTTCGGTAGATTGTACAAGGCTTACTTTAAAAGTTACATGCCCAACATGGGTAAATTTTAATGCATTGGATAAAAGGTTGTTCAATACCTGGCTAAGCTTTATTTCATCGCTGATGATGTTGATGTTTTTTATATCCTCCCCTTCTGAAAAAATAAAACCAATATCCTTATTTTTAAATTGTACATCAAAGGCATTTATTGTGTTTTCCAGGCATTCTTTTAAATTAAACGACTGGCGTTTTAACTCCATCTTGCCGGCATCTATCTTACTAAAATCAAGTATATCGTTAATAATACCCAACATATGCTCCGAAGAATAGCGGAGGATATTGATATGCTTTTTTATATTTTCAGGCAAATCAGGTTCCATCATCACCAGGTTGGATGTGCCGATGATACCGTTTAATGGCGTACGCAGTTCATGGCTCATACTGCTTAAAAAACGGGCTTTTGCTTTGGCTGCTTTTTCTACATTTTCTTTATATATCCTAAGTTCCTGCTCGGCATTTTTCTTTTCGGTGATGTTCCTCAAGCTTATAATCTGCCAACGGATATCATTTTTTGAAAACACATTTGTTTTAACGTAAGTAAAAAACTTTTCTTTGTTGTGCTTTAAAAAACCGGCTTCGCCATGCCAGTTATCCGGTATGCGGTTCATCATCAAATCCTTGTTGGCACTGTCTTCTGCCAGGTACCGCATCATTATCTGGTTAAGCTGAAGGCTTTTTAAATTCACTTCAGGGGGCAGGCCAAACATAGTGACCATGTTGCTGTTGAAATCTGCGATGTCGTTTGTTTCCAGGTTAATAACCAGGTAGGCATCGGTATACAATTTTAATAACCCTTCGTGAAAAGCAACATCCACGCTATGAGAGGGTTTTGTTTTAGCAAGCGAAAAGCGGCTGAAGAAACCTGGGCTTTTTTTTTCTTCGTTCATGAGGGCTGATTGAAAGTTTTAAGAAAAAGGACAACGTAAAAACAACCCTTTTTATTAGTAGATGTACCATTAATTTTTAACTGATATTACTTACCTGCTGGTTACCGTTGCCTGTTTTAAAATAATTGCCCCTTTTCTGCGTTACCAACTACATCCGTATTAACAGTTAAAATAAATTTTTAATGACAACTGAAAACTTTTCTTTTAATGAACAACTGGATGTTGATTTTTTATTAAGTATTTATGAAGATGATGTTGACCATGCCGAAATGGTGTTTCAAACATTTATAAGCTCCATTGACCAGCACCTGCATGAACTTGAAAAAAGTTTTTCCGGTGGCGATACTGAAGTATTTAGAAAGAAAATACATAAGCTAAAACCGGTTTTAAGTTTTGTTGGCTTAACCGGGCTTACAGGCAAGGCAGAATTGCTGGAAAGAACCTGTGGTAATACCAAAGACATCAGGATGCTCTCCGCACCCTACAATAGTTTTAAAGATGAAATTGCAGCAATGCTCCCGATTATAAAGCAAGACCTCGAAAAACTGAAAGCATTAAATAATTAAACCACCGTATGAACTTAGCCGCTATAATTGTTGACGACGAACCGCTTTCACGAAGTTTCCTGGAACGGTATTGCGAAAAAAATGGCACTATCGATATTGCAGGTTCTTTTCCAGATTCTGAATCTGCCTATATTTTTCTTCAGCAAAACAAAATAGATATTTTATTTCTGGATGTTGAAATGCCCGGTGACAATGGCTTTCAGCTATTGGATAAACTTACTGTGATGCCCAAGGTTATTTTAACCACGTCCAAAACAGATTACGCCTACGATGCTTTTCAGTATAACGTTACCGACTATTTAAAAAAGCCTTTTAGCTATGTGCGGTTTCAGGATGCCATCGGCAAGGCCGGGGAAACATTAATTGAGAAAAAACCAGAACCGAAGACAGAAGATATTTTTATTAAATCGGATGGTAAGCTTACCCGCCTTAATTACGAAGACATTTTATACATTGAAAGTGTTGGCGACTATGTAAACTATTGCACGCCTGATAAAAAATACATTACCCACAGCACCTTAAAAGCGGTGGAAGAAAAAATGAACAGTTCGCATTTTATGAAAGTGCACCGCTCCTATATTGTTAACCTTAAAAAGATAAGGAACATACAAGACTACACGTTGCTTATCGGCAACTCTGTAATCCCTATCAGCAAAATGCTTAAGACAGAAGTTATGGGCAGGATTAACCTTGCCGGATAAACTACACTCTAACCATACTTTTGAAGATGCCCCCTGACCGGGGCATTTTTTTTTACCTTCCGCTGTACCAATCAAAATTTAAAAGGTTTTAAAAAAGATAAATACCCCAAATCGAAGATTGGTATTCTTTCATCGAAACAAACATATCATTAAACGAAAAACAAAAACCCGGTTAAATATTCATCGCATCTTTACATCAGAAAGGAACAAAGCACTAAAATAAAAGCACTAAAAACATCTAAAACAATAACCGACAATATCCTAAGAAGAACAACACTAAAGAAACCGACAAATCCAAACCCTAAAGACAAACCAACATCCGATTACTAAGAAAAACCAAACACAAACGTCCAAATCCTAAAGACAAACCAACATCCGATTACTAAGAAAAACATCCAACCATCCTTAAAATGAAACCAAACCCACAACCTTCAAATTAAAATATTAAAACCAGCAACCACTGGCAAATGATCTAGAATTTTCATGAGGCGGTAATTTTCGAAAATGTCCCTTTAGCAAGGACATTTTTTATTTTATGCCCATCACTAATTTATCGGCTAATTGACCCCATAAATAAAATTACAGTTTAGCCGCAATCATATTTTCAATTTGCCGCCTGTGCCTTAAAACATGCACAATGGCATGTTCCATCATTTGCTCAATATCATACCACTGCCCCCAGGTGGATTTAATTTTTTCACTGGTATTAAAAATCTCCAGTTCGCTATCTGTTATGTTTTCAAAAGTGGCACAGGTGTACCCTAACATGTCATCCAATGCGGTTGCGTATGCAGCGATAGTATTGTGTAAATATTTTTCCGGCCGCTCACCCGGAATGTTTTTTAGCTGCCTTATATAAACGGCATAAGAGAAGCCTGAGCTTACTACATGCGTAAGTATGGTTTGTACAGACCTGCAGTTACTGTCGTTGGTAAGAGGGTCAACAACCTCTTTTAACGTTTCTTCATCAATATCCTTAATCACTGTTTGTAACGCTGCAATTGCTTTGGAGTACTCTCCCAGTAAGGCGTTACCTGCCCGCTTACTTTTGCTGTTATCCATATTTTTTTACCTGTATGTTTTATACGTTTTGTATGTGACGCCCCAATGGTTAATAAGTCTTACGGCACAAGGTTTGCCCATTTTTCCTTACAATAATTATTTATGAAACCTGTAAAAATAATAACAGTTTGTGTGCTGGCATTTTGTTGTATTGCCGCTATACCTTCACATCCGTTTGCACAAAAAAACAAGCTACCCAAAACGGTTATTATCCAACAAGCCACAAATAGCCAGCGCTACATCTTTCATGCACAATATGCCACACCACAATCTGGCCGCCAAAGATATTTAACAAGCGACTATACTTTAACCGTTCTTAAAGATTCTGTGCTGGCGGACCTTCCCTATTTTGGAAGGGCTTATACTGCCCCGATGAATACTGCTGACGCCGGTATCCATTTTACATCCGCACAGTTCTTATACCAGGTTAATGATAAAAAGAAAGGAAGATGGGATATCGTTATTAAACCAAAAGATACTAAAAATGGCGAATCGCTGTTGATGGTAATTTATGATAATGGTAATGCCTCGTTAATGGTAACCAGTAATAACAGGCAAACCATTTTATTTAACGGCTACATTGAGCCGAAAAAATAAGCACTGGAATTTTAACTGATGATTGTTATTTTTTAATCCCTAATCAAATAACTTCGCTGGCAAATAATACACTACAAACATGAAAAATAATTATGCTCTTATTTTATGTGCAGCAGGCACAATGCTTTTAGGCTCTTGCGTTAGTAAAAAAGTTTTAAAAGGCGAACAGGACAAATACATCCAGTTGCAGACAGAATATACAAAGGCACAAAGCGACCTTAAAAATTGCAATGACCTCACCATGGAAAATGCAAGGACAAAAGCTTCTTTAGATGCCGAAATTGCAAACCTTAAAAAGCAGGTTGATTACCTGAAAGAGAACAATAGTACGGCTTTGAAGCAATTGGAAAACCTTTCGGTAATCAGCAGTTCCCAGGCGGAGAGCATTAAAAAATCGTTAGACAACATTGGTGCAAAAGATGCTTATATACAGGACCTGCAAAGCGCTATTGCCCGTAAAGATTCTATGAACCTTGCTTTGGTAACCAACTTAAAAGGTGCCATTGGCAATATGGACGACCAGGATATTAATATTAAAGTAGATAAGGGTGTTGTGTATATCGACATCAGCGATAAGCTGTTGTTTAAAAGCGGCAGTTTTGATGTTAGCGAAAAAGCAGGCACTGTATTAAGTAAGGTAGCCACTGTTTTAAAAAACCAACCGGATATTGAATTTATGGTAGAAGGCCATACCGATAACGTGGCTTACAAAGGCAATAATATTTTGGCCGATAACTGGGACCTGAGTGTTAAAAGGGCTACATCTGTAGTACGCATTTTACAAAAACAATACGGACTTAACCCTGCTAACATGGCAGCAGCAGGCCGTAGCGAATACAAGCCGGTTGCAGACAACAGCACTGCCGAAGGAAGGGCCGCCAACCGCCGTACAAGGATTGTTATTTTACCACAGTTAGACCAGTTCTTTAAATTGCTGGAACCTAAAAAATAAACAAGCTTACCTTTTTAAAAGGCCGCCCCCACCGGGTGGCTTTTTTTATGCATTGTTTTTTATGATCGCCAACACTCAATGCTGCTGTGGCTTTGGTAGCTTTACAAAAAATTAGGTTTTGGGCTTACAGGTGCTTACAGCTGTTTATTGAAATCTGCATTGGGCGTTAAGCCCACCCGGGCATGCAAAAGTTGGCCATCCTTTTGGGGAGTGTTATATCTTTACAAGTGGTATAAAACCGCATTCTTATGACGAAGCTTTCTGTAAACATTAATAAGATAGCCACCCTGCGCAACAGCCGTGGTGGCAACAACCCTAACCTTTTACAAACAGCATTGGATATTGAACGCTTTGGATCGGAGGGCATTACTGTGCACCCGAGGCCGGATGAAAGGCATATCCGTTACGCAGACGTGTATGCGCTGAAAGAAACGATAGCGACGGAATTGAATATTGAGGGCAATTGTACCGAAGATGCTTTTGTACAACTGGTGCTGAACAATAAGCCTGCTCAGGTTACTTTGGTACCGGATGCCTTAGGGCAAATTACCAGCAACCATGGCTGGAATACAGTTGAGCATAAAGATTATTTAATTAAGATGATTGGCATTTTTAAGAGTGCCGGCATACGCACTTCTATTTTTGTTGACCCTGATGTTGATATGGTTATTGGTGCTGCGGCAACGGGCACCGACCGTATTGAATTGTACACCGAAAGCTTTGCCAGGGCTTATGCCGCAGGCAGTAAAGAAGCTGGCATAAGGCCTTACATTGCGGCCGCAGAAAAAGCAAATGAACTGGGGCTTGGTATAAATGCAGGCCACGATCTTGATTTACAAAACCTGCAATATTTTGCTTTGCAGGTACCCGGTCTTTTGGAAGTTTCCATCGGGCATGCTTTAATTTGCGATGCCCTGTACCTTGGCCTTGAAAATACTGTGCAGTTGTACAAGCGCTGCCTGGCTAACAAAAAAGCATACAGTTATTGATTGCTGCAATAATCATTATCCCTTAAATTTTGCAATGCGGTTAAACCATTTTTAATGATGGGCTGAACCAAGATATTGCGCCACATAGCTGCACAAGTACAAGTGTGCGACGCAACGATGCTGCTTAAAGTTATGCTGTTTGGGCAACCATGTTATTGAGATGCTTTGGCAGCATCATCCAGGTAAGTGGCCAAATTATTAATGGTGGTTGCTGCTATTTCTATTTGCTCCTGCGCCTCTTTCCAATTGCGTTGCTCAATGGCTTCCCTTATGCCAGGCAAGGTTTTTACGCCATAGCCCGTGAAAAAACCGGGGGCATACACAACATGTCTGTACCAACTCCGGCGGGGCAAACCATCTTTGGTCAGCAGTGTTTGCTCTGCTTTGTATAAACGGTTATTAAGATCATTTTTCTTTTGTGCGGTAAGGGTGGTTGCAGTGGTTGCGGTGTTAATACCGGCAGCACTTTTATTTAAGGCCGCCACCGCATTTTGCAGGGAACCAAAATTTAAAAAAGGCACTTCATCTTTAGCAACCGGTGGCAGCAACGGTTCGTTGGCTTTGTTGGCCACTACATAATATTTTTCTTTGATGAGCTGGTTTTCCATTTGGGTATTGTCCCTCATATCGTTGGTAAGCGCCATTACTTCATCGGCATATTTGCTGATGGCAGCCTGCAGGTTGCGGAAATCAAAAGGCAATGTTTCGGAACCGGCAAACCGCAGCGTTGTATGGCCGGCAGTTTTGGCCAGGGCTACACCATATTCGAAAGTGGGGTCTTTAAACCGCTTATATAAATCGTATGAATCATAAATGGAATGGTACTCGCCACCATCATCTTCGCCACCAAAACCAAGGTTGATGGAGGGTATGCCAATGTGCTGTGCAAAGGGCGAAAAATCGGAGCCGGAGCCAAGGCCGGGCAATGTAAAAACCTGTTTGGCAATAAGTTCTTTTTTGGTTTTTGAAGATGCTGCATTGATAACATCAAAGGAGTGCCGCCTTTCAAAAACACTGATGCCGGTTTGCGGATCAATCACAGTTTTTGTTATTTCAGTAAATGCAGGTTCCAGTGCCTGAGAGCCACCGGCTTCTAAAAAGCCCCTGCCGTTGCCATCGGAATTGATGTAGAGCACTGCCTTTTGCTGCAGCTCATCTGCATGGTATTCCACCCATTCTGTAGAGCCCATGAGGCCGGGTTCTTCGCCATCCCATGCACAGTACATAATGGTGCGTTTAGGCTTCCATCCCTGCTTTACCATTTCGCCAAGCGACCTTGCTTCTTCCATCATTGCGGCCTGTCCGCTTAAAGGATCGGCTGCGCCGTTAACCCATGCATCGTGGTGGTTGCCACGGATAACCCACTGATCAGGAAACCCTGTGCCTTTTAAAGTAGCAACCACATCATACAGCGGTTTTATCTGCCAATCGAAAGATAACTTTAAATGCACTTTATTTTTGCCGGGGCCGGCATGATACGTTATGGGCAAAGCACCCTTCCATGCATCGGGAACGACAGGGCCATCAAGGTTTTGGAGCAATGGCAAAGCATCTTCATAACTGATAGGGATAACCGGTATTTTAAGCAGGTTAGTGCAATCTTTTCTATCCAAACGTTTAGCATCTTTTGTTGCGCCAACACCCGGCGTTAAAGGGTCGCCTGGATAAATGGGCATATCCATTACCGAACCACGCTGTGCCCCAAACGCAGGCCTGAACGGGCCTTTGGGATAAACATCGCCCTGAAAATAACCATCCTCTTTTGGGTCGCTGTAAATAATGCAGCCAATTGCCCCATGCTCCTGCGCTACTTTTGGTTTAATGCCCCGCCAGCTTTGCCCGTATTTTGCAATAACAATTTTGCCCTTTACGTCTATGCCCAACCTTGCCAGCATTTCATAATCTGCCGGTACGCCGTAATTTACAAATACCAGTTCAGCCGATACATCACCATCTGCACTCCAGCAGTTGTACACCGGTAACTGCCCTGCCTGTGCGGATGTGCCATCTTCTTTCAATGACGGTTCTTTTAAAGCGGCCTTAAAATATTTGCCGCCCGTCATTTCGAGCAGCCTCGTTACGGGTGTAGGAAACAGCACATAAAAAGTTTCTATCTGTGCATCGTAACCCCAGCTTTTAAATTTATTTAAGATGAACTGTGCATTGGCTTCATCGCCGGTTGAGCCAACATGGTGCGGTACTGCAGACATTTGTTTTATCAAAAGGCCAATATTTTTGGCATCAAGGGAAGCATCGAAATTTTTTTCTGCGTTAAGTTCAGCAGCCGCAGCAGTCGGACTAAAACCCAGTATGGTATTGGTTTGCGCCATTGCGGCCACAATAATAAAACTACCTGCAAAAAGCAGTACACAAATTTTTCTCATGGTAAAAGTTTAGGTAAATATTCAGGCTCAAACGCCTGCAAAACGAATATAGTTTTTTAATGCAAGATTAAAAGCAGTAAGGTGCTGGTGCTGTAAATTGTTTTCCACAACAGCAACCACATTGTAAAATTTTGCAAATGGGATGTTAACCAAGGACCGGAATTTAAATAAAATCCTGTTTAACCGTTTGATGATTATTCTTTTTATGACTGGAAAATTCGGGCTTACTTCAACAATATGTTGAGCTTTCTTTCCAGTGCAGGGCCACGTAAATTTTTTGCTACTATGCGGCCATCGGGGCCTACTAAAAAGTTTTGGGGAATACTAAAAATACCAAACTGCTGTGCTACGGAATTGTTCCATCCCTGCAAGTCGCTGATGTGTGCCCAGGTAAGGCCATCCATTTTTATGGCATCTACCCAGGCTGGTTTTGCCTTATCCAAACTAACGCCAAGCACTGTAAAATTTTTATCTTTAAACTGGTTGTAATTGGCGACTACATTAGGATTTTCCTGGCGGCACGGCCTGCACCAGCTTGCCCAAAAATCAATCAAGACATACTTGCCCCGCAGGGAAGATAAACTGATCAAATGCCCTGTGGTATCGGGTTGTGAGAAATCTGCCAGCATGGTGCCGACTGCATTTTTCTTAGACTCTACAACCTGCTGAACGATGTATTGCCCCATGGGGGCATTTTTTATTTCAGCAGGCAGGCGTGTAAACATGGCCTCCATCTTAGGGCCGTCATCTGCCAATTGGTTATACCGTATTATGGCAAGCGGGGCAACATAAGAAGCCGGGTGCTGCTGCACAAAATTATCTATTGCTGCAAGTGCCTGTGTGGTAGACGAAGAATCATACGGGGCGTTTTCAGCAAATACATTTTGGTATGGAAGAAGGGCTTTGTTGAAAGCGGCATAGTCGGCATGGGATGCAGAACCGGTTACCACAGCGCTTTCAATTGTTTCTTTACTGCCGGTAATTTTTACTGCGCTGTTATCTAAAAACAGGGTGATGTAGGGCGGCTGTTTATTAAACAGGATAATTTTAAAATCAGGCGTTGGTGTTTTGCCGGCGAATGAAAATTTGTTGTTGCTGATTTTTGTTTCCGCTTCGGGTTGGCCGGTTTGCCCGTTTAGCAAGGCCACCGTTGTGCCCTCTGCAAAACCAGTTATATCGCCGTTTATCGTAAACCCATCAACAGGTTTTACCTGTTTTATCGTTGTTGTTTTTTTTGGTGCTGCTGGCTTTACAGTCTTTTTTTGTTGTGCCGCCACACATACCGGAAAAGCCAATGCTATTAAAAATATCTTCTTCATTGTTATTATTTGAGATTGCAATTTACCCTGTTTTTACGAAACCCGTTAAGCCAGCACCTGGTTTAAAAATTGTTTTGTGCTACCCGTAATATCGGTTGAAGTTTCCAGGGCTTTAATGTAGGCACTGCCGATAATGGCCCCGTTGGTATTTGCACAGGCTGCCTGAAATGTGGGTTTATCTTTTATACCAAAGCCAACCAAAATTGGATTTTTAAGTTTCATATTTTGCAGTTTTTTAAAATAGCTGCTTTGGTCCGCAATGGCCTTGTTGTTCCCTGTGGTGGATGATGATGATACTGCATATACAAAACCACTGCTCAGCCCATCAATCTTTTTAATCCTTTGTTCGCTTGTTTCTGGTGTTACCAGAAAGATAAATTTTAACCCATGTTGATCAAATAGTTTTTTGTACAGGTTTTCAAATTCGTACATGGGCAGGTCTGGTAAGATGATCCCATCCACGCCCACAGCTTCGGCCGAAGCACAAAACTTTTCAAGGCCATATTGCAATACCGGGTTCATGTAGCCCATCAATATTATGGGCAGGTTTATGGTTTTGCGCATGTCTTTCAATTGCTGAAACAATACCGGTATGCTCATGCCATTGTCTATGGCTACCATATTGCTTTGCTGTATCACTGGCCCATCTGCAAGTGGGTCGCTGTAAGGCATACCAATTTCGATAAGGTCAGCCCCGTTCTGTTGCAATGCCAGCAACACTTCTATCGTACTGTCAAGCGCCGGGTAGCCTGCGGTGCAATACACATTTAAAACATTTTTTTGCTTTGCTGTAAAGAGTTCGTCTATCCGGTTCATATTTTATTTTAACAACAGTTCCATTTTAATATCAGCCCTTTTGTATTCAGAAACAAAATCGGGTACTTCAATAAAACCATATTTTCGGTAAAGGTGAATGGCAGGGCCAAGCTTGGTGTTAGAGTGTAAAATGAGTTTATCCAGGTGCATCCTCCTTGCTTCTGCTATGCAAAAAAGCATCATTGTATTGCCAATATCTTTTCCAATAAATTTTTCTTCAACGGCCATTTTGGAGAGTTCAAAAATGGCATTTGTTACTTTCAGCATTGCAAAAGTACCTGCCACTTCACCATTGCATACAGCAAAAAAAATAAAGCTGCCTTTGTCTATAAAATATTCCCGTGGGTTGGCCAGCATCTTTGCATCGATTGGTTCCACCTCAAAATATTTTTGCAGCCATGCTTTGTTGAGGGCTGTAAAATGATATGCCAGTTCATCTTTGTAGGGAACAATTGTGATGGTGTTGTTTGGCATGGTTTAGTTTTTAGTATTGCATTTTCATCTCATCCGCCTTTGGCACCTTCTCCTTCAGGAGAGAGAATTGTTGTGTAGTTTTTAATTGTAGTTAGCAATGGCCAATCATTTTGCTGATAATACTTTTCCTTTATCCATAAAAAGATAAATGTAAGCTACCTACAAATACTTCATATAAGTTGCCAGGTCTTTATCGCCCCGGCCACTTAAACAAACCACCACCACATCTTCTTTTTTAAAAGTGATATTGTTGAGCACATGGAAAGCATGGGCCGTTTCCAATGCCGGAATAATACCTTCGGTCCGGCTTACTTCAAAACCTGCCTGCAACGCCTCTTCGTCCGTCGCACTCATAAAGATACCCCGGCCGCTTTTATATAGATGGGCATGCAACGGGCCAATACCCGGGTAATCCAAACCTGCCGAAATGCTGTGTGGCTCAGTAACCTGGCCATCTTCGGTTTGCATCAGCAGGCTTTTGCTACCGTGCAAAACACCGGGCTTTCCTAATTGGGTGGTTGCTGCACTCATACCACTTTGAATGCCGCAACCGGCAGCTTCCACTGCAATCAGTTGTACAGAAAGGTCATCCAAAAAATGATAAAAAGCACCCGCCGCATTACTGCCGCCGCCAACACAAGCAAGCACATGGGTGGGCAATTCGCTGCCTGTTTTTTCAAGCAATTGTTTTTTTATTTCTTCACTGATCACACTTTGAAAACGTGCCACCATATCCGGGTAAGGATGTGGGCCAACAACACTGCCGATAATATAATGGGTATCCACAGGGTTGTTTATCCAATCCCTGATCGCCTCATTGGTGGCATCTTTCAGCGTTTTGCTGCCGCTGATGGCTGGTATCACTGTAGCACCGAGCATACGCATCCTTGCAACATTTGGCGCCTGGCGTTCAATATCTTTTTCGCCCATGTATACGATGCACTCCATGCCTTTTAATGCACACACCGTTGCTGTTGCCACGCCATGCTGGCCGGCACCTGTTTCTGCTATAATCCGGGTTTTGCCAAGCCGCTGCGCCAGTAAAATTTGCCCGATGGTATTGTTGATTTTGTGGGCACCGGTATGGCAAAGGTCTTCCCGTTTAAGGTAGATGGAAGTGCCATGTTTTTTACTAAGCCGCTCTGCTAAAAATAACGGTGTTGGCCTGCCGACATAATCCCGTAACAATTGCTGAAACGCCGTTTGAAAACCGGCATCATACATTATCTGCAGGTACTGCTCCTGTAATTGCTGCACATTTGGGTAAAGCATTTCTGGTATAAATGCCCCGCCAAACTCACCATAATAGCCATGCCCGTCAACGGCAAAATTATTTTCTTTAGTTGTCACCATTTTTTTTCAATTTAACATCAAAGCACTTTTTGCAGATGGCTATCTGGAATTTATCATCCTATCACTAACCACTTACAAATCTTTATTTATTCAACAATCAATTCTAAAAATTTTAAGTCCATCCATCTTCCAAATTTGTAGCCAACTTCTTTAAAATGGGCTACTTCAACAAAACCAAATTTTTGGTGCAAAACAATACTTACTTCGTTTGAGGCTTCAATGCCGGCAACAATTGCATGTAATTTTAAATTCCTGCAAGCTTCAATCAGGGGCGGCATTAAAAGTTTTGCTACACCTTTTCCCCTGCTCTCCGCAGCAACATAAATAGAATTTTCTACCGTAAAACGATAACCGGTCCAGGGCCTGAAAGGCCCTACGGTACTAAACCCGAGGATGACATTATCTTCTGCGGCAACAAATATTGGCAAGCCCTGCTGCTGCTTCAGGTCATACCATTCCTTGCGCATTTCAAGGGTATGCGGATCGTTATGCCAAACTGCGTTGGTGTTTAAAATGATATCATTATAAATGTTAAGCAGTGCTGGCAGGTCTGCTTCAGTTGCCTGCCTTATTGTAACCATACTTTTATTTTTTACAGTGTAAAACCTTTGTGGCAACCGTCCTTCTTAATCTTCGCTATTAATCAACATAGCAACAAATAAAAACCGGGAAAGTTATTTTCCGCACCATGGTTCACTTCACTTTTAATGCCTGCTTAAATTGCAATACGGCAGCCATATCTTTAATTCCAGGTTCTTTTTCAAACTTGCTGTTAATGTCCACCCCAAAAAAATCGGGATGTTTAAATGCTTTTAATTTGGCCACATCATCAAGGCTGACGCCGCCGCTTAAAAAAAACGGTTTTTCAATCTTTGCTTTTTTCAGTACCGACCAATCAAACTGTTTACCGGTGCCACCGGGTAGCGGCGCCTTATCCCCCAACCCGTCGGCAGCGGGGCTTGTATCAAATAAATAATAATCACAAACCGCATCATACGGTGCCACCAGTTTATCAATTGACCCTGTTGTGCCGCCAATGCTGAATGCTTTAATTACTTCCACTTCATCAGACAATTGCTCACATAGGCCCGGCGTCTCTTCTCCATGCAACTGCACTACGTCGAGGCCGTAACCTTCCACCGCTTCCATAATTTCATCATAACCTGCATTTACAAATACGCCGGTTTTTTTAACATCGAAATCTGTTGTATCCAATTGTTCTTTCGAGATTTTATCTGCCATATAGCGTGGCGATCCTTTATAAAAAATAAGCCCAGCAAAATCAATATTTAAACCATCCAGTTGCTGCAGTTGTTTTAACTGGGTAATACCACATACCTTAATATTCATTGTTATTTCCTTTTATAATTGTTGTATAAATTTTTTGATTACGCTAAGGTCTTTAATGCCTGGCACCAATTCAAAACGGCTGTTGATGTCAATTGCAAATAAACCTTTGGCTTCGGGCAGGGTGCTGAACTGCCGCAGCTTTTCCACATCGGTTGGCTCAATACCACCGCTTAAAAAATAGGGTTTACCAACGGCCACATCTTTCAACTTTTCCCAATTAAACTTTTTACCGGTGCCACCGTAACCAGCACCTTCTGTATCAAACATAAACATGTCACACACTTCCATATAGTCTTTTATGCGCCAGCCAATATTATCGCTATCGCTGATCCTGAAGGCTTTTACCACCGAAATATAGTCTGCAATTTTTTCGCAAAACCTGGGTGTTTCATCACCATGCAACTGTACCATATGCAGCCTGCATTCATCCACCATGTGCAACACTTCTTCTACCGATGCATTTACAAAAACGCCTACTTTATTAATATTGTTTTCTTTTTTTATCTGGCTGGTTGTTATTTGCCGCAGTACATACCGGGGCGATTTTGGGTAAAAAATTAACCCGGCAAATGTGGCCCCTGTTTCTGGTAATTTTATCAATTGCTCCTGCTGTGTAATGCCGCAAACTTTTACTCTCATACTAACTTACTGGCGCTTTTAAATTGTTGTACAAACCCGGCAAATGCGGCTGAGGGATTGGCTTGTTTCATAAAATTTTCCCCAATTAAAAAACCTTTAAACCCTGCATTTTTGAAGGTACATATTGTTTCCGTATCGTTAATGCCGCTTTCAGCAATTTTGATTTTATCGCCAGGTATTTTTTTGCTGAGTTCAATGGAGCGGTTAATGTCTACTGTAAAAGTTTTAAGGTCACGGTTGTTTACACCTACTATTTCTGTTTCATCACAAATATGGCCAAGCTCTTGTTCCGTGTGTATTTCAAGCAATACTTCCAACTGTAGCGACTTTGCAAAAACGGCGAGTTCTTTCACCCTTTCCGGGGTAAGGCAGGCAGCGATCAGAAGGATAACGTCGGCACCCATTGCCCTTGCTTCCACAACCTGGTACTCATCAATGATAAAATCTTTTCTCAAAATGGGTATGTTATTTATCCGTGCTTTTACCAGGTCGTTTGCACTGCCACCAAAAAACAGGTTATCGGTTAAAACGGATAAACAGCTTGCGCCGTGCAAGGTATATGCTGTGGTAACTTCCACCACATCTGCGGTATCATTAATAACACCTTTGGATGGTGAGCAACGCTTAAACTCAGCAATGATGCCGGTTTTGGCCTCATCCAATAAAAATTGCCTTAATGAAAATACAGGCCGTCTATATAATTCCTGCTGCATCAATCCGGCCACCGGTACCTGCTGTTTGGCATTGGCTACTTCAATAATTTTTGCAGCAATAATAGTATCTAAAATAGTACCCGTTGCGGCAGTTGGGCCGGTACCTGATTGTACAATTGATGGTGTTGTATTTTGCATTTCAGTTTTTTATTAAAACATATAATGGCGTTTTGTGCAACCTCTTTTATGCGCAAATCTTTTTCATCATTTGCAGGGCTTTACCACTTTCCAAACTTTCAACGGCAAGCTGGTAGCATTCTTCATAACTGCTGTACCGGCCTGTGCATTGCAATGCCATGGCAGAGTTGGCCAATACCACTGCATTCTGCGACCATGTGCCATCCCCTTTTAAAATGTCCATAAATATTTTTGCTGCCTCCTGTACGGTGTCACCTCCGGAGATGTCTGCCGGGTTTACCATGCGCTTGCCCAGCATTTGTGCAGTCATTATCTTCTCGCCTTCATTGGTAATTACTTTGGTATCGCCTGTTAGCGATATTTCATCATAGCCATCCATGCCATGTATAATGGTAAAGCTGCTGCTGGTTTGCTGTAACAGGTAGTTATACAACCTTGCCATTTCTAAATTATACACGCCCACCAACTGGTACTTTGGAAAGGCAGGGTTTACCATTGGGCCAAGCATATTAAAAAAGGTACGCACCCCAAGGTTTTTACGCACAGGCCCGACAATTTTTAAAGCCGGATGAAAAAGCGGGGCATGCAAAAAGCAAATATTGGCAGCCTCTATTTCACGGTTAAGTTCATCGTTATTATTTTTAAACGTATAGCCAAGTTGTTCCATCACATTGCTGGAGCCGCTTATTGCAGATGCGCCGTAGTTGCCATGCTTGGCTACTTTATTACCAGTACCTGCCACAATAAAACAACTTAGGGTAGATATGTTGAAGGTATTTTTTCCATCGCCGCCGGTGCCTACAATGTCCAGCACCTCGTGGCCATGCAGGTTTACAGGCACACACAATTCCAACAACGCATCCCTAAAGCCCTGCAGCTCTGCAATGGTGATACTCCGCATTAAATACACCGTTATAAAAGATGCAATTTCACTTTCGTTGTACATGCCTTTGGAAATGTTGAGCAACACTTCTTTTGCCTGTTCAGTTGAAAGGCTTTTATGTTCGAATAAATAGTTTAATATTTTTTTCATATCCTGCTACCTGGATGAGGAATTTGATTGTTGGTGTTTAAAAAATAAGTACCCATTAATTTGTCCATTCGGGCGCCATGCTTTATTATTTATTTTTTTAAAATTCAAGCCTGCCAAAGCTTCAATCATTTAAGCCAGTTCCGCATCATGGCTTCCCCATCTGGTGTCAACACGCTTTCCGGGTGAAACTGAACGCCCTGCACATCAAATGTTTTATGCTGCATTGCCATAATGAAACCATTATCGTCAATAGCCGTGACATCCAGCTCTTGCGGAAAATCATTTTTATCCACTATCCAGCTATGGTACCGCCCCACAATAATATTTTTGCCAAGGCCATTAAGCACCGGCGCATTTTCATTTACTATGTTGATATTGGTGGCAATGCCGTGGTATACTTTATCCAGGTTTTTTAATTGTCCGCCAAATGCCTGGCCAATGGCCTGATGGCCCAAACATACGCCCAGTATGGATTTTGACGAAGCGTATTCTTTTATCAGCGGCAATAACAAACCAGCTTCTTCCGGTACGCCAGGCCCTGGTGACAAGATTATTTTATCGTATTGCTTTACATCTTCCAAGGCTATTTTGTCGTTCCGAAAAACTGCCACTTTCTCATGGATAATTTTTTCAACCAAATGAACAAGGTTGTACGTGAAGGAATCGTAATTATCAAAAACCAATATTTTCATGCCTTAATTTTATTTTTTGTTAAGATGATGGGCCGCTTGTTGTGACCCATAAACCCTATCCAATTTTTTGCGCCATTACGATGGCTTGCTTCAATGCGTTTAATTTATTGTTTACTTCCTGCAGTTCACTTTCGGGGTTACTTGCAGCTACAATGCCTGCACCTGCCTGGCAGATAAGCGTATTGTTTTTACTCAAAAATGTACGGATCATAATGGCATGGTTGCAGCTCCCATCAAAACCAATACAGCCAATGGCACCGCCATAATAACTTCTTACCGTTGGTTCAAATGCATCAATCAACTGCATGGCCTTAAACTTTGGGGCACCGCTTAAAGTACCTGCCGGAAAGCTTACCGCCAGTAATTTAAATGGGTTTTTTTCTTCCCCAACTATCCCTTTTACTTCGCTCACCAGATGTATGACGTGAGAGTAATAATTTACTTTTTTGTACTGCGTTACTTCTACTTCGCTGCACATCCTGCTGAGGTCGTTCCGGGCAAGGTCAACCAGCATTACATGTTCTGCATTTTCCTTTTCATCATTCTCAAGTTGTATCGCCAGCACCTTGTCTTTATCATCATTGCCCGTTCTTTTAAAAGTGCCGGCAATGGGGTGCACTATGGCTTTTCCATTTTGTACAATCAACTGGCTTTCGGGAGATGACCCAAATAATTTATAGTCCCCATAATCAAAATAAAATAAATAAGGGCTGGGGTTAATGCTGCGAAGGGCCCGGTAAACATTAAACTCATCGCCGGTAAAAGATTGCTGAAAGCGCCTGCTTAACACAATTTGAAACACATTGCCCCGGTGGCAACTGTTTATCCCCTTCTTTACTATTTCAATATATTCTTCGTTGGTAAGGTTAGATGTTTCTTCACCATTGGTATCAAACGGGTAAGCAGGTATATCCTTGCTTTTGATAAGGCTGTCTACCAAATCGATTTCACTCGGCACACCATCAATGGCATTTTCACAAATAAATAATTCATTTTTAAAATGGTTGATGGCGATTACATATTGATATAACCGGTAGCGCATTAAAGGGATAGCAGCACTAACAATTTTTTCTTTGGCAACCGGTATTTTAGAATTGCTTAATTGTATCGAATCAAAAAACTGCACTGCATCATATGTACTGTAACCGAACAGGCCTTGTGCCACGTTAACCGGCTTTGATGCCGCTTCCTGTAGTTGAAAGCGCTGCATAAAATCCCATAACAACTGTGGTACGTCCTGTGGGTTTTGGATGTCGACTTTCTCGGCC
Source organism: Ferruginibacter sp. (assembly GCA_965249755.1). Classification (GTDB taxonomy): domain Bacteria; phylum Bacteroidota; class Bacteroidia; order Chitinophagales; family Chitinophagaceae; genus Ferruginibacter. The sequence goes on from CBDFMT010000004.1 coordinate 1,504,285, forward strand.
GGCCCTGTTGGCATTTTATATTCCAACACCGATGTGCTGCTTATTTCGATACCTGCTATTGCATTAATACCAATAAAAGTATAGCTGTTTTCACCGGCATGAAAATCGCTGCTTTCCAGTAAAATGGTATCCCTGAAACGGTCCCTCAGCCTCAGGTAAATACCCACCGGTGTATGCACATCTGCAAGTAATTTTTTGTACGTGGTGTTAATTATTATTTTCCGGCTCATTTATGTTTTATGCTATTTTATACAATAATCTTATTTACCAAAAGTCCTGTGGACATCAATCCGTCTTAAAAAAAGCTTGCTAAAAACGGTGCCGTATTTAACACCAACATACCCTGTAAAACCCGATAAGCCCATCTTCTCTAATCCATAAAAAAACCCCAACACTAAGTGTCGGGGCATAATATATTTAATGAATACACAGCAGGCGACACCATCATAATAATGACTGCCACCACCAATTGTTGCTGTATGTATTTTGCTTTTTCATTTTGTTGTGCAAATATGTAGAAGAATTATTTACTAAAAAAAACTTTTTTGGTTTCTATGGCAAAGGCCTTTTTCACCTTACCATAAATACCATATTTACATTCTTTTTCATGCAGCTTTAAACTTGCTGCCATTCAGATCATTACCCGTTATGCAGTACCTTTAAAATAAACTTACACGATGAAGCTTATCATATTTGGCGCTACAGGAATGGTGGGAAAGCAACTGGTTAAACAGGCACTGCACCTCGGCCACCAGGTTAAGGCATATGGGAGAAATGTATACACGGAAAGTTTACCCGAAAGCAAAGAAATTGAAATTGTGAAAGGCACTTTGTTTAATGACAAAGAAGTTTTTAATGCTGTTAAAGGCTGTGATGCAGTGCTATCGGCACTTGGCGGCGGTACAGATGGCACAGATGTTACCCGTTCGCTAGGCATGAAAAATATTGCAGCGCAAATGGAAAAAGCAAAAGTGCAGCGCATTATTGGTATTGGCGGCATTGGCATTTTAAATGCTGATGAAGAAACGCTGATTATGGATACGCCGGATTTTCCGCCCGAATTTATCTCTGTTAGTATGGAACATTTTAAGGCGTATCAATATTTAAAAGCGTCTTCATTGCAATGGACATTTGTTTGCCCGCCAGATATTACCGAAGCGGTAGTAACAGGCGATTACACTGTTAATGCTGATTACCCGCCGGTCAAAAATAAATACCGCATAAATTCAGCCGACTTGTCCCTATTTATGCTGAGGGAAATAACAGACAATAATTTTGTGCAGCACAGGGTGGGCATTTCCAATTAATCTTATCAATCCTTTAACCACATACTGGCACAATTTTGTACATCTTTATAGAAAAAATTTGAAACCACTTTTATTCTCCGTCTTTTTATTTTCTGGCATTGCCCTAAAGGCACAAAAGATAGACAGCATCTATGTTGACCTGTATACCGACAGTTTAAAAAAAGGCACTTTTAATTATATCAATATTGATGGTAAATTATCCAATGGCAGGTACCTTCCTTTAGATACCAATCATCTTGTGTTCTCTAGTTCTGCCGGAAGGTTTAACGGAAATAATTTATGGATAGATAAAGATTTTTTACCAGCAAGGGTTAGCATAAAAGCAGTGTTAAAAAGTAACCCGGGTGTTTATAAAGAGTTTGATATTTTTGTGAAGCAACTGCCCGATAATGAAAAATTAAAAACAACAGACGAGATATTAAAAGAGATGCGGCAGCAACCTAAAAAGACAAAGAAAGGAAAATAACAGTTCCCTAAATAAAAAAATCCCGGAAGAGTATAAAGCCTTCCGGGATTTTTATTACTGCTGGTTAAGCTTAGGCAAACTTTTTCGCATCTTCTAAAAACTTGGCCAATCCAATATCAGTTAAAGGATGTTTTAACAACCCCAGGATAGACTCCAATGGACAGGTACATACATCTGCACCGGCTTCGGCACATTTAATAATATGGTTAGGGTAGCGGATAGAAGCTGCAAGGATTTCGGTTTTATATTCCTGCATGGTAAATATCTGCCGCAACTGATAAATAAGGTCCATACCATCCCAACCACTATCATCTATACGCCCAATAAATGGTGAGACGTAGGATGCACCTGCTTTTGCAGCCAATATTGCCTGGCCGGCAGAAAAGATAAGTGTGCAATTGGTTCGGATACCATTATCAGTAAACCATTTAATTGCTTTAACACCGTCTTTAATCATCGGTACTTTAACAACAATATTAGGATGTATTGCATGGAGCTTTTTGCCCTCTGCTACAATACTGTCAAAGTCTGTAGATACCACCTCCGCACTGATGTCGCCATCTACCATTTCACAAATTGTTTTATAATGGTTGGTAACCGCTTCTGTGCCCTTAATGCCCTCTTTGGCCATCAGGGTTGGGTTGGTGGTAACACCATCTAAAATACCAAGGTCATTTGCTTCTTTTATTTGGGCCAAATTGGCCGTGTCGATAAAAAATTTCATGTTGTTGCCCTTAACGGGTTGTTGGTGAATGTAAAATTGTGTAACACAAAAGTAAAATAATTGAGAGACTAACTTTTAAAAATATTCAACAGTAAAGGAGGAACTATTTACAAAGATGATGAGCGAAAGGTATGGACATAAAAATGGCAAGTTACTTACATCGCACCGCTCAACCATTTACCCTTGCTACCTTCCGGTCCTGGGGGAGTTCAACAGGAGCTGGCCGTATAAGACTTGCCGGTGCAAATATAGGGTAGAAAATACAAAACATTTTATCACCGTAAAATATTCTATAAATTTATAACAAGCTGTAGAAATTATATTTCCTTAAAGATGCTTATTTTTAAAATTATAATTATCCTCTCCCCATTGTCTGCGCTTTTTTAATCTAAAAAATTTGTATGAAGAATTTGCTGCTCGCCTGTATATTATGCACCTTAACCCATTGCCTTTTTGCACAAGGTTTCAAGCCATTATTTAATGGCAAGGATTTAAGTGGCTGGACCAATAACGGCACCGAAAAATGGTATGTAGATAATAAAGAACTGGTTTGCGAAAGTGGCCCCGATAAGCAATACGGTTATCTTTCCACCAATAAAAATTATAAAAACTTCTTGCTTATTTTACAATTTAAACAGGAAGCCAATGGCAACAGCGGTGTGTTCATAAGGTCATCCATTGATGGCACAAAAATAAGTGGCTGGCAGGTGGAAGTAGCACCTGAGAATTTGCATACCGGTGGCATTTACGAGTCTTACGGCAGGGGCTGGTTAATACAACCAAAACCCGAAGATGAAAAGTGGCTTAAAATGGGCCAATGGAATACCCTTAAAATTTTGGTGAATAAAGATGAAATTACAAGCTGGTTAAACGGCCACAAAATGGTGTATCTTAAAGATGATAAAATTGGTACTGGTGAAGGCTTTATAGCGTTGCAAATACACGATGGCGGCGGCATTAAAGTAAGGTGGAAAGATATACGCATCAAACAACTGAAATAATATTACCTCAAACATTATATCATTACTTAAATAATAATGCATGAAAAATAAACCATCAGCATCCAGGCGAAATTTTATTAAACACTTTGCTGCTGCATCTGCAGTGGTTGCTACAGGGCAAAACGTTTTTGCAACAGAAAGCAAACCTGTTTTTTTTGAAAAATTAAAACGTACCCCACGCAGTGCCAATGACAAAATAAATATTGCTTTAATTGGCGCAGGCGGCATGGGCACACAGGATACCCTTACAGCGTTAAAAGTGCCAGACATAAAAATTGTGGCCATTTGTGATTTGTATGATGGAAGGATTAAGGATGCAAAAACAAAATGGGGCAACGACCTCTTTTCCACCAAACATTATAAAGAAATTTTAAACCGCAGAGATGTGGATGCAGTGATTGTGGCAACGCCAGATCATTGGCACCAGCAGATATCTATAGATGCAATGCATGCGGGCAAACACGTTTACTGCGAAAAGCCAATGGTGCATGCGATTACAGAAGGCCCTGCCGTTATAAAAGCCCAATCAGATACCGGCAAAATTTTTCAGGTGGGCAGCCAGGGGGTTTCTTCTCTTGGTAACGAAAAAGCAAAACAGTTATTAAAAGATGGGGCTATCGGCCAGCTCAATTATGCAGAAGGTTTTTGGGCACGCCACTCCCCCACCGGCGCATGGCAATATCCTGTTCCGGCAGATGCTTCTGCTGCTACGGTTGATTGGGATACTTATATCAGCAATACCACCAAACGTTCTTTTGATGCCACCCGTTTTTTCAGGTGGAGAAATTACCGGGATTATGGCACCGGCATGGCGGGTGATTTATTTGTGCATCTTTTTTCCAGCCTGCATTTTATCACCAGCTCCCATGGCCCCAATAAAATTTATGCAGCCGGGGGGTTACGGTATTGGAAAGACGGACGTGAAGTGCCCGACGTTTTGCTTGGCACATTCGATTACCCTCAAAGTGAGGCGCATGCGCCTTTTAACCTTTCGCTGCGTTGTAATTTTGTGGATGGTACAAGCGGTACCACTTACCTGAAACTCGTTGGCAGCGAAGGCTCTATGGATGTAACCTGGGACAGTGTTACCTTAAAGCGGAATAAAACCATTGAATCGGACGACCCTTTTTATATTGAACAGATGAGAAAGGCCGGCACACCGGTATCCGACAGAAAAAGGATTTTACCTCCGGAAGAATACACTTTTGCTGCTGAAAAAGATTACCTCGGCGGACCGTACGACCATTTCGTTAACTTTTTTAATGCCATTAAAAGCGGCGGTAAAGTGGCTGAAGATGCCGTGTTCGGTTACCGGGCAGCCGCACCTGCGTTGTTGTGCAACGACAGTTACAACCAGGATACCGCCATGCTTTGGAACCCGGAAACGATGCAGACGATCAAAAAATAATTTCAATTTATCCGGGCAGCTAAATAAGTTTTACAAAGATTGATTTCAGTATTTTTTCACCACTTTTTATAATTTTCCAAGAGGTGTTTACTGCAAGCCCTTAAAAAACTAACTTTGATAAAATGGGTACTTTGATTGGTAAAAAAAAGAGTGCGCCTGAACATAAGTGTACAGTGTAAAAAAAATAATTTGATGCAACCTTATTTATATCCGGCATTGGCATTTGTTGTGGGTTTTGTTGTGGCATGGTTTGTTCGCTCCCTGGCGATGGTAAAATTGAAGAAGGCATTGAAAAGTACCAAAGGTTACCTGGAAAGTGAAACGCTTAAAAAGGAAACCATTCAAAAGGAAAATATGATGGTGCACCAGATAAAACAGGCTACAGAAACTGAATTGCTGAAGAAGCTGGAGAAAGCCAATGAACTTAACAAGGGTATGGACATGGATATATTGCTTCTTCAAAAAAGCAATGAGGAGACTGAAGCGTTGCTGCAGGCAAAAGAACCTGCAGTACATGCCCTAAAATTACAACTGCTGGAATCTCAAAATATAATAGCCCGCTATAAAGCCTTGCAGCAAAAAGAGCCACAGGTGGCCAGGCAGATAAAGTAGATATTTAGTATACCTTATTTTCCTTCTTTACGGGGCATTTGTATTTTTTCCATTTACGTTCTATTTATTGGAGGCATGTATTTTGCAACGTTATCTGTACACAAAAACAACTCTTTATGAAAATGAAATTTATGATTACAACAGTGGCTTTGCTTATAGCAGGTAATGCAGCACTGGCGCAGGTTAGCAAAGACTCTATAGAAACACTTAAGCAACAGAAAGAAGCTTTAAAGATCAGCAAGAAGATAAACGAAAGGAAGCTGGAACTTGCTAAACTTGAGAATAGTGTAGAAAAGAAAACTCAAGACATGCAAAATGCTGCCCAACAGGCCCAGGCTTCTGCAAACCACAATGGCGAAGTGGCCAATAATTTAAGTGCAAATGGCACGGATGAAAAGCTGGCCAACCAAGCCAGCAAGAGTGCCAGTAAAGCAAAAAATGATGCGAAGAAAGCAAGGAAAAGTTCTAAAGAATTGGAGAATACCCAAAAGGATATAGACGACCTTAAAAAGAAAATTGCTGATGATCAGCAAAAGTTATCAAAGTACGCAGCGGTACCCATTACGGATACAACTATGCAACACTAACAATACAAAAGCACATAAAAAAAGGGAGACTTGATGTTTCCCTTTTTTTATGTTTTAAACTATTAATTTTTTGGCTTTTTCTGGCTCTTTGGTGCAAACATTACCAACATCCTTTTGCCTTCCATTTTAGGCATTCCTTCTAATGCGCCAACATCTTTTAAACGGTCTGCAAATTTTAATAAAAGCAGTTCGCCTCTTTCTTTAAACATAATTGCACGCCCTTTAAACTGCACATGTGCTTTTACCTTGTTGCCTTCCTGCAAAAATTTTTCTGCATGCTTGCATTTAAATTCAAAGTCATGGTCATCTGTATTGGGGGTAAACCTTACTTCCTTAACCTCGCTGGTTTTGGATTTGGCTTTCATTTCTTTTTTCTTCTTCTTCTCATCGTACAAAAATTTATTGTAATCGATGATTTTACATACGGGTGGATTTGCGCCTGGAGAAATTTCTACTAAATCCAATTGCTGATCTTGCGCCATTTTTTGGGCATCAGCGAAAGAGTAAATACCAGGTTCAATATTTTCGCCAACCAAACGTACCTCTGGTACTCTTATCATGTGATTGGTACGGTGTTCCTGTTGTTGTTCTTTTTTAAAACGGGGGTTAAATGCGCCCCGTGGGGGTCTTGGTGGAAATGCCATATTTGTTTAGCTTAAAATTTATAACGGCCTTTACAAATTTTATAAGCCTTTTTCTTTTTTATTTTTTAATAAGCCGTAATTATAATTAATGATTGATGTGCGCTGCTTAAAAAATTACTGATGAAAAGTTTTCAATTGCGATATCCATTTATGCTCGTCCCTTTTCATCTTTTGATCATCGGAAACACTTGGTATTTTTAACTGCAAACTTAGTTTTGGGGATCAATTTAAAGTGGCTGCAACATTTCCATACATCCTTAAAAACCGGGCAACAGTGATTTTGTAAATATAGTTTTTTATTCTACTATTTTTTTAGTTTTTACCTCTTCGTTTACCATAGCAATAAATTCTGCAATAGTTTGTACGCCTATGTCACCCTTACCCTGTCTCCTTACTGCCACAATATTTTCGTTAGCCTCCTTTTCTCCAATCACCAACATTAAAGGCACTTTAGCCATTTCGGCATCCCTTATCTTTTTACCAATTTTTTCATTCCGGTCATCTATCTCTGAGCGAATATCTCCATTTTTCAATTGCTGTGCCACGTTTTCTGCATATGGTAAAAACTTATCGCTTATCGGCAACAACTTAACCTGCACCGGTGCAAGCCACAACGGAAATTTGCCTGCGCAATGTTCAATAAGCACGGCAATAAAACGCTCCATACTTCCAAACGGCGCCCTGTGTATCATTACAGGCCTGTGTTTGGCGTTATCTTCCCCGATATAGGTAAGGTCAAAACGCTCTGGTAAATTATAGTCAACCTGTATGGTACCAAGCTGCCACTTGCGACCGATGGCATCCTTTACCATAAAGTCGAGCTTTGGCCCATAGAATGCAGCTTCGTCATATTCTATGACAGTATTTAAACCCTTCTCTGCCGATGCTTCAATAATGGCTTGTTCGGCCAATTCCCAATTTTCATCGGAGCCAATATATTTTGAATGGTCTGTTTGGTGGCGTAAAGATATTTGGGCAGTAAAGTTGGTAAAGTGTAATGCATCTAAAACATACAGTACAATATCAATTACCTTTTTAAATTCTTCCTTTACCTGGCCGGGCATGCAAAACAAATGGGCATCATCTTGTGTAAACCCCCTAACCCTTGTAAGGCCGTGCAATTCGCCATGCTGCTCGTAACGGTAAACGGTACCAAACTCTGCAAACCGCAATGGCAGGTCTTTATAACTGCGTGGAGATGTTTTATAAATTTCGCAATGGTGCGGACAGTTCATCGGTTTCAAAAAAAACTCCTCACCTTCCTGAGGTGTTTTAATTGCCTGAAAACTGTCTTTGCCATATTTTTCATAATGCCCGGAAGTAACGTACAAATTTTTGTTGGCAATATGTGGTGTAATCACAGGCAGGTAGCCGCTTTCCATTTGTACTTTTTGCAAAAACTGCTGCAGCCTTTCCCTTAGCATGGCGCCCTTTGGCAACCATAATGGTAAGCCCATACCCACCTTTTCTGAAAAAGCAAAAAGCTCCAGTTCTTTACCCAACTTTCTATGGTCACGCTTTTTGGCTTCTTCCAGTAAAACAAGGTATTCATCCAACTCTTTGGTGGTTGGAAAAGTTACCCCGTAAATGCGGGTAAGCATCTTATTTTTTTCATCCCCTTTCCAGTAAGCACCTGCTATGTTGGTAAGCTTAATGCCTTTGATAAAACCGGTGTTGGGGATATGGGGCCCACGGCATAAATCAGTAAAATTGCCCTGGGTGTATAACGTAATGCCACCATCCTGCAGGTTGCTTAATAAGTCAAGTTTATACCCGTCGCCTTTTTCGGTAAAAAGGTTTACGGCATCTGCCTTTGAAATTTCTTTGCGTAAAAACGGGTTGCTTTGTTTGGCCAGTTCAGCCATTTTTACTTCAAGCCTACTCAGGTCTTCTTCGCCAATAGGCTGGTCGCCTAAATCAACATCATAATAAAAACCAGTTTCCAAAGGCGGCCCTACCCAAAATTGTACACCAGGAAACATAGACTCAATTGCCTCTGCCATCAGGTGGGCAGAGGAGTGCCAAAAAGTTGATTTGCCTGCTAAATCATTCCAGGTTAATAACTGCAATGCAGCGTCTTCGGTTAACGGCCTCGATGCATCCCACACTTCTCCGTTTATGTTTGCGGCCAATACTTTTTTTGCCAGGCCTTCACTAATACTTTTTGCAACACCCATTGCTGTAATGCCTGCTTCATACTCCCTTACTGCCCCATCTGGTAATGTTATCTTGATCATATTTTATCAGCCCTACCCTTTTTTTAGGTTTGCAAATTTAACGAAACTATTAGGTCTGCAAGAACATATCTAAAATATCTTTGTTCTGGTTTTTACCGCAGCAAATTCTTATACATTTTAACCTCAGGCGTTAGCCGGCATTAATAATTTACATAGATGAATAAAGTTTTTACAGTTGTTTTTTTGTTGGTTATTACAAGCTTTACCAGTACCGCCCAAAAAATAAATGGCCAATGGCGTGGCTTCTTTAACAGCAAAGGCGATATCGTTTTATCTGGCGGCGAGAACACAGAATATGTGTTGGAAATGGAAATTAACGGCACCTCTATTACCGGGTATTCGTACACTTATTTTCAGGATAGAAAATATTATGTTATTTGTTCGCTTGCCGGTACTTACTATAAAAGCACCAACAGTTTAAGGGTTACAGAAACTGCAAAAGTAAAAGGATCTACACCGCCTTTTTGGAGCGATTGTTTACAAACACATATTTTGACGTACGAAAAAGAGGGCGACGTTGAAGAAATGAAAGGAAGCTGGAAAACCGCTCCTGGCCAAACGGGCGACTGCGGTACCGGCACCACTACCTTAACGAGAAGGACATTGAGCAAAGACCTGGCTTCTTTCAATAAGCCAAAAACCAATACTCCTTTTTCCAGCCCAAAGGCTGAAAAAAAATTGCCTGATTTTCATGATAAAAATAAACCGGTAACCAAAGTTACCCCACCGGTTGTTAAACATACAACACCTGTAAAGCCCGCCAGGCCTGCGTTGCCGCCGCCGGTAAAAAGGGATACGACCGTTTTGAAAAAGGCGCCACTCGTAAAAAATATACCGCAAAAAATTACACCTGAAGTTGCAAAGCAGCCACAAATACTGCCGGTAATAACCGATGTTAACTTTGAAAAGAGAAGTAGTGAAGTTTTAAAAACCATCGAAATTACAGGAGAAACCTTTAAAGTAGACTTATATGATAATGGTACCGTTGACGGCGACAGTGTATCCCTTTTTTATAACGGCAGGCTAATTTTATCACACAAAATGTTAAGTGAAAAGCCAATAAGTTTAACCTTGGATGCGACAACCACCCATGCAATTAATGAGCTTACCATGTACGCCGATAACCTGGGTACGTTGCCACCAAACACAGCATTGATGGTAGTTACAGATGGCGATAACCGTTACGAAGTCCGTATTTCATCTGACTTAAAAAAGAGTGGTACCATCCGTTTTATACACAAGGAAAAGAAGGAATAATTTTAATTAAAATCAGGCTGCTTTTTAGGCAGCCTGTTGTTTTTAAATACTTTTAAGCCCTTTTATAGTTTAATGAGAATGTATTCATCATTATAACCTACGCCATAATTAATTTTCAGCCGGAATTTTTTGTCATTTATTTTTTCAAAATCATATTCCTCGGCATTTATCTCCTGATCGTTTTCATCATAGTCATAGATAAAAATGATTTTATTTCCAGACAAAGACCAGTTGCCTTTATTAAGGGTTAAATCCGGGCTAATTGTGAATTTATACTTTGAACAGGTAGAGCTGTCGGTATCCAGATATTTGGATAATGTTGAGTTGGTAACAATGTAACTACCATCAGTTATAAAATTGAAATCCCACTTTTGCTGGTTTATGGAATCTTTAATTTCTATTTCGTTGCAAGGGGCATATGTGCCATCACAACTTCTGCTTACATAAGTGGAACCATCCATTTTTGTATTGCAATAATTATTAAAATATTGTCCGTCTGGTTGCCATTTACCATATTGTACAGTATCATACACATGGTTTACGGTAACTGTTTCTTCGCTAAAACTTGCAAACAATCTCCAGGTGCCATCTAAAAAAGCAGTGCTTGCATCACCGCCTAATTTGGAAACAATAATACAGGTGGTTACCGGTTCGCTGATATTGCCTGCTGCATCATAAGCACAATACGTTATGCAAAAAGTATCGGGTACCTGAAAGTTCGCTGGCACGGTTACCACGATGGCACTGTCTGTATAGCCGCTACCTGTACCTGTTGAATCTGGCCTTAACCCCATGCCATTGTGTTTTCTAAAAGGGCTATTAAACATATGCCCCAATTGCCTTTCCGTTTTCCTCGGCTTGGTGTAATTTATCTTAAAATATTCCGGCGCACCTTTTACGCCAACATAATAACCGGCCACGCCGCCACTAACAACTGTAGGTTTTACAATTGCATATTTGCCAGAAAATGCAACCACTTTATTTACGTCCGGTGCTTTTATAACCGGGGCACTTGCGCCGCCCTTCGGTGCAGGGGCAATACCAGCAATACGTTCGCCATGCCATACTTTTATATTTTTGGAGAGGGCCACAGGATCTTTGGAACTAACAGGGTTGCCGGGTTCTGCAGGTTGGGCGCCATCTTCTTTTTTACAACTAAAAAGTACTGCTGTAACAAAAAGCAGCGATAAAAAGGATATACGTTTCATAATGGAACTTTTATTAGGGTTAAATTTTGGTTTCACCATTAACGAGGCAATAACTTAAAAAGTATAGGTAAATGGTATTTATCAAAATTTAAAATTCCAGGTAACTGCAGGTATCACCGGGAACAGGCTTACCTGCTTGCCCTGCACTTTAAGGGTGCCATCGTAAGCACTACCGGTTTGATCAAAATAAATGAAGTATGGGTTTTTGCGGCTGTACACATTGTAGATACTGAACACCCACTCCGATTTTACTTTACGGTGTTCATTTTTTACAGGCGAATAAATCGCAGCAAAGTCTAACCTGTGGTAAGATGGCAGGCGGTATTGGTCGATCCGGCTATACTCCTGCGTTAGTATGCCATTTACCAAATAAAAACGTTGCGGCAAAGTGGTTGCGTTGCCAGTACCATACACAAAGGTGCCTGATAGCTTCCATCGTTTGTTAAGCTCATACAATGCCACCACACTAAGGTCGTTTCGCCTGTCGAACTTTGCAGGATATTTTTCTCCAAAATTAAGTTGGGCAAACTTGCGCCAAGTCCAGCTTAAGGTATAGCCTATCCATCCGGTAAGCCTGCCTTTAGTTTTGTTGAAAAAAAACTCACTGCCATAACTCCACCCTTTGCCAAACGTAAAAAACTTTTCGGTGTCTTCCAAAGTATTTGGGGTATAGCCTTCCTGGTACTCTATTTGGTTTTGCATGCTTTTGTAGTACACTTCCACAGAGGTTTCATACGTATTTTCTTTAAAGTTTTTAAAGAGACCGGCAGCATATAACCAGCTAACCTGCGGCTTAACCCTGTAGGTGCTGGGCACCCACAGATCGGTTGGCAAGGTGCTGCCGGAGTTGCTTACCAAGTGTATATATTGCAGGTTACGGGTTACGGAAGCCTTAATAGAAGTGGCATCATCAATACCGTAGCGCAGGGTAAACCTAGGCTCAAGCCCTCCATAAGTTTTAACCGCTTCACCACTTTTAAAAATCGTACTGTCTGTGCGGTTGCCGTTGGCATCGGTGTTGTAAATACTGTAAGGCCCAACCTGCTGAAACCAGCTATACCGCAAGCCGGCATTCACTTTTATTTTATTGCTTACCTCCCAATCATCCTGAACATACACGGCTGCTTCGTGGGCATATTTGGCCTGTGCATTTTGGGGTTTAAAAACAATGGTATCTTGCTGGCCGCTTACTACAGATGGGGTGAATTTGTGAAAGGTGTACAAGCCGCCAAACTTAACTTTATGCCCCGTAAATGGATACAGATCAAAATCTTGCTTAATGGTATAATCCCGGATGCCGGATGACAGCTTGATATCAAAATTATTTTGGGCAGCCTGAAAAGCAAAATTATAATTATTAAACACCAGCGAAGTATTTCCAAAAAGGCGCTTATTAAAAACATGGTTAAACCTTATGGTACCCGTTGCATTGCCCCAGGGTATTTTAACGTTAAGGCTGCGTTTGCCATTTACAAAATCAAACACATCCCTTCCAAAATAACCACTGATGTACAGCCTGTCTTTTTCAGAAAAACGATAGTTAAACTTTGCATTAAGGTCATAAAAATAATAACCTGAACCATGGAACTGGCTTGTCTTTTTAATAAAGGGTTTTGTTAGCGCATCGATATAAGTACGCCTTGCAGATATGATGAAAGATGACTTATCTTTTTTAATTGGCCCCTGTATGGATATCCGGGAAGCTATCAAACCTATGCCACCTTCAACCTGAAATTTTTTATCGTTTCCTTCCTTCATGGAAATATCCAGCACACTGGATAAACGACCACCATATTGTGCCGGCATGCCCCCTTTAATGAGCGAAACATTTTTGATGGCATCAGAATTAAAAATGGAAAAGAACCCGAATAAATGGCCGGTGTTGTACACCACGGCATCATCCAGCATAATCAGGTTTTGATCTGGCCCGCCCCCCCTTACATACAAGCCCGTACTGCCCTCGCCTGCATTGCGTACACCTGGTAACAACTGTATGGTTTTTAAAATATCCACTTCGCCCAAAAATGCGGGGATGGCTTTTATCTGTTCAATGGGCAAAACAAATTTGCCCATCTGTGGGTCTTTTACATTGCGGTCTGTTTTTTTGGAACTTACAATCACTTCCTGCAAAGCAGCATTGGTGATAAGGGTGAAATTTAACTGCTTATCCACATTGAGTGCCACGCTTACAACACTTGGCTGATAGCCTGCGTATGAACAAATGAGTTCATAATTTCCTTCGGTTAAGGTGATAGAATAAAAGCCATATTGATTGGTGGCAATTCCTTTTGGGTTGCCCTTTACCGTTATACTTGCACCAATAAGTGTTTCACCATTTTGAACATCTTTGGCATAGCCGCTGATGGTAAATTTATTTTGGGCAAAGCCTTGCTGTAACAGCAACAGCAAAAGGAAGAAAAGAAATAATTTCATAAAGGGGTTTGATGCCCGGTGAGCAGCTAATGTTTAACCGCTGCCTGGGCCATGATACTGTCTTTGGTTTCGCCGCAATGCAGCATCGTGGCTTTAAATTCCGGATCTTTTTTACCAAGGTAGGGGTTTATTATTTCCTCTGTGTTACTTATCCAGTTGGCTTCTTTTCCATCGCCAAAAGCCATGGGGCAATTTTGCCAGTACAGTTTTTTGCCTTCGTAATGAATGGTTTTTAACAGGGGATAAATGTTTTCGCCGACCATTCTAAAATCCTGCCGCATTTCTTTTAAATCAACCTGTTTCAGTAAGCTTTCTGCATTGGCCTTAATATCACTTAACTGCATGCCGGCCGATTCAAAAATACCGGTAGTATCCTTTTTTAGTTCATCTATTTTTAAGCTGTCGGTAACTATTAAAAATTGGGCAACAGCTTTTTTTGCTGCTGTAGTATCTGCTTCTACAAAGGCATCTTTAAGGTTTAGATAAGCACCCATCATAGTATCTATGCCTGCATTAAATGCGGCGGAATGGGTTTTGGCTTTTAGCATTACGGCTTTATCGCCTTCAAAAGCCACATCATTATTAACCCTGAATTTAAACCAATACACCAAAAATGCAGCTATCAATACAACAACAATCAGCGCAACTTTTTTCATGTAGTTATTTTTTACAAAGCTAAGGGATAACATCAATTTCATTAAATAGTTTGCTGATTGAATTACTTTTGCAGCAATACATATTCAGCAAAAAAATTTCGATAAACAATTATGCTTTTAGGATTACAAAACGTGACGTTTGAATTTGGTGCCCGTACAATAGTGGAAGATGCCACCTGGCATATACAACCCAATGAGCGTATTGCTTTAATTGGTTATAATGGTACAGGCAAATCCACCCTGTTGAAAGTGCTTACCCGTCAATACCTTCCCAATAAAGGCACGGTTGAGCAAGGCAAGGAAACCACGATTGGATTTTTGCACCAGGATTTGTTAAGTTTTGATACTGATGACTCCATTCTGGAAGTGGCCATGGGTGCCTTTGAAAGGGTAAAAGAACTGGAAAAAGAAATTGAACATATAGGCCATGAACTGGAAAAAACCGGTGATGAAAACCTTGCCCATGAATACTCTGAAAAATTACATGAACTGGAAATATTAGGTGGCTACGACATTCACCATAAAACAGAAGAAATTTTACAAGGCCTTGGCTTTACCAATGAGAACCTGCACAAGCCCTATAAACTTTTTAGCGGGGGCTGGCGCATGAGGGTGTTGCTTGCCAAAATGATTTTAATGCACCCCGATGTTTTGCTGCTGGATGAACCTACCAACCACTTGGATTTACCGAGCATTGAATGGCTGGAAAAATACCTGCAGCATTACCAGGGCGCTGTGGTAATGGTTAGCCACGACCGTTATTTTTTAGACAGGATGGTGAACAAAGTGGTGGAACTTTATCAACAGAAATTACATTTTTATACCGGCAATTACAGCTATTACGAAACTGAAAAAGCATTACGGGTTGATATGCAGCAGAAGGCTTATGAAAACCAGCAGGATTACATTCGCCAGAACGAACGCTTTGTGGAAAGGTTTAAGGCAAAAGCCAGCAAAGCCGCAGCAGCACAGAGTATTGTAAAGCGGCTGGAAAAACTGGACAGGATAGAAAACGTGGAAATTGAAAGGCCCAACATGCGCATAAATTTTTCTGTTGATAAACAACCCGGCCGTGTATTGTGTACTTTAAAACATGTTACCAAAGCTTTTGGCGACCTGGTAATAATGGAAGATACCGGTGCTGAGATTGACCGTGGTGATAAGATTGCATTGATTGGTGCAAATGGAAAAGGAAAATCTACTTTGCTTAGGGTTATTGTAGGTAATGAAGAGTTTACAGGCGACCGTATCTGGGGGCATAATGTAGAAGAATCTTTTTATGCACAGCACCAACTGGAAGCACTGAATATTAACAACACGGTGCTGGATGAAATGAGGGATAGCCGCAGTGGCAAAACAGACCTTGAATTAAGGAGCTTGCTGGGTTGCTTTTTATTTAGCGGAGATGATGTAGATAAAAAAATTAAAGTACTAAGTGGTGGAGAAAAAGCCAGGGTGGCACTTGCCAAAACCATTGTAAGCAAAGCCAATTTTTTAATGCTGGATGAACCTACCAATCATCTGGATATACATTCCGTTGACCTGCTGATTGGAGCCTTAAATAATTATGAAGGCAGTATAGTATTTGTAAGCCACGACAGGCATTTTGTTAGTAAAATTGCCAATAAAATCTGGGAGATAGAAGACCATAAAATTGTTGAATTTAAAGGCACCTACACCGAGTGGGAAGATTGGAAAGAACGCCGGCTTGCTGCCGCAAAAAATGCCGATGTAAAGGGCAAGCCCAATGAAACCCCCAACAAAAACAACGATGGCAAAAACAACAATACACAGCAACAAAAAAAAGCAGAGGTTGATGTTACAGCAACACAGGCAGCAACACAGCAACGCAGCCCGGTTGATAAAGAGGTGAAGAAAGAATATCAAAAAAACAAAACCCGTTTTCAGCAGATAGAAGAAAAATTGGCGCAACTAAATAAAGAAAAAATTAAGCTGGAGCAACAAATGGCATTGCCGGATGCTTACACTAAAAAGGAAGCTTTTCAGCAAACTGAAAATAATTACAAAAAGGTGAATGATGAACTTGTAGCCTTGAACAAAGAGTATGAAATTGTTTTTGAAAAAGTAATGGAGCTGGAAGAAAAAATGGGTTAAACTATTTTAAAAGATTAATTTAAAGGCGCTGCATATGCAGCGCCTTTTTTTGTTGTACCCTTAATAAACTACCCCCCTTACCGATAGATTTTAAAAACACAATACCATTTTTAAAACAGCTATATGCGTAACCTGCTAAAGAAAATTGTTGTACAAACAGTGCTGGACGACAGCAAAGAAAAAAGCTATTCTTCTTTTAAACTGGCCAAAGGTTTCAGGGAACTTAAAATTGTTATTGAAAGGGGTATTAAGGATATTTTGATGATGGCACTTGGCATTGGCTGTGCTGCGTTTGGCCTCGAAAGTTTTTTGATCCCTAACAATTTTATTGATGGCGGTGCAACGGGTATGTCGCTGCTTATTTCTGAAATAACATCATTTCCCTTGTATGCCCTGCTGCTGCTGATTAACCTGCCTTTTATTTTTTTAGGGTACCGTATTATTGGTAAACAGTTTGCCATTAAAACGATGATTGCCATTACCGGCCTTGCGTTAAGTGTGGCCTTTATTCATTTTCCACAGGTAACCCATGATAAGCTTTTGGTGGCTGTTTTCGGCGGCTTTTTTTTGGGTGCAGGCATCGGCTTATCCGTAAGGGGCGGTGCAGTAATTGATGGTACCGAAGTACTCGCCATCTTCCTTAGCCGTAAGTTTGGCACTACTATCGGCGACATCATTATCCTCATCAACATTATTGTTTTTTCCATTGCGGCTTATATGCTTTCTGTAGAAACTGCCCTGTACTCCATGATCACTTATCTTGCCGCATCCAAAACCCTCGACTTTGTTATTGAAGGCATAGAGGAGTATACCGGTGTTACCATTATCTCTTCTCACAACAACGAAATACGGGAGATGATCATTAGCGAAATGGGCCGTGGCGTAACCGTGTACAAAGGAAGAAAAGGGTATGGCATGCATGGCGAAACCAGTGAAATTGATATCGTGTACACTGTAATTACCCGGCTCGAACTAAATAAGCTGAACACAGAAATTATTAAGATTGACCCACATAGTTTTGTAGTAATGAGCAGCGTAAAAGATACCAAGGGCGGCATGATAAAAAAGAGGCCACTTAAACATTGAGCGATAGCCATCGGTTATGCAGAAACATATTCTTTCATGTATGCGAAAGGGCTGTTAAGGGTACCTCCTTTAATAATGGTGGCGTTGTTAATGGTGCTGCTTCCGCCGGTGCGGATATCATTTAAAACAAATTTTATTAACTGCTCGCCAAAATAACGGCTGGCATCCCTTGGCAACTCATTGGGCAGGTTGCCCACTGCCATTACATCTACAACTCCGGGTTGATATGGTGCAGTGCGTTCAAACGTTTTTTTATCAACCCCATACACAGGATCAGCAATGGTACTGTCGCCCAAATTGCAGGGTACCGATCCGTTGATATCATCGGTAATATCGGCAATGGTTGTAATGTTGAAATTTGGTTTTGCCATATCCTCCAGCTCAAATAAACGGGGTACGTTTTTGTTCCAGTAAATGCCGTTCAGTAAAATATTTGTTCCGGCAATATAGTTACCAAACCTGCAAATGTATTGGTTTGGGTTGTTGTGAAAATCATCCCGGTTGTATTTACCGGTAACCTTATGCTGGTATAAATCGGCACCCTTTAAATGTACATACACAGGGTAGGTAAAATTTCTTTCCAGGTATTCATCAGGTTCCACTTCGTGGATGCCGAGGAGGTTCATAATTTCCAGCACACCGTGGGCCACCCTGCCACTGCCGGTTACCGCAACTTTAATAACCGGCACATTTAAACCAAAGTAAGTATGCACCAATTTTTGAAAGCTGTTTACCAAATGCACCCGTTGTAAATTGAAGCTGCCGGTGCGGTTACCATACGCCATCATACCATTATGGGCGCCAACAATGCCGGCAAAAAAACCGAACCCGATAATACGGGTACCATCATCATGCTCCAGGCATTCATAATCTATCAGCGTAATTTTTTTTGCTGCAATTGCCTGCAGCATGTGTTGGTTATAGGGCTGTAATTTTTTGGTATGGGAGAAAAAAAAGTAGGTTTTGCCGGCTATCAACATGGGGACAGGCACTTCCTTTATGCCCATTAAAATATCGCAGCCCGATACGTCTTCCTGAACCGGTATGCCAGCCATTTGATACTCCTTATCGCTGTAACACCTGCTGCTACAGGTTTGTACGGTTATCTTAACATCAGTAAAGTTTTTTTGTAGCCACTTGCATTGCGCCGGTGTAAGGGATACCCGGCTATCTTTTGGCACTTTGCCCTCTCTGATTAAACCTATTTTCAACATCGTTGGGTTATTTACCGGCAAGGTATTATTAATTTGGAAGTTGGCAGTTACAAGATGAAATTTGCGGTATGAACTATTTTGAATTATTCGAAATACCCGTAAATATTAATGTAGATAAAGAAACGCTTTCGAAGAAATACATTGAGCTGCAAAGAAAATTTCATCCCGATTACTATACCCAATCCGCAACCGAAGAGCAGGATGAAGCGTTAGAGAAATCATCTGCCATCAACAAAGGGTTAAAAATCCTAAAAGATAAAGACAGCACCATACAATACATTTTACAAATAAAGGGGCTTTTGCAGGAAGACGAAAAATACCAGTTGCCACCAGATTTTTTAATGGAGGTTATGGAGATGAACGAGGAGTTATCCCACAATTCAGCGGCAGCCGTAAAAACATTTGAAGAAGATATTTACAAAGAAGTACAACCGCTTATAGACAACTACGACGATGCTACAATTACAGTTGAAGGCTTACTGCAAATAAAAGAATATTACTTTAAGAAAAAATACCTGCAACGTATTTTGGAGAGATTGGATGATTAATGTAATATTGCAACCCGTTTAATAAATGCCCATGTGGCGGAATTGGTAGACGCAGCAGACTCAAAATCTGCCATTCGCAAGGGTGTGAAGGTTCGATTCCTTTCGTGGGCACCCAACCAGCAATTTTGCTGGTTTTTTTATGCCTGTCTCTCCACATAAACCACTTCTTTTAAAATTTTAGGGTCAGTGTATGGTTTTAAACCATTCTTAGTAACAATTGCAATCTTTTCGTTTTTAATAGCAGCCAACATAAGCCAATACTCTATTTAAACAAATAAGCAACTTCACCAAAAGAAAGTTACATACTTAATTCAGAAAAATTTTCTCTCTCCTTAGAACATCCTTTAATTCATTTCTAAAAAATCGAATTCCTTTTTTAAAAAAGCAGGCTTCAGTTCTACCTTATCACCCAATAGCATAATATTGCCTGACGTTTTATTATAGCTTTTCCACTCCGGCAATTGGTTGCCATTTGGGTTGCCCGTTTTTGCAAAATTTATCCAATATGAAGATATGGTGTTCTCGAGGTCATAATCAAGCTGCTGCCACGGACGGGCCCATGTGTGCAGTGTATGCAAAATATACGGTACCTCCGAAGTATGAAAAGCACCGTAGTTTGGAAAGCCGGGCTTATCTGGCGGTACGTGGCCAAATTGATATAGGTAGGTTGCCTTACTATTAAATGTTGCCAATAAGTGGGCAGGCATACCGGCAAAATTTAAGAGCGTTAATTTCTGATTTTCCGATGCAACTTCTTCCAAAGTAGTGGCAGGAAAAATGCTCAGGTAATCATCAGCTTTATCACCATATTTTTTACGGGCTTCGTTCGTGTATTCTTCAACAGTCATTTTTGTACCACCCAAAAAACTTCCATCACCGGTTACCCATCCTGTTAAAACCGGTGTTTGGTTTTGCTTGCCACTCTTAAAATATTTTAGCAAATCAGCAGGCAAAACATAACCATCCAGGGTTGTTCCAAAGCCGCCTGCCCCAGCGGTGTTGCTTAGTTGCTGCAACTCATCTGCTGTCATTTTTCTTAATGCTGCTATTGAACCTGCATTTGCTTTTTTCATAACAACCATTCCCTGTTCTTCGGCCTTGGCTAAATTTTGCATCAGCATGTTGGAAAGCAACCCGCCACTTTGGGCAACGGCCTTGTGAAATAAACCTTTTGCTAATGGAGAAGCAATTAAAGCTGTTACGCTGAACGCCCCGGCTGATTGGCCTGCGATGGTAACATTGCCGGGGTCGCCCCCAAATACTGCAATGTTTTTTTGCACCCACTGTAAGGCTGCCACCTGATCTAAAAAACCGTAATTGCCCGAAGCATTATGGCCTGATTCCTTACTCAATTCCGGATGCGCCATAAAACCAAAAATGCCCACACGATAATTAATACTAACAAACACCACTCCTTTTTTGGCCATTTCCTCTCCATCATAAATAGCACAATTGGCCGAGCCGCTGTTTAAACCACCACCATAGATCCATACAAAAACAGGTTGCTTTTCATTTTTAAGTTTAGCGGTTGTCCACACATTTAAATACAAACAATCTTCGCTAAGCAGACCGGGCTTTGCAATAAATTCTTCTGACCAGCAATAAAATGGCTGCGGCTTATTTTGGACCGGGCTTGCAGAAAAAACGGTACACTGTTTTATACCCTTCCAGTTTTGAACAGGTTGTGGGGCTTTCCACCTCAAATCAGCCACAGGTGGGGCTGCAAAAGGAATACCCTTGAACACCTGTACTGTTTTACCGGCACTAAAGGTGCCTTCAATTTTACCATTGGCAATTTTTACAATCGGGTTTTGTGCTATTGCACCAATGGATAAACTTAAGATAACAAGCAGGCAGAAATTTTTCATTTTTTAAAATTGAACATGGAGAATTGTGTATGGCAAACATGGAGATTTTATCTACCCAAGATAAAATTTTTAAAGGAAATAAAGTGCTGATAAACCAAGAAAACAGGAGTGCTTCCATTGTGGCAAAAATCTTTATAGCAAAACCGCTTACGTAATTTTTTTGCTGATAGAATAAACCTTTTACTTCTTAACCATAAAAAATATTTTAGTCAAGCACTTTATAAATGCTCATTTTTGCGGCTTTATTTTTTAGCTGCACTTCTCCTATACGGCGGATGTTAAATGATTCTTTTACTTTTTGGTACATGGCTTCGTTAATAACAATTTGCCCTTCTTCTGCTTTGGATTGCAGGCGTTGGGCAGTGTTTACAACGTCACCAATTACGGTATAATCCAAACGTTTAAGAGAAGCCGGAGCAATATTGCCAGCCACTACTTCGCCGCTGTTGATACCGATAGAAACCTTTGGCCTGAAAGAAACAGTACCCTGTGCAGGAAGTATTTCAGCGACCTGTGCCCTTAATGCAATGGCCGCATCAATAGCCCGTGATACTTGCCCCTGAAAACGGCTATTTTGAGCTGACCAAAACAATTGGCTCATATAGACTTTAATCCAGCGCAAAATATAAAGAAATATTGCCCACCTGGTGGCTGTACAAATGTTCCATCATAGCACTTGTAAAGTTTTGGGTAAACGAAATACCAAACCGTTTTTTAACCACCACCACCGATGCATTTAACAGATAAACCACCGGCGAAATTTTATCATTTGTAAAACCCCTGGCTTTATTATCAGCATTATTTTCACTGTTTTCCAGTAAGCCGTTAGAGGCGCTAAAAATTATTTCTGGCTGCACGGTAAAGTACACCTGCGTTTTGTGCCCTTGTTTTGATGAAGCAGAATACTGGCTGATGTTGCCATTAAAATAAGGCGCCATTTTACCAAAACGTATTTTTGGATAAATGCCCACACTGTTAACCAAAGTACCAGCAGCCACTTGTGTACCTGCCATTACTTCCATGGCATTGCCAACAGCAAACAATTGTTTTTCGGCGATAAAATTAATATTGGCCACAACTTTATTTTTTAGCTGGTTTTGCCATCCCATGGGTTGCTGATAATGTATAAGCCGGTGAATTAATTTTTGTGCCTCTTTGGCCAGGGAAGCAGGCCCCCTAACGCCCAATAAGATTTCACTTTGCAGGCTATATTTTTTTAGAGGGTTGTAAGAGTACATGGAATGTGAGGCAAACAATGCACCTGAATAAGGATAGTCATCAGGCTGGTTTTCTGTTTTAGAAATATCCCTCGGTGTAAACATCAGTTGGGTTAAGGCCCATCCATAAACATTGATGGCACTATCACCCGCTTTGGGAAAAATCCGCTCTAAAAAAAAATGACTGTGTTTTTTAGTATAAAAAAAATCGATCCTTGTACCATTGGTGTATGCCTCATCTGTACCCTTTCCCCTCACATTTAAAAAATCATTGTCTTCATAAATGCGCAGCAATTTATGGGGTGCTTTTTCAGTGGTTTGTGCTTTAATCTCAGTGTAAAATGTAGAAAGCAAAAAGTATATGAAGTAAAACTTTTTCATGGTAAATAATTTTATACTGCAAAATTCCACTGACTTTGCTGGATAATGAATGTCTGTAAATCGGGTATGTATGTCTGAATGGCCTTTTCCAAAAGGCTTGATTTTTGTTGGGATTTATGTATATCCTTTAATAATTAATTAGCCGTTGATACAATGAAAAAAGAAAGCAACATTTTTGTGTATGACATAGCTACGGTGTATGAAGACGCTGGAAGGGAATTAATAAACCCTAATTTTTTTGTTTTTACTATAGAAGAAGTAGTTGCCAATGGTAAAGCAGGAAAGCCCTACCGCTCAAGCCACTTTGCTTTTTTGCTGTTAACCGAAGGTGAGGCACATATAAGGCTGAACCTGATTAATTATACGCTAACTGCGAACAGCCTGTTTATTATACCGCCTTTTTTAGTGCATGAATTTTTGTGGAAAAGTGACGATGCAAAAATGACGGTGATGATTTTTTCACATGATTTTATTGCCGGTGCAGGCATGCCCAAAAAACATGTTGACGCCTTTACCTTTCTGGCTTCGCAAAATTTGCCCCCCTTAATGCTTAATGAAGATGATAAGGAAACCTTGCTTTGTTTAATGGTTTTATTGAGAAAAAAGAACCTGTCGTTTGACGGGCACCCTTTTATACAAGAAGTATTGCAATTTGGGTTTGATATGTTTATGATGGAACTGGCAGCAATATTTCAAAGGGAGCAGCTTTCTAAAAAAGTACTCACCAGAAAGGAAGATTTATCCATGTCTTTTATAAAGAAACTGATGGAAAGTTTTAAGGAAGAAAGAAGTGTGCAGTTTTATGCCGATGCCCTTTTTGTTACCCCTAAACATTTAACCAAAACTGTAAAAGAGCTTACAGGCCGCACCTGTGGCCAGTTTATTGATGATATGGTTATTACAGAAGCCAAGATATTATTGAATGATTTATCCCAGTCTGTAGGCAACGTAGCCGATGCACTCAATTTTAGCGATCAGTTTTTTTTTAGCAAATTTTTTAAACACCGCACTGGATTAAGCCCTACAGAATACAAGGGTATTTCTTAGTGTACTGAAATTTTCTGCCACTTATTACCGGATATTTACCCCCACTTTATAAACCTTACAGACATATACAAACTACTTTCAGACATACACATTCTGTGTTATTAACGCCAACTTTAGGTATGGTTTCTTGCTCTCCGTAATGCAGGATTACAATTAATATTTTATACGGGAGGTGGACTGAAAAAAGAAAGCACTTAAAAGTTAATGATGACAGAACAAGAAAAATTAAAAGACAGTACATGGAAAAATTGGGGGCCGTATGTAAGCGACCGGCAATGGGGTACAGTAAGGGAAGACTATAGTGCCGATGGGGACGCATGGAATTATACAACGCATGATATGGCCCGGAGTAAAGCCTGGCGGTGGGGCGAAGAAGGCATTGGTGGCATTTGTGATGAGGAGCAATTGTTGTGCTTTGCACTTTCGCTTTGGAATAAAAAAGACCCTATTCTTAAAGAGCGTTTTTTTGGGTTAACGAATACTGAAGGCAACCATGGAGAAGATGTAAAGGAACTTTACTATTGCCTGGATAATACCCCAACCCACAGTTATATGAAGATGCTGTATAAATATCCGCAACAGCAATTTCCTTACAACACACTTATTGAAGAGAACAAAAAAAGATCAAGGCTGCAACCGGAATTCGAAATAGCAGATACCGGCATATTCAATGATGATGCCTACTTTGACGTTTTTATAGCATACGCCAAACAATCGCAGTATGACATCTTAATAAACATAACCATTTATAACAGGGGCAAACAAGCTACTGCTTTAAATATACTGCCAACATTATGGTTTAGGAATACATGGGCTTGGGGATACGATGGTTACACACCAAATTTATTTTCGGATTCAAAAAATGTGGTAGAAATTTTTCACGAAAAATTAGGGCAATATTATTTATTAAGCGAAGGAAACCATGATGTATTTTTTTGTGACAATGAAACCAATTCACAAAAACTGTATGGCCATGATGATGAAAAAAATAAGTATTTTAAAGATGGAATAAATGAACATCTCCTTCATGGAAAAGAAACCATTAACCCACACAACACTGGTACAAAAGCCGCATTAAATTTTGATGTAACCATACCTCCTGAAGAAAAAAAAAGTATACGACTTGTACTTTCGAAAACACCTTCATTTGATTTTAAGACATTCGATTCCATTTTTGCCGAACAAAAAGCATCGGCAGATTTATTTTATAATGGGGTATTGCACAAAGAAAAAGGTACTGACCTTTTCAATATAAAACGACAGGCACTTGCAGGCTTGTTATGGAACAAACAGTTTTATTATTTTAACGTACACCAGTGGTTTAAAGGCGACCCTTGTTTCGCCGCACCACCAGCCGAACGAAAAAATATAAGGAATGCAGAGTGGGAAACACTAAACACTAAAGAGATACTTTCGGTGCCCGATAAATGGGAGTTTCCATGGCCTGCCGCATGGGATATGGCTTTCCATTGCCTGCCACTTACCATGGTTGACCCTGATTTTGCGAAAAACCAATTGTTGCTCCTTACTAAAGAATGGTATATGCACCCCAACGGGCAATTACCTGCATACGAGTGGAGTTTTAGTGATAGCAACCCGCCGCTGCAGGCAATGGCCACATGGGAGATTTATGCCGCCGGAAAAACGGCTAACAATGGCAAAGGCGATATTCAATTTTTAGAAAAAATTTTTCATAAACTGATGCTCAATTTTACCTGGTGGGTGAACAGGAAAGATGCAAAGGGCAGTAATATTTTTGAGGGAGGATTTTTAGGTATGGATAATATTGGTGTGTTTGACAGGAGCCAGCCAATGCCAACCGGTGGCTATCTTGAACAGGCAGATGCCACAAGCTGGATGGCCATGTACTCCTTAAACCTTTTAAAAATTGCCAATGAACTATCATGGCATAATAATGTATATGCAGATATCAGCTCTAAATTTTTTGAACATTTTTTATATATAGCCGGTGCCATGAATGGCCCTGAAGGAAACCTTTGGGATGACGGGGACAACTTTTATTACGACAGGATAAATTTTAGTAATGATGGTTCGCTTCCATTAAAAATCAGGAGCCTTGTTGGACTTATACCGCTATTTGTTGCAGAGGTATTGGATAGCAAAAGTGTACAGGCAAGCACTGCATTTACAAAACGAATGGAATGGTTTAAAGAAAGCAGGCCGGACCTTGCCAACCTGGTATCTAACTGGGGTAAACAAAATAAGGACGGACTTTTACTGATAAGCCTGATGCGTGGCTTCAGAATGAAAATGGTTTTAAAATATCTGCTGGATCAAAATGAATTTTTAAGCGATTACGGTATACGGTCGGTTTCAAAATACCATCTTAACAATCCTTACCGCTTGCAGGTAGGTGGGTTGTGTTACGATGTACAATACACACCTGGTGAAAGTACCAGCAGTTTATTTGGTGGCAACAGTAACTGGCGTGGCCCTGTGTGGATGCCAATGAACAGCCTCATTATAAAAAGCTTGCGAACATTTCATAAATATTATGGAGATGAATTTAAAATTGAATGCCCTACCGGATCAGAAAATTATATCTCGTTAAACGAAGTAGCCGATGAGCTTACAAGAAGGATCAATAGAATTTTTGAAAAGAACGAAGAGGGGCTGCGGCCTTTTTATGGCATATCTGCAAAAGAACAGTATGATGTTTATTTTAAGGACCATATTTTATTTCACGAATATTTTGATGGGGATACTGGCAAAGGTTTAGGGGCATCTCACCAAACCGGCTGGACGGCACTGATAGCATCACTTTTGTGAGTCGGCCTTATCAGTAACCGCATGCAATAAATACATTGTTTTTGCATGGGCTTTTATAAAACATTTTAAAAGCGGTATATGAAAATTGTAATTGTGGGCGGTGGCTTTGCAGGCATTAACCTTGCAAAAGCCCTGGCAGGTAAAAAAAATATGGAAGTGGTACTGGCAGATAAAAATAATTATCATTTTTTTCCACCACTTATTTACCAGGTGGCCACATCTTTTATAGAAGCTTCCAACATCAGTTATCCCTTTCGGAAAATGTTTCAGCATAAAAAAAATATCCGCTTTCATTACGGCTCATTGCTCAACATCAATACCAACAATAATAGTATCGAAACTGATTCGGGCATCTTAACGTATGATATACTTGTGTTGGCAATGGGCACAGAGACCAACTATTTTGGGCTGCAAAATATTGAGCAAAAAGCGTTGCCTATGAAAACGATTGATGACGCCTTAAATTTAAGGAACCATCTTTTACTCAATATGGAAAGAGCAGTAAAGGAGCCTGACGAAGCAGAACGTATTAAATTAATGAATTTGGTAATTGCCGGTACAGGGCCTACTGGTGTGGAGATAGCAGGCATGCTTGCTGAAATGGGCCGCCTTATTATTGAAAAAGACTATCCCGAACTAAAAGAATTAAAAGGCACGATATACCTGGTCGGTTCATCAAAAAACCTGTTGCCACCCATGAGCGATAAATCGCATGACGAGGCTTATAAGCAAATACAAAAATTAGGTGTAAACATAAAAGTGTGCACTGCCGTTAAGGATTATGTGGGTGACGAAGTAATTCTATCAAGCGGCGAAATAATACCAAGCCATACACTTATATGGGCATCTGGTGTAGTGGCCAAAACTGTACCTGGCCTGCCGGCTGAAAGTATTGGAAAAGGTAACAGGATTTTAACCGATGAATTTAATAAGGTAAAAAACACCATAAACGTTTTTGCTATTGGGGATATCTGCCTGCAGCTTAGCGATAAAAATTATCCTGATGGGCATCCTCAACTGGCACAGGTGGCCATTCAGCAAGGGAAATGGCTATCTAAAAATGTACAGCTAATGGATGCAGGTAAAGTGCTTAAGCCTTTTAATTTTACTAACAAAGGCAGTATGGCCATCATCTCTAAATACAAAGCAGTGGTAGATTTGCCGAAGGGTTTTTTAAAAGGTTTTTTTGCGTGGCTTACCTGGTTGTTCATCCACATCATACCAATAGCTGGTTTTAGAAATAAAGGTAAACTGGCCAATAACTGGTTCTGGAGTTTCATCACCAACGATCCTACGTTGCGGTTAATCATTCGCCCAAAAAAAGAACCGTAAAAAAAATTAAGCCAGAACTTTTAATTTAGCTTAGCTGCTTAGTTGGTATGGCAGTAATCGATCCGATCACCTGCGTTCCAAAAATAAGAAACATTAAAATAATGCAGCGGCAATGAAAAAAAATTTACTTACCTGCCTGTTTGCTTTATGTATGCAATACCTGTTTGCGCAGCAGGATATTCAGCAAAGGGTTATTTTAATTGGTGATGCAGGGGAAATAAATACAGCCCAAAAAGCAATACTTAGTGATGCTGAAAACCGCTTGGTACCCGGCAAAACAACCGCTGTTTTTTTGGGCGATAATATTTACCCAAGTGGCTTTGATTTAAGTGGCGGCAAAAGAACAAGAGCGGAAGCAATCCTCCGCTCTCAATTTGCCGCATTGCGTAAAAGAAACATATCCGTATATTTTGTACCTGGCAACCACGATTGGGATAGAAGCGGACGTGAAGGATTTGAAAAGATAACTGCTGCAGGCAACTTTATACAATCGCAGCAAGACCCGTTACTAAAGATAATACCACAAAATGGCTGTGCAGGGCCATACGAAATTGCCTTGGGGGACAGCCTTGTGCTGGTTGCAATGGATAGTGAATGGTGGCTTTTTCCATACGATAAACACACAGATAAAAGTGATTGCCCCGCCAAAACAAAGACAGAGGTACTTCGCCTGTTGCAGGATATCCTTAACCGCAACCGAAACAAGATGGTTATTTTTGCCACCCATCATCCCTTTAAAACTTATGGCAGCCACGGTGGTTACTATTCGTTAAGGGAACATATTTTTCCGCTTACGGACTTTAACAAAAACCTTTACATTCCGTTACCCATTATCGGGTCGCTGTACCCTGTACTTCGCAAAACATTTCCGCCGGCAGAAGACCTTGGCAATGCAATTAATAAAGGCATGCAGCAATCTGCAGATTCAGTACTGCAACAACATCCCAACATCATCCATGTATCCGGGCATGAACATACTTTACAATTAATTCAGGGCAATGTATTGCAGTTGGTAAGTGGTGCAGGCAGTAAACATACGCCGGTTAAAAAAGGCAGGGGAAGTATTTTTGCCACTGCCTCCTGCGGCTATGCAATAGCAGATGTTTTAAAAAACAACACTATCAGGATTACCTTTTTTACTTATAAAAAAGGTAAAATTGTGCAAAGCTTTGTGTACACAAAACCCTTTCAGTTAACGGCAAAAACAATTAATGAAGCCAGCAAAATGGAAAATTAAATAAAGGATGGGTTACCAAAACTATTGTAGAAAAACCTGTTAGTTATGGGCAGCACTTTCAAATTTACTAAAGTGGGCAAGCGATTCATTCTTATATTTTCTTATCAACCCGGCACCTTTAACTGTTGCAAGGCCATATAAATGAAAGGTAAGTAACTGGTTATCTATCTCCACCCCCGGCACATGAAAACGGTCAAAAATTAATGGGTTCCGTGGCATAAATAAAATGTCGATCATATGCCTCGAAATTATTTCAGGCCTTAGGTTTGCCCTGTACAGTTCTTCGGTAATGCCCCTCTCTATATTAGATTTAAAATGCCGGTATAGAAAATCCTGCTTAAACTCATTAACCTGCTTAATCGCCTGATCAAAGTATTTGGGCAGTTGCTGCAAATTGACCATGTTAAGCGAAACAATAAATTCATCCAGTAAGTGCCAGGCAGTAAAAGTTTCCTGCAACGAATTCTTAGCACTTATTTTTTTTTCTTCCAATGCGCATTTTGTTTGTTCAATTCTTTTTGTTGCAATACTTGCAATCAAATCAGACTTGCTTACAAAACACCTGTAAATTGTTTTTTTAGACATACGCATTGTTGCCGCAAGATTATTCATCGATAAGGCTTTAATGCCAGCAGTGTTGTACAACTCTTCGGCGGTAGCTATGATATTTATTTTTGTTTGCTGCACCATTCTGGCAGTACCTGCTATCGTATTCATTTGTTTAAAATTTAAAACGGTAAAAAATAGACTGTTGCAGCAATAAAAGGCACCTGTTATCATTTTCAGCTTTTCGCTTCACTTTACATTTGCAGCAACAGCCTTTATTTTAATCAATAATCACTGGCAATCCACTTTTTGTTGCTTCAGGCATTGCTTGCGAAACAGACCAATGCTCCACTATCTTATCATTGCTTACACGCCATAAATCGTACACCATTAAATCCCTGTTGCCAAGTTTTGTTTCAGATGCTGTCCATACAAAATTGGCTTCGGCAATTACAAAATGAAGGCTGTAGTAAAGCAATCCATCGATATCATAATGCAATTTTTTCAGGTGCTTTTTTAATCCTGCTTTACCAGGGAATATCAGTGGGTCGTGTTGTATAAAATGATCATCTACAAATATGTCCATACTTTGCAAATCGCCGCCCAGCATAACTTCTATCATAAATTCAGTTACAAGCACCCTGTTGTATCCTGTTTTTTCCCTGTCTTCAAACCTTGTTGCACCTTCAAGCATTTTTATGGCCGCACCTGCCTCATGTTCAGGTTGCGTTACATTCCACTGTTCTATTATTTTACCATTGCTGATTCTGTAAATATCCAGCTCCACCTGCTGCGGAGTATTTATAAAACCTGTTACCTGCTGGTGAAATGCTACAATATCCCTATCGGCAATTACCCGTACAATTTTAATGGTATTATCTGCCAGTTGCTTTTCTTTAAAATCCCTTAAACTTTTAATGCCGCTTTCCAGCAACGGGTTGTGTTGGGGATAAGGGTCTTTCCAATACCGGTCAAAAACAGAAAAATCTTTATGCACAAGCAGCTCTGTTTGTGCCTTCATGGCAAAAGCTTTATTAGCAGCAGTTTCATAAGTTGTGTTTTGTACACTAATGCTAGCGTTCATATTTACCTCCTTTTATTTTACCTGATTATGTTGGGTAAACATTTTATCATTATCTCTTCGTTTTTGTTTTATAAAATTCGGGTGAAGCTTCCAAAAATAAAATGTCTTTAAGGCGTGGGAATATGTCTAAAAGATGCTTTAACGTTGCGGATAACCCTGTACGGTATACCACAGGTTATAGCCATCTAAATTTAATCAACGCTATTTCACCTAACCTGTAAACTGTATTTACCAAGCTAAAACACCATTCTGTATTGGTTTTCAGCGATTGATCACCGGATTAACAACTCCACTTCTTCTCTCATTTATGAGCATATTTACATGGAGGCACCTCTGCATTTTAATTATAAGCAAAACTGACATGGGTTAAAGTCGTTTAGCCATTCTTAATACCTGCAGGAAAAACCAATTTTACATCTTCATTAAAACAGTAGTTCCAAATACAAACGAAATAAATAACCCCAGGCAGTTATTTATTCTCCTGTTAAGGAATAAATAGATTAATAAAAATCAGCACTAAAAATCAAATCATGACAACGAATAAATCAATTCAGGCATTATTGGGCATTTGCATTTTGGCAACACTGTTTAGTTGTGGCGCTACAGAAAAAAAACAAGGCGGCCCGGCGGGCCCCGGTGGACAGCCCCCTGCAGCAATGCCTTATAAGGTAGCACCTGTTTATTATGGTGATGCAATAGTGCAGTATAGTTTCCCGGCTACTATCCAGGGCGAACAAAATGTGGAAATACGCCCAAAGGTTGATGGCTTTATACAGAAAATATTTGTGGATGAAGGTGCTGTTGTACGTAAAGGGCAACCGCTGTTTCAACTTAATAACCCACAGTATGAGCAGGCTGTACGCAGTGCGGCAGCGGCAGTGAAAATTGCCGAAGCCAATGTACTTTCTGCAAGCATGGATGTTGACAAAGTACGGCCACTGGTAGAAAAAAATATCATCAGCAATTTTGAACTTAAATCGAATGAATATACGCTGCAATCCCGGCAGGCATCCCTTGCATCTGCAAAAGCAGACCTTGC
This sequence comes from Ferruginibacter sp., assembly GCA_965249755.1. Classification (GTDB taxonomy): domain Bacteria; phylum Bacteroidota; class Bacteroidia; order Chitinophagales; family Chitinophagaceae; genus Ferruginibacter. Next base: position 1,536,329 of record CBDFMT010000004.1, read on the forward strand.
AAATGCCCGGGTAAACGTTGGCTATACATACCTCACCAGCCCATCAGATGGTATCATTGGTGCTATCCCCTATAAGCAGGGAAGCCTCGTAAGCAGTACATCCGGAAGCCCCCTGACTACTGTTTACAATACTAAAAAAGTGTACGTGTATTTTGCTTTAAACGAAAAACAATTGCTCGGCTTTTCACGGCAGGTAAAAGGTGCCACGCTGCAAAACAAATTATCTACCACCAAAGATGTGTTGTTAATGCTTGCTGACGGCAGCGGGTATGCGCAAAAAGGAAGGATCACTACTGCAACCGGTTTAATAAATACTGAAACCGGTTCTGCTAATTTCAGGGCAACGTTTCCTAACCCGCAAGGGCTGATAAGGAGTGGCAGCAGTGCTACTATTAAAATACCGGTAGCTGTTGACTCTGCGATACTGGTACCACAAGCCGCAACCTTTGATATGCAGGGGCAAAAATTTGTGTACAAGGTGATTGGCCGTGATAGTGTTGTTAATACTGCCATTGAGGTAGATGAAAACAGTATAGGTGACTTGTTTATTGTGAAGAAGGGCCTTGCAAAAGGTGACCGGATTGTTGTTGAAGGTGTAAGCAGTTTAAAACCCGGAAGTAAAATAGCCCCTGTTGTTACAAATAAAGACAGCATCTATAACAGTGTGGCAAAACAAGAATAAGATTATAAGCAATATCGGTTAAAAGGTGAATGGTATTGGCCGCCTTGTTTTAAGAACAAAAAGCTGATCCTGGTACCCGTGCTGCTGCATGAAACCAAATTTTATTCATCAATTACAAAACGTTATTTATGTTTCAGATATTCATAAAAAGGCCTGTACTGTCCACAGTAATTTCAGTAATCATTGTGATACTGGGTGTGCTGGCCTACACAGGTTTACCAGTTACGCAATACCCGGAAATTGCACCACCAACCGTAGTGGTCTCGGCATCGTATACCGGTGCAAGTGCAGATGTAATTTTAAGAAATGTAGTGGTACCGTTAGAGGAGCAAATTAACGGTGTGCAGGATATGACCTACATGACATCAACATCATCCAACGATGGTACCGCAACCATAACAGTATATTTTAAACTGGGTACCAATACAGATATTAATGCAGTAAACGTTCAGAACAGGGTACAGCGGGCAACCAATGTTTTACCTGCCGAAGTTACCCGGGCCGGTGTTACTGTAGATAAGCAACAAAGCAGTAACATACTGTTTTTTGCACTCAAAAGTTCCAACCCAGAATACGATCAGAAGTTTTTAAATAACTACGCCAACATCAACATTGTACCGGTTATTAAACGGATAACTGGTGTGGGCGGGGTAAACGTATTCGGATCAAAAGATTATTCCATGCGCATCTGGCTAAAGCCAGATGTTATGGCCATGTATGGTTTAACACCAGCAGATGTAAACGCTGCCCTTTCGGAACAGAACCTTGATGCTGCGCCGGGTAAGTTTGGTGAAAACAGTGGTGAGGTTTTTCAGTATACAATCCGCTACAGTGGCCGTTTAACAGATACCACCCAGTTTGGTAATATCGTAATGAGAAGTGGTACCACAGGGCAAATACTCCGGTTAAAAGATGTTGCCCGTATTGAATTGGGTACCCTTACTTATTCTGCATCTATCACCACAGATAATGCCCCGGCAACTGTACTGGCAGTAAGCCAAACTGCCGGCTCCAATGCCCAAAGTATTATAAAGGGAGTAATAACAACGCTGGATGAATCTGCCAAATCATTTCCAAATGGGGTTACGTACATTTCGCTTTTAAACGTAAACGATTTCTTAAGTGCATCTATTGATAAAGTATTGGAAACGCTGATTATTGCTTACCTGCTGGTATTTTTAGTAGTACTTATTTTTCTGCAGGACCTGCGGTCCACGTTGATACCTGCCGCCTCCGTACTGGTATCTGTAATAGGCACCTTTGCATGCTTAACGCTCTTTGGTTTTACCATTAACCTGCTTACCCTGTTTGCGCTGGTACTTGCCATTGGTATAGTGGTAGATGATGCCATTGTTGTAGTGGAAGCTATACATGCCAAGCTGGATGAAGGTTACAGGTCAACCAAAAAAGCGGCCCTCGATACTATGGGTACTTTAAGCGGTACCATCATTGCCATAACCCTGGTGATGGCAGCGGTGTTTATTCCCGTATCGTTCATCGGCGGTTCATCCGGTGTATTTTTTAAACAGTTTGGGTTAACACTTGCATCTGCTATTATCATATCAGCCGTTAACGCCCTTACCTTAAGCCCTGCCCTTAGTGCACTTTTATTGAAACCACATAAGGAAGGGCACGAAAATAAAAAGAAGAATTTTATAGATCGTTTTAAGATTGGCTTTAACACAGGGTTTGACAACTTAAAAAATAAATACCAAAAAGTAGTAGGCATTTTTGCTAAAAGAAGATGGGTGGTGCCTTCTGTAATAGCAGTTGCCCTTGCATTATTAATCTTTTTTATGAAGAGCATCCCAGGTGGTTTTGTACCTGATGAAGACCAGGGTACAATTTTCGCCGATATCAGTTTGCCCCCGGGCAGTTCACTGGAAAGGAGCACAGCAGTTGCCACCCAGGTAAGTAATATCATGGATGGTATGAAGGCCATTGAACATAAAGGCATTGTTACCGGTAACAGTATAATTAACGGGGCAGGCAGCAACTTTGCTTTAATGATTATTAAACTTAAACCCTGGGACGAAAGAAAAGGGGTTAAAGTAGAAAATGTTATTGGTGAGCTCTTTCAAAAAACCGCCGGCATTACAGGTGCAAGAATTTTGTTTTTTGCACCACCTACTGTAAGCGGCTTTGGTATTGCAGGTGGCTTTAACGTAGAGCTGCAGGATAAAACAGCAGGAAGCATTGAAGCATTCAGTAAGGTTGCAGGTGGCTTTTTGGGTGCATTAAACCAAAGGCCTGAAATACAATATGCCGCTACCGGTTTTGATGCCGGGTATCCACAATACATGATGAATATTAATGTGGCCAAAGTAAAGGAAGCAGGCGTTTCTGTAAGCGATTTACTTGCAACAATGCAAGGCTATTTTGGCGGCATCTATGCATCCAACTTTAATGAATTTGGCAAGCAGTACAGGGTAATGGTACAGGGAGATGCCAAATTTAGAAATGATCCGCAAAGCCTCAATAATATCTTTGTTAAAAATGCCAATGGTACAATGGCGCCCATCTCTGCTTTTGTAACCATGACGAAAATATTTGGCCCACAAACAATTTCAAGGTTCAATTTATTTACCAGCATTTCGGTAACCGGCAGGCCCAAACCGGGCTACAGCAGTGGCGATGCCATTAAAGCAGTTGAAGAAGTTGCTGCTAAAACACTTCCTGCAGGTTACGCATTTGATTACTCCGGTATATCCCGTGAAGAAAAAAGCAGCAGCAACGAAACATTATTTATCTACGCCCTTTGTATCATTTTTGTGTACTTCTTACTGGCAGCACTTTACGAGAGTTACCTGATACCATTAGCAGTACTGCTTACCTTACCGGTTGGGTTAATGGGTACTTATCTTTTTGCAACAATATTCCATATAGACAATAACATTTACATGCAGATAGCGGTGGTAATGCTTATTGGGTTGCTTGCAAAAAATGCCATACTTGTTGTTGAATATGCCGTGGAGAGAAGGCATAGCGGGATGGGTATTGTAGAAGCTGCGATTAATGGTGCTACTGCAAGGCTACGCCCCATCATCATGACATCTCTTGCATTTATTGTTGGTTTGTTACCGTTGATGTTTGCCAGCGGTGTTGGCGCTGCAGGTAACCGTTCTATCGGTACAGGTGCTATTGGCGGTATGCTTATCGGTACACTGTTGGGGGTTTTTGTTATCCCCGGTTTGTTTATCATCTTTCAAACCCTCCAGGAAAAAATAAGCGGTTCCCGGGAAGACCAGCAAGCCAAACAAAAACTGGAAGATGAAGAAGAAAGGAAATTTGAAGAATCGGCTAAATTAAACGGACAGGCCAAACACGAAATGGCTTAGATATTTTTTCAACTTATCAATTGTTTTTTATGACACTTAAATATATAAAATACCCCGCAGTAATTGCCACAGCATTGTTGGTTCTGCAGGCTTGCAGGGTGGCTAAACCCTACCAGCAACCTTTAGTAAGTACGGATAGCCTTTACCGTGGGGTTAACGTTACAGATACTGCAACGATAGCCAATATACCCTGGGGGCAAATGTTTAAAGATGCTCAATTACAGGCACTGTTACAGCAGGGCATCAATAACAATTACGATTTAAAAATTGCGGTTGCCCGGATAAAACAGGCGCAAGCCAATTTGCGCCAAACCAAAGCAGCGTTTTTACCCACCGTTAGTGGCGGCCCGCAGTTTACACAACAACGGCTTTCCAACAGCCAGGGTGGTGCGTTTTTTAATAACAACCAGCTTTACCAGCTGTCAGCAAGCGCAAGCTGGGAGGTTGATGTGTGGGGCAAATTAAAAAGTACCAGTAAGGCTTCCCTGGCATTGTTGATGCAAAGTGAAGCTTACCGCAGGGCTGTGCAAACACAACTGATATCAGACATTGCCACCAATTATTTTAACCTGTTGGCTTACGATAAACAATTGGCCATAACACTGGAAACAGTTGAAAATCGTAAGGCAGATGTGGAGACCAACAAGCAATTAAAAACGGCGGGCCGCATTACAGAAGCTGCTGTGGCGCAAAGTGAGGCCAACCGTTATGCTGCAGAAGTAACAGTGCCGGATTTGCAAAACAACATCCGGCAAATTGAAAATGCCCTATGTGTTTTAACTGGAAATAAGCCCGGCGAAATATTGAGGGGTTCGATAAATACCGAGCAGGTGGATACCACATTGCAAACAGGTGTGCCAGCCCAATTGCTGTCCAACCGGCCCGATGTGCAGGAAGCGGAGCAAAGCGTACGCTACTATTTTCAACAGATTAATGTGGCCCGGGCTTATTTTTATCCTCAGTTAAGCATTACCGCACAAGGCGGATGGCAAAGCGGTACATTAAAAACACTGTTTAACAGCACAGGGTTATTTGGCAGTGTGGCTGCTGGTTTAACACAGCCTATTTTTAACAAGGGGCTTAATAAACAACGGCTTGAAGTTGCCAGGGCCCAATACGAAGAAAACGTTGCAGGTTTTCAGCAAACTGTTTTGGATGCAGGCAGGGAAGTATCCGATGCATTGTATAGCTACCAATCGGTTACAAGCAAGGCCACCACCCGTGTACAACAACTAAGCGCATGGCAAAGAGCAGTGGAATATAACCGTGAATTATTGAAAAATGGCTATGCCACATATACAGATGTACTTACTTCAGAGCAGGGTTATTTGTCCGCACAATTAAGCAGCATCAGCGACAGGCTGCAGTCATTAACAGCAATCGTATCGTTGTACAGGAGCCTTGGCGGAGGCTGGAAGTAAATTTATTTCTTCGGCGGCCACGGGATCAAAAAACAATGTAGGTAACCTTACAATTATTCCGGTGCCATCATGCAAACAAATTATGTTTTTTGGAACAACTGGATATGGTTACCACAGGTATCATTAAAAACAGCAAGCTTGGTAGTGCCTGTCGCCGTAGGCGGGGTGCTGAATTCAACACCGGCCTTAAGCAACTTGTCGTATTCGGCACACAGGTTATCTACATAAAAAGCTGTTACCGGTAAATGTGCATCAAACAAAGCTTTTTGATAAACACGTGATGGTTCAAAAGTTGCAGCCTGCAGCACAAGCTCAACACCATCAGGCTCGCTTGCAGACGTTACCGTAATCCACTTATCTTCCTTCATTGGAATTTCTGTTTTTTTGACGAAGCCCAGGATGGTGGTGTAAAACCTAAGTGCTTTTTCCTGGTCGTTTACAATTATTGCTGTTAACCTGATTTTCATATTAATCGTTTAAAGTTCCGGCGTTTTTCATTTTCCGGTTTTAAATTTTCATTACCTCAAATTTCCAATTTTCTTAAGAAATAAAACTTATAAAATTGACATGTCAAAGCAAATAATTGTTAACTTATCATACAAAGAAAATGTATGGAAAATAATAATAAATCAGACAAAATTGTAGAGGCAAGGATGAAGTTGAAACACCGGTTTGAGGAAAAAATGAAAGGCACGCCATCTATGGCAGATGCTAAACCGCAGGGATATGGAAAGCCTAACCGGCATGGCATGCCCGTAACACCCGTTGGGCAAACCATCACGGCAAAATGGCCTGTGCTTGATTTGGGCATTCAGCCATCTATACCTTTAACCGAATGGAAACTGACCATTGATGGTGAAGTAGAAAACCCGATTGTTTTAAACTGGCAGGATTTTATGGCACTGCCGCAAACAGAAGACACCTCCGACTTTCACTGTGTTACCACATGGAGCAAATTAAATATGCTTTGGAGAGGTGTAAAACTGATGGACCTTGCTGCCCTTGTGCAGCCAAAAGAAACTGCAACGCATATTCTTTGTTATGGTTACGATGATTACACCACCAATGTGGCCATTGAAGAAGCCTTAAAGCCAGATGTGTTGCTGGTACACACTTTTGAGGGTGCACCACTTGCCAGGGAGCATGGTGGTCCTGTGCGTATGATAACGCCCCAACTGTACGCATGGAAAGGCTCCAAATGGATCAACAGGATTGAATTTTTACCGCATAATAAATTGGGTTTTTGGGAAGAGAGGGGGTATTCTGACACTGCCTATCCATGGCGCAACGACAGGTACAGTTAATGCCGGTTCAGTCAAATTAGCCATAGGCTTTTAGCTACATAAAAGCATAAAAAAACAGTCATGGGTGCATGACTGTTTTTTATGATGGTACCTGGGTTTTATTTATTGTAGATAAATTTCGCAGAAAGTATTTCTCCATTTATAACCACCTGCAAAATGTATGTGCCTGCAGATAATTTTGCAGAAAGCTCGTCCAGCGAAATTATATTATCCCCTTTATAAACGGTTTTAGATGACTGGTACAATGCCTGGCCAACTACGGTATTTATTCTTACCACAGCAGTTGCATTTACATCAGAACCTATCCTTAATTGTACATTTTTAATGGCCGGGTTTGGTGTAACCTCTACTGCTTTTTTCAGGTTACTGACTAACCTTATTATCGCCACAGGGCTATATTTAAAACTGCCATTGGCATCGTTCATTTTCAACCGGTAATAAATAGTGCCGCCGGTAAAATTTTGAATATTGTCAACATAATTATAGCCAGATATACCTGTACTGTTGTTTGAAAACACAGTCCCTATTTCGATGAAAGATGTACCATTAAAACTTCTTTCTACAGTAAAAGATTTAAAGCCGGTCTCATTTTCGGTAAGCCAGGTAAGCTTCACATCTCCCGTTCTTTTTTCTGCACTAAAGCTTATTAACTGAACAGGCAATGGTGCATTGGTAGTAAGCGGAATGGTAAATGTTGCCACATTGCTGATAATGCCTGCCGCATCAGTTGCGATATAATTAAACTGGGTATAGATGCCTTTAAATGTGGGTGAAGGTGTAAACTGCAAACTGCCGGCATCTGCTGCTGCAATAACCTGCCCTGCTGTTACTGCAACACAACCTGGTGTACACAAATACAGCGTTCCCGAAGCAGCCGATGGAAGGTTTGTAATTGTAAAAGAAACAATGGCACCTCCGATTTCGGTGGCAGACAAAGCGGCAATAGGCGTTTGTCCACTTGTGGCAGATAAAGGGTTGGCCGTTACATTATTTGCCTGTGGCGAAATAGCCGTTACCGGTATGGTAAACGTGGCCATATTACTGGTAGCACCGACATTATCTTTTGCGGTGTAATCAAAAATTACATTACCTGAATACCCTGCTGCCGGATCAAATTTTAAGTTGGCAGCATCGGCAGCAACAATGACCTGGCCTGGCGTTACAGGGTTACAGCTTGGGTTACATAGGTACAATACACCTTGTGATGGACCTGGAATACTGTTAATGGTATAAGAACTGATTGTTCCATCTGCATCTGTTGCCGATAAAGCAGGTAGGGTAGTTTGTCCGTTGCTGTTAGCCATCGGGGCAGTACTAACACTTCCTGCAACAGGTGGTACATTGGGTGGATAAACAGCTGGGGTAACAGGGATAGTATATACGCCTGGCTGGCTAACCGTACCACTGTTATCTGTTACCGTATAATTGAAACTTGCAAGGCCAGCATACGAACTTAAGGGATCAAATGTTAGTTTGCCAATATCCGCCGGGGCAATAACCTGCCCAGCTGTTACAGGGTTACAGCCCGGATTGCATAAATACAATATACCACTTGCCGGGGCCGGGATAGTTGTGATAGTATAACCGGTTAATGAATTTGGGTCGTGTGCGCTTAATTCCGGTATTGCAGTTTGGCCGAATATATTAGATATAGGAGATGTTGTTACCGGGTTGGCAATTGGCTGTATGTTCACTACTGGAATGGTGTAATTGGCAACGTTGCTTTTTACACCGGTGTTATCTTTTGCAGAATAAGTAAAGAAAGCCGTACCCGAAAAAGTACCGTTTGGTGTAAACTTAAGGGTAACCATTTGTGCAGGTGTTACCGACATACCTGGTATTACCGCAGTAACTGCACCTGTGCAAGGTTCTGTTCCGTTGGAACAAAAGGTAAGTGTTCCCTGAGATGGGGATGGTATGGTTTCAACAGTATAATTAGCTATTGTACCCGTTGGGGCATGGGCTGAAAATGCAGGTATAATGTTAGCGGTTGCAATGTTTGTAAACTGCGGTGCTACTATATTATCGGCGTATGGCGGTACATGAATGTCGGCAGTTCCTTTAACCGGTATGGTTACTGAAGCTGCCGGGCTTGTACTTCCACTGTTGTCGGTTACCGTATAATTAAAACCGGTGTTACCAACAAATGTTACCACAGGGGTGAAACTTATGGAAGCGGCCTGTGCAGGCGTAAGGCTAACCGGGCCGGTTATAGCAATTTCAGATCCGGTGCATGGCGAAGTTCCGTTTGAACAGAATACAAGGGAACCCTCAGTTGAAGCATTTGGCACAGATGTAATATTATAGGTAGTAATGGTACCATCCCCATCTGCACCTGCCAACGCAGGTAAAACCTGGGCGCCTGCAGTATTAATCATAACCTGTGTCAAAAGGTTATCTGCCAACGGTGGTTCATTTTTTACCGGTATGGTATAGATAGCGATATTACTGGGGATGGTTGTTGCATTGGTTGCTGCATAAGTGAAAACAGCATTGCCAGTAAATGTTGGGGCGGGATCAAATTTGAGGTTTGCAATATCAGCAGGTGATACAACCTGCCCTGCTGTAATTGGTGCACAACCAGGGTTGCACAAATAAAGGACACCCTGTGTTGCAGCAGGTACTGTGAGAATGGTATATGCTGCAATAACACCGTAAGGGTCGTTGGCCAATAAAGAAGGTATTGAAGTTTGGCCGTAAGCATTATTTTGCACAGGTGCCACAACATTGCTTGCTGTGGGCGGGGGTATACATGCAATAGCAGCAATAGCGGTAATTGGGGCAGAAATATTTTGTACAAGTATACCTGTGCTGCCTGCAGTTGAACCATAATTTGCCGGGCCAGGGCTTGTTGCGGTTAAACCATTAGCCCCACCGGCAACAGAAGTTGCAGCGTTTAACGTACCATTAGCATAAACAACACCGCCACCGCCACCACCGCCAGGCCCGTGAGATGCACCACCACCTGTGTTGGTACCACCATTACCCCCTTTTGAAGAAACAGCGATATTGGCTAAACTGTTAAGGTTAGCAATAAATATAATTACTGAGCCCCCGGCACCACCACCGCCAGACCCATCATTGGTTACTGTGTTGTTGGCATTGGCACCATCTGCAGTAATTGTTCCTGCACCTGCTACAGAACCTGCGGCAATAAAAACAAGTCCGCCCCCTGCTGCGCCACTGCTTGCGAGTCCGGCTGCAGGTGTTCCTGTACCATCGTTTGTAGTGCCGCTTCCGCCACCGCCGCCCATTACTATGCGGATGGTTGATACTTCGTTAAAGACCCCTCCTGGATCACCTCCAACAGGACTATTGGTATTCCATGAGTTGCCCCCCCTTCCGCCTGTACCCCCATTTGAACCACCGCCGCCACCAACATTTTCATCATTGTTGCCAGGCCTGGCATCAGTGCCTCCCCCGCCCGCATTGCCTGGTGCACCTCTTCCGGTACTGCCATTGGGATAGCCTTCCTGAATATTATCTGCAAGTGAGCCTGCGCTGTCAATAAACCTTGGTGTGCCTGCAATGCCCTCACCCTTATTTCCATGAAAATTTAAAGAAGCAACATTAAGATAGTCCGTTCCTGTTCCGCCTGGTGCACCTAACAGTTGCCGGCCACCGCCTCCCCTGAAACCACTGCCACTGGCATTTATAACGAACCCGTTAAAATTTAAAACGCCTGCCACATCCAAAGCAATTACACCACCCGCTTTGCCATTCCAGGCAAGCGGTACAAGATTGGCACTTAAACTTATTGAACTGTATTGGGGAACCCGTATTACCTGGTAGCGTGATTGCCCCTGGGATGAACCGCTGGTATTGTCACGGTGGGTGTAACCATTGAATGTGCCGGAGAGCAGGTTAAGTGTGCCACCGCCTATTGGAAGGTTACTGGAGGCAACCGCATATTCGTACAGGCCTGCCGTTAGCTCCGCACTGTTCAAATACCCATTGGCTGGTGCACTAGGGCTATTGTCCCCATACAAATTAGTGTTATCCCCCTGCACATTTGCACCCTGCACCTGGATGATTAACAGCAGGTCCCCGAAAGTAATGGGCGTAGATGCCCCAACACCTGGTCCAACAATAATACTTGTAGAGCCAGATGCAATAGAAGTTACACTTGAAAAGTAAGTATTGACGACGCCAGATACCGGGCCGCCACCATCTTTGCCCGGGGTAGCACAACGCTGGCCAAAAGAAAAATTAGTTGAAAGTAATAAGACAGTAATAGCTAAGCAGGCAGCTAATTTCGTTTTGATACTCATAAAATTTTGGATAAAATGTTTTTAGGAATTGTGGATTTATTACCAAATGTAGATTTTTTTAGTTACCAAATAGAAATTTATCTATAGCTAAATAAATTAATTTAAGTATGAACGAATCATTACCAACAATATTTACAATCTTGGAAATATTTTTTACAATTATTCTCAAGTGGGCTTTTTTTCGATACTGCACTTCTTGCCATGTTATTTTTCATAATAATAATTGTAATAAGTGCACTGTACATCCTTTGTATTTATCAGCATTTTTGTTATATGAATTATGTAAACGCTCTGGCACATTTATGTGTATTATTAGTTTTGGTTTTTCATAGGATATTGGACAAAAAACGAGGCTGGATTTTTATCCGGCCTCCATTTTAATCGTTCTTTTACATAAACAAAAAAGGGCCAGGATAAAAATCCAGCCCTGTAATTAACATCCTGAGAATCTCTCTTTTGAACTGTGGCGGTACTTAAATATTTTCAATACTTACTAAAATTTAAAATCTGCAACACTTAACATTCCTTCAGAAAACTTACATCTTTCTTTTTGTTAGCTTCGGAAGAAACTTATTATAACCTTAATAAGAAATAATCAAATTCTATTGCTACTGATTTTTGCTTCGTGTTTTAATAAGCAGAATCGTTTTATTATTTTTCTGTCTTGCTGGAATTACTTTAAATAAAGTATAGGTTTTGCAGATACGGGAATTGTGTAAAGCCGCAAATCCTTGCCTGTTGGGTATTTAGGTTGATATGGCTTTATTTAATAGCAGCATTTAATACACTAGCCGGGCAAACCTAACAAGCCAATGGCAATCCTTTATGGAATGTCAGCGGTACAAAATAATTTTGTATGTCTTACGTTTTTATTACCGCTCGGCCTTGCTTTCATAAAGCCTTCCCATCTTTGGGGGGCTTTTTTTATTACCATAATTATTGCAAAACTTTTGCGGTTAACAATCTAAACACCTCTTACCTAAGAGCAAAACACAACCACAAATTTAATTGTAACAAAAATAAAAGGGACAGGCGAAGTTGTTTTGTATATTCATAATAAAATAAAAAAACCAAAATATATGGACGCAAAACTGGAAGAAATCGTAGAACAGCAAAAAGCATCCTGGAACAAGTTTGGCCCCGGATGGAAAAAATGGGACCGCCCGCTGATGGCATTTATGCAGCCGGTGGCTGATGAAATTATTAAACACCTTCATCCCCAAAAAGATGATATAGCCCTTGATGTTGCAACAGGCACCGGCGAGCCCGGGCTTACCATTGCAAGCCTCGCCAAAAATGGAAATGTTACAGGGACTGACATTGCGGACAATATGCTTTCAACGGCTCGTGAAGCTGCCATGCACCGGGGCATTACCAATTACAAAACAGCAGTTTGTGATGTAAGTGAAATGCCGTTTGAAGACGCTACATTCGACATTATCAGTTGCCGGTTCGGTTTTATGTTTTTTGCAGACATGCTGCTTGCTGCAAAGGAAATAGCAAGGGTGCTAAAGCCAGGAGGGCGCATAGCCGTTGCTGTTTGGGACGTTCCCGAAAAAAATTTTTGGGTAACCGCAATGGGTAGTACCATTAATAAAAACATGCAGCTACCGCCACCTTTACCTGAGGCACCCGGAATGTTCCGTTGTGCCAAACCGGGTTTAATGGCCGGTTTATTTGAAGCGGCTGGTTTTAAAAATATTAAAGAAACCACGGTGGCAGGAAAATTATCTGTTGGCACAGCAGAAACTTACTGGCAAATGATGACCGAAGTTGCTGCACCTTTTGCAGGTGCGTTAAGTAAAGCCACCGATGATATGAAAGCAACCATTAAGAAAGATGTTTTTGATTTGCTGCAACAAAAATATCCTGATGGCAATATACTGATTGATGCCGGCACATTGGTAATTTATGGCGAAAAATAAACCAGTTAAAATAAGGTACAAACAAAAAAAACTTAAGGTGCCGTAACAAAAACCAACTGATGGGTTTGCTTGATAATGCCCATCACAAAAACACTTTGCACCTTGCCCATATTTTCTACCTGGCTTAATTTATTTACATGAAAATTATAGTAGGCATTCATATCCTCACATACCACCTTCATCATAAAATCAAATTCGCCTGAAATGCTGTAACACTCTATCACCTCATTTAAGCTGCCGATAATATCTATAAATTTCGAGCCTGCTTTTTTGTTGTGCTCTTTAAGCGAAACATAACAAATCACCATCAAACCTTTCTTCACTTTTGTATGGTCGATTAATGTGGCATATTGCTTAATTACGCCATTGGTCTCCATACGCTTTATACGTTCATGCACGGGTGTGGTGCTAAGGTGTACCTGTTCACTAATTTCTTTTACAGTAATCCTTGCATTGTTTTGCAGCAGTTGCAGTATGGCAAGGTCTTTCTTGTCAAGCAGAATTTGTGGTGCAGTAGAATCTTCTTTAAATGTTGTACTTGCCATAGGTAAAAAGATGTATTTCCTAAAAAGTCTTGATTAATTTTATGTTTGTTCCAAAGTTATCAAATTGAATAGAATATTATCCTGTGTGGGTACATTTGCTTCTTAAATAAAATAATTTATGTCAGCCATTACACAAAATTCAATTGACTTCAGCCTTAAGAACAAGGTTGCCGATATCAGCCTTGCAGATTGGGGCCGTAAAGAAATCCGTTTAGCAGAAGCAGAAATGCCAGGCCTTATGGCCTTGCGTGCAGAGTATGGCCCAAGCCAGCCGCTGAAAGGCGCACGGATTGCAGGTTGCCTGCACATGACCATTCAAACTGCTGTTTTAATTGAAACACTTATTGCACTTGGTGCAGAAGTGAAGTGGAGCAGTTGCAATATTTTTTCTACGCAAGACCAGGCTGCTGCTGCCATTGCTGCCGCAGGTATTGGCGTGTTTGCATGGAAAGGCCAAAGCCAGGAAGAGGCGGATTGGTGTATTGAACAAACGTTATTTTTTGGCAGTGCAGATAAGCCATTAAATATGATTTTGGATGATGGTGGTGATTTGACCAATATGGTTTTTGATGCTTATCCAGAACTGGTAGCGCATATTAAAGGTTTATCAGAAGAAACTACAACAGGCGTACACCGCTTATACGAAAGAATGGAAAAAGGCACATTGCCCATTCCTGCTATTAATGTAAATGATTCTGTAACCAAATCTAAATTTGATAACAAGTATGGTTGTAAAGAAAGTTTGGTAGATGCCATACGCCGTGCAACTGATGTAATGATGGCAGGTAAGGTTGCCGTTGTTGGAAGTTATGGTGATGTAGGTAAAGGGTCTGCTGCTTCTTTAAAAGGTGCAGGCTGCAGGGTTATCGTTACCGAAATTGATCCTATTTGTGCATTGCAGGCTGCGATGGATGGCTTTGAAGTTAAGCCAATGATTGATGCTGTTAAAGAAGCAGACATCATCGTTACTGCATCAGGCTGCCGTGACCTTATTACCGAAAAACATTTTCGGGTGATGAAGGATAAAGCAATCGTTTGTAACATTGGCCACTTTGATATTGAGATTGACATGGCATGGTTAAATGCCAGTTACGGTGATACCAAAAACACCATCAAACCCCAGGTGGATATGTATACCATCAATGGTAAAGATGTGATCATTTTAGCCGAAGGCCGTTTGGTAAACTTAGGTTGTGCAACAGGTCACCCGTCGTTTGTTATGAGTGCATCTTTTACCAACCAAACGCTTGCGCAGATTGAGTTGTATTGCAACCCTGGTAAGTACGAAAACAAAGTATACGTGTTACCAAAAGTACTGGATGAAAAAGTTGCCCGTTTGCACCTTGCCAAAATTGGAGTGGTGTTAGATGAGCTTACACCAGCCCAGGAAAGCTATCTTGGTATTACCAACCAGGGGCCGTTTAAAGCCGAGCATTACAGGTATTAATTTTAGTAGAATAGTTTTCTATACAGCCCACTTCTAACCGGAGTGGGTTTTTTTATAACAATAAGAAACTGGTTGTATTTTGAAAAACCCAACACAGTTATATTTTAATTTACCTTTTTAATTTACTAAAGCAATTCATTTTTATTTGCGCATGATTACGTTTACCTCGCTGGTATGTTGGTTAAAGAAATAATAATAATTTCCTTTAATTCCGATTTAAAGAAACGCCCCCTGCCAGCATCCTAAAAGTAAGGCTGCCTTAATAATTTACAGGCTTAATGTTTTTGGATTGTGAATGCTACTATTGATATTGAAGTTGGCGTTCTATTAGTAGTTGGCATAAGATAGACAATGCTCTTTTTCTGTACAACGCACTTGCGGAAATGCTGGGTAGCAAGAATGTAATTTGTTGTCTGGATCTGGATTTACAGGATGTGCAATTTGCTTGTGCTTTTATTTATTCGGTAATTCACTTTACTACTGGGGGGGTGAGGCTATTGGCGTTGGAGAGTTTTAGTTTTTTGTTGCATACTAACAGGGAAGCTATAACCAATTATAATAGTATTACTTAATAATAGCGCAAGATTTCGTTATTTTTCCTGCGGCAAAGAAATAGTTCCTCGTATGTAATGTTATGTTTTACGAGCCCCGTTAAACCCTTTTTACAGTAAAGTTGACGTGCTGTAATAAAATAATGGTGGCATCACTTCAATTGATAACCAAGCAAATATTTTTTTACAACTTCAGGTTTGGTTTTTATATTTAAATGTTGTAACCAACCGTTACAGACTGCACTAAAATCTTTCAAAATTACTATTACATTATTCTGCACTAATAATTATGAAGACTATTATTGCAACATTAACCTGTTTATTTTTCACTCTTACTTCGTTTGGACAATTGACTAAAGGAACCTGGCTAACAGGTGGTAATGCTAAATTATATTTATTCCGGGAGAATAATAGCACATCAACATATAATTATAACTATACACATATAGACCTTTCAGCTAATGTGGGATATTTTGTAGCGGATAAAATTGCATTCGGTTTGCGACCTACTTTTTCGTCCTTTAAAGGCGGCTATTTTGCAACCGGGGGAAGTATTTCAACTAATTCACAGAGATATTTAGTTGGCTCATATGGACGATATTATTTTTTACCGGTCGACAAAGATTTCAACATTCTAACAGATATAAGTTATCAGTACGGACTTTTAAGTGGCAGATCGAAAGGAAACGCAAGCGTATTTTCAGCTGCTGCCGGACCTGTAATTTTTTTTAACAGCAGTGTTGGCATCGAGTTTTTATTAGGATACAGCTTAAGTAAAGAAAATGTTGATTATGATTATTCTTTCGAAAGAAAAGGGTTTCAGTTTTTGATTGGCTTTCAAATCCACTTAGAAAAATAGCTTTTCTTGCCAGCACCGTACCTCACCGGGCCTATGGGGCATGGCTGAGGAGGGTGGCTCAGGTTAGTTTACTTTTCGCTTAAATTAAAGCGCACCCCACCCATTTCAATTAAATTGGTAACAGGATAAGTGATGAACCATAACATAAGGCAGCTTTAATATTATTACTTTATTGAGGAACATTATTATTTGCAGAACGCAATCTACCTGGCATTGGCACAAGCCCGGCGGGAGACAGTACTTGGAAGGAAACTAAACAGGAAAGCAGGTGGCAGGCTTTTTTTCGTCAAATTAGCTTTTTATCTTTGCACCCATAATTAACAACCACAAACAGGTACCTATTTCGCCAAGGCTTGCAGGTAAGCCTATGTATGTTGAAATTCCAATTTTAGAATAGGTAAGAATTAAAGTGTGTCCTACAAAATTTATCAGATAACCAAAACAGCCAAGCATTAATAATACACCTAAAATTTTGGGTAGAAATCCCGATTTGAAAACTAAATACCCAAAGGGAAATAACCATAGTCCTGAAAATATGTGAACAATTCGCATACCATTGCCATACTGGTCCAGATATAGCATAACCTGTGATTGAATTTGTTCTGCCTAAAAGCCAAAAAGGGTGTTTGTACTGTTCACGAGCGAAAGAACGGTAAATTCATTTTGAACATTTAAGAAAAATATGGGTACACTTAAAACCGCTAAGAGAACCATAACTTTTGCATAGTTTCATTGACAGGCTTTAATAATTTGTACAAAACAAGTGGTAGAAAAAGAAAAAAAGTATAACAGAGTAACCCACTTATAATTCCAAATCGAAAAAATTGTTCAGCATTGATAATATGCTGATAAGTTAATGCTGCATTGTCCGGTACAATAACTTTAAACGGAACATACATTAAACTAAAAATCCCCGTGAGCACTACCCCTAAATATATAAGTCCTGCAATTCTTGCTAACTTTTTGTTTGAAACTTCTGTTGTCATACATTGGGTATTATCAATTTGTCATTTTATTTTTTGGCGATTTCCAAGCCAGGTATACAATTAGTGCTGTTATACAACTTTCTATAATTGCTAAAAATGCATAAAAAGTTCGCCAGGGTGTAATAGAAGTTAAGGCGATTAAAACCATAAGGCCTGTATAAACTATTCCTAAAACAATATTCAGTCGTCGGTTTACAGTTGATTTCAATATTATGGATAAAAAAACCATTAGTGCAGAAATAGCCAATAATACTGATGCCGCAAATAATTTAATTGGGCTGTTAAGCACATTTAAGCCATCTATAAGCCCTTGTGTTTTTTGGGGAACATATAACTCAAAGTAGTCGCCATATAAATAGCAAAGTGTTACAGTAGTCCACAGGGCCGGTAAGCAGCCTTATACTTCATTGTTTGATAAGATTAATTCTGATGAAATACAGCGTTACTATTTTACATTTATACTAATTGTTAATGTGCATTTGTTAACCTTGTGGATGTAATTCTATGTATAAATATAACGCCCTTGGGATGTGCTTTTCACCAACAGGCGGAGCCTCATAACTAAGACGGAACTATTACTTTATTATTGACAGTAGTTATCGTTATAGATTATCACCTAAGTCATTTTGCTACAGGCCGGTGCGGCTACCGGCCTTGAAGAGGTTTAGTTTTTTTGCAGACCAACCATCGAAGTATATCAGAAATCAGTTGATAATTTCTCCTTTAGCATTCGACAATCTTTCGTGCCAATTTTGAAGTTCTTCCGGCGTTAGTCTTACCCAATCTGTTGTTTCGCCAACAATTTTCAATGGGTGCTGACTGCGATATGAACGTGTCGGATTTCCAGGAAATTTTTTGTCAGTAACATTTGGGTCGTTTTCAAAGCTACCTGTCGGCTCAACTATATAAACCCTTGGCTCCCCTTTGCCTTTTACTAATTCTGCGGCAAGGCCTGCACCATTAATTAACGCTGTGAAATAGATGTGGTTCATTTTGAGTTCAGCTTTGTAATTAGAATTGCCGCCTGCCGTTAGTAAATCACCAACCTGCAAATTGGCTTTCGTACCATGATAAAATGGTCCCTTATCAGAAGAATTGTACTTAAAAGAAATTGCCATGTCAGAATACTCTTTTGCTTTGATATGGTCATTTAGGTCTTTATAACATTTGGCAATGCTCAAATACAGGGAAGGAAAGGCACTCTTAACACTGTTATCATTCACTTTTAATGCGAGATGTAATGTAGTTTCAAGCCAATCTAATTTGTCGGAAACAGTTTTTTGATGTCGGGCTATATAATTAGCTGCAAGAAATTTTTCAAAGTCGTTTGTGGCTTCCTCCAAGGCTTGCAGAAATAGTTTGTTTGCTTCTTCAGGTTTACCTGTTTCTTCCATGTTCATCCCTTGAAGACACAGTTTAACAACATTGTTGGAAGGTGAAAAATCCATTTTCTGTTTATTTTATCATTGTTTTCAAATTGTTAAGGTATCGGCTTTACAATGTGCATCATTATTCCGTCCCTATGTTGCAAAACGCCATTAGCAGTGTCATGTTTGTTTTGTTAAGGCAGCAGTGTTATACCGTTCAAATTTGCTTTTCCGTTTTTCAAAAATTCGCAGGTCATGCGGTCTGCCTGGCATTCAATAAACTGAATGTGTTTTAATGTCTTGCATTTAAAGAACGTACTTTTTAGTGTCGCATTTTTAAATGTTACTTTGGAAAAAGAACAATATTCAAAAGAACAATCGGTAACCATGCCTTCAAAAACAACATCAACAATACTTGTAGTATCAAATGACGTAGAATTCCAAATAACCCTTTCAATAATATTCCCTTTAAAAAACGACAATTTAAAGTTTGCTCCTGTAAAATCAGCGTTTTGGAAGTTGCAGTTTTTAATTTGAGTTGTATCAAATTCAGCATTTTTTAATAAGGCGTATTTAAAGATATTGTTTGCCAGGTAAGAAGAAAGGATTTTACAGCTACTGATGTCTGAATTTAAAAAGTCGCAGGTATCAACATTATTATCTTTTAAAAGAAGGCCCAACATTTCAGAACCTACAAACTTGCAATTCTTCATATTGGAGGAACCAAATTTTTCCTGCAAATTTTTCAGTCCTGAAAAGTCAGCATTTATCCAATTGCCTTGTGACATATCCCAACTTGGCTTTTGAGACTGCATTTTAGCTGATTTTTTATTAGCCAACGGCTCAACCACTGTCGTTTCAGCGCCAACCGCTGCAAAATTCTCTGAAAAATAGTTAAGGTCAACTGAAAAAATTTCTGCAAGCCGGTTTAAGGTTGAGATGTCTGGCAAAGACTCACCACGTTCCCATTTGCCTACTGCTTGCGGGCTTATTGCTATTTGTTGTGCAAGTTCTGCTTGTGAAAAATTAATTTTCTTTCTTGCATCGGCAATTTTATTACCAACTGATTTTGAGGTTTGCATCATTTTATTATTTTTCTTTGATTTCATAAAGAGGTTTGTCTTCCTTGTGATTTATAGTGACAACTTCACGGACTGCATTGGCAACAGCATGAAAATCTTTTTTCAGGATAGCATCATGATTGCTCGAAACCTTCGCACTTATTTTTATATTCGGATTACGTTTCACTACCGCATTAACCCCGGTCCGAATTCGTTCTTGCTCGTCGCCTTTGCTTCCAATTGATGTTCCAGAAGCAAGTACATATCTTGCAGGTACAGTAATTTTATCCATAACAGGGCTTAGTGCCCTTACCCTCGCTACACAACCCAACTCTATATTAATTTCTGCCATCTTAGATGCACTTATACGTGGTGTTAGCCCTGTTGGCCGCAATAACCACATTAATGGATTACCCATCGAAAAAGTCTCCTTATTCGTTTTGCCATTTTTTCTGTCATCCAGTCGTAAGGCTGTGCCCCATCAACCAAAACTGCACCAATACATCTATCAGGATTGCGACTTGTCCAGTGAGCTGCTACAAAGGCACCATATGACCAGCCCACTACTAACGCCCGTTTTACGCTTCTTGCTGCAAGAACAGCATCAATATCATGAACACAAGTTTCGAAAGAATAGTCTGTTGACTTTCCTGATTTTTTACCTCTTGCTCTCTCATCATAAGTTATATGTCTAAAAGCAAAGCCTAATTCTGCAATTACTGTCCGCCAGTAATTTTGTGTAGCAAACTGACCATTTAGATAAATTACTGTTATGCCAGGGCCGCCTGTGTCTGTAATAAATAATTCAGTATCGTTTACAGGTATTAAGCCGCTCTGTAGGCTCCCCATTTTTAGTACAGCTTAAAAGTAGAATATTTTATCATTTTAATAATCAGTTTACATCATTCTGTTGGGCGTAGTGAAGCGGAGGCGTAGCCGGAGCGGAACGGAGCCCAACAGAATGGCCGTTTAGTTTCCGGTATATAGCAGGCGGCAAGCCACCCAGCGCATCATGCGGCCTTTCGTTGTTATAATCATCCACCCATAACTGCGTTGCTTCCCTTACCTCATCAATACAATCAAACAGGTAAGCATCTAAAATACATTCCCGGTATGTTTTATTAAACCGTTCTATGTAGGCATTCTGTGTTGGCTTGCCTGGCTGTATGTATTTAAATTCAATGCTGTTTGCTGCACTCCATTGCTGTGCAAGGTTGGCTACAAACTCAGGCCCGTTGTCCATTCTTATCTTTTCTGGTTTGCCATAGCGGTTAATTAAATGCTTTAGCACCCATATTACACGGCTGCTTTTTAGTGAATAATCTGTTTCAATAAACAGTACCTCACGGTTATAATCATCAATCACATTGAAGGAGCGGAACTTGGTGCCATTGCTTAATGCATCGCTCATAAAATCAATGCTCCATGTTTGCGTAAACCCTGCTGGCACTGCCAAGGGTTCTTTCACCCTTGCTGCCAAACGCTTTTTTACTTTGCGCCTGAGCGGCATGCCTATTTGCTTATACACTCTGTGTAACCGTTTATGGTTGATAATGCCGCCTTTATTACGTATACGGTTATAGCATTTCCAAAAACCTTCCAGTGGGTTTTGTTCCGCAAGCTGCTGCAACTGCTCTATAATGCCTTTGTCATTTTTTACAGATTGGTACCGCAGGCTGCTCCTGCTTAAACGCAATAAACGACACGCCTTGCCGATGTCTTTGGGCCGCTCTGTACGCAGCTCATCAACCACCCTTCTTTTGTCGCAAGGCTTTAAAGCTTTTTTTCAAGAAGGTATTTGGCTACATCAAGATCCATCGCCAGGTTGGCATACATCCGTTTCAACCGGGCATTTTCTTCTTCCAGTTCTTTAATGCGTTTGAGTTCGGTGGCTTCCATGCCGCCGTAGCGCTGCCGCCATTTATACAATGAGGCTTTGCTTACTCCGTGTTCACGGTTGATCTCTTCGGCTGCCTTGCCATTGTCAAACTCTTTGAGGATGCCTGCAATCTGGGCAGGGCTGAAGGTGCTCTTTTTCATGATTTACGTTTTTAAAATTAAGACTTTTGCCTACTTTTAAAACGTACTGTTTTTGGGGGAGCCTACAGCTCCACCTGGTGCTGTTATTGCCACTATTTTTATTTTCGGTTGATCTTAAATTTAGCATCGTATTTTATTTTTTTGATGCCACAAAGTTAATTTCACTGAATACCTGCATGCAAATAAATGCAACTACCCATAGTTGTAATTTGGTTACATTAAGTTGTTTTTGACAACTGTTGTTTGGCTTTCGGAATACTGTAAGAATTGTCTGCTTTAAAACTTGATTTCTTTAATAAGTCCTGTTGTTGTTTTGCTTTTTTTGCCATGGGGCTAATGTAATGCTTCTGTTGCAAATCTATCGGTGGCAGGTTATGTACTCCCTGGTAGACCTGTACCCATTTGCAAATAGTAGTTCGGCTGATGCCATACTTGGCTTGTAGTTTACGGTACCCACATCCCCCTGTTCAGGTACTCCTGAATAATCTGGTCTTTTAGTTCCATTTTGGTTGATTTGTAGACAACCTATTTCAGGACGAGACAAACAAAAAGCTGATGTTTATTCCGTCAGCCCCAATAACGCCAAACCCCATGTTGTGTGTAGTTTTTCTTCTCATCGACATTCGTAACCTTTACTTTCAAGTGTTGCTTTAATGTCTTTGTCAATTTTTGTTTTAGTTGTATGAAAACCTAAATATTTTAATTCTTTGGGCAACTCTTGTAGCATAAAATTGTCAAAGTCAACTTTGGTTAGGTAAACAACCAAAGAACTTAATTTAGGCAAATTCTTTAGTCCTGTTATTGTTTCAAGTGTCTTACAGTTAATTATTTTTAAGTGTGTCAAGTCTGGAAAAATATTGTCAAAGTGAATTTTTGGCAATTGGATTTCGTCTTCAATTTTTAGTGTCTTCAATTTCGAAAAATTGTAAAGGCAAGACAAATCATTAAAGCCACGAACCCAAACAATCTCAAGATTCTCTATTTCATTTTCTTCAATCTCCTTTAAGTTGTCTCTGACACCTAAAATGAAATTCAAAGTTTTTAATTTCTTTAGTTTGTTAATGAAATCGACAGGAACCTTCTTTACAGAATTTAATGATAGAAATTCCAATTCTGAAAGTTCGCCAACTGCGTCAATATTTTTAGTGTGTCCGCCAATTCTTAAAGATTTTAATATTCTAAATTGTCGTAAATACTCAAGATTAAAAGCTTTTGTTTTTGTGTCCGTAACAATTAACTCTGTCAAGTTTTTTAGATTGTCAGCGTTTAATATTTCTGTGTCTTGCAATTCATATATTCCTAAACTAAGGCTTTTAAGATTTGAAAGTTAGTTTAAGTGTTTGTAAGTTGTCTGCGCTTTGCAAGCAGTCAATATATAAGCATTTTACATCTGGAATTTTTTGTAAAATTTTGCAGTCGAATTTCTTTGAATAGTGTCCATAAAATCTAATACAAAGGCTTTCGTCAAACTTTGAGCAAAGTTCGTTTATGTCTGCAAGAATTTTGTCTGTGTAGCTTTTGTCAACAAATTGAAGAATTACTTCTTTACCCAATTTGAGTTCGCTTTCAACAAATTTCTTGTCGATAGTTTCCGGATTGTCTATACGATTGAATGGTCTCATAAAATTACACACAACGAAAAGGGCTTGTGGTCAGGTGGGGGATTTGGAACTCGTCTGCCCGAACGTTTTCCGATATAAATTACTGATGTTCAATTACTTACAAATGTTCAAAAGGTTTCCGTCCGCCGAAACAAAATTACAATAAAATTCCTAATGTTCAATTACTTCCGTCAGCCCACACTTGCCACAAACCCATGTTGGCGGCAGTTTATTTTCGTCGGCTGATTATATCTTTGAGTTTTTCTTTATCGTCCTTGTAAGTCTCAATTTCTCCAATGTTGCCCAATGTGTATGAAAGTAACGTATTGTTAGAAGTGTCAAGTCTATTGTCTTTTTTTGCTTTGTAGTTCCTGTAAATATAAATTGGTGTCTTGAAAAATCCCCAAGGAACTCCCCACCACCCTAATAATGCAGTTGAAAGAATTGCGTCGTCATTTTTTTTTGTCTAAACAATCGGGACAAGCGATTGTTGGTTCTGTTCCGTAGGTTGTAAAAATGATAAAACTTTTCACAGTATGAGAAATCGTACCGTTTAGTTTTTCATGGGTATTTCCACATATTGGGCAAGGTAAATCTCTCAATAATTTTGAATATTGCTCTACCTCTGCTAATGAATGTTCTTTGTTTTGTGCAATTGCACCTTGTAAAATGTTGGGATTGAGGTTTCGTTTCTTAATCTCATTTTCTATAATTCCATAAACTTCTGGTCGTAGTCCACGAGCATCAGTTGTAGCAATTTTGATGATTTGGTCGTCCGACATTCTTTGGTAATTTTCTTCAATTCTTTTAATGTCCATGTTATTAATTTATTGCTGTTAATGTGGTCTTTGTGTGGTTTTTAAATTGCCGCCAACGTTGACGGCTTGCTGCTGGGCTGGAATTCATTGTTCGTCCAGCACGAAACAAAAGCCGATTTGAAAAACTGATGTTGAAGTTATGAACTAAAGTTGAAGATTGCACGTCGAGCCCGAACTGAAGTTGATAGCGATTTGCAGCCGATTGTTACTACGTCCGCCAGCATAGCAGCAAACCGAATGTTGTGCGTTCGCCATATTTATGTTACGGTATAATGTTTCAAATACTCTGTCATTTGTTTATGTTCTTCTGGATACCAATTCTTAAACCAATTAATACAGTCAACACAATTAACCAAAACAGCGTCATTAGCAGGTGATACAAACTCATGTGGAATCCATGCAAACAAAAGTCGTCCCTGCGTACTCGATGCTTGATAAAACCATGTGTCAATTGGTGGACAGTCAAAGTCGTCAATTAGTCCACTTGAAACTACTGCTGATGCTCCATCAATGACAGTATTGTCAACCTGGGCAACTAAAATGTCACCACTAAATATTGTATCGGAATTATTTTTTTTAACACTTACTTTTTTGTGTGCAAGTTGCTTTTCAAAGAGGTCGTTGATTAAATAATCGTTCTCTCTTTCTGTCGGGTCAATACTCCAGTCTGTCAAAAATGAGAACTTAACATTTTCCTCAAGTCCGTAGTCCGATAATTTGAATTTAAAAATATTGTCTCCGTTAATTTGAGGGTTGAAACTTCTAAATATTGAAGTACTATTTTTTTCGGTATTAGTCTTTTGTATGTCACAGTATTGCTGTGTCAATCGAAGATTTGTTGCAAATATATTTTTGTCAATGCTTAGCATGAATTAGAAACGGTCTGTAATGGTGACGCACAACGAACGGGGCTTGGCGATGTGTGGCATTTGAAAAACGTCAGCCCGAACCGCTGTTGAATAAAGTTAATAAAGTAAAAGTTAACAAACAAAAGCTCAACAATGTACGTCCTTTAGCTTTGTATTCTTAATTAATTAAATGGATTACTACTATTACTACTTTTCTTTTTTTGGTTCTTTTTTTCTTTTACAATCCACATTAATTTGTGCATAAACCTAACCTCCGGCTGTGGCGTATTATTTCAACGTCCGGGTTAATGACCCATGGCTGGATACAATCCACCGCCGGTTTTTTCCCTTTGTGTCTCTATAGCAATTAGGGTTTAATACCCATTATTAAGGACTAAGACGATGGGGCAAAAATGGTTAGCTTATTTGCAAATTTAAAACATAAAAAATGAACCGCTTAATCAGAAAAAACTATCTCGGCATTGATGTTTCAAAACCATGGTTCGATGTGTCGCTGCTGGCAGTTATTGACCATGTAAAGCAACCCGTTATTACCGGTCGCTTTGATAACACAACAAGTGGAATGAAGGTGTTTAAATCCTGGTTAAAAACTTCAGGTGTAACGCTTGACACCAACAGCCTGCTGGTGATAGAAAACACCGGTGTATATCACCGCCTGTTATGGGGCTTCTGCAGCAGGAACAATCTGCCGCTTCATATTGGCAATGCTGCCCACATCAAATGGAGCCTTGGTATTACACGGGGAAAAAATGATGTAATTGATTCTGTTCGCTTGTGCATGTACTGCTGCAAGCAATCCGATGAGCTAAAAGCAACGCCGGTACTGAATCCTGTATTTATGAAACTCAAAGACCTGATGACTTCACGCAGCCGCCTGGTAACTCAGTTGCACAGTACAAAAAATTATATCAAAGAACTGCAATGCAGTAATGATAAAGTATTGCTGGCTACTATTGAAAAAGCCCACAAGGCGGCCATTGAAGGCATCAAAAAAAGCATTCTGCAAATTGAAGAGTTGATCAATCAGATCATTCAGCAAGATCCGGTGATTTATAAAAACTACCTGCTTATAAAATCAGTACCAGGTATTGGCCATTTAACAGCAGTCTATATTATCTGCTGCACTAATAATTTTATTGCAAAAGTAACGGGTAAGCAACTGGCAAGTTACGCAGGTGTAGTACCTTTTGAGCATAGCAGCGGAGTAAGTATAAAAGGCAGGAACAGGGTACATAAAATGGCCAATAAAGAACTTAAGAAAATGCTGCACCTCTGTGCACTGGCCGCCATCAAATATTATCCTGAATTTAAAGACTATTTCAATAGAAAAAAAGCAGAGGGAAAAAATGGTATGCTGGTGTTAAATGCCATCCGGAACAAATTAATATTAAGGGTCGTCGCTGTGGTCAATAAACAACAACCCTATGTGGATAACGCTCCAATTGCAGCCTGAAAAAAGATGAAATTTATTTGTTTTTTCCATAGCAATCAAGCCCAACTATTGCAAAACCCCATGTTGTGTGTAGTGCATTTTAGTTACGCTGTTCAAATGTCAACACTCACTTCGCCTTTCAAAATGTCTATGCAAAATTTATGTTCTCTTAAAAAATTTAGCCCGATTACACCGTCATAGTCAGAAGTAATTCCGTGAGCTAAAAAATCATAAACTTGAACTTCAAAGTCGGTCTTGGTAATTCCTAAACATTCCAAATGTTCAATGTCGTATGTTTCAACAACTATAATTCCGTTAGAGGTTTCTATTTCTTGTTCTCCCTTACTATTTTTGAGTTCGTAACCCGAAAAATATAAAACGTTGCTGTCAATTGTGGTATGTGTTGCTGCAGTATCAAGTGCAAGACGGAATTTGAATTTTCCTTCAATAGAAGCGTTTACAATAATTACATCTTCGTCAGTCGGAAGGTCGAATTGGAAAATTTTCATATTCTTTTCAATATTCCGATTTTACGATGTTGTTTCAAGTCGCCTGCAAAAGCAATTGTAACGGTTGAATAGTCAGCAGTTTTGTCTCTGCCGATGTAGCAAACTTCTTTTTTGTCTTTGCTGTGGTACAAAACAATGCCACCCAAAACAGAAGTGTTTTTCATTTCGGGGTCGCCTAGAAGTACCCATTCGTCAGGGTAGAGCTTCTTGAGTTCGTCAAAAGCTATATATGAGTTGTCCATTGTCGCTTTGTTTAGACTGCAAATTTACGAAAAAATGTTGAGCTTCTATAAATCTGTCAACGCTTCGAACCTGTCAAGCCGGCATTACACACAACGAACAGGGCTTTGTGCAGGTTGGGAAATAGAATTCCGTCTGCCCGTAACCGCTGCTGATTTAAAAACTGATGCTGAAGTTAAGAACAAAAGTTCAGCAATGTACGTCCTTTAGCTTTGTATTCTTAATTAATTAAATGGATTACTACTATTACTACTTTTCTTTTTTTGGTTCTTTTTTTCTTTTACAATCCACATTAATTTGTGCATAAACCTAACCTCCGGCTGTGGCGTATTATTTCAACGTCCGGGTTAATGACCCATGGCTGGATACAATCCACCGCCGGTTTTTTCCCTTTGTGTCTCTATAGCAATTAGGGTTTAATACCCATTATTAAGGACTAAGACGATGGGGCAAAAATGGTTAGCTTATTTGCAAATTTAAAACATAAAAAATGAACCGCTTAATCAGAAAAAACTATCTCGGCATTGATGTTTCAAAACCATGGTTCGATGTGTCGCTGCTGGCAGTTATTGACCATGTAAAGCAACCCGTTATTACCGGTCGCTTTGATAACACAACAAGTGGAATGAAGGCGTTTAAATCCTGGTTAAAAACTTCAGGTGTAACGCTTGACACCAACAGCCTGCTGGTGATAGAAAACACCGGTGTATATCACCGCCTGTTATGGAGCTTCTGCAGCAGGAACAATCTGCCGCTTCATATTGGCAATGCTGCCCACATCAAATGGAGCCTTGGTATTACACGGGGAAAAAATGATGTAATTGATTCTGTTCGCTTGTGCATGTACTGCTGCAAGCAATCCGATGAGCTAAAAGCAACGCCGGTACTGAATCCTGTATTTATGAAACTCAAAGACCTGATGACTTCACGCAGCCGCCTGGTAACTCAGTTGCACAGTACAAAAAATTATATCAAAGAACTGCAATGCAGTAATGATAAAGTATTGCTGGCTACTATTGAAAAAGCCCACAAGGCGGCCATTGAAGGCATCAAAAAAAGCATTCTGCAAATTGAAGAGTTGATCAATCAGATCATTCAGCAAGATCCGGTGATTTATAAAAACTACCTGCTTATAAAATCAGTACCAGGTATTGGCCATTTAACAGCAGTATATATTATCTGCTGCACTAATAATTTTATTGCAAAAGTAACGGGTAAGCAACTGGCAAGTTACGCAGGTGTAGTACCTTTTGAGCATAGCAGCGGAGTAAGTATAAAAGGCAGGAACAGGGTACATAAAATGGCCAATAAAGAACTTAAGAAAATGCTGCACCTCTGTGCACTGGCCGCCATCAAATATTATCCTGAATTTAAAGACTATTTCAATAGAAAAAAAGCAGAGGGAAAAAATGGTATGCTGGTGTTAAATGCCATCCGGAACAAATTAATATTAAGGGTCGTCGCTGTGGTCAATAAACAACAACCCTATGTGGATAACGCTCCAATTGCAGCCTGAAAAAAGATGAAAATTTATTTGTTTTTTCCATAGCAATCAAGCCCTGCTTGCACAAAACCCCATGTTGTGCGTAGTTTTATTGTCGCCTCTTTAATTCAATAACTCCAAATACGCTTTTGTATCCGAACTTATAATAAGCCTCCAAACCTTTATATACTTTAAGGTCGTAATTTTTTAAATCGTCTTCTTTGAATGATGCTAATTTGTCCTGCAGTACTTTGTTGACCTGTGGATTATTTTTAACAATACCGTAAGCGTCTGAAAGTCCTGTTTCTTGTTTGTATGTTTTATTGTCAATAAGATAAGTCAAGTAATACTTTTGTTTAAAGTCGTTATAGACAACATAAACCAAACTGCTTGGTTTGTCAATTATGGCTTTACCGTCAACAGTAAAAATCACTTTATTTAAAAACTGTTTAAAGCCATTGTTTGTCAAAGCAAAACTGTCTTGCTTAGAAATATTTGAATTGAATATTTCAATTGTCTTACCTGAGCTTTTATAATTGAAAGTCATCGTAAACTGTTTTGACATATGTCTTGGGAAAGTGCTTATTTCAAGTGTAGTGTCATTTTTAAATTCTAATTGGTGTCCGCTATGTAAACTGTCTGACGAAACACCATAATAAAGTGCCCGCAGTTTTTGTGCTTGGCAAAAACTAAAAGTGGTTAAAAAATATATTAGTATAAATATGGTCTTCAATGTCTGTAAAAATTACGCACAACGGGCAGGGTATTGCCGATGGTGGGGAATTTTATATTCGTCCGCCCGGAACTGCTGCCTGGCTTTTTGATAAAATTAAATATTAAGAACTAAACCTGGGCTTTATTCGTCAAGCCCCAAACCACAGTACAGCAGAATTACCGCTGCTGATTGCTCCAATGTCAAGCCCCACTATTGGCAATACCAATGTTAGCTGTAGTTATTTCTTGTCGTACAAAATTAATGTGTCTATGTTGTCAGATTTTATAAAGAAAATTTTTGCATTGTTTAAGTCAGTAAAAACAAAATGTTTTTCAGTGTTACCAATGAACTTTAATGTGTCGGAAGATGTGTTGCGAATAATTGTACTATCAATATGTGTATTGATGCTGTATTTGTACTGTATATTTTGCTGAATCAATTCACTTTTATATTTACCTGTATAGTAAGCGACAACCGGAATAAAGACAATTAAATCTATAGCAAGTCTTCTTGCACTTTCAGATGTAAATTGTCCAATAAGAAATCCATTGTTAATTAAATAAATTGATGGTAATAAAGCATTAAAAAGACCGAACCACATCCATTTTTCTGGTGAATAATATTTTGTCAAATAAAATATTATCGACAGTGAAAACATAGCCATAGAATAAGCAATTAAAAGTGTCATATTGCTAACACCTTTTCTTACTGTGGTGGTGGTGGTTTTGTTTTCTGTACTTGGTCGAATTATCAAGTTTTGAATTGTCAAATTGTAGGCAACTGCAAATAAAATTGTAAAAACTGGATAAACTGATGATTTTATAATGTCTGATAAACTTATAAAAGCCAATCCGTTTAAATTGAAAGTGTCCCAATAAGTCAAATGATACAATGCTCCACATAGTGTCAAATATGGGATTAGAAATAAGGGAATGTTTTTAATGTCTTTCAATTGTAACGAAATGTCGGTTTATAATTACAGCTAACGACCAGGGCTTGCTGCTGTGCTGGATTTTATAATGTCCAGCCTGGAACTGAAGCCCAATAGAATTACTGATGATGAAGATAAGAACTAAAGCCCAATAGAATTACGTCTGACCGAACCGCAGCTGATAGCGAACAAAAGATGAGGATTTATTTGTCAGCCAGCATAGTAGCAAACCCAATGTTACCTGCTTGTGCTTCTCGGTCAAACTGTTATTTTCCTACTCTTAATTGCACCACTTTTTAAAATCTATTATAACAACTTCCGTCAGTTAAATACGTGAATGTGCTTTTTGCAATTGCATCTTTAAAATTCTTGTCTGCCGTTTTGTTCTTTGTCGAAATATGCAGATTTCCATGTTGACAAATGTTTCCAATAATATTCTGTCCAGGGTTTATGAAATGAACGTAAGGCAAGATGCCATTTGTCCGTACCAACCAAGCTAAGTTTTTAATAAAAGTCGGAATTTCTGCTGTTTCAACTTGCAAAGCGCCATTAAATCGTTTATTGATTTTATTGTCAACCAAATACTGTAACGCTTCCTGAAAGTTTTCATGGGTGTTAAGCCTCCGAAGCCAAGCGATATCTTCGTCACCGAGAAAAATAAAATTGTCATACCCTAAGTTGCTTGCCAAATTAACCAACTGTGTTCCCAGTGACTTAATGTGTCCTTTATAAGATTTTGACGGAAGTGTCAGAACATAATTTGCAAAAACTTTAGGATAATTAAATACATCTTCATCCTCCTTTGAATTATAATGTCTTAAGGGAAGATTTGGGAATTTATTAATAGCGTCGTGTCTGTCAATTTTGATTAGCATACGATGTTGAATAGCATAGCTGCCAACGATAGGGCTTTGCGATGGTTGGGAATTGACCAACTGTCTGCCCGGAACCGATGCTGAGTAAAGATATAAAAATGATGTTAAGAACTAATGCTCAATGTTGTTTGTCCTGCCCGAACACCAATATAAAAAAATTCATAAAATCAACAGCTAACTTTAATTTCAGGTACAATGCTTTACAAGTCCTGCTTTTGAATGGTGCGTTATAGCCCCTCCCGAACACTGGCAAAATTGTATAGACGAAGATGTCTTTTTATTACAGGCTTCTTCTGGCGAAAAATCAATTGGTGAACCCTGTATCCAGGGTATCCCGTATGAAACAATATTTAAGCTATAGATACAATTTAGGGCATTGTTTTTATTTTATTTTTTCACCTAAATAAAAATGAATGGAAAACAAAGCAAAATCCACAGACACCGTTTCTATGACCGTCATCCATAGCCATGCCGCCGGTATCGATGTTGGCTCAAGGGAACATTATGTAGCTACCGGTCAGCAATCATCCGATGTGTGCACTTTTGGTGTTTACAGTAAAGACAATGCAGCATTGGTTACGCATTTACAGCAAAAAGGCA
The DNA here is from genome assembly GCA_965249755.1 of Ferruginibacter sp. Classification (GTDB taxonomy): domain Bacteria; phylum Bacteroidota; class Bacteroidia; order Chitinophagales; family Chitinophagaceae; genus Ferruginibacter. The sequence continues at coordinate 1,568,199 of CBDFMT010000004.1, forward strand.
TAACGACCGTAGCCATGGAAAGTACAGGAACTTACTGGCAGCCGCTATTTGCCTGCATACAGGCAGCTGGTATAGAAGTGGCGCTTAGCAATAATTATATTAAAGACCCTCAAAAGAAAACAGATGCTAAAGATGCCCGCTGGTTGCAGCGGTTACACACCCTTGGCTTATTAAAAACATCCTTTGTCCCTACTGCACAAATTGAACAGGTACGCACTTATCACCGCCACCGCAGCAGCCTGGTGGCACAGGCGGCCAGTTGTATCCAAAAAATGCAGAAAGCCTTGCGGCTGATGAATATACGTTTGGATATTGCAATAGCTGACATAACGGGAGTAAGCGGCATGGCTATACTGGAGGCCATAGTAGCAGGGCAGCGGGATGGCGCAGCCCTGGCATCGCTGGTACATTATAAAGTAAAAAAAAGTAAAGAAGAGATAGCCCAGGCGCTACAAGGGCAGTGGAAAACAGAGCATTTATATATTGTAGCCGATGAACTTGAAAGCTACAAACAGTATCAACTGCGAATGGCCAATTGTGACAAACAGATAGAATTATTACTGCAACAAATGACGGCGGCCATTGCCGCTAAGCAGGCATCAGAAATACCCCATGCTGAAAATATGGTTGCCGCACAAAAAACAATAACGCCAACAAAAATTAAAAAAAATAAAAACAGTGCCGCTTATGATGTATCAAAATTAAGCATGGAATATTTTGGTGTTGATTTATTGGAAGTGGAAGGAATTGGCGGATCTACCGTAATGACATTTATAGCCGAAGTAGGAAATGACATCATAAAGTTTCCAGGTAAAAAGAATTTTACCAGTTGGTTAAGACTGTCGCCCAACAATAAAATAACAGGCGGCAAAGTAATCAGCAGCCGTACGCCTAAAGGAAAAAACATCCTGTCAAATGCGTTCCGGCTTGCGGCCAATACCATTGCCCAACGAAAAGACGGTGTGTTAAAAAAAATATTCAGCCGCATTGCATTTAAAAAAGGAAGGGCAGCAGCCATTACAGCACTTGCCAGAAGGCTGGCAGAAATCTTCTGGATAATGACTGTACGTAAAGTACCCTACAAGGCACAAAATGAAAACGAGTATGATGAACAAACAAAAAAAAGCATCATTAAAAATATACAACACAAAATGAAAAAAATGAACTTAACGGCAGAAGATATAGCAATGGGTGCGCTTGGTAAGAATTAGATAGTTCCTAAATGGGGCAGTTAGATGAAACCAAAGCTGGGATGTGCACCGCTGCTGATTGTACGAATGTCAAGCCCAACTATTGCAAAACCCCATGTTGGTGGCAGTACATTTTCAAACTGCATTTATTAATGTGTTGTTCTTATTTGTGTAACTTGTCCATTTTTTACAACTCGAAGAATTCCATTATTAAAATCTTCTACTAAGTCATTTTCAATTGGAACAACTACGTCGCCTTTTGTATTTATAAAACCCCACTTGTCATTAATTCTAACTGCTGCAAAGCCGCCTTTAAAAGCTCTTCCTTCGTCACATTTGTAAGGGCAAATTTCAATTCCTTTCAAATCTACATAAGAGATTTTTTCAAAAGGTTTATTTAAGTCTTCTTTTTTTATAAGGTAACGCCTAACTTCTGCAAATCCTTCTGAGAAAATAATCCAATTATTGTAAATGCATTCAATAATTAGGTTAAATTCATCATCTATGCACCCCCACTTACCATTTTGTTGAACGTTATGTAATTGACCTTCTTTTATTCCCATGGAAAATATTGAGTCGTAATCAAAAGTTTTTAAAGTCTTTCCGTTAATATCTACAGCACTCCAAACTTTGTCGATATATACAAATGCAAATTTTCCATTGAAAGTCCAAGTGTCATCATAAATAAATTGTGTAATCTCTTTACCTTCTTTATCAATAAAACCATATTTCCCATTTTTTTTAATAGCTGCTAATCCGTGTGAAAATCTACCATCATCATTATAATTAAAAGGGATTACTAGCGTATTTTGTAAATTAACAAATCCATATTTATTGTCTTTTTTTACACAAGCTAAACCTTCACTAAAAGATTTAATTTCATCATAAATAACTGAAACAATTTCATTTCCTTGAATATCTATAGAACCCCATTTATTACTTATTTGAACTTTTGTATTAGTATCTTCATTTTCAAAACTTTCAATTCTATCATAAATAAATTTTGATACTTTATTTCTTTCTTCATTGATTAATCCAAATTTACCATTTAGTTCAGCAATTGAAACTCCATTTTTAAATTTTCTAATATTAGTGAATTCATAATCTTTTTCATTTTTAAGTTCAGTTGCAGAGCTATAAGATGCAACCCAAATTTCATCTTCATTCTTAAGAATAGGTAAATTATTAGAAAATTTATATCGGTATAATTTTAAATCTGGTTCTAATTCGTAGAAATCTTTATCTAATATTTTTTTGATTAGCTTAACTGTTAAGTCAAAGCCATCACTATATTCTATTGTTATGTTCTCAATATTTTCGGAAATTTTTTCTCCATTGTGTTCTACAAATGAAATTAACTGTTTTGTGTTTTCGTAATAATCAACCATGTAAACCATAGAGGTTTCTTCAATTGAAAATATTCCCACACTGTTTTGAAAGGAATTTCTTTTTGTATTTAGTTTGTCAAGAACAGATGGATTTGAGCCAAATATAAAAGTTCCTGTTTTTAAAAAAAGTATATCTAAATATTCATGTTGGTAGTTTAGGTTCATACTTTCTTCAAGTATTACTTCTTTTTCAAAAATTAATTTGTTACAAAAAAAGCGAACTGAAAAACTATCAATATTTTCTTTAGAAAATTTGTCAGTTGTCGCCACTGCAGAAAACTTGAAACCCATATATTATTTTTTAAAGTTTACGAAGGTTGAGATTTGCGGTTGTATTGCCTCCAACGGGCAGGGCTTGCTGCAGGGCTGGAATTCATTGCTGGTCCTGCCCGGAACCGCTGCTGAATAAAGATATAAAAGTACAGGTTAACAAACAAAAGCTCAACAATGATAGTCCAGCCCAGATGAAGCACAACAGCGATAAAATGACCATTGCTCCAATGTCCAGCCAGCCTTGCAGCAAACCCGATGTTGTGCGTTCGTTTTTCAGGGCATTATTTCAGTTACCAATAATAAGTGTCCATTTTCGCCAAACATTTTGTCCCAAAGATTCAATTGCATTCTATATTCATCAAAAGTTGAAGCCATCGTCCTGTAGGCTCCCCATTTTTAGTACAGCTTAAAAGTAGAATATTTTATCATTTTAATAATCAGTTTACATCATTCTGTTGGGCGTAGTGAAGCGGAGGCGTAGCCGGAGCGGAACGGAGCCCAACAGAATGGCCGTTTAGTTTCCGGTATATAGCAGGCGGCAAGCCACCCAGCGCATCATGCGGCCTTTCGTTGTTATAATCATCCACCCATAACTGCGTTGCTTCCCTTACCTCATCAATACAATCAAACAGGTAAGCATCTAAAATACATTCCCGGTATGTTTTATTAAACCGTTCTATGTAGGCATTCTGTGTTGGCTTGCCTGGCTGTATGTATTTAAATTCAATGCTGTTTGCTGCACTCCATTGCTGTGCAAGGTTGGCTACAAACTCAGGCCCGTTGTCCATTCTTATCTTTTCTGGTTTGCCATAGCGGTTAATTAAATGCTTTAGCACCCATATTACACGGCTGCTTTTTAGTGAATAATCTGTTTCAATAAACAGTACCTCACGGTTATAATCATCAATCACATTGAAGGAGCGGAACTTGGTGCCATTGCTTAATGCATCGCTCATAAAATCAATGCTCCATGTTTGCGTAAACCCTGCTGGCACTGCCAAGGGTTCTTTCACCCTTGCTGCCAAACGCTTTTTTACTTTGCGCCTGAGCGGCATGCCTATTTGCTTATACACTCTGTGTAACCGTTTATGGTTGATAATGCCGCCTTTATTACGTATACGGTTATAGCATTTCCAAAAACCTTCCAGTGGGTTTTGTTCCGCAAGCTGCTGCAACTGCTCTATAATGCCTTTGTCATTTTTTACAGATTGGTACCGCAGGCTGCTCCTGCTTAAACGCAATAAACGACACGCCTTGCCGATGTCTTTGGGCCGCTCTGTACGCAGCTCATCAACCACCCTTCTTTTGTCGCAAGGCTTTAAAGCTTTTTTTCAAGAAGGTATTTGGCTACATCAAGATCCATCGCCAGGTTGGCATACATCCGTTTCAACCGGGCATTTTCTTCTTCCAGTTCTTTAATGCGTTTGAGTTCGGTGGCTTCCATGCCGCCGTAGCGCTGCCGCCATTTATACAATGAGGCTTTGCTTACTCCGTGTTCACGGTTGATCTCTTCGGCTGCCTTGCCATTGTCAAACTCTTTGAGGATGCCTGCAATCTGGGCAGGGCTGAAGGTGCTCTTTTTCATGATTTACGTTTTTAAAATTAAGACTTTTGCCTACTTTTAAAACGTACTGTTTTTGGGGGAGCCTACAGTCCCACCAGTTGCATTTTTAAACTCATCTTTAATCAATATAGTCCCAACACAATTAAAAAGTTTATTGATTGTTTCAAAATCTTTCTGATTTAAAAAGTGATACACCATAAAGCCATCTGTCCTTCCACTTGATTTTGTAAGGTCAGGGAAGCCTGTGACGTAAACTTTACCATATTTAAATTTATCAAGACCAGTTTTGGTAGTGTCAAGTTTTACTGGAAAGAGATTATACTGTTTTCCATCAGGGTAATTTTTTTCTTCAAGAAAGACTAAACCAAAATCTTTAATCTTTTCTTTAAATTCAAAACAGTCGCCTACTTTATAGTTGTCAGTTTTCATGTCTTTATTAGTTATTTCAGTTGTCCGATTAGCTTGATTGCATGAAGTTGTAGAAAGGGCTACAAAGATTATAGCTAAAAATGTCAGTTGAAGTTTAAGCATGGTTTGTTAAATGACGCACAACGGGCAGGGCTTGCTGCGGGGCTGGAATTCATTGCTCGTCCAGCCCGGAACCACTGCTGATTAAAGAAATAAAAGTACAAGTTAACAACTAAAAGCCCAACAGAATTCCGTCCAGCCCGAGCCAAAGTACAGCGATGCAAACAGCCTAAGTTTGAACGACAAGCCCTGCTTGCACAAAACCCATGTTAGCGGTAATTTTATTTCCTCTCCAAGTAGTTTGTCAAATTATTAAACACTTTTTCAGAAAGTCTTTTTTTTGCTTCTGATGTAAATCCAGCGAATTGTGTTGATAAAATAACGTTGTCATATTTTAAAAATTCGGTACCAAAGTCACCTACTCCGTCTGCATCAAAAATTGCAAAAGAGGTTTTGTTGTTATTAATCCACTTTACAAAAGCCTCCTTTTCGAACGTTAACCCTAAAGACGTATTAATTAAGATTGAATTATTTTTTTTGTTTTGAAATTCTTGTTCCGTCAAAAGTATTGTGTTCTTTGGAAGATGAGTTGTAATTATGTCGCAACTCTTAATCAGTTCATTTAATGGCAAATAAGTTAATCCTTCCTTTTCAAGTTCATACTTCCTACTACGGTTGAAATAGAACACCTTCATTCCAAAATAACTGGCTGTTTTCGCCACCATCTTTCCTAATGTTCCAAGTCCAATGATACCAATACTTTTATTTGTTAATTCTACGACTTCGCTTTTCCATTGATGTTTTCCAAGTCCTTTAAATAAATAAATTAATTGTGCAAAAATGAATTCAACAGTTCCTTCGTCACCATAGTCTTTCACACCTTTAACTTCAATTCCCAATTTTCTTGCTTCCGCTATGTCAACATTAGCTGAACTTTCATCGTAAAGGCTGCAACACATTCCTATGAATTTTAATGAAGTAGACTGCCTTAATATGTAGGCGTTGATCTTTGTCTGCCAACTAACCAAAACACAATCGGAGTTGCCAATTCTTTTAATAGTTTCTTTTTCTGTTTCAGGAAAGTCATGGTAGATTGAAATTGTTTGATTTGAAAGCATAGAAATTTTTTCAATTTCAGGACTTGTTAATCCGCAGTTGTCTATAATCGATATTTTATTAAAAGTCATAATGGTGTCGTGAAAAATTACCGCTAACGGTATGTATTGCCGAAGTGCGGATATTTGATGCTGGGTCTGGCCGGAACTGCTGCAAAATTGAAGAACAAAAATTACAACTAACGAGCAAATGTTGACAGATGTTCGTCTGCCCAGACAACTGATAGTGAGCGATCAAATGCTCATTGCTTCAATGTCCTGCCCGTATTTCGGCAATACTTTTGTTAGCTGCAGTTCTATTCGTTTTCAATAACCTTCAAAAAATTCATTGCTACTTTGAGAAAATTATTTCTTGTGAAATGAAATCTTTGATTGTCGCCTTGCAAACCTCCAATATCCGCTTCGTCAATTTCCTCCTCAACAAACATCCCGACCTTCTTTTTTAGTGCCAGTGCAGCGCCTTTTTCTTCTAACAACCAAGCTGAAGTTGTAAATTTTCCGTTTTCCTTTTTATCCCTTTTTGTCATTACAATGACAGCGATATCAGAAATTGAAATTTTTTCCATTATGGCTTGTGAGATTGAACCTAACCCATCTGCTTTTCCGTCTATAACTTCATAACCTTTTTCCGCAAGAAGGTCCTTAAACCCTGAAACAAATTCATCATCTATTTGCCGGTAGCTATAAGCTAAAAAAAGTGTTTTATTTTTTTTATTTAGTCTTTTTAAAGTCCCAGCTACGCTATTTTTGTTGTCAGAATATTCTATAGAATGTTTTACTTCCTGCAAAACTTTTCTCGTTACATCGTTTGAGTATAGGTCATTGCCAAAAACACAATCTTTTGCAGTATAAAAGACAACAACATTGTCGCTTAGTCGTCCGTAAGCATCACTTATACATTCGTTGGAACTCAAATTTGTTTCGGTTACGACAAGTCTTCTAACTTTTTCCGGTTCTATGAAATAGCCGTCAAATTGAAATTCTTGATTTTGAAGATAAGGAGTGATTACGTTTCCCTTAATTTCATCAACAGTTGATTTATCAAATTCATATAACTCACCTGTTTCTAACGTGTTTATTAATACGTGATAATTCATTGTTGAATTCCTGTTTAGAATTAATGTAGGGACTGTCAATCGAACTTACTTTTAAAATTTAAAGATTTAAGACCGGAATAAAAAGTACTTGCATCCCTAAACACTCTCCTGTACAGTTGATTTTCCGCTTAAACATAAATAATTAATTACCTATAAACTAATATTTTAAAACTACTATTTTTGTTTCACACTTTCAATATTATAAAAAAATTAGGGATGCAACCAATTACTGAATTTATCAAAAGACTTTCTACTATCATGAACCGGGCATTTCATTCTACTCATTTAGTTCCGATAGACCAGAGAAAGCGACATTCAGAATATCTTGACCATATATCTAAAATACTTGCAGAAACTGCAGCAGCAATTCAAAACAATGAGAATCTATCAAAACATTTCGGAGAACTTCGCTATCACATTAGTACCATAGGATATGTATTGCGTTTGGGTGATCCTAATTATCTAATGTCGATGTCGGATAATACTGTTTCTATGTTGATTGAAAACTTAGACGAGGCACTAAACCACACCGATTCATCAAAATTAAAGAATCAAGAAAACCCTGTCACTTCTGTTTGGGTTGAAAAAGAAGAACTAAAAGGGACGCTTTTAAATGCTTCAGGTGTTTTTCGAGGAGTGGCAGTTTCTTTACGAGCAATGGATAAAAAGTCCGATTTGTAGAAAACAAAAGTTTCACATCTGGCCATTCATCGTAGGAAACGTTGCCGCAATTGCAGCTAACGTTCAGGCTTGGCGATGGGCTGGTATTCATTAGTCTTCAAGCCCGGAACCAAAGCTGAACGTTGTTACTGAAGATGAAGGTGCCAACTAAAAGCTAAATTTATAACGTTGAGCCGAAACCGTTGCTGATATTGATTTGCAGCCGATTGTTATTCCGTCAGCCAGCCTATTGCCAAACCTTCTGTTGTGCGTTCGTTATTCTTCATAATTTGGTTCTTTAATTCTTGAACCTTTAATTAACAGCCATAGCATAAATATTAATTCTCCAAAAAACGTAACAGTTATAAACCCTGAATTAAAGTTGGGAAATAAAAATGGTTTTAAAGCATCTGTCATATAACCTAAACCTGAAATAGCTAATATTACTCCCATAGATTTGGGAATATATTTAGACTTAAAAACCAAATAGCCAAGAAGAATAAGATGAATGCTAAAAAATAAAATTCCAAAGTGGTAACCGGTTCGGAAGGTTTTAAGATAAAGCATTACTTGTGCAGTTAGCTGAGTTTGTCCAAACATGATTGAATAATCATCATTAGTCGACAATTGAAAAACGGCAACTAGGTTAAGTAGTGCAACTAACGCTATCACAGAAAACACTAACCGAAACCACGCTGTTAGTAAGGAAAGATGTTTATTAACTGGTTTTAGCAAAATGTATAATGCCCAGGACACTACAATGTCACCCGAAAAGGTCATCAAGTATCCAAAGATAGCAGAAACGAAAAGTGTTTTATGAGTTGTAATATTTTTTACTGTTTCTGCCGCATTTGCCGGATTAACAAGTCTAGGGTAAACAAAAAGTTCCGAAAAAGGAGCAATTAACACCATGACAAGGATAGTAAGTCCTGTCATTAGAGCGGCTTTGCGAAGAGAAATTGAAGTTGTCTTATTTGTCATTAGGTTATACTAAGTGTTTGATGTCTTTTTTAATGACGCACAACGTTAGGGCTTGCTGCTGTGCTGGAATTCATGTTCGTCCAGCCCGAACCGCAGCCCAATTAAAAATATGAAGTTGAAGTTAACTACTAAAAGCCAAATTGAAAAACGTCTGCTGGAACAAAGCTGATAGCGAATTGAAGATGAGGGTTTATTCGTCTGCCAGCATAGCAGCAAACCCCATGTTGGTGGCAGGTTTTGTCGGTCGTTCTTGGACTTTCATAAACTAAATATGCTTTTGAAAGTGAAATCCTAAAATTGAATAGCCTAAATTAAAATAGAATTTATGTGAACGACTATTTTGAACGTAGGTATTTAATTCTATTGTCTGATAAAATTTATCCTTTGCCCAATTTTCAATTAGAGATAGAAAGGTTTTACCTAAGCCGCTTGAACGAATTTCTGTGTCAATAATTACGTTGTCTAACTCTAATTGTTTGCCTGAATAAAACCTTACAGTTGTCCAACCACTTGATATGCCAATTAATAGGTCATTTTGAAAAAGTCCAAAACAAGTATAGTTTTTAAACTCAAACATATCAAGAATGTATTGGCTTAATGCTTCGTCTGTTTTTTCTGGATTTAACTTTTTTGCCAAAACCAAAATGTCTTTGATGTCCTGCTTTGATAGTTCTTTAAGCAAAATATTATTCGTCTCCATTTCTTCTTATTATTTTAATTTGACCCAAACATAGTCGTCTATGATTTGTCCATTTTTAATAACAGCATTTTTTCTTGTGCTCTCTAAGTAGTAGCCATTTTTTTCTAATGCTTTCATGGAAGCCTTGTTAAAACCAAATACACCTGCAACAATTCTTATTGTGTCAAAGTTTTCAAAAATGTAATCAGTCATAAGCCTTATAGCTTCGGTTGCAATCCCTTTGCCCCAAAATGGTTCTGCTACGAAGTAACCTATCTCTGCGTTAAGCCTAAAAACATCTTCTTTTATTGTCATCCCGATTTCTCCTGCAAATTCACCGTCCCAAAAAATAAAAAATCTTTGGGGTTTTTCTTTGTCAAGTTGAAGATTTATAAATTCAACAGCATCCTTTAAAGTAAATGGATTGGGTGTTTTGTCATAACCATTATTTAATACAGTTTCATTGTTTCGATACTTTGCAAGTTTTTCGGCAAAGTCCAAACTGTAATTTCTTAGTTCTACCATTTTTTTATTATTAAGTGGTCAATTAAAGCAGTTGTAACGGGATGGTCGTGTAAACTTGCCACCAACGTTTTGGGGCTTTGCGTTCGGGCGGGAAATCGAAGCACAAAAGCTGATATTATTACTAAAGTTTAATTGAAAAACTGCCGTTGAATTTTGCACTTCAACCCGCCTGACGCAAAACCCTTGTTGGCGGTAGTTTTTTTGTCAAGTTAATGAGAATTCTACCGCTGCTTTCGAGTGCAATAATGCTGTGTCAAAAATCGGTACAGAAATGTCTGATTGTTGAATAACCAATGGTATTTCGGTACAACCAAGAATAATTCCTTCTGCACCATTATTTATTAAATCTGTAATAATTTCTAAATAACGTTGTTTAGTTTGTTCGGTAACAATTCCTTTTCCCAACTCGTCAAAAATTGTCTGATGAACAAATTCTCTATCCTTGTCATTTGGAATAATGGCTTCAATTCCTTTGTCAATAAGTTTTGATTTGAAAAAGTCGAGCTCCATTGTAAATTTTGTTCCAAGTAATCCAACTTTTTTAAGTCCAGCTTTTTCTATTTCTGTTGCTGTCGCTGATGCAATATGAATAATAGGAAGTCCTATTTCCTTTTCAACTCTGTCTGCAATAAAGTGCATTGTGTTTGCACACAAAACAATTCCTGTCGCACCACAAGATTTCAAATGATTACAAGCTTTCACAACCATTTGAAAAGTTGTTTCCCAGTCGTTAGCGTCGTTATTCTTTTTTATGTCAGCATAGTTGAATGAATAAATTACACATTGTGAAAAATTAAGTCCGCCTAATTTGTCATTTATTCCTTGATTGATTAGTTTGTAATAATCAACTGTTGAAACCCAACTAATACCTCCAATAAGTCCAAGTGTCTTCATGTTTTTTTGTTTATACGGTCGGTTTGGTAAAATTACCACCAACGAACAGGGCTTTGTGCAGGCAGGGCATTGTTGATTGTCCAGCCCGGAACTGAAGCCCAATAAAGAAATAAAAGTACAAGTTAACAACTAAAAGCCCAACAGCATTCCGTCCAGCCCGAACCAAAGTACAGCGATGCAAACAGCCGAAGTTTGAACGTCAAGCCCTGCTTGCACAAAACCCCATGTTGTGCGTTCGCCTTACTTGTCAGTTTATTTTACTGTTGCAAAATAGTAGGGTTTTATTTTCTATTGCTTCAATGTTATTTAAAGTTTGGTTTAAGATAAATAATTGCTCTTCTTTTGATTTCTTTGAAAAGAGTGCATCAAATCTTTCACTTTTATTTTGTTTAGCTGAGTCAAGGTAATGTGTTATAACAGTTGCATTTTTATTTATTGCATTATAAATATCTGGGTCAATTCTCAAAATTTTGTCTTTATAAAAATTTAATTTTTCATATAACGTATCAGGGTTGTTTAGAATAGAATCACTTTTTAAATTAGAAATAGAAGTCAGCAAATATGTATAAATCTCTGTAGTCCTATATTGCAGATATTGTGCTTTTGCAAACCAAAGTACTGCGGCTTGAGCAGTCTTTTCGTCTGCCAATTTCTGTTGTAAGATTTTATAGAGACTGTCATTTTGTGTTTTAAGTCCGCCATTTGAAATACTCAAGCTCTGATTTAAGGCTCTGAATTCAGAAGCTTTTGTCTGCTGATTATTTGAGCATGAACAAATAAAAACTACGATAAGAAACGGGAAAAACATTTTTTTACTAAAGTACATTGTCAAGGTGTTAGGGATTTTGTCAAAGGTGACGCACAACGTCGAGAGCTTGGCGAAGGTTGGGTAATAGAATTCCGTCCGCCTGGAACCGCTGCTGAATAAAGATAAAATGATAAATGTTACCAAACAAAAGCTCAGCGATGTTTGTCCAGCCCAGATGAAGTTGATGCTGAACCGCTGCCCATTGCTCCAACGTCCTGCCCAACTTTAGCCAAGCTGTTTGTTGGCTGATGTTGTGTAAATATGAATAATGTGATTAAAAGAAACTAGCTATTTTACTTGCAGCTTGCATTATGGCCGAGCCAAAAAAAGTTTTATGGCAGCACCAATATTAATACAAAAAACTGCCTTAAAACTTTTTTTTAAGCCGAGCCGAAGCCATGAATTAAAAAGAAGTTTGCTGTGCTTAGCAACGATGCAGCTCTTTTATTGGTTTGCTTTGTGAAAAGATTTGTGCACCAATAAATGTGCTGCAAGTTGTCGTCGAGCCAAAATTAAACCAAGCCTTTAAAATAGCTTAAACCGTTTATTAGAATTGACTATTTTAAAACTAGAACAAAACAATTTCAGCCAACGAACAGGGCTTGGCGTTGTTGGGGGATTTGAAAAACGTCCGCCCGGAACCGCTGCTGATTGAAAAACAAATGTACAAGATAACCTACAAATGCCCACCGATGTTTGTCCTGCCCGAACAACTGCTGCCATGTTGCTGCTGATGAAGATTACAACGTCCTGCCCCAATAACGCCAAACCCCATGTTAGCAGCATAGCCTTCTCTGTTTAGGTTTCAGCGTCTGTAATATTCATCATCATCTTATAATGTCCTTCGTGGTCTGTAAGCACAAAAATATTTTTGAACACATTTTTATAGCTTTCAATTGTCCTGTCTTGCAGCTCAACATATAAGTCGTCATTAATACTGTGAGAACCGTCGTTTATCCAAGAAATTAACGACCTGCAAATTTCTTGTTCTTCTTTCGTTGTGAATTTTAGAATTAAATCATCGTCTCCATACTTGCCAAGTAATTTGAAATAGTTTTCAATAATTCTTCTCATTATGTTTTGAACTGTCAAGTTTGATTTAACTCCTTCGCCTTTCAATTCTTGCCATAAAAGTTCATAAGATGAGTGTATGGGGTTTTCCATTAGAAAGCTTTGCAAAGTCGTTGCCCTGTTGTTTTTGCGTAAAATCCAAAAATTAGTTTTGTTGCAAATTTTGGTTCTTCCATCAATAAAAGAAACTTCTTTGTGGAAATAGACATTATGAGTTAGCAATATCACTTGTTTTACATTTCCAATTTCTGCTTTTACATTTTTGATTAAGTCTTTTATCAATGTACTTACTACAAACAATACGTTGCTGTCCAAACTTGAAATTGGGTCGTCAATTACTAAAACTCTTTCTTCATTCACAATATCTTCTGAAATTCCGCCTTTTGCTAATTGTAAGTAGTATAAGAATGTGATAAAAGTTATTTCTCCTTCACTCAAAGTTGTTTCTGCAATTGTTCCATCTTCACGTTGGATTTGATAAAAACCTTCTTCGGCAGTAGATACGATTTCAAAATTCAAAAAGCCGTAGGATTTTAAAAGCCGATTTATTTCATTAATTGCAGGCTGAATACTGGTTACATTTTTACTTAGGTTTTTTATTTCGGTATCCAATGTTTTATATTCCGCAAGTTTGGTGTTTATCTGTGTTTGCAAGGCAGAAATCCCTTTATCCAATCCACTTTTTTCTGTATTGAATTTCGTAATTTCTGACTTGTATTCTTCAACAATGAATTTCCAAATTGCTTTAATGAGTTTGTTTCGTTCAGAAGTGTAGTTAGACACAATGTCATTGTGTTTCTTGATTTCAGTGTTTGCTTCGGCAATTAAGTTGATTAATAAATCTGACTGCTCTTTCAATGAAATTAATTCTATGCTTCTACTTGGCTCTTTAACCTTATTGCTAAGTAGTTCATTGTTTGTTGAATTTTGACTTATCAGCGTTTTGAGATATGCTGAAAACTTATCAACGTCAAGTTTCGTGTCACTAAAATTCTTTTGATTAGCCTCAACTGTATTAAGTTGATTGATTAAATTTTGAGTTAGTGAATTATACTCTTGTTTAAGTTCTTTGAGCAGTTTTATATCGTTCAAATATGTTTCGTCAAAGAAGTTTTCTAATTGCTTTTTGAAGTCTTCCGTAATTGTTTGTTGTTGGCAGAAAGGACAAGTATCGTCTTGAATGTAATCTCTGCCCTGATTTACCCAATCATTAATGTTTAGTTTTTGAATTAGTTTGGCAATATCAACATCAGCCTTTCCAACGATTATTTTTTTCCAAACGTTGTTTGCCTCTATTTCAGTTGTTCTGTCAAATGAAACTTGACTAATGACTGGAATTGATTGTGGTGTTTCACCAAATATTGTTTTGGATTTTTCTTCTAAAATTTTAAAGGTGTCTAACGAAGCAGTATTAGTTGTGAACTCTTGTAAAAGCCTGGCTTTAAAATTTTCTTTATTAAGTGAACCTGTAAATGCTTCTTTAAATATATGCTCATATTTTTTGTAAACTTTAGTCCACGTGGCTTCTTTAAAATCAGTTTCTAACTTTTCCTTTTTTAAGCCTTGTGCTTCTAATGTTTCTCTTTTTTTTGCTCCGTCTGCTTTTATTACTTTTAATTCTTCGGTCTTTTCGTCAATTACTTTGATTTGTTCTGCTGTCGCTTCCCCAAGAGTGAAAACACCGTTTAGTTTTCCTTTTCCAAAATTCCTATCTCTGAATAATTTGTTATACACCAACACTTTTATAGGAAGTCCACCCTGCCAAGTTAATAGGCAACTGATAAAATTTAGGTCGGTCGTATCGTTGATGTAATTTGAAATTGTTGTCTTACCACAGCCATTTGCTCCATAAATGAAGTTTATCTTTTTCAAGCCGTCAATGTGAATGCCTGTGTTGTCATAAGTAGCGACATTCTTGATTTGTATGGATTGTATCATTGTGTCAATTCAGATTGATAGTTTTGAATTTTGTAGGGTTGCGTTAGGCTTGCTGCTAACGTTTCGAGGCTTTGCGTTCGGTGGGGCATTTTTTAACGTCAAGCCTGGAACAAATGTAAAATTGAAAAACAAATGTTCAAATTTAAAACAAAAGCTCAATAGGTATTCGTCTGCCGGAACAACAGTTGATAGCGATTTGTTGCCGATTGTTATTCCGTCAAGCCCCACTGATGCAAAACCTTTTGTTGGCTGTATGTGCTATGTCAAATTATAATAAAGTTACTTTTTTTCGTCGTTTAAAATATGGGATAAAGAGTCTATTGTCTGCTTTAGAAGAACGAGACTATCAGATTTTTGTTTTTCTTGCTTGTTTAGTAATTGTAACTGTGTGTTTTGCGTTTGTTTCAACTGTTCTCTTTGATTGGATGCGTCACTTATCTGATATGTCTGGTAAGTAGCGTAAGTGCTAACAGCTATAAAAGCTAAAGTTATAACAGCGATGATAAAATTCTTTTTTGAAATTTTACTTGTAAGAGCATTTGTGTCAATTACGGACTGTCCACTTTGTTCATTTATTGCAGTTTGTCTTTCAAGTAGTTTTTCTTGTTTGTCTTTAGATATTTTGTCTGCAATATAGTTATGTCCAAGTAATTCAAGATTAACAATAATAGTTCTTTCATCAAGATTATTAGTTAGACTTCCATTGGCTTGGCTACCCAAAATAGGAACAGAAAAATGAGCAATATATTTTGAGTTAATAAGATTGTGAAGTGTCCGAGCAGTGTTGTGCAACTTTTCTGATGTGTATTGTTCACTACCTAAATAATCTTTTAAAAATTGCGTAATGTCTTTGTCTTGATGCAAAGAGTTTGTCTCATATAAATGGATAAGTATTTTATGGAAAAGGTCTGTCATAAATTTTTTTAATAAACGTAGTGTCAAAAAGCATTACAGCCAACACTTAAATATACGAACCAAACTTAAGGTTGCGAAAAATTAGTTGCCTGGTTATCAATTGTGTTTATGTCGCCTTTTTGTATTGTCATGTCGCCTTTTGTATTTTTGTTGCATGTCGCCTTTGCGTATTGTCATACCCTATTCTTTTACAGTATGCTGGATTGTTGCCTGTAAGCTTTAAGGGTTTTTATCACGGCAATGCCATTCTCAGTCACATGCTTTTGTAACAAAGGCCGGATTTAAGTATACTCTAAGATATATATTTATTAGTATGTAAAAGAACTTTTAAAGCATTGGTCAAAATAATAAATTGCACCTTGGTGGCTATACAGGGCCTGTACATTTTTTTGTTTTATACCTGCCACCAAAGCAAGTTTATACTGTAGTAATTAAGACCCTTATCTAACCCATTCACCAATTGTAACAAACATAAATCTCCTACACCCCCCACCCCCAAAATAACAAAGCCGCCTTGCGGCGGCCTGTTTAAAAAGCTTTACCTGTTTAAAATGGGTTTAGGCTACTATACGGGTTATTATATCTGTTAACCTACGTTCCCTGCTGTTTGTCCCAAGCCTACTACCAAAAATGACAGCACACATTGCCCTTTAAAGCAAATTATATATTATTAATCAAACATTTATGCTTAAGGAGAACAGGCTTACGTTTCTGAAACATGGCCTTATGTTTCCGGAACATGGCCTTATATTTCTGAAACATGGCCTTATGTTTCCGGAACATGGCCTTATGTTTCTGGAACATGGCCTTATGTTTCTGAAACATGGCCTTATGTTTCTGAAACATGGCCTTATGTTTCTGGAACATGGCCTTATGTTTCTGAAACATGGCCTTATGTTTCTGAAACATGGCCTTATGTTTCTGAAACATGGCCTTATGTTTCTGAAACATGGCCTTATGTTTCCGGAACATGGCCTTATGTTTCTGAAACATGGCCTTATGTTTCTGAAACATGGCCTTATGTTTCCGATACATGGCATTATGTGTATGTTACATGAACCTTTATTTTTTATACATGTGCTTTGTGTTTATTTCATGGTATTGTGTTTTTATTGAAAAGAGATATGTTTCCGTAAGATAAGCACCTGACAGTAACATAAAGCTGTTGGTTACTGTTGCAAACACCTATGCTTTTACCACCACAAATTTTGATGATGAATGGGCGGGCACAGCAACAGAAAATGGGATGGCCGTTACAAAGGGCAGTATGAAAGTATTGCTGCATTACCCTGATAAAAAAACAGGCGCCTGCAACACTGTAGTAAAAGATGCTGATTACAATGTGTTGCATATCGTTACAACACCAACGTTACTATAATATCGCCAACTTTTAGATAAAAATGGTATAAGGCTGGCAAGCCATCTTTAAGAAGGCAACATCTGCTGCCAAGCTTGTGCCGGGGTTTGGTATATTGCGTTCTGCAAATAATAACAGTTATCAGCGCATCAATAATACTAAAGTTACCTTACGGACTTAAGGGTGTTTATCTAAACCAAACTTATTTTTTTACAATACCTGTAAACAAAAAGTAATTGAATTGTTGGCGCATTATAACCCAGGCTTGGCTGTGTAAAAAATTATACATTTTTAAAACCACTGTTTACACTTTAAACAATGCCCCTGCTGTTACCTGAGCAAAACACTGGGGCCTTTTTTAATGTACACCAATCCATCCAAACCAATACACTCAAGCGCCCAAACCACTGCCTGCGCCTGCTGTTGCATACCTTTAAAAGTACCATCCCAACCGGGCTTTACATTTCTTGATTCAAATAAAATTTGCCCAGCCCTGTTAAACACCCTGAAATAACTAAGGGATTTTACACCTCTTAACACCGGCCGCAGATAATCGTTTGTGCCATCACTGTTAGGGGTAAACGCATTAGGTACATATATCTCTACCCCTTTTACAATTTTTACCAATTGCGTATCAACCGTTATACATCCTGCTTTTGTTGTTATTTCAATAGTGTACAATTGCTCAACAGCACCACGGAAAGATGGCGTAAAACTTTCAGGGTTATTTAAATATGTGGCAGGTTTCCAAACTGCGGTTTGCCCAATGTTTCTTGCCTGCATTGTAAGGGGCAAATTTATAATGGCATACAAATCAGGATAGGCAATGCCCGGCACCGGCTGTTCAATTAACACGGGTTGCTTTTTGGTGGATACACTGCAACCATCCGTATTGGTAATAAGCGCATAATAAGTGCCGCTTTCTTCCACATGCCAGGTAACATCATCTCCCCCGCTTAAAGGCACATTGTTATAAAACCATTGAATATGGCTGGCAGGGTTTATTTTTAAAATGGCGCTATCGCCGTATCCAAAACAAAATGCCGCCTTGCCAATTAACTGCAAAGTACTGTCTACTGCAGATGCTTTTACAATAACAGTATCTGTTGTTTTGCAACCACCGCCAATGCTACGGGTTATTACATGGTATGCGGTAGTTTGCGAAGGTGCTGCCATGGGGTTGGCCACGTCCGCATAATTAAGGCCTGCCCCCGGGCTCCACAGGTAAGTTAAACCGGGGCTTGGCGCTGTACCAATGGTTACCGGTTTAAGGTTGCAGGATGTAACATCTGCACCGGCATCGCCCTTTACATTCAGTGTATTTTTTAACCTGGCAAAAAGCGTTTTTTGGCAGCCGTACCCATCAAAAGGATCCAGCTTAACCGCCAGCGTTGTGCCGTTGGGCGGGGGTGGCGATAATGTAAGGGACTGCTCATTACCCAATACCCTTGTAAGTGAACTATCGTACCAGGTATAGCCGGCATAACCGAAGGGTGCGGTAACATGCACCACCGTATCATCCGGGCAATAGGTAGCACCGGTAAAGGTTCCGCTGCAATCAGAGTCCACATCTACATAAGCATAACCAAAGTGCCGCCTGAAAGTACAATCGGCCGTTTTAAAAAATAAACGTATTGTTTTACCGGCGTTGCCAGAAAGATCAACCGTTACTGCAGACCATCTTTTAAACAGCACAATAGTGGTATCGGTTTGGTGCGAAACCTCGAAACCCGGCAGGGAGGAGCCAACAGCAATAAATGAAAAGGTAGCACAATTGATAACCTCATTATCGGTAACATTAGATACTTCAATTTCCATCCGGGGCTGTTCATTTATCCGGTGGTTGGGTGCCTGAAAAACCACTGCATAATGAAATACGATTGAGTATGCATTTTCGGTTGGTGGAATATCGATATCATAAGACACCCCTTCTGCCTGCCCACCTGCTTCTGTGCTGCCAAGGCGTATTGAATGCTTGCTGCCGTTGGGGCAATTAACAGGAAACCCGCCGAAAGGGTCCAACTCGCCGGTGTTGGCGGTGTACATGGTGTGATGGGTGTAAACAGGGCCGTTTGAATTGGTGAGTGTTATTACATTTTTATCGCCTGCTGCCTGCGTGTAACCGGTGTAGCAAGTCCATCCATCAAAAGTACCTGTCTCAAAATCGATGTTGGCAGGGCAGCTTTGTGAATATGCCCTGCTGAAAAAACAACAGCAAGTGGTGGCAAGTAATGGCAGCAGAAAATGGAAGCAGTTTTTAAAATGTTGCACTTTTACATTTTATGTAACTAAAGATAACTTTTATTCAACAACTTATTGCAGGGTAAATTCAGGCTTCTTTTGATAAAAATCATATACTCCCTTAAAGCCCGATTTTATTTTTATAACCTTTTAAAGTGCCGTTACCCCCGCTATACCCCATACGATAAAAACAATGTGGTGGGTTGCCCGTTAAAAAAATTATCTGCTTGCAGGCCTTTACCTTTTTAAGTGCTAAAGAAAATTAAAAATAAACCTTCTTACTTTTTTTAAATAAACCTGGTAACAGTTTTAAAGTCTTTATTACAAGTGATTATACCGGGTTACGGCAAATACTGCAAAACAAAATCAGGTTTGTCGGCCGGTTGTTCACTGGAATTTTCAGCAACATTAAAAACTATTTAAAATGAAAAAGATCATCGAAAAAATCTACACAAACCCTGCGCAGGAATTAATGATTAAAACCTTAGGTGTGGTGTTAACAACACTTTCAACGGCTTACCTTGTTGTGTACATTGTTATAGCGCACTAAACAATAATAAACAACCACTTAAAAATCCAGTATATATTTAGGTATTTAATACCCGATACTAATAATGCAGAAGGTGCAATATAATCAGCAGAAAAATGCCATCATTAATTAAAGCAGTAAGCTGGAACAACTACAGGCTTAGCCTGCATTGCACGGATTAAAATAAATAAATGCAGGTGCTTACAAATACCTGCATTTATTTTAATAAAAAAATTCTTCAGAAATTATTTTTTCATCTTTTACTTCATACATACACATCTCGGTCATGTTCATCCTGTCCATGCCTTTCATTTTTACATCCATACCCATTTCCATAAAAATATAATTTCCAAAAACTTTGGGTTCACCTGTGTACCCGCTAAACATTTCTTCTACCATGGATTGAAACCTCGTTTCTTTTTCTTTAACCGCTTCCATGCCGGTAACGGTATTGCGCCCACCCTGCATATCCCCTTCTGTACTTGTTACATTGTCTGCATATAATTCTTTGTGTGCTGTTGCATACTGCCCTTGCTGGCATAGCGCCTGTAAACGGCTGGCAATTTCGTGTGTTGTCATTTTTTAATTTTTAGGTTATAATTACTATAAAAATAAAAATTAAGATCTCAATTTCAAAGCATGCAGTAATATATATTTTTGGCAAGATTGCGCAAGGTAAACAGCCTGTATTCTTAAACCCCGATGTAATCATTCTACAAATACCCTGAAAAAATTATGAACACAAAATATTGAAACACAATAGTAATTTCGGCAACGTATAAACGAACAAAAATTAAATGCAGGCCTGCAATCCGGTTCGCATTAGTAACATCAATATTAAAAACCGGCACCCGGTTTTTACATCAATAATAAACAATTCGGCGCTTTTAATAAAATTATGAAAGCACTAATAAAGATGTGGAATATACTATCGCCTTAAATTGTAAACTTACTCTACTAACAGACTTGAAAAGTACTTGGGCATCATCGTTTAAAAACTTTAAAACCCTTTGCTGTAAAGGGTTTTGGAAAGCACAACACAATTTACCCGCAATGAAAACTGTTTTAAATTGGTTTGTTAGTGTAACAGCCCACATGTAGTTTTACATTATCAAACAAATCCGTAGGGCTGCTTAACAAAGCCCCGCTAATTTAACCCCGGCTTTTGCCTGCCTTAAAAATAATTGTACGTACATATTTCCCGATTTGCTGTTAATGAATAAAGAACATTTTATTATTTATTAAAACTTTAAAAACCTACAATCATGAAAAATTTAAAAAACAAATTTCGTATCGCTTCAATAGCTATCGCTGTTGTAATTACTATTTCTTTTATGCCCGCTGCTAAAGCCGGTGATGATAATGGTAAATTTCCGGTGAATGTAAAATTTATAGGTGCACAAAATGATGCCCCCGTTTACCAGTTTTCTTTTACCAATCAAAAAGAAGAAGAATTTACCATTACGGTTAGCGATAAATACAACGTTATCTATACCGAAACCGTAAAAGGTGTTGGACTGGTGCGCAAATTTCAACTGGTAAAAAATAACTTGTACGATAATACTGATGATAACGAAGTTGTTGTTGAAATTAAAAATACCACTACCAGCAATGTTATTAACTACAGGATAAACCCCACTGCTTATCCGCAAACTAAATCTGAAACAGCTTCCTTATAACCACGGGAGTGTAAGTAAAATGTCAACCTTGTTCCTGCAGGGTTGACATTATCTTTTTTACCGGAATTGCCTTTTGAAACTTCTGCAACTATTTCGTTTTTATGGTATAGATAAACCATTTTAAAATCATTGGGCAGGCTGCTTATAACAAACCTGGTTTAAGGTTAGGGATATGTTTTATCTGGCTGTTACCTTTCGGTTTTTATGTTCTGCAGGGCATAAAAAAAGCAGGCGAAATGCCTGCTTGGAAAAAACAAAAGAGTGTTCAATTAATTTACATTTCCATCCCCGCCTACCTGCTGATAAGTGATGCTGTTATTTTCATCAATCACCTCCTGATAGTAAACACCTGAAGGCGACAGATAATATTTTTGCTGGTTAATAATTACCGCTTTGCTGTTTGCAGGTAACTCACTTAATTTATTGTTTTGCTGCTGCACAGGTGCTGAAGGCTGGCCCTGCTGTGGTGCCATATCTGGTGCATCATTTTGTGTGTTCCCTTCTTGTTGCGGTTGTGTTTTATCGATGGTGTTTACCACGCCATCAGTACCCACTACCACATACTGCAACCTGTTATCACCCGTTACTTCTTCCTGGTAAAATGTGCCACCCAACTCATAATATTTTTGGCCATTTATAACGGTTGGCTTAGCCCCCGATGGAAGGTGCTGTACAGTTGCCCCTAATGGTGGTGCAGTTACCTCATAACCACCCTGTGCGTAAGGCCTGTAATAAATACCATTGTAATAATAGAAGGGATCGTTACCGATAAAAAATGGATAGTATCCAAAAGGTAAAATACTTAACCTAAAACCAAATGCCGGACCGAAATGGCCATAAGCATAGGGCGACCTGTAGAAGGGATGAAAAGTATATCTTGGATAATAGTTATAGTACCCACCACCATAATGATATGCCGGACGGTAACCATTATACCCGCTGTAACCACGGTTGCCTATACCTACTGAACCATAAACCCTTGGGCTGCTAAACCTTTGTGCAGGAGCGTAACTGTAACTACGGCCAAAGCCCCCGCCACCGCTGTAAGAATGAAAGCCACCACGGTTTGCACCGCCGCCGCTGTTATGAAACCCTCCCCCGCTGCCGCCCCTGCCACGCTGGGCAAAAGCACCTGATGAGATAATTAATGCCATCCCCAACATGAATAAAATGCGGGGAAAATATTTAAACTTGTTCATAAAAATTAATTTTAATTATGACTATAAAGTTAATTAAAAGTTTCATGACGGTTTGTTTCTCAGGCACCTTTAACAATCCATTCTTTATAGTTTACTCCATAGTTTACTGCACAAAAAAAGCAAATCAAATGCTGATTTGCCTTTATAAATAAATTACAATTTTTACTTCTTTTGCCAATGATCTTCCATGCCTTTGTATGCTTTATCCGATACGGTGGATTTACTTTTTGGCCTGGATGTACCCGCCTTTTTTTTGGCATTTATATTATTAACTAAAGAGTTTTTTTTTGGCCCGGAAGCCGCTTTCTTTTCTGCTGCCATAGCAATATTTTTTATAGTTAAACAGTGATAGCACCTTCTTTTGCATCAACCAGCGTTGTACCCGTTGCTACAGAAGCTACCATCTTAAAAAAGTTGATCATCTTGTTGCCATTGGTATCCCAATAATATGCACTGTCTGTAGCAACCTTTATGATAGAAATGTTTGGATCATCCTTTCCATCTTTAAACCATGTTTTCACCAACGGCGACCATAACTCTTCCACCTTGTTTCTATCAACTAAGATTTCTGCTTTTCCGTTAACAACCAAATAACTGCTCTTGCCCGGGTGAGAGAAAAATAACTGCACTTTTTTATCCTCAGCAATTTCATGGTTTTTGTCGCTGTGGATGTCACTAAAAAACCAAATGTTTCCCTGCTCATCTACTTCCTGTGCACCCATGGGCCTGGTAGTGGAACCATCACTGTTTTTAAGGTTGGTACAAAACAGGCAAATGCCGATTTCATCCACCAGGTCTTTTAATTTTTTTACGCCTTCAGCGGCCTGCAAATTTGTTGGATTATCCATTGTAGAAATTTTATGATTATCAATACCATCATCATCACAAAATTGTGCCAGTACATTATGCGTGGGGTTTATGGTTTTAGCACTAATAGCTGAGTAAAAGATTATACACCCTATGTTTAAACTTAAACGTTGAACGGAAGCAAATTCCCCTGCTATAATTTATTTACCGGCATGTACCCAAGGTGCAATTCATCTGGCGTGGTTACATTGCCCGGGCTTATTTCAATGGTGTAAAGCTTTTTAAAACGGGCAGGAAGTATGTCTTTAATTTCTGCAATATCATCCACATCAATACCAAACTTATCATCAATGTGAGAAGGTGCACCTTTAAGGCCGGTATGTTTATAAAATGCCGTTTGCTTGGAGTTGGCTATTGCTATACTTCTTGTTTCAGCAACGGTTAGCATCTTGTAATGAAACTCTTCAAATTCGCCTGTTTTGTAACCACCAAGATTAATAAAATACAATTTAAAATTGCTTTTTGGAGTAGCGGACAGCATTCCCTTTTCTTTAACAGAGATGTTGTGCCCATCAACTGCGGTAACCTCACGCCATGCATCTAAATGGATTTTCGTTTTTGCTTCCGGCCAAAAAAGAAAAAGGTCTGGCAAGATATCCCTGATGTGTTTTCCGATGCCGAAAAAAATGTCATGCTGTTCTGTGTTCCTTCCTGGTGGCCTGCACCCGGCAAGTACCATAAATAATTTTAAGCCGTCCATATTTTATCAATAAAAAAAGAAGCAAGCTGCCATGGTTTATTTTAATGAAACAGCGGGGTTTACATGTTTTATAAAGACTACCCCCTTGCCTTTTTCAACATCGCTGCTTTCCTTTTCTCAAACAGGGCAGCACATTTTTCTGCATAATCAAAATAGGTGTTTTCACTAAAATCACTGAGGTAAGTTGTTTTGATGGGCATCTTTGTTTTTATAGCTGGTATCTCAACCAGGGTGTTCTTAACCTCGTCATAATAATTCCATTTACCAATGTAATTATTGGTTAGCAGGTTTACGCTGGATTCACCACTGCCATCATTAGTGGCGTTGCCAAACTCGTAGCGTGACATACCAATGAGCTGTATATTCTTTGCAAGCGGATTATACCTGAACTGGTTTTTATAACCAGCCCTCATCCAATCATTAAAAAACGCAAAGCCATTGTTGGTAAGGGTTATGCCTGCCTGTTCATTTAAAGTTTCAATGGGTTTACTGGCAAGTATCTTAAATGCATGGGTAGATAAACGGCAAACTATCGTTGCGTTTGCAGTATCCAGGTAAACCGTATCCTTAATTGTATCATTATCCAAATCGGCCAAAAGCTTATCCTGTGCATGGGTAAGGCTGTTAGCAAAAAATACAATCATACACAAGGCAAATATTGTTTTCATCTTACAGGTATCTTCTTAATAAACATTTGGCAATCGATTTTAATTATTAAAAGGCGGCTTCAAATAAACTATACCCGTACATAAATTTTCCTCTTATCTAAATAATAGCCAACCAGCCAGCAAATAAGCATTACACTTACGGCAAAAAGAAAAGAGCCAAAATAGGCACCTGCATTGATGTAAATATTTTCATACAGCCATTTATAAACAGGCATTTTTGGGCTAACCGAAAATACATACAACAGCGTAACGCCAAGCTCTGACAATAAATAAATAAACAACGGGTTGCGGCCAAACACTTCGAAAAAATAGGTCCATTTGGTTTTATGTAAAAAGTCGATGACATAAATAACTGCTGAAATAATAATGCAGTCAAGGCCGATGGTGAGCAACACAAAAGAGCTTGTCCAAAGCTTTTTATTAACCGGAAAAAAATGATTGGTAATCCATGCCAGTAACATTAAGCCTGCACCAGAAAGTAAAAGCTTAGTGAGCATCTCGTAGGTTTTACCATGCTTTTGTATAAAGCTGCCCACAACAAAACCACCTACCACATTACTAATTGCAGGCAAAGTGCTTAGCAACCCTTCAGGATCAAATGCCACACCTTCGCCATGGTACAGATGATCATTGCCAAATAAAAATTTATCTAAAATGGTACCGGCTGCACCCTGCATGCTGTAAGGGTCGCCTTCGGAAAACATTAGCAAAACAAGCCAGTACAATAGCAGCAAACCAACGCAAATTATAATGGTAAACTTAGGCTTTAAAAAATACAACAAAAGTGATGCAATGCCATAACAAAGCGCAATACGCTGGAGTACACCAAACACCCTTGTTTGACTAAATGGTGCAAGCACCCACTGCCCCTGCACCTGTTTTACGAACGGGAACCAATACATGAGGTAGCCCAATAAAAATATAATAAAAGTGCGTTTTAAGATTTTATACACTACTGTGCCTGTTGCAAGTGTGTTCCATTTTGGCATAACAAAACTCATGGCATTGCCGACGGCGAACAGAAAAGAAGGAAATACTAAATCTGTCGGGGTAAAGCCATGCCACTGTGCATGCAGCAATGGCGAATACGTTGTGCCGCCATTGCCAGGGGTATTTACAATGATCATAAAACAAACCGTCATGCCCCTGAAAACATCCAGGGCAGTAAACCTTTGATAAGACATAGCCAGTAATTTTTATTTTGAATGTACAGAAATAATTATAAAAGCTGGCCTTTTAATTTTTACAGACATGCGGGGTTTTGGTAAGTGAAAAACAAAGATACTTTTGAAAGTAAGTTTAAAACAATTAGGGGTTATTGCATAAAAAAAGCAGCCCGTGTGTACAGGCTGCCTGGAGTTATTTTAAAGGATAATGAGTAAATATATAATGGTACGGATTAGCTGAATAAACCGCCTTTTTTCAACTCACGGGTACCTTCACCAATCTTAAATCCATTCTGATAAATTTGAATAGTGTAGTTACCTTTTTGAAAAGCTTGTCCGGGTGCGAAAGCAAACTCTACATTTTTATTTTTAGATGTTTCAAGATCAACCGGCAGTTTAGCGGTAAAAGCTTTATCACCATCTTCACGTGTTGTAAAAGTTCCTGAACCTAAACTCTGTGTGCTTATTGCCTGTCCGTCAGGCCCGATAACGCATACATAAACGTCTGTCATACCAGACTGGATGATGCGATTATTTACATCGAAAGAGATTACCAATTTATCAACTCTTTTTGCTGTAGTGGTAACTTTTTCTTTACCGTTTTTCTTAACATTAATTGCAGTGATAGCAATGTTAGAAGCATTTAATGTTGAAGCAACATCAACTTTTTTGGCCAATTCTTCTTTAACAGCAGTAGTGGTGGTAAGGTCAGTTGTAAGCTTTTCTTTTTCTTGTGTCAACACTACTTTATCCTGTGTTAAATTTTGATTTTCCTGGGTAAGCCTTGCAACTTCTTCCTGCATGCTTGTAATCTTACCATTTAAATCAGCAATTAAATTTTTAGCTTTTGCAAGTTCAGAAGCTGTTGCATTTTTCTTATTTAAGATACTGCGTATCTCATTTTTTGTTTTTGCAATCTGACTGTTTTTATCTTTCAATTTGCTTTCTAAAGATGAATTAACAGTACCCATAGAGTCAAGGCGTGCAAGCGATCCGTCGAAGCTTTTTTGGATATCACTTTTTTCGTCAGATACTTTCGCAATGGTTGTTTCCTGTTGATGGATAACATCGCCCGTTTTATTTTTATCAACGATTGCATAAGCACCTACACCAGCTAATGCCAGTGCCAAAGCACCAATAATAACATTTTTTGTATTGTTACGTGGGGCTTGCACCTTAACGTTACTTGTTGGAAAATTTTCTGTTGACATGATATTAAATTTTTAGTTTTGAAATTTGGTTGGTAATGAAAAGCATTGCTGCCAGATAGTTTCATGGCTTTTAAGCATTTCTTTTGCGGTTAATTCCATAACCATGCCAAAAAAATATTTTTGCAGGTTACATTCTATTTTTAGATGTTTTTAACAAGGAAATTTTCAGGGGCGTTTATGATAGATACCGCTTACAGATTGTTGAACGAAAAGAAATAATCAAGATAATGGGGCGATCAAAAAATCATTTTAAAAATTATTTCCTGGAAGGGTTAAGCGGATGGGCAACGCAAAACATTAGGAAATCAATATTTATTTTTTGAAGTTTTTGACCTGTAAGAAATAAATAAACATACCTAGGATGACAATTAAAATTTTTAAAATAAAGACTCAATTTTTACAAAAAACAACCAAAATTATTTTGTGAGGATGGCAATGATTTTAGCCAGCTCATCTTCATCGGTTACATAAATTTTGCCAGCATCAGACACCAACGGGTTGCTGTACTCCACCGGATTATGCATCACTTTCCGCAAAGACCCGTGAAACTCTGTTGCACCGGTTTGCTGCATTAATTGGAGGATGTTGGCTGCGTTGATACCGGCACCCGGCATAATAATTATCCTGTGTGCAGCCTGCTTAATAAGTTGCTGCAACAGGCCTGCCGCATCTGGTGCAGCAGTTTTTTGACCAGAGGTTAATATCCTTTCGCAACCGGAAAGTATAATATCTTCTAAAGCTTTAAACGGATCTGGTGCAGCATCAAAAGCCCTGTTACAGGTAACCCCCATGGGGTATGCCCATTCAACTATTTGTGCCAGTTTATCAATATCAATTTCGCCAGACTTTTTTTGCACCCCAACAGAAATGCCATCACAACCCAGCTCTTTACAAACCTGTATATCCCTTTTTACAATGGCCATTTCATCATCATCATACAAGTAGTTGCCCGATTTTGGGCGAATGATGGGATACAAAGCAATACTGATTTTTTCCCGTGTTTGTTTGATTGCACCGTAGCTTGGTGTGGTGCCACCTTCTACCGGGTTATCGCAAAGTTCAACCCTTGCCGCCCCTGCCCTTTGGGCAATAATTGCAGACTGGATATTAAAGGCACATACTTCAAAAATGGCGTTATCAGGCATATTGTATTTAATAATTGTGTTGAGGTTTAAAGTGCTTTTAAAGGCGCTTTATCTTAAAAACAGAATGGATCAAAAGATGTTTTTAGGGGTATACATTTTTTCTTCTGCATTATTACGTACTGCATATGTGAACCCTTTTTGTAAACAGTAGGCACCAAATTCGCCTTTTTTATTAAGTGCCAAAAAGCCAACCTGTACCTGCTTGGCTTTTTCGGGGCTGCGTTTCACAATTCTTTCAACACCTTCTTTACATGCAGCTTCGGGGCTGTAACCCTGCCTCATTAACTCCACAATTAAATGCGAACCTGCAATGCGTATCACCTCTTCACCAACACCGGTTGAAGTAGCAGCGCCAATTTCGTTATCAACATAAAGCCCTGCGCCGATAACCGGTGAGTCGCCCACACGCCCATGCATTTTATATGCCATGCCGCTTGTAGTACATGCACCGCTTAGGTTGCCCGCCGCATCAAGGGCCAGCATGCCAATAGTATCATGGTTTTTAATGCCACCGGGCATAACGCTTTTATTTTTATCGTACAGTTGGTTCTCGATGTTTTTTACAGGTTCGTATTTTGCTGTTTTCAACCATTCTTTCCAAGCCTTCTCACTTGCAGGAGTTAACAGGTTTTGTTTTTTAAAACCGTTAGCAAGTGCAAACTGCAAGGCACCATCGCCTGCAAGTATAATGTGCGGCGTTTTCTCCATTACCATTCTTGCCACAGAAATCGGGTGCATAATATACTCCAGGCACATTACCGAACCACAGTTATAAAACTCGTCCATTATACAGGCATCTAATGTAACCCTGCCATCCCTGTCTGGCAAACCGCCATAGCCCACACTTTGATTACTACCATCGGCTTCCGGCACTTTTACACCGGCTTCCACAGCATCAAGCGCCCGGCCTCCATTTTTTAAAACCTCCCATGCGGCCGCATTTGCAGCCTTACCAAAATCCCATGTGGACACAACTACAGGGTTATTTAAGGTTTTTAAATTGTCCCCTTGCGTTGCTGCAAATATGGAGTTGCCAGTTAATACAGCAGCCGAGCAGGTTACTGCATTTTGCAAAAATTTTCTTCGTGTAGCCATGCTGTTTATAATTTATTTTAATGCTAATTTAAACGTTTGCCCCTTTACACAATCAATAAAAAAGTTTTTTGCGTTAACAAGCCGTTTAAAGTTGTAAAGTATATTTTTATCATGCCACAGTTCCAAGCCTATTGTCTACCCCTCATCAATATTATTCTATTAAAATAGTAAGTGCAATATCATTTTCCGTGTTACAGCTACTGGCTTGTTGTTCTTTACATGCACAAATGCCTGATAGCCTGATGCAAACAACACTTGCCGGCGGAGGTAGTAAAATCGTTCAGCCCTATGATGCAACCGATCTGCTAAAAAAAGTTTTTAAGCCCCATCAAAAAAATACGGAAGACAGTATACAAGGGAACATAAAAAAAGTTTTTGTAACTGCCATACCAGTTGTGGGCTACACTTTACAGACCGGTGTAGCTGCAGCCATTACAGGTTCGGTTGCGTTTTATACAGATACTGCCACAAAGCAAAAAATATCAAGTTTGCTTTCTAGTGTTACGTATACCCAATATAAACAGGTGCTGTTTCCGTTAGCCGTTAACATCTGGACAAAGCATAACAACTTTAACCTAAGCCTGGATTACCGCTTTTTAAAATATCCGTTTACCAACTATGGGCTTGGTTCGCACACATCAGATGATGATGCATACACCATTAACTTTAATTATATAAAACTGCACCAGGTGGTGCTGAAAAAAATATACAATAACCTTTACCTGGGGGCAGGTTTTTATTACGACCGTTTTTGGAATATCGAAGAAGTTGACCCTCCACCGGGGATAGTTACATCGTTTCAAAAATATGGTAAAAGCGACAAGGAAACTGCTGCAGGTATAGCATTAAAATTGTTGTACGATTCAAGACAAAATCAAATTAACCCGGCAGGTGGCGCTTATGCAAGTGTTACATACCGCCCTAATTATACTTTTTTAGGGAGCGATAATAACTGGAAATCTTTACAGATCGATGTGAGGAAATACTTTAAAATATTTGGCAGCACCAAAAACACCCTGGCATTATGGAGCTTTGATTGGCTTACCCTTGGTAAAGATAAACCTCCCTACCTGCTGCTGCCCAGCACCGGTTGGGATGATTTTTATAACACTGCCAGGGGTTATGTGCAAAGCAGGTTTAGGGCGAGGGATATGATTTATGCAGAAGCGGAATACCGCTTTCAAATTTCAACAAATGGCTTTTTAGGTGGCGTTGTGTTTGCCAATGCCCAATCATTTTCAAGGATCATTACAAAACAACTCGCTGTTATATCACCCGCTGCAGGATTGGGTTTACGCATTAAACTTAACAAATATTCCAAAACAAACCTTTGTATAGATTATGGCTTCGGCCTGAATGGCTCCAAGGGTTTATTTTTAAATTTGGGAGAAGTTTTTTAAACAAACAGACGGGCAGTTTTTTCTTAAAATATTACCGGATCACAAGTGATCATTATCGCTTTCTATTTTCAATTATTATTTGCAGCGAGGTTCCTATCCATTGCATCAGTAATCATGGCTGCACAACTACTTGTTAAAACAATTCTTTTTACTGAGATGGTTTCCCGGGCACAATTCAATACATTTTCTGTGCCTTTAACAGCAGGTTCTATCAGATCTTGCTGAGGGTTTTTTGCAACGTCTACAATCGGTGAAGCTGTATGGTACATCAACTCACAACCCTGCATCGCTTCTTTGTAGGAACCAGGCTTTAATAAATCGGCCTTAAAGAATTTAATTACGCCTTTGGCATTTGCAGCGACTTCTTTTAATGCTTATTTTTCTTATCATCGTCAGGGTTTCTTACCGCTGCATGTACAGTAACCCCCTCATCCAACAATCTTTTTACCAGCCAACTTGCCACATAGCCGTTGGCACCCGTTACCAATACTGGCTTTGTTTTATCAATTTTTACCATTGTATTTTTTTACTTTCAATAAATAATTACAGATGCTGCAACCTTATTATGGCACCCTTTTTTTTACCTGGCTCATTATCATTTTATCAAATGATTTGTCGCCCAAATAAATGCGCATCCAAACCATCGGTTTGGCCCAGTTGCCCACCCGGTATCTTGTTTTCGGTTGGTTAGTTTTTATAATTTTTATAACCGTATTTGCAATAACAGATGCAGGCGGCATTTTTGTTTTTGTGGTTGATTTTACAATAGGCCCTACCAAATCAGCATAGGCGCCTTGACCGGAATACTTTACCATTGGTGCTGTTAACACCTCTGCAAATTCTGTTTCAATTAATCCTGGTTCAAGTATCACAACATTAATGTTGAAAGCTTTTAATTCCAGCCTAAGGCAGTCGCCCCATCCTTCTAACGCATGCTTTGAGGCGTGGTACCATGCACCAAGTGGGGTGTACATTTTTCCACCCATTGAAGAAGTAATTATGATGGTACCAGATCCTGCTTTTCGCATTAATGGAATTACTTTTTGGGTCAGGTTCGCTGAGCCAAAAAGGTTCACTTCAAATTGATTTTTTGCATCCCTTATTCCAACATCTTCTACAGCGCCATATAAACCATAGCCAGCATTATTCCACAATACATCAATCTTACCTTCTCTTTCAATGATAGTGTCTATAAGTGATAGGTTGCAGCAAGCGTTATACCATTTTGCGATGGAATAGAATGGCGTTATATTTTTATTTTTAAACCTTTTTTTTATTCACTCTTTCTTAAAAAAATGCCCGCCGGAGAATAAACATTTATTTCCGGCGGAAATTTTAATAAAAAAAAGGCTTGCCCTATATTTTTGGAACAGCCCCCTCCATCATTTAATATTATATGGTTACATTAATAAATGGCATCACGTCCATTCAGTCACCTCTGCGTAAGTCGTTGAAGCAATTTATCCACAAGATTGACGTAAGTAATTTGATGTGTATTCATCTACTTTAAATTGGCTTTCACTATCTCTTCTTTGTTTATTCCGGTTAAATTATTTACGGGCGCTATTACTATTTTTTGAATGGAACAAACGATACGCCGATATTAAGGTATACAGTCCCATTTTGGGAATTTTTATAGATATAGTCGGAGAATGACGCATTCTTTTGATAGAGCCTTGACAGCACTGTATTTGCTATGCCTCCCTTGACCGTTAGTATCAGCTTGTTGTACAGTTTCTGTTCATACATAGCGCCAGATCTTATTTCCAATTGCGACAACTCATAAGTTGCTGGCAAAAAGGATTCCCCTGGCTTAACATAGAAGCCCTCTGCCAAAAGTTCGCTACCGATTGAAAGCCTGCCGTTTTTAAAAAGGGGCCGCTGTACCATTAAATGCTGCGGCAAAATAAGATCAAGGACCCACTGTGAATTACTAAAACCTTGCTTCCAGGTAAATGAGGGTAAAACAGGAGAGATGGCAGTAGGATCAATCAGTCCAATCAATCCCACTGTAATGGTGGTATGCATGGTTCGTTTCAATATAATTGAACCCGCTAACAACCCTTTAACCCTTTGAACGCCCTTTTCATTACCGTCTGCGTTTAAAGTGGCATTATAAATTACAGGCTTTCCAAACAGTCTTGAAAAATAGGTAAAGCTGCCTGCTGCAGAGAGATAATTAAAACCCATTTCATTTTGCTGTTTTACCGGAACATACTGCCCGGTAAATGCAACATCGTTGAGCTTGAAATAATCATATTTATACCTGAGGGATGTGGTGATAATATAATTTTTTTTCTTTACCACGGGAATATTTATTGCCAACTTGAAACGGAATTCATTGGTTACAATGCCACTTTGAAAATTACCTCCAAAAAGTTTGGAATCGAAATTTCTGGACCCGAATGTTTCAAACTGCAAATCAACAAATCGTGTTGAGGGAAATTTTTCGATGATAAATTCTTGGGTTTCCTTTTTAAGAGAATCTGTATTTTGTGCACTTGTTACTCCGTAAAATAACAATACCGTACTTATCATTATTATCTTATTCATAATCTTTTGGCTATTCAGGTGTTTAAAAAATTTTCTCCTGCTTCTCAATAATGCAGAGGAAAAAAGATGGAAGTCATTAAAGGAAAAAAGGCGCTGTTATCTTCAAATAATATATAAGCAGGTTGGTATAAACCTATTTTTAAGGATTAGATGTTTATACTAATAATTGCTCTTGAAAGCTAACCCGGGTTTTACGGCTTGCTTTTTCGCAACCCAATTTTTCCATTTATCACCAATTCTATCCACACAATAGTATACCATGGGTACAACAAATACGGTA
Source organism: Ferruginibacter sp. (assembly GCA_965249755.1). Lineage (GTDB taxonomy): Bacteria > Bacteroidota > Bacteroidia > Chitinophagales > Chitinophagaceae > Ferruginibacter. Next base: position 1,601,855 of record CBDFMT010000004.1, read on the forward strand.
AGGCAAAGGCTTGTAGACAGGCCACCAATGATTACCCAGGCCAAACCATTTTTCCACTCGGAACCTGCTGTACTACTTAGGGCGATCGGCATCATACCAATTACCATGGCTACAGTTGTCATAATTATTGGGCGCAACCGTGTAGTACCTGCTGCAATTAAAGCCGTCCAGGTGCTGTCGCTATTTTCCTTTCGGTGATTGGCAAAGTCAACTATCAATATGGCATTTTTAGCCACAAGGCCAAGCAACATTATCATACCTAAAATGGTGAAAATGCTCATGGAGTTTTTGGTTAATGCCAGTGCTAAGAACACGCCTATAAATGCAACGGGTATGGAAAACAACACCACAAAAGGATAAATAAAATTGTTGTACAAAGCCACCATCACCAGGTACATTAAAATGATAGCTGCTACAATGGCCACGCCCATTGCAGCAAAAGACTCGCCCTGCCGTTCGGTATCGCCAGACCATCGTATATCAATACCAGCAGGCAACGGCTTTTCAATCAAAGATTTTTTTATATTATCTGCCAGCACACCAGAGGTAATACCTAACACATTGCTTTTAACAGTTACTGATGTACGGCGGTCTTTTCTTTCCAGCACACTTGGGCCGCTACCCTGCACCACATCCGCAAATTGCGATAGCTTTATTAATTGGCCGGTTGCGTTGATGAAACTTATATTTTGAACGTCCTGTACGTTGTGTTTATCAAAGTCGTCAAACTTCACTTTAATATCGTATTCGTTTGTGCCTACCCGGTACTTGGCATCATCGTTACCTGCATAAGCATTTTGCAACGCTGCCCCAACCCCGTTCATATTCAACCCTAATTGGGCCATCTTTTCCCTATCAACATTTATCTCCACTTCCGGGTTACCTGCCTCCACACTTAAGGATGTGTTGATGGCACCGGGCATTTTTATTATACGTTGCTTTAAGTCGTTGGCAGTGGCCATCAATTCAGGAACGTTTTCCCCGTTCAATACAATCTGGATTGGGTCGCCGCCATTAACCATACTTACCATACTTGGGCTTACTTTAACCCCGGCAAAATTCCTGGTAATGTCCTGGCTTTTTTGCAGCATCAATTTTTCAGTAGATACTGACCTTTCTTTTTTATCAATCACTGTAACGGTTAGTTCAGATTTATAATCGGAGCCAACACCGGCCACCAATGAAGTAGTGCTGCTGCCAGCCACATTACTAAACACCGTAAGTACATCAGGCTGTTTACGTAAATAATTTTCTATTTCGGCACTGCGTATATTATTTTGTTTTACGGTGGTGCTTTTATCGTATTCCAATGCCAGCCTGAATTGCCCTTTATCACTTGCTGTTACAAACTCGCTGCCTATAACCCCCATGTTCAACACTTTTATCATTAACACAAATAATAAAATAACAAAAGAGGCCATTACAATTTTATGTTTCAATACCCATTTTAAGGCATTCGTATACCAGTTGGTTAACGCTGTTATCATGCTTTCGAAAGCAATCAGTGGTTTATGCAACCAATTTTTATTATTTAAAACAGTGACTTTTCCAAACCTTGATGCCAGCCATGGTGTAAGCGTATAACACACAAACAAACTCATTAAAGTGGCCACCACAATGGTTAAGGAATAGGAACGAAGGATGGAACCTACGCTGTTTTGTATTAAACACAAAGGTGTAAACACCACCACATCCACCATGGTAATTGCCATTGCCGAAAAGCCAATTTCATTACGGCCATCAAGCGCTGCGGTCCGTTTATCTTTGCCCATGTGCAGGTGGCGGTGAATGTTTTCCAGGATCACAATGCTGTCATCCACCAAAATGCCTATTACCAGCGAGAGTGCCAGTAAGGTCATTAAATTTAATGTAAAGCCAAAAAGGTACATGGCAATAAATGTAGAAATCAATGAAGCCGGAATGGCAATTAATACAATTATTGAATCCCTGATACTGTGCAGGAACAACAGCATAATTGCTGCTACCAACATTACTGCTATCCCTAAATCATCTACTACTCCATTGGCCGCTTCTAAAGTGTAATCTGCTGTATCGTCAGCAATAACAAACTTAACCCCATCGGCTGTATATTTTTTTTCGATAAGGGCAATTTTTTGTTTTACCTGTTTGCTTATCTCAACAGCATTGGCATCGCCTTGTTTTTTGATCAGCAAGCCAATACCATTTTGCCCGTTGTAACGAAACACTGATGTGGGCTCTTTGGTAATATCGGCGACCGTGGCAATATCACTTAACTTAACCGGGCTTCCTGCAAGGGGCAGGCCTACCACCAAATCATTCAACTGTGCAACGGAACTAAACTTGCCGGATAAGCGTACGGTCATCTGCCCCATCTCCTCAGACTTTACTTTGCCCGCCGGAAACTCCTGGTTGCCATTGTTAATTGCCTGCGTTACATTCAGGATAGACATCCCATAAAAATCGAGTTTATCTTTATTAATGTTCACCTGTATCTCCCTTTCCTGTCCGCCGATTAATGTTATTTCACCAACGCCCTGTATCTGCTGTAACTGCGGGCTTAACTCATTTTTTGTAAGATCATAAAAAGCAGCCGTGCTTAAATTGGATGTAGCTGTCATCTGAATAATAGGCTGATCGCTGGGAGATACTTTGCTAATGCTTGAAGCCTTAACATCGGTAGGTAAGTCGCCTTTTATATTGTTTATTTTACGCTGTACATCCTGCTGTTTCTGATCAATATTACTACCGGTAACAAACTCCGCAGTTATGATAGACGTACCTTCCAGTGATTGCGAGGTAACCGTTTTAATACCGTCCACCGCACTTAACTGATCTTCAATTTTTTTAGTAACTGTTTGCTCCACGTTGCCTGGTGCTGCACCGGGATAAGCGGTAGTAACCACAAGCGTTGGATTGGATATATCCGGCAGCAATTCGTAACTCAATTGCTTGTAGCAAAATAATCCTCCACCGATCAATACCGCAAATATTACGATGATGAGCGAAGGCCTTTTGATGGCTATTTCTGTTAATGACATGATTTAATTTTTTATGGGCCTTGCAAACCTTTCCGATAGAGAGGCTTATGAGGCCGTAATTATTATTAATTTTCTTTTATAGTACCAGCCATTTTTTATTTCCATTTCGGTGGTTAAACGGCTCTTTATTTTACTTCCACTTTTGTTCCATCACTTAAATTCACAAGGCCACCGGTTGCAATTACTTCTTTCATTTGCAAACCCTTTATTACCTGTATACTGCTTTCATTACCTGCGCCAATTTGTATATCCCTTAATTTTACAGTGCCATTTTCAACTACATAAACCTGTGGCTTTTCGGTGGAACCAATTAATGCCGAACGGGGTATGGTAATGGTATTTTCTATCGGTGCATTTCCTATAATTACTTTTGCATACATACCCGCTCTTAAAGGACTTTGGGTATTGTTAGGCACCAATATTTTTACAGTATAATTATGGGCGGCATCGGCTGCACTCGATACTAAGTTTACCGTTCCTTTAAAAACAGCATCGGGGTATACATCTGTTTTTACATCAATGGCCATACCTTTTTTAAAATGGGTGATATTTCTTTCCGGAACACTTATTTCCAACTTCAACACCGAAATATCAATTAACGTTGCCAGTGTTGAGCCTGGCGACACCACAGCACCTACATCGAAATTTCGCTTTGTAATTACACCTGCAAACGGCACATGGATAGTATACTGGTTTATCTGTTTGCTTAGCTGCTCTATCTGTGCCTGATCGGTTAAAATAGTGGTACGGGCATTGTCTATTTGTAGTTGTGTTACACCGGCCTGCGCCTGCTCATATCGGTTGAGCGTACTTTTTGCCTGGGTTAAATTGGCCTGTGCAGAATGTAACTGTGCCACTAAAACACCATTATCTAATTGGGCCACCAGGCTGCCTGCACCAACATGGCTTCCTTCCTGAATGCCCACTGCTATTACCTTTCCGGATGTTTCGGTTGAAATAGATACTTCCCGGTTTGGTGCAAAGGCGCCGAGAAAAGGCGTAGCCACATCAAAAGAAGATTGCCTGATTGTGTCAGCTTGTATCACCGCCCGTGTGTTTACATCCGGATGATAAACTTTTGCATCTACTTCCTTTTTATTGGAGTTTAATTTAATCGCCGTAAAAGCAACTAAGCCAATTGCCACAACGGCGACTATGCTGTAAGTGATTACTTTTTTCATTTTTTGGTTTTTATTATTATAGTTGTGGGTGAATTATTTTAGAAGGCTGCCCTGTGCTTTTTTAAGGTTTAGTTCGGCCTGCTTAATATTTATAAGGGCAGTAACGAAATTGTTTTGTGCCGTTTGCAAATCGGTAGTTGTGTTGATTACATCGCTCACTTTTATAAGGCCGCTTTTGTATTGCTGATTGATATCTTTCATCACTTTTTCGGCAAGGGCAAGGTTGCGCTGTTGGTTTTGGTAGGTGATGAAATTGCTTTTGATATCAGCATAGGCATCCGCAACATCTTTGTTGTTTTGTTGCAACGTTTGCTCTGCCTGCACCTGGTATTTTTTTACTTCATACTCCTTTTGCTGTGCCTGGTACTTAATACTGAAGCCATCGAAAATGGGTACTCTTAAACTAAGCCCAACCGATGAAGAAGGATAAAATTTATCATTGATATTTTTGAAAGGATTGGCATTGTTGTAATAACCAGAAAACCCGTAACTACCGCTTAAAGACAATGTGGGCTTTAAGCCTGCTTTAATATTTTGCTTTTGCAGGTTCGCCACTTTTATGTTTTCCATCACCTGCAAATAATTGGTTTTTGTTGCCGGGTTAAAAGCAGGTATTTGTAATAACGAGGCATCAGCTTCATTGTTTGTAAACGGTTGCACAGTTACATTTTCTGTTAATGCCATATTCATTAATGTCTTCAACAGGTTGTAGTATTTTTCTTTGCTGTTATCCAGGCTTTGCAGGTTTGCTTTGCTATTATCCCTTGTTACTGTAAGCCGGTCCACATCTGTTTCCGTAGCAAGGCCTGCCTTAAATTGGTCTTGCGTGTTTTTAAGTAGTGCTTCTGTACCATCCAATGTTTGGTGGGTTAATTCTGCTTGTTTAACAATAGATTGAATGTTATAGTAGGTAGCAGAAATGTTGTACACCAAATCTTCTTTGCTGCTTTCAATTTGTAGTTTGTTGGCGTTCACCAAAATTTTGGCTGCCTTTAACCCAATTGTTGCAGATGCATTGTATAGGTTTTGACTAAGAGAAATAGTTGCCGATTTCGTTTGCGGCACACCAAGCATTGCGGCCGTGTATTTGCCTGCAGGGCCACCAAAAGTTTCGGCAGGTATTACCGAAGCACTCACCTGAAAGGCATATTGGTAAGATGCGTTACCGCTGATGGTTGGCAGCAAGGCACTGTAGGCCTGTTTGATGCCTGCTTTGGTTTTATCCAAATCATAACCATCTGCTTTTAATTGCAGGCTTTGGCTCAAACCCTTGTCTATACACTGTTGCAGCGTATAGGTTTGCTGTGCATTGGCTTCAATTTTAAATCCGGTTAACGATAAGAATAAAGTAAGGCCCAGGATATATTTATCTGCTATCACCATTGTTATAATTTTTTTGTTAGATATTAATGTTTGACTTTATTGTCGATTATTTGATAAAAAAAAGGCTTACTGAAAAGCAGTAGCCAAAAAGTTGATTACATATCCTTTTCGTTGTTCCATTAGTTTAAGGTATTGGGTTTCACTAAGGTTAAGCATACTTTTCATAATACCCTTACCTGCAAAAGAAAACAGGCATATTGAAAGCAGCGTAATGAAGATTTGTTTGGGTTCACCTTTTAATTCTCCTTTTTTTACCGCCTTTTCAATATCCTTTAATAAAAGGTTTGGCAGATTAACCCCTGCAGAACTTATAAGAATATCAGACATAATTTCGGGATTGTTATTAAACTCGTTCAGCATAAATATATCGAGTTCCGGCTCTTGCAATGCTTTAGTAAAATAACCTTCAGCAAATGCCTGCATTTTTTCAATGATGGTAAGGTTGGTGTTTTCCATCATCATACTTCTTTGGCTTACCCCTGCAAAAGCTTCCTTCCAAACCACCTGGTATAACTTTTCTTTGCTGCGGAAATAGTAATGCAAAGCAGTGCGGCCAATACCAGCCTCATCCGCAATTTCCTGAAGCCGGGCACCTGCAAGCCCTTTTTTTAAAAAAACTTTTTTGGCTGCTGCTTTTATTAATAATTCTGTATCGGAGGTTACACGTTCCATTTTACAAAAATACAATTTTTTGACTTTATTGTCGGACACAAAAGTATAATTTATTTCGAAAGTACAAAATTTATTTTTTGTGAAATAGCATTTTTAAAAGGCCGAGGCTGCTTACTAATTGCAGGATGGTGCCCGTTTGAAAAAACGGCAAAGGCAATCAGTTGAAGGAAGTGTCCTGAGCAGCACCACAAAGCCATGCAGTATTAGTGAGTGTACCGGCCATAGCGGCCGCTTTGTTAGGACAAATTTAATTTACACAAACATGCCGCCTCAAGGTTGTTTGCCCCAATTTACATTGGGGGTTTTGCCAAGCACAAATATTAGTTTGCCGCCTTTTACAATGTCTTTATGCAGCAAGATTGGTTTCGTCAGGGGCTGTCCGTTTTAAGGTTGCCGATTGTAAATAAATGTCGTCATCGTCGTTATTGATGGTTGCTATTTCAAAAATGTTTTCGCCATAATATTCTTTATCTAAGTGAAGTTTTATGTTGAAAAAAAGAGGGCTTGTCAAATCATACTAAGGTTCTGCACTGCAACCGCCATCCATTTCAAAAAGCCCCATAGCCATCAGCACATACAATGCACTTAGCTGCCCTTCATCTTCTTCGCCCTGCCATCCTTTGTACGGCGAGCTATCGTAAAAAGTATTTAACACATAGCGGCTATATTGCTGCGTTAGCCACGGCTTGCCTGAGTAATTAAATAAAAATGGCGCCTGCAAATTGGGCTGGTTGCCCATGTCCACCACGCCTTTCGCAAAGCCTTCTTCCAATCTGTTATTAAAAGTGTCTTTGCCTGCTAAGCTTACCAGGCCTGGCACATTGTGCGGTACAAAATACGTGTACAGCCAGGCATTGCCTTCCATGTATCCTGAGCCATTCCAGCCGTTGGCACAACCAAAAAATAATGGGTCAAAGTCTTTTACAAAACTTCCATCCCGGTGCTTTTTCCGGATGTACTTTGTTTGCGGATCAAAAGTGTTTTTATAATTTTCAGAACGTTTTTGAAAATATTGGGCATCAGCTTTTTTGCCAATTGCTTTTGCAAATTGCGCTGCTGTCCAATCATCGTATGCATACTCAAGTGTATTAGATGTAGGCCCATCCTCATCAGGCACATAACCATATTGCAGGTAAGCCCGCAGGCTCCGGCTGCCAACGTGCCCGCCTGACGCAGGTATGGTATCAGGCGTTGTAAGGTCATGCCTGATGGCCTGCCCATTCCACCTTAAGCCGTACCCGTCAATTATATGGCGATGAGGTATTTAAAAACCTGTTCAAACAAATTTTACAACAATGCGTAACCAAAGGCATGGTAGCAGGCAAGCGGCAGGCAGTTGACAGTGCACCGGTAAAAGCCAATGCCTCCATGGATAGTTTAAAAGTAAAAGAAGTATTAGCCGATGGCGATACTTATACCGATGAGTTAAATGCCAGCGATGACCTAGATAAAAACACCGTACCGGTTGCAAGAAAAAAAGTAGTGGACAACCAACACCGTGGCCAGGCAAAAGCGTACAAGGACATGCCAAGTTCGGATAAGGAGCAAAGAAAATTTTTAAGTAACCACACCCATGTAAGTACCACTGATAGTTATGCCCGTATATCAGTAAAGCCTGGTAAAGCCCGTCAACTCAACTATCATGCACAAGTGGCGGCAGACACGGCCCATCATGTCATTGTGTAGGCTCCCCCAAAAACAGTACGTTTTAAAAGTAGGCAAAAGTCTTAATTTTAAAAACGTAAATCATGAAAAAGAGCACCTTCAGCCCTGCCCAGATTGCAGGCATCCTCAAAGAGTTTGACAATGGCAAGGCAGCCGAAGAGATCAACCGTGAACACGGAGTAAGCAAAGCCTCATTGTATAAATGGCGGCAGCGCTACGGCGGCATGGAAGCCACCGAACTCAAACGCATTAAAGAACTGGAAGAAGAAAATGCCCGGTTGAAACGGATGTATGCCAACCTGGCGATGGATCTTGATGTAGCCAAATACCTTCTTGAAAAAAAGCTTTAAAGCCTTGCGACAAAAGAAGGGTGGTTGATGAGCTGCGTACAGAGCGGCCCAAAGACATCGGCAAGGCGTGTCGTTTATTGCGTTTAAGCAGGAGCAGCCTGCGGTACCAATCTGTAAAAAATGACAAAGGCATTATAGAGCAGTTGCAGCAGCTTGCGGAACAAAACCCACTGGAAGGTTTTTGGAAATGCTATAACCGTATACGTAATAAAGGCGGCATTATCAACCATAAACGGTTACACAGAGTGTATAAGCAAATAGGCATGCCGCTCAGGCGCAAAGTAAAAAAGCGTTTGGCAGCAAGGGTGAAAGAACCCTTGGCAGTGCCAGCAGGGTTTACGCAAACATGGAGCATTGATTTTATGAGCGATGCATTAAGCAATGGCACCAAGTTCCGCTCCTTCAATGTGATTGATGATTATAACCGTGAGGTACTGTTTATTGAAACAGATTATTCACTAAAAAGCAGCCGTGTAATATGGGTGCTAAAGCATTTAATTAACCGCTATGGCAAACCAGAAAAGATAAGAATGGACAACGGGCCTGAGTTTGTAGCCAACCTTGCACAGCAATGGAGTGCAGCAAACAGCATTGAATTTAAATACATACAGCCAGGCAAGCCAACACAGAATGCCTACATAGAACGGTTTAATAAAACATACCGGGAATGTATTTTAGATGCTTACCTGTTTGATTGTATTGATGAGGTAAGGGAAGCAACGCAGTTATGGGTGGATGATTATAACAACGAAAGGCCGCATGATGCGCTGGGTGGCTTGCCGCCTGCTATATACCGGAAACTAAACGGCCATTCTGTTGGGCTCCGTTCCGCTCCGGCTACGCCTCCGCTTCACTACGCCCAACAGAATGATGTAAACTGATTATTAAAATGATAAAATATTCTACTTTTAAGCTGTACTAAAAATGGGGAGCCTACAACACAATATTGCTGATGTTTTATTCATAAGCCAAATTTATAACGTCCTTTAGCTTTGTATTCTTAATAAATTAAATGGATTACTACTATTACTACTTTTCTTTTTTTGGTTCTTTTTTTCTTTTACAATCCACATTAATTTGTGCATAAACCTAACCTCCGGCTGTGGCGTATTATTTCAACGTCCGGGTTAATGACCCATGGCTGGATACAATCCACCGCCGGTTTTTTCCCTTTGTGTCTCTATAGCAATTAGGGTTTAATACCCATTATTAAGGACTAAGACGATGGGGCAAAAATGGTTAGCTTATTTGCAAATTTAAAACATAAAAAATGAACCGCTTAATCAGAAAAAACTATCTCGGCATTGATGTTTCAAAACCATGGTTCGATGTGTCGCTGCTGGCAGTTATTGACCATGTAAAGCAACCCGTTATTACCGGTCGCTTTGATAACACAACAAGTGGAATGAAGGCGTTTAAATCCTGGTTAAAAACTTCAGGTGTAACGCTTGACACCAACAGCCTGCTGGTGATAGAAAACACCGGTGTATATCACCGCCTGTTATGGGGCTTCTGCAGCAGGAACAATCTGCCGCTTCATATTGGCAATGCTGCCCACATCAAATGGAGCCTTGGTATTACACGGGGAAAAAATGATGTAATTGATTCTGTTCGCTTGTGCATGTACTGCTGCAAGCAATCCGATGAGCTAAAAGCAACGCCGGTACTGAATCCTGTATTTATGAAACTCAAAGACCTGATGACTTCACGCAGCCGCCTGGTAACTCAGTTGCACAGTACAAAAAATTATATCAAAGAACTGCAATGCAGTAATGATAAAGTATTGCTGGCTACTATTGAAAAAGCCCACAAGGCGGCCATTGAAGGCATCAAAAAAAGCATTCTGCAAATTGAAGAGTTGATCAATCAGATCATTCAGCAAGATCCGGTGATTTATAAAAACTACCTGCTTATAAAATCAGTACCAGGTATTGGCCATTTAACAGCAGTATATATTATCTGCTGCACTAATAATTTTATTGCAAAAGTAACGGGTAAGCAACTGGCAGGTTACGCAGGTGTAGTACCTTTTGAGCATAGCAGCGGAGTAAGTATAAAAGGCAGGAACAGGGTACATAAAATGGCCAATAAAGAACTTAAGAAAATGCTGCACCTCTGTGCACTGGCCGCCATCAAATATTATCCTGAATTTAAAGACTATTTCAATAGAAAAAAAGCAGAGGGAAAAAATGGTATGCTGGTGTTAAATGCCATCCGGAACAAATTAATATTAAGGGTCGTCGCTGTGGTCAATAAACAACAACCCTATGTGGATAACGCTCCAATTGCAGCCTGAAAAAAGATGAAAATTTATTTGTTTTTTCCATAGCAATCAAGCCCTGCTTGCACAAAACCCCATGTTAGCGGATGCCCTATTTTCGGTCGGAATGCTTTTCGTTTAAGATGCAAATGTCTATATTTTGTATAGCAAATGTATATACATGCCTTGTTAATTGTCGTAAGATATTGTATGTTTGCAAAGTGTTGATAAACAGTTGCTATTTAGCAACTTTCGTTAATTCTTGATTTGTAGTTTGTTAAATCAAAAAAGCCTATTAATTAAATGTCTGAAGCTAAGTTTTTACATTACGACTTAAAATTGATTGAACCATCTTTTGGGTCTGCCCTAACCGATTTAGTAATAGAGTTAGATTATTTGCGTAAGAAACCTTTGGGTGGTTCTACTCATCCTAAAGTGTTTTTTCAATTGAAACATATTTTTCACACTTTGGAAAGTATTGGGTCTGCAAGAATTGAAGGCAACAACACAACTATTGCTGAATATATTGAAACAAAGTTGTCTGAACCTGAAAACGTTCCATCGGGTATAAAGGAAATACAGAATATTGAAAAAGCGATGGAGTTTATTGAGGAGCATGTCAAAGATTATCCAATTAATCGGGCATTTGTAAGTGAAATGCACAAAATGATTGTTGATGGTTTAGTGCCGCCGCCAAATGGAGAAGGTGACCATACTCCTGGTGATTATAGAAAAATTAATTTGAAAATAAATAAATCAGCACACCAACCTCCTGAATGGGTAAGAGTAGAGGAATACATGTCAGAGTTGCTTGATTTCATTGGTAAAGAAGATAGTCCAAAATACGATTTGCTCAAAGCTGCAATTGCACACCATCGTTTTGTTTGGATTCATCCGTTTGGTAATGGGAATGGTAGGACAGTTCGTTTGTTTACCTATGCTATGCTTGTAAAAACTGGCTTTAATGTTAATGTTGGTAGAATAATAAATCCAACAGCAGTTTTTTGCAGTAATAGAAACGATTATTACAATAATTTATCTCTTGCTGATACTGGCACTGATAAAGGTGTTTTGGCTTGGTCAGAATATGTATTAAAAGGATTGAAAGAGGAAATTGAAAAAATTGATAAATTAAGTGATTATGAATTTTTGCGAAAAGAAATATTGCTTCCTACAATTAGTCACTCTTTAGAAAGAAAATATATTACGGACGTAGAAGCCAAAATTTTAAAAAGAGTTGTGGATAAGCAAGTAGCACAAGCGTCTGATGTCAAAGAGTTTTTTGTAGGGAAAGTTGATGCAGAAGTGTCAAGGCAAATACGAAAACTGATTGATAAAAAAATGCTTGTCCCTGAAAAAGAAGGAGCAAGAAAATATGTAATTCGGTTTGATAATAACTATCTTTTACGAGGTGTTATAAAATCTCTTGGTGAAAAAGGATTTTTACCTGTACGAGACGATGTGTGATAATTGGAGTGTCGCCAAAGGCAGTTTCAAGGTTTTATCGCAACTTTTTAGTTTATGATTATCAATACTTTATGTAAACTTCGCCCATTCCTAGTTTTTGCCAACACCCTCCCACATTGGTTCTTAGAGGGTATTGGCAAAAACTAGTCATTAACTTGCTAATACTCAAAACTAAAAAAAAAGTTGCGATAAATGTGTGAACCTGCCATAGGCTTGCAGGTAACGAGCAGGGCTTGGCGTTGTTGGGGAAATAGAATTCCGTCCGCCCGGAACCGCTGCTGATTGAAAAACTGATGATGAAGATAACAACAAAAAGCCAAATAGAATTACGTCAAGCTGGAACAAAAGCCAAAAGGAAGTACAAATGTTGATTGTACTTCCGTCTGCCCCAATAACGCCAAACCCAATGTTACCTGCCGTTTTTTTTCGGTCGGTTAGTTTGTCCGTTTTATAAGTCTATAATTTTCGCTAAATGTGTCGGATAATTTTCAAGGTCTTTTGCCATTTCGCCTTTTCTATAAATGTCAAAGCAGTTGTAACTGTCCATAATGTCGTAACCACAAAAACGATAGTTGCTTGTAATGTGTAAGAAAATATCTGTCAAACCTTTGCCTGCAAATAAATATTGGTTGGGGTCGTCAAACGCTTCGGCTGGTGCATTCCAAGTAGCACAAATCATAAATTTTTTACCTTGCATCAGTCCACCTGTTCCATATTGGGCTGTTGGGTTTTCTGGTGTTCTGCCGTCTCCTGTTAGTAATGATTTACTGGCAAATGCACTATTGAATACTTCGTCCACATACTTTTTGTAAATCCAAGGTGCACCAAACCAATTTAAGGGTGTTTGCAAAATAATAATGTCTGCCTTCAAATGCTTTTCTACTTCTTCGTCAGCGTTGTAGCCATCTTCAACTGTTGTTTCCAAAACTTCATAAGCGTTAGCTTCAAAAAAATTTTTTGCAACTTTAAAGAATGAGTTGTTTAATGTTCCTTCTGTCCAATTTGGATAGGTTAAATGTGTATTGATGAGCAATACTTTTTTTGTTTCTGTCATTTTAAATTTGTTTAATTATTAAGCCACAAAATTAAAATTCAGTAACCCGAGTGCTGGAAACAAACTACTACAAAAAGGGAAACAATTTACTTGTATCATTACATTCGTTGCAAGTTTATATTCTTGTCAGAAACTTGCAGACGATATTCTTTTGGTGTGAGGCTAACTTGCTTTTTAAAAAACTTGGCAAAATAGTTTGGGTATTCAAAACCCAATTCGTAAGCAATTTCAGTATTGTTTAAATCAGTTCTTTTTTCGAGCATTTCCTTTGCTTTTATTATCACAAATTCGTGAATGTTTTCAATGGCAGATTTTTTGGTAAAATGCTTGATGATGTCTCCAAAATAATTTGGGGTTAATCCAAATTTGTCGGCAAAATATTGAACTGTTGGTATTTGATTTACTGGTTCGTTGTAATAATCTTTTAATCCTTGTTGAAATTCAGTTACAATACGATTGTATTGTTTTGGGTCGGCTGAAAATTGTCGCTTATAAAATGCTTCTACCAATGAGATAACCACATTTACATAAGAAAGTAGCACCCCAAAATTTTTGTTATCTTGGTTGTAATATTTTATCATTAAACCGTACAATGTGCTAATTTCTTTTAATTCGCTTTCGGTTAAAAATAAGGCTTCGTGTAATCCATAGTCAAGATAGGTTTTAAATAAAAAACGATTTTCTTCAATGATTTTTTTTGATAGTTGTAAATACATTCCCGAAAAGGTGGGTTCAATATCCCAACCACCCACCATTTCAGGACTATTGAAAAACACCGCAGTGATAGGCTTTGCGTTTGGTGTTGTTTTATCTGTAAAATTTATTTTGAATGAAACTCTGTAAAAACCAACCCTTATAGGCTCTGACTTTAAACGCATATTTGCAGGGTCGTAATAACCAATGTCAATATCATTGTCCAAAGGTTTTTCAACACCCAAATATTCATTGAAAGCCGTGAAGTCTTTAAATATTTCCATTCTAAAAAGTTAATTTTTTATGCCGTGGAATTAATCAAAAGATAACGATGATGATAATTCACGATAAGCATTTGCTTGTTCTTGCAATTCTTTAATTTTTCTTTCCACTTCTGCCAAAGCATCTGCACCTGCTATCCAACGTTTTGGTGGTGTGCTTTCATTGGCAATTTTAAGCAAAGCGACAGCAAATTTTGCTGGGTCGCCACCTTGTTTTCCACTCATTCCTTCCCAACCTGGTCGTAACATTGATAAGCGTTCTGCATAGTCTGCTATCTCAATTTCAGACCATTGTATCGAAGACTTTTCTATTAAGTTTGTTCTAAAAAAGCCCGGTTCTACAACTGTTGTATTTATTCCAAACGGTGCAACTTCCATTTGCAAACTTTCCATAAATCCTTCCAAACCAAATTTAGATGCCGCATAAGCCGTGCAAAGTTCGTAACCAATTATTGCTGCAGTTGATGAAATTGTAATAATATGTCCCGATTTATTTTTTCGCATTACTGGTAAAATGGCTCTTGTTACATTCATCGGTCCAAACAAGTTTGTAGCAATTTGTTGTTCCACCTGCTGTTGGCTTAATCCTTCAAAAAAACCTGCATAAAAATTACCTGCATTATTAATAAGCACATCAATAGTTCCAAATTTTTCAATGGCTGAATTTACAACCGTTACAATTTCATTTACATTGCCAACATCCATTTTTGCAACCAATAAATTATCAGTTGTATCATTAATTGCGTTTGCTACTTTATCGGCATTTCTACCTGTTGCAACCACTTTGTTTCCTTCGGCAAGTGCTGTTTTGGCTATTTCTAATCCAAGTCCACTGCTTGCACCTGTTATAAGATAAACTCTACTTTTTGTCATTCTATTTAATTTTATTTGTGAGCCACAAAGGTAGAATGTGTCAAAAAAAGTAAGAGAAACATTCCACTATAAAAAAGGAAACAAATTACTTATTGGGTTGTCTTTTTGTCGTCAGTTTATGGTTAGCAGGGTGTTTCGGTAAAATGGCAGGTAACGAACAGGGCTTGGCGAAGGTGGGGAAATAGTATTCCGTCAGTCTGGAACCGAAGCCTAATATTGTTACAAAAG
Organism: Ferruginibacter sp.; assembly: GCA_965249755.1. Classification (GTDB taxonomy): domain Bacteria; phylum Bacteroidota; class Bacteroidia; order Chitinophagales; family Chitinophagaceae; genus Ferruginibacter. The sequence goes on from CBDFMT010000004.1 coordinate 1,616,982, forward strand.
TTGAAGTTAAGAACTAAAAGCCAAATAGAATTACGTCTGCCCGAACAAAAGCTGAATAGAATTACAAAAGTTGAGGATTTGTTCGTCAGCCCCACTTTTGCCAAACCCAATGTTGTGTGCAGGCATATTTGGGTCTTCAAGTTATTTTTTGATGTAGTGCTTGTCAAACTCCTTAAATATTTCTGAACTAAACCAATCTTTTTTTAGACTTTTTGCATTGTTAGGGTCAAGCATTCGTGTCTTACAAAGTTTCTTGTTTTTCATTAAAGGCTTTCTAATTGAGTGATATTTATTTGTCTCTTTGAAGTCTGTATATCTTTTTCTTAGAGCAGTTGTCAATGCTTTATAATCAAAAGGGAAATTTTTCAAAACGTCTTCTTCCTGAACGTTAATTTTCATTGCGTCTGGGTCGGTAGAATAATTAAACAACATACTATCCGTTGAGGTCGATTTGACGAATTTGGTTTCTAAACGAAGAGAAATGTTGAAATCTTTGTTTTCGTCAGAAGGTGTTTCCTTTTCTTTTGTTGAAATATATTTTAATAAATTTTCAATTTGGTCTTTACTGTTGTTAATCGAAAAACTTTGTAATGCTTCAAATTCGTGAAAGAAAGTCATTGGCATTAGAAAGAAATTGTAAATTGATAAATCATACTGAAACCATTCTGTTATGAGTGTTAAATAATTTTTCAAAGAAGCTGTACCTATTTCAAAAACTTTTTTACTCAAATACAAATCTGAATGTTGAAAATGAATTGCGGTGTCCCTAATTTCCATTAATAAAAATACATTTTCCTTAACTACCGAATTCAGTAGAATTGGTGCTTCTTCACAAATTTTTAAGCACTTTGGTAGTCCAATTGTTTTAGGGTTGTTACTTCGGTTTAGGTCAGGTGTTAAGGTCGAAAGTTTGTTGCCATTCTTTCCGACTTTATTCACCATCGTGTAAATTGATTTTAAGTCGCCCTTGTTTTCTTTAATAATTTTAGCTTTCAATAATAGTTCCCACGAATTAATCATTAAAATAGAAAAGGTCTCTTCTCTATATTTAAAGTCAGGTTTGTTATAAACTTCAATAGCCGATAAAGCTGCTCCAATAGATTTGTCAACAAATGATTTATGCTTGGGATGTTTCATATACTTATGTCAACGTTTGTCTGAATGTAGGGTCTGGAAGGCGGTTTCAAGTTTTTAACGCAACATTTTACTAAAGGTAATTTTTCTTTTTTTGTTTAACATGGGAACGGATTAAATACTTTTATTTATGCGATTTTTTGAAGTATATATTCTTCGAAAACATCTTTTGGTGTTTTCCAATTCAGCACATTTCTTGGCCTTTCGTTGAGTTCATCCTGTACCCTTTTGAGTTCTTGTTTTGTGACCGTAGAAAAGTCTGTTCCTTTAGGGAAATAATGCCTGATAAGGCCATTGCTGTTTTCGTTGGTAGGCCTTTCCCAGGGGCTGTACGGGTGTGCAAAGTAGACTTGTATTTTAGTGTTCTTTGTAAAGAGTTTGTGTTGTGCCATTTCGGTTCCATTGTCGTAGGTAAGCGTCTTTTTCATTTGCGCTGGGATGTTTTTAAACTCCTGCTCAAATGCTTTGCGTACAGAGGTCGCATCCTTAGCTTTTAAGTGTACTAAAATCACTGTACGGCTGCTTCTTTCATTCAGGGTGGCTATGGCCGATAGCCTGTCTTTGCCCATCACAAGGTCGCCTTCCCAATGCCCCGGAACCTCACGCCCCATTACTTCTGCAGGTCTTTCATCAATGCGTACAGGGTCTTTGATGGTTGTTCGTTTGTCAGCCCCCCGGCGAACGTTGCCTCTGTATTTTCGCTGCTGCCTGAGCTCTTTGATGAGTTCGCTTTTGAGTTCAGGTTTTGCATGTACATAAATATAAAAATAAATGGCTTCGTGGCTTAATTGCATAGCTTTATTTTTTGGAAAACCTACCGACAAACTTACACTTATCTGCCTGGGTGACCATTTCTTTTTTAGCTTCTCCAGCACATAGTTTTCCAGTTCAGTACACTGTTTAATCCTGCATTTACCACTTTTTCTGTTACTGGCAGAACCGACGGCTTTACAGGTTGCATCCATAGCATTGTAGCGCTGTTTTCCAAACTGCTTTACATCTCTTTGAATGGTTGATTTGTGCCTGTTTAAAGCCAGCGCAATAGCTGTGTAACTCTTATTATGACTGAGCAGTTTTTCAATCTCGATACGCTCATAGAAACTGAGCCTTGTGTACTTTTTTGTCATGATGCAACTTATGTTTTTTGATGAACAAAAGTTGCGTTAGATGTTTGAACCGGCCGAATGCTTGCACACAACGAAAAGGGCTTTGCGATGTTGGGGAATTTGAAAAACGTCAAGGCCGGAACCGCTGCCGATTGAAAAACAAATGTACAAGATTACAACCAAAAGCACAACGATGCTTGTCCTGCTTGAACAACTGCTGCCATGTTGTTGATGTTGAAGATTACAACTTCCTGCCCCAATATTGCAAAACCCCATGTTGGTAGCAGTACAGTCTATTTAGCCGTTCGAATTTGTATTTCTTTTCTACAGAACGAAATTATCAATTTATTTTCGAAGTTTTTTCTCGGCTTAGACTACAAATTATAATTGAGTATCAACCTAAATAAACTATAAATTTTAAAGCCGAGTGTCGAGTTGAAATAAGATTGCTGTTATAATATTTTTTTGATTTAAAAATTATTTTTCCAAACCAAAATAGTTTGATAAAATAATAATGCCAAATGGTCGAGCTGAAAAACGATTGCTATTAAAATAATTTTTCTATTTTAAAATATACTTTCCAACCGAAAAACTTTGCTAGAATAATAAAGCCTTACGGTCGAGCCGAAAAAATGAATGAAATAAAATAGTGTTTCAATTTTAATTTGTCTGCCTAACTTTTACAATTCTCAAATGGATTAAATATTTTTTCTGGTGCTATTGTTCGTTCTTAGTTTTGCAAATTCAGTGTTCTTGTTGATTGTCAAAAGTCTGGGTAAAATGTTAGTCATTATTGTCCGTTAGACTTTACCAAAAGTCCACCCTAAAAGTATTTTGATAATGAAAAGAGTTAACTAAATTCTTAATTCTTGTCTAACGTGAGCCGCTGCTGGTGGGCTTTTTGTCAAGTCTTCCCACTTTAATTAATCAAACATATTTGGTCTAAAACCTTGAAATTTATAAAGTGTCGAATTTGTATTGCTACCAACGTTCAGGGCTTGCTGCTGTGCTGGTATTTTATATTGTCCAGCCCGGAACTGAAGCCCAATAAAATTACTAATGATGAAGTTAAGAACAAAAGCCGAATAGAATTCCGTCTGCCCGATCCGCTGCCGATAGCGAACAAAAAGATGAGGATTTATTCGTCAGCCAGCATAGCAGCAAACCCAATGTTATAGGCATACCCATTTACGTTTTGTTGTCAAGGTTCTCATACTTATAAGAATTTGTCGTGAGAGATTTCTCTTTTAAATAACCCCAAAATGTTTCCTGTCTATTTGGATTTGTTATATACTCAAGATAATTTGTACAGTCGTTGGTGTCAAATTCAAAAGTGACGTTGCCTTTTGCATACAGTTTTAAGTCGCAGCCTCCGTAAGGGAAATATATTGTCGTGTCTAGCCAATATTCATAGCAGTCTTTGTCAATATTTTCAAGTGTCCACTCTCTTTTATATACAACTTCATTTCCTTTGATGTCCTTTAGAAATTGTTTGTTGTCATAAGGTGAGATTGAGATTTTTCCTGCAATAACATCAGTGAAAGTCAAAGTCCCAAAACCCTTTATTGCGGTTTCATTGTTTGGTGTCTGCTGTCTGATTTTTTTAATGTTAACTTCTTTGTCAAGGTCGATATAGTTAGTCCAATCAAAACCTGGCATTAGTCCTGCTCCCCAAACTTTAAATGAAACTATCGAAGGAAGAAAAGTTGTTGCATCAAAAAATATTGTCTTACTGTCATAAAAATGAACAGTATTGGTGTCGTCATACTTTTCTTTTGTTAAGTCTACTGTAACTTTCATAGTACTGTGTCACTGGGTTGCCTATAACGAACAGGGCTTTGTGCAGGCAGGGCATTATTGATTGTCCAGCCCGGAACTGAAGCCCAATAAAGAAATAAAAGTACAAGATAACAACTAAAGCCCAACAGAATTCCGTCAAGCCCGAACACCAATATAAAAAAATTCATAAAATCAACAGCTAACTTTAATTTCAGGTACAATGCTTTACAAGTCCTGCTTTTGAATGGTGCGTTATAGCCCCTCCCGAACACTGGCAAAATTGTATAGACGAAGATGTCTTTTTATTACAGGCTTCTTCTGGCGAAAAATCAATTGGTGAACCCTGTATCCAGGGTATCCCGTATGAAACAATATTTAAGCTATAGATACAATTTAGGGCATTGTTTTTATTTTATTTTTTCACCTAAATAAAAATGAATGGAAAACAAAGCAAGATCCACAGACACCGTTTCTATGACCGTCATCCATAGCCATGCCGCCGGTATCGATGTTGGCTCCAGGGAACATTATGTAGCTACCGGTCAGCAATCATCCGATGTGTGCACTTTTGGTGTTTACAGTAAAGACAATGCAGCATTGGTTACGCATTTACAGCAAAAAGGCATAACGACCGTAGCCATGGAAAGTACAGGAACTTACTGGCAGCCGCTATTTGCCTGCATACAGGCAGCCGGTATAGAAGTGGCGCTTAGCAATAATTATATTAAAGACCCTCAAAAGAAAACAGATGCTAAAGATGCCCGCTGGTTGCAGCGGTTACACACCCTTGGCTTGTTAAAAACATCCTTTGTCCCTACTGCACAAATTGAACAGGTACGCACTTATCACCGCCACCGCAGCAGCCTGGTGGCACAGGCGGCCAGTTGTATCCAAAAAATGCAGAAAGCCTTGCGGCTGATGAATATACGTTTGGATATTGCAATAGCTGACATAACGGGAGTAAGCGGCATGGCTATACTGGAGGCCATAGTAGCAGGGCAGCGGGATGGCGCAGCCCTGGCATCGCTGGTACATTATAAAGTAAAAAAAAGTAAAGAAGAGATAGCCCAGGCGCTACAAGGGCAGTGGAAAACAGAGCATTTATATATTGTAGCCGATGAACTTGAAAGCTACAAACAGTATCAACTGCGAATGGCCAATTGTGACAAACAGATAGAATTATTACTGCAACAAATGACGGCGGCCATTGCCGCTAAGCAGGCATCAGAAATACCCCATGCTGAAAATATGGTTGCCGCACAAAAAACAATAACGCCAACAAAAATTAAAAAAAATAAAAACAGTGCCGCTTATGATGTATCAAAATTAAGCATGGAATATTTTGGTGTTGATTTATTGGAAGTGGAAGGAATTGGCGGATCTACCGTAATGACATTTATAGCCGAAGTAGGAAATGACATCATAAAGTTTCCAGGTAAAAAGAATTTTACCAGTTGGTTAAGACTGTCGCCCAACAATAAAATAACAGGCGGCAAAGTAATCAGCAGCCGTACGCCTAAAGGAAAAAACATCCTGTCAAATGCGTTCCGGCTTGCGGCCAATACCATTGCCCAACGAAAAGACGGTGTGTTAAAAAAAATATTCAGCCGCATTGCATTTAAAAAAGGAAGGGCAGCAGCCATTACAGCACTTGCCAGAAGGCTCGCAGAAATCTTCTGGATAATGACTGTACGTAAAGTACCCTACAAGGCACAAAATGAAAACGAGTATGATGAACAAACAAAAAAAAGCATCATTAAAAATATACAACACAAAATGAAAAAAATGAACTTAACGGCAGAAGATATAGCAATGGGTGCGCTTGGTAAGAATTAGATAGTTCCTAAATGGGGCAGTTAGATGAAACCAAAGTACAGCGATGCAAACAGCCGAAGTTTGAACGTCAAGCCCTGCTTGCACAAAACCCCATGTTAGCTGCAGAAATGGTTGTCAATGCTTTCTTTATTCAATTTGGTTTAAGTTTTTTAAATAATTCCGAATTTGTTTCGTAAATATCTTCTGCCTTAGGATTTATTTCAAATGCTTTTTTATAGTCTAACTCAGCTAACTCGATTGACTTTTGATTTTGTAAACTCTCGTAACATTTGGCTCTTGCCAAAGATGCTTGATAATAAACATTCTTTAGTCTTAGTGCTGTTGATAATTCGGTTATTGCGTTTGTGAAATTCTTTTTGTACAAATAACAGTCTCCTAAAAGTTTATGACTTTCTGCATTTAATGAGTCAATTTCTAAAGATTTTTTAATGTCAATAATAGCATTGTCAAAATCGCCTGTCATATATTTTGATTCTCCGCTAATACTATAAATATGTTGCTTCAATTTGATGTCAAAGTTTTCTTTTTGGGAATAGTCCAAATAAATGTCTGCGTAGTTGTAATGCTTGCTAACACTTAAATATACGAACCAAACTTAAGGTTGCGAAAAATTAGTTGCCTGGTTATCAATTGTGTTTATGTCGCCTTTTTGTATTGTCATGTCGCCTTTGGGTTTTTACAGGATGTCGCCTTTTAACCATAAATCGTCCAATGGGCTGGTGATATTTATTAATTTATCTTTCCTTACATGGGTGTACCGCTCTGTTGTCCGTATGTCGAAGTGGCCTAAAATGTCTTTTATAAAACGAATATCTATTCCTTTCTCCAACAGGTGCGTTGCAAAACTGTGCCTTAAACTGTGGAAACTTACATCTTTTCGTATACCTGCCTTTTCCTTTGCCCGTTGAAATATTTTTTGGGCAGACCTTGATGAATATGCCTCTCCCCTTACCTCACTTTCAAACAGATATTCCATAGGCCTGGGGGTTGCCTTGGTGATGTAGTTTCTCAAAATATCCAACAGCACCGGGCTTAACCCTACAGCACGGTCTTTTTTTCCTTTGGCAGCCTGTATTCTTATCTGCATCCTGTCGCTGTCAATATCTTTTAGCTTAAGGCTAACGGCTTCGCTTACCCTAAGGCCGGCACTATAAGCGGTAAATAATATTGCCTTGTGTTTTACATTACTTAGTGCATTAAACAGGTTTGTAATTTCCCTTTCGCCTAAAACATTGGGCAATAAAAGTGGCTTTTTTGGACGGGGTATTTCCCAAAAAAACTTATCCCGGCCTAACACTTGTTCATAATAAAACTTCATTGCATTTATCCGGCTATGTAAGGTATTTTCAGTTAGCCTGAGCTTATCAAAACAATATACCAAATAACGTTTTAACAACAAAGGCGTTAGGTCATCAGCATTTGCTTTACCAATCGTTTGCAATAACTGCCCCATTTCGTTAAGGTAAGTTTTTATGGTGGAGCTGCTGTATGCTTTTAAGGTTAACTGCTGTTTCATATTAGGCAAAACATGTGCGTTTACCGGGTATATTAATGCATTATAACCAATAGCAGCAGCCTTTGTAACAGGCTGTTTATTATATCCGGCAAAACGGTTGGTAACAAAGCCCGGCAATTTTTTATCAGCAGGTTGCGCATTTGCCTTGTTCAATTTCTTATCAGTAAGATATTTTTTAAGTCGTGCATTTTCAATAGTACCCAAGCCTTTAAAAGCATTATCAATCATCAAATAATTTTCTTTTGAAAGGGGTGTATACCAGCACTTAAAAGTTTTTGACCATTTACATCCATCTATCTTTTTTACCGCATTATTTAGTTGTAGTATATCGCTAAAGTAAATACCAATATTTTCCTGTTGGCTATGCTGTAAAGGTGATAAAGTAATAGTGTGCATGGTAAGGTTGGCTTTATGTTATTACATCCATCTTTTGCTGCAAGAATAATATCGTAAAAGATAATTTTTATTAAGACAAAGCCTTTCTCGGTTACATACGTTTGCAACCAAGGCCGGATTTAAGTATGCTACAAGATATATAATTATTAATGTAAAAAGTATTTAACTGATGTTTAGTTGTAAGATAATTTTAACGGATATTGATATTGCTTCGTTATGCTTTTGTAATAGTCATAAAAGTGCCTAAGTGAAAAAAAGCTTTTGAAATTATCAGGGGCTTAAGTACATCCAAACAAATTATTTCTTCTCTCCCTAAACCCAAAAGTTGCCTTCTTCACTAAAAAAATAAACAAGGGTATGCATAAAAAAGGTGCCTTCCTTTACATGGTAAGCACCTTGGTTTTGTTAGTATTTTATTACACCGTTGCAGCTACTGCTAGTACGGAACACAATAATATTATACACTTCCAACAATTTAACCTGTTCATATTTTTTTAATTTAAGTAGGTAAAATTAAGATTTGTACTGGCTATCCTGTTGTTAAAATTTACAGCTTGGCGTTATTGATAACACCACCTGTTTATTCTTTTTGCCAACTCATTAATTCGCTGCTTTTAAAGAGATACTCCGGCGTTGCTATTCGGCTGTTAGTATCCACTGCATACCATGGCGACAGTTGCTTGTTTACCGGATTTACCAGGATATGGATACTTTGTGCAGGCATATAACTTTGGCAAAGCAGGTAAATTTTATTGCCCTGTTTATTGATGGCTATGTCTGTTACCAATACCGCATGGCCCGGGAACCCACCCCGTATAAACACATCGCCGGGTGCAATATCTTTTACCACTTTGTGGTAAAGCTGTTTTGCCAAAGATGCTGTGCCGCACATACCAAAAACCTGCTGCAGGTACATATTAAAATGCCCACGGGTGTAAGGGATCCTAAAAAGATAAGCTATGCCTTCATTATCCCTGAAAAATATCTTATCAAACTGCTTTTGTTTATAGAGATATTCAGCCCGTAACCGCATTACGGCATCGGCACATTGCTGCAGGTTTTTATTGCCAACAGAAATATCCAACACTGCAAATTGGGCAAGCTGGTTTTTCTTTTTACTTCCGTCATACAAATACACCGTATTGTCTTTACTTAATTTGATAGTTCTTAAATATGCCGCAAACGAATTACTATCGCTTTTTTGGCGGGTGTACCCAACAGGAAGTGGAATATCGGATACCTGTTTGTATGCGTTTGTGGTTTGCTGTTTTGGGGTTAAATCTATAGAACGATTACTGCTCTTTGTGTCACCGTTATGGCAAGAGCATGCTATAATTAAAAGAAGCGGCTTTATAGGTACGGATAACATAGAAGGCCTTTAGTTTATACTTATAATTCTGTTTCTTTTAAGGTCTAAAATTATGGTGTAAAAGATTTCTTTTGCAACCCTACTGCCAACTTTAATAATCCGGTATGCGTTAACTGAAAGTTCATTGCCTATGTTGCCTGGTATGAGGTAATAAAATACCTGGCCACCATCTTTAAACAGGCTGTTATTCTTTTGTTGCAACTCACTGCTTTCGTACAGCAATTTTTCAATGGCACTTTGTATGATACGATAAGCGTCTAATTGGGCACTATATAAAACCTTCCAGTAGTTACCATTCTTTGCCACAATCATTTTATAGATTAAAGCATTATTACGATCTATGCTGTCTTTAAGTTGTTTTGTAATTACACAACCGCCAACGTATTTATAGTGAAAACCAAACCTTGCCGATACAAAATTTCTTAAATCAACTTCAGACATATCCCGTAATCCGGAAAGTAAAAATGCAGGCGTTGTATCAATACTTATTTTTCTATAAGCAGCGTGCCTTTTATTGCAGGATAGGAGCATAGAGATGAAAAAGAAACTACAGACAAATTTTAACATCGGGCTCTAATAAAAGATGCACTTTACCAAAGTTTTCATAAATCAAGACTGACCAATTGATCCTTAATAAAAATGTATCACCAATAATGTAACTACTGAATTGCCGATCGACTGAAATCAAAATTTATTTCATTGCCTTAATCTAAGTAATAAGCAATTTGGCATCTATATCGAGGTGCCCTTACATTGATCATTCATTTGCACAACAATTTCCTTCATCTGCCGAAGCGTTAACTGGCTTTTTCTATTTGCAGCTTTTGTAACTCTTCCAAACGGGATTGGTATTTTTCTGTACCTCCTAAAACCACGGCCTGCTGCATATTTTTTTCTGCCTCTTTATAGTTACCGGCGTTGCGGTAGGCTAAAGCAGTATTGGCCCAATACACCGCCTCGCCACCATTAATGGCAATGGCTTTTTTATAATTGATAATTGCCTCCGGCAACAGGTTTTGATAGTAGTACATAAGGCCGGTTAAATTGAGGTATTTGTCTTTATTGGCAGATACGGCTAATGCCTTTTCATACAACTCCCTTGCTGTTCCATATTCTTCATTGTCCTCGTACACCAGCCCGAGGTTATCATAATAAGTGTCTTTTTTATCATCCAGTGCTATGGCCTTGTTGTAAAATATTTTGGCCTGTTCGTAGTCTTTTTGATAATAATAATTTAGGCCGATAACATTATGGTAGCCAGCATTGGCGGGATCAAGCGCCAGCGCTTTTTGCAGCCAACCGCCAGAGGCAGCATAATCTTTAACAGCCTGGCAGGCAAGGCTGATATTATCGTAGTAGATAGGTTCGTTTGGGTTTATATCGATCGCCTTTTTAATGTACTGCATGGCAAGGTTGTAATTTCCTTTTTTATAATTCATCTCACCTGCCTTGTTATTAAAAAGTTCATTGTTTGGATATTTTTCAACACCAACGGAATAGGTATGCAGGGCTTCATCTATTTTGCCGGTGGTTTCATAAGCCAGGCCAAGGTTATCATAAAACACCTCTTCTATCCTGCCCAGTTTGATGGCCATTTCATAATGGCTTATAGCAGCATCATAATTTTTGTTAAGGTAATAAAACACCCCGATGCGGTTGTGGTAAAGGCAATTATCAGGATCAAGCTCCAGTGCTTTTTTATAGGCTGCTTCTGCTTCCGTTTTAAAGCCGCTCTTTTCATATGCCTGCCCCAGGCTGCTGTACAGCGGTGCATCTTGCCCACCCAGTTCAATTGATTTTTTATAGTTAACAATGGCCGCTTCATAATTGCTGCTGTTATAACAGGCAAGCCCCAGCGAATAGTGGTTTTCTTTTGAGGGCAATATGCTGATGGCCTTTTCATAAGCAGCAACCGCATTCGGCCAATCGGCAGCCTGCTCGTAAACCAGCCCCAGGTTTTCATGATAAACTGTTGCCAAAGGGTTGGCTGCAATTGCCTTTTGATAATAACCAATTGCCTGTTGATTATCTTTTAATTTATAGGCACAAATGCCTGCCCTGTTATTAAAATATTCATCTGCCGGGCTAAGCGAAAGGGCATGCTGGTATGTTCTTAATGCATCTTCACCCAACCCCTGGTTCTCTTCATACTGTGCCAGCAGCTTAAGAGAATCCAAATTGTCTGGTTCGCAACCAACACCTTTTCTTATCATGTCAATAGCTTCTTTATCCTGCTTTTGCTTTACCAGTAACACCGCCATCCTGAAATAAGATTCCGGTACTTGCGGACTTAACTTTATTAACTGCCTGTACACTTCTTTTGCTTCGTTCAGCATACCTGCATCTTCATAAGCAAGGCCTAAGTTTTCCCAATATACTTCTACCTCCTTTTCCCTTTCCACTGCCTTTTTATAAAACCCGATAGCTTCTGCATAGCGTTTAAAGCGGTATAAAAAAACCCCCATCCGGTTAAGGTACACTGCATTGTCAGGCTCTGCAAGCAATGCATTTTTATAAGCTTGTTCGGCAGCTTCTGCATCGCCAGCTTTTTCATAAGCAAGGCCAATATTATCAAACAACAGTGCTTGCCCCTGGCCAAGCGAAATAGCTTTTTCAAATTGCTCAATGGCCTCCGCATACTGTTGCTGCTTTAAATAAAACACCCCAATACTGTTGTAAAAAAAATAATTACCAGGGTCTTTTTCAATTGCTTTTAAATACTGGGCTGTTGCTTTTTCTACTTCATCAGTGGCTTCATATGCCTGCCCCAGGTCATCATAAAAAAAAGCTTTGTTTTCATCAAGGGCGATAGCGTTTTTATAGTTATCAATCGCAGGCTGGTACTGCTTCAATTTAAAGTATGCCTTACCAAGATAATTATAGATATTAGCGGCAGGCTCAAGCGCTGCTGCTTTTTCATAGGCATCTGCGGCTTCTGCCCAATTTTTTAACTGGTCATTTGCGAGGCCAAGGTTTTCATAATACACACTATTATTATGCTCCAGCCCTATTGCTTTTTGGTAACATTTTTTTGCCTCGTCAAAATTATTGGCAGTAAAATAAATGTTGCCAAGTTCATTATACCGCAAAGGGTTTGCCGCATCTGCAGCAATGGCCTGCATTGCTTTTTCTATAGCTTCCTGGTTATCCATTTATCAAGTACTTATTAATTTATGGTGTTTGTAACGCTTCCCTGCTGATTGTTTCAACTGGTTGAAGTGATGTTGCATGTGGTGCTGTGGCCTTTTCTATTTCCAGTTCGCCCCTGCTATCTGTTCGGTTGTTTAAAAATCCATCTGCCCTTGTAGATGCGGCAGCACCCTTACTTTCAGCAGCACTCGATAACGTTGCAGCAGCTCCACCCCTTTCGAGCCGCTTTTCATTTTCTTCACTTATCGCTGTTTGCTCCCTTAAAAATTTATCGGCTGCTTTTTTAATAAAGGGTATGTCGCCATAGTTCTTTTTTATATCGGTGGCCAGTTTCATCTTGCCCGATTTTTTTTCCGTTTTCGCCATCTCCATATCATCCAGTGCATCCATGCCTTCCTGCAGCCTTATCCGCAATTCGTCCTTTTCAGTTTCAAATCTTGTGGATGGATAGCGTTCTTCGAACAGCCTTATTTTTTCCATCATCGGGTCTTTTACCAACTCCTCCCAATCCTTATCTTCCTGGTTGGCAAACTTAATATTCCTGCAAAAAATAAAACCATTTACATCGCCTTCCAGCAGGGGCCTCGGGTCTGGTATATCGGCATTTTCTTTGTTTTTAAGTTGTTCTATTTCTTTTTTTAACTGCACGTACAGCTCACCGATAGCGATAAATTCATTGCCTGCAATGGTGCCACTTTGTATGGAATTTAATAGCGCCTGTGTAAAATAGGTAGGGTTTTCCGGCTGCCGTGGGTTAAACTTTGCAACGTTATCTTTGCCGGCCGCAAACAGGTAGTAGGTGCCGTATTCATAGTCTTCAAGCACTTGTTTTTCAGATGGTAAACTATTGGCAATAAGGGAGTCTGCATCGCCCAGGTTTTCTTTGCTTTGTGCAGCATAGCAGCAATCGAGTATTACAATAAGTTCCCTTGCACCAAAGCCTTTTAAATAAGAAAACAACCGGGTTGAATCAATGGCCGTAATTTCATAATCGCTCCTTACGGTATCGCTGGTGGCCAGGTACAACTTACGGTCTTCGCCGGGTATGCCATGGCCTGAGTAGTAGAATATAAGCCGCTCAAACTGGCTGCGGTCTGCACAACTTTTGGTTTCGTGTTTTACTTTTAATAAAATTTCCTGGGATGTTTCATTGTTGCTTATCACCAAATGCCTTGTATCATTAGGTATGGCAAAATAATCAGTGTTGATGAAAATTTTCTTCAACCTTTCCAGGTTCTTCTCTACATTAGGGATATTCTTTTTTTCTTCTCCACCCCAATTGGAAAAAGTTGAATTGCCCACCAGTATTACTTTAGTTTTATCCGCATCCATACAACCGTTTTGTCAGGCCTGTTTAATTTTTGAAACGAGTTCAATGATCTGCTCCGGCGAAAGGGTGTTGGCGGGGATGATTACGCCGTTGGGCAAGTGTATCCTTTTATCATGCTGCTCTGCCCATTTATTTAACAGGCTTACAATACCTTTTACCACTTCATCTCCGCCGGCTAATTTTAAAAGCAACGAACCAATAAATGCCCCAAGCCCCTGCTCGCCCTCGGTGTGGGTTTTACGGGCCATCTCCACTTCGTTCAGGCCTTTGGCCTGCCTGTCTTCCAAAAAAGTTTTTAAGCTTTGTGCATCCTGAATGGCGTCGTCCCCTTCAACGGTGATACTTAGTTCCATATGTTTTTTTCTTAAAGTTATTGATTTGGCCAACAATATGCAAGATCATTATTATGGTTTGTAAGGTGCTTTGCTAAACGTTTGGGAAACTACTGTCAGGGCTGGTTTAAACCTTACTATGTTAAACAATGCACATGCTATTTTAAGGCGGTGTATCATTTACCAAAATTACTCGCTGCAAAACTTTTTGATAGCATTGAATACAGGCAAAAGTTTCACGTACCTTTTGGGTAAGATAAGTGGCTGCACTTTGCTTGAGCTTTCTTATTATCGTTGTGCCCTGTCTTTGGTTAGATAAAAGGTATCTATTAATGCAGCAAGTTTATGCCCATGACTTATGAATTAATCAGGCAAATGTTTTGAAAAGTCCTGTTCTATCCAAAAAAGATAAACAGACTATATTTTTATTTTGGGTGAAGATGGATTGCTGAAGCCATGTAAAAAGCTTCATCTTAATAATAACATGGCGATATCAGTGGTACAAAAAACTGCCGGCTTATGCAATGTTGCCAATGCAGGCCGGCAGAAGGTCAGAGGCCGAATTTAAAGGGTAGATTATATTTCGATTTCCATTTTATTTATCTCACCTTGACAATAAAATTTACTTGATTTAATATATAGTAAGCTTACCTGAATACCTTAGATATGATGAGCAATGCAGCCAAAGCAAAGAGCAGCATATAACAAGTGTACCATATTGCTTTGTATGATTGCCTGGGATGACAACCCGGATAGTGCAAACCACCTTCCTGGTTTATTGATGTATCTTCAACGTCGTTGGAAATGCCGCTTTCATCAAACAGCTGATGGCTGTAGCTACTGCTGCAACTCTCACCTGGCAAGGCCCCGTTGGTACCGGCAGCGTTTAACCATTGTTTAAAGGAAACAAGCAACAACGGTTTTAATTTTGCCGGTATGCCAGCAAGAAAAAAAAGTAACGGGGGTGGTTTTTTCATTTTAATCTATTCCTGTTCTAAACATTTATTTTGGACAAAAAATGAAGCTCAATAATTGTAACTAATTTTTTCACCTAAACCTTTTGGTTATTTATTACCAGGTAAAACTTCCCCTTAGCTGATCTCTCCTTAATACTTTTAACACGGTCGTTTCCTTTTTTGCACTTAAAGTATACCCTAAGTTGCCGAGCAATAATTTGCATCCGCTTATAGTTACTGTACCACTTGTATCAATCTTATATTCCCTCGTAAGCTCAACTCCTGCTACTTCGTTTACCGCCGCAGCCGCCAATTCAATGTTTGAATACTGCAGCGTAAAATCCTGCATTTTTTCGATTGTAATACTTGTCACTTCCACGGGCTGCCCCATCCAGTGCATATAATTAATAAAGCCGCTTATGTTTTTTACTACATCCATGTTTGTGGCGTTACACTGTACAAATAAAAAAGAGGGAAATAAAGGCTCAAAAGAGACCTTTATTTTATTCCGCTCATTTTTTTTAATGCGGTTAAGAGGGCAATAATATTCTATTTTTTTTCTTGTAAGATGGGCCGTTATTTTCTTTAACGACTGCGGTTTGATGGCGGCTATGTACCACATTTTTTTCTGCTTTTCTTGTTAAAAACGAAATCAAGCTTAAACAGGGTACTGATGTGTTTTTGTATGGGATATTGAATTTAAAACAGGGCGTTATCTGTTTTGATGGAGCAAAGTAACATCGCAGAAAGTGATTGTAAAAGCGGTATTCGCCAAGCCACGTTTAAAATTAGCCAGGATGGTCTGGCGGCAAGCCCCCGCCCCCTGGAGGGGGTTCTTTAACACAGATAATCCGCTTATTAAAATATGTGAAAAGTGCTGTATTTAAGCCGCCCAGGGTTGAGGGCTGCATTGTATTTAAGCCCCCGGGGGTTGGGTCTTTTGTATTTAAAGCATACACCTTTAGTTAAAGGGCTTGATTATATTTTTCGATTGCCTTATTTAAATGTTTATTGGTTGCACCAATTATTAATGAACTAACCATGCCGCCTATGGCAATTGAAAAAGCAAAGGGTGCTTTATTAAAATCAGCACCGGGCATGTTTTTTTATTATTGGCTTGTATACTTCCAATAATTATAGCTGCAAGATAAAGCGGTGTCATAATCAACGCAAATCGTTTTTGCCTATGGTATTTTCTTACCTCTTCAGCAGGTAATGGATAGCGCATTAAAATCAGTTGTAACTGTTTACTGGTAAGCACTTCATTATTTACGGTGTACACAATACTGTTGTTACGGCCGCTATTAACGAGGCCCCTTTTAATCACACTATCTTTAGCCAACTACCCTTTGCAGGGAACAGAAACTATTAAGGCAAAAAGCCCCGTCAATACCGCCATAATTGCACTATAAAGTTTCATAGTTTTATGTAAATCTAAACAGCCCGGCATGTATTTGCAGTTAACTGCCGGTTAATTAATGCGGGTTAAATAACGATAGGCTATTTAATTATGAAAGCCATTGCTTTTTAAACGATTGTTGCAATACTGGTTGCAGTGAAAGGCGGCCTGTTGCAACCCTACACAACATATCCTTCATTCACTTTTCTTCATCATGTCATCAATTAAGCCTGCTGTGCAGGTTTGATAATTTAAGTAATCAATCCTCATCTTTACAATTCATAAATAGTAGTTTAGAGAAGCGGCAACAACAACTGTTCTTTCTAAAATATACCTCTATAAACTTGCAATTTGAAAAAGGTTTTTCTACTTTTATACCATACTATCTTATCCTGTAAATACCACCTATCTTTTCTTTCTCTCCATTTACCGCTTTTCTCTTTCTGCCTTGTCTTGAATTTTGTCTGGTTATCTTCTTACTCATTAGTGGTCCAACAAGTGGCAATCTCCGAGATAAGAACAAAAAATATTTGCTAAACCGATAAAAAGAAATTATGAAAATCATTACAAAGGTTGCCCTCCGGGCAACTAAAAAACTGCTGTCGGGTATTTGCGCTGCATTGTTCATTTCAACTTCATTTGCACAAATTAAAACAACTACACCAGCAACTACTTATCAGCGCCGTAGTGTTATTGCAGATACCGTTCCCCGCCGTTACCATCGGGCAGATGCTGTGGCGATGACCGCTGACAGGGGCTTACAAAACACCGTGGATACCAGCTATAGTGCCGAACCTTTTCTTATATCCAAAAAAGACTGTGCCTTTGAAAAAACAATAGACAATGCCGGATGTGTGGTTATTAAATATACAGATGGCCTGATAAAAAAAATGTGCGGTGGTTATGTTACCGAAGTTATTACCCCAGATAAGAAAAGGCATATTATAAGAGTGATGGTAATACAGCAACTGGTTATGAAAATACACCCGCCAGCAAACCCTGCAAAAACAGATAATGCTTTTAACTGGCTAACATTTTACAGCAACAACCTTTTGAAAGAAATTGAAAAAGACATTAATAATACCAATCTTTTTAACCAATATACCTCCCGTGAAAACGCACTGTGCGGTGACAATATTTATAAAGCCATTGAATATAGAACGATTTTTTTAGAAGAATTTCTCGGTGCCAAATAACTGATATAATAAACGCCCATGTATAAAAAATTAATGTTTTTTCTTTTACTTGCGACAAGTGTTTCTTTATGTTTTTCGCAACCGAAAAAACCCGGCAGTAAAAACATCGACAGCATTTTAACTGCGGTTGACCACAAGTTTACCAATGGAGAAGATTCATTGCTTAACCACCTTACCATCTTATCAAAGGAGGATAGTGGTTTAAAAAAAGCTTTAAGCGAATACCAGCTTTTTGGTTTGCAGCACCGCATAAAAACACTGCAATGGAACTATACCTCTACCATAATAATATTTTGGTGTGTAATCTTTTTGGTATTTAGTGGGATAGTGTTTGCAGGCCTGCAATTTTATAAAGCATTTTATGCCAAAAATATTATTGCCGGTACACAAAATGCCGGTATTGCCACAGAAGTTGAGGCAAGCTTAAAAGGTATAAAAGTAAGTTCGCCTGTGCTGGGTGTAATTATACTCACCCTTTCTTTATTGTTTTTTTACCTGTACCTTATGTATGTTTATCCTATCAGTGAGATTTTTTGAGCGGTATATTTCGGGTAAAATTTACCAACGCCTAATTAAACCAAACAGCGTACCCCTGCTTTCTTAACGACCAGGCTAATTTGGCTTCCATTGCCAACGCCTGCTGGCGGTCCATGGGCTGCAGGTTGAGGTGGTCATACAAACTTGGGCGCAGGTAACCTCCATAATGCTGTACAATATTAGCTGATATTTTATGGCCCTTCTTATTAACGTAACCCGTTTTGTGTTGCCTGAACCTTTCGGCAGGTGTCTTACTGGTCATGCCCACATACAGGCATTCAAGCACCCCGTTAAATTGTGGGTTGGCCGCCCTAAATTTACTGTTCTCGGTAAATACCTTTTTTGATAATTCGATAACATATACCCTATACACTGCTTTAGGCACAACTATTTTTATTGCAAAATAACTCATCACCTGTAATCAGCAAATGCCTTGTTGGATATTTTACACCGTAAAAGTTCATACCATCATCTTAACCCATACCTATTTATTAACCGGTAAAACAACTGTACTGTCCTATGTGTTTAATAGGTACATTTAGGTATATCTTTTAATCAAAAATTTATTTTATATGATCAGTAAGAATACGTTTTTTCTTTTTGCAAGGCCATTATTTATTGTACTAATTGCTATATCCTTTACCACAATCAGCATTGCACAAAACACTGCACATACCGGTACTGCTATTACCCTCGGCGGCAAAGCCATTCATACTGTTGGCAAATTGCCCTCTTTAGGCACAGCCATAAAAAGCTTTACATTAACTGGTGTTGACCTTCAGGAAAAAACCCAGGCAGATTACAAAGGCAAATACATTATCATGAACATTTTTCCCAGTGTTAATACCGGTGTATGTTCAAAGTCGGTAAGAAAATTTAATGAAGATGCTGCGAAGCTTACCAATACTGCAGTGCTTTGTATTAGTAAAGACCTGCCGTTTGCACAAAAACAATTTTGCGGTGCAGAAGGTATTGACAAGGTAATAATGCTAAGTGATTTCAGGAGCAGCTTTGGCAAAACGTATGGTGTTCAAATTGCCGATGGGCCAATGAGGGGCCTGCTAAGCCGTGCTGTAGTAGTTATTGACCCTGCAGGTAAAATAATATACGAACAGCAAGTGCCAGAAATAGGCCAGGAGCCTGACTATGCCGCTGCGATTGCCGCTATAAAATAGGCTAATTTTATTATAAGGCTACTTTAGTACTTTTTTAAACATCGTTATACATTTGTCTTTGCCCCCGTGATGGGCTTTGAATATTTGTTGTTATCAACGCTTATACCTGATCATTACAAAAATATTATTATGGCTGCAACAAGTACTGCTCAAAATATTGTGCGATGTGTACTGGGTTCATTCCTTGCACTTGCCGGCGTTGGCCACCTTACATTTCAACGGGTTGCATTTGCAGCACAAGTACCGCCTTGGATACCGCTAAAGCCTGACCTGGTAGTGATCCTTTCAGGCATTGTAGAAATTTTGTTGGGCTTATCATTGGTGTTCCTGTACAAGCAACGCATACGTACAGGCTGGATAGCCGCATTGTTTTTTGTACTCGTTTTTCCAGGCAACATTGCACAGTTGATGGAACACAGGGATGCGTTCGGATTGGATACAGATTTAAAACGATGGTTGCGCTTGCCGTTTCAGCCGGTACTTATTGCAGCAGCTTTATGGTCAACCGGGGCATGGCAAGCTTGGCGCAACAAAGAAAAATAACAACACTTACGAAAGAAAAAAATCATCTCCTCAACTGCTTTTAAAAAATATGTACCTGCAACCATAACCTGGTTGCAGGTAGTTTTAGCATTGCTGTAGCCATTACTTCAACTTACCTATCGCACCTGCGTTTTCGTTTTTAAATGGGTACTTTATTACCGCTGTAAAAACACTACGGTATAATTATAAATGCACTAATTATTGATAAGATACTATTAGGAAAAAGATAATTTCAACTTTAGTTTTGAATCCTAAAGTTTGTCATTATGAATCCTCCAAAGTGCCTGATAGCGCAGCTATCAGCGGCATACAACTATTGCAGTATACCACCGTAAACTTCTATTTTTTACTTTCTTATTTTCGATTTGTCCTCCATTTTTAATCCCCAATTAAATCAATTTTTATGTTACTGAAGTACGCAAAACAAATAGCGGCATGCGTTGCCGTTAGCAGCATTTTTATGGCCTGCCAAAAGCAGCCAACCGCAGTTACAGCCAAACCAGTTGAAGATGCCGTTGTTGCAACCACACCACATAACCCCATCAATGCACGTACCAATGGATGGGGTAACGGCGTTAACCTTCAACCATCTTACTACAATGGCGGCAACCCTAATTTTGCCTGGTCGCTAATGAAACAGCAATCAAAAATACAAACGCTAAGGATTGAAATTGACCCTAGCAGGGTGAGTACTGCCACGGCCAAAACCTGGATTACACAAGCCAGGAACAACGGCTACAGCAGCATCATTTGTACCTTTCATGAGTATGGTGGCAGCAGCAACGCCAGTGATTTGGTTACTGCAGCCAACTGGTGGAAAAATAATTATGCCGCACTCGGTGGCAACTTCACCATTAACCTTTGTAATGAGTGGGGTGCCGGCACTATGTCGTCCAATGCTTTTGCCAGTGCCTACAACCAGGCCATACCCATTGTAAGGCAGGTGTATAGCGGCCCTATCGTTATTGACTGTGCCGGTTACGGCCACGAAACACAAGTAACGGCACAAGCCGTAAAGGGCACTAATGGTGTAAAAATAAATGATGGCAACATTATCCTTTCCAACCACATCTATCCAAATGGTTATTCCAACAGCAGGAACAGGGCAGCCCAAAATTCTGATCTTGATGAAATGGCATCCACCGGAAAACCTTGCATGATTGGTGAATTTGGAAACACCCCATCGGGAAGCGTTAACTGGCAGGGTATGGTAAATTATGCCAAAGGCAAGGGTTGGACAGTACTGGCATGGGCATGGAATGGTGATGGCTTAGGCATGAACATGGTTTCACCGGCATGGAGCTCAAACGCAGGCGCTACCTCATTTACACTTAGCAGCTATTACAATCAGGTGTATCCTTTACTATAAAAAATAATTACCACTTTGCCCGTTTTTTGTCTCTTCCCAAAGTATATACATGTATAAGCAATTACAGCAGCAAGATGATCCTTGCTGCTGTTTTGTTATAGCGTGATGATGCTATTTCAGGTGAAAAAGAAATAAAAAATTACTTTAAGGCTACTTTCGTTATCGAAAAGAAAAAACTTAACTTCCCTATTGCAATCAGCTTATACATAATAAGCATTTACACTGGTTTAAATTGCCCCATTTAAAGTTCCAACCGTTTTCAAAAAAATAGCAGTAATAACCCTCAACAAAAAAACATGCACATAAAACTGGCTAAACATTTCTTTTCCCTGGCAGCTTTTGCATTAATTATTAATGGCAGTTTTTCACAGGCAAGGGATACAACAGGAAAAATTATTACTGGCAAAGGCCTTAAAGGAAAATCATTTTTATATGTTGGCGAATGGGATACCCGCCACCCGGATGCACAGGTAATGTCTATTGTACGCAATGGAAAATTAGTTTGGCAGTACTCCATACCACTGCACCCAACTCCTGGTGCCAACCAGGAGTTTGATGATATTACCATGATGGATGATGGCAACATTATGTTTGCACGTATGAGCGGTGCAGGCATTATTACACCAGATAAAAAATTGATTTGGGAGTTTATTTGTCCGCCTAATACAGAAACACATAGCTGCCAACCCATTGGCAAAGACAGTGCGTTGCTGGTATTGAATGCCAACCCCGCAAAAATTTTAATCATCAACATTGCCAGCAATCAAATTTTAAAAGAAGTAATTATTCCCTCAACATCAACCAGCACACATGGGCAGTTTCGTCATGTGCGGTTATCCCCCACCGGCACCCTTGTGGTTGGCCATATGGGCGAAGGAAGGGTTGTGGAATATACATTAGATGGTAAAGAAATATGGTCTGTCAAAGCAGCTTCTGTATGGGCTGCGGTCAGGTTAAAAAATGGCAACACTTTAATCTCCGGTGATGGACAAGGGTACACCAGGGAGTTGGATGCAGCCGGTAATACTGTTTGGGAAATAACGCAGGCCGATGTACCCTTTAAATTATACAATTCACAAACTGCCAACCGGCTTGCCAATGGAAATACTATCATTTGCAACTGGATAGGTGGCAACAAAAATACAGCAGAATGGGCAGGCAGTGTGCAGGCATTTGAAGTAACACCAGCTAAAAAAATCGTGTGGGTGCTTTCATCCTGGGATAACCCAGACCTTGGCACCAGCACCGCTATACAAATGCTTACAAAAGATGGAAAACCAGATAAAAACGATACCCAGCGTTGAAGGGTATAGTCCCTTTAAAAAAGTAAGGCTTCCTTAGTATAATTTTACAGCTACCTAAACCTGCATTTACCAAATATGAAAATATTATTTTCTGCATTGCTGTTATTTGTTACCGTATATTCATTTTGCCAGCCGGCAGACAGTGCATCGGTTAATGGTTACCTGCGTAAAAACATGGAAGTGCTCAACCTTACAAAGCAATTACCAATACCATTTTTTGACAAAGCCTTCTTAAGTAATAAGCTATTTCTTTTTGGTGAAAATCATGGTTCGTCCAATCCGCAAATTGTGGATGTAATGCTGTTTAAGCAACTGTATACCATGGCAGGTGTAAGATATTACATTGCTGAAGTGGATATGATAAAAGCGTGGATGCTGAATAATTTTATGAAGGATGGCAAAGATAAGTGGCTGCAAAAAGTTTTTGCAAGTTGGGTGGCAGATACTGCACAGTGGGCCAATAAAAGTAACTACAATAAATTTTATGCCCTGCGTGCATTTTACACCTCATTACCTGCAAAGGATAAATTTATTTTTTTAGGGGTTGATGCCATACAAGATTATTCTTTGTTAAAAGAATACACTGCCTATTTATTTAGCAACACACATCACATGGTTGGTAAGCCTTGGTTAGACAGTTTAAAAAATATCACGGATACCATTAGCTACAAAGAAAGAAAAAGCCTTGGCGCTTTTGCAGCACGGTTATCGGCGCAGCTAAAAAATAATACAACAAACCTTAATAAAAATGCGGTTACCAACGCAGCAGCATTGCAGCATTATATTGCAAGCTTAAGTTTTTCAGGTGCAGGCATGTACCGTGACAGTATGATGTACCGTAACTTAAAAAGCCTGATTGATGCTTATGGTTTGCAGGATAAAAAGATGTATGGTTTTTTAGGGTTTTATCACTGCCTGCAGGCGAGCTATGAAAAAAGTATGCCTTTTGCCGCACAGCTTAAACACAACAGCACCCTGTTTGATGGCAAAATAATATCCATTCAGATGCTGGCGGTGCAAAGCAAAACACTATTGCCCTACATGGCCCAAATAAAACAGATGATGCCATTGGCATATGCACAAAAGCTGCGTAGCGAAAATGCTGATTTCACCCAATCAACTAAATACATTCCGTTTGATTTGAGCAATGATGCACCCATGATGAAAGTAAATGGAATAGAAAATTTAAAAGCTGTTACCCTACCGGAAAGTACTGTTATTTTTAAACTAAATAACGCTGAAAGCCCATATGCCCGGTGCAAACTTTTAGGTGAGGTAACGGGTTTTCAAAACGTGCAGTTGACGAGTGCGGCAAGTACCACCACGGATGCATTTCAATATGTAATCCTGTTTAGGGATAGTAAGGCCGGTGTGCCTGTTGAATAGCAAACGCATAATGCATGCAATATTATAAACGATGTATGCATCCACTTTACCTAACCTTTATAAGCAGGCTATTTATTGTTTCAGGAAATAAAACTTCTGTATTATACGGCAAAAAAGTATCTTACATAAAGGCACAACAGTGGCATATATTTTACGCCATTCATCAACCTTTACTTAGTATGAATGGGATAGTACATTTTGAAACATTTTTATTAACAGGTATCGTATTAAACATTACGCCGGGTAACGATACTGTTTTCATACTTACCAAAAGCATTGGGCAGGGCAAAAAGGCAGGCATTATTTCTGCCCTTGGCATTGCTACCGGCAGCATTATACATACCACCCTTGCAGCTTTGGGCCTGTCAATAATTATTGGTAAATCAATAGTGCTGTTTAATACCATCAAGTATGCCGGGGCGTTGTACATTTTTTATGTGGGCTATAAAATGCTGATAGATAAAACACTTTTTTACAGCAATAATATCACAGGCACACCATTGGTTAATTATAGCAAAATCTATAGGGATGCTATTATCACCAATGTTTTAAACCCTAAGGTAGCATTGTTCTTTATTGCATTTTTGCCCCAGTTTGTAGAGCCATCCGCTAAAAATAATATACTTCCTTTTTTGGTACTTGGCGCTACCTTTATTACCACAGGGGTAATCTGGTGTTTGATATTGGCAACCTTTGCAGCAGGCATCTTTACCAAACTAAAAGAAAATAAACAGGCATCTGGTTACATCAATAAAATTTGTGGGCTAACCTTAATTGCCCTTGGGATAAAAGTGGCACTCACCAACAGAAAGTAACCGATCTGTTTGTATAAACACAATTGCTTAAAAAATTATTGCTGCCATTGCCGATGCATTAAACCACGAACATGAATAAGCTAATCCTTTTGTTCTTGCTGTTATTGCAGATGCAGGCAGGTGCACAAAAAAAGCAACAGTATTATTTTATTTAACGGCCATAACCTTAACCAATGGGAAGGGGATAAAAACTTGTGGCATATTGATAGCAGTGGTGCGGTAACAGCGGGGCAGGTAAACATCCGCAGCAAGCAAAATGATTTTTTAAGCACTAAACAAAATTTTAAAGATTACATCCTTAACCTTGATTTTAAAATGGAAGGCGATACCGGCTTTGTAAACTCGGGTGTGCAGGTGCATTCGCAACGCCTTACCGTGCCGCCCTTAATTGAAATGACAGGATACCAGGTAGATATGGGTACCGGATTTTGGGCTTGCATCTATGATGAATCGAGGCAAAATACAATTATAGCAAAAGCCGATGGGGGCCTTGTAAAATCTGTTTTAAAGGAGCAGGATTGGAACCATTATGAAATACGGTGTAGCGGTAGTTGTTTTATTAAACGGGGTAGCGGCAGGCGCAACGGGGTACAAACAAGGGATTATACCGAGCTGTTAAATGGCTATCCTGCAAAAAGAAAAATTGCGTTGCAAATCCACGGCAACTGCAACATGAAAGTATCTTTTAAAAATATTACGCTAAAAATTTAATAACAAAATCATATTGCCCGTAATCCCTACCATAGGCTATCCATTACTGATAGTATTGGTTGCAAGGTCAACAATAATGTTTTTATCAAACCTGCTTTTTACGCCCTGCCCATCTACCCTGGTAAAAATAAATGATAGCTGCTTAGCATTTGCTATAACTGTAAGGTAGCCGTAATCTTTAAGTGAACTGTCGTAAGAGTGGTCGCCTTTCATTTTGCCATCAGCAGGTGCAACATAACCAGAAAGCCCCCGCCCACCGCCGCCTGCTACGTAAAATGGTATCAACATATTTACTCCGTTAAAAGTGATGTGGCGAGTGTACCGCTGGTAATCGTGTGAGTGTGCAGCAAGCACTGCATCCGGCATTATACCTGCTTTTTTACAGGAGTTGTCAATATCTGCCAGCATTACATCGCTGCCGCTATGCCCGCCATTACTAAACGGCGGATGGTGTGTTGCAATAATTAAAGCTTTGCGGTTGGCAGCAATACGGTTTGTTTTAATAGCGGTAAGGGTTTTTGTGAGCCATGTTTTTTGTGCCATGCCTGCTGCACCGCCGGAGATAAAACCTTGCGCCTCGCCAACATTGGAATACAAACCAATGATGTCAATAAACGGTGCATCAAGGTGCCAGTAAACACCGGGCTGGCTTACCATCTCCCGGTATATGGTGCCTGCAGCGGGAGGTACGCCGGGGGCTGGCTGACAAAAATTTTTTTGAAATTCTTCCAGTGTTGTTTTTTGTCCGGTTGATGTGCCATCGTATTTAAAAAGCTCGCCATCGTGGTTACCTGGTATGGCAATTATTTTTCCCGGATATTTTTTGTAGGGTATGTAAAACTGTGCCTGGTAACCTTTATCTGTGTTATCAAAATAATCCACATCGCCCAGGTGAAATAAAAATGCAGGTGATTTTTCCGGATGGGCAGCGCTATAATCCTGCGCCATAGCATCGGCTACGTACAGCTCCATCAAATCACTCTCGTTGCCGGTATCGCCTACTGCATGAAAACAAATGGAACCTGCGGCCTGTATTTCCTTTACACCCTGCTGCCCGATTATTTCATTAAGCAACATTGTTGGCTCCCGTTGCGGCACCGGTATTGGTTCAAGTTTCTGGACAATATAATCTTTCATCCGCCTACCAATGCCAGGTATAACGGGCCTTTGGTCTACTGGTGTGTCTGTAAAAAATGGATGTGCAAATCGAAGCGGTCCTTTGCCATGTAAAGCATCAGCTACCACTTCTTTTTTTTGTTTGGCCATATCCAATTAATTTTTTTAACCGGCCTGCGTGAGTGAACATTTGCAATAAAAGCAATTAACGAAACAGTTTTAAAATAACAAGCGCAGGAGTAGCTATAAAGGTACTTGCCACGGCCGTTATTAAAGTGCCCTTAACGAACCGTTTGTAAGAAATTAATGCGTAAGAATATTTGCCATGGGAAAAGGACAAGCACCCAAGATATGTAATTCTTTACTGCTAAGCTTCATCCGCTTCTGATCCTTCACCGGCTGCTCCGTTTTGGTTTATTGACGAAACACTTTCATCATTTGTTGCTGGTACAACCCTGGCATTTTTTATATCATCGTTTGATATAACATCTTCCTCATTGTTCAAATGTTCATGTACCCTTCTATCCGTTTCTTTGTAAATATCGGCCGTAAAGGGCACTGGTGTTAGTGTTGCCATACATTAATTTATAACTACAGGACCATAAAACCATGCCGTAACAATGGGTTTACATAAATTTAATAAGAGAAGAAAGCAGAAAAAACGATAACCGGTTAAGCACCAATAAAAGCTTGTGGTAAAGCCGGTAAAATTATTGCAACGGGATAGAAAACCAAAAAGTTGAACCTTTGCCCAATTCGCTTTCTGCCCAAACATTTCCCCGGTGTGCCTGTATTATTTGTTTGCATAAAAAAAGGCCAAGTCCAATGCCATCAAGGTTAATTGTTTTCTCTGCCCTAAAAAACCGTTCAAAAATATAGGGAAGATCGGTGCCGGCTATGCCCATGCCTTTGTCCTTTACAGATACTTCTACTATGTTATTTTCAGCCTGCACGGTTATGGTAATATCTTTTTTGCCATCGGCATATTTTATACTGTTGGTAAGGTAATTGGATACTACCTGCACAAGGCGGTACCTGTCTGCCTCCGCTACAATATCAGGGCTGTTGTTAATTACGGTAATGGTGTATTCAGGATACATGTTTTTAATGCTGCTGGCTGCCTCATCTATCATTTCAGCAAAAAGGAAAAAGGTTTTTTCCAGTTCCAGGTGGCCTGCGTTTATTTTGGTGGAGTTATATAAACCTGCAATCATTTTGTCTATGCGTTGAACGTTCTTTTTGCTTAGGTCGAGCCACTCTTTTATGCGATTGGTTTCACCGGCATTTATGGAATCTTCCATTAAACTATGCCACAGCAACACACTGGTTACCGGGTTACGCAACTCGTGCCCGATAAAGCCTACCATATCTTCCCTGTCACGCTCAAAATGTTTTTGAACAGTAATGTCCCTTATCACAATTAATGCATTTGCATTGTCTTGCATATCCCTGATAAGGCTGCCACTTACTTCCAATATTTTCTCCTCCGGGGTATTGCGGTTAATATCTACCACCACATTAGAAAAACTTTTTTTGTTGCTGAAAACCTGTGCTATCCTGTGCAGCAGGTCGCCATGGTTTTCGTAAGCCTCAATAAGTGCTGTAAAGTTTATACTGTCTGAACTGGATTGCCCGGCATTAAACAATTCCATAAAGGCTTCATTAACCTTTATCAATTTCATGTTACGGGTCAACACAATTATACCATCGCCGATAGATTTTAAAATACTGTCATTAAGGTTATTGAGGCCAACAATTGAATCTTCAGAAATTTTTTGGTTGTTGATATTCTGTATTATTTTAAGGATATAACGCCTGCCTTCCCCATCTTTAATAAGGGTACTTTCGCCAGATACCCAGGTAACTACGTCGCCCTTTTGCACGAGGTAATTATTGTCATACATCTGCCCTTGATCCAGAGTGGTAGCAATTTCTTTTTGGGGGCGGCTTTTTAGCTGGTCTTCTTCCGTAAAAAGTACTTTAAAGTGTTTATCGCAAATATCTTCCCTGTCGTATCCAAAACAGGTAATAAATGCTTTGTTTACTTCCAATATGATCCCGTTTTCATCCATCAATAAAACACAATTTTCTTTAGACTCATTAAACAGTGCATTAAAATAATTAAGGCCGTTGTACTCCGGCTTGGGGGTATCCTGCATATAGGTTAGTTATCTTTTTCGATTAAAGGAGCAGCGCAATTTAATTATAAACAGTTAAAAAAATGCCTTGCGCATAATGATGCAAATGAGTGAAAAAAGGGGGGATACTAATGGCCGACAGGCGGGCAGATATGGCACTTTGGAGTAAAAAGTATAAAACTTATGAATTAACAGCTTTGATGTCAGTCTTTAATGCTTGCATATCATTTTTGTAACCTTATTTTGTCGCCAATCTCCCTTCGCATATATCAACCGTTTTTCCTCATCAACCAAAGGCTTAATAATATTTAGACATACTATGGGATGACACTAAATCTACTTTATTATGTAAAATACGCTCCAGGTCAATCTTCGTTTGCATAAACTTCAGGCCTGTTTTCTGCATATAATCCAAGTCTGCTAAAATATCTAAGTCACTTTTACCATCCACTATTCTTTTTATGTAAAGCCCAAAAAGGCAGGCCCTCAAAACAGGGCGTGTTTTAAAATATGCTTTGATTGATTCAATTTTATTACTGTCTAAAACCATTGTTGAAATATACAATTCTATAAAATAACCGTTAGATCAAATGCTTGAAACAGATGTTGTAAATAGAAAAACGAAACTGATTTTCTTTTCCCAACCCAAATAATTAATGGTTGTAAAAAAGATATCCTTTGATATTCCATTCCAATTTAAACCGATAAAAAAATATAAAATCTGTCAAACGCTTTTGCTTGTTATCGCAAAAACTTACCTACATTTATTTCTCCATTATCAGCGTTGCTTATTGCTTTTCATCTTTCCATATTTACTTATTTAAATTTTACGGCCATGCCAAAACAACAACCTTCTTCCCGGCGTAATTTTATTAAACAGCTTACCGGCACCACCCTTGCCTTGGGTGCCGGGCCATTTGCTTCTTTAGCTGGGGCCAGGCAAATAGAAGAACGCATCATCCCTTTTCAACAAAAAATTACCAGTAACGACCGGATAAATATTGCTGTAATTGGCATGGGGATTATGGGTACCAACAACTTGTTGACTGCATTAAAAGTGCCGGGCATACAATTGGTTGCTGCTTGTGATTTATATAAAGGCAGATTGGAAAGGGTTAAGGAAGTGTATGGCGCCGATATTTTTTTAACCAATGATTACCGCAAAATTTTAGACCGAAAAGATGTAGATGCCGTTTTTATTGCAACCGGCGACCATTGGCATGCACGTATAACCAAAGCCGCACTGCTGAAGGGAAAACATATCTATTGCGAAAAGCCAATGGTTCACCTTATCGGTGAGGGCGCAGGCATAATTGCAGCACAAAAAGCCAGTAACAAAATATTGCAGATAGGCAGCCAGGGTATTAGTGGTTTGGTGTATGCCAAAGCAAAAGAGCTTTATCAGTCTGGCGAAATTGGAAAACTAAATATGGTAAATGCGGTGTTCGACAGGCAGGATGCATTGGGTGCCTGGGAATATACCATGCCCACAGACCAGGGTACCGAAACCGTAGATTGGGACAGGTATATTGAAGGGATGGCCAAAATACCATATGATGCCAAGAAGTTTTTTTGGTGGCGCAACTACCGTGAGTTTGGTACCGGTGTGGCAGGCGATCTTTTTGTTCACCTGCTTACGGGAACACATTTTATCACCAACTCAAAAGGTCCGGAATCTATTTACGCAACGGGGCAATTGAGCCACTGGAAAGACGGGCGAAATGTGCCTGATATTATGACCGGCATTATGCAATACCCTGCAACCCAAGAGCACCCTGCCTTTGAATTAACCTTGCAGGTAAATTTTGTAAGTGGTACAGGCGGTAGTGAACTGGTTAGGTTTGTTGGTGATGAAGGGACTATGGATGTTGGTAATGGTGAAGTAAAATTGCACCACAGTATTATGGCAAAAGCACCTGGTATTGGCGGTTGGGATGCATTAGGCACTTACACCAAAAGTATGCAGGACAAGTTGCTGGCACAATACAATGAAAAGTACACCGCCGAACAGCGCAAACGGCCGATAAAACCAGATATAAGCTACAAAGAGCCAGAAGGTGTAGATGATCGCCTGATGCACCATATAAATTTCTTTGATAGTATAAAAACTGGCAAACCAGTATTTGAAGATGCGTCGTTTGGCTTTCGTGCAGCAGCCCCTTGCCTCGCCTGCAATGACAGTTATTTTGAAAAGAAGATCATACAATGGGACCCCAACGCAATGAAGATTAAATAAGTTGATGACAGGTTTTGGATATCATTGTTCCCACCATCTTTCCCTGGGCAATGCTTCGCCAATAACGACGGGTTGCCCTATTTTTGGCGTGGTATAATTAAGGCCTGCTGCAGCCGCAGCTTTTGTAAACCTGTTCACGGGCTCATCCCATGGGTGAAAGGCGAGTGAAAATTTGCCCCAATGTACAGGCATTATCACCTTGGCATTTAGCATGGCGGCTTCTGTTATAAGCTCCTCGGGCATGGAGTGGATATAGGGCCATGCAGTGTTGTACTGTCCGCATTCCAACAAGGCCAGGTCAAATGGGCCATACCTATGGCCGATGGCCTTAAAGTGCGTATCATACCCGGAATCGCTGCCTATAAAAATGGTATAGCCGTTTATCTGCAAAACAAATGATGCCCAAAGCGATGTATTTCGCTTAAGCCCCCTGCCAGAAAAATGCCGGGAAGGTGTGGCCGTAAGTTGTAGGTTATTGCTTACCTCAATTGTTTGCCACCAGTCCATTTCGGTTGCCGGTTGTTTACCGATAAGTCTTTTTACATCTTTGCCCACACCCAATGGCATGTAAAAACTTTTGGTATTTGGGCTTAATGCTTTTATGGTTTGGCTGTCAAGATGGTCGTAATGGTTGTGGGTTATAATCATGATATCCACCGTTGGCATATCCGCAGGTTTGTATACATCGCTTCCCTTAAAAGCTTTGATATATAAACTTACCGGTGATGCATGCCCGCTAAAAACAGGATCTACCAAAATATTAACCCCATCGCAATGGATAAGGTAAGAAGAATGGCCAAACCAGATAACAGAAAGTTTTTTTGAATAGTAGGTTTTAAGGTTTGTTTGTACAGAAGGCACTGTAAAAGGCGGGGTAACTTTATCAGGCTTAAAAAAGAAATCTTTCATCAAACCAAACATGGAAACACCTTCGGCAAGGGAAGGCGTTGCTGAAAAATTTTGAAACGTACCGTTGTTAAAACTAGATGAATATTGCTGCATAAATAGATGAGGGATCAGAGGATATTTAAAGATGATTATAACTACTTTACAAATACAATTTTACCATCTCCCGCCAATACCTTGGCCGGTGCGATTCGCCTTCCCAAACATAAAATTTAGCAGGTATGTTTTTTTGCAGCAGGCAATCGCTTAATGCTTTGTTGTTGGGGAAAAAAGGATCTGCCCCACCAGACACCAATGTAATGTCGAGTGCCCGTATTTTATCCAGTATTGTTTTATCTGTAAGGTTAGGCATGTACATGGTTGGCATGTTGAAGTAAATATTTTCATCTACAAAACCATTTAATAAATCGGGGAATGCATCAGAAGACGTGGTAAGGTCATAACGGGCACTCATGCCCACCACCTTTTTAAATATTTGCGGGTGCTTAAATGCAATGTTCACTGCATGGTAACCACCAAGGCTGCAGCCTGCTGCAATAATAAATGGCGAACTACCTTGTTTGGCGGCAAAGGGTATTACTTCTGTAAGAATGTAGGTTTCATAATCCAGGTGCTTTTTAATTTTATCGGCCGGGTGCAGGGTGGAGTAAAAGCTTTCAAGGTCTGCACTGTCCACACAAAAAACCTGTATAAGTCCCAGTTCAATTTTGTCTTTGATGGCATCGATAATGCGCCAGTTTTCATAATCGTAAAACCGGGCAGTACGGGTAGGAAAAAAAATAACAGCGGCGCCACTATGCCCAAACACAAGCAATTCCATTTGCTTGTTTAATATCGGGCTAAACCATGTATGGTATTCTCTTTTCATCAACATGCAAGTGACATATAAAAAACATTACGCCCGCTAATTTCACGTTATCGAATCTTTAAGATTGTTTTTAAAATGTTCCAGCAACACATCTCTCCACACATCGTAACCATTGCTGCTTAAATGCAGCCCGTCCGTATCAAACAATGCTGCAACAGGCTTTCCTTCATTATTAAGCATGCTATCGAAAATATTTACATAAAAATGCTTTTCGTAACCATCTTCAATATACGCTTTAATCATTGTATTAACCGCCCTGATATTGTCAATAATATCCCAACGTGCAATGCTTGGTTTTATGGAGATAAAAGAAAAGCCAACAGCAGGAAAGTGTTTGTCCATCAGTTGCACAAATTTTTTAAACGATTCAAAAACTTCTGCCGGTTGTATGCCATCACCTAAATCATTATCGCCTGCATACAGTACAATGTGTACAGGATGGTAAGGGGTTAGCAACCGTTCAAAAAACCAGTTGCACGCAGCAAGTGTTGAGCCGCCAAAACCAAGGTTAACGGGCAGGTACCCTTTAAAATCTTCATACAGCCTGTCGCCCCACAACCTTATAGAAGAGCTGCCGTAAAAAACCATTTCTGGATCGTAAAGTAGTTTGCTTTTTTCCCTTTCGGCGTTTTGTACATCTGCTTCGTACCAATCCATAATTATTTTTTTCGCAAATATATTGTTAGAAAAGCTATCATCTTACCTAACTGTTTACATTGTAAAAATTGTATAGCTACCTTATTTCACCCTGGTTTAGTATCACCATTTCTTTTAGTGCATAGGTAACCGGATTTGTAACCATACAATCCGTTGTAGTTATTTTATTTGAAGTTATGGTGTTGTACATTATTGAAACCGTCATCCCTATTAATTTAAATGCAGGGTTAAGCACTTTTAATTTTAAAACATTGGCGTAAGTAGTTCCGTTCACCATCAATGTATCCCCAATTTGTGGCGTGTTTGGATAAACACTAAAATCAAGCAGCCAGTAATTTTGGACAGTATCGCCCTTGCAGGTTTCAGTTCCTATAACGTACCCTCCAATTAACTGGTAAGGTGGAGTGAATGGTTCTTTGTTGCTGAAACTAATAAACACCAACATGCAAACCAGTATAAAAACATATTTCATTGTTAGGTTTTTGGCTGTAGATTATCTGATTTCAAACTGGTTAATAATTGAGATTTCTTTAAGGGCATGCGTAACCGGATTGCTGACTGTACACCCCGTAGTAATTACTTTGTTGGTGGTAACAACATTGTAGTCTATAGAAACCCTCATTCCTATCAGCTTTAACCTTGGGTCAAGTCCTTTAACTTTAAGTACATTGGTGTAAGCAGTGCCATTTAGCGTAAGGGTATCACCAATATGTGGCGAATTCGGATATACGGTAAAGTCCAGTACCCAATAATTTTGAGTAGCATCCGTATTGCAGGTTTCGTTACCAATTACATAGCCTCCTATATTATCATAAGGGGGTTTGAAAGGCTCTTTATTACTACAGGAGATAAAAAAAACTAGAAAGGTTACCGAAATTAAAAAATGTTTCATGATAGAAATTTTATGTCAAGTTTATAATGTTGTAAACATACCTGCTTAATTTACTTTAATGAAATTTTTGAACCTATTTACACATCGGCTATCGCCACGTACACATAATAAAACCACTTTTAAAGCTGTGTAATTCAAAAAGAGGAATGAGTATTTAATACAAACGTGTTTTAAGGGCGGCCACTGTAATAATGTGGCAGTGGAAAGCCATGCACACCCACTATCAGGATTTTTAAAACTAACGGCATTTGTGGGGATGATCTGTAACCCGGACTTTGGCATCAGCCATGGCAGCTAACAATCAAAATGTATTGCGCCAGGGATGGAAGCAAGTACCCCGTAAAGCGCCGCAAAAGATGCCTGTATAAATTATACTTTACAACCGGCGCTGCGGAGTACTGCGTACAGCCCGCCCGGGCGCCATGAATGCTATCATTATTTCTTTGCTTTTGATTTGAGCTCACCCGTTTCTATCCTTATGGATGTTGCCGTAAACAATTATTTGGTAAGATAAAGGCATTAGTATGTTGAACTTTGTACTTTGCTGCTGCTTAAAAAAGCACCAATGCCGTGAAAGTATTCAATAACTTTTTTGTGTGGTTTTTATCGTTTTTGCAGGCCTGCAATATAACGGCCCCGACCCTTGCGTATGGGTGCCCCTTTACGGGTACAAAGCTGTGCTATGCTACCTGGCGGGCATTTCCGTGTATGCTGTTTATGCCATGTACAAAGCACTTGACCAAAACGGGTAATAGACTGGATTAAATTTCATGATGCTGCAAACCTTGCATCCGCCATGAAGGCAACGCAACCGTGGATTGAAGAACCAAGGGAATTTTTTGGTTTGATTATACTGATTGTTGTTTTAAGCATCAACTTTTTTGTTGCAAAAAAAAAGACTGTAGCTTTATTGCCCGGGCTATTTTATAAAGGCCGCCAACAAATACTGCAATGGACAAACTACAACAATTGTTTACCGAACTTGAAAACAAAATACCGAAGGCAGAAGCAATAAACACCGCCGTTTCTGCATCGCCGGTTGGCTGGCATATTGAGCATACCTTAATGGTTACAAATACGATCATTGGTGCCATCAAAACATCTGACCCAAACCGGTTTAGGTGGAAGTTTAATTTGATGCGTAGCCTTATATTAACGATGGGCAAAATACCGAGGGGAAAGGTAAAGGCCCCATCGTCTGTACAAATTGCGGATGGTTTTAACACGGATAGAATTGCCACCGGTTTCTTAAAAGTAAAACACAATTTTGACGTGTTGCAAAACCTGCCCCGCAACCATTATTTTACACATCCTTTTTTTGGGGATTTAAACATTGCCCCGGCCAAAACATTTCTGCGGATACATACCAAACATCATTTAAAAATTATCGAAGACATTTTAAAAGCACGCTAAGCCATCCCGGTCTTTTAATTTAATACACGGATGCAACGGGCATATTGTCTGCACCTTTAAATGCCTGCAGGTAACTGTCTTTGTACAACAATGCTTCGCCCTTTTTATATTGGGCAAGCAGGCTTTGGTGCAGCCCTAACAGGGCCCAGCCGTTATCTGGGTTAAGCAACAAGTCTTGCCGGTATACCTTTTCAGCAGCGGCTGCCTGTTTCATTTTTAAAAGATAGGCGCCAAGGTATTGCCTTACCGGCAACAGCCACTCCTGCGGCTCCCGGTACACCAGGTTATCTTCTTCTGTAACTGCTTCATTAAAAGCGTTGATGGCATCAGCATTTTTACCATCCGTATAATACAACTCAGCCCTTAAAATACCTGCCGCTATACGCCCCATTTGCACCGGCGCATTAAAAGGCATATTGCGGATATTGAGCAAACTATCGGCAAGGGTTGCCTGCAATTTTGCCAAACATTGTGTTGCAGCAACATTGTTTTTGTTGTGTACATGTGCAAGGCCTTTGGCAAAATTATCCAGCACAACCGCATATTTCCAGTTGCTGTCTGGTGCCGGCGAATTGATTATCTGCTCCCATTTGCCCATGCGTACCATCGCTATTAGCGGCAGCATAAAAGTACCCTGTGCATTGGCATCATCTTTAACATCGGCAACCTGTGCCAGCATACTGTTTTTTGCCCGCAGGTACATTGGCATTCCTTTATTGAACATACCTGCATTTAAAGCGCAGTAAGATTGCACCGCATATATGTGTACCTGTTTATTTTTTCCTGCACCTAAATTGGGCGCCAGGTCATCTACTTTATTGTTTGCATCATTGGCATCTTCGTTTACTGTTACCCCTTTTGCAAACAGCCCGTTGCGCTGGTACATATGGGTGGCCATGTGCACCATATGCCCTATGCCGGGCAATGCATCTTTCAACACATCGGCACTGTGCAACGCTATTTTGGTATCCCTGCCGGCTTCGGTAAGGTGTATGTAATAATGCAGTGCCGCAGGGTGTTTGGGTTGCCTTTGTAAAATGCCGCCGCAAGTATTTACCAAATCCATCGTCCAGCTTTTTGGGTTACCATCCTGGTCCCAAAAATCCCATTTGTGCATTAGCATTACCGCATCAACATACAAGGCTTTAATATCATCATCTGTTGTAAATTTTTTTGTAATCAGGTGCAGGGCGGCAGCATAACTGCTGTCTAATTGTGGGCGGTCGGCATTGGTAAAATCGGTGGAATAGCGTTGCTGCATGGCTTTTATCAACTCCTTTTCCTTGTCGGTCGCATCAGGTAAATGGCTGTTCATTAATTTTATCACCGCAGGTACGTTGCTGCCCATTTTATAATAGTACATGTTGTAGTAAGGGCCCATAGCAAGTGCCTGCCCCCAGTATGCCATTGCACAGTTTTCATCAAAACGTGCAGCTTCTTTAAAAGATGCCAGGGCTTCCCTGAAATGATAACCATAATAAAAAGTAAGGCCCTGGTCAAAATAAATTTGCGTACTATCATTGGTAGTGGCCACCTTGTAAGAATGGTTGCCCCAGCCGGGCAGCAACGGAATAAACTTACCATTATCATCTGCCACAACATCGGTAACCGGCAAACCGCAGGCAATAATATCATGGCTTTGCGCAACAGCAAAACGGGTGGCATGCTTTTTAAAAGCACCAGTTGCACTCATGAGCGCCAGTACCACCAACAAAAGAAGGGCCGTAAAAAAAGCATTTTTCATACGCTGTTCATTTGCTATTGAAGATAAAAAATTTTCTTATAAAATCAATAGGGATAAAAAAGTGTGGCAATTGCATTTGCGGAACGCATAAAAAAATGTTAGGTTAAAAAAATATTTTAAAATATTTTGTGCAGGTGTCCATTTAATATGCCCCCGGTCGTCATTTGTTTTTCACACTAAAACATTTACAACATGAAAGAATTCTTATTGATTTTCCGCAGGGATTTTGTTACACAAGGCATGCAGCCATCGCCAGAACAAATGCAGGGTATGATGAAATACTGGCAAGATTGGATGGGAGGTATTGCAGCGCAAAATAAAATGGTTAGCCCAGGTAACCGCCTAGGCAGCGCCGGCAAAGTGGTAACCAGGGATAACGTAGTTGCAGATGGCCCTTATGCCGAAATTAAGGAGTCCATAGGTGGCTATATTATTGTGAGGGCCGCTTCTCTTGATGAGGCTGCCGAACTTGCAAAAGATTGCCCGGTTTTGCAGATTGGTGGCAATGTTGAAGTAAGGCCAATTGTTAGTACAGACGACAACAGCTAAGAACACCGGGTAAGCATTTGTTACGGTAACACTATCGCAAATGAAGGGCACCACACTTATACCAGATCTTTTCAGGACAGAGTACAGGAAAATTGTTTCTGTACTCTGTTGCCTTTTTGGTATGGAACATATTGAAACTGCAGAGGATATTGTTAGCGATACTTTTCTTTTGGCCACAGAGCTATGGGTGGTAAAAGGCACGCCGGAAAACCCGGTAGCGTGGCTGTACAAAGTAGCAAAAAATAAAACCAAAGATTATTTAAAACACCATGATATTTTCGCAAAAAAAATCTCAAAGGAACTCCGTTATGCAGCAAGCGCATCCGAAGAAATTGATGTAGACCTTACCAGTAAAAATATTACAGACAGCCAGCTTGCCATGATGTTTGCAATTTGCCATCCCACGCTACCTGCCAATGCACAAATCTGCTTATCGTTAAACCTTCTTTGCGGTTTTGGTGCCAAAGAAATTGCAGATGCTTTCTTAACCAATAAACAAGTTATTTACAAGCGCCTTAAAAGGGCTAAACAAAAATTAAAAGATGAGAAAGTGCTTATTACACAACCGGGGCGTACGGAGATTAATGAAAGGATGCATGCCGTTTTAACCACCATTCATTTGCTGTTTAATGAAGGGTATTACTCTGCTTCGCAAAACAAAATACTTCGTAAAGAACTTTGCCTTGAAGCAATGAGGTTAAATTATTTATTGGTTGACAATGATATTACGGATACCGCCCCTGCCCCTGCCCTGCTGGCTTTGATGTGTTTTCACTCCTCAAGGTTTGATGCAAGGATAAACCCAAGCGGAGAAGTTATATTATACCAAGACCAAGATACAGGTTTGTGGAACCAGGAGCTTATTGACAAAGGGACCCATTATTTAAACAAGTCTTCACAAGGCAATCAACTGTCTAAATTCCATGTGGAAGCAGCCATTGCTTACTGGCACACGCATAAGGAAGACACCACCGAAAAATGGGAAAACATCTTACAACTTTACAATAAACTATTACAAATAGAATATAGCCCTATCGCTGCGTTAAACCGGACCTTTGCCCTGTCGATGGCCAACGGAAAAGAGCAGGCAATTATTGAGGCAGAAAAGTTACAACTCAACAATAACCATTTTTATTTTTTGTTATTGGGCACATTGTATACCGGTATAAACAACAGCAGGGCCTTGCAACATTTTAACATGGCCCTTCAATTTGCCACCACAGCCGCTGACAGGGCTGTTATCTTAAAAAATATAGAAAATTTACAGCAGCAATAATTTGCTTGCATCATTAGGTTAGTGGCACAACTCGTACCCTCTTTTAATGCTAAAACCCTCTTTTTATTTTACAAGATGATGGCATAAGATGTGCACTGCCCTTTTAATTATTGTGCAACAACTACCTTCGTAAAAAATAAACGCTGCACTATTTTAGCGGCAACATTTCACTATGCTGAAAGCACTGATTACCGGTATAACAATGGGTTTGTACCTGGCCATTTCTGTTGGGCCAATTTTATTTACTGTTATTAAGCACCGCCTTGATAATGGCATCCGTGGCGGCTTTAGCTTTGTGGCAGGCATTTGGCTAAGCGACATTTTATTTGTGCTGGCCAGTAATGTGTTTACCGTTTTTACCACACAATTTGCTTATGCCTATATCCGGCAAATTGGTTATGGCGGCGGATTATTATTGCTGGTGCTTGGTATGTATTATTTATTTTTTAAGAAGGGTACGATTACCACTTCAGGCACGGGTATAGCGCAAACCATTACCCCCGGCACTATGGCCAAAATATTTGCAAGTGGTTTTTTAATCAACACTTTAAACCCGATACTTTTTTTTGAATGGCTTTCTGCAGCTACCATATTTGCAACTACATATTCTATCAACAACCGTATCATTATTTTTACTTCCTGCCTTGCAGTAAACATTTTTGCTGATGTTTTAAAAATTACACTGGCTGGTAAAATAAAAGAAAAGCTGCAACTGCAACACATCAATGTTATCAACAGGGGCACCGGGGTTGTGCTGGCTTTTTGTGGGTGCTTTCTTTTATACCAAACATTTTTTCATGCAGATAAATGGCTTAAGCATGCTGGTGTGGTTGCGCAAACCGCAACAGCTTAAACAATCCCTGAAAGGATAAAACATTAAATATTTTAAGTGCTGCTTGTTGTGTGTATGCACCCGGCTGGTATAATAATGCTAAAGTTGGTACCCTCACCTAAAACGGACGTTACTTTAATTTCGAACCCATGAAACAGGGCAATGCTTTTTACAATAGATAAACCCAGACCATAACCACCTCCTTCTGTTTGCCCCGTTTTTTTAAACCGGTTAAAAATAGTTTCCAGTTCCTTTTGCGGTATG
The DNA here is from genome assembly GCA_965249755.1 of Ferruginibacter sp. GTDB lineage: Bacteria > Bacteroidota > Bacteroidia > Chitinophagales > Chitinophagaceae > Ferruginibacter. The sequence goes on from CBDFMT010000004.1 coordinate 1,657,212, forward strand.
CCAATGCCGGTATCCTGCACATGTAAAACATAATTACCATCAGGGTTGTATAGTTCATCAATAATAATGGCCCCTTCTTCTTTATTGTACCGTATGGCATTGTTCACGAGGTTGTACAATAATTGAAAAAGTAAATCCTGGTTAACTTTTGTAAGGCTGAAATTGCCAGACAGTTTTTGGGTAAACTTAATATCTTTCATTTCCATTCGAGGCTGCAACGCTTCCATTACCTGGGCGGCCAGGGCCTGTATTTCGACAGTATCATTTTTGGCGAATTGCTCATTTTCTATCCTTGAAATATAGAGCAGCGAATGCACAATCTTTTTTAACCTGCCAAGTGTTTTCATCATGGCAGAAATTTTTTCCTGCTGCTGTTCACTTATGCCCTCCTCCACCATCATGTTTTCAATATTGGTTTGTAAGATGCTGATAGGCGTCATCAGTTCATGCGATGCATTGGATGTAAATTCCCTTTCCTTATCAAATGCCTCATGTATTTTTTCCATCAGGTTTATCAGTGCGTTATCCAAATGTTTAAAATCTGAGGTAGATGTTTTCACCGGAAAGAGCGACTCTTTAAATGGAAATTTCCGGTTGGTTAATTTGGTGCGTACAATGTTTGCCAATGGCCTTAAAAGGATATGGGTATAAATTAAATCAACCAATATACTTATGGCAATAAGGCCACCTAAAATCCATAGGGTAAAGCGCTGCAGCAACTTGTTGTATTCACTGATGGCAGCAGTGGTGCGGCCAATCTCCAGCACATATTTTCGCTGCCCGTATTGCAGCGGATGTGTAAGCACCCGGTACGTTAAAGTGTCCGCTTCCACAATGCGCTGCGATGTTTCAATGGTATCTGTAAATGGCTGGCCTGCGGCCGGAAAAAGAGAGATGTATTCTTCTTTAAGCATTGTATAACTACCGTAAGCACTATCGCCTTGGAGGTAATAATCAACACCATTTTTTTGTATGGTGGCCAGTACTTTTTTCTTTTGTTCGCCCAGGTAATAATTGGTGTATTGAAAACTTACACGGCTAACAAGCATGGGCAACAGCACCACAAACAACACTACAATCAACAATTTTGAAAGGGTGATAAACAGCGTTAATTTGGTGAGCAGCTTCATTGGGAAATTATATTTTAATCTTATAACCAATACCCCTAAGGGTTTGCAGCCAATCAACCGGCGCATGCACCACCATCTTTTTACGAATGTTTTTAATGTGCACATCTATATAATTAGAGTCACCATCATCATCAGAAAAATTGCCCCAGATATGTTCGCTTAACTGAAACCTGGTAAGCGGCCGGTTTTTATGCAGCAGCATATAACTCAGTAAGTCAAATTCTTTTCTTGATAAGGGTATATCGCTGTCCTCATATTTTACCGATCGCCTATTTAAGTCCAGGTTAAATTCGCCCAGTTCAATAACAGGGTCATTATTGCCAGACTTGCGGCGGGTAATGGCCTGCATCCTGGACTGCAGTTCCAGCAGTGAAAAAGGCTTGGCCAGGTAATCATCGGCACCAAGGTCAAGCCCTTTTATCCTGTCTTCCAAATCGCCACGTGCCGTTAAAATAATATAAGATGCACCGGGTGATATTTTTTTGGTATCACTTAAAAAATGCAGCCCATCTTTATCGGGCAAGCCAAGGTCCAGCAATATAAAATCATAGCCATTTTCTTCTATCAGCCTGTTGCCCGCTAAAGCTGTAGGCGCAATGTCGCACAGGTAAAAAGCCTTCTCTAAAAACGTTGCCATTTCCTTCGCCATGGCTTTCTCATCTTCAACAATCAGTACTTTCATAGGTATTAAAACTGGTAGTAAAAACTTAATGTAACAAATGAGTTATTTTTTCCTGCGCCACTCTGTGCCTTATCGCTTAGCAAAGAATATTGATAGGCAGCCTCCACAACATAATGGGCACGGTTATACGCCAACGGCAATTTAAAATTATAAGATAACAGGTTGAAAGATGTTGTGGCCACCGTTTTACTTTGCGGCTGTGATGGCTGACCGGTAACGGGTAAAAGGATAATGCCCAGCACACTATCACGCAGCTTTTTTTCGGTAAGGTAAGTTTGATAAAAATGTTGCGTTCCAGCAACCACATCTGCCGAAGGGTTTATGGTAACAATATCTTTTTTGCCAATACTAAACAGGTTTATTGATTTAGAAAACCCACCGGTAACAAACCCATCGTTTGTTTTACCGAAGGCATAATCACCTGTTACATTTACATTAAGCCAGCTTGCGAAAGTAATTGCCACGCTTGCATTGTTTGCATTGGCAGCCTGCAGCAACGGCGATGATGAAGGATAGAAACTATGGCTGTAACTAAGGTCGGCACTTAACTTTTTACTAAGTTTAAAGTTAACCCCGGCACCAAGGCTGGAGGCTGATACTGACGATGTTTTTTCATTCAGCAATTTGTATGCAAGGCCGGAAAGATAAAAGCCGGAGGCAAACCTGTAGGTTGCTGCAACGGCACCGTAGGGTGTATTCTCCTGCGACCGCTGGCCATAATAACTGGCATCATTGGCATAAACCGCACCAAGCGTAAATGTTGATTTTGGGGTGGTACTGTCCGTTGTTGCCGTGCTGTCTGTTTGTGCAAAACAATATGCACTAAAAATTATACTGGTGGTAAGTAAGATAAGTGGTTTCATCAGGTAAACTTTTCTTTTAGTTAGTGAAGTATTTTTATTACGGGTTTAATAATTTTTGGCTTTATGATTATTACCGGTTTAACGGGTATAGTAACGGGTATAGGTACTGCCTGGTTCCTTGCTTTTGGTACACCTTTAATTACTTCTTCAACTGGTATTGCTGCATGGCTGTCCGGTGCTTTCGGTTTTGGTGGCACAGTGTCTGAAACCAACATCATTGCTACCGTTTTTTTAAGGGTGGTGTTCAGTATCGGCCTGCCATTACAAGCTTGTGCAACAAATGGAATATTGAACAGGGCAGCAATAACCAAAACGCATGACGATAATTTTTTTGATTTCATAAAACCTGCTTTTTAAAAAACAGGTTTTGTACCATTAACGGTACAAAACCTGTCGTGGATTTTTTTATCTGATTTTTAGTGCGCCTGTTGTTTTAATGGCAGCACTTGTTTTTATAGCAGTTGCAGGTTTAATGGTATGCATTGCAGATAAACCTGACTTTACTGTGGCTGTGCCTGCTGCATCCATTTTCTGGCTGCTTTTAACCGCAGTTTGGTGTACGCCTTCTTTAACCCCGGCACTTGTTTCCATTCCTTTTTCTGCACCGGCATTTACCATTGTTGTACTGCTGCTTTTTACCCGGCTGCCTTCGCTTTTTACAGTTGAAGAAGATACATTTGCCTGGCCATTCAAATACGTATTTTCACTGGTTTTATTGTTTGCATTACCGGCTTCCACATTGGTTTCAGACTGGGTGCTGGCAGAAACGCTGACGTCTTTTGAAGCAGCCGTTTTCACTTTTTGGTGTTCTTCATTTGCAGTGGCGGCCATTGCCTTTTTTTCTGCAATAACTTCCTGTTTTCCTTTTTCGCCTGCGGTGTAGGTTGTTGCAGCTGCTTTGTGTGCGGCGTTGGATTGTACACTTGTTGCAGAAGAAGCAGTATGGGTACTTTGTAATTGTCCGCCATCTTTGCTGGCTTGTACGGCGCCTGCGCTTTTAACGGCTTGCTGGTTGTTGACTGTTGTTTGCGCAAATGAAGCGGTTGAAAACAAAATTGCTGCTGAAAATAATAAGTTCGTTCTCATAATTTTTGATTTTTTTTAATTAATAATTGATTACAGGAACAAACTTATAAGCCCAACATGAAGGGAAGATGAAGATTGGAAAAGTTTTTTATGGGGAGAAAAAAACGGCAATAGCAGGAGCGGAACATTCAGGCCACAATTATTATTACAATTGATTTGCCTGATGGCTATTTTATCTAACAAAAGAAAAAATCACTGCACCTGCAAATACAGCAATGCTACTTTAAAACATAGGAATAAAAAATGAGTTGCATCCATCCAACTTGAAGGATGTTTAAGAGGCTATTTTAAAAGATAAATATTACAGGAGAACAGATATTTATCTTACCCACCCATCAACACAGCGATATCAATCTTTTTCATCTGCATCATTCGTTGCATGGCACCGGGTGCTGTGGCTGCATCAACCATTATTTGCCCTATGTTGGCGGGAACAATTTGCCATGATACGCCAAACTTATCCTTGCACCAGCCACACATACTTTCTGTGCCTCCGTTGCTGACAAATGCATCCCAGTAAAAATTGATCTCCTGCTGGCTGGCGCAGTTTACTACAAATGATACGCCTTCTGAAAATGCAAATTGGTGTTCACCGGGCCCATCCATGGCAACTACCGGATAGTTGCCTATTGTAAATTCTGCATAAGCAACATTGCCCGCAAACGGCGACCCTTCTTCATATATATTCTTAACCGTAATTGCTGAACTTTCAAAAATACCGGTATAAAAATCAATTGCTTCTGCTGCCCTTCCCATCTGCTTGCCTGTAAATAATAAAGAAGGCATCATGCTTGCAGTATCGCTTTTCATAATTTGCCAGGTAAAACCAAACTTATCTTGCAACCAGCCATACTGCTCACTCCAGGGGTATTTATCCAGTGCCATTAATACTGTACCACCATCCAGTAAACCATCCCAAACCTCTTGGCATTTGTCTAAAGAAACGCAATGGACGAACATAGAAATAGAAGGGTTCATTTTAAACATTGGGCCCCCGTTTAACCCCATTATTTTTTTGCCGTTTAATGCAAACATCACCACCATTGGTGTATCGGTAATTATAGATGAACCTGGAAATACATTACCGTAAAAAGTGGCCGCAGCTTTGGCATTGCCATCAAACCACAGACAGGGATAAATTTCATTTTTCATGTTTTCTTTTTGATAAAAAATTAAACGTAAACAAACATCCGCAAACTCACAGTGGAAAATCGAAATCAAACACAAAACGTTCTGCTTTTGGCAATGGTTTACGGGGCAGTTTTTCGCTACGCATGGCAGTGTTGTACACAAAGCCTGCCACTACAACTGCCGCCTGTTGCAGGTCTGCAATACTCAGGTGGTCATAAGTATCCATGTTGCTGTGGTGCGTACGGGTTTCATATTCCAGAGGGTCCTGTATAAACTGAAATGCAGGAATACCCACCGCATCGAAAGAAATATGATCTGTACTGCCGGTATTGCTGGAAGTAATCCCGGTGGCACCCATGTCGTTAAAAGGTGCAAGCCAGGCCTTAAAAATATCCCGTAGTGCTTCATTATGCTGCAGATAAATACCCCTTATTTTTCCTGAGCCATTGTCTACATTATAGTAGGCAGAAATCTTTTGTTGTTCTGGCTTTAACTCCATGGTTGTGGGGTTACCAAAATGTTTTTTAATGTACCCGTAAGAGCCATATAAACCCTGCTCCTCGCCACCCCAAAGGGCAATGCGGATGGTTCGTTTTGCCTGTATGCCCAATGCTTTTAAAATACGGATTGCTTCGAGCATAATCACGCTGCCTGCTGCATTGTCTGTTGCACCCGTACCACCAGCCCAGCTATCCAAATGGCCGCCAAGCATCACGACTTCATTTTTTAAAACAGGGTCTGTGCCCGGCAGTTCGGCAACAAAATTATACCCGGTAAGGTCCTTATCGTAAAACGTGTTTTGTACATTCATTTCCAGTTGCACCTTTTGCTTGTCTTGTATCAGCCGCATCAGTTTTAAATAGTCTTCCCGGCTTATTTTCATAAAGGGCAAAGATGGCTGGTAACCTTTGGCATAGCCTGTACCACCATCCACAAACACAGTCCCATCCCTGGAATCCCTGTTACTTACCACAAGGGCGGCAGCACCTTTTTTCTCCAGGTATAAAGTGGTGTAATAAAACTTTTTTGCCTGCGGCAGATAACCTTCCAGTTGTTGCCTGGTTACCATATAATCATCCGGCAGGTTATTTAATGCAGTGTCATCATACCGTGTAGCTGTAGGTTTAAAAGCATCGGGCAGCGAAAGGTTTACGGGCTTTATCATAACGATCTTTCCTTTCAATGCATCACCTGCTTTATCAATGGTGGCAGAGTCCAAAGCATCCAGCATAATCAGTTCGCTGCTGATTGTTTTGCCTGTGCCTTTGCACCAGGGCACCGGGTAGCCAATAATGTTTTCATAGTAAGGCATTTTCATGGCGAGGGTTGCCTGTTCATTGCTCCAGCCTTTACCGAATTCGCCCCAGGCTTCCTTGCCCGCATTTTGCAGGCCCCAGCTTTTACAAGTGGCCGTAACCCAGTCCAGCGCCTTATTGTAACCCGGTGAGTTGGTAAGCCGTGGCCCGGTTACATCAGTAAGGTAGTGGGCAATTGCAACAACCTGTGAATTGTTTTTTTCTTCGTCTTTTATTTTTTGCATTACCTGCATATCAACAGTTTCCTGCGCAGGTAAAAAGGCAACACAACAAAATAACAAACCAGCAAAGCATAAAAACTTCTTCATGTATATTTTTTAAGTTTTAAAAAGAATGGAAAAATGAACAAATATTAATTTCAAGATACTATTTCGTTTTTTAGCTTTCAAAAGAAATTTTGCAAAGGTTATGCGCCATAAAAGTTATCAATACTAATCCGGCTATTGCATTGCCACTCCTTATTTCTAGATAATCTTTACTAATTTATACTCACCGGGCACCGTTAATTATTACTTTGTTTAAAAGGCAACTTTTGCACTTTGGGTTTGTTAACCCACTATAACAAAGACCAATCATTTTAATTAAAAAAATATACAAATATGAAATACAATTTGCTTGGAAATACCGGCCTTAAAGTTTCTGAACTTTGTTTGGGCACCATGACTTTTGGCGGTAAAGGTATGTGGACGGCCATTGGGACTTTGCCGCAGGATGAAGTGGATATGCTAATAAAAAAATCTGTTGATGCTGGTATTAATTTTATAGATACGGCAAATGTTTACAGCGAAGGTTTAAGCGAACAACTAACCGGCCAGGCCATCCGCAACCTTGGGCTGCACCGGGATGACCTGGTACTGGCAACTAAAGTAAGGGGTAAGATGGGTGAAGGCCCTAACCATTCCGGCCTTAGCCGGAAACACATTTTGCACCAGGCAGAAGAAAGCCTGAAGCGTTTACAAACGGACTATATTGATTTGTACCAGATACATGGCTTTGACCCACTAACACCTTTTGAAGAAACCTTGCATGCCCTGGACACTTTGGTAAACAGCGGCAAGGTAAGGTACATCGGATGCAGCAACCTGGCTGCATGGCAACTGATGAAGGCACTTGGTGTAAGCGACCTTAAAGGCTATGCAAAGTTTGTATCGCTGCAGGCATATTACACCATTGCAGGGCGTGACCTTGAACGGGAACTGGTGCCATTATTAAAAGATCAGCATTTAGGGTTGATGGTATGGAGCCCACTGGCAGGCGGGTTCTTAAGCGGCAAATATACCCGGCAGCCTTCAACCACTGAAGGCAGGCGTGCTGCATTTGATTTTCCGCCGGTGAACAAGGAAAAGGCATTTGATATTATTGATGTGATGCAGGAAATAGCTTCGCACAAAAACATATCGGTTGCCCAGGTTGCACTTGCATGGCTGCTGCACCAACCTGTGGTATCATCTATAATCATTGGTGCTAAAAAAGCGGAACAACTGGATGATAATTTAAAAGCAATAACGGTAACACTGGACACTGATGAACTGGCAAAACTAAACGAAGTGAGTAAACCCACAACCGAATACCCAGGCTGGATGCTGGAAAGGCAAGGCGCCGATAGAAAAGCATAACCCGGCTTATGCTGTACTTGCATGTTTATAAAATTAAAAAAGAAAAAAGGGCAGGTTTAAAAAATAGCAAACCGTGCAATAGTTTGCACGGTTTGCTAAATGCTGTACATAGGATTGCCGGGATAATGCATTACTATTTTTAATGTTTATGCGACATGCTGGTATCGGCACTGTGCATGTGGCCTTTTTTGCCAACCTTTCCCATTTTACCTGAAGTACTGTCCATGCCGGAAGTACTGTTGGTTTTGCCTGTTGAATCCACTGAGCTGGAGCGGCTGCTGCCAACAGAAGAGTTAACAGAATCCATACGGCCCATACTGCTTGTGCTGCCATTGCCGCCGGTGCTGCCCGAACTTGTTGAGGCACCCGTACTACTTGTGCCCCCTTTGTTACCTGTGCCTGTTGTGTCGCTTGCCCCGTTCATTGAACTGCTGCTGCCCGAAGAGCCTGAAGTATTTCCCGTAGAGTCTGACCCCTTGGAAGAATTACCTGCACCTGAATTATTGCACGAAGCAATAGAGATTGCTAAAAGTGCCATTAATACTGTGTGTTTCATACGCCATAAATTTTAGTGTACCCTGTATAAAGAAAAAGTGTTGCCAGATTTTGCAGGGCATCATCGAAACCAAAAAAAGAAATAAAAACAATCCACATATTTTAAAAATACATTCAACACACCTATCTTTTAACTTGATAAAGCGAGGCTTTTGTAGCAATTGCTTTCTTCGTTTGTCGCTCCTTTTTACAGCCCTTTTTGGGCGGCTTATATTTTGCAACACCATTCATTGGCTGCGTTACATTTGCAGCAGGTGCAACAATGGGTACATTACCTGTGCATTCCCTTATCTTATTAAAAAGCACTGAACTTTATTTATGGCAACACAAAGCCACAAGGCATTTCACAAAAGGATAACGTTAGCAGGCTCCCTGGTGGCAATTGGTATTGTGTTTGGCGATATTGGCACCTCGCCTTTGTATACCCTTAATGCGGTTTTTCACAACCGCAGCATTTCAGATACTGTTGCGCTGGGTACCCTGAGTGCAATCTTCTGGACACTCGTTTTTCAAACCACCATTAAGTACATCATCATAACCTTGCAGGCCGATAACAATGGCGAGGGTGGTATCTTTTCGCTGTATGCACTCATACGGAGGTACTGGGGAAAATGGCTTATTTATCCTGCTATGGCTGGTGCAGCTTTCTTAATTGCTGATGGTATCATCACCCCTCCTATTTCTGTTGCCTCTGCCATTGAAGGGTTGCAAAAAGATTTTCCGCACATCAACACAGTCCCTATTGTTATTGCCATACTTGTGGGGCTTTTTATTTTTCAGCAATTCGGTACAGAAAAAATAGGTAAAGTTTTTGGCCCCATCATGGTGGTTTGGTTTACGTTTATCGGCTTGCTGGGTGCATGGGCCTTAAAAGATAACTGGCATGTGCTTAAAGCCCTTAACCCTTACTACGCCTACAAAATGCTTGTTGCTGACCCTGCAAATTTCTGGCTGCTGGGCAGTATCTTTTTATGTACCACCGGGGCAGAGGCTTTGTACAGCGACATGGGGCATTGCGGCCGCAACAACATACGGGTTAGCTGGATATACATCAAGATAACACTGGTGCTTTGCTACGCCGGGCAAACCGCATGGCTGCTGCAACACACTGGTGAAACCATTGGCACCATCAGCCCGTTTTACCATATTGTGCCAGAAGTTATTTACTGGCCATCGCTGGTGTTGGCTACAGGCGCTACTATCATTGCTTCGCAGGCATTAATCAGCGGTTGCTTTACGCTTATTAACGAGGCTATCCGTTTGGATATATGGCCAAGGCACCTGGTTATTTTTCCGGGTAAGATAAAAGGGCAATTGTATATCCCGTTCATCAACTGGATGCTGATGGCGGGTTGCATCAGCATGGTTTTATATTTTAAAGAAAGTACCCGGATGGAGGCAGCCTTCGGTTTAAGCGTTACCTTAACCATGCTGATGAGCACAGTGCTCATCAACTTTTACCTGCATGCCCGAAGGGTAAATTATCTGGCCATAATACTTATCACCGGCACTTTCCTTTGTATTGAATCTTCCTTTTTGGTGGCCAATTTTCAAAAAATAAAAGACGGCGGATGGATTACGCTGATGATTGGAGCAGGGCTTTTTATGGTAATGTACATCTGGCAAAAGGGCAAGGCCATCGAAACAAAACTTACACCATTGGTACCTGTTGAAAAATTTTTGCCGGTCTTAAAAAAGCTGAGCATGGACGAAAGCATCCCTAAATTTACCACCAATCTTGTTTACCTCACGGCTTCTTTAAATGAGCGGCGGGTTGAGCAAACCGTTATCAATTCAGTGCTTTCGCTGGGTACGCCAAAGCGGGCAGACATCTACTGGTTTGTTCATGTAAACGTTTTGGATGAGCCCTATGCCCTTAAATTTTCTGTGGATACTATTGTAAAAAATGATTTATACCTCATCACCTTCGACCTCGGTTTCAGGATAGAACCAAGGATAGATTATTATTTCAGGGAGGTGGTGAATGATTTAATTAAGACAAATGAGATAGACGTATCTGCCCGGTGCGAATACTCGTACCAGCAATCACCGATGGGTGATTTTCGGTTTGTGATGATGAACAGTTTTCTATCCCGTGACAATGATTTATCTGCATGGAACCATTTTATTATGAAGAGCTATTACAACCTGAAACACCTTAATGTAAAAGAAGACCTGAACTTTGGCCTTGAGAAAAGTAACCTTGTTGTAGAGCGGTATCCTCTGATTGTAAAAGTGGTGGAAACAGCCCGGCTCACCCGGGAATCATAAGCAGGGTTTAACTATTGCCGTACTTCCAATGTTGCAGTTCGATAATGTTGCCATCAGGGTCTGTGGCATAAACAAACGTAAGGGTGCCAACACCTTTCACTTCGGTTTGCACAAGGCTGCCCACCTGTCCGCCCCCATGCAGCAATAATTTATCGAGTATGGCCTGTACATCACCTACCTTAAATGCAATATGCCCAAAGCCTTTGCGGTTGGGCAATACAGGCATGTTGGGTTCATTGTTGCCGTACTGAAAAATTTCAAGAGTAGGCAGGTTCTCTTCGTAGCCGGGCAACGCCAAATGGATGCCGGTAAAATGTGCGTTGGTTATGCAGGTGGCCGCATCAAGCCATGTACCGCTTAAATCCCGTTCCGGGTAAAGTGCCCTGCATTCAAAAACCTGTATGTAAAACTCAGCAAGCTTTTTCCAGTCGTCTGTAATAATATTGGTGTGCACATATTTTATCATACAGCGAACTTACGGCAAAAGGGTTGCTCAAACGGTCGATAAATGTAAAAGGGTGTATTTAAAATTATCGCAGCCTTTTTAGGGTTGCCAACCTTGTGGGCGCCTATGCTACATAATAATCACCCTTCAAAATGTTGGTAACCCTTGCGACAATTTTAAATGCACCAATGTGAAATTTGTCAATCACTTATTTTCTAAAAGTTGCATGGCTATATTTTTAAGCTGGTCTAAATTATTGTGGACGTAAGTAAGCCCTGCCTGGTAAAGTTTATCAATGTTATCGGGTGATGCAATGTCCATTTCAGAACAGGCTTCTTTAAGCCCGGGTTCAAGGCGGTAATAATGCTCCTGGTCCTTTTTATCAAGTGTAAGGAACATCTGTGTTAACTGGTAAGAAACGGTTTCTGAATTGCCTGACATCAGGATATCAATTACCGGCTGCAGCCACTGTATTTCCCCGGCATGTTCAAAATGTTTAAAGCTGTATTTTTTTCTTACAGAGCCGGTACCTATCGATAGTATGATCATATCTTTTGCTGTAGGCTTATCCGGCTTCTCAGGGTTGTTTAAATACTTTGAAAAGGCAATTTTTCTGGCTTCTGCGTAAGCACACAACGCAGGGTTGTTGGCATACATACCACCATCAACCAAAGTAAACACCTGGCCCGAAACCGACTCAATGTGTGCGGGCGGAAAGTAAGTAGGGGCGGCCGATGTAGCCCTTGCCACATCCCTTACTTTAAAATTATACAAAGCATTTTCACGGGCATCGGTACTGGTAAAAAAAATAGCATTGCGGTCTGTAATTTCGTAAGATGTAATGAGGCATGGGCGTATAAAATTGTCCAGGGTTTCATCCCCAAAATATTGCTTTAGCAAACCGTACAAAGGTTCTGCAGAAAACTTCTCCCTTAATATTCCATCTACACTTGTGATCTGTTCTATCAGGGTGCGGTCAAATATTGCATGGCCTTTTTTAATGTACAAATCCAGTGCTTGCCGGGCAGAATATTTTGCTTTGCCATCTTCGCCCGGCACCAGGTAAAGGCAGCTTAAAATACCACCGGTGCTGGTACCTGCAATCATATCAAAATAGTCGCCTATTTTAGAAGTACTGTTGTTGTCCATACGCTGTAATATTTTCTCCAGTTCCGTTAAAATGGTCCCTGGGATAATGCCACGTATTCCGCCGCCATCTATTGATAGTATCCGTATTTTTTTCATAACCTTTTTGTGTGAATTTGTCTTGATTAATCCTTATCTAAAATTACTTTTTTACACAAGTAATTACAAGGGCTTTGTATAAAATTTTATTACCTTTTTGGGATAAGGCACTTGTTGTGTTGTTACCAATGCTGCTGTTGGGTTGCACCAATCCTTACTCTTTTAAAAATAACTCTACAGTGGCATTTTTGCTGAAGTTGCTTGCCAGCCTCACTTCGTACCGTTTTGACTTTGTGGTTACAATCATCAGTGCTGTGCAGGGCGGTATGGTGCCAAGGCTTTCGGCCACAAGGCGAAGATGGGCAATGGGGTTGCTGTTTTTATTAAGGGTAACGTAAAAGGTGAGTGGCTTTTCCGTTATTTTTTTACGGTTGATCCTTAGGGTTTCTTCTTCATAAACGGATACGGAGTCGCCGTCTATTTCGCCATTGTCATACACATCCACCCGGATGGAATCTTTATCTGCGGAAGGTATCTCCAGCAGCGATTGTACATCCGTTTCCCGTTCTGTAATTTTATCAGGAATGGGCAACGGTTTTATTTTAACGCTGGTTACTTTTTCTTTTTGCGCAGGCTGCGGTAAAGCCTGTAATACAATGCTATCCTGGCTTTTGGGCAATTTATCCATTTTGCCCTGCTTTATGGCGGGTGCTGTTTTTTTAATTTCCGGGGGCAACTGCCGTATTGGCCCCGGCTTTTTCAGCATCCATACTTTGGTGCTTGGCGTACAGCCGGCAATGTTTGCATTCCATAAACCATAGAGTACATATTCGTTTGCCTGCTTTCGTAAACCCATCAGGTAAATGCCCAAACAATTACCATAAATACCAAGGTCTACGGCTATGGTAGCTACCTCTTTAAAAACCACCAGCGAATCTTTACGGATGTATTTGCCCGCAATTTTATAATGCTCGTAACGATTTTCAGTATAATAAAGATGGGATATGCCGGTGAACAAAGAATCTTTAAAACTGTAAATTTCCACCACAAGCTTCGGCTGGCCAAGGTTAAAGCCCGGCTCCATAAAAGTTCCCTCCCACGTACCGGCTATATTATTTTGGGCTGATACCGCATTTGAAAAAAACAGGACCAGGCACACGGAAATTATTTTTTTAACCATATTTTGAAAAGGCAGTTTTGTAAAATGGGACAGGCCTTTTGGTTATTTTTTTTGCAGGAAGGTGAATAGCCTGTCAACAATTGCAACCTCTTTTTATGCTGTTGCTTTTTCCATAAAAGCCATAGCCAGCATAACGCTTGTGATAACGATGCCTGCAAAAAAGATCACCAGCACCAGCTTATTTTTATGGTTTATTTTGCCAGCCCTGAAAAGTAAATAGCCAACCAGCATGTTAAACAATGCCCATAAAATATTGGTTAACGGCGATGATAAACCTTTGCCCGGCGGAGTGGCAAATGGCGTAGGAAAGGCGTTGCCAGAAATACCATTTACAAAATGCGGGACGGTATTGGTTAAAAAGAAACCGGCAAAAAAAGCTGCCAAATAATTATACCATTTTAACGGATTATTAATTGCTTCCATATATTGAATTTTTATTTTTAGCTGATGTGTGGCCAGCCACCGCATGCTGCCGGGTTATCTTAATTGCTGTATCCAATCGCTGGGCCACATTATCCCAGTTAATGATATTAAACAATCCATCTACAAAATCTGTTCGCTTGTTTTTATATTTCAGGTAATAGGCATGTTCCAACCATCAACAATGGTGGCGGACCTTGGACATTTTTTTACCTAAAGTAAAGATATTATTGGGGTTATAGATGAAGGCTTTGCAAGGGTTTATATTCTTGTAGTGATTGTAAGTATAAAAGCAGCCCATTTATTTAGCCCATATTTAATTGCCTGTAATTATGATGCTGTATACACGAAAAATTAGTATGCTTAATACAATATACTTTTAAAAATCAGGAGCCCCACCGCCATGCCGTTGCATTTTTAAGTACCTTCAAAAATTAACCCCCTTAATCACCAAACAACCATCTACTGCTTTGCCTGCATTAAACCAATTAACAACCAAGCCACACTATCCTGTACTCGATGGCCTTCGTGGCACTGCTGCCTTACTGGTAGTTATCTTCCATTTGTTTGAAGGATACTTTCCTGTAATGAGCAAGCACCCTATACATCACGGCTACCTGGCTGTTGATTTTTTTTACCTGCTGTCAGGCTTTGTGGTAGGCTATGCTTACGACGACAGATGGGGCAAAATGAGTATTGCACAATTTTTTAAAATAAGGCTTATCAGGTTGCACCCGCTGGTGATATTGGGCACTATCGTTGGGGCTATTGCATTTTACTTTGACCCTTACACCAATGGTATGCAGCATGCAACCGTATTAAAATTGATTGGCGTTATGCTGATTGGTTTTTCGATGTTGCCTGCGCCAGACATCAGGGGTTGGGGCGAAACACATCCCCTGGATGGCCCGTGCTGGTCGCTGATGCAGGAGTATATTGCCAATATTTTGTATGCCGTGGCTATACGAAAAATGAACAAAACGGCTTTATGGGTCTTGGTAATTATTAGTGGTATTGTTTTAACCGCAGTGGCCATGTGGCGTGGCGATGTGGCAACAGGATGGGGCTATGATAATTTATGGATTGCATCAGTAAGGATGATGTTTCCTTTTTTTGGAGGGTTGCTGCTTTTTCGTACCGGTAAGCTTATACGCATACCTATGGCCTATGTTACCTGCTCCATTGTTTTAATCATCCTGTTTATGTTGCCTACTTTTACACACAACGGCATATACGAGGCAGCCTGCATTATCATTGCTTTTCCACTTGTTGTTGCTGCGGGTGCAGGCGGGAATATAAAAGGAAGATGGTCCAAACTGTGTAAGTTTTCAGGCGATATTTCTTATCCCATTTACATCCTTCACTACCCTTTTATTTATATCTACACTTTATGGATTGCAGAAAAAAAACCATTGCCACAAAATATTTTCCCCATCGCCGCCGGCTTGTTTTTCTTCTTTATAATAATTGGGTATGCTGCACTTAAATGGTACGATGAACCCATAAGGGCCTGGCTTAAAACCAAATTACTAGCAAGAAAAAAAATGGGTGAAGAAGTTGTAAGCAGTTAAAAATAACGGCTGTTTTCTAAAGTCGCATATCATCAGGTTGCCAGTTTGTTATGGCCTTCTTAATGGCATCGCCGCTTAAACGCTCTGCCAGTGTGCGTTGCAGCAGTACCTTAAATTCATCATCATCTGCAAAACGAAGGGCAGCCATTTGTGCAAACGATAATTTTTCTTCTGCATTTTTAGATGGGCCACCCATCAGTTCCAGGTACCGCAGGCGGAACTCCAGCCGGATAATCCTATCCTGGTTGCCGAGGGCATAGTGCTGCCTCAGCATAACCGTTACGTAAAGGGTACAAAAAATGGAGGTTGAAAATAAAACCCATTCCAACTGGTGTGTGGTATCGCTAAAACTATTTTTTATCCCCACACCAAGCAATACACCCAGGAGGGGCAACAAGATAAAATGATGTGGCGCATAGTACATTTTGTGGTTGTTGTAACCTTGTTTTTTCATAACACTTATTTTAGGTTTTAAATTTAAGGGGCTGTCCTGTTGCAGGGCTTGGCATTTAATCTTCAGTTCAACAACCAAGCAGACTGACTGATATTATTTCTGTGCCATACCTTTTTTCGGCTTGCATACTTACCCCATTTGTATTACTTTTATTTTATACCGGTTATCAAGATGATTTTATCTGCCTGACCACTAACCCCCAACCATGGATGCACCTGCAACTTCTTCAGAAATAACAACAACAGCAACAAACAAGGCTTTGTTGCAATGGCAAAATAAATTGATGCCCTGGATGATTGCGATGCCAACCCTTTTAATTGGGGCGTTCATTATTATCGCTACCCTGAAACTTAACAACTTTGAAAAATTTGTGTACCGGGACGGTGGGGATAAATCAGCTATCTCCATTCCCTCTCCTTATGCAGCAACTACAGACAGCACCCTTAAAAAAAGCCCTGATTATCTTAAATGGTATTCATTGGTAAAGATGGAAGAGTATAGCATCAACAGGCGTTACGACCAGGGTGGTGTTTTGCTGATGTCCCGTATTTATATAAAGTACCTCGGCTTTTTTACCGGGATGATACTGGCCATTGTAGGCTCGGTTTTTATCATCTCCAAATTAAAGGAAGAAGTTACAGAGTTTGAAGGCAGCGTGCAGGAGCAAACCAAATTCAGGCTGGTATCATCTTCGCCGGGCATCATCTTTGGGTTGCTGGGCACTACTTTAATGATGACAACCATTCTTACCCAATCAGAAATACAGGTAAAGGAAATGCCCATGTACCTGAACACTTTCAATATTGCCGAAACGCAGAAATCAACAAAGGCCAATGAAAAAATTAATCAGGCAAAGCCTAAAATAGATGCAAAAAAAGTAGATGATTTTATGATGGATAACGACAGCAGCGCTAAATAACAACACACCCCCGCAAAATAAAAACTATGGGAAAAAATTTTTTATATCTAATATTCCTTTTGCCCTCAGCAATGCATTTGCATGCCCAAAAAAAAGTTAACCGCACCTATTTTATTAACCTGCTAAATGCAGGCGAATACGATAAAGTATTTGATTCCGCAGTAAAGCTTAGAAATGAAGTATATGGCAAAAATGCAGTGGTCGATTACTTTATCGCCAAAAGCCTTTGCCTTGATGGGCATACCAACAAATCAACTTACTGCTTTAATTGCATCATTAAAAACTTTAAACTTTCTGGCAGTAAAAAAGATTTTATAGAAGAAGAAATAAAATCCTGCACCAGCACAACTGCGGCACCTGTACCTGCAGCACCCGACTACAGTTATATCAACAATGTTACCTTACCAGAATCCAGCGTGGGCGGGAAGATGGGCAGGGTATATGATTGTTTCAGCACCAACCAGGTTATTAATTTAAATAACATGGTAAAGGAAGATGAACTGGAAGCCAGGCTCTTTGGCATCACCAAAAAAAAAGAGGCGGTTGCAAAAATAACCGCACTTGCAGGTAATAGTTACCGGGTGGATACCGGCGGCCGGTACGTTTTTGTGAGCCTGAAAACATCGCCACTGGATAGTGTAAAAATGGCCGTTGAAAACCTGGAAAAAGCTTATCGTTTTTTTGTGAAATATTATAATCTTCGTCCGCCCGATAAATTGCTTACCGTATACATTTTACCCAATAAAGAAACACTTAGACAAACTGCAAATCTTGTACATGGCATCGCATTGCCCGACCCGAATATTGGCTACTCCAACCTCTCCGACCTAAGCCTGCTGGGCATTGGAGATGCACAACACCTCGGCACCATGTACCATGAATTGTTTCATTTAATGGTGCGGACAGACATCGGCGACATACCTCCATTTTTAGATGAGGGGCTTGCCAGTTTATATGCTGTTAGCACCTGGAAAACCGATACGTTGAAAGGAGATTACAGGCCCTGGCGTTTGGACGAATTAAAAGAAGCAAGCCGTGCAAGCGATGGGTTTTTAAAAATACCTGCACTTGATAAAATCATCAATTACAGTTGGGCCGAATTTGATGGACAAGAAACGAAAAATGTTTGCCAGGTTGCAGTGAACTATGCATTGTCTAACTTTTTAATGATCTATTTACAGGAGAAAGGCCTGCTGCAACAAATGGTTGTTGCTTTTAAAAACCGCCCCTTTGTATTGGACGATACCGGTAGTGCAAAGGGCAATGTACAAATTTTTGAAACCATCATGAAGGATAGCATTAAAAAAATTTCGTTACAATTTGAGCGGTGGTTTTACGACAAGTATGATTTCAATTTATTTAAAGAAAGTTATCTTCCTTCTGGTAAAGATGCAGATATCATAAAGCAAATGGATGATAACTGGGCTTTATTAGCAGAAATTAACGACCGTATTTTTAAATACAACCAGCCAGCGGACTATAAAAATTTATATGATGAGCTAAAGGCCGTTGAAGATGATTACAAAAAGCAGTTACCGCCAAACGATACCATCAGCAATTCGGTTGCGCCACCCATGGTGCAGCAAACAAGCCCTGTTAGCAATGCCGTTACAAAAAGGGAAGCCATACAACGCAGGCTTGATGCATTTGCAAAAAAACTTCGTAAAATCATGTTTGATAATAGCCCTAAAACTGCCAACTAAAACATGAAGGGGAAAGATATTATCCTTTGTTTATTTATTGCTTTTAAGTTAACAGCCAACCTTTGGCTGGTTAACCCCCTGTATGATTTGCACCGGGATGAATACCTGCACCTTGACCAGGCACAGCACCTTGCCTGGGGCTATGATTCAGTGCCACCCTTTACTTCATGGGTTTCGTGGCTTATCCTTCAACTGGGCAATGGTGTGTTTTGGGTCAGGCTCTTTCCTGCTTTGTTTGGTGCCTTAACGCTTATTGTTGTTTGGAAAACTATTGAAGTATTAAAGGGAAACCTCTTCGCATTAATATTGGCTGCAATGGCAACAACCTTCTCTGTTGTGTTAAGAATAAACATTTTGCTGCAGCCAAACTCTATGGACATTTTAAGCTGGACCTTGTTTTATTATACCATCATCCAATACATTAATACACAAAAAAATAAGTGGCTGTATTGGGCTGCGGTTGTATTTGCCATAGGTTTTTTAAATAAATACAATATTGTTTTTTTGATGATGGGTATTGTACCGGCGATTGGTGTATCAAGGTACCGCAGCGTATTTTTAAACCCTGCTTTATATTTTGCTGCCCTGTTGGCTTTGCTGATTATCAGCCCAAACCTTTACTGGCAATACCAACACAACTTTGTAGTTTTTCACCACTTGCGGCAGTTGACCAACACACAACTTGTACACGTAAACCGCCTTGATTTTTTAAAGGAACAATTCATCTTTTTTATCGGCGGCCTGTACATCTTAATATTGGCCTTCCTTTCTTTTTTTACATACCCATCGTTTTATAAGTACCGGTTATTTTGCTGGTCGTTTATTTTTACGTTAGCTGTTTTTACGTACTTCAGGGCAAAGGGTTATTATGCCATTGGCCTGTACCCTGCACTGCTGGCCTTTGGAGCCGTGTACACCGAAAAATTATTAAGCACCGGATGGAAAAAACACCTGCGGCCGGTTGCATTGATTGTTACGGCCATACTTTTCATCCCCATGCTTAAAGTTGCCTTTCCTACGCAGGCACCTGCCTATATTCAACAGCATGGGGATGCCTTTAAGAAATTTGATTTGTTGCGATGGGAAGATGGAAAAGACCATGCGTTGCCACAAGATTTTGCAGACATGCTGGGATGGGGCGAACTGGCGAAAATTACAGACAGTGCTATCAAGCATTTATCCGATACAACCCATATCATGGTGCTGTGTGATAATTACGGACAGGCCGGTGCAGTAAATTATTATACTACTCATAAAAACATTAAGGCGTTTTGTATGCAGGGTGATTACTTTAACTGGTACACAAAAGATGCAAAGGAAATCCACGATATCATCTGGGTAAAAACTTTTGATGAACCAGTAAATTTTGCAGAGGCCAGGCTGTATGCAGATACCATCATCCCCGCAGGGAAAATAGAAAATAGTTTTGCCAGGGAAAAGGGCACTGCCGTATATATTTTAAAAGGAATTAAATCTCCTGCCCTTTTGCGGCAAAAATTATTACAGCAACCTTAAAAGGGGCTGCAAGTATTGGCCAGCCTGTGTTTCAGGCTATGTTTATTTTTAGGCATTGCTATCGAACTTAAAGCTGGTGTGTTAAAAGCTTGTTACTGGGCAAACCTTCCGCCTCATCGAGCCAACCATAAATCCATTTGTTACGTCTTATACGTAATTAAACATCTTATGGTAAAAATCTTACTGGCAACGGCTTTGTTTGCCCTCACTGTAAACCCGGGGTGGCTAACGAATTTGGACACTGCCAAGCAAAAAGCCAAAGAAGAACACAAATTTATACTGGTCAACTTTTCCGGTTCTGATTGGTGCATCCCCTGCATACGCCTTCACAAAGAAGTTTTTAGTTCAACCGCTTTTATCAATTATGCAGCAGCTAACCTGGTGCTGGTAAATGCCGATTTTCCCCGTAAGGGCAAAAACCAATTGAGTAAAGAACAGCAAAAATTAAATGATGCACTTGCTGAACGTTATAACCCCGCAGGCAATTTTCCCTACACCATTTTACTGGACACCGATGGTAATAAAATAAAAGTTTGGGATGGATATTACGATTTGGGAACCGACAATTTTATAACAGAAATAAAAACTGCAACAGCTTCAAAATAACCATATGGTGCCAGGCCTTTTTAAGAAGGAAGTAAAATTAATGGGCAACGGGTTTGAGCTGACCGTTGTTTCGAACAATGGCCAATGGGCAGGCGAACGGATTGAAGAAGGCATACAGGAAATAAAAAGAATTGAAAATTTATTAACTACTTACAATGAGGAAAGTGAGACGGCCCTCATCAATAAAAATGCTGGTACCGCACCCGTAAAAGTGAGCCCCGAAACCCTGCAACTGATAGAAAGGAGCATCCGTATATCAAACATAACACAAGGTGCTTTTGACATTACGTATGGTGGTATTGATAAGCGCCTTTGGAATTTTGACCAGGCGATGGATGCACTGCCCACCAGGGGGCAGGCAAAGAAAATGGTTAAGCTTATCAATTATAAAAACATACAAACAGATGCCGTAAACAGCACTGTCTTTTTGCTTGAAAAGGGCATGCGTATTGGGTTTGGCGGCATTGGCAAAGGCTACGCAGCAGAAAAGGCAAAAGAGGTTATGAAGAAAAATGGTGTGGAGAGTGGTATTGTAAATGCATCAGGCGACCTGGTGGCATGGGGCCATCAGCCGGATGGCTCTCCATGGACCGTGGGCATTATCCATCCTGATTATAAAGGCATGCCCTTCTCTTACCTCAACATCAGTGATATGGCTGTGGCCACTTCCGGTAACTATGAAAAGTTTGCAGTGATCGGGGGCAAAAAATATTCGCATACCATTGACCCACGTACCGGCATGCCGGTTAGCGGCATTAAAAGCGTAACCATCTTTTCGCCCAATGCAGAAGTAAGCGATGCATTGGCAACACCCGTAACAGTGATGGGTATTGAGCATGGCATGAACCTGATTAACCAATTGAAAGATGTGGAATGTGTTATCATAAACGACCAAAATAAAATGTATACTTCTAAAAATATAAAATGCACCCAACCATGATTAAAAAGCCTTTGTACCTGATGCTGACAACAGCATTTTTAATTGGTTTTGCCAGCAGTTGCAAAACTGTAAAAGAATACCAAAAAAATAAATTGAATGATGCTGAGATGGAACTAAGCAGCAGGAAAGTTGAAAAAAGTGAAAGTAATTTTCAAAGCTACCGGGAAGGGGCAAGTGGTGCCAATGGTGGTAAAGTTGGTGGTGGCTGTGGCTGTAATTAATTTGTTCAACTTTTTTTTAAAATGTTTTAAGATGAAAAAAATATGCCTTACTGTAGTGGGTATTTGTATCATGTTTACGGCTGTATTTGCACAGGTAACCAGCAAGGATACCACCGCATACAAAAGTGAAAAACTAAAGCTTGACGAGGTAAACCTTGTATCCGGCTATTACCAGCAAACCGGTGACCATAGTGCAGTTACGGGGGGCATTGGCACCCAAAAGCTCAATGATGTTTCTAACATTATTGAATTGAAATTTGTAAAATTTAATAACACAAGCAACAATAAATATACCATTGATTTTGAAGCTGGCATTGATCACCACACTGCAGCGTCGCAAGCTTACATTTCTAAATCGGGTGCTTCAAGCCCATCGGGTACAAGGGTTTATCCTTCTGTAAACTGGAAGGTTGAAAAGGCAAATAAAACAACGATCGGGTTTGGTGCAGCCTACTCCGGGGAGTACAATTATCATTCCTTCAGCCTTAATTTTCAGGCGGGTAAAACATCAAAAGACAACAGCCGGGAAGTAACATTTAAAGGGCAGGCATTTTTTGATAAGGTTACTTTAATTGAACCATCGGAGCTGATACCTGCCGCAACGCAAACATCCATTTCTACCTATACCACCGCAAGCGGCAATACATATACATCGGGCGGAGAAGGCAAAAGGGCAAGCATTCCATCAAGTTCAAGAAACACTTACTCAGGCTCCCTTACTTTATCGCAGATCATCAACAAAAATTTTCAGGTGGCCTTAATTACAGATGCAGTTGCGCAAAATGGATTTTTAAGCCTGCCGTTTCACCGGGTATATTTTAATGATGGGCAAACAGAAAAAATAGAAAACCTGCCCAATACCAGGTTTAAGATTCCGCTGGCATTAAGGTTAAATTATTTTATGGGCGATAAGATTATCCTTCGCACTTACTACCGTTATTATACAGATAACTGGGGCGTAAAGGCGCACACAGCAAGCCTCGAAGTGCCTTATAAACTCTCCCCGTTTTTTTCCGTCGCACCGTTTTACAGGTACTACACACAAACACAGGCTGATTATTTTGCGCCGTACCTGCAACACAAAACGACCGATCAATACTATACCAGTAATTACGACCTCTCTGCTTTTAACGCACAGTTCGTGGGGATCAACTTTAGGTTTACCCCACAAAAAGAAGGGTTTATTTTTAACATGATAGAATTACGGTATGGCCACTATCTGCAAACAACCGGGCTTACGGCAAATAATATCGGGCTAAACTTAAGGTTTAAATAAAAGATTTGATATAAAAAAACCGGCTGGTTTTTCAACTGGCCGGTTTTTACTTTTTGTTGTATAAACGTTATGCAGGCAACACGGGCCCAAAGCGAAGCTGCCCGCCTGTACCGGCTTTGCCGGGAAATAAAATATCATGTGCGGTTTCATATCCCTCGTCTGCAACCTGCACCATCATTCGTTTTTCGTTAAGCCGCCGTGCAGCATAAACAACTATTGCCGCAGTACCAATGGCTGCAAGTGCAAGTGTGATTTTATAAGTATTTTTCATCATTTTCATTTTTGTAAAGATAAAAAACCCAATAACTTTTACCACATTTTAAACTGATTTTCTTACCCATATTGCTAACTTTTTAACCCTGTTAACAACAGTGCTGTTTAAAGCCATAATGGCGTTAGCGACGCCCTACGCAATTTTACAATCCTCCCAATTAAATAATACACTTACTTTGAACCGGCAATGTAGCAACAGATCAAATGGTTTAATTATGACAGAAAAGAAAAAAGGAAATATTTTTATTAAGATGGACCCGGTGCACCGTATCCTGATTAGTCTTTCTACGGCAGCTGTGATGTTTTTTTTTCTACAAAGAAGCCACTTCAATACAGCCATTAAGGCAACCATTGTATGGGATGTATTTGCCCTTACTTATGTCTTCATTAGCTGGGTAGTTTTCTTTACAAGTTCCTTAAACCATATCGTTAAAAAGGCCCGTAAAGATGATGGCAGCAAGCTGTTTGTTTTCTTACTTGTGCTGGTGGCTTGTTTTGCCAGTATGGTCACCGTATTGGTTTTAATTGTATCGAAGGACTCCCAAAATATTTCTCCAGGTATTTATTTGCCCGCAATAATATCGGGCATGCTGCTATCCTGGTTTTTAGTACATACCACTTTTTGTTTTCATTATGCCCATATGTACTACGATAATGTTTCTGGTACAGATGAAAAGAAAGGTGGCCTTGAGTTTCCATCAGAAGACAATCCTGATTACTTAGACTTTGCTTATTTTTCTTTTGTAATTGGTATGACGTTCCAGGTATCTGATGTAGAGATCAGTTCACGTGCCATCAGGCGGCAGGTATTGTTGCATGGCATCCTGGCTTTTTTGCTTAACACTTTCGTAGTAGCCTTAACCATTAATTTAGTTGCAGGGCTTAAGAGTTAAGGCGCATTAAGCCGGTACAAACTTTAGGCAGCTAATTATTTGTAAGAAGAAAGGCAGCAGGTCATTTAGGTAGTTCTGCCAGCAACTTTAAAGCAAACTTCAGCTGCTGTTCCATTGTGATATTGGTGTTATCAAGCACTATCGCATCTTCGGCTTTTCTTAATGGGCTTACTTCCCTGTGGCTGTCAATATAGTCCCGCATTTCAAGGTTATTTTTAACTTCCTCAATAGTAACGTTTGGATTTTTTTCATACATCTCTTTAAACCTTCTTTCTACCCTAACAGCAATGTCTGCCGTCATAAAAATTTTTAATGCCGCATTAGGGAACACCGTTGTGCCGATATCCCTTCCGTCCATTACAATGCCTTTCTTTTTGCCCATTTTTTGCTGCGCCGCCACGGCAAAAGTCCTTACTTCCTTTATAGCTGCCACATCGCTTACCTTTTCTGCAATAATCAAATCACGAATTACATATTCTACATTCTCACCGTTTAAAAAAATTTCAGATTCGCCTGATTTGTCATTCTGATGAAACTCCAAAATGATGTTGCTTAAAGCGTTCTCTATTTCTTTCACGTCTGTCCAATTAGTATGATGACGTAAAAAATATAGTGTTATTGCCCGGTACATGGCACCGCTATCGATGTAAACGTAGCCAAGCTCTTTTGCAAGTTGCTTTGCAAGGGTGCTTTTGCCACAGGACGACCAGCCATCGATAGTGATCACAATCTTTTTCATCACCCAAAAGTCAGTCAAAAAAAGCTATCATCAAAAAAATAAAACCCTGTCGGCGGCAACAGTTATCCGGTAACTAATATAGTAAATGCACAAAAAAAGCCACCCGTTAGGATGGCTTAATAAGATATGTTATTCAGATTATGCTTCTGACTTTGCTTCTATTGATTTATCCGTAGTAGGTTTTAAAGTAAAAAGGATTTTTTCCTTTGCTTCATCAAGGTCTGCAATTAAAACATCACCATTTTTTACGGCCATGTTTAAAATTTCCTCTGCTAACGGGTCTTCAAGATATTTCTGTATTGCCCTGTGCAGCGGCCTTGCGCCAAACTGGGCGTCGTAACCTTTCTCCGCAATAAAATCTTTGGCCTGTGCTGTCAGCTCCATGCTGAAACCAAGGTTAACCAACCGCTTCATAACACCCTTCATCAAAATATCTATAATCTCAAAAATGTTTTCTTTTGTAAGCGAATTAAAGATTACCACATCATCAATCCTGTTTAAAAACTCAGGGCTAAAAGTACGCTTCAATGCTTTTTCAATTACAGACTTATTGTTTTCATCTGCATTAGAAATCCTTGCGGCAGTTGCAAAACCAACACCTTCCCCAAAATCTTTCAACTGTCGTGCGCCAATATTGGAAGTCATGATGATGAGCGTGTTTTTAAAATCGATCTTCCTTCCCAAACCATCTGTCAACTGTCCATCATCCAACACCTGTAATAAAATATTGTAAATATCCGGATGTGCTTTTTCTATTTCGTCTAAAAGGATAACGCTGTAAGGTTTGCGCCTAACCCTTTCTGTTAGCTGTCCGCCTTCTTCATAACCAACATATCCGGGAGGTGCACCAATCAACCTGCTAACGCTGAATTTTTCCATGTACTCACTCATGTCTATCCGGATAAGTGAATCATCGTTATCAAACATATACCTTGCCAAGGACCGGGCAAGTTCTGTTTTACCAACACCTGTAGGGCCTAAAAAGATAAATGTACCAATTGGTTTTTTAGGGTCTTTTAAACCAACCCTGTTACGCTGTATGGCTTTTACAACTTTCGCTATTCCATCTTCCTGGCCAACAACAGCACCTTTTAAATCTTCGCCCATGCGGCGCAGTTTCTCTGTTTCTGCCTGCACCATTCTTTTAACAGGTATACCGGTCATCATGCTGATTACCTCAGCAATGTCTTCTTCTTCTATTGGAAAACGTTTGTGTTTGCTTTCTTCTTCCCAATCATTTTTAGCTTTCTCCAATTCTTCCTGTAAACGTTTCTCCGAGTCCCTTAAAGATGCGGCTTCTTCAAAACGCTGGCTTTTTACCACCTTGTTTTTTTCCAGTTTTATATCTTCAATTTTCTTTTCAAGCTCTATTACTTCGGCAGGAACATTAATGTTTTTAATGTGCTTCCTGGCGCCCACTTCATCCATAACATCAATGGCCTTATCTGGCAACAACCTGTCTGTCATGTACCGTTCGCTAAGCTTAACGCATGCATCAATAGCCTCATGGCTGTAGGATACATTGTGGTAATCTTCGTATTTACTTTTGATGTTTGTAAGTATCTCAATCGTTTCTTCAACAGAGGGCTGCTCAACAATTACCTTTTGAAAACGACGGTCCAATGCGCCATCTTTTTCAATGTGCATGCGGTACTCATCCAATGTTGATGCACCTATGCATTGCAGCTCACCCCTTGCCAAAGCAGGTTTAAAAATGTTGGAGGCATCTAAAGAACCACTGGCACCACCGGCACCTACAATGGTATGTATCTCATCAATAAACAAAATTACGTCCCTGTTTTTTTCCAATTCGTTCATGATGGCCTTCATCCTTTCTTCAAACTGGCCACGATATTTTGTACCAGCAACCAAGGCTGCCAAATCCAATGATACCACCCTTTTATCAAACAACACACGGCTCACTTTTCTTTGTACTATACGTAAAGCCAAACCTTCTACTATGGCTGTTTTACCCACACCAGGTTCACCAATTAAAATTGGGTTGTTCTTCTTGCGGCGGCTTAAAATTTGTGAAACCCTTTCTATTTCCGTTTCCCTGCCAACAATTGGGTCAAGGGAACCGCTTTCTGCTAAACGGGTAATGTCCCTGCCAAAATTATCCAGCACCGGTGTTTTTGTTTTGGGCTGGTTGGCTGCACCACCACGCTGTGCTTTTTGCTGCTGGCTGTACTGCTTTCTCTCTTCATCAAAGTCCTCTTCGTTTTCATCAGAAAATTCTGCAGATGGGGGATTGCTTGTTACAAAGCCAAGTTCATTTTTAAAGATGTCATAATCCACATCAAACTGGTTCAAAATCTGTGTAGCAATATTTTCTTTATTTTTTAAGATAGAGAGCATGAGATGCTCACTTTCCACCATTACACTTTTATGAGCTTTGGCTTCCAGTACGGTAATCCTGATAACTTTTTCGGCTTGTTTGGTCAGGGGTAAAGAATTGATATTGGCAATGTTTTTTCCTGTCTTATCTTTTACGGCAACCTCAATCTCCCTGCGTAATTCATGAAGATCAACATTCAACGATTTTAAAATTTTGATGGCTGTATTTTCACCATCCCTTATCAATCCTAAAACCAAATGTTCGGTACCGATAAAATCATTGCCCAGGCGCAAGGCTTCTTCCCTGCTGTAAGAAATGATCTCTTTCACTTGTGCTGAAAAATTGTTGTCCATGCTGTATTGAATTTATTGATACAATAATAACGATTATTTACTACAATAAGTTGGGTGTAAAAGCTCAAATGTGAATATGTTAAGAAACAAAAAAAATATTTTTTATTGCTATGCCCAATGGCCTGATGAGATCAAAAAACTGAAGGTTGTATGGGGGTGAACTTTCAAAAAATACTGAGATACCATCTTAAAATATTGACCTGAAAATTCCTTTACTTTACAAGAACATAACGCTTAAAACCCGAAACTTATTTAATGGATGTCAAAATAGATACCAAAGAGAAATTCACCGTTGTAACACCGGCAACGCCGGTCCTTTCTGCAATAATGACAGAACAACTGTGCAATATGTTGCTCGGTTATAAGCAAAAAGACATACAGCATATTGTTTTAAATATGCAGAACGTAGCGGAGATAGCAGAAGCCGGCGTTAGCCTTTTAGCCAATACCCAACAGGATTTTTATGAACACAATTGTTCCTTAGTTATCTGCTGTTTGCAAAGCAATGTTGAAAATTTAATGGATAATATGGAACTGCTGGAAGTGATGAATGTTACCCCGACAGAAAGCGAAGCCTGGGACATTGTACAGATGGAAGAAATAGAAAGGGAACTGCTTAATGATGAGTAATGCTATTCACCTTGTCGGCTTCAAATTAATTTAACCAGCTTGCCATTTTATTTTATTTATTTTACGGCTTGGTTCATCCCCTTTTACTAAAACTATGTTAGCATTAACCATACTCGGCAATAACTCTGCCATTCCTGCCTGGAACAGGAACCCTACCGCCCATATTTTACAATCGCTGGAAGAGGCCTACCTGATTGATTGTGGCGAAGGTACCCAATTGCAAATGAGCAAATATAAAATCCGCAGGAGCAGGATTGGGCACGTATTCATATCGCATTTGCATGGCGATCATTACTTCGGATTAATTGGTTTGCTTACTAGCATGAGCTTACTGAGCCGCACCCAGGACCTTCACCTGCATGCACCAGCAGCATTGGAAGAAATCATCCAGTTGCAATTAAAGGTTGCAGATATACAGTTGTCATACAAACTATATTTTCACGCTATTACCAGTGAAGGCGTAATAGTTGACAACAAAAAAATTACCGTTAAAAGCTTTATGGTACGGCACCGGATTGAGTGCTGGGGATTTCTGTTTACCGAAAAAAAGAACCCCCGGAAGATAGATAGCAAAAAAGTAAAATCGTATGAAGTGCCACAAACTTTTTATGAAAAATTACAGCAAGGCGAGGACTACATTACCAGAAAAGGCACCATTATTTTGAACAGTGATTTAACCTACGCTGCCCCAAAAGCTAAAACTTACGCCTACTGCTCAGATACTATTTTTGATGAAGGGCTTATTGAAAAAGTAAAAGGTGCAGATCTGCTTTACCATGAAACAACCTACCTGAAAGATTTGCACCAGCGGGCTGCGGAACGTTTTCACAGCACCACGGTGCAGGCTGCCACCATTGCTAAAAAAGGCAATGTTAAAAAATTATTGATAGGGCATTTTTCTTCTAAATATGAAGTGCTGGATGAGTTCCTTACCGAGGCTGCCGAAGTTTTTAAAAATACAGAACTGGCATTGGAAGGGGTTAGCTACAGGATTTGAACCATTGATATTACTCCTCCATCTTTATAACATTATTAAAACCATCGGCCATAATCCAATTGTAAAAAGGGCCAAACCATTTACGCCACGCCGTTTCGTTATGTGTGCCTTCTGTATCAACAACAGTATATATTAACGCCGTAGATTTATTGGCAAGGGCTGTAATAACATCATCCATTTTGTTCACATTGCTATCCCCTTCCATACTGCCCATGTAGAAAAAAAGTTTTCCTGTTAAACGTTTTCCTGTACTATCTGTAAGCCCTTTTATTTTTTCTGCCGTCCAAAAGGCGGGTGAAAATACACCAGCTTTTCCAAACACTTCCGGGTATTTAAGCATGGCATAAAAAGAGATGAGGCCACCCATTGAGCTTCCGGCAATAATGGTATTGTCTTTCGAAGATAAAGTCCTGTAATGCTTATCTACAAAGGGTTTTAAGGTCTTCGCAAGAAAGTCTGTGTACAGGCTGCCCTTACCTGTGCCAAATTCTTTGTATTCATACGGATTGTATTCCTGCATCCTTTCTGCACCATTATCGATGCCCACTATAATACAGGATGGCTTGCCTTTTTTTGAAATTGAATCAAGGTATTCATCTATCCCCCACTCACCAAAGTTGGCGGTATAATTATCGAATAAATTTTGGCCATCCTGCAGGTACATTACAGGATATCTTTTATTACTGGTATTGTAATCCTGTGGCATATAAATCCAAATGCGCCTTGATGTATTTAACTGGGGCAAGCCAAAAGCGGTATCCAAAATTTTTACATTAGGGGAGATGGTATGCGGTTTTACAGCCGGTGTAAAGTCATCTTTCCAGGCAGCTACAGAAAGGTTTATTGTGGTATCAGAAATAATATCGAGTACCCTGTTGCCGATATCATTTCCATTGATATCACTTTCAACTTTAGGCCAGCTGCCCCTTGTACATTTAATTTCTAAAGGGCCGGTAAATACATTTTGTAAAGCTAAAACGTTGTGTTGGCCATCGGCAATAAAATGATATCCATATTTGCCGGGCTGCCAGTTATTGAAATTGCCTGCAGCGAAAATAGTATCGGTATTGTGCAATGCAGGCTGGGCCGCTATTGTAAGCTTTACAACATATTGGGCAAAAGCCATGGGGGCAAAAAAACAAATAAGGCATATTAACAAGATGGCCTTTTGGCAGGTTAAAAACATGGCAATTATTTCTGTAAAAGTTATTTGGCACAAAAGGCCTTTACCTTTTGATGTATGCCATCACTTAACGGAACAACCGGCAGCCTTAGTATATTTTGTAACAGGCCCATCTCGTATAAAAATGCTTTAACCCCGGCAGGGTTATTTTCTGCAAACAGCAAATTATATACTTCAAGCAAACTGTCGTTTATCTTTTTTGCAGCATCAAAGTCGCCGGCAAGCCCGGCCCTTACCATGGTTGAAAATTCTTTTGGGTAGCAATTGGCAATTACGCTTATCACCCCATCTATGCCGCAGGCAAGCTCAGGTAACACCAAATCATCATCGCCGCTTACTACTAAAAAATCTTCTGGCCTGTCTTTTAAAATTTGTATGCATTGGCTTATGTTGTTACCTGCTTCTTTTATGCCAGCAATATTTTTAACCTCATGCGCCAAACGCAAAGTGGTGGATGCTTCCATATTACGCCCCGTTCTGCCAGGGACATTGTATAAAATAATGGGCTTGGGAGATGACCCTGCTATGGCTTTATAATGTTGAAATATCCCTTCCTGCGAAGGCTTGCTGTAATAAGGGCATGCGCTTAAAACAGCAGCAGCTCTTTCCAGCGGATAACTTTGAACCTGCTCCACAACTTCTTTGGTATTATTGCCACCAATGCCCACTACTATGGGTACACGGCTGTTAACCTTTTCAAATGTAAAATATACAATGTCCAGTTTTTCCTGTTTGGATAATGTAGGTGTTTCGCCTGTTGTGCCCAACGAAACCAGGTACTCTGTTCCGTTATCAATAATAAAATCTATGATCTTTCCCAATGCATCAAAATCTACTGATCCGTCTTGCTGAAATGGTGTTACTATCGCTACACCTGTACCTTTTAGTTGCTCCCTTAAATTCATTACTTCAATTTATTTTTGGTGAAGTTATTATTATGGGGTGGATTTGAAAAACAAAAATCCCCTGCCGGTGGGGCAAGGGACGTTAGAATAGTTAATCGTTTTATCAGTTGTTGTAAGCCAGCATCGGGCTTAACATGTCTTGCGATTGTTGATTTAAAAGTTTAGAGTGGTTCAGGTAATTATTATCCGGGCTAAATATAAACAGGCAGGTACCGCCTTTAATAACATCAATTATTGCTTTGTGCAACCGCTGTGGTAAAGCAGGGCAACCCCAACTGCGGCCAATACAACCCTGTGATTTAATTAAATTTTCGTTTACATAATCTGCGCCGTGCACTACTATCGCCCTTTTGTTGGCATTATCGTTAATGCCTTTTTCAAGCCCTTCTAATTTTAAAGAGTATCCATTGCTGCCATTGTATGTTGCAAGTGTTTCATAAAAACCAAGGCTGCTTTGCAAGCTTTCGGGCTTATTGGAAAAACGGTTGGCAAACTCTTTTCCTGATTGCATACCATGGGCAACGTAGGTGTTGAACAAGATTTTACAATTGGCAAGGTCAATAACAAATAATCTTTTTTGAGAAGATGGCTTACTAAAATCAATAATAGATATAATATTTTTGTTGGTAACCTCCCCTGCCGATTTCATTACATTAAAGCCTTTTAACGCATAGTCAAACGCCTGCCTTGCCAAACCTAAAGAACCAAGCCGAAGGCTGTCGTAAAGGTTGCCCATGCTGATATCTCCGGTATTTTTTATGGCAAAAGAAGTATTCTTTATCATTACATTTGGCAAGACAGGCTTGCTCTCAAATATGTTAGCTAACCCTTTGCTTTTAGCAAATACAAAAGGTACATGAATAATAAAAATGAAAAGGGAAGAGAAGAAAAAATGTACTTTTTTGAAAGTAAACTTTCTGAAATTCATTGTAGTGGATTTTAAATATTGTCAATAGGATTTGCAAAAACCGGACTAAACACAAGTGTCATTTGTTAAAATATTTCACAAAAAGCACTGCGTTGGTTAGAACGGAGCATAACCATGGATATTTCTTAATGGGGATAAGAAGGGAAAGATTTGTAAAAACAAAGTATTACTACTTTTTAAACACCGTAAATTTTCTAAGCGGTTATAAAAGTTTAGAGGCTGCAGGGATGTCTAAAAACCATTGGGTTTCGCCATGTGAAGGGGTTATTAATTGGGCCGGATAAAGCTCAATATTTTTTTCATCCTGCAATACATGGTGCACTGCTTCTGCCTTTGCGGCACCATACACTAAGAAAGCAATCCTATTGGCATTATTAATTAACGGGGCAGTAAATGTAATCCTGAAAACCTTCTGGTCTTTTAAGTAAACTGCCTGCACACTTGCGGTTGTATTGCTTAACACATCTGTATAGGGAAAAAGAGAAGCTGTATGGGAGTTATCACCAAGCCCTAAAAGTATTAAATCAAAAGTGGCAGCCGTTGCCTTAAAATAATTATTTATTTGTACTGTATAATCCGCGGCAGCCCCTTGTGGGCCAAGGGAAGTATTGATGGCAAAGATCTGGCTGCCATCAATGTTCAACGGATCGAACAAAGACTTTTTGGCCATCAAATAATTACTGTCTTTATCGGTTTGCGGCACATTTCGTTCATCCCCAAAAAAGAAATCAACTTTTGCCCAATCCACCTGATTTTTTAAATTGCCGCTGCTTAATAATTCATATAATTTTTTGGGAGATGAGCCCCCTGAAAGTGCCACCGCACATCTGTTCCTTTGCCGCACAGCCTCATCGACAGACCCAACGAAATAAGTTGCAAGGCTAACAAGCACTTCTTCTTCTGATGTATAGATATTTAACTTCACGCTGTTATTTTTTACCGTTCATTGGCAGGGTAAACCAATGGAACCCGTCCCTTGCAATTAATGCTTCTGCCAGTTCCGGCCCCCATGAATCTGCAGAATAGTTTGGAAAATTCAGGCTCTGCCTTCCTTCCCATGCCTTCAAAATGGGCATCAGTATATCCCATGCAACTTCCACCTGGTCGCCCCGCATAAACAAGGTTTGGTCGCCTACCATTGTATCCAGCAACAACGTTTCGTAAGCCTCCGGTGCCTGGCTGGTATAAGTTCCTTTATAATCAAAAACCATATCAACAGTATTCAATGCCATCTCTAAACCGGGGCGCTTTGCCTGCACCTGCAGTCGTATGCTCATTTCTGGTTGTATGCTGATGATGAGCCTGTTTTGCTGCCAGCTCTCACTAACCTCTGCCGGAAAAACCATATGCGGTACATCCTTAAATTGTATGCTGATTACTGAAGAAGATTCATGCATCCTTTTACCGGTACGCACATAAAAAGGGACACCTTTCCAGCGCCAGTTATCTACAAAAAATTTAATAGCCGCAAAGGTTTCTGTATTCGATTCCGGGTCTACCTTTTTTTCTGAACGGTAGCCGGGTACTTCTTTTCCTTCCATCCAGCCGCTTGCGTATTGCCCCCTCACGGTTGACATCCGTACATCTTCCGGCGAAAACCTGCGCATAGCATTCAGCACATCCACTTTTCTATTGCGTACTTCGTCCGCATTAAAACTGTTGGGTGATTCCATGGCCACCAGGCAAAGCAACTGAAGCAAATGGTTTTGGATCATGTCCCTTAATGCACCGGAGCCATCGTAATAATCGCCCCTGTCTTCTACCCCTAATTGTTCTGTTACGGATATCTGCACATGCTCGATATAGTTCCTGTTCCAGATGGGCTCCAACAACGCATTGGCAAACCTGAAGGCCATTATATTTTGCACCGTTTCTTTACCCAGATAATGATCTATGCGGTATATCTGGCACTCATTAAATATACCGGCCAATAATTTGTTTAATGAACGGGATGATCCTAAATCATGGCCGAATGGCTTTTCGATTACAATCCTTGTTTTAGTTGTATCGGTAGTGAGCTTACTTTTAGAAAGGTTCTCTGCAATTACCGGAAAAAAATCAGGCGATACGGCGAGGTAATAAATTACATTGGCCTCTACCTTCCATTCTGCATTGTGCTTCTCTATCCGGGTGCCAAATTCCTTATAGCTTTTAAAATCTTTCGCATCGGCAGCCTGGTAAAATAGGTGTTTGGAAAACTCCTGCCATTTATCATCCGCAGCCTTGCCCGTTCTTGAATAATGATTGATGCCATCCAATAATTTTTCTGCAAATTGCTCATCAGTTAACGGCGTTCTGCCGGTACCAATTATGGAGAACTGATCTGGCAGCCATCCTTCCAAAAAAAGATTGTATAAAGCGGGTGCAAGTTTGCGGGAGTTCAAATCACCGGTGCCACCGAATATTACAAATATTACCGGCTGCGATTTTATAGAAGCGTACATGTGCTTGTAGTTATGTGTTATTAATTTGTTTGCGAAAAGACGTGTTACCGTGTGACCCGCAAACCGTCCCGAAAGCCGTACATTATTGTTTTTCTTTTACCCCGCTGCCTTTTATGCTTACGCTCTTCTCTCCCCATTTTGTGTGAAAAACACCTTCTTTACCAATAAGTTCATACGTGTGTGCACCAAAATAATCCCTTTGTGCCTGTATTAGATTACTGGGCATTTGGTTATTGCGCAGGTTATCAAAATAGCTTAAAGATGCTGCATATGCAGGCATTGCAATACCTGCTTCTACAGCCTTCGACAAAACCGCCCTGATGCCAGGCAAAGTTTCGGCAATTAATCTTTGTACACCCGCATCCAGTAAAAGGTGCTGCAGGTTATTGTCTTTTTGAAAAGCATTAAATATCTCACTTAAGAACCCGGAACGGATGATGCAACCACCCCGCCATATTTTGGCGATTTCTGCAAGCTTCAGTTCATACTTAAATTCTGAAGATGCTTTTGATAACAGCGCCATCCCTTGTGCATAAGACACGATGGTTGTAAAATAAAAAGCCTGTTCCAGTTGCATCAGGAACTCTTCTTTATTTACAGATAAAGGCTTATCGTCATTACTGTAAATGCCGGAAAGCTGCACCCGTAAAGCTTTGTATTTGGAAAGGTCACGCATTTCGACTGCGGAATCAATTGTTGGGATAGGGGTTTCTAAATCCATAGCAACCTGTGATGTCCATTTGCCGGTGCCTTTTGCCCTGGCCTCATCCTTAATGTCATCCAGTAACAAATGGTCTTTACCATCTTCTTTATAATTGA
This sequence comes from Ferruginibacter sp., assembly GCA_965249755.1. GTDB lineage: Bacteria > Bacteroidota > Bacteroidia > Chitinophagales > Chitinophagaceae > Ferruginibacter. Next base: position 1,692,799 of record CBDFMT010000004.1, read on the forward strand.
AAATTTCACTGGTTATTTCTAACAGAAAAGATTGCAGCCTTCCTTCGTTCCATCCGGTAAAAACTTTCCCCGTTTCTTCATCATTAAACTGCAAGCCTTTCTTCAGCACTTCATACGTTTCAGAAATTAACTGCATTAAACCGTACTCGATGCCGTTGTGTACCATCTTTACAAAATGGCCGGATGCACCGGGGCCAATATATGTTACACAAGGCTCCCCATCTACTCTTGCTGCAATAGATTCCAATATTGGCTTCATTACATTATATGCATCTTTATCGCCACCGGGCATCATGCTTGGCCCTTTTCTTGCACCTTCTTCACCACCGGAAACACCCATTCCAAAAAAGTGCAGCCCTTTAGATTCCAGGTATTCGTCACGGCGTACCGTATCTGTAAAATGCGAATTACCGCCATCTATTAAAATATCCCCTTTGCTTAAAAGTGGCAAAAGTTCTTCAATAACACTATCAACAATTTTACCGGCAGGCACCAGCATCATGATAGCCTTTGGGCTTTTTAAAGAACCTATAAATTCATTTACATCACTAAAGCCTTTAAGGTTACCATTCTTAGATTCCTCTTCCAGCAACTTTCCTTTTGAGGCATCTTTATCGTATCCTGCACCTTTTACCCCATGATCGCCCATGTTCAATAACAGGTTACGGCCCATTGTTCCAAGGCCAATCATTCCAAAATCATATTGGTTGTTTGTATCACTCATACATTAAAATTTTCTTTTTTTAGATTTTCCAGTATTTGCCTGGTGGTTTCAAAATCCTTGTGTTGAAAAGAACGGATGCCCAGTGTTTGTGCGGCATTGGCAAACATTATCCGGTCATCAAAATAAACACATTGGGCAGGCGATGCCTGTGCTATACCAAGTGCCAGTTTAAAAATGCCAGGATCAGGCTTGCGCATATTTACTTCGCAGGATGAAATGAAAGCATCGAATGCCTGGTGCAGTTTAAACTTTTGCACCCGGTAATCATTAAGTTCCTTGCCTTCGTTATTGATGGAGATGATGCGGAAACCACAATCTTTTTTCCACTCCTTCAACCACCGGAGCATGTCTGGTAATTCAACAGACTGGCTGTACATAAATTCTTTAAAATCTTCCCTTACAAAATCCCTTGGATGGTTAAAAATTACCGTGTCAAGATATTCATCAAGGGTAACGCTGCCGATTTCAAAAACATTAAAAATGAAATTGTGCAATGCATCCACTTCTTTATAATCCAATCCAAATTTTTGGGCTGCAAGTTCCCTTGATTCATGGCCCCAGCCATTGCTTAACAGTATGCCACCAACATCAAAAAAAAGGATCTTCAGGTCATTTACTCTGGGCATTATTTTTTATTTATTTTCCAACTGGTGAACTTTTCCCAACCTCCGCATATGCCGTTCTTCACCAGTAAAACGTGCATTTAAAAAAGCGGTAATCAGTTCCTGTGCCGACATGTACCCTGTTACCCGGCCACCAAGGCAAAGCACATTAAGGTCATCATCTTCTACACCCTGATGGGCAGAAAAATGATCATTTATTAATGCTGCCCTTACCCCCGCAATTTTGTTGGCCGCTACCGAAGCACCAACCCCGCTGCCGCAAACTGCAATGCCCCTTTCTATTTCCTTGCCGGCAATTGCCCTTGCCATGGGTATTACAAAATCGGGATAATCATCTGTACTATCGGCTTCAAAAGCACCGTAGTCCTGCACCTCGTAACCAAGTGCCGTTAAAAAAGGCTGCAATATTTCCTTCAATTCATATCCTCCATGGTCCGCCGCTATACCTATTTTCATTTAGAGATATTTAAAATAATGCTGAAGCCAAAACCAATGCAAAAAACATTGACATTGCAATAGCTATCAAAACTGCAGTGCTGCATTTTTATAAACGGGTGCTAACGAGTGCCCCTGATTCCAGTAAAGCTTTTGCTTTGGCCACCACATTATCAACCGTAAAGCCAAACACTTTGTAGAGTTCTTCTGCAGGTGCTGATTCGCCAAAAGTTGTCATGCCAATTATCGCACCTTCATCAGTTACATATTTATGCCAGCCTAATGGAGAACCTGCTTCAACCGCAAGCCTTTTTTTAACTGAGGCCGGAAATATTTTTTCTTTGTATTCAGCATCCTGCCTTTCAAACAATTCCCATGACGGCATGCTTACCACACGGCTCGAAATACCTTCTTCCATCAAAACTTCCTGTGCCTTCATAATTAATTCTACTTCTGATCCACTCGCCATCAGTATTACCTGAGGGTCCATTAACGAATCGGAAAGAATGTAAGCACCTTTTTCCAGCTCGGTAGCCTTACCAAATTTTGACTGGTCGATAATGGTTAGCCCCTGCCGTGTAAACACCAATACCACCGGGCCATCGCTGTGCTCCAGTGCTACCCTCCATGCCTGTGCAGTTTCATTTGCATCTGCCGGGCGAATAAGGGTGATGTTGGGTATTGACCGCAATGAGATCAATTGCTCTACCGGTTGATGGGTTGTTCCATCTTCCCCTAAACCAATACTATCGTGGGTATACACAAAGATGGGCCTAAGTTTCATGATGGATGCAAGCCTGATAGGCGGCCGCATGTACTCAGAAAATATTAAGAAAGTGGCACCATAAGGAATTACGCCTTTGGTGAGTGCCATACCATTTAATGCAGAACCCATGGCATGCTCCCTGATACCAAAGTGAAAGTTTCTGCCACCATAGGTTTCAGAAGTAAAAGAGTCGTACCCCTTAAGGTTTGTTTCGGTAGAAGGGGATAAATCTGCTGCGCCACCAATCAGGTTGGGGATGATGGCAGCTATTTCGTTGAGTACTTTTCCTGAAGCCTGCCTTGTGGCCATCTTTTTTTCTGATGGTTCAAAAGAAGGTAATTTGTCTTTCCAGCCTTCGGGCAATTTACCCGATGCAGCCCTTTCATATTCTGCTGCAAGTTCAGGAAAAGATGCTTTATAATTTTCAAATAATGTATTCCATTCTTTCTCCTGCGCTGTGCCTTTTTCACCTGCAGCCCTGTAGTATTTCAACACATCATCCGATACTGCAAAAAATTGTTCAGGATCAAACCCAAAAAATTGCTTTACCAGTTTTACTTCATCAGGGCCTAACGGTGAGCCGTGGGCGCCGGCAGTATTCACTTTATTAGGGCTGCCATAAGCGATATGGGTACGTACTTTTATCAGCGAAGGACGGGTGGTTTCTTTCTTGGCATTTTCTACTGCTGCTGCAATTGCGGCAACATCATTTCCATCTTCAATAACTTGTACATGCCAGTCGTATGCTTCGAACCTTTTTGCGGTATCTTCTGTAAAAGCTATGCCAGTACTGCCTTCTATAGAAATATGGTTATCATCATACAGGTAAATAAGGTTACCCAGTTTTAAGTGCCCGGCAAGGGAAGCTGCTTCTGATGTTACCCCTTCCATCATATCACCATCACTGCAAATGGCATAAATATGATAATCAAAAAGATCAAAACCAGGTTTATTATACCTTGCTGCAAGGTGCTTTTGGGCGATAGCAAAACCAATTCCGTTTGCAAAGCCCTGCCCCAGCGGACCAGTAGTTACATCTACTCCCGGCATTAACCCATGTTCCGGATGGCCTGCTGTTTTACTATTTAACTGACGAAAATTTTTAAGGTCATCCATGGTGCAATCAAAACCGGTAAGGTATAAAAGACTATACTGAAGCATACAGCCATGGCCTGCAGATAGAATAAACCTGTCACGGTTTGGCCAATCCGGGTTTTTAGGACTATACCGCATGGCATGTGCATATAAAACATGGCCCATAGGAGCGGCACCCATTGGCATACCGGGGTGGCCGGAGTTTGCCTTTTGTACTGCATCTACTGATAAGACCCTGATAGTGTTTATTCCTGACTGTTCAATTTGTTGTGTGCTGCTGTCCATTGCTATTTTGTTTTAAGTAGGTTTTTGTTTTTGTTATTTTCCGGTGTTGTTTACCCACAAGCGTGAGCCACCTTTTATGCCATCTTTGTTTGTGGCTACTTCTATATTTTTATCAAGGTCAAAATTAATGCCTTTAGCGTTTCCGCCGCTGATGTATAATTTGTCGTAATTAAATACTGTTTTTAAAACCAGCAACACTTTTTTTAACCTTTCGTTCCATTCTTCTTTTCCCTCTTTTTCCAATGCTTTTTCCCCGATGTATTCGTCGTAAGTATTGTTTTTTGTTATGGGATGATGGGCCAATTCCAAGTGGGGCAGCAAGGTGCCATCCAGCAGTAATGCGGTACCAAAGCCAGTTCCAAGGGTTATCACCATTTCCAGGCCCTTACCATCTGCAATACCAAGCCCCTGCATATCCGCATCGTTTACCACTTTTGCAGGTTTGCCCAAAACTTCTTCTAATTTTTTTTGAAGATCAATATTGTTCCAACTTTTAGTATCAAGGTTTGGCGCTGTCATAACAACACCATTTTTTACATAACCCGGAAAACCAGCAGAAATTTTATCGAATGCGGGGAAATTTTTTACCAATGTTTTTATGGCTTCCATCAATGTTTCGGGGGTGGCCAAAGGTGGGGTATCTATTTTTTGGTACTCAATTTCTAACCCGCCCCCGCTGTTTAATATGGTAGCTTTTACATGAGAACCGCCAATATCAAAGGAAAGGATTTTTAATGCTGCTGTTGCTTTTGCCATCGAAATATAAATTGTATTGGCTTTTTGCTGGTGAGTTATGAAAGTAATTAAAGCCCTCAAAAAGATGTTTTACTGAAATTGCGAAACACCTGCCAAAAGCGGCTTAAAAAACTTCTTAACGCTAAAATAACCCAGCCTGTAAAAACCTGCTTTTAAATTATTGTGCAAAGATTGGTTGATTTAAGTAAAAGGAAACAAAAAATTGTGGGTAACCTTAAATTGTTTAATTACCCTGAAAGGGTTGCCCGTACCCTGGGGCTACAACAAGGCAACATCCATTTCACATGCAATGCAAACTGCCTTTTTATTTAGTAAGATGATTATGGTTTTGGTGCTGTTGGCCAACTGTATTCAAACTGATAATCGCCTGAACCTGTTGCTACCACTACGTTATTGCCCTGTTGTACCATTTTACCTGTTGTTGCATTTAAAGGATTTACGGTGGCTGTTACCTTATCTGCTTGTGCAGAAGGCAACGTTATTGTTGTTTGCGTATTTGGCGGAACGGTGATGTTGATGATCATCTTACCCTCTTTTAATTGCCAGCCCGAGGCTATTTTACCATAGCTGCTTTCGAACGATGCTTTTGCATAAGTAAACCTTGCATCAGGTTGCGGCTGTATTAAAATATGTTTATAACCAGCTTCCCCAATTTCAATACCTGCAACAACCCGGTACATCCAATCGCCGATGGCCCCATAGGCATAATGGTTAAATGAGTTCATGCCAACATCTTCGAAAGTGCTGTCTGTTTTCTGGCCGTCCCATCTTTCCCAAATGGTAGTTGCCCCCATCTTTACCGGGTACAACCATGAGGGGTAACTTTGCTGCAACAATAAATCGTAGGCCACACTGGTATAGCCGTTGGCAGATAAAACATGGCATAGGTAAGGCGTACCTAAAAACCCGGTTGATAAATGGTTGCCCCTCGCCTTGATGTCTTCCGTTAAATACTGTGCTGCTTTGGGTTCCATATCCTGCGGCAACAAACCAAAATTTAATGCCAGCACATACCCTGTTTGCGATTCGGATGTAATGCGGCCTTCGGGTGTTACGTAATTACGGTTAAATGCCGCTTTTATCTTTTCGAAAAGGGCACTGTATATTTTTTCATCTCCTTTATTATTTAAAACCGCAGCAGCTTTCGATAATAATTTTGTGGAATAAGCATAAAACATTGTGGCTATCATATCCGGGCTGGTGTAGCCATCATTTTCGGTTTGCTGCATGGATTTATAAAACAGCCAATCGCCAAAAACACTGCCCCCTTTCCATAAATAACTGTCGCCTGCTTTGTTGCGGATGTACTCCACATAAGCCTTCATACTTGGATACTGGTTTTGTAAAACCTGTTTATCACCATATACCTGGTAAATAGTCCATGGTGCAATCGTGGCCACATCGCCCCAACCAGCAGAAGTGCTGGTATTGTCTTTTAAAGCATTGGGAATTACAAACGGAACCTGCCCTTGTGGCAACTGATCTGCAGCAACATCTTTTAACCATTTGGTGAAGAATGGCGCCACATCCATGTTGTAGGCCGCTGTGCGTACAAATGCCTGGGCATCGCCTGTCCACCCAAGGCGTTCATCCCGCTGAGGACAATCAGTCGGCACATCTACAAAATTGCCTTTTTGCCCCCATTGGATATTGTGCTGCAACTGGTTTATCATCGGGTTGGAACATTCGAATGTGCCCGTAGGCTGCATGTTGGAGTGTACAACAATTCCGGTAACATCACCGGTTGCTATTTCACCGGGGTACCCGTCAATGGTGATGTAGCGAAAGCCAAAAAAACTAAACCTTGGTTCATAGGTTTCTTCGCCGCCGCCTTTTAAAGTATAGTGTACGGTGGCCGCAGCGGCCCGCAGGTTATCGGTGTAAAAATCACCAAATTTATCCAGCACTTCTGCATGGCGGATGGTGATAACTGTACCTGCTTTTCCATTTACTTTTAATCTTACCCATCCAACCATATTCTGGCCAAAATCTGCCACCAGCAAACCTTTGGGTGTTTTAAAAAACCGGGTTGGCTTTAGTTCTTCTTCCCTTTTTACGGGTACCGTTTGGGTGGCCACAATATTGCTAAGCGGATATGCCACCTGGTTAACAGCCTTCCACTTACTGTCGTCAAAACCTGCATTGCACCAGCCGCTAATTTCCTTTTGTGCATTGTAGGTTTCGCCATCATAAATACCTGCCATTACAATTGGCCCATCCTGTGTACCCTTCCACGTATTGTCTGTTATTACCGCTTCGCTTGTGCCATCATTGTACTGTACCTGTAACTGGCAGAGCAGCCCTAATTGCTTGCCCCAAATGCCCCAGTTATTTTCCCAAGCTAGCGACCCCCTGTACCATCCATCTGCCAGCATTGCGCCTATGGCATTGTTACCGTGTTGTAACATGCCGGTTACATCATACACCTGGTATTGCAACCTTTTATTGTAAGATGTCCAGCCTGGCGTAAACACCTGGTCACCCGCTTTTTTGCCATTGATGTACAGCTCATAAAAACCATGTGCGGTAACGTATGCCCTGGCCGAAGTAACTTTCTTTGACAGTGCAAAGCCATGCCTCACAAGCAACCCGGGCATATGGCGGATGGTATCCTGTATGGGTTCTATCCAGTTGGCCTTCCAATCCTGCTGTTGTAAAAAACCGGTTTCCCAAAAAGCTGTTTCACTCCATGGTGATGCCATGTTTTTATTGTCCCACACTTTTACCTGCCAGTAATATCTTTTGCCCGATTGTAAAGGGCTGCCTTCATAAAGTTGTAAAACAGAGCCATCGCTGTTAACCTTCTGGCTTTGCCAAATAATATTTTCAGGGGAGAAGGCAGGGCTTGTGGCAACACGGATACTGTAGCCTGACTGCAGCCAATTTCCTTCTGCACTTTTTATTTTCCAGCTTAACCTTGGCTGACTGGCGCCTATGCCAATAGGGTTGGTAAGGTGTTCGCAGGTTAATCCGTAAAGTGATATTTTTTGTGCGGTTGAAGATTGTATCAACAACGCCAGCATTGCTGTTGCAAATAATTTCATGCTGCCTGGTTTATTAAAAGATGAGAAAATACTATGGTGTTACACTTAACTTATTGATCGGCACAATGTCCATTCGTCTGCATTCCACTTCTGATCCCTCGGCCTGAAAAGCGATTTGCCCATGATCTGCAGTGCAGCCGTAGCCATCGTTTACAAGGTCGCCATTTACCCAGGTGCGGATGCTTTTTTTATAGCATTCTATTACCATGGTGTTCCATTCGCCCAAAGGTTTTTCTGAGCTATCGGTAAGGTTTTTTATGCGCCTGCCTTTACCTTCGGTGATGCCCCACTTTGCTTTTGGCCCACGCCGCTTTTCCATGTCCGGCACTTTTATATTTTCCACAATACACCAAAAATCCCCGGCATCGTTATGCTGCATTTGTGCTTCAATAGATTTGGGGAACATTTTGTAAAGTGCCCGTGGCGTGGATGCATGTAGCAGTATGCCGCAGTTGCCCGGCTTGCCTGCAAAGCGGTATTCCACCACCAATTTATAATTTTTAAAACTGCTGTCGGTTATCAGATGGCCTTGTGGGTTGCCCATGCTAACCAGCAAACCATTGCGTACAATAAAAGGATTTTTTGCAGATGTGCTGGTATCCATCTCCGGTACATCAATATGCCAGCCGGTTAAATCTTTGCCATTAAAAAGGGAATGGGTTTGTGCCGCTGCCGTAACGCAAAATACCATTGCTGCAAGCAGGAAAAAACAATGTTTAGTGTATAGTGGCATGGCGACCGTTGTTTTATTTTCTGTACAATGTACTACAAATTATTGCTGTCAAAACATACATCAATGATTAGCCCCTATTCTTCCGCAAAGGCAACCCTGCTCCATTTTTCGGGCATATGTGTATCATATATTCCATGGCTTGTAAGCACCATGGCCGGGTGTGGTACAATCTCGTTGCCACTGGCAAACAGTTTTTGAAAGCGGCCTAAAAAGATAGGCCATATATCGCCATTAACCGGTGGCAGGCTGCGGCCATTGGCCAGTAAACCTAAGCTGGGCCAGGGTATGGCCACCTCAAGGCTCCAGCCTTTATCAACATCTTTATTATCGTTTATTGTACCCTGCACCTGCACTGCTGTCTGCAGGCCGGGCAAATCAAAATGGGTAAATGCCCAACGAACACCACGGGGGTGTGTGCCTTTCCAAAAGCTTGCGCCACTGCGGTCATAGTCGCCGGCAAACGTGTATACCTTCGGATGGTGCACATCAAACTGCGGCAGGTTAAAGCGGCTGCTTTTTGTGAAGGCATCTTTCCAGATAAAAAAAACTTCATACACTGTATTGGCCGCATTTACTTCCAGCTCATAATAGCAATCGCCGCCATCAATAAAAACTTCCAGGTCATTTTCTAAAAAAACAATACTGTCCCTTTCTGTTTGATGTGCTTCTACAAATGGTTCCTCTGCTTCAAAAGCGATGTACAAATATTGATCGTTCCACAAAATTGCACACCTGGTACCATACATGCCAGGCTGACCAGAAACCATATCCACAAAGCGTTTGCTCCAGTTGGCCTGCTGCCATATTTCCTTTGCAGTATTGCCATCGATGGTGATGGAAGCGGCAATTTTTTTTGCTGTATATGCTATGGGGTTACTGTGCACACGTATACGTTTTATTGAACATTACCTTCTTTCCTAAATCATTATAAAATACCCTGCGATCACGGCAGGGCAAATGCCACTATTTTATTTCCTTTTTTTGTTCCCAGTTTTTCGCCGCCACAGGCCATGGTTATAAATTGTTTTCCATTAATGCTGTACATGGCCGGTGTTGCAAAACATGCAGCGGGCAATGCTGTTTGCCAAAGTAATTTACCGGTGTACCTGCTGAACGCCCTGAACATACCATCCTTTGTTGCGGCAATAAACAACAGGCCATTGGATGTAATCACCGGGCCGCCATAATTTTCACAACCGGTGGGGTTTGTATCCTGCTTGGGCAGGCCTGGTGTTATGCCTAAAGTGGTTTGCCATAACTGCTTACCACTGTTTAAATCTATTGCGGTTAATGTACCCCATGGTGGCGAAATTGCAGGCAGCCCTTTATCATCTAAAAACTTTTTATAGCCGGTATGCCGGTAGGCATCAAGGTTAGCGGCAGCCATGCCAGTACTCATTATTTCTTTCCTTTCTGTACCAAATAAAAAGGCAACTAATCGTTCTTTATCTGCTGCGTTAATGGATGAAAAGCCCGGCATTTTTCCTTTGCCGTTAGTAATGGTTTGCAACACATATTGTGTGGTTTGCTTTTGCGGCAACATTGTTAAATCAGGGTAGCCGCTTGCTGCATTGCCCTGCCGGTTACTGCCATGGCAACCACTGCAACTTGCCTGGTACACCTGTTCACCGGCATAACCTTTTTGAATGTTTTTGCTATTTGGCGCATTTGCAGCAGGTTGCTTTTCCATCTTTAAAAACCAGGCCATTTCGTTGGCGTTAACATACAATATCCCTTTAAACGGATCTGCTGCTGCGCCTCCATATTCTGCACCACCATCATAGCCGGGCAGCAATAAAACATTACCTGTATCCGGCGGTGCAAAGGCCCTTTTATCTGCCGCCAAAAATTCTTTTTTCAATGTTTCTTTATTGCCTGCAAAAGGGCTGATATCATTTTCAGTCAGCCCGTTAATTTGCCTTGCATAAGGTTTGGGCAATAACGGTACAGGCTGTGTTGGCCATGCCTGTTCACCCGGCAAAGCAGATGCGGGGGCACTTACCTCCTGCACCGGAAACAAAGGCTGGCCGGTACTTCTATCCAATACAAACGTGTAGCCTTGCTTGGTTACCTGTGCCACTGCATCTATGGATTTTCCATTTTGGGTAACGGTAATTAAGTTGGGCGGTGCCGGAGGGTCCCTGTCCCACATATCATGATGGGTTAACTGAAAATGCCACTTGTAACTTCCATCATTTGCATTGAGCGCCAGCAAACAATTGGCGTACAGGTTTGCCCCTTTTCTGTTGGCGCCATAAAAATCCGGCGCAGCCGAACCAAGGGGGATAAAAAGGGTGCCTGTCTTTTCATCCAGTGCCATGCCAGCCCAATTATTTACCGCACCTACATTAATATTTTTATAGGCTTCCGGCGGCCAGGTGTTGTAGCCTTTTTCATCAGGCATGGGTATGGTGTGAAACACCCATACCAGCTTACCGGTGCGTACATCAAATGCCCTTACATAACCAGGTGCAGCGCCTGCATCTTCGGCTACCCTTACCGGTAGTATAATTAAATTTTTGAAGATTGTACCCGGCGTATTGCTGGTAATGTATTTGTCTTTTGCAGCATCGGGCAAGCCGGTGTGCAGGTCTGTTTTACCATTTGTCCCAAACGAAAGAACTGGCTTTCCATCAAGGGCATTTAATGCGATGAGTTTATCGCCAACAGTGTACAAAATCCTTTTATCATTGCCATCTTCCCAATAAGCAACGCCCCTGCTTGTACCGCTTGCCTGGGCATTATCCTTATACAACCATAGCTGTTTACCGGTTGCCGCATCCAGCGCAAATGCTTTAAGCGCCGCAGTTACGCCATACATTGTTCCTTGTACAATTATGGGGTTCATCTGCATCTGTCCGCTATCCGGCGCATCGTACGCCCATGCTACTTTTAGCTGCCCGACATTTAAGGAATCAATTTGAGCTAAGGTTGAATAATGGGCCCTGTCTGCCCCGCCAAGGTATTGCGTCCACCCATCGTATGCATTGTTACCTGGCGAAGTACAGGAGGCCGCCAGTAAAACAAACAGCCCTGGTAAATAACTATTTTTCATCATGATGTAAAAAGACAATACAACATCTGCCTGCCTTATGGTAAGGTGGTGCGATTTTTTATAAAATATGATAAGGCAGCTTTACTATTTACCATTGGGCTTTGCTACATGGCTATTAAAAAATTGTACTGTTTCAATAACATCCGGCACATTGTTGCCCCAGTTGGATTCGTGTTCTATAGAGAACATACCAGAAAAATGCTGGCGCTTTAATTCTGCAAAAACAGGGTCAAAATTGATGATCCCTTTGCCCACAACTGTATCGGCGGCATTTGTTTTATTAAAGGTTACAATATCTTTAAGGTGTACACCATAAATATGGCCTTCCAGTTTTTTTAAGCAATCAACGAGGTTAAGGCCGTTACGGGCCCAATGGCCTAAATCTGCACAAGCACCAATATTGGGATGGCCTTTAACAGCGGCTAGTACAGAGTCTGGCTCCCAGTAGGCATTTGGTTTTGGATGATCATGAATGGCGATTTTAATTCCATATTTTCCGGCGAGGCTGTCTGCCATGTCCCACTGCGTTTTAATAGGTTCTGATGTGATATAACTCAGTCCAAACTCTTTTGCAAGCTCAAAGGTCTTCTCCCATTCCTCCCTGTTTTGAGGGACCGTTACACCCATGGCCACCATCTGTATATGATGTTGTGCCAGCATGGCCTTAAGTTTTGCACGGGCTGCTTCGGGCATCCTTATTCCGAAAGTATCTTTACCCGTACTGTCCAATGGCTGCCCTAAAAATGCTTCAATATATTTTATGCCTGCACTGTCTGCTTTTGCCAGTGCAACGGATTGTGGAAAAAGCCTGAAGGTCCAGGTTTGTACGCCCAGTTTCCAGTTTGCTGCCACACTCCCGGTATCCATCTCACTGCTGTCTGCACCATGCGCCGTTGTTGTGCCTGTGTTTGCTGCATTATTGCAGGCGCAGAAAATGCTTGTAATTAAAACCAGCACCAGGGGGAATAATTTGAGTTTCATGTTGAAAGGTTTTAGTAAAATTATGACAAGAATTATTGTACAATTTAATACAAACCTTTTGCTAAAAAACTTTTGCTACCTGTTTTTTTAATCCCGCTTTTACCCACCAGTTAAAAACAAAAAAAGCCTCTTTAAAAGTTATCAGCATTACAGTTTTACCTGTACCCCAAAAATCCGGTGGGTGCATTTTAACTTTTGAAAGAGGCCTGGCAGGATCATTTATACTGTAGCGTTAAGCAGGGGTTATTACTTTACAAAATCTTGCCAAACCTGCATGTCGCCATCATGTACAAGCAAAATTTTATAGCGGTGTGTATCCTGCACGTACACCAGGTAGGTAGGGCCGTTTTCAGATAAAGGGGTTTCAACTTCCTGTACCATTTCGATTGAGTAATCGTAGTACTCCCTTTTTACGGTTGCCCTGATGTCCCTTGGCATTTTGTATTCACTGTACGTTTTAAGGCTGCCGGCCCAACGTCCTTTTGTGTCATAGTACACGGCATTTTTTACATCGTTAAGAATAAACTTGGCCCTGAAACCTTCTGAACTTTTGTCCCATGTTGCGCCGGTAACATTGCGATAGTTTTTAGAAAAATCCTTTACCGCTTTTGGGCTGACATCCCCAAGGGAATTGGTGTTGCCGTTGTAGGTTGCATCATAGCTGTTTGGGCTTCCTGCATTAAATTTTCCTTTGTCCAGCACTGCAAGTTCATTTTGCATTAGCTGAGCATCCAATGTGTTGCTGCTTTTAAAAGCGTTTGATGATGTTGCAGTTTGTGCGAACCCATCATTTACAAATACGTGTGACAATAACAGGCCTGCCACGAGGGCGATTACATAACTTTTCATTTTGTTTAGTTTTTTTTGTGTTGATTAAATAGATTGTTTATCTGGAATTATTTGTTTGCGGTGTTGCATATACTTTGTCGCAGTACATAGAAGAAGGGAAACAGGATTAATGAATATTTTTTAAAAATATTTTAAAGGAGGCAGATGGGCCGGGTGCACCCATTGAATGCAATTGTTGGATATGGCTTAAAATAGAAAGTATAATAAGGTTCCCTGAAAGGGAAAAAATGAACGGTTATATATCCGGAGAAAATATTATTACAGGGTTTTTTTTACGTGGTAGTCCGGTGCCTCCTGCAGGAAATGGAAAGGCTTTGTCAAATAATTAAAATGACACCAGTCCCGCCGCCACCATTGCCTGTAATACATTCATAAGGTTCACAATTTATCTTGCATTGCCCAAAAATAGTAAAGTTTTAAAATGCTATCACTAAAAAAGTAAGGTAGCTTTAGTATTATACCTATTGAGAAACTTGATTATTCGCATAACGTACCCCTACCTTGATCGAAGGCTTGGCAACGGAAGTTATTAAAAAGTAAATGCCTTATTTATAGCTGGACTAAAATTAGCAGCAAGACAGAGTCTTGAGCTAACAGATGCCGGCGCCAATAACAAACTCCTTGCGCCAAAAAGACAAAGCCTCATAATTTTAGAGAGGTATCTTTATTATTGGTATGAATTATATTACAATGTATAAGTCGCAGGCAACCGGATTAAATAACACTTCGGTTGGCTGTGAAAACACCAACAACAGTTTCAGAAAACTTTTAAATTATCATTATTATTATGGTTGAAAAAATACTCTATTTTTTGGGAGCTGGTGCAAGTGCGCAAGTTTTACCTTTAGCAAAATCAGTTGGACAAAGAGATTCGCCCCCAGAAATTCCTGGCCTATCACATGATCTTAAAAATATTAATCTTAATTCAATAATTGTTCGATTAACAGACAAGAAATATAAGATTTCTATTGATAATATAGAGATAGCTTTAACTATTTAGCTTCAAAAGCTGACGAGTTTGGCGATGTGGATACGTACGCTAAGTTCTTGCATCTTACTAAACCTGGCGGTGCAGAATTACATGAACTAAAGAAAACAGTTTCAGCATATTTTTCGATTAAACAAATGCTGCTAAATGCAAGAGATAAAAGATATCTTCCTTGGCTTGTCAGCGTTATGCAACGAAAAGTCTTTCCTGAAAATGTAAATATACTCAGCTGGAATTATGATTTTCAAGTGGAGCTGGCTGCAACTCAAATTGGAGAGGCTGAAGATATTGATCATAGAGGAATCTCATTTACATATTCACCACCGATGTTTTCATACTATCCCAATCTTGATCCTACATTTGACAACCAAGGTTTATTATCATTAATTCATTTAAATGGAATAGCAGGATTTGCAAAAACCGCTTCGGGACAAGGCACAAGTATATTTCAAAAACGATACAAGGGATTTATCATAGCCCACACTCTTGTTTATCGAACAAAATAATCTAGAGTCACATTTACACTTCGCTTGGGAAAATAGCGGTTATCACTCTTCGCTAATGAATCAGGTTAAAAAAATGGTCGAAAAAACAACTATAATGGTTGTCATCGGCTATTCCTTTCCATTTTTGAATCGTGACATTGATAAATTGATATTCGCAGAATTAGCTAAACAAGGCACTCTTCGTAAAATCTATTATCAAGACCCTAAACTTGATGGTAAAGAACTGATATCTAAATTTTCTTTACAACAATTTGTTGATATTGTGCATATTCAAAACACTGACAATTTCCATATCCCATTTGAATACTAATTCGATTTTGACAACGCAGGGCCTGCACAAAATCTGCCGATACTTTTGTTCTAAGGCATAAGCCTGCCAACGCTCTTAAGCTTCCGACACCTCTGCGCCATTACTAAGTCACTTGCGCCAAAGGAAGTATATCAACAGGGTGCGGCCTTTAGATGCAAATGGTGGATATGGCTTAAAATAGAAAGCATATAAGGTTCCCTGAAAGGAAAAAAAGGGGAAAAATTAAATAATTGACGTGAATGTTATTTCTGATAAAACACCCCAGCCTGTTGCAATACTGTTTCCATAATATTGCTTACACACTGGCTAAGCTGATGGGGTACTTTAGGGCTTTGCAGCAGCTTATTATCCAGGCAATACATTACTTCTTTTATCTCATGCTCAAAGCCATTGCTTTGGTGTGGTATTGCAAAATCGGTAGTGGTGCCGTCGTTTAACTGCAACGAAAAATCAGTGGCCTTAAACCAGGGGTTTTTTATTTTAATGCGGCCTTTGGTGCCGGTTATTTCTGCTTCGATGGAGGTTTGAAAACCAATGCCGCAAAACAAATGGGCGGTTTGGTTACCCTCATATTGCAGCAGGATGCTGGCATATTCATCCACACCCGTAAGGGCTAATTTTGAGACCGTTCTTATTATCGTTGGTTCCCCTAAAAAGAACGCAGCTAAAAAGACAGGGTACACGCCAACATCCAATACAGACCCGCCACCAAGTGCTTTGTTCATCAGCCTGCCTTCGGGGTCATTGGGTACCCCAAAACTAAAATCAGCTGTAATATATTTTACATCACCCAGTATGCCATCCGAAATTATTTCCTGTATTTTTTGAATAAAGGGCATGCAAATTGTCCACATACCTTCCATAAAAAAAAGGTCTTTTTCTTTGGCGGCGGCAATCATTGCAGCGGTATCGGCGGGGCTAAGCGACAATGGTTTTTCACACAACACCGGCTTGTTGTTTTGTATGCAAAGCATGGTTTGCCCAAAATGAAAAACGTGTGGCGTAGCAATGTAAACAATATCCACATCTGCATCCTTTACCAGTTCTTCGTAACTGTTGTATACTTTGGCGGCATTAAATTTTTGTGCGTATGCGGCTGCTTTGTCTTTATCACGGGAGGCAATTGCATAAACACTGGAACCTTCGGTAAAGGTTAATGCTTCACAAAATTTATCCGCAATTCTTCCTGCCCCTAAAATGCCCCAGCGATAATTTTTTTTCATGATTGAACGGTTGCTTTTGTTGCAGGTTTAAACGATTGTAAATGTACGGCTGAAGTTTTAGCAGATGATGCCCTGAAGACCGGAATAGGTTCCAGCACAATTTTTTTTGCAGGGTGGTGCGGCACTTCCGTTCCGGCAATCAGCCCTAATAAAAGTTTTATAGATTCTTTGCCCATCAGCACCGTTTGCTGATCTATAGTGGATAAAGACGGTGTGATATGTTCTCCAAAATGTTCGTTGGCAAAACCAACAATACCTACCTGTGCCGGGATGCTGATATGCCTTTCTTTTAATTCCTTCATCGCACCTAAGGCAGTAAAATCCTCTACAGCAAAAATGGCATCCGGTGGTTGCTGAAGTTCAAAAAAATATTTGACCGCAGCCTTGCCAGATTCTATAGAGATATCGCCGATGTACAAAAGCGTATCATCCACCGGCAGGTTACCTGCCGCTAAAGCTGCCCTGTACCCTTCCAAACGTTTTTTACAAATGCTGCTGTTGGGCGATGCCGAAATGTGTGCAATGCGTTTATATCCTTGTTTAATTAAATGGTCCGTCGCCATAAATGCCCCTTTAAAATCATCAATTACAACCGAGGGTATATCGAGTTCATCATTGGTACGATCGAACAATACAAGCGGTATATGCGTTGCCTTTGCTTCTATAAAATGGCTGAAGTCGACAGCATCTTTTGCAATAGATGCAAGTATGCCATCCACCCTTGCGGTTAAAAAAGTTTCTATTCCTTTTGCCTCATGTTCCCTGCTTTCGTTGGATTGAAATATCAGCACATTATAGCCATTAAGGTTTGCTATGCCCTCAATGCCATGCACCACTGAGCCAAAAAAATTTATTTCTGCACTGGGGATGATAACGCCGATAACATTCGTTTTGCCAGACTGCAGCGAAGAAGCAATACTATTTTTTTTATAGTTCATTTTTGCTGCTGTTGCCTGCACCAGTTCTTTTGTGGCAGCACTTATTTTCGGGTGGCCGCTCAATGCCCTGGAAACGGTGGCTGGCGTAACTTTCAGGGCTGTGGCAATATCGGCAATGGTCACTTTGTGTTTCACTTTTTGTTTTAAGGGGTAAAAATATATCCTTGTTTTTTATTGAACGGCATGTATAATAATGGAGGCCGGTTTTATGCCGTCGCTTGTGGCAGCCAGCTTTATTTCCCCCGCCTTTTTACCTGCTTTTATTATAACCAGGCACCTGCCCTGCCAGGCTTTTTTCTCGGTTGCCTGGTAGCTTTCAATGCCCATCGGGTTGGCGTTACCAATACCCACAATTGTTGCATTTCCTTCTGTTTTAAACGTGATTTTATTTTCTGCTAACGGGTTGCGGTTTGCCTTGTCATCCTGCAACTCAACGGTAATATAACACAGGTCCTGGTTGTTGGCTTTTATACTTTGCCGGTCGGCTTCCATATGTATTGTTGTTGCAGCAGTTGCCGTGTTCAGCACTGATGTGTTTATTATCTTATTGGCCTTATTATACCCAACCACTTTTAAAATGCCTGGCTGGTAAGGCACTTTCCATGATGCCATAAATTTACTTACACGGTTGGTTTCTTTTTTACCAAGGCTTTTGTTATTTAAAAAAAGTTCGGCCATAGCGCAGGATGAGTAAGCTACAACTTCCAAAGGCTTGTCTTCGTACCCGGTCCAGTTCCAATTCGCCACAGCATCCAGCCAGTGCCACTTTGACCAATCTTCCCTTTTTGGGTTTTGTGTAAATGACGGTACCGGCGGGGTTACAAAAATTGAAAGCTGGTTGTCTTTCCATAAGGCATCCCGGTAATACGATTGTGGGCGCTTCCATCCGCAAATATCGATGTCGCCGCAGTAAGCCAAATTCCAGGGAAAAAATTGTTGCTTTTGAAAATAACCCAACCAGCCAATGCTGGCCTCACCAATATAGTCGAAGGCCGTCCACACAAAATCACCAATCACATAAGGATGGTCCACTACATCCATCCAGCTTCCAAAGGCTTCCAACGGGTAACTTTCTGTGCCCAGCATTATCCTTGAAGGTACCCGCCGGTGGTCGGTTTCGTAAAGGCTTTGCTTTTGATCGCTGTTGTATACTGCATAGTTGTAGCCCCCGATATCAAGCTGTGCAAAGTAGGGGTCCTTATCTTCATTTAACCCATTAACGGCCGATGTTACAGGCCTGGTGCCATCCAATTTTTTAATGTAGGCAGAAAGCATTTTTGCAGTGGCAACCCCTTGTGCACTGGCCCTTTCGGGTATTTCATTTCCAATACTCCACATAATAATACAAGGATGGTTCCTGTCACGGGTAACCATGGCATCCACATCTTTTTGCCACCAGTCTTTAAAATACAAATGATAATCGTAAGGGTTTTTGCCTTCATCCCACATGTCAAAAGCTTCATCCATAACCAACATTCCAAGCCTGTCGCAGGCATTTAAAAATGCAGGGCTTGGTGGGTTATGGCTGCACCTTACCGCATTGTACCCGCTTGCTTTTAAAAGTTCCACCCTTCTCTCCTCCGCCCTGTCGTAAGCCCTTGCACCCAATGGCCCGTTATCATGATGAAGGCAGCCACCTTTAAGTTTCATGGGCTTGCCATTTAGTTGAAACCCGTTGGCAATATCAAAGTGTATGCTTCTTATGCCAAAAGAAACTGTATCTGCACCAAGCAGCACTTCACCATTGTACACCTGTGTTATGGCAGTGTACAAAACGGGGTTATCGCACTGCCACAATTGTGGTTTTTTAATTGCAGCATCCTGTATAAATTGGTAAGATGTTTTTGGGGCAATGCTTTGCTTTGATTCCGCTACCGCAACAGTTACACCGGCACTGTTTATAAATTTTGTAACAAGATGAACAGCCGCTTCCCGTGCAGTTTCATTCAGCACTATTGTTTTAAAATTAACCGAAGCGGCGTTATTGCTTATGTTGGATGGTACAATAAAAGTAGACCAGTTAACAATGTGCACCGGGGCAGCCATAGTTAGCCAAACGTGCCGGTAAATTCCTGAGCCGGAATACCAGCGGCTGTTTACGCCTTCATTTTTTACCTCTACTGCCACAACATTTTCTTCACCATATTTTATTTTCTCACTGATATCAAACTCAAAACCGGTGTAGCCATAAGGGTGGTTGCCAAGGTGGCTGCCATTGATCCACACATCTGCATTCATGTACACCCCGTCAAATTTCAGGTACATTTTTTTGCCCTTATCTGTACCTGGCACCAGAAACATTTTTCGGTACCAACCCGTGCCACCCGTTGTAAAACCACCACTAACCTGACTTATAGCGTTTTCACTAAAAGGGGAATGGGTGCCCGGCAAATCTTCAATGCCCCAATCATGCGGCAAATCAATGTTGCGCCAACCGGCATCATTAAAGCCAACATCTTCGGC
Organism: Ferruginibacter sp.; assembly: GCA_965249755.1. Classification (GTDB taxonomy): domain Bacteria; phylum Bacteroidota; class Bacteroidia; order Chitinophagales; family Chitinophagaceae; genus Ferruginibacter. The sequence continues at coordinate 1,712,573 of CBDFMT010000004.1, forward strand.
ACCTTGTGCGGCACCTCTATAAAATTTCCATCCATCATCAAACAACATGGCATTGTTTTGCTGGGCATTCAGGTTGGTTACCATCATCATTAAAAAGAAAAAAAACAACACATTTTTTATCATACTGCAATCTTAATGTATAAGGTTATCTGTGCAGCGGTACCGTTAAGAGCAAGCCCTGTAAGAAAGTGCTGCTTTCAAATAAACGCTGCCACTTTATGTCAACCAATATAATACTATTCGGCCAAGGGATGCTAAAGTAAACTGATTTCTTTTGAGGTTTTTTTTTACCGTTTGCACCGGCAACAATTTAAAAAACTATTCTGCAAGGTATTGCACAAATAATGCAATGTTTCGGTGTTTAATACATGCTTAAGGTGACAGGATATACCATAAAAAATGCCAACCCATACCACTATAAACAGTGGCAACAGGTTGGCAAATAATCAATATAATTTAATACCCGGGGTTTTGTATAAGCTTTGAATTTTTATTTATTTCATCCCGGCTTATTGGACGGAAATACATTTTATCTATCCACGTACGGTTCTCCAGCGAATTATCGATATAGGTTACATAGCTGTATTTGTAAGCATTTTCATCATGGTGATAGGGAACAGATGGCGTTGCGCCTGGTTTTAATTTTCCGGTAACATTTATAAATTCAAGCTTTCGGCCAAGTGTTGCCGGCGCTATCATCCACCTTCTTGCATCGTGGTAACGCTGTTCTTCAAAAGCCATTTCCACCCTTCGCTCATTCCGGTATTCCTGCCTCAGCGAATCACCAGAGGCAGTAATGGCGGGCATTCCAGACCGGAACCTGATTTTATTGAGCCATGTTTTCGCCATATCTTCCTGCCCTACTTCTATAGATGCCTCCACATAATTAAGCACCGCTTCTGTGTAACGGAAAAAAGGATATGGTATAAACTGACGGGTGTTGTTATCCACCACATTAGGGTCCGGGTCGATAAATTTACGCATATAGTATGCAGACCATGATGCATTCCAATTTTCAATGGAACTCTGCCTGGTATCCAAACCGGCAAGCAATGTACCCGGTGCAGATTCGTAAGAACCTGATTGTATCTGGTTGTATGGATCTACGTTGCCAGATATTTTATTGCGGGGTTTCCAATCTGCGCCATCAAATAGAATGGTGGCATAAAAACGGGGATCACGGTTGTTGAACGGGGCACTTGCCTTAACAGGGTCGGCCCAGTCAAACCTGGTACCATCCATCATTTCATAATCATCCACCAACTCTTGTATAGGCACATTGCCAGCCCAGTTGTGGTAACCGTTGGGGCCATTATCAAGCCCGACTGATGTGCCATCTGTACCCGGGCCGCTCGTATAAATATCTGATGAAAACTGCCGCTGAAATAACAGCTCCGTAGTGGCCGATGCATCTATACCCGGGGCTTTACTTGCCCCACCCATTGCTATAGAAATGTAGGCCTGCGTTGCGGCCTGCTTCGATAGCGGCGCAGCAAGGTTAAGCTGATAACCACTACCAGCGTCCATTACAGCCTTTGCTGCAGCTTGTGCCGCAAGCCATCTTATGTTTCTGTCACTATTGGTATACCCTAAAAATTCTGGATGGGCAAAGCCTGCAATAGTTGCCGATTTACTTTTTGCGGTTTGTATATCATGCAGGTCGCTGGCGGCATATAACAACACCCTGGATTTTAATGCCAGTGCAGCAAGCGAAGTGGCACGGCCCAGGGCAAGTGATTTGCCTGCTAACAAAAGTGCGGCACTGTCACAATCTTTTACGATAAAGTTTACGCACTCTTCGTAGGTATTTCTTACAACACTGTAATCCTGGTTTAACCCGTACGAACTGGCAACAAGAGGAATAGCACCATAATACCTCAGCAATTGCTGGTAATAATAGCCACGTAAAAAATGGGCTTCACCCTGCAGGCGTTTATTTAATGCAGTATCATTAAAAGTTGCCGTTCTCAAATTTTCTATCGAAAGGTTGCAGGAGCGTATGTAGTTGTACATATTGCCCCATTCATACGTGTTATCTACCCAGCCCAAATTAGATGGTGTTAAGGTGCCTTCATTGATCGTGTTGATGCCCCTGCCCGGATGGACAAAAACGGCTTCATCTGTCAGCGAGGCCAACTGTTGTTCATCCCAGCCACCATTGCCCAAACCGTTGTAAATATTTGTTACGAATGCTTCTGAAAGGCCGCCATCCGTCCATGTTATGGCAGATGATATGGAGGTTAACGGAGTGGTATTTAAAAATTCTTTTTTACAGGAAAGGCAGCAAATGATTAAGCCTGTAAAAATTATCCAGTTATAAAAAGTTGTTTTTTTCATGATGCTTAATTTAAAAGGTTACCCTAAGGCCTGCGTTCAAAATTTTTGATTGCGGATAGTACTGGCCGCTTCCACTGGTTGATTCCGGATCGTATATTTTCATCTTGTCCCAGGTTACAAGGTTTAGCGCATTGGCATAAATGCGCATGGCACTTATGCCTGCCCTTTTACCAATTTTTGCAGAAAGGTTGTAGCCCAGTTCAACATTTTTTAAACGCAGGTAATTGCTGCTGCGCAGATAGTAGGTGTTGTTACCGGTGTAGTAAGTATTGCCCCTGTTGGCAATGCGTGGGTCTACACTGCTGGGGTTATCAATTGTCCAGCGGTGGTCGTAAGAGTATTGTAAATAATTACCAATATCGCCGGATTCGGTACCGATGTAAAGCAGGCCGCCGGTTGCACCCTGAAACAAAACAGACAAGTCAAAATCTTTGTATGCCAAATTGATATTGCACCCGCCGGTAAATGTTGGCTCAGGGGTTTTATCTAATCGTATCTGGTCATCGCCGGTAATTTTTCCATCTCCGTTTATGTCCCTGAATTTCATATCGCCGGGCTTAAGTGCCGGGGTTACGCCAGTGTAGTCGATGGTATTGGCGTCAATTTCTTTTTGGTCTTTAAATACGCCGGCATATTCGTAAGGCAGAAAGGCACCGCCCCCGCCACTGCTGAAAGGATGGCCGGTTGCCCGTTGCCATGCAGGTGCGCCCGGTGGCTCATCCTGAAACAAAATTTTGTTTTTTGCATAGCCGCCGTTTACACTTACTGTATACCTGAAGTTGCCCGTATGGCCATTATAGCCCACTGTAAAATCATATCCTTTGTTTTGCGACTTACCAATATTTGCTGGTGGCAACAGGTTAGAGATACCGGATGTTTGCGGGGTTGAACCCAGCTTTTGCCAAAGTATATGGTCACGTTTATTATAGAAATAATCAAACTCAAAATTGATGCTGTTGTTGAACAAAGTTCCCTCTAAACCCACATCAGTATTTTTGGCAACCTCCCAGGTAAAATCAGGATTAGGCACCACCTGCTCATACAATGTTTTAAAAGCGGTGTTGTTGATGGTGTAATTGCTAAAGCCATAAGTAGAGAGGAACTGGTACTCCTGCAACACATTGTTATAGTACACCTGGTCGTTACCCAGTTTGCCAAAAGATGCCCTTAATTTTAAAGCGTTTACAAACTTTACACCTTTAAAAAAGTTTTCTTCAGATATCCTCCATCCTGCAAGAAACCCAGGAAAAAAGCCAAAGCGGTGGCCTTGTGGAAACAGGTACGAGCCATCGTCCCGCCATAAAAATTCTGCCAGGTATTTTTCTTTATAGTTGTAGGCTGCCCTGCCAAAATAACTTAGCCTTGCCCGGTTGTAACCTTGTCCGCCTACCTGCTGGCCAAGCGTTCCACCTGCAAATAATTGAGATAATGCAGGCGAAATAAAGTTGGTACGGTAAGCATTAAAATCATCTTCTTTATCCGTTTCTTTTGTAACTGCTGCCATCAGGTTAATGGTGTGTGCGCCAATTTTACGATCGTAATTGATAAAGCCTGAGGTTAACACATTCAGGTAGCTGGCATCGCCCTGCCCCAACTGCGGGCTTGTAAAAGTGGAGCGCAGGTTTCGGGTAAGTAAGGGTGTTTTACCATCTGCCTGGTAAGTGCTGTGGTCCCAAAAATACAGGTACCATGGAATTTGCCATGTCTTTGTACGCTGTATTTCTTTATCAATGGTAGCGGTACCTGTCAGCTTCAGCCCCGGTACCCCAGGTATCAAAAATTCTACTTTTCCATTTACCTGGTAGTAGTCCCTTTTATCATCGCTAAAGCCGGTTTGGTTGGTGGCAATCACTATAGGGTTCTGGCCATTTTCGATGTCTGGCCCTGGCTCGCCGTTAGGCCACACTTCAGGATCAGTGGGCCTTCCACGCATCAGCATCCTGAAAATAGAACCGGCAGATTGCGTAGGAAAATGCCGGTATTCTTCTCTTGCCGTCAGGCCGATGCTGGTAGTAATATATTTGTTTACGTTGGCATCAAGGTTAATGCGCATGTCGTATTGCTTATATCCCGTGGCCGAATTTTTATAGTAACCATCCTGGTTTTGATATCCTAATGAAGCCAGGTATTTTACATTTTCTGATCCACCTTTTACCTGTAGCGAGTGCTGGCTTTGTGGCGACCAGGTTTTTAAAGTTGTCTTAAACCAATCGGTATTTGGATGGCCCCATGGGTCGCTGCCGTCTTTATATTTTTGTACATCTGCCGGTTGAAATGGTGCCCTTACCACATTGCCGCCAATGGTGGTATAACTTCCGGTTGAATTAAATGCAGTTTCTGCAGGCATCCATTCTGCCGAAGGCACACCATCAAAAATGGTGGTTTCATTATTCATTTGTGCATACTCAACAGCATTGGCCATTTTAGGGATACGGGTTGGCTGTGCCCAGCCCTGGTTAAAAGTGTAAGACAATAAAGGCTTGCCGGAACGGCCATGTTTGGTGGTTACAAGGATAACACCATTGGCAGCCCTTGAACCATAAATGGCCGCAGAAGCATCTTTTAAAACGGACATGCTTTCGATATCCGCAGGGTTTAAACGCTCCAGGCCACCGGCCACGTCAGGCACGCCATCAACAACAATAAGGGCAGATGTATTGCCAAAAGTATTGGTGCCCCGTATGCGGATGTTTGAGCCATCATAGCCAGGCTCACCGGATGACTGTACTGCACTGATGCCCGGCAAACGGCCTACCAGCGAATTAGATAAATTTACGGTCGGGGTTTTTTCCAATTCGGTACCTTTTACTGTTGCCACCGATCCGGTAACCGTTACCTTTTTCTGGGTTCCGTAACCCACAACAACCACTTCGTTTAACTGCCCGGTTGAAATCAGTAAATTGACTGTAAAACTTGTTTTGCCAGAAATTGCAAGTTCCTGTGGCTGGTAACCTGCTGAGGAAATAACAATGGTTGAATTTTGGTTGGGTACATCTAAGGAAAACCTGCCGGTACCATCTGTAGTTACACCGGTTTTAGAACCTTTGATAATAACACTTGCATTAGGAAGTGGATTGGCCTTTTCATCCGACACTGTTCCGGTGATATGTGTTTTTTGCTGTGCCTGGACAGAGAGGTTAAAAAAAAGAAAAACGGAAAAAAGGATTGATGTAAATGATGGTATGTTGAACCAGTTTGGCAAACTGGCACAACATCCAAAACAAAGTGTTGTTTGTTTTTTCATAATGGCAATTTTTGTGTGACGAACTGTTAGTAAAGCAATCGTTATTTGTTACCCAGACATTTAAAAAATTGCACCTGAAGAAAATATCCTCATGAGGAGACATACAATGAAACGTAAGCCCATAGCAGTTTTCAGCACAAAAATACTTGTTGCAAATGCAATTTAAATGTTTAAAAAACTTTGAAAGCGAAGGGTTATGTCAGGGAAACCAGAAACAAAATTATAAGAATTCATGTTGAAAAAATTAACAGGACCTTACATTTTTTTAAAAAATTTATGCACAATACCGTTAGCATTTTAATAACAACAGTATGTGCTATTTTTTTATAAATATGGATAAATACCGGCTATGCCTACACGCAGTTTTAATGCAACTTTTTGAAAAATTTTATCTGCTGCGGCCCGTTATTTTTTAGAAGAAAGTATTTTTTTGATGACGTAAAAAACAAGCAACACAATGCTTAAGAGAAGGATATATTTTAAGATTGGCAGGCTTTTCTTTTGGGGCAGCTCTGTTATATTGATAAGCTTATTTACCGGCACATTGGCGATAGTTTGAATGTTACCACCACTCCAAAAAACAGTTATTTTGTCGATGGTAGTAACATTCCCCAAACCGAAATGTGCTATAATAGAATTTTGAGAAAGATGGCTGGAAGCACCGCCATCAATTTCACGGACCATTTTTTTACCGCCTGCCTCCACCTGTATCTTAGATCCGATGCCATGGATTTCTGCCTGCATACCTTTCAACTTTATTTTTATCCAGTTGCCTGTGGTGGAATCATTGCGGTACAACCTGGTAACAGATGGCACCGGGTAATCCAGTACCGGTTGTTGATTGACAACAAGCAGGTCAAGGTCACCATCATTGTCATAATCAAACGTTACAGAACCCCTCCCTATCCCATAATCTGCTAAACCGGTAACTGCTGCATGCTCTATAAATGTGGTTCCTTTATTTTCAAAATAAAAGTCGGCCATTGGCACACAGTTGGGGTTAAGGTCGCCATTGGCCACATATAAATCCACATCACCATCATTATCAAAATCAGCAAAATTTGCGCCCCAGCTAATAGATAAAAAATTCATGCCCATCTCCTTTGCCTTATTTACAAAAGGCTTGTCAGCGCCCTGATTCACCATAAAACAATTGAACCTGATATTGGTCATATAATAATCCATCAGCCCGTCATTATTGAAATCCCCAACTGCTGTGCCCATTGAATTTATTTTAAGGTCCATTCCCTTTTCTTTGGCAACATCCGTAAATTTTTCTTTGGGATAATTATTCTCCAGCAACAGATCCGGTGTACGCTTATAACCAAAATCATGGTTAATAAATAAATCCTGGTCGCCATCATTATCAAAATCTGTAAAGATGCCACCAAACCCAAAACCCCTGAAGTCAAGCCCGTAGCTGCTGTACACGTCTGCAAATTTCTTTCCCCCTTCATTCAACAGCAAATTGCCTTTTGCAATTTGATTGGCGCCTACAACAGTGGCATCATTTATAACACTAAGTTTACCTTCATATTCATTAAAGTAATTACCTACATACAAGTCCGGCCATCCGTCTGCATTAAAATCGCCAAAGCTTGCGCCCGTGCTGAATGTAAATATCTGGTTAAGCCCATACGCTTTAGTGGCATCCCTGAAAGTGCCATTGCCATTATTTAAAAACAAAAGATTGATGGCACGGGGTATCAGTTCTTTTCTGTCACGCCGGGTAATAGTGGTAATAAATAAATCGGTAAAACCATCACGGTTTATATCTGCACTGGTAACACCCTGCGTTACAAAATTTTTACTTACCTCAAGCCCGGAACCGTTGAACACGTTGGTGAAAGTGCCGTTACCATTGTTTTTATACAACACATCATCATTGGTGCCGCTTGTTAAATAGAGGTCTTCGTACCCATCATTGTTGTAATCGATAACACAAGCGCCACCACCAAACATTCCTTCATACACTTTAAACACATGGCTTATTCCTGCGGTAGCGGTTACATCTGTAAAACGGGTTTGCGCTACATTGGCCAAACCTGCACTTAGCATTATAAAAAGCAGGCAACAGGCTTTGATATTTTTTAAACAGGTTATTTTTTCCAATGAAGGTTATTGATATTGTCAGCAATTATTTTTCCTTTTTCCAAACCTCTTTCATTATCCTGCGGCGTATGTATGCCACCATAAAAACGGGAGTTAGCCGTTTCTTCTGCAACCGCCCAAAACGATTTAAAATGCCTTGGCTTAAAATCGGTGTTCCGCAATTCGTCCCTTGGCCTGCCTGCATGGGCACTGTCTGTTATCTCAAAATTGTTACCATACAAATCTGTAAGCACCGTGGCAACAGCACCCGCCTGTATGGCGTGGCCGGAAGGAAATGCAGGGAAAGGTGGATCGGGCCAAAAAGATTCCCATTGCTGATCGATGTGCTGCGTTACAAAAGTGTTTGCCCTTTCAGTAAAAAAAATGTACTTCCATTTCCAGCAATTCCTGAAGGCATCTGCAACCGCCATCCCAACACGGGCATAGGTTTCAGCACATTTAATTAAGGATGGTGTAGTTTTTTTTATGGCAATCGTGGCGAGATAGTAAGAGTGGCCGGGTGGCGTAAAAGTAATATCAGGATCATCGCTCCACCAAATTGCGGCTTCCTTTTCATCTTGCGTAAGTACTTTATTTTTTTGATATACTTGTACAAACTGGTTATAGTATGCAGAACCTTTGGTAGTATCAAAAGCAATAAATGCAGGTGGCGTAATGGCAGAATCGGCAGCAAGAAAAGTACGGTTGCTGCCCCAATGCGGATGCAATGGAAAATGGCTGAAAGCCTGTGCATACAGCGGCGGCCGCCAGCATCCCGGCTTATCTTCAAAAACAAGTTTCTTATCAAAATTAGATAAATAAGCCCTGTGCCCACCATCGGTTTGTGACCATTTAAAAATGGCTAGCGCAACCTGCCTTCCATACATTACTGATCTGAGAGTTATTGATGTATCAGCATTGACCGAAGTATAATCTTCTTGAAAACTTTGCTCCAAAGAGTCTACCCTTTCTTTATTTTCATCAGATGTTTGTATATAGATGTTTCGCAGGATCTCTGCCTGGCCTGCATTTAAAGCAAGTGGCCAACTATAGGCAACGCCCTTTTGTGGCAGAGGTAAATTATTTAGGCCGTTTAACTGCGGCGCTATCGATTGATATTGCGGATACCCGTTAACGACAGACTCGTACATGGTAAGGCCGATATATCCAAAACAGCGTGATGCAAATGTGGGTGAGTTGGCCGGTGTATTTTTTGTGATGTAATTTGCCATATTTGCCCATGCAGCGGCCAACTCAAAATCATTCGGCACTTTTTTAGGTTGGTTTTTACAGGAGATAATTACCCCTGCGGAAACAAGGCAACACAAAATTAAAAACCTGGCAAACACTTGGTGCATCATTTCTTTTTATTGGACAGTGTATAGCAATCAACATTTTTATTATTGATGCCAATATAAATTTTTTGGTTTATCAGCACACTACCCCTTACATCCCCATGAACGTTAAAACCAGATTGCGGTTGATTTACATAGCTAAAGCCACCCTTGCCATCACCCTGCAACAGCACGCCATAATTTGCATCAAACTTGCCGAGCCTTATTTTGCAACGGCTGTTGTTGCCACATAATAAAAGGTCTGCATTGCCATCTTTATTGAAATCATTTTGCGCAACACTGTATACCGGCGAGTACTGAACTTCGGGTGGTAATGCGGCCATACTGAACTTACCATTGGTGCTGCTTAAAAAACAGGTAGTGGCCATATGTGTTGCGGTAAGATGACCTGCCTTTTTTAATTCGTCATTTTGAAAAAGGCCCTGCATGGATACATCTGCATAACCGGCAAAAGTGGAAAACCGTTTACGCAGGTACGGCAACTGTGTTACCAGTTCATCCCTTGTCAGGTAGGGATAACTTTTATGCTGTGTGTAGAAGCTGAAAATTGGGTCAACAGAGCCATTATTATCAAAGTCGCCATAATACATTTCCAACGGTTCTTTATCAGAAGCTTGAAATTGGGTGTTAAGCCCCATATTGCCGATAACCAGGTCTGGCCTAGCATCGCCGTTAAAATCACCCACCGCAACTGTGTTCCACCAGCCGTTGTATTGCTGGTTAAAATACCGGCTGGTGCAGTTAATGAGCTTGCCATTTTGATTGCAAAAAACCGTTACGGGCATCCACTCCCCCACTATCACAAGCTCACTTTTTTTATCGAGGTCAAGGTCTGTCCACACTGCACCGGTTATCATTCCTATCTTGCTTATGGCCGGGCAAATGGTATTGGTTTGGTTAGAAAAGTTACCCTTTCCATCGTTGATTAAAATAAAACTTTCAGGTGCCTCCGGGTAGCGGCCTGGCACCACCCTGCCCCCGATAAAAATATCCGGAAAGCCATCGCCATTAATATCATTAATTGCTACGCAAGACTTGCTGCCACGTATTGCCGGAAGGCCATTGCTTTTTGTAAAATTGTTCTTGCCATCATTCAGGTAAAGCCTGTCTTGCAACAAGCTATCATCACTGGTAAAATTATTGTAGCCAGCACTGGCTACATAAATATCTGCATGGCCATCGCCATTGGCATCCAGTACTGCAATAGCTGCACTTGCAAAAGCTTTGTCCTGCTCAAATGCTGCAACAGGCTTCAATACCATTGCACCATTTTTTTGCTGCATAAATAACCTTACGGGTTGCCCTGCCTCCCCACCAATCAGTAAATCCTCCAAACCATCTTTATTAAAATCATATTTTGAAAGGCTTGGCCCACTGTAAGAAAATTGGCTGATGAGCAGTGGCTGCCTGTTAAAATCATTGATGCCGGTATCCGGGTTATTACATGCGATGCCAGTTGGCGTTTGGGTAAACCATTTAAGGGGTACTACTGGCAACTGCATTTTATCATGGGCATCTTTTTCGTTTACACTTAACAGTTGGTTACACTTTATATTAACCAATTTTTGTGATTTACCGCTGTTCCAGGTTATTAACAATGAGTCTGCTTTTTCAGCATTGCCCATTCCAAAATGCAATGTTGAAGACACATTGGAAAGATAGCCCCGTGCAGGATATTGCTGCAACATTTGCATTTGCCCGTTTTGAAATACAGTAAGTTTTGCACCGATGCCCTGTGTGTTGCCCCCTTCACCATTCAGGCGTACATCGAGGTAATGGTTGGCAGTTAGTTTTTGTGCCTCGTTGCGGTAAATAAATGCAGGTTGGTTGATGTTGTTTACCACCAGGTCCAGGTCGCCGTCATTATCTAAATCAGCATACACGGCACCGTTGCTGTTAGAAGGTTTGGTGATGCCCCAATCGTTACTGTTGTTTTGAAAAGCCTTACCAGCATTATTTTTAAAAACATAGTTCACCACATTAGAAGCTGGCATTTCTTTAATAATGTTCATCACATCTTCCCGCTGCAGCCTTCCTCTTTCTTTTACATATTCATTCATGTAATTGATAAAATCAAGATTGGTGTAATCCCTTTTATAGCCATTTGTAATGTACAAATCTTTCCATCCATCATTATCATAATCGGCGAGTAATGCAGCCCAGCTCCAGTCTGTATTGCTAACGCCATACTGCTGTCCTGCTTCGCTAAAAGTGTTGTTGCCGTTGTTTAACTGGAGCATGTTGCGCATGTACTGGTAGTAAAAACCACTGCGCAGGTTCTGGTTAAACTTGTCATAGTTATCCGGTGTTAACAGCAGCTTTTGTCGGTAGTTATCTTCCGGCAACATATCGAGGGTAAAAATATCAGCAAGCCCATCATTATTAATATCTGCAACATCATTACCCATAGAAAATTGACTGGTATGGCCAATCTGGTTTTGAAGCTGATTGCTGAAAGTTCCATTTTTATTGTTGATGTATAAATAATCCGGCACCGCATAATCGTTGGAAACATAAAAGTCTGGCCAGCCATCACCATTAAAATCTGCAATGCCAAGCCCAAGCCCATAGCTAAGCTCAGAACCATTTATGCCTGAGCTTATAGTTATGTCTTCAAACTTTCCATTGGTTTGCCGGTACAAGCGAAGGCCTTTAGCCGGGCTATCCTGTTTAAAAAGTTGTGCAGTTGCCGCTTCATTCAGCAGCGGTAAATTTTTAGGGTTATGCTGTAGCAACAGCATGTCCAGGTCGCCATCTTTATCATAATCAAAAAAGTAAGCTTGGTTGCTGAAACCTGTACCTGCTAAGCCAAACGCTGCAGCTTTCTCTTCAAACCTGGGTATGCCCTGGGTATCGTTGCCCATATTTAAAAAAAGCTGATTGGCCCTTTTTTCTGCGGGCAATGCGCCGGAGTAACACAGATAAATATCAAGCTTTCCATCGCCGTTAATGTCAACGGTATTCACACCAGTCTTCCATGGGCCCGGCCTTCCGGCTGCACCGGCAATTGCTGTAATATCCTGAAACTGCATGTTGACTTTGTTGAGGTACATTTTGTTGTCGCCCATGTTGGAGGTAAAGTACAGATCGATAAGGCCGTCATTATTAAAGTCACCGGCAGCTACACCGCCCCCGTTATAAAAATATTCATACATTAAAATATTGGTGTTCAAACCTTCGGTAAGGGTGTTTTCAAAACTGATATTGGTTTGGCCCGGGGCAAGAAGGGTGAACAGTGTATTTCCCTTTTTTTCGGGTAACGTTTCAGCTTTGTCTGTGTTACTGGAACAGCCTGAAAAAAGCATCCCTACAATAAAAAAGGGGCACGAAAATAGTTGGCGTAATGTCATGGGAAATGGTCAAAAGTAAAAAAATCTATTTCAATACTGAAATAGATTTTTTTACAAAAAGAGTATTTTATTCTAGTACGTTGGATTATTTACCAGTTTATTATTTCGTTTCATTTCATCCCTCGATATTGGACGATAATACATTTTATCATCCCACTTCCTGGTTTCGTTTTCGGTGTTATCTACCGGGGTATAAGTATAGTCATACACTGTTTTATCATAGCGATAAGGCACGAGTGCAGACTTACCCGCTTTTAATTTAGCCGTAATTTTAATCGCCTTAATTCCACGGCCAACAGTTTGGGCAGCTATCATCCACCTTCTTGCATCATGATACCGGTGTTCCTCATACACCAGTTCCAACCGGCGTTCGTTACGGTAGCGGTCTTTCAACGCAGTTCCGGTTCCTGTAATTGCTGGCATACCTGCACGAAAGCGTATTTTGTTTAACCAGGTTTTTGCTTCGGTATCATCACCCAGTTCAATACATGCTTCTGCATAATTTAATACCATTTCTGTATAGCGTATAAACGGCCATGGTACTACCTGCGCATTAGACTGGTTATCTGCCAGGGCAGGGTTAGGGTCTATAAATTTTCTTGCCCAATAGTGTGTACGGCTGCCGTTCCAGTTTTCTACAACTGATTCACGGGTATCAATACCATTAATAGTCCCACCAGCACCGTCATCATAATAACCACTCTGTATTTGGTTTGCCGGGTCTTTGCCTGCAACATCCGCCGGCCTTGGTTTCCATGTTGCACCATCATATAAAATAGTGGCATAAAAACGTGGGTCACGGTTGGTGTAGGGTGCAGCTTTTTGGGCCGCATTGTTCCAGTCGAATTTAGTGCCATCCATCATTTCATAATCATCCACCAATTGCTGTATTGGCGTATTGCCCGACCAATTATGGTAGCCGTTTGGACCGTTATTAATTCCATAATGCAAGCCACCTAATGGCCAGTTGTCTTCAGCGGTGTAGAGGGCTGAGCTTGAGCGTTGAAAAATTAGTTCAACTGCAGCACTTGGATCCCCTTGTGCACTTTGGCCACCCATTGCAATAGATACATAATTGTTTTTGGCATCATCAGTAGCTGCTGGAGCAGCAAGGCCAAGCTTATATCCCTGGGCAATATCCAACACTGCTTTTGCAGCGGCTTTTGCGGCCTGCCACCTTGTAGTCCTGTCACCTGCTGCGTAAGCTATCAGGTCGAGCTTTGCATAACCTGCAAGTGTTGCAGATTTAGCTTTTGCAGTTGCCTGATCATGTAAATCACTTGCTGCATAAAGTAACACCCTTGATTTTAAAGCCAATGCAGCTACCTTGGACGTACGGCCTGCAACAATAGATTTACCGTCCAGTAATTGCGCTGCTTTATCCAAATCCTTCACGATGAAATCTACGCACTCTGCGTATGTATTTCTTGCAAGTGTATAGTCTTCATCTAACCCATAAGGTTTGTCTATAAGGGGTACACCGCCGTAAAACCTCACCAACTGCTGATAATAGAAAGCCCTCAAAAAGTAAGCTTCGCCTAAAAGTTTATCCCTTAAGATGAGATCCGAGAAAGTAGATGTAGGTAGCCTATCGATAGCAATATTCGTACTTCTGATGGCCTTATACATATTGTCCCAATTATACGTACTGCTCATCCATGCAAGGTTTGATGGGGTTTCGGAGCCTTCGGTAAACGTATTTATATTTCTGCCTGCATGTGTAAACATAGCTTCATCTGTATAGGCTGCCAGGGCTTGCTCTTCGAAACCACCATAACCTAAATAAGAGTATGCCCCAAATACAAATGCTTCTGAAAGTGCACCATCAGACCATGTAGTTTCACTGGATATCTTATCTAATGGTTTTGTATTTAAGAAGTCCCTTTTACAGGATACTGCCAACAGCAAAAACAATGGTAAAAACCCTGTTATAATTTTTATCTTTTTCATAATTTTTTTGTTTAGAATGTTAAGCTTAAACCAGCGTTAATAACCCTTGGTTGCGGATAGTAAACCCCACTTTCTGCAGTGGCTTCGGGATCGAAAATCTTATTTTTATCCAGCGTAATTAAGTTAAGTCCGTTCACAAAAATCCGAAGATTGGTAATTTTTGCTTTGTTCAAAATATTTTGTGGTAGATTATAGCCAAGTTCAATATTCTTTAACCGGATATAATCTTTGCTAAATAAATAGTAGGTATTGCCTCCAAAATTGCCTCCAGTAAAATAAGTATCACCCCGGCTTGCAAGTCTTGGATCAACACTGCTTGGATTATCAATTGTCCATCTGTGATCGTAAGAATATTTCAAATAATTTCCAATGTCTCCAGACTCTGTTTGGATACGTATCGCAGCACCTGTAGCTCCTTGAAAAAGAATATTCAAATCAAAATTTTTGTAACGCATTTCTATCGTTGCACCATAATTGAAAGTAGGTTTATTACTCTTATCCAATCTTACCCTGTCATCAGCTGTTATCTTATTGTCTCCGTTTACGTCTTCAAATTTCATATCGCCGGGTATTAATTTACCGGTTACGCCAGAATAATCGATGGTATTTTTTGCTATTTCGGCCTCGTCCCTGAAAACACCTGCAGACTTATATACTAAATACCCCCCAATAGGTTTTCCTTCCTGCAGTTGGTAATCCGGGGCACCAGGAATTTCATCCATAAACACCACTTTGTTTTTTGCATATCCGCCATTTACACCCGCTCTCATAGTAAAATCATTACCAATTTTTGTGTTATAGGCAACACTAAATTCATACCCCCTGTTGTCTACCCTACCGCCATTAACTGGTGGAAGTGTAATACCTGCGGAACCTGGTGTAGATCCGGTTTTTTGAATTAAAATCTGGTCTCTTTTATTGTAAAAATATTCAAGTGTAATATCAAGCTTGTTATTAAAAAGCGTTGCGTCTAATCCAACATTATAGTTATTAGCTTTCTCCCATGTGAAATTGGGGTTTGCCAATAAGGTTTCTCCTAAGGTTGTGGCAACTGCTCCATTTATTGGAAATGAGTTAAAACTGTATGTTGAGAGATAACCATACTCCTGAAGGGCGCCATTATAAAATACCTGATCATTACCCATCTGTCCATAAGAAGCCCTTAACTTAAGGTTATCAACTGCGGGAACATGAAAAAAACTTTCCTTACTTATGTTCCATCCAATAAGTAAACCTGGGAAAAAACCAAATCTATGCGCTTCAGGAAACATGTATGAACCATCATATCGTCCAATAAATTCTGCAAGATATTTCTCTTTGTAATTGTATTGAACCCTTCCATAGTATCCAAGGCGTGCCCGTTCATATGCACTTCCCCCTGTATTCTGCTGCAATGAACCACCGGCAAAAATCTGATCAACCGCAGGAGAGATATAGTTACGCCGATAGGCAAGAAAATTTTCGCCCTTAAAATTTTCTTTTGTTACACCAGCCATTAAACCAATGGTATGGTTAGCACCGATTTTATGATCGTAGTTTAACTGTGCAGACAAATTTGTATTTAGCACTGAACCATAACTTTGGGTTAAACGTGGATCAGTAAAGTTTGACCTTATTGCCCCAACAAGTTTCGGCGTTTTTCCATCGGCTTCAAAGGTTACCCTGTCCCACGTGTACAATCTCCATGGTGTTTGCCATGTTTTAGAGGTATTGCTATTTTTATCTACCGCACCAGATAACGTCAATTTTAATCCTGCTATCCAGGGATTGGTTATTTCTATCGAACCTGTTCCTTGTGTATAATCTGTTGGGTTATCATTATAGCCCGTTGCATTAGTTGTAATCACGTATGGGTTCTGGCCGTTTTCAATATCCGGGCCAGGCTTACCATTTGGCCATACTTCCGGTTCAGTAGGCCTTCCCCTCATTAACATACGGAAGATAGAACCTGCACTCTCCGTAGGAAAACGGCGCTGCTCTCTCCTTACCAAAATACCCAGGTTTGTGGTTATGTACGGGTTTACTTTCGCTGTAAGGTTTGTGCGAAAATTATACTGATGATAATTAGTTGCTGAGTTTTTGTAATATGCATCTTGAGATACATAGCCCAGGGAAGAGAAGTACCTGAAGTTTTCAGAGCCACCGCTCAACTGCAAATTATGACGGCTTTGAGGAGACCATGTTTTGAATGCATCACCAAACCAATCTGTATTTGGATAGCCCCATGGGTCTGTTTGGTCCGCATATTTTTTAACCGCATCAGGACTATAATTTGCATTTAATGTACTAACTCCAGGAGTAGGAGAATCGTAAGTGCCGGTATTTTTAATTGCAGTCCAGGCAGCCGTCCATTCGCCAACAGGAATGCTTTTGTAAATAGGTATTTCGTTCATTATGTTAGCATATTCATATGCATTGGATAATTTTGGAAGCCTTGTGGGCTGGCTATATCCCTGATTGAAATCATAGGTAATTTTAGGCTTACCTGTAGTGCCCCTTTTGGTAGTAACAAGGATGGCTCCATTCGCCGCCCTTGCACCATAGATAGCTGCAGAAGCATCCTTTAGAACCGAGATTGATTCAATATCCCTTGGATTTAATCTGCCTAAACCACCATCCCTATCTGGCACACCATCTATTACAACCAAAGGACTACTGTTACCAAGTGTATTAGTTCCACGAATGGAAATAGTTGCACCATCGTAGCCGGGCTCTCCACTTTGTTGAATAACTACCAGGCCGGGAAGCCTGCCAGCTAAAGAATTGGATAAATCAACTGCAGGGGATTTTACTAAACTTTCGCCTTTTAAAGCAGTTACAGCACCAGTTACTGTCAGTTTCTTTTGTGTAGCGTATCCCACCACAACTACTTCATTTAACTGACTGGTTGACACCACAAGGTTGAAGTTGATATTTGTCTTTGTACCCACAGCAATTTCCTGTGTTTGAAAACCTGCGTTGGAAATGATAAGCACAGATTTTTGATTGGGCACATCAATTGAAAAGGCCCCTGCCTCATCTGTTGTTACACCTGTTTTGGCACCTTTAACTACTACACTTGCATTAGGCGCCGGTGCACCTTTATCGTCTTTAACGGAACCGGTAACATGTACCTTTTGTGCATGTGCAGACATGCTGGCCAACAAAATACAAAGCGCAATAAAAAATTTTGAAAAGGAGGAGCCGGGGGAGCTGTCTGCAGGCGATTTTAACCCCTTGCAGCAGGCATTGTTTTGTTCTTTCATGATGGCAATTTGGTTTTGGTTAGAAATCGTTATTCTGGATAAATAATTACTCCAATAAAATCGCAACGTATACATTCCATAGGGTTTTCATTACACAATGCAAACGTTTACATTAGCTAAGCGGTCAATGGGTTAGAATTATTATTTATTATAAAATTTGGAACTGGCAGTCAGTGTTTCGTTATGCAATCAATAACAATCGTTATACAATAGTTAACAAATGTATAAAATTTCAGGAATAAAAAAAATTTCGAGATTTTTTCTGACTTTTTATTCAGATAAATTAAGCAGCATCCATTTGCTGCAACCGAAATGCCCGCTTTGGCCTAATGGGCCGTTAAGATAAGTAAAGCCGAATTTTTCATATACTTTCATTGCCTGTTCCAGTTCAGGCATCGTTTCTAAATAGACTTTGGTAAAGCCGAACGCTTTTGCCTGCTGTAAACATTTATCGATAATCAACCTGGCATATCCCCTGCCCCGCACTTGTTGCAACAGGTACATCTTAACCAGTTCGCATATCCCTTCAGGCAAACCTGTGGTGGGGTAAATGCCCCCACCCCCTACAACTTTTCCTTCGGCTTCCGCAACGAAATAACAGGAGGAAGGTTGTTGAAATAATTCAAACAAATGATCAGTGGTATTATCGTAGTAAACAGTGCCCGGCCTGGCGGCACCAAATTCCAGCAATGTATTTCTTATTACAGCAGCAATTGCCGCATTATCGTGTTGCTGAATTTGCCTGATGGTGATTTGCTGTATCATAAATTACTTATCCGTAAAAATACAGCAAAGGAATATTGTATGTAAACAATTACAAAGAAGTAAGCCGCCAAAGCTTCGTATATGCGTTACTGTGGTTTATTCAAAGGCAGTTATTGTAATTACTTTTTTATGCTAAAGGCTTTTACTTTACTATCGTTAATACCTGCAATCAGTATCTTTTGCTTTGGGGTAACAATTACTTTTAAATCCTTAACATCCCCATCTATAATTAAACCGGATGAAACAGGGGTTGCCGCTTGAAAGCCGCCTTGTGCATTCCCTTTCAAGAACAAGCCGTAAGATGCATCATACCTGCCGGCTGCAACCTGCGCCTGATATTCGTTGCCGGCAATTATTATATCGTTACGGCCATCGCCATCTGCATCGGTAACCACAATGGTATTTACCGGTGCAACCTGCGCCATAGTTGAAAAAGGGTGAAATATAAATTGGCCTTTACCATTATTTTGAAACCAGCCACTCCTTGTTTCGTTGCACTCCAATACCGCCGCACCATCCATCATATCTTTTGTAAACACAGTTTCCATACTTGCTTTTGCGTACAGATTATTATGATCAAATGTCTTTTTAATTAAGGGCATTTGTGCAGCCCATTCATCCCTTGATATACCTGCGCTCAAATTGTATTTGCCTTCATTATCTTTTATGTAATAACAAAACACCGGCTCGGTAACACCGTTGTGGTCAAAGTCTTTTGCAATAAGTTGTGCAGGCTGCTGTTGGTTAATATGAAATGGGTTATTAAGGCCAATGTTGCCAGCAACAATGTCCATATCGCCATCCTTGTCGATATCCGCAACTGCTAAACTTCTCCAAAAACCACTTATGTTTTGCAAGCCATTTGCTGCGGTGGTTTCAATAAGGGCAGTGCCGTTATTTTTGAAAATCCTTACAGGCATCCAATCACCGGCGATGATTAAATCTGGCTTTTTATCGTCGTCGATATCTGTCCAGATTGCTGCATTCAGAAGACCCGGGCTTTCAAGCGCCGGACAAATTGCTGTGGTTACATCCGTAAATTTTCCATGATCGTTGCGAAGGATAAAGCTTCGTGGTGCCTGCGGATAAGTGCCTAAAGAAACCCTTCCCCCGATAAATATATCCATGTCGCCATCACTGTCCATATCTGCCACTGCAATGCATTTACCTGGCGTACGCACAAGCGGTGACATGGCTTTTGCATCCAGCAAAAAATTTCCTTTACCATCATTTAAATATAAACGGGGCTGGTAAAAGGAAGCGTTTACTTCAAACTCACTGCTGCCGCCAACGATCAGTAAATCCAGGTCTCTGTCGCCATCTGCATCAAACAATACACTCTGCATATCTTCCTCATTTTTGGAACCCGCCAAAATATTTTTTCCTATAAAAGCACCATCACGCTGCTGTATAAAAACCTTGCCTGACTGGCCAAAAGCACCTCCTACAAAGAAGTCTTCCAGGCCATCGCCATTTACATCACCTATGCTAATGAACGGCCCTTCCTGCGAATATTTTTGTTGTATCAGCGGTTGAAAAGAGAAGTCAAAAAAGAAAGTTTCCTTATGGTGAAAATCGATTTTTAACGGTTGTGTTACGTCATTGAAAAGCGTAACAGTTTTTATATTTTCTTCCAACCCAGGCACCAATGCTGCAGCATAATTTACCTGTAAAATAGTATCGGTTGCAGGGTGTTGCAAGAGCTGTGTTTTTTTATCAGGCCAAATAATTTTAATTGAATCAATGGTGTTTGTACCTAAGCCAATATGCAACCTGCTGTCTACAGACGAAAGGTACCCCCTAACGGGATATTGTTCTAATTTTTGGGTAAGGCCTTTGCTGAAAGCCAATATGGTGGTGCCTATCCCATCTTTATTAAGGCTGTCGCCATTAAGTTTTAAGGTAAGATAATTATTCTTTTTATCAACGCCACTTTCGGTATCGTTGTGCATAATAAAAGCTTCACTATTTATATTATTGGTAATGATGTCTATCCTGCCATCATTGTCCAGGTCAGCATAAGCGGCACCGTTAGAAATAGATTTTTGGTTAATACCAGCACTGTCTGACACATCCTGAAAAACAAAACCCCCATTGTTGTGGTATACATAATTACGAAGTGAAACAGGGCCCAAAGATGCAAGATGTTCCATAAACACCCTTCGTTGTTCCAGGTTATTTTCGGGTATGCCCGTTTGCATTACTGTGTTGCGGCGGTACTCTAAAAAATCAATATTTGTGGGGTCCCTGCCCAGGCCATTTGCAATGTGCATATCCTTCCAGCCATCATTATCAAAGTCACTTATCAGCACACTCCAGCTCCAATCGGTTTCGGCAATTCCTGCCATGTTACCCACTTCACTAAAGAAGGGTTCGTTGCGGTTATTGATGTTGCGTACCCCATTATTTAATTGCAGCATGTTATGGATAAATTCGGGCTCGTACCCCTTTTGCATTTCAATCTGATGGCGTTGGTCGCTTAAAAAAGAGTACATCATTTTTTTACGCTCATTGGTTTCCGGCTGCATATCCAGTGTTACCAAATCGGTTAACTGGTCATTATTTACATCAGCAGCATCTGTGCCCATGCTGCTGTAACTCTGGTGTTTTATGGCAGATGAAATACAATTGCTGAAAGTGCCATTTTTGTTGTTAAGCCACAACAAATCGTTTTTGATATAATCATTTGCAACATAAACATCGGGATAGCCATCGTTGTTAAAATCACTTACCACCACACCGAGGCCATTGCCATCTTCAATTATGCCAGCCTGTTTGGAAATGTCTTTAAACACCGGATGACCAATACCAGCAGGCACCCCTTCATTGTGAAATAATTTATCGCCTGCAATGGAGTTGCTGTCAACTTTTCTATCCCTTATATCATTGGGCCGGGTATCATTTAAATCGTGGTTAAGCAGGTACATATCAAGCCTGCCATCTTTATCAAAATCAACAAACACAGCTTGTGTGGAATAGGAGGTTGCGGCCAATCCGTATGCAGCAGCATCTTCCTTAAAAGTTAAATTGTGCTGGTTGATAAAGAGTAAATTCCTTCGATTAGAACTATCCACTTTGCCAGATACACAAACATATATATCAGGCCAGCCATCATTATTGATATCCACAATGCTTACCCCTGTACACCATGTATGGGTTGCCACGCCTGCCTTTGCGGTGACGTTTTCAAATTGCATTTTACCCTTGTTATGGTATAAGGATGAACTTGCCTGGTTGCCTGCAAAAAAAATATCGGGTAAACCATCTTTATCAAAATCTGCCACACCAACACCACCGCCCATGTAGGTGTACTCGTTCACAAACATATTCAAGCTGTCGTTTTCAGTGATGGTATTTTTGAAATCGACACCTGTGGTTGCTGCCGGAAGGATGGTAAAATGTAAGCCAGGTGAAATGGCTTTTTTTGGAGTGCAGGAAAAAAATACGACAGTAATTATGGCGGCGGTTAAACAAATTTTCACAACTAAATTTTATGTAAGCTATCTAAAAATAATAAGTGAAACAACAGGCGCATTTTGCCCCGCTGTTTCACAAATTATAATTCACCAAAACCGAATACTTATTTTTTATCTGCCACCAGGTAAACCACGCTTAATGGTGGTACAGTAACTTTTATAGTTCCGTTCAGCGGAGCTGAATAAGACTTTAATGTTGCATAATTAAGTGGCCCGCCGGTTGGTGATGATGGGCCATTTCCGTTTACATATACCTGGCCGGAGAAGGCACCATTATCCGTTCCACCGGTGAGCACATTCCAAAAATATTTATTACCTGCAGGCCAATGCTGAAAGTCGATAGATACGATATGGCTTAACATTCCAGAGTTAATAAGTATAGTGCCAGCCTGCCCGGAAGAAAATGTAGATGAGTACGTGGTGATGTCACCGTTAGCTGCCTTTAAAGAATCTTTAACCATCCTGTCGCCAAAAAATTTTTGAAAATAATACATGTAATAGTACGCCGGCCTAGGGTTCCAAAGCGGTGCATTTGGTTCTGAACCATTATTGAACATGCCCTGGTCATCGCCGTTGTCGTATCCATTGGCAAGGTCCCACCGGCTTGCCTCGCCAAAATTATTTTTTATGATTGCACCCAATGTTTTGGCCGCATGTATGCCAGCGATGTAAGATGTATTTTGTTTTGATCCTACAGACTGTATATTCCATTCGGTAAAAGCAATGGGCTTCATACTTTGGCCAGCCGCTGCTATCTGGCTGCTGACATAACCCATCACATTTGCAGGCACAGTTGCACTCGTTTGAAGCACATCATTTACAGAAGAGTTAGTGTTGTACCCAGTAAAATAATCATGCACAATGTAAAAATCCGGTGAGCTTGCTGCCTGTGTTAACGTGCCCTGGTTCCATGTTTGGATACTGGTGTAATCAAAGGAAGCTGCTGGCTTATCATATAAAGTTGCGCCGATATAAATAGTTGCACCGATGGCTTTAGCTGCCGCCTTCATGGAATCTGCAAACACTTTAACATGCTGTCCGTATAGCGCACCAGTAACAAGGGCAGGTTGTCCATCTTTATTTTGAGTTGGGTCAATCCTGTAGCCTGCTTCCCAATTGCCGTAGGTTTCATTACCTATTTCCCAATATTTGGTTCGGCCTTTATCATACCTTACCCAATCTGCAGCAAGGTGGGCAGCGGCTGCCACAGGGTTTGCGCTGGTACCATACCTTGCGTAACCATAGTTTACGGTTATCATCCCAGTGCTGTTTGTTTGTGCAAGCAAGGCGTAATAATTACTTAACGAAAACGTCCATGAAGCTTTATTGCCACCATACCACCACCAGTTTTTCTGGCTGGCAGTGCCATCGCTATTTACCAATGTGGCCGGTACATCTGCAGGGGCAGGCATAGAGTCTGTTCCGTTAAAGAAATAAACATCGCTTACGCTACCTGCCGGGGCACGGATAATATTTGGCGAAAGGTCTTTAATGTATTGCATCAGCGAAGCTTCTGTTACTACCTGGCCTGTCCACAGGTTGCTGTTGTTGCCATATACCAGTGAAGGTACTTTCACCAAAACGTTATTAACGTTAACGGTCAGGGTATCTGATACTGCACCTGTTGGCAATGTACCGGCAACTGTTGCCGGCACACCAAAGGTTTTACCGCTCCATCCGTTTTGAAAAAAACCAATAGATACCGGGGTGGCAGGATCGGTAGGGTTGTACACTGAATCCACACCGGAGTTGTTACCACCACCGCCACCGGGGTTAACTGTACCGCTGCTGTTTTTTTTACAGGCTGCAAAAGTTAAACCTGCCGTCAATATAAAGACTAAATTATTTTTTATTTTCATTTTCACTTTTTTATTTACCCTTTACGATACGGACGTTATCAATAGCAAAACTTAAACTGTTGGCTGGAATATTGGGCTTGGCCTGATCATTAACCAATAGAAACCCAACCTCTGTTGTAGGATAATCTTTAAATGTAACAGCCGGCGAACCAGCCGGGTTCCAGGATGTTTGGTAAAACTCATTTTTAGTTATGAATTGCGATAAAGGTATTGTTGCGGTAACCCAACCTGTAGGTTGAAATATTCCACCCGGTGCTGTTTCAAATGGTGCAAACCTGCCCGTATAACTGCTCCAGCCATACCATCCACCCAACGAAATCCATACTTCACCTGCAGACCATGGCTTGGCAACGGCCACTTCAAATTTCAGGGAATAGCCACTTACTGCATCCCCGGTGTTAGACACCCATGGAACTTTATTAAGTTGTAATAAACCTGAATTGCCCTGAGAGCCTGCAGCACTGTTCGCCTTCATCGGACTGCCCTGCAGCATTATAGCTGCAGCGCCTGTGCCTCCGGGATAATTTGTACCTATTGTTGCTGAGTCACCATAACCGCCTGTCCAACCAACAAAGCCTGTATTATCTGTAGCATATTGTGCTTCAAAAGTACTCAGGTAACCTGGGGAAGGATGGCTGATATAGGTATCAAAAAGCTGTGGCGCTGTGGCACTCCCTAATGCCCCCTGTATACGTACTGAGTCTGATGCCTTAATACCTTTTGGCACTACAACACTAAACTGTGTTACATTAATCGGGGTTATGTTAGTGCCCAAAAGTCCGCCCGGAAAAATTACTTTACTGATACCAATAAAATTACTTCCGGTAAAAGTTAAGGTTGTACCGCCTGCTGCGTTTTCATTAGAAACAGACGTTACGGCCATTGGTGGAGGATAAGAAAAAGCTGCTGATCCAAATGTGCAAAATACCCGTAAGGAATCCTGCAATGCTGTACCTGGCGGGATTACAGCGGTTATTTGCGTAAAGGTTTTATTAACAGTATAACCCAATGCTGAATCTTTGCCAGGTGTTGGAAATTGAATTTTTTTAATGCCCTGAAAATTATTACCATTAATATATACCAGGGTACCGCTATTATCAAAACTGATGGAACTTATGTTAGGCGGGTACAGATAAAGGCTGAAGGGAAATGTTACCGTACCGTGGTTGGTAACCACTTTTATAACACTTGGCACGCCAGGATTTGTTGCGGCCGTTTGTGCACTCGCAGGTATGCTTAAAATAATGTTGGTTGATGTTGCATAGGTTGGATTAAAGTAGGCCAGCGTATCATTAAAATAAACTGCCTGCAACCCATCAAGGTTGTTACCCTGTATTACAATTAAAGAACCCGGTACAGCCTGTACAAAAAAGCTGTCACGCTTTAAAGTATCTACCGATCTTATCTGACTGATGACAGGCGGACCGTCATGTGCATCATTTTTTTTACAGGCAAAGTAAGATATCAGCCCTGCGAAAACAGTTATATACAATAATATTTTTTTCATATAAAAAGCTTTTTATGTTTTAATATTTCACTTTAGTAAAATCGAACGCAATTGGTGCAGCTCCTAATATCGGTGCAACAAGCAAGTCTGATTCCGGGTAAGGCAAATCTGCATTATTAACCGTCATGGAGTAATGTCTTTCGCCTAAACTTTGTGGGTTGTTGGTATCATCAAAATAAGTAACAAAGGGGTTGCCGTTATTGTAAGAAATATTGTACTGCCCCCTGTTTTGGTTACTGAAATATTGCAGGGCATTGGCAGGGTCAAAGTAGTACCATTGTTTCCAGTCATACCATGCATGGCCTTCAAATGCAAATTCAATTTTCTTTTCCTGGATGATATCTGCATAAGTGATAGAAGCCTTCGGTGCAATACCGGCACGTGTCCTTACTGCATTAAAATATTTCAATGCTTCCGGGTCTGATGTGCTGGCAGTATTCCCTAAAATAGCATCTGCATAAATCATGTATACATCTGCAAGCCTGAAAATGTAGGTACTGATATTGGCATTTTGCTGTCCGCCCAAACCACCGTTATCAGCGGGTGAACCGATAACATATTTTTTTACGTAAGCATGGTCATTGCCATAGTAGGTGCCAGATGTAACTGGGGTATAAATTTTTAAACCGGTGGCAGAACTGGTAGCATTACCAAACAATGCTGTGTCTACTTTCCAGCCGCCATTTGCGGTATTGATATCAGGATAAGTAGTGCCTGGCAGAAAAATGGTCGCTTTGCGTCGTACCGAATCTGCTTTATTCGCAGGATCCATAAAGTACTTAAGCAAACTTGGTGAAGCACCAAATCCACCTCCCCATCCGTCGCCGGTTTGGGTAATTTTTGAATCGTACGCAAGGTTGGCCTGCATGTGGTTTTGAACAAACCATTGTCCGCTTGGCACCCACAATAAACCAAACAAACATTCTGCTGGTGTTATGTTTCCGCTAAATTGTTTACTGGTAAACAGGTCGTAATAATTGGGCAATAAAGTAAGGCCACTATTATTACAAACATCTTTAGCGTAAAATTTAGCACTGTCAAGGTCACTTTGGTTTCTTGTACCGTTGCCGGCACCACCAGTTTTATTTAATCCTGATCTTACCAAATAGGCACGTGCCAGCATTCCTTCTGCACTCCATTTGGTAATCCTTCCTGGTTGGGATGGTGTAACCGCTAAATTATTTTTAGCCCATATCAGGTCATTGATCATAAATTGCCATGCGTCTGAAAGGTTATTTCTCTGTATAGCAGCATCACCCAATTGAGAACTGTTGTCATAAATAATAGGAACTGCACCCCAATTTAATGCGAGAAAATAATAGGCAGATGCCCTCATAAAATAGCATTCTGCCAGCCCTGCGTTCCTGGCCGCTTGTGTGGCACCGGGCCCGGCGTTGCGGATGTTATAAGCGACCACATTGGCGTTGGCCACAACAGACCATAATGCCTGGTAAGCACTTTGTAATGCACCGCTTCCATCAGTTGAGGTAACAGAAAAAGTAAGGTACGCACCCCGTCCGTTATAATTATCTGCAAGGCTGTTGCCGCCTAATACGTCACCAATGTATTGCAGGGATGTTCCATTATATCCACCCCATGAGCCATTATATAAAGGGCCCGTGCCATTTAATATATCTGTGTTTGACTGGTAGTAAGTACCGGCTGTTGGTGCAGCAAGCGGCGGACGGTTCAGATAGTCCTTTTTGCATCCCATCATAACCAACACCATCAATGATATTGTTGCTGTTATTATTCTGTGTTTCATAATTAATTGTTTAACTGTTTTCAATGTTATACTTAAAAATCAAGGCCCAGGCTTATTGAATAAGACCTTGTTGATGGGTAACGGCCTTCGTCCATACCCACTATGTTTACACCGCCATAGTTGTACATTCCTACCTCAGGATCGTACCCTTTATATTTGGTTATAGTGAAAACGTTTTGCGATTGTATGGTTATTAAAGCCCCTTTAAATACATGTGTTCGTGTGAGGGTTTTTGTAGGTACCCTGTAGCTTAAACGTACATTCCTTAACTTAAGATAAGAGCCATCTTCCACGTTCCATTGTGATAGCCTTACACTTCCGTTGGCATCAGTACCGCTTGGGCGCATGATGTTGTAACCCGGGTTGGTTAAGGTTACACTTAAGGCATCTGCAGGGTTAACACTGCTTGGTACGGCAAAATTTGTTGCATTTTGAAAGTGGTTACTGTATGGGCTTGTACCCAACGGCAATGATTCATTTTGATACCTGGTTAAGTTAAGCAACTGGTTGCCGCTGACACCCGTAAAAAACAAGTTTAACTCAAAGGTTTTATAATCAAAAGTTGTGGTAAAGTTGTACGTAAACTTAGGCCATGGGTTACCAATAATGGTGCGGTCGTTATTATCGATTACACCATCATTATTAATGTCTTTGAACTTAACGTCGCCCACCCAGGAACCTTTAACCGGATCGATAATCAGCGGGGTACCTTTGCCGCCTGTTTGTACGGCATGTGATGCGATGTCTTTATAATTTTGGAAAAGGCCTTCTGCTATATACCCGGTGAACATACTAAGCGGTTGTCCAACTTGTGTAAGGAATTGTGCCTGACGGCTATTGGTAGATGAATAGTATTGCGTAAAAATGGTTGATACCAATCTTGTCACCTTATTCCTGTCGATAGAAAAGTTAGCCCCTGTTTTCCATTGAAAATCTTTCTTGGTAATGTTTACCGTATTTACTGTTATACCGATACCTTCATTGTACATGGAACCATAATTCTTTAGTGGCCAGCTTAACTGTCCACCGTAACCTCCGCTTAGATATCCGCCAAGATATTGCGGGCCGGATGCTGGCAGGATAAGATTCGAAATGTCCTTGTGATAAGCATCTGCAATAACTTCAACACGGTTATTAAACATGTGGGCATCTAACCCAATGTTGGCCGACTTATCCTGTTCCCATTTTAAATCAGGATTTGGGAAATTGGATGGCAAAAATCCAGAACCCCAAACCGTTGCTGTAGCGTACAGGTTTGAATAAATAGCGCCGCCCTGACCGGAGTTACCAGAAATGCCATACTCACCCCTTAATTTTAAATCATTGATAAAATGAAGGCCTTTCATAAAACTTTCATCTGATATTTTCCATGCAGCAGATACAGCAGGAAAAACACCAAATTTATTATTAGGGCCAAAGTTTGAACTACCGTCCCTTCTTACTACAAACTGTGTAATATACTTGCCGTTATAGATGTAGTTTAACCTGGCAAAATAAGACTCATTGGCACCATCGCCACGAGAACTTGTGGTGGTTTGTGTAAGCGGCGCAGCAACACTTAATTCCTGTATAGAATTGGTGGAATAGTTTTGGCCATTACCACTTAAACCCTGGTATGCATAATATTGTGCTTCGTGGCCCACCATAGCTGTTATGGCATGAAGGTTAATTTTAAAATCATATTGGAGCCTTGTATTTAGTGAAGCCCAGTAATTGTTATAGGCACCCCTGCCGCCTGTTGTATTTGGGTTTACATAAGCACCAAGTGTATAAGATGGATTAAAAGTAAAGTTATTGCTAAAGGTGTAGTTGCCATTAACTTCCGTATGCCACACCAAATTTTTAAGCGGTGTAATATCGAAATTAAGGCCACCAATAATACCGAAAGAAGTGTTGTAATTATTATTGAGCAAAGCCACGGCAACCGGGTTTGTAGTTGAGTATTGTGCCTGTGCAAGGGATGGGCCTCCAAAAGATCCATCGGGATTTTTAACGGGTATAGTAGGGTTTTGGCCAAGGGCAAGGTTGATGATATTGCCCTGAAAGGTATTTACCTTTTCTTTTGTGGTGAAGGCACTTAGGTTAGTACCAAACTTAAGCCACTTGGTAGCCTGATTGGTGAGGTTTATCCTTACAGACCCCCTTTTAAAACCTGAGCCAAGTGCCACACCATCCTGGTTTAAATAATCACCTGAAAAATAGAAGGTAGACTTATCATTACCGCCGCTTAAAGAAAGGGAATGCTTTTGCAACCTCGTACGGCGAAACAATTCATTTTGCCAGTTGGTGCCTTTACCCAATAACGTTGGGTCAGTTAATTCTGCCGGCTCTACACCAACAAGTCCAAGGGCTTGCAGTTTCTGTATGTATAACGCATATTGCTTTAAATCCATTACCGGTTGCGGGGTAGGCCGGTCCTGAAATGTTTGCCCCTCGCTTGCACTAACTTTTGTTTGGCCCGATTTTCCCTGTTTGGTCGTAATCATCACCACACCATTTGCACCAGCCGATCCATAAATAGATGTAGCAGCAGGGCCTTCCAGCACACTGATGTTATCAATATCATCCGGGTTAATACCAGACAATTCATTTGCCTGGCTTGAGCTTGAATTGTATGCACCTCCGGAAGGTAACCCCGGCCTTATTTGTACACCATCAATAACATACAATGGCTGGTAATTACCAGATACTGTACTGATGCCCCTTATGATAACAGAAGCACCTGCACCTGGTGCGCCACTTGCCTGTGATACATACACGTTAGGCGATTTGCCCTGCAGTGCCTGGTCAAGTGTTACGTTAATCGTTTTTTGAAGATCGGCACTGGAGATATTTACAACAGCACTGCTCAAGTCAGATTTTTTCATTTTGCCATAACCCACAACAATAACGTCGTTCATGGCAGCTACTTCAAGTGCCATAGTAACGTCTATGGTGGTGCGGTTTTTTACAGACATGCTTACTGTTTTATAACCAACATATGAAAAAGTGAGGATGCCATCATCCGGTGCGTTGATGGAAAAATTACCATCGGCATCAGTGCTTGTAGCAATTTTTTGGCTTAACACCGACACAGAAACCCCCGCAAGAGGGGCACCTTTTTCATCTCTTACTTTTCCCTTCACATCTTTATTAAGGCTTGCCTGCGGCGATACCCGGGCATAAACAACCTCCCTGTTTTTTACCGTAATGGCTTTTTCTGTGATGGTAAAATTCAATGGCTGGTCTTTAAAACATATTGCCAGCACCTGTTCCACCGACGCATCTTTTACGTCAATGTCAAATTTCTTTGCCTGGCGTAAAAGTTCATCCTGGTAAAAAAACTGGTAACCAGCTTTCCGGTGCAGCTCTTTAAAAACCTTCTCCAGCGAAGTGTTTTTTTGAGAGATGGAAATGGTTTGGGCATTTCCGGTGGCGGCGGCATGCAGGCAGGCCACCATGAGTAAAACAGCAGTCAGTTTCATAACCAGCAATGTTTTGTTAGTGATCATCCGGGCCCATTCATGGCCGGATAGCAAACACGATTTTTTCATACTTTTGTTAAGTTTGGTTTAAACGTTTGGCAATCTTTCAGGTTTCTACAATGTGTACAGCCAATTATTCCCAGGGGCGCCGCAAACGTTCCTGGTTTTTTTGGGCTTTTTTTAAATCTCAACTGTTTTATAATAAGCGGTCTTCATTTTTAAAAGTTGTTTGTTATAATAATGGTCATGATTTTACGGTAATTTTTCTTCCTTCTATTTTAAACACAACACCGCCGGCCTCCATAATTTTTAATACCTGTGCAATGTCGTTGTTCCTGCTAACAGATCCAG
The DNA here is from genome assembly GCA_965249755.1 of Ferruginibacter sp. Taxonomy (GTDB): domain Bacteria; phylum Bacteroidota; class Bacteroidia; order Chitinophagales; family Chitinophagaceae; genus Ferruginibacter. The sequence continues at coordinate 1,743,332 of CBDFMT010000004.1, forward strand.
TGAAATGCCCGGTTGGTATTGCCCCTTCATAAGCCACATCAACATTATACCATCTTGATACCTGGCGCATCACCGTTTTAATATCGTAACCGTTAAATTGAAACCATCCATTTTTCCAGGCCATCACTTCTTCCTCATCAGCATTGGAAATGGTAAAATTGCCAGCGGCATTCATTGACGACTGCTCGCCAGGTACAATTATTTTGGTGGTTTTATTATTGGAAACTGCAACCGAACCTTCCAGCAATGTTGTCCTGATAGCACTTTCATCATCATAAGCCATTACATTAAAATGGGTACCAAGCACTTTTACCGCCATATCTTTTACAGTGATTTTAAAAGGCATAGCTGCATTTTTGGCTACTTCAAAATAAGCTTCCCCGGTAATGGTTACGTTTCTTTCTGCCCCTTTAAAAAGTGTTGGAAAATTAATGGAAGAAGATGCATTCAGCCAAACTCTAGTACCATCCGGCAACATCAATTGGTATTGGCCTCCGCCAGGTGTAGAGAGTGTATTATAAACAACCTGTTCGTTACCGCTTTGGTCGTGTTTATAAGAAAGCATGGACTTGTTTATCTGCGTTACATTGGCATTGCCCTGTTTAATTAAAGCCCTGTTAGTGTTAGAATCCAAAATGATGGACGAGCCATCTGCAAGGGTTAAGATGGCTTTATTGGTACCGGCTACAATGGTTTGCTGTAAAGCTTTATTGGTAGCAGCAGGCACATAAACCAATGGTGTTTTTTTGCTTTGGTTTGATAAAAAATAAACCCCGGCCACACTTAAAGTAAGGATAGCAGCAGCCGCATATTTGTACCAGTTGAAATAACCTTTTTTGATATTGCTTATGTCGCCGGAAACCTGTAGTGCAGGTTCTGTAGCAAAAATATTGGTAAGGATTTCGTCTGCCTCCCGGTTGCTTAATACCTCCTTATCAGATTTAAACTGCATCCAGGAATTTTCTAAAAAAGCTTTTGCTTCTTCGTCGTTCCTGCTTTGCATTAACAAATCCATAAGCTCTGCCCTTTCAATGGCAGTGGCGGTATTATTAAAGTAAACGTGAAGTAAATGGCTAAGCCTTGACGTACTCATAAGTGTTGTAATGGAATAAAGAAGCCTTTACCCCCAATCTTAAAAAGACAACTAAAAAACAAAAGAGAGGTAATGAAAATTAAAAAATTATTATTTTATTATCAGGGCAGAGAAAATTGCCAGGATTCCCATATTGGTGCGGACATGGTTTTTTAAAAACCGCAGCGCAAGCACCATATGTTTTTTTACTGTCTCGAGGGAAACATTTAATTCAGCGGCAATTTCCTGTTGCTTTTTACCGTCTATGCGGCTTAAGAGGTACACCCGTTTTTGTTGTGGCGGCAACATTGCTACAGCTTGTTCTATAACTTTTTCTGATTGGGCAGAAGCGGCTGCGTCATCATTATTGTTATTGTTATCAGCAGATGCATTTACCAAAACTGTATTTACCCATTCCTGCTGTTTTGTTTTTTCACGGGCTATTTGTTTAAGGCAATTAAACGCATGGTTTTTTGCCACTACAAAAAGGTACGCCTTAAAACATTCTATGTTTACCAGCTCTTTTTTGTTGATCCAGATTTTAAGAAAAACGTCCTGCACAATCTCTTGCGCCAGTTGCTCCGACCCAGAAATTCGAAAGATAAAACCGGCAAGTTGATTATAGTAAATGTTGAAAATACCCCGGAAAGCGGTTTCATCTCCTTCTGATACTTTTAAGATTAGTTCCTTAACATTATGTGATTGATAATTTTGCAAGCAAGTAAAATTTTGTAGTGCAAATGGCAGTAACAAAAGTAATTAGAATGCATTACCAACGATCGTTTGCGAAAATGGTTTTTTATCTGATACCTGTATTTTTTTAGCCCATTAGTATTCGTTACCTGCATTTTGGCTGATAAAGCGGCTAAATACAATTCGTGGGGTGTTAACCAAAACAAAACTTCCATTGCCTTTTATTGTACGGATAACCTTATCAACATAGCCCCATGTGCATTTATTTTCGCAGACATTTTTTTTCTGAAAATACCTGCACTTTGCTTTTTCCATAAATCCCTCACCTGCACATTGCCTTTAATTTTAAGCGCCGCAAAATCGATGGTAACCCCATGGGTTGTATCCGCAATATTGAACAAGCCTACATACCAATCTTTACTGCCGCTTACATTAGATGCCCAAACCATGCTGCCCTTATCTTTATACAATTGCTTTGGGTTTTCGCCATGTTGGTTTACGGCAAGCACTTCATCATTGGTAAAAAGTTTTTCTTCAATATCCCTGTTCTCTGGCAGGTTGCCACCCAGCATCAGCGGAGACCGGTATATGCACCAAAAACTCATGTGGGTGTACATCTCATCTTCATTAAAACGGCTGTACCGCTCCGGGCCAACCGGCCCTCTTTTAGAAAGTTTACCAATCTGTATCATATCACAATCGGGCCAATGGCCCGGGCCACCTACCCCTTCCCAGGTTTTGGCATAGTCAAACATTTTCAGGGTTTGCTCCCAGTTGTCCCAAAAGTCATCTGCCATGCGCCACAGGTTGGCAAATTTTGTTGCATGTGCTGCTTCCTTTATGGGTGTTTCGCCTGGTGAAAGGCTTAGCACCACAGGCCTTCCGCAGGTTTCAATGGCTTTGTGATACCCTTCTGTTTCTGCATGGCTGTATGGACGGGCAATATCATCTACCTTGATAAAATCCACCTCCCAGGATGCATACAATTGCAGCAAAGAATTAAGGTATTCCTGTGCGCCGGGCTTAGCCATATCAAGCCCATACATATGGTTCATCCACGGGCATTTTGATGAAGTATCTGCTACCATATCTGCCGTAATACCGTTAGTGCCAAGCACGGGTGATTTAGCCCAGACCGCCTGCCGGGGAATGCCCCGCATTACATGTATACCAAATTTTAAACCGAGGGAGTGCACATAATCGCTAAGGGGCTTAAACCCTTTGCCACCAAAAGCAGATGGAAATTTATGCTCGTGTGGTACCAGCCTTCCATTCGTATCCATCGTTAACCATGGCACGTAAGACCCATCCTGCAACTGCATTTGATACGGGTTGCCAATGGTGCTTCCGGGAGGGTTATCGTAAGACCATAAAAAATCTACCACCACATATTGCCAGCCAAATTGCTGTAGGTTTTTGGCCATATAGGTTGCGTTGGCTTTTACTTCATCTTCATGCACTGCTGAGCCAAAGCAGTTATAACTGTTCCATCCCATGGGTGGGGTTTGTGCCAATTGGCCGTTACAAATGGTGCCGGTAAAAAAGTACATCCATGTTAGTAAAAGAAAGCATTTGCCTGGTTTCATTTTTAATTTTTTAAAGAAGGGATAAGTTTAATACCAAAAGCGGTTAGCTATTTAACTAACGCATTAATGATGTAGGTTTTTCCCTTTATGGTATTGAAAACGGTTTTAAAGCCATTGACACCTGCCACTGATTTTACACCGATACCCTGTATGCTTACCGGTAAGGATGTACGCAGTATGCATACCCCGCCAGATAATGAAGTGACAGTAGCATTGGTTAACTTATGCCCCTTCCAGGATATGGCCACTTCAAAATTGCCCCTTGCTTTTAAGCCTTTTATGGTCCCCTCCTGCCAGGCATCCGGCAAGGCAGGCAATACATTTATTTCGCCCAGGTGGCTTTGCAGCAGCATTTCAATCATACCCGAAATACCCCCGAAATTACCATCAATCTGAAACGGCGGATGGGCATCAAAAAGGTTGGCATACGTGCCGCCGCCATTGGCGTAGCTGGTTCCTGCCTGCCCGGTAAGGTGTAATAAATCGCCCAGCATTTTGTATGCATGGTTGCCGTCCAGCAGCCTTGCCCAAAAATTAATTTTCCATGCAAGGCTCCATCCCGTGCCTGCATCCCCCCTAAGTTCCAGCGTTTTTTTTGCAGCCGCTGCAAAGGCCGGCGTAAGCTCCGGCGATATTTGCCTGCCGGGATAAAGCCCAAACAAATGCGATACATGGCGGTGGTGTGGGTCGGTATCTTCCCAATCTTTATACCACTCCTGCAGGTTGCCTTTTTTGCCGATGTGCAATGGAAATAACCGGTTGCGTTTAGCGATAACCGTATCCCTGAAAGCCACATCTTCATTCAGTTCTTTGGATGCTTCTATCAGGTTGGTAAACAAATCCCAGATGATAGACATGTCCATTGTAGTGGCTATAGATGCACTGCCTTGTTTTCCCTTATCATCTATAAAACTATTTTCTGGTGAAAAAGAAGGTGCAGTAACCAGGTAGCCATTTTTATCCTGCACCAAAAAACCTATACAAAACCTTGCTGCGCCTTTCATCAGCGGATAGGCTTTTTCCTGTAGAAATTTTTTATCTTTTGTAAACTGGTAGTGGGCCCATAAATGCTGCGAAAGCCAGGGTGAGCCCATCGTCCAGTTGGCCCACATCGGGTCGCCTTTGCCTAAATCACCCACCGGGTTTGACAATGCCCAGATATCGCTATTGTGGTGAACGGCCCAGCCACCGGTATGGTAAAATTGTTGTGAGGTAACCGCACCTGTAACCGATAGGCTTTTTATAAAATCCATTAAAGGCAAATGCATTTCAGAAAGATTGGCTGGTTCTGCAGGCCAGTAATTCATTTGCACATTTATGTTGGTGGTGTAGTTGCTGCTCCAGGGTGGGCGCATTATATTGTTCCAGATACCCTGCAAATTTGCAGGCACGCCACCCGGCCGGCTGCATGATATTAAGAGATAGCGGCCGTATTGAAAATACAATGTTTCCAGTGATGGGTCGGCTGCATGTTCTGCATAGCCCATCAGCCGTTCGTTGGTTGGCAGGGCTGCATTGCTGTTATTTGGCGGTTGCGCAAGTGTAAAATTTACCCGGTCAAAATAATGGTGATAATCGTTTTGATGTGCCTTTAGCAAGACCTGCCAGCTTTTTTTAATTGCAGCATTAAGGTACCCTTCTGCCAGTTTATGTTCATCCTTTCCCTGGGCATCCGGGCATTTATCAAAGCCATTAAAACTGGTAGCAGCAGAAAAATACACCATCACTTCTGTGGCGTTTTTTACGGTGATACCATCATCACCTGCACTTACCAAACCATCTTTTGCAACTGCTTTTATCAGGTACTCAAACCGCATCCCACGGCAGCCTGCAGTATCATCTTGCACCATGGGGCTGGCTGTATCCACATAGCTTGGCTCCAGGTGGGATGGTGCTTTGCCTTTAACGCCTATTTCATCTTTAGCAACAATAAAAAGCCGGTGCTTTACCTGGCTGTTGGTGGCTATAGTAAAATTCAGTTTGCCCGGTTTATCTGCCGTAAGGCGCATAACAATAACTTGGTCCGGGGCAGAGCTGATGATCTCTCTTTTGTATCGTATGCCATCGGCAACAAAGCTGGTAGTGGCAACGGCATCATTAATATTTAGGTCACGGTAGTACCTGGTAACATTCGTATCTGCAAATTGATAGTGCAGCATTAAATCGCCCAGGGGCAGATAAGATTCCGAATAATAGCCCTGCATATGTTTGGCATACTCATAAGCCTTTGCATAATTTTCTTCATTAAAAAGTGCCGCCCGTGCCAATAATAAGTTGCCATAAGCCTGTGGGTTTACGTTAGTGCGGACGGGGCCCCCCGTCCAAAAACTACTTTCATTTAACTGTATCAATTCATCTTTTGCGCCCCCAAATACCATGGCGCCTAAACGGCCATTGCCAATGGGCAAAGCTTCTGTCCAAACCGTTGCCGCTTTTTTATACCACAGTTTTTGCACAGCCTGGGCAATTGAGTTATCCGTTAAAAAAAATAACGTTGCACAGATAAAAAAAAATTTTTTCATTGATGGATGTTTATTTCCTGGTTATAAAAATGTAGTAGTGCTGTATCCATACTACAAGCGTTTAAAATATAAAGTTTATAAAAAAATAAAACCAGCAGCACTGTTATGGCATTTCTATCATTGCCTTAATTACACCGTTTGCCGGGTTTAGCCATGCCTCAAAAATATTTTTAAGTTCTGCAAATTGTGCCCGGTGGGTAATGTAAGTGGTGGGGCTGATGGACCCATTCTTCATGGCAATAATCACCTGTTCAAAATCTGCCCTTGTTGCATTGCGGCTGCTCATTAGTGTAGTTTCCCTTTTATGAAACTCCGGATGGCTAAACACCAATTCTTCTTTTTGCAAGCCTATCAAAATAAACCTGCCGCCATGTGCCAGATATTGCAATGCATTGTTGATGGCTTTTTGGCTGCCGGTGGCATCTATCACCACGGTTGGCATGTCGCCATTTGTAATTTCCTGTAGTTTTTTAAAAGCATCCTCCCTTGCAGGGTTGATGGTAAAATCAACTTTCAGTTTGTCTGTACAAAATTGCAGCCGCCGGGTATTAATATCCATAGCAATTACCCTGGCACCAGCAATACGTGCAAACTCCATCGTACCCAAACCTATCGGCCCGGCACCTATAATCAATACAAATTCGCCTTTTTGTATACCTGCCCTTTGTACGCCATGGGCGCCGATTGCAAGCGGTTCTATCAATGCCAGTTCATCATATTGTAAGCCCTGGCTTTTAACAAGTGCATGCACCGGCACCAACATATAACCAGCCATTCCACCATCAATATGCACACCGCAAACTTTAATGCTGGTGCAGCAATTGGGTTTGCCATTGCGGCATGCAATGCATACACCGCAATTAAAATAAGGGATAAAAGTGAGTGGCTCTCCGGGTACAAAACCTGTGGCCCCATCACCTTCCACATAATCACCTGCAAGCTCGTGCCCCAGTATGCGTGGGTAGGTAAAAAAAGGTTGTGTTCCCTGGTAGGCATGCATATCTGTTCCACAAATACCAATTCTTTTAATTTTTACTATCGCATGGCCGGGCTGTAAAACCGGTGCGGTAATATCACTGTATTTAAAAACACCCGGCCCCATACATGTTAGCGCTTCCATTACACTTCCTATTTTTTAAAGGTTATTTTATACACTACGGCATTTTCTGATGGGTATGTTTTAATTGGTTTTATCACCAACGCCGTTGCGCTTTGCGACCATGAAATTTTTTGGGTGCTTCCAACAAGTTCTACAGATGCAATAGTTCCATTGCCAGCTTTTGTACTCAGCAATGTAATGATGGTGTTATCTGCAGGCACGCCCAATGCAATGGCATACAAAATATCGCCCTTTGTGGTAAAGCGGATATCCTGTGCAGTAAAGGGTTTCTTTTGATCAGAAAAGCTTCCGCTGGCAGATTCTGTTGGCCCTTCGCCAAAAATTTTCCATGGCCGGGTGCCATATATAGCAGCCCCGTTTACATCCAGCCACTTGCCGGTACCCAATAATGTTTGTGTTTCTTCCTCTGTGATTGTACCGTCGGAACGTGGGCCAATGTTCAGCAACAGGTTTCCATTTTTGCTAACAATATCAATAAGGTTTGTAATTACATAACGGGCATCCTTAAACGTATTGCCAACTGCATAGCCCCAGCTTTTATTACCGATTGCATCATCGGTTTGCCAGGGAAGTTCCCGTATGCCGGCCAGCTTGCCCCTTTCCAAATCCAGCACTGCCGCACCATCCGGGTACGAAATGTTTTTATAATTGATCACCACACCCTTGTTCCACTCAAGGCCTTTGTTGTAATAAGATGATGCAAAGGAACGCCTGTATGGGTCCATGGCAGGTTGCTCAATCCACCAATCGAACCAAAATAATTGTGGCTGATAATTGTTTACCAGTTCGGTATTGCGCAGCAGCCAATCGTTCATATATTCCGGCGTGGGTGTTTCACTTTCTTCCCGTGCAGGGCCGTAAAACCCTTCATTGTTTTTATCGAGTACGTCCGATAAAAACCTTCTGCCCCCGTTCATAAAAAACCAATGCTCTATCCGGTGTGAAGAAAGCCCGAACACAAGCCCCTGCTTTTTTATTTCTGCAGCCAATTCGCCAATCACATCCCGGTGGGGGCCCATCTCCGCTGCATTCCATTTTGATAAAGCCGTTTTGTACATGGCAAAGCCATCATGGTGTTCGGCCACCGGCACAACATATTTTGCACCTGCTTTTTTAAACAGTTCCACCCACTGTTGCGGATTAAATTTTTCTGCCTTAAACATCGGTATAAAATCTTTGTACCCAAATTTATCCTGGGGCCCATAGGTTGCAATATGGTGTTTATATTCATCACTGCCCTGCTGGTACATTTGCCTTGGGTACCATTCTGAACCAAAGGCAGGCACGGCGTAAACACCCCAGTGGATGAATATGCCAAACTTAGCATCCCGGAACCAATCCGGCGTTTGGTACTTTTTTAGCGACTCCCAGTTTGCCTGAAACCGTTGCTGTGCATGGGTTTGCTGTTGCAAAATTAAAAATGCAAAAAGCAGTATTAAATAGGCTTTCCTCTTTTTCATATTGTTGGTGTTAGTGCCATTTTTATAAGATGATCAACTTTGTTTCTCCTTTACCTGGTAACCCTTCCACCCAAATAATAATACCATTATAAAACAGCAAAGGGGTACGATATAGCCAAGCTGTATGTTGTTGGTGGCATCACTGATGTACCCAAAAATGCGTGGCAATATTGCACCGCCAACGATAGACATAATGATGAGGCTGCTTCCGAATTCCGTATCGCCTTTAAGCCCCTTAATGCCCAGAGCAAATATGGTTGGGAACATGATGGACATAAAAAAACAAATACCGATTATTGCATACACCGTTATCATACCATGCGCTGCTATTGCCACAATGCACAACAAAACATTGATGCCTGCATACAAGGCCAGCAGTTTATTGGCAGGTATGTACTTCATAAAAAAAGTGCCCAAAAAGCGGCCAATTAAAAATGCTATACCGCAGGCAGATAAATAATAACTGGCTTTTACTTCTGTAACCCCTGCTGCTGTGGGGGCATATAAAATGAAAAGGCTAAATACACAAACCTGCGCACCAACATAAAAAAACTGTGCCGCTACAGCCCAGGAAAGATGGGGATGTTTAAATGCATGGAGGATATTTTTACCGGCAATATGCCCTTCTGTATTTTGGATGACCGGCAATTTGGTAAATGCAAAAACAATGGCAATAACTACCAGAACGAGCCCTAAAATAAGGTAGGGGATTTTAACCGAAGAAGCCTCAGAAGCCAGTGCCAGTTTTTTTGCAGTTGCAGTCATGTTGTTTAAAGCATCGTCTGAAAAACTTCTTGTCAAAATTATTTTTGCGCCAATAACCGGTGCCAGCGCTGCTGCCAGGCCGTTGAAGGATTGAGAAAAGTTAAGGCGTTGTGTCGCCGTTTCAGGGTCGCCTAAAGAGGAGGCGTATGGATTGGCGGCAGTTTCCAATATGGTGAGCCCGCAGGCAATAATGAAAAGTGCAATCAAAAAGAAGTTATACTGTTGCGTATCTGCCGCAGGAATAAAAAGAAAAGAACCTGCTGCAAAAAGCAACAACCCGGTGATGATGCCTATTTTATAACCAAACCTTTTCATAATCATCCCGGCAGGTATGGCCATTACGAAGTAAGCAATAAAAACAGCAGAATCAACCAGGGTGGATTGGGTGGTGGTTAATGTGAAAGACCTTTTTAAATGCGGTATCAAAACAGGATCAAGGTTATGGGCAAACCCCCAAAGAAAAAATAATGAGGTAATTAAAATAAACGCAAAGCGGTAAGATTTGGTTGTTAGCGATGGCATGTACAATAGTTTAAGAAGCCAATTTTAAAAATTGCCCCAATGGTTAAATAATACAAAAAGATAAAAATAAAAACCCGGGCAGTAAAGTATTCCTTTTTGCCAGCGGTTATGGTATGTGTAGAAACCTGTAACTGTTGTAAAATGGCAATCATTGTTGTTATTGGCTTGTAACCGTTAAAAGTTATCCGGCATAAATAACCGATGGTGTAAACTTAGGTTTAAGCCACAACTTGAGGTTGCTTTTTTTTTTCAAAAGTTAGTGCTATATTACCTTTGTTCTATTTTAAATTTTTGTTGGATGAAACCCACTTTAAGACAATCAACCACCACACCGCAACAATCTTTTGTGGTAAGAAAGGATACAGCAAGTGCTTTGGTAAACAACTGGCATTATCATCCCGAAGTTGAATTGCTGTACATAAAACAAAGCTCCGGCACCTGGCTTATTGGCGATCATATCGGCCACTTTCAAAATGGTGATGTGGTGTTGCTCGGTGCCAATCTTCCCCATTGTTTCCGCCACGAAAACCATCACCTTACCAATAAGGGTGCAGGTGCCGGGCAGGCCATTTGTATTAAATTTATACCCGATGTTTTTGGTAACGCATTTTTAAATATTCCCGAGGCAAAGCAGATTAAAGACCTGTTGACGAGGAGCAATTTCGGCCTCAGGATGACTGGTAAAATAAAGGCCATGCTGCCAGGCATTATTGAAAAAATGATGGTGGCATCCCCCGGTAAAAAATTAATTTACCTGCTGCAAATGCTGGAAGAAATTGCTGAAACCATGGAGTACATTGCGTTATCATCAACCGGTTTTATACAGTCAACTGAAGACATCAACAAGAACAAAATTAAACTGGTTTTTGAATACACCTTTAACCATTACACCGAAAAAATCACCATCAACGATGTGGCCGCTTTGTTAAACATGACCATCCAATCTTTTTGCCGGTACTTTAAAAATAAAACGGGTAAAACATACATCCAGTTTTTGATGGAAGTAAGGATTGGGCATGCCTGCCGTATGCTGGTAGAGGAAGAAAAAAATGTATCTGAAGTGTGCTATGAGTGTGGCTATAATAACATGTCGCACTTTAACCATCAGTTTAAAAGCATTACCAAAAAAACACCGTTGGAATACCGGGCAGGCTACCTTAAGACAGCACCCACAAACAAGGCCGCTGCCTTGACCGAAGCATAAAAATTCATCTGATAAAAGCTATTTTTTTACCCACTTCTTTCATCCATTCTAGCGCCATTAACTGGTGCCCTGCGGGCATTGGGTGAATGCCATCCCATATCCAATACTCCGCCGGGGCTTTTAATAATGCCTTGTTAAAAGCTTGCTGAAAACCTACGAATATGGCATCAAACTCATGGCTTAGTCTTTCTACAATTTGCTGTCTTTTGGCTACTTCACCTGCATACTCTTCCCATCTTTCTTTTACTTTGCCAACAGGCAAAACAAAGGGGCCGCATAACACCAATTGTACATAAGGAAGGGCCTGTTTGGTTTGCTGCAATAAAGCCCTGTAACCGGCTTCATAATCTGTTGCCGTAAAGTTATTATTGCCGTTCAGTAAGGCATTTACATCATTGATGCCAATTAAAATACTCAGCAACCCAGGCTTTACATCAAGGGTATCTGTCTGCCAGCGTGCGGCAAGGTCTGCCACAGTGTTGCCGCTTATACCACGGTTAAAAAAATGAAGGCCCTTTGAAGGAAAATTATACCAAAGCTTGCTGGCAATAATGTACTGATAGCCGTGGCCCATTACATGGTTCCAATCCGTATTCCTGCTGCGGTTGCCATCAGTAATGGAATCACCCTGGAACAGAAATGTAAACCCATCCCCTACCTTAGTACCTGCAACAGGCAGGGCTTGCAGTGCTGGTTGAGAAAATATAGACAGCGATGTTAACGCAGCCATCTCCATAAGGAAAAGCCTGCGTTTTTTTGACGGTAATGATGACATGGTTTGTATTTTAATGGATAGATAAAGGCATTAATTACAAAGCATTCTTAAGCTGTACAACAAACAACCCGTCCTTTACATCGGTTGGTTTAAGGCCGCTTAAATCAATGGTGCAATCTTTACCGGCTTGTAATAATTTAAGCGGTTTGCCGCCATCCAACAGCAGGGCGCTTGCACCTGCTGCAGCCTTAAAATTGCGCACTTTTAGCCTGGGCATAAATGATGGAAGGATGCAAAATAAATCTTTGCCTTTGGTGGTATAAAACGCTTCTATACGGGCATTATCTTTTGTGGCAACAACCATATCTGCCACATTGTAACCCGACATAAATGATTCGCCTTTCTTTTCAGGTTTCTTTCCTTCGCCCCATTCGTATGATTGTTTGTAGGCTTTTGTACCATAGATAGCTTCGCCGTTTACCTGCAGCCAGCTTCCCATATCGGCCAGCCGCTGCTGCATAATAACCGGTATACTTCCATCTGCAGTTGGCCCAATGTCCAGCAACAGGTTGCCCCCCCTTGATACAATATCCACCAGCATTAAAATAAGGTTATAACTGCTTTTGTAATCGCTTAATTGTTCGTTGCGGTTGTAGCCATAAGAGTGGCCTATACCCTGGCTTTCTTCCCATATTACATCGGGTGCCATACCACTGCCATACTCTGATGTGGTGTAGGTTGCACCCGTATTTTTGCCACGGGTATTGTTGCCCCACCGGTCATCAACCACCACCTCTTTTGCTACCGGCGATTCATTAAAAAGCCAGGCCAGCAACTCTTCACTTTTCCAGGCGGTATCGCTTAGCTCCCACTCGCCATCAGAAAAAATAATGGATGGCTGGTATTTGGATACCAGGTCTTTAAACTGTGGTATCATATGCTCCGATACATAGCGCTTTTTATCGCTTAACCATAAAGGGTTAAACCATTCGTACAGCGAATAATAATAGCCCATTTTTAAACCGGTTGACCTAACCGCAGTACTAAGGTCGCCGAGCAAATCCCTTTTGGGTGTGCCGGTTACCGCATTCCAGGGATGGCCCCAGTCACGGTCGGCCTCGGCACTGTTCCATAAACAATACCCCTCGTGGTGCTTGGAGGTAAGCACTACATATTTTGCACCCGAGTTTTTGAATACTTCTGCCCACTGCTGCGGATTAAACAGCTCTGCTTTAAACTGCTGCTCAAACTGCGGATATAAAAAATTGGCCCCATACACCTTGTTATGAAAATCGGTAAAGTTTTTGTTTTTTTCGTTCAGCCGGTACCAGTACCATTCTGCATAACTATCCCCGCTGTTGGCAATTACCGGCGCATAAGATGGTACCGCATATACACCCCAATGGATGAAGATGCCAAACTTATCCTGCTGAAACCAAGCCGGCATTTTGCGGGTATTAAGGGATGCCCAATTGGCTTCATATTTTTGGGAGATGGTGGTGCCTGCCATACAGGTGCTTATTAGTAAAAACAATATCTTTTTCATATTTAACCGTGGCTTTTTATCTGATTTTATTCATTTTAATTACTGTAGGTAAACTTACCATTTATTTTTCTTTTGGTATATCCTTACATAATCCACTAAAAATTGTTGTGGTAAAACACTGTCATCTATCGGCCCGGGCCACTCACCCCCCATTGCCATATTCAGCAACAAATAAAATGGCCGTCTGAATGGGTTATCTGCCCCGGTGCCTGCGGAGTCAATTACAAAATGATGGTACCTTTTATCATCCAGGTAAATATCAATTGCACTTTCATCCCACTCTATTGCATACACATGAAACCGGCTGCCAAGTGTACTGTCTGTTATCTTTCCCCCGCTTGATTTGCTTTCGCCCTTACCCACCGGATAATGAATAGTGCCATAAATATCCTGCGGATGGTTGCCTATCCATTCCATAATATCTATCTCGCCGCAGGCAGGCCAGCTTACTTGCTTATTATTGGTACCCAGCATCCAGATGGCCGGCCACATTCCGCCCCCTTTTGGCATTTTTGCTTTTACTTCTATCCTGCCGTATTGCCAGCCTGCAAAGCCTTCTGTGGTTATACTTGCAGATGTGTAAGATGTTGTTTTGTAATGGTACCGCCAGTCTGCCGAAGTTGCTTTATACAACGGGTTAGGGTACTGCTCCTTAATACCGGTGATGGCCAGTACACCATTGTTTACCATCGCATTTTCCCTTCTTGCTTTGGTGTAAAATTGTTTTTCGTTGTTGCGGACGTAGCCAGATTCATAGCCCCACTTTGTTGTGTCTGGCAGGCCGGTATAATTAAATTCATCCTGCCAAACCAGTTGCCACTTGCTGCCTGTTTGTGCGCAGGTAGTGCATGTTGCTATGATGGCCATTGAAAAAACGATGGATATATATTTCATAAAAATTATTCTTTTTAGTCCAGGGCATAATGCCCTGGCAAATCAAATACCATGGTAATTCATACCATTGAAAATTATGCAAGAAGTTGGGGCTTTTCATTATATACTTTCCACAGCAATTCGCCAAAGATGGTGTTGGCCCATGCAAACCACTTTCTTGTAAAATTGGCTGCATCATCTTTATTAAAAGACTCGTGCATAAAACCTGTACCAGCATGTGTTTTTTGCAGCATGCCAATACAACTTTTTATCTCCGCATCGCTGTTGCTGGTAAGCCCACGCATGATAATGCTTAACGGCCATATCATATCCATACCTGCATGTGGGCCGCCAATTCCCTCCGCAGCTTTGCCTTTAAAGAAAAAAGGATTATTTGCAGACAAAAGCATTTTACGGGTGTTGATGTAAACCGGGTCTGTATTTTTTACCGCATTCAGATAGGGCAGCGATAACAGGCTGGGCACATTGGCATCGTCCATTAAATTGTAGCTGCCAAACCCGTTTACTTCGTAAGCATATATTTTTCCGTATTGGGGATGATTGATTACCGCATGCTGCTGCAATGCCTTTTCCACTTCGGTTGCAAGGGCAGTTAGTTCTGCGGCAAGTACGGCATCTTTCAAAATCTGAGTGGCCATGGTTGCCGCCTGCCTCAGGCTTACCACAGCAAAAAAATTGGAAGGTATCAAAAACGGATAAATGGTGGCATCATCACTTGGCCTGAACATGGAACAGATAAGCCCAACGGGCTTTACAGGGTAACCGTAGCCGCCCAACGGTACGCCATCCGTTGCCCATGCAGTGGTACGCTGAAACGAATATGGGCCATGCCCGGTCTTTCTCTGCTGCTCCTTAAAAGTTTGTACAATTGTTTTTATGGCTTCCTTCCACTGGTTGTCAAATGGCTGCGTATCGTTGGTAAGCATCCAATAATTATATGCCAGCCTTATCGGGTAACAGAGGGAATCTATTTCCCACTTTCGTTCATGTATGCCCGGCTGCATTTTGGTAAGGTCACTCTTCCATTCGCTTTCTTTATTTTCATCTTTATAAAAAGCATTGGCATAAGGATCTTTTAAAATACACTTTGCCTGGCGGTGGATTACACCCGTAACCAATTGCTGCAGTTCTTTATCTTTTTTTATCAGCAGCAGGTAAGGCCATACCTGTGCGGTACTGTCCCTAAGCCACATGGCATCAATGTCGCCGGTTATCACATATGTATCTGGTTTACCATCGGCCGTACCAAAATCTACTGTAGTATCAAGGGTGTTGGGGAAACAGTTTTCAAACAGCCATGCCAGCTCTTTGTTGGGCACATTCTTTTGAAACGTTGCAATGGCACCGTCGACAGCTTTGCTGTGAAATTTTCGTTTATCATAAGGCAGCCTTACTACCGGAAAGCTTTTGCCCGGGCTTGCAAACGCCAGGTCTTTTAACAGCATCCCGGCACTTAGCACGCCTGCATTTTTTAAAAACTGGTTTCTGTTCATTATGGCAATTTTTATTTTGTGGCTGATGTGGGCCATGTCCCCGGCGAAGCTCCGTACTGCTTATTGGGCTGGCTGCCCATTTCAAATTGCAATACGCCCCCGTTAATTAATGTTGCATGTTCAATGTACGTTTTATTATACGGCTTGCCATTTAACTGCACGCTTTGAATATACGGGTTGCCTTTGCCTGCATTTTTTGCAATGATGGTAAAAAATTTATTTGCAGCAAGGGCAAACTTTACCTCATCAAAAACCGGGCTGCCAAACACATATTGGCCGCCGGATGGGTTGCCCGGATAAAGGCCTGCCATGCTCCATACGCCCCATGCACTCATTTGCCCGCAATCTTCATTACCGGCATAACCATCGGGTGCGGCCCTGTACATACTGTCTGTAATTATGCTTACCAGGCGCTGCGTTTTCCACGGTGCACCTACATAATTATACATATAGGCTATATGGTGGCTTGGCTCATTGCCATGGGCATACTGGCCAATAAGGCCGCTTACATCCGGCGATTTGTTGGCACCGTTTATTGATGAACTTACCGTAAAAAGGGAATCGAGTTTTAAAATAAATTTATCAATGCTGCCGTGGGCCATGGCCAAACCGTGTACATCCTGGGGCACAAAAAAGGAATGCTGCCATGCATTGCCTTCGGTGTACATCGCTTTCTTTTCATCATGCTCAGAAAGGTATGGGTCAAAAGGGGTTACCCATTTTCCATCGCTGTTTTTTGCCCGGATAAAACCTGTTGCAGGATCAAACAAATTTTTCCAGTAACCAGACCGCTTCATAAAAATTTCATAGTCATCCATCTTGCCCATTTTTTTTGCCACCTGGGCAATGCACCAATCATCGTATGCATATTCAACCGTTACGGTTACACTGCTGCCGTATTTATCCTGTGGCACATAACCATACTCCCTGTAAAAATCAGTGCCCCGTATATTTTGCATGGCGCTCTTTTTCATAGCGGTAAAAGCCTTGGCTGCATTAAAGCCTTTTATGTTTTTTAAGATGGCATCCGCTATAACGGGTATAGCGTGATAACCCGTCATGGTATTGGCTTCCCAGGTACTGATGTCCCATATTGGCAGCAGCCCGTTTTCATCATAAAATGCAAGCATGGTATTGATGAAAGCAGTTACCCTTGCCGGCTGGGTTACGGTAAATAAAGGGTCTAATGCACGAAAGGTATCCCACAAGGAAAACTCCGTAAACCGTTGTTGCCCCGGCAGCATTTTTTTTATTTCGCCTTTGGCATTTTGGTAAGTACCATCTGCATCCGAATACAATACCGGCGCAGCACAAGTGTGGTAAAGGGCCGAGTAAAAAATATTTTTTGCTTGTTCGTCGGTGCCTTTAACCGTTATTTTTTCCAGTTCTTTTTCCCATTTATTTTCAGCCTGTAATTTCACTGCATCAAAATCCCATCCTTTAATTTCCTTTAATGCCAGCAGTGCTTTATCTGTGCTTACAGATGACAGGCTTACCTTCAGCAGCAGGGGCTGGCCATCCCTGTTTTTAAATTGTAATTGTGCTTTTATCAATTTGCCTTTAGCACTTTTACCAGTAAGCATGGCGGTACTATCTGCCAAGAATAAATTGGTAAATGGGGCAGATGTACGGGCTGCGAAATAAACCCTTTGCATTTGTGCCCACCCTTTGGAGATGCGGTAACCAACAATGGTGGAGTCGTTAATTTGTTGTACAAATGTTTCCAGCGGCGTATCCCAATTAATGGCAAAACCCAAATTAAAACGGATAACAGGGCTTGCATTTTTTGGAAAAATATACCGGTGCAGCCCACATCTTTCTGTTACGGTAAAAGCGGCATTAATACCATTGTTAAGGGTTACCTCATAGTAACCCGGATTTGCTTTTTCATTACTGTGAGAAAATTTTTGCTGGTACAAAGCCACCGTATCACTGATTAAACCATTGGAAGGCATTACAGAAATATCGCACCAATCGCCGATGCCGGTGCCACTTAAATGGGTATGGCTAAACCCTGCAATCATAGAGTCTGAATAATGATAGCCGCTGCACCAATCCCAGCCCTGGGTGCCGTTATCAGGACTTAACTGCACCATACCAAAAGGCAATGATGCGCCAGGATAAGTGTGGCCGTGGCCGCCTGTGCCAATAAATGGATCTGCATATTTTGTAAGCCGCTGTGCCTGTGCCGCACATGGCAAAAGCAGGGCAACTGCAGCAACCAATGTGGTATACATTCTTTTTTTGTACATAGTATTTCTTATAATAATTATTATCTCGGTGCAGGTGCCGCAGCACCATAATCCAATCCCTTTCCTTATTTACAGCAGGTTATCTCCACGCCTGTTTTGTTTTTTTTTTAGATAAGAAGCCATTGTTTTGCAAAAGCAATTCTTACCCAATCATTTTTTATCAACAACACGCTGCCATGTTACTTTATTTATCAGCCGGTGTAAATGCAAATGCCCATGCAGGCATGTTGCCCAAAGCCATCAATGATTTTGGTATGGTTACCACCACTTCATCACCTTTTATTTGCCATTTTACCTTTTCGCCTGTTTGCAGCAATTTCATTACTGAGCCTTTTTTAGGGGCGTTGTTTTTCCAGCTAATGCTTTGTGGCAAAGGCTGTGCATCTTTTAAACAAACCAAAGCAAACCGGGTATTGGTAGTGTTGTTTTGTGTAAACCAACTGTCGCCATCATGGTAATCTTTGGTTATCCTGGTGTTGTAAATAGCTATGCCATTTTTGTTCATCCACTTGCCAATATCTTCCAGCCGCTGCACTGCTTCATCAGGCATTGTACCATCAGGTTTAGGGCCAATACCTAACAGCATGCTGCCTCCCTTGGCCACAATTTCTATCATGGCATGTATGATTGTTGCAGCAGGCTTATACTGGTCGTTAGGCACAAAGCCCCAGTTATTGGCCAGTGTTAAACAACTCTCCCAGGGGTGGCTTAACTGCGTTGCAGGAATATGTTGTTCGGGTGTTTGGTAATTTTCATACGGGCCATGCACTGTCCTGTCAACCACCAATAACCCCGGCTGTGCTTCCCTTGCCATGGCCGCAATTTTTGGCATATCAATATCCTGGCTCCATTTGGGTATGTCGGCACCCCACCCACGTACTTCATCGTTCACTGTTTCAAGCGGCCTTACCCAACCACCATCAAGCCACAAAATATCCATTGCGCCATAATTGTGCATCAGTTCGCTTATCTGGTTATAGGTGTACTCCTTAAACTTGTTCCAGCGCCATGGGTACTGGCGGATGTCATAATTATTGTTGCGGTTGGCCGTAGCATATTTTGGCCACCAGTAATTTTCTGAGTGCCAGTCTGGCTTTGAAAAATATGCACCGATCATAAAATCCTGTTTACGGAATGCATCAAAAACATACTTCGCCACATCTGCCTTTGGGTTGCCGGCAAAAGGCCCGTTCGAAATTTTAAAATCGGTTTGCTTTGTATCAAACATGCAAAAGCCATCGTGGTGTTTGGTGGTAAACACTACATACTTCATGCCTGCATCTTTGCCTGCTTTTGCCCAGCTTTCAGGATCAAACTTTACGGGGTTAAAATCTTTTTTTAAGCCCCAGTACCATGTTTTATAATCTTCATAATGCTGGTTACTGTCTGGCCTGTTTATCCAGTCTTCGTTACAAAGCTCCCAGCTTTCTATAATGCCCGGCACCGCATACAAGCCCCAGTGGATAAGCATCCCAAACTTTTGGTCCTGCCATTTATCCAGTTTTGTTTTAACCGCCGCACCTGTTGGCCACTCATATTCAGTTGACTGCGGGTGTACATTCGGCTGCGCCATAAGGGAAGAATAACCCAACAGCATTAACACAGTAAAGCCAGTGGCCATACTTAAGATTGAATTAATTTTTTTGATGGCCATAAATAATTTTTGCATGTTTATTGGTTTATCGCACCGGTGCTTTAAAAGTATAAATGCCGGTAAAAATGAAAAGTAATTTTTTGTGCTTCACTGCATTTATTGATGATTTTTTTAAAACAATCCAAACGGTAGCTATTTGTTTGGTTTTGCCTTAACGTCCAACGCTATGATGGTGTCTGTATCATTAATATCACCCTGGTTAAAATAAATATACAGGCCATCGTTCTCTTGTTTATACACCATTTTTTTGTGACTGCCCCTTAGCGTGGCGGCTACAATTTTTTGTTTAAAATCGGGTAAGAAGACAGCAGGCTTATCAGCAGGCGCTTTAAGGATATGCAGAAAAATTTTGTCGCCCTTAACGGTAACCACGCCCCAATCCTGCACAGGGTAAACGTTGCCCCTTGTGCCATAAATTGTTTCGCCATTGGCCTGCACCCATTGCCCGATGGCGATCAGCGTATCTGTAAATTCCTTTTGTATTTTGCCGTTAGGCATAGGCCCCACATTCAATAAAAAATTGGCGTCGTGCCCGGCACCTTTTACCAGGTAATGAATAAGCTGCTTTACCGATTTGTAGGTAGTATCGGTAATATTAAAACCCCAGGAGTTGTTCATGGTTTCGCAGGTTTCTACCGGCAACTGCAAAGAGGCTTCCTGGAAACTGAGCCCCGATTTGTTTTCACCCGGCAGGTCCTTCTCAAACATTTGAAAATCTTCGCCGGCAAAAGGTGCCATGTGGTGGTTGTTGCCTATCAGCGCCTGCGGTTGCAGTTTATGGATGAGGCCATAAATTTCATCATACCTCCAGTTAATCCTTGAGGTGCGGTCGGCTGCACCTTCGGGTGGTGTTTGGTCCCAATGCCCGTCAAACCAAATACCTGCAATAGTACCATAGTTGGTTAACAGTTCGGTTAGCTGATTTTTCATAAACTGAAGGTAGCTTTCATAATTTCCTTTTCCGCTTCGGCCACTGTATTGCCCTGTTTTGCCGGTTTCATGGGGATAATCATCCCTTCCCCAATCCAGCAATGAGTAATATAAAAATAATTGTATCCCCTGCTTGTGGCATTCATCGGCCATCATCTTTACCACATCTTTTTTGTAGGGCGAGTTCATAATATTGTAATCAGAATATTTGGTATCCCACATGCTAAAGCCATCATGGTGGCGGGTTATAAGGGTGATATACTTCATGCCCGCATTTTTTGCCATGCTAACCCATTGGGCCGCATCAAAGCTTACAGGGTTAAAAAAATCCATCAGCCTTTTGTAATTCTTGTACGTAATTTTTCTTTCGTTCATCACCCACTCGCCACTGCCCGGTATGCTGAACGGCCCCCAATGGATAAACAGCCCAAATTTATCATCCCGGAACTGTTGCCTTGCCTTTATGTTTTCAACAGCAGGCATATAGGTTTGGCATATAGCATGCCCTGCAAAAAAAACGGCCAGAAGTAATAGCAATAATCGTTTCATTTTGTTGGTGGTTTTAAATGATGCGGCTCTTTTAATGTACTGTTTTTGTATTGTTGGTTTGATCCATAGTTTTCAATTTTTGAACAACCCACTTACCAATCGCCATGCCTTCCTGTTGCCCGTTTTCAACAGCATCCCTAAAATGGATACCGCCGTATAAACGTGATATCGCTGCCTCCGAAGCCGCTTGCCGGAATGATTTAAATGACCTGGGTTGTATATCAAAAAATGCTTCAGAATCATCTGTGTAAGTAAACTTATCACCAAGAAAATAAGAAAGCACTTCTGCGGCAGCAGCAGATATAACGCTGTGCCCGCTTGTGTATTCAGGAAAAGGCGGTGTTTGCAAAAGGGGTTGCCACTTCAGGTCGATGTACCTGTTGATGTACGTTTCTGGCCTGATGCGGTTGCTCCGGTACTTCTCGTCCCAGCAACTGATAAAGGCATCAACCAACGTTACCGACACCATGGTGTACAGCAACACAACGCTATCAAAAGAGAGCCTGGCCTTGCTGGCAGCAATGCCCGTAATGTTCATCCAATGCCCACCCGGACTTATCTTTTTAAACCCGATTGCCATATGCCCGGAAGTGTTAACATTAAATGGGTTACAATCCCAAAAAGAAGCAATATGCAATTGGACCGGGCTAAGGTTTTTAGAGACATGGTACACCTCTTTTGCCATACCGTAAAATGAGCTGGTGCTATCCTTGCTAAAAGATTGTGGTGCCAATGGAGGAAACTGGTTACAGGAATCAATGATCATTGTGCGGATTGTTTTCCAGTTTGGTTCTACTGCTTCCAGGTAAGATGGGGGCGTTGGGTACCACATACCATCACCTTTTATGGGGGTATACCGAAGCCTTGCACTTAGCTTGCCATAGCCATCTGTTTTTGCATAAGCCACCATATTTTCGGCTGCAGTATTGGCCACATCAATGGATGCCCTGATAATTGCTGAAGGAAATTTACCGTTAAGGGAGCCAATGTATTTTTCTTCATCGGCCTGCAACATATAGCCTGATGGCAACATGCGCTTTGCAGTTTCCAGGATGGCATACATGGCTGCAATACGATAATCATATTTGCTTTTGTGCACCTGGATGGAGGCAGGTGTATAGTTTTTTAAGAAGGTTGATAAAGGCTTGAAAGCAGTATTTTGCTGACAAATGATATCGTAGGCGGCCAGCATGGGATAGCAATAAAAGCGGCTTGCAGCCGGTGGGTTTATTACATCATGCATCATTACCAATGATAAAGAAAACACTGCCGGCTTTACCTGTAAATATTCAGGCAATGGCTTTTTTGTTTGTGCAAAAGCTGCACCCGTAAACAAAAAAACAATGCATACAATTTTTTTCATTTTAGTTTTCTTTATAGAAAACCAGTTCGCCCTGGCTTACCCCAATGATGATATATTTTTCTTCATCTATAATTATTTCCTCTGCTGCTTTTACATCCCCAACCACACACAACCCTGATGCAGGCTGCGTTACATAGGCAAAATTACCTTTGCCATCACCCTGTAACATGCAGCCATAGCTGGCATCAATGCTGCCGATTTTTAAACGGTTATCTGCATGGTTGCCAAATAACAACAAGTCTGTTTTGCCATCATGGTTAAAATCGCCTGTTACTATTTTTGTTACCATAGAAAATTGCGCCTGCGACGGGAGCATTGTTTTTTGAAATATGCCAGCCCGGTTTAAGAAGCAAACAGTGCTGCTTTCATTCGCAAAAAGTTTACCTGATTTTGATAATTCATCTGCAGTCAAAATATCTTTTATTCCGGCATCTGCATAACTTTTGTAGGAGCCAAATTTCTTTCTCATTCCATACATCTGTTCATTCAATTCATCCCTGCTTACAAAGGGATAACTAACACCCTGCACATAACAATTAAAAAAAGGATCTATAGAACCGTTGCCGTCAAAGTCGTTATAAAATAATTCGGCCGGTGCTGTTTCAGATAAATGAAATGGCGAATTGTTGCCAAGGTTACCTGCAATTATATCATCGTTGCCATCGCCATCAACATCCGCAATGGCCAGGCTAAACCAAAATCCATTGTTGGGGCCTTTAAAATAATCAGTTGTTTTATCAACAAAACCTGCGGGGGTATTCAGGTAAACTTTTATGGGCATCATTTCACCGCAAAGCACAATATCCTTCCGGCCATCTTTATTTATATCGGCCCACCGGGCATCGGTAACCATGCCTGTTTGATTGAAGGGCACTGTTGCCGCAGTAAATTTTCCTTTACCATCATTTACCAATAAATAACTTGTTGGGGCAAGGGGATAGCTACCCGGAATTATACGGCCACCGATAAAAATATCTATATCACCATCGCCGTCAAAATCGCATGGGCGCACACATGATTTTGCGGAGGCACTTACATCCGGCAATGCGTTTGTTAGCAAAGTAAAATTGCCTTTGCCATCATTAATATACAACTCATCCTGTAGTGCCGGGGTGTTGGGCACCCATAATGAATAGCCACCTTTGGCAACATACAAATCCGGCCATCCATCGCCATTGGCATCAAAAAAAACTGCTGCTGAAACCGTGCCCCCGGCTTCGTTGCCGATGGGTAGGTTATCCATTGCAATAAATGTTTTATCTTTTTGCTGAACAAAAACCTGGGCAGCGTTTTCGTTATTGCCGCTGATAAAAACATCTTCACGCCCATCTTTATTTACATCTGCTTTTGCAATTACCGGCCCTGGTTTGGAGTACATCCAAAGCATTAATAACTGCCGTTTAAAATCGTTTGTATTTGCTGTGCTGTCCTTATAGTGTATAAATGCAGGCACCTTGCTAAACACTGGATTTTTAGGTTTTTCCATCAGCCGCCCCGGCGATGTTGCTGCATCTTTTTGGT
The DNA here is from genome assembly GCA_965249755.1 of Ferruginibacter sp. Lineage (GTDB taxonomy): Bacteria > Bacteroidota > Bacteroidia > Chitinophagales > Chitinophagaceae > Ferruginibacter. The sequence continues at coordinate 1,767,193 of CBDFMT010000004.1, forward strand.
TGATAATTATTTTTTGGTTGGCGGCAACATAAAGCATTATCTGCGTTGTATTATCAGGCCACACAATCCTTAGGGAATCTACATTTTTTTCATCTGCCAGTCCGAAGTTTAATACCGTTGAAACGCAGGACAGATAGCCCCGGTTAGGATTAACTTCCTGATACTGCAGGTTACCTTTTGTATAGAGATAAACTTTTGCGCCGATAGCATTTGTATTGGCACCTTTGCCGTTTAATTTTAAAGCAACGTAGTTGGCTGCAGTGGTTTCCCTGCTTTGGTTTTTATAGATGAATGCATTTTCATTAACATTATTGATTACCAGGTCAAGGTCGCCATCATTGTCTAAATCTGCGTACACTGCACCGCTTGATATTACAGGCATTTCAAAACCCCAATCCTGCTGTTTATTACTAAATGTGAGGTTATGGTTATTCCTGAATATGTAGTTGGGTACTGTGGTGGAGGGCATTGCTTTTATTAAATCCATTAATAAAAACGGCTCCCGGTTTATGGCCTGTTTAAATTTATAATCGCCCCAATACCGTAAAAAATCTTTATTGGTATAATCCCTTAAATAGCCATTGGTAATAAAAAGATCTTTGTAGCCATCGTTATCAAAATCTGCAAATAAAGGGCACCAGCTCCAGTCGGTATTGGATACACCGGCCAGTCTGGCAATTTCGCTAAACGTGCCATCACCATTGTTTAAGTGCAACATGTTGCGCATATACTGCTTGTATAAATCCTGGCTTTGCATCAGCTCAAAAGACTCGTAGTTTTCCTGCAACTGTAATAACTTTTGCCTGCGGTTATCTTCGGGCAACATGTCAAGCGTAATAATATCCGGCAGGCCATCGTTGTTGTAATCGGCAATATCCACCCCCATTGAAAATTGGGACAGGTGCCGCAAGCTATACTGCGACTGATCTGTAAATGTGCCATCATGGTTATTGATGTACAGATAGTCGGGTTCGTTGTAATCATTGGTTACATACATGTCCTGCCAGCCATCTTTATTTATATCCGCTATTGCAATGCCTAAACCAAAAGTCATGGGGTTTTGCCTAAGCCCTGCGGCTTTAGATACATCTGTAAAATGATTGTTATCGTTTCTGTATAATTTATCGCCTGCCAGTTCATCCACATCATTTCTATATCTGGCAAATTCCATATTGTCAATTTTTTTAACACTGTGGTTCAGCAAAAACATATCAAGGTCGCCATCGTTATCATAATCAAAAAAAACTGCCTGTGTGCTGTAGCTTTTGTCATCGAGGCCATACTGTTTGGCCTGTTCTTTAAATTTTAAATTGCCCTGGTTTATAAACAATTGTTTTCTTCTTTCATCATCGCTGGTTTTACCGGAGTAGCAAACAAAAATATCCAGCAAGCCATCCCCATTTACATCGGCCATGGTAACACCGGTTTTCCATGCGCCCTGCCTGCCTTCTAACCCACTGCCGGCTTCTTTGGTAATGTCCTTAAATTTCATGTTGCCCAGGTTCAGGTATAATTTATTGGGTTTCATATTGCCGGAAAAAAAAATATCCTGCAACCCGTCATTATTGATATCACCAACGGCCACACCTCCGCCGTTATAAAAATATTCGTAAGCCAGTACGTTTAAATTTTCTGATTCGCTGATGTCATTTCTAAAATTTACGTTGGTTTCATTGGGTGGCAATAACTTAAAAAGGGGTGACTGGCAAAGCGCCGTTAAAGGAAAAAGCAAGCATAATATAATCCCTGGTTTCATACTTAAAGTTATCCTAAAAGATGGCTTCATAATTCTTGCAAAATAAAATTTTAAGCACTAGCAACTTGTTGCAGATCGATTTGTGCTTGTCCGAAACACCGTCAACGGATAGAAAAATAATATTGGTCCCACCACAGGTAATGGCAGATATAAAATAACCACAAGGTTGTCAATTAAGACAGCCCTGTGGTATTAACCTTTACTACTAAAAAATGCTAAAATTGCCCGGTTTTTCCTAAAGTTTCTTTTTAACCTATCTGTTTTTATTTATCCCACCAAACCCTTGATGTATATACATCGCCACCGGTTAAACCGTTTACCGCAGCTTTGTAATTTGCAGGGTTGTTGGATGCTTCGGTGGTTGGGTAAGCCTGCCTTCTTGGAATGGTGCCCCCCGTGAAATTGCCGGCATAACTTACCGGTGTTAATACCGGGTAGCCAGACCTTCTCCAGTTGCTCCATGCTTCGTCAAAATCAAAGATGGTACCTGAAAGCACCCAGTATTGCGTATTGATTTGTTTTAACGAATTATCAAGGGAAGCCACATCCAGCGGATTGGCAGCAGCATAGGCTGTTGCTACTGTTGCGCTGATTGCACCTGAAGCATTTAATGTACTATAAGTTTGCAATGCAGCAGATAAGCCATTGGCATAATGTACAGATGCCGTTGCGCCTACATTCCAGCCCCTTGCGGCAGCTTCTGCTAATAAAAATTCTATTTGTGCATACGTTAAAACAAACGAAGGGGTATTAAGTGATAAGTATAATGATGTGGTTGGACGGGAATATCCGCCGGTTGCATTCTTATCATCACCTGTACCGGTTGCTCCGGGATAACCTGGTGCTTTACTGATGTCTGTAGCACCGCCATTTTGATCGTAACCATTAGGCATACCTTGTTGTTTTGCCGGAGTGGCATCGCCAGGCAATGCTTCGTTAGCTGCGTTCTTAATACCTGGTTGGGATACTTCAGCAATTTCACTAAGCCTTGGATCTGCAGTAGTTTTAAGGTAATCTATCAACACCTTTCCCCACTTCACTTCTGAATAATCTTCAGCAGTTGTAAGCGATGCTGAATTTGCGTTACTAAACCCATGTGCATTATCAAAAACGATGTAAGCATTATCAGCATTGCTGGCAAATGTGCCACCTGCAAAAGCTTTCTCTGCATATTTTTTTGCCGTGACTGCATCTGCTTTTGTTAAGCGCATTGCCATACGAAGCATCAGTGAGTACCCAAATTTTTTCCATTGCGTTATATTTCCTTTGTATGGAAATATATCATTTGTTGGTATTGCTTTCGCTGCATCAAGTTTCGGAATTACACTATCCAGTTTGGCCAGCATGGCATTGTAAACATCCTGCTGTTTGTCATATACCGGTTGTGAAATTCCGGTTTTGCCCTGCAACCCCTGCGAATAAGGAAGGTCGCCATACACATCAGTTATCGCTTCAATACTAAGTATTTCGCAGATAACTGCTATGCCGCTAAGGTTACTTTGCTCCGGCTTTGCTGCTAAAAGGTTTTGTATTTCCCTTGCATTGCTGGCGGCCTGAAAACCTATGTCCCATGTGCGGTTTTGATAAGCGAAGAAGCTACCGCCCTGTACATATTTATCGCCGCCGCTATAATAGCCAGGATAAATTGCCGAGGCAAAAATTTGGGACCACATGCTTTGGAAAAGAATGGGGCCATTATAACCGGTAACAGCACTTGCATAATTCAGCTGTGCGGATGGCAACAATAAATTAGGATCAAAGTTGGCTGCAGATGCCTGTGTTGGATCTGTATTGATGGCATCAAAATTTTTGGTACAACCCGTCACAAACAAGGCTGCAACAAGGCCGGTTTTTATTAATATTTTTTTCATGATAATTATTTTTTGAATTTGAAATTAACATTGATACCGTATGACCTTGTAGAAGGCAAGCTTGTTCCTTCAATACCAGCATAGCTGATGGTGGAAGAGAAGCCTGCTTCAGGATCAATGTTATCCGTATGCTTTAAGAATGTAAACAGGTTGCGTGCAACCAACGAAATATTTATAGAACTGAATACTGGTAAGCCAGCCAACACTTTTTCTGGTATAGTGTATCCAAGTGTTACCTGGCGAAGTTTGATGTAGTCGCCATTTAAAACGTTCACTTTGGAAATGCTTGCAAGCCTTTGGTAGTAAGCTTCTGCAGTTGCAGCTTTTGTATTGGTTGTTCCATCAGCAAGTACACCATTAACGGTAATGCCGGTTTCCCTTCCAACTAAAGTTGCTTTATCCAATCCCCTTGCCAATGCATAATTCTTAGTTGCAGAAAGGATTTTGTTGCCATAATTATAATCAATCAGGAAAGCAAAATCAAATCTTTTAAAATTAAAATCACTTTTAACACCGCCGTATGTTTTAGGTAAAACTGAACCCATTGGTATTAAACCGCCCTGCACCGGCAAGCCACTTGCATCTACTACAATTTGCCCTTTGGCACTATAAGTATAATCATGCGCCAATATTTGAGGACCTGCATAGCCAACTATATAAGCTGTATTGGCATTGAGCGGACGGTAGGTACCAAGGCCTAAATTGTTACCTGCAGCATCTGTTTTTAATACTTCATTTTTAATTGAGGTAAAGTTGATGCTCATGTTCCAGGTAAAATCCGGTGTTTTAATTATTGTACCGTTCAGCGCTACCTCAACCCCTTTATTTTGAATAGAACCATTAGCAATAACCGCACTGTTATAACCGGTTGCCCAGCTAAGGTTAGAGTTCATGATTTCATCGGTTGACTTACGGTTAAAGTAAGCAAAATCCAACCCTAAGCGGCCTTGAAAAAACTTAAGTTCTGTACCAATTTCAAATTCTTTTAAGTTATAGGGTTTAAGAAAAAGATTTGGCAACGTACCACTGTAACCACCTGTGGATATGCCATTGATTGCACTGCCTACGTTATAATAAACGGCAGTTTGATAAGGGTTGGTCGGCTCACCACTTGTCTTGGCATAGGATGCCCTGATTTTACCAAAACTAAGTATTGAAGTATGTATTAACTGGGTGAAGATAAAACTACCAGAAACAGAAGGCGTGAAAAGGTTACGCTTGTCTTTTGGTATGCCCGAATTGTACAAAGTTGAAAATGCATCATACCGCCCTGTGGTACCAATACTTAAAAAGTTTTTGTAAGAGAAATCAACCGAATAGTACCCGGAGTGCACACGCCTTTCAGCAAACCCGTATCCCCTTCCAAAATTTAACACGTTGCCGGGTGTATATAAATTTGGTATAACAAACGGGCCACCATTTATATTCAGGTATTCGGTGAGGTTCCTGCGGGAGTTACCGCCCAAGGTTGCATCTATACTGATATCACTTGTTATTTTATGTGATACGCCCAATAATGCATCAAGGTTCAGTTCAGATTTTTGCTGCGTGGTAAGGCCGATGTTACCCGATTGGCCTGCGGAGTTATAAGAATAATCAGTACCTGTTGGTGTGATATTTAAAGCACGGTCATCTTGCTTATCATACCCAACACTACCTTTTACAAACAACCAGTTTGTAAAATTATATTTTCCAGAAACCGCAGATATCAACCTTTTTCTTCCAATATTTGTTACCCATTTATTGATTGCAAAGTATGGGTTGGTAACATAGTTATCATCACTAAAAACAATTTCCCTTCCGTTGGCATCATACCCCGGTGCCAAAGAAGTTTCTTTTATATTGGGTGCTAAAAACAAACCATTGTTAGGGTTGCCCGGGCCATCACTTAACTGTGGCGGGTTTTTACTGGTTTGGTCTATGTAGTTTGCCATTACGGTAAACGACAACTTATCGGTAACCTTTTGATCAACGCTAAAATTGATTGTTTTCCTGTCGAGACCGCTGTTTACAACGATTGATTTGTTGCTTAGGTTAGAAAGAGAGAGGCGGTAAGTACCTTTATCCCCACCACCATTTACTGAAACGGTATTGGTAAACGAAGGGCCGTTACGGTAAAAATCTTTGATGTTGTTTTTATATGGGGAATAGGTACCCGTTGTTCCATTATACCCTGGTACACTTGAACCATCCATTTTGCCTCCCCATGCAAACCTTGCCGTAGCCAAAGCTGCACTTGCAGTTGCTGGTTTTGCACCACCGGTGCCCTGCCCGTATACATACTGGTAATCTGTATAATCAATTGCTTTTTCATTTACAAAGTTGGCGTTGTACTCAACATTGGCACTACCTTTTTTACCCATTTTGGTGGTAATTAAAATTACGCCGTTGGCTGCCCTCGATCCATACAATGCGGAAGCTGCAAGGCCTTTTAAAACCGTCATTGTTTCAATATCATCCGGGTTAATATTTTGTATACCATCGCCATTATCGGCACCGCCCCATTCGCCTGCACTGCCACGCTGTGTGTTGTCGATAGGTACCCCGTTAACTATAAATAAAGGTGAGCCACCTCCCGTTATACTGGATACGCCCCTTAACTGAATACGTGCAGAACCGCCAGGGCCGCCACTTGTACCATGCACATTTAAACCTGCAACCTGTCCTTCAAGCGACAATGCCACATTGGTTTCCCGTGCCTTGGTAAGCTGATCGCCGTTAACGGAGCTAACCGCATAACCCAATTTTTTAGATTCTTTACTGATGCCCAATGCGGTTACCACCACTTCGCCCAAGTCGGAACTGCTGGCATCGAGGGATACTGAAACTGTATTACTGCCACCATCAACCGACACGGTTTTGGCGGTGTAGCCTACAGAGGTGATTTCTAACGACACTGCCCCGGTTGGTACGTTAAGCGAAAACGTACCATCGGAATTGGTTACCGTTTTAATATTTTTTCCTTTTACGCTTACGGTAGCAGATGGAAGGCCGCCGGATGATTTGGAATCTGAAACAGATCCGGTTAGCGGCCGTGTTTGTGCCTTAAGTACTGAGCTCATCAGCAATAAGGCGATAAGAAGCGGTAGTTGTCTCATTATGCAATTGTTTTTGGTTATGAAAAAATTATAAATATCGCTGATACAGTACCTGCTGTTACAGACCCTTTTTTACGCTTTATTTTTTTAAAAAAATGGGTAACTGCCTACCGGGCAAACATGCTGTTGCTGCAGGCAAAATGCTGGATGGGGTTGTTTAAATGGGGTAAAGGTTGCGGCCATTAACTGCAGCAGGTTTTGGTTATGTAAACGCAACGGCATCTTCATTGTATTGTTTTTTAAGATTAAAAATGGCAATCAATGATTTAGCACGAATATGGACAACTATTATTTTTGATATGGGGCAATTACAATAAAACGGTTATGCTATACAGTAACTTCTTCCAATGCCCGGTGGCTTTTGGAAGTTTGTATTTTCTCAAAATTCTCCATCACAAGGGCGGCGGCCCCGATAAGCTCTGCATGTATACCCAAGGTTGAAATTTCAATGCTCGTGCTTTGAAACAGCCTGTGGATGCAGTTTTCGTTCAACGCCTGCTGAATAGGTGCCTGCCAAATCTGCCCGGCAGAGGAACCCCTTCCACTAAGGATTATTTTTTTTGGGTTAAGCAAATGGATAAGGATGGCAACACCCTTACCAATATCATAACCTGCTTTTGAAAATAATCCGATGGTAAATTGATCACCTTCGATGGCTGCTTTTATTAATGCATCACAAGCAAGTTCCGGGTCATCCTGTGGCAGGTCGCTTAATTTTGTTAACCTGCCGGATGTTATACCCTCCCTGGCATTTTCTATTAAAAGCAACAATGAAGTTTCAGTTTCCAAACAACCCGTTTTTCCGCAGGAACATAACTTGCCATTTAAGAAAATAGTGATGTGGCTAAACTCCCCTGCAAACCCATCGTGGCCACGAAACAATTCGCCATGCAGGATGAGGCCTAAACCAATGCCCCATCCGATGTTTACCACCATGGCATTTTGTTCGCCATAAGCAGCACCAAAACGAAACTCTGCCAGCGCAACAAGGCTGCTGTCGTTGTCTATAAAAACCGGTATGCCTATTTTATCTGCCAGGTATTTTGTTATGCTTTTGCTTTTAGGCAATTGCAGGTAAGAGTAATTAATGCCTTCTTTTACATTTACAAAACCCGGCATGCCTATACCAATACCAACAAATTTATCTTTTGATAAACCTGATTTTTGGATAACGGATTCAATTTTTTCCTGTAAAATATCTATGGCAATATTGTTACCTGGTAAAGGCAAAACAATTTTTTCTATGGCAGAAACAAAACTGTTCTGCATATCCATAATAGCAATCTTTGTTACAAACTGGTCCATGGCCACAGATACCAGGTACATTACCTTTTTTTGGAGCGTATACGTTAATGGCCGCCTGCCGCCTTTAGATGGGGCAAAACCATTTTCCAAAACCAGGTCATCCGCTATTAAATCTTCAAGGAGCTTTGCAGTTACCGGAAAACTTTTATCTATTCTGATGCTTAAATCTGCGCATGACAGGCAATCTTCAAAGTATAGTTCTTTCAAAATTTTGTTTTTTGAAAGTCTTCGCTTTTCTGTCATATAGATAAAATTCTAATTTTCCGTTTAGCAGTTTGTTAAAATGAAGATAGAGAAACTTATTAAATAATTAAAAAAGTTTTTTAAATAATTATTAAGTTTTTCATTTGCAGATAAATTTTGTATTAACAAATGATAAGAATGATCCAATGGCTGAATTAAAATTTCATTTTTGCCCAAAAACTTAATATTGAATTTATAATATTATGACGGCACGGTACACTAAACTGATCAGGTTATACTATAGTTAAGCAAAAATAAATGCACCTTTAATTGATTATTTTTTTGAAACGATGAGTAAAAAATTACCAAACTTTTCTTTCCTTCATTCCCTTAACCAGCATTATGCATTTTAAAAAAACCTTGTTTTACCTGTTTGTTTTTTCCTTTGCAACAGCCTGCCATGCGCAACAGGTTATGTTGTATAAAAATGAAAAATTACCCATTGCCGCAAGGGTAAATAACTTACTGACGAAACTGACACTTGCAGAAAAAATTTCTTTGCTGGGCAATACAAGCCCTGCTATTGAAAGGCTGCACATACCTAATTACAACTGGTGGAACGAAGGCCTGCACGGGGTTGCCCGGGGCGGCGAAGCCACGGTATTTCCACAGGCCATTGGTATGGCGGCTACTTTTAACAACACATTGCTGCACCAGGTTGGTGATGTGGTATCAACAGAAGCACGGGCAAAATATAATTTGGCTGCTGCACTTAAGCGGCATACCTGGTATATGGGGTTAAGCTTTTGGTCGCCCAACATTAATATTTTTCGTGACCCACGATGGGGGCGTGGACAAGAAACTTATGGCGAAGACCCTTTCTTAACTTCTGAAATGGGCGTTGCTTATGTTACCGGACTACAGGGCAATAACAGCAGGTATTTAAAAACTGCGGCCTGTGCAAAACACTATGCTGTGCACAGCGGGCCAGAAGCAGGGAGGCATAGCTTTAATGCCATAGTTGGTGAAAAAGACCTAAGGGAAACTTATCTGTATTCCTTCAAAAAACTGGTGGGTGCCGGGGTGGCATCGGTGATGTGTGCCTACAACCGCATTAACGGCGAACCTTGTTGTACGGGTACCACCATGCTGCAAAAAGTATTGCGTAACGAGTGGGGTTTTAAAGGGCAGGTGGTAACCGATTGCGGTGCGTTAGATGATATTGTAACCGGGCATAAAACCATTAACACCCGTGAAGAACTTGCAGCCGCAGCAGTTAAAGCTGGCATAAACCTGGAGTGTGGCGGGGTGTTGCAAACAGAGGTAATGAATGCCATAACCAAAGGGCTGCTTACAGAAAAGGATATTGATGGCGCATTATGCAATACGTTAAACATAGGTTTCAGGCTTGGTTTTTTTGATGGCAATACAACAAACCCATATAGTAAGTTTGGGGCAGATAGTGTACACAACAACCACCATGTTTTACTTGCCCGGGATATTGCCCGGCAAAGCATAGTGCTGCTAAAAAATGATGGTGTGTTACCGTTGAAAAAAAATGCCTATTCTTCTATTTTGGTTACTGGTGTTAATGCGGCTTCGGTTGAGGCTATGGTGGGCAACTACCATGGGCTTTCAGGTAATATTGTAACCGTGGCCGAAGGCATTACACAAGCCGCCGGGCCAGCAACGGCGGTGCAATACGACCAGGGTTGTGATAATAATGACACTGTACATTTCGGGGGCATTTGGGCTTCGCAAAACAGCGACCTTACCATTGTAGTGTTAGGGTTATCACCTTTGCTGGAAGGTGAAGAAGGCGATGCTTTTCTCTCGCCTTCGGGAGGTGATAAATTGAGTTTGGGTTTGCCTGCAGCCCAAATGATTTTATTAAAAAAACTAAGGGAAGCACATAAAAAACCAATAGTGGCGGTAGTTACAGCCGGAAGCGATATTGACATTGCTGCAATTGAACCTTATGCAGATGCCATTGTGCTGGCCTGGTACCCCGGCGAACAAGGTGGTAATGCCGTTGCAGATATCCTCTTCGGAAACACATCCCCATCAGGGCGTTTGCCGGTTACTTTTTACAAATCGCTAAATGATTTGCCGGCCTATAAAGATTACAATATGAAGGGAAGGACTTATCGCTATTTTGACGGTGCGGTACAATACCCTTTTGGTTATGGGCTTAGCTATACATCCTTTGATTACAAGTGGACAAAAGCCCCTGCAAAAAATTACGGCAAAACAGATAAAATAGACATTACCGTTGCGGTTAAAAATACCGGTAAAATGGACGCAGGCGAAGTGGTGCAGGCTTACATTGAATACCCTGCAAGCCAAGGCATGCCGCTTAAAGAATTGAAAGCTTTTAAAAAAGTTTTTGTTAAGAAAAACAGCGGCAGCGACGTAGCGTTATCCATTGCCGTTACCGATTTACAAAAGTGGGATGAAACTGCCCATGCCTGGAAATTATACCCCGGCACGTATAACATTTGCCTTGGCAAAAATGCACGTGATTATTATATAAAGCAAAGCTTTGAGATAAAGTAACCTTAGCACCGCAGGTATATTTTTAGCAAAATAAAAAGCGGCTGCTTAATACATTTTATTGAACCTATGCGCCAGGGATGGAAGCAGGTACCCCGTAAAGCGCCGTATACTTTTTTATGCGTAGCTATACTTTTTTGCGGCGCTGCGGAGTACTGCGTACAGCCCGCCCGGGCGCCCATTGCGTAAAACTTACTGTTCGTTTATTGTCCTGAAAGTGAGGTTGATCCTTGGCGTTGTTATTTTTTTTGACTTGGGTAAACTGTGCAGCCAATGTGCTTGTGTGCTTGCCTTCATCAGCAATAAACTACCGCTTTGCAGTATGATGGCAACCTGCTGTTGTGTTTGTTTGTGCTTAAATAAAAACTTTCTTTCGGCACCCAAACTTATGGAGGCTATGGCTGCATCTTTAACCAATTCTTTTTCATCATCGCTGTGCCAGCCCATTCCCTCATCGCCATTGTGGTAAAGGTTTAGCAGGCAACTGTTGTACGTGGCTGCGGTAAGGGCCTCCGCTTTTTGTTTTAATTGCAGCAGTTCGTTCGTCCAGGGCAATGCATTTTTAGTTGATTTGGAATAGGTGTACGCAAAAGGCTTACTGCCGTACCAGGCTACCTTTCTTTTGGTGATGATATGTTTACCATAAATGAATGCCTCATCATTTTTCCACTCAATATTTTGTTGCAGTTGCTGCCAATAAAAAACAGCTTCTGTTTGCAATAAATAATTGCTGTAATACAGTGCCACCCCATCTTGTGGCAGCAGGTTAGTTGTGGTACCGATATCATTAAACAAGTCCATTTTTCCAATTTTTATATTCTGCGTTCATACAAATACTACATGGTCTATAGCCATAATGAACAGCCCCTGCGGCACTTGCAAAAAATACCCTGTTTTCAACGTTCATCCTTTTGCCAGCTTTGCAATGCAACGTACCAAATATCTTTTTAACACGGTTGCCGCCAAAACATATTTTACCTGCTTTAATCTTTTTTAAAACATCTGCATTACTTATGTTTTTATGATACAACATGTGCATTTAAATTAAACCTGCTTTTGCAGCCTCCCACCCTATCATGGCTGTTTTACGGGTGCTGCCCCAATGGTATTGCCCGATAGCACCGGTAGATTGAATGACCCTGTGGCAGGGTATTAAAAACGCAACGGGGTTATCGCCAATGGCCGAGCCCACCGCCCTTGATGCAGTTGGCTTATTAATTTGCGCCGCAATTTTACCGTAGGTGGCCAAGCCGCCCGAAGGGATTTTAAGCAAGGCTTCCCAAACTTTTATTTGAAAGGGGGTGCCTTTAAGGTGCAGCTTAACCTCACCAATTTTATCCCAATCATGGGTAAAGATATACAGGGCGTTTTGCTGCGCCATATCTGCCAGTTGCCTGAAGGCCGCATTAGGATAATACTGCTGTAGTGTTGTGGCAGCCTGCATTTCATCATCGGCAAATGCCAAATAGCAAATACCTTTTGCCGTGGAGGCGATAAGGATATTGCCGAAAGGGGTTTGTGCAAAACTGTAATTGATCACCAGGTTTTCGCCACCGTTTTTATATTCGCCGGGTGTCATCCCTTCCATATTAATGAATAGGTCGTGCAGCCTTCCGGTGCCGGATAAGCCTGTTTCAAAAGCGGCATCAAACAGCGTAGACTGCTTATCTTTTAAAATGGATTTGGCGTATTCAACGCTGATGTACTGAAGGAATTTTTTGGGGCTTACACCAGCCCAATCTGTAAACAAGCGCTGAAAATGAAATGGGCTAAGGTGTACTTTTTCGGCCACTTCATCCAATCCGGGCTGTTGTTTAAAATTGGCTTGTATATAATCGATTGCACCGGCTATGCGGTTATAATTGAGGTGTGTTTGTTCGTTCATCTGCTTTGTATTTGTGGCATAAAACTATTTACTGCAAGGCAGCCCTAAAACCCGCTTCTTGCTACATTTACAAACGGGTATATTATGTTTGTATAAAACATTTATAAAAATAACTATTTAGCCAATGATTATAAGGGAAGCCATGGTAAGTGATATTGCCGGGATACAAATTGTGCGGAATGCAGTAAAAGAAAATACACTCTCTAACCCGGCATTGGTAAGCGATGCGGATTGCGAAACTTTTATTATGCAGCGTGGCAAAGGATGGGTTTGTGAAATGCTTAATGACATAACTGCCTTTGCCATTGCAGACCTGCAAGACAATAATATTTGGGCGTTGTTTGTGTTGCCGGAATGTGAGCATATGGGCATTGGAAAGCAGTTGATGGATACCATGCTTGGCTGGTATTTTAGCCAAACCAGGCAACCCGTTTGGCTCGGCACTTCTCCCCGTACCCGGGCAGAAGTTTTTTATAAAAAATATGGGTGGACGTTAAATGGCATGCACGGCAGCAATGAAGTAAAATTTGAAATGACCTACGAAGGCTGGCTCAATGTGAGCAAAAAAATCACCACTTAGGTTGGGGCTATGCTGTTTATTACTGATTTTTTATAAAAACATTCTTTCCTGTTGCTTTAGGTTACTAAAAAACGATTGGTTTGGTATTTGTGTTTTTGTCATTTCATCAGATATCCAATTACATTGAAACGTACATGTACATTTTCAGCACCGCAACACCGCTTTTCTTTGTTGCATAAACCATTATTGTTTGTAACGTTGATGCTGTGTTTTTTGACCAACGCTTTTGCACAGCAACCCACGGCAGACTCTTTAAAAGCAGATTCCATTAAGATAGTAAAAGAAATTCAACGAACCGATAACCTGAGCAAACAGTATGATATTGGTGATGCGGAAAGGGCAATTTTTCGCCCTAAAAAAGCAGTGGGCAAAAGATCGGGCATAACGGTAATTCCCAATATTGCGGCTAACCCAAGTATAGGTTTTCAATTAGGTATAAAAGCTGTTGCCGGGTTAAAATTAGGCAAAGACCCAAGAACACTAATGTCTGTTGCCGCAACTTCTGTATCCATCACCACAAAGGGTATTATTTACTTTTATATTAACCATAATATTTTTACCAATGGCAACAAGTACAATTTGCAGGGTGGCATTGTAATCGCCAAAACCGTAACCCCGGATTTTGGCCTTGGCATTGGCCATGGTAATTTTGATACAGAAGCCGATAAAGTATTAACCAACCCCAACCGTAAGGGATATGCGCTGCACTCCCTCTATTTCAATTTCAGGGAGAAGATATACAAAAACATTGCGAAGAATTTGTTTATAGGTGCCGGTGCATCTGTTGAAGTAAGGGGCAGTATTAAAGACAGGGTAAACGGTGCCGATGTACTGACACCCTATTATATTTACACCGACAGGTATGGTTATAACAGGGGCCACTATACTACAAGCGGCCTTTTATTTAGTGCAGAATATACCACCCGTGATAATCAAAACAGGGCGTATAAAGGTATTTACGCAGATGCTGGTTTTAGGGCTAACCAAACCTGGATGGGCAGCACAAAGAATGCACTGCAGTTTACCACCGATTTTAGAAAATACTTTAGTTTATCCCAAACCCATCCTGAGCATGTGCTGGCTTTTTGGAACTGGGGCAGCTACCTTATCAGTGGCTCGGTACCTTATCTTGAATTGCCAGGAACCGGCCGTGACGGCAGTTTCCGAAGTGGCAGGGGTTATACGGTAACTTACTTTAAAGGCACAAAATATAATTACTCCGAAGTAGAGTACCGGTTCCCTATAACCAACAATAAGTTTTTAAGCGGTGTTACTTTCTTGAATGTGCAAACCGCCAATAATGACATGAACATTAAATTGTTTCAGGTATGGCAACCTGGTGGCGGTGCCGGTTTAAGGGTACTCTTTAATAAAGCCACCCGTACCAATTTATGCCTGGATTATGCCTGGGGCAAATATGGCGCAAGGGGTTTCTTTTTAGGGTTGAATGAAGCGTTTTAATATTATTTGTCTGAATGAGGATTTAAGGGACTCAATTTGTATTTTGCATTAAGCTGATTGCCTTCTTAACAAAATTGCAAAACTTTTAATTGGCACATTGTATTATTTGCAGCATTTGTTGTACAAAATCTGGTAGTACTTTTGTTGTATGGCACAAGGTGCGAAAACACCTTACCCTCGCCTCAACCTTGCACCGATCGGCGAAGGCACATGCCGTGGTCTGTTGTCCCCGACCGATAACCCTCCTCAATGAAAATAATCCGCCTGCTTGTGCTTTTATTTTTACTTAATTCATTTTGCTACAAGTTGGTGAGGACACCGGCCTTGGAGGTTTAGTTCTTTATTGAGACGAACCTTAGAAGCAGGGGTTGAAAATAATTTCGCAATTACCATTTAACTTGTGCCACGAAAAAAGCATTATTAAAAACCTTGTTTTTTACTGTTAAACCTTTCTTTCATTAATAAAAAATTACTTCTGAATATCTTTAATAAAAAAATCAACAACATGATAACAACAAAAGCTTATGCAGCACAAAGCCCCACCACTCCACTTGCACCCTGGACATTCGATCGCAGGGAAGTAGGGTCACACGATGTACAATTTGATATTCAATTTTGCGGTGTTTGCCATTCGGATTTGCACCAGATAAAAAACGATTGGTTTCCCGGCATTTTTCCTATGGTACCCGGCCACGAAATTGTAGGCAGGGTGGTAAAAGTAGGCGACCATGTAAAAGGTTTTAAAGTAGGCGACCTGGCCGGTACCGGCTGCCTGGTAGATAGCTGCCGTGAATGTGACAATTGTAAAAAAGACCTGGAACAATATTGCCTCAACGGAGGTTCGCAAACCTACAACGGCATGGAGCAGGATAAAAAAACCCCCACCTACGGCGGTTACTCCAACACCATTGTGGTAAACGAAGATTTTGTATTGCACATTTCTGATAAACTGGACCTTGCTGCCACCGCACCTTTATTGTGTGCAGGCATCACCACTTACTCGCCGCTGCGCCACTGGAAAGTAGGCAAGGGGCACAAGCTGGCCGTACTCGGCTTAGGCGGTCTCGGCCACATGGCAGTAAAGTTTGGCGTAGCCTTCGGTGCAGATGTAACCGTGCTAAGCACTTCACCCAAAAAAGAAGAAGATGCAAAAAAACTCGGCGCCCATCATTTTGTGGTAACTACTGATGCAGCACAGGTACAAGCCGCTACAGGCAGTTTCGATTTTATACTCGATACCGTATCTGCAGAACATGATATCAATATGTACCTCGGTTTATTAAAAACAGATGGTACGCATATCTGTGTGGGTGTGCCTTCCAAGCCATCATCCATTGCAGCATTTAGTTTATTGGGTGGCAGAAAAAGCCTTGCCGGTTCTGGCATAGGCGGCCTGGCCGAAACACAGGAAATGCTGGATTACTGTGCAGAACACAACATCGTTTCCGAAATAGAAATGATTGATATAAAAGATATTCAGACGGCATACGACCGTATGGAAAAAAGCGATGTCCGCTACCGTTTTGTAATAGACATGGCTTCACTATAAAAAGCAACGGGTTCAACCCCTTATTGGCGTTATCGCATTAGCCTGGACCATTGTTTGCGGGACTGCAGGTTTGGAGGATCTTTTTCCCGGCACCGTCTCTCACCGGCCTGTGGGGCAGGGCTGAGGACGGTGCGCCGGATGAATTTACTTTTCGCTTAAACTAAAGGGCACCTCTTCCATTTTGCATAAAATTGGTAATAAATAAATGCCCTGTACACCGATAATATAAAGTCTTGCAGGACTATGAGTGTATTTAAGGGATTGGCCGGCAGTTGCCATGGCATGTAAAAATTATAAAAAACAATCTGCTTTTGAAAGGTATATTTTGTTTTACGGGTATTGCATAAAGAGAACCCCCTCTTTAAATCATAATCCATATAGCAACTTTTGTACTATTGCCTTTGATGGCCATTATTATTTGCACAACGCATTACTACTATTCCTTTAAAATTTCTGGTGAAATTAATACGTAATCAAATTTTTCTATGATTTGATACGTGTCGATAGAAAAAGAATTGTCGTTTCTCATTCTCAGTCTTAAACTTCTTATGTCAACCAAAACCCATTTGTCTTTGTCATATAATTTTGAAAATGCTTTTGGGTATTGATTTTTACTTTCAAGTATATCATCAGTAATAATGCCCTTGTCCCCAGTGTATCTTACCATCAAAAAAACATTTGAAAAACTTGTTTTATTTCTTTGTGATAATTCATACACTGCATTTCCTATATCATATAAATTTGTTTGTAAGTTTAATCCTTTTGCTAAATGGTTAGCGCCCATTTTAAAAAAAACTTTTTCATTTTTGGTTTTACTTTTATCGTAATATTTATAGAAATTAGATTTCATAATTGAAGCCCTAAGCATATTGTCATCTACTTCCATTTGTTTCTTTCCAATAGTAACATCATCTAGTAATTTTTTATACTTACGTTCAGTTATGCCCCTATCTAAGCTGTCCATTAACTTATCGTTAGGCCACCACCAATGTGCAATTAAACTATCATACACATTTTTATACTTTTCTTTAATTTTAATAGGTTGTGAGTTAAAAACCTTGGTGATGCAATAGGGAAAAGTTGCTTGAAACTCCTGGTCTAATCCCCAAATTGAAAAATTGAATTTATTTGCTGATCCTAACATTAAAGCGTCTTCCTTCAGTCTGAAAAAGGGAATTCCGTATTTTTCTGCAATTTTTAAAATAGTATCACCCGGATTTTTGAGTTTGGAAAAAACGGTCAACTCTGATGCTATAAACGGGCTTGTCTCTATGCACCAAGTTTTATAACCATTTTTAGAGGCACTTTCTAAGGCATAACTTGTTAATTGAGATAGTAATGGTGAATTATGATATTCGCCCCAAGCGACAAATTGATTTTCCGCAAAAAGATTTTCTAAAATATCCCAGCCCTTACCAGTCGGTTTTTGTCCATTAAAAACAAAATAATTTGTGTTCTCAACAATACACTTTGTTAGTTTCTCTTCATCTGTTGTTTTTTTAATCGATTGCCCAATACAAAAATTGTAAGTTAACAATGCAGATAAAAGTAAAAGTTTTTTCATTTCTGGTTTTTAATAAGTTTTGACTTTTTAAGTTGTTTCCAAACCTGATGTTTAACCTTATAGTTTTTAATTTGGGTAGTTGTTAAATAGCTTTTAAGCCAATGTGCCGGGCCTGTCGGCTGTTGGGGCTTTGGAAAAAGGCCCAGCCCGAAACCGCCGTCCAAAATGAAAATATAAAGTGGAAGTTAACACCAAAAAGCCAAATCTATATTCCTCTAGCAGAACCAAAGTACAGCTATGCAAACAGCCGAAGTTTAAAGCCCCCTTTGGCGCAAGTAACCGGATATTGGTGCAAGCTTATCGGGCGGCTAAGTGTGTTGGCGTGCTTGTGCCGTACAACAAAAACAGTAACAAGTATTAAGCAGCCGTTATAGCTTTTTTAGGGAAAAGTAAAGTTTAAAATATTGTTTATAAAGTTTTTTTACAACTAACTGAAATTTTTAAAAGGGTAACGTTACGCATTAAATTGACCAACCCATGCGCCGATGCAACCTTTTTCTAACCTGATGACTTGCTTGCGCCAAATAGGGCACAACTCCGATACCACACTGCTTACATACCGAATAACCTGCAAGCAAAATAAAAAAGCCCCCGGTTAGGAGGGCTTTATCATACAATTTAAACGTATCTGCACGCTACTCAGACAGTTCTACTTCTGCTAATTTGTTATCTGTCACAAACTTGTCCCTTACCGTTTCAAACTCACTTCTTACAGCCAGCACTTCTGTTAAACCTCCATCAATCTTTTCGTGGATGTCTGGCAATCTTTTCTCAAGAAGGCTGTTTCCCAGGTTAATATTTTCTGCTTCAAGCTGAGTAAGTTTTTTCAGCAAAGATGTCTGGCTGTTTATAATGTCTTCCAGTTCCCGAAGCATCTTGTCCATCGTGTGCTTTTTTTCCATCTTTTCCATAAACAAATATTTTTAAGGGATGTATCCAACACAGTGCCACATTATAAACCAGGTACTACCATTGCCTGCTTAACCAGGTAATTGGGGCATATCTGCCTATGTGGGTTTTAGCAACAGTGGCGAATAAGTTAAAAGAAAACGCCGTTGTTGCTGTTCTTACCAACAAGCGGAATTTACGGCACTGCAGATTAAGTTAAACCTCAGGATCCATCATCCACTGGTGCTTTAAAAATTTACAGTGGCCAGCACAAACCGGCAATACCAGTTTTTGGGAACCTAAGCTATTAAGTGTTGATTTGTATACCCATAATGTGTTTATGCAAAAGCGGGAATATATATACGGGAGCCCTGTAAAGGCAGGCTTGTGTAAATATCCGGAAGAATACCACTATTCTTCTGCCCGCTTTCATTTGGAGGGGTAGATGGATTTGGGTTTATTAGGCACCTGAACGGACAAGCTGTTGGTAACTTCGGTTTTTGGTGGGCACACCAACAACGGCCTTCGTGTAGCCAGTGGTTTTAGCGTTGAAAAGAGAAGACTAACAAAGGCAAAAAACCCCATGTTGCCTGCAGGCTTGCTTCAAGTGAACCGTCTTGAAGAAAACTCTTTTAAAAAAAATAGCTTCCTTTATCAATTTTTGCTTTTTGCTTAAACTTGAATTTCCTGTTTTTATTTCCAAAAAGTCAATTGAAATATTTTCTTTAGAGTCAATGTCCGTAAAAGAAATAAGGTCAATGGGGCTACCAATAAATACTACTTCGTCCGGGTTTAAAATATTAGGCAGCATAAATGGGGCAAAGTGTTCAATTATTTTTCCTTTTGATACACTTGTACTTCTTTTAATTGCGTCCTCTATTAAATACTCTTTTCTTATTGATATTTTCTGAATCAATTTTTGTTGTGTTTCTGCATCAATTTTATTTTTTACGATTTGAATTTTGTCGACAAATTGTTGTTCTTTTTCAATTTCTAGAATTCGAACATAACCTTTGGAAGAAATATCTCTTCTTACAAGGATTATAAGAATTAATGCGATGACATTTACTATTATTAAGATGATTAAAAGAGTGTTTGATTCTTCTGGCATTATAAATTTATTTCTTGAAATGAAACGTTGCCACTCTTTATCGCATTCGCAACTTTATTTTTAAAATTATGCTTGGTTGTTATTCCAGGTCTTTGGATGTCAATAAAATATATGTTCACGGATTCCTCGTTTGCTGCTCCATCAAAAATTACGAGGTCAATAAATCTACCCGTAAATTTTATGTCTTTAGGATTAAATGCAAAATTGTTTTTCATTATACTCAACTCATTAGAAATGTTGTCGAGGATATGTGAGTTCATTTTTTGAATTGCAGTTCTTCTTATATCAAATTCATTGTCGCCTAACCATTCTTTAAACTTTAGGTCGAGTAATTGCTCTTGATTTCTTTGATATTCTTTCTCTGTATATTTTAATCTCTTCTCTAAAACAGTATTAATTTCTTCCTCAATCTTTGAGGTTTTGTTTAAAGAAGAATTGATTAAATAGATTAAAAAGAAGAGAAGTAGTATAGCTAAAAAGTAAATCATAAATGTATGTGTCGAATTTTAGGGTGTCTCAAAAGCTTGCAGGCAACACTTAAATATACGAACCAACCCGAAGGTTGTTAAAAATAGTTTCCTGGTCAATAACTAAAATAATTTCGCCCCCGACTGGCGCAGGACTCCGTCCTGCTGCCCGCTGTTATTAATCCACAATTAGGAAACTACTCCAAAATAGTCAAATCCAACATTCCTTTTTTGGCAGTAAAATAATCTGTAGCACTGCTAAGTTTCCAATGCCAGGGTTCTGTTATAAAGCCTGCCGTTACCGCATTCCAATGCAAATAATTTATTCGTTGATTGTATACCAGTATTGAATCCAGCAATATCGGATGGTTCTTATGTTTCCAGAATTTATACCGGAAATTACTACTGCTCTTTTTACCTTCGGATTCAAATACATTCAGCATATTTTCCTTTCTGCTTTCGTCCGGGTTGTTTATAATGGCATTAATTATTCTCATTGCAGTAAAGCTTTTCATATTTCTTATCACCAGTGCCAGTTCTTTATCGGGCTTGCACGAACAAATCATATGCAGGTGGTTCGTCATTAACACCCAGGCATGTATCACCAAGCCTTGATTAGCTTGACAGAAACGCATACTGTCCAACAAAATGCCCCTGTACATATCCCTTGTAAAAACATCCACCCAGCCCACAACGGTTGAAGTTGTAAAATAGACACCTTCTCTATCCGTAAACTTGTATTTCGCACTCACTTTTTATAATAAACCTACAAAAACGATTTGTATAAGTATTCTGCTTTCTTGAAAAACATGTTGAAAGCAGCTTTAGTAACGTCAGCCAGCAGGACGGAGTCCTGCGCCAGATTGGTGTGATATCGATAACATCAGTTAATAAAGAAAATATCAGGAGCATTTCCCGCAACACAAACATTTCGAATTGTAAGAATAGATTGGAGAGAAAAATTGTTGGTTGTTAAAAAGACCGAAATATCATTCTTTTTCCAAAATGTTTTATTGTTAAAATTGGCTCCTGAGATTGAAGAATTGGAATTTAATTTGGGAATTCCAAAAATATTATTAACAATACCAATTATTTCTATATTGGACATTATAGTAAGAAAAATACTAATTATTTCCTTTGATTTATCTATTGCTATAAATACGTCATTTACTTGTCCAATATTTCCCAATGACATATTACTAACGTTTAAAAAATAATAGGAAAAATCGTCATTAAAACCTGTAACTAAAAAATTATTATTCGGATGGTTTTTTAAAGGAGTAGCAAATGATACTTGATTAATAAAAGAACCAATTTGAACTATATTTAACCCGTTTTCTTCCAAACTAATAACGTTACACATGAAGGAATAGTTGATATATAAATATTTATAAACAGCCTAAGACAGGCCACGGATAGGTCGCAGTACCTAGATTTGTGACACTTAGATTAAATCCCGGAGATAAACTCTTTATCGGGCCTGCACGAACAAATCATATGCAGGTGGTTCGTCAATTAACACCCAGGCATGTATCACCAAGCCTTGATTAGCTTGACAGAAACGCATACTGTCCAACAAAATGCCCCTGTACATATCCCTTGTAAAAACATCCACCCAGCCCACAACGGTTGAAGTTGTAAAATAGACACCTTCTCTATCCGTAAACTTGTATTTCGTACTCACTTTTTATAATAAACCTGCAAAAACGATTTGAATAAGTATTCTGCTTTCTTGAAAAACATGTTGAAAGCAGCTTTAGTAACGTCAGGCAGCAGGACGGAGTCCTGCGCCAGATTGGTTATAAAACCCAATGTTGCAAGCGGTACTTCTCATTGTCCAAATAATTCGGTTAGCTTTTTTATTAAGGCTTCTCCTTTTAAATTCTTTGCAATGATTTTCCCATTTCTGTCAAGCAGATAATTTGCAGGAACTGCTTGCACAATATATTTTTTAGCAACATCATTTTTCCAGCCCTGCAAATCAGATACATTTGTCCATTTCAAACCGTCTTTATTTATTGCTTTAATCCAGGCATTTTTATCATTATCAAGTGAAACACCAAGCACTTCGAATCCTTTTGATTGATACCTATCATAAGCAATTTTAATATTTGGACTTTCTGCCCTGCATGGCCCACACCAGCTTGCCCAAAAATCAATCAGCAAATATTTACCGTTAAAAGAGGACAAGGAAATCATCTTGCCTGATGTGTCCGCTTGCGTAAATGTTATTGCTTTAGTATTTATAGCTGCAATTTGCTCACCTTCAAATATGTTATATTTTAACACTTTTCCAATACTATGATTTTTAAGACTTATAGATAGATTATTGAAAAGACTCTTTGAAGTTTTAAATCCAAAACTTCTGTACTCTTCATTAAGGAAAGATAAACTCAAGAAAGCCTTTGGGTGTGTCTTGATAAAAGACTTGCGGCTCTCACCGATTTTTTTTGCGTAAGCCTGATTGTCGTCAGCATATTTATTCTCTAATAATGTATCACCTCTGCTACCAGCAGCCATTGAACTGTCGGCACTTGCATTCATTAAATCGCCTACATCATTGTTGATATTTCTTATCTCTTTATCCCATTGAATTTCCTTGGAACCTGAAATTGTCGATTTATAGAATGGTTCGTTTGCATTGGCAATAAAAGTCAATACTGAATTATCTAAAATAAAAAATTGCCAATGATTTTTATATAGAATAGAATAATAATCAGGTTCTTTAAGCTTTCCAGAGAAGAAAAACTTATCATTTTTTATGATAGAGGAATCAATATAAATGGTTTTCTCGTAGTCATGCATCATTTCACCTCTTTTAATAAGATAAATCTTTTGTCCTTCTGCATTGATAAGGGTGCCACTTATTTTATAACCCTTTGAGTCTTGTCCAGAGCAACAAATGTGTAGTAACAGAAGGAATAAAATGAATTGAATTTTTGAATGTGTCATATAGTATGGCTTACAACATTTAAATATACGCACCAAACCGAAGGTTGTTAAAAATAGTTTCATGGTTACTAATTAAAGTAATGTCGCCTTTTTGTATTGTTATGTAGCCTTTGGCTTTTAACAGGATGTTGCCTTTTGAAAGCACAAATCGTTTAACGGGCTATCGATATTTATTAGTTTGCCATCATGCCACCAAAATTTCTCCACCAAATTATCCATTAAAAACAATACCCTTAACTTTTGTGCAAGCCATGTAAAATGTTACCGGTTACCAAAAACAAAACCGCCTGCTTTCGCAGGCGGCAATTGTTGTAACAAGCAACTGTTAATGTGGCACAACACATACCTGTGTTTATTATTGGGCTACGTAACTAACCGCATCGCTTTCAACGTACTGGTCACGTTTACCTGCCACGCCTTGCTTAAACCAGTATTTTTTACCGCTTTCAAGGTTTGCGTAGGTAAACTTACGGTTGGTGTAATAGTATTTGCCCTTGTTGGTTGTATTTTCAAGAAAGAAGGTGCATTTCAGTATTTAATTATATTTGAATATAGATTTGAATCTAAATTCTGTTTTCACAATCTACTTTATACTCTTTTACACTCTCCTCCACTCCTTTGCAAGAGCCCTTTCCAAGGAAGAAACAGCTCTCCACTCCTTTGCAAGACCTCTTTCCAAGGAAGAAACAGCTCTCCACTCCTTTGCAAGACCTGTTTCCAAGGAAGAAACAGCTCTGCCCTCCTTTGCAAGACCTGTTTCCAAGGAAGAAACACCTCTCCCCAAACAGGAAAGACCTCTCCCCAAACAGGAAACAGCTCTCCCCAAACAGGAAAGACCTCTCCCCAAACAGGAAACAGCTCTCCCCAAACAGGAAAGGGCTCTCTCCAAACAGGAAAGGGCTCTCCCCAAACAGGAAACAGCTCTCCACAAACAGGAAAGACCTCTCCCCAAACAGGAAAGGGCTCTCCCCAAACAGGAAAGACCTCTCCCCAAACAGGAAACAGCCCTTTCCAAACAGGAAAGGGCTCTCTCCAAACAGGAAACAGCCCTCTCCAAACAGGAAACAGCTCTCCCCAAACAGGAAACAGCTCTTTCCAAACAGGAAAGACCTCTCCCCAAACAGGAAACAGCTCTCTCCAAACAGGAAAGGGCTCTCCCCAAACAGGAAAGGGCTCTCCCCAAACAGGAAAGGGCTCTCCCCAAACAGGAAAGGGCTCTCCCCAAACAGGAAAGGGCTCTCTCCAAACAGGATAGACCTCTCCCCAAACAGGAAACAGCTCTCTCCAAACAGGAAACAGCTCTCTCCAAACAGGAAAGACCTCTCCCCAAACAGGAAACAGCTCTCCCCAAACAGGAAACAGCTCTCCCCGAACAGGAAACAGCTCTCCCCAAACAGGAAAGGGCTCTCCCCAAACTGGAAACAGCCCTTTACAAAGCAGCAACAAACATTTTTTATCTGGTGCAGTTGGGCTTCGGGTTGATATAGGAACGGAAGGCTTTTTCCGGTTTAAAAATTTTATCGCTTAAATAACCAGGCTTTGATTGTGGAATAACCAACTTCCAAAAACGATTGATTGTATTGCCTTGCAATTGTAAGCAACCTTGCATTTATATAATCTTCATCGGCCAATCCGAACCGGTATCAATGCATCATTATGGTATATTTTCGTATTTAATCGTATCAATTTTTATGTAGAAGCAAACCACCACACGGGCCCTGCACCGGTAAAAATTTTTATCCCCTTTTAAAACTGATAGCCCTAACCGCCATTGCATTATTATAATTGCTACATTTGAAATCCGCTGATTTACAATATTTAAAACCAAGTTTTTTTATGAAAAAAATGTGCTTCCTTTTATTATGCCCGTTGTTTATAATGAAAGGTTTTTGTCAAAGCCCGGCCATTGCGCCATCCATTATTCCAGAGCCGGTTGAAATGGTGCAGCAGCAAGGCACCTTTACATTGCCTTCAACTATTACCATCGAAGCCCCGGATGCACCCGGCCTAAAACCTGCCCTCGATTCATTAAAACAAAAGCTGGCAGGCCCTACCGGTTATGCAGTTACCTTCAGCAAACAATCGCCTGCGGCCATCATTAAAATGGTTTTAAATAAAACGGCTAATGCAGTTATTGGCAAAGAAGGCTACCAATTAACGGTAACACCAACCAATATTACAATACTTGCCAACCAGCCTGCGGGCTTGTTTTATGGGGCGCAAACATTGCTGCAACTGCTGCCCAAAGAAATCGAAAACAACCTGCCGATAAAAGACGTACCGTGGCAAATTCCCTGTGTTTCTATTACAGATTATCCAAGGTTTGCGTGGAGGGGTTTGATGTTTGATGTATCGAGGCATTTTTTTACCAAGAAAGAAGTGATGGATTTTATTGACCAGATGGCCCGGTACAAATTCAATCTTTTACACTGGCACCTTACTGATGATGAAGGATGGAGGATAGAAATAAAAAGCCTGCCGTTACTTACGGAAAAAGGCTCCCGCAGGGTTGATAAAACCGGATATTTTGGAACCTTTTCTGAACCATTGCCAGATGAACCTTTAAACTATGGCGGCTTTTATACACAGGAAGATATTAAGGAAGTGATCAAATATGCCAAAGAACATTTTGTAGATATTTTGCCAGAAGTGGATGTTCCCGGACACAGCCTTGCAGCCGTGGTTTCTTATCCTGATTTATCCTGCACGCCGGGTGCCGATAAATACCGGGTACGCTCCGGTGAAGAAATTATGGACTGGTCGCATGGTGCACCGCCCATCGCTTTAAAAGACAATACCCTTTGCCCGGCAAATGAAAAAACATATGTTTTCCTGGATAAGGTAATGACAGAAATTGCAGCCCTTTTTCCTTTTGAGTACATACATGTTGGCGGTGATGAATGCCCTAAAAACTTTTGGGAAAAGAATGATGCCATTAAAGGATTGATGAAGAAAGAGCACCTTACCACCATGGAACAGGTACAAAGCTATTTTGAAAAAAGGCTTGAAAAAATTATAGAAAGCAAAGGCAAAAAATTTATGGGTTGGGATGAAATACTGGAAGGCGGCCTGGCACCAAATGCAGCAGTAATGAGCTGGCGTGGACAAGAAGGCGGTATTGTCGCAACCAAATTAAAACACAACGTTGTAATGAGCCCAACCACTTTTGCCTACCTGGATTATATGCAGGGCGATGTTATTATGGAACCCAGGATTTATGCCACTTTACGGCTGAACAAAGCTTATCAATTTGAACCAGTTCCGGATGGTGCAGATGCAAAATATATTATTGGCGGACAAGCAAACATCTGGACCGAGCAAATTACCAATACAAGGCACCTGCAATACATGACCTGGCCAAGGGCTTTCGCTATTGCTGAATGTGTATGGTCGCCAAAAGAAAAAAAGAATTGGAAAACCTTTATCCCCAAGGTGGAAGAACAATTTAAACGGTATGATATCCGCCAGATAAAGTATGCACCAAGCATGTACGATCCCATCTTTACCGCCAAAAATAACAGCGGGCAGTTACAGATAGAATTGGCAACAGAAATAGAAGGGCTGGATATGTACTATAGTTTTGACAATTCCTTTCCTGATAATTTTTATCCCAAATACACTGCTGCATTAACGCCGCCCAAAGATGCGGTAATGTTACGGGTAATTACCTACCGCAACAATAAGCCGATTGGCCGTATGCTAACCATGCCCATAAGCGATATGCAAAAAAGGGCGGGAATTAAGAAATAAGTATTGCTGCCTGCCATGAAAAAAAAAGCCTTTCACCTTACCTGTGCCGATGGCCATTTGATGCCCGTGTATTCGTGGCTGCCCCATAATGCACCGGTATGTGTGTTGCACATTGCACATGGCATGAGTGAGTATGCAGAACGGTACCATGCATTTGCATCGGTGCTGGTGCGGCATGGCATTGGGGTGTTTGCCCATGATGAAAGGGGCCATGGAAAAGCAGTACCCTCTGCCAATGATTTGGGCATAGCCGATGGCAACTGGTTTAATAAACAGGTTGGCGATATCAGCATAGTGATTGGGCACCTGAAAAACACCTATCCTGGTAAAAAAATATTTTTGATGGGGCATAGTATGGGCTCATTTATATGCCAGCGTTTTTTTCAACTGCATGGCAAACAGGTTGATGGGTTTATACTTTCATCTACCACGGGTAGCAAGGACCCTATGCTTGGGTTTGGTATTTTTCTTACCCGGTTACAAACATTATTTTTTGGCAAAAGGTACAGGAGTAAACTTATTAACAAATTGTCTTTTGGTAAATTCAATTCATATTTTAAGCCTAATAGAACTACCTGCGACTGGCTGAACCGTGATGCCGCCCTGGTGGACGAATACATTGCCGACCCACTATGTGGTTTTACCTGCAGTTCACTTTTTTTAAACAGTTTATATAAAGGTTTACGGGATATTTTTAGCAAGGAAAATATCGCCATGGTACCGCAGCATATTCCGGTATATGCTTTTGCCGGCGACAAGGATGCAGTGGGTTTATTTGGCAAAGGGTTTATGCAATTAATTGATAAATGGAAGTTGGCCGGGGTTACGGATATCACCTTCAGGCTGTACCCCGGCGGCCGCCATGAAATGCTACATGAGATTAATAAAGAGGAAGTATCGGATGATATATTACAATGGCTAAAGCATACCAGTTGCCCATCCGCATAAAAAAAGACCCCCGTTTTTGGAAGCCTTTATATTTATTTTTTCGTGCCTTACAAATCAAATGAATAGCCATCACGGTAAGCCCTTCTTACATATTGGTTGGCTTCATCAAAGTTGGTAATTTTCATGTTGATAGCATCCCATAATAATTTTTTGCGTCCGCTAAAATGGCCTTTTGCATCTTTAATATTCCATGAACGTAATGCAAGGTTGCCCATTAAAATAGTTTCGGTTAAAGGGCCTGCATAATCAAAAGAAGAACTCAATTCATTTTTACCGTACCCTGCAATACATGCATTTATCCATTGCACATAATGCCCTTCCGGCACCCTTTTCATAACGGGTGCAATATTTATTTCTTTGGATTTTGCCGTTGGCAGCAGTGTGGCATTATTGCCATAAGTGCCACACATCATTTTACCTTTGGTGCCAATTATAATTGCACCGCCGCCATCATCGCCCATAGGTTCATCAGGGCCAAGCTCTTCCGGCCTGTCCGGCAAAATACCGCCATCAACCCAATGCAGGTAAGTATCCGGTTTTCCATTTTTACCCGGAAATTTAAATTTTAAAGAAGAGGAGGCAGGGAAACTATCCGGGTGGTAAGCTGGTGTCCACATCTGCTCATACAAATCTGCGGCACTGCATTCCACTTCTGATGGATAGCCGAGGCCTGTTGTTTTAAAAGCAGGGTCAATAATATGGCAACCCATATCGCCCAGCGATCCTGTTCCAAAACTTGGGTATCCACGCCAGTTAAATGGCACAAAACCTTTATGGTATTCTTCCCAAGCAGTGGGGCCAAGCCAAAGGTTCCAATCCAGTTCCGGCGGCACATCTTCTTTACCGGTTGGCTTACCAAAACCCTGTGGCCATACGGGCCTGTTCGTCCAGCAATAAATATTTACGGCATCACCAATTAAGCCTGCATTGTACCAGTCCTGCAATTTTCTTACGCCATCAAAACTGGCGCCCTGGTTGCCCATTTGTGATACTACTTTATATTTTTTTGCAGCCTGGGTTAAAATCCTTGCTTCGTAAATATCATGGGTAAGTGGCTTTTGCACGTACACATGTTTACCCATTTTCATGGCCATTAATGCAGCCACAGCATGGGTATGGTCTGGCGTTGATACCGATACGGCATCAATATTTTTACCTTCTTTGGCCAGCATTTCCCTGAAGTCTTTATAATAAGTTGCTTTCGGAAAACGCTTTCTTGAATTGGCCGCCGACCTGTCATCCACATCGCACAAAGCCACTATATTGGCACTTGGGCTTTTAGAAAATTCAGATAAATCACTTTCACCCTTGCCACCTGCGCCAATGCCTGCAATGTTTAGTTTATCGCTTGGTGCAATAAAGCCCCTGCCCAACACATGGCGTGGAATAATAAAAAAACCGGTTGCCGCCATGGAAGCGTCCCTGATAAATTTCCGTCTGGATGGTTGTTGTTCCTTTTTTTTCATGATACTGTAAATGGCTGTTATCGTTTAAAAATTAAATTTCAGGTTACAAACCAATGGTATCATACACCACAACTTTACGCCACAAGTGTTTGCATTCTTCCACAAATTGCAGGTGGCCGGGGTGTACCTGGTAACTGTCCTGATCTTCCTTATCTTTAAAAAGCAACAGCCATGACAAGTTGTATGATGTATCGATAACATCTCTGCTTGTGGCTGCGGGCACACCAATATGAAAACTTTGGATGGGGCTTACGGAGGATAATTTTCTGAGGCCTGCAACAAGTTTATCCAGCTCATTTTTATCTGCAGGGTTGTTAAGCCAGAAATAAACGTGGTGTATAAAAACATTTTTATCAAACATACCGGTTATCTTGTTTTTATTAAGATGATTTTATGTCTGTAAATTATGAAAATTCTGTTTAAAACAATTTTGTTATTGCTTGTTTAATGAATGAAAATTTTGATTAGTGGTATGAAACATGTCACTGTGGTGAAGCAGCCCATTGCCGGGCTTAAATGTGCCTTCTTAAAAATAAAAGCACTGTAAGCAAATGAAGATATTTCGTTTAAAACCACTGGGCACAGCTTTAAGAAATGCATGTACACTTCTTGTAAAAAACGATCCGTTACGGCTTGCGGGGGCTACTGCTTTTTTTTCCACTTTTGCACTTCCGCCGATATTGCTTATTATGATACAGGTATTAAGTTTATTGTTTAACCGCAGGGCCATAAGCAGAAGGTTGTTTGATCAGTTAGGGGGCATAGTAGGTGCTGATAGTGTGCACCAGCTTGTGTCTACGCTCAGGGCGTTCAGGGGGCTTGCGGTAAACCCTGCCATCGCAATCGGCGGGTTTGTGTTTTTAATTTTTGTTGCCACCACGCTCTTCAAGGTTATCCAAAGTTCCATCAACCAGTTGTGGATGATAAGGGGGACCGGCAAAGCCAATTTCAGGGTGGCACTTTTAAACAGGGTTAAATCTTTTCTGGTAATCCTGTTTACCGGATCGCTGTTTTTGTTTGCCGTTTTGTTAGAAGGCATACAAGGTATACTGGGCAAGTATGCCGAAGATATTTTACCTGGGACAGGCTTTGTTTTTGATAAGTCGGTTGCATTTGCACTGTCTATTATCACCGGTTCTATTTGGTTCGCTGTGGTGTTCCGATACCTGCCTGCAGGCAAGCCCGGCTGGAAGGTTGCTTTTACTGGTGCCTTTTTAACCAGCATACTTTTTTACGCCGGTAAGTTTATTTTAAAGTGGCTGCTGCCCAACAGTAATATTGGCGTGGTTTACGGCACATCCGGGTCGGTGGTTTTGTTGCTCCTTTTTGTTTTTTACTCATCCATAATTCTCTACTATGGGGCTGCCTTTACTAAAACATGGGGCATTGAATGTGGCAAGCCCATAACACCTTTACATGATGCCGGTTATTATGATTATGCCAACACCCAACCGGTTGGGTAACCCTTTATTGTATTGCACATTATTTAAACCGGGTAATTATTTTGGTAAAATGAAAGCTGCTAAAATTTAAAACTCAACCCTGTCTGCAATATGTATTTACCATAACCAGCTTCTGCAAAAAAGCCCATCTTATCCGATAGCCTGAAATTGGCGCCCAGGGCAACCTGGTAAGCAAGATCGGGCAAATTAGCTGGTTGCACCGCAATCTTATTGCCCGACCCATCTGTATAATTCTGCTGCCAGCTATTTAACCCGATTGCCAGCCTTGTGTATGGTGTAACAGCCCTGTTGCCGGGCAGGTAA
Organism: Ferruginibacter sp.; assembly: GCA_965249755.1. Classification (GTDB taxonomy): domain Bacteria; phylum Bacteroidota; class Bacteroidia; order Chitinophagales; family Chitinophagaceae; genus Ferruginibacter. The sequence goes on from CBDFMT010000004.1 coordinate 1,798,346, forward strand.
TTTACGATGTTGAGCATAAAAGCCCAGTTGTTTAACGAGGCATTAAAGACGGGTGTTTGCGCACCTGAACTATTGTAATAAGGTGCCTTGGTAATATCGTGTGTTACCAATAGTCCAACACTGCTCGTTCTGCTGAAACGATAATTTAGGGAACCTGTAAAAGGGCCGGTAAAACTGTTGCTGGTATTAAAGGCATTGTAATATTGAGGCAGGTAATTTTTATCAAGATTAGGAAAGCCATACCCAAGGCTTAACTCCACAACAGGATCAAAAGGCGGTGACTGTGTTGGTTGCCTGTATTGCCTTTGCGGCCTTACCCGGTATCGTTGAAAACCCGGATAGTAATACACCTGGCTAAAACCCTGCGCCGATAATAACAAAGCTGCAAGGGTAAAAGGAACAACCCATCTCTTTTTCATGCTGATCAAATTTGGGGTATGACTATTGGCAGCCCCGGCTGGTTTAAATGCTGTGTTGCAAAGCAATTGTTATTGCGGCACAACGGGTTTCCCTAAAAAACAATGCATTCTTTTATTAACTTGTAACATGAAAAAAATATTCCTCCTTTGCCTGCCACTTGCCGTTGTTGCCATTTGTGCATTTACATCCGGTGCTATCTTTCCTAAACCGGTAACCGTTTTAAACCATATTGCGGTGCATGTTACCGATCTAAAAAACAGCAGCCGTTTTTATGAAGAAGTGCTGCAACTGGATTCAATTCCGGAGCCTTTTCATGATGGCAGGCATACCTGGTTAAACATCGGGACAGGCAGCCATCTGCACCTTATCAGCGGTGCAGAAAAAACAGCAGTACATGATAAAAATTCCCACCTGTGTTTCAGTACCTCTTCTATACAAAATATTATTGACAAACTCGATAACGGGCATATCCCTTACGAAAATTGGCTTGGTGCAAAAAGCTCCGTTACCACAAGGGTTGATGGTATTAAGCAAATATATTTTCAAGACCCTGATGGAAACTGGCTGGAAGTAAACGACGATTTTAAATGAATTGTAAGCGGCACTTTTTAAAACAAATACCGGGTAAAGTGTACTGGCACTTTTATTGAATACTGCTATTCTGGCTACAACAGTTAAACAAATTGAATTTTACCATAAATACAGGAACATGAAAAAAATATTAATTGCGCTTGACTATGACCCCTCTGCAGAAAAAATTGCAGAAACAGGAAATACGATTGCGAAGGCACTTGGAAGTGAATTGGTGTTGCTGCATGTAATTGCAGAACCTGCTTATTACTCTTCCTTAGAGTACTCTCCTGTTATGGGTTTTAATGGATTTGTGGATACGTTTGATGTGGGCATTACCGAAGAACTAAAGGCAAGCCTTGCTGATAAATCAGAAGAATTTTTAGCACAGTCAAAAAAACATTTGGGAAACGAAAACATTAAAACGCTGGTAACAGAAGGCAATTTTGCAGAATCCATTGTGGCAGCAGCAAGCAATGAAAATGCTGATTTAATTGTGATGGGCTCACACACCCGCCGTGGCCTTGATAAATTATTAATGGATAACGTAGCTGAAAAAGTGCTTCACCTTAGCAAGGTGCCTGTTCTTGTTATTCCGGTTACCTGAACCTTCAAAAATATTCGGGCAAAAATATCTACAACAACAATTTTTAATACGGCTATTTCTTAACGCTTCATCCAAAAATCAAAATTAAATGAACAATTTTTTCAGGGCTTTAATTGCAGGCTATGGTGCAAAAAAATTAGGTGGCGGCTGTATCAGTACAGTTGTGGTTTTCCTGGTAATATGGTACGCATTGGGGCATTGCAGCCAGTAACATAACAGCCCATCAAAATAAAAAAGGTTACCGCTTAGGTAACCTTTTTTACTATCAAAATTTTAAGCGGCCCGTTGTACAGTCTTCTAACTGCTTTTACTCCGGTTGCAGTTTGCGTTCCCTTACTTCTACAAATGAAGCTGCAATGCCTGCCAGGTCTGTCTTTACGTTCATAATATCTTCATCGGTTATCCTGTCGTTAATGTCGTGCAGGTGTTTATTAATTTTTTTCTTGGTTACAGGGTCAATAAATTTTACCTGGTTGTAATAATTAGGATTAAATAATTGCATTTCGTCTTTTTGAGCAGGCATAGCTTTTATTTTTTACAAATCTAAAATTTCAAATCTTACGATAACCCACGAGTTACCCACAAATTAAAATGGTAACAAAAAAATAATATCCTTTTTATTTAATTATGCTTAGTTTATTGAAACAGGTACGTTCGCCCCCGATATGTAATGATTTTGTAGCCACAAAATGGCTTTTCGTCGCAACATTCCCTAACACTTAATTTTTAAATAAATGTATCTGTAATTTGGTGCAATGAAAAAGGCTTGGTACACCAAAAAATGGGCGGTGGTTGTTTTGCATACCGGCGCCTGGGTATTGCTATTTTCACTTCCTTACCTTTTAAGGCCATCTTACACGCCTGCAAAAAACAGCCCACCAGAGCCAGATAGCTCCACCACCAATTTTGTTATTGCCCGTATTAATGATGTAATGCTGGTATCATTTTTTTACCTGAATGCACTGGTGTTTATTCCTAAAACCTTCTATAAAAAAAAATACCTTTTATATACTTTTTTTCTTTTGATAAGTTTTACAGTGTATGTATTTGTTAGCAGGTTTGTAACCATTACGTTTACACATCACGAATGGTCGATGGACTTTAGAAGGCAATTGTTTTTTTGCACTTTTACTTTTATTTTTATACTGGCCTGCAGCATAGCTTATAAAACCATTGCCGATAAAATAATTGCCGATAATCTTTTAAAGGATAAAGAAAATGAAAACCTTAAAACAGAACTGTCTTTACTAAGGTCGCAGGTTAGCCCTCATTTTATGTTTAATGTTTTAAATAACATGGTGGCGCTTGCCCGTAAAAGGTCAGATTTGCTGGAGCCTTCGCTTATCAAATTGTCTTCCCTTATGCGGTACATGCTGTATGAAACAGATGAAGAAAAGGTATCGCTGGAAAAGGAAACTGATTATCTGCAAAGCTATATATCCCTGCAGCAGCAAAGGTTTAGCAGTAAAGTAGGCATTAATGTAACCATGCACCAGCCGGATAAATTATATGATATTGAACCCATGCTGCTGATACCATTTGTAGAAAATGCTTTTAAACACGGTACGGGCATGATACAAAATGCCACAATCGATGTTTCGTTAAAGGCAGAAACAGGCATGCTCTATTTTACGGTAAGCAATAAATATAACCCTTCATCAACCGAAGTAAAAGATAAGGCAAGTGGCATTGGATTGGCAAATGTGGAGCGAAGGCTTAAATTGCTTTACCCACACCATCATACCCTAACCATAAACAAAGAAAATAACATTTTTACGGTACTGCTTACCATAAACCTTACAACATGATACGATGCATAGCCATAGATGATGAGCCACTGGCACTTGATTTACTGGTGGATAATATTAGTAAGGTGCCCTACCTTAAATTAATTGCAGCATGTGAAAACACAATGGAGGCCATGGAGGTTATGCAGCAGCACAAAACAGACCTCATCTTTTTAGACATACAAATGCCCGGCCTTACCGGCCTGCAGTTTATACAAAGCATGACGGTTAAGCCCATGATTATTTTGATAACAGCCTATGAAAAATATGCATTGCAGGGCTTTGACCTTAACGTTACCGATTACCTTGTTAAGCCCGTAGCACTCGACAGGTTTATAAATGCATGCAATAAAGCAAAAGAACTTTTTGATTTAAAGATGCAGCCGGCCACCCAAAAAACTTCCGGGTACTTTTTTGTAAATGTGGAATACAGCCTGGTAAAAATTGTAACCGCAGATATTGTGTATGTAGAAGGTTTGAAAGACTATATAAAAATCCATCTCAAAAGTTCTGCAAGGCCCGTCATTACCAGGATGCCGATGAAAGCGATAGAAGAACAATTGCCCTCGGGGGATTTTATCCGCATCCACAAATCGTACATTGCTGCGGTGGCCTACATAACCGCTGTACGTAAAACAAGCTTATTTATTGACACCCTCGAGCTGCCGGTAAGTGAAAATTACCGTGATACAATTACCGCAATAACAGGTAAGTAAACCTATCCAATTTTTTTAAAGCACTTAATGCTGTATTTTAGGGCATTAAATTTCTATATACTTTTTAAAACAGCTTCCATATGAACATGTTTTCAACGAGGATAACAGTGGCATTAGTTTGCGTACTGTGTTTTGCTTTTTCGGCCAATTGCCAGTTGCCCGATACTGCTTTTGTAACAGGGGATGCTTTACCTGATGCACCAGAACTTGCTGCAAGGGGCAGCTATAAAGTGGGCGTACAAACCATCGAACTCATTAATAAAAACCAGGTGGATATTTTAAACTCGAAAGCAGGCTCAAACCCGCTATACGACCGGCATTTGAAGGTAGAGATATGGTATCCTGCAACTGCTATAGCAAAGGGGCCGGAGCTGGAAAAGTACCCATCAACCCTAGGTTTAAAAGACGATACTTCCAGGCCACTAATCCCTTTTACTTTTTATGGACGGGCAATAAGAAATGCTGAACCTGAATTATCACAAGGCAAATTTCCATTAGTGATTGTTTCGCATGGTTATCCCGGCTCAAGGTTGCTGCTTACTTATCTTACTGAACACCTTGCCTCCTGCGGTTATGTTGTGGCAGCAATAGACCATACAGAATCTACATACGGTGACAGGGCTGCTTTTCAAAGCACTTTGCTGAACAGGCCTATTGATATTTTATTTGTGCTGTACCAGCTTGCGGCTTTATCGGCAGCCCACCAATCTTCTTTTTTATCTGGTTTGGCAGATGCAGATAATACAGCATTGATAGGCTACTCCATGGGTGGGTATGGTGTGCTGAATGCAGCAGGGGCAGGCTATAGCAGCAAACTGGATTCTACCTTTATAAAAATGACCGGTGGCAATAATGCACTTGAAGTGCGCATTGACGGTAACGCAGCTTTCAAAAAATCATACGATAACAGGATTAAGGCCGTTGTTGCTTTTGCCCCATGGGGAATGCAACGGGGCGTTTGGGACGGCAAAGGATTACAAGGACTTAGGGTGCCAACTTTTTTTATTGCAGGCAGCCTTGATGATGTATCTGGTTACGAAGACGGAATAAAGGCAATTTATAAAGGCGCTGAAAATGCCCCAAGATATTTATTAACCTATTTTAATGCCCGCCATAATGTAGCACCAAACCCACCCCCTGCGGCAACATTGCAAAAAAGCGTTTCTATTAATGAATACTATCATTATGCAGAGCCTGCGTGGAGCAGTTACCGGCTTAATAATATAAACCAGCATTTTGTAACCGCCTTTCTGGGCATGGTTTTGAAGCAAAAGGAGTATGATAAATTTCTATCGCTACCAATAGGCGCTGGTGATAAAAACTGGCCCGGTTTTAAGCCACGTACCTCTACCGGTATGGAACTTTTATATGCAACACCCGCCGCTAAAAATTAATCATCTTAACCACATTTTTTACTTTTTTTTATTTACCCTGCTGTCAGGGGCTGTAACATTTCGTCGCAACATTTTAAGTAGTGATCTCATTTGTAAAAAAAACTTTTTTATCGATGATAGTTTTGTGTACAAATAACAAAACAATGAAAAAGATACTTGTACTAATTGCGGTTACAGCTTTCACTATTAACCTTTTTGCCCAAATGCCTTCAGGCATGCCTCCCGGGGGAATGCCCGGTGGAAATTTACCTGACGCAGGCCACGTGTATGGCAAATTAACCGATGCAGATGGCAAGGCCGTAAATGGCGCTTCTGTACTTTTAATGGGTAAGAAAATGGACTCTGTAACAAAGAAACTGAAAGATGTTTTGGTGAAGGCAACAGTTACCACATCCAACGGTGAATTTAATTTTGAAGAGCTTCCCATCAGGGGCAACCTGCTGTTAAAGGTGAGCAACGGTGGTTTTAAACCATATGAACAAACCATCTCCTTTATGCCGAAAATGGATGCCGGTGCTGCAAAACCTGCGCCGGGCAGTGTGCCCTCGTTCCCCGGCGGGATGCCTTCTTTTGATAAAGACTTGGGCAACATAAAATTGACAACAGATACCAAACAGTTACAGGATGTAACCATCACCTCTGTTACGCCAACCATGAAATTAAGTGGCGACAAAAAAGTTTTTAACGTAGAAAAAAATATCATGAGTGCAGGTGGCACCGGGGTGGATGTGATGAGGAACGTACCCTCCGTAAATGTAGATATTGATGGCAACATTACCATGCGCAACAGCGCACCGCAGTTGCTGGTGGATGGCAGGCCAACAACTTTAACGCTGGACCAGATACCAGCCGATGCCATAGAAAGTGTGGAGGTTATTACCAACCCATCTGCAAAATATGATGCCTCTGGTGGTGGCGGCGGCATTTTAAATATTGTTTTAAAGAAGAATAAAAAAAGCGGCTATAATGGTAACTTAAGGGCCGGTGTGGATAAACGTGGTGCACTGAACGGTGGTGCTGATTTTAGCTTTCGCCAGAATAAATTCAATTTTAGTGCTTCTGTAAATGGCAACCAAAATAAAAGCCGCACAACGGGCAATACAGAAAGGCTTAACCTGCTTGATGTACCCCAAACCAATATTGCCCAAAGCAACTTTAATAAAACTACCGGTGGCTTTTTGTTTGGTAAATTAGGGCTGGATTATTTTATTACCAACCGCACCACACTATCCTTAACCGGCATTAAAGTACATGGCGAATTTCACCCTAATGAATCCATTGGTATTGTTACCGACAGCTTATTTACTTCTGGCAAAACTACCAGTTACAGCGACAGGCTTACTACCGGCAACCGGGAGTTTAATGGTCAGGGGCTTGTGTTTGGGCTTAAGCATTTGTTTCCTAAAGAAGGAGAAGAGATAACGGTGGATGCCAATTACTTTGGTGGAAAAAGCAACAACAATTCGCTGTACACCACCAACTATTTTGATAACAACAACGAATCGATAACAGGTACATCGCTGCAAAAAACACTTGGAAGCGGCAGTGATAATAACTACGTAATACAATCTGATTATGTAAAACCATTCAGCAAACTAACAAAGCTGGAAACCGGCGTAAGGGCAGCAATCCGCAACAGGGTAACGGTTAACGACAACTATCTTTTTACGGATAGTGCCTACAAGGTTGTCCCATCTGCGGTAAGCAACTATAAAAACACCGACAATGTGTACGCAGCCTATGTTACCTTAAGCAGCAGCATTAAAGATTTTAGTTACAAACTCGGCCTGCGTGCAGAAAGTTCCAACTACACCGGTACATTGACCAATATCGGGGAGCAATTTAAAAACAACTACCCGGTAAGTTTATTTCCATCTGCTTTCCTGAGCCAAAAATTAGGCAACAAGCAAGAGTTGCAACTAAGTTACAGCCGCCGCATTAACAGGCCCAACTTTTTTCAACTGATCCCTTTTACAGATTATACTGACAAGCTTAATATTACTAAAGGCAACCCCAACCTGGTGCCAGAGTTTACACAATCTTTGGAATTATCTTACCTGAAAACATTTGCAGGCAACAACACTTTATTGGCATCGGCTTATTACAAACACACCAATAACCTAATAACAAGGTACCAAACGCAGCAGGCCGATCCTGTATCGGGTGATAATGAACTGATCAATACTTACATTAACGCCAACTCCAGCTATTCAGCAGGTGCAGAGGTTACCTCACAAAATTTCTTAACCAAGTGGTGGGATATCAGTACCAACATCAACGTATACAATTCCAAAGTAAATACGGACAGTGCTTCGGGTGGCAGCCAGGGGGCTTTGTGGAGTATGTTTGGCAAATTCAACAGTAATTTTAAACTGCCTTCCAATTTTGCTATCCAGTTTACTACAACCTATCAATCTAAAACCAACCTGCCGGTAAACACCAACACCGGTATGGGCGGCCCGCCGATGATGCAGAGCCAAAGCGCTTCACAGGGTTATATCAAATCATCTTGGGGTATGGATTTAGCGGTTAAAAAAAGTTTCCTGAAAAACAATGCGGCTGCGGTTTCCCTAAGCGTCAGCGATATTTTCCGCACAAGGACCAACAGCCAATATTCCAGCAGCGAATACTTCACCCAAACCTACAGCCGCCTTCGTGACCCACAAATGGTTAAGTTAAACCTGAGCTATCGCTTTGGAAAGATAGATGCCTCCCTGTTTAAACGTAAAAGCAACAAAGGAGAAATGAATGCAACAGAAAGCGTGCAATAACCCTTTCAACATACAAAGCCGGGCTGCCCATATGCAGCCCGGCTTTTTCGTTTGTATTTTCAGGCAACGGATGCCGTTATTTTTCATCGCCCAATGCCAAGGTTAAGGCTGCGTCGAAATAAGCACTGCTGCCGTATTTGGTTGATTATCCCACTAAACTTTTTTTATATTTTCAGGTTAAATTGCCGTAATATTACGGTGTTTAAAATTATACACCCGTATTTCCACGATAAGGACAGGTATAAAAAACATGCTTACTAATAACTCTTGAACAACCCTTCTATCCATTATCCGAAAGCCAATCCAAAATTTTAAAAGATAAGTATGCAGGATAATTATATTGTTCCGGCGAACACATGTATTGGCCATGTTCATTTAAAGGTATCCGATATTCAAAAATCGCTTCTTTTTTATAACGGGCTTTTGGGCTTTAGCATTACACAATTGTATGGCGATAGTGCAGCCTTTTTATCAGCCGGTGGTTATCATCACCATATTGGTTTAAATACCTGGCAAAGCAAAAATACATTACCATCTTCCGGCAGGCACCCCGGCTTATACCACGTTGCAATTTTATATGCAGAGAGAAAGGAACTTGCCCTGATACTGAAGCGCCTGTATGAAGCCGGCTACCCACTTGACGGCGCATCCGACCATGGCGTTTCGCAGGCGTTGTACCTAAGCGACCCTGATAAAAATGGTGTGGAGTTGTACTGGGACAGGCCCAGAAATGAATGGCCTTTACAAGATGACGGCACTGTAGCAATGTTTACCAAACATCTTGATTTAAAAGAATTATTATCGCTTGCTGCTTAACTACCTTTCCAATAAGTAACATCGTTTTGGGAAATGTATTCAGGATATTTAACCACAAAAACACGGGGTATGCCTACACAAATTTATAAACGCTTATTCTTTCTCTACCTGCTTGCGTGCAGCCATGCACCGTTGATTTTTGCCCAAAACATTTTAAAATTAAAATACAAAAATTCGCTGGTATATGGCGGGCTCGAGGTAGGGTCAAAAGGTGTAAAACTAAGCCTGCTCGAAATTGGCAGGAACGCTAAAAAAAGCGGCGCTTTCAATATTTTAAAAGATACCAGCATCAACACAGATTTTATTTCTTTTACCAATGCTGCTTTTTCGGCCACCCTAAATGCGGTGTATGGCCTGTACACTGTTGCAGTAAATAAATACAGCGTGCCCGCAGCAAGGGTTTTTACCGTGGTAAGCAGTGGCGTAAAAATACAGGCAGAAAAAGATAATAAATCGTATTGGATAAACAGGCTGATAGATTCCATTAAAACACGGGTTAACGACCCTAACCGCAGGGTGGAAATAATTGATGTGGCAGAAGAAGCCAGGTTATCGCACCTGGGCATTATACCCGATGCAAAAAGGTACTCTACTTTTTTAATTGACATAGGAAGCGGTAACACCAAAGGCGGTTACTTTCCCAATGGCAATACCAAAGAAATAAAATTGTTCCAGTTAACATGGGGCACAAAAAGTACGGCCAACGAAGCCGATAAAAGATGTGAAGATGATAAAAGCATCCCCAATTTCAACAAGCAAGTGGCAAGGGTGGTTAATGGGGTTATTGATAACGAAGTGGTGTATGCGGTTAATGCAAGCGGTGCATATAACATGAGTGATAATATTGCATTCAGCGGGGGCATTGCCTGGTCTGTGGCCACTTTAATTTCGCCTGAGCTGGCAGATAATTCTATTGTGCCCGTTACTTATGCTGATGTGGTAAAATTTAATACCAAACTGTCGGATAATTTTTCTGCCTTGCAGGAAACCGTGTTGGTAAAAGGCATAAAAGACAGTTCGGTAGATAAGGCCATGGTGGCCGGGGAAATAAAAAAAGTGATGAAAGTATTTGACCAAAAATCGCTGATAGCGGGCACCGGCCTGATGTTAAAAATTATGCGGCAGTTTGAAGGGTTGTATGAAAAGAAACAATTTTTTCTGATTAAAAGCGGACAGGTGGGTTGGATATCAGCCTATGTGGATGACAGTATATCGCCACAATAAGCGGCTATTTTAAAGCTGGCACATTTATTTGTGGTAATAACAAGATACATTATGAGGGATAACAAATCGTCGTTTTTACTGGGGCTTTCTTTTACACTGGTGTGTTTATCCCTGATTTTATTTGCATTTTGGGGCTACCGTTTCTTTACTGAAAAAATGCGTTCAACTAATGTGGCAGATATACCCGATGCATCCAAAATAAAAAGGGCAAATGCCATAAATGTAAAAGACTCCCTCGAGAAAATTTATTTGGGCACCGTAAAAAAATACCAGTCGCAACTTGATTCTGCAGGCAATATCACCGATTCCATATCTGGCAATATCAAAGAAAAATTAAATGAAATTGATCAGCTTAAATCTGATATCAACATCATCTTAAAAGAAAAAATTACCACTGCCCAAATGGATCTTGCAAAAGAAAAAATTGATTTGCTGCAAATTAAAATAGAGCAACTGCAAAGCCATAACAGTGTTATTGAAAGGGAGAACAGGCACCTGAATGCCCTGCTGAAAAAATACATGAACAACGGCGGTGTGGCTGATAACCCAACAAAAAAGCCAGGCGCTTTAAATGTTGATAATAAAGTAAAAACTGCTGTTGTGATCAACGGGTTAAAGCTTGCAGCTTTAAATGAAAATAATGAGATTGAAGAAAGCCCCGAAGCATTCAAAGTGCAAAAAATGACGGGGTCCTTAATGGTTAAGGTAAGCGGCAACCAGGAAAAAAATATTGAAATTATTGTGGTGGTCATAAAACCCGATGGGCATATCTTTCAAAATTCGCCATGGGAAACAGGATCCTTTGATACACCCGATGGCAGCAGGTTATACACCCATAAATTTACTTTTGAAAATGTAAATGGTGATGTAAAAAATTTTAGTTTTTCCCTTACAGCAGAGGTGTTTGAGAAAGGCAATTATGGCGTACAAATTTATTACAAAGGCGTAATTATCGGCAGGCTTGTAAAATACCTTGCGTAAACAATCGTATCCGTAAGCCCGTTTTATCCTGCTAAGAAATGCCCAACTCCTTCTGTATTTCTTCCAGCGACCTGCCCTTTGTTTCTGGCAAAACCCTCCATACAAATATCAGGTGCAGCAACATCATAGCACTGTAAAATACAAAAGAATAAAAAGCCCCCTTTGCGCTTCCTTCCACAATAACCGGAAACGTCCAGGAAATGATAGCAGCCATTATCCAGTGGGTAAAGCTGCCCAGTGAGCCGCCCTGCGAACGTACAGAATTGGGAAATATCTCTGCAATAAATACCCAAATAACCGCACCTTGTGAAAAGCCAAAAAAGGCAATGAAGCCAATAAGATAGAAAATTACGTTACTGTCAGGCTGGCTGCTGCTAAAGGCCATTGCCGTCATGCCCAGAAAAAATATCATACCCACAGAGCCAATCAGCAAGAGTGTTTTTCTTCCAAATTTGTCAATCATCGTCATGGCGAGCAGGGTAAACAATAAATTGGCTGCGCCGATGTAGACTGGCTGCAGGTATGAATGTGCCTTATCAAAACCAGCCATTTCAAAAATGCGTGGGGCATAATAAATAATAGCATTGATGCCCGACAACTGGTTAAACATGGCCAGGATAACCGCATAGGTAACCGGCTTGCTAAACTTTTTTTGAAACAGGTTTTCTGCATGGTGCGTAACCGAATTGCGGATATCATTAATAGCCTTTTGCGTATCCAACTCACCAATGCGCTGCATAACAGGTATGGCTTCGGCTTCCCTGCCGTTCAGTATCAGCCAGCGGGGGCTTTCGGGTATAGTGCGTACCAGTAAAGCAAAAGCACCGGCCGGTATCACCATTATGCCCAGCATCCACCGCCATGCATTATCGCCGAGGCCGGCAAATAAAAAGTTGGTAATGTATGCCACAAAAATACCCAGCACAATATTTAATTGAAAAGACCCTGCCAGCCTGCCCCTTAACCTTGCCGGCGAAATTTCTGAAATATACATTGGCCCTACCACAGAAGATGCACCCACTGCAATGCCGCCAATAAAACGGAACGTAACAAACAACAGCCATGCAGAAGTTGAAGCACAACCAATGGATGATAGCAGGTAAAGAATGGCGATGGCGATCAACACTTTTTTACGCCCATATTTTTTTGCCGGCACGCCTGCAACAATTGAACCCAACACCGTACCTATTAAACTGGAGGCAACTGTAAAGCCCTGCCAGAAGGAGCTTAACCCCCATAATTGCTGAATCGTTTTTTCAGCACCAGAAATCACAGCCGTTTCAAAACCAAAAAGGAAACCACCAAGTGCAGCAATAAGTGCAATGCGGACAGGATAAGCAAGCATATACAAAAGTTTAGGGCATAAATGTATTGGTTTGTGCCTGATTAAGCCAAATCTTTTTCACAACTCATCTTTACCACCATTGCACAAAACCCTTTAGCAAACAAAAGGTGCTTCATACAAGCAGCGGGCCTTATCTGCTGCATTCGCCTTACCCTAAAAATATTCATTTTTAAGGCTTTTTTTTGGAAGAAAAATACCTGCATACCCTGCCCACATCAGCGCATCTTTTCTGTTGAGTATGCGGCTCGTTATTTTATTGTGAACAAATATAAATGACCCCCCTTTTTTTGCAGGAATGGTTTCTATAAAATAGGTTGCTATACTTTTTTTAGTGATCTTTAAATACTACAATCAAAAAATATTTATGGGAAAATTTTCCGGGAAAACAGTCTTGGTAACGGGCAGTGGCAGGGGCATTGGAAGGGCCATTGCAGTTAAGTTTGGACAGGAAGGTGCCACCGTTGTGGTAAATGATTTGAAGGACGATGACAACGCAAAAGAAACGATACGGCAGGTAACGGCCACCGGAGTGAATGCCGTTTTTGTACCGGCAGATATCAGTAAAACAGAGAATGTGCAAACGCTGATAACGCAGACTGTGGCCGCAGTTGGCAACCTTGATATACTAATTAATAATGCGGGGATAGAAATACGGGCACCATTTTGGGAAGTAACCGAACAGCAGTATGACACCGTAATGAACGTAAACCTTAAGGGAATGTTTTTTTTAACACAGGCCTTTGTACACCACCTGCAGCAAACGCGGCGGCCCGGCGTAATTGTAAATAACAGCAGCGTGCATGAAGAATTGCCATTCCCCAATTTTGCTGTGTATTGTGCCAGCAAAGGCGCCATGCAAATGGTAATGCGCAACCTTGCGGTAGAGCTTGCGCCGCTCAATATCCGCATCAATAACGTGGCACCCGGTGCCATACGTACACCCATAAACGCAAACCTGCTAAGCTCACCTGAACAAATTAATGCACTGCAAAATAATATATCGCTGCACCGTTTGGGCGAGCCTGAAGATGTTGCCAACGTTATTGCTTTTTTAGCAAGTGACGAAGCCAAATATGTTACCGGAAGCACTTATTATGTTGATGGTGGTTTAGCGTTTCATTATACCGAGCAGTAATTTTATAGAAGTCCTGATGCTGTACCTGCGTTGGGCAACTTATGTAAATCCAATCTTTTTTTGAATACTTTCAGGCCTGTCCCTATCGCCTTAACCTTATCCCCTGATTAACTTTTTGTGGTTGCCCTAAAGTTGTACTAGTTCTACAAATCATAAACCAACATACCATGCACAAAGTTCTTTTATGCGCCATTCTAATGCTGGCATCCGGTACCAGCTTCGCCCAGAAAAAAGTCTATTTTGCCCGTTCCAACTACACAGATAGTGTGGCCATGGAAAAGAACATACCTGCACTTGCCACGGAACTGGTCGGCTTGTACAAGGATGCCACTGAACTTACTTATCTCGATAACCTGTTCCGCCTGCAACTGGTGGCAGGCTTGCACCCATCTTCTGCCGCATCGTTAAAAAAAATTCATTTATTGTCACTGGGTGATTCTGTTACACCGACTGCCCTGGGTTTCCCCTACCAGCTTTATAATGCCTGCATGCTGGAAAACCCTTCACCAGATGGGTTTACAGGCGTTTATAATGCGGTATTTCAAAAAACCTATATGCCCCTTAACGAAGACGGTAAAAATTGGGCAGCAGAATATTTTAGCCCTGATATGGACCAATACAAACAGACGTTACTCTCCAGGATACACGAGTTAAATATCAGTGACAGCCTTTTAATTACAGATGCCGTAAGACTGTGCAGGGCGTACTGCACGTACATGGTTTTTAAAAAAACTTCGCCACTGGCAAAGCAAATTTTTGCAACAATTGAAAAGGAAAAATATATAAGGAACGATAGTGTGCTGATAAAAATGCCGGATGGTGGCACAATTGCGCTTACCGTTGTAAGGGACAGAAAAGTTACCACACCGCAGCCTGTTGTACTGATGTACAATATTTATGCCGGCAGCGATGCCGCAAGGTGCAAGAATGCATTGGCAAGGGGATACATTGGTATAGTAGCCAACACCAGGGGGAAGCGTTTAAGCCCCGATGTTATTGAACCCTTTGAGCATGATGCAAAAGACGCTTATTACATTATTGACTGGATAAGCAAACAGGCATGGTGCAATGGCAAAGTGGGCATGTATGGGGGAAGCTACCTGGGCTTTAGCCAATGGGGTGCCGCCAAATTTATGCACCCTGCCCTTAAAACAATTGTACCCCAGGTATCTGTTGGTGCCGGTATTGATTACCCGATGCACAATGGCGTTTTTATGAACTATATGTTGCAGTGGATACATTTTGTTACGGATAATAAACTGGTGGATTTAGCCGGGTTTAATGATGAAAAAAAATGGAACCAGGTATTCGGCGACTGGTACACAAAAGGTGCAAGCTTCCGTTCGCTGGATTCCATAGAAGGCAGGCCCAACAATATTTTTCAACGCTGGCTGCAACACCCTGCCTACGACAGCTACTGGCAAAATATGACACCGCAAAAGGAAGAATTTGCGAAAATAAATATTCCCATCTTTACCACAACAGGGTATTGGGACGATGACCAGACTGGTGCGATGTATTATTACAGGCAATATTTTAAATGGAACAAAAACCCCAACTACTATTTATTAATTGGCCCCTATGATCATGGCGGTTCACAGGGTTTTCCCAAGCCGTTGTTGAACGGCTATACCATTGACAGTGTTGCCAACATACCCATACTGGATATTGTTTTTAAATGGTTTGATTATGTGATGAAAGACAGCAGCAGGCCTGCTTTGCTAAAGGATAAAGTAAACTTTGAAGTAATGGGCGCCAATGAATGGAAACATGTAGCCTCCCTTAGTAAAATGAGCAATGACACCCTGCATTTTTATTTTGCCGGTACTGCAAAGACCGGGTTTTCGCTGCTTGCAAAACAACCTGCCAAACAAACTTTTATCTACCAGCAGGTAGATTTTAAAGACCGGGGCGAAGCATTGTTCAGCGGGCAAAATACAGCCATGGGCGCTTACCCCATGCTGGTAGACAGTATGCTTAAACCAGAAAAAGAAAAAATGATTTTTGTAAGTGCGCCTGTTGATAAACCTGTAATAATAAGTGGTGCTGTTGAGGCAGCTATTGTGGCCAGCATTAATAAAAAAGATATGGACATTGTACTGGATTTATTTGAGCAAACACCAGATGGAAAATACTTTGCATTAAACCAAAACATACAGCGGGCAAGCTACACATACGAAACCGTACAACGAAAACTGCTGCAGCCCGGCAAGATAGAAACCATATGGCTGAAAAACACTTACATCACCTGCAGGCAATTGCAAAAAGGCAGCAGGATAATAGTGGTGTTGGGTGTAAATAAAAACCCCAACTGGCAAATAAATTATGGTACCGGCAAAGATGTGAGCGGCGAAACCATGAAGGATGCAGCCATACCTGCACAGATAAAATGGTACAGCAACAGTTGCATAAAAATTCCTGTGCTTAGATAATTTCATTTTAAAAAGTTGTTTTTTATTTTCGGAAAAATCAGAATATTTATGATAAGGATATCCATTTTACTGATTGCTGTTAACTGCCATTTTATTGCTGCGGCACAAAAGCCAAGGGCAAGGGATATCGGGATACCTTTTGAAGGCATTACCGGAAAGTACAATGCCATAACCGATGTTAAAGGTGTGGAGGTTGGCTACAGCACTATTATTACAGGCCAGGGCAAAAATGTACGGGGCAACGGCCCTGTGCGTACAGGCGTTACTGCTATACTGCCCCGTGGCAAAACAAATAACCCGGTATATGCCAACTGGTATACCTTAAATGGCAACGGGGAGATGACCGGCACCACCTGGATAACAGAATCTGGTTTTTTAGAAACCCCTGTTATGATTACCAACACCAACAGTGTTGGCGTGGTTAGGGATGCCGTGTTAAAATGGTTTGTAAAAACGAATTGGTACCATGAAAATTTTTGGTACACTTATCCTGTTGTGGCGGAAACCTATGATGGTTTCCTGAATGATATTTATGGCTTTCATGTTAAAGAAAGCAATGCCTTTGAGGCGCTGGACAGTGCAAAAAGTGGCTACCTTAAAGAAGGTAATGTTGGCGGCGGCACCGGCATGATGTGCCTTGGCTTTAAAGGCGGTACAGGCACTGCATCAAGGATTGTAAAAGTGAAAGATTCCACTTACACTGTTGGGGTGCTGGTGCAGGCCAATTTCGGCAGAAAACATAACCTTACTATTGCCGGCGTACCCATAGGTACCGAATTAAAAGATACTATGAATTATGAATTGAAGGCACCTCCATCTTATAAATACCGGCATGAGGGTGACGGGTCTATTATTGTGGTTGTTGCAACAGATGCGCCGCTGTTGCCCCACCAGTTAAAGCGAATAGCGGCAAGGGTCCCGCTGGGTGTTGGTAAAGTGGGTGGCCGTGGTGAGAATGGCTCC
This sequence comes from Ferruginibacter sp., assembly GCA_965249755.1. Taxonomy (GTDB): domain Bacteria; phylum Bacteroidota; class Bacteroidia; order Chitinophagales; family Chitinophagaceae; genus Ferruginibacter. Next base: position 1,815,507 of record CBDFMT010000004.1, read on the forward strand.
GGTGATATTTTTATTGCGTTTTCAACTGCCAACCCCAATGCCTTTCAAAGGGAAAAATTTACTGCTGCAACCACCCTGCCCAACGACGAAATAAACCCGTTGTTTGAAGCCACGGTACAGGCCGTTGAAGAAGCCATCATCAATGCCATGGTGGCCGCAGAAACCATGGAAGGCATCAACGGCAATAAGGCGTACGCCCTGCCACACCAACTAACTATTGACTTGCTAAAAAAGTATAACCGTATCCGCAAATAGCCGTTTAATTTTAAGGCGCATTTTTATACAAATGTTTTTGTATAGATTGGATCACTAAATAGTTTTTATCTGTGGGCCAAAATTTATGATAATGGTTTATTAAAGGGTAGGTTTATTTTCTGATGATGTAAACTTTTTAATCACTTCTACAAGCCCTGCCTTTTGCACAACACCGCTTTGCCTCCACAATGGTTTGCCATTTTTAAATAAGATTAAAGTAGGCACGCCCTGCACCTGGTAATCACTTGCAGCTTTAGTGTTTTTATCTACATCTACTTTTACGATGGTCGCCTTATCGCCCACTGCTGCTTTTACCTCCGTTAAAATAGGCGCCATCATTTTACATGGGCCGCACCAGGTGGCAAAAAAGTCTACCAGTACCGGCTTATCTGATTGGATCATTTCATTGAATGTCATAATGATATTTTTTGTGTTGATAGCCCTCTTGTCGGCATAATGACTATTGATAGGGCAGGTATGCTTAATCAATTAGTATCCTTTCAAAAAACAAACCAGTCTGTATGCAGAGGAATTATTTACACGCCAGCAATGCAATGGGAGGTAACCAAAAGCAAATAATCATTGGCATGAAAATTAGCCCTCTTGTTAAAAAATAATATGGAAAAGTTAAGGCAAAATGAAGACATTGACCCTAAGGACCTGCCACAAAGTGAGGTGTATAAAAAGAAGGAAGTTTTTCAGGAAAGGCAACCGGCAGATTGGGGCAAACCTATGCCACCGGTAGAAGATGAAAAGGCGACCAGTAACCATAAGGAAGAAGATAAGACCAGTAAAGAAGAAGGCTTAAATGAGCAGCATTCCGATGCTACCGCAGGTGCTTTTGAAGGGTTTGAAGACCAGGACGGTGACCGTTGATTATTCTTTTAAAAAGGAAATACTTTTAACAATCACCTGCTGCATTGCAGGCGGCAGGTGGTCGCTTGTCCACGGATGTTTGCGTCCAAAAACATGGTCGCTTTCAACAGTGAAAAGTTGCGCCCCGGGTTGCCAGGATTGAAGGTCCAGTGCCTTTTGCAATGGTACTGCAGCATCGAGTGTGCCCTGGCAAATGAGCACAGGAATAGCAAGGCCGGCAATGGCCTTTTTTACATCGAGTTCGTCAACATGTTGCTGATAATTCAGGTACAATTGGTAATACAAAGGCATCTGCTGATTAGTGCGGCCGTTGTTATAAAAAGCAACCCCATCTTCTTTCCATTGCTGTATTTTTTTTTGCGGCCAGTTGCCCCACGGCGTTTTGCATTCGCTTATTCCTGCCCAGGTAATTAACTTTTTTATGTTGCTATCTTTTGCTGCATACAATGTTGCAATACCGCCGCCCATGCTGTGGCCAATCAGGCACAGTTGAGTGGTATCCATAACTGAATGATGTATATTGCCAGTATCGCAAACCCACTCTACTACTAACCCAAGGTCATGTAACTGTTTGGTATAATTATTTTGTCCAAATGCTTCCAGGTCTGTAAAATCTTCGGGGGTGGCAGGCATAGTGCCGTTGTGCGAAAAATTAAATTTAACCATTACAAACCCAGCCGCAGCAAAGCTTTTGGCAACCATATCAAAATTGCCCCAATCTTTAAAACCATTAAACCCATGGACATAAATTACAACCGGCGCTGAAACTACAGCGTCACTGTACATAATATCCAATGCTATTGGCTTACCATCAACACCCGGTATTACTATATTTTTATACGATTTCATCTTGCTTCATCAGGGCATAAAATTACAACCGTTATTGCAGCCGCTTTAAAAAAACACCGCTATAATTTATTTTAATATTCCCTTGCCTGCGTACAGGTTTGTAACATTCAAATACATTGACCCCTACCCCATATTATTTTTATTTGGGCGTAGTGTTTGATACCCGTTATTAAAATTATATTTTATGACAGGATACCACACTTACAAAGATTGTATTGATGCATGTTTAAACTGTGCAGCTATCTGTAACCATTGTGCAAGTTCCTGCACACAGGAAGCCGATGTAAAAATGATGGCGGGCTGTATACAATTGGATATGGAATGTGCTGCCCTATGTTATGCGGCTGCACAACTTATGGCTTTAGGGAGTAACAAGGCTAAAGAAATTTGTACCATTTGTGCATCCCTTTGTACTGCATGTGGTAATGAGTGCGGCAGGCATGAAACCAAACACTGTCAGGAATGTGCGGAAGCATGTAAAAAATGTGCGGAAATATGCCTCAATATGGCCGCATAATTTTACCCGCTTTTGAAGAATGCAGATACATAATGTGCATTCAGGTACACAAGCTATATGTTTAATCAAATGCCCTTACTTCATGGTAAGGGCATTTGTAAATAATATTTTTTTCTGCAACAGGTCATTTGTAATTCACCGCAATGCTGTCTGCCATTTGCAAATGCATAATGATAACAGGCAACTTATTTGCTGCAAAATTCTTTACATCCATTAAGCTGCCACCTGTTATTTCTCCCGTAAATAAATTAGTTGTTTTAACATGATCGTTAACCTGCCCTTTGATGTAAGCCGAGTCAAAACTGCGGCCCGTTAAAGCCTGCAATTGTACTTTAATTGCTGCATGGGCGGAGTCTATTGTTGTTGGCAATATTATATTATACCGGGCCCCAAGTGAATCTAATCCTTTCTCAGCCGCAGTATGGTCAGTAATCATTTGTTGGGCAAACATTTTTACCGTGTCGTTGGAGGAGTTGGTTAACGCCAATTGGCCCAAATTTATCTCATCCCAATTGCCATATGCTGCCATTACCATAAAATTGCTGTCGGTGCTGTTGGGCCGTTGATTGTTGATGTACACATCATCTGCCTTAGTGCAGGAAGCGACGTACATAATGCAGCTTAGCGCTGTAAGGATAATAACTATTTTTTTCATAAACTATTGCAGGATTTTAAATGTGTAATGCTTTTTATTTATTGTAATTGTATTGTTTTCTTTTTGGGTAGAGAAGCAAATAATTGGTTCGCCCTGATTGTTTATTTACTTCCAGAAACCCCTCTGCTACCTGATGATCCGCCTTTTCCACCTGCCATCGTTCCAGATTGTCCGCCGATATTTGTATTTTTCCCACCACCACTGGTCGCCTTGTTGTGCAGCTCTTTTTCTTTTTTATCCCCTGTTTTTACAGGTGTCTTTTTTTTCTTTTCCATATGCATATTTGTTAATGTACTTATTTAGAATAAAGCCTGTTTGCAAGTCTTGAACTTACTCCTCTTCTTCAGCTTCTTCATCCACATCTACTGCATCATCTTCTTCATCTTCATCTTCCTCATCATCATCATCTTGTTCCGCAGCTTTTATATTGATGGATGTTTCGGCTACTTCAGATAATTTATCATCGGCCTCCTTTTCTTCTTCCAAACTCTGCATCAGCAATTCAGCAGCATCATCTTCCTGCAAAATTTTTGCAAAAGCAGATAAAGTACCATAAGTGGCAATTTCATAATGCTCAATTTTTTGTCCGCCTGCGATAATACCGGCATCCCTCACCACACCCTCTTCTGTTTCAGCCATAATCTGATCTGCTTCTTTGATAAGGCCATCCATTGCTTCACATTTTTTTGCCTGTGCCTTAACCCCGATAGATTCGAATACTTCATCGAGCCGGGCTACCTGTTCTTGTGTTACGGCTAAGTGATCGTTTAAAGCAGCCACCAATTCTTCTGATGATGCTTTTTTAATCATTTTAGGCAAAGCCTTGGTAAGGGCTTTTTCTGCCCAATAAATATCTTTAAGGCTATCTACAAATAAACCCCTTAAACCTTTGGCTACATGTTCGCTATCATCTGATGGTTGCTGCATTTTAGCCTGTACAGGTTTCGCTGCTTTTGCTGCAGGCTTTTGTTGTTTTGCCCCTTTTGAAGCAGTTTTAGATGGCGCTGGTTTTTGTGCTGTTTTCATTTTTAATTGTTTTGTTGGTGATGGTTTTTGCAATAAAAAAATTGTGCCATACTCTTGGGTTATCGGATTTACATAAAAAGTATTTATCCGCATTAATTTGCTGCACGGCAATGTTTTTGATGGGCGCTATTACAATCACAAATACCTTATCATGAAAGAGCAAATGGACGGACCTGTTGTAGAAATGAAAAAAGAAGCATTTAGCATTGATAAAAAAAGCCAGCAAAAAAATGGCGGTTTGCCATGGGTGCAGGCAGCATATGGTGCCCCTTATTTTATAACAGAACAGGGCGAAGACTGGACACCCATCGGGCAAAACGATGCCATTACCTGGCCTGACTTAAAAGGCATTTTTTTAAGAAAAGATATGGCGGCAGCCGGGGCGTATTTTGAAATGCTGCAACAACATGGCATAACCTGCATCCGCCTTATGCTGGAATATTGCCATACAGAACACCGCTATTTTGAAAACCCTGTTGGTCATTTTCAGCCCAATATGGTTAAGCTTTGGGACGATATTTTCAGCCTTTGTGAAAAGTACAACATCAGGGTTTTGCTTACCCCTTATGATACGTTTTGGATGTGGTTAAGATGGAAGCACCACCCTTACAAAAAATCCAATGGCGGCATTTGCGACAAGCGTTCGCAATGGTTATTGTGTGCCAACATGCGCCAGGCAATTAAGGGCCGTTTACATTTTGTTACCGAACGGTGGGGAGGCAGCGGTGCCTTGTTTGCATGGGATTTATGGAACGAAATACACCCTGCACATTCAGGCAATAGTGTTGATATATTTTCCCATTTTATTGAAGATATCAGCACTTCATTACGCAATGCTGAAATAGCGTTACATGGCAGGTCGCACCCGCAAACTGTTTCCATTTTCAGCCCTGTGCTGCACAGCCATCCCAATGCGGCCGAATGTATTTTCAAACATCCTTTAATGGATTTTACCACCATCCATTTTTACGAGAAAAGAACAATAGATAACCCTTTAAACACAGTAGATGCTGCCATTGCCGCCGGTAAACTTACCCGTGAATGCATAGCGGCCACAAAAGGAAACCGCCCTTTCTTTGATAGTGAGCATGGGCCCATACATAGTTTTAAAGATAAAAATATTACACTGCCCGAGGCGTTTGATGATGAATATTTTCGCCATATGCAATGGGCACATTTTGCATCCGGCGGTGCAGGCGGCGGCATGCGCTGGCCTAACCGCCACCCCCATTCGCTAACTCCTGGAATGAGAAAAGCGCAACATGCCCTTGCCCTGTTTTTACCCTTCATCCACTGGCAGCAGTTTAACAGGATTAACCTTAACCAAGCTATAGAAGTATCGCCAGCCACTGCTAAAGCATTTGCCTGCGGCGATGAAAACCAGGCCGTGGTATGGCTGCTGCGAACGGGTATACTAAATAAACAAAAAATGCAAAACACTTCTGCAGCAATGGTGGAGGTGCTTATAAAAATACCGGGGCTGCAAGCCGGCATATATGATATACACTGGTGGGATACCAAAAGAGGGGCAACAGTTAAGAGGGCTGAAATAAACCACGATGGCAAAGCCTTTATAGAAGTACATACAGCTTTGTACTGCGATTGCGCTATTGCCATAACCAACAACTATCACAGCAAAAAAAGATGGGGTAACCAACTGCCGTTATGGTAGCATGGCCTGTAATTGAATGATAAAAGAAGCTTGCGCCGTATTGATTTTTTCCATGGCTTCCCCGGGTGAAAACCATTGCGCTTTATCCACTTCGGGAAAGCCCTTTATGCTGCCGCTTTTTGGTGGCCACTCCATTTCAAAAGTGTTGCTTTTTATAGATGTTGCATCAATGTCCATTTCAAGTGCCCAGGCGTACACCACTTTACCAGATTGCATTTTAACCGGTGCAAGCTCCCGGAAACTTCCGGTTACTGCTATACCTGTTTCTTCCTTAAATTCCCTTTTTGCGGCGTGCAATGCTGTCTCGCCACCTGTAAATTCGCCTTTGGGTATTGACCATGCACCAGCATCTTTATTTTTCCAAAAAGGGCCACCGGGATGAACAAGAAAAATTTGTAACAACCCATTTTGAAACCGGTATAATACTATGCCTGCACTTTGTTTTTGCATCTTGCCCATCATCGGCAGCCATTTATTTTGGCCGCAATTAAAAGTACAAAACAAGACTGGAGAAGCAGTTTACAATATTAAAAAACAATCATTATTTTACGGCTGCCCCAAACCAGCAAAACAAAAAAAAGGCCCGCTAAACGAATTCAACGGGCCCGCCCTACATCCCGGCCTAATTTATCAGCAGTTTAAATGTTTGTATTTTATCGCTTGTTACAATCCGCAAGAAATACATGCCTTTACTTATACCTTGCAGGGGATACCTGTTATTGCCGGAAGTGCTTAACTCCTTCACCGTTTTACCGCTTGCATCTGTCAACATTACCTTGCTTATTTTATCTGTTGTTTTAATATCCACATAATTGTTTGCCGGGTTTGGCGCCACAGAAACAGAACCCTCGGTGGAATAATATAACCGGATAATGCTGCTGTAGGTAAAGCTTCCATTAAGGTCAAACTGTTTAAGGCGGTAATAGTTATAACCAATGTGCGGCGCAGCATCAAAAGCAGTATAGCTGCTGGTTTGTGCGCTTTGGTTTGCGGCAGGTACCGTAGCAATTGATGTAAACGCAATGCCATCCAACGATTTTTCAACATCAAAACGGGCAGTATTTATTTCGTGGGATGTTGTCCATTGCAACTTTGTTTTCGCACCATCTTTAACAGCGGTAAACGAAAGCAGGTTCAGCGGCAGCGCCTTGCCAAACACCACGGTAACATCTGCCACAGAATCTTTTTGCTGTATGTTGCCTACGTTATCCACCGCTTTGGTAAAAAATTGGTAGGTGAGCCCTTTTGTACCGGTAAATACCACACTGTCGCTGGCGGCATTACCTATCCTGCGGAACATGGAATCAGTTTGGCTTTTTACATAAAACGAATTGTATTGAAAGCCGGAGCCAAGGTCTGCGTGCTGTACAAACAACCTCACCGTGCTGTCGCTTAGTACCAGCGCATTGATAATTTTCCCAGTGGGTGCAGTGGTATCAACCGTGTTCAACCATTGGTTGGTTTGTATGGGCACATTATTATCAAAAACAATAGTAGCCTTGTTGGTAAACGTATCCAATGTACCCAGGTTTTTTGCAGACACCTGGTAAGAAACCTGTCCCCTTCCGGATACCCCATCCACATCAGGTGGAAGAAAGCCATCAATGCTTGAGGCGGGTATGGTTTGGATGCCGGAAGAATCCATTGTATAAAAATCGCACCGCACAATACCACTTAAAGTATCGAAGCTGCCAATAAACTGTACCTGCAAATTGTTCCTGTTTTTTACACTTGTGGTTTGAAATATTTGCTGCCGGTATTGTGGTACCATAAAAGAGGAATCGCTTATGCGGTAACCGGTAAAGGAGAAGCTTTTAAAATCTACTTTATTGGCGTTAAGTGTATCCAGTATTATAACATGCTGCGCCGGTGCGGTAGCTGTTGGCTTGTTTTCAAAACTAACCGTATAATGTTGCGGCGAGTAGTTATCGATAAAATGCTGGTTGCTATCATACTGGTTGTTGCCGGTTATAGCATTAGGGTCGCTGCTGAAAAAGGTGGTAATATCCTTATGCTTTGTGGGACCGTTTGCCAGCAAATCATAACAGGCAGCAAGACCTGCATTATCTATTGAACTTTTAAATTTATCTGTATAGCCTTCAAACTGGGCAATGCGTTTAACTGTTGCCTCAGATAACTTTGTGGCACCGGCTGCGGTTTTAATCCCTGCACAGGAAAGCCCTACCCCGGCCACGCTATAACCCAATGTACGGGCTGCGTGAAGAGCTTCATACAATTTACCTTTTGACATATTGGATTTATAGCTGGCATCAAACCCGGCCTTGTTCCTGAAGAAATCTACTGTTCCGGTAGCACAGCCTGCAAGGTCAACATAGCCCAGGCCGTCCCATAAACATTGAAACCAGTTGAAAGCCCATGGGGAGCCAAACATGGATTTATTAACCCAATAATTGATTTGATTTGCACCAGGCAGGGTACTCCTTATTTTAAAGTTGATGTCCCTTGTTTCGCCCGGGCTCAGGTAAGGAAAGTAAAAGCCATACAACTTATACTGGTAGCGGGTGCCACCAATTACAGTATCTATTGGCGTGTACAATGGCGGCAGCGAATCGATTGAAACTGAATCGCCGTAAGGCGCCGGTATTTGAATGGAAAGATCAAACTGTACATCATTTTGCGCAGGTATCAGCAACCAATAGGGAAACTCCTTGGCAAGGTTAAAACCAGTATTGGTCAGATGAAGTGTATAATCCGTCCAGGTGCCTGCACGTACATTATCTGGCCCGCTAAGATCGGCTGTTACCATTTGGTTATTGCTAGCTGCCAGTGTTTCACAACTCTGTGCACGCATTGAATTTCCGAATAGAAAATTTGCAATATCACAGGCACCTTTATTTACAATGGTTACCGATGATGCAAGTACCGTATCATATCCATTTGCATACTTTACATGTAGATCGTAATAAACAGCAGTGGTACCAATTCCGTAGAATGATGAGGAAGTATGAAAGTCAAAAATAAGGTTGAGCATTTTGTTTTCGAACACTGATTTATCATAAGGATAAACAATCTCAGCCCCATGTTGCAGGTATACTGTTGCAGTGGTATCTAAATCGCCGCCAAATACGTTTAACACAAAATCGTTGAAAAGGAACCCAACATGCGGTGATACATATTCTATGCTTTGTGTGTGTATCTCCTGGATTACACTATCCCTTCTGCACCCAGTACCCACAATTTCAACAACCTGTTTTGAAGCATTAAAGCCAGGTGGAAATGTATAATTAAACACAGGGCTGTTTACTGCTTTTGACGAAATGTTATCAACCACCCAGGTTATTTTTCCTGAGGTATTGTATAAAGATGAATCAACAAAACTGTAGCTGTTTCCAAAACGCACGGTGCGGAACCCTCCCTGTGGTTTATACAAATCGCACAGGCTTATTGTAGATAAGGAAACGTTGCCTGTTTGCCCGGCCTGGTTTTTTAACCGCAGGCCAAGCACACTGCTGTCGCCGCCATTATCCGGTATTAAAATGTTTAATGTGGTATCCAAACTAATATTTGGTACCAACGCAAGCGAAACGTTTTTACCAATGCCTTTGTCTTTATCTGTAAAAAGATCGAGGCTGATTATTTTGGGCAAACTATCTATACCCGGGTATACAGAAAATTTGTTTAGGTAGGTTGTGCCCCATGCATTGCCATTGTTTTTTAACCGTACAAATAAGGTATGCAAACCTGCCCCCAAACCTGTGGTAGAAAATTTAAGGTTACTATCAAGGCTGCTGCTGTTAAGGGTTATAGCGGTTGCTTTGCCAACACCGGGGTCGGTATCATAAAAGTATTCTGCTGCTGTAATGACCATGTTGCCGGCAATGCCGTTACTAACAAAAATATTTTGCTGGTAGATGATGCTCCATTGGTTGGCACTGTTTTTTAACCTTACATAAAGCCCATGGATACCGGCAGGTAATGTGCCGATACTAAAAGTAAAATCAGCATCGATGGTGGCACTGTTCAGGGTAATTTTTGTGCCGTTGCCATAACCGGGGTCTGTATCAAAATAATACTCAATGGTATTAATTTGCTGTGCGGTTGTTGCAAGGCATACTACAAGCAGCAAGGTTGTAAAAAATAACTTCATACAAAATATTTTAATTTCTGTGAGAACAGTTTTTAGTTAGATGCTTTGGCTTTAATCCTTACCAGCACATGCCCACGCTGGGTGGTGTCATTTTTTATGGTTACTGCATACGCCTGTGGCAAGCTGGGTATACCTGATAAAACGTAAGGTGTTTTGCCACCGAAAGCACCTGCCTCCCCACCATCGCTTGCAAAGGTTTTTGCAAAGCTGCCTGCCACTACCTGCCACCGCTGATCGAACGAATGAAAGCCAAATGTTTTATTGGTAAAAAGGCTGTCTGTATTAGCATTAATACTGTTGCCGCTGTTGGCGGTAAACAGGGTGGTTGCATTGGTAATGTTATTATATGCAGGCCCTGTCATGTTAATACTTTGGGCTGTAAAAGGCTGCTGATAGGTATCGTAAAAAATATTGTTGCTGTAGAAATAGTTGCAAAAATTAGCCCCCTGCAACCCCATGGCAAAAGTATTGTTGATAAAAAAAACAGTGCCCAATTTATCGTAAGGAACATTGTAATTCATACTTATGGCAAGCCCGTTTGCCCCCCTGTTGTCAAAAATATTATTGATAAATAAAAGGTTGGTAGAGCCATCTGCTGTTTCAGAATATAAAGCACCGCCACTTTGGTCGAAGCCTGCAATGGGTTGCCTTGGCACAATATAACAGCCCGTAAACATGCAATTAAACGTATTGGCCGTTGCAATTAACGGTGGTGCATAACCGTGCATGTAAATATTACAGCGGCTTATGGTAATATCATGCACAGAGTCCATTTTAATACGGTTACCTACCGTTGACGTAACTGTTGCATCAATAAACTGCAGGCTTTGTATAAGACTGTTGTCGCTGCCTGGCTTAAAAACAATATTGTTTACAATCGCCCCGCTGCTTGCAGTGGCGGTAAAGGGTTCCGCATTTTGGTCCAGCATAAAACCGGTGCCGTACACCGATAATTTTTTGGCAATTTTTACATCGCCATAACTTATGGCAGATGGGAAAACAAGCAGCGTACTGCCTGCCGGCACACTATCAACTGCACCTTGCAGGGTATAATAATCTGTAGTTACGCCGGGTATATTGCTTACCGAAAAAGTGCTTTGTGCAAATACCATTGCAGGCAGCAAAGCCATTATCAAAAATATTTTTTTCATGTTTATTTAATTGAGGCAAAAGTTAGTTGGATGCTTTGGCTTTAATGTGTACCGTGATGTTGCCCGGCGCTGTTGCCTGGGATGGGACGGTAATATTATAGATGTATGGCAGGTTAGGGATACCTGATAATGTATAAGATGAACTACCGCCAATTGCACCCACCGGTATGCCGCCCTGGCCATAGGTATTGGCAAAGCTATTGTCCCTTAATGTCCATTTTTGATCTTTGGAGTGGTATCCTGGCAATGCGGTTACAAACAAACTATCGCCGCTGTTGCTTTCAAAATTATTGCCTAATGCAGCAGCAGTAAACAGCGTGGCCGAATTGGTAACATTGTTTAGATTGGTGCCATTTAAAAAAGCATAGGCAGGGTCTACAACATCGGACGGGGAATTATTGTAAAATATATTGTTGGTATAGTTAAGGTTACCAAAACTGGAATTCTTCAGGTTAAGTAAAAAAGTATTGTTGGTAACCGTAACATCTGCGGTGCCGCCTGCCTGGAAAGTTCCGTAAGCATCTGGTCCAAACTTAAAACCGTTGGTACCCACTGCCTGCCAATCTATAATATTATTTACAAACCGGATGCCCGAGAAGTTAGGGTAAGTGCCATACAGGTACCTTACAAGAGGTGGGTTGCTATAGCCGTTGATGTTCTCTATATAACATTGCTTTATTAAACAATTGTTGGCACCATTAAGATTAAAAAAAGTATGGTAGCCGCTGTAAGCACCATACGTGGGCGACAGGATATAACAACGGGAAATAGTAATGTTGGAAACTGTATCAATCTGAAACCGGTTGGTATTTTTTGATGCCTGCGAAGCCATTTGCAAACCTTCTACAAAACTGTTATCGCTACCTGTTTTAAAGGTGATGGAATTTACATATACCGGTGCAGAACTTGCCTGGGTATTGGGTTCCAGGTTTTGGCCTAAAAAATAACCAGTGCCATAAACAGTTAGTTTTTTGGTAAATACAGCATCACCATAGCTAAACGAACTTGGCAATAAATACAAAATGCTACCCGCAGCAACGCTGTCGTGTGCCCCCTGTAGTGTTTTGTAATTAGAGGAAACCCCTGGCAGGTTGCAAACCGTGTACATGTTTTGTGCAAACAATGCAAAAGGGGCCAGTAAAAATGTTGTAAATAATTGCTTCATAAATAAAAGTTTTAGCGCATGGCAATAGCAGGCAGGTTTTTTACAACCTGTAATTGCGGTTAAATAATTATTATTAATGGATTTGGTTTGTTAGGTAAAGGCAGCAAAAATGCTGTAGCTAATCCATAAAAAAGTACAGTTAATAAGCAGGAGATATAACAGGATATGTAGATGGTATTACCTGCCAAAAGTAACGGTATGCTAAATGCAAACCTATACCCAACATTGGGTAAATATTAAGGGATAAAAAAAGCTACAATAGTTTATGCTCTTTAATAAACTGCACAAGCGAGGCTTCGCCTTTTGTGTTTGTTTTACGGTAAATATTTTTGCGGTGGGTTTCTACGGTGCGTTCGCTTATAAAAAGTTTATTGGCAATTTGCCGGTTGTTTAAATGTTGTATAATGCACTCAATAACCTGCAACTCCCTTGCGGTTAGATTAAATATTTCATTGCCGGTTTGTAATAATTTATAGGTATCATATTGTTGCAGCACTACCGGGCTGTAATAAATTTCGCCCTGCATAACGGCATCTATGGCCAGCATCAGCTCCTGCCGTCCGGCAGATTTTGGAAGGTAACCATCCACCTTTGCGCCATCAATCATCTTTGCTATCATGCCCCCTTCCTCACTCATGGAAAGCGCTATAATTTTTATGGAGGGGTTTTCTTTTCTTAACTGCAAAGCCAAATCATAGCCCGTCATGCCAGGCATCATGATGTCGGTAATAAGGATATGGGCGGGGGCTGTACGCAGCAACTGCAACATATCTTCCCCTGCCACTGCCTCGGCAACAATTTGTATAACGGTATTGGTATTGAGCAATAATTTTAAACCGTCAATAACAATACGGTGGTCATCAGCGATAGCGATTTTAATTACAGGCAGGTGTGTGATAAGAAGAGGTGGTTTAGATAATCAATTTACGATTGTTTGGCCGGAATAAAAAAGGTTATGGCCGTTCCTTTTCCGGGGGCACTTTGTATTTCCATTGTGCCATTTAAAATTTCAATCCGGGACCGCATGCCCTTCATACCTGCGCTTTCGTTAACCATGCCGGTATCAAAACCAACACCATTATCTTCTATAGTTATATCCATATCACCGTTGGTATACATCATCGAAATATCAACCCGGGTTGCCTTTGCATGCTTCAATATATTCTGCACCACTTCCTGCAAAATACGGTAGGCCATTACCTGCGTATTAGTCCCTACATCCTCTGGGCCACCTTCTGCATTAAAATGAAACTGAAGCCCCCGGCTATCAATTTTTTCAATAAAATTTTTAATAGCCACATTTAAACCTGAAGTAAAAAATGCCTGCGGCATCATGTTATGGCTAAGCTCCCGTACATCAGTACAGGATTCATCTACCAGCGAAAAAATATTGTTATACACCTGCTGCTGCCTGGTGTCCATCTCCGGTAAATAATGCCCGAGTGTTTCTAAATTTATTTTTGCCACCACCATTTTTTGCGCCACGCTATCGTGCAGGTCTGCGGCTATGCGCCGCCGTTCGTTTTCTTCAGCCCCTAAAACAGCAGCCATCGTTTTACGCCGGGCTTCTGTTTGCAAGGCCGCCATTTTGATAACCTGGTTTTTTTTACGGATGGCAAAAAATACCCATCCCCCAAAAATAACCAGCGCCAGTATACCTGTGCTTCCATATAAAAGGTTGTTCTTTTTGGTAATGTCAAGCTTCTGCTGAATGATAAGGTTCTCTTTTTTTTGCAGCTCATAATCTGCCTGCAGTTTGGATAATGCCTGTGCAGAGTTAGTGGTGTACATGGAATCTTTCAATTTAAGGAGCTGCCCCATTGTTTCGCCATAAGCCTGGTAGTTACCTGCAAGTTTATAATTATTGGCCAGGTTTTCCCAAATGTAAAAATTGGGTTTTAGGTCTTTTGAAAAACTAATCCCTTCCCTGCATATGGCAATCCCTTTTAAAGGTTGTTTGGCAAGAATATAAAAATTACCCAGTATAGACATGGTGTTGATAATATAAAAAATATTACCGACCTGTTTATAAACAGCAAGGCTTTGCAGCAATATATCCTCGCCGGCATCAAACTTTTTTTGGTAAGATAAAATACCTCCTTTAAGGCCAAGGTTATAAGCAAAGCCTGATAACACCTGGTATTTTTTACAAACCTCAATTGCAATATCATTATACTTTACGGCAGAATCCAGGTAAGGTTTGATTTTTTGGTTTTCGTACAAATGCAGGTAGCTGAGGCTTAGGTTGCTCAGGCAGGAATTGGCTTCCAATGCTGAAGCAACATCAGACGGTTGCGGCAAAAGATATAATGTTTTATAGCACCAAGCCTTTGCCTGTTCATCTTGCCCAAGGGCAACATACGCACCCACCATGGTATTCATCGCACCGGCTTGTATCAGCGTATCGCCCTGTTTTTCAGCTTGCCCTAATAACGCAAACAATATAGCAAGGCTTTCTTTTGGCCTGTCGGTGTTGTTAAGGCACCTGCCTTTTAGCAATATAAATTTTGCATACATCTTACCATCTTTCCCGTAGGTAAGGTGTTCCAGTTCTTTACCGGCAATAGCCATGCTGCTGTCTGTTTTACCTTTAGTTAAAAAATGCATGGCCACATAATAAGATGCCCATTTTATAGCGTTGCTATCTTTTAACGTTATGGCAACAGCCTTTGCCCTTGTTGCAAAACTGTACAAAGTATCCGGGTTGACAGAAAAATATTCAGCACAAACAGCAAGGCCGGCTTTTAAACCGGCAGCAGTATTCGAATATAGAAAAGGGCTTTTTTTCAGGCTATCCAACCTGGGTGTTTGCGCCGCCAAAACCGCAGCACTGAAAACTAAAAAAAGCAGCCACACTATTTTAGGTAAAAAATATTTTATCATGAAGCAGTAAATAAATTTATTCATCTAAAATAAAGATTATAAGAATATCGGTAACAGGTTGGGCTGTTAATGTGCCGTATTATCAAAAAATGCTCCTTGCTTGCAGTGCTGCCGATATTGATTAATTTTAAACCTTATCCACTTTTTTTTATTGCATTTTTTTATGAAACCTGTACCGGGAACTATATTGTTAAGCACGCCACAACTGGATGACCCCAATTTTGAAAAGGCAGTTATTTTTATTTGTGCCAACGACGTGAAAGGCGCTATGGGCTTTGTTATTAATAAAGTGTACCCCCGCACTTTTAATGAGCTTGCCGCCTACCGCTACTCCCCTGCTGTTGCATTGTTTGCCGGTGGCCCGGTAGAAAAAGAAAGCCTTTATTTTATCCACTGCCGCCCGCATTTAATTAAAGAGGGCAACCCGGTTAACGGGCAGGTTTTTTTGGGTGGCGATTTTGAAGAAGCCGTATCCCTCATCAATCACCAAAACTTGCAACCGCCGGATATAAAATTATTTATTGGTTATTGCGGCTGGGATGCCAATGAGCTGGAAACCGAAATTGAAGAAGGCAGTTGGCTGATAACCACTGCTGCAATTGAAACCGCTTTTGAAACAAATACCGCAACCCTGTGGCAACTATTGTATGGTAAAGTGGCACCGCATTTAAAGGTTGGTTTGAAATAAAACAGGGGTAAAAAAAAATAAAATTATGGAGGGTATGATGAACGTTTTTATCACCAATAAAATACCGGAAGCCGGGCTGCAATTACTGCGGCAGGCAGGTTACAACATTATCGAACATACAGAAAAGCGTATGCTGTTACCAGAAGAATTAATATCCTTCTGCAAAAAAGCCGATGCTGTTTTAAACCCTGGAATGCCCATGAATACTGCTTTTTTCAGGGAATGTGGCCACCTTAAAGTTGTTGCATTAATGTCTGTTGGTTATGAGAAAGTTGATATGGCCGCAGCCACACAATATAAAATACCGGTGAGCAATACACCCGGCGTGTTAAGCAATGCAACGTCGGATGTTGCTTTTTTGCTGATGCTTGCAGTGTGCCGTAAAGCGTTTTTTATGCACCAATCCATCATTAAGGGCAATTGGAATTATTTTGAACCAACCGCCAACCTTGGTATTGAACTGTATGGAAAAACACTTGGTATTTTTGGTTTGGGAAGAATAGGTTTTGAGTTGGCCAAAAAATGCAGGGCGGCCTACAATATGGATATCATCTATCATAACCGTGGCCGTAACAAAGAAGCAGAACGACTGCTCGGTGCAAAATGGGCAACCTTCGATGGGCTTCTGGCTGCAAGTGATGTACTCTCCCTTCATGCCAATTTATCAAACGAAACCAAAGGGCTGTTTAATAAAGATGTGTTTACAAAAATGAAGAAGGAAGCTATTTTTATAAACACCGGCCGGGGTGCTTTGCATAATGAAACAGATTTGTTAGCGGCGCTGCAGCAGGGAACAATATGGGGTGCAGGCCTTGACGTTACCAACCCTGAGCCGATGGCAAAAGACAACCCTTTGCTCAGCATGCCCAATGTTTGTGTGCTGCCACATATAGGTTCTGCCACAACTACAACAAGAAATGCCATGGCAACAATGGCAGCAACCAATATTATTGCAGGGTTACAAGGCAAGAAATTGCCCAACATTGTAAACGGTGCAGTGTACCAATAAGCAAAAAAAATATTAAGTTTTTGGGGTGAAATAATAAAGCAGCTACTCCAACGTTTTAGGCCATATTTTTTATTGAAACTTAAATCCACCTTTATCAAAAAGATTTTCCGTTTTATACTTTTCTGGCCCTTTTTCGTTACCATGAATATCATCCATAAAAGATAATGGTGAAGGGCTGCTATAATTTTTTTTTGCGCTGATAAATGATGGCATCGCATAAAATGTATTATCATTAAAACGATAAAACCCCGGCAGACCGGGGCTTTATGGGTTTTTATAAGAATAATTTAATAAGCCGGGTCTGGTGGTGTGTTGGTATTATTTCCCCTTTCAGAAAGTGGGAAAGGATAATACGTTTTGTTGCGTTCTGTGGTGTTGTTTGTTTCAGGGCCAGGCCTTCCAAACCGGCGGCTGTCTTCTAACTCTAGCCCACTCATAAACAATTCCATCCTGCGGTTTTTATAAATTTCATTCAACAGTGCAGTGCTGGTTATTGCACCGGCATAAGGTGGCAGCGAAGCACCAACGCCCCATACATCCGTTGCTGCGGTTTTGGTTAATACCTTGTTTAATTCTGTTACTGCACTGGCCAGTTGTGTGGCATCTGTCGCCCCTTTCCTGGCATAGGCTTCTGCTTTTATCAGCGTCATTTCTCCCGGCAAATACACCGGCACAGGGGCGCTGTTGCTGGTAAAAAAACCTTTGCCCCTTACATCTGCCGCAGCACCTGCATTACGGTAAGTATAAAAAGATATGCGCTTATCATTGGGGTCGGGCCGTAAGCCTGGCGGCAAACCAAATGTGGTATCATCTGCCATTTGATAAACGTTTATGCCAGACAGTGAGATGTAGTACACCTGGTTAGAATTGGTGTTATCAAAATTGAAAGCTGATTTAGCGGAAAGGTCTACCCTGCCTGCTGCTGTAATGGCATTGTCATTATCCTTAAGCATATTGTAATACCGTGCCTCCAGCGCCGGAAAAGTATTTTTCAGGTCTATCCCTGCGGGGACTTTTGCATAAAAATCAGCCGTTACAGAAGGCACTAATGCTTCGCCTGCCTTTAACCATTCGATGGCTTTTTTCAACCCATCTTCCCTTGTTGAAAAACCGGCATTAAGCCCGTTTACCAATGGCACGTTTGTCCAAAAAGTAGCCATGCTGCCAGCAGCCATTGCTTTAAATAAATAAGCATACGCATTTAAACCGGCAGCCACCCCGGTGGAGGCAACAGCAGAATGTGCAATGATATTGTCGCCGTTATAATTCACCCTGTTCATGGCTGTCCATAAACCGGTTAACCTGGTGTTGGTATTGGTAACAGCACCGCCGCCCGCAAGCAAATCGTTTTCGGCAGTATTGCCGGGGTTTAAAAGTTTAAGCTCCCTTGTGGCAAAACCGGCAATGGTTATTTGCGAGTACAATGCCACGCCGCTGTATGTATTTTGAGAGCCCACGGCAATAGTGATGAGGCCATTTGCATTATTGAGCAAATCCGCATCCGACGCACTGCTGGGGTTGGTATATTCCTTATAGCACCCCGTTGAAAGCAGCATTGCAAATGCCAGGAAAAATGTTATCCGATTCATATCAATGATTTTTTTTTGTGATTAAAATTTGGCATTTAATACAAGGCTGAAGGACCTTGGGATGGGTACTGTACCAAAGTTTACGCCCCTTGCCACAGTAGAGTTACCGGTTGAATTTACTTCAGGGTCGTAGCCATTAAACTTGTCCCACGAAATAAGGTTCCTGCCCATAACAGCAATATTTAAGGAACTGATGGAGTTGCCGATTTTGCCAATGTTATAGCTGATGCCCACTTCCCTTAATTTAACAAAGCTTCCATCATCTATACGAAACTGTTCAATGGAATACATGCTCCTTACCCAGCCCCTTGGCAACCTTCCTGCTATTTCATCTTCTGCCCATTTGCCTACGCCCACACCCTGACGGGTACGCTTATCCGCATTAAAAACCTGTACGCCTTCCACTGCATCTATCTGTGTATGCAGCGTAAATTTTTTGTAGGTAAAATCGTTCACTGTGGTAAACGTATATTTTGGGTTAGGGTCACCAATAATTTTTCTTAATGGCGATCCTGTTAACTTACCGGTAGCCGGATCAATAGATTGTCCTTCGGGAATGGGTACCCCTGCATCTATGGTTGCGGTGTTACTAAACTTGTATGATGTTGGCGTGGCATAAATAGAACCATCACTATTGGTTTTATAATACGTGCCGTAAAAAACGCCTAATGCCTGGCCTACCAGTATGGCTGCAGGTGCACCCGTTTGGTCTTGCACGCCTGCAATGTATACCGGGCCCTGGTTTGCACCATCAAGGCTCACCACTTTGTTTTTATTCCGGTTGTAAGAGAAGCTTGCATTCCACTGGAAGTTTGCTGTTTTTACCGGTGTGCCCCTTAGCAAAAGCTCCACACCTTTATTGGTCATCTTGGCCAGGTTACTTAACTGTGCACTAAAGCCTGATGTTGGCGCAAGCTCCCTTGCAAAAATCAGGTCTTTTACATCTTTGGAATAGTAGGTAAACTCCACCCCGAGCCTGTCGTTTAAAAAACTTAAATCGGTACCAATCTCTTTTTCATTTTGCCTTTCTACATTAAGGTTAATATCCCCCAACTGCGAATTGGCGTAGCTGCTGCTGCTGCCCAGGAAAGGCGAAAACCCATAAGAAGTAAACCTGTCGTAAGCGCCTATGGCAGTAAGGTTTCCAGACTGCCCATAACCACCCCTTAGCTTAAATGTGTTCCACCATTTTGATAAGCCTGACTTCTCCCAAAAATCAAATCCTGAAAGGATGAGCGAAGAACTTCCTTTGAAATAAGTGTTGTTCCATTTGGATTTATCAAACACCGTACTGCCGTCTAACCTGCCGCCCAATGTTATAAAAAACTTGTTATCGTAGTTAAGGTTTTCCTGCACAAAATAGCCCCTTAAAATTGACTGCACCCTGCTATCGTTGGGTTGAGAAAGTTGTGTATTGTAGCCTGCCACCGTTTGTGTAAAAGGTGATAGTGTCCTGCCTTCTGCACTGGTGTACCGGTTACGGCTATACTGGTAATCGAAGCCAACCTGTGTGGTGGCTTTTATTTTACCGGTAACATTTACCAGGTAAGATGCAGTTAAAGTATTGTTGACCTGGTAAGAAACATTGGTGGCCGCAAATGCATAACCATCATTATAAAAACCACTGCTTACGCCGGGGTAAGGAAAAATAGGAATGTAAGATTGGCCGCTGTTGGTAAAATTATCAACGCCCAGCACATAATCAACCATCAGGTTTTTTAGCGGCGTGGCATGCAATTGAAAATCGGCGATGGTACGGCTGGTATTTTGGCTTTGCTGTATATCATGTATCACCGTATTGGGGTTAACCCTAACCGGCTCAACTGCCTGGTAATTTCCAAAGGCATCTTTTTTATTAATGTCGTAAATATTTTCAGTGATGTTGATGGAGTTTACCGGGCTGAAAAAGGAATTGCCATCAGGCTTTTCATTTGTTTTGTTGTAGATGTAGTTTAAGCCCACCGTAGCTTTCAGCCATTTGTTCAGCTTCTGGTCTACCCTTGCCCGCAAGCTGTACTTTGCAAAATCGGTGTTCCGTATAATGCCCTGATTGGTAAAATAATTGCCCGATAAAAAGTATTGGGTCTGCTCATTGCCACCGGTTACATTAAGGTTGTTGTTGGCACCAATGGCCGTCCTGAAAATATCATCCTGGTAATCGTACCTTTTAAAGCTGGCCACGTTACGGATAAAATCGCCGTTAGGCCCGGCTAAAATAGGTGTAAGCCGGGAGAACCTGTTTGCAGAAGAAATAGCCGGGTTGGCCAATGAATTGTAATCCCCTGCATCATAATATGCTTTGCCATTTGCATAACGGCTGGCATCTTCAAACCGGCCAGAAGAAAGATTGGTGTATTGCTTTTTACGAAGCTGGCTTACGCTGAACGATGAAGTAAAACTTATCTGTGGCTTACCGCCCTTGCCCCTCTTGGTAAAAATTTGTATTACCCCGTTACTTGCCCTTGAGCCAAACTGTGCCGCTGCTGCTGCACCGTTCACTACTTCTATTCTTTCAATATCATCGGGGTTAATATCCATTAAACGGCTTTGGCCTAAAACACCGGAGCCATTTTTATCGTCGTTGCCACCGTAGGTATCAGGCCCGTTGCTTACATTGGCAACGGCATTGCTTACCACAACACCATCAATAATGTATAAAGGTTCTGCAGAACCATAAATAGTGCTTGTACCCCTTAGCCTTACAGATATGCTGCCCCCGACGTCGCCGCTATTTTGGGTTATTTGCGCACCGGCCACTTTGCCCTGCAATGCTGTTAGCACATTGGCACTGCCGCTCTGCGCCAACTGTTTTGAATTAATAAGGGAAGATGCATTGCCCAACTGGCGCTTGGTGGTGCCTTGCACCTGGCCGGTTACAATAACCTCATCCAGCCCAAGCAGGTCTTCCGTTAAGATAGCATCCACCGTATATTCTGTGGCACTGTTTATTTTGATGGCTACCTGCTGCGATTTATAACCAGCATTGGAAAATTCAACCTGGTACGTGCCTGGTTTTAAATTGGCATTAAGGCTATACTTGCCTGCCGCATCTGTTGTGGCGCCGGTATTTATATTTTTAAGAAAAACAGATGCACCAGCCACAGCACTGCTTTTGCTGGTAACCTTGCCGGTAATGGTAACCTGTGCAAGCGATGCTGTAACAAAACATTGGACCAGCAAAAACAGCAGCCAATACTTTTGTTTGCGGGCCCGTTTTAAATTGTGATTGTACATAATGCAGTTTTTTTTGGTGAATATTTAAATGATGGTGACCCCTTTTTTATGGTACGGCGCAAGCATGCTATCGGCAGGGCTTAATTCAGTAATCAAAATATCAACAGCTTCTATTTTGCATACCGTCATCCTTTGTACAGTATTTAATTTTTCGGAGATGGATAACGAAATTGTTTTGTTGGCACTTTTTATCATTGCCCGTTTTACTTCTATTATTTCCAATTCAAGGTCTGTAATACCGGCTGTGGCATCAATGCTGTTGGTACCTAAAAAACACAGGTCGCATTTAATTTCACCAAGCCGTAATATCACTTCTGCACCCACAGCAACCTGGGCGCTTTTTAATAATTTGTTGCCGATAAAAATCACTTCAATATTAGGGTGGTTAAGCAGCTCGAGAGCAGTGGGTATGCTCACTGTTATAAAAGTGGCATTCAATTCAGGAGGCAAACATTTAACCAGTTCTATAATAGTGGTGCCACCAGATAATAAAACCATCATGCCATCTTTTATCAGGCCACACGCCTTTTGCGCAATAATCCTTTTTTCAGGTTGGGAAAAAACAGTTTTATCTTCTAACGAAAAATGAAAAGATTTGGATAATGCACCACCATGTACTTTGGTAAGGATGCCCTTTTCGCCAAGGTCCTGAAGGTCCCGCCGGATGGTATCTTCAGAAACATTTAAGTCGGCCGCCAGGTCAGATGACAATACCTTATTATGGATATTGATCTCCCGCATTATTAATGCCTGGCGTTCGTCTTTAAGCATGAAGGTTAGTTTTAATGTTGCATAAATACGCAAATAACTGCATAAAATAAAATTTATTACGCACATTTGCGCAAATAGTATTTTTGAAACCTGCACAAAACTGCATTTATGAATATTAATGTTGACAAGCTTTTTAAGTTAGGCCTTAACCCAGAGCGGATAATTATTGGGCTAATGAGCGGCACTTCACTAGATGGTTTGGATGTGGCGCTTTGCAAATGCACAGGCTCCGGTACTTCAACATCCGTAAAAATTTTAAACTTTACCACCGTAAATTATTCACCGGAGTACCGGCAGGAAATACAAAGTATTTTCTCAAAGCGGGAAGTTGATTTACAAAAAGTTTGCCTGCTCAACAGTTGGGTTGCAGGCCAACATGCCACTATCGTTAACGCATGCCTGCAACAGTGGGATATTGAACCTGCCTCGGTTGATGTAATTGCATCCCACGGGCAAACTGTTTACCATGCCCCGAAGGCCTTACATGGAATTGAAAAATTTGGTAACGCTACTTTGCAGATTGGCGATGGCGACCACCTTGCCATGAAAACGAAAATAATTACCATCAGCGACTTCAGGCAAAAGCATATTGCGGCAGGTGGCGAGGGTGCGCCATTAGCGGTGTACGGCGATTATTTAATCTTTAGTAAAAAAGGGGAAAACCGCATAATGCTTAATATTGGAGGTATTGCCAACTTTACTTTCTTGCCCGGCGATGCAGATGCAACAAGGGTTTTTAGCACCGATACCGGCACCGGCAACACGCTGATGGATGCATATATACAGCAACATTTTCCCGGCAAATATTTTGATGAAGATGCAGCTATGGCAAGCAACGGGCAGGTGAATGCAAAGTTGTTGGCCGCACTAAAAGCAAATGATTTTTTTAAGCAGGGGTTTCCTAAAACTACAGGACCAGAATTATTTAACCTTACCTATGTGGAAGCTGCCAAAGCAGCAGCAGGTGTAAAGCAACTATCGCATGAAGACATGATGGCAACCCTTAACAGGTTTACGGCCGACACTATTATTGATGCCATAAGGCAATGTACCACCGGCATGCAGGACATTAATGTATACACCAGCGGCGGTGGCATGCACAATCCTTTACTGATGAAAAATATACAACAAAGGTTGCCCGGCCTTACTTTTAAAACAACCGGCGCATTGAATATACACCCGGATGCCAAAGAAGCGGTGCTGTTTGCAGTACTGGCCAACGAGGCTATTGCCGGAGGTAAAGTAAAAACCGGCAGCACCAGTAAAGGCATACCTTTTGTAAGTTTGGGTAAAATAAGTTTTCCAGATTAGCGTCGTTATGTTTTGTTTGTATAAACTTGCAAAAAAATATTGACACAGTAAATGCAAATTGTACTGACCTGTGTTGGAATTTATCTTTAAATTGAAAAAAATGCGACAGGAAAATTCTACTGAATCCCCTTCTAATTACGATCATCTGGAATACAAAACCACCCGGGAACTTATTGCAGGCATTAACAGGGAAGACCGGAAAATTGCCTTGGTTGTAAGAAATGCTCTGCCACAGATTGAAAGATTAATTACTGCCGCACTGATTAGAATGAGGGCCGGTGGAAGGTTGTTTTACATTGGTGCAGGCACAAGCGGCAGGTTAGGTATTTTAGATGCATCAGAAATTCCACCAACTTACGGAGTTGGTGCTGACAGGGTGATTGGGCTGATTGCCGGTGGCGATGTTGCCATCCGCAAAGCGGTGGAATTTGCAGAAGATAATACAGAACAGGCATGGAAAGACCTTATTGCACATGACATTAATGCCAACGATTTTTTAATTGGCATTGCAGCATCGGGAGAAACGCCTTATGTTTCCGGCGGCCTTAAGAAAGCTAAAGAAAACGGGGTGGGTACCGGTTGTATTGTTTGCAATGCCGACCGCAGTATTGCAGCGATTGCTGATTATCCTGTTGAGCTTATTACGGGGCCCGAGTTTGTAACCGGCAGCACAAGGATGAAAGCAGGCACTGCACAAAAAATGGCCCTTAACATGATTTCAACTTCTTTAATGATACAGTTGGGAAAGGTGAAAGGCAACCAGATGATTGAAATGCAATTGTCCAATAACAAGCTTTGGCAAAGGGCCGTAAACATGCTCATCTTAGAACTTAAAATTTCGGAAGAGCAGGCGCTTACACTGATAAAAAAACACCGGAGTATTAAGAAAGCAATCAAGGAATTTCAAGCTGCAAACCCGTAAAAGCATTATCCTGAAATTTGCCCTTAACCCACTAAGGGCATTTCAAATAAACTAAGTTCAGTGTTCTGATAATGGCTTGGCAGCCCGGGCGCCTCCCCCATTGTATGCAGCCCCAAAAATGTAAAGCCACAATGCTGGTAATGTTTTATAAGCCCTTTATTATTGCCGGCCGTATCCAGGCGTAAGTATTTTTTACCGTTTTGTCTTCCATAATTTTTTGCCCATTCCACAATTTGCAACACCAGGTTCCTGCCCCTGTATGCCGGGCTTGTGGCAATGCGGTGTATGTATATTGAAGGGTCTTCGTCTTTAACCCCCCAAATGATGGGATCGTTAAAAGTGGTTGCCCAAATGCACATGGTAGCCCCATTGTCTGTCATTTTCCATTGCCTGTTTTCGTTTATTTCAAGTTGTACCATGTTACGGTCAAACTCAGGCCAGGTAACCGTTCCAACCACCTGCATATAGGCCGATGCTGCTTTATACAATCCAAAAATTTCCTCTATATCGATATTGGTGCTATTGCTGATATCCATGTTTGGTAAGTTTTAAAAGTGTGTTTTAATGCAAATAAAAATTGGGCAAGATGACCGTAAAATGTACTTGTGCAATAAATTTTATTCAGAAGATGACCGAAATTTTTGAAATCAACCTTACTGCCCGTTACTTAATTTTTCTATTGCAGTATTTATTACACTGATGGCAATATCGATATCGGCCTTGGTTGTACGCCAATTTACAAAAGCAGCCCTGATGGCTTTTTTACCGTTGTATATTGTTGGCGTCATAAAAACTTTTGTTGTGCTGTTGATGTCTTCTAAAAATAGTTGCACCTTTTCCTGATGGTTTTCCGCTTTCAACGTAAAGCAAACGGTGTTTAACCTTACCGGTGCAAGCAGTTCCAAATATGGGTTTACATCTACAAAATTACCGAGCAACACGGCCATTGCAATTGCATTTTCAACAATATGCTGATACCCTTTTTTCCCATAAGCCATCAGCGAAAACCAAACAGGCAATGCCTTAAGCCGCCTTGAATTTTCTGGCAAAAAATTGAGGTAATTAAAATTTTCCAATGGGTCGCCGAGATAGGGCGCATTCGAATTTTGAAAAGTTTCTACCTGCAACAACCTATACTTTTCATTGATAAGCCAAAACGCATTTTCGTAAGGAACGTTAAGCCACTTGTGACAATCAACCGCAATGCTGTCGGCGTATTGCCAGCCATTTAACAGGTGTGCATATTGTGGCGAGCAGGCAGCAAATGCGCCAAACGCAGCATCCACATGCCACCAGAAATGATGCTCGTTTTTTAAAGCCGCAATCATTTCAAAATTATCATAGTCAACGGTGTTTACAGTACCTGCACTTGTAACTAAAATAAAAGGCTGTCCTTTTTGCTGTGTGATGTGATGTTTTAAATCCGCTATATCCATTGCTTCCCGGTTACCTTCCATTGTTTTCAGTTTCACAAAACTGTTGCTGCCAATACCTAACATTGAAAGCGATTTTACGGCTGAGGAATGTGGCGTGGCCGCAAAAACTTTTATCTGCCCTGCTGTTACCCCTTCCTTTGCAAAGTCTTTACCAAACTGCTTTCCAAGCCACTGCCTTCCTGCGGCCAAGCCGGTAAAGTTCGACATGGTTGCACCCGTTACAAACCCACCCATAAAGCTGCGGGGCAAATTAAACAGGCTTAATAATAATTGAATAGTTTCCTTTTCTATGATGGCAGAAACATCCCCCTGCCCTTGCGTGGTTTGCGGATTTTGGTCGTACACTGTGGCCAGCCAATCACCGGCTATTGCCGCAGGTGTGGTGCCACCGGTAACAAAACCCCAATACCTTGGGCCTGATGATGCAACCATTATTTTTTCAAACCGCTGGTTAAATGCTTCCAATGCTGCAGATGTGCCCACTCCTTCTTCATCCAGTTGGTTTTTAATGTCAGGTATATTAATAACTGATGTTTGCCGTTCTGCAATACCTTCCAGGTAATGGATGCTTTGTGCTGTTACGGTTTTTAACAACCCATCCATAAGCTGCAGGTCTGTTGCTAAATGTTTGTACATATATTTTCTTTACTGTAAAAAATCACCGTCAATAATTAACAAGCTTACCGAACCTGTCGTAACAGAACGATGGCTGCTGCAATTGTCAGATACTACATAACACATTCCCTGGGTAAGGGTAAACATACCGCCGGTTTCCATTTCACAGTTTACTGTTCCGCTGATACAATATACGATATGGCCCTTGTGGCACCAATGATCGGCCACATAACCCGGCGGATATTGCACCATCCTTATCCTTATGCCGGGTAACTGTATGGTTTGTTCAATGGTTGCGCCAGCCGTTACTGTATGCACTACTTTTTCAACTGCATCCCAGTTAATGGTTTGAAATGGAATTGCTGATGATGGGTTCATTTACGGGTTATTATTTTAGAGAATTATACATTTTGTTTTCAAAAACTTTACACTTACGAGTTAGTCCCGGTTTACTTTTTTTTCTTGATAAAAAAAACAAAAAAAATCAAGGCTGCAATTATTCGTTTGCGAGCAAAATATTTAATCCAGATTATTTATGTAAAAATCATCAAAATATTAATACCAGTACAGATACAATTTTAGTATTTTTGACCAATACAGTTTTTTATGGCACAACTTTCTAAAAGCAAAGACTTTCTCTATTTAAAAATTGCAGGCCGCCTGGAGCAGCAGATACTTAACGATGTTTTAAAGGTAGGCGATAAGCTTCCGTCTATAAGGATGATTTGCCGTCAGCATGGGGTTAGCATGGGCACAGCGCAGTTTGCATATTATGAGCTTGAGTCCAAATCGTTGATAGAAGCCCGTCCGCAGTCAGGATATTATGTGGTACAATCTTTTAAAAAGAAGATGGCATTGCCTGATGCAAGCCGCCCTGTTGCAAAGCCGCCGGTAAAACTTGCCACAGAGATTTTTGAAAATATGGCCGACCATGCCAGTGAAAAAAACATGATTGCTTTTTCACGTGGGGTACCATCGGTTGAGCTATTGCCTGTTGCCAAACTCAATAAAGGAATGCAACAGGCCGTAAGGGAATTGCATGGCGGCGGCACTGTTTATGAGCCCTTACAGGGCAATGAAAAATTACGTACCCAAGTAGCCAAATTATCTTTTAACTGGAAAGGAAACCTGTCGGATAAAGATGTGCTCATCACTTCAGGCTGCATCAATGCCGTATCCTATTGCCTGATGGCCTTAACAAACAGGGGCGATACCATTGCAGTGGAAAGCCCTTGTTTTTATGGCATTTTACAATTGGCGCAAAGCCTTGGTTTAAAGATCCTGGAGTTGCCCACAAGCCCGCAAACGGGTGTAGACATGGAAGCTTTTAAAAAAGTGTTACAAAAAAATACCATCGCTGCCTGCTTGTTTGTTAGCAATTTTAATAACCCTTTTGGCAGCCTTATGCCAGACAATCACAAGAAGGAGGCGGTGCAATTGCTGCAGCAATATAATGTGCCGTTGATTGAGGATGACATTTACGGCGATATTTCCTTCAGCGATAAAAGGCCCACCTGCTGCAAGTCTTACGATGAAGAGGGAATGGTATTGTTATGTAGCTCTGTTTCAAAAACGGTTGCACCCGGCTACCGGGTAGGTTGGGTGGCACCAGGCAAATACATGGCAGCGGTAACAAAGAAAAAACTGTTTCATAATTTGTACAGCACCAGCATTACCAATGAAGTTATTGGAAGCTTTCTTGAAAATGGCCGCTACGAAACACACCTTCGAAATTTGCGAAGGGCACTGCACGCCAACTATCTTCATTATGTAAGGACGATAAGCGAAACTTTTCCCGAAGGCACCAGGATGAGCAGGCCACAAGGCGGCATGTCTTTATGGGTTGAGCTGCCGAGGCAAATAGATACAATCGATTTATACAATGAGGCATTGGGCAAAAAAATTACTTTTTCGCCTGGCAGTATGTTTACACTGCAAAAACAATTCAGCAACTGCATGCGCTTAAGCTTTGGATTATCATGGAACGAGCGGACAGCATACGGTTTAAAAACATTGGGCAAGCTGGCCAAAGGTTTCCTGTAACCAAAAATTTCTTTGGGTGAGGGTTTTATCAGGATAGCAGTAAAACAAAATAGCCCGTAAATTTTACGGGCCGTTTCATTTACACTAAACCTGCTGTTATAGTAAGGGGCTCAAATAAATTGTATTTCACTTCGACGTCTGCATAAAATTTTAACCCATTATTTTTTAGTTCATTTTTCGCCAAACAGAACCATCGGAAATAATTTCGTAAGTGTTACTGCCCGATACAAAAGTCAGCGATGTTGATGTTACACCGTTGCCAGTTGTAATAGCTTGTGACAGGGTAATGGTACCGGTACCATGGTTTATTAACCGTAACATACGCCCTGCACTGGAACTTGCTGTTGGCAATGTCCAAGTAAAGCCCGTGCCACCAGTATGGATAACCACATAGTCACTTGCTGTGAATGTAGTATTTGTAGCAGACGTGCGGTAAGTAGCAACTTGATTTGATGTAACCCAAGACAAAGTGCCGCTTCCATTTGTGGTTAATGCCTGACCGTTTGTACCATCTGCAGTTGGTAAAGTATACGTTGTGGAACCAGCCGCTGCGGCCGGAGAAAAACCCACATAACCTGAAGTGCTGCCTGATAAACGTAAAGCCCCTTTTACATCAAGTGATGAGCCTGGGGCGTTGGTACCAATACCCACATTGCCATTGCCATCAATACGCATCCTTTCATTGGTTGATTGTGTTGTACCGCCGGTCATAAACACCAGCGATTTAGCTGCTGTACCTGTTCCTATTAAAAAGTTTTGCCCCTGGTTGTATAAATAAGAATCATTGGCAGCACCCATTACACCACCGGTATAACTTCCGCCGTTAATACCCATGTCTACATAGTTGGTAGTCTCATCTCCATTGTTGGCGGTAGCCACTACATCTGATGAAGCTGCTGTTCCTGTTGAATTATTCTGGATATTCATCTGCAGGTAATTATTGATATTGCCTTTGGCCACCAGTGTATTTACTGAAGTGGTTGTACCGGCATCTATCAATACTTTTTCTTTATTGGTGGCATTAAAAGTAGTACTGCCTATCGCCATATTACCACTGGCATCAACCAAGTTTAAAATACCTGCAGAAGCATTTCTCCATTCTGTTAAATTAGCTGTTTGTGTGGCTGAGTTACCCTGTATTGCCAACGGTACACTAGCGTCCCTTTGTCCCAATACCAATACACCTGTATTGCCAGAACCATTTAGAAAAGCAGGAAATGTTGGGGTTTGCCTGTCGCCCCCTAAAATGGTTGTCCAAAATGAACCCATCTGTAATGACCTTCCACCGCCACCCTGCCAGTATATGTCGCCGCCATCCCCCCCAATCCTAAAATCCCCGGTACCTGCAGTATTGGTAAAAATCATTTGAGAAAGTGCACCGACCCTTCTGATGTCTATTTCATCCTTTACTACCATTTGAACAGCCGGATTGGTTACACCAACACCAACATTTCCTAAACTATCAACCACCATCCGCTCCACACCATTGGTACGCATCCTTAAGGATACGTTATTTATTGAGCCTAAAAATTGAGAGCCGGCGGATACTGTATTTCCTGCTAAATTCCACAAATTCCCAATTACGGCAGAGGGGTTCAGTCTTCTTACCACACCATTGGAAACTGTTAAAAGGCTATCTGCTGCAAGCCCTGTTTGAAGACCGGTAAGTTGCAACGGATTAGCAGCAGCACTAACCTGTAATTTATAAGCCGGGTTGTTGAGGCCAATACCCACGTTACCGGTGCCGTCTATACGCATCCGCTCATTAGTTGCCTGTGCCGTACCACCCGTCATAAACACCAGCGACTTTGCTGCCGTACCTGTTCCCAATAAAAAGTTTTGCCCCTGGTTATATAAATAAGAATCATTGGCCCCACCCATAACACCACCGGTATAATTACCTCCGTTTACGCCCATATCAACATAGTTGGTTGTTTCATCACCGTTGTTTGCAGTGGCCACCACATCTGATGAAGCGCTGGTGCCTGTGGAGTTGTTTTGAATGTTTAACTGCAGGTAACTGTTGATATTGCCTTTGCCCACAATAGCATTTACTGAAGTTGTTATACCGGCATCAACCAATAATTTTTCTGGATTGGTTGCATTTAAAGTGGTTGCACCAATACCTACGCCACCCTGTACAAGTAAGCCGTTTGAAGGCGCAGCATTTGCCCTGTACCCACTGCCTATTGCCATATTTCCATTATCCCATACATAGGAAGAAGGAGCGGTACTGTTATTATCCGCACCAAAAATAATTGCGGATAATGCATCGCCGCCGAAACCTATTCCTATTGGGCGCCTTACACTGTTATCGCCAGCAACCGCATCTATAAAAGAGTATCCATTTCCTGAGGGAAACCTGAAGAATGTACCTGCACTATTGCCAAGGTAATCTGCATCGCCTAACCACAACTGCTTATTGTTTGTTACGTTAAATCCTAATGCAATGGCAAACCCGCTACCTGTAGAAGAGCCGCCTATTGAATTTCCTGTAAACCGTAATCCCTGTGCCGATGTGGCACCGCTGCTTTGGTTAAGTGTTAAATCTGTTGTGGGATTGTTGGTACCTATACCTATACGCCCCACACTATCCACCACCATTCTTTCCACACCATTGGTACGCATCCGTAAAGACACATTGTTGGTGGAACCTAAAAACTGTGAACCTGCTGTAACCGCATTGCCTGTTAAGCTCCATGCCGTAGCACCAGGGTTAGCTGCCCACGATGGTATGCCACCTGCAAGTGTAAGTACCTGGCCATTGGTACCCGCAGGTAACCTGCCCCAGGTATTGGTTGCAGCACCATAAAGCAAATCCCCGGTTGTAACAGACGATTGCCCTGTGCCGCCATATATGCTACCGATTGCAGTGCCGTTCCATGTTCCGGTGCCTATGGTACCTAATGTTGTTAATGATGTTTGGCCTGCATAAGCATTGCTGATATCCACCACGCCGGATGTTACGGTAACCCTGTTGGCCGTACCTGTTATTGCGGCCTGCGCCCTTGCGTTGGTGTAATACAGATTGGTACTGCCTTCGGTAACGGAATCTGAATTAAAAGCAACAAACTGCTTGTACCCGTTATAATATCTGCGGATGGAATTAGGTGCAACAATTGCATTTTCTTTGTTATTAAACGTTGTCCAGTCTGTAGATGTTAAAGCCCCCCTCGTTGCACCCGATGCATTAGGTACATTCAAAGTAATAACGGGTGTTGTGGTGCTGTTGGCAACTGAAGAACTTAAATCAGCCCCCCCTGTACCGAGCGTTAATGCAGCTACACTTATTACCGATCCGCTGCCGGTGCCATACGTTGGTATATTAAGCACACCCGTTGTATTGTTGTACGTTGGCGCACCGCCTGTACCGGTGTTGGTTAAGCTTATGGCATTCCTTGCCCTGGCGTTGGTAAAAAAAAGGTTGGTGCTTCCTTCCGTGGCAGAGTCTGTATTCAATGCTACAAATTGTTTGTAACCATTTAAATATCCTTTGATGGAATTTGGCGCTGCAAGGGTTGCCTCCTTACCGTTGAAAGTTGCCCAGTCTGCTGCAGACAAAACACCCCTGCTGCCAGCCGAAGCCGAAGGCAAATTAAAAGTATGGGTACTGCCGGCACTACTGATGTTAAAATCCGTGCCCGTGGTACCTGTTGTTAATGTCTGTGATGCAGCCGTTAAACTATTTACACTTGTAATGGAACTGCCGCTGTATAAAAGTGGTGTCCATACCGGAGATGATGGTGTGCCGGTATTTACCTGGAACAGGTTAGTTGTTGTATTAAATACAAGCAGCCCTTTTGCCGGTAATGTAATTGCATTTTGCTGGGTGGTTGTCATCCTTGGTACCAGCAAACCTTTGGTTGTACTGCTTATATCTACCATTGCGCTGGCATCTGGTAAGGAACCGTCTGTATTAATGGCCATATTTTGTGCATGGGCTTTATTGTAAAAGCAGGATGCAGTAAATAAGAGGCAGATGATAGCGTTTTTCATTGTAGATAACTTTTGCTTTGATTTAATGTGCTTATGATTGGATGTGTTGGATAACCTTATTGGATTGTTTATTGAATGATTACCTGCCGGGTTTGAACAGTTTTGGATGCACCTGTTATAATAAGTTGGTAAGCCCCTGCTGCCAAAAGCATTTCGGTATTTAAATCCTGTGAATTACTTGTAATGCTGATGCGGTACTGGTTTGTCCAAACCAGTTGCCCTGCACTGTTTACCAAATCAAATTTATAATTGCCTGTTGGCTGATGTGCAAACTTCAGGTGGATGGTGCTGCCTTTTACCGGGTTGGGATATATCGCAAAGTTGCCGATGGCAGAAGTGATATTAACTTTTACCACCTGGCTGTATTTTATCTCCCCACTTAAACCATAGGATTTGATACGATAGTAGTTGTTGCCTTGCAGGGCATTTACATCCAGCCAGCTATAGTTGTTGTGGGCATTGTTTAAACCCGTTACTGCAACCGTGTTTACTTTTATAAATACAATGCCGTCGGCCGATTTTTCGACGTCATACTTAATCATGTTCAGCTCATTTTCCACTGTCCACTCCACTGCGATATTATTGTTTTGCTGGTATGCCTTAACACTGCTGATAGTAACCGGTAACACCGATAAGCTTTGTTTAAAAACAAGCTTAAACCGGTTGGCAGCGGCGGAAGCAGCGGCACTGGTAACTGCAAAATTTACTGTGGTGGTGCCTGCAAGGTCAACGGCTGTGCTTGTATTCAGATAGCTGTCTTCCAGGTGCCCGGTTAAGCCCGGGCTTACCATGGCTACAGGTTCAAACACAAACTGGTAGCCCCTTTGCGTAAGTGCTGTTAGTTTTAAATATATGGTATCATCGGCAGCAATAGCAGGCCTTCGTTCTGCTGAAAGCACTTTGCTGTTTCTTGTTATGCCCAGGTTTTCGTTGATGTTGCCAAATTTAACGGCATCATCCAAATCAACACCTGCACTAAACCGGTTGTTGAATTCTGCAAAGGCACCGTCAGCAAGTATGATGGTGTTATCTGCGTTCAATAAGTTTAATGTGGTAAATATTTTGCCGTTAGCGTTGCCCGTAATTGTACTGCCTGTCATTGGCCTGAAAACAAGGTTATTGTTAACCGATGATTTGCTGGATTCATCAAATGTTATTTTTGCAACGCTGTCTATGCTGGTTTGTACAAAAAATGCCTGGCTGGATTGTATCTCTTTTGTTTGTGCACTTGCAGGTACCGTTTTAGTATATGTTCCGTCACCATCCAGATCATCTAACATAACATAGCCCCCAACAATATTAAGGGCGGGGTCCCATGCATAAAACCTTTTAATAAGGTTTGTTCTGGTGATAGTATTGAAATCCACTGGCGATGCGTAAGGATTTCCAATTAAAGTATACCTGCCGGATATAGGAGCTGCATCGAAGGTTTGTGTAAAGGTTTGCAGTTCCCCAATACTGTTAATGGTGGTAATATTGGTATAAGGGATATGTGTATTTAATGGGTCCCTGTCGCCCCTTATAAAAATAAAATACCCGCTGTTATCAGCACTGCCTGCTACACCTGGCGAAATGGGCAATTTGGTATCTGACACCGGTACAAGTGCCTGGTTTTTATAGTTCCAGGTTTTCATGGATACATTGTTGTTATAACTGGTATCAAGACCGTTGCCTGCAGGCCCGGTTGGCCCGGGGGCTGTAACCAGCAAGCCTTTACCAGCTTCATAAATACCTTTGTTTTGCCAACTGTTGAATATGGTGTTGGAATTGGTAACCGGTGCCGTCATCAACCGCCACGACCTTCTTGACGGAATATATCTTTCCACATTTGCCTTGCCGGTTATAATGCTGCCAACGGCAACAGGTGCCACCCGTGCAGTAAGGTTAATATCCGATCTTAAAGTGAGGTTACTGTCCGTATATAAATTACCGGCATCTACGGATAGTGTATTGGTAACAATTGCAGCAGATTTTAATGCCAGTCCAAAAGCCGATTTATTTACAGTAAGGTTATTAAAAGTGGTAGTGCTTGTGCCACCAAGGTACTCCTGTGTTGTATCTGCATTGCCGGTAAATTTGACCGTACTTAAACTTTGTACAAACGTTCCATCATTTTTAAAAGCAGTGTTATTGAATACAACAAAAACGTTGCTGTCAAGCACCATTTTACATCCGGTATACATTTTTACTTCTTGTGCAAAGGTGGTGGCTGCAGATAAAACCAGGCCGATGAATTGAACTGTTTTTTGTAACACAGACTTTGTTTTAACAGATGATGGATTTTGATCAAGCCGCAGAAAAATACCAGTTTCGCAGGTTGTCTTGGATGCTTACGTCAACGATGTTAAACTCAAATATAAAGAGTGTATTGCAAGAAAAAGACCGGTACTTGGTGTAGTTATTTATCTACCGGAAGTAGTAAATGGATTAAACTTTTCGGGCAATACAATGCAGGCCTGTTTTCCACGCCATGTCACTTTTTTCCTGCCGGGAAAGCCTGCTTTTTTTCCCTTATCAGCAATGCCCATTTTTCCAGCATGCCCACCAATTCATTTAATTCAACGGGCTTGCTGATGTAATCGTCCATGCCGGATTGTATGCAATCCTGGCGGTCGCCCTGCATTACATTCGCCGTCATCGCAATAATTACCGGTTGTGCATCCAGGCAAAGCCTTATCATACGGGTTGCTT
The DNA here is from genome assembly GCA_965249755.1 of Ferruginibacter sp. GTDB lineage: Bacteria > Bacteroidota > Bacteroidia > Chitinophagales > Chitinophagaceae > Ferruginibacter. The sequence continues at coordinate 1,850,969 of CBDFMT010000004.1, forward strand.
CCAGGCCATCCATTTCAGGCATTTGTACGTCCATTAAAATCAGGTCGTACTGGCGGTTGCTTACAATATCCAACACTTGTTTTCCATTGTTGGCAAGCTCCGGCTGGTAACCCAGTTTGGTCAATATTTTTATGGTCCATTTTTGGTTCACCGGGTTATCTTCTGCAATTAAAATTTTAAGGGGGTAACGCTTAGAAAAATTTTCAGATAGCTTATGCACTGTTTGTGGCTTATTTGCTGCTTCGCCATCTTTGTTCCTTATCTGGTTCAGTATTGCATCCAGCAACAACCTTTGCTTAACTGGTTTATTTAATACCCCACTAAATAGAGCGGCGTTGGCTTTATACCTTTCATCGCCGTGCATATTTAATAATAATACCGGCATGGCCGGATAAGAACGCTTTATGTTTTCGGCCAGTTCAATACCATTACGGCCTTGTAACAAAAGGTCGGTTATAACCAGGTCGAACGAAACCTGTGTAAGCATCTCCAAAGCTTCTTCGCCTGATGATGTTGCTGTTGTTATTAGTTTAAAATTGTCCAGTTGCCTGCACAGTATTTCCCTAAGTGTTGCGTTGGCACTTGTTATCAATATCTTTTTTCCTTCCAGTTCGTTTACTTCTGTATGTATATGCTGCCGCAATGGTTGCATGCCTGCCTTACTGTAAATAGAAAACGTTACTGTTGTACCCTTACCTTCTGTGCTGCTGAGCTGTATATCCCCGCCCATTAAGGTTATCAGCTTTTTACAAATAATTAGCCCAACACCAATGGCGTTATAATTGGATGAGGTTTGCTGCACCCTCAGGTCTTCTTCTATCAACCTTGTTTGTGCTGCTTTAATGCCGCTGCCGGTATCCCTTACTTCAAATTGCAAATTGATACGGTTGTCTTCTTTGCAGGCAATAAGCTTTACCCCAATATAGATTTCTCCTTTCGCCGTAACCCTTATAGCATTTTCAACAAGGTTCATCAGTATCTGCCTTATCCTTCTTGCATCGCCTGCAATTTGCAGTGGCACATTATCATCTATACAATACAAAAGATCAATATTTGCGGCAGCAGCTTTTGCTGCAAAAACATCCATTGTTTCTTCTATACAAGTACTTACATCAAAATCTTTTGCTTCCAGTTCTTTACCAGATTCCACCTTGGAATATTCCAGCACATCGTTCATCATAATCTCATTAATAACCTTCATCAGTTTATCGCCTGAATAGGCAATGGCAGTCACGTATTCCTGCTGTTCGCTAGTTAGGTTTGTTTCGTTCAGCAAGGTTGTCATGCCCAGTACACCGTTCATGGGTGTACGCAGTTCATGGTTTATCCGGCTTAGCAAAGACCCTTTGTTCCTGTCTGCCAGCAACGCTTTTTCCATTGCCTTTTTTTCGCTTTGGGTGGAGTGTTGTAAAAGTTCATTACGCTCAACAAGGCGGCGCTGCAAATCCGACTTCTCATGTTTTAAAGTGGTCATTCTTACCAAATAAAACAATACAGCAGCAACAGCCATCATCAGCGCAAGTATAATTTTAAACCAACCTGTAAACCAAAACAGCAACAGGAAAATCGGTGGGCAACAAAGCAAATACTGTATATCCATAAGTAAAGATTAATCTGGCGAACTGTTTTAAATGCTATCGTACAACTTGTAAACTATAAAACGTGGGTGGTTGAACGTTATAAAGCAATGCTTAAACCCAGCACCACATAGCGTTCATTCTTTTCTCCCATAAAATAATAAACAGGTATTTCAAGCTTGCCTAAAGCTGCTTTAAAAAAAATACCCATGTCCCTTACCCTGTCACAGTGGTACATATTTGTTTGCTGTACCGAAACACCGGCCGATAACAACCTGGAAACTTCATAACTCAAATCGGCCCAGTTGTATAAAAAATTAGCATTTTTATTTTGCCATGATAAGGTGTATTGCGACTGTACAGACAACGCAATTTTTTTATGCTCAATACAAGTGTTTGCCGCAAGTGCCGCACCATTAACCTGCCCTGCAACAAAGCCTGCCATTGGTGTTACGGTGCAGGTTACACCGGCTTTGTATTCAAATGTTTTTCCCGCAATCATCGAAAATGTTTTATCTGCTTCGTAATTGTAACGCCCCTCTGCATACCAGCCTTTGGCAGATTGGTACCAGCCCCTTGGGTTAATGGTTACATCCCTTGTGTTCATATAATAATACTGCTCTACACCTCCCTTCGGCTGTGCCTGGGTGTTAGGCAACAATCCTGAGTAAATCATCAGAAACATAATTGCTTTCATTTTCAATAAGTATGGATTCGGCGGTAGCTAATTTATTCAACAGGTTCAATTCTTTCAGGTAAACATTCCAGTGAAACACCAGCTCATCTATAGGGTGCCACAATAAAACCCAGGCAAAAATATCAAGGCTGTTGATGATGCCGGTACCAATGCCATGCTCTGTATTCAGCAACAGCGGCAACAAACCCTGAAACATAATAACCACCACAATACTGATGCCCAGCAACGTCCAGTTACGGCGCTTAAATTTGATAAACTCCTTGATTTTATCTTCCTGCTTTGCCACAAAATGCCGGCGTATCGCATACATTAAAGGCTCCGCATATTGCTTATCATCGTCGGTATTGCATTTAAGTTTATAAAAGATAACCGAGTGCCGCTTGGCTGGCTTTACAGATTCCATAATGTAGGCTTCAAACTGGTGGCTTAACTGCCGCATATAAATGGGTGCAGGGTCATGCTGGTTAAAATAACTGTTTGCAATTAACCTGTCCGGACTTAAAAAAACGTTTATGGTTTTTGCAATAGGATGGCTCATAACTGTGTGGTGATGCGGCCTGTAAACGGTAAAGGTTTAGTGGCTTTGCGATCAGGGTATTTTAAGTACAGGTAATCAGTTTATATGGATGTTAACTGCTTATTTAAAAACTGGATAAAAAATTTTAAACAAGCTACAGCATAACTCATGATGCCAGCCAAATATTGGAAGCAGCTTTAATTATAAAACTTTTACTACACCGCCTGCGACAAATAACTACAAACACCCGGGCAGAAACCACGGCGAAATCTGCGTGAATATTTATAGAAGGATTACTACATCATTATGGTTAAGGGCACGATAAGATATTATATCATCTGCCGTTTGATACCCTTAATAACAACTACACGGTTATCAACAAAAACACCATGAGAAAATTTTTTACCATTGGCAGGCCTTGTTCTTTTTTCGGTATGCATACACACGTGCTTTAGTGTGCCAGCAGGCAGCACCTATCAAATTATTTTTTAAAAAAGCCAATATATAATGCCACATACCAACCTCGGAAAACTGCACCCGCAAATGCACTTAGCAAAATATATAAAGCAACGGTCAGACAGGCTGATGAATTATTTTTTAGCTTCATTTTTTATATGCGGCTTATTGCTGGCACCGTTTTATAACACCTGGCTGTTTGCTGTTATTACCGGTAGCAGTTGTTTGCTGGCCTACTACGGTGTAAGGGCAGCACTGCCGGAAAGTGACCTGTACCAATATGTGCTTAGTGGTGTGTTGGGTGTTTTTATGGCCCAATTTATTTTTGAAACACATGGTATGTTTGAGATGCATTTTGTGGCATTTATTGCAAGTGCTATCCTCATCACTTATCAAAACTGGAAGCTGCAGGTACCGTTGATGTTGTTTGTACTTATCCATCATGCAGTACTTGGCTATTTTCAAAACACAGGTATCAGCGGTATTTATCTAACAGAATCCGGTGTTGTGGAAGCACCGGCTTTTATCATCCACATCACCCTTGCTGCAACAATATTTTTTATTTGTGGCCTGTGGGCAAACCAGCTAAAAAGATATAGTATTGTGCAACTGGAACAACTGCGGCAGGTAACCTCACTGGAGAGGGAAGCGCAGGAAAATAAACACCGGGTGCTTAACGAAGCCATATTAAAAGAGGCATTTCAAAAAGCAGAAATTGCCCGTGAAGAAGCCGACGAAGCAAACAAAGCAAAAAGTGTTTTTTTGGCTACTATGAGCCATGAGATAAGGACACCCATGAACGGGGTGATAGGCATGGCATCTTTATTAAGTGAAACACAGCTTACCGAAGAACAACAGGAATATGCAAAAACAATAAGCACCTGCGGCGAAGCATTGCTTACCGTTATCAATGATATCCTCGATTTTTCGAAGATAGAATCTGGTAAAATGGAACTGGAGCTGCGTGACTTTGACCTGCGTACCTGCATTGAGGAAGTGCTGGATATTTTTGCCGGCAGGGCAGGCAGGCAGGGCATAGATATGGTGTATGAAATAGACCACGATGTGCCTGCGCAAATTGTGGGTGATAGTTTTCGCCTCCGGCAGATATTGGTAAACCTGGTAAGCAATGCCATTAAGTTTACCGAACAGGGTGAAATTTTTATTGGGGTACACCTTCACAAAACTGTTGTGGAAAAAGAACTGGCCCTTCAGTTTGAAGTGAGGGATACCGGCATTGGCATTACCGGAGAAAAAATAGAAAAGCTTTTTAAGGCCTTCTCCCAGGTAGATTCATCCACCACCCGAAAGTATGGTGGCACCGGGCTGGGGCTTACCATTTGTGAGAAACTGGTAAACCTTATGGGCGGCCAAATTGCTGTAAAAAGCCAAGAACAGGAAGGCACCGTTTTTACCTTTACTATTTTATGTAAGGCCAGTTCGCAATCTGTACGCACTTATGTAACCAGCCATGTATCTGGCATGCAGGGCAAGCGGGTACTGGTGGTTGATGATAATTTTACCAACCTAAGCATACTTAAAAACCAGCTTGAAATATGGAAGGCAATACCAACGCTTGCAGGCAGCGGCAAAGTTGTACTGGAAATTTTAGCTGCCGGTAAAAGCTTCGACCTTGTTTTAACCGACATGCAAATGCCGGATATGGATGGCTGTGAGCTGGCTGTTCAAATTCAACAATTGTATCCAACATTGCCCATTATACTTTTAAGTTCGTTAGGCGATGAGCGCAATAAAATGTACACCGGTTTATTTAAGGCCATTCTTACCAAACCTATAAAACAAGAGATGTTGTGCCGCCTGCTCGTTAATGAACTAAGGGGCAAAACCAACGGCCTGGCAGAACAGCCAAAACCAATAACACAAACACTTTCAGCAGGCTTTGCACAGGGGCATCCTTTAAAAATACTGGTGGCAGAAGATAACCTTGTAAACCAAAAACTAACCCTTAAAATTTTATCCAAACTGGGCTTTGAACCAACCCTTGCAGTTAATGGCAGCGATACGGTGGAGCTGGCTTTGCTGCATACCTACGACATTATTTTGATGGATGTACAAATGCCCGAAATGGATGGTATTGAGGCCACAAGGATTATACGGCAAAATATAGAAGTGCAGCCTGTAATTATAGCAATGACTGCCAATGCAATGAAAGAAGATAAAGACAATTGCCTTGCCGCAGGCATGGATGATTTTTTAAGCAAGCCTGTAAAATTAGAAGACGTGGTAGAGATGCTTGCCAAATGGAGCAACAATATCCAAGATAAAAAACGCAATGAAAAACGTGCCTGATCAAACAGGTAACCAACAATAAAACTTTATCATGAAAACATCATCTTTTGAAAATAACAGCACCCATTTGTACAATTTAAGTTTACTGGAAGAAATGGATGACAATGAATATGTGTTGGATATACTAACAACAGTGGTGGAAGAAACACCTAAAGATTTAAAAGAAATGAAGGATGCATTAAAGGCCGGTAAAACGGATATGCTGTGTAAAAGTGCACACAAAGCAAAAAGCAGTGCAGGCATTATACAGGCCGCAGCTTTGGTAGAGATGCTCACCAATATTGAAAACCTTGGTAAAAAAGGCCTCATCGATAATAACCTTATCATGCTTACAGAGCAGGCTGTCAGCCAGTATGGCGATATTGAAAAAGGTTTAAAAATACGGATACAGCAACTGGGGTAAACACCTTTTTATCTTCTTATAAAATAACAGTTGCTGTTGCAACCCGCCAAAATTTATGTACATGAAAATACGATGCTTCCTTACTTTGATGGGTGTTTTGCTGGGCAGCCTGCATACACAGGCACAACAGCAAAACCTGACTTTTGAACACCTGGACATCAATGCTGGGTTATCGCAAAACCATATCATGTGCATCCTGCAGGATAGCCGTGGCTTTATGTGGTTTGGTACAAGGGATGGCCTTAATAAATATGATGGCTACAAATTTACCGTGTATAAAAATGATGCGAAGGACAGCAACAGCATCAGCAATAATACAGTGTCTGGTTTGGTGGAAGATGCTTCGGGTAATATCTGGATAACTACAAGGGGCGGTGGCCTAAACAGGTACAACAGGGAGAAAGATAAATTTATCCATTACAAAAATGACCCTAAAAACAGCAACACTATTTCCAGCAACATACTCAACAGCATTTGTAAAGACAAGGAAGGAAACCTTTGGATAAGCACCGAAAATAAACTCAACTTTTTTGATGTTGCACACCACCGTTTTGTCCGGTACAACATTAATTCCCGATATGTTTTTAATGACAGCAAAGGGCAGCTTTGGGTTGGCACTTATAACAACGGGCTTGGCATCCTCAACAAAACCACGGCTTCATTTACATCTTATACGTACAACGAAAAAGACGATGCTTCCATCAGCAACAACAACATCACTACTATTTTTGAAGACAGTAAAAAACAACTTTGGATAGGCACTGCAGGTGGTGGCTTAAACCTGTTTAACAGCGGCACCAAAAAGTTTCATCGTTTTATAGCAAACAGCCTCGGCCCTGCCAGCCTTCCATCTGCTACGGTGTTTGCCATAACAGAAGACAATGATGGTTATTTGTGGATAGGTACAGAGAATGGCGGCTTAAGTATTTACAACCCCATGTCCGGAAAATTCAACACTTACAAACACGATTATATTGATGACAAAAGCATTAGCCATAACTCCGTGTATTCGCTGTATAAAGATAATGCAGCCAATATGTGGGTGGGTACTTTTGCAGGGGGCATTAACCTTGTAACGCCCAACAGCAAAAGGTTTGGCCATTTTAAACATACATCAGACAGTACGAGCATCAGCAATAACAATGTACTGAGTATCGCCGAAAACGAAGATGGTAAAATTTGGATAGCAACAGATGGCGGAGGGTTAAACCTGTTTGACCCGGTTACAAAAAAATGCACACACTTTACCCATCAACCCGATAATAAAAACAGCATTTGCGGTAATTATGTTTTATGTGTTCGTAAAGACCATGAGGGCAATATCTGGGCAGGTACCTGGGGCGACGGGCTTACCGTTTTTAACCCTAAAAAAAACATTTACCGCCATTTTAAAAACAACCCCAAAGATGCCGGCAGCCTTAGTGGCAATAATGCCTGGAGTATCTTCGAAGACAGGCAGCACAGGATTTGGGTAGGTACTTACCTGAGTGGCTTAAATTTGTATAATCCCGCCACGGGAACTTTTACGCGGTTTAAAAACAAAGCAGATACCACCAGCACAGATAAAATATTATCGCTTAGCGAAGATGATAATGGTAACCTGTTAATTGGTACGGATGGTGCAGGCCTGCAGGTTTTTAATGTAGCAAAAAATACGTTTGCCCCACTCATCTTTCAGGAAAATAAAAACAGCTTAAGCGATAACCATGTAACATTTACGCATGTTGACAACAATGGCAATTACTGGATTGGCACCTTGGCAGGCCTTAATTTTTATGATATAAAAAAACAACAGTTTACCCTGTACACAACTACAGATGGCTTACCCAATAATACCATACTAGGTTTAACAAAAGATGCACAAGGTTATTTTTGGATAAGCACCAACCGGGGCATGTCACGGTTTGACCCTGCAAAAAAAACGTTTAAAAATTTTTATACTGAAGATGGGTTGCAATCTTACGAATTTAAATGGGGCTCGTTTTACAAGGCATCAACGGGTGCCATGTACTTTGGCGGCATCAATGGTTTCAATGAATTTTTTCCCGATCAGGTTAAGCCTATATCTTCTAACCCGCCGCTGCTGCTGACCAGCTTTGAAATTTTTAATAAGACGGTTGATGTTGCAAAAAACAACAGCGACCCTTCTCCCCTTAAAAAAGAAATTTCTGAAACCAAAGAAATTACACTTGGCTATAAAGATGCCGTTTTCTCTTTTGAGTTTGCTTCGCTTAGTTATGCAGTTGCCGAAAAAAAACAGTATGCCTACATGCTTGAAGGCTTTGATAAAGGATGGAACAAAACCGGCACAAAAAGAACGGCAACCTATACCAACCTTAACCCTGGCAAATATATTTTTAAAGTAAAGGGTATGAACAATGAAGGGCAGTGGAGCAATAATATGGCAGAAGTTGCCTTAACCATTACGCCACCCTTTTGGCTTACGTGGTGGTTTAAAACTATCTTTTTACTGGTTGCCTTCAGCAGTGCATTGGGTTGCTACAAATTCAGGGTAAACATTATTAAAACACAAAAAAGAAAACTGGAAGAGAAGGTTAAAAAACAAACCAATCAGTTATTACAAACCACCCTGCAGGCAGAGATGGCCCGTGAAGAAGCTGATGAGGCCAACAAAGCAAAGAGTGTTTTTTTAGCAACCATGAGCCATGAAATAAGGACACCAATGAATGGCGTTATCGGTATGGCATCTTTATTAAATGAAACACAGCTAACCGCAGAACAGCAGGAGTATGCAAAAACTATCAGCACTTGCGGCGAAGCTTTGCTTACTGTTATTAATGACATACTTGATTTTTCTAAGATAGAATCCGGCAATATGGAGCTGGAAGAACGTGGTTTTGATTTGCGTACATGCATAGAAGAAGTACTGGACGTATTTGCAGGTAAGGCTGGCAAACTTGGGCTGGACCTGGTTTACGAGATTGACTACAATGTGCCTGCACAAATTATCGGGGATAGTTTACGCCTTCGCCAGATACTGGTAAACCTGGTAAGCAACGCCATTAAGTTTACCGAACAGGGCGAAATTTTTGTAGGGGTACACTTGCTTAATTCCTTAAAAGATGGAAAAGTTGAACTGCAGTTTGAAGTAAGGGATACCGGCATTGGCATACCTGCAGATAAAATGGAGCGGCTGTTTAAAGCCTTCTCACAAGTGGATTCGTCTACCACACGAAAGTATGGCGGCACCGGCTTAGGGCTCATTATTTGCGAAAAATTAATTAAGCTCATGGGTGGCGATATCGATGTAAAGAGCAAAGAAAAAGAAGGCACTGTATTTACATTTACAATGCTGTCAGTTGCCAGTTCGCAATCGCTGCGTACCTATGTAACCAATGATATTTTGAGCATGCAGGGCAAGCAGGTGTTGGTGGTGGATGATAATTTAACCAATCGGAGCATCCTTAAAAACCAACTGGGGTTGTGGAAAACAACGCCTGTATTGGCAGATAGCGGTGCTGCTGCATTAGCGCTGCTGGCAAAAGGCACACCGATAGATTTGGTGTTAACAGACATGCAAATGCCGGATATGGATGGGTGCCAGCTTGCACAGGAACTGCAGCAATTGTATCCTGCACTGCCGGTTATTTTATTAAGTTCTGTAGGCGATGAACGCAACAAAAAATACCAGGGCCTCTTCCGCTCCATACTTACCAAACCTATTAAGCAGGAGATGCTGTGCAAATTATTGATTAACGAATTGAGGGGCAGCCAAAAATATAAAACCGAAACTGTTGCAGCACCCAAACAAAAATTATCGGCTGATTTTGTAAACGAACACCCATTAAAAATTTTGGTGGCAGAAGACAACCTGGTGAACCAAAAACTTACCCTAAAAATATTAAGCAAACTTGGCTTTGAAGCAACCCTTGCCGTAAATGGAAGTGAGGCTGTGGAGATGGCGCTTGCCCAACCTTATGACATGATTTTGATGGATGTGCAAATGCCGGAAATAGACGGCCTTGAAGCCACCACAATCATAAGGCAAAACATGGATATGCAGCCCATAATAATCGCCATGACGGCCAATGCAATGAAAGAAGACAAAGACAATTGCCTGGCCGCAGGCATGGATGATTTTTTAAGCAAACCCGTAAAACTGGAAGATGTGGTGCAGATGCTGGCCAAATGGTCCATCTGGTTAAAAGAAAACCCCGGCCGTAAAAAAACGGCCTGAGGTGGGGTATTTAATTATCGTTGCAAGGCTTTACTTTCATACGGATAGTTGCCATTTATATTATGCAATGGCAGGCACCATAAAAGTAAAGGTTGAACCTTTTGCCAATTCACTTTCTACCATTATTATGCCGTGGTGCCGTTGTATAATTTCGTTGGCAATAAACAGCCCGATGCCAAAGCCCGAAAATATTTCTTCCCTTTTTCCTTCTACCCTGTAAAAGCGTTCAAACACATTCGCCTGGTCTTCTTTGCTGATGCCGATGCCATAATCCTGCACACTTACCGCTACCAGATTTTTATCCGTTTTGTAAATGCGCACATCAATTACATTGCTTTCAGGAGAGTACTTTATGGCATTGTTTATAAAATTAATCAGCACCTGTTCCAGCCTGTTGCGGTCGCCGGCTACTGTGCCACTAAAGTCTTGCTGCAGGTTAATAAGGTGCGTGGTGCTGGTATGTGAAATATCACGGATGGTTTCCAGGGCCATGTCGTTGATGCTAAAAACAGTATGCTGTAAATCCAACTTGCCAGATTCTATCCTGGACAAATCAAGCATCTCCGTAATCAATCTTGTCAGCCTTATAATTTGTATATCTATCCTTACCAGCGAAGATTTTACCGGCGATAATGCAGGTGGCAACGCCATTTCGCTGCTTAGCAAACTCAGCAAAAACTGCACATATCCTTTAATGGAAGTAACGGGTGTTTTAAGTTCATGGCTTACCATCTTAAGAAAATCATCTTTGCGTTTTTCTTCTTCTTTTATCTTTTGGATATCGGTGCTTGTGCCTATCCAAACCGTAATATTTCCATCAGCATCTTTTTGTGGGACCGCCCGGCTTAGCTGCCAACGGTATCCGCCATCATGCCGCCTGAAGCGATGTTCAAAAAGAAAATCTGTACCATTTTTTATGGCATTTGTCCATTCAATAATATTTTCATCCCTTTCGTCCGGGTGCACAATTTGCAGCCAGCCATCTTTACTGATTTCTGCTAAGGTAAGGCCTGAAAAATCATACACAGATTGGTTAAAATAATTCAACTTTCCTTCGGCATCGGCCGTCCATACCTGCTGTGGCATTGCGTTTGCCAGCAGGCGAAAACGTTCTTCATTCTTTTTAATCAGGTCGTTGGCCGTTTTTTCATCATGGATATCCACCACGGTCCCAATCATTCCTTCATACATTCCGCTGATGCTGAATTTAGGGCTGCCTTTGTCAATTACCCAGCGGTACTCCCCTTCTTTACTTTTAAGCCGGTAATTGTGGGTGAAGGCTATTTTATTTTCATTGGCATGGATAAACTCCTGGCCTGCCCTGTCTTTATCTTCAGGATGGATAGCGTTTAACCATCCATAACCTTCGCCCTCTGCATGCGATTGCCCGGTATAACCATACCATTGTTCATTAAGGTAATTGCAATAACCATCAGGGCCGGTTATCCAGATAATAGATGGCACAATATCAGTTAGGCTGCGAAAAAGTTGTTCACTTTCTATAAGGGCAGACATTTGTAATTTTTGCGCATTGATATTGATGGACGTTCCGATAAAACCGGTAAATATTTCTTTTTGAAACGTTGGCACATTCCTGAAATAAAACCATTCATATAAATTCGTAGCGGCATTTTTTATCCTTACTTCAATTTCAAAAGATGAACGGGTTAAATAGGCTTTATTAAACAGGCTTAATATATTTTCTATATCCCCCTCATGCACAATTTGCTTCCATACATGGCCCTTAAATTCTTCAAAAGTTGTAAGCCCTATAAATTGTAGCAACTCCTTATTTGCATAAGTAATATTAACTTCTACATCGCAGGTAAATACCCACATAGGTGCCTGATCGGCCAGTAGCCTGAATTGTTCACCAGCCTTTTTTTGTTCATCAATATCTGTGTTGGTGCCAATCCATCTCAGTATTTTCCCTTCGTTATTTAAAATTGGATAAACCCTTGTAAGGAACCATTTATAATTGCCATCAGCCCCAAGCAACGGAAATGTTAGTTCAAAAGGTTCTGTTTTTAGCCATGCCTTTGTTACAAAATCCACCACCCTTTCTTTATGGTCGGGATGATGTACTTTCTCCCATCCCCAACCCTGCATTTCTTCCAGTGTAGTGCCTGTATATTGGTACCACCTTTTATTGTACCAGTATATCCAGCCGTCGCCATTGGCAATCCAGGCGAGGTTTTCCATGTTATCGGCCAGGGTGGCAAACTGTTCCTGGCTTTCTTCTGCCTGCTGTTTGGCAATGTTTAAATCAGTTACATCGGCAGCAGTATTCATCACCCCATATACTTCACCAGCCGAATTACGCAGCGGCGTAAAATTATAGTTAAAATAGTAGGGCCGCACCACACTGTTTACCAGCAGCTCTATCCTTTGGTTAATTGCCTGAAAAGGAATGCCCGTAACGAGCACATCTAATAATTGCCCAAACACTTTTTGATTTTCAAGTTCCGGTAAAATATCGCTGTACCGTTTTCCGATAACATTATTCCCTTTGCCCCATATATCTAAAATGGACTGGTTAGCGAATTCTATTCTTAGTTCTTTACCAATATAAACACCAATGGGAAATGGGGAGTTTTCAATAACCGTCCTTATTTTTTCTTCGCTTTCCTGTAAGGCTTTTTCATTTGTTTTACGGTCTGTAATATCGATGCTTGAGCTTATGTGCCCGGCGTAAGAGCCATCGGGGTGCAGCCGTACCTGCGCTTTTGTGTATAACCAGCAATACATTCCTTCTTTGTTCAGCATCCTGAACTCCCCATCGTAAGAGGCTTTATTTTTAAACGCTGTTAAAAATTTATTCAGGAAGGGTTCTTTGTCTTCCGGGTGCAGTAAATCTGCCCAGCCTAATTTTAATAAATCTTCAACCGGCCTGCCCGTAAGCTTTTCCCAGGTTTTATTAAAATATACTGCATCAACAGTTTCGTTGTTTACGCCAATTAAAATATCAGATGATTCCGCCATGGTACGGAATTTTTCTTCACTTTCTTTTATTTTTTGGGTAAGAAGGGCTTGTGACGTTACCTCGTAGGCTATTGAAAGTATGCCGGTTATTTTTCCATCCAGGTTTTTTTGTGCCTGGTACGAAAAATTGTAATACCGCAAAAACTTTTCACCATTCTTCATTATTTCAATGGGCATTTCGTAGGCCGTAAAGGTTTCACCGGTAGATAAAACATTTTTTAAAATGCTGCCAAAGCCCTGCGTTTCAAATTCTGGAAAAACCTTTAACAAGGGTTGCCCTATTACTTCTTTTCCCCTGCCCCATATTGCCAATGTAGCATCATTGGCAATCGAAATCAATAAATTTTCTCCTTCCAATACACTGATCAATGAACTGGAAGTTGCAATCATCTCCCGGTATCGGTGTTCGCTCTCAGCTATTTTACGGGTTGCCTGCACATAATCTGTAACATCTTCAATAACCAATAAAATTCTTTTTTCGCCTTTGTCCCGCAATATTTCACGGGCATTTAACCGCATAATGCGCAGGCCTATTTTATTAAAAACATGTTCCACTTCAAAACCAAAAAAACTTTCCTGCTGGGGCAAAATATTTTCCAGCAATGTTTTTAATTTAGGGATGTCCCACTGCCGGTTGCCAATATCATACACCAGCCTGCCCTCTGTTTGCGAGGGTGTAACCAAAAATTTTTGATAAAAAAGCTGGTTGGCTATAGATACTTTTAAGCTTGCATCCAGCACCAGCATGGGTTGCGGGATGGTAGCGATAATGGCTTCTGCATATTCCTTTCCCACGCCAAGCTGCTCATTCAAATTCACTACTTCCTGGTTAACAACTGTAATTTCTTCGATGGTGCTTTGCAGCTCTTCCTTGCTCGTTTCCAGTTCTTCGTTAAGGCTTTGCAGTTCTTCGTTACTGCTCAGTAATTCTTCGTTGGTACTTTGCAGTTCTTCATTGGTAGCTTCCTGGTCTTCGGTTATGCTACGCATATCTTCCCTTAACTGCGCCAGTTCTTTTTCCAGTTGCTGCAGGCGCAGGGCATCTTCATCTTTCCGGTTCCTGGCTGGCGGTTTCAGCGCTGCACCGTTGGCCATCACCTTAATGCTGTCGTTAAAAACAACAAAATAATGCGGCTCTATCAAACCGTTCAGGGGTATGGCTTCCAGGCTTATAAGCTGCGGTATATTTTGTATTTGTACCGGCACGTTTTCTTTTTTAACCGGCTTCTTTTCCTTAATTGCCCTGTGCAAAATACTGCGGAGTTCAAAAGCCAGACCAGGCTTTGCCATCTTAAGCAAATTATGTGTTGGCTTACCCGGCAGCTGCTCCAGGTACAAAGAAGTGTTGCCCCTGAAATGGACAATATCCATCCCCTCATTAACCACCACACCCGGCGGGGTGTATTGGTTTAAAATAATATCATCGGCCAGTTTTTGAAAATCAGATTTAACAGGTTCGGGCATTGTGCCTTTTTTTACGGGCATTGTAACAGGCTCAATTTTTTTGGAGGATACAGCAGCAATTTTAGAGGCCACATCCTTACGGGTAAATACTTTTTCTGTTTTGTTGTTGGCCATAAACAGGTCTGTGATACCGATTGTATTTTCAGACCGCCCAAGCATCAGAAGGCCTTTGGGATTTAATGCATAATGAAAAGTAGTAAGTGCCTTTTTTTGCAGATAGGTATCCATATATATCAGCACATTGCGGCAACTGATAAAATCTATTTTGCCAAAAGGCGGCTCCTTTAAAAAATTGTGTACGGCAAAAACACACATGTCCCTCAAATCTTTATTAATAAGATAATTACCGTGTGTTACCGTAAAAAATTTTTTCAACCGGTTATGGCTAACCATTTCGGCCTCGCTTTTTGTATAGATGCCTGCCCTTGCTTTTGCAATAGCAGGTTCGCTGAGGTCCGTAGCAAAAATCTGTACTTTTTCATTTTTATGGCCAAGGTATTCTTTAAAACAAATGGCAATGGAATAAGCCTCTTCGCCGGTGCTGCAGCCTGCCACCCAAATGCGGATATGCCCTTCGGGGCTTTTGTTTTTTATAAGGTTTGGAAAAACAGTTTCGCATAAATTATCAAACACTTTGGTATCCCTGAAGAAGCTGGTAACCGGTATCAGCATATCATGGTACAATGCATTTACTTCACCACTGTTTTCTTTAAGGAAATTAGCGTACTCCGCAACTTTTTTAAACTTGTTCAGCAGCACCCTTCGCAAAATGCGGCGGCGTATGGTGGTTTGCTTGTAGTAGGTAAAATCCATGCCCTTGCTGGTATGCAGCAGGTACAGTATTTGTTTAAAAGATTTTTCTTCCTCATCCGGAAGGCTTTGCTGCTCATCATTTTTGCCAATTATCTTTTTTATTTCCAGCAACTTTTTGGGAATTTTTTCCGGGGCAAGAATGAAGTCTGCAACACCGGCAGCTATGGCACTTTCGGGCATACCGGCATAAGCTGCTGATGCCACACTTTGTGCAATGGTAATACCGCCATGGTCTTTAATGGCCCTTAAACCTTTTGTGCCGTCGGATGCGGTGCCTGATAAAACCACCCCGATGGCATTGCCCTCATGCGACAACGCAAGGGATTCAAAAAACATATTGATGGGATAATTCCCTTCCATCTTTACAGCATCCGGCCTTGGCGAAAGTATAAGCTTGCCACCCGATGCCACCAGCATTTTATTGGGGGGCATCACAAAAATGCAATTGGGTTTTAAAAGGATGCCATTAGTGATTTCAAATACCGGGATGGGGGTAACTTTTTGTAATAATTCTGTAAGCATGCTCTCGTGGCCCGGGTGTTGGTGCTGTACCAATACCCAGGCAATGCCCGAATTTTCTGGTATAGCCTTTAAAAGCATTTTAAAAGCATCAAGGCCGCCTGCGCTTGCACCAATACCCGCCACAGGAAATTTTAAATAACTATCAACGGATTGTAAAGCCGTTCCATCTGCAGCAATTGCCTTTTTTCTCATTCAACAAAACCTTTAAGCTAAAATATGATTTATTTCTTTTTTATTATCTGCCAACACCATGCTTTCTCTTTTACTTAAAAATAAGGTGGTGGCAATTGTGTAAATTTAAACCTGGTTTGTAACAACATGTTATGGAACGTTTTTGTTGGATAGTGTAAAGCAAAATATTTTAAATTTGGGCATTGAAAAAAATCATCGGCATAACATTCTTCTTTATCTACCTGTTTTCAACAACAGAGGCTTACCAGTTATTAAAGCTGCCCATTATATTTGAGCATTTTGCAGAGCATAAAAAAGAAAGCCCGGGCATCACTTTTTTTCAGTTTTTAGATTTGCATTATATGCATGGCAGCCCACATGATGCGGATTATGAAAGGGACATGCAACTGCCGTTTAAAACCTGCACACATTGTATTGCGGCTGTGGCCGGGGCTTGTGTGCCTAACACAGTTTCGTATACTTTTGAAATGCCTGTTGTTACCACCAACAAGCCATTTTTTTTCTGTAAAGATCAATTCCTTTTTTCTTCTTACCTCTCTGCCATTTGGCAGCCTCCAAAGCTTTGCTAAACAATACAACTTTTTTACACAACACCTGTATTTGATATGGGTGATCAGGTGTACCCATACCTGTTACCATCTTCATCCTGTAAGATTTTTTAATTATGCTGAATGCAATCATTGGTTTTTCCGTAAGGAACAAACTCATCATAGGGCTTTTTATGCTCGCCCTTGTGGCTTATGGCAGCTACAGTTTTACAAAGCTGCCCATTGATGCTGTGCCTGATATTACCGATAACCAGGTACAGGTAATTACCGTTGCGCCATCTTTTGGTGCTACAGATATTGAAAGGCTGGTTACGTTTCCGGTAGAACAGGCCACCAATAATATTTCGGGCTTAAAGCAAATCAGGAGCTTCTCCCGCTTTGGGCTGTCGCTGGTTACCATTGTTTTTGATGATGCCACAGATGTATACTGGGCAAGGCAGCAGGTGGCAGAAAGGTTGCAAAAAGTACAAACCCAAATACCGCAGGGCATTGGCGTACCGGAGCTTGGGCCCATCAGCACAGGCCTTGGCGAAATATACCAATACGTGGTAAGGCCAAAGGAAGGCTACGAAATTAAATATGATGCCACGGAGCTGCGGACTATACAAGACTGGATAGTTCGGCGGCAATTACTGGGCGTAAAAGGCGTGGCGGATGTAAGCAGTTTTGGTGGCAATTTAAAGCAATATTCCATTGAGGTAGATCCGCATAAATTATTATCACACAACATCACCATCGCCGATGTTTTTAAGGCACTTGAAACCAATAATGAAAATACCGGCGGGGCGTATATTGAAAAAGGGCCTGCTGTATTGTACATCCGTACCGAGGGTTTGCTGGGCAGTATTGATGATATAAAAAACATCTCCATAAAAAATACAAGTGACGGAACACCGCTGTTTATAAGGGATGTGGCCGATATAAAAATTGGCAATGCCACCCGGTATGGTGCCATGTGTTACAATGATAAAGGCGAAGTATCCGGCGCTGTTGTAATGATGCTGAAGGGTGCCAACAGCAGTGAGGTAATAAAAAATGTAAAGCAACGCATTGCACAAATACAAAAAACATTGCCGCAGGGTGTGGTGGTGGAACCGTTTTTAGACCGTACCAAAATGGTGAACAATGCCATCAGCACCGTGCAAAGAAATTTGATGGAAGGTGCCTTGATTGTAGTGTTTGTGCTGGTACTTTTTTTAGGCAACTTCAGGGCAGGTTTACTGGTGGCTTCTGTTATACCACTGGCCTTATTGTTTGCCGTAATTATGATGAACCTGTTTGGTGTTAGCGGCAACCTGATGAGCCTGGGTGCATTGGATTTTGGGTTGATAGTGGATGGTGCCGTAATTATTGTAGAGGCGGTAATGCACCAGCTTGCCTACAGTAAAAAGTTTAAAGAAGTAAACCTGTTAACAACGCCACAAATGGATGAAGAGGTTAACCACGCTGCCAGCAAAATGATGAACAGTGCAGTGTTTGGGCAGTTTATTATACTGGTGGTTTACCTGCCCATTTTTACATTGCAGGGTATTGAGGGCAAGATGTTTAAACCCATGGCACAAACCGTTGCGTTTGCTTTGATGGGTGCATTTTTGTTATCACTTACTTACATACCAATGATGAGTGCTGTGTTTTTGAGCAAGAAAATAAAACATAAAAAAACATTTTCTGACAGGATGATGGATAAGTTAGAAAACGTTTATCAGCGTACACTAAACAGGGTAACCAATTTTCCTAAAACAGTTTATTTACAGTCATTGCTTTATTTGCTGTGGCCATTTTTGTCCTTACCACATTAGGCGGCGAGTTTATACCCTCGCTGGAAGAAGGTGATTTTGCAGTAGACACCAGGGTGCTTACGGGCAGCAGTTTAAACACCACCATTACCAGCACCCAACAGGCGGCGCATATTTTAAAAACACAGTTTGTGGAAGTAGAAAAAGTGGTTACTAAAATTGGCAGCGGCGAAATACCAACCGACCCCATGCCCATGGATGCAAGCGATATGATGGTGATACTAAAGCCAAAAAACAAATGGGTAAACGCATCTTCCTTTAATGAATTGAGCGAAAAAATGGGAAAGGCCCTTGAGGCTGTACCCGGCATTACGGCTGGCTTTCAATACCCGGTGCAAATGCGTTTTAATGAACTGATGACCGGCGCAAGGCAGGATGTGGTGTGTAAAATTTTTGGTGAAGACCTGGATACCCTCGCCACACTTGCCGCTAAATTGGGCAGCATCGTCAACACCGTAAAAGGTTCTAAAAATTTATTTGTAGAAGCCGTTGCAGGCCTGCCACAAATTATTATAACCTACAACCGCAACACCATAGCACAGTATAACCTTAACATTGCCGACATTAATAAAGTTGTAAACACTGCGTTTGCGGGGCAAAGCACCGGAATGTTGTTTGAAGGTGAAAAGCGTTTTGAAGTAGTGGTGCGGTTAAACAGCGGGCAAAAGAGAAACATACAGGATGTGCAAAATTTACTGGTGCCAACCCCGCAGGGCACGCAGGTACCCTTATACCAGCTTGCCAGTGTGGAAGAGAAAACCGGCCCTAACCAGATACAGCGGGAAGATGCTAAAAGAAGGATCATCGTTGGCTTTAACGTTCGTGGCAGGGATGTGCAAACCATTGTGAAGGAACTACAGCAAAAGGTAAACGGGCAGCTTGTTTTCCCGGCCGGATATTATGTTACCTATGGTGGTGCTTTCGAAAACCTTAATGCTGCAAAACAGCGTTTGTCCGTTGCCGTTCCCGTATCATTGCTGCTCATCTTTTTGTTGTTGTATTTTGCTTTTAATTCTGTTAAGTATGGCCTGCTCATCTATTCTGCCATTCCCTTATCTGCCATAGGCGGTATATTTTTTTTAGCGGCACGGGGCATGCCTTTCAGTATTAGCGCCGGTGTTGGTTTTATTGCATTATTTGGTGTGGCAGTACTCAACGGTATTGTGCTGATAGCAGAATTTATACGGCTAAAAAAAGAAGGGGAAACCGATTTAAAAAAGATTGTTTTAAAAGGAACGGCCTTGCGCCTTCGCCCTGTTTTGATGACGGCCTTTGTTGCCTCGTTAGGATTTTTTCCCATGGCAATAAGCAATGGTGCCGGTGCCGAAGTACAAAGACCGCTTGCCACTGTTGTTATCGGCGGCCTTATAATTGCAACGTTTTTGACCTTGTTTGTGCTGCCTGTTTTGTATATCACTTTTGAAAAGGGTTTTATGAAAAAAAATAAAAAAACCGGTACGGCTTCTATTATGGTATTGTTCCTTCTGGCATTCAGCGTTCATGCAACTGCACAAACGCCCATAACGCTTCAAGCCGCTACAGATACTGCTTTGCAAAATAACCTGGCTATAAAAAATGAGCAGTTAAAAGCTGCCTACCAAAAGCTGCTTATTAAAACGGCAGCACCTGTGCCGCAGGCAATTGTTACAGCCGAGGCAGGGCAGATCAACAGTATTTTTAATGACACTAAATTTAGTGTGGTACAAAACATCAGCTTTCCAACGGTGTATATCCGCCAAAGGGAATTGTTGGTGCAGCAATCCAAAAGCAGCGAACTGAATGTGGCCATTAAAGAAGCCCAATTGAAAAAGCAGGTAGCGCAGGTGTATGCCGCCATGGTATACAACCAACAGAAAAAACAATTGCTGGTACAGGCCGATAGTTTGTACGCTGCGTTTTATACCAAGGCTGCACAGAGGCTCGCAAAAGGCGAAGCCAACATCTTGGAAAAGATAAGTGCCGAAACACAGCTTGGCCAGATACACCTGCAGCTAACGCAGCTACAGCAAGACTTTACAACCCTTCAACTGCAGTTTCAATTTTTGCTCAACAGCCCTGTGCTGTTTGTACCTGATGATAAAAATTATATTATTAAATTGAATGTTGCCGCAGGCACAGGGTTTTTAAAAAACCATCCCGTTATCAAAATATTGGAACAGCAGCAGCAGGTTGCCAGGGCCGATATTAAATTAGAGAAGAGCCGCTTGTTGCCGGACCTAAGCATTGGCTACAACAACAACAGCTTTATTGGTACAGGTGCCGATAATAAAGTGTACAACGGCAGCAAGCGGTTTAATGCGGTGCAGGCAGGTATCGGTATACCCATTTTTGCCAAAGCACAAAAGGCAAAAATTAACAGCGCCATATTTAACGGGCAGCTTGTTATCAGCGAATATAACACGGGGCTGCAAAGCCTTAATAATGAGTACCAGCTTGCACTTGCACAATATCAAAAATACCTTGCAACAACAACGTGGTATGAAAGTACCGCACTTAAAAATGCCCTTCTTATTAAAAATATTGCCAACCAGCAATTGGCAAATGGTATCATCAATTATTTGGAATGGGTGCAGGTGATTAATCAGGCCATAACAGTGTACAACGAATATACAGAGGCCGTTAAAAACCTGAACGATGCCATTATACAGCTAAACTATTTTACGAATAAATAATATTAAACCTCATGAAGTATATTTTTATATCCATCTGCACTATGGTATTTTTTAGTGCCTGCGGCGACAAAAAGAAAGCACCTGAACCTGTTGCCACAAAAACTGATAGCAATACGGTAACCCTGTCTGATGTACAGATGAAAAATGCAGGCATCGCTGTCGCCCGTCCAACACAAAAAGACATGGCCGCTGTGCTGCGGTTAAATGGCAAAGTTGATGTGCCACCACAAAATATGATTTCCATAAGTGTGCCACTTGGAGGGTATTTAAAAAGCACTAAGCTACTACCTGGTATGCATGTGCGTAAAGGAGATGTAATTGCTGTAATGCAGGACCAGCAGTACATTCAGCTACAGCAGGATTACCTTACCGCAAAATCTAAAATAAGTTATTTAGAAAATGAATACAAACGGCAAAAGGAATTAAACCAAACACAGGCCAGCAGTGATAAGGTGTACCAGCAGGCAGAGGCAGACTACAGGGGGCAGCGTGTGCTGATTACTTCGCTGGGGCAAAAGCTGCAACTTGCAGGCATTAATGTGAATAAGATAAGTGAGACAAATGTAGTAAGCGGCGTCAATATTTATTCGCCGATAAACGGTTTTGTTTCTAAAGTAAATGTAAATATTGGCAAGTATGTGTCACCAACCGAAGTATTGTTTGAGCTGATAAACCCTGCCGATATCCACCTTGCACTAAAGGTTTTTGAAAAGGATGTTAACCAGCTTTTTATCGGCCAGCAACTGACGGCATACACCAACAACAACCCCGAAAAAAAACATCCCTGCGAAATTTTATTAATTGGAAAGGATTTATCTGCCGAAGGCAATACCGATGTGCACTGCCATTTTGAAGACTACGATAAATCACTGGTGCCGGGCACTTACATGAATGCAGATATCAGGATCAGCAACAAAAAAACATGGGTGCTACCCGAAGATGGCATTGTAACTTTTGAGAACAGGCAATATACTTTTGTAAAAACTGCTGCCAACACTTTTAAAATGATTGAAACCGCAACGGGCATTAAAGAAGGGGGCTTTATAGAAATATTTTCGACAAACAATACCGCCACGCAGGAGTTTGTTGTGAAGGGAGCCTACGCTTTATTAATGAGCTTAAAAAACAAACCCGAAGAGGAGTAAGTATTCTAACGGGAATAAGCATAATGAAACCAATCCAATCACTAAGTCTTTGTTTTTTGTAAGGTTACAGCACCTGTTTCAACCAGCCGATAAGCGTCTTATTTCATCAACCCCAATCATAATAATTTATTCAAAACATACTTAAAAGCATAAAAATACTCATCACAATCATTAAGCTGTCTTCAACAATGGTAACTGTGCTCATGGGCAAGTTAAACACTGCACCCAGGCAGGCGCATTTAATTTGGCGTTTGTTAAGTACACTTTGTAAAACGCCGGTTATGCTTACCGCCATAATAACTGTTGTAATTATATTGGTAAAAAAAGGTTGAAAGTGTGCAGCGAAAGCTATACCCAAAGCCAATTCTATAAAGGGATAAATAAACCCCCAGGCCTTAACTTTTTTTGCAACAATATCATACATGGAATAACTTTCTGCAAAGCCTTTCAGGTCGAGCATTTTAAAAAATGAAAAGGCAAGAAAGAAACCTGCCATAAAAATATTCATGGCTTGCAGCACATTAAAATTACCCTGATGGTAACCTGCAATAACCGCAACAGTTGTTACATATCCAAAAATTAAAAGAATAGGTTTGTAAATTACCAACCAACTTTTTTTTTGCTCCACAGTTTCATTGTGTTGCATTGCGGTAATAGCGTATTTCTTATCTAATGAATTTTCAAAAGTGGAAAGCGGAATATGCTTATCCATGGCGATAGTTACTGTTTCTTTTTCTTTTGAAACCTCAACTGCATTAACGTTTGGCACTAACAGCAAACTGCTTTTTACTTTTGCTTCGCAGCCCCCGCAGGTCATTCCGGTAACTTTATAAGTATGTGTCATCTTTTTTTATACAAAGCTAATTACAGTACCTACGGCCGTTGTTGTAGAATTTTGCATAAATGTTATAACATTTAAAGGTCTTCTATATTCTTACGTTTATTTTCTTTTAAGTGCTTATAATAACCTGGGGTAAAGCCTGTTATTTTTTTGAATTGATTGGAGAGATATGCGGCGCTGCTATAGCCTAGCTGGAACGCAATTTCTGTAACTGTTAGCTCATCATATACAAGTAATTCTTTCGCTTTTTCAATTCGCTGGCTGATGAAATATTTTTCAATTGTTGTTCCTTCAACTTCTGAAAACAGGTTACTTAAATAATGATAATCCTTATGAATTCTTGAGGTAAGAAAAGCAGAAAGGTTGGTATCAATCCCGCCGTCGGAGTGGTGTACGAGTGAAACAATACTGTTTTTTATTTTTTCAATTGTCTGGCTTTTTTTACTATCAATTAATTCAAAGCCTGTTGATTTTAATGAGCTGTTAAGCTTTGTCAGTTGCTCCTTTGATGGAGCCTCCTCAATATCTGCCTCGCCTAAGTTTACAGCAAGCACTGTAAACCCGCTATCCTTTAAGATGGTTTCTGCTACCATTTTACACCGGCTGCAAACCATATTCTTTATATAAAGTTTCATTGCTATTATTTATTTACAACAGTGTTTTTTGATGAGTAAAGATTGCTATAAAAAATCCGGATAAACCTTCCTCAATTGTAGCGGAAATAAAAATAATGAAACCATTTCACCTCAATAAAACCACTGGTGGTTTTATAATTGTGGTTAAAAATACCACTACCGTTGCCACGATAAAAGCGCCAGGTTAGCTGGTAAGGGCTGCCAAATATTATAAAATTTTTTCCATCATGACTATAGCTGTAGTGGTTTTTACCAAACCAGTCCGACACAGATTTTGAGCATTATCCACTATTAGTCCAACTGCACTACTGCCACAGCAAATGGCTTTAACGAAATGGCGGTACCAGCCACCACAGCCTCTTCCGGCGCATGTTCACCAGTGGTTGCATCTGTATAAGTAATGCGTTTGCCACTTGCTCCGGGTGGCAGGTTTATTGTAGTGGCGGCATTCATTTTATTGATGAGCAAAAGCCTTTTTCCCTTGCCTGTAATCATTGCCTGGGCAATAACATTATCATTGTTGGATGAAGTGGTAACCAGCCTATCACCTTTGCCAAAATTATCCATCAGTACTTTTAACACCCAATACCGTGCATTGGGGTTTCCATTTTTCCAGTTCATCATACTTACATCCGGAAACTGTGTGGGGTAGCCAACAAGCTGCGATTCACCGGCCACATCAATACCCATTTTCGTTAGCTCAAGAAAAATATAAGCATACATGGCACCCGACAAACTCCAGTATTGATCAGGGATGGATTTATCATATTTGAAAGACAGGATAGTCCCAATTTCATTAATGGTGGTAATGGTTTTGGGTGACAACCTTTTTCTTATATTTTCTATGTAACGCACTTTTTCAAGAAAGCTGGTGGCCTTCTCAAAGAAAGTGTACTGGTAAGATTCCAGCGTTTGCTCAGGCAATGGTGTTGAATAATGATGGTAAGAAATACCATCCAAAGGAATGCCCGGCCTGTGGTTTTTAGGATTAAGAAAATATTCAAACCATTCGGGGTTGGTACTAAATGCCACCGATATACCAATGAATTTTGTGGCCGGGGAAATTTTCTTTAACTCCGTTACCACTGCATCATAAATCCTGGTGTACAATTGCGGGGAGATATTATGTTCAAGGTCCGGCTCATTAAGCACCTCCCAATAATCAATTTTATAATGATGGCTGGATGGATGGAATTTGCCCAGCTCATCGGTAAAGCCACCTTTGGTATACCAGCTAAAAAGCCTGGCGAAATAAGCCGAAACTTCTTTAAGTGTGGAGTCCCTCAGCACCGTTCCCTGGTTGTAATTCCAGTCTACCTCGTAAGGGTCATCCGGATATTTTACCACCTCCTTTGTCTTCCACATCCATACCGGTGTGGTGCTAAAATTAATTACCCGGCTGTGGCCTTCGGTGGCCTGCATAAAATAATCCATGGTACTATCAGCGTACGAAAAATCCCAAAAGGTTTGCGTTGCTGTGGGTGCTTTCAATTCTGCCACTGCCATTTTTGGGTAAGGGCACCATGGCACATACCGCACATAATCGCCCTGCAATTTTTTTAATGCATCAAAGCTTGCAGTAAAGATGGGGGAACCTTTGTGCAGCATTGGGTTTTCCACCACCTGTAGGGTGGGCGTGGTCCTCGAGACCATTGTAATGTTTTTCCAATCAATGGTTACACTATTTTCTTGCGCAAATATATTTACCACAGGCAGCACCGGGCTTAAGCAAGTACCTGCCAATAAAATTTGTTTTAAAAAGATAATTGTAATTTTTTTTGTGTATTTCATTTGGCTTTTTTTAATCGTTTATTTTTCCTGCATGATGCGTACCGGCCCTAACAAGCCGGATGATATGAGTGGCGAATCTTTGGTAAAATAATTCCAGGTGGTAAAGCAATATCTTTCTTTGGATGGCCTTGGTGTATTATTAAGAAACCAATCAGGAAACTCTTTTAAAGAATTGCCCCCACTGATATGTCCGGGCAGCCATAAGCAATCAGCAGGCTGCTGTTCATCACCAATAAGGCGGTTTGCCCAAACATTGGTTACTTCAATTTCAAGCTCATTGGCATTCCCTTTCAACAATCCAGAAGGTAGCTTTACCTGCCAGGGCGCTGTCCAGATTATTCCCAAATCTTTACCATTTAATTTTACGGAAGCTATGTGTTTTACGGTGCCTAAGTCCAGGTACAAATTGCGGCTGTAACCGGCTGGTAAAACTGCTACTTTAAAAGACTTACGGTAAACCGCCGTGCCGCTAAAATATTTCACGCCTGCAATGGGGCTGTTTGTCCAATCTTGCAAAGATGAAAATGCTACCGGTTTTGCAGGGCCGCCCCACGCAGTATCAAAAGTTACCTTCCATGCACCATCAATAACTTTTATTTCTTTTTGTACCGGAAAATTTTGTTTGATGGTATTCTGTGCTGGCTGTTCCTTATTTCTAAACACCACAAAAAAACTCTGTGCCTCATCAAAATTTATTTGAAAAGTTGTTTTGCCATCCGGCTTTTGGTATTGCGAAAGTTTGCGCATGGTGGCAGTTACAGGGTCCCAAAGTTCGGGCTGCATGCCTGCGATATTAAAGGTACACTTTGCAGAAAGTTTTTTTCTGGAGGTATTGGCAACAAAATAAATGTCTGTTTTTCCATCGTTGCGGTGAATGTATTTTATGGCCGCATTGGTTGCGGTATCGCTTACATTAAAATCATCTGCCGCAGGCAAAACAATTTTGCCCCACTGCAGTAACGCCTGGCAATGCTGCCAATAATTTACCAGTGCTTTTGATTGTTTCCACCAGGTTTGTGTACGGTCAAAGTGGGTGCCCCACCTGCCCATGGTTGCACCGGGTTTGTATTTATCTGCCCATGGCTGCTGAACAAACCGGTGCAGTACAAACCTGTTTACACCATCGCAAAAAGCCGCATCACCAATGGGTTTTAGCCAGGCAGGCGTTTCATCCCACATACTTACCGAAGGGTCGCCGGTAAATGCTTCTGCTTCAATAATGTTTTGGCCACTCTTTCTTAAAGCGTCCACTGTTGGTTTCAATTCGTATGGAAAGTATACTCCGTTGTTTGTCCAAAATTCCGTCATTACCCTGCCCACAAGTGGCATCACATCGTCTAACCGCCAAGGGCCGCCGTACGGTTCACATAAAAAAACAAGGCCTGCTTTTTTTAATTTTTGGGAGATAACCGTAAAATAAACATCCCGGTATAAATCTTTCACCGTTGCCTGAAAATCTTGTTGAAGCTTAATAGAACCTTCTTTACTGCCGATGGTGCGGCCCGCAAAAATGGGAAGCATGGGCGTAAGGTCGTAGCCCCTTCTTGCTAAAAATTCCTGCTGCATTTTTGGAGTCCATGTTGGGTCGCCTGCTTCGTAACTATCAAAGTGCACATGCGTAAAGCCGGTACCAACAAGGCCTTCAAGGTGTTTTTGAATTTCACCAATAATATGACCTATGTGAAATTCAACGGCCTGCTTGTCCATCTTATCCACTTCTAAACCCGTTGCTTTCCATTGGGCAGGCTGCATCATTGTACCTGATGTGGTATGACCAAACCTGTAAATAATCCACTGACCGGCAGGTGCATCCCAGTTAAGTTCACCATCTGCATTCATCTTACCGGTTAAATTAACCACACTATCTTTTGAAACTATCCCACTTGCCGGAAGCGCCAGTACTGCAACATCTTTATAAAATGTTTTCCGGGCAGCTATCTCCGGAATTTCCACCAACCCTGTTTCCGGAACATACATAGGGTATGGCGAATGGCCCCGTGCATCCACAGTTGGCTTGCTTATTTTGACAGCAATATGCCTGCTGCCCTCCACTTTGGTTTGCGACCAGCAAAGTTCCTGCATACTCATTTCGGGTGTTACCCAAACACCGCCGCTTGCCTCATAACCTGCGCCATTAAAAATTCCAAAGTCCATACCAAGCCGCTTTGATTCCTCTGCAGCATGCCTTACCATTTTCCACCAGGGTTCTGTCCACGCAATAATTTCCGGCGTGGGGCTTTTGCCGATAACCCCTGCCCATGGTGTTGTTATATCTGCGAGGCTAAACACGGTCGTCCTGTTAAAACCATTTTTTTTCAATTCTTCCAGGTCGTGGGTTATCCCTTTTTCACTAAGGTTGCAACCCATCCACATCCATAGCACACCAGGCTTTGCTGCCTCCGGCGGGTTTAAAAATACCGTTTCAGGATCATCGGTATTTGCAGTTGCTGTTTTTAAATGACTAAGCGGCTGAGATTGGGCTACACCAAAACAAAGCAGCAGCAAGAAAAAAGATGTGAAGTTTACTTTCATTTTTAATACAATTTTTAATGCAGCTAAGATGATCTGAAAACCGAAAGGCATTTTAAAAATGGAACCCATAAAGTAAACACTTTACAGGTTCCTGCCATGCCCGGCTTTCCAAGTATGTTTCAACAAACTACTATTACTTCCATGCCAAGCAAGGCACCAAGCTTTTTTATTTTGCCGGTAATATGCCCAATGCCCACTGCACAGTGGTGTGCAGGGCCATGGCCGTTCCATGCATGTACAAATTGCCTGGCCCCCATGTAAAATTTATACCTGCTGTTGGTGTTGCCAATCTGCAATACAGGGCCACTTACCGACTCGCCTTCGGCAGTTAATAAAAACAACTTTCCATGTCCATCTTCCACTACAGATAAAAGGGTTACAGGGCCATGCTTAACCGTCATTTCAACAGACAGGCCACGGCCTTGTTTACCATGATATACCGGCAAAGCACGTACTTTTGTTTTGCCTTCTGCCATAGTAATATGCCCCGGGCCATCATGCCCCATCAGCACCACATCATCTGTATAATCCATGGCATAATACTCTGTAAACGAGCCACCAGCCTTAAATGCATCCAGTATCTTCATTGCCTGTGCATTTTTTATCTCATACTCCCCTGCACAAGGAATGCCCCTTGCCGTTAGCATAGATTTGCCCAATATTACCGACGTCATAATATCTTCATTTTGCGGAATGCCTGTGCCTTTATAATAATAGGCCATAGAGCCAAGTGCATATTTTTTCACCAGCTTATCTAATGCAACCGAGGTTTGGGCACACCTTTTAAGTTCATCATCCGGGCAGCCAGGCAACACCTCAAACAGTTCATGACACTGTTGCACCCTGTCTGTTGTTTCTGCTTCGGTAACCGTGTTACGAAGTGCAAACAATTCATCCGCTTCCAGCAATTCAAAATGGCCGCCGAAGTATTTTAATTGCAGGGTAAGGTCAGTATAAATATCAAGCATGCCGCTGTAATAATGGCCAAGGCAACCCATCCTGTTATAGTACATTATATTTTTAACCCTTGCCGCTTCCACCCATTCCCTTATCTCATCGTGGCTTTGCACATCATTATACAACATACCGGTAACCTCAAAAAAAGGAATACCGGTACGTTTAAACAGGTTGGCAATTTCAGGCACCGGGCAGGCACTGCAATGGGCAAGCCATTCGGCCGTCATATCTTTGCGGTTGCCCATGGCATTAAAAGCTACATAATCTATTGCCCCTGCGGGGGATAAATTTAAAATAACCACCGGCACTTTTGCCCGCTGCACTACTGGCAAAACCGTGGCGGATAAAGCGTAAGTGGCCACATATAAAAAGATGATATCTACATCCTGCTGGCGAAATAATTGCCCTGCAGTAAAGGCTTTATCCACCGTATCCACCATGCCGGCATTTACCACCTGGGGATGAATGGCGGCTATAACCTTTTCCACTTCCTTTAAGTAAATGCCGAGCCTTTCTTCCAGGCCTTTAAACTGCTGCCAGTAAGCATCAAGGCCAATTGCAAACAAACCTATTTTAAATAAAGCAGGGTTCATCGTTGTTGTTATTTAGTTTCGCAGGTTAGTAAAACGGTACCTGCCTTTTCGTTTGTGGCTTTGCCTGGCAAAATGCATTCAGCACCAATCTTTACAAAAAAGCATATCTTGATAGGCGTACCTAAAGGATTGAATAATGATTGCTGTTAGTTTCAATTTTTGGCCTTGCGGCCGGATGCACAAAAACAAATCTATTTATTAAACGAGGTTTAGTACATGCACAATTTGATATATTAGCAGCAGGTTTTGATATATTTTAAAGCTTTGATAAAACATAATGATCAGCTATTACAAATATGTGCCGGTAAGCAGGGAAGATGAAAGCTGGGGTTTATGTGTGCTGAATGCAGGCTGTAACCGCATAGGCCCTGATAGTGTTTACCCCCCAACCGATCATCCATCGCACCATAATTTTAGTTGGGAAACCGGCAGGGTTTTAAATAATGAATACCAGGTAATTTACATTACCAAAGGCACTGGTGTTTTTGAATCTTCTTCTGTTAAGCTAATGACGATCAGCGAAGGAAATATCATTCTTTTATTTCCCGGTGAGTGGCACCATTTTAAATCCGATGCCCAAACCGGGTGGGACGAATACTGGGTTGGCTTTAAAGGCGAAGTTGTGGAAAATTTAATTGATAACAACTTTTTTAAACCTGAAGCACCAGTGCTGTACATTGGTATAAAAGAAGAAATTGTAAGCATCATCAGGGAGATTATTGAAAAAACAAAATTGGAGAAAACCGGCTACCAGCCTGTTATTTCGGGTGCGGTGCTACACCTGCTTGGGCAAATACATTCCATCTGCAAACACAATACCCTAAGCGAACCTTTAACCGAAACCATTGTAAATAAGGGCCGCATTTTGCTAAGGGAAAACATAGGGGATAAATGTTGCGTGGAGAAAGCAGCCGATGAACTTAACGTAAGTTACTCCTGGTTTAGAAAAGCTTTTAAAGAATATACCGGCCTTGCACCAGGACAATATTTGATTCAGCTTAAGATTGAGCAAGCAAAAATGCTTTTATCCGACAGGTCTAAATCCATCAAAGAAATTGCCTTTGACCTGCACTTTGAATCTTGTTTTTATTTCTCAAGGTTGTTTAAAGAAAAGACGGGCGTAACCCCGGAAAAATTCAGAAACCAACAGGCAGATTTTGAGGGAAGATGAAAAGGTTTAGGCCTAGTTTTGAAAAAGTACGCCTTTGCTGGTAACAGGCTAAGCCGTTAATTGATGACGCTTGCTTTTCGTTTATTTAGGGATTTTATTGCCAAAGACTTTGATCCACCCTACTTGGCTTCAGAAAAATCAAAGTCGTGTTTTGATGAAGTTGTTGAAGGAATACTTATTAGTTCGCCATTTGAATAGAATTTCAGGTATTTCTAAACTGTCCTGGCTTGTCATTTTACTAGTTTATGATTATGCAGTTACTTTCGGCCAACTGTTTCTTACCAAGCCAATAAGCAGGGCTTAAAACAATGCGGCAGGTTAATTTTTTTTGTTTATTGCGATTGGATAAAATCAGTTTATCCCGGAAATAAAACAGTAAGGCAGCTTTAGTACTATTACTTCTTTAAGGGTTTCGGTACGCAGAAGGCCACCCGCATATTCTGCAAACAAGCAGGCAACCGGGCTTTCGTTGTTCTTTATTTCCTCTTAAAAAGCATAGTCAAAATTCTTGGAATGGTATTTTTGTCGTCTGCATCAAAATATTCGTTGATGTCAATCAGTTGAAAATTATATTTTCTTGCAGCGTGTACAAAATCAGAGATATGGTGATTAAAACAAGTTACTATTTGAAGGCCATCCGTGTTTTCGAACCTTGCCTTTGAGCCATTGTATTGTTTAAATGGATGCAACTCACCAATATAAATTATTCCATCAGGGCTTAATATTTTATTTAGTTTTTCAAATATTGTATCCAGGTTTTCAATGTGCTCCAACACAAGGCTAAAAGTTGCTAAACTATATCTGCTGTTATCCGTAAAGGCCCACTCTTTGTTGATGTCAGCCTGAATAAATGTTACATTTTGAGCAGTAACTTTTTGTTTGGCTTTTGCCAGCATCTCTTCCGATAAGTCAATGGCTGCAACGTTTTCAGCAACAGAACACAACCACGCTGTATTTTTTCCTGTTCCACAACCTATCTCTAAGCAATTGCCAAATTGCTGCCCTTTCAAATTTTCCCTAAGTGACATTGCCTCTACATCCCTGGTCTTATTTTCATTGGTGTCATATTGTTGTGACCAGCTATTATAGGCTTCTCTTACGTTCATGTTATTTTGATATTTTGTTTACGGTTTATTTTAATAATGTATACTTAAAGTAAGCTGCGGTGAATGTATTTCTATCTTACTATAATTTAAGCCGCCATTTAAATGATGTTTCATTTTCTTCAACCTTAAGGAACCTATTTTTTTCAAGGACCCTAAAAGAAGCAATGTTTGTTTTTTCTGCAGCTGCGATTATTGACTTTACTGTCGGCTGTGTTTTTATCCACCTAATAATACCACTTACTGTTTCTGTCATAAAACCTTTACCTTGAAACTCATCATAAGTTCCATAGCCTATTTCTATTTCGCCATTTAAATTTGGTTCTCCAACAATACACAAATCCCCCACCATCTTATTGTCCATTTTCGAGATAGCCGTCCAAAGGGTTGAGAAGAGATAGTTTTTAGAGATGTCTGCCACGTTTGGTAAAATTGTTTGTTCAAACGCTTCTTTTAATTCAGGCGAAATAGTTCTTGACGTTTTGTTGAGGTTTAATTCTGCCTCGAGAGAACCATCACACCTTATGTATTTTATCAATTGCCCGTATGTTAATGGCTTTAAAATAAGGCGATCTGTTTCTATCATTGTAATTTTTCGCTTTTGAATGTTTAAAGAATGTTGTCGGGCGGGGGGCGACTACGGCTAACACTTAAATATACAAATCAACCTTAGTTTAAAAAAACACCTTTTTTTTAAGTTATGAATTTTTTTTCTATTGCCATGTCGCCTTGCTG
This sequence comes from Ferruginibacter sp., assembly GCA_965249755.1. GTDB lineage: Bacteria > Bacteroidota > Bacteroidia > Chitinophagales > Chitinophagaceae > Ferruginibacter. Next base: position 1,883,619 of record CBDFMT010000004.1, read on the forward strand.
TACGCCGCATGTCTGTATGGTTTTGCATGTTGTATAAGCTTGAATTATTTTTTTCCATCCCTTTGGCGTGGTGCCTGTACCTGCAGCAACTTTGTTGGGTTAATGTTTAGCTTACGTTCAGGCTGTATTTAAGCACAATACTTTTTCTATTACTTATGCGATTATAAATTGCCAAATATTGAGGCAGCATAATCATACTGGCCATTTTAAAGTAGCAGCCTTGCTACGGAATGTTTACAGTATTTACTACAAATAACTTTTAAAAAGGACCGCACTTTTACATTGTTCAATAAAAACCCAATACCTCCTGAAACCCACCCCATCCAGTCCTATTTAAACCGACAACAACCTATGAAAAACCTTCGATGAGAAGGTTTTTTATTTTGTGTTTTAAAAGGAAAACTTCCAATGTCGCAGCGCTCACTGTCTTGCTGCTAATTGTTGTTGATACCTGATCGGCAAATCACTCCAGAATAATCAACCCTAACATTTCTTTTTCTAAAGTAAAATATTTGTTTGCACTGCCTGGTTTCCAATCCTAAACAACAGGACGAAATCCTGCGCCCGGCTAACTGGGTTTATAGTCGTAAGGTAAATACCGCTGCCATTGCCAAGGTGTAAAAATGTCGCCAATTATTTTATCTAACAATTCTTTATAAATTAATTCGCCGTTTGCACTGTTTGTCATTATAATAATTCCAACTCCCTTGTCGTAAAAATTGATTGTATAATTTCTCCAAGCATCGTCATGCCCTTCTTTATAAAAAGCCCTTCCATATTTACATTTTATAAGTCCCCAACCAAGTCCGTAGGATAAATGAATTGCTTTATTTTCTGTAGTTGTTTCGTCTATAATTGTTGGAAATTGATATTTTGAATTTATTTCTATTTGCGGTGTAAGCATCATTTTTCTATACTTTTTAGAAAGCCCTTTGTCCTGCATAATGAATTCAACAAATTTTGAGTAATCTGAAATTGTTGTTACCATATTTCCTGAAGCTTTGGGAACTGTTTTTTTACTTTTTGGGTTAAGTGTTCCATCTTCAAGATGTCCGATGGCAATGTTATTACCAAATTCTGGATGCCATACAAAACCTGTCCTCTTCATTCCAATAGGATTGAAAACTTTTTCAATTGCAAGTTCTTCGATATTTTTTTTGCTTACCTCTTCTATAACTAATTGTAAAAGCCTTAAACCCTCACCTGAATATGCATATTGTAAGCCTGGCCGAAAATATATTTTCAGTTTAAGTGTTGTATCAAATTCACCTGTGTGAACATTAAGCTCTTTTATATTTGGTAATCCCGTGGTATGGCCCAGGCACATTCTTGCAGTAATTAATTTCCATCTGTCGTCAGATTTTAAATCAGCATAATATTTATAACCGGGTATCGGTTTGCTTAAATATTTGTACAAAGGTTTATCAAGGTTCAATACTTTTTCTTGTACAAGTGTCATTGCTAAATATGCAAAAACGGTTTTTGTAAATGAAGCTGCCTGTAATATAGTGTTGGTATCTAAAAGTTCTTTTTGAATTTTGTTTTTATACCCATACGACTTAGTATATACAATTCTATTACTGTTTAAAATACTTAATGAGAGTCCCTGGACATTTGCTGTGTCCATTAGCTTTTCAATGATTTTATCAATCTCTTTTGTAGAAATTTTACTGCCGTCTATTTTATTTATTATTTGATTTTGTGCAATAGCCGAGTTAAGAGAAAGAAGTAACCCAAGTATGATTTTAAATTTCATGTCACCCTAATATTTATAGTTGCAGGGATTTCGTTTAGCATTATGCCGTACAATTAAATATACCGAAAAACCGAAGGCTTTTAAAAAATAATTCATAGGTTATTAACTGAAGTGATGTCACTTATTTGCGTCTATGGTTGATACATCTCCCTTCACTGAAAATTCTTTCTTCCCGTGGTCCGGTGTCCCCAACGGCCACCATCTTATGTAAAAATAATATTCCGCTTGCTTGTACTTTTATTTGTTAATTGACTGACCCATTTTGCTACAGGCCGGTGGGGACACCGGCCTTGGAGAGGTTTAGTTTTTTTTACACACCAATCATGGAAGCAGGTGCCGGTGCTGGGAAGGACTTGCGGCAATGGGGCGTCGGCTTTGTGGGCCTTGCAAATGTGCCCTGGTTTGGTGCGTTGGCTGTTGGGTGTTCTGCATCAAATGCTATTTTATCAGCCGATGAGGAAGTCATTACAACTTTTATAACCCCTTTATTAAAATCGTCATCATGCCATTCAGGTCTTAAAGCAGTTATTTGTTTGTATAAATCAGCAGCAATTCTTCTGCTCATTGCTACAATCATTACTTTGCCTTCAAATACTTTTTGGCGTTGTTCAAAATGATTTACTATGTCTTTCGCCAGGTTTTGTATTCTATTAACATTGCCTACAATAGATTCAAGCGTTGTCCATTTAGCTTTTGCTTTTTGTCGTTCAGCTACATAAGTAGTATTGGGCAACGCATCTCTCATATATTTGGCAAAGCCATAAGCAATGCGTTCTCCAATTTTTTCTTTTGTGGCTGCTTCTTACTTCTTTGATAGATGCTTCAAATCCGTATTGTGTTCTGTGTGCCTCGTCTGCTATCATAACTACGTTCCGTCTATTCCTCATTACCCTTTAAGCTAACTGTTGGATTGATTAAAGCAAAATCAGAAAATCTAAATTCCTTCCATTTACTATAAAACTCAATTGCTACTCTTCCAATATTTTCTGTTATCATTTCAAATCGTCTTTAGGGTTTTGGTTTTCGCCATACATGTCAATTGCAATAATAGCATCGGCATCATTGCTGTTTTCATATTCTCCATCATACCAATGGGCATCGGCTTTGGGTTTTATTTTTACTGGTTCAATTGTAAAATATTATTGTAGCCATCTTCATAACCACCCATTACTACTGCGGTGTTGGGTGGCAAGGTTTGCAGGTGTCGTATTAATTCTTGTGCGGTCATCTGGTATTATCTTTAAAATGGGTTGGGGCAAGCCCAGCCCCTGCGTGAAATTTATCATCATTCCATTTTGCAGGATTATTGACGATGTAATTAGAAATGGTTTGATAGGATTGTTCGTTGCGGATAATGTGTTCGTAATAATTGCGTTGCCAAATTTGTTGTAGGGGCAGAAAATTTTCTGCCCCTACATTTACACCCCCTGTATTGTTTTTACGAAACCATTTTGTTACACCAATTTTAAAACCCTTAACGATTGATCCAATAGAACGGGGAATCATTTTTTGAAATTCATTGCGTTTGATTTCGTCATTTTGCTGTTGGGGCAGAACATTTTCTGCCCCAACATTTTCTGCCCCAACAATGGTTGCATTTGTTAATTCAATAATGCCGTGAACATGATTTGGCATAACAACGTGTTCGTGTAAAATCGCATTTGGAAAATGTTGTGGTATTCCCAACCAACATTCATCCGCAATTTTTCCTGCGTCATTCAATATCATCTTGTCATTTTCAACATAACCAAACCTACAAATTCTATCGCCGCAACAGATAGTAATGAAATATAATCCTGCCTGCGAATAATCATATCCCCTTAACCGGATAGACCGGCGTTTATGTATGTTAGGATTGTAGGACATTTGGCATTACAATTTTAGATAAATTTTCTGCAATCTTTTTATTCAAATCTGCTTCTTCGGCAATTTGTTTTTCTAATTCTGCTTTCAAAGAAGTAAAGCGTTCTACAAAATCAAAGTCATCATCTTCATCCGCCAAACCAACATACCTGCCTGGCGTTAATACATAGTTTAACTTTCTAACTTCTTCTATAGTGGCAACTTTGCAAAAGCCCGCCACATCTTCATAATTTCCGTCTGGGTTTCTCCAGTTGTGGTATGTTCCTGTAATCAATGCAATATCATCTTCGCTTAAATCTCTGTTTTTTCGGTTTATTAAGAAACCCATATTTCGGGCATCGATAAATAGGATTTCATTTTCACGTTTTCTAAAACCTCCATTGGTTTTGTTTCGGGATAGAAACCATAAGCAAGCTGGAATTTGCGTATTTAAAAATAGTTTGGTTGGCAGGTTTACAATACAATCTACCAAACCTTTTTCTACTAAAGTTTTTCTTATATCGCCTTCGCCTGTTGTGTTTGTAGTCAAAGCACCTTTACTCAAAACAAAACCTGCTTGCCCTGTTGGTGCTAAGTGATATAAAAAATGTTGTATCCAAGCATAGTTTGCGTTTCCTGTTGGTGGTGTTAATTTTAAGCCTAATACTTTCCATCTTGCATCGTCACGTAATAGTTCACCACTCCAATCGCTGTCATTAAACGGTGGGATTGGCAATAATATAATCGGCTTTTAAATCTTTGTGTGCATCATTCAAAAATGAACCTTCGTTGTTCCATTTTACATTACTGCTATCAATTCCTCGGATAGATAAATTCATTTTTGCCAAACGCCAAGTAGTTTGGTTGCTCTCTTGCCCGTAGATAGAAATACGGTCTGTGGGATTTAATGATAAGCCAACCTTGCCTTTTTTCTTATAATTATCCTGATGCGATTTGATGAACTTTTCGCTTTGCACAAACATGCCACCACTACCACAGCATGGGTCAAACACCCGTCCTTCATAAGGCTCCAGCATTTCAACCAATAATTTTACAACACTTTGAGGAGTGTAAAACTGTCCGCCTTTTTTACCTTCTGCCAAAGCAAATTCGCCTAAGAAGTATTCAAATACTTGTCCTAATAATATCTTTACCCTGTGCTTCTTTGGTGCCTAATGGTAGCAGACCCTACTAAGATTAACCAATCCGCCCAAACTGGCTTTGTCCAGTTTTTCTTGTGCAAATACTTTTGGTAAAACTCCACGCAAAGAAGGATTGTCTTTTTCAATAGCATCCATTGCATCGTCAATGTCTTTGCCAATGGTTGGTTGTGTTGCCCTGCCTTGTATGTATGTCCAACGTGCAGTAACAGGAACAAAAAATACTTTGTCTGCTAAGTATTCGTTTTTGTCTTCTGGGTCTGCACCTTCACTTTTTTGAGCCACCAATTTTTGATATTGTTCCTCAAAAGCGTCTGATATATATTTCAAGAATATCAAACCTAAAGCAACGTGTTTGTATTCGGCAGCATCCATATTTTTACGGAGCTTGTCAGCAGCTTTCCAGAGTTTTACTTTTAAGGGTTCTTCCTGTTCTGTCTTTGCGGTTTTAGCCATTCTATTTTATTAAAATTATGTTGGTTTGGCAAGATACTTTTTATATGGTTATTCTTCTCTATAGAAGCCTTGAAACCCAACTATCCACTGTTGGGTGATGGATGGGATTTGGTGTTCTGTACAGATATATTGCTGCAGTGCCGAACAAATGTTGATAGATATTCATCTGCCATTTGCGATGGCCCTTTCCAAACAGGAAATTGCTCTTTCCCAGGGAGAAACTGCTCTTCCAAACTGGAAACACCTCTTTCCAAACAGGAAACAGCTCTTTCCAAACAGGAAAGACCTCTCTCCAAACAGGAAAGACCTCTCTCCAAACAGGAAACAGCTCTCTCCAAACAGGAAAGACCTCTCCCCAAACAGGAAAGACCTCTCCCCAAACAGGAAAGACCTCTCCCCAAACAGGAAAGACCTCTCCCCAAACAGGAAACAGCTCTCCCCAAACAGGAAAGACCTCTCCCCAAACAGGAAAGACCTCTCCCCAAACAGGAAACAGCTCTCCCCAAACAGGAAAGACCTCTCTCCAAACAGGAAAGACCTCTCTCCAAACAGGAAAGACCTCTCTCCAAACAGGAAACACCTGTTTCCAAACAGGAAACATCCCTTTCCAAACAGGAAACAGCTCTTTCCAAACAGGAAAGACTTCTCTCCAAACAGGAAACACCTGTTTCCAAACAGGAAACAGCCCTCTCCACAGGAAAGACCTCTCTCCAAACAGGAAACACGGCTTTCCAAAAAGGAAACAGCCCTCTCCAAACAGGAAAGACCTCTCTCCAAACAGGAAACACGGCTTTCCAAACAGGAAATTAATCGCTGGTCTTTTTCGTTTTTATTATTAAAAGATTGGGCAGGTGGTAACCTTTAAGCGGCTATACTTAACCGGTAGCCCGTAACTTTTTCCGGGTAAAATTTATAACCGGCAAAATGCTTACTAAAGATTAAGAAAAGTAAACGCCGCATCCAAACAAACAACAGCGGCCGGGCATATTGGTTATGCCACTAACAAACAGTATCACGCCCGTTTTTTATCTGAAGGTAAACTTATCAATTAAAATAATGGTCTTAAATAATCGGTTCGCAGCAATTATGCTGCTACAATCATTTTACCGGTGTTTTCGCCTTTAAATAAACCGAGCAATGCGGTGGGTAAATTTTCAAAACCGTGTATGGTGGTTTCCATAAATTTTAATTTTCCTTCTTTTACCCATTGTGCCAAATGGGTTATCCCTTCGGGAAACTGCGCTGCAAAATTGCTTATAATAAAGCCCTGCATCAACACACTTCTTGTTAGCAGCATTGGCTGTAACCTTGGCCCTGTGGGTATTTCCGTTGCATTATATAAAGATATTTGTCCGCATAAAGGTATCCTTGCGTTGAAATTAATGTTGCGGATAACGGCATCAGAAATTTCACCGCCTACATTATCAAAATAAACATCAACCCCTTTTGGGCAGGCTGCTGCAATGGCCTGTTGCATATCTGCCACCTTGTTATAATTGATGGCTTCATCAAAGCCAAATTCCTTTTTCAGCAACGCTGTCTTTTCATCCGTACCGGCAATGCCCACTACATGGCAACCCTGCATTTTGGCAATTTGCCCCACTACCACCCCCACGGCACCTGCCGCACCGGATACCACTACTGTTTCGCCGGCCTTGGGTTTGCCTATGTGCATTAAACCGAAGTATGCGGTAAGCCCCGTCATGCCCAATATGCCGAGGTAATAACTTGCCGGGGCAATAGTGGTATCTGCTATGGTTACACTTTTTTCTGCGGCAACAATATCTTTTTGCCAGGGTAATATTCCGGTAACCACATCGCCTGTTTTAAAATTACCAGTTTTGCTTTGCACCACTTTTGCCACTACACTGCCTGCTATGGGCTTGCCTGTTTCAAAGGGAGGCGTGTAAGATTTAGCGTCATTCATCCTGCCACGCATATATGGGTCTACAGAGTAAAACATTCCTTTAAGCAACACTTCACCTGCCTTTATTTCAGGCAGCTCAACATCTTCCATTTTAAAATTATGTAGTGCGGGCATACCCTTTGGCCTTGATGCCAATATAATCTGTGTAGTTACCATTTGCTTGTTTGTTTTAAGTTGTTGGCAAAATATTGTTTATACCGGGTAGTGAAAGTATAGGAATTAAATTACTGTTACAAGGAATTGCCTTACATAATAACCGCTTGCGATTCAGGCTGCCATAAATAAAAAAGGTGCCGTAAAAAGTTTTACGACACCCTGTTGTAATAAATGGGTTCAGGTTTTTTGCCAATCCATTTACCGGTTATCTACTTCTTGTACTTGGCTGGCATTAAAATAATCCTGATGAGGCTATCGCCGCTTAAATATTTATCAGCTGCCTGCCGGAGCCTGCTTTGTTTACTTTTTGTATAATGTCGTCATAATTAGCTGGCCTGGTTAAACCTTCATTATTCAATACCGTTCCTCAATACAATTTACCCAATAGTAATTTCCTTTTAACCGTAATTGATGGTTGATGCGGTCTTCGGCTTTAAACTTCTACATGTTTGTTTCATCGGGGCCTGCTGTTTTTAAATTGCTTACTTCATCCAATGCGGATGTAAGCTGCTCCGGTACTTTATCTTTGGTTACAGAAAAGGATGGAGATTAAACGCCGCTTTCTTTTTCCCTTAACCATTCCAACAATTTTATTTCCAGTATTTTCTTCAGTGCATCCACTGTTTTATTCCAGGCATCATCGTAATTATAAGGGCGGCTAAACGTAAGTTTCAAACAACATTGTTGTAACCCACATAATTTGGGTATTCAATTCACGGCACGCCTTACACAAGGTTAAGCCTTGCCCATTTCCGTTATGGATTTTAATCCACACGCCAGGTCGATCAATATTTCATCTGACGTAACTATACCAATGGCCATTTTGAGATACTGTAACGGCCGGGTAAGGGTTAATGGGGGTGCAGCGCAGATACTTGCCATACACCCAACATATTAGAAAGCCGGATGCAAAAATCAGGTATCTCCAAACAACATATCATGGCATCAGGTTAGGCAAATATTACAGGGTAAACCGGGTTTAATTATTTTATAGATTTTGCAGCCTTGTTATAATTTCAAGATAAGCAGCCTGATCGATTAACGATTTTACCGGATGTGTACCAACAAGGTTTTTATTATCCCTTTGCACCAGCCAGATTTTATCGGCATATTGCTTAAATGCATTGATGTATTTCTTCTCTTTATCTACCTGGTATAAGTCAATATATCCCCTTAACAATACTGCGTTAAACCAATAATTATCCGGGAATAGGTTGTTTTTATAAAAAAATTGTAAGCTTGCAGCAGCCTGGGTTTCAGCAATACTTAAATATTTTGTATTGCCGGTTATAGTATACAGCAACACGTTAGCCTGCAACATTGTGCCAATGTTATAGGTATATTTCCGCTTGTCTATTTTATTGGATGGCAGTTTGATATGGTCGTAATATAATCCATCGTCCGACTGTAAATTTTTGTTGATCCAGTTATATATCATCAGGGCAGTATCCAGGTATCCTTTTTCTTTGGTTGCGGTAAATAACTGCAAGGCGAGCAAAATTGCAGGGCCATTGGAGCAGGTATTTTTTGTAGTGCTGTCAAATTCTTTCCAGTACAATCCTCCCCCGGCAACAGTATCGTAACCCGTCATCATAAATCCATAAATATCTTTTGAAAGGTTTAAATAGCTTAACTCTTTTGTACGGGTGTAAGCATCCATATAAGCAATACCTATCCATTGATTGTCGTCGTAAAACCGGGCATCGCCACCTTCTTCCAAAGGATAGCTTTCGTAACCGGCATGTGGTGGTTTAGTGGCATTATAATATTTATCAATTACCTGTATCACGGGCTTAATATGTTTTTGGTGCGGATGCAAAACTTCCATTTCATTTGCAGCTTGTACCAATGCACAAAGCGGCCACAAATACGCGTAGGGTTTTTCATCTGCCCCCAGTTTTGTTTTTTCTATAAAAATATTTTTACTGCTGTCGTAAAAATAACGGTAGATATTTTTATAGGTTATTTCAATTTGGCTGCTGTAATTATATTTTTCCTGGGCATGCACATTCATTGAAAAGAAGGAAACAAATGCAACACAATATTTTAGGGCCGGTTTACATTTATCTATCTGCTTCATATCAATAAGGTTTAATCAACAAGTTTTAATTGCTTTAATTCTGCCATAGCCTCCAACAGCATGATGCCACTTAATTGTGTGGTAAGGTCTGTAGTACCCGCCGGTGATGTATTCCACGCAGTGCCAAAAAGTATATTGGCTTTGTTGGTAGCGGTACCCCAAAGCTTTTGTGCATTGGCCTTCATAAAATTAACGTACTGTGTTTTCTTTCCGCTTTCTATTGCACCATCAATAATAAGCCTGTTAAAGTAACGGATGAAAATACCTTTAAAGAGGCCGCCATCACCGCCACCTTCATCTTTTAAAATACCATTGGCCACATCTGTTAACTGCCCGCTGCTTACGGTATAATCTGCAGCCTTTACCGCATCGGTAAGGTAAGTGGAGGTATTGGTAAGGGTATACAATTCCAGTGCAGCCCCAATAAATGTACCCTGGTTATAAGTAAATTTCCATGTGGTATTTTTGTTGCCGTTAGCATCTATATTATCATACACCCAGCCACTGTTAGGTTCGTACAAAACCGTTTTTTGCCATTGATAAATATCTTTTGCCCACTGCAAATCTGCCGGATCATTAAAGGCCTTGTATAACCTTGCTGCCAATATAGCGGCAGGCAAATTCGAAGGGGCATTTTTTGATGAATTATCTTTTCTCCACCAGATACCACCGCCTAAATCTGCACTCCACCCGCCTTTAATATCTGTCCATAGCAATATTGCAACGTCTTTATATTGCACATCATTGGTTGCCTGATAAGCCCGCAGGCAGGCGAGTGCCATCCATTCCATATCATCATAATAATAGTTAATATAGGTACCGCCATTTTTTAATTTCACACCGGCAATTGCATCATCCATCCTGGCTTTGGTAACGGTATTGGGATTGCGTAAATATAAGTCTACCAGCACATCAATCGCATGGGCCGTAGGCCAGTAATTAGTCCATGCAGTAGTGTTGTTAGTACTGGTAAAATATTTACCCCCACTATTCCAAAAATAATTTAGTGACAGTTGTGCAGAGTCTGCAATGGCTGTCCACTTATACACATAGGTATTGTTAACAGGTGTTACCGGCGCTGGGGTTATATCTTCTTTAGATTTTAGGCAAGCAGCAGAAAAAATAACCGGTAGAAAAAAAACTGTTAGTGCTTTTACTACATTGTTTGCTGTTTTCATTGTCGTGTTATTGGTTGAATGTACCCATTTAAAAAATAAGCCCTGTGGTGAGGACTAATTTTATTGGTTGTGTAATAACAATGCCATGCCGTCATTATTTTTTGCAATCAGCATTGCCTGTTTTTTGTTTTTTACTTCAATTACCTGCAGGTTTCTTACTGCGCCTTTCTGCATGATGCAACCTTTGTTGCTTACCTCATTTCCATCAACGCTAAAAATGGTTGGCAGCATTGCATCATAGCGGCCTTCGTAAGGCAATACATCGTAAAAATTACCCGCTGCTATGAAGTTGGTTTTTCCACTTTTATCCTTGCAGGAAGCAAAGGAAAAAATGGGTGCCAGCTGTAAAAAGGAAGGCAGCGGCTGTAAGGATAATTGTCCGCCATTATTCCAGAGTATAGCCGATTGCAACGTGTATGCTTTCAGCTTTTTTGCTTCTGCCATGGCTTTTTTGCCAAACAATTCCTCTGCAGGTTTACCTGCTATGTCACCATACTTTAAATATTTTTTTTTTAGATAAGGCAACCGCTTTTCCAAATCTACTTTGCCTAGAAAAGGGAAATAATTTTCATTTTTATACAAACATAGCAAAGGGTCGTTCTCACCATTGCCCGCCCAGTCGGCAAGAAACATAGTTAGCGGATGGGCTGTTGAAGTAACCATTTTTGTGTTGCTTCCCCAGTTGCCCAACAAAAAATCATCATCGCCGTCACCGTCAATATCTGCTTTGTACATACAGTTCCACCAACCATTGCTTTGCTGCAATGCAGGCTGCTCCATTCTTTGCAACTTTCCATTATTGTTTTTATAAACAGTAATGGGCATCCATTCGCCAGCAATAATTAAATCTGTCCAGCCATCTTTATCAATATCGCTCCAGCAGGCACTTGTTACCATGCCTGCGTATTGCAGCCCGTTGCTGTATTTTTCAGTTGCCTCAGTAAAATTTCCTTTGCCATCATTTACCAATAACACACTTGCAGGTATGTACCCATACATCCTTGCATTTACCCTGCCGCCAACAAATAAATCCATATCACCATCGTTATCAAAATCGCAGGCAACAACACAACTTTTATTTTCGTACAGCTCAGGCAAACCTTTACTGAGGTTAAAATTTCCCTTTCCATCGTTGGTGTATAGCCTGTCTTGCAACAAAGCGTTATGGCCATAAAATTCGTTGCCGCCACTGCACACATACAGGTCCAGATCATTATCCCCATCAGCATCGAAAAAAACCACTCCTGTTTCTTCATACATCGAATTAGTTTCAAAACAATGCTGCGGCACATGCATAAAAGTTGATTGTTTGGTTTGGACATACAGTTCACCAGCTTGCCCCTTTGCACCACCAATAAAAAAATCCTGCACGCCGTCATTATTTACATCCGCTACCGCCATTGCCGGGCCTTGTGTGGCAATACTGTGGGGCAGAAAAGGCTGAACGTTCAAATCTTCAAAAGCATCTTCTTTATGAATAAAGGTGATGCCTGATGTGGCAGTGATATCTTTCCAATTGCTATCGATATGGGTTTGTAAAACAGGCCTTTTAAAATTGTACGTAGCGTTGTCTGCTGATATTGTTATGATGGAGTTTATTGGTATCCCGGTTAATTTTTGACCCCTTCCGCCAGGCCATAATATAATCAGACTATCAACCATTTCTTCCCTTCCTAAACCGATATGTATAATGGAAGAAACTGAAGACATAAAACCCCGTGACAAATATTGCTGGTATAACTGCATACCCTTGCTGGTATAGATAAAAATTGAACTGCCGATGCCCAGGGTGTTTTTATCACCACCTTTTAATTTAAGCCCCAGATAGTTTTGCAACGGCATATTATTTTTGTAAATGCCGGCTGGAGTACCTAACCGGTTTACAATTAAATCAAGCCTGCCGTCATTATCCAAATCTGCGTAAGCTGCACCATTACTTAATTCAGGTTTTATAAACGACGCAGCAGCAGATTCATCTGAAAATTTCCCAAGGCTATCCTGCAGAAATAAATAATCTGTCACCTTTCCATCAGGCATTTTTTTTACCAAATCCAGTTTATCAGGCACCTTGTCTTTTTCCATTGTGGCGCCCACTGTTTGCTGCACAAAGTTGTTAAAGTCCAGGTTGTTTGCCCTGTACTTATACCCGTTGCTTATAAACAAATCCTTAATGCCATCATTATTAAAATCTGCAAGCAGCGGCGCCCAACTCCAGTCGGTGGCGGCAATTTCTTTTTGCAGACTAACATCCTGAAAGTATTGCCCATCCATGCTTTGCTGGAAACAGTTTTTTGAAAACTGGTAATTAAAACCTTGTTTCTGTTTAAAATTATAGGTGTCAAGGTCATCATCGCTTACAGAAGATTTTAATACTTTTTCATCTTGCGAAAGCATATCCAAAGTAATAATATCCGGCCAGCCGTCATTATTAAAATCAGCCAAATCGTTGCCCATGCTAAAGCGGCTGTTATGCCCAAAAAGTTGGTTGTTTTTTTCTGTAAAAGTGCCGTCACCATTATTGAGGTAGCAATAATCATTCTCTTTAAAATCATTGCCCACATAAATATCCGGCCACCCATCATTGTTGATATCACCGATAGCAATGCCGAGGCCATAGCTCAGGCTGCTGCTGTAGATGCCAGCATTTATTGTTACATCCTCAAATTTTCCATTGTTGTTTTTAAAAAGTTTATCGCCGCTTAACGGGTCAACAATTTTTCGTAGTGAAGCGGTTTTATAATCGCCTGCATACTCAATGGAATGGTTTAATAAATAACAATCCAGGTCACCATCATTATCATAATCAAAAAATGCTGCTTGTGTGGTATGGCCTTTAAAGGCAAGCCCATACTGTGCAGCAGCTTCGGTAAAGCTGCCATCTTTGTTATTAATGTATAATTCATTACTGCTTTGCAGCAACCCGGCAATGGTTACCGTACTGATGTAAATATCCAGCCACCCATCCGCATTTATATCCACCATCGTAACGCCGGTACTCCATTGGCTTTTGCCCATTATGCCGGCCGCCATTGTAATATCTTCAAATTTAAAATTGCCTTTGTTTTTATACAGTTTATTACCGCCTTGTTTATTGCTAACGAAAAAAATATCTTCCATCCCATCATTATTAATATCGCCTGCTGCCACACCTGCCCCATTAAAAATGTATTGGTAACTGAAAAAATTAAATGACTGGCTTTCGATGATTGTATTAGTAAAATGAATACCTGTTTCCCGGGGCAATTGCTCAGCAAAAAAGGGTTGTTTTTGGCGGCAGCTAAAAAGTAATAGTAGTATGAATATGTAAAAATATTTAGCCATTTATTAGGAGAAAAGTATGAGTCGGCCTTTAAAAATTTGATCTGCGAAATGACCGCTGAAAAATTAAAAATGCAGGTTTAACTTGCGTTCGCAAAACAAACAACGCCGGTTAAATTAACCAGCGCTTTTGTTATCAAAATTATTATTGCTATTCCTTTTTATAATTTTGTGTGTAGAAAGGGTCGCTGCCCCTAAGGGTAACCCAAAAATCGCAAACTGATCCAATGGGCACTGCACTCATTACCATCTTCCATCCCCAATCGTATTGGCTGCTTTCGTTTTTATACAAATTTACCTTGCGGTAATCGGGCGTGCTTGGGTAAACATCCTGGCCTGCTGGATCACCAAAGAAAGAGTTTAACCATAAATCCTGATTGCCCGTACCATCGTTTAATACCATCTTATATTTGTACCGTTGTTCACCACCCGAACTCCAACCCACCGGTATCCAGTCTGCAACGTAACCGTTAAATCTCCATTCGCCGTTAGAGGTATAGGGTAATGTAAACTTAAATGCATTGGCCTGTGCATACCAAAATTGTAATGAAACCACCTCCGACAATTTTGCATTGATATCGTTGAAATTAAGTACAATCCTTTCTACCTTGTCCGCACCTGTAAATGCGGTTGTTCCATTTGCCCCAATCGATTTTATACCATTATCATCAAACACATAATACTTATTTGCAGCCGACGTAGCAGCATCAATAAACTGGTAAGACCCTGCTTTTAATTTGGTAAAAATTTCAAATACACCCGGACTAAGCTGTTGCATTTTTAACGCACTTGCTGGCACATCGCCTGTTTCTGTTGCAGCCCCTGTTATGTACATGGCACCGGGTAATACCGCAAAGCCTGCAGGCCTTTCCAAATCAATAATCCGTGATGCTGCCGCCTTTTTTACGGCTGTGCCTTTAGATGATAAAACCGTCCATTTAAATTTCTTTCGTTGAAAAAAAGCAGCACCGCCAAGGCCTGCAATCCTGCTTAGCTCACCATGTGATATCGTTAATTTATTGTTGACCCCCCTGTTATCAGAAACCACTGTATAAAATGGATTGGAAAAGTCACCTGCTTCCTGGTCGAAGGCCACTTCATATAAAACCAATGAACCATCTTCGGCTTTGGCCTGGTCCCACTCAAAGGTTTCGTTAAGGTTGGCAGCAGGTTTTAATTTAATGTACTTGCCATCGGCCGGTGCAAACAAGCCCGGCACAGCAGATACATTAAGGTCGATGTCCCGTTCTGATTTTTTACATCCGGCAAAAAGAAACAAAATACTTAGAGAAAGTAGCCAGTACCTGTAAGTTTTACTTTTCATAATAATCGTTTTAGAAGTTCCGTTAAATGACGATGTTATTGGTAATTAAAGGACTTAGGTTTGTGAGTTTATTCAATTAATAATTCGGGTTCTGGGTAAGGTTATTGTTCAACGCCCTTTCTGACGGTGGTATTGGCCACAGGTAATGTTTAGCGGCATCAAACTGCCGCAACTGCACACGCAGGTAACCATTGTCTACGCCTATGTCCCCATACCTGGCACCATGAAGCCACCCATTTAAAACTGTTTGTGCAATCTTCCACCGGCGGATGTCGTCAATACGAAAACCTTCCATTGCAAGTTCCACCCTTCTTTCGTTGCGGATAATATTTTGCATGTTGGCAGTACCTGGAAAGTCCAATGCGCCTGCATCCGTAAAGCCCGCCCTTGTCCTTAATTTTTTAATGGTGGCATCCCATATGGCTGAGGTCATTTGCCCAAGAGACTGCTTTGCTTCTGCATACATTAGTAACACCTCTGCATATCGTATCAGGTGTATATTAGTGCCGTTATTTAATCCATTTACATTGTTGGGGTCCCAGTATTTTCTCCAGTAATATCCTGTGGAAGTGCCCTGCCCTGCTGTGCTGTACTCGTTAGAGCTGGATGCACCGGCGGGTGTTGAACCGGGCTTGATATAAATGACCTGTGTAGTGTTATCAGGGTTTACCCAATTGTACTTATCGTAAACGATAGTGGCCGTAAGCCGGGGGTCCCTGTTTGCTGCAACATTATTTTCATCGTAGCCAGAGCCTGCATCCCCAATCATTTTTCCATTTGTCATGATGTAGGCGTTAACCAGTTCCTGCGAAGGTGAAAGGTTGTTCGTCCTTGCCCCGGCAGAGATAGGGGCAAAGTCAATATAATCGCCCCATGTTCTTAATGTGGGCACATACTGCAAAGAAAAAATGCTTTCTGTATTTATTTTATTGATGGTTTTGTCGCTGAATAAACTGGAGTAATCTGCCACCAAAGCGTAGTTGCCATTGGCTGCCTGGTTGTTGATGAGCTGCTCACATGTGGTAACAACATCCGCCATGCGGTTGCCCTCATACAACAATACCCTTGCTTTTAACGCCAGCGCCGCAGCCTTTGTAATACGGCCATTATCGGCCATTGAATACTGTTCTTTAGCAGGCAATGCAGTTGCCGCACCATCCAACTCAGTTAAAATAAAAGCAAGTACATCTGCCTTTGATGAACGGGCAACCACCTTTGCTTCATCCGGCGAAATGTCTTTTGTAAGCAATGGCACATCGCCCCACCATTTCATTAAATTAAAATGGTGCCATGCCCTTACAAACCTTGCTTCACCTTTCATCCTTTCTATTACAGCAGTACCAAGGGATGTATTCTTACTTACATTTTCTAAAAAAATATTGCATGATTTTATACCGGTGTAATAAAAAGACCAGTCGTTTTGAAAGCGGGGCAGCGTTGCTGTAAAGTTGCCGCTGGCGATAGCATCTGCACCGGTGTTTACCCCCAGTTTTGTAAAGGCATTATCACTCAAAGCTTCGTTATAAAAAACATTGCTGCTTGTGTAAATGCCACTGTAGATATTGTTGAGTGCGTTGTTTACATTGTCGTTACCCTGCCAAAAAGTTAACTCTGTAAAACGGTCGGATGGTGCAAGGTCTAATTTTTTGCAACTGTACAACAACATTAGCAAGGCCACTGTTGCTATGGGTAAATATTTTCTTATAAACATCGTTAAAAAAATTTTCTCTATTAAAAAGTAACATTGACACCCCCACCGTAAAATATTGGTAAGAAATAGGCCCTTGCGCTGTTTGCACCGGTATTAAAATTGGTGTTGTTGTCAAACTCGGTTATTTCAGGATCAATAAAACTTAGCCTGGTGATGGTAACTATGTTTTGTGCAGTGAAGTAAAACCGCAAGCTTTGTATTTTAATTTTATTACTGATACTTTGAGGCAATGTGTAGCCTACCTGAACATTTTTAAGCCTCATGTAAGATGCATCAAACAAAAAAATATCAGAGCCAGTGCGGTAATTATTGGTATTGGAAGGTGAACCTGCTTCTGCAAGCCTTGGAAATTTAGCATTAGGGTTGGTAGGCGTCCAGTAGTCTGTTTGATGCTGGTACATTGTGCCACCATACCCAAAGTGAAATGGCTCTACCTGTTCGCCACGTATCATGGCAGACCTTTTACCTACACCTTGTATTAAAAAACCTGCATCAAAACCTTTAAAAGTTACGTTGTAGGTGGCGCCAAAAGTATAGCGTGGAAAAGGGTTACCTAAGATATATTTGTCCTTATCATCAATAACACCATCACCGTTTTTATCTGCAAATTTCAGGTCGCCCGCTGTAACAGTGCTGCCGGCAAATTTTGGATATTTGTTTATATCATCGAGTGTTTGATAAAAGCCATTTGTTTTATACCCATAGTAAACCGTTATCGGCTGGCCTACCCTGCGCAACAATTCAAACTCTTCTTTTCTTTCTGTAACCTCTGTGGCACCAGAGGTAAGCTGCACCAGTTCGTTCAAATTATCGGCCAGGTTAACAGAAAAAGTATGGGTAAATAATTTGCCGCCGGTGTTATAAGTCGCCTTCATTTCCCAGCCACGGTTTTTTACTTTGGCTACATTGTAATCGGGAAAGGATGCACCAAACAATTGCGGTACATCTTTTCTTGCATACAAAATATCGCTGGTGGTCTTATCAAAAAAGTCGAAGGAAAATGCTAACTTTTTCTTTAGCAATGTTGCATCAAAACCAATGTTAAATGTTGCGGCCTTTTCCCATGTAAGGTCTGGGTTACCTAAATTATAACCGGCACGTGGTACCACGTTGTTATCGAAAGCGTAGGCACTGGCGTAATTACTAAAAGTGGTTTGGTATTGATAGGCATTTACATTTTGATTGCCGAGGATACCATAAGATGCCCGCAGTTTTACATCGCCGATTTTATCTTTAAAACCGCTTAAAAAGCTTTCTTCTGTAAGCCTCCATGCCGCTGCCGCAGAAGGGAAGAAGCCCCACCGGTTGGCCTTTGCAAATTTAGACGAACCATCATACCTGAAATTAAATTCAGCAAAATATTTATCGTTGTAACCATAACCTAGGCGGCCAAATAAGGAGTTTATACTTGTTTCAATTGTTGCCGGGTCGCCATTGGTATTTGTTCCATTGCTGTTAAAACTGCGTGGGTCTATTACCGTTAATGTTGATGGTATGCCAAGCGCAGGGTCGGTAAGTGTTTTATACAAAGCACTGCTGGCATCGTTTAAAGATTCGTTAGAAGCACCTGCCAAAACACTGATGCTGTGTTCCTTTATCTTCTTTGTATATTCTGCTATTACCTGCAGGTTGGTAAACAACGATTTTGAATTGGCATCAAACACCTCCCTGTCGTTGCCATAAGAGCCCCCGGGTGAAAATTGTAATTGCAGCCGTCTGCCAAAGGAGCTGTTGGAGCGGATAGTTCCACCAAATACGCCCCGTATTTTAAGGTCATTGGTTATGGCATATTCTGCATTAAGGTTGCCAAAAATTTCATCATCATTGCTTTTTCGGTAACCGCCATTTTCTAAAATTGCTTTAGGGTTGTATTGTGCGGAAACAGGATTGGTCAAATAATTACCGGCAGAATCCTGAAAGGAATAATACTGTGGTACCCTGCTGGCATCCACAATTAAAGTAGCCGCATCCGACGAATGATCTTTACCCTGCACCTTTGCGTAACTGAGGATGCTGTTAATTTTAAGCCTTCCTATTTCTGTAGTTTGGTTATAGCGGATGTTGTACCGCTTGTACCCATAATCCGGCCCGATAAAATTATTTTGCTGATCAAAATAACCCAGCGATATCATGTAGGTATTGTTGGCACCACCACCGCTTACGGATACATTGTGTGTTTGCTGAACTGCACTGTGCATAATGTTATTTACCCGCCAATCGCCGTTGCCGGCAGCGGCAAATTGTTGTATTTGTCCGGGGGTAAATGCAGGCGCCAAACCAGAGTTGGCAAGGGATTCATTTTTGTAATAAGCATTCTTCCATGCATCCACCGGTTTATAAGTTATGCGTGGGGATTGTGAACCATAGATGCCGTTATAAGAAACTTTTGGCGGCGAATTTTTCCGTCCCTTTTTTGTGGTAATCAGTATCACCCCGTTAGCACTTCTTGAACCGTAAATGGCCGCAGAGCCTGCATCTTTTAAAATAGAAATGGTTTCAATATCAACCGGGTTTATCAGGTTAATATCACCGCCAACTATTCCATCAATTACAACAAGCGGTGTATTATCGCCCAAGGTGCCTAAACCACGTATGTTGATATTTACCCCCTGCCCTGGCTCAAAATTTCTCTGCTGTATAATCAGGTTTGGTGATACGCCCTGCAGCGCTGTGCTTAAGTTGGTAACCGGCCTGCCATCAATGGCCTTCTTATTTATACCATCCACAGCGCCCGTTACAGATGTTCGTTTTTGTGTGCCATAACCCACAACAACAACATCTGCCATTTCTTTGGAATCAGCAATTAATGTAACGGCAATATTTGTCTTGTTGGCCAAAGCAACTTCTTGCGTTATAAAGCCTACAGAAGAAAATACCAATATGCCCCTCGCCTTATCATCCGGTATGATTAACGTAAAACTTCCCCTTGCATTGGTGGAAGTAGCGGCACTGCTGCCTTTCAGGGCAACGGTTACCAAATCCAATGGCTTGCCATTTTCGTCTGCTACATTGCCGGTAATGCTGATAGTATTTTGGGTGGTGGCAGCAATAGATCTATCAGGTGCGGTTGTGTTACTGTTGCTGCCGCCTGGCAAAGGGTTTTTTTGCTTTGCAGATTGTAAAATAATTTTATCTTTTACAATAGAAAAACTGATGCCCAACGGGGTTAGTAATTGTTTAAAAACTTCCGAAGGGTTTTTATCAATTACTGTTATGGAAACGTATTGTTTGATATCCACTTCATCATTAGCATACACAAATACAAGTCCGGTTTGTTTTTCAATTTTATCAAACACCAGCCCCAGCTTTTCATTCTTGAAGTTGAAGGTTAGTTTATTATCTTGTTGCTGCTTTGGTTGCGGTACCTGAAGGCCTTTCTTTGTTTCTGAAAATGCATATTGTGCCTTTAGCGGAAATATGTTCAGCAACAGTATTATCCCTAATACAACCGGCTTAAAATATGGTGAAATACATGATGTGTATGCAAACAGTTTTCGTTTTTTCATATAGCAATAGTTTTATGTTAATCCTGGTTGATCTGAAAGGAATTGCTGCTATTTTTCATTGGCATTTGCAGCAATCAGCAATTCGTTATTGGTAAGTTTGTAATAAAATCCTTTCGTTTTTGACAGATAATACATCACTTCTTCCAAAGTATTATTCTGGAACGATCCGGTAAGCACATATGCTTTTGAAGTGCTATCTGCAAACACTACTCTGATGGCAAAATTTCTTTCCAGTTCCACGGCGATATCCTGCAGGCGAATGGCTTTAAAAATCATTCTGCCTTCTGTCCATGCATTATCATCTTTAGCATTAGTAGGTACAACATCTATTTTTTCGGTATTGTAGATATAAAATGCTTTGTTGTTTGGTGTTAAAAAAACAGTGTCTTGTTTTTTACCACTGGCTTTGTATTTTGGTATAAATGCAACCCTGCCGGTAGCTACGGATGTTTGCACGGTTTGTTCGTTATCATACGCCCTGATGTTGAAAGATGTACCAAGTACCCTTACCGTGCCATTAGCCAAATGTATAATGAAAGGTTTTTTTGGGTTTTTCGCTACTTCGAAAAAGGCCTCACCGTTCAGGTACACTTCCCTTGTATTGCCCGAAAACAAAGGCGGGTATTGTATTTTACTATCGGCATTCAACCACACTTTACTTCCATCAGCCAATTGGATAATACTTTTGGTACCTTTAGAATTTTGCTTTTTTTCTAGCCCGGCTATTGTGGCAGCTACATCTGTTTGTTTGGGTTGCTGTGTAAAAAACAAACCCACTAACAATACCGCAGCAACACTTGCAGCAACAGCAATAAAAGACATTAAAAATATCCGGCGCTTAACCGGTTTCTCATCAATAGCAATAACTGGCAAATTAAGCCGGTACAAGGTTTTTTGCAATGCCTCTTCCACAAATACCTGGTTGGGATTTTCATGCTGCTCCCAATACTGACTTAGGACTTTATATTGCTTCACATAATCAGGATGGGCATTCAGCAATTGATCGAGTTCCTTTAGTTCTGCAGCAGATGCTTCGCCAGCAAATTTTTTGGTAACCAGTAATAAAAATTGATCGTTATGCATGTGAGGAGATTATGCAGTGCTGTACTATTAAGACAGTGTGGTGAAAAAAATTACTTACAAGCAAAAGAAATTAATTTATAAAAAAAGGAATGCGAGTGTTAGCAGGATAATTACCGGGTTAATGTTGTTATTTTTTTTGCCTGAAGGTTTTTCGATGTAAAGAGCTACCACCACATCTAATTTTTTAAGGGCCCGAAAAAGCTGTGTTTCAACAGTACGTGGGGAGATGTTTAAAATTTCGGCAACTTGTTTATATTTAAAGCCTTCTTCTTTAATTAATTTAAATACGGTACGGCACTGATCTGGCAACTGTTCTATGGCAAGGCTTAGTTTTAAATTAATTTCTTTCCACTCAAGGTCCCTGGATGGATCGCTGATACTAATGGTTTCTGCAAACCCCGTTTGCAGCGCTACAACAACATGGTAGCGGGAATACTTTTGCAGGTAATTCAGGCAGTGGTTCCTTACCGCAACAAAAAGATAGGTTTCTAAGTTTTCGATGTTGTTCACCGTATCCCTTTTCTCCCAAACCTTTACCATTACATCATTTACAATTTCTTCGGCTGCTTCTTTTTTGTGTACGTACAGTACAGCAAAATTATACAGCCGTGGAAAAAACAAACGGTATAAATCTTCAAAAGCTTTTTGGTTGCCTTGTTCAATTTTTACCTGCAATGGTTTTAATATGTTTAGTTCAATTTTCATGTATATTATCTACAATCTTTTATGCAATCAGGTAGGGTTTATTTTCAAGCGTTTTATGCAGCAATTCCCCAAAAATGGTATTTGCCCATGCAAACCAGCTACGGGTACATTTTGTAGCATCGTCTTTATGAAAGGTCTCATGCATAAAACCAGTACCAGCATGTGATTTTTGCAAAATGCCCAAACAATTTTTTATCTCTGCATCATCATTACTGGTTAAGGCCCGGATAATAATACTAAGCGGCCAGGTTAAATCTGTACCGGCATGTGGGCCGCCAATACCTTCACCAGCGTTGCCTTTAAAGAAAAAAGGATTATAGCTGCTTAACAACATTTTTCTGGTGTTGAAATAAATGGCATCTATATTTTTTATTGCACCCAGGTAAGGCAACGACAGCAGGCTTGGCACATTGGCATCATCCATAATATTAAAACTGCCGTAACCATTTACCTCGTATGCATACACCTTACCGAACCGGGCATGGGATACAATGGCATGCTGTTGCAAAGCTGTTTGTACCTCATTGGATAAGGCAGTGCATTCATTGGCAAAAGCTGCATCGTTATAAATTTTATGGGATAATTCTGCCAGTTGCTGGAGGCTTATCACCGCAAAAAAATTAGAAGGGATTAAGAAGGCAAATATGGTGGCATCATCACTTGGCCTGAACATGGAATGGATAAGGCCAACAGGTTTTGCAGGATAGCCATAACCGCCCAACGGCACACCATCGGTAGCCCGACTGGTGCGGCGTTCTAATTTATAAGGGCCTTTGGTGGTTTTTCGTTGCTGCTCTTTAAAAGTTTGTACTATCAGTAGGGCTTCTTTTTTCCATTGCCCGTCGAATGGCGTTGCATCACCCGTTTGTTTCCAATAGTGATAGCCAAGCCGCACAGGATAGCATAAAGAATTAATCTCCCATTTGCGTTCGTGCAACCCGGATTTCATATCGGTGCCATCATTTTTCCACTCACTCATTTTATGGGTGTCTTTATAAAAGGCATTGGCATACGGATCAAACAAAATATTTTTTGCCTGCCGGTTAATTACGCCGGCAATAAGTTGCTGCAATGCCGCATTCTGTTTTATCAATGGCAGGTATGGCCATACCTGTGCGGTACTGTCCCTAAGCCACATCGCATCAATATCGCCGGTTATTACATAGGTGTCCGGTTTGCCATCAATCATTTCAAAATCAACGGTAGTATCCAATGTGTTGGGAAAACAATTTTCGAACAACCACGCTAATTTTTTATTGGAAGTTTGTTGCCTGAAACCGGCAATAGCTTTCTCTACCGATTTGCTGTTGAATTTTCGTTTGGACAACGAAGCCCTTAAAACAGCAAAATCAGTTGAAGAGCGTCGCCCAAAAATTGCACCACCGGGCAACAAAGTACCGGCCGTGATTGCACCAGCAAGGCGTACAAATTTTTTTCTTTTCATAACAGCAAACAGCGTAGTTTTCTTAAAGACAGCAGTATTTAAAAAAGTACTTACAAGCAGTTGATATTTTTATTAAAAGTGATGTTGGTGGTTGAAATTACTTGTTTGGGTTGAGGGCGAAAAACACGGTAAGTGGTGTAAAGTAAGGTTTAACCTCTGGTAGCAAATTTTAGCCTTTATAGAAGTTACCTTCTGCATACAAATCAAAATCTATTTCGAGGTTGAAGGCAGCAATCCTTTTTATTGTTAATAAATCTAAGTGGTGTCCGCCCAGCATTGTATTGCCATTATGAAAAATAGTAACCACTTGAATTTGTGCATATGCCTTCTCAACAAGTTTTGCTACACCCTCCCTGTCTTGATCAAGAAAATCTAATAATTTTTTAAGCTTATCAGTAAACTCATCTGGTTCCGGATTTGGCTCAAAATATAACGCAGTAGAATTGTGCACTGATTTTTCTGTTTTTCTAATGTCACCTTTGCTCCAACCACTTGTTGCTTTAAGCTTTGTAAATGCTGAAAGCCCCTGAAAGCTACAATGGTTAGATGTGACTTTAAGACAAACCGAGTTATAGTATTCAGTATTAACATGACGAACTGAAATTTGTGGTTCTATGTCAAGCCAAAGGGCTAAATAAAACTTTTGGCCTTTAATTGGAAAATATACAATAACAGAACCGTCATTGCTTTCCCGATCAATTCTAAGCACTTTAGGTTTATCGTTTTCATAAACAACTTCGTGAATTTCTAAAAGTTGTTTTGTTGCGCCAAACTCTTTTAAATAAATTTCACCTATCGCCTTTTCTATGATTAATGTTTCTGTCATACTAATATCAGGACTAGGGCGTTTACAAATACATGGGACAAGTTTGCAGTGAACAAGATAACACTGTCATCGTCCGTTTTTCAATCTGTCTAAAATGAAGTCTTGCAAATATTTGTATTCTTCTTTTTCCATTGAGTTCATTGGGAACAAACACTCATCTTCTCCAGACAACGATATTGACCCCTCATTAAAAATCACCTTTGTAAATCTTACCCATCTAATTATAGTAACCGTATCATCTTGTATCAGCGTTAATGCCGCACCGGTTAGCGTAAGTGAGTGGCTTTTTATTTTATCAAGATTATTTAAATACACGATTACTTGTCTTTTCCATTTTAAAATTGGCAAAGCCCTTCTTAAGTAAGATACAAGCGATGCAATAAATACAAACAGAAAAAAAACCGTAATGGGCCACAGGTTATTGGTGGAAAGGGAATATACCATTGAAGCTGATAATATGCTTGCAACCGCTATCAGGTTTACAAAATGTTGTTTAACCTGGCCGCTCCAAAAAATGTTCCCGTGCTGGTTTTTGAAATAAATTTCTTCAAAATCTTTTCTGCAAAATTTTAGTTGAATGTTAGTTTCTGAATCTTTCATAATGAGGTATAAGTAATCATCCTTTGTTCAGGCGTGGGTTTAGTATTATAAGGTAGCTTTACTATATTAATATTTAGGTTTGTAAATTCCAACCGTTACTAGTAGCTGAAGCTTTCTTTAACCCCTGAACGTCTATACCTTTCATTGGCTAAACTATCAAGCCATTTGCTCCTGATTCTGTTGAGAATAAAACCTAATGGCCTCTTACCTTGTGCCCCTTCTGCTCTTCTATTTCCATCTGCAGAGTCCATTTTTATTCTTTCATTGTCAATTGAAACTAAGCTGTCTATAAAGGTATAGTCATCACCAGTTAAAATAGGCTCAGTAAATCCGCTATGGTCACTACCAATAATTTCTTTAACCGCATTTGAATTATTGTAAGCCTTAATAAGTATTTGCCGAAAGTATGTCAACCTAAATTCATTAATGTAAGCAGATTTATACGTTGGTTTTTGAAATGCAACACCGTGGATGTTCTTGCACATTACTGCAACAAAAAACAGCAAACAAAAGAAAAAGAAAAACAACTGTATTTTTTGTCTTCATAAAATGATCAAAGATGTAAATTAAAGGTGTGTCGTGCGGCTTAGCTTAGGCCCGGTATCTTATCCTAAACTAAACAAAGAGGTAATTGCCACCAAATAAAAATTATTAGAAAATTAATCGCCTGTAACAGATAAAGCCCCACGCTATTTAGAGGATACAGCAAATAATAACCCCGGAAAACCTTTTCCATTTAAACTAAAAGTTTTATATTTGGTTAACCAAATTATTGGTTTGCCAATAGAGTTAAGGTCTCAATTGTCGTTTTTTTAAATATAGGTTTAACGCCATACCGAATGTTATGCAATGCTTAAAACGCCTTTCACCCGCTATATTTTATATTGCCCTTTTTAGCAGTTGCAGCAGCAATATTGATGTACCCCCTGATGTAAAAGAGGCCATGGCCGGTATAACGGAAAAGGTAGATTACAACATAGATGTAAAACCAATTTTATCCGACAAATGTTTTCGGTGCCATGGCCCTGATGCCAAAAAACAAAAGGCTGAATTACGATTGGACATTGCAGATTTCGCTTATAATAAAACCACCGAAAGCGGTTTAAAAGCTATTAAGCCGGGCAACCTTGGCAACAGTGAAATCATTCACCGTATTTTAAGTGCTGATACAGGTTATGTGATGCCAACGCCGGAATCGCACCTTACGCTAACCGCACAGGAAAAAGCGACATTGATACAATGGGTAAAGCAAGGCGCTGAATACAAACCACACTGGGCTTTTGTGGCACCTCAAAAACAACCTCCGCCTGAAGTAAAAAATAAAAGTTGGGTTAAGAATGATATAGACAATTTTGTTTTGAACCGCCTGGAAAAAGAGGGTTTGCAACCATCGCCTGAGGCAGATAAATATACATTGATAAGAAGGGTGGCCTTTGATATAACAGGCCTGCCCCCAACCCTGCAGGAAATCAATCAGTTTGTAAATGACAAAAGGCCTGATGCATATGAACTGATGGTAGATAAATATTTGCAATCACCCCATTACGGCGAACGCATGGCGGCTTATTGGTTGGATGTGGCAAGGTTTGCAGACAGCTACGGTTACCTCGATGACCGCCACAGGGATGCATCGCCGTGGCGTGACTGGGTGATTAATGCATACAATAAAAATTTGCCCTTTGATAAATTTATTACCTGGCAACTTGCAGGCGACCTGCTACCCAATGCCACACAAGAACAAATTCTGGCTACCGGCTTTAACCGCAACCATCGCTTAAATACCGAAGCAGGTATAATAGATGAAGAATTCAGGGTGGAATATGTGGTGGATAAAACAAACACTTTAGGGTCTGCCATTTTAGCTACAAGTGTGGGCTGTGCAAAATGCCACGATCACAAATATGACCCCATCAGCCAGAAAGATTTTTATTCCCTTTCAGCATTTTTCAACAGTACGAACGAACTGGCCAATCCCAATATTGGCGATGAAAATATTGTGGCCGGCCCTACCCTTTTATTAACCAGTAAAAAACAAGAAGAGGAAATAAAACAACTGAAAGCATATATCGGCAAATTAGAAGCAGACCATGCAAATAATGTGGTACCAACCGGTAAAAGCATGGAGCAATCATTACAGGAAAAAAATATTGTTGCATTAAACTTTGAAGCGACTAAACCTGGGATTGCTTATAAAAACCCTTATGATTTAAAAACACCATTTGCACCCTACAACACTACTGTTTTTCCCAATCTTACCAACCCATCGTTAAGTGCCGAAGCTATGGGCAACGAAGCTGGTGCTGGCATTAGCGGTAAAAGTTTAAAGCTAAAAGATAACGACGAAACCACTGTACGGCTTCCACCCTACAAGGTTGCCTACTTTGAGCGCTACGAGCCTTTTGCAATAAGCTTATGGGTAAAGGTGCCTAAAAAATATGATAAAGCTGCGGTGTTTTATTGCTCCGACAGCAGGCGTTATGGTTATCAGGGTTATGATTTACTGCTTAAAGACAACCACCTAAACTTTCGTATCAGCCACGCATATCCGCATGATGGAATAAGTATCATCAGTAAAGAAATCCTGGATTCCAACAGGTGGTACCATGTTGCCATCAGTTACGATGGAAGCAGTAAAGCTGCCGGAACAAGTATTTTTTTAGATGGTAAAAAATTACCCGTTACGATAGAGTCGGATAAACTGGTAAAAAATATCCGGTCGCAGGTACACATTCAAAAACAACCTTACCCCTACACCGGCTTTACCTTGGGGGCAAGAACACAGGACAAAGGCTTTCCTGGCGGCGAAATAGATGAGCTGATGATTTTTAATAATGAAATTAATCCGGCAGAAGTTGCATATCTCTTTAACACCAAAAAAATAATTACTGCAAAACGCACCAATAAAAAAACGACAGATAGCGATCCTTTGCTTGATGCCCGCAAGCAATTAGCAACGGTATACGATTCCGTAAAAGAAGCCATGGTAATGGGCGACCTGCCCGTTCCCAACCAAACCTTTGTTTTGCAGCGGGGCGATTATGCAAGCCATGGGGCAAAGGTATATCCAGGTACTCCCGCTGCTATTTTGCCTTATCCAAAAAATTTTCCGCAAAACAGGCTGGGCCTGGCCAACTGGCTTTTTTTACCCGGGCATCCCTTAACAGCAAGGGTGGCAGTAAACCACATTTGGGAATTAATATTTGGCCGTGGCCTTGTAAAAACCTCCGATGATTTTGGTAACCAGGGAGAGCTGCCTACACACCCGCAGTTATTGGATTACCTCGCAATAAAATACAGGGAAAATGGGTGGGATACCAAAGCAATACAAAAATTTATTTTGATGAGTGCCACCTACCGGCAAAGTTCTGCCATTACTAATGAGTTGCTGGCGATTGATCCTCAAAATAAATTACTGGCGAGGAGCAGCCGCTACCGGATGCCGGCAGAAATGATACGTGACAACGCACTTGCGGTAAGTGGTTTGCTGGTAGAAAAAATTGGCGGCAAAAGCGTTTATCCTTATCAGCCGGAAGGTTTATGGGAAGCACTGAACGATAAAAGATGGCACTATGTTTATTTACAGCAAGATGGTGAAGGCCTATACCGGCGAAGTATTTACACCGTGGTCAAACGTAGCAGTGTACGGCCTTCCATGCAAATATTTGATGCGCCAGACAGAAATTTTTGCACGGTAAGAAGAAATATTTCCAGCTCGCCATTGCAGGCATTGGTATTGTTAAACGATCCGCAATTTATTGAAGCAGCAAGGTTGTTGGCCATTAAATCCATGCCGGAAGCTGGCAATGAACCTGGTAAAAGGTTAGCCTGCATTTTTTTGCTGCTTACCGGCAGAAACCCCAATGAAAAAGAAACTGTACTGCTTCAAAAAATGTATGCAACAGAGTTGGATCATTTTATAAAGGAGCCTGATAAAGCAGGAAAATTTTTAAATGTTGGCTATCGCAAGTTTGACTCAAAAGATAAAATGCAATCGGCCGTTACTGCCTCGCTTGCAAATATTGCGTTATCCTTAATGAACACAGATGAATTTTTAACCAGGAAATAAAACTGATTATTATGAACGATTTACAACGGATACTTTACCAGGAATCAAGAAGAAAATTCCTTCGTGGCAGTGTGCTTGGTTTAGGTGGTGTGGCATTAGGTGGGTTAATAGGTTGCGGCAGTTCTGCATCCACCCCCTCTAAAAAAGTAATTGCGTCACTTGATGAAAACCAACCGCTGGTTAATCCGCATTTTATTCCCAAAGCAAAACGGGTTATCTATTTATTTCAAAGTGGCGGCCCATCCCAAATGGAATTGTTTGATTATAAACCAAAGCTAAGAGAGATGCACGGGCAAGACATTCCTGCCTCTGTTTTGGGCAATACCCGCATTTCAACTATGGTAAGCAATCAAACACATTTTCCGCTTGCCGGGTCTGCGGCTACATTTTCACAGCAAGGCAGCAATGGCACATACATCAGTGATTTTTTGCCACATACTGCAAAAATGATTGATGATATCTGCATCATAAAATCAATGCACACCGATCAGATTAATCATGAGCCTGCGGTGTTGTTTACACAAACGGGTAATCAAATCAGCGGCAGGCCAAGCATGGGCTCCTGGTTAAGCTATGGTTTGGGTACATTAAATCAAAACATGCCATCCTTCGTTGTCATGTTATCGAAGGGTGGTGGCGACCAGCCCATTTCGAATGCAGCCTGGAGCAATGGCTTTTTACCCACACAACACCAGGGTGTTCAATTTATGAATGGCAAAGACCCTGTACTCTATCTTTCGTCACCCGATGGTATAGAAAAAATGGACAGAAGAAGGGCACTGAATTTTATCAAAGAATTCAATTTATTGCAAAAGGAAATTTCGCATGATCCTGAAATAGACAGCCGCATTACCCAATACGAAATGGCTTACCGTATGCAAATGGCCGTACCCGAAATAACCGACCTTAGCAATGAACCCCAGCACATTTTAGACATGTATGGGCCAGATGTAAAAGTGCCCGGTTCTTTTGCACATAATTGTTTGCTGGCAAGAAGGCTGGCTGAAAAAGATGTACGTTTTATTCAGCTTTATCATTTAGGGTGGGACCATCATGGCGGCCTTGCCGCAGGCATAAAAAAGGCCACCGGCCAAACCGACCAGGCATCTGCTGCACTGGTGCAGGATTTAAAACTGAGGGGATTGTTAGATGACACATTAGTGGTTTGGGGCGGCGAGTTTGGCCGCACCAGTTTTTGCCAGGGCAAACTAACACCAGAAGCTTTTGGCCGTGACCATCACCCTGCTGCATACAGCATCTGGATGGCAGGCGGTGGGGTAAAAGGGGGTACCGTTTATGGCGAAACCGATGACTTTGCCCACAACATAGTAAAAGACCCTGTGCATGTACACGACTTTCAGGCTACCTTACTGCACCTGATGGGTATTGACCATGAAAAATTTGTGTACAAAAGCCAGGGAAGAAGGTACCGGTTAACGGATGTGTCTGGCGAAGTTATTCATGGATTGATAGCGTAGCGCAACGTTCAAACGGTTTGCTGCTTTTTGCCCTTTTTGTGAAACATCCTATAATTAAATTTTACGATTGCCACGCTATTATGCAGAGAAAAAAATTTATTCAACAGGCAGGTGTGTTAGCAGCAGGTGCCATCATTTGTAAGCCATTTAATATCCTTGCTAAACAAGAACAAAGCGATGAAATTATTGGCCATGGAAATTTTAAATATCGGGTAAACAGAAATTGGGGTAATTTAAATCCATCGGATTATCCGGTAAATGATTGCCACGAAATGGTGATGGACAGCAAAAAGCGGATCATCTTATTGACCAATGAGCCGAAGAATAATATCCTTATCTACGACAAATCCGGCAAGCTGCTAAATGCCTGGACATTAAAATTACCCGGCGCACATGGCCTTACATTACACAACGAAAACGGTGCAGAATATTTATACATCACCGACTATGAATTAGGTGAAGTGTATAAAACCACTATGGATGGCAAAGTGTTGCTCACCATCAAGCATCCAAAAAATGTGGGTGCCTATGCAGACTGCGACAAGTTTAAGCCCACCGAAACATGCATTGGCCCCAATGGCGATATTTATATTGCGGATGGATATGGCAGCCAGTATGTTTTGCAATATTCGGCCAAGGGGGAATTCATCAGAAAATTTGGTGGCGAAAGTGCGGTGCAGGATGCAAAATTTAAACAGGTGCATGGCATTGCGTTAGATACGAGGGATAAAAATAACCCCACACTGTTATGTACAGAAAGAATGAAAAATTGTTTTAAAAAATTTACACTGGATGGCCGGTATTTATCCTCGGTGTGGGTGCCGGGTGCATATATCAGCCGCCCTGTTTTTGACGATGATATGTTATATTCAGGTGTATGCTGGTCTGCCTTGCTGCACCATTACCTTACACCCAACTCTGGCTTTGTAACTATATTAGATGCAAGCGACAAAGTAGTCTCTAACCCCGGTGGCAAAAAGCCCAGGTATGTGCACGGAGAGCCCGAGTTGATGATACAGGACAAACCCATTTTTAAACATTGCCATGATGTATGTGTAGACGATGATAAAAATGTATACGTCGCCCAATGGAATGCAGGCAAAGTGTATCCTTATAAATTAGAAAGAGTCTAAATCCCATTCTTGCATTGATGCACTTACTTAAAATAGATCCACAGTCAGACTGGGCAATGTTCTTCGGCCACTTTCACCCGGTTGTTGTTCACCTGCCCATCGGCATATTGTTTATAGCATTTGTATTGGAGATGGCCAGGTTAAAAACTAAAAGCACTTCATTAAATTCTTCTGTAACCATCGTTCTTTTTTGGGGTTTTATCAGTGCTGTTATTTCCTGCGTATTCGGCTGGCTGCTTTCCTCCGCAGGAGATTATAATGAAGACACCTTATTCTGGCATCAATGGTTAGGCATCAGCATTGCAATTATAGCAGGCGTGCTTTGGATAATTAAGAGAAGAAACAACAATGCAGCCACTCCAAAAATGTATACTTCATTAGTGGTAACCGTAATGCTGTTGCTCATTTTTACGGGCCATTTAGGAGGCAGCCTTACACATGGCGAAGATTACCTAACCGCCAACACGCCACAACCATTCAGGAGCTGGCTTGGTATTAAAGCCAGTACACCAAAGCAGGAAAGAAAACCAATTACAAACATCAGCGAGGCATTCATTTATAAAGATTTGGTTGAACCCATACTGGAAACAAAATGCTGGAGCTGCCACAATGCAGATAAAAAGAAAGGTCAGCTAAGGATGGACACCGAAGCTTTGTTGTTGAAAGGCGGTAAGCATGGGCAGGTAATAAAAGCAAATGATATTGCAGGCAGTGAACTGATAAAACGTTTGCTGTTGCCAAACGATGATGATAAACGCATGCCGCCTAAAGGCAAGCCCGGGCCATCCGCAGAAGAAATAGAAGTAATTAAATGGTGGGTTGCCAATGGTGCTTCTTTTACAGCCAAAGTAAAAGCCCTTAAACAAACACCCGCTGTAACATCTTATTTCAACAAGTATTCAAATACGGGCCGCAATCAAAAAGACAGTGCTGCAAAAGAAGCACCGGCATCAGCCGTTTTTTCCCAAAAAATACCTGCGGCTGATAAAGCAACAATTGAAGCCCTTAAAAAACAAAACCTTATCATTAACCCCATTGCCCAAAACCAATCGTTTCTTGAGCTGAGTGCCATAGATGCCCCGGCACTTTCAGACAATGATATGAAACTGATGAGCAAATTATCTGTTCAGTTAGTATGGCTTAAACTTTCTAATACAAAAATTACCGATGCCGGTGTAAGCGAAATGGCAGGTTGCCAAAACCTGGTGAAATTATATCTGGAAGGAACTAAAATTACCAACAGCAGCATAGCCACCATAAAAAAATTTACACAGCTCGAATACCTGAATATTGGCGGAACAAGTTTAGATGACAAAGGGTTGTTAGAACTGGCAAGCATGAAAAATTTAACCCACATTTATTGCTGGCAAACAGGTATTACCGAAAAAGGGGCAGCAGCTTTTAACCAAATAAATGCCCGGGTAAAAATTGTTTTTGGCAATTAAAATCACCCTTTTAAAATACAATATAATAGGTCATGTAATACAATAACCGAAGTTATCAGGGCCATAGCTACCACTAAAAGTCTATTTTAAAATTGAGTACAGGAATAAGGCCGTTTTGATAATTTGTTACTATTTTATTTTTTTCACTATCATAAGATTGGCTATATACATTTAACCGGTTGGTAATATTTTGAATATCTAATGATAACGTACTTGTTACATATTTTCGGTTCCATTTTATGCTCAAACGCAGATCAGTGCGGAAGTAGGCTGGGTTTTGCAAACTAAAGGCTTCCTTTTCTCTGTAAACTGTATAGCCTCTTTCCCTTGATGCTGCAATGTCAACAGGTGTGTTTCTATAGCCGCCGGAAAAGATTGTTTTTACATTGACGCCCATTACCTTTGATTTTTTTTCATTAACAAATTCTTTACCAGCTGTAATTGTGCTAATATAATTGCCGTTAAAGCGGGTATTTCTTTCTATTTGATCTTTAGCTTTATATTTTGATTGATAAATAGAATTACTGAACGTTAAGTAAAAATTATTTTGCAAGTTTTGCTCTATTGAAATTTCCACTCCATAATTTTTGCCTTTTCCTTTGTTTTCCAACGGGTCGGTAAAGTATTCATTTTGGATGTTTACGGTTGATAGCGTGCTGCTATCGTAAACGCTTACCGGAATATTATATAGTTGCTGATAATATACTTCAGCTTTTGCCTTTAGGTTTTTAAATATTGTCCGGCTGTAAGACAATACATAGTGATGTGCTTTTGATAAGCTTAAGTTACTGTTAGGCATTGTAATTTTTCCATTGGTATCTTTTTGCTCTGCAAAATAAACATTGAGGGTTTGCATCTGGCTGTGCTGGCCATAGCCCACCGCAATGCTACTTTTATTATTGATAGTCCATTTTGCTGAAAGTCTCGGTTCAACCGATGAGGTGTTGTTATGCAAAAGCTTAAAATAATGCATACCAGCATTTACTATTATATTGTTTGATGGTTTGTATTGCCATTGTACAAAAGCTTGCCGGGTTGATGTGTTACCCGATGTATTAAGTAAAAGTTCCAGTGGGTCTGTTTCAATTTTTCTTGACAACCTGTAAAATTTGTAACCGATAAGATTGGTGATATAACCTAACCTTACATTTACTTTATTATCAAATTTGTAGTTAAGGGTAGTGGTTAAAATAAGCTTAGTAGTTTTAAAACTTTCAGTATATAATTTAGATAAACTGTAGTCCGTAGCTAAATGGTCTTCATCATATCCGGTATTTGTTTTAGAATAACCTATGCCAGTTTTTATATTTAGTTTGCTGCCAAATAGTATTGCGTGGGTAATACCTATCATTCCGGTATTGGAAAGATATTTTTCATTGTATCTGTCATCTTGTGTGTCCCACTTTAAAGAATCTTTTTTAGCGTCATATTTTTGATCGCTTAATCCTCCGAAACCAAATAAAGTAAAGGTGCCTAACCTTAGTGCAGGCAAGTAAATATTGAAAGAAAGATCCTGAAAATTAGTGCGGCCGCCATTAGAAATTATATTCATTTTTGACAGCAAAGCCAGGGTTGAATACCTGTAATTAATTAGATAAGAGCCTTTATAATTTTTTGTAAACGGGCCTTCCATTGCACCACTTAGCCCAAGTACGCCTGCCTGTAGCGTATACTCCCTTTTCTCGTCATTGCCTTTTCTTAATTTAAGATCAAACACCCCACTTAAAGCATTTCCGTACTCAGCAGCAAAAGCACCTGTTATAAAATCTGAATTAGACAATAATTGGGAATTTAAAATTGATACACCCCCACCGGCACTTCCTGGCGAGCTAAAATGATTTGGATTGGGGATATCAATACCTTCCATACGCCAGAGCAAACCAGTTGGCGAATTGCCCCTTATAACAATTGCATTGTTTCCATCATTACCCACCTGCACACCTGCAAAAGTTGTGGCCATTCTCAAAGGATCATTAATTGCTGCTGCATACTTCTGTGTTTCTTCTACAGTAAATGCCCTTGTACTTACCGCACCCATGTCATTGAGGGTTTTATTCTTTTTAGTGAATGCTTTTAAAACCACTTCGTTTTCTTTCTTCACCTTAGCTTCCAACACTACATTTACAAAACTTTCCTTGCCTGAGTTTACAACAATATTTTCAAGCACATCCTCTTTAAACCCGGCATAAGATATGGTGATTTGGTAAACCCCGACAGGAATATTTGCAAAGCGGAACATTCCTTCTTTATCCGTTATTGTGCTAAGGCCAATCGAATGAATACTTATGGTAGCGCCATTGAGCGGCTGCTGCAAAACCTGCTCAGTAACAATACCACGAAGCTGCTGTGTGTACTGGGCATTTACTGTAAAAAAGAAATGGGTTAAAACAAATCCAAAAATAATTTTCATGTGCATGTTTTTTTGTTGCTAACAATTTATTTGTTTGCATAACAACTAAGTAAAGGCACACCCCTATCCCTTAAAAATTATTTAGAAAAAATTAATACCGATATTCCATCCAAACCAGCCTTTTGTATTTTTACCGAAATTGATTTGCTGATAACCCGGTTCCATTACGGGAAACTTATAGCCTGGTATGCCGGTTTTTTGATTAGAGATGTAAACAGAAAAGGATGGGCCGGCAAAAAGAGAAATATACTTATCAAGTTTTGTAGTAAAACTAAGGTTAAGCCTGTTTAAAAAATTGGTATAATTCCACGAGCCAAGATAAAGATATTGAGAACCCATTTCAGTATTTAAAAATGCAGCACGCTTTTTATTAAGTAAAAATTCCCTGCCGATGCCGTATCCGTACGAGTAAATTTTATTGTTCCCGGATGGCTTTACACCAAATAATAAAATGCTATACAGTTTGGGGCTGCCCGTTTTAAACGAAGCATTTACACTCGTTACCTCATTGTTATACACACTTAATTTATGTACTCCCTTTAATACAATATTGATTAGGCCAATGCTATACCCCTCCGATGAGCCTGCAATATTTATCAAGCCCACCTGTAAGCCTTTTAGCTTTTTTGTATAATTCAATATACCCGCCAACTGAACACCCTTTATTCCTTTTTTTGCTACATTGGCCACACCTGCAACTTGCAGCCCCTTTATGTTATCAGTAGTATAATTACTAATGCCGGCTGCCTGTACGCCTGTAGCTTTGCCTTTTATAATATTGCCAATGCCCGCTGCCTGTAAACCCTTTAAACTATCCCCTACAAGGTTAATTGCCCCGGCTAATTGAACACCCGTTGCCTCTTTTCTATTAACGTTGGTGACGGCTGCAACCGCTATTCCTTTAGAGCCGCCCATTGCAAAATTGCTAATTCCCGCTGCCTGCATACCTGCGGTTTTTTCCTTCACGTAGTTACTAATACCTGCAAGTTGCACACCGCTTACGCTATTTTGTACGCTGTTATTTATGCCTGCAAGTTGTAACCCCGCTACTTTACCACCTACAGAATTAAATAGACCGGCAGCTTGCACATACTTCACTGCTTTTTTGTCTATATTAAAAAGCCCACCCAACTCTACTCCATTTGTACCGGCAGTGTAACCACCAAGCAAATTCAAAGAAAAGTTATTTACAACCTGGGCCGATAGTTTGCCATGCGTACCCAGCCATGGTGTAAACGAAAACTGAACAGGCCTTGCCGTAAAGAAATTTCTTAAATTAAGGCTTTGTACCTTTTGCCTGCCTGATAAAAACAATTTGCCCACTCCATGTTTTTCTACTTTAAATACATCGTTTATTAAGTAGTTCTGCACGGGTATTATGGGCACAACACTATGCTTTATCAAATCATTTGTAAAATAATCTTCAGGTTTTATTATCACATTATCTGCTACGGTTTCTACGGGTACCATCGTTACCGTAATTTGCTGGTTATGCCCGGCATTGATTTTTACAGATGTATCGGCATAAAATTCTTTACTTACAAAAAGCTCAGCAAATTTTGTTTTGCCTTTTTTTAACTTAATTTTAAAATAGCCCTCCTTACTACTTAATGCCCCTGCCAATAATAATTTTTCATAAATGGTCACTTCGTAAAGTGCAGCTCCTGTTTGCCCATCATATACATGCCCGGTAACCACATAATTGTTTTCATCTTTAACCATCTTTTGGGTTACCAACACAAGCCTTACCGGTGCCCTTCTTATAACTATATAATTTCCGCTCTCTTTTAATTGATAAGTGCTGTTAAAAAGCAATCCTAAAATTTCCCTGATCGTTTTATTATGAACCTGCAAACTAATAAGGCTGTCGTTTTGTATAATTTTTGAGCTGTAAGAAAAATAAAAATTTGCTTTGTTACTGATTGTTTCGAGCACATCTTCTAAGCGTTGTTTATCTACGTCAAGCGAAACACGGGTTGAAAGAATAGATTGGGAAAAACTGCTGATGCTGGTGAAAAGCAATAGTAAAACACCAGTTATTTTTTTATAAAGCATTAGATCTCAAAGGGATTAATTCAAAATAACCTGACCATTTTGTTTTACTACCCCAATATTAAACGTAAGGTGGATAATTTCCAGTATTTTGTCGAGCGGCACGTTATTAAAAGTTGTATTAAGGCTATAATTATTCAAGTCTTTTCTCCCGATGATAATGTTTGCCCCATAAGCTTTGTTTAAAACCTTTACCAAACGCCAAAGTGGTGTACCGTTACAAACAAACTGTTTTGTGCGGTAATAATTATATAGTTTATCATCTGTCACGCCTTTAATACCAATGCTGTTGTTATTTGGTATTTGTAATTTTTCCCCGGCTGATAAAAATACGGTATTGCTTGCTTTTGTAACTTTTACATTACCTGTTTCAACGATAATTTCTGTATAATTAATATCAGAATTAATATTGAAGGACGTACCTACAACAGTTACCTCGATATTTTTTACCATAATAATAAATGGTTTTTTTTTATTGTGTGCCACTAAAAAAAAAGCTTCGCCCGCTAACGAAACGGGCCGGGTTTTTCCAGGGAACCCTATTGGATAATTTATAGCAGAATTTTTATTAAGTGTGATAATAGTACCATCGGTTAATGTGTCAGTTAGAGTATTGTCATACGTTTTTAAAAGCGCAATTTTAGCAATGGCTTTTTTGCTTACGGAAAAAAAAGTAACGAGCCCTATAATAAAAAGTAACGCAATGGCCGCAGCAATTTTAACCAGGTAAAACCGGTTGTTACGTTGAAAACGCTGAGTGGGAGAAATTCTCGAAATCCGGGACTGAAAGTTAATCCAAGCGTTGTCTTCATCAACCTTGGAAGTTGTCCCCAGCTTCTTACTACTATCCCATATTGTCTTTAACTGGTTATAATATTCTTTGTTATTTGCATCTTTGTTTATCCAATTATTAACAACTTCGCTTTCGGCAGCAGTTGCTTCATTCAGGAGGTGTTTTACCAGCATTTCGTCGTTAATATCTGTATAATTTGATTCCAGGTTATTGGTTTTAAACAGTAAAAAATATAATAAAAAGAATCAGGAATTCTGCCAGTTTAATGCGAAGCAATTTTAATGCTTTTCCCATTTGATTTTCTACAGTCTTTACAGAAATATCCAACTTCCCGGCAATTTCTTTGTATTTTAATTCATCAAAACGGCTCATCTGAAAAATAGTCCTGCATTGTTCAGGGAGCTGGTTAAGTGCTGTTTGTATTTTTTGTTCTAATTCAGCAGCAAAAAATTTTGGAGGTTGTACTGTTTCATTTTTCATATTGTATGCTACATGTAACTGATAATTGGTTTTTACTTTTTGGTGCTTAAGGTTATTTAGGCAATCGTTGTGTACCGCCCTGTACAGGTAAGCACTTAAAGAACCTGGTATACAGCGTATATCTTCTTGTGTTTCCCACAATTTTACAAACAGCTTTTGTACAATATCTTCCGCTTCTGCATCATTTTTTAATAGGGTAAAAGCATAACTGTGCAG
This sequence comes from Ferruginibacter sp., assembly GCA_965249755.1. Lineage (GTDB taxonomy): Bacteria > Bacteroidota > Bacteroidia > Chitinophagales > Chitinophagaceae > Ferruginibacter. The sequence goes on from CBDFMT010000004.1 coordinate 1,922,764, forward strand.
GCATTTAAAATAAGTTTTAAAAACTTGTTTAAAAGCTTCGTCATCTCTTTTACTTATCAGTGTTGCCGTATTGTTTTTTAATGGGTGTGGAGACAACTCTTTGTATTTTTTGCCTTTTGTAAAATTGTCCTAAAACTCAATTAATAATTATAACACCCATCCCGTTATTTACCCCTATGCCACTCCCAAAATTATTTACTAAATAGCAATTTTCTACAGTAAAACCTATGTAACGGGCGGTTATAAATGGAGATTGTAAAAGTATTTTGTAGCCCCACGTTGCTGTTATATAGTTACTTGTTAGCACGCTAGAGAATTATTCTTTCGCAAAAGTCCTTTTTAAAGTAAGCATCTTCGCCACTCTTTTTCATTTTTAAATGCTAAAAAATTAGGCAAATAGTGAACTTACATCTTCTTTATTTCTTTTGAAATTTACGAAGGGCATTGTTGGCTTCTGCAATAAATTTATCTGCGGCCATTGCGCCTTCTGTTTTGTATACCAGTTTACCGGCAGCATCTATAAACAAATAGGTAGGAAAACTTAGTACCTGGTATTTCTCCGCTAAAGTAACACCTTCCCCCTTCTCTGCATCTATCATGTAATTAATAAAACCGGCGTTGTACACACCGGCCACTTTTGGTTGCGTAAAAATATTCTTCGCCATCATTTTGCAAGGGCCGCACCAGGTGGCATACACATCTACAAAAACCAGTTTATTCTCTTTGGCCGCTTTTGCCAGCGCCTCCGCAAAGGTACCTTTGGTAAACTGTATCTCCTGCGCAAAACTATGTTGCAGGGTTAGCATACAGCATATACCTGCAAGCAACAATATCCGGTGTGTTTTTTTAAGCATAACGATAGTATTATTTTATATACGCAAATTACGGTTACCGCAGATGTTTGCCTTTAGTTATGCCAACTGCCCAATAACTGCTTTAAATAACTTACTTAGCACTGCATCTGCCTTGCCGGCAGTGGCAATAATATCGCTGATGTTTACCGCCTGCAAATTATCCGGGTCGCACTCATCCGTTATAACGCTTACTGCTGCACAGTGTAAGCCGATATGGTTGGCAACAATTACTTCTGGTACGGTACTCATGCCTACCATATCGGCACCTATTAATCTTAGGTGCCTGTACTCTGCCCTTGTTTCTAAATTAGGCCCCATTACCGCTAAATACACGCCTTTTTTTAAAGTAATGTTTAATGTGGCCGCAGTATCCATTAATAATTTATTGAGTTCCGCATGGTATGGCTGGCACATATCTACAAAACGGTTTCCGAATGCAGCAGCATTTAAACCCCGCAAGGGGTTTTCGGGCAACATGTTTATGTGGTCGTCTGTTAGTACCAAATCCGCTTTTTTAAAAGCCGGGTTTATGCCCCCGGCAGCATTGCTCAATAACAAATTAACAACGCCAAGTTCCTTCATCACCCTAACCGGAAAAGTTATCTGCTGCATACTATACCCTTCGTAATAATGAAAGCGGCCCTGCATGGCAATTACCCTTTTGCTGCCCACCTTGCCCATAATGAATTGCCCTTTGTGAAACTCAACTGTTGCCACTGCAAAATGTGGAATGCTATCATAAGGTATGGTTTGCTCTATCTCCATCTCTTTAATAAAGCCCCCAAGGCCTGTACCAAGCACCACACCTGCGGTTGCATTCGTAAACCCTTTCTCTTTTAAAAAGGCGACTGCTTCCCTTATTTTTTGCAACATGTTTTCCATAACTTTTCTTTTATCAGGGCGTAATCTTTTTTACAATATTAAAAACTAAACCTGGCGTAAACCGGTTTAGTACCAACAATATTTTTTCTTTAAAAGATACAACAGCCAATTGTTTTTTGTTTTGGTTAATGGCCTGCAGTATACATGCAGCAACAGTTTCAGGTGGTATGCCGTTATCGATAATGGCATCTTTTTTATTAAATGCCTTTCCATCGCCAAGCAATGCATTAGTGGCAATATTTGTTTTTACTGCCCCGGGCCTTACCATTAAAATCCGGATGTTTGTTGCCGATATTTCTGTTCTCAATGCACTAAAAAACCCCTCTAACGCAAATTTAGATGCGCTGTATGCGGTACGCAATGGCAGGCCGGTTAACCCGGCAACACTGCTTGTTGTTACAAACAGGCCTTGGCCCCTTTCTATAAAATGGGGCAATACCAATTTGGTAAGTTGTACAGTACCAAAAAAATTAATTTCCATAATTGTGCGGTACACCTCAAAAGAAGTAGTTGCTGCAGTACTCCGTTGCGAAATACCTGCATTGTTTATCAGGATGTCGATCTGCCCCATGGTATGCAAAACCGATTGTATTTTTGCAGGTAATTCATGTGGCCTGCCAACATCCATTATTAATAACTGTACATTTTCCGGATGTACACAGTTGTTTTTTACCCGTTCCAACTCATTTATCCGCCTTGCAGAGAGTACCAACTTTGCGCCTGCTTTGGCAAATGCATAACTCAGTGCCTCACCAATTCCTGATGATGCGCCTGTTATCCAAACCACCTTATTTACATAGCTGTCCATTTATCTTTAACCGGTTGTTTATTATTGAACTATTTGGTTTAATTTTTCTATCAATATCAATTTTAAGCAAATTAGGGTGCAACAACAACATTAAAACTACCTGCACAATTTAACCGTAGATAACGCATGAAAAAAACTATTGTCCTTTATACTTTAATATTTATTTCTTTGGTCAATTCTTCCTTTGCCGGCGATAGTATGCAGCCTGATACGTCCAATAACCAATTAATGGATATATCGCAGCAACTTTTATTAGCGGCTAAAACCAAAGGACCAACAGATTCTTTAGTCACCATCCTGCAAAATATAGTCCCCGGCGAATTACAAAAACAAATTGTTACCGATAACCAGAAAAAAGCTTTCTGGATAAATATGTACAATGCCTTTACACAGATCATCCTTTCAAAAAATCCTGATCAATATAAAAAAAGAAGCAGTTTTTTTGGGAGCAAACAAATTATTATTGCGTCCAAAAAGTTAAGCCTCGATGATATTGAACATGGTATGTTAAGGCACTCAAAAATCAAGTGGAGCCTTGGGTATTTTAATAAAATATTTCCCGGCCAGTTTGAAAAAGATAACAGGGTTGGCAAGTTGGATTATCGCATTCACTTCGCATTAAATTGCGGTGCCAAAAGCTGTCCGCCGATTGCATTTTATACACCCGAGCAAATCAACAAGCAACTGGATGTTGCCACATTGGTATATTTAAAAGGGGAATCAGAATACAAAGAAGCTGAAAACAATATATACGTTCCAGCCCTGATGGGTTGGTTCCGCAGGGATTTTGGTGGAAAGAAAAAAATGAAATTGTTGTTAAGTAAACTTGCTATTATCCCCCAAGGTAAAAACCCTGCTATTCATTTTAAAAAATATGACTGGGGCCTTTTTTTAGAAAATTATAAAACCGAATAACCATGCCTGACCATTACTACAATGCAGAAGACCTTGCAAAATTTAATACCATCGGCGAGTACCAAAAAGAAATGGCCGACAAATTTTTTGGATGGTATGGAGAAGTATTTAAAGACAGTGCACTTACTGCAAAAGAAAAATCACTAATAGCGCTTGCCGTTGCGCATGCGGTGCAATGCCCCTACTGCATTGATGCCTACAGCAGTGATGCCTACGAAAAAGGCTACAGCGAAAAACAAATGATGGAAGCGGTGCATGTTGCCGCAGCCATTAAAGGCGGTGCAGTACTGGTACACGGTGTGCAGATGATGAACAAAGTGAAAGAGGTAGCGATGTAGTTTATATTTTTATTGAATTATTGCAGATGAAATCATTAAAAGCCCAGGGCCATTTTTTAGCAGATACTGCCCAACAGATTGATGTGCTGGAACATGGTGCCAGGGGTAACGAATACCGGCTTGTTCCTTTTCAGCAAAAAATGGAAGCTATTGGTTTGTACCCGTTACTTTCAACCGGTGTAGAAATTTTTCAGGTAAACGTTGGCAAAATGTGCAACCAGGTTTGTAAACATTGCCACGTTGACGCCGGCCCCGACCGTAAAGAAATTATGACGAGGGAGACGATGCAACTGTGCCTGAACATACTCCGTGGGTCTACCATTAAAACGGTTGACCTTACCGGCGGTGCACCAGAAATGAACCCGGATTTTCGCTGGTTTGTAGAAGAGATCAAAAAGTTAAACAAGCACATTATCGTGCGCTGCAACCTCACCATCATTCTTGCCAACAAAAAATATTTTGATCTTCCAGAATTTTTTAAGCAACATGCAATAGAAGTTGTTTCATCACTGCCCTCTTACACCGCCGACAGAACGGACAGGCAGCGTGGCGATGGCGTTTTTGAAGATTCCATAAAAGCATTACAATTATTAAATGCCGTGGGTTATGGAAGGGAAGGATCTGGCTTAACGCTGAACCTTGTCTATAACCCTGCAGGCGCTTTTTTACCGCCATCGCAAATTGCATTGGAAAAAGAATATAAAGATGAACTGAAAGCCCATTTTAATATCAGCTTCAACAACCTGTTTGCCATTACCAACATGCCCATTAGCCGTTACCTGGATTATTTGTTGCAAAGCAGCAACTATGAAAAGTATATGGAAAAATTAACCGCTGCCTTTAACCCTGTTGCGGCTAAAAGCGTGATGTGCCGTAATACCATTTCGGTTGGGTGGGATGGGTATTTATATGATTGTGATTTTAACCAGATGCTTGATATGAAAGTGGCCTGCAAAAACTCCAGGCACCTATCTGATTTTGATATTAATGCATTGGAAAAAAGGGAGATTATTATAAACCAGCATTGCTTTGGATGTACGGCTGGCGCAGGTTCCAGTTGCGGCGGTGCCGTGGCGGAATAAAATAAATACGTAAAGAAATTCTTTTGAATACAGCACTAATCATTTTTGTTCGCCATCCCCAATTGGGCACAGTAAAAACAAGGTTGGCTGCAACCATCGGCGATGAAAATGCCTTAAAAGTGTATCAACTTCTTTTGCAACATACTTACGATTTGATAAAAAATTTACCGCTGCATATTTATGTATATTATGCAGGGGAGGTGATGGAGAAAGATTTGTGGAGCAGAGAAAATATTTTTAAGAAACAACAAAACGGAAACAACCTCGGGGATAGAATGGGCAATGCTTTTACTGACGTTTTTTTAAACGGTTATGAAAAAGTTATTATTATTGGCAGCGATTGTTATGAACTTACTACAGCAATTATTCACCGATCCATACATGCGCTGAATGAAAACGACATAGTGATTGGCCCGGCAAAAGATGGTGGCTATTATTTGCTGGGCATGAAGGCGCCATTTAAAAATGTGTTTGAAAATATGGAATGGAGTACAGCAACTGTATTTAATAAAACAATGGAAAAAATAACCGCTGATAAAATGAAGGTGCATATACTTGCCACCTTAAGTGATATAGACGTTGAAGGTGATATTACCTTTCCTTACTAAAGCATTGATGTAAAAAAATATACCGCAGGATTGACTTACAGTTTGTTTCAGTTTTTTGCGCTGTCGCTGGATTACTAAAAAAATAAATTGATTTTGTATGAACACAGATTATTTAGAAACCACCCGGAATGTTTACAAAGAAGCGGCTGAAAATCCGCAACAAGGTTTGTGCTGCACCACCACCCCTGTTTGGCAATTGCCAGGGTTAAGCATGCCAAAGAAAATGCTTGAAATGAATTATGGCTGCGGCAGTACCGTTAATCCGAGGGATTTGGTAAACAGCCCAAAAATTTTATATGTGGGTGTTGGCGGCGGAATGGAACTGTTGCAATTCGCTTACTTCAGCAGGCAACCAGGTGGTGTAACAGGTATTGATGTGGTGGATGAAATGATTGAAGCCAGCAAGCAAAATTTTGTTGAAGCAGAAAAATTAAACCCTTGGTTTAAGTCAGGTTTTGTTGAATTAAAAAAAGGCGATGCCCTGGACTTACCGATTGCAGATAACAGCATTGATGTGGCGGCACAAAATTGTTTGTTCAATATTTTTAAGCATACAGAATTGATACAGGCATTAAAAGAAATGTACCGGGTTTTAAAACCACATGGCAGGTTAGTACTTAGCGACCCTACCTGCGAAGATGAAATACCTGATACTTTAAAGGATGATGAACGCCTGCGTGCCTTATGCCTGAGTGGTGCGTTGCCCCTGAAAGACTATATTAAAATGATTACCGACATTGGCTTTGGTACGGTTGAAATAAGGGCAAAGCGTGCCTATCGTATCCTTGATCCAAAAAATTATGCAACCGATAAACTCATCTACATCGAAAGCGTGGAAGTGTGTGCCATAAAGGATCCTATGCCTGAAGATGGCCCCTGTGTATTTACCGGTAAAACGGCTATTTATTATGGCAGCGAAACATTTTTTGATGATGACAAAGGCCATGTGTTATTTCCCAATCAGCCAATGGCGGTTTGCGATAAAACAGGTGGTAACCTTGCGGCACTAAACCGTGATGATATTTTTATTTCAGGCTCCACATGGTTTTATGATGGTGGCGGCTGTTGCTGATTTACTTGTTTAAAATGTATTGAACTATATTAACTTGTTGTATTCTATTGTTAAGATATTAGTACGTGCCGCAAGAAGATTTTTTTTCAGAAAAATATCTGTCACTAACCTTGCGGCTTTAAAAACAAAAGGCCCGTTGTTGCTGGTATGCAACCATCCCAATTCTTTTTTAGATGCTATAGTGTTAGGCGGTCTTTTTACAGAACCAATACATTTTTTAGCAAGGGGGGATGCCTTTAACAACCCGTTTGTAAGAAAGGTATTAACATCGTTACAGCTAATCCCCATCTACCGGCTAAGCGAAGGCCGCAGCTCCCTCGCACTTAACGATGCTACTTTTGAACGTTGCCACCAGGTATTGCTAAACAAGGGTATTGTACTCATTTTTGCAGAGGGCTTGTGCGTTAACCAATGGGTGCTGCGGCCTTTAAAAAAAGGTGCAGCAAGAATAGCATTTGCGGCATGGAAAGACGCTTCAATTTCAGGACAGTTCAGCGTTTTGCCGGTTAGCTTAAATTACAATTCATTTACAAATTTTGGTAAACGGCTGCTGATAAGTTTTGGCAAAACAATCACCAAAGAGGAAGTTGCCAGTGGGGTAACCGAAGGCGAAGGTATACATCAATTTAATACCCGGATAAGCGAAAGCTTACAAGCGGGTTTGCTGCAACCAGTAAATGAAACAGGCATTGTGCAAATGCTGATCAGCAATCATACGTTGGTAAAACAAAATCACCCATCACTTATTCAATCATTAAAAATTAAACAAGGGTTTGCCATTGGTAACGGTTTGCAAAATATAATTGCACCATTAAAACCTCCCTACTTATTAACTGTTTCGCCATTACAATTGGTTGTACAAATTTTGGGTATGGTGTTACTTTTTATTCCTGCTATGGCAGGGCTAATGTTTAATGCACCGCTGTATTTACCGGTGAAAAATTTTGTACAAACCAAAACAAAAGGCACTGTCTTTTTTGATTCGGTGATGTTTGGTTTACTGATGATTTTATATCCTGTGTATTGGCTGTTGTTAAGCCTTTTATTTTTATGTGTACCCTGCAATAATTATATAAAGATTGCAGTAGTATTGATGCCGGCATTTGCCTACGCCTTTTTAATATGGGGGGATTGTTTGCAAAGGGTACTGCATTATTTTTCAATAAACAGTAACGGCCGGCTAATCATACAACAGCTTTTCAGTTAGCGGATTTTATTTAATGCAAGCATGTTTACCATCCAGTCTGGCAGCGGCTTGTCGCCTTTTCTTTTCTTCAGGTTAATGTACCATCCTAACTTTTTAAAGATGGGTACTTTATGTGTTTCCACGAGTTCAATTAACGTTCCGTCAGGATCTTCTACATAACAAAACCGGCCTGCAGATGAACCCATGGTGAAAGAATTATTGCTATCGACAGAAAACGGATATCCTGCCTTAGCAGCGCTGTTTTTAAGTTCGTCCATATGGAGTACATCAAAGCACAAATGGATAAAACCACAATCACCCCAATAGCGGTTTGCATAAATTTTTTGCGGTGCAGTTTCTTTTAACTGTATCAGTTCAATTTGTATTGAACCCAATAATTTGCTGAAAGCCCCACTTTCAGAAACTTGCTTTTGTAATAAAACCTGGTGAACTTTTTTACCCGGTGTATCAGTAGCAGGGGTATCAACCCTAGAAGTTTTACAGTTGTACACCACCTCATTAATACCGAGCATTTCCTTATAAAAATGAATGGCTTTATCCATGTCACCCACACCTATTACAGCACCAACAACGCCACCACAAACACCCTTATCTTTTTTAAACCAATCATTGGCTTCTACAATATTAAAATGGTTACTGTATTTATCTGTTATCCAAAAGTGCGGCCTGCCATCCGGGGCAATCATTACATCAGAAACTATAATGCCGTTTACTGTATTAAAATGTGCATGTGCAATAGTAACATCCTGCGATTTTATTTTAACAGCAAAAATACCAAGGTGGCCCAATTGCGCAGCCAATGCAGGTTGTAGCGGTTTACGGGAAGTGTACTGCCACATTTCAAAACCACCACCACCGCTCATGTTTAAAGAAAGTATTGCATGGCGTTCATGCAAAGTATTACCGGTATATTGCTTCATTAACGAAGCCGGCGCTATGTCTTCAAAAATTAACACATCCATGCCAAACAAATCTTTATACAAATGCTTTGCTTCGTTTGCATCTGTTACACCAATTCCAACTTGCTGAATACCGGTTATACATTCATTCATCAAAAAGTTTTAATTGAATATTTCGTCCTTGTGTATAGTTACGAAAAAATCCGCAAGGGCGATTATGGGCTTACCGGTAATCAAGCAAATTTTTATAGGTATCAACCATCTCCTGCTGGGTTGCTCCATTTTTGTACATCTGTATTATTTTGTTATTTGCCAACTGAACAGCAAGCCAGGAGTTGGTATCATATTTACGTGCAGATACCAACGTGTCTTTTTGAATTACCGTATACTTTGCAACGGCTTTTGCACGTACAATAATTTCATAATCTTCCATAATTTTCATTGTGGGATCAAAACCCCCAATAGTCTTAAATACTTGTTTCTTTATAAAAAAGGTCTGGTCGCCACCATAACAAATAAAAAGATCGAACCGTGTAAAAAATGCATTCACTTTTAGTATCCGTTTCTTGCTATCGAATTTGGTTCGGTACCTTCCAAATCCGAAGCCATTTTGTACCGCATGATTAATATCTGCAATAAATGTTGGGGGTGGATAAGAATCTGCATGAACAAAATAAAGTATAGCACCGCTGGCAATTGATGCACCGTAATTCATCTGCGCCGCCCTGCCTTTTTGTGGCGATATAAAAGCTTTTGCCCCTGCATTAAGAGAAGCTTGTACTGTGCTATCGCTGCTGCCTGCATCAATAACAATAATTTCCGCAGCAAAGCCCTTACTATAAAGCAGCAGATAGTTTATAAGCCTTGCGATATAGGGTTCCTCATTAAAGGCAGGGATGATAATGCTTATCATTGAAATTTCTTTGCCTTCAAATTTCTGTTATTCTTGCCACACCTGTATCACCTGGTTTGGTATAATTGGGAGGTTACTCATATTTACCAATAGCAAATTTGTATTCTGATAAGACGATTAGATAATTAGAATTAACTTCTGCCAGTTGCGCTGCCACATTTTGATAATCCAACTGTGCATTAAGCAAGTCGGTTATACAGTTGAGGCCTGACAGATAGGTGTCACGGGTTGCTTTAATATTTTCTGTGGATGAATACAGGTTATCCTTCCCCGAAAAAATGACTTTTGACAGATTTTCAGTTCGAACCAATCGCATCAATGAAGTGGCAAGGCTAGTATACAGTATGGACGTGGGTTCTAGCAAAAAATAAAAACAGGACAAGTGGAAATAATTCCAGCTTGCCCTGTTATATCGGGACGACAAGATGAACCAATGACCTGTAATTAAAACAAAATCAACCCATTGCGTTAATTGTTTTTTTGCGTTCACCTGCTTGCTCACCGTATAGAATAGCAAAAATATAAAATTCAACATGGCAAATATGTCAAGCAATATCAACAAAAATTGTCTAAATAAATCTAAAACTTCTAACAAACACTATTGAAAAACTTACAAAGCGTAATGACCATATCTGTAAATACATTTCCCATATCCGTGTCTTTATAAACCATAAACATTTTAAGGGCCAGTAAAGTAAATAACCTTTATTACCTAGTGTCCAAATAATTTAAGATAGGTTGTAAAGGTGCAAATGCCAGTGCGGTAAATAAAAACATCAAAATAAGTACGCCATTCTTTTTCATGAAACTAATTTTTTTAAAAATTACTTATATGGTCAATATAAAATATTGTAAATTTTAAAACTGTACCAATAACTTTTTGTTTGCAATTTTGTATATGTAAGTGACCTGTTTATATGCACGGAGAATTCTACAGTTGTTGTAAAATCCGGGGATATTAACATCGTAAATGCTCCAAGAAACAGCATGAGAACACTGGCGTTAAAAGAGGATGCCCGTTTCGGGTATATCAGTTTTTTTACCTTTATATTATGCAGGGCATTCCGGCAGGATTTCCCTGACGACTATTGCCAACTATTTACTGGCGCAGCATGCCGCCCCTGAAAAGGCCGGCGCATTTATAGCTGTATTTGGACTTCCATGGACTTTTAGTTCGTATGGGAGATGAAGGGTATAGTATAAACTATTTATTTTTACAACATGTCTACCGCTAATTCTTTTATAGATACTTACAACATTGAAGAAGTGCACGCTGATGTGACTACCAAGCCACAGGTACAAGCAAAAGAATTTTTTGTATACGAGAGTGGTGATTTGCCTGTTCAGGAAAAAATGTTTTATCCTTCCCGTTCCACTCATTTTTCGATTCACCTTAACCTTGGCGAACCTATTGGATTTAAATACAATCTTATTGATTATGTTATAGAAAAAAATTCGCTTTATATTATCCATCCTGGAATTGTGCACATGTTAACCAAAGTTACAAGGCTGCCTACCATTACTTTAGGTTTTACCCACGAATTTATAGCAGCGTCAATGGTACACCAAAAGCATGCAGAAGCACTTGGCTTTTTATCTGCACACAGTAATCCACTATACCTTTTAAAAGAAAAGGATATTGCTATGCTTTATCCGATAATGGTTTTGCTTAAAAATATGGGCAACAATAAAGATCATCCATTTAGAACAGACATGGTGCATCATGGTTTTAACCTTTTTATGCTTGAAGTTGCGGCGATTGCAACGGAGCAAAGGGGCGGGAAGGAAAAAGGAATGAGCCGGCAGGAAGATCTTTTGTTGAGATTTATGAAAGAATTATCGACACATTTTAAAGAGGAAAGAAGTGTGCAATATTATGCAGGTACACTATTTGTTACCTCCAAACATCTTACAAAAACGGTTAAAGAGCTTACAAATAAAACCTGTGGTGAGCTAATTGATGAGATGGTAATTACTGAAGCAAAAATACTATTGGGTAATTTATCCTCCACTGTTGGCCAGGTTGCTGATGAACTTAATTTCAGTGATCAGTTTTTCTTTTCGAAGTTTTTTAAAAGACATAGCGGGTTTAGTCCAAAGGAATATAAAAGCTTGATATAGTTGGCGTGGGCTGATTAAAATAAACTGGCTACAGTAGTAAACTTCCATTATCGGACTGCTAAAATGCTTCCAGAATTATCTTTGTTGGCGTTATAATATTTCATAACGTGGTTGTAAAACCATATTTGCTTTTCAGAGGGTAAGCTCCATTTCGTAAAGAAAAAATCCAGGCATTTATTCGTTACTAACATTTCGTTTGAAGCCATTTTTTTATCCATTACTGAAAGGATTTCATTTTGTACTTTAGTAGTATTTGGAAGCATTCTTTACTTTTATTCTGTTGGTTTACAATCCCGTTTCATTTACCATGGGTATTACCTGCGTTCCAATCAGTTCAATTGCCTTCATCAATTTATCGTGTTGAATATTTGCAGTATCCATCTGAAAATTAACCCTGGCAAGCCCTCCCAATGCATCGCTGTGACGCCTAATTTTTTCCGCAACTTCCTGCGGGCTGCCTAATAAAAATGCACCGAGCGGTCCAGCTTGTGCATCAAACCTCGGTCTGGTTACTTTTGGAAAATTGCGGTCCTTGGCAACACTACCAGACATAGCTATTTTGTATCCTTCATACATTTCATCTGCAGCCTGCTCACCATTTTCTGCTACATAACCAAATGCATGCATGCCTACAATCAGCTTTTCTTTTGGGTGCCCGGCCTGCAATCCCGCCTGGCGATAAAGATCTACCAATGGGCGAAACCGATGTGTTTCACCACCAATTATTGCCACCATCAAAGGCAGGCCCAGCCTACCTGCCCTTGTAAAAGATTCAGGTGTGCCGCCGACACCTAGCCATATCGGCAAAGGATTTTGGACAGGTCTGGGATATACAGGTTGATTGGTCATAGGCGGTCGAAAGTTTCCTGACCAGGTTACAAATTCATCATCACGTATTTTAAGAAGAAGTTCAAGCTTCGCAGTAAATAGGGCATCATAATCATGCAGGTTTAAACCAAATAGTGGGTAGGCTTCAATAAATGAACCGCGACCAACAACAATTTCTGCCCGGCCTTTCGAGAGCAAATCTAAGGTTGCAAAATTTTGAAAAACCCTTACCGGATCGGCAGCGCTAAGCACCGTTACGGCACTGTGTAAACGGATGTTTTTTGTGCGTGCGGCCGCTGCTGCTAAAATCATGGTTGGGGCAGAATCCAAAAATTCTTTACGATGGTGTTCGCCAATACCAAATGAATGCAACCCCATTTTATCTGCATGCTCAATCCTATCCAGCAGTTGCGACAAAGCATCTGGGTTTGTTATATTTTTATCCGTACTGTCAAACCGGGCTGCAAAACTATCTATGCCTATTTCCATTATTTTTTCTAACGTTATTATAAGTACTATTTCCCCGTTGATGAAAACCATCCAAAATTAATGGTCAATATATGCAGGAGAATTTTAACCAGTGAATTACTTTAAAGCATTACATGTTCTTCCACTACGCCCCCTATATAAGCAGGCGTCATACTTCTATCAAAAATGCGTAAGTCATCTTTCAGCATGGCCTGGCCAACCTCGCCGGCAAATGAATCTTTAAATGCCTTTTCATCATCAAACCCAAGAAGAAGGCTTCCATCATAAACCTGCTCATGTCCTGTTGCAGCTTCTGTCCAATGATATTGTACATAGCGGCGCAATCCCGGAAGTGTAAGTGCCAATGCGCCATGGCTGCCCAGCCATTCTTTACGGGCTTCTTCTTTTGAAATGTCTTTTCTAAATTTTAGCATAAAAATTACCTGGTACATAATGATTTTTTTTATGGGCCTTAGCCCGGTGTATTAAAATTTTCCGAAGATGGATTCTATTTTACGAATGGGGTTTTTGCCATCCCACGCAAGGTGTAAGTCGGCTATGTAAGGCACCATGTCATAGCTATCACCGGCTTCAAACACTTCTATAAAACCATTGATGCTATCGAGTGCATCATAGTAAGCCGCACGACCCATGTGTACAACTTCGTTGTTCATGGCAAGCTTGAGACCGAGGCTTTCCAACTCACGGCAACGATCATCAAAGGCGGCTCCCTTAAGTCCCGATAACTGCGGGGATATATGATGAAAGCCTTCGCCACGTTTGTCAAGTATCTCTTTAAAAATAGACGGCCCGTCATCTGTAGGTTGAATAAGTTCAACGTAAGTGCCCCCTAAAAATGCAAGCGCCAGGCGATAGCTGCTGTTGCTAGGCTGCCCACGATAAATTGTGTTTTTTGTTTCTGGTTCTAAAACAAACCAGGGACCTGCGCCGGATAATTTTGTCCATTGTGCGGCGGCTTCTTCTACGTTCTTTACTACGTAGGCAATCTGTGTGTAAGAACCTTCCGGGAGTGCCATAAATATTTTTTTATTGTTAGATTTTTTAAAAGACAGCCTTTTTAAAGTAAGCAAAAGTTATAAATCCAACCTATGCGGACCATCATAAACTTTTACAACGATCATAAATCCGTCTGCGCAGCATGACAAATTTTTGCAACTTCCGTGTATTCAGTTGCGTTGTAACAATCAATAGCATCCCGATAACTTGCGAACTCTACCAAGGTTTGTGTGGGCAGAAGTAGCTTGCCATCCACATCGAGTTATTGGCCGTGTAAATAATAAATTTTGCGCCGTATTTTGTCATAATTTCTTTGCTGGCTGCTCTATACTTTCGTTTGGCATGCATGTCGTGAATTTTTAAAGTTCCAATCCGATAACTTTAAGCATACTGTTATTTTAAATGGTTTGAGTAGATGTGTTGAGGCTATCATTAAGGCTTGTTTTTTTTGCACGATAGATGAAAAAGAGTAGTGCTGCAGGCACTACAATATGCATCACACAAAGCACCAGCGCATAACCTGTAGTTACACCCGGTATTACACCAAAAGGACTGTACAATGAAAGCAACATGAGCCCAAGTGAAACGATAGCGAAAATTTTAAACCCTTTAATAGTAAATTTTTCAAGTAAAAAAAATACCAGGCTTGCAATAAGGGCCGGAATAATGGATGCCATTACCACCGGACCAATAGTCATTGGCTCGTTTGGCTTTGGATAGATGGTATCTGAAATAATGCCAGCGCCATGAAATAGTAAGAACAATACGGCATTGATAACAGCCGACGTTGTGCCCGCCAGTAATCCGGCAATAAGAGATTGTTTGATGTTTAATTTCTGTGTCATTTATTTTATTTTGGTATTAAAAATGATGGCTTGCTGCAAGCTTTTTTTCATACTGTATGGTTCCATATTTACCGCCTTTGTAATCACGGTAAGCAGCGGAAATTTCTTCATCGGTGTTCAGTACAAATGGGCCTTTGGCAACCATCTTTTCTGTATTTGGCTCGCCACCAAAAAGCATTACTTCTGTCGCTTTGGAAGATGTGTTTTTAATTAAGATGGCATCACCTTCATCATCAAAAACCACTAGCGTTGCTGCTTTTATTTGAGTATCGGCAACTTGTAAAGCACCGGCCATAATAAAAGCAGCGTATTGGTTTTTAGTTGTTGTTTTCAACAAAAAATCTTTGCCCGGCTGTAGTAACAAGTGATACATAAATTCGCCAGCGTAGGTTTTGATACTGGATGTTTGTCCTGCGTAATCACCAAGCAAAATTTTTAAAACGCTATCACCGTCAGGTAGTTTTTTCACCGGAAAATCGTTTGCCAACACTGCCATGTATTCGGGGTCTTCTTTCTTTGCAGCAGCAGGCAGGTTTATCCAAAATTGAAGCGCACCACCCCAACCTCCTTTCGATTGAAAATCGGTTGAAAAATCTTCATCGTGTATTACGCCGTTACCTGCCTTCATCCACTGTGCACCTCCCTCGCCTACTACATCATGATGACCGCGGCTATCATAATGTTCCATCTCGCCATGCGTTACATACATGAAGGTGGCAATGCCGCGGTGCGGATGCGCAAAGCTGCCATCAGGCACACGGGGTGTATGTGGTTGATACTGTGCTGGCGGACTATAATCCAGAAACACAAAATGGCCAACTGCTTGTGCATGTTCATTGGGCAGCACGTTGGTAATTTCCATTCCCATTAACTGGTGTTTGTGTCCGGTGCTTGTATAAGAAATTTTCTTGTTCATGGCGTTGCATTTTTACTAAACCGTTGCTGTGTAAGCACTGTAATAATTGAATGCTTCGTGTTAATGCAAAGCCATTTTTGTAGTACCGTTGTCTTTGATTGACGATGCCATTAAACGCTTTTCTACTCGGTCAATTTCAGGGTCGTACCAGGTGCGGTAATCTGTAAATGATTGACCGTATAGTGTGGTTTTCCAATCACGTATCCATTCTGTAAATAATGAATTCAGCGTAAGTGGCTGGCTTCCTGCCTGTATCATTCTCTGTACGGCAGTGTCGTGTGCAAACTTGTTGCTGCCACCGACAGCATCTGCAATAAAATAGGTTTCATATCCATCCCGCTGTGCATGAAGTACAGGATAGAGCAGACATACTTCTGTCCAAAGGCCCGCAAAAATTAATCGTTTGCGGCCGGTCTTTTCTACCGCTTCATGAAGCGCTTTATCTTCCCAGGCATTCATTGTTGTGCGGTCAAATTCAGGCTGGTCTGCAAGCTCTTCACGAATAGATGGCAGTGTAGGATGGTCGCCACGGAATTGTACGCCTATAGTACTTAAAATGATGGGGACTTTAAATCCTTTGGCGCCTTTTGCCAGCGCTTTTCCATTAAGCTCTATGAGTTCATGGTCATGTGAATGTATGCCTTCCATCACGTGCTCCTGGTAATCGAGGATAAGCACAAGTGAAGTTTCAGGGGTCAGGAGTGTCGATGAAAGTTGTGGGCTGTTGCTGTGTGTGCTGCCTGTTGTCTTTTCCATTGCTTTATTTTTTAATTCATACTTACGGTCTACTAATTAAATGTGGTACAGACTAATCCAAACATTATTTCTTTTGAAATTCGCCATCTGCTTTGATGCTTACTTTGTCGCTTATCATTGTTACCGGAAATTTTGGACCGATTCCAAAGTCAGATCGGTTGATGCTTCCGGTCAGTTGAAAGCCTGCTAAGTCCCCTTTGGTAATTTGGTCAAAAGTTGTTCCCCTGTACCACAAGTTCATAGATACATTTTTAGTAACACCGTGCAACGTAAGATTGCCGCTAAGATGGTATTTGTCCTTGCTAACTTTTTTTATAGAAGTGCTTAAAAATGTCATCTTCGGAAACGTAGCTACATCAAAAAAATCCGGACTTTTTAAATGATTGTCACGCATTTCCACTTCGGTATTTATAGAAGTAACATCAGCAGAAAGGTCAAAAATGGCATCGCTGAAGTCTGGCTTATTTGTGGTAACAGAAGCATCAAAAATTTTAAATAAGCCGGTTATATCGGCTATGGCGAGGTGGGTTGCCGTAAAGGTCAATTTTGAATTCACGGGCACTACCTTCCAAGCTGTTTGCGCAAATAACGAGCTGGCTGATAAGGCAACAATTAGAGAGAAAATTAATTTTTTCATAATTGGTTTAATTTTATTGTGTTTTAAAGTGGAAGTATAAATATTAAATAATGCAAAAAAAGAATCGACACCCCATGAATGATGTATTTGTTGGTCGTTCTTTCAATACAAAGGTGAGTTGTCAATAAAGACTTTTCCAATGACAAAAAGCAATAAATTAGATTGACATTTATCAAGTGCCTATGGTAAAATCAATAGAAAAAATGCTACTGGTGCATTTTGTTGCGAATTCGGCTGATGGTTTCTGGCGAAACACCAAGATATGACGCAATCATATTTTGCGGAAAGCGCTGTAGGAATGTCGGATTTGTGGCTATCAAATTCACGTACCGCTCCTCGGCCGTTAAACTAATTGCAGCGTTAATTCTTTTCTGGGATGCAATTTGATAATTATAATTCATTGTATTCAGCACAGCAACAAAAATAGGTGAACTGCGAACCAAATCTTCAAAATCTGTTTTACCTAACAATAAAACGTCAGTATCTTCCACGGCATCGATAGTGTAGATGGAAGGGATAAGCAAAGTAAAACTTTCCCTGTCTCCAACCCACCAATTCTCAATACACAGGTTTACTATGTGTTCTATGCCCCTTTGATCAATAGTATATTGCCGCACTGCCCCCTTCAAAATAAAAATTGCATATTTGCAAACATCACCTTCCTGTAAAAGGTATTGATTTTTGCGATAGTGCTTAGGTGTAAACTTCTTTTCTATTAATTCAAAATCATCTTCGCAGATATCACCCACCGCATATTTAGCAATATAATCTCTCAGCCTTATGTACATAAATAAATGGTAAAGCTAAAGAATCATTCTGCACTTATTTAAATTTCCTATTTATCACTGCTGTACAATACCTGTACGTTAATGTTTGCTACAACGAATTAAGAACCTGCCATCGGAACGGATTTTATTTTGACGCCACTGATAAGTTTTCAAACAAAAAAATTGCTTCACAATTTTATTAGATAAGCTTTTATTTAAGGTAGGTTTTTTTAAAAAGTTGCCGCCAGCTTCCTGTATTGTATTTGACGTTAGGATACTGCAGGAACTATTTTTGGTAAAATGTGCCCTTTTTCGAGTTTAGAACCATAGCCCTGTTGGCATACAGATAGCCTGGAACAAATCAACAATTCTCACGCTTAACTATAGTATTTCAAAAGAACTTAAACTGTTACTTATCAGTATGGGATACGCATGGGAAATGTTAATAACTACCATTCAAATAAGATCGATAGTGATATTTTTCCATACAAAGTGCCCGTGCTTTTGCTAAAACTTAAGAGTGAATGTTGACAGCAGAATGCTTAACCATTTGAATCCTATAATTTTCCATTTGAATCCGATAATTTTCCATTTGAATCCGATAATTTTCACTGTAAAGTTATTACAAATCCCTCTTATTGGTATTTAAAGCCATAACTTTACCCACAGCAATTGTGCAAGATTTGCAAGATTTAAGTAAAATATTCATTTTACACTTAAATGTCACAAACCAATTTGGGGACGGGGAATACTTACCAACAAGGGAAGAAAATCATGAACCAATAAATTTTTTTCCATGTTTATTTTGCACGAATAAAGAGGAAATAATAAAAGCGACCCCAAGTCCTTTTAAAAAATCCTCAATGCCTGATGGTGTTTTAAAGAAATGTCTGGTAATTAAAGTAAAACTCACGCAAAGCGTTCCAATCAATAGCAAAT
This sequence comes from Ferruginibacter sp., assembly GCA_965249755.1. GTDB lineage: Bacteria > Bacteroidota > Bacteroidia > Chitinophagales > Chitinophagaceae > Ferruginibacter. Next base: position 1,941,636 of record CBDFMT010000004.1, read on the forward strand.
AGATAGTAGTCTTTTTCATTTTTTTATTTATATTTTGTTGTCATTTTAATTCTTGTGCAATAGGGTTTTGTAAATTTAACAATGGTATCATTAAGCTTAAATAACCTACGTTCTACATAGTGATCCAATTTTTCTTTGTTAAAATTAAAGCCAATTTGATAAAAATACCTTCTCAATTGTATTATATTTCTTGCTCCGGCTAGGTTTTCCCAGCAAGCCCACTTATTGGGGCAAAGTTGCATGGTTAGGCAACAATGATAGCCTTAACTGTCCCGTACAGTTTTGGTAGCCCTGCAACTGCTCTTCTTTCTTGTTGCAGCATTACGCACATTAATAGAAGCCTCTCACGTTTCGTATAAACGCCTGTGTAATGTTCTTGCTATCTCAAAGTCAGAAGACCTGTAACCAGTAATCAGTTCCATACTGCGACACCAGTTTTATATCATGGTTTTAGACAGAATTTTTATTGGTTCTTTCCAAAAATTAAGGTCTTATTTTCCCCGTTTATAACAGCACATCTGTCAAATTTGTAAAAGGTTGAAGACCCTTCTTCAGCAACCTGTGTCTTTTAAAACTCGTTTTCGCCCGGCATTATTTCGCCTGGTGTATATAAGGCATAATTATATTGTAAGACAGCAGCATCTAACCTAACCTATATGTTACAAAGAACTACTTTTCAGAAGTGCCTAAACTTTGTTCTGCTGTAATTTTTAATGAAAAAGATTTCAATCCATTACAATCACCTGTTAATATAATATTGCCTGCATTGCCGGTTGACTGTATGATGACCTGCGCCAAGCCGTTAAATAATTTTCTTTTGTATAAAGGTGCCGGACTTAATATTTGAATAAGGCCAGTGTTGGTATTAATTACATCCCATGATTGCTTTTTTAATATTGGTGTTGCCATGATAGCAATAGTGTTTGTGCCCTCATGCACCATTGATCCAGCCAATTGATACCCGTTTTTTTCTGCCTTTTGTATGTTGGCAGCAATAACTTTTCCATTGACAAAAACGGATTGCTGCACCCCAATGGCATTATAAAAAAAAGTGATTGTTTCATTGCCCGTTAATGTTGGCAAAGTAAATGTTCCCCGGTAGGCTAAGGCTTTTACCTGCTGGCCAAACGAAGCGTTCCGTTCATCAGTAAATGCGGGCTTCCAGTTGGCATCATTATAATTAACAGTAGTTTCTGCAGCAGCGCTTATAGTGTCTATTGCCTTCTCCTTCAGGCCTTCTATATTTATTGTTTTTATTTCTTCCATATACCTGTCTGCTTCCAATGAAGTTGGGTTGCCATTACCAACACCGATAATTTTTGCAGGCCCGCTGATTGAAAAAGTAACCCCATTATCTGCCACCGGCACATGCAGCCCGTTTTTATCTTTTGCTTCAACAGTAATAACGGCAACATCAGTTCCATTAGGTATTACGTTATTTTTATTGGAAGTTAAGTTAAGTGCCACAGCATCTTTGGTGGTTTGTACCTTGTCAACAGCTACCCGCTTTCCACCTTTAAAACCCACAGCCTCCAAAGTGCCAGGGGTATACTTTACCATCCATTGCAGGTGGCCATTTAATTCCATTTTCCTTTTGCCCTGGCTTTTTTTATTTAAAAATAATTCCACTTCATCGCAATTGCTGTATGCCCAAACTTCAATAGGCTGGCCTTCTTTGCCAGGCCAGTTCCAATGTGGTAAAATATGTAAAATGGTATCTTTTGTCCACCATGATTTCAAGTACCAGGCATCGTCTTTAATAAATCCGCACAAATCCACCATACCAAAATAAGAACTGACAGAAGGCCATCCATACGGTGTGGGCTCACCACGGTAATCGAAGCCCGTCCATATAAACATGCCTGCGAGGTAGGCCCGGCTTGCATAGTGTTTCCACCCTTGTTCTATAGTTAAAAAGCTGTTGCTCGGCGCCTTGTCATATGCTGGTATTATATGCTTTACATCATCCCGGAAGTATGCGCCACGTGTGGCATTTGTACTGCCTTCTTCAGTGCCCCAAATTGCCTGGTTTGGGAACAATTTATGCTGGTCATCGGTGCTTTTATTTTTGATGTAATTAATACCAAGAACATCCATTACAGTGGTAATGCCCTGGCTGCCTATGCCGCCGCTAAATGCATATGTGGCAGGCCGTGTACTATCAATGGATTTAACATAGGCTTGCATGGTAGTGGCAATTCTTGCACCCGTTATATTGTTTTCAATTGCCCATTCTTCATTACCAATACTCCAGCTAATTACACTTGGATGGTTACGGTCCCTTTCAATCATTTCTTTCACATCACCAAGCTGGGTTTGCGTTATGCCCATCAGCCTGTTCTCATCTATTACCACCATCCCCAACCTGTCGCATGCATCCAGCAATTCAGGTGCCGGGGGGTTGTGGCTGCTCCTGTAGGCATTGCAACCAAAGGCTTTTAAGGTTTTAATCCGAAAATCAAACAACGCATCAGGTACTGCGGTGCCAACTCCTGCATGATCCTGGTGGTTATTGGTGCCCATAATTTTTACATGCCTTCCATTTAGAAAAAAGCCCTCATTGTTATCAAACCGAATGGTGCGGACCCCAAATTTTGTGGTGTAGTTGTCAATAATGTCATTGCCGTTTTGTATGGTTGTTTTTAAAGTGTAGCGATAAGGTTTATCAATATCCCATAAAGTTGGATTTGATAAGTTAATAATGACTGAAAATGTTTTATTTGTGAGCGGTAATAAACTGGCCTGACTTATTTTTTCGGTACCAACAGTAACACCTTCCTGGTTAATTATAGTTTGGATAATGGTAAATTTTTTATTTTCCAGCGCATCATTGTCTACTTTCGAAAACACTTGCAGCGTTGCAGATGTACCGTTAACTGCAGCGGTAACGTAAGTACCGTGCGTTGCACCATGCAAAACATTTGTTTTATTTAACCAAACGTGCCTGTAAATGCCGGCACCTTCGTAAAACCAGCCTTCTTCCATCGTTGCATCAACCCTTACGGCTATAGTATTATCGCCGCCATAGTTTAAGTAAGCGCTGATGTCATATTCAAAACCAAGATACCCACTTATGTGTGTGCCCAGGTACTGTCCGTTTACCCAAACCATGCTGTTGCGAAAAACACCGTCAAATGCAATAGTAATATGCCGCCCTAAATCACCAGAAGGAACAGTAAACGTTTTACGGTACCACCCGATACTGGCATTTGGAAAATTGCGGCCAATGGCTTTAAAGCCATGGCTAAAACTTGCCTGTTCGTTAAAACGCTGCTCAACAGCCCAATCATGTGGCAGGTCGAGCTTTCGCCATGATCGGTCATCGAAATTAGTGGATGCCGCACCGTCACCATAACCTGCTTTGGCGAAATATGAAAAGTAACTTGTGCCATTGTCAAAATCTTTTTTGGTATCGTAGGGATGGCCAAAAGCAAAATGCCAGCTGGTATCAAAAGGTATATGCTCCCTTGGTAAAGTTGTATTAACCTCTTGGGCAAAAAGGGTGCAGGCATTAACCGTTAAAAAAATAGACAAGAAAATAAATTTCATAATTATTGTTGTTTGTTATGGTGTTTAACCTGGCACAAACACCTGCTTGAACCTTAAATTAAAAGTAGTTACGATTTTAATAATTAATACTTGAAAAATGGAATTTTAAAGATAAACAACATTTAGATTGGTAGTTTGTTTTTATAGTAAATGCAAGCGGGCGATTCCGCCAAATACAAATAATAGGCTTAGCCGATTGGGGGGATTTACAGGAGTAAGATTATCTTTTGCGTTGAATACCCGTTGCCGTGGCCCGGTGCCCCCACCCAACCATCTCAATCAAAATATTCCCGCTTGCTTGTGCCTGTATTTTTTAGCTAATTGATTTTGCTAAAGGTCGTTGAGGACAGACCCTGGAGGTTTATTTTTTTTTGAGGCCAACCACGGAAGCCACAAAGGCAACAGTTACTATTCAACACTTTTGATCTTTAGATGAATATCAAAACCCTGAAACTTAAACAAAAGAGTTTTCTTGGGATTACAATTGTAGTTGTCAATTAAATCATTTACGACTGTAATTATAAATGGTAGAATTGCATAAGCAAATTATACAGTTTAAAAACCGGCTGAGCGCCATTCATCACAAATGCTCAAAACAACATTTGTTTGCTTATGCCGATGAACACGTATTTAGTTTTAATAGCAGAAATAATAGAAAAATGATTTTTCACAAACCGGTATGCAGAATGATGGACCCAATTCCTTATGCATATCCAAGTATTAAAAACGCTTTTCGCTTATTCTACTTAATCCTAAAAAACAAACCTGTAGAAATGAAATTTACACCCGTTTATTAAATTTGTCCAAAAGAGTAATATTTGATGGGTTGTAAGTTTCAGACCAGTTAAATAAATATAGTGCCAAGCGCATACACCTGGTGTACAAAAGGGCGGCAAAAAAATAAAAACAGGACAAGTGGAAATAATTCCAGCTTGCCCTGTTATGTCGGGACGACAAGATTCGAACTTGCGACCCCCAGACCCCCAGCCTGGTGCGCTACCGGGCTGCGCTACGTCCCGAAAAAATAGGCCGGTACAAAGCAGTTGCAGGACTGCAAATGTAGCAGAATTTTTCAATTTTAAAAACTCAACATATTGTACATTTGCGCAACTTTAAATACATGAAAGTTTTAATAAAGCAAGCTACAATTGTTGATTCCTCTTCACCGCATAACGGGCTTCAAAAAGATATTTTTATCCAGGATGGTGTCATCCGTTCTATAGCAAATTCTATTGCTGAAAATGCAGATAGGATTATAGATGAGCCTGGCCTTCATGTAAGTATTGGATGGCTCGATATCTATAGCCACTTTTGTGACCCGGGTTATGAGTATAGGGAAACTATTGAAACCGGTGCCAAAGCCGCTGCTGCCGGGGGTTTTACAGCGGTATTCGTTTTACCTAACACCAATCCGGTTACCCATACCAAATCGCAGGTTGAATATATAATCCAAAAATCCCGTGAGCTGCCGGTAACCATTCATCCCTTAGGTGCCATTACAAAAAAAGCAGAAGGGGCAGAGTTGGCCGAGATGTACGACATGTATGCATCTGGTGCCGTTGCCTTTACCGATGGTATAAATAGCGTGCAATCCCCAGGGTTATTGTTAAAAGCTTTGCAGTACGTGTTGCCGTTTAAGGGTACCATTATACAGGTGGCCGATGATAAAAACATTAACCCCCAAGGCCTGATGAACGAAGGCATTACCAGCACCCAATTGGGGCTGCCCGGCAAGCCTGCCATTGCAGAAGAAATAATGATTGCAAGGGATATTGAACTGGTAAAATATACCGGTTCTGCCATTCATTTTACTGCAGTATCCACCCAAAAAGGAATGGCATTAATTGAACAGGCAAAGGCAGATGGCTTGCAGGTAACGTTTTCGGTAACGCCTTACCACGCTGTTTTTTGTGATGAAGACCTTACCGGTTACGATACCAATTTAAAAGTAAACCCACCGTTAAGAACAAGGGAAGATATGGTAGCGGTAAGGGAAGCTATTATAAATGGAAAGGTTGATGCAATTGCGTCGCACCATATTCCCCATAATTACGACAATAAAGTTTGTGAGTTTGAGTATGCAAAAAATGGAATGATTGGCCTTGAAACGTTATTTGGGGTATTGTGCAGGTACCTGCCGTTTGATGAAAGCAGACAATGGAATATTGAAAAGTTGATTACCCTTTTAAGTGCAGCACCAAGAAAAATATTTAACCTTAATGAGATCAATATTAGCGAGGGCAGTGTGGTCAACCTAACCCTGTTCAACCCTTCGGCCAATTATATTTTTGAAGAAAACATGATTGCTTCCAAATCCAAAAACACGCCATTTACCGGTAAGCCATTAACGGGTAAAGTAATTGGTACTATCAATGGCAGCAAAACTTATTTCAATTAATATGCGCCAGTTAACACCCTCCCAAAAAGGCCTGGCAACAGGTTTGCTTATGATACTGGCTTCTTTATTTTCACTATACATTTTAAAAGACCCGGTTGAAAGTTATTTTCAGTATGTGCTGTACGTGTTGTTTTGTGCAGGTATTTTGTGGGCCATGCTCAGTTGTTATGTGCTTGCCACAGATAAAAGAACATTCTCTAATTTTTTTTCCATTGGCTTTAAAACATTTGTAGTGGTTAGCTTGCTGATGGCTGTTTTTACTTTTATTTATTTTAGCTTTCACCTGGAGTTCAGGGATAATAAAATTGCTGAAAACAGCCGCCTGCTTAAGTTACAGGGCAACCACCTGCCAAATGAAATTGCCAGTCAGGAGGTGCAGTTTAGAAAAATTTTTATGCCAATGATGGTATCTATCACCATTTTCAGGTACCTTATTATTGGCGCATTGGTGAGTGTAATTGCGGCAGGATTTTTAAGTAAAAAAAAAGAAAGCCAATAAAACAAGTAAGCTACCTTATTTGTTTTTTATATTTAATTTTTGCTTTACCATTGGATGAATAAATGTTGTGGCTTTGTATGCGGCCATCTAATAAATAAACTAACATGGATGTATCTGTAGTAGTGCCTTTACTGAACGAAGATGAATCATTGCCTGAGCTTACCGCCTGGATTGAACGGGTTGTGCTCGCCAACAATTACAGCTATGAAATAATTTTGGTAGATGATGGCAGCAACGACAACTCTTGGCAGGTGATTCAAAATTTGCGGCAGCAAAACAACTGCATCAGAGGTATTAGATTTCAACGCAATTATGGCAAAAGTGCCGCACTTAATGAGGGCTTTAAAGCAGCCAAGGGAGATGTGGTAATAACAATGGATGCGGATATGCAGGATAGCCCCGATGAGATACCCGGCCTGCGCAACATGATTGTACAGGATGGCTTTGATATGGTAAGCGGATGGAAGAAAAAACGGTTTGATAACAAGCTTACCAAGAACCTTCCTTCCAAATTATTTAATGCCGCAGCCAGCAGGTCCAGCGGTATAAAACTGCATGATTTTAACTGCGGGCTTAAGGCTTATAAAAATAAACTGGTTAAAAGTATTGAAGTGTATGGCGAAATGCACCGCTACATTCCTGTGCTGGCCAAATGGGCCGGCTTTTTAAAAGTAGGTGAAAAAGTGGTGGAACACCGGCCCCGTAAATATGGCGTAACCAAGTTTGGATGGAACCGTTTTGTGAATGGATTTTTAGACCTTGCCTCCATCATGTTCATGGGCAAGTTTGGTAAAAAACCCATGCACATTTTTGGCTTGTGGGGAAGCATTGTTTTCCTGGTGGGTACCTGCATCTGGATTTATCTTTTTATAGGAAAAATATTTTTCGACAAATTTAATATGACGGAAAGGCCACTGTTTTACGTGGGTATTATTTCAATCGTTATCGGTACACAATTGTTCCTGGCGGGCTTTTTAGGGGAGATGATTGCAAGAAATTCAAGCGACAGGAACACTTATTTAATTGAAGATAAAATTGGTTTTTAAATCCCATCCAACATTTTTTATCAGGCAACAGTTTCCTTGTTCTCAATTATAACAAAAGCATAAATGGGCAAAAAAATAGTTATCATCGGCCCTGCGTATCCGCTGCGTGGCGGCCTTGCCTCCTACGATGAAAGGCTTGCAAGGCAGTTTCAAAAAGAAGGGCATGATGTATCCATTTATACTTTTTCGTTGCAATATCCGGGCTTTCTTTTTCCGGGTTCTACACAATATTCTACCGACCCTGCGCCTGCTGATCTCAACATCTTTGTACGCATAAATTCTGTTAACCCTTTAAACTGGATCAATGTTGGGCGGCAACTGAAAAAGCTACAGCCTGATGTTGTTGTGGTGCGTTACTGGTTGCCATTTATGGGGCCATGCCTCGGCACTATTTTACGCATTGTAAAACAAAATAAAAACACCAGGGTGGTATGCATTGCCGATAATATTATTCCCCACGAAAAACGCTTTGGTGATAAACCGTTCACCACATACTTTGTAAAACCTGTAGATGCATTCATCAGCATGAGCGAAAAAGTATTGGCACAACTACCACAATTTGCACAAGGCAAACCCAGCCGGTTTGTGGCACATCCGCTGTATGATAATTTTGGTGAAAAAATCAGCCGGGATGAGGCTAGGTATTATTTAGGTATTGATAGGGAAGAACAGGTAATGTTGTTTTTTGGCTTTATCAGGAAATACAAAGGCCTTGATATTTTGCTGGATGCTGTAAAAATATTGAAAGATAAAAAGGCTGCTTTAAATACAACTAACACCACGGTTACCAAACTATTGATAGCTGGCGAATTTTATGAAGACAGCAAACCTTACTACGAACAAATTGAAAAGCTGGGCATTAAAGACGACCTGATTTTGAGAACTGTTTTTATAGCAGACAGCGAAGTGAAGTATTATTTATGTGCGGCAGATGTGGTGGTGCAACCTTACAGAAGTGCTACCCAAAGCGGCGTTACACCCCTCGCCTATCATTTTGAAAAACCGATGATTGTTACCAATGTGGGCGGCCTGCCGTCACTTGTACCAGAGGGTAAAGCGGGTTTAATTGCAGAACCTGATGCAGCATCCATCGCACAAAAAATTGAAACATTTTTTACGAAAGGGGCGGCCCATTTTTTACCACATCTTATAGAAGAAAAAAAGAAATACACCTGGAACAGGATGACCGCTGCAATCATGGAAATTGCCGGCATTCAATAAACCAAGCATCTTACACACATCTATTTTATTAATTTTGCAGCCATTATGATTTATAGAAGCAAAGCTCCCCTACGCATTGGCCTTGCAGGCGGCGGTACAGACGTTAGCCCTTACAGTGATGAGTATGGCGGGGCGATATTAAATGCAACAGTTTCGCTTTCTGCCTACGCCTCTATTGAGCCCATAAAAGAAAATGCCATTATAGTAGAAGCGCTCGACAGGAAAGAAGAAGAGCGCTATGATTGGGCGCCCAGCCTACCCATTAATGGTAAACTGGATTTATTAAAGGGCGTTTACAACCGCATTCATGCCTTGTATGGCATGCCGCTTACCGGTTTCAGGCTTTCTACTTTTGTGGATGCGCCTGCAGGCTCTGGCTTGGGTACTTCCTCTACTCTTGTAGTGGCTATCCTTGGCGCTTTTGTAGAAATGCTGAAGCTGCCATTGGGTGATTATGATATTGCCCATCTTGCTTTTTCGATTGAACGGGAAGACCTGTTATTATCCGGCGGAAAGCAGGACCAGTATGCTGCTACGTTTGGCGGTGTAAACTTTATGGAGTTTTATGGCGACGATAAAGTTATTGTGAACCCCCTGCGCATACGGCCTGAATACCTGCATGAGCTGGGCAATAACCTGGTTTTATATTTTACCGCAACCAGCAGGGAGAGTGCCCATATTATAAATGAGCAGGTAAAAAATGTGCATGATAAAGATGTAAAAAGTATTGAAGCAATGCACCAGTTAAAAGAGCAGGCAAAGATGATGAAGGAAGCGTTGCTAAAAGGAAGGTTGCATGAAATTGGGGAAATACTCGATTTTGGGTTTGAACAGAAACGAAAGATGGCCCATAACATTAGTAATGATATGATTGAATCTATTTACAACGCTGCTAAAAAAGCTGGTGCAACCGGGGGTAAAATAAGTGGTGCAGGCGGCGGAGGTTTTATGATATTTTATTGTCCGGATAATACACGCTATAAAGTAATTGAAACATTGAATGCATTTGGTGGTGAAGTAAAAAATTATTCGTTTACTAAATATGGCTTAACTACCTGGACGATATAAATGCCGCAAGTAGTTGTTGTTATGCCAAAGGCAGATCAAACTTTTATAATAGTTTTGCAACGCATTAAAAAGAGATGGGATGTTTATCAAAATGTTTTTCATTCAAAAAACAAAAGCCCTTTTTGCATTATTCAAACTTCATATCCTTGTTGGGCCATTCACCGGGTTTTTATTAAACCTGGCTTATCTTTCCAAACTATCAAAATGGATCAACACTAACAAGGACCTGCCATTCAACGATTTTTTTTCCGGCAATAGGAACCCTAAAAAAAGGTTCGGCCTCTACAAATATCTTAATGAAAACATTATTAAGGACCGTGCAATAAATTACCTGGAGTTTGGGGTAGCCCATGGATGGTCATTTTACTGGTGGCTGAAAAACCATAACAACCCCAATTCACGCCTTCATGGTTTTGATACTTTTAACGGTTTACCGGAAGATTACGGCCCCTATAAAAAAGGCGACATGAGCACAGGTAATGAAGTTTTAAAAACAAATGATCCAAGGGCTTCGTTTTACCAAGGCTTGTTCCAGCAAACCTTACCTGGTTTTTTAAAAACCTTTAACAACCAAAACCTAACAGTTATCCATATGGATGCAGACCTTTATACAGCCACGTTATTTACACTAACCACTCTGGCAAATTTTTTAAAGAAAGGCGATATCATTTTTTTTGATGAATTTTGCGTGCCCACGCACGAGTTTTTGGCCTTTAAAAATTTTACAGAATCTTATTACATCAATTTAAAGCCAATAGCTGCATCAAACAACTATATTTTTACCGCATTTGAAGTAGTTTAAACAATGACGCAAAAAATAAAAGACATTATAGGCAAGTCAATTTCTGTAAAACAACAGGTGTTAGAAAATGAAAACCTGATTAATACCGTGGCAGCAACAGTTACGGTATTGGTAAATGCTTTTAAAAACGGCAATAAAGTGTTGTTTTGTGGCAATGGCGGCAGTGCCGCAGATGCACAACATCTTGCGGCGGAATTCAGCGGCAGGTTTTATATTGACAGGGATGCCCTGCCGGCTGAGGCCTTACATTGCAACACCAGCTACCTTACAGCTGTTGGCAACGACTATAGTTACGATGTTATTTATGCCCGGCTCATAAAAGGCATTGGCCAAAAAGGTGATGTGCTGATTGGCCTTAGCACATCGGGCAACAGCGCCAATGTTGTTACAGCTATGGAAATGGCCAGGGAAAAAGAAATGATTACCATTGGTTTTACCGGCTTAACCGGCGGGTTAATGAAAGAGATTTCTGACTACCTTTTCAATGTTCCTTCAACGGATACACCAAGAATACAGGAAGCCCATATGTTGTTAGGCCATATCGTTTGCGAACTGGTAGAAGAAGAACTTTTTGGTGGCAAATGATCGATCATTGATTATGTTTTTTTGGGTTTGTATCTATTGGCCTTTTTGCAAGACAAAGCAACTTTATAAAACATGCTTCATGATTATTGTAGGCAGTTAGTAATAACCTATAAATCACCCCACCCGAATGAACGCTAAACATTCATACATCAACAGCATGATACAAACCGCCATCATTTTAGCAGGAGGGTTAGGCACACGTTTAAGAAGTGCTGTGGCAGATTTGCCCAAGTGTATGGCACCTGTATATGGTATTCCCTTCATCAGTTTTGTCATCAGTAACCTACGCCGGCAGGGCATTACCACTTTTATATTTTCGCTTGGCTACAAAAGCGAAGTGGTAACAGCTTACCTGGATGATACCCATAAAAACATCCAAAAAAAATATGTGATAGAGACAACGCCGTTAGGTACCGGCGGCGCCATAAAAGAAGCCTGCAAAGTAGCAGATGGAAAAAATGTAATTGTGGTAAATGGCGATACGTTATTTATGGCCGGCCTTGAAGCACTTAGTAATTTCCACACTAATCAGCCTTGTGCAACTTGTACCATAGCCTTAAAACAAATGGTTGATTTTGACAGGTATGGCGCCGTGGAATTGAATGCAGACCAATCTATAAAAGCATTTAAAGAAAAAGAATTTTGCGCAAGCGGTATCATTAACGGTGGCGTTTATGCGCTTACAACAGATAGTATTTTATCAGGCAGCTGCCCTGAAATTTTTTCTTTTGAAAAGGAATTTCTGGAGAAAAAAACTGGTGGTAAAAGTTTGTTTGGTATCATCAGCGATGCGTATTTTATTGACATCGGCATACCTGAAGATTACCAGCTTTTTCAGAATAACTATGCAGCAACAATTACCAATAAAAATGAAGATGCAGGGCTAAACGTAACCACATTTTTAAACGCACTAAACAAATAAACCCGGCAATGCCTTTAACAAACCAAACACTTTTTCTGGACCGGGATGGGGTTGTTAACCATGAGATAGAAGGCAGTTATGTAAACACCTGGAACGAATTTCAATTTTATGATGGTGCTAAAGCAGCCTTTAAAATATTTGCCGAAAAGTTTAAATACATCATCGTAATTACCAATCAGCGTGGCGTGGGCCGTGGCATTACCACATTAGAAAACCTGCACCTGATACATCAAAATATGGTGAAAGAAATAGAACAGGATGGCGGCAGGATTGATGCGATTTATTTTTGTACCGATGCAGACAAAGAGAGCCCCAACCGGAAACCCAATACAGGTATGGCTTTGCAGGCTAAAAAAGATTTTCCGGCAATTGATTTTACCCAGTCGATAATGGTAGGCAATAACATAAGCGACCTTAATTTTGGCCGCAATATCGGGGCTAAAGTAATATTGCTGACTACCACGACCAAGGCTATAATGCAGGAGCATGGCGAGGTGCAAGGGGTTTATGATAGTCTTTATGCATTTGCCACAAGCCTGTAAGCTTTAGTTAATATTACCATTCCATTTTTAGGGTGCCGCTATTTCTTGTCACATTGTTTTAAATTTATGCCATGAAGAAAATGTTGGTTGCTGGTTTCTGTATCCTTTGCTGCTGTTATGGCTTTTCGCAACGCATACCTCAGGCAGATGAAAAATTTCTAGAAGCTAAAGAAGATTCCCTTCAAAATTATTCGCTGGACATTATCCAAAACATCAGTCCTGAAAACCGGTTTAAAGCAGACAGCCTTTTTACCAAAATGTTTGTAAGGGCCTTAAAAACAAATAACTCTTTTTACTTTCCTTTCGACAGTTTGCAAACCATCTCAAAGTTGTATCCGCCAGATAGCAGCTTTCGCATTTTTACGTGGCAAATGGTAATCAACGACAACTTTGTACGGCAGCATGGTGCTATACAAATGCATACCCCGGATGGTTCTTTAAAATTATTTCCGCTTATTGATAAGTCGGATGTTACCATCAACATCAGGGATACGGTTGCCAACAACAAGGGATGGATCGGGGCTGTTTATTACCGCATTTTACAAACCAAAAATGGTAACCATAATTACTACACTTTGCTGGGTTACGATGAAAACAACATGCGGAGCAACCGGAAAATTATTGAAGTGCTGGACTTTGTAAACGGCGAGCCACAATTTGGCGGAAGGTTTTTTACTTTCAACCAGGATTCTTTAAAAAAACCTGCAGCCAGCCGCTATGTAATGGAGTATAAAAAGGCAACCGGGGCAAGGCTTACCTACGATGAAAACCTTGGTATGATTGTGTTTGAACACCTGGAAAGTGAAAGCAATGAACCCAATAAAAAATGGACCCTGATACCGGATGGTGATTACGAAGGTTTTAAATGGAACAACGGGCAATGGGTGCATGTAGATAAAGTATTTAATCAAATTACGCCTGAAGGCAAAGAACCTGTACCCAATCCATTAAGGGAGACACAGGGAAATTTGGAAATAGATAAATTACAAGATAAATTTTCACCGCAAGAAGAAACACCTGCAGCAGATACAACACCTTCAGCCAAACCTAAAACAACAAAGAAGAAAATAAAACCGGGTAACTGATAAGTTCGAAATAAAGTCTAATCATTCAACTTCAACACCGCTAAAAAAGCTTCCTGCGGCACCTCCACATTACCAATTTGTTTCATCCGCTTTTTACCTTCTTTCTGCTTTTCAAGCAACTTACGTTTACGGCTTATATCGCCACCATAACATTTTGCGGTAACATCTTTACGCATAGCGCTGATGTTTTCACGGGCAACAACCTTGGCGCCAATGCTGGCCTGTATGGCTATTTGAAACTGCTGACGGGGCAACAGTTCTTTTAATTTTTCACACAATTTGCGGCCAAATTCATGTGCCCTCGCCCGGTGGATCAACGCACTCAACGCATCCAGTTTATCGCCATTCAATAAAATATCCATCTTCACAATATCGCTGGGCCTGTATTCAATCGGGTGGTAATCGAAAGATGCATAACCACGGGTAATACTTTTAAGGCGGTCGTAAAAATCAAATACAATTTCCGTAAGCGGCATATCAAAACTTAGTTCCACCCTTGTTGGGGTAAGGTAGCCCTGGCTTACCAGTACGCCACGTTTGCTGATGCATAAGGTCATTATATTACCAATGTATTCCGGCTTGCTGATCATTTGCGCCCTTATAAAAGGTTCTTCAATCTTTTCAATGCGGCTTGGGTCCGGCATTTGTGTAGGGTTGTTTACCGTAATCACTTCACCTTTTGTGGTAGTTGCAATAAAGCTAACGTTGGGCACCGTGGTAATTACGGTTTGGTTAAACTCCCTTTCCAAACGCTCCTGTATAATCTCCATGTGCAGCATGCCCAAAAATCCACACCTAAAGCCAAAGCCCAGTGCCTGTGAGGTTTCCAGCTCAAACGTTAACGAGGCATCGTTAAGCTGCAACTTATCCATACAATCACGCAATTCTTCAAACGCATCCGTTTCTACCGGAAATATCCCTGCAAAAACCATTGGCTTAACATCCTGAAAACCTTGGATGGATTCGGTGGAACCATTTACTGTAGTCGTAATCGTATCGCCTACCTTCACTTCCCGTGCATTTTTAATACCGGTAATAATATAGCCCACATCGCCTGCACTTACTTCATTTTTTGGGGCCAGGCCCATTTTTAAAATTCCTACTTCATCTGCCCCATACTCCAGGCCGGTATTACTGAATTTAATTTTATCATTCTTTTTAAGTGTGCCGTTAAACACCCGGTAGTAAACAATAATGCCCCTGAAGGAATTATAAACACTATCAAAAATAAGCGCCTGCAAAGGAGCAGCAGGGTCGCCGGATGGTGCCGGTATCCGTTCAATAATTGCGGTAAGTATTTCTTCAATGCCAATACCACTTTTGCCACTTGCCAGTAAAATATCCCCGGGCTTACAGCCAATAAGTTCCACAATCTGGTCCGTTACTTCGGGTATCATTGCCCCGTCCATATCTATTTTATTAATCACCGGAATTATCTCAAGGTTATTATCAATGGCCAGGTAAAGGTTACTGATGGTTTGTGCCTGTATACCCTGGCTTGCATCTACTAACAGCAGCGCACCTTCGCAGGCCGCAAGGGCACGGCTTACCTCGTAACTAAAATCCACGTGGCCGGGTGTATCAATCAAATTAAAAACATACTCTTCTCCCCTAAACTTATAATTGATTTGTATAGCATGGCTCTTAATGGTAATGCCCTTCTCCCTTTCCAAATCCATATCATCCAGCACCTGCGCCTGCATATCCCGTTCGCCAATGGTATGTGTAAATTCCAGCAAGCGGTCTGCTAGGGTACTTTTTCCATGGTCAATATGTGCTATGATACAAAAATTTCTAATGTTCTTCATTCCCTTGTACGTCTGTTTTTAGAGCGGCAAAGATAGCCGCTTTTAGTTGATTTGGAAGCACCGTAAATAGCCCTTAAACAGCGACAGGGTTTAATCATTACAGGTAATAGAGTGGGCTGTCTGCAGTAATAAAAAAGGGGTGGAAGCGGTTCCGGCTATCCGTTACAAGTACGGCGCAGCCTATGCGCACAAGGCCTCACCGGGCTTTCCACTTCTATCCGGCAGCCACCAGGCAGTGTAGCTTTTTTGGGCAATAACCAAACATTAAGGTCAGCAACCACCGGTATAAATATTACACCACACCTTTCCAAAAATTCCATTCACAGCCCATCATATTTTCGCAAGCCTATAAAATTGAAAACCACCATTTATAAAGCCCGTTAATTATTTCATTTAAAATCATTCTAACTTAAAAAAACAGTTGGGCATCATTAATTAATATCAATATAAAGTAATGGCAGTAAGGCTTTTAACAATTTAATAGCTATTTCAGGATAATAAAAGCGCAATGAAGTTGATATGGTACAAACAAAAACACACCATATTTTCGTGATGTGAAAATGATGATGTGTTTAGAAAATATATGGCTGGCAACCGGTATTAAAAAGGCAATCAATCGTTAGTAAAGTAAATATCTTTTAGCTGTTAACCCAGCAAAGTTTATTATAAGAGTTTCATATGGCAAGCAATCGTTAAAGTTCTTCCGTTTCTACGGAGGAACTATTTTTTTTGGTGGCGTAAAGTAATACTATTTTAAATTAAGAATCAAATTATTATCATTCTTTTTAAAAATTAATTTGGTGTAACAAAATCGGGTTTGCGTATAAGCGTACTGTTATATTTAAACCGTATGTTGTAGTTGATCTCTATTTTATAGCCTTTCATATTTGGCAATACCCTAGGAAAAAAATATCCCCTCAATTCAACTGTACCAAATGTCAGGTTTTCATTTCTCGTCCTTATACCACCTCCTACGGCACCGTACACACTGCTCTTCTCAAATGTTTCTTTAGTTGGCCTTAGCATAGTTGCATCGGCAAAAATAAAAGGCGCCATACGAAAGCCCCAAAACTTGTGCATATTAAAAAAAACGGTTTCAGTTTTTAGCGTACCCCTTACATCTGAAGGACCGGGATAGCCATTAAAATACGGTAACCCAAAAACACTGTTCAACAATAAAGGCTGGTTAAGTACCGGCCTTACCTGCTTGGTAAAACCTGCACTTATAAAACTTCGGGTATACCATTGTGCACTTAATTTTTTAAGCCCCGTAAAGTAATCCACGTTGAACAAAATATCTATATCCTCCCACTGCTTTTCATACACATAACCCCCAACCCTAAACGTGTACGTGCAGTAAAACCCTTTATGATAAAAGTGGCTTTTGATAGCTTCTATTCCGTAGTAAGGCCTTGTGCGTTCCTGCTTTTTTGTTATGCCCCCAATCAGTGATACATTAAAGCCTTCGGGTACGTCTTCATTTCTTCCAAAGCCATAAATAAAATTGGCCCTGTAAGTCTCCTGCCTGAAAACACTTATGGAACCAAGTACACCTGCAACGTTAGCATACCTGTAATCATATATCTGGTGGTTTTTTGTAGGTATATCCATAAAGTGCTGATAAAAACTTCGTAAGGCTATAAACTTGCGCACCCTCGTCTGCATATTTTTATACAGCAGGCGCTGGCTGCCAAAGTTGTAGCCAAACCAACCATCCACATTGCGGTAGCTGTACTTAAAATCACTTTTATAGAGGGAATCTGGCAGGTAGTCATTATTGGTTCTTCCCGATGTTAAATCCAATGCACCAATCCACGGAAGGTAGGGTGTAACAAGGGGTTTTTCAAAATGGGTAAACAGGTAATTTTCTTCATTGCGGCCACTATTAAATGCCCCCCGGTACGTTTGCACGCCAATGCTCCAGTCAATAAAACTGCCTTTGATATTGCGTTTTAAAAAAGAAGCCCCATATCCAAATTTAGGGTTACGCTGGTTATCGAACAAGCTCCTGAAAGATAGCTGGGACCCACTACCACCAACGTTTTCATTTTTAATTTCCATATCCACTTTATCGGCACTGCTCATATTAAAACTGCCACCCAGCGGAAAAATATCTTTTGTAATAACTATAATATCTACAGAATCATTTGTGCCAGGTATACTGTCAATTAAAATCCTTGCATCTTGTATGTACACCTGGTCCCTCAGGTGGCGTTCGTTATCAGCAAGCAGATAAGGATGTACTTTGTCATCTTCCCTAAAAAATAAATTATTGCGGATTACTTTGGTAGTGGTGCTTTTGTGAAGGCCGTTTGCAACTATAGCACCAAAATTGTTTTTAATAAGGGTGGTGTCATAAATATTTCTTTCAAACCCAAGCCTTAGTATTTCAATGTTCCTGATTGTTTTACCGGTTTGCAGTATGAACGGGTTAACAACCTTTACCGGTGTTTGATTGGGCGGATCTGTATTGAGGCTGCGGCCAAGTTTGCCCAACAAGCCCCTTTTTTTTGCCAGAAAAAAAGTATCCTTCTTCTCCTGATTATCCTGCGAAAAGACAGAGGATGAAAAAAAAGAAAAAATAAGCAACAATAATACAACTGGCAAAGCCTGTTTCAACATCGTTATGTTTATATTTTTCTTTATAAAGGTATTAATTTACTCAAAATTTAATCCACATTGGTGATAAGTTCATCCTTGAGCCGCTTTGTAATGCCACCCGTATTACTAACGAAAAAAAACCCTTAAAATATTCGAATAAACAAAAAAGCTGCGATAAATGTATAGCAGCTTTAAATGATGTAAACGTTTATGGTACAAGCTTACAACTTTATTGCGGCATGGCAGTTATTTCCAGAAAAAGGGATATACGGGTTTGGCAACCGCCCAAAGTCGGGTATGTACAAAATTGCAGCTACAGATAATAAAAAGGAGATCAGCATTAATATCAATTGGGTAACCTTAGAAAATATGGCCTTTGCTTCTGCATATACCTTAAGCATCGGCACAGGGTTATTTCCTTTTGATGATGAGCAATTAGCAGATGCGACTATAACCACATTTACCGATGCCCTGCATTTTGAAACCGAATTTTTGAAAGATGATAAAATGGTGCTTAAAGTGGGGCATGAACTTTTGCCCAATGGCTACCTGAAGGTTACCCAAACCGGTAATACCTCCGAAGGAACGGCTTACACCAACGTGGAAATTTATCATAAACAGTTAAGTGTAATGCCCTACTCAGCGGCCGCTGGTGGTGCGGTTATAAAGGCCAATGAAGAAGGCATGATACGCCACAAAGCGTTAACTGCAATGGAGGAGCAAACGAATATGCAGCTTAATCAAATACGGCAGCAAATTGAACTGCTCGCCATACAAGCGCAGGAAATACAGATGAGAAAAGAGCTGAGCATGATCATCTACAATGCTAAAATCAGCTTTGTACCTGTGATTGGGAACACTTACTTTTTGTATGAGAAAAAAGATGGCTCACACATCCTGTCACTGATCAGCCCAAAAGAATATGGTGGGGGTGCAGGGCCTTACCAAAAGTTTACTGCACCGGTAAAACTATTGGCCGACCATACCTGGGTTGAAATTTAACCAGGCTTGCTATCAAGATGAAATGGTGCAATCTCACGCAGTGGTTAAAGGTATTTCAATACCCATTGCTGCCTGTTTCATTTTATGGGAGGCTTCGTGACCCAGGTATTTTTCAATCCATTTTTCTACCAAATAAATTAATGGCGTTAAGATGATGGCCATGGTAAATTTATACGTGTAGTTGACCAGGCAAATGGCCAATACCAATTGCCAGCTCCACCCTTTGCCTATTTTAAATGCTATAAAGAGTACTATAAAACTATCTACCAGTTGCGATACAAGCGTTGACCCTGTTGCCCTTAACCACATGTTCTTATCACCGGTATATCTTTTAATTTTATGAAACACTGTAACATCAACAATCTGGCTTACTAAAAAAGCTACCAGGCTGCCTAATATAATCCACATACCCTGGCCAAATATTCCGTTAAAAGCTTTGCTCATATCTGGTATGCCATCCTGTATGCCTGAGCCATACCAAAAATCTGCCGGGGGCACGCCCATTGCAAAATAAAACATCACAAATGCATAAGTGATTAATGCTACAGCGGTGTAGGATATACGCCGTACTGCACGGGGGCCATAGTATTCATTCACGATGTCTGTCATCACAAACTCCAGTGGCCATAACAATACCCCACAGGTAAGGTTAAACGACAATGCCTTTTGCCCGAATAACGAAAAGCTGGACGGGGCAAGCCCAAATAATTTTTCGAGGGAAAAAATTTTACCGCCTATACATTCTGCTATTAAAGCATTGGCAACAAAAAAGGCGGTAAAGGCTACAAATAATTTTGTAGGCTTATCCTTTAAAATGTTTTGTATCATTTTAATAATTGCTGATGAAAAAATAATAAAGCTGCAACAACAAGAAAAGAAAATTTGTGTACACCAGCCACTGCGGCACAGTAATGGTTTTTTTGTTTAACAACAAAATGAGCAAACCAATGTTCAATAAAAGATTAATGTACACCGCACCATAACCGAGGATAACGATGGTACTTTCCAGCGGCTGAATTTTTATGATGCCATTAAAATTACCTTCCTTCTTTCGGGCATTTTCAAAAATGCGCAAAATTACCGCTATTACAAAACAGGCATTACAAACATATGTTACCCTTGCAAAAAATTTCATGTTGTTGTATTGTTTTCTTTAGCCTTGTCTGCCCGCCAGCATCGGCACAAAAGAAAAATTTTCAAATGCCTCTTCGGTTGTGCTGCCATCTGCATTTTTTACAATGCGCAACATGCGCTGTTGGTTGCCTTCGTTAACCGGCACAACCATTTGGCCAAGTGGTTTAAGTTGCTGCAACAATTTTGGTGGAATGGATGGGGCTGCCGCTGTAATAATTATTTTGTCAAAAGGTGCGTACGTAGGTAAGCCGTCAAACCCATCACCGAAAAAAAATTTAAGGTGCGGATATTTATTCTTAAAAATAAATGCCTTTGTCTTTTCATACAATGCCTTCTGCCTTTCTATAGTAAAAACATGCGCCCCAATTTCTGCCAGTATTGTGGCCTGATATATGCTGCCAGTGCCAATCTCCAGCACTTTATCAAAAGGCTTTACCTGCAGCAACTGGGTTTGGTATGCAACTGTGTAAGGCTGCGATATTGTTTGGCCTTCGCTGATGGGGAAAGCCCTGTCTTCATAAGCTATTTCATCAAAAGCACTATCCAAAAAATAATGACGTGGAATATTATTCATTGCAGTAAGCACATGCTCTGCGGTTATCCCTTTTTCACGCAACATGTCCATCAGCTTTTTACGCAAGCCTTTGTGGCGGTATTTATCTTCGTAGTCTCTCATAATTCTATCACTGCTATACTAACAAAATAAAATGATTAGTTATAGGTTGGCATATGGGTATCAAAAAATTCATTAACTGTGGTGTTCCAGTTGTTCAATAATTCGTTACGGGTTTGGTTAAGGGAGTTGTTGGTATTGTTATAAACTTTTACCCCATTGTTTACATCTTTAACGCCCTTATTAAAAGTTTCCACTTCCTCTTTTGTACGATCAGTTTTTTTCTCAAACTCTTTCTGCATCTTTTCAAATGCTTCCTGCTTTAAAAGATAATCAGATATCACAGGGATTTTTTCTGTTGATTCCTTTGCATAAAACCCAAGCAATTTTTTACAATTTATCACAAGGGAATTATCACCTTCAAATCCCTTCATGCCTGCAAGTTTTGCAAGGCCGTCTTGTGCGTATTGCAACAATGCATTTCTGTTCTGTTCAATGCCATTTATATTTTTTTTGGCTATAGCATCCAGCAGGTAAGCCTCTTGCTTATAACTTTTAAAAAAGATAAGATAAATAGGATTGTAGTAGTCTGTTGTTTCACCTACTTTTTTCATCATGGCATCAATATCGTTCTGGCTTTCGATGAGGGTGATATTGTTGGCAGCCGCAAATTTCTTTCCTTCATTTTGCAAAGCTTTACTGGCATCATCCATTTTTTTATCCACCATATCTTTCGCAAGCAAATAGGCTTCCATCGCATCGTATGATTGCTCTGCTATCTCTTCCATATTTACAATTTTGCTGTAATCTTCATTTAGGGCATTGTAGTAAAGTTTCATAAACGACACTGCTGAATCCCTGTAAGATTTATCTTTTTTGTAAGATGGCATACCGCTTAAATTCATTTTGCTTTCTTGTATTTCATCCAGCAATTTTGCTTTAAGGGCTTCTACTTTTTTCTCTCTTTTACCATGGGAAATGGCACTGTTATAGGCAAGAAAACGCTTTGCAATAGTTTCGTGCTGTTTGCCGATATAGCCCATGTATGTTCCGGCATTTTCAAAATCCTGTGCTGATACGGTATTACAGATAAAAAAGGTTAGACACGCCAAAGCAGTAAAAAGTACATTTTTTTTCATAGCATTTTTGTTGGGTAATTATTATGGGTTTAAATATACACAGTTTTTTATTGCAGCCAGTCCTGCATAATTTTATAGCATTCGCTGATGTAATTATCACTTTCAATCCTTTTAATATTTACCTCATTAATGCTTTTGCTTTGCTCTGTAATCAGCCGCTGCCTTTCTGCATCCATACTGTTGTTAACCGCAACCAGGTAGTGATTTTTTTTATTGCTTTCTACCAGGGCGTACATATCTTTTATATTTTTAAAATAGATAAGATATGTTTTCCATTGAAGTGGAATAACCCTTTGGTCCTGCATGCTTTTAAACCAATTGGCAAAGATGGAAACTTTTTTAAAATTGGAATCTGCAGCAACCCTTACATTGCTTTTTTCTTTTAACGGGCCAATCGGTATGGCAGGCAAAGGGTAATAGATAGCCACCTTTGCATTATCCGGCTGCAGTGCAGATACATTGGCTTTTTCCCTAAACCTGTCCATTGCATATACATCGGGCAAATCAATATCAGGCACAACCCCTTTCCATTGCGTAGAGGTGCCATCAACCCGGTAAAATTTACCATCGGTTACTTTAACATAACTCTTATATTTTGCTGATGAGGGTAACCTGCCTGTAGTATCCATGGGCATTATCGCCTGCTCGGTTCCTTTACCATAAGTAGTGCTGCCTGCAATTAAGGCCCGGTGATAATCCTGTAAAACTGCTGCAACCATTTCGGATGCTGAAGCACTGAGTGTGTTGGTCATAACCAGCAATGGCCCATCATAAATAGTGCCCCTGTTGGGGTCCCGTAAAAAATGTACTTTACCATTTTTATCTTTGGTAGATGATAAAGGACCTTCATTAATAAAAATACCAGCAAGCTCCAAAGCTTCGCCAAGTGAGCCGCCACCGTTAAACCTCAGGTCAAGTATTAAACCGGCTATGGAATCTTTTTTAAGTTTTACCACTTCTTTTGCCACATCATTTGAGCAGCCATTAATAACATCGTCATCGCCTTCCTTCATATAAAAGCCTGGCAGGGTGATGTAGCCAATTTTCTTTGTGCCTTTCAGGATGTAACTTTTTACTATGCCTTCTTCATTGGTTATTTTCTCTTTTGTAAGCGTTACTGTTTTTTGTGCACCGCTTATTGTCCGCACCGTTAAAGTAAGTTTTTCGTTGCCGTTGCTTTCAAAAATTTGGTTTAGCTGCTGTTCATTTATGGTGGCCATATCGGTTGCCTGCTTATTACCAGATTTTATTTTTAAAACAACATCACCTTTGTGCAATTCGCCATTGCGCCAGGCCGGCCCGCCGGGTACCAGGTAGGTTATCTCCCACTCATTTTTTTCATTTTCATTCATTTCAAAACCTGCAGAAAATTCAAGGCCGGTCATCTCTGTTTCAAAATCATTTTTGGTATCGGCACTCATGTATTCTGTATGCGGATCGTAACACCATGCTATTGCAGAAAGATAATTATCTTCCAATTCTTTTTTTGTTTGGATTAAAACTGATTGCTTGTTGCTTACCCAAAGCTGCTCCTGCATTTTTATCTGCAACCTGGCCTTGATTTCTGTCTTTGTAAAATCTGTTGCAGGTTTGGTAATGTCTGGCAGGTTGCCTGCTGAGTCTGTTAGCAAGTCTACCGCAGTACGCAACACTTTCCATTTTAAATATTTTTGCCAGGCTTGGTAAAGTGAGGCAGCATCGTTGGTGTAGCCTGCAAGCGGCCATTTTAATTCATCAGGAGCAGAAAAATCAAAAGGCTTGGATAATATAGCACTGATGATGCTATCGGCCCTTTGCAGGCCTGCCTTATACAATGCTAAGCCCTTATCAAAAAAGTTCCATTCACGCCCAAGCAGTTCATCATCAAGCCTTGTACTTAAAGGGGCAAGCTGCTTAATATCTGTTTGGCAAAAAATCAATTTATCATCATCCAGTAAATTAAGCCATCGGTTGTATAAACGTTGAGATGTGGTATCGTTCCATGTAATGGGCTGGTAATGGTTTTGCTCTAAAAAACGGCGCAATACCAATGCTTTTTGCCGAAGGCTGTCTGTGTTGTTCATCTGCCCAAAAGTGCAGAAGGGTAATAAAAAACATATTAACAGTGTAACCTTCATATTACTTTATTGGTGAAACCTAAATGCATCATGGTATTGAATATAAAATGCCAGGAGTTTTTTCCTGACATTTATAAATATGACCTGCTGCGCTTTTTTTATTATTTCAACTTCATTTCCTCAATCATTCTTTTCAGCTTAGCATCTAAACTTTTGTCAGCAGCTTCAAAGCTTTCAGCGTTTTCCAATTTGATATTTACACTGAAATAAAACTTTATTTTTGGCTCCGTACCGCTTGGCCTTGCAGATATTTTAGTACCATCATCCAACAAAAATTGAAGTACATTACTTTTGGGCAAACTGATTGTTGTGCTTTCGCCTGTTTTTAAATTTTTATTTACCTGCAGTTCATAATCAAGCAGAGCCGCCACAGCAACGCCATCAATTGTTTTAGGGGGGCTGCTCCTGTACCCTTCCATCATGTCGGCAATTTCTTTTGCACCGTTCATGCCCTTTTTTGTAATGCTCACCAGGCTCTCTTTATACAAACCAAACTGCACATACAGGTCAATCATTTTAGCATATAAACTCCTGCCTTTACTTTTTTCGTAAGCAGCCATTTCGCATAATAAAGCAACCGCACTAATGGCATCTTTGTCCCTTACTTTATCACCTACCATCAGGCCAAAACTCTCCTCTCCGCCAATTACATAATTCTCTTTGTCTTCTTTTTCTTTAATTAAAGAAGCAATCCATTTAAAACCTGTAAGCACATTATAACAGGCGATGTTACTGGCCTTTGCTATTGCATCAATCATATCTGTGGTAACAATTGTTTTAACCACCATATCATTTGGCTGGTTAACACCTTTGGTTTTACGTGCTTCAATTAAATAATTAAAGGCAAGTACTGCTGTTTGGTTACCGTTCATTAAAACCCATTCGCCGGTTGTGTTTTTTACACCTATGCCAACACGGTCGCTATCAGGATCTGTACCTAACAAAATATCTGCATCTATCTTTTTAGCTTGCTCAAGCCCAATGCTCATGGCCTCCTTTTCCTCAGGGTTTGGAAAGACAACTGTTGGAAAATTTCCATCGGGCGTACTTTGTTGTTCCACTATATGCACATTATCAAAACCAAATTTTGTGAGTACCTGCGGCACCAGTGTTATACCCGTACCATGTATGGGTGTGTACACAATTTTCAGGTCGTGCTGGGCAGCACAAACATCCGGGTAAACGCTTAAACCCTTTACCATGTTGAGGTACAGCTCATCCATATCTTTCCCGATGATGGTAATATTGCTTTCGCCACCAGTCCACTTTACATCATCTGCACTGGCAATTTTATCTACTTCAACAATTACATTTTCATCATGTGGTGTAACCATTTGTGCACCATCATCCCAATAGGCTTTATAGCCGTTGTACTCTTTAGGGTTGTGGGATGCAGTACAAACCACACCACCCTGGCAAGCCAAATTACGTATGGCAAAACTTAATTCTGGTGTTGGGCGTAAGGAATCAAACAGAAAAACTTTAATGCCGTTTGCAGCAAAAACACTGGCCGTTGTTTCAGCAAAGAAACGGCTGTTGTTGCGGCAATCGTGGGCTATTGCCACTTTAATTTCTCCCTCAAAACACTTTTTTAAATAGTTGGCGTAACCTTGTGTGGCCATACCAACGGTGTACTTGTTCATACGGTTGGTACCCACGCCCATTAAACCACGTAACCCACCGGTACCAAACTCAAGGTTTTTATAAAAGGCATCAGCCAATTCATCGGGGTTATCTTTTTCCATCTGGCTGATGGAATCTTTTACTGATTGTTCGTAGTTGCCGTTTAACCAGCTATCTATTTTTTGTTGAATATTTTTTTCCATAATTAAGGTTGGTTTACATCTTCAAAAATAAATGTTTCGTATATCATTAACATCAGATACTGCTATTTTTGTTTTATGGGTCCACATCTACTTTCATGGCTGCCATCATTGAGAAAAAACGTACAAATTGTTATTCGAAAAATTCCGTTGGCAACCATCGTCCTGATGCTTTTTATTACATTTAAATCGGCCGCTCAAAATGGGGATGGGGCACTAAAAAATAAAGATACCGTCATTGCCCAACAAAGCAAAATTATCGGCGCAGCCAAACAAAACAATTTAACAACAGCCCAGGTTAACAAAAGGATAAGGGGTGTTGCCATTGCCAATGTTGTTGGTTACAGTGCCATTTTAATTGGCCTTAATGCAGAGTGGTACGCCAATTACCCAAGGAGTAAATTTCATTTTTTTAATGATGATAAAGAATGGCTTCAGGTAGATAAAGTGGGCCATTTTTATAGTGCATATATTGAAAGCAGGGCTAGCATGGAGTTGTGGCGGTGGACGGGCATTAGCCGCAGCAAACAAATTTGGCTGGGGGGCCTAAGCGGAGTGGTATACCAAAGTGCTATTGAAGTATTGGATGGCTTTAGTTCGCAATGGGGTTTTAGCTGGGGCGACTTTAGTGCAAATGTAGCCGGCAGCACTTTATTGATTGCACAGGAACTTGCCTGGAACGACCAAAGGGTTAAACTAAAATTTTCTTTTCACCGTAATAATTATGGCAACGATCAATTGAATAAAAGGGCAGATAATATTTACGGCAAATCGCTTGCAGAACGTTTTATAAAAGATTACAATGCCCAGACTTATTGGGCAAGTGCTAACTTGAAATCATTTTTTGCGGAAAGTAATTTACCGGCGTGGCTTGCAGTGGCAGCAGGCTACGGCGCAGATGGCATGTTTGGTGCAAGAGAAAATGTAGGCAGGGACAATAACGGCAACATAACTTTTAACCGCCCTGACATTAAACGTTACCGGCAGTGGTACCTGGCACCGGATATTGATTTAACCAAGATAAAAACAAACAGAAAAGGCGTTCGTTTTTTGCTAACGGTTTTAAGTGCATTTAAATTCCCAGCGCCGAGCCTTGAATTTAGCAATGGCAGTTTTAAGGTGCATGCACTGCATTTTTAAAATAATGGTCCTTATTCCATCCAGGCACCTGTGATATTTTCCCCTTCCACTTCAACAACAATATTTTCATCCAGCGTAGTGGAAATGGAAAGACCAACATAATCTACCACTACAGGAAAACTTTTATGGGTACGTTCTACAAGTGCAAGTGTTTGTATTTTTTTAGGATGCGATGCCAGTAAAGGTTTAAGGGAGTAGATGATTGCTTTGCCGCTGTTGGCAACATCATCAACCACCAATACTACTTTACCATTAACATCAATAACAGGGTCAACTTTTATTTCTGCAGGTAATTTTTTATCAAACGATACTGCTGCTATCAGCACTTCACCTTCAAAACTTTCCTGTAAAAAATTTTTTATTTTATGGGCGATAACAATCCCATTTTCTTTTATTCCAAACAATATAATAACAGGCTCCCCGTAATTACGTTCTGCAACCTCCAGCGCCATTCTGCGTAGTTTCTTTTCTGCTGTTTCGTTTGATAAGATGTATTTTCTCTGTGACATGCTTGCGGCTATTATTTTTCCATTAACTGCTGGCCAATACCTTTTAATATTTGGATGAAGTTAAAGAGGAAAAATTATTTATAATGGTACAGATGAAAATAAGCTAACAAGCAACAAGCAGAAGATAGCAGTAATAAGTTGGCAGGTAACAGATGCCCTTAATGAAGTTTGGCACTGATCAATTTTACAAATTCACTTCTTGTTTCGTTTTTTTCAAACTCACCCCAAAAAGCAGATGTGGTTGTAACAGAGTTTTGCTTTTGAACACCCCTCATCATCATACACAAATGAGACGCTTCAATAACTACTGCCACACCAAGTGGGTTAAGGGTATCTTTTATTGAATTTAATATTTGATGGGTTAATCTTTCCTGCACCTGCAGCCTTCTGCTGTATACATCCACCACTCTTGCAATTTTGCTTAAACCGGTTATCCATCCGTTGGGAATGTAGGCCACGTGGGCTTTTCCGTAAAAAGGCAACATATGGTGTTCGCACATGCTGTACAGTTCTATGTCTTTTACAATCACCATTTCACTAACATCTTCATGAAACTTTGCGGAGTTCAAAATTACATTTGCATCCTGCTGATAGCCCTGTGTTAAAAATTGCATTGCCTTCGCAATCCTTTCCGGCGTTTTTTCAAGCCCTTCCCGCTTTGCATCTTCCCCTAATAAATCAAGTGTTTGTTTGTAATTTTTTACGAGTGCAGCAGTAACCTCTTCATCGTACTGTTCAATTTTTTTGTAGGCCATCAGTTATCAGGTAGTTTTTGTTCAAAAGAGAAAATAACAACATTCAACAACTTTTGTTTTAATGCAGCATAAAGTTTTCAATTGCTAAGCAGGATACTCTACAAAATTTCTTTCCGTTTCGTACAGGCGCACCTGCAAATCAAATTCAGGCTGTATCTTCTCCCTTAAAATATTAAAAATTACAACAGCAATGTTTTCTGCACTTGGGTTAAGGTTTTTAAATTCCTGGGTATCCAAATTAAGGTTCTTATGGTCAAACCTGTCCAGTATATTTTCTTTTACCACATCGCTCAACAATTTCATGTCATACACATAACCTGTATTTTTATCGGGCTCACCGGTAACTTTAATTACCAGTTCGTAGTTATGGCCATGGTAGTTTGGATTGTTGCATTTCCCGAAGATTTTTACATTGGTGGCTTCATCCCACAATGGATTATTTAACCTGTGTGCGGCATTAAAATGTTCCCTTCGGTAAACTGCTACTTTATTGCTCATACAAAATTGATGTAGTTTTAAAAACTGCTGGTAATTACGAAGATGAAATGAACTGGTATTTTATGAGGGGCCATCTTAAAAATGGCATGGCATAATTACAAAACAAGCTGCAAAATGTTCGCCGGGGCTTATTCCTGTTCGCCAAAATACTCTACAAAAATTTTAGGTGTTTCGTAAAGTTTAAGGCTGTGCAACTTAACATCCGCAGGCATAAAAGGGACCAACTGTTCCCAAATAGCAATCACCAAATTTTCAATAGAGCAAATTTTATTGGCCATAAAATCCACATCAACATTTAAATTTTTATGGTCTAATTTATCAATAACATGCTCCTTTACAATAACACTTAACCGCTTTACATCGTAAACAAAACCCGTATCAGTATTGGGGTTTCCCTTAACGGTAACGTATAGTTCAAAATTATGCCCATGCCAGTTTTCATTGGCACATTTTCCAAACACTTCTTCATTTTGCTCATAGTCCCACTCAGGGTTAAAAAGCCTGTGCGCCGCATTAAAATGTTCTATACGTGTTATGTAAACCATTGCACCTTTAAAAAATTTCCGCAAAGGTAAACGGTAAATCCTGAAATATGAAGTGTAAATACGAATTTTGCCAAATGCATATTTTAATTGTTGCAGCTACTACGTTTGAAATTTTACCAATTATTAACCTGTTGAAAAAAAACGGTGACCGCCTTAATGGAAATGTTTGCAATGTTTTAATTACCGGTGTTGGACAAGTACCTGCAACCTATGCTTTAACCACCTGTTTATTTAACGCAACCCCGGATGTTATTATACAGGCTGGTATTGCCGGCACTTTCAGTAAAAACATTTTATTGGGAGAAACTGTTGCAGTTAAGCAAGATGTATTCGGCGATTTAGGTATGGAAGAAAAAGAAAAATTTGTTACTGTTTTTGATGCCGGTTTTGGCAATAAAGGTGCCCTGCCTTTTACAGATGGGTGGCTGATAAATGATAATGACAGCCTGTTTAAAAAATTACCGTTAAAAAGTGTAAAAGCAGTTACAGTAAATAAAGTAAGCGACAGCCGGTTACAAAAAATGCAACTGATAAATACATTTTCACCCGATGTGGAAAGTATGGAGGGTGCAGCAGTACACTTTGTTTGCCTGCAACATAAAATACCTTTTATGCAACTCAGGGCCATCAGCAATGAAGTGGGCGAAAGGGATAAAAGCAAGTGGCTGATAAAAGATGCCATCGTTAACCTCAACACCGCTTTAGAAAATTTTATCAACTCTTTATAATGAAATTTACCTTAGGATTTTCACCTTGCCCCAACGATACTTTTATTTTTGATGCATTGGTTAATAACAAAATTAATACGAAAGGTTACGAGTTTGATGTAGTATTAGAAGATGTGCAAACCCTTAACCAATGGGCAATACAGGGCAAGCTTGATATTACTAAGCTTAGCTACGGGGTATTGGCGTTAGTGCTAAATAACTATGCTGTTTTAAAAAGCGGCAGCGCATTGGGCAAAGGGGTTGGCCCATTATTGATAGCAAACAACGAAACATTTTTATTGAATGTGGATGATTGCCTAATTGCAATACCCGGTAAACAAACTACTGCACATTTGCTTTTTTCGCTTGCTTACCCCAATGCAAAAAACAAAATATTTTTAAGGTATGATGAGATTGAAAATTTTGTTTTGGATGGAAAAGGGCTTGGCGTAATAATACATGAAAACCGTTTTACTTACCAGGACAAAGGCCTGAAAAAAATTACCGACCTGGGCGATTTTTGGGAGAGAGAAACCAACAGTGCCATACCGCTTGGCGGAATAGTTATCCGAAGGCATATACCAATTGCTGTTCAGCAGGATATTGATTTGCTGATAAACGAAAGTATAACCTTTGCATTTAAAAACTATCCGGAACTTAACGATTACATCCGGAACAATGCCCAGGAAATGAGTGAAGAAGTAATGCGTAAACATATTGATTTGTACGTTAACGATTACTCGTTAAACTTAGGGGTAACAGGAGAAGCAACGGTAAAAAAACTTTTAAAGGTTTATCAGCAAACAAATGAAACGGGCATTAACTACGACGAGGTTTTTATTCAGTAAAAATATACCCTTTTACTTTTTAAGTGCTTTACTAAATACTTCAAGGCAACGCTTTCTTGCAAATTCATGGTCTACAATTGGTTTGGGGTAATCGGGCGAATCCAATTCAGGAATCCAGTGGCGTATGTACTTTAGCTGTTTATCAAATTTTTCAGTTTGTAATTTTGGGTTAAATATCCTGAAATACGGCGCAGCATCACACCCGCTGCCGGCTGCCCATTGCCAGCCGCCGTTGTTGGATGCAAGATCAAAATCCAAAAGTTTTTTTGCAAAGTAAGCCTCCCCTAACCGCCAGTCAATCAGCAAATCTTTTATTAAGAAAGATGCCGTAATCATGCGTACCCGGTTGTGCATGTAGCCAGTGTTGTTTAACTCCCGCATGCCTGCATCAACTATGGGGTATCCGGTTTGTCCATTGCACCATTTTTCAAATTCACCTTCATCTTTACGCCATTCAATTTTATCATACTCAGGCTTAAAAGCCTTGTCCATACCCACTCTCGGAAAATTCCACAAAATCATTTGATAAAAATCCCTCCAGATAAGTTCATTAAGATATGTATCCGAAAGGTCCTTTGTATGCCCGGCTAATTCCCGTATGCTGATGGTACCAAACCGAAGGTGTACCCCCATTTTTGAAGTGCCTTCCGTTGCAGGAAAATTTCGCTGTGCACCATAATTTGAAATGATTTCATCTTTGGGGGATTGGGATGGAAAGGGCTTATCAACTTCTTTAAAACCCATCGATTTTAATGATGGTATTTTTTTTTCTGCTTGCTGATAAAACTGTTTAAAATATTTTTTCGTCGGATAAGGCTTTAAGTAAAATGGCGTGAGTGTGGCTTTCCATTTTCTGCTATAAGGTGTAAACACCGTGTATGGTTCGCCGTTATCTTTAAGTACTTCACCCTTTTCAAAAATTACCTGGTCTTTATAGGTTAAAAAAGAAACACCGTTTGCTTTTAATAATTTACTAATAGCAGCTTCCCTCTCATTGGCATATGGCTCATAATCATGATTTGCAAAAACGCAATCAATTTTATATTTTTCCATCAATTTTTTAAAGACTTCAGCAGGGGTGCCATAATACACTTCAAGCGACGATTTTACGCCTACAAGTTTTGACTGCATTTCTTCAAGTGCAGCCCTTATAAACTCAACCCTGCGGTCTTCTTTATCTTCTAACTTTTCTAATATAAGGGTATCAAAAATAAATAGCGGCACAATCTTTTGTCCGCTTTTTAACGCATGGTATAAACCTGCATTATCTGTTAACCTTAAATCCCTTCTAAACCAAAATATACTTACTGTATCCATACATAAATTAATTAGCCGCAATGTTGTTAAGCAGCATTGCAACAAAACAAATCAGGAAATTGTTGGACTAAATACATCAAATATTTTGCGGGTAAGGATGTTTGTATAATTGCGGTCACCCGCTTGTTTTACCCACCTGATATTATACATGCTGTTGGTTAAAAATACTTCGTCTGCCTCCATAAGCTCATCGATGGTTACTTCCTTTTCGATAATGTTGCAGCCCAATAATTTTGGAATTACCCGTATCAATTCCTTACGGATTATCCCGGCTACACAGCCTTCCTGCAGTGAAGGTGTCGAGACAATATCATTTTTAATGATAAAAATATTGGCGATTGTGGAGTCGCAGATACGGCCATAAGTATTTAAAATAAAAGCATCATTCCATTTTTCTTTTTTGGCTTGCAATGCTGCCAAAATATAAGGCAGATAATTGTTATGCTTAATGTTACTTAGTATGTCACACGATTTTTTGGCATCTTTAAAAATACCAGTGGTAAGGCCGTTAGCGTTAAACTGCCCGTTATTATCTGCGAGTACCCATGATTGTATAATGTAATTGGGCAGGTGGTTTTGCGGATCATACAGGCCACCATTACCCCTTATTATTTGCAGGCGTACCCTTGCATTTTGCTGATGTCCATTTTTTAAGACCAATTTATCAATCTCACTGATTAACTTTTCCGGAGTAAATAATTTGGGGATATCAAACTGTAACACCTGCATGCCCTTCCATAAACGGGCAAGGTGTTCATCGGATAAAAT
Source organism: Ferruginibacter sp. (assembly GCA_965249755.1). Taxonomy (GTDB): domain Bacteria; phylum Bacteroidota; class Bacteroidia; order Chitinophagales; family Chitinophagaceae; genus Ferruginibacter. The sequence continues at coordinate 1,974,677 of CBDFMT010000004.1, forward strand.
AATTTCACCGTTTAGCATTTTCATAGTTTCAAATACCCCGTCCCCATATCGTAACCCTCTGCAATCAGCCCCTGCAATTAAAGTTTCATCTTGTAAAATTTTGCCATTGTAGTTAAGGTAACCCATGTACAAATATCCCTTTACTATTTTGATAACCCATAAAAAATCCCGCCAGTAGCGGCAGGAAATTTATAATCTCTTTATTAGGTATGTTACTGTTCTTCGCTTAAGATGTTGTTCTTAACGGCATACATAATGAGGCCTGCCGTACTTTTTGCGCCCGTTTTTACTTTCAGTTTATCCCTTATGGCTTCAACAGTCCTTGGGCTTAAATCTACCATATCGGCTATTTCTTTGGTGCTTTTTTCCTGGCACATTAATTTCAAAATCAACATTTCCTTATCATTCAGGTTGGCTTCCTGCTGCACCATTCTTTGTGGGGTTATCTGGTTACGCTGCTTTAAATTGGTAAGCAATGCTTTATTGGTAAGTGCATTAAAAAAGTAATCTTGTTCAAAACAAGTTTTTATAGCCTCATAAATTAATTCGATATCACTTGTTTTACTCAGGTAGCTGTTTGCACCTAACTCCATCAATTTAGTGATCATGCTATGGTCTTCCAACATAGTCAGCATAATTACTTTTATGTGGGGCCAATTCTTTTTAATTTCAGGTAGGGTAGTTATCCCATCCATAACAGGCATTTGAATATCAAGCAGTATAACATCCGGCTGGATCATCTTTAACATGTTAAGAAGGTGCATTCCATTGTCTGCTTCGGCAATAACTTTTACATCGTTTTTTGAACTTAACGCTGTTTTAACACCAGCCCTGTATAAAACATGATCATCTGCTATTAATACTTTTATGGGTTCCAAACTGTTTAATTTTAAATATAAAATGTAATGGTTTTCAGGTAAAGGGTTTATTATAATCTATGCAATTTCTTACAATTCTGTCTAAATAAGGAGGGATAATTACTTATTATTTTGAGTAGGAAAACTACGACTTAAAAAGCAGAAATCCCCTCGTAAAAATGTTGAAAATAAATTAAAATCTTAAATAAGAAACTTTGAATGCAATTTAAAATAGGGAAAACTATTCAATCAGTTTGTTGCGCATGCCATACATGATAAGGCCGCCGATCGTCTTTGCATTAACCTTGGTCTTCATATTTTGACGGATTGTTTCAATGGTCCTTGGGCTTAAAAAAATGGTTTTTGATATTTCTTCAGTCGTTTTATCTTCCGCAAGAAGCTGTAAAATTTTTATTTCTTTCTCATTAAAGTGGATAGCAGTTGTTGAGCCGTAATGCTGGCGTACATTTTTTTTCTGCATCAGCTTGCCCATCACCGCCTTATTAACGAGATCATTAAAATAGAAATCGTCGTTCATGCATGTTAATATGGCCTCGTAAATTTCTTCGGGATCAGTTGTTTTGGTTAAATAAGCATTAGCGCCCATCTCCATCATCTTACTAATCATCTGCTGCTCATCGTACATGGTAAGCACAATTATTTTTATGCCTTCATATTCTTTACGGATAAGTTCAATTCCGTTTATACCATCAATTTCCGGCATCCTAATATCCATCAGCAGCACATCAGGTTTTTGAATGGCTATTTTGTGCATCATCTCTTTTCCGTTCTCTGCTTCCCATAACATTTTAAGGTTCTCCTTTCCAGAAAGTGCCATTTTAATTCCATCTCTAAAAATCTTGTGATCGTCGGCAATAGCAATTTTAATAGAATTATCAACAGAGATAGACATATTCAATTGGGGGTTATTTTTTGGTTTAACTAAATTAAGTGTTTATACATATTCAGCTATAACTGTTTGAGTAAATTTCTGTCATCAAATAAAATCATTTTGAAAACCCACGTGATAATTACTAAATTTAAACGTGTTGCACATTTTAATATTGCGTACCCATACTCAGTACAATTACTAAGCTTTTAGTCTCAATAAGATCATCGATCCTACTGTTTTTTTATTGACTAAATGTGTGTAAAGTCATCTTACTTCTTTTCAAAACGATAGATTCATTACAAAATAAAAAACATTTTTCAAGTAGGTCTTCAGCGTTGAAATTGATGCAGATTCGAAAACTCAAATAAACATTCTTTGCGTAAGTAATTTTACTTTAGTAAGAACACATATTTACTGCACCGTATTTTTACTATCATTTAGCAGTACATTTACCTGAATTTCCAAATCTATTTACGTAGTATAATCCCTTGAAACCCTTGCTGGGCTTATATCGCTGTAAAATACATTTTTTTAAATTTAAAATAACCTGTTGCTGGCACTTTATTTTTTAGCCAAGTTTACATATCGAAACCATTTTATTAAAAACCTTTAAATCCATTTTTTTATGCTAGGAAGTCTTCCTTATATTCTGAGGTTGATGATACATTCATTTTAATGTATCAATTTAGGATTTTATGCTAAAAGATGATTAGTTTTGAAAAAAAACTACTTCTTATCATAGAGTTACTAAAAAACATCACTTATCTCTTTGAGATTGCACCTTTCATTCTTTGCTTATTGTTTTTTAAAAAAATAAATAGTAAAGAAATGAAAGTTTTTTTTGCATATACCATAGTAAATTTTTTGTTTGTTGTGCTCGCATTAATAGCGTTATATATTTTAAAATCTTTTCCATATAATCTGATCTCTATCCGAATTTTTATAGGATTAGAATTTTTATTAGTTGCTGTTTTCTATTCTACAATTATAAAAAATTTTACAGTAGGATTGATAATAAAAGTTTCCATCGTTTTATACTTACTATATTCCTTCTACAATTTTTATAAAAGTCCTCCTGGTCAATTTGATTTTATTCCGCTTGTTATAGAATGTTTACTTTTTTGTACCCTCATTATGTATTATTTTTTTGAGACAATGCGAATTACGGTTAGTATTCCATTGTACCAATTACCAACCTTTTGGATTTCTGTAGGTTTTTTAATTTATTTTTCAGGAAACTTCTTTCTATTCCTGTATGCAAACAACTCTATAAAAAATCCTGCATTTGCAGCTCAGTACACCTTGATTTATAGTTCGATAACCATTGTTAAAAATATATTGTTGTGTATTGGCGTTATAACAAATAAAAATTTAATTACAAAGGATCAACATTCAATTCCTGTAAACTTAAACCTTGATAGTTTTTAAACTATCAACAAAACTTAATAACTAATCTACTAAATGATTTTCTTACAAGCAGCTTCCAGTTCCAGCATAAACTTATTAATGCTCCTGGGTACTTTGGCAATGCTTATACTTACACTTGGTATTGTTTTCTTCGTTATTTTTCATCAACGGAAAGTTATAAAATTTAACGACCAGCTCAAAAAACTGGAAGATGAAAAACAACAAATTTTACTTAACGCTTCCATCAAATTTCAAGAAGAAGAAAGGAACAGGATAGCAGCCGACCTTCATGATGATGTTGGCCCATTACTTGCCACCGCCAGGTTGTATTTAAATGAAAACCTGATAAACCAGGAACCTGCCGCCCAATTACAATCTATATTTAGCGCAAAACAAATTATTGATGATGCTATACAATTGATAAGGAATATCAGCCATAGCATGATGCCGCCAACTTTAAAAAACTTTGGCCTGGAAAGTGCCATGAGTGATTTGTTTCAAAAAATTAATGGCAGCGGTACCCTTAATGCCAGCGTGCGCTTTCATGATTACCGTACCCGCTTAAAAATTGAGCAGGAGCTCCTAATATTTAGGGTGATGCAGGAGTTGGTAAACAACATTATAAAACACAGTAATGCAGGTTTTATTCACCTTACCCAAAATGCAAATGCCACCCACAGTTATTTCAGGCTTCACCACGATGGTAAGGGTATTGTACAAACTGAATTTGACAGGCTTAATCATGTATCTACAGGATTAGGATTAAAAAATATTGCCAGCCGTATTAAGGTTTTAGATGGAAGGATTTTCTTTGAAATAGACTCAAGCCATACCTATTATAAAGTAACCCTCGAAATACCTAAGGATTCTACATACTGATAAAATAGTAACTACACTACTTTAAATTACGTATTCTATTAGTGCTTATGACCCTGTTTAATTATAAGCTTTAACCGATCTTTTTTATAACTTTGTCCAATTCAATTTTTATGGAGCCAATCAAAGTTGCGATAGCAGATGATCATCAAATTTTTAGAAGAGGTGTAATACTTTCCATGCGTTCCTACACCGAATTTAAATTTGTGATGGAGGCCGAGAATGGCGAAGATCTTTTAGCAAAAATTCCCGAAGCTGCACCTGAAGTAATTTTGTGTGATTTAAAAATGCCGATAAAAGATGGCATTGATACCACTAAGCAAATCACAAAAGATTTTCCAAACATCAGGGTAATTATTTTAACGATGTATGAAGATGAACGTTTTGTTGGCCACTTGATGGATTGTGGGGCAGCAGGCTATCTTCTTAAAAGCACAGAGCCTGCCGAAATAAAAAAAGCCATCCTCGAAGTAATGCGTACCGGCTTTTATCTTAACCCATTTGTAAATAAAGTTTTGATCAAGAAGAACTACAGTAAGCAAAAATTCAACCCCTCGTTAACCACAGAAATAGTTGTAAGCGAACGGGAGAAGGAAGTGCTGACGTTAGTTTGCATGGAATATACTGCTACGGAAATTGCCCAGAAAATGGACATCAGCTCCAGGACAGTAGAAGCGATTAAAGACAGGCTGATGGAACGCTTTGGCGTTAAAAATTCAGTAGGACTGGTATTTTATGCAATGAAAAACCAGTTGATAGACTAAACCTAATTAAGCCTCATCTGCATATTGAATGTGTACGTGTAAACGCCTATAAAAAACTTTCTTTCAACTCTTGTTTCTTTTTACTTAGCACTATCTTTTTTTAAAAGCCAAAATATATAAATATTTAGGACACTACAAAACAAAACACGACATATAAATATTCTCAAATGTTTTGTTTGGGAAACATTATGAATAAGAAGAAAGTCAATAGATAAAATAGCAATCCGTAACGCTTGGCTTTTGCTTTCATGATACTTTTTTGAAGATGAATGACATCTAAAAAAGACCAAACATCTTTGCATCAATGCTTGAAATAATCTGGCCAAGATGCTCTTCATTTTCTGCAAACTTATTTTTATCTGCATCAATAATCAGCAATGGACCTTCTTTATAATTTTCAATAAAGCTGCTGTAAAAATCATTTAATTTTTTAAGATAATCAAGGCGGATGTTTTCTTCATACTCCCGGCCACGCTTTTGTATTTGGGCTACCAATGTTGGTACAGATGCCTTTAAATAAATAAGCAAATCGGGTGGCTGCACCATTGATTTAAGCGTTTCAAAAAAATGATAATAGTTATCGAAATCCCTTTTGCCCATTAAACCCATATCATGCAGGTTGGGTGCAAAAATGTTTGCATCCTCATAAATAGTCCTGTCTTGTATTACGGTTTCAGTACCGTTTTGAATTTCAAGTAATTGCTTAAGCCGGCTGTTTAAAAAAAATATCTGAAGGTTAAAACTCCACCGGGGCATATCCTCATAAAAGTCGTTCAGGTAAGGGTTATGGTCTACATCTTCAAACTGGGGAATCCATTTGTAATGCTTACTCAACATTTCGGTTAAGGTTGTTTTGCCCGCCCCAATATTTCCGGCAATAGCAATGTGTTTTGGTTTTTTAGTTTTGGCCATAAATGCCCCAACCCCTCAGGGCTATTTGATGATTACAAAATAATTTCTGAAAAGTGAATGTATGGAAACTTTAGAAAATAAGTACACAAAAAAATTACAAGGGTTATACCGCTGTTAATAATCAAGTCCAATGGCACTTCTAACCAGTTCCATCGTTTGCTTTGCACTTGCGCCTGCTTTGTCAGCACCTTTTTCCATAACATTTTTTAGATATTTTTCATCCTCTAAAATGGTATTTATTTTATTACGGATAGGCGATATGAAGGTAACCATATCTTCTGCCAACTGCTTTTTCATATCGCCGTAACGAATGGTGCAGTTGTTGTAATCACCCTCAAATTTTGTAATGGTTTCTTCGTTGCTCACCAGCTTCATCAGCAGAAAAATGTTTTCGATATAGTCCGGCTTTTCCATCAACATTTTATCAGGCCCGTTATCCGTTTTTGTTTTCATCACCTTTTTTCTAATAACATCATCTTCATCGGCGAGGTATAATGTTGCCATTTGATTTTCGCTTTTACTCATCTTTCCAGTCCCGTCAAGGCTCGGTACTTTAACCAGTTCCTGGCTGTAATTAAAGGCAAATGGCTCAGGAAAAACTTCTCCATAACGGTGGTTAAAACGGTTTACGAAATTTCTTGCCATTTCCAAATGCTGCTCCTGGTCCTTACCAACAGGTACATATTTAGCCCTGTGTAAAATAATATCAGCGGCCTGCAATACCGGGTAGGTAAGTAATCCTGCATTTACATTATCCGGGTTTTGGCGCACTTTATCTTTAAAAGTAACGGTCTTTTCAAGCTCGCCTTTGTAGGCAAGCATATTAAGGTATAAATACAGTTCGGCAGTTTCCCTAACATGGCTTTGGCAATATAAAGCCACCTTATCCGGGTTAAGGCCACAGGCAATATTTTCCGCCAAAACCCTGTGTACATTAGCTTTTAGCTGTTTGGTATCCGGATGGGTTGTAAGCGAATGCAGGTCGGCCACCATAAAGTAGCAATTAAAATCATCCTGCATTTTAACGTAGTTGCTTATAGCACCAAAGTAGTTGCCAAGGTGTAAAAAACCCGTTGGCCTTATGCCGCTCATTACTATATCTTTTGCTTTTTCCATACAGTGGTAAAGATAATAAAACCAAATATCCGGTCAATCATTTATACAGGACTGTAAATGCAGCCATTCATATAAAAGCAAAGTGGCTATGGGTGTAAAACATTATTTTTGTTTGATGGAAGTAAACGACACCTTAGTTGATAAACTTGCCCATTTGGCCAGGTTGCAATTTAACCTTGCAGAAAAAGAATCTATAAAAACAGACCTTCAAAAAATGATTGCGTTTGTTGAAAAATTGAATGAACTGGATACTACAGGTATTGAGCCGTTATTGCACATGAGCGACAATGTAAACGTATTGAGAGAAGATGAAATTACCGGAAGCATTACCCGTGAAGAAGCTTTTATAAATGCACCATTACATGACACTGAATTTTTTAAAGTGCCCAAGGTTATTAAGAAATAGGATGCCAATTAATTAATCATAAATGGATTAATGTGAAAACAAAATACAAGCACTTTAGACTAACATATAATTATGTAGCATATTTTGAAAGACCCATAAAATTTAATTTAAAAAAGTACCAAAATGCAGGGAATCATTCATCTTGAAAATATTTGTAAAAGCTACTACCTGGGAAAGCAGGAATTACAGGTGCTTAAAGGTATCAACATCGATATTTTAAAGAACGAATATGTGGCCCTGATGGGACCAAGCGGTTCTGGCAAATCTACCTTAATGAATATTTTAGGTTGCCTTGATACCCCGAGCCGTGGACGATATATTTTGAACGGGCATGATGTTAGCCGCATGATTGATAATGACCTTGCTGAAATACGCAACAAAGAAATCGGTTTTGTATTTCAACAGTTTAATTTACTTCCCCGGCTTACTGCGGCTGAGAATGTTGCACTGCCGCTTATATATAGTGGTATTGGTAAAAAAGAAAGAATTGACAGGGCGCTTGAAGTTTTAGGAAGGGTAAAGTTGCAAGACAGGAGCCATCATAAACCAAACGAATTAAGTGGTGGACAGTGCCAACGGGTTGCTATCGCAAGGGCATTGGTAAACGACCCCGCCATAATCCTTGCAGATGAACCTACCGGTAACCTTGATTCAAAAACTTCGTATGAGATAATGGATATTTTGGGTAAAATACATAATGAGGGCAATACGGTGGTACTTGTTACGCATGAAGAAGATATTGCCGGCTTTGCCCATCGTGTGGTAAGGTTAAGGGATGGCGTAATTGAAACCGATAAAATAAACAGCTCCCCGTCTGTTATTGCACAACCTGCCTGATAACTAAATCCTTTGTTTTTTGTTGCTTTGTACAGTCTATAAATAAATTTACAGGATGGCACTAAAAATATATACCAAAACCGGTGACTCTGGAAAGACCGGTCTAATCGGCGGTACACGGGTACCAAAAAATCATTTGAGGATTGAAACTTATGGCACCGTTGATGAATTGAACAGTTATGTCGGTCTTGTAAATGATCATCTTAGCCAAATACTTTCAAATATTATTTTAAAAGAAATCCAGGACCGGTTGTTCACAATCGGCTCTTCACTTGCATGTGACCCGGAGAAAGAACCTTCCATGAAAATTCCGGACCTTAAAGAAGAAGACATCACCTTGCTTGAAAATGAAATTGATCAAATGAACACTGTACTGCAGCCCATGAAATTTTTTATTTTACCCGGGGGGCATATAGCAGTTTCAACAACGCATATTGCCCGGTGCGTTTGCAGAAGGGCAGAGCGGCTTTGTGTAAACATGCAGGAGCACGGGCTGTATGTGGAACCGATGGTGATAAAATACATTAACCGGCTAAGCGATTACCTGTTTGTTTTAGCAAGGTATGCATGCCACTTATTAAAGGTTGAAGAAATAGCCTGGAAGCCGAGGATAAGCCGCTAATCCACCATGCGCCCATCTTTCATCTGTAAGGTGCGGTCGCTCATTTCGGCCAGCTCTATGTTATGGGTTACAATTAAAAAAGTTTGCTGAAACTCATTTCTAAGATCGATAAACAGCTTGTGTAATTCTTTTGCATTTGCACTATCCAGGTTGCCGGTAGGTTCATCGGCCATTATAATGGAAGGGCTATTAATAAGAGCCCTAGCCACGGCAACACGCTGCTGTTCGCCCCCGGAAAGTTGCTGTGGTTTATTTTGCAGCCTTGCAGATAAACCTAAAGTTGTTAATAGCCTTGTCGCTTTTTCTGCAGTTTCCTTTTTCTTTTTTCCTGCTATCCATCCCGGGATGCACACATTTTCAAGTGCAGTAAACTCTGGCAATAAATGATGAAACTGAAATACAAACCCAATATAACGGTTGCGGAAAGCTGCCAATTTTTTACCTGAAAGTGCTTCAATTTGCTGTCCTTCTAAAATAACGGAGCCGCTGTCTGCATTGTCTAATGTGCCAAGAATGTGTAGCAGCGTGCTTTTACCTGCGCCAGAAGAACCAACTATGCTAACAATTTCTGCTTTATTAATCTCCAGGTTAACCCCCTTTAAAACGGGTAAAGCCCCATAATTTTTTTTGATGTTTGTTGCTGTAAGCATGGGCTAAAATAACCAATTCCTGATAATTAAAAAGATGTACAGACTGGCTTAACGGACTTTAAATAAAAATTAAACGTTAGGTTTTAAAAACACATTTGGTTAATTCCACCAAACTTTTACATTTGCAAAAAATTAAACCCAATTAGACGATGTTTTGGACACTAGAACTGGCCTCTCATTTAGAAGATGCCCCTTGGCCGGCAACAAAAGATGAACTGATAGATTATAGTATCCGTAGTGGTGCACCTATTGAAGTTATTGAAAACCTGCAGGAGCTGGAAGATGAAGGTGAGATATACGAAGGGTTAGAAGACATTTGGCCTGATTACCCAAGCCAGGAAGATTTCTTTTTTAACGAAGATGAATATTAATACGGTTTCATTTTATCAGGGACCTCTTTAAATAATTGAATTCACACAAAGCCACTGCATAATGCAAGTGGCTTTTATTGTAGGAGAAATCTATTTCTTAGCATATGTTATCTTAAAAAAAATCAGCAGTACGGATAAAGCGCAGATAAAACCATTGCAAATAATAACAGGTAACAGGTGCATCCCCACTCCATAAACCAGCCATACAACGGTACTGGAAAATACAATCAGCATCATAAATAAATTAAGGTCTTCCACACTTTTTGTTTTCCAGGTTTGGTAAACCTGTGGGATGAAAGTAATGCTGCTGAGTAAAGATCCAAAATGCCCGGTAACTTCTATCCAGTTCATAATTTGTAAGGTTGGTGCTTTATAACACTTTTGTAAAATGCTCCACCACCGGAAAGGGATCGTAATAATGGTGCAACAATTTTTTCCAATCTGCGTATTGTGGAGATTGCCTGAAGCCGATGGTATGGTCTTGCAATGATTGCCAGTTAACCAGCAACAGGTATTTATTATCCTGTTCTAAACATTTTTGAAGTGTATGGCTTATATACCCTTCAACAGCACTGATGTATTTACCAGCAACTGCAAAGTCTTGCTCAAATGCCGTTTCGCTTCCTGGCCTTATCAATAAAACAGCAACTTCTACAATCATGATTTTTTGTAAATATTTATTCCGCAGGATAAACATTGGAAGCACCCTTTATCAATACCAAACCTGGGCTATTTTTCCATCTGCTCAATCACATCCAACGTAACACCGGTAGATGAAAAACCACCATCATGAAAAAGATTTTGCATGGTAACCATTTTGGTTAAATCACTAAAAAGGGTAACGCAATAATTGGCACAATCATCAGCACTTGCATTGCCCAACGGGCTCATTTTTTCGGCATAATTAATAAAACCATCAAAACCTTTTATGCCGCTGCCTGCTGTGGTACGGGTTGGCGATTGTGATATGGTATTGATGCGTACATGTTTCTTAACTGCATAATGATACCCAAAACTGCGGGCAACACTTTCCAGCAAAGATTTTGCATCTGCCATTTCATTATAGTCTGGAAAGATGCGCTGTGCTGCAATGTAAGTAAGCGCAACAACACTTCCCCATTCATTGATGGCATCTTCCTTCATTGCTGCTGCCAGCACACGGTGCAGGCTCATGGCCGATATATCGAGGGTTTTGGCGTTAAAGCCATAATCAATATCTGTGTAGTGTTTGCCTTTACGAACGTTTAAACTCATACCGATTGAATGCAAAATAAAATCCACGCCGCCACCAAAATATTCCTTTGCTTTGGTGATTAAATTTTGAACATCATCGTTGCTGCTTACATCACATGGAATTACAGGGGCATTTACTATCTGGGCCAGTTTATTAATTTCACCCATCCGCATTGCAACCGGGGCATTGGTTAATAACAACTCTGCACCTTCTTCATGACAGCGAATGGCTGTTTTCCACGCAATTGATTTTTCGTCAAGTGCGCCGAATATGATCCCTTTTTTTCCTTTCAATAAGTTGTAAGACATAGCTGGTTTTATTTGAGGCGTAAAAGTAACGCTCTTATGCTTTAAAGAAAAAATCTTTACAATGGATTACTAAAACCCCGGTTAAAAAGATGGCCCCCAATACTGATATAAAACCCAGTATCATAAAAATTAAAAACCTGGTAAAAGATTGCCTTGGCTTAATTATTTGCTGCAAATAAGATTGGATTTTCCAGGTTACAAACATGGCGCAAATTATAATCAGCAGCAGCAGTATTTTTTTATACAAATTTGATGGATTTAGTTACCGACCATTTCCCTGGCGTTTTCTAACGCAGCAGCAGTGGGCTTTTCGCCGCTTAGCATTTGGGCGATGGCAGTAATGCGTTCGTCATTATCCAGCAGGCGGATTGCCGTATTAATCTTATTGCCGTTAATACTTTTATACACAAAATAATGGGCGTTGGCCCTGGCAGCAATTTGTGGTTGATGGGTAATGGCAATTAACTGGTGGCCTGCCGAAAGCCCTTTCATTATCATGCCTGCCTGCCTGGCCGCTTCACCGCTGATGCCGCTGTCAATTTCATCAAAAATAAGTGTGGGCAACTGAAGCTTTTTTGCAACCAGCGATTTTATACAAAGCATTAAACGGCTTAACTCTCCCCCACTTGCCACTTTGCGCAAAGGCTCAAAGCGCCCGCTTTTGTTGGCGTCAAATAAAAATCCGATGTCATCCGCCCCGTAAATATTCAAAGCTGTTTCCTGCAATTGAACTTTTAAAAAAGCATTGGGCATACCAACCTGGGCAAGCAAGCTGTTCACTTTTTCTATAAATGGTTTTATTGCTTTGTTTCGGTTGGCTGTTATCAGCGAAGCAATTTGTTTGCATTGCTGGAGCAAAGTGTTTACGGTTGCTTCTTTCGCTACAATGCTTTCTCCAATGTTGAGGATACCCTGCAATTTTTGATGTAATGTTTTTTTTATTGTAAGCAGTTCAGCAGTAGTTTGCACATTGTGCTTCTTCAATAATTTATAGCCAAGTGATATTTTATCATTTACTTCCTGTATCCTTTCCGGACTGTACTGCACCCCGCTGTCAATACTTTCAAGCTCATCGCCAATGTCCTGCAATTCGGCCTGGGTGCTTCTCAAACGGATTGCAAGCTCGTTGATTGAAGTATGATAAGGCGTTAAGGATTGCAACTTATTTCCCAATGATTTCAGTTGCTGAACAATGGGCAGTTCGCTATCTTTTAAATCAAAGTAAATGGCACTTAGCTGTTGCTTTACATTTTCAGCATTGCTCAATAACTTTAGCTCAGCGTCCAATTCTTCCAATTCATTTTCTTTTAGCGAAGCTTCTTCAAGTTCATCAAATAAAAACTGGTTGTAATCCAGGGCAGTATTGGCTTCGGACTGTTGTTGCAGCAACACCTGCAATTCCTTCTTTGCTTTCGTATAATTTGCATACACGGCAGTATATTCTATCAGGGTGTTGCCATTGCCCGCCAATGCATCAAGCACCTCTCTTTGAAAATCGCTATCGCCTAATTCAACCGTGTCAAACTGCTGGTGCAAATCAACAAGTAAAGAACTTAGCTCTTTTAACTGGGCCAGGTTTACCGGTGTATCGTTAATAAAAGCCCTTGATTTACCGGTAACAGAAAGTTCCCTCCTTATCACGAGTTCATCGTCCCCATCAAGCTCACCTGCTTTAAGAAATTTGATGATTTCCTTATTTGCTGTAGCATTAAAATAACCTTCTACTACACACTTTTTTTCCTTGTCCATCAGCACTGTACTTTCTGCACGTTCCCCTAAAATAAGGTTTAGTGCCCCCATTAAAATGCTTTTACCAGCACCGGTTTCACCGGTAATTATATTAAGGCCCGGGGCAAATGCTATGGCCAAATTATCTATAATAGCGTAGTTCTGTATGTGTAACTTTTGAAGCATAATAGTGGCGGCAAATTAGTTTTTTTTTAGCACAGATGTATATGGTGTTTACGGGCAACGCAAAAAAAAAGCACCTCAAATGGATGAAGTGCTTTTGTAATAATTTTTATGTTTTTACTTTATTTCGATGCTGTCGTTTAAATCTGCATCCACTAAAATACGCCCACAGTTTTCGCAAACAATTACTTTTTTACGCAGCTTTATTTCGCTTTGTTTTTGTGGTGGAATGGCGTGGAAACAACCTCCGCAACTATCCCTTTCTACAGGTACTACTGCCAGGCCGTTACGGTAATTTTTGCGTATGCGGTCGTAGCTAAGTAACAAGCGCTCGTCTACATGGCTCCTTGCTTCATTGGCTTGTTTGTTATATTGCTTTTCTTCCTTTTCAGTTTCTGCTATAATTTTTTCCAGTTCACCTTTTTTACCACTCAGGTTACCTTCTTTAACACTAACCGCTTTTTTGGCCATTTCCAATTGCTTGGCTTTTTCACCAATTTCTTCAGTGGCATCCTTAATATGTTTTTCGCAAAGCTTTACTTCAAGGGCCTGCATTTCCATTTCTTTATTGATGGCTTCAAACTCCCTGTTGTTCTTTACATTTTCACTTTGCTTCTCGTATTTTTTAACCAGTGCTTCAGCCTCTTTAATGGCTTCTTTCTTTTGGTTAATAAATTCCTGCATACCATTTATTTCTTCCTCAACCCGTGTTTGGCGGGCATGCAACCCTTCAATTTCATCCTCAAGGTCTTTTACCTCAATTGGCAATTCACCTTTTAAAATTTGTATTTCATCAAGCTTGCAATCCACCTTTTGTAAATGAACAAGCGATGTTAACTTTTCTTCTACAGAGAAATCTTTTACTGCGGCCATATTGTTATTTGAAATTTATTGTTTTAAAATTTATTCAGCGGCATGGCAACAAACCTTATCATTTTATGCTATGCTAAAAACATTTTTTTGTACACCGATAATTGCTAAACCTCTTTCACCATGTCAGCCAACCTCTAAACTTTTTAATTTTTTTATCTTTTCACAAGTGCAAAAATCATACAAAGTAATTAACAGGATTGGTTTTAACCCCTGTTTTTAGGACGGCGAAGGTAGGGAATTTTTCCCTCAAAAGGCCAAACAACAAATCAATGGTGAACTGTTCGCTTTCAAAATGGCCGATATCTGCAATTACCAGTTTTGAGTTGGCGTCAAAAAACTCGTGGTATTTTACATCAGCAGTCACGTAAAAATCGGCGTTTGAGGCGATAGCTGCCGGTATTAAAAAACTGCCTGCACCACCACACAGGGCTACTTTTTCTACCTTTTTTCCGGTTAGCGGGGTATGCCTTAGTACGGTAAGATTAAAAGTATTTTTTAATAATTGTAAAAAAGACAGCTCCTCCACCGCCTGGGGCAGATTGCCCGTAACGCCACTTCCTGCTGAGTTCCAGGCGTTTTCGATAGCATAAATATCGAAAGCAACTTCTTCATATGGGTGTGCCGTTTTAAGGGCATCTATCAATGCCTTCTCCCGCCAGGCGGGAAATATTGTTTCTATCCTCGTCTCTTTTTCGGTATGCTGCCCCCCTTGCTTACCAACAAACGGCACAGTACCAACCCCTGCTTTAAAAGTGCCTGACCCTTCGCTGCTAAAACTACATTCCCCGTAATTACCAATTTGCCCGGCACCTGCTGCAAACAAAGCGTTCCGTACATGACCAGCTTGTGCATCCGGCACAAAAGTTACCAGTTTTTTTAGAAGGCTTTTTTTAGGCTGTAATATTTGCAGGTTTTGCAACCCCAACATTGCTGCCATTTTGCCGCTTACACCATCCAGCACATTATCCAGGTTAGTATGGATGGCATAAATAGCAATGTCGTTTTTGATGGCCGCAATAATGGTTTGCTCTACATAATTTTTTCCCGTAATTTTTTTTAACCCACCAAAAATGATTGGATGGTGTGCAACGATGAGGTTACATTTTTTAGCGATGGCTTCATGCACCACTTCTTCGGTGGCATCCAATGTTGTAATAATTCCCGTGCATTCCCACGCCGGGCTGCCTGTTATTAAGCCTGCATTATCGTAACTTTCCTGTAAACTTGCCGGGGCAATTGTGTCTAAAAAATTAAGGGCCTCCTGTATTTTCATCTTACAAAAAATTAATAATGGGTGCTGAAGAATTGTATAAAACGTTTGAAACAAAGATGCAACAAATAGCCGACGTAAAATATGCAGCGGCAGTTTTACAATGGGACCAGGAAACATACCTGCCACCGAAAGGGAACCATTTCAGGGGCAGGCAACTGGCAACGCTTAGTGAGATGGCGCACCAGCAATTTACAAGCGAAGCCACCGGTAATTTACTGGAAGAATTAGCAGGCAACGGGCATTTAAATGTTGAACAACAAACAAATGTTGAATTAAGCCTGTACGATTATAACCGCAACAAAAAATTAAGCAGCGCCTTTGTAAGAAAGTTAAGTGAGACGGTAACCGAAACCTACCATGCTTGGGTTAAGGCCCGTGAAGAAAACGCCTTCGCTGCTTTTGCAAAACCCCTGCATGAACTGATTGCATTAAAGCGCCAGGAAGCAGACCTGCTGGGCTACGAGGACCACCCCTACAATGCACTGATGAACGAATATGACAGGGGGCTAACCGTTGCTGATGCAGATACCATTTTTGCCGGCCTTAAACCGCAACTGTATAGTTTGTTGCAATCGATAAAAAATATGCCGCAGGTGGACAATAGTTTTTTACACCGCCACTTTAATAAAGACACCCAATGGAAATTTGGAATGGAAATATTAAAACAAATTGGGTTTGATCTTGAAGCAGGCAGGCAAGACATCAGCATACACCCTTTTACCACCAGTTTTAGCAGCCAGGATGTAAGGGTTACCACAAGAATTGATGAAAATGATTTTGGCAACATGACCTGGAGCTGCATACATGAAGGTGGCCATGCATTGTATGAGCAAGGGCTGCCTGCAGAAGCGTATGGCTTACCACTTGGTGAATACTGTAGCCTTAGCATACACGAAAGCCAAAGCCGCTTATGGGAAAACTGTGTTGGCCGTGGGCTTGCTTTTTGGCAGCACAATTTTCCCTTGCTGCAAACGTTTTTTCCGGAACAATGCAAAGGCCTTTCTGCTGAAGTTTTTTATAGGGGCATCAACAAGGTGGCGCCTTCACTGATAAGGACGGAGGCAGACGAAATCACTTATCATTTTCATGTGATGATACGGTATGAAATTGAGAAGATGCTGATAGAAGGATCAATTTCTACCAAAGACATACCTGCTTACTGGAACGAAAATTATTTTAAATACCTGGGTGTTACCGTTCCGGATGATAAGAGGGGTTGTTTGCAGGATATTCATTGGAGCCACGGAAGTTTTGGATATTTTGCCACATATAGTTTAGGCAGTTTGTATGCCGCACAATTTTATGCAGCAATTGAAAAAGAAAACCCTTTGCTGAACAATGAAATTGCAGCAGGCAAAACAAGCCCTGTGTTTAACTGGCTTAAAACAAATGTATACCCACATGGGCGGCGGTTTACATCCGAAGGGCTTTGTAAAAAAATTACCGGCGGCATTTTAAACAGCGATTACTTTTTAAATTACGCCACCAAAAAATTTAGTGGTATTTATGGCTTTTAAAATTATTGTATGAGCACACGCCACATTGGAAAACTTGTTTTTTTAGCGATAACTTTTATCTTTTTGCTTTGTACAAGCTGCAAAAAACTTGCACTGTTAACTGCCGACCAAAGTACGCTGGAAAAATACTTTGCAGATAATGTATTGAACAGAAATTTTGTTGTTGATTTTGCAAGTGACAGCAGTGTTGACAAAACAAACTTGTACAACGGTTACAATTTTGTGCTTACTAAAACCACTTCATTTTATGAGGGCAACATGACCGGCACCAAAGATGGCGTAACCTATTCCGGTACATGGTCCACCACAACAGATTACAGTAAACTAGTTATCAATTTAGAGTCCCCCACCATTCCTGCGGAGTTTGTTTTCTTAAACCGGTCCTGGCGTTTTACCAAAAAAGACGTGCCTGTTTTAAAGTTGGCACCATGGGGAAGTACAGAGCCTAAGGTACTCTACATGAGAAGGCTATGATTTATTTGTAGTCATGTTTCTATTTATTTGAAGCTTACACCAGGGTTTGCAATTTTTGTTTTTGTTTGGAGTTAAATGGTTAACTGATGTGATAAGAAACATCGGTTCGCAAACAACCATAACTTCCAAACTACTACCCTATGATGACCACATTAAAGGGCAAGGCATGCTGTGTATTTTTACTTTCCTTGTTGTTTTTTGGCCACGCAGTAAAAGCCCAAAAAGGCGCCAATTTTTTGGCATCACCTGTTAGCGGTTGTGCCCCTTTGGTAGTACGTTTTACAGACTCTTCTTCTAATAACCCAACGCAATGGAAATGGAACCTTGGCAATGGTACTATTTCTTATCTTCAAAATCCATCAGTAACTTATTTTAACCCCGGCAAGTATACTATAAAGCTTATTGCAAGTAACAGTACCGGTGCAGACTCCATCATCAAAACACAATATGTTACGGTGTATGCACAACCGGTAGTAGATTTTACTGCTGACATCAACACCGGCTGCTATCCTTTACCGGTGCAGTTTACCGACCAAAGCAAACCTGGTAATGATACTATTAACTTATGGCAATGGGATTTTGGCGATGGTGCATCATCTGCTTTGCAAAACCCAAAACATGTTTATACATCAAGCGGTAACTATAATATTACATTACGGGTAAGAAATACTAATGGATGTTTAACCACGCTTTCTAAAACACAATTCATAAAAATTAATGCAGGCGTTAAAGCTGCGTTCGGCCATAACAATGTTGACAATTGTACTTTTCCTGTGGTTATCAATTTTACAAACCAATCGACAGGAACAGGTACCTTATCTTATAAATGGTTTTTTGGAGATGGGCTTTCATCTGCCCTGCAAAACCCTTTACACACTTACAATGCTTTAGGCCGGTATGATGTACAACTAGTGGTGACAAATGCTTTAGGCTGTACCGACACGGTTTTAAAAACACAAGAAATAATTGTATCCAAAGTAAAGGCCTCTTTTAATATTCCGGATACCATCTGTACCAAACAGCCTGTTGTTTTCAACAATACATCTGCACCGGCACCTTTAAGCAGTACCTGGTATTTTAGTGACAGCACATTAAACGATGTCAATCCAACAACAACATTTACAACGCCGGGAAACTATACCATAAAACTTAAAGCAAGTTTTGGCACCTGTACAGACTCTGTTACCAAGGTAGTTACAGTTGCCCCAAAGCCTTTACCAGCCTTTGTTACAAGTGTGGCAGTATCCTGCAGTACGCCGTTTAATGTACAGTTTACAAATCAATCGGTAAACAGTATCAATTTTAAATGGGCTTTTGGGGATGGTACATTTTCATCATTTAAAAATCCTGTGCATACTTACACAACGCCTGGAAATTATACCGTACAACTTGTTGCCATCAATGCCGGAGGTTGCAGCGATACCATCCAAAAGATAAATTGCATACAGATATTAAAACTTAAAGCTTCCCTGCAAAATTTACCTGACAGTGGCTGTGTGCCTTTTACAAAGAGCTTTGCTGCAAACATCAACACCATGGATATTATTACCAATTACCGTTGGGATTTTGGTGACGGCACTACATCATATTTGCCCAACCCCATACACACTTATACAACAGCAGGCGCATTTAAGGTATCGCTGATTATACAAACGGCAAGTGGCTGCAGCGATACGGTGATGATGAATAGGGCTGTGATTACCAACATTAAACCGGTTGCAAATTTTTCGGTAACACCGCTGAATACCTGTGCAAAAAATAAAATCTTTTTTACGGACCTTACCCCCGGCCCGGTTAATACATGGCTTTGGATTTTTGGAGATGGGGGCATCGCCGAAGATCAAAACCCAACACACAATTACATGGATACCGGCAAGTTTACCATTGGGCTGATTGTTGGGGCCAGTGGCTGTGCAGATACATTGGTGATAAAAAATTACCTGCAGATAAATGCCCCGGTCGCAAAATTTATAAGTGTGTACGATTGTACAAAAAGTTTGGAAAGATCTTTTAAAGACCAGTCCATTGGGGCAGATGAATGGAGCTGGAACTTTGGCGATGGCAGCACTTCATCAGAACAAAACCCGGTTCACTTATATAGTTTGCAGGGCTTTTATGATGTTGCATTAACTGTAAAAAACCACCACACCGGATGTGATTTTATCTACACCAAAAATATTCAGGTACTTAATGTGAAAGCAGATTTTACCGCAGCTAATCCGGTGATTTGTAAAACAGGCAATGTTACTTTTAATAGCAATTTAAGCCCTGTGTTTGTTAACTCCTGGGAGTGGTATTTTGGTGACAGCAGCTACTTGTATACAAAGAAAAGCCCTGTTTCGCACATCTATAAAAATTCCGGTAATTATAACGTGGTTTTAATTACAACAGATATGTTGGGTTGCAGGGATACTGTTACCAAAATAAGCAACATCCGTGTTAACGGCCCTGTTGCCGCATTCAGCACAACCGCACCTGGCGCTTGTTTACAAGCCCCGGTTGTGTTTAACGACTCTTCTTTAACCGACAACGTAAATAACATTAAAACGTACGATTGGGATTATGGCGACGGTACAACAGCGTCGGTTTCAGGCGGTCCTTTTCAGCATGTTTTTACAAACCCAGGTGCTTACATTGTTAAGCTTACCGTAACAGATGTTAGCGGGTGCAGCGATAGTTTTAGCATGCCTGCTGCATTTATTATTTCAAAACCTGTTGCGCAATTTACCAATGCAGATACTGTAAGCTGCCCTACAAAACCGGTACGCTTTACCGGTCAATCTACCGGGCCGGGCCTAACCTATCTGTGGAATTTGGGTAATGGCAGTTTTGCATCTGCGCAAAATCCTGTTTGCCAATATGCCGCCAATGGAACGTACAGTGTTAAACTTCTTATCACTGATAAATATGGCTGCATGGATTCTGTAACCAAAAGAAATTATATCACCATCGTAACCCCATCAGTTGATTTTAAAATAAGCGATTCGCTAAGTGCATGCCCTCCACTAATTGTGCAAACAACGGATTTATCAAAAGATGCACTTACAAAAACCTGGGACTTTGGCGATGGTTCTTCAACTGCTTCTTATAACCCAACGCACTTTTACAGTTACCCCGGCCATTACACGGTTACCTTTACTGTAGCGAGTGCAGGCGGCTGTACTGTTGCAAAGCAAAGGTCTGTTTTTATTAAAGGCCCAACGGGTACGTTCCGGTATTCGCCGCTTGTTGGCTGCAACCCCGTTACCAGTAATTTCAACGCCAAAACATCTGATGTTACCTCCATCATCTGGGATTTTAATGATGGTAATGTTTATAACACGAAGGATACTTTCGCCGCCCACACCTATACCTATCCTGGCTCCTACATCCCTAAACTTATTTTAACGGATAGCGATGGATGCAAAGTACCCATCAAAGGCCTTGATACGATTACCGTAAATGGCATAACCGCCGCTTTTAATTTTACGGATAAAATTGTTTGTGATGCCGGCAGTGTTGCCTTTACAGATTCTTCTTTCAGCAATGATGTAATCAACACTTACAACTGGACTTTTGGTGACGGTGGTACTGCATCCGTACCAAACCCGGTTTATACTTATGGGCAAACAGGGCTTTATTATCCTGCCCTTACCATCACTTCTTTATATGGATGTAAAGGTTCTTTTACTTCGGCCACTCCGGTAAAAGTTATTGCATCGCCACATATTGGTTTAAGTAACACTGCAAATGGATGCACCCCTTTGCAGGTAACTTTTAAAGGGCAGGTAACCGTATCCGATACATCGGCGTTGCAATGGAAATGGGACTTTGCAAATGGCAACTATGCATCAGTTCAAAACCCGGCAATGCAACAATATAATAAAGCCGGGGTGTATACTGTTATACTCTCAGCAACCAATAGCAACGGATGCACAACCACCGCAACCAAAACAATTGAAGCCTATAAAGTACCACAAGTAAGTGCCGGTGCAGATACCTTTATTTGCAAACAACGTGGAATAATTTTAAACGCCGCCGGTGCCGATACTTACAGCTGGCTGCCGGCAAAAGGCCTGAGCTGCAACAATTGCCAAAGCCCGGTGGCAACACCGGATTCTGCAACAAGTTACACCGTAAAAGGCAGTACGGTACACGGTTGTACGGCAACGGCAACTGTTCGTATTGCTGTACAATATCCGTTTAAAATTACTTACAGCCCGCCGGATACTTTGTGCAAGGGCGAATCGGCAAAGTTGTTTCTTAACGGGGCATCCAATTATACATGGCAACCGGCAACGGGCATAACCAACGGTAATACATCAACACCAACAGCACAACCTGATAATACAACCAACTACACAATAATTGGCTCGGATGATAAAAATTGTTTTAAGGATACTGGCCATATTTTTATAAAAGTTTATCCGATACCGGTAGTAAATGGCGGCGGCAATAAAGTAGTTAATGTGGGTAAAACAATTGATTTGATACCCACCATATCCGCCGATGTTACAGAAGTATTGTGGTCGCCAACCACCGGCATATTTCGTAACAGTTACCCTGGCATAACGATTAAACCGGTAACCAATACAGACTATACCGTTAAAGTAAAAAACCCCGGCGGCTGTTTTGCAGAAGATAAGGTTAGCGTAAAAGTGATCTGCAACGGTACCAATGTTTTTATCCCCAATACCTTTTCGCCAAATGGCGATGGTGCCAATGACATCTTTTACCCCCGTGGGTCCGGACTGTTTAAAATTGCAACCTTACGGATCTTCAGCAGGTGGGGACAGGTTGTATTTGAACGAAAAAGTTTTAATGCAAACGACCCAAATGCTGGATGGGACGGGACTTTTAACGGAGCAAGGCTTAACCCTGATGTATATGTTTACTCCATCGATATTATTTGTGACAACAACAGCATACTCAATTATAAGGGCAATATAGCGCTGGTGCAATAACATGAGGCGGATAGCTTTTATGGGAAATTGTGGTTGCTGTTATTAATCCTGGTAAACATTGTAAGAGAAAATACGGAGTGTTATTTTTTACATGCTTAAAGATAAATACGAAGGCATAAAGTATAAATACGTAGCATCTGATTATCCAATTTAAACCGCACTACTGAAATGAATTTTATTTATTTACAAAATACTAAAACAGGCAACCGACCGTTTTATAAGAGCATAAAATGCTACCGGAGAAACCTAAATTTAAACCCTATGAAATGCGATGTACCCAGCATAATTTGTTGTGTGCTGATGTTGCTGACAGCAGCACGGGCAACATCGCAAGACATACATTTTTCACAATTCTTTGAGGCACCATTGTTACGCAACCCTGCACTGGCAGGCATCTTCACAGGTGACTTACGCATACAATCCGTTTATCGCACCCAATGGCAAAGTGTTACTGTACCATATCAAACTGTTTCATTAAATGGCGAATATAAAATAGCAGTAGGCCAAACTGAAGACTTTGTTACAATGGGTGGACAAATTTTATATGACCGTTCAGGAACAGCAGCAATGACGGCAATTCATGTTTTGCCTGCGGTTAATTATCATAAATCTTTAAGCCAGCAAAGAAATATGTACCTGTCCCTTGGTTTTATGGGTGGCCTTGTACAACGCAGTATTGACCGCAGCAAAGTAACCACCAACAGCCAGTTTGATGGAAATAATTATAACAGCGGCCTTGCCGATGGCGAGACATTTAATAAAAGTTCTTACACGTATTTAGATGGTATTGCAGGCATGAGTTTTAATATGCAGCTTGGTGAAAATGCCGATAACAATTTATATGCTGGTGTGGCATACCATCATTTTAATAAAGCACGTTCTATTTCTTTTTATGGAAACAGTAATCGGGAGATGGTGGCAAAATGGGTATACTCTGGTGGCATCCGGATAAGTACTGCTGAAAATTCTTACATCACTGTTGAAGGCGATTACAGTGAGCAGGGACCGCATAAAGAAATGATTGGCGGGGTGACATACACTTTTAAATTAGATGATGCAGATGAACCAAAATACCTTTTGCATGGCGGGGTTGTTGTACGATGGAACGATGCAATAATACCTGTTGGTAAAATAGAAATGAAGCCATTGTCCATATCCGTTAGTTATGATACCAATATATCAAACCTTACATCGGTAAGCAGTGGACGGGGTGGATTTGAATTGGGCATCTCATACCAAAAATTTATTAATAAAGATAACAGTACAAAAGATGCAGTACGCTGCCCAAAATTTTGAACCCTGGCAACCATAGCTCAAAAATCGTGTTCTAACAAGTAAGATCTTTTGTTTTTATGGATTGTTTGGATAACAAGAAGCCCCCTTTTAAGGGGGTTTTTTTTGCTGGCAACATCTGCCAGCAATGTTTATGCATGTGCTTGTATAAATCAAATTTCATCTTATTTCAAAAAAATTAAAGGATGTGTTTTCTGAACAAATAGCAGCCCTTGCTGGTTTTACCCTTACATTTAAGTAAATATTTTTTGTATGAACAGAAGGTTTTTTTTACGCAACGGATCAATGGCAGGTGTTACTTTAACAGCTGCAGGCTTGTCTGCATTCTCCACACCGGCAAGGGGTACATCCGAAACTACTGCATCGCTGCAAGATAATTTTGAGCTGGATGAAACAACGATTGATGGGTTGCAGCAAATGATGCAAAACGGTAAAACATCTTCTGTAGCATTAACCCAAATGTACCTTGACCGGATTAAAACTACCGACAAGGCAGGGCCAAAAATTAATGCAGTAATTGAGGTTAACACTAAGGCTTTGTCGATAGCAGCAGCAATGGATAAGGAAAGAAAAGCAGGAAAGATAAGAGGGCCGCTGCACGGCATACCTGTTTTAATAAAAGACAATATTAATACTGGCGACGGGATGATGACAACCGCCGGGGCAGCGGCAATGACAGGCAACATGGCAAAAAAAGATGCCTTTATTATTGAAAAATTAAGGGCGTCAGGTGCCGTGTTATTGGGCAAAACAAACTTAAGTGAATGGGCAAATTTCAGGAGCACACGTAGTACCAGCGGATGGAGCAGCCGTGGCGGCCAAACCAAATGCCCTTACATTACCGACCGTAACCCATCCGGTTCCAGTGCCGGTTCGGGTGCTGCAGTGGCGGCCAATTTTTGTGCTGTTGCCATAGGTACCGAAACTGATGGCTCTATAGTTTCACCGGCTGCAGTAAATGGTTTGGCGGGTATTAAACCTACAGTGGGTTTATGGAGCCGGGAAGGCATTATACCCATTTCTGCCACGCAGGATACTGCAGGCCCAATGGCACGTACAGTAAGGGATGCAGCAATTTTACTTGGTGCCTTAACAGGTGTTGATACCAATGATGCCACCACAGCCCAAAGCGAAGGGAAATTTAAAAAAGATTATACGCCATACCTGGATTCCAATGCACTTAAAGGAAAAAGGATTGGCGTTGATAAGATGCACCTTAAAGGAAATGATACGATGGTTTCTATACTGAAGCAATCTATTGAAGTGTTACATAAACAAGGTGCTGTTATTATTGAAATAGAATTACTTAAAAGTATTTATACTTTAGGCGATGCTGAGTTTACCGTATTGCAATTTGAGTTTAAAGATGGTGTAAACAGATACCTGCAAAAAGAAAATGGCAAGATGAAATCGTTGCAGGATGTTATTGATTTTAATACAAAGCATGAACCTGCGGCCATGCCCTACTTTAAACAAGAAACACTCATCAGCAGCCAGGCTAAGGCTGGGCTTGACAGTAAAGAATATACAGATGCTTTAGAAAAGTCGTTAAGCTCAAGGGCCATCATTGCTGCGGTTATGAAGGAACAAAACCTTGATGCATTTACTGGTATCACCAATGGGCTTGCCTGTTGTATCGACCTCATCAACGGGGATTATGATACCGGGTTCTCTTTCTCTACACCCGCTGCCATGGCGGGTTTTCCGCATATTACCGTACCGGCGGGTTTTGTACATTCCCTGCCTGTGGGTATTTCTTTTTGTGGGTTGCCTTATTCCGAACCTGCATTAATAGGTATGGCTTATGCTTATGAGCAGGCTACTAAAAAAAGAAAAAAACCATCCTTTAAACCCAATCTGTTAGGGTAAGTTGAAGTGCTGTGATTTTGAATGCAGGTTTCATTATTAAGAATATTCCTGCAACAATTTTCTGTATTGGTTTAATATATCGGCTTTATAAACGAACCCGATAAACCTTCCTGTACTTTCAATAACGGGCAATGCGGTTGTGCCGGTATCATCAAACTTTTTTAAAACTTTTATTACGTCATCGGTACAACCCACCGTGCCTTTTGGTACCTGCATCAGCTTTGAAACATTGCTTTGCACAACGGCCTTATCAGCAAACATTAACGACCTTAACGAGTTGATGGATATTATACCTTCCAGCATATCACCTTCCAAAATGGCAATAAGGTCAGCGTTGTCATTTTTAATCAGTGCCATCAAATTTTCAACAGGTGCATCTGCGGTTAGCCATTTAAAATCTTTTTGTATAAAGTCTTTTGTATGTAATAAAGAGAGCAGGTTACGGTCGTGTTCACGGGTAAATATCTGGCCTTTTTCTGTCATCAGCTTAAGGTCGGGCGGCACCGGCGAAAACCATTTGGCAATAAGAAAAGAGATGACGGACACAATCATAAGTGGAATAAATAGATCGTAACCAGAACTGGATTCTGCAATTAAAAAGATGGCAGTTAACGGTGCATACAGCACGCCGCTCATCACTCCGGCCATACCAACAATAACAATATTCGTAACGGGAACATCGTGAAAACCAAGCTGGGTGCATATCAGCGAAAAGAGGTACCCCAGAAAGCCCCCGGCAAAAAGTGATGGTGCAAAGTTGCCACCGTTACCACCACCAAAAATAGTTACCGGTGTGGCAAAGGCCTTTAATAAACAAACCATACCCAAAAACAGTACTACCAGCCATTGATGAAATACAAAGTATTTAAAAAAACTGTTCTCTATAATCTTGTCAATATTTCCATTGGTAAGCGATTTAATTGTTTCATATCCTTCGCCAAAAAGAGGTGGAAGCAACACACACATAAAGGACAATATCCCGCCTGCAAACATGGCCTTCTTTAAAGCCGAAAAAGAAAGCCTGTGAAAAGTACGCTCAACAAACTGGGCAACCACTACAAAATACCTGGCATAAAATCCGCACAAAATCGCAAATATCAAATAATAAACAGTATTGTGATAATCAAATTCATGGCGGCTTGTAAAACGGAAAAGCACTTCTTCTTTTAAAATAATCCTCGAGAGCAGGCTGCCACAAATGGCTGCAACGGCAAGCGGTATAAAATCTGAAAATACCACACCTGTCAGCAATATTTCAAAGGCAAACATCATTCCCGCAATGGGTGCATTAAAGGCTGCTGCTATACCTGCAGTTGCCCCGGCAGCCAGCAACAATGTCCTTTCTTTATACCCTAATTTATACGTTTGAGCAAAGTTGGAACCGATAGCAGAACCGGTAACTGCAATGGGGCTTTCCAACCCGGCAGAACCGCCAAGGCCAACGGTTACAGCGCTTTGGATAATTTGAGAATACATTTTTACAGGTGCTACCTTGCTGCTGTTTTGGGCTATCTCATACAGTATTGCAGGTATCCCTTTTTTATGCTGCCCTTTAAATAAATAGATAACAATTAAAGTGGTTAACACAATACCCAAAAAGGGAAAGATGATATAGAATACTATCTGTTGCTCAAAATGAAATTTGGTGGTGATGAAAAAGTGAATGTAATGCACCAGCATTTTTAACAACACACCTGCCAGGCCGCTGCTTAACCCCACCAGTATACCAGAAAATATCAGGAACTGGTTACGGGTCATATTCGCCTTTAGCCAATTGACAACAATTTCATATTTTTTTGCCTGGTGTACACTTGATGTTTTAACATCCCTTATGAGGCGGTAAAATTTGTGGTGCCGTTTTATGTAACTGTATCTGTTCAATAATTATTTATTTATAGATTAGTAATTTCCTATGCTTCAATTATGGTACCCAATAATTTCCCGTCAATATAATCAGCGCAAGCATTTTTATGGTATTGTCATAATAATCGTATTGATGAATATTGAAGCCTGTAAGGTAATCCCAAAGTTGGTTAAGCCATTGCTGGTTTGTTTTATCTGCCATAGCTGCCACCGCAAAGGAGGCGATAAAGCTCAAGGCTTCAAAGTATCGTCCAGGCAAATCGTTACCGGCTAAGCTGTACCCGGCAGAAATATTATCTGGATTATTTTGTGTGGTTTTTTTAATCCAGCGGTTTATCTTTTTTAAGATTTTGTAAGAACGCTCATCGCCTGTTACAATAAAATCTGTAGCAATGCGCCAGGGCACACGGCAGGCATTGTAACTATATGCGCCATCATATTTTGACTCCAGGTAACGCGGCGGCGCAGGCCTTGGCATTCCGTTGATGTGCACTATAAAATCCGGCAGCAGCCCGGCTTCTGCACTAAATTTATTTTGCAGCGACAGAAAAAGTTTGTAGTTGTTCTCAACTGTTTTTTGCCACAAACTATCACCGGTAAACTTGGTGAACGCCTTGCAGTAAGAAGGCATAAAATCAGAAGACCGCATATCAAAATAATCCTTGCTGTCTGCTTCAACATCATTGCCTAATAAAATGGAAAAGGTAGTACGGTTTATTTCCTGCAGGGCAATATCGTGTATAATTTCATTTGCAGCACCCCTGTAATTTATATCGCCATTACTGCCCCAAAAAGCATTGGCAAGCAGCAAGGAATATGCAATGTCCATGTCGCCATCTGTGGCTGAGCCATCGTCGCTTTCTTTAAAATTTTTAGTTTGCGCCCACGACATTAACACCCTGCTTTTTTTACTTAAATGTGCTTTGTAATATCCGTACAGTCCATTGTAAATATTTTGTGCTGCTGTGTCAAAACCCGCCATCAGGGCTACTATTACCATGCCATAGCCCTGCCCTTCTGAAACCACTATTTTGTTGCCTGCGGCCCCAAGTGCTGCTACATACAATTGATTTTTACCCGTTATGTTTTTAATGTATGTTGATTTCCAGCTTTTGTAAAAGGCAAGCATGGTGCTATCCATTTGTACTTGCGAAACATGGGAGGGCAGGATAACACTGCTGTAATATTTGCAGTGGTTAGCTTGCGATAACCCTGTTGCCGGAGGAAAAATATACAAGCAAAAAATGATGAAGGAGAGAACAGCCTGTTGCGAAAATGTATCCATGTGGGCATATTAAAATTTACACTTTTACCGGCGTTTTATTCTTGGCAAGAAATGCAGCCACCTCTGCATACGTTCCGGTAAAAGGCCCGGAGGATTGGATTTTTAAACTGGCCATTGCCGCACCAAATTCACCTGCATCCTGGTAATTACTGCCCTTAACCCGTTGAAATAAATAACCTGCCATGTAGGTATCGCCACACCCTGTTGCATCCGTTTCTGCCGAAGGCTTAAAAGCAGGTATGGTATAAAAATTTTCTTCTGCATAAATCACTGAGCCAAAACTGCCCAGCGTTATCACCACTTCTTTAACACCCCATGCACTTAAAATTTTTGCAGCTATACAAACATCATTGCTACCGGTTAACACTTCCATTTCATGCTCGTTGGCCTTAAGGGTGTGTATGTATTGCAATGCTTCCTTTTTTTCCAACCAATCTATTGCGGTTACATTTTCATTTTCCACTTTACGCAGGTAACCCTGTACATCCAACGAAACCTTGCCTTTTGCAGCTAACGTTTTAATAACATCCATGGGGATATCGCCTGCAAGCAATGGGCCTAAATGATAAATGGTTGCGTTCACTTCTTTCAGTTGGGCTGCCGTAAAAGCATCTGCAACCCGTAATACTTTTTGCCTGCGGTGGTTCATATCCTCAGCATAAATATTTTCGAAATAAACGGTAAAGGCACTTGGCAAAGCCAGCACTTCAATACCTGATTTTCTCAAGGCTTCTACAAACCGTATTTCTTTTTGTGCCACAGCAGTTACCAGATTATAAGTAACATCCATATTGCAAATGGCATTAGAAAAATAAAAAGACGTGCCCCCAGCCATAAATATGTGGCCCTTTGTGGTAACCACTTTATCGGATGTGATATGCCCTATGCAACAAATATCAACCATGGAAAACCTTTTATTAAATTAGTGTACAAAAGTAACCAAATATCGATACCGGCTATCGCCCTGTTACACGGTGCGTTAAAAATGTAAATAGTTTTTATTTGCAGATGGTAAAAAACTATTGTACTATAAAACGGATAGTGCTAATCAGCATGCCCCTGTTATTAATTATCCTGATAAAATAAATGCCGGCAGCCCAATCATTACCACAGCGGATGGTTTGTGTAATGTTTGCTGATACTGCAATTACCTGTTGTTGCTGCAACAACTGGCCTGATGTATTTAAGACTTGCATGCTGTATTGGCCGGTAGTTTTTAATTGTAATGCCACATGTACAAGGTTGCCTTTAGTTGCAGGGTTGGGGTATATTTTGATGGGGCCGTTTATGAATGAACTTATCCGGTTAACCATTAAATTATACCTGCTGGTTTTGTAGCGCACAGAAACACCACCAACCAGTCCTTTTAAATATCTCTCTCCATTTGCAGTAATTACAACATCACTTAACAATGTACTTGTCTTATTCAGTTTAATCACTTCATCTGAAAGTATAAAATCATTTACCGGAATGCTTATCATTAGTTCTTTGGTTTCAAAACCCACGGCACTTACTTCAAGCATTACAAATGATGAGCTGGTTTTATTATTGAAAGAAAACCTGCCAGCACTATCTGCAGATACGCCGCTGCTGCCATCTTTAATTTTTATTGATGCACCAGAAATAATTTCATTGGTTGCACTATCTGTTACAGCACCTGCAATTTTAAAATTCCTTATTGGTGGTGTATATGCTACCAGGCCCATACGTACCACATTATTGGTTACCGCCACCGCTTTTACTTTGCCCGTTTTCTTTTGGGCATTCAGTTGTTTGGTAAAAAACAGTGTTGGTATCAAAAGCCCAAAAAAGTATTTATGCCATCTTTTGTCTTTTTGATCACTGGTTAAAAGGGGTGCATTAAGCTGGGCATTATTAAAGCGGCCACAAATATTTGCTTCGCTTTTTAAAAGTATTTGCAGTATTTGATTGTTGTTCATTTCGCTAAAGTCGGTAACAGCTTTGTTGCAAGATGAGCAAAACCTGCCTTGCTCAATCACATTCATAGCAGCCCAGTTGGCATGGCAAGGTTCGGTAATAGTTAGTTGTACAGTATCCATAATTATTAGTTTTTTTTGTTTGGTAAGAAGTGGGCAGTAATGCCGTAACACCACCGCCCACTGAATTGCGCTTGTAAGAACAATTTATTTTGATGACAGTACATCTTCATCATCATCGCCGCCATCCTCTTTTCCGTTGAGGGATGCCGCTTTTTTTACAAGTTGTACAAAAGCTTTGCGGTACCCTCCGGCATCTTTGCCCAATGCACTTTTGGCAAGGTCAATAACCATATTGTAACTGGCGTTTTGCTTAAAATCAGAGTTGCGCAACAGCAGTCCAAAAGAGGCCACAGCAGCGGCAAAGCGATAATTATTTGTACGGTACGCATCTGCTTTGGCATCAAACAATACAGGCAGTTCCATCAAATGGCTAATGCTGCCATCGGGTTGTTTGTAGCGCAACTTTACCGTCATCCACTCATCGGTAAATACAGCTTTTTTAAACCCATCCTGCTGCTGGTATTTTAAGGAGTCAACATGGTTCAAAAAATCAGATGGTTTACCGGCAGGTATAATTTCATACAGTGCAGTAACGGTATGGCCGCTGCCCAATTCACCTGCATCTTTTGTATCATCATTAAAATCTTCCTTTGCAAGCATGCGGTTTTCATATCCTATTAACCGGTAGCCTTGCACCAATGCAGGGTTAAACTCAACCTGCAGTTTTACATCTTTTGCAATCGTAAAGAGTGTGCCACCAAACTCCTGCACCAACACTTTTTTTGCTTCTTCCAGCTTATCGATATAGGCATGGTTGCCGTTACCTTTATCAGCAAGTTTTTGCATTTTAGCATCCTGGTAATTGCCCATACCATAACCAAGTATGGTTAAAAAAACGCCGCTCTTTCTTTCATTTTCAATCAGCGTTTCCAGCTCATCGTCACTGCTTGTGCCCACATTAAAATCCCCATCGGTGCAAAGTATAATCCGGTTATTGCCCTCTTTTTTAAAATTGGCCAATGCTGTTTTGTACGCCAGTTTAATACCCTCGCCTCCTGCAGTGGGGCCACCGGCCTGCAATGCACCAATAGCATTTTTTATAACGGCCTTATTGGCCCCACTCGTGGAAGGCAGCACCAGGCCTGCGTTTCCGGCGTATACAACAATAGCTACATTGTCCTGTTCCCTTAATTGGTTTGTTAAAAGCACCATAGACTGCTGCACAAGCGGCAGCTTCTGAGGGCCCATCATTGAACCTGAAACATCGATTAAAAAAACAAGGTTACTGGCAGGTAAATTTTCTGTTGGGATAACCTTGCCCTGTAAACCGATAAGTGCAAGTTTGTGGTTATTGTTCCAGGGGCAGTTACCGATTTCTGTAGCAACAACAAAGGGCAAATCATTTTTTGGTTGTTCGTAATCATACTTAAAATAATTTATCATTTCTT
Source organism: Ferruginibacter sp. (assembly GCA_965249755.1). Lineage (GTDB taxonomy): Bacteria > Bacteroidota > Bacteroidia > Chitinophagales > Chitinophagaceae > Ferruginibacter. Next base: position 2,006,678 of record CBDFMT010000004.1, read on the forward strand.
CAATCCGTACTGCACCGGCAGGTGGCAGCGTACCTGCCTCCAACATCCTGCGAACATTGCTATAGCTTGCTGCGTCTACATCAATAGAAAAAGTGGAGAGGGCGTTGTCCCTCGTCTTTACAAAACTGTTTTCTTTTATGAAATCGTAGCCCTCTCTGTTGAAAGTTTTATCAGTGGTTTGGTTTTGCTTTTTTTCAAAATCGTACAAGGGGGTTGCATTTTTTGTTGATGGCGGTGCATAACTATTTTGTGGATAGGATTGTAATTCATCCTGTGCCGATTCGGCGAAGTCCTGTTTTCTAGTTCCATAACCAATAACCACAACGTCGTCCAAATGCTGTGATGTAACAGATAGTTTTACATTAATTGTTGTTTGCCTGCCTGCCTTTATTTTTTTTTCTGCGTAGCCAACAGTTGAAAATAACAATACTGATTTTTCATCCTTAACCGTGATGCGGTAAAGCCCGGTTTGATCAGAAACTGTTGCATCGGTTGTGCCGATCACTTTTACTGCAACACCCGGAAGGGCATCACCTTTTTCGTTGGTTACTTTACCAGAAATATTAATTTGGTTAGGTTGTTTAAATGCGGCTAAACATACAATGGATGCCGCCATTAAGATGATTATTTTCTGCATAATAAATATTTATTACACAGATGCACCCATAAAAAAAATTACATAAAGGGAAAAAATTATTTGCTTTCCATGGCAACTTCTGTCTGCTGATAGTTGATGGAATTATCGGGCAGGTTATTTTTTACATTGTTGCGGTAGTTCTTGAAAATGCTCATCCAGCGCAATTTTATAACACCAAGCACCCCTTCTTTAATGATGCCTTTGTTCATCTTGCTATCCCCAAGTTTGCGGTCTTTAAAAGTTATAGGGACCTCAGCTATTTTAAAACCTAACTTCCAGGCAGCAAATTTCATTTCTATCTGAAAAGCGTACCCCACAAAATTGATGGCAGAAAGGTTGATGGCTTCAAGGGTTTCTTTTCTGTAACAAACAAAACCAGCAGTAGGGTCTTTAACCGGCATCCAGGTTATAAGCCGGGTGTATAAGGAGGCGCCTTTTGATAAGGCGATCCTGTTGGTAGGCCAGTTCTCAACCGCCCCGCCATGTACATACCTTGAGCCAACAGCAATGCCAGCCCCATCTTTGCAGGCCAGGTATAATTTATTTAGGTCGGCAGGATTGTGGGAAAAATCAGCATCCATTTCAAAGATAAACGAATAGCCTTTTTGCAGTGCCCAGCGAAAGCCATGAATGTATGCGGTACCGAGGCCGGACTTACCTTGCCGCTCTTCCAGAAATAATTGGTTAGGGTATTTTACAATAAGGGACTTCACCAAATTTCCGGTTCCATCGGGCGAGCCGTCATCAATAATTAATACATGAAAGTGCTGGTGCAATTGAAAAACTGCATCTATAATCGACACAATATTCTCCCTTTCATTGTATGTAGGTATGATGACGAGCTTTTCCAACAGTTATAAACAATTTCTTAAAAACGAAAATACAATTTGTAATTAATATTCTAAATGTGATCTGAATGCCCTTTGGTATTTAGTTATTTTTTAACAAGGTGCGGTTTAATATTTCTGTGAGTTTTTGTTTGGTGTGTAGTGGAAAATCACCCCTCATCATCCAATCATAATATTGAGGCTCAGCCTTAAGCACATCAACAATAGGGCGGCCCTTATGTTTACCAAAATTGAAAACTTCCACCCCTTTTTCATTAAAAAGAAAACGGCGGGCATAGTCAACAATTTTTTCTTCCCCGATAGAACTGAGGATACTGTCTACAGAAGTTCCAAGCTGCGGATAGCGTTCTATCTGCGAAAATAAAACGTCTATTGTTGCATTTACATCTGCTTCGGCACTATGGGCATCTATAAGTTCGCTGCCACAATAATATTTATATGCTGCTGTTAATGTCCTCGGTTCCATAGTGTAAAAAATGTGCTGCACATCAACCATCCTGCGGGTGCTAAGATCTACTTCTATACCAGCCCTCAAAAATTCTTCCATTAACATAGGTATATCAAAACGGTTGCTGTTGTAACCCGCCATATCGCAGTTTTCAATGAATTGCTTTAATTCGTTAGCGGCTTGCTTAAAAGTAGGGGCATCTTTTACCATCTCATTACTTATACCATGTATGGCCGTTGTTTCAGCAGGTATCGGTATTTGAGGATTGATGAGTTTTCTTTTTACCACCCTTGTAGCATCGGGTAAAATTTTAATCATAGCGATTTCTACAATCCGGTCTGTAGAAAGATTGACCCCTGTCGTTTCTAAATCAATGAACGCAATGGGGCGAATTAATTGTAAAGGCATCAGAAAAAATTATTTTATAGGTTAGTGAGAATTGCAAATTTTTATGGCCCATTATCCTTGAGGGAATGGCCTTAATACTAAAAGCAAGTTAAGATTTTAATAACTGATATTATCGTAACCATAAAAATTATACAAGTTTGGTATATTTGTTTTCTTTTTAAATACGTTATTAGGAAAATCTGATTACATGAAAAAAATGATCTTATTGGCATTATTAGCAGTTGCAGGTATTGTTAGTTTAACATCTTGCGGCGCAAGCAGAAAAACAGGTTGCCCTATGACGGAAGGAATTCTTCATTAAACCACCGTCTTAAAAATGATGAACTGGATTGAACTGACTGACGAAAATCAGCTACATAAAATTAAAGAAACCTCTAACCAAAAACCCCAGGTTATCTTTAAACACAGCACCCGTTGTTCTATAAGCAGTATGGCCAAAGGCCGTTTAGAACGTGGCACTTCCCCCGATGGTATCGACTTTTATTATCTTGACCTGATAAAGTACAGGGCCATCTCACAAAAGGTTGCCGAGCAATTTGACGTAAGCCATGAGTCGCCACAAATACTGCTGATTAAAAACGGTAAGTGTGTGTACGATGAAAGCCACTCAGGTATTTCAATGGATGAAATTGCACATCAGGCCGCAGCCTGATTACTAAAAACATTCCACATTTTTAGCTAACATCTTTCCTTTTAAAGCAGGTCGTAACGGCTTGCCTTACCCTTTGGTAAAGCCGCAATTGCTTTCTTTTCACAACTCCATTAAAAATGCTTTCAGCAGGTTAACATCAGCCTTTATTTTTGTGCTCTTTTTTTGCAGCAATAATTGCTGCTGCACTGTTGGCGGTATAGCAACTGCTTTACCAATAACAGGTTCAACAACATCATAAAATTTAACCGGGTGGGCAGTTTCTAAAACAATCCCTTTTTCATTTGGGTACTGTTGCAAATATTGCTGCAAGGCAGAATAACCAACGGCACCATGTGGGTCAAGCAAATACCCTTGCTGATTGTAAACAGTTTTTAAAGTTTCCCTGGTTTCCGCATCAGATATACTGCAACTGCTTACAACTTCTTTTAACGCTATAAACCTGTGGTTAAAAATTTGTAGGATGCGGATGAAGTTGCTGGGGTTGCCAACATCCATTGCGTTGGAAATAGTGGACACTGCTTTTTTAGGCTCATACTTTTGGGTATCCATAAAAGCCGGCACAACATCGTTGGCATTACAGGCCGCTATAAAATGTTTAACGGGCAAGCCGGAAACATGCGCCAATATACCTGCACAAATATTACCGAAGTTGCCGCTGGGCACAGCTATTACAGGTGGGTTATCTTTTTGCTGCCATTGTTTAAAGGCGAAAAAATAATAGAACTGCTGGGGCAGCCACCTTGCCACATTTATAGAATTGGCAGAGGTAAGAAATAGTTTTTCATTTATTTCACTATCTGCAAAAACCTGCTTTACCATTTGCTGGCAATCGTCAAAAGTACCATCCACCTCAAGTGCATAAATATTTTTGCCCAAGGTAGTAAGTTGCTTTTCCTGCACCTGGCTTACTTTTCCTGAAGGATATAATATCACTACATCCACACCTTCCACCCCAAAAAAACCATTGGCAACTGCACCTCCGGTATCGCCGGATGTTGCTACAAGCACCGTAACTTTTTTACCAAGCCCCTGTACAAAATAGCCCAGGCACCTGCTCATAAACCTGGCACCAATATCCTTAAAAGCCAGTGTTGGCCCATGATACAGCTCTAACGAAAATATATTGGTGGTAATTTGAACGAGTGGGATATCAAAATTAACCGTTTCGTCTACTATACGTTTTAGCTCTTCTTCGGGTATGGTGTTGCCCACGTACGGCCTTATCACTTCAAGGGCTATTTTGCCATTGGTGTATAAGCCTATGTTGTCAATAATATGTTTAGGTACAAAAGGGATACGCTCCGGAAAATACAATCCCTTATCCGGTGCCTGCCCATTAAGGGTGGCCTGTTTAAAATCTACGGAAGGCGATTGCTGGTTTGTGCTAAAGTATTGCATTGGTTATGATTAAATTCATGCCGTCAGGCATCAAGGATGGTAACACCTGTTTTATTAATAGTAGTAACATAGGTATGGTATGCAAGGCCAATACGGTTGTATATATTTTTCATTTCATCTTCCACCAAAGTAGCTGTAGCTTCATCTTTACTTAGCATAAAAATAGAGGGGCCAGACCCTGATATACCGCCGCCCAATGCACCAGCCTGGCGGCACTTTAATTTTACTTCATCAAAGCCAGGGATTAAAATACTGCGTACCGGTTCAATAATAACATCTTCCAGTGAACGCCCGATAAGGTCCAAATCATTTTGCATAAAACCTGCTACCAGCCCGGCAATATTGCCCCACTGCCTGATTGCATCTTTCAGCAAAACTTCCTTGCGCAAAATTTGCCTTGCATCCGAAGTGCGTACCTCTATTTGCGGGTGCACAATTGTTACAAATAAATCCGGTGATGGTATGGCCACAATATCCAGGGGATAAATACTTCTTATTAAAGTAATACCACCATAAATACCCGGAGCAATATTATCTGCATGCTTTACCCCGGATGCAACCTTTTCTCCAAACATGGCAAACCTTACCAGGTCCAGCTTAGAAAAATAATTATCCAATAAGCAGTTTGCACCAACAACAGCACCAGCGGCACTTGCAGCACTCGACCCTATGCCGCTGCCTGGTTTAATTTTTTTATGAATGGTTACTTCAAACCCAATATTGTCTGGCAGTTCGTTCAGCATTTCCACCAGGGGTGCGCCTGCAGTATTTTGCGCAGGGTCTAACGGTAAGGGATAGCCGTCTGCACTAATCATCACCACTTTCTTTTCTTTCAACAATTTAACTTCCATCAAATCGCTTGGGGCATGCAGGCACATTCCCAACACATCAAACCCGCAAACAAGATTGGCCACCGTTGCCGGTGCCAAAAGCTTTACCATAGTTTTACTTAAGGAGAAGGCGGCGGCTTTATGTTGTTCAACTATTTTTTCCATACAATGCTGTTTCCTGCTAACAAGATAAAATTTAAACCCTTGATGCTTTAATGATATCCCCAAAAACCCCTGATGCAGTTACATCGGCACCTGCCCCGGCACCTTTAATTACCAACGGCTGTTCTGTATATCGGTCTGTATAAAAAAGCACAATATTGTCTTTTCCATACAAATGATATAAGTCGTGCTGCTGGTTAATATGCTGCAAGCCCACAGCAGCTTTTCCATTTTCAAAAGATGCAACAAACTTTAATTTATTGGTACCTGCACCATCAAACAATTGTTTAAAATGGGCTTCATGTTTTTCCATGCATTTATAGAAATCTTCTACAGAACCTGTCATGCACTCAGGTGGCATAAAAACATTATTGGCGATATCTTCCATTTCAATCCTATGCCCTGCTTCCCTGGCCAGTATCATTATTTTACGCATCACATCTTTACCACTCAGGTCAAGCCTTGGGTCGGGTTCTGTATAGCCTTCATCCTGGGCTTGCTTAACAATGGTTGCAAAGCTTTTTTTACCATCATAATTATTAAACACAAAATTTAGAGTGCCGCTCAATACGGCTTGTATCCTGCCTATTTTATCACCTCCCCTTAGCAAATCATTTAAAGTGCCTATAATAGGCAAACTGGCGCCTACATTGGTTTCAAAGAGAAACTGTGCATTAAATTCCCTTGCCAGGTTTTTAAGCTTTGCATAATATTCGTATGTTGAAGAACAGGCAATTTTATTACAGGCAACAACAGAAATACTTTTTTGCAGCAACTGTCCGTAACAGGTAGCCACCATTTCGTTAGCCGTTACATCTGCAAAAACGGTGTTGCGTAAATTCTTTGATGCAATCCTTTCTATAAACAATTGCATGTCCATTGTTTCGCCATCGTTCAACAACAACTCCTTCCAAATTTTCAAATCAATGCCTTCATCTTTAAAAAACATTTTTTTACTATTGGCCAAACCAACCACATTTATTTTAAGGTGCAGGTTCTGCAATAAATATTGCTGCTGTTGCAATATTTGGTTTACTAGTTTGCCACCAACATTGCCAACGCCTGCAATAAAAAGGTTTATCTCTTTATATACCGTTTCAAAAAACTCTTCGTGCAAAACATTGATGGCCTTCTTTACATCATGTGTTGATATTACCGCAGAAATATTCCGTTCCGACGAACCTTGTGCTATGGCCCTTACATTAACGCCATTGCGGCCCAGGTTACCAAACATTTTACCACTTATGCCAGGATGGCTTTTCATGTTATCGCCTACCAGCGCAACAATAGCAAGTTCCTTTTCAATTATTATGGGGTCAACTTTTTTTGTTTCAATTTCGTAAGAGAAGGCTTCATCAATTACCTGCTTGGCGATAATTGCGGTGGCGGATTCAATACCCACACAAATGGAATGTTCGGATGAACTTTGTGTTATGAGGATTACATTGATTTTTTTCGCTGCAAGTGCCTCAAATAATCTTTTTGAAAAACCGGGTATGCCCACCATGCCGCTACCTTCAAGGCTTAATAATGCAATAGAATTAATGCTGGAAATACCCCGTATACTATTGCCATTGTTGCTGGATTCTTTTTGGATTACTGTGCCATTATCCTGCGGTTCAAAAGTGTTTTTAATCCACGTGGGTATGCCTTTGCTCCTTACCGGTTGTATGGTTGGCGGGTAAATTACTTTAGCCCCAAAGTGAGAAAGCTCCATTGCTTCCTGATAAGAAATTTGTGGTATTATTTTAACGTTGGCAACCAACCTTGGGTCTGCAGTCATCATGCCGGAAACATCTGTCCATATTTCCAGCAGGCTTGCATCTATTGCTGCTGCAACAATAGCCGCTGTATAATCAGACCCACCCCTTCCTAAAGTTGTACCTATTCCATTGCTGTCAGATGCGATAAATCCCGGCATTAAAAACAGGTGTTTATCCGATGCAATATAATAAGCCGAAATATTTTTATTGGTGGATAAAAAGTCCACTGCAGCTGCCCCGTAATTGGCATTGGTAATAATCAGTTTAGATGAAGCCACCCATTCGCACGGCACAGCTTCTGTATTTAATTTAGCAGCGATAATTTTAGAAGAAAGTATTTCTCCATATCCTGCGATACGGTCTTTGGTGCGTTCAGATAATTCTTTTAATAAAAAAATACCGTTGCAGATATCTTCAATTTCGTTGCAAAGTGTTTTCACCAAACTAAGTACGGCACTTTGTTGTGTAATGTCGATAAGGCCTTTCACCACATTTAGATGGCGTAATTCAGCTTCATGCAATTTTTCTTTGTACCCTTCATTGCCTTCTGATGCCAACTGGCTGCACTGTAATAAAATATCAGTAATGCCGCCCAGGGCAGATACCACCACAACTGTTTTATCTTGTTTTATTTTGTCTTTTACAATTGCAATTACTTTGTTAATATTTTCTGCGTTGGCTACTGAACTGCCCCCAAACTTTAAAACCTGCATTGCTTCCTTTTAAAATGATGATGTAAATAGCTGTATTTTTCAATACCTGAAAACAGCCCAAGCCCAAAGATAATATGAAACTAAGGAACCCTTAACGGGTTGTGCCGCCGGTAATAAACGTACGGCCTAAGCCACTTGAAAGAGAAGTATTCAATAAGATGATATGTAATTTGAAGTGTACCATAATCGGGGCAACTAAATTAAGTAAATAATTGGAAAGGCTTAAAATGATTTGAAACTTTTTAAGTATTTTCATGCTTTACGATCGATTGCTGCCTTGTTAATTTCCTTTTATTAAATTTTGTTGAATATGGATTATCAGTCTTCTAACGGCCTGCAGCATTTTAAAAACTTAGTTGGTATAAAATTTCAGTTGTACAACGGCTTGTTCACTTCTTTACCTTTTCACCGTATTGAAAAAACAGGCATCTTACTGTCGTTGTTGCAACACAATTGCGAGGAGGGGTACAAGAAAAAACAAAGCCCTGTTGAAATCATCGAAGATTTTTTAAACAAGCAAACAGCCTATACCCAACCAAAAGAAAGAATAGATTTACTGTTTCGCTTTATACAATATATTGAAAGGCAGGTGGTACTTTTTGATGCTTTGGAAGATGCGTCATTTAAAGAAGTAAATGATACTGGCGGCGTTGGTACCCTTAAGCATTTGGAAAGTGAAGTAATGCAAACCAATAAAGAAGAAGAACTTACTGAAAAGCTTAAAACCTTTGCGGTGCGTTTGGTGCTAACTGCCCATCCCACCCAATTTTACCCCGGCCCGGTATTGGGCATTATCAATGATTTATCAAAAGCGCTTATTGCCAACAATGCATCGCAAATAAATATGTACCTGCAACAGTTGGGCAAAACACCTTTCTTTAAAAAGCAAAAACCATCACCATATGATGAAGCCTTAAATTTGGTTTGGTACCTGGAAAATGTTTTTTATGCTGCTGCCGGAAGGATTATGTCTTTTATAAAAAATCAATTTCCCAATGCGATTTCACCAGACAATGCCATTATTGCAATGGGCTTTTGGCCGGGTGGCGACAGGGATGGAAACCCTTTTGTTACCGCAGATACCACTTTGCAGGTTGCAGAAGCTTTAAGGGGCAGCATCATTAAATCTTACTATCTCGAAATACGCCGCATCAAAAGGCGGTTAACTTTTGAAGGGGTAGACACTATCCTGTCTGGCCTTGAAACAGAGATGTACAACAACATATTTATTCCGGGTAACCGCACGGCCATAAGCACTAAGAATATGTTGGCAGCCTTACAAAAAATAAGGGATATTCTTATTTTTAAACACAATGGATTATTTCTTTACCTGGTAGATAATTTCATAAATAAAGTACATGTTTTTGGGTTGCATTTTGCATCGCTGGATGTACGGCAGGAAAGTTCAATACACACTAAGGTAATGCATGCCATTGCCGCCAAGGAAGGATATATTGCCTCCAATTATGCAGAACTTTCAGCCGCAGAAAAAATAGGTTTACTTACCAATATTAAAACTGTTTTAAAAGAAGAAACCTTTGAAGACCCATTGGTGACAGATACAATTGCTACCATTAAAGCCATAAAAAATATACAGGATTTTAATGGCGAGGCCGGGTGCAACCGGTATATTATAAGCCAATGCACGAGTGCAGTTAATGTACTTGAAGTATATGGTTTGTTTTTATTATGCGGTTGGAAAAAAGAAGAACTAACGGTAAATATAGTGCCCCTGTTTGAAACAGTGGAAGACTTGCAAAATGCCGCCGGTGTTATGCAGGAGCTGTATTCAAACGAAGTGTATGAAAAGCACCTTACCAGTAGAAAAAGAAACCAAACTATAATGCTTGGCTTTTCTGACGGTACTAAAGACGGTGGCTATTTTATGGCCAACTGGGGCATTTACAAAGCGAAGGAAAACCTAACCACTATCTCCAAACAACACGATATACAGGTATTATTTTTTGATGGACGGGGCGGCCCTCCATCAAGGGGCGGTGGTAAAACCCATAAGTTTTATGCATCCATGGGCAACAATATTTCCAACAAGGAAATACAGTTAACAGTGCAGGGGCAAACAGTTAGCTCCAGCTTTGGAACCGTTGACAGTGCCCAATATAACATAGAACAGTTGCTGCATGCCGGCATAACCAACGAGTTGTTTGATAACAGGCATGTAACCCTTGAAGCGCATGAAGAAGAACTTTTGAACCAACTTGCTGATATAAGTTTTGATAAGTACACCTCATTAAAAAACCATCCCCGTTTTACAGATTACCTTACGCAGGTTAGCCCCCTTAAATTTTACAGCGAAACAAATATTGGGAGCAGGCCGGCGAAAAGGGCGGGTGGCAACAAGCTTTCCCTTAAGGACCTGAGGGCTATACCTTATGTGGGTGCATGGGCACAACTAAAGCAAAATGTTACCGGGTATTTTGGCGTTGGTACTGCGTTACAGCGTTTGGATGTAGAGGATAAGTTTAACAGCTTAAAAGTTTTATACAACAAATCGTTGTTTTTTAAAACACTGATGGACAATTGTGAGATGGCCATGAAAAAGTGTTTTTTTCCACTTACGGAGTTTTTGGCCAAAGATGAAAAATATGCCGATATATGGAACAGCATTTACGATGAGTACAACTTAACCGTAAAATATGTGTTGCAATTGTCTAATAAAAAAGAGTTGATGAGCGATTACCCGGTAGATCAATTATCTATTGCGATGAGGGAAAAAATTGTGATGCCGTTGCTGACGATACAGCAATTCGCCATAATTAATATTCGTGAACTGGAAGATAACCTGGTGCAATCGCCATTAAAAGAAAGCTACGAAAAATTGGTAATGCGATCGTCGTTTGGGATAATTAATGCAGGAAGGAACTCTGCATAAACTGGTAGATTTGAACATATACTTATGATTGTTGCTCTAATAATTACTTTTCTGTTTTGCATTTTTATTGCCATTTATTTACTTGCCCGAAGGGACGATAAAATACTTGACCTTCAACACAGGGTTGAATTTCTGGAGCAGAAAACAAATAAAAAAATCGTTAGCCGGCTACTGTTTGTAGAGTTAAAATCGGTGAACAGTGTGCTGGATACCCTTAACAATTGTTTTTACCTTATTGATAAAGATGGTGATTATGATATTGATACAGAATACCGGTTGGCGGATGTTACCGATGAATGGTGGGAAAAATTATCGCAACAAGATATTGAAGTAGTAAATAAAATAGAAAAAGGCAACCATACTTCTTAAAAAATATTTCAAAAAAACCCACTTTAAAAAAATAAAAATTCGTAAAAAGTTTTAAAATTATCAGAATACTATTGGTTGGTGTGATAAAAAAGAAAGTTGCTTTTCCGCAAGTTTCACTTTCTTAATAATATATAGAGAAGCTTGAAATATATGATTTAAAGCAATTTAAAGGGCTTCGGAAAAAACGCTGTAATGCAGTACCAGCAATTGTTTTATTGATTTTTATGTATCAACTTTACATAAAAATTGCTTTCTATGCAACTGTTTCCAACGCTTCTTTTAAACAGCATCCCCGTATTTTCTTCATCAACGATCATTGAAATTGTAAAAGTTACCCTGGTATCTTTTGGGTGGATTGGCAGTCTCTGCCTGTTCGTTTACTGGAAAGATAAACATGCTTCAAGTACTGCACGTTAATACGCATTGAATGGTGTTTTTTGAACATGGTTCAACGAAAACACATTAAATCAGCTAAGCCCCATTTCTAAATTTGACCGGGGGTGCAGGATTGGCTTGGGTTTTCTTTCTGCTGTCCTTTCAATCAGCCAAAAATAAACAACACTTGCAATAACAGAGAGGCCAACGCTTGTTAGAATAGCTATCTTGGCGATGTCCCTTATGCCTTCTTCTGTAAAGGCCAGCATCGTAGTAAATATTGACATGGTGAATCCGATGCCGGCCAATGTACCCATACCTAAAATTTGTTTCCAGTGAATATTGTGCGGAAGCCTGGCAATATTTAAAGCCACCAATAACCTGCTCACCATAAAAATCCCTAAAGGTTTGCCAATAACCAACCCGGCTATTATGCCAATACCAACGGTGCTGCTCAATGCAGCAGCAAAATGCGCAGGAATAAGCAGGGCAGTGTTGGCCAATGCAAATAAGGGCAAGATGAAAAAGTTTACAAAATTGTGGATGCATTTCTCTACTGCTACTAATTTAAATGTGGGTATGGTAAATGCAAATATTACCCCGGCTATACTGGCTTCTATGCCTGATTGAAGTATGGCATACCAAAGACACAAAGACAATAAAACCTGAACGATACCAAATTTTAATTTAAAATAATTGCATGCAATAAGCAGTAAGAAAACAATAGCTGCTATACCAAGAAAAAAGCCATTAAGCTTACCTCCGTAAAATAGTGCAATAACAAGTATGGCACCTAAATCATCAATAATGGCAAGCGCCATTAATAAAATCTTTAAACTTAACGGTACCCTTTTACCTAACAAAGAAGCGATGCCTAAAGAGAAGGCAATGTCTGTTGCAGTAGGTACCCCCCAACCGGTAATGTAAGCCGAGTATACATTGAAAGCTATAAAAATTAAAGCGGGCACCAGCATGCCGCCTAATGCAGCACCAAAGGGTAAAATCGCTTTTTTAAAGGTAGACAGCTCCCCTTCCATTAATTCCCTTTTTATCTCTGTACCAGCCATTAAAAAGAAGATACCCATCAGGAAATTGTTAATCCATTCCAATATATTTCCTGGCAAATGCAGGGCTATAGCAGAGTGTATTTCTGCATTCCAAAAATGGCGGTAGGTTTTGCCCCCGGCAGTATTTGCCATGTAAATAGAAATAAGTGTACAGGCAATTAAAATAACACCCACCGTCCGGCTGTCGTTAATAAAATAGCGAAGCGGGGTTGTTATTTTTTTAATTAACCTTTTCATTTATTTTTATTGGTAAAAAAAAACGGCCCCGCCAATTTGGTGGGACCGTTTTAAATCAGTTAGTCCACATACCCGTGAACACCAGTTTCTGGGATATCCAAACCAGCAATTTCATCAGCTTCTTTACTTCTTAAAGGAATTACTTTGTTAAGTAACTTAAAGAAGAAATACATCACAAAAAATACAAACAATGCGCATGTAAGTGTGCCTATAAGTTGGGCAACCAATTGCTTGCCATCTCCATAAAATAAACCTTTTACTGTACCAGCCACACCATTCCAGCCATCGCCATAACTTCCATCTGCAAATAAGCCTAATGAAATAACACCCCATGCACCGTTGGCGCCATGTACAGCAAACGCACCTACCGGGTCATCTATTTTTAATTTTCTATCTACAAAATTGTACACAAGAATAACAATGATACCAGCTATAGCACCAATGGTAACTGCAGACAATGAAGTAACAAATGCACAAGGTGCGGTGATGGCCACAAGGCCAGCCAACATGCCATTTGCGATCATACCAGGATCAGCCTTGCCACCTCTTGCATACATGTAAAAAAGAGCGGCCAAAGCACCTGCACCACCAGCCAGCATTGTGTTTGTAGCTACGATAGCAATACGCATATCACCACCGGCAAGTGTTGAGCCCGGGTTAAAACCAAACCAACCAAAAGCCAGTATAAACGTACCAATAATAGCCATCGGGATATTATGGCCCGGGATGGTATTTACGGTTCCATCTTTACCATATTTACCGTAGCGTGGGCCAATAACCAATGCTCCTGCAAGGGCGGCCACACCACCAACCATATGTACAACAGAAGAGCCTGCAAAGTCAACATGGCCGTGGCCTAAACCAAACTGTGCACCTAACTGCGATAACCATCCGCCGCCCCAAACCCAATTACCAAAAAGCGGGTATACAAACATTGAAATGAAGAAGCCATACACTACAAAAGATTTAAGCGTCCATCTCTCTGCCATAGAACCGGTAGGTATGGTTGCTGTTGTATCCATAAATACCATTTGAAAAAGGAACAAAGTATAAATGCCTACATCATAGTATTTGCTGCTTAAAAAGAACCCTGCTTTGCCCCATATTCCAAAATCGTGGCCAAACATATGCACCACATATTCTGATGGCACCACCCCTGCTGAACCACCTAAAGCTGCTATATTGAAAGCGCCGCCAAACATGATTGCGAAACCACAAATCCAAAATCCCATCATGCCAATTGCATAAATCAAAAAGTTCATACACATGGTATGGGCCACATTTTTCTTTTGTGTAAAACCTGTTTCTACCATGGCAAAACCAGCCTGCATAAACATTACAAGAAAACCGGTAAGTAAGGTCCACATAATGTTGATGGCAATTTTGCTGTGGCCATCAGCCGCCCCTATGGTGTTTACAACTGCAATTACTTTGTTCATTGAAGTATCCTTTGTTGCAGCAAGGGTATCAATACCCAAATCTTTAATAGTACCTGTTGAAGCACCGGTGGGATCTTGTGCAAGGGAAAACAATGGGGATAACATCAACACCAACATTAGGGTTGTTACTGCATATGCCGCAATTGTATTCCGCTTCAGCTTCCTGATTTTTTTTAGGTTCATGTGTTAAAGGTTTATTGGTTAAGGCTTAAAATAAAAGTGTAGAACGTAAAGGGGGGTAACAATTAAAATTTATAAATAGCTGCTAAAAGTGCCGTAGCAGTTGACTTAGTTGTTGTCCCATCATGTTTGGCAAAAATTTCTGTTTGGGCTGTTTCAAAACGCAGCTCGGGCATGAGGGTAAAAGGGCCAACCTTGTATTGCATGGAAAGGGTGTTGGCGAAAATTGTTTTCGCACTATAGTATACAAATTTGCTGTCACTTATCAGTTCGCTTCTTAGCGTAAGGCCAACCGTCGGTGAGGGATCCACATTCAGGTATAATGCATATCCTTTCCAACTTCCACTTGCCGCCGTAGAAGTGCTGATTTGTTTGCGATCTTGAATAGTTGCATTAAAGCCAATACCGAATTTATCTGTTACCGTAGCATTAACAACTAAATCCAATTGATTGAAACTTTTGAGGGCTAAAGGGTTTAAGCCTTTTTCAGCACCAAAAAAACCAGCATAATTTAAATAAGCTTTAAACTTACCATCTTTAGAACCACCGCTAACCTGGCCAATCAATGTTTTAGTAGTGGTGGTAGAATTAGTTTGATCAATAAAATTAGCAACGCCAATCATAAACCCGGCTTGCCCCGCAGTTACATCCATCTTAACGCCTGTATGTGAAAACGGGCCGTTGGTGAACATGTAAGACATGCTGTAGTTACGGTTTAAAGGCGCATCCATAACTTCATAGCCTACGTGCGTTGCAAACTTACCGGCAGTTAATTTTACATTTTTAGATAGGTTGTAAGTCAGGTACAATTGCTTAACCATTCTTAAAGTTGAATTGGTTGCATTTTCGTAGTAAGAAAACTCTTCTGCCCTTGGGCCAAATCCTAAATCTGCGGTAGCAGTAATTTTACCTGACATAGCACTTGCATCTGCACGGATGGTTGCCATGCCCAATGCAAAATTGCTTTGAGAATTGGTGAAGCTTGTTTTGTTGTTGGTGATAAGGTCGTTGTTGGCGAAATTAAACCGGTAGTACCCATCCACTGATCCGGAAAAGGTTACCGTTTTAGTAGAATCCTGCGCAAAGGCGGTGTGCATTAAAGCAATGACAACAATAGCTGTCCCTAAAATTTTTCTCATCATTTTTTAGTTTAATAGTTGGTTAAAAAAAGTGGTTTAATTATAGGAATGGATAAAACAAATCAGGTACTGATTGTTGATTAGGTATTCTGGAGGATATCAGAAAAGAAATAGAAAGGTCATTTACATGAGCAACATTTCTATATGTAGTTAGATGCTCAATCCATCTAAAATTTAGAACAAAAAAAATAATAAAAGAACAATAATTCTGTTATTAATGCTATTTAATCAATAATATAAAAATAACATTAAGATTATATTTATTTAAATATTTGCCTGGAAGGGCGAAAAAATACCGGACTACATACATATCCGGTATCGCATATCTTAAATTTATTTTAGGCTTCTGCCTTTGGCTTCTCTTCCAAAATTCCATCTGTTTTAACCAACAAGGTTCCCTGGACATAATTTTCGCCATGCTGGGATTCATCAAGTCCTGTAGATTCTTCATCTTCGGAAACACGTAGTGGATTAATAAAGTTGATAAATTTAAAAATTAACCAGCCTACCACAAAACTGTAACTGGCAACAATCAACATACCCTTAAGCTGCGTAAAGAAAAGGTCACCGCCGAAAAATAAGCCCTGATGGTTAACCGCACCATCCAACCCAACTGCACTGTTTACAGCATGGGAAGCAAATACACCAGTTAAAAGCATACCCACAATACCGCCAATACCATGGCATGGAAAAACATCCAAAGTATCATCAACTTTAGAACGGGTCCTTAATGACACTGCAACGTTACTTATAATGGCAGCGATAAAACCTATAAATGCGCTGTGTGCAATGCCTACAAAACCCGACCCCGGGGTAATAGCTACAAGGCCAACCACTGCACCGATACAAAAACCAAGTACTGAAGGTTTTTTACCACGGATAACATCAAAAAACATCCATGATAAGCCAGCAGTTGCCGCAGCAATATTCGTAGTGGCAAAGGCAGATATTGCTAAAGTATTAGCTGCCAATGCAGAACCTGCATTAAACCCAAACCATCCAAACCATAACAAACCAGTACCAATTAAAACATAAGGCACGTTGGCAGGATGGGTTTCAATATTTTGCATGTGGGATTTTCTTCTTTTTAAAACCAATGCCCCAGCCAAAGCTGCACAACCTGCGGTGATATGCACCACCGTGCCGCCTGCAAAATCCAGCACACCCATTTTGGCTAAGAACCCCTCAGGATGCCATGCCCAGTGACAAACGGGAAAATAAATAAACAGGCAAAACAAAACAATGAACAGTACATAAGAAGTAAACTTAACCCTCTCCGCAACGGCGCCAACTACTAGGGCAGGCGTTATAATGGCAAACATTAATTGGAACAATGAAAAAAGTGTAAGCGGAATGGTGGGGCCACCAACCCAGGGTGCCCCAGACACTACATTTTTATAAAACAGGTGCGACATTGGATTGCCGATGATACCATTAACGCTGGTGCCAAAAGACATTCCATAACCAACGGTTAGCCAAAGTACGGTTACTATACCAGCTGCAACAAAGCTTTTAATCATTGTACTCAACACATTCTTTCTGTTAACCATACCGCCGTAGAAAAAGGCTAATCCAGGCGTCATTAAAAATACAAGGGCAGTTGCAACCAGTACCCAGGTAATATCACCGGTTACATACTTGGATGAATCGGCAAATACATCTGCTGTAGGGAAAAACAGACTTGCAATTGCTACAACAGTCAGCGCTAGAAAAGGTAAAACTTCTTTAATGCCAATTTTTTTCATTTGTTTCGCTTAAATAGATTTAAAATTATAACATATCTAATATTCATAGCAATAATAGCAAAATAATTCAATAAAGCGAAAAAATTATTGACTAATATCTATACTTTTTATACTAACAACTTATTAACGCCTTGGAATTTAGTATAGATTTAAAGATTATAGAATTTATGGGCAAATTTTTAAATTTTACTGGAGGTACCTCGCCACCATATTTCCGTCTGCTGTTTCCAATAATGAGTTACCTACTAAAAATTCATCTACCCTTTCGGCACAATCCCGGCCTTCTTTAATGGCCCAAACCACCAGTGATTGGCCCCTCCGCATATCCCCTGCGGTAAAAATTTTGTTGATGTTGGATTGATAATTTTTTTCTGAAGCCCTTACATTGCCCCTTTCATCCAATTCTATTTCTAACTCTTTAATTAAACCTTCATGCTGGGGATGCACAAAACCCATGGCAAGCAAAGCAAGTTCACAAGGCACTTTTCTTTCGCTTCCTTTTACTTCAACAAATTGTGCCGGCCTGTGATCGACCACTTTCCATTCCAAATCCACCATTATGATGGCTTTTAAATTTCCTTTTTCATCACCAATAAATTCCTTGGTAGCTACTGCCCATTTGCGGTGGCACCCCTCTTCGTGGGATGAAGTTGTTTTTAGCAGCATCGGAAAGGTTGGCCATGGCATAACCACACTTCGGCTGTCTGGCGGTTTAGGCAACAATTCAAATTGGGTAACACTGGCTGCTTTATGACGGTTGCTCGTGCCTACACAATCACTTCCGGTATCGCCACCACCAATAACCACCACATTTTTACCCGTGGCAAATATGTCGTTCTCTTTAAATGATTTTTCTGCCACCCTCTTATTTTGCTGTTTTAAAAATTCCATGGCATAATAAACCCCTTTTAAATCCCTGCCGGGGATGGGTAAATTTCTTGGCACTGTTGAACCCCCAGCTAAAACAATTGCCTGGTATTCCCTTAGCAAATCACTGATATTTATATTTACCCCAACGTTGGCATTACACCGGAAAACCACTCCTTCTTCTTCCATCAATTTTATCCTTCTGTCTATCACCCATTTTTCCAATTTAAAGTCGGGGATGCCATATCTTAATAAACCACCCGGTGCATCGTCCCTTTCAAAAACGGTAACCATATGGCCCGCCATATTCAATTGTGCAGCAGCAGCCAACCCGGCCGGACCGCTGCCAATTACCGCTACTTTTTTTCCTGAACGGGATATTTGTTTTTGG
The DNA here is from genome assembly GCA_965249755.1 of Ferruginibacter sp. GTDB lineage: Bacteria > Bacteroidota > Bacteroidia > Chitinophagales > Chitinophagaceae > Ferruginibacter. The sequence goes on from CBDFMT010000004.1 coordinate 2,025,236, forward strand.
GGCTTAACAAAGCCTTTGTCAAAAGCTATTTCAATAATGTGCTTTTCAATTTCTTCTATGGTGATGGCAGGCTGGTTAATACCGAGCACACAAGCGGTTTCGCAAGGTGCAGGACAAATACGCCCCGTAAACTCAGGAAAATTATTTGTAGAAGATAAAATATCGTATGCTTCTTTCCAGCTTTTGCGGTACACAGCATCATTAAATTCTGGTATCACATTTCCCAAGGGGCATCCGTTATGACAAAAGGGAACACCACAATTCATACACCTGGCAGATTGCTGGTTCAGCTTTTCATCCGGATAGCGCTCAATAAACTCTTTATAATCGTTTGTACGTTCCTGTGATGGACGTTTAGAAGGAAGCTCTCTTGTAAATTCTAAAAAACCCGTTGGTTTGCCCATTATCTTCTTTTATTTATTTAAATATTTTATTAAAGCCTTTTGTAACCATGTTGCTTCGTCAACCGAAACAACTTATTTATCAACCTTCGGAAGCCATTGATATTTTGGCCATTACTTTTTTATAATCCTTTGGAAAAACCTTCACAAAATTTTTCAGCTGATTTTCAAAATCATCCATTACAAATTTTGCTACAGTACTTTTGGTACAACTATAATGGTTGGAGATGAGGGTGAACAACTCCTCCCTGTCGGTATCGTTTACAGGATCAAGGTCTACCATTTCTTTATTACAGTTGATTGGGAAGTCGCCTTTAACATCATAGATATATGCAATGCCGCCACTCATACCGGCGGCAAAGTTTCTGCCCGTATTGCCCAACACCACTACCCTTCCGCCGGTCATGTACTCACATCCATGGTCGCCCACACCTTCAACAACAGCAGTGGCGCCAGAGTTACGCACAGCAAAGCGTTCGCCTGCCTTGCCCCTGATATAGGCACTGCCGGATGTGGCCCCATAAAAAGCAACGTTTCCAATGATGATATTATCTTCAGGAACAAAGTTTGCTTTTGAAGATGGGTAAACAATAAGCTTTGCGCCGCTTAAACCTTTGCCAAAATAATCATTGGCATCGCCTTCCAGCTCCAGGGTTACCCCACTTGTATTAAATGCCCCAAAACTCTGCCCTGCCGTACCATTAAATTTAAAATGTATGGTATCATCCTGCAAACCGGCTGCCTTGTATATTTTTGAAATTTCGTTAGAGAGTATGGTGCCGGCAGTGCGGTCGATACTTTTAATATCAAAGGAAGCCTGTACCCGTTCCTTTCTTTCAAGTGCTGGTTTGGCGGCCTCAATCAGTTTCCAATCAAGCACATTATCCATTTCATGATCTTGCTTTTCTTTATTGTATAAGCCTGTATAAATAGAAGCAGGCTCTTTATACAAAATAGGCGAAAGGTCCAGTTTGCTGTATTTCCAATGCTTTATATCCGGCCTTGTTTCCAAACAATCTACCTGGCCTACCATTTCATTAATGGTACGAAAACCAAGCTGGGCCATTATTTCACGCAATTCCTCCGTTAAAAATTTAAAGAGGTTTACCACATGTTCGGCATCGCCTGTAAAGCGTTCCCTTAACTGTGGGTCTTGTGTGGCCACACCAACCGGACAGGTATTCAAATGGCATTTACGCATCATAATACAACCTTCGGTAACCAATGCTGCTGTAGCAACACCCCATTCTTCTGCACCTAATAATGTTGCAATGGCAATGTCTTTACCTGTTTTTAATTGCCCGTCCGTTTGCAATACCACACGGCTGCGTAATTTATTTTTTACAAGGGTTTGATGGGCTTCTGCCAAACCAAGTTCCCATGGAAGGCCTGCATGTTTAATGGAGCTTATTGGTGATGCCCCTGTTCCGCCATCATTGCCTGCAATCAACACCACATCTGCTTTTGCTTTTGCCACACCGGCGGCAATGGTACCCACGCCTGCCTTTGACACCAGCTTTACATTTATCCTTGCTGCCCTGTTGGCATTTTTTAAATCAAATATCAATTGCGCCAAATCTTCAATAGAATAAATATCATGGTGCGGCGGTGGTGAAATTAAACCCACGCCCGGCGTGGCATGCCTTACCTTACCAATCCAGTCATCTACTTTATGGCCGGGCAATTGCCCGCCCTCACCGGGCTTTGCACCCTGCGCCATTTTTATCTGCAGTTCATCTGCCTGCGTTAAATAATAACTGGTTACCCCAAACCTTGCAGAGGCTACCTGCTTGATGGCACTCCTCATTAAATCGCCGTTAGGCAACCTGTCGAAACGCATTTCATCTTCGCCCCCTTCGCCGGTATTGCTTTTGCCACCCAGGCGGTTCATTGCTATGGCCAGTGTGCTGTGTGCTTCATGGGAGATGGAACCAAAACTCATTGCCCCTGTTGCAAAACGTTTCCAAATGCCTTCTGCTGGTTCAACCTCATCTATTGAAATTGGCGAACGGTGAAAATTAAATTGGAACAAACTTCTTAAAGTGCAGGCTTTTTCGCCCTGGTCATTTACCAGTTTAGAGTATTTTTTAAACGTTGGATAATCGTTCATCCTGGTGGAATACTGCAACAGGTGAATGGTTTGCGGATTAAACAAATGAAACTCCCCCTTACGTTTCCACTGGTACATGCCGCCTACGGGTAACCTGTCCACAGGTATCTCTTTTTTGCTGAATGCAAAGGCATGTTTGGCCAGGTTTTCTTTTGCAATTTCATCGAGCCCCATGCCCTCTATACGGGAAATGGCACCAGTAAAATATTTATCTACCACAGATTTATTAAGGCCGATAATTTCAAAAATCTGGGCACCCTGGTAAGATTGCAAAGTTGAGATACCCATTTTTGAAAACACCTTTAACAACCCGTCGTTTACTGCTTTAGTGTAATTCTTTTTTAGCTGGTCTACATCAAGATCGGTATCCAGCTTACCATTCAGCTTCATATCCCTGATGCTGCTTAAGGCCAGGTAAGGGTTTATGGCAGTAGCCCCAAAACCTAAAAGGCATGCAAAATGGTGAACTTCCCAAACATCGCCTGCTTCAACAACCAAGCCCACACTGCCCCTTAACCCTTTACGGATTAAATGGTGGTGTACCGCAGAGGTTGCCAGCAATGATGGTATAGGCGCATGATCAGAATCGATAGACCTGTCTGTTAAAATCAATACTTCAAAACCATCTTCGGCTGCATCCACTGCATAGCGGCAAAGCCTTGCAAGTGCCTTCTGCATGCTGTCTGGTTTTCCATCTGCACGGTAGTACAACTGCAATGTTTTGGCCTGGAAAACACCGGTATCAATACTTCTTATCTTTTCAAGTTCATAATTGGAAAGCACCGGATGTTGCAATGCCACGGTATGGCACGCCAGCGGATCTTCATTTAAAAGGTTGCCATTGTTGCCTACAAAAGTGGCCAGTGACATTACCAACCTTTCCCTGATCGGGTCAATCGGCGGGTTGGTAACCTGGGCAAATAATTGTTTAAAGTAAGAACTTAAATGCTGGGGCTGATCGCTTAATACTGCCAGCGGAACATCGGTACCCATTGAGCCGATTGGCTCTTTTGCATCCAGTGCCATTGGTGCTATAATGGTATCCAAATCTTCGGTTGTGTAACCAAAAGCTTTTTGATATTTAAATACCTGCTCACTTTCAAGATGGGTAAACATTACCCTTGGCTCGGGCAGTTCTTCCAACCTTATTTTATATTTATTAAGCCAATCGCCATAAGGCTTTTGTGAGCAGATGCCTTTCTTTAATTCTTCATCGCTGATGATGCTGCCTTGCTCCATATCCACCACAAACATTTTACCTGGCTGCAGCCTTCCGTTTTCTTTTATCAGCGAAGGGTCAATGGGCAATGCACCAGATTCAGAAGCCATAATAACCCTGTCATCTGTAGTAACACAATACCTTGATGGGCGCAGGCCATTCCTGTCGAGCGTTGCACCAATAATCTGGCCATCTGTAAACGAGATAGATGCCGGGCCATCCCAGGGTTCCATCATAGAAGCATGGTATTCATAAAATGCTTTTCTTACCGGGTCAATCCTGTCATCGCCATCCCATGCTTCGGGTATCAGCATCATCATTACCTGTGGCAAAGAGCGGCCTGTTAAAGTGAGCAGTTCAATCATGTTATCAAGACAGGCAGAATCTGACTGCATGCTGGTAACCACCGGCAGCAACATCTCCATTTCTTCTTTACTGAAATAAGGCGATACAAAACCAGTTTCGCTGGCCTTTAACCAATTAAGGTTTCCCTGCAAAGTATTGATCTCACCATTGTGTGCAATGTAGCGAAAGGGCTGTGCCAGCTTCCAGCTTGGAAAGGTGTTGGTGGCAAAACGGGAGTGTACCAAACCAAAGGCAGACACTACCCTTTTATTACTTAAATCCGGAAAATAACTGCGTACCTGCCTGCTGGTAAGCTGGCCTTTATACACAATGGTTTTAAAAGATAAGGAAGCGATATAAAAACCAATAGCATCCTGCCTAACGGTGTTCCTGATGGTATGGCTGGTGTAGTTGCGGAGTACAAATAATTTCCTTTCAAAATCGATGGGGTTTACAATATGGTCGGGGCAGGCAATAAACACCTGTTCCATTACCGGCTCCACAGATAAGGCTGTTGGCCCGATGCCATTGGTGTTTATCGGAACACTTCTGTAGGTTAAGATTTCGAGGCCTAACTTTTCGGCAGCCCTGTTAAAAATATCCCTGCACTCTTCCCTTAATTTTATTTCTTTTGGAAAGAAAATTACACCAACGCCGTACTTGCCAAATGATGGTAAATGCACCCCAAGCTTAACACACTCATCAAAGAAAAACTCATGGGGAATTTGAATTAAAATACCTGCACCATCACCGGTATTTGTTTCGCAGCCACAGGCGCCACGGTGTTCCATATTTTCAAGAATAGTAAGTGCATCTGAAATATGCTGATGGCTTTTGTTGCCCTTAATACTTGCAACAAAGCCAATGCCGCAGGCATCATGTTCAAACCTGGGGTCGTAAAGGCCGGCTGGTGCAGGGTTTTCGCTGATGCAGTTATCATCCCCATTTTCCATTGCATTCAGCAGCTTAATATTTGCAGTTGTATTCATCTTTCCAATTTTAGTAAACAAAAAAAACAATTCCTATAGTACTTGTACCGCAACCCAGGCCTTACACCAGGTAGCCGTATAAATTATCATCCCTTTTTATTTCCGTAAAGTTGATCTGGTACCTGGCCAGGTTATTCAATAACTCCTGGTAATCTTCTTTCATTTTTAGTTCGATGCCCACAAGTGCCGGGCCTGTTTCTTTATTATGCTTTTGCATGTACTCAAAACGGGTGATGTCATCATTTTGCCCTAATACGTAATTTACAAATTCTTTTAATGCACCCGGCCGTTGGGCAAACCTTATCAAAAAGTAATGTTTAAGGCCTTCGTACTGCAGGGAGCGTTCTTTAATTTCCTGCATGCGGTCAATATCATTATTGCCGCCGCTTAAAATGCATACCACGTTTTTGCCTTTAATTTCATCCGCATAAGCATCCAGTGCCGCAATGGATAAAACCCCTGCTGGCTCAGCGACGATGGCATCTTCGCTATACAATTTCAAAATGGTGCTGCAAACTTTTCCTTCTGGTACAAGATGTACTTCCCTGAGTACTTTTTTACAAATTGCAAATGGTATGTCGCCAACTTTTTTAACTGCTGCGCCATCCACAAAACGGTCAATGGTATCGAGTGTTACCGGTTTACCTGTTGCTAAAGACTGGTACATGGCGGGTGCCCCTTCCGGCTCAACACCAATTAAAACAGTTTGTTCCGAAAATGTTTTAAACCAGCTTCCCACCCCGGCGCTTAAACCGCCGCCGCCAACAGGCATAAAAAGATAGTCAATATTTTCCAGCTCCTGCAATATTTCCATACCAACGGTGCCCTGCCCTTCAATTATTTTATAATCATCAAAAGGTGGAATAAAAACCATTTCCTGCTGAAGCGTATATTTTTTTGCTGCTGCTGCACAATCATCAAAAGTGTCACCCACCAGTTTTATTTCAATCCATTCATCTCCAAACATTTTTGTTTGCGAAATTTTTTGATTGGGTGTTACCACCGGCATAAACACAATGCCTTTTACCTGTAGTTTTTTGCAGCTAAATGCAAACCCCTGTGCATGGTTGCCTGCGCTTGCACAAACCACCCCCTTTTGTAACTGTCCGGCAGAAAGGCTGCCCATCATATTGTATGCACCCCTTAATTTATAAGAGCGTACCACCTGCAAGTCTTCCCTTTTTAAAAACACCCTGCATTGGTATTTTTCAGACAGGTTTTGATTTAACTGCAATGGTGTTTTGGTAACGATATTTTTTAATCTGTTTGCCGCAGCGCTGATATTTGCAGGGGTGGCCAAATCAATTTTAGGCACATTATTTATATGTGGTACTTGCCCCATCAAATGCTGGGCATTAAAAGTACCTTCGTCTTTACCCGCCTTAATATTTGTTGAGAATGTGTTCACTGCTTTTTTGATAATTTTTATACTACCTGCCTGCAAAAATTAAATAGTGCTGATTGTTTTCATTTCTGTCATTGCCTGCCTTAATTCTGATCCGATTGATTCAATCGGATGGTAGCGGATAATTTCATTTACAGCAATAATTATTTTGTTGTCCACACCTGCATCTTTGCCCTCATTAAAATTTTTACCGATAACATTGGTATCAATTGACTTCATAAAATCGGCCAGTAAAGGTTTACATGCATGGTCAAATAAATAGCAACCATACTCGGCCGTATCAGAAATTACCCTGTTCATTTCGAACAATTTTTTTCTTGCTATGGTATTGGCAATTAAAGGCGTTTCGTGCAATGATTCATAGTAGGCAGATTCTTCTTTAATGCCGGATTCTACCATCGTTTCAAAAGCAAGTTCAACTCCGGCCCGTACAAAAGCCACCATCAATAAACCGTTGTCAAAATATTCCTGTTCAGTAATTTTATCTTTGGTTGGTGCTGTTTTTTCAAATGCGGTTTCGCCTGTTTCGGCACGCCACTTTAATAAGTTTTTGTCACCGTTCACCCAGTCTTCCATCATGGTAGCAGAGAAATGCCCACTCATAATATCATCCTGGTGTTTTTGGAATAAAGGCCGCATGATATCTTTTAAATGCTCAGACAATTCAAAGGCTTTTATTTTTGCCGGGTTAGAAAGCCTGTCCATCATGGCTGTAATGCCACCTTGCTTTAGTGCCTCTGTAACCACCTCCCACCCATATTGGATAAGCTTTGCAGCATATGCTTTATCAATACCTTTTTCAACCATCTTATCAAAACTAAGTATAGAGCCGGTTTGCAAAAGGCCGCATAAGATGGTTTGCTCGCCCATAAGGTCACTCTTTACTTCTGCCACGAAAGATGACTTTAAAACTCCTGCTTTATGGCCACCTGTTGCAACAGCATAAGCTTTTGCATAGCCCCATCCTTTTTCTTCAGGATCATTTTCAGGATGCACCGCAATTAAAGTTGGTACGCCAAAACCTCTTTTATATTCTTCCCTTACTTCTGTACCGGGGCATTTTGGGGCTACCATAATTACGGTAATATCTTTACGGATTTGTGTACCTTCTTCTACAATATTAAACCCGTGGGAGTATGATAACGTTGCACCTTGTTTCATCAATGGCATAATTGCTTTTATCACTGATGTATGTTGTTTATCTGGCGTAAGGTTGATTACAAGGTCTGCACCCGGAATCAATTTTTCATACACATCTACTGTAAACCCGTTTTCTGTTGCACTTTTCCAGGATTGCCTTTTTGCGTCAATCGCTTCCTGGCGCAGGGTGTAAGAAATATCAAGGCCACTGTCCCTCATATTTAAACCCTGGTTTAACCCTTGTGCCCCACAGCCTACTATCACAATTTTTTTGCCTGTCAGTTCTGCAACGCCATCGTTAAATTCACTCTTGTCCATAAACTCACATACCCCTAACTGGTTTAATTTTTCCCTTAGCGATAATGTGTTGAAGTAATTAGCCATTGTTGTTTTTGTTTGCCATCATCTTCCTGAAAAAAGATATCCGGATTGCCGGTGTCCGCATCAAAGCATTCACCAACGGGTTAATAATTATTGTTTGTTTTTGTTTGGTCGTGTTCCGTTTACGTACAGCAATTATTACATGCTGAATACTTCTTGCTGCTGATTTAAAAATTCGTTTTCAATCACCTCTTCACCGGGTTCCATTCTTTCAAATTCTTTTAATTTTTCATGAAAGCCGTGGCTTTCCTTTATGATGGCAATCCTTGCACTGCGTACAAATTCAATAAGGCCATATGGCTCCAAAGCTTTTATCAGCTTATCTGTTTCTTCCCGGTGGCCTGTAGTTTCAAACACAGTAAAGTCTTTACGGATGGCCACCGCCCTTGCACCACACTCCCTCAATAACCTTTCTACCTTTACCTTTTCGGCAACCTCATCGGTGGATACTTTGTACAATGCCATTTCCTGCCAAACCACTTCATCATTGGTATTGTAGTAGGCCTTTAAAACCTCCACCTGTTTTTCAATTTGCCTGCAAACTTTTCTTACCACTTCTTCTGTTTCATCAATTAAAATAGTAAAGCGGTGAATACCTTCTATTTCGGATGGCGAAGTGTTCATACTGTCTATATTTATTTTTCTTCTTGAAAAAATAATAGCAATACGGTTTAGCAAACCGATCTGGTTTTCTGTATACACCGTGATGGTAAATTCCTGTTTCATAAAAAAAAGCTTTGTGGCTGTTAACCGTTTTTGCCTGTTATTTTGTTGCAACTATTCTCAATCTTTTATAATCTGCATACCATTGCCCGTTCCTGAAATGGGTGGGCTTTAAGATGGCCTGCACCTCCGAAAGTATGTTATCAATTACCGCTTCATCTACCCCTTTTAAAAAGGAACTGCCAAACATTTTAACCCAATCTTTAATGCCGTTATTGTTATCTTCTAAAATTGTCTCCCGGTTAAAATGCGCTGCATAGTTTACCCTGAACCCTCTTTTCTCCAGCAGGCCCGTATACTCACTTAAAGATGGAAAATACCAAATTACTGTAGCGGCATTTTCTGCAAAGCCATACTTTACCAGCGTTGCCTGCAGGGCCGAAATAATTTTTTCTACATTATGTTTTCCACCCATTTCCAAAACTATCCTGCCGCTTTTTTTTAAGTTTCTGTACATGCAATCGATAGCCTGCTCTTTTTGTGTAACCCAATGCAGCACTGCATTTGAAAAGATAGCATTGAAATGTTCATCAAAATGAAATTCGGTGGCAGATTGCACTTTAAATTCTAATTGGGGATACTGCGCCCTCGCCTTTTTTATCATATCAAGGGAGTTATCAATACCTACAACCTCAGCGCCGCTTGCAGCAATCATGCTGGTTAAATACCCGGTACCGCAACCAAGGTCCAAAATACGTTCGCCTGGTTTTGGTGCCAGCACATCTACCAACCCTTCTCCATATTTAAATACAAAAGAATGCTTGTCATCATAAAGATCCACATCCCAATTTGCTGAAATTCCTTTTTGTTCCATTATTTATTTATCATTCTTTTTAATGCCATGGCATAACCAAAGTGCAGGCCTTCATGCATGGTCAAAAACTTTACTGCAGCTTCCACACTTGTGAGGGTTACCTCAAAACTTGTTGTGTAAGTATTATAGTTGTCAAACACTGCTGTTTGCATATCGGCAACCAATGTAGTGATAAGGTTAACTGATTGTTGTTTTAAAAAGGCCAGTTCTTCTGCACTTACAACACCCTGTGGCTTTGTCCCTTTTGCATATTTGGTAAGATAGGTTTCTTCTATTTTTAAAGGGAGCCCTGCATTTTTGTAACATAATATTTGCTGGCTAACGATAACATGTCCAAAATTCCAGATGATGTTATTATTAAACCCTTCGGGAATAACGCTGAGGGCATCAATTGATAACCCATCAATCAGTTTAATAAACAACCGGCGTGTTTGCTGAATGGTATCTATGCTTGTATCTTTTTCAATAACCATGTAAATAATTTTAATGATTTAACTAAGCCTGATTTCTGCAACACTGCACCCTTGCGGCACCATTGGAAACACATTGTTTTCTTTGCCCACCATTACTTCCAGCAGGTAAGCACCATTATGGCCCAGCATGGTTTTTAAAGCTGTTTTAAGGTTTTCCCTTTCTGAAACCCTTTGCCCTTCTATACGATAGGCTTTTGCCACCATCACATAATCTGGGCTTGCAATATCTACAAATGAGTAGCGCTTATCATGGAACAATTGCTGCCACTGCCTTACCATTCCCAAAAACTGGTTATTTAAAATCAGGATTTTTATATTGGTTTCTGTTTGCATGATAGTGCCCAATTCCTGTATGGTCATTTGTACGCCACCATCACCAATTATGGCTACTACAGTCCTGTGCGGCGCACCAAACTTTGCACCAATAGCAGCAGGCAAAGCAAAGCCCATGGTGCCTGCACCACCCGAAGTAATATTACTTTTCGTCTCGTTAAATTTTGCATAGCGGCAGGCCACCATCTGGTGCTGGCCTACGTCTGTAACTATAATGGCATCGCCGTTGGTAAGTTCATTCAACAACTTAATTACCTCGCCCATGGTAAGCTCATCACCGGTTGGGTTTAGTTCGTTATTGATAACAACCTCCGTTTCTTTTTGGGTAAACCCTTTAAATTTTGTAAGCCATTCGGTGTGTTGTCTTGCTTCAATCAACTGTGTAAGCAAGGGCAATGTTTCTTTACAATCGCCCCACACTGGTACGGCGGATTTTACATTTTTATCAATTTCTGCAGGGTCAATGTCCAAATGCACCACCTTGGCCTGACGGGCATATTTATCCAGCCTGCCTGTAACCCTGTCATCGAACCGCATGCCCACAGCAATTAAAACATCGCATTCATTGGTTAACACATTCGGGCCATAATTACCATGCATGCCCAGCATGCCCACATTTAAGGAATGGTTTGTTGGCAGTGCACTTAAGCCGAGGATTGTCCACGCCGCAGGTAAATTTCCTTTTTCAATAAAGGCCTTAAACTCTTCTTCTGCCTTACCTAAAATTACCCCCTGGCCAAAAATTACGAAAGGTTTTTTAGCTTCATTTATAAGTTTGGCTGCTTCTGCCACATACTCTTTTCTAACGATTGGTTTTGGGCGATAGCTGCGTACATGCGTACACTTGGTATAACCTTCATAATCGAACTTTTGTAACTGTGCATTCTTGGTGATGTCTATTAGCACAGGGCCGGGCCTTCCCGTGCCTGCTATGTAAAAAGCCTTTGCTAAAACAGCAGGTATTTCGGTGGCATCGGTTACCTGATAATTCCATTTGGTAACCGGTGTGGTAATGTTTATTACATCCACTTCCTGAAAAGCATCAGTGCCCAGCAAGTGCGCATACACCTGCCCGGTGATGCATACCAAAGGTGTACTGTCGATCATTGCATCGGCAAGGCCGGTTACCAGGTTTGTTGCACCGGGGCCGCTTGTTGCAAACACCACACCCGTTTTACCGGAAGCCCTTGCATAGCCCTGCCCAGCGTGGATACCGCCCTGCTCATGCCGCACCAATATGTGTTTTAATTGATCATGATAATCATACAATGCATCATAAACCGGCATAATAGCACCGCCGGGATAACCAAAAATGGTATCCACCCCTTCGGCAATAAAAGCTTCCAGCAAAGCCTGGGAGCCGCTTATGGATTGGGTTGTTTGTGGCGTTGACCCCGCTGTTTCTACTGCGGGCAATATTGCCAGCAAGTCTTTTTTTTCTATGATATCTACAATTTCCATTGCCTGATAATTTTTATGATGTTGTAATATTTATCCTATTGATTTGTTCCATCTGCTATTCATCGGTTACGCAACCTTCAGAAGCATCTTTTACGTACCTGGCGTATTTGTATAAAATGCCTTTGGATGCTTTTAAAGCGGGTTGTTTCCAGGCTGCTTTTCTTACAGCAATTTCTGCTTCATCTACTTTTAACGTGATGGCTTTTGTGGCTACATTTATTTCGATCCTGTCATCATCATGCACAAGGCCTATCAACCCACCTTCAAAAGCTTCTGGTGTAATGTGGCCAACCACAAAACCATGGGTGCCGCCGCTAAAACGGCCATCGGTAATAAGTGCCACGCTGTTGCCAAGGCCTGCACCAATTATGGCAGAAGTAGGCTTCAGCATTTCAGGCATACCAGGTGCACCTTTGGGCCCGGCGTAGGTTATCACTACAACATCCCCTTTCTTTATTTTGCCACTATTGATACCGCTTATCAATTCATGTTCGCCATTAAATACCCTTGCCGGGCCTTCAAAAAATTCACCTTCTTTACCCGTTATTTTTGCCACGCTTCCTTTTATGGCGAGGTTGCCATACAATATTTGTAAATGCCCTGTTGCCTTAACAGGATTTGAAACCGGGAAAATAATTTTCTGTTTATCAAAATCCAGTGCTGGTACAGCCGCCAAATTTTCTGCAATTGTGTTTCCGGTAACCGTCATGCAATCGCCGTGGAGCAGGCCCTGCGCTAACAAATACTTCATCACTGCAGGTACACCGCCAATGTTATGCAAGTCTTCCATCAGGTACTTTCCGCTGGGTTTTAAATCTGCCAGTAAAGGCACTTTATCACTTATAATTTGAAAATCGTTTTGTGTTAACGGTACGCCCACACTTTTAGCAATGGCAATAAAATGAAGCACTGCATTGGTACTTCCACCTAAGGCCATAATAACCGTAACTGCATTTTCAAATGCTTTTCTGGTCATTATATCTGATGGCTTAATATCTTTTTCCATCAGCAGTTTTATAGCTTTTCCAGCATCCAGGCATTCTTTCTTTTTAGCATCACTTAAAGCCGGGTTTGAGGAAGAGTAAGGAAGGCTCATTCCCAATGCTTCTGTGGCACTGCTCATCGTGTTGGCAGTGTACATTCCGCCACAGGCGCCAGCCCCGGGGCAACTGTTCATTACGATACCTTTAAAATCTGCATCGTCCAGCTTGCCTGCAATTTTTTGTCCCAGTGCTTCAAAAGCAGAAATAATATTAAGGTCTTGCCCTTTATAATGCCCTGGTGCAATCGTGCCGCCATACACCATTATAGATGGCCTGTTTAACCTGCCCATGGCCATCAGCGAACCGGGCATGTTTTTATCGCAACCCGGTACTGTAATTAATGCATCATAGTATTGGGCACCACAAACGGTCTCTATAGAATCTGCAATAATATCACGGCTCACCAAAGAGTAGCGCATGCCATCAGTGCCATTGCTCATACCATCGCTAACCCCAATAGTATTGAAAATAAGGCCCACCAAATCATTTTCCCACACACCTTGTTTTACCAGCCTGGCCAATTCGTTAAGGTGCATGTTACAGGTATTGCCATCGTAGCCCATGCTTACCACGCCTACCTGCGCTTTGGCAAGGTCTGCATCGGTTAAACCTATACCATAAAACATTGCCTGGGCCGCAGGTTGGGTCACATCCTGTGTGATGGTTTTACTGTATTTATTTAATTCCATATTTTATTTTCTACAAAATTTATAATCGGTTAATGGCAACAAAAAACCCCGCCTGTTTAAGGGTGGGGTTTTCTTTATGATAAGTATTTTGTTACATACTACCTCCCCCCCCAATTGCAACAGGTATAATAATGACTGTGACTGCAATAAGTATTGCCGCTGTATTTTTAATTCTGCTAAATAGTATTGTCGCTGACATGTAAGGTGTTGAGCAACAAATATAGCCAGGCAATTTTAAAAAAACAAAGAACTTTTACAACCGGCGATTTTATAAGATGATGGATGGTGAACCCTGAACTGGTAAAATTATTTTGACCAATTACTGATAAATCAGATGATGGTCGACTTTCTTAATTCTATATTTTCTTTATTGACCCTGCCGGTAATCCTGCCGCTGATGTACTCACTGATGAGTTCGCCAATGGTAGAAGTAAAATAAAAATTAATAGGGTCAATATCTTTTGAAACAAATAAGCTTTCTATCGTCCACTCCACTGCATCCCTTACCAGTTCTGCTTCTTCTTTTAAATTAAAATAATCCAGCATCATTGCTACTGATAAAACAGCGCCCAGCGGATTGGCAATATCTTTACCCGTGGCCTTTGAGTAAGAACCATGGATAGGCTCAAACAACGCATTATTATTACCAATAGATGCAGAAGGCAGCAGGCCCAGCGAACCACTTATTACACTTGCCTCATCACTTAAAATATCGCCAAATAAATTATCTGTCAAGATCACATCAAACTGCTTTGGGTTTAAAACAATTTGCATGGCCGCATTATCGGCAAACAAAAAATTCAAATGCACATCGGCATATTGTGGCGCCACTTCTTTAACAACTTTGCGCCACAGCCGGGATGTTTCCAGCACATTTGCTTTATCTACCAGCGTTAATTTCTTTTTTCTTTTTTGGGCAGATTGAAAGGCAAGGTGTGCAATCCTTTCCACCTCTTCCTTACTATACCTGCAAATGTCAGATGCCCATGTTTGGCCTTCATCCGTTTCCTTTTCACCAAAATAAATACCACCGGTAAGCTCCCTGAAAATCACAAAATCCACTCCTTCAATAAAACTTGCTTTAAGCGGTGATAAGTGGTGCAGCGACGGGTAAGTAGTTACCGGACGAATGTTTGCATACAATTGCAGCGACTTGCGTAATTTAAGCAAACCCTGTTCTGGCCTCACTTTCGCACTGGGGTCATTATCATATTTTGGGTGGCCTATGGCACCAAACAAAATAGCATCTGCGGCCATGCATACTTCAACCGTTTCATCCGGTAACGGGTTGCCTGTAACATCAATTGCAACGGCACCCATCAGGCAGTAATCGTAATTAAACTGGTGGTTAAAATGTGCCGCCACGGCTTCAAGCACTTTTACCGCCTGCTGTGTTACCTCCGGGCCTATGCCATCTCCCGTAATTACTGCAATGTTCTTTTTCATGTTGGCCCTTTCGGGAAATATTGTTGTGCTGGTTAGAAAGTTTTTTAGGGAAGGGATGAATTTGGACAGTCCTGATAGTTGCGTATCAGTGATAGTATTACAAAGCAGCGACTGACTTATGGTCCTTTGCCAACTGATTAAGGTCTTCTTCCAATACTTCCTTTTTATTATCTGCTATCAACAAAAATTCCTGATACAAAGCATCAATATCATTGCGGTTAAACTGATAACCTAATTTTTGAAAACGATGGGCCAATGCACTTCGGCCACTCCTTGCTGTTAGTACAATTTTTGATTCATCTGCACCAACTTCAATAGGGTTAATAATTTCGTAGGTAAGGGCATCTTTTAAAAATCCATCCTGATGGATACCAGAAGAATGTGAAAACGCATTGCTGCCCACAATAGCTTTGTTGCACTGCACCGGCATGCGCATGGTATCTGCAACCTGCCTGCTTAACGGGTTAAGCATTTTAGCATTTACACCGGTATAAAAACCAAGGTCTTTATGTTGTTTAATAATCATAACCACTTCTTCAAGTGAAGTGTTGCCAGCCCTTTCGCCCAAGCCATTGATGGTACATTCTATTTGCCTGGCACCGTTGATGATACCGGAAATTGAATTGGCTGTAGCAAGGCCGAGGTCGTTATGGCAATGGCAGGATATAACGGCCTTA
The DNA here is from genome assembly GCA_965249755.1 of Ferruginibacter sp. GTDB lineage: Bacteria > Bacteroidota > Bacteroidia > Chitinophagales > Chitinophagaceae > Ferruginibacter. The sequence goes on from CBDFMT010000004.1 coordinate 2,040,885, forward strand.
TCAATATTGGAAACATTATTTACCAGGTAGGCAATTTTTTCGCCGTATTGGTGTGGCAAACAATATCCGGTAGTATCTGGAATATTGACCACGGTAGCACCTGCTTTTATCACTGCCTCAATAACCCTTGCAAGGTATTCATTGCTGGTGCGGCCTGCATCTTCCGCATAAAATTCCACATCATCTACATAATTTTTAGCCCAAAGCACACACTGGATAGCCCGTTCTAAAATTTCATCCTGGGTAGAATTAAACTTGGATTTGATGTGAAAATCAGAAGTACCAATGCCGGTGTGTATCCTCGGCCTGGCAGCATATTTAAGCGCTTCTGCCGCAACTTCAATATCTTTTTTTACTGCACGTGTTAAACCGCATACAGATGCATTCTTAATTATTTTTGAAATTTCGTTAACCGAATTAAAATCACCGGGAGACGATATGGGGAACCCGCCTTCTATAATGTCAACACCTAATTCTTCCAGCTTTAACGCCAGCTCAATTTTTTCCCGTGTATTTAATTTACATCCGGGCACCTGCTCGCCATCCCTGAGTGTTGTATCGAAGATGTGTACCTTGTTATCAGTCATAGAAATTGCATGGTTTATTATGGACAGGTTTAATTATTTTTGATAGCAGCCCATCGTGTTAAATAATTATTATGCTTGGGTTACGAATGTACTTTTTTTATCTGACCCTATTTTAACAAATTGTTACTTGTATTACGCTACATAAAATTGCAAATTATGCATCAAACCCTTTGCAGGCAAGGCTTTTAAAGAAATTAAATTACGATGCCCAACCGCAGTACAGATACTTTATTTCAACTGATAAAATCGCTGGAGAAAAGTGAAAAGCGCAATTTTAAGTTATATGCCAACAGAAATTCGTCTGGCGAGGAGTTAAAAATTGTGCAGTTGTTTGATGCCCTTGACAAAATGGAGGAATATGATGAAGCCCTTCTTTTTAGGAAAAATGAGACCATAAAAAAACAACAGTTAAGCAACCTTAAAGCCCATCTTTACAAACAAATACTTAGCAGCCTGCGGTTGATTGATGATGAAGCAAACATCGACATACAGCTAAACGAGCAGATGGATTATGCCCGTATTTTGTACAACAAAGGGTTGTACCTGCAAAGCCTTAAGGTGCTTGATAAAATGAAAGATATTGCCAGGGCCAGCAACCAGTTTACCTACCTGGAGCAGGTATTGTTTTTTGAGAAGAGCATAGAATCGCTTTACATTACGAGAAGCATACAAAACCGGGCACAGCAGTTAAGCAAAGAGGCAAAAGAAATTAGCCATAGCCTCACCCTCACATCGGACCTGAGTAACCTTTCGCTGCAACTATATAGCTGGTATATTGAGAACGGGCACAGCCGCAATGAAGAAGAAGATGCCGCAGTACAAACTTTTTTTATAAACAGCCTTGGGGAAAAAACAAAAGACTGCAAATATTTTTACGAAAAACTTTATCTGTACCAAAGCTTTTGTTGGAGCGCTTTTATACGGCAGGATTTTTTACAGTACTACCGCTACACCCAAAAATGGGTTACCCTTTTTGAAAAAGAACCTTCGATGATTGCCATTGAAACCGGGCATTACATTAAAGGGATGCACAACCTGATGGGTTCACATTTTGATTTGGCCAACCATAAAAAACTAAAGGAAACGCTGGCTGAATTTGAAAAGTTCAGCAATAGTCCTATTGTGCAGAACAATGTAAATAATCGAATACTTTGCTTCGTCTATCTTACCATTTCTACTTTAAACAAACATTTTTTAGAAGGAAGTTTTACCCAAGGTTTACAGATGGTGCCTGACATAGAACGAAGGATAAAAGAATATGAGATATACATGGACAGGCACCGCATTCTGGTATTTGATTATAAAATTGCCTGCCTGTATTTTGGCAGCGGTAACTATGAAAAAGCTATTGACTACTTACATAAAATTATACACTGGAAGGTTAGCTTAAGGACAGACTTACAGTGCTACAGCAGGCTGCTGCACCTTATTGCACATTATGAACTGGGCAATTATGAAATTCTGGATTCCCTCATAAAATCGGTTTACCGCTTTATGGCCAACATGCAAAACTTAAGTGTTGTAGAAGAAGAGATTTTTAAATTTATAAGAAAGTCTTTTCATCTTTCTGTAAAAACAATAAAACCTGAATTGGAAAAATTATTGGTGAAGTTGAAAAAATTACAAAACAACCGCTTTGAAACCAGGGCATTTATTTACCTCGATATTATTTCATGGCTTGAAAGCAAACTGGAAAATATTCCTGTACAGGAAGTTTTAAAACGCAAGTTTGCCGGTAAAAGAAACCACTGATTTATATAAAATATCCCACAGCAAGGGAATATCCTTTTAAACCCAAACCACTGATAACCCCCTTTGCCTGTGCTGAAATATGGGATATCTTTCTAAAATCTTCCCTGCTGAAAATATTGGAAATATGTACTTCTACAACCGGGGCTTTTATGGCGGCAACTGCATCGCCCAATGCAACAGAAGTATGGGTATAACCACCGGGGTTTAAAACAATGCCATCTACAGTAAAGCCCACCCTTTGTATTTCGTTGATTAACTCCCCTTCAACATTGCTTTGAAAATATTGAAAGGTGTATTCGGGAAAAAGTTCCTTTAACTCTTCAAAGTACATTTCGAATGTTTTGTTGCCATAAATTTCCGGCTCCCTTGTACCAAGTAAATTTAAGTTTGGCCCATTTATGATTGCTATGTTCATACCCATAATTATTAATAAATTAAGCAGGTAACAATTACTGCTGATAATTGCAATGTATTAATTACTTTTTATCATAGAGATAAAGTCATCAAATAAATAACGGCTGTCGTGTGGGCCGGGGGTTGCTTCAGGATGATATTGAACAGAGAAGGCAAGCTTGTTTTTTACACGTATACCTTCAATAGAATTATCGTTCAGGTTCATGTGCGTAACCTCAACCTCCTTCGAAGCCCTTACTGCATCCGGGTTTACGCCAAACCCATGGTTTTGGGTAGTGATTTCACTTTTACCTGTGATGATATTTTTTACCGGATGGTTAAGCCCTCTGTGGCCATGGTGCATTTTAAAAGTGGGAATGTCATTTGCCAATGCCAGCAACTGGTGTCCAAGACAAATGCCAAACAGCGGTTTGTTGATGGCCAGTATTTGTTTAATTGTTGTAACCGCATAATCCATTGGCGCAGGGTCACCCGGCCCGTTACTGATAAAATAACCATCGGGTTTAAAGGATTGCAAATCGTCGAAACTGGTTTTGGCATTATGCACTTTCACAAATATTCCCCTTTCGGTTAAGCACGTTAATATGTTTTTTTTGATACCATAATCCAGCACTGCAACCCGTATCTTGCTATCAGGGTCGCCAAGAAAATACGGTTCAGTTGTTGAGACAACAGAAGCCAGTTCAAGACCATCCATTGATGGCACTTCATCCAATTGTTTTTGCAATGAGGCAAGGTCCATATCCACCGAAGAGATGATACAATTCATTGCCCCCTTTACACGTACATGCGCTACCAATGCCCTTGTATCTAAATTATCGATGGCTACAATATTTTGCAATTCAAAATAATACTGCAAAGATGCTTCGGCCATAAAGCGGGAATATTTCTCTTCCAGGTTTCTGCCGATAACCCCTTTTACTTTAACACTGCTGCTTTCAACATCGTCAGCATTTACACCGTAATTGCCAATGTGCACACTGTTCATAATAAGCACCTGCCCATAATAACTGGGGTCTGTAAAAACTTCCTGGTAACCCGTCATACCAGTATTAAAACAAATTTCACCAGTTGTGGTACCCATTTTACCAAAGGCATGGCCATGAAAAACGGTTCCATCTGCCAATAATAAAATAGCGGGGTTTTTATGCGTAGTAGCTGCCATGTATTTTTTAAAAGTTTTGCAAAGAAAAGCAATCACTAAATGATTCGGTAATAAATTTCTTCACAGGGTGAATTGAATAATGGACTATGCGCACCATGAACTTGCTGTAGGTTAGTTTGCGGACATGCCATAAAAAACCCTGGTAAAATACCAGGGTTATATAGTCAGTTAGCGTGTAAACATTATGCTTCGGGAGCTGCTTTATCTTCTTTGCTATCTTCAGCTTTTACTTCTACTGCTTCTTCAACGGCTGATGTATCAGCACCTTTCTTTTTGGCACCACCACTACGCCTTGTCTTTTTAACCGGTTCAGCAGCTTCGGCTTTTGCTACAGTTTTACCATAGATTTCATTAAAGTCAACCAGTTCAATCATAGCTAGTTCAGTCGCATCCCCAATCCTGGTACCTAATTTAAGTATCCTTGTATAACCACCCGGCCGACTTGCTACCTTTGGTGCCACCACTGTAAACAGTTCTTTTACCGCAGCTTTATCATTTAAATAACCAAACACAATACGGTGGTTATGCATGATGGTTTCTTTGGTATCGGTATGCTTTGTTTTTGTAATAATAGGCTCTATGTACGTACGCAAAGCTTTTGCTTTGGCAAGTGTTGTAGTAATCCTTTTGTAGGTAATAAGCTGGCAACCCAGGTTCATCAGCAATGCTTTTCTGTGAGAAGCAGTCCTGCTTAAATTGTTGTTTTTGTTTCCGTGACGCATGACGTTGTTGTTTTTGTGTTTCCGCTACACCGTGTCAGGAATTGTAACGTACTTCAATTATAAATGTGCTGATGTGATAATTTTCTAATGCGCTGATGTCTTCAATTTAAAAGATAATCAACTAATTTAAGGCAACATTAGCCGATTAGCACATTGGCTAATTAGCTGATAATCCTTACTCATCATCTAATTTCAATTTGCTTAAATCCATCCCAAAACCTAAACCTCTTTCGTTTAATACCTGCTCAATTTCGCTCAATGATTTTTGTCCGAAATTTCTAAACTTCATCAGGTCTTCCTGCTCATACTGAACAAGTTCGCTCAGGGAATTAATTTTGGCTGCTTTAAGGCAATTGAATGCACGAACAGATAAATCAAGATCTTCCAACGGTGTTTTCAATACTTTGCGTAATTGCAACGTTTGTTCATCTACCAGGTCTTCTTTCTTATCTTCTTTAGTATCAAAAGTGATATTCTCATCTGTGATGATCATCAGGTGCTGAATCAAAATACGGCTTGCCTGTTTAACAGCTTCTTCGGGATGAATAGTGCCGTCAGTAACCACTTCCATGATAAGCTTTTCAAAATCTGTACGCTGCTCAACACGGGTATTTTCAATGGTGTATTTTACATTCTTGATGGGCGTATAAATGGCATCAACAGCAATATATCCAAAGTGTGAACTCTTCTCCTGGCTTTCTTCCGCAGGTACATATCCACGGCCTTTACCAATAGTGATTTCAATATCAAGTTTTGCACTGCTGTCCATTACACAAAGTATAAGCTCCGGGTTCATTACCTCAAACGACAATGAAGCATCGCCAATATTAGCAGCAGTTAATTCTGTTTTATTTTTTACAGAAAGGGTGATTTTTTCGTTGGTTACTTCATGATCAACTTTCTTTTTAAAACGGACCTGCTTAAGGTTAAGGATTATTTCAGTAACATCTTCAGTAATGCCTTTAATGGTTGCAAACTCATGATCAGCACCAACGATGTTGATACCAACAATTGCATAACCTTCTAAAGAATTCAATAAAACCCTGCGCAGGGCGTTACCAATAGTTACACCATAACCAGGCTCAAGCGGACGAAATTCAAATTGTGCTTCAAAATCATTAGCTTTTTGCAGAACAATTTTATCGGGTTTAACAAAATTTAAAATGGCCATTTGTATTTTGTTGTTTTGCCCCTGTCCCTTAAAGAGGACAAGGATGTTTATTTAATATTATTGCAAATCCCCCTTCAGGGATATGTGCTTACTTACTGTACAATTCCACAATCAGTTGCTCCTTGATATTTTCAGGAACACTTTCTCTTTCAGGATAAGCTATAAAAGTACCCTTCAGTTCGGTTTCGTTAAATTCAATCCAGCTGAACTTGGTATTTTTTCCACGAATATTACTTGTGATAGCAGTATTTACAGCACTCTTATTTTTCAAACCTACAGTTTCGCCTGGCTTAATAGAGTAAGATGGAACATTTAAAACTTCTCCATTTACAGTAATGTGTTTATGGCTAACCAACTGGCGTGCAGCCTGGCGGCTTGGTGCTATGCCCATACGAAAAACCACGTTGTCTAACCGGGCTTCTAATAATTTGATAAGGTTTTCGCCTGTTACACCTTTACGCCTTGATGCTTCATCAAAGGTTTTACGAAATTGCTTTTCAAGCAACCCATATGTGTATTTGGCTTTTTGTTTTTCACGTAACTGTAATGCGTATTCGCCTAAAGTTTTGCGTTTGCGGTTTGCACCGTGCATTCCCGGAGGGTTACTGTTTTTAGTTAACCACTTTCCGTTACCTGTAATGGGCTCTCCAAAAATTCTGGAGATTTTTGTTTTTGGGCCTGTGTACCTTGCCATAGTTGTTAAGTTGATTTTTTAGTGACGGTGCAACATTAAAAAATCTTAAAATGAATGGTGCACCCGATTATAAAATATATTGAATGACTGATGTTTGATCTTAGATGTCCTCAAAATCAAACATCATCAAATACTACATCAGCATTTAAATTATACCCTTCTCTTTTTGGGAGGACGACAGCCATTGTGGGGCAACGGGGTTACATCCTTTATCATATTGATTTCAATACCAGATTGGGACAAAGACCTGATAGCACCTTCACGGCCAGAACCTGGGCCTTTTACAAACACATCAACTCTCTTTAAACCTGCATCCAATGCCACTTTAGCGGCATCTGCAGCAGCCATTTGAGCGGCATAAGGGGTATTTTTCTTACTGCCCTTAAAGCCCATTTTACCAGCACTCGACCAGGAAATAACCTGTCCGGTTTTGTTGGTTAAACTGATGATGATGTTGTTGAAACTTGCAACGATGTGTGCATCTCCGTAGCTGTCTACTTTTACTACTCTTTTTTTAGCCGCCGCTTTTGCGGTTTGGGCTTTTTGCGCTTTTGCCATACTGCTTTAAATAGGTAATCTTTTAAAAAAATAATCCCTTTTTCCCGGGACTAATTTAACCCTCCTGCTGGCTTATCGCTATCCGGTGTTAAATCAAAATTTGGTTAAGCCTGTTACACAAGAATACCAGGCGTTGCTGCCTGGTATCGCTTTAGTTATTTTTTAGCTACTTTCTTTTTGCCGGCAACTGTTTTACGTTTACCCTTTCTTGTACGGCTGTTGGTACGGGTACGTTGTCCACGCAATGGCAAACCTTTACGATGGCGTAAACCCCTGTAACATGCAATGTCAAGCAAACGCTTAATGTTCATCTGCACCTCACTGCGTAAAGCACCTTCGGTTTTAAACTCCGTGTTAATAACGTTACGGATGGCGGTTTGCTCTTCATCATTCCACTCATTTACTTTCTTATCATAGCTGATACCAGCTTTGTCTAAAATATACTGAGCAGTAGAACGTCCAATACCGAAAATATAGGTAAGTCCGATTTCGCCTCTTTTGTTTTTTGGTAAATCTATACCGGCAATACGAGCCATAATTCTATTAATTTGTAATTTACTTTTAGTTATACAGACCAATGCTGCTATGATGCTTAACCCTGTCTTTGCTTAAAGCGTGGGTTCTTTTTATTAATCACAAACAGCACGCCTTTTCTGCGGACAATTTTACAATCAACACTTCTTTTTTTAATGGAAGCTTTAACCTTCATTTTAGTAATTTTTGTTTATTTAGTACCTGTTATTTATACCTGAAAATAATTCTTCCCCTGGTTAAATCATATGGGCTCATTTCAACGCCAACTTTATCGCCTGGCAGTATTCTGATATAGTGCATGCGCATTTTTCCAGATATAGTTGCCAATATTTCGTGCCCGTTTTCTAACTTAACTTTGAACATAGCATTGCTCAGTGCTTCTAAAATAGTTCCATCCTGTTTAATGAGTGCTTGTTTCGCCATATATTTTGGGAGCGCAAAGATAAGTGGTTTAATTTAATTATTATTAAAAAAATCAGATATTTACGTTTTAAAAAAACAAAATTTAACCCATGAAGAATATCTTTTTTGTATTAACCTTAATCCCCGTATTTTTTGCTTCTTGTAAAAAAGATAAGACCCCTGCCCCGGTTACACCTGCAGATACTTACATGAGTGCAACGCCTGATAATACCTGGACTTACGAGGTTACCAATAATGTAACACCATCCACTTCCAGTTACACCCGTACTTCCACCAGCAGGGACAGTTCGATTAATAGCAAGGCCTACCATGTTTTTACCAGAAGCGACGGCGGCCCAAATGAGTACTACAGTTTAACCGGCAATGATTATTATACTTTTCAAAACCTGCCTACCGATTTTGGTGGAAGTGCTGTAGAAACGATATACCTTAAGAGCAATGCCGCTATAAATACAAGCTGGACGCAGACGTATACCGTTTCTTCTTCTGGCGTGCCGCTGACAGTAAACTTAATTAATACCATTGCAGAAACAGGTGTTAGTAAAACAGTAAACGGTATTGCTTATACTGATGTAATACATGTAACTACGGCTATAACTGCTTCCGTTTTTGGAATGCCTATTCCGGCTTCGGGACTAACAAGTGACATACAAAGTTATTATGCGAAAAAAACAGGATTGATACAATCTTCTTACAAAATCAATATTGATTACAGCGGCATCGTAAGTAAAACAGATCAGCTTACTATTTTAAAATCGTCCAGCATTAAGTAAGGTTTCTTAGGTTGGTCTTATCTTAATCAGGCCAGTTCAATAACCGTAATTTCTGGCAGGATGCCCACCCTGCCCGGATAACCAATAAAGCCAAAACCAGGGTTAACATATAATTTTTGATTGGCTTCCTGATATAAACCGGCCCATTCTTTATACATATATTGTACAGGGCTCCATTTAAAAGCTGGTACATTAATGCCGAATTGCATACCGTGGGTGTGGCCGCTTAAAGTAAGGTCTATAGCCGGATAACCCGGGCGTACCTGTGCATCCCAATGGCTTGGATCGTGGCTCATTAAAATTTTGAATGGATATTTTTCAGTACCTGCATAAGCAAGATCTAACCGGCCATGTTTAGGAAACCTTGCCTTATTGCTCCAGTTTTCTATGCCCAGTAAGGCAATTTGGCTATTGTTTCTTTCCAATACAATATGTTCATTCATTAACAGGCGCCATCCTAAATTGGCATGTACCTGCTTAAGGTTTTCTAAATTTTGTGCTTTGGTTATACCATTATCCGGCCACGAAACATAATCTCCATAATCATGGTTGCCTAATGTAGAATACACGCCCATTGGCGCTTTCAGCTTACTGAATACATCCATATAGCCTGCCATCTCGGTTGCTTTATCGTTTACAAGATCACCGGTAAAAAGTATTAAATCTGCATTTTCTTTTAAGATCATTTCAACACCATGTTCCACTGCATTTTTATCTGTAAAGCTGCCACTGTGAATATCGCTGATGTGAATAAACTTCGTGCCCTTAAAACCTGCAGGCAGGTTATCGAATGAAAGTTTTACCCGTTTTATATCATACTTATATTTATTACCGAAGCCATAAATAAGGCTGCCAAATAAACCACCGCCAATACCTAAGCCAAGCCAGCTTAAAAAAACAGACCGGGTAATGCCATCTCCGCTCATGGTATCCCCTTCTGTATTACGGTAAAGCATTTTACCCGCCGCCCATTGTACCAACCTTCTTAAATCATCTATTAAAAAGAAAATTACGGCTGTAAATTTTGCCAGGAAAAAACCCATAAGCGTGGCAAACAGATAAGTGCGTACCCTCTTGGGAAGTAAATCTGGTTTAGAAAATATAAACAGCAAATACCCAATAACAGCCAGGGCTGATAAAGACCAATACACCGCATACACAATTGTTTTAACCCTTGGTGATGCAGATTGCGAAACTGTCCTGATTGCCTGAAATGCATAAGTATCAACAAGCAACATTACTGCTATAAAAATAAAAGCCCCGAAAGATGAGCGCATGTTTTATAAATTAAATGACTTAAAGTATTGTTGCCAGGGACGGATGAAAAAGCATATTATTTTAAAAGCACCGCCTGCGGCTGAATGGCGGCAGGTTCGTTTACCCATGCAATAAAACCATCCAACTGTTGATGGATAACTTTAATGGTATTTTCATCCGTTAAAACACCATCAGCGTTCATTACTTTGTCAATTACTGAAATAGGTAAAATATCAGGGTACACTGTAATTTTTAAATAATTAAGTACGGCCGCTAAATGATCATTGCCACGGAGGTTACCTGCCCGCCCTGTTGAAACACCCGTGATAAGGGCTTTTTTGTGCCACCAAATGGTATGCGATTTACTGGTATCAAAAAGCATTTTTAAAATACCAGGGTAGCTACCATTATACTCTGGTGAGATAAAAATATAATTATCCGCAGGTATTAAAATTTCGTTTTCTATTTTTTGAAAATGGGCATCCCGTACCGTTACATTAAAATCTTCAAGCGATAAAATTGCCGCATCTATTCCCTTATCTTTTAAAAATGCCCTATACTGTTTGGCAACCTTTAAAGTGTTGCTGCCCTTGCGGTTGGTGCCTGAAACGATGGTATACATTTATGTGTTTTATAAAACAAAGTTGGGTTATTAACACAGTACATAAGGTATTGTTCTGCAATTTTATTTTGAATGGTTAAATTTGCCTCCCAACAACAACATTTGCCCTGAACGGTTGAGTTGCAAACATTACCTTTGGCACTTTCAAAACTAAACAAGGCATTTCTTAATAACCCGTTATTAAAAAGAATTTTACAGTATTTAAGGTATGGCAAGAATAATAGGTATAGCAAATCAAAAAGGAGGTGTGGGCAAAACCACAACTGCCATTAACCTGGCTGCAAGTTTGGCGGTATTGGAATATAAAACGTTATTGGTAGACGCAGACCCGCAAGCTAACAGTACCACCGGTATTGGGTTTGACCTGCACAACATTACACAAAGCCTGTATGATTGCATGGTGAACGAAGCCAATGCGAAAGACATTGTTTTAAAATCTGACATACCGAACCTTGACCTTATACCATCACATATTGACCTGGTTGGCGCAGAAATTGAAATGATTAATTACCCAAACCGGGAAGGCGTTTTAAAGAGGATTTTAGAACCGATAAGGGATGAATACGATTTCATAGTGATCGACTGCTCGCCCTCCCTCGGGCTTATTACGGTGAATGCGTTAGTGGCATCCGATAGTGTAGTAGTGCCTGTGCAAACCGAATTTTTTGCCTTGGAAGGTTTGGGCAAATTGCTTAATACCATCAAAATAGTGCAAAACAGGTTAAATACAGATTTGCAGATAGAAGGCATTTTAATGACGATGTATGATGGCAGGCTGCGTTTATGCAACCAGGTTGTTGCAGAGGTAAGAAGGCATTTTGAAGAAATGGTTTTCAGCAGCATCATCCATCGTAATACCAGGTTGAGCGAAGCCCCGAGTTTTGGAAAGCCTGTAATATTATATGATGCTGAAAGCAAGGGTGCGGTTAACTATCTTAACCTGGCCAAAGAAATTTTACAAAAAAACGATCTCACAAAAATTAAGCAAAAAGATAAAATAATCAGCTAACCTGTAAGCCTGTCCGCCGCTAAGAAAATATAGCGAATTGACCAATTACAACCACAACAGGCAGCCATGATTTTATCTAAGCACATCAGTAAAAATCAACATGACCCAACCGACAAAAAAAGACGCTTTAGGAAAAGGCATCCGCAGTTTATTACAAAATATTGATGCAGACCTTAAGAGTACATCTGGCAATTTAAAAACAGAAGTGGTGGAAAAAACCACCAGCGTAAACCGCATTGCCTTAGATCAGATTGAAATAAACCCCAAGCAACCAAGAAAAGATTTTGATGAAACAGCATTAAGCGAGCTGGCTGCTTCTTTAAAATTGCATGACATTATTCAACCGCTTACGGTAAGTAAATTGGCTTCGGGTAAATACCGTTTAATAGCCGGTGAAAGGCGTTTTAGGGCAGCAAAAATTGCAGGCTTAAAAGATGTACCGGTTTACGTGAGGCAGGCAAATGATACCGAACTGCTTGAACTTGCGTTACTCGAAAATTTACAAAGGGAAAATTTAAATGCCATAGAAATAGCACTTAGCTACAAGCGCCTGATGGATGAACTGGAATATACACAGGAACAGGTTGCAGAAAGAATGGGAAAAGAACGCAGTACGGTTACCAACTACATAAGGCTTTTAAAACTTCCACCAGATATACAGGTTGCAGTACGCACAGGTATTATCAGCATGGGGCATGCACGGGCATTAATTAATGTTGACATGGTAGATAAACAACTGTTTATTTTTTCTGAGATAAAAAACAAAAGTTTATCCGTAAGGCAAACAGAAGATTTGGTAAGAAACATTTATACTGGCGGCGGCGCTGTTAAAAATGCGGTAAAAGCTGGCTTGCCCCCTGCGTTCAAAAAAATAGAAGATAATTTAGCCTCGCAGTTTAGCACTAAAGTAAAACTGGTGCATAATAAGAAAGGTTATGGGGCTGTTACGTTTGAATATTATTCGCTGGATGAACTTAACGGTTTGCTGGAAAAACTGAACGTTAAAGTAAATTAATGCAAAAATTACTGCCGATATTAAGCCCCCTTTTTTTATGCCTTTTGCTCTTTAATGCAAACGCACAGCAAAGAAAAGATTCGGTTTTTAGAAAAGATATAGCGGTAAAAAAAGCGGGCCATGCTAAAAAAGATAGTGTTGTAAAACAGCCGAAGATGTATGATAGCACTGGCAAAGAAATTAAAGTTTTTAATCCACGGACGGCAACCATAAGATCCGCTATATTACCGGGCTGGGGGCAGATTTATAATAAGAAATATTGGAAGCTGCCATTGGTTTACGGGGCATTAGGAACTACTGCAGGCATTTTTGTTTACAATCTAAAAACGTATCGATTATTAAGGATTGCATATGTGTATGCCTCGGACACAATCCTATCAAATAATAATTTAATTGATCCAAGGTTCAGCAAACTTTCACCGGAAGCTATCAAAGTAAACCGTAACTCTTTCAGGCAAAATGTTGACTACTCCGTTTTATTTTTTATAATTTTTTGGGGGCTTAATGTAGTGGATGCAACAGTTGATGCCCAGCTAAAAGCTTTTGATGTTAATGATAATATCAGCCTGAAACTTACCCCGGGTTACAGCCCTCTCGCAAACACAACCGGCATCAGCCTGGTAGTGGACATACACTCCAAAATTTTCAGGGGCGTTAAATAATTATATTTGCCTGCTAAAATTATTTCAATGACTGCTGCGACAGGTACTGCAAAAAAATTAAATATTGCTTTAATAGGCTATGGCAAAATGGGTAAAGCTATAGAAGAGATAGCCCTGCAAAAAGGCCATTCTATTTGCTTAAAAATCGACGTTAGCTCAACAGATAAGTTTACCGAAGAAAATTTGCAGCAGTGTGATGTGGCTATTGAATTTACGGCCCCTCACAGTGCTGTACAAAACATAACAACCTGCCTGCAGGCTGGGGTACCGGTTGTAAGCGGCAGCACCGGTTGGTTACAGCAATGGACAAACGTAAAAACAGTTTGCGAATCGTTACAGGGCTCTTTAGTATATGCAAGTAATTATAGTGTGGGGGTTAATATTTTTTTTGAAGTGAATAAAAAACTGGCCCGGCTTATGAACAGCCATGCAGGGTATGATGTGAGCATGAAAGAAATCCATCACACCGAAAAAAAAGACGCACCAAGTGGCACAGCAATTACTTTAGCAGAACAAATTATAGAAGTGATCGGCACCAAAAAGCAATGGATAAATGAAGCTTCAGTACACCCGGATGAGTTAAGCATTTTAAGTGAAAGAACAGACCCTGCACCGGGTACCCATATTGTAAAATATAGTTCGGTTGTTGATGATATAGAAATTATACATACCGCACACAACAGAAAAGGTTTTGCAAGCGGCGCTGTTTTAGCTGCCGAATTCTTGTATAATAAAAAAGGAATCTTTAGTATGAAAGATGTTTTAGGATTTTAAATGGGTGTAATACGAATATTTTTTTGCTCTGTAATCCTTTGCTGTAAAGGCTTTGCAAAAGCCGAAACCAACAACATGGTTTGTATTGCTGTTATACTTTAAAATAGATTTAAAAAAAATTTGCCCCGATACCTTTTTGCGTTACTTTTGCGTTCCAATAAATAAAAATAGCAACAGGCTTTTTTGAACCGTTGAAGATTTTAGATTGGAATTGGTAGCTCAGTTGGCAGAGCATCCCGATTTTATCGGGAGGGTACTGGGTAGAGTTCTAATATTGATTTTGATTTGAATTGGTAGCTCAGTTGGTAGAGCATCCCGATTTTATCGGGAGGGTCCCGGATAGAGTTCTTAATATTGATTTTGATTTTGATTTGAATTGGTAGCTCAGTTGGTAGAGCAATACACTTTTAATGTATGGGTCCTGGGTTCGAGTCCCAGCCAGTTCACCAGCCTCCTTTAACGGGAGGTTTTTTTATGCCATATACTTACATTATCTTTTCTGCAAAAACCAACAAGTACTATGTTGGTGCATGCACCGATTTAGACAGGCGGCTGTTCGAACACAACATCGGGCATTCAAAATTTACTTCCACCGGAATGCCCTGGATTTTAAAGTACAAGCTGTTTTTTGAAACATTGCAGGAAGCCAAAAAAAGAGAAGCTGCAATTAAAAAAATGAAATCAAGAAAATACATTGAAACACTGATTGGCAGCCCTGCAGGTTGAGCATCCCGATTTTTATCGGGAGGGTCCTGGGTTCGAGTCCCAGCCAGTTCACCAGCCTCCTTTAACGGGAGGTTTTTTTATGCCATATACTTACATTCTCTTTTCTGCAAAAACCAACAAGTACTATGTTGGTGCATGCACCGATTTAGACAGGCGGCTGTTCGAACACAACATCGGGCATTCAAAATTTACTTCCACCGGAATGCCCTGGATTTTAAAGTACAAGCTGTTTTTTGAAACATTGCAGGAAGCCAAAAAAAGAGAAGCTGCAATTAAAAAAATGAAATCAAGAAAATACATTGAAACACTGATTGGCAGCCCTGCAGGTTGAGCATCCCGATTTTTATCGGGAGGGTCCTGGGTTTAGCCAGTTCACCAGCCTCCTTTAACGGGAGGTTTTTTTATGCCATATACTTACATTATCTTTTCTGCAAAAACCAACAAGTACTATGTTGGTGCATGGATTTAGACAGGCGGCTGTTCGAACACAACATCGGGCATTCAAAATTTACTTCCACCGGAATGCCCTGGATTTTAAAGTACAAGCTGTTTTTTGAAACATTGCAGGAAGCCAAAAAAAGAGAAGCTGCAATTAAAAAAATGAAATCAAGAAAATACATTGAAACACTGATTGGCAGCCCTGCAGGTTGAGCATCCCGATTTTTATCGGGAGGGTCCTGGGTTCGAGTCCCAGCCAGTTCACCAGCCTCCTTTAACGGGAGGTTTTTTTATGCCATATACTTACATTCTCTTTTCTGCAAAAACCAACAAGTACTATGTTGGTGCATGCACCGATTTAGACATTTAGACAGGCGGCTGTTCGAACACAACATCGGGCATTCAAAATTTACTTCCACCGGAATGCCCTGGATTTTAACATCGGGTACAAGTACTGTTTTTTGAAACATTGCAGGAAGCCAAAAAAAGAGAAGCTGCAATAAAGAAAAGTTTCTCTTAAAGCACCAGCTAACTTGCCAATCCAAGTACAACGAACCTGCTTGTTTAAAAACTTTTTTATCCAAAGCAAAATGCTTCTGTACATTATTGATAAGTTGGTTTATTTGTTAGCGCAATACACCTGCAGCCCATTCCATAGCGTATTTTGATTTGTAGCATTTAAAGGCAACCTCTATCCGTTTCTGTAATATTTCTATCACTTTATTTTCCCGGCTGTTTACTATAAATAAAGAGCTTTCACCTTGTGCAAATTTCAATTCTTCTGTACGTAACAGGGATAGATAATTTTGATACATACTGCCAGATATGCGGAGCTGGCCCAACAGAGAATAAAACTCATTAAAATAACTGCGTATCTTATTTTCTGTCTGTTGCCTTTTATTTATAAATTCAAGATTGGCTTCTTTAATTTTTAATTGTGCCTTTTTATAATCGCCACGGGCTTCCCTCAAAAATAATGGCAACTTAAAATTAACACCCCATTTGTAATTATTTTCAATAAGATTATAACCCAGGCTTTTTAGCGCATAGTAATCTTTGTTAAGCAAATTTGCCTTAACAGAAAAATAAGGCAAAAGGCTCTGGAACTTCAATTTGCGTTCCACCTCCAGGCTGCTGAGCTTGAAACCATAAATCTGTAAAGAAGGGTTTTGTTGTGTTGATTGTGCCAACAAATCATCCAGGCTTTTAAAACTACTACTGATGGTAAACTTGAGGCTATCTGGAATATAATTATCCGGCAACTGGTACCCGGTATAATTTTCGAGCCATAAATAATTTGCCAGTTCCAGCTTTGCATTGTTCAGTTTTAAAAAAGCTTCAGCCTGCATCAATTCATAATTCTGTACTTGTGTATATGCTTCTACGGTATCGGCCATAGCCCTGTCGCCATTTGAAAATGCAATGCGTACCAGTCGCATCCTATTAGCCGCTACCTCAGCAAACCTTGAATAAGCAATGTATTGCTGATAGCCCGCAGCCCATTGCCAGTATGCATTATATGCATCGAATAATAAGTTATTAAACATCAGTAACCGCTCTTGCACACTCTGGTTACGGAGTATTTTTGCCTGTTGTAAAACGGCCCGTCTTTTATCTAACAGTAACCCTTTAGCCAATGGGATTTCGATACCTAAGTAACTTGATTTGCCTTTTGTAATTTCGGATGTAAGGTAATCGCCACCATTATTTTCGATACCGGTTTTAATATTGCCTATTGGCAGGGGTATTGTTAGTTGTGGGTTGGTATAGTAATAATAATTTTTACCATCAAAGGTTTTACGGCTTGCATCAAACTCTGCTGAAGGATCAAAACTGCCTTTTGCAGCCATTAGTTCTGCCAAGGCTTTATCCACTTGTATATCGGCTTGTTTGGCAAGCGGGTGGTATAGTTTTACCTGCCGGATAAAATCATCCAATGCAAATATTTGGGTATTTTTATTTTGTGCAAAACATTGGATTGTCACCAATAAAAAAAATATAATCAGGGCAAAAAAATTTTTCATTCTTAAACAGGATTAATAGTTGTTTTTTGTTTTTTCTTCACTATCCACAGGTTTATAATAATCCGGTGGAAAGCCATTGATATTTCGCCACAACTCATAATAAACCCGTACATCTTTTAATAAAGAAATACCGCTTGCACCGCCACCCATTTTTAATTGTACCGGCCATTTTTTTTCATAAGGGTCTTCTGCCACCAGTACCCTAAACTTACCATTACTGCTTACTGAAGTTTCTATTGCCGATACTTTGCCACCAAATGTGCCAAAGCTATTTTTTGGCCATCCGCTAAATACAATAGCGGGAAACCCATCAAAAACAAAACGTACTTTTTGTCCTCTATTTATGAGTGGCAAATCCATTGGCTCTACAAACATTTCAACCGCATACTGTATTTGAGAGGGTACTATTTCTACAATCATTTCCCCTTCTTTTAGTATCTCCCCAATACCCGCCTTTTTTGCTTTTATCACCTGTCCGTTTTGTGGTGCTGTTATGTAATACAGTTTATTTCTTGCATCGTAACTGGCGTAAGTGTTTTGCAGTTTTGCAACATCTGCTGCTGTTGAGGCTGCACTCGAAACGGAAGAAAACTTATCCCCTTCAGCTTTAGATATTTTGTCAGTGTATTCCTGTACGGTGCTGTTTTTTTCTATCCGCAGGATAATTAATTCCTGCCTGGTTTGCGCCAGTTTATTTTCTGCACTTACTTTTTTTGCGCTTGCGTTTTGATAATTCACCCTTCTCTTCTCGAAATCAACCAGCGAAATTGCACCGCTGTCAAACATAGTTTTTGCAGCATCAATTTGGCGTTTATAAACACTTAGTTCATTGGTTACCGCAATCAAATCAGTACTGTCGCTTACCACCTTTAATCGCTGCTGTTGTAACTTATTATCCAGCGATTGCAGCTTTAACCCCTGACCCTGTAACAAAGCATTGGCCTGTGTTTCAGCAGTACCGGCTTTGTTTTTATACCCTTCAATGCTTTGTTGCTTTGCATCAATTTGCTGCTGTGTCCTGCTTAATAATTGTGGGTCAAAATATTCCACCTTTACTTCACCCAATTGCAAAATGGTGTCGCCTTGTTTTACAAAGTCGCCTTCTTTTATATACCATTTTGTAACCCTGCCTGCAATAATGGTGTTTATTTCCTGTGGGCGTTGCTCCTGCCTTAATGTAGTGATGGTACCCTTTGCCCGGATGTTCTGCGTCCATGGCAGGAACATAGCCAGTACAAGTAAAATTAAGATACCCCAAAGCCACTTTTTAATACTACTTTTTTTTTCAATTTTATACACTTTTTTGAAACTGCCTAAAGTGTTTTGTGTAGATTGATATTCAATATCAGCAGTGATAAAATTTTTCATTTTCGTTTATTTACAAAAGCTTCAGTTATTTTTAAAGGGCTATCACAACGTCACATTGCTTTGATAAAAAATGATCATCAGATGCAATAAGTACAGTTGTATGTTGCAGCGTTTTCAAATAGGCCATTACTGCATTGGTGGTAATTTCATTAAGATATTCAAAAGGCGCTTCCAGCAATAGCAGCCGGTGGTTGCCGAGTAAAGCCCTTATCAGTAATATTTTTTGTTTTGTTTGTTTGGATAAACGTTTACCTAAGGGATCCAGCAACATATCGATACCTTTTTTATCAGATTGTACAAAGCCTGACAGTCCAAATTTTTCAACACTCTCTGCTACTTCATTTAGCGTGATGGCAGGGTTGCCCATTGTAATATTCTCCCATAAAGTACCTTGGAAAATATCCTGGTTACTAAGCAGTACGCCTGTTTTATCCCGAAGGCTATCTGCATTATAACTATCAATAGAGTGGCCATTAATTAAAATTGACCCCTCATAATTTTTATATGCAGCTGTAAGCAACCTGAGCACTGTTGATTTTCCGGCACCGGATACACCAGTGATATGGGCTAGTTGCCCTGCCTTAATATTTAAGTTAATGTTGTTTAATATTTTTTTTCCATCGGGATAAGCAAAACTGGTATTGATAAATTGGACAGATACGCCCTGTTGTACATTTTCCAGCAAAAGAGTACCGCCGCTTTCTATTGGAGCTTCGGTAATTTTCCCTAGTTTTTCAATTGAAACCAAGGCATCATATACCTTGTCAAGGCTCACTATCAATTTTTCAACAGAACCAATTATTGCAATGATTACAATATCTGCGGCAATAAATTGCCCGATATTTATTTGTTGGTCAACCAACAAAACGGCACCTACTATCAGCATTGCTGCAGTTATAATTATTTTAAAACTGATAAGGCTCCAAAACTGCACCAGCAAAATTTTGAAATAGCTGGTACGGGCATCTAAATGCCCGCCAATTAACTGATCAGTTTTGGTAACATGCAGTTCGCTCCCGAAATATTTAAAAGAATTTACCACACGGGCAGTTTCCTGCAACCATGCTGCTACCTGGTATTTATAATCGCTTGATTCCGTTGCCAAAGCCAACCCTTTTGGAGAGGTAAAATATAAAATGATGATCAGGATAAACAACAGCATAATACCGAAACCAATAAAAACAGGATGGTAAAAGGAAAGCAGCATCAAGCCCAGTAAAATTTGTATAATAGCCGCAGGTAAATCAAGCAATAGTTTTTCAAGTCCTTTTTGTAACGAAACCGTATCAAAAAAGCGATTGACCAGTTCAGGCAGATAATAATTATCTAATTTTTCATTGTCCAATTTTGGCAGCCTGTCACTAAACTCCAACCCATAACGCAGGAAAATCTTCTGCTTCAATTTTTCAATAATTTCCAACTGCCGCACCTGCAAAAGCCCGTTGAGAAAAGTTCCAAAAACCACCAAAAAAATTAATATAATAATTGAAGTGGAGATAGAACCTGCCATAACAAAACTGATAATGGTTTGGATGCCCAAAGGCAGCGATAACTGCACTACACCTGCAAGGATGGCAAAGGCGTAAATGGCAGAAATATCCTTCTTATCCAATCGCAATATTTGGTAAAACTTTTTTAGTGAACTACTGATTGATATGGTATTAGTTGATCTCATCAATTGTCAATAACATAGTTAATAAAAAGCGTAGGCAGCTTAATTAAAATAGTTACTATCTACGCTTGTAAGTAAAAAATTTTAATTTTTTATGCAAAAGTCCGCTTCTAAATGCATAACTATTCATTTATCTTTACTATAAATAACATAAACAATTTTTATGGATTTTACGTTTCATCAATTGAAAGTTTTTATGGCCGTTGTGGAAAAGCAAAGTGTAACAAAAGCTGCAGAGGAGTTAAATATGACCCAACCCGCAGTATCAATACAGTTAAAAAATTTGCAGGATCAATTTGATATCCCACTTACTGAAGTGATCAGCAGAAAAATATTTATTACAGAATTTGGTATGGAACTTTACCAGATAGCAGATAAAATACTGCAGGAAGTAGCCAATATAAATTACCGCACCTATAGCTTTAAGGGAATGGTATCAGGCAAATTGAAAATTTCCGTAGCATCCACAGGAAAGTACGTAATGCCGTTTTACCTTAAAGGGTTTTTAAAAATTAACAACACCATCGATTTAATGATGGACGTAACCAATAAAACCAATGTAAATGAAAGCTTGCAAAACAATGAAGTGGATTTTTCCCTGGTATCTGTACTACCCGAAAAACTGGATATAGAACAGGAAGTATTACTCCCTAATAAATTGTTTTTGACTAAGGCGGCCGACAGTGATTTTAAGATAACAAAGCGTATGAACAAATCAGTGTTTGATAAGCTTCCACTTATCTACAGGGAAGAAGGTTCCGGTACAAGGGTTATTATGCAGCAATATTTTCAAAAGGCCAACATTATTCCAAAAGTGAGGTTTGAACTAACATCCAGCGAAGCTGTAAAACAAGCAGTAATGGCTGGGCTGGGCTTCTCAATACAATCTATACTTAGTATAAAAAATGAATTGACACAAAAGGATATTGAGATTATCCCGGTGCAAGGTTTACCATTGATTGAAAGCTGGAGGTTAATCTGGTTGAAAAAGAAAAAAATGTCGGTGGTTGCCAAAGCTTTTCTTTTATACATTCAACAAAATAAAAAAGCGATTTATAATCAGCATTTTGCCTGGATAGAAAAATATTGATAATTAAATAGCAAGGTGTTTTACCATAAGTTTTTGAATGCCAGGCTTCATGCCAACACAAATCTTAGCGTTCATTCCAGGTAAAATTCCCTTGTCCCGGCAAGGATTACTGAAAGCCAAAAAAAAGGTAGCTGGCATTGAAAAATGTAACCAATAAAATACATTGAAGCATTGATTGGCAACTCTGCTGGATAAGCATCCAGATTTTCTTTTTTACAACAGTTAGTCATTTACCGGAGATATTAAAAGTTTGTTTTCTACACCAGTTTAACTCACTTATTTTTGCCTATAAACTTTTGTATGAATGATTTTTTCAGGGATAAGGTTGTTGCCATAACTGGTGGCAGCGAAGGCATTGGCAAAGCACTTATTGATGCCCTTATCCCCCTTGGGGCAAAAATTGCTACCTGTGGCCGTAACCAGGATAAATTGTATAACCTGCAGGTACAATACTCCAGCCACATGCTGCATGCTATGGTGGCAGATGTAAGCCAGTACAGCGAATGCGAAAATTTTATTAATTCTACCATCGAAACATTTGGTGGCATAGACATACTGATCAATAACGCCGGTATTTCTATGAGGGCCTTGTTAAGCGATCTTGAAATTGATGTGATAAAAAGGGTGATGGACATTAATTTTTTTGGTACCGTTTATTGCACCAAGCTGGCGTTACCTGCCATTACTGAAAGAAAAGGTACTATCGTCGGTGTGTCGTCCATTGCCGGATACCGTGGCCTGCCGGGCAGGAGCGGTTACTCTGCTTCCAAATTTGCCATCAACGGATGGCTCGAAAGTTTACGTACAGAGGTAATGGATAAAGGTGTAAATGTAATGTGGGTATGCCCGGGTTTTACCAAAAGCAATATCCGCAATGCTGCGTTAAATAACAAAGGGCAATCACAAATGGAAAGCCCGGTTAATGAAAGCAGCCTTATGAGTTCGGCCATATGTGCCCGCCATATTTTAAAAGCAATTACCAAAAGAAAGCGCACCATCGTACTTACCTTTCGTGGTAAGCAAACGGTGTTTATGAATAAAATTTTTCCATCCTGGACAGACAAGCTGGTGAAAAATTTTTACTTTAAAGATGGTAAGCTTGTTAAATAAAAACATGCCCGGTAACTGCATCATCAAAACCAGTTATGATTTATAAACACTGGCCAAATATCATTTTATAAGCTTACAAAACCACTAAAAAGGCCAACCATCATACATGCCAATACTTACCCTTACATCAGATATTGGCCAGCATGATTTTCTTGTTGGGGCGGTAAAAGGGCAGTTGCTGCAACACGCCGCCAACTTTACTTTAGTGGATATCACACACCAGCTTTCACCTTTCAATTATCCGCAGGCAGCCTACGTTTGCCGGAACGCCATCAAAAATTTTACACCCGGTACTTTCCATTTAATTATGGTAAACCTGTTTGATGAAAAGCCGGGGCATTTACTGCTGGCAGAACATAACGGCCATTTTATTGGCTGCGCCGATAATGGTTTACTTACCATGATACTGGAAGAAGTTCCCCAAAAAGTAGTGGCCCTGCAACTTGATAAAACCCAACAAAAAAATACACTCTACTGCACAACAGTTTTTGCAAGGGCCTTTAATGAAATACAACTCGGCAAACCCATTACATCAACCGGCGATGCTTCAGTTTCCATCCAGGTTAAAAACCCAATAAGGCCGCTGCCAGGCAATAACTATTTAGAAGGACAGATCATCTTTATCGACAATTTTGAAAACGTAATTGTAAACATTACCCACGAAGAGTTTGAAGGACACCGCCGTGGCAGGGGCTTTAAAATTGTTTTTAAAAGGGATGAAGTGATTGAAAAAATAAGCGACACTTATGCTGACGTTCCCGAAGGCGAAAAACTGGCCATGTTTAACTCCGCCGGGTACCTGGAAATTGCCATCAACAAAGGTAATGCAGCCGGGCTTTTTGGGCTGGAGGGCTTTTCTGAAAAACAGCAGCAGGCGCAAAAGCAATATCTCAACAACCGCTTATTTTATCAAACCGTAAGGGTATTTTTTGAGTAACACAATGCCTTACATTTATATTAGCTTTTGAATTTTATAACCAACATATCAACCGGGCAGCAAACAGATAAGGAGCTGATAACTGCTTACAAGGATACCGGCGACCTGCACCATCTTGGCATGCTTTACCAGCGGTATATGGATTTGGTATTTGGTGTTTGCCTTAAATATTTTAAAGATACAGAAAGGGGCAAAGATGCCACAATGGATATTTTTGAAGAGCTGGGCAAAAAATTAAAAGTACATGAGGTTGATAATTTTAAAGGATGGCTGCACGTGCTGGCACGCAATTATTGTCTGATGCAACTAAGGAGCCCCAAGCATTTAAAAACAAGCGAATTTGATGCAGGTTTTATGCAATCCGAAGTGCCAATGCATCCTGCGGAGAGTGTGATAGATAACGAAGAAAGTTTTTTGCTGATGGAAGGTTGTTTAAAAACTTTGCCGGCAGCGCAAAAGCAAACTATTGATCTTTTTTATTTACAAAAAAAATGCTACCATGAAATTGCTGCAATAACAGGATACGAATGGAGCAAAGTGAGAAGTTTTATCCAGAATGGAAAAAGAAATTTAAAATTGTGTATGGAAGCCAAACAGGCAACAAATAAATGAAAGAAGGCAATACCCATATGGTGTACACGGCAAAAGATATTGAGCTGTATTTTGGCGGAAAGCTTTCGCCTGAACAAATGCATGCCATAGAAAAAGCAGCATTGGATGATGCGTTTTTAGCAGAAGCCATGGAGGGCTACGAAGGCATGCCGGATACAGGATGGCAAAAAGAACTGGACAGTTTAAAAAATAATTTTAACAAGAAAAATGAAACCGCCCCGGCCATTATTGTAAACAAAGCTTTTAACTGGTGGAAGGCTGCAGCAGCCATTTTTATTATTGTTGCAGGTTCGGCTGTTTTTTATCTTATCAGTAAAAAAAGTACATCTACACAAATGGCAGATGTAACCATTACCAATAAAGACAGCTTAAAAAAAAATACCCCTAACCCAGTTGCCGCTTTACCCGAAGCCCCAAAAGTTGATACCGAAAATGCAGCTAATGATAATACCATTGCATTAAAAAACACAACCCATCAGGGCACAAACAACCACGGCAAAGACTTAGCAGCGGTTACCATGAATGATGAATTAGCAGATGATTTTAAAGCTAAAAAAAGTGCCGCAAAGCCTTTGTCTGCAAGCGAACCCCAGGCACCTGCACCGCTGCAAAGCGAACAGGAAAACCGGCAGGTAACCACTGCAGGCGCCACCTCCATTGCACCACAAAATAAAGTTGAAGGGTACAACAAAGAGGCAACCGTATTGAATAAAAAATTTTATGCAGAGGTTATTGCCCCCGATAATACACCCTTGCCATTTGCCAATGTGTTTATTAAAAACGAGGGCGTTGGAACATATGCCGATGTTAAAGGAAAATTCAGGCTTGTTGGTGCTGACAGTACCATTCCTGTGGAGATACGGGCCGCTGGATATGAGACACAAAATATTTTACTTAAAAGCAATGTTGCCCGAAACACCATTGTACTAAATGAAATAAAGCTTGCAGATAAGGACATTGTTAAGTTTGACAATAAGGTTAAAAAAAGCAACATTAACCTTAACCGGGCAATGCCAGATACGGTGATGAATGTTGAACCGGAAGATGGCTGGGGCAATTACAATACTTACCTCAGCAACAACCTGCTGCCCGAAAAAGAAGTGCTGCAAAAAAATATACACGGTGAAGTGGAAGTGTCTTTTGATGTGCAGGCCAATGGTGAATTAACCAATGTAAATATTGCCCGTTCGCTTTGCGCCAGTTGTGATGAAGCAGCAATAAAGCTAATAAAAAATGGCCCTCAGTGGAAGGTGAAAAAAGGCAAAAAAAATAAGGGCAGGGTAAAGGTAAAATTTTGAGTTTCTTCTTTCATCCATTTGCCAATATACCTTTTGGTTGTTGGCAGTATACAAACCAACTTTGCTATTATGAAAAAAAAATTAACGGTCGCAACCTTTATTGCCTGCCTTGGTATGCTAAGCGTAAATGCACAGCAGGTAAGGCTTCCATCGCCTTCAACCACACAAACCATTAAACAGGATTTTGGGCTTGGTTCAATTGAACTGACCTACAGCAGGCCCGGCGCAAAAGGCAGGCGGGTGTTTGGCGACCTTGTGCCTAATGGAAAATTATGGCGCACAGGTGCCAATGCGGCCACCCGGTTAAGCTTTACAGTTCCGGTTGAAATGGGAGGTAAAAAATTAGATACAGGCACCTATGTTTTATACACTATCCCCAATGAAGGGCCATGGGAAATTATTATCAATAAAGGAATTAAAAACCCCGGTGTTGATGGTTATAAAGAGTCGGAAGATGTAATCCGTTTTCAGGTAGTGCCGGGGAAATTGGGCAATAAAGTTGAAACGTTTACCATGCAGTTTGCAGATGTGAAGCCACAAAGCTGCACCCTCGATTTAATGTGGGAGAAGAAGTTAATAAGCATACCGATTACCACAAGCGTAAACGACAAATTAAAAGCCCAAATAGAACAGGCCATGCTCACTGATAAAAAACCTTATTGGGTTGCAGCACAGTTTTATTTTGAGTACGAAAAAAATTTGGGTAAGGCGCTTGAGAATATTACCAAGGCTACTGATGAAAACCCAAAAGCCTTTTATATGTTTTTATATAAGGCAAAAATCCAAAAAGATTTGGGCGATATGGCCGGTGCCATGCAGAGTTCCAAAACATCTTTGTCTCTGGCCAAAGAAGCAAAAAATGAAGACTACGTCCGCATGAATGAAAAATTGCAAAAGGAGTTGAAATAGCCAAATGATAAAGATGTCCAATCAAGATGACATCTTTCAAAAAAGATTTCATCTCTATTGAATAATTTTATTGAAAGCTGTCTGCCACCAAGGGGACAGCTTTTTCGTCGTACACCTGCCATCGGGTACATCTTTCTAAAAGATAACGTCTTTGGCAATTTTATAAACTTTTCTACATACCTCATTTTCAGTTTCAATAAAAAAAATTAAAAACAGCATGGGTATTTTATCTACACATAGGGCTTGCCCTTTCCCATTGGCAAACTATAAAACTTAAAAAATCATGATGTTTTAATCCGTCTGTTCTACATACCATTTTATAGAACCATTCATCAAAAAAGCACACATCAAAAATTTTATCAAACATTCTTGGTTAAATTTTTGTTAGCTTTTTTTAAACCAAATCTATAAGTATGAGAAAAATGGCTGTTCTTATTGCAGTACTGTACCTCGGCGTTACCCAACTAAACGCCCAAACGAAAGAAGTAACCGGAAGGGTTACGGATCCGAAAGACGTGCCCATAGCAGGGGCCACCATTAAAGCCAAAGGTTACAATAATTCAACTACTACAAATGCCGATGGGTTTTTTACACTGCAGGTTAACACAAAGGCAAAGTTTTTAGAAATAAGCTATGTTGGTTTTTCCCAGCAGGATGTAGCTATTGGCAGCGGCCAGGTAACGGCCACTTTGAAAGAGGCTGACAGAAGCCTGACCGAAGTGGTGGTGGTGGGCTACGGAACCAAAATTAAAAAAGACATTACAGGATCTGTTGCCAGGGTTAGTGCAAAGGAAATCGGCAATACCCCAACCACAAGTTTTGAAAGTGCCTTACAGGGAAGGGCAGCAGGGGTTTTGGTAAGCCAGCAAAATGGCAAATTAGGGCAAGGCATAAACATCAGGATCAGGGGCGCTTCATCCGTGAGCGCAGGCAATGAGCCCCTTTATGTGGTAGATGGTATACCGCTGACAACGGATGACCTTTCGAGTACATCTGCGCCAACCAATGCTTTGGCTGACCTTAACATGAACGATATTGAATCTGTAGAAATTTTAAAAGATGCATCTGCAGCAGCAATCTACGGTTCACGGGGTTCCAATGGAGTGGTATTGATTACCACTAAAAAAGGAAAAGCAGGTCAGTCCAAAATAGAGTTTGGCTACTTTACCGGCACCCAAAAACCTACGGGCAAAAGGGAGTTTTTAAATGCAAAACAATATGTTGATTACTTTACCAGGGCTGCCATAGGTGCTGCCACTCAGGATTCTATTTATTATGGCGGCAGCCTGGCTGAGAATCTAAAGGCCGAGGTTGATTCTGTAAACAGCAGGTTTAAGAAATTTTCGGCAGGAACCGATGATTGGAAAACTGGCAATATTAACACCAACTGGCAGGACCAGGTTTTTCAAAAAGCGCCCATCAGCCAGTACGATTTAAATATTTCCGGCGGCAGCGATAAAACAAGGTTTTTTATATCAGGCCAATACCTGGACCAGAAAGGGATTATTATTGGTAATGCTTACAAAAGATATTCGGGACGCATTAATGTAGACCATCAGGTAAAGGAGTGGTTGAATATTGGAATGAATATGAATTTTTCAAGATCGCTGAACAACCGTATTTCAAATGATAATGCGTTTTCAACACCCTTACAAATCATTGCATTGTCCCCCATTACGCCACTTATTGACCCACGAACCGGATTGGCAAGTGGTGCATTGGACCCAGCTACCGGGCGGCCCAATACCAATTTTCCCGTTTATTACAATCCACTGCTTAGTGTAGATAATGCATTTTATCTTACCACCGTAAACAGGAATATTGGTAACGTTTATGCCAATGCAAGCATCACTAAACACCTTGGCTTCCGGACTGAGTTAGGCATTGACCAATTGAACCAAACAGAAGAAAATTATTATGGAAAGATTACGGCACGTAATACCGGGGTGCCGAACGGAAGCGGCTTTTACGGCAGCAAATCTGTACTTAATTTAAACACCAATAACTATTTCAATTTTAAACAAACTTTCAATAACAGGCATGATGTGGAAGCTATTTTAGGTATGAGCTACCAGGATAGAAAATACGAATCAGGAAGTGCAAGTGCTGAACAATTTCCAAGTGATGCTTATAAAAAATTAGCAAGTGCAGCTTCTAAAACTGATGCCACCTCTTCTGCAAGCACCAGCACATTAGTTTCTTATTTTGCAAGGGCCAACTATAAATTAGACGACAAATATATTATTGCCGTAAGTGGCAGGATTGACGGCTCATCAAGGTTTGGTGCCAACCATAAATATGGTTTTTTTCCAGCGGCATCTGCAGGCTGGATCATCAGCAAAGAACATTTTTTGGAAAACAGTAAATTTCTTAGCTTCTTAAAATTAAAGGCCAGTTATGGTGTTACCGGTAATGAAAGCATCGGTGACTTTGAGTCTCGCCCATTATATACCGGTACGGGTGGTGCCTATGGCGGACAAGCCGGACAAATTCCGTCTCAATTGGGTAACCCGAATTTAAAATGGGAAACAACGCTGGGGTCTGACTTTGGTATTGAAGGTGCAGTGTTTAATAACAGGGTTTCCTTCGAGGTAGATTACTATCAACGAAATACTAATGACTTATTATTAAGTGTTCAGGTGCCGGGCACAACAGGCTTTGCTTCTCAACTTCAAAATATTGGAAAGCTCAACAACAAGGGAATTGAGTTTACGGTAAATACGACCAATATTGCAACTAAAAATTTAAGATGGACAACCACTCTAAATTTTGGCGCCAACAAAAATAAAATTGTTTATCTGCAAGGCCAGGAAATAGGAACAGATGTAAATAAAGCGAAAGAGGGCGAACCGTTAGGCGTATTCTATGCAAGGGAATATGCAGGTGTTGATGCTGCAAATGGAGATGCATTGTACTATAAAAATGTAAAGGGTACAAATGGTGTGATCGACAGGTCGACAACCAATGATTACAACGTTGCACAAGATGTAAGAATTGGAAACCCGAACCCTAAGTTTATCTACGGCTTTGGTAATAACGTTACTTTTAAAACTATCGACCTTGATGTTTTATTACAGGGCGTTTACGGCAATCAACTGTATAATGGCGGCGGCCAGTATATGAGTGCAAGTGGCAGTAATGGTTTTGATAACCAAACAACAGACCAGTTGGCAGCATGGCAAAAACCAGGTGACATTACCAATGTACCCGAAGCCCGGTTATTTTATTCCAATGGTACCAATCCATCGAGCAGGTACATCTCCACCGGATCTTACCTAAGGGTTAAAGCTGTAACGCTTGGCTTTAACCTGCCTAAATCAATTACCTCTAAATTAAAAATTGACAGGGTGAGGGCTTACGTCAGGGCACAAAATCTTTTTACCATAACAAAATATAAAGGGTGGGACCCAGAAGTAAATGCGGATTATCAGGCCAATAATATAAACCAGGGCGTAGATTTTTATTCTGCCCCACAAATAAAATCATTTGTAGTTGGCATCAACATCGGCCTGTAATTTATTAATCAAAAAATGCAATTATGAAATACAAACACATAAATATTTTAGCCCTTTTCTTAATAATCATTTCTTCGTGCAACAAAAAGTTGGACACAGTGCCCACCCAATCTATAGATGCCGCAGCAGCTTTGGGAACAAGCTCTGACGTTCAGGTTGCATTGGTAGGCTCTTACTCGGCCTTAGGTGTTGCCGACTTTTATGGCGGAAGGGCTTTTGTAGGCCCTGAACTGTTGGCAAATACAGGCGAGGTAACATGGTCTGGCACCTACCAGGGTTTTACCCAAATTAATAACAAAGCTATACCGGTTGATAATGGTTTTGTACAAAATACCTGGCTTACAGGATATACAGCAATAAATGACGTTAATAATGTTTTGGCATCTTTAGCGGTGGTAACCCCAACATCAAAAGACAGGATTGAGGGCGAAGCCAAATTTATAAGAGGTGCTGCTTACTTTGACCTGGTAAGATTGTTTGGCAAAGATTATAATGATGGAACACCTGCAACTAATCTCGGTGTTCCTATTGTGTTAACCCCAACATTGAGCGTTACGCCTGAAAGCCAGGTAAAGCGCAATACGGTAGAGGAAGTATATGCACAGGTAATAAAAGATTTGACAGATGCCGAAACCAAGCTGCCCACAACAAATGGATTTTATGCCACTAAATATGGTGCATCCGCAATGCTGGCAAGGGTTTATCTGCAAAAATCTGATTTTAAAAATGCAGCACTCGAAGCAAATAAAGTAATAGCCAGTAATAAGTATGCCTTAACCGATAATTATGCAGATGCCTTCCCATACGTAGACCCACCTGCGCCGGTGGCTAATACCACCGAAGATGTTTTTGCGATGCAGGTAACTACCAGTTCAGGTTTTAACGGCTTTCAGGAATTTTTCTCTGCTACCGGCCGTGGGGATATTACCATTAACTCAGCCCACCTTTCGTTATACCAAACAGGTGATGACCGTTTAAACCTTTTCTACTCCTCTGGTGGTTCTGTATTTACTGGAAAGTTTGATAACGTATATGGCAACGTACACATTATTAGGTTAGCGGAAATGTACCTGATAAGGGCTGAAGCAAATTTTAGGTTAGCAACAAGTGTTGGTGCTACGCCGCTGGCAGATATCAATAAAATAAGGGAAAGGGTTTTGTTACCCGATTTTACTATGACACAGCTAACACTGGCAAGCATTTTAAAAGAGCGTAAACTGGAACTTGCTTTTGAAGGGTTTAGTTTGTATGATGCAAAGCGCAACAAAACACCCATTGGGTTATTGCCTTACAACTCTCCAAAACTGGTTTATCCTATTCCAAAAAGGGAGATTATTGTAAACCCAAACCTTGTTCAGAATGAAGGATATTTTTAAGTAAAACATCCTCCAAATAATTACCCCACGAAGCTGCCCCCACAGGGGCAGCTTCTATTTTTTAAATAGGTTTCTTTTTGTTTGAAATAATGTTAGCTGCAACACAAAACCTATACAAACCACCAGCAGGGCGCCAATTACGTTTAGCCACAGAAAGGAGATTACATCCATTTTATAGATGGTAAAGATGAGCAGTTCGGAGATGATGGCGGCGGTAAAAACGGCATGGCCGTTTATCTTTTTAATCCAGAAAGCTACCAGGAAAATACCGAGGATAACACCATAAAAAAGCGACCCTAAAATGTTTACGGCCTCTATTAAACTGTTGCCGAGGTTGTGGGCAAACATGGCTACCACAATGCTAAACACACCCCACCCAAAAGTGTACCACCGGGATATGCTGTAATCCACGGCTTCGGTGCAGGTGGTATTGATAAATTTTTTATGGAAGTCTACCACCGTGGCCGATGCCAGTGCATTGAGCGCTGCGGCTATGCTGCCCCAGGCAGCCAAAAAAATAACGGCAATCAGCAGGCCTACTAAACCCTTGGGCAAAGTATCGGTAACAAAACGAAGAAAGATATAATTGGTATCATTGGCATCATCACCAGGCAGCGCCTTCCTCAACACGTTTTTATATTGCTGGCGTATGGCATTTATTTCAGGGATTTTTTTTGCGGCGATAGCATTGGTATACTGCTGCTCCAGTAGTACAAGCGAACCTTTATACACCGTATTCTTAGCTGCGGTAATTTTTGTTTCATCAAAATAAACCGGGGCTTTATGAAACTGGTAAAAAGAAAAAACCAATACGCCAATCAGCAGGATTAAAAATTGCATCGGCACTTTTATCAGCCCGTTCATCAGCAGCCCTACTTTGCTTTCCTTATCAGATTTTGCCGTAAGGTAGCGCCCCACCTGGCTTTGATCGGTACCAAAATAACTAAGCGCTAAAAAAAAGCCGCCGATAAGTCCG
The DNA here is from genome assembly GCA_965249755.1 of Ferruginibacter sp. GTDB lineage: Bacteria > Bacteroidota > Bacteroidia > Chitinophagales > Chitinophagaceae > Ferruginibacter. The sequence goes on from CBDFMT010000004.1 coordinate 2,073,068, forward strand.
CTCCATATATTGTACTTGTCCTTCCAGTCAAAGTGGTTATTGGTTACACCGGTGGTGATGATGTTCATTTTGCCCTGGCTGCCTGCAATATGCAATGCATCTTTAAAACCAATACCGGCAGGCAGCAATTTTACCACCACATAGCCGGCCACAAACATGCCGCCGATAATGATGATCAGTTGTAATTGCTGGGTATAGGCTACCGCCCTTGCACCACCGCTCATGGTATAAATAATGAGCAGGCCACCCATTACCAGGTTGGTGTAATAAATGTTCCAGCCCAGCAATGAACTTAAAATAATGGAAGGGGCATAAATACTGATACCGGTTGATAAGCCCCTTGATAATAAAAATAAACCCGAGGTAAGCGTACGGGTTTTTACATCAAAACGGCTTTCTAAAAACTCGTAGGCGGTGTACACTTTAAGCCTTCTAAAAACCGGAACGAAAAATATACAGATAACGATCATGGCCAGGGGCAGCCCAAAATAATATTGTACAAACCGCATCCCATCTGTGTAAGCCTGGCCGGGCGCACTTATAAAAGTGATGGCACTTGCCTGCGTGCCCATAATGCTAAGCAGCACCAAATACCATGGCATGCTGCGGTTGCTTAAAAAATAACCGTCTAAATTTTTGGTGGTGCGGCTTTTATAAATACCATACAGAATGATAACGGATAAGGTAACAGTTAATATAATCCAGTCGGGTGTGCTCATGGATGGTTGGCAGTAAAAGTGGTTATCGCCACAATAAAGGGCATTGCAGCATGCAGCATCCGTTAAAGTTTAATTGCTATCGTAAAAGCTTATGGACATTTGTAAAGCCTCATCAAAAAGGCAGTTACTTATAATACAACGTAATAAAAAAGTACCCTGCTATCTGCGCCAGCAAAAAAATAATAACCGCAGCGTACCATTTATTCCAGTAAGATTTTTGTGGTACCATAATGCTACTATTTAAAAAAAGTTCGCCCTGTACAACACCAATCGTTATTAAAAAATGCACCTGCTAAAGCGTTGCTTTTTTGCATAAATCAGTTTGTTTTTGCAAGCAGGTTGGCAAACAAACGGTAAGCACCCGGCACACCTGCAGGCAACTCCCTGAAAAATACAAGCCCGGTATACACAAACCTTCCCTTGCCATAATTGGCAATAATAAGGCTTCCATCCTGGTCATTTTCGTTAGGGTCCCTCATACTTAAAATACGCTGATAACCTGCATCAATAACCTCGGCATTGTAGATGCTGCGTTCCTGCACCCATCCTTCAAAATCTTTGGTGGTTATTTTATTGGGATAATTTAAAGCAGGATGATCTGGCAACAAAAAGTTAACCCTTGCTTCTTCATCGGTTATCCTGTTACGGCTGATGCTGAAGGGGTAAGGCGATATTTTTGCTTTTACAGGACCGATGTTGCTGCTGGTATTATATTGCACCAACAGCACCCCACCCTCTTTTACATACTGCATCAGTGCATCATAACTGCTGCTTAGCCATTCATTAATATTGTAAGCCCTGACGCCGGTAACCACTGCATCAAATTGGCGCAGGTTGCCAATGGTAAGGTCCGCCTGTTTTAGCAGGATAACCTTATACCCCATTTGCTCCAGCGCCTGCGGCACTTTATCGCCTGCACCGGGGATATAACCGACAAGGCTACCCGAAATTTTTAAATCGATTTTAAGTACCGGTACCTGGTCGATAAAATTATAGTTCACATCAGGTATATGATCGTAACTTATTTTTCGCATAGAGTACATCTGGGGCTGGCTGAAAGCCTTTGATATTAATTTTGCACCGTACAATTCCCTGGCATCTTTAGCAATGGCATCACTGTTGATGTTTACGTCTGTATTCCTGTTGTCGCCCCTGGCCATGTTTATGGCAGAATCATACACCACTATATTTTTATCGCCTTGCGTAACATTAAATTGAACCTGGCTGTTGACGACGGTATTGGAATGCACCGCAAAATGTACAGCCTTGTTTACGCTTTTATCATCATTTTTAAAGATGAGCATATTAGGGGATGTGGTTACAAATAAAGGATAAACAATTTGCACCGGCTGGTAAAGCTCACCTTTTACGGGATCGGTATATTTATAACTTATGGGCTTTTTAATGGTAAAGTCAACACCGCTGATGGTGATGTTGAACAAGATGCTTAATGGTTCATTTTCGGCTTTGCCGATGTCCTGCTGATCGGTAACATTAAAGCTTCCTTTTTCCATTTTACTTTGCAGCCAGTAAGGCTGCGATACCTTTTGATCTGGCCGGATATAAACGCCCAAACGAAAAGTGCTGTTGGTGTTTTTTACCAAAGGGCCAAAGCCATGAAACAAGTCGTACATATTTATACTTGCCCCTTGTATGGCAATGCCCATCCTGTTATTGATTGTTGCGGTAACCTGTAAACTATCGCCCTGTACTGCATATTGCGTGGCTGCAACGGCTTCTAAAAAAAGGCCACTGCAGTTTTCAATCAGTTTTTTTATACCGGTTTCTTTTTGCGTTTTCCAGTATATATCCGTTTGCAGGTGTACCATTTTATACAAGCGTACCAATTGTGCAACACTGTTTTCCGGGTGCTCCAGTGTGTAATTTTTTAAGATAGAATCCACAAGTGCCTGCTCCTGGTTTTTGGCATTGCCCTTTATGCGGCCCCATGTTACATCGATGCCTTCCATTAAATCGTTAACCGGGGTGGTGCCTTTTACGGTGGTAAAATACTCTGTACTGTTGCCCCTTTGCGCAGGCACACCAAAGCCCTGGCTCTTGTGCTGGCTGCGGCCAAGTGCTGCAATTTCGCCATAGCTTTTACCCAGCAGCGGATTGTACATGCCCACTTCTAATTTAAACTGATCATCGCTTGTGGTATTGGTACTGCCAAAATTAAAGGTATTCCACAGCAGCCTTTTTGCCTGCCATACAGTAATGCCATTCTTTAATTGTTCGGGAAAAATATTAGGGTCTGCGGCAGCAGCAAAAGCCTCACGGGCAAGTATAGCCGAAGCAGAATGGTGGCCGTGGCCTGCACGTTCATCTTCCGGAAAACGTGTAATAATAACATCCGGCCTGAAGTTTCTGATGACCCAAACCACATCGCTTAAAATTTTATTATGGTCCCATGTCCGCAATGCTTCCTCCGGTGTTTTGCAAAAACCAAAATCATATGCCCTGCTAAAAAATTGTTCGGCACCATCAATGCGGCGTGCCGCCAGCAACTCTTGTGTGCGGATAAGGCCAAGGTCTGTTCCCTGTTCATCGCCAATTAAATTTTGTCCGCCATCGCCCCTTGTTAAACTAAGGTAACCGGTACGGTATAGTTTTTCATTGGCCAGGTAAGCCAGCAAACGGGTATTTTCATCATCAGGATGGGCCGCTATGTACAGCACGGAACCAAGCACGTTCAGCTTTTTTATTTGTTGTACAATTTCTGATGAAGTATACGTTTTAGGCGTTTGTGCAACAACGTGGCTTTCTGCAGTTACCTTCAGCAAAGCCAATAATAGCAAGCCTTTCCGGAAATGCTTTGTTTTAAAATCCTTGATCATATTTTTAGCGTAAACCTTTTTTTCAGTCACCACTGTTCTTTTTGTATGGTTCTTTATAATTGTATTTGAAGCATCTTCCGGCCTGCCGGCTTTACAATAAAAACGTGCAGCATCATTGCCCTACCAAAAAAACAGCGTTGGATAAAAGCAGTTTTCCATTTTCCCAGAAAGACCGGAAAATAGGATCATCGGATAAATAGACAATGCTGCCTTTACCATAGTCCTGTACGCCGATTAATGTACCGTCTTTAATTTTATCTTTTACTTTACTGCCCACAAAACCAGCAATTTTATTTTCCTTTTTTATCACACCAACATTCCACCCATCTTTTAAAAACCCATACATTTTATCATCCTGCTTTAAAGTAAAATAATAATTGGGGTAACCAAAGCCCAGCGGATGGGTGTTGTCAAAATCTAATTTATAAATAGCACCGGGCACATTGCTTTTAATATCGTCATGCTCACTTTCTTCATAAATTTTCAGGTCATCATAGTTTGGTTTTGTATCATCTTTCTTGTCTTTATCAGTTTCTTCTTTTTTTATCTTAAGCCCCCAATCATTATTGGCCATTTGGGTTACGGCATTTTCCATAGCGATAATTTTACCTCCCTGCCGTACCCAGGTTTTTAAATCTGAAGTAGCTTCTTTATCGCCCAAAAATTTATAGTTGCCATTGGGCAAAATAATTACATCAATATTCTTTAAACTCACATTCGTAAAATCTTCGGCATTAATCAATGTGATGGGGTAATCCAATTGCTGATCAAACAAATGCCATACTTCGCCTGCCGCAGGTGCATCCGCGGTTTTACCGGTAACCAGCGCTACTTTTGGCTTGTGGATGAAGTGGGTATTAGAGCTTCCAAAGTCGCTGCCACTTTCCATAAACCCGGTGGAGATGGCAGTAACCGCTGCATCATATTTTTCAGCAGCCGCAGCAAATGCGGCCATCTTTTCTTCATTGCCTTTTTTAAGAATAATTAAAGTGCCATGCTGAAATTTTTTGCCCCCAAGCGTAAAGCCTTTTTCTGCAAACCTTACCCTGATGCCTGCAACAAGCAGTGCCGATAAAAACTTGGCATCTTCAAAAGAGCCATACTCCACCAGGTAACCATAAGTGGTTGATGGTACAGCACCTTTGGCAGCCCTGGGCATATAGGCCGTTGCCGCTATTTTTTCTTTAACGGCATAGGCCTGCAGGCCATAGGCATAAGGCAGGCTCCATGCGGTAATATCGTAGGTGGCAGAATCGGTTAGTTTGGTTGAGGGTTCAAATAAAACCTTTACCAGTGCGCCTTTTGGCTGCAGTGTACTTATCACCAAGCTGTTGTTAGCATTAAAAATTTCTTCCTTTCCGGTAACGTAATTATAGCCTTTTATGTTTGCTGCAGTACCGGTACCGTATTCAATATTATTGGCATCAAGCAGTTTTTTAAGCCCGGTTATTTTGTTGGTGTTTGCCTCGGTAATAACAAAAGATTTGTACTCACCGGCACCATTGGCTTTGGCATTGGCAAAAAAGTTTTTAAACTCCTTCAGCAACCTTTCATTGTTTTTAGAAGCCATCTCCAGCGTACTCATGGTGGTGGTAAAGTGATGGGCAATCCTGTCTTTAAGGGTAAGCGTATCGCCACTGTTAATGATGATGGCAGAGCCACCCCGTGGGCCACCACCCTGCTCGAACGTCATGCCAATGGCACCATTGTATATTGGATAAGTATCGCCGTAGGCAGGATAAAATAAATCGAACTCTTCTTTGGTAAAATAGAGCCAGCCATTTTCATCAAAATACTTTGCATTGTTGCGGCCAATGGTTACCTGAAATTCCCTTTGCCATGGGGTTATCACCTCGTGGTAAGGTTGTGCAGCGGGTGCAAAATAATAAGGGTTGTTAACGCCCTGCTCATGATAGTCACTATGCACCTGCGGCATCCATTGGTTATACATTTTAAGCCGCTGCTGTGTTTCTATCTGCGTTTGCCATGCCCAGTCACGGTTTAAATCAAAGTTGTAATGGTTAAACCTTCCGCCGGGCCAGGGTTCCATGTGCTCACGGGCTTCTTTTTCGGGGTTGGGTTTTTTGCCAGACATCTGTGTAAACCAGTTTACATACCTGTCCCTTCCATCAGGGTTTATGCAGGGGTCAATTAATACCACTGTATTTTTAAGCCACTCTTTGGTAGCCGTGTTTGCAGGGTTAAGCAGCTCATACAAAACCTTCATAGCGGTTTCGCTGCTGCTGGTTTCATTGCCATGCACATTATAACTCAGCCACACAATAGCTGGTGCAGCAAGGTTACCGGGGGCATCGTTTAACATACCGGTAAGGCGCAAATTATTTTTACGGATGTCTTCCAGCTTGCCAAGGTTTTCTGCCGTGGCAATGTATGCCAGCAGCAATGGCCGGGCTTCATTGGTTTCGCCGTACTGGTCCAGCTTCATTACCTGCGGCATGGTTGCGGCAGCATATTTAAAGTAGTTTACAATTTTGTAGTGTGGGGTGTATTTGCTGCCGAGGGGGTATCCTAAAAATTCATCGGGGCTTTTAAGGGTTTGTGAAAAAGAGGTAAAAAAAATACAAAGAAAAAATAATAAAAACAGGCCTGGTTTTTTTAGCATAACAAAATATTTGTTGTTGGTGTAACTGACGGTTTCTTAAATAATTAAAAAAGATAACCTACTTTAGAAAAAATAAATACAGATGAAAAAAACTGCCCTACAGCTGGCCATTGTATGCAATTTGATGTTGCTGCAATGTACAGCACAAATCAATGCTTACCAATACCGTTCACAAAAAAAAGTGGTTGCAGCAATGGGTGCTGTAGTATCGGCACATCCGCTGGCAAGCCAGGTGGGGGTACAAATTTTAAAGAAGGGTGGCAATGCCTTTGATGCTGCCATTGCCACACAACTTGCGCTGGCAGTGGTTTACCCTGGTGCCGGCAATATTGGTGGCGGTGGTTTTATGGTTGCTCATTTAAAAGGTGGCAGCAATGTCACCATCGACTTTAGGGAAACAGCACCGGCAAAAGCCAGCAGGGATATGTACCTGGATACTAACGGCAACCCTCAAATGCAGCTATCACAGGATGGCCATCTTGCCAGTGGCGTACCCGGCACCATTGCCGGTATTTTTGCCATAATAAAGTATTGCAGGCTTCCATTTAAAACCCTGGTGCAACCTGCTATCGACCTGGCAGAAAAAGGCTTCGCCATCACCATACACCAGGCCATAGATTTTAATGATACCAAAGATGAATTCATAAAACTAAACACCGCCCCCGTAGTTTTTGTAAAAGACAAACCCTGGAAAGCCGGTGACACCCTGATACAAAAAGACCTGGCCAATACCCTTAAACGCATCCGTGATAAAGGCGCAGCAGGTTTTTATGAAGGCGCAACCGCAGCTATGATTGTTGCAGAAATGGCCAAAGGCAAAGGCATTATAAGCCTTGCCGATCTTAAAAATTATAAGGCCAAAGAAAGAAAGGCAATGGAGTTTGATTATAAAACCTGTCATATTATTACCATGCCCTTGCCGAGCAGCGGTGGCATTATTATGCAGCAGGTTTTAAAAATGACAGAAGACCGGGATATTGCCACTATGAAGTTTGGAACAGCCGCAAGTGTGCAGTTGGTTACCGAAGCAGAAAGAAGGGCGTACGCAGACCGGGCCCAATTTTTAGGCGATGCGGATTTTGTAAAAGTGCCGGTGGCCACCTTAACCAGTAAAGCATATGCCACAAAAAGAATGGCTGATTATGATGCCTCAAAAGCTGGCAGCAGCGACGTTACCAAAGCAGGCAACATAAAAGAGAGTGAAGAAACAACCCACTTTAGTATCATTGATAAAGATGGTAATGCCGTTTCAATAACCACTACTTTAAATGGCGGTTATGGTTGCCGCACCGTGGTTAGCGGTGCAGGTTTTTTGCTTAATAATGAGATGGATGATTTTAGTGTAAAGCCCGGTGTGCCTAACATGTATGGTGCAGTGGGTGCAGAAGCCAATGCTATAGCGCCTGGCAAAAGAATGCTCAGCAGTATGACGCCAACCATCGTTTTAAAAAATAAAATACCCTACATGGTAGTGGGCACACCCGGTGGCACCACCATACCTACAAGCGTTATACAAACCATAATGAACGTGGTAGATTTTGGCATGGGTGCACAGGATGCGGTGAACAAACCTAAGTTTCACCACCAATGGTTGCCCGATGAAATTTTTGTGGAAAACGATTTTAACGATGCTGTGATTAAAGAACTTAAAACCATGGGCTATAAAGTAAGCAAGCGTGGACAAATTGGCCGCACAGAATTAATTTTAATCAGTGGCAAAACCATAACAGCCGTTGGGGATAAGCGGGGCGATGATGATGCCGAAGGGTATTGATTTTTTGGGAGAAGAATTCCTTAGTGTTTATGTTTTGATTGTTGTTGAAGCTTGCTTTTTGCTGTAATACTTTAGCACCATATTTGTCGCAAATATTACCATCTAAACTTTTTATGATGGAACTTTCAGCCGCCTTTTTGCAGTCTGCTATTAAACGGGTTAGCTACTATAAAGCATTGGCCGATAAAACATTTGTACAGCTTGATGAAAGCCACTTTCATTTTAAGCCCAATAAGGAGAATAACAGCATTGCCATTATTATACAGCATGTGGCGGGCAATATGCTTAGCCGGTGGACCGATTTTTTAACCACTGACGGCGAAAAAGAATGGCGCAACCGGGATAAAGAATTTGAAGAACAAGTACTGACCAAAGATGAACTGAGCCTTTACTGGAACAAAGGCTGGGATTGTTTCCTCAACAGCCTGCAGCAATTAACCGGGGATGATTTAATGAAAACGGTACACATCCGTGGCGAGGAAATTTTGGTGGTGGATGCCATTAACCGGCAACTGGCACATTACCCTTATCATGTTGGGCAAATTATTTACATCGCAAAAATAATTATGGATAAAGGGTTTCAAAATCTTTCCGTACCTAAGGGCAATTCCCGGGAGTATAATGAGCAGCAGTTTAATCAAAACGCACGATAATTATTTTGGTTGGATGTTAATGCATTGTGATGGCCCATTTTACTTTTTTCGTCCTGATGCTAAGAAGTAATAAGAAAGATCAAGGCTACATGAAAAAGCCTGATCTTTTAAGGTTGCTTGTTTCTTCTGCAACATTTGCAAATACTTATCATCCCCGCCTGCAACTGCTGCTGGTTTAGGGGATATATTTGGTACTGAAATTGCCTGTAGCAGGCGAAACACTATTTTTGTACTAATAAACCACCCGCTGCAAAGGAGCCTCATCATATTAAAATGGTTTTTGCTTACACTACTTTTTTGGTTGGTGCTTGCCGCTTTGCTGGTTTATGTGCTGCCAAAAGTACCCACCTGGGTTTTTGTAATTGCCTGCGCAGCGTGGGTTACAGGCTGGCTGTTTACCTTTAAAAGGGCTAAGCACAAAAGCTGGTTTTTTCTCTCCTTTTTTCTACCGCTTATTTTTTTATGGTTTACCCTGCAGTTATCGTTTGTTCAAAACTGGATTGTTACGCTGGTATCTGATAAGTTATCCGATAACCTGAAAGCTAAAGTGAGCATACGCCATATTGATTACAGTTTTTTTGATAAAATGGATTTACGGGGGCTTGTGGTGGAAGACAGGCAGCATGATACTTTATTGTTTGCAGGCAGCGCCAAAGTAAACATTACCGACTGGTTCTTTCTTAAAAATAAAGCAACCATCAAATACCTATCCCTTACCAATGCCGAGGTAAATATGAAACGAACAGATTCGGTTTGGAACTATCAGTTTTTGGTGGACTATTTTTCATCTCCCAAAAAAAAGAATAATAAAAAGGGCGGTATTGAATTTGACCTTAAAATTTTACAATTGCAAAACATCCATTTTAACCAGCTTGATAAATGGGTGGGTAAAAACCTTACCGCAGCCATACAAAAGCTGGACCTTTTTGCCAACGATATTGACGCAAGTAAAAAGCTGGTAAGCATCAATACGCTTGCGCTTGATGGCCCTGTTTTTTCTCAATACGATTACCCGGGCAACAGGGAAAAAATGGGCTTTCATAAAGATACCACGTACCCCGAAGCACGCACGAGTGCTTACCAATGGAACAATGCAGGCTGGGTGTTTGATGTAAAGAGCATCCACATTACCAACGGCGTTTTTAACAATGAAAAACAAACAGACCGGGACCCATACCTGGATAGGTTTGATGGCAACCACCTTAAGTTTGCAGCCATTAATGCCGATTTTAAAAACCTTCATTTTGAGAGGGACACCCTTACTGCAAACGTTACCCTGGCCACAAAAGAAAGGAGCGGTTTTGAAGTGAAAAAGCTAAAGGCCGCTTTTAAATTTACGCCAGAAATAATGGAGTTTAAAAACCTGGACCTTATTACCAACAAAAGCAGGCTGGGTAATTATTATGCCATGCGCTACCATCATTTTGGACAAGATATGGGCGATTTTATCCATAGCGTATCCCTTGAAGGTGACTTTGTAAACAGCGAACTCAACAGCGATGACTTAGCTTTTTTTGCCCCGGAAACAAAAGACTGGAAAAGGGTTTTTATGCTTAAAGGCATTGCCAAAGGGCCGGTGGATAACCTTATCACTAAAAAAATGCTGATTAAAAGCAACAACAGTTTTGTTGATGGCGACATCACCTTAAAAGGCCTGCCGGATATCAGCAACACCTTTATTGATTTCAGGGCCAACGAACTGCAAACTACTTTTACAGATATCACTGCCATTGTGCCTTCGCTTAAAAATGTGCAGCAGCCCAACCTGGCCAAACTTGGCAACATTTATTACAAAGGAAATTTTACCGGTTTTATAAAAGATTTTGTGGCCTTTGGTACCATCAACACTAACCTGGGCATGGTTACCGGTGATATTAATATGAAGCTTCCGCAGAACAAACCTGCCATCTACCTGGGTAAAATTTCTACTGCAGGTTTTAAGCTTGGGCAGTTTATAAATACGCCTGATCTTGGCAGTATTGTTTTTAATGGAAAGATAAATGGTGTGGGTTTTACTGCAAAGGATATAAAAGCCAATTTTGATGGAAACGTTACCAGCGTTGAGTTTGGCGGGTACAGGTATCAAAATATTGCACTAAAGGGCGACTTTGGAAAATATCTTTTTAACGGCGAAGCAAGCATTAACGACCCTAATTTAAAATTGAATGCCTTAACCGGTGCCATCGATTTAAGTGGCAAAGAACCCAAATTTAATTTTGATGCAGACCTTGCTAAAGCCGATCTTAAAAAACTAAAATTTACCCTTGGCGATTTTGTTTTAAGCGGCCATTTTAACCTGAACTTTACCGGCCGCAACATTGACAACTTTTTAGGCTCTGCTAAAATTTATGATGCCGTGTTGCTCAATAATAATGCGCCTTTATCTTTTGACTCCCTGCTGCTGGAATCCTTTTACATCAACGATGCCAAACTGCTGACGCTGCACAGCAATAATATTGATGCACAGGTTAGCGGCAAATTCAAAATAAACGAACTGCCGGATGCCTTTAAAGTTTTCTTAAGCCGTTACTATCCGGCATACATTAAAAAGCCCGGCTATAAAATTAACGACCAGGATTTTTCTTTTGTAATAAAGACAAAAGAAGTGGATGGCTATGTTCAACTCATTGACCCAAAGTTGAAAGGTTTTGATAACACCACATTGGAAGGCAAGTTAAAATTATCATCCAACCAGCTTAATATTGATGCCAATGTGCCGGAGTTTAGTTATGATGGAAAGGTGTTTAATAATATCCGTTTACATGGCACAGGTACCCTGGATACTTTGCTTACCAAAATAGACGTGGACGATGTACAGATCAACGACAGCCTGCACCTGCCTGCAACCAATATGGAGTTTAAATCTTACAACGATTTTACGGATGTAAGCATTACCACAAGGGCCAGTAAAACACTTAGCGGTGCCTCCATAAACGCCAGGGTGCAAACCATGCAGGATGGGGTTAAAATCCATTTCTCACCCTCTTCATTTGTAATTAATGATAAGAAATGGCAATTGGAAAAAGATGGCGAACTGGTGCTCAGCAAGTCTTTGGTAAGTGCCAGTGAGGTTAAGTTTTACCAGGGCGAACAGGAGATAGACATCTCCACCGAACCATCTGAAACGGGCAACAGCAATGATATTTTGGTGAAGCTGAAAAAAGTAAGCCTTGATGATATTGCGCCATTGGTTTTAAAAACACCCAGGCTGGAAGGCCTTGTTACCGGCACCGCTAAAATAGCGGACCCATTCGGCAAACCTTACATTGAGTTTGACAGCCAGGTTGATAAATTTATTTTAGATACTGACTCTATCGGCACCATCAATGCAAAGGCTGCTTACTCCGTTGCCTCTGGCATAGCATCCTTTAAAGCGGGTGCTGCCAATAAAGAAAACCATTTTGATCTGGAAGGCACCTACAATACCAAAGACAGTACAGACAGCCAGGTGAACATTTCCCTCATCAGCGACAGGCTTGACCTTAAAATACTCAACAATTACCTCTATAACCTCTTTACAGATTTCAGGGGTGTGGCCAATACTACCGGGCTAAAAGTTACCGGCAGCAGCAGGCACCTGATGCTTACCGGCACCGCCAATATTATAGATGGTTCGGCAAGGGTAAACTATACACAGTGCCGATATAGTTTTAAAAACCAGTCCATCATTTTTAACCCGGATGAAATTGATTTTGGTTCAATAACCATCAGCGACAGCCTGAACAATACCGGTACCGTAAGTGGCAAAATGAACCACCGTTGGTTTAGCAACATCAGCTTTGATAATATTAAAATGCAAACCAACAAGCTGCTTGTTTTAAACACCACTAAAAAAGATAATAACCAGTTTTATGGAAAGGTAATCGGCCGGGCGTCCCTAAACCTTAATGGCAGCACAGAAGATATGGCCATGGACATCAGCGGTGAACCGTCCACTACAGACAGCAGCCATATTTATTTACCAAGTGGTGCAAGTGTGGAAAGCGGCGTGGTGGATTATATTGATTTTATACAATTTGGCAGCCGGATGGAAGATGGCTACAAAGGAAAATCTACCAGCAATATTGTGGTGAACATGGCGCTGACTGCAAACCCAAGTTGTAAGATAGATGTGATACTGGATGAAACAACCGGTGATATTATTAAAGGAGAAGGCAGTGGCCTGCTGAAGATTAGGGTAGGCAACAGGGAGCCACTTTCCATCAATGGCCGGTACGATATCAGCAAGGGCGAATACACCTTTAACTTTCAAACTTTTTTAAAAAAATATTTTACGGTAAACAGCGGCAGCATTACCTGGAACGGCGATCCTTATAAAGCACAAATCGATATTACCGCAGAATACCTGGCCAGCAATGTTGATTTTACCAATTTATCTTCTACCGTTGGCAACGGTTTAAGCTCCAGTTCTTTTAAACAAAAAAGTGATGTAAGGATATTGGCACACTTAACCGAAACCCTTTTAAAACCTGCCATAGATTTTGAATTTCAATTGCCCGAAACCAGCCCTTTACGCAGCGATTTTTTTGTGGTAAAAAGCCTGCAGCAATTTCAGCAGGATAAAAACGATTTGAATAAACAGGTAACTTCCCTGCTGCTTTTCAATACGTTCATCAGCAACAACTCCGGGTTTTTAACGGCCAGCAGCGGGTATAATGTTTTATCCAGCACCATTGGTGGTGTGGTGTCCAATGCTATTTCTGGTTTCTTTAATAATTTTTTAAAGAAGTATGTAAAAAACACTTCTGTGTACTTTGATTTAAACTCTACCCTTGGCTCACCCGCCGATTTGCAGGCCAATGTTGCACAGTTGCAGGCTGCTGCAAAAAGCGGTTTTGTTTTTACTTTAGTGAATGGAAGGCTTATTATTTCAGCAGGTGTAAACGTGGATTACAACAACCCCTACATTGCTTACCGTACCAACAACAACGTTTTGGTAACACCGGATATTACCGCAGAATTTTTAATTACCAAAGATGGAAAAATAAGGGTGGTGGCATTTAACCGTACCAATTATGATATATTGGGGCAACGGAACAAAACAGGGGTAAACCTCTCGTACCGTAAAGATTTTGACAAGCTTTCAGAAGTATTTAAAAAGGGAAAAGAAAAGGCCATACCACCGCCAAGATTAAAGCCAACCCAATAAGAAATTTTATTTCATGGTTATTGTTCCCTGAGCAACCCTAAAATATCATGGCCCATTTTATCCCTTTTTGTTGTAAGGTATTTTTCATTAAACTCGTTTGGCTTAATTTCGATAGGCACTGTATCCACCACCTGTAAACCGTAGCCCAGCATGCCTGCACGCTTTTTGGGGTTATTGCTCATCAGCCTCATTTTGCTAATGCCCAGGTGCCTTAAGATTTGTGCACCCACTCCATAATCCCTTTCATCCATACCAAAACCTAATTTAAGGTTGGCCTCAACAGTATCGTAACCCTGCTCCTGCAATTTGTATGCTTTTAGTTTATTGAGCAATCCAATGCCACGGCCCTCCTGGTTCATGTATAACACCAACCCTTTGCCTTCCGTTTCCACCATGCGTAAAGCCTTATGCAATTGCTCGCCGCAATCGCAACGCAGCGAACCTAAAATATCACCGGTAATACAACTGCTGTGTACCCTTACCAAAACAGGTTCGTCTTTTTCCCAATTGCCTTTTTTTATGGCAAGATGGATTTCCCCGGTGTTGAGTTGTTTAAATGCTATCAGTTCAAACATGCCATATTTGGTGGGCATCTGCACCCTTTCCTCTTCTTCAATCAATGTTTCTTTTGAAAGGCGGTAAGCAATCAGGTCTTTGATAGAAATAACTTTAAGGTCGAACCTTTTGGCAATTTCCAGCAATTGCGGCAACCTGGCCATGGTGCCATCTTCGTTCATAATTTCTACCAGCACCCCGGCAGGGTCAAAGCCTGCAAGCCTTGCCAAATCAATGGTGGCTTCCGTATGGCCAGACCTTCTTAACACGCCACCTTTTTTTGCCCTTAAGGGAAAGATATGTCCCGGCCTGCCAAGGTCTTCAGGTTTGGTTTCAGGGTCAACCAAGGCCTGTACTGTTTTGGCCCTGTCGTGTGCCGAAATACCCGTTGTGCAGCCATGCCCCAGCAAATCGATACTAACCGTAAAAGGCGTTGCATGTAAAGAAGTATTATCGCTAACCATTGCCTGCAGGTTAAGCTCATCGCAACGCTCCTCCGATAATGGCGCACAGATAAGGCCACGGCCATGGGTGCTCATAAAATTAATAATCTCTGGGGTTACGTTCCTTGCTGCTGTAATAAAATCACCTTCATTTTCACGGTCTTCATCATCTACCACAATTACCATTTTACCGGCTTTTATATCCTCCACCGCACTTGCTATGCTATCTAACATCGGTTACATTTTTATTTTTGCAAAGTTAATGCGGATCACTTTATAGGTGGTGGCAGTACGTTGCGAAATGAGAAATAGTTTTTTGCCACAAAGCAGCGTTCGCTTTTTTAAGCCTGCCTTCAGGTTGTTAATGAGAGTTAACAATTATAACTATTATTTACTTTCTTTGCGCCATAAAACAAATCATTATGTTTCTACGAAAATTACTCCCTCTGTTATTTGTGTTCTTTATTATTTCTTTGGTTTCAAATGCCCAGGTAACTACCAGTAGCATTACCGGTTTTGTAAAAGCCGAAAACGGCACTGCCGTGGAAGGTGCAACAATAACCGCTGTACACCAGCCGTCGGGCACCAAATATGTAACCGTTACCAAAAAAGATGGAAATTTTACCATACCCAATACCAGGATCGGCGGCCCTTATACCTTGTCTGTTTCTTCGGTTGGTTATGCAGCCCAAAATATTGAAAATATAAACCTAAACCTTGGTGAACCTTATGCAACCGATGTTACCCTTGCAGGAAGTACGGCTGTTTTAAAAGAAGTGGTGGTGGCGGCACAAGGCCGGGGCAACAGGGCCAAAACGGGGGCATCTACAATTTTCAATGCAAGGCAACTTGCAACCCTTCCATCTATTACAAGGAACATAACAGACTTTACCCGGCTTACGCCGCAAGCCAGCAGTGGCAACAGTTTTGCCGGCAGGGACGGCCGTTTCAATAACCTGCAGATTGACGGTGCCAACCTCAATAATAACTTTGGCTTAAATACCGACCCACAGCCGGGCGGCGGAGCAAGCCCAATATCGATAGACGCTTATGATGAAATTTCGGTGAATATCGCACCTTACGATGTAAGGCAATCTGGCTTTACCGGCGCAGGTTTAAACGTTACCACAAAAAGCGGTACCAACACTTTTCACGGAACAGCGTATGGCTTTTACCGTGACCAAAGTTTTAATGGTAAGAGCATCGGTAATATCACTTTAACCCCAACCCCTCAAAAGAACAAAGTATATGGAGGAAGCCTGGGAGGGCCGATTATTAAAAACAAACTTTTCTTTTTTATTAATGCGGAATGGGAAAATGCTTCGCAGCCTAACCCCAATACTTTTGTGCCAAAAGGCTCCAGTGCATCAGGCCTTCCATCAGCTTCACCCATTGATTCTCTAAATAAATTCAGGGATGTTTTAAAATCGAAATATGGTTATGATGCAGGTGTATATGATAACCGCCCGAACTTTGTAACCAAAAACCGCAAATTATTAGGCAAGATAAATTGGAACATCAACGACGTACATAAATTAGTAATCAAGTACAGTGATTTTAAAGGAAGCGACCAATCGGGTTTAAACGGAAGCAGCGTGCCCAACAGTGGTGCAGGCGGTTTCTTTATTGCATCGGCACCATCGCTTACAAGGCTGCCCAATAACCGCAACAGTGACCAGTCTATCGCCTTTTCCAATTCTGACTATGCAACCGATCATATTGTAAAATCTGCCACGCTGGAACTTAACAGTAACTTCAGCAGCAGGGTTTCTAACCAGTTACTTTTTGCCTATACCCATATCAATGATGTACGCAACAGCCCCGGCGGCGTGTTCCCTACGATTGAAATTTTTGATACTACCGGTAATATTCCGGGTATCACTAAAAACCGGAATTACATGAGTGCCGGTACAGACCCTTTTACCAGGAACAATGAGGTGATCAATAACATTGCCACCATCACTGATAACTTTTCTTATTTCGCCGGCAGGCATACCGTTACCGCAGGTGCGACTTATGAATACCAAAAAGTGGGCAATGCTTTTATGGGTGGCTCAGAAAGCTACTATATGTATAACAGCCTGAACGATTTTGTAACCGATGCAAGGCCCGCTTTTTTCTCTTACACCTATTCCCTTGTACCGGGGCAACCAAAAGTATTTTCGGCCGATTTAAAAGTTGGCCAGTTGGGTGTTTATGTGCAGGATGAATTTAACGTGAACCCCAACTTTAAGCTTACCTACGGCATAAGGGGCGATGTGCCTACTTACTTGAAGCAACCGCTGGAAAACCCCGCCATTAGTGCATTGCAGTTTCCTGATAAAGATGGCAACCTGATAAATTTTAATACCGGCAAATGGCCAAAATCTAAAGTGTTGCTATCGCCACGTATTGGTTTCAGGTGGAAAGTTCCAGATGAAAAAGGATTGGTTATCCGTGGTGGTACCGGCATCTTTACCGGTAAAATACCTTTTGTATTTTTAACCAATATGCCCAGCAACAGCGGCGTTTACCAAAATGGTGCAGTGCTTAATACTGCTGCCCAGTTAAACGGTGTAACCTTTAACCCCAACCCGGATGCATACGTTGGTAAATTTCCGGCAGCGGCAGCTACAACAGCACCGGGCAGCTTTGTGCTGATAGACCGCAATTTTAAATTCCCGCAGGTTTTCAGGACAAACTTTGGGATAGATAAGCAGTTTGGCAATGGCTTCACTTTTACCATTGATATGTTATACACCAAAGACGTTAACGCAGTAAAAATGCGCAATGCCAATTTAAAAGACCCAACGGCAACATTAAACGGGCTTGATAACAGGCCTTACTATCCATCAACCACTACAGCAGCAAATAAATTTGTGTACCCTAACCTGGCAGGTACGGGCCGTGGCGGAAGCGTAATTGTTTTGGAAAATACCAGCAAAGGATATTCTTTCTCCAACACGTTTCAATTGTCCAAAGTTTTCTCCAGCGGCTTTTATGGTTCGGTGGCATACACGTACACACTTGCTACAGAGGTTAGTCCAAACCCGGGCTCACAGGCTACTTCGGCATGGCAGTCTATCATCAACAGGGGCACGCCAAATAATGAAGAGTTGTATAATTCAGCTTACTCTGTACCACACCGTGTAGTGGGCTCATTAAGTTACAGAAAGGAATATGCCAACCATTTTGCCAGCACCCTTTCTTTGTTTTATGAAGGAAGTGTACAATCAAGGTACAGTTATGTAATTGGTGGTGATATAAATGGCGATGGCAACAACGCATCGGACCTGATGTTTATTTATGCAAAGGGCAGCGATGTAAATTTTAGTAATGTGCTTAATGCAAACAGCACCGTGAAATATTCAATAGCAGACCAGCAGGCAGCGTACGATCAATTGCTGGCCAACACGCCGTACTTAAAAAAACATGCAGGCCAGTATGCAGAAAGGAACTCGGCCACAACACCATGGTATAACCGTATAGATATGCGTTTTTTACAAGACTTTTTTATTACTGTAGGCAGCACCAAGCACAGCCTGCAGTTTAGTGCAGATGTTATTAACCTGCCTAACCTGCTTGATAAAGACTGGGGTGCCAAAAACCTGTTTACCATCAACAATCCGCTTAGCTACAGATCTGTAAATGCAGCCGGCGTGCCTGTTTATCAATTAGCAGAATTTAATGGCAAACTGGTAACCACGCCATTCCAAAAAAATATTTCAAACACCAGTACCTGGGGTATGCAGCTTGGATTAAGGTATATATTTTAGGCTGTTAAATCTTACCCATAAAAAAATTAAAAATGCCCCCTGCACATGGGGGTATTTTTATTAGAAAAAATGAACCACAAGCCTTTTTTTCTCTTTTTAAAATGGTGGATAAGTTTTAAGCCAGTTTTTAAATTCAGTAAATGGCTGCAAATGCTGGAATTTTTCTAAAAGGGAGTTAGGATCACAGGATTTTTTTTAATCAATTTATCTAATCTTTAAAAGCATATATTAAGGTAATTGCTATTAAAAAAGTTGGTAACAATAAGTTATTTTTGCGCCGCTTGTCATATAGAAATTGAAGTACAAATTTGCACCAAAATTTAACTACTATATGATGATGATGAGAAAACTAAAGCTGCTGACGACAATATTTTTATTGTTCGGTTTTTTAGCAAAAGCACAAGAAACAACCTCCGATATACAGGGCGTTGTTACAGATGGCGGATCGCCTGTGGCCAATGCAACTGTTGTTGCATTACACACCCCCTCCGGAACAAAGTACACCACCACCAGCCGTAAAGATGGCCGTTACAATTTACCCAATCTGCGTATTGGCGGCCCTTATGTTATCAGTGTAACATCGGTAGGGTACAAAGAAGAAAAACAGGAAAATATAACCCTGTTATTAGGCCAGGAATTTAAAGCAGACTTTACCCTTAACCAAAGCGCATCTACACTTACAGAAGTTGTTGTGGCAGGCACCAGGCAGGATAAGGTTTTTAACAACAACCGCACCGGCAGCCAGGAAACTATAAGCCGTACACAAATTGAGCGGCTGCCCACCATTAACCGTTCCATACAGGATTTTACCAAATTGGAACCCACAGCCAATGGCTTAAACATTGGTGGCCGCAGCAGCCAGTACAATAACATTACTGTGGATGGCGCCAACTTTAATAACTCCTTCGGCCTTTCAGGTGTGTTGGGCGGACAAACAGGTTCTGAGCCGATAAGCCTTGAAGCGATTGAACAAATACAGGTAAGCGTTGCACCGTATGATGTTACACAAGGAGGTTTTTCAGGCGCAGGTGTTAACACAGTTACCAAGAGCGGTACCAACCAGTTCAGGGGTACGGTGTACACAGCACTTAAAGGCCCTGGCACACAAGGCTACAAAGTAGGTACAGCCAAAATTATCAAAACAGATTTTAGTTATAACCTGAGGGGTGCTTCGTTAGGCGGCCCGGTTATTAAAGACAAGCTTTTCTTTTTTATAAGTGGTGAGCAGGTTAGGCAAACTGCACCGGCTACAAGTATTGTGGCATCTGATGCAACGCATGCCCCGGGTGGCAATGTGGCACAGGCCAATGCAGATACGCTTAACAAACTGGCCAACTTTTTACAAACCACTTTTGGATATGACCCTGGTGCTTACCAGAACTATAACTTTAAAACCAACAGTGATAAAATAACAGCCAAGTTAGACTGGAACGTAAGCAGCAACAGCACGCTTACTTTAAAATACAATTATTTAAAATCTTTTGCAGACCAGTTTGCCAGCGGCAGCAGGCCAGGCCAGGGGCAAATTACAGGCGGACAGCCGGGAACAATCTCCCTTCCTTTTTATGGCAGTGGTTATGTAATCAACAACAACTTTAATATTGTTATTGCAGAATTAAACACCCGTTTTGGTAACAAGGCATCTAACAAATTACAGGTTGGTTATACCGCATTAAGGGACTACCGTTCGCCACATTCCACCAGCTCAACTTTTCCTTTAGTGGATATTTTGAATGGCTCCGGACAGCTTTATACCACCTTTGGATATGAGATGTACACTTACAACAACCTGTTGAATACAGATGTGTTCCAGTTTGCAGACTTTTTTAAATTTTATAAAGGCGCACATGAAATAACTGTGGGTACACAGGACTATTACAGGAAATATAAAAACGCTTTTGCCCCAGGCTACCAGGGTGTTTACCAGTTTAACAACCTTAGTGATTTTTACAACAGCGTAAACAACAAAACTGCAAACGCACGAAACTACTATCTGCAATACTCTGCATTGCCCGGTGGTGCTTTCCCTTTTGCTGAAGCAGGCTCTACAGAGCTTGGCTTTTTTGCTCAGGATAAATGGCGTGCTTCTAAAAAATTCACCCTTACTTATGGCCTGCGTGCAGACCTTACCATCTACAAACAAACCTTTACAGACAACACCTATTTTGATGCACTGACTTTTAAAAACGGAAGTTATAATATTGGAAAAGCACCGAAGACAACCCCGTTGTTTTCACCAAGGGTGGGTTTTAACTGGGATGTTTTAGGGGACAGGAGTTTACAGATAAGAGGTGGTGCCGGTATATTTGCAGGCCCTCCGCCATTTGTTTGGATAAGCAACCAGGCAAGCAACAACGGTATACAGTTTGGTTCGTTTACGAGAAATGGTGTTGCGTTTAATGCAGACCCAACAACTTATATACCGCCAGGCAGTGCACCAAATGCATCTTACAGTACTGCTTTAACAGACAGGAATTTTAAATACCCGCAGGTATTAAAATCAAGCCTCGCAGTGGATAAAAAAATTGGTAAAGACTTTATTGCAACGATTGAAGGAACATACTCCAAAGACATCAATGCAGTTTACTATCAAAACATTAACCTTAACGAAAGCAATGCTTACGCTTTAGGAGGGTCGGATAACAGGTTGCGTTACAATACCTCTACCACCACTACCTTAAACAACAGCAATAAATACTATTTTGGTACAACGCTAAATAACCCAAATATTGGAAATGCCATTTTAATGAGCAACACCAGCAAGGGCTATTCTTACACTATTACCGGCCGTTTACAAAAGACATACAAGAACCTTTTTGCAAGTGTGGCATATACTTATAGCCAGGCTAAAAACGCCGCAGAATTTGGAAGTACCGCATCCTCGTTATGGAGTGCAAGGGGCGTAACAGGCGACCCTAATGCCGCAACTTTGGCCAACGCAGCTTACTACCAGCCAAACCGTATTATTGCATACGCATCATACAAAATTGTTACTGGTAAATACGCTTCAACTTCTGTTGGGGCCGTATTTGAAGCCGCACAATCCGGTGTATTCTCTTATGTCTACAACGGCGATTTAAATGGCGATGCCAATACCGGTAATGACCTGATTTATATCCCGAAGGCACAAAGTGAAATTAATTTGGTAAAAGTAAACTCAGGTGGTTTAGGAACAGGTACAGCAGGAGTGACCGATACAAGGACGACAGGCCAAATATGGAACCAGTTGAACAGCTATATTAACCAGGACCATTACCTATCGCAACACCGTGGCCAGTATGCACAGGCCAATGCAGTGGTTGCACCATTTTTTAAAAGGCTCGACATGAACCTTACAGAAGACCTTTCTATTAAAACAGGAAAGGAAAGGCATACCCTGCGCATAACAGTGGATGTACTTAATGTAGGTAACCTGTTGAATAAATACTGGGGTACTTACAAAACACCCAACCTTTCCAACTTTCTTAAATTTGAAGGTTTAGGAGCTGACGGAAAAACACCAAGTTTCTCTATGCCTTATCTTGATGCCGCAAACCAGGTTCCACTGGTAAACAGCTTTAAAGATAACACCAACGTTATTTCCCGCTGGCAGATGCAGATCGGGTTCAGGTATATGTTTAACTAAGCAATACAACTTCGAAATAAAAAAACCATCCTGCAAAACAGGATGGTTTTTTTATTTGGGCATGTGTAGAATTTACTAAACGATCGAAATTCTTATCAACGGCAAATTTTGTCACGGGTATTTAACGGTTATCCATCTTTTCAATGATCCTTACACCTGAAAGGCCTGCCAGTACTGCCTTGTGGGCCAGGCCATAAAACAGGGACGTATCTACCACACCGGTTATACCCTTCATGGTCATATCTAAATACCGGATGTCGGGCAATGTATCAAACCAAATATCTCCCAGGTAATTTCCATTTGTGGTAACCACAGGCTTTCCATTTTCATGCATGCGTTGGCTGTAGCGTACACCGGTAAATATTTTTTTTGTTTGGCAGATGACATACAGCATTGCATCTGGCAATACTTCTACAACCAATGGATATTGTGTGGTTAGCTTTTGCACAAATTTGCTTTCGTCCCCCACCAATATAAATTGTGCAGCCATTGAAGCCAGTAACTTTTCTTTGGTATGGATGCCACCCCCGCTTTTAAAAGCGTTCAGGTTTTCATCCACCTGATCGCAACCATCAAAATAAAAATCAAGCTTATCAATGCCTGCAACCGGATGCACCACAAAGCCTTTTTGTTGCAATAAAATTTCAGTTTCTGCCGAAGAAGTATACAACTGTATTTGCAGGCCAGCAGCAATTTTTGCCGCCAGCAAACCTGCCATATAAGCCATGGTGGCACCAGCGCCCAGCCCTGCTTTGCTGTTATTGGTAATGAGGGTTATTGCTTTTTGCGCCGCCATTTGCTTAAGGTCCATAATAAATTTTAAGTGAGAAAATAGTAAAAATTATTGGTAATAACCGCCTGCAAAAATGTGCTGCCTGGTAAACCTTACCTCAGGTATTTTGTACATTACACTTGTAATCATTTTATCTGCCTTGGCAAAAAATAGCAGAACAAGCTATATCTAAAATGTGAGACCGGACTAATTGTATGATTTGATTGAACTCATAAAACATTAAAGGGCTAAGGCTATAAAATCTGTAAAGACCAAATCGACAGCGTACAGTTTGCCAACCTTTAAAAGGTTGGCAAACTGACTTTGAAAAGCTGTCAACAAGTATGGGGCCCGATTGAATTTTTCCATACCTCTACATTTTTTAGCTATTGACAGATAGTTTCAATTTCATCTGGCGGCACCCACCACATTTTCAAAACTGGCAATGGCTTTTTTCATATTGATGCCTTTGCCAAGCACGGGTTTAAAAAGGTCTCCTTCGCTTTTAATCCTTTCCAATGCATTGCTGATATTAAAATCTTTCATCTGCAAACCCTTCTTCACTTCGTGCCAATGTAAGGGCATAGATACGGTGGCACCCGGTTTTGGCCTAAGGGAGTAAGGCGCTGCAATGGTTGCCTGTGGCCGGTTCTGTAAAAAATCGATGTACATTTTTCCCTTGCGGTCTTTTACTGCACGCTCAATACTGGTAAAGCCCGGCAACTGTTCCTGCACCAGCCTTGCAATAAGCCTCGCAAATTCTTTTGATTGCTCATAGGTATATTTTGCCCCCAGCGGAATATAAATATGTATGCCTGTGGAGCCACTTGTTTTTGGATAAGCTGTAATGCCGCATGCCTGCAAAATACTATGGGTTACCTGCGCCGCTTCTATCACCTGGTTAAAAGTATTGTTACCGGGGTCAAGGTCTATAATACACCAGTCCGGGTAATCTTCGCTTGCCACCCGGCTATGCCAGGGGTTCATTTCAATACAACCTAAAGATGCCATATACAACAGGCTGGCCTCGTCTTTTGCCACCAGGTATTTTCTGTCCCGGTCATCTGCGCCACTGTGGTATAAAAAAGTTTCCACCCATTCCGGGGCTGTGTTGGTTACATCTTTAAAATAAAAACTTTCGCCGGTTATGCCATTGGGGTGCCGGTTCATAGATTGTGGCCTGTCTTTTAAATACGGCAAAATATACGGTGCTACCTGGTAGTAATAATTCAACATTTGCCGCTTGCTTATTTTTTCTTTTGGCCAGTATAATTTACTTAGATTGGTGAATTTAAGCTGGTGCCCGTTTACCTCCCTTACCTGTGTTTCGTCTGCAGGGTTTAAAAAAGTTTTGCGTTCTTTTTTTGAAGCAGGTGTAACTATGGGGCTAACTTTTTTGGCCTTTGCTTCCTGCACTGCAAGGGCGGTTGGTTTGGCTTTTTCCTTACTTACGTCTGCGGCATTTTTGTCTATACGCATCCCTTCAAAAGAGGGATGGCGCATTACACCATCGGTAGTCATCTCTGCATAGCTTACCTCACAAACCAATTGTGGCTTAAGCCATGTAGCCGTGGCATGTGGCGGGTTTGGGCGAAAACGGGAAGGCTTGTTGATGTCTGGCAAAAAATTAAAAGGTGGCTTGGATATAACCAATGGCTTAAACTGCTGCATTATCTGCTTTTGCAGGGCTGTGTTAAAACCGGTACCTATTTTACCGGTGTACACCAGTTGTTTATTTTCAAAAACACCCACCAGCAGGGAGCTGAATAATTTGTCTGAACCCTCATTTAAAGTGTAGCCGCCAATCACTACTTCCTGGCGTTGGTTGGCTTTAATTTTCAGCCATTCCTTTGTGCGGTTACCCGGCAGGTATTCGCTGTTGGCTTTTTTTGCGATGATACCTTCCAGGCCCAAATCTTTGGCGGTGTTAAAAAAGTCAGTGCCGGATTCACCGAAGGAACTGCTTATCCTAAGCACAGGGTTAACCGGTACAACAGATGCCAGTATTGCCTGCCGGCTGGTTAAAGGCAGTGCCGTAAGGTCTTTACCATTAAGCCACATGATATCAAACAGGTAATAAACAAGTATGCCATCTGCTTCGCTGCGCCAGTTTTGCAATGCCCCAAAATTGGAGATGCCGTTATCATCCAGTACAACAACTTCCCCATCTACCACGGCATTTATTTTCCAGGTGTTCAGGGCTTCGGTAACGGCATAAAATTTTTCGTTAAAGGATTTATCATTGCGTGACTTCAGCTCAACCGATCCATTATTTAAAAAACCTACTGCCCGGTAGCCGTCCCATTTCACCTCGTACACCCAGCCATTTTCATCAAAAGGTTTATCTACCAGCGTGGCAAGCATAGGCTTAATTTTCTCCGGAAAAATACCTGCAGGTGCTGCGGCAAGTATGGCTGTAACCGCACCAGGGCTTGCGTTTGAACGGATATTGCTTTTCTGCTTTACCAGTATTTTATCCACGGGGTTGCCTTTTGCCGGCTTCGCATTTTTAACGCCGCTGCTTGCCTTGCCCATAGGTTTTGCACCAGGCTGCTTGTGGCCTGCTTTACTTTTATTTTTCTGGTTAATTTCTTTTTTTGGGGCAGATGAGGGTGTTCCCTTTTTGGCAATGGCTGTTGTCATAACCCTTGTGTATTAATATTTGTGCCAAAATAAAAAATGCCGGTAAACCCCGCTGCTGCATTTTATAACAGGGCCGGTTTACCAACCCGTGCATAAAACTTTTACCTTCGCACCAGGTGCTAAAACTTACGAAAGCAAATGAATACATTGATAGTTGATGATAATAAAATTGCCCGTACCACCATGAAGCAACTGGCCAGCCAGGTAAAAGATATTACCCTTACCGGAGAATGTGCCGATGCAATGGAAGCTTATAATTTTTTAAAAGAACATACGGTTGACCTTATTTTACTCGACATAGAAATGCCCGGGATGACGGGGCTTGAACTTACCAAAAACCTCGGCAACAAAAAGCCGGTGATTGTTTTTACCACTTCAAAAAAAGAGTATGCTGCCGAAGCATTTGACCTTAACGTGGCCGATTATATTGTGAAACCCGTTATGCCTGCACGGTTTATACAAGCCATTGATAAGGCAAGGGAAATAATTTGCAGTAATGAAGAAGAGGTAAAGATGGGCAGGGATGAATTTATTTTTATCAGGGATTCCAATATTGTGCGGCGGCTTAATACCGATGAAATATTATTTGCCGAAGCCATGGGCGACTATGTAAAAATATATACCGCCCAAAAATTTTTTGCCATCCACACCACGTTAAAATTGGTGGAAGAGCGGTTGCCTGCCGCAAAGTTTATCCGGGTGCACCGCTCCTATATTATTGCCCTTGGCAGAATAGACACTATACAGGATGGCGCATTGATCATCGCCGGAAAACCAATACCCGTATCGGATGCATACAGGGCAACACTTAACAGGCGGATGAATATTTTATAGTTTCAGGCCAACATGCCCCCATCCTTTCAACGACCATAATTGCCTTTTTGACGATTGACCATTGCCCCACCCCTTTACACGAAATAGTTTTGCCTGGTAATCAATCAAACTTACTTTTTTACAGGGGCAACAGTTGGTTATTGGTTTGCTAACCCTTTAATGCTTTGCAATGTTAACCTTGTTTATAGCTAACAACTGTTTACTGCGGCGGGTTACAGGGTTTGGTGCAGATAACCTTTAATACCGTTTTTGCCGGTTGCCCATGCGATAAAAATGAAATTAATTTATACCATATTATTTTTTGCAGATACCTTTTTGCTCACCAAATTATTTTTCGCTTTTATCCGCCTGCTGGATAAAGGAATTAACTGGGTAAACTTTGTGTTACTTTTTATCGCTATCCTTTCCAGCACTTTTTTCCTTATTTACTGTTTGATTAACTACCTGCAATTGCCGCCACACAAACGGAAACAATAACTTTAGGCTACTTTAGTATTAAGAACTGAACAGTGCAATGATCAATAAAAGAATTATTTTTTATCTGCTGGGTGCTTTTTTGGCGGGCAATATGTTGTTTATATTGATCCAGTACATTACTGCCGAAAAAACGGGCAACCTTATAGATGGCAATATTAAATTGCTGAACGAAATAAAAGTAACCAGCGACCTTAAAGAACTGGAGATAGACATCAGTACCGTCGAAACCAACAGCCGTAAAATTTTCAGCCAAAAAGATTCTGCCCATGTAAGGGAACTGCAGGGGCAAATTAAAGAGGTAAAAGAAGATATGGCGGTGCTGCAAAAAATATCGGATGATGACAGCACCGTAAAATATGTAGATGTGCTGGATACCCTGATACGGCATAAACTTGTGCTGAGCCAGGCAAGGTTTACCAATGCCTACGTGCAGGAAAAAAATACGGGTGCTGATGCGGCCGTTAAAAATATAGAGATCAACTATGCGTCAAAATTACTCACCGATTCCATTGTTAGGATTATACATAAAATAGACAGCTCCCGTTTATTGTTATGGCAAAAAGTTACCCTCGCCAACGATAGGAGCGGTAAGCAGGCACTGCTGTTTGGCAATGTGCTCACGGGCCTTGTACTGCTGATTGGGGCGGCTTCTTTCTGGTACATCATTAACGTTGTAAAAAACCAAACGCAACTGATTAACCAGCTTAATATTTCAGAAAAAAAAGAACGGGAATCTGCCAAAATAAAAGACAATTTTTTGGCCAACATGAGCCATGAGATCCGAACGCCTTTAAATGCCATCCTCGGTTTTACCAACCTGCTGCAACGCAAAGCAGCCGATGCAGAAACAAAAGGCTATGTCCAGACCATACAAAAATCTGGCGAAAATTTATTGAACATCGTAAATGATATCCTCGATCTTTCCAAGATTGAAGCAGGCATGATAAGGATAGAACCTGCCCCCTTCAGCCTGCGGAATACCATCCATGCGGTCGAAAAATTATTTGCTGAAAAAGCACTCGAAAAAGAAATTGCACTTACCGTATCTGTTGATGATAATTTACCAGATGGCTTATTTGGCGATGCAGGAAGGCTTACACAAATATTGGTTAACATGGTAAGCAATGCATTAAAATTTACCGGCAGCGGCAGCGTTGCAGTTAACGTAACCCAAGAAGCTAACGACAATGGCAAGATAGATACCGGCATTACAGTAAGTGATACCGGCATAGGCATACCTGCGGATAAAACAACTGCCATTTTCGAACGGTTTATGCAGGCAGAAGACTCTGTAACCCGCCACTACGGCGGCACCGGACTGGGCCTTGCCATTGTGAAAGACCTGGTACTTTTACAAGGCGGCACCATCAATGTAAACAGCACACCCGGCACAGGTACTATCTTTAAAATAGTTATCCCTTACAGAATGCTGCGGGCTAAAACTATGGATAATAACCTGCAGCAACAAAGCCCTTATGCCGAAGTTAGTTTCAACGGCGTGCAGGTATTGGTGGCCGAAGACAATGAAATAAACCAAAGCTTGCTTAAGCATTTATTCAACTACTGGCAAATACCTTTTGACATGGTGAACAATGGAAAGGAGGTGCTGGAAATACTAAGCCGTGAGAAATATGACCTGATTTTAATGGACATTCAAATGCCGGAAATGGATGGCTACACTGCGGCTTCGCAGATACGGGAAAGGTTACATTTATCTACACCCATAATTGCCATGACAGCACATGCACTTGCAGGCGAAAGGGAAAAATGCCTCGGATTTGGAATGAACGATTATATTTCTAAACCTATAAAAGAAGAAGAGTTGTACACTTTGATCGGCTTGTACACCCAAATAAAAAAAGCCCTTATACCCCCTGCTGCAATAACTGCCAACCCTGTAGTTTTTAAATACATTAACCTGCAATACATGCAGGAAGTGGGCATGGGCAATAAGGATTATGAGAAAACAGTAACAGGACAATTTACAGAAGCTGTACCCCAAGACCTGCTGGCAATGCAGCATGCGTGGCAACAGCACGACGTGTTGGCCGTTAGTAAAATTGCCCACAATTTAAAAACAACCGTTTCTGTAATGGGCTTAAACGATTTATTGCAGCCCCATCTCGATGCCTTGGAGTACACGGTTAAAACAGACAATGAGTTTCAGCAGCAATTTTCTGTGTTGCATGCAGTGCTTCAATCTGCTGTTGCGGAGGCCAAACAATTGTATGCCTCTTTTAATTAAGGCTGCCTTCACAATACCATCAACACATTTCTAAACCGTCCTCTTTATAATTTTTACAGTATATTTTGCATTAACATTTCCTTAATAAAACCTCCCCCACCATTTTAACAACTTTGTACTCTTAATGCTGTCCGTTTTGCAATAGTAACAGAATCCCGCTTTACATCCAATCTGTTTTATTAAAAAGTTGAAAAATGAGAAAAAGTCTTGTACTCATTGTGGTATGTTTTTCACTGGTGCCTTCCTTTAAATTGTTTGCGCAATTTTCGTTTGGCATTGAAGGAGGTGTGAATAAAAATTATTTACACCCCGGTACTACTACGCAGGCGTTCAGCAGCTACCACAGTGCAACAGGTATATCATTTGGTATACCTGTTTTATACCAGGTTAATGATTGGTTCGGTGTGCAGTCTGGCATAAATTATACACAAAAAAATTACGAGCTAAACCGTTCTGGTTTTTTTCAGGGCATCTATCAAAACACTACCAATGCTTACCTGCAAATACCGGTTATGGCCAACTTTAGTTTTGGTGGCGATTATTTAAGGGGCTTTGTAAACCTTGGTGCATATGCTGGTTATTGGGTATCGTCCAAGGTAAAAGGTACAGAAGCCAACATTTTAAACACTGTTGATACGGCTTACAAAACAGTAAACCCAACAACAATCCTGGGCGAAAACAACGGGTATAATTACAACGAAAAATACCAGTTTGATAACACGAAGGATAACCGCATTGAGTTTGGTTATATCGCTGCCGCTGGCATCAGTTACCAGATAAACGATACCTATAAAATTTTTGCTGAAGCCCGCTATAACGGCAGCTTTACAGACCAGCAGAAAAAATATCAAACCAACCAGGTTGCCCGGTATAACGATACTTACGGTATTGCTGCCGGCGTTTTTTTTACGCTTAACAGTAAAAAATTACCAGGGTATTTAAGATAATAATTTGTACAACCGTTTCTTAATTTTTTGTATGGCCCCATTAATAAAAAATAAAATACAGTTCAGTTTGATATTGGTGTTAACGGTTGCGTTGGCCACATTTTCCAGTTGCCGCAAAGAGAGCGTTGCACAGAATGCAGGGCAAAATTATCCAGGCGATAACTACCCCGATTTGTTTGAAGCTTTCTGGAATGGCATGAATACCAACTATGCTTTCTGGAGCATCGACACAACAAAATGGGATGATGTGTACACCCGCTACAAGCCACTCTTTGCAAAACTGGTTGCAACAGATAGTGCCAGCGAATCCAAAGCAGAAACCTATTTTTCTCAAATGACATCGGGTTTGGTCGACTCCCATTTTAACCTCAGCTTTAACCTTACGGGCAATAGTTTTAGCCCGGCCGAATACCGCAAACTTTTAATCAACCCCAATTATTTCAGCGACAGCACATTTCCTGCGGCGGTGTTAACGGACCTTGTGCCACACAAATACATTGATTCCAATTCGCTTGTAATGGGTACAGATACGGTCACCATCAATGGAAGCCAATCGCCTTTTACCGCAGTGTCCGGCACCATTGGCAACAGCATCCTCTACCTGTATTTTAGTGGGTTTGAAATATCAAAAGCCGCCGCCAATACCTCACCGGTTTTTAATTACTTTTTTACCATGTTGCACAACCTGCCGGCAAATATTAAGGGCATTGTAATTGACCTGAGGGGCAATGGTGGTGGCGAAATAATTGACCTTGATTACCTGGTGGGGCAAATGGTAAACAAACAGTTCACCTACGGTTATACAAGAACAAAGAATGGCACCGGCAGGCTTGATTATACACCGTGGGCACCGGCAGTGGTTAACCCATGGACGGGCAGCACCAACAACGTTACCATCCCCATAGTTGCACTGGCAGACCATCTGTCTGTAAGCATGTCGGAGATTACGGCTATGGCCATTAAAACACTGCCCAATGGTAAATTTATAGGCACCACAACATGGGGCGCTAACGGGCCATTGGCACCACAAGTGTATTACAGCGGTGGCCAGTTTACCATTGGTGCGCCAGCGTTTGGCAACAATGGTTACCTGTATGCTTACACCTCATCTGCCATGTTTAAATATTTAAACGGTGATATTTACGAGGGCAAGGGTGTGCCGCCAGATATTTATGCAAGGGAAACAACAGATGCCTATCAACAAGGGCATGACCTTGTTGTGGAGGCTGCGGTAAACTATATTAATTCGGTGGTGCATTAACCATAAAACGGTTAACTGCTTTTTAACGGTAAAGGATTTTTAACGGGTGCTTTTGCCAATTGAACGAGTGCTAAAGCAATTATTTTCAGCAGTATTTATTTTTACATTGTAAACCATAAAAACAAAACTTATGCAACAAT
Source organism: Ferruginibacter sp. (assembly GCA_965249755.1). GTDB lineage: Bacteria > Bacteroidota > Bacteroidia > Chitinophagales > Chitinophagaceae > Ferruginibacter. The sequence goes on from CBDFMT010000004.1 coordinate 2,104,520, forward strand.
TGATTGAGCACCTTACCTGCCAATACCACATCAGTGAAGAGGCCGCTAAAAATATTATCACGGATGTATCCAGCTATGCTGAAGAAAATGCCCCATCACTGGGCAATACGCTGAGCTATCTTTTTAGTTTTGAAAATAATAGCACAACAGATTAATTAAAACTTACCAGGTGCCTGCCTGCAGGCACTTCAACTTATTATATTGTGATGGTTTGGTGGCTTATAAACTCCCCTTTTTTGGGGAGTTTATTTTTATTGCCCTTTCATCAGCAAGCGGTGTTTCACCCGATCAACTATCAGTTTTGCCGTTTCAACGATTCGGATATTTTTACACAATTGCGCCGTCTGAAATTTGTACACAATCAAAAGATCAGACATGCAATTACACTCTATCCTGAAAACCTTAACTGTATTGTTATTGTTCAATGTCATCGCAACACATTCAGCAAAAGCACAACAAACCGCTACCGATACTTTAAGGCTCACCATTCCGAAAGCAGAAGAAATCTTTTTACAAAAAAACTTTACCCTTCTTGCCAATCAATACAATGTGGACATTAATAAAGCATTGGTAGAACAGGCAAAAGTTTGGGACAACCCGGTACTGAACACCGACCAAAATATTTACGATGGCAAATTTTTCAGGCATACCACTGTAAACGGGCAGCAGTATGGGCAGGTGTATGTGCAGGTGCAGCAGCTCATCCGCACAGCAGGTAAAATAAAAAAACAAACCCAGCTTGCACAGGATAATGTGCTGAGTGCACAGGCGCAATTCAATGATGTAATGCGCAACCTTAAATATGTTTTATCAACCGATTTAAACAACCTGGCACAACTTCAAAATACCGCAGGCATTTACCAGGGCGAAATGCAAAGCATGCAAATGCTGGTAAGCGGCATGGACGAAATGTTTAAAATAGGAGATGTTTCAGAAAAGGAAAACATGCGGATAAAAGCATTGCAGTATTCCTTGCAGAGTGATTACAATGATAACCTTCGCCAGCAGTTTGATGTACAAAAAGAACTGGGTTCGCTATTGCAGCTAAACGATTCTGTTTGGATAACCGCCGATGCGGCACAACCATTTTTAGCTGACCAGGTAAACAACCTGCAACTGCCAATGCTAAAAGATACTGCCCTGCAATCCAGGCCGGATTTGTTGCTGGCAAAAACACAATCTGTTTATCAGCAGCACAATATTATTTATCAAAAAGCACTGGCAAAACCAGATGTAAGTGTAGGTGTGGAGTTTGACCAGCAAAGTACTTACGTTCCCAATTATTATGGCCTTGCCATTTCGTTGCCGTTGCCCATATTTAATAAAAACAAAGGCAATATAAAAGCAGCGGAATATTCTTACAAACAAAGCAGCCTGTTGGTGCAGCAGGCACAGGTGCAGGTGGATAAAGAAGTAAACACAGCATGGCAAAAACTACAGGCCACTACCGCCATGCTCAGCAATGAAAATAATGCCCTGCAAACCAATTACAATAAACTGATGCAAAACATGCTTGACAGTTACAAGCACCGGGAGGTAAGCCTTGTTGAGTTTATTGATTTTTTTGATGCCTACAAAGAAACCCGTACCAAACAAATGCAGCAGATTGCCAACCAGCGCAACGCCGCAGCCGAATTAAATTTAGCCACCAATCAAAATATAATTAAACTTTAAAAAGATGAAACACATTTTAATAATACCCGCTGTAATGCTGGCTGGTGCAGGCTTTTTAGCTTCCTGCAGCCACAGTGAAGCCAATGATAAAGTAGTTGCCAAACAACCCCTCATCAGCGACAGTACCGTGAAGATACTCAGCATCGACTCTGCAAAAATGAGGAACATTGATGATGAGGTAAAACTAAACGGGGAGGTAAGTTTTGATGACAACAAGGTGGTAAAAGTATACCCCTTCAGCAGCGGCCAGGTAGTTAGCGTAAATGTAACTATCGGCGATTACGTAAAAGCAGGCCAAACACTGGCCACCATAAAAAGCGCTGATATTTCTGGTAATTATTCTGATATGTCGATAGCCGGAAACGACATGGCCATTGCCAAAAGGAGCATGGAAAATGCAGGGCATTTATATAAAAATGGTATAGCCAGCGAAAAGGAATACCTGGAAGCAAAAGAAAATTATAACAAGGCGGTATCCAACACGGGCAAGCTGCGTACGCAGATACAAATCAATGGCGGCGGCCGCACATCTGCCAATGGAATGTACACCGTTAGTGCACCAAGAAGTGGTTACGTGGTTGAGAAATTAATTAACCCCGGCAACTTCATCCGCAATGATAATAACAGCAACCTGTTTACCATTGGCGACATAAGCGATGTTTGGATTTGGGCGAACGTTTTTGAAACAGACCTTTCTAAAGTTAAGGTTGGGTACACCGCCAATGTTACCACCATTGCTTACCCCGACAGTGTATTTGTGGGTAAGGTAGATAAGGTGAACCAGATACTGGACCCTGTTACCAAAGTGATGAAGATTAAGATAGTGCTGCCCAACAAATCCAATGCGTTAAAGCCTTCTATGTTTGCCAATATTATGATCAGCAATACAGAAAATAAAAAGATGGTTACGGTACCGCAATCTGCACTGGTAAATGATAACCAAAAAGTTTACGTGGTGGTGTATGTAAACAACAACAATGCTGCCATCAGGCAGGTAGATGTTTTAAAATCTGTTGATGGATATGCGTACATTAAAGATGGCCTTTCCGAAGGAGAAAAAGTAATCACCAAAAACCAGATACTGATCTACAAAAAGCTACAGGACATCAGCAATAATAACCCTGTGGCAAACAACTAAATCCTGCGAAAAATGCCTTGGCAACACAGGCATTTTGTAAACCAACAAACATGAACAATTTCATCAAAAATATTATAAAATTTTCGCTGCGGCACCGCTACCTTGTCTTCTTTTTAACCGGCATAATGGTGATTGTAGGCATATGGAGTTATAAGAATACCCCCATTGAAACCTTTCCGGATGTTACCAATACCCAGATCATCATTATTACCCAATGGCCCGGCCGCAGTGCCGAAGAGGTGGAAAAATTTATCACCATTCCCCTGGAGACAGAGCTTAACAGTGTGCAGAAAAAAATAAACCTGCGCACCAACTCTTCCTTCGGGCTAAGCTATGTAACCTTGATTTTTGATGATGATGTGGATGATGCTTTTGCCCGCCAGCAGGTAATGAGCAGGATTATAAATGCAGACCTGCCGGATGGTATTAAGCCGGAAGTGCAGCCACCATACGGCCCCACCGGTGAAATTTTCAGGTATACTTTACAAAGTAAAACCGTTGGCATAAGGGAGCTTACGGCCATACAGGATTGGGTGCTTGACAGGCAGTTTAAAAGCGTGCCGGGCATTGCCGATGTAAACACATTTGGCGGAGAAGAAAAAACTTTTGAAGTAAGCGTAAACCCAGACCTGCTGGTAAAATACAACCTGTCGTCCCTTGATGTGTACAATGCCATTGCAAGAAGCAATATCAATGTGGGCGGTGATGTGATACAGCGCAACGGCCAGGCTTATGTGGTCAGGGGCATCGGCCTTTTAAACAACATCGATGATATCAACAATATTATTGTAACAAAGGCCAATGGCGTTACCCTGCTGATAAAAAACCTGGCCGAAGTAATGGAAAGCAATAAGCCCAGGCTGGGCACGGTTTCTAAAGATGGTGTGCCTAACCAGGTGGAAGGTATTGTGGTAATGCGTAAAGGCGAAAACCCTTCAGAAGTGCTGGAGTTGCTGCATAAAAAAGTAACCGATCTTAATAACAACACTTTACCCAAAGATGTAAAAATTGTAACGTTTTACGACCGTACCATCCTGATGGATTTTGCTACCGAAACGGTGTTGCACAACCTGCTGGAAGGCATTATACTGGTTACCCTTATTGTAATGATTTTTATGGCCGACTGGCGTACCACTTTAACGGTGAGTATCATCATTCCATTATCGCTGCTGTTTGCTTTTATCTGTATGCGCATAAAAGGCATGAATGCAAACCTGCTGAGCATGGGTGCGGTTGACTTTGGTATCATCATAGACGGTGCCGTGGTAATGGTGGAAGGGTTGTTTGTGGCACTGGATGAAAGGGCAAGGGAAGTAGGCATGGAGAAGTTTAACAAGCTTGCCAAACTGGGCCTGTTCAAAACCAAGGGTGCTGAAATGGGCAAGTCTATTTTCTTTTCCAAGCTTATAATCATCACCTGCCTGATACCCATTTTTGCTTTTAGAAAAGTAGAAGGAAAAATGTTCTCGCCGCTGGCCTATACACTGGGTTTTGCTTTACTGGGTGCTTTGATACTGACCCTCACTTTGGTGCCTGCTTTATCCAGCTTACTCCTGCGCAAAAATGTAAAAGAAAAACACAACCCTGTTGTTATCTTTTTTGAGAAAGGCGTGGGCAAATTACTGGCGATAGTTTACCGCAACCAAAAGAAGAGTGTGATAATAGCATTAATAATTATGGTGCTTTCATTTGCATCTGCACACTTCCTGGGCTCTGAGTTTTTACCACAGTTAAATGAAGGCGCATTGTGGGTTACAGCCGAATTACCCAGGAGCGTATCATTGGAAGAAGCAGACAGCATCTCCGCAAAAATTGAAACGCAGATACGCACTTTTGCAGAGGTACGGCATACGATGGTGCAGGTAGGCAGAACAAATGATGGTACCGACCCTAAAGGCTTTTTTAATGTGCAGGTTGCCGTTGACCTTGCCCCTGAAAAAGAATGGAAAAGAAAAATAACCTACGATGGCCTTGTGGACGAAATGGACGACAAACTAAATAAGTTTCCGGGTGTGGTTTTCAACTACTCACAACCTATCAGGGACAATGTTGCCGAGGCTGTGGCAGGTGTGCCTGCGGCGCTTGCGGTAAAAGTTTTTGGCCACGATTTTAATGTACTCGACAGCAACGCCAATAAAATTTATAACATCTTAAAAAACATAAAAGGTGTGGAAGACCTTGGTGTGATCCGCAACCTTGGGCAGCCGGAATTCAGGATAGAACTGGACCAGCAAAAAATGGGCATGTATGGCGTAAGCACTGCGGATGCCAACTCCGTTATTGAAATGGCCATTGGCGGTAAAGCCGCCACACAACTTTTTGAAGGGGAGCGAAAATTTGACATCCGCCTGCGTTACCAGGAGCAGTACCGTGCCACCCAGGATGCCATCGAAAATTTGATGGTGCCAACTATGGATGGCTCTAAAATCCCTTTAAAAGAAATCGCCAAAATTGTAACCTTAACGGGCCCGGCATTTATCTACCGGGATAATAACAGCCGCTACATTACCGTGAAGTTTTCGGTACGTGGCCGTGACCTTGGAAGTACGATTGCAGAAGCCCAGCAAAAGGTAGCCGATGTTATACACCTGCCGCAAGGGTACACCACCACATGGAATGGCGAGTTTGAAAACCAGCAGCGGGCAGGTAAAACACTGGCACAGGTGGTACCGGTTTGTTTGCTCGTAATCTTCCTGATATTGTTTGTAACATTTGGCAATGCCAAAGATGCCATCCTTACCATTATGAACGTTCCGTTTGCATTGATAGGCGGCATACTTGCCCTGCACATTACCGGCATCAACTTCAGCATCAGCGCAGGTATTGGCTTTATTGCACTGTTTGGCGTGTGTATACAAAATGGGGTAATACTGATAAGCGTATTCAGAAAAAACCTCGATAGCAAAATGCATTTAAACCTCGCCATCCGGGAAGGGGTAATCAGCCGTGTAAGGCCGGTTGTTATGACGGCACTTATGGCCATGATCGGTTTATTACCTGCTGCCATCAGCCACGGTATCGGAAGTGAAACGCAAAAGCCGTTGGCAATTGTGGTAATCGGCGGGCTGATAACTTCTACTATTCTTACCTTATTGATACTGCCCGTAATGTATGCCCTGGTGTACAAGTTTACGCACTACCGGGAAAACAGGAAACTGTTGCACAGGACATTGATAAGGAAATAAAATAAAAGCAACCCTTGTAAAGGTTTACGGGTTGCTTGCATGTCACGTCCCGCCATTCCTGGCGGGACTCTCTACACTAATAAACCATTTTTTTAGCATAATTTATTTTATGAAAAAGATCCCTGCGAGGGCTTTGCAGCAGCTTGTTGGTTTAAATATTATTAACCTGCGCAAGCAAAATAATATCCTCCAGAAACAACTGGCGGTAAAAATCGGTATCAGCACAAAAGACTTATCACTGATAGAAAATGGTTATGCAGATATACCGTTATCGGTACTGGAAAAAATTGCTGTTGCATTTAAAATACCTGCGGATATCTTTTTATCAGATGGCGGCCACGCAAATGTTGTGCAGGATAAGTTTATGGACAAAGTAAAGCTTTTAGAAACCATAGATAAAGATAAGCTTGCCTTCGTATTTACCCTGCTGGATATCTTTATTGAGAGCAGGCCCCGGCAGCCTGAATAACGCTTTCATTAATCCATTTAAACATTGATGAGCTATAACATGGGCGGCCTTTCCATGTATCTTTACCAACTAATTTTTTTGTAAGATGGTGCGCTATACAATACTGGCACAGATATAGATTGGTTTTACAAAAAAATTGAAAGCTTCTTTTTGTTGTAATGTTGGTAAATTTATTGCTTCAAGCAAAGGCTATCCGGTATTTACCGGATAGGTTTTTAATCTGTTTTCCCTTTTTGTTGTTCATCTTATAAATAATAAAAATGGCAGGTTTCTATCGTGGTGAAGTATGGAAAACCGTACAATTTGATTTTCCTTTTACCAATCAATTCCGGTTAGAAGTTTCTAACCTTGGCCGGGTAAGGTCATTCAACAAAATTTCTGACGGCAACATCCTCAATGGATCGATGATTAATGGCTACCGCATTATACGCCTTAAACTGTATAGGCCAAGGGAGGAAAAAATTCAGGCTGCCTTTGATAAGTCGCAGCAGCAAGCTGTTAAGATGGCAAGAAAATTAAGGGGGCAAATTGCAGCCGGTGAACATAAAGATGTTATTGCTGAAACAACCGCACAGTTAAATGCCTTTAAAAAGAAACTCAGTAAAAATTTTCAAAAAGATTTGAGGGGGCGTACCATCAACTGCCACTGGCTTATCCACAGGCTGGTGGCCGAATATTTTTTACCTAAGCCAAAAGCTGTTCAAACTATTGTTGGCCATTTGGACTTTGATAAATTAAATAACCGGGCAAACAATTTAAAGTGGATGGCTCCAGAAGAAAATTATGAGCACCAGAAGGACAGCCCTTTTGTAATAGAAGAAAAAATGGAACGCAGGCACCGCCGCAAAGAAGATTCAAAGGCAACTAAACTTTCTGTAACTAAAGTGATGTTGTTAAAGAAATTGATTGGCCAAGGCAAGCCGATGAAGCAGCTTGTAAAACAGTTCAGGGTTACCGATACACAGATATACCGCATTAAAAGAGGTGAAAACTGGGCGGATGTGGAAGCTGCAAAATAGCAATTGGTTAGTAAAAAAAATTTTCACCTTACCCCTGATGAATTAAAAAATGAAGATAGCTACCTATAATGTAAATGGCGTAAATGGCAGGCTGCCCGTGTTGCTGCGCTGGCTGGATGCAACAGCACCGGATGTGGTTTGCCTGCAGGAACTAAAGGCACCTGATGAAAAATTTCCATTGCAGGCCATTGAAGGTGCAGGCTACCAGGCCATTTGGCACGGACAAAAAAGCTGGAACGGTGTTGCCATTTTATCCAAGAAAAATAAGATAACAGAACTACAGCGTGGCTTGCCCGGCGACCCGGATGACAGCCACAGCCGCTACCTTGAAGCAAAAGTGAATGGCATAATAATCGGTTGCCTTTACCTGCCCAATGGCAACCCTGCACCTGGCCCAAAACTGGAGTACAAGCTCCGCTGGTTTAAACGGTTTACTGAGCATGCTGCCGGGTTACTGGCAGGTGGCCTGCCCGTTGTGCTGGCAGGTGATTACAATGTGATGCCCACAGAGCTTGATGTGTACAAGCCGGAGCGTTGGGTGGATGATGCTTTGTTCAGGCCTGAGGTACGTGCCGCTTTTAAAAAAGTAGTTGACCAGGGATGGACAGATGCCATCAGAAAATTATATCCTGGTGAAACCATTTATACTTTTTGGGATTACTTCCGCAATGCTTATGGGCGCAATGCCGGCCTGCGGATAGATCACTTTTTGCTAAGCCCTGCACTTGCCAAAAAATTAAAGGCGGGTGGCGTTGACAGTGCCGTACGTGGCTGGGAAAAAACCAGCGACCATGCACCGGTATGGATAGAATTATAACCAAGCATTTTCAACACCACCATAGTTATAGCCTGCAATATGAAAAATAATACAATAACAGTGTTTTGAAAATGAAAGCCATGCCGATGTATGATCAATGCGGTAAGCGGTGCTTAACAAAGGCCTGATAAAACTATTTGGATTGGGTTAAATACAGATTTGTAAGGGTTACAACTAAGGTAACAAACTTAAGTTTTTTCTTAGAAATTACAGCAGGGCCTCTGCCGGCTTATTGTTTGGTAAGAGAAGAAAGAAAAAGGCAAATAACCGGCGTTGTACAACAGCTATACCAACCACCGGCTTACACTTCCATAATCGCAGGCAATGGAAAAGGCATCTGTAAGTTTGGTTTGCAGCAAGTGGGTTGACAGGGAGCGGATAAAACCTGCATGGGTTATTACAACAACAGCCTGGTAATTGCTGCTTTTAAGCTCCTCAATAAAATAAGCGGTGCGCTGGTGCAACGCTATAAAATTTTCGCCGCCGGGCACAATTACATTTACATAATCATCCATCCACAACTGCAGGCTTGCAGGCTCAATATCATTCCACTTTTTATTTTCCCAATCGCCAAAATTAAGTTCCATCAGCAATGGGTGGTACTGTATATTTTGGTTGGCGTACTTATGTTGCACAACAAAGGCTGCAAGCCTGCTGCACCGTTGCAAAGGGCTGCTGTAAATGGCACAGGCAGCGGCTGGTAATGACAATAATATTTCATTGGCCGATTGGTGAAAAACGGTTTCGTCCACAGGTATATCTGCGTGCCCATAACAGGTACCTTCCATGCCAAGCGGCCTTGTATGCCGGACTACATAAATTTCCATAATGTTAGTGCAGATAAATAAAATACTATTTCGCAAAGTTGCTGGGTTGCACCAAGGCAATCACCGGTGTACCCTCCTATCCATTTTTTAAAATACCAGCCAAGGTAAACCTTCATGGCATAAACAGGCACAATGGTTAAAAATACCAATGCATTTTTAAATAACACCAACGGCAATATGCCAAATAAGGTTGCGATTAAAAAATGAGAAACCAGAAATTGTTTTGCCACGGGCTTTGCTTTACTGTCTTCATTTTCCCTTACATACTGGTGTGTAATTATAAAAGTAGATGCTGCCCATCTTGACAATGCATGGGCGGCAATAAATACAAACGGCAATTGCACAACGCCAAAAGAAAGCAACAAATAAAATTTTATCGAGAGCATAAAAATAGTACCGATAACACCATAAGCACCCACACGGCTGTCTTTCATAATCAGCAGTATTTTTTCTTTTGTCCACCCGCCACCAAAGCCGTCACACACATCTGCAAAGCCATCTTCGTGAAAGGCACCCGTTAATAAAACAGTAGCCGCCATGGATAAAATAATGGCTATAGATGGATTGAATAAATAGTTTGCCCCCATAAAAACTACGGCAGCAACTACCCCTGCAACCCAACCAATAAAAGGAAAATACTTGGTAGCCTTGTTGAGATAATCAGCATCGTGGTTTACCCAACCTGGCACGGGTATACGGGTATAAAACATTACAGCGGTAAGCAAAATCTGCAATTCTTTTTTCATGATTGTTTGTTGCTTACACCGGCAGTTTTAAAACTTGCCATTTCGTTTAAAAAATTTACGGCACTTATTATTAACGGTATTGCTAAGGCTGCACCACTGCCCTCGCCCAAGCGCATGTTCAATTGCAGCAACGGTTTTACGTTGAGGTAGCCCAACATTTTTTCATGCCCCTGCTCCCCGCTGTTATGGGCAAAAATACAATTTACAATAATTGAATTATCTATAGCCTGCGCCACAAGCAATGCTGCTGTTGTAATAAAACCATCCACTACAATCACCATATTTAATTTGGCTGCTGCACCAAACGCACCTACCATCATGGCGATTTCGTAACCACCAATTGCAGCTAAAAGCCCCACAGGTTTAGCGGCCAGATTATTAAGCTGATGTAATTGAAACACTTTTTTAAGGGTGCGTATTTTTGTAGCTAACTGCACATCGTTTGCACCTGCACCCCTGCCGGTACAATCTTCTACAGGCAGTTGCATTATGCTGCCCATAATTAACGCAGCAGAAGAAGTGTTGCCAATACCCATTTCGCCAAAGCCAACAGTGTTGCACCCTTCGGCATAAATGGCTTGTACAATTTGTTGCCCCTTTTCGATGGCGGCATTGGCTTCGGCTATCGTCATCGCCATGCCTTGTAAGTAATTTTTAGTACCGTAATTTATTTTTGCATTGATAAAATTGGGTGTTAATGCGGTAGTGTCAAAATCATAGTTAACACCGCAATCAATTACTTTTAATTGCAGTTGATTTTGCCTGCAAAAAACATTTATTGCAGCACCGCCTTGTAAAAAGTTTTGTACCATTTGTGCTGTAACCGCCTGTGGAAAGGGGTTTACAAGCCCGGTAGCCGCTATGCCATGATCACCGGCAAAAATAATAATGTGTGGGTTTGCTATTTTTGGCGATAAGGTATTTTGTATAAGCCCTGCCTGCAAGGCAATTTCTTCCAATTGCCCTAATGAGCCTGGTGGCTTGGTTTTAAAATCGATTGCATGTTGCAGTTGCTGCTGCAGGGTTACTGCTTCCATGGTATATTTTTAAAGGTTGCTATTGTAAAAAGTTCCATTAAAATTCTGATCACACAATTGCACCGGTGCAACCTAATACTGTTTTATTTTATGCAATGCCATTGTCTTTAATAATAACCGGGATACCGCTAACCATTAAAATGGCCTTATGTGCTTTGGTGGCCGTGTATTGGTTGGCCCATCCCTGCAGATCGGTAAACTTTCTGCCTATGGCTGTTTCGGCATGTACGCCCATACCAATTTCGTTGCTGATGATGATGAATGTGCCGGGCAGTTGGTGCAATGCATCGATCTCCATTTTAAACAATGCAAGAGATGCTTCAACATCATTTTTAGAACCTACAAAAAAGTTGGTGAGCCAGAGTGTTACACAATCAATAACGGTTGTTTTATCCTTAATAGGCAGGCTGCTTACATTTCTTTGTTCTTCTAAATTTACCCAACGGCTGTCACGGTCATGTTGGTGGCGCTTTACCCGCTGTTCAAAATCATCGTCCCATATTTTTGCTGTGGCCACATACACCGGGTTGGCAGATAATGATAAAGCCAACTGTTGTGCATAGCCGCTTTTCCCACTTCTGGCACCTCCGGTTATAAATATAATCACATGGCTGTTTTTAGATGTTATGGCATAAAATTTATTTACCTGCTTTGCTGCTTATTGGGTTTGCCTTACGGCAGATGATAGATTGTTTTTTTGTAATTGTATAATCAACTAATAAAGGAACAACGGTACAAGTGTGCGACGCAACGATGCCCGATAGCAGTACTGATGCATGGCCAAAAAAGATTTTACACAGCCTGCAATTGCCATGATGGTTTGGCGGATTTTATGCACTCAAAAATGCCGAACATGATGCCGCTGTACACAATGGTACCTGCTAAAAAGTTTTGCATAAAGGGAAAGCCTTGTATGTAGCATTGCAGTAGCCCTGCTGCATTTCGGGTTAACGGCGCCATGGTCCTTAAGTCTGTACCGCCGCCTGCCCACACGGTAAAATCTGCCAGCAGCCAATGGCTTAGAGAGGCTACCACTGCAGCGATCAGCACATGCTTTATGGTGACTTTCTTAATGAGCCATTTGCCTAAAAAAACAATGAATATAAAGATGCCGTAAATAAAATACCAGCCGCTGTACATGATGCCATATTTGCCATTAAAAACAAAAGCCTGTATAATTAAATCGCTTGCAAAAAGGGTGATGAGAGGGAACAAAACTGCCTTCCATCGCTTGCTAAAATAGGTGCCACCAAACAAACCCATAGCACCAATAGGCGTAAAGTTTGCCCATGGTGTTAGCTGCGCCGAGTTCGGTATACGCATGGCTGCGGCGGCAATTATAAAAATGGCAAGCACTGCAAAACGGGGGTTAATTTTCTCTATTGACATGTTGTATGGGTTTAAAATATGTAAAGTAGCATTGTTATTTACGCAGATTTTTAACGTCCTTTTTTGTGGGGCAGGATTAATAGTGCTGCCTTAAAAAGCTATCAATAAAAAACAGAAATATAAATGCACATGGCCTTCACATCTCCTGCCTTTCACCCGAAAGCTGAATGATTTTGTTTTCACCGGCAGGTCTTCTGACTTGCCCCATTGTTCAAAACCTTCCCGTGCCTGGTTGCAGGACAGTGGCATGTAGTATGAACAATTTTACAGGGGCTTACAGCTACGGGGATAGTTCCGGTATTGCACCGGATTCCCTTTTAATCGCACGTTTTTGCTAAAGCGCTTGAACCGATAAAGCGCAAATGTAGCGTTCAATTATGAAATGACAAATTGATTTTAAAGGGTGATTTTAAAATAATAAACACCACTGACAATTCCATTTTACAGGGCCCTGCTGCTGAAAGCCAAGGGCATTTTAATCTATCTTTGCACCTAATTTAAAAAGCATTTTTTGCAGCAAAATACTATTTCAAAAACTTTCTTTTTTACGGGTGTTGGTATCGTTATCCTGCTAAATGCCACCGGGTTATTTAATGGCATTATGGAAGCAGACGGGGCCCTGTATGCCACCATTGCAAAGAACATTGTGAAAAGCAATAACTGGCTTTTTTTATACTCCGGCGGATACGATTGGCTGGACAAACCGCACATGCCCTTTTGGCTGGCGGCGGTTGGTATTAAAATTTTTGGCGTTAACACTTTTGCTTTTAAACTGCCTTCTTTTTTGTGTTTTGTTATCAGCCTACTGTATTGTTATAAACTGGCGGGTGCCATCTGCAATACAGCAACAGCAAGGGTTGCAGCCCTGGTGTATGCTACGGCAACCCATATCATTATTTCTAATTTTGATGGCAAAGCAGAAATTTATCTGACCACATTTATTATAGCAGCCACCTACCATATGTACCGGGCCATGAATAAAAAATGGCTGCTGCACATTTTACTGGCAGGTATTTTTAGTGCTTGTGCGGTAATGACAAAAGGCATTTTTACCCTGATTACCATTGCAGCAGGCTTTGTAATTTTGTGGATAAAAACAAAACAGTGGCAACAATTTATACACCCAAAGTGGTACCTGCTTTTGGTGGTTATATTGGTTTGCATAACACCTGAATTGTATGCGCTGTATACCCAGTTTGACCAGCACCCTGAAAAAATAATCTTTGGGCATAACCAGGTATCGGGCATCCGTTTTTTTGTGTGGGACAGCCAGTTTGGGCGCTTCTTCAACAACGGCCCCATCAAAGGCGAAGGCGACCCAATATTTTTTGTGCATACCACTTTATGGGCGTTCCTGCCGTGGGCAATACTTTTTATTGCGGCCATAGCTAACATCTTTTTTAAAAAGAAAAATACCAGAACGAATTATGAAGGATGGATTATTAAAGCAAGTGCGCTGGTGACCTTTATTATCTTTTCTTTATCAAAATTTCAACTGCCGCATTACATCATTATCCTGTTTCCACACTTTGCAATCATTACGGCGCATTATATTTCATCCGTTGCCAGTGACAATGCTTTAAAGAAGTTTAGTGTTTTTCAAACGGTACTGTATATTTTATTGCTGGTGTTGCTAACGGCAATAATTGTTGTGTTTGGCTTTACTACTTATGCCTGGTTTATTGTTGTTGCCGTTATTATTTCGGCGGTGGTATTTTTTTATATAACAGATAATACACTTGGCGCCATCCTTAAAAAAAATATTGGCTTTGCCTTGCTGCTGGCCATATTCCTTAACCTGCTTTTTTACCCGGTGTTGTTTACTTATCAATCCGGCATGATGGCCGCTGAATGGCTTAACAAGCGTGGGTTTACACAACCCGTAGTTACCTATAAATATGAAACCTACAGTTTGGATTATTATTACAAAGGCACCGTAACGTACACCACCCGCAAGCCTTACGATATTAATCATTTTGCTGCCGATGCCCCTTTACTTTTATTTTTGCATGCAAAAGACACTGCAGATATTGACCGGACGAATATTGACATGAAAGTGCTGCAAAATTTTTCGCAGTTCTGGATCAGTAAACTCACTTTGCCTTTTTTAAATAAACAAACAAGGGCAGCAGAACTTGAACCAATGGTGCTTGTACTGCTTAAAAGAAAAAATGCCGCTGATAATTAAACCACATGTATCCATTCATTCTTAAAATAATAAAATTTGGGCTTACCGGTTTGCTCGGCATGTCTATAGATTTTGGCACCACCTGGCTTTGTAAGGAGCGTTTAAAATGGAACAGGTATGTTGCTAACTCCTGTGGTTTTACATTGGCCGTCATCAACAATTACTGGATAAACCGCCGGTGGACTTTTAACAGCGGCAACCCTTTTTGGCTAAAAGAGTTTGGCCGTTTTTTAATCATCAGCCTTATAGGTTTGCTGTTGAACAACATCATTATTTATTTTTTTCATCAACGCAAAGCCACTAATTTTTACCTGGCCAAGTTCGTGGCCATCCTGATTGTTTTTGTCTGGAATTTTTGCGCAAACTTCTTTTTCACTTTCAGTTAAATTATTTTTATACCGGTATGAAACAACTGATTGCTGCAGATAAAGCTTTTTTTAAATTGCTGAACGGGCAGCTAACCAATCGTTTTTTTGATTGGCTGATGCCCTGGCTCCGCAATCCGCCCGTGTGGGCGCCGCTATACCTTTTTATTGCATTGATGTTATTGATCAACCTTAAAAAAAAGGGTTTGGCCATATTGGTTTTTGCCATTGTTACGGTATCATTCACCGATAGCATCAGCCATGCATTTAAGATTTTATTTAACCGGTTGCGGCCTTGTACGGACCCGGCAATGGAGGGCATGGTTAGGCTGTTGCTGGATTATGCGCCTGCCAACGGAAGCTTTACATCATCCCATGCCAGCAACCATTTTGGCATTGCGGTTTTTTTGCACCTTACTTTACACCGGTACTTTGGCTGGTATACCTGGTTGCTTTTTATCTGGGCTTTTTTCATTTGCTATGCGCAGGTGTATGTGGGCATACACTACCCCGGAGATGTGCTGGGTGGCGCACTGATAGGCTGTTTGGTGGGTTACCTCACCGCTTTTTTCTGCAATATGTTAACGGCTTCCACTGCATTTAAAGCCTGGCAGAAAGGCACCCGTTAAGCTGATAAAACCATGTCCGTCCGGGCTAGCTGCAAACCCGATGAACCCCATTTAATATAGATTATAGATATTTGCACTGCACCGTTAAAACAAAAATCGCATCCGGTTAAAAATAATATGACAGAAGTATTTATATTACTTGCCCTGATTATACTAAACGGGTTATTTGTAATGAGTGAAATTGCCCTTGTAAGTGCCAGAAAAGGAAGGCTTGAAGCAATGGGCAACAGGGGCGACCAAAAAGCCAAAGCTGCATTGGAACTGGCAGCAAAACCCGAGAAATTTTTATCCACGGCACAAATAGGCATCACCCTTATTTCTATTTTAACGGGTGTGTACTCCGGCGAAAAATTTAGTGCCCACTTAAAACCTACGGTAGAAAAGTTTGAATTTTTAAGGCCATATTCAGCAACCATCTCCACGGTGCTTATTGTTATTATGGTTACTTTTTTATCCATCATACTGGGCGAACTTTTGCCTAAGCGCCTTGGCATGATAAGGGCAGAAAAAATTGCAAGGATAGTGGCTGCGCCGATGAATATTTTATCTACCGCAGTGCACCCTATTATCTGGTTGCTAAACCATATTACCAATATTATTTTTAAAATTTTCAACATCCGCCAAGGCAGTGATAATGCTGTAACAGAAGATGAGATTAAGGCCATGATAAGTGAAGGCAGTGAGCATGGGACCATTGAGACGGAGGAGAAAGAAATCATTGAAAGGGTGTTTCATTTAGGCGACCGCAACATTACTTCACTGATGACGCACCGAACGGAAATTGCATGGTTTGATATTGATGATACCGTGCAATCGGTAACCGAAAAATTTAACCAGATAACGTATTCCAGTTACCCGGTTTGTGATAAGACCGTAGATGACATTAAAGGCATCATCTACATAAAAGACCTGCTTAAAGTACCTGTTACCACTCCATTAAAAAGCCTTGCAAGGCCTGCCCTTTTTGTGCCAGAAAACAATACGCCTTACCAGTTGCTGGAGAAGATAAAACAAACTAAAATACACAGTTGCTTTATAGTAAATGAATACGGCACCCTTGAGGGCATGATTACCTTAAATGATATTTTGGAAGCCATTGTTGGCGACGTGCCCACCACCGGACAGGATGAGTATGAAATTGCCAAACGCCATGATGGTACTTACCTGGTAGATGCCCAAATACCGTTTTATGATTTTTTAAGCCACTTCGAAAAAACAGAGTGGATGAACGAAGGCGAGCATGAGTTTGATACGCTTGCTGGTTTTGTGCTGCACGAATTGGAGCATATCCCTAAAACCGGCGAAACCTTCGACTGGCGTGGCTTTGAATTTGAGATAATAGACATGGACGGTCAGCGTATTGATAAACTGCTGGTAAAAATATCCGAAGAATTAAAGGATAATATGGATAATGAGTAACGTTGCAAACGTTAATATGCTTCTGCAGAAAACTTCTTTTTTATCTATCCAAAGCGTCAATTTATTACCAAAAACAAACTTTGGCGGCTTCGCTTAAAAGCTAAATTCTACTGCTGCATCGGGGTTGTTTAACCGGCTGCTTTTTCTTTCCCCATTTACGGTTACATGTATAATTTCCATTTGCTGGGGCTTGCTTTCATACAAAATATTATCGGCCACTGTTACCTTCTTAACCGTAGCAATATCATTTACCTGATAGTAACTGGTAATGCCTTCCTCCTGCTGCTCAAACCCTAAAAATTGCAGGGCCACATTTTTATCATTTACCTTAATTTGTAAGTGCTGCTGAATGTATTTATTTACCAAAGGGCCCATGGCCGTTTTAAAAGCCGGGTTCAGCAGGTCAATTTTTGCGGTAGTTTCTTTTCGTAAAATTTGCTCAAAATCATCGGTAAAAACTTTGCAGCTAATCTCAAGGGTTTTGGCTGCGGCGTTATGGTCTATCTGCGTAACGCTTACAAAAATGGGATGATGGGCTTCGCCTGCTGTCATCAGAAAAAAAACGAATAACCATTTATAAATTATAGATACCATTTAAACAAAGAATTAGCTTGTTACCGGTGGATGAAAGATATTTGAATTCCAAAATTAGCCACAAACTTCCAACTAAAAATGAATGCGTGATTTTGCTTTTTATTTTTCAACAGGCTGGCATCACATCATAAGTTGGAACGCACTGGACCACATTTTGTTTATTACGGCACTAACTGCTATTTACCGGTTACAAAACTGGAAACAGGTACTGGTACTAATTACAGCTTTTACTATCGGGCATTCGCTTACGCTTGCGTTAAGTGTTTACAACGTAATAAAACTAAACGAAAAGTGGGTGGAGTTTTTAATTCCATGCACCATTCTTGCTACAGCCATATTTAATTTTTTTGTAAAAAACGAACAGCCAAAAACGCTAAGGGTAAATTATTTTTTAGCCTTGTTTTTTGGGCTGGTACATGGGATGGGGTTTGCAGGTGTACTTCGGTTTATGCTGGCAGATACCCAAACCATTGCATTGCCGCTTGCCGCCTTTAACATCGGGCTGGAAGTGGGGCAGGTACTGGTAGTGGCGGGTATTTTACTAACGGGCTACCTGCTTACAGACAAGGTTAAGCTTAAGAGAATGTGTTGGGTTTGGGCATTGTCCGGCATAACGCTGATAGCCGCATTGGCCATGATAAAAGAAAGATGGCCGGCCTGAAAACAGAAGTTCTTTTTTAAAAATGCGATAACTAAATTACTTTTAAATACCCCGGTTTTAAATTAGCTTACAACAATACAAAAATAAAAACACCATAAACATGATGAAAAAACTGCCCCTGCTTCTTTTTCTTTTTTGCTTTACTTTTTCTGCATTTGCCCAGGATATCAAAAACAATCCTGGCAGCAACCATGGTAACCGGTTTGAACAATTGGGCACTATCTTACCAACACCCAACGAGTTTCGCACAGCAAGTGGCGCACCCGGCCCTAAGTACTGGCAGCAGCGCTGCGATTATGATATTGTTTGTCAGCTTGATGAACCTAACCGCCGGTTAAATGGCAAGGAGACGATAACGTATTACAACAACTCCCCCGACCAGCTAACTTACCTGTGGATACAGCTTGATGAAAATGAGCACAGCAGCAAAAACAATTCTGGCTACCAAACCAGTAATGCCATGCCCAAAAGCATTACCGAAGCGGATATGCTGCGTTTTAGCGGTAAAACCGATAAGGAATATGGCGATAACATTTTAAAAGTTACCGATGCGTTGGGCAAAGCTTTAACCTACACCATCAACAAAACAATGATGCGGATTGAACTGCCCCAAATATTAAAACCCGGGCAGCAATTCATTTTTAAAATAGACTGGAACTACAACATCAGCGACCGTATGAAATATGGCGGCCGTGGCGGCTATGAATATTTTCCGGAAGATGGCAACGACCTGTACACGATGACGCAGTGGTATCCACGCCTGTGTGTGTACAGCGATTTTCAGGGATGGCAAAACCATCAGTTTGTAGGCAGCGGGGAGTTTGCATTAACCTTCGGTGATTTTAAAGTAGCCCTGACGGTGCCCGCAGACCATATTGTAATGGCAACAGGCGAAGGACAAAATTATCAGAGTGTACTATCGCCTGCCCAATATGCCCGCTGGCAAAAAGCGCAAACCGCTACTGAGCCAACAGAAATTGCCACACTCGAAGAAGCCAAAGCAAGGGAAAAACAAAAACTTGCCCAAACAAAAACATGGATCTTTAAAGCCAGCATGGTACGTGACTTTGCCTGGGGAAGCAGCCGCAAATTTGTGTGGGATGCCATGCCCATAAAAGTAGAAGGTAAAAAAGTAATGTGCATGAGTGCTTATGGAAAAGAAGCCTATAACCTTTACCGTAAGTACAGTACCAAAGCTGTGGCGCATACCATAAAAAGCTACTCAAAATTTACCATACCATACCCCTACCCTGTTGCCCAAAGTTTAGAAGCTGCCAACGGAATGGAGTACCCGATGATCTGCTTTAACTACGGCCGTTGCGAAAAGGATGGCACCTATAGCGAGGGCACCAAAAATGGTATGCTCGGCGTGGTAATACATGAAGTAGGCCATAACTTTTTTCCCATGATTATTAACAGCGACGAACGCCAATGGACATGGATGGACGAAGGACTGAATACCTTTTGCGAATACTTAACAGAAGAATTATGGGACAATAAATTTCCGGTAGGCCGTGGCCCTGCGTATAAAATTGTTGACTATATGAAGCTGCCCAAAGACCAGTTGGAGCCCATTATGACCAATAGTGAAAACATTATTATGTTTGGCCCAAATGCGTACAGCAAGCCCACTACAGGCTTAAATATTTTAAGGGAAACCATTGTTGGCAGGGAGTTGTTTGACTATGCCTTTAAAGAATATGCAAGACGGTGGGCATTTAAACACCCTACACCTGCAGACCTTTTTCGTACCCTTGAAGATGCAAGTGGCGAAGACCTTGACTGGTTTTGGCGTGGTTGGTTTTACAGTACGGATGCCTGCGATATTTCCCTTGACAGTGTAAAATGGGCAACCCTTACAACGGATGGCGTTAACCCGAAAATGGGTGGCAACACCGTTACGCAACGGGTGGCAAAACCCATACAAAATACTTTTGACGATGTATCTAAAATCAGGAACAGGGAAGATAAAAAAATAACTTTCGCCACAGATGCAGATACCAGTTTACGTGATTTTTACTGGCGGTACGACAGGGGCCTTGCAAAGGTAGATAGCACACCTATAGATGTTACCGTCCCTGTTGCCGTTGCAGATACTTTTACCAATCAGCAAAAGACAGACCTGGCCGGCAGTAAAAATATGTATGAGCTTACCTTTAGCAACAAGGGTGGCCTGCTGATGCCCATCATCATTGAGTGGACCTACAAAGACGGCACCAAAGAAGTTGACCGCATACCGGTACAGGTATGGCGCAAAAACGAAAATAAGGTGGTAAAAACTTTCTTAAAAGATAAAGAAGTAGCCTCCATAAAATTAGATCCATTGAAGGAAACCGCAGACATTAACGAGGCCAACAATACCTGGCCTGCGGTTACGGCACCAAGTAGTTTTCAGTTGTTTAAGGCCCGTGCCGGCGGCGGCCGTGGCGGCGCAACAGGCAATGTTAACCCAATGCAAAAGGAGATAAAAAATTAAGTTGTGCTATCTGAAAAGCCGCTCTTCGCAGAGCGGTTTTTTTATGGTACATAAATTTCAAGTCGATAAATGAATAAAAAGAGTTGTGCCTTATAAAAAGACGTTAAGAAAATTTTAAGGGATGGCGTTAAAAAAGTGAAATTAATATACAAATGTTTGGCAATGCACTTAGCCCGTAAGTCTTACTATTGTCCGGACATGTACTGAAGTTTGAACTCATTTCATTTTAGCCATGCCTTAAAATTTTTACTTTTGTCCCGATGAACGAAGTGATATCGGGAGCCTTTTTTATACAGCCTTGATTTTTCTTGTTACTTCTTTGCATTAAGGCAAAGAAGTAAATGGAGACTGCAACGGGCACATTAATCTTTTCTCCTAATTTATCTCCCTTGAATAAACCTCTCTTCTATAAAAAATTACTTCATCCGCAAAATATTCATTCTTAAAAAACAACACCAAACCAACAATTATGAGAAACATACATTATCCCCTTGGCCTTTTATTGATGTTGCTGCCCCTTGTAAAAACAATGGCACAAACTGCTACCGCAGATAGCAACCGCATACCACCTGCGGTAAAATCGGTTACCAAACATACCGCTAACATTGGGGGCAGGGTGATCAGCTATACCGCCACCGCAGGTGCAATATTGCTGCTTAATGAGAAGGAAGATACCGTGGCATTATTTGGGTACACCGCCTATGTAAAAGATGGCGAGGCCGATGCTGCGAAAAGGCCGGTAACATTCAGCTACAATGGCGGGCCCGGCTCATCTTCCATGTGGTTGCACATGGGTATAATGGGCCCAAAAAGAGTAGTGGTAAACGACCCTGAAACAAGTATGCCGCCACCCTATAAAACAGAAGACAATACCAACTCCATTTTAGATGTAACCGATATTGTAATGATAGATCCAGTTGGCACCGGCATAAGCCGCCCGGCAGGCAAAGCCCGTGGCAAAGATTTTTGGGGTGTTGATCAGGATATTAAATCGGTAAGCCAGTTTATAAAGCAATATACCATTGATAACAGCAGGCTTAATTCGCCCAAATACCTGCTGGGCGAAAGTTATGGCACCATGCGTAGCGCCGGGGTTGTAAACTACCTGCAACAAAATATGGGCATAGTTATGAATGGGGTAATCCTGGTTTCTGTGGTGCTGGACCTGCGGACCTTAACCTTTCAGCAGGGTGATGATATATCTTACATCATGCATTTGCCCACCTACGCAGCAACCGCATGGTATCATAACAAAATACCCTCCAGGCCTGCTGCCTTAGAAGCATTTTTAAAAGACGCAAGGGCATTTGCTGAAGGCGAATATGCCACCGCTTTATTAAAAGGGAGCCGTTTAACAGACGACGAAAAAAATGCGGTTGCCACCAAATTATCAGGCTACACCGGCTTAAGCAAAACTTATTTATTGAAAGCCAATTTGAGGGTTACCGAACCGCAGTTTACCGAAGAGTTGCTGAGGGACGAACATCTTTCTGTTGGCAGGCTGGATTCAAGGTACAAAGGCATAAACCAAAACCTGCTAAGTGAATCCAGTAAATTTGATCCGCAAAGTACCGCTATCAGCCCGGCTTATATCGCTTCTTTTATGGCCTATTATTATGATGAATTAAAAGTAGACAAAAGCAACAGCTATCATGTATCGGCATACAATGCACAAGGTTTTAACTGGGATTGGAAACATAAAATGAACGACGGCGGCGGCGACCCGGTTACCCCCAACACCGGCGTTGACCTTGCCGAAGCCATGAGCCGTAACCCTAAACTTAAAATACTAAACTTAAATGGCTACTACGATTTGGCCACACCATTTTTTGGCACAGAATATACTTTTGAACATTTAGGGTTAGAGAAGCAACTGCAAAAAAACGTAACCTTTAAATATTATGAAGCCGGCCACATGATGTACATACAGCCTGCATCTGCTTTGTTGTTTAAAAAAGATGTGGCCGCTTTTATTGCTGATGCTATGAAGTAGATTGGAAAAAATTTCTTGCTGTTGTTGATTACCTTGCCTGTACATTTTGCAGTATTCAAGATGCAAATAAATAAGCGTAGAAAATTAATGAAAGCAGATAAATCAACGGCACCGATGGATGGGGCAAGTTTTACTTAATGAGTTATCCTAACTGATTGAGCAAAGCCAGCAGCAGGTAGTTTCGCAAGCTAATGCCACCCAACCATTCCTTATTGGCATAAGGCCACCGCATTAATAAAGAAATACTCCAAAACAAACGGGCAGATTATGGTAAACGAATTGTACCTGCGCTCTTTGCACAATTGAAAGAGAAATAGGGTAGAAATTTTGAGTTGGGCAACTAATGCAGAATGCTGCAATTTGCAGAACAGTTACCCGATGTTCAAATTGTCGTGTCACTGGCACGACAGTTAAGCTGGTCTCATTTTACTATACTTATTCCTATTAAAGACCAAGAAGCCAGACTATTTTATGCAAACTTAGCAGCAGAAGGGGCATTAGGTAAAAGAGAGCTACGCAAACAGATCGGCACCAAAACTTTTGAACGCAGCAGCATAGCCAATTTACAAAATACAAGTAACCATCCTGCCATCCACAACACAGTTAAAAACCCTATTTTTTAGATTTTTTAGGGTTCAAAACACCTATTTGGAGAAAGATTTAGAAGCTGCCATCTTAAAGGAATTAGAAGCTTTTATTTTAGAAATTGGGCAAAGGCTTTGCTTTTATAGAACGCCAAGAACGAATGATAATAGATAGTGAAGATTTTCATTTAGACCTGCTGTTTTATCATCGTAAATTTAAAACGGCTGGTAGCCATAGAATTAAAATTAGCCAAGTTTGAAGCCGGACACAAAGGGCAAATGGAACTGTAATTAAAATGGCTGGATAAATATGAAAGGACAGAAGGAGAGCTACCACCCGTAGGCTTAATATTTTGCGCCGAAAGCAGCCGGGAGCAAATAGAATTGCTGGAGATGCACAAAGACGGAATAATGAAAGCCGAATATTGGACAGAGCTACCACCCAAAAAACAACTGGAAAAAAAGATCGACAGCATTTTAATAGAAGCCAAAGAAAAGATAGAACGCCAAAACGAAATAGAAAAGTAACCGAATAAAAAGCCGGTAAATTTTGATTCCATACAGACCTACGCAAGAATAAAGAACCAGGCCAACGCTTGGATAAATATTTCTACAAAGCTTGATTTCCCAGACCCAAAAAATTTTTATAAAAGCCCGAATAGGTAAATGGTTTACTACACATTTGGTCAAATAGATTGGATTAGCCTTTTCCTTCGGTAGCCGTAACAATATTTACAATCATTACAACAGGCGTACATTTTCATGTAAAGGCTTTTGGTAGAGTTTGTTTAATTGTGTAGTTTGAGATCATTGCTTATTAATTACAATAGACATGGGCATAAAATAAAATTGGTAAGAATATTTTGCCAAATTAAAACACGATGTAAACAATTTTCTCAAACAAAAATGCAGGCATGAAAAACATCAAGCTTTCTGAATTTGAAATTTACCTTCTTCAAGAATCTCTGAAGAACTACAAATCTTTAATATCAAAAGAAGATTTCCCAAGAAACTCTGTTGTAACAAAAGAGTATCTTGAACTGATGATTAAGCAACTTGAAGAAAAACTAATAGAGAAATCGGTAAAAGAAAAAATTGGAGAGCTAAATGCAATTTCCTAAATCAAATGGATTACCCATTAATCTTTTGGCAGCATGTTTCAACAACACTTCTGCCACTTACAAATATTATTGGTTGCTATCAATTCTACAAGCTGCTGAAGAAGGAAATTTAAAAGTTTTGAAAAGAGATTTGTTTTCAAGAATGATTTCCAACGCCTGGTTTACAGTGAATTACTTTCATGTTTCATTTGGTAAGCAAGACGTAATTCAACAAGCAATTGACGCCATAAATGAAATTGAGAACATACCGATAGATGAAAAGCGGCAATTGGTCTTTCACAAACTTTCAAACTCAATTAACCCAAGTACCATAAGCCAACTTTGGCATTTTAATAGAAATGTTCCTCATCGGTTTTTGAGTCAGTGGTTTCCAAAAAATAAAAATGAATCCGATGCTCAACAACAGAAAAGAATTTATGCTGACTCGAAAACTTTCAAAGAAAATTGTTTGTATGCTTTGCATGATGATAGTATTTCAATCAACCCTATATGGAAAAATTATTTGACAGACAATGCAAGAGTGCTAAAAGATTTTTGCTATTGGAACCTTGCTTTGTATCTGCAAGCAAAAAATCCAAATGTTCCAGACATTCCAAACAAATTAATTAAACCAGCACAAAGAAGTGGCTTGATAAGACAACGAACACAGTTTTGGGATTTAGTTGTGCAAGAACTTGGTTCTGTAAAATGTATTTACACTGGAGAGAAATTAATGGTTGGTACCTATGCAGTTGAACATTTCATTCCCTACAATTTCGTTTCACATGATTTGATTTGGAACTTAATTCCTGCTGATAAATCTTTCAATAGTTCAAAGAGTGATAAACTGCCACCACTTGAAAAGTATTTCAATTCTTTTTTTGCCTTGCAAAAAAAGGCAATTGGAATTGTCAAAGACAAAAATCCCAATAACAAATTGCTTGAAGATTACTTGACAATCTTTCCTGACTTGGATAAAAATTTTACAGAGGAAAAATTCAGAGAAAGAATTCAACCTTTAATTACCATTGCATCAAATAACGGGTTTGAATTTTTAAAGTGACACAAACGAATCAATACAACCACCTAACAGCGAAAGAAAGAGAAACACTTTCCTTTCCAGCAAAACTTTTATTCAACGAGAGTTTATTGGTTGGTGGAGTTTTAGATTTCGGTTGTGGCTTTGGAAAAGATGTTGAACTGCTTAATGCAAAAGGATTAAATGTTGCCGGCTACGACAAACACTACTTTCCAAAATATCCTGTAAAGAAATTTGATACAATCACTTGCTTTTATGTTTTGAATGTTTTGATGCAAGAAGAACAAGCAAATGTTCTAATGGAAATTTCTCAGCTCTTAAAGCCAACAGGCAAAGCCTATTTTGCAGTAAGAAGAGATTTACAACATGAAGGTTTTAGAATTCACAAGCTTCATCAAAAACCAACTTATCAATGCAATGTAGTTTTGAACTACAAATCAATCTTCAAAAATGAAAATTGTGAAGTATATGAATACAAACACTTCAATCAAATAAACAAAAAGGAAAACGCTGGTTGTCCGTTTTGCTATCCCGATTCAGAAAGAGAATTGCTTTTAGAATCTGCAACTGCTTATGCGATGCTTGACAAGTTTCCAGTTAGCGACGGACACACTTTAATCATTCCTAAAAAACATTGTGCAGATTACTTTGAACTTTCGTTCAAAGAGCAATCAGCTTGTTGGTTCATGCTTAACAAAGCAAAAGAGATTTTGAAAAAGAAATTGAATCCTGACGGATTCAATGTTGGAATCAACATCAGCGAATCCGCAGGACAAACCGTTCCTCATGTTCACATACATTTAATTCCACGATACAAAGGCGATGTGAAAGAACCAAGAGGCGGAGTAAGAGGAGTAATTCCAGAAAAGAAAAATTATTAGTTTTGAATACATTTTCAAACTTACGAGAACTTTTTTTTGCTCTTGGCAAAGAGCAAAAACTGCTTACGGAAATGTTTAAGAAGCGGAAAACCGCTTCTTATAAATATGAGTATGCTCTTGATTTGGTTGACAATGACGACAACCGAATTCAATATCTGTTAACCCGTTCTGTTATCCGACAAAATGGAAGCAACCTTGAAATTGATGATGAGTTTCTACAATTCTTTGAATTGGTTTTAGATGCCAACGAGGAAATAAACACTTCCTACATCAATGACAATCTTGAAAAGGTTAAACAAAATATTGACTACTACTTTAACGAACCCAACGAACAAAGGAAGTATGAGTATTTACGGACAATCAAAAACACTCTTAGAAAATTAGGAGCAATCACTTTAAGAAATGTGGTTGACTTAAAACGGAACATTGACAATACTTTTAAAAATGAACCGACCTATAAAAACAAAAGAACAAAACTTTTAAATCTTGATAAGAAGCGAAAGGAGATTACAAAGCTCATTACACAAACTGAAAAACTACTCACAGAAGATGATGTAACATTTTTCAATACTGCAACAGACGAAGAATTAAAAAGAGTAATTGTTCAACTCAAAATTCACTTAGGAAAATGCACTCACAACCTGATTGAAATTGAAAGACAGATAATAGATTTCCTAAACCAAATCCAATATCAAAGCAATGTGATTGAAAAATTGCGTTTGATAAAATATTTGAAAGACCAATTCATTCTTGAAACAACAACAGATTTAAAATCAATTTTAGCAGCAAACGATTCAGTAATTTTTGAACCCAATCCATCTTATCCGCTTAAACTCTCTCTTGAATATTTACAGGCAGATGAAGAAGCATTTGCAAGCATTTTGAAAATTGCAAAGCGTGTAAAAACAGGAATGAAGCTGAAGCGACCAGTTGCTGAAAAAATTTCAAGTGAGTATTTGGAAACACAAACAGAAGAAGAAATTCAAATCAATCTAGAAGAAGTGAAAAATGGATTTGTAGCTTCCAGCTACAATCTTTTTGACTTCATAATGAATTACAACTTTGCAAAAGAAGTTTCATTTGAAGACCGTGTTACAATTTATTGCCAGTTGATTTCACAGTATGAAAACATTTTTGAGATAACAGATAAGTTTGAGGAGAAGAGGGAAATTGAATTCGCAATAGTTTATCCTAAATAGAAAAACAAAATGGAAGTTCCAGTTCAAACAGCCGACATATTTAAAATCCTTAGCAAAGGACAATTCCTAAATTCAAACAGCTCTACTAAAGCCGTAAGCGATTTATATAAAGTAATTGAGGACGAACAGACCTTTGAAAACCTTTACGACTATTTCAGAAGCATCAATTTTACTTTGGAGAAAGGAGACGAATATTATTATTTCAGCAGACCCGAAAACAAAGTTGACCTTGAAACAAAGATTGAAGCTGCGTTCAGATGGATTGACATCATTGACTTTCTGAAAACTTATGATACCTCTTTTAGTTCGGGTTATCGCTTTACTCCTTCTGACATTCTTGTAAGGACAAAAATTGATGCAGAGTTAGAAACAAAATTAGAAGGACTAAAAAAGCACACTGACAAGGAAAAACACCAAGACATTCTTGATAAGATTTTGAAGAAACTAATTGACGACACTTTTATTGAACTTGAAAATGGAATTACGCATCAATACAAAGTGTTGGCTTCATTCAAGTATCTTGAACAAATTATTTTGACAATCAATATTCCCGAAGAAGTAAGAAATGAAATACCTGAATAAAATAGTTTTCATAAACAGTGCTGACAAATCCCTCAGGTATGCGGAAGTAAATCTTGATGGAAATGTTCATTTCATTGGTACGCAAGGTGTAGGGAAAAGCACTTTGCTAAGGGCAATTCTTTTCTTCTACAATGCGGACAAGCAGAAACTGGGAATACCAAGAGAGAAGAAAACTTTTGATGAATACTATTTTCCATTTCAGAATTCCTATATCGTTTATGAAGTGCAAACAGAAAACGAACTGTTTTGTGTTTTAGCTTTAAAATCACAAGGAAGGGTAGCGTTTCGCTTTTTTGATTCAGAATTTGACAAAAACTTTTTTATTGACAGTGAAGGCAGGGCTTTTGAAAGTTGGGATAAGACCAGAGAAGCATTTGGAAAGAATATAAGCTATACAAGAACGATTCACATTTATGAAGAATACAGAAACATTCTTTACGGCAACAACAAAGGTTTGCCAAGCGAATTTAGAAAGTATGCTTTGATTGAAAGCAAGCAATTTCAAAATATACCAAGAACGATTTCAAATGTTTTTCTCAATGCAAATCTTAGTGCTGAATTTGTAAAAGAGACAATTATTAAATCACTGAATGAGGAAGAAATAAAAATTGACTTGACAACTTATTCTCAAACTCACCTGAAAGATTTTGAAACCAATTTGAATGACATTAGAAAATGGACAGACAGAAATCGCAACGGAGAAAACCAAGTTGAGAAGCAAGCAGACAGTGTTTCAACTTTCTATTCGGCTCTAAAATATTTAGAAAAGAAGAAAGCAGAGTTAGCTTCTCAATTAGGTTGGGCTTTAAATAATGTTAAAGAGCAGCAACCTAAAGTTGCCGACCAACTTGCAGTTGAAGAACAGAAACGAAATAAAGTAAGAACAAAACTAAACGAACTTGATAGTGTATTTGAAAGGAAGAAAGAAAAGACACAAGAGCAAATTGGAAAATACAAAAGCAAACTTGATGAAATAAAAACCAAGCGTGAAGAATATACTGCTTTGAAAATTGATAACATCCTGGAAAGAGTTTCAAAGAAAATTTCTTTGGATTTAGAAAAGAAAAATCTAACAGGAGAAAAGGACATTCTCACTTCTAAGTTTCTTGAAATACAAAAACGATATGAGTTGCAGTTAGGGCAAT
Organism: Ferruginibacter sp.; assembly: GCA_965249755.1. Taxonomy (GTDB): domain Bacteria; phylum Bacteroidota; class Bacteroidia; order Chitinophagales; family Chitinophagaceae; genus Ferruginibacter. Next base: position 2,133,676 of record CBDFMT010000004.1, read on the forward strand.
TAGAAAGTCAGTTGAAGGAGTTTGAGAACAGCAAGCAGACAGAAAAAAATAATGCACAATCAACTTTGCTTCAATTCAAAGAAGATTTGACCAAGCAATATGATTTGCTATATGATGAAATAAGGAAGCAACACAAAGAAGAACTTGAAGTAGCTAACGCAATTGTAAAGGAAAAAGAGAAAGCAATTACAAACAATAAAATCAAGCGTTCAGAAGTAAAGAATAAACGATTTTACGAAAAGGAAATTGACGGCTGCAATGCTGATATTTCAAATTTGAATTCGGCAATTTCAAAATCGGACAATGCCATTCAACAAGCAACAGAGAAAGGGAAAAATATTCAAAGGGAATGTTTGCTTGAAGAAACAGGAGTTATAGAAAACACAAAACGAAAAGTTGAAAGGCAAAACGAACTTCAAACAAAACTGAACGAAAATATTTCAGCCATTGATACTAAGATTGAAAACAGTAAAGATTCTCTTTATGGTTGGTTGAATGAGCAAGTTCCCGATTGGGACAAGACAATTGGAAAAGTAATTGACGAGGATAATGTTTTGTATAAATCGGGATTGAATCCAAAGAAAATTTCAAAGGGAGATTTAAGTTTTTTCGGAATCAGTATTGACACAAATGAGATTAGCAAAAAAGTTAAGACAGTTGCTGATTTGCAAAATGAGAAAGATGATTTCAATAACCAAATCAAAGCTATTCAGCAAGTCATAGTTGACTTGAATTTTAAATCAAGCGAAGAACTTGAAAAACTTAGAAAAAGATTTAATCTGAAAGTAAGGGAGCAGAAAGAAATTGTTGACACCAACAAATATCAAAGCGACCAGAACAAAATAAAATTAGAAAAAGTTGGAGTTCGTTTGACTGACTGGAAAACCAAAGCCACAACAGAACAAAAAGCAGAGTTAGAAATAATTGATAATGCTATTTCAAAGTTGAGTGAGGAAAAAACAAATGCAGAAGAACAGGTTCAAAAAGTTGAAGGGAGCATTACCAAACTGATTGAGACAAAGAAGAAAGAGAAAGAAGTAAAAATAAAAACAGAGCAACAGAAACTGACTGACACGATTAGCAAAATTAATTTGCTAATTCAAAATGAGAAAACTTCAATCGGTGAAAAGGAAGCTGAAATAAAAAGCAAACAGAAAAAAGAACTTGATACGAAAGGAGCAGACACAAAGCGAATTGAGGAAATAGATTTACGACTTTCTGTAATTGACCCTGAACTTATTTTCATTGACAACAACCGAGACACAGTTGCGGTTTACAACAATGACAAACGAGAATTGTTTGATAAAGAGGATGAATTCAAAGGCAAGAAAATTTTATTTGATAAGCAATTAGAAACAGAGTTAGCAAAGCATAAGCAGCAGCAAGAAAAGTTTATTCAGGACATCGGACTTCACAATGCAGAGATTGAATCAATTGGAAAAACACTCGCAGGTTTTGAAACTGACTTAACAGCGTTTGACACTTTCACAAAGACAGAAGTTTACCAAACGGTTGAAACATTTGTTGCTGAATATACAGACGACAATAAAACAGAATTCACTTGCTTCTTTATCATTGGAGAGTTAAACACAACCGACAATACAATTACCAAAAGATACATTGAACTGCAAGAAGCAATCAACAAATTCACGGGCAACTTTCAAGAGAACAACCTTTTCAGTTTCAAAATTAAATTGACCGAAAGAGCAGAATACTTTGAGTTTGCCGAGATGTTGAAAGAGTTTATTGACGAAAATAAATTGAGTGAATACAAGATAAGAGTTGAAGAAAGGTTTGCTCATATCATTCGCAGAATTGGGGTTGAAACAGGCGACCTCATTTCAAAGGAGGGAGAAATAAGTCAAGTAATCAGAGACATCAACAACGACTTTGTTGCAAGAAATTTTGTGGGGGCTATCAAAAGTATGGAATTGAAAACGGATAAAAGTGCAAACAGTATTTTTCAGTTGTTAGTTGAAATAAAAACCTTCAATGATGAAAACCCTTATAATATTGGTAAAGCCGATTTGTTCACCTCAACTGGGCAAGGAAATAAAAATGAAAAAGCAATTTCGCTTCTGAAACAATTGATAAAAGAAATGGCAACAACCAAAGAAAAAGAAATTACACTTTCTGATTCATTTGAATTGCTATTCAAAATTGTAGAGAATGATAATGACACTGGCTGGGTTGAAAAACTTACCAATGTGGGCTCGGAAGGAACGGATGTATTAGTGAAAGCAATGATTAACATTATGCTACTTAATGTTTTTAAGGAAAGAGCAGCCAAAAAATATAAAGATAATTTCCGTTTGCATTGTATGATGGATGAAATAGGAAAACTTCATCCTAATAATGTGAAAGGGATTTTGAAGTTTGCAAATGACAGAAATATTTTACTGATAAACAGTTCCCCAACTTCATATAACGCAACTGATTATCGTTACACTTATTTGTTAGCAAAAGATTCTAAAAATGTAACAAGTGTAAAAAGATTGGTGAGAAAAATTTCAAAGTTTGAATCTGAAATTCCAAACGAAGCACAATGAAAGTTCCTATTCAAATCGCTGAAAAACTTTTACAGCTTTCGCAAGGCGAAAGCATTCCATCAAGTTTGGCTAGACATTCATTGATTGATGATTTGGTTTTAGAAGGAATTATTGAACGGAAGGGAAGGATTCAAAAAACGCTTTTGCTCTTGAACAAAAACGCATTGTATACTTACCTACGAAACCAATGTTCAATTAATGATCTGGAACACTACATTCAAGTAAATAAAACGGAAGAAATAACACGAAGTGAACTCGTAGCGGCCACTTCCAATTCAAAACATAAAGCAATAAGAAGCTTCAGTGGTTTCTTAGTTAATTGCTATTGCCCAATTACAGCTATACTTAACGGTAAACAAATTACACTGAATCCAGTTGATGGAACTTTTCAATTCATTTATGACTTTGAAAAATTTATACTGCCGACAGACATCACAATTGTTGGCATTGAAAACCCATCTAATTTTCGACACATTGACAAACAGAAAGATTTATTTACTAACATCAATGCTCTATTTGTAAGTCGTTATCCTCAAAACCAAAGCAAAGACTTAATCAGGTGGATGAAATCATTTCCAAACAACTACTTACACTTTGGCGACTTTGACTTTGCGGGAATTGGAATTTATTTGAATGAATTCAAGAAACATCTTGGGGACAGAGCAACATTTTTTGTTCCAGAAAATATTGATAACCTAATTACCGATTTTGGGAACAAAAAACGATATGACGAACAGAAAATAAACTTTGATATAAAATCAATCCAAGAAGTAACACTGTTACATCTAATAGATATAATTCGCAAATACAGAAAAGGTTTAGATCAAGAAGTTTTCATCAAGGAATAATTAATAAGTGATTTACATTCAAAATACTTGATTACAAACTTATGATAAACAAAAATATCGAAGCATAGCTTTGAGTTCTTCAAGAATATTTCAGAGTAAAACTTACAGAAGCATTTTTCTCTTCACTAAAAGTTTTTTACAAAAAAACACAAACGCAATTTATTTCGGAACTGCAAAAGATTGGGTACATAAAAATTGTGCTGATGTTCCTACACCCCGTAAGTTTGAAATCACAGAGAACATTCAAATTCTTTATAGATGGATCGTAAAACTTGGAGACGGAAAATATGCAGTTGACAGGCCAAACTATTCGGAAAGAATAAGAATTATCTAAGTACATAAATTTAAAGGCCTTACAATTTTGAGCGGATGTAAAATCTATGTGTTTCCCTTGTGATGCACAATTGCAACCAAAAAATTTCTACTTGAAAATCACCCCCCCCTCACCCCTAACACTTACATCTCCTTAACATCAAAAACCTGCAGGATTTATTTTCTTTGTGCCACAAAATGCTGAACAGTTGTAAAAAATATGCTTTCCGGTTTGTGCTGCTTGTTGTGGCGCTGCAAATACTAAACATGAGCGTTACCTGCCGCATTACGGACGACAGCTTTTTTTCGCAGATCGATAATTCAGTAAACATTGCCGATCATGCGGTGGAGTTTATTGCTGAAAATATACTTGGCTTCACCAACGCTTTTCCAGAAGTTAAGGAAGGCAGGCAACAGCACCATGTTAGCAATACTCAAAAAACACCCGACTTCAAACTGTTTTCCTACAAGCCAAAACCGGAGGTACCTGTTTGCACAACCCAAGCCTGCAGCAGTTATTCTCTATTAATTATACAACCATACTGTGAGTACCTGTGGGAGGTTACCCCCCCACCACCGAAAGTGGCCTGAATTTTATTGTATCTTTTTTTTAAGTGGTATATGCTGCGGTCAGCTATCGGGGCTATTGTTACCACAGGTTGTCAGTTTAAATTATTGGCACCTATAACTATTGCAGGCATAACCGTATTTGCTTTAATGCTATCAACGGGTGCATTGGCTTTATGCCGGTGCCCTGCATCTTTTATAAAGTGGTTTACACTTTTCTTTTACTAAATATTATACGCCATGGAATTGCTGATCAAGAAGGTAATGCTATGCCTGTTACTGGCACAGGCCATGTGTTGCGCCGCACAGCAGGATGAAAGACAACCTGTTTTTACAGATTCACTTTCTTTAAAACTGGATAGTGCAGAAGCGATGTTTTTACGCAACAACTTTTTGCTGCTGGCGCAAAAATACAATGTGTCTATGGCCACAGCGCAGGTGGTGCAGGCGAGGCTATACCCTAACCCCAACTTTAGTTTTGCCACCGTAACCTACAACCATGATGCAAAGCAGGTTGCCCCTGTTCCATTTTCAAAGAACGGGGAGGTAATTGCCGGCTTATCGCAACTTATTATTTTGGCTGGCAAAAGAAACAAAGAAATTAAATTGGCGCAAAGCAATGTGCAGTTAACGGAGTACCAGTTTTTTGATTTGGTGCGTACCCTTAAGTATACGTTGCGTACCGACTTTTTTAATATTTATTACCTGCAACAATCAGCCAAAGTGTATGATAACGAGATAAAAGCTTTAAACGAAATAGTGGCAGCATTTGAGCAGCAGCAAGGCAAAAATTACATCGCAGAAAAAGAAGTTATCCGCATTAAAGCTTTACTGTATAGTTTTAGAAACGAGTATAACGATCTTGAAAACCATATCAATGATGTGGAAAGCGAACTGCGTCAGGTGCTGCAGGTAACGCCTTATCACTACATTATACCCATGGCAGATAGTGCGGCTATTGCAAATTTAAACCCCTACAAATACCAGTTGTCGGGCCTGCTGGATACTGCCTATCTGCACCGCAGCGATTTGCTGGTGGCCAAAACAAACACCACCATCAGCAAACTCAATTATCAGTATCAAAAAGCATTGGCCCTACCCGATGTGGCTGCTAACCTCAGCTACGATCAGCAGGGCAGTTATATTAAAAACCTGCCCATGGCCGGCATCGCTATCGACCTGCCTTTTTTTAACCGCAACCAGGGCAATATTGCAGCCGCAAAAAGTGGAATAGCTGCTGCAACAAGCTCACAAAAAAGTATAGAAGCATCGGTGGAAGAAAGCGTTTTCAGGGCCTTGCAAAAAGCTATTGACCAGGATAAACTGTACCGGTATATCGACAACAAATTTTTAAACGACTTCGACCGGTTGATGAAAGAAGTGTTCATCAACTATCAAAAAAGAAATATCAGCATTTTGGATTTCCTGGATTTTTATGACTCGTACAAACAAAATGCCTTGCAGGTAAATACCATAAGGTTCAACAGGGTGGCGGCATTCGAAGACATTAATTTTTACACTGGTAATAATTTTTTCAATTAAATAAAAGTTATGTGCAACAAAAAACCAATCAGCCTTGCAATCGTCTTTCTCCTGCTGCTATCTTCCTGTAATAAAAAATTACCGCCAACGGAAGAAAGGACAGGCTATGTTTTATCAGACTCTTTGCTCAGCGTCATCAAGATTACGGATGTGGCAACCGGGCCGGAGCAGGATGCAATAACCCTTACCGGTAAAGTGGCTTTTAATGATGATAACGTTGCTAAATTATATCCGCTGGTAAGTGGCAACATTACCGGCATTACTGCCATGCTTGGCGATTACGTAAGTGCCGGGCAGCAACTTGCCGTAGTGCACAGCACCGAAATGGCGGGCTATAATAACGACCTTGTTAATGCAGAAACCAACCTTCGCATAGCCAAAATAAATTTAGATAAAACGAAAGACATGTATAAAAGCGGGCTGGCATCTATGCCCGATTCTATGAACGCAGCCATGGTATATGAGCAGGCCAATGCATCGCTTGGGCGCATTGGCCAGGTGCTTAAAATTAATGGCAATGGTGCTAAAGGCGATTATGTTGTAAAGGCCCCCATCAGTGGTTTTGTTGTGGAGAAAAATGTTACCAACAACATGACCATCCGCACCGATAATGGCAATACCATGTTTACCATTTCTGATTTAAAAAATGTGTGGATATGGGCAAACGTATATGAATCAAATATAGACAGGATACATGTTGGCGACAAGGTAGCGGTAGAGACTATCTCTTACCCGGATAAAATATTTAGCGGTAAAATAGATAAGGTGATGAATGTGCTGGACCCTACCAACAAAGTAATGAAAGTAAGGATAGTGCTGCCTAATGAGGGCTATGCACTAAAGCCCGAAATGTTTACCAGCATCATTGTATCCAACCAGTTAAACAGGCAGGCCATTACCATTCCATCATCTGCTTTAATTTTTGACCACAGCCAATATTATGTAGTGGTGTTTAAAAGCAAAGCCGATTTAACCATTACCCCGGTAGAAGTAATTAACACCGTTGGCAATAATACCTACATCGCAAGCGGTCTGCATGCAGGGCAAAAAATTATTGCGTCGCAGGCTTTGCAGGTGTATGATCAGCTCAATAATTAATCCCTAACCTTCAAGTTGCAAACATGATAAAAGTTTTGAAAGGTGTCATCTCCTTTTCGCTCAGGAACCGTTATTTTATTTTAGGTGCATCGGTGGTGCTGGTTATTTTTGGCATAATCACTTTTAAGGATATGCCGATTGAAGCGTTTCCGGATGTTACCAATACAGAGATAAGTGTGATAACCCAATGGCCGGGCCGCAGTGCAGAAGAGGTTGAAAAATTTGTAACCATTCCCATAGAAATTGCATTAAACCCGGTACAGCAAAAGATAAGTTTACGCAGCACCAGCATTTTTGGGTTAAGCTATGTAAAATTAATTTTTGAAGATAAGGTGGTTGATAAAGATGCAAGGGCACAGGTATTTGCATTATTAAGCAATGCCACGCTGCCAAACAGTTTGCAGCCATCGGTGCAACCACCAACGGGGCCTACAGGCGAGGTTTACCGCTACACTTTAAAAAGTAAAGTAAGGGACTCCAGGGAGTTAAAAACATTGCAGGATTGGGTTATAGACAGGCAGCTACGCTCCGTACCAGGCGTTGGCGATGTGGTGGCTTTTGGTGGCAAAACAAAAACCTACGAAATTAAAGTAGACCCCGGCAAACTTACCAACCTTGGCATAACAGCCCTTGATGTTTCCTCCGCCGTACAAAAAAGCAATATCAATATTGGTGGTGATGTTATCGTTAAAAATGACCAGGCTTTTGTGGTCAGGGGCATCGGTTTATTAAATGATATCAATGAAATAAAAAACATTGTTATCCAAAATATTAATGGCGTGCCGGTGCTGGTAAAAGATGTGGCAAGTGTTGAAATATCCAATGTGCCAAGGCTTGGTTTTGTATCAAGGTCTAACGGGCTTACAGATAGTGCAGGCAACCGGGTGGTTACGGATGAGAAGGATGTGGTGGAGGCCATTGTACTGATGCGTAAAGGTGAAAATGCAACCGAAGTAGTGCAGGCCATCAAAGCAAAAATTGATAAGCTCAACAACAATGTGCTGCCCGAAGATACCCGGATAGTGCCTTACTACGACAGGGAAGATTTGATTGAATATGCAACACATACCGTACTGCATAATTTGGTAGAAGGTATACTGCTGGTGACTTTGCTGGTATCGCTCTTTATGTTTAACTGGCGTACAACTTTAATCGTATCCATCATTATACCGATGGCATTATTGTTTGCATTCATCTGCCTGCACCTGATGGGCATGAGTGCTAACTTGCTTTCGTTGGGTGCGGTAGACTTTGGGATTATTATTGACGGGGCAGTGGTTATGGTAGAAGGCATGTTTGTTATTTTAGACCACAAGGCCATGGAGCTGGGCATGGAGCGATTTAATAAACTGGGCAAATTAAAAATTATAAAAAACAGCGGTGCCCAATTGGGCAAGGCCATCTTCTTTGCAAAGCTTATTATCATTACCGGTTTGCTGCCCATTTTCGCTTTTCAAAAAGTGGAGGGCAAAATGTTTTCGCCGCTGGCATATACCCTTGGCTTTGCATTATTGGGTGCACTTATTACCACCCTTACCCTTGTGCCGGTATTAATAAGCATGCTGCTTAAAAAGAATGTGCATGAAAAGCACAACCCGCTTTTACATTTTCTTACCAAAATAATGCTGGGTGGTTTTATTGCAGCATTCAGGAATAAAACTGTAGTGGTTATTGCATCTTTTGTTGTGATGATTGCAGGATTGTATTCTTTCAAATATCTGGGTACAGAGTTTTTACCGGAACTTAATGAAGGTTCCATTTGGTTAAGGGTACAAATGCCGTACAGTGTTGCATTGGATAAATCGGTAGAGGTAAGCCAGCAGGTGCGGCAAATAGTGATGTCTTTTCCGCAGGTAAAATACGCAGTATCACAAACCGGAAGGCCCGATGATGGAACAGATGTGGCAGGTTTCTACAACAATGAATTTTCCATCATGCTGCATCCTGAAAGTGAGTGGAAGCCGGCCATCAGCAAAGAAGAACTGATTGAGGAGATGAATAAAAAGTTATCGGTTATCCCCGGTGCAGATTTAAATTTCTCCCAGCCCATTATGGATAATGTGGAAGAAGCGGTATCCGGGGTTAAGGGGTCTATCTGTGTAAAAGTGTATGGCGACTCTTTAAATTACATGGAAGCCAAAGCAGACCAGGTGTATAAGATTTTAAAAACGGTAAATGGCATTACAGATTTAGGCGTAATAAAAAACATTGGCCAGCCAGAACTCGACATTAACCTTAACCAGCAAAAGATGGCCTTGTATGGCGTTGCCACTGCCGATGCAGATGCAGTGATTGCATTGGCAATAGGCGGCCAAACGGCTTCTACTTTGTATGAAGGCATCCGGTTGTTTGATATTAAAGTACGCCTGCCCGAACAATACCGTAAAACACCGGAAGATATCGGCAACCTGTTGGTGCCTACACAAAGCGGCTCTAAAGTGCCCATAAAAGAAATTGCTGCCATCACCCAGCAAACCGGGCCCTGCCTCATTTTCAGGGACGACAACGAAAGGTACTCTGCCATAAAATTTTCAGTAAGGGACAGGGATATGGGCAGTGCTATTGAAGAAGCGCAACGAAAAGTAGATGATGAGGTTAAATTGAAAAGGGGTTATAAAATGATATGGCAGGGCGATTTTGAAAACCAGCAGCGTGCAAGCAAGCGGTTAATGCAGGTGGTACCCATAAGCCTGATGCTTATTTTTTTACTGCTCTTTATTATGTTTGGCAATTTAAAAGATGCAGCCCTTGTATTTTTAAATGTGCCTTTTGCCATTGTTGGCGGCTTGCTTGCCTTGCACCTTACGGGCACCAATTTTAGTATTTCGGCAGGTATTGGTTTTATAGCATTGTTCGGTATCTGCATACAGGATGGCGTGTTGCTGATTACCGTTTTTAAACAAAATTTAGATAAGATAAAAGGGCAGAAAGGTTCGTTGTACAATTCTATAAAGTTGGGGGTAAACTCCAGGATACGCCCTGTTATGATGACTGCCCTGATGGCGGCCATTGGCCTGTTCCCTGCGGCAATATCGCATGGTATCGGCTCAGAAAGTTCGAGGCCGTTGGCAAGGGTTGTAATAGGCGGCATCCTTTGTGCCATGGTTTTTTCACTATGGGTTTTTCCATTAATTTTTGGGTGGGCTTACCGCAATGTGGATTTTAAACACCACAATAATTATACAGAAAATAAAAACACAGAATAGGTTTTTGTGCAATTGTTGATGGCAATAAACTTAAGCAAATATTGCTGTTAGCTTTAGGTGCTTATAAAAAAATACAATGCTGGTCATTGGTTTAAATAACGTGGCAGTTTACAATCCTGTTTTGCCATCCCGTTCCATCTGTTTGCGTTTTTTCTTACTGTATTTTTTTTCGTACTCCAATATTTCTTTAGTCTTGGGTTTGTCGCCTGCCTTGTCTGTTTCAGCAACGGCCGCAGTTGCAGGCTGTGCGTCATCGGCATTTTTTAATAAGCGGCCGTGGTCATATTTTTCTACCTTAATAATTTTACCACCCGGCGCATAGTATTTCCATTCGCCGTTTTGCACACTGTATTGCTCTGCCTTAACTACTTTATAACTTGTAATGTCGTTATTGCCTTGTCCATAAATAGGTATGGTATCGTATGGTGCATCGGGGTTAAAACCTTTCCATTCTTCATGCCTTTGCAGGTCGCCCAAAAAAGTAAAATATTCCTGTATGCCATCTTTGCCACCAAGCCGGTAATTTTCCAGGGCAAGTATATCACCGGCAGTATTGTACCTGCGCCATGGCCCGGTTTTTTTATCATCTTTAAAAAAACCTTCTTCTTCATAGCCCGGCTCACCCCTTAGCTCTGCAACGGTAACCACCCATTTACCTTGCTTTAAATTCTTCTTGTCAACAGCATTAAGGGTATCCCCGTTGGGGGATAAGGTAAAACTTTTGTATTGGGCAAATGAAGATAAACCTGTGATTAAAAAAAGCAGCAGTAAAACAGATGGTGCATTTTTTTTGATGTGTTGATAAGGCATAACCGATTTTTTTTAGATTTTAGGATTGGCCACAAAAATAACCCATCTTAACCAACGGTTATTTGTACCGCTTATTTTTTAACATCTGTAAAATGCTGGCATCCGGTTAGCTTACCATGGCCGGGCGCATTTAAAATTGCCGCAAGGGCTGCTAAGCTTTTAAGGATTACTATTATGTCGCATAAGGGTTGGCAAGGTTGGCAACCCTAAAAAGGTTGCGACATTTTTAAATAGGCCCCATGGCCGGGCAATTAATACAAGAACCCTCATTTCGTTACATTTGAAAAATTTTTTGAGTTGAACAAAGTACTGATCATTGATGATGAAGAAAAACTAAGGGCGCTGATGGCCCGTATAATAGGGCTTGAAGGTTTTGAGGTTTTGGAAGCAGCCACCTGTAAAGCTGCATTAAAAAAACTGGAGCAAAGTAATATTGATGTGGTGCTTTGCGATGTAAAATTACCAGACGGTAATGGTGTTGAATTTATAAAAGAAATAAAGGCCGCCTATCCATTGCTGGAAGTAATACTGTTAACCGCTTATGGCAACATTGCAGATGGCGTGCAGGCCATCAAGAACGGGGCTTTTGATTATATCACCAAAGGCGATGATAACGAAAAAATAATACCACTGATTAACCGGGCAATTGAAAAAGTACAGTTGCAAAAACGTATAGATAAACTGGAGCAGCAGGTCGGTAAAAAATATGCATTCGAAAACATTGTAGGCAAATCTGCGGTACTGAATGAAGCAGTAGAATTTGCAAAAAAAGTTGCCCCCACCAATGCCACGGTCCTGCTGCTCGGCGAAACCGGAACAGGTAAAGAAGTATTTGCACAGGCCATACATACCGGAAGCCAACGGGCTGGCAAACCCTTTATGGCACTCAACTGCAGCGCTTTTGGCAAAGAAATTTTAGAGAGCGAAATATTTGGCCACAAAGCCGGTGCCTTTACCGGTGCCGTAAAAGATAAAAAGGGGCTTATTGAAGAAGCAGGCTCAGGCACATTGTTTTTAGACGAGATTGGAGAAATGCATTTCGACCTTCAGGCTAAATTATTACGGGTGCTGGAAACGAGTGAATTTATAAAAGTAGGCGATACCAAACCCACCCGGGCAGATGTTAGGGTTATTGCTGCAACCAATAAAGATTTACAGGAAGAAGTTAAAGCAGGAAGGTTCAGGGAAGATCTTTTTTACCGCATTAATATATTTACCATCATACTGCCGCCGCTTAGGGAACGGCGAAAAGATATACCGGAACTGGCTGCCGGCTTTATTGAAATTTATGCCCGTAAAAGTAACAAACGTATTATAGGCATGAACCCGGATTTTAGCACCCACCTGCTGAACCACCAATGGAAAGGCAATATACGGGAACTGAAAAATGTGATTGAACGTGCAGTGATACTGGCTTCCGGGCCCTACTTAACTTCAGAAACTTTACCGGTTGAACTACAGATAAGTGATACATCACAACAGAGCGGCATGTCTGCCTTTGAATTATCGAGTGTTGAAAAACTACACATCCAACGGGTTTTAAATTATACCAAAGGCAATAAAACAGAAGCTGCAAGGCTTTTAAATATTGGCCTGACCACACTCTACCGCAAAATTGAAGAGTACAAAATTTTGTAACATTTTTATTTTAACGCCTAACAAAATTCTTAATCAAGCCTACGCTTATTTTAACAAAAAGCCACCTTTGTAGTCCCGTATTCCGGCATGTTATTGCACGATTTTCTACCTTTATAAAAATCATTTTTTTCCAACTAACACTCCAAATTGATAAGTTACCCTTCCGAAATGGAAGGGTATTTAATTTGTACCACGCAGCTATCTTACAATAAAAAAATATTTAGGTGCTTTACAGCGCTTAATTTCATTATGGTAAACTAAAAATGTTAAATGGGGCATATAGTTTGGTTTATCAGGAAAAAATAAAGACATGCACTTAAAATTTGAGCACCTGAAAAAAAGGGTAAAACCTTTTCACCTTTTTGTTACGTTTTATGCACTCATCATAATAACAGGGCTTCTTATAAAACTTCTTAAATCATAAATATCATGGTACTTACAATTATTTTGGTTGTTGCAGGTGTTATCGCATTTGCATTATTTTTTAAATCAATAGACTTCTTCGATAAAATTTAATTAAACCACAGTAAATAAAATTCTACATTATGTTATTACTTTTCATTTTATCCATTTTCGTTTTTTGCTACATCTGTTATGTACTTATAAAACCAGAAAAATTTTAAGGTTTACCGTTTTATCACATGTTTATATTGCCAGGTAATAAACCACCTGCTGCTGTAAACACTGCTGCTAAGCTATAAGCATTACCACTAAGCCTAAACAACAAACTTAATATTATGAACACAGAAATTTTTGGCATCGCAGCGATGTTTATCATCACCGTTGTACTGGCTATCCCGCTGGGCACTTACATAGGTAAAGTGTATAACGGGGATAAAACCTGGTTGGATGGCGTATTTAACCCATTAGATAAATTATTTTATAAAATGGGTGGCATTAAACCAGAAAAAGAAATGACCTGGCAGCAAAACCTTGTTGCGCTGCTGGTGATAAACCTCGTTTGGTTTTTATTTTCGATGCTGATATTAATGAACATGGGCTGGCTGCCCCTAAACCCGGATGGTAACCCATCTATGACGGCCGACCTGGCGTTTAACACCACCATCAGTTTTGTATCCAACACTAACTTGCAGCACTACTCCGGCGAAAGCGGCGTAAGTTATCTTGGCCAGCTTTTATTAATGCTGTTCCAGTTTGTAAGTGCTGGTACGGGCATGGCTGCATGTGCCATTGTCTTTAAAGCAATGAAGGAAAAGAACAGCGAAAAGCTCGGCAATTTTTATGCATACTTTGTAAAATCCTGCACCCGTGTTTTGCTACCGGTTTCTATTGTAATTGCGGTGATTCTTTTGTTTAATGGCACCCCAATGAACTTTCAGGGTAAAGACCAGTTTATCTCTATGCAAGGCGATACGGTAAATGTATCCCGTGGCCCTGCAGCAGCCATGGTGGCCATTAAACAGATAGGTACAAATGGTGGCGGCTACTTTGGTGTAAACAGTGCACACCCTTTTGAAAACCCTAACTACTTTACCAATATTGTTGAAAATGTTTGTATCATACTGATACCCATTGCAATGATTTTTGCACTTGGTTATATGATAAAAAGAAAGCGCCTTGCATGGATGATATTTGGGGTAATGACGCTGGGTTTTCTGTTGCTCGTAATCCCATCTGTGTACCAGGAAATGAAAGGGAGCAGTGCCATAAATAAAATGGGGCTTGTACAAAACCTGGGCAGTATGGAAGGTAAGGAAGTAAGGTTTGGCCCGGCAGCTTCGGCTTACTGGGGCATAACCACAACGGTTACCAGTAACGGTTCTGTCAATTCAATGCATGACAGCTTTACGCCTTTAACAGGTATGTGTGCGTTGTTGGGCATGATGATAAACGCCTTTTATGGCGGTGTGGGCGTGGGCTTTTTAAACTTCTATATTTTTATCATTATAGCAGTTTTTATAAGTGGTTTGATGGTAGGCCGTACGCCAGAATTTTTAGGTAAAAAGATAGAGGCAAAAGAGATGAAGATAGCAGCTATAATTGCGTTGCTGCACCCGTTTTTAATTTTGGTGGGCACGGCTATTTCTTCTCATTTATTTTCTCATAATCCCGAAGGTTATGCAGCCTGGCTAAACAACCCCGGCAACCATGGCTTTAGTGAAATGCTGTATGAGTTTACTTCATCCTCTGCCAACAACGGTAGTGGTTTTGAAGGGCTTGGCGACAATACCCCTTTCTGGAATATTGCCTGCGGAACCGTAATGATCCTTGGCAGGTTTTTACCCATCATCGGGCCGATTGCGATTGCTGGTATACTGGCCAAAAAGAAATACGTGCCAGAAAGTGCAGGTACATTAAAAACAGATACTTCCACTTTTGCAATCATGATTTTTGCAGTAATATTTATTATAGCAGCATTGTCTTTTTTCCCAGCCCTGGCATTAGGCCCGCTGGCAGAATATTTTGGAATGAGGTAGGGACGCATTAAGCCCCCTAAACGGGTTTAAACTGCAGGGACCCTTTACCCAAAAAACCACTAACGCATCAAATTTTAAAAACGCTTAAGCCCCTTTTGGATTTAGGTTAAAAAAAATAAAATGGCAAAAAATCAATCTACAAAACTGTTTGAACCTGCGCTGGTCAACACTGCCCTCAAACAGTCTTTTATAAAATTAAACCCCCGCATAATGTTCCGTAACCCGGTAATGTTTACGGTGGAAATATGTACAGCAGTAATGCTTGCGGTATGCATATGGATTGCAACAGGCGAAAAAACACAGGGTGCCCTTGGCTACAACCTGATTGTATTTTTTGTATTGTTATTGACCCTTCTTTTTGCAAATTTTGCTGAGGCAATTGCTGAAGCACGGGGTAAGGCACAAGCTGATTCCTTAAGAAAAACCAGGGAAGAAACACCCGCCAAATGGATACAGCCCGTTGGCGATATGTATGTAAACGAGGTTAAAATTGTGCCTTCATCACAGTTAAAAAAAGGTGATGTTTTTCTTTGCGAAGCAGGTGATATGATACCGATGGATGGTGAAATTATCTGGGGAATAGCAACTATTGATGAGAGCGCCATCACGGGTGAAAGTGCACCGGTGATAAGGGAAAGCGGCGGTGATAAAAGCTCCGTAACCGGTGGCACCAAAGTATTATCTGATAAAATAAAAGTAAGGGTTACCACAGAGCCTGGCGAATCTTTTCTAGATAAAATGATTGCATTGGTTGAAGGTGCAAGCCGCCAGAAAACACCTAATGAAATTGCTTTAACTATCCTGCTTGCAGGCTTTACTTTGATCTTTATTATTGTGTGCATTACCCTTAAACCATTTGGTGATTATGCCAACACACCCATAACCATTGCAGCTTTTATTTCGCTTTTTGTGTGCCTGATACCCACTACCATCGGTGGCTTGTTAAGCGCCATTGGTATTGCTGGTATGGACAGGGCGTTAAGGGCCAACGTAATTACCAAAAGTGGTAAAGCTGTTGAAACTGCAGGCGACCTTGATACATTGTTACTGGATAAAACCGGCACCATCACCATCGGTAACAGAAAGGCAACTAATTTTTATCCTGCCGATGGCATTGACCAAAAAGCTTTTACAGAAGCTTGTGCCTTATCATCACTTGCGGATGAAACACCGGAAGGAAAATCTATTGTTGAACTGGCCAATATCAACGTTAATAATTTTAATACAAGTGGTGCAAAATTTATAGAGTTTACAGCCGAAACCCGGAGCAGCGGTATTGATTTGCCCAGTGGTTTAAAAATAAGAAAAGGTGCTTTTGATTCCATCAGGAGCATGGTGATAAAAGCAGGCAATACTTTTCCTGAAGAAACTGCGGAGAAAGTAAAAGTAATTTCAAGCAATGGCGGTACCCCGCTGGTAGTAAGTGAAAATGATAAAGTACTTGGTGTTATTGAATTGCAGGATATCATTAAACCCGGCATTCAGGAGCGTTTTGAACGCCTTCGCAAAATGGGCGTAAAGACAGTAATGGTAACTGGTGATAACCCTTTAACTGCAAAATTTATAGCAGAGAAAGCCGGTGTGGATGACTTTATTGCTGAAGCCAAACCTGAAGATAAAATGAACTACATTAAACAGGAGCAGCAAGGTGGTAAACTGGTTGCCATGATGGGTGATGGCACCAATGATGCACCGGCCCTTGCGCAGGCAGATGTTGGCGTTGCCATGAACAGTGGTACTGCTGCAGCAAAGGAAGCAGGCAACATGGTTGACTTGGATAACGACCCTACAAAGCTTATTGAAATTGTTGAAATAGGAAAGCAATTGCTGATGACAAGGGGTACATTAACTACCTTTTCCATTGCGAATGATGTGGCCAAATATTTTGCAATAGTACCGGCTTTGTTCATTACTTCTATACCAGCATTGCAGGGTTTAAACATCATGCATTTGCACAGCCCCGAAAGTGCTATTTTATCAGCAGTTATTTTTAATGCTATCATTATTCCATTGCTGATACCCCTGGCCTTAAAAGGTGTTGCCTACAAGCCAATTGGCGCAAGTGCATTGCTGAGAAGGAACCTGTTGATTTATGGCTTTGGTGGTGTTATCGTTCCCTTTATCGGAATTAAGCTGTTGGATTTGCTGGTATCTATTTGGTTTTAATCTTACCAAAGAAAAAATTAAATTTTAGAATTTCAGGAATGTGACTATTGTCCTTTTACGCTCCATTAAAATAAAAAATAATAAAATGAAACAACATATTCTCCCCGCCTTGAAGCTTACATTCGTTTCGATTGTAGTGTTTGTTGGGCTTTACACCTTACTCATCTGGGGTTTTGCGCAGGCAGGCCCTAATAACGGAAAAGGCGAAACCGTAACCGTAAATAACAAAGTAGTAGGCTTTAAACTGGAAGGCCAAAACTTTACTGCAGACAATTATTTTAACAGCCGCCCATCTGCTGTTGGCTACAATGCTGCAGGCAGCGGGGGCAGCAACAAAGGCCCGAGCAACCCAGATTATTTAAAGCAGGTGCAAGACAGGATAGATACTTTTCTGGTACACAACCCAGGCGTAAAAAAAGAACAAATCCCTGCTGAACTTGTTACCGCATCAGGCAGTGGCCTTGATCCAGACATCTCTGCAAAAGGGGCAACAGTGCAGGTTTCAAGAATTGCCAGGGTTAGGAATATTACTGCGGAAAAAATAAATACGCTTATCGCACAGCAAATACAAAAGCCTTTATTAGGTATGTTTGGTACAGAAAAAATAAATGTGCTCCGCTTAAATATAGAGTTGGATAAATTAAAATAAGGCATGCCTGAACAGGAAAAAAACGCAGAACATTTTTTAGATCTTATCCGCAAAAGCAGGCGTGGTAAATTTAAAATTTACATCGGCATGAGTGCCGGCGTTGGTAAAACCTATCGCATGCTGCAAGAGGCACAAACGCTTTTGCGCAACGGTGTTGATGTAAAAATCGGGTATGTGGAAACACACAGGCGTAAGGAAACACACGACCTGCTGGAAGGGTTGCCGGTGTTGCCAAGGCGTACGCTTTTTTACAAAGGAAAAGAGCTGGAAGAGTTTGATGTGCAGGCCGTAATTAACCTGCACCCCGAAGTAGTTATTGTAGATGAACTGGCACACACCAATATTGAGGGCAGCAAAAATGAAAAGCGCTGGCAGGATGTAATGGACATCCTTGATGCAGGTATCAATGTGATTAGTGCTGTAAATATCCAGCACATCGAAAGCCTTCATGCGGATGTCAAATCGATAACCGGTGTAGATGTTTCTGAAAGGATACCCGACAGGATATTACAGCAGGCAGATGAAGTGGTAAATATTGACCTTACCGCCGATGAATTAATTGTGCGTTTAAAGGAAGGTAAAATTTATACTGCTGATAAAATTGAGGTTTCGTTAAAGAACTTTTTTCAAAGTGAACGCATACTTCAATTAAGGGAACTTGCGTTAAAAGAAGTCGCCAGCCAGGTAGAAAGAAAAATTGAAACAGAGCTGCCCCGCAACACCCATTTAAAAACAGAACGCTTTTTGGCCTGCATCAGCAGTAACCACGAAATTGCAAAAAAGGTGATACGGAAAACAGCAAGGCTTGCCTCCTACTACCACAGCAAATGGTACGTTTTATACGTGCAAACGCCTAAAGAAGATGGCGACAGGATTGGCCTTGCATCACAGCGGCACCTTATCAATAATTTTAAGCTGGCAACGGAACTTGGTGCAGAAATTATAAAAATTAAAAATAAAAATATCGCCAAAGGCATACTGGAAGCCAGTTCCAGGCAAGACATCACTACCATCTGCATTGGAAAACCACATATTACCCTCTTTAATGTAATTATAAGTACAGCAGTCTTCAATCAGCTTTTAAACAAATTATCCGAATCGGATATTGACGTTGTAATTTTGTCCTGACATGAAATTAAAAACTAAATTATCGCTTGGCCTTTCTTTTCTTTTCGCCGTAATACTTGCCTTTGGTATCCTTGGCTTTTTCTACATCAATAAACTAAGTAATGATGCTGCAAGGGTTTTAAAAAATAACCACGAGTCGTTGGTGTACTCCAATAATATGCTGAAAGCATTGGAAGATATTCCTGCAAAGCCAAGTGCCTTTGAGTTATTTAATGAGAACTTAAAAAAGCAGGAAAAAAACCTTACCGAACCTGGCGAACGGGAAAGTACAGAAGATTTAAGAAAGAATTTTGTAGAGTTGCAGGCCAACCCATCTGATTCATCTAACTATCCTCAATTAAGGCAGTCGCTGCAATTGATTACCGATTTAAACCAAAATGCCATTTTAAAAAAGAATGACATTGCCCAAAAAACCGCAGAAGATGCAAGGTTTTGGCTTACCATAATTTTCACCCTGCTCATCATTGTAAGCATCACTTTTATTTACAATTTTCCCGCAGTAATATCAAACCCTGTTACCCGGCTTTCGCAAGGCATCCGTGAGATTGCCAACAAAAATTATAAGCAGCGGATTTACCTGGAACAGAAAGATGAGTTCGGCGATTTGGCCAACGCCTTCAACAGCATGGCAGAAAAACTGGATGAGTATGAACACAGTAATATTGCTAAAATTAAATTTGAAAAAAGCAGGATAGAAACTATTATCAACCAAATGAAAGATGGCATAATTGGGTTAGATGAAAAGAAAAATATTTTGTTTATAAATGCCGTATCTGAAAAAATATTAGGTTTAAAAGAAAGTGACCTTATCGGAAAATATTCAGCAGATGTTGCCGTACAAAATGACTTGATGCGTACTTTATTGCAGCTTGAAAATAAAGAAGAACTTAAAATTTATGCCGATGAAAAAGAAAGTTTTTTTAACAAGGATGTAATTAATGTAACGGTAAGTGGTACAGTAATCGGGCAGGTTATTGTGTTAAGGAACATTACACCCTATCATGAATTAAACGAAGCGAAAACAAATTTTATAGCCACCGTTTCCCATGAACTAAAAACGCCGATTGCTTCTATCAGGCTAAGTTTACAGCTATTGGAAAACAGGCAGACAGGTGCCACAAACCCTGAGCAGCAACAGCTTTTAGCCAGCATTAAAGATGATACCAGCCGTTTGTTAAACATTACCGGCGAGTTAATGAATATTTCGCAGGTAGATAGTGGAAAGATCCAACTGAACATTACCGCAAGCAATGCAAAAGAGATTATGCAGTATTCTTTAAATGCAAACAAATCCTCTGCTGAACAAAAAAATATACAGCTCAATACTTCCATTCCGGAGCAGCTTCCTTTTATAATGGCCGATAACGAAAAAACAGCGTGGGTGCTTACGAATTTGTTATCAAATGCTATCCGGTATTCGCATGATAATTCGACAGTGTTTGCCGGTGTTCATCAAATTGATAAAAAAATGTTTTTCACTGTAAAAGATAACGGACAAGGAATTGCACCACAGTATAAAGACAAAATATTCGACCGCTATTTTCGCATTCCCGGAACGCATAAGGAAGGTACCGGCCTTGGCCTCGCCATATGCAAAGAATTTATAGAAGCACAGGGAGGCCAGATACTTTTAGAAAGTGACTACGGTGTGGGCAGCACCTTCACCGTTATTATGAACATTGCAAACGGGTGCAATTAAAATAATCTGTTAGCCGATTGATGCTATACTAAAAGATAGTTGTTGCCTGCATGCCTTTTCATTTTATTGCTGTTGAAACATACACTGCAACACACACATTCATACCGCCATCTTCCGTAGCCTTTTTCTCTTTCACCGCTTTTACATTTTTCCAATCTATTTTTTTGGGTAAGATATCAATAGGGTTTTTATTGATACCTCTTTAAATAATATAGATAATTTCTATTTTTACTGTATGACATTGACCCAACTGGATTACATCATTGCATTGGATACTTACCGCCATTTTGCTACTGCTGCCGACAAATGTTTTATTACGCAGCCGACCTTAAGCATGCAGGTACAAAAGCTGGAAGAAGAGTTAAAAATTAAACTATTCGACCGCAGTAAACAACCTGTTATACCAACGGAGTTGGGAGAAGAAGTGATTAAGCAGGCAAGGATTATTGCACACGAAGTAATGATGATGCACCAGTTGATAAAAGATAAAAATGCCATACTGCAAGGCGAGCTGAGGATCGGCATTATACCAACACTTGCACCTTATCTGCTGCCACTTTTTTTACAACCCTTTTTAAACAAATATCCCGACATTAAAATCAGGGTAAAGGAAATGACGACCGACATTATTATTGATAAATTAAAAGCGGGCAAAATTGATGCAGGACTGCTCGTTACACCGTTACAGGAAAATGCTTTAAAAGAACATCCGCTTTTTTATGAGGAACTTGTGGCCTACGTTTCAAAATCCAATGCAGCCTTTAAGAAAAAATATGTTTTGGCCGATGATATCGATCTTAAAGAATTGTGGTTGCTGGAAGAAGGGCATTGCTTTCGTTCGCAGATGGTAAACCTTTGCGAACTTAAAAAATTAAACAAAGAGCAGAGCAATTTTGAATACGAGGCCGGCAGCGTGGAAACACTTAGAAAAATGGTGGAAATGAATAACGGTGTAACGATTTTACCAGAGCTGGCAACCCAGGATTTTAGTGTAAGGCAAATGAATATGGTGCGTCATTTTAAAGCGCCGGTGCCGGTAAGGGAAGTAAGCCTGGTAACACACCGTAATTATGTAAAGAAGCAATTAACGGATGTTTTAAAAGAACAGATTATTGCCTGCATACCTCCAAAACTACTGCTAAACAAAAATAAAAATTTGATGAAAATTTAAACCCTTGCCTGGTTGAAAAGAACAAACTTTAGTGTTGGCTATAATAACTTTGTGCATACCTATCTTTACAAAAAATTAAAAAATATGGCATTACAAACAGGGCAGCCTGCCCCAGCATTTACATTGCACGACAGTGAAAAAAATAAAGTATCGCTAAGCGATTACAAAGGAAAAAATGTTGTATTGGTTTTTTTCCCTCAAGCCTTTACAAGCGTTTGTACTGCTGAGTTGTGCAGCCTGCGTGACAATATTTCTTTATACAATACTGCCAATGCCCAGGTATTTGGCATTTCGGTAGATTCGGTATTTACCCTGGCAAAATTTAAGGAAGAGCAACACCTGAATTTTCCTTTGTTAAGCGATTTTAATAAGGAGGCATCCATAGCTTATGAAACTATTTACAGCGATTGGATTTTAGGGATGAAAGGCGTAAGCAAAAGGTCTGCTTTTGTTATCGATAAAGAAGGCGTTATTCAATATGCAGAAGTGCTGGAAAGTGCAGGCGATTTACCCAACTTTGAGGCAGTACAACAAACCTTGAAAAAATTGAATTAAGATACAGCGGGGGCAATAAGGGCTCTTATTGCCCCACTATACAATAAATTGTGTTTTTTTTTGTTAAGGTTATTAATTGCATTAAAAAAGAAATTACTACTTTTACTCAATTGAAATATTTCTTAACTATATCAATCTTTTTATCTGGATTAGTTTTTACTTCTTTTGCACAAAACAAAAATACAGGTTCTTCAGTGGAGCCTTCTGCAAAGTTGATAAAGTTCTATCCAAACCCGGCTTCCACCGCTATAAACTTTGAGTTTATCCGTGGTTATGATAAGTCTTTTACCCTGCAACTCTTCAATTTTATGGGAAAAAAAGTATTGGATATCAATTCACTTTCCCAAACTACCAACCTGTCTTTAAGTAACCTCTACCGTGGGGTTTACATCTTTCGCCTTAGCGATAAAAACGGAAACGTTATCGACTCAGGCAAATTTCAAATTGTAAAGTAACCTTCCCTTTTCTTACAAAACCTGCACTATCAAAAATTTCAGGTAATTGGTATATTCCTGCTCCTTTAATATTGGATGGTCTGCAGATTGGGCATTAAAAACAACCTGGCGTATTTTCCTTTTTGCGTCCTTCGCAGCCATTTGGATAATGTCTAAAAACAGTTCGGGCTTTACAAGGTTTGTGCAACTTGAGGTAACCAAAAAACCTCCCGGCTTAATCAGCTTCATCCCCCGTAAATTAATCTCTTTGTAACCTGCAACAGCTTTGTCAATACTACTTCTGCTTTTTGTAAACGATGGAGGGTCCAGCATTACAACATCCCACTGCTTTCCTTCCTTTGTCCACTCCTTAAGCACATCAAAAGCATTCAGGCATTCAAAATGGCAGATGCTTTCCACACGGTTTAAGGCTGCATTTTTATTGCACATATCAATGGCATTCTGTGAAATATCAATGCCCGTTACACTTTTAGCACCATAGTGGGCAGCACTAATTTCAAACGAACCGGTATAACAAAATGCCCCAAGCACATCTGCACCTTTTACAATATGCTGTATTGCCCTGCGGTTATCCTGCTGGTCTAAAAAGTACCCCGTCTTTTGTCCATTCTCAATATCCACATGCATCTTTATACCATTTTCATTAATGATAATGCTGGTATCAAACGAAGCTGATAAAAAACCCTTTTGCTGTTCCATGCCTTCAAGTTCACGTACCGGCACATCGTTACGTTCATATATTCCCCTTGGCGTAAACAATGCTTCTATAGCTTTTACAATGGAAGGCTTCCAAATGTCAATACCCAATGCAAGGGTTTGTATAACAAAATAATCGCTGAATTTATCAACAATCAACTGCGGAAGTTCATCCGCTTCACCAAATATCAGGCGGCAGTTTTCGGTGTAACCAATCTGCTTACGGTACTCCCAGGCTTGCTGGAGTTTCTTATAAAAAAAGGTTTCATCGATATTTTCTTCCTTGTTTCTTGTTAAGAGCCGCACCATTATCTGCGATTGTGGATTTACATAACCCTTACCAATAAACTTTTTATCGTGGGTAAAAACATTTACAATTTCCCCTGGTTCAGCTGCTGCATCAAGTGCCTTGCCCCTGTTAATTTCATTTGCAAAAACCCACGGGTGGCCACTCTCTACCCTGTTGCTGATATTCTTATTCAGAAAAAAACTTTTCATGCCACAAAGATAACTTTAGGGTGCCAGCATATTCAATTCCACACTGTACAAAACTAATGTTTGACATTTTGACTGTTACACCAGGTTGGCAAAATGTTTGACTATCGTACATTTGAACAAAAAAATCAGGCTATCCCTATACAACTTTTACCAGTAAAGGATTTAAAAATATCATTATGGAACAAAAAATAAACGTAACAGAAGAAGATCAAAATGTAACAGAAGCCACCCAAAGTTTTGAAAACATGAATGCTGATGCTGCCAATAATAATCCGGCGAATGCGGAAGATGCGATCATTGAAAAATTACAGGGTGAACTTGAAGAGCAAAAAGATAAATACATCCGCCTTTTTGCTGAATTCGATAATTACAAAAGACGCAATGCCAAGGAGCGGAATGAATTAATACAAACAGCGGGTAAAGAGGTAATTACTTCTTTACTTGACGTTCTTGATGACAGTGAGCGGGCTGAAAAACAACTGCAAACCAGCAATGACCTGGAGCAGATAAAGAAAGGTATTGAGCTTGTTTTTGGAAAATTAAGGAACACGTTACAATCGAAAGGATTGAAGGCGATGGTTAGCATCAACACCAATTTTGATGTGGAGAAACATGAAGCAATTACTGAAGTGCCTGCGCCAAACGAAGCACTTAAAGATAAGGTGATAGATGAAGTACAAAAAGGCTATTATCTAAATGATAAAATTATACGTTTTGCAAAAGTGGTGGTAGGAAAATAAAAATTATTTGCTGCCGTTTTTTCCATTATCACAACATGAAAAATTATTGTAAACAAGGGCCTGATCGTCAGGCGTAAAAATTTCCTTCGGGGGAATAAATATGAAGAAAGACTTTTATGAAATTTTGGGGGTGGCAAAAAATGTTTCACAGGATGAAATTAAAAAGGCTTACCGTAAAGTAGCTATGCAGTTTCACCCTGACCGTAACCCGGGGGATAAAGCATCTGAAGAAAAATTTAAAGAGGCTGCAGAAGCATATGAGATTTTAAGTGACCCTGATAAAAGATCGCAGTACGACCGTTTTGGCCATCAGGCTTTTAGTGGTGCAGGCCGTGGTGGCGGTGGCTTTAGTGGCGGCAATATGAACATGGATGATATCTTCAGCCAGTTTGGGGATATATTCGGTGATGAGAGCCCTTTCGGAAGTTTTTTTGGCGGCGGCAACGGAAGGCGTTCAGGAGGCGGACGCAGCCAGGGTGTTAGGGGTACCAACCTCAGGATTAAGATAAAGCTTAATTATGAGGAGATGGCCAAGGGCGCATCAAAAACAGTGAAGGTGAAAAAATATGTGCCTTGCTCAACCTGTGGTGCAAGTGGCGCTAAGGATAAAAGCAGCGTGCAAACCTGTAGTACTTGCGGTGGCAGTGGCCAGGTAAGAAAAGTGCAGAACACATTTTTAGGGCAGATGCAAACCGTAACCACCTGCCCGAATTGTAACGGAGAGGGTTCTACAATTGCCAATAAATGTACAGCCTGTAAAGGTGAAGGACGTGTATATGGAGAAGAAACTGTGACTATTGAAATACCGGCAGGCGTACAGGAAGGAATGCAACTGAGCATGAACGGCAAAGGCAATGCAGGCGAACGTGGCGGCGCAAATGGCGACCTTATTATTTTAATTGAAGAAGAAGCACATACGCAGTTACAAAGGGACGGTTTGAATGTGGCTTTCGATTTACACATCTCCTTTCCTGAAGCAGTTTTTGGTACCAATGTAGAAGTGCCAACCATTGATGGTAAAGCCAAAATAAAAATACCACCAGGTACACAAAGCGGCAAAATTTTCAGGTTAAAAGGCAAAGGTTTTCCTGCTGTTAATTCTTATGAAAAAGGCGATCAGTTGATCCATGTAAACATATGGACACCACAAAACATTAGCAGCGACGAAAAGCAAATGCTGGAAAAAATGCAGGACAGTGACAACTTTGCCCCCAAACCAGAAAAGGGCGACAAGTCGTTTTTTGATAAAGTACGTGAAATGTTTACCTGATTGTTTTCTTTTTTTTCTTCTCTTTTTGATAAATCTTTTTTGCAACTGTAATTAGTTGCAAAAATTGTTTTTGAAGGTAGTTGGATGGTTCGTATGCGTTAAGGGCTATCGTTTCAATATTCAGCCAGTCGGATGCCGGATAATATTTTGACTGCCGCAGCTTCATTCCAAACATGGCTACCGCAGTTCCAAATTGAAACTCTTTATCTATTTGTGCAAACGGCAAATAATTGGCGGGGCATTTAAATTTTAATTCCTTGCCCAATTTGGTTTCGGGCATTTTATATTTTAAAGCAACTTCGGCAGGCGAGAGGTAGCGGAGGTTATTGGAATCGTTTACCACCGGGGTTATTTCAAACAAGGCCAGCACGCTGTTGCCACTTCCAATTTCACCACCTTCCAATTCGCCGGTGGTATCTGTAAAAACTTCCCGTTTATTATCAAAGCCAATCAGCCTGTAATTTTTTACCACGGCGGGGTCGAAACGCACGTTCAAAAAAACATCATCTGCCACGGAGAAAAAAGTTTGCGTTACCTCTTTAACCAGCACCTTTTCAGCTTCTCCAATATCATCCAGATAAGCATAATTGCCATTGCCCCTTTTGGCAAGTATCTCCAGTTTTGAATCTTTAAAGTTGCCCATGCCCACCCCAAGGCAGGTTAGGTAAACTCCCGTTTTTCGTTCTTTGGTTATAAGGTCTTCCAGCGCTTCTTCAGATACTTCGCCTACATTAAAATCACCGTCTGTTGCCAGTATCACCCTGTTGTTGCCACCTTTTATAAACGTTTTTTCAGCAAGGGTATAGGCCATCCTGATAGCAGATTCGCCGGGTGTATCGCCGCTTGCAGTAAGCTCTTCAATACTTTCAATAATCTTTTGTTTATTGGTGCCGCTGGTAGGTTGCAGCCACACAACTACAGTACCGCCGTACAATACAATCGACACCGTATCCTGTGCCCGCAGGTTTTTTACCAGCATTTGAAAAGCAGCTTTTACCAATGGCAACCTGTTGGGCATATCCATACTACCCGATCCATCTATTAAAAATACCAGGTTTGTTGGCGGTACTTTATCCATGTTCAGCTTTCGGGCATTTACATTAAGGTACAGCAGTTTGCTGTTGGGGTTCCATGGGCAATCAGAAACCTGCGATTCAATACCAAACACATTTCCAGGTGCAGGTTCTTTGTAATGCAGGTTAAAATAATTAAGCAGTTCTTCTATCCTGACTGCATCCGGTGGCACCATACTGTTATTGGTAAGAAACCTACGGATATTACTGTAAGAAGCTTTGTTGATATTGACCGAAAACCCGGTGTTAGGAAACCTTGATGCATTTACAGTTTCATTCTCAATTAATGAAAAGTAAGATTCATCACTGAGTGGCCAGCTATAGCGGGCAGACTGGTTCCTGTCTTTTATTACCGAAATTAATTTTTGCCTGTTTTTATTTACGCTTGAAGAAACAGCCTTCATGGTTAACTGCTGAAATACATCTGTTTTGATGTTGATGGATTTCAGTTCAAAACCATCAAGGGTAAGCGTTAGGGAATCATGCAGTAAACGGGAAGAGATACCAAAGCCACCGGAAGTGCCTGAGTAATAAATATTTTTATCTGACGCTAATAAAATTTTTACATTTTGCAGATAGTTGCCCTTTTCATCTTTAACTTCTCCACGCAGATAGTACTGGGCGTTTACATTAAAAACAAACAACAAACAGGATATATAGACTATAAGTTTTTTCAACTGATAAAAGTTGAAGTAAGTTAATAAATTAAATTTTAAAATCTTTAATCATGTGTGCCTCACTTCGTTTCAACCAATTGGTAAATTTCTGAAAGGTTCCTGCCAAGTCCATCATAATCCAACCCAAAACCCAGTAAAAAAATAACAGGCACATTAAACCCGAGGTAATCAATCACCAGCTTATGTTCCAGGGCTTCTGGCTTATGCAGCAGCGCACATATTTTAAGGGAGGCAGGTTGCTGGTTGTGCAATTGCGGCAAGAAGACGCTTAATGTATTTCCGGTATCAACAATGTCTTCAATAATTACCACGTGCCTGTCTTTTAAAGGTTCATCGAGGCCGATAGACGTTATTACATTTCCGGTTGAACGGGTGCCTTTGTATGAAGCCAGTTTTATAAAACATATTTCCGCTTCTATGTTTATCTCTTTAAACAAGTCAGAAGCAAACATGAATGAGCCGTTTAAGATGGCGATAAAAATGGGCCGCTTTCCTTCGTAATCGGTATTAATTGCTTTTGCTAATTCCTTTATACGTTTGCTTATTTTAGCAGCGCTGAGGTAGGGTTTAAACTTTTTATCATTTACATGTATTATTGCCATTGGGTTAGCTTTATTTTTTGTGATGCCTATTTTGATATAATTAATTCCTGCCCGGCCAACAGGTTATCCGAGGTAAGGTTATTCCATTCCCGTAACTGTTGTACCGTTATTTTATTTTTTCGTGCAACAGCATACAACCCCTCTCCCGGTTGCACAAAATATGTTTTTACTTTATTTTTTACTACCAAAGGTTTATCCATTTCTTTCCTGCTGGTGTTATCTTCTGCCTTGGCTGTTATGTTGTTTGCAACACCGGGCTTTAAGGCCAGTCTTGTGCCGGCAATTATTAACGCCCCTTCTGCAAGGTGATTATATGACAGTAAATATTTTAACTGTATACCATTTTTTTGCGCCACATCCCTGATGGTTTCCTGCTGTGTTGCTGTGTAAAAATTATCGCTGCCTGTTTTGGATTTTTTTTGAAGAAAGATAATCTGGTCTTTATCGAGTATGCCATCACTTTGTAAATCGTTAAAAGAAAGTAACCTGCTGAGGTCAATATCATTTTCTGTAGCAATTACCAGTAGCGAAGTTCCCTTAACCGCCATCAGATATTTATGCCCATTGATAAAACCCAACTTGCCGCTTTCAATGGGCCGTTGGTCAATATTTTCGTCAGGAGTGGCCGCATCAGTTTGTTCTTCGGCCTTGGCAGGTGGGTCATCTTTATATTTATCTGTTTCAATATTGGGTACTTCATCTGCCGCTGCAAGCGTATACTGCTGCAGGTTATATTGCTCAATATTGGTGATCAAAATATCCGGGTATTTTGGGTTTGTGGCGTAGCCTGCTTTCTTTAATCCCCTTGCCCATCCTTTGTAATCTTTTATGTCCAATTTAAATAAAGCTGCATACCTGTCGCTGCCCCGTAAATAATTGCTATGGTCCCTGTAAGATGCTTCGGCATCTTTGTAACTGCGGAAACATTCGCCGGGTGCATCGTCGTCATGGGTTACGCCTTCTCCAGTCCAGGAGCTTTTACATTTTATTCCAAAATGGTTGTTGGATTTTTTGAGCAGGCTGCTGTTGCCACTTTCGGTTTCCAGCAGGCCTTGTGCAAGGGTAATGGCTGCAGGCACGCCCATGCGTTTCATCTCTTGTATGGCAAGGCTTTTATATTGGGCAATATATTGCTCCGGAGTTACCCTTTGTGCAAAACCAACTGCAGCAATACAAGCTAGCATCAGTAATAAGTAAATCTTTCTTACCATTCTTATTTCAATATTTGCAAAGTGAAAAGCTATACTTTTTGTATCAGTAACAATCCATCCCTTACGGTTAACATCACCTGCTTTACCCTTGTATCATTTTTTACATGTTGATTAAATTCATTTACAGCAAAGGCATTTTTACCGGTTATACTTTCTTCCAGCACCTGCCCGTGAAACAAAACATTGTCGGCTATGATAAGCCCGTTTTGTTTTAAGTGCGGTAAAATTAATTCGTAATACCCAATGTAGCCTGTTTTATCTGCATCAATAAACACCAGGTCCCATTCTTCCTGCAATGCAGGGATGATGGCCATTGCATCCCCAACATGGAGCGTAACCTGATCTTTAAAAGATGACCTGTTGAAGTAATCCCTTGCTGTTGCTGCATCTTGATCCCTTAGCTCAATGGTGTGCAGCATGCCATGCGGTTGTAACCCAGCGGCCATACATAACGCACTGTAACCGGTGAACGTACCTATTTCTAAAATTTTTTGTGGTTGCACCAAACTGCTGATCATGCTTAAAAAACTTCCCTGTACATGGCCGCTCAGCATATGTGCATGGGGATGGTTTTGGCTGGTATAATCATTTATTTCCTGCAGCAAAACGTCCTCTGGCGATGTAAAATTTGCTGCGTAAAATTCTGCCTTATTGTTTACAATTTCCATATAGCATTTGTAAGGCTATAACCCTGGATGGTTTTTATAACCCGGACAAAAGTAAAATATAAATTAAAGGGGTTGGGCTTTTTTGGATATGATTAACAACCCTGTAAATGTTAGCAGTCCGTTGATGATCAGAATTTCTATTCCGATAACATAACCGTTTAGCAGATGTGCAGCATTGGTTTGCAACAGATAGCAAATAACGGGGCTTATTGCTGCGATAACTGCTATCACAAAAGTATCTGGCAAAGTTCTTTTTGTAATAATGCCAAAAGTAAATAAGCCAAGCAACGGGCCATAGGTGTAGCCTGCAAGGTCTAATATTTTATCAATAATGGAACGGCTGTTGATCTCCCTGAAAATTAATATGCAGATAAAAAATATGGCAGTCATGGTGAGGTGTACCGTTAACCTTGTTTTTCTTTTTTGTTGTTCATTTAGGTCTGCCCTTTCTTTTAAACCAAGAATGTCTATACAAAAAGAAGAGGTAAGTGCTGTTAGCGCACCATCGGCACTTGGGAACAATGCAGAGATTAAGGCTATAATAAAAATAATAGAAATATAAGAAGGCATACTTTGCAGCAAGCCCAATGCCACTGACGGAAACAGGTTATCACCGGTGATATTGATACCATTCTGCATAAAAGCCCATACCGGTTTTCCATCCAGCATAATGGTTGTAAATAGGGCGCCATGATGGTAGGCAAATAAATACAAAAGGCCACCAAGCAAAAGAAACAGCATGTTTACAAAAATTAAAACCACACTAAAGCTCAGCATGTTCTTCTGCGAATCTTTCAGGTTTTTTACACTGATGTTTTTTTGCATCATCTCCTGGTCAAGCCCTGTCATGGCTATGGTTATAAAAGCCCCGCCAACTATTTGCTTTATAAAAAAGCCTTTGCTTTTAAAATCAGTATTAAAAATTTTGGTAAGGCTTTTAGCTTCCATGGCATTTACTGCTTGCGTAATAGAAAAGTTAAGGTGCGAAAGTATGTAGCCAATGCAAATGATTAAGCCCGCAATCATAAGGGTGGTTTGCAGTGTATCGGTATAAACAATTGTCTTAACGCCCCCTTCAAAAGTGTAGAGCAATATCATTATCAGTACCACGGCAGCCGATACCCAAAAAGGGATATGCATCCTGGAAAGGATAAAAATATGCAGCACATTAATAACTAGATAAAGCCTTGCAGTAGCACCCACTGTTCTGGATAAAATAAAAAAAGATGCGCCGGTTTTGTAGGCCCAAACACCAAACCGCTGTTTTAAATAATTATAAATGGAGGTAAGGTTAAGCCTGTAGTAAAGCGGCAGCAGCACATAGGCCACAACAATGTAGCCGATGAAATATCCTATCACCACCTGAAAGTAACCCAATGCATTTGGCAATATCCCTTCTTTGGCGATGTTACCAACGCTGCCGGGTACGCTAACAAACGTTACACCGCTTAACGATGTGCCAATCATGCCGAAGGCAACCAGCATCCAGTTGCTGTTTTTATTTCCGTTAAAAAAAGAATCATTATTGGCATTACGGCTGGTATACCATGCCACAATAAACAGAAGAATAAAATAACCTGCAACAAAGTACAGGAGTGTTGATGGGGCCATACTTAAACAGATAATTAAAAATTAATGCTGCTAAATTAGCAGATGCAAAACTATTTGATGAATTTTAAACAATATACATCATTCTATGTCCTTTGGCTCCATTGCAGTTTTTTGCGGTAGTAAAATTGGCGATAACCTTTTATTTAAAGAGCAAGCTGAGGAACTTGGCCACCTGCTTGCACAGCATCAGGTAAGGCTTATTTATGGCGGTGGTAATAAAGGTTTAATGGCTGCGGTAGCCAACGCTGTGTTGGAAAAAGGCGGGTTGGTAACGGGCATAATACCACAGGTGCTAACCGAATGGGAGCATCAGCATGAAGGCATTACAGAACTGATAGTGGTTGAAAGTATGCACATCCGCAAGCGCATGCTGTATGAAAAATGTGATGCGGCAGTTGTGCTGCCCGGCGGCTACGGCACACTTGATGAACTGTTTGAAATGCTTACCTGGAACCAGTTAAGTATACACGATAAAAAAATTTACATTTTAAATACAGGTGGGTTTTATGATGGGCTTATTCTCCATATCAACAAAATGCTGGCCGAAGGTTTTTTGTACCATATGCCTGAAAAAAGCTTTACGGTAATACAGTATCCCAATGAAATATTTGAGTAATTATTTTTACTTACTCGTCATAACTTCTTCTTCTTCGCTGATGGCCTAATCCCTGAAACAAGCCAATATTATATCCTGCCCTGATTACTGGTATCAGCCTTCCGTAAGAATCTACATAAGGGGAATTAGGTAACTGCAAAACATCAAATAAAACAGACAAATAAAAATAAGTATTACTGCCTTCGCCCCGGCCGCTGCTGTAACCTGCACCAAGCAATAAACTGTTTACATCTGTTTTGTACTTATAGCTACCGCCACCCCCTTGAGGAATGTATTTATAATTGATAAAATTATGCTCATACTGTGCCTGCGCATACAAAAAATTAACAGGGAACAACCTTACAAAAGCACCCGGGCCAAGATTGGTTTGCCTGGCTTTATTACCGTAAACATCTTTATTTCCCTGGTAAACAAAATTCAGGCTCACCGCTGCATCCAGCCATTTGGTTAAGCTGTAACCTATGTAAGGGCTTACTCCAATGGTGGTTCCACCTGTGTAAAATGATAGGGTCACATCACCCCCCGTAAACATTTTTTCTTTTTGAAAACCCCGCTTTGGCTCGTCGTCGTTTGTTGCAGTTTCCTGTGCAAATGCCATATTAAGGCAATTGAATAAAACCACTGTCAATACAATCCTTTTCATATTTTTTATTTAAAAATTTTACCGCTGTTTAAAATATCGTTGGGGTCAAATACTGCCTTTATCCCTTTCATCAGCATAATGCTGGCCTCAGGAAAAACAATATCCATAAATTCTTTTTGCAATAACCCGATACCATGCTCGCCGCTGATAGTGCCGCCAAGTGAATACACCAGTTGGAAAATTGCCTTTAATGCCGGTATAATTTCAGGGTTATTCAAACTATAAACACTGCCTTCTTTTCTTATCCTGATATGAAGGTTGCCATCCCCAGCGTGGCCGTAACAAACGGTTTCAAAATTAAATTTACGTCCCAGCTCCTTTACGCCTTTAATCAATTGCGGCAATGATGCCCTTGGCACCACAGTGTCTTCTTCAATGGTAAAACCAGCAAGCTTTACAGCTTCGGCTACCCGCCTGCGCAACTTCCATAGTGTTTCTTTTTGTTGTGCATCATCTGCAAAGTAAATTTCACCACAATCAAAAGTCGTCACCAACTCAGCTATGGATTCCATTTGCGACATTAATGTGTCCATATGGTTACCATCCACTTCAATTAAAAGATGTGCTTCCACATCATCGCCAATAACTATAGAATGGTTACCAATATAATCGCTTACTATTTTCAATGCATCAATTTCTACCAGCTCCATAGCACTTGGCGTAAAGCCTGCCCTGAAGATTGCACTAACCGCTGCCCCTGCTTTTTCGAGTGAGTTAAAAGGAACCAGCATCAGCAAGTCGTACCTGGGATGGGGTAAAAGTTTCAGGACGATTTTGGTTACAAAACCCAGCGTTCCTTCACTGCCAACGATGAGGTGGGTTAAGTTATAGCCGGTAGAATTTTTAAGCACATTTGCACCCGTCCAAATGATTTCACCTGAAGCAAGCACTACCTGAAGGTTTAACACATAGTCCCTTACCACACCATATTTTACTGCCTTTGCACCACCACTGTTTTCAGCAATATTACCACCGATAAAACAGCTTCCTTTACTGCTTGGGTCCGGTGGATAAAACAATCCCTTTTCTTTAACAGCATCCTGCAATACTTCGGTGATAACGCCGGGCTCACAGGTTACCTGCAAATTTTTTTCATCAATTTCAATGATGGTATTCATTCTTTCTGTTGATATCAGCACACCACCAAGATGCGGCAATGCGCCACCACTTAAACCAGTACCGGCACCCCTTGGGGTTACAGGTAATTTATCATGGTTGCAGATGGCCAAAATTTTACTGATTTCCTCTGCAGTTTTTGGTTTTAAAACAACTTCGGGCAAAAACAAAAGATTTTCAGTTTCATCATGGCCATACTGCTGCATGGTTTCTTCATCAGCAAAAACAAATTGGCTGCCTATAATTTCTTTGAATTCCTGTACATGCCGGAGACTTAAAACTGCGGGGGTTTCAACCAAAATCATTCTTAAAAATTTCTGTAAAAATCGTACAAATGGATGAGCTTAAAAAATGTAAGCGTTTATTAACTGTTATTGCACAACGCATAACAGCATACTTAACAAATATTTTGGTTTAGAATTTTGGGCAAAGGACTTGCCTGGTGTCGCCTTCGGTTTCATTGTAGTAGCCTTGTTTCATCACATTAAATTCGGATGCACCCTGCATGTTATTAAAGTTGCTGAGCGAAGAGGTGGTAACATCATAACTAAAAGTAAACTTCACATTTTTCAATACAAAACCAACCATTGGTATAACGGCATCACCAGCCCTGTAGTATAAGCCTGCCAGCAATTGTGTTGCGCCACCCTGGCCTGCAAGGTTATAATTCGCATTTAAGCCAAACACCAGCTCAGTTGATTTTGCCTGGTTGGTATAGTAAACATTCGGATTAATGATAACCCTGTCATTTACCTTTAGCATGGCATTTATAAAACCAATATGTCTCATCGAAATCTGACTGCTGTCATTGTTATCACTAAAGAAAGTTTCTTTTGGTTTATTTACATGGTGTATTGAGTAACCACCGTTGATGTATACATTTTCGTTTGGAAAGTATGCATAATTTAGGCCTACTTGCATGTCAAAATAACTTACGCTGTTATTCTGCAATACCACAGCAGTAGGGGTGTTGCCATCAAAAAATTTTCCATCAAACTGATCAGGAAATTTTAGTTTGGTTTGATCAATGCGCTTGTTTGCCCAACCCAGGTTAAAACCCGCTGTTAATAAACTGCTGTTACCAAGCATTTGGTGGTAGGCGACAGAGCCATACACTTTAGTGGAACGCAGGCCACCGCTGCCGGCAACATCACTTAAAATAAAACCACCCAACCCCAGCCATCCGTTTTGTAACTGGTTACGCAGCACCTGTGCATCCCCATAAATACTGATGGTTTTATAAGGGTCTGCTAGTACTGAACTATACTGGTTACGGTAACTTGCGCCAATGCGGTAATCTGCATCGGGTATAAAACCTGTATTAGCTGGGTTAGTTACTAAAGGGTTATTAAAAAATTGGGAGAAATGTAGGTCTTGTGCCTTTAACACACCAATACCACTTAAGCCAAGGGCTGTAAAAAATAATATGGTTTTAATTCCTTTCAATGGTATGTACTCCTTTGTCTATTTTATCTTAATAAAGTAATATCGCCTGTTTTTTGATATTTTTTTCCATCGGTAAACTCAACATCAAGTGTGTAGGTGTAAACATCCATTGGCTGTAATGCGCCCTTAAATGTACCATCCCAACCCTGGCTTTTTGTGGAGCTTGTAAAAATTAGCTGGCCCCACCTGTTATAAATTCTCCAGGTCATCTTTCCTATTCCAAAACCCTCTACCCTTACAATACTGTTTTTACCAAACTTGCCGGGGGTAAAGGCATTTGGCACGTCGATAAGGGGAACAATACGTGCAGTTACGTTGCTGCAAAACGTATCTATACAACCGGCAGGGTTTATTGCCTGTAAGCATACATTAAACGTGCCTGAAGCAGTAAA
The DNA here is from genome assembly GCA_965249755.1 of Ferruginibacter sp. Taxonomy (GTDB): domain Bacteria; phylum Bacteroidota; class Bacteroidia; order Chitinophagales; family Chitinophagaceae; genus Ferruginibacter. The sequence goes on from CBDFMT010000004.1 coordinate 2,169,766, forward strand.
CTGGTAAAGCGGGTTTACCTCTGTTGAGGTTTGCCCATCCCCAAAATCCCAGATATAGGTTACTGCTCCAATGGAAAGGTTCCGGAACTGTGTTGGAGTATTTTCAAGCCCTGGGTTAGGCGAAGCTGTAAAATTTGCTGTAGGTATTTCGTATACTGTAATTACAAAAGTGGTGGAGTCAACCTTGTTACATGTTGAGGTATCGTTAGCAATTAATTTTACAGTGTACGTGCCTGCATTTGGATAAACATGCGAAGGGTTAACAGCAGTTGAAGTTGAGCCATCACCAAAATCCCATGCAAAACTTGTACCCCCGATTGAAGTATTATCAAAGATGGCATTATAAGGTTTACATCCTTTTGCAGGAGTTTCAAACTGTGCCTTAACAGTAACGGCTAAACGCACCTGCTTTATTACAGAATCAGGGGCGTTGCAAAAAGTACTGTCATCTACCACCAATTTTACTTTATAGGTACCAATGGATACATAGGTATGTTGCACAGTATTTAAGCCAGCCCTGACTGTTGGGGTGCCATCACCAAAATCCCACACAAAACTGGTTGGTGTAAAATTGGGCAAAGGTGCTGTGGAGGTATTGGTAAAATTATAAGTTAGATTAGTACAAGGTGGTATTTTAGAAGCAACAAAATCTGGCACAACCTGGTTATTGCCCACCTTTACAGTTGTATAAGCGGTGTCGGCAATATTGCAGGTTGCAGAATCAATGGAGATGAGTGTTAACCTGAACTTACCAACCTGTGTATAGGTGTGTGATGTGGAGTTGTTGGGTGCAAAAGTGGTATCTTTTTTTGGACTGGCAGGATCACCATAGTCCCAGATGTATTTTTTGCCTTTTGCCAAAGTATCGGTAAACTTGATCGTTAACGGTACGCAGCCAATTGTATCAATAACACCATTGATAGTAGCTTTTACGCTTGCACCAATACCACCAAAATTCATTTCAATTTTAACCGCTGCCTCATTACAATTTGATGAACCATTAACCGAGGCCCACACCCCGGGAGTGGTGGGGAAAAAGCCGGGAGATTTAGGTCCACCACAGTTTGCACAAATAGCCTGATAAATTATTCCGTTCGCATCAAAGCGGCTGGTACCGCCATCCACATGGTCATCAAAACCGCCGTTCTGCCCATAAAAACTGCCGAACAACTGGCTGGTTGCATTCTTCTCCAAAACAAAGAAATAAAGGTCGCCGCCATCGGTTGTTTTTTTAATGGCATTAGCTGTTACGGGCATGCCACGGGTGCCTGCACAGGGATAGCCCCTTTCATTATTGAAACGCCCGCCCCAACCAGATACGTAAACATTCTGGCACCTGTCAACCAAAAATGCTACAGGGGATATATTTGGTATGATTGAACTTGTACCGAATGTGGTGGAATAAATATAGGAAGACAAATCCGGTTGCAGTTTTGCGATGAATTGTTTTGCATTGGCATTGCTATAGGCGGCATTTTTTACCGGCCAGTTACCAGATGTGGCACCCATTATATAAGGGAAGCCAAACTTATCAAACTGTATCCCATACACAAGATCGTTACCGGAAGTACCTGCAAAAATGGTTTGGATTACAGAAGTACCATCGGGGGTTATTTCAGTTACAAAACCATCACACGCACCACCCTGGTTTGTGTATGCAAGGCCCGGCTCCCCTGCTGTACCAGACCTCACGCCAGGCAGGGAAGGGCTTGCTGTTCCCCCACCCACATATATGTTTCCTGATAAAGGATTAATTGATAAAACAAAGCAGGCATCATTACCACTGCCACCGAAGAAGGTACTGAAAATTAGACCGGAAAGATTAGGAGTAAACTTTAATATAACGCCATCCTGCTGAACAAAATTTGCGTCGCCACCACCAAAAGTATTTTGCAGTGCATTGGCGCTAACGGGAAAGTCAGCAGATTGTGTAGAAGAGGCCAACAATATATTTCCACCGCCATCAAGTATCACTTCACTTCTTGCATCATCACCATAATTACGCCTTGTTTCATAAGCCCCGTCATTTTGATTGGGTATACCAAGTGGTGTGTATTTAGGTTTTATATTAACGCCATCATCTCCTTGTCCGCCCACTTTTACAGAGCCTATTAAGCCAGAACCGGATGCATTAAATTTGGTTACAAAAATTTCAGAGCCACCGCCTTTACCTATCAGCGGGGTTACCACCGGAAAGTCGGCAGAACTTGTCCTGCCTGCTACAATCAGGTTTCCCTGTGCATCACAAATCATACTGTGTGGTTGTTCGTTACCACTTTTGCCACCAAGATAAGTAGCATAAAGCCGGTTCACACCATCGGAAGATAATTTCATTATGGCAATGTCGTAAGGGCCATTTGCATCCTCATTTGCACCACCCTGGTAAGTAGTAAGAAATGCCCCGGTTGAAGTGGGGTATCCTGTGCCAAAAGAAATACCGCCAGCAAAAAAACTGCCATCAGGGCCAGGTGTTGCGGTGTAGCCCCAATTATCTGTTGTACTGCCCGTGAAAGAAGCAAAGATTAAAGTGGGGTCTATAATAATAGTTGCATCTGGCGAATAATTTTTTACCTTAAATTTTACTACGTTTCCTTTAACCACATACCGGCAGTCCAGGGTTGCCCTTCCGGTTTTTTCTACCTGGTAAGTGTAGGGGTACAGCTCTTTAACTTCACCAACAGAGGTAGGGATAATCAATTCTTTGTTCCTTATTTCAAGCTTATCTATACCATCATATTTTAAAGCAATATTGTCAATGTTGCCTCCGGGGTGCACAATGATATCGTACTTTAAAGTACCTGCATCTGTGTAATATCTTACGTCAATATTTGGGTACATGTTTATATAAGTTACTCCCTGGTAAATTTTACAATTTCCCTGCCACTTGCTTTTATCATTGCCAATAAAATAATTATTATAGCCTTGCATTGGCCTGTCGGCCTGTACTTCGGGTGTGGCGGATGCGCCAACAAAACTAACATTGTAAGCATGGGAGCGAATACTGTATTGATCTTTTACCGGGACTATCAAACGGCCTGTACGCTGCGAAGCAGTAGCAGCGGCACTATCCACCATTTGCCCATGCATATGTTCTGAAAAACTTTTAAGGTCATCATTGTTGTGGAGCACAACACTAAAACCATTTTTCTGCAAGAAAAAAGCACCTGCGGAGATGTCGCTCTTAAAATTTACCCTGCTGTCCCACTGCCCTTTATTTTCTATAAATTGTAACTGGGCAAAACATAATTGTGCTGTAGTGATGAGAAACAGTAAAGAAGATAAGCAACGCAATATTATCCTTGTAAGATTCAAAAGCGGTATTTTTTACAAATTACTAATTAAAAACTATAAATAAAAGTACAAACCTGCGGTGCGATAAAGATGTTAAATTAGTTACGATATTTTACTCCAAACCGTTTTTCCTTTCTGCATTTGAAGGAAATTTTTAACTGTTGTATTTTCGGGTGCAGACAAGTCCGGGTCTTTCTCCAACAGTTCAGACACCACATTTTTTGCGGCCTCCAGCATTGCCCTGTCGTTAACTATACTGGCAAGTTTAAAATTTAAAAGCCCGCTTTGCCTGGTGCCTTCAATATCCCCCGGCCCACGTATTTCCAAATCTTTTTCTGCTACCAGAAAACCATCATTGGTGGCACATAATATTTTTAAACGCTCCCGGGCATCTTTAGAAACCTTGTTGCCGGTAAGTAAAATACAAAAACTTTTATCACTTCCCCTGCCCACCCGGCCCCTTAGCTGGTGCAATTGCGAGAGGCCAAATTTTTCTGCACTTTCAATAACCATCACTGATGCATTGGGTACATTTACCCCCACTTCTATCACTGTGGTACTTACCATAATTTGTGTATCACCTTTTACAAAACGCTGCATATTGGTTTCTTTCTGCTGTGCATTTTGCCTGCCATGTACCATACTTATCCAATACTTTGGTTCCGGAAAAAAAGACTTCACTTCTTCAAACCCTTTCATCAGGTTCTCATAATCCATTTTGGCCGATTCTTCAATTAAAGGATACACAATGTATGCCTGCCTGCCTTTAGCGATTTCTTCTTTTATAAAGTCCATTACCATTGGCCGCTTATTTTCAAAACGGTGTACTGTAGCTATCGGTTGCCTGCCCGGCGGTAATTCATCAATCACACTATAATCTAAATCGCCGTAAGCTGTAAGTGCCATCGTCCTTGGGATAGGCGTTGCAGTCATAACCAACACATGTGGCGGCAAAGTATTTTTACTCCAAAGCTTAGCCCTTTGGGCAACACCAAATTTGTGTTGCTCATCAATAACAGCAAAGCCCAGGTTTTTAAATTGTACTTTTTCTTCAATAACTGCGTGGGTGCCTATCAGTATATTCAATGAGCCATCTTCGCAGGCCATCAATGTTTCCCGGCGTTGTTTTGTAACAGATGACCCGGTTAATAGTTTTACAGTGACCGGCATATTTTTTACGAGTGCCGCAATGGTATAGTAATGTTGCTGTGCCAATATTTCTGTAGGCGCCATCAATACACTTTGAAAATGCTGTCCGTCTTCGGGCCGTACATTATCTGCAGCAATCAGCATGCTTAACAAAGCCACAATGGTTTTGCCGCTGCCCACATCGCCCTGTAACAAACGGTTCATTTGCCTGCCGCTGCCCGTATCTTTTCTTACCTCTTTTAAAACCCTTTTTTGTGCATTGGTCAATTCAAACGGAAGGCAGGTGTTGTAAAATGTATTAAAGAGTTCTCCAACTTTACTAAACCCCCAACCCCTGCTGAAACGATGGCGGGTACTGCGTATCAGGCCAAGGCGCAATTGCGCAAAAAATAATTCTTCAAACTTTAACCTTCGCAGGGCATGGGTGTACATCTCTTCAGATGCAGGAAAGTGAATATTACAAACAGCGTCCCACCGGCCGATAAAGCGGTATTGCTGCAAGATATTATCGGGCAGGTTTTCGGGAAGGTCTTTGGCAGATAATTGCTGTAATAAAGCAAACGTGAGTTTTGCAAAAGCCCTTCCATTTAAGCCCCTTGCTTTTAGTTTTTCGGTAGAATAATAAATCGGTTCAAGGTATTTTTTGCCACCTGCTTTTTCGGGTGTAAACGATTCCATTTCAGGATGGTTAACCTGCAGCTTGTTCATAAAAGACCCAATCTTGCCAAACACTAAATAATTTTCACCAATAGATAAAGATTTTTCAACCCAGCCTATTCCCTGGAACCAAACCAGTTCTATCTCCCCGGTATCATCCCGTAGAAAAGCTACCAACCTCCGGTTGTGCTTTTCGCCAAGCACTTCCATATAAGTAAGCTTGCCAGCAACCTGTGCATATTCTGTATTTGGGTGAAGGCTGTTTATTTTTTCGACTTTAGTCCTGTCGAGGTGCCGGAAAGGATAGTACTCCAGTACATCTTTAAAAGTAAAAATAGTAAGCTCTTTTTTGAGCAAATCGGCTTTTAGCGGCCCCACGCCCTTCAGGTATTCAACAGGGCTTAATAATATTTTATCAGGAGAAGAAATGGAGAATTATTTATACAAATATATTTGATTGGCGCAAAGTAAAACAACCTTACCAGCCGGATAGGCACCCATAATATTTGTTGGCACCGATGTGCCTGATGACGGTTTTAAGCTTATTTTCCAGGTGCAGGGCGCCTGCTGAAACGCATGGGCTTTTTACCGTTTCTGGCACCCCCATCCCGTGGGATAAAAGTTGCCGGTGCATAATCGGGTACTTCGCCAAATTGTTCCGGCACTACTTCCTTTTGCACGGGTTTGCCCAACAGTTTTTCTATCGCAGCAAATTTGCGCTGTTCTCTTAAACTGATAAAAGTAATAGCCGTTCCTTCGGCTGCGGCCCTTGCGGTGCGGCCTATGCGGTGTACATAATCTTCGCCGTCATGTGGCACATCATAATTAATTACCAAACCAATATTATCAATATCAATACCACGGCTTAATATATCGGTAGCAACCAATACCTGCAGGCGGCCACTTTTAAAGTGCATCAATACTTCTTCCCTTTTATCCTGCTCCAGGTCACTGTGTATTTCATCTACCGCCAGCCGTGTTTTTTTTAACTCACGGTTTAATTCTTTTACACTGTTTTTGCTGCTGCAAAAAATAAGCACAGATGAAAAGGTTCTTGCCAGCAGGATATGTTTAACCAAAGGTATTTTTTGGGTATCGTACACCACATAGGCCAATTGGGTAATTTTTTCATTGGGCTTGCTGATGGAAATATTTATTTCTTCCGGTTGGTGAAGGATGCGCCTTGCCATCTCCCTTATTTTATGGGGCATTGTAGCAGAAAATAACAGGTTTTGCCTTTTAGCAGGGAGTGCCCCGATGATACGCATAATGTCATCATAAAACCCCATGTCCAGCATGCGGTCTGCTTCATCTAAAATTAAATATTTTAAACCCTGAAATTTTACATACCCCATGTTGATATGGGCAATCATTTTACCCGGGGTGCATATCACCACATCGGCACCTGCACTAAGGGCTTTCTTTTCCTGTATAAAAGCATTGCCATCGCCACCGCCATAAACAGCAATAGAACTTACCGAGGTAAAATAACTAAGGCCTTCCATGTGCTGGGCAATTTGTATGGCCAGCTCCCGTGTTGGCACTATTACCAGTGCGGTAATGCTATGGTGGTTAAGGGGGGAAGAAATAATATTGTTGATCAGCGGAAGTAAAAACGCCGCAGTTTTTCCAGTGCCCGTTTGGGCAGATGCGATTACATCTTTTCCTTGTAAAACCAATGGGATAACCTGTTCCTGAACGGGGGTTGCTTCATTATATCCAGAGGCTTCAATTCCTTCATTAAGCCTTTCATCAAATCCAAATTCTGTAAACTTCAAAATATACTGGTGATTAAATTTAAAATGTTTTTTGCGCTGCCTTCTTAACCTTATCCTTCTGAAACCACGGCTGGCTCTTCACTTACAACAGGCTGGGGTGTTTTATTTTTTATAGTTATTTGAAATTTGGTATTCAGGATAACTTCAAAATGACCGGTTAATAAGACCGCTTTAGTGGCTGCATCTTCCAACATCGCACTGGCCAGATGTGTTGCAAGATCTGACCCACTGATTACATTACTTACTTTACCATCTGTAAAAGCAATTACAAATTTATACCCTGCTTTTCTTCCCGTGCCTGCCCTTTCAAAATCTTCCCTGTTAAGGCTTAGTAACTGGTCACCAGTGGCAGACTTCTTTAATAAAATCCTGATTACAGGCAGGTATTTATTCCAAATATAAGTGTACATAAAAAATAAATTTTAGTGGTTGATGTGTTTTTTTACCAGTGAAGGCTATTTTAAGGCAAATAAAATATGGCGTATAAAGATAGGATTTTACAGGGAGATAACACCCTTTTGATTTTCAGGAGCATCGTATTAATCCATGTTAACTATTTATCTGCTTACAATGTATAATTTTAAATACTACATTAGCACCAGGAAACGATTGTATGCCAGAATGTATTTTGAAAAGCCTGCTTCCAAAAACACTCCCCATATATTTACTTTTCGGTGCTTTTTTCCTGCCCGTTTAAATCGATTGCCATTAACCTTAAAACACTACTTCATGGAACAGTATATTTTAGCATTTGACCAGGGTACAACCAGCTCCCGGGCCATTGTTTTCAACCATCAGGGTTCTATTATTTCCATAGCCCAAAAAGAATTTACCCAGCACTTTCCAAAAGCAGGATGGGTGGAACATGATGCTGCCGAAATTTGGAGCACCCAGTTTGGTGTAGCGGCAGAAGCGATTACTAAGGCCGGTTTAGCAGCAGAAAACATTGCCGCCATTGGCATTACCAACCAACGGGAAACTACTGTTTTGTGGGACAGGGCCACAGGGGCCCCCATTCATAATGCGATCGTTTGGCAGGATAGAAGGACCGCAGCTTTTTGCGATGAATTAAAAGCAAATGGCACGGATAAAATCATCAGGCAAAAAACGGGGCTGGTAACAGATGCTTATTTTTCTGCCACCAAAATTAAGTGGCTGCTTGACAATGTGCCCGGCGCCAGGCAAAAGGCCGGCAATGGCGAACTGTGTTTTGGTACGATTGATAGCTGGCTGATATGGAACCTTACCAAAGGACAGGTGCATGTTACTGATGTATCCAATGCATCCCGTACCATGTTATGCAACATCCACACATTGCAATGGGATGAAGAACTGCTGCAAATATTTAATGTACCCCTAAGCATATTACCGCAAATAAAAGGCAGCAGCGAAGTGTACGGGCATACCCAAAATATCTTGTCTGCACATAATATTCCGATTGCAGGTATAGCCGGCGACCAGCAAGCCGCCTTGTTCGGGCAAATGTGCACCAGCCCGGGCATGGTAAAAAACACTTATGGCACTGGTTGCTTTATGCTGATGAACACCGGCGAAAAACCGGTGCCAAGCACCAACAATTTATTAACCACTGTAGCCTGGAAAATAAACGGCACCACGACTTATGCATTGGAAGGAAGTGTGTTTATTGGCGGGGCAATTATACAATGGCTGCGTGACAGCCTGGGAATAATAATAAAATCATCAGACGTGGAGGCACTGGCGGCCAAGGTTAAGGATAGTGGCGGCGTGTATGTTGTACCTGCGTTTGCAGGCCTTGGTGCACCGCACTGGAACCAGCATGCAAGGGGTATGGTTACCGGCCTAACCAGGGGATCAAAAGATGCACACATTGCGAGGGCTGCTTTAGACAGTATTGCTTACCAGAGTATGGATTTATTAAAAGCCATGGAAGCTGATGCCGGTATGAGCATAACAGAATTGCGGGTTGATGGTGGCGCCACTGTTAATAATTTATTGATGCAGTTTCAAAGCGATATTTTAAATACGGTTGTTATACGGCCTGTAATTACTGAAACAACTGCTTTAGGCGCCGCTTACCTGGCCGGCCTTGCGGTGGGTTACTGGCCAACAATGGAGAGCATACAAAAACAGTGGCAGGTAGATACAAAGTTTTTTCCGGGAATGGAGGAAGAGGAAAGAAAAAAGCTTACCAGGGAATGGCAGCGGTCTGTAAAAGCTGCAATAGCCTGGGCCGAAAATGATTAAGGTTACCAACTGCACCCCTTATTTTAATTTTGAAAAGCTTTAATAAAAAATAACATGAACAGGCAGGCAATGCTGCAACAACTGGATACCGTTACCACCTGGGACGTTATTGTAACAGGCGGGGGTGCCACTGGCCTGGGTGCCGCTGTGGATGCGGCTTCCAGGGGGTACAAAACCCTTTTGCTGGAGCAGGAAGATTTTGCAAAAGGCACCAGCAGCCGAAGTACAAAACTGGTGCATGGCGGTGTACGCTACCTGGCACAGGGCAATATAAAACTGGTAAGGGAAGCATTAAGGGAACGGGGCATCCTGTTAAAAAATGCACCGCATGTTTGCCATAACCTTTCGTTCATTATCCCTTCTTTTCACTGGTGGCAAAAATGGTATTACAGCATCGGGCTTAGCATTTATGATGTACTGGCAGGTAAGTTAAGCCTTGGCAAAACAAAGATGTTGTCTAAAGCAAAAACCCTTGAAATGGTGCCAGCCATATCTACCAAAAATTTAAGTGGCGGGGTGCTATACCATGATGGCCAGTTTGATGATGCAAGGCTGGCTGTGAACCTTGCCCAAACCGCCGTCACACAAGGTGCTGCTGTGCTCAATTACTGTAAAGTAACTTCTCTTATAAAAACGGGCAAGCTCATCAGCGGTGTTATTGCAGAAGACGTTTTATCTGGCAAAAAATATACCCTGTCTGCCAAATGTGTTATTAATGCAACCGGTGTTTTTACAGACAAGGTGATGCAAATGGACGATGCAGGCCATCAACCCATGGTATCGCCATCACAAGGGGTGCATATTGTGGTTGACCAATATTTTTTTCCAGGCAGCAGGGCATTGATGATACCCAAGACAGACGATGGGCGGGTGCTGTTTGCCGTGCCATGGCATAACAAAGTTTTGCTGGGCACCACAGATACCCCGGTAGAAAATATTTCGCTGGAACCAAAAGCATTGCAGGAAGAAATTGATTTTATCATTAAACACAGCAACCGCTACCTCAGCACCGCTATTCGATATTCGGATATAAAAACAGTGTACACCGGGTTAAGGCCACTGATTAAAGTGAAAGGAAAAAAATCAACGGCTATTTTACCGAGGGACCATACAACGATTGTTGCTGAAAGCGGGTTGGTAACTATAACCGGTGGCAAATGGACTACCTACCGCACAATGGCCAAACATGCCGTGGACAGTGCCGCAGCAGCATGCAGGTTACCGGCGAGGGAGTGTATTACAGATACTTTAAAAATTCATGGGCATACGTTTAACAGCAATGATCAAAGCGGTTTAAGTGTTTACGGCAACGATGCAAACGGCATACAGGAATTGATTGCCGCTGACCCTGCTTTGCAGGAAACCATACATCCCTTGTTACCTTACCTGAAGGCTGAAATTGTATGGGCCGTAAAAAATGAAATGGCCATGACAGTAGAAGATGTGCTGGCAAGAAGGACAAGGGCATTGTTTCTTGATGCAATTGCAGCCATGGAAGCAGCCCCGGCAACCGCAGCAATTATGGCCGGGCTGATGCAGAAAGATGATAACTGGCAACAACAGCAAATTGCCGCATTCAAGGCAGTTGCCGCTTTTTATTTGCTATAATAAAAATGTTTGCCTAACCATATAAACCTTTATTATGACCCCTTTTATTGCAGAACTTACCGGCACGGCCGTATTGATACTTTTGGGCGACGGTGTTGTTGCCAACGTGGTATTAAATAAAACCTATGGCACCAACAGCGGACTAATTGTAATTGCATTTGGATGGGCAATTGGTGTATTTGCTGGTGTGTTTATTTCTGCCGATGTTAGCCATGCCCATTTAAACCCGGCCATATCTATAGGGCTTGCCGCATTGGGTAAATTTGAGTGGGCGTTAGTGCCCACCTACATCGCAGCCCAATTGCTTGGTGCTATGATTGGGTCTGGCCTGGTATGGCTTACCTACCGCACCCATTTTGAAGCCACGCCTGACCCTGCTGCCAAGCTCAGCGTTTTTTGTACTTCGCCTGCCATTGCAAGCCGTATGGACAACCTGGTTTCTGAAGTGGTGGGTACATTTGTACTGGTGCTTGGGGCTTTGTTTATTGTATCCTCCAAAAATAGTTTAGGCGCATTGGATGGGTTGCCGGTATCGCTGCTGGTGTTGGGCATTGGCCTTAGTTTGGGCGGCCCCACGGGCTATGCCATTAACCCTGCCCGTGACCTTGGCCCAAGGATTATGCACGCCATTTTACCCATAAAGGGAAAGGGCAGCAGCAACTGGAAGTATAGCTGGGTACCGGTTGTAGCGCCTATAGCAGGCAGTTTACTGGCGGCATTTTGCTACTGGTGCATACATTAACCAACCGCTCTGCATACTGCAGTTAACCAAAGAATTTTAGTTTTTATTAGGCTGCTTACCGCCAACAAATATATCTTTGACAGTAACAGCAAATACATTTTTGATGGACCTGCATTTACTCTACATAGACCCTGGCAGCGGCAGTTATTTTATACAGGCCATTATTGCTGCGGTGCTGGGCGGTGCTTTTTATTTTAAACAGATTTGGTTTAAAATAAAAAGTTTTTTTGGGGGCAGAAAAAAAGAAAGCGACAATATAAAAGACCAAGATGGACAGTAAACAGCACCCTGCATCTTACCGGGACCCTGCTGGCTTTATATTTTTACACAACGGCCTTTTTCACCGTCAGGTAAATAAATCTTTTGCAGAAGATTATTCGCATTTCATATCATCGGGTTTGTATGTCAGTCTTGCCAAAGAAAAAAAAATCCTTTCACACACTGAGATCGATGAAAATTTAACAGCAGATAACCGATGGTATAAAACCTTGCTTCCCGAACAATTGGGTTTTATATCTTATCCATATGAATGGTGTTTTAGCCAATGGAAAGATGCTGCTTTGCTAACCCTCCAACTGTTGGAAAAAGCCATCCCCCACAAAATGATTTTGAAAGATGCCACCCCGTTTAACATCCAGTTTAATGGGTGCCTGCCCGTTTTTATAGATACTTTATCTTTTGAGCAATATGATGAAACACAGCCCTGGATTGCTTACCGGCAGTTTGTGGAATGCTTTGCAGCACCTTTATTACTTGCCGCTTACAATGGGGCAGCGCTATTAAAAACGTTTCAATCTTTTCCGGATGGTATCCCTTTAAAAACGCTGGTAAAACTTTTGCCTTTCAGGAGCAGGTTATCGGTAAATGTATTATTGCATATTTATTTCCCCTCTACCGTTGGCAATGGAAAACGAAATAAGGCCGGCAATTTAAAGCCACCCCCTTTTAATAAACAAAAACTACTGCACATTATCAGCAGCCTAAAGTCACTTATACAATGCCTTAAAGCACCGAAGGAAACGGCCGTTTGGGATAACTATTATGATGAAACCGTTTTGAGCAATGCTTATGTAAAAGAGAAAAAACAGGTTGTTGGCGAATGGATGAAAGAACTTCCTGTAGACACTGTTGTAGATATGGGTTGCAACACTGGTGTGTTTGCAAAGCTTGCCAGCGAACAGGGAAAATTTGTAATTTCAACAGATGCAGATATTGCCTGCATCGAAAAATTATACCTTACCTGCAAACAAAATAAAACCCCAGGCCTGTTGCCCCTTTACCTTGATATTACCAACCCCACTCCTGCACTTGGCTGGCACAATGAAGAAAGAAACGCTTTTCTATCCCGGGTCAATGCAGGCCTGTGTTTGGCGCTTGCTCTGGTACACCATCTTGCCATTGCAAAAAATATAAGTTTTAGCCAGCTTGCAAAAACCTTTAGCCAGCTTGGGCCATGGCTTATCATTGAGTTTGTTCCAAAAACCGATGAAAAAGTTATGGTGCTGCTGCAGCACAGAAAAGACATTTTTGATGATTACAACGAACCCAGTTTTATAGCAGCTTTCGAAAAACGGTTTACGGTGATAAAAAGAAAAGTGCTTAGCAATACCGGCAGGGTTTTATTTTTAATGCAACAGAATAGCACAACCGCCAACTTAAATGCATAACATGAAAAAACTGTTGTCCCAACAAGGATGGTACGTTTTTATGATACCGGTATTTTTTGTTTTTCATGGGTATGTTCAAAATTTTGGTTTGATAACAGCAAAGGATTGCCTGTTGCTTACCGGCATCTACCTGGCAGCAGTGTCAATATTGTATTTCATTTTTTGCTTGGTATTCAGCAACAAATTAAAGGCAGCTGTTGCGGCTGCGTTCCTCATCAGTTTCTTTCTTTTCTTTGGTGCCATTGTAGATTTCTTTAAAACCCATTTATTTTTATTTTCCAGGTACAGCGTGTTGCTGCCGGCATTTCTGCTATTATTTTTTGGTTTGATATTCTACCTTAAAAAAACAACAGCAACAGTGGCCAAGCCCACTTTACTTTTAAATGCGTTGCTGATTATCTATATATTGGTAGATGCAGGCTCTGCCACCTGGAAAGGCCTAAACCCCAGTTCAGACAGGCTTTCTATCTATCATTCCACAGAAAAAATAAATTACAAGCCCTGTGATACCTGCGCAAACCCCGACATTTATTTTTTATTATTTGATGAATATACCAGCACAGTAAACCTGCAACAAACATTCAATTATAACAATGCCGGGCTTGACAGTTTTTTATTAAATACGGGCTTCAGGGTATTGCCCCATAGTTACAGCAATTATAATTTTACGCCTTTTTCTATGGCATCTATCCTCAACATGGATTACATCAGTGGCATCAAAAACACCAATGCATGCACCATCCAGGATTACGCCAATTGCAACAATTTAATCCGCAACAATGAGGTTATCCGTTTCCTTTCATCCCGGCAATATGACATTGTAAACTATTCTATTTTCGATCTTGCCGGCAACCCGTCCATGGCTACCTCATCTTTGTTGCCGGTAAAAACAAGGTTGATAACAGCGCAAACTTTTTACTACCGGATGATGAAGGACATTGGCTGGAATTTATACACCGGCAGGTTTGCCATAAAGGCGCTTGCCAAAAATATGCTGTACGAAAACCTGCATAACAACACGATGTTTATTGAAAAAATAAAGGGCGAAAGTGCACTGCAAAATAAAAAACCCCGTTTTATATATGCCCATTTTGAAATGCCCCATCCACCCTTTTATTTTGATGAACAGGGCAATGCCCGAAACGAAGAGGAACTGATAAAGGAGCAAAACGGCGAACATGTACAATCCTATAAAAATTACCTGCCTTACACCAATACAAAATTGAAACAGCTTGTTAGTACCATACAACAAAATACCGGTGGCAACGCTGTTATCATCATTATGGGCGACCATGGATTTAGGGTGGCCTTAAACCTTGCATCAAAAGGTTACTATTTTAAAAACCTTAACGCTGTTTATTTTCCTGATAAAAATTATGGTTTATTAAAAGACAGTACAAGCGGTGTAAACCAGTTCCGGTTAATTTTTAATGCTTTATTTAAACAACATTTTCGGGTGCTTAAAGACACAGCCATATTCTTAAAAGACTGATCATATTTTTTTGGGAACGGTAAAATAAAAAGTGCTCCCCTCGCCTTCTGCTGATTCAACCCTTATTTTACCGCCGATGGCATCGATGATTTTTTTTGTTATGGACAGGCCAATGCCTGTACCTGAATATTCAGATTTGTTATGCAGCCGCTGGAACAGCACAAATATTTTTTCAAAGAAAGCAGGGTCTATGCCAATGCCATTATCTGCAACGGAAAATTCCCAAAAATAGGTTTGCTCTTTTGCTGACACTTTTATCCGCAGTTGCGTTCCGCTCTCTTTATCATGATATTTTAAACTGTTGCTGATCAGGTTTTGAAACACCTGCCGCATGGGCGAACGTGCCGCAAAAAGCAGCGGCATTTCATCAACCGTTACAATGGCCTTTGTTTCTTTTATCTGGCCAGAACAAAGCAGCAGTACCTCGTTCACCAATTCTTTTAAATCGATCAGTTCTTTTTTATCTTCCTCGTGCCCTACCCTGGAATATTTTAAAAGGTCTAAAATAATCTGGCGCATACGCTTGGCGCCATCTACAGCAAAATGAATAAACTGCTTACCACTTTCATCAAGTATCCCCTGATATTTTTTTTCTATCTGGGTTAAAAAACTGGTAACCATTCTTAACGGCTCCTGTAAATCATGAGAGGCTATATATGCAAACTGCTCCAGCTCCGAATTAGATACTGCCAGTTGCTTAACATGTTTATTAAGCTCCTGGTTAAGTACCAGTAAGTCTTGTTCTGTTTCTTTTTGTTGGGTAACATCCCTGCCTATACCCAGCAAGCCAACAACTTCATGCTGCTCGTTGTACAATGGCAGTTTTGTGGTAAGCAACCAAATGGGGGCACCATTTTTAGGCTTAAACAAAAACTCAAAATCTATTAGTGGTTTACCGCCATTAATAACACTGATATCATGATCATAACCAACCCTGCCTTCATCTTGTGGAAAAATTTCAAGATCAGTTTTGCCGAGTACTTCCTCTTCATGCTCAACGCCAGAGAGGTAACAATCCTGTTTATTGCTGATTAACTTACGTGCCCCATTATCTTTAAAATAAATAGCATGCGGCAAATTATCAATTAAAGTACGCAGCAGGTTTCTTTCTGATTTTATCTGCTGCTCAGCAATTTTTCTTGCACTGATATCTTTAAAATAAACAGATAATCCATTGGCAGAAGGAAAGGCACTTACATCAAACCAAATATTAAGCCTTTCGGAAAATATCTCTAAACGCTGCACTGTATTGTGATTCATAGCTTTGTTGAAACAAGCGTTGAAAATTTCGTTGTCGATATAGTGATAACCCTCCCACAAATTTTTATTTAAAACCTGCGCTTTTGTAAGCCTTAATATTTGCTCTGCTTTGTTGTTCCAATACGTTACCATCCAATTTTTATCTACTGCAAAAAAGGCATCACCAATACTTTCCAGAATACTTTCCTTTTCTTTTAAGGCACGGTTTAAAGATGCTTCAGCAGCTTTTTGGTAAGTAATATCACGCTGAATTGAAATCCAATATTTATATTCGCCCTTATCATTCAACAAAGGCGTTACAGAAGAATGTGCCCAAAAAGGCTGCCCATTTTTTTTGTAAGCAATAGCAGTAGTTTCATAAGGTGTAAAATTTTTTACGGATGCTTTGTATTTTTTTATCGCTGCTATGTCTGTATCCGGGCCGCTTAAAATAGTGGGCGACCTGCCAGCTAACTCTTGCTGCGTATAACCGGTTATACGGGTAAAAGATTCATTGATATAAATAATGCTTCGGTCTGATTTTTCGTTTTCGGCAGCCCATGTTATCATTACCGCATCATTGGTGTTGTACACTACAGACTCTAATAACTTAAGCCACTGCCCCTCTGCTTTTTGTTTGGAAATATCCTGCATTGCGCCAACCATGCGGTAAGCTTTACCCGCCTTGTTCCTTAATATAAACCCCCTGTCAGCCACGTCGGCATAGGTGCCATTTTCTTTTTTATACCGGTAAGTATCCGTCCACATTTGTTCCCTGCTTTCAATAACACCAGTAATTTTTTCCTGTACCCGTTTACGGTCTTCCGGGTGTATATTTTTGAACCCTGAATAAATGGATTGCGCATTTTCACTGACCGGATAACCAAAAATATGCTGAAACCCTTCGCCCCAGTACAAAGCGTTGGTGGCCAAATCCCAATCCCAAATAGCATCTGACGTTGCTTTGGTAACATACAGGTAGCGTTGGTTACTTTCTTCTAATGATAATGACAATAATTTTTGTTCCGTTATATCCTGGATGGTGCCTTCAAACACAAAACCATTTTTTTTAGTTCCTTTAACTGTGCGGCCTTTTTCATGCACCCATTTTATGGTGCCATCAGCCAACACAATACGGTGCTGTATGTTTAGCCGGGTATGGTTTTGTAAAGCACTTTTATAAGCGTTGTCAAATACCTCTTTATCATCAGGATGGATACTATTTAAAAAATGCTTGTACGTAAGGACTGATTTTTTTTTAGGAAGGTTCCAAATTTTATACACTTCATCCGACCAAAAAACATTTTCTTTGGCCGCATCAAAAAGCCAGTAACCAAGTTTGGCCGTTCTTTGGGCACTCAATAATTTGCGTTGGTTTTCTTTTAACTGCCGTAATGCATGTTCCCTTTCCTCATCAGCCAACAGCTTTTCTGTAACATCAATGATATGGACAAGGGCAACCTTTTTTCCTTCACTTTCTATAATATGGGCATTGATATCCACATACAGCATATCGCCATTTTTCTTTTTATGCCGTACAGATTTTTTAAAAACATCCCCTTCCATTTTCAGGAATTGCACCACGGGCTGCAATAGGGTATTATCATCGGGTGGCCTGATGTCTATTAACTTAAGTTGCAAAAATTCTGGTTTGCTATACCCGTATTTTGTTACGGCTTCTTCGTTGCAGCCAATAATTTGCTGTGTCCCCAAATCCCATATCAGCATTGGTGAAGGATTGTTTTCAAAAAGGTACCTGTACTTTTTTTCTGAGGCAAGTATAGTTTCTTCATTTTTTATTTTATTGGTAATATCCCTGCCGATACCAAACATGGTTTGCTTTTCATCATCCCACCGGGCAGACCACGCTATCCATTTTAAACTACCATCTTTACAAATACAACGATGTTCGAAAAAACTTTTGTGGTTATCAACTTTTAGGGCATTCCGTGCAACTTTAAACCGCTCAAAATCTTCAGGTAAAATAAGGCTGGAAGAAGGTTTGCCTATCATCTCCTGCGGGCTGTAGCCCAAAATTTTTTCAATGGCATCATTTACTTTAATGAATTTGCCTTCGCCATCAAATGTGCAGATGATATCTGGCGATGAGTTAATGATATCACTTAGTTCTTCTTTTGCCTTTTCTAATGCAAGCAATGTAAGGGTATCATTGGTGATATTTTTTGAA
The DNA here is from genome assembly GCA_965249755.1 of Ferruginibacter sp. GTDB lineage: Bacteria > Bacteroidota > Bacteroidia > Chitinophagales > Chitinophagaceae > Ferruginibacter. The sequence continues at coordinate 2,187,803 of CBDFMT010000004.1, forward strand.
CGGCATGCTGCACCAAATATTTCCCCCTTTGTATTAAACATCGGGCTTGTATTTACCAACCGGTACTCAGTGTTATGGTTAGAAGGATTAGTAATCTTATGATGAAAACTAATGCTTTCACCTTGCAGGGTACGTTTGTAAAAATCTGCCCACATGGTATAAATTTCATCACCAAACTCCTTTCTTAAAATCGGGTCCCCTTCTTTAAGAGTGGTGTTCATAAGGCTTAAGCTCATTGCCTGCACAGCATTGTTTACAGTGATGATGCAAAAATTAGAATCGACAGACCAGATGTAATCGTCGGATGCATTAATCAGCGCTTCATGGTTTGCATCAATGCGGCCGGTACTCTCTAATGCGTTTATCTCAGCGGGGTTATCTTCCAAACAATGGTAAATAAAGGCAATGCTTTTATCATCATTTAATATAGGGATGCTTTCATAATTAACGGTAGGTGCTATCTCACCGTTGTTGCCGTTTCTATTTACTGGGTTGCTTATAAACTTGTCTGCCTTACCTGTTTTTAAAACGGTATTGAATGATTGCAGCAAACCGTTAATACCGTTCCCGTAAAGTAATGCTACACCTTCAACATTACTATCAGCAATACTTTTATTTAGCAAGGCACTTTGATTGCTGCCTGCTGCAACCGCATAAGTTTTAGAAATTGCCGCAATAGTAAATTGAGGTGCATCCGCAGCTACCAGCAGGCAAGGCAGAGGGTTGGCATTGATAATTTGTGCAAAATGATTACTGTCAATCATGGTAATAAAAAAAGATATCAGTCAGAAATTAAAATACCACCCCGTTGCAAAACCATTGTTGACTAATTGGGATACTACTGGTGTAAAAAGATTTGTAATCCGCTGGAAATATATTGCGTTTTTTTATTTTACAATATAGACATATTTCTAAAACTGTAAACCCGACAAAGCGTGGCGTTGTACATTATTTAACTGAATCTTGTTGAATAATTTCCCCTACAAAAGCATTTTAAGCCCCGTGGGCATAAAAAATAAATGAAAACATTTGCAGGCGTTGCTTTGACGGGGTTGTTTAAAAACTGGCAGGTAATTAGTTAACAGACTTTACAAGTCTGTGGCTAACACGCTTTGGGCTACCATCAAGAATATGCCAAATCAACTTACATCCAGCCTGAGTTACATTGCTGATCAGGTTTATTTTTTCAAGTCTTTTTTCCGTAATATTTTCCGAAAGGGTTTTGAGTGGGAAGAATTGTTTCGGCAATGTTATGTCATCGGTTATAAATCGATTGGCATAACTACGCTTACCGGATTTATATTGGGCATTGTATTAACGCTGCAATCCGAACCTACCATGAAAGATTTTGGTGCGGAAAGTTTTATACCCAGAATGGTTTCCATCTCCATTGTAAGGGAGATTGGCCCTGTAATAATTGCACTTATTTGTGCCGGCAAAGTTGCCTCAAGCATTGGTGCGGAGTTAAGCAGCATGAATGTAACAGAACAGATAGATGCCATGGAAGTATCCGGTGCCAACCCTGTTCAGTTTTTAGTGGTAACCCGTATACTGGCATGCACTATAATGATACCGCTGCTCACCATTTTTGCAGATGCTATGGCATTGGTTGGGGGTTACGTTGCAACGGCACTTGGGGGCAATGTTACCGCACAGTTATACTTTACCAAAGCCCTTACCATACTGGATTATACCGATATAACGCCTGCATTTTTAAAAACAATTTTCTTTGGTTTTGCCATAGGTTTTGTGGGTTGCTTTAAAGGCTTTACCGCAAATAAAGGCACAGAAAGCGTAGGCCTTGCAGCCAACACTGCTGTGGTAACAGCTTCTGTCTGGATAATAATTATTGATGCCATTGTGGTGCAGGTAACCAATTCACTTTTATACTCTTAAACAAGTGCACATGGAAAAAGTGATAGAGGTAAACAACCTCAAAAAAAGGTTTGGCCAAAATGAAATTTTAACCGGCATAAGCTTTAGTGTAAACAAAGGCGAAAATGTGGTGGTACTTGGTAAATCGGGCACGGGTAAATCTGTTACCATCAAATGTATAGCAGGGCTGCTAACGCAGGATGAAGGCTCTTTAAAAGTATTTGGGGAAGAAGTAAAAGACCTTGATGAAGATGCGCTTAAAGCCTTACGTTGCCGGGTTGGTTTTCTTTTTCAAAGTGCTGCTTTGTATGATTCCATGACGGTTAGGGAGAACCTTGCTTTTCCTTTAAAAAGGGTTTTAAAAATTAAGGACAAGGCCGAAATAGAAAGCCGTTGTGTTGATGTTTTAAAAGCTGTTGGGCTTGAAGATGCGATAGATAAAATGCCTGCAGACCTGAGTGGTGGTATGCGCAAACGCATGGGACTTGCCCGTACATTGATTGTTAAGCCGGAGATTATTTTATATGATGAACCTACCACCGGACTTGACACTATTACATCAAAAGAAATAAGCCATTTGATTTTGGAGATGCAGGAAAAATATGAAGCCACTTCTGTAATTATTACGCATGATATTCCTTGCGCAAAAATTACTGCAGATAGGGTAATGATTATGCATGAAGGTAAATGCATTGCCGAAGGAACATACGACGAAATTGAAAATTCAAACAACGATTTTGTAAGATCATTTTTTAAATAAAGTATATGAATATCTCCCCTGCTCAAAAAACCAAAACGGGCATTTTTGTTTTAATAACGATGGCACTGTTGATTGGTATGATTTTACTTATCGGTAAACAGAAAAATATTTTTGGAAGTAACTTCCTGGTGTATGCAAACTTTAAAAATGTTGCCGGCATGCAGGAAGGTAATTTTGTACGGTTTGCCGGTATCAATATCGGCACCGTGCAAACCATCAAGATTGTAAATGATACTACTGTGCAGCTTGCCCTTAACATTCAGGAAAAAGTAAGGCCTTATATAAAACAGGATGCTATTGCAAGCATCGGCAGTGATGGGTTAATGGGTGATAAATTGATACTTGTTGCCGCTGGCGGTGCCACATCGCCAATCGTAAAAAACGGGGATATGTTACCTAGTGCCAACCCTTTGAATGTTGATAAAATAATGAACAACCTTTCCCGTATTGCTGATAATGCTACGGTGCTCACAGAAGGCTTATCTAATATTGTTACAAAAATAAACTCCGGGCAAGGAAGCATCGGAAGGCTTTTGGCCAGTGATAACCTTGCGAAAAAAATGGAGAGTACTGTGGCATCGGCCAATGAAACTGTTGCAAGTATTAAGCAAACTTCCAACAGTGCGAATGAAAATATGCAGGCTTTAAAAAGCAACTTCCTGCTTAGGGGCTACTTTAAAAAGAAAGAAAGAAAACGCATAAAAGACTCTACCGAAAAAGCCAATAAATTGATGGAAGCTAAGAAAGACAAAACTGCTGCAAAAGAAAAAGACAATTGATTTCGCATCAGTTGTTTGATTGTAAACAATTGCTTTTTTACCGTTACCGTTCCAGTTTAAATCCGGGTTCCTTTCCCGGGCGCTTATCTGCATTGGCTGCTTTCCATCCCGTTAAATACATCCAGTCTGCCATTTTTTTAAGCTTGGCGTATTTGATCCTGTTGGGCTCATCCATTGGTGTGTGGTAATCTTCATGCAGCAATGTGGTAAAATAAATGGCAGGTATCCCTAACCTTGCGTAGGGCAAATGATCGCTCCTGAAATACCATCCTTCCACATGTGTTGTTTTATCCCATAAAGTATCCAATTTAAAAGCCGGTCCTTCTTTATTGGCCTCAAGCCCCATGGCTACAAGGTCTGCGGAGTTTCTATGCGGCGGTTGCACGCCAAGCAGGGCTGCACTGTCAGGGTTATTTCTTCCAATCATATCGCCATTTAAAACAGCAGCTATGGCATCAAATGCAACTGTGGGGTGTGCGGCAAACCACCTTGAACCAAGCAGGCCCCTTTCTTCGGCACCATGCCATATAAACAATGCAGAGCGGCGGCCCGGTTGTTTTTTAAATGCCCTTGCTATCGCCAATACTGCAACACTAACACTGCCATTATCATCGGCCCCGTTGTAAATGGAATCTGTGCCATAAGCAAGCCTTACACCATCATGATCGTGGTGCCCGCTGAACAAAATATATTCTTTCGATAATACAGGATCAGTACCAGCAACTTTGGCCACAACGTTTACCGAAGGGTATTCAAAATGCTCAATATTTATTGTGGCATTTAAGGTTGCGCTATCTGTCTTAACTAATGCTGCTTCTTTGCCATGCAACCAAAAAACAGGTATCCTCGCTACAGGAAAAGCGTTGGGGCCACCGGCAATATCATACAAGCCACGGCTTAATGCAGGCACTACCTGCGGCCAGCTTTTTTCACCCAATGTATCTGCAATAAAAATAACGGCAACAGCACCACGGCCAATTAAATCATCCCTGAATTTATTTAAGAGCAATGTGGGGTAACGCCTTTCAGCAAGTGACACCTGCAGGTTTAATCCCTGCGGGGAAGCCAATATAGCCACTGCTTTACCTTTTACAGATGCCGCATCCAGCGTGGCCTTATCGCCACTTGCTGCAAAAACAATGGGTACCGATAAATTTACCGGTGTGATTTGTGCTGCCAAAACATCTGTCCATAACAGTAACGGATGGCCGCTGATGCTTACTGTACTGTTGGTCGCAATCCGGTTGCGCTGCAATGAAAAAAATTGAAAATAAGTTCCATCATCGCCTGCGGGCAGCAAGCCTGCTTTGCGTACTTCCTCTGCCCACCATACAGCACCTTTCAGTTCATCGTTAGTACCGGCTTCCCTTCCCCGGAAATGATCGCCTGCCATGTTATACAGGTCAGTTTTAAGGTCTGTTTCTTTTATCGCCGCAAGACCAACCGCAATTGAAACTTTACCGGTTTTATTTTGTGCATTTACAATAAACAATAAATTAGTTAATACAAAAGCAAAGAGAAAAACTATTTTACGCATAGCAGTTTAGGTTTTAATAAATATAGATAAAATGGGCCACAAACTGATCAGCCAATCTTCTGCACGGCAGTGCAAAATTTAATTAAGCCTGTTGCTATAAATAAAAAATAAAAGGGTTATATACTTACCAAAAAACGGTATACAAAGCAGCAAGTATACCAACAATAATTATAGAGCCAATGGCAAAGCCGGGGGTAATTTTAAACATGGATGCATCCGTTTCTAACGAATGTATTTCGTCAGGCTTTGCAGGTTTTAGCAAACTGACAGCAATCATAATAATGATGATAAAAATAAAATCGATGCTCATCCTGTCTAAAAAAGGAAGGTCAGGAAAACTGCCGCCCGTCCACACCGGTAAAAATTTTAATACAGTTGATACCGGTATGGTGAGCAATGCACCTGCCATGGCAGCCGCTGCTGTAGTGCGTTTCCAGTAAAAGCCCAGCAAAAAAATGGCCAGCACACCGGGGGAAATAAATCCTACATATTCCTGTATGAACTGGTATGCCTGATCTAATGATTTCAGGGCCGGGGCTACAATACCGGCAATAAGCATTGCGGCAACCACTGCCCATCTGCCCACAACAATCATCTTTCTTTCGGAGGCTTCTTTATTAAAATATTTCTGATAAATATCCAGCGAAAAAATAGTGGAAATGCTGTTGGCCTTGCCTGCAAGCGATGCCACCACAGCAGCAGTAAGTGCCGCAAAAGCGATGCCTTTTAAACCGGCAGGCAGCAGGTTCATCAGGGTGGGGTAAGCATGGTCTGGCTTCACAACACCGGCCGCATCGGCCATTTGCGCATGAAACATTCCCTTGTTATGCAACACATACATTACGATGCCGGGCAACACGGCTATTACCGGCACCAGCAGTTTTAAAAATGCGGCAAACAAAATCCCTTTACGGGCAGTTTTTAAATCTGCACCCAATGCACGCTGCACAATGTATTGGTTGCAGCCCCAATAGGCAAGGTTGTTTACCAGCATGCCGCCAAACAAAACAGATAAGCCGGGCAGCTCTTTGTAATACTTATCTGATGGTTTAAAAATCATGTGAAAATGGTTTGGTGCCTCTTGTCTTAAAACTGACAACCCTTTAAAAATATCTTTGCCAAAACCATATTGCTGCGATAATAATGTGAGGGCAAGATAGGTGGTGACAAGTCCGCCAAGTATCAGCACAATAACCTGCACTACATCGGTGTAGCCAATAACCTTCATGCCACCGAGTGTTACAAATAAGGAGAAAACAACCAACCCTGCAATACTCCACTCAAAACTTATGGTGCTGATAGAAGAGATCGCCAAAGCGCCCAGGTAAATAATGGAAGTAAGGTTTACAAACACATATACCAGCAACCAAAATACGGCCATTACGGTGCTTACTTTATCATTATACCGCACCGATAAAAACTGCGGCATGGTAACTATTTTATTTTTAAGATAGACAGGAATAATAAATACGGCTACAATAATTAAGGTTGCGGCAGACATCCATTCGTAGGTAGAAATGGCCAGCCCTAAAGCGAAGCCAGAGCCCGACATACCAATAAAATGTTCTGCTGAAATATTAGAAGCAATTAACGAAGCGCCAATGGCCCACCAGGTAAGGGAACCCTGCGCCAGAAAAAAATCTTTAGAATTGGAAACGGTTGATTTTTTCTTTTTATAGATATAATACCCGTAACAGGAAACCCCGATAAAATAGATAAAGAAGACAATAATGTCGGCAGTTTGTAAGGTGTTCATTGGCAAATTTTAAGTGGTAAAAATAAGGGTAAATACCAATTACTTTTTACCTGCAGGAGAAGGCATATTTTACAACTGTGCTGTTTCCGGTAAAAAAAAAGAAAGGCCCTGCAATGAAGCAAAGCCAATTTATCCTTTTATTATTTTAATTGGTTTTAAAATTTTAAAGTTGCCGGAAGGTATTTTTTTACCAGGTTTTCATAATAATGTTTTACCCCGTTCCAATCTGGTGGAGCAGGGTTTTTTGAATATAAATCATAGGGGTTAAAAAGGTTTACCCATTTAAACATTTCATGGTCGTGGGCACTCATCAGGTGGTCATATGCATGCTCCTTATGTTGTGCGTAAAACGAGTGGTAGCGCAACATGTATAAGCCCTGTTCCGGTAAATGATCTTTTGCCATTTGGTACACATATTCATCATGCCCCCAGGAAAGCTGTACCTTATTAAGGCCGCAATTGGGCATATACACACCGTATTTGGTGTTGTACCTTTCATCAGTAAAATCAGGGTTGCTGGTAAAGAATTCAGGATAAACAATCTTATCCGAAAAAGCGCAGCCTACCGGGAACGTATCGCCAACAACTGCCCATTGCGGTTCGCCAAATAAACACAGTACTTTACCCATATCATGCAACAGGCCAACCATCACCATCCAATCCGGATGACCATCCTTTCGTATGGCTTCGGATGTTTGCAGCAAGTGCTGAAACTGGTCAAGGTCTGTATCGGGGTCGCTGTCATCTACCAGTTGGTTTAAAAATTGAAAGGCATCCCAAACAGGCATTTCTTTCTTATCAAACCGTAAAAAATTTTCCTTTTTCTGTTGTACAAAATCATACGACTGGTAAGTATGGTTTAGCCGGTAAAATTCCCTTACGGTATCCCTTTCCGGGTTTTCGTAATTACGATATGCTTCTGTTGATTTATCAATAACAATCGCAGCAGGGTCAGGGTATCTTTCTAAGACATCATCTTCCCAAACATCAAGGCTTTTTAACGGGTTGATGTTTTTGTCTTTTAACTGATCAGAAGAATGTACCATACAAGTGGGTTTAAGTTTGAGCAATCGGTACTGCTAAAGTCCTGCTTTTTGGCGGCATTTTATCACGAAATTTTTGTTTTTCAATAAAAAAAGTGGCTGCTTAATCTGTAACGGATAAAGTCCGTAAAACATATTTAAAGGGCAAAAAAAAGCACGTAAAAGTCTTACCCTTTACATGCTGCTTTTAAAATGGAGTAGTTTATAAAAATTTAAGCACAGCTTCGCCCATTGCTTGTGTACCCAATATTTTATCAGCGGCTGTAGATGCGTCTTTAATATCAACAGTCCTGTAGCCTGCTTTAAGTACCTGGTCAACTGCATTAATTATAAGGGCTGCTTCTTCCTTCATGCCAAAAGAAATATCCACCAACAACGCCGCAGAAAGAACGGAGGCCAACGGATTGGCAATACCCTTACCTGTAATATCATGTGCAGAGCCGTGTATGGGCTCATACACGCCGGTACTATCGCCGATGGAGGCAGATGCCAGCATGCCCATAGAGCCTGCAATCTGGCTGGCCTCGTCGGTTAATATATCGCCAAAAAGATTGGCGGTTACCACCACATCAAAACGGCAGGGGTCTTTAATTAACATCATTGCAGTAGAATCCACAAACTGGTATTCCACTTCCACATCAGTATATTCCAATGCCAGTTTTTGAATTTCTTCCCTCCACAAACGGCTTGTCTCCAGCACATTTGCCTTATCTACCGAACACAATTTTTTACGCCTTGTCCGGGCTGCTTCAAAGGCTTTGCGGCCAATACGTTCTACTTCGTAGCGGCTGTACTCGGCAACATCAAAAGCAGTGTTGCCATCATTTTTTCTTCCCTTCTCCCCAAAATAAATATCACCGGTAAGCTCCCTGAAAAATAATATATCGGCACCTTTTAAAATCTCTGGTTTAATGCTTGAAGCACTTAGCAGTTCATCAAATAATTTTATAGGCCGCAGGTTGGCATACAGGCCAAGTTCCTTTCTCATTTTAAGCAAACCCTGCTCCGGCCTCACTTTGGCTGATGGGTCGTTATCATATTTTGGATGGCCCACAGCACCAAATAAAACGGCGTCCGACTTCCTCATTTTTTCAAGCGATTCATCCGGCAAAGGATTACCTGTTGCTTCAATGGCCACATGGCCAATCAGTGCTTCATCGTAGGTAAATTCATGGTTAAATTTTTCCGCTACCCTGTCCAATACCTGTTTACCCACCAGGGTTACTTCCTGCCCTATGCCATCGCCGGGCACTATCAATATGTGTTTCTTTGCCATTTAAAATTTTATTGTAAGTGTATGTAAAATTTATTGGATCGTGTACAGGTTAGATGATGTTTAGCATCTTTTCTGTTGCTTTAATTGCTGCTACTGTTTGATCACTATCAAGGCCACGTGTTTTAAATTCTTTGTTGTTGTGCTGCCAGGTAATTACAGTTTCACAAAGTGCATCAGATTTTCCGCCGGGAGGTATCCTCACTGTGTAATCCACCAATGCCGGCAATTCGCATTTTTTTTGTTTGTATATTTTTTTAAGCGCATTCACAAAGGCATCATATTGTCCATCACCCTGTGCATGTTCCTGAAATAATTCGCCATCAATATCTATGTAAAGCGTAACAGAAGGCCGCAGGTTTTTAGAATGGGTAAGCACATAATTTTTAATCTGCACTTTTTCGTTAATGCTGTTACTATCGAGCACATCCGAAATAATGTAAGGAAGGTCTGCCTGCGTAACCATCTCTTTGCGGTCGCCCAATTCAATAACCCTTTGCGTAACTTTTTTTAAATCTTCATCAGATAATTGAATGCCGAGCTGTTGAAGGTTGTTATCAATATTGGCCTTGCCACTTGTTTTGCCCAGGGCATATTTACGCTGCCGCCCAAAACGTTCCGGCATTAAATCGTTATAATAAAGATTGTTTTTTTTATCGCCGTCGGCATGTATGCCTGCTGTTTGTGTAAAAACATTTTCGCCCACCACAGGCTTGTTGGCTGCCACCCTAACACCAGAAAAAGCTTCAACCAGTTTGCTGATGCTGTACAGCGATTTTTCTGTTACCCTTGTTTTTACACCCGGCATAAAATCATTTAATACCGCTACAGCGCTTGCCAGTGGCGCATTGCCAGCCCTTTCGCCCATGCCGTTTACGGTAAGGTGCAGGCCGTGTACGCCAGCTTTTACCGCTTCCAAAATATTGGCAGTGCCCAAATCATAATCATTATGGGCATGAAAATCAAAATGGATTGCAGGGTACCTGTTCACCAGTTCGGTAATGTAGTCGAATGTTTCTGATGGTGTTAAAACGCCTAAAGTATCGGGCAGCAAAACCCTTTTAATTGGCTGGTGCTGCAAAAAATTGAGGTAATGCAAAACATAGGCTTTTGAGTTGCGCATGCCATTACTCCAGTCTTCGAGATATACATTGCAGGCAAGCCCTTTTTTTGCAGCAAGCGCAATCACTTTTGCAATATCTGCAAAATGTTCTTCCGGCTTTTTTTTGAGCTGGTGCGTAAGGTGGTTTAAAGATCCTTTTGTGAGCAGGTTCATTACTTTGGCGCCTGCTTCAACCATCCAGTTTACGGATACGGCACCATCCACAAATGTGAGCACTTCTACTTTATCAAGATACCCTGCATGGGCTGCCCATTTGGTTATTTTCTTAACTGCTTCCAGTTCGCCTGCTGATACACGGGCAGATGCAATTTCAATCCGGTCTACTTTTACTTCAGTAAGCAGTATTTGGGCAATGGTTAATTTTTCGCCTGAGGAGAATGACACGCCACTGGTTTGCTCACCATCCCTGAGGGTGGTGTCCATAATTTCAATATGCCTGGGTATTTTTTTCAATCTTGCAAAAGTTAGCTGGTGTAAATGATTGGACAATTAAGTGCCGTTATTGAAGATGCCGAATATGAAAAAGCAGAAAAATAATTGCAGGCAAAGAGGTTCGTCAGACTTCTATATTTCCACTGCCCTTGCTTCTGCAAATGCCAGTATTTCCTGCTTCATGGCCTGCAGGTAATCGATATCATCAAAACCATTAATCAGGTTATTTTTTTTGTAACCGTTGATATCAAATATTTCTTTTTCGCCTGTGGCGAGAATAGTTACTGTTTGCAGGGGCAGGTCAACTTCAAACTGTGCACCGGGATTTGCCTCGATGGCATTAAATATCTTTTCTAAAAAAACCGGGGTTACCTGCACTGGCAAGATGCCCATATTTATAGCATTGCCTTTGAAAATATCAGCAAAAAAACTGGAAATAACGCACCTGAAACCATAATCATAAATAGCCCATGCGGCATGTTCCCGGCTGCTGCCGCTTCCAAAATTATTACCGCCAACCAGTATTTTTCCAGCATAGAGGGGGTTGTTTAAAACGAAATCCTGCTTGGGTGTATTATCATTATTGTAGCGCCAATCCCTGAAGAGGTTATCGCCAAAACCCTCACGGGTAGTGGCTTTTAAAAAGCGTGCAGGAATAATTTGATCGGTATCCACATTCTCAATCGGTAAAGGCACAGCGGCACTTTTTAAAATCGTGAACTTATCGTAAGCCATTATATAGGTATTGTTTATTAGTGTGTGTTGATGATGATTTAAAAAGAACAGCTAACGCTTTACAACCGCTGGTTTTAATTCGGCATCAGTTCCCGGGGGTCTGTTACAAAACCAGTTACCGCAGCGGCGGCAGCTACAAGTGGACTTGCCAGCAACGTCCTGCTGCCAGGGCCCTGCCTTCCTTCAAAATTTCTGTTGCTGGTACTTACTGCATATTTGCCTGCAGGTACTTTGTCATCGTTCATGGCAAGGCATGCAGAACAACCGGGCTGCCGCAATGCAAAACCTGCTTCGGTCAAAATATCCAGTATGCCTTCTTCTTTAATTTGCTGCTCAACGATGTGTGAACCTGGCACTACCCACGCAGTAACATGCTCCGCTTTCTTGCGGCCTTTTATTATAGAGGCAAATGCCCTGAAATCTTCAATGCGGCCATTGGTGCAACTTCCTATAAAAACAAAATCCACTTTTTTTCCAATCATTTCATCTTCTTCAGAAAAGCCCATATACTTCAACGATTTTTCATAAGTAGCTGCGCCACCTTTTAAATCAGTTGCTTTAGGTATATGATTAGATATACCCATGCCCATGCCCGGGTTGGTACCATATGTAATCATGGGTTCAATATCAGCAGCACTAAAACTATACTCTGCGTCAAAGGTGGCCCCAGCATCAGTTTTTAAGGTTTTCCAATAGGCCAGTGCTTTATGCCAGGCTTCTCCTTTCGGTGCCTGTTCACGTCCGTTCAGGTAAGCAAACGTTGTTTCATCAGGTGCAATCATTCCGCCACGGGCACCCATTTCAATGCTCATATTGCATACCGTCATACGGCCTTCCATACTCATCTTTTCAAAAACATCCCCCGCATATTCTACAAAATAACCTGTGGCACCGGCAGTGGTTAATTTAGCAATAATATAGAGTGTAACATCTTTAGGGGTAACCGCTTTGCCCAAAACGCCGTTTACGTTAATGCGCATTTTTAACGGCTTTGGCTGCATGATACATTGCGAGGATAAAACCATCTCTACTTCTGATGTGCCAATGCCAAATGCAATGGCACCAAAGGCGCCATGGGTGCTTGTATGGGAGTCGCCACAAACAATCGTCATACCGGGTTGTGTAATACCATTTTCAGGGCCTACCACATGTACAATTCCGTTTTTAGGGTTACCAAGCCCCCAATGAGAAATACCGTATGCTGCAGCATTTTGTTCCAGTGCTTTTAATTGGTTGGCAGATAGCGGATCTGCAACAGGCAAGTGCTGGTTTATGGTTGGGGTATTGTGATCTGCTGTGGCAAAAGTTTGATGGGGGAACATAACGCCAAGGTGCCGGCTTTTTAAACCTAAAAATGCAACCGGACTGGTTACTTCATGTATAAAATGACGGTCAATAAAAAAAACATCCGGGCCATCTTCAATCTTTCGTACCACATGTGCATCCCAAACTTTATCGAACAAGGTAATTGGACTACTGTTCATTTTTTACTGTTTTAATTATTTTGCAAATATCCATTGTAATTGCTAAAAAAATATAAAAAAGTCAGTAAATATTCCCTGCTGTTAAACGAAGATACCCTAAATCCAACAATTTTATAGGATGTTTTATTTTCAGGTATTTACAGCCAGCAGTTTTCTTAAAATAGATTCCAACTGATTTGGGGAGATAGGTTTAATAATATAATCTGTTACTTCACTTATAGATTTAGCCCGGTCTAAATCCCTGTTGTCGATGGATGAACTCACCATGTAAATAATAATTTTCTTTTCGATGGCCGGCTTTAATTCTGTAAATGCAATTAAAAAATCCCAGCCATCCATTCGTGGCATATTAACATCTAAAAAAATAACATCCGGAAGTAAGGATGGATTACTTTTTATCACGGAATCATTGATGTATGCGATTGCATCTTCACCATCGTCAAAAAACATAATTGAATTTACCAGGTTGGTATCCTCAATTTCTTCCTTGGCCAGGTATTGGTAAATGATATCATCATCTACTATGCAGATAGAAAGTGACTTGTTATTATTTTTCATACTTCTATTTCATTAAAGTGTATAATAAATGTTGTTCCTGCATTGGGCTCGCTTTCAACCGAAATACTGCCACCCATAGACTTTACCTGGTTTTTAGTGATGAAAAGGCCCACTCCTTTAGCATCCGCATTATTATGAAATGTTTTGTGCAGTAAGAATATTTTAGATCCAAACTTTTTTAAGTCAATACCAATACCATTGTCTTTACAAGTAAATGTTATGAGCCCCTTAAAATCTATATAAGAAGAAAAGACAATTGATGGGGGCCTTTCCGGGGATGCATATTTTAAAGCATTGGTAAGCAGGTTTAAGATGATACTTTCCAAATAAACCTTTGGATAAAATATACTTGGGCATGCGTCAAAATTATAAGTTACCTCTGCATGTGTTGTTAAAATAGTTGCAGACACACTGATGAGCTGGCTTTTTAAAACAGTTTCAAAACTCAATTGATCACGCTGAACTTCTTTATTTTCGCTAATGTTAACTACTTCACCCAATTCATGCACTGTATTTGAAAGCTGGGCAGCAACTTCAAATATTTTATCGGTTATCAGCAATCTCTTATCTCCATTAGTTGTTCGTTTGTAAATGTCAATAAGTGCAATTAAATTACCCGTAGGCGATCTTAAATTGTGCGATACAATGTATGCAAAATCCAGCAGGGTTTTGCGTTTTAACTCCAGCCTTTTCGAAAGCCGGTTGAGGTCATCAATGGTATCATGTAATTTTTTTTCATTGTCCCTTACGCTTGTCACGTCCTTGGTAATGGTAAGCACATCCGCAACATTATTTTGTTTGTCGAGCAATGGGATAATATTGGTTGACAGGTAAACTGCACCTTTTATCTCTGTGGCAATTTCCCTTTCATAATGGATCATCACCCCGGTTTTAAAAACACTTTCCACATTTTCAATAAATATTCTTGTGCTTTCCGAGTCGGGACCTATGGACCCCACCTTCACTCCGGTTAAATCCTGTGATTTTCTTGAATACAAGGATCCGATTGAATCATTAATGAATTTGTAATGGAGGTTTTTATCAACCAAAGTAATTACATCCGGATTATTATTGACAAGGGCTTTAAATTGGCTTTCACTATCTTTTAATTTTTGATTGGCCAATAATAACTCCTCAGTTTGTTTATCAATTATTTTTTGGAGTTGGTTTGCAGATTTCAATGAAAGGGCCAAGGGCAAATTTTTATATGATGCTACCACGGTAAAAGCAGATATTATCGCAGTTATAAAAAGTAAAACAGCATTTAACCTGTATAGGGGATACCAAAACATTAGTGCATCTATGATATGGGTTAGCCCGCAAAAAACAATGAACAATACAAACAACAAAAAAATTTTTTGAAAAGGGACGTCTTTTTTTTTACTAATGAAGCGAAGTAAAATAATGGGAATTGCAAAATAACAAAGCCCGATAATCACATCAGATAGAAGGTATAGCCATCCATGCACATTAGTCCACCGGCCACAGTTCCAGCGGGGCATAAACCCATTGGTTTGAAATAAATGTTCAAAAAAGTCAGTAAGGGTATCCATGGGCCTCAAATTTTTAAATGAGTTTATGGATCAGCAGGTAAGTGTAATAGTGTTGTAGAAAAGTAATGTTTTTTTTACCCAATTCATAGTTTTACGAGTATCATTTTATTTAACCCGTCAAAATATTTTTTGTAAGAAATATTTTGATTAAAAGTCAACGGAGTGGTGTTGGATAACCGAGGTTTTATTTTCCGATACAGAATTTACTAAAAATAAAATCAAGCACATTTTCGTTGGAAATATCACCCGTTATTTCAGCAATAAAATGCAGGCAACGCTTAATGTCGAGTGCAAGCAAATCGCCTGGTATTGCATTGGCAAGCCCGCTTTCAATATCGTTAAGCGATATTTTAACCTGCCGCAATGCTTCGTTATGGCGGGCATTCGTTATCACCGTATTTTCTGAGGAAGGAAGTTCATGCACTGTTGTTGCGAAGAGTACCTCTTTAAGGTTATCAATACCAACGTTGCTTTTAGCAGAAATAAAATAAATATTTTCTAAAGAGGTAAATTTATTTTTCAAATCTTCAGGGCTTAAACAATCAGCTTTGTTGCCCGTTAAAATAATAGTGTTGTTATTTTCTTTCAGTTCTTTTACCGCCTTTGTCAGCTCGTTTGTTGTGGTTGCAATTACATCAAAAATGTAAAGTACCACATCTGCAGACTTCATCTTTTCTATACTCCTTGCTATCCCAATCAACTCTATGCTGTCGGTACTGTGTTCACGAATTCCCGCAGTATCAATCAGGCGGAACAAGATGCCATTTATATTCAGTACCTCTTCAATGGTATCCCTTGTAGTACCTGCAATTTCGCTTACAATGGCCCGGTTTTCATTCAGCAATGCATTTAATAATGTTGACTTTCCTGCATTGGGCTTACCAATAATAGCGACTGTTATCCCATTCTTTATTACGTTGCCTAACTTAAAAGATTCCAGCAGTTTGGTTGTGGTTGATTGTGCGGATTGGATCATCTCAAAAAACTTTTTCCTGTCGGCAAACTCTACATCTTCCTGGCTAAAATCAAGTTCTAATTCTATCAATGCAGAAAAGCTAATCAGTTCTTCCCGTAACAATTTTAAAACATGGCTAAAGCCACCACGGATATTGTGCAATGCCGTTTTTTGTGAGGCTGAGGTGCTACTGGCAATGAGATCTGCAACAGCTTCAGCTTGCGTTAAATCCAGTTTGCCATTTAAAAAAGCCCTTTGGGTAAACTCACCCGGTTTTGCAATTCTTGCACCACTGTTTACACAAGCATTAATAATTTGCTGTTGAACATAAGGGCTGCCATGGCAACCGATTTCAATAACATCTTCGCCGGTATAGCTTCTTGGGCCTTTGTACAGTGAAACCACCACTTCATCCACAGGGTTGCCGTTATATTTTAGAAGGCCAACATGGATAGTATGAGATGCTGCCGCATTAATATCTTTAGATGGAAATAAGGAATTTACAATAGAAAAAGCATTGCTCCCACTTAAGCGGATAACCCCTATGGCACCCACGCCTGCCGGCGTAGCAAGGGCAACAATGGTATCATCCCAAACTGAATATGCGTTCATTGGACAAAGATAACTTCTAATAAAATGGTTTAAAAGTTACCCTTCAAAATTGGGCACTATTATGGTCCTACGTGTAGTTGTAACATATCCTCCTTTGTTATTTCTGTGCAGTAATAATGCTTTACATTATTGATAGTAGCCTCATCAACAATATCGATAAAGTTTTGAAATGTGCTTTTAATGCCAGGTTTAATAATCATTACAAAATCATCTGCCGAACCTTTTAATTGTTCAACAGCCTGCCGCTTTGTTACAATAACCTTTCTTACACCGTCATTGCTAAAATTAGTAACCTTCACTTCCGGATGTGATGCAGGCATCCCTTCAAAATATTTTACATTGTTGTTTTCATCTAAAAAAATTGTAAGTACACAAGATGCACAAACAGGATCATCAGGTTCCAGTTTATCATCGGGTACATGAATGTTCATTACCGTTGAGGCTGCCATTGTTGTTGTAAAAACAAAAAAGGTAATCAACAAAAAGCCAAGGTCAACCATGGGTGTAAGGTCTACCCTTGTATTGTGTTTAGAAACTTTATGGATTTTCTTTTCGTTGGATGATGAAGAATTTTCTATTGCTGCCATAATAAATATTTTGTTATTAAGATGGACATGGATTGCTATTCCACACTGCTTGCAATTAAATATTTATTCAAAAAGGAGCATTGATTTCATGTGCAAGATCGCATTGACAGGCAAAAAAATCCCCTTACAAAATTGTAAAGGGATGATAAAAATATTCCTTGTAAAAAAAATTAATTGTCCTGAACAAGGAAGGTAATTGGCTGACGGCGGTAAGCATTTACGTTGCGTCCGTTCTGTAAAGCTGGTGTCCACTTTGGCCCTTTCTTTATAATTTTAACCGCTTCCTCTTCCATGCCATAGCCATGTTTAGATTCTGCCTGTACATCACTTATACTTCCATCTTTACTTACAATAAACTTAACAATTACCTGGTAGGTTCCAGCAGGTGCACCATTATCTACCGGTGTACTTGCATTCAGGTTTTTTTCCAGATACCTGCGCCATGCAGCATCTCCCCCTGGGAAAGCAGCTTCATTTTCTACTTTCGTAAAAACCTTGTCTTCATCATCGGTTTTAGGGGCCTCAGTAATTTGTGTGCCTTTATCTTCAACCGGTGCTTGCACAATAGCTACTTTATTTTCACTCTCAACCGTTTTTGTACTAATAACCTGATCTTCTTTAATTTCTTCAATTTTTTCATCAGCTTTTACCTCTTCATCTTTTACAATTTTAGGAGGGGTAAATTTAATCTGGTTAATCTCCGGTGGTGGTGGCGCTTTGGGTGGTGGCGGTGGTGGTGGTGGTGGTGGAACATCATTCTTTTTAATGTCAGCCATTTGTGTATCCAACACTTCAATTTGCTCAGGTTTATTTTTGGCTAAAAAGTTAGCAAAAACCGAACCCAGGAAAACCAAGAGTATTAAAGCCCCAGTAAAAAGGATCGCCTTTGTAATACGTCCATTATACGTTTTACGAAGTTCATAAGCACCATACTCCTTATTTCTTCCCTCGAAAACAATATCGAGAATATCGGCGCCTAAAATTTTGTTTATATCCATTGTAAAAAGTTTGTAGTTAGATTCTAAATTGGGCAGTTTCCATAATTTATTTTATACCATTTGCCCCTTCAGTCCTCTTTATTAATTCTGATTCAGTATCACTCATGTCAACCTCTGCATAGTGGCCCGGAGGTACTTCATTGATAGACATTTCATCCAAAATATCAATAGCATTTTTGAATGTAGCTTCCTTATCAGATTTAATGATGTACATCAAATCACCTATTGGTGTGGCTTTCTTTTTATCCAATATCAACTGCCTGATGTCTTTAAAATTACTGCTCTTAAATTGATTAGAAGCATCCGTAGGCGAAAGCTCTCCATAGTAGTAATAGATATGGTCATCCTTACCTAAAAGCAACGTCATGGCACCTGAATTTTTTACCTTAAGCTGATTGTTTGGATCATCTTTAGGTTCATTCATATTCATGGCCGTGGCCTGGCTCATAGTAGTTGTAAATACGAAGAAAGTAATAAGAAGAAATCCTAAATCCACCATCGGTGTAAGATCTACCCTGGTAGATTGTTTTTTTGGTTTTTTTACGCCGGGGCCTTTTTTATGTCCGCCTCCCGACGAGGTATCCATTTCTGCCATATCGGTAATTTTTTTCTTACTGGGTTAACCAGTTGTTTACAATTTATTTCTTTTCTGCGGCAGCAGAATTTGCCAGTTCAGAACCTGGAGGTGGTGCCTCGGAATTGGTCACTACTTTAAATTTATAAATGTCATTCTTTTTAAAGGCTTCTTTTATATTTTTAAACACAGGATATTTTGCCGCATTATCACCTTTTACCAACAGGTTAAGGTTATCCATATTCTCACCCTTGTAAGCATTGGTAACACTTCTCATCCAATCAACCATTTCATTATTGGTGCTGTCAACGCAAGGTATGCCGGGCATTTGCGCCGGTGCAAGTGGTTCGGCCCTATCCAGAAATGATTTAAGCTGTGCTAATGGAACACCGATAAAGTCTGCCTTTTTTAACTTGGTTAATTCTGCTGCTGTAAGTCCCAGTGACCTTGTTGTATTGATATCATCAATAATGCCATTTTTATGTGCCTTATCGCCAAGTAAAAGATAAACTTTTCCTTCTTTGGTTAAGGTTATCAATATAGATTCATCTTTAGCAACTTTAGTAGAAACAGAATTTGGTGTTACTACGGCCACAGCTTCCGGTGGCTTTGTTTTAGTTGCAAGAATGAAAAAAGAAAGCAATAAAAACGCAACATCACACATCGCAGTCATATCAATGTTGGTGCTCTTTCTAGGTATTTTAGCTCTTGACATTTTTTGATATTTTTATTTATTACCTCAGATTCAAAAATCACATTTCTCCATACAAATTACTTGTACAAAGAAGCAAAACTTTGCGTTAAAGTAAAACCAGATTCATCAATACCGTAAGTGATACCATCGATACGGGTTGTAAATATGTTATAAAAAATAATTGAAAAAGCAGATGTACCGATACCTAAGGCGGTGTTGTATAAGGCCTCAGAGATACCTTGTGATAATTTACCAGCGGCAGCTCCACCACCATCACCTTCGCCAAGTGCAGAGAAAGAACGTATCATACCTAATACCGTACCTAACAATCCCAATAAGGTAGCAACAGACGCAATAGTTGACAGGAATACGAGGTTTTTTTCCAACATAGGTAATTCTAATGATGTAGCTTCTTCCACTTCTTTTTGAATGGCCAATACTTTTTGATCGGTAGATAGTTCGGTATTGCCGATCATGTCTTTGTAGCGGTGTAAGCCAGCCTTCATAACATTACCAACAGAACCTTTTTGTTTGTCGCATTCTGCAACAGCAGCATCAACATTTTTATTGGCAAGATGGTATTGTACCCTGCGGATAAAATCTGCATTGCTACCAGTACCTGTAGCTTTCGAAATGGTCAAAAACCTTTCGATAATAAAAGTTAACACAGTTAAAAAACAACCAATCAAAATGGGTACTATAATCCCGCCAAGGTACATGTTGTAGATTTTAGCCTTGGGGCCTTCATGAGATGGCCAAAACCAACCTGACGCTGGCTTAGAGAAGTTTGCCGAGCTACCCAAAACTACTCTCCAGATTAAATAACCTGCAAGTATACAAACTACCGGTGCTACCCAAGAAATAGAGTTTCCCGCTTTTTTTACCTGTACAGAGGTTGATGGTTTTACAGTTGCAGTTGATTTAGTTTCTGCCATGACGTTCAATTTTTTTGTGAGTTAAATTTAAATGATGTTTGCTTAAAGTTTGTAGTACAATGCTAATGAAAAAAAGTATTTAAACCATCAATTGCGATTTAGAATATTTTTTTTGGATGCAGCACAAGTTAATAAATTAATTGATTGTACCAACCCGTTAAAATTATTTTTCAATGAATTTATAGGGAAGATGTAAAGCTGTTATGTTTCCATAAGAACGGGCATTATCAGGCGATAAAAAATCAGCATTTATTCATATCTCAAAGCAACAATCGGATCTAATTTGGATGCTTTATATGCAGGGTACAATCCGGCTGTAAGGCCTACTAGGCTGCATACCAAAACACCTGCAACAACCCATGCCCAGGGAATTACAAAACCGGTTTTTAAAATAATGGCAACCGTATTGCCGAAAAGGATGCCGGCAATAATACCTACCACGGCACCCATTAAACTTATCAGCACAGACTCCCAAAGAAACTGTGCCCTAACCTCGGCAGCCTTGCCGCCCAAGGATTTAATTAAACCTATTTCTTTTGTGCGTTCGTTTACTGCAACCAGCATAATATTCATAAGGCCAATAGCAGCACCTATTAATGTTATTAATGCAATTGCCATTGTTGCGTATTGTAAAAAACCAAGGTTCTTCATCAGCGAAGCTGCTATGCTGTCGCTTTTGTCTATGTAAAAATTGTCGTCCTCTTTAACGTCCAGTTTACGTACGGGGCGAAAAATACCTTTTGCCTCCCCTACCGCAACCTCCATCATTTTAAGATCGGGGACCATAATGGCTATATTATACGACTGGCCAACGGCGCCATATACCCTGCGTATATTATTGTAGGTGGTAATTACAACTTTATCAGCGTTCATAAAAGCGCTGCTGCCCTTATCTTTTAAAATACCTATAACCCTGTATTTACTTCCATCAACGGTGATAATCCTGTCGATTGCTTTTTCAGTATTTTCCCCATATAATTTTTGGGCGATAACATTGCCGATAACACAAACGCTCCTGCCGCTTTCCACATCAGCTTCATTAAAATCCCTACCGGCCGATAATTCATATCCATTCAATTCAAGATAGTTTTCATCACCACCGGTAACCCTTATGTCAGGATTGGTTTTTTTTGTTTCGTTGCTTACGATTATGCCACTTGGGCCAGATAATGCGATACCCACTTTTGCAGGAAAATTATACCGTTGTTTAAAAGCACGGGCCTCGTCAAACGTAATCTTTTTGCCTTCGCTTGATGTCCTTACAATTGCATTACGGGATGTTTTTTTTGTCTCCCCTCTTCCGGGGCCATTACCAAAACGGGCATTCCTTTCTTTAAAACGAATGCTGAATGCATTGGCACCCATAGTAGAAAAACTTTGGGTAAGGCTTTGGTTAACCGCTTGCACAGCGGTTATAATGGCGATAAGTGCCATAATACCCAATGCTATAATTACAACCGTTATAGCAGTGCGTAGCCGGTTACTTTTTATTGTGCGGTAAGATAATGCAATGGAATCGCCTGTCTTCATGCCTTTGATAATTACGGCTAAAGTTAAACTTCAAAATAACAAGGCTTACAAAAAGTTTATAAGCGGCAATGAAATTAAAACAGCTCTTTTAAAAGCAAATGCTGTAAGGTTTAATAGTGCAGCCACTCTGTAATAAGTGTTGGAAATAAACCAAGAAGAATGATTAAAAATGAGGTTATGACAAGCAGGGTTTTAAAAGCCGGTGTCACATCCCATTCATAAGGCGCAACTGATTTGCTGTCTTTAAAATAAATAGCCTGGATAATTTTAAAATAGTAGTACGCACTGATGGCAGCACATAAAACAGCCAACACCACCAGCCAGATTTGATGGCCATCTTTAACGGCTGCAATCAGCATAAATAATTTGGCCTGAAAACCTGCCGTTAAGGGTATACCGGTTAATGATAATAAAAATATGGTGGCCGTTACTGCAAGCAGGGGCTGTTGTTTGGCAAGCCCGTTAAACCCGTCAATGGTATAGTCGTTCATTTTTATGAGGATGGCAAAAATACCAATAGTAGCAAGGCTGTAAGCGGCCGAGTACAACACAATACCTTCCTTTGCAAATTGGTTCAGTGAAAAAATTGCCAGCAACATAAAGCCAGCCTGCGCAATACTTGAGTACGCCAGCATACGCTTTACGCTCTGCTGGAACACCGCTGAAAGATTACCGATTAACAAAGTGGCAGCTGTTATAACAGCAATAAGGGTTTGCCATTGCTCCTGCACATCTCCAAAAACATGGATGAACAAACGGATAAATGCAATGAAACCAGCGGCCTTTACAATGGTGGCCATAAAAGAGGTAAATACTGTTGGTGCACCATCATATACATCTGGTGCCCAAAAATGAAATGGGGCTGCAGACACTTTAAAAGCCATTGCTATCAAAATAAACACCAGGCCAATTGCCATCATCACCGGTAGCTTACCTGCACCAATACCAATATTGCCGATGTAAAAAGAAGGAGCGGCTGCATTACCGCCATATAAAAATGCAATACCCATCAGTAAAATGCCGGTAGAAAAAGAACCCATCAAAAAATACTTGAGGGCAGCCTCATTACTTTTTAGGTTTCGTTTATCACTGCCTGTTAGTATGTACAGCGGGATAGATAAAATTTCAATACCCAAAAATAAAGTGAGGAGGGTATTGAATGTTGCTGCTATGGCTACGCCGCACAACACAAAAAATATCAGTGCAAAGTATTCTGAAACATTATCGCCTACTTTTTCAATATCCCTTCCGTTTAAAAGAAAAAGTAACAGCGTACAAATTAAAGCAACCGCAATAAAAGTTAAGTTGAAACTATCGAAAGAAAGCATGTCTTTCAAATCGATATTAAAAAAAGTTTCCTGCTTTATCAATTCAAAACAATCGGCAACAATAGCCAGAATGATACCTACAATAGCCCAATATTTTGGGGTGCTTTTACTTTTAAAAAAAACACCACCAAACATCATTACTATTCCCCAGATTGCTGTTATTATTATTGCGTTCATAATTGCCCTGATCTATCAATTTGCAGATTGTAATATTCTTGGTTATTTAAATCTGGTGATTATATCTGTTACCGAATCTTTTGTTAGGTTTAATAATGGCTGAGGATATACACCCGCCAAAAAAATTGCCACAACAATTATACACAAAGCGATCTGCTCATTTACCGCAATTTCTTTAAAGCCATTCACCAGGCTGTTTGTTTCCCCGTAAAAAACTTTTTTAATCATGTTTAAGGTATACACTGCAGCAAGGATTATACTAACGAGTGCCGCTGCCGTAAGCCAATTATTAAACTGGAACAAACCGCTAAACATCAGGAACTCCCCGACGAATGCATTGGTGAGTGGCAATGCAATATTGGCAAATGCAATTACCACGAGCAGTATGGTTAACACCGGGGCTTTGTGTGCCAGGCCGCTTAACTGGGATATTTTGCGTACGCCAAGTTGCCGCTCAATCAATTCCACCACTATCCACAAACCAATGATGTTAAGCCCGTGGTTAAATACCTGCACCATCACCCCTTCCAAGCCGGATTGCTTTATGGTGAAAATAGCCGCACACATTAACCCGATGTGGGCAATAGAAGAATAGGCGACCAAGCGCTTTAAATCATCTTGCCGCATTGCAATAAGGCTTGCGTACAACATGCCAATGATGGATAAGATAATAACAATATTATCAAACTTTAAAACTGCCTGCGGAAACATTGGAAGCAACCACCGCAATACACCGAACACACCCATTTTTACCATAACACCACTTAACACCATGGTGACAGCGCCCGGCGACTGCTCGTAGGTATCGGGCTGCCAGGTATGAAAAGGGAAAATGGGCATTTTAATAGCGAATGCAATAAAGAATAACCAGAACAGCCAGTTTTGTTGCTGTGCCGTAAGTTGAACTGCATAAAAATAATTCATGGCGAAACTGTGCTCCGACAACACCTGCCCTGTTTTACCCATTACCGGCATGGTGTGGAGGTACATATAAATGATGCCTATCAGCATTAATAAGGAGCCCGTAAAAGTGTAAACAAAAAATTTGAAGGTAGCCTGTATTCTTTTTTCGCCACCCCATTTGCTGCACAAAAAATAAACCGGTATAAGGGCAAGCTCCCAAAAGAAATAAAATACTAAAGCATCTGTGGCTAAAAAAACACCCATTAAACCTGCCTGCGACAGTAACATTAAACCATAAAAAGCATTGCTGTTTTTGTACCCGTTTTTATACGTTGCTACAAAAATTACAGGAAAGGAAAGGGCAGTGAGCAAGGTCAAAATCCTGCCGGTGCCATCAAGTGAAACTGAAAAACTTGCGCCAATGTATTTAAGCCATTCGTAATTAAAATCCAATCCACTTAAGGCTTTATTGCTGGAATAATAAACGCTAAGCAGTGAAATACATAAAGTAATAATGGAAGAAAATAAAGCCCATGATTTAACGGTCGCAGTTTTTTTAAATAAAAAAGCAATCAGCCCTGCCAGTAATGGAAAGAAAATGAGTACATGTGGAAATGTGATAGAAATATTTTGTGGGTCCATATCTTCTTATTACAAAAACAATTGAATGATAAATAAAATCAAGATAGCAATTACCATCATCAGCATGTACCCGCTAACCTGCCCGGTTTGCAAAAGCCGCATTTGCCGGCTTCCATAATTAACAGCCCGGCCAACACCATTTATAAAGCCATCAATACCTTTTCTTTCAACAAGATTATTAAAAAAGCCCGCAATCGTTTGAACAGGTTTTACTATTACCACATTGTACATTTCATCCACATACCATTTATTGGCCAACACTTTTGCTAAGCCGGTTTCTTCCGTTGTTGATTTGGTGTATTTCGCAAACTTTGTCCAGGCAATTATTAAAGCTATCAAGGCCCCGATTACAGACACCGCCATTAAACCATATTCTGTTGTATGTGATAGTTCGTGCTGCTCTTTGAACGCAGCTGTTAAAGTGTTGCTTTGTGCAAATATGGGTTCCAGAAAAATTTGTAACCGGTGGGCGCCATGCATAAAAACTTCCGGTATGCCTATCCATCCGCCAACTACGGCGAGTATGGCAAGCACAATTAAAGGAAACGTAATAGCAGCAGGGCTTTCATGCAGGTGGTGCTCCTGCTCGAGGGTGCCCCTGAATTGTCCCGAGAAAGTCATGGCGTATAAGCGGAACATATAAAATGCGGTTACGAAAGCGGTGACTACGCCCACTATCCAATACACCGGGCTTTTTGCAAACGCAGCAGCCAGTATTTCATCTTTTGAAAAGAAACCTGAGAAAAGCGGCATACCTGCTATGGCAAAACAGCCTAACAAAAAAGTAATATTGGTGATGCCCATATATTTTTTAAGGCCGCCCATGTTACGCATATCCTGCTCGCCACCCATTGCATGGATAACACTGCCTGCACCTAAAAACAATAATGCCTTAAAAAAAGCATGCGTCATAACATGGAATACTGCACCAGTGTAAGCACCCACGCCAAGGCCAAGAAACATATAACCCAGTTGGCTTACGGTTGAATAAGCCAATACCTTTTTAATGTCATTTTGTTTTAAGGCTATTGTGGCTGCAACTACTGCGGTGGCTAAACCAATAACGGCAATTACCGTTTGGGTAAATGGTGCCATGGTAAATAAGATATTACTGCGGGCAATCATGTAGATGCCTGCGGTTACCATAGTGGCAGCATGTATTAAAGCACTTACGGGGGTTGGGCCTGCCATTGCATCCGGCAGCCAGGTGTATAAGGGGATCTGGGCACTTTTACCCGTTGCCCCTGCAAACAATAATAAGGTAATACCAGTAATATCAGCAGCACTAAGCTTTGATGCATTTTCAAAAACCTGATGATAGTCAGTTGTACCCAATTTGGAGATGAGCCAGAACACTGCCAGCAAAAATCCAAAATCGCCGATGCGGTTCATAATAAACGCTTTGTTGGCGGCTGCACTGTTGGCATTGTCCTTAAACCAAAAACCAATTAATAAATAAGAGCAAAGTCCTACACCTTCCCAACCAATAAACATGATAATATAGTTACCACCCAAAACAAGCAGCAACATAGAGAAAACAAAAAGATTGAGGTAGGCGAAATACTTTGCAAAGTCTTTCGGTTCCTCATCATGCATGTAGGACGTGGAGTACACGTGTATTAAAAAACCAATGCCCGTTATGATCAATAAGAAAAGCGAAGAGAGTTGGTCTATCTGAAAATCAAAACCAATTTTCAGCGATGTTGTGTTGATAAAATCAAAGTAATGGGCTACATGGGTATTGCCATTTTTTACACTTATAAAAACATAAACACTTAGTAAAAAAGAGATGAGAATAACACCGCTACCTACAATACCAGCCAAAGATTTGGATAACTGTTTTCTACCCAAACCATTTATTAAAAAACCGGCCAATGGTAAAAATGGTATCAGCCAGGCTATTTGTAAAGTATTGTTCATAAGCCACACCTATCCCCTGAAGGGGAATTTTTAACTACACCTTATTAAGCTGCAGTGGTTTTTATTAAATAAAAAAACTTCAATTTTATTACACTGCCTTTGCTCCCTTTCGGGAGATGGGGGCATTAATTTTTTAACCGGTTTAAAAAATTTACGTCCACCGAATGGGTATTTCTGTATAACATCACAATTATTGCAAGGCCTACACTTACTTCCGCTGCAGCTACTATCATAATGAAGAACACAAAAATTTGTGCATCACTGCCGGATGTGGGCAGGGCAACATCTGCCGGCCTTAGTTTAGAAAATGCCACCAGCAAAAGATTGGCTGCATTTAACATCAGCTCAATACACATAAAAATAATAATGGCATTGCGCCGGGTTAATACACCTGCCACGCCAATACAAAATAAAGCAAGGGATAAAAAAATGTAATAATTTACCGGCATATTCTATTTTATAACTTAATTAAAATCCTTTCGGTTATTCCTGACGCTGCTTTCCCTGACACTTAAACTGTTTCGACGGTTACCTGTTTTTTTGAGATCACCACAGCGCCAATCATGGCACTTAAAAATAACACACTGCTTATCTCAAAGGGAAAAACATAATCTGTAAAAAGCAACCTTCCCAGGTTTTCGATTAAGCCTGTATTGCCCCCGTTGGTCTCCACCATTTTGCCGGATGCCGCCGCCTGCTTTACAGCAGCAACCAACACCAGTAAAAGGCTTGCACCTGCAATGGTACCACCATACAACAGGTATTTATTCTTTTGCGGCGGCTCCGTGTCGGCATTTAAATTCATCAGCATTACCACAAATAAAAACAACACCATTATAGCGCCTGCATAAACGATAATATTTACAATAGCAAGAAACTGTGCATTCAATAAAATGTAGTGGCCCGAAATAGCAAAGAATGTAATAATCAAAAACAGGATACTATGCACCGGGCTTTTACTTAACACCACCATCAGGGCACTGCCCAAAGCCAACAGGCTTAAAAACCAAAATAAGATTACTGTAATACTCATTGTTATCGTTGCCTGTTTAAACCTATTTAACTGCCACCCTGCCACCTTTAGCTTTTGCATAAGCGTCCGGCTCGGTAACGGGGTTAGGTATCAATAAATCATCTTTACCATAAATAAAGCCTTTGCGCTGAAAGTTGGCAGGGGCAAAGGTTTCGCTTAAATAAATTGCATCCTTAGGACAAGCTTCTTCGCACAAGCCACAAAAAATGCAACGCAGCATATTGATCTCGTATTTCGCTGCATACTTTTCTTCCCTGTATAAATTTTCTTCGCCGGGTTGCCTTTCTGCAGCTTCCATTGTAATGGCTTCTGCCGGACAGGCTACTGCACAAAGCCCGCAAGCTGTACAATTTTCCCTGCCCTGTTCATCCCGGTTTAAAATGTGAAGCCCCCTGAACACCGGACTGAAAGGCCTTGTCTTTTCAGGATATTTAATGGTTGGGCTTTTTTTAAACATATGCCCAAAAGTAATTGACATGCCTTTAAATATTGCCGGCAGGTAAGCCCTCTCCAACAAATTCATTGGCCTTCGGTCTACCTGTTTTGCCTTATTGGTTAATGCCTGCATAAAGTATGTTGTATTGATGCACTAAAAGTTGCGCAAATATATTTTTAATGTTTAGAAACGCAGCTATTATTTTGTTGTAAAAAATAAAATAGCAGCCCCTGTTGCCAGCATATTAATTAACGCCAGCGGTAACAAAACCTTCCACCCTAAATTCATTAATTGGTCGTAGCGAAAGCGTGGTATTGTCCACCTTACCCACATAAACAAAAACACAAAGAAAAATGCTTTGCCTAAAAACATCATGATGTGAAATACGGCCATCCAGTTTTGTCCGATTTTCTCCACTGCATGGGCATCATTTAAAATAGGGATATCGTAGCCCCCAAAAAACAGGCTTACCATAACCGCACTGCTCACAAACATATTAATGTATTCTGCAAATAAATAAAAGCCAAGCTTCATGGATGAGTACTCTGTATGATAACCACCGATAAGTTCATTTTCGGCTTCTGCCAAATCAAAAGGGGTGCGGTTGCACTCCGCAAAAACGCAAATTAAAAATATGATAAACCCTAAAGGCTGTTTCAAAATATTCCATACACCATCGGTTTGGTCTATCACCATTGTCCGCAGGCTAAGCGTTCCCGTTACCATCAGCAATGCAATCAAAGCTATGCCCATGGCAAGTTCATAACTAATAATCTGTGAGGCCGCCCTTAAACCTCCCATTAATGAAAACTTATTGTTGCTTGCCCAGCTCCCGATCATAATGCCATAAACGCCCATACTAACAACGCCAAAAACATATAAAATACCGATGTTGATATCGGCAATTTGCAGGTGTATTTCACGCCCGAATAACGTAATCGTATCGCCCCAGGGAATAACAGCACTCGTCATCATAGCAGTTAGCATTGCCAGGCTTGGCCCTAAAATAAAAAGAAACTTAGACGAAAAATTGGGAATGATTTCTTCCTTAAAAAAAAGTTTTAAACCATCTGCCAAGGGTTGAAATATGCCCGAAGGCCCGGCACGGTCAGGTCCAATCCTGTCTTGCATAACCGCTGCCACCTTACGTTCTGCAAACGTAGCGTACATGGCAATAACAAGCGATGACATTACCACCACAATAATTAAAACCAGCTTTTCAATAATTAAAAGGAAGTCAATTGCTAATAACATAATCAGTTGTATAAATTTTTTTAGCCCAACAAAAACACAGCTTTGTGAAACTGCATCGGCGTCGCACCCTTGTGCATTTTTATCTTTGTGGTACACTGTTTAGCTGCCCATCAACCTCACTTAACCGCAACGGATTTTGTACCGTTCCAGCCGTCTTTAAATCCCTTAACCAGGTCACTTGCATGGGTAACAGCTTCTGCCAGCAAACAAATAATTACAATCCATTTAATCTGGCCAAGGGTAAAATGCTTCTTCATATTTTAGGGTTTTGTGTTGAAAGTATCTGAATGTGCCGGCCCGTTTATTTCACTTAAATGCACCGAAGGTTTGTTAACCTCACTCTCCGTATGTATATCCATCAGCAGCCTTGGGCTTCGGCCACCCATTACTTCTTTAATGGTTTCTTTAGGCATTACCAACCCTTCATATTTGCCCTGCGAAATTACCGAGTGGCGGCTTATTTTTGTCACGCCTTCTACAACCCAATCACTTGTTTTCTTTTTATCAAAACGGCAGGTATTGCATATCCATCCTGTTTTACCTTCATAACTCTGTACTTCACCCCATTCATCTTTACGTGCCGTTACCCTAAACACCTCATCGCCCCTAAGCCATAGCGTTACCTTACCGCAGCATTCAGGGTTTTCACAAGTCCTGTGTGCATCAACGGGCTTTGTAAACCATACCCTGTTTTTAAACCTGAAAGTTTTATCAGTTAAAGCACCAACGGGGCAAACATCTATCATATTGCCACTAAAATCATTGTCAATTGCTTTGGAAATGTAGGTAGAAATTTCAGCATGCTCCCCCCTGTCTAAAATACCATGCACCCTTTTATCGGTTAACTGGTCTGCCACGTAGGTGCACCTGTAACAGAGTATGCAACGGGTCATGTGCAGTTGTATGTAAGGACCAATATCTTCTTTCTCAAAAGTGCGCCGGGGAAATTCATAACGTGTGCCTTCCTTGCCATGTTCATAACCTAAATCCTGCAAATGGCATTCACCGGCCTGGTCGCAAATGGGGCAATCCAGCGGATGGTTTAACAGTAAAAATTCAACCACACCTGCCCTTGCATCTTTCACTTTATCACTGGTGATATTTTTTACAACCATACCATCCATAACTGTTGTGCGGCAACTTGCCACAAGTTTAGGCATGGGCCTTGGGTCGGCTGTGGAGCCTGCGGCAACCTCCACCAGGCAGGTACGGCATTTACCGCCGCTGCCCTGTAACTTGCTGTAGTAGCACATTGCGGGTGGTGTAACATCGCCGCCAATGGTACGGGCAGCGTTTAATATTGTGGTACCCGGCTTTACCTCGATGGTGATATTATCGATGGTAACTTTAAACGATGACGGTGGTGCAGGTTTTGCTTCTTCAGCCATAAATCATAAATTAAAAAGCCTGAATTGGAAAATAAATTAGACAGACTTTACCATTGTTAAAATTATTTTATCAGAGTAAAAAATGTGTTGGTCAATACAACCAAACTCAAATCCGTTATCCATCTTTGACTTTTAATTTTGTCCTGCTCTACACACTAACCGGCACATGTATATCATCCGCATAATGCGCTAACCCGTAATTCCTTTTTAAACATTCATCCGGGTTCAGCACATGCCATTCAAACTCATCCCTGAAATGCCTGATGGCTGCGGCAACAGGCCATGCTGCTGCATCGCCAAGCGGACAAATAGTATTGCCTTCAATTTTACGCTGTATATCCCATAACAAATCGATGTCCTTTATCTCCCCTTTGCCATTTTCTATTTTCTTCAGTATCCTTTCCATCCATCCTGTACCTTCCCGGCAAGGGCTGCACTGCCCGCAACTTTCATGATGGTAAAAGCGTGCTAAAGTCATGGTATTCCTTACCACACACTGGTCTTCATCCAACACAATAAACCCACCACTGCCCATCATGCTGCCGGTTGCAAAGCCGCCGTCACTAAGGCTTTCATAATTCATCAGGCGCTTTTCCCCTTTAGCTGTGGTAAGCAATAAATTAGCCGGAAGAATGGGAACGGAAGATCCACCGGGTATGCAAGCCTTTAGTTTTTTACCATTTGGAATGCCGCCGCAATATTCGTCACTGTAAATAAAATCTTCTACTGAGATGGTCATATCAATTTCGTAGATACCAGGTTTATTGATATTGCCACAGGCAGAAATTAATTTAGTACCTGTGGATTTGCCCACCCCAATCTTTGCATACTCTTCTCCCCCTTCATTAATTATAGGCACCACTGCTGCGAGGGTTTCTACGTTATTTACGACTGTAGGGCTATCCCACAAACCTTTAATGGCAGGGAATGGAGGCTTTATTCTCGGGTTGCCCCGCTTGCCTTCAAGGCTTTCAATAAGGGCTGTTTCTTCTCCACAGATGTAAGCCCCTGCACCGCGGTGTACATACATTTCGCAATTGAAACCAGTGCCTAAAATATTATTTCCTAAAAATCCATTTCGCCTTGCTTCCGCAATAGCTGTTTCTAAAATATCAGAAATCCATGCGTACTCCCCACGGATATAAATGTAACTGTTGTTACTGCCCAAAGCGAATGAAGCAACAATCATCCCCTCAATCAAAAGGTGCGGAATAAATTCCATCAGGTACCGGTCTTTAAAAGTACCTGGCTCACTTTCATCGGCATTGCAAACAAGATAGCGTGGAACGCCTTCTGGCTTTGCCAAAAAACTCCACTTCATCCCGGTAGGAAAACCTGCACCACCACGCCCACGCAAACCGCTTTTTTTAACTTCTTCCACAACATCGCCGGGTGCCATTTTTAACGCTTTTTCTACACTGCGGTAACCACCTTCACGCCGGTATACTTCAAACGACCTGATGCCGGGAACATTCGCTTTGTCTAATAATAATTTTTTGGCCATTTATAAATACTTTCTTGCTTTTTACTTTTTTAATACATCCTCATGTGAGCAGTAACAACATAATCAGCATTAATGCGGAGTGCCTGCCTTTTTAAAATATGGTATATCTTGATCCATAGTTGCTAATTATTTATTGCCGATTTGTTCCTGCACTCATCAACAATAGCATCCACTTTTTCTTTGGTTAAATGTTCCCGATACGTTTTGCCTAACTGCATCAAAGGTGCATAACCGCAAGCACCAAGGCATTCCACTGCTTTTAAAGTGAATAATCCGTCTGTAGTTGTTTCGCCTGCTTTTATGTTTAATTTCTGCTTGATATAATCGATTATCTGGTCGCTGCCATTTACCATACATGGGCCTGTTTGGCAGACTTCAAACAAAAATTTTCCTACAGGCTTCAGGTTATACATGCTGTAAAAACTTGCCACTTCGTACACCTCTATCGGTTCTATATCCAGCAGGGTTGCAACATAATCCATTACCGGTGTATCCAGCCAACCACCAAAATTATCCTGCGCCAAATGCAAAACAGGCAGCAGTGCACTCTTCTGTTTACCAGCGGGATAACGTTTAATTATTTCGCCAACCTTGTTTAAATTTTCTTCAGAGAATTGAATATCCATTTATTTATTCTTTCTTTTATTTAGGTTAAGCTGCACCTCTAATCAATTAAGCATCCAACTCTCCAGCAATTAAATTAAGGCTGCTCATTGTAATGATTGCATCGCTTAGCATACCATCTTTTATCAGCTCCGGGTATGCCTGGTAATAAATAAAACAGGGCCTGCGAAAGTGAAGCCTGTATGGCGTTCTGCCACCGTCACTGATCATGTAAAAACCTAATTCTCCATTGGCACCTTCAACCGAACTGTATAACTCACCGGCGGGAATATCTGTTTCGCCCATTATAATTTTAAAGTGATAAATAAGGGCTTCCATCTTTGTGTATACATCTTTCTTCTCCGGCAAATAATACGCCGGCGTATCGGCATGAAAAACTTCGGCCTCGGTGCCCTTAAATTCTTTTACTTTATTGTAGGCCTGGTTTATCAGGCTTAAACTTTGCCACATTTCTTCATTGCGAACCAGGAAACGATCATAGCAATCACCAGTATTGCCTACGGGGATACTAAATTCAAAATCGTTGTAAGAACTGTATGGGGTATGTACCCTTACATCATAATCAACCCCGGCAGCCCTAAGGTTAGGACCGGTAAAGCCATAATTTAATGCACGCTCTGCACTGATGGGGCCACAACCAATAGTACGCTCCATAAAGATGCGGTTGCGGTTAAAAAGCTTTTCAAACTCCTTTAGTTGCTTTGGATATTCTTCTAAAAATTTTTCAAGTTTTTGAAAAGCGGTATTGGTAAAATTTCTTTCAAAACCACCTATGCGCCCAATATTGGTTGTTAAACGGGAGCCACAAACTTCTTCATAAATTTCGTAGATAAGTTCCCGGTATTGCATAAGATATAAAAAGCCCGAAAAAGCGCCGCTGTCAACGCCAACTATGGAGTTACAAATAAGATGGTCTGATATCCTGGCCAGTTCCATGATTATAATCCGCAGATAATCTACCCGTTTTGGAAGTGTTATGCCCAGCAACCGCTCACAGGTAATATGCCAGCCCATATTGTTGATGGGGGATGAGCAATAATTCATCCTGTCGGTTAACGGTGTAATCTGGTAAAGGGGCCGGCGTTCTGCCAACTTCTCAAATGCCCTGTGGATATACCCAACAGTAGATGTGGCCTTTAATATCCTTTCGCCATCGAGCTCTAAAATATTTTGAAATACACCGTGGGTTGCAGGGTGCGTGGGCCCAAGGTTAAGTGTGGTGGTTAACTTTTCTATGCTGCCTTCCGGCAATAAAATGTGATCGCTCATACCCTGGCCCAAAACGGCTTTTAATTTTTATGTATACTCGCTGTTATCTTAATTTTAGCCCCTTCCAAACATCTCATCATCTTTATCCACCCTGCTTTGGTCTTCCAACGGAAATTCCTTTCTCATGGGGAAATAATCCATTTCGTCTACATTTAAAATTCTTATCAGGTTAGGATGGCCCATAAAATTGATACCGAAGAAATCATACGTTTCCCTCTCCATAAAGTTCGCCGTGGCGTACAAAGCTGTTGCACTGTAAACATCAGGTGCCGAAATGGAGGTAAACACTTTAAAACGCAGGCGTACATTATCTTTCAGGTTGTGAAGGTGATATACTACTGCCAGCTCTTTGCCTTTGTTATTGGGGTAATGAACTGCCTGAAGATCGGTTAAAAATTGAAAACCTAACACGCCATCATCATATAAGTATTGCAACACTTTCAGGTTAAGTTCTTTGGGTGCGGTAAAGGTTAGCATCCCGTAAGGCTGGCACCACTCACTTAGCTCTGCGCCAAATTTTTCCGTAAGTTTTTGCTGTACCAGTTCGTTTGTTAAGGCCATGTAGCTGTAAGCTTAAGCTTTTATTAAATCACTTGTGAAGTGCGATTTGGAATAAACTATTGTATTCCGTAACTCTCCAGCAAATCTTTATATTTCTCACTTTTTCTTCTGCGTAAACTTTCCTGGCCTACCAACTCCTGGATCTTTAAGAAGCCATCCAGTATTGCTTCAGGCCGTGGCGGACAACCAGGCACATATACATCAACCGGTATAATTTGATCAATGCCCTGCAAAACGGAATAGGTATCAAAAATACCACCGCTGCATGCACAAGCGCCCACCGATAAAACCCAGCGTGGTTCTGCCATTTGTAAATATACCTGGCGTAACACAGGCCCCATCTTTTTTGAAATAGTCCCC
Organism: Ferruginibacter sp.; assembly: GCA_965249755.1. Taxonomy (GTDB): domain Bacteria; phylum Bacteroidota; class Bacteroidia; order Chitinophagales; family Chitinophagaceae; genus Ferruginibacter. Next base: position 2,222,995 of record CBDFMT010000004.1, read on the forward strand.
ATCACCATCAATAAATCGCACTGCCGTGGAGAAAAACTCATACGCTCTGCCCCAAACCTTGCTATATCATAATGACTGGCGGCAGTTGCCATAAATTCAATACCACAACAAGATGTGGCAAAAGGTAAAGGCCAGATAGAATTGGCACGTGCAAGACCTACAACTTTTTCTAAAGAGGTAGCCATAAAGCCGTCCCCCATCATACCATCGGGGGCTTCTACCGTTTTAAGTTTTGTATTATATTGTACCGGACGAGACATACATTTAATTTGAAAATGTGATAATTTTCCAATGAGGCAATCTGCTAATCAAATAACCAAAACTGCTTCTCTTTTGTTCAATCTGCCGCCTTTCTTTAACCAATTGGTATATTATCAAATTGGCTGATTTGCGAATTAATCTTCCCAATCCAATGCCCCTTTCTTAATAATATAAATGAACCCTGCTATAAACAAACCCACAAAAGTTGTAACGGCTATAAACCCATTCCATCCAAGGCCCCTGAAATTAACAGCATAGGGATAAAAAAAAATCACTTCCACATCAAACAACACAAATAGAATCGCCACCAGAAAATATTTGATTGCCATTGGTTGCCTTGCATTTCCCCTTATTTCAATACCACTTTCAAAGTTTTGTAATTTGTCAGATGTGTTTCTTTTTGGCCCGAAGAAGTGCGTAAGCCCCATCATCGTCACTATAAAACCGATAGCAAAAAACAACTGTAATGCTATGGGTAAATAATTTACTGCGCTGTTAACAGTACTGGCTTGAAGAATAAAGAATTGCATGGAGCAAAAGTAATGAAGGCGAACCAAAAAACAATCCCTGGATTGCAAAAAGAAATCCCTCTCTGGTTTAAGAAGAGGGATTTTTCAATCAAGATATCTATACGTTATTTACCTGACGCTTTTGTTGCAGGCTTAGCTGATGTTGATTTTACCCCGGCAGCACCAGGCTTTGTACCAGCAGCCGGTTTGGTACCGGATGGCTTAGCAGGTTTTGCAGGTGATGCAAGTTGTTGCTTGTTGTTTAATGCCTCGGCATCTGTTGGGTCTAAAGCCAGGATTTTATCGCAATACGCTATGGCAGTTGCATTGTCTTTTTTAACGTTAGCGTAATATGCAACAAAATACTTTAAACTGCCTATTACCTGCGGTTTGTATTTAACACTATCCACCATACCAACTGCAATAGTTTTTTCAAAGTCTGCATTGGCAGCAGCTTGTGCCATTAAAGAATCTATACCCCATTTTGATTTAGCAGTCATGTAATAACCAAATGGATCTTCGGGAAATTTTTGACTGTATATCCCAAAAACAGCTATTGCTTTATCATATTGGCCAACCCTAAAATAATTATAGCCTGCATTATACAAGTCTACTTTTCCTGGGGTTTTTTTCACGCTCACTACTTTGTTATACCAATCAGCAGCGTCTTTAAACTTTTTTTGTGCCTCATAACTTGCGGCTATAGTTTTAAGGTAGCCAACTTTATTTAGCTCAACCGTATCAAGGGCAACAGCTTTATCAACATACATACCTGCCAATGAATCGTTGCCTGGGAATTTTAATAAAACAGCAGCATAAGTAGAATAATCGCCCATACCAATAAGGCTGGTATCTGCTGCTTTAAAATATTGCTCAAAAGAAGATTTGGCATTTAAAGAATCGCCCAATTTATTAAAAGCATATGCCTTTATACCATACAGTTTAGCATAAGGGGTTGGGTTGGTGCCAATACACTGATCAGCTTTTTTTACCGCATCTGCAAACAAAGCCTGCGCATATAAAATGGATGCCTGCAAATAACAATTCTTAGGATTGTCATCTGTATTGGCCAAAAATTTATCTAAATATTGGGCAGATTTTGGAACGTTGGTAGTGTAGTAAAGATTGTAAAGATTTTCATACACCGGTGCATACGCAGGATCTTTTGCAATAGCTTCATTGTAATATTTCATGTAAATTTCTTCCTGAGAACCACCTTGCGTTTGATATATTTTACCGATCCTGTAAGATGCCCTTGCGTACTTTGGGTTTAGTGCCAATGCTGCTTCATAAGCAAGCTGTGCCTGTCCACCATCACCTGTTTTTTTGTAGGCATCACCCAGGTTTACGTAAACATCAGGGTCATTCATTTTTTTAACTGCCGCAGCTAATTTTAATTTATCGATTGCATAAGCAGCATCGCCATTTTTTGCATTTACATTGGCAAAGCCAACTGCATTAAACACAGGCACGCTTTTACCCTGTGCAAGGCTAAGGGCAGTTTCAAAATGATTTCTTGCTTCCTGTGTTTTACCTTCCAACAATTCAATATGCCCCATACCTGCCAATAACAATGGGCTGTTACTGTTGGCCATTAATGTTTTTTGAAAAAGTGCCTTTGCATCGGCAATATCTTTTGCTGTCCTTTCATCAGGAGAAATCATTGTTTCGCCAAGCCAATACACCGCATCAACATTGTTAGGGTTAGCGGCCACAAGTTTTTCAAAAATCGTCCTTGCGCTTTTGTATTTCTCATAATACAAACTGGTTTTGCCTTCTTCGATAGTCTGCGCCTTCAGCATTGCTGAAAAACAAAAAGCTATTAACACCAGCACACCTTTTCTCATTTTTTTCATAATGCTTTACTTTTTAAACTTTACAATGATAATTATTATTTTACTGCTATTTGACTAAAACCATTCAATTATTTTACTAACGTTTTATTAATTTTTACGTTCCTTATAGCGAAGCCTATTTTACTGGAACCAAGGTAAGCCCTTTTAAAAATCAACTGTCCCCTTTCATACTGCAGGAAGTCTGCAAAACCTGAACCAAGCCCGTTATAATTCTCCTTTAAAATATAATACAAACCACGTACCAAGGGGTAACGATGGGTTAAAATGCTTAATTGGCTTGGCTTTACATAAGGCGAATCGGTGCAGGTGGTACATTTTACAAAAGCCATTTTTACTTTTTTTAGCATGTTCACCTGCGCACTATCTTCAGGGTTGCCTATCCAGCTGATGCCCACAAGGCCGATGGCGTTTATATCTGTTGCAATAAAATCCAAAACATCGTTGCTGTTTTGTACCGCTTTTACCACACTGGTGTCAAATTTCTTTCCCTTTAAAATACTATCAATGGCAAAACGTACAGTGCTTGTGGCACTCATACCATCAAAAATAATTTTTTGTTTATTGCCCATTTTGCCGGTTAACCGTTGTTGCAAAGTTTCCAAAGTAAAAACAGTATCCGGGGCATTTATATTTACAACGACAGCAATAGCATCTGTTGCCACTTTATCCCATCTTGGGGTATAGCCCAAAGAGTCTTCCATGTAATGTTCTTCTTTTGTACCAAGGCCCCTTGTTACAATAACCATACGGGTTGCAGAGTCGCTTAATAAATCTTTCAGGCATTCTGCTTCTGGTTTGTAATGCACGTTGATTTTTGCATTGGGATAGCTGCCTTCAAAAACTTTAACCTGCTCGTCAATAACAGGTTTAAAAGATTCATCGGCACTGATATTAATATCCCCGCTTGTAGGCGTATCTGCCGGGATAATCAGCTTTTTATTGCTGCACCCGTTAGCCAGTATAAATAAAACGAGTAAAGCACTTAACCTGCTTATTACTTTGTTGTGTACAAATGTTTGCATCAGTCCCTGAAATAGTTTTTTTTATATCCCCTGTAAATACGGAAAGCCCCGTACAGCCAGCAGATTACGGCAAAAAATTGTATAAGCGTGGGGTCGTACTGATCAATATATTTTCTGGTGTAACTGGTGGGGAACATAAAAAAGAAACCGGCCACAACCATAAAAAAACCCATACCATAATTTGTTATGGAACGCATCCTTATCAATCCTTTTTCCCGTTCGCTCAGCGGTTCATTTTCAAATTCTTCCAATGCCATAATTCTTTTTTTAATGCCTTTGCCTGCACATTCCATTCAAGATGTACAGGCTTGAGGAAAGGCAAATTACAAAATATATTACGTATCTAATCTGCAGGCACAAACTTTATAGGGATGGTAAAATACACTGCTACATTTTGGCCGTTTGATTTTCCGGGCACCCATTGGGGCATTTTTTTAAGTACCCTTATTACCTCGTTATTATAAATATCGCCACCATCTTTCACCACAGTAAAATTTTGCAGTTTTCCATCGAAGCCTACCACAAACCTTACGTTTACCGCTACCAGTTCACTTTCTTCCATTGCTGTTGGGTTTCGCAGGTTCTTTTGTAAAAAATTTCTAAGTGCATTAATACCGCCTGGGTAGGTTGGCTCAACTTCCGGACGGTCTGTTGGTACATTGGCATCAAAAACCGGTATTGCCGGGCCTGCCTGTACCGCATCGCCATTTCCATTTTCTGTACCGGGGTTGCCAATTATGCCTCCATTATTTTTTCCTGGTGTTATAATGTTGGCAGCGCCGATAATATCTTTTTCTTTAATGGCCTGGATAGTATCTGGAACTAACTTATTATCAACAACAACCGGTGTAACAAATTTCTTTTGTGTTGAAGGCGTGGCTTTAAATACCTGCTTTGGTGGATCTTTTTTGGGAAACTCCTTTTTAGGCACCGGCAGCTTTGGCATAGGTATGTCCCCCGATGTATAATACAATACATGCTCTTTTGGGATTAATGTAAATGCCGAAATAAAAGCAAACAAACCAAGGGTTACGCCCAATGCTTTTATAAGCCGGTTGTTGTAAAATTTGCGCAGGGTGTAGGCCCCATACTGCTTATTTCTTTTTTCAAAAATAATGTCGAGCACATCGCTGTGCAGTATTAATTCACTGGTCATTTTTGTTTGGTTTTGATGATGAAAAAATTTCAAAACCGGCGCCGTTTAAAATGAGATGCTGCCTGTTAACTATTCCATAATGCCACCAGCAAAACAACGGGGCATATCAATTTGCTGTAACTATATTTGCGCATGAAAATTTTGATGGTTTGCCTGGGCAATATTTGCAGAAGCCCGCTGGCAGAAGGTATCCTGCTGCAGAAAATAAAGGCAGCAGGGTTATCATGGGAGGTAGACAGTGCCGGTACCAACGGATACCATATTAATGAGGCACCACATTACCTTTCGCAAAGGGTTGCGCTGAAACATGGATTAAATATCAGCCAGCAGCGGTGCCGCCGGTTTACCATAGCCGACTTTGAACATTTTGACAAGATATATGCCATGGCAGCAGATGTTACAGATGCTATTAAAAAGATAAGCGGTAAAAAATATGAGGCCGGTAAAGTGGACTTATTAATGAACCTGGCTTACCCCGGTGAGAACAGGGAAATACCAGACCCATGGTATGGCCCTGAAGCCGGTTACCACGTGGTGTATGACCTTATTGAAGAAGCCTGTAGTGCATTGATAAAAACAGCCACCAACGAAGGCACTGTTTTGCTGCGTTAGGGATTGCAGCGAAAAGCCCGGTGAGGGTTTAAGGGTGGGGCTGTGCCGTACTTGCAGCGTAAAGCCCGGCCCTTTGGGAACGCCCCTTTTTATACCTTTTACCACGTTAAAAAGATAACTTTAAAAACAATTATGGCCAAACCATCCATACCGCAGGGCACCAGGGATTTTACAGCAGATGTTGTAAGGAAGCGCAACTTTATCTTTAGTACTATCAAAAATGTTTTTGATCTGTATGGCTTTGAACCACTGGAAACACCGGCCATGGAAAACCTGGATACCCTGATGGGGAAATATGGTGAAGAAGGTGATAAGCTTATTTTTAAAATACTGAACAACGGGATAAACGACCCTAAAAATATTGATAAATCGAAGGCAGGTTTTGAAAAAGTACTGGATGGAAAAAGCAGCAGCGACCTTACCGAAAGGGCACTTAAATATGACCTTACCATCCCCTTTGCAAGGCATGTGGCTATGAACCATGGAAAGATTGTTTTTCCGTACAGGCGTTACCAAATACAGCCGGTGTGGCGGGCAGACAGGCCGCAGAAAGGGCGCTACCGGGAGTTTACACAATGCGATGCCGATGTTACCGGAAGCACCTCTTTATTTAATGAAGCGGAACTTTGCAATATTTACCACGATGTGTTTACCAAACTTGGTTTGGGGGATTATGATTTAAAAGTAAATAACAGAAAGATATTGACCGGCCTTGCTATTTTATGTAACAGCGAAGCAAGCCTTACCAACATAACCATTGCCATTGATAAGCTGGATAAAATAGGGTTGGAAAAAGTAAAAACAGAACTGGCAGAACGTGGGCTTACCGGACAACAAATTCGCACCATTGAAACCTACCTTTCCATTAGCGGCAGCAATGAAGAAAAGCTTGCGGCAATAACCGCATTGCTGGGCAAAATACCGGTGGCGCAAGAGGGCATTACCGAAATTGAAGAGGTTTGCACCCTTGCCAAAAACACCCGCTTGCAAATTGATTTTACTTTAGCAAGGGGCTTAAATTATTACACCGGAATAATTTTTGAAGCCAAGGCTGCACCACAGGTAAAAATTGGCAGTATTGGCGGTGGTGGCCGTTATGATGACCTTACCGGATTGTTTGATGTGCCGGGCATACCCGGCGTGGGCATAAGTTTTGGGGTAGACAGGATTTACGATGTTATGGAAGAACTGCAACTTTTTCCGGCAGATATAGAAGCTGGAAGCACCGCCATATTTTTTAACATGGGCGAAACAGAAAGCCATTTTGCATTTACGCTGATGCAGGGTTTACGGGGCAAAGGTGTGGCCTGCGAAATGTACCATGAGTTTACAAAGATCGGCAAGCAGTTTAGCTACGCTGAAAAAAAGAAAATAAAGTATGCCATTATTATCGGCAGCAAAGAAATAGAACAAAAAAAAGTTTTGATAAAAAACCTGGCTACAGGCCTGCAGGAGGCGGTGGCATTTGAGCAGTTATTTGATTACTTTAACAAATAGTACCGGTTACCAATAAACGATTTTGGCACTAACAAAAAAACAACTTATGCAAACACAAATCCGCATTTTAGCAGTGGCCGCAATGGCAGTGCTTTTTGCATCCTGCAACAAAACAAATACGCAGGGCAAATTAATTCCGAAAGAGGCTACGGTTGTAGTCCATGTAGATGGTAAATCCCTTGCCGCTAAACTTAGCTGGGCAGAGGTAAAGCAAAATCCATTTTTTAAAGACATGGGTGGCGATACCAGCATGCCTGGCCCAATGAAGCGCTTGTTAAACAACCCCGATAGTGCTGGTATTGATGCCGGGGGCGACCTTTTATTTTTTGCCGTTAAAGATAGCATTGGCGGCTATGTTGCCCTGGAGGGAAATATAAAAGATGAGAAACTCTTTAAAGCTTTTAACCAGGAGATTACAGAAAATGGTGTGGAGAGTGAGAAGGATGGAATAAATTATATCAGCAAATCGCCTCTGTGTGTGGGCTTTAGCAAAGAAAAATTTGTGTATGTTTTTGATGCGCCGCAAATGGCCGGCATGGATGCCCTTTCAAAAAGGATGCAACAGGATTCTATTGATTTGCCTGCGGTAAAACCAAGGGACATTGGCGCTACCTGCAAAGCGGTGTTTGCACTTAAAGAAGATGCCACCCTTGCGAAAAATGAAAAGTTTAGCAAGCTGTTAAAAGAAGGTGGTGACATGCATTTATGGGTAAATGGAGAAGAGTTGGGCAAAGGCGCATCTGCCAACCCGATGATGGCAATGGTTAATTTAGATAAATTTTATAAAGGCAGCGTAACCACAGCCACACTTACTTTTGATAACGGTAAAATCAGTATTGCCTCTAAGAGTTTTATTGGGGAAGACCTTGGTAAGATTTATAAAAAATACAGCGGTGGCAAAGTAAGTGCTGATATGATTAAACGCATGCCAGGCAAGGATATAGTAGGATTGATGGCCCTTAGTTTTAACCCGGAAGGCATTCGTGAAATTTTAAAAATGATGAACCTTGATGGGTTGGCCAACATGGGGCTTTCACAGGCAGGCTTTACCATGGATGATTTTATAAAGGCAAACAAAGGCGATATTTTAATTGGGGCATCGGACCTGGTAATGAAAACCGACAGTATGAAATATGCTATCCCCGGCCAGGACGATATGGCTACAGTAAGGGAAAAGCCCGAATTTAATTTTGTGTTTGCAACCACCATCGGCGATAAGGATGCGTTTAATAAATTAGTTAATGCTGGTAAAAAATTTGGTGCAAAACAAACCAGTGATAGTGGCAAAGCCCCTTTTGCATATAGCAGCAACAGCAACCTGTTTGCCATTGCCAACACAAAGGAGAATGCAGATAAATACCTTAATGGCAGCAACAATACTATTGACTTTATCAGCAAAATTGATGGACAGGCTTTTGGTGGGTACTTAAATATAAATATGCTTTTAAAAAGCTTTGCCAGCCAGGCTGCAAAGGACAGCAGTGCAAAAGTAATTTTTGATGCTTCGCTTAAATTGTGGGACAATATTTTGATGAAAGGTGGTGATTTTAGCGATGGTGCCATAACACAAACCGTTGAAATAAACCTGCTGGATAAAACGACCAACAGCCTTAAGCAATTAAATCAATATGCTGCCACACTCGGCGAAGTATACAAGGCAAAAAAGGACAAGCAAAAAGCGGATATGATGGCTTTTCAAGATGCTATGCCGCCTTTGCCGGATACTACCGCACCTGCCAAAACTAAATAGTTTTACTTACCCAAAACAGCCAACCCCAAAAGGGTTGGCTGTTTTCTTATTGATATTCCATGCAAATTGCACTGCAAAAAATTGTTCCTGTTTTTTTGGAGGCTGATAAAATTGCCGCATCCCAGTTATGGGATAAATCATTGTCTTTTACCAAAGGCGAAAATGTACACATCATTGCACCAAGCGGCAGTGGCAAAACATCCCTCATCCATTTTTTGTATGGGTTAAGAAACGATTATAATGGCAGTATTTTATATGATGGTACCGACATTAAAAATTTTGATGCTGAAAAATTTTCTACCTGGCGCAGGCAATACATCAGCATTATTTTTCAAGACATGCGTTTGTTTGCCGGGCAAACCGTTTTGCAAAACCTGGAAATAAAAAGGCTGCTGCTGCCTTACCATAAAGACTGCCGGATAACAGCAATGGCAAAGCATTTGGGCATCGAAAATAAGTTAGAAAAATTATGCAGCACCTGCAGTTATGGCGAGCAGCAACGTATTTCAATAATCAGGGCATTGCAACAACCCTTTGATTTTTTATTGCTGGATGAACCCTTTAGCCACCTCGATGAAAGCAACCGGCAAAAGGCGATGCAACTGATGCAGGAAGAAGCAACAGAAAGAAACGCAGCCATCATTTTAACCGACCTTAAAAAGATTGATTACTTTGATGCAAAACGTATTCTTTACTTGTAAAATGCACTGGGCAGATATGCTTGCGGTTATAATTTATTTTACAAAAAAAATTCAAAAGATATACCTTTTAAATGCCCCTTTCTTACAAAAACATAGCGCCCTTTTTATCTGTAGGGCAAAACAAAATAAGCCGTTGGCTAAGCTATACAGGATTGTGCACGGGTGTGCTGCTGTTATTGGCTTCGGTGCAGATGTACAATAATATTAACCAGTTAATAAGGGACAAAAACACCAGGAAAAACGGGGCAGATTTTATATCGGTTACCAAAATAATTACCAACGACAACATGGGTAAAGACAACCGCTTTACCAACGATGATTTAAAAGATTTAGAAGCCCAGCCGTTTATTGACGGTGCTGCACCACTTAAGGCCAATGCGTTTAAAGTAACCGCAGGTGCTGGCAGCCTTGTGCCTTTTAGCACAGAGGTTTTTGTAGAAGCCATCAACAATAATTTTATAGATACTGTACCCGACGATTTTAAATGGTTGGCCGGCGACCCGTTTGTCCCGGTTATTTTTTCTACTGATTTTTTGGAGATGTACAATGTGTTTGCACCAAGTTGGGACTTACCTCAGCTATCTGAAAAAACTGCCATGTCGCTACAGATATTTTTACGTTGCAATGGCCACAATGGTGAGCGGCAATTTCAAGCAAGGATCGTTGCCTTCAGTGATCGGATAAACAGCGTGCTGGTGCCCGAAAATTTTTTGGAGCAGCAAAATAAAGAACTGGATGGCGTTAAAAATATTTTAGCGTCACGTGTTTTTATTAAAACAAAAGATGCCAACAATCCGCAGTTGCTGGGCTACCTGTCGCAGAAAGGGTTTCATATCAATAAAGACAAAACGAAATTTGGCCGGGTAAAAGGCATGCTGCAGGCCATCATCAGCGGGCTTGCCGGCTTTGGCATATTGGTTATTGTACTGGCGATGGTACTGTTTTCTTTCTACCTGCAGCTAATGGTTGCCAGGAGTAAAGAAAACCTGCAGCTGTTGCTAACGTTGGGTTACTCACCAAAATGGCTGGGCAAAACCGTTGCTAAAAAATGGTTGCCGGTGTATATTTCCATCATAGCCATTGCATTAATCTTTACCCAACTATTACACACCGCCTTTCAGCAATATGTTATGCCGGATAAAGAAGCCCTGCCTTTTTTTATTAACTGGACCGTGGTTTTAATTGCGTTGTTTTTATTGGCCATGTCAGCCATTATAAACTACCGGTTGGTACATAATTTACTCCGCAAACTATAAGCCCGACTCCTGCACTCAATTTTACCTGATAACCACTACCACATTAGCCCTTGTTGCTTTTGCAAACCGGCAATAAATTAAGTTCCGGTATCTTTGCAACATGCAAACAGTGAAACAGAACATACGACACCTGGGGCCTGAGGATTTAGCAAAGTATTTCGAAAGTATCGGCGAAAAAAAATTTCGTACCAAACAGGTACATGAATGGATATGGAAAAGAGGTGCCCAAACCTTTGATGAAATGACGGATGTTTCTAAAGAGCTGCGTACCAGGATGGCTGAACATTTTACTATGCCTGCGCTTACCGTAAATGCCACCCAGTTTAGCAGTGATGGCACTGTTAAATCGAGGTTTATGACTTTTGACGGCCACATGATTGAGGGTGTTCTAATCCCGGCAGAAAAAAGAAATACCGCCTGTGTATCATCGCAGATTGGTTGCAGCCTTAGTTGTAAGTTTTGTGCCACCGGTACCATGGATAGAAAGCGCAACCTGGATTACGACGAGATCTATAACCAGGTGGTATTGATCAATCAGCAGTCTGAAAAAACGTTTGATAAAAAATTATCCAATGTGGTGTTTATGGGTATGGGCGAGCCACTGTTGAATTATAAAAATGTTCTGAAAGCCATTGACCGCCTTATTGCAAATGACGGGTTGGCGATGAGCCCAAAACGCATTACGGTATCCACTGCGGGGGTATCAAAAATGATTAAACAGTTGGGAGATGATAAAGTGCGCTTTAACCTGGCATTGTCTTTACATGCTGCGGATGATAAAAAGCGCAATGAAATTATGCCCATCAACGAAACCAATAATATTGCTGCGCTGGTAGAAGCCCTCAACTACTTTTACGATAAAACAAAGAATGATATAACCCTGGAATACATTCTTTTTAAAAATGTAAACGACAGCATGGAAGATGCTGAAGCCCTTATAAAAATTTACCGGCAAGTGCCTACACACCTGGTAAACGTAATTGAATACAACCCCATAGCAGGCGCAAAATTTGTTAAGCCTGATGATGAAGCAACACAAAGGTTTACTGACCACCTGGCCAAAAACCGGGTAAATGTAAGGGTACGCAGGAGCCGTGGTAAAGACATTGATGCCGCCTGCGGCCAGCTTGCCAATAAAGGATAAATCACTTGAAATACATATTTAACTGGCTTGTCCAACTTTTGGGTTGGTAATGCCGGTATAGTGCAGTGTCCCAATCGTTGGTCATGATTTGTAAAGCCCTTGCGCCAAAGCATTGGCACTACCTTAACATTACATTATAAACAGCCATTAAACCAGGTACGCCAGTGCCAGTCTATGTTTACGAACAATTTTTAAAAAACAATTTTATGAAAAAGATAGTAACCTGTATAATGGCCCTTGCCATTTTTGTAGTAAGTGCAAGCGCACAAGAAACAAAAAAAATGAAACACTACAAGCATCATAAGCACCACCAGCATGGTATGATGATGAAAGCTTTAAACCTTACACCTGATCAGCAACAGCAAATGAAAACCAGCCGTGAAGATTTTAAAAAGCAGATGGCCGCACTGAATAAAAATGAAAGCATCACGGTTAAAGAATCCCGGGACAGAAGGGCTGCATTGGTGCAACAACAAAAGGAAAAGATGATGGGCATACTAACGCCTGATCAAAAGACCAAACTGGAAACTTTAAAAAAAGAACAGCAGGCAAAACATGAAACAGCAGCTGCAAACCGGATGCAAAAAATGAAAGCAAAGTTGAATTTGACAGATGACCAGTTTGCCAGATTAACCGACGCCAGAAAATCAGCCAAAGACCAAATGATAGCCATACGTGAAAATACAAGCCTTAGCAGGGAGCAAAAAAAGGAACAACTGATGGCCCTTAAATCACAGGCAAAAGATAATTTTAAAAGCATCTTAACCACGGACCAGTTAAATAAAATGGAAGAGCTGAAGAAAATGAGAACGGAAAAGAAGGAAGCGAAATAAAATAATTTCTCTTTGAAAACACAAGGGCATGGCTGAAAAAGCTGTGCCCCTTTTTTTGGATGATAGCTAACTTTACGCTGCTTTTGGGAATGAACAGGTTTATGCTATGCTGCAATTGCTTTGTATATTGCTTTGTAAAATTTTGAGGGCTTACAAGTTTTAAAAAAATGCATTGCAGTTAGCTAACAACAACTACCATTTTAGGTCATCCACAAATATAATTATGAAAAATTACATTAGCCTTTTTCTCCTGTTTACCTTACTGCTTTCCTGCAGGCAACATACAGTGCAGGTTAAAAATGATTTTATAATTGCAAGGGGGCAAATGCCAAATCTAACAGCAGACAAGGGCAACAATATACATTTGGTGTATGGCAATAACGATAGTGTTATGTACTCCATGTCTGCGGATGGTGCAGTAAATTTTTCAATACCATCTTTAATTTCGGTGCTGCCGCATGTATATTCTTTTGCCACGAGGGGCCCGCAGGTAGCGGCTGTAAACAATGGCGTTGTTGTTACTGCCTGCACATCTACCGGTGATATTTATTCTTTTTACAAAGAAGAAAAAGGCAACTGGTCTGCCGGTAAAAAGTTAAACGATGTGGATACAATTGCAAAAGAAGGGTTGATGGCATTAAGTGCCGATGGCGACAATGTTTTTGCAGTGTGGCTTGATTTAAGGATTGGCAACAAGAATTCGGTTTTTGGTACAGCTTCTGCCGATGGTGGTAAAACATGGCAGGCCAATAAACCAATTTATAGTTCGCCAGGTTTGTCGGTTTGTGAATGCTGTAAGCCATCTGTAATTGTAAAAGGAAAAAACGTTTTTGTGATGTTCCGGAATTGGGTAAATGGCTACAGGAACATGTACCTGACAACCTCCACCGATGGTGGAAAAACTTTTGGCAATGCTGAAAAGCTTGGAACAGGAACCTGGAAATTAAATGGCTGTCCCATGGATGGCGGCGGCATAACAATTGGCAGCACGGGCAAAATACAAACGGTTTGGAGAAGGGAAGCTACAATTTTTACTGCCCTCCCGGGTGAAAAAGAAAAAGCACTTGGCGAAGGAAAAGGATGCACAATCGAAACCATCAACAACCAGAATGTATATGCATGGGCACACGGTGGCCAAATTATTGTAACTACCCCTTCGGGTGAAAAAAAGGTAGCAGGCGAAGGCAGCCAGCCTGTTTTAAAAACTTTGGACAACAAACACATCCTTTGTGTATGGGAAAAAGAAAAACAGGTACATGCTGCTGTTATAGAAATATAGCACCTTTCTTTGAGAACATTATTACCCAATAAATATTCGCTGCTGTACGTCTTACCAAAAAATAAACAGGTGTTACCATTGGCTGTAATAAAAAATGAATGTGCCCGCCGCAAGGCACACAGGCAGGGTATTTGTTTAGAAAGCTTTAATGGTCAGCCACAACACTAACTAATCAATGGCAGAGTTGACCATTTTAAACACCCGATCAATGAAAAAAATGTTTTACCTCCTTGCGCTTGCCAGTGTCTTTTATGAAATGGCTTTGGCACAACATCAGCAACACGATATGCCAGGGATGCCCAAAACAAAAAAACATGCTGCAGACAGCATGAAAATAGCAGGTATGGATATGGACATGCCAGGCATGAAAGGAATGGGGCATAACATGCCGATGGATGACAATATCGGCATGGGGCATTCCTATTCTTTAAACCTGCCGATGAATAGAAATGGCTCTGGTACTGGCTGGCTGCCGGATGCATCTCCCATGTACGGGTATATGTTCCACTCATCCAAATGGATGTATATGCTGCACGGCAACCTTTTTCTGCGGTACGATAACCAGGATTTTACCGGCAAAGGATCAAGGGGCAATACTAAATTTGATGCACCCGACTGGCTGATGTTTATGGGGCAACGGCGGGTTGGTAAAAATGGGCTGTTCCACTTTAGCATCATGTCTTCGCTTGATGCTGTTACAGGCGGCAATGGTTATCCGCTGCTATTTCAAAGTGGCGAGGCCTATAAAGGAAACCCAATTGTTGACAGGCAACACCCCCATGATTTGTTTTCGGAACTATCGGTAAGCTATGCACATGCCCTCTCCAAAAAAACGGATATTGTTTTCTATTTAGGCTATCCCGGCGAACCGGCTTTGGGGCCTGTTGCATTCATGCACCGGCCATCTGCATTGGACAATGCCGATGCACCTATCTCCCACCATTGGGCAGATGCCACCCACATCACTTTTGGCGTGGCAACGCTGGGCTTACGTTACGGGCAGTTTAAAATTGAAGGTTCTTCTTTCACCGGAAGGGAGCCTGATGAATTCCGGTATGGTTTTGATAAGCCCCGTTTTAATAGCTGGAGCAGCAGGCTATCCTACAACCCAGGTACCAACTGGGCTTTACAGGTATCCCATGGGTTTATTAAAAGCCCCGAATCGCTGCACCCTGATGAAGATGTTAACCGCACAACAGCCTCTGCAATTTACAGTATGCCCATGGGCAACAACAGCAGTTTTAATGCAACGGCACTTTGGGGCTTAAATAAGATGAAGGGCATTAATGGCGAAAATGCGGCATTGGCCGAAGCTGCATGGAGAAGAAAAAAACTGGCACTCTTTGGCAGGTATGAATGGGTGCAAAAATCGGTGGAAGAGTTGGCATTGGATAAAGCAGTTTATGGCGAGGGCGCCGTTTTTCCGGTAAATGCATTCACTGCTGGCTTTAATTATGATTTATTTAAAATTGGGCAAACGAATATTGCCGCTGGCAGCCAGATAACATTTTACCATGCAGATGAAAAATTAAACTCCTTGTATGGCAAAAACCCAATGTCATTTGAAGTTTACCTTAGGATCTATCCTTCGCAAATGAAGATGAAAATGTAAGCGGCCGGAGGAGGGCCATTTCAGCTAATTAATTCTGCATTCTGTACTCATTAGGAGATTGCCCTACTCTTTGCTTAAACAAACGGGTAAAGTGTTGGGGATACTTAAAACCTAAACCGTAAGCAATTTCGCTAACAGACCTGCTGGTATCAAATATCCTTTCCTTCGCCACATCAATAACTTTCGCCTGTATATATTCCTGGGCTGTTTTACCAGTCTCTTTTTTTATCAGGTCGCCAAAATAACCAGCAGATAAATTTAATTCACCGGCACAATGAGCCACAGAGGGCAACCCGGTTGTTTGCGGTATATCCGATTTAAAATATTGGTTCAGCAAATCTTCAAACTTTTCTAAAATGCCTTTATGTACTTTATCACGGGTAATAAACTGGCGGTCGTAAAAACGGATGCAATAGTTAAGTATCATTTCTATGTTGGATACCATCAGCCGCTTACTGTGCTTATCTATCGCATGCCCTAATTCGTACTGCACCTTTGAAAATAAATCCAGTACAATATCCCTTTCCCGTTGGGATACATGCAGTGCTTCGTTGGATTGGTAACCGAAGAAAGTGTAATCCGGTATATGCCGGCCCAACGAAGTTCCATGTAATAAATCCGGATGAAATACCAAGCCATGGCCTTTGGGTTGAAATGTTTCCCCATGGGTGTTTACGCCAGCCACTTGCCCCGGTGCAAGAAAAACCAACGTGCCTTCCTGGTAATCATAGGTATCCCTGCCGTACATTAAATCACCACATTTTACATCTTTTAAAAATATGGAGTAAAACCCAAAGTACATCCTGCAACCCTGTCTGGGCAAAGCTTTCGAAAAGTTGACCACACTGATAAGTGGGTGAAGCGTTTCGTGGTTGTTGAATGAATTGTAACTGCTGATTGTCTCAAACCGTGTTATAGTATCCATATCCCTAATTTTCTATTTCAAAATTAAAACATTATCCAACGCTTCTTAAATGTACATTCTACAATCAGCGATATTGGTAGGTAAATCCGTAACCTGTATACCATTTAGGCAAAAAATTGCAAAGACCTTTGTGCTGCTGTTTTGTAAACAATGTCACCTCATTTTAGCTAAATTGGTTTTAACCGAAAAAATTAATACCACTTTTGCATTGCCCAATAAAGTGAAAAAGTACAAGTGTGCGACGCAACAGTGATGCCATAGGATCATTTGCCTGGTTAAAAAATATTCAATAATCAACTTTATAAACTACAAACAATTAAAATAAAAAAAGATGCAAAAAAGAAAATTAGGAAACAGCGGCCTTGAAGTATCCGCACTGGGATTGGGTTGCATGGGATTAAGTTTTGGCTATGGCCCTGCAACAAATAAAGAAGATGCCATTAAATTGATAAGGAAAGCTTACGAACTTGGGGTTACCTTTTTTGATACTGCCGAAGCTTATGGCCCTTACGACAACGAAATTTTATTGGGCGAAGCGTTAGCACCTTTTCGTAAAGATGTGGTGATTGCAACAAAGTTTGGGTTTAAAGATGGCAAGCCGCCTGCAGGTTTAGACAGCAGCCCGGAAAATATAAGGGCCGTTGCCGAAGCTTCATTAAAGTATTTAAAAACGGATGTAATCGATTTATTTTATCAGCACCGGGTGGACCCGAATGTGCCTATGGAAGATGTGGCAGGAACGGTAAAAGAATTAATACAGGAAGGAAAAGTAAAACATTTTGGAATGTCGGAAGCTAGTGCACAATCCATCCGTAAAGCACATGCGGTGCAACCGGTAACTGCATTGCAAAGCGAATATTCTTTGTGGTGGAGGGGGCCCGAAAATGAAATCATTCCAACATTGGAGGAACTGGGTATTGGCTTTGTCCCCTTCAGCCCATTGGGTAGAGGGTTTCTTACCGGTGCAATTAACGAAAACACCACTTTTGATAAGACGGATTTCCGTAACATAGTGCCACGCTTTACCGAAGAAAACCGCAAGGCCAATCAGCAATTGGTAGATTTAATGGGCAACATTGCCAAACAGAAAGAAGCCACGCCTGCCCAAATTGCATTGGCCTGGTTGCTGGCACAAAAGCCATGGATAGTGCCCATTCCTGGTACTACAAAATTGCACCGTTTAGAAGAAAATATTGGCGGGGCAAATGTGGCGTTATCGGCAAATGATATCCATGAAATTGATGCTGCATTTTCAGCCATACCCGTACAGGGTGAACGCTATCCGGTGGCCTTACAAAAAATGGTTGGCCGTTAAGTGATGGTTGGTCACGTATAAAAAATACCCTTCGCCATTTATAAAACGGCGAAGGGTATTTTTATAACTTCATTATTTTAGGGTGTGCTACTGCTTATCAATTTCAACCACACAACCAATTACTTTATTTTTGTCTGTGGCATCTGCCTTAAAATAAATGCCGCCGTTGCCTGTGCTGTTGTAGGTTACATTTTTTATAGCAGTGTTGTTGATGGCATCGTTTAATTTACCTGCATAGCTGCTTTGTGTACTTTGGTTTATACCGGCATTAACGGCATTGTAATCCAAAGGCCCCTTACTTACCACTATGCCCATAAAATCTTTTGTACCAATACTGTCTGCCCGTATGGATTGTGCCTTAGGAAAAAGCCGGTAACCTGTAATGCCGCAATACGGCGAGTGGATAGGCTTGTAAGGGAATAAAACAAAACTTGATCCTGCAGGGTTTGGGGTAAATAAATAGATGTAGCACTCGATGGCATTTTTAATTTCAATTTTAAATTTAGTGCCTTTGCGTACAGGCGTAACAGTGGCAAAATTGTTGCCGGTGCCAACTTTGAGGGGAATGTACTGTTTGGTATCATTGTTTACCAAACCAATGTTACATTCAAAATCGATATTTAACGCAGCGCCCCTTTTTGGCATGGGGTCAATTCCGTAAGCTTCCCTTACGAATTCTTTAAAGTCGTTGTACCGTACCCAGCCAATACCATTTTCGCCCCACTGCGGCCCCCAACTGTTCATTATTTGAAAAGAGCCGCCTTCAAGCCTGTCATCATAACCTATCACACACAGCGCATGGCCACCAAAGCCAGTCTGGCTATAATCATCCTGCGATGGGTGCCAAACTTTTTGCCCCATCATGCCTTCCATAAATGTGCCGCCCACCATCATACCAATAACCACCGGGGCATCTTTTGCCAAATGTTCTTTAATAGCACGAAGGCTGATATTGCTAACACCATCCCCTTCGGTTAAACGGTTAAAACCGTGCATACGGTTTTGGGCAGCTTCGCCCAGCATTTGGTTGGTGGGCTGGCGGCTGCAATTATTTTCATCATACGGAAATTCATTAAACGGCACAGCACCTTTGCTGGTCATAAATTCCATTGCCTTTAAAATATACGATCCCTGGCAACCATCCAAGCCTATCTGGTTATATAAAAATGCCGGACTAAATGCTACGTTGTTGGGGTTTTGGGCGGTGCTGGCACTTTCAATAATACTCCTTGCTGCATAGCCGCTGCTCCATGCCACGCAACTGCCCTGCTTGCCCTGGTTTTGCCTGTCTGGCGCAAATTTTAAAAGCGATACACTTTCGGGCAAGGGGTTCTTGGTATTATCATCTTCAAGACCTTCGTACACGCTGGCTTTTTTAAATTCGTTAGGGTCCAGCTTGCCACCTTTTGTAAAGTTGGATACTGCATCTGATATGGTTGATAAGCCACTGCATGATTGGTTACGCATCAAAAAATAGGCACCGGCTGCAATCACCAGGATAACGATAAGGCCGCCGCTGCAACCGCCCCTTCCGCCACCGCTGCTGTTACCGCCGCCACGGCTGAACAAGCCAAATATCATTGGCAAAAAACTTAACAGGGAACCTAAGCCTCCCCCGCCGCCACCGCTCCTTCCACCAAAACCGCCACCACCGCCGCTTCCACCATTGTCCTGATTGTCTTGTGGGTCATCTACCATTTCCAGTGCCATGTGTAATTTATTTAAGAGGTTATTTTATGGCGTTAAAAATAATCAGTTTTTTATTAAAGTGTACATCATTTTACGCAAGCGCTTTATAATGGCAAACCCGGGCATTGTTTAGTTTTTCTCTTTTTCCAGTATTTCAAATTGCCTTGAAACGCTTACCCCGTTTTCATCTGTTAAGGTGATGATGTGCTTGCCAGGCGCAGGGTTTAAAGCTATCTGGTGAAAATTTTGTGTGGTGGTAACAAAGCCATCATCGAGCCCCCAATAAATTTTTGCACCCGTTCGCCGGTGGGCGGCAGTAAAAATAACTTTGCCTTTTTCGCCGGTAACTTCCAGCGGCACATAAATTTTTGCATCCGCCTGCGGATAAATAATTTCTATTTGCCTGCCTGTTTCAACAGTGTTACAACCGGGCTTAAAGGGTGGCATTATTTTATAATCTGCATTTTTTTGCTTGTAGTAATACTCCATGGCAGGTGATAAAATAAACCAGCTTTGGTGCTGCATGGCCAATGGGTTTTCACAATCCCCGGTAACCCTGTATATGCCGGTTGCATCCAGGTTAATTAATTTATGGTAAGGGCACAGCGGTGATTTTTCGCCTTGCGGCGGCATCAGTAAAGTATCCACATCTTTACAATCCAAATTTGCCCTAAAGCCGCTTTGCCTGCATACCGGCACATAGCTGTAATTTTGATTGGGCTTATTAAACCATCCGCTGCCAGGCAGCAAACGAAAGATATCGAACAAAATGGGGGCTGCTGTTCTTATACCAATAAGCCCCGGCCTGCCGGTACCGTTAGTGTTGCCCACCCAAACCGCCACCACATTTTTGGGGGTTATGCCAATTGCCCATCCATCCCTGAAACCAAAACTGGTACCGGTTTTCCAGGCTATGGCCTGGGAAGAAACAAACTGTTGCCACAGCCCTTCATCGCCAGGCCGCATCACTTCTTTCATTGCCTGAAAAGTAAACCAGATAGCCGTTGCATCCAGCGGAATATTTTTAGCCGTTGGTTTTGTTGTACCCTCTTTTATTTTATACAGCGGCGCATGAAAATCGCTAACAACAACAGCACCCTTATTTTTTAACTGGTGGTTAAGCGCCCTTGCCATGGAAGCATACAGGCCTGCAAGGTCCCACATGGTAACCTCACAACCGCCAAGTATCAAGCTTAGGCCATAGGTATCCGCAGGGCGGTTAAGTGTTGTAATGCCACACTGCTGCAAGGTTTCGTAAAAGCGCTGGTATTTGTATTGCTGCAATAATTTTACCGCAGGTATATTAAGGCTTCTTGCCAGGGCAACATCTGCATGCACTGCGCCATCATAACCCAAATCAAAATTTTGCGGGGCGTAGCTGCCAATCTGCATGGGTATATCTGCAATCATACTGGTAGGCAAGATGGAACCATCGCTTAAAGCGGCTGCATACAAAATAGGTTTTAATGCACTGCCGGGGCTACGGGGTGCTGCAATTACATCCACATCACTTTCCATGTCTTTATTTGCAGGTTCGTAAATATTGCCCACATATGCTAACGTGTTGCCCGTTTCAACATCAAGCACCAGGGCACACGCATTGTTGATGCCATTACCTTTTAAAACAGATTGGTGACGGGCAATTATCGTGGTAACGTTGTTTTGCAAAATGCCATCAAGTGTAGTATTTAGTGTGGTAACGGCACTATTGTTTTTGTTATCATTTTTAAAACGCTGAAACAGGTGCACTGCATTTTGTGGCAAAGGCAAAGGTTCGCCTGGCAAAGGTTCCAGCTTGGCAAGGTTGCAGCCGGCAGCATCAATAATTTTTTCTTTTTGCAATTTATCCAGCAGGGCATTTCTTTTCTTTAGCAACACCGCCCTGTTTTTACCGGGGTGCACAAGCGAGGGTGCATTGGGCAATACGGCGAGTGCCGCCATTTCGCCCCAGCTAAGTTTATCGGGGCTGCGGCCAAAGTAGCGCCATGATGCAGCCTGCAAGCCAACCACATTACTACCAAAGGGCGCATTGGCTGCATACAGGGAAAGTATCTCTTTTTTAGAATAAGAAAATTCAACCCTTATGGCGAGGATGCTTTCTTTTATTTTATTCCATATGCTGCGCTGGTTATCTTTTTTTGAGAGCCTTACCACCTGCATCGTTAATGTGCTGCCACCCTGCGCCATGGCATTATTTTTTACATCCTTCACCAAACTCCTTCCTATGGCAATTACATCCACACCGGGGTGATAAAAAAAACGCTTGTCTTCAAAAGCAACAATGCAATCCACAAATTTTTGCGGCACATCTTTGTTTGTTGGAAACCGCCATTGCCCATCGGCTGCAATGGTTGCGTTAAGCAGGTTGCCCTCTTTATCATTAATAATATAACTGGTTGGCGCATTAAATAAATGCCTGGGCAAGCAACACCAAAACCAGGCTAACAGCAATATGCAGATAAACAATTTTATTTTGGTGCTTGTACATAGCCGGTACCAATAGCCCAATATTGCCTGGTACTTTTTTTCTGTACTATTATTTTTTAAGGCATCCATTTTTACTGTTGTTCAATTGAAACGGAATTTATCTGCCTTTTATAATTGTTGCGCATGTGGTTAATTTTACTGTTCCACTACCTGCACCCATTTTCCATTTACCCCTGCGGTGATGCTGTTATCGTACATTGCTCCGGTAAAAGTGCCGGGTAAAAAATACCTGCCCAGGTAAGAAGCATTCAACTGCACATAATAGGTGAGTGTTTCAAACTGGCCGATGTTGAAATAAGTGTACACCCTGTCATCCCGTACATCCTGATAAGTTGAGTAAGAAGATTTAAAACTGCCTTCACCACCTAGCATACGTGCATTTAAAATTTCCCATCCGCTGGGAAAGATTTGTGTTAGCGCCATTTGGGTATACATGCCACGCCTGCCCGTATTTTTAATAACCACCTTTGCAACAAAATCGGTACCCTGTACCAGTTTATTAATATCCGTTACAGCCCCGTTTTGGGTAAGATAAGTAACCGACATCACCAGCAACGCCGGATTATTTTTTACCTGCAAACTATCGCCTGCCAGGGGCTGCCCTTTGGTGATAAGGCGCACATATAAAGTGTTGTTTCCATTGTTGGTTACGTTTACACTGGCACTCCCATTTTTAAAGACCACGGGCAATTGCCTGATGTAAGAAGCGGAATTAATATCTGTTGCTTTTGCCCCGGCCGTGGCCTTCGCAATAATTTTTGCACCCGATGGGTTTTTGCCACAATACTTTGCAATGGCAATTAAAGAGTAAGCAGTGGTTTGTGTGCTGTACCATTCATCCTGCGAAAGGTGGCCTGCAATTACTGGCAACAATGCTGCAGCCTGGCTGCGTTTACCCATGATGGTAAGCGTTTCTAAAACCATGGCTTCATCCCTTAAGTCGGACCCAAAAGTTAGCCCAGGGTTTTGCCTTGCTGCAAAAGTTACCGGCAACCCGTTGATTAAAGCTTGTGCTGCCGCATCCTGCCCTGCCAGCTTGTAAGCTGCTGCCAGCCGCCATTTGGCTTCTGGTGATAAGTATTTAAACTCCCTTAACCTATTCATTGCCCCAAGTTCAGGTGCTTTGGCAAGCGCCAAAGTGTACAGGCGGTAAGCCTGGTTAAGATCTGCCCCATAAAAATTATTGCTGTTTACCACCCATGCATTTGCTTTTCCACGCTGGTAATTTTTCCATTGCTGCAATACGTTATCGCTTACAAAAAAACCACTGGCCTGTGCTTCTATTAAAAAATGGCCGGCATAGTTACTGCCCCATTCATCGCTTTCGCCACCGCCCGGCCAGTAACTAAAACCACCTTCGGCACGTTGAAAATTTTGAAGCCTGGCAATGCCTGCTTTTACATTTTTATCTACCAATGATTTTTTATAATCATCCAGATCTGTTAATTGGTTTAATACCAATTGTGGAAAAACAGCAGAGGTGGTTTGCTCAATACAACCATGCGGATATTCAATTAAATAATCCAGCCGCTTTTGTAAATTCATGGGCGGCACACTTGAAACTTCGACAACAGCAGTGCTGGTTGCAGCAGCACCAATTGCATTGGCCACTGTGTTCCATTGCTGCCCTGGCGATAGTGTATAATCGCTAACACTTGTTACTGGTGGGTTAGGGTTGCGTATGTCAAGTTCTACTTCGTACACCGCTTTTTCTGCACCGGAGGC
Source organism: Ferruginibacter sp. (assembly GCA_965249755.1). Taxonomy (GTDB): domain Bacteria; phylum Bacteroidota; class Bacteroidia; order Chitinophagales; family Chitinophagaceae; genus Ferruginibacter. The sequence goes on from CBDFMT010000004.1 coordinate 2,246,624, forward strand.
AGCTGTTAATTTTACCTTGCCTATGCCTGTGTTGGGTTTAACCTTAACATCAAAATAAAGCATTTGCTCACCGGTTTGGGTAAAGCTGGCCGTTTGTGTAGCAGTGCTTTCAATCTCTAAAAACGGGTTGGCCTGCAATGTTACATTTACATTTTTGATGTTATTTTCCATGGCAAAAATAGTAACAGGCAACTTGATGGTTTCGCCGGGGCCTAATACCCGTGGCATGGTTGCCAGCATCATCAGCGGCTTTTTTACGGTAACCGTTTTTTCTGTTGAACCATAACTTCCGTCATGCGCTGCCACTACCATTGCCCTTACAGAACCAATGTAAGATGGCAGCATAAATGATTGCGTTTGCTTTTGCCCTTTGCCTAAATGAAACGGCCCCAGGTACTGCACCACCGGTTTAAAACGATTGGCGGTTTTTTGCTTTACAGGGCCCCCTTCGGCATCGCCGCCGATGGTTAAAATACGCTCAAGGTCGCCGCCCCATGCGCCGATTACGTAATCAAACAAATCAAAACTTTTTACACCAAGGGCTTCCCTTGCATAAAAAGCCCCATGCGGATCAGGGGTTTTAAACCGGGTAAGGTCCAGCAGGCCTTCATCCACAATGGCAATGCTGTAAGTCATTTCCTTGCCCTGTTGTTCACTTACGGTAACGGCAACATTTTGCTCCGGACGAATGCTGGAAGCCATGCTGAGTACGGGGTTCAGCAGGGTATTTTTATCCTCTACAAAAATGGGGATGGCGCCATACATCCTTATGGGAAGATCGTTAATGGTTTGCGCATGCGGCTGCAACAAACTTATGGTGGCATAAATATTTGGCGCCATAGCAGCATCTGCTTTAAACTTTACCTGCGTTTGGCCCTGTGTTGTTTCCTGCCAAAAAGTTTTTATTACTTTGCTGCCGCTTTCCAAACTAACAAGTATGCGGCCGCCTTTACTGCTGGGAATGTTTAACTGCACATCTTCCCCAACATTGTATTTTTCTTTATTGCTGGTGAAGGATAACATTGATGCTGCAGACTGGTCATCATTGCCACTCCTGCTTTGCCAGCCTGGTTCATCAATATAAAAAGCAGAACCCGTGGTGTGGCCACTTTTAATATCTTTTACTAAAATAAGGTAACGGCCAAACTCATTTGCTGATGTACCGAATTGCCATTGACCTTTGCCGTTGCTAAGTTGCACGGTATCTTTTTTAATCAGTTTGTTGTATTCATTTTGTGTAAAATTGCTGAGGTTGTTGCCATTATCATCCCACCACCACCGCCATTGAATGCGGTAAAATTGCACTTCTGCAACCGTGTTGCCGGTTAATAAATTTCCCTTGCTGTTTACATTTACAATTTGTGCCGTTTGCTTTTTACCAGCCAGCAAATAATTAAATGGCTTCTCGCCTTCGGGCAATTTAAGCCCGGCATAACTGGCGTAAGGGCTATAGGGAACAACCATGTTATCGATACTAAAACTGCCACCCGGCTCAAAAACTTTTATCACCAAATTAGCATTAAGCATGCCCGGTGCAGTTGCATCCATTTCAAAATTGGGCTTAACGGTGGCATTGCCTTCTGCATCCAAAGTACCCTCTAAAATGGTTTTGCTTTGGGTGCTGTAATTGCTGGCAGGGTTATCAAATTCGTACCCGGCAAATTGGGCAAAGCCCGTTTTACTGGCATACAGCGAGGCATCAATTTTTGCCTTCAGGTTTTTGGCGGGTGTGCCAAACAGCCATTTAGCATTAATGGTGCCGGTGTTTTCGTTGCCTTTGCCCAGTACCGCATCTTTACCAAAATCAACATTTATTTTTAAGCGGTTAGGCATTACCGTTTCTACCTTAATTGTTTTTTCAAAAGCTGCGCCGCCAACTTTTACTTTAGCCAGCCAGTTGCCTGTTGGTGAGCTGGCACCTGTACTGGTTTTAAAAAGATAAAATCCATCTTCGGCACCGCTTTGCACCAGTTGTTTGTAGAGTTGCCCTTGTGGCGTAAACAGGCTCAATTCCACCGGATGGTCTTTGGGCAACTTCTTTTCTTTGTCTTCAATAATGCAGTTGATATACATCGTATCCCCTGGCCGCCAAACGCCCCTTTCACCAAAAATAAAACCCTTAATGCCATTCTTCACTTCTTCGCCACTTACATCAAACCGGCTTAATGCCAGGGAACTTCCATCATCCAGTTTTAAATACCCCCTTTCATTTCCTTTTTTTGCAATCAGCAGGAAAGGTTTTCTTTTTATCTCCATCGTTGCAAAACCATCGCTTCCGCTTCTTCCTTTACTGATGATGGTTTGCTGGTAATCCATCACTTCAAAACTGATACCGTCCATAGGTTCGGTAGTAAGGATGTTACTGGCTGCTACCAGCAAAGTATTGCCGCTGCCACGTTTGGCCGTAAGCCCAATGTTGCTGGCCAGTATATTGCGTGTGGCCCACCTGTCTTTATTGTAATAAGATTTACTGTTGGGGTCGTCCTTTTTATTCCAGTTATAGCCATACGGATAATACGTATCATATCTTGCCCAAAACTCCCCATCATCATCTTCATCACTGTTTCCATTGCTGCTATAATCTTCATCTTCGCCACCCGTTTCATTTTCATCTGCCGTGCTTTTTACGGCACTGGTATCAGCAGCATTGTACAAGGAATATTTTGGACGAAACCCAATCGTTACCCTGTAGATGGCACCCGGCTCGGTTTTTAAAAACTTATCTACGTCTAAAGAAAAATGTTGGTGCTTGTGCAGATCAAGGTTTTTATCATCATCCAGCCTTAAGGTTTTTTGTACTATGGGTTTGGCCACCCGCCTTAGGTCGGAGTTGCCTCCCAGGTTATTATCCTGTAAAAACTGGGGCACATTATTTTCAAATATTTTGATGATACTGATGTCAACTGCATTAAGGTTTACTGCTTCAAAAGGCAGTACCAACCTGCCCGAATTTGGTAATATATTTCCTTTGCCATGTATCTTAACCGACGGCAACCTGTTTTCGAAATTTACATTGCTGGTGTAACCTTTATCAAGCGCCATCCCGGAGCTATTTTTTATACCGGTATTGATGTTTACGGTGTAGTTACCCTCCAGCTTTCCACTGGTAAAAACTTTTACTTCGCTGCCACTGATGGTGTAAGAAATATCTGCCTGGTTGCTTACGGTTATCAAACCGGTCAGGTCTTGCCCGATAGCTATCGGGTCGCTAAACTGTACCGATGCATATTGCTGTGCATCGTTTACGGCCCTTACATCCAACACCTTAAAATCACCTGCGGCCGGCACGTGTATTACCTTGCTGCCTTTCAATTCAATACCCAGCGGTGTGCCATTCCAGGTAAGGGTTATATCACTTTCAGCAGTTGCCCTGTTAATGGATGTTACCGTAAAATTATGCACCCTTTGTGCACCGTTGTGCTGCCAGCTTACCTGCAATGGTTTGTTGTTTTGAGATGCCGTTAAAAACTTCTCCACTACATCAGCCTTCTCAATATCTGCTGTTTCAATATCTCCATTCAGGAACATTTTATTTTTTGCCGCCATGCTCCTCAGGCCATCTTCTGTTACCTTAAACGAAGGCTTTACTGTTTGCATGCTGAAGCGAAAATTGCTGTACTTATCAGGTACCCTTGTAACCTTGCCTAATTTAAAATCCACCTGGTAAAGCTGGTTTGGCTGCAGCATTTGTTCCGGTTTAAATTCAATGGTTGTCGCATCTGCCCAAATGGCTTTTCCTTTTATGGCCGGAGAAATATCAAAGAGGTTTTCCTTCACTTCTTCTCCCAAAGTATGGGTAGTATTGGCGGTGCCTGCAAGTTGTATGCGGATGGTTGCCGCTTTGCTTACGATGCCGGTGGTGTATGCATCGATATACTGGCTGAACGCTGGGTCAGCTTCAATCCACTGATTTTTTTTATTACATGAAAAAAAGGTAAGCAGCAACAGGCAGTATGCAGGCATACGCAAAAAAGCCGCACTGAATTTTTCAGAACGGTTAACGGCAACGGGGTCCATAATGTGTTTGTATTTTTTTGTGCAGCGAAACCAGAACGGTTTTACTGTAAGGTTTATATTGTAAATGTTAGATTAAATTTTGAATTGCGCAAGGTGCTAAAAAAATAAATATTGTTAAATAAATATTACTCCTTGGTTCTAGGGTTGAAAACCTGGCAATTTATGCATGTCTAGTAAATTTGTTCATCATACACTAATGAGGTTGGCCCAACTTTTTTAGTTACTAAGAATTTATTGCGCCATGCTGCAAAGGCTGAGGTTAATGCCATTATAATCAGCAATGACAATGCCTGTGAAAGGTTTGTTTTTTGGGAGATAAAACCAATAAGTGATGGCCCGGTTAAAAAGCCAATAAGCCCACCTGTTGTAACCATTGCAAACCCTTCAACAGTGCTTACGCCGGGGATGTTGGCCGATGCACTAAACAATACCGGCACAATACAGGAGCAACCACATCCAATTAAAATGTATCCACCTATGGCAACTGCAACTACCGGCGCAAACACCACAATGGAAAAACCTAACGCCGATAGCAGGCAACCTGCAATAACTATTTTCTTGCTTCCTATCCGGGCAATCAGGGTGTCGCCATTTAGCCTGCCAAATGTCATCGCAATTGAAAACCCTGCATAGCCAAGGCTTACCATCTCCTTAGGTGCATGTAAAGTTTCTTTAAGGTAGATGGCACTCCAATCCGCCACGCATCCTTCTGACATAAAACTTACCATACAAATAAATGAAATGCCCAGTATAGTTGCAGAAGGTAATTTGATGCCGGACCTGCTGTGGATGATATCCGTGTTGGACAATAATTGCTTTTGGTTGGCTGTGATGATTATTATCATAATGACAGCAATAATAATAATCTGCCAGCCCGAAACAATATGCAATGAAAATAACAATGCTGCCAAACCTGCACTGGTAGCACCTCCCAGGCTGTACATACCATGGCAGGTACTCATAAACAACCGGTCGTTTTTTTTCTCCAGAATATTTACTGTGGCGTTGGCCGATACACCATTTAAAAAACTACATAGGCCAAAAAGATAAAGGCAACCCCAAAACATCACCCTGTTTACAGAGTTTATCTGCAGTATCATCAGCAGGCACAATACCCTGTAGCCATTTAACATCCACTTGCCTACCGGTACTTTACTAAACACCCTTGTTGACAACAACATGCCGGTAATTGCCCCAAGGGGGGATAGCAATAAAGATAGCCCGAGGCTGCCATCATCAAAACCAAGCCGCTGTTTAATGCCTGGTATAGCGGCTACCCAGGTACCAAATAAAAGGCTGGACGTAGCGAATAAAAGGCCAACGGCAACGGCTGGCTTATTTTTTAAAAAAGAAGTGATGTTTTTAATCATTTCAATAACCAATTAAAGGGGTTAGCGGTTACCAAAAGTACTTTTTATTTTACCCCGTTTTTGAAAGGGCTGCATTTTTAATATTGCCGGATTAGTGCTGTGAATAAATTACAGACAGCACATAAATATCCCTCCGGAAGAAACAACTTTCGTTTAAGCAACATTCGAAACCTGATGATTAATCGCTTTGGTCCATGTGCAGTTTTTGATGGTGTGCACCAGCCCCGATGTAGAGGGCAAAACAGGCGATGGCAGTGTCTTTCAGGATGCTGATAAGGGCAACCTGCCGCATCTCTTTATCCCCTGCATTCATGTAGTTGGGAAGATGTATGGTAAGGACAAAAATGATAAGCAACCCTGCCAGTAAATATCCTGCGGCCTTAACCATGGTGTTGGTAAAAAAAGCAATAGCTACCAGCAAAAATGCAGCACCAACAAAGTATACCCAAATAATGCCACCGGGCAAAAATTGGGGCACATAATTTACAAGGTCACGGGGATGGGCAAAATGAAGTATCCCAAAAACAATCATCACAATTGAAAGCAGGTAAATAGCAAGGCGGGAGATTACATGTTGTTGTTTCATATTGGCAATTTTAGATATAAAAGTTACAACTTTTAAAAGCGGATTACAACTATTTGGCCATATTCTTTTGCATGGTGCAAAGATTAGGCTTACCCATTTAAAGCCTTTACAATAAAACAAATGCAGGCAATTATTTACCTGCATTTGTTGTTATACTTTATGTTTTGAAGATGCTACATCACCTGATTTTTAAGCAGGTCTTCAAACTCATCTTTTCTGCGGATAAGCTTTGCTTTGCCCTCTATTACCATCACTTCTGCAGGCTTTAAGCGGGAATTAAAATTACTGCTCATTTCAAAACCATATGCACCCGCATTGTGAAATACCATCAGATCGCCTTCCCTTACTTCATTCAGTTTTCTATCCCAGGCAAAAGTATCAGTTTCGCAAATATTGCCCACCACGGTATAAATCCTTTCTGCACCTTTTGAATTGCTGATGTTTTCAATGTGGTGGTAAGCATCATACATCATGGGGCGTATAAGATGGTTAAAACCGCTGTTAACCCCAACAAAAACTGCCGCAGGCGTTTGCTTAATTACGTTGGCCTTTACCACAAAATAGCCACATTGGCTAACAAGATATTTGCCAGGCTCAAACCAAACCTGTAATTTTTTTCCGGTTTCTTTTTCAAATTCTGTAAAGGCCGCTGTTACCTTTTCGCCCAATGTAGCTACATCTGTTTCCGTGTCGCCGGGTTGGTACGGCACTTTAAAGCCGCTTCCCAAATCTATAAATTCCAGATTGGGAAAATGGGAGGTTAACTCCAGCATCACGGCCAAACCTTCCAGAAAAACATTAATGTCTTTTATTTCGCTTCCAGTGTGCATGTGTATGCCGGTAACATTTAATTGGGTGGTTTTTACAATGCGTTCTATATGCCGCATCTGGTGTATGGAGATGCCAAATTTACTATCAATATGCCCCGTTGAAATTTTAAAATTACCACCCGCCATAATATGTGGGTTTAAGCGGATGCAGACCGGGTAAGAGTTTCCGAAGGTATTGCCAAATTGCTCCAATATAGAAATGTTATCGATATTGATATTTACGCCCATCTCTTTAACACCAACTATCTCTTCAAAATCCACACAGTTGGGGGTATACAAAATGTCTTTAGGGTTAAAGCCAGCCATCAGTCCTATTCTAACTTCGTTGATGCTGACACAATCCAGCGATGCCCCAATTGATTGCACGTACTTTAAAATGTTGATATTGGTAAGCGATTTACAGGCATAAAAAAACCGGGCATTGCAACCGGCAAAACCCTTTTGCAATTTTTTATATTGCTCAGCAATACGTTCTGCATGATAGATGTAAACAGGGGTGCCAAATTCATTGGCAATTTCAATAAGCTGATTGTGGGTTAAATTTTTTGCCATTACGGGTTGTCGTTTTTCTTTTAAAAAATTACTGTGTTCTTTTCTTTATGCAGGATGCCTGTTTATAAAAAAAGGTATGAGAAACAATCTTCGTCATACCTTTTTAAATGTGTTTGAAAAGTTTATGATCCGGGTTGTTCGTCTTCGCCGCCCTGTTTGTCTTCTTCTTTAAGCTCACCGCTTTCGTTTACGGATAAATGGCTTTCTTCCTGTTTATCGTTATCCTTCATTTCATCTGCCACCTCTTCCGCATCATGCTGCATGTTTGCAACCTTGTCCTTATCTATCACCGGTATTACCTCTTCTTCAACAAAAACAGCATCATTACTTGCTACCGGTATTTCTTCTTCCTCTGCCGGATGGGGCAAATTGTTTACAAGGGTGGCCTGCACCAGTTCTTCCATCAGCACTTCACTTATTTTAGGGAGGTCTGCAGTGCTGTTAATACCAAAATAATCCATGAACGATTTAGAGGTGCCATAAATCAATGGCTTGCCCACTGCATCTTCATTTCTTCCGGTGATCACCACCAGGTCTTTCTCCAACAATTTTTGTACAGCATAATCGCAATTAACGCCCCTTATCATTTCCATTTCACTCTTGGCAATGGGCTGCTTATATGCTATAATGGCGAGGGTTTCCAAAGCTGCGGTTGACAGGCGTTTTAAAAATTTATCGCCATTTAGTTGTGCAACCGTTTTGTGGTATTCCTTCTTGGTTAAAAATTGCCATCCACCACCACTCTGCTTTAATTCAAAGGCATAAAATTCAGCACTGTATTTTTCACAAATGCCTTCGATAGCTGCATCCACCTGTTCGATAGTTGCCCTGTCTTCAATAAACCCAAGGGCATTGTTCAACAGCTCCACCAGCTCGGTATTAATGAGCGGCTTATCGCTGGCAAAAACAAGTGCCTCAATGTGTGGTATTATTTGTGAAAGTTCCATGCCCCTATACCCTAAAGGGGTATACTAATATTATAAATTTAAGATGCTTTTCTGCTCCATTTCCCTTTTGGGAACGGGGGCTTTATCCATTTAACGCTGCTGCGCCACTTACAATTTCTGTTAACTCGGTTGTGATGGCTGCCTGCCTTGCCCTGTTGTAACTGATTTTTAATGACTTCAATAATTCGTTGGCATTATCACTGGCTTTGTCCATGGCCGTCATACGGGCACCATGCTCACTGGCATTGCCATCCAGCACCGCCTTGTACAATTGTGTGTTTAAAATTTTAGGCATCAGTTCACTTATCAGCACTTCTTTGCCTGGCTCAAAAATAAAATCTGCATTGGTATCGCCTGCTTTCTTCTCTACTTTTTTTACCGGTAAAAACTGCTCGGCTATAAAAGCTTGTGTGCCAGCATTTTTAAATTCGCTGTACACCAGGTCAACGGCATCAACCTCTTTATTGGCGAAGGCCACCATAGCAAATTGTGCAGCGGTTTGCACCTTATCAAAACTTAAACCTGTAAAAATATCCCAGTAACTATCCTTTACTTTAAAATTGTTTTTTGTAAAATGCTCGTACCCTTTTTTGCCGATTGGTAAAACGGTAACGTTGCCAGCATCATACTGCGTCTTGTATTTTTCAAAAATTACCTGGCGGGTTAGTTTAATAAGGTTGCTGTTATAACCGCCACAAAGGCCACGGTCGCTGGTTACCACAATCACCATTACTTTTTCAACCGGCCGCTCTGTTGCCAGTGCCATGTTTACATCACCATCGCTGCTGCTAACAATATTGCTCAGCATTTCCTGCAATTTTTGGGCATATGGCCGCATTTGGGTAATGGCGTCCTGGGCCCTCCGCAACTTGGCAGCACTTACCATTTTCATTGCCTTGGTAATTTGTTGGGTGCTTTGAACACTTTTGATGCGGTTACGTACTTCTTTTAAAGCTCCTGACATATAAAGTAATTGATTAACTTTTTGTTTTAGGATGGCAAAGGTAGGGCAAAAAAAAATTAAATGGAAAGGGTGAAAATACTAAAAACTGGTGTTGCCGCTGTTCGGCGCAGGTCATTTTAAAGATGATTGACAATTATTAAAAAACGCCTTTTCGTTTTAGCTATTTACGCTGCATACATATTTTAAAAAATAAAGTGGTTATAATTGCAATCTGTAATTCCTAAAAATGAGTAACTGTAAATGCTGTTGTATTGCAGCGTGGCATTAAGCATTGTTTAAACGGAAATACTTTTTAGCAAAATAATTTAACGATGGCCTTAGCTTTTAACCTGTTACTTACTTTACTTATTGAGCTGCCGATAATTGCACTTTTTTTTGCAAAAAAGAAAAGGCCGTCGGCACTCATGTATGGCCTTTTGGTAAACATGGTCTCTTGGCCGGTAATCCACATTTTAAAAATATCTACAGAGGTTAATTTTTATTGGATAGAACTGCTGGTGGTAATTGGCGAAGGTATTGGCATTTGGCTGCTCACAAAATGTGGCTGGCAAAGGGGTTTGGCAATGTCGGTAATCGCCAACACTTTAAGTTTTGTAATTATAAAATTTCTTGGGCTTGATACGGATATGCTGCAAGCCAGTCAGGAAGTTTTTGCCTTTTAAAAATGATAGCGCAACCCGATGCTGCCCGGCCCGGCAGACACCTGCCCGTTACTTAAAAATTTACCTATCTTTTTACCGTGTTTATTATGGATGCTGTAAAGTATAGCGTCAAACAAAAATAAAAAAGCACCTTGTGCTGCTACCGCATTACCATAACCGGTTAATTTAGATGGATTGCTGTTTTGCTTCGCCCTTTCTTTTAAATAAAACCCGGCTACAACATAGGCCACATCAAGACCGGTATTAAAAAGAAACAATTTTTCTGTTTTATTTTGATGGCCCATTACTTCTGCCAAAGTAATATTATCAGCGTTTACGTTATTGGCACCAATATACCCTGCTGTGGCAAATAACAGGTTAACGCCATTCCACATCATGTTCATATTGTGAAAATAGTGCGCCTGACGGTTATGGGTGTTTGCGGCAAATGCACTAATACCAATGTTTACAACCGACCATCCACCCAATATCATCATGGCCTTTTTATCGTAATTAATCCGCTCCATTTCAAAGCTTTTATACAAAGGGTTTTGCGCCTGGCAACCTGCACTGGTCAAAAGCAATATCAATAAAATTTTTACCATAAAACATTTTAGCCTGCTAACAATATTCCAGACCGTTGGTTAAGTAAAACGCCGTTTTTTTAAATGATGCATTACGCTGAAGGTTAAAGTGGTTGGCGCAATATGATGGGGCGACATGATTATTAACCATTTTTATAACACTTTCGTTTTTTGCAGCATGTCTAAACTCTCAACTAATTTGTACCTTCGCCCTCCTGTCAATTTGGCTACGGTTTTTTTTAAGCACCATATTTGACATTGCAAAATACCCGGATTTTTAAATTATTAATACCCAATAACAAGGAATTTTATGATAGGTTTTTTATCCAAAATATTTGGCGGCAATAAAAGCGAAAAGGATGTAAAAAAAATCTCACCGCAGGTGGAAGTAATCAACGGCTTTTTTGCTGAATATAAAAATTTGAGCAATGATACCTTGCGCAACAAAACGCAGGAATTTAAGGACCGTATAAAGCAGCACCTTGCGGTTATAGACGAGCAGATTAGTTCCCAAAAAATAACAGCAGAAAATTTACTGGTTACTGAGATCAACCAGAAAGATATTATTTACCAGGAAATTGATGCCCTTAAAAAAGACAGGGACAAAAAGATAGAAGAAGTGCTGCTAGAAATTTTGCCAGAAGCATTTGCGGTGGTTAAAGAAACTGCCCGTCGTTTTAAAGACAATACCTCCCTTGAAAGTACGGTTACTGAACTGGATAAAAAACTGGCCGTTACCAAAAAACATATTCACATTGATGGCGATAAATCAGTGTATAAAAATACCTGGACTGCAGCAGGTGGAGAAGTTACCTGGAACATGGTACACTACGATGTGCAGTTGATTGGTGGTATGGTTTTGCACAGCGGTAAAATTGCAGAGATGGCTACCGGTGAAGGTAAAACGCTGGTAAGTACATTACCTGCGTACCTAAATGCGTTAAGCGGCGAAGGCGTACACATTGTAACCGTAAACGATTACCTGGCAAGAAGGGACAGTGAGTGGAACGGGCCTATTTTTGAATGGCTTGGCCTTACCGTGGATTGTATAGATAAGCATGAACCCAATGGCGATGCAAGAAGGGCGGCCTACAATGCGGACATTACCTACGGCACCAATAACGAATTTGGCTTCGATTACCTGAGGGACAATATGGTGCACAGCCCCGATGAAATGGTACAACGCAAGCACCACTTCGCTATGGTGGATGAGGTGGACAGTGTGTTGATTGACGATGCCCGTACGCCGTTAATTATCAGCGGCCCCGTTGGCCATAGTGATAATACCCAGCAATTTTTTGATTTAAAACCAAGGATCGAAAAACTGGTGGATGCACAGAAGAAAGCAGTCAACCAGTTTTTGATTGATGCAAAAAAGAAAATTGCAGAGGGTAATGATGATCCAAAAGATGGCGGCCTTTCTTTATACAGGGCACACCGTGGCTTGCCTAAAAACGGTGCATTAATTAAGTTTTTAAGTGAGCCGGGCATGAGGGTTAAAATGCAGAAAAGCGAAAACTATTACCTGGCAGATCAGCAAAAGGAAATGCATAAGGTGGATGAAGAACTGTACTTTCAGATTGATGAAAAAAACAACCAGGTAGATTTAACTGATAAGGGCATTAACCTTATTACCAGGTCCGGCGAAGACCAGGAGTTTTTTATCTTACCCGACATTGCTGTTAAATTAAGCGACATAGAAAAAAGCACTTTAAGTGCAGAAGAAAAATTGCACCTGAAAGAAGGCTTGCTTAACGAATACTCCCAAAAGGCAGACCGCATACACACTGTACAACAATTGTTAAAAGCCTATACCTTGTTTGATAAAGACACGGAGTATGTAGTAATGGACGAAGCAGTTAAAATTGTAGATGAGCAAACAGGCCGTATCCTTGATGGCCGCCGTTACAGCGATGGCCTGCACCAGGCCATTGAAGCAAAAGAAAATGTAAAGATTGAGGCCAGCACACAAACTTATGCCACCGTTACGCTGCAAAATTATTTTCGTATGTACCACAAGCTTTGTGGTATGACGGGTACTGCAGAAACGGAAGCTGCAGAGTTGTGGGACATTTATAAATTAGATGTCGTAACCATCCCAACCAACCTTACCGCCATCCGTAAAGATGAACAGGATTTGGTATACAAAACAAAGCGTGAAAAATATAAAGCAGTTATTGATGAAATAGAACGTTTGCGCAAAGCAGGCAGGCCGTCTCTTGTAGGTACCACTTCTGTTGAAATCAGTGAATTGCTCAGCAGGATGCTGAAGCAAAAAAATATACCGCACAATGTTTTAAATGCCAAGCAGCATGCTAAAGAGGCCCAGGTAGTTGCAGAGGCAGGCCTTGCAGGTGCTGTTACCATTGCCACCAACATGGCTGGCCGTGGTACCGATATTAAATTAGGACCGGGTGTTAAAGATGCAGGCGGGTTGGCCATTGTAGGCACCGAGCGCCATGAGAGCCGCCGTGTAGACAGGCAGTTGCGTGGGCGTGCAGGCCGACAGGGGGACCCCGGCAGCACACAATTTTTTGCCAGTTTGGAAGATGACCTGATGCGTATGTTTGGCAGTGAGCGTATTGCAAGCCTGATGGACAGGATGGGGTATAAAGAAGGTGAAGTGATACAGCACAGCATGATCTCCAAATCCATTGAACGGGCACAAAAAAAGGTAGAAGAAAACAACTTCGGCATACGCAAACGCCTGCTGGAATATGATGACGTAATGAACAAGCAGCGTAACGTGGTATACAGCAAACGCAACCATGCCTTGTTTGGCGAAAGGCTTGCGCTAGACCTTGACAATGCATTTTATTCCGTTGCAGAAGGCCTCATTAATTCATTCCGGGAGAGCGCAGATTTTGATGGTTTTAAACTTGCCGTAATTGTAAACTTTGGCATTGATACCACCATTACGCAGGAAGAATTAGAGAAAGGCAATGTGGCACAGGTTTCAGAAAAATTATATGATGAGGCCAAGGCCAACTACAACCGTAAAGTAGTTGCTGTGGCAGCGCAAACATTGCCCATCATTTTAAATATCCGCAAAGAGCAGGGCAGCCATATTGAAAATGTTGCCGTACCATTTACAGATGGCCGCAAACAAATTCAGGCGCTTGCCAACCTCGATAAAACCATTGCTACCAAAGGCACAGAGCTGCCCAATGCACTGGAACGCAGCATAACCCTTGCGCTTATTGACGATGCCTGGAAGGAACACCTTCGTGCCATGGACGATTTGCGCCACAGTGTGCAAACAGCGGGCTACGAACAAAAAGACCCTTTAGTGATTTATAAAATTGAAGCCTTTAGTGCCTTTAAGCAAATGGACGATGCGGTGAACAAAGACATTGTAAGTTTCCTTTGCCATTGCGCCATCCCTACAGAGCAGACCAACCCGGCCAACATCAAAGAAGGCCGTGAGCAAAAGACTGACATGAGCAAAATGCGCCAGCGCAAAGAAGAGTTTGCAGGTGCGGCAACCGGCCCGGGCGGCCCTGAGTACATCAGCAACGAAAATGATTATAACGATCCATCGCCAGCCATAAAGCAAGAGCCCATACGTGTAGAACCGAAGATAGGCCGCAACGATGCCTGCCCCTGCGGCAGCGGTAAAAAGTTTAAAAACTGCCACGGTAAAGATGCATAGATGATAACGAAATAATTTGCAAGGCTAACTGTAACGGTTAGCCTTTTTTATTGCAGCAAATTTTTGTCCAGGCCAAGAAACTTTGTGGTGCTGTATTGGCGTCGCACACTTGTACATTATACCATTAGGGAGCTTTAATTATGCTGTGCTAAATGACGTAATTTAATCTTTCATTGCCACTTCATAATTATAATAATATTCTGAAAGGCGGTGTTGTACCTCAACACAATTGGGTTGCTGTTAATGTAAGCCGTGATGGCCACAGTTAGTTTTTATCTTAACTAACAGGTGAAAATGATTGGAGAGCAAACACCATTTTGGCGCAAAGGTGTCGGGCAGATAATGTGCGTTAGCAATCCTTGTGCCTTGTTAAGTAACCAATTTCTTTTGCCGTTGTTGGTATATAACCTACAAAATAAAAACTCACCTTACCCGGGTCCCCTGTCGTGTCGCCGATAACAGCCAAAAACAAATAATCATAAGGTTTCTTTCCCAACTAATACGCTCCCTTAGTTTCGCTCCTGCCTTCGGTTTCCATTACCATTACCGCCCCTGCTAAAATTTGCTGGTGAACGCTGCATCGGCAATTGCTGTATATTTCTCTGTTGTTGCCTTTGCTGTTGCCTTGGTTGCTGCATGGTCGGCTGCTGGCTTTCTTCCCGTATGGGGCGTATCTGCCCGGCATCTGCTTTCCTAAAAATACGGGGCTGTGCATTTTGAAATACCTGCGGGTGCTGGTTGCTGTTAGCCTGTGGCTGCGGCAGAGCGGGTGGTGCGCCATGTTGCACACTTTCGGCCGGCGGCGTATAGGTGCCGGGGTTAGCATTATTGTTAGGTTTTAATGCATTTGCCGGTGCATGGTTTTCATGTATCGGTGTTGCAGGGCCGTTCACTTGCACCTCCCCACGGGCTGGTGTATTTTCATGTATGATTGGCTGCATGCTGTTGTTAGCAGGCGCATTGTAAGGATGTGTGTTATTTGGCGTATTAAAACTGTTGGGGGTTGCGTTGCTGTTACTACCATCATTGCTTATTGGCCTGCTTATATTGTTAGTGGGTGCAGTGGCGGCTGTCGGCCCATTTTGCTGATGTGGGTTTTGCACTACCGGCCTGTACACTTCCATTACATTGCCATTTGTATTGGGCTTTGCAATTTGGTGCACCTCTTTAAAAGAAACCGGTTGTATAGGTTGCCGGGTATACTTTTCCACCTCCTTAACATCCGGTCCTTTTGCATAATAATTATTGGTACGGCTGGTGTTGTAATTGTTGATGATTGTAATGTTTTTGGTGATGTTGTTATTGGTAACATTGGTGCTTTTGTTGTAAATATTAATGGTATTATTATTGGTAACATTAGTGTTACTGATATTTACATTGCGCACAATAACATTGGATACATTCCTGTCGCCCAAATGCTCCCTTGGTACCATATTCCAGTAAGCCGAATGTGGCCTCCAATCGCTGTACCGCACGCCCACATTTACTTCTGGCATTAGTGGCGCCCATGCATAATAATTGTTTACACTGCCCCAGGTAACCCAAGCCGGCGACCAATCGTAACCCGGTACCCAAAGCCATCCATAGTTGTCATCATACAGCCAGCGGCCATAATGAAAAGGTGCCCATCCCCAGTTATAATTGGATTGCCATACCCATCCTTCTCCAGAGTACCGCCATTGGCCATTAGTTGCATAAGGCCTAAAGCCTGCTTCTGCACGGGGGTTCCATACATGGCCATAACCCGGATAATCTATCCAGGTACCATAAGGTGAAAGGTTATCATAAAAAGACTGATAGGTTACAGGGCCAGGGTCAGGTGCCGGGCCTGTTGCTACATAAGTTGTACCAGCGCAACCTGCCAGGATAATAATGACAGCCAGTGCAGTAGCAGCCTTATAAATACTATTTTTCATCTTGTAATTTTTTAGGCGGTGGTGGTGTTTTGTAACTAAGACTAAAATTATTATCATAAAGTACGCCACACCTTTGCCAATAACGATGGTTTAACATACGTAAGCCAACGTTCATGCGGCCATTTTAATTTTAAAAAGATGTTGTATAAACACGCTGAAAAGTATTACTGCAAACATTGCCAGATATACTGTCATAAACAGAAAATTTTTCCATCTGCAATACCACTGCTTGTTTTAAAATAGCAAATCATTATCTTAACAAGATGGTTATACAAACAGAAACTAAAGCACATCTTGAACTGCTGCAACCCGGGCACAGCCTGCAATTATATGAACTTGCTGCAGCCAACCGCCAACATTTAAACCCATGGTTGCCATGGGTGGCAAAGATGCAGGCACCAGATTTTATGGTAAATTTTATTGCAGGCTCCATGCAAAGAAACAAGGCTGGAGACGAGTTTGCCTTTGTTATATTTAATGGTATAGAAATGATGGGCAGGATTGGGATCTACAAAATTGACCATCAAAATAAAACCGGCGAAATAGGCTACTGGATCGGAGAAAATTTTGAAGGAAAAGGTTTTGTGTCCGCATCCTGCAAGGCGCTTATTAATTACTTTTTCCATACCCTAAACCTAAACCGCATTGAAATTAAATGTGCCCTGGAAAATGATAAAAGCCGCAGTATCCCCACACGCCTTGGCTTTACACATGAGGGCATCATACGCAACGGCGAGTGGGTGTACGATCACTTTACAGACCTGCACCTTTATTCATTGTTAAAAAAAGAATGGATACAAAAACAAACACCACCATCTTAATAAAAAAAACAAAACCCTTATGGGATGGGGGTTGTTGCTGGTGATAACATTTTGATGGATTTGATGGAACATGGTGATGAACAAAAAAGTAAATGGTATAAAATTTTCTTTTACTTTAGCTTTAACTAGGATACTTTTATAAAATCTGTAGGTAGGCTTTCTATTTCTTTTAGCACTTAAACTCAAACTCAACAAAAATGAAAAAAATTATTATTTACCTGGTACTTGCTGTTGTAGCGTTGTGCACCGGTTGTAAAATGAATGGCGCAAAAAAAATGGAAAGCGGTGGTTCAAATGTTGCTGATGCCAATAAAATTATTGATTATACCAATGCTATTTTAGAAGTAGTGAAAAAGTACAATGAGGCTGCTGAAAATGCTGTAAAATATTATGGCCAACTGGAAGATAAAATAAATGGAAAAAATGTTTATCCTTTCCGTACCGCTGATATACAGTTTTTATGGACAGCAAAAAAAGAGGCTGCCAAAGCATTTGCCACACCAACCGATGCGTTTGAAAATAATGATAAAAAGTTTTTTGCAGATAGCATGGCTGCTTATCATAAAATTTTTGATGAGTTTGCCAATAATGATTCTACGTTGGGTGCTTACATAAAAGCAGAAGACTTTAAAGATGATAAATATGCAAAAGGCAAAACACTGATAGATAAGCAATTTATTTTATATCCACAATTGGTAAGCTTACGGATTTCATTAAGTGATAGAATAGACAAAGTAGCAGATGCAGCAGAAGATATTGCATTAAAAGACAGCCCTATTAAAGATGCTTACATTGCTACTAAAGGCGATCTTGGAAAAGTAAAAAGCCTGGTGAACAAAATTGCAGATAAAGAAACATATACGGATGTGGAGCTTTCTGCCATTGATGCTGGTTATACTGCACTGCTTGCAAGCATCGAAAAAAATAAGGGGATAAATCCAGTAAACCTTCAGAAGGAAAATAAAATAATTTCTTTTAATAATTTTTATAAGTTTTTAACAGACGAAGTGTTGGCAATTAAGCCCATTATCCGCACCATTAAAGAAACAAAAAAACTTACCGAAAATGACTATCAAAAAATAGGGGATATTTATAAAAGGGTAATCAGCGATTATAACTCATGGGTTAAATAACCTGTTTACACGTATCAGTAAAAAGCGGCCGGTATTCTACAAAAAGAGCGGAAACCCTGGCCTGGGTTTCCGCTCTTTTTTGCACATCATTTAATGGAATACTTGTACTTATATCTTTCAAATAATTGCTTCTGCTTATTATCGAGGTTAATTTCACGGCCCTGTATAAATACTTGTGTAACCTTGCTGCTTTTCATATCCAGCAAATCACCTTCACTGATTACAATGTTGGCATCCTTTCCTTTTTCAAGGGAACCCGTATTGCTATCAATGCCTAAAATTTTTGCTGCACTTAAAGTAATTGCTGTAAGCGCTTCTTCTTTCGTAAGCCCGTAAGCAGCCATGGTACCAGCTTCAAACGGAAGGTTGCGCTGCCGCCAAAAACCATCGCCACCATCCTGGCAAATAGTAAATAACACACCTGCCTTTTGTAATGCTGCACCGGTTTTATAAGGCTGGTCCACATCATCATCGTCTGCATCCGGTAAACTGTGTGGCTGCGATAAAATGACTGCAACATTATTTTGCTTTAATAAACCGGCAATCTGCCAACTGTCCTCTGCACCTACAAGCACCAGTTTAAAATTAAATTCCTTTGCAATGTCGATGGCCATCATCATTTCCTTAACAAGGCCGCAATGCACAAATAAAGTTTTGGATTGATCGTACAAACCTTTTACGGCTTCAAATTTTATGTTGATTGCACTATGGGTGGGTTCATTATTATATGCTTTGGCCTCCCTGAAAAAACTACGCAGGCCTTCAATTTTTTCGAGGCCTTGCTTAATGCGGTCTTCGCCACCGGGGCGGCGAAACTGTTGCGGCACTGCAATTAACGGCGGCATATTTACATGTATGCCAATATCAGTTTTATACGCAGCATCTTCCCAGTTCCAGGCATCAAGCTGCACTACAGAAGAGCTGCCGCTGATTGTACCGCCCTGTGGCACCACATGCGCCAGCAACACCCCATTGCTGCGGAGCGTATTGATTACTTTGCTATCGGTATTGTAGGCCACCAGCGAACGTATGCCAGGGTTCATATCACCCAGTTCGTTATAATCTGCAGAAGCCCGTACCGCCGCAACTTCAATAAGGCCGAGGTTGGTGCTTGCGGCAATTACACCGGGGTAAACGTGGCTGCCTTTAAGGTCAATTACTTTTACATCTGCAATGGCTGCGGCAGGGCGTACGCCGGTAATTTTTCCATTGCTGAAAATGATCATCCCATTTTCAATTACCTGGCCGTTGCCCACATGTATAATGCCGTTGGTAAGTGCCACGGTGCCCGTTTGCGGCGGTGATGGGTGCATGTTTTCCTGTGCAACTGCTATTTGCGAAAACGCTGTCAAAACGGCTAAAAATATTTTTCTCATACTGGTTTTTATTTTTTTCCTGCTGATGGGGATAACCAAACAGCCGGGTGGTATTTGTATTGTTTAGTAGCCTGCAGATTGGTTTACTTCTGTCATCTTTCCCCAGAAGAATTTATCATTCTGATGGTCCTCTTCGCAAAAGTTTTGCTCCCTGAAAGACGGTGTTGCAGGTATTGTTTTCTCGCCACCTTTTTTTGCCCCGGTCATCTTTTGTATAAGCCTTGCCTTTTCCTTTACAATTTCTTCCCTAAGCAAAACATCTTTATCATGATCAAAATATATAATGCCATCCACAATAGTTTTTTCTGCCCTGGCATAAATGCTCAAAGGGTTATCACTCCATAAAACAAGGTCGGCATCCTTGCCTACTTTAATGCTTCCTGTTCTGTCTGCAACATGCAGCATGGTAGCAGGGTTTATCGTTACCATCTTCAATGCATCTTCTTCGTCCATGCTGGTATATTTTACACTTTTTGCAGCTTCCTGGTTAAGGCGCCTGGCCATTTCGGCATCATCACTATTGATGGCGACAGTAAGCCCGTTTTGCTGCATCAGGTAAGCGTTTTGTGGTATGGCGTCTATCACTTCGTTTTTATAGCTCCACCAGTCACTGAATGTAGATGCGTTGGAACCATGGGCCTTCATTTTATCGGCAACCTTGTAGCCTTCTAAAATGTGGGTAAAGGTGTTTACCCTAAAGTTAAATTTATCTGCAACCCTTATCAGTGCAGTAATTTCACTTTGCACATAAGAGTGGCAGGTTATAAAACGTTTTTTATTTAATATCTCCACCAGGGCTTCCAGCTCAAGGTCTTTTCTTTTTCCGGGCCCCATTTTTTCATAATCCCTTGCCCGGGTAAATGCGTCTGTCAGCAACTCTTCCACACCCATCCTGGTATCCGGAAAACGGTTGTTGTTCTGGCTGGAAGAACGTTTAACATTTTCGCCAAGGGCAAACTTTATAAACGGGTCCCAGTTGGCAAACTTCAACTGCTCTGCACCGGCACCCCAGCGGAGTTTTATTAACTGCGTTTGTCCGCCAATGGTATTACAACTGCCATGCAAAATATGGCTGCTGGTAACGCCACCGCTTAGCTGCCGGTAAATATTAATGTCTTCAGGGTCCAGCACATCGGCAATGCGTACTTCGGATGTTACCGATTGCGAACATTCATTTATGCCACCGGTACCTGCAATATGGGAGTGTTCATCAATAATGCCCGGCGACAAGTGCTTGCCCGTGCCGTCAATCACCCTTGCGCCGGTGCCTGCTAAATTTTTGCCAATGGCTGCTATCTTGCCATTCTTAACCAGCACATCTGTGTTGGCCAGTTCGCCTTCTTTTTCATTCGTCCAAACGGTTGCATTTTTAATTAAGATAGTTTCCTGTTTTGGCATTTCTGTAAAACCATACCCATTAAACGGATAGGTAACTATGCCCTGCGACGTTGCAACGATATCGTTCTTTTTCTTTTTTGAAGTATCTGCAGTTGTCACCTGCCCTGCAGTTTTTACGGCTGTCCAGCTTAGTACTTTGCCGGTAACCGCAACACCGGTACCGCTCCATACAGAGTCGCCTGCAACACCGCTTAACCTTAAGGAATTGACAGAATCTTTTTTATAATTAATGCCCATTACAACCAGCTTTCCGTTAAAACTTAGGTCAACTTTTGTGGTGTCTGTTCCGGTAATTTCTGCAACCGGTTTGGCAGCATCGCCTTTTACCAAAAGCGTGTGTGCAGCGTTATTGATGGTTAAAATATAAGTGCCCCGTATATCCTTCCACCCATCTTCTTTAACCGTGTATTTATTTCCTTGCACCCAGTTTTGGTACACTACTGCTTTGTCAGAAAACAGTGGTGCAGAAACAATGAGGAAGTTTGCAATTTTACCTGGCTCCAGGCTGCCCACTTTATCATACATGCCCGTTAAAACAGCCGGCGTTTTTGTTAAGGCTTCTAAAGCTTTTTGTTCGCTAAGCCCAAGCTGTATTGCCTTGCGGAGATTGGCAAAAAACAAATTGGTTTCTTTAAGCCCATTGGCGGTTAGCGCAAAACTGATCCCCGCCTTTTCCATTGCGGCAGGGTTGGTGGGTGCCATCTCCCAGTTTTTCATATCTGCCAGTGCCACAAACCTTGCATCGGCAGGGTCTTCCACATCCATGGCCATCGGAAAATTTAACGGCACAATAAAAGCTGCATTGGTGGCTTTAATTTCATTCATGCGCTGGTACTCGTTACCGCCTGCTTTTATAATGAACTGCACACCGTATTCATCGCCGATTTTATCTGCCCTCAGGTCGTTCCATTTATCATTACTTTCAAAAATTTGCGGCAGTGCCTGGTTATCTGAAAATGCCTGTAAAGATAAATTTACCCCTTCGGTGGCCGGCCTTGTTTTATACCATTGTGCATCCAGGTAATTTTGCCGCAGCAAGGCAATAGAACCCATCAGCGAAGTGGGATAATCTTGTGTAGAACTGCCCTTGCTGAATGAATAATTGGCCGAAGCTTTTTCCTTCAGCATTACCAGGTTTTCTTTTTCGTTGGCCAATGTAACCACGGCACCCGTGCCCCTTGATATGCCATCCATCTGATGGGTAAGTACTGTTCCAAAACCAATGGCCCTTAAGTCTTTTGCCTTGCTTTCATTTACCATAAAAGCTTCAGAAATATTAAATTCTGATTTGATGGCCTGGTTCCACCCGAAGGCACCCTTTGTGTTGGACAACATTTGAGATGGTGCCCTAAAGCCACCACCAGTCGTCCTTACAATAGGATCGGTACCATAGTCGGAGTACATATCTATAAACGAAGGATAAATAAATTTGCCTTTGCAATTGATAATAACCGCATCTTTTGGCAAAGTAGTTTTATTGCCTGCAGATTCAATTTTGCCTCTACGGATAATCAGCGTGGCATCCGTTAAAGTGGTTTGGGTATTAATGATGATGGTGGCGTTGGTAAATGCGTAGCAACCTTCCTTGGGGTTGGCCACATCATTTACCGGAAAAGTAGATTGTGCAATGCTGTTATTGGTAACACAACCAAATACAATTACAATCCATAAAAGATGGCGTTTTTTCATACACAGTAGTTTTGTTCAAATTTTTTTTCTGGTGAATAAATATAATAATCATTGTCATGTAAAAATGTATATTCTTATTTCGAATATTGGAAGAAGCGCTTGGTGGCATAACTGATAAACAACTCCTGCATAAGTATTATTTTTGGCCTTTAAATCATCAAATGAATATTGCCGCTTATATTGACCATACTGTTTTAAAACCCACCACCCTGGTGGCCGATGTTGAAAAAATTTGTGCAGAAGCAACACAGTACCGGTTTGCAGCTGTATGTGTGCCACCCCTGTTTGTAAAAAAAGCGGTTGCATTTTTGCAGGGCAGCAACATTAAAACAGCTACGGTTATCGGTTTTCCTTTTGGGTACAGTGCCATTGAGGCCAAGGTTGCAGAAACGGTGCTGGCCATTGTTGACGGTGCCGATGAACTGGATGTTGTAATCAACATCAGTGCTATAAAAAACAACGACTGGCAATTTTTGGCCAGCGAAGTAAATACCATTTTACCCATCATCAGGAGCAGAAAAAAAACAATAAAAGTTATTATTGAAAGTGGCATTTTATCTACCGAAGAAATAATACAGTGTTGCGACCTGTATGGTGCGGCGGGTGTAGACTTTATGAAAACATCTACCGGCTATGCCGAAAAAGGCGCTACTGTTGAAGCGGTGGCATTGATGCGAAAACACCTTTCTGATAAAATCCAAATCAAGGCAAGCGGTGGCATAAAAACCTATAATTTTGCCCAACAACTTATTGCGGCAGGTGCTTCAAGGCTGGGATGCAGCAGCAGCGTGCAGCTTGTTAAAGAAGCGGGGGAGTGAAAAAAGGAATACTTTTTGAAAAAAAAACAACCATGAAGAAAACATTTATTGTATTATTTTTTACCCTTTCAATTGTATTGGCAAAGGCGCAGGTTACGGTTACAAAGGATACGGCAGGGGATGGCACCGTAACTATTTTTAAAGATCCACGCCTTGATATATTAGCAAAGAAGGAAGCATCTTTTAATGAAACCTACACCATGGGCCCAAGGTCGGCGAGGGGTTACCGGCTAATGGTATTAAGCACCAACGACAGGCCATTGGCCATGAATGTAAGGTCTAAGTTGCTGCAGCGCTATCCTGATCAAAAAGTATACATGAGTTTTCAACCACCAAATATCAAATTACGGTTTGGCAATTTTGTAGAAAAAGAAGACGCAGACAGGTACAAAAAAGAAATTTTAAAATCTAAATTGGTATCCAATAATATCTATTTATTGCCCGAGATAATTGAGGTAAAACCAGATAAGGATAAAGACAAGGACAGCAGCAATTAAGCCATAGTTTTTACAGACATTTTAATTCAACAGGTTTTGGATGACGTTTTACAGCAACAGATAAAAAAACTGGCAAAACAACTTGCCCCCCACTACATTGATATCAGGCGCTACCTGCATGCACACCCCGAACTCAGTTACCAGGAGTTTGAAACTTCCAAATTTGTACAGCAACAATTAATAGCACTCAACATTCCGTTTGAGGTAAAAGCAACCACCGGTGTAGTTGGATTGCTGAAAGGAAAAAACCCGGGGAAACGTGTTGTTGCATTAAGGGCAGATATGGACGCCTTGCCAATTATAGAAGAAAACGAAGTGGCTTACAAATCTACCGTGCCCGGTGTTATGCATGCCTGCGGGCATGATGCACATACGGCCTGCCTGTTGGGTGCTGCAAAAATATTAAGCGGTTTAAAAGACAGTTGGGAAGGCACTGTAAAATTAATTTTTCAACCTGGGGAAGAAAAAAACCCGGGTGGCGCAAGTTTGCTTATTAAGGAAGGTGTGCTTGAAAACCCTGCGCCACAAAGTATTTTTGGCTTGCATGTGCACTCTGTTTTGGAGGCCGGTAAATTAAGCTTCCGTGGGGGTATGGTAATGGCAAGTGCCGATGAAATTTATATTACAATAAAAGCAAAAGGTGGCCATGCAGCAGCACCTCAACATACGGCAGATACTATTTTAATTGCAGCCAACCTTATTGTTAGTATGCAACAAATTGTTAGCCGCAACAACGACCCCTTTAACCCATCTGTTTTAACGATTACTTCTTTTCAGGGCGGTAACACCACCAACGTTATTCCTTCAGAAGTTAGGCTGATGGGCACTTTCAGGGCAATGAACGAAACCTGGAGATTTGAAGCGCATGATCTTATAAAAAAATTAGCCACAGGTATTGTGCAAAGTATGGGTGCCGAAATTGATATCCGCATTGATGTGGGTTACCCTTTTGTATTAAATAATGAAGCCTTGTGCAAAGCCGCAAGAAAACAAGCAGAAGCCTTTATGGGCAAAGGCAATGTGGAAGAAACAGAGCTTCGGATGGGTGCCGAAGATTTCGCTTTTTACTCCCACAAAATACCAGCTTGTTTTTTCAGGCTTGGTACCCGTAATGTTGCCAAAGGCATTACCATTGGTGGGCATACCCCAACGTTTGACATTGATGAAAGTGCCATTGAAATTGGCATGGGCATGATGGCCCTGTTTGGGGCGACTGGTGCAGAATAGGAACTTATTGCTTTCATCTTCCCTAAAAATCCTTTTTAGTACCTTGCACGCTTTAGTTACAATACATATTGGTTGCTGCAAAAGATAGCTGTTGCAGCAGCATTGCAGTTAAGCACACGCTTTAAGTTTGCCGTAAAACTATATACCGCATCAACTGCACAGGAACTTAAAAAAATAGTATGTCAAAAGAATTACAAAAGCAGGAGGCGCTGGATTACCACTCCAAAGGAAGGCCCGGCAAAATAGAAGTGGTACCTACCAAAGAAGCTAAAACACAGCGTGACCTTTCTTTAGCATACTCCCCCGGCGTAGCAGCACCCTGCCTGGAGATTGCCGCCAATCCCGAAGATGTTTATAAATATACTGCCAAAGGAAACCTGGTTGGCGTTATCAGCAATGGCACGGCAGTGCTGGGTTTGGGCAATATTGGCCCTGAAGCAAGCAAGCCTGTTATGGAAGGCAAAGGCGTGCTGTTTAAAATTTTTGCCGACATAGATGTTTTTGATATCGAGATCAATGAAACTGACCCTGAAAAATTTGTGCAGATTGTAAAAGCCCTTGAACCCACTTTCGGCGGCATAAACCTGGAGGATATAAAATCGCCGGAATGTTTTTACATAGAACAGAAATTAAAAGAAGAATTGCATATTCCGGTAATGCATGATGACCAGCATGGCACCGCCATTATTTCATCAGCGGCTTTGTTAAACGCATTGGAACTGCAAAAGAAAAAAATAGAAAAGGTAAAGATTGTTATTAACGGGGCAGGTGCTGCGGCAATGGCCTGTATGAAATTGTATGTTTCGCTTGGTGCCAAACACAGCAACTTTATGGTGCTGGATAAGCTGGGCATTTTGTATAAAGGAAGGCCGGATGTAGAAGACCTGAAAAAGGATTTTTGTGTGGATGAAAAATACAAGGAATACGATTTGGCCATGGCCATAAAAGATGCTGATGTATTTGTTGGCTTAAGCGTTGGCAACGTTGTATCTGCCGAGATGATAAAAAGCATGGCCAAAAGCCCAATCGTATTTGCAATGGCCAATCCTGACCCTGAGATAACTTATGACCTTGCCGTCAGCGCAAGAAAAGATGTGATTATGGCAACGGGAAGAAGTGATTATCCTAACCAGGTAAACAATGTACTTGGCTTTCCCTACATATTCCGTGGGGCGCTTGATGTTAGGGCAACAGCAATAAACGAAGCCATGAAACTTGCTGCTGTAAAGGCTTTGGCAGAATTAACCAAGGAACCTGTACCCGATATTGTTACCCTGGCGTACAATGAAAAAACCATTTCATTTGGCCCCGCTTATATTATACCCAAACCGTTAGACCCCCGTTTGTTATCTACCGTTGCACCGGCAGTTGCCAAAGCCGCCATGGAAAGTGGTGTGGCAAAAAATGCAATTACAGATTGGGAGGCATACAAGCTGGAATTAAATAAAAGGCTGGGATTAGAAAACCAGTTGAGCAGGGTTATTGGCAACAAGGCACGTAAAGACCCAAAAAGGGTAATTTTTGCAGATGCAGAAAATATAAAGATTTTAAAAGTGGCGCAGCTTACACAAGAAGAAGGTGTAGGCTACCCGATACTGTTAGGTGATGAAACCAGGATAAGAAAAATTGCACTCAACAACAGCATTGATATTGAAGGCATGCCCATTGTAGACCCAAAGGCAGATGAACTTCATGACTTACGCAAACAATTTGGAGAACTGTTTTATGCACGCCGCCAGCGCAAGGGCATTAACCGGCATGAGGCGCATAAAATGATGAGGGACAGAAATTACTTTGGCTGCATGATGGTGGAAACCGGCGAAGCAGACTGCATGATCAGCGGGCTTACAAGAAATTACCCGGATACCATACGCCCGGCACTGCAAACTATTGGCACCGAAGAAGGGGTAAAAAAAATTGCAGGCATGTACATTTTGTTTACCAAACGTGGGCCGTTGTTCCTTGCAGATACTACTATTAATTTTAACCCCACAGCAGAGGAACTGGCAGAAATTACCTTGCTTGTTGCAAAAGAAGTAAAGCAGTTTAATATTAAGCCACATATTGCCATGCTGAGTTACAGCAACTTTGGCAGCAGTGATTCGCCGGAGGCCAACCTTGTACGCAAGGCAAGGGAGCTGGTAAAAATTAAGGACCCTACCCTTGTCTGTGATGGTGAACTGCAGGGCATCCTGGCATTTAATAAAGAAATTTTAAAAGACAATTATCCATTTACAGAACTGCTAACCGGCGATGTAAACATCCTTATTTTTCCTAACCTTGCAGCAGGCAATATTGCGTATAATTTATTGCAGGAAGTTGGTGGTGCCGATACCATTGGACCAATTTTACTGGGGCTAAAAAAACCGGTGCATGTGTTGCAGCTTGGCAGTTCTGTCCGCTCAATATTCAACATGGTGCTTATTGCTGTTGTAGATGCACAGATGAAATGCAAAACAAATACTAAGGAAGAAATCAGCAAAAGCCGGTGGTGGAAAAGGTTCAGGAAAACGGCGCATGATTTGTAAGTTTTATTACTATCATCCAATGCCTGGGTTGATGAACAGTTCAAGAGGTATTAAAATGAATTACCTTCGTTCATAGCGCAAACCGGTAATATTTTCTAAATAAACAGTAAACAGTATAATGACTTTCTTCACGCATTTCGGCAGGTATCTTATAATGCTTAGGGAAATGTTTTCAAAACCTGAAAACGCTAAGATGTACTGGAAAGAATTTATGAACCAGTGTAACGATATCGGCATTGGTTCCCTTGGCATCGTATCGATCATATCGGTTTTTATTGGGGCTGTAAGTGCGGTACAAACTGCGTATCAATTGGTGAGCCCTGTTATACCACTCGAAACAATTGCGTCCATCGTAAGGGATACCGTTATATTAGAA
The DNA here is from genome assembly GCA_965249755.1 of Ferruginibacter sp. Lineage (GTDB taxonomy): Bacteria > Bacteroidota > Bacteroidia > Chitinophagales > Chitinophagaceae > Ferruginibacter. Next base: position 2,274,546 of record CBDFMT010000004.1, read on the forward strand.
TTTGCCCCCACCCTTGTTTGTATTGTACTTGCTGGTGTAATAGGAAGCAAAATTGCAAGCGAACTCGGTAATATGAGGGTGAGCGAACAAATTGATGCTTTGGAGATAATGGGCATCAATACAAAGGCGTATCTTATTGCACCAAAAATAGTGGCATCACTGGTTACCATACCATTGCTGGTTGTAATTTCAATGGTACTTGGTATATGGGGCGGTAGGCTTGCTGGTGTTGCATCCGGCATTTTATCTGCCGATACATTCGACAGGGGTTTGATACAAGGATTTTTACCCTATAATGTTTTTTTCGCCCTTATCAAATCTTACACTTTTGCTTTTATCATCAGCAGCATTCCTGCTTATTATGGTTATTTTGTAAAAGGAGGGGCTTTGGAAATAGGCCGCAGCAGCACAAAAAGTGTTGTGGTAAGTTGTATTGTTTTGTTGTTTGCCGATTACCTCCTTTCACAAATGTTATTGATGCATTAAGCGTAAAGTATGATTGAATTTAAAAACCTGAAAAAAAGCTTTGGTGAAAAAGTAGTACTTAATGATGTAAGCCATACCATGGAATCTGGTAAATGCAACCTCATCATCGGCACCAGCGGAAGCGGAAAAACTGTTTTACAAAAATGCCTTGTGGGTTTGTTTGAAGCAGACAGCGGAGAAATTATTTATGATGGCACCAACTTTACGGATATGGATGACGAACACCGTAAGCAGTTGCGTCAGCAGATAGGCATGCTGTTTCAGGGCAGTGCATTATTTGATAGTATGACGGTGGAACAAAATGTAATGTTCCCTTTGGACATGTTCAGTAAAATGAATTCATCTGAAAAAAAGAAAAAAGTAAATGAAGTGCTGGATAGGGTTAACCTTGAAGGTGCCAATAAAAGGTTTCCGGCAGAGATAAGTGGTGGTATGAAAAAGAGGGTGGGTATTGCACGTGCCATCGTATTAAACCCTAAATATCTTTTTTGCGATGAACCCAATTCTGGCCTCGATCCGCAAACATCTATGGTGATAGATAAACTGATACATGAAATTACCAGGGAGTTCAACATGACTACCGTTATCAACACCCATGACATGAATAGTGTGATGGAAATTGGAGAAAACATCCTTTACATGTTTGAAGGGCAAAAAGAATGGACGGGTAATAATGAAGAAATTATATTCTCCAAAAGTGAAAAACTGAATTCGTTTATTTTTGCTTCTAAATTTTTGCAGGATGCCAAAGACATGCGCATGCTGGAAGCCAAAGGCATTATTGCCGATGACCGCAATATGGAAGAAATGCTCAACAACGGCAATGAAATAAAGTAGCCCGTTTTTCAATTACACCAGCGTTTTACTTTTCAATAAACAAATTATATATTCGTAACCGTATACGCCCATTAGGCCGTTTGTGAAAATTAGACAGTACCTGTAAAACCCTTTCAATGATCAATTCCGGATTCACCGTACTGCTCATTATCATTGTAAATGCAGTGGTTTCTTACAACGGTTTTAATAATCAATCTTTTTTTGATGGCTATAAATTTGATGCAGGTAAAATTTTGCGGCAAAAAGATTACAAGCGGCTGATTACCTCCGGCTTTCTTCATGTAGACTGGCAGCATTTAATTTTTAATATGCTAAGCTTGTACTTTTTCAGCGGCTTTCTGGAAGGCACTGTTGGCACAGCAAACTTTTTGCTCATCTATTTTGCCAGCCTTCTTGGTGGTAGTTTACTTACGCTTTTTATACACCGCCACCATGATGATTATACAGCCGTTGGTGCTTCAGGTGCTGTAAGCGGCGTTATTTTCGCCAGCATTGTTTTGTTTCCCGGCATGGGTATAGGCTTTTTTATGCTTCCCTTTTCAATACCCGGCTGGTTGTATGGCCTGGTGTATATCTTGTATTCCATGTACGGCATTAAATCAAAAAGGGATAACATTGGCCACGAAGCCCATTTAGGTGGGGCTTTGCTGGGCATGGCCGCAGGCATATTTATACAGCCATCTGCCGTGGCAGAAAATTATCTTACCATAATAATTATTGCTGTGCCCCTGATGGCTTTTCTTTATCTCGTTGTTACCAAACCTGCTTTTTTACTGGCAGATAATTTTTTCTTTCATAAAAAGGCAGATGCCTATTCCATTGATCATAAATACAATTTGCAAAAAGCAAAAGAGCAAAAAGAAATAGATTATATCCTTGAAAAAATAAGCCGGGGCGGCATGGCTAGCCTCAGTAAAAAAGAAAAAGAAAAATTACAGCAGTTTTCCAAAAAGTGAGATAGCTGCTGCCTTCAATTGCATCACCGTTACCATCAAAACACACCCAAATATTACTTTTACCCAATAACCCTTCTGCCCTATCTTTGCGAAAATTTTTTATTTTTCATTTTTAATTTCCAATTGATACCATGTCAGTTTTAGTAAATAAAAATTCCAAAATTATTGTACAGGGTTTTACCGGTACAGAAGGTACTTTTCATGCCACGCAAATGATTGAATATGGTACCAACCTGGTTGGTGGTGTAACCCCTGGTAAAGGCGGCACCACCCATCTTGATAAACCGGTTTTTAATACCGTTGCCGATGCAGTAAAAACAACCGGTGCTGATGTAAGTATCATTTTTGTGCCACCGGCTTTTGCTGCGGATGCCATCATGGAATCTGCCAACGCTGGTATCGGTTTAATTGTTTGTATTACAGAAGGTATACCGGTGCAGGATATGGTTAAAGTAAAAAACTTTTTGGCAAGCACCACATCAAGGCTCATTGGCCCTAACTGCCCTGGGGTTATTACTGCAGATGAATGTAAGGTGGGTATTATGCCCGGCTTTATTTTTAAGAAAGGAAGAATTGGTATCGTATCAAAAAGTGGTACGCTTACCTACGAAGCGGCAGACCAGGTAGCAAAGGCTGGCCTTGGAATATCCACTGCTATTGGCATTGGCGGCGATCCAATCATTGGCACCACTACCAAAGAAGCAGTTGAATTATTTATGAACGACCCCGAAACTGATGCCATTGTAATGATTGGCGAAATTGGTGGCGGTATGGAAGCAGAGGCTGCCAACTACATCAAATCTACCGGTAACAAAAAACCTGTTGTTGGTTTTATAGCTGGGCAAACTGCACCTGCAGGCCGCCGTATGGGCCACGCCGGTGCTATTGTTGGTGGCGAGGATGATACCGCTGCTGCTAAGATGAAGATTATGGCCGCTTGTGGCATTCATGTGGTAGACAGCCCTGCAAACATTGGCAAAACAATGGCCGAAGCATTGAAGAAATAAATTACAAAGTAATAAAGCATATAAACCCCTGGCGTAAGTTGGGGGTTTATTTTTATCTGCACTAATCAATTACATAAGCCCAAAATATTTGTAAAAAATTAAGAAATATCGGGCCTTGCTTATGTAATCCAATTATCAAAATCATCACACAGGAATATCACTATCAACCATACAAAATAGTATTTTGCAAATTGTATCTTGTACTTAAACCCGATTGAATATGTTGTTAAGAAAAAAATTGCTGTTGCTTATTGCCACCGCAGGCTTGCTGAATTTTACTATGGCGCAAAAACAAAATGATTATTTAACCTACTGGAAAAAAATAGATGCCTTTGAAAAAAAAGGCTTAACAAAATCTGCCCTGGGGCAGGTGATGGTTATCTATAACCTGGCATTACAATCCGGCAACAATCCACAACAAATAAAGGCGGCCATATACCAGGTAAAATACCGCAACATGGTGGAGGATGGCAGCCAGCAAAAGAACATTTTTTTTATTGATACATTGATCAGCAAAGCAAAGGCGCCGGTAAAAAATATTTTACAAAGCATGCAGGCAGAAATGCTGTGGACATACCTGCAACACAACCGGTATACATTTTACCAACGCACAAAACTTGCAAACGATAACAGTAAAGACATCAGCACCTGGGGGCTGGATAAATTATATACCACAATAACCGGGTTATACAAAACTTCTGTAAATAACAAAACGATGTTACAGGCAACCAGCATTGAAGGGTATGCACCTGTTATTGTTAAAGGCGAAAATACACGGCAACAACGCCCAACTTTATACGATTTTTTAGCTTTCAGGGCATTAGATTATTTTAAAAATGATGAGCAGGATATCATCAGGCCAAGCTATCAGTTTACTATAAAAGATGATAAGGCCTTTGCACCGGCAGCCTTATTTTCCAAAGCTTCTTTTGTTTCAAAAGATACAGCGTCTTTACAATTATTGGCTATACAAATCTTGCAGGATATATTGGCTTTTCATTTAAAAGATAATAACCCGGATGCTTTGCTGGATGCTGACCTGATGAGATTAGCTTTTATAAACCAGCATGCTGTTAATGAAAATAAAACTGCTTTGTATGAAGCCGCTTTAACTGAAATTGAAAATAAATATCCCGGCAACCAAGCATCTGCACAGGCGATGTATTTACGGGCGCAAATTTATTTTGAAAAAGGCCGGCAGTACAACCGGCTTGATAATACCAACAACCAGTTTAACATTAAAAAAGCGAAGGAACTTGCTGAAGCAGCCGTAAAGCATTTTCCAAAAAGCGAAGGTGGCATTAATGCCCAAAACTTATTAAGCGAAATTTTACAACCCTCGCTAACGCTGGAAACAGAAAAAGTAAATGTGCCCAATCAACCGTTCCGGACCTTGGTCAATTATAAAAATACAAAGTTTGTTTATTTCCGCATTATCAAAACTACCAAAGATGAAATCCGGAAAATGAACAAACTGGAGGACAACAAACAGTGGCAACAATTAGCGGCACTTAAACCTTTACAATCGTGGGGCGTAAACTTGCCCGACCCACAGGACTACCAGGAACACAGTACCGAAATAAAAGTTGATGCATTGGACAACGGCGTTTATTTTCTTCTCGCCAGTATAGATGCAGCCTTTTCTTTACAAAAAAATATTATAGCCAAACAAGTTACTTATGTAAGCAACATCAGCTATGTAAAAAATAACAGCAATGAATATTATGTGCTCAACAGGAACGATGGACTGCCTTACAGCAACGCCCAGGTGCAGGTGTGGGAGTTAAAATACAATTACACAAAAAGTGAAGATGAACAAATAAAAGCGGAAGGTTACAGCACTGATAAAAACGGTTTTTTTAAATTAAAGAAAACAAAAGAATACCGGAACATACAGTTGCAGGTTAAGACAAATAACGATGAACTTTTTTTAGATGATAACAACTACTACAATAATTATTACAGCAGTTATGAAAAACCATCGGTTGATAAACCAATATCTTTTTTGTTTACAGACCGTTCTATTTACCGGCCCGGGCAAACCGTTTATTTCAAAGGTATCCTTGTAAAAAAAGGTGACCATGCCAGCAACACAACCATCTTGCCGGCAACAAATACCAGTGTGCAATTAAGGGATGCAAATAACCAAAAGGTTACCGCAATAAACCTGGTAAGCAATGATTTTGGCTCTTACCACGGATCGTTCAAATTACCGGAAGGAATTTTAAACGGACAGTTTAATATCTATGATACCCTTACCCAAACCGCATTGTACTTTAATGTGGAAGAATATAAAAGGCCCAAATTTTTTACAGCAATCCAAAAGCCGGCAGGCACATACCGCTTGTTTGACAGCATTAAAGTAACCGGTACTGCAAAGGCATATGCAGGCAATACCATTAATGGTGCAGCGGTAAAGTACAGGGTAACAAGGGTGGTGCGCTACCCCATTTGGTGGGGCTGGCAGCCGATGGTGCATAAGGGCCGTCCTAACTTCCCCGGCGGCAACAGGGAAGAGGTTGAAATTACCAATGGCACTGCGGTAACCGATGCCAGCGGGACATTCAGCATATCATTTAAAGCATTGCCAGATGAAAGTATTGATAAGAAAACCCAGCCATTATTTTACTACGACGTTAGTGCTGATGTAACGGATATTAACGGTGAAACAAGAAGTGCATCCACCACGTTGGTAGTGGCGTATCAAACGCTGCAACTGCTGGTTGTTGCGCCGGACAGGATGCCGTTGGACAGCTTTAAAAATATTTTTATCCGAAGTACCAACCTTAATGATGTAGAAGAAAAAACAGTTGCTTCGATAACGGTTGAACAATTGAAAGTTCCTGCAAAAATTTTCAGGGAAAGATATTGGGACCAGCCAGACCAGTTTGTTATCGACAAGGAGCAGTACGCCAACTATTTTCCCTACGATGTGTATAAAAATGAAAATGAAGTAAAAAATTATGAAGTGCTGTCTAAGGCTTTTGAGAAAGCAGATAGCACCAACAAGGAATTAAAAATAACAAACAACCCATTATCTGCCGGATGGTATAAAATTGTTGCCACCGCAAAAGATAAATATGGAGAATTAACGAAAACTGAAAAGTATGTTGAGTTGTACAGCAACGATGCTGCGAAACCTTCCGTAAACCCCATTGAAATAACTGCTGATAAAACTGTTGCTGAGCCTGGGCAAAAAATTAATTACCACATTAAAACTGGTTTTGAAAATATCTGGCTCATCCACACCATCAGTAAAACGGATGTTGCCACTGCAACTGATTTTAAAAATATAAAACGTACCCAGCCCTTTACCAATGAAATTGCTGTACAGGAAACGGACCGTGGTGGCATTGCCATAAGTTATGTTTTTGTGCAGCATAACCGGGTGTACAAAGGCAATGAAAATTTTGATATTCCGTGGAGCAATAAAGAATTGAAAATTGATTTCTCCACCTTTAGGGATAAGATGCTGCCCGGCAGCGATGAGAAATGGAAAGTAAAAATAAGCGGTACCAAAGGTGAAAAAGTTGCTGCGGAAATGTTGGTAAGTATGTATGATGCAAGCCTTGACCAGTTTAAGCCACACAACTGGGGAACCTTTAATTTATGGCCGGGATTGTATAATCCGATAAGCTGGACAGAAAGCGGATTTGAAAAAGTAGTGTCTGAAGATTATGATAGAAGCGAAAGGGATTATGTTGGTATGTTGCCAAAGTCGTATGATCAATTGCTGTTTTCAAGTGAATCTTTTTACTCCTATAACGATGTGGTAGTGACGGGTTACGGATCTAATAAAAGAAAAACCTTGTCCGGCGCTGTTGCAATGAATGAGAAATTGCTAAGCGCACCTGCACCTACGATGATGAACCAAATTAAATTTACCCCTCCTAAAATTGTCGGGGATAAAGAGATAATTGCAGATGAAAGCATTGAAAAAGATTCCACATCCGCAACTGTAGCAAACAATAAAACAGTACCTGAAAACCAACCGCAGGTGCGTAAAAATTTTAACGAGACTGCTTTCTTTTTTCCTGAATTGCGTACAGATGCCGAAGGCAGTATCGAATTTTCGTTCACCATTCCTGAGGCGCTTACGCAATGGAAATTGATGGCCCTAGCACATTCCAAAAACCTTGCAAGTGGCTATAAAGAAAAAATAAGCGTAACACAAAAACCATTGATGGTGCAGCCGAGTGCGCCACGCTTTTTACGGGAAGGCGATCATATAGAATTCACTGCCAAAATTGTAAACCTTACCAGTAAGGAAACAACGGGCACCACCCAATTACAATTAATTGATGCCGCCACTAACAAGCCGGTAGATGGATGGTTTAAGAATATTTTTCCTACCCAATATTTTACAGTTGCCGCAGGCCAAAATGTTGCAGTAAAATTTCCAATGGAAGTGCCATTTAATTTTAATAGTGCAGTACTGTACCGTATAACAGCACAATCTTCAACCAACCAATCAGTGGTAGCTAACGATAGCAGTTTATTTTCGGATGGTGAGGAGATGACATTGCCCGTATTAACCAACAGAATGCTGATAACAGAAACGCTGCCGCTTAATCTTGGCAATGAAACAAACAAGCACTTTACTTTTCTAAAATTGCTGAACAGTGGCAACAGCCAAAGCATTACCAACCAGTCGCTAACTGTTGAGTATACTTCTAACCCGGTGTGGTATGCAGTGCAGGCTTTGCCATACCTGATGGAGTATCCTTATGAATGTGCCGAGCAAACATTTAACCGTTATTATGCCAACACTCTTGCTGCCTATGTAAGTAACAGTACACCAAAAATTAAAGCCGTATTTGATAAATGGAAGCTGATTGACACCAGTGCTTTGTTAAGCAACCTTCAAAAAAATGAAGAATTAAAATCGGTCCTGTTGCAGGAAACGCCCTGGGTATTGGATGCACAAAATGAAAATGCGCAAAAGAAGAATATTGCTTTATTATTTGACATGGTGAAGATGGGCAATGCCACATCAAAAGCCATTGCAAAATTGAAAGATATGCAAAGCATCAATGGTGGTTTTGTGTGGTTTAAAGGTGGCCCGGATGACAGGTACATAACCCAATACATTCTTTCAGGGATCGGGCATCTTAAAAAACTAAATGCCTTATCGGGCAACGATGCAGGCCAATCGAAAGATATCAATTCCATTGTAAGTAAAGCACTCCCTTATCTTGATAAAAAAATTAAAGAAGAGTATGAAAATTTGGTAAAGAACAAAGTTGATTTGAAGAAAAATCACCTTAGCAATACTGCGGTACAATATTTATACATGCGCAGTTTTTTCATTGAAACGCAATTGGATAAATCATGTACCCTTGCTTTTAGTTACTACAGTAACCAAGCTCAAAAATATTGGCTGCAGCAAAGTAAATATATGCAGGCCATGCTTGCAGTTGCCTTTCAGAAAATGTTCCCGTCAACACAAGGACATAAATTAAAAAATATACAGGAAGACATTATCCGGTCCTTAAAAGAAAACAGTACTACAAACGAAGAAATGGGCATGTACTGGAAAGAATGGGACAATGCCGGATATTATTGGCACCAGGCACCGATAGAAAGCCAGGCAATGATGATAGAAGCTTTTACCGACGTTGATAAAAATGATACGACGATAGCCAACCTTAAAACCTGGCTGCTAAAACAAAAGCAAACACAAAACTGGAAAACCACTAAAGCTACTGCAGAAGCTTGTTACGCCTTGCTGATAGGCGAAAAAAAGTTATTGGGCGCAGATAAAAATGTACATATCCGTTTAGGTAACACAGATATAGAAAGCAATACAAATGCAACTGAAGCCGGTACAGGTTATTTCAAAAAAAGTTTTAATAATGAAGAGGTAAAGCCAGCGATGGGAAATATTGAGGTGTCAGTTATACCAGCATCTTCCAAGAGGCCGGTTACAAAAAATAGTACCGGAAGTTGGGGTGCCATGTACTGGCAATATTTTGAAGATTTAGATAAAATTACTCCATCTTCTACGCCATTGAAATTAGTGAAGAAATTATTTATTGAAAAAAATTCTGCCACTGGCCCTGTATTGGAACCAATAGAAGATGGCGGCATTTTAAAACCCGGCGATAAAATAAAAGTGAGGATAGAATTAAAAGCAGACAGGAATATGGAGTACATACACATGAAAGATATGAGGGCAGCCTGCATGGAACCTGTAAATGTGATAAGCGGATACAAATACCAGAATGGTTTAGGATACTATGAAAGTACCAAAGATGCAAGCACTGATTTCTTTTTTAACCAACTCAACAAAGGCACTTACATTTTTGAGTATTCTTTATTTATTACACATGCCGGTGGTTTCAGCAATGGCGTAACAACCATTCAATGTATGTATGCACCAGAATTTACAAGCCAAAGTGAAGGCATCAGGGTAAAAGTCGAAAATTAAACGTCGATCTTTTTCGTGCTAAAATATGATGTGGTAGAATTTGATTTAAGCGCAATTTTTACAGTGTTCAACACTAACTTGTCGGGTTTTAAATTTTCGTTATAATATTTGATATTGGCACTCATCATCGCAACCAGTTCATTATGATTTTCTTTTAGGTGGGCTATGTTTGCCTCACATTCTTCTAAAGTGCGGTACACGAGAAAATTTTTTCCCGGTAAAAAATTCCCCGGCACCGCATACTTTAAAAAATCTGGTGTGCATACAATTGCTAATCCTGCGGCTATGTATTCTCCAAATTTCCATGATATGGAATCTTCTAATCCTGGTGTAACAATGCCAACAGCACTATTTTTCAAAGTCTTTACATAATTTACTTTATTATAATTTTTATTCGGGATTATTAAGTCAGGTGCAAGTTGCTTAGCCGCAAAATTTCCTTCAATACCCCCTGAATAATTATCTTTAAAAACATTCTTCAACATCTTTACTAAATCTATTCTTCCCTGGTTCACTTTCTTTCTGTCTTCAATAAAAACAGTGTTATCCCCTACACCATCAAAACTCCATAACCGGGTAGAATATTGAATATTGAAAGGCCTGTCTATTTTATCGTTCTCAAAAATGGTATAGTCTCCAGATTTTATTGAATCATGCAACCCCAAAAAATTAGGCAACAAAGGGATGTAACGAAAGCGTTGTAAAGAAACTTTTGTTAGTAAAGGCAAAAGCCTGTTATTTATTTTATAAAAATCCCAACCCTTTAAATAGCATGGATAATTAAAGCCTAAAGGCTGCAGTTTCGATTTGTTTGCCAAATCGCTTTTGAGGCACATCCTTTTAAAATACACTTGCACCCGTGCATAGTGTTCTTCATCTACAGCCGAATTATCGCTCATGTCGTACACAACTGGTACCCCGTCTATAAAAACTTTTAAAACATTGGACCACTGACGATACTCTTCATATTTTATTTCAAGGTCAACAATCTCCTGTTTTTTTAAAAGAAGATACCCTGTAACGATTTGCGAAAAATGCCACATGTTCGTGTTGATATAAATTACTGCTTTAACCATAATCTTTTATTTACCACATTGTGAAACAATAATGAAATCATGTAACAAAAATTTGTGCCATCCTCAACAAGCATTAAGCTGAAAACTTTCTTCCAGATAATTTAATTTCAATAGTGAAAAAATTATCGTAAACCCTTACCTTTGCGACCCGTAAATAAAATGCTTACGGATTAACAACATTTTTAATAATAAATCAGGGAAAATGAACAACTACGAATTGATGGTGATTTTTACCCCGGTGTTATCTGAGGAAGAGTTTAAAGCTGCCCAGAAAAAATTTGCTGCTATTGTTACAGACAATGGTGGTGAATTAATACACACCAACCCATGGGGATTGAAATCACTGGCCTACCCTATCGCCAAAAAGACAACAGGTCTTTATTGGGTGATGGAGTATAAAGCGCCATCCATCTTCAATGAAAAGTTGAAAACTCAACTTTTACGTGACGAATCGGTAATGCGCCACATGTATACTGTACTCGATAAATACGCCGTCGACTACAACAATAAAAAGAGAAGCGGCGGTAAATTTTCTCCAACCGAAAAAATCGAGGCATAATCATGGCAAAACCTAACGAGATTAAATACCTCACAGCAATTAAAGCTGAAAAGCGCCCAAAGAAATATTGCCGCTTTAAAAAAATGGGCATCCATTATATTGATTATAAAGATGCCGACTTCTTAAAAAAATTCCTTAACGAACAAGGTAAATTATTGCCACGCCGCTTAACCGGAAACTCTTTAAAGTTTCAGCGTAAAGTAAGTGACGCAGTAAAAAAAGCCCGTCAAATGGCCATCTTACCTTATGTTACGGATTTATTAAAATAAAATTTTTCACCACCCTAATCTTTAATAGAGAAAGTCCCGAAAGCTTTTGGGATTGGGTAAAATGCAACCAAAATGCAGGTAATATTAATACAAGATGTAAACAACCTTGGCGGTGCCAACGAGTTGGTAACCGTAAGAAATGGTTATGGCCGTAACTTTTTAATTCCTTCTAAACTGGCTATTGAAGCAAGTCCGGGTAATTTAAAAATGCGGGAAGAAAAAGTAAAGCAACAGGCAAAAAAAGAAGCTAAATTATTAGCAGAACTTAATATTGTAATTGCTGCACTAACAAATGGCCCATTAAAAATTGGTGCTAAAACTGGTACTACCGGTAAAATATTTGGCAGCGTAACATCAGTTCAAATTGCCCGTGCCATTAAAGAACAAAAGGGATACGAAATTGACCGCAGGCGCATTTCAATCTTGGATGATGTTAAAGAATTAGGTACTTATAAAGCCAAAATTGATTTTGGTAACGGTAATGAAACTGAAGTTGAATTTGAAGTTTCTGCTGAATAATATCGAAAAAAATTAACTGAAAATCCGCCCACATTTTATGGGGCGGATTTTTTTATGGTTGCTGTGTTTTCATTTTTGCACCAAGCTCCGGTATGTAAATTTCGGGCTTCGTTTCGGTTTTTCAGGTGCTGTATTTTGGTGCATAAATCACGCTGCGAAATTTATTAAAATCGTTTGTTTTTTTAAATAAATAGCTACATTTGTATAGCTCTAATGTTTTAGTATTTCGTCGTTAGCTGATAGATGCCTTTTTGTAAGCCTGTTTTCAGTTCATTGTACCCAACTAAGTCATTATGGTTTTTATTTAATTAAAAAAAGTTTTACAATGAACATTTACGTAGGAAATCTCAGTTGGACAATGACAGACGAAGACTTAAGCAGTTTGTTTACCCAGTATGGTACAGTTACCAGCGCCAAAATTTTGAAGGACAAAATGAATGGCCGCAGCAAAGGTTTTGGATTTGTTGAAATGGATGATGCAGAAGCAGCAAAAACTGCCATTGCTAATTTAAATGAAAGCGAAGTACAAGGCCGTAAATTAATCGTTAACGAGTCGCAGCCACGTACCGAAGGTGAAGGTGGCGGTGGTTACAAAAAACGCAGTTTTGGTGGTGGAAGTGGCGGAGGTGGCGGCTACAAAAAGAGTGGTGGCGGTGGCTACGGCGGTGGTGGTGGAAGAAGCGGTGGCGGTAGCGGTGGTGGCTACGGCGGTGGTGGAAACAGGAGTGGCGGTGGCGGTGGTTATAGCAGGGATTATTAATCAAAAACACTTTTTATATAAATGGAATCCTTCACTTTGTGAAGGATTTTTTTATACCAGGTATGTTTAATTTTCTTTTATGACAGATGTTGAACTGGTTATTGCGCAAACAAAAAAATGGCTGAAAGATGTTGTTATCGGGTGCAACTTTTGCCCCTTTGCAAATGCTGAACTTAAAAATAATACGATATTTTACAGAGTTGTAAACAGCGCTGATAAAGAAAATGCCCTGCATATATTTTTACAAGAATGCAAGAGGTTAGATGATGATGTTAGTATCAATACGGTCCTTGTCATATTTCCTGATTCCTATGAAAATTTTGATGGTTACCTCGACCTTGTTGAAGATGCAGAATCACTGTTGAAAAAATACGGTTACGAAGGCATTTACCAGGTTGCCAGTTTTCATCCTGAGTATGTATTTGGTGACGGGGCTTTTGATGATGCCGCTAACTTTACGAACAGGTCTGTTTATCCGATGCTGCATTTGCTTAGGGAAGAACAAATTGAAAATGCTTTAGAGCGGTACCCCCATCCGGAAAATATACCTGCTAACAATATTGCCTTTGCAAGAAATAAGGGAACTGTTTATATGAAGATGCTAAGGGATTTGTGTTTGTAATTTTTATCTGGATTGCTTAAATAGGATAATGCCAACTGCCTGGTTCAGGTTCTCTTAAGCCAACCAGTTATGCTCATTCTTGTGCGGTTTGCCGGCAATACCTCATGCTCCATTTCGCTGCTTTTGAAGAAAACTGCCTTTTGCATTTCAGGTAAAATTGTTATTGGTAAATCATCAGGGTACATTACCAATGCACCACCATCTTCGGGAAGCCAATCATTATTTAAATAGCAAATTAAAGAAAACTTGCGGCTGCTATCAGTTTTAAATTGGTCACGGTGTTTTTTGTAGGCGGTGCCTTTTTCATAAACAGCATAATGAAACTCGTATCCGTTTATGCCGGTGTAACAAGATGCATTGAGGTATTCAATAAAAGCTTCTACCCTATCCAAAAATTGTTGCTCATGGATATTGCTGCTGCTCCGGTCAAGCCAATTAATTTTATCGCCACGCATGCTTTGGTTTAGTGCACCTGCATTGTTGTTTCCAATACCAGCATACTTCATTTTATCATCTTGCTGCAGTTGCAGGATATTATGCTGAAGGCCCTCACATAAAGTTGGGGATAGAAATGCTTCCGCAATACCAATATTGTTTTCTGCAAACCCATTAATCAACAAGTCAAACTGATCATCCATATATTTAATTTAGCTTGTAAGGTTACCTTACTAAAAAAATTTACAATTGTAAACCTGCTATTTAGCTATTTCGGTAATTGTTTTACCTACGCAACCATTGGGCATCTGTATATGCAGCAAAGTTGCTACTGTAGCCGCAATGTCTGTCATGTATACTTCCCTGTTTGTTTTGCCATGTGCAATTTCCCACCCAAAAAATATCAGGGGAATGTGGGCATCATAGGGGTTCCATAAACCATGAGTGGTGCCTTTTTTTCCACCATCAAAATAGCCGGGCTTAAAAGTAAATTGTATATCACCGCTACGCTTAGGATTGTAGCCGTTTATAACCATATTTTTTTGCGGTTGAGGTAAAGTAGCTTCCTCAATTTTTGCCGTTTCAAAGGCATTGATGATATAGGGCTTTCTTTTAAGCAGGCTGATAATTGCATTTACGATAACCTGATAGTTTTTATTCTGCTTTTCAATGATTGCACTGTTTAAATACACCTGGTAGTTTTGCACAGATAAAACAACATTTTTTATCGCAAATAATTCCTCTGTTTCTTTATTAATTTCCTTTGTAAATTCATCATCGCTGAAGGTGCCGCCAGGTATTTTGTGTTCTGCTAAAAAAGCAGGTACATGGGCAACACCATGATCGGCTGTTAAAAAAATAAAGTAGTTGCCTTTGCCTAATTTTTTATCGAGGTAACCTAAAAAACCTGCAATATCCTTATCCAGCCTGATGTACGTGTCTTCAAGCTCCATAGAGTTGGGGCCAAAACTATGGCCAATATAATCTGTGGATGATATGCTTACTGTTAAGAAATCGGTTACCTGGTTGCTGCCGAGGTTTTCATTTTCGATTGCCTTTTTTGCAAAGTCGAATGTAAACGAATTGGCAAAAGGGGTATACCTGAAGGAGGCATATTTATTATCGCCAAAGGTGGACAACTTATGCGGAAAGGTTACAGTTGGCTCGCCTTTAATATTGTTTTCCCAAGGTTCATCGTCGGGTGTGGCAAGGGTGTATTGATCTGCCGGCAACATCAAATTCCAGTCTTTGGCCATATAGCTTGCTACTGCATCTTTTGCATTAAAATCCTGCACCCATGGCGGAAGCTGTGGCATATAGTAACTGCTGGTTATCCATTTGCCACCTTTATCATCGTACCAGTAAGCAGCATTTGCGGCATGCCCGGCAGGCAGTATAGCACCCCTGTCTTTTAAGGCCACACCAATTACCTTGCTTTTAAAATTAGTGTTCAGCCTAAGCTCATCTGTGATGGTGGTTGTCCATAAATTTTCGGGGCTCATTTTACCGGCATTGCTGCTGTTGCCAACGGTGGTAACCGTGGAGTCATCAGTACAGTACACATTTGCGCCAAGCGTTTTATCATACCAGTTATTGCCGACAATGCCATGAATTGCAGGAACACTGCCGGTATAAATACAGGTATGGCCGGGAGCTGTATATGTTGGGGTATAAGGAATTAAAGTATTGTCGCAACTAAAGCCTTCGCCAAGTAAGCGTTTAAAACCACCGGCACTGTACACCTGGCTAAAGCGGTACAAATAATCCCACCGCATTTGATCAATTACGATACCCACCACCAGTTTTGGTTTTGCTGAAGCGGTACTTTGTTTGTTGTTGCCCTGCCTAACCTGCTGTGCGTTTGCAATACTGTTTGCTGAAAGAAAAAGCCATAACAGCAATATTGTTGTACGTGCCATTAAATTTTTGTGCAAATATAGTTGGTAAAGAATTGCAAAACCGTTGCTGGCACCGTTATGCGAACGTTATATAATTGACACCAAAGCCCTAAATTTGCAGCCGTTCCCGGTAAATAATTTAGCCCTTGCAGTAGTAAAAAATGCTGCAATACAGCAGGCCACAGCGCCATATTGTTTTGTGGTACAAGTGTGCGACGCAACGATGCTGAACAATGTTTACCTGCCGGGACAACAACCTTAAAACGACAGTTTGATTATGGCAGATGTTTTTGAAAAATTGGTAAAAGACGGCGGCCCGATTGGCCAGCATATGGACAGGGCACATGGTTACTTTGCCTTTCCGAAACTGGAGGGGGAACTAGGCCCGAGGATGAACTTTAGGGGGAAGGAAATGATTGTATGGAGCCTGAACAATTACCTTGGTTTGGTAAACGACCCCGAGGTAAGAAAAGCCGATACTGATGCTGCCTGCAAATATGGAATGGGCAACCCGATGGGCGCCAGGATGATGAGTGGCAATACCGGGATGCATGAAGAACTGGAAAAAGTAATAAGCCGGTTTGTTGGCCGGGAAGATACGATGCTGCTGAACTTTGGCTACCAGGGCATAATGAGTTGCATTGATGCATTGGTAAACCGCCGTGATGTTATTGTGTACGATGCGGAGGCGCATGCCTGCATTGTAGACGGGGTAAGGCTGCACATGGGGCACCGTTATATTTTTAAACACAACGATGTTGATGATTGCGAAAAACAATTGCAGCGGGCAACAGATATGGCGGCCAAACAGGGCGGTGGCATTTTGGTGATTACAGAAGGTGTTTTTGGCATGGATGGGGAGCAGGGTATTTTAAAAGAAATTGTTGCACTGAAGAAGAAGTTTGATTTCAGGATGTTGATAGATGATGCACATGGCTTTGGCTACATGGGCCCAACAGGTGCTGGTGCGGATGAAGCACAAGGTTGCCAGGATGGTGTGGATTTATACTTTAGCACATTTGTAAAAAGCATGGGCAGCATTGGCGCTTTTATAAGTGGGCCGAAAGCAGTGCTTAAATATTTGAGGTACAATACACGTTCGCAGATATTTGCGAAGAGCCTGCCGTTAATGATTGTAGAGGGAATGCTGAAAAGAATGGAAATGGTAACAACCATGCCGGAGTTGCGTACAAAGCTTTGGCACAATGTGCATCGCTTACAAAATGGGTTAAAAAAACGTGGCTTTGACATTGGCAATACCAACAGCCCGGTTACACCTGTTTTTATGAAAGGCGATGTGCCCGAGGCCACACAAATGGTGATGGACCTAAGAGAGAATTATCATATTTTTTGTTCGATAGTTGTGTACCCCGTTATACCAAAAGGTGATATTATTTACCGGCTTATACCCACAGCAGCCCATAGTGACGAAGACATAGATATTACCCTGGATGCATTTGAAGCAACTAAGAAAAAGCTGGATGCCGGTGCATACAAAGCAGTGGATATTCCGGATATGGCGGAGAAGGTGCTTTAAAAATTAGCCGTACTTTATTGCTGTTAGATGGCTTCTATTTTGTGATATTAATTGTATCCAGCTGTTTACCTGCTGCATTCAATTGCTGTAATTTTAGATGCTGTCCATCAACATCCACTACTGTAAAAGAATGCACTGTGGATATAAACTTAACCGTAAACTTCTGCCAGTTGTCTGTATCGTTTTCCTGCTCAGGATTGTAGAGTTCCTGGCCACCTGCACCGGTTACAATATAAATAACACCCTTAGGTTTAGTATTGGTGACGCCATCGAAAACTTTATCCAACTTCCACTCCCCATTTACCACCCGGCCACGGATTGTCTTATTATCTTTTCCACCTACAAGCAATATCCCTTTTTTATCTGGTGTAAAATACATGGGATAGCTTCGCTGATAATTATGTACATGGCCGTTAAATACAATATCAACTTTACCGGCTTCAAACACAGGTGCCAAAAGCCGCATTTGTTGTTGTTCAAAATGATCTACAGATGAGGTAAAACCGGGATGATGGAACATTACAAAATGCCATGTTGCATTTTTTGAATTTGCAAGGTCATTGATAACCCAATCGGTAAGTTGTTTATCTGTCCAGTCTACATAAGTATCAGCATCAATAACTGTCCAATGGGTGTTTCCGTAATCGTATGAAAAATTGGACATAACCGGGTACCGGTTTCCTGCAGCCTGGGTAAAAGCTTTTTTGTTTTGATCTGAACCCTTTAATACAGGGACAAATGCACCGCCTTCTTTACCAACAGGGCCATTAAGCGGTTGCTGCCAATACAGATAGTAAGCTAATGCATCCGGGTATTTATCAAGGTCACGGGTATCTGCATCATGGTTACCAACGGAAGCAATAAAAGGCACGGACCTTAAGAGCGAAACACCGGAACTATCACCTGCATCGGCGTTATACACCGGCCAAAATTTTGTTTTATAATCAGCTATTAAACCATAGTCGTACACAATATCACCTGGCACAGCTATCAGGTCAGGCTTTGCATTATACACACCGTGTGCAATTTCGATAGCCTCTTTTGTGCCTGCCCCAATATCACCAAATACTACAAGGCGGTAAGGTTGCGACAGCGATTTAGGTGCTTTGGCCTGGGCTGTAAAAACAACTTTGCCATTTTTTGAAACCCTGTAATTAAAAACAGTGCCTGGGGCAAGCCCGGTAAATGTTGCGCTGTAGACAGTGTGTGGAACAACACCTGCGGCCGTAATTTTATTTGCTGCAGGCGGTTGGGATCTTATCCATGAGTTGGCATTTTCACCACTGCGTTCTGCCAGCCATTCAGCAGCCGTATCACTTGAATGCCAAAGCAACTGCAGGGTGGTACCGCTTGGGTTTGTACCTACCTGCAGATAAGGTTTTACAAGAAAGGTATTGGGGAGGTTAGCTTTTTGTGGCGAGGCATTTAATGCTATACAGAGTAACCAAATGGTGATAAAGTAACGCATGTGATCAGTCTTTTTTTTGATATCAATTTATTATTAGCAACTTGCACTTTAATGCTGGTTTCCTTTTCCATTACTTTGATAAGCACCAAGGTCTTTGCCAGGCGGGGTTAATTCCGTTACACCATATTTTGCATCAACAGGCACATCGCCCCGTGGCTTAAAGCCGGTGAAACCTTCGCCAATACAGGGCGATGTAAGCTTTAGCCCAAAGTTGTACCCGGCAACAATATTTACATCTTTAAAAGAATACCCTTGTGGCAATGGGACTGGCGCATTAATAAACTGTGGGTTATTGGCACCTGCAAAGGAAGCAGGGGCATTGTAAGTGTTGCCTGGCTTCCACCCATCTGGCAAAAAAGTAAAATCGTTTGGAATGTTTGTGGCCACCGCATTGGTGATGGCTGTGCTTATGGCTGCAGAAGGTATAAACTGGTTTACTATACTTAAAGAGTCGCCATAATTGAGGTTGTAACCGTAACGTATGTTCGCAGTATCTGCTATGGGGTTTTGTACAATACGCAACCCGAATTTACAGTTTACAATTATGTTGTTAT
Organism: Ferruginibacter sp.; assembly: GCA_965249755.1. Taxonomy (GTDB): domain Bacteria; phylum Bacteroidota; class Bacteroidia; order Chitinophagales; family Chitinophagaceae; genus Ferruginibacter. The sequence goes on from CBDFMT010000004.1 coordinate 2,293,959, forward strand.
AAGCCAGGCCTGCAGCACCTTGTTCAAAATTAATGGAGCCTCCCCTGCCAGCCGCTGCCCGCCTAAAACCACAGTTTACAATAGTGTTATTGTACATTCTTACATTGGACCCCGGCACCCCAGCAATGGCACCTGAGTTAGAAAGTTTAGGGCCATTAGTTGCCATACCGATACAAAGGTTATAGGCGAAATCCCCAATAGTACCAGCCTTAGCATTCATGGCTTCTCCACCTGTGTAACCACACTTTTCGAATGTATTTCTCAACACCGCCATCTTGCCACCTAATATGCGGAAGGGGTCATCTGTGCTTCCGTAAAGCCAGGAGTCTTCCAGCACAAAAATGCCATAAGGGTTTTGAAATAATACAGGATATGCATTTTTACTTACTGAGGCAACGGTACCATTAGATGCTCCGCCTGCAAATTCAATATGTGTCCATTTAATAATCATCAGGTAGCAGGATGTATCGCCGATGATGCCTGTCCATTTACCAGCATAGGCCGGGTCTTTGGACGGATCGGCACCCAACTGATCTGTTTTTACCACACCTGATTGGGTAAACCAGTTTGGATGTTCTTTAGTGCCCAGACAGATTAAACTGCCCTTTACCCCAATGCCATAATTGCCCGTAAAATTAATGGTAACGCCTTCCTGAATGATTAAAGTATCGCCCCTGTTTACGATAAGGTTGCCACACACTTTGTAAGTTTTACCTGCCAGCATGGTGCCTTTAACGGAGCCGGATAAACAGCCTGTATCGCTTATTGGTGCTGCAATTGGTACAATTGCCTGGTATAATTCTTTATGATCAATTGCCTTTTTGCAGGAGCTTAACATGGCCAATGCAAGTATAAGATTGCTAAGTAGAAAAACTAATTTTTTCATTTGTATGTTGCGTTTAAAACGTATTAAAATTTGTAACGGATACCGAATAAATAAGACCCTTTGTAAAAATCTTTTTGCACAATTATTTTATTTGTGGGGTCTGTTTGCAATGCTATTGGCCGTTGCCCTGCAGCGATGTAACTGTTGTAAGACTGGTGCAGCTCCAGCACATAAGGCGTGTTGGTAAGGTTATTAATCTTGCCATACACCGATAGTTTTTTTACAATCCGTTTTTCAAAAGAAAGGTCTAATTGGGTGGTGGGTGCCTGCCAGTAATCAAGCCCGTAATAAGGGCTTACCAGTGATACCCTTTCTCCGGTGTACACCAATGCTACCTGAAGATCAAAACCAATTGCCGGGCTTTTGTAGATGGCAGATGCATTGCCCACATGCTTCGACTGGCCTTGTAATGGCCTTGTTTCAGATTGTATCCTTGATGTTATTTGCCCTGCATCGTTGCGGTAAGAAAATAGTTTACTGGTAGTTATTTGCGATTGCGTAAATGTATAATTAACGGCAATTCCAAAAGGGCCAAAGTATTTGGCAACAACAGCTTCAAAGCCATAATTGGTGGCAGTACCAAAGTTGGAAGGTATCAGCGTTTGCGAGGTTACCCCAGTTTTTACAGCGGCAACTTCTATCGGGTCATTAATGTTTTTATAAAAAGCACCTATCAAAACCTGGTCTGCTTTTCCTGGAAAAAACTCATACCGCAAGTCAACGTTATCCGCAGTAGTGTGGTTTAAACCTTGTGGGTTGCCCCTTTCGGGAAAGGTTTCATAATTGGCTGGCCCATCTGGTATCAGCTCTGCAAAGCCAGGCCTGGCAAGGGCTTTATAGTATGCAAGCCTTACACTTTGCTTTTTATCCAATGCATATTTTAACTGGAGCGAAGGCAATACGTCCGTATAATAAATAGTGCCACTCTTTGCGGCAACCTCTTGCCCCTGTAAAGTTTCGTAGTGTTGGTTGGTATGCTCTACCCTTACTCCACCTAAAGCTTCCAGCTTATCTGTTAGTGCCCATTTGCCTTGCACAAAGCCAGAGCTGATGGTTTCTTTAAATGTATAATTGTTGCCGGTAAGCACAGGTGTGCCGGAACTAACCGGGTTAAAAATAAAGGCGGCACTGTTGATATTGGTGTAAACCTGGTTAGAACTTCCGGTGGTTAGCTGTGGCTTTAAACTGTAAAAGTTATAAAAATTGTCCCTCGATTTATCCCTGATAACACCACCAATTTTAAAGTCAATTTTTTTACCAAATAAATTTGTTTGCTTGCTTAGGTTAAGATAAGCTGCATAATCTTTATCGCTGTTGTGTATCCAGCTATGGGTTAACGATTGCAGGTTATCGCCGTTTGTTGAAGTAACAGATATCGGCCGCTCGTGGGTAAACTCGGCCTGATCGGGTATATGGTTGGCTGCCTTTGAATATACCAGTGACCAGTCTATCTGCACAGAAGAAAGGTTATGCAACCCTTGCAACGTGGTGTTGTTTATAGTTTGATATTGCCAGGTACTCCTGCTCTTTTCATCTATCAAAGAATTTAATGCAATGGTATCGCTTATCAACCTGGTTTGGTAATCATCTAATCTTACATAGGTATTGATAAGGGAAATTTTATTATGGCTGTTTACCTGGTAATCCAATTTGGCGTTAAGGCCTGTCCGCTGGCTTTGGGTAAAATACCTGCGGCCTTGTAACTCTACAAAGGCAGGTATATTATTTAAATTGGGTTGTGCGTCGGGCAAAAAGAAAGTGGAGTTTGAACCCCTGTATAAATTTTGGAAGCTTCCGGATGCTATAAAACCAAACTGTTTTCTCTTACCAAAACGATTGCCCACGGTTACCCCAAAAGTACTGTTTAACGGAGAAGGTTTGGCATTGTAATTTAAGTGCGCCACAGAAAAATCGTTAGGCACTGCTGCATAATTGGCATTGTTTTTAAACTCGTTGGGCGATTGCTTATAAATGCTGTTGTTATCAAATTTTTGATACTGCTGGTCGTTTAAAATTGTGCTGTAACCCAGTGCAGCATTGGCTTGCAGCAGCAGCCTGTCTGGCGCATCCTTCATTACCAGGTTGATGGTGCCACCAATTGCATCGCCTTCCATTGAAGGGGTAAGGCTTTTACTTACTTCAAGCCTTTCCAGCAATTCAGACGGAAAAAGATCTAAAGGGATGAACCTGTTTTTATTATCAGGGCTTGGAATTTTAATACCGTTTACCAAGATGTTGATGTACCGTTTTTCCATACCACGGATGATGGGATAACGGCCTTCGCCGGAACTGCTTTTTTCGATGGTAACACCACTTACCCTTTGCAGTGCATTGGCCACGGTAATATCCGGAAGCAGTTGTAATGTTTTTGCAGAGAGTACGTTCAGCACGGGGTCTGCAACTTTTTCAAGCCGCCTTGCGCTACCATCTGTACCGCCGCTTGCTGCAATGGTTACCGACTGCAATTCCCTTGCAACCGGCATCATAAGGATATGTAAATCGCTTTGCCCTTTTGCGGATGCGGTTGCTGTGGTATCATTTTTATAGCCCTGGTAACTTACCAATAAAGTGTAATTACCCGGTGTAATATTTAAAGTAAAACTGCCATCAAGTTTTACCAACGCAGATGAATTTGTTCCTTGTGCTTTAATGGTTGCACCTACCAATGGCTCGCCGGTGTTGGCATCTGTTACTGTCCCCTTAATGGTTTGTGCCTGCGCCATTATCGTAAACAGGCTTAATAATAAACCTGGCATAAGCGGTGCCAGGTGTTTGCGGAAAAATATAATCATGTGCAGTTTTAAATTGACTGCAAATATGCATGATCGGTGAACCGTGTTTTGCGGTTTAAAAAGAGATTACATTTTTATAACCTTATCTTAATTTTTTGGTAACAATGCTTTGGGTTTTACTACACCCATTTTTACTACGTTAACCTGTCGATGCACCATAACAAACGCAATGGTTAACCCCGGACAAGCATTTAAGATAATGGGCATCTTGCCAAAAAAAATTGTATAAAGGGATTTATTTTATGAAACCGTTTTTAAAAAATCACGCATTTTTTTGATGGGTAACGAGGAAGGTTTTTAAATAAATAAGCCCATTGAAACCCCGATTTTTATTACCTGATCTTGGTAAAAAATTTAGGGGTACCTACTTTTTGGGCATTGTATATTCCCTGATGGCCACTGCAATAATAAGCCATAAAACAGGCGGCTGCATAGTAGATAATATGCTGGCCACCAAACAACTCAACACCCATTAAAGTGCAGGCCAGCGGCGTGTTGGCAGCACCGGCAAACACGGCAATAAAACCAAGGCCGGCCATAAGGTCTGTGGGCGTACCGCCGAGGGTTGCAAGCACATTGCCCAATGTTGCACCTATAAAAAACAACGGCGTTACTTCGCCACCTTTAAAGCCCATGCCAAGGGTTATGGCGGTTAACAGCAGCTTCCAAAACCAGCTAAAGTTAGTGGCACCACCCTTAGTAAAAGCGCTGACAATACTTACCCCACCGGCCTTAGGATTGCTAACCCCAAGGCCCAGATAATCGAAATTGCCAAGCAAATAACTGATGCCAATAATTAATACCCCACCAATAACGGGCACCAGCCATTTTACCGTAATGAGCTGGCCAGTCTTCTGTTTTATATAATGCGTTGTTTGCGAAAATACCCTGGCAACAAAGCCGAACAACGCACCAGCTATAATTACTTTTATCAGCAACAAAAAATTAAAAGCAATGAAGGGAAAATGAAAAATACTGCCTGCGGTATATGCTACCACATAACGTGTATGGTGTATGCCTGTTGCAATACAAGTGATGTGGGCGATGATACCTGCTATGAGGCAAGGGATAAAAGCATTGTATTTTATGGCGCCGATGTACAACACTTCTATGGCAAAAACAGCTGCGGCCACCGGGGTGCCAAACACAGCGGCAAAGCCTGCAGATACGCCGCACATTAGCAACAATTGTTTATCACCGGTATTTAATGTAAACCATTTTGTAAACTGCGAAGCGATACTGCCGCCCATTTGCACTGCAGTACCCTCCCGCCCGGCGGAGCCACCAAAGAGGTGTGTGGCAACTGTTGTAAAAAGTATCAGTGGCGCCATTGATGCAGGCACACCACCACCGGGCTGGTGTATTTCATCTATCACTAAATTATTGCCGGCAATGCTGCGGCCACCAAAATTTTTATAGATAAAGTAAATAGCAACACCCACCAAGGGTAAGAAAAAAATGAGCCACATATGCTGCCACCGGATGTTGGTAACCACTTCCAGCAGCCATAAAAAAAAGGCTGTGGTTAACCCGGTTACAACAGATACGGGAAGAATAAGCATTGCCCATCTTAGTAAATGTTTTGCGGTATTGCCCAGCCTGGAAAAATATATTGTATTGTTCATCTACAAATAGTTGCTGCTTACTGGAACGGTTACCATTTGCAGGCGGCATTCATCTTAATGGCTACCCTGGTGTTTGTTGAGGAAGGCACCATTGCTATGGTGATAAAATTAAGGGTTGATCTTAAATAGCAGCAAATTATTTTAAATAATTAAGCTTTCAGCACTATTCTTATTTTTTTTTGCTTTAATGTAAAGTGTAATTCTACCACATTTTTTTTCCAATAAAAATGATCAAAACCCCACCCGGTTGTTTTCACTACTGGTACCGGTATTTCTGGTACGATTGGCTTTTACGGTACTTTTGCCAAATTTGTAATTAAAGGTAACCCTTGCCTGTCGGCCATCCCAACGGTTTACCCAAGTGATGTCAAGCAGGTCGCTTTTGTATTTTGCACGGTAGGCATTTGGGCCAATTATATTTTGAAAGTTGATTTTGATGGTAGCTTTCTTATCCCATATTTGCTTTTGAACACCTATAGAAAAATCGTAACTGCAGCGGCTTTTTGCGATGCCTTCTGTATAGGGCGTGTTGTAATATGCACTGGCTTGTATTTTGTAATTTTTAGGTAAGGTGATGGTATGATCTGTGCTGAAAGAAGCCCCTACTGAATTGCTGTTAAAAGAATAACCAGGATAATGCGAAATAGAATTACCATAAAAAACCGACATGCTGTTATCGCAGCTCCACCAACTTTTAATGGGTATACCCAGGCTAATATCTAGAGAAACATATTGATCCGCAGAAGCATTCTCTGGCCTGTTTTTCACCAGCAGCGTATTTTTATTTTGTTCTATTACCTGCACCACTCCATTGGTAGTTTGTGAATAGCTAATGCTGGTAAACAGCACATCTTTATAGCCATGTTTTATTTCGAAACTATTGGTAAAAGAGGGTTGTAAAAAAGGGTTACCCTCAAATAAGGTGTTAGGGTCAACATACCATTTAAAAGGGTTCAGGTTTTGATAGCCCGGCCGTTGCACACGCCTGGTATAACTTATGTTCAGTGTATTTTGATCATTTAATTTATTGCTGATAAAAAGGCTTGGGAAGAAACTGATATAGTTGTTTTTCTGTACCTGCCCTGTGGTTAAAGATGTGCCGGTGTTATTGGTATGTTCTGCACGCAGCCCGGCTTGTATGTTCCACTTTTTTAATTCTTTGGTGATATTTACATACACGGCATTTATGTTTTCTTTAAAAATAAAGTGATTGGTAAGGTTATTATCTGCCACCCATTTGCTGGTTTGTAACGAATCGGATTGCAGGGTGTAATCTGTTTTTACAAAGCTTGTTTTAAAACCTGTTTCTATTTTAAATCCAGCTGCCCAATATTTGATGAAGTCTGTTTTAAAACTTTTAATGTTGATAACAGCAGGCGTAATATTCCTGAAAATGTAGGGGGTGCGATATGTTTGATGGGCAGCATCTAAAAAATTATTGGTGAGTACAGCATTGCTGCCCCTGTTATAATTTGCCAGGTCCGCATCCATGTTTAACGAACCGCCCAAACTATCGGTATCTATCTTATAATTGATATTGTATTGCAGGTTGGTTAAGTGGTTATCACTTTTTGTATCGTTCGCAATATAGCTTGCCGGCGTAAAGTTTTGATCACTGAAGGTTGAGTTATTAGAGGTGTTTGTATTTTCCCTGCTTATGTTTCCTGTTACTAAAAGCCCAAGGGTTGCTTTTTTGCTGACAAAAAAATCCATGCCGATTTTTGGGCTATGCGATACCGTTATGGGGTGCCAAAAATTATCCCTGTCCTGGTGTGTGATTACACCATTATTATTAATGGTGCTGTTATAAGTAAGCCGGTTAAAACTATTGTACCTGCCGGAGTTTATGCCGCCAAATATATTAAAACCCCTGGTGCGGTAATTAAGGTTAAGGCCACCCCAGTATTTTGGGTATTTGCCTTGGCCAAAACCTGCGTTGGTGCTACCGTTAAAGCCGAGGTTTTTACTTTTTTTAAATTTGATGTTGATAATACCGGTAGGCCCTTCAGCATCAAACCTGCTGCTGGGGTTGCTGATTATTTCAATTTTACTTACTGCATCAGCCGGGGTATTTTTTAAATATTCGGTTAGTTCCTGCCCACCTAGATAAGCCGGCTTACCATCAAAATAAATAGCGGCGATTGCATTTTTCAATTTAAGGTTATCGTCTTTATCTACAGAAACAGCAGGTGCTTTTTTTACTACTTCAAAAACAGAATTGCCTGCTGCCAATACACTGTTTTCAATATTCAGCACCGTTTTATCAGGCTGCATTTCTATAAATTTTGGTGTTGGTTACGGTTACCGATTGCAGGTTTTTACTTTCATCCATAAGTACGATTTTACCAAAATCAACAATGGCATGGGCGGAATCGAACACAAATATTTTCGAATGATAGGTTGCAAAACCAGTCGTAGAAATGATCAGTTCAAAACTATCCGGTGCAATTTTTTGCATTTCAAAATTTCCTGTACTATCCGTTATAGTGGCCTTTATTACTTTCTTCTTTCCAAACTGTTGTACTTCAACCGTGGCAAATGCAATAGGTCTATTCGCCTTATCGGCCACTATACCTTTTACCACTTGTGCATTGGCAAAAAGACCAAATAAACATACGATACAAAGGGTGCAATACTTAAGCATAACGGTTGGTTTTATTTAAAGCAAAGATGTTTACAACCAAAGGGGTGGTTATTACTATTAGATGAACTGCCCAAATTGTACTACCAACCCGGGGGCTGATAATATTTTAAGGTTAAGCATTGATTTAAAAGCCATTAAAAGTTTGTCGGGGAATGCATAGCGTTGGTGGCAGGTTACTTACCCTTTGAAGAAAAAAAGGATTTTAAAAAACAGGCAATGTTACCTTCGGCAAAACAATGCTATGCGCAGGCAAACCAACATTACATTGCATATCCTTTACTGGTTGTATTTTTTTGTAGCAAAGGAATTTGCCGCCAGGTATTTTCGTAGTGGCAGCGTAAGTTTTAGCAATTTTTTTTCTATTTTATCTATTAGCTCATTATTTGTTTTTGGAAGTATTTTTTATACTAATTACTTTATCATTTTGCCCCGTTTATTTGTAAAACGAAAATTTTATTACATCGCTTTAAGTTGGATCGCATTGATACTTTTATTTACCGCCCTGCGGTACTTTATAGAAGAAGTGCTTTATCTGAAGCTTTTTAATGTGAGAAATTATACTGAGGGAACCAAGGCTGCTTATTACCTGTACGATAATTTTTTCATGTTGCTGAGCCAACTTATATTCAGCACCGTGTTGTGGGCGGCTAACCACATTATGAAAAATGAAAAAGAAAAACAGGTTTTGCTGCACGAAAAATTTACGGCAGAAACTGCCTTTCTAAAATCGCAGGTTAACCCACACTTTTTGTTTAACACCTTAAATAATATTTACTCCCTGGTGTATAAAAAAAGTGAGCAGGCATTGCCCGCCATTTTAAAACTTTCAGAGCTTATGCGCTATAACATGAAAGACAGCCAGACGGATAAAATAGGGTTGGATAAAGAGATAGCCTACATCAAAAGTTTTATCGACCTGCAAACAATGCGCATTCAAAATGCACAGGTAAAACTTGACATTCCCGAAGACACCCATTCCATTAAAATTGCACCGCTGTTATTAATCCCGTTTATTGAAAACAGCTTTAAACATGGCGTTACAGACAATCCGGATAAACCATTTGAAATTACACTTTCAACAGAAAAATATGTAGTAAACCTTACCACAAAAAATTACATCCGCCAGGGTAATAGAGATGAACAGTCTGGAGTTGGTTTGCAAAATGTTCAACGGCGTTTGAAAATGCTTTATCCTGGTAAACACAACCTAAGCATCACCAGTACCAACAATCAATATATTTGTTACCTGCAAATAAATACCCAATAAGATGATTACATGCATGGCCCTGGATGATGAACCACTTGCACTGGAATTGATTGCAGACTACATCAGCAAAGTGCATTACCTGCAACTGGTACATACCAATACCAATGCCATTGAAGCATTGCAATATCTTCAGCAAAATAAAGTTGACCTGTTGTTTTTAGATATTCAAATGCCTGAACTTACAGGTTTACAGGTGATGAAAATTATTCAAAACAATTGCCGGGTAATACTAACAACAGCCTACAATGAATATGCTTTGGATGGTTACGAACACAATGTGATCGACTATCTTTTAAAACCAATTTCGTTCGACAGGTTTTATGTTGCGGCTGAAAAGGCACGCATTGTTTTTACAAAACCCACCGAACCAACTAATACAATCAGCCCATCATTACCTCATTTCATTTTTGTAAAAACAGATAGCAGGCTTATAAAAGTAAGCCTGGATGATATCCTGTTTATGGAAGGCATGAAGGATTATATCGCCATCAATACCAAACAGGATAAACTGATAACGTTGCAGAGCCTTCGCAGCATGGAAGAAATATTACCTTCCGCACAATTTATACGGGTACATAAATCCTTCATTATTGCCCTCAATAAAATTGATAGCATCGAACGTAACCGCATCTTTATTAAAGAAGAAGTAATCCCCATTGGCGATACGTACAGGGAATTGTTTTTTAAAATGATTGGACCTTAAAGCTTCATTTAGCAGGTAAATTTTGTGGTCAGGTACCAGGTGTAGTTTTATCTTATTCCAAGTCACGTAAAATCAGGGTTTGGTTTCACCGTACTTCTGCCTTTTTTCTTACTTTAGCCAAACCAACAAATCCATTTAAATTAGCCGGTATGAAAAAAGCAGTTACTATTGTTTTAACCCTCGCCATCTTTACCATAAAATGTTTTGCAAATGTTACGCTGCCAAAAATATTTGGTGATAACATGGTACTGCAACGTAACAAAGCAATAACTATTTGGGGGCATGCAACTGCAGGCGAAAAAATAACGGTAGGTTTTAATGGACAAAATAAAAATACCAAAACAGATAAACAAGGCAACTGGCAGGTAATACTTGACCAGCAGAGTGCAGGCGGCCCTTTCAACCTATTAGTGAAAGGCAACAATACACTAACGGTCAAAAATATTTTAATTGGTGAAGTTTGGATTTGCAGCGGGCAAAGCAATATGGAAATGCCCATAGAAGGTTGGGGCAAAATTAATAATTATCAGCAGGAAATTAATGGGGCAAACTTTCCATTAATAAGGCATTTTAAGGTGCCTGATGTTGTAAGCACAACATTAAAAGATGACCTTGGCAGTGGCGATTGGAAAGTTTGCAGCCCGGCAACGGTTGGGGGTTTTTCAGCAACGGCTTACTTTTTTGCAAGGGAATTGTACAATGAATTAAAAGTTCCGATCGGACTTATTAATACCTCCTGGGGTGGTACACAATCAGAAGCATGGACAAGCGCACAGGCATTTGAAACAAGCCCTGAACTGCAATATATTGCCGCTGCCATGAAGACAACCAACCTGGAAACTACCATGAAAGAACGTAGTGAAAAAGTGATGAAAAAAATTATGGCGTTGCAGGGGAGTTTTGAAAATAATGCCAATACCGATGAGTGGAAGAACAACGATTTTGATGACAGCAAGTGGCCGCTGATGCAAATACCAGGCCTTTGGGAAACCCAGAATTTGCAAGACCTGGATGGCTTCGTTTGGTTTAGGAAAATAATTACTGTTACCGATGCAGATGCAGCTAAGGAAGCCATTTTGCAATTGGGCATGATTGACGATAATGACGATACTTATGTAAACGGTATAAAGATTGGCAGCACTACCGGATACAACATTCCCCGAAAATATACCATTGCACCAGGCGTTTTAAAACCGGGTAAAAATGTGATAGCAGTAAAAGTTACAGATACAAAGGGTGGTGGCGGCATTTATGGTAACGCTAATGATGTTACGCTTACAATTGCTGGTAATGAACAAAAACTATCCGGAAACTGGGCTTACAGGGTGGCACAGGTAACCATCACACCAATGTCGCTGGGCCCGAATGATTACCCAAGCCTGCTGTACAATTCCATGATTAACCCGTTGCTGCGTTGCAGCATAGCAGGCGCCATCTGGTACCAGGGAGAGGCTAATGCGGAAAGGGCATTTCAATACCGCAGTGCTTTTCCGCTAATGATTACCGACTGGCGGCAGCATTTTAAACAAGGTGATTTTCCTTTTATTTTTGTACAGCTATCTACATTTGGTTCGGCAAAGGGCAACAGCAATAATGGCAGCGATTGGGCGGAGTTAAGAGAGGCCCAGTTTATGGCACTGCGTTTACCCTTTACCGGTATGGCAGTAACTACAGACATTGGCAACCCTGCTGATATCCATCCAAAAAATAAACAAGATGTTGGCAAAAGGCTTGCATCAATCGCCTTACATGATGTATATGCTAAAGCCGGTGAATTTACCGGGCCGTTATACCAGGCTGCAAAAGCAGATGGTAATAAAATGATCATATCCTTTACCCATACCGGAAGCGGCTTACTGGCAAAAGACAAATATGGCTATGTTAAAGGTTTTGAAATTGCTGGCGCAGATAAGCATTTTTATTATGCCAAAGCAATGATTGAAGGCGATAAAATAATTGTAATGGCCGATGAAGTTGCCCAGCCCTTATCAGTAAGGTATAATTGGGCCAATGATGCATCCGATGGCAATTTGTATAACAAAGAATTATTTCCTGCCGCACCATTCAGAACAGATGACTGGCCTGGCATAACTGATAAAAATAAATTTGCTTTACGGTTTTAAACAGCTTCGTTTTCCTTGACCAAGCTTATTCATGCATCTTTCACTTTTTGCAGGTACACAACTCCACTACCTGTGCTCGTGAATATTGTATCACCCTGACTTTTTAGGTTGATATTTATCAAAATACTTTTTGCACTTTTTTTAAGCTGGAATTTATTCAGGTTGTATTTCACCGCCCCGTTTTCTTTCTTCATCGAAGCAAACGAATGTTTTGGCGAAGACCGGTAAAACACCATACCACAACCGCTTTCCTGCTACACTGCTGTAGTGTAATCGCTACACAATACCACTTCGTATTACTACGTTTGCCTCAAAACAATTCTAATAACCTCATCACAGGAAATACCATGAAACTGTTTACACTTGTTTTGATCTTTCCATTACTGGTTGCACAAAATGCCCACAGCCAAAGCTGTACCCCGTTAGGCGACCAGGTAACTTTTGGCACTGCTAACGTTTGGAAAGGATATATTTATGATAATGTAAATTTTACAAGCTATAAAGGATATGTAGCAGAAGGCACATCAGGCAATGCAAATTTTGACGAAGGCTTCGGCGGTGATAACGTAAGTTATTCCACCAACGGCTGCCCGGTTACCACAGAAACTTTCAGTGCCAGGTATAAGCTTACAAAGACTTTTACAACCGGCTTTAATTACCAGTTTACAGTTGGTGGTGATGATGGCTATCGCCTTAGCCTTGATGGAGGTACAACCTGGGTGATCAACAACTGGACAGACCATGGTTACACCACTACCACCTATTCATCTTCTACTTTAAATGGCAGCTATAACCTGGTACTTGAATACTATGAAAATAGCGGCAGCAACAGGGTTTCATTCAACATGACAACACTGTGTACCGGCAGTGAAAACCAAACTGTGTATGGTGCAAACAATGTATGGAATGGTTATATATATTATGGCACCAACTTTAATACATACAACGGTAAGATAACAGAAGGTGCAACTGCCAACCCCAACTTTAATGAAACATTTGGCGGTGACAATGTTTTATTTCCTACAAGCACATGCGGTATACAAACAGAAGTATTTAGTGCCCGCTTTATGTTACAAAAAACACTTTTACTAAGCAATTATACATTTATTGTTGGTGGCGATGATGGCTACAGGCTTAGCCTTGATGGTGGTGCTACCTGGGTAATTAATAACTGGGCACTGCATACCTACACGGTTTCATCTTACACAGCTTCATTAGTTGGAAACTTTAATATTGTGCTGGAGTACTATGAAAATACGGGGCAGAACAGGGTGTCTGCAAGCATCAATACTGGCATACTTGCCGTAAACCCAATCGTGTTTAATGGTAAAGAAACAGATAGAAAAGTAAACCTGCAATGGAGCTTACCCAATGAGGCAAACAGCAATTATTATGAGATTGAAAGGGGTACAGCAGGCACACCTTTCCAACCAATTTACACTGCGCAGGCAAACGGCCAGTTGAATGTACACAGTCAAGATAACTTTTACCACTATACAGACGCAGCACCATTAAATACCATTAACTACTACCGGTTGCACATTGTGGGCAAAGATAAAAAGGACACTTACTCCGACGTTGTAAGCTTTGATATGAGCAGTAATACGATGGTTACTATTTTCCCTACATTATATACCAATGGAAACCTTCATCTTAAAACACCTGTTAACCTTACAGGGGCAAGTATTATTTTGTATGATATGAACGGGCAAATTAACCAAAAGCAAACATTACCATCACTAATAACAAAGGGGCAAACAGTGGTTTTTAATTTTAATAAAAAGATGCAAAAAGGCACTTACATCCTGGTGTGTAAAACAGCCGAAAAAACGATATTAAAACAGCTTATGGTGATTGAATAAAATGGCAGGTGAATGAAAAAAGGCATCGGTAAAAGTTATTTTATCTGATGCCTTTTTCTTTTAAGTATTGTACCAGTTCTTTTGGATGGTCTGTTTGTAAACCTGCTAAACCCATATCCAGTGCAGTTTTCCATTCCAATGGCCCCTCATGGGGCGATTGTATATCTGCCCAAACAGGAACACCTTTTTCCTTCGCCGCTAAAATAGTCTGCTCGTTATACTCTGTATAACTGCCATCCAGTAAATCGATATTGAATTCGTTCAGCAGCTTAAGCATTTCATCCCCTGTTTGTACCTGCCTTGGTAAACTAATCATTAAAGGCATATTGGGGGCAACGGTTTCCCATTCTTCAAACTGATGCGGTTCGTTGATATAAACAACAACATTATTTTCCATGCCTGCATCTATAATTTGCTGGTACGTTTGCTTTACCGGGGCATCTTTAAAATCCAGGTAAATATTAATTTTACCTTTGCACAATTGCAGCACTTCTTTAAACGTAGGTATTTTGTGAAGCCCCCATTCAGGATGTGAAGGTTCCCTTACCATTATTTTTTTGAGGGAATCCAAGGTAAGGCCTTTTACTTCGGCATTGTTACCCGTCATATGTTCCAGCGAAATATTATGCATAACCACAAGCTGACTGTCGCTTGTTGTCCTAAGGTCTGTTTCTATAAAATCTGCACCATCTTCAATAGCGTTTTTAAATGCTGCAAGTGTATTCTCCGGTGCATTGGTATGATCGCCCCGATGGGCAATAACAATAACCTTGTGTTTATTTGCAGGCAACGGAACAGGTTGTGAAAATGCGCTGTAACACAGTATCAGCAAAAGCATCAGGGGAAACACACGTTTACAATTGGCCATAACTGCCTAAAAGTAAATGTATCTGGATATTTTAAAAGTAATGAACGGTTATGTTTTTGTTATTTGTATGAAAGGTAGCCTGCAAATGCCGGCTTTTTAATAACGGGTAAGAGAAGAAATAAAAAAAAGAAAACCAACTGACAAAATATCAATTGGCTTTCTGTTAAACTGAACGATGGGTTATATTATCTTATAAAAATTAAATGATCCTTTAAGTACGCCTGTTTGATTTTTTTTTCAAAAATTTCTTTAATATCTGATAACATTAATAGTAATAATCAAACTGCACCATGTCGGTGGCTGTAAGTACATAGCTGCCGTTGTTCGCCGCATTATAACTTAAAGTACTACCTGCTACAGTGTAAGCTGTATTACTGATACGCTTTCCGTTAATGTACATTTTAACCTTACTGTTAACCGAGGGTGCCTTGCTTAATGAAAAACTTGTTTGTGCAACACTTGCGGTAAGTTCATCTGCCACTTCCATTGGGGCTGCACTCACCCAGGCTGCGGTGCCACTGCCATTTGTAGTTAACACCTGCCCGGTTGCACCATCTGCCGTTGGGTAAGTAACAGTACCTGCAACAAGCTGGTTAAACGTTGCCGTTGTGCCCGTAAGCGGTGCAAGCAAAGTACCACCATCAACAAGGGAAAGGTAAGAGGAATATACATCGCTTGCGGTAACATACGTATTGCCATCAAGGGTTCCATCGGCTTTTAAAAAGTCGGTTGAAGAACCAAGATAAGTACTGAATGAGTTTGCTTTAACTTCTCCTGTAATGGTTGCATCTGCACCTGCAGTTATGTTTCCACCGGCAGTTAAAGTACCTGCTGAAACAGTGCCACCAAAATCTGCATTGCCTGCCCCGCTTAGGTTTCCACCCGAACGGATGGTAAGCTGGTCAACATCAGCAGGGCTGCTTTCATGAAACACAAGGTCATCTCCCGAAGGGAACAACTGCCATTTTATAGTGCCGCCCGGGCTTGCCAACCGCAGTTCGCTGTTAAGCTGAAAGTTATCTGTAAAGGTTTTATTACCGCCAATCGACTGACTGTTTGGGGTAATTAAACCCCTTGCTGTTGGGCCTGCATCCGGAATACTAAAAGTGTGTATTGAACCTGCTGAGCTGATATTGAAATCGCCACC
Organism: Ferruginibacter sp.; assembly: GCA_965249755.1. Lineage (GTDB taxonomy): Bacteria > Bacteroidota > Bacteroidia > Chitinophagales > Chitinophagaceae > Ferruginibacter. Next base: position 2,309,876 of record CBDFMT010000004.1, read on the forward strand.
GGTATTGCCTGTTTCAAATGATTGGTCTGCCGCAGCAACACCATTTAATGTAGACATTCCACCGCCGCTGCCGGCAGTTGGTGTAAAATATTCTAATTGGGTACCGCCAGCATTTACACGTATTTGCTGACTGGCAGATCCCAAACTGCTTAATCCTGTTCCACCGTTTGCCACCGCAACCACACCGGTTATATTCAATGCCTTACCTGGAATATTGCCGGTTACTTTTGTACCGCTAACCGTTGCAATTTTAGCATCTGTTACTGCTGCATCTAAAATTTTATTTGTATTTACAGCATAGTCGGCAAGCTTAATTGTTGTAATGGCCGCATCACTTATTACCGGCGACATTGCGTTAGTACCGGTACCACCAAGATCACCTGACAACTGTATTGTTCCGGTTAGTGTTGTAGTGGCATTAGGGGTTGGGCTACCGCTAACATGGGTATCAACGTATGTTTTAACTGCTTTCTGTGAAGGGAATAAAACATCACTTGTACCAAGGTTGATATCTGTGGACTTGTTTATTGTATTCTCTTTGTAGTTAAGGGCACTGCCGATAGCTGTAACATAACTGCCAAGCATTGCAGCAGTATCTGAAACGTTTAATTTGGCAGCAAGGCCGGCAATAGTTGATGTTTTACTTGCGTATGGGTTTAGCATAGCAGCAGTATCCGAAACATTTAATTTGTTGGAAACATTTGCTGAGGTTAAGTAACCACTTAGCATAGCAGCAGTGTCTGCAATGTTTAATTTTGTGGCAAGGCCGGCAATAGTTGATGTTTTACTTGCGTATGGGTTTAGCATAGCAGCAGTATCCGAAACATTTAATTTGTTGGAAACATTTGCTGAGGTTAAGTAACCACTTAGCATAGCAGCAGTGTCTGCAATGTTTAATTTTGTGGCAAGGCCGACAATAGTTGATGTTTTACTTGCGTATGGGTTTAGCATAGCAGCAGTATCCGAAACATTTAATTTGTTAGAAACATTTGCTGAGGTTAAGTAACCACTCAGCATAGCCGCAGTGTCTGCAATGTTTAATTTTGTGGCAAGGCCGGCAATAGTTGATGTTTTACTTGCGTATGGGTTTAGCATTGCAGCAGTATCCGAAACATTTAATTTGTTGGAAACATTTGCTGAGGTTAAATAACCACTCAGCATAGCCGCAGTATCCGAAACATTTAATTTGTTGGAAACATTTGCTGAGGTTAAATAACCACTCAGGCCGGCAATAGTTGATGTTTTACTTGCGTATGGGTTTAGCGCAGCGGTATCCGAAACATTTAATTTGTTGGAAACATTTGCTGAGGTTAAGTAACCACTCAGCATAGCCGCAGTGTCTGCAACATTTAATTTTGTGGCAAGGCCGGCAATAGTTGATGTTTTACTTGCGTATGGGTTTAGCATAGCAGCGGTATCCGAAACATTTAATTTGTTAGAAACATTTGCTGAGGTAACCACTCAGCATGCTGAAACATTTAAGGTTAAGTAACCACTCAGCATAGCAGCAGTATCTGAAACATTTAATTTGTTAGAAATGTTTGCTGAGGTTAAGTAACCACTCAGCATAGCCGCAGTATCTGAAACATTTAATTTGTTAGAAACATTTGCTGAGGTTAAGTAACCACTCAGCATAGCAGCAGTATCTGAAACATTTAATTTGTTAGAAACATTTGCTGAGGTTAAATAACCGCTCAGCATAGCAGCAGTATCTGAAACGTTTAATTTGTTAGAAACGTTTGCTGAGGTTAAATAACCGCTGAGCATAGCCGCAGTATCTGCAATATTTAATTTGTTAGAAACATTTGCTGAGGTTAAGTAACCACTCAGCATAGCCGAAGTGTCTGCGATATTTAATTTGGTGGCAAGGCCAGCATTGGTTGATGTTTTGCTTGCATATGGGGTTAGCATAGCCGCAGTATCTGCAATATTTAATTTGGTAGAAACATTTGCTGAGGTTAAATAACCACTCAGCATAGCAGCAGTATCTGCAATATTTAATTTGGTTGCAAGGCCTGCATTGGTTGATGCCTTACTTGCATAAGGGTTTAACATTAATGCCGTATCTGCTATTTTTAATTTAGTGGCAAGGGCTGCATTGGTAGCAGCTTTACCTGCGTAAGTGCTTAGCATAGCTGCTGTATCGGATACATTTAATTTTGCTGCAAGCTGGGCAGTAACATTGGTAGACAATACTGCTGCAACATCTGGCGAAAGCTTGGCCAATGTTACACTTCCGTCAGCAATTTTGCTGGTGGTAACCGCACTGTTGGTGATAACAGGCGAAGGATAAAAACCAGTAAGATCGCCACCGGCATTGCCTGAAGGGGTGGCACTTAATGCGTAAGCAACACTTTGCAATTGCGTTATCCCGGCAAGGGTATAACTGTTACGGCCGTTGGGGTCTATCTCCAGTTTTATATATTTTTTTCCAGAAGCCCAGTTTACACTGCCCATTGCGCCGGAAACATTTGTTGCACCATTACTGCCAATTACAATATTAAAAAGGCCTACATAATTCGTCATAACACTCCTGGTTTCTGTGTAGGCAACCTGGCCGCCATTGGCACTATCCAAAACAGATAAACGAACAGAAATATTCTGATAGGTAATCGGCTCCCCGGCAGCTTTACGGGCAATACCCTGAAAATTTAATTGCTGCGGCGCCTGTGCTTTTGCAATCGTTATAAGCGTAACCATCAAAACTGACAGTAAAATTCTGTTCCTCATAAATTGTTATTTAATTTTTTCTATTTTGTATAAACCCTCTTTTAATATGGACCCTGTATCTGAGGTTAGCTGTATCCTGAAATAATATGCACCGGAAACTTTGTTTGATAAATCCCATTTTTGGGTACCATTACCACCCGCCTGATAAAATTCTTTCAGGCCAAGTACTTTGCCATCCATGCTAACCAACTGCATAGACATTTTGCCGGTTACCACCGACCTGAAATCTATAAACACATTGTTGTGGGATGGTACAGGGAAGATCCTGATCTCTTCATTAGTGAAGTGTGGAATAAGGTAATTGTAAACGATATGTGTAGCATCGAATGGTTGTAACACGCCAAATGTGGCGCCCCACTTTACGCTTACAACTGAGTTGCTGTAAGGGTTTTCGCCATAAAAAGTTTCTGTAACTGATGATTCACCAACGCTCCAGTCTACCGTAAATTCAGGGCTTATTTGTATGGTGCCGCCACCTGCATTAAAAGCGGCAGGTGATACCGTTGGTAACTGGCCAAGCGAAACAAAATGAAAGGAGATGAATATAATTCCGGAGACAAAAAGCTTTCGCATTGATATTGGTTTTAAAATAGGACGCTGCACTTTGTACCTGGTAAAAGGGCAATTACCTTGGGAAACGCAATTACTATTTACAAATTGCCGAGGGCCTTAAGTATTTTTTTTAATACATTATTTGTAGTTGATTTTAATTACTTAGGTACCAAAAGCAAAATATAAAACAGCTATTAAGGGTACATAACTATCTACCCTGCTTCGTTTTCTTTCTAAGAAAAAGTAATGGCCTGATAAATGTTTTAGCACTTTCCAAACCTTTTTATGAAGTTTGCAAAATGTATATGTTTTCAAACCCATCCATTAAAGCGGCAACAATTTCAGATGCGCCACATCTTGCCCATTTACTAAATAAAGCTTACCGTGGCGAAAGCTCCAAACAGGGCTGGACAACCGAAGCCAATTTAATTGCCGGCAACACCCGTACAGATGATGAAAATGTCAGGCAGTTGATGCAGCAGCCGGACAGTATATTTTTAAAATATTTTAGTTCCACAGGGGAAATTACCGGGTGTGTAAACCTTCAAAAACATGGTGAAAAATTATATTTGGGAATGCTTAGTGTTGAACCACATTTGCAGGGCTTTGGCATAGGCAAGCATTTGCTTAGGGCTGCAGAGGAATATGCCTTATCGCAAAATTGTACCTCAATCTACATGACTGTAATTACAGCAAGGACCGAATTAATTGAGTGGTATAGCAGGTTTGGTTATGTGGATACCGGCACAAGAAAAGATTTTAAGGAAGATGCCCTAACCGGCAAACCCCTGCAGCAACTGGAGTTTATGGTGCTGGAAAAACATTTGCACGCTTAGAAAATTATTCTACTTCACCAAGCAGGTTTAATTTATTACGCAGCATTTCAATTTGCTTTTGCAGTTCATGCATGCGCTGCAGCAGGTGCGTTATGGTTTCTATTCCTTCTACATTAATGTCCATTTCGTAATACAGCCTTACCATTTTTTCTAACCTGGGCAGTTCATTTTCCGGTACGTATAATTGTTCTTCTGCAATAATTATTGATATTAATCCAGACTGCTGTAAAGACTGGATAAACGAAAGTTCTACATGGTGGTAATTACAAAATTCAGTGGCCGGTATCATATCTGTTGCTGGCATAAAATATTTATTTAAGCTTAGATAATTCAGTAAATAACGCCTTTTGCCGATCGGTTAAATGTGTGGGCAATTTTACCTGGTAAGTAACATACAGGTCGCCGGATTCGCCTTCCTTTTTGTATACCGGAAAGCCCTTGCCCTTTAGCCGGATCTTGGTGCCGTATTGGGTTTCGGGTGTTACTTTTAATTTTACTTTTCCTTTTAAAGTATCAACGGTGACCTCGCCGCCTAATACAGCGGTGTATAAATCTATTTCGGTATTGGCAAATAAATCATTGCCCTGCCTTTTAAAATGATGATGAGGGGCAATAGAAAAAGTGATGAAAAGATCGCCTGCCGGGCCACCATTTACACCGGGTGCACCATAGCCTTTTAATTTTATAACCTGGCCATCTTCAATGCCTGCGGGTATGGTAATGCGAACATTTTTGCCGTTTACCGCAAGGGTTTGCTGGTGGGTTTCCATCGCTTCTGTCAGGCTGAGTTTTAATTCGGCATTATAATCCTGCCCCCTGAATTTTGTTTGCCTGCTGCGGCCAGATCCTCCAAACATAGATTCAAAAAAATTTGAAAAACTGTTATCATCATCTCCGGAAAAAGGGTTGCCGCCTGAGTTGTACGATTGGCCGCCCTGTGCTTTTCGCTGCTTTTCAAACTGATCTGCATGCTGCCAGTCCTTTCCATACTGATCGTATTTTTTTCTTTTTTCAGGATCACTTAAAACTTCATTGGCCTCGTTTACCTGCTGAAATTTTTTATTGGCTTCCTTGTCATTCGGGTTAAGATCAGGATGTAATTTTCTTGCCAGTTTACGATAGGCTTTTTTAATATCATCATCCGATGCCGTTTTATCTACCCCCAATACTTTGTAATAATCTATATAATCCATATGCCTTTTTTTCCCGGGTAAAGTTACAATACAAATGATTTTTTTGGGAAGATAAGTTGCGAAAACATTTTATCCTTTCTCGTTAAACGGCCATTGTCTTTTATATTTGGCCATTAAGAAATATGCAGTAGCCCCACTGCCAAAAACAATGCAAAATGCACCGATCACTTTTACGCCGGTTGCATAAAAAACGAATAGCCACATTATTGTTGCAAGTATTACCGGTAAAGGATAAAAGGGCATTTTGTAAGGCAGGTTTGCAGTGCCATTTCTCTTTCTTAAAATAACCACCCCGGCTGCCTGCCCGATAAATTGTACCATTATCCGCATGGCCAAAATCCCGTCTATAATATTTTTCATTTTAAAAGATAAACTGAATATAAAAGCAAGACCGGCTATTACCAGTAACGATACATAAGGAAAATTTTTTGTGGGGTGCAGCCGGGCAAATATTTTAAAAAAAGCCCCATCGGCTGCAGCGGCATAAGGCACCCTGGAGTACCCCAGCATTACTGCAAACAGGGAGGATAAGGCAACCCATAAAATCATTACTGTGCCTGCATTGGCTGCGGTTTTTCCATACAGCCTTTCTAAAAATGTACTTACTACAAAGTTGTTTTGGCCGCTATCCTGCCACTGCTTTATTTCCTGCCAGGGTATAACACTGGTTACACTCATATTCATGGCGGCGTATAAAACAGCGATGCACACTACCGAAATAAACATGCTTTTAGGAATGTTTCTACCGGGGTCTTTTATCTCGCCACCCAGGTGGCAAACGTTGTAATAGCCAAGGTAACTGTAAATGGTTTTTACGCAGGCCTGGCCGAAGACAAATGAAAATAACTGCCCCCATTCAAAATGGGTATTGATGTCTTTTAATGGTTGTAAAAAATTGCCATGCAGTATGCCGCCCATAATTATCCAACCGAGGGTTAGCAATACGCCCATCCAAAGCAACACCCCAATTTTACCTATGCTGTCAATTTTTCTGTAGAGTAAAAAAGTAATCAGGATAATGATCAGGCCTGATACCCCTTTGGCTTCCCACTCGGTAAGGTGTACAAGATAGCCGAGATACTGTGAAAAGCCGATTGCCGCAGAAGCAGCCACCAGTGGTGCCTGGATGATGGTTTGCCATACGTACAAAAACGACATCAGCCTGCCCATGCCATTTTTGCCATATGCCTGTTTAAGAAAATTATAGCTGCCGCCTGCCAATGGATATGCCGCCCCAAGTTCACTCCAGATCATGGCATCCACAATCGAAAGCAAGGCACCTGCAATCCATGCGTACAGGAACATGCCGCCCATTAATCCAATCACTATTGGCAATGTAACGAACGGGCCAATGCCCACCATATCGATCATATTGAGTACAGCCGCCTGAAAAAGACCTAACCTGCGCTGCATTGTAGAAGTACCAGCCATTACATATTTTGAAGACGGAAATTACACCATAACCTCCAAAAAAAATTACAGGCCCTTAGCTGATGAAAGGAGTTGACGGCAGCATCAAAAACAAACAGGCCCCCTTGCGGAAGCCTGCATGTTTCGGAACCATTTATTGTACAATCTTTAATGAGCTGCTGTGTTTGTTATTGATACCTTACCAACTGCTGGTAAAAGTTTTACTGAATGCCGGAAAGTTTTGCGTTTTATAAGCACCGTCCCCAAAAAACTTTAATGGCGGTTCAATTTCTTTTGCTTTTAAATAACCTGCTAACGGTGCCGGCTGGGCTGCAATGCCGGTTAAAAAAACCGTGGTAGGAAAACTCATTTGGCCGTAACATAAGTACACAGCCAGTTCGTTTACTTTATTGATTTTACTGTACCCATATTTTTTACCATTCCATTCTAAAGAGTCCCTTTGCTCAGCATCCAATTTTACGGCGTAGTAATGTTCATTAATGTAGGCCGCTACTTTTTCATTACCGTAAGTTTCTTTGTCCATCACCTTGCACCAGCCACACCAGCTTGTATAAATATCTGCTATAATCGGCCTGGGTCCTTTGCTGTAAGCCTGCTGCATTTCTGCCACTGTAAGCCATTGCACCCTTTCCTTTTTTTCGGGGTTAAATGCTATCAGTATAAAAAATAAAACAGTAATAACAGAAAAGAATGTAACCTTTTGCATGCGGTGAATGTTTAGTAGCTTAGCCGGAACATAACGACAAACCAATGCATAAAATTGTTGTAGCAATAACAGGGGCAAGTGGCTCTATCTATTCGAAAGTTTTGTTAAACAAATTGATGCTTGTTAAAGGGCAATTAGCAGGCCTTGCAGTAATACTAACTGAAAACGCCAAAGAGGTTTGGAAGACAGAGATTGGTGATGACACTTACAACGATTATCCGGTAAAATTTTATAGTCAGCAGGATTTTATGGCGCCCTTTGCATCAGGCTCCGGTCAATATGATACTATGATCATTGTGCCCTGCAGCATGGGTACATTGGGGCGTATAGCCACAGGTATCAGCAACGACCTTATCACAAGGGCAGCAGATGTTATTTTAAAAGAGCGGCGTAAATTAATTTGTGTGGTAAGGGATACCCCGTACAACCTCATCCACATCCGCAACATGGAAACAATTACATTGGCAGGGGGTATCATTTGCCCCGCCACACCATCGTTTTACAGCAAACCAAAAACCATTGATGAGGTTGCGGCTACAGTGGTAGACAGGGTGCTTGACCTTGCCGGGCTACCCGTTGCAACTTACCGGTGGGGAGAATAAAAACCTTTAAGCCCCGCAATAAAAATATACGTTCCCTAATTTTACAAAACACAACAAACCCTTTTGAATGACACTATCTGTTTTTCTATCCCACCAATGGAAAAGTTTTTGGCGGGCACGTAACGCCAACAAAAGCCTTGTACTTCAAATTATATTGGGCATTTTTTATTTGCTTATTTTTTTGGAGGTTGCAGGTCTTGGTATAGCATTGCCTTTTTTAATCCAGGAAAAAATGCCGGGTAAAGATCCGGTAGCGTTATTTTGCTCCTACATTATTTACTATTTTCTATTAGGCCTGCTGTTTCGTTTTCAATTACAGGAGTTGCCCTCATTAAGTATTCAACCTTACCTAACGCAAAACATTAAACGCAGCAGCATGCTCCGTTTTTTAAATGTACGTTCGCTGGTACACGTTATTAATTTTTTGCCACTTTTTATTTTTATCCCCTTTTCGCTGGTTGATATTTTGCCGGTATATGGCGCATTAACCACAGCCTGCTTTATTATTACCATGCTTGCTTTGGTAATAAACAACCATTTTTTAAACATGTACATAAAGCGAAAATCGCTGAGCAGCAGTTGGTGGTTTGTTGTTATTGTAGCAGTAATCGCTTTTTTAAAAGCATTGGATTATTTTAAGTTGTTGTCTTTTGAAAAATCTTCGGCCAATATTTTTGTTGGCTTGTTAAACCATCCATGGCTGTGTATGCTGCCCGTTTGCCTTGCGGTTGCAACCTTCTTTCTTAACAATAATTATTTAAAAAGCCATTTATATATTGAAGAACTGGTAAATGAAAAGAAGCTAAGCATCAGCAAAAATTATTCTTTCCTTAGCAGGTTTGGCAGCCTTGGGGATATGATTGCACTTGACCTTAAATTAATTTTCAGGAACAAGCGGCCAAAATCGCTTATTATTTTATCGGGCTTTATTTTGTTTTATGGTTTGATGTTTTATCCTAAGTACTTGCAAACCGGTAACTATACAATGGTGTTTCTTTTTGCCCTTTTTATTACAGGCTTGTTTATTACCAATTACGGGCAATTTTTGTTTGCATGGCAAAGCAGTCATTTTGATGGGCTTATGAGTTGCAACATCAACATGAAACAATACATTAAAGCAAAGTTTGCATTGTTTATTACGGTGTGCTCCATCCAATTTTTATTAGCCAGTTTTTATGGACTGATGGGATGGCAAATTTTGCCTATACAGTTAGCTGCATTTTTATACAGTATCGGGGTAAATTCTTTTGTAACCATTTATATTGCCACTTATAATTACAAGTACTTAAACCTGCAGAAATCGGCCAGTATGAATTTTCAGGGAATAGGTGCCATGCAGTGGCTGCAGTCTTTATTTATATCTTTTGGACCGGTATTAATTTTTTACCTGCTTAACAGATTTGCTGGCTTTTGGGCGGCGATAATGATGATTAGTTTGCTGGGCATTGCCGGCCTTATACTTAATGAAATCATCATCAATTGGCTGGTGGGCCAATTCCATACCCGTAAGCATAAAATACTGGAAGGCTTCCGGGAACGCTAAACATCCTGCACATTTATTCTATCATCCAACAAACCTGATAATGCTGAACATACAACAATTACAAAAAAAATATAAAGGCATCACTGTTGTTGATATTGACACTTTACAAATACATGCCGGTGAGGTGATTGGACTTGTAGGAAATAATGGTGCCGGTAAAACCACTTTTTTTCGTTTGCTGCTGGACCTTATACGGGCAGATAATGGAGAAATATTTTCAAAAGAAAAACTGGTTACCCAAACCGAAGAATGGAAAGGGTATACCGCCGCCTATATTGATGATGGGTTTTTGATTGACTACCTTACCCCTGAAGAATATTTTTATTTTGTGGGTAAACTGCACAACCTCCAAAAGGCAGATGTAGATGATTTTTTAGCACAGTATGAAGATTTTTTTAATGATGCTATTTTAAAAAAAGGCAAGTACATCCGTGATTTTAGCAAGGGCAACCAGTTTAAAATTGGCATTATAGCCGCATTGCTGACAAAGCCGGAACTGTTGATTTTAGATGAACCTTTTGCCAACCTTGACCCTACAACACAGTTGCGCCTTGTTGATATGATTAAGGAACTGGCCGCTGTAAAAAGTATGTGCATTATAGTGAGCAGCCACGATATTAACCATGTGTCTGAAGTAAGCAGCAGGATTTTATTAATGGAAAAAGGAAAAATTATAAAGGATATAGCAGGTGGTAATGCTGCTTACGATGAGATGGTGGAATACTTTAAGGTTAAATAACCATTTAGTAATAGCAGTTGTGTAATTGTTTTTATAAAGCCATTCTTAAAAAGAAAAACATATATTTGCAGCTTAATTTAATACAATACAATTTTAAAAAATGGACAAAACACAAGGCACCGTAAAGTTTTTCAATTCTGAAAAAGGATTCGGTTTTATCAAGCATGATGATTCTAACAAAGAAACTTTCGTACATGTTAGCGGTTTAATCAACGACATTAAAGAAGGAGACAGAGTAGAATTTGACCTGCAGGAAGGTAAAAAAGGTTTAAATGCCGTTAACGTTAAACTGATCTAATAGAACATATTGATCTTTGTTAAAAAGGTATTGGGCTGCTAATTTTTTAGCAGCCCTTTTTTATTGTCAACCCTGATACACACCCGGTAATGCCGGTACATGTAACCCCATCTGCCCGTAGGAATTTTAACTGCTTTTTTATCTAAAAACAAAACCATTAACCCGTTTGTAATTAAATTGCACACTAAACAAAAACAAAATATGAAGAAGCTTTTCGTACTAATTTTTCCGGTATTTTCCCTTGCTGTACTGGCCCAAAAGCCATCCGGCAAAATTGCACTTTCCAAGGGCCAGCAGTTTGTTATCGAATCTGCATCCGATGCAACAATAACACAGGAGATGATGGGCCAAAGCATGGAAATGAAAATGGGCACATCTACCAAATTAAGTGCCGATGTAAAAGATAATAAAGAAAATAATTATGTAATTACCCAAACCCTTACCAACGTTAAAAGCACTTTTAGTGGTATGGGGCAAGAGAAGGCATTTGACAGTGATAAAAAAGAAGACATGGATGGCGAAATGGGTATTTTATACAAAGGCAAAGTAAACGCCCCTAAAGATATTGTTATCAGCAACGAAGGTAAAAGTATGGAGAAGAAAGATTCCACCATAAAGGATACTGCCGACGCAAACCCAATGGCTTCTATCATGGATATGATGGGAACAGGCCAGGACAATATTTCCGGTGCTTTGTTTTTAGTAATACCTGCCGGTAAAAAAGCCGGGGAAACCTGGCAAGACAGTACCAGCAAAGAAGGGCTTAAATTGAAAAGGACCTTTACCTTAAATTCCATCTCTGGTAAAGATGCATCGGTTACCATCAGCAGTGTGCTTGATGTTAACAAGACCATGCAGGTACAGGGCATGGATATGAACACGGTTATGACCAGTAAAACAACCTCTGCTGTTTTGGTTGATGTTGCCAGTAATATTCAAAAGGAAAACAAAAGCACTATGGACCTTAGCGGCACTATCGATGTAATGGGCCAATCCGTTCCCATTACGGCGAAAGGCACTACCGTTACCACTGTTAAGGCAAAATAAAATATTGTGTACTGATGGTTTAAGGCGCTGGAAATACCAGCGCTTTTTTTTATTACAATGCCTTTTTTACTGCCCCGGTAATTTTTAAAGAAGTTTTATTTTGGGCAATTACCACTATGCCCATTTCGCTGTACAACGTATTTGGTGGAAGGCTCAAAGTGAAGCTGCCAGTGTTTTTGGCAGTTGAAGATGCAATATCCCTGACTACATTATAACTGATAAGTGTGGCACCGTTATTTTCGCCTGCCTTTACTTTTGTAGTAGCGGCATTTTGAACAAGCATGCCCAGGATGGCAGTATTTTCAATAATGCCCGATGTGTTATAATAAACTGTTATGGTGTTAGCGGCTATCATTGGTTTGCTTACTGTAATAGTTGTTGCAGGTATTTGTTGTAATGCCTTCGCTACAGCTTTAGCTATATTGCCTTCTTCGCCGCCTGCCATTTCGGTTGCCCCGTTTATAACAAGTTGAGGTGTGTACACAGAGCTGCTGTTAAAAACCCGGGCATATCCATGCTGCCTTTGTGAAAAGGCCGCCTGGCTGAAAGAATCCTTCCAGCCAAGCCTGTCCCAGTAGTCAACATGAAATGCAATTGGGATAATAGCGGAATTTTGTTGTGCATTGTATTTGCCCAGCAACTCATCTGCAGGAGGGCAACTGCTGCAACCTTGCGAAGTAAAAAGTTCCATCACTGCAAATCCTTTTTCTTCAGTATAGCCCTTCATTGATTTTGAAGTGGACGCACTTTTGGTAAAAGAAAAAGTTGCAGTTACAGCAATACAAATTAATACCACAATAGCCACACAAAAAAAGGCGGCTGAATATTTTTTCATACAAATGTTTTAAAGTTTAAGCTGATTATTTAAAAAGACAAATATTAGCAGAAGTACAGATTAAAATACGGCGGGGCAAGCTTTCAGGTTGCAGAATATTTTTTTTTAACAGTTTGCCGGTGCAGGTATTTATAACCAGCAGCGCACTGGCGAGGCTTACAATAGCCACAATAATCCATAAATTAAAAAAGCCGGCAAATTGTACAACCTGTGTACCGCTGCTGCTGCCGATAACCTGCGCTGCACTCCATGCCATGGTATACAAAGCAGCGTACTGCCCCCTGTTTGCCACCGAACTCCTGCCAATGTAAAAACTGTTCATAAAGGGCATGGCAATCATTTCTGCAATGGTTATAAACAGCATGAATATGCAGGCTACCAATATGCCATCTGCAAAAGGCAGGTTTAAAATTAAAAACGAAACCGCCATCATAATGGCGCCATAGCTCATTAAAAGCAGGTAAGGGTGCCGTCCTTCTAACTTAAAAACAATCACCATTTCAACAAGTGCAATCAATAAACCATTCATGCCCATTATTACCCCAATGGCAAATTCATTTAAGTGCAGGCCTGTTTTAAAATACAATGGAACAGTGGTAAACATTTGAAAAAAGCAAATGGCAAACAAAACCTGGAGTGCCAAAAAAATTAAAAATAATTTGTCCTTGTAGGGAGATGATACATCCACCCCAACCACTTTTTGCTTTGTTACCGTAAGCTGCTGCCTGAGGGTAATTTTTGGCATTATTATCATTAGCAAAACAGCGGCAGCAATATTTGTAAACCCATCTACCCAAAACAATAAATGGTAATTGATGGATGCCAGTATGCCGCCAAGGGCGCTGCCGATACCCCAGCCAATGTTTATGGCGAGGCGTACCAGGGAGTAGGATTGTGTCCGGGTTTCGGCAGTACTGTAAAAAGCAATAGCTGTAGCATTTGCAGGCCTGAAGGCTTCATTGACCATGCTTAAGAAAAAGGTACAAAGACAAATGGAAGGATAAGATTGCATTTGGCCCAACACGAGAAATAAGATGCCGCCGCAAAAAAGTGTGGTAACCTGGGTGGAATAAAAACCAAACCGGTCGCTTATTTTACCTCCGGCAAAAGCACCGGTTAAAGAGCCAATGCCGTAAATGGCCACCACCCACCCACCCTGTTCCATGGTGTAGCCAATGTGTTTTATGTACAGCGTCATAAAGGCAAGTACCATACTCCCACTCCGGTTAATGAGCATTACCCAGGATAAAAGCCACATCTTTCCCGGCAAGCCTTTGTATGCATTTTTGTAAAGATTGACCGCAGTAGTAATCATGCAACAGTAGTTTTAAAAACCATTCTTCATTTCTGTAGCAGGAAGAACGTTTCCTGAAATAATTGAGGAGGTACAATGAGCTTTCTTTTTTGGGTATCCATCCAGGCACCATCTACCGAAACAACAGCGGCCAAAACATCTTCATTTTTAAAAATTTCATGTACCATTGTCCATCTTGAAAAATCAGGTAATGCCTTCTCTGCCCTGAGGTTAATTTTGACCGCATCGCCAAATTTTATCTCCTTTTTAAAAAGGCACTCTTCCCTAAAAATAATTGGCCCCATGGTATGCTGCAACATAACCTGTGGTGTTAACCCATGCTCATTCATGAAGGAAAGGCGGCAGTATGCGCCAAAATCATAGTACACAGAATGCCGCAGGTGAAAGTTAGGGTCAAGGTCGCTCCAGCGGATTTCTATCTGTTTAAAAAATGGTACCATATAATTGATTAAGGCACAAATGTAAATTAAAAAAGCACCTTTACTAAGAGGGTGCCTTTTAAGCAACCACCGATAATTATTTACAGGTTCAGCACTTTATCCCTGGGATATTTTACGCTATAACTTATCCTTACTTTTTTACTTTCGCCAGGTGCCAGTTTTAAAGTCCAGTTTAATACACCGGTTTCAACATTAATAACTGCATTATCACTCTGCAGCAACTCTACTTCCACTTCTTTATTTTGGGATATCGGGTACTGGTCTTTCAGCAGGATGCCGATACTATCTTTTTTATTATTTTTTACGGTTGTTTCGTAGGTAAATATTTCTTTTTTACCGGAGCTTAAAAACTTAACGGTACTAAAATCTTTAAGCTTTTCCCTTTTTATAGCAACCCTTTTATCCTTACCCATCGTGAGGTTTAGGGTATCTTGTATGGAGGAAGGGTCGATAAAAGACTTGCCGGTATAAGTTCCCTCAAAAATAATGTTGGCCTCACCGGGTAGCAGGTTTAACTTTTCCCAATCAGGGATTTGCGCCAGCAAAAAAACTTCCTTGTCCAGTTTGGGTACCGCATAAAACTGGTACGCAACCGGGATGGTATATTCTTTAAGTACGGCAGTTTGTGCCTTGCCGTTAGTAGGCACATCAAAGGGGAGGTCAATATCAAAAACAACATCGAGTTCTTTATCAGATATCGATATATAATCATCAAGGCCATCTTTTAACGTGATTAGCACCACCCCGTTACTGCCACGGGAACCGTATAAACTTATAGCTTCGTTCTCTTTTAAAACCTGGGTGTTTTTTATTGCACTGGTCCTTATCTTTCTAAATTCTGTCACGGGCATCTCGTTACCATTAACTATGTAGACAGGTACTTTTGCCTCAGGTATTGTTTCGCCCATATCTTCTTTTTTAGCTGATCCATAACCTACAACTACAACTTCATTCAATTGGGCCGGGGCCGCACCAACAATTGTATTTTGAATACTGAGTGATTTGTTATAATAATTTACGGGGTTGATATAGCTAAGGAACCACACATTAAACAAAGGGGCATTGTTATTTTGATTGGGTACAGCGGTAGACAAACTCAGCTTAACCTGCTTCCAATCTATGCCGGTTGATTGAAAAATTTTAGACCGGTAAACAAGCTTTAAAGGGGCAGTAATACTCTCAGTACGCAAGTCGTAAAATGGCGACCAGTATGCATTGGGTGTGATGTAGGTTATTTCAAAATCGTACTTTCCGCTGATGGCATTGTTTAGTTGCAATACAATACGGCCTGTTATTTTGGTATTCTTTTTTTGTTCTTCTGTTACCTGGGCAATTACCTTTTCCAATTGTATTGCAAGGCGGCTTTGCTGCAGGTTTAAGGCTGCCAGTTCATTTTGTAATTCTGCAGATTTGGTTTTATAGTACTCCATCATCTTAATCAGTTCGGCAACACTTAAACCTGTTTGTGTGCCTTTTATTTCTTTGTTGGCTTTTAATACAGACAGCAGTTCCGCCACAATATTGATGGACGTTTTATTTTTCTCTATGCCTGCATTTATTCTTTCAGCAGAATCTTCCAGCAGTTTTACCGCAGGTGTTTTTAATTCTTCTTTTAAATAATCGGTGTTAAACTCAACCCCCATAACTGTTACGCTGCCATTACAAGTTACCTGGATGCTGTTTACGTCAAGGGCATTGCTGATGTCTTCAATAATTAATTCGCTGTTGCCTTTTACCAATGTGGCTTTTGCCTGATGGTGCATTTCTGCACCCACCCTATAAACTGTAACCGCAGCAAGTGTTGCCTTAACGGTATTGCTGTTGCCATCTTTTGCCGTTGCAGAAAGCATACACGCCATAGCGCATAAAAAGAAAATTATTTTTTTCATGTTCATCTGTTTTGGGAACAGATGCAATTGAAAAACGGATTACATAAGCAGCCACTAAATTGATTCAACAATAAAAAATCCTTCAACCAAAAATGGAAGAAGGATTTTAAATATTGATGAGTTTCTAATTCTTTTGTTCTGTGTCTTTTTTACGGGATACTTCTTCCAGTAATTTTAAACCGAGCAAACCGCTGATGGGGCCGTTAGCACCATCACCGCCACCACCAATTAAAATGTCGGGCATTATTTTTATGTTTTGTGTACCTATGGCTTCCATCACTTTTAACTGCGTAAAATTATTGCCGCCCATAGCCTCAACCGACAGCTTGTAAGACTCCGCATTTGACTTACCAATAGCCAATATTTTTTCTGCTTCTGCATTACCGGTTAAAGTAATCTGCTCTGCATTTGCCTTTGCCAGTAATTCAATCTGCTCGGCATTGGCTTTTGCCAGCACCCGTATTTTTTCTGCATCACCATTTGCCAAAAGCCTTAACCTGTCTGCTTCTGCGGTTGATTGTAACCGTACACTGTTTGCTTCGCCGGTAGCTTTTTTTACAGATGCATCTGCAATACGTTCTGCAATCAAAACACCCTGGTCTGCCTTTACAATTTCTTTTTGTATGTCGGCAATGGCGGTTTCTTTTTCTAAAGTTTGCCTGGTTTCCTGTGCCTTCATTTCTGTTTCGTAAGTCACTTTTTGTTCCTCTGCAATCTTTCTGTCGGTTAATGTTTTCATCAAACTTTCTGGTGGCACAATATCACCAATCAAAGTATCCACCCCATTTACATTGTATTGTTCCAACACATGGCCAATATGTTGCCTTGCAGATTCCTGCCGCTCTTTACGGGTGCCCAAAAAAGCAATTACATCACTGTCTTGCGCACTGTTCCTAAAATAGTTACCAATGGTCGGCTCCAGCACCTGGCTCACCAGGTTGTTCATATTACCAAAGCGGGCAATCACTTTTGGTGCCTCTGTTGTTGGTATGTGAATGATCTGCGAAACATCCAGGTTAAAAGGGAAACCATCTTTACTGCGAACGGTAATGGTAGACAAATGTTTATCCAACTGATGGCTTTCGCTCCTTGCATTGGCCCAGTTTAAAACCAGGTTTGTGGTTGGCACCAATTCCACTTTCATGATAAAGGGGTTGATGGGATATTTGCCAGGCCCCAATGGTTCGGCCCAAACACCTTTGCTGCCCCTTGCAACAATATTGCCATGCTTAAACTCTATGCCGCTTAAGTCCACACCATCATTGCCTACATAACTTATTACCACACCAACATGGCCAATAGCTATCTCTGTCATGCTCACCATTTCCACCTTTGTAAACCATGGGTTTAAAAAGTAAGTACCTGCAAGTATCACCTGTTCCTGCAGCCCTTTGTAGCCACCGTTGTTCATAAAAATATCAACATCCTGAAATTTATTATGCCCTTCAATAATCCTTCCGGCAATCTGCCCTTCTTCCAAAGGCTTTCCTTCCTGCGTGGTTACAACACCTACTGCGTTATCCGGAATGCTTGTCATGTCCGTCATCTCAACAGTAAATAAAAATGTATTAATACGATAAGAACCTGGTGCAATGATGGCCGTTTGTCTTCCTTTACGGCCACCGTTTTTTAAGAAGGCCACTGCATCCTGAAAGCTGTCGCAGGCTACCTTGCGGCCTAGGATAGAACCGGTTTCCAGCTCAGCACCGTCCTTTGCAAGCACAAGGCCCAACTGCCCTGTAGGTATAATAATAAAGGGCTGAAATGTGATATCATACTGCCAGATCCATTTACCAAAATATAAACCCGGTGGCAGTGTTTGTGCCTGAAAACCCGCCTGCCCTTCGGTGGCTACTATACGGCCTTCGGGTAATTGCTGGTTACCGATTAATACAAACTTTTTAGTAACAAGGCCTATCCTGTCTTCCGGCACTATTACAACGCCAAAGAATATGCGAAGAATAAATTTGTACAAAATAAGTACGAGTAAAGGGATGGCAATGATCAATCCCCATTTAATTAAGTCATGCGTTTCCATATTAGTTTTGATGTTTGTTTTAAATAAAATAGTTGAGACAAAAAGAAATATTAAAGGCTAAATAAAACCATTTATTCAACAACGCTTTAGTTGTTTTCAGCAATGATAATTTATTATTTCCTTTTGTTTATAACGAAGCTTGCTGGCTTAAGAATAGCTGCCGGTTTTTTTATCTGGGCTGTGCCAGAATAAAAAAGGATAACATCATCTTACCTTTTTGAAAGAAAACTTTGTTAGCAGCGTAGCTGTTTTGCAGGTGGGGAAGTGTTGTAACTGTTGAATATAAATGCTGGCAAAAAGCGGGTTATGGTATTTGGAACGGGTTCCATTGTAGTTGTTATTGATAGCATAAAGGTTATACAAATCAATGTAAAATAAAAGCGGAACAAGGATGAATGGCAGCGGTACAAAGAAAGAATAGCTGTTATTGCAAAGCCTGCTTTATAACCGGTGTAAGTGCATTTGCCCAATAGGAATATTCAGGACCGGAGGGGTGCAGGCCATCGGGGGCAATAAGGCTTGGGTTACTTTTTGCAAGCCGGGTAAAGCCGGTTATATCGAGATAGTTAACGCCATTTTTTGCAGCGCCTTCTTTGTTGATGTCGTTAAATGCATCAATGTCTTTTGCCAACGCATCCCTGTCGCTCCCTGCCGCAAAAGGGGTAACACTATAATCCGGTATGGATAAAACAATAACGTGGTTTTTCACATTGGCTGCATACCGTACAGACCGGGCAATCAATGTGTCCAACTCAACGGCATATTGGTTTTTAGAAAGGTGCTGGTATTGGTTATTTACACCAATAAGCAATGTTACGATGGTGTATGTTTTTCTTGATGGTGCTGTGGTGTTTAAAGCACTTATCAGGTTGCCGGTTGTCCACCCTGTTTGAGCAATTATTTCTGGCGGATAAAATTTTATTTGCTGATCATTTAAAAGTTTTACCGTCTGCACAGGGAACTTGTCTGCCTCATCTACCGATTGGCCGATGGTGTAGGAATCACCCAACGCCAGATAAGTTTTTACAGTATCGTTGCCTGTGCCTGCTGCAGGTACATATGGCACAGCCACAACGGGCGGTGTACCGTAATTGCCATTACTGCTCATAGTAGTGCTTTTAGTGCATGATGCCATGGAGTACATGCCAGCGATAGATAAAAACAAAATCTTTTGCATAAAAACATAAACGCATTTATTGTTTAAACGGTTCGGCAGCCCACAAAAAAACCTCTTAAAAAAAGAGGTTTTACTGTATTGAAAATTATTTTATTTATACATTATCTGATAGTATTCATCTGCCATGCGGTTACTGTCAAACTGCACCTGCACATCGCTCATACCATTTTTTATGATATGCCTCCAGGTATCTTTGTTATCGTAATAAAGGGGCAAAATCTGCTTCTCCAAAATATCGTATAACTGGTTAAGGTCGTACTCGTCCTGCTCCTGTACATGAATATTTTCATAGTCTATCGGCGGCACCACAAAACCATTATTGCCATTATTAATAAACTCACATATCCAGCCATCGTTAGTGCTAAAATTAACGGCCCCGTTCATTGCTGCCGTCATGCCACTTGTTCCGCTTGCTTCCCTTGGCACCCTTGGGTTGTTTAACCAAACATCGGCGGCTTGCTTTAAGCGCTTACTAAGGGCAAGTTCGTAACCAATACAAACGGCCACATTTTTATACTGCTTGCTTAAATGCACCAGGTGGTTAAAATCATTTATCGCAGGGTAGTCCAGCGGATAAGGCTTACCTGCCCAAATAATTTGAACGGGGTGTTTGGTATTGCTGAGCAATGCCTCAAAACGTTTATGGTCACGGGTTAACAACTCTGCCCTTTTGTACCCTGCAAAGCGACGTGCCCATACAATGGTCAACACATCCGGGTTTAAAAGTTTTCCGGTTTGGTCTGCAACAATATCCAATGCCCTTTTCTTTAAAAATCTTTTACGGTCATCAAACCAGGCATCATTACTTTCTGCCTTGGCTTTATACAATTGTTTATCTGCCCAATAGGTCCAGTTTTGTGCATTGGTAATGGCTTTTATTTCGCAAATGCCTTCGTATTTGCCCCACATTTTACGGCTAACCTCACCATGCAATTGCGATACCCCATTGGCAAGTTTTGCAAACCGCAATGCTGCCAGCGAATGGTTAAACTGGTCATCTTTTATACCGGTAATTTTTCTAACTTCTTCTAAAGGCATACCACAGAAGTAGCTCATTTTCTGGCACAAATAAATATCATGCTTTTCATTACCAGCCTCTTCAGGGGTATGTGTGGTAAAAACCAAACGCTTTTTTACTTCGGCTGCATTACCAAATTTTCTATGCAAATAAAAGGCAGCGCTAATTCCATGGGCTTCGTTTAAATGATACAGTTCCGGATTGAAATTGATTTCATCCATCAGCTTTGCGCCGCCAACACCCAGCAAAATAAACTGGGCAACCTTGGTGGCAATATTGCCATCATACAACCTGTGGGTAATGGTTTGTGTTACATAATCATTCTCCGGCAAATCTGTACTCAGCAAAAACATTGGCGCACTCTTAAACGTTTCGGGGTTAAGGTACCATGCCTTTACCCATATAGGATGGTCGTGAATGGTTATCTGAAATTTGATGCCGGTATCTTCCAAAAAATTATAAATCTTTTCGTTCCACTGCACCTGCAATGTTTGGTCTGCATTGCGTGCCTGATCGTAATATCCATACTTCCATAAAATACCAACACCCACCAGGTTTTGCTTTAATTCGTAAGCACTACGCATGTGTGAGCCGGATAAAAAACCAAGGCCGCCACTGTAAATTTTTAAAGGCTGGTGTACTGCAAACTCCATGGAGAAGTACGCAATTTTTTTACTGTAATTTTCATTAACAGGATAAGGGACTGTGTAATTGGCAAAACTCATAAAAGGGATAAATTGTTTAGGAACGCAATATAATAGGATTTATGGAAAACGAACCTTCAAAATAAAAATTGCGCCTGCCCTTGTTTAAGCCTCCAAAGTGCTTTCACCAATTGGTTTAATCACCGTTTTAGATTTTGCTGCAAAAGGGTGCTTTACATTATTTTCCCATCTTACCAGGCTTATTACAATTTAATAACAGAAAATTTTTTTGTAAGTTAATTTTATAGAAGGAACTTGAACAGCAAATACCAACATCATGCAAAAAGTAATGACCATTACAGTAGATATAAACCAATTGTCAAAAAGTAAAAACAGCCCTTTTTCTGTAGATGAAATAACAGAGATAAATGAAGTGTTGGAGTTAGGATGGCAAATTGAACAATGGGAGTTTTTAAGAAAAGGGGAAGAAGATGGCCAGGTTGTTTTATTGGTTATTGTAAACGATGATATTGTGAATGACGATGACTTTAATATGGACTTTGATGAAGAGGCCGAAGAAGAAGAACAATTAAATTAATAACGCCAACAGTATTTAATATTTGCCGGTTGTTGTGCCGGCAACAGTTCCGGTAAGCCCTTACCGGAACTACACTCCCAGGTATCTGGTTATTGGTTGCAGATAAAGATACGCTCAGTTGCATAGGCGCAGCTAAGGGCAATAAATCATCACCTTCGTTTTATCTCAAAAGCAGTAGCTGTTCCCATGCTGCGTTCCCTGCCGTTTACTGTACTGTATTTCCATCTTACTTTGCAGTAACCTGTAGCCATTATATAAAATGACGGCACCATGCTATGGTTTAGGCCACCCGGTTTTCATATTTTTGGAATAATTGCAATTAATTTTTAGATTTACCTAAAAATTAATTTAGTCAGCATGAACTATTCTGTTTCAGAAGAAAATTATATCAAAAGCATTTATCACCTGCAGGCACAATCAGCAACGGTAACCACCAACTCACTGGCCAATGAGCTTCGTACCAAACCAGCTTCTGTTACGGATATGCTTAAAAAACTGCAAACAAAAAAGTTACTGGAGTATGAAAAATACCATGGCTTTAAACTAAATGCCAATGGTAACAAATTAGCCGTAAACATAGTACGGCGCCACCGCCTTTGGGAATATTTTTTAGTAAACAAGCTTGGCTTTGATTGGGACAAGGTGCATGCTATTGCAGAAGAACTGGAGCATGTAAGCAGCACTGAGCTCATCAGCAGGCTGGATACTTTTTTAAATTTTCCGCAAACAGACCCACATGGCGACCCGATACCCGATGTGAATGGAAAAATTTGTGTGATAAAACAAACAAGCCTGGCTTCTGTAAGCAGCAAAAAAAACGTAACGGTCAGTTCAGTAAGCAACCAATCTACAGAGATGCTGGAAATGCTAAAGCACTATCATATTGGCCTTGGCACTGTTTTAAAAGTAAACAGGCACTTTGCTTTTGACGGATCTGTAGAAATAAAAATTGTAAAACACCCGGCCTGTATCATTAGTGCACAGGTTGCTAAATACATATTTGTACATCATGACTAACAATATACACCAAGGCACCTCTTTAAGTGAAGTACACCAAAGCATAGATACCACAACAGATAAAAAAAAGGGTTTCCGGAAAATCTTTTCTTTCCTGGGCCCGGCATACCTTATCAGTGTGGGTTATATGGACCCAGGCAATTGGGCGACAGACCTTGCGGGCGGCAGCAGGTTTGGTTACATGCTGATATGGGTTTTGCTCATGAGCAACCTGATGGCTTTATTACTGCAAGGTTTATCTGCAAGGCTGGGCATTGTAACCGGCCGTGACCTTGCACAGGCCAACCGGCAGGCATACCCGAGGGGCATTAATTTTATCTTATACATTTTTGCAGAAATAGCCATTGCAGCCTGCGACCTTGCAGAGGTTTTGGGCATGGCCATCGGGATACAACTGCTTACCGGGCTTCCCTTAATCTGGGGGGTTTCTGTTACTGTGCTGGATACCTTTTTATTATTGTATTTGCAAAAGCTGGGCATGCGAAAGATGGAAGCATTTATAATCGGGCTGGTGGCAGTGGTTGCTATTTCTTTTTTAATTGAAATTGTATTTGCCCGGCCAAATTTAGGCGAAGTGGCGCTTGGCTTTATTCCACATGCATTAAGTAACGAGGCTTTATATATTGGCATTGGCATAATTGGTGCAACCGTTATGCCGCATAACCTTTACCTGCATTCGGCACTGGTGCAAACCCGGAAAATTGACCGCACCGATGCTGGTATATTACAGGCCATAAAGTTTAACCGCATTGATACCACCATCGCTTTAAACCTTGCTTTTTTTGTAAATGCAGCCATCCTTGTTCTGGCTGCGACAGTATTTTTTAAAACAGGCAACTCTCAGGTTGGCGAAATAAAAGAAGCCTACCGGTTGTTGCCCGGTTTTTTAGGAAACCTTGCACCCAAACTATTTGCCATTGCCTTAATCGCCGCAGGCCAAAGCAGTACCATTACCGGTACACTGGCCGGCCAAATTATTATGGAAGGATATTTAAGCTTAAGGGTAAACCCCTGGGTACGGCGCTTAATAACCAGGCTGCTGGCTATTATACCTGCATTGCTGGTAATATTAATTTATGGTGAAAATGATGTGGATGCCCTGCTGATTTTTAGCCAGGTAATCCTTAGCATACAGTTAGGCTTTGCCATTATACCCCTTATACACTTTGTAAGCGATAAAAAAACAATGGGCAAGTTTGTTATTGGCACTGGTATAAAAACATTGGCATGGCTTATTGCTGCTGTGCTGGTGTTTTTAAATTTAAAAATGATCCTGAACCAGGCAACACCATTTTATCTTTCGGCCCAATTTCCATACAAATTACTTTTAGCCACGGGTGGGTTTTTGTTCATTGCTTTATTGGTATACATTACCATTTATCCATTGATCGGAAAAATAAAAACATCCACATCCATACAGATGCATAGAGAGATGCACCCGATGGAAGACCTGGTGATACCGCAGTTTTTAAAAATTGCCATAGCACTTGATTTTAGTGATAATGATAAAAAATTACTGGCCTTTGCATTAGGGCAGGGAAAAGAAAATACCCATTACCTGCTGGTGCATATTGTGGAGAGTGCATCTGCTAAATTGCATGGACAGGAAAGTGATGATTATGAAACGAGAAAAGATAAAGAACGAATGGATTATTATGTAGACTACTTGCAGCAACTGGGCCATACCGCAGAAGGTTTTTTAGGTTTCAGGAACAGGGCAAAAGAAATTGTACGGCTTGTAAAAGGGGTTAATGCAGATATGCTTGTAGTGGGCGCCCATGGCCATACCGGGCTTAAAGATTTTATTTATGGTGAAACAGTAAACAGCGTACGGCACGAATTAAAAATACCCGTGCTTGTTGTAAATGTATAATGCCATTCTTGCTTTAGGGGCCTTACAATTTTACTTGCATTGGTAAATAAAAACCTGTCAGGCTAAATAAATCCTGACAGGTTTTTTAATATTAATTGCTGATTTTATTTCAGCGGATTATTTTTTTTGATCTTTCCTTAAACGCAAAACTATTGCATCATGTGGTAATAAACTGCTTTTAAAAACTTTGGCAGTATTGCCTTCTTCCTTTTTAGAATATAAATTTCGGATGGCATATTTGGTGGTGTTAAAATCAATATTCATTTTGCTGATAGTATCTGTAACAGGATTGCTTTTCCAATCAAATATTACCGGAACATTTTTTACTGATCGGTTAAAAAAGCAAATGGCCAGCTCCTCATTTTCCAGTGGCTTCAGCCAAACTTCCACACTATCCATCTTTGTAAATGGAAAACCCTGCACTCCCAATTTATCCTGGTTAATAGCGATCAAATCCTTATCAGTAAGCACTTTTGCAGTTTCCCTATCCATCTTGCGCAGGTCGTTACCTGCAATAAGCGGCGCACTCATCATGCACCAAATAGCAAAATGAGCCCGGTTTTCCGGCATGGAAATACCGTTGCCTACTTCTAGCATATCGGGATCGTTCCAATGGTCTGGCCCTGCATATTTTCTCAGGTCTTTTTGTTTGTCTATTATTTGTACAACACCCCAGCCTGACCAACCCCCGAATTTTTTTTCGCAGTCAAAGCAATTGTAAATATCACCTGTAGTCCGCCAGAGCTGGCCAACTGCAGGCCCCCATTCCCAGGGTTTGTTACTGCCCCATTCGCACAAACTAAATACCACCGGCCTGCCCGCAAGCTGTATCGCTTTGCTCATAGTGGTATAGGCTTCTTTTGCATTAAGCCCTTCCGAACTGCACCAGTCAAATTTTAAATAATCTATTCCAATAGCAGCATACAAACGGGCATCCTGGTATTCGTAGCCACGGGTACCGGGGTAACCACCGCAGGTTTTTGTACCGGCACAATTGTACAGACCAAACTTTAAACCTTTGCTGTGTACATAATCAGCAACCGCCTTCATGCCATGCGGAAATTTCTTTGGGTCTGGCACCAGGTTACCCATGCTGTCCCGCTGCATGGCCATCCATCCATCATCCAATACAATGTAGGTGTAGCCTGCATCTTTCATACCTGAGCTAACCAGGTAGTCTACAGTTTCTTTTACAAGGGCCTCACTGATATTTGCCTGGAATGTGTTCCAGCTGTTCCATCCCATTGGTGGAGTAAGGGCAAGCCCTTTAAATTTTTGGGCATTGCCGTAAAGCGACGCAAGCAACAGCACAGTGATAAAAAAATACTTGTTCATTTTTAATTTATTTTTTGGATCGATAACTTTTTTTTGCGATAAATATCCCCTTTTTATCATCTATTTTAAAACCTTTTAACTGATCAAGAAATATCCTTGATGCTTTTTTATTAATAGGTGATGGCGAACCGGTAAAATTCATAATACTCAATCCTTCATAGTTTGAAGCTTCAATACCGTGAGTAAAAAAAGGCATTCTTGTATTTGTCCAGATAAGTTTAAAATGATCTATAAAAATATTGTTGGCATAGTGTATCAGCAAGCCTGGTATATCCTTTTTAAAAAGCTGGTCTTCTTTATGCAAGGCCCCACGAAGGTCCACATTACCACCAGCGGTTTCATTAAGTTTGCTATCTGTTAGTTCAAAAACAATGTTACTAAAACGTACATCTTCAATAATACTTTCGGGGCAGCCATACAACAACAACCCATTTTCGCCTTTACAGGTAATATCACTGAAATTGATATTTTTGATCTTGCCTAAAACAACATTTTCTTTTCCCCTCACCGCAGAAATATGAATGGGCTCCCCATTGCCCCACCAATCACCTGTGTGTAGTTTTGTTTCAATATACATGTTGGTAAATGAAATGTTTTCCAATGATCCTTCATCCCTTAAAAAAATACCGATGCCCCTTGTTGAGTTAGTGATGTTAACATTACTAACTTGTATGTTACGAACTGTATTTTGATCTAAAAAACCAATACGTATACCGCTTGAATAGGATTGCAGGTTGCAATTGGTAACTACAATATTCTCCGAAATATGGCGTAATTTTTTATATCCTGGAATTTCAAAATGATGGTCGTAACCCGTTATGGCAATAGCATCATCACCTGCACGGATATCACAATTGCTAATTGTTACATTGGTACAGCTGGTAATATCAATACCATCTGCATTTGGTGCCAAAAGGCTGTTCCATAGGCGCAGGCCAGAGATATACACTGCATCACAATCAGCAAAATGCATACACCAAAACGGTGCTTTTGTTATAAAAATGTCCTTCACGGTTACACGTTTGCAATTACTAAAAACAAACATTTGGTAAGGCCTGTCTTTGGGCAAAACAGGGCCATCACCAATACCTGAAACAACCTTTCGAAAATTATTTTTTTGCCTTGTTAGGGATGTACCGGCACTATCAATATTTTTTGCATGGCCAAAATCAAAATAAACATCTCCATTGCCGTCAATTTGCCCTTCGCCGCTTATGCTTACATTTTCCGCATCTTCGGTAAATAACATTCCTTTATGTACGGGACTAAATGGTTTATCAGGGGTATATATTTCATAATCACCCAGGTTAGCACTACCCTTTAATATCGCACCACTTTGCAAATAAAGGTGCACATTGGTTTTTAAATGGATGGTGCCCGTAATAAAAATACCAACAGGTATTAGCACTTTACCACCGCCCCCACTATTACAGGTCTATTGTATTTTGCAGCACTTCTGTGTTAACAGTTTTACCGTCGCCTATTGCTCCATATATGCTAACATCAAACACCTTTTCCTGGGCCAATGCATTTAGCGTAACAAATAAACAGCAGGTCATCAATAATCTACTTCTACTCTTCATTTTTAGTTGTTATTGTTTTATTGCCCATTAATTTTTTTATTAAAATGATTTGTCCCAGGTGATAGTGTGTGTGCTCAATAACCCCCTGAAGGTTCCTATAATAATTTCCATATTTATCTTCGCTGAAAACAACGTCCAGCTTATCTTCTGGCAATCCTTCAACGCAAGTTGCAAAGGCCTTTGCGCTATCCCAGGTTTTTAAAAGCAATGCTTCCCATTCTTGGTTGTTTTTTATTGGGGCGTAATTAAAACTATAGCTATCTTTTGCTAAAAGCGGCCCTCCCTGCAATACTGCAAAAACAGCATCTACATAATAATTGGTATGAAAAACCAAATCGGCAATAGTATGAAAATCAAAATACTTTGCGGTAGCCTGTTGCCATGTTAAACCTTCTACTGTTTCTTTAAGGTTTACCGATACCCAGTTGCCCCCAAAATAAAGGCTGCTAAATTGTTTTGCTATTTGTGATGCTATGCCCATATCTTATAACCAGATGGTGTTGTATTTTGATAAGTTTAAACCTGGCCCAAAATATATTATTTTAAAACTACCAATTTCATGACCAGTCGAAATGTACCTTTTTACCATTAAGTTTCCAGCTATTGGGAGTAGGTGTTTGCATCCAGTTAAGCGGCTCACCAACAGGTAGTTTTTTTGCTGCTGTAGTAAAGCATTGCTTTATAAATTTCTTTTGTTCTTCACCCACTGCTTCCGGCTGTGCAGAGATGAAAAGCGGTGTACCACTTTCTGCCAGCAAATGCATCCACTGTTTATTTTTTGCCCAGGGTATTTTTGTAGTAAGCCCCACACAATCTGCATCTGCGGCAAAAAAATGATTGTGCTGTATGCCCCTGAAGGCAAGGGTATTTACACCCATTTTACGGGTACGTTCCCATTCATTGCCACTGGTATCATCGCCAATACGGTTTAGTTCAAAAATGCCTGCAGCTAAGTGTCCTACTGTATTACAACCAATCAGGTACATATCGCCGGCAGCATCTCTTATAGCCTGGTAAAGGTTTGTAATTACCTCTGCGGTTGTTTTGCTGTTATCATTAAACCGCCATCCTGTGGGGGTTAATGATCCGGTCATTTCAAAGCCCCATTTACCAAGGATATCGTAGGAAGAAAAATCGTGCTTTACCATTTCGAAACCCCATTCTTTATAGATAGCGATGTTCCTTTTTACCCTTTGAATATTCTCTTCAATCGTTGGGTCCAGCACTGGTTTTTTTGGATCGTTCCGGCCTTCAATGAAAGGCAGCAATAAATTTTGGGCATCATCATGTGCACCGCAAAGCGGCCTTGTCCAAAGTGCAGGCCGCATGCCTAATTTTTTAATATTCAAAGCCAGTTTGCCCATGTCTTTAAACTTATCGTTAGGCTTAGAAAAATCATCCTGCCAGCAGCAATCACCAGGTACAAGCGGTGAATATTTTGCCCACCCTGCATCCACTACAGAAAATGGGCGGTTGGTATTATCTGTTGCCAAATCAGCAAGCAGCGAAGTATGTTGAAGAATAAGGTTAGCAGAATTATTACCGTAAGCAAAATACCAATCATTGATACCATACACCGGCAATTGCGCAAGCCTTGGCTTGGTGCACATCATTGCACAAAACCGCTGACCGGTTGCAAAAGGCCTTTCACCAGAAATGCTTTTTGTGGTAATGATATCTGCGGCATGCAATTTTCTTTGGCCAAGTTGTACACCCGTTCCACCGGAACTGGTATCCATAGTTAACAATAATTGTGTATTTGTAACCTGCCAATAACAGATAGAAGCTGCACCCGTTTTAACCCCAAAACAAGCTGTTGTTTTTCCATCTGATTGTAAAAAATACCAGGGCATTTTTTTTGCTGGCGCAGACGGTTGCCAGCTTACATCGCCGTAAGTCCTTTCCCAATGATCGCCTAAATATTTTGATGCAACAAGGTTATTGTGTTTCCATTTTAACTGTATATCATTGATGGGTACCGATGGTGATTGCAGGTACACCTGCAATTGGCTGCCTGTTTGTTGTATGGTTACTTCAATATCTTTTGCGGTCCATTTTATTTTGTCAGAAGAAGACAGTGCAATGGCTGCAACACCAATGCCAACAAGCACTTCGGCTGGTTGGGCCAATAAATGCTGCGGAGGAAGACTGGCAAAACCTGGCAAGCCAACCATGAGGCCGGTAAGCGAAATGCCAGACGTTTTTATAAAATTTCTTCTGTTCATTATAGTGCTTTAAAGCTTAAAAAAAATGATTATTGCTGCAGGTTACCTGTATCGTAAATGGGTTAAATGTTGGCCATTACTTGTTAAACGCTTTTACAAATACATTTATAATATCCCAAGTACTCATATCATTATCAAACACCGCATTTAACCCTTGTTCCTCCTGAGGAGGATCGCCCATAAAATCATCCCCATTTTTCCAAAAAACCTGGTTGGGTATAGATCTTGCCGTACCACCAAATGCCCAAAAATTAGCGCCGGCAATAACACCGTTAGAGGCTACACTACGCTGTACTTCTGCAAATATTTGTTTATAGTATGCATCCCTCGAAACTGTTGAAGTGCCGTTTGCAAAAGACTGCCTGTCCCTTGGCAACCCAAATTCTTCCAACACCAATGGCTTCTGTAATTCTGCGGCAATTACCTCGTGTGCTGCTATATATTTTTTTGATTTACTAATTACATCATCAAGGCTTCTGTTAATATTGGTATCCTGAAACCAGCCCCAATTTTTTGGCCAAATATGAATGGTGAGGTAGTCGATTGCTTTTGCCGAATGGATATCCTTATATAACCCCAATGAACCTTCGGCACCCATGTAACCTTCTGAACCAATAGTAACCAAATGGTTTTTATCAAGTGACTTAATAAGCATGCTTGTGGAACTAAGCCATTCTTTATAAGCCGCTATTGCGTTTGGCCTCATCGCCCTGGGCTCGTTGGCAATTTCCCAGCTCATAATAGCTGGCTCATTAATATATTTTATTTTGGAATAAATATTAATATGGCTTAACACAAAGCGCAACTGCTTTTCGTAAGCATTTTTGCATGGCAGGCAGTTGTGGAATTGACTGGTATAATCCCTTTGCTCATCCCAGGTTAATTTCCTTTTTAAAACACTGTCTGCTATCAGCCCATTCCAATTAATGTATTGAAGAAAGCCCCCACTCCATTCCCAGTTATTACTGAGGTATAGCACTGCATACATTTTTCGTTTATGCATTTCGGTGAGCAGGTAGTCCAACCCGGTTAAAACCGCTGCATTAAAAATACCCTGTTTGGTTTGTAATGCTGGTTGTACACGTTGCACCCCGTTAATTTGTCCTGATCCCTCTGCACCCACCAATACCCTTAAATTGTTAACCCCATTAGCAGCAAGAAAATCCAACTCTTTCTTAAGTCGTTTTTTTCCTTTTGAGTTATTGTCTATAAGTGATAACAACCCACCATACCAGTAATTGGTACCAATATAATACCAGGGCTTTCCATTAAGTATAAATTGATGTCCCTTAACTTTTACAAAGTTGGCTTGGGCCATTAAAACCTGGAATGTTACAGAAAATGTAATTAAAAAGAATATTTTTTTCATATAGGTGTTGCAAGCTTTTTTATTGGTGATTGTTCAAAAATTGAGATGGCTATTTACCCTGTTTATAATTTCCATGCAAGCCCGTGCATTGTGGTAAGGGCATTTCCAAATGCCTGCTTTATCCTGTTGCGGCATTACTTCATTTTGTCCGTTACGCCCCCAATACCATTCGCCATATTGTTTATCTTTTATAAAATGGCCAATGTAAATCCAGGCGTTTATTGATTTTTGAAGGCTATCCAAATTTGCAGTTATTTGCCAATCATTAAAAAACCCAATCATCGCTTCGGCCTGCACCCACCAATGTTTTTCTTTTATTAGGTGGTTGTTGTCCGGTTCATATTCATACCAAAGGCCACCATCTTCATCAAGGCCCTCAGCCGCTGCCGCTGTGATATTTACTGCAATAGATTGTACTTCTTTTATCAGTGTAGCATCACCCAAAACTTCAGCGGCCTCCAGCAATAACCAGGCTGCTTCAATATCATGCCCATAAGAAATTATAGTTGATTTTGAAACCCAGGTTTCATCAAAAAAAAGCTTTAGATGGCTGGTATTATCATCTATAATAAAACGGGTAAAATTATTGATCAGCTTCAATTGCTGTTGTTGCAGTTTTTCATCAGGCCAAATTTTGTACAACGCTGTGTAAGCTTCCAATACATGCAAATGGGTGTTCATCGATTTTTTTTCATTGGCATCTTTAGCACTCAACCTCAGGTCGCCGATGGGCTGCCAATCTTTTGTAAAAGCCTCCAGGTATCCGGTATATTTATCATCGTAACTGTATTGTTCAATTGTTTTAAATAAGCGGATAGCAATGTTTTTTGCATTGGCATTTAGGCTTACGGAATGGTATGCACTGCAGCCATACAAAGTAAAAGCCAGGGCGTAAATCTGCTTTTTGGTATCCAGCGGACTGCCTGCTGCATCTACACTCCAGTAAACACCGCCATACGCTTCATCAATAAAATACTGTCTGATATAATTGAAAGCCCTGTCTGCCATTTGCAAGTGAAGAGGGTCTTTTGTAATGGTGTAGGCAGATGAAAAAACCCATAGTATCCTGCCGTTTAAGACTACGCCTTTGGGTGCCCCGGGCACAGCATTATTATTTTCATCTATACGGCCTTTAAAGCCGCCTTGCAAATCATCCGGTGTGTTTTGTACCCAGTAAGAAAGTATTTCGTCCAGCTCCTGCCTTACCTGCTGCTGGTAGGTTATTAATTGCTTTTTAATTTCGCCAGGCTGATTATCCATTGTTATTATTTCGCCAGTACTTCTTGCCGGGTTTGCCCTGCTTTTACGAAAGCTTTGTTATTATCGATAAGGGTACAAATCGTTTTTACAGAAGCCGCAGAGCTAAGGCCATCTTCGGGTGTGTTCATCACATAATCGCACAACTTTTCGATAGTGCTTGTTGCCACATGCATCCTTGCATCGGATGAAGCATAATAAATAAATACTGTTCCATCTTCCTCTGCAATCCAGCCATTGCAAAATACTACGTTGGATACATCGCCGGTTTGCTCTTCTCCCTCCGGTGCCATAAAGTAACCGCCGGGCTTGTAAATTATTTTAGTAATATCATCCAGGCTTGTCATAAACATATACAAAGTGTACCTTAAACCTGCTGCTGTATTCCTTACGCCATGTGCCATGTGGAGCCAGCCGTGTTGGGTTTTTATGGGTTGGGGGCCAAGCCCGTTTTTCATTTCATAAATAGTATGGTATACCCTGTGATCGATAACCGTTTCTTTTTCTATAACTGCTTTGGTAATGTCTTTGGCAAGGCCAAAACCAATGCCACCGCCTTTGCCTGCTTCTATAAAACTATCCTGCGGCCTTGTATAAAATGCATATTGGCCATCTACAAACTCAGGGTGTAAAACAACATTGCGTTGTTGTGCAGATGGGGTTGTTAAGTCTGCAAGCCGCTCCCATGTCAGCATATCTTTTGTACGGGCAATACCACATTGGGCAATGGCAGATGAATGGTCACCGGCCAATGCAGCAGGGTCTTTTCTTTCTGTACAAAATAACCCATATACCCATCCATCTTCATGGGCTATCAAACGCATATCGTAAATGTTGGTGTCCGGCACACCTGTTTCCGGCATGATAACAGGGTATTCCCAAAAAGTAAAATTATCTATCCCTGTAAAGCTGTCAGCTACTGCAAAAAAAGATTTTCTATCAGCACCTTCAACCCTTGCCACCATCACATATTTACCGTTCCATTTTATTGCGCCTGCATTAAAAACTGCATTAATGCCAAACCTTTCCATGAGGTGCGGATTGGTAAGGCTATCAAGATCGTACCGCCAGTTTAAAGGTGTATGTGCAGGTGTTAACACCGTGTTTTGGTACCTGTCAAAAACGCCGTTGCTGTCGATGGTTTTTTTGTTGGGCCTGGTAATTATATTTTGGTAAGTTTCTTTCAGCGACTTCATTCTGTAGGAGAACTGATCTTGCATATGGTTTGTATTTTATACAGTGTAAAGGGTTAAATACATTTTTTTGAAGGTATAATTTAAAGCTCAATATTGTTTAACAGCCAAGATTATGTAGCAGGCCCTCTATCTTCTATTTCTTATAAAGATGCAGTCCTTTTACTTTATTTTGAAATATTATTTTGGGCAATGCAGCAAACTTTTTAAAATCGGCTGCAGATACATGGCCTTTGTACGGCGTATAAAATTCTGTTTCGCCATTGGCCTTTTTACCTGCATTACGCCAGGCAAGCATGTAGGCTATATTGTGTTTTTCTACAGCTTTGTATAAAACATTGGTCCACCAGGTGGAGTCTGGTATTTTGTTATAGCCAAATTCTGTAAGTGCTGCCACTTTACTTTTCTTTTCGGCAATGCTTTCTAAAATGGTAAGGCCCTTATCCAAACTGCTTTCAAATTGCGCATTGGCAGTATTGCCACCCTGGTAATTATCGTAACCCAATATATCCACATAATCATCTCCGGGATACCTTTCCAAATATGATCCTTCATCTGTAAAACCATCGCCGTTAAAAGCGTACAACAGGTTGTGTACATTTTTGGTAACCCTTAAATAAGTTTCTGTAAAGCGGTACAACTGTATTACCTGATCAGGCGTGCAGTGATTTTTGCCCCACCAAAACCAGCTGCCATTTAGCTCATGAAACGGGCGGAACACAACCGGTATGTACTCCCCCCTGCTGCCTTTTAAAGAAAGCATAAATGCAGCAACCTTATCAAGCCAGGATGTAAAGAGCTCATGCTTTTGGCCGCCAGGTAATACAGATTCAACTGTTCCCGGTGCAGGGTCCCAGGCGGTTTTACCGGTTAACGGATTATTAAGGTGCCAGCTTATGGTGATAAGGCTGCCCTGCTGATAAGCCTGTGCAATAAACAACTTCATCTTTTCAAACGGTACCCCATCAAGGTTTTTTAGAGAATCATATTCTATACGGCCAAGCTCCCATCCATACAAAGCAGGGTACTGCCCTGCGGTTTCCTTTACATCGCTGCGGCCTTTTTTATATTGCCATTCTACGCCATAAGCAAGGTCATCCTGGTGCCCAAACAATATTGCGTTGCCCTTTAACTTTTGCAGTTTCATTAATAAATGCTGTGTTTCAATGGTTGCGGCTTTATCAACCGATTGGGCGTAAATGGGTGCAACGCTTAAAAATAGCAGGCAGTAAAAAATGGCAAATTGTTGTTTCAAAAATGGCGATTTTAAAATATGGTGCAGTTTAAAAAAAAGGCAACAAGACGTAATCGACAAAGGGGCGACAACGAATAGCAAAATAATTGCAAAGCTTACCGGTTTACTAATACTATCTTATCTTATAATTGATTAAACAGGATTAAAGAATTTAAGCTAATGCGATATTTATAATACTATCGACAAGTTTTTAATAATAAAATCCCGATACTATTTTACAAGATTTTGTGTACTTTCACCATCTTTTAAACGATTAAGCTGCTACACGAATGCACAAAAACATTGTAAGGGAGATTACACCGTTAACCCAAAATGACTGCTTTACCATTTTTAGCAGGGTTAAAAAAGAGTTCAATTTTCCACTCCACTATCACGAAGAATTTGAACTTAACCTTATCCTGAATGCTAAAGGCGCAAAAAGGATTGTTGGTGATAATATTGATTTAATAGAAGATGTTGAACTGGTATTGATAGGGCCTAACTTATCCCATGCCTGGTTTACCCACTTAAGTAAAAGTGAAGAAATTAAAGAAGTTACCATCCAGTTTCATAAAGATTTATTTGATGAAAAACTTCTCCGCCGCAACCAGCTTAGTTTTATCCGCAAGATGTTTGACCTCTCCGCCAAAGGCATTCTGTTTTCAAAAGAATCTGCAGAAGCAATTTACCCACGTATTGTTTCGCTGCACCAAAAAAGCGGGTTTGATTCAGTGATGTCGCTCATCAATATTTTGCATGACCTTTCTACTTCCCGTAACATAAGGACTTTATCGGAAGCTACTTTCAACAACGAATTCCAGTTCAACTTTAACAGCAGGCGTATTGAAAAAGCTTTTGAATACATGAACAAAAATTACGATAAACAGATAAGCCTGGGTGATATCGCTAAACTGGTGAACATGACGGAAGTATCCTTCAGCCGCTTTATAAAAAAGCGTACAGGCATTACGTTTATAGATAGCTTAAATGAAATCCGTTTGGGCCACGCTTCCCGTATTCTGATTGATACCACCAACTCCATTGCCGAAGTTTCTTACAGTTGCGGCTTTAATAATATCTCCAACTTCAACCGCTTGTTTAAAAAGAAGAAAGGCTGTACACCAAAGGAATTCAGGGAAAATTTTTCTGGCACAAGGACGTTTTTTTAATGCACCCAAAGCACAAAATCAATGGTTATTTTTTTGCAAGTACAGACAAGTTTACCACAACATTATCCGACAAAATCATACTGGATCCACCAACATTAAAATCCTGCGGTTAATGTTGAACGAGCCTGTAAAAAGATAAATACCGGCCTGACTTGTTATTGTGAGTGAAAATGAAATTTCTTTCTTTGTTCCTTTAATGGTTAGCAGCCCTTTCATCATATAACTGCCTGCCTTTGCATCTTTGCTGATAGATAAAGAAGTGAAATCAATCCAGGGAAATTATTTTACATCAAAGTAATCTTCCTTTTTCAGGTGCTTGTCCCTCGCTGCATTTTTGGTATTAACCGAAGCAGCAGTTACAGTTATCCTGAATGAACAATGCCCCATATCTTTTTCATCAAACTGAATGGTGCCGCTCAGGCCCCTTGAAAGCTCCATTAATCTACAGGCCAAAATTTTTGATGGTAAATTTTACATCCGACCTGCCGGACTCTGGTACTAAAGTTTGCCCAGCAAGGTATTAAAGAACAATATGATCATTAAGCAACCCAATATTTTTTCATAGCTGATATTTAAAAAAACTTCTTCCTTTTACTTTAAGTAACGGCGGGATCAGGCAGGGTAACCAAATGCACCACCTTCATTTTTTTATTTCTGGATTATCTTTTTAAAAAATAAAACCGCCTACACTTTCTTTGCGTAGCTGTGTTAACTATTCGTTAACAACCATCTTAAAACGCAGTTTATGATTAAGCAAAACTCCTTCATCAGGCCTTTACTATTGGCCACAATTATCTTTTTTACAGCAGCAACAAATATGTCCTGTAATAAGGAATCAGACAATCCAATGCAACCACCCGTTACTGTTATTAAGCCCGATTTAATTTTTTACGGCCTTACCAGTGATGGTGCATTAAATAAATACAACGCCAATGCAGTGGAGACAGCCATAGCAAGTGTAACGCTAACCGGTATGCAACCAGGCGAAAAAATATTGAGTATCGACTTCAGGCCTGCAACCGGCGAGCTGTATGGTTTAGGCAGCACGAGCCGCATCTACATTATTAATTATGCAACCGGTTCTGTAAGGGCAGTGGGCGCAGCAGCCTTTACCCCTGCATTAAGTGGCAACATTGCAGGTTTTGATTTTAACCCAACTGTAGACAGGATAAGAGTGGTAACCAGCACGGGCCAGAATTTACGCATCAATCCCGAAACCGGTGTAACCGCCGCAACCGACGGTGTTATTAATGGTGCAGACGGCGCTTCTGTTGTTGCCGTAGCCTACAGCAAAAACATTGCTGGTGCTGCATTCACCACCCTGTTTGATATAGATGTTACCACTAAAAAATTGTACAAGCAAAACCCGCCTAACAACGGTACACTGGTTGCTGTTGGCAGCCTGGGCGTGATGCCAACGGGAGATGCAGGCTTTGATATTTCGCCTGATGGAGCGGTAGCTTTGGCAGGTATGTTTGTAGATGGCAAATATGGTTTGTACCAGATTGATACCACATCCGGCAACGCAACAAAGCTTGGCATGTTTAACAGCGCAAGTGCAGTAACAGGTATTGCAATACCTACCAATCCGGTAGCCTATGCAACCGATACGGTCAACAACCTTTTAATCTTTAACCCTACCAAAACAGACATGCCGGTTTCCAAAGCAATTGTCGGTTTACAAAGTGGGGAAAAGATTTTAGGGCTTGATTTCCGTCCATTAAACGGGCAGTTGTTTGCATTGGGAAGCGGAGGAAACCTGTACACTCTAAATGCCTCATCAGGTGCAGCAACAATGGTTGGCACAGGTAGCTTTGGTATTTTAACAGGTGCAGCATTTGGTTTTGATTTTAACCCAACAGTAGACAGGATAAGGGTTGTAAGTACAAATGGCCAAAACATCCGCCTAAACCCAATAACAGGTGCCATTGCTGCAACAGATATGATGTTGAACCCGGGCTCACCAAACATCAGTGCCGCTGCTTACTCCAATAACTTTGCAGGTGCCACCACCACGGTGCTGTTCGATATTGACTGTGTTGCCAACAAACTATATAAACAAGTGCCCCCCAATGATGGCACGCTTGTAGAAGTTGGCCCATTAGGTATTGGTATAGTAAACACCAATGGCTTTGACATCGGAAGTACAAGTGGTATAGCGTACGCATTGTTTTCAGTTGATGGCGTTAACGGGCTTTACACTGTTAACCTTTCGACAGGTGCTGCTACTAAAGTCAATAATTTTCCTGCAACAGTTAAAGGTTTTACAATCGGCTTAGGTTTTTAAAAGAATATCAATCCGTATTTACAAAGGCTTCCATATTGGGGGCCTTTGTATTTGATATACATTTCCATCTTAAAAATAAATTTTTGATAAACTAAATTAATTAGTACATTTGTGCTAATCAAATTAGTTACCGTTATGTCACAGGCAGGTCAAAACTTAAAATATTTACGTAAGCTAAGGGGA
This sequence comes from Ferruginibacter sp., assembly GCA_965249755.1. Classification (GTDB taxonomy): domain Bacteria; phylum Bacteroidota; class Bacteroidia; order Chitinophagales; family Chitinophagaceae; genus Ferruginibacter. The sequence continues at coordinate 2,348,232 of CBDFMT010000004.1, forward strand.
TGGACCCAAGAAGAATTTTCAGTAAAACTAGGTATCAAACGTTCGCTGATTGGTGCTTATGAAGAAGAACGTGCCGACCCAAGACTGGATGTTTTGGAGATTGTATGCGACATGTTTAAACTGAGCCTTGATGAGTTGTTGCTTAAAGATATCAGCAATACAAGTGACAGTTACCTGGCAAAAAGAAGGCAACAAAAAATGATGGTGGCAGACAGGAACATTATTCATTTTGTACCCGTAAAAGCTGCCGCAGGATATTTGGCTGGTTACGCAGATAGTGAATTTATTGATGAGCTGAATACGTTTACATTGCCGATGCTGGCAGGAGGCAATTACCGGGCATTTGAAATTATTGGTGATAGTATGATGCCCACCCCAAGCGGCAGTATTATTGTAGGTGAAAAAGTGGACGGCACCGAAGATGTCAAAAGCGATAAGGCTTACATTGTGGTAAGCCGTAATGAGGGCATAGTTTACAAAAGAATAGTAAAGAGCAATAAAGTAAAAAATAAACTTACGCTGGTAAGTGATAACCCACAGTACCAGCCTTACCAGGTTAATACAGAAGATGTGGTTGAATTGTGGATGGCACAAATGGTAATCAGCAAGGTAAGCCAGCAGCAGAGATGGGACATGAACACACTTGCCGGGATGGTAAATAATTTACAAAGCCAAGTAAGTTCACTTAATAAAAAGATGAATTAATACTGTAGTCGTAAACATCCATGGAAAAGATGATTGTTCAAAATAGTATAGGTATTAATGCCCCGGTAGCAGTGGTATGGCATGCATTGGTAAACCCTGAACAAACCAAAAAATACATGTTTGGCTGCAAAACAGTATCAGATTGGAAACCGGGTGACAGCCTGTTATGGGTTGGCCGGTACGAAGGCAAAGAAATGGTTTTTGTAAAAGGTTTTATTATTGCCATCGAACCTTTTTCTTTATTGAAATATACCGTGATTGACCCTAACGCAGCTATGGCAGATATTCCTGAAAATTATCTGAATGTGACATATCAGTTAGAAAGCCAGGAGGGCCAAACTACATTAACGGTAACACAGGATGGTTTTGAAGATGCGGCCGATGGCGAGAAAAGATATATTGATACTTACAATAATGGAGATGGCTGGAACCCGATATTGTTGGCCATAAAAAAAATGTTGGAAACCCCTGAATAAGTTTACCTGTAAAATCAATTTCAGAAAAGTATTTTTATGGCTGGTTAACAATTAGCAGCAAGGTTAAAGAACAGTTTTATAAAAAGTAAATTTTCATAATTTTCAAATTCAGATACATCGCTTAAACAATTAAAAACACACAATTATGATCAAGTTACAAATCGTAGGCAATCTTGGTAAAGACTGCATCGTAAAAGAAGTAAACGGAAAAAATGTAATCAACTTTAGTGTAGCACACACGGAGCGGTACAAAGACAATCAGGGCAACCAAAAAGAAAGGACAACATGGGTTGAATGTGCTTACTGGACAGACAAGACTGCGGTAGCGCAATACTTAACAAAAGGCAAAACCGTATATGCAGAAGGTTCACCGGAAGCAGATGCCTATATGAACAAAGACAATCAGGCAGCGGCCACTTTAAGAATGAGGGTACAAAATATTCAGTTGCTTGGCGGCAATGGTGGTGATGCACCGCAAAACCAATCTGGCAACAGTAATTACAATACCGGTAACAGCAGTTCTTACGCCGCTTCAGGCAATAATGCTGCAGCTTCCAAAGCGGCAAGTGTTGCTTCAGAAATTGCCGACGATCTTCCATTCTAATTAATTTATATCATAGATAAAAAAGGCCGCTCTTTTTTTGGGAGCGGCCTTTTTATGGACAATTTTTTTTCTATAATTTTTTTCTGGTAGCTTATATCTCTTCAGAAGGTTTTACCTGTGACAATTTGATTCCAAAAATCAATAGGTGTAGAATCGCAATAACCAATGCAATAATAAACAAGTTGTCTTTAGTTCCGGCATCTAAAGATTTATCATGAAAGTATCCAATAGCTATCAGAGAAACACTTAGTAAAAGACCAACTTTACTAACTACTGATACCCCCTTTCGGTTGAATACCCCAGGTCCAAGCAAGCTATATTTCACGCCATAAAATATATAAATATCAAACCCAATTAGCATCCAAACAATTAAGCGTATCCAGGTATCAGCTGGCAAAAATACCATCATAAATAAGCAAGTAAAAATTCCAAGAATAGGAACAACCGGCACCCACGGCGTTTTAAAAGCACGTGGCAAATCAGGTTGTGCCTTTCTTAAAACCATAACACCTATACACACTAATATAAAAGCAAACAAAGTTCCTATGCTTGTCATTTCCCCTACAACCCTTGCCGGTACAAACGCAGCAAAGAGGCTAACGAAAAACATAAACAACAAGTTGTTTTTTGAAGGTGTTCGGAATTTGGGATGTACTTCACTAAAAACTTTCGGCAACAAACCATCTTTACTCATGCTATAAAACACACGGCTTTGTCCCATCAACATTACCAATATTACAGATGCATAGCCCCCTAAAATGGCAATAATAATCGCTTTGTTAAGCCATGGATAGTCAGGATGGATAACGCCTGATGCATCTGCTTTTCCCATATGTTCAATTGCAACTGCTACAGGTGCAATACCATCTTGGCCACGAAAAGTGGTATAACTGGTAACCCCTGTCATTACATGCGCAAATAAAATGTACAGGACCGTACAAATTGCAAGAGAACCTAAAATGCCTAAAGGCATATCTTTCTTAGGGTTTTTTGCTTCTTGTGCTGCTGTGCTTACAGCATCAAAACCTATGTATGCAAAAAATACAATCGCAGCGGCACGTATAATTCCGCTGAAACCGAATTCACCAAACTTACCCGTGTTATCTGGTATGTAAGGGTGATAATTTGAGCTATTTATATACCCAAATCCCAGTACAATAAAAATTAACACCACCAACACTTTTACGCCAACAATTACAGCGTTTACTTTAGCAGATTCTGAAGTGCCTTTAATTAGAAGAAGGCTCATGCACACTACAATAAAAACCGCAGGCAAATTTATAATCCCCCCATCCCAAGGGCCAACGGTAAAAGAAGGTGAAAGGTGCAATCCAAATGATTCCAAAAACTTTACCAGATACCGGCTCCAACTAATGCTAACAGTTGCTGCACCAACTGCATATTCAAGTACCAAATCCCAACCAATAATCCATGCGATAAATTCCCCCATAGTTGCATAAGAGTAAGTATATGCACTTCCAGCCACGGGTATCATTGATGCAAATTCAGCGTAACACAAGCCAGCAAAAGCACACCCAAGTGCAGCTACAATAAAAGAAATAGTAATAGCCGGTCCAGCCTGGTTTGCTGCAGCTCCACCTGTTATCGAAAATAGCCCAGCGCCTATAATGGCACCGATACCTAATGCTATTAACGACCTGGCACCCAAGGTTTTTTTTAACCCATGTGTGGTATCAGTTGCTTCAGCCATTAAAACACTCATTGGCTTTTTTACGAATAAACTCATATTGTTTGTTAGTTTAGTAAATAATAATCCGGTTTGTACCGGATTGGAAAAATAACACTTAATTCTTAATTATGGACCGCCACAATCAGATTAATCTAAACACATTTGTCAACTGTTTTCAACAATTTTAATCAACCACCTTTGAAAAAAACAGGCATGCCGTACACTGCATATTTCAAATTACAAGTTACCCGGTTACAAAACCAACCTCCAATTTTTGACGTTACCCGTCAACCGATAACAACGATTAAACATTATATTGCAACCCTATAACTGATATGGAAATTAAACCAGCTAAACGCAACAGGCTTACGCTTTACATCGGCATTGCACTCGTTGCAGGCATCATTACAGGTTTTATATTCAACAAAAGTATTGTTGGTAAAGAGAATACAAAACTTACCAATGCTGAGGTACAATTGGCACATATCGACAGCACCATGCTGCCTTATGAAAAACTTGATAATAATGAAGGCTATAAGCTTTTAAGCGGTAAACAAAAACTCTTTCTTGGCAACAAAAAATCTGCAGGGGCAAGCTTGCTTAACAGCCCCGATGAGGCTACCGGCCTTGCCGCCATTAAACAATGGAATGACTCTTTAAAGCTGGTGCAGCAAAGCCTTTCAGGCTATAACGATACGGCTTCTGCAGCGTACAAAACATTACAGCAACAAAGAGAATTGATTATAGCACAAAAAAACGCCACCCTTAAGATCCGGGATGGCAAACTTGACTGGCTTACTGTTTTGGCAGACATCTTTTTACGGCTTATTAAAATGATTGTTGCCCCATTGGTGTTTACCACACTTGTTGCCGGTGTTGCAAAATTGGGCGATATAAAAGCAGTGGGCCGCATTGGGGGTAAAACCCTGTTGTGGTTTATAAGTGCATCATTACTGAGTTTATTATTGGGCATGGTACTGGTAAATATTTTTGCACCGGGAGAAGCCATGCACCTTCCATTGCCCGATAGCCATGCCACCGTAGATATTGACAAGGCAGCACTTTCGGTTAATGATTTTTTTCACCACGTTTTTCCTGCCAGCGTTATTGATGCCATGGCAAAAAATGAAATTTTGCAAATAGTGGTATTCGCCCTGTTTTTTGGTGTGGCCGCTGCTGCAATTGGTGATATTGCAAAGCCGGTGATTAGGGCCATGGATGCTATTGCCCATATCATTTTAAAAGTAACGGGTTATGTAATGGGCTTTGCACCATTTGCAGTTTTTGGCGCTATGGGTGCTATCATCGCCAAGCAGGGCATTGGCATTTTAAAAACGTATTCTATTTTTATTGGGGAGTTTTATTTTGGCCTTTTACTTTTATGGTTATGTTTAATTTTAGCCGGGTATGTGTTTATTAAAAAGAGGGCATTTCAATTAATAAAAAGATTACGGGAACCCATCCTGCTGGCTTTTAGTACGGCAAGCAGTGAAGCTGCATTCCCTAAAACATTGCTGGAGCTGGAACGTTTCGGATGCCGTGACAAGATTGTAAGTTTTGTACTTCCTTTGGGCTATTCTTTTAACTTAGATGGAAGCATGATGTACATGACTTTTGCCTCGCTGTTTATTGCACAGAGTTATGGCATGCATATTCCATTGCCAACGCAACTGACCATGCTGCTTGTTTTGATGCTTACCAGTAAAGGTATTGCCGGTGTGCCGAGGGCTTCGCTGGTTGTAATTGCAGGAACGCTGGCATCTTTTAATATACCCGAAGCCGGTATAGCCCTGTTGCTTGGCATAGACCCCTTGCTGGACATGGGCCGCAGCGCCACTAATGTTGTGGGCAACAGTATTGCCACAGCGGTGGTAAGCAAATGGGAAGGAGAATTGGCAGACCATTAAATAACTAATTTTTTTACGTACTTACATTTTAGCTATGCTACAATTTATTTTACTCAATTTCCACTGGACACAATTATTGCAACCACAATGGTATATTGAAAATGGCGGGCTTTGGTTTATTGTGTTTGCTGTGTTTGCCGAAACAGGTTTGTTTGCCGGCTTTTTTTTACCAGGCGATTCGCTGCTGTTTGTAACCGGTATTTTCAGCAACGACCTTATTGCAAAAGGCCTTGGTTTACAAATCGGCAGCTCTGTTGTTAACCTGATACTGCTGGGTATTGTTATTTCGCTTGCCGGTATTATCGGCAACTTTGCAGGCTATTGGTTTGGCAAAAAAAGCGGCCCTTTTCTTTTTGAAAGAAAGGATACTTTTTTCTTTAAGAAAAAATATTTGTTGCAGGCAAAAGAGTTTTATGATAAGCATGGAGGCGGTGCAATTGTAATGGCAAGGTTCCTGCCCATCGTACGCACCTTTGCGCCCATCATTGCTGGCATTGTCGGTATGGATAGTAAAAAATTTATGCTCTACAATATTACCGGTTGTGTGGCCTGGGTATTTACCATGTTGTTTGCCGGCCACTACCTGCAACAGCTTATTTTAAACTGGTTTAATTTTGATTTAAGGAACCATTTGGAAGTGATTGTTATCGGTATTGTTTTGATAACCACTGCACCGGTTTTTATAAAAATATTTTTTGATAAGGGCAAAAAAAATAAGCAGGTTAAGCCATAGCCGGATATGATAAATAAAAAGCCTTCTTCTATTTTTACGATTGCCGTTCTTGTTGCTGCCCTCGGCTACTTTGTAGATATTTACGATTTGCTGCTGTTTAATATCGTAAGGGTTGAAAGCCTTACCAAATTAGGTTTATCCGAGGCCCAGGTAAAAACACAAGGCGAGTTTATCATCAGCATTCAAATGACAGGCCTTTTAATTGGCGGCATACTTTGGGGTGTGCTGGGTGATAAAAAAGGAAGGCTAAGCGTTTTGTTTGGCTCCATCATTTTATACTCTGTAGCTAATATTGTAAATGGTTTTGTGCAAACACCCAATCAATATGCACTGGTGCGTTTTATTGCAGGCGTTGGCCTTGCCGGTGAGTTGGGCGCAGGCATTACACTCGTATCCGAACTGGTGGATAAAGACAAGCGTGGGCTAAGCACTTCGCTGGTTGCAGGTATTGGTTTGCTTGGTGCAGTGGCAGCATATTTTATTTCCCAAAATTTTGATTGGCGCATCTGTTATTTTATTGGTGGTGGCCTTGGCTTTTGCCTGCTGGTACTCCGCATTTCCGTTTTCGAAAGCAGTATGTTTAACCAGGTAAAAAAGTCGGGTGTGGCAAGGGGAAATTTTTTTATGTTTTTCACCAACAGGCAGCGGTTTACAAAATACATATGTGCCATCCTTATTGGTTTGCCTACATGGTATGTTATCGGTATACTCGTTGCCTTCTCCAATAATTTTGCCATTGAGTTTGGCATTACAGAAAAAGTATTGCCCAAAACAGCCACCATGTTTGCGTATGTTTTTATTGCCATTGCAGATGTGCTTGCAGGCTTTCTTAGCCATTGGATGCAGAGCAGAAAGAAGGTGCTTTATATTTTTTACATTCTTACCATCATTGCCATCACCTTCTTTTTTCACCAGCAAAACGGCACTGCCGCAGGCATGTATGTTATTTGTGCAGCACTGGGTTTTGCCACCGGTTTTTGGGCAATATTTGTAACCATGGCCGCTGAGCAATTTGGCACCAACCTCAGGGCTACTGCCGCCACCACCGCACCTAATATGGTAAGGGGTTCGCTGCCATTGGTTATCATTATGTTTAAATGGCTGCAAACGGTTTTCAGCAACAGCCCACACCCTTATCTAACCGCAGGTTGGGTTACTGGTTTTGTTGTAATGGCCATCGCTATTACCGCAGCATGGTTTACCAAAGAAACTTTCGGTAAAGATTTAAACTACGTGGAGCAGTAGGTTTTCATCCTGTTAAGATATTTATAATTGTATTTGCCCAACAGCCATGGCATTGCTTTTTGATGCTATTTTCGTTTAGCACTCATCATGAAAAAAACTTCCTTTCTTCTTATCTTCTTATCGTTTTGTCTATTCAATGCAGCCGCACAAAAATTAAATGTGGCGGTTAAATACATTGCATCAGATGCAGGCAGCACCACCGGCAAGCCACTCATTTTTTATTCTCCTGAAAGAAAATTAACCTGGAACGATTTTAAAGGAAAGCCTGATGCAGGCAGCAACGCCGCAGCCATAACCAATGCAGGCATAGGTTTCCAAATGATGTTCCGCTCAGAAAATAATGTGGCCACACTTAATATTGCCGTAAACTGTAATTTTTCTATTAAAGACAGTTGGGTTAAAGATGGCCGCCGCACCCCCTATATTTTAAACCACGAGCAGCATCATTTTGATATCGCCTACATTTATGCCATGCTGTTTATACAACAACTTAAAACGGCAAAATATACCATGAAAGATTACGCCAAAGTGATTGAAAAAATATACACTCAAACCCAGGCAGATTTGCTTGCGATGCAAAACAAGTATGACGGTGAAACAAAAAACAGCATATTGACAGAGCAGCAGGAAGTATGGAATAAAAAGATTGATGCACAAGTTGCCACACTTATCAATATTGCAACACCACAAAACACCTCAAAGTAAAGTAGCCTGAAAGCGGCTCCCGGAGAAGCTTTCATCTTTCGACCAGCAAACCTGTCATCTTAACTGAGAGGCAAACCTGGCTGCAGGGGCCTTAATAAAATCTTGCGGATATTTTTTTAAGTACCGCCACAGGATACCTAAAAATTGTGGATAATCCCTTAAGTGGATACCCCTGCTTTTTACGGCTACTATAAAAGCAAGCCCAAAACTTACAGCAAAATTAATAAAGCCAATGCCCATTACACCGATGATGGTGTACCAGAATTCTTTTGCGCTGATCTGGTTATCTAAACCAAAAACAGCAATAGCAGTATTGGCGGCAGAAATGGTAATATGCCTGATGTCGAAAGGAATACCAAAAGTTGTTCCTATAAAACCGGCCATTCCTAAAAAGAAACCCAAGGAGATATTGCCCACCAATGCGCCTAAATTATTCTCTACATAATGCACAATTTTATAGCGGCGTTTTTCACTAAAGCTTTGCTTAAACCGGTGCAGGTTACGCAACCGCTCTGCAATTTTGCCATACACCACATAGTTTTCTACATAGCCCGCAATTAGGCCACTGGCAAATAAAAAGAAGCCGGTAAAACAAGCATACAACCAGGCTAAGCTGTGCAGCGGCTGCTGATCGGTAAGCATTTTATGTGCCGCCGCACCTTCGGCAAGTTTTACGCCGGAGCTTAAAAAAAACAACCATGCCAGAAGGTAGGTTAATGGAAAAACAATTAACAGGTTACCGGCAAAAGAAGCCAATTGCGTACGGCTAACCTTACCGATGGTAATGGCAAGGTTACGCAGGTCCGGCGTGTCGCCAACCTTTTGCACATCAAAAGAACTGGCTACGTTATTAGCGGTGTAAGCCGGCTGCTTGGTGGCAAGGGTAGAGCCGGTATCCTGTATCAAAATAAAACCTAAAGAATAGTTTACGCTATAAAGAAACCCATGCCAGAAGGGTGCCATCACAGCTTTGCCCAGCATATTTTTAATAATACCAATAAACGAAATAATGATGCCCCCGCCTGCCGCACTCCTGAACATGCGCCAGAATTCTTTACGGGTGGTGGTAATAAATTTTTCGCCGGTACGGCCACCATGCTCAGCAATCTGGTAAGCCAGGTAACCGGTGTTCTCACTAAAAAATTCCTTCAGCGAATTTTTCCTGTTTTCGTTGTGCACTACTTCTTTAAAGTACACCACAAACCTGCTGGTATTAAAAGAGCCATCCACATCAAGCACATCAAGAATAATAAAAAGCCTGTCTATCTGCTGCTGCAAACGTTGGATGATATACGTTTGCGCAAGGCTTGTTCCATAAGTAATCCGCTGCTCCCTTATCCAATGTATGGTTTGGTTGCAGTTGTGTAATGCCTCGGTAATGTTGGATAAAAAAATCCTTTGTATATCCGTATTGCCTGCATGGTGGGCCATTTGCAGGTACTCCCCAATCAACCGGTTCTGTTCAAAAAAAGGAAAAATGGCTGTTTGGTAATTGTCAAACCGCTGGGTAATTTCTTTTTCTAGGCCAAGGGTGGCTATGCGGTAACTTAACATTTGTAACGAATTTTGCAACTGCCTTATCAGCGATGGTTCCGTCATGTTAATCTGTATGCCCAGCAACTCAAAAAACTGTATCCATAAATCGTTCTCTATCCCTTCTACCCAAACATGGTCCCTTTTTTTACAAAAAATACGGTTGATAACGTACAGGAAATTGTCCGGCGTTTGCAACTCCGGCAAAAATTTGTGCAGCACTTTTCCGGTAAGCTCCTGCACAAAACCCCGGCCGCTTACAATGCCGCTTTCGGTTAATGCGGGTACAATATTGGTTTTTAAAAACTGGGTAAGCAAGGCCTTGCGCAAAGAAAACAGGGAACTTTTATCCTGGCTTAACTGGTATAGCAATGCTTTAAAACGAAGGTTGGCCTGGGCAATATCTTTGGAGTGGGCAGGCCTGATGGTATCAATAATTTCCACCAAAAAATCAAGGCTGCGGTTGGCAGAATGCAACGGCAAAATAATAGCCTGCTGCTTACCGGCATCCCGGTTTTCGTCCTTGTTTTTTTTTGATGAGCGAAGCATAGTTGTTATAAGGGTGATAGATCATAAACGAAAAAATACTCCCACTAATATACATCAGACATAAACACAGCTAAATATGTTGCATGTGTTTGTACCTGCTTTTTCAAAATTCGGCTTATTTTTGTAATTACAACTATGGCAACAAAAACCAGCACAAAATTTAAAGAAGAAACCGATGTACTTGAGCAGTTGGACGAATACTGTAACCTTATTGTTTGGAACGATGATGTAAACAGTTTCGATTGGGTTATTGAAACCCTTGTTGAGGTTTGCGGCCACACTGCAGAGCAGGCGGAACAATGCGCCATAATCATTGACAGCAAGGGAAAGTACGCCGTTAAGGATGGCAGTTATGATGAACTGAAACCAATGTGCGATGCCATTACAGACCGTGGCATTGGCTGCACCATTGAGGTTATTGCCAGTTAGGCAAAGCCGCTTAAAGCCGGTGAATATTATTTTAAAAACAACTTTTGTCCGGGCATTGGTACAACTATCAGCATTGTTGCATCGCCCTCTTGTACGGCATACCATTGGGCAACTTTTTTAAACCACACTTTGTACAAAACACCTTTTAAAATCCGCTGCCCACAGCAGTTAACCGCACTATCTTTATTGCATGTATATTCTCAATAACCAATTGTTTTTTCCGCCGGTGCAAACCGCCACTTCCGAAGGCATTGTAGCCCTTGGCGGCGACCTTGGCACCGACAGGTTATTGCTGGCTTACCGCAGTGGCATCTTTCCCTGGTACAGCGAAGAAGGGCCCATCATCTGGTGGAGCCCTGACCCACGTTTTGTGTTGTTTCCAGAAAAGCTGAGGGTAACCAAAAGCATGCAATCTGTTTTACAAAACGGCACCTTTCGCTTTACCGTTAACCGTGCCTTTACAGCAGTACTCGAAAACTGTAAAACCATCACCCGCAAACAACAGGAAGGCACCTGGATAACCCCTGCCGTTTTGCAGGCCTACACTGCATTGCACCATGCAGGCTATGCCCACAGTGCCGAAGCATGGATGAACGGGGAGCTTGTTGGCGGGCTGTACGGGGTAAGGTTGGGCAATCTTTTTTTTGGCGAAAGCATGTTTAGCAAAGTAAACAATGCCAGCAAATTTGCCTTTATCAATTATGTGCGCCAGTTGCAAAAAGAAAATGTTGCATTGATAGATTGCCAGGTGTATACCGCCCACCTCGAAAGCCTCGGCGCAAAAATGATCAGCAGAAACAGTTTTATGGATATGCTTAAACTAAACATACCGCCAGGAAATTGATACTTATTATACCGGTATTTTACCGGATATATTTTCTTGCACCGCTACCTATGCCCCCCATCAGATCGTAAAAAACAGGAGTGTACCCTGATTTAAAGTGTAGTACGCAACAGAATCTTTTACCCTGACATTAGAATACAGGATGGATGAAACCGCAGCCCCGTAAATGGTTTTAACAGTGGCAAGCCTGTAAGTAAAAGTTAACTTGCAAAATAGTTTCTTTTAACTTTAATCTCAGCTAAACTACCCGCTACTAAATAACCAAACCCTCAAAAACCTATCTGAAGAGAACCTATAAAATAGAAATAGAAGATTCACCCAAACTTAATACCTTAACAGAATTAGTTTGAGATGACATTAACATGAAATGTTTTGCTATAGGGTAGCACATAAAATAAATATTTTAGATAACTACTTTAATACAATGTTTGGAGGACAATCTTCATAATTGGCTATGGTATCATTAACTTTAAACTCTCGCACAAATTTATAATAATGGAAACAATCGGTTATTCCCTGCGCCGTAGTTTGAACTCCTTCACAAAATGAATCCCCGGCACTTTCCTCAGCGAATGCTAATTGAATTGCAGCATTAGCCTCTGCAAGGCCACAAAAAAACTTTAAAAAGTGTTTGCATTATCAGTATTAACCTCAATTACTTTGTCTTTCATATACAAATAAGGTCTAACGCCTTCAATAAAACCCTTTGCTTCTATCGTAGCTATAAAACAGGATAAAGTAAATAATAAGGTAGCTATATGTTTAATTTTTCACCTTTTTTTAATAAGCGTGAATAATATTGATTAGATATTGTAATAAATTTTTTCTGTTCCGTCTCATCAAGGTTTCCCCATAGCTTATACTTTTTTGCCAACACCAAATAATTTTCATAATCTTCCTTAATACTCCGAATTGCATCTTCATACCCATCATAACGCATCTTTTTATATTTTTCTTGAAGAGTTATCGTCTTGCTACTCATAAACAAAGAATCTTCCCTTTTATCAGAAAGTGGCCTTGGATGTAATTTGGCATTTTGCATAGCCCGGTGCGACGATTTATCAATCGAGGCCATAAACCTAATAAAATCGGTATCGTTTTTTACCTGGTTAAATAATATATCCGCAGGCGAAAGATTTACTTTTGGTTCGTACGTAGACTTGCTACATCCTAAATTAAAACCAAGTATAATTAAAAAAAATAGGGAAAGTTTGGATGTTCTCACAGCATTTAGTTTATTGATAAGTTAAATATAAATTATAAAGAAAACAAAAAAAAATGATGCAAAATTTTTTGAATTTCACCAAAACGCAGGTCTCTCCCTTACTGTCCCAAATTACTACTACTCATATAGAGAAATACCCACAAACAATTGTATTGACCATTTCTTTTTCAACGATAAAAAGGTTGCTGCGCCAGAAATGAAATCTTTTAAAAAGATGTCATCTCTTTAAAATGACGAGGCAGATTAACAACACTTGGCAGGACTTCGCCTTGCACCAAGTGCGTATAATTTAGCAGTTGTTTTTTACTATTTTAACCCCTAATAAACTGACAAGGTTTAATTATACATGCCAACATTACACTGGATAGGAAAAGAGAAAGTTATCAATCATCAGCTTATTCTTTCAATTACAAAGAGGATAGCGCTACAACTTTAAAGCATGCTTTTTTAGCTACCGTGAAAAAACTAAAGCTGGGCAATATATTAAGAGACATTACCAAATTTTAATGGTCTGAATTGGGATTTATTGGATGAATTGATTAAAGGATTTTTAAATGGAAAAAGAAAAAATAGACGACAACCTTACTTACAAGATAATCGGGTGTGCCATGAAAGTGCATTCAACTTTAGGCAATGGTTTTCAAGAGGTAATTTATTAAAGGGCGCTAGCGATTGACCTTAGAAAAGCAGGATTATCTTTTGCAAGAGAACTTGAAATGCAAATTTTTTATGAAGGCGAGGATATAGGCACTAGAAGGGTTGATTTTTTTGTAGAAAATGAAGTAATGGTAGAATTAAAAGCTTTAGTAACGTTAGAAGATGTGCATTTGGCACAAGGCTAAAATTATTTAGTGGCCTATAAATTAGACAAAGGATTATTGATAAATTTTGGTGCAAAAAGTTTAGAAGTGAAAAGGCTTAGGCATCCGCTTAACAAAATGCCCAATACAATTCCATCCAACAATCCCAAAATCTAATAAATCCTAATTCAAACAAATGGAAGCGAATAATAATTTTTTAATTTACAGCACTCCAAATAATAATGTGAGGGTGGATGTATTTGTACAGGATGAAACAGTTTGGCTAACCCAAAAATTGCTGGCTGAATTATTTGAGACTTCTACCCAAAATATTACCACCCATCTTAAAAACATTTACGAAGATGCTGAATTACAGGAGGATGCAACTTGTAAAGAAATTTTACAAGTTCAAATAGAAGAGTACACTGGTTGCTGCGCCAGAGATGACATCTTTTGAAAAGATATCATCTCTTTAAATACTTTTGCACTCCTGAAATATATGCTGGAAGTTGCATTAGTAACAATAGGTAGCAGGTTTGTATTCTTCGCCAGGTACAATAGCACAGGTCACTACTTTAATGTGTACCAAAATTATTTCTTTTGCTTCCCAAATTTTCTTGGAAAGTAGGACAGGGTTACCATAAAATATTGATGCAGTAAATTGACATAGCCTTTGGTATAAGCGTATGAATTTCTAGAATTGATAATGCCTTTGTTTTGATTTAACAGGTCCAGTGCGGATAGTTTTAATTCTAAATTGCTGGCCTTAAAAAGCCGTTGAGACAGTGACGCATTCCAGATTACATAGTGCCTGGAATCTCCGCTAAATGCATAAGCATATCGTGAAATATTTGAGGTGATGGAAATGTTTTTAAATGCGTTTACAGCTATGCCCAACTGTGTTACCAACTCTACGTTCTTGTAGCTGCTATTTAAAGCACCGGAGATTTGTGTTCTATAAGAATTTACGCTTTGTGACAAATTGCAGGCGATCAAATTTTTGAAACTGTAATAAAGTTTTATAGTATCTATCAAAGCAAGTGTGCTGAATGTCTTCTTTTCAAAATCCGGAACAGATTTAAAATACAGGTAACCTGGCGAACGTTGTGCATTTATATCTGCACCAACATTCAGTTGAAACTGGTGCATATTTTTTGAAAAGACTTTATTAAAAAAGAAGTGTGTAGTTAAGTATTTATTGTTATTGAGGTTTACGGTATGATAGTTATACCTGCCAATGTCATCAATGATAATACTGTCAGCAAATGCATTTGATGCTGTGCCCGCTACAATGGAAGCCCCATAATTAATGGTGCTTGCAGAAAAATTTTCATGCCTGAAATGGAAAGACAGTTCGCTATTTTTTTGCGGTTTTAGTTGCAGGTTACCAAACCTGATTTCGAAGATATCCGCACTATCTGTTACAGGTACTTTTTGTTCTAGGTTGGGGTACTTAAAAAAACTATTATACCTCAATGTAAACTGATTGATATGTTCGCCATACTGCATATTCAAAAACGATACATCAACTGCAGGTATAAAATTTTTATAGTTGTCAGTAAAATTCAGCAATGAATTATTAGCCTGATACTGCTGCCCAAAAAATTGTATTTTAGGGTATATCGCCAAATCAACTCCCTTCTGAAACCTGTTCGGAAAAATCTTCATAAAATTCCGGCTTAATCTAAAGCCAACCGTTTCATCGAAAAGGGTAAACTGACCATTCCTTGATAGTGTTGTATTTGCTTTGTAAACATTGCCTGCTGCATCCCAATCGCCGATCAAATAATTCTCATGGCGTGTTTTAAAAACACCTTCATTTTCAAATTGGATATTACTACCCAACACCCTTCTTTTTCCAAAAAACAACTGTGAAAGATCGCCAATACTGAAGGAATATTTTTGTACAAGGTTATCCGCTTTATTCTGATACTTTCGATCGTAGCTATTAGGGAGTGATGGAACACCCGCCTTAAAATTTGTATATAATTTTCTGTCTTCATTTTTTTGGTTAGGGTTTATGGAATACTCCAAACCCCATTGTATTAATTTATGTGCGGTTGGGTCGTTGTACCCGGTGTGATTGTATTTGGCGTAAAACGAAAAATCATGCAGTACGGTTTTATTCGTGTCATGCATGGCCCCATTGCTTAGCAAAGCTGCCTTTTCATTTAGCAATTCGGTCGTCCAACTTTTTACTCCATTGAGCTTATTGAAACGATAGTTTCCTTCAAGCATGAAAGAGTCACGGTTATTTTTCCAGTTATAGCGGCCTTTTAAATCAATGTTTTTTTCGTGGTCAAACCCTGAGCTATTATTATTTTGCTCAATGGTTGAATCCTGTATACGGGTGTATGTTTGGGAGCTTCTTAACGTTGTATTTTTGGTATCATTATAAAACGCATTTACAGTGATCCTGCTTTGCTTATATTGATTGAAATCTTTTATAAAATCATGAGAAAATAACGAACCGCCGGAGACCTGTTTGTTTTCACCAGGCAGCGTAAAATTGGGTTGATATTCCACCCTTACACCAGTTCCTTTAAAGGTGCTGTTTTTAAGCAACGTATTTAAATCATTGCCCGATTTATTAATATTGTTGCTTTGCCCGGCCAGCGAAAATTGATTTCTTCCATTAAAAAAATTACTGCTTGCCCCGTTTTCACTGGTGTTTTGTGAACCCTTTCCTGCATAAAGATTTCCAAAAAAACCTGAATGAAAATTCTTTCTTAATTTAATATTGATTGCAGTAATGGAATCATAAGGATTAAACGGATTAATAAATTCCTGGTATACCTGCACTTTATCAATAGCATCTTTAGGGATGTTTTGCGTGGCTATTTGTGCATCTCCAAAAAAGGGTTTGCCATCTACCAACAACTTGCTTATTTGCCTTCCGTTTACGGTTATGGTGCCGTCCCCCCAAACAATAACACCCGGCAACTTCTTTAATAAATCTTCTGCAACAGCATTTTTTTCCAGCTCAAAAGCGGCGGCATTAAATTCGAGTGTATCGCCATGCATCCTTACTGGTGGCGGCTTAACAACAATTTCATCCAATAGCTTTTCATCTTTTTGTAAATAAATTATACCTGTATTAATTGTGGGCGATTGTGCATCTATTTTAAAATGGTTTAACTGGGTTTGATACCCGATAACACTAACACGGAGTGTAAGTGCTGAATCCGCTGGCAGGTTTTTAATTTGAAATTCGCCAAGATAATTTGTAAGGGTATAACTGATAAGTTTGTCTGTGCTTTTAAAATAAACAGCTACAGTGGCTGATTGGGGATAATAGTTAAGTATGCTATCCATTACCCGACCTTTTATGGTACCGCTGAATATTGCACTTTTTTCCTGCGCAAAAAGCCGCTGGCTGGCGAGGGTAGATTTCACCATAAAAAAAATAAAAATAAATTTTATTCTTTGGTGCAGCATTACAGGTTTTTCTTCAATTCCATTTCAACCAAAATAGGATTGCTGTTTTTACTACCCGAGATGAAAAGCTTCTCTAAAGCTTCAGGATATTTTATGGCATGCCCATTGGCATCCTTAAATGAAAAAAGCCTGAAGGCTGGAAAAGCCGAGTATATTTTTTTATCATGGATGCATTCAATTGTTTCGTACACACTGCCTAATAAGGGGAAATAAAAGGAAGAACTATCAGCAGATACCTTCGAAAATGACAGGAGCGTTTTATGCTTTAGATTGTATAAGTAATTCCAATCGTTGCCAAATACAATATGTGAAGTTTCGCCGTAAAAAAGCAAATAATCATCTACATGGTGAAGCCCACTTATAGCATGGATTTTATTCGCCCATTCCCGATTTGAGTAGACCATATCTGCCCTTTTACCACCCCCTAAAGAACTGTCTGTCGAGAAATTTTTTGGCAGCGAATACTGCATTGGAAAAATAAATTGGTATTGGTTGATGATACCGGTATCGCTTAACTCAAAAACGTTGTAATCAAACGGCACCGAAAACATACAGGAATTTTGTTGCCCTGAATAACTTAAAGGATTGTCTGGTGTATTATACCTCCCATCTTGAAAAGCAGCGTTATAACCATTGGAATATTTGACTATTTTATTGGGCCCTTTGGAATAGGCAATGTCAAACGGAATTTCTGCCTTTTCTTTAGGGTCACCAGGCCGTTCTAATCTGTACACGTAGGTATCATTGGGAAACCGATAAACGCTTCCAATATTTTTGGGACAAGGAAAGTGTGTTACCAAATTTCCATTGTAGTCATACACCAGCAAATCGCCGGAAAAGTTGTTATCAGCAATTATTTGCTTGTGTTCCCTATCTAATGTAAAATAGCCAAAAAATTTATTTTGGGCACCCGTTCTAATTCTTTTGTAAAAATTGCCATTTTGGTAAAAGATTAATATAGACCGCTGGCTCATATCATTTATAAAAAAATAATCATCATCAACTTCTAGTTGGTCGATGTTTGCAAACAAGCTTTCTTTAGTCGTTTCTAAAGGAATGTACTTTATCGAATCAAAGACATGCATTGCAGTACCACCGGTGGCATTATTCGGGTCAATTCTTATATCTATAATTTTTTGAGCATCTAATTTCAGAAAAAAAGAAAAGAATAAAATAAAAAAAATACAAATTTTCATATTGTTAAATACGAATTGAGGATATGGAATATAATGTTAGGCGTAATAGTCTTGAAGTGTTGTGTAATCATCCAAGTAAACTTAGTGAATTTTCATTGGAGGGGCGACTTTTAAAGGAGACACTTCTATCATTTTTTTCAACTGCCTTTGTTAACACTTTTAATAATTCGAAAATATTTTATGATAATCAGAATAAAAATTTTATTTCAGGGGATTATGATTTAATTTTTACTGACTCAGCTTGTAAAGTAGCAAAAAGAGATTTTATTATTCCAAAAAATATTAAGAATACAATAGCTTTTTCTGGTGGTTTATATCATTTAAATAATGATAAAGAAATTTTTTTTAATCCAGCATTTTCAGAAAAATATTTCAAAATTATTAATGATACTTTGATTTCAATGTATAAAATAGACTTTGGGATAATTAAAGATGTCAGCCAAATGTCTGAAAATTATATATTGAATAACTTAGCTAAATTAAAATTTCAATTAAATACACTGGTAATTACAAATGAATTTATCGGATTTAATTGTCATCTCCCAGAAATTTGATCAATTTTTTATAATACAAAAACAAAGACTATCCTCAAAACTGACCCGATGGTTGACAGTGTAAATGTGTTGTTTCAAAATTTGTTCAAGCAGTTCAACGGTGAAAATTGGATAGTAACAACAATAGATCCTAAACGAGATTTGTCTTTTATTAAAAGAAATGCAGAGAAGATAAACAATCGATTTCCTTTGTTTACCAATAATATTAATTTAAAGAATCCTCATCAAAATCCTATTTTATTATTCTACCATTTGAAAATTTCCAAATGAAAATTAGATATATTTTATTTTTTGTTGCAGTAAGTATATTTTCTGCTAGTTTATTTATGGTTTTCAAGAAACAAAAAACTGTAAATGCATCTTCCAAGTTTATTTCTAATACGGTTATGACACGTCCCCTAACTAATATAAAATTTTCTAAAGTGTTAATAAACAATGGAAAAGGATTGATAAATGTTCCTATGGTAGCAAATTTTGTTGTATACAATAAAGGATTACAAGATCTTTACATACAACTTGTAGAACCTGATTGTCATTGCACAGTTGCAAATTTTTCTAAAATAAGATTTTATCAGGTGATTCTTCTGTAATCTCTTTGAAATATAATGCCTCAAATCTTGGAGCATTTCAATCCTCGGCAACAGTAACTACAAATTCTTTAAATTCACCTACTTTGCTTGTATTTCGTGGCATCGTTGAAGAAAGATAATATATTCGCTCATGAGATACATCTCTCACCCTGTAAGTATTTTATCAATTTCTACTTCCAAAGGAAAAATTTTACAAAAAATCTATACTTCTTATTCCCAAATTTCCCTTTCTTTAGCTAAAAGATTACGATCCGCAACTTACACAGCCATCTTGCATGGTGCAGGTGGGGCCGGTAAAATCGGTGTTGATATCGTCTACATTATTTTTATTTTCTGCTGCTTCTAAATGCGGTATTACCGGTGCCATTTCTTCGCTGCCCTGCTTTTCAATTGTAAACTGTACTGCTTGCGTTGCTGCTTGCGAACGCAGGTAATACATGCCTGTTTTTAATCCCTTCTTCCAGCCATAAAAATGCATGGAGGTCAGCTTGGATGATGTAGGGCTGTCAACAAATAAATTGAGCGACTGGCTTTGGCAAATAAACGCACCACGGTCTGCCGCCATGTCTATCAGGTTACGCTGCTTAATCTCCCAAACGGTTTTGTACAACTCTTTTAACCCTGCAGGTATTTCATTTATTTTTTGGATAGATCCATTGGCAGCAATGATCCTGTTTTTCATATCATTGTTCCATAAACCCAGGCCCACAAGGTCTTTCAGCAAATGCTTGTTTACAATAATGAACTCGCCGCTCAATACCCTTCTTGAATAAATGTTGGAAGTGTAGGGTTCAAAACATTCGTTGTTGCCCAAAATTTGTGAGGTGGATGCGGTAGGCATTGGCGCTACAAGCAAACTGTTTCTTGTGCCATGTTCCATCACTTCTTTCCGCAGGTTTTCCCAATTCCAGCGGTCGCTTGGCTGTACGTTCCAAAGGTCAAACTGAAATTTTCCTTTTGATAATGGCGAACCCTTAAAACTTTGGTAAGCACCTTCTTTTATGGCAAGGTCTTTACTTGCCGTCATGGCAGCAAAGTAAATGGTTTCAAAAATATTTTTGTTCAGCAGCTTGGCCAGGTCGCTTTCAAAAGGCAGGCGCAGCAAGATGAATGCATCGGCCAAACCCTGTACCCCAAGGCCGATGGGGCGATGGCGCATATTGCTGTTACGGGCTTCTTCTACCGGGTAATAATTATTGTCAATAATCTTGTTTAGATTAAGGGTAGCCTGGTAAGTTACTTCGTACAGTTTGTCCATATCAAACCTGCCATTAATTACAAAGCGGGGCAGTGCAATAGATGCAAGGTTACAAACGGCCACCTCATCCGGACTGGTATATTCGATAATTTCTGTACACAGGTTACTGCTTTTGATAGTGCCAAGGTTTTGCTGGTTGCTTTTGCTGTTGGCCGCATCTTTATACAACATGTAAGGTGTGCCGGTTTCAATTTGAGATTCTAAAATAGCAAACCAAAGTTCCTGGGCTTTAATCGTTTTTCTTGCCCGGCCTTCTGTTTCATATTGTGTATATAATTTTTCAAAAGCATCGCCGTGGCATTCGCTAAGGCCGGGTGCTTCGTTGGGACAAAACAAACTCCATTCGCCATCAGCTTCTACCCTTTTCATAAACAGGTCGC
Organism: Ferruginibacter sp.; assembly: GCA_965249755.1. Lineage (GTDB taxonomy): Bacteria > Bacteroidota > Bacteroidia > Chitinophagales > Chitinophagaceae > Ferruginibacter. Next base: position 2,369,093 of record CBDFMT010000004.1, read on the forward strand.
ATATCCATAAGGCATAAAATAAATCCCTGGCACGCATTTCTTCTTTACCATGGTTTTTCCTAAGGTCCAGAAAAGAGAAAACATCCGCATGCCATGGCTCCAGGTAAATAGCGAATGCACCTTTGCGTTTGCCACCACCCTGGTCTACATAACGGGCAGTATCATTAAACACCCTCAGCATGGGCACAATGCCATTGCTGGTACCGTTGGTGCCACCAATATAACTTCCTGTAGCTCTAATATCATGTATGGCCAAACCAATACCACCAGCACTTTGCGATATTTTTGCCGTTTGTTTTAATGTATCATAAATGCCTTCGATACTATCTTCTTTCATGGTCAGCAAAAAGCAACTGCTCATTTGCGCTTTTGGCGTACCTGCATTAAACAGGGTTGGTGTGGCATGTGTAAACCAGCGTTCGCTCAACAGGTTGTAGGTTTTAATTACGCTGTCAATATCTGCTTTATGAATACCTACTGCCACCCTCATAAACATATGCTGTGGCCGCTCTACAATATTGCCATCTACTTTTAAGAGATATGCTTTTTCGAGTGTTTTAAAACCAAAATAATCAAAGCCAAAATCACGGTCGTAAATGATGGTGCTATCCAGTACTTCTGCATGCTCTTCTATTATTGCCCACACATCATCTGCAAGCAACGGTGATTTTTTGCCATTCTTTTTATCTACATACCAGAAGAGTTTCTTCATCGTTTCTGAAAACGACTTAATGGTATTTTTATGAAGGTTGCTAACCGCAATCCTGGAAGCAAGGATGGCATAATCAGGATGCTTTGTGGCCAGCGATGCTGCTGTTTCTGCAGCAAGGTTATCCAATTCTGTTGTAGGCACGCCATCATAAATACCTTCAATTACTTTTTTAGCAACATCAATGGCATTTACCAGCGGGCTTAAACTGTACGATAATTTTTCAATACGGGCAGTTACCTTATCGAATTTAATGGTTTCCTTTTTACCATTTCTTTTAATTACATGCATAGCTGTTTACTTTATAATAGAGTGATTATTGTTTCCAAAAGCTTACAATTGTTGAGACAGAAAAGCTACCGAATAAAAAGAAAAAATCTTTTTATTCGTTATCCACAGATGTTAATTACTTAGGTTTTAGAAGTCTTCTTCCAGTGAGAAAGCCTGCGATTCTTTGGTGCCCATTACACCTGCTTTCTGGTAATCGCCAACCCTTTTTTCAAAGAAGTTGGTTTTGCCCTGCAGGCTGATCATTTCCATAAAATCGAAGGGGTTAGTTGCATTGAACATTTTTGGATAGCCCAGTTCGGCCAGCCACCGATCTGCCACAAATTCAATGTATTGTTGCATCAGTTTGGCATTCATCCCGATAAGGGCAACAGGCAATGCATCGGTTATAAATTCTTTTTCAATTTCAACAGCATCGGCAATTATGGTAAATACCTCGTCTTTAGTTAGTTTGGTTTGCAGCATGCTGTAGAGCAAACAGGCAAATTCGCAATGCAGGCCTTCATCACGGCTTATAAGTTCGTTGCTGAATGTTAAGCCGGGCATAAGCCCCCTTTTCTTCATCCAAAAAATAGAGCAAAAACTACCGCTGAAGAAGATGCCTTCCACAGCAGCAAAAGCCACGAGGCGTTCTGCAAAATTTCCTTTGTTTATCCAGCGAAGGGCCCATTCGGCCTTTCTCCTTACCGCAGGCACTGTATCAATTGCATGAAACAGCCGTTGCTTTTCCTTCGGGTCTTTTATATAATTATCTATCAGCAACGCATAGGTTTCTGAATGGATATTTTCCATCATGATCTGGAAGCCATAAAAACACCTTGCTTCGGGCAACTGCACTTCGCTCATAAAATTAACCGCAAGGTTTTCATTTACGATGCCATCGCTGGCAGCAAAAAATGCAAGGATATGAGAAATGAAATGACGTTCACCATCGTTCATATTGTCCCAGTCTTTCTGGTCGCTGCTTAAATCAATTTCCTCTGCCGTCCAAAAACTGGCTTCGTGTTTTTTATACATTTCCCAAACCTTGGGATAGTTGATTGGAAGGATAACAAAGCGGTCTTTGTTTTCCCTTAACAATAATTCGGTGGCGTTGCTGTCAGACATTTTAACGATCGTTTTGATTTTTATGTGAACACAATTTTGAGCTGTGGCCGCTGCAACCCCGAATAATAAGGTTACCTGCAGGCCTTTCTTCTTTCAATTGTGAAGGTGCTGTTGTTAATTGCCATGGCTTTACTGATGCCGGCAATGTTTATAGAACTATTGCAATACTACTAATTGCTTTTTTGGCGGGGCGACAAAAGTTAATCACACAATTTGTTAATATCGGCTGTAACCCATGTGGCTGTTGTATTGTGTGGGAATCCCCTTTTTTTTACACATTTTAATCCCGGTTTGGGTATAAAAATTTCTGGAATTATGAAAGATTTTATCCTACAATTTAAAAAGCAAAAAACCTTCAACAAACCTACCTGCCAAACTTCTGTTTCAGCAATGCAAGGGCATCTGTCATCGGTAATTCTTTTTCAATTTTTGGCTGCTTCGCAGATGGAGGTACGGCATGTTTTGAACGCTGGTTACGTGCCGGTACTTCTTCGGTTTGTTTGATGGAAAGGGCAATGCGTTTTCGTACTGCATCTACCTCAAGCACCTTTACTTTTACATGCTGGTTCAGTTTTAATACCTCGTTTGGGTCGGTTATGTACGTGTGCGAAATTTCTGACACATGCACCAGCCCATCCTGCTTTACACCAATATCTACAAAGGCACCAAACCTGGTAATATTGGTAACCACGCCAGGCACTTCCATCCCTGTTTTTACATCATCTAAGCTGAAGATATTGGCGAATTCGAAAGCCTGCGCTTCACTCCTTGGGTCAAGGCCCGGCTTCTTTAATTCATTCAAAATATCTTTTATGGTAAGCTCCCCGATTTGTTCTGTGGCGTATTTTTTTGGTTCTACTTTTTTCAACAACTCCTCCTTTCCTATCAGCGATTTTACCTCCAAGCCCAAGTCTTTTGCAATGGCTTCCACCACCGGATATGCCTCTGGGTGTACTGCACTTTGGTCCAGTAAATCGCCGCCATCCTGTATGCGTAAAAAACCTGCACACTGCTCATAAGCCTTTCCGCCTAAACGGGGCACTTCACGTAATTCTTTACGGCTGTTGAACCTGCCGTTTTCGTTGCGGTATTTAATAATATTATCTGCCAGTGTGCCGCCTATACCACTTACATAAGCCAGTAAATGTTTGCTGGCCGTATTGAGGTTTACGCCTACACTGTTTACGCAGCTTATTACCGTTGCATCCAATTTTTCTTTAAGGCGAAACTGGTTTACATCATGCTGGTACTGGCCTACGCCAATGCTCTTCGGGTCCAGCTTTACCAGTTCTGCCAGTGGGTCCATTAACCTTCTGCCAATGCTTACTGCACCCCTAACGGTAATGTCTTCATTCGGGAATTCTTCCCTTGCAATTTCCGATGCAGAGTAAATAGATGCGCCATCTTCATTCACTAAAAAAACCGGCAGGCCAAGTTGTAATTTTTTAATAAAATGATCCGTTTCCCTGCCTGCGGTACCGTCGCCTATGGCAAACACTTCAATGCCATATTGCTGCACCAGGTTTTTAATTTTTACCTCCTCTGCGGCCACCCGGTTTTGTTCGTGTGGAAAGATTAGGGCAGTGGTAAGCAGGTTGCCTTTTTCATCCAGGCACACCACTTTACACCCCGTGCGGTAGCCGGGGTCGATGGCCAAAATACGCTTGCTGCCTACGGGTGAACTTAATAACAATTGCCGCAAGTTTTCGGCAAACACGGTTATGGCTTCTTCATCTGCTTTTGCTTTTAAGGCAGTCCTGCATTCTGTTTCCAGTGCAGGTTGCAACAACCGTCTCCAGGCATCTTTAATGGCCTTTCTTATTTGGTCGCTGCAACTCCCCATACCCTTTATGTACAGGTGTTCTGTTATTTTCAATGCGGCGTCTTCTGATGGCGCTATGGCTATGCGCAGGTACCCTTCTAAAAACCCACGTAACACTGCCAGCACCCTGTGGGAAGGTGTTTTTGAAATAGGTTCCGAAAAATCAAAATAGTCTTTATATTTTATCCCTTCTGTCTCCTTGTCGGTGATTACTTTGCTTTGCAGCGTGGCTTCGTTTTCAAAAAGTTTACGCAGTTTGGCCCTTACCTGGGCATCTTCATTAATCATTTCGGCAATAATATCCCTGGCACCCTGCAACGCTGCTTCTGCATCGGCAACTTTATCATTTATAAAACCCGTTGCTGTGGCGTTGATGTTAATTTCCTGCTGCGCAAGAAGGGTGTTGGCCAATGGTTCCAGCCCATTTTCCCGGGCGGCTTGTGCCTTGGTTTTTCTTTTGGGTTTAAAGGGGAGATAGACGTCTTCCAGTTCGGCAAGGGTGGATGCTTTGTCTAATTTTTCCTGCAAGGCCGATGTCATTTTATCCTGGCCCGTTATTGTTTTTTCGATAAAGCTTTTACGTTCCCCAAACTCCTTTAAAAACTTTGATTCATCCTGCACCTGTTGTATCTGCACTTCATCCAACGCCCCTGTTTTATCCTTTCGGTAACGGGCTATAAATGGTATGGTGGCGCCTTCTTCCAGCAAGGCCAGCACTGCTTCTGCCTGCTGTATTTTTATATTTAATTTTTGTGCTATCGGTTGTGCAAATGCGCTCATCATTACTTTAATTTTTAATAAGGGGTTGCGAAATTAGGGGTGTTGCCGGAAAGAAAAAATTGATACTATGGCAATGATTGGTTAAGAAAAAAGCGTTCTAATAAAAGCTGCAATATTTTATTTTACTGCCATGCACTGTACAAAAAACGCAGCCAGTTACCATGCAATACGTTTTCAATATCTGTTTGTGAATAGCCCCTTTCACTTAGCAGTGATGGCACTTTATTTAAATCTTTAATGGTATCCAAATCATATGGGCATTGCTCTTTACCGAAGGCCCCATCAAGATCTGACCCAATACCAACATGCATTGTATTGCCTGCCAACTGGCAGATATGGTCCATATGGTCAACCATTTTTTCTAAGGAGCAATGCATAACTGCCGATGTTGAAATGCCCCTTTTCCAATCGGGCACCATCATCCAGGCATCCAGGGCTGCCCCTATTACCGCACCTCTTTCTACCAGTGCTTTTATCATGTCATCGCTAAATTGGCGGTTATGGTTTACCAAAGCCCGGCAATTGTTATGGCTTGCCCATACCGGTCCTTTAAAAATATCCAGTGCATCCCAAAAAGCATCATCACACAAATGGGTGGCATCTAAAATAATGTTGAGCCTATCCATCTCCTGTAATAAATCTTTGCCCACCTGGTTTAAATGCCCGGTGGCATCTGTGCCATTGGCATACCGCCCGGGGCCGTAATGTGCAGGCCCCACTGCACGCAACCCTTGCTCATAAGCCCTTTCAAGATCATTTATGGAGATGATGGAATCTGCGCCTTCCAGGCTGAGTATATATCCAACAGGCAATGTACTTACCTCTGCTGCATAAAGCCATTTATCCACGTGGCTTTTTAATCCTTGTGCATCTTTTATCATTACCATTTCACCTGCTGCTTCCATGGCTTTGTACCAGGCCAACTGCCCCTGCGTTTGTGCCCACGCCTGCTGCGGTGAGTGCCAGCCCGGCAATAAGCTGCCGGTGTTTACATAACGGGCAATTTGTGTTGCCACCACCAAGCCAATATTTCCTTTTCTTAATTCAGGAAATGCTACTGTGCCTTTCGCCCTGTCTGGTTTATCTGTTAACCCTTCTTCTGTGTGCCTGATGGCATGCACCGGCAACCGCAGGTCACGGTTCCATTCCATGGCATTCATGCTTAAATCTAAATGTGCATCTATTGTAAACATTTGCTTAATATATTATTTCTGCCATGAGCTGAAGTCTGGGGCAATGCATACTTTATTCTGGCCTTGCAACAATACCCTTTTATTTATCCCCATCCCCATCCTGAAGGCTGCGGCAATGCATGCATTGTATTGCATGTTTTGAATTCCCATGGCCTTCAGGCCATGGATGTTTTAAATGGTAATTTTTCTGCTCCTTGCTGTTACCTGCCATTCTGTGGTGGCGGCTTTTTCTTTTATCACAATTGCTTTATCATACAAAGCTACCGTAGGGCAAATATGCACCGGAACGCCATACAACACATCGCCTGTTTTAAAAAGGCTGCTGTCTGCAACCTTTACCGTTAAATGTTCTTCACTTTGTGCTACCGGTGTTGCTCCGGGGGCATTTAAAAAATGTACCCTTGGCAATGGGTTTTCTGCAGCTACCGCTTTATGGCCAAGGTCTGTACAAAATGTTTTTTCATCTATGATGGAAATGATCCTTGTAATTACCAGTGCGGCGTATTGGTAAGGTTCTTCTGGTAAAAGATGTTTGTAGCCCCAATCCCAAAAAACAAATGTACCCGGACTATACTCCAAACCAGGCCGCATAACATGTGTTGCAAAAGCGGGCGACCCACCGGCAACAACAACCGGCTGTACCTGAAAAGTTGTTATTATCTTTTCTATTACCCCTAACAACGGGTTAAAGGCTGCATCGCTTTTTTGCTGGCGCAGAAGGATGTCTTTGTCATTGATATGGCCATCATAAGCATGCAGGCCAACTACCCTAAGATTGGATAATCTGTGGCAATACGAAAACAGCTCAAACGCCTTATCCACCCGTATTCCAGTGCGGTCCATGCCTGTATTTATATCTATAAAAACAGAAAGAAAAATACCGGCAGCAACGCATTGTTCATTAATGGTGGTTGTATTGGTTTCATCATCTGCCAAACAAGAAAATGTTGTGCCGGGGTAGGTTTTTACAAGGTTTAAAAGCCTTTGTATTTTAGGGCCAACGGGCTGGTAAGCCAGCAAAACATCCGGCGCTTTTATCATAGCCAGCATTTCGGCTTCGGCAATGGTGGCGCACTTAAATTTTTTGATGCCTGCATCCATCATCAACCGGCATACCGCTGCCATTTTATTTGTTTTTACATGCGGCCGCAGGCTGTCTGTACTTTTTACCCTGCCAACCAAAAGCCGTATATTTTCTTTTACCCTTTCCTCATACACCACAAGGGCAGGCGAATCCACTTCGCTAATGTTGCTGATAAAATACCAATCGTTATTATCTTCTCTCATGCTACCATAATTCAAAAAGTGCTTCAATTTCTACAGGGATATTATCGGGCAAGGAATTAAAACCAACAGCACTTCTTACCCCTACGCCATTATCGTTGCCCCATACCTGTGCAAACAATTCGCTGCAACCATTAATTACATAAGGGTGCCTTTCAAAAGTGTCGGTACAGTTTACCATGCCCAAAATTTTAATCACCCGTTTTATTGTATTGAGCGATCCTGTGTTGGCAATAATGGTGGACAACATGGCAAGACCAACCTGCCTTGCTGCAAGCTTGCCCTGCTCTATATCCAGCTCCCGCCCAACTTTACCAATAATGAGCGACCTGTCATTTTGAACCGTGCCATGGCCGGAAAGGTACAGGTATTTGCCATCGATAAGGCAGGGCTTGTAAACGCCCAATGGCGCCGGTGCAGGCGGTAGCGTAAGGCCCGTTTTTTTAAATTCCCCGTCTGCATCAAAATGGTGTTGTTCATTTTCGGCTTGCATCTGCTTTAATTTAATAATGATGATTTTATACAAAATAACTTAACACCAGTACCCCGGCCAAGCCTGCAATGGAAACAATCGCTTCCATAACAGACCATGTCTTAAAAGTATCTTTTACGCTAAGGTTAAAATATTCTTTAAACAGCCAAAACCCAGAATCATTTACATGTGAAAACATGAGGCTGCCAGCCCCAACGGCCAGCACCATAAGGTTGGGGTTTACATTAGATTTAATGGCAAACGGTGCAATGATACCTGCGGCGGTTATACCGGCAATGGTTGCAGAGCCAACGCACAGGCGAATGATAGCAGCAATGAACCATCCAAGCAGTAACGGGTTTACGGGCAGTGTCCGCAGCAGTTCGCCAATTTGTTTATTAACACCGCTGTCCGTCATTACCTGTATCAATGCGCCGGCACCAGCTATAATCAGTAAGATCATAGCAATATCTTTTACGGCATCTGCATACATGGCCATTATTTCTTTTATACTTTTTTGTTGGGCAATGCCCAGGCTGTAAGCGGCTACAGATACGGATATCAGCATAACCATAACCGGGTCGCCAGCAAAAGCAATAACAGCTTTTGCAGATATGCCAACGCCAGGCAGGTGCACCAAAATTGCAGTGATAATTAGCAGCCCTACTGGCAAGAGGGAAGTAAGGAAACTGTTGGCCTTGCCGGGCAGCAAAGCAGCATCCTGTTGCCTGGGCATAAAAGCCTGCAACGGCTGCGAAACAATATTGTTAGTGAAAGATGAAAACACAGGACCGGCCAATATAATTGCCGGCACCGCAACCACAATACCATACAACAACGTAATACCAATATTTGCATGAAACTGCAGGACCAATGCTGTTGGTGAAGGGTGCGGTGGTAAAAAACCATGCGTTACTGAAAGCGAAGCAAGCATGGGCAACCCGATAGATACTGCCGGTAATTTGTACTTGTACACCAGCGAAAAAATAAGGGGCACCATCAGCACAAAACCAACGCCATAAAACAATGGGATACCAATAATAAAGCCGGTAACCATCAACGCCCATTGCAGGTACTTAATCCCAAAAACATTCATGAGCACAGCGGCAATTTTTTCCGCAGCACCACTTGATGCCACAATTTTACCGAGCATGGCACCCAGGGAAATAATGATGGCAAGGCTGCCTAAAGTATTGCCCATTCCGGTTTGTACAGATGTAATAACTTTATTTATGGGCAAGCCCAGCAACACACCTGCCAGTAGCGCCACTATTAAAAACGCAATAAAGGAATTGACTTTTGCCCATGTTATCAGCACTATCAACAGGGCTATACATATCAATACAATAAAAAATGCCATGGTGCTTTGTAATTGGTTGAATAACCAAAACTATACAATCAGATTGAACCTTTTGTCAGGATTTTTTTCGACGAAAGAATAGATGCTGTTGCGGATGGTATCATTATCAGCATAGGGGTTAAGCCTTTCTTTTAAATCGCTTGTGGTGGTAATGTTTGCAGCAGATGGCAAATAGCCCATGCCCCAAAAACTGCCCCGTTCAATGAGCAGGCATAGTTTTTCTTCCTGGCGTATGCCTTTGTCCATTACCGCAAAAGTTGGCAATTGTTGCTCCAGCGCTGCTACTGCCTTTTTAATTTTTGTATTGTAGATAACCGGCGGCTCAATGGAAGCCAGGTCATTTTCGGTTACCGGGGTTTTATCAATGAAGCACAACTTTTCGTTAAGCCCGAATTCTTCGGCCATTTTTTTAAGCATTACCAAACCTTCGTGCAGCAGGTTAAAACAATACAGCGAAGGAAGGTGCTTTTTCTTTTTATCAATTGCGAGCCGCTGATAACCACGGCTATCTTCAAAAAGGTACAAGGCAAATTTTTGTGCAGGCTGCTTTTGGCTATAGTTATATTTAGGCCAAAGCCTTTTTATTTCTGCACTTTCCAACACTATGGCTTCTAGTTCGGTGGCACATTCTTTATAGGTAATTTTGCCGATGGTGCGTAAAAAATTTTGCCTTTTTCTATCCGGGTCGTTGTGGGTAAAATGGCTGCTCACCCGTTTTTTAATATTGATGGCTTTGCCGGTATACACTACTTTGCCTTTAGCATCATGAAAATAATATACGCCCGGGCCACCGGGTAATTTTAAAATATCTGCCTTGGTTAACTGTAATGGCAGCCATTGCTCCGCAGAAGATTTTTTAAGCATTTGTTCAATGTGTGCTTCACCGCCGTTGGCCATACAATGTTCCAATAATTTAACGGTGGCCTTTGCATCGCCGCCGGCACGATGGCGGTTATCAATCGGCAATGTAAGCGAACGGCATAAGTTACCCAGACTGTAAGAAGGCAGGCCTGGAAAGGTTTTGCGGCTTAAGCGGACGGTACAAAGTTTTTTGGCAGTAAGCTGAAACCCAGATATTTTGAGCTGGTGTTTTATGAAAGAATAATCGAAGTTTACGCTGTGCGCCACAAATACAACATCTTTCAACAGTCCGTATAACGTGTGGGCTATTTCATCAAATACGGGTGCGCCGGCAACCATATTATTATCAATGCCGGTAAGCGAAGTGATGTATGCAGGAATTTTTTGTAACGGGTTGATGAGGGTCTCAAAATGTTTGGTAACCCTTTTACCATCATGGATAAATACTGCAATTTCTGTTATGCCATTTGCTGAGGCATGGCCACCGGTTGTTTCGATATCTACAATTGCATACATGATGTACCAAATGTACAATACTAAATTAATTAGTGCTTTTTTCGGGCAAGATTAATTTTAAATACCTGCTTTTTAAAAAGCGGCGATAAAAGCCAAATAGCAATACCACTGTTGACATGTGCGACGCCACCGCAGCTTAACCAGGGAACGGATGACCGGTAAATTAAAGTAAACAAACCAGCAACCGCAAACACTGAAACATTATTTTTACACTTCAAACAAAAACGATTGACAATGCAGTTTCAACTATCTGAGGAACATTTAATGATACAAAAAGCAGCACGTGACTTTGCTGTTACCGAATGCCTGCCGGGGGTTATTGAAAGGGACGAACTACAAAAATTTCCAGGGGAGCAAATTGAAAAACTGGCAGCACTTGGTTTTATGGGCATGATGGTGAAACCTGAATATGGTGGCGGCGGAATGGACACCATTAGCTATGTGCTTGCCATGGAAGAAGTGAGTAAAGCCGATGCCAGCGTGAGTGTTTGCATGAGTGTAAACAACAGCCTTGTTTGCTACGGCCTGCAGGAATATGCCAATGAAGAACAGAAACAGCAGTATTTAGTTCCGCTTGCGCAGGGCAAAAAAAATGATGAACTGTACATTGGCGCATTTTTGCTGAGTGAGCCGGAAGCTGGCAGTGACGCCACTTCGCAGCAAACAACGGCCGAAGATAAAGGCAGTTATTATTTATTGAACGGTACCAAAAACTGGATTACCAATGGCAACAGTGCCAGCGTTTATTTGGTGATTGCACAAACAGATGTAAGCAAGGGCAGCCATGGTATTAACGCTTTTATTGTGGAGAAAAACTGGCCTGGTGTGGTAGTGGGTGCCAAAGAAAATAAGCTGGGCATAAGGGGAAGCGATACACATACCATTATGTTTAACGATGTAAAAGTGCCTGCCGGAAACCGCATTGGCCCGGATGGCTTCGGTTTTAAGTTTGCCATGAAAACCCTTGCCGGCGGCCGCATTGGTATTGCGGCACAGGCGTTGGGTATTGCAAGTGGTGCTTACGAAAGGGCGTTGGCCTACAGCAAACAACGCAAAGCTTTTGGTAAAGAAATTATGCACCACCAGATTATACAATTTAAGCTGGCCGACATGGCGACTAAGATTGAATGCGCAAGGTTGCTTTGCCTTAAAGCTGCCTGGGAAAAAGACCAGCATTTAGACTATACCGTTAGCAGCAGTATGGCCAAAGTATTTGCCAGTGAAACTGCCATGTGGACGGCAACGGAAGCTGTGCAGATACATGGCGGGTATGGGTTTGTAAAAGAGTACCACGTAGAGCGGATGATGAGGGATGCAAAAATTACACAAATTTATGAAGGCACAAGTGAGGTGCAGCGTATCGTTATCGGGCGTAGTATTTTAAAATAATGTATAGATTAAAACCTGCGCACTACAATACCCAAATCAACAAAAAACACTAATGACAGTTTATGCCTGTAAATACTGAAAATTTTAAATCATTAACGGCCGTATTAAATGATAAGGCGGTATTGGTTGCAGTAAGCAAAACCAAGCCTGCTGAGGATATACAGGCACTGTATGATTTAGGGCAGCGTGACTTTGGTGAGAACTATGTTCAGGAACTGGTTGATAAAGCAGCCGCTTTACCCGAGGATATCCGGTGGCATTTTATTGGCCATTTACAAAGCAATAAGGTAAAATTTGTTGTTCCGTTTGTGTACCTGATACACGGTGTGGACAGCCTGGGTTTGCTGAAAGAGATTAACAAAGAAGCAGCTAAAATTAATAAGGTGGTAAGCTGCCTGCTGCAAGTGCATATTGCCAAAGAAGAAACAAAATTTGGTTTAGGTGCTGATGAAGTTGTTACGGTAATAAATGCTGCCGCAGCGTTTAAAAATGTTACCATAACAGGGCTGATGGGCATGGCATCTTTTTCGGATGACAAGCAAATGGTTAAGGCCGAATTTGAGACTTTGTACCAGTTATACAAAGGCTATCCGGATTTTACTATTTTATCAATGGGCATGAGCGGCGATTATACAATTGCTTTGGAAGAAGGGAGTACTATGGTGCGTATTGGCAGCATGTTATTTGGCGAAAGAAATTACCCGGCATAATTGCTGGCATCCTTTTATCTTCGTTTGTGGATACCAGTTACGTACCTTTTACTGCACCCTAAATGCTTCCTAAAAATGTCTATAAAAAAAGTAATTATTATTGGTGCCACCTCTGGCATTGGCAGGCAACTGGCCAAAATATATGCTGCTAACGATTGGCTGGTAGGTGCTACTGGAAGGCGGAAAGAATTGTTGCAAAGCCTGCAGCAGGAATACCCCAATAATATTATGTTTGAATGCTTTGATGTTACAGCAAATGAAAATATTGATAGCATTAAAAACCTTACCCAGCAACTTGGCGGCCTGGACCTGCTGATTTACAACAGCGGTTATGGCGAACCCTCTGCAACCGTAAACTGGGCAATAGATGAAAAAACAATTTTAATAAACGTAAACGGCTTTGCCGAAATAACCAACTTTGCCTTTAATTATTTTGTGCTGGAAGGCAAGGGGCATATTGCCTGCACTTCGTCTATTGCTGGCATACGGGGCAACAGCTTTGCCCCGGCATACAGTGCCAGCAAGGCTTTTATGAGTACGTATATGGAGGGCCTTTACATTAAGGCTGCTAAATTAAAGTTGCCCATTTATCTTACCGACATACAACCGGGCTTTATCCAAACTAAAATGGCCAAGGGCAATGGACAGTTTTGGGTAGCCCCTGTAGAAAAGGCATGCCTGCAAATGTATACTGCCATCCAGCACAAAAAGCGTAAAGCTTACATCACTAAAAGATGGTGGCTTGTGGCGAAACTAATGCAGGTATTGCCCGTGGGCATTTATAAAAAGTTCGGGTAACAAACCATTGGCAAGTTTTTGTTAAAGCTTTAACAGCCCTCAGGTAATTTGGCACAGAATTGCATCTTTGCCTTTAATAAAATAACTTTGGATGTACCAGGATATCATTATGCAATCAACATTTGAAGCAGAAAAAAACAGGAAGGCGTTAACCTATACCATTATTATAACCGCGGCATTATTGCTGCTGGCTATTTTTATTACCTGGCCGGTGATATTACCCAAACCAGTTGTAGTGCAGGATTTGATCGAAATAAACCTTGGCAATAACCAGGAAGGTTTTGGAGAAGTACAGCCATTGATAAAAGGTGAAATGGCACCTGCGCAAGAACCGGCTGCACAACAGCAAAAAGCCAGCCCGGCACAACAGCAGCCGGCCAAAGAAGATATACAACCCGATGATAAAGCAGATGAAGATGCGGCCCCGGTAAACAAACCAGAAAAGGTAATACCTAAAAAAACACCTGTGGCCGATGTGCCTGTTACCAAGCCTGTAAAAACAACAACCCCGGCACCAGTGGTTATGCCAACGCCAAAACCTCAAAAGCCAAAAGCAACGTATAATGGTGCCGGCAATGGCAGGGGCAACGGAGCAACAGAAGACAATGGCTATACTTACCAGGGCAATAAGCCCGGCGGCCGTGGCGATGCAGGCGACCCATCCGGCAAGCCCGATAGTTATGGCAATACACCAGGTGGCAAAAGCGGCGTTAGTGTAACAAGGGGCGTACGGCCTTTAAACCTTGGTGCGTTAAGGTTTCAGGATGACTTTAGTGAAAATGCAAAAGTATACCTTGATGTGCGGTACAATGCTGCTGGTGCATCAACCGGAAGTTCTATTGCAAAAGGTACCACAACATCCAACGCTACCATTACCGGCATTGCAAAAAGAAAAGCAGCAGATTTAAAATTTCCTGCCAGTCCAGACGGAGGTGTATCTACCATTCTATTTAATTTTAAAGTGCAGAATTAACAGGAAAATTTCCATTGTAAAATACCTTGTCCCCCGATCTTATATAACAACATCGCAGGCATTTTTTGCACGGTGTCCCAAAAACAAATCACTGCTGTTTTTTATTTTTATATGAAGGTAACTTTTTAAAAGCCGGGGCTGCATGCAGCATTTTTCGAACGTACAATTCCTTAGTTGCCACAGGCTATACAGTATCTTTATATTTGCAGCAATGACTTATCAGCAAACACTTGATTACCTGTTTTCGAAACTGCCTATGTACAGCCGCATAGGTGCCGCTGCTTATAAAGAAGACCTCCATAACAGCATCGCATTGTGCAATGCACTGGGTAACCCCCAACAAAAATTCCGCTGCATCCACATTGCAGGTACAAATGGCAAAGGCAGTACCAGCCATATGTTGGCCGCTATGTTGCAGCAGGCTGGATATAAAACCGGGTTGTATACTTCGCCACACCTTAAAGATTTCAGGGAGCGGATAAAGGTGAACGGGGCGATGGTTGAAGAAGGTTTTGTAGCCCATTTTGCAGAACGTACAAAAGCAATAACGCAGCAGGTTGAACCCAGTTTTTTTGAACTCACGATGGCCATGGCCTTTGATTATTTTGCCCACCAAAAAGTAGATATTGCAGTGATAGAAACAGGCCTCGGTGGCAGGCTGGACAGTACCAATATTATTACCCCCATCTTATCCATCATTACCAATATTGGTTTTGACCACATGAATATTTTAGGTAACACCCTGCCGGAAATTGCCTTTGAAAAAGCAGGCATTATCAAACCGGGTGTACCGGTGGTTATCGGCGAATGGCTTGGTGCTACGAAACCTGTTTTTATTGAGAAAGCAGCCGCATGCAACGCCCCGATATACTTTGCCCAGCAGGAATATACCGTTGCTGATATTGCGGTATCGGCACAAACACTTTTATGCAAAGTTGCTGATAAAAACAACGGCCACCACGAACAGTTTACCCTTGACCTTAATGGTGTTTATCAGGCCAAAAATTTATGTACTGTTTTGCTGGCAGAGAAAATTTTAATGGGGCTTGGTTTCGCTATTCCGGAAAGTGCCGAAAAATATGCGCTGGCCAATACCAAAAAGTTAACCGGCCTTCATGGCAGGTGGGATGTAATTGCAGAAAACCCTGTAATAGTGCTGGACGTGGCACACAATGAAGATGGTATACAGCAGGTGATGGAACAACTAAGCACCATCAGAAAAACGGATACTGCAAAGCACCAAACCCATTTTATTATAGGTATGGTAAAAGATAAGGATGCCGGTAAAGTATTGTCATTGCTGCCTGAAGGTGCATTGTATTATTTTACCAATGCACATATCCCCCGTGCTTTACCTGCCCTGGAACTGCAAGCGCAAGCTGCCTTGCACCATTTATACGGAGATTGTTTTAATGATGTAAACCAAGCCATAGCTGCTGCAAAAAAGGTTGCTGCGCAAGATGATATTATTATAGTTTGCGGGAGTGTATTTTTAGTAGGGGAAGTAAGTAGTTAATGATTGGTTTCCCTACCCCAGCGAATCGAGTTTTTGAAAAGCATATAACATGCAGCATACATGCAGTGCCTGCACAAATTCGTTGCGCTGCAGCATGGCCCTTACCTCATCAAGGTGTACCAGCAATATGTCTATTTCTTCATTATCATCCAGCTTTTGGCTGGCGATTTTTTTTCCTCCCCTTGCAAGGTATAATTCGGTGTAGCCGGTTAAAACCCCCGGGTTTGCTGCAACCTTTCCTACATAATCAATACGGCTGAATTCGTACCCTGTTTCTTCCATCAATTCCCTGGCTATAGCTTGTGGGCCACTTTCACCTTTGTCGACAAAGCCGCCCGGCAACTCCAGTAACACTTCTTCAATAGGGTGCCTGTATTGCTTTACCAGCACCACTCTTCCATCTTCTGTAATGGCCATTGCACAAACGGTAAGCGGCAGCTCCACCATGTAATAAGAGGGTACAATTTTGCCATCGGGCATTTCACAAACATCTTTACGGGCTGTAAAGTAAGGGTGCTTACTTACATATTCTGAGGATAAAACTTTCCATTTCATGTTGACATGTTTAAAATAAATCCGCTTAAAAATATTGGCCTTTACATCTTGTACAATACCTGTACAGTAAGCAATACTTTTAAGCGGACGATATTAATTATTACCATTTCATTCTTTCCCGCAGGGAAGTAATATGGGCAGTATGGTGGCGGCTATGCCAGGCATACATGCCAAGCAAAAACCACAGGTCCATTTCTTTTTTTTGTTCAGGATGAAAAACGGTACGGTGCCATTCTTCTTCATTTATATTATCCAGCACCTGCACCCACCTGTTATGCAATGCAAACAAAAGCGTGATGGAAATATTAACCGGTACATTTTGCGTATCGCTTAACAGTGCCCATGCAGCTTCATCGTAAGGTTTAATTGAAGGGTTATCTTCCGTTAGGCCAAGCTTAAAGCGGATGTAGGCGTTCATGTGGCTGTCGGCAACATGGTGTACCAACTGCTTTACTGTCCAGCCTTCAGGCCGGTAAGCAGTTTCAAGCTGGCTTTCATCCAGGTTAAGGATTGCATTTTCCAAATGGTTGGGCAGGTATTTAACGTCCAGCAGCCAGGCTTCTTTTTGTTGCACAGAAAATGGCTGTGGTACATATTTGCCAATGGGATAACGCAGTGCTTCCATAATTAATTTTTAGGGGTTGCAGGCGCTGCTTTCTGTTGCAGGGAGTCTGTTGCTGCCGGCGCAATTTTTACAACGGCCGGCTTAATGCCTAATAATTCCATATCAAAAATTAAAGTTGCCCCTGGCGGAATATCAGCGCCGGCGCCCCTTTCACCATAACCAAGCTCACTCGGTATGTACACTTTAAATTTATCACCAGTGTGCATTAGCTGCAAAATTTCCGTCCACCCCCTTATTACACTGCCAACAGGTATAGTCAATGGTTCGCCTCTTTTATAAGAGTTATCAAATTCTTTTCCGTCTATTAAAGTGCCTGCATAATTGGCCACAACGGTATCGGTTAACTTTGGCATAGGCGATGCACCATCACCCTTTTTAATTACTTCATATTGCAAGCCGCTTGGCAAGGTAATTACCCCTGCACGTTTTTTATTGGCTTCTAAAAACGCAGCAGACTTAGCTTTTTCTGCACCGCTTTTTTTAAGGCTGTTTGCCTGTAACCTTTCTTGTATCACCATATTTGCCTGCTGGTCATTTAAGGAGCAGGTACGTTTTTTAAAGATGTCTTCCATGGCCCTTTGCATGGCTGCGTAAGAAATATCTTCTATACCCTGCTGTTTTAAATTATTGGCCACATTCATTCCCAGTGCATAGCTAAAAGAATCGGAAGTGTTTTTAAAAGCAGCAGCACCAAGCTTTGCAGCAGCAGTAGCAGCAGGCTTTGCAGGGGCTTTGGGTTTTGCTTTTGTTTGGGCTGTTACACTAATACCTGTAATGGCAAAAGCACACACGGTTAAAAAAATTCGCTTCATTGTTTTGTTTTAATTGTTATGTTGAAATGTAAAATTGATTATGATTTGTGTTTCAGGCTTCCCTTATTTCTTTGCCGGTAAGGTTAATAAAAACATCTTCCAGGTTAGCGGCTTTTACCTGCTTAGGTTTCTCAAACCCACTTGCTACCAGGTCGTCAATAAGTTTATCGGGCGGTGCAAGGGCAATTATTTTTCCTTCATCAAGTATGGCAATGCGGTCGCACAACTGTTCTGCTTCATCCATATAATGTGTGGTGATGATAACTGTAGCACCCTTGGACCTGATGTCTTTTATCAGCTCCCATAAATTGCGGCGGGCCTGTGGGTCAAGCCCTGTTGTGGGTTCATCTAAAAAGATAATTTTAGGTTTATTTATTAAAGTGGTTGCTATAGAAAAACGTTGCTTTTGCCCGCCACTTAGTTCCTTGTATTTGCTTTTGGCCTTATCTTCCAGGTTCACTAGTTTTAATAATGCAGCAGGGTCTGCCTGTTGGTTGTAAAGGCCGGCAAATAAATGGATAAGTTCTGTAAGTGTAAGGCCGGGGTAAAATCCTGAAGCCTGCAATTGCACCCCGATTATTTTTTTGATGCTGCCCGGTTCGGTATCGAGGTTAAGCCCGTTTACCATTACCTCGCCGGCTGTTTTTTCCCGGAGGGTTTCTATAATTTCCAGTGTGGTGGATTTGCCAGCACCATTAGGGCCAAGCAAACCAAATATTTCGCCTTCATACACATCAAACGAAATACCCTTTACTGCCTCAAAAGTGCCATAGCTTTTTTGCAGGCCCTTTACTGATATAATGGTGTTTTGCATGTACGCTTTTTATCTGTAAATATTTTGCAAATTAAGTCAATTTGGTTTGTTGTACACCAAGTTATTGCCTCCAAAAAAAGAATTGGCTGTTCGTTACAATTCATACTGTTATGCCTTTACAGCGAATGGGCCAATATTGTACTGTTGCATTAACCTTGTTTAAACGATATGTTTTAATTGGGCAAGATGTACGACTTTTGCAACTCGTTACCATCATCAGCTTAAGCAAACCAATACCAATAGTTTACATGAAGGTTTTTAAATTTGGCGGTGCCAGCATCAACAGCACCGAAAGGATACAAAACGTTGCCAGGATCATCCAATCTTTTGAGGGGGAAAAATTACTGGTTATTATATCTGCCATGGGCAAAACAACCAATGCCCTGGAGAAAGTGGCAGAAGCTTTTTATGCCGGGAACAAGGCCGAAGCCCTTGCATTATTTCAGCAGATAAAAGAAGGACACCTTGGCATTTTAAATGCTTTAAACCCGGCAGCCCCTAACATTTTAAATGATCTTTTTACGGAGGTGGAATGGCTTTTACATGATAAGCCGGTAAGGGATTTTGATTATTATTATGATCAGGTAGTGTGTTGCGGCGAGCTGTTGAGCACTGCCATTGTAAGCCATTATTTAAACAGTATTGCGGTAACAAATACCTGGGTTGATGTAAGGGATATTTTTAGGACCGATGACAACTTTAGGGAAGCCACCATTGACTGGGCATTTACTGCCGGCAAAACGCAGGAGGTGATAGTGCCCTTGCTGCAACAAAACAATGTGGTGGTTACGCAAGGGTTTATTGGTGCCACAGATGAAAATGAAAGTACCACACTTGGCAGGGAAGGCAGCGATTATACAGCAGCCGTATTTGCCAACATGCTTGATGCAGAAAGCCAAACTATCTGGAAGGATGTTGAAGGCGTGATGAATGCAGACCCAAAGCTTTTTAACGATGCCCAGTTTATACCGGCCTTAAGTTTTAAGGAAGTGATTGAGATGGCCTATTATGGAGCACAGGTTATTCACCCAAAAACAATTAAGCCATTACAGAACAAAGGCATTCCGTTACATGTGCGGTGCTTTTTAAAACCGGCTTTGGCTGGAACGATTATCAGCGATCAGCCCGTGCATAACCTGCCGCCGGTAATTGTTTTAAAGAATGACCAGGTGCTGATGCAGTTTAATTCTAAAGACTTTTCTTTTGTGGAAGATACCTTGGTAAACAAATTGCATGAAATTTTTGTGGCGATAAAAATAAGGCCCAACCTTTCTCAAAATGGGGCTATCAGTTTATATTGTTGTTTAGATGATAAGCCTGACAAAATTGAAAAACTTGCCCTTGCTGCCAGCGAATGGTTTGATGTGCAGGTAGAAAAAGAAGTGGTGTTGCTGACTGTTAGGCATTATACGGATAAAGTGGTGGATGAACTGACCGCAGGCAAAACGGCATTATTGCACCAAAAAACCAGGGAGACTATCCAGGTGCTTTTAAAGAATAGCAATTCTTAATCAATAATATACTCGCCTTTTTTATTCACCATTATTACCGGCAGTTTCCTCTTTTCTTCAAAGTAGTCAAAAGCATCTTTTAAGGTAATGGCAAATTTTTGCAGTGCCTGGTTATCTTTGGTGGTTTTGGCCAGGTATTCAAACGATTTTTTTACATTGTATTTTATAGGGAAAACGTGTACCGGTATAAACTCCTGCCCCCTTTCCCTTGCAGTACCTGCAAGCACGTACAATTCTTCAATCGGTGCATCGCTTATGGCTATGCAACCGGTAGAAACACAGTTGCCATGGATGTAAATATTATTGCCGGGATGCAGGGAATCGCTCAAAATTTTATCGGATGCGTTAGGATAGTTTAAACCCAATGCCAGATGGTAATTGCTGTTGGGGTTAAACTCATTGATGTAATAAAAGCCTTCCGGCACCTGGTAATCGCCTTCAAAACGTTTAGGGCCCATGGAGCCGCTTTGCATGCAGACCTTATATGTTTTAAACAATTTAAAAATGTCCTTGTCTTCTTCCTTTACCCAAACTTCTAAAAGCCTGTCGTATTTAAAACTGCGGATGTACAGTTCATCCGGCGGCCACTGCAGCTTTTTTGCTTCAAATTGTTTTTTTAAACTATCCTCTACTTTGGTGAAAGCACCGGGTGGCTTTGGCGCTGCTTTATGTAAGCTAATAAAACTGGTTTGTGCCAATGCCCTGTTGCCGGGGAGTGGCCCCACACAAAAAATAAAAAATATCAATACCCATTTTTTCATTGAACAGGATTATCGTTTACACCTAAACTGCTTGATTTAATACACCGGTTTCTTTGTTGCCCAAGGCAAAATTATCAAAGAAGTTTTACATCCCCGGCACTTGTTTATAAAAGCAAAAAAGCCCGGATATGTTTTCGTTTTAAAATGAATTAGAACCTTTATGCACCATACACCCGTATGTGTAAAATAAGATATTCCACAATACAGTTTTTATGAACTTTTCAACAGTAGTTTTATGCACCCGCAAAAAGCGGTTTTACGGTAACCTAACCAAAATGTACCATTCGGTATGAAGAAAAGTAACTACGTAATTGCAGCAATTTTAGTTATTGTTTATGGTACCAACGTTATGTTTACTACCCTGAACAATGCAAGGGGCAAGCTTACAGTTCAGCACAATAAAAAATTTGCAGGATCTGCAAGCTGTGCCGGTTGCCATAAAAATATTTACGATACCCACATACAAACCGCACATTATAACGACTCAAGGCCTGCAGATAAAGCATCGATCAAGGGCAATTTTTCCAATGGAAAAAATACATTCGTGTATAACAAGTGGATGAAAGTAATGCTTGAAAAAAAAGGCGGTAATTATTACCAAACCGCTTACCTCAATGAAACCGAAACCCAAAGCGAACCTTTCGATATCACAATAGGCTCTGGCAGGAAAGGCCAAACCTATTTGTATTGGGACGGCAACACTTTATACCAATTACCCGTTTCCTATTACACGCCTTTAAACACCTGGTGCAACAGCCCCGGGTTTTCGAACAACTACATAAAATTTGACCGGATGATACCGGCGCAATGCCTGGAATGCCACGGTACTTATGCCAGTGTAAATGAGCAAAATAACCAATTGCCTGTTTACGATAAAGCAAGCATTATGTATGGCGTTGATTGCGAACGTTGCCACGGCGCAGCGGCGGAACATGTGGAATTTCATATGGGACACCCTGAAGAAAAAACGGCGAAATTTATCGTTAGCTCTGCAATGCTTAGCCGCCAGCAAAAGCTGGATGCCTGTGCCCTTTGCCATTCTGGTTTTAGGGAAGCATTGCAGCCTGCATTTAGTTTTGTAACAGGCGATAAGCTGGATGATTTTTCAAAAGCCCGGTACAGTACTGACAGCACGGCTTCGCTTGATGTGCATGGCAACCAATATGGGCTGCTAACTGCATCCAAATGTTTTCAGCTATCGCAAATGGATTGCGCTTCCTGTCACAATGTTCATGTAAACGAAGCTAACAAAACAGAGGTATTTTCTCAGCGGTGCATCACCTGTCATCAGCAGGTAAGCCATAAAACTTTTACTCAGGATCAAAAGGCTTTGTTTACCAATAACTGCATAGATTGCCATATGCCTGTACTTTCTTCCAAAAAAATAATTTTAGATGTTTCCGGTTCTGATAAGCCTGTGCCCGATCTTATACGTACGCATAAGGTGGCCATCTATCCTGAATTTACCGCAAGGTTTTTAAAAAAGAATATGCACTAAAAATTAAAAAATGGATGCCGGTACAAGATGTGTTTCTAGTTCTCTTTTTGCTTCTACCTGCCCGGCTTTATAATCCTCGTTTTACCCTGGGCGTTGGTAATTTTAACTTCGGTAACATTTTGGCTGATGGTAATAAACCGGGCAGACTGCGACAAGAAAGAAGTACCATAATAAAATTCTTCTTTTTGGATGGTGCCGTTTTTAAAGGTGGTAACCGCACTTACATCATCAGCGTTTAACGGAATAGTATTGACTGGTTTATTTAGTTCAA
This sequence comes from Ferruginibacter sp., assembly GCA_965249755.1. GTDB lineage: Bacteria > Bacteroidota > Bacteroidia > Chitinophagales > Chitinophagaceae > Ferruginibacter. Next base: position 2,391,718 of record CBDFMT010000004.1, read on the forward strand.
ATAATTTAAGGTTGCCATTATTTTGGCTTGCGGCTACCAGATAACTATTCTTTTTGTTGCCTTTCAGTTTCACGAGTGCTTTGCCATTTCCAGGAATAAAAATGCCGCTTTGTAAAATAGTCAACGGCTTAAAATTTCCTTTACCATCGCCTTTTAATAATAAGCCATTTAATGCATCATACCTGCCGATGGAAACCTCTGTACCAAAATCATTTCCATTAATGAGCACATCTTCATTTCCATCGCCATCAAAATCATCTGCTATCATTCCATTAAGCGTTGATACCTGTGCCTCCTTAATCAACGGCACCATTTTAAATTTTCCATTGCCATCATTTTGTATAAAACAAGATTGCAGGATGTTGGCCTTTAAACGTATTGCACCATCTCTTTTTTCTGGTGGAAAAATATCGTCCATGGTTGCGATGGCAAACTTGTTGTAATTGTTGTACTTCTTTTTTAATGATGGCAACCTGTCTACAATATCATCCCTTCCATACGCTGGAAATTCTTTCAACACGCCATTTTTATCAGGTAAAAAGAGGGAAGGGATTGCTTCATAACCGCCATTTTTATCAAAGTCTTTTGCGGTGATGTAAACCGGATATTGATCGCTTGCCTGATACAGCGTGTTTAAACCAACGTTGCCAACAATATAATCTGTACGGCCTGTATGCCTGAAGTCGCCCGCCACAATTGAGTTCCACCAGCCGGTTTCATTTAACAGGCCGGTTGAAGCAGTTACGTTGTCGAACTTTCCATTGGTGTTTTTAAAAAAAGTAATGGGCATCCATTCGCCGGTTAGTATCAAATCGGTTTGCCCGTCATTATCAAAATCAGTAAACAAAGCGTCGCATATCATGCCAATATTTTTTAATCCCGGGGCTACTTCGTTGGTAACATCGGTGAATGCGGCCTTGCCATTTTTTGAATCATTCCTGAAAATAAAACTGCTTACCGGCTTTGGGTAATTCCATGGATCTACACGGCCAGAAATAAATAAGTCTGGCTTACCATCATTGTTATAATCCACAGACCGGACACAAAATTTACTGGTAAAATTCTGGGGCAAAGCCGTTTCATCTTTTGTAAAATTTCCCTTGCCGTCGTTAATATATAATTTATCCTGGTAGTTGGCGCTGTTATGATCATATGCATAACCGCCACCGGCAACATACACATCCAGGTTACCATCGCCATTGGCATCTATTAATAATACCCCCTCATCTTTTGAATTCTTCATGGCTTTATCAGGCGTAGCTAAAAAATCTTTTTTGGCAAATTTTCCATCGGCCTGTTGCAATAAAAGTGTCGGCGGTGCATAAGTGCTTCCACCAATTACCATATCATCAAAGCCATTTTTATCAACATCGCCAACTCCAAGTGCGGGGCTGTAGTCTGTGAATTTATGTGGTAATGTTGTCTGGATATTAAAATCAATAAAGTCTGCATCCCTGAATGAATAATTGATTCCAGCGGCTTGCGTAACCTCTTTAAACAAAGGCTTTGCCAGAAGTTTTGGGGCATCCCAACTAAAGGTATCTTTTGCATTGGCAATATTTACTTTCAATACCTGGTCTGCTGCCACATGCTTTAGTATTTGCATTTTTTGTCCCGGCCATTTTATAACAACAGAATCAATTATAGCTGTTTTACCTAAACCAAAATGGGCTATGTTTTCGTCGGTTGAAAGGTATCCCCGGTAGGGCGTATTTTCGTAAGCCTGGTGCTGGCCATTATAATAAATATCAACCCATGCACCTATGCCTTCAACATTATTTTTATCGCCTACGCATTTTACCTGCAAGAAGTGGTTGCTGCTATCCCCTTTTTTTCGCAGGGTATTCTCATACAAAAAAGCTTCGTCATCAATGTTGTTTACCACCATATCCAAGTCGCCATCATTATCCAGGTCGGCATAAGCTGCACCATTGGAAAAGCTGGGTGTTGTTAGCCCCCAGTTGCTGCTAACGTCCTTAAAAAAAGTACCATCCATGTTTTTAAAAGCGAAATTGGTAAGTTTAACTTCAGGTATTTTGTTCATTAATTCAAGATGGCTTTCATTGCCTGATGATGCCTGGCGGTAGGCGGTATAATCATGATCGCTTACGTCCCTTGGAAAGCCGTTGGTAACAATTAAATCCCGGTAACCATCATTATCAAAATCCTGTACCAGCGGTGCCCAGCTCCAGTCTGTTTGTGATATGCCGCTCATAAAACCAACTTCGTTAAAAACTATTGGGCCTATGGAATCGTTTTCTAACAGGGCGTGCCCCTGGTTTAATTGCAAGGTGTTGCGTACATATTGGTGCTGGTGCCCATAGCTATCAAAATTTTGGAACGTGTTATAATTGTTGGGGCCGAGCATCATTTTTTTACGGTAATTATCCTTTGGGTTCATGTCCAGTTCCACCACATCAGAAAGGCCATCATTATTAATATCGATAATATCCTGGCCCATGGTGTTGTAAGAGGTATGCTTAAAATATTCTTTGGTACGGTTAGTAAATGTTCCGTTATGGTTGTTGATGTAAAGAATGTTATCGGATAAAAAATCGTTGCTTACATAAATATCTTTCCACCCATCCATGTTGATATCGGCAACTGTTGCACCATGGCCAAAACCATCCAGGTTAAAACCCGCCTGCACAGAAACGTCCTGAAACACGGGATGGTGCAGGGTTTCACTAAAATCATTCCGGTAAAGCCTCCCCTTGCTGCCTTGGGAACGGCTGACTGAAGAAGCCTTACCAAACCTGTTTTGGTTATCGGCACCGGCTTCATTAACGGAGAGGTACATATCAAGGTCGCCGTCGTTATCAAAATCAAAAAAGTTCGCCATCGTGGATTGCACATGAATGTTTAATCCATATTCAACGGCCATATCTTTAAAATGAGGAATGCCTTTTTCATCCATCCCCTGGTTAACATACAAGATATTGGTGCGCTTAAGGGAGTCTTTATAAATGGTATTGCAAATGTAGATATCCATTAAACCATCGTTGTTGATATCGATGATGGATACGCCCCGTGCCCACCTGCCCAAACCCTCCACACCTGCCGCTGCTGTTATATCTTCAAACTCCAGCTTACCTTTATTGAGGTATAGTTTGCTGCTGACCATGTTGCCTGTAAAGTAAATATCCTGCAGGCCATCGTTATTAAAATCCCCAATACCCACACCTCCACCGTTATAGATGTTTACAATATCCAAAGGGTTGATGGTGGCGCTTTCTGTTATCTTATTATTGAAATTGACACCCGTTTGGGATGAAGAAAGTTTGTGAAACAACACGGGCTTTTTACTGCAGCCAAATAACAATGACACGGACAAGAATACTAAATACAACCGCAAACGTTCCATACTGCTTTCTATCAAAGTGATTGTATAAAATTATATAAAGCAAAATAAAAAAAGGCCCCTCTGTTAGAGGAAAGCCTTTCTTTAATACAATATTTATTTTAGTACCCCGGGTTCTGGGTCAAGTTAGGGTTAAGGGCGATTACCCCTTGTGGTATGGGCAATAAGAGCTTATCTATTGTTGGGGTTGTGTTATACAACCCGTGTTTTTTACCGTCATGTGTTGGGCCTGGCGCCGGGTTAGGAATGGGGTCATAATTTCCATCGGCAGTTCCATTCGCCTTTTTAATGAATGCAATGGCAACATCATTTCCTGCCCTGCAAAGATCAAAGAAAAGAGAATATTCACCAGCCAGTTCATGCCTGTATTCGCTTAAAACCATTTGTAACGGATCAGTGATTGCAACAGCGGCAGTACCGTCAAAATTAGCACCATCCTGCATTGCAGCAGGTGCTGTTCCGCCCCATGCCCTGTTCCTTACTATTTTAAGATCAGCCAATGCACCCGCTGCATCGCCGGTGCGTACTTTACATTCGGCCCTGCTTAATATTACTTCTGCATAGCGCAGAAGTATCTGGTTCTGATCGCCGAAAAGATTGCTTTGTCCTTGTGCATTAGAGTTGCCCCCTGTAAGATTTGGGTCCCTCCATTTTTTTGAAAACACATATCCGGTGCGGCCGCCATCATCACCGTACCATGGCCTGGTTAACGTACCTACAGTATTTAAAATAGTTCCATTATCTGCAGTGTATGTTGCCTTGCCCCCGTTAAAACCTTGTATAACCTGGTTGTACCCTTTTAAACCACCATACTTGGCTATAATACCCGGGCTTACCAATGAATCGCCGGGGCCAACTATTGTAAGTAGTTTGCGCTTATCACCTGGTTGGTAAGATAACCATAAAGCCGGGTTAGCATAATCATAGCCCTGCCCGGTTAATTCCTGTGGCCATCCGAAGCTATCTATCCATCCTAACTCGGCGCCTGGTGGCTGCCAGCTTCCGCCCCAGTCTTGTGGGTCACCCGCTTTCCTTTCAAACTGAACTTCAAATAACGACTCATCGTTGTTTTGCTTATCGTATTCATTTGCATCAGCAAAATTGGGCATCAAATGATAGTTATTAAGCAGCTCTGGATTATTGTAGGCAGCTAAAGCACCTGTATAATCTTTAAGCCACATCCGGGCTGCTCCTTCAAAAGCGTATGCTGCACCCTTTGTCGCCCTGCCTAAATCCGCAGGGGCTAAAACTGTTTTTGATACCAGCAATGCTTCTGCCTTTTGCATATCGGTAACTACCTGCCTGAAAACAGAATCACGGGAAGCCCTGGGCGCCAAACCTGTGGTTACTGCATTTAGTTCAATTGGCACACCACCGAAGGCAGATGCTAAATAATAGTAAGTCATGCCCCTTAAAAAATATGCTTCACCAGACAAACGATCTGCTAAAGCCTGTGTAAGAATTCCTTTGCCCTTGGCATTTTCTATTACGCCGAAAGATGCATTTGCCCTTCCTATCCCCAAATAAGATTGTGTCCAGAAGGTGTTGATACCACCGAACGTTGCCGGTATCTGGTAGTTGTTCCAGAATACATCTCCACCCCAGTTGAATGCATCATGGCTGCTAAAGTTTGCCCTGTACCAAATACACTTTTTCAACAGGTCGCTGTTTTGATAAGAATCGTACACAGCATTTACAAGGGCTATCACATCTGCAGGCTTATTAAAAGTTGCATCGGCGGTTCCCTGAAAAGTATTGGTTTGATCAAGAAAGCTTTTCTTACAACCCTGTGGTATTACCACGGCCATAAAAGCTATTAGTATAATTATTTTCTTATTCCTTTTCATGTTATTATTTTTTTCGGCCTTCAATTTAAAATGTAACGTTTAACCCCAATGTGTAAAACCTGGAAGATGGATAAGTGCCATTGTCAACACCGTTTTGTGTTGCATTGCCACCCTGTATACCAATCTCCGGATCAAGCCCCTTGTATTTGGTTATGGTAAATAAGTTTTGAGATGACAGATAAAACCTCACCTTACTTAAATCATATTTGTTCAGCAATTTGGTTGGTAACGTGTAACCGATTGTCAAATTTTTCAACTTGATAAAACTTCCATCTTCAACCCAAACACTGGAAGGGATGCTGTTAAGTGTGTTATCATCATTGGCAAGTGCCCTTGTATATTTATCAGAATGGTTAGTAGGTGTCCAGTGGTTCTGATAAAAATCTACGCCAACATTTTCTATCCCTTCCGAACCTCTTTTTTGAAAGGTTTCCAAATCACTTTGTACATAGTTCAATATCTTGTTACCATAAGAACCATAGAAGTAAAGGTTAACATCCCACCCCTTATAAGTACCATCCAAATTTAAGCCACTAAAAAACTTTGGCTGAGGGTTGCCTGTGCTGATCCTGTCATCTGCTGTTACTTTTCCATCTCCATTAATATCTGCAAAATAACGATCGCCTGGTTTTGTTTGTGCCCTGTAATACACGCCACCCGGGGCTTTTGCATTCAATGCATCAATCTGGCCTTGCGATTGAAAAATGCCTAAAGATTGATAACCAAAAAATTCGCCCACCGGTCCACCTACATACGACCTTGTAAATTCATCCCAGCCTTGTCCGGTTATACCGAGGGTGCCGAGGTTTGGCAAAGAAGATATCCCTGAAGTAAGGGCAGTAAGCGTATTCTTATTTTTTGTCCAGGTAAGGCCGATGTTATATTGAAAATCCCTGCCAGAACTACCGTTATAGTTTAATGCAAGTTCTACACCTTTATTGGTCATCGTTCCTACATTTCTTGTTAGGGCTGTATACCCGGTTTGGGGAGAAGATTGTATCCTTAACAAAAAGTCTTTTGATTTTCTATTATACCAATCCGCAGTAAAAGTAAGGGCACCTTTTAAGAAAGCGGCGTCGAGGCCAATATCTGTGAGATAGTCTGTTTCCCATTTCAGTTTTGGGTTTGCAGGTTGTGCCTGGGCGATACCATTTTGGTAAACTTTATTGAAAGGATAACCGAGATTATCGTTTCCTCCGCCATTAACATTTGCTGCAAAGTTTCCAGCATATAATGCCTGGTATTGAAAAGCAGGAATAGGTAACTGATTACCTACAACTCCGTAGCTGCCCCTGATTTTTAAATCGTTTAACCAGTCTGCCTTCTGCATGAAGGACTCGTTTTTCACCTTCCATGCAATGGCACCCGATGGAAACACACCATACCTTGCGCTGGTATCAAATTTAGAAGAACCATCCCTTCGTATTGTACCTGTAATAATGTAACGGTTATTAAATTGATAGTTTACCCTCGCAAATTGAGATGCCAGGGATGTTATTGTTTGTCCGTTGCCAAACTGATCAAATTGCAGATTGGTTACCTGGCCTAAATCCCTGATAACGCTGTTAGGTGGAATGCCGCCGCCACCCATTGCGGTGTATGTATTTTTTTGAGCAGACACACCCCCAACAAAATTGACAGTATGTTTACCAAAAGTTTTGTCGTAAGAAATTGTATTTTCCCACACCCACTCAAAACTATTATTAATGTTTTGATGATAGAATGCATTAGCCGCAATAGAGCCTGGATATTGAACATTTGCCCTGGTATCTTCTGGCTGAAAAAAGGAACCTGAAAAATTGGTAACGTTTACACCTCCGCTGGTTTTAATTTTTAAGCCATCAAGCAGGGTGATCTCGAATGAGGAGTTGGCCAGCAAATAATTATTTATGTTTTTATATTGGTTAGTCTCAATACTATAAACAGGGTTACCAAATTTAAAAACATTTGAATTTTGAGGATTATAAAAACCATAGTTTCCATTACCATCTTTTATCTGATACGTTTTCCTGTTACCGCTATCGAGGGTTGGCGGGTTAACTGCTAACTGAAATAAAGATCCTGTTCCAAAAGGGTTGTTTGAATTTTGGTAAGAGTATTTAACACTGGTAGAAGATTTAATCCATTTTACAGGCTGGTAATCCAGGTTAAGGCTTGTTGTAAACCGTTTGAAAAAAGAGCCAAGTACAATACCTTTTTGATCATAGTAACCGAATGATATTGCAGATTGTATCTTATCATTGCCACCCCTTATTCCAACACTATAATTTTGCGTAAGGCCTTGCCGGTATAAAGCATTTTGCCAATCTACATTATGCAGTGCGCCGGGTGTTTTCCAGATAGGCAGGCCGTGATAAGTATGGCTTGAATCGGATGCCTCAATTTCATTTGAAAGGGTTGCGAATTGCTGTGCATTTAATATTTTATATTGTTTAGGTTTGCTTTGCAAAGCATTGTAAGCATCCACACTAACCTGTACTTTATTCTTTAAGCCCTTTTTGGTGGTTATTATTACAACCCCGTTAGCTGCACGTACCCCATAAATAGCAGTGGCAGATGCATCTTTCAATACATCTATTGATGCGATATCATTGGGGTTAATATTGTTCATACCACCCCCTGTCGGGTATCCATCAACAACATACAAAGGAGCGTTGCCATTGGTGGCAAGACTTCCAATACCCCTTATCAATACCGAAACATTGCCTCCTGGTGAGGCATCATTATTTATAACCTGCACACCAGCCGCCCGCCCTTGCAAAGCCTGGTCTAAAGTAGTTACAGGCACCTTCTCAATGGTTGCTGCTGTTACACTGCTGATAGAACCGGACAAATCTTTTCTCTTTTGTGTACCATAACCTATTACCACCACCTGCTCCAATGACTTTGTATCAGCAGGTAATTTAAAATCTAATGATTTTCGGTTACCTACTGCCATCTCGGTAGAAGTATATCCTGCAATGCTTACGACCACAGTGCCATTTGATGGCACAGCAATAGAAAAATTTCCATCGGCATCAGTGGCGGTTCCTGCTTTAGCACCTTTTACAGTTACGGTTGCACCTTGCAAAGCTTTACCATCTTCGGAGGTAACCTTACCAGTTACCTGAGTGTTTTGCGCTTTTAACGAATTGAACATAAAGCCTGAGAGCAAGACCAGCATCCACATTTTTGTGTATGCACTGCACATAAACAATCGTTTTGTTTTCATTTTTTTAATGAGGTTAATTGATTTGGAATGAGTGAATTTGTTGACAGCATTGTAGTTTGGTATTAAAAGCATTAAAGGCGCTAAAACTGAAATAAGGCATGCCGGGAGAAGACTGGCATCTGTTCAATTGCAACCGTTATAATAAGCACCAAAATTATAAGAGTATAAGATGTTATTATAATACTATTTTAGCCAAACTTAGACTCTGTTTAATAACGAGAGAATAATTATCCATTTAAATAAGCAAAATAGGTAACAACTTATGACAAGGCTTCTATTAGCCTTCGTTAATTTCTAATAAAGATGCCCACGTTTTATAGGTAAGGGTTCAGCAGGTATTATCTTGAAAAGATACTTTTTTATCTGGAGCTGATAAAATATTTACCTTGTCGTGATCCTGTGTTTACCCTGCCCTTTAATTTGCTAACGGTAATTCTACATAAAAAGTAGTGCCTTGGCCCTCTTTAGTTTCAAACCAAATTTCACCTTTGCTTTGCTCAACTATGCCTTTGCACATAGCAAGGCCGAGGCCGGTGCCAGACGTTTTTGTTGTAAAATTGGGGGTGAATATTTTAGACCTGATGTGCATGGGAATACCGTTACCATTGTCACTAACGGTGATGCGTATTTTATCCTGCCCTAAAATTTCACTTATGGAAATGTGGGCGTTTTTATCTTCGGGTACTGCCTGCATGGCATTTTGCACCAGGTTTGTAAACAAGCGGTTGATATGTGTTTTATCGGCATTAATCATCACCATTTCTTTTACAGGGTTCCATTCCAATGCCACATCGTCTTCGGCAGAATGAAGTTGTATAATCATCCTGAGGGATTCGTTTAAATCAAACACCTCACTCTTAGGGTTACCAATATTTGCAAACTGCGAAAACTGCCCGGCTATCTGGCTAAGGTGGTCAATTTGCTCTACCAGTGTTGTGGCCACGCTGCGGCTTAATGCATTGATGTTGCCGGTATTATTATCAATTGCTTTTTGCAGGTACTGCAAACTGAGCTTCATCGGCGTTAGCGGGTTTTTTATTTCATGTGCAACCTGCCTCGCCATCTCCCGCCAGGCACCTTCCCTTTCGCTTTTGGCAAGGGCCGCAGCACTGCCATCCAGCTTGGCAACCATCTTATTGTATTCCTTTACCAACTCGCCAATTTCATCGTTCCTTTTCCACCGGATGGCTTCGTTTACTTTACCAAGGTTTACTTCTTTCATCTTGTTACTGATAAAAGAAAAAGACCTTGTAATACGATTGGTAATAAAGAAAGCAACAATGCCCGCTATTAAAAATATAAAAGCATTTAGGTTTATGATAGCTACCAAAAAATTAGATATTTCCTGCCGTAGTTTGGTTTGCGAAGTAAAGTAAGGAATGTTGAGGTAGGCATATTCTTTACCCGACGCATCAATTACCGGCACATAGTTGCTGAGGTAGTTTAAACTGCCAATTGATTCTTCTTTAAAAAACTGTATTTCTTTTAATTGGTTAAGATGGTAAAATGCAGCAGGGTCCATTTTATCGCCAACAATGTTTTTATTGTAAGGTAATGGCAACGAAGATATCTGAAGGTTACCTTCAAGATCGTATACATTTACATCCACTGCATGTACTTCGGATATCCTTGTAATTGTCCTTTCAAGATAAGCCCTGTAGGCATCATCATAGATGGTTACCACATCATCAAAAACAATTAAATCCGATAGTGAATTTCTTACCTCGTTTTGCATAACCTGTATGGTACGGCTCAGTTTTTCCCGGTTATTATTATGGTAGCGGTTTATAAAAAATAAAATGGTGGCAACCCCCACAACAATAAAAGATAACAAACTTATAAAAATGATGGTGGCATGTACCTGGCTGCGAATGGTCATTTGCCAGTGCGACCTCATTTTGCCCCACCGTAACCTGGACCTTACAACCGCATTAAAAAACCAAAAAATACCGGTAACAAATAAGAAGGAACAAAACAGGTAACTGAACAGTGTGATGGCTTCTATAAAAAAATTATCCTCTTTGGCAATAATTACAATCTTATCCGGGCCTGCTTTATACCATAATTCGTAGTAGCCATTTCTTCTAAACGTTTCATAATCTTTTTTAGGCAACTGGCTTGCATTAAGCTTCCATGGAAATGCGTAATCATTGTGGTTACTGATTAACTGCAACTTGTTATAAATAGCAAAAGAGTAAATGGGCGAATTTTCTATCGAGTTGTTATAGCCCCTCGAAAACAGTTCCGGGTACAATGCATCTGTCTTGTACTTTTTTGGCGTGGCCAATATAAACACATAACCCTGCAACCTGTTGGCCGTATCCTTAATTTCTTTTTTGCTGATATAAGTAAACCTGTCGTACGAGATATCATAATAAAACAAGTCTGGTATATTGGTGGGCTTACCCTGTGTTTTAAGAATAGTGTTTAATGTATTGTAGGTACTGGAATCCTGGTTGAACAATGGTTTTTCTGTATCATCAAAAGTAAAAATCTTGGTATCATATTTATTGAGGTAGCCCGAAAAATTTTCATTCACCAAACTATCTTTTAGCTCCCGGTTGCTTACATACTTTTTAAACCTTGCAAACTGTGGTGCCAAATATTCGCTGCGGAAATCGGTAAGCACAGTATTCATTAAAGTTTCATTGGCAGGGTCTACTTTTGACGAAAGTGTTTCTGCATAATACTTTCGCTTTTCAACTTCCTTTTTATCATTTTGTATAATGATGATGGTGGCAATAGACAAAGAAAAAAAGAACAGCCAGAATATAAGCCGGGACGAAATAATTTCAGATGCTAATAAAAAAAGATGTTTGTTGTTGAGCAATAAAAGGTACACCAGCAGCCATATCAGCAGGCTTAAATCGAAACCAACATTGGGCACATTAATACGGATGGTGAGTATGAGCAAGCCGGTGATGGTTACGTACAGTAACATCACAATAATGTTTTTTGGTAACAATGGCTGCAGCAGGTAAATAATAATCTGGCTTAAAAAAAAGTATCCGATGGCGATACAACCGAGTACAATAAACCCAACAACGCTGTAAATATTCAGGGTAAAAAAGTTTACAACGTCAAAAGATATCTGAGAGTCGGCAACGAGTGAAAGAAAGATGCGGCCACTGATAATGGTGCTCACTATTAAAACCACAATGCCCAAAAAGATGGCAGTGTATTTAATTACGGGCTTACCGGCTTTTATAACAATACTGTTGTCCTGCAAATGGTACCGCACAAAAAGAAGCACCCATAAAAACAGCAGTGCATTAATCAATAAATCGCCTAAAGACCGCAGCACTGCAGTGCTTCCGTAAATGGCCGGGTCAAATAATTCAAACTGGCGCAGGTTTAAGGGGATGGGAAAATAATAACTTATCGCCCTTACAACTACAATAAAAACTATTAAAAATGCAAGCCCGGCATAAAAATTTTTGTGTACAAGATAAGTGGCCAATATGTGTGCAAGCACCAATATGATCATGGCAGCAAGCAGCCTGCAAATGGCAGCAACAATGGTGTTTTGGGGTATGGTAATTACCTTATCCTGTATAAGTGAAAACAAAAATGTACCATCTTTTGAATAAATGGAATTTTGATTATCCTGAAAAGAAATGACATAATTATTGGATACGGGGTTATCAATAACGAAGTTATTTTGCAAATAATCGTTGGTTACGGCGTAGTTCCATTTTACGGGGATAAGGGCCAGTGCGACAATATTGCCTACGGTGCTTTTACGCCAAACATAATATCCATTGGGCAACAAGATGAAACCAGACTTGTCTTCCATTTTGTAAATATGCACGGCGGGGTCAATTACCTGTGTGTTCCAAAACAGCAAATCGTAAGTGCCGGCTTCGTTAGGTTCTAAAACAAAAAAGAAATATTTTTTATCAGACAGGTTTTGGAGCTGACCAAGGGAAAAACTTTTATTGGAAAGCTTACTAACGAGTGCGGTATCTTTTATCAGCCTGTCAAAATCATCTTCTTGCCGGGAGATATAATTGCTTAAACTTTTTTGCTGTGCCTTTGGAGATGAGGTGCCCGACCAATAGTTATCAATAATAAACGATATTGTTAAAAGCCATGCGGCAGTTAACAGCAGGTAACTATTTTTAACGAGCCTTTTTTTAAAAGAATTTTGTTGTTGCAAGTAGTTGTTTTATTGCTGCAGGCTTTATAAATATTAATGTGTGTTCTTTTTAGCGTCGTTCCAAAGGTTGTCCATTTCTGCCAGTGTCATATCTTGTAAAGCCTTACCGTTTTTTAATGCCTGCCCTTCCATTTGTGTAAACCTGCTGATGAATTTTTTGTTGGTACGTTCCAAAGCATTCTCGGCATCCAACTGCAAAAACCTTGCAAAGTTTACAAGGGAGAAAAAAACATCTCCCAGTTCATCTTCCATATCGTTGGTGTTGCCACTTTTTATGGCGGCCAAAAGTTCTTCTTTTTCTTCTTCCACCTTTTCCCAAACCTGGTCTTTATTCTCCCACTCAAAACCTACCTGCTTCGCTTTTTCCTGCAAACGCATGGCTTTTACCATAGCAGGCAAAGCCTTGGGTACACCACCTAACACGGAGTTTTTTCCTTCCTTTAGTTTTAACCTTTCCCAGTTGCGCTTTACGTCTTCTTCATCTGCCACAACCACATCACTATAAATATGCGGGTGCCTGAAAATGAGTTTTTCGCAAACGCCATTAATTACTTCATCCAATGTAAACTGGTTTTGCTCGGCACCAATTTTTGCATAAAAAACAATGTGCAGCAGCAGGTCGCCTAACTCTTCTTTAATACCCTTCCAGTTGGTATCTGTTATGGCATCTGTTAACTCGTAGGTTTCTTCAATGGTAAGCTGCCGAAGGCTTTCAATGGTTTGCTTTTTATCCCAGGGGCATTTTTCCCTAAGTTCGTCCATAATATTTACAAGCCTGTTAAAAGCAATATTTTGTTGCATAAATTTTATATCTGATAAGCTGAAAAAAGAAGCAGGAGCCCTGTTAAAATACCAATCACTAAAGACGTTGCAAAGTTTAAAATAACAAACTTGGTGATGGTTTTTGCCCGTCGCTGCTGGTAAAAGTTTCGAAGGCATTTGTATTCGTAAAAGCCCAGCCCAATCCAAAGCAAGGTTTTTATCCACGTAAATATGCCCCAATGCAATTTATCCTGCAAGCCGTTAATACCAAAGATAATCAGCAGTAAAATAAAAATGGCGCAGTAAAGGTGAATGGTAAAGATGATATGGTTTACATAAAAAAACTGCTTGCGCCTGACGTATAAAATTTTTAACGTCAACGCAAATAATGGCAGCGATAAAAATAATAATTGCGGAAAGCTGTGTTTAAACTTATGCAATATTGCCTCTTGTATTTTTTTAGAGTCGCCGTTATACTTATGCCTGGCCACAATCATTTTGTACTCCATTTTTTTGGTGAGCCAGTTGGCCCTGTCGTTAGGTGCAAGCTTAAGTTGGGCAGAGTCGTACTCCCGCTGTGTGTTGTAATTGTTTGACATTACAAGGAACCCTTCCTGCTTATTTAATGACTTACGGATGCTGTCTGCCGCATCGGGGTTTGTTTTTAACAACATCGCAGCGCTATCAATTTTCTTAATTGCGATTGTTAACTCAGCAGCATCGCTTGAATCTGTCTCAACTGCCAATTGGGCCTGAAGCCCCTTTTTTATTTTATCTAATTTACCACCGATGCTTGCTGTAACCGGAGTTGTAACCACCGGTGTGTCATCCTCATCTTTTTGTACAAAAGTGAAAAAGATTAAAAAGAAAAAAGCAGAAGTGAACACATACATCCGTATGGGGTTAAGGTAACTGATGCGCCTGCCCCTTGCATACTCTGCCGATAAAAAACCCGGCCTTAGTATTAACTGTTTTATGGTGCTGAAAAACTTACCATCAAAATGTGTAATGTCTTGAAAGTAGTGGCTCGTAAGGTGCCATACCGATTCTTTGGGATGGATATTCTCTTGTCCGCAAATGTGGCAGTAAGTGCCATACACCCGGGCATTACAGTTTAAGCAGTTGTTCTCTTTCCGTTCTGATAAGTGGCTCACTCCTTGGTAATTTTGTTAAAAATACCCAAAAAAAATTGTACAACTGTTGCACCAGTGATAACAATTTAATTACGAATTATATTAGCCTATTTTTGTTTTTGAAAATTCAATACATGATTAAAAAAACAACGATAGTTTGCTTGCTGATGATAATTTTAGTTGCCGCTGCCAACGCCCAATATTATTACAAAGACATTGTTAGCAACCGGCAGGCAGCAGCAGAGCGGTTAGCCTTGCGGGAACAAAAAATAAGGGTTATTGAAGTACACAGTTTTGAAGGGGACAAAACACCAAGCGAAGGTTTTTTTTGTGAAAAGAAAATTAGTAAAGATTACCGGCAGGTGGAAACCTACACCAAATCATACACCACAGGCAAATCATTGCTGCTGGGTTTTTACGATGATAAAAACCAGCTTTTGCAAACCACTGACAGCTCTGACCTGACGGTGGCTACTTCTGTTTATGCATATGATAAGGATGCCAACATTACCAGTGTTACTGCTTACTCCCACTCTGCCGATGAAGATTTTAATACATCGCATACGGAGGAACACCAGTACAAATACAACCTGCAAAAACAGCCTGTACAATTGTTGCTGATAAAAAATAAAAAAGATTCTACCCTGATTGATTTTATTATTGATGAACATGGAAACGTTACCGATGAGATTGAACCCGGCACCAAAGGGCACCATT
Source organism: Ferruginibacter sp. (assembly GCA_965249755.1). GTDB lineage: Bacteria > Bacteroidota > Bacteroidia > Chitinophagales > Chitinophagaceae > Ferruginibacter. The sequence goes on from CBDFMT010000004.1 coordinate 2,406,908, forward strand.
ACTATTATTATTATGATGCAAAAAACAGGCTTACAGATATTGTAAAGTACAATGTTGTTTTACGCAAACTGCTGCCCGATTTTTCGTTTGAATATAACAGCAGCAACCAGGTTACACAAATGATTGCTGTGGAAGAAGGTGTTAACAGAAATTACTACACCTGGAAATATGTGTACAATGATGGCCTTAGGATTATTGAAAAATGCTATTCGAAGGAGAATGTGCTGCTGGGCTATTTTGAGTATGAATACAACTAAAAAGTACTGTTTAAAATGAAAGTAAAAGCTGCTGCTAATAAGTACCACAAAGGTTTACAGCACAAGTGTGCGACGCAACGGTGATGCACATAGCTGTTGTATTTGCCCGGAAAATATTGTATTAAAAATCCCCCGTTAAGCCGGGGGATTTATGGTTATTTGGTTGAGTAATACGATAGGTTGACGGACTGCGAATTATTTTATTCTTTTTGATTCACTGTCAAGGCCGGTCTTTCTATCCCTTGAGCTTTTGATTTGATTGCTGCCAAAGCGGTAGCTGAAATTTATGCGTAAGGTGCGGCTTTCCCACTGCCCGCTGCCCCTTAGGTAAAGGCCGCCGAAGTCGCTGATGGCCGTCCATGGTGTGGTGTGAAAAATATCTGTTGCAGAAACTTTTACAGTGGCTTTCTTTTTCAAGATTAATTTTTGCAGGCCAACATCCACACCGCCCTGCGACTTTGTTTTCCATGTGCCGCCCCATATGCTTGGGCCGTTAAAAAAGCCACTCATTTCTGCAGTATAATCGTGGCCAAGGATGAAGGTTTGCTGCAGGTAAGCACCATAACCTGGTATGCTGATATTGATTGGCTTGCCACCAACAACACCATTATATTTTTGATAATTGTACCAAACATTTGCATAACCGCTCCACCATTTATTGATGGGCAAAGATGACCCGATGTTTACATTAAAGATATTTTGGGTGGCCAGGTTTTGCTGTTGGATATAGGTTGCATTTTTGATGGTATCGGTAACCTGTGTGGCATAATCTTTTACATGGCTATACCCAATTGTGGTGTTTAAAAAGCCCATAAAAGTGTGCGTTAACTCAATATTATCTGTGTACTGCGGCCTTAAGAATGCGTTGCCCTTTTCGTAGGTAAGCTCATCCAGTTTATTTTCAAAAGGGTTCAAGTCCTGGTAAGTTGGCCTGTCTATTCTGCGGCTATACGTTAGGTTTAGTGTATGGTTTTTATGCAGGTTCCAGGTAAGTGCGGCACTTGGAAAAAAGTTGAGGTAACTTCTTTTTACAGTGTTGTCAGCCTGCACAATACTGTCTTCCCTTGTTAGCACACCTTTGCTGTTGGTTTGTTCCATACGCAGGCCTGCCTGTAAACTCCATTTGGTATTTAGCTGCTGCTGATAATTTACATAAGCCGCATTTACATTTTCTGTGTACTTAAATTTATTGCTGCGGTCCAGGATTTTTACGGGTATTCCACTGGCATTATCATTAAAAAAGTCGTAGGTATTTTGGGTGGTAACAAAAGCGGTTTTAGCACCGTACCCAAATTTGCCTTTGCCCAGTTTTTGCTCGCCATCTAATTTGGCCGTGTAGATGTCTATATTAGTTGGCGTATAATTTCTGTTTATTACACTGTACAAAAGTTCGTTGTTAATATCATAATAATTGTTGGGCTGGTAGCTGCGGCCGGTACCCCTGAAGAGGCCATAGTCAGCATCAAAATTTATTTCCCTTCCGCTGGTATCTGCATAGCGGTAGTTTACATTAAAGTTGGCGTTGGTGCGGTGGCCTGGCACCGTGTTGTATGCAACCATATTTTTTACAAACGCACCGGTTGGGTTGTAATAGATGGGCGTACGGCTATCGCTTGAAAAAGTACTGTTGCTAAAGTTGGTAGTGGCCATTACGCCAATGGTATTTTTGCTGTCGATAAAATAATCGGCACCGCCTTTTATGTTGATGCTTTTATCATTATTGTGGTTGATACTTTTTTGGTTGTACAAGGTGTCTTTTTGTATCCTGTACAGGTCAAGAATGTTTTCATACATACCAATGTTGCCGCCAACATTACTGAACAGGTTTATTTTTTTATCCCTGTAATTTAACGCTACAGAGCCGTTGCCCTTTGGGGTTTTACCTTGCACAAAACCAAGGTTGGTACTGCCGTTGGTGCCAAATTTTTTATTCTTTTTTAAGCGAATGTTGATGATGCCTGCATTGCCACTTGCATCATATTTTGCACTTGGGTTGCTGATCATTTCAATGGCTTCCACATCATTGCTGTTGATGCTTTTTAAATAAGCCGAAAGGTCTTTGGTATCAAGCTGCATCATCTTGCCATCAACATACACTTTTACGCCTGTTTTGCCTTTCATGGTAATGTTATCATTATTATCTACCTGCACACCGGGGCTTTTTTGCAGCAGCTCCAATGCATTACTGCCTTGTGCATTAATGCTGGCCTCTACATTAAATACCGTTTTATCTGCCTTTACTTCTATCATGGGTTTTTTGGCCACCACTGTTACGGCAGTCAGCTTATTTGTGCTGGTTTGTAAGCCCGTATTTTTTACGGTATAATTTTCACCGTTGCTTAGTGTAAATATTTCGGTAAACTTAGTATCATACCCCACAAGTGAAAGGCTTACGATGAAACTGCCGCTGCTTTTTGCAGTAATCTCAAAGCTGCCGCCGGGGTTTGTTACCGCAGCTTTTACCAGGCTGCTATCCTTACTTTGGAGGAGGGAAACGGTTACAGACTGAAGGGGCTTGTTCGTATTTTTATCGGTTACCTTACCGGAGACTTTAGAAGTGGATTGTGCCATTGGCTTGGCGGCCATTAAAAAGAACAGGGCAGTAAGCAGGATTGTTAGCTTTTGCATTTGTATTATTTTGATTGTTTTGATTGTATATCGAACGCAAAGCAATCTAAAAAGTTACAGCAGCTATCATCAATTTGGATGAAGTGGATATTTTATGAGATGAGTGGTGCAGGCCTTTGCACATTGTTGTGATGAAAGGAAAAAATGATGGATGAGTGAAAATTGAGGATGAAAAAATCAGCTTAGCCCTACGGAAAGGTTGTTATAATTATCTGCAAAACCGATGATGTTTTTATACTGGTTAAAATCGGCTTCGCCATGGGCTGTAGTTAATACAAAAGCCTGCATTGCAGCATTGGCGGCACTTTCAACACCTTTTGGTGCATCTTCAAAAACAATACAATCTGCAGTTGCTACGCCAAGGGCGTGTGCACATTTTAAAAAAGTATCGGGGTGGGGCTTACTTATGGTTACATCATCGGCACTCACTATTACGGAAAAATATTTTCGCAACTGCAAGTTATCCAGCACAAAATCAATGTTGAATGGTATTGCCGCACTGCCAATGGCCATTTTTATTCCGGCTGCCTGTGCGGCATCCAGCAACTGCTGCAACCCATCAATCAGTGCCAGTTTTGGAAGATAGGCTTGCTGGTAACGCAGCTCTTTTTCTAAAGAAAGGTTGTTCATTTCTGCCTGCGTAAAACGGCTGTTGCCAAAAATCCTTTTAAGCACTTCATCATTCTTTCCATACATCTCCACTTTAACCTGCTCCCATGAAAGGCCGGCCTGCAAATCATTGTTCAGGATATTGTACCAGGCTTCTGCATGGTACTGCATATCATCTATAATTGTTCCGTTTAAATCAAATAAAAAAGCTTTTGCCTTTAACATCATAATCAATATTTTAATTTTGGAAACATACGGCAGGCACCGCAATATAAAATGGAACTTTTAAACCTGTATGCTTACCATGAAATTTTTATCAGTTTAACGGTCTTTGCCGGAAGGCTTACCGGCCAGGCTGCTATACCTTTTATGGCATTTAATGGCTGGCCCTTTTCATCCTGGTGTAATTTGCCTGATGCCTCCAGTGTTTTATATTGGGCATCTGTTGGTTGCTGTGGCGAACCCATTTGTTTCCATATCGTGTAGGCGTTACTGTGCGTTTCATCCGTTACATAACTGCTGACGGTAAACTTAGCGGCAGGCAGGTTTTTTATCACCAGGTTTACCTCAGCATCCTGCTTAAAATTTTCATCATCATGGTAGTTCCATAACAAAATATACAGTTCATTTTTATTGGCTGATGCAAGTACATCAATATAGGGCTTATCATTATGTACACTGCTGTCTGTTATTTGCTGTACCGTATAACTGCCCTGGCCACTGGTTTCAAGCATTTTGCCTTTCATCATCCCAAACATGCGGAACACATTCAGCACCGGTTTATCCACGCCATTTGTGGCAAGGTCCCTAAACCCGGCAAACCATGGCTGCCCTTCAAATTCAAACGACCAGCTTACTGCACCGGTAAGGTTGATGGCGTATTTTTTAGCAAGCGCATACAACTGTGCAAATGATGCTGCGGTATAACTGGAATACATGGTGCCATTGCGGTAAGCATTTTGCGGATTAAAATTTACTGAACAGGCCGCACAACCTTCAGGGTCAAACTCACCAATAATTACAGGCAATTTTTTAAGGGAAGAAAAGGTATTTATTATTTCAAAACCTTTGGCCACATCCTGCAACTGTGTGGCCATGTTCATCCTTACCTGGCTGTTAACAACAGCCGGGCTTCCCTTTGCATGAAAGGTGATGTAATCCAGCGGCGCCCCTGTTTTGCCGGTGGCATTATTTTTTCCATCCACGCAGTGGTGTAAAAATGCTTTTAGATATATGGCAGCGTTTTTCCATCCGGGGCCTGTGGTTGTAGGGCCGCCAATTTTTGCCAAAGGCAATGACCGCTTCAACGCATCAGCGGTATAATCATACAACATAAAATACTCCTCCATGCTGCCCTTCCAATATCCGATGTTGGGTTCGTTCCATACTTCCCAATACCAGCTTTGCACTTGTTTGGCACCATATCTTTCCACACAATGTTTTACCCAGGTAAACACCAGGGCCGACCACTTTTTATAATCTGTTGGCGGGTAAGCCCAGCCGGTGTAAATAGAGTCGTACGGCACACCCGGTTTCCAGTGGTGCTGATAAGGAACAGGTTTGGATGACATGGCCTCTGGCATAAAACCAATTTCGGCTATAGGGCGGATGCCATTTTTTACAAGCTCATCAAAAATGGCGTCTGTAATTTTCCAGTTGTACACCGGGTTGCCTTTTGCATCTTCCGTGTATGCGTTGGTACTGCTCCATTTTAAGTCAGCCTTGCCATCGCCGGTGGTTAGTAAATTATGCACCCTTATGTACACCGGGCTTTTACTCAATGCACCCAATTCTGTAAGCAATTTTTTACCATCCTTCATGGTGGTGTAATTGGCTTCATCATAGCCAAAGTAAGCCCAGAGCGGCTTTATCGGCCCTTCGGTCTTTTTTATATCCAGTGTAATGGTATAAGTATCCTGCTGGGCAAATGCATTATGGCTTAGCATAACCATTGCAAAAATAAAAATGCACCTGCCTGAAAAGTACGCAGGTGCATTGCACAAAAATGTAAACATTGGCTGGCTTATTTTAAACTACTGCACAATTAATTTATACATGGTAACCGTATGGTAAGTACCCCCGGGCTTTAAAATGGTGGATGGAAAAGAAGGCTCATTCGGTGAATCTGGAAAGTGCTGTGTTTCCATACACAGTGCTGCATTTTTTTTGATGGGCTGCCCGTTGCGGCTTTTAAATGTGCCATCTAAAAAATTGCCGGTATAAAACTGAAGGCCCGGCTCCATGGTGAACACTTCAAGCGTTCTGCCAGAAACAGGATCAGAAAGTATGGCTGCCTTACTAAGTGAATTATCCTTTTTGTTAAGTACCCAGTTATGATCGTAACCACCAGGAACGGCCGCTATATCCTTGCCTATCTTTTTGGCAGTAGTAAAATCAAACGGGGTGCCTTTAACAGGGATAATTTTTCCGGTTGGGATAAGTGAAGTATCAACCGGGGTATAATTATCGGCGTCAATCATAAGGGTATGGTCCAGTATGGTATTTGAGGCATCTCCGGTTAAATTAAAGTAACTATGGTTGGTAAGGTTTACCGGGGTAGCCTTGTCTGTAACAGCAGTGTATTCTATTCTCAATTCATCATCGTTGGTTAATGTGTAGCGTACCTGCACTTTCAAATTTCCAGGGTAACCTTCTTCGCCATCTTTACTCAGGTAGGTTAGCAAAAGGCTTGGTACAGTATCGGTAATTGCTGTTGTATCCCACACTGCTTTGTCAAAACCTTTATTGCCGCCATGCAAATGGTTGGCGTTATTGTTTGTTGCCAAAGTGTATTGCACAGAATCAATTGTAAACCTGCCTTTTGCAATACGGTTGCCATAGCGGCCAACCAATGCACCAAAGTATGGGGGCTTGGCAAGATAGCCGCTCAAACTATCGAACCCCAACACAATGTTTGACGTTTTTTTATTTTTATCCGGTGCTTCCCAGGAGGTAATTGTTGCACCATAATTGGATATTTTAACCTGCATGCCTTTTGAATTGGTAAGTGTATATAAAAACACCTCTTTGCCATCCGTGTTGCCCCAGGCTGCTTTTGTGATGCCGGTTGTAGTTTCCATTTTACCTGATGTTGTTTGATTGTTACACGAAGTTAATATGGCTGCAAAAATAAGTGCGGTACAAACATTAACCTTAAATGATCTTTTCATATGTAGTTGTTTATGCCTTTTTAAACGACAGGCGTGGCTGCGTTTAAAAAGTAATTGTTGTTAAATAATTTATTTTAATTGTACTATCGTTTTGTAGTTATCTGCTAATTACAGGCCAACCATTAAGCCACACTAATTTTTCAATACGTAATTTACTCCTTCCTTTATCTGCAGCATCATAACCATGAAAAATGAGGTAAGTTGTACCATTAAAATCGGCCACTGCATTATGCCCTGCACCATACCAGTTTTTATCCCCTTCCAAAATTAAACTGCCACCACCCAGGTTCATCGGTATGCCGTCTTTATCTGCATAAGGCCCTGTTACTTTAAGGCTTCGGCCTGCCATCATTTTATAAGTACTTTTTTCACCACGGCAACAATAATCAAAAGAGACAAAGAGGTAATAAAATTGCCCATGCCTGTAAATAAAAGGTGCTTCAATAGCTGCATCGCCTGCCACTGAATCGGGTAAGATGTTGTCCCTTTTGCGGCTTGCAACGGTATACCATTCTTCGGGTTGTGCAACTGCGGTAAGGGTGCTATCCAGCATTACCAGTTTGATGCCATTCCAAAAAGATCCAAAAGCCATCCAGGAAATATTGTTTTCATCTGTGATGAGATTAGGGTCAATGGCATTCCACATATCCCTGCCAGGCACGGATTGTACCACTTTACCATGGTCTGTCCATTTAAAATTTTTTGAGGAAGCATCTAATGTTTTATTGGTTGCCACGCCGATGCAGGATGTGTTTTTACCGAAAGCTGATACTGCATAATACAAATAATACCGGCCGTTGTGAAAGCTGATATCCGGTGCCCAGATATGGCCCTTAAAACCAGGAACGGCATTTAATGCCCACTGCGGCGGATGATCAAAAACAGGGTTAAGCTGCTTCCAGTGTTTCATATCCGTCGATGAAAAAACTGTTATTCCTTGCCCGGTGCAAAACACATAATACATACTATCCTGTTTTATAATCACAGGGTCATGCACCGGTATCAGCGTATCATTTACCAAAGGCCTGCTTTGCGCAAAAAGGTTACAGGTTGCCTGCAACAATAAAAGGGTAAAAATATATTTCACAACATCCATCTTATATGCTTTTATCATTCCCTATTTTTTATTAAAGGCTGCATTACTATTTTACCTGCATAGTGCCGGGTTAAAAAATTATTTCTTTTCAGGATGCAAACACCCAATGCTTTGGCAATGGCTATATCTTTATTTTTATGATAGCAAATGAATGCGGCGTTGCAGTAAAATTAATTTGGCTGTTTTTAATATTAATGGCAGATTCTGCAGGGGCAATGTTTTGTGGCTGATCGAAAGAGTTTATTGCCAAAGGGTTGTTGCCATTTAAAGTTGTTACCGTTGCGCCGGATGGTAATTTTTTTATCCCTTCCAATTGCACCAGTTTTGTTTGTAGGTTGTTGCCGGCATTAACGATTTTGATAATGGCATAACCGGTATTTTTATCAATAACAGCGGATATATATAAACTATCCTGCCCCGATACGGCTTTTCCATTAATTAACGCCGGAATGGTTTGCGTGCCTTTGTTGGTGCTGAACATTTTTTGTACATAATAATTGGGTGTTCCGTAAGATTGGAGGTTGTTTACCCAAATCAAATCCGGCGTCCACTGCCAGCCATCAATATGCGCAAACAGTGGTGCGTACGAAGCCATAGAAACCACTGCTGCATTACGTTCCAGCCCGGTCATGAAGGCGGCTTCGGCTATCGCTGTTTCTGCATTGTTCTTATTATTTATGCTTACCGTGTAATCACTTTGGGCTGCATACTCCCCTGCAAAAATTTTACTGGCATTCCTTGGGTAATTATCATAGCGTGCCGCATTGGCCAAAAACCATTCCGGCCTGCGGTAATAATGTTCGTCAATAATATCAGCGTTCATTTTCCGCAGTTCGCCATTGAGGTAATCAAAGCGGTCTCCGTTAGGATCGGTGCCGGAGCTGTTTACCAATTTCATATCCGGGTACCTTGCCTTAATGGCCTTACTGAATATTTTTAAACGCTCCACATATTGCGGCCCCCAGTTTTCGTTGCCCACTCCCATCATTTTTAAATGAAATGGTGCAGGGTGCCCCATGTGTGCACGGGTTTTGCCCCATGGCGTTGCAGTATCCCCGTTAGCAAATTCTATCAGGTCTAACGCATCCTGTACATAGGGGTCTAACTGGTCGATGGGTATTACTTCTGCAGTATTAAACTGGCAGGCCATACCAGCATTTAAAATGGGCAATGGCGAGGCACCAATATCTTCTGCCAACTGAAAATATTCAAAAAAACCAAGGCCGAAAGTTTGATAATAGTCCGGCGTGGGGCGATGTGCAAATTCATTGTTCCAGCGGTTGATGCTTACCTGCCTTTCTTCTACAGGGCCGATTGTTTTTTTCCATTGGTACCTTGTTGAAAGTTCGTGGCCTTCCACAATGCAGCCGCCCGGAAACCGGATAAAACCCGGCTTCATATCGGCCAGTAATTGTATCATATCTGCACGCATGCCGCCCGGCCTTTTCTTCCAGGTATCTTCCGGAAATAAAGAAACCATATCAATATCCATAGTGCCTGTACCCTCAAACCAAATATTTAATTTTCCTTTTAAAGTGGAATCAGCAGCGTTGAAACTTACACCCGTTTTGGACCACGCAGCACCTGTGGTAACCACCGGGCTGACAGTTGCGGTACCGATAATTTTTCCACTTATGCTAATAAGTTCAATGTGCATGGTAAGCCCGGCAATTTGCTGCCTGTACAAAACAGAAAAATCGTACCGAAGGCCTTTTTTTATACCCATGCCCCTGAACCCTTCGTTGGTAAGGCCAAGTGTATCTGCAGCAGCTTGTTTTGTAATACGCACAAACCTTGGGTTGGCAAGGTCTTTTTGTTCCCTGTTGATAACAAGCACACTGCCTTCATTAAATTTATTTTGCGTAACCTTCCATCCCATCAATGGCTGATAAAATTCAAACGACCTGTTCTTCACCATCTCTGCATAAATGCCCCCATCAGCGCCAAGGTTAATATCTTCAAAAAAAATACCCCACATGGTTGGCTGTATATCCGCAACGGGTTTATTTATCTGCACCACAAGCAGGTTATTTTTTTGCGCCTGCACCAGGCTTACGCCATGCACAGCGGTAATTAAAAAGGCACAGATCATCAACTGCTTTATGCGCATACATTTTGTTTTTATTTAAATAGAAGTAATTAAAATCCTGATTGCACTGCATAAATAGCTGCACCAAACATTTACTTTTTCTTTCCCCAAACACCGCTACCCACATTGTTTAAACCGGTAAAGATGAAGGTGTTTTTTTTGTTCTCCCAGTCACGCCCTTTTTGAACAAGCACCTTATCTGTAAAACCATTTGCCCATTTTAATTCAAGCCACGGTGCATTGTAGGCCCAGGTACTGGAAGCGTTCCCATTTATAGTTCCGGCTGCATCAATCGTAATATTTTCTGCCACCTGAAAGTTGGGGCTTACCTGTTCATTTTGATAACCCGGCACCACGGTGTAGCCTAATGTTATCTGCTCCCAGTTTCCTGCAATGCTGTCTTTGGCAACATTGGTGTTATCTTCCCAGGCATATCTTTCCGGCGAAACAACCGGCCATCCATCTGCATTCCAGAATATTTTTCTAACATGCAAATCCATGGAATATTTACTTACACCCGGCCTGCCCTGATGCCCCATATAATACTGCCCGGCATCATCTTTAAATACGCTGCAATGTGCAGTACCCTGCCAGCCGCCGTGTCCGCTAAACTGGTAAGGCGCAACAATCATAGGCCCGGCATCATGTGGCACGTTTACATCCATACCATTAAAATCATAAAATGGGCCATCTGGTTTATCGCCCCTGGCAACCCTTACATTGTATTTTGTTTCCAGCCAATCGTAGGCTATAAACAGGTAATATTTATTCTGCGTGGCATTATATATTATTTCAGCCCCTTCAATATTTCCGTTAATGCTGTTGCCGGTGGAACCCCTTTGTGCAACCCGTTTTCCAACGCCTGAACCCGCTGCGGCAAGGCCGGTCAAAGGGTCTAATTTCAATACATAAATCCCATCATAGGCAGATCCATAATACATCCAGTATTCCCCCGCAGGGGTTACCACAACTGTAGGGTCTATAGCATTTGTTTGTATGGCATTATCATTTCTCGATGAAACAGCAATGCCCTTTTCTATCCATGGCCCTTCGGGTGATGTGGCAGTTGCCAGGCCGATGACACTTAACCGGGATACGGCAGAAGAAAGGGAATAATACAACCTGTACCCGGCACCCGCCTTCATGATATAAGGTGCCCACAAACTGTTAAAAGGTTTGCCACCAGCCTGGGTAATATATGCAGAGCCCATTGCCGGAAGGCTGTTGAACACCCACCCTATAAATTGCCATTCTACCAGGTCTTTTGATTTTCTTATTTGTATGCCTGACCTAACATCGATACCATAACCTACATCTGTACTGTAGCAATAATAGTAGTCGCCGATTTTTAATATCGATGGATCATGCACATTATACGATGCCCACTTTTGATAATATTGAAAAGGCGCAACACTTTCATACGTATCGGTTATGGAGTTGATATCAAACCCTGCTGGTGTAACCGGTGGCACCACAGGCGGTGGCGTTACCGGTGTTGGGGCGGATGTATTTTCTTTGCCGCAGGATACCAGCATAACTATTACGAACAACGCTGCTGTAACTTTTGATACGCTTCGAGACTTAATTTTCATAGTGGCATTATTTAACGGTAAGCACAACAACTGACGCAGGTGGCAGGGTAATATTTAATGCATTTTTATTGATAACAACATCTTTAAAAACTACAGGCTTTATTTTTTCCGGCTCTTCAAATGAATTATGGTCTTGCAATTTTTTGGAACTTAGTGCCCTGCCGGTTACGCTGCTTATTTTTTTCACATCAAGGTTAACAGTTATTTTTTGAGGATGTGCAGGATCAATATTCACCAGCGAAATATGGATTACACCATTGCTGTCCCTGGATGCAGAGGCTGAAAGTGCAGGTAATTTTTGCCCCTCCAAAATATAATCGCTGCCCGAAACACTGATGGGCAGCAGCGTTGCGCCCTGGTGCACATTGTACATTTCCATTACATGGTACGTGGGGGTTAAAATCATTTTTTCTTTATTGGTAAGAATAACAGCCTGCAAAACGTTTACACACTGGGCAAGGTTTGCCATGCGTACCCTTGATGCATGGTTATTAAAAATGTTAAGTGTAACGCCGGCAATCATCGCATCCCTGATGGTGTTTTGCTGGTATAAAAAACCGGGGTTAGTGCCTGCCTCCACATCGTACCATCCACCCCACTCATCTACTACCAGTGCCACTTTTTGCTGGGGATCGTATTTATCCATAATGGCAGCATGTTTGGTTACCAGTTCATCCATCAGCAGGGCTTGCTTCATAATGCCAAAATATTGTGCTTCAGAAAAATCTACCGCAGCGCCTTTTTTGCTCCACTCCAGCACGGAGTAATGGTGCATGGCAACGCCACCCAGCATGTGCAGCGGAATGTTTTTCATAAGGGTTTCTGTCCAGTGATAATCTGCATCACTTGCGCCGGATGCAATGCGCATAAGGCCACCGGTGTTTTCCCAATCAGAAATAAACGTGGCGTATTTGCGGTACTCGCCTGCATAATACTCTGGCGTCATATTACCGCCGCATCCCCAGGCTTCATTGCCAATGCCCCACAACCTTACCTTCCATGGATGGTCCCTTCCGTTTTGTTTGCGCAGGTCGCTCATCGGGCTTCTTCCATTAAAGTTGGTGTATTGTACCCAGTCTGCCAGTTCCTGCACAGTACCACTGCCTACGTTGCCGGACAGATAAGGATCTGCACCCAATAATTCGCACATGTTTAAAAAATCGTGTGTGCCAAAGCTGTTGTCTTCCGTTACACCCCCCCACCATTTGTTTACCATGGATGGCCTTTTATCTTTTGGGCCTATGCCATCTTTCCAATGATAGGTATCTGCAAAACAACCACCGGGCCAGCGGAGGTTAGGTATTTTCAACTTTTTAAGTGCTTCAATAATATCCTTTCGTACCCCGTTTATATTAGGTATTTCAGATGTATCCCCCACATAAAAACCATTGTAAATACAGTTGCCCAAATGCTCTGCAAAATGGCCATAAATATTTTTGTTGATGGTATATTTTGCGGAATCAGTATGCACAGCAATAACGTTTTGCTGTGCTTTGCAAAAGGTAAAAAGGCTTAAAGCCGCCACCGGAAGGAAGAAGTATTTTATTTTCATTTTATTATTTTATTGATCAATTATCTACTTATTTTTAAACCCAATAATAACCCGAAATTTTTAAAAATTTTTGTGTCGCTTCACCGCTTTGTGCTGTTGCAAAACTTTTAAAGTACCGTTGTTTACTGCAGCCAGTAAGCTTTTGCAATTATTGACCGTGTTTATTATTTTTAAATCCTTTACATCGCCGTCAATTACAATACCACTTGCTGTGGCATTTACAGGTGTAAAAACCCCATTGCCATTACCCGTCATCAGCAAGCCGTAAGATGCATCGTACCTGCCAGTGGTTACCTCAGTTTGGTACTCGTTGCCTGCAACAATCAAATCCGTTTTTCCATCACCATTAACATCGGTGGCCGCTACGGCATTTACTGGTGCAAATTGTGCCGCAACGGGAAGGTTATGCATGGCAAATTTTCCACCGCCTTTATTTTCTATCCATACAGATGTGGTGGTTTCGCACTTCCACTCCATCCATCCTTCTGTACCATAATCTTTCATTAACTGCCGCATGGATACCTGTGCATAGTTGCTGTGCAGCAGGTATTTCTTTTTTATTGATGGTACTTGCTCAGCCAGTAAATTTCGGTCGGGTGCAGGAAAGAGCTGGTATTCCTCTTGATTATTTTTGATGTAATACGCCGGCACAATATCTGCGTAGCCGTTGTTGTCCATATCCTTGGTATACAGCATCAGTGGCCTGTTGGGGGCAATATGGTATTTGTTGTTGTTGCCCATGTTGCCCACTACATAATCTATGTCGCCATCATTATCAATATCTGCCGCCAACAGGCACCGCCACATTCCACTGGTATTCGGCAGTCCCGTGTGTGCTGTTGTTTCAATAAGTTTGTTGCCCATATTCTTAAAAAAACAAATGGGCATATATTCTCCGCAAAGAATTAAATCTATCTTTTTGTCATTATCAAAATCAGTCCAGGTTGCACCCGTCACCATCCCTATATTGGCCAGGGCAGGACATACCTGTTGGGTAACATCCGTAAAAATGCCATGGTTGTTTTGCAGGATATAACTGTGGGGTGCCAACGGATATTTACCTGGTGTCATTCGTCCCCCGATAAAAATATCCATGTCGCCATCATTATCATAATCCCCTGCGGCTATGGTGGTTGATATATCGGTAATATTTTGCGGCAGTGCCTGTATGGATTTTACAAAATTTGCGTTGCCATCATTAAGGTACAGGCGTGGATTATTTAAAACAGTATGGTTACCAAACTCTGTGCTGCCACCGGCAACCAGCAAGTCTATATCATTGTCATTATCCGCATCAAAAAGCACGGCTGTTACATCTTCTTCGGGTTTGTTACCAGTTGTAACTTTTTTAGAACGGAACGTACCATCAGCATTTTGCAAATAAACTTCGCCAGGTTGGTTTGCTGCACCACCAATAAAAAAATCCATCCTGCCATCCCCGTTCATATCCCCTGTGCCCATCCCTGGACCAAGCTGTGAAAATTTTTGGGGCAATGCCCGCTGTACCGCATAATCAAAAAAATCAGTTTCGCTGTGCTTAAAATTAATTTTCGCTTTACCCGGTGCCTCCTCAAAAATTGCTGCTGTAACTTTTGCAGTATTGGTGTTTTGTTTAGCCCCGCTTTCGTTTACTTTTAAAAACTGGTTAACCTTTACACCATACCATGTTTGTTCTCTGTTAGATGGCCATACTATTTTTAAAGAGTCGATTGTTGTTGCGCTGCCTGTACCAAAGTGCAGCCTGTTATCCACGCAGGAAGCATAACCCCTTGCAGGCGACTGCTCCAGCGATTGCACTTCCCCTTTATAATACAGAGTTATTTTTGCGCCTATGCCATTAGTGTTGCCGGCTGTACCGTTTAAGCTAACAGACAAAAAATTATTGATGCTGTCCGATACATTTTTGCGGACATTATTTTGCCATACAAAAGCGGTTGAATTCATGTTATTGGTCACAATATCAAGGTCGCCGTCATTGTCTAAATCTGCGTATACCGCACCCTGTGATACTGAAGGTTTATCCATACCAACATTGCTGGTAATATTACTGAAAGTAAGGTTGCGGTTGTTTTTAAAAAAGTATCCGTTTAAATTTACGGTTCCCTTTGCCTGTAACTTTTTAGCTATTTCCCTGCTTTTGGTTATTTCATCTGTTCCTGTTTTACCGCTGAAAGTATAGGCAGTGTTATTACTTTCTTTATCAAAAAAAACAAGGTCGTTGTTAGTAAGGTCCCTTGCTATACCATTGGTAACATGCATATCCTTCCATCCATCATTGTCAAAATCGGCAAGCAAAACACTCCAGCTCCAGTCAGTTTCTGCTATGCCTGCCAATTGACCTATCTCACTAAAAAATGGTGTTTTCACCGTATCGTTAATACGGTTGCCATTGTTGAGCTGCAACATATTTCTTGTAAATTCCGGCTGATAATTCAGCCGCATTTGCAAATCATATTTTTCCTGGCTGGTACCCATGAACATCATTTTTTTTCTTTCGTTGGTTTCCGGCGACATGTCCATTACGGCAATATCTGTTAGCCCGTCGTTATTAATATCTGCCGCATCCGTACCCATGCTGTTATAGCTTTGGTGCCGCATTGCATTTTGTATACCGTTATAAAAAGTACCATCGCCATTATTGAGCCACAACACATCGTTGGATAAATAATCATTGGCAACATATATATCCGGCCAGCCATCATTGTTAACATCACTTACCACAACACCAAGCCCGTACCCATCTTCCTTAATGCCTGCCTGCTTTGATACATCCTGAAACACCGGATGGCCGGTGCTGTTTGATACGCCATTATTCCTGTACAATTTATCCGCCGCAGGGGAATCGCCGGTGGTATCTTTTGGCGCAAGGTTGTTGGGATAAGGGTTGTACAGCCTGTGGTGCAGAAGGTACATGTCCAAATCCCCATCTTTGTCATAATCAAAAAATACAGCCTGTGTGCTAAAGCCGGTATCCACCAAACCATAAGCCTGTGCCTCATCTTTAAATGTAAGGTTGCCCTGGTTGATGAACAAAAGGTTTCTTCTTTTTCGCCCGTCATGGCTATGGGAAACACAAACATAAATGTCCTGCAGGCCATCGCTGTTAACATCCGCTACGGTTACGCCGGTACACCAAACACTGGTATGCAGGCCTGCCTTTTCGGTAACATCTTCAAACTTACAATTGCCTTTGTTGATGTACATACGGGAGCTTACCTGGCTGCCACAAAAAAACAAATCCTGCAGGCCATCATTATTAAAATCACCGGCGGCAACACCCGACCCGATGTACATGTATTCGTTTGTATAAAAATTCACCGAATCACTTTCTGTTATCTGGTTATTAAATTCAATATTGGTACTGCCGGATGGGAGCAACGAAAAAGTAAAACCATCTTTTTTTGCACCGCCCTTTGTTGAGCAGCCTGCCGCAAACAACACCGGCAGCAGCATACAAAAAAAATATTGCGGTGCATTTTTCATTGTCAAATTCCAGCCTTTAATTACGCTGCTTTGCTTTCTCTTTTCTATAGCTTAATTATGTAAAAGCAAAAGCCTTCCCCGAAAAAAAGAAAAGCCTTGCCGCAAATACCCGGGAAAAAATATGCTGTGCGTAACCAACTTGTTTACCATGTTTTGCAGGCTTTTCATCAATAAGATAAATTTTGTTTAAAGCCGGGGTTGTTATCAATTTCGCTTTGCGGAATGGGATATAATTCCCTGCCGGGCATGTAATTTACAAACTCTGGGTCCCTGCTTTTTAAGTCGGCAAGTTTTGCCGGGTCCTGCAGCCATCCCCACCTGCGGATATCATCAAATCGTTTTCCTTCCAGGGTAAATTCAAGGTACCTTTCATGGGCTAACTGTGCCCTCATCTGCACCTGCGATAAATTAGGTTTAACAGTTGCAAGGTCTGCAAGGCCAGCCCTGGCCCTTACCATTTGGATGTAAGTGTAAGCCTGCGTTGTTTGGTTTAATTCGTTTAAACATTCGGCGTACATCAGCAACACATCTGCATAGCGCATCAGGCGTTGGTTGATGGCACTGCGCCATATTACTGCAAATTCATCTGGGTAGGTGCCATCACCATTTTCATATTTGGCCACAAAAACATCATTCAAATCATTGGGGCTATTGGCATACACTGCGGTAAACAATTTGCCATATAATTTTAGCCCCGGCTTATTATGGAACATGGTTACATCCATACGTGGGTCATCCTGCCCGGTGGCTGTTTTTTCCATTTGAAATTCGCCAAGGGATGATAATGTTGGCTGCATATCTGTAAAACCAAAACCCCTTGCACCATAAGTTACTGCCCTACCTTCGGTCTTGCCCCACCCTGGTTGCGGCTCGCCACCCCAGGATGCATCCGAACCGCCGACTGCCCTGGAGAACTGCACTTCAAAAATTGACTCTGCATTATTCCTGGTGGCTTCTTTAAAATTATCCCCATAATCAGGTACCAGGCTATAGGTGTTTAAATCAATAATTGCCTTAAACTGTACCGCTGCTTCGCTAAATTTTTTATTAAACAGTAATGCCTTGCCCAGGTACGCCATGGCAGCCCCTTTGGTTACCCTTCCTACATCCCCTTTATCTACCCCTGAAATGGAATTGTAGGATACCGGTAACACTGCGGCAGCTTTTGTAAAATCACTGATAACCTGCGCCCAGCCTTCATCCGGTGTGGATTGTTTTACAAAAAAATCAGCCGTTGATTTTGCAGGGCTTGTTGGCAAGGCCACACTGCCATAAAAATTTACCAGGTAAAAAAAGTAAAATCCACGCAGGAAATAAGCCTGCCCTAAAATCCTGTTTTTAAGGTCGTTGTCCATGGTGATTTTTGGCACATTTGCCAGTACCTGGTTGGCCCTGTTTACCCCTTCGTAGTAAGATGTAAAAGCCCAGCCGTAGCCTGAGGGATCTGCAGTACCTAAAGAAAACCTGCCCATACCGCCCAATGCATTCCATGGGCTGTTGCTGTGCACATCATCGCCCCTTGCATCTGAAAGTGCCGGGGTCATCCGCATAAAAGTACCATCTTCTATCAGGGTAGAATATGTGGCATTAACGCCGTACAGGGCATCCTGCGAAGTAAGCCAGAACGACTCGTTTGTTTGCTGGTTAGGGTTAACCTGGTTAAGTTTTTTTTCGCACCCGTTGCTGATCACAATAAAGGGCAACAGTAAAAAAATAAATCTGATTATAGTATGTTTCATAAAAAAGTTTTAGAGTTTATTAAAGGCCAACCTGTATTCCAAACAATATACTTCTTGGGTTAGGAAAAGAACCAAAATCGAAGCCCCTTGAAAAAAGGCCATCGCTGATAAAGTCCGGATCGTAGCCTTTGTATTTGCTGATTGTAATTAAATTTTGGCCAGATGCATAAATACGCAGGCTCTTTATTGCTTTGGTACCGGCCATTGTTTTTTCAGGAAATGTGTAGCCTATCTGGGCATTCTGCAATTTTACATAACTGCCACTTTCAACAAACCTGTCAGAGAACCTTCCGTTGCCGTTTGGATCATAAATTACCGGACGTGGAATGTTGGTGTTGGTATTGGTGGGTGTCCAAAAATTAATTTCATCTACAGAATGATTGGTGTACTGCCCGGCCATTAATGCTGAATAAACCCCGTTGTACACCTTGTTGCCACCGCTGCCCTGAAAGAAGAAAGACAGGTCGAAATTTTTATACCCGGCATCAACACTAAACCCAAAATTATATGTAGGAATGGCGGACCCAAGGAACACCCTGTCATCATCTGTTATTTTACCATCGCCATTGGTATCCACAAATTTTACATCGCCGGGTGCGGCACCTGTTTGTGTGGCATGCTTGGTAATGTCTGCCGCTGTGTTAAATAACCCTTCTGTTTTAAAGCCATACAATTGCCCAACAGATTGGCCTATGGAGGTTTTACTGCCAATACCATAAATAGGGTTGTTGGCACCGCCGAGGGCACTTACCTTATTTTTTATAGTGGTAAAATTGGCATTGACGCCGTAGTTAAACTGGCCGATAACATTTTTGTATACCGCAGTAAACTCAAAGCCGCTGTTGGCCATGGATGCAGCATTGGTAACAACAGAACTGCCACTTGCACCACCTGTTGAACCTACCGATAATGGAATGGGAATAGCCACCAGTAAATCTTTTACTTTGTTAGAATAGTACTCTGCGGTAAGCGTTAACTTATTTTTTAGCAGTGCTACATCAAACGCTACGTTGGAAGTTGTTTTTGTTTCCCACTTAATGGTAGGGTCTACCACGTAAGTAGAAATGGTGCCCGGCGCAAGTGTTGGCGTGTTGCCAAACAAATAACCGGCATTGGAATTAACCACCGTTTGGTATAAATAGTTACCAATATTCTGGTTGCCCAATGTACCATAGCCCCCTCTTATTTTGATGCTGTTGATTTGCTGCGGCAGCGTAATAAATTTTTCGTTGGATAGGTTCCATGCCGCTGCTACCGAGCCAAAATTGCTAAAGCGGTTGTTGGCTATAAATTTAGATGATCCATCCCGCCTGAAATTACCGGTTAATAAATAGCGGTTATCATAATTGTAATTTATCCTGCCCAGGTAAGATACAAGGCTGGCAACGTCAATACGCTCTGCAATTGACTTGGGGTATGCACTGCTTGCTGCACTCAATGTATAAAAATAAGGTTTGGTAAAACCCTGGCCCGACCCTACAGTGTTGGAATAATTATCATACTGGTAAGTTGTTCCGGCAAGTGCATCCACCGTGCTTTTGCCAAACAATAATTTATAGCTTAATGTATTTTCTACTAAAGACGTTGAATTGGCGCCCCTTTGTTCAGACATGTAAGCAATGTTATTGGTGTAGTACCAACCCAAATCATAAGTAGGTTCGAAGTACAAATTTTTATAGTCAAGCTTATCGTAACTGAGGTTGATGCGGTATTTCAGGTTTTTTACAATTTCCAGTTCGGCCCAAACATTTGCCAGCATCCTTGCCCGGTCGCTTTTGTCTGTTATCAGGTTGTTCATGCCGATTGGGTTAATGGCAATCGCTTTTTGTATCACATTATTTGTTCCGCCATAACCCCCTTCCCTTGTGCTGTCGTACACCGGCATGGTGGGTATGTCAATTAAAAGGTTGGTAATGGCATTACCTACATTCGGGTGCAGGTGGGGGTAGGTATTATTTATTTTGTTAGAGTTGGTGTAAGCGAATTTTGCACCAAAACTAAAAATGCCTTTTTTGCCCTGCACGTTTGTACTTAAGGTATACCGCTTATAGTTTTGAGGGCCTGCGAGTGTGCTCGATTGATCAAAATAACCAAGGGCCACATTGTAGCTAAGCGATTCGCTGCCACCCGAAAGGTTAAGATCATGGTTTTGCATATGGCCTGTTTTAAAATCTTCTTTTTGCCAGTCTGTATTAACGTTGCTGATAAAATCAGGGCTTGCGGGATCGTTGCCCGGGGCCACGGCAAGGCCTGCATTTATTTCTGCTGCACTTGTTATTTTTTGGTACTGTACCCTGTCGGTAAGTGGGATGCGTTTTGCAATATTCTGAAAGCCATAATAAGAACTGTAACTGATTTTTAAAGGGCCTGTTTTTCCTTTTTTTGTGGTGATAATGATTACACCGGTTGAAGCCCTTGAACCATAGATGGCACCTGCAGATGCATCTTTAAGTACCTGGATGGTTTCAATATCATTGGTCGAAAAATCGAAGGGGCCATCTACCGGCACACCATCCACCACAAACAGCGGACTGTTATTTCCAAATGTACTGATGCCCCTTATTTTTATCTGCACATAACCGCCCGGCTCGCCGGAGCCTTGCACCGTAACCCCCGCTACCTGGCCTTGTAAAATTTTTGCCACATCATAAGAAGCTGTCTTTTTTGCATCGTTTACGTTAACCACGGCAACAGAACCGGTAAGGTCTTTCTTCCTTACCGTGCCGTAACCCACCACCACCACTTCATCCAAAGCCGAAGTATTTTGCGCCAGCGAAATATTCACCATACTGTTATCACCTACCGTAGTTTCTAAAGGATTAAACCCTACAGATGATACCACAATAGTTTGCCCTTTAACGGCCTTAATGGCAAAGTTGCCCTGCGCATCTGTAGCTACCGAAGCCTTGGTTTGTTTTACGGTTACCGTGGCGTTTATCACGGGCTTATTATTAGCCCCGGTCACAGTACCTGTTACCCTGCCGTCCTGGGCGTAAAGCTGGTTTGGCAGCATCGTTAACAGTGCCAGTAACAGGTTACATGATGTAAATAACAGCACCTTTTTCAGTTGCTTTTTCATATCGCTTTAGTTTTGATGATGATTGTTTGGGGCCAAGCTAATGGTAATTTTAAATAGCTTATAATTGTCAAATTTACTTTTATAATAGTGTGTTTGGATAAAAGTTATGCCTCAGCAAAAACCGCAGGGGCATAATTACAATTTCCGTATTAACTGACAAATGATTGTTGGTGCATTGTTGATTTTGTATTTCTTCATCAAGCAGTCATCAGGCAGTAGTTGCATTCGTTAATTGTTGTAAAAGTGATATTATTATTGGTAAGGTGTACAACATATCGTCTCAATATTTCATCATAAAATCTCAATTTAAAGGATTGCCTAACAGGCGGCACCCAATACATCTATGCTATTCCTTTATCTTTATTACCGCTAAACGCTACGCTGCTTTGATCTTAAGGTTACATATACTTGCCATTATATTTTTATCGGGTGCAAGCCTTTACGGACAATCGTTTTATTTCAGGCATTACCAGGTGGAGAACGGCCTAAGCAATAATTCCACTATCTGCAGCCTGCAGGATAATAAAGGCTTTTTATGGTTTGGTACCAAGGATGGGCTGAACAGGTTTGATGGCTATACCTTTAAAGTTTTTCGCAACAACCCACAGGATACAGCAAGCATCGGCAACAACTTTATCCATAGCCTGTACCAGCAAGCCGATGATATTATCTGGATTGGAACAGAGAATGGCCTTTACCGTTATGATGCATCAATAGAAAGTTTCAGCCTGCTGAAAGGCAGCAGGGATACACCTATCCGGGATATCCTTATTGATGGGGCACACAACCTCTGGTATATTGCCGGCTTTACGCTTGTGAAATATAACCTTCAAAAACACAGCGCCTTCTCTTACAATACCAATACTTTTTTTCCTGCTACGTCCTTGTGCATGTCGCATGATGGCAGTTTATTGGTTTCCACAACAACTGGTTTTATACAACAATACAATGCACCATCCAATACTTTTACCGGCCATAATTTGTTTGCCCATTCGCAACCGGCAGTGTCAAAGTGGGTAGAGCGTTTGTATGCCACCACGCAGGGCAAAATACTGGCAGGCACATCTAACCAGGGTGTTAAATTGTTTGATCCTGCAACAAATATGTACAGCGATGTGCTCACCTACAACACCAACAAAACGGAAATATTTGTAAGGAATTTTATACAGGTCTCCCCGGAAGAATGCTGGATAGGTACGGAAACCGGCATATTTATCTACAACGTTTTTACCGGCCATGTTACCAATTTGCAAAAAAAATATAACGACCCTTTTTCCATTTCAGACAATGCCGTGTATTGTTTTATAAAAGACAAGGAAGGCAGCATTTGGGCAGGCACTTATTTTGGAGGTGTAAATTATTACCCCAAACAACACACCACTTTTACCCGGTACTTTCCAAAGCTTAGCGAAAATTCACTTAGTGGTAATGTGGTAAGGGAAATTCACCAGGACCGCTTTGGCAGCTTATGGATTGGAACAGAAGATGCAGGGCTTAACAAGCTGGACACCGCACAAAAAACATTTACCCATTATCAGCCGCAAGGCAATAAAACCAGTATTTCAAGCACCAACATACATGGCTTACTGGTGGCAGGCGACGAAGTGTGGACAGGCACTTTTGAAAACGGGCTTGACATACTTAACCTGCAAACGGGCAAGGTTGAAAAACACTATTCCATGGGCAGTGGCATACACGACCTGCACAGCAATTTTATTTACTGCATTACAAAAACAGACAGTAACGCTATTGTGCTTGGCACCACACAAGGCGCCTATCTTTTTAACCGGAAAGAAAACAATTTTACATTGCTGCCCGGCATGCCGCAAAACCTTTGGTACACCTGTATTGTAAAAGACAGCGGGGATATAATGTGGGCAGCAACCTATGGCAACGGGGTTAATTTTTATAACCCAAAAAATGCAACCGCCGGTAACTTCAGGTACAACATTACGGATAAAAACAGCCTGGCCAGCGACAGGGTAAACAGTATATTTAAAGACAGTAAGGAGAACCTTTGGTTTGCTACCGAGGATGGCCTTTGCAGGTTTAACCGGCAGGCCAAAAATTTTACCCGGTACACCACAAAAGATGGTTTCCCCAGCAGTTTCATTTTAAGTATGCTGGAAGATAATAAAGGCAACCTGTGGATATCCACGTCCCGTGGGTTGGTTTGCTTTAACCCTGTTACCGCACATGCCATTGTGTTTACAAAAATAAATGGCATATTAAGCGACCAGTTTAATTTTAGCGCTGCCTATAAAGATGGGCATGGGAGAATGTATTTTGGCTGTGTTAAGGGCATGGTAAGCTTTAACCCGGCAGAGTTTATTACCGATTCATTTGTGCCACCGGTTTACATTACAGGGCTGCAGGTTTTTAATAAGGAGTTGCCTATTGCCAAAGAGGGCTCGCCGTTAAATAAATCTGTTATTGGTACAGATAAAATAACCTTGCAGCACAACCAATCTACCCTTAGTATTGACTTTGCTGCTTTAAGTTTTATCGCCCCCGAAATGGCCGCATATGCTTACCAGATGCAGGGTTTGGACAATGACTGGATACAACTTGCCACCAACAGAAAAGTTTACTTTACAGAACTTGCACCGGGTACATATGTTTTTAAAGTTAAGGCAGCAAACAGCAGCGGCGTATGGGGGCAACAGCCAACAGCCATTACCATAACCATATTGCCACCATGGTGGTTAAGTATGTGGGCTTATATTTTTTATGCCGCAATTGCTGTTTGCACCACCATCTTTTTTATCCGTAACTATCATGCTAAAACCGAAGAAAAAAACAGGCAGAAAATAGCCGTATTGCAAAGCGCAAAAGAGAAGGAAATACTGCAGGCAAAAATTGAATTTTTTACCAATGTTGCCCACGAAATAAAAACACCACTTACGCTCATTAAAGGGCCCCTTGAAAAGGTGATCAGGAATACCACAGACAAGCCAATAATCAAAGACAGCCTTAAGATTATGGAACGCAATACCAACCGGCTGATTGACCTAAGCAACCAGTTGCTTGACTTCAGGCAAACGGAGATAAAAGGCTTTAGCCTCACTTTTGTACAGGCAGATATTTCTGAATTACTGGAAGATACTTTTATAAGTTTTAAGCCCCTTGCCGAACAGCAAAACCTGGGCTTTACCCTTAGCATGCCCAAAAATAAAATAAGGGCCACTTTAGATACCGAGGCCTTCAATAAAATACTGACCAACCTTTTCAGCAATGCAGTTAAATATGCAAAAAGCAAGGTGGCAGTGGCTTTGCTGCCAGTGGATGAAACAGCAGGAACATTTTCGATAGCAATTACAAATGACGGGTACCTGGTGCCATACGATATGAAGGAGAAAATATTTGAACCATTCTTCAGGCTGGAAGCTACGGCAAAACAAAAAGGTACCGGCATCGGGCTGGCACTTTCCCGGTCGCTTGCAGAGTTGCATAAAGGCACATTATACCTTCGAGAACCGGAAAATAACATGAATGTTTTCTATCTTACAATGCCGCTTTAAAACCGGGTTAACCATGCACATATCCTTTACAATTTTTGAAATTTACAGCAGCTTATGAAACCGGTTTTGCTACTTGCAGATGATAATGAGGAAATACTGGAGTTCCTGGAAAATGAGCTGAATGAAAAGTACACGATACTTAAATCGCTGAATGGGGAAGAGGCATTGGCCACACTGAAACAAGAGGTGGTGCAACTGGTGATATCGGATATTATGATGCCTGTAATGGATGGCTTTGAACTTTGTAAAAATATAAAAACCAATCTGGAGTACAGCCATATCCCCGTGATATTGCTGACCGCAAAAAATACACTCCAGGCAAAAATTGAGGGCCTGGAAACTGGTGCCGATGCGTATATTGAAAAACCCTTTTCACCGGAATATTTACTGGTGCAGATTGCTAACCTGCTCACCAACAGGGCCAAGATAAAAGAGTATTTTGTAAGCACGCCCATGGTATTGCTTAACAGCGTGGCCCACACCAAAACAGATGAACTTTTTTTAGAAAAAGTGAATGAGGCCATTTATCAAAACCTGGAAGATATTGACCTTGATGTAGAAAAACTGGCGGGCCTTTTAAACATGAGCAAACCCACGTTGTACCGAAAAATAAAATGCATATCCGACCTTACGCCCAATGAACTTATTAATATAACACGGTTAAAAAAAGCTGCCCAACTACTGCTGGAAGGAAGGTATAAAATTTATGAAGTGGCAGACATGACGGGCTATGGATCGCAGACAAATTTTGGAAGGAATTTTTTAAAGCAGTTCGGCATGACACCTACTGATTATATGCTGCAAAAGCAACCCAAATAAACGCCCCCCTGTAAACATAATCAGCCTGCGGCAGATGGCAGGTTGCCGGGTACAAAGTTCAAAAATACATTGAAGGAATCGGTGTATTTTTTACTGTCTACCTTATAATAAAAAGCACCTTTTTTTGAATTGAGCTTATCCTTATCTTTTAATTTTACCAGCAGTTTGGTAGATAATAATTTGCGGTTAAAATTGCCTTTATCAAATGTTGCATTGTAGACTGCCTGGTATAAATTCTGCAATTGGGGCATGGTAAATTTAGCAGGCAGCAGTTCAAACAGAAGTGGGTGTAAAGCCGCTTTATAGCGTAATTTTTCCTTGGCCATTTCAACAAATTGTTTGTGGTCAAAAATCAATTCCGGCAACTGGTTAATGGGGAACCATGCAGGGTGATAATCTTCATTAATTTGTTGTTTATACCGCTGTATATCTATCAGGGCAAAGTATGCAATAGATATTGTCCGTTCAACACTGTCACGGTCAGGCGCTGTAAAAGCATACAGCTGTTCCATGTATAAACCATCGAGGCCGGTAAGTTCTTTTAAAACCCTTGCTGCTGCGCCTTCTGCACTTTCAGTTTCGCCAACAAAGCCGCCCACCAAACTCCACATTCCTTTAAAAGGTTCAAAGCTTCTTTGTATTACCAGCAGTTTAAGGCCTTGCCCGTCATACCCGAAAATGATACAATCAACGGCAAGTAAAAACCTTTTTTGTTGCGAATAGCGGCGCATCGTTGGTGTGGTTATTTTTCAAAAATATTGCAACCCAATCTTAAAAAAACAAAAAAATATACCGGGCAGTTATGCATAACCGCCCGGCATTTTTTAATCTTAACAAAAATATTTTTTACCAGAACTTAACATACAACGCAAAAATAATGAGCAATGTTATTACGATCAGCATAGTGGTTTGCGGTGTTAATTTAAACATCGATTTATCAAGTTCAAAAGCCTTAGGATTAACCTTTGGCCCTGCAAGGCTTATGGCAATCATTACGATCATGGTGAACAAAAAGGACAAGCCCATACAAATATGGAAGGGGATTTCGAAACCACCTTTGCCGTTAGGATAAGCCGTGTATAAAAATGTATTGTTGCCAAACCATCCTGGTGCCAATTCGTTAAAAACAACAGATAGAATAAAACCTGTTAATACCCCGGCAATAGCTGCGGCACCTGTTGTCCTTTTCCAAAACATACCTAAAAAGAACATGGCAAAAACACCCGGGCTGATAAAGCCCGTATATTTTTGGATGTAGGTAAAACCACCTACGCCACCAATGCCCAGCAAATCGTTCCAGGTAAATAATACCGCAAGTATCATGGCTGCAAAAACGGCAATGCGGCCGGTGTACACCTGCGATTTTTCGCTGCCCTCTTTATGGAAATATTTTTTATGTACATCCAGCGTATAGATGGTGGATATACTGTTTACCTTGCCCGCCAGCGAAGCAACTATCGCAGCCGTTAAAGCCGCTACAGACAAGCCCTTGAGGCCGGTTGGCAAAAAGGTAAGTACTGCTGAATAGGCACCGTCTTTACCACCAACCAATTGTGGCAAATGGTTGCTTTTGTACAAAACAAAAGCGGCTATACCTGGTAACATTACAATCAAAGGCATCAGCAATTTCAGGAAGCCTGCAAATAAAATACCGGTACGGGCAGTTTGTAAATCTGCACCTAATGCACGTTGAGTAATGTATTGGTTGCAACCCCAATAATTCAGGTTAATTATCCAGATGCCGGCGAGGTAAGAAAGCAGGCCCGGGAACGTAAGGTATTTGTTGATTTCGTTTTGTGCCGAGGTTGCTGTAGGCTTTGGAATGATCATTTTAAAATGTTCAGGTGCCTCCCTCATCAACACTTTAAAACCAGCGAAGGCACTTTGGCCTGCACCAAAATATTCAGCCACTGTGGTTAAGGCTATATATGTTGTAACCAGGCCACCAATAATTAAAACGGCTACCTGTATTACATCTGTGTACGCCACCACCTTCATACCACCCAAGGAAATTAATAACGCAAAAACAGCAAGCCCGATCATAATTACATGAAGGTACCCGCCGCCTGCAAGCCCGTTAATGGCAACAGCACCCAAATATAAAATAGAGGTTAAGTTTACAAACACATACAAAAACAGCCAGAAGATGGCCATGATGAGTGCAACCGATTCATTGTACCTGGTTTTTAGAAACTGCGGCATGGTGTAAATCTTATTTTTAAGGTACACCGGTATAAACCAAACCGCCACAATAATCAATGCTATGGCGGCTATCCACTCATAAGCCGCTACTGCGATACCCAGAAAAAATCCTTCGCCGCTCATTCCAATAAACTGCTCCGCAGAAATATTTGATGCGATTAACGAGGCACCAATGGCCCACCAGGTAAGGGTGCCCTCTGCCAAAAAATAAGCCTTGGCATCATGTTCATTTTTTTTACGTTTACGGTAAATGCTGTATCCATAAGTGGCCACAATAATAAAATAAACTATGAAAACGGCATAATCTGCAAAGGCTAAGTTCTTGTTCATATTACAGCAAAAATTGTAAGGTTTATATTTTTAAAATCGTTTGTAATGATAAGATTATTTATTGATTTGGTAATACACTTCGCTCCACCGGAGTTCATTTTTAAAATGGTACATGTTGGTGTCCTTACCGATTAAAGCAAATTCTATTGAAGCCATTTCTGCAAAGTCCTGCAGGTGTTGCGCTGTTAAGTTTTGACTGTAACCGGTATGGTGTGCACCACCTGCCAGTATCCATGCAGCACAGCCAACTTTCATATCGGGATAAGGCTTCCATAAAACACGGGCCACCGGCAATTTGGGCAAATCATGCGGTGGCGGCACGGCCTGTACTTCGTTTACCAGCAACCGGAACCGGTTGCCCATATCGATTAAAGAAGCATTTAACGCAGCACCTCCTGCGGCATTAAATACCAGCCGCACAGGGTCTGCCTTGCCACCAATACCCAACGGATGAACCTGGCACGAAGGTTTTCCATCTGCAATTGACGGGCAAATTTCCAGCATATGGGAGCCTAACACCATCGGGTCGGCGGGGTCAAAATGATAGGTGTAATCTTCCATAAAAGAATTGCCGCCGGGCAGTCCGCTGCCCATCACTTTCATTGCCCTCACCAGGGCTGCTGTTTTCCAATCGCCCTCGCCTGCAAAGCCGTACCCTTCAGCCATCAGGCGTTGGGCTGCTATGCCGGGCAGTTGCGCCATGCCATGCAAGTCTTCAAAAGTATCGGTAAACCCTTTGTAATTACCTGCTTCTAAAAACGTACGCAACCCGGCTTCAATTTTTGCGGCTTCCCTTAAAGCACTGTACTGTGCCCCGCCTTTTTGTAAGGCAGGTACCAATGTATAAGCAGTTTCGTATTCATTAACAAGGGCATCTATATTTTCTTCGGTAACCTTATTAATTGTTTCTACAAGGTCGCCTATGCCATGGGTGTTTACAGAGTAGCCAAATTTTAATTCTGCTTCCACTTTATCACCATCGGTTACGGCAACGTAGCGCATGTTATCGCCAAAGCGCACAAATTTTGCACCCTGCCAATCGTTCCATCCGGCGGCCGCACGTGCCCAGGTATTGAGTTGTTCCAGCACTTCGCTATCCTGCCAGTGACCAACAATTATTTTCCTGTTCATCCGCATGCGGCTTACCATAAAACCAAACTCCCTGTCGCCATGGGCGCTTTGGTTAAGGTTCATAAAATCCATATCAATGTCGTTCCATGGTATGTCCCGGTTAAATTGTGTATGCAGGTGGCACAATGGTTTTTGCAAAATCTTTAATCCCCCTATCCACATTTTAGCAGGCGAAAAAGTATGCATCCAGGTAACGATGCCAATGCAGTTTTTGGCCACGTTGGCTTCCTGGCAAATGCTGTAAATTTCTTCAGTGGTTTTTACTGTTGGCTTAAACACCACTGTTACCGGTATGCCTGGGGCTTCGTTTAATGAGGCTGCAATTACGGCGGAGTGTTCGGCCACTTTGCGCAGGGTTTCTTCACCATACAAATGCTGGCTGCCTGTAACAAACCAAACTTCAAATGCTTTAAGATTTATCATTGTGTTGTTTTAAGATTTTAGTTTATGCCCTTCAGCTAATCATCAATATCGTTGTGTTATGCATTCCCCAAAACAGGCTGTACGCTGCACTTGTATTTTTCAGTACTCTTAAATTTTTAATATTCTTTATCCGCTTGCGGTAAAAAATATTAAAACATGCCGTTTGGCCAAGCTGCTTAGTTTTCACCTGGCCAGCAAATCAACATCCTTAACCGCTGCCGGAAACCATATCATCATTTCGCCTTTGCCCCTGTTTGCCCAACTGTAATACGGTATGGCAACAAAGGGCTGCGTTACAGTGCTTACGCTTTCATCGTTTTTTATCACGACAGCAGGTACCTGCGCATTTAGCACCATTACACCATTGAGCAATGCCGGCATAAACGAAGCCGTTAAACCAACCGATGCCGGTAAAATAATATTGCTTGTTTTACCATTATTGTCCGGCCACTCTGCACAATACATTAATGGCCCACGCTGCAATGCTACTTTGCCAATATCATCTTTTATATTTTCACTGGCAGTTACTTTTCTTATTTCCATGGGCAGCATTACTTCCAGTTTGTCCCCCTTCTTCCACCTGCGGCCAACGGTTACATAACCATTGCTGATATCACCTGCAACCACCTCTCCATTTACTTTTATAACGGGCTTCGCCAGAGAGGAATCCTGAAAGTGGTACAGGTTAGATGGCACTGCTTTATTTTGGGCCCAACCCGGTATACGCACCAAAACATTAAATGCAGCAGCATTTTTTGGGTTGATGGTAAACAACAGGTTTCCTTCCCACGGGTAATTATTTTCCTGCACAATTTCAACCGGTTTATTTTGTACCAAAACGTTTGCGTTGCTGGTAATAAAAAGGTTGATGTACAAATTATCCTGGTTTGTGGCATACATATACCCGGGTATGGAAGGTATAAGCCTGGCAAGGTTTGTGGGGCAGCAGGAGCATTCAAACCAGCCCGACCGGGCAGCTTCCATATCCGGGTGCAGAAAGCTGTTTTTCACCTGCATGGCGTTGGTATAAAAAAAAGATTTTCCATCTAGCCCAACACCGGATATCAACCCGTTGTACAGTGATTTTTCCAGTACATCCATATACTTTGCATCGCCATGCAATAAAAACATCCTGTAGTTCCAATACACGAGGGCAATGGCAGCACAGGTTTCATTGTATGCTGTTGCATTGGGCAATTCGTAATTTTTACCATAGCGTTCCCCATCGCCAACTGCCCCCACACTACCCTGCACATATAATTTTTTATCCACCACATTCAACCAAATTTTATCAATGGCATGCAGCAGGCTGTCATCGCCCGTTAATGCAGCCACATCGGCCACGGCCGAATATAAATAACCGGCACGTACGGCATGGCCTTCTGCCTCATTCTGGTTTACTACAGGCTTATCATCCTGCCAGTAGGAGCCATTTTTCCATGCGTCGTTGCTGGCACTGTCATACCCTTTGTAATGCCCACGCTGTTCAATAAAAAATTTTGCGGTGTTCAGGTATTCCTGTTTGCCGGTTATGCGGTACAATTTCACAAGGCCCATCTCAACAATTTCATGGCCGGGTGCCACCTGCTTTTTGCCGGGACCAAAAACCGAACAAACAAGGTTGGCATTTTTAATAGCGATGTTGAGTAAGGTTGTTTTTTTTGTTGCCAGGTAATGTGCAGCGGCAGCCTCGTACAAGTGCCCTGCGTTGTACAGTTCGTGGCTTAGCTCCCTTTCTTTTTCCCAACGCTGTGTGCCAGCCCAGGCGTGTGCAGCAGCGGGGTTAATGGTACGGGCAGTGTATAAATAACCATCAGGTTCCTGCGCTTTTCCAATGATGGTAATCAGTGAATCCAGGTAAGCCTGCAGTACCGGATCAGGGTGGGTTGCCAGTGAAAAAGAGGCACCTTCCAACGTTTTATAAATGTCGGTATCATCAAAAGGATAAGTGGTGCAAAACCTGCCTTCTTTTTTAGCGGCCATAACAAAATTTTTTACCCTGCCTGTACTTTCGCACCGGGCAAAAGATGCAGGTATGGTTACCGTACGGTTGGTCTCAATCCTGGGCAACCAAAACTTATCGGCAAGCTTTACCCTTGTAAAATCCACCCCCTGTATGGGATAATCTTTTTGCTGCCCATATAAGCTGCAAGACCCAATTATCAGCAAAAAAAGAAGTGCCTTTTTCATATTCATTGTGTTTACAAAAATTACCGTTGCTGTTTCATCTTACTTAATAATGCTATTGCCCGTAATAACTGTCTGGACCATGTTTGCGTTCAAAATGTTTTTTAATGAGGGCATCTTTAAGCCTTGGGGCATTGGCATTTATTTGTTCAGTAAGCAATGCCATGTGGGCAATTGCCTCCAGCACTGCACTGTTGTACACAGCCTTTTCCGGCGTTTTCCCCCAGGTAAAAGGGGCATGGTTGCCCACCAAAATCATTTCCACTTCTTCATAACCAAGCCCCTTGTTTTGCAGCTCGTTCATTATTTGAAAACCGGTTTCATACTCATAATTGCCTTTTATCATTTCATCGCTCATGGGCGGTGCACAGGGTATATCTGTTGTGTTGTGATCAGCGTGGGTGGTACCAAAAACAGGAATGCAACGCTGGCTTTGTGCCCATGCGGTTGCGTAGGTAGAATGGGTGTGTACGATGCCGCCAATATTTTCCCAATGCTTATACAACACTGCATGGGTTTGGGTATCAGAAGATGGCCTGAGGCTACCCTCTACTGTTTTACCCTCAAAATCCACAATCACCATTTTATCTGGCGATAAATTTTCATAAGGCACCCCGCTTGGCTTAATCGCAAAAACACCCAACTGCCTGTTTGCTGCACTTACATTGCCAAACGTAAACAAAACCAGCCCCAGTTTTGGCAACTGCATGTTGGCCTCGTATGCCGATTGGCGGATGTCATCATATTTGTTCATACCTGTTGTTATGTGTTGTTTGAATGGCCATTTTTTTTTTGTTATCCTTTTAATCACACCAATTTTTCTTCTGCAAACATGCCCAATGCTTTGTACTGTACATACCTTTTTTTATAGATGTCCACTTTGTTTTTATCGGGCTGATAAACTGCATCAAAGCCCTGCCCCATGGCAGCCATGGCGTCTTCTACTTTTGTATAAATGCCTGCGGCAGTGGCAGCAAACATCGCAGCACCAAGGGCGCAGGTTTGCTCAGACTTATGTATGCGTATCGGCATGTCAATAACATCTGCCATCATCTGCATAATAAATGGTGATTTTTTAGCAACACCGCCAATGCCAATCAAGCCCTTAACGGGTACACCCTGTTCATTAAACCTATCCACAATTGCCTTTGCGCCAAAGCAGGTAGCCTCTGCAACAGCCCTGAAAATTTTGGGTGCATCCGTACCAAGGCTAAGCCCTGTTAATGCCCCTTTTAATAATTGGTTGGCATCGGGTGTACGGCGGCCATTAAACCAATCCAGCGCCAGTTCCGTTGTTTCTTCCACCTTAATTTCACTGGCCTGTTTGCTTAATGCTGCAATCATATTATCGCTGGTTTCTGCTATCAGTTTAGCCGCAGTGGCCACATCAATAATGTTGGATTGTGGCAGCAGTTGGTGCAAGGGCCAGGTTAAAATATTTTTAAACCATGCATACGCATCGCCAAAGGCAGACTGTCCGGCTTCCATGCCCATCATGCCGGGGATTACCGAACCAGGTACCTGACCACAAATGCCTTTAATTAATTTACCTTCTACTTCGTTCATTGGTGCTACCAGCATATCGCAGGTAGAAGTGCCCATTACCTTGCTCAGGTGGTAGGGTTCTATCTGGCCACCGGCCGCACCCATATGTGCATCAAAGGCACCTATGCCAATAACTACATCGGTCGACAGCCCTAATTTTTTTGCCCATTCTTCGGAAAGATGACCGGCAGCTTCGGCGGCCGTATAGGTTTCGGCAGGTATTTTATCGGTAAAGCCTTTCAACAACGGGTCCAGTGATGCAAAGAAATGATCTGGCGGAAGGCCATTGAAATTTTTACTCCACAAAGCCTTATGGCCTGCACTGCAAACACCTCTTTTTATATCCTGCGCCTTTGTGCCGCCGCATAATAAAAAGGGTATCCAATCGCAATGCTCCACCCAGGAAGCAACAGCCCCGGCAACCGCTTTATCAGCCCTTAAAATATGTAACAACTTGGACCAAAACCATTCTGAAGAATAAATGCCACCTACATACTGCAGGTAATTAGTATCGAAAGTTTTGGCATGTTCATTTATCTCCGTGGCCTCGCCTGTTGCGGTATGGTCTTTCCATAAAACAAACATGGCATTGGGATTATCTTTAAAAGCAGGCAACATGGCCAATGGCGTACCGGATGCATCTACTGCCACGGGTGTGGAGCCGGTGGTATCTACAGAAAGGGCTTTTACATTTGCTGCAATGCCGCTGCCAGCCTGCTCCAGGCAACTTTTAACCGTGTACTCCAGCCCCTCTGTATAATCAAGCGGGTGCTGCCTGAACTGGTTTAAGGAGGCGTTGCAGTACATGCCTTCTTTCCATCGGGGATAATAAAAAACAGCAGAAGAAATTTCAGCACCGTCAGATGCATTGACAAGAATGGAGCGTACGGAATCTGTTCCATAGTCTACCCCAATTACGTATTGTTCGTTCATGATTTGGCAGGCAATATTTTATCAAATATATTATTATTTGTAGTATTGACAATTCTATTTTGAAAAATTAATTTCTTTTTTTACACACAACTTTTTTTCGCTTTTCAGCATGCTGCCGAAGACTATGATTTACTTTTTTTCTTATTTAAAAAAAATGGTGATTATGTTATATAGAAGGTTTTTATCAGTTTCATGTTGTCATCAAACTGGTACATTTTGGGTGCACCTGTGGCAAGGTTTACATTGGCAATTTCCTCCCTGCTGATATGCTCTAAATACATCATTAATGCACGCAGGCTGTTGCCATGTGCGGCTATTAAAATATGCTTGCCGTTGCTTAGCCGGGGTACTATTTCCTTGTCATAATAAGGTATCACCCTGTTGTAAGTATCTTCAAGGCTTTCCCCGTTCGGGGGATGGGCTTCAAAACTTCTTCGCCACAACAACACCTGTGCATCACCATATTTTGCAATGGTTTCCGCTTTGTTAAGGCCTTGAAGGTCGCCGTAATTGCGTTCGTTAAAAGCTTTGTTTTTTGTAACGGGCAAATCGGGCTTGCCCATAACTGTCAGCATAATTTCCAGCGTATGTATAGCCCGTTGCAGAACAGAAGTATAGGCATAATCGATTGGATATTGTTTTATCAAACTTCCAGCATGCTTCGCTTCTTCAATACCGGCTGGGGTAAGGTCAACATCTTCTTCGCCTGTAAAAAGATTTTTAAGGTTCCAGTCAGATTGTCCGTGACGTACAATGATAAGGTTTGCCATACCTGCAAATTTACTTTTTAACCGCCTTTGTATTTGTTATCAAAAGATGAACGGTGTACACGTTCGGCTGCTACCGGATTAATGCAAACCCAATGCTTTAAGGTATCCTTTATTTACTGTGCAATTTTTAAATGTGC
The DNA here is from genome assembly GCA_965249755.1 of Ferruginibacter sp. Classification (GTDB taxonomy): domain Bacteria; phylum Bacteroidota; class Bacteroidia; order Chitinophagales; family Chitinophagaceae; genus Ferruginibacter. The sequence goes on from CBDFMT010000004.1 coordinate 2,442,200, forward strand.
AGTTGTTGATAAAGCCATCCATTGCTGCCATAACTTCTTTATTGTTAACAGGGCGCACCTTGCGGATTTCATCAAAACTGCTCCTGGCAGTATCAGCAAATTGTATTACCTGTTCATAAAATGCAGGTCTTTTAAAAGTTACAAACCCGCTTTCATTATCCAGTTTTTTGTAAGGCCAGTAATGCCATCCGATATTATTTTTTTCAAGCGTATTGGTAAACCCTTGTACCCATTCATCTTTGTTTTCGCCGGTTTCGCCACAATATATGGGTACGTTGTATTTGTTGCGAAAGTCAATATAGTCCTGTATTACGCTGGTTGTGGTATCTGTCCAGTATTTATGAAAAGTGTATACCGCCTTGCTATCGAACGGGCTGCCAAAAATGCCAAAGTTAGAATCCCACTGGGCACCGCCATAAAATAAAATATGGTTTTTATCTACTGATCTAATTGCGGCTGTAATGGCTTTGTACACCGGCTCCAGCATAGGGTTAAATTTAGCCGTATCCGCAAAATGAGGAATGGGCTCGTTCAGCAAATCATACCCTAAAACAGTAGTTTCATTGGTATACCTGCTGGCAATTTTTTTCCAAATGGTTATGCAAAGGGAGCGGCTTTCTTCATTTTCGTACAGAAAAGGATAGCCGTAACTGTCATCGATATTATCGCCGGTTTGGCCACCGGGTGCACAATGCATGTCCAGTAAAATATATAATCCTTCTTTTTTGCACCAGCCAATAATACGGTCCAGTAACATAAAGCCCCTTGCCTCGCCTTCGCCGCCCATATAATCTTCGGTGGTAAACAGGCGATAGTTAAATGGCAGCCGCACAGAATTTATACCCGTGCTTTTTAAATAATGGATATCCGCTTGGGTGATGTAATTGTCCAGGTATTTTTTCCAGAAAGCACGGGTGGCATCAGGGCCAATCAATTGGATAAAAGCCTCATTAATCAATTTTGCAGAACTGGCTTTTTGAAATTTAAACATATACCCTTCGGGCACCAGCCAGTTGCCAATATTTGTTCCCCTTATTAAAAACGGCTTACCATCGGCACCAATAATTTCTTTGCCTTTTGTGGTTATAAATTTTTGTTGTGCGCCAGCGTTTATGCAAATACAAAGGGTAAAAGCTAACAGTATATTTTTCATCGGCCTACTTTTATTTTTGGTTATTTATCTGCACGCAGTTTCGTCTTCTTTTACAAAGTACGGCCTGTATTTTTTGCTCTTTTTATCCATGCACCCCTGCAGGTTTAAAATTTTTATATTTCTAAAATCTACCGGCTGCCCTTCGCTTTGTAAAGCAATAAAACCCTGTTTCAGCGGCTTGCCATCTATCTTAATTTTTGGATCGTAATTGTTTACCACGCCGCCTCCAATTTGTGGTTTGGAATATTGCAGCACCGTATCACCGTTGATAATATGTGTTACCAAACTATCGCCCAGCACAATTATTTCGCCTTTTACCCATTCTCCAACGGCGTAGGTTTTGGAGGTGGAGGAGATGCAATGCCTGTCATCTATTTTGCCATTAAAAACCACATCTGTACCTGGCGAACACATGTTGCCCGTTGGCCTCGGCAAGCCATCATCAAGGCCTGCCAGCAATTGAAACTCTATTGATATTGGCCAATTTTGGTCCACGGGCATTGTTGCCGGATCTTGTGAATGAAACATTACGCCGCTGTTACGGATGGTGTATTCCGGTGCATCTTTCCGCCATTCGCCAACAATGCGGTATTCAAATACCAAGTGGTAAAAGGCAAAAGGTTTTTTGTAATAAAGATGCCCAAACTGCTCATTAAAAACGGGATACTTATCGTACCTTATTTTTACAGCACCATCTTCCACCCGAAACGTGTTCCCATAATTGTCGCCGGTTTTATGATGGTTTATTTTAGGCACCCAATCCCTGATGTCCTTTCCATTAAACAATTTTTGCCAATCTTTTTCCTGTACATTTTTTTGTGAAAATGCGGAACTGAAAACCATTAACGGCAGTATTATTAAAACCAGTTGTTGTATAAAAAGATGCTTCATGTAATGGTAGTTAATGTTGGCAATGGCGGGGAGGTTATCGTTAAACTGGCATGAAAGTATTCTAAATTAATTTAAAAAGAAGCATTTGAAAAATCATTTTATAAAGAAAAACCCAGGCAGGCCAATGGTTTTAAAAATGGCAATTGTATTCTTTGTAAATTGTACAATCCAAACTAATAAAGATGCTTAAAAAACTATTGCTGTTATTAATATGCCTTCCTGTATTTGCAACTGCCCAGCAATTGCCTTCTATACAGGATAAAACCAATGGGTTCAAATTTTACCCTGGCTATATTCCTTTTTACTGGGATGCCAGTGCAGGAAAAATTTACCTGGAAATAGATAAGTTCAATACTGAAATATTATACCAGTGTTCGTTGCCTGCGGGCATTGGCTCCAACGATATTGGGTTAGACCGTGGCCTGCTTGGCAACACCGCCATTATAAGTTTTACCCGTACCGGGAATAAGGTTATGATGGTGCAAGCCAATTATGATTTTCGTGCAGTTACCAGCGACTTGGCAGAGAAAAAAGCCGTAACACAATCCTTTGCACAATCAATACTGTGGGGCTTTATGGCCGAAGCAGAATCTAAAAGTACTGTGCTGGTAGATGCAACGGCATTCTTTATGAGGGATGCCATGGGTGTTATAAACCGCCTTAAAAATATGAAGCAGGGCAGTTATAACACTGATCTTTCCCGGTCGGCCATTTACTTGGCCAACACCAAAAATTTTCCATTAAACAGCGAGTTTGAAAGCACCATTACCTACGTAACACAGGATGCAAAAACAGGCAATTTTTTATCGGTAGTGCCAGATGCCGGATCGGTAAGTTTACGCATTCACCAGTCGTTTGTCCAGTTGCCCGACAGCGGTTATACGCCACGTAAGTTTGATGCAAGGGCAGGCTTTATTCCCCTTGCGTATTTTGACTACAGCACCCCGGTTACAGAACCTATAAATAAGATGTTCATCATCCGCCACCGGCTTAAAAAAAAGGACCCCGATGCGGCAATGAGCGAAGCGGTTAAGCCTATTATTTATTACCTGGATAATGGCACACCCGAGCCCATCCGCAGTGCTTTGATGGAAGGCGCACAATGGTGGGAACAGGCCTTTGAAGCTGCCGGATATAAAAATGCTTTCCAGGTAAAATTGCTGCCTGAAGATGCCGACCCAATGGACATCCGTTATAACATGATTAACTGGGTACACCGCTCCACCAGGGGGTGGAGTTATGGCGCCGCAGTTACGGACCCACGCACAGGCGAAATTATTAAAGGCAATGTAACACTCGGCTCGTTAAGGGTGCGGCAGGATTATCTGATTGCACAGGGCTTACTGGCGCCTTTTGAACATGGCGTACCAGCCGATAATACAATGCTTAAAATGTCGCTGCAACGGCTTAAACAATTGGCCGCACATGAAGTGGGGCATACCCTTGGGCTGATGCACAATTATATTTCCAGCACACAAAACCGGGCAAGTGTTATGGACTATCCGCCGCCCGTTGTTGGCATAGATAAAAAAGGAATGATAAACCTGGATGATGCGTACACCAACCAGATCGGGGAGTGGGACAAAGTATCTATAAAGTTTGGTTATGGCGAATTTTTGCCCGGAACAAATGAGGAAGCAGCATTGGATAAAATAATTAAAGATGCAGGTGGCCAGGGGTTTACTTTTATATCTGACAGGGATGCCCGGGACCCCGGGGGCCTGCACCCGACAGCACATTTATGGGATGCTGGCAATAACCCTGTGGAGGCACTGAAACATGTAATAGAAGTGCGGCAAAAAGCCTTGGACCAATTTGGCGAAAACAATATTATAAAGGGCACGCCCATGGCCATGCTGGAAGATGTGCTGGTACCGGTATACCTGTTTCACCGCTACCAGGTGGAAGCTGTTGTTAAACAGGTTGGAGGCTTGAACTATACATATGCTTTACGGGGAGATGGGCAAATGATAACACAGCCAATATTAAAACAGGATCAGTTAAAAGCTTTAAACGCTGTGGTGGATTGTATAGATCCGAAATTTTTAGCATTGCCGCAAAAGATAATCCGGCTGATACCGCCAAGGCCTGCCGGTTACGGTTACACGCCGGAATTATTTAACCGCAGGACGGGGCTTGCATTTGATGCGCTGGCGGCAGCAGAAAGTGCCGCAGATTTTCCTTTGTCCTTTTTATTTAACCCTTCACGCCTTAACAGAATGGTGGAATACCAGGCTGAAAACAATGGTTTGGGCATTGATGAAATGCTGGAAGTATTGATTGCAAAAACCTGGAAGGCAAAGCGCCTTACGGGCCTTGAAGGTTTGATATTGCAACAGAACGAACAGTTGCTGCTCACCTACCTTACCGGCACATCTTTAAACAACGATATTTCTTTTGCCACCAATGCGGCCATAACAAAAGCTATAGAAGAGATAAGGCTGCTGGCGGCGCAACAGGTGAAAACTGCAACCGGCGCAGCTAAAGGCTATTTTCTTTTAACGCTGGAAAGGATACAAAACAAGCTGCTTGCAAAACCATTTGTACCCGAACCCATGCCGCCGGGTTCACCCATTGGTTGTGATATGGAGTAAGGGTTTTGGTGCTTGCGAGTGGCGCAGACAATAATTCCAAACCGAGTAGCAACGGGTAATTTACAAAGCTGCCTAAAAGAAAGATATTTTATACAATTGCAGAAAGTATAAACCTAAAATAAAAGGGGTTAAAAGAAGGGTTGCCATAAATAAAAAAAGCAGCCAATGGCTGCCTCAAAAAAGTACTCGGGAACGGAATTGAACCGTCACTCGCCTTACAGCGAACAGGATTTTAAGTCCTGCGTGTCTACCAGTTCCACCACCCGAGTAAACATCTTTATTTCAAAAAAACCTTTATTAAGTAGCCTGTTTAAACTTTGAATTATCCGGCAAGTATTTACCGTTCCCCTCAAACCCAAGACACTTTTTTTGAAAAAAAATCCCGACAAAGTCGGGACTATTTTGAGCGGAAGACCGGGCTCGAACCGGCCACCTCGACCTTGGCAAGGTCGCGCTCTACCAAATGAGCTACTTCCGCTAATCGGACATACTTTCTATGTCAATTTTTTTAAGAACTTTCCCTTTTTTTGGGACTGCAAAAATAAGGGATGAAATCTAACTACAAAATTTTTATTTGTACTTTGGATTGTACAAAGTGTTTTCGGGGACTGCCACCTCTGGCTTGCCTTTATACCTGTGAGTGTATAAGCCATAACATCCGCCTAAAATTAATGCCACCACCATAAATATCTGGCAATACCATAAAAATCTTGAAGACGATACCCAATTGTGGGCGAAATCTTTATCTGAATTATCTATTATTTCTGGCTGCATTAAAATTGGTTTTGCGAGGGCAAAAATAAGGCTTGTGCTTCAAAAACAACTAATTGTTCTTAATAATTTCTGAAAACCGTGTTTTGTTAGCGATAAAATATTGCCATACAACCGACCCATTATACCGGCCATTTAGTTTGCCACTTTTAGAGATAGGAAAAACTGATTTTTTCTTATCGGCTATCAGCCATTTAATAAAATACAGGTGTGCCTTAGCGATTGAAAAGTAAGCACTTTTGTTACCGGTAAACAGCTCTTTGTATGCAGCGGTGCTATCCAGTAAAATACGGAAAGGGATTTTCCAAAGGGCCGTTGCCAACGGTTCGTTTTTGGCCAGCATTATAAGGTTGTTCCTGAAATTCAAAAAGTCTTTACGGGCATTGCCTTTTGGCAGGGTACCGCCCCCAACGTGGTAAACTACCGATGCAGGTTGCACAAATATTTTATACCCTGCCAACTGCAAACGCCAGCAAAAATCTATTTCTTCCTGGTGGGCAAAAAAGTATTCATCTAATCCGCCCAAAACATGGTACATATCTGCCCTTACAAACATGGCAGCACCGGTAGCCCAAAAGCAGGCTTGTGGCTGATTGTATTGACCATTATCTTCTTCCACCACATCAAAAACCCTTCCTCTCGCAAACGGGTAACCGAACTTATCAATCCACCCGCCGCTGGCACCGGCATACTCGAATACATTTTTAGATTGCTGCAGTATTATTTTAGGCTGGCACGCCCCTACTGAAGGATTGTTTTCCATCAATTCGATGATTGGCCCTATCCATCCCGGGGCAACTTCAACATCGTTATTGAGCAACACATAGTAATCGCTGAAAACCTGGCTTAATGCAGTGTTGTAGCCTTTAGCAAAACCTTCGTTTGCAGGGTTTATAATGATTTTAACCTGGGGAAAATGCTGTTGTATAAACGTTACAGAACCATCAGTAGAAGCATTGTCTGCAACAATTATTTGTTTATTGGGATAATCAGATGCCACAACAGAAGGCAGAAAACGTTCCAGAAAATTACGGCCATTCCAGTTAAGGATGACGATAGCAACAGATGGGGCGGCATTGCTTTGATCTATATCCGGCAACCCTGCTTCGTGTAAATTTTCTTTCATCCGTTATCGAACTGTAAGCTTTTTTAATGCAAATAAATAGCAGCATTGCCGCAAACTTACTTCATTTTAAAGCGTGCATTCTTATTTTATATTTTCTGGGTGTTATTTTATATTTACAGATGTTTACTCAATTTTTTAACTGGCGTACAGGGCTGTCGGTTATTGCCATTGCGATCGTTACGGGTACGGTTTTTTACAGTAATTACCTGGCGAAAAAAATAGCCCGTGACGAACAGCAAAAAATTGAACAATGGGTGGAAGCGGTAAAAGATATCAGCAACCCCAATGCATCCCCTACCAACCTTTCGGGCAAAATTCTCGTTGAAAATAATAAGGACATACCCATGATTGCGGTGAATGAAAGGGACAGCATTTTTGAGACCGATAACCTGGACTCTTTACAAATAAAAAGTGACGCAGGGTACCTGCCGGCAAAGTTGAGTGAGTTTAAAAAACTGCATGCACCTATTGCCTGGGTTAACCCCCTGGATACGCTGCAAACAAACCGTTTATATTTTGGGGAATCTTACCTGCTGAAACAAGTACGCTACTATCCACTTATACAATTATTTATTGTTGCACTCTTCATCATACTTACATTAATAGCGATTAGTACCAGGAACAAGTCGACCCAAAACCAGGTGTGGGCCGGCATGGCAAAGGAAACTGCCCATCAGTTGGGTACGCCGCTTTCTTCGCTGCAGGGTTGGGTAGAGTTGTTGAAAGAACAGGAAGGCAACGAAAAAATAGTTGCAGAAATGGGCAAAGATGTTGACAGGTTAAAATTGGTAAGTGACCGTTTTGGCAAGATAGGCAGCATACCCCACCTTGAAGCAACCGATGTGGTAAAGCAGGTGCAGAGCATGGTAACCTACATTAAAAGGCGCTCGCCGGAAAAGGTACATTTTGGCATTAACCTTTTTGATGAAAAGGAAATTGTGGCCATGATAAATGCGCCCTTGTTTGATTGGGTAATTGAAAACCTGTTAAAAAATGCATTGGATGCGATGGAAGGAAAGGGCGACATCAACATAACAATTAAGAAAGAAACGGGCAGTGTTTTGATAGATGTTACCGATAGTGGCAAGGGTATTAGCAAGCAACATATTGCAAAGGTTTTTAAGCCCGGCTTTACCACAAAAAAAAGGGGCTGGGGACTTGGCCTAAGCTTATCTAAAAGAATTATTGAGCAGTACCACCAAGGCGAATTGTTTGTAAAACATTCGGAAACCGGCAGGGGCACAACATTTCGTATTGTACTGAAAAAATGAACGGTATTTTTTATTGCAAGTAGTACCCTACTTTTTGCTGAATGATTTTTTTACGCTTTCCCATGTCTGCCCATTGAGGGTAACGGGGTCTTCACTTTCTTCAGCATCTGCGAAGTAGGTGATTGCGTAAAGAATGGAAATGAGCATTTGATTGCCTGGGTACTTTTCCTGGTAGGCTTTGATGCACTCGTCCAGACTGTAATGTTTCAGGAGCTCAGCTATATCCCAAAAATCTTTTTTTGCGCCCTTTGTGAAATGGCAAATATTTTGATCGCCATTATATCCCTGTCCCCAAACATCCTGATGCCATCTTCAAGTTCAGGTTTATCAATTTGTTTAAAATAATGGTGCTTTACAAAATCAACTTTTATATCATCAACATAACCAAATAAGCCAATAGGGTTTCGAAGATTATTATACCGGAAAAGAATATTATTATCGGTTAATATTTTACTTAACCCTTCGTTTGTAAAATCAACAACTGAAAACAAATCAAGGTCGATAGATGTGCGGTGACCGTAACGCAAGGCGAGGCAAGTGCCGCCAACGAGGTAAAAAGAATGTAATGCAGCAACCTGCATAATCTTCTTTAATACAAGGAGGGTATTGGGTTCAACAGTTTGTTGTTGTAGCATCGGTAATCTTCAGGTTTGTTTTGAAACACGGCCGCTGCTAAATAAACTGTGTAAGGCATCAGCCATTTCGCATTCAGTAAAGCAGTCTTTATTTTTTCGTCGCCGTAAAATCTTCTGCACATGCGGATGTCTTCCACATCGCCCCTTTCAAAAACACGTTCAATGATGAAAGATGCTTTCTTTTCAAAGTCTAATTTGGTGTAATCCACATCCCAAAAAATGCGCTTATTGTCATATGGTTTTGTTGGCTTTTCCATGTTGATAAAGTTACTACATTATGCTTTAAACCTTGGGCTAACCTCAGGCACTTTACTGCCGCCAATGTAAGTATAAAAACCGCTGCCTGTTTTTACGCCTAAGTTATCGGCCATTACCATGTTTACCAACAGCGGACAGGGTGCATATTTGGGGTTACCGAACCCATCCTGCAACACTTTTAAAATGCTAAGGCAAACATCGAGGCCAATAAAGTCTGCCAGTTGTAAAGGCCCCATCGGGTGGGCCATGCCCAGCTTCATTACGGTATCAATTTCTTCAACGCCGGCAACACCTTCGTACAAACTATACACTGCTTCATTGATCATGGGCATTAGTATGCGGTTGGCGATAAAGCCCGGGTAGTCGTTTACCACGCAGGGTATTTTGCCTAACTGTTTGCTGAGGTTGGTTATGGTGCTGGTAACTGCTTTATCAGTAGCATAGCCATTGATAATTTCTACCAGTTTCATTACAGGCACAGGGTTCATAAAATGCATGCCGATAACCATATTGGGGCGCTTTGTAACCGCCGCAATTTTGGTAATGGAGATAGAAGAAGTATTGGTGGCAAGGATGCAGCCTGCTGGTGCAGCATCATCCATTTGTTTAAATATTTTTAATTTCAGTGCTGTATTTTCTGTGGCTGCTTCAATAACCAACTGTGCATTTTGAACACCTTCTGCAATGTCGGATACCAGGGTAATATTTGCTAACGCAGCTATTTTTTCTTCTTCTGTGATGGTTGCTTTGGCTACCTGCCGGCCTAGGTTTTTGCCAATGGTTGCGATGGCTTTTTCTAACTGCACTGCATTTACATCTATGAGTGTAACTGCAAACCCAGCCTGGGCAAATACATGGGCAATGCCATTGCCCATCGTTCCAGCACCAATTACACTTAAATTTTCTATCATAAAGTCTTTTTAATTACATAAACTTCTGTCCATATAAACTTTGTTTCCATTTTCATTTATATAATAACATCCACCTCTTGGCCCTCTCTGTAAAATTCTTCCATCACCACTTCCATTTTTTTTTGATTTTTTCTTTCGCCTGGATGAATAAGAATTTACTGCATTGCTATTCTATTTGAATTGACAGAATTGTAGTTTCTTTTAATTGCAGTTGTATCAATTACAGGATAGGTAGAAGGCAATGAATATTTATAATCATTTTGTGGTTCTGAAGTGTTACAGGTTTTAATACACAATCCAAAAACTATGATAAGTAACCGTCCGACACATCCTGTATTTCCCTTGCATTTTGGTGAGTACTTTTCATTATCAAATTTACCTTTCTGTATTACATCAGTTCAGTAAAGTTGTTTTTGTACAATGGTGCGACGCCAATAAAGCTTAATAGCATTCCAAAAGCCCGGTTCATAAATTTTGAGATATACATTGCTTTTAATCTTTTTTACCTCCCGTTGGCGAGGATAGAAGGGGCTGTTATTTAAATGCATTCAACCCCGTAACATCCATTCCGGTTATCAATAAATGGATGTCGTGGGTGCCTTCATAAGTAATTACACTTTCGAGGTTCATCATGTGCCGCATTACGGGGTACTCGCCTGTAATGCCCATGCCGCCCAGTATCTGACGGGCTTCCCGTGCAATGTTGGTTGCAATTTCACAGGCATTTCTTTTGGCCATGCTTACCTGTGCAGGGGTAACTTTTCCTTCGTTCATCAATACACCAAGGCGCCAGTTGAGCAACTGTGCTTTGGTAATTTCTGTTACCATCTCTGCCAGTTTTTTTTGCTGCAGTTGAAACCCCGCAATCGGCCTTCCAAACTGCACCCTTTCTTTTGCATAGTTGAGTGCTATGTCATAACAATCCATGGCTGCACCAATTGCACCCCATGCAATGCCATACCTTGCTTTGGTTAAACAACCCAACGGGCCTTTTAACCCTTTAACATCGGGCAAGATATTTTCTGCCGGCACCTTTACATTATCAAAAACCAACTCGCCTGTAGCACTTGCCCGCAGGCTCCATTTACTATGGGTGGTTGGCGTGCTAAAACCAGGCATATCCCTTTCTACAATTATGCCTTTAATTTCACCGGCATCATCTTTTGCCCATACAACGGCCACCTGTGCAAAAGGCGCATTGCTGATCCACATTTTAGCCCCATTAAGGGTTACCGTTCCATCGCCATTGTCTTTAAAATTGGTGAGCATCCCGGCAGGGTCGCTGCCATGGTCCGGCTCTGTTAAACCAAAACAGCCCAGCCACTCGCCGCTTGCCAGTTTGGGCAGGTATTTGTTGCGCTGTGCTTCGCTGCCATACTGATAAATGGGGAACATTACCAGGCTGCCCTGCACACTTGCGGTGGACCTTACGCCACTATCCCCACGTTCAAGTTCCTGCATCATTAACCCGTAGCTGATATAGTCGAGCCCGCCACCACCGTACTGTTCAGGCACTGTTGGCCCAAAGCAGCCGAGGTCGCCAAGCTGTTTTATGATCTGTTGTGGAAATTCACTCCGCTGTGCATACTCTTCAATGATGGGTGATATTTCTTTCTTTACATAATTGCGCACACTCTCCCTGATGAGCTTGTGCTCTTCCGTTAAAAGATCATCAACATTAAAATAATCGGGGCTTTTAAAATTATCTGCTTTAGCTGCCATCGTTACAATTATTATTTAGTGCATTATGGATAAAAAAGGACTTAAGAATGAGATGTGCCCTTTTTAAATTAACGCAGCAAATATAATCCCCTTAGTGCAATCGTTTTATTATTGTTACAGCTTTCGTGTGCATACAATCTGTGGTTGGTTACACTGTTTTTATCAATGGTAAAGCGGCAAAATCTTTTTGCAGGATGTCTGGCATATCTGCAGGTTTGCTGCCCAGCCAATCTTTTAATAATGTTGCGTACACTGCCCTGAAATCGTTTTGCATGGCAATATTATCATTGACTGTAGCATTCTGCGGAAGCACAGGGTTATTGCCCACAATGCCGGAACGCACAGGTTTGCCAAAAACAAATACCGGTGCTGCAACGCCATGATCTGTACCGCCGCTTGCATTGGATTTTATACGCCTTCCAAATTCTGAAAATGTCATCCCGACAACCCGGTCATCTGCCTGCTGCAAAGCCAGGTCATCCATAAATGCGGCGATGGCATCTGATACTTTTTGCCATAAGGCGGCGTGGGTACCTTTACTGGTATCATCGGTTTCTGTTTGTTTGGCATGGGTATCAAAACCGCCCATGCTTACCATATAAATTTTTGTTTGAAGGCCGCCTGCAATTAAACGGGATACAATTTTTAGCTGGTCTGATAAACTGTTTTTTCCTTTATCTGCAAACTTGTCTGATTGTTTGATCACTTTTTTTGCAGCGGCCTTTATTACATCTGCATAGGCATCGGTTTTTTCGGATACCTGCCTTATAAAATTAATTTGCTCCTGGGCCACGGATGTATTCTGGCCAAAACTTTTTTCGTTGAGCATGTTGTAAAAACCATCCGGGTTGCTGATGGCCATCGCCATGGGAAAAGCAGGGCCCTGCAAACCAGGCGAAACAACAGAACCAATTTGTATGGCCAACGGATCTGGCATAACCGTGTTGGGATAATGGGTAGGAAAATCGGGGTACAATTTATTCAGGTAACGGCCCATCCAGCCGGTGTTTAAATCCTGGCTGCTTTCTTCTCCTGTTAACCAGATATCTGTTGCCCTGAAATGCGAAAAGCTGGGCTGAGGGTAGCTTACAGCCTGTATAATGGCCAGCTTATCTTCATTAAAAAGTTGCTGCATGGCCACCATGGATGGGTTAAGCCCTGTCTTATCATACCCGTTTAATTTTAAAATTTTCTCCTGCGCAACGGCAATATTTGACCTTGCATTTTTATAGTCATTGTAAAACTCTATGGGTATTACCGTATTTAAGCCATCGTTGCCACCAGCAAGTTGTATAACTACCAACACCTTATTATCGGGTTGTGCATTGGTAAGGCCCTGCATAAGCGGACTGCCTGCAAATGCTTTTATTTTAAAGCCGCCAAGCATTGCTGGTAACACAAGTGATGGCACTGTATATTTAAAAAAATCCCTTCTTTTCATGATCATTATTTTTTATAGTTTAACAAACCTGGTACTCCGGCCTTTCCATTAAATATTTATACAAGTTTTTAAGTTTGTTCGTCACCTCCTTTTTGTTCACCATATTGCCCGGCTCATTCTGCAAAGTGTTCCAGGCATTTGTCCAGTAATGGTTAGCGGCATCGCCCTGCAGGTTAGATAAAAGCACATTGCTTTTAATCCTTGTTTTTTCTGCATCGCTTAAATCAACGGTGTACAAAAGTTGTAACGATTCATTAATGAGGGCATCGGGGTCTTCAGGATGTTCCAATGCTGCTGCATATGCTACCACATCAATCACCATTTTCCGTCCATCTTTAGCAGCAAAACCGTTGTTGGCCATACGGTCGCTGTATTGGTTGCGTTTGGGCAAGGTGTCGGAATTAATCCAGAGTTTATAAAATTCCGGCCCCTGGTAATAAGCAGGCCAGCCGGCAACATTAGGGGGGTCGCCAATATTTTGCTGCATGGAAGCAGCCTGCGACCGCACAAATTCCCAGGCAGCATAACCGGCCAGGATATTTTCTGGCAACACCGTTGCAGGTGCAGGTAACGTAAGATCATATTCCCTGATAAGCCCGGCACAAAAATCGACGGGGCTTTTTATCATGCTGCCCCTGATGGCAACATCAAAAAAATGCTGGCTGCCCAGCAGCGCCTTTAACACCGGTTTTATATCATATTTATTCTTTCTGAAAATAGAAGCAAGCGGGGCAATAATTTGTTGTTCTGTAACATCATCAATGGTATAAAAAACGAAGAAGCGGTAAATTTTACGGCAGATGAATTTGGATACTTCTTCCTGCGCAAAAATCATATCCAGCAATTCATCCAGTTCTGCTGCACCATCCGGGCCTTTTCTCCCTTTAATGATTGTATTATTATAAAAGGCCGAAAATTGCTTATCTGTATCATCATGCCGGCCTGCATCAAATGATGCGGTCAGCGTTTTATTATCAATTTTATACCCTGTTAAAACCCTGGCCACAGCTTTTACATCAGCCTCTGTGTAGTGCGGTCCCGGGCCCTTGCCTACGGTAAATAATTCCTGCAGTTCCCGTCCATAATTTTCATCTGGTGCTTTTTTGGTGTTGGCATATCCATTCAGGTAACGAAGCATACAAAGGTCTGTGCTAACGGCTTTCACCATTTCTTTAAAATTACCAAGTGCATGTTGCCGCAGCAAAATATTATACCGGTAGCAATAAACAGGGTTATCGGTAATATTGGTTTCTGTAGCAAAATGGTTGTGCCAGCACAGTACCATTTTTTCTGTAAGGTTCCTGTTTTGGTTTATCATTAACCCCATCCACCATTGCTTAAAAGAATTGCGCCTTCTTCCATTTACCATACCGTTAAAGTTGGTGGCGTTTATCCATGTGGCGTATGGGGCAACCTGTTCATCGGTAACCTTATCATCATTGTAATTATTAATTGGGTAAGATGTAACAGGAATGTCATCTTTCAGCAATGTTGAAATCGTTTTTTTCAGCGATTTATTTTTAAAGAAAACAACGTCCTGTGGCTTCGCCCCAAACATGGTGCGCTTTAAGAAATACGCCACGGTTGCGGTATCCCATTTACCATTATATTTTTTTAAAGTGCCTGCAATAATTGTATCTCCGGTATTTACAGCTTTTACCTGGTTGGTTGTAAAAAATGTCTTAAAAAAATGTGCCCTGTTCATAATTTAAATTAACTGCTTTAATGGAATATTAACTGCTTTAATGGAATACTGTTGCCCTTGGCAGACAGCTTTACGATAACTTAACAAAGACAATTTTTCAGGAACTGGGTTTAAGAAAAAAGCCGCTTCAATTGTTTTTGTGATGTTAACATGTGGGCGGGTAAATTTACCTTTGCGGCAATGAAACAGATGGAAAGTTTAAGGATTGTTTTTATGGGCACGCCAGAATTTGCGGTGGCATCGCTTCAAAAATTGGTACAAGCCAATTGCACAATTGTGGGTGTTATTACTGCACCAGATAAGCCCGGTGGCCGGGGAATGGAAATGCAGCAAAGTGCGGTAAAACAATTTGCTTTACAACAGGGGCTGCACATTTTACAGCCGGAAAAATTGAAAGCCCCTGATTTTTTAGAAGCACTGCAATTGTTGCGGGCAGATGTGCAGGTGGTGGTTGCCTTCCGCATGCTGCCGGAAGTGGTTTGGAATATGCCACCCCTTGGTACCATTAACGTACACGGCTCTTTATTGCCGCAGTACCGTGGTGCTGCACCCATTAACTGGGCGGTTATCAATGGCGAAAAACAAACCGGGGTAACCACTTTTAAACTACAGCATGCCATAGACACGGGTAACATTTTATTGCAGGAAACCATGCCCATAGGCAATGATGAAAATGCAGGTGAAATACACGACAGGATGAAGGAACTGGGTGCAGCTTTATTGGTAAAAACACTACAGGGCCTGGCAGATGGCACTATACAGGAACAACAACAACCCTTAGGCACAGCAGCTGAAAACGCAGGTATTACATTAAAGCATGCACCAAAAATATTTACCGAAACCTGTACCATTAACTGGTTAAAACCTGTTGATGAAGTGTACAATTTAATCAGGGGGTTGGCGCCCTACCCAACTGCCTTTACTTTTTTATCAGGCAAAAAATTAAAAATTTATGCCGCCGGTAAATTGTATGAAACACCTGCAACAGCACCTGGACAAATTGAAACAGATAAAAAAACATACCTGCATTTTGCCTGCTTAAACGGCTGCATCATTGTGAAAGTATTGCAACTGGAAGGAAAGAAAAAAATGATGATTGAAGAATTTTTGAGGGGTTACAGGTGGGCTTAAAATGTACAAGATTGCCCGATTCAACTTAAAATACTGTATCAAAAGTTTGCCTGCCGGTAACCCTTGCGGGGGATGGTTGGTAAGGTCCGTATTTTTATCAGGCCTTATCAGTAAGTTTGTTTCTTAAAATAAAAGATGATAAAAAAAATTACCCAGCTCCTGATTTTATTGGCAGCCGTTTTTACCTGTGCTGCCCAAAATGATGATTCTGTTACCATTAAAAAAATAGCAGATGATATTTTAACCAATGGCAGGGCTTATGCCAACCTCCGCATTCTTTGTAAAGATATTGGCCCCCGTTTAAGTGGTTCGCCGCAGGCGCAAAAAGCCGTAGAGGCAACCGAAAAAATGCTGAAAGAAGCGGGTGCAGATACCGTTTACCTGCAACCCTGCATGGTACCACATTGGGTAAGGGGCGATAAAGAAACCGGGTTTATACAAACGGGTGGCAGCAAGCGCATGCTGCATTTAACGTCATTAGGCAACTCACCGGGCACGGGTAAAAAAGGCATTAGTGCCGGTATAGTTGAGGTAAAGAGTATGAAGGAACTGGAGCAATTGGGTACTTCGGTTATTAAAGGCAAAATCGTGTTTTTTAATTTTGCGATGGACCCAACATATATACAAACATTCAGGGCATATGGCGAAAGTGGCATCTCCAGGTTTATAGGCCCATCCAAGGCTGCGGCATTGGGGGCAGTTGGCGCAATCGTGCGTTCCCTTGCAAGTAATGAGGACGATTTTCCTCATACCGGCGTAACGGTGTACAATGATTCTTTTCCAAAAATTCCTGCTGTTGCCATCAGTACCAATGATGCCAACTGGCTGAGCAAACAATTAAGGTTGAAGATGCCCTCGAAAGCCTCATTTACCAATACCTGCAAAATGTTGCCGGATACGATTTCTTATAACGTAGTGGGGGAACTAAAGGGTTCGGCATATCCCAACCAAATTATAACAGTTGGCGGCCACCTCGATAGCTGGGACCTTGCCGAAGGCGCCAATGATGACGGCACTGGTATAGTACAAAGCATTGAAGTTTTAAGGGCATTAAAAGCATCAGGCATGCAACCCAAACACACGTTTAGGGCAGTAATGTTTATGAATGAAGAAAATGGCGGACGTGGCGGCGACAAATATTTGGAGCTTGCCAGAAAAAATAAAGAAAACCATCTGTTTGCTTTTGAAAGTGACAACGGCGGTTTTACCCCACGTGGCTTTAGCCTTGCCATGAACGATGCAAGCTTTAAAAAGATACTGCAGTGGAAAAATTTATTTTACAATTATGGCGTGTACGATTTTTTTGCAGGCGGCAGTGGTGCAGATATTGAAGGGCTTGGCGAACTTGGCACAGCCTTGGCAGAACTGGCACCTGACAGCCAGCGGTATTTTGATATACACCATGCCAGCACCGATGTTTTTGAAAATGTAAGTAAAAGGGAATTGCTGCTAGGGGCCGTAAATATTACGGCATTAATCTATCTTGTTGATAAATACGGATTATAACCAAACAAAAAAATTATGGACGATAACAGGACAATTAAACCAGTAGCATTACAACCCAAAAAACCAGGCGCATTCGGAAGATTTTTACGCTGGTTTGTTTTTATCATTATCCTGTTGCTGGGCATTGGTTTTTGGTGGAAATATTATTACACTTACAGTGATGGTTTACAGGGTGGAAAGATGCAAAAAATATCCCACAAGGGAAATATTTTTAAAACCTGGGAAGGATACCTTTTAATCAGTCTTTCTACTACCGACAATAATATTTCACTTACCTCAAAGGAGTTTCCATTTTCAGTTGATAATGATAGTGTGGCACATGTGCTGGAAAACTTAGAAGGAAAAAGGGTAAGGGTACGGTACCATCAAAAGAACGGAACGCTGCCATGGCGGGGCGATACAGAGTATATGGTATACGAAGTTACCATCGATCAATAAATTAAAACGCACCTAATAAAAATATGACCGGCTTTTTATGAAAGCCGGTTTTTTCTTTTTTCCACTCTTCCACGGTTTTTGTTTGTATAAATTCTTCCGGGCCGGTTAAGGCCGCCGCAATACATAACCTGGTAGATGGTTTACATGTTTTTAAAAGGGTTTCTATCATCTGGTTATTGCGGTAAGGGGTTTCAATAAAAATGATGGTGCTCCGTTTTTTTTGAGAGGTTATTTCCAGATCTTTAATCGCCTTAACCCTTTCAAGGTTATCAATGGGCAGGTAGCCGGTAAACTCAAACTGCTGGCCATTAAGGCCGCTTGCCATCAGCGCCAGCAAAATAGAACTTGGGCCTACCAATGGTTTAACGATAGCATTCATTTTTTGTGCGGCCTCAATTAAAATTTGTCCCGGGTCTGCAATGCCGGGGCAGCCTGCCTCACTAATAATAGCGATGTTTTTACCTTCTTTAATTTTTTGTATAAATGTGTTTTTCTGGTCTTCCTCTGCTTTGTGTATGGTAAACCATTCGTAGTTATCAATGATAAGGTGCCTGCAAATGCTTTTTAAAAAGCGGCGTGCCGTACGTTCGTTCTCTGCAAAAATTACCTGGCAATCTTTTACGGCATTTACAATGTACAGGGGTATTGTTTCGGTTGCTGCCTCATCTAAAACCGAAGGCACTAAGTATACTACCGGCATCATAATTTATCGGGCTTGGTTTTATAAAAACTTATGGTGGCCGCAACCACTGCGTAGCTTGGTGCAAGTATCCATCCAACAATAATTACCACATGCATCAGGTAAAACACAATACCGTTTCCAATGGCAAGGCCTTTGTGTTTGCCAATAAATTCAATGCTTTGCGATGTAGATAATTTGTTCCTTTCACAACTGTAATCAAGCATGGCAAAGCCAAGGTAATAGCATTCAACAATAAGGGCAATTAATGGCGTAAACCATCCTGCAATGGGTATAAAAGATAAAATTAAAATAGATACCGTGTACACTGTTTGCCACAGGGTGTTGCGGAGCGCAAGCTTTATTCCCCTTACCACATCTTTAAGCAGTTGAGAAAAGTTGAAGGGAAAATCCCGTTCATCCATAATGGCTTCCGTCTTTTCACTTAAGTACGCAAACAATGGCGACCCGATGATGAGGAAAAGGTATTTAAATAGAGAAAAATAAAACAGCAGCATCACAAGCTGCAGTATGATTTGCCCGAAAATAAATAAAAATTTTAGCCAGGTGCCACCAATACTGTCCATCCATTTTTGTATGCCGCTGGCAGATAATAAAGTATCGATGGCATGGCCGCTGCTAACCCAAAAAAAGTAGATGCCCACACAAAAAAGAAGCGCATATAATATGCCGGGGATAAAGATCCATTTCCAAAGCCGGTGCTTTACAATAAACCGGTGTGCATCCATATAGGATTGTATGGCAATGATGATATCTTTCAGCATGGGCAATTGTTCGTGTTCATAAATATTGAATTGCGGGGTTGGTGTGCATACGATCAAATTAATTAACCGGGGCCTTTGCTTAAAATATTGTCAGCATATTAAAAGCGGGCATATAACTGCACCTGATCTGTTTGTAAGGTTAATTAAATTGCATTTAAAAGTACAGATAAGTTGAAGAAATTAACCACTGATTTTTACCAGCGGCCGAATGTTGTAACAATTGCCAGGGAGTTGTTAGGCAAGATCATATGCACCACAATAGCAGGTGCAACAACATGCGGCCGCATTGTGGAGACAGAAGCGTATGCTGGCATACACGACAAAGCATCCCACGCTTATGGAGGCCGGCGTACGGCACGTAACACCCATATGTATGCGCAGGCAGGTACGGCTTATGTGTACATCTGTTACGGCATCCATCAAATGTTTAATGTGGTTACCAATGATGAAAATAGTCCGGATGCGGTATTGATAAGGGCGGTGGAGCCCCTGGAGGGAATAGAACATATGCTTGCACGAACAGGCAAACTTATGCCCGGTGCCACCTTAACCAAAGGCCCGGGCAATGTGGGCAAGGCGTTGGGTATTTCAAAAAATCATTCTGGTATTCTTTTATCAGGTGAAACGATTTACATCGCAACAGATGGTTTTGTACCAGGCACCGATGATGTTGGCATTAGCAAAAGGATTGGCGTAAATTATGCGGCAGAAGATGCATTGCTGCCTTACCGTTTTTACATTAAAGGCAATAAGTACGTAAGTGGAAAACCGGATAATTAAAACTTAGGACAAGGCACACCCTTTACACCAGACGGTGTTTTTTTAATGTAGATCAATGAAAACTCAGACCCACCCCTGCTTGCAGTGGCAGCCTTAAGGCTGCTGGTATTAATATCATAACTTGCCCCGATGCGAAGACCGTTAACCTCCAGCCCGATGTATGGAATAATGGCATCGCCAAACCTGATCCAGGAGCCGAGATATACACTTGTTGGGTTATCTGCATCATCATTTACATTGGCTGATAATGCACCGCCCAACACGGTTTCGGTAGCTTTATTTTGTACCTGAAAAATGGCAGAAGCTGATAAAGAAAGGTTATTGCCTACCGGAAAAGAACCACCGCCATGTGCAGTAAAGCGGGGCGAAAGGTTCCATATCTTATCAATAAAACTCAGGCTTGGGCTGTTGATATGATATACCGAAACACCAGCGTAATAGTTATTGATGCCATTGGTTGATCCGGAGTATAACATACCGGCATTCATGTCAAAATAATTTTGGTTGCTTCCGTTGTTCAGGTTCTCGGCGGTGGTACCGGTAAAACCGTTTTGGGTAAGCTGGTCTTCAAAAGTTAGTTTGGTAATATCCAGCACAGCGCTGCTGTACGTTGCCTGAAACCCTGCACCAATGGTATTAAAACCATCTTCGTCCAACGCTTTATGGTAGCTAAGTGACATAGAACCATAATTTAATTTCAACGCAGCATCGGCACTTTGGTCGCTAAGGCCAGAAAACCCTATACCGAAAACATCGCCCTGTGGTACTTTATTTTTTAAAATAGAAAAGTCGATAGAAGCACTTGTAGTTACATAAGCTTTGGGTATAGAAGGCCATTGGTCACGGTGGTTGGCCGCTAACCTGAACTGCCCGTCAAACTTGCCGGTAAAGGCAGGATTTAACGTTAACGGAGAAGCAAAAAATTGTGAGAAATGCGGGTCTTGCGCTTTAGCAACAACAGTTAAAAGTAGTGTACAGGCAATTAAAAGTAATTTTCTCATTTAGATAATCGTTCAGTTTTTAAAGATACCGAATTGCAGTAAAATGCTGCAATCCCCCATATAAACTTTAAGCAGCTTTCTGTCCTTTGATCACGAATATTTCTCGGAATGCTACATCTGCATCTTTTGCCCAAATGCCAAATCCCCGGCATCGCCCAGGCCCGGTACTATGTAACCCTTTGCAGTTATTTCATCATCAATATCCCCACACCAGATTGTTGCTTTGGGAAATTCCCTCAGTGCATACTCAATGCCTACCGTACATGCAATGGCACAAACAATATGCATTTCCTTTATAACGCCTTCACCTTTCAGGTATTGTATGGCTTTTACAAGTGATGCCCCGGTTGCTATCATCGGGTCACTTATAATCACCACTTTGCCTTCCACTTCGGGGCAGCTCATATATTCTAAACTTATCTCAAAAGTGCCGTCTGTATTGTGTTTGCGGTAGGCGCTTATAAATGCATTTTCCCCTTTATCAAAATAATTGAGCAGGCCATTGTGCATGCCCAAACCTGCCCGTAAAATGGTGGCCAAAACAGGTTGCGATTGCAGCACTTTGCAGTTGGCAATACCCAGTGGTGTGGTAATCTCTTTTTCTTCCCAGGCAAGTGTTTTACTGATCTCATAAGCGGCCACTTCCCCTATCCTTTCAAGGTTGCGGCGAAAGCGCATCCTGTCGGTTTGTATTTCAATATCCCGCAGTTCGCCCACCCAATTACTTACCAATGAATGCTTATCGCTGAGATTAATAACCATGAATATAATTTTTGAAACTTTGAAATGATATTTGAAATTGCACCCGTAACCTACCTTGTAAAAGTAGGAATTAAAATTTCAAAAAAAATGATTTACAAGGCAATAGGGGTAATGAGTGGCAGCTCTCTTGATGGGCTGGATATTGGTTTTACGGCGTTTACAGAAACAGGCGGAAAATGGGGTTATGAAATAATTGCTGCAACATGTTTTGCCTATAATGATCAGTGGATAAAGCGATTGGAAAATGCCACACACCTTACCGCAAAAGAGTATTTGCAGTTAGATATTGATTATGGGCATTATACCGGCAAAATGATCAATGCCTTTATTGACACACACAACCTGCACCATCAGGTTAACCTGATAGCTTCTCACGGGCATACTGCTTTTCACTCTCCGGCAACGAAAATGACAGCCCAGCTTGGAGATGGTGCTGCAATTGCCGCTGTTACCAAACTGCCTGTGGTAAGCAATCTACGCAGCCTTGATGTGGCTTTTGGCGGACAAGGTGCACCGGTTGTTCCCATTGGTGAAAAATTATTATTTAACGGGTTTACCTATTTTCTAAACCTGGGCGGTATTGCCAATATTTCTTTTAATCAGGATGGGCAGTTTAAGGCTTTTGATGTTTGTGCGGCAAACCGGGTTTTAAATATGCTGGCAGCAAAACGCAATCTGTTGTACGATGAAGGTGGTAAACTGGCCCGTTCCGGGAAGGCAGACAGCACGATGCTGGACACTTTAAATGCCCTGTCCTTTTATAAACTGCCTGCGCCAAAATCCCTCGCCAACGATTTTGGCACGGCAACAATTTATCCCTTACTTGAAGCAGGACAGCTATCTGTTGAAGATGCTTTATGTACTTATACCGAACATATCGTTGGGCAAATTAAAATGGCCATTGAACAAAATGAAGTAAGTATTCCCAATAAAAAAATGCTGATTACAGGCGGCGGGGCTTTTAATACATTTTTGGTAGAAAGGCTTTCCTCAGCGATTGAAGAATTTGCTGTTGAAATAGTTGTACCGGCAGATGACCTGGTTAAATATAAAGAAGCAATAATTATGGGGCTGATAGGGGTACTAAGGTGGAGAGAAGAAATTAATGTGTTGGCCACAGTAACCGGTGCCACACAAAGCAGCATTGGCGGGGCTTTATGGCTGGGAACTCAAGGATAACAAAAATTTACTTCAAGACGTTTGTGATTTTCGATAAAGTTTTTAACAGGACATTCAGCAAAATTTATCTTTTGAATTAAAGTATTTTGTTTGCAAACCCAACTGGTTGTGGCATCAAATAAAAAGTGCTGGAAATTTTCAACATCAGCCGTTTATTCGCAACCTTGATTTTTTTTGTTACTTTTTTTATTAAGAAAAAAAAAGTAAACAGAGATTAATTAAGAATACAGTCTTTAGGAGCAAAAAATATAATCTAAATTATCTTACTTGTAAAAAATAAAAATGAAAAAGACAGTTGTTTTTGCAGCAGTAATTTTTTTGCTATCCTGCAATTCAAAGGCGAAGAAAGAAGCAGACGAAAAAGAAAATTATAAAAAGGCAACTGAAATGCTGTTGGAAAAAGAAAAGAAAAACCCTGCGGCTTTTATCACAGTAAACAGCCATGATAAACACAACCTGCTTGGGCAAACGGTAATAAAAGCCATGATTAATAACACTGCGAAAGTCTGTATGTACAAAGATGTACAATTGGAACTTTCTTTCTATAGCAAAACAGGCACTTTGCTGGAAAAGGACAATCAGGTGGTGTATGAAAATATTGCCCCCGGCAAATCTGTTGATTTTAAAACAAAATATTTTGCCCCAAAGGCATCAGACAGTGTGGTTATAAAAGTGATGGGGGCAAAGGTTAAGCAGTAGCAGCATTGCCGGTAAATGAAAAAGAGTCGCCATCAAAAAGGCCAAGGTTGCTAAGCTTTAAATGTGGTATCACCAACAAGGCCATAAACGATAAAGTCATAAATGGCGCAGCCAATACAGACCCTAATTTTTCTTTAGCCATTTTATCAATCCGGGTGTATGCGGCAGCAACTTTATAACCGTTTTCATTGCTCATTAAACCCGCCACCGGAAGCGGCAATATCAATTCTTCTCTAGCATTGGCGCCGCTTACAGCACTAATGCCACCTTGCGCTTCAATCACTGCATTTACAGCTTTGCAAATACTTTCATCATCTGTACCAACCGCTATTATATTATGGCTGTCATGCGCCACAGTAGAGGCTATGGCCCCGTTCTTTAACCCAAAATTTTTTATAAAAGCTTTAGCAACCGGGGCATCTTTATAACGGTTAACTACTACAATTTTTAAAATATCCCTGCTGATATCACTAACTATTTTACAGTCTTCTACTTTCGGTGCAACACTCAATTTATTGGTTATAAGCTGTCCTTCGAGTGCTTCTATAACTTGTATTTTTGTACTGCCATCATCCGCTATAAAAAAATCTTCAGGTACTTTTTTTGTGCAGTTAAATTGATTGATTATTTCAGGTGTTGGCGCATCAATAAATGATTTGCCACCCGCCGCTACTAACACCCCATCGATGTAGGTTTGCAAGGTTTCAAAATGGGTAAGGTCTTTCACTGTTATAAAGTCTGCGGCATCGCCTTCTCTTACCAAACCCGATTGCATGCTGTAATGTAAAACAGGATTAACGCAAGCCACTTGTAAAACTTTAAATACATTGGTGCCTATGGCTATGGCCCTTTTGCAAAGCAGGTTGATATGCCCTTCGGCCAGGCTATCGGGATGTTTGTCATCACTGCAAAACATCATGTTATCGGCATGATCATTTATCAGCCCGGCGAGTGCATCAAAATTTTTAGCAGCACTTCCTTCCCGGATTAAAATCTTCATTCCGTAACTTAATTTCTCCACGGCTTCTGCTGCGGTAAAACATTCATGGTCGGTACTTATGCCGGCAGCAATATATTTTTTGGCATCTTCTCCCCTAAGCCCGGGTGCATGCCCGTCAACAGGTTTGCCATATTTTTTTGCCGCAGCAATTTTTTCATGCACCTCCGTATCGCCATTTAAGACACCGGGAAAGTTCATCATTTCGCTAAGGTATTTAACATCTTCTTTTTGCAACAGAAGTGCTGTGGCTGCGGCATCCAGCGTGGCACCAGCTGTTTCAAACAGGGTGGCAGGCACGCAACTTGGTGCACCAAAATAAAATTTAAACGGTACGGTTTTACCATTGGCAATCATAAACTCCACCCCTTTTATACCGCACACATTGGCAATTTCGTGAGGATCGCTGATAGTGGCCACCGTGCCATGCACTACCGCAAGCCGGGCAAATTCTGATGGTACAAGCATGGAACTTTCTATGTGCACATGGCTGTCGATAAAACCCGGCAGTATAAAGTTTTCCCCTTCCTTTTTAAGGGCTATATGTTTTACTTCTTTTATGCGCCCGTCTTCAACAACCACTTCGCCATAAAAAATGTCTTTATTAAAAATATCAACCACGTTGCCCTTAATAGAAAACTGCATAACTTTTCTTTTTACAATAAAAATAAGCATATCGGCCAATTTCATTTGTATGGAAAAACAACCGCCTGCTGCCAGCCTGTTTCCATTTATCATTAATGCTATTGGCTTTATAAATTTAATATATCTTTCCGCCGTTAAAATTGCAAATCCATAAATGGCCAGTCAACAAACACCGATATTTATGGTTTAAAAAAACAAGCATGCAACAACAATTTAAAAACTAAACAAAAAAATAATCGACAATTATGAAACAGTTTAAAATGGGTGTGATGGCTATTGCAGCCTTAATAAGTGTACAATCTATCAAAGCACAAACAGTTGATGAAGTTGTGAACAAACATGTAGAAGCCATGGGAGGAAAAGATAAATTAGCATCTTTAAAAACAGTGCGTATGGAAGCAACGATGAACACACAGGGCACGGATGTTGACCTTGTTATTACAAAATCGCACATGGTGGGCCAGCGTTTTGATATTGCCGTTATGGGCATGAACGGCTATCAGATAATTACCCCAACCGGAGGCTGGGCTTTTATGCCTTTTATGGGGCAAACTGCTCCGGAAGCTATGAAAGATGAACAGGTAAAGTCAGCAGCATCGGGCTTAGACCTGCAGGGAACTTTATTTAACTATAAAGAAAAAGGTACCCAATTAGAATTACTGGGCAAAGAAGATGTGGATGCCAAACCAGCTTTTAAAATTAAGGCTACTTTAAAATCGGGCAAGGTTATAACTTACTTTATAGATGCCGCTACATATTATATTGTGAAGTCTGTATCTAACCAAAATGTTAATGGCCAGGATATGGAGGTAACCAACGGTTACTCTAATTATAAACCAACAGAAGGCGGATATATCTTTCCTTTTACCGGTACCAGCATGCAGGGTGAAATGAATTTTACAAAAATTCAGGTAAACGTACCGGTTGATGAAAAGCTGTTTACTGCAAATTAATTTTGTGTAAACATTTGCCGGGGCATTTTATAAAGGGCTTTTTACAATTAATTTTCAATTGTAAAAAGCCCTTTGTATTTGTGGTATTCAGGGAGTGCTGTTTGTTGCAAATGTTGGTTAAATATTTGGTTTTTACCTCACAATGGTAAAAACATTTGATGGCTGCAACCAGCAAATATGATAGCTGTCTATTTGAAAAGCTTTCAACATTTGTATTAAAATTCGGGATTATTTTTAGGGTAATCATTCTTACCTTTGCAACGTTTCTAAAAAATCAATAAAAATCACCATAATTATGAGTACAGTTAAAGTTGCCATCAACGGTTTTGGACGTATCGGCCGTTTGGTGTTTCGTCAAATTTATAACATGCAGGGAATAGATGTTGTTGCTATTAATGATTTAACAAGCCCCGCAGTGCTGGCACATTTATTAAAGTATGATAGTGCGCAGGGCCGTTTCGACCAGGAAGTTACCTCTACAGAAAATTCAATTATAGTTAATGGCCACGAAGTAAAGATATATGCACAAAAAGACCCTGCACAAATTCCATGGGGAAGCCATAGTGTGGATGTGGTTATTGAAAGCACCGGCTTTTTTACAGATAAGGCAAAAGCAGAAGCACACATTACCGCAGGCGCAAAAAAAGTGGTGATTTCTGCACCCGCAACCGGCGATCTTAAAACAATTGTGTACAATGTTAACCACGCTATTTTAGATGGCACAGAAACCATCATCAGTTGTGCAAGCTGTACAACCAATTGCCTTGCGCCAATGGCAAAAGTGATGAATGATAAGTTTGGTATCATCACCGGTTTAATGAGTACCATCCATGCTTACACCAACGATCAAAATACATTGGATGCACCACACCCTAAAGGTGACTTACGCAGGGCACGTGCTGCAGCAGCCAACATAGTACCTAACAGTACAGGTGCTGCAAAAGCAATTGGTTTGGTGCTGCCGGAATTGAAGGGCAAGCTTGATGGTGGTGCCCAAAGGGTGCCGGTAATTACAGGTTCTGTAACCGAATTGTATTCTATATTGGAAAAAGATGTTACTGCAGAAGAAGTTAACGCAGCCATGAAAGAAGCCAGCAACGAAAGTTTTGGTTACAATGTGGATGAAATTGTGAGCAGCGATGTTATTGGGATTACATTTGGCTCTTTGTTTGATTCAACCCAAACTAAAGTGCAAAAAATAGGCGACAAGCAATTGGTTAAAACCGTTAGCTGGTACGATAATGAAATGAGCTATGTATCGCAATTGGTGCGTACCGTTTCGCATTTCGCCAGTTTAATTAAATAATAAAAAAGGTTTTATACATTTTAGCTATAGCCTCTTATGCAAATAGGGGGCTATGGTTTTTAAGCTCTTTTTTATCTTTTAATTATTCGTGTTTTTGTAAAGTCAATCATATCATCTTATTAAATTAAGCAAACACCATGAGCAAATTTTCCGATCATAATTTTTCAGGCCAAAAGGCTTTGGTAAGGGTAGATTTTAATGTGCCGCTGGATGATGAATATAATATTACAGATGATACCCGTATGGCCGCAACCATACCAACCGTTAAAAAAATACTGGCCGATGGCGGCAGTGCTGTTTTAATGAGCCATTTTGGAAGGCCAAAAGATGGCCCTTCAGAAAAGTATTCCCTTAAACATTTATTGAACCACCTGCACGAATTATTAAACACAGAAGGTGGCAATACCACTAAGGTTTTTTTTGCAGATGATTGCATTGGCGGGCAGGCACACATTACAGCAGGCATGCTGAAAGGTGGTGAAGTTTTGTTACTGGAAAACCTTCGTTTTTACAAAGAAGAAGAAAAAGGCGATAAAGCTTTTGCAGAAAAATTAAGCACCCTGGGCGATGTATATGTAAACGATGCATTTGGTACCGCCCACAGGGCACATGCCTCTACTGCAGTGATTGCACAATTTTTTCCGGCAGATAAAAAAATGTTTGGCCTGCTGATGGAAAGTGAAGTGGCAAGCGCAGAAAAAGTATTGCACCAGTCTGAAAGGCCATTCGTGGCAATTATAGGCGGGGCAAAGGTTTCAGACAAAATATTGATTATTGAAAACCTGCTTGAAAGGGCGACTGATATCATTATTGGTGGTGGCATGGCATATACCTTTTTAAAAGCAAGGGGTGGCAAAATTGGCAATTCGCTTTGCGAAGATGACCGGCAGAAAACGGCCATGGAAATTTTAGAGAAGGCCAGACAAAAAAATGTAAGTATCCACTTACCAGAAGATTCTGTGCTGGCGGATAAATTTGCAGCAGATGCAAATACTAAAGTTTCCCCAAGCGATCAAATCCCTGATGGCTGGATGGGTTTGGATATTGGTCCAAAAGCCGTGGGTATTTTCAGCGAAATAATTGGTAAATCAAAAACCATTTTATGGAATGGCCCGATGGGTGTTTTTGAAATGGAAAAATTTCAGGAAGGAACAAAAGCCATAGCGCTTGCAGTAGCTGATGCTACATCAAAAGGTGCCTTTAGCCTGGTAGGTGGCGGCGATAGCGTTGCTGCAGTTAACCAGTTTAAACTTGCTGATAAAGTAAGCTATGTTAGTACAGGCGGTGGCGCCATGCTGGAATATTTTGAAGGCAAGGTTTTGCCAGGCATAGCCGCAATAAAAGAGTAACACACGAAGCATAAAGCTTATGGTTTTGAAACATATTCCATCGCCATTCGTCTAAGCTGAAACATGCTTTACCGATTGCACTTTAAATTAAACCACAATTAATATTATATTTATCCCTTAACAACAAAACCTCACAACATGAAAAGTCCTGCATTATTAATCATATTGGCCATCGTAGTAATCGTTGGTTTTTTAGGATGTAACGGATACAATGGTCTTGTAAAGCAAGATGAGTCTGTAAAGAAAGCCTGGAACAATGTACAAACTGAATATCAAAACAGGGCCGACCTTGTTGGTAATTTAGTAAACACCGTAAAAGGTGCTGCCAATTTCGAGCAAAAAACATTAACCGATGTAGTAAATGCCCGGGCAAAAGCAACCAGCGTAAATATTAATGCTGATAATCTTACCCCGGAAAAAATTGCTGAATTTCAGGCTGCCCAAGGCCAGTTAAGCGGCTCACTCAGCAGGCTTTTGGCCACTGTGGAAGCATACCCCACTTTAAGGGCTACAGAAAATTTTACCAAACTACAAGGCCAGTTAGAAGGTATTGAGAATGGCATTAAAAACTCCCGTAAGGTATTTAATGATGAGATCAACACGTACAATACCAAGGTGCGTTCTTTCCCTATGAACATTTTAGGCGGCTTGTTTGGCTTTAAACAAAAAGAAGGGTTTAAGGCAGACGCAGGTGCAGAAAAAGCCCCGGAAGTTAAATTCTAATCTACCCAATTATGAACAATAAGCGGTGGCTTGGTTATTTAGGTATTGGCATTGCCCTGGTTATTGCCATCTTTTTTATAACTGCATATAATAGTTTGGTTAAAAAAGAAGAGCTGGTAAAATTGCAATGGAACGAAGTGCAGAGTGCTTACCAGCGCCGTACAGACCTTATACCCAACATAGTAAATGTGGTAAAAGGCCAAACCGATTTTGAGCAAACTACCCTGCAGCAATTAACGGAAGCAAGGGCGAAAGCAATGCAGGTAAACGTTGCCGGCAATACACTTACCGCCGATGCAGTTAACCAGCAAACCGCAGCACAAAACGGATTGGCGGCCGCAACAAACAAGTTGCTAATTACTGTTGAAAAATACCCGGAACTTAAAGGGGCTGAGGCTTTCAGGGGGTTACAAACCCAACTGGAGGGAACAGAACGCCGTATTAAAGTTGCCCGTAAAGATTTTAATGAGGCCATTGCAGGTTATAATAGTTCGGCGAGGGGGTTTCCAACAAATATTGCCGCTAACATTTTGGGCTTTAAACCAAAGGAAGGGTTTCAGTCCGATGCAGGTGCCGACAGGGCAGTTGAAATTAAATTTTAAACATTATCCGTGGGTATATTTTCTTTTTTAAAAAAGCCGCAGCAATTTTTTTCTGTAAATGACAATGAACAGATTGTACAGGCTATACGCAATGCAGAAAAGGCAACAAGCGGAGAGGTAAGGGTGTATGTGGAAAGCCACAACCCGATGGTAAATGTAATAGACAGGGCCGCTGAAATCTTTTTTAAATTAAAGATGCAGGAAACGGATGACCGAAATGCCGTACTGCTGTACATTGCCATAAAAGATAAAGAACTTGCCCTTTTTGGCGATGAAGGCATTTATGAAAAAGTGGGTGCAGCCTATTGGGACAATGAAGTTAAAAATATGATTGCCCAGTTTTCTAAAGAAAATATCAGCAATGGTATTGAGCAGTGCGTAACTAATATCGGGCAGGTGCTTAAAGAGAAATTTCCTTACAATGCCGCTACAGATAAAAATGAATTGCCCGATGATATTGTATTTGGCAAGTAATTGCCAGGCATCATTATGCAATAAACAACATCAACTTTAAAAGAAAAATTTCCACTTGATAACGGGCATGAAAAAGATTACATCTATATTGCTATTTGTGCTTGTTGCGGTTATTGCTTTTGCACAGCAACCTCAAAATTTTTCTTTAGATCAGGTTATAAAAACGCCCCCTAACCCACCAAAACTTGTAAATGATTTTGCCAACATTTTAACGGCTGATCAGCGGCAGGCACTTGAAACAAAACTGTACCAGTTTGATGATACCACCACCAACCAGGTAACCGTGGTAATTGTACCGAAGCTGGATGGAAGGGATGTTGCCGATGTGGCACTCGACCTGGGAAGAAGCTGGGGCGTAGGCAACAAAAAAAGCAATAACGGTGTAATCCTGCTGATATCTGTAGAAGACAGAAAGCTCAATATATCACCGGCGTATGGACTTGAAAAAGTTTTGCCCGACCTCGTTTGCCAGCAAATTATAGATAATATAATTGTGCCTGATTTTAAGGGCAACGATTATTATGCCGGTATAAACCAAGGGACTGATGCCATCATAGAAGCAACCAAAGGAGAGTTTAAAGCACCGGCCAATTACAACCAGCGGGGCAAAGGTGCAGGTGGTATGGGCAAATTAATTTTGTTCATCATTATAATTGTTGTTGTGCTGGCATTAAGCTCTGGTGGCGGTGGTGGGGGTGGCTCGTTTATGAGCCGTCGTGGCGCCATGCCTTTCATCATTGGCAATATGCTTGGCAGCGGTAGCAGGGGAGGTTTCGGTGGCTTTGGAGGCGGCGGCGGAGGTTCTGGTGGCGGCGGTTTTGGCGGGTTTGGCGGCGGAAGTTTCGGCGGCGGCGGATCAAGCGGTAGCTGGTAAAAAAGGGGTACTTTTTTTGAAAGAGGTTGTCCAGACGGGTAGCCTCTTTTTTGTTTTAAGGCGTTAAAGCGCAAAAAATTACAATCAACTATTTTTTCCGCATAGAATTAAAACGGAGAATCGATAACAAAATTTCTAATAGTTTGTATAGCCCCTCCTCAACCCCTACCTTAACCCATAAACCACAGTAGTGTAATACATGCCGCCTATTGCAGGGCCGCCTAAAAAAGAATAATAATAATGGTTTAAAACATTGGATGCGCCGAGTTTTATGCTGGAGTGCAGCTTCTTAACCGACCATGTTATTTGTGCATCCAAAGTGCCATAGGCTGCCACATTGCCCACTGCTAAAAATGACTGCCACAGGTAAGCGGATTGCCATTTATACACAAGGCCTGCACCCACCTGCCTGATGATTTGCTTTTTGGAGAGGGCTATGTTTACAATCCATTGCGGGGTATTAAAACCGTCTTCCAGTCCGTCTTCATTTTTGGTATTTTTTAATTTGGAGAATGTTGTATTGGCAGATGCAACAATACCATTGTTACATTGCCAAACCATGCCTGCACTAAAACCATAATTATAAATTACCGATTGTGAGTTGGTCCACATGCGGTATTGGCTTTGATTGCTTTTGTCATACAATGCAAAGGGGATAGAATCTGCCACAAAGGTTTTGGGAACATTCATATTCGCCTGGGCAATAAAATTATTGTACTTGTTGAAGTACATATCCACATCCAGCAACAACCTTTTTTCTGCAAACAATCCTTTATAACCTCCCTCAAAAGATTGTACATGTTCGGGCTTTAAGTAAGTGTATGGATTTTTTTTAAGCAGGCTTTTATTTTTTATAATGGCCTCATTTTTAGAAAGGCCGTTGCGGTTGATATCGTTTACCACCGCCCCCTGAAACGCAGTAATAGAACTTTGCAGCCATGCATTTTCAAAAATGCCGTTAGACATTACTGGCAAGCCCCCCACCCTTTTTACGCCCCCGCTGTTAACGTTGGAGTATGCCTCAAATATAGCAGGAAAGCGGTAACCGCTTTGGAAAGAGGCACGAAAATTATGCCCGTCAACAGGGCTATATACCAAACTTAAACGGGGGTTAAACCGCAAAGAAAAATAATCATTTTTGTCTGCCCGTAACACAGCGGATGCTTTTAGTTTTCCCTGTAAAAAACTTTTAGCGGCTGATAAAAAGCCACCCGTTTTTGTATAGCGTATATTGCTATACCTTTTTGAAACCACAGGGTTTATAAAATAATTTCCATCAGCGCCAATAATATATTTTCGGCTGTCGAAGCCTGCAAGCAATTCAATACCTGTATTTTTTTTAAGAGGGGCAAGGTAACTTTCGGTTAGGCTTATTTGCACATCGGCCTGTATAAAAGATGCGGTTACCCTTAGTGCCGCACCGCTATCCCAGTTATTAATATCCTGCAATTTTTTAAGGCGCTCATTAAACACCGGTGTGCCGGGCACAAGCCTGCCCATATCTGCGGCAGCCCTTGCCTGCATTAAGGCAGCAGCAATTGGGTTGCCAGCCTGCACCGATTGGCTATAGGCTTTGGTATAATCGGCATACCAAACATTATCAGGCTTAAAACTTCTATCAATGTTTTCGGCCATTGAACGAAGGTTGTAAGAGTTGCCGGTATTCTCACTGTTGATGTACAATTTAGCATCAATAGGGCCGGACTTAAATTGAATGCCCTGCTGTTGTAATAAATAGTCCTGCAGACGAAAACGGTTTGCACGCTGGTAAACATTATTTACAACGGCCACATGGTACAGGTAACTTACAGTGGCGCCGGGTGCAACTTTATAATAAACGCCACCATCGGCCTTAAGGGTTTGCAACCCGTAATCCACCACATCTTTTTCGTTATACCCGGTACGGCCAACAACCACATTTTTACCATTAAGTACAATTGTTTTGCGGTCAGATGATTCATTGCCATAACTGTTTACAGGATCTTGTGCCGGGTTATTTTTACCAAGAAGGTTAAGGCTGCTGTTGGCGTTGGGGTTCAATTCTGTCTGGTCGTTTGCAATCCAATCGGTACCCTTTGTAAAAGTGCCATTTACTTTAAAGGCCCATTTTGAAGACGCAGTTCCTGCCCACCGCATACTTGTTTCGGTATACATTTTAGCCGGGCTTTCAGGATCGTTTACATGGGTGATTGCCGTTTTTTGGGATAGGGTAATGCCAGGTGTTTCAA
Source organism: Ferruginibacter sp. (assembly GCA_965249755.1). Classification (GTDB taxonomy): domain Bacteria; phylum Bacteroidota; class Bacteroidia; order Chitinophagales; family Chitinophagaceae; genus Ferruginibacter. Next base: position 2,475,789 of record CBDFMT010000004.1, read on the forward strand.
AAGGGTTTTTACTGATAATGTTGGCCAGGCCGTTAACTGTGTTCATGCCATATAATGCCGATGCAGTGCCTGGCAATATTTCTATACTGGCAACATCCAGGTCGGCAGGGCCTAAGGCAGTGCCGATGGGGCCACCAATATGGGGGGACTGAACATCCATACCATCAACCAATTGGGCAAAACGCACATTGGTAGTATTGGCAAAACCACGGGCATTTAAAACCCTAAAACCCATGCTGGGCGTTATCATCTGAATACCCTGCACATTTTCAAGGGCATCAAAAAAAGATGGAGAAGGGGAAAGTAAGATTTGGTTACTGGTAATTTTTTGCACACTTACCGGTGATTTAAGAATTGGCTCGGGCAACCGGGAAGCAGATACCACAACGGCCTCAATATCTTTGGTAGCAATTGTATCCGCAGTTTGGGCCTGGATTCTTTTAAAGGCAAACAAGCCTAAGCCAACAAGTAAAAATTTCTTCATAAGCATGTAATGTTGAAGGCGGTGCCGCCGCAATTAAGTACTTAACCGTTTCTAAAATAATGCCATCCTTGTTACAATATTATAATTGAAAATGTTGCCATATTAAAAAAGTATCCTACAAAAAAGATCCGAAAAAAATGTTTGCCGGATTGAATCCAGACTGATTGAAGATAATATAAAAACCGGTTTGTTATTAGTTTGGTAAGGTAATTGCCTTCACCGGCTGGATGATTAATAAACACCTTCAAAATTATAATTATGAAAATTAATCCTTGGATTATTCCGGTTGTGGCTATCGCTTTTACAGCTTGTAATAAAAATAATGACGTGGCAATTCCTGCCGTTGTAAAAACCGATACACTATCCAACACAATAACCAGTGACGTTACATTGGATGCTGCGACCCGGTATATTGTAAACGGACAATTGTATGTAAAAAACAATGCTACGCTTACCGTGCCGGCAGGTACAACCATCGCTTTTGCTAAGTCGGATTTGAGGGAGAGTAAATCCAGCCTTATTGTAACACAAGGGGCTAAATTAATAGTAAACGGAACATCGGCCCAACCTGTAGTTTTTACATCTGCGGCAGCGGTACAAGCCCCGGGAGATTGGGGTGCAGTGGTGTTGCTGGGCAAAGCCCCGACGAATACCGGCACAGGCAACGCCTTAGGTTTACCGGTATCTGACGACACTAAATATGGTGGTACGGTAAGTAATGATAACTCAGGATCAATTAAATATTTAAGGTTGGAGTATTGCGGTGGCATTAACCCTGACGGGGAAGATGAATGGCAGGTAGACAGGGTTAGCGGCTTTGTAATGGAGAGTGTGGGAAGCAGCACAGTAGTGGATAATATTATGGTTGCACACTCCAACGATGACGGTTTTCAATTTGTGGGTGGCACCGTAAATGCAACGCACCTTATTGCATTTAATAATGGAGATGATGACTTTGATTTTGATTTAGGCTACACCGGAAAATTGCAGTTTGTAATCGGTTACCGTACATCACATACCTCTGCCCATGCAGTAAGGGCAAACGGTTTTGAAAGTTACAATGATGAGGTGCCTACCAGTAATATGCCTTACACCCGTCCGGTGGTTTCCAACATGACCATCATTGGACCGCAGGGAAATGATCCAAATAAAACCAATCTTAACCAGGGTGTTTACATCCGCAAGGGCACAAGGTTTGTAGTGCAAAATTCTGTAATTGCCGAATATCCACAAGGCGCATTAATGGTATGTAACCGTACGAGGCCGGTGTTGCTGGCTGGCGTTGAATCTTCATTTAAATATAATTTAGTGCAAAGCGATAGTGTTGGCCGCACCTTTAGCTGGGACCAGGATTACCGTGTTATAGGCGATTCCATACTTCAAAAATTTGCATTAAATACAATCAATAACAATACACTGTTTATTAATTCTGCAGATCTGCAATTGAAAACAATGTATGGCGGTGCCGCCCCGGATTTTGGCCTTGCAGCCAATGCAATGGCAATGACGGGTGCTAATTTTGATGGAGAAGATTTTACAGGATTTTTTCAAAAAGTAGCGTACAGGGGTGCTGTTGGAAATGACAACTGGGCTGCATCCGGTAAGTGGGCAGTATGGAAATAAAAAAGGCTTTGAAGCAAAAAAATCCATCGGGTATACTGATGGATTTTTTGTTTTCAGAACAGTGACCATTTTATAAAAATGTCAATCTTTGCACAGCTTTTATTATTGTTTGCCTATAAACTTTTTACAATTTCGGCAACAAGCAATGCGGCATTACGGGAGGCAATTTCAAGGAAGTGTGCCATATCATTTTTTGCTTTGTCATTGGCCTTATCGCTAAGGCTCCTGATAATTAAAAAAGGTACATGCTGTTGCCAGCAGGTTTGTGCAACGGCTGCACCTTCCATTTCCGTAGCGGCCGCATGAAGTTTTTGCCGCAGCATGGTGGTTAGTTTTTCAGAAGATACAAAAACATCCCCTGTTACAATAATGCCTGGTTTGATAACAGGATGAAAGCTGCTGCCATTGCGGCCTACATCTTCCAAAACAATATTTTTTGCTATTTTTAAAGCCAGGTTAACGAGGGCGCTATCGCAACTAAATCCAAAAGGGTTTTGCCCCATGGTAACCGGGTTACGGGTTGCGCTGTATACCATTCCAGAATCGGTTATTATGCCATAATCATGATAGATGGCCTGAGTGCCTATCACTATATCCCCTGCTGCCATTGTGGTATCAATGCCGCCGGCAATGCCTGAAAATATAATTACCGAAGGTGAAAAATGTTCCAGCATTAAGGCCGTGGCTATTGCTGCATTAACCTTGCCCACACCCGTTTGTGCCAGCACTACCTTTTTACCATAAAGCGTACCTGTTGTAAATAATACCTGCCGGATAACCGTATCGTTTTTATTGTCCATTTTTTGTTTTAGCACAACCAGCTCCGGCGGAAAAGCCCCTAATAATCCAATATAAGATTGTGCATTTGACGACATCATGAGGCATATAGCAATACAAAACAGGCATACATTCTTCTTCATAAAAAAAATTAAATGATTAAAGCGGCAATGGCAAAAAGGTCAATTATCCAAAGTGCGGGGCTAATATTTTTTGCTTTGCCTGCAGCAACTTGTAAAACCGTCCAGCTTAAAAAGCCCCAGATTATTCCCTGGGTAATGGAGTAGGTAAACGGTATCAGCACCATCGCAATAAATGCAGGAATGGCTTCGTCCATTTGCAGCCAGTTTATTTTAACCACCGGCTTCATCATAAACACACCAACCAACACGAGTGCCGGTGCAGTGGCTATGGCAGGCACAGCGCTTATCAATGGTGATAAAAACAAAAACGGTAAAAAACAAATGGCACCTGTTACTGCTGTAATACCCGTGCGGCCGCCCTGTTCAATGCCTACGGCAGATTCGATGTAAGCTGTTCCGGGGCTGCTGCCCATTAAGCCGGCAATGGTAGTGGCAAATGCATCAACAATCAGCGATCGTTTTATATTTCGTGGCTCTCCGTTATCATCCGTTAGCCCCGCCGCTTCCGAAAGCCCCACAAATGTTGAAAGGCTGTCAAACATATCTGTAAAAACAAACGCAAATACAACAGGCGCCATGGCCCATCGTAACGAGTGTATAAAATCCAGTTGTAAAAACAAACTAAAATCCGGTGCTGCTATAAACCCGTTAAAACTAATTACAGGCAAAACACCGCCATACCAGCGCCCGATCGGCCAGGCCAGCAAACTGGTAATAATTATACCTGCAAGTATGCCCCCTCTAACTTTTTTTATAGTTAAGATGGCCGTTATGCAAAGGCCTGCAAGAAAGGTGATAACCGGTGCAGTTAAATGGCCTGCCCCCAAAATAGTAGCAGGGTTGGCCACGATAAATTTGGCATTTACAAACCCGATTAAAGTAATGAACAAACCGATGCCAGCAGCAATGGCGTAACGTAAAGTTTTAGGGATGGCCTTAATGATATATGTGCGGATGTTAAAAAAAGAGAGCAGCAAAAAAATAATGCCCGACCAAAACACCGCACCCAATGCTACCTGCCAGCTTACCTTTAAAGTTAATACCGCAGTAAAGGTAAAGAAGGCATTAAGCCCCATACCCGGCGCAACCAGTATGGGGTTTTTTGCATAAAGGCCCATCATCAAACTGCTGAAAAAAGAAACCAGCACGGTTGCCGTAAGCACTGCCGGAAAAGGCATACCAGCCTGGCTTAATACAGAAGGGTTAACTACAATAATATATGCTGTGGCAAGAAAAGAAGATACACCGGCAAGTACTTCGGTTGTAATGCTGGCAGGCTTTTGCCGGGCAGATATATTGCTTAACCCCATAAGTTTGCGGTTTACCCAAATATATTAAAGTAACCCGGTAAATAAACGGAGCGGTGAAAAGGCTAATTTTTAAAGACCAAACTTTCAGCAGGTTGCTGGTTTAATATTTCGCAGAGTGTGGCGTAAAGTTCAGGATATTGGGCTTTCATCTCCTGCGGCTTTTCAAAAAATATCTCTACACTTTCTGCCCAAAATTCCTGAAAGTTTTTAAAGGCATAATCAGAATAAAGGTTGTAACCTGCTTTGCGTTCCTGCACAAAAACCTTGTTGCCGTAATTATTAAAAGCCGGGAAGGCATTTACAAAATTATTATCCACCTGCTGCCCCGTTTCAAAAAACTGGTAGTAGTAGGCATGGGCCATTTCATGCAAGCCAACATTTTGCCCGTTATTAGTTGTTTTAAAACCTGCTAAAAAATGCTTCCAAGAAAGGTTGATGGTGTTGCCAGATACATTGCCCTCCAGCACCCTTAGCACCGGATAAACACCTACAAATTCTTCCGGAAAAATGTGGATGTATTCAAAGTTGGGCAACAGGTATTTTTGCAAACCAAAGGTGAGCTGGATGGCAGTTGCACTGATGAGCACCGGCATTTCCCGATAGCCCGAAGTATCGTGGATTATAAAAACTTTTTGAGAAATAAATTTTTTAAGCCGGGTGATGAAAACATTTTTATTGGCATCGTTTAAGCCTTGGTAAAATGGAAAATGGCGGGATAAAATTTGCCGGTAAACCAGTTCTGAAAAGTTGAGGTCTTTGCCATAATACACCAATGGGCCACCCGTACCGGCTTCGCTGATATCGTTGGTATTATCGCCCTTGAGCCAACTGGAGAACTTTGATTTTTCTTTTATTTTTTTGCCAAATACCAGCCCGGTAAGCACCACTAAAAAAAGAATGTATGCATCATTGCCAAGGCTGAATTCACTTAAAATATAATGGCCATGTTGTGTAAGCGGAAGGTGTTTGCCCTGGTGCAGGTTATTATAATATACCGCCACGGCATTGTGCAGGGGTTTGCCCTGCTGTGTATCCTGTAAACTGTAACAATAATTAATTAATAAGCTATCCTTTGGCATACTTTATTTACGGACTGATTAAATCAACTTCATCATCACCTCCATCCAGCAAAGGAATATTTTGTACTGAAGCACCTGCAATACCTTTTACCGAACCATACATACCGCTGGTGCTGATTAAAACTTTTTCTAATTGTTTCTCCCGCTCTTTCCACATTTTTTCCATCTGTATCTTTTCTTTCATAATACTCTGCTTCATGGCCATAAAACCTTCTACGATGGCTTCCACCTGTCCCTTAAACTCATTACCTGTTAAATAATTGTACAGCAACTGCATTTTGTCGCCTTTATTTTCCTCATTTTTCGATACGTCGTGTACTTTTAATATTCCTTTTCTTAGTAAATGCGCCACACTGTTTACCTCGGTAAAATTGCAAATATAAATGCCATCCCTTTCGCCAAAACGCTCCATATCCTTGGGAAAAGCCTGGGTAACCAATATCGCCACATCTGCCCCACGGCTACGCATATCTGCTTTCAGTTTGTCTATCCAGCTATTGCTCCAGGTTTTTGTGCGCTTGCTTTCATAGATAATTTTACCGCATGCTGCCCCGCTGTTGTTGCGTACAACCTGCATGCAGTCTGCACCTTCAACGCCCTTGCCCACTTCTTCAATCAAATCAAACGGAAAGTTTTCTTTTAAAATTGCCTCCAGCAATAATTCCTGCACCTCGCCCTGCCGCTGCATGCTGCTTTGTTCGGCCTTTCGCTTCATCTCATCTGCCAATTTTTTCTGGTCGTCCAACTGCATTTCCAGCTCTTTCATTTTTAGCTGGTAGCCCGATTCTTTCAACAGGTTTTTTTCGTGTTCCTGCTGGCGTATCTGTTCGGTTAGCATTGTCCTTTCGACCTGCAATTTTTTTTGCAGCAGTATGTCCAGTTCTGCTTCTTTGTTTTTAAGCTGTTGTTCTTTTTGTAAAAACTCCAGTTCTTTTTTGCGGCTTTCCTTTAATTTTTCTTCGTTTTCGGTATTGTTGTTTTGCAGTACCCGCAGTTTATTTTCAAAATCAGCAGCAATGCTTTTTCTAAGTTGCTCCTGTAATTCTGTTTCCAGTTTTAATTTTTCCTGCTGTAGTTTTTGTGCAAAAATTTCATTCTCTTTTTTCTTCTTTTCTTCAAATTGAAGCAGTTCAGCGGCAAACTTTTTTTTCTCTTCTTCTACCCGGGTAAGTGATTGGTTTAACCTGGTCTGATATTCCTGCTGGTATTTCTGTTCAAGGTCGGCGGCCAGTACATTTTCCACATCAAAAACGTTTCCACATTTGGGGCATTTTATATTATTCGGCATTGTTGTCTTTTGTACAAAATAAACCTTTTAAGCCGGTTTGCCCAACACCGGTCTGCAAACAAAAAATTTATAACAATCACAGGTTTTGCCACCTGAAAAATTTAAAAAAGCCCTCATACGTAAGGCACCACATGCCCATAAAAAAATACAAATGAAAAGTTAAAACCGGGCACATATTCTTTTCGTAACTCATGTTGTTATGTAATGGTTGCGTTCCTTTTCCTTCCAAATACCAATTTAACTGTTAGGGCACATTTCGACATGTTCCCTTTTTATAAGCCTTATTATTTTGTACCCCCTGATGCCCTGCCTTCATTTATTCATTTGTAAACTTCTTTGCATTTATCATCATCATTCAAAAAAAATTTATGAAACAAAAGATTTCCGCTGCATTCCTATTGCTTGTTATGTGCATCCAGGTTACTGCGCCGGCATTTGCGTCATCACACAGGGAGGCACCCATGATTGCCAACGACCCCCTGGCCGATAACACCGACGTATATGCGTTCCGCAGCCCCGATGACCCTAACAAGGTTACCATTATTGCCAACTACGTACCCGGCCAATTGCCGGATGGCGGGCCAAATTATTATTCCTTTGGAGAAAACATCCGTTACGAAATCCACATCGACAACAACATCGCAACTGCCGGTGATGATATCATTTACCGGTTCACTTTTAAAAAAACAAATGAAGATCCTACTACATTTTTCAACATCCGCCTGGGCAAACAAAATTTAAAAACCACTTACCTTATGGAAAGGAGTATTGATGGTGGTAAGTCTTTTCAGGCTGTTGTAAAAAATGGTGTGGTGCCGCCGCCAAATATTGGTGCAAGGTCTATAAGCTCACCCGTTGGTTTAAATGCCCCTGATTACAACACGTTAATGAAAGGTGCCATCACTACTGCAAAAACAGGCGAAAAAGTTTTTTGCGGTACTGCTGATGATCCCTTCTTTGTTGACCTTGGCGGTATCTTCGACCTGGGCAATGCCCCACGTCAATCCGGCCAGTATAAAGATGCTTTGAAATGCCTTAACGTTTCCAGCATTGCCATACAGGTAGATATTTCCACCCTTCAAAAAGACCATAAGGCAGTAAGCCAGTGCACCAGCATTTTAGATCCTAATTATGTAATTGGTGTTTGGGCAAGTGCAAGCCGCAAGCAAATCACTATTTTAAACAATGGCAAAATGCCCTATTTCAGCAGCAACGAAGAAGGTGATGATATGACTATGCCTTCATCTGAAAGCAAGTTTAAAAAAGAATACCACGCAGGGCCATGGGTGCAGGTTTCAAGGTTAGGCATGCCGTTAACCAACGAAGCTATTATACCTATCGGTTACAAAGATTTGTGGAACTCCCTTACCCCATACCAGGACTTATCTAAAATTGCCATTTTTGGTAAATTCTTCTACAGGCCAGAGCTGGCTTTGTATATGGACGATACCTTCTTTGGTGGTGCAATACCTTCGCTTAAGCCATTAAGGATACAGCGTAAATCATTAGGTGGCTACGGTTTTGGTAATGATCAGAATGGTGCATTTGGTTTAAAAGGCGATCCGGTTTTAAACGGAACGGCGTTGGCTGAAAATGCTTTCGGCGGTTTGTTGTTACCTGCTGCCAACTCACCACGTTCGGTAGACCTTTGGCCTATCTTTCACACAGGTGTACCTAACATGCGGCCTTACCAACTGGCTACCGGTAAAAATGGTAACCCACTTGCGACAGGTAAACCATTCATCAATAACTTTTTGCCCAATGGTGGTGATATGCTCCGCCTGAACATGGCTGTGCCGGTTACGCCAAGGGACAGTAAAGATTTCAGTTCCATGGGCCTTGTACAGGCTGCAGTATTGGGTTTAACAGATCCAACCTATGCAAACATCAACCTCCAAAATATCCCAAATATGGATGGTTTCCCTAACGGCCGCCGCCTGGAAGATGATGTTACCAAAATTGAACTGCAGGCAGTAGGCGGTGTTGTACTTGCAGCAACCGGTTTGTTTTATGATGATTACATACCAGGCACATCGCCTAGCCCGGTAACACAACAACTGGTAAATGTATTGTCTTACAACACCGGTATCAATGCAAACGATACCACGTTAAAAACAAGCTTCCCTTACGTGCAAACACCATGGGCAGGCGATCATATCTGCAACTGTGGCATTACACCCGGCACCAACAGGGAGCAAACTTTGCAGGCCAACGGACGCAGCAATGTAACCATGGCAATGGCAGCACCCGAAGTTTTTGCATCTGTTACACCAAATCCATTTGTAACCAGCAATGTTATCAGGTACCACCTGGATGCACCTGCAAGGGTTAGCATCAGCATTTACAGCGAAGATGGAACACTGGTAAAAACACTGGTAAACAAAAACCTTGCTGCCGGCAACTACTCAGAAAATATGAGCGGTGCAGGATTGGTAAAAGGTGTTTACTTTATCCAGGTAAGCAAAAATGGCGTGGCCAAACAAAACCTCCGGATCGTAAAAGGATAATTACTTACAATAAATGAAAGCAGCAAAACCAGGCCCGCTGCAACCTGCGGGCCTGGTTTTCTTTTAAAAAATATTTTACCGGGCATTAGGCCCATGTGGTACACCGTTGTGTCACACCCTTGTACCTTACCAGCCTTGTGCACCTGAAGCCAGGGTTACAACAACAGCACAGCAGTTAAAACAGCAATCATGAAAAATAATAAACTATACATTTTACTTATACTTTTTTTTATAACAGCAGCAGGTTTTGTAGTAATAAAATTTAAGAAAGAAGACGGTGCAAGGCAAAATAAACAATACACTTTACTGGACCGCACCGGCACCCTCGCCGCATTGCCCGAGTGGCAGGTTACCAAGGCCAACGCCGCTAAACTTACCGCCGCCATTGCCAAAAATACAAGCGATGCCAAACCCCAGATAGCACTTGCCAATTTATTTATTATGGAGGCAAGGGTTACGGGCAACTATGCTTATTACGATAAAGCTGCCATGAAGTACATCAGCAATATTTTAAATGCCGACCCAAAAAATTTTGAAGCGCTTACCTTAAAATCTTTACTGTATTTATCCCAACACCATTTTGCCGATGGGCTAACCACCGCAACACTGGCACAAAATATTAACCCCTACAATGCTTTTGTATACGGGCTTATGGCCGATGGCAATGTGGAAATGGGCAACTATGATTCTGCCGTTGCCAATGCCCAGCAGATGATGGCCATACGGCCAGACTTACGCTCTTACGCAAGGGCAAGTTACCTGCGTGAAATTTATGGCGATTACCCTGGTGCAATCGAAGCCATGAAACTTGCTGTGGATGCTGGCGCACCCGGCGATGAATCCACTGAGTGGGCAAGGGTGCAGTTAGGCCATCTTTATGAAAACAACGGCGATGCAAAAAGTGCAGAAATGAACTACTTAATTTCCCTCGATTATAGAAAAAATTATGCGTACGCATTAGCAGGCCTCGGCCGCATTGCGTCTTCCAAAAAACAATATGATACTGCCATTAACTATTTTACACAGGCAGCCGCACTGGTGGGCGATTATTCTTTTAAAGAAGAGCTGGGCGACCTTTATGAACTGAATGGGCAAAAGGAAAAAGCTGCCGCCACCTACAAAACCGTTATTGATGAAATGAATAAAAATGCGGTTAGTGCAACAGCCGATGAGTCCATCGGGCATTATGCAGACAGGGAACTTGCCTATGCTTATTTAAAGGTGCACGATTATGATAAAGCGTTAACACATGCCCAGGCAGAATACAACCGCCGCCCAAAAAACATTGATGTAAACGAAACCCTGGCGTGGGTATACTTTCAAAAAGGCGAGTACAATAAGGCCGTACCCTACATGAAGGAAGCGTTGAAAACAAATAGCAAAAACCCGGTGTTGCTTTGCAGGGCGGGGCTTATATTTGATAAAGCAGGCGATAAGGCAAAAGCAAAAGAATATATAGATGAAGCTTTTAAAAACAATGCTTTTATACCAGTTCAGTTAAGGCTTGGCGGTGAGGCAGCCTTGAAAGCCATTTAATTTTTGTTGTCAGTTTTATGCAGATAAACCACCAGTCAAGCTTTAAAAAAGCAGCAGTTATGCTGGCTTTTTTGCTGCCCATAAACATGGTGTTTGCCCATACCATTAACTATGCATTGCAGGATGCACCTGTTGATAAAGTGGTGTGGTTTTATTTCAGCCTTGGCTTTCAGCACATACTGCCTACTGGTACCGATCATATTTTGTTTGTCATCAGTTTATGTTTGCTGAGCACCAACATCAAGACAATATTTTGGCAGGCAACAGCATTTACTGTGGCCCATTCCATTACACTGGCACTTAGTATGAAAAATATTATCGTTGCACCCGGTGCAGTGGTAGAGCCGATTATAGCACTCTCTATTGTTTTTGTAGCACTTGAAAATTTACTGGTCACCGAATTAAAGCCCTGGCGTATTGCCGTCGTGTTTTTATTTGGATTGGTACATGGTATGGGCTTCGCAAGTTCGCTCAATGAAATTGGCCTGCCGGCAGATAAATTTTTTACCTCCATATTATCATTCAATCTCGGTGTTGAAGCTGGGCAGGTAGCTATCATCGTAGCCATATTTGCAGCAGTTATTATTCCGCTGCGAAAATATACCTGGTACCGCAAAAGAGTAGTGTACCCGCTTTCAACAGCAATCGCTTTAATAGCAGCATTCTGGACAATACAGCGCCTCTTTTACAATGGCTGATGAGGGGTTGGTGTTGCTTGTGCATGACCGCTGATAAATTTGCAACAAAGTTTTATGCCTCGGTTTTTTATATTAATTTGCAAGCCAGTTGCGGCGATGGCGAAATTGGTAGACGCACTACCTTGAGGTGGTAACGCCCGCAAGGGCATGGGAGTTCGAATCTCCTTTGCCGCACAAAAAAGCACAGGATGGCAAGCCATTTTGTGCTTTTTTATTGTAAAATTTTTATAATCACAACCGCAATAACCTAACCCTTTTTAACCACTTTTTTAGCAAGTGCTTTTTTGCCCACCAGGTTATACGAATCATCCACAATTTCAAAAATTTCTTTGTTGGTTAGGGTGCCATCAGCAATAACGGTGTTCCAGTGTTTCTTGTTCATGTGGTAGCCCGGCAACACAACGGCAGGATAATTTTCCCTCCATTCAATAGCCTTGTCAGGATCGCATTTTGCATTAAAGCGCAAGCCATCTGCATCTAATGGTACCAGTAAAAATATTTTAGTATTTACTTTAAATACAATTGTTTGTTCGCCAAAAGGAAAGCCTTCGTTTACATCTGGTTTTTGTAAAACATATTCCCGCAGCATTTCTACATTCATATCTATAGTTGATGGTCCCTAGTAAACACAGCCTCAAATTTTACACCGCTTTTCTTATTTCGAGATGTTGTAACCCTTTAAGGCAGTACAGCACTTCATCCATACGGGCTTTTGCAATCCCTATTTTAAGGTGGCAAAACAATTGCATGTCCTGCGATATTATAGAGCAGTTGTATTGCTTAATGATCATCATAATTTCATTTACCTGGTTGTAGTTAAAATGCAGGTCGTATAATTCCTCAACAGGTTTTTGAATGATGGGCACTACCTGCAAAGCCAGTGCTGCGGCGGTTTTATAGGCATTTATTAAACCGGGTACACCCAGCAATGTGCCGCCAAAATACCTTACCACTATAACTGCGGCGTTGGTTATTTGCTTACTGTCTATTTGCCCTAATATTGGGCGGCCTGCACTACCGGATGGTTCGCCATCATCGCTTACCCTAAAGTTATTACCATCCATGCCGATGCGATATGCAAAGCAATGGTGTACCGCCTTAGGATGTTCCTTTTTTAACTGCTGTAGTATTTTTTTGAAATCATCTGCTGCGATAACCGGGTAGGCGAAGGCAATGAATTTGCTGCCCCTGTCTTTAAATTCTGCAGTGGCAGGTTTTTCGATAGTATAGTAAAAAGAAAGCCCGGTGGTATTCGTCAAAGTGTTTTGGTTTATTTTTTACGCTGCTGTAAAGTCTTAAAAGCAGGTGCATTTATTTTCACAATGGCAGGTAAGTTACTAAAGTATCCCTGAGTATTTCTTGTGTTAGTGCAACCCTGCAATTCTTCAAGATGGGTGCTTTTATTCCATCCCCTATTATCATTTCATTATTGGTAATTACCCTTGCTTCATCCCACAAACCCATTTCAATAAATGATTGTAGAAGTGCAGCGCCGCCTTCTACCAGCACACTTTGAATATTGAGTGTATACAATGCTTCAATTATGCTTTCAACAGCATTTTTATCGCCGGGTATTTTGTACAGTAAAACATTATTATCATTTCGATCTTCTATCTCATTAAACACAATTGTGCGTACCGATTGATCAAACAAATTCAGTGCAGGCGATAGTTTCAGGGCTTTATCTACTACCAAACGTACCGGGTTATTGCCGTGCCATAAACGGTTGGTAAGAGAAGGGTTATCCATTTTTGCCGTGGTTGTGCCCACCATAATAGCGGCCTCTTCACTACGCCATTTATGCACCAGCCTGTTAGTATTGGCACCGGTAATTTTTACGGCAGTGTAATCAGCAGCGGCAATTTTATCATCTTTGCTTTGTGCCCATTTTAAAATAATGTAAGGCCGCCTTTTGGTATGAAAAGTAAAAAAACGTTTGTTTAAATCCTCCGCTGCCTTACCTGAAACACCAAGCTCAACACTAACGCCTGCCTGATATAGTTTTTGCATTCCCCTGCCGTCTACTTCTTTGTAACTGTCCCGGCAGGCAATAACAACTTTTGGTATTTTGTGCCTGATGATAAGATCTGCACAGGGCGGTGTTTTGCCCCAATGGGCACAAGGTTCTAATGAAACATACAGGGTGCTTTTTTTAATGAGGCCTTTATCTTTTTCAGCCACGCTGTTAATGCAGTTTACTTCTGCATGTGGTTGCCCATAAAGTTGATGGTACCCTTCGCCGATAATCACATCATTATATACCAGCACAGCGCCAACCATTGGGTTAGGTGCAACCCTGCCTGCGCCCATTGCTGCCAGTTGAAGACAGCGCTGCATGTATTTTTCATCGTTTGCCAGGAGGCAAAAGTAAGAATAGAAAAATAAAGTAAGTTTGCCGCCATGACGGCAAAGGAACAGTACAAGCTTTTTTTACACCAACTGCAAACCATGTACAACCAGCACGAGGCAGATGTGATTACCAGCCGTGTTTTTGAAAGTATTGCCGGCATCAGCAAATTTGATTTTATAAAAAATGCTGGCTTGCAGTTGCCCCCTGTTAAAGCTGCTGCACTTGAAAAGGCAATGGCAGCCTTGCTTACCGGCAAACCCATGCAATATGTTTTAGGCGAAGCCTGGTTTTATTCCATGAAATTAAAAGTGAATGAACAGGTTTTGATACCAAGGCCGGAGACGGAGGAACTTGTACAATTGGTTTTGGCAGAAGTGCATACCAACAACCCATCTGCATCGGTGCTTGACATAGGCACAGGGAGCGGCTGCATTGCCATTGCCATAAAAAAAAACAGCCCTTTAATAAATGTTACGGCCATTGATGTTAGCGAAAGTGCGTTGGCAATTGCTATGGAAAATGCGGCAGGCCAGCATGCAACCATACAGTTTGCGCAATCTGATTTTGTGGATGAAAATTGCTGGAAAGCTTTGGGGGGATTTGATATTATTGTAAGCAACCCACCTTATATTCCCCTGAACGAAAAAGCAAATATGGATTTGAATGTAACAGCCTACGAACCGCACCAGGCATTATTTGTACCGGATGATAACCCCCTGCTCTTTTATAAAAAAATTGCTGGCTTCGCAGAAAGCCATCTACATAAAAAAGGAAAAATATTTATGGAAGTACATGAAAGTTTTGCTGAAGCTGTTGCAAACCTTTTTATGCCAATCTTTACAAATACCATTATTAAGAAAGATATTTTTGGCAAACAGCGAATGATTGTTGCTGCTTACTGATTGCTTACCGATGCTGAAGTGGTGGCGCCCAATTTTTTTGCAACACTCATAATTTTTACAATGTCCTTCCACGCTACCAGCGAATCTGCATTGATTACTACGGCTGGCTTTATACTGTCACCAACGTGGATATGTGTACGCAAAGATGATTCCAGCGAATCAAAAATTATTTTTTGCTGCCCCACATGTACATTCCTGTTTTTATCTATGCTCACAATTACGCTTTGCTTGGCCTTGGTATCACTTTTAGCTTTAGGGTTGCTAAGCTTTATCACATTGGGGTTGGCAAGTGTTGAAATAATAAGAAAGAAAAACATCAGGATAAAAAGGATATCGTTTAAAGGGCCGGTATCCACTTCTGCACCTTCGTCTTTAAATTTTTTTCTTAAACTCATGTTGTATATGCTAATGATAAAAAATCCCTGTTATTCCCTGTAATAAAAGGTAACTGTTTTTATAAAACTTCTACCTGCAACTTATCTTGTTGGCTCCTGCAGTATGTCGACAAACTCTGCACTGGCACCATCTATTTTATTTTCAATCCTGGCGATTTGTGCCTGTAAAAAACTATGCCCAAGATAGGCCAGTATACCAATAATTAAACCAGTAGCCGAAGTAATCATTTTGATGTAAATACCATCTGCAATGGTGTTGGGCGTATACTCCGATGTGGCAGCAATACCTTTAAAAAGTGCCAGCATACCAATGATGGTACCCAGGAAACCAAACAGCGGCGCAATGCGTGCAATGATGGAAATAATAGAAAGGTTTTTTTCCAGTTTATACATTTCAAGCACGCCTACATTATCCATACTTTTTTCAATGGCATCAATGGGTTTGCCTATTCTTTGTATGCCTTTATCAATTACTTTGGCAACGGGGTTACTGGTATTTTTGGCCAGGTTACGGGCTGCGGTAATATTGCCCGAAACAATATTGTCACGGATAATGCTCATGAAATTGTCTTCTATTTTTGCAGCTTTTCTTATGGTGATCAACCGCTCGATAAAAAAGAAAATAGCTACTACCAGCAACGATAATAATGGTATCATCAGCAAGCCACCCTTAGCCAATACGCCCCAAACATTTTCTGATTTTTGTGATAATAATTGTGTTGCTGCCGCTGTACTATCTACCTGTAATAGAATATCGAACATGTTTAAATGATTTAGGGCAAATGTAATTGTTTCTGTTTTTTATTTTACGATAATTATGCCAACACAAGGTTGCATGAATTTGCACATGCAAACAAACAGGAATTGGCTTACAAAAAATTGTTAAAGTAGTTTATACAACAAGGGCCGGATTGTTACCGGCCCTTGTGTTCATCATGTATGTTGCCTCATTTCTTTCCATCCATTTGTTGCATGGCCATTATCTGCCGCATGGTTTTTTCCATGCCTTCGCTGCTGCCATCTAAAAAGATAACGTTGCCTTTGCCATACTCGGCAAAATTTTTAATAGCCTCTGTCCACATACTAAATAAAATTACATTGGTATCAAGGTTGGCCTGTTTCATTTGTTCAGCAGCCTGGCTCATACCCTTGGCCACTTCTTCACGGAATAATGCCACACCTTGTCCACGCAATTGAGCTGCCTGCCTTTCTGCCTCGGCTGCAATTTTAATTGCATTGCCTTCTGCTTCTGCAGCCTTGGTTTTTGTTATCAGCAAAGCCTGGCCTTCGTTCTCGGCTGCGGCCTTTAAGTTGTTACTGGCCACCACCTTGCTCATGCTGGTAATAATGGCTTCATCAAAAGTGATGTCGTTAATCTGAAGGTCCTGCAAATGATAGCCCCAGCTTTCTAATTGTAAGTCTACCTGCTCTTTTACATTTTCTACAATATCCCTTCTGACATTTAAAACTTCTGCCTGTTTTTTGGTAGATACAAATGCACGGATGCTGCCTTCCACAGTGCGTATCAGTGCTTGCATAAGGTCCTTTTCGCTGATGAATTTAAACGCTACATTTTTGATGGTTTCCTCATCAATGTTGAGTACAGAATACAGCAGCATTGATTTGAAATATACATTGGCCTGGTCAACAGTTACCGCCTGAAATTCCAATTCAACAGAGCGGTTCTGAATGCTTACCCTTTTATAAATCTGATCAAGAAAAGGCACTTTAAAATTTAGCCCCGGCCTTTTAATACTGTGGTATTTGCCTAACCTGGTAACCACCCCAATTGTTCCCTGGTTGATGGTAAACAACCCTCCCGCAATAATCAGGAAGATGGGTATCAGCCACCAGTAATCTTTTAATAATTCCATAGTTTTAATTTTTGCGGAAGGTAGTAATTTTTAAATCGCCTTACTGTAAACTTTGTGTAGATGCCATCAATGCAAAAAAAATATTGTCGAATCCGAGAAGAAATCATCTAAACGCTGCTGCTTTTCCTAAAATAAATCCGGGGCTGATTAAACCAGTTTTAAATATCCCCAACCCCTATCCCTTCTCCTCCCAAATCATACTTAAGTGTACAATCGTTTCGGATGCTTTGGCAATATCACTGGTGCCTACCCATTCAAGTTTGCTGTGTATGTTTTGCATGCCTGTAAAAATGTTGGGGCATGGCATACCGATATAACTAAAACGGCTTCCATCGGTACCACCACGGATGCTTTCCATCTTTACGGATAACCCTGCCCGTTCGATAGCTTCTTTGGCATAGGCAACTATCTGCGGATGTTTGTCAAGCACCGCCTTCATATTTCTATACTGCTCTGTAACGGTATACTCCATTGCAGCCCCTGCATAACTGGAGGTTACCTTCGTGGCGATATCCTTTAACCGGCAGTGGTGCTTTGATAGGTTTTCATTATTAAAATCCCTTACTATAAATTGTATGGAAGCCTTTTCTGCAATACCGTTTACGGCCACCGGGTGCACAAAACCTTCTTTACCGGAAGTGGCCTCAGGTGCCCATTCATTTTTAGGCAATGCATCCAACACGGCACCTGCAACTTTTAGTGCATTTACCAGCTTGCCTTTTGCATAGCCCGGGTGCACAATAACACCGCTGATGGTGATGGTTGCAGCATCGGCACTAAACGTTTCATCTTCCAAACTGCCTGCTTCGCCACCATCCAAAGTATACCCGAAACTGGCCCCTAACTTTTGCATATCCACCTTCGCAGTACCCTGCCCAATTTCTTCATCAGGTGTAAATAAAATTTTTATATCGCCATGCTTCACGGCAGGGTTTTGTATAAAATAAAACGCAGCTTCCATAATGGCGGCCACACCACTTTTATCATCTGCACCCAGCAGGGTTAACCCACTTGCGGTAATAATACCCTTGTTGAGGTGCGCTTTTAAATAAGGCGATGCTGCCATGCTCAGCACCTGTGTGGTATCGTCCGGCAATACAATATCGGCACCATCATAATACCGGTGGTGAACAGGCTTAACGCCGGTGCCACTGCAATCCGGGGCAGTATCTATGTGCGAACAAAAACAAATTACGGGTATGTTTTTTTTATCGCTGTTGCCGGGTATCGTTGCATACACATATCCAAATTCATCAGTAACCGCATCCGAAACGCCCATTGCCTGCAACTCCCTGCACAATATTTTACTCAATACTTTTTGCTTTTCTGTTGATGGGTGTGTATAGCTTTCGGGGTCACTTTGTGTATCAATTGCAACATACCGCATAAAGCGTTCGGCTACGGCATCCGGACTAATGTAAATCATTGTAAAGTTGTGTTGTGCGTTAATATTTGGGTAGCCCCGATAAAAAAAGCAGCTTGCAAAATACAAACTGCTTTCCAGATAATGCGCTCATCTTGTTATGCTATTTCCACCAATTCAATATCAAAAATTAATTCTTGCCCTGCAAGAAAATGATTGGCATCTAAAATAATCACATCCTCTTTTACTTCCACTACAACCACTGGTACGGGCTGCCCTTCCTGGTTACTTAACGTTAATGGCATGCCTGGTTCAAGCTTCATATCGCCGGGTACATTTTCTTTTGGAAACTCAATAATGGCCTCCTCTGATTTTTCACCATACCCATCTTCAGGTGTAATGTTGATTGTCTTTTTTTCGCCTACGGCCATACCGGGCATTGCTGCATCAAAGCCTTTAATCATTTGTCCTGCACCAACAGTAAACTCCAGGGGCTCCCGGCCTACGGAAGAATCAAACTGTTCACCATTCAATAACTTACCTGTATAATGCACCTTAACTACATCTCCTTCTTTTACTTGCGCCATTGTTATTTTTTTTATTTTGATAAATACTTTTGGTTTTCCTAACTTTTTATTTACGCCAAAAACAGGCAATTCTTTTTTTGCGGCAATTTATTAATTTAAACCTACACCTCCCAATTAAAAAAGTTTAGGCAACTTTGAAAAATGAATAACATTAAACACCTGCTAACCGCCCTGCTGCTTTTTACTTTTTTAAACGCTTTTTCCCAATCAATAAATAAGCCAATAAAAAGCGTACATATTGTTGCCGGGGCAGAGCGGATGGAAGTGTACCTGCCCCTGCTGAAAGGTAAATCTGTAGCCGTTTTCGCCAACCCAACAAGTGTGGTAAATAATACCAACCTGGTAGATACCCTGATTAAAAAGGGTATTAAAGTGGTGAAGGTTTTTGGGCCTGAACATGGTTTCAGGGGCGGTGCCGATGCCGGCGAAACGGTTAAAGATGCAGTTGATAAAATAACGGGGGTGCCGGTAATAAGTTTGTATGGCGGGCATAAAAAACCAACAGGTGGGGATTTTGCAAACGTTGATGTACTGCTGTTTGACATACAGGATGTTGGCGTCAGGTTTTATACCTACATATCTTCCCTTGAATATTTTTTAGAAGCAGCTTTGGAAAACCATAAACCTTTGCTGATTTTAGACAGGCCCAACCCAAATGGTTTTTATGTAGATGGCCCGGTGCTGGATGAAAAGTTTAAAAGTTTTATCGGCATGCAGCCAATACCTATTGTGTATGGCATGACGATGGGTGAATATGCCCTGATGCTTGCAGGGGAAAAATGGCTTTCGCCGGAGGCCAATACCATCAACACTTACAACGTTACCACACGGCCAACAACCGATACGCCCTTTCATGTGACGGTTATAAAATGCAGCAACTATGACCATAACAGCAAGTATGTTTTGCCCGTTGCACCATCTCCTAATTTAAAAGATATGCAGGGTATTTACCTGTATCCTTCAACCTGCTTTTTTGAAGGTACCGTGTTAAGCGAAGGCCGGGGAACAGACAAGCCCTTTCAGCTTTTTGGCCACCCCTCTTACCCAAAAACAATGTATGCCTTTACACCCAAACCTACTGCCGGCGCCAAAAGCAGTAAGTGCTTTTACCAGCAGTGTTATGGCTGGAACCTTAGTGGAACAACCGCTGAAGTGCTTAAAAAAACAAATAAAAAAATACAATTGAAATACCTGCTGGAAGCTTACAAATTATTTCCTGGTAAAGACAGTTTCTTTTTAAAAAATAATTTTATTAACAGACTTGCCGGTAACGATTTATTGCAGCAGCAGGTTAAGCAGGGCAAAACAGAAAATGAAATTAGAAAAAGCTGGGAACCTGCATTGGCCAATTTCAAAAAAATCAGAAAGAAATATCTGTTGTACAAAGATTTTGAATAGCAAAGAATTGCCCTGCACTATTTGCAGCAACAGTTTAAATTTTGTCCCATGTCTTTATTAAAAAAAATACGCTGGCTTATCCTGTTCTTTATTGTTGCACTGGTATTAAGCGGTGTTACCGCCTTTCCCGTAGAGGCTGAATTGCAATGGTTACTTAACCATCCCTCCATTATACCATCAACATTTTTGCCATGGTTGCAAAAATGTTATGTTGCCATTGCAACCACCAATCAACAATATCCTATGCTTGCTTATGGGTACGATTGGCTGGCGTTTGCACACCTTGTAATTGCTACAGCGTTTATAGGCCCGTTAGTAAACCCGGTAAAAAATATTTGGGTAATAGAATGGGCCATGCTGGCTTGTGTGGCCATTATCCCCCTTGCATTTATTGCAGGGCCGGTAAGGCAGATACCGCTCTTTCACATTTTGATTGATTGCAGTTTTGGGGTATTGGGCATAATACCCCTGCTTATTTGCAGGAGATGGATTAAGCAATTAGAAAAAAATAACGCCTATAAATAGCCAGCCATTTCGGTTTGATATTGCAGTGCTATAGCCCTGGCTTCTTCTGCAAAATCTTCTTTTTCGCTGGCGTAAATAATGGCACGGCTGGCGTTTACCAAAAGCCCGCAATCTTTGGTAAGGCCGTACTGGCTTACCTCCTGCAAGCTGCCGCCCTGGAAGCCAACGCCTGGCACCAGCAAAAAATGATGTGGGATTATTTTACGGATATCGGCAAGTACAGTAGCCTTGGTGGCACCTACCACAAACATCAGGTTGTCTTCGTTGCCCCATGAACTTACTTTGCCTAAAACAGCTTCATACAAAAAGCCATTGCCCGTTTGCTGCTGTTCAAAATCTTTACTGCCGCTATTGCTGGTTAAGCCCAAAACGATTGCCCACTTATTATCAAATTCTAAAAAAGGGCGCACACTGTCTTCGCCCATATAAGGCGCAACGGTTACCGCATCAAAAGCAAGTGTTTCAAAAAATGCCTTTGCATATTGCGAAGATGTATTGCCAATATCCCCTCGTTTTGCATCGGCAATCGTAAAGTGTTCTTTAGGAATGTAAGCAGCGGTACGTTGCATAATGTCCCACCCTTTTGCACCCAACACTTCATAAAAAGCTGTGTTGATTTTATAGGCAACACAAAGGTCTTGAGTGGCATCAATGATCGCTTTATTAAATTCAAAAATGGCATCAGGATGGCTCTGAAGGTGTTTTGGTATTTTGTCAAAATCAGTATCGAGCCCGACACAGAGGTATGATTTTTTAAGGCTTATTTGCCGGTACAGTTCTTGTTTTGTCATTACAATTGCTTTGTTTAAAACCTATAATTTTTCCATGGCATCAGCCACCATAATTGAATGTGCATCCTTGGTAAGCCTTAGCTGCTTAATAATATTTTGCCGCTCTTCACCTGTTTTATTTTGGCTTAGTTTAAACACATGGCCCATGCTTGCCACTTCAATAGTAAACCCTGTTATGGCCTGCAACATCTTCTGTACATAGGCATCGGACATTGTATTAAAGGCTGCTGCTGTTGCATCCCCTTCATATTTATCCGTTATGTTTTTTATGGCCTTATAAGTACCTGCATCATCCAGAAAAGTGATGATACCTTTTGCATGTGCAGCCATATAATTCCAGGTAGATGCAGTTTGTGGGTTGCCATACCAGGAAGCACTTACATAGCAATGTGGGCCATTAAAAACAACCAATACATTTTTATTTTTTAAGAAGGCCTTATGATGATCTGTGTTTTTCATCAGGTGGCCGGATAGCATAACAACGCCGTTTTCATCAACTTCAATATTTAATGGAAGGTGTGTTGCAACCGGGTATTGGCCATCAAAACCCGTAACGGCTGCAAAAGGGTTTTGCTGCATAAAAGCAATTACTTTTTCATTATCGGGCACTTTAAAATAAGAGGGGTTGTACATTAAGCAGCGTTTAAAATTTGTTGCAAGATTGCTGCAAAAATATATATTTCTTCAAAGCTGTTGTATAACGGAACGGGTGCAACCCGTATCACATCGGGCTCCCTCCAATCTGCAAAAATACCAAAAGGCAATAAGGTATCAAAAACGGCCCTGGCATTATGGTGAACAGAAAACGATACCTGGCAACCTCTTTCATTTGGGTTTGCTGGTGTGATTATTTTAAATTTTTCTTCCGGCTGATTGATGTGGTTAAGCACAAAAAACAAGTAGCTGCTTAAGGCTTTGCTTTTACTTATGATATTATCAAAACCCGCTGCGGCAAATATTTCCAGCGATGCTTTGTGTGCTGCCAGTAACAGCATTGGGGAAGTGCTCATGCCCCAGCTCTCGGCGGTTGCTGCCGGTGTAAAATTGCTGGCCATTTTAAAACGGTTGGCCGCATCGTTGCCCCACCAACCTTGTAATTTAGGCAGTGTGGCATCTGCCAAATGGCGCTCATGCACAAAAGCACCTGCAATTGCACCTGGGCCGCTGTTTAAATATTTGTAATTGCACCAGCAGGCAAAATCTACCTGCCAGTTATGCAACTGCAATGGTATGTTCCCTGCTGCATGTGCCAGGTCGAAACCTGCGGTGGCACCGGCTTTATGGGCAGCTTTAGTTATTGCTGCAATGTCAAATACCTGCCCGGTATAATAATTTACCCCGCTAAATAAAACGGTTGCAACGCTATCTTTATGTACCTCAATTACCGCAATAATATCTTCGGTTGTAATTAATTCGGTGCCTTCTTTCGGGTGCACTTCTACAATAGCATCAGCAGGATTGTAATTATGAAAAGCTGCCTGGGATTGAAAAGCATATTGATCAGACGGAAAGGCTTTTGCTTCGCAGATGATTTTATACCGGGCTGATGTTGGGCGGTAAAATGATACCATCAGCAAATGGAGGTTAACGGTAAGATGGTTCATGGTAACCAACTCCGCAGGTTTGGCGCCGAGGATATCCGTTAACAGCGGTGTAATTTTTTGCTGATAATTCAGCCACGGATTGTTGCCCAAAAAGAAGCCCTCCACACCAAAATTTGCCCAGCCTTCCATAATTTCCATAATGGCTTCCTGGGTGGTTTTAGGTTGCAGGCCGAGAGAATTTCCTAAGAAATAAATTGCCCTCTTCCCCTGAAAATAAGGTGCATAAAATTGTTCCCGGTAGTAGCCTAACGGATCGTTTGCATCTAACTGCTGTGCATACCCCAGTGAAAATTCATGCGGCATAAATAATTACAATTGATTAAATAAATCCGGGTAATCGCTGATGACACCATCAACACCCAATGCTTTTAAAGTGGTTATTGTGTTTATATCATTCACCGTCCAAGGGATAATTTTTATGTGTTGCCCATGGCAAAAATCAATAAGCCCTTTTGTTACCAGTGAATGTTCCGGACTATAACATGTTGGTGTAAAACCCAGTGCTTTTATCTGCTCCTGTATGGTGCGTTTGTCGTAATCCTCAATGAGCATAGCAGTAGCGATAGCAGGATAATGAAGGTGCAAATATTGCAGGCTCCTGAAATCAAAAGATTGTATAATAACCTGTTTCTCCATCCCTTTATCCTTGATTACTTTCATAAGAAGCTCAACAAATTCCGCAGGACCGGGATGATAAGTATTGTCTGTAGCAGGCATGCATTTGGTCTCGATATTAAAAAATGGATATGTCCGCTTTGCAATTTTCATATACTGTTGAACGCTGTCAAACAAATCACTAAGCAGTGGTTTTACGGCAGCTATTTTTTGCTGTTGTGCAAACCTTGGGTGCGGCTTTTTTCCTACATCATATTGTTTTATGGAGTCGTACGGCATGTGATACATGTTGTACTGTTGCTCATCTTTTACATCAATAAAACTTCCATCAGGCCGGGTGGTAATTTCATGGTTAAAAAATGGCTCATGCGATAAAAACACCCTATTGTCCTGGCTGATGCTGACATCCATTTCCAATGTGGTTACACCAAGGTCTAGTGCCTTCAGCATTGCCGGTACTGTGTTTTCCGGCATCAACCCACGGCAACCCCGGTGGCCCTGTTTATCGAACGTGGTAATGGCAGTTGTTGAAAAAGCTGGTGTACTCATTTTTTTGCTGGATGAACAGGCAACAATCAGGATAGTTACAAAAATTGCTGCTGCTGGTTTAATGGTATACATGAATAAGAAATATTTTTTAGGCATGTTTACATCAGGCCAGTATGCCAACTAGTATGGTTGCAATTGTACTGATAAAGTTTCATTCTGCCCCATGTTACGTTAGCCTTAACCTGAAATTATTATACCAGTGCACCATATAAAATTTCTACCGGGTGCAGGGCTATGGTATGGGTGCCATCTTTTATCTGATGGCGGCAACTTGTACCTGGCGCAGCAACCACAACAGCATCGCCTTTTTTAAGTACCGCAGGAAATAAAACCATACCACCAATTTGCATGCTGAGGTCATAATGTTCCACTTCATAACCGAAGGACCCTGCCATGCCGCAACAGCCACTTGGGATAGTTTGCACGGAATAATTTTGGGGCAATGATAATATTTCAACCGTGTGGCTTAAAGACGATAATGATTTTTGCTGGCAATGCCCATGCAATAAAATTTGCTTTTTGGCCTGTGTAAATTGACTTGCTTTTATATTGCCATTCTTTATTTCAGCCGCTATAAATTCATCTATTAAAAACACATTTTTCGCCAAGGCTTTGGCTGCTTCTAACTGTCCGTCATCGGCAAGGTCAATGTACTCATCCCTAAAAGTAAGGATGGCACTCGGTTCTATGCCAATCAGTGGGGTATCTTTAGAAACAATATCTTTTAAGAAGGAAATATTTTTGTTGGCAATTTCTTTTGCCTTCCTTATCAAACCTTTGCTAAGCCAGGCCCTGCCGCTCTCTGTATGTTTTGGGATGGTTACCTGGTAGCCCAATTTTTCAAGCAACAGCACAGCTTTTATACCAATGGGCGTATCATTATAATTGGTGAACTCATCGCAAAACAAATAAACTTTTTTACTGCTGATTGTTTTGGAATCGTTTCTATTTCCGTGCTTTTTATACCAGCTTCGTAAAGTGCTTTTATGCAGTAGCGGCATAGACCTTTCTGCCGCAAAACCAGCACTTTTTTTTATGGCTTTGCTGATGGTTTTATTTGTCATCATCAAATTATACATGCCCGGCACTAAAGCGCCAAGTTTTGCAGAGCTGGTAAAATTGGCAATTAACCTGCTCCTGAAAGGCACGCCATTGGCATCATAATATTGCTGCAAAAATTCCGCTTTTAATTTGGCCACATCCACATTGCTCGGGCACTCCGATTTACATGCCTTGCAACTAAGGCACAAATCCATTACCTCATAAATTTCTTTATGGTCAAAGCGGTTTAATTTATCAGAGTTGGTTAAAAATTCCCGCAAGATATTTGCCCTTGCCCTTGTGGTATCTTTTTCATTACGGGTAGCCATAAACGAAGGGCACATGGTGCCGCCGCTTAAATGCGTTTTACGGCAATCTCCGCTGCCATTGCATTGTTCAGCATGTTGCAACACATCCTGGTTGTGGTACCTGAACACTGTTTTAAAAGAAGGCGTTTGCTGCCCCGGTGTGTACCGCAGCATGGTGTTCATGGGTGGCGTATCCACAATTTTATTAGGGTTAAAAATATGTGCCGGGTCCCAGGTGTTTTTAATCTGTTTCAGCAATGCATAGTTCTTTGTTCCAATCATCTGTTCAATAAATTCACCCCTTAGCCTGCCATCGCCATGTTCGCCGCTTAAGGAGCCATCATATTTTTTTACAAGGGTTGCTATTTCCTGCGCAATGGTTTTAAAAAGCTGGTTACCTTCTGTTGTTTTTAAGTTGATAATTGGCCGAAGGTGTATTTCGCCAGAGCCTGCGTGGGCATAATGCACGGCATGCAAACCATACTTTTTTAATATCTCATTAAAGTCACGGATGTAGTTGGGCAAGTCATTAACATCAACAGCAGTGTCCTCAATTACCGGCACCGCCTTAGCATCACCGGGCAGGTTGCCAAGCAGGCCCAGACCGGCTTTGCGGAGTGTCCATATTTTTTTGGTATCGTTGCCAAACAATAATGGAAAGTGGTAACCCAATCCGGCAGCACGCATATCGGCCTCCACTTGCGTGCAGATAGCTGTAATTTCTTCCCTTGTATTTTTTACAAACTCTATAACCAAAACGGCACCGGGATCGCCTTTTACAAAAAACCTGTTTTTGCTTTGTTCGATATTGTCTTTGGTGCATTCTAAAATATAATGATCAATCAGTTCACTGGCACTTGGCTTGTATTGCAGGGCAATTAAATTTGCCCGCAGGCTTTCATCAATGGTATTGAAATGGATACAAAGCAACCCTGTTTCCGTCGGGGGTTGTGGCACCACATTTAATTTTATCTCTGTAATAAAAGCAAGGGTACCTTCTGAACCGGCAATCAATTCACAAAAATTAAAGTCTGGCATACCAGCCACAAAGGGCGCTTTTTCTAACAACATGTCAATAGCATAGCCGGTGTTGCGCCGCTCCACAGATTTTTTTGGAAACTGTTTTCTTATTTCCTGCTGGTTATCATAGCTGCTTAAAATGGTGCGGATGTTTTGATAGATTTTTCCTTCCAGCGTCTCCATGCCGCAATTTGCATGAAAATCATCTGTGCTGATGGTTTTAAAAATGGCTTCGCTGCCATCGCTTAAAATAGCCTTTACTTCCAGCAGGTGCTCACGGGTGCTGCGGTACACCACGGAGTTGGACCCGCAGGAATTATTGCCCACCATCCCACCAATCATTGCCCTGTTGGCAGTGGATGTTTCCGGACCAAAAAAAAGTCCATGGGGCTTTAAAAATAAATTGAGCTCATCCCTTATAACACCGGGCTGCACCTTTACCCAATGCTCTTCTGTATTCAGCTCAAGTATATTGGTAAAATGTTTGGACACATCTGCAATAATACCATTGCCTACAACCTGCCCTGCCAGCGAAGTGCCTGCTGTACGGGGTATCAGCGATGTTTTGTTAAGATGGGCAAACTGTATTAATTTTTTTATGTCTTCTGTATTTTTGGGGATGGCAACAGCCAATGGCATTTCCCTGTAGGCCGAAGCATCTGTTGCATACAAAATCCGCATCGTGTCATCCAGAAATAAATCGCCCTGTAATGATGCGGCAAGATGGCCCAATTCTTCTTTCATCTATAAAAATTCTTTGCGGCAAAAATAGCCTGTTTTAGCGAATGCAGCTACGCTGTACTATTGTAGAAAACCGTTTCATCTTATCCATCTTATTGCCCTGTTTACATCATCATTTTGCCCGTAAGTTGTTTAACTTAATTTTGATGCTGCACCAAGCAGTAAAACAATTGAATTCTTTTTTACCATCAGCATTATTGGGTTCTTTAGAGGGCGTGCAGGGCTTTGACAAAGCATCATTTGAGGCCGTTCATGTTTCGGGTGAGCAGGTAACCTCCATACGGCTTAACCGGGCCAAAATAAAAAGTTTAAAGGATGTATTGCCGGGCTGTTTATCTGCTGAAAGCAAAGTACCCTGGAACACGGATGGGTACTATCTTTCACAACGTCCATCTTTTACACTTGACCCTCATTTTCATGCAGGCGGCTATTATGTGCAGGAAGCCAGCAGCATGTTTTTGCAACAGGCCTTGCAACAAACAACAGACTTATCACAACCTTTAAAAGTTTTGGACCTGTGTGCAGCACCGGGAGGAAAGTCGACCCTTTTGCAATCTTTGATCAATGACAAAAGCCTGTTGGTAAGCAATGAAATTATCAAAAGCAGGGTAACTATTCTTACAGAAAATATTACTAAGTGGGGTGCAGCAAACGTTATTGTAACCAATAACAAGCCCAAAGATTTTGAACGTTTACCCCACTTTTTTGATGTGATTGTTATTGATGCGCCATGTAGCGGCAGCGGGCTTTTTCGTAAAGACCCTGCGGCGGTGGAAGAATGGAGCATTCAAAATGTGGCCATGTGCAGTATGCGGCAGCAGCAGATTATAACAGATGTTTTGCCTTCGCTGAAAGAAGGTGGCGTATTGATTTATTCCACCTGTTCGTACTCCGAAAGTGAAGATGAGGGCATTGCAGATTGGTTGATGGAAAACATACCAGGGCTTGTCTCAAAGCAATTGCAAGTGCAGGCAGGTTGGCAAATTACAGCAACCACATCTGCCCGGCAACAGGCGTTTGGTTATCGTTTTTATCCAGATAAAATAAAAGGCGAAGGCTTTTTTATTGCAGCATTTGTAAAGGGTGAAAAGGCAGAGGGACACATCCAATTAAAAAAACCAAAAGCCAAATATGAAAGGGTTACTGCGGCAGAAATTGCTTGTATAAAATCCTGGTTAAAAGATGCAGGGCAATATTTTTTCATCAGGCAAAATGATGAAATACTGGCTGTGCCTTTACATATGGAAGATGCGCTTGCCTTTATACAGGCTTGCCTGTACATCAAAAAAGCAGGTATTAATATTGGCACCCTTATCCGTAATGAACTTGTGCCCGGCCATGAGTTTGCGTTAAGCGATATTGTAAATGATACAATAAACAGCATAGCACTTACAATAGAAGAAGCCCGTCAATACCTGCGCCGGCAGGAGCTTTCCATTAATGCTGATGTTAAAGGATGGGCATTGGTTACTTATAATCAATCAGTACTTGGATGGGTAAAGGTTTTACCAAACCGTATTAATAATTATTATCCAAAAGAGTGGCGGATACTGCATAAATAAGATGCCCTTTAATTTTATTGTGATTGTTAAACCATAAGCCTGACATTGCATGATGGTACACTAACCAACATATTTCCCCATCTTTGTAACTGAAAAATTATAGAAGATGAAGCGATTATTATTTCTGTTTTTTTGTTGGCCGTTACTATCTGTCGCACAAAATAGCCCACTGATTATTGAAGGTGTTTCACCTGCTTTTTATATCATGCATACCGTACAACCCAAAGAAAATTATTACAGTATCGGAAGGATGTACAACATCAGCCCGAAAGATATTGCGCCACTTAACAAGCTGGAACTGGGTAATGGCCTGAGCCTTGGCCAGGTCATTAAAATTCCGCTAACCAGTGCAAATTTTGTACAGGCAGGCAAGGCTGCACCTGATGAAACATTGGTACCCTTACACCATACCGTACACGAAAAAGAAGGGCTTTACAGGATAGCCCTTAACTACAATAAACTGCCGCAGGAAACCTTAAAAAAGTGGAACAATATTAAAGGCGATGCGGTGGCCACGGGCACCCCGTTAATAGTTGGGTATTTAAAAGTGAAGAAGGCGATTTCCCCATTAGCGACAGGTGCCAAACCCAAACAAAATGTGCTTACAGAAACAAGCCAGCCTGCTGCCACAGCCCCTAACAGTAACAAAACCCCACAGCCTGTTGTTACCAAAACGCCTGAGCCAAAAAAAGATATTCCCGTTAAAACAGGGGAACCTGCTCAACCAGCCAATACGGTAACAACAGGTAAAAATTTTAATGGTGGTTATTTTAAAAGCACCTACGATAAGCAATCCAAAAAAGAAACATCGGTGAACGAAAACGGTGCTGCTGCTGTATTTAAAAGCAATAGCGGCTGGGAAGACGGAAAATATTATTGCCTTCATAACGCTGCTGCCCCGGGCACGGTAATAAAGATTACCAGTGTGGAAACAGGCAAAACAATTTATGCAAAAGTGCTGGATGTTATCCCGGATATAAAACAAAATAATGGCCTGCTTATCCGCATCAGCAACGCCGCATCGCAGGAGCTTGGTACGGGCGACACTAAATTTAATTGTACACTCAGCTATGCAAAATAACCGGTAAAGATCAACAGCCTGATGCTGTTCTACATTTAAGAAGACTGTCCAATCGCCTTAAAATTTCAAAAGAAATTGTTTTCAATATCACATCGTTTCTTCTGCAAGGGGGTGCCTTGGCCGCCACCATACATAATAGTAAGCCAGTATCAAAATACCCATAACAAAGGGAATTATTGCAAGGTGTTTGTAAGTATAATTGCCGAACAAAATATGGGTATCAAACTGTAAAAATTCACTGATCATCCAGTAGGAGTTGGCACTTATCCAAACCACAATTGCCAGGTTGTGGCAAACTTCACTCATGTATTGGCGGGTGCGTACTGCAATAATAATGGCAATGATAAGGGTAGGAAAAATCATTGCAATACCCAAGGGCCGCCACACCATACACCAGCTTATATCTTTCAACAACCAAAATACAATATGAAGGTTTTCCATCTTGCGGTACCGCATCGGTATTGCGTACACATCTTTGCCCATGCCGTTAGTTTTAGGTAAAACAAATATATACTATTGCACTAAACGAAACACAGGGTAGCGCAGGTGTTCAGGCTCGTAGTAAGGAGAATTTTTGTAGATAAATTCCAATTGTGCAGTTGCGCTTGAAGCAAAGCTGGTATCAGCTATTTTTTTTGCTGCAAGTTTATCTTGCAAAGCCTGGTTGTTTTTAAGGTATGCCGCTGCCACATCATCCCAACGGTAATCACTATAGCCTTCCTTTTGCTGGAGAATAGCATCAAAAAAATTCCATGCGAAAAAACTATCGTCTCCGGTTGGTTCCAGCATTTCAACAAGGTATCGGTTGGCAGGTTGGTCAACCGGTATAAAGTAATCCCCTTTCAAAAAATGGATCTTTTCCTTTGCAGCAGTAACCTGTACATTATAATTTTTGTGGTGTTTTTCGTATGCTTTTGGATAACTTTTGTACGATGCAATATGGTATGTTTCTACCTCAATCGTGGTATCGCTTCTGTACACTTTCATTTGCACTTTATTAAGTTGCAGCAAACCTATAACCGCCCGCCAACCCTGCGGGATAATATAGCCAACCGGCTTTTGAACAACTTGTGATGGCTTAAAAAAATGGTAATACTTTACCTGCTTTGTAAAAGGTTTGGTGTGGTCGTAAAACATTATGGGCAACCCTGTTGCGCCACTTATTTTTGTTCCCTGCTCATAGCCTTTAAATGTAGTATAGCCATATCGGGTGGAGTCTACAGTAAACCCTAATGCAAAATTTGGCTGGGTAAGTTGTTGCTGCTTCCATTTGTTTCTTATGGTAAGAAGGCTGTCTGCATTTTTACCGGCAGCAGCAATCATTACCTGCATCAATGCATACGTAGAGCGTACCCTGTCTGCATAAGGTTTCAACATATGCGTTTCGGCAATAAAACCAATTGTACCAAATAAGGCGGCATAGCCGGATGAATACCTTGGAGGGTCGTAAAACATTTCCATTCCGTTGTCAGGAGTGGTGGTTTCAAAGTTTACATACGGCGTCATATCCCACCCATTCACTTTCATGGCGCTATACAACTGTGGCTCAAAAGTTTGCTGCAGCCATGTTCCAAGATGGCCGCCCAGCTTGTCGTATTGGGTCGTTATCAATGTCATGGTATGCTGATAATCCGCTCCGTCGCTTACGTGGTTATCCAGAAAAATATCAGGTTGAAGCCAATGAAATATAGAGGTAAAAGAAACAGCTTCTCTACTATCGCATTTTGTAAAATCCCGGTTAAGGTCAAGGTTTTGGGCATTGCCCCTGAAACCGTATGCTGCCGGCCCATTTTGGTTTACCCTGGATGACGAATGCCTGTTTAAACAACCACCAATATTATATACCGGAATAAAAGCAAGCACCACATTGTTGGGCAGGGTGGCTTTTTTGTCAGCAATATCCCTAACCAACATCATACTGGCATCAATGCCATCAGGCTCACCGGGGTGTATGCCATTGTTGATAAGAATAATTACTTTATGCTGATGGTGCCATTGCGTTGGATCGAAGCTTTCATCATTGCTCATCAGGACCAGGTGTAAAGGATAACCTGCATCCGTTGGCCCCACGGTTTTAACCAATACTTTGTTTGATGCTTTATCAATTTGTTTGTACCATTCGATGGCCTCAAAATAGGTGGCGGTTTCCTTACCACCGCTTTTCTCAAAACGGCACTGTTGTGCATTAACTGTCATTGCACAATGTGTTATCAGCACAACAGCAAAAAAATGCTTCATACCTGTTTCTTTATAAAATTTAATTAAGAGCATGAAGATAAGCCAGCAAACGTTTTACAAACCGGTGCAAAAAAAAGCCTGCTGAAATATTCAACAGGCTTTTTTAAATATAATAACTGCGTTACTTAGCTAATGCGTTAATTTTTCTGGCAAGCTTACTTTTTAGGTTAGATGC
Organism: Ferruginibacter sp.; assembly: GCA_965249755.1. Lineage (GTDB taxonomy): Bacteria > Bacteroidota > Bacteroidia > Chitinophagales > Chitinophagaceae > Ferruginibacter. Next base: position 2,508,353 of record CBDFMT010000004.1, read on the forward strand.
TTTGTTTTTATGAATGGTGCCATGCTTTGCAAGCTTATCGATCATTGCAACTACTACAGGCATTTTTTCTGTTGCACCTGCTTTGTTGTCAATTGTCCTGATATCCCTGATTGCATTACGGGTTGTTTTGCCATAATAGCGGTTACGCTCATTGCGTTTAGTGCTCTGACGGACATCTTTTTTGGTTGCTGCGTGATTTGCCATTTAAATCTATTTTTGGGCTGCAAAGATAAGGGGATAATTTTTGGAAACAAACTATTTAAAAGGGTAAATTTATTAAATCCTTTCATCTGCCCTATAAAAAATTACTTCGTAAAGCGCAAGAGCTTATCACATCCCCCAATTTTTTATTTAAACACAAAACAACTAAAAGCAGGGTTCTATAAAAGCTTGTCCTGATTACCCGTTTCGTTATAACATTTTAATGCAAAATGCGTTGATCAACTGTTATTAAAAACCGATATTTGCAGACGCAATTTCTGCGATAATTATAATTTTCTACACACAATGACCGACTTCCAATACATTACCAACGCCCACCCCGGGTACATCGAAAATATTTATAAAGATTATGTAAAAAACCCTGAAAGCATTGACCAGGACCTGAGAAAGTTTTTTGAAGGTTTTGACTTTGCAGTAAGCAATGCCAACGGAGGTTCCAACGGTGCCACAAACGGTGTTAATATTACAGCACCTGCAAATGGTGCCCCGGTTAATGTTGCCCAACTTGACAAAGAATTAAATGTGTACCAATTAATATTGGCCTACAGGAGAAAGGGGCACCTTATCGCTAAAACAAATCCCATCAGGGAAAGAAAAGACAGGCACGCTAACCTGGGCTTAGAAAATTTTGGTTTTACAGATGCGGATTTATCAACCGAATTTGAAGCCGGTAAATTTGTGGGGCTTGGTAAAACTTCCCTTAAAAAGATTGTGGCCCATCTTCAAAAATGTTACACCACCCATATTGGTATTGAATTTAGTGCAGTAAACAGCAGAAGAAAAAGGGACTGGCTAATTAATGCAGTTGAAAATACCATGTTGCAACCGGTACCCATTGATCAAAAAAAGAGGATTTTACAAAAGCTGAACGAGGGGGTGATGTTTGAAAAATTCCTTCACACAAAATACATTGGGCAAAAGCGTTTTTCACTGGAAGGTGGCGAAACTACCATAGCTGCATTGGATGCCATTATTGATACTGCTTCAAACAATAATGTACAGGAAGTAGTGATTGGGATGGCGCACCGGGGCAGGCTAAACATACTGGCCAATATTTTAGGCAAAACATACGAACAAATTTTTAGCGAATTTGAAGGCACGGCCACACCCGATACTACCATGGGCACAGGTGATGTTAAATACCACCTTGGCTTTAGCAGTGAAGTAAAGACTGCTTCGGGCAATACGATTAACTTAAAATTATGCCCCAACCCATCCCACCTGGAAGCTGTAGACCCCGTTGTTGTTGGCTTTGCAAGGAGTAAGGCCGATGTGCTGTACAATAGCGATTTTGACAAGATACTACCCATTCTTATCCATGGCGATGCATCGGTTGCCGGGCAGGGCATTGTTTATGAAGTATTGCAAATGTGCAACCTTAAAGGTTATTATACCGGCGGTACTATTCATTTTGTTATCAATAACCAAATTGGTTTTACAACAGATTTTGATGATGCCCGCAGTGCTGATTATTGCACCTCAATTGCAGCAATGGTTAAAGCCCCGGTAATGCACGTAAATGGCGATGACCCGGAAGCTGTGGTTAAAGCCGTACAAATAGCCACACATTACAGGCAGGAGTTTAACAATGATATTTTTATAGACATGGTGTGCTACCGTAAACATGGCCATAATGAAGGCGACGAACCGAAATTTACACAGCCTCAGTTATACAGCCTGATAGACAAACACCTTAACCCCAGGGAAGTGTATACGCAATACCTGATGGAGAACGGCGAAGCAGATGCACAGGCATTGGCAAGGGATATGGAAAAGCAGTTTCTTGCAGATTTACAGGAAAGGCTGGACGAAGTAAAACAAAACCCCTTACCATATACTTTTCAAAAACCAGAACTATGGTGGAAGAGTTTACGCAGGGCTACTGCCGCAGATTTTGACGCATCCCCTGCTACTGCTATTTCTGGGGCAAATTTTAAATTGTTGTTTGACGGGCTGATGAAATGGCCAGCCGATTTTAAGCCTTTGCGTAAAGTTGAAAAACTGTTGCAGGATAAAATCAAGTTGTTTGAAGATGAAAAAAAGATAGACTGGGCAACCGGCGAACTGATGGCTTATGGAAGTTTACTGGTTGATGGCAAAGATGTACGCATGAGCGGCCAGGATGTAAAGAGGGGTACTTTCAGCCACCGCCATTCTGTTTTATACGATGAAACAAACAACTCAGAATATAACAGGCTAAACCATTTTACAGAAACCCAGGTCACCCTTCAGGATCTATAATTCACTGTTAAGTGAGTATGCCGTACTTGGTTTTGAATATGGCTATTCAATGGCCAACCCCAATGCACTTGTTATTTGGGAAGCACAGTTTGGCGATTTTTGTAATGGCGCACAAACCATGATTGACCAGTTTATTGTGGCCGCAGAAACTAAATGGCAGCGTATGAATGGCGTTGTAATGCTGCTGCCACACGGCTATGAAGGACAAGGGCCGGAACACAGCAGCGCAAGGATGGAAAGGTTTTTACAAATGTGTGCTGAAATGAATATCATTATCACCAACATCACAACAGCCGCCAACTTTTTCCATGTGTTGCGCAGGCAACTTACCTGGGCATTTAGAAAACCGCTGATCAACTTTTCACCTAAAGCAAACCTTCGCCACCCCGGCAGCTATAGCCCGGCCGAGGAGTTTACCAATGGAAGGTTTAAAGAAGTTATAGACGATAGTTTTATTAACAGTGCCGATGAAGTAAAAAAGGTATTGCTGTGCAGTGGCAAAATTTACTTTGACCTTGCAGAAAAACAAGCGAAAGAAAAGAGGAAAGACGTGGCAGTTATCCGGTTAGAACAAATTTACCCTATACCGCAAAACCAGCTTGATCAGTTATACGCTAAGTATAATAAAGCGATATGGCATTGGGTACAGGAAGAACCCTTAAATATGGGCGCTGCCAGCTTTTTAAGGATGAACCTTAAGAACATTAATTTCTTTATTATCAGCCGTACACAAAGTGCATCCACCGCAACCGGTTACTCAAAAGTGCATGCAAAAGAACAAGCTGAAATCATTGATATGGCATTCAGTATTTAATCATTTCTTATCTTTTTAAAATACAACGCCCCGTCTGTAAAACGGGGCGTTGGCTTATAGTACAAATTTTATTTTAATTACTTTTAATGACCGGGATTGTTTTTACATCGTTACCAGCCTGCAATTGCAAAACATAACTTCCTGCCGCATACTCGCCCATTTCAATTGTTTTGGTGTTTAACCCTTTTAAACCGTTTACCTGTATCTCTTGCAATTTTTTACCACTCATATCATTAACCGTGATAATTATTGGTGCGTTACTGACAAGATCAAAAGACAACATTGCCCTTCCCTTAACCGGATTTGGAAACAAACTGGCAGCAAAAGACTTTCCATCAAGCCGTATTTTTTTTATATCGCTGTAAACAAAAGTACCTGACTTATCATTTTGCAGGATACGGTAATAAATGATACCTGAGGAAACTATGGATGAAAGTGAATTTTGTATATAATAGTAACTGTTGCTGCTGCGGCCATTACCTGCAATGTTTACTGAAGCTACCTTTAAAAAGTCAATACCATTTAAGCTGCTTTCTATTGTATACCCGGCCACACCTGCATCCTCATTTTCTACAGCCCAGTTAAGCAGGGCAGTATTATTACTTTTTGAAGCAGTAAAATTTAAAAACTTAACCGGTAAAACCGCTGCAGTTTGTAAAGGCACAAAGGATGGGCCTGCCCTTCCACTAACGTTTGTTGGTGGCTGCGATGCCGATCCATAAAATAAGTTTGTCTCGTCAGTAACATCACCCGGGCCATTTACCTGAACATACCAATACATTTGACCATTAGGGCCACCTGCTGGTGATACATCATCCAGGCGCATTGATGAAAAATAAGCATTGATCGGAAAAGTAAACTCTGCTACGGGATTATTTTTTGAATTGGCCAACCATGTGGTAGTAGTTGTTACTGAATTTATATTATTCATCAGGTAAGAATAATAAGCCCTGCCGCCAATAATATAAGGGTTGCTACTATTTGTAGGTAATAGGTCTAAACTTGGTATTAATGAGGTTTTTGTTATTTGCGCCTCTGTAGGATTAGAAGCACCTTGATCAACAATGCTGAACGTAAGGTTTATATTTCCGAACAACACATTCGATAAATCAGAAGATGAATTGTTTTTAGCATATACCCTTATCAGGTTACCACCCGGTGTAGGATCAGCAATTGTCCCTTGTATTTTCACCTGTCCTATCAGATTAGCGGAAAGTAAGCAAAGAGTAATAATTTGAAGTAAAAATTTGTTCATAAAAATCCTTAGTTTAAAATTTAAAAATTTGGCTGGGTGATGATGGAGGCTTTAAGACCCGTTAACACAATATTTAATAATACATTTTCATCATTGGAAGGTCCATTGTATTTAACACTTCCATCCAGGTTATAATCAGCTAAAAAATACCCCGAAACAATAGCACCTTTATTGCCCGACAAAGCAACATTCAACAGTTGATTTTCATCATTACCAGGTCCATTATATTTCGTTATCCGGTTGCCCGTACCATCTCCTGCCCACATCCCAAATACGGTGCCAGCCATTAGTGTAGCCACGGGGCTGTTACTAACTGCGCCTGCATAAGATTGGGCTACAGCACTGGTAAAGTTGTAATTAGTGGTAGTCGTTTTTGCCAATGCTGCTGTCGCTAACGCTCTTACCCCAAGATGGTTCCTATGCTGTACCGAAACATAATAACTGCCGGCAACATTACCTCCCATGCTTACGGGAGAGGTGCCATCGGTATCTACAACATCGCCATCCCTTTGCAACAAAGCTGCCCTTTGAGAAATAACCACACCATCGCTGCTCCTGTGTAATTGTACAAGAACCCAATCCGTAATGGTGTTGTTTGTTGATACACCTGCGGCGCTGCCAATAACAACCGCACCAGCAGTTTCGCCGCCGCCGCTACCCCTTAATGATGGCGTAATAAAACTCAAAGCCGAGTAAGGTTCTGTTGATGGTATCAAATTGCTGCTGCGTAAATTATCCCCCATCATACCTGTGCTTGTATTGTAAGTTCCCTGTAAAAATATTTTTGGGGATACGAGTAAAGGGGAAAGTACAGGCCTTGTGCCAACCGCAAATACCCCGGTAACTGTGATGCCCGTACGGCTTACTGAGTAAGGGTTTGACCCAGATGCAGCACCAGTTTGGGTATTCAATAAATCCCATCCAATATTAGGGGCGGGTGAAGTAATGTAATAAGAAATCCCTGTCCTTGTCCTGTCAAAACCACTCAGTTCGTCTGTGCCATTCCAGTTGGCTGTAACACTTAAGTTGCTTCCGCCAGCGGTTGCTTCTGAAATATCCCAGCTATTATTTACAACTTCCTTTGCGAATGGGCTGCCTGTGGCGCCATTGGTTAAAACAGTTGCGAAAGCCCTTGCACCAATGCTGTCTGTAGTGCCAGAGTTAGAAATAGAAAGCGGGTTATAAGCAGTTGTTGAATTACCCACGGGAAATATAAAAGCTGTGGAAGATAATGCAGCCTTAACCAAATGGCCTGTACCATTGGTTACAAAATATTTTAAATTGGAAGCATTGGTAACCGTGCCTGCACTGCCGATTAAAAGGTTGTTATTTGCCAGTATGATATTGCCATTGGTAAATAAAACATCGCCGGATACTTTTGCATTGCCCGTTAATGTTGCGTTGGAGATATTGTCAATTTCAAGATTGGGAATAGCAAAACCCGTCATGTTGATGTTTTGGCCTGCACTGCCTTTCAACAACAGTTTGCCCGTGCCTTGAATGTCTGCATTGCTGGTAACATCTCCCTGCACCGTAACCACCGCACCCGGCTGAATAACGAAAGTTGCATTATCTATATACAACTGGGCTTTTGCATTGTCGCAGAAAATCAATGAAGTGATACTGAAGATAGCGGGTAGAATTATATGCTTCATGTAGAACTGATTTTTATGTTTACTTAAATAAATATACATATTTATTTGAAACGCCTTTCGAAATACCGTAAGGAAAGATGAATGTTTATTTAGAAATAATATGGGCCCTGGCGTTGAAAGGCTTAAAAAAGTTAAAGCCCTTCCATTTTATAAAACGATTTCATTAATCCTTAAAATTCACCGAAATTCGCACAACTTAAAAAAACAAAATGGCTATAGAAATTAAGGTACCATCAGTAGGGGAAAGTATTACAGAAGTTACCCTTGTAAAGTGGTTGAAAAAGGATGGGGAATGGGTTGACAGGGATGAGGTTATTGCAGAGCTGGAAAGTGAGAAGGCAACGTTTGAAATTAATGCAGAGCAACCGGGTGCCTTAAAAACCATTGCCGCAGAAGGGGATACTTTAAAAATTGGCGATATAGCCTGCAGCATAGATACAGACGCAAAAAAGCCTGAAGGAAAAACTACCGCAGCACCTGCTGCCCCGGTGGCAGATAATAAAGCAGCCCCTGCGGCCGCACCTGAACAAAAAACTGTTGCCCCAGCCGATACACCTGTAAAAGCAACACCCGTTGCTGCAGCAATTATTGCGGACAAAAAAGTAGATGTAAAAAATGTTGTGGCCAGCGGCAGCAACGGAAGGATAATAAAGCAGGATGTAATGGAAGCCTTAAACAATCCCGGCAGAAAGCCAGGACTCGAACTGTTTGGCAGGAATACCAGGGTGGAGAAAATGAGCAACCTCCGTAAAACCATCAGCCGGAGGTTGGTAGAAGCAAAAAATACCACTGCTATGTTGACCACTTTTAATGAAGTGGATATGAGTGCCATCATGGAGATAAGGGCAAAAAACAAAGATAAATTTAAAGAAACGCATGGCGTTAATCTCGGGTTTATGAGCTTTTTTACAAAGGCCTGTTGTTTTGCCTTGCAGGAGTGGCCTGCAGTGAATGCAATGATCAGCGGGGACAGTATCCAATACAATGATTTTTGCGATGTGTCCATTGCGGTATCTGCCCCTAAAGGTTTAGTTGTGCCGGTAATCCGTAACGCTGAAAGCCTTGCCATGGCAGAGATAGAAAAAAAAGTGGTTGAATTGGCAACCAAGGCAAAAGAAAACAAACTAACCATCGAAGAGATGAGTGGTGGTACGTTCACCATTACCAACGGAGGGGTGTTCGGTTCACTGATGAGTACGCCAATCATCAACATTCCACAAAGCGCTATTTTGGGTATGCACAAAATACAGGACAGGCCAATGGCGATAAACGGGCAGGTTATAATTAAACCCATGATGTACCTGGCGTTGAGTTACGATCACCGTATTATTGATGGAAGGGAATCTGTAAGCTTCCTGGTGAGGGTTAAAGAACTATTAGAAAACCCTGCATTATTATTATTTGGCAAAGACCCCGTAAAGGGTTTATTGGAATTATAAGTCTTATTGATTTTTAGCTATTTACTGGCTGTATGTTTTAAGCCTGCAGCCCGATACCTGTACACTTATGAGCCGTTTCCACTCCTATATCAACTCCTCTGTAAAACTGATTGAAACCTATCGGGGCGATCAGCCTTTTGCAATTTTTATAAAAGCAAATCTTGCCAAAGAAAGAAAATTTGGTTCCCGTGACAGAAAACAAATTACCTCCCTTTGCTACAATTATTTTAGGATGGGTTTTGCCATGGCCCAAACGCCCGTTAAAGAAAAAATTATTACGGCCGCCTTTTTATGCACCAACGAAAGTTCAGAATTTTTAGCGCATATAAGGCCAGAACTCAACAATGCTGTAACACTTTCTTTTAACGAAAAAATTGGATTGCTAAAAAATCAATTTTCCCTTGCATGCGTTTTCCCTTTTGGGCAGTACATAAGTGATAACTTAGATGCTGAAAGCTATGCCACGGCTATGTTTACGCAACCTTCCTTTTTCTTGCGCCTGCGGCCGAACCACAGGTTAACGATGCTTAAAAAATTAAAAGCCACTAAACTTTCTTACCAGGTATTAAATGGTTATTGTGTTGAACTGCCGCAAGCAACCGATGCCGAAGATTTTTTTGAAGTGGACAGGGAAGCAGTGGTACAGGATTTTAATTCGCAGCAGGTATTTAATTATCTTCAGCAACACCAGGATATCTTATTGGGTAAAGGTAAAAAAGCAAACACCCTGTCTGCCTGGGATTGCTGTGCAGCAAGTGGTGGCAAATCCATTTTATTGACAGACATTTTAAATAATAAAATTAACCTTACCGTTTCAGATATCCGGCTTGGTATCTTAATCAACCTTCACCAGCGGTTTAAAAAGGCCCAAATAAAACAATACCAGTATTTTGTTGCCGATATCAGTACCACAGATTTTGTTGCCCCGGCGGTTAGCTATGATGTAATAATTTGTGATGCACCATGTACGGGAAGCGGCACCTGGGGCCGGACCCCTGAGCAGTTATGTTTTTTTAAAACTCCGGCGATTGAAGAATACAGCAGCAGGCAGAAAAAAATAGTGGCCAATGCCCTGCACCACCTTAAGCCAGGCGGCATTTTTGTGTACATAACCTGCTCTGTGTTTAAGGCGGAAAATGAAGAAGTTGCCAGCTTTATCGAAAGTAATTTTTCTTTAAAAATATTACAGCAGCAAATACTATCGGGCTTTGATAAAAAAGCAGATACCATGTTTGTAGCTACCTTTCAAAAATCAATATAAAATAATCTTTTTAGTGATTGCCTTTTTATTATCGATGTACACAGAAATGAAATAAATGCCGGGGTTAAATTTTTTAACCGGGATAAAAAACTCCCTGCTTCCGGTTACCATCTGGTTTGCCAGCCCATATACTTTTTGGCCGTTTGATGAATACATTTCTATCGCAGCATTTAGGCTGCTGTTTCTTTTAATAACAACTGAAACCCTTTCTGATACCGGGTTTGGACCGATGGTTATTCCTCCATTACTTACCGGATGAATACAAGAAGCGGTAAGGGTAATGGTGGATGAATCAAGATAGAAACTGGTGTCTGCAGCGATGTCCATTTTAAAACGGTAATTAACTGAAGTGCCGGATGGTAAAGCAGAAAGATCATCAGCATACAAAAAATTATTTGCTGCAAAACCGGCATTGGAATGTTGTACCGAAACCGCTTTAAACCCGGTATCTGCCGGAAGTTTTCTTTCCACAGTAATAACCATATCCGCAGCACTTTTAAGGGTAAGGCTAATCTGTGCCATACAACCGTTATCCACTATAACCTGTTTGGTAAAAAGTTTTTTAATCAGCAACACAAAGGCCTTTTTTGCATCCGGTATACCATAGCCCGTCCTGGTATCCGGATTTAAAAACTTGTCTGCCGATTGGTGCAATGCATCAATAAGCTGCATATTATTTATCTCTGGAAAAGCTTGCCATAAACAGGTACTGATGCCCGCCATTATAGGGCATGAAAAAGAAGTGCCGTTATTATAAAAAGGTGCCCCTGTACCAGGATTGGCCACTACAGCACCGGCACCCACTGCGGCAACATCTGGTTTTATCCGGCCATCGCTTGATGGGCCATAGCTGCTAAAGCTTGCTGGTTGCCGGCTTACAAACACTGCACCCACTGATAGCACACTATCTGCATCTGCAGGTGTTGTAAGATAATGCCATGCACTGTTACCTTCATTACCATTGGCAATAGTTACTATAATACCTTTTTTTGCAGCAAAATCTGCGGCCCTTGCAATTATGGTTGTATTGCCATCCATGCTGGCATAAGTGTAGTTAAAAACAGGGTTATCAAAAGTGGTATATCCCAGTGAAACGGAAAATACATCTACCCCTAAACTGTCTGCCCGTTCTGCCGCCGCTGCCCAATTTTGTTCTTCTACCGGGTATTCTGTATTTGCGTCTTCTGTCCTGTATAAATAAAAAGATGTTTCAGGTGCTGTACCAACAAAGGTGCCGGGCATATTGGCGGCGATGGTGCTAAAGCATTCCATACCATGTGCATAGTCTTCATTTACACTGGCCTCATTGGCAACAAAATCCCAGGTACCCAGTATCCGGTTATTGTTGCGTACACTATCAAATGTTGGCAAGGTTTGGTAATGGTAAAACCCTGCATCCATAATAGCCAATTGCATCCCCATTCCTTTAAAACCATGGTTGTGTAAAAACTCGGTATTGTGCAGGTGCACCTGTTGAAAAGATTGTCCGTAATTGTAATAATCTGCTGTGCCTTGTGGCTTGTTTGCATTGCCGGTTTCAGCACCTGGCAGCGGATCAGATTGTTTATTTACAACAGGGTTGTTCATAACCCTTGCAGCAATGGGCGAGGCAATTTTTACAAAACTTAAAGTTTTTATTTTATTGAGTGCAACCGTATCAGTTGTTTGTATGCAAACCTGGTTTAGCCACTTACTGGTATTGAGTATAATAACATTGCCGGCAAGGCGGATGCTATCTGTGTAAGCAGTATTTACAGGCAGGTCGGTTTCATCTATAGCAATGTTGTACCGCTTTCGTCTGTCTATGGAACGCTGGGTTAAAAATTGCGATGGGTTAGCTGTTGTAAAAGGGCTGTTTTTTTTATCTTTTAATAAGATGATGTACCGGGAGAATTGTGCGGAGCTTGTGTTTGTTGCAAAAAAGAAAACCAATATTATTACCAGTAATTTTTTCATGTTGTACTTTGGTTGGCCTGTTATGGTGTACCAAATTTAACTGATTACAAATGATATTTATGGTGGTTCAATTATGGTCTATCATGGTAAGCGTAAGGCCATACCCTTCTTTGTAACCGGAAGTGCCGGGTGTGGGGGGCTGATAAACCTGGTGTAAAAAGCGGTGATACACCAGGCCAATACCACGGCCGTAATTGGACACACTAAAATTGATTTCACTGTAGGTAGTTTTATCAGCAGTGTTACCATCGGTTTGATCCCTTTCAAAAACCTTAACCGTGCTGTCTACATTGATGTTCCCCAATTTTAATGGGGTATTTAAACTGTCGTACACGTAATCCCAATCATCAAAATATTGAAGTTCGGAATAAGACGACTGGGTATCAAAATAAGAATTGCCTTTCCAGGTAAAGCCATTTTTTATGGGTTCTTCTAACTTTAAAAAGCGAAGGTTGTTGTCTGTAAACTCCAGTGCCTTTCCTGTATTGACTGCCGTAAAAGTATTATCGGCCATCCACATATCTGCCGCGGTTTTACGGATATATCTTCTGATGATAAATGCTTTTCTACCAAGATTATCAGTTGTGGTATCCTGCACCAAATGTTTAACCTGATAGCTATAGGTGGTATCGAATGGAACAATATTATTTGCAAAAATTAAAGAATCTAAACGGTAGGTAACGTACTTGCCTACTTTAAGCGGATAAAAATCTTCGATTGAATCTGTGGTAAACTTTTCTGTTTTAGTACAGGCCGTAAAAAAAATGACAAGGATTAAAATGGCTGCCGGTAAAATAATTTTTTTCATAAACAGAATGTTTTTTGCAAGGCCCAACTACATTGAGGGTTGTTCGCTGCGCTGGATAATACCTCCGCCAACAACATCATCGCCTTCATAAAAGACGGCACTTTGGCCAGGCGTTATGCCCTTTACATTGTCGTAGAAACGTACTTTTACACCGTTTTGGTATGCATGCAGATTACTTATTGCACCTTTATCTTTATACCTGATTTTTGTTATCAGTTCCATTCCATCTGTGGGGGTATCATATTTAATCCAGTTGATACGGGCTACCTGCATTTCACAGCCTTGCAGGTCTTCTTCTTCACCCAAAATAATTGTATTGGAAACCGGGTCAATACCTGTTACGAATGCTGGTTTACCCAATGCAATATCCAGGCCTTTACGCTGCCCGATTGTATAAAAAGGATACCCTTTGTGTTTGCCTAAAACCTTGCCCGTTTTATCGATGAAGTTTCCACCGTTTACTTTTTCTTCAAGGCCTTCCACGTTTCTTTTTAAAAAGCCACGATAGTCATTATCCGGTACAAAACAAATTTCATAACTCTCTGCTTTTTTAGCTAATTCGGGATAACCAAAATCATATGCCATTTGCCTGATTGCAGATTTGCGATAGGTGCCTAAAGGCAACAGTGTACGGCTAAGTAAATCCTGCTGCAAGCCCCATAAAACGTAACTCTGGTCTTTGGTATCATCTATCCCTTTGCGGATAAAATACCTTCCGTTTGTATGCTGGTGTACCTGGGCATAATGGCCCGTTGCAATAAAGTGGCACCCTAATGCATCTGCCCTTTTTAACAAGGCCCGCCACTTAATATGTGTATTGCACATTACGCATGGGTTAGGGGTACGGCCTGCCATATATTCTTCCACAAAATTGTCAATAACAAAATCCCCGAACTCCTCCCTTATATCCAAAATAAAATGCGGAAAACCATGTTGAACAGCAGCCTGCCTTGCATCATTAAAACTATCCAGGTTGCAACATCCTGTTTCTTTTTTACCTGTGGTGCCAACACTTGTGGCATAGTCCCATGTCTTCATAGTAATGCCCACCACTTCGTAACCCTGTTTATGCAACATTAATGCAGCAACGGTACTATCTATACCACCACTCATCGCCATTAAGACTCTTCCTTTTGTATTCATATCGAAATTCTTCGATGCAAAGATAAGCATGTGCCCTTGGTTTTAAAAACTTAGCCACAATGTTGAGTTTCTTCCTCATACTGAGGAAGAAAAATTAAATAAAAACTATTAGAAACCCATAACCTATCACAGGAAATAAACAGGCACCCTATTTGAAATCTGCTGGTTATTCTCATCAAAAAAAATTACATGAAAAAAAGTTTTATCGTTCCGATTGTTATTGCAATCGTTTTTGCAGCCAGTTGTAACATGAAAAAAGACAGCAGCAAAACAGATGCTGGCACTGCTACAGATAGTTCAATGATGTCTAGAACCGATTCATCTGCCCAAACAGTTACCACTTCCGGAGGGTCTATGCAAGGGGATACCAGTACAGGTAAAACTACAGTAGCCAATACAGTAAATGATTCTGCTTCTAAAAAAGTTGCCATGGCAAAACCTGACTCTTTAAAAAAAGGAAAAAAAGGAAAAGTATCTATCAAGATGGGTGAAAATAAAACCGGTGGCGATATGAGTGCCGATAAAGAAGGGTATTATGCAAGTACAGAAATATTGCCTGCGTTTCCTGGAGGACAAAAGGCCCTGGAGCAATTTTTTGAAAAAAATATCCAATACCCTGCAGATGCTACGGACAACGGGGTTGAAGGAACTGTGGACTTAAATTTTGCAGTAGATGAAATGGGCAAAGTGTACGCACCCAAATTAACCAGCAAAAAAATCGGTTATGGTATAGAAGATGAGACCTTAAGGGTTTTCAGCAAAATGCCGAAATGGACACCAGGAAAAATAAAAGGAAAAAATGTAAAAACGAGATATACACTTCCGGTAACGTTTCAGCTTTATTAATTTCGATATATTTATTTACTCTTAACTTTTAAAACTTACAAAAATGACAATCAAGAATTTCTTCAAAATCGCTCCTTTATTATTAGCAGTTGCTTTTGCTTTGCCGGTTAAAACGAGTGCTGCAATTAATACAATCCCTGTATCTGACAGTACTGAAAACGCTAAAATGTTAAGCGGCATTATCAGCCGTGTAACAGAAATTCAGAACATGGATAAATCTAATTTATCGGCTTCAGAAAAGAAACAATTGAAGAAAGAACTGGTTGAAATGAAACAAAAAGCCGGTAGTTTAGACCAGCGTGTTTATCTATCTGTAGGTGCAATCATCATTATAATTTTGTTGCTTATTTTAATCTTATAAAAGAAAATTAAGTTACCCTATATTTCAAGCGCCCTTTTTGGGCGCTTTTGTTTTTATTTTACTATAAAAAAGGCTGCCTCTTGGGACAGCCTTAATTTGTTAGTTGTTATCTTATTTAACGCCTGTTTTCTTTTTTAAATTTTCATCTATAGCGTCTAAAAATTCTTCTGTATACAAATAATGTTCGCCATGGTTTACTTTATTTCCATGGATGCATACCGCCAAATCTTTGGTCATTTTTCCGCTCTCAACTGTTTCCACACAAACCTGTTCCAATGCCTGGCAAAAATCGATGAGGGGTTGGTTGCCATCTAATTTACCACGGAATTCAAGGCCCCTTGTCCACGCAAAAATTGATGCAATTGGATTTGTAGAAGTAGGTCTACCTTTCTGATGGTCCCTGTAGTGGCGGGTTACAGTGCCGTGTGCAGCTTCGGCTTCAAGTGTTTTTCCATCTGGTGTTACCAACACAGAGGTCATTAAACCTAAAGAACCAAAACCTTGTGCAACGGTATCACTTTGTACATCACCATCATAATTTTTACAAGCCCACACAAAATTGCCATTCCATTTTAGGGCGCTTGCAACCATATCATCAATTAACCTGTGTTCGTACACAATGCCCGCAGCTTCAAAAGATGTTTTAAATTCCCCTTCATATACTTCCTCAAAAATATCTTTAAAGCGGCCATCATATTTTTTTAAAATGGTATTTTTTGTGGAGAGATAAAGCGGCCATTTTTTGGTAAGTGCCATATTAAAACAGCTTCTTGCAAAACCATAAATACTTTCATCGGTATTGTACATACAAAGTGCCACACCATTGCCTTTGTAATTGTATACTTCAAATGTTTGGGCATCTCCGCCGCCTTCGGGGGTAAAGGTCATGGTTAATTTACCCTTGCCTTTAATTACAGTATCGGTTGCCCTGTATTGGTCACCAAAAGCATGTCGGCCAACAATTATCGGGGCAGTCCAGTTGGTTACCAGCCTTGGCACATTTTGCATAACAATCGGCTCACGGAACACTGTACCATCAAGAATATTGCGGATAGTGCCATTGGGGCTTTTCCACATTTGCTTAAGGTTAAATTCTTTTACCCTTGCTTCATCTGGTGTAATGGTTGCGCACTTAATACCTACGCCAAACTCTTTAATTGCATGGGCTGCATCTATAGTAACCTGGTCATTGGTTTCATCCCTGTATTCCATGCCCAGGTCATAATATTTAATATCCACTTCCAGGTAAGGCAGTATTAATTTGTCTTTTATAAATTTCCAGATGATCCTTGTCATTTCATCCCCGTCCAGTTCCACAACAGGGTTTGCTACTTTAATTTTTGCCATTTTTTATTTTTTTGCAAATGTACGTAATGAGTTGATATTGGATGCTCGGTAATGGATGCTCGATTTGGATGTTGGATACTTGATACTTGATGCTGGATAGAGGATGTTTGATACTGGATACTTAATGCTGGATGTTTATTACTCATTTTTCTCAAAATTATTATGGGACCTTTCAACCACTTGAAAAACATCATTGATTTTTTCCTAACAAATCCAACTTTTGATGGAGTGCATTAAAAAGGTTGCCATCTTTTAAAGGACCTGTTTCAAATAGAATTTCCAAATGATCGATAGTTTCGACATTGGAAGATAAAAGAGTAGATTTAAAATTTAATAAAGTCAGCTTTATATTTTCGCTCCCATATCCTTCTGCTATACAACTCCTGAGTGTTTACAACTTCTTCTTATTTGCCGGGCTTCTTCAAATTTTTCAAACTTTGGCAACTGTAAAGTCATCAGATGGATTTCTTTAGTAAGTTCTTTTGCAAGCAACCAAGTTTCTAATTTCTTATAACTCATTAAAAAAAATTAAACCATTTTCTAAAAATATCCCATATCAAGAATCCACCAAACCCTACAAATTCCTGATAACGGCATCTGCAAACTCGCTGGTTTTTAATAAGGTGCCTTCTTTCATTAAATTATAAAAATCAATCGTCACCATTTTATTGCGGATAGTTTTGCCAACTGAAACTGTAATAAGTTCGGCTGCATCCCTCCATCCCATATACTCCAGCATCATTACGCCACTCAATATTACACTGGATGGGTTCATGGTATTGGTATTAGCAAACCTTGGTGCAGTGCCGTGTGTAGCCTCAAAAACTGCGTGCCCGGTTAAGTAATTAATATTGGCCCCCGGTGCTATGCCGATGCCGCCGACCTGTGCCGCCAAAGCATCACTGATGTAATCCCCATTTAAATTTAGGGTGGCAATTACAGAGTAATCCTGCGGTGCCAGCAATGCCTGCTGTAAAAAATTATCGGCTATGGCATCTTTAATAATTACTTTACCGCCTATGGCAGAAATTTTCATTTCTTCGTTGGCAACAGCTTCACCACTTTCCTTTTTGGTGCGTTCCCATTGGTTCCAGGTATACACGTTGCCGCCAAATTCCCTTTCGGCCAATTGGTAGCCCCAATTTTTAAAAGCCCCCTCTGTAAACTTCATAATGTTTCCTTTATGTACAATGGTAACAGAAGGTAATTTATTTTCTATGGCAAACTCAATGGCAGAGCGTATGAGCCGCTCACTTCCCTCCTTGCTTACCGGCTTTATGCCGAGTGAAGTTGTTTCAGGAAAACGGATATTTTTTACGCCCATTTCCGTGATCAAAAAATCCAGTAATTTTTTTGCTTCCGGGGTACCCGTCATGTATTCTATACCAGCATAAATATCTTCTGTGTTCTCCCTGAAAATAACCATGTTTACTTTTTCCGGTTGCCACATAGGTGACGGTACACCTTCAAAATACTTTACAGGCCTGAGGCAAACATACAAATCCAGCTCTTGCCGTAAAGCCACATTTAAACTCCGCATGCCGCCACCAACGGGGGTTGTAAGCGGTCCTTTAATCGATAATAAGTATTCTTTAAAAGCATCCATGGTTGTTTCCGGCATCCAGCTACCGGTTTCATTAAATGCTTTTTCACCAGCCAGCACTTCTTTCCATTCAATCTTTTTAATGCCTTTATATGCTTTTTCAATGGCGGCATCAAAAACCCTTACTGATGCTGCCCAGATATCAGGGCCAATACCATCGCCCTCTATAAATGGAATAACAGGGTTGTTGGGTACGGACAGTTTTCCATCTGCCCCCATTGTAATTTTATTTGCCATGCCTGCGGATTTTAATTTTGTAGATGAAATACAAAAGTAATTGATGATGTGTAAAAAAGATGCTGCCTGTTAAGCAATGCTGCATATTAAACAGCAGGAACCCGGCAATTAAAAAGTAACCGGCATTGTACAATTCACCCATTCATTATCAAAGGTTACATTTGCTAATTTTTTATAAAAATTAATGGCTGGTCCGTTCCAGTCCAATACCTGCCAGGCAATGCCGGTAAATTTTTTTATCTTGGCTTCGCTGATGAGTGCATCAAACAACAGTTTGCCAATTCCCTGCCCACGGAGTGCCTCAGTTACCAGCAAATCTTCCAGGTACATGCGTTGCCCCTTCCAGGTACTGTAACGGATATAGTACAAAGCAAACCCCTGCACCACGCCATCCGATTCCGCTACAAATGCCCACCATACGGGCTTTTCGCCAAAACCACTTTCTGTAAAATGGTCAAAGTCCACGGTTATTTCATTGGGGGCTTTTTCATAAATGGCCAGCTCTTTTACCAACTCCATCATACGCACACAATCCTCTTTTACAGCTTTTCTTATGGTTATATTCATTGTTAAACACTTGTTTTTTCAAAATTCGCATATTCAATTCATATTTGTTATTAAAAAACCCACGTGTAGGTTTCTGTTTATTAACGGGCAGCTTAACTTGCATGCATGCAGCAATACCTTGAACTTCTAAAACATATAAAAAATACCGGAACAGATAAAAATGACCGTACAGGAACGGGTACACGAAGTGTGTTTGGTTACCAGATGCGGTTTGATCTTGGTAAAGGTTTTCCATTAGTTACCACAAAAAAGTGTCATCTTAAAAGTATTATTTATGAACTGCTTTGGTTTTTAAAAGGGGATACCAACATTGCTTACCTGAAAGAACACCAGGTAAAAATATGGGATGAATGGGCAGATGAAAATGGTGACCTTGGACCTGTTTATGGCAAACAATGGCGAAGCTGGGAAGGTGCCGATGGAACAGTAACCGATCAGGTGGTTGAACTGGTACACCAACTAAAAACAAACCCCGATAGCCGCCGGATGATAATAAGCGCATGGAATGTGGCGGATTTGCCAAAAATGAAACTGATGCCCTGCCACTGCCTCTTCCAGTTTTATACAACCCCTTCTGCAGGGGATGGCAGCAAGAGAAAACTTAGCTGCCAGTTGTACCAGCGATCTGCAGATGTATTTTTAGGCGTGCCGTTTAATATTGCTTCTTACGCTTTGCTAACGCTGATGATTGCACAGGTTTGTGATATGGAAACCGGTGATTTTATACATTCTTTCGGCGACGTACATCTGTACAATAATCACTTTGAGCAAGCCAATCTTCAATTGGAAAGAGCACCTTTTCCTTTGCCACAGATGAAAATTAATCCATTGGTGAAAGATATTTTTGATTTTAAATTTGAAGATTTTGAGCTGCTGAATTACCAGTCGCACCCACCAATTAAAGCCCCTGTGGCGGTATGATAGCGGGACTTTATTTTTAAATAAATAACACAGGTTATTCCTGTTGCAAATAAATTAATCCATAAAATGGAAAGCCAAACAGATACACCAAATACACAGCAACCTTTGCCTGAAGGCTTCAACCCATCTATAGCTTTAGTGGTTGCGGCCGCAGAAAATAATGCCATAGGTAAAAGCAACCAATTGCTTTGGAACTTGCCGAATGATCTAAAATTTTTTAAAAATACTACCTGGGGCTTTCCGGTTATAATGGGTCGAAAAACTTTTGAATCATTCAATAAAGCCTTGCCTGGCCGTACCAATATTGTAATCACCACAAAAAAAGACTGGCAGGCAGATAATGTAATTGTGGTGAGTGATATTGCTGCTGCGGTTAAAGCTGCGGCGGCTACCAATAGTAAACAATTGTTCATCATTGGCGGTGGCGAAATTTATAAACAATCCATGGATATTGCTGATACAATTTATATCACAAGGGTGCATGCCGAATTGGATGGCGATACCTTTTTTCCAATGATTGATAACACGATATGGGAGCTTACCAGTAACCAGGACTTTTTGCCTGACACCAAACATACGTATGGGTACAGTTTTCAAATATGGCACCGAAAGGTTATTACAAAGGCGTAATTTTCTGGTGCATCTTTTCAATCTATAACACCTACCTGCAATTGTATTCACCCTTTCAGCTTGCAAAAAAATATCTTCATTATTACCTTACTGCTTCCAATGGAAAAGGCCATGGCATCCACTCCCCGTTTGTATTCGACTTTATACAGCATGTGTTAAATGATAAAAAGCAATACCCGTGCTATGCGGCAATTGAAGCACAGAGAAAAAAATTAAGGTCGGATACCACACTAATTACCGTAGAAGATTTTGGCGCAGGGGCAGCAAAAATGAAATCAAATATCCGGGCTATAAACGCTATTGCGGCTACTTCTTTAAAGCCTGCCAAATATGCCCGGCTGCTCTTCAGGATGGTACAATATTATAAGCCTGCTACCCTGCTGGAACTCGGTACTTCTTTTGGTATTACAACAGCCTACCTCGCCAGCGGCAACCCATCTGCCAGGGTGTATACCTGCGAAGGTGCAAGCCAGATTGCTGAGATAGCGCAAAAAAACTTTGACCATCTTGGGTTACAAAATATCCATTTGATAAAAGGGGATTTTAAGGAAACCCTGCCCCAGCTTATGAAGCAGGTTGTTTCTTTCGGGTTCGCATTTATAGATGGCAATCACCGGAAAGTGCCTGCAATACAATATTTTGAAAAATTGCTGCTTCACTCAACCCCGGATACGATTTTGGTTTTTGATGATATCCACTGGAGCAGTGAAATGGAAGAAGCCTGGCTTTTTATCCAGCAACACCCCGCTGTTACCCTCACTATCGATCTTTTTTTTATTGGCATTGTTTGCATAAAACCATCCATCAAAGTAAAACAACACTTCCGCATAGCGTATTGATTTTTTGCTATCTTTAATCTAATTATTCTACGTATGATAATTGGAGTTTTAAAAGAGCCATTTCCAGAAACCAGAGTATCACTTTTACCAGAACATATTGCCCTTTTAAAAAAGTGGAACACGGATGTTATCATCGAAACCAATGCAGGCAACACCGCTTTTGCCAATGATGATAAATACATCAGCAGCGGTGCTTCCGTTGCAAGCCGTGCAGATGTAATTGCCCAAGCCACTGTGATTTTATCCCTTTCCAATTTTACCCGGGAGGATATAAAACTGATGAAGGAGGGCCAGGTTATCCTTGGTATTTATCAGCCATTATTTAATTATAAACTTACTGAAGCGTGGGCTGCCACAGGGCTAACCATTTTTAGTATGGATATGTTGCCCCGTACAACAAGGGCGCAAAGTATGGATGTATTAAGCAGCCAGGCCAACATTGCAGGGTACAAAGCAGTGCTGACGGCAGCGAATATTTTTCCAAAATATTTCCCCATGTTTATGACCGCAGCCGGAAGTATACCGCCGGCAAAAATGCTGATTTTGGGTGCCGGGGTTGCAGGGTTGCAAGCTATAGCCACGGGCAAAAGGCTCGGTGCCGTGGTAGAAGTTTTTGATACCCGGCCTGCAGTTAAAGAAGAAGTAATGAGCCTTGGTGCAAAATTTATTGAGGTGGAAGGTGCTGCAGATGCCAGTAAAGCTGGTGGCTATGCAGTGGAACAAAGCGAAGAATTTATGCAACGCCAAAAAGCCAAAATTGCAGAAAGTGTTGCCAAGGCAGACATCATAATTACCACCGCCCAAATACCCGGCAAACCTGCACCAATACTGATAACAACCGAAATGATAAGTGCCATGAAAAATGGGTCTGTTATCATCGATTTGGCTGCTGCCACCGGTGGCAATACAGAGCTTACAAAGAATGCTGCGGTTACAGTTCACCAGGGTGTTAGTATTGTTGGCAACTCTGCTTTGCCCTCTGCAATGCCCTCAGACGCCAGCAAGCTTTATGGTAAAAACATCCTTAATTTTTTACAACTCATTATTGATAAAGAAGGGCAGCTTAATCTGAATTTTGAAGATGACCTTGTAAAAGGTACCTGCATTGGCCATGCAAAAACAATCACCAATGAAAGGGTTAAGGCTTTATTGAGCTGATGCTTTTAATACACATTTTATGGATGACATTTTAAATTTTATTTCACTAAACCAGCAAATCATTTACATCGTGGTATTAATGGTGTTTGTTGGTATAGAAGTGATAGGGCGTGTACCCAGCGTATTGCATACCCCTTTAATGAGCGGTGCCAATGCCATACATGGTGTGGTGGTTATTGGTGCTATAATCGTTATGGGCAAAGCCGCAACAGATAACTATGGCGCATTAATATTGGGGTTTTTAGCGGTGGTATTAGGTACCATTAATGTGGTGGGTGGGTTTGTGGTAACCGATAGGATGCTGGAAATGTTTAAAAAGAAAAAGTAGCACAATCAATTACACCAGGTTTGTTTCAGGCATATCATTAACTAATAAAGTCAACAACTTCAACTGCAGCTATGGGGTTACACTTACTTACCGTTTGCTATTTAATCGGCTCCATAACATTTATTATCGGGCTTAAAATGTTATCGGACCCGGCCACTGCACGCAGGGGAAACCTGGTAGCGGCAGCTGGTATGCTCATCTCCATTGCAGGTACCATCTTTCTTTATCAAAATACTGAAACAGGGGAAAACCTGCATAACTATCCGTGGATATTTGGTGGCTTGCTAATAGGTGGTATAGTGGGCACACTATCCGCAAAAAAAGTAAAGATGACATCCATGCCCGAAATGGTAAGCTTGTTTAATGGCATGGGAGGTGCATGTGCCGCATTAATTTCCCTGATTGAATTTAATCATCTTTCTGCTGAAATTGAAGCAGGTATTGCAGACATAGATGCCTTACACCCAACGGTACTTATTATTGTATTAGGTTTAATTATTGGCTCTGTATCATTTGCTGGTAGTGTGGTTGCCTGGGGCAAACTAAATGGCCGCATAAAAGATTTTAGTTTTAAAGGGCAAAACATTCTCAACCTTATATTTTTGGCTATCGCAGTTGGGGGCGCCGTGTACCTTGTTATTAATCCTGCTAACTATTTTATTTTTTATGGCATTTTACTTTTATCGCTTGTGTACGGGGTGTTGTTTGTAATGCCAATTGGCGGTGCAGATATGCCTGTTGTAATTTCGTTGCTTAACTCCTTTACCGGTGTGGCTGCGGCTTGTGGCGGTTTTTTATACGATAATAAAGTGATGCTTACGGGTGGCATATTAGTGGGGGCAGCAGGCACTTTGCTTACCATCCTCATGTGCAAGGCCATGAACCGCTCCCTGCTTAATGTGCTGGTCGGTTCCTTTGGTGGCAGCAACGCCGCTGGTGCAGTTGGCACAAATAAAGACCAGGGTGCCTTTAAAGAAATAAGTATTGCAGATGCGGCGATGGTAATGAATTATGCTGCGAAGGTTATAATTGTACCCGGCTATGGGCTCGCTGTTGCACAGGCCCAGCATATTTGTCACGAGCTGGAAAAGATACTGGAAGAGAAAGGTGTTGAAGTAGCCTATGCCATACACCCAGTAGCAGGCCGCATGCCCGGGCATATGAATGTATTGCTGGCAGAAGCAGACGTTAATTATGACAAATTAATGGAGATGGAAGAAGCCAATGTACAATTTAAAACCACGGATGTAGTGCTTATTTTAGGTGCCAATGATGTGGTAAACCCTGCTGCTAAAAACGACCCTGCATCCCCTATTTATGGCATGCCGATACTGGAAGTTGAACAGGCCAAAACGGTTATCGTAAATAAACGCAGTATGAAGCCTGGCTACGCAGGCATCGAAAATGACCTTTTCTTTCAACCTAAAACAGCCATGTTATTTGGGGATGCCAAAAAGGTTTTACAACAATTATGTGCAGAGATAAAAGCGGTATAAACAAAAAAAAATACCTATTTTACACAACAGCCCCGATACTTCGCTTTTTATAAACCTTTAAAACGACCGCCATGCTAAAAGTAGCCGACATCCTGAAAACAAAAGGCAATAATGTTTTTGCCGTTATCCCAAACATTTCTGTTTACGAAGCCTTAAAAATAATGGGCGAAAAAAATATTGGTGCCCTTATGGTCATTGAAAATGATGAACTAAAAGGCATTTTTTCTGAGAGGGATTATGCCCGTAAAGTGGTACTGGCAAACCGTACTTCACGGGATACACTGATCAGTGAAATCATGACAGAAAAAGTAATTACCGTTTCCTCTGCTGATTCTATTGAGTTTTGTATGGAGCGTATGAGTGAGAAAAAAATACGCCATCTTCCCGTGACCGATGATGGAAAAGTGGCCGGTATTATTTCCATAGGCGATGTGGTAACCGCCATTATTGCTTCGCAGAAAGAAACCATTTCGCACCTGCAGAATTATATCTCCCAATAATTATTGGCTTCGTTCATTTTTTTATAGTCAGGCTTGCAAACCATAATAGCGGTGTAAATACCACCATAGTATTTTAAGTACCCGCCTAAAATATTGAGCTATGCATATGAAAAAATTGATTGTACAATTACTGCTTTCGGTGTCTTTTTTTATTGGAACATTATCATACGCAAAAGCACAATCCGGTGATGCCCCACTTCGCCTTGCCGTGGCTGGATTACGCCACGGCCATGCGCCATTTATTTTTGAGAGAAAAGGAAAAACAGATCTTTTAGTTGCTGGTATTTACGAGCCTGATACAGTACTTGCACACCGGTATGCAGTAAAATACCATCTTGATAAATCTATTTTTTATACCGGTTTAAATGAAATGCTGGATGCTGTAAAACCCGAAGCTGTAGCAGCATATGGATCCATTTACGACCATATGAATGTGGTGCAGGTTTGCGCCCCACGTGGTATCCATGTGATGGTAGAAAAGCCCTTGGCAACAAACCTTGCACATGCTATTAAAATGCAGCAACTGGCAAAGCAAAATCATATTTTTTTACTCACAGATTTCGAAACCGCCTGGTACCCTTCTACCGCAAAAGCATATCAGCTAATTAAAGACAGTGGATTTATCGGGCAGGTAAAAAAAGTAGTTATACATGATGGCCATGAAGGCCCGAAAGAGATTGGTGTGGGCAAAGAATTTTTAGATTGGCTGACGGACCCTGTACAAAATGGTGGTGGTGCTGTTGTTGATTTTGGATGTTACGGTGCTAACCTGATGACGTATCTAATGGGGGCAGAAAAACCTGTTTCTGTTACGGCAGTGCTTCGCAGTTTTAAGCCAAATGTATATCCTGAAGTAGATGATGAAGCAACCATCATTGTATCTTATCCCAATGCCCAATGCATTATACAGGCTTCATGGAATTGGCCTTTCTCAAGGAAAGATATGGAAGTATACGGCGATAGCGGCTATGTAATAACCGTAAATAATACTAACATGCGTATCCGCAATAAACAAATGAAAACGGAACAGGCGACAATAATTACCTCCACCGACCTGCCTGTGTATGAAGACCCTTTTTCATATTTTAAAGATGTGGTAAGAGGAAAAATTAAAGTTCCTGAAAACGGGCTTTACGCTTTAGAAAACAATATGATGGTAGTGCGGATATTAGAAGCAGCAAAAACATCTGCCCGGTTGGGAAAGGCCGTAAAAATGAAATACTAACCCTGCGGCAAAATCCTTCATCCAACTATTAATAAAATCAACGTTGCCTGCAACCCTGTAAGCGTTTAGTTTGTCAGCATTGAAAAATAAACATGAAATTACTTTTTAACCTCCTTGTACTTTGTTTTGCAGTTACATTCAATAGCTGCAATAAAAATGCAAATGATATAAACGATAACCCTTTGCTCGAAGGCAAATGGAAGGTAACCGAAACACTTGCTGATCCCGGGGATGGAAGCGGCGTATGGCAACCCGTAAATAAGCCTGACTTTTATTTTATACGTTTTAGAAATAATGAAAGTGTAGAGACAAATTATTATTCAGATATTGTGTTACCTGTTAGCTACAAAAAACTGAACGACTCTGCTTTAGTATTTATCAATTCAAATGGCGACTCCCTTTACCGCAGGTTTAAAATTGAAGCCGGCACTTTAACCATTACCGGTGGCTGTTATGAAGCTTGTGGTACAAAGTTTATCAGGGATTTATTCTAACCTGCCGGGAAATTTGCCCTCTTAATTTTTTTGCAGTAAATCCAGACATTTAATCAAACTGTCTTTCCAAACCGGAATAGCAATATTGAATACCTGTTGAATTTTAGCAGTGTCCATCACAGAATAGCTGGGGCGTTTTGCTGGTGTTGGATAGCTTGAAGATGGTATAGGGTTTACTTTACAATTACTGCCGGATAGTTCCCGGATAGCATCTGCAAATTGGGCCCAATTAATAACACCAGTATTAGAGTAATTGTAAATGCCGGCAGCTCCCTGCATCTTTTCTGAACTTATTATTTGCATAATTGCTTCTGCAAGATCGGCAGCATATGTTGGGCAACCCACTTGATCGCTTACTACATTCAACTGCTCTTTTTCCTTCATAAGGCGCAGCATTGTTTTTACAAAGTTGTTTCCAAAAGTGCTGTACACCCAGGAAGTGCGGATGATGATACTATCCGGATTATGCTGTTGCGCCAGTTGCTCCCCCTTCAATTTTGTTGCACCATAATTATTAATGGGCGCAACAGGATGGTCTTCGGTATACGGTGTTGTGGCAGTGCCATCAAAAACATAATCGGTAGAAATATGGATAAAGCCAGCATTTTGTGCAGCACAAATTGTTGCCAGGTTACCTACCGCTGTTGCATTTACAGACAAAGCTTTTTCGGTTTCTGTTTCAGCCTTATCAACCGCAGTGTAGGCAGCACAGTTAACGCAATAATCAATACCGTTTTTTTGAAAATAGTCTTTTACAGAATCAAGGTCATCAATAGGCAATGCTTCCCTGGTTACAAACAAAAAATTATAGCTATCATAAAAAGGCGCAACCACCTGCATCTCGTTGCCTAATTGCCCGTTTGCCCCTGTTACTAAGATTGTCTTCTTTTCTGCCATAAATAAAAATTAAAAAGTAAAATTGCTTACACAGTTTTCAATGCCCGGCAACACAAGGTCCTTTGCGGCAACAAGTGCTTTATCAACAGGTATACGCCAATCAATAGCAAGCGCAGGATCATTGTATAGCAGGCCGCCTTCACTTTCTTTACTATAAAAATGATCACATTTATACATCACTTCGGCAGTTTCGGATAACACGGAATAGCCATGGGCAAAACCCTTGGGCACCAGCAATTGTTTTTTATTTTCGGCAGATAATTCTATACTGAACACTTTGCCATACATAGGAGATCCTTTACGGATATCTACAATCACATCTAAGATAGCGCCGCTTAATGCCCGTACCAATTTGGTTTGTGCATTAGGGTTAAGTTGAAAATGCAAACCACGTATAACACCATAGGTAGACCTTGCCTGGTTATCCTGAACAAATACCATTGGTACGCCCCCATCTTTAAAAGTATTGCCATTATAACTTTCAAAAAAATATCCACGGTCATCATTAAAAACACGTGGCTCAAAAACCAGTACGCCGGGAAAATCGGTTGCTGTAAAAGGCATAAAATGAATTAAGGTTAAGAATATAATTTTTTAAAAAAATCAATGGTTTCTGCCAGGCCGTCCTCAAAATTTTTTGTGGGCTCATAGCCCAATAGCTTTTTTGCCAATGAAATGTCAGCCAGCGAATTCCTGATATCGCCTGCCCGGGGTTGCCGGTAAGTTGCTTCAAAAATACTGTGTAAATATTTTTTACAGGCATTAAATAAATAATTAACGGAATAATTTTCTCCCACTGCCACGTTATACACTTTGTTACTTGCTTCAACATTATCTGTAAGCATCCCCTTTACATTTATTTGCACGGCATTGTCTGCAAAAGTAAAATCCCTTGTTTGTTCGCCATCTCCATTAATATAAACCGGCTGGCCTTTCATAATCCCTTTTACAAACAACGGAATTACTGCAGCGTAGGCCCCGTCAGGGTCCTGGCGTGGCCCAAAAATATTAAAATACCGAAAACCCATCACCTTAAGTCCGTACACATCTGCAAAAACCTGGGCATATAATTCATTGGTTTTTTTTGTAGCAGCATAAGGAGAAAGACAATTACCTAACCTGCTTTCTACTTTAGGCAATGTGGGCTCATCACCATACACGGAGGAAGAAGATGCATACACAAACTGCTTCACCTTATTATCTACAGCAGCTTTCAGCATATTTACAAAGCCGCCCACATTTACTTCATTAAAATAAACCGGTTCGTTTATAGACCGTGGCACGCTGCCTAACGCAGCCTGATGGCTAACATAATCCACACCTGTACAGGCCTGGTTACAGATGGAAGCATCCCTGATATCGCCTTGTATAAATTCGAAATTATTGTATTGCTTTAAGATAGCTAAATTGCTTTTAAAGCCATTTGCCATATTATCCAGCACTTTCACTTTTGCGGCACCACTTTTTAAAAGATATTCCGCAAGATGGCCGCCTATAAAACCGGCACCGCCGGTAACAAGAAATGTAGCACTGCTGATGTCCTTAGTGTGAAAAGTATTGTCCATAGTAACCATTTACCTACAGGCTCCAGTACTGCCTGGTAGTTATTTTATTCCTGAAAATACCCTTAAGGTCTGCCACGATAGCTTTTTCCTTTGTGATGTTTTCAAAATAGTTATTGTCCAGTTTTTTATAATCATTGTGTGGCACGGCTACAATTACGGCATCATAACCAGTGCCTAAAGCAGGCTCCAGGCCAAAGCCATATTCATGCATCAGTTCCTCTCCGGAAGCATGGGGATCTGTAACATGTACATTCAATGAAAACGATTGTAACTCCCTTACCACATCTGCTACTTTACTGTTGCGGATATCACTTACATTTTCTTTAAAGGTTGCACCCATCACCAGCACTTTCGCATCTTTAATATTGCTGTTGTTTTTGATGATGTGCTTTAAAACTTTTTTGGCGATGTAGCCAGCCATACCATCGTTAATAACCCTGCCTGCTAAAATAACCTGGCTGTTATACCCCAGTTCTTTTGATTTATAGGTAAGATAATAAGGGTCTACACCAATGCAGTGGCCACCAACCAAACCCGGCTGAAACTTTAAAAAATTCCATTTGGTGCCCGCCGCTTCCAGTACCTCAAAAGTATTAATGCCCATCCTGTCAAAAATAATAGACAGTTCATTCATTAAAGCAATGTTGAGGTCACGCTGGGTATTTTCAATAATTTTTGCCGCCTCGGCCACCTTTATACTTGAGGCCCTATGCACCCCTGCGGTGACTACAAGCTCATATACTTTTGCAATGGTATCAAGGCTTTCAGCATCACAGCCGCTTACTACTTTTATAATTTTTGCCAGGGTATGTTCCTTGTCCCCGGGGTTTATCCGTTCAGGTGAGTAGCCGGTTTTAAAATCGGTAATATTTTTTAAACCGCTTAATTTCTCTATCACCGGCAGGCAATCTTCTTCAGTGCAACCGGGATAAACCGTACTTTCAAACACAACATAATCACCCTTTTTAATTACTTTACCGATTGTATCACTTGCCCTTTTAACCGGTACTAAATCGGGTACGTTATGTTCATCTACAGGCGTTGGCACTGCAACAATAAAAAAGTTGGCCTGCTTTAAAACTTCTAAATCATTGGTAAATTCAATATCGCAGCCGTTAAATGCTGCTGAATCAAGTTCCTGGCTTGGGTCTATACCATTACGCATCATTTCCACCCTTTTGGCATTAATATCAAAGCCTATAACTTTAACTTTTCTGGCAAATTCCAAAGCAATGGGCAACCCCACATACCCCAAACCAATTACGGCCAATTTTTTGTTTTTATTCAGCAGTTCCTGATACAATTTTTTACGTTTTTATATAACCGGCACCACACCTGCCATCATCAGCTTTATGCATGTGGCAAGTGTAAGTGGTACTAATTAAAAATGATGGTGAAGTATTCGTTTGGTTAACGCTGTTTGTTACAGTAAATTTTATCAACCCGTTACAAACTTTATTTGAAATCTTTAGGGAGTTTGTACAACTCGTCTTTCGGTAAAGATTTAAAATAATCGTACGTAATCTTTAACCCTTCTGCCCTGTTTACAGATGGTGCCCATTGCAGTATTTCTTTGGCTTTGGAAATATCCGGCTGCCGCTGCCTGGGGTCATCTGTCGGTAAAGTTTTATACACAATTTTTTGAGATGTGCCGGTAAGTTTTATAATCTCTTCAGCAAAATCCTTTAGCGAAATTTCATCGGGGTTGCCAATGTTTACAGGCTGCACATGGTCACTCATCAGCAGGCGATATATGCCTTCCACCAAATCTGCTACATAACAAAAACTCCGGGTCTGGCTGCCATCACCAAAAACGGTAAGGTCTTCGCCACGGAGTGCCTGGCCTATAAATGCCGGTAAGGCACGGCCATCATTTAACCGCATCCTTGGACCGTAAGTATTAAATATCCGTACAATCCTGGTTTCTACCTGGTGAAAGGTGTGGTAGGCCATAGTAATGGCTTCCTGAAAACGTTTGGCCTCATCATAAACCCCTCTGGGCCCAACCGGGTTTACATTGCCCCAATAGGCTTCTGTTTGTGGATGGATGAGCGGATCGCCATAAACTTCGCTTGTACTTGCCACTAAAATCCTGGCTTTTTTTGATAGTGCCAAACCAAGGCAATTGTGTGTTCCCAGGGAACTTACTTTTAAAGTCTGGATAGGAATTTTTAAGTAATCGATAGGGCTTGCAGGAGAGGCAAAATGCAGTATATAATCAAGCCCGCCCGACACATGTATAAATTTAGAAACATCGTGGTGATAAAATTCAAATTCTTTTAAAGGAAAAAGATGTTCAATGTTTTTAATATCGCCGGTTATAAGGTTATCCATTCCGATAACATGATAACCTTCTTTTATAAACCTGTCGCAAAGATGGGAGCCTAAAAAGCCTGCGGCCCCGGTTATTAAAATTCTTTTGTTAGCCACTATTTTTAATTTTTATTGTTGGATGTTTGGGGTTTTAATATTCGCCTTCTGTTAATCGTGCTATTTTAAGATAAGGAACGGTTATCAGTTACCGATCACTTTGCGGCCGATACTTACATAATAAAATCCCAGGTCTTCCATTTGTTTCAGGTCAAATAAATTCCTTCCATCAAATATTGCTTTATTTTTTAAAAGGGATGTAATCTTACCAAAATCGGGTGTGCGGAACTCACTCCATTCTGTAGCAATAATTAATGCATCGGCATCCTGCAGGGCATCATACTGGCTATCTACGTAGGTAACCTTATCACCAATTACCCCTTTTACATTTGCCATAGCTTCCGGATCGAAGGTGGCAACGGCAGCACCTGCGTTTACCAACGCATCAATAATATAAAGGGCAGGCGCTTCCCTGATGTCATCTGTATTAGGCTTAAATGCAAGGCCCCACAAAGCAAACTTTTTGCCTTTTAAATCATCATTAAAAAAGGATTTTATTTTTGGGACCAGATGGAGTTTTTGCTTATCATTTACCTCCATTACGGCATCCAGTATTTTAAAATTATACTTTGCCTCAACAGATGATTTGGCAAGGGCCTGCACATCTTTAGGAAAGCAACTTCCGCCATAGCCAATACCTGGAAATAAAAACCTTTTACCAATCCTTTCATCACTGCCCATGCCCCTGCGCACCATGTCCACATCGGCACCCAGCAATTCGCAAAGCTGGGCAATCTCATTCATGAAAGTAATTTTTGTGGCCAGAAAAGAATTGGCTGCATACTTGGTTAGCTCGGCACTTTTTTCATCCATAAAAATTACGGGGTTGCCCTGCCTTACAAACGGAGCATACAAATCACTCAATATCTTTTTGGCCTTTTCAGAGGAGGTGCCGATGACCACCCTGTCGGGCTTCATAAAATCATCAACGGCCACACCCTCCCGTAAAAATTCCGGATTACTTACAATATCAAATGTGCCCTGTATTCCGCCGTTATCCATCAACGCTTTTTCCACCTTATCTGCGGTACCAACAGGCACTGTACTTTTATCAATAATAATTTTATAATCCCCTTCTTTAATCAGGGCACCCAGGTCTTTCGCTACGCCTAAAATATATTTTAAATCAGCACTTCCATCTTCACCGGGTGGTGTTGGCAACGCCAGAAAAATAATTTGGGCACCTGCAATACCTTCTGCAAGGGACGTGGTAAACCGAAGCCTGTTTTCCTTTTGGTTCCTTAAAAAAATCTTTTCAAGACCGGGTTCGTAAATAGTGATTTTGCCCGATGCAAGTTTATCGACTTTAGTTTTGTCGATATCCACGCAAATAACTTCGTTGCCGGTTTCGGCAAAACAGGTACCGGTTACAAGGCCAACATATCCGGTACCAACAACTGCAATTTTCATCTTTTGCTAAGGGTTTATAAATGATAAAACTTTTGAAACAATATAAGACTGCTGCTCCTCATCCAGTTCCGTATGCATCGGTAAAGAAACAACCCTTTCCGTAAGCCAGTCCGTTACCGGAAGCTGATAACTATCCCCCTCAACAGCACTAAACATTTTTTGCCGGTGGCAGGGCACCGGGTAATAAATCATGGAGGGTACCCCTTCATCAGCAAGGTGCTTTACTAAACCATCCCGGTTTATCCCATTTAGAATTAAAGTGTATTGGTGAAAAACATGGCTGCTGTAAGGTGCCCTGAACGGGGTTGTTATTTGTTGCAAACCTGCAAATGCCTTATCGTAAAAATCAGCCGCTTTTCTTCTTGCAGCAATGTACCCGTCAAGGTGTGTTAATTTAATATCAAGTACCGCAGCCTGAATGGCATCCAGCCTGGAATTGCAGCCAATTAAATCGTGGTAATAACGCCTGCTTTGCCCGTGTGCGGCAATCATCTTCAGCTTATCGGCCAACTGTGCATTATTGGTAAACATTGCACCGCCATCGCCATAAGCACCAAGGTTTTTTGATGGGTAAAATGAAGTACAACCGATATCACCAATGCTGCCGGTTTTAGCAACAGTTCCATCGCTAAAAGTATAATCACATCCTATTGCCTGCGCATTATCTTCAATTACAAAAAGGTTGTGTTTTTTTGCTATGGCCATTATCTTTTCCATGTTGGCAGCATGGCCATATAAATGCACGGGTATAATAGCTTTCGTTTTAGGTGTGATGGCCTTCTCCACAGCATCGGCATCCATACAAAATGTTTGCTTGTCAACCTCCACAAAAACGGGTGCTAAATGCAGCAGGGCAGCCGCTTCAACGGTAGCTATATAGGTAAAAGAAGGTGTTATAACTTCATCGCCCGGTACAAGGCCTAACGCCATCATTGCAATCTGCAAAGCATCGGTACCATTGGCACAGGGTATTACATGGTGCACACCATTATACGCAGCAAGCTTTTCAGCAAAATCATTCACCACTTTTCCGCCAATAAACTGCGAACTGTTCATAACACCAATCACAGCAGCGTCTGCTTCCTCCTTTATTTTAATGTACTGTGTTCTGGTATCAACCATTTGCAGTGGCCTCATGTAGTCATTTTTTTTGGAGCCCAAAGATAGGCATTCACCTTCCTTTGTCAAATTTGGGGGCAAAAGCTTTGTTGGGTAATTCAATTAGAAATTTGAAAGTACTTTTACCTAAATAATCTTTCCTTGGGCAAACTTTTCTACAATATCTTTTTGCAATTATATGTTGCTTCCGTAAAAATAATTTCCCCTTTTAATGAAAAAGCAAAGCTTTGGATAAGGGGAAGAAAAAAATTTCCATCCTTTAATTTTGATAGTGCGAACACCAAAGTTGTATGGATACATTGTGCCAGTTTGGGTGAATTTGAACAGGGCAGGCCGGTACTGGAGGAGATAAAAAAACAGTATCCTTCTTCTGCGATTGTTTTAAGTTTTTTTTCGCCCAGCGGCTATGAAGCGCAAAAAAATTATAGTGGTGCAGAGGCTGTTTTTTACCTGCCCATGGATAGTAAGGCCAATGCAAAAAAATTGATTAAAGCCATGCAGCCGTCACTGGTAATTTGGGTAAAATACGAGTATTGGTTTTACTACCTGGATGAACTAAAACTTCAAAACATTCCGGTTATTTTAGTCTCCGGTATTTTTAGAAAGGGGCATCCTTTTTTTAAATGGTATGGCAAGATGTGGGACCAGATGTTGCAATCATTTGATCATTTTTTTGTGCAGGATAAAAATTCAAAATATTTACTGGGCACTATTAACATTAAAAAAAATGTAACCGTTAGCGGTGATACCAGGTTCGACAGGGTGATCGCCATTGCAGAAGGTTTTCAACACCTTCCTGTGATCCGGGAATTTTGCAAAGATGGTAAAGTTATCGTGGCGGGCAGCACTTGGGAAGATGATGAAACAGAGTGGGTACACTATATTAAAGCCAATCCAAACATCAGGTTTATTATTGCCCCACATGAAACCAGCAAACTGCATTTAGCTGAAATAAAAAAGATGTTTAAAGGCTGCATCCTTTATTCTGAGCTTGTTGAAGGCAAATTAACCCACACAAATTTACTGGTGATCGATAACGTGGGCATGCTGTCGAGGTTATACTACTATGCCGATATAACCTACGTTGGTGGCGGCTTTGGCGATGATGGGGTACATAACGTACTAGAAGCGGCTGTTTATGGTAAACCTGTTATTTATGGGCCTGAGTTTGAAAAATTTATTGAGGCTGGCGAACTTACAGATTGCGGCGGCGGCATCAGCATTGGCAATGCCCTGGAACTAGAGAAGGTTATCAATGATTTATGGAAAGATGAAGATTTGTTTGCGCAGGCTGGCAGTGCAGCAAAAAACTATGTGTATGCAAATGCAGGTGCCACTCAAAAAATCCTGCACTGGGTTCAGGAGAAACGCCTTTTAATCAACTGATCAAACTGGCTTACAATTTCGTTGCTATCCACCCAGCCGAGTTTGGTTTTCAATTCCCTTTTAATCCAATATTCTGCCTCTGGCCAAATGGTAAAACTGTTGATTGTTTTAATGCTTCGTTCATACATCATCTCATCTCCCCTGAATAATTGATTGATGTATAAAAACCGGTCGTTGATACCAATTGCCCTTTTTAAGTCTTTTACCGGGGCTTCGCTCAATTTGGAACTCAGCTCTGCAGCAGGCATTTTTAAAGCATCGTTAAGCGATTTATTAATGGGGGCAATATCATTGATTTCTTTGGCCGCAACAACAGGTGCCTGCTGATGGATCAACGTTGGTATTTCCTCTTCATTATCCGTAAACATTGCAGCGGGTTTACTATGCGATGCCATAGTCTGTATGGTTGCTGCGTTGCGTTTTATTTCATCCAATTCCGCAGCAACTTCCTTTTCGTCCACCTGTAATACTTCTATAATTTTTGGCTCCGGTGCAGTTGGCGCAATTGGTTTAAACACCGGCTTTTGCTGCTGTAGTATGGGCATTGAGATGGCCACCATTTTTTGCTCCTGTGCCAGCGCCGGTACTTTCAGGTGCAGCAATTCATGTTGCAGCATCTCTACTGTTCTCAGTAAATTATCGATTGGAAGTTTTTCTTTTACCTGTTGTTGCAGCTTTTGCAAAAGTGTTTCCACTCTTTCCATAATAGCAAAATTTTAATAAGCAATTGCAAAAATATAGTTTTGGTTGAAGGGTGAAAACCATAATCTTTGCAAACATTGTTAAAGTTACAACCTCAATTCTAAAAAAATTATATAAATGTTTATTGAACCAAACTTAACAGGGGAGCGGCGTGGCTGGGTTGAGGTAATTTGCGGCAGCATGTTCAGCGGCAAAACAGAGGAGCTGATAAGAAGGCTTAAACGGGTTAAAATTGCCAATCTTAAAGTAGAAATTTTTAAGCCCTCCCTTGATGTGCGGTATGATAAAATAAATATTGTAAGCCACGATACCAATTACATTCACAGCACACCGGTAGACAGTTCCCAAAACATTTTGCTGCTTGCGCAGGATGTGGATGTGGTAGGTATTGATGAGGCACAATTTTTTGATGCAGAAATAGGAAACGTTTGTGAGCAGCTTGCCTTAAAAGGAATGAGGGTAATTGTTGCAGGCCTGGATATGGATTATACCGGAAAGCCTTTTGGCCAAATGCCCAACCTGCTTGCCATTGCAGATTACATTACAAAGCTGCATGCCATATGCGTGGTATGTGGTAATATCGCCAACTTCAGCCATAGAAAAACCGCACAAGCCGGTCAGTTGGTGTTGGGCGAAAAAGAATTATACGAACCCCGTTGCCGCATTTGCAATGGCTTAAAACAATAAACACGGTAATTTTTCACCGGCTGTTTTCAACTTAAATTTTACAAGTGCTTAAAACAATTTTCGCTTTATTAAAAAAAGATGTACTACTGGAAATGCGCCAGCAGCATAGCTTTTATGGCATATTATTGTATGTGGCATCCACCATTTTTGTACTCTATCTTTCCCTTAACAACCCCGAAGGCGATGTGTGGAATGCCTTGTTCTGGATTATTCAATTATTTGTTTGCGTAAACGCAGTGGCCAAAAGTTTTTTGCAGGAAAGCCGTGGCCGCATGCTTTATTTTTATACCATAGCCGGCGCCAAAGAATTTATAATTGCCAAACTCATTTATAATATTATACTGATGCTGCTGATGAGCTTGCTTAGCCTTGGTTTATTTTTTCTGCTCTTAAAAAACCCGCTGACCAACCCGTTACAATTTGCAGGTATTGTTTGCATTGGCAGCATAAGCCTTAGCCTGGTTTTTACGTTGCTTGCTGCCATCGCCGCAAAGGCGCAGCAAAATGCAGCATTAATGGCCATACTCGGTTTTCCTTTAATAGTACCACAATTGCTGCTGGTAATACGGTTATCAAAAACTGCCTTTGGCGAAATATTCCGGGATGGGGCCGTACTCAATTTATCCCTGCTGATACTGGGTTTTGACGTTATGGTTTTAGTATTGTCCATTATTTTATTTCCTTTTTTATGGAAAGATTAGCCCTGCTGCTGCTTTGTTAATTATCCGTAAGGCTTTAAAAAATTATCCAATAATAAAAGGGGCTGCCTTAATTTTGCGTTCTTATCAATTAAAAAAATGCGCAAAAGCTGGTGGAAAATATTGGCGGTGGTTTTATTAGTGTACACTTTTACAGCAGGTTTTTTAATTAAGGTACCGCTCATCGGCAATTTAAAAGAAACCATCCGTAACCTTTTCTTTCATGTGCCCATGTGGTTTGGGCAAATTGTTTTACTCACTATCTCCCTTTATTATTCCATTTTATATTTACGCAGCCCCAATTTAAAGCATGATATTTTTGCGGTATCCTTTGCAAAAACAGGCATCTTAATGGGCATCCTTGGGCTGGTTACGGGTTCCATCTGGGCAACTTTTACCTGGGGCTCGCCATGGAGCAACGACCCTAAGCAAATTGGTGTGGCAATAGCGCTGCTCATCTACCTGGCCTACCTTGTATTAAGAAATGCAGTGCCTGATATTGATAAAAGGGCCAGGATTAGTGCGGTATACAATATTTTTGCTTACTTTATTTACCTGCCTTTAATTATGATTTTACCAAGAATGGTAGAGTCTTTACACCCGGGCGGCAAAGGTGTGGAAGGCAACCCCGGCCTTAATGGTGCAGACCTTGATGCAACGATGCGTTTGGTGTTTTGGCCGGCAGTTATCGGGTGGACTTTACTGGGTGCATGGATAAGTACTTTAAACATCAGGATAGATTTAATAAAAGATAAAAGCCTACTTAATGCGGATTAAAATTTACTATTTGTTGTTGCTGCTTTTGCCGGCCTTGTTATTTTCTGCCAATATTTTTGCACAGGATGTGGCACCGGAAACAGGCATGCGCAGCAATGGAAAAATATATGTGGTAGTGGCTATTTGTGTTACCATTTTGGTTGGGCTTATTGTATATGTTGCCAGTATAGACAGGAAAATTGGCAAGCTCGAAAAACAAGACAACCATCCATAAAGAGGATAGCCTAAAAAAAGTGTGACAATAAAGCGATAGAACTTACAATAAAATGATCTTTTTGAAAGTTTATTAACCGCACTATGTATTGCTAAATGTCTGCGTTCTGTAATAACCTCACAAAAGTGTACATCCTGTTTGCCAAAACAAATCTGATTAAAGAAACTTTGTAAAAACCCCTTCGGGGGATAAGTAGAATATAGTAGCCTGCCAGTTGCTATCATTTACGATTGCTAATAAAAAAACAACAATTATGTCAGCAGAACAACAGTACAGTTTTTTCGAAAGCGTAGAAAAAAGCTTCGACAAAGCCGCCGTATTCACCAAATGGGATATTGGCATCTTAGAACAAATTAAAGCTTGTAACAGCGTGTACCAAATGCGTTTTCCCATAAAAAGGGATGATGGTACTATTGAGGTAATGGAAGCATACCGTGTGCAGCACAGCCAGCACAAATCCCCGTGTAAGGGAGGTATCCGTTTTAGTGATGCCGTAAACCAGGATGAGGTGATGGCCCTTGCATCTTTAATGACGTATAAATGCGCCATTGTAAATGTGCCATTTGGGGGTGCCAAAGGCGGCATTAAAATAAATCCACACAACTACAGTGTGTATGAACTTGAAAAAATTACCCGCCGGTATACTTCTGAACTGGTAAAGAAAAATTTTATAGGCCCCGGCATTGATGTACCTGCGCCAGACTATGGTACAGGCGAAAGGGAAATGGCGTGGATAGTGGATACCTATGCCTCTTTAAAGCCCGGCGAAATTGATGCGGCAGGTTGCGTTACCGGCAAGCCCATTACGCAAGGCGGTGTAAGGGGCCGTAAAGAAGCCACCGGCCTTGGTGTTTTTTTTGGCGTAAGGGAAGTTTGCAATATGCCCGATGTAATGAAACGCCAGGGCTTAACAACAGGCGTTGAAGGCAAGAAAGTTGTGGTACAGGGAATGGGAAATGTGGGTTACCATTCTGCAAAATTTTTTAGGGAGCATGGTGCTTTAGTGGTAGGCCTTGCAGAATATGAAGGTGCTATTTATGATCCGGCCGGTTTAAATGAAGAAGCTGTTTTTCAGCACCGCAAAACTACCGGTTCTATTTTAAATTTTCCGGGTGCAACCAACCTTGCAAAAAATACAGATGCCCTGGAGCTTGAGTGCGACATACTGATTCCGGCGGCGTTGGAAAATGTAATTAATAAAGAAAATGCCCCTCGGGTTAAAGCAAAAATAATTGGCGAAGCAGCCAACGGCCCATGTACGCCAGAGGCAGATGAAATATTTATTAAGAAAGGTATATTGTGTATCCCCGACATGTACCTTAACGCCGGCGGTGTTACCGTAAGTTATTTTGAATGGCTGAAAAATTTAAGCCACGTACGCTACGGCCGCATGGAGAAACGCTTTTCTGAGAATATGAACGCCCACATTTTAGGACAGATAGAAGAACTGAGCGGCAAGCAGGTGAGTGCTAAAGAGAAGCAATTTATTATGCATGGTGCAGAAGAAGTAGACCTGGTGCACAGCGGGCTTGAAGAAACCATGATAACCGCAACCAGGGAAATAATGGAAATCTGGATTAACAACCCAAAGATACCGGATATGCGTACCGCTGCCTACATCAGTGCCATCAACAAGGTGGGCACAAGCTATGCAGAGCTTGGTATTTTTCCATAAAAAATACAACTGTGAAACGATCGATACAAATGAAGGGTGGGCAACTATCCTTCATTTTTTGTGTCCGGGTTCTCCCAGATCTTATTGAATTATTGTTTTACTACACCTTTATTAAATAGTTACCAGCTCATGCTTAATGGCATACAATACAAGCCCAACCCGGCTTTTCACCTGAAACTTTTCGAACAATGTATTTCTATAACCATCTATTGTTTTGGGGCTTAAAAACATCCGGGTTGCAATTTCATTGTAGGTAAGTTCGCTGCATACCCATTGCAAAAACTCCCGTTCCCTATCTGTCATCATCAGCAACCCGCCATCCTTTGGCTTATCATTATCTTTTCCATTTTGCAGGGCGTGTACCAATTTGCCGGTTATAAAATCTGTGTAATAAAAGCCTTTGTTCATGATGGCAGTTAAGGCTTCGCCAAGTACGGGTGGCTCCACATCTTTGCTGAGGTAGCCTTTTACGCCCATCTTTAACATGCGCACAATACCCTCTTCTTTTTCCACCATACTCACTACCATAATCTTTATTAACGGAAAATTTTCAGTTAGCCATTGTACCGAAGCAAAGCCATCCATATGCGGCATATTAATATCCATCAGCAGAATATCAGGCTCATTTTCTTTAGTTAATTTTTTCTGGAGATCAATACCATTATCGGCTTCAAATAGAATGATACATTCGCTGCAAACCATTTCAATAAGATTGATGAGGCCTTTTCTAAAAAGCTTATGGTCATCTACCAACGCAAGGCGAATTACTTGTTTACCGGGCATAAAAGGGGTTAGGTTTATAAAGGCAATTCGATTATTGTCTTAGTGCCGTTCCCAGGTAAGCTGCTGATGTGTATTTGTGCGTTAATAAGAAGTGCCCGGCTTTGCAGGTTACGTAACCCTGCACCAGCGGCATTTGCCTTTTCTTCTACATTAAAACCAACACCATCATCATTGAACACTAATATAAACCTATTTTCAACAACTTGAAATAAAATGCCGATGTGTTTTGCCTGGCTGTGTTTAACCATATTATTAAGCACCTCCTGCGACATGCGGTAAAGGATAAGGGCTTTATCATTGTCTATTTCGGGCATATTGCCCACCTGCTTAAATTCGGCAATAAATTCACCGGTTTTATTCAGCCGGTCCACCTCTGTTTGCAGGGCATTGGCAAGGCCAAGCTGATAAATGCGGTCGCTGCCAAGGCTTACCGAAAGGGATTTAATATCGGCAATTAATTGCCGGGTAAGTTCCTTGGTATCTTCTATTTTACCGGCAGCTTTTTCAGGCTCATTAATTTTTATCGTAGTAAGGTTGATTTTGATAAGGCTGGCCACTTGCCCAAGGTTATCATGCAGCTCCCGGCTGATGTGTTGCAGGGTTTGTTCCTGGATTTCTATTTGGGATTGGAGGAGGGTTTGGGAGAAAAGTATTTGCATGTTTTGTTGATCTAGCAAAAACCTTTTCATTCTTTTATTTGAGTATACTACGAGTACAACAATAAACGATGCCGCTACCAGCAAGATAATAATCCCAACTACAAATCCTACAGCAACAATCTCGTGGCTTTTCTCCGGCATTTAAAGGCAGTAATTAAGCAGGTGTATAATATCAAATTCAGTGTGTAATTTACGTACGTGCCAACATCGATTTTTGTTTGCTCGTAATATTCACGTAATAAATATGAAAATTGGTACAATAGCGCACTTCCGAGACAATAAAAAAGCAAACCTGTAGACAGCCAAAAATAATCAAAGCTAACCAGGTTAAAATGCTTGTTACTTTTTACAATGGTAAAGAGAAGATAGCAGCAAATAATAACCAAGCTAATATCTGCTACTGATTCTGAAAAAGAGTTGTAACGGCGTGGACCTTGAAAAAAAATTAAATTGACTATAGACAACAGTGCGAAGGTTATGAAAATATTTTTTAGTAACTGTTTTATAGGTTGCAGTAATGCAGCCTTTCGTAAGAACCAAATAAAAAACAGATTACTTAATATCATTAGAAGATTAAAGGGCAATGCGTTATCTACAATCTTCAATTTTACATGCATGTACCAACCAATAGTTTCGGTACAAAGCACAATGAACATTAACGGAATAAATAATTGCCAGGCACCTGTTTTTTCATCCAGCAGTAGTATGGCTGCAAAAAAAGTAATCCACTCTGCAATAACAGTAATATTCAAATAGGTTAGCATGTTCGTCTTTTATTTAGGACAATAAGTAGGGCAAAGTTGTCCATTGTCACTGCTCATTTTTTCTTCCACTTGTTTAAGTGATAATTTTTCTATGTTACTCACTAACATTCTTTTATTGTCGACACTTAACCTCTTACGTGATCTGCATTCATAATCGCATTGCATATCTAAATAAAAAGGTTTCGTACCCTCAGAAGTATTTTGTAAATAGTCAAATTGCACAAATAGTCGGCGTTTATAAATATGGGTATCATCTATCGTTGGCTTTCTTCCTTTTTTTGTATAAGCAGAAAATTTAACTCCAATTGAATCCAACGTAATTTGGTGATATTTTAATTGGTGGTCTTTCTCTTTAATAAAGGCATCGATCAAATTACATTTTTCATACAAAATACTTTTAGTGTCGAAAAATTCTTTTACCCCTCCGTTATTTTCGTAATTGTCTAAGTCCTTTTTCCTAATTGTTTTTTTTAGTTTTGGCTGATTAATTGTATTAAAATCTTTAATCCATATACATGCAAAGTCCTTTTTAACAAGATGGGCGATGTTGTCTGACCTCAACAAAAAATATTCACTAGGATTATACCCTTCTTCAGAAAATAGTAACACTATTGGCGTATCCTTAATGTCAGGAAAATCAGGACAAGTCATAGAAACCCTTGCAAAATGCACTCTTACTTTGGAACTTGTAATTTTATTAATTAAGTCATTGAAAGCATCCCAGCTATAAACATAGTCGTAGGAGGTTTTATGCAAACTGTTTAATTTTTTAAGTCTCGTAAATTTCGATGTATGCAGGAATCTATTATCAGAAAATTC
The DNA here is from genome assembly GCA_965249755.1 of Ferruginibacter sp. Classification (GTDB taxonomy): domain Bacteria; phylum Bacteroidota; class Bacteroidia; order Chitinophagales; family Chitinophagaceae; genus Ferruginibacter. The sequence continues at coordinate 2,550,284 of CBDFMT010000004.1, forward strand.
CTTGGAGCGTTCAATGCCAGTATCCTTTTTCACGAACATTTGGGGTAACGGGTCATCGCACTGGGCTTGCAACTGAATTCTAATTACAAATAAAGAGAGGGTTAAAAACGTCAAGATTAAATGTTTCTTTTTCATGAAATTAATTTTATTATTTTTTGTATGATAGAAATAAAAGTTATCTGTGCAGCACACTTAAATAACTTCTACTAGTTCTTTTTAGGTAATTATTAATCCTTGAATATCAAGTCAGCCGAAAAATTTTAATTTGGCACAATTCAGCGTTTTAAAAGTTGAATACAAGTGCCAAGCTAAAGACTGTATTTCAAATATGCAACTTCAAAATCCATAAACCATTGTTCCCCTCTCCAAATACAGGAAAAACCCTGTATTTATTTGGATTGTTTTCCTGTTGCATCACCATTTCAAAAAATAGATTTTTGTTCAGGCATCTGATAAAACCTACGTGCTAAAAAGACCCAACCCCCACCCATTGCAAACTAACCTTTAACACTACTACAAACAGATCAACTTATTCTTTATAGCGGGATATGTAAACAGGCTGCCAGCTTAGGTTGGCAGCTTTTACACATTTTATCAATGAACGTTTTACTCCCAAAAGCGGATTAAGAAATATAGGTTTCCACTCAAATCGTCACTAAAAAAATAACCATGTCCAACTTTTTAACACAAACAGAAATAGAAGCCAACGACCCTGCCCTTACAGGAATTTATAAGGGCCTGCAGGGCAATATCCTTAAAGGCCATGGGCGGGACCATGCCACCATGATCTTTATCAGCTTTAAAGAAAAGGATGTAACGGCAGCCAAAGCGGTACTTGCTGATTTTACCCAATTGTATGTTACCAGCTTTTATAAACAACTGAAAGAACGGGACCATTTTAAGTCCCAAAAAATTGAAGGGGATACTTTTGGTGCTGTGTTCATCACCAGCAAAGGTTACAAAGCGCTGGGAGAAAAAACAGCCCTTAAAGATGTGGCTTTTTCCGAAGGCATGAAAGCAAGGGGCAACATATTAAAAGACCCAACAAAAAATGTTGATGCCTGGCACAATGAAGATGTTCATGCCATGCTTTTGCTGGCAGATGATGATAAAACCAGGATGAACTTAAAAGCCACTGACATATTGAACGGACTGGAAGGCATAGCAAATATTGTGCATGTGGAATATGGTGATGCCATTCGCAATGCCAATGGTGATGGGCTTGAACATAACGGCTATGTAGATGGCACCAGCCAACCGTTATTTTTAAAAGATGAGGTAGGGGCGTATGTAAGCAGGCATGGCATAAAAAGGGGTGTTGGCCTGCCGAACGATGGTTTTGAATTTAATCCTATTAAAACGCCTGGACTGGTTTTGCTTAATGACCCTTATGCCCCGGGTGATGACAACTTTGGCAGCTACTTCGTATTTAGAAAATTGGAGCAAAATGTAAAAGCATTTAAAACCCAGGAGGCTGTGATTGGAGGCTTAATTTATACAGATGATGAAGATAAGGAACGATCAGGGGCAAGGCTGGTAGGCCGTTTTGAAAATGGTACGCCTGTTCAGGTGCAGGGTAATGACCAACTGGCAAACAGTGGCAGTTTTAATAATTTTAATTACACCACCACCCCTGCAGACCCATCTGGTGGCATGTGCCCCCACTTTGCACATGTACGCAAAACCAACCCACGTACCAATGGAATATTTGATGACCACACCATGGCACGCCGGGGCATCCCCTTTGGCCACAGGGATGTAAGTACTGAGCAGCCGTTAATTAATACCAATCAATTTCCCCTTAAAGGTGTAGGCTTACTGTTTATGAGCTATCAAAAGTCTATCGTAAACCAGTTTGAATTTATACAAGGGATGGCAAATGTAAACGACAATTCTGCCACCAGTAAAGACGGTGGTGTTGACCCTGTAATCGGCCAGGGTAAAAGGGAAAAATATCTTTTTCCAAAAGATGAAGATGAAAACCAGGGGGCAAATATGGCGCATAGTTTTGATCAGCACATTCATTTTAAAGGCGGTGAATATTTTTTTGCGCCGAGCATGGCATACTTGCACTCATTGGCTAACCCAAAATAACCTAAGACAACTACTTCCCTATAAAACAATTTGTTTGCACAAAGGTGGCAGCTTTTACAGCACCACTTTTTTTGTGTTAAATAACAACCACTATATTATGTAAGCAGGCTTACCATTTCATGGATGAACTGTTTATATAAACTGAATTTAACACAGCTTATTGCTGCTCCGCAATTTTATGTAACAAGATTAAGAAAAGTAGAAACATCCCCATTATTTACCCCGGGCAAATACAGGAAAAACCCTGTACCAAATAGCGTTGTTTTCCTCTTGTGCCTGTTCTAAAAGATTTAAATATTTGTATAAGAAATTTGGCTGGACATCATTAGAACATAGCTCCAGCACTCCTTCCTTTTTTATCCATTCCTATAAAATACTTCTCCTCTCATACTTCAATCAACACTACCGGTTAGCCGAAAACGGGATTTTAGAGTAGGCGAAAAAGCTCGAATTTATGTTTAATAATGTTGCACTCGACGTAGTAATTGGTGTAGTATTTATTTTTTTATTGTACAGTTTATTGGCATCGATACTTCAGGAATTTGTTGCTAAAATTTTAGGGCTCAGGGCAAGGATGTTGTTAAAGGCTATAGCCAGGTTACTGGATGATGAAGATGACTTCAATAAAACAAAAGGGTTGTGCAGGATATTTACTTTTAAAGGAACCTACATGCACCCTTTTAAAAATAGAAAATTTACAGAAGTATTTTATAACCATCCTAATATTAAATACCTCGGCAAAAATGAATTTACCCGTAAGCCTGCTTACATAAGTGATGTATTGTTTTCCGAAACTTTAATAAAACTACTTCGCAGTGATCAATTTACCGGTACACAAAACCAGATGGACATTATAAAACAACACCTTGAAACGGATGCTGCTATTGATTTAAAGAATTATAAAGACACAAAAGCAACCAAGCTTAAATTAAAAATAGATACAGAAACAAAATCTGGTTTATTGGAAATGGTTTATGACAGTGGCAATGATTTAGAAAAATTTAAAGCACGTCTTGAACAATGGTTTAATGAAATGATGAACCGCACCGAAGGCTGGTATACCAAACAGACAAGATTCATTTTATTTTTCATAGGATTGATACTTGCGGTAAGTTTTAATATAGATACCATTGCTATTACTAAATTATTAGCTACTAATAATACAGCACGAAGTGCTATGGTTCAAAGTGCTTCGAACTTTAAAATGCCGGAAAATTCAAAAGATATTTCAGATACTGCTTTAATAAATAGTGCCAAACGATTAATGCAGGATCAAATATATACAGCCAATCAGGTGTTGGCATTAGGTTATCAAGATGGTGAATTTTTAACTGGTGCTTTTAAAAACAAAGGATGTGTTACGACATTGGTAGTATTGGTTGGGTGGTTGATAACAGGATTAGCCATTTCTCTTGGTGCACCTTTTTGGTTTGATCTGTTACAAAAAATTATGGCCATCAGGCAAACAGGCAGCAAACCTGTTGAAAGTCCCGCCACGGGTGCGGTTTCTAAATCACAAACTTTATCTCCAAATGATGTTAAAAACCGTGTAGGATGATAGTTACAGCTAATAAATATGTTAATGCCAGGGTTGGTCAAGCAACTACTGATGCACCTAGCCAATTTTATAAAAGCCCAGGGGACTCTATTGATGTAGAGGATATTTTAGTTGGAACTGAAATAGAGGGAAATAGTATTTGGTATAAAGATAAAAATGACGGTTGTTTTTACTGGAGTGGTAGTACCGAAAACCTTCTTCCTGAATATCTCAGCGATTTTGGAATTACTACCATTTGGAAAGAAACTAGAGGAGAAGGGGTAAAAGTCTTTATTATTGATAGTGGTTTTAAAAACTATGATTCACTATTCATTCCTGAAAAAAATCAACTCTCTGTTGTCCCACATTCTAATGCAACAGATCAACTTGGGCATGGAACACTCATGAGTAGTATAATTTGCAGTAATAGTGCAAGCGAATTAGGAATTGCACAAAAAGCAGAAATTTTTTCTATAAAAATCACAGATGCAGTTGATTCAATTAATGAAAACTTTCTTTTACAGGCTTTAAATATTGTTACTTCTTTGTTAGGCAATAATGATTATGGTGTTGTAAACTTAAGCCTTTCACTTGGGGTGTCTACTTTAAGTCAACATAGCTTAGTAAGGCAGAAATTAGAAACCATGTTATCTATCAACAATTTATTTGTCGTGTCATCAGTCGGGAATAATGGAAGTACAGATTTAACTAAGAAGGCATTTCCTGCTGATGTAAACAATATTATTTCTGTAGCAGGACTAAATACAAGTCCAAATTATCATCGATTAAGTTCTTCGAATTATTGGAATGATATAAGCACAGCTGCACCCGGAGATTTTTCAAAAACAGCTTTAAAAAATATTTTCCCGAACCTATCAATTCAAGGTAGCTCCCACGGTACAGCATTTATTTCAGGAGTTGCAGTTCTTGTGCTTTCGAAAGCTAAAATGAAAAATAAGAATATGAGGTGTTCGGAATTTGGTTCTTTTTTAAAGCGATCCTCAATACAAAGAAATGAAGTGGTAGACACTAATAACTATATATATCAAAGCTTCGATAAAAACAGTTTTTTAAATCAATTTAAAACTATATAAAATGAAAAGAATTTCAAGCCTTGCAACTCTAGTCTTTTTACACTGCATTATTTATGCTCAAGTGGAGTTTGATTTGTCGTCCTCAGTTTCGTCAGTTGAAACTATTTCTTTGGATTTTAGAAAAAACATAAAAATTAAAAACATGTGCATTAATCCAAAGTATAAATATACTTACACTTTGCAAGTAGTGACGTCTACAATTCCTCCATTCGATAATATAGGTTTATCTGGTGCAGCATGTGCAAGCAGGGAGAATGACTCGAATAATCAAGCTTACCAAAGTGCAAAAAACCTATTAAAAAACGAAACAGAAGAAAGTCAAATACCATTTCGCATAAATGAACTTTCAAACAAAATAAAAAAATTGGATACTGCTTTAGATCAAGGATGTATAAAAGAAGGTAATGACCTAATTAAAAATACTGTTTTTGAAAAACCCATACCTCTTGATTTAAAACAAAACCAAATTATCACTGTAACTGTCATTAGAAAAACCAGTGATACAGACTCTAATCCCATAATTTGGACTAAAATGTATAAAACGGAACAAAAGACCCGATGGCTGGTTCATTATGGGCTAACATATGCTCCGTCTTTCATCAGTAAAACAAACAATTTTTTTTCTCTGGCGGATACCAGCGTTGCTAACAGGTATACTATCACAAAGAGTAACAGCAATGGCCCTAAGCCATGGGATAATATTTCTGCAACCATCAATTTCACTTATCCTTTTCATGCTGACTCCCGTCCTTTTGATGGAGGCTTTACTGCTGGTTTTGGTATTAGTACAGGATTGGGTTTATCAGGACATGCAGGCCTGTCAGCCATTATTGGCGATAATGTCATAATCAGCAGCGGCCTTGTATTTATGCAGAAGCAAAAATTAAAAGGACAATATAAAGAAGGGCAAATTATAAAAGAAAATCTTGCATTCGATGCCCTTCATGAAAAAGTATGGTTACCCGAAATGTTTTTTACGATTGGCTTCAGGTTTGGAAGCAATCCTTTTGCAACAAAACCTACTGCATCAACACCAACATCGTCAACCCCAGCCCCTTAATAAAAATTTATGAAATATTTTTTAGGCTCTATTCTACTGGTTTTGATGCTAAGTTGTACTACCCCTAAAAGTAGTGTGCAAAGTTCGTCACTTTCACCATGGTCAACAACCGCCAACAATAAAACAACTAAAATAAAAGCTGTTACAAGCTATTATAATGGATGTAATGGATTGCACGATCATTGTGTTGAGGTATTAACCCATTGGAACTATGAATTTATCACTACCAAAAACCCAATAATCACAAAACCGAAAATTATATTCAATGGCATAAAGGCGAGTTTCATTATTACGGTAGATACCGCATCTGTGATAGTTAGCGGTCTGTTGGGAAATGTTCCCGTTACCGGCCTATCGCAAAATTATCCTGGCAGGGCTGTAACCAAGGGCAGCGGGCAATTTGGTACACCTGCTTTTGAAAAAATGTTGGTGATTGCTGAGGCTTATAAGGAAGCAACCATTTATTATAGTGACAAATAAAACCGGTTAGATAAATTGAAACCTACTAACAATAAGACTTAATGAAAACGTTCTTAAATATTTTTGAACACGTTTTACATTTAATTCATATCGTACATGATTTAATTGAGCATCCCTCACATGGAAAATATATTTTGTATAGCCTCTTAATTATTGGAGGTTTTTTGATGCTAGTAGTGATTCTAAACTTTTTGCCGTCCAGGAGCACTACAGTCAATCAACCTACTATAATTTCAATACCCAAGCCATTAAATCCAAACGAGGTTAAAAAAATCCAAAGATTTATTATCAGCTTAGTAGTTACCCTGATATTAACTATATGTTTATTCATTTACTTTTTAGTTAAAAGGTTCTCGATGTAACAAATGGTAACTTAATAACTTTCGTCTATGTATAATTATTGGATAAGCCTCCCCCAAAAATCTTTGGCACACCATTGTATACCATACCTAAAACAACAGTATGCAAAAAGAAACTACCCCCATGACGAAGGCGGATGTAAAGAATAGCCCCGACCCAAAAATTGATGAAGACTTTAAAGGTTACCCGGCGGCGCCTTCAAAAGAAAATGTAATTAACCCCAAAAGCCCGGATGAAAAGAAGACAGCAGCACTAAATGTAAAAGATGGTGAAAAAATGGATAAGGAGGATGCTGAAAAAGATGAAGCCGAATCGGATGCTTCGGGTGGTGCTTTTGAAGGCACAGAAAATATGAGGGATGATGAGTAATACTTATGGTGCTGCAATTGCGTTTAAAAATTTAACCGGTGCAGCACCATTTTTTCAGCTTACCCTTTTTGTTTTTTATAAACAATTGAAACCCTGATCCATCCAACTGTGCCTCCACTTTTATCTTGTTGCTTCGCTTTCAATGCTGATTTTTAGAATGCGGTTTTTGGGCCGTTTATCTATTTTCAGGGCATCATCGTATTTTATTGCAGCGTATGAACAATCCATCTTACGGGAACACCGCAACCGCAGCGGTACCTTCTCTTACCCAATTTTTACAGTCACTTTTATAAGTTACCGAAAGCGGCATAAGCCAAGCTTTCAATACCCATTACAACAGCATGGCAAACCCCATGTTATCCTGTAATGTACTGCACGCAACACTTTCCTGCTGTTGCGCAATAGCGCCTGCATCCGATTGTTGTTTTAAATACCTTTCATTGTCGAAAGAAATAATTGTACTGTAATTATTTTTTCTTCATCTGCACAAATATTTATTGTACAAAACCAGCCAAAATATTTTAAATTACTACCATTATAACATCCCTAAAGTTTATACATCAATATGAAATACCCCCCTGTACAAAATTATATCAATGGCCAGTTTGTAGCAGCCCACACCAATACCACATTGGATGTTATTTCCCCAACGGATGGCACACTTTTATCTACAGTGCCCATGTCGGCAACAACCGACTTAGATGCTGCGGTGGCGGCAGCTAAAAAAGCTTTTCCGGCGTGGAGCAAAACGCCCATAAAAGAAAGGGTGCAGGTTTTTTTCCGCTATAAATATTTGCTTGAAAAAAACCTGAAAGAACTGGCCATGTTATGCAGCGAAGAGAATGGTAAAACGTACGGCGAGTCTGTTGCTGAAATTGAAAAATGTATTGAGCTTACTGAATTTGCAACCTCTTTACCTCAACTGATTACCGGCGAAGTACTGGAAGTTAGCCGTGGCGTGGAGTGCCGCACAGAGCATGTACCCTTAGGTGTTGTAGCTTCCATAGTGCCATTTAATTTCCCGAGCATGGTGCCTAACTGGACGATGCCCAATGCCATTGCCCTTGGCAACTGTATGATTATAAAACCCTCAGAAAAAGTGCCTTTAAGTTGTGGCCGCCTGGCCGGAATTTTAAAGGAAGCCGGCCTGCCTGATGGTGTGTTCAACATTGTTCACGGCGATGTGGATATTGTAAATGCCATTTGCGATCATCCCGGCATTGAGGCTGTTTCTTTTGTTGGCTCTACCAAAGTGGCCAAGCTGGTGTACCAGCGTTCTACCGCCAACCTTAAACGCTGTCTTGCTTTGGGGGGCGCCAAAAACCATTTGATGGTTTTGCCAGATGCCATCCCTGGCATGACGGCCCAAAACGTTGCTGCCAGCATGAGCGGCTGTGCAGGCCAGCGTTGCATGGCAGCGAGTGCCATGATTGGCGTAGGCAATGTGGATGCTGTTATTGATAAAATTTGTGCCGAAGCAAAAAAAATAATACCGGGCGAAAACCTGGGGGCTGTTATCAGTAAGGCATCGCAGCAAAGGATTGAAAAATACATTACCGAAGCTGAACAACAGGGTGCAAAAATTTTGGTGGATGGCCGCAATACGGTAGTGGCAGGTAAAGAAAAAGGTACGTACATCGGCCCCACCGTTATTGATTTTGTTACCCCCTCCATGAGCATTGCAAGCGAAGAAGTTTTTGGGCCTGTGATAGCAATCATGCGGACCAATACGGTAGATGAAGCACTCGCTATTGAAAACGCCAACCCTTATGGCAATGCAGCAAGTGTGTTTACCCAAAATGGTGGCATGGCACGCTACATCATTGACAGGGCAAGCGCCGGCATGATTGGCGTTAATGTTGGGGTGCCCGTGCCAAGGGAGCCTTTTAGTTTTGGCGGATGGAACGAAAGTAAATTTGGCGTAGGGGATATCACTGGCAAAAGCGCTATTGAATTTTGGACGAAACTTAAAAAGAGCACCACAAAATGGAATGCCGAAGCTGGTGTTAACTGGATGAGTTAAGATAAAAAAAGGCGGTTTTAACTGACATTAATTTTAATTAGGTCATCTTCCTTTTGGACATTACAAACGTTTACTAATATACTAATAAATTATTAAGGATTGCTACATGGCTAAAATAAAAGAGGCAGTTATACCCGTTGAAGACCAAAATACCATTAGTGGTAAAATTTATTTTTTTCGTGAACAGAAAGTCATGCTGGATAAGGACCTAGCCGAATTGTATGGTGTAGAAACAAGGGTGTTGAACCAATCGGTTAAAAGAAATATGCAACGGTTTCCTGCCGACTTTATGTTTCAGCTTAATGATGAAGAGTTTAAAGATTGGACATCACAAATTGTGATATCCGGTACACAAAAAATGGGGATAAGAAGAAAACCCTTCGCCTTTACAGAACAGGGCGTGGCAATGTTGAGCGGCATTATCAATTCGCCCAAAGCTATAGACATGAACATTGCTATAATGAGGGCTTTTGTGGCCATGCGAAAATTGAATACCGGCAACAAAGAACTGGCAGCACAAATACAATTGCTTTTTGAAAGGGTTGGCGAACATGATGTACAATTGGGTTCCATTTACGATGCCATGGAAAATTTAATGGATGATAAGGCAACGGCAAAAAAATGGGAAGAAAGGAACCGGATTGGGTTTAAGCACTAACCCTGTATTTTGTTATTATACGTTTAAAAATTTTCCCTGGCGGGGATAAAAATAAAACACCACTTATGCAAACACAAACAGTATCCGAAACACAGGAAATTGTGCAGGACAATTTGGATTACACCCTTTTTTCCTGGAGCAAACAAAAAGGTATTGAACCCATTGCCGTTAAATATGGCGAAGGCGTTTACCTGTATGATTATGATGATAAGCGCTACATAGATTTTTCATCTGGTTTAATGAACGTAAACATTGGCCACGGCGACCAGCGCATTACAGAAGCAGTAGTAAGGCAAATGCAACAAATAAGTTACGTAACCCCAAGCTGTGTAACCCAGGCCCGTGGCAGCCTTGGCAAAAAATTGGCTGCCATTTGCCCCGGTAATTTAAACAAGGCTTTCTTTACATTATGTGGTGCTACGTCTATTGAGAATGGCATTAAACTGGCCAGGCTGTACACCGGCCGCCACAAAATTTTAAGCCGCTATCAATCATATCATGGTTCATCTTATGGGGCCATGTCTGCCAGCGGCGATCCCCGCAGGATTGCTGTGGATGCACAACAATCGCCCAACTTTGTACATTTTGACCTGCCTTATTTATACCGTTGGGAATATGGTGAAAGCAACCTGCTGATAGAATCCATTGCAACACTCGAACGCCTTATTGCTTACGAAGGCCCTGCAACCATTGCGGCTATTTTGCTGGAAGGTGAGTCTGGCACTTCCGGGTGCCTGCAATATCCAAAAGGTTATTTAAAAGCCGTAAGGCAAATTTGCGATAAGCATGGTATTTTAATTATTATGGATGAAGTGATGAGCGGCTTTGGCCGCACCGGACAATGGTTTGGCTTTCAAAACCATGATATGGTACCCGACATGGTCGCCATGGCAAAAGGGCTTACCTGCGGTTACCTTCCCTTTGGGTGCCTGATGGTTACCGACACTATCGCCGCAAAATATGATGATACCGTGCTGCCCCTTGGCCTTACTTATTCGGCCCACCCGGTGGCTTGCGCCGCTGCATTAGAAACACTAAAAATTTATGAAGAGGATAACCTTATTTCAAATGCCGCAGCCATGGGCAGGTACATGGAAGAACAGGTGGAACTGCTGAAACAAAAACATCTATCAATCGGTGATTTTAGAAACACCGGTTTGCTGGGTTGTTTGGAACTGGTTAAAGACCGCACCACCAAACAACCTATGGCACCCTTTAATGCCAGGGCGGATGAAATGGTGACAATGAACAAAGTGGCCGCTAAAATTAAAGAGCTGGGCATGTACACATTTGTGCGGTGGGGCTTTATTTTTATTGCTCCCCCACTTTGCGTTACCAAAGTGCAAATTGATGAAGGCCTTGCCATCATCAGCGAAGCCCTTTTAATTGCAGATGAAGCAACAACTGTTTAACTGCTTAAAGATTTTATCATTGCTGCCATGCTTGCTTAACTGCTCATTAACGGCTTACTATTTATGTGGAAAAACAAAAGCTCAGCAGCACAAAATATCAATTTACCCAATGCATTTTGGGACAATGAAAATGTAGCTGCATCACCATCCCTGATTAACGAAGACCTTGCACCTGTACCGCAAAGCAAACGTACATGGGGCACCTGGAACTATGCCGCATTATGGATCAGCATGAGCCTGTGCATACCAACCTACATGCTTGCCAGTTCACTGATAGAAGGCGGCATGAACTGGTGGCAATCTATCCTTACGATTTTAATTGCCAACACTATTGTGCTGGTGCCTATGATACTCAATGGCCATGCAGGTGCCAGGTACGGCATACCTTTTCCCGTTTTTGCAAGGGCAAGTTTTGGTACAAAAGGTGCCAACATCCCAGCCATGCTCAGGGCTATTGTTGCATGCGGATGGTTCGGTATACAAACATGGATTGGCGGCGAGGCCATCTTCTTTTTGCTAAGGGTTTGGCTGCCATCCATTGAAAATTTACCTGCTGTTTTTCCTGCCTCGTTCGGGTTGCAAACCGGCAAGGCCATTACCTTCTTTTTGTTTTGGCTGCTTAACATGTACGTGGTTTACCTGGGTGTTGAAAGCATACGGAAACTACTTTTATTTAAGGCCATCTTTTTACCCGTTGCCGCATTGGCCTTATTGTTTTGGGCCATCAGTGCGGCCCATGGGTTAGGCCCTATTTTATCCCAGCCTGCCAAGTTGCAAGGCCCTCAGTTTTGGCAATATTTTTTTCCGGCGTTAACCGGTATGATCGGTTTTTGGGCAACGCTTTCTTTAAACATACCCGACTTTACCCGGTATGCAAAAAGCCAGCGGGCACAAATTACAGGGCAAACCATTGGCCTTCCGCCATCCATGACGTTGTTTGCTTTTATTGGTGTGGTGGTTACTTCGGCAACAACCATTATTTATGGTACCACCATTTGGAAACCTACAGACCTTGCAGCAAAGTTTGATAGCAAAATGCTGGTTAGCCTTGCCATGGCGGCTGTTGCCATATCAACCCTGGCAACAAATATTGCGGCCAACATTGTTAGTCCGGCAAATGATTTCTCTAATCTTTCCCCCACAAAAATTAATTTTAAAAAAGGTGGCTACATCACCGGAATTATTGGTATCCTCATCTTTCCATGGAAATTAATTGCAGACCCCGGCGGATATATTTTTACCTGGCTTGGTGGCTACTCAAGCCTGCTTGGCCCCATCGGCGGCATTATGATAGCCGATTATTATTTTATAAAAAAGCAACAATTAAACGTAGCTGAAATGTACCAGGATAACGGCCGCTACAGTTTTACCCATGGTTTTAACAGGGCTGCAATTATTGCGTTGCTGGCAGGCATTGTCCCAAATGTACCCGGTTTTTTAATACAGGTAAAATGGATACCTGAAAGTATATTTCCGCAATGGATAAACCATCTGTATAGCTATGCATGGTTTGTTGGTTTTTTTGTAAGTGGCCTGGTTTATCTGCTGTTGATGAAAAATGATAAAGCCACCCCCGGTGATACAATTGTGCAGCAACTGCACTAAATTTAATCAGCGTAAAAAATAATTACAGCAAAATTTTTCACATGGCCGTTCTTATCAAAAATGGAAATATTATTACTGCGGCAGATAATTATGTGGCAGATATTTTTATTGAAGGCGAAACCATCAGCGCCATTGGAAAAAATTTATCAGTGAAAGCCGAGGTGGAAATAGACGCCACAGGGCTGCTTGTTTTTCCTGGTGCTGTTGATCCGCATGTGCACCTTGAAATGCCTTTTATGGGCACCTACAGCAGCGACAATTACGAAACCGGCACCCGTGCTGCATTGTACGGCGGCACCACCACAGTTATCGACTTCATCTTACAAACACAAGGGCAAAGTTTACAGGATGCTTACAAAGTATGGAGTGGCAGGGCCAATGGAAATGCCGTGGGCGATTATAGCTTTCACATGGCCGTAACAGATTTTAATGATGCTACCTGTAAAGAAATTTTGGGGCTGATAGAAGATGAAGGCATTACCTCTTTTAAAATATTTATGGCATACAAAGGGGCGCTGATGATTGATGACAAACAAATGGTGGGGCTGATGAACGAAGTAAAGCAGCGGGGCGGAATGGTTACCGTACATGCCACCAATGGCGACATGATCGACTTCCTGATTGCCCAGCACCGCAGTGAAGGAAAGCTGGAACCGGTATGGCATTACCTTTCGCAGCCGGAGGTTACCGAAGCGGAAGCCTCTGAACGTTTTGCAGGCATTGCCGGGTACACGGGCTGCCCGGGCTACATTGTACACATGACCTGCGAAGGCGCCCTCAATGCCATCCGCAACAACAACCGCAATAACCAAAAAGTATTTGCTGAAACCTGCATACAATACCTGCTGCTGGATGCATCTTTATACCAGCAAAACCCTGATGGTGCAAAGTGGGTAATGAGCCCTCCCCTGCGGGAGAAAAAAGACCAGGCGGCATTATGGGCAGGCATCAACCAGGGGCTTATACAAGTAGTGGCTACCGACCATTGCCCGTTTACCTGGAAGCAAAAATTAATGGGCAAAGATGATTTTTCAAAAATACCAAACGGCCATCCTGCCATTGAACACCGGGTGGAACTGTTGTACAGCGAAGGCGTACGCACTGGCAAAATAACCATCAACAAATTTGTGGAAGTGCTGAGTACCAACCCGGCAAAAATATTTGGCATGCACCCCCGCAAAGGCTGCATTGCGCCAGGCTCCGATGCGGATATTGTTTTGTTTGACCCTAACCTGCAACACACCATCAGTGCAGAATCCCACCACATGAACACGGATTATTCTGCTTACGAAGGATGGAAGGTAACCGGCAAATGCACCACCGTTTTATTAAGGGGCAAAGTGGTAATTGATAAGGGTGAATGCCTTGCCGGAAAGGGTAACGGGCAATACATCAAAAGAAAAAAAACAGCAAATATTATCTGATCAAAAACCTGTAACTAAACATGGCGGCAATAATAAAATCCGGGCTTATACAAATGAGTTTGCCCTTAACAGAAGGCGAAGGCCCCATACCAGCAATTGTGGAAGCAATGGTGCAAAAACATATTCCTTACATTGAAGAGGCCGGGCAAAAAGGGGTGCAAATTTTATGTCTGCAGGAGATTTTTAACACCCCCTATTTTTGCCCCGGCCAGGATGCTGCCTGGTATGCATCTGCTGAAACCATCCCCGGCCCAACAACAGAACGCATAGCGGCCTATGCTAAAAAATACAGTATGGTCATCATTGTCCCTATCTATGAAAAAGAACAATCCGGTGTTTTGTACAACTCCGCAGCGGTGATAGATGCCGATGGAAAATACCTGGGCAAATACCGCAAAAACCATATCCCCCATACCGGAGGTTTTTGGGAAAAGTTTTTCTTTAAACCTGGCAATTTAGGATACCCGGTATTCCAGACAAAGTATGCAAAAATCGGCGTGTACATTTGTTACGACCGCCATTTTCCGGATGGTGCAAGGTGCCTTGGTTTAAACGGTGCCGAGATTGTTTACAATCCTTCTGCTACCACTGTAGGGCAATCGCAATACCTGTGGAAGCTGGAGCAGCCTGCACATGCAGTGGCCAATGGTTACTTTATGGGCTGCATCAACAGGGTTGGTACAGAGGCCCCCTGGGACCTTGGTGAGTTTTATGGCACCAGTTATTTTGTGGACCCAACAGGGCAAATATTTGCTGTTGCTTCGCAAGATAAAGATGAACTGCTGATAGCTGATTTTGATTTGGCCATGATTGATGAGGTAAGGAACAAGTGGCAGTTTTACAGGGATAGAAGGCCGGAAACCTATGGCGATATTATAAAACCCTGATCCATTTTACCGAACACTGATCAGGTATTTTCGATCAGCAGTACTAAACATTCCCGGTTACTAAAATGTCAAAATCTTTTTAAATAAAGCCGTTAAAAAATATCTTATGGCAATAGAAAAAAACCGTTTAACAGGCCAGCAATACCAGGATAATTTTAGCGATATACATCCGCCTTTTGATTCTTACAGTGCTGCCGCTTTGGAAGCAAGCCGCTGCCTTTTTTGCTATGATGCACCCTGTACAAAAAGTTGCCCTACTGGCATAGATGTGCCCAAATTTATAAAACAAATTACCACAGAAAATATTAAAGGATCTGCCCGTACCATTTTTACCAGTAATATTTTTGGTGCAGGTTGCAGTAAAGTTTGCCCGGTTGAAAAACTTTGCGAAGGCGCATGCGTATACAACCTGATGGAAGAAAAACCCATACCCATTGCAAAACTGCAGCGGTACAGTACCGATATAGCACTGCAAAATAACTGGCAACTCTTTAAACGTAAAACCCCAAATCAAACCACCCCTTTAGTAAATGGGGGCAGTAAAAAAGTAGCCGTAGTTGGCGCAGGCCCTGCCGGGTTAAGTTGTGCACATATGCTTAGCCGTGAGGGTGTGGATGTTGACGTGTTTGAGAAAGAAGCCAAAGGCGGCGGATTGATGACGTACGGTATTGCCGCCTATAAAGTAACGCCTCAATTTTGTGAAGCCGAAGTGGAATACATCACCGCTATTGGTGGCATACAAATTATGTATGGACAGGAGCTTGGCAAAGACATTACCCTTGAAATGCTTACAACAAAATATGATGCGGTGTACATTGGTATTGGCGTTGGCCTTGCCAGGCAACTAAGCATAAAAGGCGAACACCTGCACGGCGTGGTTGATGCCTTGCAGTTTATTTATGACATTAGGGAAAACGGCTACAATGCAGTACCGGTAGGCGATAAGGTGGCCGTAATCGGTATGGGCATGACGGCCATTGATGCTGCCACTCAGGCAAAAAGGTTGGGCGCAAAAGAAGTAACGTTGGTGTACCGCCGTACCGAAGCAGAGAAGCCCTGCACAAATGCAGAGCTTGATATTGCCAAACTTGATGGCTGCAATATCATCTGGCTAACTGCACCAAAAGAAGTAATTGGGCAAGATGGAAAAGTAACGGCATTGCTTTGCAGCAGAATGCAATTGGGTATACCGGATGCAAGTGGCCGCAGGGCACCGGTTGATACCGGCGATACTTTTACACTTGAAGCAGACATGGTGATAAAGGCCGCAGGGCAAATGCCTTTCCTTACCCTTGTTGGTGAAAGCGGCCTGGCAAACCAATATGGAAATATAGAAGTGCAGCCCAACGGCGCAACAAATATTACAGGCGTATTTGCAGGCGGCGATGCTGTTAACGGCGGTAAGGAAGTGGTGGATGCAGTGCAGGCAGGAAAAGATGGTGCAAAAGGAATTTTGGAATACCTGGCACTTACCCCATAAATAAAATGATTGTAGCTGGTAAAAGCCTATATTTTTTAAAGGCTGCAAAAAAAATTAAAACATGGCAAACATAGCATCTGATTTTTTGGGGATCAAATCACCTAACCCTTACTGGTTGGCGAGTGCACCCCCTACCGATAAAAAAATAAATGTACTCCGTGCCTTTGAGGCAGGCTGGGGCGGCGTGGTTTGGAAAACGCTGGGCAGCCAGGTAAAGAATGTTTCCTCCCGGTATTCGGCGGTTGATTTTGGCGGACAAAGGGTTATGGGTTTCAACAATATCGAACTCATCAGCGACAGGCCGCTGCACATCAATTTAAAAGAGATTGCAGAATGTATACAGCTTTTCCCCGACAGGGCGATGGTAGTTTCTTTAATGGCTGATAACAATAAAGAAAGCTGGCACGAGCTGATTAAAAAAGTGGAGGATACCGGTGCACACGGATTGGAATTAAACTTTGGTTGTCCGCATGGCATGACGGAAAGGGGCATGGGGGCAGCCGTTGGGCAAGACCCTGAAATTGCAAAGATGGTGGTGGAATGGGTTATGGAAAAAGCAACCATTCCTGTAATCACCAAACTTACGCCCAACGTGCATTCTGTTGTGCCAACCGGCCTGGCTTGCGTGCAGGCAGGTACTAATGCGCTTTCGCTCATCAACACCATACAATCCGTTACGGGCATTAACCTGGATACTTTTGTGCCCAATCCTTACGTGGCCGGTAAGTCTGTTTATGGTGGTTATTGCGGCCCGGCGGTAAAGCCCATCGCCTTAAAAATGCTTACTACCATTGCCCAAAACCAGGTTACTTCAACGGTGCCTGTTTCTGGTATCGGCGGCATTAGTACCTGGAAGGATGCGGTGGAATTTATGTTGCTTGGTGCTGCTAACGTACAGGTGTGTACGGCCGCAATGGTGCATGGCTTTCGTATTATTGAAGACCTTTGCGAAGGCCTCAGCAACTGGATGGATGAGAAAGGATTTAAAAACCTCAACAGTTTTATTGGTAAATCAATCGACAAAATAACCCATTGGGAAGACCTTGATATCAACTACCATCATGTGGCCAAAATCAACCAGGATAAATGTATTCATTGCGGCCTTTGCTACATCGCTTGCGAAGATACTTCCCATCAATCCATTAACCTGCAATACGGCAAACCTTACAATACCTATACCATCAAAGAAGCCGAATGTGTTGGCTGCAACCTGTGCCAGTTAATATGCCCGGTAACGGATTGCATCACCATGGAAGAACAGAGGGTATCGCCTGAATACCTTAACTGGAAAGGCTTTCAAGCCCGGGGCCTTCCACTCAATGATCATTAAACACATTCTTTTGTCCGGGCAAATACATAGCATTGTGGTACATTCTTGCATCGCCCTCTTGTACAAATAAAACTATGCGCAACAAATTCCCATCACTTTTTAAAATAGCAAACCTGCATCTTTCTAAAACAAAAAGCCCGGCAAAACTGCCGGGCTTTTCAATATAATTATTTGCAATTAAGCATTTACTGCTTTGTGCAAATCCCTGTATTTTTTTATCAGGTTGTGCGCTACTTTTAAAGAAGCCTGCTGATCGGTAATAAGCTGGCGTACATCCGCACTTATCTCAGCATCAGAAGCCAATGCTTCGTTGTATGCTTTTTGTGCAGCGTCTTCGCCGTACTCACATGATTCTAAAACAGACTGACGGTCATGACCAGCAAAAGCCGCTTTCACGTCCATCCATACACGGTAAATCTTACCCCTGTTTGTTGTATCAGTTGCAGGTTCGCCGCCTAGTTTATTTACTTCCTGAGAAAGTTCTGCAGCATATTTTCTGCTGTCGTTGGCCATGCTGTTAAAAATTGCCTGAAGGTCAACATCAAGGTCTTTTGTTTCTTCACTGGCTTTCACATAACCATTTACACGGTCGTTATTAATTTCGATAAGGTCATTTAAAACCTCCGTTAATTTTTCATTTGTTTGCATAATAGTTTATTTTTATAACCCTTCAATGACTAAAACAATGCCATTGATTTTTTGTGTGTATTTCATCTGGCGAAGCCAATTTTAATGGCAATTAAAGTACACAAATGGGGAATTAAGTCTACTTGTTTTTTGATGTGTTTACTAAAACCAATATTAAAATGAAAATCAATGGTACAAGGCTAAAGGCGCACTTTGAACAAATGAGTGAAATAGGCAAAATTGGCGAAACCGGCACCTGCAGGCCTGCCATGAGCAACGTAGAAAAAGAGGCGTTTTCCCTTGCATCATCCTGGATGAAAGAAGCTGGCATGGCAACCCACATTGATAACTTCGGCAACCTTATCGGCAGGCTTGAGGGAAGCACCCCCGGCCTGCCTGTTTTAATGATGGGTTCCCATTTAGATTCACAACCTTACGGTGGCCGTTTTGACGGTGTTGCCGGTGTGCTTTGTGCTATCGAAACAGCCATGTCCCTGAAAGAAAATAACATTCAACCCCAAAGGGCCATTGAAATTATTTCCTTTGCTGATGAAGAAGGCTGGCGTTTTAATAAGGGCCTTTTTGGTTCCCGGGGCATTCTCGGCAAATTGGAAGAAGGCGAATTACAGCGCACCGATAAAGATGGCATCACCAGGGAAAAAGCATTGATAGATTTTGGCTGTGACCCCACAAAATTTTCGAAATCCGCATATAAACCCGGCAGTATTTTTTGCTTTTTAGAATTGCATATTGAGCAGGGCCCGGTGCTGGATATCGGGCATAAACCCATCGGCATTGTGTCCGGCATTTCCGGGCCGCTATGGTTAACTGTAACATTAAAAGGCATGGCAGGCCACACCGGTTCTGTGCCTATGCACTTGCGGCAGGATGCATTGCTTGGTGCCGCAGAAATCATCGTTGCATTAAACAACATAGCCACGCAGGCACCGGGTGCGCCAACGGTTGGCACGGTGGCCACCATCAGTGTTTTTCCAGCATCCAGAAATATTATTGCAGAAGAAGTAACCTTTACCGTTGACCTCAGGGATATTGAAATTGCCAGAAGAAATACTTATGAAAACCAGCTGCTGGAAACCATTGCGGCAACAGCAAAAAAACACCGGCTTACTGTTAAGATAACGGAAGATACCAAGAGCGACCCCCGCTATTGTGCAGGTTGGATAAAAGATATTATCCGTAAAGAATGCGAAGCGTTAAAACTGGAAGCACCGGAATTAATGAGTGGCCCCTTTCATGATGCCATGGCGCTTTCTTATGCCTGCGATTATGGAATGATCTTTATCCGTTGCAAGGATGGCATAAGCCACAACCCACTGGAATATGCATCTTACGACGACCTTGCCTTAGGCACCGAGGTTTTATATGGAACTGTTTTAAAAATACTGGAGCTATAAAATTGCCCGAATGCCTTTGTATATGGGAAAAATTATTTAGCAAGCCTTTCGTTTTCAATATCTTAAAATATTGGCAAATATATTTTCATTAATTCCTTTCATTTATGAATACAGAAATATACATTTGCAACAACAATACCTGCCACGCTTCCCAAAGAACAGCGCACCCGGGCGGGTTTTCTGTTTATATAAGATGAAGTTTTTAAAAATTGCCACTACTGTTGCTGATCAAATTTCTACTCTGAAAAAAAGAGGATTGACAATTGAAGATGAACAAAAAGCTGCCTACTATTTATCGAATATAAGTTACTATAGACTTAGTGCATACTCTTTATCATTTCAGAAATTTAATGATCCTTCGCATTCATTTATGCCTTGGGCATCATTTGATAAAATTATCCAACTATATGTTTTTGACAGGGAATTGCGAAGTATAATTTTAGATGCCGTTGAAAGAATTGAAGTTGCCCTGAGGTGCAGGATAATATATGAATACTGCCACCTTTATGGTAATAATTGGTACGAAGATCCGACCCTATTTTTTAAAGATCACAATAACTTTTTGGCTTTAATACAGAGAGAATTGAAACTTTCGAAAGAAATATTTATTTCTCATTACTACGAAAAATATACAGAACCTAAACATCCTCCGGCATGGATGGCAATTGAGATACTTTCTTTTGGGCAATTATCTAAGATGTTCTCAAATCTTAAAACAAATGATGCGAAGAAAGCAGTTGCATTACATTTTGGACTAAGCAATTCAATATTAGAATCATGGATTGAACATTTGGTATACATTAGAAATATTTGTGCACACCACAATAGGTTATGGAATAGAACGATGACAATAAAAGCAAAACTTCCTACTAATCCACTAAATGAATGGATCAATGTAAAAGCTTCGAAACCAGATAAAATTTATACAACCATTTGTATGATCACATATTTACTACAGACCGTGTCCAAACAAAACCCTTTCAATGGAAAAATAAGAACTCTTTTTAAAAGGTTCAATCATATAAATTTAAATGCTTCAGGATTCAATGAAAAATGGAAGACTGATCCCTTTTGGATTAATATGCCATTAGGAAATACACATAGAATCCGTTTAGCTTTCTTTTACTGTAGAAATGTTATTCGCAAACGCAGGTCATTGTTATAATTTGAATATTTATTAATCGACTTAACAAGAATGAAAAAAAATACCATCCTCCTGCTGTTATGCCTGCCCTTTGCTGCATGTACCCATACCACTTACAAAACCCCACATGTGCTGCTGAACACTTTTTATGGAGAGGTGGAAATAGAATTGTACCCCGACAAAGCCCCAAAAACAGTAGCTGCTTTTTTGAAGTACGTAGATTCAGGATATTATAAAAACAGTTCCTTTTACAGGTTACTGGGCAACGAAAATTTGCCACCGGAATATAACAACGGATTGGTGCAGGGTGGCATATTTAAAACGGACCCTACCCTGCTGGATAAGCTGCCGGGCATTGTACTGGAAACCACAAAGCAAACCGGTTTATTACATACGAGTGGTACAATATCGCTTGCCAGAACAACTGCTAACTCTGCCAATACCGAATTTTTTATTTGCGTAGGCGACCAGCCGCAATTTAATGCAGATGAAAAAGCCAGTGGTGACGGGCTGGGCTTTGCCGCTTTCGGTAAAGTGGTAAAGGGTATGGATATTATCAGAAAAATACAGAACACACCAAGCCATGCCGATTCGTTTGATACGCCTGTTAAAATCGATAATATCGAAAGGTTATAAAAAACAGGCTATTGCCATTTGCTGGCATCGTCCAATAGCGCAATAGCTTCTTTTGATAAACTTAACCCTGCTGCATCAACTAATGCTTTTAACTGATGGGTACTTGTTGCACTTGCAATTGGCGCAACAACAGAAGGCCTTGCTATCAACCATGCAATGGCCACGCTTGCTGGTGTTGAGTTGTATTCCGAAGCGATAGTATCCAATGCTTTCAAAACTTTCAAGCCCTTTTCATTCAGGTATTTTTTTACCCCATTGCCACGCACACTTTTTTCAAGGTCTGCTTCGCTGCGGTACTTTCCGGTTAAAAAGCCACTGGCCAACGCATAATAATTTATCACACCAATATTGTTATCAAGGCAAATTTGCTCCAGTTCTTTTTCAAACATTTCCCGTTCTAAAAGATTGTATTGTGGTTGAAAAGTTTGGTATACCGGCAAGTCATTTTCTTTACTGGTTTTTAACGAAGCCAATAACCTTTCAGCAGTTAAGTTAGAAGCGCCTATCCACCGTACTTTACCTGCAGCCACTAACGCCCGGTAAGCTTCAAGTGTTTCCTCAATGGGTGTTTCGGCATCATCAAAATGGGTTTGGTACACATCAATGTAATCAGTTTGTAACCTTTGTAAGGAAGCTTCTACAGCCGCAGTAATGTATTTTATGGAAAGCCCTTTTTTACCGTCACCCATATCTGACCCAACTTTGGTGGCAACAATTACTTTATTGCGGTTGTTGCGTTCCTTCATCCAGTTGCCAATAATGGTTTCGGATTCACCGCCTTTGTTGCCAGGTTTCCAACGGGAGTAAACATCCGCAGTATCCAGTAAATTAAAACCTGCACCAACAAAACCATCCAGTATTTCAAAAGAAGTTGGTCCACCAATCGTCCACCCAAAAACATTAGTGCCTAACGTAATTGGTGCTACTTTAATATCCGTATTGCCGAGTTGCCTATGTTCCATAATTATTAAAATGTTATCAGTATTTGTATAAGTGCTGATTAATAAAATCAATTTCTTCATGGGTAAGTTTTACCTCGCAGGCCTTTGCATTTTGAATGGCCTGTTCCCGGTTTCTTGCGCCAACTAAAGCGATCGTAATGCCCGGCCTTTCAATCGTCCACCGGATAACCAATTGGGCAAGCGTTGCATTTTTACTTTCTGCCAACGGCCTTATCTTATCCAAAAATGCATTGGTACGGGCAATGTTTTCATCCGTAAAAAATTTATTGGATGCCCTGTGGTCGCCAGGTTCAAACTTATAACCAGGTTTCATTTTACCGGTAAGCAGGCCACGTTCAATAGGGCTGTAAGCCAATATAGCTTTATCATTTTTTATACAGTAGGGCACTGTTTCTTCTTCTATGCCCCGGTTTACCATACTAAAAGGTACTTGGTTGCTTACCAGTTTTAACGTTCGTTCTGCCTCTTCCATTTGGCTTGCACCGTAATTGCAAACGCCTGCATGCCGCACTTTACCTTGCTGTATTAACTGTGCCACTGCTTCCATTGTTTCGTGTATGGGTGTGGTAGTTTCCGGCCAGTGTATCTGGTAAAGGTCTATGTAATCTGTACCCAACCGGCGCAGACTATCCTCACATTCTTTTATGATGCTCTCCTTACCGGCATACTTATAAATATCAATGTCTTGGCCCTGGTTATTTTTACTTTTAAAACCAAAATCACCCTTAGCCAAATCCCACCGCATGCCATATTTGGTGAGCAGTTGTATTTTATCCCTTGGCAAACCTTTAATGGCTTCGCCGACAATTTCCTCGCTGTCACCTTGTCCATACACTGGTGCGGTATCAATGCTGGTAACGCCTTCGTTATACGATGCCCTGATGGCTTCAATAGCATCATTGCGGTCTGTTTTGCCCCACATCCATCCACCGGCGGCCCATGCGCCAAAAGTTACTACTGATAATTCAAGTGCTGAATCCCCTATCGTCCTGTATTCCATAATGTAAAGTTTGGATAGCCACAAACAAATTACATACCCGTTTGGCCAAAGCCGTTGGTCTTATAAAAAAAGAAAAGCCCACCAGGGTGGGCCACTCTTTGAACCATAACCATAAAACAACTTCATCAGTTAACGCAGGGCAAGGGCCTTCTTTATAATGTTTGTTTGTATCTTTCTGACGTCACGGATGGATTCGAACCATCGTAAAAAGTTTTGCAGACTTAGACCTAACCGCTCGGCCACGTGACTATGTTGATGCACCACACACCTTTGTATCGAATGCTTTCTAAACACAAAACTAATCGGTAAATATTAGTCTACCAAAATAATAGACTATTATTTTAAATGATTTTTAAAAGAAAATAAAAGTTGCGTTTTACCGACAACGCACAACATACAAAAATGGATACACATAAAGCTGTAGTCAACACCTGCAGACGGACGTCTAACATAGCTTGCTTAATAAACTGCTGTAAACAACAGGGCCCTGTTTGGAAAAACAAGGCCATAAATAAATAACAATAAAAAAACAAAAACTTATACAACTCCCGCCAGTTGCAGGCTTCGCTTGCTTATATTTTTATACTCGATGTTTTCAACAATTGCATCAGGGCATGCTATAAGGGAAATACCTTGCTGCGTCCACCATGCATTCTCAAATAATTTAGCAGCATGCACCACACCTATCAGCCAGCTATAATTAAATTCATTGTGCCATTCTTCAATCCACTCAAAATCATCTTTATTAACTTTTACAATATCGTCAACACTCACAAAAACTTTTAAATAAAAATCATTGCTGAGTATGGTATCTGTTTGATGGACTATTTTTTTATACTCATACTTGTAATTATAGCGCAGTGCGGATATATCACTAAGCACAGCCGATGCTGTAGGAAATGCCCCTGCCCCTTTCCCTTTAAAAAAATGTTTGTCTGCAAAACTGCTTTCGGTTGTTATGGCATTAAACTCATTGTGTACATGGTAAAGGTCATCGCCTTCTGTTACAAATTGGGGCAACACAAATGCTGCAAGTTTCCCATTTTTTAATTTTTGTGCATTGGCCACAAGCTTAATGCTATACTTCTTTTCTTTTGCAACATTTGCATCATGCAACGAAATATTTGTTATGCCGGTAAAAATAAATTGATTGGTGGCAGCGATAATACCGAAGCTGTGCGCCAGTAAAATACTGAGCTTATTGGCTGCATCAAAACCGCCAATATCCAATATGGGGTTGCTTTCTGCAAAGCCAAGCTGTTTGGCAAGCAACAAGGCTTCGTTAAATTCCACCTGCTCCTGAAACATTTTTGTAAGTATGAAGTTGGTTGAGCCGTTGATGATGCCCCGAAAAGATTGCAGCAGGTCATTGTCATAATATTCTTCCAGGTTGCGTATAATAGGCATGCTTGCACAGCAGGCAGCTTCGTACAAAAACGGCGTGTTATATTGTTGCTGCAAATGGTACAGTTCTTCAAAATGTTCCGCAATCATTTTCTTGTTGGCGCTAACAACTGCCTTACCATTTTGAAGTGCTTTTTTTACAATTGCAAATGCCGCATCCGCATCATCAATCAATTCTACAATTACATTAATGCTTTTATCATCAAGCAAAACATTGGCATCTGTTGTAAAATTGCCTGCTGCAATGCTCCGTTGCCTGGTAACATTTTTAATAGCTATTTTTTTTATGGAAGCTTGTAATGCAGGCGTGCTGTGCAGTACATCATACAAGCCCTTGCCTACCACACCAAAACCGAACAAGCCGATACAAAGTTTATTAGTTATCATGTTATTTGTTTTAAGCCTTTTAAATATTTAAGGCCTTGTAACAACCGCTTTCAAAACAGCACGAAGTTTTTTGCTTCACCTGCCAAAAACAAAAAGCCCATCCGGTAAATCAGATGAGCTTTAATATTTTATAAATAAATTTTCGAGCTGTGGATCTGACTTATCTTACCCTGGTCGGTGAAAGTAACCATAGGATGGAATTGGCACCTTTTCTTTTGGATCTTTAGTCAGATTTAAAAGAGAGGTTGTCAAGGCGTCGCAGGGCCATTACCCTCTGCCTTTCTTGATAAGCGATAATTAAAGAACTGCTGCAAAGGTAAATGCGGGAGTTTTAAAATACCAAATTAATTTTTAAAGAAGGATATAGGAACTACACAAACCCTTGTCCACATTGCTTTACAGGGCATCGCCATTTTATGGGGCGTAAATGCCCGCATTTTTTTATAGGAATATCGCAAAACATTTTATCTTGTTGGCAAGCATAAATGAAAACTACGGAGATGCATACTATTCAGCAAACGCTACATCAATATTTTGGTTACAATTCCTTTCGCCTTAACCAGGAAGAAATTATAAAAAATGTACTGTCCAAAAAAGACAGCATTGTTTTAATGCCAACAGGTGGTGGAAAATCATTGTGCTACCAGGTGCCGGCTTTATTAATGCCCGGTGTAACCATTGTGGTATCACCATTAATTGCATTGATGAAAGACCAGGTGGATGCGTTGAAATTGAACGGTATTGCCGCGGCATTTTTAAACTCTTCACAAACCGGCAATGAGCAAGCTGCCATAATTAAACAACTGCAAAACAAGCAGCTAAAATTATTGTACGTTGCCCCTGAACGGTTGTTAGGGCAACACAATTTATTGCTATTGCTGAAGGAAATAGAAGTGTCACTTTTTGCCATTGACGAGGCACATTGCATCAGCCATTGGGGACATGATTTTCGTCCGGAGTATTTAGTGCTGGGGCAACTAAAAAAGCAATTTCCGTTGGTGCCGGTTATCGCCTTAACCGCCACTGCGGATTCGCTCACAAAAAAAGACATTATCCAAAAACTGGAAGTAAAGGATTATACAGTTTACGAAAACTCCTTTAACCGTCCTAACATTGGTTACTATATCAAACCAAAGAAAAATTATTTTGATGAACTTATTGATTTTTTGACTGCCCATAAAGATGATAGTGGTATTATTTATTGCCTTAGCCGTGCCTCGGTTGATAAGCTTGCGCAAGACCTGAGGGAAGAAGGATATGCAGCAGCAGCCTACCATGCAGGCCTTGATAAACAGGTAAAAGAAAAAAACCAGGACCTTTTTTTGAAAGACGATATTAAAATTATTGTGGCCACAATTGCCTTTGGTATGGGTATAAATAAAAGCAATGTGCGGTTTGTGGTACATGTGGACCTGCCCAAAAATATTGAGGGTTATTACCAGGAAACAGGCAGGGCTGGCAGGGATGGATTGCCCAGCGAAGCCATTTTATTTTACAGTGCCGCAGATGTTTTTAAACTTAAAAATTTTGCAAGGGTGGAAGGCAATGAAGCACAGAGTAAAGTGATGCTGAAGAAGCTTGACCAGATGGCTGCGTTTTGCGAAACCCGGCAATGCCGCCGCAAATATTTATTGAATTATTTTGATGAACCTGCACCCAATTTTTGTGGCAGTTGCGATGTGTGTTTAAGCCAGGAAGAAAAGACGGATGCCACCATTGAAGCACAAAAATTATTGAGTGCAGTAACCCGTTTGCAGGAAAGGTTTGGTGTTAATTATGTGATCGATTTTTTACGGGGCAGCAGTACTGTAAAGCCCGAACATCATTCCATAAAAACATTTGGTATTGGCAAAGATGTAAGCAAAGATTTATGGAGGATGTACATAAAAGATATGTTGCAATTGGGCTACCTGCAGCAAAGCGATGGCGAATACCCGGTGTTGCAGTTAACGCCGCAAAGCAAAGAAATACTGAGGGGCGAAGTAAAAGTGATGCTGATAAAATCGATAAGCACCAATAAGGAACTTGTACAAAAATATGCAGCGCAGGAAACTGCCAACGCAGGGCTGTTACAAAAATTAAAAGCCATACGTGCAGGCTTGGCCAAAGAAGAAAATGTTGCGGCTTTTCAGGTTTTCAGCGATGCTTCTTTAACGGAACTTGCCGCCTATTTGCCATTGACCACTTCTGCCTTGTCAAAAATTTCGGGCTTTGGTACCATTAAACTGGAGCGGTACGGCAACCAGTTTTTAGATGCCATTATTGATTATTGCAGGGCAAATAACCTTACCACAAAAATAGATTCCAAACAGTCAAAACGCAAGCGAAAAACCCCGGCTTCCGAAAGGACGAATGAAACAAAAAAGCAAAGCCTGCAACTGTTTAAGTTGGGAAGGCAGGTGGATGAAATTGCTTTGGCAAGGGGGTTATCTGTTAGTACTGTAGAAAGCCATCTTGCCCATTTTATTTTTTTGGGGGAGTTAAATATTAACGAGCTGGTAAGCACAGAAAAAATAAAAATGATTACTGCCGCCATTGAAGCGAATGGCGGCAGCCTTGCAATATCCCCTATTAAACAAAAGCTGGGCGAAGGTTACAGCTATGGTGAAATAACCGCCGTAATGAACTATTTACGCAGGATGAAGGAGGCGTAAATAAACCGTTTTCACTACAAAAAATTCTTCATTTAATATAAACAGGCAGTACCCCAACCAAAGCCGCCGTTTTTTGTTTTATATCTTTGCAACTCCTAAAATAGTACATGGCGAAAGTAAAAAAAACAAACCCTGAAGATATTGGCAACATAGAATTTATTGAAGTATTTGGTGCCAGGGAACACAACCTGAAAGACATTGATATAAAAATACCTAAGAACCAACTGGTGGTGTTTACCGGCGTAAGCGGCAGTGGCAAATCGTCGCTGGCGTTTGATACCATTTATAACGAAGGGCAGCGCCGTTACATGGAAAGTTTTAGCGCTTATGCCCGCCAATTTGTTGGCGATATGGAACGCCCTGATGTTGACAAAATAACCGGGCTATCGCCGGTGATATCGATTGAGCAAAAGACCACTAATAAAAACCCCCGCAGTACTGTTGGCACCATCACAGAAATTTATGATTTCCTGCGGTTGTTGTATGCCCGTGTCGGCGAAGCCTATAGTTATAATACGGACAAAAAAATGGTTAAGTTTAGTGAGGAGGAAATTGTTGCCAACATCTTTACAAAATTTAAAGACCATAAAATTATTTTGCTGGCACCATTGGTAAGAGGCCGAAAAGGGCATTACCGGGAACTTTTTGAAGACATCCGCAAAAAGGGATATTTAAAAGTGCGTATTGATGGTGAGGTAAAAGACCTGGTGCCCAAGATGCAGATTGACCGGTATAAAATACATGATATTGAAGTGGTGGTTGACAGGCTTGCCGTTACAGATGATATGAAAGTAAGGCTTAGCCAGAGCGTTCAAAAAACATTGCAGGTTGGTAAAGACCTGATGTTTGTATCTGCCATGCCGGATAGCAGTACGGTAAAAAAAATAAACCCTCTTTTATCCAAAAACACCGCTAAAGCCCCTGCAAAAAAAGTGAAGCCTTCCGAAGAAAGTATAAGCGAAGACGGAACTGAACAACCGGCAACTGAAGCCGGCAATACCATGATGTACAGCAAGCAACTGATGTGTGCCGACACGGGTATCAGTTACGAAGAACCTTCTCCCAATGCGTTTTCATTTAACAGCCCATATGGTGCCTGCCCTGCCTGTAAAGGCCTTGGCACTGTGTACACCATTGATATGGATGAAGTGCTGCCCGACAAAACAAAAAGCGTGAAAGACGGCGCCATTGCGCCTTTAGGCGAGCAAAGGGAAGCCAGCATTTTTCAGCAGGTAACTTTATTTGCCAAAAAATATAAAATTAACCTTGATAAACCATTTAAAGATTTACCGCCAGAACAGGCCAACCTGTTGTTGTATGGCGACCAGCAAATTAACCCAGAGTTGGAGCTTGACCTCAGCGATGACACCATCCCCTTAGAATTTACCGGCAGTTACGAAGGCATTGTGCCCATGCTGAAAAGATGGTTTGCATCACCTAACAGTGGTGAGTCTTTAAGGGAGTGGGTGGAGAAATTTATGCAGCTAAAAACCTGCACTACCTGCAATGGCAACAGGCTGAAAAAAGAAAGCCTTTGGTTTAAGGTAGATGAAAAAAATATTGCGGAGTTAAGTAACATCAACTTAGATAAACTGTCAGTGTGGTTTGCCGATATTGAAAAAAGGTTAAGCAATAAACAAAATGCAATCGCCAAAGATGTATTGAAAGAGATCAGGGACAGGCTGCAGTTTTTATTGGATGTAGGGCTTACCTACCTTACATTAAACAGGTCGTCTAAAAGCCTTAGTGGTGGCGAATCGCAGCGCATACGGCTGGCTACACAAATAGGCTCGCAGTTGCAGGGCATAACCTATATTTTGGATGAGCCCAGCATTGGTTTGCACCAGCGTGACAACCAGCGTTTAATTGGTGCCTTGCAAAATTTGCGCAATATTGGCAATAGTGTGCTTGTAGTGGAGCATGATAAAGACATTATGCTTGCATCCGATTACCTGGTGGATATTGGCCCTAAAGCAGGCAAGCATGGTGGCCAGATTGTAGCCATGGGAACGCCAAAAGAAGTGCTCGCCAGTAACAGTGATACCGCCCAGTATTTAAATGGCGATAAGCGCATTGAAGTGCCTGCAGAAAGAAGAAAAGGCAATGGTAATTTTTTGGAGATAAAAGGTGCCAGGGGAAACAACCTGAAAAATGTAAACGTAAAATTTCCGCTGGGTAAATTAATTGTGGTTACCGGCGTTAGCGGCAGCGGTAAATCAACTTTAATTAATGAAACCTTGTATCCGCTGCTTAATAAATATTGTTACAATTCCAAAGCCAACCCATTGGAGTATAAATCGATTAAAGGGCTTGAACTGATTGATAAAGTAATTGAAATTGACCAAAGCCCGATAGGCCGCACACCCAGGAGCAACCCTGCCACTTACTGTGGTTTTTTTACGGATATCCGTACATTATTTGCGGCGGTGCCGGAAGCAAAAATTAGGGGCTACACAGCAGGCAGGTTTTCTTTTAATGTTAAAAGCGGCCGTTGCGAAACATGTGAAGGCGGTGGCATGCGGGTGATAGAAATGAACTTTTTACCAGACGTTTATGTGCACTGCGAAAAGTGTAATGGAAAACGGTACAACAGGGAAACACTTGAAATAAGGTACAAGGGCAAATCCATCAGCGATGTGCTGGATATGACTGTGGACGAAGCAACCGATTTTTTTCAGGCAGTGCCTTTTATCTACCGTAAAATAAAAGTATTAAAAGAGGTTGGGCTTGGTTACATTACCTTAGGCCAGAGTGCTGTAACCCTTAGTGGCGGCGAGGCACAGCGTGTAAAGCTATCTACCGAACTGGGCAAAAAAGACACGGGCAAAACGTTTTATATTTTAGATGAGCCAACAACAGGCCTTCATTTTCAGGATATACAACACCTGCTTGAAGTGATTAATAAACTGGTAGACAGGGGCAACAGCGTGCTGGTTATTGAACACAATATGGATGTGATAAAAGTGGCCGATCATCTTATTGATATTGGCCCCGAAGGTGGCGATGGTGGTGGCCTGGTATTATTTGAAGGGGTGCCGGAAGACCTGGTGAAAGTGAAGGAAAGTTTTACCGGCAAATTTTTAAAAGCCGAACTGAACTGATCATCAAAAAAGTATGTTGACCTGTACTTTTCTGTTTGGGCAAGAAAAGAAATAATGGGCAAAGGACACTAGGAAATCTGAAATGTGGTTTCAGGGGTGAGCAAGTGCATTCTTCATACACCCGTCTTCCGGGAGTTAATTTCTTCGCATCACTTTGCCATTATTTTACGGGTCATTAGAGGTAAAAAGTTATCCGTAACCAACAGCTATAATAATGTTGCTGCAAACAATGCATAACAATCACTATCCATCTGCCGTAGCCGGTTATATTTTTTTATCGGGATAATAGTATAAGTATGGCTAAGTATTTACATAGCCCATTCTTAAAGAAAATGCAGTACCAGGGTTATCCGCCTTTTGATTTGTTGTAGAGCATTACCAGCATAATGCAGGTAACAAGAAGGACCATTTTGAAGAGTAACGGGTTTTGTAGATTGTTTTTCATAATTATAGTGTTTAAGGAATAATCAATTTTTTAACGATTAAAATCTTGCAGGGCACCTTGTTTGTCTTGCCGAGCTTCTGTCATACGGGTTACTGTAACTTCCATTAACCCTTATGCCCAACTTTATAACGAACGAAAAGTAAGCATCGTAATTGGTAGGGTTACCACGCTGCAAACCAGGGTCGGTACGGGAACTTCTTACGGTAGCCTTATCACTTATTTGTATGGCAATATTGGCATCGGCCGGAGAAAGGTATTTATTAAAGAGCTTCGGGTCTATGTAGTCTGTACTTACATCATCAATATAATCTGTAAAAGTTTTACGGTACAACAGTTCAAAACCAAGGTTTACATTATCAGATGCCAGATATTTAAAACCACCACCCATTGGTATATTAAACTGTGTAAGTTTATAAGGCTTCCTGTCGGGATACTCTGCAAAGCCCTGCCCTTCTGTATGCAGCGGTGCCAGGTAGTGCCAGCTTATATCACCATTTTGGTCTGGTAAAGAACCTTGTGGGTTAAAATGAAAAACACCTGCACCACCAAAAACATAAGGCCGTAACCTTGGCTGATAATCAGGGTTGTTTTTATTGATAAACATTAAAGGAAAAAATTCAACTGCTGCGTATGCTTCCCACACGTTGCTTTTAAAATCGAGGTTGCGCTCTTTTCTAAACGTCTCATCAGTGCCATAGGATTTTATGATATCGTCCTGCCCTTCAAGGTAAGTGTATTGCCCTGCCACACGAAAGCCAAACCAATCGTTTGGATAAACGCTTAGAAAAATACCTTTCATTAATTTGGTTAGGGGAATATTAATATCCTTTACGAACTTGCTTCCGTAGCCACGGTGGCCACCAAGATCGCCAAGAAAGAAAGTAGGGCCGAAATTCAGGCCAACTTCAACATTTGTGTTTTCATTACCAAGCATCAGGTGCTGGGCAGATACGGGACCGGTAAGCAATACAGTGAGTACGAAAGAAAAAAAACCCCTGCATACAAAACAGTGTAAACGATTTTTCATGCGTGTGCTTGTTTTAGGACTGTTGGATTCAGGCACAACTTGCCATAGTCAATATGGTTGTCTATAGAAAGAGGTAACTGTGCATTTAAAACGAAAGCACCTACCGATTATTGTTTGTGGGGTTTATTTTACAGAACGTAAAGCATGTGGATGTGGGGGATATTATCTTCCAGGTAAGTACCGCTTTTTTGCACAAAACCTAGGGAGTTATAAAATTCTTTAAGGTACAATTGGGCACCAATCATAATTTGATCAACATTAAAAAGATGCAGGGTTTCTGTGATGGCACGTTGCATTAAAGCCCGGCCTGTTCCATTTTTTCTGGCCGAAGTTGCCGTTAAAACCCTTCCAATACTGGCTTCTGTAAAGGCTATGCCCGGTGGTATCAGGCGGCAGCAGGCTACCAGTTTATCATTTTGCCAGCCGGTTAAGTGAAAAGAAACAGCATCTTTATTATCCGCATCCTGGTAAACACAGTTTTGTTCTACCACAAAAACTTCGCTTCGTTGCTGCAGGATGGCATACAACTCCTGAACGGTTAAATCGTGAAATGCTTTGCAGTACCAGGTTATATCAGACATTAAAGTTTTGATTTTTCTCAAGAATTAAATAATACATTTTTTAAAGGCAATAAAAACATTTTGACGGATATCAAAGACGATATTAGTAACCATATTTCCCTTTCCATCTTTCCCGTAAAAATTTCCTTATTTCTTCTTCCCTTGCATTTTTTTGCGGGGCGTAAAAAGCAGTGCCCTGCAATTTATCCGGCAGGTATTCCTGCAACGTAAAGTTATCATCAAACTGGTGTGCATACTTGTAATCTTTACCATAACCCATTTCTTTCATCAGCTTTGCTGGTGCATTTCTCAGATGTAGCGGCACTGGTAAATCGCCGGTTTGCTTAACTGCCGTAAGCGCCGCCCCTATTGCCGTATAAGCTGCGTTACTTTTAACCGATGATGCCAGGTATGTGGCACATTGCGATAAAATAATCCTGCCCTCGGGATAGCCAATCATGTTTACTGCCTGGAATGCAGCGGTTGCCAGCAGCAGGGCGTTAGGGTTTGCATTCCCAATATCTTCACTGGCAAAAATGAGCATACGTCTGGCGATAAACTTTACATCTTCACCACCTTCAATCATCCGGGCCAACCAATACACTGCACCGTTGGGATCGCTGCCACGCATGCTTTTTATAAATGCTGAAATAATATCGTAATGCTGCTCCCCTTTTTTATCATACACAGCAATCCGTTGCTGGG
Organism: Ferruginibacter sp.; assembly: GCA_965249755.1. Lineage (GTDB taxonomy): Bacteria > Bacteroidota > Bacteroidia > Chitinophagales > Chitinophagaceae > Ferruginibacter. The sequence continues at coordinate 2,584,164 of CBDFMT010000004.1, forward strand.
CAATTTCCATCACCTTATCGTCCGTTATTGCTGTGTTGGGTGGCAACACATCAGTAACAAGTTCCAGTAAGTTCAGCAGTTTACGGGCATCTCCACCGCTGATGGTGAGTAAAGCGTTTGTCTCTTTAAGTACCACATGTTTTTGTTGTAACAGCCTGTCCTTATATAATACATTTTGCAGCAATTGCACCAGTTCATCTTTATCAAGGGCTTTTAAAACATATACCTGGCAGCGGCTTAGCAAGGCACTGTTTACTTCGAAGGATGGGTTTTCGGTAGTGGCACCAATCAAGCGGATGATACCCTTCTCAACTGCACCAAGCAATGCATCCTGCTGGCCTTTATTAAAGCGGTGTATTTCATCTATAAACAAGATAGCGCCTGGCTTTGCTTTGGCTTCTTCAATTACTTCCCTCACTTCTTTTACACCAGAAGAAACAGCACTTAATGTATAAAAAGAAACCTGTAGCGTATGGGCAATAATATTGGCGATGGTGGTTTTACCAACACCCGGTGGCCCCCACAAAATCATAGAAGGAAGTTTGCCCTGCTCAATAGCAGTGCGTAAAATGCTGCCCTTACCGGTAAGGTGTGCCTGGCCAACCAGGTCATCTAATGTGGCTGGGCGCATTCTTTCTGCCAACGGGCTTACACTCATAGTTGTAAAGTTAGCTGCTTTTTAATGTTGTTAATTTGTTTACGTGTGGTCCAATACTTACAGGCTTTACCTAAAAAAAACTACGGCAAAACAGGTAAGATGTCGCTTAAGGATACCGCCTTTTGCAGGCCATCAATTTCAATAACGATAAGATATCCATCTGCACCGCCTGCTTTTTTCACGGCATCGGCAAGCCGTTGCTGATCGCTTACAACCCTCCATCCATCTGCATTCCAGCGTTCTTCGGTACACAGGCACCCTGCTGTAGGTGTGTAGGGAAAATATTTTTCTTTTTGATAAAAGGATGCATCAACAGCAGTGCCGTGTGCTATAATTTCTGTGCGGCCTGCACTGCTGGCATAAAAACTTTCCTGCAATGGATAGTAATTTTGCAATGCTGCCGGCAGCAGTTTAAGGTACCAGTTAACGGACCATGCAGTATCTGCAATACTGCTATCTTTTAAAAAATGTTTTAACGACGTTTCGTATGGCATGGTTAATTGCAGGTTTTCGGTTGGGCCAATAAAATTGCTGCGGCTTTTATCAAAACTAAACAACCGGAAAATGCCTTGCGGTGTATTGCCGTTGGTTAAGTAGCCCGGCATATTACTTAGGCTTCTTGCCAATTGAGTAATGGCAATAACAGCACCTGTACTATCTTTTATAAAATTGCCTGCCGTATCTTTTATAACCGCAAAGCCTGGCAAATCCCTGTTTTTATTTTGTATGCTGTACACCACTGTGCTACCCCGGAGATAATCTTTTTTAAAGAGTGGCTTAAAAAAAGAAGGCGTTGCTTTTTTATTGGTGTTAAACGCCTGCAGGTGATCAATTAAATTAATGGCAGATTGTAAATTTTGTTCTTTGGCAAACGATGACATTCTTTTTTGCGCAATGCTGATAATTGCTTTTTGGTTGGCAACAGATGTATCAGCCATTAACAGGTATTCCGCACACATGGCGAAAATTTTTCCATCGGGTGTTGTATTCAAAAGATTTTTTACCGGCCTTGTAAACATTTTATTCTTGAGGGCATATATCAATTCTATAAAACTTTGCTGAAGCCCTGCGCTGCGTTGGTCAATATGTAAAGCAACCGTATCCAGCTTTTTAATTGCCCATGCATCTTTGTAATAAATAAGTTCCATGGCACTAAAGGCATCCATCCAATTCTCTTCTGTACTGTCTGTTATGGGCAGCGACAGGTTTTTGGTTATCGTATTTTTTAAAAGGCCGTTGTAAAATTTCGCCCTGTTTTGCGCTGTGGTAAATTTAAAAAAAACACCTTCTGTATTTTGGGCTGCTATTGTAGTGGAGAACAATAAAAAAACAAAAACAATCACTATTTTTTGCATGAAGGATAAATTATGGTAAAGCGGAAGCGTATTTAAAAACATTTATCTAATCTACCACTAAACTTTTTTACTTACCTGAAGGCGGATTTTTACTTTTAAAAATTTATAGAATTCAGTACCCTGCTTTGATGATAATAAATGGCTAGATAAGCCCTTAGCTACAACACCGAAGCGATGATAAAAGCCTGCAACTTATTAAAGGCATCTAACATACTGGCGTTTGTCCAACTACCGATATGGCCTTCGCTGGCATAAAATACATATTGGTTTTTAACCCCGGCCTTACCCAGCTTTTCCTGCACTTCCATTGGTTGTGTTGTGCTTACCAGCGGATCTTTGCCGCCGTGAAAAATAATAGTTGCAGGTGAAGTTGCGGTGATAAAATTTACCGGGCTTGAGTTTGCATACAGCAAAGAATCCTGTGCCGGGGTGCTGCCAACCGCATCTGCCAGGCCTATTGAAATAATGGAATTGCCCCCTACCGGGTGATTATACATTTCTAATAAATCTGTGGGGCCTGAAAATGAAGCGATAGCTTTTGGCACAACAGGAACTGCGTATTTGTAACCCTGCAACATGGCAAGATGGGCACCGGCACTAAAACCTATCAATGCATATTTATCAGAAATTAAATAATCTGTCGCTTTGCCTGCAATGAATGTTAACGCTGCCTTTACATCACTTTCCTGCGTAGGAAAAACATTGTTTGGCTTTGCAGAAAGCCGGTAATTGATATTAAAAATAGCATAATCAGGAAGCCGTTTTTTGAAGGAATCAACATAGGGGGAAAGATCATTTTTATCAAGGCTTGTCCATGAGCCGCCATGAATAAGTACCAATATTTTTGTATTGCCGGCCGATCGGTTGGCGGGCAGGTACACATCCATATTTTGTAAAGGGCTGCTGCCATAGGCAACGTTTAATTGGGTACTTGCTGCTACAGTAGTATTGCCACCGCCAGAAGTTTCTTTTTTACATGATACCAAAAACAATAATGATATCCCTGCTGCAACGGCTTTAATCCACGCCATGTTTTTTGTTATTGAAGTTAAGAAAGCAACGATTAAACAATAAATAAGCCAATGATTTTTAGGTAAGATTTAGCTGGGGTCGGGTTTAATTTGAAGCTCTTTATATTGCTTATCATCAATGGTGGATGGTGCATCCAGCATCACATCCCGGCCACTGTTATTTTTAGGAAATGCAATAAAATCACGGATGCTTTCGCTGCCACCCAAAATGGCACAAAGCCTGTCGAAACCAAACGCCAGCCCGCCATGCGGAGGGGCACCATATTCAAAAGCACCTAATAAAAACCCAAATTTATGCTGCTGTTCTTCGGCATCCATACCAAGGGCTGCAAACATTTTTTCCTGTAGGTTCCTTTGAAAAATACGGATACTGCCACCACCAATTTCATTGCCGTTAAGCACCATGTCGTACGCATTGGCTTTAATGCCTGCATATGGGTGTTCAAGATATTTGGCAGCATTTTCAATTACCGGGTTATTGTTGATCATAATATCAATATGGTCCGGCTTTGGCGATGTAAAAGGGTGGTGCCTTGCCACCCAGCGGTTATCATCTTCCGCATATTCAAACAATGGGAAATCCAATACCCACAATAACTTGAATTCATCATTTTTACGCATGCCCAGTTTGTCGGCCATGTACATTCTTAAATCACTCGTTGCCTTTCTTGTTTTTTCTTCGGCGCCAGCCAATATTAAAACAAGGTCGCCTGCTTTTGCATTGGCTGCCTCGGCAATGGCTTTTAATTTTTCAGCATCATAAAATTTATCCACGCTGCTTTTGTAGGTTCCATCCGCATTGCATTTAATAAATACCAATCCCTTCATTCCAATCTGCGGACGTTTAACCCATTCTGTCAGTTCGTCTGTTTGCTTACGGGTGTACTCGCTGCAATTTGGGATGGCAATGGCCAATACTGTGGCCCCGCCGCCGCCGAGTGGGGGGATTGCAAACATGCCTTCATCCAGCACAGCCTGTTTGTCGGGAAAAAGATGCTTTGCAAAAACAAGGTTGGCAATCTTAATTTCAAAACGGATATCCGGTTTATCATTGCCATAATTCCACATGGCTTCCTGCCAGGTCATGCGTTCTACTACTGTTGTATAATCTATATTTTTTACGTCTTTAAAAATCTTTTTTATCAATCCTTCAAACATGTTCAGGATATCTTCCTGCTCCACAAAACTCATTTCACAATCTATTTGTGTAAACTCCGGCTGCCTGTCTGCACGCAAATCTTCGTCACGAAAACATTTTACGATCTGGTAATACCTGTCATACCCACTCACCATCAGCAATTGCTTAAAAGTTTGCGGGCTTTGGGGCAATGCATAAAACTGGCCTGCATTCATCCTGCTGGGCACCACAAAATCCCTTGCACCTTCTGGCGTGCTTTTAATTAAAAAAGGCGTTTCAACATCCATAAAATTATTTTCATGCAAATAATTTCTCGTACTTCTGCCAACGGCATAACGAAGCTCCAAATTCTTTTTTACCATATTCCTGCGGAGATCAAGAAAACGGTATTTCATTCTAAGTTCATCACCTCCATCGGTATCGTCTTGAATAGAAAAGGGAGGTACGGCAGATTTATTAAGGATGCTGAATTCGCTTACTGCAATTTCAATTTCGCCGGTGGCGATGTTTGCATTTTTGCTGCTGCGTTCGTTTACAACACCTTTGGCCTGCAACACAAATTCACGCCCCAAAGGGTTTGCTTCTAACTGCGTATTAAGGCTTTCTGAAAAAAGTAATTGGGTAATACCATAACGGTCACGTAAATCAACAAATGTAATGCTGCCGAATTTGCGGATGGTTTGCACCCAGCCGCTAAGGGTAATCTCTTTTTTTACATCGGCAAGCCTTAACTCGCCGCAGGTGTGGGAACGATACATAATTTATTTTTTACCAGCCACAGCAGCCTCAACGAAGGCGCCGCCAATAAGAATTTTTTATCCTTTTTTAGGAACGCCTTTCAAGTGCTGTACTGCTGTTTGGCCATTTTTAAAGCGGTTGCAAATATACAGATTGAAAATGCAGGAGAAAATTATGGCTTGAATAAATGGTAACGGTAAAAATATTGTTATGCAAACAAATTATGCAGCAGTAAATGGCTTTAAATACATTTCTTGTTTTTATTGCTCCACTCCAACTGTATGTTATAGCCTGCCAGTTGTTTAAATTGCCAGGCACAAATATCACCTATCTCGCCGTTGACATTATCATACCAGCCTGCGCCAGGAACGGGATCAGTAATGGCTTCGCACAATTCATGGCTGCTGGTTCCGGTTAAGGCATCAAAAGGGCTTTTGCCGCCAAGGCAACCGCTACAGGATGGGTAGGGCATAACCGCATAAAATATTTTACTGCTGGCGTTGTTGTGGTAGCCACAAAACGAACTGCAGGATTTGCTGCCACCCATAGTTACAGAAACCCCGTTTTCGAGGTATAAAAAATAAAGCGTGTTTGCATTGGGCTGTGGAAAAGCTTTGTTGCTGTTTATCCAATTTTTTAAAGTGGTTTGTATAGTGGTATCGGTTATACTTTTTTTAGGGCTGCCAGTGGTAATAGTGATCGAGCCGCTCCTGCTTCCGTGGCCAATATTGTATTTGGGGGTATTGTATTCTGCCATCTGGTCCATAAGGGTGCTTTTTAAAATGGCATCAAAAAAGCCATTTAGTTTTGCGGGCATATCTGCAAGTGCACCGCCTTTGGCAAACTGCTTGCCCCAAAAAACAGTAAACACTTCTACATTGGCCAGCAGTACACCGCCGTTATAACTAAGTTTGGCATTGGCTGGTGCTGCGCCGCCATGGCCTGGGTCAAACAGTTCACCATCATCTTTCTTTCCTTTTTCTGTAAGGCCGGCTAGCTCCACTTTTTCTTTGGGCTGGTATAGTGGCACTACACGGATAAGTTCATGTTTGGGGATTATTGATTTTGCCATTTTTGTTGTGGGTTTTTAAATTTAAAAGAAAGTATTATTATCAATTTGTACAGCATGTTTTAAGCCAGCATATACCTCAAAAATAAAAAATTAGGAAGTTTTTTGGATGCTAGTCTCAACTATTTAAGCTACATAAAATACCTGCATCTTTCTATTTTTTTCGGGCCATTAACAAACGGTTACAACAATGGAATACCATAAAAAAAGCCACCCCGATTTTGGGGCGGCTTATCAAACCAACGCATTTTAAATACTTATTTATTGAACGTTAAAACTTACCTGGTGGTCGCCCCAAAGTAATTCCACATCACCACTTTTTGCTAGTTTAATTGTGAACTTTTCTGTGAATGGTGTTGCCTTTGTGGCTTTGGCTGCCACCCTTAAAATATCGTCTGCCTGTTTGTAATCATAAGCACCCCACTGGTTCCATGTTTTATTAAAAATAACCGTCCACTCGCCGGGGGCTGAAATGGTAAAAAGGCTGTATTTACCTGCAGGCAAGGCTTTGCCGTTAATAGTTACCGCTTTGTCTGTTTCAAAAACGGTAGCTTCATTAGCACCGGTACGCCATACAGCGCCGTCTTTTGGCTCAAGGTCTTTACCAATGGTCCGCCCTTTTACAGATGGCTGGCTATAGTCGATAGTGACGGTAGCACCTGAGGCAATTTTTTCTGAAACTTTTGCAGGCGGGCTTGGGCGCTTGCTTTTATCTTCTTTCTTTTCCTGGGCTGTGCAACTTGCAGTGGCTAACAGCAAGCCGGCAATGGATAATACCGCAAACAACTTTTTCATAATTTTTTTTATTAATGGTTCAATTTAAAATGAACTGCAAAGTAAAATGTAATAAGCTTACCAATCATTTTTTTTACACAAATGAAAACATTGCAATGTCCTTGGCCGCATATCATCAATAATCCAGGTTTTTTAATTGCAGCAGCCTTCATCCATAGCACTGCTTACAAAATTACAAGGCATGATATTAGCACCTTTATCTGTTAGTGTAAATACCATTTTTGAGGATAGCTTTTTTCAATATCAGCTAGAAAAAATTTTAATGTAAGATGATAAATACCCAAAGAAAAAATCAGCCGAACGACCTTTTCGATATGCTGCCGCACGCAATTTCCACCCTTAAAAAAAATATAATTGAACCCATTTTTGGTGATGGCAAACACGATAAATATGCAGACCAGCGCCCACCCTTAAGATCAGAACTGTACACCGAACAGCAACTGGAACAACATGCCAGGGCTATTTCCAGAAAACACGAACTGATAACAGAACGGCCCGGCGAGCAATTGCTGAAAAGGCTGGCAGAAAATGAAACGATACTACTAGAGGTGCATGCTGCACTTACAGAAACGCTTAAAAACAATAACCGCATCGTACCTGCCGGTGAATGGCTGCTGGATAATTTTTACCTGATAGAAGAGCAGATTTATACCGGTAAAAAGCACCTTCCCAAAGGGTATAGTAAAGGGTTACCGCAATTAAAGCGGGGGGAATCGGCGGGCTTGCCAAGGGTTTATGACATCGCTGTAGAAATAATTTCCCATAGTGATGGCCACGTGGATTTAAGCAGCCTTACGGGTTTTGTGATGGCCTACCAGGAATATACCTCTTTAAAACTGGGTGAACTTTGGGCCATACCCATTATGCTGAGGCTTGCACTAATTGAAAACCTGCGGCGGCTTTCCATCCAGATTGGCAGTGACATTATTAATAAAACACTTGCAGGCAAATGGGCCGATAAGATGATTGAGGCCACAGAAACCAATCCCAAAAACCTGGTGTTGGTAATTGCCGATATGGCCAGAAGTGAGCCACCGGTAGACAGTGCTTTTATTGCAGAACTTACCAGGAGGTTGCAGGAAAAAGGAAGCGCTTTATCGCTGCCATTAAACTGGATTGAGCAACGGCTTTCTGAAGAAAGCCTTACTACCAACGAACTGATACACCAGGAAAACCAAAAACAGGCGGCAGACCAGGTGTCCATCAGCAACAGCATCAGCAGCCTTCGCTTTTTAAGCACCACAGACTGGCGTGAATTTGTTGAAACTACCAGTTTGGTGGAAAAAACATTGAGGACCGATATTGATGGTGTTTATCAGCAAATGGATTTTTTTACCCGTGATACGTACCGCCATACCATTGAAAAAATTGCCAAATACAGTACCCTTACCGAGCCTGAAGTAGCGGCTTTGGCCATCGCCATGGCAGCAGAAAAAAACAACCCCGGCGATGACCAGCGTTTGCACCATGTGGGTTATTACCTTACCGGCAAAGGGCTTAAGTTTTTACAACGCAAGGCAAAAATAAAAAGTACCCGTGCGGAGTACTGCAAAAATATTTTCAATAAAATCCCTTTGCTGATGTATGCCGGCGGCATCACAGTAATGACTTGCCTTATTGCGTGGCCGCTTATTTATAAAGCCCATAATGCCGGCGTAACAGATTGGAAACTGGTGCTTCTGGGCATCATCATATTACTTGCCAACAGCCGCTTATCGGTAGCGGTTATTAATTGGATGGCGAGCCTGTTGGCCAAGCCCAGTCTGCTTCCCAGGATGAATTACAGCAAAGGCATTCCTGAACAAAGCCGCTCTATGGTGGTAATACCAACCATCCTTACTTCGGTTAACGGCATAAGCGCCTTGATAGAAAATATAGAGGTACGTTTTTTGGCCAACCGTAACGAGTACCTGCAGTTTGCATTGCTGACAGATTTTAGGGATGCTGCCACAGAAACACTCCCCGAAGATGATGCACTGGTTCAAACTGCAAGGGCAAAAATTATTGAATTAAATAAAAAATATGAGCGGCAAAATAACGATACATTTTTTCTTTTTCACCGCCCGAGAAAGTTCAATCCAAAGGATAAAATATGGATGGGCTTTGAGCGTAAGCGTGGCAAACTTGCTGAATTAAACCAATTGATTTTAGGAAAAGAAAATACTTTTTTTTCAGCCATTGTGGGAGAAGAAGAAGTGTATAAAAAGACAAAGTACGTTATAACCCTTGATACGGATACCCAGTTGCCAAGGGACGCCGCATGGAAAATGGTGGCCACTATGGCACACCCGTTAAACTATCCATTGTACAACGCAAAGAAAAAAAGGGTAACAGAAGGCTATACTATTTTGCAGCCCAGGGTATCCAACAGTTTACCTGGTGCAGAGAGTTCTATCTACGCAAAAATACATGGCAACGAACCCGGCACCGATCCTTACACAAGGGCTACTTCGGATGTTTACCAGGATCTTTTTCAGGAAGGTTCATTTATTGGTAAAGGCATTTATGATGTGGCCATGTTTGAAGGAACCCTCAACAATGTTTTGCCGGATAATTCTATTTTAAGCCATGACCTTTTAGAAGGCTGTTACTCAAGATCAGGCCTTATTACCGATGTTCAATTGTATGAGGAATACCCCAACCGGTACAATGCGGATATGCAGCGCAGGCACCGTTGGATAAGGGGCGACTGGCAGATAGGCAACTGGGTTTTACCGTGGGTACCTGCCGCTGGAAAGCGGATTGTAACGAACCCTTTGTCTTTACTTTCCAAATGGAAAATATTTGATAACATCCGCAGGAGCCTGGTACCACTGGCTTTGCTGTTGCTGCTCTTGTATGGATGGATCATTTCTCCTGTACCTTTATTTTGGACAATAGCAGTTTCGCTGATTGTTTTAATACCGTCAATTATCAGTTTTTGCTGGTCGCTTTTTTACAAGCCTTCTGATGTTATTTTTTCCCAACATTTCATCTTTTCGTTCCGGGCAGCAAGCGATCAGTTTTACCAGCACACTATTGATCTTTTTAATTTGCCTTACGAAGCGTTTCAAAATACGGATGCTATATTGCGTACGCTGTGGAGAATGTTTATAAGCCATAAACACCTGCTGCAATGGAACCCTTATCAAACAACATTAAACAGCCAGCGTACCATAGCAGATGCTTACAAATCCATGTGGTTTGGGCCGTTGCTTTCCGCAGGGTTATTTGTGTTTTTAATTAAGGAGCGGCCGCTTACTTTAATCTTTGCCACACCTTTTTTTATTGCCTGGTGTGTTGCCCCGTTCTTAACCTGGTTTATCAGCAGGGTGGTAACAAGGCAAACCGAAGTTTTAAATGCCAGGCAAACTATTTACCTGAGGATGCTGGGCAGAAAAATTTGGGCATTTTTTGAAACTTTTGTACATGCAGAAGACAACTGGCTGCCGCCCGATAATTACCAGGAAGACCCGGTAGAGCGGATAGCACACCGCACATCGCCCACCAATATTGGCCTTTCGTTATTGGGCGTTTTAACCGCACATGATTTTGGCTATCTTACTTTGGATACCGTTATAAGCCGCACCACCAGTACATTAGACAGTATGCAGCGCATGGAAAAATTCAGGGGGCATTTTTATAACTGGTACGATACACAAACCCTTGCACCGCTTTCGCCAAGGTACATTTCAACTGTAGACAGTGGCAACCTTACCGGCCACCTGGTAACCATGCAACAAGGTTTGCTGATGCTTGCAGATAAAAAGATTTTTTCTGAAAATTTATATGAAGGCATTGCAGACACACTGAGGATATTGTTAGAAAAAGCCCCTGCCCAAAAATTGATAAAAGATTTTTTGGATGGCCTTCTCAGCAACTATCCTGATAACGTTATTTCGGTACAAAAAGCCAAACTGTACCTGGATGAACTGGAATCATCTTTCAACAAAATTTTAATTGATCTTGATTTTGAACCAGACACCGAAGAAGACATTTGGGCACAAAAAGTACTGGCGCAAATAACTGCGGCAAGAAAGGAATTGACATCCCTTGTACCATGGCTGTTGCTGCCTGCACCGCCCGATAAGCTGCAACACCTGGTGCCGGATTTACCTTCCATCCCAACCATAAAACAACTGGCCAGGATTGAACAACACCTGCTGCAAAAAATTGTAACTGAATATTCACCCGATAATACAGAAGCAGAAAATGAATGGCTTACCCAATTCAGGATATTTATTACAGAGGCTGGTAGAAGAGGGAAAGAAGTGTTGCTAACGCTGGAGCAGCTTGCGTTTAAGTGTGCGGCCATGGCAGTGATAGAGTATGATTTTTTGTATGATAAATCTCAAAACCTGCTTACCATTGGATACAATGTAGATGAACACCGGCGTGATAACAGCTACTACGACCTGCTGGCATCTGAAGCCAGGCTTACTACTTTTATTGCCATCGCCCAGGGAAAATTACCGCAGGAAAGTTGGTTTTCTTTAGGCCGCCAATTAACCAACTTAGGTACATCGCCGATACTGTTATCCTGGAGCGGTTCCATGTTTGAGTATTTAATGCCTTTATTGGTAATGCCCAATTATGAAAATACCCTGCTGGACCAAACCTATAAAGCAGTGGTACAAAAGCAAATTGATTATGGCAGAAAGCGGGGTGTGCCATGGGGCATATCAGAATCTGGTTACAACATGGTAGATGCCCATCTTAACTACCAATACCGTGCTTTTGGTGTGCCTGGCCTTGGCTTTAAACGTGGGCTGGGCGAAGATTTGGTGATATCACCCTACTCCACCATTATGTCGCTGATGGTGCTGCCCGATGACGCTTATGAAAATTTGGAAGTATTAAAAGAAGCCGGGTTTGAAGGCCGTTATGGCTTTTATGAAGCGGTGGATTATACCCAAACAAGGCTGGTAAGAAAGCAGACCAACGTGGTGATAAAATCTTTTATGGCGCACCATCAGGGCATGAGCTTTTTATCACTTGCTTATGTATTGTTCGACAGGCCGATGCACCAGCGCTTTGAAAGTAATGTGCAGGTTAAAGCAACGCTGCTGCTGCTGCAGGAGCGTATCCCAAGGATCACTACTTTTTATTCGCCAAGCGTACATGCCGGCGATACCAGCATAAACCCTGTGGAAGATACCTCTATGAGGGTGATTACCACGCCACACACCAGCATACCCGAAGTACAGTTGTTAAGCAATGGCAGGTACAACGTTATGGTAACAAATGCCGGCGGCGGTTACAGCCGCTGGAAGAATATTGCACTTACCCGTTGGAGGGAAGATTGCACCTGTGATAACTGGGGAACTTTCTGTTATATCCGTGATTTGGAGACCGATGCTTTTTGGTCTTCATCATACCAGCCTGCATTGCACGAAGGCGAGAATTATGAAGCTGTATTTTCACAAGGCCGGGCAGAGTTCAGGCGGCGTGATTTTTCGCTGGAAACCCATACAGAAATTGTGGTTTCACCAGAAGATGATATTGAATTAAGAAGGATACATATTACCAACAGGTCCCGTAAAAAAAGGATTATCGAAATTACCAGTTATGCAGAAGTGGTGCTGACAAGTGCCGCTTCGGATGAGGCCCATCCTGCGTTCAGCAACCTTTTTGTTCAAACAGAAATTAATAATGGCCGCAATGCCATACTGTGTACCAGAAGGCCAAGGGCACAGGATGAACAAACCCCGTGGATGTTTCACCTGATGAAAGTGAACGATGCGAAAGTGGAAAATGTTGCTTACGAAACTGACCGTGACCAATTCATTGGCAGGGGATTTACCATCAACCAACCAAAAGTATTAAAGCAAAAAACTGCATTGTCAAACAGCAGCGGCTCAGTACTTGATCCGGTCATTTCTATCCAATACCGCATCACCATCGAACCACAGGAAACAGCTATTGTAGACATGATTTTCGGCGCAGCCGACACCAAAGAAATTTGCAACGGGCTTATAGATAAATACCAGGATAGGCACCTTACCAACCGGGTACTGGAACTGGTTTGGACACATAGCCAGGTCATCCTGCGGCAGATAAATGCATCGGAGGCAGATGCCCAATTGTACAGCCGGCTTGCCAGCTCTGTTATTTTCAGCAATCCCTCTTTACGTACCGACCCTGCAACAATTATTAAAAACCAGCGTGGCCAATCCGGGCTTTGGGGCTACTCTATTTCCGGGGATATCCCTATTGTTTTATTGCAGATAGAAGATGCCAATAACCTTAACCTGGTAAAGCAACTGGTACAGGCGCATACCTACTGGCGTTTAAAAGGTTTGATGGTAGACCTGGTGATTTGGAACGAAGACCATGGCGGGTACAGGCAGGTACTGCACAACGATATCCAGAACATGGTGTCACCAGCATTTTCAGCCGATAACAGGGAGCAGCCGGGTGGCATATTTATCCGTGCCGCAGACCAGATATCGAACGAAGACAGGATACTTTTTCAAACAGTGGCACACATTGTTATATCCGATGCCCTTGGGCCTTTGGAAGAACAAATCAACAGGCGCAACAAATTAAAAACAAGCATTCCGTTTTTCAGTCCGAGTAAATTTCACACCTCTGTGTATACCGCCATTGGCCCTGCAAGCGGGCTGCAGTTTTACAATGGCATGGGTGGTTTTTCTGCTAATGGTAAAGAATATATTATTACCACCACACCAGATAAAGCCACACCTGCACCATGGGTAAATGTTATTGCAAATCCCAATTTTGGTACTGTTGTTTCAGAAAGCGGCCAGTCGTACACGTGGACGGAGAATGCCCATGAGCTAAGGCTTACACCCTGGAACAATGACCCTATAGGCGATTTAAAAGGAGAGGCATTTTATGTAAGGGATGAAGAAAGCGGAAAATTTTGGTCGCCCTCGCCATTGCCCAGTAAGGGACAATCGCCTTACATTACGAGGCATGGGTTTGGGTACAGCATATTTGAACACAGTGAAGATGGCATCGATACCGAAATGACGGTGTATGTTGATATTGAGGCACCGGTAAAATTTATTTCCATCAAATTAAGAAACAACTCTGCAAGGCCAAGGCGCTTATCTGCCACCGGCTATATTGAATGGGTTTTGGGCGACTTACGCAGCAAATCCCTGATGCATACGGTAACGCATATTGAGCCACAAACCGGTGCTGTTATGGCTTTAAATGCCTACAATACCGAGTTTGGCGGAAGGGTGGCATTTTTTGATGTGGATGATGTTAACCGCACCCACACTACAGACAGGGCAGAGTTTATTGGCCGCAACGGCACGATGCAGAACCCAGATGCAATGAATAGGGCCAGGCTGAGTGGTAAAACCGGGGCTGCATTAGACCCTTGTGCAGCCGTGCAGGTGGTATTTGATATTGCCGAAGACCAGGAAAAAGAAATCATTTTCAGGTTAGGTGCCGGCAAGAATATGGAAGATGCCACAAACATACTGCGCCGTTTTGAGGGCAGTTATGCAGCACACCAGGCACTGGATAAAGTGCACCAGTTTTGGGAGAAAACGCTGGGCAATGTAAAAATTGAAACCCCCGATAAAGCCTTGAATATCCTTGCAAACGGATGGTTGAATTATCAAACCTTATCCTGCCGCATCTGGGGCAGGAGCGGCTTCTACCAATCCGGTGGCGCCTTTGGTTTCCGTGACCAGTTGCAGGATGTTTTATCATTGATGCACACCACGCCACAGTTGGTAAGGGAGCAAATTCTCGTAAGTGCATCAAGGCAATTTAAAGAAGGTGATGTGCAGCATTGGTGGCACCCGCCAATGGGCCGTGGTGTTCGCACCACCTGCTCCGATGATTATTTGTGGCTGCCCTTTGTAACTGCCCGGTACATTGTTGCCACAGGCGATAAAGGTATACTGGAGGAGAATGTACACTTTCTTGAAGGCCGGTTATTGAACGATGGTGAAGAATCTTATTTCGACCTTCCCATTAAATCTGATATGAGTGCATCGCTATACCAGCATTGTGTAAAGGCTATTGACCACGGATTGGTATTTGGCACCCATGGCCTGCCGCTGATTGGTACCGGCGATTGGAATGACGGCATGGATAAAGTGGGCAACCATGGCAAGGGCGAAAGTGTTTGGCTAGCCTTTTTTCTGTATGATATTTTGAAACTTTTTGCAACCGTTGCCTCTTTAAAAAATGATACCATTTACGCCGCCAAATGCCTGCAGGAAGCAGAGATGCTCCGCCTGAATATTGAACAGCATGCCTGGGATGGCGAGTGGTACAGAAGGGCTTATTTTGACAATGGCAGCCCATTGGGCTCCCATGAAAATGAAGAATGTAAAATTGATTCTATTGCCCAAAGCTGGTCGGTTATTTCAGGTGCAGGCAGTAAGGAACGTTCTTTAAGTGGCATGCGTTCCGCAGATAAATACCTGGTACAAAAAGAAGACGGGCTTATACAATTGTTTACACCGCCGTTCGATAAATCGGCCATGAACCCCGGTTATATCAAAGGCTATGTGCCAGGCGTAAGGGAAAATGGCGGACAGTATACCCATGCAGCCGTTTGGCTGGTGATGGCTTTTGCAGCCATAGAAGATAAAAAAAGGACCTGGGAATTATTGCAAATGATAAACCCTTTGAACAGGGGCAACACACCCGAAAAAATGGCGATCTACAAAGCAGAGCCTTATGTAATTGCAGCAGATGTGTATGCAGAACCACTGCACCGTGGCCGTGGTGGCTGGACATGGTACACCGGCTCCGCAGGATGGATGTACCAGATGATAGTGGAATCTTTTATGGGCTTAAAAAGAGAAGGCAATACGTTGCATTTTAAGCCAGCCATACCGGCAGAATGGGGTGCTGTAAAAATCAAGTACCAGGATTTTGATATGCTGTATGATATTGAAATTATATCCGGCGGCGATGGCCGGGAAAAGCTGATCGTTAATGGTGAAGAACGGGCAGGAATGTTTTTTACCTTAAAAAATGAATTGATGATGGTGGTATAATAGAGGCAGGCATTGCAACTAAAAAAAGAGGCTGTCCAAATAATTGGACAGCCTTTTTTTAGTAAAAAACATTGGATTTTAAATGCATCGTTACACTTATGTAACAAGAGTTAATTACTATTGTTTAGTTGTTCTTCTTTTACTGCGATATCCACTTTTTCTTTTTTGATATCCATCCGTATACGGGCAAACAAACTCATGTAAATATTAGCTATCCACACCAGCGAAAACCCTGCAATGATGTAACCCCTCCAATCTGCCAACAACAATTTATAGCCGCTAAAAAAAAGCATGGCAACGGTTACATAATGGCTAAAGCAATACTCACAGGTAAACAGATAAAAGAATTTTCGCTGCAACAGGGTTTGTCCTTGCTGGCTGCACTTAACGCAGTACTCCCTTGGCTCCCTGAACACTTCTTCATGCGTAACCGTCCATGCGATGCAGGCGATGGGTATAGCCAATAAAAAGAGCCATGTAATTTGCAGGGAAAGCACCATCATAAGTCTTGCTGTTTAGGTTGTAAGGGTTGTGTGGCCAGCTATTTTTTTAAAAATTTATGCTCCAGTTCTTTCTCCATTTCTTTCTTCATGTTAAACTGGTCTTTTGCTTCATCTATGGAATGTGACTCCTGCAGGCTCTCCTCTTCTTTAGAAAACTCACTGAGTTTTTTATAATATTTCTGAATAACTTTTAACTCATCTTCCGTCATATTTTCAACATTAACCAAACGGTTACTGGCAAATTCATGTGCGGCAACCAGTTCGTTTAATTTTAATTGTATGGCAAGCGAATCTTTGTTTTGCGATTTTTGTATAAGGAAAACCATTAAAAAAGTAATGATGGTTGTGCCGGTATTAATCACCAATTGCCAGGTTTCTGAAAAGTGAAAGAAAGGGCCTGAAACCACCCATAACAACACAATTAAAACAGCAGCAATAAATGAGAAGGTGCTGCCTGCTGCACAAGTAGCTTTTGTAGCAAGCTTATCAAACAAAGTGTGGATTTTTTTTGATGCTGCATTATCCATTTTCTTTTAATTTTTTAAGGCTTCAAAAAATAACTTTAAGGATAAAGAACAAAAATTTAAATGCTGGAAATAAAATAGCACACACCATAATTGATTACTCAAAAATGCTGGGTGCTGTTAGTGTTACTCAATTATTTATAAAAAGCTTACTGCTGCACTACTTCCGGCTTGTCTTCAAAAATGATTTGCTCATCCCTTTCATCCATTGGTATTTTGCGGATAAAATCATCATACCCGTCATCCTCATGGTTGCTGTATGCACCATAAGCATCGAGGCTATATCCGATTAAGCCGTTATCGGCTTCAATTACATAAACTATAGATGAATCAGAAGGATCAGAATCACCTTCAAACCTATATGTTTTAATAATAGTAAGCTGCTCTGGCGTATAAAATTTTCCATTACCGGTCCCAAATCCTTCGCTTGTCATTCTAAACTCATTATCATGTTTTTTGATACGGAGCTTTTCCAAAACTGCAGACAGTGTTGTCATTTCACCTGGTGTAATACTCATAGTAAAAAGTTTAAGGTTTGTTTTGATTAATTAGTTTTAAAGTAATGTGCCAACATTGTACCAGCTTTATCTACACGTTAGGCCCTTCGTAATTTTTAATTTTGTTGTACAGCGTTTTCCTGTCAACATTCAATATTATAGCTGCCTTGGTTTTATTGTAGTTCACTTCTTTCAAAACTTTCATAATGGCCTCGTACTCTGCCTTTGCAGCAGTATCCTTCAGGTGCACATCTTTTTTTATCATCGTAAATAAAGAAGGTTCTTCAGGCGTTAGTACCAATGCATTTTCGGTAACATGGTTAAACTGCGAGATAATTTCTTTGGGCAACAAAGTCGCCGTAATGATGTCTGTATTGCACAATAACACCGACCTGCGGATTACATTTCTAAATTCCCTTAAATTACCTGGCCAGTTATAATGCACAAACATGTTCATAACACCATCATCAAAGCCGGTAATATCTTTACCCAATTCTGCGCAGGTTTTCTTTAAAAAGAAATCAGCAAACAATGGGATGTCTTCACGCCTTTGTCTTAATGGTGGCAGGTGTATAGAAAATTCATTGAAGCGGTGATAAAGGTCTTCCCTGAATTTTCCTTTACGGTAAGCATCCTGTAAGTTTTCGTTAGAGGCCACGATGATGCGTATGTCCAGCGGAATTTCTTTAGTGCCGCCAACCCTTTTAAATTTACGTTCCTGTATAACCCTTAAAAGCGAAGCCTGTATTTCGTAAGAAAGGTTGGCCACTTCATCTAAAAACAGTGTGCCCTCGTTGGCCATTTCAAAATGCCCTTCCTTATCAGCCTGTGCCCCGGTGAAGGCACCTTTAACATGGCCGAATAATTCACTGCCTGCGAGCTCCTTAGAAAGTGTGCCACAATCCATTGCTACAAAAGGTTTAAGCTTTCGGCCACTCATATCATGAATGCGTTTGGCAATCACTTCTTTACCCGTTCCACTTTCACCATACAGGATGATGCTGTAATCGGTGGTAGCAACAATCTCTACCTGCCGGTATAATTCTTTGGTGCTTTCTGCATGCCCCATTAAAAATGCGTTGTCAGATTTAACAACACCGTTACGCTTTAGCGGCTGCGAAGGATCTTGCTTTTCCTGCGCATTAAATTTACTGATGGCATTTTTTAAAACGCTCAATACCTCATCCGGTATAAGTGGCTTGGTGATGTAATCATAAGCACCAAGCTTAATCACTTCAACAGCAATTTTAATATCGGAATATCCGGTGATGATGAGAACAATAGCGTTTGCATTGTGTGCTTTAATTTCAAGCAATACATCTTTACCATTTTTATCACCAAGCCTGAAGTCTGTAATTACAATATCAAAATTTTGCTCCTTAAATTTTGCAATACCCTGGGATGCAGAATAAGACACATCAACATCATAATCATTTCTTGTTAAGAACCTGGAAAGAAGGGTACACATGTCAAGATCATCGTCAATAATCAGCACTTTTTTCTTCATAAATGTTTCATGTTGGGCTATATAAAAACTATGGTAATTGTCGAAAATATCCTGCCAGATTTTATTATAAATAATGCACCAAACCTTACCTGTATATGGGGAATAAAATCAACAAAGTGTAGAGATGTGCTTTAGGCTGAAATACATGCCTGTATTATGTTATAGCTAAATAACATATACAATCTGGCTGCAAAATTGTTTCATACCTTTTATAAACTATTTATTTTGAACAACATTACATCCGCAACCCTTGGCGCCCTTATTATCGACGACGAAAAAGACATCTGTTACCTTTTAGGCAGCGTACTTAAAAAGAGGCATGTACAATCTAAATTTGTTAACTCGTTAAGGGAGGCCGCAAATATTCTGGAACTGAATGACCCTGAAATTATCTTTCTGGACAACCATTTACCCGATGGCTTGGGTGTAAACTTTATCGGGTTCATAAAGAAATTTCATCCCACTTCAAAAATAGTAATGATTACGGCACATGATACTGTTGCGGATAAGCAGAAAGCATTGAAGGAAGGGGTGGATTTTTTTATAGGAAAACCTTTTTCGAGGGATACGGTGAATACGGTGATGGAAAAACTTACAGCCTGATTTAAAATGCTTAAAACCAGGCTATGCCATGTTAAGGCAAATATGAAATTTAGAACCCTCTCCCTTTTTTGAGTCTACAGAAATCGTTCCTTCGTGATTAAAAATAATGTTTTGGGCGTTGGTTAAGCCAAGCCCGTTTCCTTTATCCTTACTGGTAAAAAAAGGCTCAAATATTTTCGAGGCATTCTCTTCGGTAATACCAGGCCCGTTATCCGTAATGGTAATTTTACATAGTTTGTTTTCTTCCGTTGTTGTTAAACGTATAACACCGCTTCCCGCTTCTACTGCCTCAACAGCATTGATGAGGATATTTAACACTGCTACTTTAATTTTTACTGCATCTATGTTAACATTGCAAATCTGTGCAGCATAATTTTTTTGAATGCTAACTTTTTTCAGGTCAATCCTGTCCTGCGCCATCAAAACAACTTCATCCATCAACTCATTAATTGACACTGAGCTACGGTTTAACTCCACAAATTTCGTAGCATTCAGCAGGTCGCCTATCAGGTGGTTTATCCTTTCGCCATTTCGCTTTATCATTCCCAGCAGCATGGCGTTTTCTTCATTGGGTTCTACGGCATCCTGCAACTGATCGTTGGCAAGGCTTATATTGGTAAGTGGGTTACGTACCTCGTGGGCGATTGTCCTCGCCATCCTGCCGGAAGCGGCAAATTTTTCAATCATTTTTAATTCGGCAAGCTGGTGATTGGCCTTATCTAACTCTGTTACCCTGGTTTCCAATTGCTGCCGGTATAAGGTAGATTGCTCATCAGATTTACGCCGGGCCTTGTTCTCCCTGGTATAAGTAAACAAGGAGTAAATGGCTATGATGGTTGCAATAACAAGGGAGATAAAATTTATAATTTTAAGTACATCTACTATATGCACCTTGCCAATACTTTTATCGTTTAAGTTATGCTGGGTTTGCTGCATGGCCAATATTTGCGCCTTTATGTTTTGCATTAATTGATCTTCCTGCAGGGAAATTTGTTTTAGTGTATCGCCGATGTATTGATCTGCATTGAACAATGCAAAACCGCTGTCAATAACACTTTCGTGCTGTTGTATTACTTTTTCTACATTGGCTAAGGCGGTACTTTCACTCGTATCCTTTCTTAAAAGGCCTGACAAATGTTTAAGGGCAGAATCGGTTTTTAACCTCGTTTGTGCAATCGCAAATGTACCGTTGTTTTTACCGGTTAGCAGGTAACCACGGTAAATGCCCTGTTTATCTTTAAGGCAGGATAAAACCAATTCTTCCTGGCTGATAATTTCTTTTCTTCCATTGATATCACTGGTCCGTTTCAACATGTCGCCGGTTGTGGAAAATAATAACAGGTACGAAACAGCCAACAAAGAAAATGCGGAGAAGTATCCGAACCTTATCTTTTTATCAACAGCAAATTTCATAACTACTTATTAAATTGATCAGCAACAAAGCTGCTTTCTAAAATGTACGTTAAGAAAAAATTAAAGGTTTTCTGATGCTGTGCAGATAAGAGCATTATTATTTTCTGCTCCTGCTAAAAAAGTAAATAATTAATGCTACAATCAATACCACTATAATAATTCCGCTCCATACACCGGCCTTAAAAATATCACCGATAGCCTGGCAACCTGGCAATAGCAAACTGATAACAACAATAGTGGCCAACATTGAAAAGTTAACTTTACTCATTTGAAATGTTTTATTGATTAAGAGGATTTTTAACAAGTGGTTTAAAAATCAAGCCAACCTTAAGGGCAAAGTTGGTAAGAGCAAATGTACATGGCAGTGTTAAACGCAAAGACAAAGTATTTAAGATAACAGGTATGGTGCGTTAGTTTCCCAACAAAACCCTTAAACCAATAAATACTACAAAATGATTTGAGCCTATATTCCTCAAGTGTAGAAAAGGCTACACATCTGTTGGTTTGCCATGCCCCCGATACCCTCATTACGACACGCATTCAACATCATAAAAGCCTTTATCTGTGCATCTTTTACTTTAACAAGTGTATTAAACGTTTGGCAACATTTTAGCCATTTATAAATAAATATTTATTCATTTTTAAAACGAACATTATGTCAACAGGAAAAGTAGTTACAGGTATTATAGCCGGTGCAGCAGCAGGCGCCATTTTAGGAATTTTATTAGCACCCGATAAAGGAACTGAAACAAGAAAAAAACTTGCACAGAAAGGTGGTGATTTAAGGGACCAGGTAAAAGATGGTTTCAGCAAAGCATCGGATAAAATTTCTGATAAATTTCAGAACATTAAAAGCGATGCTAAAAATTATGCAGATAAAGCAAAAGAAACCGGTGCGGAGTTAAAAGAAAATTATAAGGCCGAAAACGCGTTTTAAAATGGAAGCATACAAGGCCTGCTGCGTTATTGCGGCAGGCCATTTTTAATTTTTAAACCCTTGCCTGTATGCTGATTGAAAATGCTGAAGGGCTTTCAGCCAAAATAGCCCGGTTAAAAAAAATACAGATAGAAAAGGAAGGTGAATTTCACGAGAAGTGGGGGGATATTACAAAACACTTAGACCCTGTATACCAGCTTAACACACGCCTGCCTAAAAGGAAGGAAGCCCCACAATTTTTTAATGAATTGCTTGATGAATCCATACTTGGTGTAACCAATACAGTAAACGGCAAACTTGCTGTTGCACCTGGTTCATTTATCAAAAATGCCGGCAGCACCTTTTTACAATTGTCTTTTTCTAAATTAGTCAATAAAAACAACACTAGTATAAAAGCATACACACTTGCCATTTTAAAAAATATTTTTAATTGAAAGACCCTTAAAAGTAGATAACACTTAAATGATATAGTTATGGAAGGATACAATTATGCGGATGAAATTGTGAAGGACGATGATACCCTTACAGACAGGCGTTATGGATTTGGTGAACCTAACCCACGTGAGCACATTTTAAACAGCCAGGATGAGTTAGTGGCAGTGCAAACAGACGGTGAGTTGCCAGAAGACACCAATGTGGATGATGGAGGGCTGCTAAAGAAAGGTTTTGAAGAAGGTATTAAAAATGATAGTATCACACCCGAAAACCCTGCTGCAGATGAACTGACAACTGAAAAAGGTGCTTTAAAAAAGCGGAAAATATAACACCTATCGAGAGCCTTTAATCCGGATATAATCCGGATTTTTTTATGCCCGGTACCCTATTTTCTCAATACTGTTTTTTTAATTCCGTTGAAGATACTTTTCCATACCAGGTTAAAAAATGATTTTTGGGTATCCCTTACAAAATCAATTTTGCCCACATACAAATCACCCTTTTTTGGATTATCATTTACTATAAAAGTATTTGCCAAAAAGCTGATAAGCCCACGTTTCTTCAATTCCTCATCGCTCATTTTAAGCACTTCTATTTTTAAGTTTTGATATAAAAATGTTGCTGACCCACTGCCATGATAATTATTGCCAACAACATCGAATACAAGTTTGTTGATTGTACCACTTTTTACAGATGCCATGCCCAAAGGTTCAATAATCTGGTTTAATACTGCAGCATCCACACTGCCTGTTTCACCGGTAACAGTAAACAGGGTGTCCTGCATTTTTAAAGGCAGCAACCAATCAGTTTTAATTTTCAGTGCTTTTAAAAATACGGTTGTTGCGTGCAGTTTCATTGTTTTGTTTTCGCTGATACGGGACGGTATGTTGGTAACATTTGTAATAGCTGCATTGATGGCCGTAAAGTTTGGCGTGCCCGTCATTTTAGATTTTAAGCCCCGCTCTTTATAAAATACACTGCCATTTTTTATGTTGATTGTTTTAATAAAAAAAGGTGTTTTTATCCTGGTCAATAATTGCTGTGGGTACCTGCCCACTTTACTGGAAGTATCAAAGGGCAGGGTGCGGTCGTTAAAAATTTTTATATCGGCCTGCATGGTGGCATTGTCAATTTCAATGGTGTTATCGGCCAGTAATTTTTTAAAATTTACACCCCTAAGGGCAATGCCATTAAATGCAAGGTCGAACCTGTCCCTTTGTACTTTGCTTGCTTTCACAAAAGCCTCCTCGGACAATAAGGGTTTTAGTTCCACCTTGATAATATTTACCAAGCCTGCCTTATTATTTAGCCGCAAGCCTGATGCACTGAATTTATACAAATTATCTTTGGTAATGAATGAAAAACCGCTGGCTGAAAGCTCCCAATCTGCATCGGTTATCAGGTTGCTCAATACTGTACCACTGGTTACTTTTTCCACCTTGGTGGAAACAAACTTAACATCATTAATAATAAAAGGGCTTGCATCCGGGTTGGCCCTGCTGGCAACCACAATTTTTGTATTGCTTAACTGTATGCCCTGTACCTGGGCTTCATCAATTAAATCGCTGGAAAATTCTATTTGCTTGTTACCTGCTTCTTTTTTGCCTTTGTTTGTATAAACAGTAATAAGGCCACCTTCGGATGTTATCATGCCTGCCTGCAACTGCTGCCCGTTAATAAATGCATCCGTATTTAAACCCGAAACCTTCACATTTTTTATATCTGATAAAGCCGTAGTGTTTCCCGTTTTATATTGCTTTACTGCACCCACCTGCAGTATTTTACCGGGGGCATCATACACAAGTTTTTCAATATTGATACGGGTACCTTTTTTTGATTCGGGCAACTGAATATTATCCACTGTCAGCCTTACATCCTTTACAAAATAGCTGATGATGTTTTTGTAATCATGGTTGCTGTCCACAACAAAATTATAAAGTGATACATTTATTTTCTCCAGTGTGGCCAGTGGCTTAAGGTTTTTATCGGTGATTAAAACGGTGCCATCCACCACGTTAATGGTATCTGCATGAATGCTTTTAAATTTGCCGGTAATGCGGCGGTACAGTTCCAGCGTATCATTATAAGTAAAAGGCTTTGGCTTGCCAGCACCGGTTTGTATAATTTGCACCTGTGGCTTTATCAGTGAAATAACACCTGCAGACACCTGCTCTTTTTGTAGCAGCCCGGGTAAGTTTATGCCCCTTGCCGATACTTCGGCTACACTAACGGCATATAAGGTATTGGGTAAACTATCTGTACTTTTTAACAAGGCACGCTGTGCACTGTCTGATTGCAGCGTAACATTATAGAACGAAGCACTTCCGGTAATTTCATCAATATGGGAGCTGTCGTAATGGATAAAATAAAGACTGTCTGTTTTCTTCTTTATGGCATTGGCAATAGAATCTTTTATGATGCCCTTTTTGTGTTGCTGCCAATAGATGTACCCCGCTGCGGCAGCGATAATGATGATGGCAATAACTATTTTAAAAAAAGGTTTCATTGCAGGTTTTTAAATGTAGAAAAGGGGGGGGTATTTACTTGGCCATTCTAAAATGGATAACCTATAGAAAAATTGAAATTGAGGTTATTGGAACGCCAGTTTTTATCCCATATATTAATTTTGTCAATTACCCACCTTTGCCCTTCGGGTAAGTATGGCACCCGTAACGGTATACCAATATCGAGCCTCAATAAAACAAGGGTGGCATCTATCCGTATCCCGATGCCGGATGCGACGGCCAACTCCTTTAAAAAATCCTTTTTAAGCTGGCCTGCTTTGCCGAATGTTACACTGTCCTTCGTCCAGATATTGCCCACATCTGTAAATACAGCAGCACTAAAGCGGCCACCTAAAGGGATACGCAGTTCGGAGTTAAGCAGCAGCTTATAATCGCCGCCTATAATTTGAAAATATATTTTATCCTTCTCGTTAGGCAGGTAGCTTCCCGGCCCCAAAGCCTTTACAGAAAAGGCACGCATGGAACTGCCACCGCCAATAATGTATTGTTTGGAAGTAGGTAAAAAAGAAGAGTTGTTGTAAGGAAGGCTTGCCCCAATTTGAAACCTGTTGTTAAACTGCACCTGGTTGCGGAAAAGTTTTGTAAAGCGTATATCAATATCTGCTTTTACATACTGTGCAAAGGGGGCACCCAAAAAGTTTTTTGAACGGGGCGTTTTAGCCCCTGATAAAAGGCCTATCGCATTGCCTGCCGCTTCAATAGTGGCGGCTATAAACCATTGCTTTTTTGCAGATGGGTTAAGCGTATTAAAAGTGTAGGTATACCATGCGGAAACAATCGCTTCTTTATTAATATTGCTGATCAGTGCAGGCCTTCGGGCAACCGCTTTATAAAAGCTGTCGGATACGTTTACCGTGTTGATGTAGGTTAAAGAAAAAGGCGAAAAAACCTGTTGCTTATTGGCACTTTTCTTCCATTGAAATTCGTACCCCAGCGTTACAATATTTTTGGAGTAAAAGGTTTGCTTTAAAAAATATTCATACCCAACAGAAAACTGCGTACGGGATGGGTAAAGGTTGTTTTCCCTTATTTTAAAAAACGGAATAATATAGCGTGGTGCATTTAAGGCCACTTTGGTACCAAAGCGAAAATTGTTGCTTGTTTTTGCAGAGTCGTTAAAAGCCAGTTCAAAATTACCATACACCCTTGCAAGTAATTGTTCAGAGCCACCGAACATGTTTTTATTCTTCCAGCCAATGCCCGCCTGTGTACCAATAAACCTATTCTCTTTGCTAAAGCCATTCACTTCTGCCAGCACACTTTTCTTTTCTGCATGGGTAAGATAATACGCTACATTTATCTTAGCAGGTGCCGAATCTTTTGATACCTCAAAAACATTTTTTACAAATTTGAACGACCCTGAATTAATAAGCCGGTTAAGGCTTACATTTTGATCGATGCTGCTGTAAACTTTGCCTGGCCTGTATGTTATGGCCTGCTCAAACAAAAAAGGTTTAAAAGGTCCAGTGCCTTTGGGATATATAATTCCATTTATTTTTAACGTTTGCACAAGCGTATCCGCATGGCCAGCTTGTAATAAATTATGATCAGGATATACCGTAATACTATTGATGGTGTAAGTTGTTAAAGCTGTTTCGGGTGTATTATCTGAAAGCCTGAAAAAAAGGTCAACCTCGTTATTGCCGATGGTGCTGTCAGCATACGCTGTGATGTAGCCGGCGTTAAAAAAATAATACCCTTTAGATTTTGCCAGCAAATCCAGGCGTTCCCTTTCAGCATCAATATCATTTAACCTGTAGGGCATCCCCTTCTTGATAATGCCTTTTTGCAATGCTGTATCCTTAAAAACTTTAATGATAACACTGTTGCTGTCACCTATCCAATTGATGTTGCGTATGGTGCGCCTGGCTTGCATCACTACTTTATATACGGCCTTTGTGGTATTTTTTTTATTGATCGTATCGCCGGTAACAGTGGAATTAAAGTAACCAATATTATCCAGGTAAGATGTCATGTTTTGTGCAACTACGGCTGTGTTTACCCGGTTGCTCAGCACAGGTTCTTCACCAAGCCAGTTGCGTAAAAATGCCCTTGTTTTATTTGGCTTTTTTGATGCCCCTATAACATACCACCACCATGCCTGGTAAGGCTGGCCTAAAAAAAACTTATTTGCTTTTGGCCTTGCTGCAAGTTGCAACTGCCGCTTTAATGCATGTGGCGATGGCTTTACGTTTTGAGGGTTTTCAATCTTTACGATGGAACCTGCATATATTTTTTCGCCGGGCGGCAAAAACCTGCCTACCCTGCAACCGGTAGCAACCATTAAAACCATTACATAAAAAACAGTTGCTTTCCTCATTTTTGCGGTGTGGCCTTTTTATCTTTTCCGTTTATAATGTTGCTGAATTTTTTATAATCCATAGTGGCTAAAAACCCTACACCGCTTTCCACCACAAAGCCATCCAGCACAACTTCAAAAGGTGTTTGTTTGTAAGAGGTAAAAAAGTATTTTCCACTTTCAGAAAACTGATAGGTGAGTGTTACATCAGGTAAAAAAAAGGAACCCTTTTGCCGTGCAGCCCTGGCACTTGCATCATCGCCGCTGATCCAGTAATTTTTTCCGGTGTTGAGGGTAATCCTGTTATTGATAAAACTCTTTGTTGCGCCAAAATTGGCTTCGGCTTTTTGCTGCACATCGCCACTTCCAAAATCACGGTAACTGTCATTATCCATTTCCACATCCAACCCCTTAAAAATATCCACCGCTACATTTTGGAGTGCGGTTATTAAAAAACGGCTTACACTTTCTGTTGGCAAATTACTGAACGGGTTAATTGTACCGGCGCTGGAGGAGTTAAAGAAATCGGTGCTTTGTTCCCCAACAAAACGCCCAAAAGTTAATAAAGAAAATACTTGTTTATTAATGGCATCCGCATCCTGGCGAAGGTCTCTTATTTTTCTTTGAACGGCCACCAGCATATCATTGCTGATAAAGGCATTGGTATCTGCCAGCTCAATATCAAAACTTACCGCAGGCTTAATTACAGAACCTTTTAAAAACAACAATACTTTAAAGGCTACATCTTTTTTAAAGTCTGCCCTTATATATTGGTCTGGCTCACTGCTTTCATTTCCAATTAAATCTTTTGCAGAAGTATTGATGTTAAACACTGCTTTAATATTCATTGCAGATGCTGACATAGCCCCGTTAAAAACAATACCACTGCCTTTTAAAATATTAAACTGCTTTTTTAAAAACTGATAGTTAAGAACATATGCCCCGGTATCCAACAGGTATTTTCCTGCCAGCAAAATATTGCCGGTACTGCCAAGGCCTGCGTTTAAATGTGCGTTGCCATTCAGTATAAGTTCATCGCCGCTTGACGGATCAATAATTAAATGAAGTGTTGTTTTGTTATTGGCAATAATATTTAATTTCCTGTTGATAAACCTCAATTCGTTCACCGGCAAAGTTTGCTGTACCCGGGGGCGTACAATTTGTTTTTGTGCTGATAAAAAAGAATCGATGTTGACGAACTTCAATATCTTTTTTTCAGCGGCCTTATTCTCATTACTCTGCGGCAGTATAATGCTTACGTTGGTTGAATCATTAAAAACGATATCACCGCTGATGGAAGGTGCAGTAAATTTTCCCTTAAGTGCAAGGTTGATATCTGCTTTAGCAAAGCCATACAACTGGTTAGCAATAGCTTTGGAGGTGTTGAGCAACAAAAAATTTTTTGCCTGTAAAACAAGGTTAACCCGGGGCAGTTTTGTGCCGGTATAATCCGGGTTTCCATTTATTACCAAAGCATTGCCGGCAGTATCTTTTATTGTAAAATTTTTAAAGAAAGCGAAGGGATATTTAGAAAATACAGTTGTATCCCCGATGAGATAAGAAGTGCCAAGCAACGAAACAGGCAGTTTTACCGTATCCGGATGGGCACCTGGTTTATTCAAAAAATTGGCAGGAACAGTACGGCAAAAACAATAGGGTTGGCATAAAAAAATGATACTTGTGCAAACACAGCAAGCGATTATTATTTTGGTATGCATTAGCTTTTTCAGGACTTTCAACTGCCTTATCATCATGATGAAAAATAAACGCCTTCTTACTTATGAAGGGGTTGTTTACAGATGGTATAATATTATGCCCCGTTTTATTCAAGCCGGTATTCAGCGGTGGAAAAGAAAGATGCCGCATTCAAATGGCCAACAAGGCCACTGCCGTGGAAATTGTTCTACATCAATAATTCAGGATAAATTATTAAGGCACTTCTTAAGATCTATCCCTTTTTCCAAAACCCCTTTAAATATATCGCCTAGCTTTTTTACCCTTGCTTCTATATTGTGAATGGTAAAAGCTGAAGGGTGCAGGCCTTCTCTAACTTCCTTCCACAACAAGGGTGTTGATACCGTTGCACCTTTATGCGGCCTCAGGCTATAAGCGCAGGAAATGGTTTGCCCTTTTCTGTTTTGCAGATAATCCAGGTAAATATTTTTGTTGCCCCTTTTCTTTAAACCCCTTTCCATACTTGTAAATGCCGGCAACTGCTCCTGCACCATCATGCAAAGGAACTGTGCAAAATCTTTTACTTTTTCATACTCATATTTTTTACCCATCGGCACAAAAATATGCATGCCTGTGGCCCCGGATGTTTTACAAAAGGCTGTCGCCCCGGCCTTATCTAAAATGCCTTTAAATGCAAGAGTTGTTTCAATCACCTGGTCAAAAGTATTTTGTTCAGATGGGTCAATATCGATGATCATGTAGTCTGGGTTATCCAATTTTTTTATGGTGGAATTCCAGGGGTTTAATTCAATACAGCCCAGGTTATTGAGGTAGGCCATTGTTGCCAGGTCATTGCATAAAATATAGTCTACCTCTTTATTGGCCGATTCAGAAAACAAAGGGATACTTTTTACAAAAGGGGGCGCATTTTCTCCTGCATCTTTATGAAAAAAACCTTTGTCGTTAATGCCATTGGGGTTGCGTTTTAACGACTCTGGCCTGTTCATAAGGTAAGGTAAAATATAGTTGCCCATGCGCTGGTAATAATCAACCACCATCCCTTTGGTTACCCCATCATCCGGAAAATAAAGTTTGTTTTGGTTGGTTAACTGCACAACAGCTTTTCCAATCGGCAGTTGCCTTTCATCTTCCGTTTTTTTTACCTGCTTTTTGGGTGCACTTTTTTGTAATGGCTTTTTCAGTTCACTTTTTTTTAGCGGCTTTTTATTTTCGGCCAGCCATTTATTTATAGGTGATGATGCAGGTGTTTCCGCTTCGCTGTTGTATTCCCCTACTGCAAACTGATCATTGTGTTTAATCAGCAGCCATGAATTATCCTGGTTGCCCTTAAGCCTTACCAATGCAAATTCCCCTTTTAATTTTTTGCCCTGCAATGTAAATTTCAGGTTACCTGCTTTTAACCCTGCAAGTAATTTCTTCTCGGCCGTGGCCGTATCATTTTTATCAATGGTGGAGTATGTACCCTTGTCCCAAATTTCTACTATGCCGGCACCATAACCTGATGGTATAATCCCTTTAAAATCTTTGTACGCATAAGGATGGTCCTCTACCATCATGGCAAGCCGCTTATCTTGTGGGTTTAAGGATGGCCCCTTAGGCACCGCCCAGCTTTTCAGCACGCCTTCCATCTCTAAACGAAAATCATAATGCAGCCGGGATGCTTTATGCCGCTGCACAACAAAAGCAAGTTTACCTTCACTTTTTTCAACCTTGGCACCCGGCTCCGGCGTTGACCCAAAATTTCTTTTCTCCTTATATTTTGCTAAGCCCATCAGGATGCTTTTTTAGGTTTGGTGGATAAGCTGGCTTTTAACTGCGACATTAAATCTTTGGCTTTGCTGTGCACCACTTTTAATGGGGCTGCTGCAGGTTTGCTGCCTTTGGCCTTGGCCTTGATAAGCTTAAGCAACTGGCTGGTGTAGGTGTCTTTGTAAGCAGTAATATCAAACTTGCCCGATAACTGGCTGATCAGCGAAATAGCCATTTTAAGTTCAGCCGGTTTTACGGCCGCATCGGCGGGCAAGGCCAATTCTTTTACATCCCGTATTTCTTCCGAAAAGCGGAGCTGGTTAAGTATCAGCACATCTTCGGTTGCTTTTAAAACAGCCAGGTGTTCTTTATTGCGCATTACAAAAGTAGCTATGCCTACCTTGCCTGTTTTTAATAAGGCCTGTTTCAATAATGCATATGCCCTTACGCCACTTTTTTCCGGAACCAGGTAATAAGGTGTTTCATAATACACACTATTTACGTCCTCCTGTTGTATAAAATCGCTTATCTCAATTACCTTGGTTTTTACCGCACTTGCAGTTTCAAAATCTTTATTATCCAACACCACATATTTGTTGTCCAGCATAAAGCCTTTCACAATATTTGCCCAAGGCACTTCCTTTCCCGTCTTTTCGTTAACCCGCATAAACTTAATATTGGAGTGGTCTTTTTTATCCAGCATATCCAGATCAAGCTCACTTCCCTGTGTGGCACTAAACAATTTTACGGGAATATTTACCAATCCAAAACCAATGGTACCTGTCCAGATGGGGCGCATGTTTTTAATATTTTTTTATGATGGGCAATAATCAGCTTTCAATTACTCTCCAAAATTTTCATCACTATTTTTTCTTCATTTGTTAAACCGGTTTTATTATCATCCACTTCTATTTTATCCAACTGGTTTAAATACTTTTCAAGTGATTTATTTTCATAAAGGGAGATGATTACGGGGTGCACATAATATTTTTTACAAACGTTACGGGTGTTGCCCAGGTGTTGCGAAACTGTATCATAAACAGCCGCAATTTTTTTCTTTGCCTCTGTTGCTGTTTCAAAAAAACCCAACTCTT
The DNA here is from genome assembly GCA_965249755.1 of Ferruginibacter sp. Lineage (GTDB taxonomy): Bacteria > Bacteroidota > Bacteroidia > Chitinophagales > Chitinophagaceae > Ferruginibacter. The sequence continues at coordinate 2,615,704 of CBDFMT010000004.1, forward strand.
TAAAAGCCAAAAACGCATGTAAGGTGCCAGACCATGTTCGGAAATCTTTAGCGGTAAAATCGCCGCCACTTGCCTTTTTGATGTAGTCGTTTACCATTCCTGAATCTACTGAACGCCGCTCCCCTTCCGGATTGTAGTACTGAAATAATTCTTTGCCGGGTATATCCCTGCATGCTTTTACAATGCCGGAAAGCTTTTTGTTTTTAATGTTGATGTCGTGGTGCACACCTTTTTTTCCTTTAAAGGAAAAGGTAAGGTCGCTGCCGGAAATATTAACGTGTTTATCTTTTAAAGTAGTTAAGCCGAAGGAACCATATAATTTTTCGTATACACCGTTACCCACCCTTATGTTGGTACGCTCCATCAGGCTAACCACGGCTGCCAATACTTTTTCGACCGGCAACCCGTGAAGCGAAAGATCTTTTTCAACCTGTAAACGAATGGATGGCAAAACACTTCCAAACTGGTACAGCCTGAAATATTTGGTATGGTTGCGCAAGGAGTTCCAAAGCGGATGATAACGGTATTGCTTTCTTTTTTTTATATCGGTTCCGGTAGCCTGCAGATGGCCATTAGGCAAATCGCATATCCATACATTTTCCCATGCTGGTGGTATAACAAGGCTGCGTATCCTTTTCAATTGTTCTTCATCCGTAAGTGGTTTCGATCCATCAGCAACATAATAAAATGTATTTCCCTTCTTGATACGGTTTATGCCGGGCAAATTATCCTGCACATAAATTAAATTAACTGCTGCTGCACTCTTCTCTGGGTTACCGATGATGGCTTTCAGTTTTCTTTTGGGCAGTTCTAAAACCTCGGCGGCAATTGCTTCCATAAGTGGCTGTATTTATATAGCTGATTGAAAGTATTATGCCGTTTTTTTAAAGTAGGATGTGATACCGGTTGCATACAAAATCACCCGCCACCATTTTGCAACGAGGAATTTGTTCTACATAAAGGATACCAACTTATTAATGGGCATATAAAAACCTGTGGTATACAAATTGATCCACTAATAGAAACTTAATGTATGCTTGACAAAGATGACAACCTGCAATTTCTTCTTAACAAAATAAACTCAATTAAGGTGGCAAGGTTCACCGCAGAGATAAATGCAGAACTGCAGTTGCCCAATAATATTATTTCTACTTTAAAAACAGATAGTGAAGGCAATATCTGGTTTTTTACATCTTGCAATGGGGCTTATGCCAGGCATATCGACAAGCAATTTCATGCATATCTGGAGTACTATCAAAAAGGCCAGGATTGCCGTTTAAGGCTTAGCGGTAAAGCGGTAATTGTAGAAGATAATGAAAGTGAAGTTGAGAACGAAGCTGTGCCAACTGGCAAAAATTTTTTACTGATTAAATTTAAAATGATGCATGCTGAATACTTCGAAAACAAAGGCTTGTCACACGTTTCTATTAAAGAGAAAGTGAAAAGTTTCTTTACTGAAATTTTTGTTCCATCCAACAGGATTTACGATTTTACCTAAATTAATTTTTTATTGAAATCATGGCTTAGCTATACTCAACTTAGTTAGTATTGGTTTTGGGACCGTAACAATTACGGGGTTTATATTTTCATTGAGCTGCTCAAATACTATTATCTCATTATTTCCTTTTTTCAAAAATGCGCCGGGCAGGTACAGCGTTTGCTGAGGCCCCGCATTCCAGTACCGGCCTAAGTTGTAGCCGTTTACAAATAATATTCCCTTGCCCCATTTTTCCATATTTACAAATACATCGCCAACCTGCGGCATGCTGAAGTTGCCACTATACAACGCCGGCTTGCCTGTTTCTGCAGGCGCAGATTTATCGTTAATCACAGGCATTTCAGCAAATGGAAACATATACATTTTCCATTCACCTGTAACTGCTATATCATTAATAAGCACCGGCGAAATAATCCCTTTTTCATTATGCGGTATCTCCGCACCATAGTTAATGCGGCCCATGTTTTCCACCAATATATCAAGCGTTGCATTCACCGGAATATCCACCGGCATTGAATAGCTTTTATCCATCCTGTTAAGTACGCCCAGCTTTTTACCATTGATATAAACAACCGCATAATCCCGTAGCCCTGATATAACCATATTGCCTTTTACGGGCCCGGCAAAATGCCTGCTGTATAAAACGTAACCATGCCCCTGGTTTAGTTTTTCAAAAGACAATAGGGTATCAGATTGAACAGGCTTCATAAACGCTTTCATTGATAATACATCTGCAGATTTATAAAGCTTAACAGGAGGTAAAACCGTTACAGGAATTTGTTTGGGAATTGCCGGAACGGGATAGGTTACATTCCTCTTCATCAGCTCCCGAATGGCCATGTATTTAGGTGTGGCCCAGCCCGGTTCACTTACGGGGGCATCATAATCGTAGGTGGTAAGGTCGGGCTGTATATCATGTTCTTTATCATAATTGGCGCCTGAAGTAAAGCCAAAATTGGTACCGCCATGCGCCATATATATATTAAAGCTTACGCCCCCTTGCAAATATTTATCCAGTTGTTTTACCACATCTGCAACAGGTATATTTGGAAACGGTTCTGCCCAATGGTGCAGCCAGCCGGGGTAATATTCTGCAACCATATAGGGCCCTTCGTTATGGTGGTATTTATTTACCGCATTTTTAAGATTGTCAACATTATCTTCTCCATTGGCCGCAGGCAATATACCTTCCATCGAGCCACCATCAAACAACCAGCTTCCATCAGAAGTAAACATCGGTATGTTAAAGCCTGCTTGCAACAATAAATTTTTTATGGCAAGATTATATTTCTTATGCTGCTCAACCGGTATGTCCTTTCGCTGCGCCACATAGGAGCCAAATTCATTTTCTGCCTGCACCATAATGATGGGGCCGCCATTGGTTACCATCAAAGGCTTTACCTGTTCAGCCAGTTTATTAATGTACTGTTTGCAAGAGTCTAAAAAGGGCTGGTTGTAAGTGCGGATAACAAGGTTGGTATCTTTTTGTAACCACCAGGGGTAGCCGCCGAATTCCCATTCTGCACAGGCATACGGGCCTGGCCGCAGTATCACCATCATTCCCTCCTCCTGTGCCGTGCGTATGAATGCGGCAATGTTGTGGTTGCCTGTTGTAAAGTCCCATACACCAGGTGCAGTATTATGATAGTTCCAGAAAACGTACGTTGCCACAGCATTTAAACCCATCGCCTTCAGCATTTGTAAGCGGTGCCTCCAGTAGGTTTTAGGTATCCGGGCAAAGTGCATTTCGCCGGAATGTATTTGTATTGGCTTACCATCATATACAAACTGACCGGCTTCTACTTTAAAGGTATGTTTGGATTGTGCCTGCGCTTTTAAACCAACACAGCAAGCCCAAATAATTGCCATTAAAAAGGTGGCCCTTACAATTTGCATGATAATAATATTGGTTATAGTGTAATTAACTTAATTGTGCTAAGACATTGAACGGTTAAAATATTTCTATGTTTGAAATGAGCGGACAAGCTTTTGAAGCGGTGATACTTACTTTTATTTTGCTGGTAACAACAGGGGCTATTTTCAATATTCTTTTATGCCCGATAGTTGTGGCGGTTGCGGCGGTTTGCCATTTGCCATCTTTCCAAATGTTTACGTTAAATGATTGCACCCGCTGCCCCAATTTTATATACTCCTGCAACAGTATGTATTTTACAGTAGTTGGTTTTGCTAATTTTATTTCAATGCTCCCCGTATTTATATTGTCATCGGTAGCCCAGTAAGTTTCTTTATTGTTATCTGTAATATTTGCGGCAGCAAATTGTTTTTGTTTGCCACGATAGCTATCTGCGGTTACAATAGCATGTGCAGCAAAATTGTGGCCTAATTCTTTTTTAAGCAATGCTTTAAAACCATACAATGTCTTTACATCATTGGCATGAAAACGCCCTGTTCTATCGGGTGGCACGTTTAATAATAATGTAGAACCACGGCCTACAGAGGTAAGATAAATTTCAAATAATTTTTCCGGCGGCTTCACCATCGAATCTTCCTTTGCATGATAAAACCATCCCGGCCGGATGGATACATCTACCTCTGCAGGTACCCATTTATTACCAGCTTCTTCACCGGAGTTTAATAATTTTTCAATGCCCTGTTTGCCTGCATAAATACTGTCTGCATTTATGTTGTTCCAGTTGGTTTCTCCGGCAACGCCTTCTTCATTGCCCACCCAACGTACACCGGGGCCTGCATCACTAAAAAATAAAATGTTGGGTTCCATTTTTCTTACCAGGTTTAATGTGGTGGGCCAGTCGTAATAAGTTGCACCATTAATAGTACGTTTTTCTTTTGCTCCACCGTAATACCCATCGCCGCCGTTGGCACCATCAAACCACATTTCAAACACTGGCCCATACTGTGTAAACAATTCTTTTAACTGGTTGCGGTAGTAGGTTATATAAGCCGGTGTTCCGTAGTCTGCACGGTTCCTGTCCCAAGGCGACAGGTATACGCCAAACTTTAATCCGTATTTTTTTGCGGCATCCCTCGCCTCCCTTACTATATCCCCATTGCCATTTTTATAAGGGCTTTGCCTGATGGAACGATCTGTGTATTTTGTGGGCCACAAGCAAAAACCATCATGGTGCTTGCAGGTTAATATCAGTTGCTTAAACCCGGTTTCCTTCAATGTTTTTGCCCATTGGTTTGCATCGGTGTTGGACGGGTTAAACAACGCAGGGCTTTCATCTCCGTAGCCCCATTCTTTATCTGTAAAAGTATTGATGTTAAAATGTACAAAGGCATTGGTTTCCATATCTGCCCACATCAATTGGTTGGCTGAGGGCAGCGGATAAACGGGGGCTGGTGGAAGTATTTTTTCATCTTGCGCCAGCAAGCTTTTATATACCAGCAGAATGGCAAAAAAAACAAATCCCTTTTTGATCATGACCATATTTTTAAGGTTTAAACATTTATGCAAAATTCTAACGCCAGTTCCGAAGTTAGTTGCTTCTTAAAAAAAATCAATGGGGCAATGCTGCATAGGGAGAAAAAACCGATCCGGATAAAATTGCAGACGGTAACCTTCGCTGCTAATAACTTTTTCGGTAGCAACAATGCAGCAGTTGGTAGCAGGAAAGCCACGTTTTGTATCATTTTAAAAAAACACGGTGCTTTAAAAAATAGGTTTGCGGTGTAACAAATTATTTCCAATCAGGTAAAAACTATTCCCTAAACCGTTAACACAGACTTGTTTTTATTTGCAATTTGCAAACAAAAAAAGCAATTCTATTTTGAAAAGGTTCAAATATTTATAAACACACAAATTGAAAATAAACCAACCCAGCAAAAAATAAATATGATACAGGAGACAAAAAAAACAGGCAAAAATTTGAGATGGTACATGCGTTTTCTTCACAACAAAATTGGCTTTTTTATTACCGGCCTTGTTATTATTTATAGTATTAGCGGGCTTATACAAACCTACCGGGATACCAATTTATTAAAGCATGATGTGCTAAACGAAAAGCAATTACCACCGCATTTAAGTGAGGCTGAGCTTGGCCCTAAGCTAAGGATGAGGGATTTAAAAATAACCGGTACCACAGGTGATACACTTTACTTTAAAGATGGTGCTTATAATGCGGTAACCGGCAAGGCGAGCTATCATACCAAAGAATGGTACAGTTGGATAACGCCCTTTACAGAATTACACAAAAGCTCCGGCAGGGATACGGCACATTATTTTACCACCATTTTTGGAGTGGCTTTATTGTTTATGTCTGTTTCCGCTTTTTGGATGTTTAAACCAGGCACAAAACTTTTTAGCTCCGGCGTTATCCTCACTGTTGCAGGTATTGCAGCGTCTTTACTTTTGCTGCTTCTGCATTAAAGTAAATGTTTAAAAACTTGGTAAGAGAAGCAAATAATCCACATCTGCGTAAGCTAATTATTTGCATTAAAATTTTGGATTGGAATTACTTTGCTAATGACTGCCTGGTTACCATGTCTTAGTGTGGCAACTTTTCCCGCACATATCCATACACCCATGTGCCGGCAACAGCACTCAATAAAGTAACAGCAATTACTGATGCCCCGGTGCCTATTTGTGCAAACAATGGCCCCGGGCATGCCCCTGTAATAGCCCATCCTAATCCAAATAACAAGCCCCCATAAACCTGTCCTTTATTGAATGTTTTTATATGAAATTCTATAGCCTCTCCGTAAATGGTTTTGATATTGAATTTCCTGATAAGCCAAACGGAAACCATGCCCACCACAACCGCACTGCTTATTACCCCATACATATGAAAAGACTGCAGGCGGAACATTTCCTGTATGCGGAACCAACTGATGATTTCTGCTTTTACAAAAACAATCCCAAACGCTACACCAACAACCAGGTATTTAATATTATGGTACCACTTGTGGGTAAGGTGGCTTTCGTTAACACCCACGGTATCCAGCGAACGTACTTCAAAATCTGTATGGTCTGTAATTGCCTGCATACACTATTTTATTTAGAGTGAAAGGATAAATGGAAGAATAAGATTGGCCATAATAAAGCCGCCAATCATAAAGCAACAGGTAGCAATAAGTGATGGCCATTGTAATGTAGACAAGCCCATAATGGCGTGCCCGCTGGTACACCCACCGGCATACCTTGTACCAAAGCCAACTAAAAACCCGCCAAACACAATCATAAGAAACCCTTTAATGGTAAGTAAAGCTGGCCAGTTAAATAATTGTTTTGGTATTAAGCCTGTATAGTCTGTAATGCCATAGCTTAAGAGCTCCGCAGAAAGTTTCATATTTACATGCATTGGTTCAGGGTTGGCGAGCAGGTTGACCGCAATCACACCACCCAAAAATATACCCACCACAAAAAATAAATTCCAAACTTCTTTTTTCCAATCGTATTTAAAAAATGGAATATCAGCAGGCAAACATGCTGCACAGATATGGCGTAAAGAAGAACTGATACCGAAAGATTTATTACCAATAATAAGTAACGTTGGTACCGTTAAACCCACAATTGGCCCGGCTACATACCAGGGCCAGGGTTGCTTTAGCCATTCAATAAAACCCATAACATTTATATTTTTAAAAAGAAACTGTTCCCCAGGTTGTAGTTGAGTATCTGTAATTGACATTCAATATGTTCAACCTGAATTTTTACAAATGTAAATCCAAATCAGTTGTAAGATGTGGCAAAGCTGATATATAGTGTGTGCGAAGGTTGTAACGAAAATAAAAACAGGGCCAACCAGCATTATTCCGGTTTGTGCTGTTGACCCGTGGCCGGTATACATTTGTGAAATTATGCTTAATGGATTAAAGGCCAAATTTTAACGGGCAGTAAAAAGATGGCAAAAAAGTAAAATGAAATTTCATAATGATGATGGCTTTGTGCAAGAACTTATTTTTGGTTTGGGTACTATTTGTCATCCTAACCTCGAAATAATTTTTTTTGTTTTCAACGCACCTGAGACAGGGGAGTTTTTTATCAATGATGTTAACCATTTATGCCAGGCAATGTCGTTCCACATGCCTTTAAATTGCGGGCCGCAAAAGTTGCTGGTACCAATGGCTACCCATTGGCCTGTTGCGGCGGCAGTTGTTACGCCCAATGCACAAATGTCTTTCACCCAATCCCAGTTAAGCATGGGATAATCTTTATAGTTTACAACGCTCCAGCATTCGGTGGTAATAAGGGGTTTATTGGCTGCCTTGGCATCGCTTGCCAATTGGTTAATACTGCTGGTTAATATATTGTTCCAGTAAAGCTTATTCCCTTTGTATAACAGTTCGCTTTTTTCTACCAGCCTTTTTAAATCGCCTGATGAAAAGCCATTCCAGTCAATGCCTACTTTGTTATTAAATTCGCCATTCTTCAGGCTGGCCATCCATAAGTGCTGCTCAATAAAATCAAGGTAGGGCGTGGGGTTATCCTGCAATTTTTTTTCCTGGTAATGATCAAACGAAAAAGTTAATGGAAGTTCCGGGTATTGCTTATTCACTATCCCGGTTGCTTCTTTCATCCAGCTTAAAGATTCCGGTGTGCCCCAATTGTGGCCATCCCTTTTGGCTTTAAAGAAAGGGGTCCACACACTTGCCGGCCATTCGTTGCAAAAGTCCACATACAAAATACTGTCGAGCAGGTTTGCTCTTTTTATAATGGCTAAAACTGCCAGCCAGTTGCCGGCCATTTTAGCGGGCGTATCTACTGTAAGCCTTGTGTTATCTGCATCTTGCCTGTACCAGGTAGACAGGCCAACCTTTATATTCCGCTTTTTGCACTTAGCTATAAACTGCGTAAGCGATGGCTGAATTTGGACTTTAATAATGCCGGGTGCACCCCAGTCGTTCTGGTCCCAAACGGGCAACAATGTCCATTCTTTGGTTGGGTTGGCAGCCAATAGATGTGGGTAGGCATCTATCCTTACCGCATTGTAACCACGCAGCATCAATTCATCCAAAACCATATCCCAGTCTTCGTAACTGCCGCCGGGCCAGCGCCGTTCTAACCAGCTAAAGTCCCACATGGTTATTGCCAGTGGTCGTACGGTTTTGGGCGCATCAAAATTAACCAGGCCTGCCCTGCTTGCCACCATGGCCATAGATGACAGGGAGCCGTATTTGATAAAATCTTTTCTGTTCATGCTGAATTTTAAAGAGGTGCAGTTTGATGATTTTGTAAGTCATGATCAGCCTTTCCGGGTAAGGTTCAATATCTCGGGCCGCAGATAGGGATGGTTCATATTTACAATTGGCTTATGGGCATAAGGGTCTTTTCCAGCCACCACTACTATATCCCTTAGGTCTTCTGTCAATGGAAATTTACCATCCTGGTCCCAGGGCAACATGCTTTCGGCACTCATGTAATGATTAACGAGGGCAGTACGAAAATTACCCGTTGTTTTATTTCTTAAAGAGCTGTGCAACAGGTATCCGTTAAAAAAAACCACATCACCCTTTTTGGCTTCCAAAGGGATTATATTTTCAGGGAGATAACCAGCTACATCGATAGTATCCACATCAGCATATTCATCACTGTTGTTTTTACCCCTTGGCATAATATAACCTGGGTTATGGCTGCCAGGCACCACCCATAAACAACCATTTTCTATGTTGGCATCATCTATGGCAATCCAAACACCAGTAAGGCTTTTGTCACGTGTAGGAATAAAATATTCATCCTGGTGCCAGCTTTGGCCGGCCTTGCCTGGCCCCTTTACAAACAACATGCTTTGCATGCATTTTACATTGGGACCAACAATGTTTTTAAGCACATGTACTACAGCATGGTGCCCCAAATATTTTTTAATGACCGGGGATATTTTATGGGGGAAATGTATGGCAACATACTTCTTCAAAACATCCGCATCATTTTCACCCTCTGCCACCGGCAGCAGTCCTTCTATATTGCCATAAAAACCTTTAAATATTTGGGCCGTATCATGTTTTAGTTCTGTTATTTCCGATTGGTTAAATAAATTTTTTACTACCAGGTAACCTTTTGCCCTGTAAAATTCAATCGCATGCTGGCCGGTTGTTTCCAGGTCTGTAATTTCATTTTTGTTTTGCATAGCTTTATTTTTTTAATAATAAATTTTCCAGCTCTTCCAATGTTTTGCCCTTGGTTTCCGGTATTTTAATTTTTATATAAATGAGATATACGACGCAGAAAAAAGCAAACAATAACAATGTGGTGGAGGTGCCAAAATGTTTGTTCAATATGGGAAAGGAAAAGCTGGCTCCAAAATCGGCCAGCCACAAAATGAGCGTGGTAAGCGACATGGCAAGTCCACGGATGCGGTTAGGAAAAATTTCTGAAAGGACAACCCAGGTTACCGCACCCAAACTGGCCGAAAAACCAGCGATGTACAGCATTAAGAAAATCAGCACAACATAACACCCATAAAAATTTTGCTGAAAGCAAATGGCCACTGCCACCAGCGAAACAGCCATAACCGCACTGCCTGCCAGCAGCAGTTTTTTACGCCCTATTTTATCTACCAGCCAAATGGCCACCAGCGTAAACAGCAGCATTACAATACCGATTGCAATGGTTTGAATGGCAGCATCGGCAATGCTTAAGCCGGTGTTCTTAAAAATTTCAGGTGCATAATACAGTATGGCGTTAATGCCGGTTATCTGCTGGAAAACAGCAATGGTAATGCCCATGCCCAATACTTTCCGGAAAGCAGGCAGCAGTAAATCTTTCCAGGTTCCTTTGGTATTGTGACTAAAGGTTTGGGTAATGGATTGCAGCTCATCCTCCGCATAAACCTGCCCACCCGTTTTTAACAACACATCAAACCCTTTGCCTGCAAAGCCTTTATGGATAAGCCATCTCGGCGATTCGGGCACAAGAAAAAGGGCAAAGAAAAAGAATGCAGCAGGCAACGCTTGCGAGGCAAACATCCAACGCCAGGCACCTGCCCCAATGCCTGCTAAAGTATAGTTGATTATATAAGCCAATAACACACCCACTACTATCGCCAGTTGGTATAAGGCCACCATCCGCCCACGCAAAACAGCGGGCACCGTCTCGGCAATATACATTGGTACTACCATGGCTGCGGCGCCAACGGCAAGGCCGCCCACTATTCTACAGGTAACAAAGCTGAACAAAGATGCAGACATTGCAACGCCAACACCAGTGCCGGCAAACAATAAGGCGCAGGCAAACATTATTTTTTTTCGGCCAAATTTATCGGCAAGTTTACCCGCCGCCATCGCCCCTAAAGCACAGCCAATTAAAATGCTGCTTACCGCCCAGCCCAGCATCAATTCATCCAAAATAAAATAGGCTTTTATAAAAGGGATAGTGCCAGAAATAATGGCCGTATCAAAACCAAATAAAACACCACCTAATGCTGCCACCGTACTAATCAACAGCACATACTTTTTGTTGAGGGCAACCGGCTTATTAAGTTGCACCGTTGAGCTGCTGCTTGTTACCAAAGCCATGATATCTTATTTTAAAAATGAGCTTAATTTTTATTGTAATATTGTATGGAAACCTGACCTGACAAAGCACCTTCGCCTGTTAAATTTTTGTGGCGTGCCCCGCCTGATGGCGGGCCGGGCTTTCCGTTCCAAGTCCCCGCCACTCGTGCCTCGTGGCTAAGGGCTTTCCACTGCAATCCCTCACGCATAAGCCAGCAGATCATAACCAACGCCTGCAATTTTTTTACAATTATTGTTCAATCATTTTTTCAAAAACCATACGGCCATATTCCGCCAATTCATTATCCTGCATACCTGTATCATCCGGGCCTTTTATGCCATTTCTGCCGCTTACGCCAATAACCCCAATGGTTTGGTTGCCAAACAAAATAATAACACCACCTGTAAAACTGGTGAAATTTTCATCGGTCCAGTTACGCATATCAAAATCAATATTCTCCTGGTGCTTCTTTGTTAAGGCCCATTGCAGGGTGTCTTTCTTTCCTGCAACCGCGGAATATGCTTTGGCTTGCGCCAGCTTTATAAAAGCAGGTATTACATTATCCATTGCTGTAAATGCAATTAAACGGCTGGCGAAATCTGATACTGCTACAGCAACGGGCAGTCATCCATCAGTTGCTTTTGTAACAACTGCAGCAACTATTTGTAAAGCTTTCCTATGCGATATGGACAGCATGTTTATGGGCATCGGCTATAATTTTACCTCGTCATTTCATCGGCTGCAACCATAATGATACCAGGCACAAAACCCATAAAACGTTCATCCATTTTATTTACTTCTTTGTTCTCGGCAGGCACAGCCCAGCCGGTGTAGGCGTTGTGAACGCCACCTTTATCATCAACACTTTTAAGGATAAACCCCCATGCTTTTTCAAACATCCCATCATAGCTATCGTTAGGTATCCATTCTTTACGGACGCCTTCCTTAAGTGCCGATAAAACCATAGAAATACTGGTTACTTCTTCAGGGGTTGAAGGATCGTTTACCAAAACATGCAGGCCCCCATTTTTGCTTTGATACTGTTTAATACCGTCTGCAATTATTTTCATGCTACCCGCAATCGGCTTAAATTTTATATGGTCTTTTGGCAGGTATCGTAATAAACCAGCAATAGCCCACAATAACCAACCCTGCGAACGGCACCAATAAGTAGTAGCATTTTCTCCATTGAAAAGACCGGTGCGTACCAATTTCTTATCAGTGTCTAAAAAGTATTGTATACCGGCTTCCAGTTGAAAAATTGCCTGCTTCCAATACACAGCCGCAACATTGGCATCCGTGCATAAAGTGGCAGCAATAGCATTTGAACGGGTAGCCCAGTAAGCCGTATCCGGAATAGCAAATTTTGTATAGTTCAAATCATCGTGTGCCAGCATGCCAAACCTGTCACGCCCGGCATAATGTAAAATAGCATCTGCCACATCAAAACAAACCCTTTTGGCCGTGCTGCTATTATTGAGTTTATATAGTTCATGCACAGGAAATGAAACGCCTAAATTAGCCGAGTAAATTACAAATGTGAGTGGCCCATCCCGTAAAATCCGGGCGTGGGGGCCATCGTATTGTTTAAAATATTCTTCGTCGGTAAGTTTTTTATCGTTTTCAACATGGTAATCAAACCATTTACCGGCAAACTCATACCCCTCTTTAAACCCCCGGTTTGCAAACCGCAACAAGCCTTCGATTTGTATAGAGCCAAACCAATCTGTATTTACTGATTTAAACTCCTGCTTCATTACATTGCTAACTAACTGCTTTATATTGGCAGGCAAATTACCAGGCAATTCACCATCACCAAAATATGGGCTGTTATAAATATTGTTGTTACCGGCATCATTTGCTGCAGTAAGCAAAGGCGATAAAATTGAACCTGTAGCAACAGATAAAACTAAGGCTGTAAAATTTCTTCTTTCCATGATTTATTTTTTATGGTCATTTTTATTTGATCAATGTCAGCCATCGCCACCGGTTTTTGCCGCAGGCATTTGTGAAATGTATACGCCGTTAAAAGGCGTATGAAATGTATTATTTTCAGTTCTATCTAAACAAAAATGACATCAGTTTTTTTACCGGAGATAAATATTAATGTAAAAAAGATGATGGATAATGGTGACTCATCAAGCCGCTGTCAGCGCAATTTATTTCAGGTTTAATAAGTTTAATCCCTGTTCTGTGGTTGATTAAATTCATCATGGCAAAACGTTTGAAAACAAGACAGGAATAAAAAACAAGTAACATTATTATTCCCGGATTATCTGACGCATAGTTATACTGAAAAGAAAAATTATGCCATAACTATAGTATCGAAAACAGAAACTATTATTTCATTTAGCAAAGGCTTTGGGGATTCCGTATCGGCCGTTGTAATACTTTTACAAAGAAAGTTTTATGGAATAAAATAAAAACCCTATAAACATCATTTTAGAAAATAGAAATTATTTTTGCGAAGCTGCACCAGATTAATACACTAACCCGATAAAATTGTTTTACTTGAAACCATTAATCCAAAAACTGGCCTTAAATGCTGAAACTTCTTTTGTTGCCAAAACATTCCGAACGCCTTATTTCGAAGTTTCATGGCACCAGCATGTGGAATATGAACTTATCCTTTTTACCGAAGGCAGTGGTATATGTTTTATTGGCAATTACGTGGGTGAATTTAAAACCGGGGATATCTTTTTTATAGGCAGCGATGTACCACATACTTTTCAAAAACAACAAAAAGAGATGTTTGCCGCAGCAGTGGTAATCCAGTTCAGGGAAGATTTTTGGGGGGCAGATTTTTTAAATATTCCTGAAAACAATTCAATTACAGAGCTCTTTGCTTTATCAATGGCCGGGTTGCAAATAAAAGGTAAGGGCAATTATTTACTTGAAGCCCAAATTAAAAGTTTAGAGTTTGCAACCGGGTTCTCCAGGATCAGTACGTTATGCAATTGCCTGCAATTAATTTTAGATGAAAGGCACACCCTGCCACTATCTACCAGGCAAATAAAAGTAAGCAATGAAAAAAGTAAAGAGCGTATTGACTGTATCTTTCATTATACCATAAATAATTTTCAGCAACCAATATCGCTGCCGCAGATTGCCAAACTGGCCAATATGAGTGTGGCAGCATTTTGCATTTATTTTAAAAAATGCACCCAAAAATCTTACATCGAATTTTTGAATGAAATAAGAATTGGGTATGCCTGTACCCTTTTACAAAATACAGAAAAGCGGGTTATAGAAATTTGTTACGAAAGTGGCTTTAATACTGCTGTTAACTTTAATAAACAGTTTCTAAAAATCAAGAAAATGCAACCCAGGCAATTTAAAAATCAGTTTAATAATGTTGGTTTGTTATAGCAGGCTAATGGAGTCTTTATTTAAAACGAACCGGCCTTAACCTTATGCTGAAGATGAATAACACAATAGTTAAAATGTAAGTGTTCATTGCAGCTATCGTTTACTTAAATATTTTAGTGCCTTTAATAATTTCGCTTCCGGCTAATAACACGGCCTTTAAGCAATGTATGGTAATAAAAAATGCCCATTGACACCCCACGTGAGTATTAGTCCAAAGCAGAGGGTTAGGGGTGCAATGATGGCACCGATATTTGCACCGGAATTAAACAGCCCTGTGGCAAGTGAAGCAAAAGACAAGTAAAGCGGGTGAAAAATTAGGGTTTCTGTATTTTTATACCCTTTCTATAATTTCCACTACTATTTACTATGCTTTTTATTAACTATTTTATTTCCTGTACACTCAACGGGTCCATATCGGCGTATACTAGATTTTCGCCTGCCATGCCCCAAACAAAGCCATAGTTGGAAGTGCCACATCCAAAGTGTGTACTCCATGGTGGCGAAATAACGGCCTCATGATTGGCCGTTATCAAATGCCTTGTTTGTTGCGGCTCTCCCATAAAATGAAAAACCCTTTGCAGGGCAGGTACGTCAAAATAAAAATATACTTCCATTCTTCGTGTATGCGTATGCGGTGGAATAGAGTTCCACACACTTCCATTTTCTAAAACGGTTAGCCCCATTACCAACTGGCAACTTGCTATGCCTTCCAGGTGTATGTATTTGTACACTGTACGTTTATTACTTGTTTCTTCAGCACCCAGCGCAACCGGCGATGCGTTTTCTTTCGTTAGCAACTTATTAGGATAAGTTGTATGTGCAGGGGCAGATAACAGGTAAAATAATGCTGGGGAATTTTTAGAGGTGCTTTTAAATTTTATTTCTTTACAGCCTTTTCCCAGGTAAACACAAGTGAATTTGCTTACAGTAAATATTTCCCCATCGGCTTCAATTGTTCCATCACCTCCGATATTGATAATGCCAAGTTCCCTTCTTTCTAAAAAATAATCCGCCTTTAGTTCAGCATGATTGGGAAGAACCAACACTTCGTTTACCGGCTTTACACCACCGATAATCATTCTATCGTAATGTGTGTATACCAAACGCACTTCATCATCGGTCATTAAATTTTCTACCAAAAAATTTTCACGAAGCTGTACGGTATCAAACTGCTTTGCCTCTGCTGGGCTTATTGCGAACCTTTTTTCCATATACATCTTGTTTTATCGGGCCATCCAGCCACCATCAACCAATAATATTGTTCCATTTACATAGTCAGATGCCGGTGAAGCCAGGAAAACGACCGGTCCTTTAAAGTCATCCGGCACCGCCCACCTGCCTGCAGGGATGCGGCCGAGAATAGCGTTATTCCTTTCAGGGTCTTCCCTTAACGCCTGGGTATTGTTGGTTACCACATAGCCGGGTGCAATACCGTTTACACAAACACCTTTGCTGCCCCACTCGTTGCCGAAAGCCTTTACCAAACCGGCTATTGCAGATTTGCTGGCTGCATAGCCAGGTACATTGATACCGCCCTGAAAGCTTAGCAGTGAGCAGGTAAAAATTATTTTGCCACCACCATTTTCAATCATGTGCCTGCCAAATTCACGGCCTGTTATAAACTGTGCATCCAGGTTTACTGCCATTACTTTATCCCAATATTCGTCGCTGTGTTCGGCTGCGGGCTTACGCATAATCATGCCTGCATTGTTCACCAGGATGTCAATGCGGTTATTGTCTTGGAACACATTTTTTATAAACTGGTAGAGTTGTTCCCTGTCACCGATATCTGCTTTATAGCAGCTAAATTTTTTACCTGTTGCTTCAATAAGCTTTTTTGTTTCATCACAATTGCCTGATGAGGATACGCCGATAATATCAGCACCCGCTTCGGCCAATGCTACTGCCATTGCCTGCCCTATGCCCGAGCTGCAACCCGTAACAACAGCATTTTTTCCCTTTAAATTAAACGACTCCATTACTTCCATATAATTACCTTATCCCGGTTTTTAAATTAATAACGCTGCCGCTGCAACAATCATAAACTAACAAACATTGCCATATGGCTGGTGCAAAAATGCTGCACCCGGCAACACAAAACCAATAGCCATACTTCATTTTCATTTACCACCAACATCTGGTTCTTAAAATTAAGAATTATTGCAGCATCATTTATATTGCAAGGGTTAAGAATTTTTTATGGATTGTATTTTAAGGATTTTTATCATCCCTTTTCAAAATAAAAAATTATTGCCGTAGCCCTGTAATTCAATACCGGCAACGGTTTTGTTAGTTGCTGCCCTGCTTAACCAATGGTAGTTTTGGTCTTTAATATTTTTATTAAATCGCCTGCACCGAATTGCTGCAAGAGGTTGATATTCGCTTTATACTTCGCCTGCAAAGCCATTTATCGTAGTTAAATCAACACCCCAAAAATCCTTATCTTTTAAAACAAGGCCGGCAAATGCATAATAATTTTGTTTTGTCCAAGCACTGTACTTTTTTTCAAAAGCGATATCATCTTTTATGATGAGCTGCATTCCATCGACATGCCTGTGTAATGCACCATCCTGACTGATGGATGCAGTTGTCGCTTTAGAGCAGATAATGCAAATGAGAAATTTGTTTATGAGCTTAAAAAATACACTCCCCACCCCTGAAAATGCTGATCTTTTGAAATTACTTCTTGCAGAAGCATGGGAGGAACAAACATGTGTTGCGGATAATGATAGCAAACAGATAAGATTGCAAATAAAGCAACTGGAAGACAGGCTGTCCTATATCAGGGATTTGCTTTCTTCTAAACAAATTGAACCTGCAGATTTTAGGGAAATGAAGTCAGAATACAGTGCTAAACTTGAAGCTAAATTAGCTGCGACTAAAAATGATAAAGTAAATATTAAGGAGTTGCTGGATTAAGAGATAGATAATATTATGAAGCTGGATTACCTGTATGAAAGTTCCGATACAGAAAAGAAAAAAGAAATAATAAGTTCGATTTACCCTCAAAATTGAATTTTTTGGAAAATGAATTTCGAACTAATAGAATAAATGAAGTTGTTCGAATAATGTATAGCCTGGCAGAGGGTTTTAGCACAAAAAAAACAGGACAAGCGGAAATAATTCCAGCTTGTCCTGTGAAGTCGGGATGGCAAGATTCGAACTTGCGACCTCCTGGTCCCAAACCAGGCGCGATACCGGGCTACGCTACATCCCGAACTATTAAAATTTTTACACCATATAACAAATTCAAAATTTCGCTATCGGGAATGATGTAAAACTTGATAAGAACTTTTGCGGAGAGAGTGGGATTCGAACCCACGGTACAGTGTTACCCGTACGACGATTTAGCAAACCGTTCCTTTCGGCCACTCAGGCATCTCTCCTACCTGCCCTTAACTTTTGTAAGGGGTTGCAAAAATACACTTCAACATTGTAATACCCAAAACAAAGTGGAATTATTACCGGCTTTTTTAAAAATAATTTTATCGTTTATTTAATTCTAAACGAGGCCATAAATGCAAAAGCCGGATGTGTTATACCCGGCTTTTTAAAACAAAAATCTATTTTACATGGCAGCTAACTGCACCTTTTGCTGTAGTTCCATTACACTTTCTTTAAACATGGAATCTGTATCCATTAAATCTTTTACAGTTTGGCAACTATGTATAACCGTAGTATGGTCCCTTCCGCCAAAATGTTCACCAATAGTTTTTAATGAATTTTTAGTAAAAGCTTTTGCAAGGTACATGGTTATTTGCCTTGCCTGTACAATTTCCCGCTTCCTTGTTTTTTGTAAAAGCTTGTCGTAAGTAACATCAAAATATTCACACACCATCTTTTGGATAGCGTCTATAGTAATTTCTTTGCTTGATGATTTTACAAAATTTCTTAACACTTTTTTCGCCAATTCAAGGTCTATTTCCCTCTTATTTAGCGAAGATTGTGCCAACAATGATATCAATGCACCTTCCAATTCACGTACATTACTGTTGATGTTATAGGCTATATACTTTACAACTTCCTTCGGCATTTCAAGGCCGTCATTCTTCATTTTCTTCTCTAAAATTTCGATCTTAGTCTCATAATCCGGCACCTGCAAATCGGCACTTAAACCCCAGCGGAAACGGCTTAGCAAACGCTCCTGCACGCCTTCCAAATCTTTTGGTGATTTATCACTTGTAAGTATAAGTTGTTTTCCGCTTTGGTGAAGGTGGTTAAATATGGAGAAGAAAGCATCCTGCGATTTTTCTGCACGATTAAAAAACTGAACGTCGTCAATTATCAAAACATCTATCAATTGATAAAAATGAATGAAATCATTTATTGCACCGTTACGTCCATGATCTATAAACTGATTGATGAATTTTTCTGAGCTTACATACAATACCACTTTATTGCTGTGCAATCTTTTTACCTCATTACCTATTGCCTGGGCCAAATGTGTTTTGCCCAAACCCACACCTCCATAAATAACAAGTGGGTTAAACGATGTTGTACCTGGTTTTTCAGCAACGGTTTTACCTGCCCTTCTTGCCACCCTGTTACAATCACCTTCCATAAAACTGTCAAAGGTATAGGCATGGTTTAACTGCGGGTCTATCTGTACTTTTTTAAGACCTGGGATTACAAAGGGGTTTTTAACCGGGTTGTTTATAACTAAAGGAAAATCCATTTCATTATTTGCATATGATTTAAATCCATTACCCTGTACATCCATTGTAAGCGGCTTGTTTTTACTGTTGCCGCTATCAACCATTATCCTGTATTCCAATCTTGCATCCTTGCCTAACTCCCGCTTTAATGTTTTTGCAAGTAAACTGATATAATGTTCTTCAAGGTATTCAAAAAAGAATTGGCTTGGTACCTGTATCGTTAGGATTTTTTCTTTAAGTGCAACCGGCTTGATAGGTTCGAACCAAGTTTTGTAATGCTGCCATTCAACAATGTCTTTGATTATCTCTAAACAATTCGCCCATACTTTATCAAAAACCTTATCCATTATTCCTTAAGCAATTTACTATTTACAAAAATTGTCCACACGCAAATTATTTCTGAGTCGTTCCTGTTGTTGGCAGTTGAGAACCTATAATTAATTGGGGAGAGCGAATATCAAAAGAATTTATTGAAAAAAAAATTTTTTATTCGCTTGTATTTTTATCTATAACTACAGTATGGCGAAAACATAGTGAAAACAATTTTTCTTTAAAAAACTGTTACTGCATAATGCATTGAATAGTAACAACCGTAATCAAAAAAAATTATCCATAAATCATGCGACCTTATCAGTGTTATCTGCTAAAGCCTTTCTGGCATTGGGTTACAGGGCATATAAAATAAAGCTTATCATAACTGGTACAATTTTATCCTACCAAAAAAATATAAATCAGGGTTAAAAAAAATTTTATTTTTTGGGTAATAATGCCCCTTCACAAGTTTGATTTATATCAAATTAAACGGCTAAAATTTTGTATTCTAATTAGTTTACTTTTACAAAAAGAACATCATTTATGAGTTACGAATTAACCGGAAAACTGGTAGCAAAATATGATACAATACAGCGTACAGAAACTTTTAAAATAAGGGAATTTGCTGTGGAAAAAACAGAAGATGTTGGTGGGCGAACCATCATTAATTATGTAAAATTTCAAGCTGTACAAGATAAAACTTCCATCATAGATAAAGTAAACGTTGGTGATGAGATAAAGGTATCTTTCAATATAAAAGGAAGCAAGTGGGAAAAAGAAGGAAAGGTAAGCTACTTTACAAATCTTGATGCATGGCGTATAGAACAAGTTGTACAAAATGCTGCAGGTAGAAGCAACGATAATGAATATATGGAACCTTTAGATACCTTCTCTTCTTCATCACCAGATGCTATAGATGATTTGCCGTTTTAATTTTTTACTCTTTTAAAAGAATACTTTTTTGAGTGTTGCCGGTATAAGTCACTCTCATCATTTCAAAAAATATAAGCGTTCGTTACAACCGTAATGCAACAAAAAATTTCCCTTAAAATTCTTCCTTCCGAAGCAGCGGACAACCTTTTCATAAAGGAACATATTGCTGTTACTATGGGTAAAAACGCAGCGTCAATTACAGGATTTTTCATCAACAAAAAATCAATTGACGCAAGGGGAAAAACAATTTGGGCCAACCTTACTGTTACTGCTTTTATTGATGAGCCTTATACCAGCCGCCCCTTACAACATTTTAATTTTAAGCAGGTACACCAATCCAACGAACGTGTTGTAATAATTGGTGCAGGTCCTGCTGGTTTGTTTGCTGCTTTACATTTATTAGAATCTGGCATTAAACCCATTTTATTAGAACGTGGCAAAGATGTAAGGGCCAGGCGCAGGGACCTTGCCTTGCTCAATAAACAAGGCATCATCAACGAGGACAGTAACTATTGTTTTGGAGAGGGCGGCGCAGGCACCTACAGCGATGGAAAATTATACACCCGCAGTAATAAAAGGGGCGACATTAACCGGATACTTAACCTGTTTGTTTATTTTGGGGCAGATGAAAGTATTTTATACGAAGCACATCCACACATTGGTACCAACAAACTGCCTGCAATTATTACTGCCATGCGGCAAAAAATAGAGGCTTGCGGAGGTGAGTTTTTGTTTCAGAAAAAAGTAGATGATTTTATTATTGAGGGCGAAAAATTAAAGGCCGTTAAAACCGCCTGCGGTGAAACATTTACCGGCAATGCCTTTATACTTGCTACCGGCCATTCGGCCCATGATATTTTTACATTGCTTTCCCTTAAAAAAATATTGATTGAAGCAAAATCCTTTGCAATAGGCGTGAGGGTTGAACACCCCCAAACGTTGATTGATTCGGCACAATACCATACCCAATTAAGAAGTGGTTTTTTACCACCGGCAGCATACAGCCTTGTTGAGCAGGTTAACGGCCGTGGCGTATTTTCATTTTGCATGTGCCCCGGTGGCATTATTGCGCCTGCTGCTACAACGGCAGGAAGGTTAGTAGTAAATGGATGGAGCCCATCTAAAAGAAACAACCCTTATGCAAACAGCGGAATGGTGGTGCAGGTGGGGTTAGCTGATGTTATAAAGAACAGTTGTGCAGGCAGTAACCATCAACTTGCCATGCTTCAATTTCAGCAGCAGGTAGAAGAAAAAGCGTTTTTTGCAGGTGGTGGTAAATTCGTTGCACCAGCGCAACGAATGGTCGATTTTTCAAACCAAAAATTGTCAGGCAGCCTTCCGGATTGTTCTTATCAGCCGGGGCTTTGTTCAGTGCAGCTAAACGAGGTACTCCCGGATTTTATTTACAGTGCACTGGCCAAAGGTTTTGTTGCTTTTGGTAAAAAGATGAAAGGCTATTTCACTAACGATGCTGTTGTTGTTGCTACGGAAAGCCGCACTTCGTCGCCAGTGCGTATACCCCGTGATAACACAACGCTTACCCATCCCCAATTAAAAAATTTATACCCCTGTGCGGAGGGTGCTGGCCATGCAGGAGGCATAGTGAGTGCTGCCATGGATGGTGAACAAGTTGCAAAGCAAATAAGCCAGGTACTTTTATAAGCCCCATTTTTAGTAAAGCTTTATTAAACAGCCTTTCGTTTTACCATTCATAAAACTTTTGTGCTTAGCCTTTTTACTGTTGATTTTTTGATTAATCTTACAAACAAAATATAATTGAATGAACATTCTTGAGCTGCAAAATTTAAAAAAATATTTTGCCACACAGAGGGCTGTTGATGATATCAGTTTTACCATTGCAGAGGGCAGCATTTTTGGTTTGCTTGGCCCAAACGGTGCAGGTAAAACAACATTGTTAAGAATGATTACAGGTATTTTTTATCCGGATAGCGGCAGTATACAATTTCATGGTAAAAGGTTTGACCCCATTAACGATGTAGGCAATATCGGCTACATGCCAGAGGAAAGGGGCTTGTACAAAAAAATGAAAATTGGTGAACAGGCCCTTTATCTTGCCCGGTTAAAAGGCCTTTCCAGGCATGATGCCCTGCAAAAAATCAAAGCATGGTTTATTAAGTTTGAAATGGAAAGCTGGTGGAACAAAAAGGTGGAAGACCTGAGTAAAGGGATGAGCCAAAAACTTCAGTTTGTAACTACAGTTTTACATGAACCTAAACTGATAATACTGGATGAACCTTTTAGCGGCCTTGACCCTGTGAATGCAAACCTGATAAAAGATGAAATTTTTAACCTTGCCAAAAATGGAAGTACTATCATTTTCAGCACCCACAGAATGGAACAGGTTGAAGAAATTTGCGACCATATTGTAATCGTAAATAAAGGCAAAAAAATATTGGATGGCTCTGTACAGGATATTAAAAACCAGTTTAAGGAAAACGTGTATAAGCTGGGCGCCATCACATCTGCCCACAATTTAATGACCTATATTTTTGAAGTAATTAAACATCAGCCGGATGAATTGCTTTTGAAATTACTGCATGATAGCAGTACCAATGATGTGCTTAAATTTTTCATCAGCCAGGATATACCTGTAAAGTCTTTTAATGAAGTGCTGCCTACATTAAATGAGATTTTTATAAAGCTGGTGGAAGGTACACCTGAGGCAAGGCAATTTGAAACAATCAAAAATTAAAATCATTATAAGCAACTGCTATGAATAAGGTTTTTTTAATTATACAAAGGGAATACATTACCAGGGTACGCAATAAAACTTTTCTGTTATCTACGTTTCTGTTACCGATAGTAATGATGCTGTTTATTTTTGGCAGTGCATTTTTTGCAATGTCATCCAAAGACAAGTTTAAAAAAATTGCCGTGGTTAACGACCCCGGTATGTTTAAAAATAATTTAAAAGGCGATACGGCAAGGCTTGCATTTGACTTTACCACCAATGTTGATAGCTCCAACTTTGCGGCAAAAGGTTACGATGCTGTGCTAAACCTCAATGGCGATTCCATAAGCAGAAGGTTTACCATCCATTCAAAAAAGCAATTGGGCATGGACGCACAAAACATGATAGAAACCAGGCTTGACAGGGCTTTGGAGAATAACCAGCTACAAAAAAACGGCATCAGAAAAGATGTGCTGGATAGCATAAGTAAAAAATCGATGGGTGCTTTTAGCATTGAAAACAGGCTTACTTCTGCTAAAGGCAAATCTGAAGAAGTGAATGCCCAGCTTAATTATGGCATTGGCTTTGGCAGCGGTATTTTAATTTATATAACCATGTTTATTTTTGGCGCAATGGTAATGCGTGGCGTTATGGAAGAAAAAACAAACCGTATAGCCGAAGTAATTGTAAGCAGCATTAAACCCTTTCAATTAATGATGGGAAAAATTTTAGGTATTGCAGCAGTTGGCTTAACCCAGTTTTTTTTATGGATCATTTTAATTTTTGCTTTGTCCTATATAATTGGAATTTTTATTCCACATGATTTATTGCAGCAAGCCGGAGAGATGAACAAGAATATGCCGGCAGGCGGTGGTAACAATGCTATGGCATTAAAGTATGCTGATTTTTCTAAAACGATGGGCAGTGTAAACTGGCTGCAAATTATTTGCTTTTTTGTTTTTTATTTTTTGGGTGGATACCTTTTTTATGCTTCTTTATTTGCAGCAATCGGAAGTGTTATCAACGAAGACCCACAAGAAGCACAATCGCTGATGTTGCCCATAACAATGCCCATCATCTTTGCATTTATAATTATGAGCAGCAACCTTAATACGCCAGACAGCAGCATTATGGTTTGGGCCAGTATGATTCCTTTTACATCGCCCATTGTTATGATGGCCCGTATACCAAGCGGAGTGCCGTGGGAGCAACTTTTATTATCAATGTTGTTGTTGATTGGGGGCTTTGTTTTTACAACATGGCTGGCAGGCAAAATTTACCGCACCGGCATTTTAATGTACGGCAAAAAAGCTTCGTGGAAGGAAATGATGCGGTGGGCATTCAGGAAATCATAAGGAATGGGGTAAGGCTTGCCCCGTTCCGAAAAGGCTTTTATTGATCTCCAGTTTCAGGTATTTTATTATCAGGCCACCAACTAAAAGTACGGCAGCAATTACACAACCAATGATAAAGCCAATTACACCAAACGTAACTGCAGATGATTTTGTAACGGCGAAAGGTTCTTTAGGGGCATCTAACACTGAGATTATGGGTGTTGCTTTTTGTAACCTCCAGGTGGCTTCTTCCCTGTTGTTTACAGACAGGTCCCTTTGCCGTAACACCCTTGTTTTTTCCAGTGTTAAATTTTCCTTGGGTAAATCATATTCCAGTTTATCGATGGGTGTAAAAAAAGTAGTGTTCTGCATATTTACGGCACGTTTATCAACGCCACGTATTGCCCCTTCCAAAGAATCAATTTTCTTAACGGTAAAATTATAATCGGCCAGGGCTTTCGAAATTTTTAAATCGATATAAAACTGAGAAAGCTTATCAATAAAAACATTGGTTGCCGGGGTAATTAAATCCTTATACGGACAGGTAAAATAAATTTCCAACACCCCGTTTTTACTCATCTTAGCACTAATATCATCCTTTAAAATTTCACCACCTGTAACAGCCAATTGTTCGCTATCAACCGGCACTTTCATCTTATGCCCAAATAGTGGCAGGTTGTCGTTGATATCGTTAATTAAAAGTTCGGTTATTGTTTTATTACCGAGGGCTGGCACCCTTGTGACAGCAACTTTTTCTCGAACATTCCTGCTAAGCGTTAGTTCGATAATATTGATAGAAGCTTCGCTGCTAAAGCTTTTGGGGGCGCCTTCAATTCCCAGCAGTCCGCTTAAGGCACTGGTAGAAAGGGCATTGTCTGCAGGTGTGGTTAAAGGAAATACTGTGGCCTTAGCCGTATAAATTGGCCTTTTGCTTTTTGCATAAAAAGCCAGCAAAAGGGCAAACAAGACACCACATATGATAACAGGTATTTTAAACCTGTTTAACTTTTTAAAAATACCACGGAGTAATTCGGTGCTGCTCAATTGTACTTATTTAATCTTAAAAATTAGGTACGTTATCAGTAATGGAATGGCGGTGGTGGTTGCAGAAACAACTGCATTGGTAAGCTCCTTACCTTCCGGTCTTTCTGGTATAACCACTACAGAACCTTCTTCTACTTTAGGATAAAAATGCATAAAGAAAAAATTCTTCGTCCTGCGGCTCCTTCCATTTGCATAGGTCACAAATATTCTTTTTCTCCAGGGCCGTATACCAAAGCCACCAGCCCTGTCGATGTAGTAAGAAAGGTTGGTATGCTCATTATCAAACGTAATTTTTAATGGCGATTGTACCCTGCCCTGTACGGTAACAAAAGGGTTTTTTTCAGGTATGTATACAATGTCCATTTCCTGTAAAATAATATCGTCTTTCGAGTTTTTATACTTCAGGGCCTTGTATAAATCGATGCTTACAGGTTCATCTATTTTTTCAATACTGCTATCTTTTAATACTTTGCCTGTTGTATCAAACTTCGGTTTGTAGATAATTTTTTCTCTGAGTAAACTATTTTTTTTACGGTATAAAACAGCACCTGCAACATTTGCGTTTTCCAATAACCCACCGGCACGCTCAATGTAGGATGAAAGCCGTTCGTATTTATCTAAGCGTGGGTAAAGCCCTCCATATTTTACAACACCCAAAATTTGTACATTCTGTTGTAATTCAAACGTAGGGTTTCTTCGCACAAAAATTTGATCATAAGGTTTTAAAATAACCTTAGCTGCTGCTGAATCAATTTCAAGATTGGGCAATACAGCGTAAGACTTAATAACGTTACGGGTAGGTTTTAAGCCTTGCTTTGCAGAATCAATATCTACGATGCTGGAGATTTCCAACCGGCCATATTCTGCAGATTGTTTTAATCCACCAGAAAGATACAGAAGGTCCTGTAAAGTCATTCCGCCGTACTTTCTAAAGTGCCCTTCTTTTCTTATTTCCCCAAAAATGTCTACGTACTGAGGATCGCCAAATTCACTGTTAGAAAACAATTGTATAATATCGTTTGGAAGTAACGGAACGTTATTGATACTTGCCGCATTATTATCTTGAAAATCATTAAGGTCAACCTCCAGCCTGTCTGATTTTATATTTGTGGAATCGCCTGCCCCCCTGAAAATATAAGCCCTCGCCAGGTATGTATTTTTGGTAATGCCTCCCGCCCTGTTGATGATATCAAACAAACGGTCATTTTTTCTTAACTCATAAAGGCCAGGATATTTTGCCGGGCCTGCAAGTTCCACTTTGTTGGTTATACCGCTTTTTATAAGATCAGCTTTAATAACATCGCCATCCACTAAAGGGTAGTCCTGGTTATTAAGTTTAAGGATAGCATTGGTATTTACGTCATGCAGCACCTGATTTTCATTTTCTGTTCTAATCACTTTAACACCTGATGTAAAAGCTTCTGGCGTAAAGCCGCCTGAATATTGAATAAGCGCTTTTATTCCTTCATCTTTTTTTAACTGGTAAAACATGGGCCTTTTAAACTGGCCGGTTGCCAGTACTCTTATCACTTCATTATTTACAAAAACAAAATCATTGTTCTGCAGGTATATGCGGCTGCCCATATCGCCAGACGATAAATATTTGTAAACATCTATTGTTTCAATCACCCTTCCGTTGCGCTTTACCTGAATATCCCTTAGGTTACCAAATGGTGTTATACCCCCCGCAAGCCCTATTACACTGTAAGCATTTGAAAACGCTGATACCGTTACCGGGCCTGGGTTTTCAACTTCGCCACCTACGTTTACATTAATGCTGCGTGGCTGGCCAAGGGTTATCTGTATGTTGGTAGTGGCAGGCACCACACTTTTAAACCTTGCATAAATAAGGGAACGGGCAGTTTCAAACGTTAGCCCCTGAACAGTAATTTTTCCCAGGCTATTAGGGAAGATGGCTCCATCACGGGCAACTATATAATCTTCCTGGTATTCACCACCACCCCATAAGGCCACAACAATATGGTCGCCTACTCCGATGGGATAGTCCAGCGGCGGGGTAGACAATTCTGAAATATCATACCGGGCTGAATTTTGAAAAACATTGGCACCGTAGGTTTGATCAGGCCCATTGACAGACCTTTTTATATTGTCGTTTTCGGTACTGTCTTTATCCAATGTTTTATTGGCCAATTGCCTTGCTGTTTCGGGGTTTTCTTTGGTGCGGTCGTTACCGGTGCGCTTTTGGTTGTTGTCTTTAAAGTAGCTGTCAAAGCCACTCTTCGTCATTTGGGTAGGGTCTACGGTGGGTAACAATTCCTGTAATTGCTGCGGGGTGGGTGTGCTTTGAGAATAAGAAGGTGTATAAAAAAATACAATACTCAGGAGTAACAGCGCTGCAAACCTGTTCACAAAAAACTTAATAAAACCTTGCATTTACTTTGGGTTAATGTACAATTAAATTGATACCGGGCAAATATAATAATTTATTTCAGTGGGGAACGTAGTGCAAAACCAAACTCATCCCACATCTCGTTCACTATGGCTGCCGCCGGTTGCACTGTATTTATGGAAGAGCTTACCTGGCCTATTTCCAGTTCCCCTTCGTCAAGGTCCCCATCAAACATGCCTTTTTTTGCCCTTCCTTTTGATAACAGCTTTTGTAACGCTTCTATAGACGAACAATTCAGCTCTGCATTGTGTACATCATTATAAAATTTGTTTTTTAAAAGTCTTACTGGTGTTAGTTTTTTTAAGGAAAGTACCGTATCCCCTTCCTTTGATGCAATGATGGCATCCTTAAATTTTTGGTGTGCAGATGATTCAACGGTGGTAACAAAACGGCTGCCTACCTGCACCCCTGCAGCCCCAAGCACCATGGCAGCAAGCATTTGCCGGCCTGTTGCAATGCCACCGGCAGCAATAACGGGTATAGATACTTTGCTGCAAACTTCAGGCACAAGTACCAAGGTTGTTGTTTCTTCCCGGCCGTTATGGCCACCTGCTTCAAAGCCTTCGGCAACCACGGCATCACAACCTGCCTGTTGCGCCTTTAGGGCAAACCTGCTGCTGCTTACCACATGCACCACTGTTATACCTTCTTGTTTTAAAATACTTGTCCAGATAGATGGGTTACCTGCCGATGTAAAAACGATGGGCACTTTTTCGTTGATGATTACCTGTATGTGCTTATCAATATCAGGATATAATAAAGGTACATTTACACCAAATGGTTTGCTGGTTGCAGCCCTGCATTTTTGAATGTGGGTTGCCAGCACATCGGGGTACATGCTGCCACTGCCTATTACACCAAGGCCGCCGGCATTACTAACGGCACTGGCCAGTTTCCATCCGCTAACCCAAACCATACCTGCCTGTATAATGGGATAATCAATAGCAAAAAGTTTGGTAATACTGTTATTAAAAGATGGCATGGGGGGGAAGCTGTCGTTAATGATTTTGAACAAAAAAAAGTAAAACATCAGCCTAAATCGATATCGGTATTATCGCCAATGTTTAAGGACCTTGTTTCACCTTTAACACCGGTATCGCTGCCAATGAGCGAATCATCAAGCACAACATCATACAACTTTGAAAAGGAACCAATGATAGATTCTTTTACAATAGTATAATTGAGGACGCTGTTATCACCAATGGATACATTGGGGCCTATCACCGAATTTTTTATATCGCAACCTTCTCCGATACTTACCGGTTGTATGATGATGGTGTTTTCATAAGTATCCTTTCCGGGTAACTTGCCACCAAACTTTTTAAGCAACGTGGCATTGGATTGAAGAAGTGTTTCCTTCTTACCGCAATCATACCAGTTTTGAACTTTTAAAGATTTAAATTTTGCACCGTTTTGTATCATACATTCCAATGCATCGGTAAGGCTTAGTTCATGCCGCTGTATATCTTCGCCCTTTTCCATAATTTTTTTAAGGCAGGTAAATAAAAGATCGGTTTCTTTTATTTTATAAATACCCACCAGTGCCATATTGCTTTTGGGTATGGCTGGCTTTTCAACAACACGGCCAATAAAACCATCGTCTTCAATTTCTGCCACGCCAAAATTCCGGGGGTCATCCACTTTTTTTACGGCAAGCACACTGCTTGGTGCGTTCAGCATTTGCTGTATATCATACTCAGCAATGGTATCGCCAAGTACTACAAAAATTTCTTCACTGCCCACAATTTCCTTGGCAAGGTCAATAGCATGTCCGGTACCATAGCGCTCATTCTGATACACAAAAAAACAGTTTAGCAAAGGGTATTTTGCCTTTACATAATCCTGTATCTTTTCGCCAAGGTACCCAACAATAAAAATGAAATCATTTATGCCTGCTTCATGCAACTGGTCAACAATTATGCTTAAGATAGTTTTGCCTGCCAGTGGTATAAGCGCCTTAGGCTGTGTGTAGGTATGTGGGCGCAATTTGGTGCCTGCGCCGGCAACGGGAATAATCGCCTTCATGGTAAAACCTTAATCCGCAAAAAATGCTGTAACTGTTTACAAATTGGGTTGCTGCCTAAAATTTTATAAGGTGTGAAAATAGTGATTTTTAGGTAAACGTCATCCCGGCATAAGGGTATTATTTTTACCTTCCGGCTATTATACATACCGTTTGTATATTTGCAGCCTCAACAATAAAAAATGCAAAAAGATACCTTGGTTTTTGATTTGATAAGAAAGGAAATGGAACGGCAGCGGCACGGCATTGAACTGATTGCTTCTGAAAATTTTACTTCGCTGCAGGTGATGCAGGCATCAGGTTGTGTGATGACGAATAAGTATGCAGAAGGGTACCCCGGCAAAAGATATTATGCCGGTTGCGAAATTGTGGACCAAACCGAACAGCTTGCCATCGACAGGTTGAAACAAATTTTTAATTGTGATTACGCCAACGTACAACCGCACAGCGGTGCACAGGCAAATGCAGCAGTAGCACTGGCCGTATTGCAGCCCGGCGATAAAATACTTGGTTTGGATTTAAGTATGGGTGGCCACCTCACCCATGGCTCTCCGGTAAACTACTCCGGCAAATTGTATGAAGCACATTTTTATGGCGTGGTTAAAGAAACAGGTTTGATTGATTACGAAACACTGGAGAAAAAAGTTACCACGCTTAAGCCCAAACTTATTTTTTGCGGTGCTTCTGCTTACAGCCGTGACTGGGATTATGCAAGGATAAGAAAGGTTGCTGATAGCGTTGGTGCTTTTGTACAATGTGACATGGCACACCCCGCCGGTTTGATTGCAAAAGGTTTACTAAACTCCCCTTTTGGGCATTGCCACTTTGTAACCTCCACCACGCATAAAACCTTGCGTGGGCCAAGGGGTGGTATCATTCTTATGAAGAAAGATTTTGAAAACCCCTTTGGTTTAAAAGATATAAAAGGCAATACAAGGCTGATGAGCAACCTGCTGGACATGGCCGTTTTTCCAGGTATACAAGGCGGGCCGCTGCAACATATTATAGCCGCCAAGGCGATAGCGTTTGGAGAAATTTTAACGGATGATTTTACAGTGTATGCCAAACAAATCATCAGCAATGCACAGGCCATGGCCAAGGCTTTGGTTGAAAAAGGTTACGAACTTATCAGCGGCGGAACCGACAACCATTTAATGCTGATAGACCTGCGCAACAAAAACATAAGCGGTAAAAAAGCAGAACAGGCGCTGGTTAGGGCAGATATAACCCTTAATAAAAATATGGTGCCTTTTGATGATAAAAGTGCTTTTGTAACTTCCGGCATACGGGTAGGTACGGCCGCCATAACAACACGGGGCATGACGGAAGGGGACATGCAGTTTGTGGTGAATGCCCTGGACAATGTGCTGATGAATGCCGATGATGAAAAAGTAATTGAAACCATACGGGGCCAGGTAAATGAATTTATGGGCCAGTTTGTTTTATATCCTGAGCTTGGATAAAAAATTTATGTTATGATACAACGCATACAATCTGTTTGGCTTTTGATAGCATCGATAGTAACTTTTTTAACGCTTAAATTATCTTTTTACAGCGGCACCCACCTGCCCGATAATGTATACCATCAGTTAAATGCAACAGAGAACCTGCAATTGCTGATACCTACAATTGCCTTAGGTGTAGTAAGCCTGGTTACTATTTTCTTATTTAAAAACAGGGCCACACAATTATGGCTGTGCATGGCAGCCATAGTACTGGATGTTGTTTTATTGATTTTATATTACAACACCATCAAAGACTTTAGCAAAGGCGAATACGCCATTACTGCCGTGTTGCATGTTATAATAATTGCAGCCTTGCTACTGGCAGCAAGAGGGATAAACAAAGATGAAAAATTAATAAAAGACAGCAACCGGTTGAGGTGATTAAAAAAGTATTTTGATGATGCCTGGCCTTGAAGATGGCCGGGCTTTTTTTATGCCCAAATTGTATGGGCATTAAGTATGTAATGCCAGTAAATTTTTCTCATCCATTATACCGGCAATGCTAAAAAAACCTATTTAGAAATTACCAGAAAAAAGGCTTTATAAAACTTCAAATTTTAAATAATGGGCATTTTCAACGCTATTTCACAAAAATCCTCCTGATTATTATGTGAACGTGGCGATAGCCGATGTGAAAATATTGCGGTATGAGGCTGTAATTTAAAATACCCTGCTATATTTGGGTCTCCAATCCGTGTGCCTTTTTCGTTAAAAAAACCTCATCCAAAATCTAATAAAAAGAGTAGCTGTATAAAAACGCAAGTGCAGAATTATGTCCTGAAAATCATTGTAAATAATCTTTTCAATTTATGCTTGTTAGTAAACAAAATAATTATAGAGAACTTTGGCAAACTACTACAATTGGTTATTGCTATCAGGCAACAAAATTAGCAGGCAATATTGCAGGCAAGAAATATCCACACACCCAGATTATCCTGCCCTAACTTCAATTATTGATTTTTTAGATAGCGGCAATATGGGCTATAGTGCAGTGCAGGCTGACGCTTCTAATATTCATGAGTTTAAGTATCCGTTACTTGCCCATATTAAACAGCCTGGCGAACAATACCTGCATATAGTAGAACATATAAATGATTGGGAGAAGCAAAAGGAAATAGTTAAACACTGGAGTGGTATAACGTTATACCCTGAGAATAACACGCTATGGGTTAATGATAAAAATAATCTTTACGAAAAAGAAACCCTTAAAAAATTATTTTACACAATAGCCTTTTTGTCAGCTGGTTTGGGCCTGTTGGCCGTTTCAGTTTTTTATATCGCAGATATAGCAACCATTACCCTTGGCTTCTTATCCCTTATTGGTTTAATAACAAGTGTATTTTTATTGGGTACCGGGTTAGGTTATCAAAGCCAGATCGTTAAACAAGTTTGTGGTGCAGTAAGTAATGGTGGCTGTGAGAAAGTACTAAACAGTAATTACGCAAAAGGCTTGCTGGGCATAACCCCGGCAGATGTTTCGCTGATTTATTTTAGTACACAATTTATAGTGTACTTATTGGCTACTATTTATCCTGACGTTTTACCGGTTATATTTTTGCTAACTTTTTTTGGAATACCTGTTGCAGCATGGAGTATTTACACACAAGCTGCTAAGGTTAAGCAATGGTGTGCCTTATGCCTTGGTGTGGCAGGTGTGCTAATTTTACAAACAATAGTGGGCGGCAAGGTATTCAGCAGCCATTTTTTTAATATGCATGCAACGTTACCCGGTTTAATATTTATTGTAACATTTATTTTGTTTACCATTGCTTTATTACCCATAAAACAATTAATAAAAATAAACAACACCAATAAGCTACAACTATCTGAACTAAAAAAATGGAAAACAGATGCGGCATTATTTATTACCCAATGGAAAAATGAGCCTGCATGTGATACAATTATTTGGCAAAACGATTTAATAATAGGCAACCCCACCGCACCGATATTAATTACAGTAGCCTGTAACCCTTACTGCGGCCCATGCGCCGAAGCACATTTACAATTAGATGATTTACTGCACCGCTTTTCTGGTAAAATAAAAGTACAGGTACGCCTGTTATGCAATACAGAAGTTGAAACAGATATGCGAACTATAGCAGTAAAAGCAATTTTACAGAAAGCAGCATTTGCAAAAAATAATAATGAGTTACAAGAATTACTGGCAGACTGGTTTGCATGGATGAATTTTGAAAAGTGGAATACAAAATGGAAACCGGCTATTAATATTAATGTAGAGGAGATGATGCAAAAACATGTTGTTTGGATAAATGAAAACCAGATAGCTTTTACGCCTACTTTTTTTATTAACGGACGTAAGCTGCCGGGCAGGTATAGTTTAAAAGATGTTGAACTGTTGATACCGCAGTTGGCAGAAATATTAGCTGAAAAATAAAGGTACTTCTACGATTGTACTAAAGTAAAGTAGCATCATAAAATATTCTCTCAGTCGTCCCTTTTTGAGGAAGACGGAGGGGGCGGAATTCAGGGATTTATGCAGTGCACGGCATAAATAGTTGCCCCTGAATAATCAATTTAACCGGTGTGGTTTGCAACTGCTACACCATCAACTTTAAAAATTTAAAAAATGAAAAAATTATCAAGAGATGAAATGAAAAAGGTAATGGGTGGAAAATATGGTGACGGTCCATGCTATTACACTTGCAACATAACTGAAAATTATGCAAACGGAACTTCAAGTACATATGGTGTAGAATTTTCGAGTTCTGATCCTAATGCGGCTGCCAGGCATTACGCAGCATCTGTGGTTAGCAGCGGTTATGCGCAAAGTGCGAGCGCCGCAACTTGTTCTACAGGTTGTGTAGCCTAAATTGTTCAAACCAAACAGATAAAACTGTTTGGTTTGATTTTCGTTAAATTTTACTATTAATTGGTGTTAGCCAATTTTTCTTAGGCTCTAAATATAAATAGTATGAAATGTTTTATTATTTCTTTGATTCTCTTTTTTCTTGGTCAATTACTTTTAGCTCAAAGTAAAATTGATTTTAATTACGATGTAAATAATCATTCAGAAACTAAAAACGAGATTGTATTTAAAGTTTTATTAAAGCCTCAACAAAGCTTATATATTAATTATATGGATAGGTTTTTTAAATCTCAAACCGTAAATTTTTTTAATAGGGATACCATTTCCGCCTTCATAGTAAAAAAGATAAATATTGACAATAGTTATGCAAAAGATGCAACATACTTTACCTATTTTGAAATTATTTCTGTCAGAATTGATAAAAATTCACTAGAAAGGACTGAATACAATTTTAGTGCTATTCAAGGTGATTCAATATTAATTGATAACACAAAAAAACCTCTACATATAGACGCTAAAAGACTATATCAAGGGCAAATGAATTATTATGTGAATTATATTAATGATAATCCAAATTTTAAAATAGATAAAGTTTCTAATTGTGATTCTGTTTATTACTATCAGCTATTTACAGAGGTTAATAGGATTCTTAAAAAAACGCAAGATTCGGTGAGCATGTATGAAGGTGATTTTTCTTTATTTAAGAAATCACAAGGATATATTAAACTATACAAATTACAAAATTACTCAATATCAATTGAACTGCTATTTGGCAAATTAATTGAAAATAAAAAATTAGATTCCTGCTATTCTCTGCTTATTAAAAATTTTCAACCCATAATAAATGAATTTTTTAAAGATTCCTTATTAATATTTACCTCACGGCAATATTGTTCGGCTTTATACGACATTATTACTTATAAGATGGTGGAGAATAATATGGATATTACAACTTCTTCTGCATTCAAAATAATTGACTTAATAGCAAAAGGTTATTATCAAAAGGCTTTAAAAATAATGTATCTAAATAATGAAATTGCCACGAAAGAAAATAAATGCCTGGCTCTAGAATTGATTAATGAAGAAAAATATGATACCAATTTAATTTCCAAATTAAAAAAAATATCACTGTTTAATAAAGATATAATAGCATTGTATAAAAATAATATATTGAGGAATGGGCAAAACAAATTGACGACTCTACAAGAAACTTTATCGAAAATTAATGAAGATTTAATATTAATAGATTTTTGGGCAAGTTGGTGTAAACCCTGTATAGAAGAGTTCGCAATCGTAAAAAAAATAAAAAAAATTAAAGTTATTTATATTTCGCTTGACGATGATTTTTCGAAATGGAAGCATTCTGCAAAAATTAACAAAATACCTTTTTCCGGAAGTTATAAACTAGAAATAGCCAAAAAGAAAATTTTCTTAAAAAGTCTTGATATAATTTCCCTACCGCATTTTATTTTACTCAATAAAAATGGAGAAATTTTGAATAGTAATATGCCTAGGCCTAGTGAAAAACTAAAATTTGAAAAAAGTTATCAAGAGAAGAAATGAAAAATGTAATGGGTGGACTTGCGGACGATGCAGGTAAAGGTAAATTAATATGTACATGTACAGGTACAATGGATACTATTGTTTGTAGTTTTACATCGTTTGCAGGTTCACTAAACTGCGCTGCTGGAGCTACAAAATATTGCGGAGGTAATGCAACCTGTACCGGATCATTTAGATAAAATTCCAATTACTCAATTACATTAGTGGTTAAAGAAATTTTAGCCACTAATTTTTTCATTTTATAAAATATTATTATGAAGCAAAATATCTTATTATCTATTTACACGCTAGTTTTCAGCTCATGTGCTACAATAAAATGGAAAACTAATTACATTAATAAAAATATTGGGATAATCCAAGATAAATATGGAGTGAAAGACATGTTTGAGGTAACTACCACAGGCGGGGTTTTTGTAAGCAAGCCTTATGAAAAACTCACCAGAAAAGATGTAAAAAAAAATGTAATTGGTTGGGAAGCATTAGCTGCTTTAATTCCTGATTCTGTGCATATGAATACCTCACTTATCGATAGTTTCTATTTAAATAAAAACAAGATAGCTTATATAAAAAATCATAGTATAAATAGAAGTACTATCCATGTTATAGAATAAAAATAAAAAACTAAGTGCGGCAATTCCCTTTCGTTAAACAACGCAACCAAATGGATTGCGGACCTACATGTTTATGCATCATCAGCAAATTTTATGGCCGTTATTTCAGCATCGAAAAACTAAGGGAACTTACCGAAATTGGTAAAGAAGGTGTAAACATTTTAGGTATCAGCGATGCCGCTGAAAAGATTGGCTATCGTACACAGGCTGTTCAATTAAATAAAACAGAACTAAGAGAAGTTAAATTACCCTGTATCCTCCACTGGGGCCAAAATCATTTTGTGGTGTTGTATAAAATAAAAAAGCAGCAATATCATATTGCAGACCCTGGAAAAAGTTTATTGAATTATAGGCAAAAAGAATTTGAGCAACACTGGTTAAGCAGTAAAACCAATAATGAAGATAACGGCATTGCCCTTATTTTAGAGCCAACCCCATCTTTTTATAACAATGTTTATAGCGATGACTTTACTGTAAAAGAGAGGAAAAAACTCAGCAGTATTATTAAATATTTGTACCCCTATAAAAAGCTAATTGTACAGTTACTATTAGGATTATTGCTGGGCAGTTTGTTGCAATTAATTTTTCCCTTTCTTACCCAAAGTATTGTTGATGTGGGCATCAATACCAATAACCTGCATTTTATTTACATTGTTTTGTTTGCACAGTTGGCCTTATTTACGGGCAGGCTATGCGTAGATTTTATCAGGGGATGGATATTGTACCATATCAGCAGCCGTATTAATATCAGTATCCTAACTGATTTTCTAATAAAACTGATGAAGTTGCCATTAAGTTATTTTGACAGTAAAAAAACTGGTGACATCATGCAGCGCATGAACGACCATCAACGGATACAAAGTTTTTTAACAGGCACGTCCCTTGTTACCTTGTTCTCCCTCTTTAACCTTGTCATTTTTTCCGTAGTACTGGGCATGTATAATTTATCCATCTTTTTAATTTTTGTGCTGGCCAGTATACTCTATATTTTGTGGATACTTATTTTTTTAAAACAAAGAAAAAAATTGGATTATAAACAATTTGATATAGCAAGTGCAGAACAAAGTAAAACCATGGAAATAGTGCAGGGCATGCAGGAGATTAAATTAAATGGCTGCGAAAAACAAAAGCGCTGGCAATGGGAGCGTTTGCAGGCAAGCTCTTTTAAGCTGGGCATTAAAGGCGTAGCACTTAACCAATGGCAGCAAACAGGGGCATTTTTTATAAACGAAGGCAAAAATATTATCATTACTTTTTTAGCTGCACAGGCCGTTATTAGCGGTCAAATTACGCTGGGTGCAATGCTTGCCATACAGTACATAATTGGGCAATTAAACAGCCCGATAGAGCAAATGATAAGCTTTGTGCAAAGCTGGCAACTGGCTAAAATAAGTTTAGACAGGTTGAATGAAATACATAGCTTAAAAGATGAAGAAAGCCTACACAATTCCTACAATATAGGAACGGGGCCTGCTGTTTTGAATAGTGTTATGCCTTCAAACAAAACGATTGAATTATCAAATGTTTCATTTACTTACCCCGGTGCAGGTAATGAAGCTGTTTTAAAAGATATACACTTAATTATACCAGAAGGCAAAACCACGGCTATTGTAGGCACAAGTGGCAGCGGTAAGACTACACTGTTAAAAATGCTTTTAAAGTTTTACCAGCATTATAAAGGTGAAATAAGGATAGGTAGCACTAATGGCCTAAATGGGTATTTTTCTTCAATAGATTTTAAAATAGCATCAGGAACCAATCTCGGGAATTTAAGCCATAAAGCATGGCGAAAAGGAATTGGCGTGGTTATGCAGGACAGTTTTATTTTTAATGACAGCATAGCGGCCAATATAGCTGTTGGAGATGAATTAAATTCTTTTGCAATAGTTACTAACTGGCAAAAATTAAAAGAAGCCGCAGTTGTTGCGAACATCCTTGAATTTATTGAAAGCTTGCCGCTGGGTTTTAATACTAAAATTGGCGCAGAGGGCATTGGCATAAGTGCAGGACAAAAGCAACGCATATTGATTGCAAGGGCTGTATATAAAAACCCCGATTACATATTTTTTGATGAGGCCACAAATAGTTTGGATGCCAATAATGAAACTATCATCATGAAAAATTTATCAGGGTTCTTTAAAAATAAAACTGTTGTGGTGGTAGCACACAGGTTAAGCACCGTAAAAAATGCAGACCAGATTGTAGTTTTAAATAAGGGTATAATTACAGAGCAAGGCACCCATATTGAGCTAACAAATTTAAGAGGAGAATATTATACTTTGGTGAAAAATCAGTTGGAATTAGGTAACTAAAAAACTTTAAAAAGATTGTTATGCCGATGGAAGCAACCAGAGAAATAAATATTATATCCAATGAAGTAAAAGAGATCATTTCATATAAGCCTGTATGGATGGTACGTAATGGTATACTGCTATTTTTATTAGTTATAATTGCTTTAATTGGGGTAACTTTTTTTATAAGTTACCCTGATATTATACATGCAAATGCAAAGCTCAGTTCTATCAATGCACCGAAGGAAGTAAAAGCTAAAACAGAAGGAAAACTTGTAAAACTCTATGCAGTTGAGGGAAAGTTGGTACAACAGAATGAAATACTTGGCTTTTTAGAAAGCAGGGCTGATCACGTAGAAGTAATTTCGCTTTCAAAAATAGTAGACACATTACAAACAATAATTGAAAGAGATAGTATCGAAAAATTCTCAAGGTATTTTTCAATTTCGTTTAAAAATTTGGGAGAACTGCAATTATCATTTCAAACCTTTATGCAGAGCTTTAATTTATTCGGACAGTATTTATCACAAGGGTATTATCTTAAAAAGAAAAAAATGCTAATGGGTGATATTGGTTACCTGCAACAATTGCATTTAAATTTGTTACAACAAAAAGCCATGCAGCAGGCAGATATTGTACTTGCCCAACAAACGTTAGATGCTAACCAATCACTTAACAAAGACAAGGTAATATCGGCACTGGATTACAGAAATGAAAAAAGTAAGTTTATAGGAAAATCCCTTTCGTTGCCCCTGATATCTGCAACCATAATCAGCAATGAAAGTGCACGTCATGAAAAGGAAAAAGAGATTGCACAATTAGAGAACGAAATTGCCCAGCAAAAAGGGATATTCGTTCAATCCCTTAACACATTAAAAGCACAGCTTGAAGATTGGAAAAATAAATATTTATTAATAGCACCAATCAGCGGCAACATTACATTCGCTCACTTTTTACAAGAAAACCAACAATTAAAAATGAACGAAACCATGTGCTTTATAAATCCGGATAATACGACATATTTCGCCGAAGTATTTATACCACAAAATAATTTTGGGAAAGTTAAACGTGGACAAGAAGTGTTACTCAAATTATCGGCTTATCCTTACCAAGAGTTTGGTACTATTAAAGGACGGTTGGACTTCATTGCTAACATACCAACGGACAGTGGCTATTTAGCCAAAGTAACTTTACCCAACGCCTTACAGACAAATTATAAATTACAACTTCAATATCATGAAGGAATGCTGGCACAAAGTGAAATTATTACTTCGGATACTAAATTATCCGCTAGGCTTTTTTATCAATTTAAATCCTTGATAAAAAATCAGTAGTTACAACCAATATTGATAAAAAATATTAAAGCGCTACAAAAACCTTCCCGTATAACTTTCCTTGCACTTTTTTAAATCCTGGGGTTTGCCGGCAAATACAAGGTTGCCGCCTTCATCGCCTGCTTCGGGGCCCAGGTCAATTACCCAGTCTGCAGATTTTATAACATCGGTATTGTGTTCAATTACAAGTATGGTATGCCCTTGTTCTATCAGGGCATTAAAAGATGTAAGCAGCTTTTTTATATCATGAAAATGAAGGCCTGTGGTGGGTTCATCAAAAATAAAAAAAATGTTTCCCTGCGATTTGCCTTTTCCTAAAAAAGATGCCAGCTTAACCCGCTGTGCCTCGCCACCAGAAAGGGTGTTGCTGCTTTGGCCAAGCTTTACGTAACCCAAGCCTACATCACTTAAGGGTTGTATTTTTTTTGCCACATCTGCATCGGCCATAAAAAATAAAATGGCATCATCAACACTCATTTCCAGTACATCATAAATATTTTTTGTCTTGTAAGTAACTTCCAGTACTTCTTCTTTAAACCGTTTGCCGCCGCATACCTCACAGGTTAAATGTACATCTGCCAAAAACTGCATTTCAACAATTTGTTCGCCTTCGCCTTTACAGGTATCGCACCTGCCGCCATCTACGTTAAAAGAAAAATGCTTGGGCAAGAAACCACGCATTTTGCTCAGCGGCTGCCTGCTGAATAAATCCCTTATCTCGTCGTACGCTTTTATATAGGTTACAGGGTTGCTCCTGGATGATTTACCTATCGGATTTTGATCTACCATTTCTACCTGCGCAATGGCATCAATATCGCCCTGTAAAGCACGGTGGGTACCGGCCTTATCTGCACCTTCCCCTTTTATTTTTTGCAGTGCAGGATATAAAATTTGTTTCACCAACGTGGTTTTTCCACTGCCGCTAACACCGCTTACCACGCAAAAAACATTCAGCGGAAACTGCACATTTATATTTTTAAGGTTGTTTTGCCTTGCACCCTCCACAGTAATACTGCTGTTCCATTTTCGCAGGTTTGCAGGAGGTTCAATTTTTAATTTTCCGGTTAAATATTTTCCCGTCAGGCTATCTTCATCGGCCGTTATTTCTTTGTAATTGCCTGCTGCCACAACTTCTCCGCCCAGGTGGCTGGCAAGTGGGCCCATGTCAATAATATAGTCGGCCTCCCTCATCATCATCTCATCATGCTCTACCACAACAACGGTGTTGCCCAGTTCCCTTAGCTCTTTTAATACCCTTATCAGCCTTTCAGTATCCCGGCTGTGCAACCCGATAGAAGGCTCGTCCAAAATATATAAAGAGTTGGTAAGGTTACTGCCTAAACTCCTGGTTAATTGTATACGCTGGCTCTCGCCGCCGCTTAAAGAATTTGCCAGCCGGTTTAAAGTAAGGTACCCGAGGCCCACATCAATAAGGGTTTTTATGCGGTGGTGTATTTCAATTAAAATCCGCTTGGCCACTTTTTCATCATAAGCACTAAGCTTCAAATTGTTAAACCAAACCTGTAAATCTTTTACAGGCAGCTCACACAATTCGCCAATATGTTTACCGGCTACCTGCACATACAGTGCCTCTTTGCGAAGGCGGTACCCTTTACAATCAGGGCATAATGTGCGGCCACGGTACCTGCTGAGCAACACCCGGTATTGCACCTTGTAAAGGTTTTGTTC
This sequence comes from Ferruginibacter sp., assembly GCA_965249755.1. Lineage (GTDB taxonomy): Bacteria > Bacteroidota > Bacteroidia > Chitinophagales > Chitinophagaceae > Ferruginibacter. Next base: position 2,657,209 of record CBDFMT010000004.1, read on the forward strand.
CACCTCCTTAAAAAAATCGCTGATGCCATTAACATGGCTGTTGCCTTCCCATAAAACACGGTATTGTTCTTTGGTAAGATCGATAACCGGCGTGTGTACAGGAAAATTAAAATGCTTAGCAGCCTTTACAAATTGCTCCTTCCACTGCCCTAGTTTCTCACCCTTCCACGGCGCAACTGCGCCTTCGTATACGCTTAGCTGCTTGTTAGGTATAACCAGGTCGGCATCTATGCCCAACACCAATGAAAAACCTTCGCAGGTTGGGCAGGCGCCAAATGGGTTATTAAACGAAAACAGGTTAGGCACAGGTTCTTCAAACTGTATACCATCCAATTCAAACTTATTGCTGAAATGTAATTGTTGTTTGTTATCTGCATCCAGTATTAATGCGCCTTCACCTTCATAAAAAGCTATACCAATAGAATCACTGATGCGGTGGATATCATCTTCTTCAAAATGTTTTACCACTAACCTGTCAATTAAAAGAAAGCCATTTTTACCATCGTTAAAAGCAGCACCCGTTTCAGTTTCCAGCAAATCTTCAATACGTATAATTTCGCCATTGGCGTATAACCTGGAGAAACCCTTTTGCAATAAAATATTCAGCTCTTCTTTTACATTCCTGCTGGCATGTGTTTTAAAAGGAACAATAACCAGCACTTTAGTACCAGCAGCAAGGCTTTCAATAGCTTTTACAACATCGCTGGTATCATCTTTTGTTACCTGCCTGCCGCTAACCGGCGAAATTGTTTTACCCGTCCTTGCAAACAACAAACGCAGGTAATCATAAATCTCCGTCATACTGCCCACAGTGCTTCTTGGGGTGCGGGTGATAACCTTTTGCTCAATGGCAATGGCAGGGCATAAGCCGGTAATATAATCTACGTCGGGCTTGTTCATTCGCTGCATAAACTGCCTTGCATACGCACTCAGGCTTTCAGCATACCTGCGCTGACCTTCGGCAAATAAAGTATCAATAGTTAAGGATGATTTACCAGAACCCGAAACACCTGTTACCACTATCAGTTTATTGCGGGGTATGCTTACGGTTACATCTTTTAAATTGTGTACCCTTGCGCTTTTTATAAAAATATCACCGTTTCTTTTGAGGGGCTTTGCAGCTTGTTTTTTTGCCGTTGCTTTTGTTGTGTTCGTCATCTGTTTACAAAAATAATTGTTCTTTTTGCGGTACCGCAGTTTGTGTAAAAACCCTGTAAAAAAACCAATATCGAAATTCTATCGTAGCTGTTGTAGTTGATTTTTGATAAAACATTACGCTGAAAAAAAAGTTTAAAATAATTTTGGCGGTTTCAAATTTTTATCTATTTTCACATTCCAATATCCAATTAAAGTGAAAAGCCTGAACGCCTATCAAATAGACTTCTACGCTAAATTCCCTCTTATTGGTTTCCAAACAAAAGTCCTAAACCAAAAAACTGTAGAAGTTTATGAAATGCCTAATCAATTTAACCGACCAGCAGTTAGTACATCTTTACATGGATGGAGATACTGACGCCCTTTCAACACTTGTAACACGTTACAAGGACAGAATTTACACTTCAATTTATTTGCTTGTTAAAGACAAGTACCTGGCAGAAGACCTGTTTCAGGATGTGTTTATCCGTATTATCGATACACTGAAAGGTGGACGGTATACAGATGAGGGAAAATTTTTGCCATGGGCATTGCGCATTGCACACAACCTTTGCGTAGACCACTTTAGAAAAATCAAGCGTAGCCCAAGTATTAAAACCAGCGACGACCGTGACATTTTTGAAGTATTGAATTTTTTTGAACCAAGTGCTGAGCACCGCATGATGCAAAACCAAAGCCACGACAGGGTACGCCGCATGATAGATATGTTGCCAGAAGACCAGCGTGAGGTAATTATTATGCGCCATTACGCAGAGCTTAGTTTTAAAGAAATTGCTGATTTAACCAAATGCAGCATCAACACGGCTTTAGGCCGCATGCGTTATGGTTTGATCAACATGCGCAAGATGATGGCCGAAAAACAAATTGCTTTATAATTTATAGTTTTGTAACCCCCTTTTACAACAAAACCCTTCGTATGAAGGGTTTTGTTTTTTGTAGCTGTTTACCACTTACATTACTTTGCAGGCAACTTAAACAACCACCAAATTTTTTACGCTTTTCCATCCGCAACCTGATTTAAATGTTACTTCAAAAAAAATACTTTTCTTAGATTATTGATTAGTTGAAAACGAAACACAGGCAGCCTTTATAGCCACTAGTTTTGTGAGCATTTTATTTGGCAGGCAATTTTTATAATTGAAAAATATCTTTACGGATTAATTGAGAGCTCTTTTAATTTGAGGGATTTTTGAAGTTAGGCTTGGACAGGCTTTTTGAAGTATGATGTGCAGTAATTTATGCAGCAGCTTGTAAGTGAATAATGCCAGTTAATACAATTGAAAGAAATGAATTTGTTTTCATAATATTTATTTTTCGAGATGAATTTGAAAACATAAACTTATACTAGAAGAGGTTGTGTAGGATTTGTCATTTAAAGATTTATAATGGTACCATATATAGGCAAGTTCCAACGCTACGCTGCTGTTTAAGAATATAACCGGGCCACCAAAAAGGAATAGGTATTGTAAGGGGAAGAAGTTTTTTGTCCGAAATTATTGAAATGGTTGATACCATAATTATATCTACCATGTGCAAAAAAGTTTAATTGCTTTTCTGGGTTTGAAAAATAATATCTTATAAATGGACCTGCTTTATAACTGGTAACACTGCTACCAACGTTAGTCACAAAATCGTTGTCATCTCTACTAAATGTAATTCCTGTATTAATTCCTACTACTAACTTATCTACAATAAAATAACCAGCATTTGGAAGAATTGAAAAGTTAGTGGTTTTAATTTCCAAAGGGTCTCCAGGCCCGACTTTGGTTGAAGAGTAACTGCCCGTACCTCCCACAAGTCAGTTTCCTTTAATAAGCTGCCCATTTGCCTTTATTAGCAATAGCAGCAGTAATGCATACAGCATAACCGTTTTTTTCATTGTTGTTTAGTTTAAATGGTTAAATAAAAATAGTTGTGTATTTTTTTGAGCAGGCAGCAGCCTTATGTTTTGGGGGGCATTGTATGTTTTCATATGCGGTTGCAAAATACATGTACTGCTGTTACAAAACGCAAAAATGGATAGCTGCTTTTTATCTTTTATTAATGCAATTTTACTTGTTGGTGCAACTGTTACGTTGGCTATTTTCATCTAACCAAAAGATAAAAACAATTTTCATAAACGCTTATCCGTGGCCATGGTAAGGTGCCCGTTACGGCATACTACTTTATCAGAAAACGTTGATAACATGCACAAGCCATCCAAAATGGAAGCGTATTTTTTTGTAAAATACTTTGCGCAATTAATGTAAGGCAGTTGGCCTGTTTAGTTTACAGGTGTATGATTTTAGATGAATGTTTAATGCCCGGCGCATAAGACGTGAGCCCGGGAGGGTATGGATAAAGACGATGGTTTTATCAGCTTAGGCTTAGTTTTTTTTGTAAGTTTCTAATACTTTGGTAAGGTGTTCGGCAAAGTCTTTAGCATTTTTTGTGGGGTCGTACCCGTAGCCGCCCGGCACTATTAATTGCCCTGCTGCGTCAACAAAAACATAATTAGGCTGACCGGATGCATGGATAAGCTGCTGCTGCAGGTCTTCGTTTTTATCCCCCACGGTTACTACTTCGCCATTCAAATTTTTAGAGAAAAACTTCTCGTTATCCGGCAGTTCTTCATCATCATAATCGCTGAATAAAGAAACAACTACAAAATCATTTTTCATCTTGGATATAACAGCAGGGTCTGGCCAGATGGATGCTTCAAACTTGCGGCAGTTTACACATTGTATCCCTGTAAAGTCAATCATAATCGGCTTGTTCAATATTGTTGCCGCAGCCTGCGCTTCTTTAAAATCATAATAAATAACAAGGTTGTTTTGCTTTGCTGCAAGGGGCTCATAATTACTTAGCCGCTTTACATATTTAACAGGGCGCAATACAGCAGCATTAACTGATGGGTTGCTGCCCGATATATTTTCTGTTGATGAAGGCTGGTTAAACAAAATAAAATCCTGCGTGCCTACAGCCGGCACAAACGCAGATACTGCATTTAACGGGGCACCCCATAAACCTGGTATAAGGTATAATGAAAATGACAGAGAAGCAATGGCCAGCAATAACCTTGGTATGGGTATGTATTGAAGCCCCCAATCATTTTTTGGCAATTCGCTGTCGTGCTTAAAAGTAAGTTTACCTAACAGGTATATGCCGAGCAAAGTAAAAATGATAACCCATAATACAATGAACACTTCCCTGTCTAAAATGCGGAGGTTTTTTGCAACATCCACATTGCTTAAAAACTTTAAGGCAAAGGCAAGTTCAATAAACCCTAATGATACTTTTAATGCATTTTGCCAGCCACCGCTTTTTGTAAGTACGGTTAACAGTTTAGGGAAGAAGGCAAAAATAATAAATGGAAAAGCCAAACCAAAACCAAAACCAAACATACCACTTACAGGGCCAAGGTTACCGGCTTTGCCGCCAGCTAAGCCCAGGATAGAGGCAACAAAATTTCCGGTACAGCTAAAGGACACCACTACTAGGGTAAACGCCATAAAAAAGATACCCGGATAACTGTTGGAGTTGGATTTACTATCTAACTTATTGGCCCAGGATGAAGGCAGGTTGATATCAAACGCACCGAGGAAAGAAAGCCCGAACACAACAAACATGACAAAAAGAAACAAGTTAAAAACCCAGTTGGTAGATACATTGTTCCAAAATGTTTTGGGTACCACAGAAGCAAGTGCACCAATCATGCTATAAATCAGTATGATTGAAACGGCATAAAACAATACATTTTTACGCCCCTGCAAAGGTGTTTTACTCCGCTTTAAAAAAAGGCTTACGGTAACAGGTACAAGTGCGTATACACAGGGTGTTATAAATGCCAGCAAACCTGCGCCCATGCCCAATAACAGCAAGAGTGCCCACGATTTATTTTCGAAACCACCGGTGGCGGCTATGGGTTTTAAAGACGGGACGGTTTCTTCTTTATAAATGAATTGCATTGAAATGGGCTGATCTGCCGATTCGATGCTTTCGCCTTTTTTATAATAGTAATTGATATTGCCTTTTATGCGTATGCTGTCGCCCCTGGCCAATTGTATATTTTGGTGCCATTGCAGGGAGTCGGTATAAAATTGTACAGCAACATTATTAAGCGATGGGTCCTTTTCTTTTTTGGCGACACCTTCTTCTGTAGTGGTCCCTTTCAAAAATTTGGTAATGGTGCTGTCAAAATTAATAGCGGTGTTTACCGGTACATCATCAGAAATTTTGTTGATGGAAAAAAGCTTTATCCCAGCCGCAGGCCTGGCAAAAATATCAAGGGTAAAATTCCCTTTTCCCATATCTGCTTTTTTAAAACTAAACTGCACAGGTTGTGTATCCTGTGCAGCAATTATTAGCGATAAAAATAAACCGGCTAACCACAATACGATATATTTTGACATTTTGGTTTTTTCAAAAAATTAATTAAGTGCAATGTTGAATTTTTCAGTTACCGGCGGCATGCAGGTCCGGTCGTTACAAATCATTGATTCCACTGTGCCACTGATGTTGGTTTTTATTTTTCCTTTTACGGTTACTGTCTTAATAAAATCTGCCTTTCCTTCAAAATATTTTACATCTACTTTAAAATTTTTATCAAAATACGTAACCAGCTTTCCGGCTTCTTTTGGCTTGGCAGCAGTGGTGGTAACAAGTGCATTGCTGGTAAATTTAAACGCTGTTGCTATCGGGCCACCATCGGGTGTATTTTGTGAATAGATATGCCATCCTGCAGGTGGTGTGGCGGTAAAGTGCAGTTCATAACTATTACCCGAAAGTTTTTTTGCAGTAAAGCCCCATGCTATTTTTTGTTGTGCTGTTAGGTTTGCACAAACAACAGTTATCAATAGTAGTGTAAATATCTTTTTCATATTGTTTTTAATGATGAATGCAAATAAACATCCAAATGATTTTAAAAGATGTTAAAGCCTGTTAAAAGGTTGGCAGGCTTTGTAAACAGCCATATCAGTTTATTCCAAAAAGATGGGTAAATATTTTTCTTCCATCCTGGTTGCCCAAGTCAGCACTGCAGGCCCTTTCAGGATGCGGCATCATACCATACACATTTCTTTCTTTATTGCAAATGCCGGCAATATTATGGATTGCACCGTTGGGGTTACTATCATGAGTAACCGCACAGTTGTCATCACAATACCTGTAAATAACCTGGCGGTGCATTTCCATTTCTTCCAGGGTTTTATCATCTGCAAAATACCTTCCTTCGCCATGGGCAACCGGTATTTTTAAAGGTTCGCAAGCATTGGCCGCAGCTTCTTTAATGAAGATGTTTTTACAAACAAATTGCTGGTGCCCGTTCCTGAGCAAAATGCCAGGCAGCAACCCACACTCACATAAAATCTGGAACCCGTTACAAATACCCAACACCTTACCACCACCCTGTGCAAATTCAATTACGCTTTGCATCATTGGGCTAAACTTGGCTATGGCACCGCAGCGCAGGTAATCGCCATAACTAAAACCTCCAGGCAAAACGATGCAGTCTTCTGTATTGAACATGCTCAGGTCTTTATCTTTATGCCACAGCTCAATTACTTCTTGTTTCAAATCTATTCTTAAAGTTTCAATCATATCCCTGTCGCAATTGCTGCCAGGAAAAACTACTACACCAAATTTCATTTGTACTTATTTTTAAAAATTTCTTTTAAAGATGCCGGGGATTAAAGACTACCTCATTTATTTTTCTGCCCATCTTGTTAGCCATTGTAAAAATACAATTTACAATTTAACTATTTAACGAAGTAGCTGAAAGCCACTACAAAGCCCACCATCAGCCAATGCAACAACAACGGGAACCATTTTTTTGAAGGGTATAAAAAAGCACTGCCCATAAAAGCGGATAGGGGCACCGCACATAATATCCAATATTGAAAAGTATGGCCTGTATTAATAAATGGGATAAAAAGCGATACCAACAAATAGAGAAAAACCAAGTTCCAGCTTTTTCTTGTTTGCACAAGCTGCCTCCTGAAGTTTTGCTGAATAAAGAAAAAACCGATGGCAGATACAACCAACACAATTATAATAGCTGCCAATGCCCATCTTGATTCATAAAATTTTGGCAGGCTTAAAGCAAAGCCAGGAAAATGATAGCCCTGCCACTTATCGGTTAAAAAAACATAAGACAATAGAAAGTAGTATGGGGTAATAATACCCATTAAAGCAATAAGCCACTCTGCTAATTTAAACGGCCTGGTAACCGATAAGCCAACTATAATCAGTATTGAAAATGCAATGGATGGGAAATAGAAAAAGGTACTGATGCCAATAGCTATACCAATATTAAACAGGGTTGACTTGGCATTTTTATCATTGTACAACCCACTCATATTTGCCCAAACCCAAATGAGCATGGTACTTACAATTAAGGGTGCGGATAAGGTATTCCATTCTTTAAATAAAGAGGTGAGCAAAAGATAGCTCATGGCCGTAAGGTAATTTGGCCGCTGCATCAGCCGCTGATCGTTGGTGAGTTTATTAAAAGTGATTGCCTGTGCATACAACAACACAAACGTTATAAAAGGATAAATACCAGGTATGGATTTATTGAATGTTGACAGTTGCGTTAGGATGGCCTTAAACAAAAAGCCATCTGTTTGTTGTGCTACTGGTATAACGGGATGCAGAAATAAAGGAAGCTTTAAAAGCAGCCCGTAAACCAGCAGTAAAAAAGGATTATAAGGATTGTTGGCTTTGAATGTGCCTGTCACAGTAAGAGTTATATTTTATATCTGCAAAAGTGCGCATTAATTGTTGCTTTAAAAAATACTAAAAGGCAGGTAATTTTTTCTAAAAATCTATTTTGGCGAAACATATTTGGTCACGGTAGCTGCAGGGTACTACCAACTGCCTGGCGCCTGTTTGCTTGGCATACCGTATCATAAAATCGTATCCTTTTTCATAGCTTTTTAAGCTTGGGTTGCGCTTAATATTTCCATCGGGGCTTATCTCATTATCTACCAACAAAGGGTTGCGCCTGTCTGCATTGTTGAATAAAAAATGGATGTTGGCACCGGTATTAAAAGTGGCATAAGAAAGAAAATTATCGGTATTATCCCCCGATTGTTCCTTATGTATAACATTGGCCCACTCCGTAACACCCATATTATTTACACTTAGCACCAAAATATTATAGTAGTAATACCTTGTGCTGTTAAAGCCCCCATAACTGTTATAAGGCCGGTAGTAGCCACCGTAATATGGGCTGTAATAATTATAATAGTAAGGGCTGCTAAAGGGCGAGCCATATAAATAATCCCAACGGTTCCATGGGTTAGACCCTGTGCTTTGTGTTGAATAATCCTCGGCAACCAAAAGGTAGCCGCCATCTTTTTTCAATAAAATATTTCGGATAAAATAATCATTAAAAGCATATTTTAACGAGCCTTTTTCTTTAGCAGCACTGCGTATGCTATCGGCAAGAGGGGTAAAAATATGGATACGTGTGGAGTCTGCATTTACATCCCATATGGCCGTGTAAATACCTGCTATATTGCCACGGCGTTCGTTATAATAAAACGAATTGAGTACATACCGTTTATTTACATTATCCACTTTCACTTTTACTTCATCAATGTATTGCTTTTGTAATGGCAATGCAGTAATGGCAAAAGTATCCAGCAACGGCGATTTTGTAATCAGTTCCAGCTTGCCAATATCATCCCTGTAACCAGATTTGATAGATTTTGTAAAAATAAAATTGCCATCATTGTCCAATGCAAAGTCGCTGTAAATATCACGCCTGTCATCATAATCCAACGATTGCCGGGTTTTATGGATCAACTGAAAAGTATTATCGTAAAGCAGCGTTACAAAATTAAACTGGTCGTTTTTTTTCTGCACTTTGTACACCATTATTTTCTTCTTGTCCTCACTGTTTACAACGTTATAAATTTTATTGTCGCCAAATGCACCAACGTGAGTGGTATCCAGTAAAAACGGTTCGCCAAGCAGTTTTACGTTGCCATTAATTTTAGCGGCCATGCAGTAAACAACACCTTTTTTTTGGTATTGGTAAACCATATACACACTATCCGGGTACACAATAAAATCAACGTTGTAAGCCTTATCAGGTATAAAATCAAGGTCTATCTTATCTTTAAGTTCCATATCGTTTTGGTACATGGAAATAGCATACCTGGAACTTTGGTTTTTAAAGATGAGGATGTTGCTGCTAACCTTTCCCAATATCTCAAAATTAAGGTCCCGTACACTTTCCTTTAACACATCTGAGTATGTAATTTTTTGGGCAACACTACAAAGAGGAAACAAAAAAAACACACCTATCCCTAAAAAAAATCCTTTCATATTCTGGCTTTTATAACATTAAAATTAAGCTTTAATCTTTTACTATTTTATAAACAACATGCGTAAACTTTTGTTTTTGCATAATGATAACGTGTGTAAAAACGTACGCAAAATTATGTGCCCCATATTGATTTGATGATGTTAAATTGTACACGGGCATGGCATCTTTGATAACCCTAAATTGTAAAAATGCAAACAGTTTTAATAACAGGCGGCACAGGTTTAATCGGAAAAGCGATCACCAGCCATTTGGTTGAAAAAAAATATAACGTAATCATCTTAACAAGAAAATTACCCGAACAAAATACCAGGGTGCCTGAAATAACCTATGCACTTTGGGATGTAAAAAAACGGGTGATAGATATTGAGGCCGTAAAAAACGCAGACTATATTATTCACCTTGCGGGTGCAGGTGTGGTAGATAAAAAGTGGACTGATGCTTATAAAAAAGAAATTGTAGATAGCCGTACCGAAAGCAGCAAACTGCTCATAAAAACATTGAGGGACAATGATAATAAAGTGAAGGCCATTATCAGTGCATCTGCCATTGGATGGTATGGCGAAGATGGCATTAATACGGGGCATGTATTTGTAGAAACAGATAAAGCTGATAAAGGTTTTTTAGGCGAAACCTGCAGGCTTTGGGAGCAAAGCGTAGATGATGCAACAGCATTAAAAAAGCGTGTGGTAAAAATCCGAACGGGTATTGTACTTAGCAGAAAGGGGGGTGCCTTAAAAGAATTTGAATTGCCCGTAAAGTTTGGTGTGGCAGGTATTTTAGCCAGCGGAAAACAAATGGTTAGCTGGATACATGTTGATGATATTTGCAGGATGTATTTGCATGCGATGGAAAATGAAACCATAACGGGCAGCTACAATGCGGTTGCACCAATGCCGGTAAACAATAAAACACTTACCCTTGAGCTGGCAAGAAAAATTAAAGGAAAATTTTTTATTCCCATGCATGTGCCATCATTTGTTTTAAAAATAATGTTAGGCGACAGGAGTATAGAAGTATTAAAAAGCGCCACCGTAAGTTGTGCCAAAATAAAAGAAACCGGCTTTGTTTTTTTATATCCAACGTTAGCCCAGGCATTGCAGCAACTTTACAAAAAAACGGATAGAGAATAATGCCTCTTTACAAATCAGTTTTCAACATACGGTTATTGCTCCATAAAAAAAATACTGCCAGGTACACCACACTTAACGCCATTACCACGTAAGTATAATCTGTTGGCATAACGCCTTTGGCAAGGCCTTTCAATGGGTTGTCAGGAAAAGTAAGAAGGCCGTCTGCTGCGTTCATTGGCAGGTAATCGCCGAGGCTGCCAAGGTCTATATTATTGTCCCTTCTAAGCTTAAGGCTCCAAACATCCAGCAACTGGGATATAAAATTTTCCAGCCCCATGTAAATGAAAAAGATGCCAATGGCAAAGCCTGTGCGGCGCACCAGCATACTTATCAGCACTGCAACCATATTATAGGTAAGTGCCTTTAAAAAGAAAAAGCCAACATGCGAAAACCCTTCCATTGAAAACGAAGTGCCTGAGCTAAAACCAAACAGCAGTGCAACAATAATTACCAGCAAGGTTGAGAGTAAGGCTGCAATTAACGCCATGGCCACTTTAACTTCTAAAAATTGTTTACGGGCCCAGCCATCTATGATATTTTGCCGGTGGGTGCGGTAAGTAAATTCATTTGTTATCAGCAATATAATCAGCAATGCCGGTAATAACAATATCCACCCGGTGGCATAGCTTGTAGTTTGCCATGTTTTATCAAAATTATAGGGCGAAAAAGGTGTCAGCATTTTAGCCGCACTTGTTTCGCTAAACATGTTTTTATTAACGGTGTAAATAATATAGTTAATGGCGAATACACCTAATGCAAAAAAACTGCTCATCACAATAAAGGCATTATACCCTTTAATTTTCAGCCATTCTATTTTTAATAATTTCAACATCATAAAAAAGATTAATTGGTAAGTTCAAAAAATTTAGATTCGAGGCTTTTCTTTTTCAATTGCAGGTGGTTGAGCACAACGCCGTTGTTATAGCAATACCTGTTGATGTTTTCCAAGTTACTGGTGCCGATAGGATAGAATAGTTGCACAAAATTTTCCTGCGCTGTAATTTTGCTGTAGCCCTGCCATTCTTGTAAAACATTTTTCAACAGCGTTATGTCTGCGGCAGCTAATTCAACAATATCTTCATTGGCCAATATCTCATTCACATCTCCTGTTGCCACCAGGTCGCCCTTTTTTAAAATAGCCACATGGGTACAAACTTTTTCTACTTCATCCAGTAAATGGCTGGCCATAATTATTGTTTTGCCCTGATGGTGAAGTTGTTTAATCAGCTCCCTTATTTCGGCAATACCTACCGGGTCTAATCCATTGGTAGGCTCATCTAGTATCAATACTTCGGGGTTGCCCAACAGGCAGGAAGCTATAGCCAGCCGCTGTTTCATACCCAGTGAGTATGTACTGAAACGGGAGTCTTTCCTTTGGGTAAGGTTTACAAGGTCCAGCACCCTGGGTATATCATCCTGCCCCCGTTCTTTTATAGCAGCAGCAATTTCAAGGTTTTTTTGTGCAGAGAGATAATGGTAAAAATTGGGTGTTTCTAAAAAAGTACCAATCTTACTTCTTAAGGTACCATCCGGTACCTGATCGAATAATGTGTAGGTGCCACTTGTGGGTTTTAGTATATCCATTATTATACCCAGCATCGTCGTTTTACCGCTTCCGTTAGGCCCTAATATTCCAAATACCGAACCTTTGGGAACACTAAAGCTTACACCCTTTAATGCTTTTACCGCCCCGTAATTTTTGCGCAGGTTTTCAACAGAAAGAATTGGCATACATAATTTTTGATTAGGGTTTGAAGATAAGTGATTTTATAATTGTGCTTTCTGCCTTAAATGATAAGCGGTGCTTAGGCAAGATGTTGCTGGTGCCACACATTGGTAAAATTACCCAGCACGGCAAACCCATAGCGGTTGTATACAAGGTCAGGCAAGTGCAGGTTGTCGATATCATTTTGCAATACCTGTCTGTTAAAAGGGTTCATTGTTCCGCCGGGTCCCAGGGGCTTTGCTATAGGGCTGTATTGGTGGGCTGCATCCACAATTGTGCCACGGGGGTACATAATACCTGGTATGCCCTGCCCACGGATGTCAAGCTCATATGGATGGTGCAAACCTATGGTGTGCCCATACTCATGCGCTGCCGTGGTGGAATTATTCAGCAGGTTATCCAATTTAAAATAGCCGGTGTTACTCCCCACACCGTCAACAAAAGAAATATTACTTTCTGCAAACTCTTCTATCCTGAAATAATTATTTCGTGGATTTGTGTTTTCAAAAACCATATCAGGTCCCAATGCCTTGGCCCATATTCCTTCAATGGTAAACTTAACGGCGTAAGTAGCCCCTTTTATTGAAATCCTTCCCCTTGCTGCATTCCAGTGGTTGGCAATATCTTCTGCTATAATAACACTCAGTGCATCTGTGGCAGCACCGCCATAAAAAAATAAGGTTGAATGCACAATCAGTTGCCTGTTCCCATTTTGTATTTCCACTTCTCCCATATCATAAATGTTTTTTACGGCACGCCATGTAAACTGCACCGCCAATACTAAAAGTAATATTTATTAAGATAGGTACCTGCCCATATTGAAGCGCCCTTCAATTATACAAGGCCCTTTATTTTAAAATGGGTGAAATAATATTTATACATTCGGAAAACTAATTTTTATGCTACCCCTTTTTGTTGACCCCAACATCGCAAAAGCGAAAACGATATCTACCGAAATTTACACAAGCGCATTACTTTTTGAAATTGCTAAAGAAAAAATATTTGCACCATCCTGGCATTTTATCGGCACCAGCGACATGGTAAAATTTAATGGCGACGTTTTACCTTTTACTTTATTGGATGGATACCTGAACGAGCCGTTGCTGCTTACAAAAGATGCAGAAGAAAAGCTCCATTGCCTGTCGAATGTTTGTACCCACCGTGGCAACCTGGTATGTTACAATGCCAGCAGTAAAACAAACCATTTAAGGTGCCGCTATCATGGAAGGCTGTTTGAATTATCCGGCCGGTTTATATCTATGCCAGAGTTTAAAGAAGTAGACAATTTTCCATGCGAAAAAGAAAATTTACCAAGCCTGCCTTTGTTTAATTGGGGCAATTTGCTGTTTACAAGCCTTAATCAAAAAGAGGTGCCTGCACTTTATTTTAACGAGATGATGAAACGTTTACATTGGCTGCCCCTGAATGAATTTACTTACAGGCCAGACATGGATAAAACTTTTACTGTTGATGCCAACTGGGCATTATACTGCGAAAATTATCTTGAAGGTTTTCACATACCGTTTGTACATGCCAGTTTAAATGCGGCGTTAAGTTTTGGTGATTACACCACGGAACTATACGCAAAATCAAGCCTTCAATTGGGTGTTAGTAAAGATGCCAGTGAGTGTTTTGAGCAGCCGGCCTCATCCATTGATTATGGCACAAATGTGGCCGCTTATTATTTTTGGGTATACCCCAACATGATGTTTAATTTTTATCCATGGGGCCTGTCCGTTAACATCGTAAAGCCACAGGGCGTTAATAAAACCACTATCAGTTATTTAACTTTTATGTGGAAAGAAGAAAAGTATGATAAAGGTGCAGGGAGCAATCTCGATAAAGTGGAACTGGAAGATGAAGAAATTGTACAGCAGGTACAAAAAGGTATTGCATCCAGGTTTTATACGCATGGCAGGTATTCCGTTACCCGGGAGCAGGGCACCCACCACTTTCACCGGTTGCTGGCAGAAAGTTTACAACATGTAACTTAAACACACCCCCTTCTTTTAAAACAATGAGATAACACAGCACAACAATATGCAGCAACCAAATACACTTGGCAGAAAAATAGGTTTGTGGGCTACCATATCTATTGTTGCAGGTAGTGTAATAGGCTCAAACATATTTATGAAACCGGCAGTTATGGCGGGGCAGTTAGGCTCACCATTATTGCTTTTGTTTGTATGGGTTTTTGCTGGTATAATATCTATGGCAGGTGCAGCCATTAATGCTGAAATAGGTGCAATGATGCCGGTTACAGGCGGCCAGTATGTTTTTTTTAAAAAGATGTACGGTAACTTTTTTGCTTACCTGTATGGTTGGGCTTCTTTTGCTGTTATCAATACTGCAAGCATTGCTGCAATTGCTTATATTTTTTCGGGGTATACTGAATATTTTTTTACGTTGCCCAGCTTCTCAAAAGAAATTGAACAGTCGTGGCATATAACAGTGCCCTTTATTGGCGAACTGTTGCCGCTGGATAATTTTGGTGTAAAGGCGCTAAGCATTTTAATGATCACCCTGCTAACGTGGGTGAATGCACGCAGCGTAAAAGGCAGTGGCACCGTGCAGGTAATTTTTTCATTCGTTAAGGTGGCGGCCATCCTGTTAATGGTACTGCTTATCTTTTTTTCGGGCAAAGGATCTGTACATCATTTTATACAAACATCTGCCCATACCAATCTTAAAGGCTGGGGTATTATTGCCGGCATTACCGCTGCACTTTCTGGTGCCTTTGCGGCTTACGATGGGTGGAACAATATTGGCTTTGTGGCCGGGGAAGTAAGTAACCCAAAAAAGAATATTCCAAAGGGTTTAATTGCAGGCCTTACCATTTGTATAGTATTGTACATTTTAACCACCCAGGCATACCTGTATATTTTACCGGTAGATAAAATGGCACAAAGCCCTTTGGTGGCAACAGATGCATTACAACCCATATCAGGCAATACCGGTGCAGGTTTTATTGCATTACTGGTTTTAATTTCAACTTTTGGCGCTGCCAACGGAAACATACTGGCTTGTGCAAGGGTAACATTTGCCATGGCCGAAGAAGGCGTTTTTTTTAAAGCAATTGGCAACGTACATCCCATACATAAAACCCCTGCAAATTCAATATGGCTGCAATGTACATGGGCTTGCCTGTTTGTTGTTACGGGCTCTTTTGATATGCTTACGGATTTGTTTGTTTTTATAACCTGGATATTTTATGGATTTGGGGCAGCAGGTGTTTTCATCTTAAGAAGAAAAATGCCTTGGGCTGAAAGGCCCTATAAAGTTTGGGGCTACCCTTTTACACCCATTGTATTTGTACTTTTTACAGGGTTTTATTTTGTGCTTACCCTGTATGCAGATATCCATAATTACGTAACAGGCAAAACACATTTTATAAGCTCAGCATTTGGCCTGTTACTGGTTTCAGCAGGCATCCCTTTTTATTTTTATTTTAAAAAGAAGTATAAAAAAAAGGGTGTGTAAAAGCCCCCGGGGCAGATAGTTATTTCCAGTTTAGTTTCTTAAAGGCTTTCCTGTTTTTAACACACTTTGTATCCTTTCCAACGTTTTCTTCTCGCCGGTAAGACTTAAAAATGCTTCCCTTTCAAGATCGAGAAGGTATTGTTCGGTAACAAAAGCAGGTTCGCTTAAATCGCCGCCACACATTACGTACGCTAATTTTTTAGCTACGGTTACATCATGCGGTGTTGCATAATTTCCTTTAAACATACCGTTAATGCCCGCCAGCATGGTGCCTAAAGCAGAGCGGCCCAATACTTTTATATCGCTTCGCTGCACCGGCATTATGTAGCCATCATTGTACAAACCGGTGACTGCCTGTTTAGCTTCTGCAATCCTTCTGCCCTGGTTAATGCTTATCATATCCCGGCCTTTTCTATAAATACCCATATCGTAAGCTTCCGCTGCAGACGTGGCTACTTTGGCTGTGGCAATGGTTAAAAAACGATTTTGTAAAGTAAGGGTATCCACCTCCCCTTCATGCGTTTCATCGGCAGCCCTTAAAATAAATTCCTTTGTGCCGCCACCACCGGGTATAACGCCGATACCTGCTTCAACCAAACCTGTGTATGTTTCTGCCGCAGCTATAACTTTATCGGCATGCAAACAAATTTCGCAGCCACCGCCCAAAGCCAATCCATGCGGTGCCAGCACAACAGGTATACCTGAGTAACGCACCCTCATCATCGTGTTTTGAAACATCCTTATCGCCATATCAATTTCATCATAATCCTGCTCAATGGCCAGCATAAAAATCATTCCCACATTGGCACCTGCACTAAAATTAGGCCCATCATTGGCAATCACCAATCCTTTAAATTTTTCTTCTGCAAGGCTTATTGATTTTTGTATGCCTTCCAGCACCTCGCCGCCAATGCTGCCCATTTTGGTGTACCATTCCAAACCCAAAACATCATCTCCCAAATGATAAGTGCGGCATACGCTATTTTTCCAAATGGTGCTATTATTAAAATTCTTCATCACAATAAAAGCATCTTCCCCGGCTATTGCCTTGTAGCTTTTGGTGGCAATATCGTAATACAAACGCTTTCCATTTTCTACGGTATAAAAACTTGTGAAACCCGCTGCCAGCATATCTTCTACCCATGGGGCAACGGTAAAGCCTGCACTTTTCATGGCTTCTGTTGTTTTAGCAATACCCAACACATCCCAGCTTTCAAAAGCCCCGATCTCCCATCCGAAACCAGCCATCATACCGTCATCAATGCGGTACAGCTCATCACTTATTTCTGGTATGCGGTGGCTGATGTAAGCAAATAAATTATAGTGGAACATGCGGTAAAATTCACCTGCCTTGTCTGTACCAGCGCATAGTACCTTTATCCTTGCTTTAAGATCGTCTATTGGTTTTGCTGTTTCCAGCGTTGCAAATTTTGGCTTTTTTCTTGCGCCATATTCCAATGTTTGCAGGTTAAGCGTAAGTATTTCCGACTCCCCCGTAGCAGCCTTAGTCTTTTTAAAAAATCCCTGGCCGGTTTTATCACCAAGCCATTTATTTTCCACCATTTTATCGAGCCATGCAGGAATTACAAATTGTTCTTTCGCTTCATCCGCCAGACAGTTTTCGTAAACACCTTTGGCTACTTTTACCAGCGTATCAATACCCACAACATCTGCAGTACGAAATGTTGCCGACTTTGGCCTGCCAATAACAGGGCCTGTTAATGCCTCCACATCATCAATGCTTAGCTGGAGTTTTTCCATAGCATTCATAATTGCCATTATGCCAAACACCCCAATGCGGTTGGCTATAAAGGCAGGGGTATCTTTACACAACACGGTGGTTTTGCCCAATTGCAGGCTGCCGTAATCCATTAAAAAATCAATTACTTCCGGGCTTGTAAACGGGGTTGGTATAATTTCGAGCAGGCGCAAATAACGGGGAGGGTTAAAAAAGTGGGTGCCGCAAAAATGCATTTTAAAATCTTCCGTCCTGCCTTCTGCCATCATGTGGATGGGAATGCCCGAAGTATTGGAAGTAATTAAAGTTCCCGGCCGGCGGTACTTTTCAACTTCTGTAAAAATAACTTGTTTGATGTCGAGCCGCTCCACCACCACTTCAATAATCCAATCGAAGGCCGCAATATCTTTCATATTGTCTGTGAAGTTGCCGGTCTTAATTTGCTTTATAACATCTTTGGTATACACCGGGGATGGGTTAGCTTTTATAGCCGCTGCAAGGGCTTCATTTACGATCCTGTTTTTTACAGCAGGCAGTTCCAGCGAAAGGTTTTTTGTTTTCTCGATCTCATTTAATTCTTTAGGTGCTATATCAAGCAATAAAACCTGTAACCCAATACCAGCAAAGTGGCAGGCAATACGGCTGCCCATTACACCACTACCTAAAACAGCAATTTTTTTGATTATCCTTTTCATACAATTTTCTTTAAAAGGGAAGTTTCTGGCAAATTAGTTAGCTAAACAACTATTTTTATAAATCGAAAATAAGACAAATTATTAAAGCTTCATAAAAAATAAAAGCAGGCCTTTTGGTGCCTGCTTTTTTAATACGTTGTATTGAATTTAATTAGCAAAAAACTCGTCGCCGTTTTCGCCAACATAGCCTTTTTTATCTTCGGCCGTAGTTACCATTAAATACCTGCTGCCTTTTGCAGCAAGCTTTACCGTTTTGTATTTTGGGGCTACTGTAAGGTTATCCGAAAAATAAAAACCTTTATTGCCGCTGTTGTCTGTAACAACAAACCCACCGTTTTCATCGTAGGTTATTTCTTTGTAAGATGGTTGAATAAGATAAGTACCTGTTGTATTTTTTACGCCTGCCTTTCCGTTTTCATCAACTATAAAGGCATGGGTTTTATCGGGCAACTGCACATTTTGCAGCAGGTGGTTTTCTGCAGGCACCAGTATAGTTCCGTTACCTTTTAAAATGGATGCAGCACTGTTTTTTTGCGCCTGCAAATAAGTGGTGTTATTAGATGTAAACCTGGAAAGGGCAGTGTATACAAATGGTATTACCGTCTCAAACTTATTGTTGAAAACGCCATACATGGAATCTTTACGGCCGATAAAATAAGTGTTACTGTCACCGGTAATTTTATAATCGTCTATAATTTTATCAAACAATTTACTGCTGCTGTTAAGACTGTATGTTTTTTCCCGGCCAACAATTTCTGTATTGGACGAAGCATCTGAGTTTTCATTTATGGCAGGGCATTTGGCAAGGCGCATCCCTTTAGTGTTGATACAAATTTCATAACCATCTGCCTTTAAAGATGCCCCTGCAAAAAGTATTGTATCGCTCTTTTGCTTTTTCTCATCATCAACATAACCAAACCTGAAAGGCTTTGCTACTGTATATTGTATGGGAATAACTATTTTACCTGCGGGATTGATATAACCAAACCTGTTCCCTTTTTTTACTACTGCAAAACCCTGCGAAAACCATTCAGCATCATCGTATACGGGCTTAATAATTATCTTTTTTTCTGCATTGGCAAAACCCCATTTATTGCCCAGCCTGTAGGGTATTAAAGTGGTGTCCGCTTTTTGAGAAAAAGAAACAGCAGTAATTGAAACTGCTGCAAAAAGAAATATTATTTTTCTGTTCATTGTAAAAATTTTATTTACGGGTTACAGACAAATTAGCTACCAAAAATAATTTACCCTTAGAATGAAGAGGAAAACCAGGCTTATAGTTTGGCTGTGGAACTTATGCCTCATCTAAACCGGCATTATAAAACAGGAAGCCTTTTAAAAGGTTTGGTAACCCAATCACTTTCCCCTCAGCAAACAACATTTAATTAACTAACACCACTGCCATTATCAATAACACTGCCGGGTAAAACAAAATGCAATTTACCACTGGCATCTTCTGCCATCAATATCATTCCATTGCTTTCTATGCCCCGCATTTTACGGGGTGCAAGGTTTGCCACCACCACTACTTGTTTGCCAACAATTTCTTCAGGGCTAAAATGTAAGGCTATACCACTAACGACTATACGCTTTTCAAAACCCATATCAATATTCAATTTTAAAAGCTTGTCTGCTTTTTCAACTTTTTCGGCCGATAAGATAGTGCCTACCCTAAGGTCAATTTTGGCAAAGTCATCAAAAACAATTGATGGCTTGACTGCTGCCACAGCTTCTTTTGCAGCATCATCAGCACTGCCCGAAATATTTTTTTCTGCTTCCATTTTTATTTTTTCGCTTTTTATTTTTAGTTTTTCCACCTGTGCTGCAACTTCTGCATCTTCAATTTTACGAAACAGCAATTGTGGTTCCCGCAAAGAATAGCCCACGCTGAGCAGTTTAGTTTTTCCTGCATTTTCCCAATCCAGCATCTTATCCACCACCTTCATCATGTAACACATTTTTTGTGCGGCAAAAGGCAAAAACGGGTTGATGAAAATTGCCAGGTTGGCCGTTAACTGCAGGCATATGTGCAAACAGTTGTCAATGCTTTTTTGGGCATCAGTATCAGTGGCAAGTTGCCTGGCCACAATCCATGGCTGCTTGTCCTGCATGTATTTATTTCCTTTCCGGGCCAGGTCAATTACTTCATATTGGGCATCCCTGAATTTGTACCCTTCTATCAATTGCTGTATCCTGTCTTTTGCACCTTCTATTTCCAAGAGCAGGTTTTTATCAGCATCATCTAAAAGCCCCGCATGTAATGGGGGTACTTTGCCATTGCATAATTTATGCATCAACACAAAAGCCCTGTTTACAAAGTTGCCAAACACATCAACAAGTTCCCCTTTTACTGCATCCTGAAATCCCTTCCAGGTAAACTCACTATCCTTATTTTCAGGTGCGATGGCAGTAAGGTAATAGCGCAAAACATCCACCATCTGGTTGCCGCCATTTTCCTTTTTTACAAAATCGTTGATGTAGTCGTCCATCTCAATACTCCATCCCCTGCTGGTGCTCATCTTATCGCCTTCCAGGTTCATAAATTCGTTGCTGGGCACATTGTCTGGCAAAATATTACCATGCAGCTTAAGCATTACGGGAAAAATAATGCAGTGAAAAACGATGTTATCCTTACCAATAAAATGCACCAGTTTGGTATCGCTGTTATACCAGTAGGGCTTCCAGTCTTTACCATTATCGAGTGCCCATTGTTTGGTGGCACTTATGTATCCAATGGGTGCATCAAACCAAACATAGAGCACTTTATTAAGCCCTCCTTGGAGGGCGGGGGGGGTGGGAATTTTTATGCCCCAATCCAAATCCCTTGTTACTGCCCTGGGCTGCAAGCCAGCATCCAGCCAGCTTTTGCACTGGCCAAGTACATTAGCCTTCCAGTCATCTTTATGGTCATTTAAAATCCACTCCCGCAAAAAATCTTCATGCCTGTTTAAGGGCAAAAACCAATGTCTTGTGGGTTTCTTTATGGGTGCATTTCCGCTTAATGTACTTCTTGGGTTAATGAGTTCATCCGGGCTTAAGGAAGTGCCACAGTTTTCACACTGGTCGCCAAAAGCTTTTGCATTACCACATACCGGGCAGGTGCCTTGTATGTACCTGTCTGCCAAAAACGTATCGGCTTCTGTATCAAAAAACTGATCTGTTTCTTTAACCTCTAAATCGCCGTTATCATTTAAAACCGTAAAAAATTCCTGGGCAGTTTCATGGTGAATGGCTGCTGTGGTGCGGTGATAAATATCGAAGGAAATGCCAAGATCGGCCATATTGCTTTTAAGCATCGCATGGTATTTATCAACAATTTCCCTGGGGGTTGTTTTTTCTTTCATGGCCTGTATGGTAATAGCAGCACCATGTTCATCACTGCCACATACATACACCACATCTTTTTTTTGTGCCCTTAAATAACGTACATAAATATCCGCTGGCAAATATGCGCCTGCCAAATGGCCGATATGCTTTGGCCCGTTGGCGTATGGCAAAGCTGATGTAATTAAATATCGTTTTGGATCCGTCATAATATGCCTTTAACCTTTTGATAAACAGCCGGTGCTTCTTTCCCTGATTTATTCGTTTGGCCAAGCCAACGACAGCTATAAAAAATGAGCCGCAAAAATACCTAATCAATTGCCAATACCGAAATTTGAGTAAATTGGGTGTTATGAAACGCAAAGATTTTCTCTCGTCCGTTCTTTCATCGGGCATTGGTTTTTCGGTGGTGCCCAAACGATATTTTAATGGACCGGAAGCCCCTGTTAAAACCCCTGCGTACCTGAAGCCCGGCGATACCATTGGCATAACCTGCCCTGCAGGCTTTATAACACCCGAAGAAATAGTACCTGCCATAAAGAAATTAACTGAGTGGGGTTTTAAAGTAACTGTTGGCAAAGCCGTTGGCAAAAAAGACTTTACCTATGGCGGTACCGATGCCGAAAGGCTAAATGATTTTCAGCAAATGCTGGATGATAAAAATATCAAGGCCATCCTTTGCGCAAGGGGTGGTTATGGTGCAGTGAGGATTATCGACGATTTGGATTTTAAACAATTTGTGTTGCACCCCAAATGGATTATTGGCTTTAGTGACATCACCGTTTTTCACAGCCATTTAAATTACAACTATGGCATTGCATCCATTCACTCTAAAATGTGCAACAGCTTTCCGGATGATTGGGCGCTTGCGGAGCAGGTGCAAAGGGACAGCATAGAAAGCATCCGTAAATGTTTAACCGGTGAAAAAATGCAGTACGCTTTTTCATCTAACCAAAAAAACAAAGCAGGCACTGCAAGTGGTGTGCTGGTTGGCGGCAATTTAAAAACTATTGAAACACTTGCCTGCAGCAAAAGCGACCTTGCAACAAAAAATAAAATACTATTTGTGGAAGATACCGGTGAGTACCTGTACAGCATTGACCGTATGTTTTGGAACCTTAAACGCACCGGAAAATTACAATCATTATCGGGACTGGTGATAGGTGGTTTTAAAATAAAGAAAGATGATGAAGGGGAAGATTTTGGAAAAACTTTGGAAGAAATCGTTATTGAAAAAACGAAAGGTTTTACTTACCCGGTTTGTTTCGATTTTCCGGTGGGACATCAAAAAAATAATATGGCATTAAAATGTGGCGTAAGGCACAGGATGGATATACGTTTACAAGATTGCACCTTAACTGAAATACTATGATACAATTTCCTCCTTATCTTAAAAAGGGTGATACGATAGGGTTTACCTGCCCTGCCGGTTATATGGCCAAAGAAAAAGCAACTACCTGCATTGAAACATTGCAGCAATGGGGCTTTGATGTGATGGTGGGCAAAACGCTTGGCAGCACTTCAACCACTTATTTTTCCGGAACGGATGAAGAAAGGCTGAACGAACTGCAGGCGATGATGGACGACAATACCATTAATGCCATTTTGTGTGGCAGGGGTGGTTACGGCATGGGCCGGATAATTGACCAGCTTGATTTTAAAAAGTTCAGAAAAAACCCAAAATGGATTATTGGTTTTAGCGATATTACCATACTGCACAGCCATATTTACAACAGGTGTAAAACAGCAGGCATACATGCCCCAATGGCTGCAGCATTTAATGATGGGGAGGCCGCTAACGAATACATTGGTTCTTTAAAAAAAATGCTGCTGGGCAAACTTAATAAGTATCAATGTGCCCCGCATGCCTTTAATAAATATGGTGCCGCAAATGGTGAACTAACAGGCGGTAATTTATCGTTGCTTGCGCACATTACAGGCACCCCATCCGACATTGATACAAAAAATAAAATCCTTTTTATTGAAGATATCGGAGAATACATTTATGGTATCGACAGGATGATGTACCAATTAAAAAGGAGTGGCAAATTTGATAAACTGGCCGGTTTAATTATTGGCGGGTTTACTGATATGAAAGATACGGACAGGCCATTTGGCAAGTCGATTTATGAAGCCATTAATGACGTTGTTAAAGATTTTGATTTCCCGGTTTGCTTTGATTTTCCGGTGAGCCATGGCAAGGAAAACTATGCGTTAAAAATAGGTGGTAATTATGAGCTGATGGTTGGCAAAAAAACAACCACGTTAACAGAGAAACCAGTGTAGCAAGCCTTAAAAGTTAATACAGTTTAGGGCTGTCCATCGCCGAATTCTTTTTTCCAGGCTTCCATACCACCGGTTAAGTTAAAGAGGTTATTGAAGGGCATTTTTTCCTGCAACCGCTGGATGGCAATCTGGCTGCGGATGCCCATGCGGCAATAAAAAATTACGGGTAATTGCTTATCGATGGCTTCCATGTTTTTAATGATATCACCCAGGGGAATTAATGTGCCGCCTATATTAAATACTTTATGCTCACTGCCTTCCCTCACATCAACCAATTGAAAAGCTTCGTTGCTTTCCATCAATGCTGCAAGGCCGTTAACAGTTATACTTTTCATCATGCTATACAGGCTAAGTTATAGTGTGTGATCAGTGCTACCCTCTACTCTTCATCCTCATCAGTGTAAATACGCTTTAATTTGAACTTGCTTGTAGGCGCAACCACCAGGGGATATTTTTCTACCGAAACATTACTTTGCTGCAGCCCAAAACCTTTTTCTTCGCTTAGCGAAATTTCTTTTATCCAAAAGTAAAGGTGCATAATAATGCGTTCCATAAAAGGAAGTTCGTTATCCTGCGATAAAAATTTTTCCATCACCACAAATTGAAAATCGCCCACTACATTATTTCTTTGCTGGCTTTCGTAACGGCTGGTAACATTAACCTCTTTATTGGCCACTAAATCTTCCACCACTTTTTTAAACATCAGGTTCACCCGTGGGGCTATCCTGAAGCCCAGCCTGAATTCTACCCGTATAATGTCATTGGGGATGATGTGGTCCACTTCATATTCGCAGGTGTACGGGTCATCGAGTGTATCCAGGTGCACAAACCAATAAATGTCTGCCCTTTTCGGTTTACCGCTGAGTATGGAATAAATGATTTTATGTTCAATTTCCTTAGGGTTGTTGGCACTCGTCATATACACCAAATGGGTGGCATATTTAGGTACGGTAGTATCGTTACTCAGTTCCTCCAGCTTTGGAATATATTCTTCCATCCGCACAAATTCAACATACCGGTTTTTAATTTTACGGCTCCTGTACCAAACATACATTACTACAAAAAGCCCACCACCTACAAGCAAAGCAATAAAGCCGCCATGCGGAAATTTATCCAGGTTGGCAAAAAGGAAACTGGTTTCAATGGAAAGATAAACTGCCAGAAAAAGATAAATTAAAAAGCGGTTTGTCCTTCTTGAAATCAAAAAGTTGGCGAATAAAATAGTGGTGGCCAGCATACATAAAGTAATGGCCAAACCGTACGCCGCTTCCATGGCGCTTGCCGATTTAAAATACAATACAATGCCGCAGCAACCCACAAACAGTAAAAGGTTAATACCCGGAATAAACAGTTGTCCCTTGGCTTCTGACGGATAATTTATTTTCATCCTTGGCCATAAGTTTAAACGGATGGCTTCGGCAATTAATGTAAACGAACCACTTATAAGTGCCTGGCTTGCGATAATGGCAGCAAGTGTTGCAATGATTAAACCAATCAGCCTGAATTCCTCTGGCATTACCCCAAAAAAAGGATTAAAGCCACCCTTGATCATTACATCTGTAATCACCTTTCCGTTGTGGTTGGCAAGCAACCATGCACCCTGGCCAAGGTAATTCAGGATAAGGCAACTCTTAACAAAAATCCATGATATCCGTATGTTGGAACGGCCGCAATGGCCAAGATCGCTGTAGAGTGCCTCGGCACCTGTTGTACATAAAAAAACCGCCCCTAAAATCCAGAAGCCTTTGGGGTAACGGGTTAATAATTTGATGGCATAGTACGGATTAAAAGCTTTAAAAATATTCCAGTCATCCGTAAGGTGTATAAGCCCAAACACCGCAAGCATGCCGAACCAAAGCATCATGATAGGCCCAAATAATTTACCGATGGAAGCGGTACCAAACTGCTGCAAAAAAAACAGGAAAAGCAATATGGCAAGAACAATGTAAATGATAATGTGCTGCTCAATATTCCTAAAAGAATCTATTTGCTTTAAGCCTTCAATAGCTGATGTAACCGAGATGGGCGGCGTTATCATACCATCCGCAAGTAAGGCGGCACCACCAATCATAGCAGGGATTACCAGCCATCTTTTTTGCCTTCTTACCAATGTGTACAATGAAAAAATACCCCCCTCTCCTTTGTTATCGGCTTGCAAAGTGAGCATTACATATTTGATAGTAGTCTGCAGGGTTAAGGTCCAGATAATGCAAGACAGGCCCCCGATAATCAGAAGGTCACTTATTGCTTTACTATTGATAATGGCGTTGAATACATACAATGGAGAAGTACCGATATCCCCGTAGATAATACCTAAGGCAACAACCAAACCCGAAACTGTTACCTTGTTTACATGCTTAGACACTTATGTTCATTTTTGGTAAGATGGTTGGCAGCATTGGACCACCTTTTTTTTGCTGCGTTTTGCAAATGTAATTTGAAATGTGTTAGCAGTTAAAAAAATCCGGTTAACTGTTTTATTGCCCTTGTTTTATTTGTAAAATGGAGGATTTATTTTGAGAAGAGACCGGTTGCATTTCCCCATAATTCCAATGCGTTCAAAATTGGGTTGCATTCGTTTTTTACAAAATATTTCCGGTAGAGCCACTTTTGCCCGGCGTTAATTCAAAAATAAAACGGGGAAAAAGCCCCGCCTCTTTCCGGTGCGAAACATACAGGATTGCAGTTTCACTTTCATTGGCCATTTTATTGATCAGTGCCGTAATTATGGCCGCATTGTTATCATCGAGGCCTGCCATTGGTTCATCTAAAATTAATAGCGGCGGGTGTTTTACCATAGCCCTTATAACCATAACCATGCGCTGCCTGCCTAAGGGTAATTTATAAAAATGTACATTTTTTTGCGTAATTAAACCTGTAAGGGAAAGCCATTGCTGCGCCAATTTTATTTGCCTGCCCGAAGGCTTTACATACAGGCCGACAGAATCGTAAAAGCCGGCAATAACCATTTGCTCTACCGTGCAAAAACTGCTGAACAAGTCGGTAACCGAAGAAGTAAAATACCCTATCTTTTGTTTGATGCCCCAAACGCTTTCACCGCTTCCTTTTTGCCTGCCGAACAACAGTATATTTTGACCGTACGCTTTAGGGTTGTCGCCGGTAATTAGCGTTAGCAATGTTGTTTTGCCTACCCCATTCGGGCCGGCAAGTTGCCAAAATTCACCTTTGTTTATTTGCCAGTTTATGGCTTGTACAATAGTGTTGCCCTCATATTGAACAGTAACATTTGTAAACTTTACCAGCGGGTTATCAAACGCAGGATACGTCCTGTCTGCCGGAGGTATAGTGCCCGAAAAAATAAATGCAGGGGCATGGTACCGCTGTTTAAATTCATCAATGCTATTGTAAAAAACCATTGTATTATCATTAGCAACAGCAGCAATATTTTCAATAAAAGGAAGGAAATCTGCAAAACGGTTGGCAAGCTGTATAACAGGTATAGTATTGCTCAATTGCTGCAGCAATATTGTGAATGATACCTGCGATGCAGTATCTAGGTTGTCTAATGGATTATCTGCTATAATGTAACCAGGTTGCCTTGCCAACAAGTAAGCCAGCAAAGCTTTTTTTTGTTCGCCGCCAGATAAATACGCAAATGCCGCAAATGCCGCGGTGCCTGAGTTGATCGCAACTGTTGCTGTACAAATAGGTGGTTTTACCAGTCATGCCTTAGATCCGGTGCTCCGCTGTGGCTACTTCTATACAATCGTGCCGCTCTTCTTCCTCTACTATTTCATTAATGAGCAATGGTGAAAAAAGCAACCCATCCAACTGATTAAAAGATTGAAATGCTGGCAGTGCCTGCTTTCGCAACAGTTGCTGTACAAATAATGTTTTGTCTGCCTTATCCGGTAAAAAGATTATCCAATTGTTGTTACTGTCCATTGGGTATAAAATTAGTTGCCATTCATAATTTAAACGAGGCCCATATTTCTCCAAATCGAAAGTTTACATCCGTTCGTCGAAACTAATGCACCCTTAAACGAAAAATAAAAAAGCGCCAATATATTTGATGCACTTTTACATCAGCAAAGCAGCTAAGCGTTTAAGTTTTAAAAAATATCCAAATTCAATTTTCTAAGAGAAACCAACACCAATCCAACCCTTTAAAAAACCGGCATTCAATAAGACTAAAAAACCAACATCCGATCCTGATGATTAAACCAATTTTACAAGCAATATCCTAAAAACCAACCACCAAAGAAACACATCCGATAAACCGAAAAAAACCAACTAGAACCCTTACAAAGAAAACTAAATCCACTATGAAAACCACACATCTTAACCGATGTTTAATAAGGATTTTAAAAACCACACAGAACAAAAAATTTAATTTCACTTCCAAATGAAATTTTAAAAATGTCCCCTCAACAGGGACATTTTTTATTGCACCCATTTTACTGTTTTCCGCAAACACAAACCCCCTGCTTTTCAGCAAGGGGTTTTACAAACTAAACTATAAGCACAAACATTTTTAACTTAACATCGTAGACATAACGCAAAAAAACGGCTGTTATTTTTAGTCTGGTTTTTTACCATCCAAAAAAGTGTTTATGGTGCTTATTTCAGCCTGGTTATTTTCATCGCTTTTAACGGTGTAATTGCTGTAAAAACTTTCTACGTCGGCTATAGAATTGTGCAGTTCCATATTGCGGCGAAGGTAGGCCGGCACCGTTTCAAACTCGTTGTTCGGATCGGCTGCGTTAATATTGAATGACAAATTACGCAGTTTTGCAATTCGATCCATAGCCCGGCGCCGTAGTTCCTCTGTTTCGTCAGGCATTGCCTGCTCCTCAACATTGGACATCATGATTGGCTGAGTTTGTTGTACAATTGGCTTTTGCCCCTCCGCCGCTTTTTGGGATTCTTTAACCACCAATTGCATTTCTGTCACAGGCTCGTCTTCCTTTGGTTTACTCTGCAATGAGGTTAGCTCTTCGGTAGTGTTGGATTCCTGTTTTGGCTGCTCCTCGGCATATATTCTCGAAGGCTTGGCCAAAAATGCACCTGTTGACGAAGCAGGTGTGCTAGCTTCTTTTTTATCTAATTCAAATAATGTTTTTGGAATGTTGCTGGTAACTGGTTTCTCAACAGGGTCGGGAGTAGCGGGTATATCAAATTCTATTACCGGAACCTGATCTGATGCCGAAGATATCTCAAAAAACACCGGTGCTTCCGGTGTTTTTTCCACAGTATTTTTACCTGGTAAAACTACAGGAAGCTCTTCCGACAAGGTTGGCACCATCGATTTTTCTTCTGCTTTCACCACTTCTTTTTCAGTTGCTTTTGTAGCAGGTACTTCATCTGTTATAATGTTTGCAAACTGCAATGTTGGCTGCTGCATTTTAACCACTTCTTTCGCAGGAAGTTCCAATGTATGTAAAACCTTTGCGTCTTTCTTTTCTTCTTTTGGCTGGTTAATTGTTTTTGCAAAAGGGTCTTTATGTTGGAACCCTGTGGCAATTAAAGTGATACTTATTTCGCTGCCCAATGTATTATCATAACCTAAACCAAGTATAACATCGCTGTCAGGGCCGGCCTGCGCCATCAGGTAATTTTGAATAATTTCTACTTCGTCCATGGTGAATTCATTTTCACCTTCGCACGAATTGATATTGATAAGTATCCATTTTGCACCCCTTATTTCACTGTCGTTCAGCAACGGCGAATTCAATGCATTTTCAATCGCCATCTGTGCCCTGTTTTCACCGGAGGCAGTAGCACTTCCCAAGATAGCCACCCCACCATTCCGCATAACGGTGCACACATCTGCAAAGTCAACATTAATCTGGCCGGTGCTGTTGATAACATCTGTGATACACTTGGCTGCAGTGGCCAATACGTTATCTGCTTTGGCAAAAGCTTCCTTCATTTTAAGGTTACCAAACTGGTGGCGCAATTTATCATTGCTGATAACAAGCAGGGTATCCACATGGTCTTTCAACTGCCTTATGCCAGCCTCGGCCTGGGCAAGCCTGTTTTTACCTTCGTAGGCAAAAGGCGTGGTAACTATACCTACCGTAAGTATGCCAAGGTCCTTACAAATTTTTGCAAGGATAGGTGCCCCGCCTGTGCCGGTACCACCCCCCATACCGGCAGTAATAAATGCCATCTTGGTATTTACTTCCAGGATGCGTTTTATTTCTTCCAGGCTTTCTTCTGTTGCCTGTTTACCAATAGCAGGGTTAGCGCCTGCACCAAGGCCCTGGGTAAGGTGTGGCCCCAACTGTATTTTATTGGGCACTTTACTTAACGCAATAGCCTGCGCATCTGTATTGCAGATGATGAAGTTTACTCCTTCTATATTTTGCGAAAACATGTGGTTTACCGCATTGCTTCCGCCGCCGCCAACGCCAATTACTTTTATAATGGACGACTGTTCTTTTGGCAAATCAAAATGTATCATAATTTGTTCCTCCTAAATACCTGCTGCCCTTCTTTTAGCAGCGGCATTTTTAAATTTGTGTACCCGTATCTTTCAATATTAATAAGGTAGAAAAACCAGGTGCTTTGTTGTAAATGGGGTTGGTGATATACTGCTGTTTCTCCAATTTTTTTTGTTGTTTTTTCTGAATCAAAAAAGCCGTTACAATTTTGAATCTTCTTCTTCTTTAAATAAGTCTATCAATCCTATTTTAAAAGAATCCATAAATCCCTTTAACGACTTGCGCTGCTTTACCTGCACAGGTGTTACAACTTCTTCTTCCGTTGCTTCTTTTACCGTATCCAACACTTCATCTACCGGCAGTTGCTGCAATACTTTTGGCACTTCAACTTTACGGAAGGTATCTTCAAACTGCTTATTTTTATTTTCATAATCATTGTACCCTTTCAGGATTAAACCTATACAGGTGCTGTACATCGGCTTGGCCAGTTCATCAATATGGCCGCCTGCAAGGTGCTCGTTAGGGTAACCAATACGTGCATTTAAGCCGGTAACATATTCGGTAAGCTGAATTAAATTTCTTAGCTGAGAACCCCCACCAGTAAGGATTATACCTCCATTGAGCAACTTGGTATCCAACCCAACCTGTTTAAGGTGATAGGTTACAAAATCCATTATTTCGCTCATGCGTGCCTGTATAATCCCGGCAAGGTTTTTTACACTGATTTCTTTTGGCTGCATGCCCCGCAAACCGGGGATGGTAATAAATGCATTTGCTTTGGCTTCATCTGTTAGCGCACTGCCAAACTGCACTTTCATTTGCTCGGCCTGTGTTTTTAAAACACCCAAACCGTTTTTTATATCATTGGTAATATTTTCGCCGCCGAAAGGTATTACTGCGGTATGTTTTAAAATGCCTTCATAAAAAACGGCAAGGTCTGTGGTGCCGCCACCAATATCTACAATGGCCACTCCAGCTTCTAAATCCTGGTCGCACATTACCGCTGCTGCGGATGCCAATGGCTGCAACACCAAATCCTGTGTGCGAAGGCCGGCTTTTTCAACACTGCGGTTAATGTTGCGGATGGCATTTTTATCACCGGTGATGATGTGAAAATTGGCACCCACTTTTACACCGCTGTACCCGATAGGGTTAGGGATATTTTGAAAATTATCCACCGTAAATTCTTGTGGTATAACATCAATAATCTGGTCGCCGGCGGGTATGTATGTACGGTACTGGTCTGCAATAAGGCGGTCAATTTCTTCCTGGCGTATTTCTTCTTCTGTTGCCTGGCGAACAATGTCGCCACGGGTTTGCAAACTCTTGATATGATGGCCTGCTATACCAACATATACTTCGCTTAACAACAGGTTAGGGTTGGATGCATAACAGTTTTCCAATGCGGTTTGAATGGCCTTGATTGTTTGATCAATGTTGAGTACCATGCCATGTTGTACGCCATTACTGTTGGCACGGCCAAAGCCCAAAATTTCCAGTTTGCCATATTCATTTTTACGGCCTGCTATAGCTGCTATTTTTGTAGTGCCTATATCCAGGCCAACAATAACCGGGTTGCCGTTGGCTGCCCCTTTATCATTTGTTGTTTGTTGCTCGTTGCTCATAGTTGTGTGTGTGTTTGTATGTTTGTTTGTGTGTGTGTTTTTTTAGTATTCGTTTACCGGCGGTTTATTTGCTGGCTTTACTGGCATGGGCATTACTGCTTTAGGCATTGTAACTTTTGGTTTTACCACCACCTTTTTAGCAGGCACATTATTATTTTGGGGGGCAGAAGGTGCAGCATGCCGGGCTACTATTACTGCCTGCGTTGTTACTTGTATTGCTGCAGATGGCTTCGTTGTTACGTTTTCCGAAGGTTGCCTTTGTTCCTCATCCCTTTGTATTGACTGCTGTATAATATCTGTATTGGTAGTGTTATTTTCATTGTCTTGCGCAATGGTATGCAGGGAATCATTCGTTTGCCTTTCTGCATTTTCGGCTATTGCCTGCATTATCTGAATGGTGCGCAGGCTATCACTACTCTTATCGGCCGCACCTTTCTTTTTTGCCACAAGCTGTCCATTAAACTGCAGGTTAATTTCACTGTATTTATTAAACCCCACCTGCATAATAACCTTGCGGTAAAACAACTGCAGCTTGTAAAACTTCTCTTCCATGTTAGTGGTATCACCAAACTTAATAATGCTGCTGCCTATTTTTGGTACCAGTTCAAAACCCCTTTGTGGTGTTATATCTACCTGGTCAATCAATGCCATTCTGAAGGTATCTTTTTGAATGGCCATGCTCAGTAGTAAGATGCTTTTAAGCAAGCCACTGTCTGCAGGCGACAATACCATTTTATCGGATGGAAAGCTTGTGAAAACTGGTAACCTGGCCGAAAATTTTTCGCTCAGCGGCAGCATTGCCAGTGAACTATCCAGGTAAAATGTGGTACCTGTTGTGGTGAAAACCCTTGCTATAGGTTCCCTCTCCAGCACATTTATGGTAAGCCGGTTATTGTTGTCAAAAAACAACTGCGAACTTTTAACCCAAACATCTTTTTCCAGTTCTGTTTCCAGGTCCCTTAAATCAAAAGCACTACTGGGCATACCGGCAGGGTTACCGCCAAGTGTAGCTTTCAGCGTATTTACAACATCCTTTTTATCTACAAAAAAATTATTACCGGCACCTTCAATGTTAATAGTGATACCGCTGCAATGCTGGGCATCTTTCTTTTTTATTGCAGCAATCAGCAGCACAATGCCTGCCATGCCTGCCAATACCCAAAGCATGGTGAAAACCCTTTTTACTATCGTTTTTTTTATGGCCACTTTTTGTTACTGCCTTTTTTAAAGTACAGTTTGTATGTGTTTCCTATTTTTTGTTTATGATCAGGTTTATAGTGTTTTTACAAGTATGCTTTTTATTGGTGCCACCAGCGTATCGATATCGCCTGCACCTGCTGTAATAATTAAAGTGCCTTCAAAACCTTCTTCCACATGGGCTTCTTTTTCCTGCGATAAATGTTTTAAAATATCTTCTTTGCTTAACAGCATTTTATTTTCGCTGTGCATGTTTTCCATTATGCTGTTACTGCTTACACCTTCAATCGGCAACTCCCTTGCAGGATAGATGGGCAATAAAATAGTTTCATCCGCAAGGTCCAGTACTTCTGCAAATTCAACAGCAAGGTCCCTTGTGCGGCTGAAAAGATGTGGCTGAAAAATGACGATACACTTCTTGTTACCAAACAATTTTTTAGCCCCTGTTATCAAAGCCCTTAATTCTTCAGGATGATGTGCATAGTCATCTATGTACACCAACTTGTCTTCTTTACAAATGTATTCGAACCGGCGCTTTACCCCTTTAAAAGCTTCGACTGCCTTAATAATTTTATCATCTTCAATTTTAAGCTGGTGTGCAATGGTGATGGCAGCCAACACATTTTCAATGTTGTGCATACCGCCCATATTCAGCGTTATGTCCTTTAATTCCCAGGCTTGTTTTTCACCCGGCACGGGGGCATCTGCCACCACCATGTCAAAACAATAACTGCCATTTTTCATCTTGATATTTTCAGCATGCACCGATGCATTTTTATCAGTAAGATGATAAGTAAGATGATGGCTACCTGTTAATGCTGCTGATTTTTTTAGCCCATATTTACTTAACAGCAACCCTCCCTTTTTTATCCTTTCAGAAAAATGGATAAACGCAAGCTCCATATTTTCGGCAGTGCCGTAAATATCCAAATGGTCGGGGTCCATGCTGCTGATAACTGCTATATCAGGGCTTAATTTCAGAAAGCTCCTGTCGTACTCATCTGCTTCCACCACACATACATTATTGCCATTGCCCCAAAAGTTGGTTCCATAATTAACCGCAATGCCACCTAAAAAAGCAGTACAGCCAAAACCGCTATGGGTAAGGATGTGGGCTACCATTGTGCTGGTAGTTGTTTTGCCATGGGTGCCCGCAATGCAAATATTAAAGGAGCGTTCGGTTATGGCCTGCAGCACATCGCTTCGCTTAACTACGGTATAATGATGTTGCAAATAAAAATTTAAACCATTGTGGTTTTTAGGAACTGCAGGGGTGTACACCACCAATTGCGCAGCAGCATCGAGCAGATCGATGGTATCTTCAAAATGAATATGGATACCCTCTGCAATCAACTGGTCCGTTAATGCGGTCGGGGTTTTATCATAGCCGCTAACCTTTATGCCAATGCTGTTAAAATACCTTGCAAGTGCACTCATACCAATGCCGCCAATGCCTAAAAAATAAATGGCAGGTGCTGCACCATCCTTTATGGGTGCTGCTTTTAACGACTGTAATATGTTGCTGTATTCGTTCATTTACTTTACACCTGCTTTGCAGGATGCTTATTCATTTGTTTTATTTATACCTGCCTTATACCGAAGCCAGTATTTGCTTTGCTATCATTTCATCTGCATTTTTAATTGCCAGGCCTGCTATATTTTTTTTAAACATCTCCTGTTGTCCCTCATTGTGCAACAAGGCAATTATTGCAGGCACCAATGTATCTTTTGCCTCATTGTCTTTAATCATCATAGCGGCGTTTTTATTTACCAGGTTTTTTGCATTCGCCGTTTGATGGTCTTCGGCCGCAAAAGGATAGGGCACAAACAACGCAGCTTTTTTCTGCACACATAATTCTGTAACCGCCATTGCACCGCTCCGGCTGATGACCACATCTGCTGCTGCATAAGCGTATTCCATCTGCATAATAAAATCGTTTACCCAGATATTGGCTTTTTCAAGTGACATCTGCTTTGCCCTGCTAACAAAAGGTTTACCGGTTTGCCAAATTAACTGGACATCATTATTTTGAAACTCGTTAAGGTGTAAGGCCAGGGCTTCATTAATGCTTTTTGCGCCAAGGCTGCCACCAACCGCAAGCACCGTTTTCTTCTCTGGGTCCAAACCAAAAAAACGAATGGCTTCTTCCCGGCTGATGCTGCTGTGTGCAATGCTTTCCCGTACAGGGTTGCCGGTAACAACAATTTTGGCTGCCGGAAAAAACTGCTCCATACCATCGCTTGCCACGAACACCGCTGTTGCTTTTTTTCCCAACAGCATATTGCTTTTGCCTGCGAAAGAATTGCTTTCGTGGATAAAAGTTTTGATGTGTTTTGATTGTGCAAACCGTAACACCGGAAAGCTTGAATAGCCGCCAACACCTATTACCATATTGGGTTTAAACAGCTTAAATATCTGCCTTACCTGTATCAGACTTTTAATCAGTTTGTAAGGCAATGCTATATTTTTAATCAAAGAACTTCTGTTGAAACCAGCAATATCCAATCCCTCAATCCTGTATCCTGCCATGGGCACTTTTTCCATTTCCATTTTTCCTTTTGCACCCACAAATAATATTTCGGTATCCGGACTTATTTTTTTTATTGCATTGGCAATGGCTATGGCCGGAAAAATATGTCCGCCTGTTCCACCGCCTGCAATAACCACCCTTAAAATTTTTTTTTCTTCCGTGGGCTGAAGCCTATGGCTATTCATATTCGCCTCCGGCAAATTTTGCTTGTCGCCTTCGGCGATTTTTAAATTGCTTTTAAACTTGTCCATCATCTTCTTCTTTTTGTGATGATGTTGGCGCTTTTACCTCGGCTGCCAATATGCTCTTTCCTTCCAGTTGTTCTACATTTCTTGCCACACTTAAAATGATACCGATGGATAGACAGGTAAACAAAAAACTACTGCCGCCCATACTGATCAATGGAAGGGTTACCCCCGTATTTGGAAACACATTTACGTTTACGCCCATGTTGGCAATGGCTTGTATCACCAGCGTAAAACTGAGTGCCAGCGCCAGAAAAGCCCCGAATGCAAAAGGGCACTTTCGGTAAAGCCTGATGCACCTGTATAAAAAAAGCAGGTAAATAAAAACGATGAACGTGCCACCGAGCAAACCATATTCTTCTAAAATAATAGCGAAAATAAAATCACTGTAACTGTGTGGCAGAAAGTTTCTGGCACTGCTGTTGCCCGGCCCAACACCCAGCCATCCGCCACTGGCGATAGCAATTTTTGCCTGGTTTATCTGGTACGATTTCTCATTGTCATCCTCTTTGCTGCTGTATATAAAAGTCTGTATGCGCCCAATCCACGTGGGCACACGGCCTGTTGAAAATATTGCCGGCAGGTCTTTTGTTTTATGTTCTGCTTTATCATAATACCTGATTGCAACAGCCATTAAAATGGCAATAGGTATTGCTGCAATGCCTATGGTTAATAGAATATGTTTAGTGCTGATGCGGCCAATAAACATCAGCAACAAACTTGTTGCGGCCACCAATATGGCGGTGGATAAATTAGCAGGCGCAATGAGCATGCAGATAATTGCCACCGGGATAATAATGGGCAGAAACCCTTTTTTAAAATCTTTAATTACGTTTTGCTTGCGGCTTAACTGGCGGCTCATGTACATAAATAAAGCAAGCTTTGCCAGGTCAGATGTTTGAAAGGTCATGTTGATTACTGGCAGCTTTATCCAGCGGCTGCCTTCGTTTAACCTTGTGCCAAAAAAGAAAGTGTATATGAGTAATGGGATAGCAATTAAAAACAGGATAAGGGCTATCCTTGAATAAATGGTATAGTTTACCCTGTGTGCAAAATAGATAATGATTACCCCCAGTATGATAAAAGCAAATTGTTTAAACAAAAAGCTTTCTGTGCTTTTACTGTATTTGTAAGCAAGCGAACCCGTGCTGCTGTACACCACTAATAAACTAACCAGGGTAAGGATTACCACGATTGCCCAAATAACCCGGTCGCCTTTGGTTTTGCTAACCAAATTGCCACCCATGCTGCCAATGTTGGGGGTAAAAAATTCTTTTATGTTGATCTTGCCTTCCATTTTTTTATGCCCTTTTACGAAAGGGGATTATCTGATTTTTAGTGTAGCTTTTTATTTGTAGTCTTTAATAAATTTTACATCCTGGTAATTGATAAGGCTGCCTACAAATTTTTTACCGCCTGTTTAAATTGTTTTCCCCTGTCTTCATAATTTTTAAATAAATCAAAACTTGCACATGCCGGGCTAAGCAAAACAACATCGCCTTTGTTGGCAAAATGAAATGCTGCCTGTACGGCTTCCACGGCCGAAGTGGTGTTTACCATCAATGCAACGTTGTCGCCAAACGCTTCATGTATTTTAAGGTTATCGGTACCCATACAAACAATTGCCTTCACTTTTTCGGTTACCATTTCTTTAAGGGTGCTGTAATCATTTCCTTTATCCACACCGCCCAAAATAAGTATCACGGGCTTCTCCATACTTTCAAGTGCGAACCATGTACTGTTTACATTGGTTGCCTTACTGTCGTTAATAAACTCCACTCCACGTATAGTTGCCACAGTTTCCATGCGGTGTTCCAGGCTTTCAAAAGTTTGCAGGGCTTCCCTTATTTTTTCCTTTCTAATATCCACTGCTGTTGCGGCGAGGCTTGCGGCCATACTGTTGTATTGATTGTGTTTTCCTTTTAGTTTAAAGTCGTTAATGCTCATCTGCATTTCTTCTCCTTTCCATTTCAGGTGTATTTTTGCATTGGCCAGGTATGCGCCCTGTGGCAGTTCTTTACTCATCGTAATGGGGTATAAGGTTGATTTAATGGTGTAGTTAGTTATGTTTTTAATGGTCGTTTCATCATCAAGGCAATAGATAAAAACATCCCCGGGCTGCTGGTTTTCTACAATGCGGAACTTACTGTTGATGTAGTTCTGAACATCATATCCATACCTGTCCAGGTGATCTTCGGTAATATTTGTAAGCACCGCTATATCCGCCCTGAAGGTTTTAATATCATCCAATTGAAAAGAACTTATCTCAGCAACATACAATGGCTTGGGATCGTTGGCCACCTGCATGGCAAAGGAAAACCCAACGTTACCTACCAGCGCACAATCAAGGCCACCCATCTGGCACATATAATAAATGAGCGACGTGGTGGTTGTTTTTCCATTGCTGCCGGTGATGGCAATTATTTTGCTGTCGCCTTTATACCGGTAGGCAAATTCTATTTCACTGATAACCGGTATCTGCCTGTGCCTTATCTTTTTTACCAGGTCATTTTTTTCTGGTATGCCCGGGCTTTTCATTACCTCATCTGCTGCAAGCACTTTTGTTTCTGTATGCTGGTTTTCTTCAAACGCAATATTGTTTTGCTGCAATATTATTTTGTAGTTTTCTTTAATCGGACTGGCATCGCTTACAAACACATCGTAGCCTTTTTGTTTGGCCAGCATGGCTGCACCTACACCGCTTTCGCCAGCGCCAAGTATTACCATTTTTTTAGTACGTGTTTGTATGTTGCCTTCCATGTGGGTTAAAATGCCGCCGGCCTTTTTAAAAATTTAGTAAGATGGATTGCCACCTGGTTAACCCGACAGTACCCTACTGCCGTTTTAACCTGCTGTAACAGGTAATAAAAAAGTGGTTTTTCAACAGCATAGAACTTAACGGGCCAGTAAATTCAGTTCTTCATAGTGCGGATATTGGAGGTGAAAAACATTGAATTAATTACTTAATTCCAGGTGGGTTTTTCTATATAAAATTTATCTCAGCTTTAATGTTCCGATGGCTACCACCACACTTAAAATGGTTACTATCCAAAAACGAACGGCTATTTTACTTTCATGGTAACCGAGCTTTTGATAGTGATGGTGCAATGGGCTCATTAAGAAAATCCTTCTTCCTTCACCGTACTTTTTCCGGGTATACTTAAACCAGCTTACCTGCATGACCACACTTAAATTTTCTACCAAAAAAATAAAACAGAAGAAAGGGATTAATAATTCTTTGCGGACAATAATGGCCAGTGCAGCAATGATACCACCTAATGCAAGGCTGCCCGTATCCCCCATGAAAACCTGCGCCGGGTAACTGTTGTACCATAAAAACCCAATACAGGCACCCACAAAAGAGGCGATAAAAACCGATAGCTCACCAAGGTTTGGTATGTACATAATGTTGAGGTACTCGGCCAGTTTTATGTTGCCGCTAACGTATGCAAAAATGCCCAGCCCAATACCAATAACCGCACTAACACCTGTGGCAAGCCCATCTAACCCATCGGTTATATTTGCCCCGTTACTTACTGCAGTTACCATAAATATTACAATGATGATGTACAGTATGTACGTATAATCCTGCAGGCTTTTTGGCAACAGCTTGGCATAATTAAACTCATGTGTTTTTACAAATGGAATTGTTGCAATCGGTGTTTTTACTTTTACAAAAAGGTGTTCTTTACCATCAAGTTTTACGATGGTGAAAGAGTCGCTTATCATCCGCTGCCCCGATTTATTAAGCGAATCTTTTACGAAGGCGATATCGGGGTTATACACTTCCCTTTGCACCACCACGCTCTTGCTAAAATATAATGTGGCACCCACTATTATGCCCAGCATGATTTGCCCAAAAACTTTAAACCGGCCTGCCAAACCATCACTGTTGCTTTTTTTATAATCGGCGCCCTTTGCCTGTGCTTCCCGCTTGGATTTTATTTTTAGATAATCATCTATAAAGCCGATGGCCCCTAACCAAACGGTACATAAAATCATCAGCCTGATGTACACTTTATCAAGGTTGGCCAGCAACAATGTAGGTATTAAGATGGCCAGTATGATGATAATGCCACCCATAGTTGGCGTACCTTTTTTTTGCTGTTCACCGGCAAGGCCAAGGTCACGTACGGTTTCGCCAAGCTGTTTTTGCAATAGGTAACGAATAAGTTTTTTACCAAACACCGTTGTTATAACAAGACTAAGCACAACAGCAAGCAGTACCCTAAAAGTGATAAAGTCCAGCAGCCCGCTGCCGGGAAATTTAATCCCTTCCTTTGTTAACCACCTGAATAAATGATACAGCATTTTTTTGCTAATTTGAAAATTTTAAAATTTACTAATGAGCAAATGTGCTAATCTGCTAATCAGGGAATATGCTAATTTTTAATTTTCATTATTTAGTTATAATAAATCATTTTGTGATTATTGAATTTTTGAATTGGCTGATTTTTACCATTACTTTGAATTACGCATTTTTCATTTATTGAATTTCCAAATTTGCTAATTTGCTAATTATCTAATCAACTACTTCTCCAGCAAATCAAACATCTCCTTTAAAATCTCCTTATCATCAAATGGATATTTTGTTCCGTTAATATCCTGGTATTTCTCATGGCCTTTTCCTGCTACCAAAATGATGTCTTCTTTAACTGCAAGGCTTACGGCAGTTTTAATGGCTTCCCTTCTGTCTGCAATCGAAATGTATTTTTTTCTTGCCACCACATTTACCCCCGCTTCCATTTCTTTCAGTATTTCTGCAGGGTCTTCACTTCTTGGGTTATCTGATGTAAAGATTACCTTATCGCTGTGTTCGCATGCTGCTGCTGCCATTATGGGCCGTTTTGTTTTGTCCCTGTCGCCACCACAACCCACTACTGTTATGATATGCACGTTGCCCTGCCGCAATTTTTTTATTGTTGCCAATACATTCAGCAGGGCGTCAGGCGTATGTGCGTAATCAACAATACCTATTATTTTTTCTGTTTTACTTACCATATAATCAAACCTTCCTTCTGCACCATCAAGGCTGCTTAGCAGTTGCAGGGTAATGGCTTTTTCTTCTCCCAAACAAATTGCTGCACCATATACTGCCAGCAGGTTGTACGCATTAAATTCACCAATCAACCTGAAATAAACCTCACTATCGTTAACGAGCATGTGCAGGCCAACAAGGCTGTTCTCTAAAATTTTACCTTTAAAATCAGCCATGGTTTTAAGGCTATAATAATGTTTTTTAGCAAGCGTATTCTGCAACATCACCGTACCCCTTTTATCATCTGCATTACTGATTGCAAACGCTATGGCAGGCAACCCATCAAACCATGATTTTTTTACCCTGATGTATTCATCAAACGTTTTATGATAATCCAGATGGTCGTGGGTGATGTTGCTGAACAATGCACCGGTAAACTGTAATGCGGTTATGCGGTGTTGGTGAATGGCGTGGCTGCTGCATTCCATAAAGACATACGTGCAACCGTTTTTTACCATTTTATCAAGCAGGGCATTTACATTAACTGCATCAGGCGTGGTGTGTGTGGATGGAATAATTTCTTCACCAATTTGATTTTGCACCGTACTGATGAGGCCACATTTATAACCCAATGCTGTAAACAATTTCCATAACAAAGTGGCTATCGTTGTTTTTCCGTTGGTGCCGGTTACGCCTACCAGTTTCATTTTTAAAGATGGTGCGCCATAAAAATTATGGCTGATGTATGCAGCGGCAATGGCACTGTTTTCCACTTCCACATAAGTAACAGCTTCGTTAATTGTTGCAGGAAACCCTTCGCAAACAATGGCAACTGCACCATTTTCTACCGCTATTTCAATGAACTTATGGCCATCTGAATTACTGCCCTTTACAGCTATAAAACAGGTGCCGGCACTAACTTTCCGGGAATCTGTCTGCACATCTTTTATGGCTGTATTGGTGCTACCCTGTACAGACCTGATGCCCACTTTATATAAAATATCTTTAAGCATTAATTTAAAAACAATGTTATGGTTTGCCCTTTTTTAAATGCCGTGCCAGCGGCTAAAGACTGGCTTATTACTTTTCCCCTTCCTGTTGCCGTTACTTTTAAACCTTTGTTTTCCATCAGGTACACCGCATCTTTTAAACCCATGCCCACTACCTCCGGTAAAATATTTGATGGTGTTGATACATATGCCGGCTTATTTAAAACAGCCATATTATTTTGTATAGAAGAACTTCGCCAATAACCTCCGTTGGCAGAATCTGTATAAGGCATTTTTAACATGCCGAATATAGAAGCCCATTCATTTTTCATTCCGTAATAATTGTACAACACCGTATCTGCCGAAGGCGAAACGGATTTTGTAATGCTGAGAAAGCGGCCATAAATGCGGTCGCTTATTTCTTTAAATACGGTACCCGATACATCTGCACCATACACCAGTTTGGATTCGGTACTGTTTTGAATAACCACTGCCATGGTATATTTTGGTGCATCCGCAGGAAAGTAACCGATAAAAGATGCCTGGTAAATTTTGTTGCCCTTGTTATAACCTTTGTTATTGAGTGCGGTAACCGCAGTCCCCGTTTTACCGGCAATTGCGTAAGCACTGTCAAACAAAATTTTATGCCCGGTACCATGTTCACTATCCACCACAGCCCTTAAACATTCTTTTAACTGGGCCAGTGTTTCATCGCTGCAAATTTTATCCACTGCAATTGTGGGCTCCATTTTTTTTATTTCTGTACCATATTCTTTTATTG
This sequence comes from Ferruginibacter sp., assembly GCA_965249755.1. Classification (GTDB taxonomy): domain Bacteria; phylum Bacteroidota; class Bacteroidia; order Chitinophagales; family Chitinophagaceae; genus Ferruginibacter. The sequence continues at coordinate 2,699,810 of CBDFMT010000004.1, forward strand.
CATTTACCAGGTATGGCCTCATCATGGTGCCGTTATTTGCTACCGCATTGTACACCATCAGCATATTTAAGGGCGTTACCAATTCTTCGTACCCATGTGCCATAAACGGAATGGTGGTGTTGGCCCAACTTCTGTTGGCAGGCTTTTTAATCAAAGGTTTTCCAGATGCTGCAGTGATGTCGATACCAGTTAAAGTATCCAACCGCAGGCTATGTAAATGCGCAATAAATTTTGATGGCTGTGCATGATAAAACTGATCGGCAAGTTTTGCAAATGCCACATTACTGCTGGCTGCAAAAGCTTCTTTAACCGTCAACAGATGATTGGGGTGCGTATCATGGATCCGTAAACCATAAAACTGTTTTACGCCACCCTCGCAATCAACAACCGTATTTTTGGTTACATATTTATCTTCGAACAAACTTAATAGAGTAGCCAGTTTAAAAATGGAGCCTGGCTCAGTTGCCTTGCCAATGCCATAGTTAAGGTCTTCTGCATAACTGCCATCTGTTTGTTTGCCCAGGTTGGCAATGGCCTTAATTTTACCGGTTGCGGTTTCCATAACGATGGCTGTACCATGCAAAGAGTTGTTACCAATAAGCATTTTCATTAAAGCATTTTCAGCCACATCCTGCATATAGGTATCAATCGTTGTTATCACATCTTTACCATTTTCTGGCTCCAGTTCTGCACCTTCCACCGGCATATAAGCACCGGCGATGTACCGCATAAGGCGCTGGCCGTTGGTTCCCTTCAGCACACTATCATAGCTTTGCTCTATACCTACATTTTTCCTGGAACTATCCCTTGATAAACCGATGGTGCGGTTGGCAAGTAACACATAAGGGTTAATGCGTTTGTCCCTCGGGTCTATAATAAAACCACTTTTATTTCTTCCCTGCCTTACCAATGGAAACTGCCTTAACTGTGCATACTCTATAAATGAAATTTTCTTTTTCAATGTGTAGTAGCGGTCTTTATTTTTGTAAGCAAGCTGTAGTTCTTTTTTATAGGCAGCATAGGTTTTATCTTTAAAAAGCTGTCCCAGCCTGATGCTTAAAGAATCTACATTGTCTTTAAAACGTTTGCCATTTTTCTCACGAAGGCCATCTGCACCAAAATCAACATACACATCAAAAATGGGTATAGATGTACTAAGCATGTTTCCATCTTCACTGTAAATGGTACCCCGTTCAGCATCGAGTACCATGTATTTTAAATGCAGGCTATCACCCATGCGGCCCCAGAATTTACCTTCTACCCTTTGTATAAAAAAAGCCCTGCCAAGCACAACTGCACCTAACACTATCATCATGATAAAGCTTAAGTACACCCGCCATAATATGTCTTTTTTTATCTCCAAGATATTTTTGAGCTGTCTGTTTGCAGGTATGCAAGACTGACAATTTGTTGATGCTTTGTTTATTTAGTTACCGCTCTTATCCGCATTAATGCTATCTAACAATATTGGCGCTGTGGTTAATTCCTTTAATCCCAAAGGTTCAACTGCCTTTGCCAGTTCACTTGCTTTGCTCCTGAATATCACTTCACTTTTAAGCGTTTTATATTCATATTGCAGCTCCTTCAAATGCTTTTCTGTTGTGCTTATTTTACGGGTAACCTTATCATCGTAATGGCCGTTAAAAATGTACAATACCGCAAGCACGGCTAAAAACAAAAAGAAGGGTATGTTTTTTACCACCCACTCATGGCCGAATATCTTTCGCCAATCCGCCTTTTTATTATTGTTTCGTTCACTACCTGTTTCTTTCACCTTGCAAATTTTTTACGGTCAATTTATTTTTTCTCCACTATCCTGAGCTTTGCACTTCTGGCCCTTTTGTTTTTCTTTACTTCTGTATTGCCTGGCAGTATTGGTTTTTTTGTAATGATAAGAAAAGGGTTTTCAGGCCTGCCGCCATACATATCATCCGACGCAGTTCCTGAAAAAGTGCCTGCTTTAAAAAAGCTTTTTACCAACCTGTCTTCCAGGGAATGAAAGGTTATTATCACCGCCCGGCCTGTTGGTTTTAATATGGCAGGCAGTTGTTGCAACAATTCTTTTAAAGCCCCTAACTCGTCATTTACTTCTATCCGCAATGCCTGAAAAACCTGTGCAAAATATTTTTGTGGTATGCCTTTTACAACAGGGGCAAGTGCCTGTTTAAATTCGCTGATTGTTTTTATGGCTGTAACTGACCTTTGTTCCACTATGCGTTTTGCCAGTGTTTTTGCGTTGGTTACTTCGCCGTATTGCTCCATCATTTTATGCAACTGCAGTTCGGTAAAATTTTTTAGTACATCTGCTGCAGTGGTGGTTTGGCGAATGTCCATCCGCATATCCAGGGCTGCATCAAACCTGGTGGAGAAACCCCTTTCCGCTTCATCAAACTGGTGGCTTGATACGCCAAGGTCGGCTAGCACCCCATCTACCTGTGTTATTTTATGCAGCCTTAAAAACCTTTGGATATGTTTAAAATTTTGTGCAATAAAAATTACCCGTTCATCTTTGGGCAGGTTTTTTTTTGCATCATCATCCTGATCAAACGCCAACAGCTTTCCCTTTTGATTTAATTTTTGTAAGATGGCCCGACTGTGCCCGCCGCCGCCAAATGTGCAGTCTACATAAATACCATCGGGCTTTATCGCCAATGCTTCTATGGCTTCGTACAGCAACACCGGCACATGGTAAACAGGTTCATCGTTTAGCTGGCTGTCTGGCGATTGGTCATTTTTCTTTTCCATAACTAACCCATTAAAATTTACATTCAGCTATCCTGTTTAGAACCCATTACTTCATTTGCCATAATTTTAAATTCCTCCTGCGAGAAAGATTCAAAGAACTCTTTATATTTAATTTTATCCCAGATTTCAATTTTATCACCCACAAAAACCAACACTGCATCTTTGTCGAGCTTTGCATATTCCATCAAATTTTTGGGCAACAATAACCTTCCTGCAGCATCTAATTCTACCTTTGAAGCTCCATTTAAAAAACGCCTTTTGAACGCACTCGCTTTTATATCGAAATCATTCAGCTTGCTAATCTTTGTATACAGTGGGTCCCAACTTTCCATCGGGTACAGGCTTAAACAAAAGTCCAATCCCCGGTTAATTACAAACTGGCTTGCGCCCTCATCGGCCAGTTGCTTCTTTAAAGCAGCCGGTACCAGGAAGCGCCCCTTGGCATCAATTGTAACTTCGTATTCACCAAGAAAGCCCGTCATTACCAACTAAATAAAGAATGAAAATAATATTTACACAAAATAACACTTTTTCCCACTTTCTAACCTATTAAGTAAAAAAGATTTTTATCCACAAGCTGTAACTGAACTGCAGTATGTGTTACAGGCCAATTAGCGGTGAATAAACACACCTGAATTGTGGATATCACTGTATAACCTGTGCATTACGTGAATGGTGTTTTTTAAATAGACTTATTGTGAGGAAAATGGCTTGCATGAAGCATGGTTGCTGACTGGCGTTTTGGTATTTATTCTTTTTAATTTCAGGCTTAGATAAAAACAGTATGAGCTTGTATATGCAGAAATAAAATTGATAAATGTGGAAGACATTGGTTAGGCAAAACGTTTCGTTATAGCCCAAGATGAAATAAAAAGGGTGTAGTTAATATGCTTGTAGATTCCGGTGCATATAATTTATGTATTAATGAAACTATTCAACAGCAATTCCAATTGCCTTTTATTGAAAAGCGAAAAGCGCAGTTGGCCAATGGGCATATAGAAGAATATGATGTTGTTGGGCCAATTCAGGTAAGATTTAAAAACAGGAAAGCGGTATGTAATGCCATGATTTTATCTGGTGATAACGAGCCATTGCTTGGCGCTATTCCTTTATACGATATGGATATTCTAATTCATCCACTTCGTCAGGAATTAATCGTAAATCCCGAGTACCCTTACTTTACGCAAATGAAACTGAAGTAACTACTGGCCTTTTGCCAAAGGAAAATTCAGTAAAAAAATGGTACCCCTGCCCGGCGTACTTTCTGCTTTTATTGTTCCGTTATGTGCCTCTACCATGGTTTTTACATAGCTTAAACCCAGGCCAAATCCTTTTACATTATGCAGGTTACCGGTATGTGCCCGGTAAAATTTTTCGAAGATCCTGCCAAGCGTTTCTTTGTTCATGCCGATGCCATTGTCTTCTATTTTAACCTTTAAAAAATTGCCTGCCGCTTGGGTGCTTATTTTAATGATTAAGCCATCTTTAGAATACTTTACCGCATTATCAAGCAGGTTGCTGATGAGGTTGGTAAAGTGTACATCATCGGCCATCAGCAGGTCTTTTGTCGCAGCAAGGTTTACTTCAAGGTGGCCTTGTTTTTCTTCTACCTGTAAATTAATATTGTTGAGTGCGCTGTTGATTAGATCATGGGCATGCAACAATTTTAAATTAAGCTGCACTTCCTGCTTATCAAGCAATGCGGCCTGTAAAATTGTTTCCACCTGCTTGTTCATCCTTTTATTTTCTTCTTTAATGATGCCCGTAAAGTAGGTCATCTTAGCCCGGTCGTTAATTACCTTCTCATTTTTTAAGGCATCTACGGCAAGCGATATGGTAGCAAGCGGTGTTTTAAATTCATGCGTCATATTGTTGATAAAATCAGACTTTATTTCACTTAACTTTTTCTGTTTTATTAATGCCCTTACGGTGATGAAAAAAGCACAGACAATGATAAATGTAAACAGAACGGAGCCGGTTATCAGCAACGTCATGGATTGCCAGATAAAACTTTTTTCATGGGGTACAATTATAGACAAAAATTCATCGGGTGATAAACCTTCAGAGTTGCTGCCACCTGGCGATTCAAGCGGAATAATTAGTGGGTTGTTGTGGGCTGAATCGCTCCATAGTTTAAAATAATTTTCAGACTGCACCTCATCCCCGATGATAGATGTATTGCCCACAGCAAATTCAAACGGCACCGTTTTTAAATTTTGCTGTTTATCAAATGCCCGGCGGATAATATTCTGAATTTCGTCTTTTGAAAAACGTTGTGTAATGGTTGGCTTAAACAATTCGAGCTGGAGCCTTTCGCTGGGAAAGATAACACCACTGCGTTTATTGCCCAACGGCATAAGGTTGCCTTTTTCCTGCATCAGGTCTTCTGATGCCTGGTAGGTTGCTACAGTTATATGTTCCCTGAATTTTAATTCTTCTGATCTTAAAGCACCTTTAATCCACAATACCTGAAAGAAAATTATACCGAGCAAGGATAGCAATATCAATACAGTAATTACGGGAAAAATTCTCTTCATGTATGCAAAAGTAAATTAGTAGCTGGCGTTTAAATTAAACAAAAAAACTTATGGGTAAATTTAACGAAGGTTTAGAAATAATGCTTTTAAAATATCCAGTTCAATATTTTTCTACAATAAAATAATTGGGTATTTTAGGAATATGGTACAACCGGCACCTGGTATTTTGTTAATTGCAGATCCGTTTTTGAAAGACCCGCATTTTATGCGGACTGTAATTTTTATTTGCGAACATCAGCAGCAGGGCAGCTTTGGCTTTGTGCTAAACAAACAATTTGAGCAAACACTGGATGAACTGATGACTGGCTTTGATGGTTTTCCGATACCGGTTTATTATGGCGGCCCCGTACAAATGGACACCATTCATTTTTTACATCAATACCCAAATGAAGTGCCCGGCGGCCACGAAGTTATGAAGGGTATTTACTGGGGAGGTGATTTTGAGAAACTTTCTGCCATGGTCAAAAACAAGAAAATTGATTTTAATAAAGTGCGTTTTTTTATTGGTTACAGTGGCTGGGGCGATGGGCAACTTGGTGATGAATTAAAAGAGAAAAGCTGGCTGACCGTTGAAGCTACAAGGCAACTTATATTTCACATACAGCCCGATGATATCTGGAAAGACAGCCTGCGCCACCTGGGCGGCGATTATGAAATGATGATCAACTTTCCCATAGACCCCCAACTGAATTGATATCTTCTAAAAACAAAAATCCCGGCTGTTTATCAACCGGGATTTTTATAAATAAACTTATTGGTTTGCTGATAATTTACAAGGCAAGTGTAAACCCGGTTTCCTTAACATCACGGCTGTTGCCGCCAATAAATATTTTAAAACTGCCCGGCTCCGTTACATACTTTAAATCGCTGTTGTAAAATTTAAGGTCACTATTACTGATGGTAAAAGTTATTTTTTTTGATTCGCCTGCCTTCAATTCCACCTTTTGAAAACCCTTAAGTTCCTTTACAGGATGTGTTGTTGTGCCCACCATTTGCCTGGTATACAATTGCACAACTTCTTTACCCGTAACGCTGCCGTTATTGGTTAGGGTTACCGTTGCTGTTATTGGCTTTAAAGGTGTGAGCGTGTTGCTGCTTAATGTGATTTCGCTGTAACTAAAATTGGTATAGCTTAACCCGTAGCCGAAAGGGTACAATGGATCATTGCTTACATCAAGATAGTTAGAACGGAATTTTTGAAACCACTGACCTTCGCCAAGTGGCCGGCCGGTATTTTTATGGTTATAGTACAATGGAATTTGCCCAACATTTTGAGGAAAAGTAGTAGTAAGTTTACCTGAAGGGTTTACATCGCCAAATAATACATCGGCAATTGCGTCGCCTGCTTCTGTACCGCCAAACCACACGTTCAAAATCGCAGGCACATGCCCATCTTCCCACTTTAATGTCATTGGCCTGCCGGCGAACAAAACCAGCACCACGGGCTTCCCGGTTTTAAGCAATGCCATTAATAATTCCTGCTGTATTTTAGGCATACCGATATCCGACCTGCTGGCAGATTCACCACTCATTTCAGCAGATTCGCCCAAGGCCGCAACAATCACATCTGCCTGCGAAGCCACGTCCAGTGCTTCTTTCAGGATAACTTCATTGTTCCGGGCATCCCTGTGCAACGACTTGCCAAACATAGTGGCATGTTCTTCAAACAGGCTGTCTGCATCAAGGTTGGAGCCTTTTGCGTAAAGTATTTTGGCGGTGGTACCAACCGCATTTTTTAAGCCCTGCAATACAGAGATGGGCGTACTAAAATCAGTGGCAACGCTCCAGGTGCCGGGCATGTTTTCTTTGGCATCTGCCAGGGGGCCGATCAGGGCAATTGTACCTACTTTTTTAATGGGCAACAAATGGCCTTCATTCTTTAATAATACAAAACTTTGAGAAGCAATACCCCTTGCGACCTTTCGGTTAGCTGGGGTAAAAATATCGGTGGCGGCACGGCCCTCGTTACAATATTTATACGGGTCATCAAACAGGCCAAGTTTGTATTTTGCCTCCAGCACCAGGCGGCAGGCTTCATCAATTTGCTGTAGCGTAACCTTATGTTCTTTTAAAGATTTGGGTAACGTAACAAGAAAACCTTCGCCTACCATATCCATGTCAACCCCTGCATTTAATGCCAGCGATGATACTTTTTGCAGGTCGCCCAAACCATGCTCCACCATCTCGTTTATCCCGGTATAATCTGTTACCACAAAGCCTTTAAAGCCCCATTGTTTACGCAACACATCCGACAATAAAAATTTGTTTGCAGTGGCCGGTATACCATCCACTTCATTAAAAGATGCCATCACACTTCCGGCACCTGCATCAACCGCAGCTTTGTATGGTGGCAGGTATTCGTTAAACATCCTTATCCTGCTCATATCCGTGGTGTTGTAATCCCTGCCAGCTTCTGCGGCACCATAATTGGCATAGTGTTTTACACAGGCCATAATATTGGTATTTTTTGAAAAATCATCTCCCTGGTAACCTTTTACCATTGCCTTTGCAATTTGTCCACCCAGGTAAGCATCCTCACCATTACCTTCTGAAATACGCCCCCAGCGTGGGTCACGGCTTATATCCACCATGGGGCTAAACGTCCAGCAAATGCCATCGGCACTTGCTTCCTGTGCGGCTATTTTTGCAGACTGCTCTACTAAGGCCATATCCCAGGTGCATGACATACCGAGCGGTATTGGAAAAGTTGTTTGGTAACCATGTATCACGTCCATACCAAAAATCATCGGGATTTTTAACCTGCTTTCTTCTACCGCTACCTTTTGTACAGCTTTAATTTTTGCTACAGATTTTATATTAAAAAGGCCGCCGACTTTACCTGCTTTTATTTTAAGAAAGATATCATTGTTCATTGCTTTGCCGGTAACAATATCGCCGCTTGCCGGTAAATTTAATTGCCCGAGTTTTTCTTCCAATGTCATTTTTTTCATCAGTGCATCAATGAAGGTTTTCATTTTTGCGGGGCTTGCGGTTTGCGCCCCTGCCTGCAGGCAAAACATAATGATAAAGCCGGTAAGTACATTTTTTAAAAAGTGCATGTGTTGTTTTTTATTTGATCAGATATGGTGTAATAATTTTTTGCCAGATGGCATATCCTTTGGCATTCATGTGAAGGTTGTCCTGCAAAAAAATATCCTTTCTTACACTGCCATCAGCAACAAGCATCGCATCAAACACATTAATGAAAGCGGTATGTTTTTGTTTAGCAAGATAATTTTTAATCATCTTGTTTGCAGCGGTCATTTTTGGCCAAAGGTGCTGCCGGCTTGGGCTGGGCTTTAAAGAAACAAAGGCAACGGGTATTGCCGAAAGCTGGCTTCTTACCAATACAAACAATTGTTTAAATCGGTTGGCCACCATCTTAGCACTAACAGTATCGCCTGCGGCCAAATCATTTTCACCACAATAAATAATGATTTGTTTGGGGTGATATGGGATAATAATATCCTGGGCATACTGTATTACATCCGGCAGTGTTGAGCCACCAAAGCCCCTGTTGATAATAGTATAGCCGGGAAAATAATCCTGCACATCAGTCCACTTGGTAAAGGATGAACTACCCACAAAAAGGATCGCATTTTTTGGTGGAAATTGTATGCTGTCCTTCTTTTTAAATGCTTGTATATCGCTGTAAAAAGGTGGCTGCGCTATTATAGGTAAACAAGACAGCGTTAGAAAAAACAGCCACAGCAATTTTTTTATCTTCATCATAATTCAGTTTTTAGTACAGGTGATTGCAGGGATACGCCATTTTCATTTATAGCCTCGATAGTAAAATAATAAGGCTTTTGATTGTCCATTGTTTTTAGCCAATACTCATTTGCATCATGCACCATTATGCAGGTGTATAGCTTTTCAGGATGGGTACCGTAGTAAATATTATAGGCATAGGCATTATCAACCGGCCTCCATTTTATGTAAGCACTACGCTTGTCTTTCTCTGTACGCAAAACAATAAAATCTTTTACTGCTGCTGGTTTGGCACCATTGCCATTACCAAATACCCTAAGCCCGCTGATGGCAAATTTACCGGTAGGCATATGAATGTTTTCCAGCTTTATAAAGCGGGCCTGTACCGGGTTTTCCAACTCGGTATAATCATGTGGCACATCCGTTTTATTGTTGCTTTTATCTTTTAAAACCAACCAATGTTTTCCATCTGCAGAATAATACAATTTATACTGATGGTACACACCCAGCGATTTTCCTAAGAAAGAACTGTCCACATCCTGATCGGCATAGTTCACCTGCACTGCATGTACTGTTGAAATAGTTCCAAGATCTGTTTGTATAAATTCGCCCTTGTTAGCGGTGGCTGCACTCCAATATGTTTTTATGTTTTCGTCATTGGCATTGTTTGCTGCATAACTACCCAAAACGGAGGACACAATAACCGGCTTTTTGTAATTAAGCAGCATCCATTTGGGTGTACCATTTTGCCCCGGCAAATAATGGGGATAATCACCAAAGGCAGTACTGCACCACATTACATCATCCTCATCAAAGCCTGCAGGCCATATCCCAATCCTTCTTTCAAAAGTATTTTTTACACAAATAATTGTGGTGGAAACATGCCAGTAATTTCCGTAATTATCTTTAAAAGTAGCACCATGGCCAGCCCCCCTTGCAAAGCCACCAGGCTTAAAACTCAGCGGATCGGATTGAGGGATAAAGGGCCCGAGTGGCGATTCTCCAACCACCACGCCATCAGCATAACCACTAAATTCAGTGCCCGGTGCGCCATACTGCAGGTAATACTTTCCATGGTGTTTGTTCATGGTGGCACCTTCAATAAACGGGTCTAAAAAAGTATTGTCAAGGTTTTCGCCAAAGCGTTGCCAGCCATATCTGTCCTGCTCCAAAAAATACATTTCTTTCCGGTAACCTTTAGGCAACATTGTTTTGCGGTTTAACCCTATGCCATAAAGCGGGTACCGGTTACTACTGCCATTATACATGTACAGCTTACCATCATCGTCGGTAAAAAAAGCAGGGTCCCAGCCACCAAGTTCAAATGAATCCACCAGGGGCTTCCATTCGTTTGCCTTTGGGTTAGTGCTCATCCAAATGGTAAAGTTGCTGGTATAGGTTGAGCCAAATACAATCATCGTATCGCCGATTACACCCACAGCCGGTGCACAAAGTTCATCATACACACCTCCGTTCCAGGGCCGTAAAAACTTTTTAGCAACAAACTTCCAATTAAGCATATCGCTGCTCCACCAGTAGCCCCATTGGTTGGTGCTGAATAAATAATAGTCGCCTTTGTAATTTACAATCACAGGGTCTGCCGTGGCACGGTGGCGGCCCCATTCACTAAAGTTGGGTATCGGCGTATAGCCATAATCAATATTGATGGGGTTGCAATATGTTTTTTGCTGGTAAGATGATTGTGCAACTACTTTTGTTTGTAAGGGCAGGCTACAGCCTAATGTCAGTACAACTTTCAGCAGTACAGCTGCAAAAAAACCGGAACGGTTACAAGAAAGAAATGTTTGTTTAAAAACAATTGATGCCCCCATAGTCAACTAAAAAAAATGGTTATTAAATTATAGTAAGCTGCTGCTAAAAAGTTACGTGGCAGCGTGATTATAAGTTTCCCTTTTTCATTTCTTCTACTGCATGGTTTACGGCCCTTGCAGTAAATGCCATGTATAAAATAGAAGGGCTTTGGCTGCCTGTACTTGTCATGCATGCACCATCTGTTACAAAAACATTTTTGCAGGCATGCAACTGGTTCCATTCATTTAGCATGGATGTTGCAGGATCTTTGCCCATGCGCACACCACCCATTTCATGAATGTCGAGACCAGGTGCCTGTCCGCTATCATTGGTTATAATATTGGTTACCCCGGCAGCTTCCATCATAAGCCTTCCCTGTTCAAAAAAATCTTTAACCATCTTATCATCATTGTCATCATAACCAACACTCGTAATTAGCAGGGGAATACCCCATTGGTCTTTCTTATCCGGGCTTAACCGCACATAGTTGGTTTCTTTTGCAATAGTTTCCCCTTGCATGTACATGTACACCACCCATTTTCCAGGTTCACACATAGCCTCTTTAAAAGCAGTGCCAACAGCGGGCTGCAGGCCATCTTCATTAAATTTTTCCCGGTAGGCACCGGAGTAAACTACATAGCCGCCTAAAAAATCAGTATCCTGCTTTTCTACATTTCTGTAGTTGGCCATAATACAATCCAAAGGCTTGGCCACTTTATAATACTTGTCTTCAAAACCATTGATGTAGCCGTTGATACTGCCCCGGTAATTGTGGAAGCAAACAGCTTTGCCCAATACCCCACTATCGTTGCCCAACCCATTAGGGAACCGGGCAGATGTTGAGTTTAACAAGATAAGGTTGGTGTTTAAGGCCGATGCGTTTACAAAAATTATCCTTGCGAAATAGGTAGTTGTTTCTTTGGTATTGGTATCTATCACTTTAACCCCTGTGGCCTTGCCAAGCTGCTCATCATAGATGATGGAGTGCACAACAGAGAATGGCCTGATAGTAAGGTTACCTGTTTTTTTTGCCCAGGGCAATGTACTGCTTACCGAACTAAAGTAACCTCCCAGCGGGCACCCCCGCATACACAGGTTACGGTTAAGGCATTGGCCACGGCCCTGGTCTAAATGAATTTGCTGAGGCTCTGAAATATGCGCCCAGCGGCCTGCAACGTAATACCGCTTAAATTTTTCCATGATGGTTTTTTGCATATGCAACTCCACGGTGTTAAGTTCGTAAGGCGGCAGGTACTCGCCATCGGGCATGGCAGGTATACCATCTTTGCTGCCGGTAACGCCAATAAATTTTTCTACATGGCTGTACCATGGTGCAATATCATTGTACCCTATTGGCCATTGGTGGCCGTAGCCATAGCGCTGCGGTGCTGTAAAATCATATTCGCTCCACCTTGCGCAGGCACGCCCCCAGGTTAATGACTTGCCACCTACCTGGTAACCACGTATCCACTCAAATGGCTTTTCCTGCACATAAGGATGATCTGCATCTTTTACAAAAAAATGTTCGGTATCCTCCGTATAGCCGTAGGATTTACTGATGAAAGGGTTTTTGTCTTTGTCATCTGCCGTTATCCTGCCCCGGTGCCGTAGCTCCCATGGCGAAAGGTTGGCCGTAGGGTAATCTTTGATATGCTCTACATTTCTTCCCCTCTCCAGCACCAGGGTTTTTAAGCCTTTTTCGCACAGCTCCTTTGCTGCCCATCCCCCGCTGATACCGCTGCCAATAACAATAGCATCGTAAGTATTTTGTGCAGCGCCCTTACTGGTATTGGTTTGTGTACTGTCTGGCATAAATACATCAGGTTATCTATAGTTTACAAAAAATTTGCATTTTTAAAAATGTCAGTTTACTACAGGGCTTTATCTTTTTCTTGTTGTAGCCGTCATTTGGTTACGACTTTACCTGCTGTGGTGTTAACGGTGTTTTTGGCATAATGGCAGTTTTTATTTTTATAAAAAATAATGATTGTAATTTCTTTAAACCGTTTTGTATATCGGTAATGTTCATAAATAACATACTCACCTGCTTATTTAATCGCTTCAAACCCTAACTTTTTTAAACCGCCTTTCACCTCAGGACAACTCATAAATAAATTCCACAGCAGGCCGCTGCGGTAGTTCTCAATCATCACCACAATGGGGCCTTCATCAATTGCAAGGTAGCTTTTGGCATACCAGTTTTTTGTTTCATTAAAAGCATCTGTAAAACCATATTGTCCCCAAATTTTACTGCCGAGACCGTAATAAAAATGCCGCAATGCCTTCATCGAAAATTCGGGGCTGTAAGGGAAAGCACTAAGGGCAGCACTGGGCGTAATGGTGCCTTCATCATTGGTTGGGGAAAAGGCATTGTACCCATCCCAGGTATCCGATGCAGTAAGCCCCCAGCAGTTTTCTCCATACCCTTTAAAAGCCTTGGGGTTATCAATACAATAAGCATGATTGATAAAAGTGTGGTTGGTATTTTGTTGCCAGTAATCAGCATATTCATCTTTTAACCCATGTGGGTTTAATCCTAAAAAAGAATATTGGGAAAAGAAAAGCGGCCCCCCATAATCGAAGCCTAACGGTAACAGGTAGCCGTAGAATGTTTTGCCGTTTTTAAAAAAATTGCTTTGTGCCCACCCCCGGTGATAAACAGCCGGGCTTACCGGGTAACGTTCGCCACTGGCTGCCAGCACATACATAATTAAACACTCATTAAAACCCTTTACCGGAAAATTCATGGCCCAGCCATTATTGGGGCTCCAGTGCCAGTACAGCACATCTTCGCCACCCTTTGTAAACCAGTTCCATTCCACCTCATCCCACAATCCGTTGATGCGGTTTCGTATTTCTTGTTCTGTTGGCTGATCGCTGTTAAAGTATTGCCTGGCGCACAACAGCCCCTGCATCAGGTAAGCCGTTTCCACCAAATCTGCCCCATCATCTTTGCGCCCAAATGGTATTGTTTTACCGGTAGCACCATTAAGCCAATGTGGAAATACGCCATGGTAGCTGTCTGCCTTCAGCAAAAATTTAATCATTTTAAGCAATTGCTTTGCTGCGGTATCCCGGCCAATCCATTTTCTTTGTACGGCCACAATTGTTGCCATTACGCCAAAGCCTGTTCCTCCGGTGGTAACTACTTCTTCGCCATAATCATAGGCTATATTACTGCGTTCCCGGGCCATGCCGCTTAGTGGATGGGCATAATCCCAAAAGTATTTAAACGTTTGTTTTTGTACAAGGTCCAGCAATGCACTGTCAGTTAGCTGTGTTTGTTTGTCGGCGTTATTGAATTGATTTTGCTGATTAGGCTTTTGTGCAATGCAGGCTGCATTTGCAAGTAACAGGCAAGCAGCAAACAACAGCCTTAGTTTCAATATAAACATATCGCAAGCAAATTTTCTTTTTTAAAATTACGTTTAAGTTTAAATAAAAATTACTGAAATCTTAGCCCTGCCATTAAAGCCATGGTGCAGTAAAACCCAGGTTTTTCATTCCCTTTTTTATTTCAGGAATGCTGGTGAAAAGTTTCCATAACAATCCGCTGCGGTAATTTTCAATCATAACAATAATAGGGCCCTGGTCAATGGCAAGGGTGGAGTTGGCGAACCATGCACTATTTAGACTAAAGGCATCATAAAACCCATAATCGCCCCAGAGTTTATCTCCCATGGTGTAATAAAAAAACTGCAGTGCAGCCATAGATTCCACAGGCGTGTAGGGCAGCGAAGCAATGGCAGCAGTTGGGGCAATTACACCAACATCATTACCAGGTGCATTTGCATTATAGCCATTGGGTACATCACTTGCGGTTAGCCCCCAGCAGTTGCTGCTGTACCCATAGTATTGTTTGGGGTTTGCCACACAATAGGCATAATTAATTTTGGTATGGTTAAGCGTTTGCAACTGGTAATCTGCATAAATATCTTTTAAGCCGTTGGGGTTTATGCCAAGAAATGAATAATGCTCAAAGAAGAGTGGGCCGCCAATGGCAGGGCCTAAAGGCAACGTATAACCGAAGTAATTGGTATTGTTGACAATGGCCCCGTTTCTTGCCCAGCCACTGTCGTACACCGCTTTATCAATGCTGCTGTCCGACGAAGCGGCGAGTACATACGTTATCAATGCTTCGTTCCAGCCGGTTACCTGCACATTCATCGCCCAGTTTTTATCAGGGCTCCAGTGCCAGTACAACACCTTTTGGCCGCCCCTTGTAAACCACCGCCACTCCACTGTTTGCCATAGTTGTGTAATACTGTTGCGTAGCTGTACCTCGGCCGCAACTGCGCCGTTAAAATATTGTCTGGCGGTAAGCAGGCCTTCCATCAGGTAGGCGGTTTCCACCAGGTCTGCGCCATTATCATTTGTACTAAAAGGAATGGTGGCACCTGTTGCGCCATTTACCCAATGCGCAAAAGCACCATGGTAACGGGTGCAGTTGGTTGCTAAAAAGCTGGTAATTTTTGTGATGCGTTCCACAGCCTGTTGCCGGGTTATAAAGCTGCGGCTTGTTGCGGCAACCATTGCCATGATACCAAAGCCTGTTCCACCGGTAGTTACAAGGTCGCCACTGCTATTTCTCTCTCTTGCCATGCCAGAAACCGGGTGACCAAAATCCCAGAAATATTTAAAGGTTTGTTGCTGCACTTTATCAAGCAGGGCACTATCACTTATGCGTGGAAATTTATCTGATGGATCAACTTGTGTAATGATGTTAACAGGGGTAAAAGCAGTAAGTGGTGTGTGCTGTTTTGTTTGTAAAGCGGTAGCCGCAGCCAATACATATGGTGTGATGTATGCCAGCGGCGATGCTGGCTGAAGCAGCAGGGTACTATCATTATTTTGATAAGAAGCATTGAACGTAACAACGCTGCCACCCGAAGAAGTTAAGGTTATGCCTTTGCTTACGGTGCTGCGGTCTACCGGTGCCGTAAAAGAAAAAACAATGAGTGGCGAAGTGCTTACCCCGGATTGCGCAGTTGTAACAGCGGTACCATTAATGGAAGTTGAAACAACTTTAAATGTTTCGGTTACCGGTGGTGCAGGCTGAATGGGTTGGGCCGATTTGGAGCAGGCTGCCAACGCTATGAGGGATACATAAAAAGCGGTGTATTTAAAACGTACCATGGTAACCGGTATTTATAATGTGGGCATAAAAAAAAGGTTGCCCGGCTATCAGCAGGCCTGGCAACCTCTCATTATTTTTTGGTAAGCATTTCTATCTTCCTTGTTTTTCGAGCTGGTATAATGCAGATATTTCCACATCAGTAAGGGATTTGCCATACACCCGTACTTCATCCATGGCACCGTTGAGCAAGCCATGAAAACCCAAAGTGCTGGATAATTTAAAATGCGTTGAAGTGTTGGAAAAACCTCCTAAAACCACCTGTGTGGGTACCGGTGAAACAATTGGCCCAAGCCCGGTGCGGTGCCTGAAATTATTATTGGACACACGGATACTATTGGCAAACAAATCTATCGTTTCTGTTGATGCATCATACCGCATTACGTAATGTATCCAGTTGCCGTTATTAGGCACTGTTTGATAATCCACCCCTGCATTGCCATAGTCATTAATGTTATCGCCCCCGTTTCTTGTACCTGATGGATAAGTGCCTATCCAGCTATGTAAATCCATATTGGCGTTGCTGGCAGATTGCCCTGTTTCAACACCAACGTTTAAAACAGTGAGCCAATCTGTTTCTTTAGAGGTATCCCTGGCAAGGGTAAAAAATTCAGAAAATGTAGAGCCGTTATTGACCACCTTTATCCATAAACTTACCGAGCAGCTTGCCAAAGCATTTGCACTGCTTAAGGCATCGATTGTTGGATACAACAAGTAGCCTTTATTTAATTGAAGTGCCTGTCCTTTAACGCCGGTTATAAAACTTGAGTTGCTATCTACCAGGGGTGCCTTACTGGATTTTGTTTCTGTTTTGTTGTTCTCAAAACTCCATTGGGCCAATAAATTGCTGGCAGCTACCTGGCTTGAATTAACGTACCCGCCAGGCACCGGCGGCGGATCGCCTTTGGTAACATTATCATCATAATTTGCTTTTGTGCAGGCCGCAAAACTTAAGGTGAGGCCAATGCATATGCCGGGTATCAATCTGTACTTTTTCATGTTTAAATTTTAAGCCATTTAATAAAAATCAATACTTAGGGTTTTGCAAAAGCTTGCCACCACTAAGGTCTATCTCTGCCTGCGGTATGGGAAACACTTCGTTTTTACCATCAACAAAACCTTTGCCTAATGCCCTTAGCACAGTGCCTGCCCTGCCTTGCCTTACCAGGTCAAAAAACCTGTCTTGCTCCATAGCCAGTTCTGCACGCCTTTCTTTCCAAACATCATTGATGGCAACGGTAGTTAGCGACATTAAACCGGCCCTGTTGCGTACCTGGTTTACGAGGCCAAGTGCCTCGCCGGTTTTACCCAGGTTTATGGCGGCTTCTGCATTCATCAGCAATACTTCGGGATAGCGCATAAGGCGTATATTTTTGGGCTTGGTATCCTTACTGCCGGAAAGTTGTGGTGACTCTGCTGTTGAGCTTGCATAGCCTTTATAATTATACCTTGGGTTAACCACAGAATCCTGTGTGGGTATCCTGAAACCATCCCAGAGAAAAGTACCTGTATTGCCCGGCCCGTTAGGGCTTACAGTAGGTTGAACAGAAATGATAGTACCTGCTTTACGGGTGTCGCCTGCTTCGTAAAAATTAGCAAGGTCCAGGCTTGGTGAGTTCCATCCAAAACCAAGGTCATCCCAACCGCCTTTTCCTCTCGGTCCCTGGCCATTACTGTATAAAGGGCTTACGGCATTTTCGCCTACGTTAACCCCGGTTTGTACTTCAAATACAGATTCGGAATTGTTGTTGCCGCCAACACCGCCTGCTGGTTTTTCCCTGAAGATGATGTTGTAATCGGTAAGCGTATCTGCTTTATTTTTTACAAGCGAATACAAGCCGGAACTGATAACATCTTTCGTAAGGTCGTACACCTTTTGCCAGTTGGCCTTGTACATGTACACCTTTGCCAGCAGGCCTTCTGCGGCACCTTTGCTTGCCCTGCCTACTTCGGTATTGGCATCGCCTTTAACAGGCAGGTTATCTACCGCAAACTGCAGGTCGGTAACAATAAGTGCATAAATCTCATCTTTTGAAACCCTTGTTACCAGTGAGTCTGAGTTAAAACCAGATACCGCTGGCACAGTGGTAATTTTAGGTACACCCCCAAATAACCTAACGAGGTTAAAGTAGTACATGCCCCGTAAATAACTTAACTCACCCTTTAAACGCTTGATGGTGGCAGCATCAAAAGTGGCCTTGTTCAATATGTCTAAAGCCTTATTTGCCTGGTTAATACCACCATAATAACCCTTCCATAAATTATCAAAAAAGAAGCTGTTGGGTGTTACCGCAAAATTATCAATCAGTTCGCCCTGTGAGTTATCGCCAGGCACACTGCCCGGGTCTGCATCGTCAGATGCTTCATCGGTAGTTACATAATATTGAAAGCCCACAGTTGTAATGCCAAAGCCACCGGCATACAAGGAATTATAGACACCTGTTACCAGGTTTTGTGCAGCAGCAGGGTCTTTAAGCACAGCGGCCTCATCTATCTGCCCTTGTGCAGGCACATCTAAAAAACTTTTTTTGCAACCATTTGCTATCAGCAGCGTTGCGGCCAAAATAAATATGATTAGTTTATTGTTCATAACGAGTTGTATTAAAATGAAAGGTTAACACCAAAGGCGTATGTACGGGTGGTTGGGTAGGAGTTTAACTCAATACCTGCATTTAATGGATTGCTTGAAGGCACTTCCGGTGAGAAGCCCGAGTAGCTTGTAAACGTTACCAGGTTTTGTGCCGTTACGTATACCCTTAATTTATTGATTTTATATTTATCCAGCAAGGCTGACGGCAACGTGTAGCCGAAGGTTAAATTATTGATCCTTAAAAAATCACCCTTCTCTAAAAAGTAGGTAGAGTTTGGCAATTGGGTAAGTGTAGCCCTTGGTATATTGCTGCTGGGGTTGTTGGGCGTCCACCTGCCGTTGGCAACTTTTGTTTCAATATTATCCCTTTGGTCGGTACCTGTTGATTGCTTTTTGCCATTGTAAATTTTGCCGCCTGTAGTGCCGTAAGCACCTACATTTAAATCAAAGCTTTCGTAGGTTACACCACCGTTTAAACCAAAGGTAATTTTGGGTTGGTAAGATCCTGAGTAAGCCCTGTCGTAGTCATCAATTTTTCCATCGGGCTTGCCGCCGGGGCCACTGATGTCCTGGTATTTCAAATCGCCTGGCCTTGCATTTGGCTGCGCCGATGCTGCAACTTCTGCATCGGTTTTAAAAGTGCCGATGGCCTGTAAAAGATAGAAGCTGCCTATAGGCACACCATTGTCAGACCGTGTGGTAAAGCCCTGGCTGTTGCCGCCATCCTGCAGTGCCTGCCCACCTTTTAAGCCAATTATCTTATTGTTGTTGAAGGCCGCATTTGCACCAATATTGTAGGTAAATTGTTTGCTCACATTATCCCGCCAGTTAAGGGCCACCTCAACACCCTTGTTTACAAAACTTGCCGCATTGGTGGTATACTGGGCATCTGCATCAGGCAGGGTGCCGGGTATTTTTATATTGATGAGTGCATTATCAACCTCTTTGTTGTAATAATCCACCTCACCAGAAAGGCGGCTTTTCAGCAATGAAAAATCAACACCAAAATCGTATTCTTTGGTTGTTTCCCATTTCACATTAGGGTCTGGTAATTGCGTAAAGCTGATGCCATAATTCTGCACCGGTGTTTGCCCAAAAAAGTAGGGTGCGTTAATGGTGGCAATATTCAGGTAAGTGTTGGAACCAATCTGGTCGTTGCCCACTTTGCCATAACTGCCCCGTATTTTAAGGTTATCAAATATTTTTTGGTTAGACATAAATGCTTCCTTTGAAATATTCCAGCCCACACCTACAGAGGGAAAGTAACCCCAGTGGTTACCCGCCGCAAATTTTGAAGTGCCATCTGCCCTAAAGGTTGCTGTAACCAGGTACCTGTCGTTAAAATTGTAATTCAACCTGCCAATGTAAGAGTTACGGTGGTACTTATCACCCGTGTTATCATTGTTTACACTTGCACTTGTACCGGTTGCCAGGTACCATTCATTTCTGTCTTCCGGCACATCCGAACGGCTGCCCAACAAGGAATTAAAAGTGTACTCTTCTGCCGTTGTACCGGCGAGCAATGTAAAGCTATGCCTGCCAAAAGATTTTTGTGCGGTGATGGTATTGTCCCAAACCCAACGGGTTGCATTGTTACGGGTAACCGACAAGGAACTTTTCGGCCGCACTTCATTACCGCCCTGGTCTATAAAAACGCTGTTGTCGCCAGTGTTGGCAAACTTATAAGCATAGGCCTGGTTATTATAAAAGTCAAGGTCGCTGCCAAAACTGGAGCGGAAGGTTAACCATTTTACAGGCTTGATATCAATAGCAACTGTACTCTGCAAACGGTTGTCCAGGCTGCCGCTGTAATTTTTATTCAGCCCCAGTAACGGGTTGCTTACGTTATTGGAAAGGGAAGTGTTGCCATACAAATCCCCAATTTTTGCGGCAACATAAGGAGCGGCACGGTAGGCATTGTTAAACACCCCTAAATCAACATCACGCAAATCGCCCCGGCTGTAAGAAATTAAAGTAGATACCCGTATAGCGTTGCTAAGCTTATAATCATTGTTGGACCTTAAAGTAAACCGGTTAAACTTATTGGTTTGCACAATACCTTCTTCACCAATATAACCGGCACTTAAAAAGTAGGTTATTTTTTCGCTGCCGCCAGATAAAGAGACGTTATGGTTTTGCCATAGCCCTCTTCTTAAAATAGCATCAAACCAATCGGTGTTGTAACCCGATGCCAGCTTAGCTGAGGTGATAAGGCTATCGCCACTTCCATAATAAATATTGGCTTCGTTTAGGTAATTGGCATACTGCTTTGGGCCTGCCATATCCACCAAGTGGGCTGCTTCTTTTACGCCAACGCTGGCATCGTAGCTTACAATTAATTTACCGATGCGGCCTTTTTTTGTGGTAATAATTAAAACGCCGTTGGCAGCACGCATACCATAAATAGCCGTTGCAGAAGCATCTTTCAACACATCAAAACTGGTAATGTCCGCAGAGTTTATATTCCTGATGTCATCCGTAATTACACCATCCACCACATACAACGGGTTGGCGCCGCCAAGCATGGAGCCTGTACCCCTTACCCTTACTGTGGGCAATGAATTGGGCTGGCCCGAACTTATAATTTGCACCCCGGCAACCTTGCCCTGCAAGGCCTGCGTTGGGGTTAGCACGGGTTGCTTTGCCAGCTCTGCACCACTTACTGATGCTATTGAACCGGTAAGGTCTTTACGCCTTTGTGTACCATAACCCACCACCACTACTTGGTCGCTCACTTTTACAGACTGGCTTAGCTGCACGGCGATATCTGTGCGGCCACCTACTGCAATTTCTTTAGGCTCGTACCCGATATAACTTATCACCAGTACCGCATTATCCGGCACTGTTAAAGTAAAGGCACCGGTTGCATTGGTTGACACGCCTTTTGAACTTCCTTTTACATTTACGCTGGCCCCCGCCAACGGGCTTCCATTTTCATCGGTAACTTTTCCAGATACCGTTATGTC
Organism: Ferruginibacter sp.; assembly: GCA_965249755.1. GTDB lineage: Bacteria > Bacteroidota > Bacteroidia > Chitinophagales > Chitinophagaceae > Ferruginibacter. The sequence goes on from CBDFMT010000004.1 coordinate 2,721,305, forward strand.
TGCCGCATCATCCTTCACTCCCGGCTTAAAGAGCACCACCAGGTTATCCTTCATCATTTTATAACTAAGGCCTGTGCCATTAAGCAAGGTGGCCATCACTTCTGTAAGGTCTGCTTCCCTAAAATCAGCATCCACTTTTTTATTTACCGGGATGAGGTTGTTGTTGTACGCAAACCGGTAATCTGTTTTTGCTTCCACCAGGGTAATGGCTTTTGTGAGCTCAATATTTTTGAGCCTCATTGTTATTTTACCCTGGCTTTTTGCAGCTACAGAAAACTGCATCATAAACAGCAGCAGTACAGGTGATATCAATTTCATAAGCAGCAATAATTTAAACCTGCACCGGTTGCCCAGGGCAAGCGCCCGTTTGTTTTTTTTCATATGTTTGTGTTTGGTTAATGTACAAATAGGAATAACTTGATCCACTTAGCGGTATTTCAAATTTTCCTTTTTAGCCTTTTTTTAAACTCGGGGAATGCGCCAACATTTCCCGTTTTTATTGGTAGTATTGAATGTTACATAGTTTCTTATTTTGAAAGGGTGATGATGTTATTGTTTATTTTAAAATTGAAATTTGTTGAGTATTGTAAAGCATGCAAGGCCTCTGTGACGGTTTCATTTTTGTAGATTGCCGTCAGGTTTTCTTTCTTAAGTTTTTCGTCTGCAAACCTTATTTCCACGTTATACCATTTTTCCATTTTAGAGGCTACAATTTCAAAAGGTTCGTTGTTAAATGCCAGGCGGTTTTCTACCCATGCAGTTTCTGCTATGGTGCTGTCTTTTGGCAGCACGGTTAAATGCGTTAAGGAAATAAGCTGGTTACGGTTAAACTTAAGTGGAGTAAGTGTTGTGGGTTGCCCGGTTGTATTTTCATACCCGGCCTCATCTGCAATAATTAATTTTTCAGATGGTTTTAATATGATAAACCCTTTTCTGTTTTTAATCTTAACCTCTATACTGCCCCTTATCAAACTCGTTTCTGTAAGTTTTTCACCGGGATAGCAACGAACGTTAAAAGCAGTGCCGGTTACCTTAATATCCATTTTGCCGGTGCGTATAACGAAAGGCTTTTCCGGGTTTTTTACCACATCAAAATATCCTTCACCTGCCAGGGTAACTTCCCGCTGTGTTTCGCCATAGTGCTGGTTATCGTAGGTTAATTTGCTGTTTCCGTTAAGCCATACCAAAGTGCCATCTGGCAAAACAATTTTTGTACGGGAACCGCTTTTGGTACTTACCTCACTTTGGGCAACTTTTACAGTATCTGCACTTATGGCCAATGCAACATTTTTGGTTTGCCGGGTAGATAAAAAATACACACCGGCCACCGCAACAATTGCTGCTGCAGCAGCTATAGCCATTTTAGAAAGCTGCTGTTGCCAAATTTTTTTTGGTAAGATGGGCAGTTTAATTGCTGCAGGTTGTTCTTGTCTTGCCTCGCTGATATCGAAGCCTTTTTGTTTTAACCTGTTCAGGTGCAGGTGATAGGTTGCTTCTAAAAACTCCAGGTCTTTTTCTGCAGGATGCTGCCAGTATTCTTCTAAAAATTCTAAAGGCAGTTGCTGGTCGGGATGCTGTTTGATCAGGTCATCCAATTCATGCAGTTCTGAGAGCGTTGCTTCCCCGGTAAATTTTCTCGACAGTAAAGTAAATAACCTTTCTTTCATGGCTGCCTTATTATAGAGACATAAAAAAAGACAATCCCCTATGGCAGTTAAAAATAAATTTAATGCCCGTGGGGCGAAGTTTTTCTGGAGGGGATATTTAACGCTTCGGCAATTTTCTTTAAAGCTGCAGCAACCTGGTTATCTATCGTTTTTACACTGATGTTGAGCAGTACTGCTATTTCCTTGTATTTTAATTTATCATCTTTGGCCAGTTTAAAAATAAGCTTGCACCGTTGGGGCAACTGGTCTATAGCAGCATCTATTTTATGGGAGAGTTCATGGGTAAGCAGTAACATTTCTGCATTTTCATCCTTACTTGCAAACTCCACCTGCACTTCATCCAGCGAAAAAAAAGCAGCTTTTTTATTTTGCTGGTGTACCCTCAGGGAGTTGTTGCGCACACAGGTGTACAGGTAAATTTTAAGGTCTTCAATAGCTGTAAGCCCTTTCCTTTTTATCCAGATATCCATAAACAAATCCGATACAATTTCTTCAGCCGCCTCGTTTGATTTTATAATGGAAAAAGAAAAACTTTTAAGCCCAAGGAAGAAATGGAAAAACAATTTCTTGTACGCAACCTCATCTTCAAACTCGGCCACCCGCTGTTGAAGCTCTTTTATTTCCTGAAAGCTTAATGGATTTTTTTCGAACATAGCAACAATCAAAATTGGTGTATAAAGTTAATACTTTTAAACCCGTGAGATAAAGATGCCGCATAAATGCAAATGATAAAATTCATAACAAATAAAAAATAACCCCGCAAAATTGCGGGGCCGTGCGTTTTATATTAAGCAGTGGTTGCTGTTATATTTCTGTTGCACCTTCCACCAAAACAGTCGTTTTATTATTGAGCACTTCAGCAAAGCCACTTTGGATCGTGTAGGTGACCGAGCTGTTTTTTTCTTTAAAAATTTTCAGCTTTCCTTCTTTTAAGGCACTCACCATGGGGGCATGTTTATCCAATACTTCAAACAAACCACTTATGCCAGGCAGTTGTACCCCATACACATCCCCGCTGAATAATTTTTTTTCTGGTGTTAGTATTTCGAGTGTCATTTTGAGCAATTTGCAAATTAGCTGATTGGCCAATTTGCTAATTTTAAAATTGTAAATAATTATTTCCTGACATCAGCAAATTAGCACATTATCAAATTTGCTAATTCCTTAAGCCTGTGCCGCCGACATCAACTTTTTGCCTTTCTCTATCGCATCTTCCAAAGTACCTACAAGGTTAAATGCTGCTTCGGGGTATTCATCCACTTCGCCATCCATTATTGAATTAAAGCCTCGGATGGTATCTTCTATTGGAACAAGCACACCTTTTAAACCTGTAAACTGCTCGGCCACAAAAAACGGCTGGCTTAAAAAACGCTGTACTTTACGTGCCCTTGATACGGTCTGTTTGTCTTCATCACTTAATTCATCCAAACCAAGGATGGCAATGATATCCTGCAACTCTTTGTAGCGTTGTAAAATTAATTTTACCCGGTTGGCTGTGTTATAATGTTCATCCCCAACAATCAATGGGGTAAGGATACGAGAAGTACTATCCAAAGGATCTACCGCAGGGTAAATACCTAGATCCGCAATTTTACGGCTTAATACTGTTGTTGCATCAAGGTGGGCAAATGTTGTAGCCGGTGCCGGATCTGTTAAGTCATCGGCAGGTACATACACTGCCTGTACAGAAGTGATAGAACCATTTTTGGTAGAGGTAATCCTTTCCTGCATCAGGCCCATTTCAGTGGCAAGTGTAGGTTGGTAACCCACAGCAGATGGCATACGGCCAAGCAACGCCGATACTTCAGAACCTGCCTGCGTAAACCTGAAAATATTATCAACAAAAAACAAAATATCTTTTCCCTGGCCGGTGCCTTCACCATCCCTGAAATATTCAGCAATGGTTAAACCGCTTAGCGCCACACGTGCCCTTGCACCCGGAGGTTCGTTCATCTGGCCAAACACAAATGTGGCTTTTGAATCTTTAAGGGCTTCCAGGTTTACGGAGCTTAAATCCCAGCCACCTTCTTCCATGCTGTGCTTAAATTTATCGCCGTAGTTCATAATGCCGGCCTCAATCATCTCCCTCATCAGGTCATTACCTTCCCTTGTTCTTTCGCCCACACCTGCAAACACCGAAACACCACTGTATGCCTTTGCAATATTATTTATCAGCTCCTGTATCAATACTGTTTTACCCACACCTGCACCCCCAAACAAACCAATTTTACCACCCTTTGCATAAGGCTCAATAAGGTCAATTACTTTAATGCCGGTAAATAAAATTTCGTTGGCTGTACTTAAGTCTTCAAATAATGGCGGCTTGGCATGTATGGGTCGTCCTCCAGCTTTGCTAACCTGTGGCAAACCATCAATGGCATCGCCGGTTACATTAAATAAACGGCCTTTAATCCCTTCGCCAACCGGCATTGATATGGGTATACCGGTATCCACCACCACAGTACCACGAACAAGGCCTTCGGTACCATCCATTGCAATGGTACGCACACTGTCTTCACCTAAATGTTGTTGTACCTCCAATACCAGGGTATCGCCGTTTTCACGTTTTAATTCCAGTGCGTTTAAAATTTCCGGAAGTTTACTGTCGCTGTCAAACTGAACGTCAACAACGGCACCAATGATCGATTTTACTTTACCAGTATTGGCCATAAATGAAATTTAATTATAATGAGGTGTGTTTTCAGGGCGCAAAGGTAAGGGATGTGTCTTAATTTTTGAAATTGAAAAACTTCTTTTTACCTGTTTTTTATGGTAGAAAAAGCACCCCTTCTGTTTATAAAAAGGGAAGCTAAAGGAGGCGTTATTAAAGACATGGATTTTATGATAACAACGAAATAATTTAAAAAGAAACACCGTTACGATCTTCAATTTAAATTTGCAGGAATACCTGATTAAAATTTTACTTTTTGAAGTTTACAAAAAAAATAATCAAAGGCCCTTTCATTATCCTCAATATTGCGTTGGTTTGTGCCTATCTTTTAACCTGCCTCGTACCGTTTCTAAATGCCGGCATTTTTTGGTTTGTAGCTATTCCGGGGCTGGCGTTTCCCCTCATGTTTTTTGCCAACCTTATTTTTTTAATGGTGTGGTTGCTGGTGCGTTCCAGGTGGGTTTTTCTTTCTTTGATTGCTATTGTACTTAGCGCACAGCAATTGTTTGCAGTGTTTGCCCTGCATACTGAAAAACCTTTTACTGCATCGAAACCTGCCAACGGGTTAAGGGTTTTGCAATGGAATGTTTCCAGTTGGGATGAATTTAGTGACCATGCGAAAACAGGTAACAGCTACCGCCCTGCCATGTTTGATGAAGTGAAAAACAGCGGTTCCGATATTTGTTGTTTTGAAGAGTTTATGGAAAGCAGGAACACCGCTTTATTTAAACCAACGATTGATGCCATTACAAAACTGGGGTACCCTTATCATTACTACCTGCCGAGTTACAGTGAGTTGAGGTACACAGAACTCGGCATGTCCATCTTTTCAAAATACCCGATTATTAACACGGGCTTATACGATTTTGGTGATGTGGTATCTGCACAGCAATTAATATATGCCGACATACAATTTAAAAACCAAATCGTAAGGGTGTTTGCCATACACCTGCAATCGGTAAGGTTTGGCAAAAAAGATTATCAAAGCCTGGAAGAAATTAAACACAAGGACAAGACCAGTTTAAAACAATCTGCCTCCATTATTGGAAAACTCAGGAGGGCGTATTATTACAGGAGCCAACAGGCATTTGTTGTAAGGGATTTTATTGATAAAAGCCCCTACCCTGTTGTGTTGTGTGGCGACTTTAACGACGTTCCCAATTCCTATACATACTTTACAATAAGGGGTGGTTTGCAAGATGTTTTTTTGAAGAAGGGTTCTGGCATTGGGCGCACGTTCAGGTTTATTTCGCCCACTTTAAGGATCGATTATATTTTGGCCGGTAAGAAATTTAAGGTGGAGCAGTACCGGCGTATAACAGTACCCTATTCTGACCACTACGGTATTATTGGCGATATCAGTTTTGATAAGCAATAGCCCTCCTTTTTTCGCAAGCCCTATTCTTACTTACATTTGCCTTTTCCACTATTATGCAACTTGTTCCCGTAAATGATATTGATACCGCAAGGCAATTTTTAGCCGTTGCCCTATCGCTGTATAAAGATGACCCCAACTGGATAAGGCCGCTGGATAAGGATATTGAAGAAGTTTTTAACCCTGAAAAAAATAAGGCATTTCGTTTTGGCGAAGCTGCACGGTGGGTTTTACTGGATAAGGAAAATAACCTTATCGGAAGAATTGCCGCTTTCGTAAATAAAAAATACAAGAATAAAGGAGATGATGTGCCTGTGGGTGGCATTGGCTTTTTTGAATGCACCAACAACCAGGAAGCAGCCGACCTTTTACTGGATAACGCCAAACACTGGCTGCTGCAAAAAGGCATGGAAGCCATGGACGGCCCCATTAATTTTGGTGAACGGGACAGGTGGTGGGGGCTGGTAACAAGTGGCTTTACAGAACCCATGTATTGCATGAACTATAACCCCCCATACTACAAAGATTTGCTTGAAAATTATGGGTTTAAACTTTTCTTTAACCAGCTTTGTTTTGCCATGCAGCCTAAGGCCCCGTTAAGTGCCAAAATCTTTGAAAGGCACGCCAGGCTTGCCCGCAACCCGGATTTTAGCGCAAAGCACATCAGCAAAAAACAATTGGAAAAATTTGCAACAGATTTTGCAACGGTATACAACAAGGCATGGGCAGGCCATGGAGGGTTAAAAGAAATGGCGCCGGAGCAGGTAATAAAATTATTTAAGGCCATGAAACCGGTAATGGATGAACGCATCATCTGGTTTGCTTACCATAAAAACGAACCGGTGGCCATCTTTGTAAACCTGCCCGACCTTAACCAATGGTTTAAACACCTTAACGGCAAATTTGGGCTAATGCAAAAACTTACCTTCTTGTTTATAAAACAGTTTAAGCCCAATAAAAAATTTACCGGTATTGTATTTGGCATTGTTCCGGAGTGGCAGGGCAAGGGTGTGGATGCCTACATTGTTGCAGAAGCCGCCAAAATAATACAGCAACCAAACGTACCCTACACGGAATATGAAATGCAATGGATAGGCGATTTTAACCCAAAAATGGTCAACATAGCCCAAAGCCTGGGAGAGGTTTTTCAAAGCCGCAACCTGGCCACCTACCGCTACCTTTTTGACCGTACCAAAACCTTTAAAAGGCACCCGATATTATTGTAACATTCGTAATTTGCAGCCATGGATAAGTTTGTAGTTTCGGCCCGTAAATACAGGCCACAAAATTTTAATACTGTTGTTGGCCAGGCACATATAACCACCACCCTTAAAAATGCAGTAAAAAATAACCAGCTTGCCCATGCCTTTTTGTTTTGCGGCCCAAGGGGTGTTGGCAAAACCACCTGTGCAAGGATACTGGCCAAAACAATTAACTGCGAAAACCAAACAAAGGACGGTGAAGCCTGCAACGTTTGCCACAGTTGCATTTCTTTTGATGCAGGTACCTCATTAAACATACATGAACTGGATGCTGCCAGTAACAACTCGGTAGATGATATCCGCAACCTGGTGGAGCAGGTAAGGTTTGCACCACAGGCAGGCAAGTACAAAGTATACATTGTGGATGAGGTGCACATGCTGAGTTCTGCCGCATTTAATGCGTTTTTAAAAACCCTTGAAGAGCCGCCGCCGTACGCCATTTTTATTTTGGCCACCACAGAAAAGCACAAAATTTTACCTACCATTTTAAGCCGTTGCCAGATTTTTGATTTTAAGCGCATTACCAATAATGATACAGTGGTGCACCTGGAAGAAATTTGTGAAAAAGAATCCATAAAAGCAGACAGGGCAGCGTTGCACATTATTGCCCAAAAAAGTGAGGGCTGTATGAGGGATTCCTTAAGCATACTGGATAAAATAACAAGTTTTACCAATGGCGAGGTTACCTACTTAAATACTTTAGAGCACCTTAATATTTTAGATGAAGATTACTACTTTAAAATGCTGGGTCATTTACAACAGCAAAGTGTAAGCAGTGCCCTGCTGATGTATGATGAGATCAACAGAAAAGGCTTTGAAGGGGATACCGTTTTAAATGGCTTTGCCGAATTTTTAAGGAACGTTTTGGTAAGCGGCGATGCCAGGGTTGCCGTGTTGCTGGAAGTGGCAGAAGATTTTAAACCGAAATATATACAGGCTGCAAAAAAAACTTCTGCGGCCTACATTGTTAGTGCCCTTAATATTTTAAACGAAGCGGAATTAAATTATAAACAGGCCCGTAATAAAAGGCTGCATGTGGAGCTCGCCATTATAAAGCTCAGCTACCTGATGCAGGCACTGGAACTGGTAAATGATGACGGCGCATTGGGTAAAAAAAAACTGGTTGATGGCGCCAGGACCATTGCCTTCCGGGCATTGCCCATCATCAAAGAATATGTTCCTGCGCCGGCCGCAAAGCCCCATGGCACGGGCCCTTCACCAACCCATACCATAAAACCTGTTGCACAGGAAGAAGCAAAACTGCTGATTGAAGAGCCCTCCACTTCTTACCTGAAAAAAACAGTTGCAACGCCTTTACCTGCTTTTGCGGATGCAGAAAAAACAGCTTTGCCAAAAACATCGCTGGGGTCACTTAGTAAGATAAGGCAGCAAATAACACAGCAAAACAAAAATGGCAACGCCGGGCCGCTTACCCTTACCGAGGACGAATTGTATGTATGCTGGGGCAAGTTTATAGAAGTACTGCGTGCCAAAAGCAATTTTTCGGCAGTTACCAATTTTAAAGCTGCGGTGTTGAAAGTAACTGACAACAACAATATAGAAATTGTTACACAAGGGGAGATACATAAGGCGTTTATTGAAACAGAAAGGGCGCCTTTAATAACCCATCTGCAAAATCATTTTAATAACCGCCTGCTTACTTATCAGGTGGTGGTTATCGAAAAAGAAGAAGCGGCTGCACCGGCCGATGTGGCCCTTTCAAAAAAACAACAATATTTAAAAATTATTGAAGAATATCCACTGGTAAAAGAATTAAAAGAGCGCCTTAAAATGGAATTGGACTGATAAATGAACCACGTTACAATTCCCTTTTTTTGCATTAATTTCGACCTTCAATTTAAACAAATAAGAAATTCATTATTATGGCAGAAGTGATACGCATGCCGCTGTTGAGCGATACAATGACAGAGGGAAAGATTGTAACATGGAACAAAAAGGTAGGCGATAAAGTAAAGAGCGATGATGTGCTGGCAGATGTTGAAACAGATAAGGCTACAATGGAAGTAAACGGGTATGTGGATGGCACCCTTTTGTACATAGGCGTACCTGCGGGTGAGGCCGCTAAAATAAACCAGATTATTGCCATTGTTGGTAAAGAAGGCGAAGATTATAAATTATTGCTGGATGGTGATAAAAACGGTGTTGCCACCACCCCGGCAAAAGAAAATAAAGAAGAGAAAAAAGAAGCACCTGCTGCCGCACCACCTGCGGCTGAAAATACTGCTGCCAAGGTAAGTTTGCCCGAGGGTGCCAAAGAAATAAGGATGCCATTGCTGAGCGATACCATGACCGAAGGCAAAATAGTCTCCTGGAATAAAAAAGTAGGCGATGCCGTAAAAAGTGATGATGTACTTGCGGATGTTGAAACAGATAAAGCTACTATGGAAGTGGTAGGTTATGAAGAAGGCACCCTTTTATACATTGGTGTGGAAGCAGGAAGTGCTGCAAAAATCAACCAGATAATTGCCATTGTTGGTAAGCCCGGTACTGATGTAAGCGCTTACGTAGCGGCAGAAAAATCAGGCGCCAATGCTGCCCCTGCGGCAACGCCACAACCAGTAGAAAGCGGTGCGGCCGAAACAACCGCTGCAACAAATACTGCAACAGAGCAACCGGCCGCTACAGATCAACGGGTAAAAGCATCGCCGCTTGCAAAAAAACTGGCGGCCGATAAAGGCATAGACCTTACCAAAGTAAATGGCAGCGGCGACAATGGCCGCATTACCAAAAAAGATGTTGATGGCTATGTGCCTGCTGTAAAACCTGCCGCTACCGAAGCGCCTAAAACTGCTGCACCTGCCGTCAAGGCAACTGCCCCTGCATTTACCGCAACCGGCCAGGAGGGCTACACAGATACGCCGCTTACCCAAATGCGTAAAGTAATTGCACGCCGCCTTGGTGAAAGTAAATTCAGCGCCCCGCATTTTTATTTAACCATGGAAATAAACATGGATAATGCAATGGTTGCAAGGGTTGCCATGAATGAGGTTAGCCCGGTAAAAATTTCTTTTAATGACATGATTATAAAAGCCAGTGCAATGGCGCTGCGCCAGCACCCGGATGTAAACAGCAGTTGGATGGGTGATTTCATCCGCCATAACCAGCACATCCATATTGGCTCTGCACTTGCTTTGCCCGATGGGTTGATTGTACCCGTTATCCGCTTTGCTGATCAAAAATCTTTATCACAAATTGCAGCAGATGCCAAGGAATTATATGGCAAGGCAAAAGATAAAAAACTTCAGCCTAATGAGTTTAGTGGCAACACATTTACAATTTCTAACCTCGGCATGATGGACATAGAAGAATTTACGGCCATTATCAATCCGCCAGACAGTGCGATTTTAGCAGTAGGTGCCATAAAAGAAAAAGTGGTGAAAAAAGGGGATGGGTTTGGTGTGATAAACATTATGAAGCTAACATTAAGCTGCGACCACAGAAGTGTTGATGGAGCGGTGGGTGCCACTTTTTTACAAACTTTAAAAAAGTTTTTAGAAAACCCGGTAACCATGCTGGTGTAATTGCTATACAAATATTTTACAGCGCTGGTTTTAGCCAGCGCTTTTTTTTGCCTTATCATTAAATGCAGTTTTAATGTTTATAAAACCGATGAAAATATCTTTCAATAATATTTGAAAGTTCAGAAATACATTTTACATTTACATACAACTTTACAACATGAAACTTACAGAAGCAAAGCAACAATTTATAAGCAGCTGGGGGGCGTTGGGCACACATTGGGGCATTAACCGCACCATGGCACAAATACATGCTTTGCTGATGATTAACCCGGGCCCGCTTACCCAGGAAGATTTGATGGAACAGCTTAACATTAGCCGCGGCAATGTAAACATGAACATCCGTGAGCTGATAAGCTGGGGACTGGTGGACAGGGTGCTTATTCCCGGGGAACGTAAAGAATATTTTTCTGCTGAAAAAGATACCTGGAAGGTGGCCACCCAAATTATTAAGGAAAGAAAAAAAAGGGAGTTGGACCCCATGCTTAAATTGCTGGACCAGCTTGAAAATGTGGAAGGCAGCAGCAAGGATAAGGATGTAAAACAATTTAAAGAAACCGTAAGCGGAATAAAGAAATTTGGAAAGCAGGCCGATAAAATGCTGGACCTAATGGTAAAATCTGACGAGAACTGGTTTTTGGCCGGGGTGCTTAAATTATTTAAATAACCTGGGTTACAGGCACTACCGCAATTGCGGTTTTTATTTGAAAATATATTTCATATTTTTCTGAAAATTTAAAATATACAATTTATTATTTTTTTATGGTATTGATCATCCTTTAAACTTAACAACATGAAACAACATACAAGCAAGGCAATTATATACGATGACAGTTGCCCTTTATGCACTGCCTATACAAAGGCTTTTGTAAAGACTGGCTTTATTGAAAAAGAAAGGCGGCTCCATTTTAGCAACATCACCCCGGGCTTATTGTCCATCATCGATATTAACAGGAGTAAAAATGAAATTCCCCTTATTGACTTAACAACTAAACAGGTATGGTATGGCACAGATGCCCTGCTGGAAATACTCGGCCAGAAATGCCCCCCTATTAAAAAAGCAGGCCGGAAAGCCGCTGTGGCATGGTGTTTACAAAGGTTATATAAACTCATTTCGTTTAACAGAAGGGTGATTACAGCAACTGAAAACAAGGAAGGTAAGTTCAATTGCACACCCACGTTTAATTACAAATACCGGTTTCTTTTTATGGTGATGTCGCTGTTATTTACTACCGTTATGATTGTTCCTTTTTACAAACAGCTACTGGTATACGTATTGCCGGCCTGGCTTGATGGAAAGCAATTATTGATTGCCTGGTCCGGCCTTTCAGGCATTGCTATTTTAACTGCCTTTTTACTTCGCAAACAAAAGGTGTTTAACTTTCTTGGACAGCTTTGCATGCTTGCATTGTTGGTAACATTGTTGATGCTGCCGTTGTATTCAATCAATTCACTGTTACAGTTTACCAATACCAATATCACCTTTTTTTACCTGGGTGCCACCACCGTTTTCATAACAAGGGAATACATCAGAAGAATGAAGTTTGCAAAGATGCAACCCCGCAAATAGTTGACGCAGGCTTTTGGTACATCAACATAAAAAAACCAAATAAAAATACAATGTCAACCGCTTTTAAAATTTTGCTTATTGTTGTTTCTATCACAATCACATCATTTGTGCTAAGCTGGTATGCCACACTCTTACAGCATTTTATTACCGTCAGGTATAATGGCTACTTTGAATTGGGTATGATCATCGGAATGGTACTTTTTCAGTACCCATTTATTTTAAAAAATACAAGTATTGTAAAGCTCAACTACTATTTTAATATGATGTTGGTTTCCTTCACCGGCTCAATATTGCTGTTACCACTGCTACTGCTTAATTCCTTTAATCATCTTACCGATACAATTAACATCGCATATTTTTTATTGGTTGTAGCCATCATGTTCTTTGATCATGCAAGAAGGGTAAGGCTCTTGAAGCTACCTGTATTTTTATCTTATACTTGGATTTTATACCGTTTTATTATTTTACTTTTTATCTTATAAAAAATGAAAAACAACATTGTTATTGCAGGTGGTACAGGTTTTATTGGCCAATACCTGCAACAAAAATTTGAGGATTTAGGATATAACGTTTTAATAATTTCCCGAAAAAAACAGCATATTAGTTGGGATGATAAAGCAGGTATCGCTGCAGCACTTGAGGATGCAACCCTTGTGATAAACCTTGCTGGTAAATCGGTGGATTGCAGGTATACCGAAAAAAATAAAAAAGAAATATTGGACTCGAGGTTAGACACCACCAAGAAATTGGGGGCGGCAATCCTTACATGTAAAAACCCGCCGCCTCTTTGGATAAATTCGAGTACCGCTACCATTTACCGCCATGCAGAAGACCGGCCAATGACTGAAACAAAAGGGGAAATTGGTAAAGGCTTTTCGGTAAATGTGGCAACAAGTTGGGAGAATGCTTTTTTTGCATTTAACCTTCCATCCACAAGGCAAGTAGCCTTGCGCATGGCCATTGTATTGGGCAGTTCCGGAGGTGTTATAAAGCCTTTACATACAATGGTAAAAGCCGGCCTCGGCGGAAAGCAGGGCAAGGGCACCCAAATGTTTAGTTGGGTGCATGTAGATGACGTATACAACATCATTCATTTTTTAACGCTGCATACAGAACTTAAAGGGGTTTTTAATACGGCGGCACCTGGCCCCGTAAACAACAAAATACTTATGCAGTCAATCCGTAAACAACTTCACATACCTATCGGTTTTCCTGCCCCGGGATGGTTGCTAAAGGTTGGTGCGGTAATGATTAGAACAGAAACAGAACTGATATTAAAGAGCAGGTGGGTTATTCCTGAAAGGCTTACTGCTGCCGGATTTACCTTTAAATACCCCAGCCTAAGTGATGCGTTACAAAACATTTTTTCTACCTAAACAATTGCAACTATTCTTTTTGATAGTTGTTGCATAGTTTGAAATGAATACACACCCGGTGATATTGTTTGATGGCATATGTAACCTTTGCAATGGTGCTGTGCAGTTTGTTATACAACACGATGCCAAAGTAAAATTTCTATTTGCTTCTTTGCAAAGTGAAGCCGGGCAGGCATTGCAGAAGCAATACCACATTGCTGTTGAAGATGTAGCATCGGTGATATTGGTGCAGGATGGTTTGGTGTACACCAAATCTACTGCTGCCTTAAAAATTGCAAAACAATTAAAAAGCGGTTGGAAATTATTATACGCTTTTATCATCGTTCCCGCTTTTATAAGGAACGGTGTTTATGATATCATTGCTGCCAACCGGTACAAATGGTTTGGCAAAAAAGAAGCCTGCATGTTGCCAACGCCTGCGTTAAAGGCAAGGTTTTTGTAATTTTTATGTATGGAGAAGAAAAAAACATTGGTTATCGGTGCATCTGCAAACCCGGAAAGGTATAGTTGCCTGGCAGTGCAAAAATTATCAGCACACGGGCAACCTGTTATTGCATTGGGTTTAAAAAAAGGAACTATCGGCAATACCGTTATCGAAACGGAAAAAATACCATGGCATGATATAGATACCATAACCTTATACATTAACCCATCCCGGCAACCCGCATTTTACGATTATATCCTTTCCCTGCATCCCCGCAGGGTAATATTTAACCCCGGTACAGAAAACGATGAACTGGAGGAATTAGCCAAACAACAGGGTATAATTGTGCAGGAAGCATGTACATTGGTTTTATTAAGTACCGGCCAATTTTAGTTCATTGCCTTTTTCAAAACTTCCACTCGTCGAATTAATGCAGGCAAATAAAATAATCTTGCCTATTCCCCGTTAAGCCCTGTAAGCTTCCTTAAAAAACAGTTTTTAGAGGGGCATCCAATTCTCTTACCATGAAACCACTTTTCACCGTTACCTTATTGGTACTGTTGTCCCTTTGTGCAGCAGCCGTTTATGGGCAGCAGGCCAACAAGTCTGACCTAAGCAAACCTTTCCTTTTTAATAAATACCCCGCTGTGATTTATTGCACCGGTACCCAGCTTAGCACTTTTTTTAACTTTACAGAAGGGCAATACGCCAGTGTTTCTTTCAATAATAATTTAACCCTTGCCGGTACGGTAAAAAGCAATGAAGGAAAGTATGCAAACCTGCAGACGGTCATTTTAAACCTTGCTGCTTTTAATAATACACTTTTCATGTTGTCCAAAAGAACTGATCAGCATAATAATATTGTGTATGTTGGGCATGTGCTAAACAATGCTTTTGCTGATGGATATGAAATAAAGAAAACCGGCGTGGACGACTATCAATTGGTGAAAATTGACATGGAAAAAATATTACCGTACTGTAAACAATAGTATCAACAAAAAATAAAAGGCCTGGATGAAATAACCAGCAACCTGCACAAACAACACAAGAATAACAACGCTTACAACCTTACTAATATCCTTACATATTTCGCCTGAACCACGGAATAAAAACCAGACCGATGAAACAGTTTTACCTGCAACCCTTAGTGCTGATAGTGGCAACATTATTTTCTTTAAATACCTATGCAAGCCCACAGTTAAGCAGTTATCCATCTGCGGCAGCAGTTATTTATTTAGACTTTGACGGGCAAACTATTTCCGGTTCTATATGGAATTCCGGCAACAGGTTGGTTTGTGCACCTGCACCCATGTCCGACCTTCAAATAACCGAAGTATTTAACCGGGTGGCAGAAGACTACCGTCCGTTTGAAATAAATATCACCACAGATTCAACTGTATTTTTAGCAGCGCCTTTAACCCTGCGTATGAGGGTTATAGTTACCCCTACAAGTGCCTGGTACCCCGGCGTTGGCGGCGTATCCTTTTTGGGTTCATTTAGCTGGGGCGATGATATACCTTGTTTTGTATTTTGCGACAGGCTTGGTTATAGTGCCAAGAGGGTAGCTGAATGTTGCTCACATGAAAGCGGCCATACAGTAGGTTTGGCACATCAGTCAAAATACGATGTTAGCTGTAATTTAACATCTACCTACAATGATGGCATTGGCTCCGGTGAAGTGGGCTGGGCGCCAGTAATGGGCAACAGCTATTATAAAAATATGAGTGGGTGGAACAATGGCCCTACACCGTATGGATGTACTGCTGTGCAGGATAACCTTTCAATCATTGCCACACAAAATGGGTTTACCTACAGGGCAGATGATTACAGTGATGACATTAAAGGGGCGCCGCTCAGCATTAATATTTCGCCCGTTCCTTTAACCGGGATTATAACCACATCAACAGATAAAGATGTTTTTAAAATAAACATCCCTTACAACTCTAACTTTCATTTTGAGGTAACGCCATCTAACGTTGGCGTAAATAATGAAGGTGCAGACCTTGATGTAAAAGTTTCTTTATTCGATGGCACCAAAACACTTATTGCCGATTACGACCCGGCTGATAAAATGAATGTATCTGTTGACACTATCCTTTCCTCTGGTGATTATTACCTGATGGTACAGGGGGCCGGCAACAGCAACGTAAGTGATTATGGAAGTTTAGGAAGTTACCGTATTACAGGCCTGCAGGGCGTTTTGCCCATAAAGCAGGTTAAGCTAACTGGCAATATTATCAACAGCAAACATACTTTAAGCTGGAGTATACTATCGGATAACCCGGTTAAAACAATAAGCATCGAATCCTCAGAGACAGGCACAAATTTTAAAACAATTATTACAACCGATGGCAATACCAATAGCTTTGGTTATGTACCTTATGGAAGTAGCGATATTTTTTACCGGCTTAAAGTTACCTCTGTACAAAACGAAATCGCCTACTCGAATACCATTTTCTTAAAAGCTGCAGGCAATGCGGCAAATCCTTTTAATGTATCCACTTTTGTACACAACCAGCTTACGGTAAATGCAGAAGGTAATTACGAATACCTGCTTAGCGATATTAACGGTAATGTTGTTTTACAAGGCAAAGGGCAGCGGGGTTTTAATTATATTTCAACAAGCAAGCAAATACCAGGTATGTATATTTTACAATTGGTAAGCAACAACAAAAAACAAACAGAAAGAATTATAAAACAGTAAGGTAGGTTCATGTGTAATTTAAAGGGTCGGCGTAAGGGGCTGGCCCTTTTTTATTTTACAACTACAAGAAACACTTCTCCGGCAAAGCTGCACACAGCTATGTCTTTGTTTGAAACGATATCAGTGTATTAAAGGCTGCAAATAATAAAACATTAACACAAGCATGCCCTGTAAAAGCATTGTTCCATCCAGCACACCATAATAGTACCACGGTGATGATTGCACCTTTTTATTATTTAGAAAAAAGAAAGTGCTTGCAGCCGAAAATACCAGGGCATCATTAAGCCATGATAGCGCTGTGTGTTTATAGTGAACGATACAGACAATCGTAAACAAGGCAAGCACAACATTGGCAACCAGTATGGCCCTGTTTTTTCCAATCATCAGGGGAATGGTTTGTAAGCCCTCTTTTTTATCAGCGGCCATATCCCTTATATCAAAAGGAATAGTTATGGCGAACACAAATAAAAAGCGTTCTATCAGCATAATAATAATGTTTGCTGAATTGGGGGCATGCCCGAATTGGACTACCGGTAAAATAATGGTGGTGACCGACCAAACAAAAGCAATTAAAAATATTTTAAGGCACGGTATTTCCCGTAGCCGGAACAATACACTTTTGCTTTTAAAAACCGGTAGCGAATAAAAAAGGGTAAGCAAAGAAACCGGGGCAAGTGCTTCCAACACTTTTCTATCAGCCAGTACAACAGCCCATATAAAGCCTATAACAGAAACAATAACCAGCACATAAAAAAGCAACTGGTGTTTTTTTACCCAGCTATGTTTGTTACTGGCCAGTGCTTCTTTATTGGTTAACACCGTAACCAGGCGGTGAAGATTGTAATCAAAAAGCGTGGCAAAAAAAATAAGGAACAAATAAGGATGAAACTGCGGCCGCATGCCCAACTGCACCTGGGTTTCAAAGGTTAACGCTACTGCCGCTATGGCAATAAAAATATTGGTGTTAATGCAAAATTTAAACAGTTTCAAAACCATTTATTATTTTAAGGACCAGATAGAAACGGCCGGGCCGCATGGATTAAATCATTGCTTATGGTCAAATTCGTATGGCTTTGATTGCGGATAATTTTCATCATAGCTTACAAAAAAGTATAAATAAATCACCCTGCTCAAACGCATAAGCCAGGGCTGTATCAACACAAGCAACAAGCCATTTAAACCCAGCCACCAAAATATCCTGTTATCTTCTGTTGATACCCCGATTAACACCATCCACATAATAAAGGTTGCAGCAGATAGTGCCACTGCCAGTGCATAACTCACATAACCTGTTCCGTACCAAAAACCATTCTCCAGTTCAAAACGCTGTCCGCATTCGGGGCAGGTATCCGGCATATCTAAAATATAGGAGAGCTTTAATTTTTTAAAAGGTGTGTTGTTCCGGAACATGCTGCCACGGCGGCACCTGGGGCAACGCATCGTTAACATACTCCACAAATACCCGGGTTTTGGCTTCTTTTTTTCCATAGCCAAAGGTAGTTTTAATTGAGGGTGTTTTTGGTACCAATTCAAACAGCAGCAGGTTTTTTAGTTATTGCATTTGTACCTTTTTTCTCTCACCGATTTGCTGGCGCCACATGGCGTAGTACAATCCTTTTTCGCCCAGTAAACTTTCATGCGTACCCGTTTCCACCACATCCCCTTTTTCCAAAACATAAATCCGGTCGGCATGCATAATGGTGCTAAGGCGATGTGCAATTAAAATAGAAATCTGGTCCCGGGCAGAGGAAATATCTTTTATCGTGTTGGTAATTTCTTCTTCTGTTAGTGAATCAAGTGCTGAGGTGGCCTCATCAAAAATGAGGAGTTTTGGTTTTCTTAATAATGCACGGGCAATAGACAGGCGCTGCTTTTCGCCACCAGATAATTTTAAGCCACCTTCACCAATCATGGTATCAAGCCCTTTCTCTGCCCGGGCAATCAGGTTGGTGCAACTGGCTTTGTCCAGAACATCGGTCAGTTCATTATCTGTTGCCGATGGGTTTACAAACAACAGGTTTTCTTTAATGGTGCCGCTAAAAAGATTGGTATCCTGCGTAACAAAACCTATTTGTTTTCTCAGGTCATCAAAATTTATTTCCGTTTCATCCAAGCCATTGTATTCCACTTTACCTTCCTGCGGCCTGTACAGCCCAACCAGTAATTTCATTAAGGTTGATTTACCGCTGCCACTTGGCCCGACAAAAGCAATTGTTTCCCCAATTTTTACTTTAAAAGAAATTTGATCGATGGCCTTATGGCTTGCCGTATTGTGTTTAAAACTTACCCCGTTAAAAGCAAGCTCTGTTATTTTACCCAGGTGTTTAGGGTTGGCGGCTGTAGGCTCCGGTGCTTTTTTCATCAGGTTATGAAAATTATTTAACGATGCCTCTGCTTCCCGGTAAGAGAGGATGATATTGCCTATTTCCTGCAATGGGCCAAAAATAAAAAAGGAGTAAAAAGTAAGGGTAATCACTTCGCCCGCTGTTAACTTATCCTGAAAAACAAGCCATAATAAAGTGAACATAATAAGCTGCCGCAAAAGGTTTACAAAAGTGCCTTGTATAAAGCTTAAGGTGCGGATACTTTTTACTTTCCGTAATTCTAAACCTAATATTTTATAAGTGTTATTATTGAGGCGCCCAATTTCCTGATTGGTAAGGCCAAGGCTTTTTACCAGTTCAATATTCCGTAAAGATTCTGTAGTGGTACCTGCCAATACAGTTGTTTCTTTTACAATATTTTTTTGGATAATCTTTATTTTTTTACTCAGCAGGCTCGTAAGCAAAGCCAGTACCAGCATGCCTCCCATGTAAATGGGCATAATGGACCAATGGAGCCTTGCCGCATATATTGATACAAATATGATACCCACCAACATGCCAAACAATACATTTATAAAGGAGATGATAAACTTCTCTGTATCCAGCCGCACCTTAGAAAGTATAGACAATGTTTCGCCGCTGCGCTGGTCTTCAAATTCCTGGTAAGGCAATTTCATGGAATGCTGCAGGCCGTCTGTAAAAATTTTAGCGCCGAATTTTTGTACGATTACATTGCCAAAATAATCCTGAAAAGCTTTTGCAATTCTTGATACCATGGCAACACTAATTAAAATACCCAGCATTTTTAAAACGCCCCAAACAAATTCATTTTGTGTACGTATGCCGGTAGCATGAAACACTTTTAATTTATCGTAGTAGCCAATTTGTTTAGGGTGTGCTGCAAACTGATCTACCAGCTTTCCGAAAAAAAATGGATCAAGCATGGAAAAAACCTGGTTGATAGCGGCCAGTAAAAGTGCCAGGGCAATCAGCCATTTATAAGGTTTTAAATAGGTAAGTAATATTTTCATGAAAAGGTTTAATAGTTAGAATTGTATCGAAAAATTTCAATGTGTCAAATATCGTACAAGTTCCTGAAAAATGACAAGATAACAGTACCACCAAAAGATTGTTGGCTGCGCCGGTTTAGCCGAATAATAAAAATGTATTGGCATCGGTTTTTTGTAAAAGAAGCTTAACAGCAACTTAATAAACAAGCCTTTGTTGCAGCTTTGCAATTAATCCTAATTTTATGGTATGATTGAAAAAATGGGCATTGATGGTATTTATGTGGTGCATGCAAAAGAGGGCTACCGGTACCATGAAGAGCGGATCACCAAATTATTTGCCGCCAGCAATTTACCTTTTGAATTTGTTACGGATGGAGACCCTGCCTGCTTTACGGATGAACTTTTAAACCATTATTTTACGGCAGAGGTACAGCAAAATCTCAGCAAGGGTATTTTGTCCTGCACACTCAACCATATTTTAAGTTATGAGAAAATGGCCGCCAGAAAAAACAGGTATGCCCTGGTATTTGAAAACGACCCTTTCTTTATCGGCAACTTTGTAGCGCAGTTAGAAAAAGTTACCCGGGAAGCCGATAGCCTTCCGCCGGGTTTTCTTATTTCGCTTGAAAATACTTTGCTAAAATTTCCATCTTACAAAAATATACAACCCGGCAAGCTGCTGTATGCGGCTGATTATGGAAGGTGCGCAGGGGCTTACATGCTGGACCTTAAAGCAGTTACCGATATACTGCAAGACCTTAAAACCAACAAATGCGGCGAGGTAATTGACTGGTGGCATAACACATTGGTAAAAAGAAAAGTAGTAAGCATGTATTGGGCACATCCGCCTTTAACGGAGCAGGGGTCGCATAACGGGTTAATGTCTTCCACCATTTCTTCCAAAAATAAAAGTATACAAAACCGTATTGCATGGCTGGCGCAGAAGTATTATAAAACTTACATAACAAGATGGTTTAAATAATGGCAACAGTTATTTTTATGCTGTTGTTCTAAATTTTTTACATGAAGATCTCGGGGTTTACCATTATCAAAAATGCGGTGTTAAATGATTATCCCATTGTGGAAGCCATCCTGTCTATTTTACCGGTGGTAGATGAAATGATTGTGCTTATTGGTAACAGTAAAGATGATACAACGCAACTGATACAAAACATCAACAGCCCTAAAATTAAAATACACCACTCCGTTTGGGATACCGTAACGCATACCAATGGAACAGTGCTTGCCGCAGAAACCAATAAGGCTTTTGATTTAGTAAGCCCCGACAGCCATTGGGCCTTTTACATACAGGCAGATGAGGTGGTGCATGAGCAATACCATGCAGCAATTATTAAAGCCTGCACCCAATATAAATATGATATTAAGGTAGAAGGGCTGCTTTTTAATTACCTGCACTTTTATGGCACATACGATTATGTGGGCGACAGCCGTAAGTGGTACGACAAAGAAGTACGCATTATCCGGAACGATAAAAAAATACGCAGTTACCGGGATGCACAGGGCTTTAGGTTTAATGGCCACAAATTAAATGTGAAACCGGCAGGTGCATTTATTTACCATTATGGTTGGGTGAGAAGCCCGGAAACAATTATGGCAAAAAACCTGCATGTACGGGAAGTTTGGCATAGCGGCACAGATGCCATAGTGATAAACCCCAAAGACCTTGCCCACAATTTTGAATCTTTCGACAGCCTGAAACGCTTTGATGGCGCACATCCTCAGGTTTTGCAAAACAGGATCAACAATAAAAACTGGCATTACGAACTGGATATCTCCAAAAAGCATTTTTCATTAAAAAATAAACTGCTGTACTACTTTGAAAAGCTCACCGGCATACGGCCCTTCTCTTTCACCAACTACCGGTTGCTAAAGTAAACTGATAACCTTTTTACATTTGTTTTTCCTGCTGAGAAAGCTGGTGTAGTAATTTGTATTTTAAAAAAACATACCGGGCAGATTCTATAGCGATCCAAAATCCTTCTTTACCATCTAAAAAACCCATCCAGAAAATATAGTTCTGCACAAAACCAAACACTGGTGCCAAATACCTTTTTACAAAAGTTGCCTGCCTGCCCTGCTGATAATATTTTGTGGCGCTGAGTGAGGCATACTGCCGGTTCTTCTTTTTGTAAACTGCAATATCCTTCATGGTGTAATGCAACAACTCGCCTGGTAATAAAACCTTTAGCAAACCTTTTGAAATTATATTTTCATGCACCGCTGCCAGGTCCCAACTGGTTGTTTGCCGGTTGTAAAGGCGGTACACTTTATCACGGCCCCATTCACCGTAACGAATTTTTTTATCGCCTAAAAAGTTACTTCGTTTAAAACCGTACAATGTTTTATCACTGGTAATTTGTAGTTGCATAACAGCCGTTACAAGCCCGCTGTTCATCCGCTCATCAGCATCTATTGCAAGTATCCAATCGCTGCCTGCGGCTGCCGCTGCTTCGTTTCTGGTTTGTCCATAACCTTTCCATTCAACACTTAAAACCCTTGCGCCTGCCAGCTTTGCAATGGTTGCGGTATCGTCTTCACTGTCATTATCGGCCACAATAATATCACTGCTTACCTGCGCTGCACTTGTAATGCATGCAGCAATATTACCGGCTTCGTTCTTTGCAATAATAACAACAGAAAGGTTATTCATTCTGCAAAAATAGCGTGGATCAAAATAGCAGGGTACACATTTGCTGTAAGACATTTGTGTAAGGAAAATATTAATTGCAGCCGTGGAGGGTTAACCTATTGTTATACACTTAACTTTAAATTAATTTCGCCGGATTATGCCATTGCCATCCATACAATTATTTAGCGCATACCACCTTCCATTTCCATTGTTACCAAAAGTGGGATATGTTACGCCTGTGCAGGCAGGGGCGGCCATTGCACCCGTAAAGCTTGCCATGCAGGGGGATGATTGTGGTGATAATATATCTGCCCTTAATTGTATTTTTAGTGAGTTAACGGTTGCCTATTGGGTGATGAAAAATGCAGACAGGTCGCAGGCAGATGCATGGGGATTATGCCACTACCGCCGTTATTTTATTGACGACAAATACAAACTTTTATACAAGAAGCGGAGCCGCTATTATTACCGCACTTCTCAAAAAGTACTCGACGATATCCTTACACCTGGGCTTTACACAAACCTGCAGGAGCTGTTGCAGCACAATGATATTATTGTGCAAAGGCCTGCATGGGCAATGAGGGAAAACAGGATAACCTATACCATAAAAGATGCCTATGCCAAAGCCCATTTTAAAGAAGATTATGATGCAACGATGCAGGTGGTGGTTGAAAAATTTCCTGCATTTGCCAAAAGCATTGAGGGTTATGGAAGGCTTACCAGGATGAGTTATAATAACATGATGATTGCCAGGTGGCCAATATGGGATGGTTACCTTAACTTTTTATTTACGGTGTTGAATGAAGTGCAGCACCGCATCAATATGCACAAGGTTGGCTACCAAACCAGGGTATTTGGCTTTTTGGCAGAGCGGTTGCACAACCTGTTTATCTACCATCACCAATTTAAAACAGCACACTTAACCTTAGGGTTATTTGAAGATAAGTTATGAACCTGTTGTACATCACATTTGGCGGCCACCCTGCCGTTCACGAGCAGGCTGCTTTTTCTATCTATTCTTTTTTGGCGCAACCATCTGCCGTCCATTCCATACATGTTCTTACTGATAACGAAAAGTTTTATACCCACCTTGGCAACCATGTAAATATTATTACCATTTCACCGGCGCTATTAAAAGAGTGGAAGGGTGAACATGATTTTTTTTGGCGGGTAAAAATTAAAGCTATTGAAAAGATTTGCAAGCTGCATGAAGGCGGACCGGTAATGTACCTTGATACAGATACCTTTTTGTACAACGATATTGGCTTGATAACCGATGCCTTAAAAAAAGGCAACGCCATTATGCATGAAAATGAAGGGCCGCTTTCCATGAAAAAAAGTAAGACTGAACAAAAAATGTGGGGGCATGTTGCAGGGAAAACATTTGGTGGGGCTGCCATACTGCCAACAAATTGTATGTGGAACGCAGGTGTGGTGGCAACACCCAATACAAACAATGGAAGCGAATGCACACTGGCACTAACAATCTGCGATGAAATGTGCCAACAAGGCGTTACAAAAAGATTGATTGAGCAGTTGGCATTGTCGGTTGCATTGGAAAATACTTACGGGCTTAAAGATGCAAAAAACGCAGTTGCACACTACTGGTCGGCCAAAGAAGTTTGGAACAAAAAAATTAATGATTTTTTTATGGAAGCTTACTTTGCCCGGTGGGATGATGCAACCATTCTGTCACAAATAACCACGCTTGATAAAACCAACCTGCCCATCTTTTATAAAAGTAAAAACACCAACCTGCGGTTAAAATTGCTGATCGATAAAATGTTTCCTGATAGAGATTTTAAATACCTGTAACCCTAAAACAAACACCCATGAAAATTGCTGCTGCCGTAATCCTTTATCATCCTGATAAACATGCTTTGGCTAACATAATCAGTTATTGCAACCACGTAAATATGTTGTACGTTTTTGATAATTCGGCACAAGCCAGTGGCATAGAAGAAAAGTTGCTTGCATTGGGTAATATTTCTTATTTCCATGATGGCGATAACAGGGGCATAGCCAGCAGGCTTAACCAGGCTGCGGCCTATGCCATACGTGATGGTTTTGAGTGGCTGCTGATGATGGACCAGGATTCTGGTTTTGCAGATGGCATGCTGGATGAATATATAAACTGTTTAGACCAGTTTGCTGCTAAAACCGAAGTGGCCTTATTTGGTGTTAATGCAGAAAAACAACCAATCATAACAGTTAAAAATTGTTACCCTCAAAATCCTGAAGATTTAATTACCTCGGGTACCTTATTAAACCTTTCGTTATTCTTAAAAATCGGTCCTTTTGATGAGCAATTATTTATTGATGGTGTAGACCATGAGTATACCATACGCACACTTGTTGCAGGATATAAAACGGTACGGTTTAGCAACATTACACTGTTGCACCAGATTGGAACACTGGTTAAAAGGACATCGATAAAAACAATGTTCTTAATGAAAAAAGAGAAACGGGTACACTCTGCGTTAAGGTGCTATTATGTGTACCGTAACAATCTTTACCTGCAAAAAAAATATAGAAATACCAAAGTGGTAAATATGGGTAAGCTTAACAGTATGGCCATGTCCGTTATTACCACGGCCTTATTTTATGGCAGAAATTCTTTTATGCTGGTCCGTTTTTTATACAAGGCCAGGATAGACTTTGCAAATAATAAAATGGGGAAATATGCCAGCAGTTTCATTGTAGGAATGTGCTTATCCACCCCAGCCTTCCCTGTCTAAACTCCGGTACTGTATTGCTTCTGCAAGGTGTTCGGCTTTTATGTCTGCACTGCCTGCAAGGTCTGCAATGGTCCTGCTTACTTTTAAAATCCTGTCATAAGCCCTTGCGGATAAGTTCAGTTTTTCCATGGCTATCTTCAAAAGGTTTTGGCTGGCGTTATTGATAACACAAATTTCTTTCAGCATTTTACTGCTCATTTGTGCATTGGCATATACCCCATCGCTATCCTTGTAGCGCTGCTCCTGTATGTCCCTTGCCTTTATTACCCGTTCCCGTATTAAGCTGCTTTTTTCAAACTGCCTGGTAGAGGAGAGCTCACTGAATGCCACCGGTGTTACTTCCACGTGCAGGTCAATCCTGTCGAGCAAAGGCCCGGATACTTTGTTTAAATATTTTTGCACGGCACCCGGCGGGCAGGTGCACTGTTTATCGGGATGGTTAAAATAACCACAAGGGCATGGGTTCATACTGGCAATAAGCATAAAACTTGCAGGAAATTCCAATGCAATTTTTGCCCTGCTGATGGTAACTTTTCTTTCTTCCATTGGCTGTCGCATCACCTCAAGTACAGTCCTTTTAAATTCCGGTAATTCATCCAAAAACAAAACGCCATTATGGGCAAGCGATATTTCGCCCGGTTGCGGATTGCCGCCACCACCTACCAACGCTACATCAGAAATTGTATGGTGCGGCGAGCGGTAAGGCCTTTTTGAAATAAGCGTTGCGTTCTCTGGCAGCTTGCCTGCAACGCTGTGTATTTTTGTAGTTTCAAGTGCTTCCTGTAAACTAAGCGGCGGCAATATGGTGGGCAAACGCTTTGCCAGCATAGTTTTACCGGCACCTGGTGGCCCAATCAAAATTGCATTGTGGCCACCGGCCGCAGCAATTTCCAAAGCCCGTTTAATATTTTCCTGCCCTTTTACATCACAAAAATCAATATCAAAATCACTTTGTGCGTAGGCAAATTCTTCCCTGGTATTTACAATAACCGGCTGCTGTGTTGCCTCATCTTTAAAGAAATCAATTACCTCATTTAAATGGCCTACTCCGTACACCTGCAGGTTGTTTACCATAGCTGCTTCCCGTGCATTTTGTTTGGGCACTATCAAGCCTTTAAAGCCTTCCTTGCGTGCCTGTATGGCTATGGGCAATGCCCCTTTAATGGACCTGACGGTACCGTCCAAACTAAGCTCACCCATGATGACGTAGTCGGTCAGCTTTTCCGGGTTAATCAGTTGTTCGCTTGCGCCAAGTGTAGCCATGGCAATAGGCAGGTCGAAGGCAGTGCCACTCTTGCGGATGTCTGCCGGGGCAAGGTTTACAATCAACCGGGTACGGGGCATGTAGTAACCGTTATCCTTAATAGCACTTTCAACCCTTAGCAAACTTTCTTTAACAGCACCATCGGGCAGGCCAACAATTATAGCATCCGACTTGCCCTGGTTATTAATGTTTACTTCTACGGCAATGGTAATTGCTTCTACACCATACACGGCACTACCATATGTTTTTACCAGCATCGCTAAAAATAATAAATGAATAAAATGTTGGGTAAGATAAGCAATCAATTTTTGAGTAAAATAGTTAATTGGGGCAGGGTTATTTTATCTCCTGCATTTTTACAAGCCTGGTATAAAAACCGTTTTGTGCAAGCAGCATATCGTGTGTGCCACGTTCAATTATTTCGCCTTTTTGCAATACTATAATTTCATCGGCATTGCGGATGGTGCTTAAGCGGTGTGCTATCACAAGCGATGTCCTTTCCTGCATCAGGTTTATAATGGCATCCTGCACAAGGCGCTCACTTTCGGTATCGAGTGATGAGGTTGCCTCATCTAAAATTAATATTGGCGGATTTTGCAAAACGGCACGGGCTATGGTTACACGCTGCCTTTCGCCGCCGCTTAACTTCATGCCCCTATCGCCTATATTGGTGGTATAACCATTTTCTTTTTGCAGGATGAAACTGTGTGCATTTGCAATGGTTGCGGCTTCGGTAATTTCATTTGCTGTTGCCTGTATATTGCCCAATGCTATATTGCTTGCGATGGTGTCATTAAACAAAATAGCTTCCTGTGTAACAATGCTCATCTGCTTGCGCAAAGATGAAATGGTAAAGTCTTTTATGTTTACCCCATCAATTAAAATAGCACCGCTGCTAACATCATGAAACCTTGGGATAAGATCAGCCAATGTAGATTTACCTGCACCCGATGAACCAACAAGGGCCACGGTTTTACCCTTTTCAATTACAAAGTTAATATGCTTTAAAACTGTTTTATCGCCATACTGAAAAGACACATCTTTAAACTCTATCCGGCTGTTAAAGCCATTCATTATTGTTGCACCGAGCTTCTCCTCCACTTCAAGCGGTGCGTTTAAAATCTCTTCAATCCTTTCTACTGCACCCATTCCTTTTTGAAGGTTAGAGATAGTGGTAGAAAAGTTTTTGGCCGGGTTAATAATCATAGCAAACGCAAGGATAAAGGCCATCAGGTCGCCACCGGTTAAGTGGTTGCCCGGGCTAAAAACAATCCTGCCCCCAATGTATAAAATGGCGCAAAGCACCGTTATGCCCAACACTTCTGTGAGGGGGCTTGCAAGGTCACGGCGCAATGTCATTTTATTAAGCATTAAAAACATCCTGTCGTTTCCCCGGCTGAATTTTTGCAGCATTAACTGTTCTGCAGTAAACGCTTTTATCACTTTAATGCTGCCAAGGGTTTCTTCCACATGCGAAAGATTTTCTCCGTTAGCAGCAGAATATTCGGTGGATTGCCTTTTTAAACGTTTGCTTATCCTGCCAATGAGCAAACCGGTTATTGGTAAAAATATCAACAAAAAAAGGGATAGCTGTGGGCTGATGAAAACCATCGAAACCAAAAAACCTATAATCAGCAACGGGTCTTTTATCAAACCTTCCAATGCGGTAAAGATGGAGTTTTGTACTTCTGTAATATCGCCAATCATGCGGCTCATGATGTCGCCTTTTTTTTGCTCAGTAAAAAAACTTACCGGCAATTGTAAAATTTTGGTGTAAAAGCGCAGGCGAAAATCCGTCATAATCCTGCTCCTCATGGGGGTGGAAATATAGATGGATAAATACACAAAAAAATTTTTGAGCAACACCGATAAAACCATCACTATGCAGATGATACCGAGTGCATACAACGGGCTATGGTCCTTTACCATCAATGCAAAAAAATTATTAAACCTGCCGAGGGAATTATTGGGTACCGATGGTATTGTGCTTTCCGGTTTAAAAATAATATTAAAGAAAGGCGCCAGCGCATTAACAGATAACAAAGAAAACAAGGTGGACAATATGGAATAAAAAAGATAAAGGGCCAGTTTGTTTTTGGGAAGATGTATGTACTTAAATATCCTGAAGAAATTCATTATGCGGTGCTGTTAATTAAAAACTTAGCTGCAAATGTACAGTGATTAATAAGATGGATTGCACGAAATATGCCCGTTGGTATAGAGATAAGGCTAACGGTAAATTGTTTACAAACAGGTAATTGCCTATAGCTTTTCAAGCATGTCTACAACACCTTCGTTCTTAAGGATAAGGTATCCAAGCCTATCGTTACTAATGCCCTGCTTAAGCTGATAACTAAAAAGCAACTGGTCATTTTCAACCGCTGTTTCAAAAAAGTTAAAAGTGATGTTTGGATATTTTTTCAGGTTTTCGCCTATTTCATACAAATGGGTGCTTAGTATAAATAAGGAGTGGTCAATTTTTAATAACCCTTCTATCACAGTACTTGAGCACTTCATGGCATCTTCCACATTGGTGCCTTTAAAAAGTTCATCAATTAATATGAGCCATTTTCTGCCATCAGAAATTTTTATCACTGTAGATTTTATCCTTTGCACTTCATTAAAGAAATAGCTCTCGCCTTTTACAAGGTTATCCACCACGTTAATATTGCTAAGTATGCCATCAAATAAACTCAGCCGCATTTTTTGTGCAGGCACACCCATACCAATATGGGCCAAGAAAACTGCCGCCCCAACCGACTTAATGAAAGTGCTTTTGCCAGCCATGTTTGCACCGGTTAAAAAAAGAAAATTACATCCGGCGCCAAGTGTGCTGTTGTAGGTAACAGGATGGTCCAGCAGCAAATGATACAACCCTGTTGCTTCCAGCAAAGGCTTATCGCCTGGCACAAATTCAGGAAAATACAATTGGTATTCTTTTACGCAAAGCGCCATGCCATACCAGGCATCCAGTTGAAAATAAATATCCAGCAAATCCAGCATACTTTTTTTATAATGGTACCGCAGGAACCTTCCAAGCTGCAGCATTTCAACAGGTTTTAAATCACCTGCTTTTTTATTTTGCCGGATAATATTGAATTGGTTTTTTTCAATGATCTGCCTGGCAATTGCTAAAATTTTATATAAAGGTGCAGGTGCTGTTGTGGTAAAGAAACGGGCTATCATTAACTGCATGCCTTTTATAAAATCGAAGGCATGGCCGACAGAATATTCTACCAGCGAAAAATCGGGACGGTGAAATATTTTATAGTTGTATGCAGAAACAGGAGATGGGTGAGAAGGGATATCATCGATAGTGGCACCATAAAATTTTTCAATCATTAATACGGAGCCATTGCTGATTTGGGCTGGCCAATGCTCAAGGTTTTGTAAAATCAGTTGCAGCGTTTGCTGTACGCCTTGTATGGCTTCAATATTGCCAAGGGGGTTGCTGAAATTATCAAACAACTTATCCCTGCCGCCAACAGTGCGGCATTTATTGATCTTGCTAAAAACAGACATATCATCTGTGCCATTGAATATGGTAAGGTCTGTAAGTGTAATTTTATCTATCTCCATAAGGCACTTCAACCCTGCAAAGCAGCGGCATTTTTAAATACTTTTTACAAATGGGTTACCAACATCTTTAAGGTTTTACTGAACAATGCCATTTGGCTTTTTCTAATGAACATCAAACGCCTTTAAACTTTAACCGCTGGCCTTTAAGAGATTCATCCCATACACCATTTCCATAAACCATATGTCCATTTACAAAAGTGTTGGTTATTGTTGCCGGAAAAACAAATTGCCCCAGCGGGCTCCAGCCGCATTTATACAGAATGTTTTCCTTTGTTACCGTATACGGCTTGTTCATATCTGCTATAACCAAATCTGCAAAATAGCCTTCCCTTATGTAGCCCCTCTCTTTAATACCGAAACATTCTGCAACGGCATGGCTCATCTTTTCAACAATTTTTTCAAGGGTAATGTTGCCTTGCCGGTAATAATGCAACATCAGCAATAAAGGGTGCTGCACCAATGGCAAGCCTGCATGCGCATGCTCGTAAGGGCCCTCTTTTTCTGTAAGCAAATGTGGGGCATGGTCAGTGGCAATTACATCCAAACGTCCATCCAGTAACGCTTTCCACAAAGCAGCTTTATTATGTGCAGGCTTAATGGCGGGGTTGCATTTAATTTTGTAACCAAGGTTTTCGTAATCATCTGCAGTAAAATGGAGATGGTGTACACATACTTCCGACGTAATCCTTTTTTCGGCCAATGGAAACATGTTGCCAAATAACTGCAGCTCTTTTTCGGTACTTATGTGCAGGATATGCAAACGGGTATTAAATTTTTTGGCAATCTGCACTGCGGCTAACGAAGATTCGTAGCATGCATTATCATCCCTCACCAAACAATGATCGGCAGGCGATAAAAAACCCTTTTCATTTTTCAGCCGCTGGTAATTTTCTTTTATAATTTTTTCATCTTCACAATGCGTGGCAATCAGCAATTCGCTTTCCCTAAAAATTTTTTCGAGGGTACCGTAATTATCCACCAGCATATTTCCTGTGCTGGCACCCATAAAGATTTTTACACCGCAGATGTTTTCTTTAAGCTTATTTACTTTTAAAACTTCATCAGCATTGGTGTTGCTAACACCCATAAAAAAAGAATAATTGGCCAGTGAATGTTGGGCAGCAATACTGTATTTATCTTGCAGCAATGGTACGGTCAATGCGTTGGGTATGGTGTTGGGCATTTCCATAAAACTGGTTACGCCGCCAGCCACTGCAGCTTTGCTTTCTGTATAAATGGTTGCCTTGTGTGTAAGCCCCGGTTCCCTGAAATGGACCTGGTCATCAATAACACCGGGCAGTAAAAATTTACCATCACCATCAATTTCTTTTGCGTTGCTGTCATTATCCAAAACAGCATTTATTTTTTCAATACGGCCACCACTTGTTAAAACATCCAGCACTCTGGTTTTGCCTTCGTTTACAACCTGTATGTTCTTAAAAAGGTATTTTTGCATATCTTCAAAACTTGTTTATCTAATCCAACTTAATCACATGCAAATTATTAAAAGCTTTATCAAACTGCTTGCTTTTATTTGTCCCGTTTTTGCTTTTGCACAATCTGCTTATTTACCGCAAGGCGATAAAGGTTACCATTTTGTTGAAAGGTTAGAAATTAAACAGCAGAACAATACCAGCCTTAATTTTAGTACCCTTAAGCCTTTTAACCGCAGGTATATTGTACAGCAGGCTGAGTATATCGACAGCATGCGCAAACTTACCAACGATAGTGCCGGCAAGGCTTTCAACAGCCTTAACCTTACCAGTATTGATGAATATAATATGCATGGCCTGCTGATGAACAACAGCGAATGGGTAACGGGGCCTAAAGAAAGCTTCCTAAGTAAAAAACCATTTTGGGGCGCCTTTTATAAAACCAAACCTAACCTGCTGGAAGTAAATATTAAAGACTTTTTTTTAGTTGTTAACCCCGTATTGCAGTTTAACCTTTCGAAAGAACAAAATAACAGCGAATCCATTTTTTTAAATACCAGGGGCCTTACTGCAAGGGGCATGATAGCTGGCCGCCTGGGCTTTGTAACGACTATTACAGATAACCAGGAAAGGCCGCCACTGTTTGTGCAGCAATATATAAAAGATGCAAGGGCTGTGCCTGGCGTGGGCTTTTATAAATCATTTAAAACAACCGGCGTTGATTATTTTGATGCCCGTGGCTACATCACTTTTAATGCTGCCAAATACGTAGATATACAATTTGGTTATGATAAAAATTTTATGGGGGATGGCTACCGGAGTTTGTTTTTAAGCGACTGGGGCAACAGCAATTTGTTTCTAAAACTCAACACCAGGATTTGGAAATTTAATTACCAAAACCTGTTTATGGAACTGATGCCCACCTTCGATAAAACCCATGGCGATGTTTTGCTCGACAGGAAATATGCAGCCATGCACCACCTGAGCATGAACGTAACAAAGTGGCTTAACATTGGTGTTTTTGAGGGCATCATCTTTGGAAGAAAAAACCATTTTGATTTTGAATACCTTAACCCGATTATATTTTTACGGCATATAGAAGGTACTGTGGGCAGCCCGGATAATGCTTTGCTTGGCGGTAACTTTAAAGCCAACATTGCCCACCATTTTCAAATTTACGGACAACTGTTGTTGGATGAATTTGTGCTAAGCAAGATTAAAGAAAACCGTGGCTGGTGGGCCAATAAATATGGTATTCAAATTGGCGGTAAGTATGTGGATGCGTTTGGCATACCCAACCTGGACCTGCAGGGTGAAATCAACAGTGTGCGGCCGTACACCTATTCCCATAACGATTCTGTTTCTAACTATACCCACTACAACCAGCCACTGGCGCACCCTTTGGGCGCAAATTTCAGGGAGTTTATTGCCATTGCAAATTATCAGCCCATTCCTAAACTGTACCTGCTTGCAAAAATTATTTATTATAAAAAAGGGTTAGATAGTTTGGGCTACAATGCAGGCGGTAATATCTTTAGGCTGGATACTGACCGATATGGCATAGATGAAGGATATAATATTGGCGGTGGACAAAAAGCCACTTGCCTTAATGCATTATTGCAGGCATCTTATGAGCTTCGTGAAAATTTATACTTTGATCTTTCCTATCAGCACCGCACTTTTAAAGTTGCCAATGCGGCTGCACAAAACACTACCATGTCCCTGATAACGGCTGGTGTACGTTTAAACATTGCCAAAAGGCAATACGATTTTTAGGAACATAATTAGGAGTTGATTTGGCCTGCAGAAGAAAATATTGGTGCCGCTTCCTTAATTAAAGCTAGTCATTTCATTATAGTCTAACGGAACTGTATTGTCTTCTTCCCGGTTTTCGTTATACTCAACAATAAAATTATTGCGCCCTTCGCCGGTTACAATAATTAAATATTTTTGCTGGGATAGTTCAAGCAAACTTAAAAAAAGAAACAGCGCATGTATCCTGTCGTTGCATACTTCAAAGATTTTTTCGAAAGAAGCATTCTTTAAAACCCTGCAGGTGGTTAACATATAATCCCTGCTTTCTTCCATGGTATAGTTATACTGTATTACCGTATGCACCGGCTTGTTGTTTTTTTCATGCAGCCTTTGTACAACTTTTTCAAAAGCCTTCATAAGCTTAAATAGCGTAACAGCCTGTATCTCGGTGCCTTCGCCGGCTTCTTCCCCAATAGATGATAATTCTTTGTGCAGGTTACCCCGCCTCAACATCAGCATTCTTGTCTCTTCCATTTCCGCCATCTTTGCGGATGCTTCTTTAAACCTTTTATACTCCAGTATCTTATTAATTAATTCCTGCCTTGGGTCTATCTCGTTTCCCTGCTCATCAATTTCTTTACGGGGTATCAGCATTTTGGCTTTAATGCGCATTAACGTACTGATGAACAAAATAAACTCGCTGCTTAATTCAATATTCAGCTTTTCTGTTTGATGTATAAAATCTAAAAAATCGTTGGTAATTTTAGTAATCGGGATATTGTAAATATCAAGTTCGTCCCTTTCAATAAAAAAGAGCAGCAAATCGAAAGGCCCTTCAAATTGGTCCAGCTTTATCTGATAAGTATTTGTATTCAAAAGAATGGGTTGTGTGGTAAAAAAATCCCCGGCAGGCCGGGGAGCAAATGTATTGATAAGTTGATATAGAAATTTATGCCTGCGGCAGGAGTAAAGGCTTTGTGGATAACACCTGTAAAAAATATCAGGTTACAATTTGTAACTAAGCCCAACCCCTATAGAATGCTGTGTTTGTAGATGCCCGACTTCTAAATCGTTGTACCGTGCATTTAAACTGATGGTGGCCCCCAGGTATTTATTTACGGTGAACGTAAACAGGTTGCTCCAATCCATAATAACGTTGCCTGGGTTATGCAGGTAATCAGAATACAGGGTCGCAACAGATTTATAGTTAACCCCTTTGCCTAAATCATAATTAAGGTTTGCCTGAACAAAAGCGCCTAACCCAAAGGAAACTGTTTTACCAGAATCTACACCAAACGCAGAAACGTTCTTAAGGCTTGGTGCAAGTTTGGTTGTGATGTTGGCCATTAAAGGTGAAACCAGCATAGAGAAATGCGCATTAGGTTTGTACAACAATCCAGGGCCAAACTTGATGTAACCCGGGGTAAGAAAGAAATGATCAAACTGTGTTTCTAATCCAAAATAACCAGCGTAACTCCAGTTTTTACTGAACGCTTTGCCATAGATGGAATTAAAGTTGAAGTAGTCATCATTTTTTAAAAATTTATTACCGGTAGATGTAGCACTAGTAACGCCATACCTTGCACGCAAAGAGTTTAGCCAGGTTGTTTTGCCTGCCTTACGGTCAAAGTTATAATCGAGTATACCTTTTATACCAACAGCAGATTTTTCACCGCCTTTTATCCAGTAATCATTTCTGCCGGCCTCATTTAGGGTTATATTGATAGTACCGCCTTTGGTCCATCCTTCGGAGGTATCCTTCTTTTGTGCGGTTAATTTAGATGCGGCGTCATCAGCCCTTTTTTTAGCATCGTCTGAAGTTGTTTGTGCCTGGGTATTTAAAAATAAAATAACCAGTAAAGAAGAGAGGACAAATTTCATTGTATGTTTTTTAAAATGACAACTGCCATAAAAAATGGCAGTTGTGCGTATAAGGTGGGGGTTTTTTATTTTCTTAAACTATCTCTTATTTCCATAAGCAAAACATCTGTAGAAGATGGCCCTGCCGGAGGTGGAACTTCTTTTTTCATTGTTGCATTCATCGCTTTTATAATAATGAAAAGAACCAAAGCAATTACAATAAACTTGATGATGGCTGCTAAGAAATTGCCGTATTTAACAGCACCCCAAACCAGCTTGCTTAGGTCTTCTGCATGTGCAGCCTTTAATGCAGGGGTTAATAAAAGAGGGGTAACTACATCATCTACAAGCGATGAAATAATAGCACCAAAAGCAGCAGCAATAACAACGGCTACTGCAAGGTCAACTACGTTGCCCTTCATAATAAAATCTTTAAATTCTTTGATAAATCCCATGACAGTAATTTTTAAATGGTTGTAAAATCTAATATTGTCCGAAAGTAATATTTTAAATGTTGAAGCCCCCAGGTAATTAGCCATAAGCGCCATTTAAATCGGTAAGGCCTGAATAAATATTAAACCACTCTCTTTTATACCTGCAAAAATTTGATTATGGTGCAATGTGCTATGCCAATTTAAAAAATAAAATTCAGGTGTAAAAAACAAAAGCCCCCAAATTTGGGGGCTTTCTAAAATTTAATTTAAAAATATTATTTGCTGCTTTTTTTAGCTGGCTTTGCAGCAGCGGCGCCAGGCTTAATCTTGTCGAATTCTTCTGCACTTAATACATCACCTGTAAAAGTTATACTTTTCATTTCGTCGATACCGGCAAACTTAACAGTTAGGTGCTTTTCAAAATGCCCTGCATTGGCTGCATTGTAAGTGGCATTTATTACGCCTGTTTTACCAGGGGCAATAGGTTCTTTGGTATAATCAGAAATGGTGCAACCACAGGTTGGGTTGGCTTGTTCAATGATTAGAGGTGTAGCACTGATATTAGTAACAGTAAAAGTCCCTTTTGCAGGAACGCTCTGTTTGATCTTACCAAAATCAATCGTCTCACTGTCGAACTTTGCTACATCAGCTACTTTTTTTACCTGAGGTTGGGCAAATGCTGCCGAAGTAATACCCAGTACTGTTGCAAGGAATAATAATTTTTTCATGATACTTTTTTAAAATTGTTTTTAATTATAAGTCTTTTAAGTTTTCTGCTGCTTTATTTTCGGGTGCAGATGTGGAAGGGGTTTTCCAAACTTCTCCTTTTATGGTGATCTGTTTACTTTGGGTACCGTTATAAGTGATGGTTATTACTTTTGTAAAAGGCCCTTCGTTTGCTGCATTATAGCCCACTGTTATCTGGGTTTTTTCGCCCGGTGCCTGGGTTTTGTTCCTTTCCCAATCTGGTGTGGTGCAACCACAGCTTGCCTGCACATTTATTATTTTAAGCGAATCTTTACTATTGTTTTTTACGTCAAAAATATAAGTAACCGGCTTGCCTTGTGGTATTTTGCCAAAGTCATGTTCCGTTTCTTTAAAAGAGAGCACATCATTATCGGTGGCAACTTTTGCAGTTTCAACTTTCAATATTTTTTGATTGGAAGTATTGGTTGCAAGGTTTGCAGTTTGCGCAGATAAATCGAAAACCAAAAAAATCAACGGTAAAAAACTAATTACTTTTTTCATATTTTACTGTATTTTCAAATATAGAACCAAAGATACAAAAACGAACAAATTAAGGGCAAATTGTTACTACCTGTTCTTTTTTTAACATTCATCGCAACTATTATTTTACATTTGTTACATGGAACCTGTAAACAATACTGACACTGCATTGCAGGAGAAATTAAGTTTCGACCACTTCAGAAATGAAGTGCTTAAAGATTACCGTATAAGTTGCGAAAGCAGGGAAACCAGCCTTGTAGGCAGGAAGGAAGTTTTAACAGGAAAAGCAAAATTTGGCATTTTTGGGGATGGTAAAGAAGTGGCCCAGGTGGCAATGGCCAAATTTTTTAAACCAGGCGATTTTAGGGCAGGCTACTACCGTGACCAAACTTTTATGTTTGCCTCCGGTATGGCAACGGCCGAACAATATTTTGCCCAATTATTTTCTGACCCTGATATCAATAACGATCCCTTTAGTGCAGGCAGGCAAATGAATGCACACTTCGCTACAAAAAATGTTGATCAAAATGGAGAGTGGCTTCATCTTGCCCACCAAAAAAATACCAGCAGTGATATGGCACCAACGGCTGGCCAAATGCCCCGTGCATTAGGCCTTGCCCTTGCCTCAAAACTCTTTAGGAACGACCGTACGTATAACACCCATAATACTTTAAGCGATAACGGCAATGAAGTGTGTTTTTGTACCATTGGCGATGCATCTACCAGTGAAGGGCATTTTTGGGAGGTTGTAAATGCAGCAGGCGTGCAGCAGGTGCCACTTGCTATTTTTATTTGGGATGATGGTTACGGTATATCTGTGCCAAGGAGCCTTCAAACAACTAAAGGGTCTATTTCTACTGCTTTAAAGGGCATGCAAAAAACAGATGGCACCAACGGGCTTGATATTTATAAATTAAAAGGATGGGATTATGCAGGCATGTGTGAAGTGTTTGAACCGGCTATCCAAAAAATAAGGGATACCCATATACCTGCAATTTTTCATGTAGAAGAAATAACGCAACCACAGGGCCACTCTACATCTGGCAGCCATGAGCGGTATAAAAAACCAGAAAGGCTTGCATGGGAAAAAGATTGGGATTGCATTAAACAAATGCGGGAGTGGATACTGGCAAATGCCCTTGCGGGAGAAGAAGAAATAAATGAAATTGAATTAAACGCCAAGCTGTTTATTAAAGAAAGCAAACAGAAAGCCTGGGACAAATATATAGCCCCGATTAAACAGCAGGTTACAGAGGTGAAGGCTTTGTTGAATGAACTGTCTGATAAAATGCATTCCGAAAATGGCGATGCCATCAGGCAGGTTACCCAACAATTAACAAGCAATAAAGAGCCCCTTCGCAGGGAGGTGATGAAAAGCATCTCATCTGCATTGGATATTGCCAACAACGATATTGCCTCGGCACCCTTAAACAAATATTATCAGCAATTAAGAAAAACGAATGCCGGCCTTTATAACACTTTCCTTTATAATGAGGGGCCAAAATCTGCTTTAAAAATAAAGGTAGTGAAGCCTTTGTATGCGGAGGATGCGCCGTTGGTAAATGGTTATGAAATACTAAATAAATACTTTGATGCCCTTTTTGAACACAATGATAAGGTAACGGCGTTTGGCGAAGATGTGGGTTTAATAGGCGACGTAAACCAAGGCTTTAGTGGCCTGCAATTAAAGTATGGCACCCAAAGGATTTTTGATTCCGGCATACGGGAGCTTTCTATTATTGGCCAGGGTATTGGTTTAGCGTTAAGGGGCTTAAGGCCAATCGCCGAAATTCAGTACATCGATTATATGCTTTACGCATTGCAACCTTTAAGCGATGACCTTGCCACCACTCACTTTCGCACAGCAGGCCAGCAAAGTTGCCCTTTAATTGTACGCACCCGTGGCCACCGCCTCGAAGGTATCTGGCATAGCGGTTCGCCAATGGGTATGATCATAAATTCATTGAGGGGAATATATATTTGTGTGCCCCGCAATATGGTGCAGGCTGCAGGCATGTACAATACCCTGCTGCAAGCCAACGACCCTGCATTAATAGTTGAATGCTTAAACGGGTACAGGCTTAAAGAGAAATTACCGGAAAACTTATTGGATTTTACGGTTCCATTGGGCATACCGGAAGTGATAAAAGAAGGTTTAGACATCACTATTGTAAGTTATGGATCAACCCTGAGGATAGTTGCCGAAGCAGCAGCCTTGTTGCTAAACAAAAACAATATCAGTTGTGAAATAATTGATGTGCAAACGCTTTTGCCTTTTGATATCAACCATGATATCGTAAAGTCCCTTAAAAAAACCAGCCGCATACTTTTTGCTGATGAAGATGTACCCGGCGGTGCAGCAGGTTTTATGTTCAACAAAGTAATGGAAGAACAAGGTGGTTATAAATACCTGGATGTTGCACCAAGAACGATCACCGGGCAAAACCACCGCCCATCTTATGCAAGCGATGGTGATTATTTTAGCAAACCAAATGTTGAAGATGTGGTGAGGGTGATAAGGGAGATGATGGCTGAATAATCCGCAACATCTTCATTTCATATTGTGATACACTTTTTGAACATCCTCGTCTTCCTCTAATTTATCTACCAGTTTAAAAACATCCTGCGCTGCCTCATCGCTTAGCTCTACTGTATTACTGGGTATCCTGGTAAGTTCTGCGGTTATCACTTCTATTTTCTTATCTTCTAAAGCTTTTGCCATATGGCCGAATTCAGTAAAAGCCGTGCGGATGATGATGTTGCCTTCGCTGTCTTCGCCAATTTCTTCCAAACCATAATCGATCAATTCCAATTCCAGCTCATCTGTATTTAAGCCTGCATTTTTTATTTTAAATTCACCCAGCCTCGTAAATGTAAAAGCCACGCTTCCACTGGTACCTAAACTTCCACCACTTTTTGTAAAATGCATCCTTACGTTGGCCACTGTTCTTGTAGAATTATCCGTTGCAGTTTCAACTAAAATAGCAATGCCATGTGGGGCATATCCTTCGTACAAAATCTCGTCATAATGTATCATCTCTTTTCCCATTGCCCTCTTAATAGCCGCTTCCACCCTATCTTTCGGCATTCCAACGCTTCTTGCATTTTGGTAGCACCTTCTTAATGCAGCGTTCCCATTCGGGTCTGATCCACCGGCTTTTACAGCAATTACAATCTCCTTACCTATACGGGTAAAGTTCTTTGCCATCTTATCCCACCGGGCAAACATGGAACTTTTTCTAACCTCAAATATTCTTCCCATGATAAAATTTTTCTGTTGTGATTTTTAGTGAACAGGCAACAATTATTAGCCGGATAAAACCGGATTGCAAATGTAGGGAAAATCGATTTTGTTTATATAACGGCCATGGCCACAACACCCGGCCAGGCTTTGAAGAAGCGGCACGTATAAATTTGTTACTTTTATAAATATGGTGCAGCCTTTATTACAAGTACAAAATTTATCCATTGATTTTACCGGAGGCAACACCGTTGCCAGCGCCGTATCCAATGTTTCGTTTTCCATAAACAAAGGCGAAATTTTGGCTATTGTGGGTGAATCGGGTTCAGGCAAATCCGTTACTGCATTATCATTATTACAATTGCTGCCGCCACAGGCCGTAATTACCGGTAAGCTTTTATTGCAGCAAAAACAAGGTGTTATTGATTTACTTGTTAATCCTTCTGCAAGCAACATACGTGGCAAAGATGTGGCGATGATATTTCAGGAGCCCATGACTTCCCTAAACCCCGTGCTTACCTGCGGGCAGCAGGTTATAGAAGTGATATGCCTGCACCAACAGGTATCCCAAAAAGTGGCGAAGGAAAAGACCATTCAATTATTTGAGAAGGTTAAACTGCCTGATCCGGGAAATATCATCCACCGCTATCCGCATCAGTTAAGTGGCGGCCAAAAGCAACGTATTATGATTGCAATGGCAATCAGTTGTAACCCATCTTTATTAATTGCTGATGAACCAACAACTGCACTGGATGTAACTGTACAAAAAAATATACTGGTGCTTTTAAAACAACTGCAGCAAGAAACCGGCATGGGCGTAATTTTTATTACCCACGACCTGGGGCTTGTAGCCGATGTTGCCACCAACGTTGCTGTAATGTATAAAGGTGAAATTATTGAACAAGGCATTACAAAAGAAGTATTGCAAAACCCCCAACACCCATATACAAAAGCACTGTTGCTTTGCAGGCCCGCCAACCATCAACGGGGAGAAAGGCTGCCTGTGATCAATGATTTTTTTAATGGTGCAGAAAAAGTAAATTTTAAAAATGACGGTCTTGCCATCACCAACACCATTTCCGATAGCGCACCAATCAAGCTT
Source organism: Ferruginibacter sp. (assembly GCA_965249755.1). Lineage (GTDB taxonomy): Bacteria > Bacteroidota > Bacteroidia > Chitinophagales > Chitinophagaceae > Ferruginibacter. The sequence continues at coordinate 2,762,510 of CBDFMT010000004.1, forward strand.
ATACAAAACAAAGAAGAGGTACCTGAACAGCCAGTGTTGCAGGTTAAACAACTCACCATTTCTTACCCTGGAAAAAAAGTTTTTTTAAGACAAAGGCCGCAACCTTTTGTTGCAGTAAATGGCGTAAGTTTTAATGTTGCCAAAGGCGAAACAGTTGGGCTGGTGGGAGAAAGCGGATGTGGCAAAAGCACTTTAGGCAGGGCTATTTTGCAACTGGTGCCGGTAACAAGCGGCAACATCATTTTAAATGGAAAAGAAATAGCCGGTTTGCAAAAAGATGAATTGGCCACTTTACGAAAGGGTTTACAAATTGTATTTCAAGATCCTTACGGCTCCCTTAACCCAAGGCTGATGATTGGCGATGCCATTATGGAACCTCTGAAAGTGCATGGGCTATTGCCATCCAACAAAGCAAGAAAAGAAAAAACGATAGCATTGCTGGAAAAAGTAAATTTAAATGCCAGTCATTATAACCGCTATCCGCACCAGTTTAGCGGTGGGCAGCGGCAACGCATTTGTATTGCAAGGGCGCTTGCTTTAAACCCTTCTTTTTTAATTTTTGATGAAAGTGTAAGTGCCCTTGATGTAAGCGTGCAGGCGCAGGTACTAAACCTGCTGAACGACCTTAAAAAAGAATTTGGGTTTACCTCCATCTTTATATCCCACGACCTTTCGGTGGTTAGGTATTTTAGTGATCGCATTTTGGTGATGAACAAGGGTAAAATTGTAGAAGAAGGGCTTTCAGACGATGTATATTTTTCACCGCAGAATGAGTATACCAAAAAATTGATTGCTTCTGTTCCCGGGCAAACCGCTTTTATTTAGCTATACTTAATCTTCATAATCCATCATTTTTCTATACCGGTAATTGGTGCCGTCGGCTTCGTAAAAATTTTTTGCACTTTTATGAAAACTAAATAACAGTTTCTTTAACTGCTCCTGAAACTGCTCCAATACAGGCTTGTCGTCCTTTATCTTCTTATCAGTCATCAGACAAAGTTTGTTGTTGCTGGTTACGTCTTTTACATTTTCAGGCTGCAAACCACTGATACCCATTTTCCAGTCATCCCCTTTTTTAATCCTGTATTTAAAAAAATAAACCGTTCCTTTTTTTTGTTTGTACCATGCAGGCTGTTTTGCAACAAAGCTTACGCTGTCGATATTGTTGTAGTTTTTATCATCCATCAATAAAGCCTTTGCAATAGCAATTTGCGTTTTGTATTGTAACGGAAATTTATCAAGCCGCTTTGCCTCTTCCAACTTAGTAAACAGCATTGCCCTTGTAACATCTTTTAATGCAAATGCTGTAAAAATACTATCCGCAACAGGCTTGTTATTGCGCAATAAAAGCACAGCCGTATTCATGCGGATATTATCATTATTACTTTTTAAAAGCTGGTCGAAAAATTTGTGGACATTAGCATTTGAATCGTAAAATGGCGCAAGTAATATGGCGTAATTATCCAGTTCGCTATTTTCAGCCGCATCACGATAATTGCCGTTAAAATTTTTTACCACCATACTTTCTTCCGGATCGTTAGCATCTTTTTTTCGGTCGTCCGCCATTTTTATTTCGTCCCTGCCCTGTTGCTTTCTAAGCAAGATTTTAGCATCAAAATAAATATTGGTAAAGTAATCTTTGTATACTCTGCCCTTAATAAATCCACTGTCAACAAGTTGGGCTAATAGGGATATTACCGGTTCTTTATAATCCTGCAATGTTGTTAATTGTAGTATTTCCGGGTACAGGTTTGCCGCCAAAGCCATTGAATCACCAAGGTTATTAAACAACGCAGTGTAGTCATAATCTTTGTCAAACGCTGGCGGGTCCTGCAATACGATTTCTTTGAGAGCTTTGATTGCAGCAATACTTTTATGCCTGGCCAATGCCTTTATCACTTCATTTTGAAACAGGCCGGTGTCAGCCGTTTGCTGATAAATTTTTTGCAAATAATCAACAACAACAGGCTTAACAGAATCTTTTATATAGCCAAGCTCCGCAATAAATTTTGCTTTATGTGTCAGGTAATTTTTATCTGAGGTGCTAATTTTTTGTAACGCCTTCATGATTATAGGTACGCCTTTTTCTCCAAAATAAACATCGCTGATGGCATGCTGTGCTTTTGCAGCAGTGGTACTGTCCTTACTAAAAAAATCATTAAAAAAAGTTTCCAGTTTATTGTCAAAAATGTTGTCGCCAAGCTTGTTTGGCACAGGTGCAAAACTTTTTACAAAAGAGCTGACAAAAGCACTTTGGCCGCTAATGGTATCTCCCATGGATGATATCGTAAACAGGTAATTATCTTGAAGCAAACAAACCCTGTTTATGGTACGGGAAGATCCTGAATCCCTTAAAGTAAATTTAAAACCCTTTACATTGCCGGGCATGTTAAACGAATCTTTACTGTACAACATGAAATCCGTTTTGTCGAGGTATTCGTTTAACTGGTTTGTCCAAAATTTTGCAGGCTCTTTTACGTAATAATATTGAGGGTACTGCTGCACTGCTACGGCAATCATTTCACTGGTTGAGTCACTTCTAAATATAGCATTTCTAATTTTAGGCCAATAATTATTTCCGTAGGCATTGTACATTCTGCTACTGGCCACTTCTTTTGAAACCTGCTCCAGCTTTGCCCTGTAGCTATTATCCAGCTCTGGCATTATTGGTGTAACCGTGGTAAAATGCATAAAAGTATCGGTATAGTTTTTCCCGGCACTGTAGCTTACATCTGTAAAATGAAAGGAGTTAAAAAAGGTACTAAAGTCTTTGGATGCAGTTCTGCTGCGGGCTGCAATCGCATAATATTGAGGGCCTTTAATAATAAAACGGGCGGTGATAAAACTGCCATCTTTCAATTTTTCTTTTACGTCTAAACAAGGGTAACCATTAAAAGAAGCGGCTTTTCTCTGGACCTGTTGATCAAAAAAATATGCTGACCGAAAGGATGCTTCCATCAATTTAATATCGAAACTGTCTTCTTCTAAAAATTTAAAATTGTTGACATTTTTTTTAAGGATGATGTAGGCATCGCCAGTTGCTTTGTCTTTTGCGGAGTATTCCCAACGGTCTATTCCATCACTCTCGTTTGCATCCGCACACACATTTGGCGTGCTAACAAAATTTACTGAAAAGCCCCCCTGGCCTGTTGTAAAAACCATGGGATTGCTGGCGGTTTCCTTAAAGGCAATAGAGGAGAAGAATTGCCTGGCTTCTGCGCCATCAACATAATTATCTTTGCCACTCATTTTAAACAACAGCACTTCAAACGGGGTAATAAAAATATTATACCGCTGCAAATCGCCACGTCTTGTCCTGTTGGTGATGTCAAAGCCTTTGTAACCGTTTTTTTCTATAAACGTTTTGCTTAAAATTTTGCCTGGTATATTTTCATACAACATACTGTCCACTTTTTTCATTACCTCCTCTTCTGTTTGGCCTAAAAAAGCAGCACGGGTTTTTATACGGGTAACGAGGTAGTAACTACCGTTGCTCATGTCAGAATATTGTCGCCTGTCCAGTGGCTGATAATCGTCTGTCATTTTAAAAAGCGGGCCTGGCATTGCAACCGTGTAAAATCCATCATCGGCCTTTTGCTGTGTAAAAAAAACAGGTACTTTAAGCTTGTCTGTTTCTTCTTTTTTTTCTGCATCCCGGTCGTTCATTTTTACTGGGCGAAGATGGTAGCCTTTTTTTCGCAGCAACTCTATAACCCCACGTGGGCCGGGCAAATGTGCGGCACCAACGCCCACAAACAAGCTGCTTGTTTTAATAATCGTATCAATGGAACCTGCTTGTATTTCATTTCTTTTGTATAAAAATTTTTCCCTGAAGGCGTCTGACCTGTCGGTCATAATATCCAGGGAATCCATTAAATCCAAATCGCCACGGCGATAAGCATCCTGTATTTTTTTAGTAATATCCCTTAATGATTCGCCATCCGTATCAATTGTTTTTTTCTTTTTTTCTGTGGCCATATCTGCATAGGCTTCCAGTACTATCTTTTCTGTTTCATAAAAATCCTCTACACCGGCAGAGCGCTTGCCCAACTTTTTACCGGTTTGAAAAATATATAAATCCAAAAAAGTATCTTCTTCAAAATCTTCTTTGGCTTTATAACTCCGATACAACAAACTGTTTACCACGGTTGGTTCTGTGCCCATGGCCAACTTTAATTCCTCATCATATTTATCTATTCTGAAGGAGCTTTCGGTAAGATAATCTTCATCCGGTGGGCGTACATAATTTGCATAGTTTTGTTTCACCCTGTCCAGCCTTACCATCTGCCCCTGCCACACATCCGGGTTTAGTTCAAGTGCCACTGCATCCACATTTTTCATGGCATGATAAAAAGAATCGCTGAGATGAAAAACCATTTTGTTGCTCACATGCATGGTACCGAAAAGGTAGGATGGCTTGGTTAGGCCATTGCCGGTTATTTCCCAAAAAAGGCTTGGATATTTATTAGTTGGTGCAGATTGGCCGGATACGTTTACCGCAGATAGTATTATTAAAAATAACAACAGTAGCCACTCTTTTTTTCTCCACATATTTTACCAATTAAACTGTGCTGTATAAAGATGCATACAAGTGCAGATACCACAAAATATAAACCTTACTTTAACGCATTTTTGCTATTTCTGTTTTGGAAATTGTGGCAACCTGTTTTTTTATTGATAAAAATTATGTATAAAGCTATACATTTGCACTCTTAAAATCATGCCGTAACATGATAAGTGCCTGCACAAGGCTACGTATCCATGTAAGATCTGTAAGAAGGTGTGGTTATCATTATAAAAATTTGTTGATACACATGAAATTAAGCCAGTTCCGATTCGACCTTCCACTAAACCTTATTGCACAAAACCCCACCAAAAAAAGAGAAGACAGCCGGATGATGGTTGTTCACCGTAAAACAGGTGAAATTGAAAACCGCAACTTTCGGGATATCATTGAATATTTTGATGACAAAGATGTGATGGTGGTTAACAATACCAAAGTTTTTCCTGCACGTATGTATGGCCGTAAAGAAAAAACCGGCGCAAAAATAGAAGTGTTTTTGCTGCGTGAATTAAACAAACCCAACCGCCTGTGGGATGTAATTGTGGATCCTGCCCGTAAAATAAGGGTGGGCAACAAATTGTATTTTGGAGAAAATGATGAACTGGTTGCCGAGGTCATTGATAATACAACAAGCCGTGGCCGTACCATTCGTTTTTTGTGGGATGGAACAGAAGAAGAATTTAGGGTAATGCTTGATTTTATGGGAGAAACCCCCTTGCCAAAATATATAAAGCGCAAGCCCGATGAAGAAGATAAAGAGCGTTACCAAACAGTGTACGCTAAACATGAAGGCGCCGTAGCTGCACCCACTGCAGGCTTACACTACAGTAAAGAATTAATTAAAAGGTTAGAAATTAAAGGCGTTCGTTTTGCCGAAGTAACCTTGCATACCGGCCTTGGTACGTTCAGGCCAATTGAAGTGGAAGACCTCAGCAAACATAAAATGGATGCTGAGTATTATGGCATCGATGATATTGCTTGTGGTATAGTTAACAAAGCCAAAACTGATGGCCGCAGGATTTGTTCTGTAGGTACTACCACCATGAGGGCAATGGAATCTTCGTTTACTGCACAAAAATTATTGAAGCCATCAGAAGGTTGGACGAACATGTTTATTCACCCGCCGTATAACTTTTCTATTGCAGATGCTTTGGTTACCAATTTCCATTTACCAAAAACAAGTTTGCTGATTATGACCTGCGCTTTTGCAGGGTACGATCTTGTTATGGAAGCGTACAAAAGGGCTATCAAAGACAAATACCGTTTCTTTAGTTATGGAGATGCAATGCTGATTGTATAACTTTTGTATAGAAAGATAATTTATGAGGCTGCCTGGTGCAGCCTTTTTTATTGTAGCAAAGTGTAAGGCTTTTAAAAAAAGAAGGGGTGAGATGGAAATCTCTCCCCGTTTAATCCAATATCCTATGAAAAACCGTTTCATAGACGCTAATTGCGAATGATGTGTTGCTTAGGTATAGTTAATATTTTGTTAGAGAAGAAAGTAGCTGTAGTCAATGATGGGCAATCTTAAGAACAGCAATTTACAAACTTAAAAGCAGGATTGCCTGGCCCATAGAACAGCTCCCAGATGCCTGCTTTTATAGACACTTATTGCTGCAGGCAACTTGAATAAAATTGTAATTACTCTAATCCAAATAACCCGGCGTTTAGCAATTGCAGGGTTTGCTCTTTAAAATTTTTCGGGATAAGAATAGAAATATTATGGCTGCTGCCACCATAACTAACCATCCTTATGGGAATATTATTGAGCGCCTTAAAAAGTTGTTGCATTACATCTTTTGTCTCAGTAATTTCATTACCAACAATTGATACTATGGTTTGATTGGCATCAATTTCAACCGTGCCAAATGGCTCAAGTTCCTGTATAATTGATTGCAGGTTTGTATCATTATCAATTGTAAGTGAAACGCCTACTTCAGAGGTAGTGATCATATCTATTGAAGTACGGTGCTTTTCAAATACCTCAAATATTTTTCTTAAAAAGCCATAAGCCAATAACATACGGCTGCTTTTAATTTTTATGGCTGTTATACCATCTTTAGCTGCAACGGCTTTCACGCCAACACTGCCTGCCAGTTCAGTTATTAAGGTTCCCTTAGCATCTGGCTGCATGGTGTTTAAAAGCCTTACCGGCACTTTATAAAATTGGGCAGGCCATATACTTGCAGGGTGCAAAATTTTTGCCCCAAAGTAAGCAAGCTCTGCAGCTTCTTCAAAACTCATTTGCTCAATGGCTACGGTCTTTTTAACCACTCTTGGGTCGTTGTTGTGCATGCCATCAATGTCTGTCCAAATTTCGCATACTGTTGCATTTACGGCTGCTGCAATTAATGAGGCGCTATAATCACTGCCCCCCCTTTTTAAATTATCTACTTCGCCCTTGGCATTACGGCTTATGAAACCTTGGGTGATAAAAATGGTTTTGTCTTTATGCCGCTGTAGTATTTGCGCAAGCTTTACTTTTATGCTTCCTATCTGTGGCTCATCATAATTATCTATCGTCATAAAATCAAGTGCCGGTATAAGCGCATGATCTATCCCTTGCTCTTTTAAGTACACACAAAATAATTTGGTGCTTAACAATTCGCCTTGTGCAAGAATATCTTTGTTTAAAGCCTCGCTAAATGATATTTTTAAAATAATGTGCAAAAACTCAAAGTGTTCCGTAATAATACTTTTAGCCGAAGCAATGGCAGCATCACTTTTTACCAGTTGGCCGATAAAATTTTGGTAATGGTTTTCAAGCGCTTCAATTTGCTGTTTAGCCGTGTTACGGTCTGCATTGGCAAGGGAGTTACTAATTTCCACGAGTGAATTGGTTGTACCGCTTAATGCAGATAACACCACTATTTTAGGCACCGCATCTTTTGTGATCAACTTTGCCACTTCATGCATCCTTTCAGGTTTACCAACACTGGTGCCACCGAACTTCATTATTTTCATTGCCATAATTATTTTGGAGTGCAAATATAATCAGAGGAAAATTACGAGCAGCCTTTTGATTTAAGTGCACGTGCTTCAGTTTTCCGTTATGCAAGTGAGTGCCACTACAATTTGTAGAAAAAGCTTTTAGGAATTAAAATGTAACTTGAAATTTTTCAGCCAGCTCCCGCAAATCTTGTACAACGGGCAGCAATAACGGAATACCTTTTTGCATACGTTCCTGTTCCATGGCTGCTTCCGGCGCACCGGGAATGACAACTTGTTTGTGCGGTTCAACCGTGCCTGAAGAACGGAAGCGCTGTATCCAGTTATCCATATTTGTTTTAAAATCTGCTGCCGGCCTGAAAGCGTCTATACGCATTGCCCCAAAGAAATGACCGATACCTTCGCCAGGCATATTTTCAGGCATCGGCACATATGCCGGAAATGGGGGCACCCATGGACCATAATTTGCGCCGCTCAGGATGGCAGAAAATATATCAACAATACTGCCCAGCATATACCCTTTATGGCTGCCATGCTCTTTATCACCGCCCAGGGGCAGCAACGCACCGCCGGTTTTTAATTCGGATGCGTTGGTACTTGCTGCACCGTCTTTTGTTTGCACCCAGCCCAATGGCGCTTCTTCGTTTTGCCGCTGCAACATTTCGAGCTTGCCATTGGCTGCCGTAGTAGTTGCAAAGTCGGCAACAAAAGGAGGCTCGCTGCCTGCGGGTATGGCCACTGCAATGGGATTGGTGCCCAGCAACCTTTCTACAGAAAAAGTAGGTGCAACCAATGGCGAGGCGTTAGTCATGGCGATGCCAATCATATCATGTTCCAAAGCCATCATTGCATGTATGCCTGCTATGCCAAAGTGGTTACTGTTTTTAACGCTTACCCATCCCGTGCCTGCAAGTTTTGCTTTTTTAATGGCTATTTGCATTGCTGCCGGTGCAACAACCAACCCAAGCCCTTTATCGCCATTAACGGTTGCTGTTGAGGGCGTTTCATGTACGATAGCTATTGAAGGGTTTGCATTGATGCGGCCTGCTTCCCAAAGCCGTATATACCCTGTAAGCCGTGCAATACCGTGGCTGTCTACCCCACGCAAATCTGCCGACAATAAAACCTTTGTTGCCGTAGCTGCATTGGTTGCAGTACAGCCGATTTTTAGAAATACTTTATTGGAAAAATCATGCAGTTGCTGATAGGAGAATACAGAAGCCATCGTTAAATATTAAGCGCTGATAAGTTTGGTAAACTTGTATTGTTACTATGATGCCATTTGCAAAAAGTACAAGAGGGCGACGCAACACTGATAAACAATGCTAATTAGCCCGGACAAAAATTTTAAAACTGTAAATGCCTTACGGTTAGCCCGTCGTTGATTAATTGTTTTAAAGAATCTATTCCAATTTTAAGATGGCGTTCTACATATTCTGACGTTACTTTTTTATCGCTGTCTTCTGTTTTTACGCCTTCTGGCACCATTGGGCTATCGCTTACCAACAGCAAAGCACCGGTAGAAATTTTATTAAAAAAACCAACCGTAAATATTGTGGCAGTTTCCATATCAATAGCGTATGCCCGTACCCGTTGCAGGTATTCTTTAAACTTGTCATCATGCTCCCAAACCCTTCTGTTGGTGGTGTACACAGTGCCCGTCCAATAATCGCAGGCGTAATCCCTTATAGTGGTTGATATGGCTTTTTGCAACATAAAAGCGGGTAAGGCGGGCACCTCCGGTGGAAAGTAATCGTTACTGGTACCTTCGCCACGCAATGCTGCAATGGGCAAGATGAGGTCGCCGATTTTGTTGCGCTTTTTTAGGCCCCCACACTTACCTAAAAACAGTACTGCTTTGGGTTTGATAGCAGTAAGCAAATCCATAACAGTGGCCGCACCTGGGCTACCCATTCCAAAATTGATGATGGTAATATTATCTGACGTGGCGCATTGCATGGGCCTGTCGCTACCCACAATTTTCACTTTGTTCCATTTGGCAAACATGGCTACGTAATTTGAAAAATTCGTGAGTAAAATATATTCACCAAAATTTTCCAGCTTTTCGCCTGTGTAACGTGGCAGCCAATTTTCAACTATATCTTCCTTGGTTTTCATTTATTTGCTTTGTTGGTTTATTCGTTTATTTGCTATCGTTAAAATTACAAATATTTTTTTCAAAGGATGATTAAGATCACTTATCCACCTTACCAGCCGGGCATTAAAAAAAAAGGCAATAAGGAATTTATTTTTGATGAAGTAAGGAAGCAATGGGTTTTGCTTACGCCAGAGGAATGGGTAAGGCAAAATTTTTTGCAATACCTTATCATTACAAAAAAATATCCGGCTACTTTGATTGCAGTAGAAAAAGAATTTTTTTTAGAAGATTTAAAAAAACGTTTTGATGTTGTTGTGTATGATAGAAACACAAAGCCATGGATGCTTATTGAATGTAAGGAGATGAATGTACCAATTAACGAACGTGTTTTAGGGCAGGCTTTAAGGTATAATATCAAGTTGCAGGTGCCTTACCTGGTTATCACCAATGGAAGCTTTTGTGCTGGCTATAATTGTAGCCATGGTGCGTTGACAGCAATAGATGAATTACCTGAATTTTAGCTCCTCACGCAGTTGCCGTGCTGTTTTGCTGCTTCCGTCATGGCTCCATCCAGGTGGCATAAAAAGATACCTGAATTTGTTATACAAAGATGTTTTCCGTTTTAAATCAACGCAGATATTTTGCCATTCATGAAAAATAATTTTAACCGGATGATAAGGATGGTTAACGGGTTTAACAAGGCCATAAACAACAGGCTCTGCAGGCATTTCTTTTTGAAAAGTACCAAATAATTTATCCCAAATGATAAGGCACATCCCCATATTTTTATCCAAGTAAATAGTGTTGCATGCATGATGCACCCTATGATGGCTGGGGCTCACAAACAATACTTCAAACCAGGCTGGCATTTTTTTTATAGTTTGTGTATGCACCAGTATTCCATATATCTGCGTAAGCGAATACATAAAAACAATATCCCCTGGCTTAAAGCCGAGCAATGCCAGTGGAATAAAATAAATGAAACGGTACAGCGGCTGAAATACAGATGACCTGAAACCAGTTGTAAGGTTAAATTCTTCTGAAGAATGGTGGGTTACGTGTGCAGCCCAAAAGAGGCGGCAATAATGATCTGCAACATGTTGCAGATAAAAAACAAAATCTTCTGCCACAAATAAAAGGAACCAATATAAAAAATGGTGTTGGTGCAGCTTAGGTGGGGCCATCGTATAAAACCACTGCAGTATAATAAAAATATACACAGCCCTGAAGAGCACATCTATACCAGCGTTAATAAGGGAAAGATAAATATTAAGGAGTGTGCCCTTAAGGGTGTAGTACTTTGTTACATGCAGATGGCTGAGTAGTATTTCGGCACCAATTACCAAAATATACAAAGGTGTCGAAATTGCTATCAGTGTAGTTTCATTAAACTGAAAGGGCATAACGAAATTTTAAACAATGCTACCAAAATACCTTAACACCGCAATTGTGTTTACTGCAAAGCATATGTTAAACCACCATTATTTCTTTTTCCTTTGCTTCAAGGTGCTTGTCGATAAGCGTTATAAAACGATTGGTTAGTTCCTGCATTTCTGCTTCGGCGTCTTTGGCGGCGTCTTCGCTTAAGCCATCTTTTTGTAATTTTTTTATCTGCTCAATGGCATCCCTGCGGATATTACGTATAGAAACCTTTCCATTTTCACCTTCGCCGTTGCACCTTTTTACCAACTCTTTTCTTCGCTCCTCGGTTAAAGGCGGTAAAAATAGGCGGATATAATTGCCATCGTTTTGAGGATTAATACCAATATTACTGGCGATAATTGCCCGTTCAATAGGTTGCAACATTTTCTTTTCCCAAGGTTGAACAGAAATGGTCCTTGCATCTAAAACGGAAATATTGGCAATTTGAGAAAGCGGTGTTGGTGAGCCGTAGTACTCTGCAACAATGCCATCAAGCATATTTGGGTTAGCTTTTCCTGCACGTATTTTTATGAGCTCTGTTTCTAAATGGTTGATAGCTTTTTTCATCGCCCCATCAGTATCCAGTTTAATCAGTTCTAATTCTTCAGACATAAGTTCAAAGTTAAGTGGATGCAAAACTAAAGAAAAGAACAATAAACCAATACATTACCGAGGGAGATCAGTTGCACTAAGAAGATGCTTCCATAGAATCTGGAATGATGGAGATAAGTTTATGCGACTTTATAATGTGTTGCTTATGCAGGATTTTTTCTTCAGCAACAGTTTCAGGTTTGGCTTGCGGGCGGCTGTAATATACCAAACCAATCAAAAGAAAAGATATGGTCATTAACACACCTACTACAAACGTAGTTCCCAGGTTGCGCAAAAAATAAGCCGTTAAAATAAGTGCTATGTTAGTGGCTACGCAAAGCAAAGTAATTTTTTTATGGCTGAAACCGAGCTCAAGGCAAAAATGGTGTACATGTGTCCTGTCTGGGCTAAAGGGCGAACGCCTGCTTGCAATACGTAATGCAAATACACGTAAGGTATCAAACAGGGGAACGATCAATATGGCAAAACCTATAGCAGGTGCAGCTTCTAAGGGTACTTTAACTGCAGATGAACCTGCTATATTTATGAACTTAATAACCATAATGGAATTGATAAGCCCTATGAGTAAGGAGCCCGTATCACCCATAAAAATTTTAGCAGGGGAAAAATTATAGTATAAAAAAGCAAGTAAACTACCCGCCAGTGACAGGGCCATAACAGCATACAAAAGCTGATCGGCAAAAAAGAAATAAGTACCAAAAACCAATGAGGTAATTAAACCCAGACTTCCCGCCAGGCCATCAACACCATCAATAAGGTTAAAGGAATTTATAATTACGATTACCGTAAAAAGTGTGAGGATTATGCTTGCTACGGGAGGTATTACAGTAAGCCCTAAAAAACCATGCATGTTTGAAATTTGAACGCCGCCAAATTTAATGATGATACCTGCCGCTACAAGCTGACCGATGAACTTTTTTGCTGCTGAAAGTACTAAAATGTCATCTTTAATCCCAAGAAAGAAAATTACAATTGCAGCCGCTGCAAAATATTGCAATTCCGGGCTGCCCTGAGGGGCACCGATTAAAGTAGCTAATATAAAACCTGCGAAAATACCTAAGCCTCCTAAAGTTGGGATCACCATTTTGTGCACCTTTCTTTCGTCCGGTTCATCAAACAATTTTTTTCTACGGGCAACCTGAATAATAATTGGAATGGCAAGAAAGGTTATGAGGAATGCAACTATGCCGCTTAAAAGTATATTATTCATGCAAGGGGTATTGAAAATAAAAAACTAATGTGCTTTAAAGGAACGAACGACAATCCAAAATCGAGCCACATGTCTAAGAGGAATTTTTTAATTTCCCTCCAGCGGCAGGTTTATGGATTAAAAAAATCTGCATTGGTAAGTGCAAAGATTTGCAGCAAAATAACGCAATATTCATGAGGTTATTATTGACATGGTACATATTAATTTAAAGAAAGTGTTTTTCTTTTTGACAAAAATCCTTTATAAAAAAATTAATACTTAATTATCTTTTTTGGTACTATCAGCTCGTCAGCAGATAAAAGACAAAAGGCGAAAATGACACGGCGGGGTTGTGAGAAATTATTTTTCAGGGGAAGTTTAAAGACAACTGCAATCTAAAAGATAAATTTTACCTAAAAAAAATAAATCTGCTGGATTTGTGTGTGCAAGTGCTGCAATCACTTTTGATTAACAATTCCCCGGCTTTCTTATTCAAATCACTTGAGCCCGATGCTTTGTGCGGCCGCTTTTTTTGCAGGAAACCAGGATGCAAGAAATACAATACTGAATGCTGTGCAACCTACCAGCAAAAAATCTGAACCCTGCAATTTAACGGGGAAGTAATCTATTAAAAATGAGCCGCCCTGAAGTTTTATAATTTTAAAATGTATCTGTAAGTAACAGGTCAATAACGCCAGTAATGTGCCTGATACAACGCCAATGCCCGCCAGCAATAACCCTTCGCTTAAGAAAATTTTAAGCACAATACTTCTATTGGCACCCATGCTTTGTAACACGCTGATATCTTTTTGTTTTTCCAGTACCAGCATCGTTAAGGCACTCACTATATTAAAAGCTGCGATAAAAAGGATAAGCGTTAGCACTGCGTAGATGATCCATTTTTCTAACCGCATGGTGGTGTACAAACTGGTGTTTTGCTGATATTTGGTTTGCACCGTATAGTTTTTACCTAAAATGACCGAAAGGCTTACGGCTGTTTTTTCAACATCGGTTTTATTGGTAAGTTTTATTTCGGCAGCACTGTATTCATCTGCTGCAAAGCCCATTTGCTGCTTTACAAAACCTATATTGGTGATGGCATATTTGTTATCAAAATCTTGCTGCAAAGAGAATACCCCGGCGGCCTTTACCTTTCCCTCACTTATCGATTTTTCGGGATCACTTACTGAAACTTTTCCTTTTTTGGGTAAGATGAGCGTAAGGGTTGAAGCTTCAAATGCGCCATCCACACTCACCCCGGCGGCATTTTGTATGCCGGCCCCCACAATAAGGCCAGGATTTTCTATAGTGCCGGGATCAAATTTTCCGATGTAGGTTTTTGTTGCCAACCCGGTTACATTGGTATAGTTGGTATCTACCCCTTTTAAAAAAATACTCGTTTGCAGGTCCTCATTTTGCAGGATGGCTTTTTCTTCTGCAATTAAGGAGATGTTTTGTACGCCTTGCTGCTGCCGCAACCGGGCTATTTGTGCATGGGAGAGTGTAATGGTTTTACCCCTTGCAGGAAGGACTTTTATATCAGCATAAAAAGACCCGTATAAAGATTTTACCAACCCCTCAAAGCCATTGAAAACACTAAGCACTAATATTTGGCAGGCTATGGCAAAAGTGATAACGCCAGCGGTTACCCAGGAAATGATATTGATTGCATTGGCACTTTTTTTTGCTTTAAAATAACGCCATGCAAAAGTTAGGTACATCAGGTTTTATTTGTCTGTTGAAGTATCTGTACCTTCTTCCTTTTTTATTTTTTCGAACAATTCTTCCATTTTAAAAACGTAGTCGAGGGTATCATCAATATAAAATTTAAGCTCAGGTATACTGCGTAACTGATGCCTTACACGGGTGCCTAATTCCTTCCGGATTTCTTTATTCTTTTCTTCAAACCTTAATAAAGTTGCCTGGGTATCTTTAACCTGGAACATGCTTAGGTAAACCCTTGCTTCAAACAGGTCTGGTGTAATTTTTACAGAGGAAATAGAGATCATGCCACCATCAACCATCGTCATGCCCATGCGCCTGAAAATATCGTTGAGCTCTTCATTAATAAGCCCTGCCACTTGCTTTTGCCGTTTTGTTTCCGTTGTCATTTTTCAAATGCTTAAGCGGTAAAGTTAAATAGTTTTGGCGGACTAATTACCCCCTTGAAGCTTGTGGAACTTTGGCTATTGCTTTTACTAAAGCACAGTTGCAGGCAGCAAGCCTTTTTATCTTATTTTTAAACCATGAGAAATGTTGCCATTTTAATTTTTGATGATGTAGAAGTACTTGACTTTGCAGGCCCCTTTGAAGTTTTTTCGGTATGCGGTTTACGCTCTGGTGGTGAAAAACCATTTAATGTATATACCGTAGCAGAAAAGAAAAACATTACTGCAAGAAACAAACTTATGGTAAGTGCCAATTACCAATTGAATAACTGTCCGGAACCCGATATGGTGATAATACCTGGCGGCGGCGGTGTGCACCCGGACGGTACCCCGTTTGGCAGCCGTAAAGAAATGCAAAATGAAACCTTGTTACACTGGATTAGGGAGAAAGATAAAACAGCTGGGTACATGCTGTCGGTTTGCACAGGTTCTTTTATACTTGCGACTGCCGGTTTGCTTGAGGGCTTATCTGCCACCACACATTGGAAGGCAGTTGATGGCATGCGAAAGGTTGCGCCGAATACAGCATTGTTTCCTGAAAAAAGATGGGTTGATAACGGGCGGATCATTTTATCGGCTGGTGTTTCTGCAGGAATCGATATGTCGTTTTATGTGATTGCGAAATTACTGGGCAAAGAAGCCGCAGATGAAACAGCAGCCTACATGCAGTATGATCACTGGAAATGAATGAAAATTATGTAAGCAAAGGAGTGCATATATCTTAACCGCAGATTATATTTCCCCAATATATGGAAGGTAGTTGTGTTTTGAAAAGGCTGCCAAAAGATATGTAGTACAAGTGTGCGACGCAACGGTGCCGCCATAAAAAACACCCGTTGGGTACACAATAAATAGATTAGGTCATCAGAAATAAACTGCGGGATGCTATACATTGATAGCCCCGTCAACCACTTTTACCTTCAACATTTCCCGTAATACATTTGCTATTGCATTTGCATCGAGCCCAATTTCATTGTATAGTTCTTTTGGTGTGCCATGCTCTACCAACCTGTCGGGTATGCCCATAATTTTTACAGTGGCCTTATATCCATATTCATTCATAAATTCGAGCACTGCACTGCCAAAGCCGCCTACCACAGTACCATCTTCTATAGTAATTATTTTATTGTATTTGCTAAATACTTCGTGGAGCAGGTCTTTGTCTATTGGCTTTACAAAACGCATATCGTAATGCGCCGGGTTAATGCCTTCGGCCTTTACATCCCTTATTGCAGATGCTGCAAAATTGCCGGGGTGGCCAAAAGAAAGTATGGCAACATCCTGTCCGTCTTTTAACTTTCTTCCTTTACCAATCGTTATTTCTTCAAAAGGTATTTTCCATTCTGGCATTACCCCTTCGCCCCTTGGGTAACGGATAACAAAAGGGTTTATGGTAGTTTCCAGTTGGGCAGTGTACATGAGGTTACGCAATTCTTTTTCATTCATTGGCGCACTTACCACCATATTGGGTATGCAGCGCATGTAGGCAATATCATAACAGCCATGGTGTGTTGCACCATCTTCGCCAACAAGGCCGGCCCTATCCAGGCAAAACACCACCGGTAATTTTTGTATGGCCACATCGTGCACCACCATATCGTAAGCCCGTTGCATAAAAGAAGAATAAATATTGCAAAACACCCTCATGCCCTGTGTGGCAAGGCCTGCACTGAGAGTAACGGCATGCTGCTCACAAATGCCCACATCAAATGCCCTGTCCGGCATTTTTTCCATCATATATTTTAGGGAAGAACCGCTGGGCATGGCGGGTGTAATGCCCATTATTTTTGAGTTGGTTTCTGCCAGTTCAATAATGGTATGGCCAAAAACATCCTGGTATTTTAATGGTTGTGGTATATCGAATTTTTTCTTTTGTATTTCGCCGGTTACTTTATCAAACAGGCCCGGGGCATGCCACTTCGTTTGATCTTTCTCTGCCAGGGCATAGCCTTTTCCTTTTATGGTTTTGATGTGGAGCAATTTAGGGCCAGGAATATTTTTAAGGTCGCTCAGTGTATCTACCAGCTTTGTAATATTGTGCCCATCTATGGGCCCAAAGTACCTGAGGTTTAATGCCTCAAACAAATTGGCGCTGCTGCTTACCATACCTTTTAAACCGTCTGTTAGTTTTTGCGCCATGGAACGGGAAAATGTTTTACCAACTGGTAATTTGCCCAGCAGGTTCCATACATCATCTTTTACCTTATTGTAGGTATGCGAAGTGGTAATATCGGTAAGGTATTCTTTTAATGCACCCACGTTGGGGTCAATACTCATGCAGTTATCGTTGAGGATAATGATGAGGTTGCTGTTGGCAATACCTGCATGGTTCATAGCCTCAAAGGCAAGCCCCGCCGTCATTGCGCCATCGCCGATTACTGCAATGTGCTGCCGCTCTGTTTCGCCTTTATAATAACTGGCCATTGCCATGCCAAGGGCAGCACTTATGGAGGTAGAAGAATGGCCTACACCAAATGTATCGTATTCACTTTCGCCCCGGTTGGGGAAACCGCTAAGGCCATGGTATTTTCTGTTGGTGGGAAACTGCTCCCTTCTGCCGGTTAAAATTTTATGGCCGTATGCCTGGTGGCCTACGTCCCATACAAGCTGGTCATCCGGCGTATTAAAAATGTAATGCAATGCAACGCTTAATTCAACAACACCAAGGCTAGCCGCAAAATGGCCCCCATGCACACTTACCACATCAATAATATATTGCCTTAACTCATCGCAAACCAAATGAAGCTGGTCACGGTTAAGTTTTTTAAGGTCGGCCGGGTTATTAATTTCACTTAATAATTTGCCTGCGTTTATTTTCATGCTTATTTTTTTGCGGTGTAAAGTTAGGGTATTGCTGTTTTCGCCATTTGCTTAAACGTTGCAAACGGGTAAAAGTTGGGTGGTAAAGCTTTTTGCAGTCCATGTTTCTTTTTTAGCAACATCAAATTACGCAGAAAATTTTTAAGTGCCCCGGTAAAAACCATGCGCAAAAAACCATATGTTTAACAATTGGAAAACGTTTTAAAATTTCCATTTAGTAATCACGAAAAAAGGTTTATGCCAAAACTTCCCGCCACCTTAAAGCCATTTTATTTTCTGGCATTTCTAATGCCCCTTCTATTTACAAATTGTAAACAAAGCTGCTCAAAAACTGTTTCCTGCCCCGCTTACAACGATTCGGTATTAGATGCATGGTTTCCATATGATACTAAATACGTGAGTATATTCAAAAGCGACACTGGTTTCTTTGATACCATCGTAGTAAAGTTAAACGGATCCTCTGGTTCTTATCAAAGTTCATCTGGGTTTGGGCGGCCTTTTTCGGGATGTGATGCCTTTAAATCATTTGTTTCATTACAACAAGATTCCTTACCGGTAGCTTCCTTCAGCATAATTTTAGATGTCAGGCAAGATCCTTACAGTTCTTCCACAACACGTAGTGTTTCTATTACTTTACATCAGCAGTCCTTTTATGGCAATGGCTTAAGTGATTTGGGGTTTAATACCTTTTTATTCGGAGGGGTAACAGGCGTTGCACAAAATTTTACAAATTATATTTTAAATGGAAGAACGTACCCCATTGCACAATCCTTTAGCACCGACTCGTTACCTGCCGGTAAAAATGTTATTTACAAAATGACCTTCGCAAAAAATAATGGTATCATTGCTTACGAAACCAGGCCAGGCAATGTAACCTGGGTAAAACAATAAACCCTTTCCTGTCCATGCACTTTCCTGTACAAATATCCTTGGGTAAAAATCAAGTCCATCTTCATGTTATACTGGAGGCCCTGGCTTTTTTTATTGGTTTCAGGTATTATCTGTTCCTCAAAAAAAAACAAGGCGATACTATTGAGCCGGGTAACCGTACATGGATTTTGATAGGTGCCATTTTTGGGGCATTAGTTGGCAGCAGGCTTATTGGCTCACTCGAAAGGCCTTACGAGTTGTATATTACCACCAACATTTGGGATTACATTTATAGCAACAAAACTGTTTTGGGTGGCTTTTTGGGCGGTCTTTTTGGGGTGGAACTTGTAAAAAAAATATTGAAAGAAAAGCAAGCCAGTGGCGACTTATTTACCTACCCCATAATACTTGCCTTAATCATTGGCCGCATCGGTTGTTTTAGCATGGGTGTTTATGAAGAGACTTATGGCATAACCACTCATTTTTTTACGGGCATGGACCTGGGCGACGGGCAAATGCGCCACCCTGTTAGTTTATACGAAATTGCATTTTTGATACTGCTTTGGATTGGCCTTGTACAACTGCAAAAAAGGTATGCCCTTACCAGTGGTGCAAGGTTTAAATTATTTATGATGGCCTATATCTCCTATCGTTTTTTGCAGGAGTTTATCAAACCATCTTATCTTATTATTGCCGGCTTATCTGTAATACAATTAACTGCCCTGGCGGGATTGGCTTATTATGGCCGTTACATTTTTCATCCCAAAAAATTATTACAAAACCATGCCTGAACGCCCTTACATTTATTACGATTTTACCCTTAGCATTTGCAGCACCTGCCTGCGCCGTGTGGACGCTAAAATTGTTTTTGAAAACAGTAATGTTTACATGCTGAAAAATTGCAAAGAACATGGTTTTGAAAAGGTGCTGATTGCTACCGATATTGAGTATTACAAAAAGCTGCGCAATTACAACAAGCCTTCAGAAACACCGTTAAAATTTAATACGGCCACCCATTATGGCTGCCCATACGATTGCGGGCTTTGCCAGGACCATGAGCAGCATAGTTGCCTTACCGTAATTGAAATAACAGACCGCTGCAATTTGCAGTGCCCAACCTGCTATGCCATGAGCAGCCCGCATTACGGCAGGCACCGTTCGGTGGAAGAAGCAACCAAAATGCTGGATATTATTGTGGCCAATGAAGGCTCGCCTGATGTGGTGCAAATAAGCGGTGGCGAGCCAACACTACACCCCGATTTTTTTACTATACTTGACATTGCGAAGACAAAGCCTATCAAACACCTGATGGTAAATACCAATGGCATCCGCATTGCCAAAGATTTTGAGTTTGCAAAACGCCTTGCAACCTATGCGCCCGACTTTGAAATTTACCTGCAGTTTGATTCTTTTAAACCATCAGCACTGGAGTTGTTAAGGGGTAAAGATTTAACTGAAATCAGAATGAAGGCACTCGAACATTTGAATGCACTCAACTTATCTACAACCCTGGTGGTAACCTTACAGCAAGGCGTAAACGACGATGAAATTGGTAAAATTATAACATTTGCACTGCAGCAAAAATGTGTACGTGGCGTAACGTTTCAACCAACACAAGTGGCGGGCAGAACGCAAAATTTTAACCCGGCCACCGACCGGATTACGTTAACGGATGTACGCCAAAAGATACTTGACCAAACCACTATTTTTACACCCAACGACCTTATACCCGTACCCTGCAACCCGGATGCCCTGGTAATGGGGTACGCCTTAAAACTTGCCGGGCAAACGTTTCCATTAACCCGGTATATTGATCCTGCACATTTGCTGGACAACAGCCGTAACACGATAATTTATGAACAGGATGATGTGCTGAAAGAAAAAATGATCGATATTTTTAGTACGGGTATCTCTGTAGACAGGGTGGAAGAAAATATGAAGCAACTGCTGTGCTGCCTGCCGCAAATTGAAGCCCCGGGGCTGGGGTATGAAAATTTATTCCGTATTATTATCATGCGGTTTATTGATGCGTATGATTTTGATGTAAGGGCCATTAAAAAAAGCTGTGTGCATATTGTACATAAAGATGGAAGGATTATCCCCTTTGAAACAATGAACTTATTTTACAGGGACGAAAAAGAAGCATACCTTAAAATATTACAGCAGGAAAGAACAACTTTGCCCGTTTAAAAAATAATCATGGAACTATTATTTATTTTAATTTTTGCACCTTTCATTTTAATGATCATCGGGGTGGTAATGATGTTCTCAAAAGATCCATTAAAAAAGAAGAAAGGCAGGAACCTGATTCTTATCGGTGTTGGCCTTTTAGGTGTTGAAATTTTAATTGGGTATTCCATCTGCAGTAATATGAGCTTTGGCGGCGGCCATTAAACTTTTACATGACACCTTTTAAACTAACACTCGTTATCTGCTTTGGGCTTTTTTGTCTTGCAGCCCTTTCCTGTGTCCTGTCTGGCGATAGGGATAAATATGCTTTGATGGGATTGGCAAGCCTGCTATTTGCGCTTGGCTATTTTATTATCGGTATCATCCTTTGCATACCGGTAAGCAGCAGGAATGTAGGAAAGGCGATGCTGCTTTGCGCAGGTATGTTGCTGATTGTTGGCCTAAGTGTTTGTTCGGCAAACCCGGTTAATTTGTAGCCATACTTAGCCAAATGAAAGACGGATTCATAATTTTTACTTTACAATTTTATAATGTTAGCTGCAACAAAAAAAGCCTTGGCGATATCAATTGCATGCACCATAATTGTGACTATTATGGCGGCCATAAGCAATGGTGGACTTGGAAAAGATCAGGTTGGACTAACGTTTTTGGCGTTGGGAATAATTATAGGTTTAACAGGAATCTTTTTATCTGGTTTTAAAAAACAATTGGCCTTTGGGCAGGGTATGCTAATAGCAAGCGGGCTTATACTGCTAGTGGGCTTCGCCCTATGCAGCAGTTCATTTTAAATTGCTTTTGCCATCCCCATCATATTCAAGATCACATCAGGATCAGGACAGTTTTTTAAATATTTCTCCCGCTCACCAATAGTGCATACACCCGGGTAGTCTCCTTTATATAAACGTATATCTTCTATTATTTGAAAATGCAAATGTGGTGGCCAATCGCCATTTTCAGTTGGGGCGCCAAAGTGTGCCAACAACTCTCCACGACTAATGAATTTACCTTCTTGTAAATGTATTAAATCAGCTTTGCTGAGATGCCCGTATAAGGTATAAAACACTACCGTTTCCAATTGATGCTGTAAAATGATTGTTGCACCATAATCCCCAAAATTGCCATTGTACGCAAAGCTGTGCACTGTGCCACCTATCGGCACAAATACCGGCGTACCTGCGTTTCCCCAAATATCAATACCCAAATGAATAGACCGTGATATCACATCTGCCATCAGCACATTGCCATTTGCCGGCGAACTGTTTGCAGCAAAGTGGCTGCTCCTTTTATATAACACCCTGTCTTCATTGTAACCGCCAATGCCATACCGGGCCTGGGCTGCGGCAAGCTTTGCATCAACATAAGTAGAGAAGGTTGCAGTGTTTGCAACTAATGTACTGGTGAGCTCTTTGTTTGCTGTGGTAAAATCCAGCAACAATAATTTATCTTTTGCTTCATCAAAATCAACCACACGCCTAAACTGCTTTCGGTTTTTCAGCAACACATTTTCAAGTTTACTCTTCATTTTTTGAAGGTAATGCTATCCCGGTACAAAACTGTAAAAAGTACATCAGCTACCCGATTGTAAACTTAACCTTGCACCATTTTTAAATAGATTGTTTTTGTATTTTCACAAAAATTAACTGCGTGAAAATAACTACAAGAAAAATATTTATAGGTACAGAACTGCATACCTGTAAAAATTGTGGTCATTCCTTTAAAGGCAAAGTTTGTAACATTTGTGGCGAAAAAGTTTTTGACAACCGCCAGTTATCGGCAGGCCATTTCTTTCATGAAGTAATTGATTTTTTTTACCATTGGGAAAGCAAAGTCTTAAAAACAATTAAACTCAATTTTTTAAAACCAGGGTTTGTAACCAAAGAAAATTTAAGGGGCATAAGGGTACCTTATGCAAGGCCGGCGCAGTTATACCTTGTAGTAGCGTTTGCCTTTTACCTGATAGTGGGAAGAATAGGCGTAACCGATTACATACCTGCCTCAGATGACCACCATTACTACTCCTTATCGGTACACAAACTTTTTAAATGGGCTGCACCGCTGGATAATTTTGTAGAGAAAGGAATTGACACCATGTGGGTAAAGAAGGGCGTTGAAATACAACAACAAACAGACGAGGACCTCCATAGATATAATGTATATAACAATGCTTTTATTTGGCGGGGCAGGGGAAATACCGATAGCATTATATTGCCGTTGAATAAAATACCGATTGTTTCTTTTAGGCAAATGACCGAAATAAGGGAGCATGCATTTCAATCGCATGTTGCCACATACGGCAAAACTTTCATTTTTATACTTCTGCCTTTTTTTGCTGGTATTTTCTTTTTAATATTTTACAAGCATATAAAATATTATGGTGCTGCACTTATATTGGCCACGCATTTTATGGTATATAATTTATGTTTTTACAGCCTTGCAGCAGTTGTAAATATTGCCCCTCGTAACATAGCCAAGGGGTTAACCAACTGGATGATGAAACCCTTTGAGTTTGTTTTTTACAATGCCTATACCACCCCTTTTAGTGAGTTTGTTTTTGGCGGTAGTTTTGAATTTTTTCACCTGCTTTTTTGGATGCCCTGGCTGTACATTGCTTTTAAAAGATTATTTGGCACCCTTTGGTGGAAGAATTTATTGGCCAGCTATTTTTGCAGCCGCATCTTTTTTTACCTGCTGTTTGGTGTACTAAAAAAAGCACTGATTGCTTTTACAATTTGGTCTATACATGTGTAGGTAACTTTATAATACTTTATTGGTTATTTACAATCTGCTCATCAAAAAACCGCTAAACAGGGCGCCTGATAAAAGCTCCATAATTAGTTAAGCAAAGCAATAGCTACTTTCTCCCTTATCTGCACCACATCTTCAGCATTACTGTTACCGATGATGAAAATGGTTTTATTGCTGTCAATAAAATGGTACCAGGCAACATTAGCGCCCCCAATACCACCCCTTCTGTCCATCACTTTTGCTTTGGTTTTACCAAACGTACGTTCGTTTACCCAAAAGCTGTAAGCAACACCATACAGTTTGGGATAAGATGTTGTCATCAGGTCAACAGTTTCTTTTTTTAATAACTTACAGGTAAACAGGGCCTGGTCAAACGTAAGCAAATCGTGGGCTGTTGAATACATACTTCCACTGCTGTAAAAGTTTTCTATCCAGTAGGGGTCATCATTATAAAATATTCCGGTATTGTCACTAAGGTAAGTACTGGCAAGGCTTTTAATAATATCCCTGTTGTGCAGATAGCCGGAATTGTTCATTGCAAGTGGTTGCAAAACCTTCTCTTTTAAAACAGTTTCAAAAGGTTTGCCGCTTATCTTTTCTACTATCTTCCCCAGTATAATATAGTCGGCATTTTTATAGTTCATTTGTGTACCAGGTGTTGCAACCAACCTGCCGCTACAATATTTTTGAATGATGGTATCTGTTGGCATTTGCATGGCGTACATGCTTTCACTGCTTTGGTCAATATTTTCAATTCCGCTGCTGTAGGTAAGCAATTGATGGATGGATACTTTATTCCTTGCCTCTCCGGTGTAACCAGGCAGGTAAGTGCCAATTGTTTTGGACAAATCAATTTTACCCTCCTCTGCCAATTGTAAAATGAGCACCGCAGTAAACGTTTTGGTTACAGAAGCAATTTTAAATTTTGTTTGTTGTGCAACTTTAGTATCTGCCTGCCTGTTGGCCAGGCCAAAAGATTGCTGGTAAACAATTTTACCATTTTCAGCAACCAAAACATTGCCACTAAATAATGGGAATTGTTTTGCTACAAAGCCAAACCTATTTATTTGCGCCATGGAAATAATGGTAACAATAATTAAAACGCTGGTTAAAAGAAGGTGCCTCATCTTTCTATTTTTTATTTTTTTGCTGATTGGTTTTTGATTGTATAAAACTACAGGCGCTTATTAATATCCTCGCTGGAAGTAGCCCTGGTACGCTCTTTTTTAATTTCCTTATGGCCAAAGCGATAGCTGAAATTTATTTTTAATTGCCTGCTTTCCCAACCACCGGCAGCATCCATGTACAAGCCACCAAAGTGGCTGATGCCACGCCAATGCATACTGTTGAAAATATCACTTACCGAAAGTTTTACGGTTGCCTTCTCCTGCAAAAAACGTTTTTGAATGCCAGCATCTGCACCCCAAAAAGAGCGGTTTAAAAATGTGCCGCCCCAAAGTGAGGGTGAGTTATAAAAGCCCGATACTTCAATAATATATTGCTTTGGCAACGTAAATGTGTGTTGTGTATAAATGCTGAAGTTGTTAGAAGTTAAGTTGCTGATGTAGCCCGGGCCAAGGTTTACATGGTTGGTTAAATGGTTTGCACCTGCATTGGCATACACGTTCCACCATTTGGCTACGTTAAAAGGATAGCTGATGTTGATGTAAAAATTTTGCTGGGTGCCTGCATTGCGTTGTTGTATAAAGTTGCGCTGCCCTTCGGTAGTGTCTGTTATCTGTGTAGAAAAATCAGCGGTCTTGCTGTAACCGATAGTAGTATTTAAATTGTAGTTGCAGGTATGTGTTACGCTAAAACTGTTGGTATATTCTGGCTTTAAAAATGGGTTGCCTTTTTGATAACTAAGCTCATCTATCTTACTTTCAAAGGGGTTTAAATCCTGGTAGCCTGGCCTTTCTATGCGGCGGCTGTAATTTACGTTAAACCCGTTTTTATCATTTAAATGATAAGATACCCCGGCACTGGGAAAGAAATTGAGGTAGCTCCTTTTTATATTTTTATCTGCCTGTGCAACAGTGCTTTTTAGTATGCCATTAGTGTTTGTTTGCTCAGCCCTAACCCCAGCTTGTATGTTCCACTTTTTTAGCTGGATAGCGTAATTGGTATACGCTGCATAAATATTTTCGGTAAGCTCAAAGTTGTTGCTGCGGCTGCTATCAGTAATTGTCTTATCGTTCAAAACATCCGAAAAATTAAAATTATTTTTGGTATTTACAAATGACGCTTTAACCCCAAAGCTTAACTTGCCGCCCATAAAATTTTGTTCATAATCACTTTTAAAAGTAAGCAGGCGTATGCTGCGATTTGTAATGATGTTGTAGTTTTTTTCTTCCAGTACCCTTTGCATATCTGGTGAGCGGTATTGGTTAGGCTGATAATTATTATTGCTGGTGGTATACGTTCCATAATCAACATCTGTGTTTAATTCCCTGCCGGTTGTATCTGTATAGTGATGGTTAATGTTGAAGGCAGTATTCACTTTATTGCCTTTGGAAGTATTGTTTGCAATCAGTATGCGACTGGGTATTTTAGTGTCCAAACTTTTTATAGGTGTGGCTGCATTACTTTTATCATCCCTTCCATCTAAAAAAACAGATGCTAAAAAACCAATGGTGTTTTTCTTATTAATAAAATAATCAACACCGGCTTTAATGTGCCGGCCATTGTACTTACTGCGGCTGTTGGTGTTTTGATCATAAATGCTATCGCCCTGCTCCCGGTAAAATTTGGTATAGCTTGCATTAATACCATTGTTAGTGCTGATGTTACCAAAGATGTTTACTTTTTTATTGCGGTAATTCAAGCTTGCACCTGTATTGTACTTGCCATAAATACCGGTTGCATAACCCAGGTTTACCGCACCATTGGTTCCATAATTTTTATTCTTTTTTAGTTTGATGTTAATGATGCCGCCGGTACCGGCAGCGTCCATTTTTGCAGATGGGTTTTTTATAATTTCGATAGTGGCAATATCTGTACCCTGGAGTGTGCGTAAAAAATCTGCCAGGTCTTTACCCGTTAATGGTGTCGGTTTATTGTCGATATACACTGCCACATTGTTGCCCAGCAGTACAATGTTATCATTATTATCAACCACCACACCGGGGCTTTTACGCAGAAGCTCCAGCCCATTAGTGCCGATTGCATTTACCGCATTTTCAATATTAAAAACCACTTTATCAGGCCTTACTTCTATCACCTGTTTTTTACTAATTACCATCACTTCATTAAGGGCTGTAGTTGCTGCATCCATAACAACCACAACATCCAGCCGGTTGTTCAACTGTATGTATTTTGTCTGATAACCAATAGCAGTAACGTTAACAAGAAGCGGAAGGGTATCACTGTTCGTAAAAATGAACTTGCCTTTCTCATTACTTACGGCAGTTTTTATTAAAGAAGAATCTTTTGCATACAGCAAACTTATGGTGGCATTTACCACCGCTTCATTTTTATTATTTACAATGTTGCCTGTAATGTTTTGGGCTTTGGTTACAATAGAAAAAGCTTGTAAAGCCAGCAATAAAAAAATGGATAAACGCATATTGTTTTGATTTAGGATACAAACCTAACACAGCCGTGTAGCCGTTTTGGTGGGCAATCTGCCAACTGCATTAAGGGGAGATGAAACGGCAAAATGCAGTTCGGCGGCTAATAATGCAGTTCATCGAAAGTAAAAAACACGGGCAACAAAATGTACACACCTTTGTTTAATGTTATCTTCATCTATGCCGCAACCATTTTTACAAAGGCAATTGTTTTGGGGGATTAAAACCTGGCAGTTGCTGGTATTTTTTTTATGCTACCTTTTTTTTGCATGCCAATACTGGCTGGCCATTTTGTTTACGAGCAGCGGCACCTCCAATATCTGGAAGGATGCCATCATCGATTATTTATTTTTAAAAGCTTTGTTTACCCTGCCGTTATGGTGGCTGTATTTTATCAAATGGAAAAATAAAAAGATTGGTTTTAAAATGATAATGCATCTTTTTACCGGGCCGTTGTGGGTTTTTTGCTGGTTTAACAGTTACCGGTTTGTGCAGGATTTGCGGGGCAGCGGTTACCTGCAAGGCGATGGAAAGTGGTGGGATGTTTATATACCCGGCCTTGTGTATTGCCTGCAGTTTGCCGTGTTTCATGTGTATGATTTTTACCTGCAAACACAAAAGCAAAAGGAACGGGAAAAGCACCTGATGCAAACGGCCTATAACAGCGAAGTAAATGCGTTAAAGGCACAGATACAACCTCATTTTTTGTTCAATACCTTAAACTCCATCAGTGCATCGGTACCAGTTGAAATGGAGCATACCCGTGAACTGATTGCCAACCTTGCAGATACCTTCCGGTACAGCCTGCATGCCAGCGAACAGGAGTGGGTTTCACTAAAAGAAGAATTGGATTTTACCCGTAAAACACTGGAGCTTGAAAAGCAACGCCTGAAGGAAAGGCTGCATATTGTATACGATGTGGATGAGGATTTATTGACTGCAACTGTGCCGCCCATGTTGCTGCAGCCCATTACTGAAAACGCCATTAAGCATGGTATTGCACCCAGCATACATGGTGGCACTGTTACCATTGCCATTAAAAAATTACACAACAAATTACACATCAGCATTGATGATACCGGGGTGGGTTATGCAGGTGAAATAAACAGTGCCCTTTTCGCAAAAGGCATTGGCTTGCGCAACACCAACCTAAGGCTGGAAAAGTTGTTTGGCGAAAGCATTGTTGCCGCACACAATACACCATCCGGTTTAAAATTTTCGTTTACCATTCCATTTCAGCAGCACTTAAAAAATGAGCACCATTAAAAAAGTTATTATTTGTGATGATGAGGCAGACGCAAGAATGCTGATACAACAATACATTAAAAGCTACGGACAGTTGCAGGTAATAAAAGAATGCACCAATGGGCTGGAGGCAGTTACTGCAATAGATGAGCTGGAGCCTGACCTTATTTTTTTAGATATTCAAATGCCCGGCCTTAGCGGCTTTCAGGTGTTGCAGAAAATTGTACACGTGCCACAAATCATTTTTTCTACTGCTTTTGATAAATATGCGCTTAAGGCTTTTGATAATAATGCCGTTGATTATTTATTGAAGCCATATACCAAAGACAGGTTTAGCCAGGCCGTAAATAAAGTGCTTATTAACACCGCAAAAAATGTTGAGGGCATTAAAAATTTAAGCGACAGCTTGCAATCATCCTACACCGCTTACCCCGAAAAAGTGTTGGTGGAAAGTGGTAACAGAATGATATCCTTAGACACCAATACCATTAACTGGATGGAAGCAGAAGGGGATTATACAAAGCTGCACACTGGCGATAAAAGTTACCTCAGTAATTATGGCATTGGTACTTTGGAGCAAAAATTAAACCCTGCTGTTTTTACCCGTATCCACCGCTCTGCCATCATCAATATCAACATGGTTAAAGAAGTTTTTAAAGATACCAATGGCTACTATGTGGTGCTGCAAAATGGCACCACACAAAAGGTTGGCAGAAATTACGTGGAAGCAATTAAAAAACTTACTTTATAATTTAAAGACCTTGTTGTCATCTTCTTTTTTTACTTCTAAAAACGGCGTGCTTTTGTCTATTCTTTTTCCACTCATAACAGTATCTACCTGTTTGGAAGTGGCCACGTAAATTTTTGTACCTTCTTTAAATTGTAATTCTTTTTGGGTACCGGGCATTAAAAAAATACCGTTGGTGCCGTTACCGGTTTCGCCGGGCTGATAAGAAACCACAGTTACATTTTTAGGCAATAATGATGTGTTTTTCAATTTCACAGTAATTAAACCTGCAACATTTTTTTGTGCAAAAGTAAACCCTGTTGTGCAGCACAATACTGCGGCAATGATAATCTGTTTCATAATTTTTTTTAAGAACAAAACTTACATTTTTAATTGATGCCTGTGTCTCAAAACATATTTCGGTACCAGATAAATAAGGTTCAAATTATAATATGGGGCCATCATGCCACTCCTTTGGGGCAACACCGGTGGCTTTTTTAAAGGCCCGGTTAAATGTGGCCTTGCTGTTAAACCCACAGTCGTAAGCTATGCCCAGTAAGGTTTGTGTTTTTTGCTCGCCTGCCGTAAGTTTTTGTTTAACAGCGTTTATGCGGTAAGTATTTATAAAGTCATTAAAGTTTTGGAGAAAGCCCTGGTTGATAACTTTGGAGATAACAGACGGGTTAGTTTTTAAATACCGGGCAACATGGGTAAGCGACAGTTCCGGATCTTCGTATGCTTTTTCATTTTCAATGTACTGCTGAATTTTAGGTTTCCATTCCAACACTACTGCATCATCGCTGCTCGATGCTGTTGATGTGACGTTTTCAAATTTAATGATTTCAGCTTCTTCAAAATTAGTGTGTTTAATGGTTTTAAAAGAAGCCGGTTGTTGCAACAGCAAAGAAGGTTTATGCCCGATGAGGTTTATTTTAAATGGCACTTTTGTTTCCACTGCGTTGGAGTACCCTGTTATGGCGATGTAATAAAAAATAAGGGAGAAGGAAAAGTATTGCCACCATGGGCCCACATAGCCAAGGCTTGAAAATGCAGGAACAAAAGACCCGAAGTAAAATAACAACCTTACCAACAGCATTATTAAAAAGGCGCTCAAAAAATTATTCACCCATCTAAACAAAACAACATCTGCGTAACTGATAACCTGCACCATCAGTTTTTTATACAATTGATAATAGCGAAGGGACAGAAAAAAATATACCACCATGGAGATAAAACCGGCATATTGGTACCACTCGTCAAAGTCTTTATCTGTACCATCTGCAAAAAAATAGTACCGCTGCAATACCATCTTATCGGTTATAACCATCACCAGGTTGTACAGTACGTAAACCAAGCCAGGCAAGAAATGCAGCCATTCTTTTTTACCAAAAACAAAGGAGGGGTTTAGCAGGCTTTGCACATAAAAAAATATAACCGGGCCAATTAAAAACAAGTGCTGAAAAGGTATGTAGAAAAGAAAATCACGGTAAGGTTGCGTATCGTACCAACCAGCAAAACCCAGCATCCATGGGGCAATGTATAAGGCGCATAAAAGCAAAAAAAATGCAAGCCACTTATCCGGACTGGTTTCTTTTTTTATTCCTTTTCTCAATAACAAAAAGGCGTACACCAGGCCATGTACAAAAAATATAAGCAGCAACGAACTGTAAAAACCAAATTGAAAATGCATGGCCCTAAAGTAAACAAAAGCCGGTGAAATGGCACCGGCTTAATTTTAAAAAAATGTATGTATTGTTGAATTTATACTGTTGACAACACTTTGGTTTCTTCGCTAACCATTGTTGTAATTTTTTTAGATGACAGGTTTTCTAAACTGATATCTACATAGTTTTCACTCACCCATTTTTCTTCGAGCAGGTTTGCAAAGGCTTCAAAATATTCGATGGCATCTTCTTTTTTATTGCGCTTTAACCACCGAAAGCCGCCAGGCAAATGAGTTAGCACATCCCTGTCAGACAAGTATTCAACATGATGGATATCGCTGGAGTTAAGGCCCACTTCCTGCAGCTTTGCAAATACCAGCGAAAGAGGTGCATGTGTGGTGGCGCAATATTCTTCTGCCAGTTCCGTCCACTCACCCGTGCCGGTATGGGCATAGGCTAAAATTTCTTCTTTGGTAAAAGTGGTTACCGATTGTACCAGGTTACCGCAGTTGCAGGCACCATGGTGGCCCCAGCTATGGTAAGCCCCGTTGCGCAGGCTGGTGGCTGTTAAACGCAATGCGTTAATGAGTTCAATTGTTGCTTTTGCCATAAATTAAATGTAAAATAAACAACAGTGTTTTTGGCGTTTTGTTTAAAGAATAAAATAAAAATCCCCGGCAGCAATGTACCGGGGACGTAAAATATTTACCGCTGATTATATCACTACGTTTACCATTTTATTTTTTACATAGATGATTTTTTTGGGTGCTTTGCCCTCCAGCCATTTTTGCACAATTTCATTTTGTAAGATGGCCTGCTCTACTTCGGCCTGCTCCAGGCTTAGCGAAAGGGTGATGTTTGCCCTTACTTTTCCATTAATAGAAATGGGGTATTCTTTACTGCTCTCCACCAGCAGGGCAGGGTTATACGTTGGGTATTCTGCATCCAGCACAGAGTGTTCAAGCCGGGCCGTTGCAGAACCATTACCATTCAAATGCTGATAGAGTTCTTCGGCTATATGCGGGGCGTATGGCGTTAGCAACACCAGCAGCGGTTGCAGTATTTCCTTTTTGTGGCATTTTAAATCTGCCAGTTCATTTACGCAAATCATGAATGTACTTACGGCAGTATTAAAACTAAACCGCTCTGTATCTTCTTCAATTTTTTTGATGGTTTTGTGCAGGGTTTTTAATTCTCCATCATTGGCTTTTTCCTCGTTCCAAACCTTGCCTTTTAATTCATCAAAAAACAGGCGCCACAATTTTCTTAAAAAACGGTGTACGCCTTCAATGCCTTTAGTGTCCCAAGGTTTGCTGGCCTCTACCGGGCCAAGGAACATCTCATACATGCGGAAAGTATCGGCGCCGTATTTAATGCATAACTCGTCAGGGTTAACGGTATTGTATTTTGATTTGGACATTTTTTCTACCTCTGCACCGCAGATGTATTTACCGTCTTCTTCAGGGATAAACTCTGCGTTTGCATTTTCTCCATTCTTCCATTTTTTAAATTCTTCAATATTTAATTCATATCCGTTAACGAAGTTTACATCAACATGGATAGAATTATATAGTATTTCTTTCAGGTTTACTTTATCAATTTCTTTACCGTTTTTTTCAATTATGTCTTTTAGAGAATTGTTTAAAAAAGTACTTTGTTGAATTGAATAGTTTTTTGTGTAGATACTGGAAATGTAAATAATGGGCCAGTCGTCATCGAAAGAACTTACCAATTCCTTGAAATTCCAATTCACCCTGTATACAAACCTACTACTCCCCTGTATCATCCCCTGGTTCAACAACTTCTTAAATGGTTCTTCGTAACCGATATACCCAAGGTCAAACAATACTTTTGTCCAAAGGCGGCTGTATAATAAATGGCCAACGGCATGCTCTGTACCACCAATGTACAGGTCAACCTGGTTCCAGTAATTGCTGGCTTTTCTATCGCAAAAACTATTGGTATTGTGTGGGTCCATGTACCGTAAAAAATACCAGCTGCTGCCTGCGTAACCGGGCATGGTGCTGGTTTCACGTTTGACCTCACCCCCAACCCCTCTCCGGTGGAGAGGGGAGTCTGAACCTGATGCGTTGAGCTCCTTTTCCAGGTGCATGGTTTGGGCTATTTTTTTTACTACTTCCTTTAAATTGTTTTTTACTTCACTATTGGTAAAGCGAAGCATTTTAAATCCATTTTCTCCTAACCAGTTTTCCCTTGCTTCATCAAACTTTTGCTGGCCTTCTTCATTGTGGTATTCGCCATCAATTTCAAGGATCAATTTATTTTCCAAACAAATAAAATCAGGGATGTAACCAGCAACGGGATGTTGCCGCCTGAATTTAAAGCCGTCAATCTTTCTATTTCTTATTTCCTGCCAGATAATATTTTCTTCAACGGTACTATTCTTACGGTTCTCTTTTGCAAAAGGAAAAGTATTTCTCCACTCCTGCGCTGTACTATTAAAATAGCCAGGTTCCCCGTTGCCAGGGGCTCCTGTTCCCCTCTCCTCCGGGGAGGGGTTAGGGGTGAGGTCGACCCACTCTTTTATATTCGCCAGCGGCCCTTCGCCTTCCGGGCCGGGGCTATACTTATCTACATGCGGCAACTCCAGCGGAAGTTCTTCTGCATCCAGTGGCAGTGCAACACCATTGCTCCAGATAATGGGGAATGGTTCGCCCCAATACCTTTGGCGGCTAAAGCCTGCATCCCTCATACGGTAGTTTACTTTTCGTTTGCCGATGCCTTCATCTTCCAGTTTCTGCAACACCGCTTCAGCGGCATCCGTCATCTTCATACCATCCAAAAAACCGGAGTTTTCAAGCGTTGCTTCTTTGGTAGGGTTGGCTTCTTCCCCGTTAAAAAAACGACCAATAATATTAGTGATGGGAATATTGAAATGCTTTGCAAATTTAAAGTCCCGGTCATCGCCGCAAGGCACCGCCATTATAGCCCCGGTGCCATAACCAGCCAGTACATATTCGCTTATCCACACCGGTATTTCTTTACCGCTAAAAGGGTTTATAACATACGCACCGGTAAAGCAACCGGTAATTTTTTTCTCCGCCATCCTATCCACATCGCTGCGGCTTTTTACATACGCAATGTATTCGTCAACAGCAGCAGCCTGCTCAATAGTTTTAATTTGCTGCACCAGTTCCAGCTCCGGTGCCACCACCATAAAATCCACCCCAAAAATGGTGTCTGGGCGGGTGGTGTAAACGACTAAAGTGGCCCCCTCACCCGCCTCAACCCCGGCCCCTCTCCTGCCGGAGAGGGGGGCCCTGGCAGAGAAGGAGGATTTACCTGATAACTTAGATTGCATTCTTGCTTCGTTGCTATTATCCAGTGTCTTTTTTACTGTACTTACAACACCGGTCAAATTATTTTGCACTTCACTATTGCTAAACCTATGGACTGTGTATCCTTTTGATAATAAAAAAGCTGTCCTTGCTTCATCATATTCCTTTTGATCCGCTTCTTCATGATAGCCGCCATCTACTTCAATTAATATCCTTTGATTTAGAAAAGCGAAGTCAATGATAAAACCTTCTATCACATGTTGCCTGCGTACTTTGTAACCCAACTGATTATTTCGCACAGCTTGCCATAAAATATCTTCTGCTTCAGTTTTTGCTTTTCTATTTTCCCGAGACAAATCTTTTAACACCGGCCAGCTCTTAGGGTCAGCAGTTTTAAAAAAATGGTCGGAAACACCAAGCGCATTTTGACCTTGATCGCCAACAGGACTCCCCTCTCCGGCCGGAGAGGGGCCGGGGGTGAGGCAGAATTGTATTTCTGCCCCTGCACTTTTACCAATCCAGTTGCGCTGCATTTCTTTCATGCTGTCGCTGAAGTCTACTGTTTCCAGGCCTTGCAGCAGGCGTTCTGCATAATCGGTAATCCTTAAATACCATTGGCGCATTTTCTTTTTTATTACCGGGTAGCCGCCCCTTTCGCTTACGCCGTTTACCACTTCGTCATTGGCCAATACGGTGCCCAGGGCTTCGCACCAGTTTACTTCCCCGTACTTGCTAAAGGCAAGGCGGTATTCCATTAAAATTTCCTGCTGCCTTTTAAATTCAAAACCCATCCAATCCCCGGCGGTAAATTGTGGCACGGCATCATTTTGCTGGTGCTGGTTTCCTGATGTTTCAAAAATACTTTCCAGTTCATCAATGGGCCTGGCCTTGTTTTCTTTGCTATCAAAATAACTGTTGAAGATTTCCAGAAAAATCCATTGGGTCCATTTGTAATATGTAGGGTCACTCGTCCTCACCTCCCTGCTCCAATCATAACAAAACCCAATTTTATCCAACTGGCTTTTGAATGTGGCAATATTTTTTTCGGTAGTGGTGGCAGGGTGTTGGCCCGTTTCAATGGCGTACTGTTCGGCCGGCAGCCCAAAGCTGTCGAAGCCCATTGGGTGCAGCACATTAAAGCCTTTTAACCTTTTGTAACGGCTGTAAATATCACTGGCAATATAGCCTAAAGGATGGCCCACGTGCAGACCGGCGCCACTGGGGTATGGAAACATATCCAGCACATAATACTTTGGCTTGCTGCTGTTATTGGTAACCTGGTACACATTGTTTTGCTTCCAGGCATCCTGCCATTTTTTTTCAATTTCATTAAATCTGTATTCCATACCCTTTTAATTTTTGCCCTGCGGCTTGTGCTGTTGTTATACAATAAACGCTGGTTAAGATGTTGCTTTTTACACTACCAACCTGCCTTTGCTGCATTGGGGCAATGTTAATGTTTTGAAAGAAACCCATTATTAAACCTGCCCCCGGATATACTTTCGTTGAATAAAAATATATTTGACAACAGCCCATTTTTGCAGTGGGCAAAAGTACAGTAAAGCAGGTAAAATCCTTTATTTTTGCCTGCCCGAAACAAATCATTTACTATCATAAATACCCAAACGCAATCGTAAAAAATTATGGCTCAATTTGGAAAAGCAAGCAGTAAAAGAGGCCAGCCCACCTACGCTTACGCCATTATTGGTGTTGCCTTAGTGTTGTTTTTATTTGGCATTATTGGATGGTTTTCGTTAAACCTCCGCAAGTCTGGCGATTACTTTAAAGAGAATATCCAGGTGCATGCCTTCCTATATCCCGATGCCCAAAAAAACAGGATTGACAGCCTTAAAAATTATGTTGCTGCCATACCGTATGCCCGGGATGTAAAACATATTACCAAAGAAATGGCGGCTGCTGAATGGAATAAGGACAATGACAGCTCCTGGAAAAAATTGCTGGATTATAACCCGTTGCCGGAAAGCATCGACTTTTTTATTAAGGCAGACCATGTTGAAAAAGACAGCCTCAATATGCTTTCAGAAAACCTGCAGAATACTTACCCCGGGCTCATCAAAGAATTTCAATTTCCTGGTGAGACGGTTACCAAGATCAGCGGCTACGTAAAAACGGGCGCCATCATTTTTTTAACGGGGGCAATTATTTTAACCATATTGGTTATATTTTCAATTGATAATACCATACGGCTAGCCATGTACAGCAACCGTTTTTTAATTAAAACCATGCAGATGGTAGGCGCAACCCGTGGCTTTATTGCACGGCCAATAACAAGCAGGGCGGTTATCAACGGTTTTATTGCTTCGCTACTGGCCATCGGGGCTATTTGGGGCACCATACTTTTATTGGAAAATATGGTACCCAGTTTTAAATTGCTGCATGATAATGAAAGCCTGCTCTTCTTATTTTTAATAATTATTGCACTTGGCATTATTATGACCCTGGCAAGTACTTACCTCGCTGTTTTAAAATATTTAAAAATGAAACTGGATGACTTGTATTAACAACAGCCCGTGCTGTTGTTTTCGATATAATTCCTTTTATTTGCACTTACAATTTTTGTATAATGATCACTAAAAAATCGCCGCCTGTAGTTAACCCTCTTTTTGGTAAAGAAAACTTTATCTGGATGCTGGCAGGTGTGGTAGTAATGGCCGTTGGTTTTTTTGTAATGGCAGGTGGCAAAAGCGCCGACCCTACAAAATTTAACGACAATGAAATTTATAGTTTTACCAGGATAACGCTGGCACCTTTTTTAATTATAGCTGGTTTCATCATCGAAATTTTTGCTATCATGAAAAAGCCAAAAGAGGCAAATGGGGTTAAAAATATTTAATGCCTAAAACCGGAAAAGATTAATGCGATGTTTTTAATATCGCATTTTTAATAAGGGTACCGGCGGTGTTTTATACGATGGAGCAGCCATGTTTTGAACGTTAAAGTCGGTTACCGCAACTTATTACTTTAATCGCAACTACTAACACTTATGGATACTTTCCAGGCAATTATTATTGCAATTGTTGAAGGGCTTACAGAATTTTTACCCATCTCCTCTACGGCACACATGAAGTTTGTAAACCCTTTAATTGGGGTTGCAGCCGATGCCCCTTTTACAAATATGTTTGAGGTAGTTATTCAGCTTGCCGCTATTATGGCAGTAGTTGTTTTGTATTGGAAAAAGTTTTTCGATTTTAAACGCATCAGCTTTTATATCAAATTGGTAATAGCTGTAATACCTGCACTCATCGGGGGTTTCTTTCTAAAAAAACATATTGATGCTGCTTTAAGCAACCTCTCTTTTATAGCATGGGTTATGGTTATTGGCGGCATTATTTTGTTGTTTATTGATAATGTTTTTAAAAACCCGGTAATAGATTCTGAAGAAAAAGTTACCAATAAAACCGCCTTCATTATTGGTGTGGGGCAGGTACTATCCATTGTATTTCCGGGGTTAAGCCGCAGTGCTGCAACCATTATTACCGGCATGGGCCAGAAGCTTACCCGTGGGGCTGCTGCCGAGTTTTCCTTTTTTCTTGCCGTGCCTACCATGCTGGCCGCATCGGCAAAAAGTTTTTGGGATACTTACAAAGACAACCCCGAAGTTATTGCCAAAGACAACCTTACCACTTTGCTCATTGGCAGCGTGGTGGCCTTTATTGTAGCCGTGCTGGCCATTAAGCTGTTCCTTACTTTTTTAAAAAAATATGGTTTCAGGGTTTGGGGTATTTACCGCATTATTGCCGGGCTTACCATGCTGTTCCTGATATGGAAGGGCTTTGTGAAATAGTTGCTTGCAACAATAAAAAGTAACCTGGCCTTTGAGGGAAACGTTATTAATTAAAGCTTAACTCCAGCAAATGCAAACTGCGTCCAAAAAAGTGATTACCGGCTGGGCCATGTACGATTGGGCCAATTCTGTTTACAACCTTGTTATTACCACTACTTTTTTTCCGGCCTATTATGCGGCTATGACCGGTTTAAAAAATTTTCCTGATGGCATTAGTTTTATGGGAAGGCATTTTGTAAACACCGAATTAAAGGATTATGTGCTTGCAACCGGCTTTTTAATTGTGGCTATCATGTCGCCGGTACTTTCTTCCATGGCGGATTACAAAGGCAATAAAAAAAACTTCATGCGCTTTTTTTGTTACCTCGGCGCTGCCAGTTGCTCCCTCATGTTTTTTTTTGATAAAGACCATGTAACCACCGGCCTTTTGTGTTTTATGTTTGCCGGTATTGGCTTTTATGGCAGCCAGGTTTTTTACAACTCCTACCTGCCGGAAATTGCCTCAGAGGCAGACCAGGACAGGGTTAGCGCTAAGGGCTACACATTTGGTTACATCGGCAGCGTGCTGATGCAAATGATTGGTTTTGCCATGGTGGTAATGATGCCCGGTACCGCACTGCCCTTAAAACTTACCTTTTTACTGGTAGGTATTTGGTGGGTTTGCTTTGCACAAATTACTTTTAACGCCCTGCCCATCAGCAGCAAAAAAGAACGTAAAGAAAAGAGGAACGTACTTACCAATGGCTTTAAGGAATTAAAACTGGTATGGTACCAGTTAAAGCATATGCCGGTATTGAAGCGCTATTTAACGGCCTTCTTTTTTTACAGTATGGGTGTGCAAACGGTAATGCTGGTGGCTATAGATTTTGGTATAAAAGAATTAAAACTTCCAGACCAAAAGTTGATTATTACTGCTGTGCTTATACAAGTAGTGGCCATTGCCGGGGCAATTGGTATGTCTAAATTATCTGCCCGTTATGGCAATATAAATGTGCTGCTGTTTACTGTTTTGCTGTGGATTGGTGTTTGCATTGCAGGGTATTTTATCACTACCGAAATGCATTTTTATATCATTGCTTCTTTAGTTGGTTTGGTGATGGGTGGTATACAATCGCTCAGCCGTTCTACCTACAGTAAGTTTATGCCCGAAACACATGACACTGCCTCCTTCTTTAGTTTTTATGATGTAACCGAAAAACTGGCCATTGTAATCGGCTTGTTTACTTTTGGTTTTATAGAAGGCATCAGCAGCATACGGCAATCAATTTTATCGCTGGTGGTATTTTTTGTTATCGGCTTTATTTGGTTGCTGCTTACGGCTTCGTTATTAAAAAAGAATGCCGTTGTTTAGCAAGGCCAGCTTTCCCTTTTATTTATTTCAATAATTTAATTGCTGTATAAATTTGCAGGTATGAAATTATACACTGTTAATGCCGGATATTTTAAATTAGATGGCGGTGCCATGTTTGGTGTGGTACCTAAAACCATGTGGAACAAACTTAACCCGGCAGATGAAAACAATATGTGCAGTTGGGCCCTGCGCTGCCTGCTGATTGAAGATGCAGGCCGCCTGATTTTGATTGACACCGGAATGGGCAACAAACAAGATGATAAATTTTTTGGGCATTATTATTTACACGGTAATGATACGCTTGAAAAATCGCTGGCGAACCATGGCTTTACCAGCGATGATATTACCGACATTTTTTTAACCCATTTGCATTTTGACCATTGTGGCGGATGTATAAAAAAAGAAGGCGATGAACTGGTGCCTGCTTTTAAAAATGCCATGTACTGGAGCAACGAAAGCCACTGGCAGTGGGCTACACAGCCAAACGAGCGGGAAAAAGCCAGTTTTTTAAAAGAGAATATTTTACCGATACAACAGCGAGGCAAATTACAATTTATACCGGCGGCTGCCCTGTCATCCATCATTGACGGGCCGCCGGTTGGTGGTGTACAGCGTTCGCCATTCAGCAATGCTGTTTCTTTTATTACTGCCAGCGGCCACACCAGGGATATGATGCTGCCGGTGATTGATTACAATGACAAAAAAATAGTTTACATGGCTGATTTGCTGCCTTCTATAGCCCATATCCCTTTGCCGTATGTTATGGGTTATGATATGTTTCCACTTACAACCCTGAGGGAGAAAAAAGTTTTTTTGACAGAAGCAGCCATCAACAATTATGTATTGTTTTTGGAGCATGATCCTTTTAATGAATGCTGCACTGTACAGCAAACTGAAAAAGGCATTCGGGTAAAAGATGTGTTTACACTGGGTGCATTGGGTTAACTGTTCGCCAATTTTTTATGGCCTTTTTATTTGTTTTTTTTGATGATGGGCAGGAAACAAATACAACACCTGCAAGGCAATATTGCTTATACTTTTCTGCGTGAGGGATTGCAGTGGAAATACTTTTTTGAGGCACGAAAAAAAGATTGCAACGGAAAGCCCGGCCCCTTGCGCAGCTTGGGGCACGCCTTTATCTTTTTTTAAAGCCCTTTAACGCTGATTAGTGAAGTGAGGGGATAACGCAGGTTTTTGTAACCGTACATATCTACCTTAATGTTGCCTACGCTGATGGGGCTTTCTACCCTTAACACAATGTGGTTGGGGTCGTCGCTTACCCATACGTTCATTTTTTCGCCACCCTGAAAAATAGTGCCTTTAACCAGCAATGGTTTAAACTTAATTGCCTTGAATTTGCCGTACTGTGTCTTTACATTTTCTTTGCCCATGTAGCGCAGGTAAAGGTGGTATACCTCATCATCCAAAAACATATCAAAAGGGATTTTATCACCCGGCTTATATTTATTAAAATTTAGGTTACGGGCATAGTACATGGAGCTTACCACATCCTGTATACAATTGGTTGTTTTAAAAATACCATTGTTGCTAATGGCTGTGCCGGTGGATTGGTTGAAGGTTACATTGTTATAAATTTTATGGCCGCCTTCATCTACATTTCTAATAAATTTTATGGGCAGCATGGTGCCGGTATCTATGTACGTTTCGTACCTGTCCCGTACCCGGTAAAACTTATCAAAAAAGGAATAACTTTTTCCCTCGCCTACACAGTGGTAAGCTGTTTTGCCATTAAACCTTTCGAGTGTGGTTACAAAAGTGGCTTCGCCTGCGCCAACGTACATACCAAGGGTGTTGTAAAATACCTTCATGGTCAATTCTTCGCCACCGGAAAAAGAAGTGTTTTTTATACCGCAAAATTCATCGCCGGGAGATTGCTGGCTGTACGCCGAAAAAACTGACAGTAAGAGTAAGGCCTTTATAAATGCGGTCATTTGTCTTTTACAATTTTGATACTGATAATTAATAAACTTCCTATAATTGCGGGCACCGCCAGGTTAATAACCCATATGCCCAGGGCTGCGGCACCTACACCCAGCTCATTAACGGTGTACAATTTAAAAATTGTCCAGCTTGCAGTTACCCTTACCGGCAATTCCGTAAAACCGATAGTGGGTGCAACTGCCATAATGAGGTAAAATATGGTTAGCAATACAAAACATAACCATAGCGTAACCT
Source organism: Ferruginibacter sp. (assembly GCA_965249755.1). GTDB lineage: Bacteria > Bacteroidota > Bacteroidia > Chitinophagales > Chitinophagaceae > Ferruginibacter. The sequence continues at coordinate 2,803,993 of CBDFMT010000004.1, forward strand.
GTACCCCCATTACCTGCAACAGCACCGCATATTGCAAAACAAATACCATATACCTTACCAGTGACAACGTTAAGATATGCCCCAATTGCCCGCTGGTAAACCCATCCAGCACCCTAATGTGTTTTACCACTGGTTGCATGGAGGGTACTTTTTCAATAAGCCTTACCAGCCAGCCTAACCGCAAATAAAATAACAACAACACCGCCGTTACCCCAATGCTGATAGACAATATGAAGGTTTCCCAAAATTGCGGTAAAAGGTTTATCCCTTTGTTATCGGTATGTGAAATGTATCCCAAAAAAATGAGTCCGGCGCAACCCATAATTAACGTAACCAACAACTGGCTTATGCTGCCCACCACTGTTAATGATACGGCCTTAATGCGGTTGGGTTCTTCCACATACAAAACCCTGCCACCATATTCGCCCACACGGTTTGGGGTTAGCATGGTGATGCTACAGCCAGACAACACCGATTTAAAAGCCTTGTAAAAAGAAAACTGCTGCACCTGTTTTACGAGCAATTGCCATTTTCTGGCTTCTATGCCCCAGTTAATAAACATCATAACAACCACCAGCCAAAGTTGCCAGCTTGTTAGGCCTTTTTGAATTTGCTGCCACTGTATGCCAAGGTTTGGTTTATGGATAACCTGGTTGTAAATGCTGCCGGATAAAATGATAAACAGCAATGGCCCCAAAAAATAGTTTAGTAATATTTTAGTGTTTCTTCTCAAACGTTTGTTTCAATTTTTCACTGGTTTGGCACTGCATTAAACAAGCTTTTTGTTGCTTACTTTTGTTTGGCAGCACAAGGCTGTAACGAAGTTTTTAACTTACAAGTATAGGTTAATTATCCAGTTAATCAATTTATCAAAACCACAAACTTATAGTGCAGCTAAAACCGACAATTATTTTAGGTATTGACCCAGGCACCGTGGTGATGGGCTACGGGCTTATCCAGGTAACAGGCAGTACTGTTAAATTGGTTGAGCTTGATATTTTAAGGCCGGGCAAGGTAGATGACCCTTATAGAAAATTACAACTGATTTATAATACCGTTAGCGGCCTCATCATAAAATACAAGCCGGATGTATTTGCCATTGAAGCACCTTTTTTTGGCAAGAATGTGCAGAGTATGCTTAAGCTTGGCAGGGCACAAGGTGTTGCCATTGCAGCCGCAATGAGGCATGGGCTTGATGTAACCGAATATGCGCCTAAAAAAATAAAGCAGAGTATTACCGGCAATGGCAATGCCAGTAAAGAACAGGTGTTAAAAATGCTGCAGCGGCTGCTTGATTTTAAAGATGACCCCATTTCGTTAGATGCATCAGATGCGCTTGCAGTGGCTGTTTGCCATCATTTTCAGGGCAATGCCCTGTTGCCCGGGGCAGCAAAAAAAGTAAATGGCTGGGATGAGTTTTTGAAGAAAAACCCTGAGCGGCTTAAAAAATAATCAGGCAAGTGCTGCGGTTATTTTTTGCTGGATGGCTTTAAATTCTTCTGTTGAAAGTTTTAATTTTTCCCTTGTAAAACTGATGTCTTTTTCTGAGTTGATGGGCAGCAGGTGTACATGCGCATGCGGCACTTCCAACCCGATTACGCTTATACCGCAGCGGTTACAATCAAAAGATTTTTCAATGGCTTTTGCTATAGGTTTTGCAAATACAAGCAGCTCACTTAAATATTCGTCCGGCAGGTCAAACAGCTTATCTGTTTCCAATTTTGTGGTGATGAGCACATGGCCTTTTACCAACGGAAAAATATCCAGAAAAGCATAGAACTTATCATTTTCAGCAATCTTGTACGAGGGTATCTCACCGGCGATAATCTTTGAGAATAAGGTCATTGTTATAGCATTTAATATAAAAATACACATAAAAAAAACCCACTGTAAACGTGGGCTTTAAACATTTTGAATGGCGGGTTAAACCGTAATGCCTTCTACCTTAAATTTTAAAATGCCAACAGGCACTTTAACTTCTGCCACATCGCCAACAGCTTTGCCCAGCAATCCTTTACCAATGGGTGACGTAACAGAAATTTTACCCAATTTCAAATCGGCTTCCTTTTCAGAAACGATCTGATAAGTTACTTTTTTCTTGGTACCCATATTCATCAGGGTAACCTTGGTAAGGATAGACACCTTACTGGTATCGATGTTGGTTTCATCTAAAATACGGGCTGTTGCAATTATCCCTTCCAGGTATTTAATTTTTGCTTCCAACATACCCTGCGCTTCTTTGGCAGCATCATATTCGGCATTTTCTTTTAAGTCGCCTTTTTCCCTTGCTTCGGCAATGGCCTTACTTGCAGCAGGACGCTCCACACTTTTCATCTGGTGCAGCTCATGTTTCATTTGCTCGAAGGTTTCTTGTTTTACATAATTCATTTCGCTCATAACACTTCTTTTTTTGAGTCTGTAGAAAAAAAATACAACGCCCTGTGTTGCCAAGGCGTTGTATGGATGCAAATATAACCAATAATTAAATTAAATACCCAGCTTCTGAAGTACCACTGTAGCCATTTTGTAAAAAGCCTCGTGGCTGTAACCTGCAATGTGTGGGGTTATAAGCACATTAGGCATGTGTAACAGGGTATCCATTTGCAACTTTTGGGCAGGGGTAAGGGTTGGTAGTTTTTCGTTTTCCAACACATCTAAAGCGGCACCGGCTATTTTACCATTTTGCAAAGCAATTATTAATGCATTGGTATCGGTTACACCTCCCCTGCATGCATTTATAAACCAGGGCTTTTCTGTAACGGCATTAAAAAAAGCCTCTCCGGCCATGTACCTGGTTTCCGCAGTTAAGGGCACATGAAAACTGATGACGTTTGCATAGCGGCAAATATGCTCCAGGCTTGCTTCTTTAATATATCCTTTGCCAAAGCCAAATTTGTATTTATCGTATGCCAGTACCGTAACATCAAAGGCAGCAAGCAATTTTGCCAGTGAGGAGCCGGTATTGCCAAACCCGATGATGCCTACGGTTTTACCACTTAATTCAACTCCCCGGTTGGCATCCCGTATCCACTTGCCCTGCTTTACTTCCTGTAAACTTTTAGAAATGTTGTTCATCAGGTTGAGCATAAGGCCTAAAACATGCTCTGCCACTGCATTTCGATTACCTTCAGGGCTGCTTACGCAAACAATGTCCCTACTTTCTGCAAACGCCACATCAATTAATTCCATACCACTGCCGAGGCGCCCTATCCACTTTAGTTTGCCTGCTTTTTGCAGCATTGGCTTATCTATTTTTAAACGGGTGGTAATGATAAGGCCCTCAATTTCATCAATGATGTTGCCCAGTTCTTCATAAGTAATTTCGGGCAGGTATTCCACAATATATCCCTTGCTTTGCAAAGTTTCAGCAAGTACAGGGTGGGTTTTAGCGGTAATAATTACACGGGGTTTTATATTGTTCATCTGCGTGGCACTTCCATTTATAAAGATGCAATTACACTAATTTCAACATTGGCATTTTTGGGCAAGCCTTTAACTGCTACAGTTTCCCTTGCAGGATAGTTGCCTTCAAAATAACCGGCATACACTTCATTTACCTGGGCAAACAATTGCATATCGCTTAAGAAAATGCTAGTTTTTACAACATTGCTTAACCCCATTCCTGCTTCTTCAAGGATTGCCTTTATATTTTCCAAAACCTGTTTGGTTTCTTCTTCAATGCTGGCGTTAATAAGGTCGCCTGTGCCCGGTTTTAAAGCTACCTGGCCAGATACAAATAAAATATTTCCAACCTTTACCGCCTGGCTGTATGGCCCTATCGGTGCAGGGGCATTTGCTGTGTTTACAATCTGCTTGTTCATAATTTAATTTATCGGGTACAAATATAATCTTTTGAGAACGACCTACTTTTGCCCATTCAATAATCCAGCGTCGAAACCTGGCATAAACCATTTTTCAATTTGATTTTAAATATAGATACCTCACTGGAAGTGGCTAAAGTTGCCCTATCAGGCAGTGGGATAATTGTACAGGAAGCAGAAAACCGGAATAAGAAGGACCATGGTGCATTTTTGCAACCCGCAATACAGTCCATTCTTCAGCAGGCAAGTGTAAAAATTGCAGAGCTTGATGCAGTGGCGGTAGTCTCCGGCCCGGGCAGTTATACGGGTTTACGAGTAGGTATGGCAACTGCAAAAGGCATTTGTTACACCATACAAAAACCGCTCATAACTATAACAACCCTGCACCTGCTGGCTTACCAGGCAATTTTGGAAAACAGGCCAATGGCAGAAGAAGGATATCTTTTTTGCCCGATGATAGATGCCCGGCGAATGGAAGTTTTTACCGCTTTGTATGATAAGGATTTAAACCTTGTTGAAAAAGAATCTGCCCAGGTGCTTGACCAAAACTCCTTATCGGTAAAAATGATCAACAAAAAAATATTATTTTTTGGCAATGGTGCTAAAAAGTGGCAGGAAATATGTTTCAATAAAAACGCATTTTTTTCTGGGTTAGAAAGTAACGTGTTCTTTATGTGCCGATTATCATTTAAAAAATATCAGGATAAAATTTTTGAAAATCTTGCTTATTCGGAGCCATTTTATGTAAAAGAATTTTATAACGGCGGCGTTTAAGTTAATGTTTCGTTTTTATCCCTAAAAAAAACCATTTATCTAATAATGAATTAAATAAATATCTTTTGCATAGTATCTTTGCATTCTCATTTTTTCTATAATATCTAAATTTAATTTCTATGACTAATGACACAGCGGTTCCAATGGAGCAAACCCAGCCTTTGCAACATACTGGTGGCAGTGCAACTAAAATTGATTACTACAGTATCAAAAAAGCTTCGCTTATTTTAAGGGCTCTTAACCACAAATTGCGCCAGCAGCTGTTGAAGCTGATTGAAGAAGAAAAGAAAATTACAGTAACTGAGATTTATGTACGTTTAAGGCTGGAGCAATCTGTCGCATCCCAACATTTGGCAATTTTGCGTAAAGCTGGAGTGGTTACCACACAAAGGGACGGTAAATTTATTTTTTATATAATTAATCCTAAAAGGATAAATGAGATAACAACTTTTGTGGCAGACCTTATCGCTTAATTTTTAAGTTCTTTTAAAACGGATGCCATAACCGGCATCCGTTTTTGCTTTTATCTTTATACCACAAAATAAAAGCTGGCTTTTATCAAACATAAATAAAGAGAAGATGTACATACAGCAACTATATACCAATTGCCTTAGCGAAGCTGCATACTATGTGGAAGACAACGGAGAAGCAGTTGTAATAGACCCGCTAAGGGATATAGAGGAATACATTGACCTGGCCCGGGAAAGAAAGGCCAGTATCAAATATATTTTTGAAACCCATTTTCATGCAGACTTTGTAAGCGGCCACCTGGACCTAAGTAAAAAGACAGGTGCCCCCATTGTTTTTGGCCCACAAACCACTACTAATTTTCCCGTGCATATTGCTAAGGATGGCGAAGTGTTTTCTATTGGCAATATTACTTTACAGGCATTGCATACACCCGGCCATACCATAGAAAGTACCTGCTATTTGCTGAACGATGCAACCGGAAAAAACCATGCCCTTTTTACCGGCGATACTTTATTTGTTGGAGATGTTGGCCGGCCCGATTTAAGCAGCGGGGATATGGGCAAAGAAGAACTTGCCGCCATAATGTATGAGACCATCCAAAATAAAATTTTGCCTTTGGCAGATGAAATAATTGTGTACCCGGCACATGGTGCAGGCAGCAGTTGCGGTAAAAATTTAAGCTCTGAAAAATTTAGTACCATCGGGCAGGAAAAGCAAACCAACTACGCATTGCAGCCACAAACAAAAGAAACATTTATTGCTGCGGTAATCAACGGCCTGGGCGATGCACCTGCTTACTTTGCAGTAAATGCAAAAATTAATAAAGAAGGATACACCAGTTTGGACGACATTAAAAAACACGGGCTTGCCCCTTTGCCGATAGCAGCATTTAAAAGTGAAATCAGTAAAGAAGATGTTATTGTACTGGATACAAGGCATGCTGATGTTTTTACTGAAGGCTATGTGCCCGGCAGTATTTTTATTGGTTTAGAAGGCCGCTTTGCAGAATGGGCAGGCATCCTTCTTCCCTTTACAAAAACCATTTTGCTGATTACTGAAAATGATAAGGAAGAGGAGACGATTGTGCGGCTGGCAAGGGTTGGTTTTTCTAAATTCGGCGGTTATCTTAAAGGTGGTTTTGAGGCCTGGCAAAAAGCTGGTGAACCTGTTGATATGATTATATCCATTGAAGCAGATGAACTTGCTATGGACATTCCGCATGATCCTAATTTGCAGGTGGTAGATGTTAGAAAAGAAATTGAATTTGCGGATGGCCATGTAAAAAATGCACTGAACATGCCCCTGGCAGATATGACGGATGTGGTGATGATAGCTGGTTTTGAAGAAACCCAAAACTTATATGTGCATTGCGGCGGTGGTTACCGCAGCGTTATTGCCTGTTCGTTACTTAAAAAAGAAGGGCTGCATAATTTGAGAAATATTGCTGGTGGATGGTCAAAAATTAAAGAAGAAAAAAACATTAAAACGGAAAAAGATGCCAGCATTCTAAATTAAGGACCGTTTGTTTATTCAGGATATTTTATTCAATTAATTCTGCCCCATTAATTTTGCTGTGGTCATCAAAATTGTGCTTCCACCTCCGGTGTGTCCACAAATAATTGGAAGGTTGTTCAGTAATAACCTGTTCTAAAAAATTGCGGTATTTTTTGAGTAATTCATATACCGTAAATGCCCCCGGTGTTTTCGTAATTAACTGACTATTGAAAGTGTAATAGCCCCTTTTTCCTTTTTTGAAATTGATATAGATTACAGCAGCATTATGTTTAATGGAAGACTTGTGGGCACCTGGAATAAACGGTACGGGCTTACCAAAAAAATCCATCCATATACCATGTTCAGGTGCTGTGTTTTGATCTGCCAGCAAATACATAATGTATGATTTTGACAACAGTTCTTTTGCAAGCTTCCTGAAATCATTTTTGGAGATAAGGAGCGTTCCGTACCTGGCCCGGATTTTCAGGATGATCCTTTCAAAAGTTTTACTTTCAATTGTTGTATAGATGCCTATCGGCTTAATCTTGATATTTCTGCTAACAATTAAATTGGCATACTCCCAGTTAAACATATGTGCACCGATGAGATGAACATTTTGCCCGCTTGCAATCACCTCGTTGATTACTTCAAAATTGCCATTACAGCGCTTATCAAAACCTTTATCTGAAATGGAAATTGTTTTTATCGTTTCAATAAAGCTGTCTATAAAATTTCTATAAAAGCCTTTTGCAATCTTCTTTTTTTCAGCAAGCGATTTTTCAGGAAATGCAATGGCTAAATTTTCCATAACCACTTGCTTGCGGTACCCGGCAACATTATACACTACAAAACAAATGATATCACTTATACCATATAATATCCTAAAAGGCAGCAGGGATATGGCATACAGCAACCCGTAAAGAATATAGTACATACAAAAAAGATTAAACTAAAAACAATGTTAAAAGCAACGCTGATACTATGCTACCATAGCGTCCTGAAATATTAAAGCACAATATTTTGCACCTTCTCACTTTTAAATGGATAGTCTGTATTAAAATGAAGGCCCCGGCTTTCGTGGCGGAACTCTGCACATTTTACAATTAAATACGCCACCGTAATCATGTTGCGCAACTCACATAGTTGCGGCGAGACCGCCGTTTTTTCATACAGCGCTTCTGTTTCTTCATGCAATAAATCCAGGCGGCGGTTAGCCCTTTGTAAACGTTCGTTGTTACGCACAATACCCACATAATCGCTCATCAGCAATTTCATTTCTTTCAGGCTTTGTGTTATCAGGATCATTTCTTTTGGGGCATCGGTACCATCCGCTTTCCAGTCTGGAATGTTTTCTTCAAAGGCAACCTGTCCAATCTTTTTAACCGCATCCAGGTAAGCCCTGTGTGCAAACACCATTGCTTCCAGCAGGCTGTTACTTGCCAAACGGTTGGCACCATGTAACCCGGTGCTGGCACACTCCCCCGCTGCATATAAATTACTGATAGATGTTTTGCCGGCCTCATCCGTTTTTACACCACCACAACTATAATGGGCGGCAGGCGAAACCGGTATCATGTCTTTGGTAATATCAATGCCAACACTTAAACACTTATCATAAATATTGGGGAAATGTGTTGTAAATTTTTCTTTTGTAAAATGGCGGCAATCAAGGTAAACATGCTCTGTTCCATTAATTTTCATTTCATTATCTATTGCCCTTGCAACAATATCCCTTGGCGCAAGGTCTTTTCTTTCATCATATCTTTCCATAAACGCCTCGCCTTTATGGTTGCGTAAAATACCGCCATCCCCACGTACGGCTTCTGTTATTAAAAAATTTTGTCCCCTTACCCCCGCCTCATACAAAGCCGTTGGGTGAAACTGGATAAACTCCATATTTTCAATACGCCCCTTCGCCCTGTACACCATGGCCACACCATCGCCCGTTGCAATGGATGGGTTGGTTGTAGTGCGGTATACCTGCCCGTTTCCGCCCGTTGCCAGCATGGTGATCTTGGCAGCAATCTTTTCAATCTTATGGGTATTCAAATTCAAAACATACACTCCGTAACACTCCACATCCGCAGTAGATTTATTTACGAGATAGCCCAAATGGTGCTGTGTGATAATATCCAGTACAAAACAGTGGCTTACTAAATCAATATTTTTTTTTGCTTTGATAGCTTCCAGCAAAGCCCTTTCCATTTCTTTACCGGTAACATCTTTGTGGTGTAAAATCCTGAACTCACTGTGGCCGCCTTCCCGGCCCAGGGCATAATCGCCTTCTTTGTCTTTATCAAAACTGGCACCCCACGCTATCAATTCCTTAATCCGTTCAACACCTTCCTTCACCACAATTTCAACCACGTGCCTGTTACATAAACCATCGCCTGCAATCAATGTGTCTTCAATATGCTTTTCAAAACTGTCGTTATTAAAATCGGTAACACCTGCAATACCGCCTTGTGCATATTTAGTGTTGGTTTCATCGCTTTGCGTTTTGGTAAGAATGGTAACTTTTTTATCCGGGCATGCCCCGGCTACCTTCAGGGCATAGGTTAAACCAGCAATGCCGCTCCCAATCACTAAAAAATCTGTTTGCATAAAATCTTTAAAAATTTACTGAAGGTTAAAATTAACTGATAAATGGTTAGGAAGCATGTTGCGGCATTTTAAAAAGTGGCACATTAGGGTATTGTATTTGGCAAATGGAAAAGATAGTTTTACACCAGGTTTAAATCCCTTGAGCTGCCATATTCTCATAACTCCCCACTACCAAAAAAGCATTGCTTTTTAAGGTAACCCCAAACTGTTCAAAACCATTTTAATTAAAAAAAGAAACACTTTTTTAGATGGGCAATGCTATGCCCCAGCATTAGAAAAAATAATTTTTAAAATATAAAAACTACAATTATGGCAAACGAAAACGATGCTGCAATCCCCTGCTGCCCCAACCTGATTAAAGACGACCATTGCGACGTTATTAATTTTAGCAGGGTACTTACTTTTCCCACCGGTAACAACGATAACCGGCGAAGGGTTAATGTTGAGGTAATACTAAGGTTTAAACTTACCCGATGTACGCTGGGCCTTACTTTGGGCGACCCGGCCTACAGCACCACATTATTGCCGGGCGAAAAAGTGCGCCTTTCCACCACCGACAGGAGAAGCCGTTTTACCTACGATAGCGATACCAAACTCAGCTACCGCAGTGAGCAGATTTCTGAAGACCAGTACATGATGACGGCAACCCAAAAGTACCTTGCAGATGCTGCTGCTTCCCAATCGGGCAATGCAGAAAATTCATCAGAAGGGCATTGGGATTTTCATGGCGATGCAGGTGGAAGCATAAACCCCCTGAGCCTTAGCGCAAGCGCAAGCACCAATGCAAGCGGCAACCACAACAGCTCCTCTGTTTCGGATTATCTTAATCAGCAAAAATCGCATGTGGCAAGTGCTGCCACACAAGCCGTAGATGCCACCCGTAAAGCACACGCCATATCCATTGGCGAAGTAAGCACACGTACCCATATTGAGGGTGAATCTGAAGACCACTTTGAGGCATCTTCCCGTGAGTTTAGCAACTTTAATAAATGCCATGCGGTAACCTATATGTTTTACCGCCTCAATAAAAAACAAAAAGTAAGCTTTGAACTTGTTGCAATTGAAAGAAGGGTGGCGGATGCCAACGCACCCATCAGCGGTGTATTGCAACCTGCCACAGGTAAACTACCTGTTGCACTTGTGCCACAGGATATACCTGCAACAGCCTTGTTGAAAAAAACCACGGTAACCGGCGCCAATACTTCAAACCTTGAAGCCAGTCAATTTTTTACCGCAGATCAAAACGCTAACAGGCAATCATTTTCTAACGATCAGAATTTTAGTATACCACTGGATGAAGCTACAAGGGCAGCAGCTTTGAAAGAAGCAGACCAGCAACTGATCGCCAAAAACCTGTTGAACAAAGACGGCAAAATATCTGACGAAACAAAGCTTGCCATCAATTTTGAAATGGAGTTTTCTTTACCAACACCGGGCATTATTGTAAAGGGTTGCCTTGATGAATGCGACGTTTGCGAACCACTTGTAAAAGAAAGGATGCAATTGGAAAATGACCTGCTCCGCAAACAAATTGAGCTGCTTGAAAAATCGCAGCAATACAGGTGCTGCCCCGAACCCGTAACACCAGCAGCCTGATACAAATGATCACGCTTTCATAAAATATCAACCAAAAAAATCATCTTAAAAATTTAAAAAAATGGCAACACTAAAACAGCTATCTGTTAAGGTAAGTTTTGAGCAACAACCTGACAAGGAAATAGCATTAGCAGGTTTTTTATTTCTTTGTAACGGACAGTTCCTGCAACGGCAGGCAGTACGGGACAACATGCTGCAGTTTAATTTTGCAAAAACTGAAACTGCTGATTTTGCATCCACTTTTGATTCTAATGAGCTTCGGTTATTTATCGTGCCCATCACCGATTTAAAGCTGGAAAAAATAACCGTTATGGAAGACTTGGAAAGTTACAAGCCGTATGAGCCCATACTTTCTGCAAATGCCAATGGTGAAGTAAGCATTTTACCATTGCCGGTAAACATCACCCGGTTTTGGCCTTTTTGTAACTGCCGTGTTACCGGCAAAGTTTCCAAATGGTTCCATATTGGAAATACGTGGAAACAAAAAGCAGTCTGCAGGGCAAGGGTACACATCTGCGAAATTGATGCGATAAGGTATTGGATTTATCAAATACCCGATACCATTATTGCCAGGATACCAGACGTAATTTTAAGGCCGGAAGAGATTTTTAAAGTACCCATACCTGTACCCGGCCCATCACCATTTTTGCGGAGCTCCCGGGCAATTGCTGCCACTCCGCAAGGCAATATTTTTAAATCTGCCAGCAGCGATCAGCTCTTGATGGAAGCCGCATCCAGGCTACCTGAACTAAATTTTGATATCAGGCAAAACTTTGCATCCGGCAACATCAACCTCATCAGGGAAACGATTATAAACAACTATGTTCAGTTGCACCCGTGGTTTTGTTTATGGCCTGTTTTCTGGCCGTGGCTTTATCGTTGTAACGAACTGGCTGTAGTGTATACCAATGCCACCGGCAGGTTTGATACCAACGTTTCTTACCGTTGTTTTGGCGACAAACCAGATATTTATATTTGGGTGGAATATTACATTAACGGTGCCTGGACTGTAGTGTATAACCCGCCAATACCCTGTAACACCCTTTGGGATTATGCCTGTGGCAGCAACATTAGCATTAACGTTACAGACCCACGTGTGCCCGGCGATTGTTGCTGCAACTGTGGCATACCCGGTGAGTTGGTTTGGGTACGAAGCATCGGTAGTGCAAATGTGATACATATTAACCAAGACCCTTTACCACTTGCTCCGGATGGCCAGTTACAAGCCTTCGACAGGATTGGTTTATCCAATTTTTTAACAACCCCTGCAGATTACAGGCGCCCCTTTGGAAGTACCATATCTTTTTACATGGGCTTTGGCAGCGACTTACCGAACGCTGGTATATTTTACTACAGGTGGAGATATAAAAAAACGAAAGCAGCTGATTTAACTGATGTTTCAGGTTCTGTTGAATACCTGAATACGCTATTGAAAAAAGAATATTCTTATGAAATAAATGTAGGCGGTGATATAATCCCAAGCCATGACAATGTAAAGATCGGGCCGCAAGACCCTGTGGGATTAGGTGCTACACAGAACCTGTATATTATTCCGCCACCATTGCCAAGTGGTGCCCCATTTAATATCGCAAGCCAAAACCCGGAATGGTACGAACGCACCCATAACACTACTACAATTTCTTTTAACTCAGCAGATTTAATGAGCAATGGTGTTACCGGCGGCGATGGCCTTTATGAGTTTACGCTGGAGCTTTTTAACCAAGCCGGTGAGTTATTGACAAACCTGCCAAGAAACACTTTTAAAGTGAGTGATGTAGCTGATGAAGACAATGGCATACCTGCGCCTGATAAACTTTTGGTTAACCCCAACGCCGCCACTGCTGATGCTTTTAAAATGCTGGTGCGGATAGATAATGCAGTTTGCAACTCAAAAATTTTTCCGGTTAATGCAGATGGTAATCCAGCCAGCGTAGATTGTTGTGGGTTTGTAAAATACAAGCATCCCGATGGTAGCGAAGCTGACCTTGATTTGAGTTTTCTTGCAAGCCACCCTAACAACCTTGCAACGTTTAGTTTTAATGTTGTAAAAGGCACCTGCGGTGATGTTGCTGGTGCAGGTGCAGGTGGCGTTGTAATTGACAGTGCAAATGGCTACCTGCTGACTTCGGGCATTTATAAAAAGCATTTTACACCTTCGGCACTTTTAGGTGCTTGCTATGCCGGTGGCACAGGCAAGGCTGCATTTGCGGAAACACTTACTGTTGAAACACTTGCCACTAATGGCTATACCAGGGTGTATGCGTATGATGCGCCGTGTATTGTTGGTTTAGAAAACCATTGTGTTGCAGCGTTTGCATTAGAACCATAAAGTAAATGTTGTGTAATGTCGCCCGAGTTTATTTTTATTTTATCAGGCCTTGCCGTTTGGCGCATATCGCACCTTTTAAATAAGGAAGACGGGCCTTTTGATATTATTTATCTGGTAAGAAAAAAAGCAGGGGCAGGCTTCTTCGGGGGCCTGCTCGACTGCTTTTATTGTGTTAGTGTTTGGGTGGCTTTTGTGCCAGGCATTTGCCTTGGCAATAACTGGTGGCAAAAGTTATTGTTGTGGTGGGCATTATCGGGTATGGCATGCTTGCTGGAACAGGCCACAACATTGCAAAAGAAAAAGGAAAATGATTTGCCTGATTATAAAGAAGATTAAAAAATTACAACCATGTGCAATTGCGGAAATAAAAGGGATGCTGTGACATCAGCGTTATCCCGGCCACAAAATTTTACAATGCCCGTGCAAAAAGGAAGTATGTGGCCGGATGAATATTTTGAATACACCGGCAAAACTGCCCTTACCGTTACCGGAAACATCAGCGGCAAAAAATACCGCTTTAACAGCGGCGAAAAACTATTGGTTGATTACAGGGATGCATCCGGGTTGATGAAGGTGCCTGTTTTAAAAAGGGTAACAAAATAAAGATAAAGGTGTTGGCCCTTTTTGCAGAAGCCTTTGCAGTAAAAGGGATTGGCCCGATAGATATCCTTAGTTGAACGGAGCGTCGCCAATGCGGCTGAAGTACATTGTTAGCTGGTAACAAAATATCAGGCGGGCACTTGTGCGGCATCTATCCAAACTTCGCTTTCCTTAAGCAGGTTAACGAGTTCATCTACTGCAATGTTACTGTCGATGTTTCTTTTTACCACTTCTTTGCCACGGTATAAAGTAACCTTGCCAACGCCGCTTCCTACATAGCCAAAATCTGCATCGGCCATTTCGCCGGGGCCATTTACAATGCAGCCCATAATGGCAATTTTTAACCCTTTAAGATGATTGGTTACTGCCCGGATTTTAGCGGTTGTTTCCTGCAGCTCAAACAAAGTACGTCCACAGCTTGGGCAACTTATATATTCCGTTTTGGATATCCTGGTACGCACTGCCTGTAAAATGGAAAACGAAGTATTATTGATAAACTGATAGTTGTTTTTTGTTTGCAGATAAGTTCGTCCGGATACCTTTTGGTTAATGAGTTTAGCAGGGTCGTTCATCAGCCAGATACCATCGCCCATGCCATCTAAAAACAATGCGCCTGCCTGTGTGCTAAAATGAATAAGCTGTTCATCGATGGTGCTGTCGCTGCTTTCAACAGCAATGATAACGGGACAATTAATTTGCTGCAACATTAAATTATTAATGCAGGCCCTTGTGGTTTGCATGGCATTTGCCGCACTGGAATACAGGCACAATACCACGGTGGCATCCTTTTTAATCTGATGCAGTAAAGCATCTGTCAACAACATTACATCTGCTGCCACAAAATTTATAGTGCCAGATTTTCTGGTTGCCCCTAAATATTGGTTGCCCTGAAAAAGTGGAAAATATTTTATGTCATCTGCAACAGTTAACCAAGTGGGGTAGTCGCAAATTATTTGTAAGGTGCCGGGCAATGCAAAGCCTATTTTTTTTGCTGCGGTATAAATATAATCTGCTGCTGCATCGCTTATGGACCATTTGTCCGTACCAGCATCATAAGTATAACCGATGCCCTGTAGATCGGTATGGGCAATGGTTTCAGCCTGCATAAAATCTGCAATAACAACCGGCACATGCTTATTGCCAACTATTGCTGCCTGGTGTGTTGTACGCCTTTTATATTCAAAAGGGGAGTATGCCAGCTTGGGCATTATAGCTGCCTCAGGACTTGCAGGCACGGCAGCGTTGGTATATCTTTTTACGAGGTCTTTACAAACCGGTATTTCAAATTCAGGGTCTTCGGTAAGGCTTACCCTTATGGTATCGCCAATGCCATCTTCCAGTAAAGTACCAATGCCAATGGCAGATTTTATTCTTCCATCTTCACCATCACCGGCTTCTGTTACGCCAAGGTGCAAGGGGTAGCATTCACCAAATTCTTCCGTCATATGGTTTACGAGCAAACGGTAAGCCTGTACCATAACAAGGGGGTTACTGCTTTTCATGCTGAGGATAATATTGTGGTAACCCACCGCCCTGGCAATGCGTAAAAATTCCATGGCACTTTCCACCATGCCCATGGCCGTATCACCATAACGGCTCATAATACGGTCGCTCAGGCTGCCATGGTTGGTACCTATCCGCATGGCAGTACCATGCTCTTTACAAATAAGCACCAATGGGGTAAAGCGTTCTTTTATCCTTTCTATTTCTTCTGCATATTCAGCATCGGTATATTCTATTTGCTCAAATTTTTTTTTATCTACATAGTTGCCTGGGTTAACCCTTACCTTCTCTACAATCCTTGCAGCAATTTCTGCGGCATTTGGTGTAAAGTGGATATCCGCAACGAGCGGCACAAAGTATCCACGGCGGTGCAGTTCATCTTTTATGTTTTGTAAATTTTCTGCTTCCTTTTTGGAAGGCGCTGTAATCCGCACCAGCTCGGCACCTGCCTCAATGCAACGTATAGATTGCTCCACTGTTGCCATGGTATCCATGGTATCTGTTGTAGTCATTGTTTGTACCCGTATGGGATGGTTGTTGCCCAGCAACAGGTTGCCCACCTTAACTTCCCTTGTAACAAGACGTTTATAGTTTGATAATGATCCACAATACACTTGCATAATTTATTATTGAAAGTAAAGGCCTTTTATTTTTTTGGCTGATGAACAACCGGGCTTTTTTATAAAGGATTTAATATACAAAATAACAACAAAAAAGCAGGGTTGTTTTCCTGCTTAAATAAGTTTGTGTTACCAATCTTTTTCCGGTTTGTCTGGCGAAGCCGCATCTGCTTTTCTCAATTTGTTCTGAAGGTTTTTTTCCTGCTGTAACAACGCTTTTAGTTTTTCATCAGCTTCCTTCTGTGTCATTTTAGAAGGCTGTAGCTTTGGCTGCTGGTCTTTATCCTGTTGTTGCTGTTGCTTCTTATCTTTTTGCTTAGGGTCATCTTTTGGCTTCTTTTTTTCTTTATCGTCCTGGTCTTTTTTTTGCTGATCTTGTTTCTGCTGTTGCAAGGCTTTTTGTAAATTAAACCTTGCCTCTTCATCGGCAGGGTTTAGTTTTAAAGCATTTTTATATGCCTGGATGCACTCTGGCAATTTTTTATTATTCTGCAACGCAACACCTTTATTGTACCAAGCCGCAGACTGGTCATTTTTTAACGCATCATTTTTTATGGCAGCATCGTACGCCTGCAAAGCCTCGTCGGTACTGCCTTTTTTATATAGGGCATTACCTAAATTGTATTGTGCTTTTTTATTTGAGGGGTCGTTGTCTGTTACTTTCTTATATTTATCAGCCGCTATTTCATAGTCCTTTTTATTGTAGGCATCATTGCCATATTGAATAAGCTCAGTGTTATTTTGACCAAATAATATAACGGGCAACATTAACACAAAAGATAAAACGGCTGCCTTTTTTATCCGGACAGATGGCGTCATTTTTAATGGCCGTTTCTTCTCGTTCATAAAAAATTCTATGGTTAGCAAAAGAAGCATACAACCCAAAATCCATGGAAAAAAGTTTTTGTAATTAACCAGCGAATTTTCTGTTATGGCATGCTGCCCTATACTTTGTAACTGCTTATCCATATTACCTGCCACTTCATCTGTGCTTGTAAAAAACTGGTATAACCCGTTGCCGTTAGCAGCAATTGTTTTTAATTCTTCTTCGTTCAGTTTTGTTATTACCGGCCTGCCCTCAGCATCCAGTTTAGTTTCGCCTGTAGCAGGGTCAATAATGGTAGTGCCTTCCGGCGAGCCAATGCCAACTGTATTTACCATCACCCCTTCGCCAGCAACAGCTTTCGTTATTTTAGCAGCGGCTTCATCATGGTCTTCACCATCACTGATCAATACAATTGCCTTGTACTTTTTTTCCTTTGCATCAAAAGCAGTAAAGCACATTTTAAGGGCATCGCCAATTACGGTGCCTTGTGTTGGCACTACATCCGGCGTAGCCGAACCCAAATACATTTTTGCAGCAGAGTGGTCGGTGGTTAAAGGCATTTGCAGATAGGCCCGGCCTGCAAATACAACAATACCAATCCTGTCGTTTGGAAGTTTATCAATAAGCTTGCTGATAAATTGTTTGGCCCTTTCCAGTCGGTTGGGTTTTATATCATCTGCCAGCATGCTTTTACTAACATCCAAAGCAATCATTACATCAATGCCGTTTCTGTTTACCTGCGTGGTGCCTTGCGGCATGCGTGGGTTTGCCAATGCAATAACCCCGGCAGTAAAAGCTGCGGTTATCAATAAAAACTTAATTGAAAATTTGCGGGGGCTGTAATCTTTTATCAATTGATTTACAAAAACAGGGTCACCTATTTTTTTTAATGTGCTTTTCTTTTTACGGATAACAAAAATGTACAGCAACAACATCAACGGCACTGCTGCCAATGCCAGTAAATATTCTATATGCTGAAAGTAAAACATCAGGTTTATCAGGATTTAATTTTTTAAACCTTACAGTCAAAAATATTGCCTTAACTGTTCAATAGCTGTGAAAAGAATCACAATTGTCCTGGCCGCTGCAGCCTTACTTTCTTCCATTAAAAAAGCCAAGTTGCTTTAATATGCCTTTGGTAATATTCAGTTCCACAGCTTTCATGTCAATAGCCTTGTCGGCAGATTTTACAAGGGTTACGAAAAAATAGGGATGCTTGTTTTCTTCAATCCATCCTGTTACCCAACCAATACTGTTGTGTTGTTCGTCATAGCCCCACCCTGTTTTATAACTCAGGCTATAGCTTGTATTATCTTCCTGCATCATTACATCCCTAACGATTTGCTGGGTGCGTTTTTGAAAAGGCAACTGGTCAAAATATAAGCGTTTAACCAAACCAAGCTGTTCATCGGGCGAAACCTTAAGGCTGTTGTCCAGCCAAAAACTATCTATCCGTTTACCCAGGTTTTTGTTGCCGTAACCTAACGAATCAATCCAAAGTTTCATCGTGTCTTTTCCTATACGCCTTGCCACTTCCTGGTAATAGGGTACGCTGCTTACTTTAAATGCCTGTTCCATGGTAAGGTCTTTATTCCATTCCTGCTGGCTGCGTTGTACCCCATCCCATTTAATAACCATTTTTTCATCTGTTATAATCCCGGTTTCTATACCAATTAATGAGTTAACAATTTTAAAAGTTGAGGCAGGCAAAAACCTTGTAGTATCAACAGCAAGATTGTAGACGGTTACTTTGCCATCGCTGTTGTTTAACATGGTAAAACATCCATCCACCCTATTATCATCAAAGTACTTTTTAAGGCTGTCGTCCAAAGTTGCCCGGTTTACGGAACAGGAGTTAAACATTAAATTAAGCAGGCAAAAACATATACAAATAGCAGCGTTTTTTTTCATGTGAGCATAATTTTAATTTGAAGGCAGGATCATTTTTTATTGCCTTCATCCAGGTGCTTTGCAGTGGCCTCAAGGGTTTCGTAGAAAGCCTCTCCATATTTTCTTATGATAGATTCCTTAAGAAAAACATATACCGGCACTTTTAGTTTTTTGCCCAATGTGCATGCGGCACTGCACAAGTCTTCCCTTGGTTCGTAGTTAACATACTCCGTTTTTTTATCCCGGCTTTGCTGTATACGGATGGGGTATAAATGGCAACTGATGGGTTTTTTCCATTGCACTTTACCATCGTTATACGCCTGCTCTATGCCACACTTAACAATCCCTTTTTTATCAGTAATACCATACACACAAACTTTGCTGGCAATGGTAGGCGTAACCCAACCAAATTCTTTATCATACACATACCTGCCCTGCCGCTGCAACGCTGCTTTATTTTCCTGGTTAAGATAAGGGAGCACAGCATCGTACACCTCATCTAATTTTTTTAGCTCATCTTTATTTAGGGGTGCCCCGGCATCGCCATCTACGCAGCAGCCACCCTTGCACTTGTTGAGGTCGCAAACAAATTGCTCCTGCACAATTTCATCACTTACTAAAATATTATCTATCGCTATCATGGAAGCCACAAAAGTAATGCAAAGGCATTAGGTAATTAAAAGCTGTTTAATTTTTGAGAAGGTAATAAGCGACGCAAAATAGAGTGATATCACTGTTTACTTTTCCATTTAAAAGTATTGATGATATGGTCCATATCTGTTTGTAAAAAATCCTGCACAGGTTTAAGGGAATCAGCATTTGGGGTAACATCAAAATATAAAGCCCCCCTGATAAAGTTTTTTACAGTGTCTGTTAAAAAGAATTGTTTGGCAGTTGCAGCGTTACCACCAACTTTAAAAAAAACGCCACTTACATTGTTGGGCGTTTGTATCAGGCTATCAGTTATGGAACTGGATACAACATTGTTTTTATTGGTAAGGGTAAAGGCATCTGCCACCATCTTATCAAAAACATTTGTTGCAAAAGAATCTTTATAATGCCCGTCTGCCTGCTTAATCTTGTACAAGGCCTTGCCCCCGATTTCTTTATAACTCAAAAAGATACGTGCATGAAATTGGGGAAAATCAATATTGCGCCAATAGGAATTTTCAGGGTTATTATCAAAGTAAGTCGAATCCTGGATAATGGTTGCATAACCTGGATATTCAAAACTATAGGGGAAACCGGGTTCATTAAAAGTTTGATAACTACGGGCAGGAAAATTAATTTTATAGTATCCCTTTTTTTTGGAGACGTACGGTGCGTTGCATGCTGCTATGCCCGATAGTAAAAAAATGGCAATGGTAAAATGGTTAAGAAAAGTGAATGATTTTTTCAGCATGCCGGCTTTTTAAGGTATTTCTTATGCTCAGTTTGCATCCTCAGGTTTAATAATAACTTTTACTTTATCAAGCCTGTTTTTACTTATTTCCAAAGGGATAAAAATAAAATTGCCACTCGGTACTTCTTCATTAACCTGCGGAAACTCACCAGCAATCTCCAATACAAGGCCTGCAAGGGAATCGCTTGCACCCCGGGTTTCTTCAAATGTATCTGCCGGCAACTGCATGGATTTGCACACATCGTTAATCATCGTTTTACCTTCAAAAATATAGGTATGGTCATCTATTTTCTTGTTGATACTTTCCTCGTCATCAAACTCATCTTTTATCTCCCCGATAATTTCTTCCATAATATCTTCCAGCGTAACAATACCTGATGTTCCTCCAAACTCATCAACCACTACTGCAAAATGAATACGCCTGTTCCTGAATTCCTGCAACAAATCTTCTATCAGTTTTTGTTCATGCACAAAAAGGGACGGGCGCATTAAAACATGCCAGTCATAATTTTCCACCTTACTTGCATTTACATGTGGCAACAAATCTTTGGTATGCAAAATACCGGCAATTTCATCCAGGTTGTTTTTGTAAACCGGCAAACGGGAGTAGTGCAGCTCCTCTATTCTCTTAACAACCTCTTCAAATTTACTGTTGTAATCTATTCCACAAACGTCAAGGCGTGTACGCATAACTTGCTTTACGGTTGTATCACCAAACTTTCTTATGCCCTTTAATATTTGTTTTTCTTCTGTGGTGGCCGCATGGTCCGGCAATAAATCTATCGCATAATCCAACTGGCTGTTATCCATTACAGCGGAGTGGCCTGTGGTTAGCTTCTGCTCCATATTATCGCTAAAGCCCACTATCCTTTTACTGATGCGGTAAAAAAGGCTGTTAAAAATTTCTACAATCAGCGATGCTGTTGATGCAAACCAAACCTTGTGATGGGTTGCCCAAACCTTGGGCAATATTTCTCCAAAAAGCACTAGCAAAAAAGTTACGGCAAACACCTTTATTACAAACTTTACCCAAAAGCCAATCATCAACATATCCAGCCAATCTTTAAGCACCATGTTTGCAATTAAGATGATGCCGATGTTTACGAAAGTGTTGGCTATAAGCATGGAAGCCAGTAAAATTTTAGGTTGCTCCAGCAAGCTCACTATACGCCTGAAAGACGGCTGCTGCTTGGTTTTAAGTACGTTGATATCTTTATAGGTAAGAGAAAAAAAAGCAACTTCGGCACCAGCTACTAAAAAAGAAATGATCAATAATAAAACAGCGATGAATAAAAGGATTGCGGTAGCAGCAGGATTTATAAGCAGAAAAGTAAAGTGAAAATGTGCAGTGTAATCAATGCTCGAATGATAGTCCAAAACGGTTAGTTTTAGTTAACAATGGTTTAGATAGAACTCGGTAAACTATGGTATTTTAAAATGGTAATCTTTCAGGGCCGTCATCTACTGTTGGTATGTCGCCGTCCATGCTTTCAAGGCCGTCTATCGGTGCACCGGCACCGGTACCGTCGTTTCGTTTATCGAGCATAATAAGGTTATCGCCAACTATTTCGGTTGCAAATTTTTTATTGCCTTCTTTATCTTCCCAGCTTCTTGTTTTAAGCCTTCCTTCAATATATACCAGGCTGCCTTTATGTAAATATTTTTGCGCCAGTTCTGCAAGGCCCCTCCATAAAACAACGGTATGCCATTCTGTTTGTGAAATCAATTTTCCACTTCTGTCTTTATATGTTTCAGTAGTTGCCAGTGAAAATTTAGCTACCCCAATGTTTCCTTCCAAAAATTGCATGTCGGGGTCTTTGCCCAAGTTACCAATTAACATTACCCTGTTAACGCCTCTCATATAATCAAATTTAATGCTGCTGAACCTTAATATTATCAGAACAAATTTAAAGATACATTTTTATCTTTCAAATAGGATGTGATAAATTTTGGAAACGGCAGCAACTGCATACCGGCTAAGGTAAAAGGCGTGTAACCCTCTACAGATAATGGTTTCAACAGATCCACTTTTATAAACTGCCCGTAAATTGTTTGATGTGTTAACTGTTGTTTGTATATTTCAGAGATATGCTTTACCGCATAATTACCAACCCCAAACAGGCCTTGCATTTGTTTAATGAAATCATCACTTTCCAGTTGCACGGGTGTTGCAGTTTCTATCAAAATAAATTCATAAAGGTTTTGCCAAATATCTTTTTGGCTCCGCAACCTTAAATACTGGCTCCCTTCAAATTCTGCAATTATGTAAAAAAGCCACCTGGTTTTTTTGATGATCTTTTTTTCTTTAACTGGTAATAATGCTACCTGTGAATGGGTGTAAGCCATACATTGTTTTTGCAACGGACAAAGGGAACATATTGGTTGTTTGGGTTTGCAAACTATTGCCCCGAAATCCATAATTGCCTGGTTATATTTACCTGGCTTTTTCACATCTAATAACCCGTTGGCCAAGTTTGTAAAAAGCAATTTTCCGGATGTGCTGTCGGTTGGGGTGTTTATCCCAAAAAAACGGGCCAATACCCTGAACACATTTCCATCAACAACAGCATAAGGCAGGTTGTATGCGAATGAACTTATAGCAGCGGCCGTATATGGCCCAATTCCTTTTAACGCTAAAACACCCTCGTAGGTAACGGGAAATTGTCCATTCAATTCTATCGAAATAAATTTTGCCGTGGCAATAAGATTTTTGCACCTTGTATAATATCCCAAACCTTCCCATAATTTAAAAACGTTTGCTTCTGGTGCATTTGCAAGATCATGGACCGTTGGGTACTTTTCAATAAAGCGGTAATAATAATCCATCCCCTGCTCCACCCTTGTTTGTTGCAGTATAATTTCGCTAACCCAAATTTTATACGGGTCCTTTTCTCCTTTCCATGGCATTTGCCGGTTATTTTGATGTTGGTCCCAATGTAAAAGGGTTGTAGTAAAAAATAGTTCTGCTGATTTTGCTTTCATAGTTTCAAAATTGACCTAAATTTTACAGGCCTTTCTAATTTCATTTTATTCATTAAAGATTTATAATCAGGTTGTTGAAATTGTCTTTGTTTTATTCGTAGCTTTAATCCGTTCCTTTGGTTTTAGTCACAAAATTTAATATTGTTGTTACAAATTTTTTTGCTATATTTCTGATATATAGACATTTATAAATCTTTTAAAAAATGAGAAAAGCTGACCTAATTTCAGAAATTGCTGATAAAACAGGTATACCCAAAGTAGATGTAATGGTAACGCTGGAGACCATGTTTAAAGAAATTAAGCATTCATTGGTAGCCGGCGAAAATATTTACATCAGGGGTTTTGGAAGTTTCATTACCAAAAAAAGAGCTGCAAAAATTGGCCGCAATATCAAAAAAAATATTGCTGTTGATATCCCCGAACACTTTATACCTGCATTTAAACCTGCAAAGGAATTTGTTTTAGAAGTTAAAAACAAAAACTTGGGCAACATTCAAAGCCACACATAACTTAAATTTGCTGTTCAATACTTTTTTGTGAAGAAACAACAAATTTTACTTGCGCTTGGCGGAATACTTCTTACAATCTTTTTATTCCTTTTTGGAAAAACTGTTTCGCCAGAAAATGCTGTTGCGAAGCAAATTAAACCTGCTGCAAATGAACGTCCTTCGTCTTTCAATGTAGAAAACTATCTTACACAGGCAAGTGCAAAACTTCCTCTTTTTCAACAAAATTACCTTTCGTCTTTAATCAATAGTGTAAAAAGGGGCGATGTACATGAACAGCAGATAAAGGTGTTTAACCAACTGGCTTCTTTTTGGAAAGATTCGGTGCATGAACATGATCTTTATCTTTTTTATACAGCACAGTCTGCTAAGTTGGTAAATTCTGAAAAAAACCTCACCTTTGCCGCCCGGCTGATTTTAAACGATTTGAGAAATGAAGATGATGTGGCGAAAAGAGGCTGGAAGGCAGAAGAAGCAATTGGTTTATTTAATAAAGCTATTGAACTAAACCCTTTAAACGACAGCCTTAAAATTGGATTGGGAAGTTGTTATGTTTTTGGCAAGGGTATGGCGGGTGATGCTGAAGAAACAATGAAAGGTATTCAGCAATTGCTTCAGGTGGTAAAAAAGGATTCTAACAATATGCAGGCACAGCTTGTGTTAGGTATTGGTGGAATTATTTCGGCCCAGTATGACAAAGCAATAGACCGCCTGTTAAAAGTTATAAAGGCGCAGCCTGATAATATAGAAGCTGTTTCATGGCTTGCTGATGGTTATGCTAACAAAGGCGATAATATTAATGCCCTAAAATGGTACCAGGTGAGTAAGCGTTTAGTAAACGACCCTGCTTACGCTAAAGAAGTTGATAAGAGAATTAAAATGCTAAAATAAATTAAGCCGGATATTCGGTTTTTTTTAAAATACCGAATAAAACTTTTCGGGCAATTAAATAATCATTCACAAAAAAGCCTACAATTATGCCTTGCGGTAAAAAAAGAAAACGTCATAAAATTGCAACACACAAACGTAAAAAACGTTTGAGAAAGAACCGTCATAAAAAGAAATAATTTTTTATTGCAGGACTGGCGAAACATCTGCCTTTACATATTTTTTTGCATAACACTTTTGTTTTACCAAGGTAAGCAAAGTGTTATGGTTTATGTACTCCTTCTGTGAAGTATGGTTATCATTAAAAGTGTTTTTTTTGACAAAGGAATTAATCATAAATGCTGCACCACAGGGCGTTGAAATAGCGTTGCTGGAAGATAAAAAGCTGGTAGAGTTGCACAATGAAAAAGCTGATGCCAACTTTGCTGTGGGAGATTTATACCTTGGAAAAGTTAAGAAACTTATCCCCGGTTTAAATGCTGCATTTATTGACGTTGGGTTTGAAAAAGATGCATTCTTACACTATACTGATTTAAGCCCTTACGTAAAGTCAATATTAAAGTTTACCAATATTGCCATTAACGACAAGACAGAAGGCGGGTTTGATTTTGGAAAATTTGTGGTGGAACCGGAGATTGTAAAAACCGGTAAGATTGCAGAAGTACTTAGTGGCAAACCGAATGTGCTGGTGCAAATTTTAAAGGAACCTATTGCAGCTAAAGGCCCAAGGCTAAGTTGTGAACTTTCTTTGCCGGGAAGATTTGTTGTAATCACCCCTTTTAATGATGTGATTGCAGTTTCCCGAAAGATACATTCCAGTGAAGAACGTAAAAGGTTACAAAAAATAATTGAAGCGATTAAGCCAAAAAATTTTGGTGTTATTGTGCGTACTGCTGCCGAAGGAAAACATACGGCTGAACTTCACGAAGACCTGTTAAGCCTTGTGCAAACATGGCAAACCATGCAGGCCAACCTTAAAGATGCCATGCCCCCATCCAAAATATTGAGCGAACAGGGAAAGGCCAACAGCATGCTGAGGGACTTACTTAATGAAGATTTTAACCGTATCGTGGTAAACGATAAAACCATATTTGCAGATACAAAAAATTACATACAAAGAATTGCACCGGAGAAGATAGATATAGTAAGTTATTATAACAACGGCTCTCCAATATTTGATAGTTTTGGCATTACCAAACAGGTAAAGGCGGCGTTCGGAAAAACAGTAAATCTTCCCAGCGGGGCTTATCTTATTATTGAACATACTGAGGCATTGCATGTAATTGATGTTAACAGTGGTTATAAAAGTGTAAGCAATAACCAGGAACAAAATGCGCTTGAAACAAACTTAGAAGCTGCGGAGGAACTTGCAAGGCAATTAAGGTTAAGGGATTTAGGGGGCATTATTGTGGTCGATTTTATTGATATGAAATTGATGGAAAACAAGAAGCGCCTTGCTGATTCCATGGAAATGTTTATGAAGCCAGACAGGGCAAAACATGCGGTGTTGCCAATTAGCAAATTTGGACTTATGCAAATTACCCGGCAGCGGATGAAGCCGGAGATGAATATCAATACTTCAGAAATATGCCCGAGTTGTAATGGAACAGGTAAAATTTCATCGTCACTTATTTTGGAGGATGAAATTGAAAAGAACCTCAATTACCTCATCATGCAAAACCATAAGGGTTTAAAAATTGAAGTGAACCCCATATTATTTACATTTTTAACCAGCGGCTTTATTTCCAAAAGAAGAAAATGGAGCTGGAAATATAAGCAGAAAATAAAGATCTTATCCAACTCTACTTATCACCTTACTGAGTTCCGGTTTTTTGATGATAGTGATGAAGAGATTAAATTATAAAAGCCTTTTAAAGGCTTTTTTTGTTAGGGGCAACTGCCTCATTTACTATCTTGTATAACCTGCTTTATTTATGAAGCCTATCTTTGCCCGATGTTGATAAAATCAGCCAAGTACATTATTAGCAGCCCCGATTTTGAGCAGTGCCCGCCACCTGATAAGAAAGAGTATGCATTTATAGGCAGGAGCAATGTTGGCAAATCGTCGCTTATCAACATGCTTTGCAATAATGATAAACTTGCTAAAACTTCGGCCACGCCAGGTAAAACCCAGCTAATCAATCATTTTGAAATAACATCTTCCTCTGGCATTGATCTAACCAAAGATGGGGCTAATTTTAAATGGTACCTTGTAGATTTACCAGGTTATGGCTTTGCCAAAGTAAGTATACGGAGCAGGCGCCGGTGGGAGCAGATGATTGAAAACTATCTTCGCAAAAGGGCTAATTTGGAAATGGTTTTTGTATTGATTGATGCCCGTCACCAACCCCAAAAAATTGACCTTGAATTTTTAAGCCAACTCGATAACTGGCAAGTTCCTTTCACTTTAATTTTTACCAAGGCAGATAAAGAAACACAATCCGTGGTTGCTAAAAACGTTAAGGCTTTCTTAAGTAACCTCAGGCAAACATGGCAATTTTTACCTCAACATTTTGTTACGAGTGCTACCAAAAAATCTGGTCGTGACAAAATCCTCACTCTTGTTGACGAATGCAATTTATCTGAGCCTAAAGGGATTAAACGTTAAGCTGTAGTGCTCCTTCTCAAAATTTAAACGGGGTTTGCATTTAGAAAATCGGAAAGGCATGTTACGTGCTGCAGCAAAAAAGCCGTAGCTGCAAACTATCTATCGCAATGCTTCTTTTTGGCATTATTTTTCTACAACATTCGTAATAGTGATTAAATTAAAAACAATAAATATTTTGTTATGAAAACATTATTCATTGCCTGTATGGCTTTATTTTTTGCCACTGCCTTACATGCACAAACAACAACACAAGCACCTGAGCCAACAACTTTAACGGAGAAAAAAATGCAGGAAAAAACGCCTGTAAAAGTTGATGAACTTCCCGAAGCAGTAAAGGCTGCGATAGCAGGTGATGACTACAAAGGATGGGAAGTAAAAACCGTTTTTGTTATTAAGGGTGCCAAAGACATCTACGAAGTTAATTTTGTAAAAGGCCAAGAAACAACTACCGCTAATTTTGACAAGGATGGTAAAAAGTTAGCGTAGCATGTACAACTTAACGCCTGTCGAAAATTTGGAAAAGTATTGATTAAATCATTTTAAAAAATTAAAACCATCTTATTATGGTGCAACATGGCCGGAACTAACTTCCGGCCTTTTTATACCTTTAAGAAGTAACTTATAAACTGATATGATCCATATTTTATTGGTAGAAGATGATCCTACTTTTGCAAAAATTGTATCTGCCTTTTTAGTAAAAAAAGGTTTTAAAGTTGACATACAAGATGGTGTGAAGGCAGGTATAAAGGCTGTGCAGGAAAACCAGTTCGATTTGCTTTTACTGGATTACCGTTTACCGGATGGAACCGGCCTGGACGTATTGCATACGATCCAGCGAAATATCCCGGCAATTATAATGACCAGTTTTAATGATGTGCGAACAGCCGTAAAGGCAATGCGTTCTGGTGTTTTTGAATATATTATTAAACCCGTTAACCCGGCTGAATTGCTGATGGTGATTAATGAAGCCCTTAGCAGAACGGGTTCGGAAAGTAATCCAATTTTAAATTCTTCCATAAATTTTATAGAAGGAAAAAGCCCTTCTGCTCAAAAATTACAAGAACATATAAAGCTGGTGGCACCCACGAAAATGTCGGTATTGATCACTGGCGAAAGTGGCACCGGCAAAGAATATGTGGCCCGTTCTATCCACCATTTAAGTAAGCGAAAGAGCAAGCCTTTTGTAGCGGTGGATTGTGGCACACTGTCAAAAGATTTATCGGGAAGTGAGTTGTTTGGTCATGTTAAAGGTGCATTTACCGGGGCTTTGCAAGACAAGCAAGGAATTTTTGAATCAGCCGGTAATGGAACTGTTTTTTTAGATGAGATTGGTAACCTGGGCTATGATGTGCAGGTTAAATTATTGCGCATGTTGCAGGAAAAAACCATACAGCCAATTGGCAGTACAAAGCTTATCAAAACAGATATCAGGCTGATTACTGCCACCAATGAAAACCTTGCAGAAAGTATTGTAAAAGGAGCATTTAGGGAAGATATTTATCACCGCATAAATGAATTTAAAATAGAGGTGCCAGCCCTGCGTGAAAGGGAAGAAGACTTAGAAGTATTTGTTGCGCATTTTATTGAACTTGCCAATAAAGAATTGAATAAAAAAATTACAAAAGTTAGCGATGCTGTAATGGACATTTTTAAAAAATATGATTGGCCGGGCAATCTTCGTGAATTAAAAAATGTAGTCAAAAGAATGGTGTTGCTCAGCAATAAACCAGTTGCAGATAAAGACAGCCTTGCTGATGAAATGTTGGGCACGGTTGATACCATGGAAAAAAAACCTGGATCTGATTTAAAAGCATTGCAGGAAGCTGGCGAAAAAGAGCATATCTCTAAAGTGTTGCAGCAAACAAAATATAACAAATCCAAAGCCGCCCGCATTTTAAATATCGATCGTAAAACGCTCTACTATAAAATGGAACAATACGGCATAGTATAGTTCCATTCATTGCCCTAACTCTTGTTCCAGCGCAAATAAAAAGGAATGTATTGCAGGCTGAATGGACGCAGTTTCTTGCTGCAGTTCTTCCCTGTTTTGAATGTTGCGGATAAATGCCTCACTTTTACGCAACTGTGCAGCAAGTGTTTTATCGCCTATCTGCCCCACCCTTCCTGCAAGGCGATGTACAATAAACCCGGATTTTTCAATATTAAAAGCATGCGATGATGACGTTAGTTCTTCTATATCTTTTGTTGTATCAGCATGGCATTGTTTCAAAATACTTTGCACCTCTTCTTTGTTATCAATCATCTCAGTGAGTTGCCCCAGGTTAAAAGTTGAGGATGACCCTTTTTCAACAAACCCGTTAAATAGGATGCCTGTTATATCGGCAGCACTAAAAGGTTTTAATAAGAAAGCATCAAAACCCATTTGTATCAGGCTTTCCTTTTGTTCTGGTAATACCTGGGCTGTAAGTGCGATTATTGTAAGGCCATTATGCAGTGTTTTCAGTTTTTTACAGAGTTGTGCACCACTCATCCCGGGTAACCTTATATCAGTAATAACAATTTTTACTTCATCTGTCCATTGGGCTTCCAAAAGGTTTTCGGCACTTTCAAACAGTTCAAAACCTATATTATTTTGTTTAAAAATAACCCTTGTAAGCTGCCGGATCAAAGGGTCGTCATCTACCAACCAAACTTTGGTATTCAGTTGTGGGCTTTTGTGAAGTTTAACTGATGAATTTTCTGGTACTTGTGCAGCAGCATCATAAACAATTGTTACTGTAAACACAGAGCCCTTTCCTGGTATACTTGCTACAGCAATCGTCCCCTCCTGCGCCTCCACAAGTTCCTTAACTATACTAAGGCCAAGGCCCGTACCATTTTGCAAAGCAGGGTTATCCTCTGCCTGTTCAAACTGGTTAAAAATGGTGGTAAGAAATGCTGGTTCCATGCCGATTCCGGTATCGGCTACAACAATTTTATAAGCAACTTTTTTCAGCACTTCATTTTGATGAACACTAATTTCTATATTGCCTTCCCGGGTAAATTTTATTGCATTGCCGATCAGGTTAAACAACACCTGCTTCAAACGAAATGCATCACCGGCAACCATTTGGTTAGCGGAAAACCCCGGCGTAACAAGCTTCAGGCTTATCAGTTTTTTTGCGGCCTCCGGCTCCATGGCAGCTATTACTTCAGTTACCACATCTGCTACACAAAATATTTTATTTTCGAAGGTGAACTTACCCGAAGTAATCCTGCTATAATCCAGCACTTCGTTTACAATTTGCAAAAGATGTTTGGCCGATTTATGAATAGCATCAATATACTTTGATTGATGGTTTTCTTTAAGCAATTCCAATTCTGAAAACCCGAGGATAGATTGTAATGGCGTACGTATCTCATGGCTCATGTTGGCAAGAAACCTTTGCTTGGCCACACTGTGGTATTCTGCTTCACTCTTTGCAACTTCAAGCTGCTTGCGGTATTTGCGGCTACGGGTTATATCTGCTAAAATAAAAATGCCAAGTATTACAGCCGTTACAATCAACAGGATGGTGATAATTTTGGTAAGGTTAATGGTGTTATCTGCAAGTAAAACCGTATTACCCGTTTTCTTTTGAACAGCCATATTTTCTGCCTTTTCCACCTCACTCAAAATATTAATTAACTGGTTAAGCAA
Source organism: Ferruginibacter sp. (assembly GCA_965249755.1). GTDB lineage: Bacteria > Bacteroidota > Bacteroidia > Chitinophagales > Chitinophagaceae > Ferruginibacter. The sequence continues at coordinate 2,834,547 of CBDFMT010000004.1, forward strand.
AGCTTCGTTTGATTGTAAAAGCTTCTGTTCGCTTTTTTTTAGAAGGTCATTTTTTTTAAGCCTCGTACGTTCTATTTTTTTTAATGATGATCCAATTTTTGCAAGCGCTGTATCATGGTTAGCAACAGATACCGTATCCACAGTGGTGTTGGTTTGCTCTTCTATAGTAACCCTTGGTTGGGCAGCAGCGGCATTTGCAGAATCTTTTTTTTCTTACTAAATAATTTTTTTAACCATGACTTTTTTTCCTGCGGTTGTACTGCAGGGTCAGCAGGCAACACCGTTTTTATGGTTACTTTCTTTTCAGTTGTTGTTACATTTTTATTTACAACAACCTGTTCACTATCCATTTTTTGGGATAGTGCGTTTATCTGTGTTTCAAATTCTTTTTTGTGCGTCAGGCCAAAACGCAGTTTTAAATGTTCCAGAAACAGCTTGTTGCCCAGGTTCATCAACCCGTGTATTGAATCGATCCTTTTAACCTGTCCAGGCTCCCCTGATAAAAAATATTTTAGGGAATCTATACTTTTAGCAATCCTTTTTGATTCGCTAAAAAACAAATCAGAAGGCTTGCTTTTTTCTTCCATTACTTCAGAACGCTGCAAGTGGGTAAGGTTGCTTACATCAATAAATAATTTACGTGAAAGCATTAAGGCCTGGTTAGGTTGCGCCAATTCATTTACAATGGTGGTAATCTTTTTAAAAGCTATACGGTTAACAAACCAAATAAACAGCAATGATGATAATATCAGTATAAAGGCAATGATGATTTTGCCTTTCATACTTTCCACAAAACGGTTATTGAGATTGATTTTCATTGCAGCCGGTATAAAAAATATTTGCTGTTACTGCAAGACATAAAGCAAATACTGAACCGGATTGAAAACGGGGAAGGGAAGTATTATTGAAAAACAATTGGGTACCGGGGATAGAAATTTTGAAAGCCTGAAGGATTAAGGCAACAATTTTTAAGGTGAAAGCTTACATAAAGCAGCCACTATTAATTCACGATCTTATTGGCACAACTGCTGCTGGCGAAGGCTTCTGGCTTAGCTTTAAAAGCAAAACCCATCCCAAGAATGTAGCCCATTGCCTCACGCAGGGCTTCGTTACTTTTAAATTGGGGATTAGTATTGATGTCTGCATGCACTTCCATATCTACATCATACAAAGTAAATAAGTCGCAAAGCTCGTAAGCAATTTCAATGCTTTTGGCAACCTCAACAAGCATACGTTCTTTGATGCTGTACTTCACCAATGTTTTTTCATTATGTATAAACATAAAGCCTCCCCTGCCTTCCCGCAAAAAAACGATGACAGTTGCAAACTCCGTGTCTTTGCCTTTTACCTGGCTATCTGTGCCAATGCAAACCTTAAGATGGTTACCAGCTGCCGTTTCTCTTTTGATGGTTTCTTCTACGGCTTTTTTGATGGGAAGGTGAATGGGGTCACCGTTAAATTTTCTCCACAACATATAAATGGGTTTTTTAAAATTACTGAAAAAACCAACATCATCAAAGGTTGTGTAAGTTGTAATAATAATTTAACGCAGGATTAAATTGCAAGCCTGCTTTAGTAAAGGCTTTTTTGTTAGTGGTTTTGTTTTGGATAATCAAGAGAAAAAATAAACCCCCAATGCAGCAAAAGTTACAGCAACATTGCAGGCTTACATTATGTTTTCAATAATGCCTGCAATACCCTGTCCGCCGCCAACACATGCTGTCACCATTCCGTATTTTTTGTTTAAGCGCTTCATATCATTTACCAACTGAATGGTAAGTTTGCAGCCCGTGCAACCGAGCGGATGGCCAAGCGCAATAGCGCCTCCATTGATATTAACGATGTCACTATTCAGGTTCAACTGCCGGATAACGGCCAGTGCCTGCGATGCGAAAGCTTCGTTCAATTCAATTAAACCAATATCGCTTAGGTTCATGTCAGCCTGCTTTAATACTTTTGGTATTGCCTCTACAGGGCCAATGCCCATGAGGCGTGGGTGCACCCCTGCGCTAGCACAATTTACAAGCCTGGCAATGGGTTTTAAACCAAGTTCATTAATCATACGCTCACCCATAACAATAACGAAAGCCGCACCATCACTCGTTTGCGAAGAGTTGCCTGCCGTGATGCAACCACCCATTGCAAATGCAGGCTTCAGCTTTGCTAAACCTGCTGCTGTTGTATCTGCACGAACGCCTTCATCCGTATCAATTATAAAATTGCGCTTTTGCTTCTTTCCTTTTACATCAAGATAAACCTCTTCTACATTTACAGGAAGTATGCCTTCTTTAAAAAAGCCATTTTTTATGGCATTACCTGCTTTAAGATGGCTGTTGTAACTAAACACATCCTGGTCTTCCCGGCTAACGTTGTATTCCTTTGCTACGGCTTCGGCGGTTAAGCCCATGTTTAAATAAAAGTCTGGTTCTTCAGAAGCGATAGAATAGGCAGGCGACGTTTTCCATCCGGCCGTTGGTACCATGCTCATACTTTCTACACCGCCGGCAATAATACATTCTGCCATACCACTTCTTATTTTTGCGGTTGCCATAGCAATACTTTCAAGCCCGCTGGCACAATAACGGTTAATGGTAATGCCGGGGGCATGTATGCCCACGGCTTTGGCAGATATCATGCGCCCTACCTGTAACCCTTGCTCCGCCTCTGGTACAGCGTTACCTACAATTACATCATCCACCCTCAGCTTATCCAATTGTGGCACACTTGCCAGCAGCCCCTGTATCACATTTATGGCAAGGTCATCCGGCCTGGTAAACCTGAAGCCGCCTTTTTTGCTTTTGGTTACAGCAGTCCTGTACCCTGCTACTATATATGCTTCCTGCATGATTGTATATTTTATGTCTTCTTAAAATGAATGGTTAAATTAGTTGTTTATGCAACTTTATATACCAAAGTTATAATTTCCCTTTCAAAACTAAAAACCAAAAAGGCTGGCTTATTTTTACAGCTTATGTACAAATTAATACGCTCAATATTGTTTTTAGCTGATCCTGAAAAGGTGCACTATTTTTCGATGGGTGCATTAAAATTAGCGTGCAAAACAGGTTTGGTAAAGAGATGGCTGGCCAAACATTTTACGCCATCATCATTACGAAACAAAGCCTTTAGCCTCGGCAGCCTTCAATTTAAAAACCCGGTTGGTTTGGGCGCCGGCTTTGATAAAAACGCAAAATACCTGCGTGAGCTGGAAGTGTTAGGTTTTGGTTTTATTGAAATAGGTACCGTAACACCACTGCCACAGGCCGGTAACGATAAGCCCCGCCTTTTCAGGCTGCCGTTGGATAAGGCCCTTATCAACAGAATGGGATTTAATAATGATGGTGTGGAAGCCATTACCGAGAGGCTACGCAAATGGTCTGTTGCAAACGAGGCTGCCATTAAGGCAAATTCAGCAATACAGCATTTGCCAAATATGTTTAAGCCAAAGCGGCTTATTATTGGGGGAAATATCGGCAAAAATAAAATTACACCCAACGAAAATGCATGGCAGGATTATGAAGTTTGCTTTACCACTTTATATCCCTACGTAGATTATTTTGTTGTAAATGTAAGTAGCCCAAACACACCCGGCCTAAGGGAGTTGCAGGAAAAAGATGCATTAAGAAAGATACTCGTTAACCTTCAGGATACAAGATTAAAGCTGGCACCAACCTTTTCATCTAAACCAATATTATTAAAAATTGCACCCGACCTTACCCTTAGCCAAATTGATGATGTGATTGCCCTTGCCTTGGAAATAAAACTGGATGGGCTTGTAGCAGCCAACACAACTATCGACCGCTCTGCCCTGGTAACTACCGACATTGAATTACAAAAAATAGGTGCCGGTGGCCTAAGCGGTTATCCGTTAAAACAAAGGCGTGCTGAACTGGTTAATTATATTTGCAACAAAACAAAAGGGCAGTTACCTGTTATAGCAAGCGGCGGAATTTTTAATGGTGCAGATGCAAAAGAAAGTTTTAATGCAGGCGCTTGCCTGGTGCAGGTATGGACGGGCTTTATTTATGAAGGCCCGTCAATTGTTACCAACATTTGCAATGCCTTACAGTAAATTTGTGCTTTAATTTTTTTCTATGGATTATTTATTTACGTCGGAGAGTATTATCAGTTTTTTTGTGCTGGTTATTTTAGAAATTGTGTTGGGCATCGATAATGTAATATTTGTAAGCATTATCATTAACAGGCTACCGCAGGAAAAAGAAAAAGCAGCAAGAAGGATCTGGATGATAACCGGCATCATTACACGAAGTTTATTATTGCTTGCGCTGGGATGGCTGCTTACCCAAAAGGGCAAACCGGTATTTACCCTTTTTGGCAAAGGCTTCGATTTATCCAGCTTGGTTATGCTTGCCGGTGGCTTATTTTTAATTTACAAAACCGTAAGGGAAATACACCATAAACTGGAAGGTGAAGACGAAGGCTATGAAGGGTCCAACAAGCCAAAACTCACCATGGGCAAGGCAGTGCTGCAAATAATGCTGATAGACATGGTCTTTTCTTTTGATAGTATTATAACTGCCGGCGGCACTGCAGAGCATGTGGAAATAATGATTGCGGCAGTAGTAATTGCAATGTTTGTAATGTTTTTATTCAGTCCAAAAATTTCAGCCTTCATACATAAACACCCTTCATTAAAAATGCTTGCTTTATCCTTTCTTGTTATGATTGGGCTGTCGCTGGTAATAGAAGGTTGGGATGCAGAAAAGGCAGAAGCACTTCATTTAAAAAACTATATCTATTTTGGCATGGCGTTTTCTTTTTTGGTTGAGATATTAAATATCAGCATGATGAAAAGGCAGAAAAAAAGGCGCATAGTGCGTTTTAATGAACCTTCTGTAGAAGATGAAAAACAATCTGATCAGGCAAGTTAAAAAGTTTACTGCACCATGTTCATAATAGTGGCAGCAACAACCCCTGCCGTTTCCGTCCTAAGCCTTGTAACGCCTAAGGATACCGCTGCATAACCGTTGTGGAAAGCTATCTCAATTTCTTCCGGCGTAAAATCACCTTCGGGGCCAATACAAATAATTTGGTCGGATGAATAGACTGCTGCATTGCTAAAATGCTTTTTACTCCCCTCTTCGCAATGTGCAATAAATTTTTGTTTGATAAAAGAATGTTGATGGATAAGTTCGGTAAACTTAACAGCTTCGTGTAAAGCCGGCAACCAGGTTTGCTGCGATTGCAACATGCCGCTTACTAATATGTTCTTCATCCTGTCGTGGCGAAAAGATTGCTTATCCGTTCTTGCACATAACAAGGGTATAATCTCACTTACGCCTATTTCTGTTGCCTTCTCTAAAAACCATTCAAAACGGTTACTGTTTTTTATCAGCGAAATGGCAATTATTTTTTTTGTGGGTGATGGTGGCAGTGTTGTTACCGCATCGATAGTAACCAAACATTTTTTGCGGTTATTGTCTGTAATAACAGCCTGGTATTGGTTTCCCTTACCATCGGTAAGTTGCAGCGCATCGCCATTTTGCATGCGGAGTACCATGGCAACATGTTTGGATGTTTCTTCACTCAGATAAAAATCGGTATCATCTTTTTTAATATTATCGCTGTAAAAAAAAGGAAGTGGCATGTTGTAATGCTTAATTGATAGGTTAGGTTAAAAGTTTTAAACCTCCCGTATAAACATAAAAATTATGCCATTTACTTTAGGCTAAGTATTTTAAAAGGGTGCATCGTCATCAAAAGCGCCATCATTCATTTTGCTGCCTTTTTGAATGTACAGTTTTGCCCCGCCTCCATCTTCATCAGGCTTTACCGGCCTGAAGTTGCCCCCCGGTATAGCACCGCCAAAATTGTCGCTGCCATCAGTATCTTCTATAAATTTTTGAATATGCAGCAAGGCTTTAAGCTTAATCGTATCAAGGCTTCCATTACGGTGCTTGGCAATTTTTACATAGGTTTCCCCTTTGTTGCTTTCGCCATGTTCGTTGGCGGTGATGTCATAATATTCCGGCCGGTATAAAAACATAACCATGTCGGCATCCTGCTCAATGGCACCCGATTCCCGCAGGTCACTTAGCTGTGGTATTTTGGCACCTTCCTTTCTTTTTTCTACTTCACGGCTTAACTGGCTTAAGGCAATTATGGGCACTTGTAATTCTTTTGCCAATCCTTTAAGGTCCCTCGAAATACGGCTTATCTCCTGTTCCCTGTTGCCGTTTTTATTATCACCGCCACCGCTCATTAACTGCAGGTAGTCGATAATGATTAGGCCAAGGTTATTTTTATTTTTCAGCCTTCTGCATTTTGCCCTTAACTCAAAAATGTTTAAGGCTGCCGTATCATCAATAAAAATAGGGGCATTGCTTAGCCTTTCTATTCCTCGTTTGTACAGTTGTTTCATTTCATGTTCTTCCAGTTTACCCCGGTTAATTTTCTCCAGCCAAATTTCACTTTCAGCACTTAAAATACGTTGCACCAATTGGCCTGCACTCATCTCTAAACTAAAAAAAGCAACAGCAGTGGGCTTGGTGGGGTGCAATGCAGCAGTGCGGCAAAGGTTTAATGCAAAGGCAGTTTTACCAACAGAAGGCCTTGCAGCAAGCACAATAAGATCGGTTGGTTGCCAACCGTAGGTAAGTTTATCTAATGACGCAAAGCCACTGGGTACGCCCGTTATTTCTTCATCACGGTTGCGCATGTCCTCAATGCGCTGAATGGTTTTTACCAAAACAGTATTGATGTCATCAAAATTTTTACGCAGATGGCTGTTGGTTATTTCAAAAAGTTTGCTTTCAGCATCATCCAGTAAATCAAAAACATCAGTGCTGTCTTCGTAGGCATCGCCAATTATTTCACCGCTGATGCGTATCAGTTCCCTTTGTATAAATTTCTGCAAAATAATCCTCGAATGTGCTTCAATGTTTGCGGATGAAACCACCGCATTGGTTAATTTAGAAACATAGTATGGGCCGCCAATAATTTCTAGTTCTTCTTTCAACTTGAGCTCTTCCACCACCGTTAATAAATCAATGGGCATACTTTTTTGGGCAAGCGAAATCATTGCCCTGTAAATACGCTGGTTGGCCTCTACATAAAAACATTCTGCTTTTAAAATTTCAATAACGGTGTCAAAAGCGCTTTTTTCAAGCATAATAGCACCTAATACTGCTTCCTCCAGGTCCTTGGATTGCGGTGGCACTTTTCCATATACCATACTACCCATATCGAGTACGGGTTTCCTCCTTGTTTTTCTGTCTTTATTTAAGTTTGTTAAGTCCATTTTACACCAGCTTATTAATCGTTTTTTTAAATTTAATGTGTCAGTCTTTTTTCGGTTAACATGATTTTACTCCAAATCTTAATTTTGTAACCGTCAAAATAATGCGGGGCGGCTAAGGTAAATTCTAAATTGTTTCCATTTCTTAAATTAAGGTGTTACCAACTTTTTCTAATCATTTTCCACATGCAATCCACATCTAAAATTAGCTTATTCACGGCTTGTTACCATGTTTACCAACAGGGCATATTCAAACTACACGGCATTACGTAACAATTTATTAACACCGGGTTTTTAACACTTTTTATTTTCTGCACGTGGGTACCTATTTTTTGCACTTGTTTAATTCGACGGTAATCTGTAGTTTTTTTAAAAACACCCCCCGATAAAAAAATTTCGGGTAAAAATCCTTATCAAACAATCGTAAAAACCCTGCAACCACTGCTGTTTTACCCTGGTAACTTTACCTGCTTTTTGCTTTATGTACCAATGGCTATCTTTGTTCAACTTAAAAAATAATCGCTTCAAATGACTGTAAGTTATAACTGGCTGAGTGAATACCTTCCTGAAAAAATTGAACCTGAAAAGCTCAGTAAAATCCTTACTTCAATTGGGCTTGAAGTGGAAAGCCTCGAAAAATATGAGGATATAAAAGGTGGGCTTAAAGGGCTTGTAACCGGCGAGGTTGTTGAATGTACCAAGCACCCTGATGCAGATAAACTAAGCCTTACCAAAGTGGACATCGGGACTGGTGAAGCGTTGCAAATAATTTGCGGGGCGCCAAATGTTGCCATCGGACAAAAGGTAATTGTTGCCCCCGTTGGTGTTACCATCTTTCCTTTTGCCGGTGAACCGGTAACCATGAAGAAAGCTAAAATAAGGGGCTATGATAGTTTTGGAATGATTTGCGCAGAGGATGAAATTGGGCTTGGCAGCAGCCATGCAGGTATTATGGTTTTGCCCGCAGCCACAAAACCAGGCCTTGCAGCAGCATCATATTTTGAGGTGTACACCGATTACATTTTTGAGATTGGCCTTACCCCCAACCGTATGGATGCCATGAGCCACTTGGGTGTTGCAAAAGATGTATGTGCCTGGTTATGCCACCATCAAAAAAAGGATACCCACGTTAAAACGCCTTTTAAAAATGTGGCACTTTCTGCGGTAAAATCGCAAGGCCTGCCGCTGCCTTTTATGGTTACCATAGAAAATACTGCAGCTTGTGAACGCTATTCTGGTGTGGTGATTGAAGGCATTAGTATTGGTGACAGCCCGAAGTGGATGCAGCAAAAATTAAAAAGTATCGGGCTTAGGCCTATCAACAATATTGTTGACATTACTAATTATATTTTGCATGAAACAGGCCAGCCCTTACATGCCTTTGATGCTGATAAAATAACGGGCAAACAAATTATTGTAAAAAACTTACCTGATAATACACCCTTTGTTACGTTGGATGGTAAAGAAAAAAAGCTTTCTGCAGATGATTTAATGATTTGCAATGCGGAAGAAGGTATGTGCATTGCAGGTGTGTACGGGGGTGCTAAAAGCGGGGTTACCAATGATACTAAAAATATCTTTTTGGAAAGCGCATGGTTTAACCCGGTAGGTATCCGCAAGACTTCCTTCAGGCATGGGCTGCGGACTGACGCAGCCACACGTTTTGAAAAAGGGGTAGACATTAGTAATACAGTTGTGGTTTTAAAGCGTGCAGCTTTATTGATAAAAGAAATTGCCGGCGGCGAAATTGCGCCTGACCTGTATGACATTTATCCAGAGCCAAAGAAAAAAACAGAGGTTGCTATCCGGTACCATTATCTCAAAAAACTTAGCGGTAAAAATTATCACGGCGATACCATAAAAAATATATTGGGCAGTCTTGGTTTTGAAATATTAAAGGAAGGCATTGACGACATTCGTGTAGCTGTGCCTTTTAACAAGCCGGACATTAGCATACCTGCCGATATTGTTGAAGAAATTATGAGGATTGATGGGCTTGATAATGTTGAGATACCTTCTGTAATTGCAATGAGCCCGGCCATAGAAACGTTGGGCAATAGCGAAGCCCAAAAAGAAAAAATAGCCAATTATTTAATGGCGGCTGGCTTTAATGAAATTTTTACAAACAGTATAACCAATGCTGCTTATTACCCGGGAGCAGTTTTAAAAACTACGATAAAGATGATCAACAGTTTAAGTGCAGACTTAAACGTAATGAGGCCATCAATGATGGAAACCGGTTTGGAAAGCATCGCCTATAATTTAAACCGGCGTAACAGTGACCTGCAATTTTTTGAGTTTGGAAAAACATACCATTCAGGTGATACCGGCATTTATAACGAGCAGCAACATATTGCCATTTACATTACCGGTAGCAAAAACAAAAATGGGTGGAAAGTAAAAGGGGAACAGGCAGATTATTATTTTACAAAAGCTATTGTAGAAAGGATAACGGCGCTTGCCGGAACCGTTATAGATAGTTACGTTCCTTTTGTAGACGATAACCTTGACAGTTGTACGAAGGCAATAGTTAACCGGCAAACTATTGCAAAAATTGGAATAGTAAACAAAAATGTTTTGGAAAAATTCGATATTAAACAAGTTGTTTTTTACTGCGATATTCATTGGGATGCCTTGCTTAATATAGCTGCTTCGCAAAAAATTGTTTATAAAGAAATAGCGAAATTCCCTTCTGTACAAAGAGATTTGGCTTTAGTGGTTGATAAAACTTTATCTTATCAACAGGTAGAGAAAGCTGCGTTGGGGGCAAAAATAAATAAGCTAACAAGCATTAACCTCTTCGATATTTTTGAAAGTGAAAAGCTTGGGGCAGGAAAAAAATCTATGGCAGTTAACTTTACTTTTTTAGATGAAGAAAAAACACTTACGGATAAAGAAATTGATAGCATGATGAACAAAATAATTAAGTGTTGTGAAGATGAACTAAAAGCTGAAATAAGAAAATAAGTATTTAAAATGGCGGCCATAGATGATAATATTTCCAGGGTGAACACAAAGCTTCAGCAGTTGCTGAAACACTATTATCAGTTAAAAAATGATAATGAAAAGCTAAGGGAAAAACTGGCCATCATAAATGCGGAAAAAGAAGAATTGATCAGCGGGCAGGAGCGGTTAAGGCAGCAAATGATGATAATGAAATTGGCCGCAGTTCAAATGACAGAAAAAGACAAAAAAGAATTTGAAAAGCAAATCAACCATTACATAAAGGAAGTGGAAAAATGTATTGGTTTATTAACAGGATAACATGGCAGAACTCATCCCGGTAAATATTGTAATTGGCGACCGTACGTACAGGATAAAAACGCTTCCAAAAGATGAAGAGGTTATCAGGCGTACATTAAAAATTATTAATGATAAAATCGTAGAATTTAAAACCCAGTTCGGCGGAAAAGATATGCAGGATTATATTGCCATGGTAATGATCTGGTACGCCACACAGGCCAGTGCAGACAGCAATCCCGCTCTAGAAAAAAACTTTTCTGATGCTTTATCAAAAATGGAATTAATGATTGATAAAGCTTTATAGGTTAGTTATATACCAGCTTAAGCAAAAAACATCAACACCCTAAAATCATTATCTTCGCCAACTAATTTATCCCTGCCAATGCAGGGATAAGCGGCATTTATAAGATTGTGAACCGATTTAAAAACAAATTTTTCAATGGAACCAAACATAGTATCTATAATTATTGGTGTAGTGGCGCTTATAGCCGGTATTGTAACAGGTAAAATTATTTTTTCTAAAAACACGAAAAAACAGGTAGAAGAAGCAGAACATCAGTCCAAGCTTATTTTAAAAGAAGCAGAACTTACAGCCGAAAATTTAAGAAAAGAAAAAGAGCTTGAAGCAAAAGAAAAGTTTGTGCAGATGAAGTCAACCCACGACAGGGATGTAATGCAGCGTAACCAAAAAATATTGGATACAGAAAACCGTATTAAGCAAAAAGAACAAAGTATTACCCAAAAGGAAACAAATGTTGAGAAGCAGGTAAAAGATAATGAAATCATTAAAGAAGCACTTAACAGGCAGATTGAAGTGGTGAATTCTAAAAGGACCGAACTTGAAAAACACCAGGAAGAACACATCCGCAGGCTGGAAAAAGTTGCTGGCCTTACAGCCGAAGATGCTAAAACCCAATTGATAGAGAGTTTGAAACAGGAGGCCCACACCAAAGCACTCGTTCTGCAACAGGAAATTATTGAAGAGGCTAAATTGAAAGCCAATAAAGAAGCCCGGAAAATTGTAATACAAACCATTCAACGGACGGCAGCAGAACAGGCTATAGAAAATTCAATAACAGTTTTTAACCTGGAAAGTGACGAAATAAAAGGTTCTATCATTGGCCGTGAAGGCCGTAACATCAGGGCGATAGAAGCTGCAACAGGCGTGGATTTAATAGTTGATGATACCCCGGAAGCGATTGTATTGTCTTCCTTTGATCCGCTTCGCAGGGAAATTGCCCGTTTATCATTACAGCGGCTTGTGGCAGATGGCCGTATACACCCTGCCCGTATTGAAGAAGTTGTTGAAAAAACAAAAAAACAATTGGATGACCAAGTGATGGAGATTGGCGAAAGGACTGCCATGGAGTTGGGCGTGCATGGCTTACATAAAGAATTGGTAAGAATGGTTGGCCGTATGCGTTTCAGGTCGTCTTACGGACAAAACCTTTTAATGCACAGCAGGGAAACTGCCAACCTTTGTTCCATTATGGCTGCGGAGTTAGGCATGAACCCAAAATTAGCTAAACGTGCAGGCTTGCTTCATGATATTGGTAAAGTTCCTGATGAAGAAACTGAACTTAGCCACGCATTATTGGGTGCAAAACTTGCCGAAAAATATGGTGAAAACCCAGCCGTAGTAAATGCAATTGGTGCCCACCATGATGAAATGGAAATGCAGTATGTTATTTCACCAATTGTACAGGCTTGTGATGCTATAAGCGGTGCAAGGCCCGGTGCAAGGCGTGAGATAATGCAGCAATATATTCAGCGCATTAAAGATTTAGAGAACCTGGCGCAAGCTTACCAGGGTGTAGAAAAGGCTTATGCAATCCAGGCCGGCAGGGAGTTACGGGTAATTGTAGAAGCTGATAAAGTAAGTGATGGCGATAGTGACAAATTAAGTTTTGAGATTGCCCAAAAGATACAAACCGAAATGACTTTTCCCGGCCAGATAAAAGTTACGGTGATAAGGGAAAAAAGAGCGGTAAACATTGCGAGGTAAAAAACCTAAAATATAATTGACAATCGGTTTTAAATTATCAATTAAACCATTACCTTTGCCGTCCGTTAAAAATAAGATTATGAACGCAGTTTCTTTTGTACATGAGCAATTAACCGCCAAGCCAACAATTCCAGCTTTTAAGGCAGGTGATAATATTACTGTCAACTACAAAATTGTTGAAGGCACTAAAGAACGTATCCAAAGTTTTAAAGGAGATGTTATCAAACGCCAGGGTACAGGTGCAACCGCCACCTTTACTGTGCGCAAAATGAGTGATGGTGTGGGTGTTGAACGTTTATTCCCTTTTTATTCCCCTAATATTGAAAGTGTTGTTTTAAACAAAGTTGGTAAAGTACGCAGGGCAAAATTGTTTTATTTAAGGGAAAGAAGTGGTAAGAGTGCACGTATCCAGGAGAAAAGAATGGCTGTTGGTACTAAAAAGAAATAGCATAAAGAAATATATCGAAAGCGAAAATCATGAAAATTGATTTTCGCTTTTTTATTTGTAAAAATAATCGGAACGATTGTTGTTAAGGTTTGGTGATCACAACAAGAAAGAATTGTATTTGCTTAACCTTAACCACACCCGTTATGAAAAAATTATTCACAGGCGCAATTATCTTTTTCACTTTTATCGCCTTCACTTCATGCTCGAAAGGAATAACAACTTATGAAGCTGCCAACGGCAAAGCTAAGTGTGGCCGTTACCTGAGATAATAAAACACCCCTCAAATTATTAACAAGCAAAAAACCCGATAAAAAGTTATTTCTTTTATCTTTGTTCACTAAATTTAATACCATGTTATTATCAAATTTAAATGCAGTTTTTCTTATTGGTATGCCCGGTGGCTCTGAATGGATATTTATTTTACTTGCGGTAGTTTTATTATTTGGAGGTAAAAAAATTCCTGAATTAATGAAAGGCATAGGCAAAGGCGTAAGGGATTTTAATGATGCCAAAACAAGCGTGAAAAATGAAATTGAGGAAGGCATGAAAGAGAAAGATAAGGAGCAGGAAATTAGGGAATTAAAAGCGCAGCTTGAACAAAAAAGAGCGCAGGAAGCCCAGTCCGACTTATCCAAATAAGTAAGCAATACTTAATACTGAAGAGGCTGAAGTGAGTTGTATTGTTAATTGAATAGCATCTATCAATTAATAGAACACGTACTTCAGCCTGTTTTATTAATACTATAAAAACAAATTTTTGTTCCCATCTATAAAAGAATATCATCTTCAACTTAAAAACGGCACAAACACTTGTGTGGCAGCGGTAACTCATTTTCTTGATAAAATTAAAAGCCAAAGCCACCTTAATGCATTTAGGCAAGTGTATTCATCTGAAGCACTTGAAAGGGCTGCTGCACTGGACAATTCCCGTAATGGCAGTACTGGCGTAACTGGCCGTATGCATGGGGTTGTCATTGCAATTAAGGATGTTATTTGCTACAAAGGCCACCAGGTTACGGCGGCCTCTAAAATATTGGATGGCTTTATTTCTGTGTATAGTGCTACAGCCGTTCAAAAATTAATGGATGAGGGTGCTATTATTATCGGATGTTGTAATTGCGATGAATTTGCAATGGGAAGTACCAATGAAAACTCAGCTTATGGTAACGTTTTAAATGCTTTGGATGAAACCAAAGTACCAGGCGGTTCATCGGGTGGAAGTGCAGTGGCAGTGCAAGCCGGCATGTGCATGGTAAGCCTTGGAAGTGATACGGGTGGTTCTGTAAGGCAACCGGCAGACTTCTGTGGTATCATTGGCCTAAAGCCTTCTTACGGAAGAATATCAAGATATGGTTTGATAGCCTACGCATCTTCTTTTGATCAGATCGGAATATTTGCAAACAATATCCAGGATGTTTCGATTACCCTTGATGTTATATCCGGGCCAGATGAGTTTGATAGTACTGCACTAAACCAAACTTTATCATTCCAAAATGAAAATATTAATCTTTCAACTGCATATACCGATAGTGAAAATTCGCATAACCGAAATATCAGGATAGCTTTTTTTGAAAGTGCTCTGCAGCATCCGTCGTTGGATAAAGAAATAAGCAATGCGCTTTTTTCAACTATTGAAGACCTGAAATCATCTGGCCATACCGTTGAAAATGTAGCCTTTGATTTACTCGAATACATTGTGCCTGCCTATTATGTTTTAACGACTGCTGAGGCAAGCAGCAATCTAAACCGTTTTGATGGGGTACGTTACGGGCACAGGACTAAAGAACCCGTTGGCGATTTGACTGACTTCTACAAACTAAGCCGCAGTGAAGGTTTTGGCAAAGAAGTGCAGCGCAGGATAATGCTGGGTACTTTCGTGTTAAGCACGGGTTACTTTGATGCTTACTTTACCAAAGCACAACAAGTAAGAAAAATGCTGGTAGATAAAACAACGGCCATCTTTAAAGAATACGATGCTATCATCTTACCAACATCACCTGTTACAGCATTTAATATTGGTGAAAAAAATGATGACCCTGTGGCAATGTATCTTGCAGATATTTATACCGTTTTTGCAAACCTTACGGGTTTACCAGCTATATCAATTCCCTTATACCAACACAGCAATGGCATGCCTTTCAGCATGCAGGTACTAACCAATAAAATGGATGAAATAACTTTGCTGCAACTTTCCTCGATGCTTATTCAACAGCGTAAGGTTGCACTTAATTTTTAAACCAATGACTAAATATTTATTTATACTTTTTGGTTGTGCCTTAACTTTTGCAGCTATTGGAAATACAGTTAATCCACCTAAGCAAATTTCAATTTCACATAAAGTAATTAAAGATACCGTACCGGAAAACATCGATAAAGAAGATAAATTAATTGAAGAAGTAATTAAAACCAGGACACTCCCAAAAAAAGATAAAGTCCAGTATTTTAACCAGGTTACCAAATACGGTTTTAAAAATCTTTTCTCCAATTATAGTTATAATACTTCGATACCATATACCGCCCAGATTAATCCTAATGCAGAAGTTTTTGTACAAGATTATATGAAAGCTCATGGAAGCTATCTGCAGAAAATGAAGGGTTGGGGACAGCCTTATTTTTCTACGATCGAGGGTATCCTGCAACAATATGGATTGCCTAAAGAACTAAAATATATTGCGGTAATTGAATCCAATTTAAATATAGCTGCAACAAGTGTTGTGGGTGCTGGCGGGCCGTGGCAATTTATGCCTTACACCGCCAGGGATTTTGGCCTTACAGTAAATGGTTTGGTAGATGAAAGAAGGGATTATTATAAAAGCACACATGCCGCAGCCAGGTATTTATTATCGCTGTATAAACAAATGCATGATTGGCTTTTGGTTATGGCAGCCTATAACGGCGGCCCGGCAAGGGTTTACAGCGCTATGAAAAAAAGTGGCAGCAGTGATTTTTGGCGCCTGCAATATTATCTTCCGGAAGAATCCCGGACTTATGTAAAAAGGTTTATTGCCACACATTATATTATGGAAGGTGGCGGTGGTGTTACAACATTTACTGCAGGTATGCTTCCCTTTGTTAAAGATGATGTGGGCAGAACAAATTATCCGGTAACAAAAATGGATGGTAAACCAGGCCCTCCGGCATTAACCGAAAGTGAACTTATCGATATCGAGATATTACCAATTTCCGGAAAATACAGTTCTTTGGTTATTGCAAAAAATATTATGATGGACATTGCCCAGTTTAATCATTTCAATCCATTATTTGATGCAACGATGGCGACAAAAGGTAATTTCGATTTGAAACTGCCACCCGAAAAAATGCAACTATTTGTTGCCAACAAATACCAGATTCTAAATGAAAGTGTACAGGCTTTATTGGGCGATATGGATATGCCTGTTTTTAAAACTAACTATCCTAAAACAAAAAGGAAAGGTTGATTTACTATTGGCCCAGTATCTTTTTAATGGTGTCAATTTTCAACAGGCACTCTTCATATTCCTTCTCTGCATCGCTGTAAAAAGTAATGGCACTTCCTGCCTGAAATGATAAGTATTTGTTGGTAGCATTATACAAAATGCTTCTGATCACCACGTTAAAATCAAAATCACCAGAAGGGTCGATGTACCCGATTGCCCCTGAAAAAAGGCCCCTCTTTGTGCGTTCATATTTTTCTATAAGTTCCATTACTTTTTTCTTTGGGGCCCCCGTCATAGATCCCATCGGAAAGGTAGCTTTCACGATATCAGCAATGCCAACATTCTCCATTAAATCACCTTTGATGCTGCTGATTAACTGATGCACCTGGGGAAAGCTATAAACGCCAAATAATTCATCTACGTATACAGAACCTTCGTTGCAAACTTTGCTTAGGTCATTTCGTACAAGATCAACAATCATTACATTTTCACTTTTTTCCTTTTCGCTGAGCGATAAGCCCAGCCTGCTTTCCCGGTCTTTTCCCTCATCATCTAAAAAACGCTGAGCGGTTCCTTTGACAGGCTGAGACAAAATAGCTTTACCTGTTTTTTTAAGATAACGTTCCGGGCTGGCGCAGATACAAAATTTATTTTCTGCCCTGTATAAAGCAGCGAACGGGCTTGGAGAAAGCCTGGATAATTCTTTATACAAAAAAAATGGATCGGCAATTATATCCTTTGCATAAAATTCCTGGCAGAAAGTAATTTCATAGCAATCCCCTTTTAAAATATTTTGCTGAATATTCTTAACGGCCTCTATGTAATTTCTTTTA
The DNA here is from genome assembly GCA_965249755.1 of Ferruginibacter sp. Taxonomy (GTDB): domain Bacteria; phylum Bacteroidota; class Bacteroidia; order Chitinophagales; family Chitinophagaceae; genus Ferruginibacter. The sequence continues at coordinate 2,851,750 of CBDFMT010000004.1, forward strand.
GAAAAACGGCTTTCAATTTTTACAATACTTTGCTTGTGGTTGTTATCACCCAAGCCTACAGATTGAATAGCTTCAAAGATTTGTTCAGGGCTTGTGTCGGAGGTGATATTGACACTATGTCCTTTTATCTTTACAACAACCTGTGGTATAAAAAATAGCAGGTTATCAAAGCCAACGCCATCAAAATGGGTTGATGTTAGTTCTTCTATTTCATTTTTAAGGTCATAGGCAAAATGCCCGAACAGCCATTCGTTTTCATAATTAAAACTGCTGAGTTTTTCAAATGCTTTCCCATCGTTTGCCATGATTTTCTCTTTGCACCCTGCAGCAACCAAACATTCAAAAGCAGCATCACCAGCGTTATAGTGATGGTTATCCAGTAAACAAAAAATGTTGAACTGCCTCAGCCAGTCCAACATTTTCATTTTGAATTTCTGTGTATCTGTAATCTTGAAAACTGCGGTTCTTTTCACTTTTTGTTTTGCCAACATTTTAGCAATTTAAGGTACCGCAACAAAATCAGTTTTTAAAAATCATCATCGTCATCAAAGCCTGAGCCACCGCCACCATCAAGATCATCAAAGCCAAGATCTTTAAAATCGTCGTCTATTTTAAAATCATCTTCTTCATCTTTTGCAGGCTTTTTACCAGCAGATTTTTTTGCTGCAGATTTGGGTACATCAAACTCATCAAAGTCGGGGTCCCAATCATCACCTTCCTCTCCTTTTTCCCAATCATCTTCAGTTTCAACTTCATCTGTGTCATCATCGTCATCATCGTCATCCCCTTTCTTCGATGATGCCTTAGCTTTTTTAGCAGGCTTGGTTTCTTCCTCTACATCATCATCATCGTCATCATCATCCTCTTCATCTTTTTTAGATTTAGAAGCTTTAGCCGGCGATTTCTTTTCAGGGGCATCGTCAGCAGGGGTTGTCTTTTTTTCTTTATTAGATTTTGTTGCCATAATTAACCAGGTTATTACTGTAAAATTTCTTATAGATTTTTAATTAGCCAAAAAAAAACGCAGGTATTTTTATATTATTTTCTTAAGCGATAATTATTTGATCCCTGCCGGGCCCGTTGCTGATAAACTTAACGGGAACTTTAAGAAATTTATTTATATAATCGATGTACTCTTTCATTTTTAAGGGCAGGCTATCATAATGGGTAACCGCGGTGATATCTGTTTGCCAGCCTTCAAAATTTTTATGCAGGGGCTCAATTTTTAAACGGCTCATTTGAAAGGGTACATAATTTTGTTCTTCGCCGTTGATTTTATACCCATTGCAAACTTTTAGTTCAGGCAAAGCATCCAGGATATCGGTTTTTGTCATAATAACCTGGGTAACGCCATTGATCATACAGGCAAATTGCAACGCCACAAGGTCTATCCAGCCGCAGCGGCGTGGCCTGCCTGTGGTGGCACCAAATTCACTTCCTGTCTTGCGGATCAACTCCCCCATTTCATCATCCAATTCTGTAGGAAAAGGACCGCTGCCCACCCTTGTACAATAGGCTTTTGAAACACCAAACACTTCTTTAATTTTTTGTGGTGCAATACCCAAACCGGTGCAAACACCCGCAGAAATAGTGCTGCTGCTGGTAACAAAAGGAAAAGTACCAAAATCAACATCCAGCATACTGCCCTGTGCGCCCTCCGCTAAAATTTTTTTACCCTGTTGTATTTTATCGTTTATAAAGTATTCGCCATTTACAATTTTAAAACTTCTCAACTCTTCAATGGCTTCAAAAAATTCATCTTCCCATTGGCTGATGTCTTCCTGAAAATTGTAATTATCCAGCAGGCGCTGGTGTTTTAAGCGGATTTTAATGTATTGGGATGTAAAACTTTTATCCAGTAAATCCCCAACCCTTAACCCGTTCCGGCCTGTTTTATCCATATATGCCGGACCAATTCCTTTCAATGTTGAACCGATTTTTTCATTTCCTTTTGCAAGTTCACTGGCTTTATCCAATGCACGGTGGGTGGGCAAAATAAGATGGGTGCGTTCGCTGATGTAAAGGCTTTTTTTATAATCCACTCCCATGGAAGCTACAGTTTCACATTCCTTTTTTAAAGTGACCGCATCCAACACCACCCCATTGCCAATCAGGTTTGTTTTATTCTCATGAAAAATGCCACTCGGTATTTGATGCAGCACTACTTTTTTTCCGTTTACATACAAGGTATGCCCCGCATTTGGGCCGCCCTGAAAACGGGCAATCACATCATAGTTTGGTGCAAAATAATCAACTATTTTTCCTTTGCCTTCGTCGCCCCATTGAAGTCCTAAAATTACATCTACCATTATTTGTACCGTTTGAGTTTGCTTGAATTAATGAATACTACAATTGAACAGCAGCCATTCTGCTGCAAAGATTAAGAAGGTTATAAGTTATTGAACGCCGCTATTAAAATTTCTGTTGATGAACTTTTCAATTTTCGGCGTAAAAATAAAATGAATTATACCAATCACCTAAAATGAATTTTACTATATAAAATCTAAGAAAATGGCTAAAAATAAAAAACTGCAAATTGTAGGTTTGCAGTTTATCAATCCAATTATCTTTATGTTATGCTACTTTAAGCATGCTCATCTTACTGGTATTAAATTTACGCTGTGCATACTCCAGGGTAACCTGAAACGACTTTACTTTTTGCGATGGCAGTTCGTACATGGCATCGGTTAAAATGCTCTCGCAAATACTTCTTAAGCCCCTTGCCCCCAATTTATATTCCAGTGCTTTTTCTACCATAAAATCATACACTGCAGGGTCAAAGCTTAATGCTATGCCTTCAATTTCAAACAACCTTGTAAACTGTTTTACCAAGGCATTTTTTGGCTCCGTTAAAATGTTGCGGAGTGTAGGTGCATCCAACGGGTTCAGGTAAGTGATAACCGGCAAGCGGCCCAGCAATTCAGGTATTAAACCAAAGGTTTTTAAATCCACCGCATTTACAAACTGCAGCAGGTTTTTTTGTTGAAACTCCTGCAACTCTTTGTTTACGCTAAAGCCGATTGCGTGGGTATTTACCCGCCGGGCTATCATCCTGTCAACACCATCAAATGCGCCACCGCAAATAAATAAAATATTTTGGGTATTTACTTTTACCAGCTTCTGCTCAGGATGTTTGCGGCCGCCTTGTGGTGGTACCAACACTTCTGTGCCTTCAAGCAGTTTCAGCAATCCTTGCTGAACACCTTCCCCGCTAACATCACGGGTAATGGATGGGTTATCGCTTTTGCGGGCAACCTTGTCTATTTCATCTATAAACACAATCCCTTTTTCAGCCGCTGCCACATCATAATTGCAAGCCTGTAATAACCTGCTCAGCATGCTTTCCACATCTTCGCCCACATAGCCTGCTTCTGTAAAAACGGTTGCATCCACAATAGCAAAGGGCACGTTTAACATCCGTGCTATAGACTTTGCCAGCAAGGTTTTTCCTGTACCGGTTTCGCCTACCATTATGATATTACTTTTCTCTATCTCAACTTCGTTTTCAACTTTTTGGTTCAGCCTTTTGTAGTGGTTGTATACTGCAACTGCCAAAATTTTCTTTGCATCATCCTGTCCAATAACATACTCATCTAAAAACTTTTTTATTTCTATTGGTTTTTTTATGGTGAGTTTGCCGGCTGCTGTACTGCCTTGCTTTGCTTCGGGATAAATCATTAATTCCTGTCCGATGATTTCCTGGGCATGTTCAACGCAATTTTCGCAAATATGCCCTTCTTGCCCTGCAATTAAAATTTTTACTTCATCACGGCTCCTGCCGCAAAATGAACAATGTAACGCTTGTTGTTTAGCCATTATGCCTGTTTCTTGTTTTTAAAATCCAACTGCAAATATAACCAATCACATGGTTTTAATAAGACAGTAGCTTTACACATAACGTTGCAATAACTGTTAAATATATGTAAGGTAAGATGTCAATTTTCAGGCACCTGTTTCAGGTGCTTTTGTAACATCTGTTTTAATTGCCGTTTTACAATGGCGCCCATGCTATTGCAACTTGAAAAATAATTAGTGCCGAAATGGTCATTCAGTTCATTGCGAAGCAATTTTACTTTATAGTTTTCTGATATCTCATCTTTAATCATGATGTTTAGCAGTTCCATAATTTGCCTTCGGCTTGCAATTACCCTGTAGGCCATTGTTGTCCTCTCTTCGGCCTGGTATTGTTCTATTACTTCGGGGCTTAGGTTTTTTAGTACCAGGGTTACGTACTCAAAATTTTCTTTATAAAATTGGGGCAGGTACAAATTTTTTTTTGCTTCGTAAGATTGCTGGTCAAAATCTATGGCCCTTATGCGGTATTGATAATCTTCAATATCCGGGGTAATATCAATTACAAAATTATAGCTCCGCATATCGCCGAGTAACCTGGCGAAACACCTTTCATTAAATTTTACAAACTCTTTGGCAATCCTGATTTTATTTGTTTCGGGTTGCTGCAGGTAATCCTGTATAAAAATATCGCCGGGTATGCCGGGTATATGCTCTTCTACCAAAGTGTTTTTGTGGTACAAAAAAGTAATACGGTTCGGCGAAAGCAGGTGCTCCAGCTCCAGCCCGTAAATGCGGGAAGCATCTACAGATTTGATGTAGTAATGATCATAATTATCATTTACCTTATTGATGATGCGAATCCTGAAAGGCACACTGTTACCGAATTCGCAGAAGTCTATTCTTTCAACATCCAGGTGTTTTATAAAATTAAGGTTGCCCTCTGTTTTAAGCGTGGCATAAGTCTTAATTAAACCTTCTTTTAAAAATTCCATTTCTTTAAAATCATAAACGGCGGTTTCCCAATGAGTGAGTTTCCCTTTTTTATCCCTTAGTGCGGTAGCAAAGCGGTAATTAAGCAAGTCTTTATAAGCAACCGGTAATTTAATATCCCGGCCATATTTCTTAAGGTAGGTTTGCAGTTCGTTACTTACCGGAAACGCCTCTTTCTTCATCATTGGACGATCAGTTTCCTTACTTACTTTGGCGTTTATAATATCTTCAAATTGCATACTGTAAAGTTAACCGTGCATACTGCTTAATGTAAGAACAGTATCTGAAAAACAACAGGTGGCCGTAAATGTTTTGCATAAAAATAGCCGGTGATTAAACCGGCCAAGTATACAATTTCAATTGTTTATAATTTATCCAATGTGCCATCCACAATGCCGTAGGCTACTGATTCTTTGGCATCCATCCAATAATCCCGGTCAAAATCCTTCATCACTTTTTCGTAAGTCTGTCCGCAATTTTCTGCTAAAATGCGGGCACCCATTTGTTTGATCTTTAAAATTTGTACGGCCATAATTTCCAGATCGGCACTAACGCCCTGGCCGCCACCACTTGGCTGGTGTATCATAACCTGGCCGCTTGGAAAGATAAAGCGCCGCCCTTTTGCACCACCGCTTAGCAGGATGCTGCCCATGCTTGCAGCCATGCCCATACACACAGTGCTTACGGGTGAACTTATCATTTGCATGGTATCATAAATAACCATGCCGCTGGTAACCACGCCGCCCGGGCTGTTGATGTAAAAGGTTATTTCTTTACCGGGCTCAATTGCTTCGAGATAAAGTAACCTTGCGGTGATATCTTTTGCACTTTTATCTTCTACAGCACCCCACAAAAATATTTTGCGCTGCTCTATAAATTTTTTGTCGAACTGCCAGCCGCTTACCATTTTTTCCATGGGGTTTTCGGGCAGTTCTTTTGGGGTTTCTTCTTCGTCGTCTAAACGTACCTGTTTGTTGTTATAGTAATTCATTTGATGCTATTTTTAAAATGCTGTATTAATGTTTAAGGCTTGCTCCGCAACGGTATGCGGTACAAGTGTGCGACGCAAGGATGCCCAACAGCAGTACCATTGCCCGGACAATAACCTATTTATCTTTTTTTGCTTTACGGGGGTTAGTGGTCAAAACCTCATCCACAATTCCGTAATCTTTAGCTTCTGTTGATGTCATCCAGTAATCCCTTTCGCAATCCTTTGCCACCTTTTCAAAAGGCTGTGCGGTGTGCTGGGCAATGATTTCGTACAGCTCACTTTTAATTTTGCGGATTTCGTTAACGGTGATTTCAATATCACTTGCCTGGCCGCCTGCGCCTGCGCTTGGCTGGTGCAACATAATGCGGCTATGTTTTAATGCGGTACGCTTGCCGGCAGAGCCTGCACACATGAGCACTGCCGCCATGCTGGCTGCAATACCTGTGCATATAGTTGCAATATCTGGTGTAACAAACTGCATGGTATCGTACATGCCGAGGCCAGCATAAACGCTGCCACCGGGGGAATTAATGTACATCTGTATATCTTTTGTGCGGTCTGTACTTTCTAAAAATAAAAATTGTGCGGTTATAATATTGGCGACTTCGTCTGATACGGGATAGCCCAGAAAAATAATCCTGTCCATCATTAAGCGGCTGTACACATCCATAACGGCTACGTTCATTGGCCTTTCCTCAATAATGTTTGGCGTAAGGTTATTTATTTGTAACCCTGCACCACCAAACGGAAGTGTTTGTGCATTAAATTTTTCAGCATTTTTTTTGCTGTAATCATCTAATAAATTGCTGTTGATGCCACGGTGTTTAATAGCGTATTTTTCAAATTCTTTTTCGAAATTCATCTGATATATAGTTTATGTTGACAAATATAGTCGATTGGTGAAACCAAATATTATGCTATAAAAAAAAGCCGCCAAAAAGGCGGAACCGATATTTAACGCTGGATTATTTCATTTATTTAAAATAAAAAAACCGGTGCATTGGTGCACCGGCCTCAATATTTTTATAATGTTTTTAATGCTGATGGTTGTGCTGCATCGCAGTAAGTTCTTCGCCTGTAACCTCCTTTTCTTCAGGCCTAATCTGTGCTTCGGCCCAGTTAAACAACTTTTCGGTTATGAGCCTGCGATAGCTGGCATCGGTTTGCTTTTCATCCTTCATCATGCGGTCAACATAGCTATCGAGCCAACTGGTATCTTCGCCCATGTTCATTGCCCCAAAGTAACGCATTACTTCCGCTTTCATGGATGCTTTTAATTCTTCGGCAGCAACCTGCAACCCGTTGCTTTTAATAATTTTATCGCTGATCAATGTCCACTTTAGCTGGCTGCTGAACACAGGAAACTCCTCTTCGGCCTGCTCGGCTGTTTTTCTTTCTTCACTGCCTACCTGTAACCATTTTTTCAGGAACCCTTCAGGAAATTCCATTTTGGTTTCATCAAGCATAAAATGATACAGCTGATCATGTAACTGGTTACGGCTTTGCCCGTTCCAATATTGCTCAATTTCTTCCCTTAATTTTTTTCTGAATTCGTCTTCCGTTGCAACAGCAGCACCGGGAAATATTTCACTATAAAATTCCTCACTCATCGCCCTTTTTTCAACTACCCCAATTTTATGTATGGTTAAGTTAAAATACTTGTCTTGTGCTGCTTTATCTTCTATACCCAAGCCCAGTTCATGTGCTGTGCTATCCAATTTTTCGCCGGTAAATGCTTCTGACAATTTTACCATCAGGCTATCTTCTTTCTTTTTACCCATTAATGCGGTTTGGGTACTTTCAGTTGTATTTTTTACAGCTACTGTAACCTCTTTGTTAAGACCGCCATCAACAGGATTGCCATCTTTATCTGCTTCGGTAAATAAAACGGTAAGCACTGCTTCTGGTGTGGCAATGGTTTCGGGTTCAGCCATAGTGCCGCCTTTTTGCTGCATACGGTCAACTTCTTCCTGCACCATTTCATCCGTAACAATTACTTTATTAAAAGTTAATTTGGCTGCAGATAGATTGGCGATTTCAAAAGATGGTTTAAGGCCAATTTCAAATCCAAATTCATATTCGTCAGGGTTATTAAAGTCCAGCTTTCTAATGTCTGCATCCAAAGCCAGTGGCTGGGCAAAAATTTCTGGTTTTTCGGTATCCAGATAACTGTATAATTGCTGCTCAACAGTTTTTAAAATTTCATCTGTATAAATAGACGGGCCATACATTTTTTTGATCATGCCAGTTGGCACCATACCTTTTCTAAAACCGGGGATATTGGCTGTTTTACTGTACTCTTTCAATTTTTTTTCAAAGGTTGGCAGGTAATCTTCTTTTGCAACCCTGATAATAATTTTGTCGTTTAATAAACCAATATTCTCTCTTGCTACTGTTGCCATAAATAGTAAATGTTGAAATTTTTAAAATTAAAAAAGTTGATAAGTGATGGAAAAAAGCAAGCTTACAATTTGCTTACTAATCAACCACTCTACTTATCAACTCAGCTAAGTCCGGATGATAGGGGTCGAACCTACATGGATTGCTCCGCCAGATCCTAAGTCTGGTGCGTCTGCCAATTTCGCCACATCCGGTAATTTAACCAGCCTGTTGCTGGTCCCCTTCTTAATAACCAATATTACTTAAGGGCTGCAAAAGTAAGGGAAATAACCAAAATATTAAAACAGAAATGTTTTTTCGTAAATTCGTTTACTACATGGAAACAATACCCCCAATTGTAAAATATACGCTAAGCGAAGAGGAAGAAAAGAAGGAAATATTAAGGCAGTACCGTGGTTTACTGAAGGAATTAAAAACGAAACTGAAACCGGGTGATAAAGAATTAATACGCACAGCTTTTGAAATTGCAGCCGAAGCTCACAAGACTATGCGCCGCAAAAGTGGCGAGCCTTACATATTGCACCCCCTTGCCGTTGCCCGTATTTGTGTTGAGGAAATTGGCCTTGGGGTAAGGAGTACCATATGTGCTTTATTACATGATACCGTTGAAGATACTGATGTTACCCTGCAGGATATTCAACGGGAGTTTGGTGTGGAGATTGCAAAAATTGTAGATGGCCTTACCAAGATCAGTACGGTGATGGACACCAATACCAGCCAGCAGGCCGAAAATTTTAAAAAGATTTTATTAACGTTGACGGATGACCCAAGGGTGATATTAATTAAGCTCAGCGACCGCCTCCATAACATGCGTACCATGGATAGCATGAAGCGGGAGAAACAATTAAAAATCAGCAGCGAAACAGTGTATGTGTATGCACCCCTTGCGCACAGGATGGGGCTGTATGCTATTAAAACAGAAATGGAAGATTTGTCCATGAAATACCTGGAGCCTGACACTTATAAATACATTGCCCAAAAATTAAATGATACCAAAAGGGAACGTACCCGTTTTATAAATGATTTTATAAGGCCGTTAAAAAACAAGCTTGAAAAAGCTGATTTTAAATTTGAAATACATGGCAGGCCCAAGAGCATACACTCCATCTGGAACAAGATGAAAAAGAAAGGGGTAAGCTTTGAAGAAGTGTATGACCTTTTTGCCATCAGGATTGTTGTTGACTCCCCAACTGAAAAAGAAAAAGAAGATTGCTGGAAGGTGTACAGCATGATCACCGACGAATATAACCCCTCCCCGGAAAGGTTGCGTGACTGGCTGAGCAACCCAAAAAGCAATGGCTATGAAGCTTTGCACACCACCGTAATGGGCCCAATGGGCAAATGGGTGGAAGTGCAGATACGCACCAAGCGCATGAATGAAATTGCGGAGAAAGGCTTAGCGGCACATTGGAAATATAAAGAAGGCACAAGCGTTGAAAACCGATTTGATCAATGGTTTAGCCAGATAAGGGAAGCACTTACCGGGCAAGACAGCAACTCCCTTGATTTTTTACAAGACTTTAAAACCTCTTTTTTAGCAGAAGAAATTTATGTGTACACGCCAAAAGGCGATATTAAAATGTTGCCGGTAGGTGCCACAGCCCTGGACTTTGCTTTTAGCGTACACACTGCCGTGGGCAGCAGGTGTATTGGTGCCAAGGTAAACCACAAGCTGGTACCCATCGGCCATAAATTACGCAGCGGCGACCAGATAGAAATTATTACCAGCGCCAAACAAAAGCCCAGCCAGGAGTGGCTTAACCAGGTGGTAACCAGCAAGGCAAAACAAAAAATAAAAGATACTTTAAAGGAAGAAAAAAGAAAGGTAGCCGAAGATGGCAAATACATTTTACAGAAGAAGCTGGAGGCAATTGGCGGTATGATGACACAGCACAACATGGAAGAGCTGGCCTCTTTTTACAAACTTAATTCGCCGCTGGACCTGTTGTATGAAATTGCCATTAAAAAGATTGACCTTAAAGAATTAAAAGAATTCAGTGCATCTGGCGACAGGCTGTTTCCACCTAAGCCACCAAAGGTTGAAGCAGAAGATAAAGCGGATAACGAAACCCATGAACGGACCTTTAATAAGAAAGATGCCGAACTGATTATTTTTGGCGAAAGCAGCGATAAGATCATGTACACGCTGGCCAACTGTTGCAAGCCCATACCCGGCGATGATGTTTTTGGTTTTGTAACCACCGGCGAAGGGTTAAAAATACACCGCACCAATTGCCCCAATGCAGCAAGGCTTATGTCCAACTTCGGCCACCGGGTTGTAAAAACCAAATGGGCAAAAAATAAAGAAATTTCTTTTTTAACGGGATTAAAAATAGTGGGGTTAGATGATGTGGGTGTAATCCATAAAATAACAAACCTCATCAGTGGAGAAATGAAATTTAATATTTCGGCCATGACGATTGAGGCCAAGGATGGCATATTCAGGGGCAACCTTAAAATATTTGTTCATGATAAGGAAGAACTGGATACTTTATGCGACAGGTTGCTTGCACTGCCCGGCATTGAAAAAGTGGAACGTTACGATACTGAATAATCGGATAATAATTGATTGGTGCCGTGCATTTGCATTTTCCTGTAAAACCACCCATATTTGTAGAACAAACTAAAACAAATAATTATGAACGATTTAATTACGGGCCTAACAGAAAAAGCTGGCATCACAGCGGAGCAGGCCACAAAAGCTATTGACCATATTAAAGAATATGTGAAGGAAAAATTTCCGATGATGGCAGGCGCTGTTGATAATTTATTTACTACAACACCCGCCACAGTGGCTGCTGTTGCTGACCCTGCTGCGCCTGTAGCTGAGGCTACTATGATGGATAAAATCAGTGATGTTATACCTGGTGAAACCGGACAAAAAGTTGAAGACTTTGTAAAAGACGCTGCCCATAAAGTGGAAGATGTTTTTGGCAGTTTAAAAGATAAAGTGGGTGATATGTTTGGTGGTGATAAAAAATAGCCGCAACTATCCAAAAGAAAAAGCCATCCTGATAAAATTGGGGTGGCTTTTTATTGCGTTTAATTGCCTGGTTTAAATGGTTACCGATTTAAGTTTTTGCAAGTAAGCATCAGGTATAAAAGCCCCGTGGCCTGGGGTATCATCAATTTCCACTAAGCCGTTTGGCTTGTACTGCATGCCGCCTTGCACCGGGTCTTCTGCAATCATTAAAGGGGTATCAAAATCAAAATGCACAATAGCATCACTGGCCAGCGAAAAATGTGCAAAGGCCGTAGTAGCTAAACGGGATTCCATAAAACCACCTACCTGCAATTTCATTTGATTGTCTTGCGCCACTTTTACAATTTGCAATGCATCAAATATTCCCCCGCTTTTTCCCATCTTAATATTGAAATAATCACAGGCTTTTAATTGCGCCAGTTTTGCCGCATCATGGCTATCGCTGCAACTTTCATCTGCCATTAATTTTATGGTAGTTGCTTTTCTAATTAACGGCAATCGCATGTAATCCCACCTCACAATCGGCTCTTCACAATGTTCAATATTGTAGGGTTCCAACGCTTGCAGGGTGACGATTGCAGTGGGCACATCCCAACCCTGGTTGGCGTCAATCCTTAGTGGAATGTCATCGCCGATTTCTTTTCGGATGGCTGCTATCCTTGCAACATCTTTTTGGGTTGTTTCCCCCAATTTAACTTTGATGAACTGAAAACCTTTTGCTTTAAACTTTGCCGCATCTGCTGCCATTTTTTCTGTAGTACCAAGGCCTACGGTCATGTCTGTTATAATGGCCTTGTTTTTATGGCCGCCTAAAAATAAATACAAAGGCTGGTTTGCATGCTTGGCAGCAATATCATACAAGGCCATATCAAACGCACTTTTTATGCTGTTATTGGCATAGATGGTTTTATTCATCGCTGCAATGCAAGCTGCTATATTCAACGCATCCAAACCTTTTAATACTGTGGCAATATATTGGGCTACAATAAAACAGGTATCAATACTTTCTCCATTTATGTTCATGTAAGGGCTGCATTCACCATAGCCTGTTATGCCTTTATCGGTATTTATTACAATTACGATATTATCAGCATTATCCTGTGGCCCAAGGGAGATAACGAAGGGTTCATGCAAGGGTAGCTGCATTTTATAAATGCCAATTTTTTCAATGATAACAGTATCCATTTTTTAAAAAATTGATGAAGATGTAGAAGGTATTTTGTGTTGCCGGGGTTTGTAAACTTTTACCGTAAAACTTCCCTGCTGATCACCAGTTTTTGCACTTCGCTTGTGCCTTCCCCGATGGTGCAAAGTTTACTGTCACGATAAAATTTTTCTACCGGAAAGTCTTTACTGTAGCCATTTCCGCCAAAAATTTGCAGGGCTTCTGTGCTAACACTTACTGCCGTTTCGCTGGCGTAATACTTGGCCATAGCTGCCTCTTTGGTCATGGGCAAATGTTGGTTTTTAAGATGGCAGGCTTGCTGGATCAGCAGCTCGCTTGCTTCAATTTGCGTGGCCATATCAGCCAGTTTAAAACTAATACCCTGAAAGCTTGCGATAGGTTTATCAAACTGCTGCCGCTCTTTGGAATATTTTACTGCCGCTTCGTAAGCACCCTTAGCAATGCCGACACTAAGGGCAGCAATTGAAATGCGGCCACCATCTAAAATTTTCATGGCCTGTTTAAAGCCAGTACCAACTTCGCCCATGCGGTTGCTATCAGGAACAACGCAGTTATCAAAAATCATTTCGGCAGTTTCGCTTGCCCGCATGCCCAGCTTATTTTCCTTCTTGCCACCAGTAAAACCGGCCATACCACGCTCAACAATAAATGCGGTGGAATTGTCTTTTGTCCTTGCTTCGCCGGTACGGCATATCACCACGGCAACATCCCCGGTTTTGCCATGGGTAATCCAGCATTTGGTGCCATTTAAAATCCAATTGTTTCCATCTTTTACAGCAGTTGTTTTCATATTGCCTGCATCGCTGCCGGTATTGGGTTCGGTAAGCCCCCATGCGCCAAGCCATTCGCAGGTAGACAGCTTTGGCAAATATTGCTGCTTTTGTTCTTCATTGCCAAAGGTTAAAATATGGCCGGTACAAAGTGAATTATGTGCAGCTACAGATAACCCTATCGACCCACAAATTTTTGAAATTTCCTGGATCACTGCATTGTATTCAAAATAGCCAAGCCCGGCGCCACCATATTTTTCAGGTACTAAAACGCCCATCAGGCCCAGCTTGCCCAGCTCTTTAAAAACAGCTAAAGGAAACTCCTGTGGTTCATCCCACTCCATCACGTGGGGCCTTATATATTTCTCTGCAAATTCTTTTGCGGTTTGTGCCACCTGAAGGGTAAGCTCATCGGGTTTAAAATCCATACGTTATTAATTGTATTGCAAATTAACGTTTTTTAGGTGCTGCCGGTTGCTGCGTAAAGCTTTACTCCACTTTTAAATAAGGAAATACTTTGGCGTAAATTTCTTCGGTAACGAGCATTACTTTTTTAATGTCGGTAACTACAGCGTAGTTGCCATGCTGCACCCTGTATTGCAATACAGCATTGGCTATGGCGTACCGGAGATAGGGATGTGCCTTCATTTCATCGAGTGTGGCGGTGTTAATATTTATCTGCCGCACATTAGTGTTACTTAGTAAAAACCGTGGCTTGATTTTTTGAAATGTTGAATCTGGCAAGCCGAAGGTTTCACCAATTTGCTCTACTTTGTAAAAGCCACCCAACCTATCCCTAAAGGCAAGTATGCGTTGCGAAAGTTTGCTGCCAATACCCGGTAAGGCAATGAGTGCTGTAGTATCCGCAGCGTTGATATCGATAACAGATGGGGTGTAAGAAGGCTTGGTGAAAGGTTTGTTTTCATATTCTTTTTTACTTTCAAACCGGGGTGCTGTTGCAGCAATTTGCACAAAGGGCATCAGGCGTTTTACTTCATCTTCGTGCAGGCCCCAAATTTTTCCAATGTCTTCGGGTTTGTAGAAATGGCCGCCTTTGGCGACAAACTTTTGAATGGTTGCAACGGTTTTATCTTTAACGCCAAGCCTTTGCCAGCCTGCTGCATCCAGCGTGTTAGGATCAAAATTAAAAAGCTCCCCCCTAAATTCCCCGGCAGGTTGCTTTCGGTTATAAGGGTTATTATACCCTTGATAAGTTTCATCAGTAAAACCTTTTTTGTAGTATTTACCAGCACTGTCCGCCTGCACGGTTTTGAGCGTTTCTATCTGTTTTTTGAAAACAGCGGCATCGGTGGTTACAGGCTTTATAAAAAATGGAAACAGAAAGGGCAGCACAAGACAAACGCCAATTAAGAAAAGCACAATCAATGTGCCGGTACGTTCCTTTTTTGTAAAATTAAGGTAGCTGGACAAAAAGCGTTTCACCATGGCTGTTGCAAATAATACTTAAATATAAAGGTTAAGAAATGGTTCGGTTAATTTATGTGCAATTCATGGGGAAGGTACAATGCTGCCATTATGTATGCTGATGAAAGGATTGTGACACAACAATGATCCCATGAAAACATGTCGCCGGTATTTTTAAAATAATAGGTTCTATCAGCATTAAAACTTACCGGTGCCATACTACAGCAGGTTTGATTTTGTTAACTGAAATGCAGCACCAATCCATCGTACGCTAAATGCACGCCGGGTGGAAGCAGGTTGGTAACCTCTTGATATTTGCCTAACTGGTGGCCGATATGTGTGATGTAAGTTTGGGGAATGTGGAGGCTTGCAGAAAGCTCAATGGCCTCACTTAATGTAAAGTGGGAAATATGTTTTTTATGGCGCAAAGCATTTATTACCATCACCTCGCTGCCCTTTATTTTATCCTGCTCGGCTTCGTCTATACGGTTAGCGTCGGTGATGTAAGTAAACTTGCCCAACCGGTAACCATACACGGGCATTTTCATATGCCAAACCATTACAGGGATTACCGGAATATCGCCAATATAAAAGGGTTGCAGGCCGATCGTATTTAAATTTATTTCGGGTATGCCCGGGTATTTTTTTTCAGCAAAAATATAGGAGAATTCGTTTTTTATAGCCTCCTGTGTAAGTGTGTTAGCATATATGTCCATGGCTTTGCCAGAGAAGAAAGAAAAGGCTTTTACATCATCCAGCCCGGCAATATGGTCCTTGTGCGGATGGGTATACAAAACTGCATTCAGTTGCTTTACATTTTCCCTCAGCATCTGGCAGCGAAAATCCGGAGTGGTATCAATAACGAAAGTTGTTGCGGCACTTTGCACCAGTATGCTGCTGCGTAAACGCTTGTCTTTTGTATCAGTGGAAGTACACACTTCACAATCACACGCAATCATCGGAACGCCGGTACTGGTGCCAGTTCCAAGAAATGTTATTTTTAACGGGGGGCATTGCACGGTGCAAAAATAAGCAATAACAGCTACGCATTATAATGATATAAAACGGGGCTATTTTTTATCCCCTACTGCCATCAGTTCTTCATATAATTTTTGGCTGTCGAGGGTTAGGGCATCAAAGTTAATTTCCAGTTGGGGCAGCAGGTCAACCAAGGTATTGATCTTACCTTCTATTTGAAAAAATTTATTGAGCACCACTACTTTTTTGGCCTGTAAAATACAATAGCCACTTTGAAAATTACCACGCTCATACCTGATTACATAACCACCTTCATGTATAATTTTTTCTATCTTATCTAATGTAGCCTGGTTAAATTTTATTGCCATAATGCCCGGGTGTTTTCATCACAAAATGATGGCTGCAATTTACTACAGGTGTACAGTTTATGCCTGTCTTCTTATCCACAAAAAGTTGATAATATTTGTTTAGGGCAATAGGGTCGCCAACTTCTGAAAATATAATTATGGCTTTGCTATTTCACCTTGAGGTGAGATGCTTAACTTATTTTCTGACTGCAGGTAATTGACAACCTTCCAAAACTTTTCTTTTTTTATACCGGCAAGATTGCTTAATAATTGCTTTGCCGGTAAAGGGCTTTGTGCTATTGCCTGAAAGATTTTTGCTGTAATTATTGCGAACTCTTCTGTGCTGATCACCAGTTCATTTTGGTTGATACAATTATCGCAAATACCACAAGCCTTTATCTTATTATCGTTAAAGTAAGCGCCAATAATTTTGCCCCTGCATTGTATGGTTTGGGTAATGTAGCCGGTGATGGCTTTGACCCTTTTTTCAAAATTTTCTTTTCGCTGCAAATAGCCGGTAACATTAACCTGAAAGCTATCGGCATACATCCGGTTTTGTAACAGGGTAACCTGTGGCTTATCTTTTCGGGGTGAGTAATTTACAATGCCGAGTTCATGCAATTTTTGTAAATCCCTGATGACATCCGGCAACTTTTTCTGTATAAATTTTGCCAGTTGTATTTCGCTGATGGTGTTGGCAAAATCAAAGATGCCTTCGTATGAACGCAGCAAACCTTTTATAACTGGCCCCAGCAAAGGGTTATGTTGTTCAAATTCGTTTAAGGCATTTTTATCTATGGTAAAAACCAATGTTGATGGCTTAAAAAATACTTCATTAAAACGAAGGATGCCTTCCTGCTCCAGCATTTTAAGTGCATAGGTTGCCGTTAGTATATTTATTTTAAAAGCTGTTGCAAAAGTGGAAAGGTCAAAATCATATCCCAGCCCTTCGCCACCGCCCGCTGCAATTTGCAGGTGGTTCATAACGGCTGTGTACACTTTTTTTATTGCTGCTTTATCCGGGTAACGGATTGCAGATTGCTGCTGCAGGTCTTCCAATTCTTTATTATTGTGCAACAAAACTGCGTACGCCCTTTTACCATCCCGGCCTGCACGGCCTGCTTCCTGGTAATAATTTTCTATACAGTCCGGCACATCATAATGCACCACCACCCTAACATCGGGTTTATCAATACCCATTCCAAAAGCATTGGTGCAGGCTATTACCCTGGTTTTATTGGCTACCCATTCTTCCTGTATGCTATTTCGTTCATCATTGCATAGGCCTGCATGATAAAACCCTGCATTGATGTTGTTAATGCGTAGCAGGTTGGCAACTTCTTTAGTTTGCCGCCTGCTTTTGCAATACACGATGGCACTGCCTTTTACATTATTTAAAATTTCGAGCAACTTGTTTTGTTTGCTGGCAACATTAAAAACACTGTATGATAAATTGGCCCGTTCAAAAGATTGCTGAAAGCGCTGTTGATTTTTTGCGAAGGATAATTTTTCGCAGATATCATTTTGCACCGCTAACGTTGCAGATGCCGTAAGTGCCAAAACAGGTACATCGGGCAGGTATTCCCGCAGTTGTGCAATGCGCATATAAGGCGGCCTGAAATCGTAACCCCATTGCGAAATACAATGTGCCTCATCAACAGCCACGAGGTTAATATTCATTGCCGGTAAATACTCCAGGAATAGATTTGTCTCCAACCTTTCCGGCGATACATACAAAAACTTGTAATTACCGTGTGCAGCATTTTGCAGCGTTTTCTTAACTTCTAAAAAACCCATGCCCGAGTAAATAGACAATGCAGGTATACCTTTATTTTTTAAATTTTGCACCTGGTCTTTCATCAATGCAATCAGTGGGCTTATTACCAAACACAAACCTTCTTTGGCCATGGCAGGCACCTGAAAGCAAACCGATTTACCACCACCGGTGGGCAGCAAAGCCAATGTATCATGGCCGTTTAGTACCGATTCCATAATCTCTTTTTGCAAGGGGCGAAAGTGGCTATAGCCCCAGTACTGCTGCAATAAGTGTTGAAGCTGTGGCAAATTAAT
This sequence comes from Ferruginibacter sp., assembly GCA_965249755.1. Lineage (GTDB taxonomy): Bacteria > Bacteroidota > Bacteroidia > Chitinophagales > Chitinophagaceae > Ferruginibacter. The sequence goes on from CBDFMT010000004.1 coordinate 2,869,685, forward strand.
GCAGTTGTTTTATTAAGGGGCTTATCGTTGTCATTGCATCAAATATACCCATTTCAAAGTACCCTTTTAAAGTTAAGCTTTATGGAATTTGCGGCAAGCACCACATCGCTAAAACCCATTGCCAGTGCTGCTATACCAGGGTGCAGCAACCCAACGGCTGCTACCGGTATTGCAACAACATTATACACAAAAGCCCAAAACAAATTTTGCTTAACGGTGAGAAAAGTATGCTTGCCCAAACCAAGGGCCAATGGCAAATGGCGGATGCCTTTGCTTGTTAAAACCACCTGTGCGGTTTGCATGGCAAGCTGTGATGCATCACTCATAGAAATGCCGATAGTGGCCTTGGCCAATGCGGGTGCATCATTTATGCCATCGCCAACCATTGCTGTTGCATTAAGCCGGGTAAGCTGTTCTATCACCTGTAATTTTTCATCGGGCTTTTTTTCTGCCATTATTTCTTTTATACCTGTGGCATCCGCCACTTTTTTACAGCGTTCAAATGTGTCGCCGCTTAATAAAATGGTGTTGATGTTTTTTGAGTGCAGGTAGCTAATAACCTGCCTTGCCTCTTCCCTTATTTCATCTTCCATATCAACCCAGCCTGCCTGTTCATTATTTTTTATCAGCCATGCCGTATGCATTTCGGGTGCAGCCCCGGTTGTTTGCCGTGGCTTATTAATACCAAACTGGTAAATATTTCCCTGTATATCTTCACCCCTCATACCCTCGCCTTTTATCTCTTCTATTTTTCTCCAAACCACGGCATCATTTCTTTTCCATTGTATGGCAATTGCTTTTGCAATGGGATGGTTGGAATATTTTTCCAGCGAAAAAACGATGCGCTTAAACTCCGCTTCCCCAAGCATGTTGGCGTTAAAACCATTGATTATAAAGTTGCCTGTGGTGAGGGTACCCGTTTTATCAAACACGACTGTCTTTATATCTTTAAATAACTCCAGGCTTTTTGCATTGCGAAAAAGTATTCCATTCCTGGCGGCCCTCCCTAAGCCAACAGCAATGGCAGCGGGGGTTGCAAGCCCCATTGCACAAGGGCAACTGATCACCAGCACGGCTATACTTCTCATTAATGCATTAGTACCATCCACACCAAAAGCAAAATAATTCAACAAGAATGTAAGTACTGATATGGCAAGCACCACCGGCACAAATATGGAACTGATTTTATCTGCCAGTTGCTGTATGGGTGGCTTTTCGCCTTGTGCCTGTTTCACCAGGTTTAGGATATTGCTTAATACGGTATCCTTGCCTGTTGCAGTAACCTGTGCCTTAACGCTACCATTTGTTATTAAGCTGCCGCCGATTAGTACCCCTTTTTTTTGTTTATGTACCGGTATACTTTCGCCGGTAAGCAATGCTTCGTCCACATGGGCATCGCCCCATAAAATTTTACAATCCGCAGGTACCTGTTCACCACTTTTAATTAAAATAAGGTCGCCTACCCTAAGCTGTGTGTTTTCTACCGGAAAAATATTTTCCTTATGTTCATCATCAAAGGCAATCATATTTGCCATTACCTTTTGGCTAAGCGCTAACTTGTTAAGTTCTTTTTGAGTTGCAGTTACGGACTTATTTTCTATCCACTCCCCTAAAAAAACCAGGGTAATTATGGTGGCGGTTGTTTCATAAAAAACATAATCCATTCCATAACTGCCAATGGTGCCGATAAGGCTGTACACAAACGCTGCAGTTGCCCCGATGGCAATTAAAACATTCATATTGGGCACACCGCCCCTAAGGCTTTTAAAAGCACTTACACCAAAATAACCCATGCCAACAGTGTACACAGGCAAACAAATAAGGAGCTGCACCCATGGGTACAATAAAAAGTAAATATGCCATGGAAGCATGTGCAACATTAATACGGCTGTAAAAGGCAAACAAAAAATAAACCTTTGGAGATGGTTTTTAAAAAGGGTTGCAGGCTTTTTAGCACCCGGTAAAGCAGTTTCATTAACCACGGTATAACCCAGGTTTTTGATGCCCCTGGCCAAATCTTTTTTTGCGATATTTTCATCTGCATCAAAACTTACGCCGCCACCTATAAAGTTTACCTGTACATTTTTAAGGCCCTCTTTATTCAGGTATTTGGAAATGGTAAGGGCGCAATTTGTGCAATCCATTCCATCTACCTGCCACTCTACTTTTTCCATCCTGCAAAATTATTCTTTACTTATAGCAGCATATTACTAATGAAGGAAAATATCTTTACACTATGGAAATAAGTTTTAGCCTGGATGAAGTGCACGATGCTGCAAGACAGTTTTTAAAGGTTGCTGAAAACTATGCTGTGTTTGCATTACAAGGCGAAATGGGCGCAGGCAAAACAACCTTTGTACATGCGGTTTGTGAAGCGGAAGGTGTAAAGGATAATATTGCCAGTCCTACGTTTTCCATAATAAACCAATATTTAACTGCTGCCGGAAAAATTATTTACCATATCGATTTATACAGGTTAAAAGATGAAGAGGAAGCCATCCTTGCCGGGGTGGAAGATTGCCTTTATTCAGGCAATACCTGCTTTGTTGAATGGCCCCAAAAAGCACCCGGTATCTTTCCCGATAATACTATGTATTTGATGATTACGGTATTAGATATGAATACCAGAAAGCTAAAAATTAATTTGTAATTTGTACGCTTTAACCTGAATAATTATGGCAACATCAAAACCCTTTGTATCCCCCTCGTTTAGCTACGAAACTATGGAGGAAACACTGGATGTAAAACCTAAAGGAGAAGAATTATACATTGGTATACCCAAAGAAAATTCGTTTAATGAAAACAGGATTGCCTTAACCCCCGAAGCTGTAAGTGTTATGATTGCCAATGGCCACCGGGTGGTGATTGAAACCAAAGCAGGTGAGGGTGCCAGTTACAGCGATAAAGATTACAGTGATGCAGGTGCCAAAATTGCCTATGATAAAAAAGAAGTTTTTCAATGTGATATATTGGTAAAAAGTGCGCCGGTAAGTGAGAGTGAATGTGAGCTGTTAAAACCCCATCAATATATTATTTCGCCGATACACCTTGCCGTTATGAAAAGGGAAATATTGGAAAAAATGATGGAGAAAAAAATTACAGCGTTAAGTTTTGAAAACCTGAAAGACGACAGCGGCCATAACCCAATTGTACGCAGCATGAGCGAAATTGCCGGCAGTGCGGTAATGCTGATAGCCGGGCAATACCTCAATAATGCCAATCATGGCAAGGGTGTTTTAGTAGGTGGCATCAGTGGCATCCCCCCTACAAAAGTAATTATTATAGGTGCAGGCATTGTGGGAGAGTATGCTGCCCGTACTGCCATAGCAATGGGTGCCAGCGTAAAAATATTTGATAACAGCATTTACCGGTTAAAGCGGTTACAAAATAATATTGGCGGCCGTTTATGGACATCTGTTATTGAACCTAAAATTTTGGCCAAGCAATTAAAAACCTGTGATGTGGCCGTGGGTGCATTAAGCAGCACCGGCGGGCGTACACCCATTGTGGTAAGTGAGGAAATGGTAAGCCAGATGAGGCCAGGCACGGTGATAGTTGATGTAAGCATTGACCGTGGCGGGTGTTTTGAAACCAGCGAAGTAACCACCCATGAGAAACCAGTTTTTAGAAAGTACGATGTTATCCATTATTGCGTGCCCAACATTCCCAGTGGTTTTGCCCGTACTGCATCGCAGGCCATCAGTAATGTTTTAATGCCTTTGCTTTTGGAGACGGCAGATGATGGCGGCATTGATAATGTGGTGTGGTACAAAATTAATATCCGCAGCGGCATCTACATGTTTAAAGGCAGCCTTACTAATTTTTACCTGAGCGAACGCTTCGATTTAAAATACACAGACCTGAATTTGTTGATTGCCAGCAGGCGGTAGGTTTTCCAGATAATTGTAAATTGCCGTGAAATCTATTTATAGTCTCCAATTTTAATTACCTCATTACAAAAAGAATATTCCTCCACATCATTACTGCTGATGATGACCAATTTTTCGGTAGTGAAATTATTGATCAAATGCTGGTATAAGGCAGTGCCTTCTGCATCAAGGTTGGTGGTGGGCTCATCTAATAAAAGTATGGGCGACTTGCTAAAAAATGCCTGCGCCAATTTTAGCCTTTGCTTCATGCCACTGCTGTAATACCGTATTTGTTTACCGGCTGATTTTTGTAAACCGGCAACGTTTAAAATCTCTTTACTGTTATTTGTAAGTGGCTTAAAACTGTTATGAAACTGCAGAAATTCAGTGGCCGTCATTTCTTCAATAAGTTCCAGATAAGGTGCTGCAATGGAGATATGTTTAAAGTGCTGTTCGGTATCAATTATTTCACTTCCAGCAAAATTTACCGAGCCTTCGTTATGGGCAATTGCCCCGGCAATAACTTGTAATAAAGTAGATTTTCCAGAACCGTTAGCCCCGGTAACTGCATATTTTTTTTCGCTTAAAAATTCGTAACTCAAATGCCTGAAAACCCAGTCACGGTTAAACCTTTTGCCAACATTATTTAAGGTGATTTGCATTGCGGTGTTTAAGCAGAAAATGATGTTGCACTATTCATCTTCGGGGTTGCCCTTGCTAAAGCGTTTAATAATGCCCCTTCCACTTTCCCTGATAAAAGTTACAATTTCATCCCTTTCATCTGTAGCCGGCAATTCTTCTTCAATAAAATTTAATGCCTGCGTGGTGTTCATGGATTTGTTGTAGATAATCCTGTAGATGTCAAGTATCTGGTTTATCCTGTCCAGCGAAAACCCCTTTCTTTTTAAACCAACTGAATTTACACCGGCATAACTAAGTGGGGCACGCCCTGCTTTAATGTAAGGCGGCACATCTTTACTTACCAGCGAACCACCGCTTATAAATGCGTGTTGCCCTATTTGTACAAACTGGTGAATGGCGCACATGCCCGCCAGTATGGAGTTATCGCCCATGGTTACGTGGCCGGCCATTTGCGTGCTGTTGCTCATAATGCAGTTATTGCCCACAATACAATCATGTGCAATGTGGCTGTAAGCCATTATTAAACAGTTGTTGCCAACCTTGGTTGTCCACCTGTCTTTACTGCCCCGGTTAACCGTTACAAACTCCCGGATGGTGGTGTTGTCGCCAATTTCGACAGTGGTTTGTTCGCCTTCAAATTTTAAATCCTGCGGAATAGCGGCAATAACGGCACCAGGAAAAATCCTGCAATTTTTACCTATCCTGGCACCTTCCATTATGGTTACATTGCTGCCTATCCAAGTACCTTCACCAATTTCTACATTTGGATGGATAACACTGAATGGATCAATTTTTACATTGGTGGCCAATTTTGCATTGGGGTGAATATATGTGTGCGGATGAATCATAACAAATTTGAAAATTTGAAAATGGCTTAATTTAAAATTCGGCGCAATCCTAATCTGTCCAGGTTCTTAATTGAGCCATTTTAACATTGAGCCATTGGGTAATTAGTTCCGTTTTACCAATTGTGCAGTTAAGTCGCCTTCTGTACAAAGTTTGTTGCCCACAAAAACGCTGCCCCTCATTACACAAATACCCCTGCGTATGGGTTCAATTAATTCCATTTTTAAAATCATGGTATCGCCTGGCACAACTTTTTGTTTGAATTTACAATTTTCAATTTTGATAAAATAAGTATCATACTGGCCTTCGGGCATTGCATTAATGCAAAGTATACCCCCTGTTTGGGCAAGTGCTTCCACCTGCAAAACCCCGGGCATTACGGGGTTACCGGGAAAGTGGCCCTGAAAAAAGAATTCGTTGAAAGTAACATTTTTTATTCCCACAATTTGCTTGTCCGATAGTTCAATAATTTTATCAACCAACAAAAAAGGATAGCGGTGTGGTAAGGTTTTTTCTATTTGCTGTAATGTATAAATCGGCGGCTGGTTGGGGTCGTAAACAGGAATGTCTTTGGTGTGCTTATTTTTCTTGATGTACTTTTTTATTTTTTTCGCAAACTCTACATTACTGCTATGCCCCGGCCGGTTGGCAATAATATGTCCTTTAACAGGATAGCCAATCAATGCAAGGTCGCCCACTACATCCAGCAGTTTATGCCTTGCTGGTTCATTTGGAAAACGCAGCTCCAGGTTATTAAGGTAGCCTTCGCTTTTTACTTCCACCTTATCCCTTCCAAAAGCTTTGGCCAGCCTGCCCATCTCTTCTTTTGTAACAGGTTTATCTACCACTACAATGGCGTTGTTGATATCGCCTCCTTTTATAAGGTTGTTGTCCAGCAAGGTTTCCAGCTCATGTAAAAAACAAAATGTGCGGCAGGGGGCAATCTCACTTTTAAATTCCTGCATGGTTTTTAAACTTGCATGCTGTGTGCCCAACACCGGGGAGTTAAAATCTATAAGTGTGGTAATTTTATAATCGGTAGATGGCAGTGCTGTCATCTCCACCCTTTTCACTTCATCGTAATAAGAAATATTGGTATCGATAGAATACCAAGCTTTTGTAGCCTCCTGTTCCAAAACCCCTGCTTTATCTATAATTTCTACAAAGGGTTCGCTGCTGCCGTCAATAATAGGTATTTCAGGGCCGTTAATTTCTATCAGGCAATTATCCACGCCCATACCTACTAATGCTGCAAGTATATGTTCTACCGTACTTACTTTGGCTTCGCCAGATTCTAGGGTGGTGCCACGGGAGGTATCTGTTACCAAATCACAATCGGCTTTTATCACCGGCATGCCAGGCAAATCAACCCGCTGAAACTGAAAGCCAAATCCTGCGTTGGCAGGCTTTAACGTCATATCCACATTAATACCTGTGTGCAAACCCGTACCTGAAATGTTTACGGCAGCGGCGAGTGTATGTTGTTTATCAGGGTTAAAATTTTCGTTCATGCTTAATTATTTATAAATAGCGGGCAAATATATTTTATTTTGGCCATGCTGTTGTATAAGCCATTGCAAAACACTTGCTTAAAAAAGAAGTTTGCCCGGTGTAAATTAGTTTGCAGGCAACACTGCAAAATTTTTTGTGCTATACTTTTGACAGTAATAATTCACTGACCAGCTTTTCTAATTCCCTGATGCGTTTTTCAAGTTCCGGCAGGCTGCGTATCATAGCCTGGCTACGCAACGAAGCCGTATAGTCGTAAGCAGGCGTTCCTGTTACGGCTGTATTTGGTTTTGTTATTGATTTGCTTACGCCACTTTGCGCATTTATTTTGCTACCATCTGCTATATGAAGATGGCCTACAATGCCCGCCTGTCCGCCAATCATAACATTGTTGCCAATTTTGGTGCTGCCGCTTATGCCAGCCTGCGCAGCAATTACCGCATTGTTGCCTATTTCAACATTGTGTGCAATTTGCAAAAGGTTATCAAGTTTTGCCCCGGCCTTAATTAAAGTGCTGCCGATTGTTGCCCTGTCAATAGTAGTGTTGGACCCTATTTCTACATTATCTTCTATCACAACATTTCCTATCTGCGGCACCTTTTTAAAAGATCCATCCGGCAGTGGGGCAAAGCCAAAACCATCACCGCCAATAACACTGCCGGCATGAATAATAACATTGCTGCCAATTACGCAATTATGGTAAATTTTAACCCCGGGATGTAAAATGGTATTTTGCCCTACCGTTACGTTGTTACCGATATAAGCATTCGGAAATATTTTAGTGCCATCGCCGATAATAGCCTTTTCGCCGATGTAGGCAAAGGCACCCACATACACCTGGTCGCCCAATTTTGCAGTAACATCTATGTAAACGGGTTGCTGCATTCCGGTTAGCTGCTGGGTTTGTAACTGCTGGTATTTATCAAGCAAAATAGCAAAGGCGCTATAGGCATCCGGCACCCGTATAAGGGTGGCGGCTATACCATTTTTAAGTTCCTGTGCTTCACTTATTATTATGACTGATGCTTTGGTAGAGTACAGGTAATCTTCATATTTGGGGTTTGCTAAAAAAGAGAGCTGCCCCTCGGCGGCTTCTTCTATCTTTCCAAACGAATGCACTTTTACATCTGGGTTACCTTCAACTTTACCACTTACTATAACGGCTATTTGGGCTGCTGAAAATTGCATATTAATTACTGATGCTCCAGCAGCAACATTATTGCCAGTGGAATTTTTTTAATTGGGGATGTAGTTTCTTATTAAACCAATCAGGCAAATTTGGTGATTATTTCGACCAAAAAAGCCAATAAAATAATAAAATATTAATCTTCGTTTTGATGCCTGTAATAACAAATGTAATATTTTTTAATCCTGCCATTCATATTGCGGTTGATTAATGCGTCATCTACTTCTGAGATGTCTTTAACCGATCCATCTTTAAACAAAATATAAATATGCTCATCTGTAAAATTGTAGGTATGGCTCGTTGCTTCGCCTGTAAATGCGAGCCAGCTTGCATCTTCGGCACTTAGTTGTAATTGGCCCTGTACTAAAATTGTTTTTTGCGCCAGCATGGCCCCTTCTACCGGCACATTAAAATATTTAATTTTAAAGAGCTGCCTGTTGATGATGCCTTTACACAAAACAGATAATATTTTATCCGGGTGGGTAACCCATTCTTTGATAGCAGCCATCACATCGTAATCATCTAATTGGCAAAATTCCTGCAGGGTTACATTACTGATAGGGCCGTTTATAAATTTGTTTAATGGTGTTTTTGTAAAGGCATTTATATATTTGGCCCTGCTTATAATCCTTTGTAACATTTGCTCTGCACACAAAACAGTTTTATGCAGGTACACCTGCCAATACATCAGCCTGCGGGCCACTAAAAATTTTTCGATGGAATAAATGGCTTTCTCCTCAACCATCAGTTCGCCATCTTTAACGGCAAGCATTTTTAAAATACGGTCGTACCCGATTACGCCTTCGCTAACACCGCTAAAAAAACTGTCCCTGGTCAGGTAGTCCATTCTGTCGACATCCAATTGCCCGCTTACTAATTGGTGCAAATATTTTTTAGGATAATTATTGGTAAAAATATCAATAGCAATGGTGAGCTTACCATCAAACTGGGTGTTTAATTCTTTCATCAGCAACAACGATATGGCTTCATGGTGCATGCCCTCTACCAAAATATTTTCTAGCGCATGGCTGTATGGCCCATGCCCAATGTCATGCAGCAAAATAGCAATTTTTGCACCCTGTTCTTCTTCGCTTGAAATAGCTATGCCTTTGGTTTTTAATTCCTGCAGCGCATTGCACATTAAATGATATGCCCCTAAAGAATGGTGCAGCCTGGTATGCACAGCCCCCGGGTAAACGAGGTGTGCCATTGCCATCTGGCTTATGCGCCGCAACCTTTGGTAAAAGGGATGTGCTATGATTTTTAAAACCAGTTCATCATCAATTGTTATAAAACCATAAACCGGATCATTGATTATTTTTTTTACCTGCATTCCTTTATTTATGGTTGATAGTATTTTGTTAAAACTAAATATTGGTGCAGCGCAAAGCTACACATCTGAAATTTGAAACCGCTATATTTGCCCATACCCCACACCGTTTTAAGCAATACCATTTTATAGAAAAATTATACGCACAACACTTTACTTTTTTATCACTGTTTAACCATAAGCTTAGCTTTTACTGTGCGTACCATCATGAATATGATACCGTGCAGGTTACAAAAACACAACCAACATTTATCTTAAAAAAATTAAATTATGAGTGTAGCAAAAATACTTTGGGTTGATGATGAAATAGACAGCCTTACATCGCAGATATTATTTTTAGAAAACAAAGGCTACGAAATTCAAACAAAAACCAATGGCTTTGATGCACTTGAATTTGTAAAAGAAAATGTGGTGGATGTTGTGTTGCTGGATGAAACCATGCCCGGGATAACGGGCTTACAAACCCTGCAGCAAATAAAGGAAGTAAACAGTAACCTGCCCGTAGTGCTGATTACAAAAAATGAGGCAGAAAATTTAATGGACGAAGCTATCGGAAGCCAGATCAGCGACTACCTTATTAAGCCCGTAAACCCAAACCAGGTATGGCTAAGCTTAAAAAAACTGATTGATAATAAAAGGCTGGTGGCCGAGAAAACAACCTCTGCTTACCAACAGGATTTTCGTAGTCTATTTATGGCCTTAAACGATAACCCTGATCATAATGGCTGGATGGATATTTATAAGAAGTTAGTGTATTGGGAACTTGAGATGAAGAAAAGCGACAGCCCCGAAATGCAGGAAGTATTTCAATCGCAAAAGGCTGAAGCCAATACAGAATTTTTTAAATTTATTTCTAAGCACTATGCATCATGGATAAACCCGAAGAATGCCAACATACCGGTGATGAGCCATAACCTGATGAAGACAAAAATTTTGCCGCACATTGAAAAAGGAAAACCGCTTTTTTTTATATTGATTGATAACCTCCGGTTTGACCAATGGAAAACGATACAACCCATATTTGCGGAAAGCTTCCGCATACAGGAAGAGGAAACTTTTTATTCCATTTTACCCACCGCAACACAGTATGCCCGTAATGCCATCTTTGCCGGTATGTTGCCGGTTGATATCGAAAAACAATTTAACGCCCAATGGAAGAATGATGATGAAGAAGGCGGAAAAAATATGTTTGAAGAAGAATTTTTTAAAACCCAGCTAAAAAAGCTGGGGAAAGCGACCCTTAAATATTCTTATACCAAAATAACCAATAACCATGATGGGCAAAAGCTGGTAGAGAACATGCACAATATGATGCAGAACGACATCAATATCATCGTGTATAATTTTATTGATATGCTTAGCCATGCCCGTACAGAAATGGAAGTGCTTAAAGAACTGGCCGGCGATGAAACAAGCTACAGGAGCATTACAGAAAGCTGGTTTATCCATTCGCCGCTTCATCAGGCGCTTAAAAAAATTGCTGATAAAAATGTAACCGTTATTGTAGGAACAGACCATGGCACCGTAAGGGTAAAAACACCCGCCAAAGTTGTAGGTGATAAACAGACTACGGCAAACCTCCGTTACAAACATGGCCGCAACCTAAATTATGATAACAGGGATGTTTTGGTATTCAGGGACCCAAGGGAAGCCGGGCTACCGGTACCCAATGTAAATTCATCTTTCATTTTTGCAAAGGGCGATATTTTTTTATGCTATCCCAATAACTATAACCACTTTGTAAATTATTATAGAAATACGTTTCAGCATGGAGGGGTAAGCCTGGAAGAAATGATTGTACCTATAGTGCGGATGACCAGTAAGTAGGTATTGCCTGCTTTAGAAAAAAGAAGAAAAAGTATAAGGATTAGATAAAAGAAACGAAGTAAAAATACCTGGTGTTTTCACTTTTTTATTGCATGTTGGGGAAAGCTTAAAAATAAAAAAGGGACCAAGATAGAAATCTAGTCCCGCTTTAAAATCCAATATCCTATGAAAAACCGAAACGAAGATAGGGAGTTATATCTTAGCATGCAAGGTTTTTATAAACTTTTTAAGAAAATATTTACTGCGATAATTGTACACTTTACAATTATCAAACTGATATCAGGTTGATTTTTAAAATTTTACGCATTCAATCGTTCCTGATCATTCTGCTTAAACGCCAACTGGACTTTGGGCAGCCTGGATGGCTTTTAATTTTCAAAACTGTTATTAAAACCACCCTGAACTTTTTTTGCCAGACCTGCCGCCCAAGCCTAAGGAGCCAAGCAACGACCGTACAATTGTTGTGCCTGCCGTACGCATCATACTTTTAACAATGGTATTGTTGGCAACTTTTTCAAAAGTGGATTCTTCTTCTTTTCCAGGTTTAGTGCCTGCAGTTTCCTGCTGTGTTTTTTCTGATGCCTCCTGTAGTTTTGCAGTCAATATTTCGTAAGCACTCTGGCTGTCGATTACCTGGTTGTATTTGGCCACCAATTTTGATTTGGTCACGATAGTATCTATTTCCGCATCGGTAAGTACATCCATCCTGCTTCTTGGGGAGCAAAGCATAACCTGCGCTAAAGGTGTGGGTATGCCTTTTTCATTCAGCATGGTTACCAATGCTTCTCCAATGCCCAATTGGGTAATCAAATCTTCTGTTTTATAAAAAGTTGTTTCAGGATAGTTTTCTGATGTTTGTTTAATCACTTTTCTATCAACCGCAGTAAAGGCACGTAATGCATGTTGCACTTTTAAGCCAAGTTGTGCCAATACGCTGGAAGGCACGTCCATCGGGTTTTGCGTACAAAAGAAAATACCGATGCCTTTGGACCGGATCAATTTTATAATCGTTTCTATTTGTTGCAACAGCGCCTCACTTGCCTCCTGAAAAATAAGGTGTGCCTCATCAATAAACAATACCAGCTTTGGCTTATCAAGGTCACCTTCTTCGGGGCAAGTTGCATAAAGTTCTGCCAGCATCTGAAGCATAAAAGTGGAGAATAGTTTAGGCTTGTCCTGTAAATCCGTAACCCTTAACACGCTGATGATACCACGGCCGGTTTCATCAACCCTCATCAGGTCATCTACTTCAAAACTTTTTTCACCAAAAAAAACATCGGCGCCCTGCTGTTGTAATTCTATCACTTTGCGTAAAATAGTACCTGTACTTGTAGTAGAAATTTTACCGTAAGATTTTTCAAGTTCTTCTTTTCCTTCATTGCCAATGTACTGCAACACTTTAATAAAATCTTTCAAGTCCAGCAATGGCAATTTGGTATCATCACAATATTTAAAAATCATGGCTACCACGCCACCTTGTGTATCATTAAGGCCTAAAATTTTTGTGAGCAGTACCGGGCCAAATTCACTTACTGTTGCTTTTAACCTCACACCCCTTTGGTTGCTCAACGTCATCAGCTCAGCAGTAAATTGTTCAGGCTTGTACTCCATATTCATCTTCTGGTAACGCTCTGCCACCTTATCATTGCCGGCACCTATGGCGGCAATTCCACTTAGGTCACCCTTAATATCCATCAGCAAAACAGGTACACTTTCATCGCTCAAAAACTCACTGATCATTTGCAGTGTTTTTGTTTTACCGGTACCTGTGGCACCTGCAATTAAGCCGTGGCGGTTCATTGTTTTTAGCGGGAGAAAAATGCCGGCTTCTGCAATTACTTCACCATCCAGCATAGCGGCTCCTATCTTAACGCTGTCGCCTTTAAATGTGTAGCCATCTTTTATTGCCAGTATAAAATCTTCTTTTTTTGCCATTGATAAAATTTTATGAAAGATACAAATGAGGCAGTTATACCATACACTTTTTTTCTGGCCCACCATAAGTGTGGGTACAATGGTACTGCCCTACAGACCTTGTGTTGGAGAACAGGATGGCAGTGCATTTAAATACATTTTTGCCTTTCTGTATGCTTGTGTTTACCACCTGTCAATTATTTTACAAGTGCTTAATTCTAAATTAATAAGATGCTACATTTGGCATCTCAACCAAATCTCAATTATGAAAAAAAAATTTTTCTTCTTTTTGGCAATGGCCACTACCCTGCCTGCCCTGGCCCAAAAAGTAGCGTACACCGAATACAATTTAAAAAACAACCTTCATGTTATTTTACACCAGGATAAAACGGCGCCTGTTGTAGCAGTGTCTATTATGTACCATGTGGGCAGTAAAGATGAACAAACCAACCGTACAGGGTTTGCCCACTTTTTTGAACACCTTCTTTTTGAAGGATCTGATAATATTAAGCGGGGGGAATTTTCAAAAATTGTTAGCAGCAACGGAGGGCAAAGCAATGCAAGCACAACCCAAGACAGGACTTTTTATTATGAGGTATTTCCATCTAACCAATTGGCTACCGGCATTTGGTTAGAAAGCGAAAGGATGCTGCACCCGGTTATCAACGAAGTTGGGGTAAAAACACAAAATGAAGTTGTAAAGGAAGAGAAGCGGTTGCGGATAGATAACCAGCCTTATGGCAATCTGGTAAGCGAAATCATGAAGCGCCTTTTTATAAACCATCCATACAAGTGGGCACCTATCGGCAGTATGGCCGATCTTGATTCTGCAACCCTTGGTGAGTTTAAAGCTTTTAATAAAAAGTATTATACCCCATCCAATGCAGTTCTGGTGATTGCAGGCGACATTGATATACTAAAAACAAAAGCGCTGGTCGAAAGCTATTTTAGCGATATCCCATCAGGCACCCCTATAGCAAGAACAACGGCAAAAGAAGCGCCCATCACCAAAGAAACGATGGACACTGCGTACGACAGCAATATTCAGATACCGGCCGTGATGGCGGCTTACCGGGTACCCGGTGTAACCAGTAAAGAATCAAAAGCACTTGAAATGGCTTCAGCAGTTTTAAGCCAGGGCAACAGCAGCAGAATGTTTAAAAAAATGGTGGATGAAAAAAAGAATTCCTTGCAGGTGGGTTCTTTTAATTATTCCCTGGAAGATTACGGTGCTTACATTACCTACGCTTTACCCAACAACGATACACCTTTGGATACCTTGCTGAAAGACATGGACGATGAAATTGTGAAGTTGCAAACAACGCTGATAACAGAAGGCGAGTTCAGCAAATTGCAAAACCAGTTTGAAAATAATTTTATTGGCACAAACAGTAAAATGCTTGGTGTGGCAGAAAACCTTGCCAATGGATATACGTTTTATAGAAACACTAATAACATCAATGAAGAATTGGAAGAGATAAGAAAAATTACCCGTCAGGATATTCAGGATGTTGCCAAAAAATACCTTAATAAAAACCAGCGTGTAGTATTGTATTACCTGCCTAAAAAGTAACCGCTATCTTTTAAAACTCTCAATAAATTATACAATGAAAAAATTAATTATAGTTGCATTTGGTGTATTGCTGATGCAACAAAATATTGCCCAACCAAAAGTAGACAGGTCGAAAAAACCGGCTGCCGGCCCTGCCCCTATCATCTCCATAAAAGACCCGGTGATATTTACGCTTCCAAATGGCATGACGGTTTTAGTGGTAGAAAATCATAAACTGCCTAAAGTAAATGCATCATTAAACATTGATGCAGGGCCAATTTATGAAGGCAAAAAAGCAGGGCTTGTAGACCTGATGGGACAGATGCTTGGAGAAGGAACGGCAACCATGCCCAAAGATAAATTTGATGAAGCCGTTGATATGATTGGCGCAAATGTAAGCCTGTATGCAAGTGGCGGCAATGCTAGTGCATTAACGAGGTATTTTGAAAAGGCTTTTAACCTGATGGCAGATGGCTTAAAAAACCCTGCTTTTCCTTCTGCTTCTTTTGACAAAATAAAATCCCTTACGCTAACAGGTTTAAAGGCAAATGAAAAAAATGCACAAGCCATTGCAGCAAGGGTAAACAGTGCTTTAAGTTATGGCAAACAAACTGCACAGGGCGAATTTACAACTGAAGAAACGGTGAAGTCTTTAAGCTTAAATGATGTGAAAGAAGCCTACCATAATTACATCACCCCATCCCGTTCTTACCTCACTTTTGTAGGTGACATTACCCCTGCCACAGCAAAAGCTTTGGCCACAAAAGCATTTGCCAACTGGACTGGCAAAAAGCTTACACTGCCAACGATTGCGCCTGCTGCAAACCCAGGCAACACCGAGATAGATTTTGTAGACCTGCCAACTGCAGTGCAGGGAGAACTGAACATTGGTAACCTCGTAAACAACCCATTAAACAATAAAGATTACCATGCAATAATGGTTGCCAATCAAATTTTAGGCGGCGGCCCGGATAGTAAACTTTTTTTAAACCTTCGTGAAAAACATGGCTTTACTTACGGCAGTTATTCAAGGATAGGCAGTGGCCGTTTTCAAAGTTTGTTTAATGCTAATGCGGCGGTGCGTACAGACAAGGTAGATAGTGCCACAGCAGAAATTTTTGGTGAAATTTTAAATATGAGGGATGGCAAAATTACCCAGGAAGAACTGGATATTGTAAAGGCAGAATACAATGGCTCGTTTGCCTTAGGAATGGAAGATCCTGAAAAGACCGCAACCTACGCAACCAACATTCTTATTAATAATTTGCCAAAAGATTTTTACCGTACCTACCTGCAAAAAATAAACAGCGTTTCTTTAACCGATATTAAAAGGGTTGCCGGTAATTATTTTAACGAAACCAATTCAAGGATTGTAATTGTTGGCAATGGAAGTATCATTTTACCGAAGCTGATGCGCCTTGGTTATCCCATAAAAAAATATGACCGTTATGCAAACCTGGTTGTTGAAAAAGCCCCAGACCCCAAAGTGGCGGAAACAGCTAAAACAACCAATAATATTTCTGTGTACGAAATTGTTGAAAGCTATTTAAAAGCAATTGGTGGTAAAGATGAAATTAAAAAAGTTACCAGTATCTGTGCAAATGTTAGCCTTGATATGATGGGCAGGACTTTTACCGGCACAGATAAAAAAATGGCGCCCAATAAGCAATCCACTGAAATTAAAATGGGAAGTATGACAGTGATGAAAAGGGTGTTTGATGGTGGCAAAGGGTTTCAACAGCAGATGGCACAAAAGAAAGATTTTACTGAAGATGAATTAAAAGCTGCCATGGATGATAAAGGCGTTATACCCCAATTATATTATGTTAGCAGTGCTGATTATAAAACCGATTACCTGGGTACAGGCAAAGTTGATGATGAAGAAACTTACCGGCTAAAAGTATTAATGCCAAGCGGTAAATTATCTGTGCAGGAGTACTCCATAAAAACCGGGTTGTTACTGAGGGAAGAAAACACCTCCAAAGAAAATGGGCAGGATATGGTGGAAACAGTAGACTACAAAGACTACAAAAAAGTTGGCAATATTATGTTGCCTTTTGAAATAACAAGAAATACAGCAGGCCAGGAATTTACCGTTAAGTACAGCGACTTTAAATTGAACGAAGGCGTAACAGATGCCGATTTTAAATAAAAAAATCCTTGCTAAAAAAACCATCCTTTACCGGATGGTTTTTTTGTTACCTACCTGAAGTTTCATTTTTTTATAAATATTTGATAATTAAATTCAGCACCATCATATTGCGCCCTTTAACAAAAAAATAGGCATTATATTCGCTTCAACAATTTTCAATCAATTTTATTTGCCATAAAAATTTATACAATGGAATCAGCAAAACCCAAAATTTTATTATGCGAAGATGATACCAACCTGGGAATGGTGTTAAAAAATTATCTGGAGCTTAATGATTATGAAGTAGAACTGGAAAGGGATGGCCGCCTTGGGCTTGCAGCATTTCAGCGTGAAAAATTTGACATTTGTTTACTTGATGTAATGATGCCAAACATGGATGGCTTTACATTGGCAGAAGAGATACGGGATATAAACCCTGATGTGCCCTTATTCTTTTTATCTGCCAAAACAATGAAAGACGATATTATACAAGGGTATAAATTAGGGGCAGATGATTACATTACCAAGCCTTTTGACAGTGAGGTGTTGCTGCTTAAAATAAAAGCAATTTTAAAACGCAATGAAGAGATGCACCGGGATGAAGTGAACGCCGAGTTCGATATGGGCAGGTATCATTTTAACCCCAAGCTTAGGGAGCTTATTTTTGATGGCAAAGTACAAACCTTATCGCCCAAGGAAAATGAATTACTAAAAATGTTGTGTGAGTATAAAAATGATTTATTGCAAAGGGAAGTAGCCCTTAAAAAAATATGGGGCAGCGATACCTATTTTAACGGCCGCAGCATGGATGTTTACATCGCCAAATTGCGTAAGTATTTAAAAGAAGACAGCACCATTGAAATCGTTAACATACATGGAAACGGCTTCAGGTTAGTTGCTGCTTAAAAGTTGCAAAAAAAGATTAAAGCTGCCTTTTAAACGGGGCAGCTTTTTTTATGCCTCTCCAATATATTTATAAAAACAAAGTACCAGAAGTTGGAAAAATTTTACCGAGGTGCTGGTATGCTTTTGCAGTAGCTTCCCTTCCCCTGGCGGTGCGTTGTAAAAATCCTTCCTGTATCAAAAAGGGTTCATACACTTCTTCCAGTGTGCCGGGTTCTTCGCCTACTGCGGTAGCGATAGTGGTAATGCCAACAGGGCCACCCTTAAATTTTTCGATGATGGCATTTAGTATCCTGTTGTCCATTTCATCCAGGCCATGTTCATCTACATTTAAAGCCTTCAGGGAATGCTGGGTAATACCAATATCAATAATACCATCGTTAAGCACTTGTGCAAAATCCCTAACCCGGCGGAGCAGCCCGTTTGCTATACGTGGCGTACCACGGCTTCGCCGGGCAATTTCACCTGCGGCATCTGTACTTATCTGCGTATTTAAAATACCTGCAGAACGCAGGATGATTTTTTCCAAAGTAGCCGCATTATAATATTCTAACCGGGATTTTATTCCAAAGCGTGACAGCAACGGGGCAGTAAGTAATCCGCTTCTTGTGGTGGCACCAATTAAGGTAAACGGGTTAAGGTTTATTTGCACACTCCTGGCATTGGGGCCACTGTCAATCATAATATCAATCCTGTAATCTTCCATGGCGGCATACAGGTATTCTTCCACAACATTGCTCAGGCGGTGTATCTCATCAATAAATAAAACGTCGTTGGTTTCTAAATTGGTCAGCAGCCCTGCAAGGTCGCCGGGCTTTTCAATAACCGGGCCGCTTGTTTCTTTTATGCTAACGCCAAGTTCATTGGCCACAATCCTGCTTAAGGTTGTTTTGCCCAACCCCGGAGGCCCATGAAATAAAATATGGTCAAGGGCTTCGCCCCTTATTTTTGCTGCCTTAATAAATATGCGGAGGTTTTCAATTGTTTGGGGCTGCCCGCTAAAATCTGCCATCTCCCCGGGGCGGATATTATTTTCAAATTCTTTTTCAGCGGGGCTTAAAGATTGTCCATCCTTATTTAAAATGGGATTTGCCATGTTGTAAAAATAATCAAATAAGCAAGGTGCTTTCTCCTTTTTTTAGAGCAAGATTATGTAAGGGAAACCTTCGGAATTTATTCGACAACAAAATTATAATTGCCAGAACCAATGTTGGTAATGAAGTACCCATTGCTGTAGGAAAGTTGCTGTAACACCTTTCCATTTTCTGTGATGTTGGCATCCCTGGGTGCCGGTACCCAAATTTCTGCAACAGTGTTTACGGGTATGGAAACATGGAGTTCAAAACGGCCACCAGTCTTGCTCCAGGCACTGCTTATATTGCCCCGCACGGATTGGTAATTTCCTTTTGCCCAGGTAAGGTCGCCGGCAGGCTGTGGCTTAATAATTATTTTTTTAAAACCGGGCAAGCCGGGATTAATACCCAGCAAAGACCTGTAGAACCACTCTGCCACCGAGCCAAACATCGGATGATTTTGAGAGGGCCCGGATTCTGGGTATTGCCATGTTTCCCAGAGTGTGGTTGCGCCTTGCTGCAGCATGTAGCCCCAACCGGGATAGGTAAGCTGGTTCACAATATTGTAAGCAGTATCGTTCAGGTCATTTTCCCGTAACACATCAAACATCATTTTTGTACTAAAAATACCTGTTGCCAAATGTCCATTGTGCCTCCTCAGCTCATTCATAAAAACCTGTATTGATTTTTCTTTTTCTGGAGAAATGGCGTACCATAGCGCAAATATCTGTGCGCTTTGTGTAGCATTATCAAACCTGCCGGTGCCCTTAACCAAATACTTTTGGATGATGGCATCTTTAACTGTAGCAGCAAGTGCAGCAAACCTTGTTGAATCACTATGCTGTTGCAGGATACCTGCAAATGTTGCTGCAAGTAACAGGTGGTGATAATAAAAACAGCTTGCGGTAAGAGCCTCCGGCTTGGTATCTAAAGCTTCATGATCACTGATGTCCCAATAAAATAAATGGTCAACCGCCTTACTTTCCAGAAATGCTATTTGCTTTTTAAAAGCTGCATAATTGTTTTGTATGATTTGCTTATCGCCATAAAAATCATACAATTGTTTTTGTAAAAAAGGGAAAGCCAGTTGCCAACCCAACGGGCCGGATAGATCGCCATAGCCCCTGTCTGCAATGCCCGTAAATGGTGCAATTTCTGTGATGCCACCGCCTGCCCTTTGCTCATTGGCAAAATCATTTACTGTTTTGGTATAAAATGTTGCCATGTTAAAATTGTACATAAAGGCATTTGCAGTGGCTACCATATCCCCACCGTAGCCCATTTTTTCCCGGCCAGGGCAATCAGACTGTACACTAAAAACATTGCTTAAAAAAGTACGGCGGATAACCGTATCCAATTGATTGAACATGCTGTTAGAACAGGCAAAGCTGCCATCATCAGTAAGGCTGCTGTTCATTATCAGGCCTTGTATGTCATTCACAGTTGGCTTGCCGGGCCAGCCGATTATTTCAACAAACCTAAACCCATGAAAAGTAAACCGTGGCGACCATTCTTCTATTCCATCCCCCTTCAGGATATAATCATCTTGTTGCCATGCTGTGGCAGGCGCCCCGGGGCCACCGTTTATGCCACCCTTTTTTATTTGCGTAGCAACGGTTGTCATGTAGTTGAGCGACCCATCCGGCCAAAGTGCTTCGCCATATCGTAAACTAATTTTGGTACCGGCCCGGCCTTGCACTTTTATCCGTGCCACCCCGGCAAAATTTTTACCCATATCTGCTATAAAAGTATCCCTGCCCTGTTGGGTTATGTTAACCGGTATAACAACTGCAGTCACTTTAACCGGTGGTTGTTGCTGTGCAGTAAGTACCCCTTCAGGCCCTGTTGCCAATGTTACTTTTTGCCAGTTTCCACTACCCCATTTTTGCTCAAGCCGGGCATCGTACGTTTCGCCGAGGTACACATTATTATGGGTTATTGGCCCGGGCAGCCATTGCCATGTTTGGTCTGTTATTATTTTTGCTGATGAGCCATCGCTATACTTTAAATGCAGTTCTGCCCTGGCACAAGGGCGGCCTGTTTGCTGATAATCCCTTAATCGCCAGCGGCCAAAAAATTTAAAAGGCAATGGGTCCCACCATCCGCTGCCCAGCATTATGCCTGCCGTATTTGCACCTTTTTTCACTATGCCGGTTACGTCATATGCAACATATTGCACCTGCTTTTCGTACGTTGTAAAACCAGGGTCAAGCATATGGTGCCCAATTTTTTTTCCATTAAGATAGGCTTCGTAATAGCCAACGCCAGTGATGTATAGCCTTGCAGCAATAATTTTTTTATCAGCAATAAAATCCTTTTTTAATAATGGCATCCTGTTGTCTTTATAGTAGTCAGCATCATCTGCCGGGTTAACACCTCCATCATTTATCCAAGATGCTTTCCAATCTGTTTGCTGCAGCATGGCTGTTTCAAATTGTGCCACATCACTCCAAATTGATACCCCATTTTTATCATACACTTTTACCCGCCAAAAGTATTGTGTTAAAGAAGTAAGGGGTTGCCCTGCATAAGTAATGTTTAGTGTTTCATCCGAAATTATTTTTCCGGTCGACCAGCAATTCCCTTGTTTATTGCTGATGGCTTTTTTGCTATTGCCAACAATTATTTCATAGGCATATTGGGTTTCGTTATAGCCGGCGCCTGTAAGTTTCCAGCTTAGGTTTGGCTTTGCCGAATTTATCGCCAAAGGATCTTTTAGATACCCGCAGGTTAACCCAACCGGGTGTATGCCAGGCGAAGCAAAAGACCCTATTGAAAAGCAGATGAGTTTAACAATCAATATGCATTTTTTCACGCAATCATTTTAGTATTAAAGATAAAATACCTTTTGATTACAAGTAAGCATTGTATTTACTAATGAGCAAAGGCACAGGCCTGTTAAAATTTTTTCGGTCGTAATAAGTTATTGAAGTGTTGCCGGGTATGTTTTTTTATTGGCGCCAAAGTCGAGGCTCTGCTCAACATCCATCAGCAGGTTGCTGTTATTAAAGTGAAAAGTGTAAGTTTCTGCATGAGGGGTTTCCAGGTAGCGCAAAACAAGCTGTAAGGTTACGCTATCCTTCCACGTATAACTGCCGGTTATTTTTGCAGGGTATAAAAAAGCGGTATTTTCTAATGCTGCTTCAGTCAGCGATGGGCCAGTTTTGCCTGTGCTTCCCTCTATCCATTTTCCTTCTCCAAAAGATAAAGGATATGCACCTTTTGAAGTAATAAGGTTTACCGAACAGGTATCTGTTTTAACAGAGAAAGTAATACTGTTGAACCCGCCGGTGTTGCCACCAAAAGCAAAGGTTTTACCATTGGGATTTTGTGCAGGCACGATGTTGTTTTTTGGTGCAAGTGGCACCCCAAGCGACTTTAGCCGTGTGTATAGGTTTGCCTGGGCAGGTTTATTATCTGGCAAAGGTGCATTTGTAAAAGCGGGCAAAAGATAATTCCAAATCAGGTTTAATTCATCCTGGGTATCGTTGGTTTCTGCGGTAATGGCCAATACGGCATCCTGGTCTGGCATAACCACAGTAAGCTGCCCATACGATCCGTTTGCCATGTAACTGTTGTGGCGGCAGCGCCATATCTGGTAGCCATATCCCTGTAACCAATCGCTTGCATCTTTTTGGGCTTGGGTTGCAGATGAGTCTTCCAATATTTTACCGGCACTTGCTTCGTCTGACCAACCTGACGGCAGCACCTGCCGGCCTTGCCACTTTCCTTTATTTAACCATAGCTGGCCAAACTTTGCCATGTCCTCCGTTTTTATCCTTAGCCCCCATCCACCGGTATTTGTACCTTTGGTATCCTGCTCCCAATCCATGCCTTCAATATTAAGTGGGTTAAATAACCTTGGGGTTAAATAATCCATCAGAGTTTTGCCGGTAACTTTTTGTATGATGGCAGAAAGCATACAGGATCCTAAGGAGTTGTAAAAAAACCTGCTGCCGGGTTCATAGATCACAGGTGTTGTAAGAAATGCCTTTACCCAATTACTGTCTGTAGCTATTTTAGGGGTAGGGTCAGGGTATTGGCCATCTGCCATTATCAACACATCTTTAATGGTAAGATGCTGCAATTTTAAACTTGGGTTAGCAGGCACCTGATCTGGAAAAAAGGAAATCACTTTATCGGTAAGTGCCAGCAGGTTTTCCTGAATGGCAAAGCCAATGGCAGTTGAAGTAAAAGTTTTGGTGTTGGAATACAAGGCCCTCCGCAAGCCAGGCCTGTAGGGGTTCCACCAGGCATCTGCTATTATTTTACCATGCCGCATTAATATAAAACTGTGTGGCGCATTAATACTTTTATCTGCTGCCTCTGCAAATTGTTGTATAGCAAGCGATGCTATACCTTCCTGCTCGGGCAGGCTGTGTGCCAAGCCTGCTGCTTCTGGTACAGCGTTGGCACTCAGGATAAGGTTGTATCCCGTAGCAACGGTAAATGTTGCGGATGGTTTTATAGTAATGCTCCTTACAACAGCATTGGAATGCAGGATGACAATGCCACCATTAATCAACACGTTACTGCTGCTGCCTGGTACTGTTCCGCAACTCCAGTTAAGTGGATTTTCCCATTCAGAGCTAAAGCTTCCCGTCCAGGTGGTAACAAATTTTAAGATTGATGTATCGCCGAAACTGGCACCGGCAAAACAACGATAGCGGTAGCCTGCAAAGGTTGGCTGCAAATTGCTTAGCTTGATTTGATTAGATTTTGTGCCTGCGTAATTAAAATTGTCTGCAAGATTTATAAAACCAGCACCGGTATCTATCTGCCATTGATAAGTAGCTGCGGTAAGGTTACAACTAAAGATGGTGCTATCGTAGGGGCAAACAGGCCCGGTGCTTACAATATCCTGTGTATTTGCTTCTTTTAATACAACGGGATGTGTGGTCTTTAATGTACTTGTACGCTTCTGGCAAAAACCAGGAAGAGTATTCAACAAGGTAAATACAAGTAAAAGGGTAAGCTTTATCTTATTCATAAGGGTTTGTTACTTGAATGTTAAGATAAGGTTTATTTCTATTTGGAAGATAGGTTTGTTTATTTGTTAATATTTTGATAATCAAAAAGCTTAAAAAGCCAATACTGAACACCTTTATTTGTAGATTAAATTTTAGAGGTAAAATGGACATAGCATCAAAAAGAGGCCGCCCTTTGCAGGACGGCCTCTCAATAATAAATCTTTCTATTTTTAAAAAATGAACCTGGTAGTTAAGATATCGCCATTGATATTTACCGTTACAAAATAAGCACCGCTGCTTAATTTGAAACCTACCTTTTGTACAGGAAAGATGTTATCACCTTTAAAAACCTGTATGTTGGTTTGGTACAAAACCTGCCCAAGCGAAGTCATAATTTTGATGTTTGTTTTTGCAGACATATCCGACGTTATTTTAAGCTGAACGTTTTCTGCCCCGGGGTTTGTTATGATTTTTATTGCTTTTGCTATACTGCCGTTTTTAACAACTTTTGCTATAGGGCTGTAGCCAAACCTGCCATCAATATCAACCATCTTTAACCGGTAGTAAATAATGTCAGCATTTACCAGTTGCAGGTTATCTGCCAATTGATAATTATGCCTGTTGCTTCCACTTTGTGGAGTTTGATATCCAATTGCAGTAAAGTGTACTCCATCGGTGCTTCTTTCCACAACATAGCTGCTAAAATTAATTTCATTTTCGGCAGCCCATCTGATGTATGCAACACCATTGGAAGCTTCTGCATTAAAACTAATCAGCGTTACGGGCAGTACGTAAAGGCTATTGCGCCAATCCCTGTCAGTAGCACCGGGTATCGTTTTTTGTGCAGTCGATTTACTTCCTGTGCCACCGAAGCCAACGATAGTTACATTTGGCCCATTCACGAGATCGAATACATCATCCAATCCATCACCATCGGTATCTATACCTGTTAATGCGGTGTTCTCATCCGGCATTGCGTTACTGTTCCAGTCATTGCCTTCTATTGCATCGGATTTTGCGTCGTTATCAGAATCTGTATCCAAATAATCAGGCTGATCGGTGCCATCGTTGTTATTTGGTGTTATTCCGTTATTGGCACCACCTGCGTACAAGGCATTGTTATTATCATACGTGTTGTCAATACCGTCGCCATCACTATCAGTGCCGCTTGGCGATGTGTAGGCTGCAGTTGTCTGGCCTTCAACGTTATCACTCAAACCATCGTTGTCTGCGTCAATATCAAGGTAGTTTGGCTTGTTATCACTGTCGCTGTTAGGAATTCCTAAAGATGGTAAAGCATCAATAGTGTCGCTCCATCCATCTGCCCCCAAAGTACCGTCAGCTATACCATTGTTATCCGCATCAGGTAAAGCTGCTTCCCTTACATCTAAAATACCATCACCGTCGCTATCTAAATCATAAGGGTTAGGCAAACCGCTGGCATCTGCATTTGCACGTGGGTAAGAACCGGGACGGCCAGGGATACCACCTACAGGGCCTGTAATAATTAAAGCCCCTGCCGTGTTTTCTGCTACACCGTCATTGCCCACATCTCCATCTGCAATGTCTGCAAGCCCATCACCATCGGTATCTGTACCAGTATCTATTTTACCATCATTGTTGGCATCAGTTCCACCAGCTTCCACCACATCCGGTATACCATCACCATCACTGTCTGTATCCTGGCTGTTTACAATACCATCACCATCGGTATCGAGATTGGCAATATTTACACCACCTGTTGAAGTATCGTAAGTATCCGACAAACCATCGCCATCGGTATCGGTTATGTTGTCAACCCTGCCATCGCCATTTGTATCTATGCCACCTGCTTCTACCAAATCAGGTATACCATCATTGTCACTATCCAGATCAAGGGAGTTAATGATACCATCTTTATCGGTATCGTAAAAGTCGTTGATGCCGTCGCCGTTTACATCGGAGAATGCCGGCAAGCCTGCGCCAGGAGTGGGATCCAAATAATTCCGTATACCATCACCGTCTGCATCGCCCAAAGGATCGAACCCGCCACACTCGGCAATATCTGGTGTGCCATCATTATCATCATCAATATCTGTTGTGTTACCACCGCCGGTATTATCGGTGTTGGCAACTTCCCTCCAATCCCTTTCAGATGTACCGCCATCAATATTAGGATAGTTGTTAGGAATTGTGCCGTTGGTTGGGTCTGGCGATGCTGTGTTATTGTCATAACCATCCAGTAAACCATCACCATCTGCATCGGTTAAGCCACCCGAAACACCATTGTTTGCAGGGCTTCCAACATCTGGTAAGTTATCACCGTTGGTGTCATGTCCTTCAAAAGAATCTGGGTAGCCATCATTATCACTATCCAGGTCTAAATAATCCGGCAGGTCGATACCATCAGAGTTGGTTGGGGTAACACCGTTGTTTGCGTTGCCACCAAATGCGGCATTGTTATTATCGTAAGCATTATCAATACCATCGCCATCGGAATCGGTACCGGTTGGGGCAATATAACCCGCAGTTGTTTGCCCTTCTATATTATCCACAACGCCATCATCATCGCTATCAATATCAAGATAATTGGGTTTGCCCCTTCCATCAGTATTGGTTAAGTTTAAGGTTGCAAGTGCGTCAATGGTATCACTCCATCCATCACTGCCTAAAGTTCCATCAGCAATACCATCATTATTGGTATCAGTAAAGCCTGCTTCCCTTACATCTAAAATACCATCGCCATCACTATCCAGATCGTAAGGGTTTGGTAAACCTGTACCATCCTGGTTAGCCCTTGGGTAACTTGCCGGACGGCCGGGCGTGCCCCCAACTGCACTGGTAATAATTAATGCCCCGGCGGTATTTTCTGATGTACCGTCGTTGCCTACGTCGCCATCTACGGTATCTGCCAAACCATCATTATCGGTATCTGTAAAACCATCCAGTTTGCCATCGTTATTGGCATCTGTACCGCCTGCTTCCACCACATCGGGTATGCCATCACCGTCACTGTCTATATCCTGGCTGTTAGCGATACCATCGCCGTCTGTATCCAGGTTGGCTATGTTTACACCACCCGTGGATGCATCATACGTGTTGGCCAAACCATCTCCATCGCTGTCTGCAAAACCATCTGCCGTTCCGTTGCCGTCGGTATCTATGCCGCCTGCTTCCACGATATCGGGTATGCCGTCGTTATCACTGTCCAGGTCAAAGCTGTTCAGCACACCGTCTTTATCGGTATCGTAATAGTCATTTATGCCATCGCCGTTGGCATCGGTGAATGCTGGTTGCCCTGCACCGGGGGTTGCATCGAGGTAATTTGGAATGCCGTCTGCATCCGTATCGCCAAATGGGTTAAAGCCGCCATTTTCCACTAAATCAGGGATACCGTCATTGTCATCATCCAGATCGGTAACGTCGGCTACACCATCTTTATCTTTATCATTGGCCTGTCTCCAGTCCCTGTCGCCACCCGGGTTGTTTACGTCAGGATAAGACGCAGGTGTGGTGCCATTGGTTACGTTGTTTGCTGTAGTTACGCCACTAATGGCATCATATTCATTCAATAGTCCGTCGCCATCGGTATCGGTTGTTCCAACGTATGCTTTTTCAGCCCCGTCTATAATGCCATTGCCATTGGTATCCCAGCCTTCAAGCCTGTCGGGCTTTCCATCATTGTCACTGTCTGCATCAAGATAATCCACGTTATCAGTTCCATCTGTATTTACGGGTGTAAGGCCGTTGTTTGCATTGCCGCCGTAAACGGATGTGTTATTATCATAGGCGTTATCTATGCCATCACCATCGGTATCGGTACCGCTTGGTGCAATATATCCTGCGGTGGTTTGTGCTTCTATATTATCTGGGATACCGTCATTGTCTGCGTCTATATCCAAGTAGTCTGGCTTTACATCCCCATCTGTATTTGTTGGGGTTAAGGAAGCCAAAGCATCCACCTGATCGCTCCAGCCATCTGCATTGGTATCTGTAAATCCGGCATCACTTGAATTTACCACACCATCATTATTGGTGTCCTGGGTTATACCGGCTTCACGGCTGTCTAAAATACCATCGCCATCACTATCCAGATCGTAAGGGTTTGGTAAACCTGTACCATCCTGGTTAGCCCTTGGGTAACTTGCCGGACGGCCGGGTGTGCCGCCAACTGCACTGGTAATAATTAATGCCCCGGCGGTATTTTCTGATGTACCGTCGTTGCCTACATCTCCGTCTACTATATCTGCCAAACCATCATTATCGGTATCTGTAAAACCATCCAGCTTGCCATCGTTATTGGCATCGGTACCGCCTGCTTCCACCACATCGGGTATGCCATCGCCATCACTATCTAAATCCTGGCTGTTGGCGATACCATCGCCATCCGTATCGAGGTTAGCAATGTTTACACCACCTGTGGATGCATCATAGGTATTGGCCAAACCATCTCCATCGCTGTCTGCAAAACCATCTGCCGTTCCGTTGCCGTCGGTGTCTATGCCGCCTGCTTCCACGATATCGGGTATGCCGTCGTTATCGCTGTCTAAATCCAGTGAATTGGGTATCCCGTCACCATCATTATCACAAGGCTGATTAACGATCATTATCTGAACATCATCAATAAAATTACCTACGCTTGCACCTCCTGTGGAACTAACCGAGTTTAAGGCAAAATATAAATCCGTAACGCCAAATGCCACAGAAAAGGAACCACTGTAAGTACCCCATGCACCTGTACCATCCGTCATTGTAGTTGTAACAGGGGCACCAGTTATTGCCGCTAAAGAGTTTGCGAATTTGACTGTTGCCACATCTACCCCTAAGCGGCCCCTATGTTTTACCGACCAATACACAGTTGCACCGGTACCGTTTAAACTAAAATTTTGGTATAACGTGGCTACCTGATTGGCATTAATTTCTGCAAATTGATTGCCTTGGGCCGATGGCACACCGTTGTAACCTGTGCTCCAAATTTCCTGACTGTTGTCACTTGCAGTTGTGTTCCATCCCGGTACCGTTGTTGTAATTTGAAAACTGGTTGCTGCAATTACAGGCAATTCAAACCATCCGTTTTGGAAAACTTTTGTATTGTTTACAGGGCATTCAACAATATCAGGAATACCGTCGTTGTCATCATCAGCGTCCGTTGTATCTGGTATCCCATCTTTATCTGTATCCAATGCTTGCCTCCAATCCCTATTACCGCCGGGGTTATTTATATCCGGGTACGATACTGGTGTGGTATTATTGGTTACGTTATTAGCAGTTGTTACGCCACTTACCGCATCATACCCATCAGATAAACCATCACCATCCGCATCTGCTGCACTAAATGATTTTTCAGCTCCATCAATTTTACCATTTCCATTGGTATCCCATCCTTCCAAAGCATCTGACTTCCCATCATTATCACTATCGATATCCTGGTAATCGGGTACCCTGTCGCCATCAGTATCTGTAGCCTGAACGCCATTATTAGCATTACCGCCATAAGTACCGGTTACGTTATCATAAGCATTATCAATGCCATCTCCGTCAGTATCGGTACCGCTTGGTGCTGTGTATGCCGCAGTTGTTTGCGCCTCAATATTATCCGGAATACCATCATTATCACTATCGATATCCAAGTAGTTAGGGTTACCTGCATTGTCTGTATTTAACAACGGTAAAGAAGTAAAAGCAGCTATCTGGTCGCTCCATCCATCGCCATTTGAATCTGTAAAACCAGTATCACCGGTTTTAATCACACCATCACCATTGGTATCAAAACCAAGATTAGATTCAGTTGCATCCGTGATACCATCGCCATCACTATCCAGATCGTAAGGGTTTGGTAAACCGTTCCCATCTGCATTGGCACGGGGGTAACTTGCCGGACGGCCGGGCGTGCCGCCAACTGCACTGGTAATAATTAATGCACCGGCGGTGTTTTCTGGTGTACCGTCGTTGCCTACATCTCCGTCTACTATATCTGCCAAACCATCATTATCGGTATCTGTAAAACCATCCAGCTTGCCATCGTTATTGGCATCGGTACCGCCTGCTTCCACCACATCGGGTATGCCATCGCCATCACTATCCAGATCTTTAAAGTTAGCGATGCCATCGCCATCTGTATCCAGGTTGGCTATGTTTACACCGCCGTTGTCTGTATCGTAAATGTTAGATAAGCCATCACCATCCGTATCTGTAAACACACCATCCACCCTGCCATCACCATTGGTATCTATACCACCTGCTTCTACAATATCAGGTATGCCATCGTTGTCACTATCCAGGTCTTCTGAATTGATAATACCATCCTTATCATAATCATAAGCGTCGTTAATACCATCACCATTAGCATCAACAAAAGCGGGTACACCGGCACCTGGCGTTGTGTCTGTATAATTGGGGATACCATCATTGTCAACATCACCGTATGCATCAAAACCGCCATTTTCTATAAGGTCTGGAATACCATCATTATCACTGTCAATATCATTAACGTTACCAATTAAATCCCCATCAGTATCAGGGTATTTATAGCACCCAGAAACACAAAGGCCGGCATTGTCAAAGTTGCCATAATCGCCCATGGTTACTTTATAAATATACCTGCCTGCCGGTAAGTTACCACTGCTTGCACCACCCAACAGGTACCATACGGCATCTGTACCACCATCTCCATCTGCATTAGTAAAATTGCGGGTAGAAGATGTGGCTACCACAGTTCCGCTAATGGTTAATATTTCTATTTTTGCTGTCCAGTTTATATAGCTGCCGCTGGATTCCCTGCTGGAAAAATAACCGCTGAAAGTTAAGCTGGATGGGCATGTTAAATCAAATATCTGCGTAAAAATGCCTGCTGAGCTTGCAATGTCCATATACTGTGTACCTGATTGGGCATTATCGGGACCTCCATTGTAAGAGCCGCCTGGAATAATCATGTTGAATGCAGCATTGCCACCAACACGCCATCCCGCTATGGGTACCCCTGCACCAAATATGTGGTTACCGTTACCACTTAGGACCGGAAGTTCAAAAGAAGTATTGGTAAGTGAGCTGGTACAGGTTGCAAACTGCCGCCAGTCCCTGTCGCCGCCCGGGTTGTTTATGTCTGGAAAAGATGACGGGGTGTTGCCGTTAGTTACATTGTTTGCTGTAGCTACTCCATTTATTACATCATACTCATCCAGCAACCCATCCCCATCTGTATCGGTAGCTCCCACATATACTTTTTCAGCCCCGTCTATAACGGCGTTGCCGTTGGTATCCCACCCTTCGAGCCTGTCAGGCTTTCCGTCATTGTCACTATCAAGGTCACGATAATCAACGTTATCTGTACCATCTGTATTTACCGGGGTTAACCCGTTGTTTGCGTTGCCACCAAAAGCCGCTGTATTGTTATCATAGGCATTATCTATGCCATCACCATCCGTATCCGTACCACCAGGTGCAGTATAAGCGGCTGTTGTCTGCCCTTCAATAATATCTGCTATACCATCATTATCGGAGTCTATATCCTGGTAATCTGGTTTAGCATCCCCATCTGTATTTGTGGGTGTTAATGAAGCCAAAGCATCCACCTGATCGCTCCAGCCATCACCATTGCTGTCTGTATATCCCGTATCACCAGCTTTTACCACTCCGTCATTATTGGTGTCCTGGGTTATGCCGGCTTCCCTTGAATCCAATATACCATCACCATCACTATCTAAATCATATCCATTTGGCAAACCATTAGCATCTGCATTGGCACGGGGGTAACTGGCAGGCTGGCCTGCGGTGCCGCCCACTGCGCTGGTAATTAGTATAGCAACAGATGTATTTTCAATCGCACCATCGTTACCTACGTCGCCATCTATTACATCTGCAAGCCCATCACCATCAACATCTGTATTTGCATCTATTTTTCCATCATTATTTACATCTGTAAATCCCGCTTCCACCACATCTGGTATGCCATCATTGTCACTATCTAAATCCCTGGCATTTGGTATGCCATCGCCATCTGTATCCGAATTTCTGATATTTACGCCGCCTTGTGTGGTATCATAAATATCAGCCAAACCATCGTTGTCTGCGTCCGTAAGATTATCTACTATTCCATCACCATTGGTATCGATACCACCTGCTTCTACAAGGTCTGGGATGCCGTCGTTATCACTATCCAGGTCAATAGAGTTTACCAACCCATCCATATCTATATCATATTTGTCGCTGATCCCATCTCCATTGGCATCAGCAAATGCGGGCACAGCGCCACCGGGTGTAGGGTCCATATAATTTGGCAAACCGTCCCCATCTGCATCGGCGAAGGGATCAGGGTAAGCAGCCGGATATTCTGCTACATCAGGTATGCCGTCATTATCATCATCTGCATCATTGGATTCATTGATACTGTTAGAACCATCATTATCTGTATTAAAATACCGCTTGAAAGGTGTGGTAAAATTGGGCGTGCCCCTGAAGAGGAGTGAATATTGCCTATCTGTACTGGTTGCCGTTGTTTTATTAGCACCAGTAGTGTAAGTAAAACTGCTAATATTTACAAAGTTGAATTGTACTTCTGCCTGGCGTTGAGTGGAGTCTATATTGGTAATGACTGCATTGGTAGTAGCCTGTGCCCTTAAAGTAGTTGCCGTTTGCGAATAAGTAAGGAAATTGGTAGCAGACTGCCCACCGTAGCTGTATGGATTTGTGGCCTCTACGTATTCCTTAATATTAGCACCATCGCCATCCACATCCAAAGCCAGGATTGACAAACAATTAAAACGATAGGGTGTAACAAACCCAGACCCATTTACAAAAAAACTGATTTTCCATGTAATACTTACATCACCTGTAGCACCATTGGGCCTTATAACCGGCTGCCATGGCTCGTAATAACCTGAAGCAGGATTTGCAGGGGGCGTACCTACTGCATCATCTTCTGTAACAAGGGTGGCACCATTGTTTAAAGAAACGATTTGCATCTCAATATCCACACCTGGGATAACATTGGTGCGGCGGTATTTTGCACCTACTGCACCTGCAGTGCCTACCACGGTGGGAACACTATTTATATTAATGTTTGGGGGCGTGCATTGGGCTAACGACCCTGTTCCAGAAAATAACATTAAAACAACAGCAAAGCCAATCAAATAGTTTTTTTTGATTTCGAAGACAACATTAGTCTTGAGTAAATGCCCCGTTTTTTTAAACAGAAGGAAACTGAAATTTTTTGATAGCATCATGGCTATCGAAAAAGGAGCCGGGGGACCATTAAATTTTTTAGCAGACATTTTGTTTGGATTTTGCTTGGATATTGGATGTGTAACCTGAATTACGCCTACAACGCAAATCGGGCATTTTTATGATGTGTGTAATAATTTTTTACAATTTTTATTTTTTTTAAGAAAAATTATCCAAAAAAAAGACAGCATTTTTCCTGCACGGTCACTACATACCTTGTCCAAAAAATTGGAATGGATGTATGTTCCTTTGGGGGTGCTTTCTAAAAATTGTACATTCTGAAAAGTAAAGATGGGCATCTATTTACTTCTTTCTTATAGTAATTATTCGATATTTTATTTTGACGAGATAATTATTGGCAGGTATTTTTATTTTAAGGCACTACAACCAGCCAAACTTTTCAACCAGTTTTTCTTTCTTATTTCTGGCCACCGGTATGCTTGTACCGTTATCCATTATGAGATAATTACCATCGCCCCTTACATATTTTTTGATGTGGTCCAGGTTTACCAAATACTGCCGGTGCACCCTTAAAAAATTACGTTCTTCTAAAACTTCTTGTATGTCGCCGAGGGTTTTGCATACCAAATATTGCTGGCCGCCATCTGTATAAAAGCGGGTGTAATTATTATCTGCTTCACAGTACAGCACATTTTTTATCTCCACAAATGTTACCCCGTTTTGGTAAGGCAAGGCTATTTTATCAGGATGGTATTTTTCGCCAGCGCCCATTTGCTGTTTCATTGCGTGCAGTTGCTGTACATCCGGCTTTTGTTGTAAGGCTTTGTCCACAGCGGCTTTCAGGTCTTTACCATCGATAGGTTTCAATAAATAATCCAGCGCATTAAAGCGAAATGCTTTAACAGCAAACTGGTAGTATGCCGTTACAAACACCAGGCTAAAATTTATGACGGGTATCTTTTCAAGCAATTGAAAGCCATTCATCACCGGCATTTCGATATCTAAAAAAACAATATCAGGCATCAGTTCGTTAATCTTCAATAAGCCATCTTCGCTTGAGGTGCACCCGGCCATAACCTGCACCTGCGGGCAATACATTTTTATCTGCAAAGCCAGCAGCTTTACGCAATCTGGTTCATCATCTATAATAACAGCTTTAAGCATGTATTTTTTTATAATGGTATTTCAATAATTACTTTGGTGCCAGCAGCATTGTTGTCTGCATCAACCAAATCAACAATTTTTACTTCGGTTTTGGTTTGATAAATATGGTTAATGGCGTCCAGCCTTTCTGAGGTCATCTTTAACCCAAATGATTTTTGCCTGGTAGCCGATTTGCTTTTATGCCTTTTGGCCATTTCCCTTCCAATGCCATCATCGTTAATTTCAATATGCAACAAATGTTCGGATGGCTGGTATATATCAATGGAAATATTGCCGCCTTCCTGCTTATGCATCAGGCCATGCCAAATTGCATTTTCAACATAAGGCTGCAATAGCAATGGTGGTATTTCGATGTATTGCTGATCTATATGCGGCACCACATTTATCTGATAGTTTACTTTATTTTTAAAGCGCATCGCTTCCAGCTCTATGTATAGCTTTAGCGTTTCAAGTTCCTTTTGAAGGGTTACTTTTTCTGACCGTGAATTTTCTAACACCAGCCGGATAAGCTGAGAAAATTTAGTGAGGTATTCAGATGCCGTTTGTGCATCATTTTCCAATGTATACAACTTGATCGAATTGAGGCAATTGAAAATAAAGTGTGGGTTCATCTGTGCCCTTAATGCAATCATTTCGGTTTCGGCAATCTTATTTTCAAACTCGGCTGCTATCTGTTTTAGTTGTTGTGTTTGCAGCAAATGGCTTTGCTGCTGCAGCTCAGTTGTTCTTTGTTGCAGGGCACTTTGCAATTGCAGGCTGTAATTTTCCTGTAGTTTATTTTTTTCGAGCAATACCAGCTTGCTGCGATAGGTTAGCGCAAATGAAAAACAGATGGCTTCAATTACAAGCCCAAGCATAAGAAATACAATGGGAAAATTTATGATGAGGAACCATTCATAATTCATATCCTCCGGCGGCGAATAAAGGTTTAACAGCGGCAAACACCATAACAACAGCAGGCTTACAATGCCGGTAACTAAAAACCATTTTATAGCATCTTTACTTTTTATTGCGGCTGTCAGCAAAACAACGTTGAGCAGTATAATGGCAAAAGGCGTTAAGATTATTCCGTAATAATCCGGGTTAAAAGGAAACCAGCCCAGCCGTACCTGTGTAAGCTCCAGCAGCATTTGCACAATACATATTGCCGTAAGTATTTTTATCAGCAACCATCCTTTTTTAAAATGAATATTTAACTGCAACATGCCACCAATAAAAAAACTGTACAACACAGGTATCAAATAAACAAAAACAGAGAAGATAACATCGTGCAGCCATGGAGGAAACATGGCCATACCCAGGCGTATATCCATCCAATGCAGGCAAGAGAAGAAGGCCGCAATGGTGTAGCAGATATACCAGGCAAATGAAGTATGCCGGTACAGGTAATAGTTATAGGCCGCAAAAATGCCAATAAACAGAAAACAACCGGCCATGGCTGCCAGCACTAAAAAAAGATACCTGGCGGCAAAGGTGCTTTGCACCTCACCAGCGATGCTGGTAAATTTTGTTTCCAAAAATATTATGGGGGGTATCAGTTGGTTCTGCCTGTCTTCGGTACGCAACCAATAAGTGGTTGTGGTTTTGGGTGGTACTATAACAGGAAGCCTGCCCCTTTCATAAGCTGCATTGCTGCCCGGTTTGCGAAAGCCGCCGGGCTCGTAAGCACCGCTTTTTGCCAGCAGTTGATCACCTGCATACAGCCTCGTGAAATAGTGTACCGTACTAAGGCTTAGGTTTACCGTATCGGTTGCAGATGTATTGCGGATAATAAATTTTTTCCATTGCACAATCAACGGCCGGTTAGACATTCTTTGTTTGCGCAATGCTTTTGTATAGGGAACGAAGGTTTGCTTTTTGGCATCTTCGTAAGACAATGCGGTATGGCTTGTTTCTTCATAAATAAAACAGTTACCGGCAATATCTAAAGATTGGGACCAGTTGGGCTGACCGTTTAAAACCAGCGTATCCTGTGCTATGCACCTGCCGATGCCCATTATACAAAATGATAAGAAGAAAAATATCCGGCGCATAGGCGATTGTGTATTTTAAAATTAGCCAAACCTGCCGCCATTGCCTAAACCAATTGGTGAGCAACCTTTTTTTTGAGGGACTGGTAAATAATGCTGCCATTGTCGCCATCACCTTGCAAATATTGCCACCCGATAACAAAGGGTGCTGCTTACCCCACACTACTTTAAAACATCGCAACGCTTGTTGAATTTTACTGCACAAAATCACCCTTACTAAAATAAGTAAAATGAAAAAGTATTTTATCGCCATCCTCTTATCAGGTATCGCAACATGCAGCCAGGCGCAAACTGATAGCAACAACAACGACGAAATGGCCATACGTAAAATAGAAGAACTTGGCAGAATAGCCATGGAGACACAGGATACCCTGGCCATGTATACGTTAGTTTCACCCGACTATGTGGTGATGAACCCGAACATTAAAATTCATGGTTTCAGGGGGCTTATAGATCTGCTGACAATGTGGAAGAAACACAACACAGAGATGAAGATGGCCCCGCCACATATTGAGCACATTATTGAAAAAGTAACCATCAACAAAGACATTGCAATTGTAATGGGCCAGGATGTACCCGGGGCTGGCGTAACCACACCTGATGGCAAGCCAATGGGCAAATATGTTTACACCAACATTTACAGAAGATACCTTGACGCCTGGCAATTGATAGCCCGGCAAAACAGTACTGTTTGTCAATAGGGATAAGTTTTATTATACCTCGCCGGAAGCCATTTTGCTATTAATGCTAACATTGGATGATGCTGACTTTACAAAGCCATTTACCAGGTACAACATGTACCATTGATGACCATTTTATAAACTAACACAATCTTTAAAACACAAAAAATACCATGATCACTTCAGGACTACCATTAGACAAAACGAAAAAAAATAGTGGAATAACCAACCGCCTGATTTGCTTTTTTATCTTTTTGCTGTTCATCAGTTTTGCCGGGTTTTACAAAACTTACCTGGTTACGTTTCCCAATTTCAATGGCTTTACCTGGGCCCATCATTTTCATGGGGCGATAATGCTTACCTGGATTTTGATATTGATTGCACAGCCCGTTTTTATCCGGATGAAAAACTACCGGTTGCACCGTATAGTTGGCAGGGCTTCTTACTTCATCTTTCCTTTTTTGGTACTCTCCTTTTTTCTGGTGGCGAGGGCAAGTTATTTTCGCAATTTTAAAAGCAGTGGTGAGGTGGAAGCTTTGGCGGGCATGGCCAATGGCATTCCAGATATGTTTTACATCAGCCTTCTTTACGGTTTAGGCATCTTTTACAAAAAGAAAACTTCCTTTCATCTCCGTTTTTTTGCCTGTATAGGTTTAATGATTGTTGGCCCCGGGCTTGGGCGCTTTCTGATTGTTTTTTGTGGCTTGCCCCCAATGGCCGCAATACCTGCCATGATTGGGGTTATAGGCATTGTTGCCATTGTTTGGATGATAGCAGATATCGTAAACAAAAGGCCCGCATTTCCCATTGCTGTTTTTTTGGCCATCATCGCCATCACATTTATAGTTGGCCCTAACAGCCATTCGGCATGGTGGCAAAGTTTTGCCAAATGGATTGCCACACATCTATTCTAAAATAAAAAGTCCTTGATATTATCATCTTCAAAAAAAATAAATCCTCACAATAAATAAAACAACAACATGCAACAACAACACCATTGCAAAATGATACCGGCCATTTTCATTGCTATGCTTTTTGCATCAGCAGGCATTAAAGCACAAGTGCCGCCAACAGGCAAATACAACACTACAAATTATACAGCAGACAGGAAAGCGATTGAGGTATTAGAAATGAAAAACGATAGTAGCATTTACTTAAATGATGACTACATAGCCGTAGGCCCGGAAGGCAGGGTCAGCTACGGTTTTGAGCAATGGAAGCAGGGCTTTGCAGAAAAGGCCGCCGCATTTAAATCGGTTACGCCAAGGCCGGGCACATCCATACTAAGGATTTACAACGGCGATGCTGCTGTAAAAAATAGTATACTGGATGTGGTGTTTACAACCCCCGGCGGCGATATGTCAATCACCGTTATCCGAAGTGAAACCTACATCAAGAAAAAAGGCAAATGGTATTTTGTCGGCGGACAAGGCACCAAACTAGCAACTAAAGAAGAGCTGGAAGGAATGGGGAAAAAGCAATAAGACCAACAACTTAATTATTGGAGAAGACTTGGTTAATGGTGATGCCACTGATCTTATTATCATTTCATTTTAAAATTACAATAATGGATACCGCCGACGCTTTACCTACAAGCCGTAACCACCGGCTTTATTCAATATCAACCTGCATGCTCATTTGTATAGTGTATGCAGCATTGCTTTTTTATGCAGCTTATATTCTTTACACCGGTGCAGAAAAAATGAAGGTATATTTTAATGGCTGGATAAATGCCGCTTATGATGAGCTGAAATTTTGCGTGAGGCAATAATCTAAAAAACAGCAATTATTGATGAAGCCAACAAGAGGAATTGCGTTTATCCGCCTATACAGTTAGATATCCTTTTCCTGCAATGATACCCTGATAAATGAAAAAACAGATATCCTTTAAAAAAAGTAGTTTTAATGAATGGATTTGGTTTGTTTACTTAAAGTATAATTATTACGACAAAGCTTAACTACCAGGCAAAAATCAATATGAAACAATCATCAATAAAATTATAGATAACCCCTTTTGAAAATAAATGTACGAATAAGGTTGGGTTGCATTGTGGCTGAGGCATTTTATCGAACGCATTGTGGCTAAGGTTAATTAAGTATATTTAGTAATGGCGACAGCAAAGCAGGTATTGAAAATTACACGGGCACTTTTTTTGGCTTTGCAGCAATTAAACTTCAACAACGATAACAATTTTAAAAAATAAATAATGGACACACACCAATTTAAAACAGCGTACACACCTGCCGGGGAAAATGCGTATAACAACCCATATTTGAATGTGATGGGTATGAAGGTGGGCGTAAAAATAGCCCATGCGCAAACCTATGGTCAGTTTTCATGCATTGAAAATTACCTTGCCCCACGGCAGATGGGGCCACCACCGCATGTTCATTATGAGCTTGATGAAATAATGAGGGTAATAGAAGGTACAGTGTGTGTGCTGGAAGGGGATAAGGTGCTGGAAATAAAAACCGGCGGATACCATTTCAGGCCAAGGGGTGTTATACATACTTTTTGGAATGCCCATGATGAGCCTGCTGCCTTCATCGATATGTACCCCGGCACACAGGATTTTGCACATTATTTAGAAGAGCTTTCGCAACTTGGTACAGACCTGCACAATGAAGGCGCCAACCCGTTTGCCCCCGAAAGCATTGCCCGTTTTAAAGCATTGGATGCCCGGTATAACCATGAAATTTTTTATGAGCAAATGCCAGCGCATGTAGCGAAGTATGGAATGGCAGCCAATAATTAAAGTGGCCTGAAAAGTAAATCAGTATTAGTATTAAATACCTGCTATAAGAGGGTTAATTGTGCAGGGGCTAAAAAGTAGGTTTGCTTTCGATAATTATATTGACAATTTATCAGTAGTGGTGTTGCTTGCATTTTCAACCACTTGTAAAAGTTTCGCTTTATGTGGCCTTGCCAGGAATCGAACCTGGATCTGGAGCTTCGGAAACTCTTATACTATCCATTGTACTACAGGGCCTGTTACTACATTTTTATTTACCAAAGTGGCTGATGTTGCTGCCAAATATTTTAACTGCAATGGCCAGCAATATTACACCGAAAAATTTTCTGATGATCGTCATGCCGTTAGGGCCTAAAAAGTTTTCTATCCACTTTAAAGATTTTAAAACAACATAAATAACAACACAGTTTATCAATATGCCAAAGAAAATATTGGCATCGTAATAATTGGCCTTCAAACTCATGATGGTTGTTAACGTACCGGAGCCGGCAATTAATGGAAATGCAATGGGTACCACACTGCCACTTTTGGCATTGTTGTCTGATTTAAAAAATTCGTGCCCCAGCACCATTTCCAAGCCGATGATGAATATTACAATGCTACCTGCCACAGCAAAAGATTGTACATCAAGCCCCAGCAGGTCTAAAAATTGTTTGCCAATAAACAGGAACAAAATCATTAACGCACCAGAGGCAATCGTGGCTTGGGAGGAGCGTATTTCGCCACCCATTTTCATCCGCAAAGAGGCAAGCACAGGGATATTGCCTACCATATCAATTACAGCAAACAGTGTAAATGAGATGGTGAGTATTTCCTTAATTGCTATTTGCCTGAAGTCCATCCTGGAAAATTTTTGCAAATATACATTTTCAAAAAGCGGTTTGTAAAAAAGTTCACAGGTTTATGGGTTTGCGTAATTATCATCGGCCAAAGGCATGGCATTATTGCAATTTGAATTTGAGCTTTACGCCGCCATAATAATTTTCTGGCGCAGATGGGTTAAAAAACCTGTTGCCTGCTGCATTTAAATCGTTGCCTAAACTGAAGGGTGTATTAAAGGAATGATCGAAAGAAAAATACAGTTCCGCTTCCACTATTTTATTCAACACTTTTTTATATCCTATTCTCCCAAAAAGTAAATTGTATTGGGTGGCAAAAAAAGTATTGGCATCATTCAGCGGCAGCATATCAGTATAGCTGTACGTTAAGTTGGCATACAAACTAATGCCGGTATTGACATCTGCCCCGCAAACAAAAACATTTGGTGGTGTACCTGTAAGTTTGTTACCGCTATAATCAACTGCACCTTGCTGGTACGTTCTAAATTTTGCATTGATGCTGGTATAGTTTATCCAAATTTTAAACTCCCGTAAAAAACCCGTTACGTTCCGTACAGGATAATAATTTACCGATGCCTCAAAACCATTTTGTTTTGTCTTACCGGTGTTCACAAAGTAGTCTGCCCCGCTTGCATCACGCCGGGTAACAATAGTATTGCTGAGGTAAAAAATGTAGTACGAAGCCTCTGCAAAAAGTTTGCTTTTAATCATTTCTCCCCGTGCACCTATTTCATAATTAATGGCCTTCTCTGCATCCAACGTAGCATTAAAAATACCGGCAGAAGGTACAATTTCATCAATGGTAGGCGGAGAGTAGCCTTTGCTTACGGTGCTATACAAACTATAATCAACACCTATCTTTTTCAATAAAGAAATTCTTGGTACCACAACCGGGTTAAAGGTTTTGTTGGTTGTTGATACCGGCCTTTTGTTAAGCCTTGTAAAACCGTAATTATAATTATTATAACTAAGGCCTGCGTTAATGATAAAATCTTCAGCAAGGCTGATGTCTGTCTGCACAAAAGCATTGTATTGCGTGGCACCAATCTCATCATCAAACTGCAGGGTATCCGGTATGCCCGCTTTATTGCCAAACGTCCTGCTGCTGGTAAAACAATATTGGTACTCGCCACCAAAAAGAAAGGTAAGCGGCCCGGTATGGTATTGCGTACTGCTGCGGCCACCAATGCCTTGTTCTGTTTTTCGCTGGTAGTTTAAGATACTGGGATTTTTAAACCTTGTGTTGGAAGTATACACACTTGTAGTGTTGCTCCATGCGGTATTAAAATGGTATGTATTTGAAAAGCCTGCATAAAAAGTTTTTACAAACAGCGCTGCCTTTTGCGCCTGTGCGCTTGGGAAAGCACCTGCTGCAGGCCTTGCCTGGCGTGGGTTAGCGGCTACCTGTGCGGCGGTAAGGCCGCCAGGTGTTTGATAATAAAGATCACTATAAAAAATGTTGGTGCTTATACTTTCCTTTTTATTGATAAGATACGAGGCAGTGTAATTGGCTACATCCCTGCGCATGTTTGTTTGCTTACGCCACCCATCGCTTTGCTGGTGGGTATAGTTAAAAGTAGCTGCTGCACTGTCGGTATTTTTTTGGTAACCGGCATTTGTTTCATACATGCCCCAACTGCCGCCGAGCGCATTAAGGGTTATGCTTTTTTCATTTTTACCGGCAGTACGGCTGCTTAATAACACTACCCCGCCGGTGCCTGCGCCATACAAACTTCCGCCGGGGCCTTTAATAATTTCTATGTTGCCCACATTGCTAAAGCCTAACTGATTAAGATAAGTATTGCCATTGGCATCTGTAAACGGTATACCGTTCCAGTACACTTTTACATTGCGTACACCAAACGGCGAACGCAACAAATTACCCCTGATGGATAGCCGGTAACTGCCTGGGCTGCGTTCGTCCATCTTAACACCTGGCACTGTATTTATGGCCTGTAAAATACCAGTGTTACCATACCGTTCAAGGTTTGCTTTTGAAATTACACTTACTGAAACAGGGATATTTTGCAAGGTCGTATTTCTCTCGAAAGCTTTCACTATAGCGGGCTGTAACAATGTTGCTGTATATGTTAACGGTATTGTTGCAGTAACAGATTGGTGAAGTGTTGTTAAAAAATCCTGGAAACCTTTATGTGAAAAAGATACTGAGATTATAGTGCCGCTATCTTCAAAATGGAATAGCCCTGTCGGGCCTGTTACCGCAACGGGCAAGCCACGCAACCGTACAGTAACCCCGGGCAACGGGGCATTATCCTGGGTGCTTATAACTTTTCCATTAAAATTATTTTGGGCAAAAAGGGCATTGCTTACAAAACAGCAAAATAAAATCCCTACCAGTTTATGCAGCATAGCATCAGTTAGTTCAAATGTAAAAGCCAAAATTAAGGAGAATAAACCGGCCTGTACAGGATACAACTTTTACAAAATGCCTGGTATATTTTATCTTAATTTAAAAGATAAATAAAAGCATGTTTAAGTTGATGGACCGGGTGTGAAAGAAGCCTGTTATTTATGCAGCAATTTCCTGCTCGTAGGCAATGTAATTAACCAGTTTGTTGTTGGTGTTAAGTATGGGTTTGATGACAATTTTACACAGGTACAGGTCACCATTTTTTCTGTAGTTTTCCAACACAAATTCACCGGTTTCGTTTTGCTGTATTTTTTGTTTTAATAATTGAGTGGTTTGTTTGTTAGTACCCGGGCCTTGCAAAAACTTGGGGTTCCTTCCTTTAGCTTCTTCAAATGAATAGCCTGTCATTTCTTCAAAACCTTTTCCGGTAAAAGCAATTTTTTGTACATCATCTGTAATTACAATTACATACTCGCTTATGTTATTTACGGCTTCATTGGTTTGTTGGGTAGTCCATTTATTATTTTTGGCAATTTGCTTTATGGCACAAACAGATTCAAAATGCTTCTCTGCATTTTTGAGCAGCGCATTATATTGAATGGTAAAAAAATCCCAGCATAGCAACGGGGCTTTATTATTAACTAAGGGTTGAATTTGCATAAAAACTTTTTTAGTGGACAAAAACTTTCAGACTGCATAACCAAGACGTGCATACTAATGAAGCAATCGTATAAAACAATACAACGAAAAACAAAAATTGTTTATTGAAAGAACGATCTTTTTTTTTATTTTTTTTCTATGCAATTTTAATTGAAAGTTGAAACATTTTATAGCAAATCTTTTAAACAAAATTACTTGGCTAACTATAAAGGCGATTAAAATAAAACAGACACCCCCGCCATATAATTAAAACGCCTGCTGTTATAGCCTGCCACTTCAAAATACTGCTGATTAGTTATGTTTTTAAAATCTGCGAAAGCCATAACTTTTTTTGTAAAATGATAGCCTGCATAAAAATTGATTGTGTAATATTTTGGCATTTCTGCAGGCCCTGCATCATACAAACCTTTTAAACGGCTGCCAATAAATTGAAACGAAGGTATCACTGCTAACCCTTTAACCGGCTGTAAAGTAAGGGTACTGTTAAAAGTAAAATTTGGCCTCCGGTAAAGGTTATTCGTTTTCTGTCCGTTGAATTGCGCCTGCCCATCTGCATAAGTAAAATTATTTTGCCAGCGGCCAAGTTTGCCAACGGCTGTAATACTTTCAACTTCAAAACCATAGTCATTTTGCTTATCGTTATTAAGGTACCTGCCGTAGGGTGCAACTGCCAGGTCGGCAAAAATAATTACATCCCGGCCATCCCTTTTAAAACCAACAATCCTTAAAGAATTATTTTTATTATCATTAAAAGTTTGCAGGCCAAATTCATAGTTACTGCTCTTCTCCGGCTTTAATTGTTTGTTGCCATATTCGCTGTACAACTGGTATAAAGAAGGCACTTTAAATGCTGACGAAATATTGACAAACACCTTTGTATTTTCATCGATGTTATAAGATGGGTTAAAAGAAAATGTTTGGTTGTTGCCATAAATACTGTGATGGTTATACCGCATACCTGCTTCCGCATTAAATCCGTTTGCATTCAGCAATAGTACAGATGCGTAAGCAGAATAATTGCTGGTTTTAGTACTGTCTTTACCCAATGCAGATGAATACCCAAACTGATAATCCCGGCTGTAGCCTTCGCTGTGCTGATCAGAATTTTGTGCGATGTGCTGCACACCACTAACCAATGATAAAAGCTTGCCCAATTTAAAATTGCCAAACAACTCTGACACAAAAGAATTGCCTTTATACACTGCACTAAAATAATCACCGTTAGCTGCTTCACTTGTGGTATCGTTTTGCAACACCCTGCTGGTATGCACAAGCGTATTGGTAAAATGAACAGCCCCGGTTTTGAAAGTATAATTAAGTGCCAGTGAATTTATAAAACTGGTGTTGGCTCCTT
Organism: Ferruginibacter sp.; assembly: GCA_965249755.1. Taxonomy (GTDB): domain Bacteria; phylum Bacteroidota; class Bacteroidia; order Chitinophagales; family Chitinophagaceae; genus Ferruginibacter. Next base: position 2,914,447 of record CBDFMT010000004.1, read on the forward strand.
TGTAGTCTTTGTCGTCTTTAAAAGCACCTGCGTCCAATGCATTGTTATATTTGCCGTAATTGCTTGTGGCAGCTATGGAAAAGGAAGGATTAAAAGTGTACCCGATATTTGCCTGAAGGTTATTTTGATTGAACCCATCTTTATCAAACCCTGCAGTGCCCGTGCTGTCATAAGCAGAAGAAAAACCTGTGCTGTGGGTATAATTATAGTTGATATTATAAGTGAGTTTATCCAGCTTTCCATTAATGCCTGCACCTGCTTTGTAAGTGTTGTAGCTGCCATAGGAAAAATTTGCAGATGGGCTGAAAGCCTTGCTACCACCCTTTTTGGTAATGATATTGATAACCCCGGCCACAGCATCGCTGCCCCATAACGTACTTTGGGCACCTTTTAAAATTTCTATCTTTTCAATTTGGTTGATGTTGATGTTATTAAGATCAAAAGAGTTATTGATAAGCGATGGGTCGTTTACAGGTATGCCATCCAGTAAGATGAGGGTATTGCCACTGGAAGCCCCACGCATAAACACATCCTGGTTTGTACCAAGTGTATTGTTTGCCCCGGATATAAAAATACCTGCCTGATAATTGAGTAATTCGTTGATGGTTTTACCACCGCTGTTTTGCAAAGTTTGCTGATCGATAACCGTTACCACTTTACCTGTTTGCGATTGCTTGATGGGGAACCTTGCAGCCGTAACCACAATATCGTTTAAACTTTTAATACTGTCTTGTTGCGTGGCAGATGCTTGCTGTGCCTGCAGATAACTACTGGTAATTACAGCAGCCACTAATAAAAATTGCTTCTTCATTGTATGAAAAATATTTTTTGTGGTTGCCTCCGGAAAATGACAGTGCTGTTGTTGAACACAACACTGATCAGAATATAAATGCCTCGCAGCTTTTACACTCCATGCCTTTCACCCGAAAGCCGTGAATGATTAAATGTGGTTGCTGGCAGGTCTTCTGGCTTAAAGCGTTGTTGAAACCTTCCCATTCCGCATTGGTTGGAACAGTGGTGACACTTCAACAATTTTTCCTTTCAAGCCTCTTTTAAAATAGGCAGCAAAGGGCTTTTTACAGCTACGGGGATAGCGCCGGAATTGCACCGGCTTCCCTTTTAATCCCGGTTTGTTATACCGGAAACCAAAACCGCTGCAAATGTAGGGAGATTGGTTTTTAATCAACCAAAATAAAACATGCACAAACAATTAAGCCGCTGCAAATGCAACGGCCCGATGGTATTTTTATAAAGAAGGTTTACAAAACAAAAGTGATGTGCAGCATACCTTTTACTTTGGTATTGGTTTGCCCGCTGGCAAAGTTTTGGGCAATGGGCAATTGAACATTGCTGCCGATGGTAAACTTTTTAAAACCAACTTCAACCCCTGCCATGGTGGTTAAAAGATAGCCGCCTGTTTGCGCCACTTTTTCATTAAGTGCTTTGTTTGCATCGTTATGGTTGTACAATAAACCTGCGTTAGGGGTAATGCTGTTTACCGCTTTTTTAAAAGTATAATAGGCAATGCTGTTTGCCGTAAATTTATTACCAAAAAAATACTGGTTGTTGTTGGTGGTATTTATTTTGTAGCTGAGGCTGTTATTTAAACCAAACCTGCTGATGCCGATGTTGTACATGGCGTTTAAAATAAAATCGGTGCTGCCACTGCCCACCTGTGTATTGGCAATTGCTGCAAGGTCGCTGGCAGTTTGATCTGCATTAAATTTTCCTGTCGCAAGTTTAATACCACCCCCCAGCCACACCTGTTGTGTAATTAATTTCTTACTTTCTGTTACAGATGCATGTTCAAAAACTTTGTAGTTGGCCATAAGGGCTATGTCGCCAAAGCCGCTCCTGTTAAGCGTTCCATCATCCGATTTTTGATGTACAATATTAAAAGGAAGCAAGGCCAATAGCTGCCAGCGCCTGCCAAGGCTTACACCGCCCCATATTTCTGTAGTTTGAAAAAAGTCTTTACTGTATTGCGTTGCATCGCCGGTTATATTTGTGCGAAAGCTGCTGAACTGATAGCGCACCCCTAAAAAACTACTTTTAAAATGTGGTAATAAACCAAGATAGTAATTACCTACGCCGCAGCCACAAATATCGCAGGCAAAGCTTTTAGCAGTAAAAAGTATGGTGATAAAAAACACAATGCTATATTTTCTCATGATGAAAATGTTTTGATAAGTAAGTAATAATGATTGACGATACCAGGCCCTTTCTTTGTTAAGCCAATGGCACAATGCATAGCAGGCACCTTCCTGATCTGCTGTTGCAAAAAAGTTTATTGGCTGTTGTTAGCGCTCAAAAAACAACGCTCTATAACTGGCATGTGGAATATGCTTGTTGATCAAACCCGAGGCGGATGAAAAATATCAAGGTGCAAACCAGTGGACTTACAATTGATGTAGTAACCATTTTTTTGCTGCTGTATAATGTAGGGTGAAGGGGTATCAAGTATAGCAAAAGCATTATTTAAAAAAAGCGTTTCTGTTTTGGTATTTGGCCTTCGGGTATTGTTGTCCTGTTCTTTTTTTTGTTGGTCCTGCATTTTTTTCATCACCTGGCATTTGCCGTTACAATGCAGTACCGGCGTGGCTTTGTTTACGCAATTTTTTGCATAAGCGGTGGTGTTGGTATAGTAATCTGCCCATATTAAAACACCGGTAAAGTTTTGCATTGCAAAAGCTGTAAGTATAATTGCCGTTGTTAGTTGCTTAAACATTACAGCAAAAATAAAGCAATACTGTATTGAAGATTTTTTAAAGCCCTATTGTGTAAAAGTTTTTAGGGCCGTCTTTTTTATTGATTGCTTGCAGTATCTTTTCAGTATGCAGGTAAAAAATAAATTAAACCTTTTTTCATTCACCATGATAGTGGTGGGGCTTGTTATTGGCATGGGTATTTTCAGGTCGGCCGCCACCAGTGCCAAGGATGCCATTGCGCCATCTGTTTATTTTAGTGCCTGGTTTATTGGTGGCATTGTTGCCCTTTGCGGTGCTTTAACCTACGCTGAAATCGGCAGCCGTTACCCCGTTACCGGTGGTTATTATAAAGTATTTGCAAAGGCATATCACCCGAGTGTTGCATTTGCCATTAACTGTTTAATATTGGTAAGCAATGCTGCCAGCTTAAGTGGTGTAGCCCTTATTGGCAGCGGCTATTTGCTAAAACTTTTTCCCGGCACGTGGACGGATATTGATAAGGCACTCGTAAGCTGCGTGGCCATTATTGTGTTTTATTTTATTAACCTGATGGGTTTAAAAATGAGCTCCCGTACACAAAATATTTTAATGCTGATTAAGATAAGTATGATACTTGTTTTGATAGCCGCACTTTTTTTTCCAGATAAATATGCCCATGAAAACACCCCGGTATTGCAGCAGGCAGCAGCCCCGGTAAATTACCTTACCTGGATAAAAAGCCTTGGTGTAAGCCTTATTGCAGTTTCATTTACTTATGGCGGTTACCAGCAAACAATCAACTTTGGTAACGAGGTAACGGCACCGGCCAAAACCATCCCACAGGGAATTTTTATTGGCATTATTATCATCATCGTTTTATACCTGCTTGTAAACCTTAGTTATTATAACCTTATCGGCTTTAACCAAATGAAGGGCGAAAAGGAAATTGCTTATGTAGTGGTAGATAAAATATTTGGCAGCAGGGGCGCTACCATTTTTTCGGCTTTTCTTTTTTTAGGGGTAATGGCTTATGTAAACGGTTTATTGTTAAGCAACCCAAGGGTAATGTTTGCCATGGGCGATGATGGCGGCCTCCCTAAAATTTTTGCTAAACAAAATGATAAGACACAAGTGCTCACTTTTTCGCTGACGGTGTTCGCCGCTATCTGCATCGTCATTCTTTTTTTTAGCCAGCAGTTTGAAAAGATTTTAAACTTCACCATCTTTCTGGATTGCTTTGGAATGGTGTTAAGCAGTGCCACTATTTTTTGGTTCCGCAAAAAAACAACACACCTGGATGGTACCGGCATTTATAAAATGAAACTGTACCCGCTGTTGCCCATTATTTTTATTGCTGCCTATCTTTTTGTGGGCATCAGTATTACCATTGCAGATCCTAAAGCAGCACTCACCGGGTTAGCAGTATTAGCGGCGTTTGTGCTGATTTATTTTTTATCACACTTGAAAAAAAATAATTAAAATGCTCCAAAAATTAAGGACTATTATTTACCATACAGATGACCTGAAAAAAGCAACAGCATGGTACGCCGAACTTACAGGCACGCAACCCTATTTTGATGAACCCTTTTATGTGGGCTTTGATATTAATGGTTTTGAATTGGGGCTTGACCCCGAACCTGCAACGGCAGGCAACCATACCGTTTGCTACTGGCATGTTGAGGATATTAATACAGCCGTAGCAAAAGCAATGGATTTAAATGCCAGCCTTATAAGCCCTGTTACCAATGTTGGCGGCACTATAGAAACTGCTATCGTACAAGATCCCTTTGGCAACCATATCGGGTTTATTACCGGTGCTTAAAATTTAAAGACATGGATATTTCTTACATCATCAATGAGCTTGCAGAAGACAGGCAGAATTACTATAATGCTGTTACGCCGCCCATTATGCAAAGCAGCAATTTTGTTTTTAATACGGTAGATGAATTGAGAAAAGCCTTTGCAGATGAGTACTCTACCTACCTGTACAGCCGTGGCATTAACCCTACTGTTGATATACTCCGTAAAAAATTAGCGGCATTGGATAATGCTGAAGACTGCCTTGTTTTTGGCAGTGGTGCTGCTGCTATTTTTGCTTCGGTGCTGGCCAATGTAAAAGCAGGCGATCATATTGTTTCCGTTGATAAACCTTATACCTGGGCACAAAAAATGTTCAATAAAATCCTGCCCAGGTTTGGTGTGTCTGTTACATATATTGATGGCCGTGACATTGCTAATTTTGAAAGGGCAATACTGCCCAACACCACACTTATTTACCTGGAAAGCCCCAACAGTTGGGATTATGCGCTACAGGATTTAAGCGCCGTTGCTGCCCTGGCAAAGGCTGAAGATATTGTTACCATTATTGATAATAGCTATTGCAGCCCGCTTTACCAAAGGCCCATTGATTTTGGGATAGACCTTGTTTTGCAATCTGCCACAAAATATATAAGCGGCCACAGCGATACTGTTGCAGGGGTGCTAACCGGCAGCCGCAAAATGATGGAACAAATTTTTAATTCAGAGTTTATGACTATTGGCAGTGGCATTGCCCCGTTTAATGCGTGGCTTTTGCTAAGGGGTTTACGCACCTTGCCCATAAGGTTACAGCACATCAGTAACACCACTTTAAAAGTGGTACATTTTTTAAAGCAACACCCAAAGGTAGAGTCGGTTATTTTTCCTTTTGATGAAAGCTTTCCCCAATTTGAACTGGCAAAAAAACAAATGGATGGTGCCTGTGGTTTATTAACTTTTACCATCAAAGCCAACACCCTGCAGGCAGTTGAAAAATTTTGCGAAAGCCTGCAGCATATTGTTATGGCGGTAAGCTGGGGTGGGCATGAAAGCCTTATCATCCCAAAATGTGCCGGTATAGAAGCCCGGCGTTTTGATGCTGCCAATAACACCCACCGCATGCTGCGGCTTTACGTTGGGCTGGAAGATGCCGGGTATATCATCAAAGACCTTGAAAGGGGATTTGAAAAGATGGGACTTTAATTTAAGAGGCATCATTTACGTTCAATAGGGCAGTAAATCTATACTATTTTTTACTTTTTTTTATTGGACTTAATGCAGATAACATTTTATTGATTTTAGGGATGATAATGCTGTCTGCTTCTTGCAATTCGGTTTGTTCAGAAAAAGATGCCCCTTCTTTTATATATCGGATAATATTATTTTCATCTGTTATCATGATAACCGGGAAACCATCGTTGCAGTTTAACCGGTAACATTCATCCTTGGTTACAGGAAAAATCGTGTAGGGAAGCGCATATTTTTTTGCACTTTCAATGGCCTCTTCCTTGGTATTGGGTGTAAAGCTAAAAAATTGAAAGTGATCATTAGTGCTGCATGAAAGCATTATCTTTTTCAACGCTTTCATTTCTGTGATGCATGGCGGGCAAGACTCAAACCAAAAGACAATCACGGTAATTTTTCCCCGTAGGTTTTTATCCGTCTTTACATCTCCGTTAATACTTACGGAGGAAAATATTGGAAAGGGGTTATTTAAACAGGTTACTGTATTTTCAAAAAAATACAAGACTGGTTTTGAGTTACTTATCGGTAAAGAATTAGCCGAAAATAGTAACAACGTTAAAGCCGGTAATTTGAGCATGATTTTAAAATGTAGGGAATAATATTATAAAAAAAATTGGTAGCCGTTCCTCAAACCACAATGTTTAAGTCAAAAGACCAGCATCTTTAAACCGCAATACCCTTATCAAATTAGCGATTGCTTGTAAATGCAATGCAGATGAAATTAAAATACCCAAATGCCTTACACCAAATTGGCTTTACAATCTTCTTTAAAATACAAGCCATAGTTTGCCCTCCCCTTACCCTGCACTTTTTTTACCGTTTATAAAATTGCACATACCGCTTTAGCAAAGGATGTTATATTTTTGAACCATGCGTTACATCAGTTACACACTTATAGCCATTACCTTCCTTTGCCATACTGCCGCCGCACAGGAAAAGTGGGACCTTCGTAAAATTGTAGATTATACGGTCGCCAATAATATTACCATTAAGCAAGCCGATGTGCAGGCACAAATAAGCGGGCTGCAATACAAACAAAGCAAGCTGGGGCAATACCCCAATGCAAGTTTTAGTGCCAGCACAAGTTTTAACAATGGCCGCAACCAAGACCCTACCTCTTTTGCACTTATTACCCAAAGCTATCTTAATGCAGGCCTTCAACTGCAAACCAGTGTTGATATTTTTAACTGGTTCAGCAAGCACAATACTATACTGGCCAATCAATGGCAGTACGAGGCATCTAAAGCCCAAACAGAAAAATTAAAAAATGATTTATCCTTAACCGTTGCCAATAACTACCTGCAAATATTGCTGGCAAGGGAGCAGGCCAATGTTGCACAAATACAATTAAAACAAACAACAGCACAATTGGCGAATACCCGTAAACTGGTAGATGCTGGATCACTTGCGGAACTAAACGCATCGCAACTGGAAGCCCAGTTTGCATTGGACAGTGCCAACTTTATAACTGCCAATGGCAACATAACGCAGGCTGTTCTGGTATTAAAATCCAACATGAATATTGATGCAGCGGCACCCTTTGATTTGGATGTGCCACCTGTAGAAATGATACCACTTGAAAATATTGCCGACCTTCAGCCAGATGCCGTGTATGCCCTTGCACTTAAAAATTTACCACAGCAAAGGGTGGATGAATTTAATTTAAAAGCTGCATTAAAATTTGCCCAGGCAGCCCGGGCCGCCATGTACCCAACCCTGTCATTGTTTGGCGGCTTAAGCAGTAATTTTATCAATACCAAAAACCCTGTTTACTTTCCGGATGGTACGTTTTCGCCCACGCTTTCGCAGGTAACTGTTGGTGGCACGGTGTATAATGTAAGTTCGCCAAACTACAGTATTGCCGGTAAACGTGGTACGCCTTTCTTTACACAGATCGATAACAACTTTCGCCAGCAAATTGGCTTAAGTTTGAATGTGCCTATCTTTAGTGGCGGCCAGTTGCGTACCAGTTACCAGCGCAGCAAGCTCAACATTAAAACAGCAGAACTGCAAAGGGACTTAGACAATCAAAACATAAAACAAAATATTTACCAGGCTTATAATGCTGCCACCGTAGCACTTGAAAAATTTACGGCCAGTAAAAAAAGTGTAGCAGCATCGCAACGTACATTGGATTTTTCGCAAAAGAGATATGAAGTGGGAATGCTGGGTACCTTTGAATTAATTACGCAGCAAAACAATTTATTAACTGCAAAACTACAAAATTTGTTAAACCAGTACGACTATGTTTTTAAAATGAAAGTGCTGGAATTTTACAGGGGCCAGGGTTTAAAATTATAAATGCCATCGCTTTTGTGCTTACTTAAAAAGTACAAAGCATTTCAAAAAAGGATAAACTGATTATTATGAGCAAAACTGCAAAATGGGTACTTTTTGGATCTATAGGATTAATTGTGCTGCTTGTTGTATTGAAAGCTGCCGGTGTGTTTGGCAAAGATGAAGGCACCAAAGTAACGGCTGAAAAAGTACAGCAACGTACAATTACCGAAATTGTAAATGCCAGTGGTAAAATTTATCCTGAAATTGAAGTTAAGGTTAGCCCGGATATCAGCGGCGAGATAACCGAGCTTACAGTGGCCGAAGGGGATACCGTAAAAAAAGGCCAGTTGCTTGCACGCATTTTTGCAGACATATACAGCATACAGGCCAACCAGGCATCTAGTGGGGTAGCGCAAAGCCGGGCACAGGTTGCCAACTCCCAGGCAGCCATAGACGCACTAAAGGCGCAAATGGACCAGTCGCAAAAAACCTTTAGCATGCAAAAAAAACTTTTTGATGATAAGGTAATCAGTGCCAACGAATTTAATATTGCCGATGCCAGTTACAAGGCTGCCATAGCTAATTTTAATGCGGCAAAGCAAGGCGTGGTGGGCGGACAAGCCGCTGTACAAAGTGCACAGGCCAACCTGGCCAAAGCCAATAAAGATTTGGGCCGCACACAAATAGTGGCGCCAATGGATGGTGTGGTAAGTTTATTAAGTGTAAAAAAAGGCGAAAAAGTTGCCGGTAACAGTTTTAATGTGGGTACAGAAATGTTACGTATTGCAGACATGAGCAAAATTGAAATAAGGGTGGATGTTGGCGAAAGCGATGTACCCAAAGTACACCTTGGCGACAGCGCCATAGTAACAGTAGATGCATATACTGACAGGAAATTCCGGGGGATTGTTACACAGATTGCCGCAAGTAATAACGGCGCCAACACACAAAGTGTTTTGGCAAATACCAGTACTGATGTAACCAATTATAAAGTGTACATCAGGTTGCTGGAAGAAAGCTATACCGACCTGTTGGGCAAAGGCAGTTATCCCTTTAGGCCAGGAATGAGTGCCAGTGCGGATATACAAACCAAAACACACAAGAACGTTTTAAGTGTACCTATTAATGCAGTTACCACAAGGGAAATAATTGACAGCACCAAGGCTGATAAAAAAGTAGTGGAAGGTACAGAGCCAACCGTTGCGGCCGACGATCTTGAAGTGGTTGTTTTTATTTTGAACAAGGACAACACGGTGGCCAAAGTAAAAGTTAAAACAGCCATACAGGATATAAATTACATGGAAATAACCAGCGGGCTTAAAGAAGGACAGGAAGTAATTACCGGTCCCTATGATATTGTAAGCAAAACGCTGAAAGAAAAAGACAAGGTTAAAGTAGTGGATAAAAAAGAATTGTTTACGCAAAAGAAGTAGCCGCCCAACATCAATAATTGCACCGGCACATCGTAACTGTTGTGCCGGTTTTTTAATCTTTAAACATTGCTTCTGCAATGGCAACACTTTCTGGTTTGCCCACATCGGCCAGTTTATCACCGGTATGATCGTACCCATAAATGGGATGTGCCGCAGCAAGGCTGAGGTAAGTATCCACTATCGAAAATTTGCCCCGCTGTGGTATAAGCCCAAAAATATCCTGCTCAAAAATTACCACACAACTGTATGCCATAGGCTTTAGGTTTGGCTTATCGATTGAAATCCGTGTTTCGCCAGTTGCACTGTTCATCCATCCGCACAGCCTGTTATCTTCATCCAACAAAAAATTCCTTGATGACTTTCTGCCCGTAACCCCAAAAGAAACCAGCCCTTTTTTTTGCTGGTGAAATGCAAGCAGGTTATTCAGATTGAGGTCAGTTAAAATATCCGCATTAAGCGTAATAAACGGGCCAGGGCCTTGCAGCAGTTCTTTGGCTTTTAACAGGCCGCCACCGGTTTCCAACACTTCAGCGGTTTCATCACTTATTATGATGTTGCTGCCCCAGCCATTGTTTGCTTTAATGGCATCCGTTATCTGCCCGGCAAAATGGTGCACATTTACCACTACATCTGTTACATTAAACTGCTGCAGGTATTCAATATTCCGTTGTAATAATGATTTGCCATTTACGAGGGAGAGTGCTTTTGGATGGTTGTCTGTCCAGGGTTTAAACCTTGTACCAAGGCCGGCCGAAAATATCATTGCTTTCATTGGTTATCCTTTTACTTCGGCTATGTTTTGTTCCATATGGTTCAAATTTATTTTAACGCCATACTTATTTCTCAAGTGCCTTGCCACTGCATCTGCAGCGTATACACTGCGGTGTTGTCCGCCGGTGCAGCCAAAATTTATGGCCAGGCTTTCAAAGCCACGTGTAATGTAATCTTCAACTGAAATATCTACAACATTGTATACACTATTTAAAAATTCAGGCATACGGGTTTTTTGTTCCAGGTAATCTTTTACGGGTTTATCCCGGCCTGTTAATTTTTTAAATTCTTCAATCCTTCCGGGGTTTAAAATACCACGGCAATCAAAAACGTGGCCGCCTCCATTAGCCGTTTTGTCATTAGGGTAGCCGCTTTTAATAAAAGAAAAACTGTTGACGGTAACCAGCAGCGGGCTCTCTTCACCTGCCCTTACCGGTTCAAATCTCTTTACAATATCTTCTTCCACAATCAGCGAAAGTATCCTTTCAAATTCCGGTAATGAAACACCAATTTTTTTATTGTTGTTAAACCACTGCAGGTTTTGCAGGGCAAGTGGTATGCTTGTTAAAAAATGTGCCTTACGCTCAAATAAACCCCTGAAACCATAAGCCCCTAAAACCTGTACCAAACGGATTAACACATAACCGTTATACTCACTTTCGAAACGTGCTTTATCAACAGGGCCTTGTAAAATATTTTCTAGGCAGGTAATGTAATAATACAGCAGCCCTGTTTTCCATTCATCGCTTAACTCCGCTTTGGCCTGCCACAGCAGCGATGCCACATCATACTGAACAGCCCCCTTCATTCCACCCTGATAATCTATAAAAAAAACAGCATTATCATTTACAATAATATTCCTGCTTTGAAAATCACGGAACATAAAATATTTATGATCTGCATTGGCCAGGTAAGTGCTTAGTTCATCAAATTCTGATACCAGCTTTTCTTTGTCATAGGCAATCTTAAGGGTATCTAAAAAATAGTATTTAAAATACAGCAAATCGCTGATGATGGCTTGCTTGCCAAAAATTTCACTGGTAATGCAATAATTATAATCAAGCCCTCTGTTTCCATTTACCTGCAGGTGCGCCAATGCCAGGAGGCTTTTTTGAAACAGGCTATATACATAATCGTTATGGCCATGCTGCTCCAGCATATTTAATAATGAAACGGTACCAACATCCTGTTGCAGGTACATTTTTTTATCTTCACTTACCATCAGTATTTCAGGAACGGGGCAACCGGCTTTTTTAAATTGGCGGCTAAAATAAATGAAAGCTTCATTCTCTTTTATGTTGTAATTACGGGTGGCGATGAAAGAACCCGTTGCCGTTTTTATTCTATGGTATACCCTGTCGCCACCGCTTTGTGGTATTAGTTCGATAGCCTTAATATCCTCTTTACAATAATCAGCAAAAGCTTTTTTTATGTCCTCCATCGGCAGGTTTTTGAATGTGTGGTTTTAGTAAAAATAGAATAAATTTACCCAAGGGCTAAAAACAGTACTTTATATAATATTTACGGTCCTGCGTATTTTAAATTAGACAGTTGTTACCCTAAAGCAAAGGCTATAGCGGCTTTTACGTGAATAAGGGTAGTATCAAACACCGGCAAGGCCACATCCGTTTGTTTTATCAGAATGGGTATTTCTGTACAGCCAAGTACGATACCTTCTGCACCCTGCTGCTGCAGGCTTTCTATTATTTGTATAAAGCGTTCTTTTCTTTCTGGCAGAAAAATACCTTTGCCCATTTCATCATAAATAGTGGTGTTGATATATTCTATATCAGCTTCATTTGGAATGATGGTATCTATATGTTGCACACTCAGTTTGTCCTTATAAAAATCGAACAGCATGGTATATTTTGTACCCAACAAAGCAACTTTTTTTAATCCCTGTTTTGCAATGGCATTGGCCGTTACTTCTGCAATATGAATTAATGGTATGCTCACGGCGGCCTGCACTTTGCCTGCAATGTTATGCATGGTATTGGCAGCAATTAAAATACAATCGGCACCACCCTGTTCAAGCGTTTGCGCTGCCTTGCAAATGATGGTGGCAACAGCATCCCAATTGCCTTCGAAAGTGAGGGTTTTAATTTCTTCAAACTCTACCGAATACAGCAGCATTCTGCATGAACTTACACCACCCATTTTTTCGTTGGTTAGCTGGTTCAGCAAGCGATAATAATCCATAGTGGATAGCCAGGTAAGTCCGCCAATTAAGCCAATTGTTCTCATAAGGATGAAGATAAAATGTTTTGCTTTATTTAACAGTAAATAAAAATGTTTAACAAGGAGTATTGTAAGCGATAACTATTTTCGAAAAAACTAAAACTACCATTATGAGAAAAATTCTATCAGCCCTGATGACTATTTTTTGTACCCTTGCAGCTTTTGGCCAAAAGGATTCTTTACTGCAAAAATTTAAATACCGCATCGATAATTTTCAGGCTGTTGGCCTTGGCATCAATGGTGGAAGCCAGTATTATGAAACAAAACCACTTGCAGGTACAAGCACTTCCACTACTTCTACAGGTAGTTTCAGCGGTTTTTATTATGCATTAAAAAGTACCGACAAAATTTTATTTACAAGTTCGGCCGGATTGTTTTCCTATTTCAATATTTTCAAATCAACCGATCAGAATACTACAACCAGGAACAAAGGTTTCTCTGCATCGCCTTACGTTTCCGCTTTAAATAAATGGTTCTCTACACAAAAGTTTACAGAATTAGGTGTTGATATCAGCAGCAATTTCTATGGCAATAAAAGTACACAGGGATACCAAACTGCACCTGTTCAATATAACCAGGATAACTATACCGTTTCTATCAATACCGGCATAGGAAAAGGAAGGCTGGAGAATGTAACAGACATGCAAAATGCTTTATGGCTTAACAAGGCATTGAGTGCTGCCAATAGTTTATCAAGGCCGCTAAATAACGATGAGCTGATAGAACTTGGCCAAAGCATTACCAAAGGAAATAATACACGGATATTGGATGCAAGAAGGCGCATACAATTTACACTTGAAACAGTAGATGCTTATCTGCAGAAAAAAGGGTTAATCAATAAAACGGATATTGCTTATTTCAGCAACCTTAACGATATTTTATTTTTTGCATTTAATTCTCCCAGGTTATCAGGAACAGAAAAGTTTGTACGTTTTACACCTTCCATCACAGGATGGAACAGTAACCGTTATGAAAGTAATGGAACCGATAAAAATGAATATCGCTCTGTTGCTAAAACGCTTATCCTTTCCACAGGTGTAGCCAGGTATATGCCCACATCGCTTACACATCAAAATAATTATGGGGCATCTGTAAAACTGTTCTACTCATCTACAGATTTAAAAAATAAATTTTTAACCAATGGAATTATAACGAATGAAAATGGGGGCACCGGCGATTTCAAAAGCGGTGGCATTAATTTATTTTATCAGCACGCTATTTATCCTAACACAAGGACTACAATTGATTTCAACCTTCAGGGAGATATTGGCTACAAGGATGCATCCAAAGCAAAAGGATTTTATGGAATCGGAAACCTGAATTGCAGCCTGAATTATTTCATCAGCTATAGGACAAGGTTTACCTTAAACACCGGGGCCAATTATCAAAATAACAATTATGTTTTTGAGCAAGGTGCTTTAACGCTTCGCCCGCTTACATTTCAATTGTATGCAAATGCAGGTGCACAAATTAACCTATAAAAAATTGTTTCTTATCTGTAACAATCTAAACAACCCTGCATCCAATAACTGTAAACACTAAAACCTACGGTTATGCAAAAACTACTATTCGCCTTTATTTTTTTGTTGTTATTTATCCCTGCAACGGCGCAGCCCATTAAAGCCTTTACTGTAACAGTAACAGGTAAAGGGCAGCCCATACTATTTATACCTGGCTTTGGCTGCAGCGGCGATGTATGGAAAGAAACTGTGGCCCATTTACAAGACAGGTTTGAGTGCCACGTAGTAACCATTGCAGGCTTTGCCGGCACGCAACCAATAGATTCGCCCATTTTGATGACGGTGAGAAATGAGCTTATACAATACACCAAAGACAAACACCTTAACAAGCCCGTTATTATCGGGCATAGCCTCGGCTCGTTTTTGGGGCTTTGGATAAGCAGCGCAGCACCCGGTTTATTTGGTAAATTAATTTGTGTAGATGGGATGCCATTTTATTCGGCACTGAACGACCCTGCGGCAAATGCTGATTCATTGAAGAAATCGCCTGCATTGAATACTGTTGCGGTTATTAAAGGTTTTGACAGGCAAGATGACCCGGGCTTTGTTGACGTGGCCACTAAAGCACTTTTATGGCAAGTGGCAGATACCGCAAGGGCAAGGCAGATTGCAACCTGGCAGTACCATAGTGATAAGCGAACGCTTGGCCTTGCACTTGTTGAATTGGCCACAACAGATTTACGAAAAGATATTGCACGCATTACATCGCCTGTGCTGGTGCTGGGCAGCATTTATTTTACTAAAGAAAAAAGTTATGAACTGATTGGTGCACAATTTAAATTACTGCCTTCTGCAATAATACATGTGGCAGACAGTAAACATTTTATTATGTACGACCAGCCACAATGGTTGTATAATGAGATAAGTTTGTTTCTGCAATAATTGCATTTTCAATTGAAATTTACGGTGAAAAATGATGGCTTGAATTGTTGGTCCGGTAAGGTTACGCAGTACAAGTGTGCGACGCCACCAAAGCCATATAGCATTACCCAAGCCGGGACAAAAAACATTTATACCAAAATAAGACAAGCAGTTATTTGAACCAATAGTTTGTAAAAAAACATGGAGCAGCAACAACAATTTACGAACCTGTACAATGAATATAATGAAGGCATAAAAAAGCTTTGCCTTGGTTATACCGGCGATGTTGTGCTGGCGCAAGACCTGCTGCAGGAAACGTTTATAGCGGTTTGGAACAATATGCAAAAATTTAGGGGCGATGCAAAATGGGGCACCTGGATTTACAGGATTGCTGTTAACACCTGCCTTACCCATCTACGCAAAAAGAAAGAAAAAGTGATGGATGTGGAGAACAGCAGTTTTGCAATGCTGCCCGAAGATGTAAGCACAAAAGAGCAGGAAGTTCAACTGTTGTATAAATGCATTAGCCAGTTACAACAAACAGACCGCTTAATAATTACCCTTGTTTTGGGAGATAAGCCTTACAATGAAATTGCAGACATTACTGCAATAACAGAAGCCAACTTAAGGGTAAAAATCCATCGGATAAAAAAACAACTCACCGAAATTTATAACAGTCATGGAAGACTTTGATGCATTAAAAAATATATGGCAGCAGCCCGCAAGCAGGCAGGCAAAAGCATTGCCTGTAGCTATCAGCAAATCATCAATTACAAATAAAATGAAAATGGAAAAGCAACAAAAATTTGGTGCTGTTACACTGTTGTGCACAGCCGTATTTATAGCCTGCCTTGGCATTTTCGGCAACTTTAATTTTACACATTGGTATACATATGGCGGCATGGCACTCATCTGTTTAATATGCCTTATACAAGCCGCCATTATGTATGCTACATACAAAAAAATTAAGCATATAGATGATACCGTTACCCCTGCGGCGCACCTGCAGCAATGGGAATCTTATTACAGTTTAAGAAAGCGGCAAAACAAATGGAACATGCCGCTGTACTACGTTCTATTGAATGTTGCCATGGCAATGTACCTGATAGAAATATTTACTGGAAGGCCTGTAATTACCGTAACCATTTTTATTACATTGTATATCGGTTGGATGGTATATGCCTATTTTTATCTTGGCAAGAGAAATATAAGAAAGGAAAACGACCGCCTGCAGCAAATTGTGGACGAGCTAAAAATGATAGAAGGGCAGTTGAATAAAAATGAATAAAAAAACCTGTTGCTTTTCAACAACAGGGATTTCTATTCACCCACCACTTCCTCTTTTCGCTTCCTGAATTTTCTTGGATCGTTTCCATCCATTTGTACAATGGCGGGATAAAATTTGCCCAATATATTCACTAATGTTGTCTGGCTTTGCATCACTTCATTAATGTCTTTGTAAGCAAAAGGTGCTTCATCCAATCTACCGCCAATCAATTTTACACCATGGTCTTTCAGTTCTTTTTTCAAAGCCTCATGGGTGATATTTGCCAGTGCTTTGGTACGGCTCATCTTTCTTCCGGCACCATGGCTGGCAGAATTTAAAGCAGCCATTTCACCCTTGCCTTTTACAATAAAGCCGGGGGCCGTCATGCTACCGGGAATGATACCCATCACATCTTTGCCAGCAGGCGTGGCACCTTTGCGATGTACAATTACTTCTTTGCCTTGCCACATTTCTTTCCATGCAAAGTTGTGGTGGTTTTCTACTACCGCCAGCGGTTGTTCGCCAATGGCTTTGGCAATTTTTGCATGAATGGTATGGTGGCAGGCACTTGCGTAGTCACCCGCCAAATTCATGGCCAACCAGTATTCCAGCCCCTCTTCGGTATCCAAATTAAGCCACGCCAAATGTTTGGCTTCTTTTGGCAACACCGTTTTTTGCATGGCTGAATTAACAAAAATAATAAGCCTGACTTACTAATAATTCACTGCCTGCTTTTTCTTGCTGGTACAGCCAAGTTGTTTGCGAATGAATAAAACTGCTTATTCCTCACATTGAGGTTTAATATCCTGATATCACAATTCATTGAATAGTTTTGCGGTATACTCATCCTTTTAAATCAAAAGTTACATTTTGGACTTACAAGAATAGTTTACAAAACAAATCACACTTACTGAGTAAATTAGGTAAGGTTCAATAAAGATATAGAGTACAAGGGTGCGACGCCAATGAAGGGGCACAAAGCTTAGCTGTCGGGTACATAAATAACATTAAAATATTGAATGGTTATTAAGAAATAACGGCATTAACCTTTAGGTAAACTTTGCTGCTTTTCTGTCAAATACCTCCAATAGCGCCTGGGCATGTGTTGTATGTGCAGCTTCATGTTTCGCCTTGCTGGTATATTTACGCTAACAAAATATTGTTGCCATAATTTTTGATACAGCTCTTCTTTATCATCGTTGATTTCTTTTAAAACACTGTTGCTGTTTACAATATCACTAAAATTTATTTGTACTTCTTCTACCGTTTCGCCATTATAATACAAGCCGTACTTTCTTTGGCTATCATATATAAGCCATTGCTGATCTGCATAGCGGTTTTTAAAGTGTTTGCTTATTAACGGCAATACATTATAATCCGGCTGGATGATGCAATAATACAAACCATCTTTAGTTAATTGAAACCGCACAAAAGCCTCCATCCGGTGCTTTTCCCGGTGTACTTTTCTGCTGGTTTGCTGTACCATTAAAACATCCGGATTAGTATAATCATTCTCAATTGCGTGGCGGGAGCTAATGGCAGATTGGATGTACCGTAACAGTACATTCTCAATATCTTTTAACTCCGACAGATAAGTATCGTATAACTGCTTTACGGCTTTTGGGCTTAGGCTTTGTTGTAACTTTTTGTATACCCTGCTGCTCTTATCATTGCTTGCAACAACGTTATGCAGTTTACCAAACAAGCTGCCTGCGGGTGCCTGGTGCCGGAAAATTAAAGGCTGCTCAAACTTGTATTCGTATACTTCAAATACCGTAGTAAGCAAGCCTTCAAAACTTCCATCATAAACCATTATCACCATTTAAAACATTTTTAATTGTGGTGAAAAGTTTGGTTTGTATTTGCTGTTTGCTTCTGCTAAAATCATTGCTTTTATTTGGCCCGGAAGCCAATCTTTCTTTTCAAAAAATATACCTGTATGTATAAAATATTTTGCCCTGTTACAGGCAATCCCAAGTTTTTGCAAATGGGTTATGGAGAGCTGTTTAAACTTTCTGGCGGCACAGATTTTTTTGGCAGATTGCATGCCGATGCCTGGAACCCTTGCAATTAATTGGTAGTCTGCCTTATTAATATCTATTGGAAATAAATGCATGTTACGTAAGGCCCAACTTAATTTTGGATCAATATCGGTATCCAGCAAAGGGTTATCTATGTTTACTATTTCCTGCACTTTAAAACCATAAAACCGCATCAGCCAATCGGCCTGGTACAAACGGTTTTCCCTTATCATGGGCACGGGTGTGCCTATGGCGGGCAAACGGTTATCATTACTGATTGGCACATACCCTGAGTAATAAACCCGCCGCATGTGAAACTTTTTATAAAAACCATTGGCCATATACAAAATCTCCAGGTCTGTTTCGGGAGTAGCACCGATAACCATTTGCGTACTTTGCCCTGCCGGTGCAAACTTTGGTGCAGTGCTAAAAAGTTTTTTTTCTTCCCTGTTTTCGATAATTGCATTGCTAAGGTATTGCATGGGCCTGAGCATATCCTGCCGGTTTTTATCAGGTGCTAAAAGGGCCAGACTTTTTTCTGTAGGCATCTCTACATTTATGCTTAACCTGTCGGCCCACAAACCTGCTTCCCTTACCAATTCATCGCTGGCACCGGGTATTGTTTTTAAATGGATGTATCCGTTAAATTTATGCTCTGTCCTTAATTTTTTAGCCACCTGCACCAAACGCTCCATAGTATAGTCTGCATTTTTAAAAATACCAGAGCTTAAAAACAGCCCTTCTATATAATTGCGCCTGTAAAAATTTATGGTAAGGTCTACCACTTCTTGTACCGTAAAGGCGGCACGTTTTATATCATTGCTTTTACGACTTACGCAATAAGCGCAATCGTAAATACATACATTGGTAAATAAAATTTTTAGCAGGGAAACACAACGCCCATCTTCTGTATAAGCATGACAAATACCATTGCCGGTATCGCCTAACCCCTTACTGGTATTTTTTCTATCACTGCCACTACTGCTGCAGCTTACATCATACTTTGCTGCATCCGCAAGTATGGATAATTTTCCTGTAATCCTGTCGCCCACAATCTATAATTTAATAAGGTAAGGTTAAACACTCCTGATCATTCTTATTGTTATTATAAGTAGCCATAGAAAGCCGGAAAGCTCCTTGTAACCACTCGGTATTTTCTGCCCAACGGGCCACCCTTAGCATAAAAGCAATCTCCCATGCCTGGCTGATGATTATTGTTTTTTCTGCCGCTATCTCGAGTATGAAGTTTTTTATTTTTTCATCCAGGTAAGGAACGGATAAAATAAAATCAGCCAGCTCTTCATTGGTAGCATTGGGGTTATTACTGACCGCTGCATTGCTGCATCCTTTTCGCCGAAGGCTGATGGTGGTATTAACATACCGCTCAATAATATTGATTAAATACTCGCCGGTTACAGATATCATAACAATATTTTTATTGTAAAAATTAATAAGGGAGGGTTAAAAAGAACTTGTCGCACTTAACATCTTTGCTGCTTATCTGATGTAGAAAATGATTGCCACCATATAACCACTCAAAACTTTTTGACCATAGTTTTACATTTTTAGTAAATTTCTTTTCCCACGAACGGCTTGTAATAATGGTGATTTCAGTAAGGTTGCCGAGTAAAAAATCTTTAAGCCTTACATCAAAAAATGGAATGGAAATTATAAAATCCAATACTTCTTCATCTGTGGCACCCGGGTACGGTTCATTATCAAACTGGTGTTGCCTGCCCTCTCTGTATTTGTCGATGGTTAAACTAATTTTTTTAAAAATGATGTCGGTTAAATAACTTCTGGTAATTAAATGCATACAATAAAAAGTGTTTTAAAAAAGTGATCCTTGTTGCCCTGGCCTTTTAAAAATGGAAGTATTTAAGCTCCATTCCTCAGCGTTCATGTTATACAGGTTGCCATATTTTTTATATTGCTGTGCCACCATTTGTGCAATATGGCCTTCGCCCCGCATACGTACGCCCCACCTGGTGTCGTTTACTTTTCCATCATGGCTTTGCTCTATCAAATGCCACACTTTATCTGCATGGTTTGGAAAGTTTTTATACAACCAATCGTGAAATAAAAATTTAATAGCCCCATTAAGCCGTATGAAAGTATAGGCTGTAAAGGTTGCCCCATTATCTGCCGCAGCCTTCATGATGCGCTGCATTTCATGTTCGTTTAAACCGGGTATCATAGGCCCCATCATCACGCCCATTCGTACACCTGCGCTGCTGAGTTCATTAATCACTTTTAATTTTTGTTTGGCCGTTGTTGTACGGGGTTCCATTATACGGCGCAGGTCTTCGTTAAAGGATGTTATACTTACCATGGCAGATACAATCCCTTTTTTTGCCATTTCCTGCAGCACATCTTTATCTTTTAAAATCCAACTGTTTTTAGTTAGGATGCCCACCGGCTGATTGAATTCATTGCACACTTCAAGCAGCCCTCTTGTGAGCCGGTATTTTTGTTCAGCAGGCTGATAGCAATCTGTATTGCCGCTTAGCATAATAGGCGTTGCATCCCACTTAGGGTGCATTAAAAATTTGCGCAGCAGTTGCGGTGCATTTTTTTTGATGATAATTTTTTGTTCAAAATCAAGCCCTGCGCTATAGCCCCAGTATTCATGCACATTACGGGCATAACAGTAAATACAGCCGTGTTCGCACCCTGCATAAGGGTTCATGCTATAGCCCATGCCCACATCTTTACTCTCTATTTTATTTACAATGGTTTTGCTTTGCTGTTCTATATATTGTGTACGCAGGCTGCCTTCTTGCCAATCATCTATACCTTCTATATGCTCCCTGGTAGATTCGTTTTTTATGAATTTATTTTTGGTATTAAACTGTGCACCACGGCCATGAAAATAACCACTGCCATCGCCTTTTTCGGGTAAGGGTTTTTCGCCGGGGCTTTCAGTTTCGTCTTTTATTTTAGTGTTTACAGCCTGTATTGATTTTACCGGAACACTGTCCTGTTGCAGTTTGCCAGGTTTTAATTTATTGTCTGCTGATGATGGTTCTTTGCGCATGGCCTTTAAATTTTGCTGATGATTTTTTCCTTTCTAAATGAATGATCGAAATAGTTACTGGCTTTGCTACAACAGCTAATGTTGATGGATAACCTGAACTGTACAATTGCCTGAGGCCGGGTAAGTACAAGTGTGCGACGCAACGATGCACCACATTGCTGCCTTTGCCCGGACAATATGTATTCATCCAAACAGGGTGCTTTGTGTTGTTGTTACCGGCAAATTTTGAAATTCAAACCTTTGTACAACCTCGTATTTTGTTTCGCCGGGTGGCCGTTTTAATAACAACATTCCGTCGGCAATAAACCTGCCTGTAAATTGTTTGTTACTGTACTCCAGCCAACTTTTTTCATACTGCCATGGTGCCAGCTTACGGGCTATTGTTACGTGGGGTTCCATTATAAAATGTGGCTTATTATCGTTGCTCAGTTTCATAAGCATTTGCGCCTGTGAACGTATTTGCGTTACCAAACTTTGAATGGGCACTTTGGAGGTGATGTTAATATAAATAGTATGCGAAGGAAAACTGCCATAGTTTTTTAACTCCACCTTTATAGGATAAAAGCCCATGGCAATAGTTTGAAAGCGGTTGATGAGTTTTTCTTCCTGCATGCTGTACTGCACAAAGTTTGCAAGGGTAATATGCGGCTTGCCATACCGGGCAGTTTCGTTTTGATAAGACACGTAAAACTGGTTTTTGATGGCCATTATTTTATTCCTTAATTCTTCGTGGGGGTTTAATACCAGCAGGTACTCATTTACTTTATAGCCGGGAATACTGTTTATATTTTTCATCAATATTTTATTAAACAGAAATTTGTTTACGAATAATTTTAGTATAAATTTACTAAATAATTTAGCTAACAAACAAACTATTTATATGGAAGTGGAAAACTTTTTTGGCAGCTCGTACAGCGGCACCAAACGCTTTACCCAACACAATGTAAACACCGCAAATGCAACAGGTTTTGGTGCGGCCGCTGATGATTATATGGAGAGGGGCATTGATTTAAATGAACAGCTTATCCGCAATAAACCTGCTTCGTTTTTTATGAAAGTGAGCGGCAGCAGCATGATTAACGCTGGTATTTTTGATGGTGATATTGTTATTGTGGACCGCAGCATTAAGCCTGCAAATGGCAAAATTGTAATTGCCGTTATTGATGGGGAAATGCTGATAAGGCGTTATGAAAAAACAATTAATGCTTTAAGGCTGATACCCGAAACCACAAAACTTGCCACCATTAATGTGAGTGAATTTATGGACTTCAAAATATGGGGGGTTGTTACCTGCATTATTCGTTCTATAGCCTAAGCCATGGCGATGCATAATGCAGCCGTTATGCAATTCTTTTTTGGCTAAAAGCCAATTAGAACATGAATTGCTCGGGGAGATAAAAATAAAAAAAGCATGAAGGCAATTATAGATTGTAATAGTTTTTACTGCAGTTGCGAAAGGTTGTTTAAACCTCACCTGGATGATAAGCCTGTTGTGGTATTGAGCAATAATGATGGGTGCATTATATCCAGAAGTGATGAAGCGAAGGCCTTGGGCGTAGGCATGGCAGGCCCATATTTTTTAGCAAAGCCATTAATTGAAAAACATGATGTGGCCACTTTTTCATCCAACTATAACTTGTATGGCGACCTTAGCTGGCGGGTTATGGAAACCCTTAGGATGCTGATTGGCAAAGAGAATGTAGAAGTGTATTCTGTAGATGAAGCATTTTTAAACCTGGATGAATTTGCTGAAAGCGATTTAACTGCAGTTGGTTTAAGGATAAGGGAAACTGTTGAAATGTGGACCGGCATTAAAGTATCTATCGGCATTGCGCCCACCAAAGTATTATCCAAGGTGGCCAATCATCTTGCAAAAAAAAATAAAATAGCCACGCAGTGTGTGGTGGTATTGGATACAAAAGAAAAAATTACCACCGCCTTGCAGAACACGCCGGTGAATGAAGTATGGGGCATAGGCCGCCAATACGCTGATAAACTAAAAGAAATGAATGCAGTTTTTACAGCGTTGGACTTAACAAAAAAGACAGCGGAGTGGGCACATAAAAATCTGGGCGGCGTGGTTGGGGCAAGGCTTTTAAAAGAACTAAAAGGAGAATCCGTAAGTGATATAGGCGAACAGCTAACGTCAAAAAAAATGATTGCCACCACCCGGATGTTTGGCAGCCCTGTAAAATGTATAAAATCTATTAAAGAAGCAGTTGCCACCTACACTTCGAGGGCAGCAGAAAAATTGAGAAGACAACAAAGTGCTGCCAGCGTTATTAGTGTGTTTGTTGTACCGAAGGAGCAAAATAATAATGCCCGTTTCAGGCATGGCCCAACTGTTAGCAGCTATTATACTTTTTCGGTGGCAACTTCCTGCACAAGCGAACTGATAAAGCCTGCGGTAAACCTTGTAGACAAATTATACGAACACGGAAGGCTATACAAAAAAGCTGGTGTAATGTTAAGCGGCCTTGTGCCGGATGCCACTATACAAGGCAGCTTATTTGTTGCCGAAAAACAAAATGACAAACGCCTGCTGATGGATATGATAGACAATGTGAATTTTTCTATGAGGGATGATATCTTAAAATTTGCTGCAGCCGGTACTACCAAAGATTGGAAAATGCGCCAGGAACTTAGAAGCCCACGCTACACAAGCCGGTGGGAAGAGATGTACCAGGTGAAATAAAAATCAGGATCAAAACAATTGTTTTTGGGCATTAATGAACGCAGGTTTTTCCAAGTGCAGGTTACACTCTTTATTTAACTTATCTACCAGGTAAACCGTTAACTCAGGTGATGTTGCCTCATTATGCATATGCATAAAAAAGTACAGTTCCTTAAGTCCGTTTTGTAACCAGTATTTAATCCTTTCCACCCATTCATCAATCCTTGTATAATCAGTATCATGCAGACTATTGCCTACATAACGAATAAATGTTTTTGCTACAGGCAGGTACATATGGCTGCAATCCCGTCGGCCGCTTGCATCCGTAATTACAGCACCAATATTTAGCTCCCGTAACTTTTCAAAAAGTGCTTCCGCAGTTTCTTTTTTTGCGAACCACTCGGGGTGGCGTACCTCCATAAAAAACTGCAGCCCGGTTGGTAAAGTTTCTAAATAAGCAAACAGTTCATCTTTTCTTTTTGGTGAAAAAGATTCGCTTACCTGTATAAAAACAGGGCCAAGGTGTTGACCAAACGCAAGTACACCATTTAAAAATTCTGTGGTCATTGCTTCTTTCCCTTTAAGGTTTCCAAAGTGGGTTACGCCTTTGTACATTTTAGGGCAAAACAAAAAATCTTTGCCTTTTGCATTCTCTGACCATTTTTCAATATTGGGAGCACCATAAATTTTATAGTGTGTGGCATTTAATTCTATGCTGTTGTAATGTTGCACATAGTGAGATAAAAAATCCTTCTCCTTTGTTTTTAAAGGATAGATTTTGCCCACCCATTCTGTACGGCCCCATTTTGCACACCCAATATAAACCCTTGCATTTTTAACAGGTTTACCCTTTAAAACCTTTTTGTTAAAAGCAGGGTCAGCGGGTAAAGTAAAGTCCACACTATTCAATTCGTCTACAGATATTTTTCCAAATTCCATACAAGGGGTTTAAATTATTACAATGTATGGAAGGATTTGTTTGCCTGCAATAATAATATGGCTTGCTCTATCGAGATTGGAAACCCTATTGTTACTATTTTAAATTTGGTATTGTGTAGAAATTTGTACGCTTTCCCTATGGGGAAGCATTACCGCTATTGAATTTTAAATGAGTGCAATAGACATGTAAAGAGGCAAAAATAACATGCAACAGTTACGCCAATGTTAATACAGGCCTCAGTTATAGCGAAATTATAAGTGGCATAATTTTTCTTTTATTTCTTAGAAAAAGAAATGAAAAATCCAATTTTTAGTAAACAGTATATAAAAGAATATTTTTTATATGGAACAAGGGCTGCGTTATTCTACATTGTTCCTGTTATCTATTTTCTTTACCACCACTCTTACGAAAACCTGTATGTTTTATACCTTGGCTGCATGCTTTTTATGGCAGGTATTTTTTTGTATTGTTATCGGTTGCTATTTCACCGTTATACGGAAAAGCGGGCAGTTTCTGTAATGATTGCAGGCCTACTTACAACATTTGCAGGCATTGCAGTATGCATTGTTTTTGCTGTGATTGCAATGCTGTTTGCCTTCCCGGGATTGCTGCATTCCATGCCACCCAACAGTGTTATAAAAGATGCGCCGGCAACTATAGAAACAACCCATCCCGGCAGGTTGTTGGTGATGATATTGGCCACAGCAATATTGGGTAATTTTTTGGTTGGTTCGTTTATATCAATCATTACTTCGTATGCCAATAAAAAAGATCAAACGAAAGAAAAGGCTACGCCACTTGAACCCCATGTTTCTTCTAACGTAAAATAGCTAAGATATCAGGTAAATATTTCTTGTAAGGCTGCCTTCACAAACATCCATCTTGGTACGGTGTTCATTAATTTTATTTCTTCAGATAAAGACGTTTCATTGTCTAAAAACTTAAATATAAGCGATGCCTTATTGCGCTGATAAAGCAACGTGAAGAAGTCGGCGCCATTCATTTGTTGGTTAACTAAAACATTCAATAGTGTGCTATCATACAATGAAAATCGTTTGTGGAACAGGCCAGGTTTTAGAAGAGGGTTTGCTTGCTGTACCAGCATTGCAACAACAGCAGTGGTTTGTTTTTGAATAAATTGAAACGTATAACCGGTTGAACCTTTTGTTTGCCCGCTAGCAGTACCTAAATTATAAACACCGTTTTGCATTTGCTTAAAGCTTGCATTCGTCATTGGTATCACCCCAAACTCTTCTTCTATAATATTATATTGGCTTAGTTTAATAATGCGGTCAATATAATCATGTAAAGCCTCATCGTACTGCTGTGGCTTAAGCAACTCTTTTGTAAATAATGTATATTCCACAAGTGCCTTAAATGGAGAAATAGGCATTACGTAAACAAAGGCAGTACCATGTGTTTGGGGTACCCTAAAGTCCATCAATGTGGCCATTGCCTCATTAAAAAAAGGCTGGCCCGTTTCAACAACAACGCCTTTAAAATGTTGCAGCAGATAATGTTTATGTTGCTGTTGGGGCACTTGCTTGTAAGTGGTATTAAAAACAATTGCACCTTCGCAAAAGATGGTAGTGTTGGCTAATATTATCTGATCTTTTGAAAATGAAATGATCTCATCGTAAAGCAAATCTGCATTTTTATGTTGCTTTATAGTTTTAAAACAATGGTTATAAAAATCCAACCCACGAATCATTTTATATTGATATGGTGCGATATCTAATTGGCATTGCCATGGAGGTGAAGCAAAAGTTAATGCAGCCCAATTTTTGTGTACGATATTTTCGAAAAAACCAGGCTGCTTTTCCCAAAAACACCAGGTGCGGTCATTAGTATCTTTAGGTGCCTTATCTATGAGTAAAATTTTCTTTGAAGCCAATAATGGTTCCTTTAATATCCGCATCAACAGGCTTAGCCCTGCACAACCGGCACCTAAAATAATATAGTCGTATTCAGGTAATTTTTTTTGCAAGATGACAGCGTTATAATAAAAACCGCATTACATTTTATGCGGCTGAACAAATCAATGCTATTTCTTATTATCAATTATTGGTTGAAGCTGTTTGCTGCTGAAAGTTTTTATCCCTGCGGATTTTATCCCAATATTTTTTAGCTACCATCAGCATTCCAAAACTTTCCCCTTCTTCTTTATTCAGATGTTTGTGATGCATTTTATGCGCCCACCTTATTGTTTTAACGTACTGGCTGTTGCTTCTTGTAAACCATTTAAACCGCTGATGGATTATTACATCATGTACAATAAAATATGCAAGGCCATACAATGCAATACCAAGGCCTATTGCCGCAATGCCATAGTAGCCGTGCTGCAAACCCAACATGGTGCATAGCCAGCTTGGTATTGCAAAAATTAAAAAAAAGGCATCATTCTTTTCAAAAAACCCATCTTTTTTTTGATGGTGGTCTTCGTGCAGGTACCACAAAAAGCCATGCATAATATATTTATGCGTAAGCCAGGTAATGCCTTCCATAACCAGAAAGGTTGCAAGGATAATTGCTATAAAAAACCACCAATGCATAAACTTTTTTTTGGAATTAATTTAGAAACGTCCTTAACAACAAAAAGAACATTACCTGTATCAGCAACAAATTTATTGCAAATTTGTTTTCCTTTTTAAATGGGCTAAGCTGGAATGCAATCAGCAAAACCACACTGATAAAAAACCAGCAAACGTAGTTATAAAAAGGTATTGTGCCATCGCCATTCCAGTGCCAAAAACCTAGTTTAACCGCAACAGGTTCCATCAGCCAATCAAATAAAACCGCTAATACCGCACCATCCGTAATAACGGAAACAGCTTTAAGCACCATTGGTGGTTCCTTATCTTTTACAGCAATTGCCTTAATCGTTTTTATTAAGAAAGTATGTACAGTTACACCGCTGCAATAAATTATTATCAGCCAGTTAAGGCCAATTAATAAAGGCACCTGCAACCATTTTTTACCCAATATATTTCCATATGTATAATCACCAAACAACAACCCTGTATTAACCCCTATTACTTCTGCCACAAAACCAGTTAGTATAACACCAAGTGCAAAAAGTAAAAAGTATCTATTGATTTCCTGCTGCGTCCATAACAGCAAAATAAACATCAGTATTAAATTAAGCGGGGTTAATTGGATAAAGAAATTTGCCTTCCAAAACAAAATGCCGGTTAACCCAAAAAAATGAAACAGGATAGCTATAAATGTTGATACCTGGTACTTTGAAAATTTGGCGGGCATTAGGTAATGAGATGAAGTTGTAAATGATTTAAAGGATATTATTTATCAAATTATACAGCATGTTTTTCATGCTGAGCATTAACAAGCCCGCTGACAATTTTTGCGCTTTTTAAACATAAGGGAATGCCACCACCGGGATGCACACTGCCACCACAGAAATAAAGATTTTTTACCGTGCCGCTGTAATTGGCATGCCTGAAAAATGCAGCCAATTTTGAGTTAGAACTTGACCCATACAAAGAGCCCATGTAAGATGCTGTTTGATCTTCAATTAATACAGGGTCAAGGGTATGCTCGGTTTCAATCATTGGTTCTATGTCAGTGCCTAAAATGCGGTTTAATTTACTAATAATACTTTGCTTTAAAATTGCCTTTTGCTTTTCCCAATCCTGGCCATTATTGGCCGGTGCGTTTACCATTACAAACCAATTTTCCTTTCCCTTCGGACTTTGGCCATCTTCCATTTTAGAGGTGATATTTACGTACACTGTAGGATCGCTGTTTAGCTTTTTACGATTAAAAATATCTTCAAATTCACTTTTATAATCTTTGCTAAAAAAGATATTATGTAACTGCATTTGCGAAAAATTACTGTTAATACCCCAATAAAATATAACGGCACTGCTGCTTCTTTCCTGCTTTAAAACGTGTTTTGCTTTGTTAACATTACCGAGCAAGTTTTTGTAGGTGAAGAAAACATCTGCATTGCTTACTACTACATTGGCCATTATATTTTCATTATTTACCACAATTCCTTTAACAATATTTTCATGCTGTATAATACGCTGCACAGGCGTATCAAAATAAAATTTTACCCCTTTTTTTACCGCTAATGTATACAGCGCATTGGTAATACTCACCATGCCCCCTTTCGGATAGTAGGTTCCCTCATTCTGTTCGAGATGGGGAATTAAACTAAGCATTGCAGGCGCCTTATACGGATTGCTTCCATTATACGTAGCAAACCTGTTAAACAATTGTACAGCTTCAGGCGAAGCAAAATGCTTTTCGTTATGTTTGTTGAGCGTACTAAACAAGTAAGCTGGCCTTACTGTTTTTAAAGCTTTTCCTATTCTTTTATTTAGCCAGGTTTTACGTTTATGTAAAGAATTGTTAAGAAACAAAGTGCCAATATTTTCGTACGCCTTTTGCGAATTTTTTAAATAGCTTCTAACCTTACCAGGTTGCTCATTTAATTGTTGATGTAATTCATTTGCGAACTCATCCGGGTTGGTATAAGCGTTAACTATCTTGCCGTTTTCGTAAAAATATTTGCAGGCAACATCTACAGGGGTATATGTAAAATACGCTGCCATGTTTTCACCTGATAATTCAAAAAGCTCTTGGATATTTTGAGGTTGGGTAAACAAAGAAGGGCCGGCATCAAAATGAAAACCACCTTTTTCAAAGGCAGTTAACTTACCGCCGGGCTGATTATTTTTTTCGTATACACTTACCTGGAAGCCTTTAACTGCCAGGCGGATAGCAGTTGCCATGCCTGCAACACCGCTGCCAATAACAATTGCATTTTTTGTGTGCATCGGGGGATATTTTTTTAACTGTAGTAATCATCCAAAGTTAATGCTTAGCTGCAAGATATGCCTGTACTTTTGGAAACGCAATCTTAAACCAGGATGTATAATGCTGAGGGTTTTGCTGTAGTGCTTTTTCTATATCACTAAGGCTTTGATAAACGTAATCGCTTACTTCATCCTTGTTAGGAACAATATCGTTATTGTAAACGCCTACAAAAACATGATCAAATTCATGTTCTGTTAAACCGTTATCAAAAGGTGTTTTGTAAATAAAATTAAATGCTTTTTTAAGGGTTGTGCAAAAGCCCATTTCTTCTTTCAATCTTTTTAATGCAGCGGTTAATGTGTCTTCACCCGGTGCAGGGTGGCTGCAGCAGGTATTTGTCCAAAGCGAAGGGCTGTGGTATTTACCGGCCGCCCTTTTTTGTAAAAGCATTTCTCCCTTTGTATTAAAAATAAAAACGCTGAAAGCCCTGTGGAGCATGGCTTTTTGATGTACTTCCATCTTTTCCATTGTACCTGTTTGCACATCATTCTCATCTACCAAAATAACATCCATAATCTTTACCAGGGGGATTTACAATATATTCAACTGGCTACGTACGCCTGCTTTGGCCACGATTAAAACTTTGCCATAATTAGGTATTCTTATACGGTGCTCCAGAATATTTGCAGGTGCAGTTTTCTTTATTTTTTTAAACAAGGAAAGATAATATTTGTAAGCAACGTACACCCCAAACCTTGCTTTAATCGGCAATTGCACTATTCCATGATAAGCACCTTTAAAATCTTCCGCAATCTCTTTTTCTATGCTTGCCTTCATGCTTGGTGTAAAATTTTTAAAATCAACACCAGGAAAATAAGTACGGCTTAAACCTTCATAATCTGCTTTTACATCCCTTAAAAAATTTACTTTTTGAAATGCAGCACCCAACAGTTGTGCTGAAGGCTTTAACCTGTCGTACATTTTATGGTCGCCTTCGCAAAAAATAAAAAGGCACATCAACCCAACCACTTCGGCACTACCATAAATATATTCTTTATAACCACAATGGTCATACGAAGCTTTACTAAGGTCCATTTCCATACTCTTAAAAAATGCATTGATAAGATCAGGAGAAATACCAAACTGGTTAACGGTAATTTGAAAACTATGTAAAATGGGGTTTAAACTTATTTTACGGTTGATAGCTGTGTAGGTATCATTTTTAAATTCTGCCAGTAAAATGTCTTTCTCATGGCTATGAAAAGTATCTACTATCTCATCAGCAAAACGTACAAAGCCATAAATATTAAAAATTGGAGTACGCAGATGTGGGTGCAATAATTTTATGGCACTGGTAAAGGATGTGCTGTACTTTTCTGTAGTTGCTTTACTGCACTCCTGGCTTAGTTCATGAAAAAGGTTCATCATGCCTTCTTGTTCAATTTGTATTATTATTTACTTAATTAAAGTGCTTAATTATTTCTCTAGCAACCACCTCACCACTAATTAAAGAAGGCGGAACACCCGGCCCTGGAACAGTAAGCTGGCCTGTATAAAATAAATTTTTTACCTTCTTACTTCTGCAGGATGGTTTTAAAACAGCAGTCTGCATTAGTGTGTTTGCCAAACCGTATGCATTGCCTTTAAAAGAATTATAATCTTCAATAAAATTGGTGATTGAATAGCTCTTTTTAAACACTATGGCATCTTTAACCTTTTCACCTATCCGCTCCTCGTACCTCGTAAGAATAGCTTCAAAATATTTGTCCCTCAATTCTTCTGTATCACCTTCTAAACCAGATGCAACAGGTATCAAAAAAAATAAGTTTTCACATCCTTGTGGTGCCACCGTATGATCCGTTACTGATGTAACACTTACATAAAATAAAGGTTTAGAAGGCCATTGTGGTTTTGTATAAATTTCTTTACCATGTACATTAAAATCAACATCAAAAAATAAAGAGTGATGAATTGCACCGCTCAACTTTTTATTAATGCCAATATAATACAATAAACAGCTTGGGGCCATAATCCTTTTATCCCAATATTGATTTGTATAACTTCTAAAGGCCGGTGGTAATAATTGGGTTTCAACAAAATGGTAATCTGCGTTGGCTATTATTACATCTGCATTAAAAGTTTTTTTAGCTGCAATACCGTCAGTACCTGATGATGCAGTAACAACACTTTTTGCCAACTCATCTTCCACCTCAATTTTTACGGCATTATGCTCAAATAAAAATTGAACACCTAACTCTTTTGCAAGTTGGTACATACCTTCTGATATTTTTTGCATTCCGCCTTCGGGGTACCATGTACCTTTTTTTATATCTGCATAATTCATCAGGCTGTAAAGTGCTGGCGTATCCTGGGGCATGGCCCCTAAAAATAGAACGGGAAATTCCATTAGTTGCTGTAGTTGCCTATTCTTAAAAAACTTGCTTACATGTTTTCTCATGGATGTAAAAACATCCAGTTTTAAAACCCCTTTTATCAGGTCTGGGTCAGCAAATTCCGTTAAAGATTGCCCGGGTTTATATACCAGCTTGTTCATTCCAACTTCATACTTAAACCGGGCTTCCTCCATAAACTTATCGAGCATATTACCGCTGCCAGGTTCTACAGATTCAAACATTGATTTTAAAAAATCGTAATCAGCGGAAATATCTGTGCACTGTTCAGGCCAGTAAACCCTGTAAGAAGGATCGAGCCTTTTGAGCTTATAATAATCGGAGACTTTTTTTCCAAAGCAAGCAAAAAATCGTTCAAAAACATCAGGCATCCAATACCAGCTTGGCCCCATGTCAAATGTAAAACCGTCAATTTTTAATTGCCTGGCACGGCCACCGGGAGTAGAATGTTTTTCAAGAACGGTAACATGCCAACCAGACTTAGCCATAAAACATGCAGCAGACAAACCGGCAAAACCACTTCCTATGATGATTACGGTTTTCACTATGGTTTAGTTAGTTTTTTGGACACTAAAACGAGGCATACTTTTTATTAAAATCTGGTGAGTTGTTCTTTCAAAAGCTTACGGGCAAAGTGTATCCTGCTTTTTATAGTTCCTAAAGGTTCGCTTAACAAGTCGGCAATTTCATGATATTTGTATCCCTCAAAATATAACATAAAAGGGTTTCTGAAAATGGCTGGCAGGTTATGCACAGCAAATTGAATGTCTTTCATTTTCAGCGCACCTTCGGCGGCATTGCTTGTTGTAACCTGGTTATAGTTTAATAAAAACTCATTAGGCGTGCTGTCAAATATTGTATTCTGTTTTGCTTTGCGGCGATAATTATTAATAAAGATATTCCGCATAATGGTATAAAGCCAAGCTTTAATATTGGTGCCTACATTATACTTCTCTTTATTGGCAAGTGCCCTGTACATCGTCTCCTGTAAAAGGTCTTTTGCAATTTCATTGTCCCTTGTTAAGGTTATTGCAAAGGGCTTTAAAAATTCTGTGTTATTTACCAGCAATTGATTAAAATCTACAGTACCCATACTATTGTGTTTAAAATGTTTCATTGTAAAGTTAAACAATAAACAAATTAAAACAACAATATCTGTTTAATTTTTATTGATATTTATTTAAACGGTTTGTTAATAAGCTGCAAAGCTATAAAGCAGAAACAAATTCCATTACCTCTGAAAAAGACTTTTTAAAATTTATATGTGCTGGTATTTTCTTTTCGTAATTATTGGTAAGCATCCCAGAGATAATGATTGGCGTGCCATGAAATTTTTTGGTGATATTGGTTACAAACTTATCAAAATTAAAGTTGTGGCCAACGGATGTAAGGTGAGAATATAAATAGTCAGGTTTCTTTAAATTAACCACATACTCCACATCATTTAAGGGAACATTTGCGCCGAGGTAAATTACGGTAACGCCCCTGCTTTTTAAAAGATAATACATAAACAACATGCCCAGTTCATGATACTCGCCGGCAGGTAAAAACAGCAATACGGTTTTATTTATTTTGAGTGATGTTGATATTCCTTCTATGCCAACTATAAGTTTTTGGCGAATGATGTTTGTTACAAGATGTTCCTGCGCTGGGTTGATGTGATTGGTGAGCCATAAGATGCCAATCTTTTCCATGTAGGGAAAGATGATTTGTGTAATTGTTTTTTCAATGCCCCTTGCCCTGATGTAATCATCCAGTATGTCTTCCAACCTTTCGATGTTAAGATCAACCATGCATTGTATAAGATCGTTCACAATCCGCTCCTGTTGGGCTTGTACCTGTGTTAAAGACATGATTTTATCTTTAACTTCCACCTCTCCCATTTTGTCTATATGGGATATTTTATAACCATATTTATTTAGCAACGCAATATTGAGTACTTTCTTTAACTCATCATTACTATAGTATCTGATGTTGGTATCGGACCTGCCAGGTTTTAAAAAATTATACCGTTGCTCCCAAATACGGATAGTGTGTGCTTTAATTCCAGAGAGGTTTTCCAAGTCTTTGATGGTATAAGAATTCATTCTTTAGTTATTATGGATATTACAACATCATGCTATCAATTTTGTTTAAACATTATTTTAAAAAGGTTCACATGGTTTGTAAAACCAAATAAAAAAACCGGCACTAAAGCCGGTTTGATGATTATGCATTTTATAATTTTAGAATTTTACCCTTACAAAAAAGTCCCTGTCTATATCGAATATTTCAACCTTGTTTTGCCAGTTCATTTTTGCAAATAAGTTTTCAAGATCAGCTTTAGAATAATAGTATAAAGGGCAATTCCGCATTTTATACCTTACCTTTCTTTGCCAGCCCAAAAAGCCCCCTGATTTAGGGAAACTCATCAATAGTTCCTTTGTAATTTCCTTTTCCAGCTTTTGAAAAACAGGTATGGGCGATTTTATATAATCAAAAAAACCTACTAAAACCGCTGTATCAAATTGCCCAAGAAATTGATGCTCTAAGTAACCACTGTGTATGTAGCTTACCGCACCACTTGCCGCAAACTTTTTCGTTTTTGCTTCTGCCAATTGCAGCATGCCTTCCGCAATATCTATACCTGTAACTTTTTTACCGGCATTTAAAAAGGCTTCGCAATAAACACCTCCTCCGCAACCCACATCCAGTATGGTTTTGATGTAAGGGTTATTGGCATATTTTAGTACAAGATCATACCGCAGCCTCATCGACTTGCGAAAATATTTGTCTAAAAATTTATCCCAGCCACTTCGCTTTTTTGTGTGCCCGTAAATGCTGTCAAAGTCAGCAGCGTAGCCATGAAAGAATGTTTCAACATCTTTAGTTTCTGTAACGTTGTAAGTTTGTGTGTTTTCCATGTATTATTGGTTGTTTAAAATAGCAGATACAGTGGTACATTCAAAGTCGTTCAAAAGTTGTTTTACTTTTTTTTCGGTTGAATATAAATTTACATAGTGGGTAAACCTGATACGGCTGTTAACCCCGGGAACTTTAGGTTGTTTAATATCCAATTCCCAAGGGTGCAGGTAAAACATGGTGTGTCTTTCTTTCAAAATCTTCTCCATCTTTTCCTTAAAAAAAGTGTAAGGCAATAACCTGAAATAACCTCCACCTATTGCGAAATCATACTTTAAAACTTTAACGGTGCTAACCGGAAATTCCATCAGGCCATTTTCCAACTGCTGGATGCAAGGGTTAAAACCTGGCATTCCTGTTCGTTTGGCATCACCTGGAAAAATGCTGGAATCAAAAGTAAAGCCCTCTTCTTTTAAGATATCAAGCGCCCAAAGGCTTCTTGCATCTATCGAAAAGTATGGTGCCCTAAATCCGGTATAGCTAACGCCGAAACTATTAATTAATTGTTTTGATTTCTGTAATTCTTCCCTGAAATTTTCTGGTGTTATTTTGTAGATAAAAGGATGAGAATAGGTGTGGCAAGCTATCTCATGGCCTTCATCAATAATCTCCTTTATCATCTGGGGATGGTCTTCAATTGTTTTGCCCAGAATGAAGTATGTAGCTTTAACATTAGCCTGGCGAAATAACTCCAATAATTTATAATGGCCGATATGTAACCTTTTCTCCAGATTTTTCCAGGTATCAAAAGGCAAATCTATTCCCTGGTACCAATCTTCAAAATCTATTGTAAAAGCAATTTTCATTACCTATGTTCTGTTATAAATTTGTTGTAACTGCTGCGCCATTAAATGCATATCCCAATATTTTACCACATGCTTGTAAGCATTTTCGCCGAATGATGTTCTTAATGCTGGTTGTAAAATTAACTCTTCTGCTTTTGAAATTAATAATTCTGTATTTCCTTGTGGCACGATAAAGCCGGATGTTCCATTTTCCAATACCTCAGTTGCACCTTCAACCTCAAATGTAACTACGGGAATTTTAAGTAAAGATGCCTCAACAATTACCCGTGGCAATCCTTCACGCAAAGAAGTAAAAATAAAAATATCGCTGGCTGAAAGCAACTTTGGAATATCCTTTTGATAGCCTAAAAACCTTATCGCATCTCCAATGTCAAGGTCTTTGGCCAGTGTTTTGCAATCTTCCAGCATCTCCCCTTCGCCAATTAATAAAAATTTTAAATAAGGATACTTTTTTTGCAACACAGCAAATACCTTAATGCTGTACCGTTGTGCCTTTGAATAAGAAAACCTGCCAACAGTTACAAAAACAATATCTTCTTTTTCAATACCCAAAGATGCCCTGAAGTTATCCCGTTCCCATCGTGTTTGTATGGCATTTTGTTTATAGCCCTTAATATCAATTCCACTGCGTACTATTTTATAAGGAATATTTTTACCGATGTTTTCCTGATGGTAATTTTCGATAGTGTTATATCCTACCGCAACAATAAGGTGGGCACAATTAATTGTAAGCTTTTCTAAAAGAATAAAAAAATTCCTTTTCAGCTTGCCCATCGGGTCGTTAAATGTTACGCCATGTAAACCATAAATTACATAAGGGCATCCTGCAAGCCACGCTGCAAGCTTGGTTATAAAACTGGCCTTGGTTTCGTGGGTATGTACAATGTCATACTTCTCCTTGCGGATGAGATGATAATAAAACCAAAGGGCTTTTAAATCTTTTAAAGGGCTTATCGTATTTACCAGGTTAGGGCAAATGATAATTTTTATTTCAGGATGGTTGCAAAACAGGTCATCTTTAAAATCGGCACCACAACTTAAATGAAACTCATGCTCACCGGTAAGATTGGTAACTGTGTAGTAAATGTTTTTTTCTACCCCGCCGCCTAAAACCAAACGGGTTGTGGTGTGCAAAATTTTTTTCTTTTTGCCTTGGGTTATATCCATTCTATTGCAGGTAAACTTTTTTGTACCAGATCTCTAAACTGAGCAGCGACCATAAAATTTTTGCCCTTTTTTCAGCCGGCATCTTAATATTGTTATTCAATAAATTATTTAAAAAACCTGCTTTAAAAAAAGTACGGCTAATAGCATTTGCTGCGCCCACATAATCGAACACCACTTCTTTTAACTCGTGCCCAACCCAACTTT
The DNA here is from genome assembly GCA_965249755.1 of Ferruginibacter sp. GTDB lineage: Bacteria > Bacteroidota > Bacteroidia > Chitinophagales > Chitinophagaceae > Ferruginibacter. Next base: position 2,951,489 of record CBDFMT010000004.1, read on the forward strand.
TTAAAGGTATTTCAAAACCACGTTTAGGCTGGTTAACTAATTCGGAGGGAAGATATTTTTTTGATAACTGCCGAAGCAGGTATTTTGTTGTGCTGCCATTAATTTTAAAATTATCATTCATCCCTGGCGCATACTCCAGCAGCTCCTTGCACAAGAAGGGGCTTCGCCCCTCCAGCGAGTTGGCCATGTTTGCAATATCCATTTTTACAAGCAGGTCGCTAAATAAAGTGGTATCAAAATCCATTTGCATTATCTTTTTTAATCCGCTTATGTCTGAATTTGCGATAGCATTAAAATCTGTCCGCATGGCTTGCAGGTAATCATGGCCAGGGTTCAAAATATTATCTTCGTAGTCTTCCAAAATATCTACTCCAGCAGATAAGTAGATTTCTAAATTACTTTTTGAAGCAAGTGATAACAGACGATACAGGTAATTATACTTTGTTTTTTTATTGTTTGGCGCAGGCAGCAATCTTTTGGATACTGCGGCTACATTGCTTAATACGGCATTGGTATTAAAAAAATCATACCGGGCAAAAGGTACATACCTTCTATAGCCACCAAAGAGTTCGTCTGCCCCATCTCCATTTAAAATAACAGTTAGATGTTTTTTTGCAGCAAGGCTAACATAGTAGCTTGGTATGGCAGAGCTGTCGAAAAACGGCTCTCCATAATTGCATAAAATTTTTTCAATATCATTTTTAAGATGGTCAAAAGAAATTTGTATTTCTGTGTGATGGGTTTGATATTTGGAAGCTACCAATTTTGCTAAAGGTGCTTCGTCATATTCACCGGCAAAGGATACGGTAAACGTTTTTATTTTATTATTGTAGTGGCTTGCTATTGCAGTTACTAGGCCGCTGTCTATTCCACCACTTAAAAAGCTGCCCACTTCCAAATCAGATGATTCAACCCGACGCTTTACGGCTGCATTTAAGTAGGTATCTACTTTATATAAACCCTCTTCAAAACTATCACTGTTTGGCTTTTTATAAAACCCTGCTATATTCCACCAACACTTGTTGGTTATGCTTAAGTTGTTACAATCAATCAGCAAATAATGCCCGGCATTTAATTCCTGTACATCTTTATATGGGGTAGCTGATTTGTAAAAAGAGCCCAACCTGAGGTAATGATAAAATTGTGCATTGTCCATTTGTAATGGCAGCAAGCCTTTGAGACAATTTAACTCACTTGCAAAAACTACTTTTTCACCATCATTAAAAAAGTACAACGGCTTTTTTCCAGCCCGGTCACGGGCAATAAATAATTGCTTTTGTTGTTTATCGTAAATAGCAAAGGCAAACATCCCTTCCAGATAATTTAAAAAATCAACTCCAAATTTTTGATATAGTAACAGTATGGTTTCAGTATCGGAAGAGGTGTTTCCCCGCAGGTTTAGCTTCGCCCTTATTTCATTATGGTTATAGATTTCCCCGTTAAATATTATCGTATACCGGCCGTCTAATTGCATGGGCTGTTTACCACCTGCAATATCGAGTATAGACAAACGGAGATGATAGAAATTTACATTGTCTTCTATAAAACCATTTTGCTCATCTGGCCCCCTGTGAAGCATTTGCCGATCAATAACACGATATGGTAATTTGAAATTTACAGAGCCTGCAATGCCACACATATTACGCTATCTTTAGTACGGGCAAAATAACTCTATATTGTTGAATAGCGATTGATAATTAAAGATAAATTTGCTGGTACACACTACCATCTCAACACTAATAGCTTTTTCGGTTTACAAGAATGGGATTAAAAGAAATCATATTATTTCCGCTGTATGTTTTTATATTCCATCTAATATTTTCAGTAAGAAGAAAGCGTTTAAACAACCCCATTTTACAGAAGTACCACAAGCATGGTTTTTGGATAAAAGTTATCAGCTGTTTTGCTTTTACAATATTCTGTTTATACCTATCCCCTGGTGACAGTACAACGTTATATTTTCCTGAAGGCATTCACATGTTTGACCTCATCTTAAAGGATCCCATAAATAATTTTCATATACTTTTTATCCCTGGCAGCAGCTACGATGAAAATCTTTTAAAAAACCCCGATAACATTGGTTATTTTATCAGTGACAGTAATTTTTTAATTACAAAACTAGTAGCAGTAATTTCCTTTTTCACATTTGGGAAATACCTGCTCATTAACCTTTTTTTTTCCATGATCGCTTACAGCGGAGTTTGGCGTTTGTATAAATTTTTTTATGAACATTATCCTTACCTGCACAAAAAGTTAGCGATCGCTATCATTTATTTACCCACCTTGGCATTTTGGAGTTCGGGTATTTTAAAAGATCCAATTTGTATAGGAATGTTAGGATGGATGACCTATGCCCTTTATAATATCTTTGAAAAAAAACAACAATTATATAAGAATATATTAGTTGCCTTAATTTCTGCTGTAATCTTATACATTGTTAAGGTTTACATCATTATTTCGTATTTACCGTTTTATCTTTTGTACCTTCTATTAAGTAACATTAATCTCATCAAAAATAAAACTTCGAAAATTGCCTTTGGGGTGTTGATTATTTTGTTGGGCGTGTATGGTCTTTTCGCATTAGCAGATAAACTAAAAGAAGAGTTGGGCTTTTTCGCTTTGGATAAAATAACAGCATCTGTTAAAAAGCAGCAAACGATTTTTATGAACATCGCTGATGGTGCGGAATCTTCTTTTTCGCTTGGGGTGGAATATGATGGTTCATTAAAGAGTTTAGTAAAGATGATGCCTGCTGCAATCGGGGCAACATTTTTTAGGCCATTTCTTTGGGAGTCAAAAAAATTATCTACCCTTTTATCTTCAGTTGAAAGCCTCGCATTAATGCTGCTTACCATTTATACGCTTTTAAAAGTAGGCCCATTGAAATTTATACAAAGTATCTTGACAAATGCAATGATATTCTTTTGCTTTTTTTATTCGTTTCTCTTTGGATTATTTATTGGTGCTACTACGCTCAATTTTGGAACATTGGTACGTTACAAGATACCGTGTTTGCCATTTTACATCATTGCTATTTTTTTAATAGTGGACAATGTAATTATGAGTAAAAAAGCATCCGCCTAAAGAACACAGGTTGTTAATATTTAAAAAATTATTTACTCAGCGCAAAGCGTTTTATCAATTGCTGACGCATTAAAGATAGAGGGGAAAGTAAAGCCGAGAAAATAATACGTATTGGAATGGTTGCTGCCGCTGCAAAAGAACGTGATGGGTTATTATTATAAGGGGCACTGAAGAGGTTTATAAAATTCTCTTCATTAGATTGAAGGCTGTATTGGCCAATTATCTTTTGCTGTCCAGCACAACCCATCTTCTTTCTACCCTCTGTGTCCAAAATTAATTTTTTAATTGACGTATACCAATCAGCATCGGTATCAGCAAAATAACCGTTTACACCGTCTTCGATAATTGTCTTGTTTACACCCACGCAAGATGAAACCGCAGGTATACCCAACGCAAGATATTGGATAAGTTTAAAACCACATTTCCCTTCGCTCCATTCATCGTTTGTTAGCGGCATTATTCCAATTTGACAAGATGCAAGCTCTGATACTTCATTGTCTTCACTCCACTCAACGTATTGAATATTTTTAAGGTTTATTGAAGGTTTTTTGTTACATATGATTTTGATATCAAAATCATATTCCCGTTGCAATTTTTGTAAAGCATTTTCAACCATGCCCAGGTATTTTAAGGTAGAAAAGCTTCCTGTCCACACAATTGTTAATCGCTCAACATCATGATTGGCTAAAATATTATGCCCTTTTACTGTATCGACACAGGTAGGATTAAAAGTTACATGATTATTATATTGCCGTGCATAACTACATAAATATTCATTGCCAGCGCTAACCTTCGAAACCCATTTGCAAATATTTTTTACCTTTTTTGCATTTTTAAATTTGCCGGCAAGTCCATTTTGTTCAGATACCGATTCTATCCATATCGCATCATCAAAATCATAAATAACTTTCTTATTAAAAAGCTTTACATAGAGCCATTCAAAAACCGGTGGCCCAATTGGGGCAACTTCTCGCTGCAATAAAATAAAATCATATTTATGTAAATGAAATAATAAAAGCACCCTTCCCGCAAATCCTTTTATAAGGGCAAATATTTTTTTAAATAAAAATCCATACTGATGTATAATGGCATAGCCATCTCTATCTAAAAATGGTTTTGTCGTTACATTGTACCCATTTCCGGCAAGTGTATCCTTATACAACTCAAAACGAAATCGCTGACAAGGAGAAACCTTTTCAGGATACTGCACAATCATTAAAATTTCCTTGTTTTTAGTTCCCATCCCGATGTTTAAATTAAGAATAAGATAAACTCTTTTTAATGATGCATTGCTGTTGTTAGCTGTATAATTAAGTATCTTATAACCCGAACTAACGTCAGGATATTCATTTTATTATTTGGAAAAGGGTTAACATGAAGCTATGTATATAAGCCTGTTAAACATGGGACAGTATAATTAGTATATCTACAAAAGAGCAATTAATTTATAGTACCGGAGAAATAAAAATTGGCACTTATATTAACGTAGAATTTTATCGTAAACCTTACGGTAGCATTTTACAGCAGTTTCCAAAGCATAAAAATCCTTTGCCCCATTGCGTATTGCTTCCTTATTAAAACTTTCACTATCAATTACTTTGTTGATAACGGTTTCGAACGCATGATTTGAAAAGCCATCTACAATAAAACCTGCATTGTATTTTGTTACAATTTCGGCCACATCGCCAACGCCACTGTTTGTGATAACTGGTATGCCCATCGCCATGATCTCTCCGTGTTTAGTAGGTGAAGAGGCTATTTTTGAATAACATGGTTTAATAAAAAAGAGTGAATATTTGCTGAAAGATAACAGAACAGGCACTTCATTTCTCTTAGCTTGCTTAACTATCAGTTTGTCTGCTTCCAATTCATATTTTGCTGCAATGCCTGCGATCGTTGCATGGCTGTCGGGTGAAATAAATAGAAATTTTGCAGCAGGTATTTTTTCGCTGACCATTTTACAAAATCGGATCATCTCATCCGTTAAGTACCAGCCGCCAATTGATCCAAGATAACTTACTATAAAATCTGCATCAGTAATATTCAGTTCTGCTTTAAATTTTGTTTTAAGGGACTGATCAATTTTATTTTGATCAAACAATTCCGTATCAACGCTGCATGGAATTACTTCGATCGGTATGGGTTGGCCAGGAATATCTTTTCTACCCAGCAACTCGTCACGTCCTTTATTGGTAAGGCAGATGGCATAATCTTCTTTAACCAGGCAGTCGAGTTCGTGCTGTTTAAAAAACTTATAAAGTATTTTGAAAACCGGGTTTTTTAAATTCCACATACCGCCATCTACACGTTCATCTGCCCAAAAACCCCTTATATCATTCAAAAATTTAAGCCCATATTTTTCTTTTAGGTGCAAGGCCACCAAAGTCGGCAAGCCTGGCCTGGTATGCACCATGTCAAACTTGTGCAGGTGATGTAATTGTGTTGCCTTTTTCTTAAGGATATAAAAATCAAAGAGCGATGAAAGTACCGGTGGACGTTTATGGTATTTTACAGATACCCATTTTATTGGAAAAGGTGCTATTAATCCTTCAACATACTCCTTATTAGCGGCATACCTTGCTGGCTTATCACAACTTAAAATAATGAACGTATATCCAAATTTGGTTAAGTTGGATAGATAAGGAATGACCTGGCTTTGGCCTAATGGGTCGGTCATCCCATCGTATGAAATAAATAAAATTTTTTTATCGGTCATTCAACATGCAATTTTCTTCAAGCCACCAATGCAAAACAATAATAAGCCACAACCTGTTAAATAAATAATCAGTTCCGTTTAAATATTTTTTTCTGATATCATTTACTATATGAAAATTTACAAGATTATATTTATCGATAACCTTTTCTGAAGTGTACTTATCTAACAGATATTTTAAATCAGTTTTCAGCCACTTTGCAAGTGGGATACTAAATCCCCATTTGGGCCTTTCAAAAATTTCTTTTGGCACATAATCATAAAGCACTTGCTTTAACAAGTATTTCATTGATCCATTTTTAATTTTAAGTTTTTCGTCTAAGTTATAAGCAAATTCAACCAACCTGTAATCTAATAAAGGCACCCTGCTTTCTAAAGAATACCGCATACTTGCACGGTCGATTTTAACCAATAAGTCGTCTTTTAAATAGTGATTAAAATCCCATAAAGACTGGCGTTCTGTTGCGCTTAAACTTCTTGAAACAGCTGGCGACCCATTAATTTCATCAAAATTAAATGTTGTGTTAACAAGTAATTTGTCCAACTCCTGTTCCCTGAAATAATATTGCTCCTGCGAAAAAATGTGGGTGATTATATTTTTCTTGTTAGGATAAGCAAACATATTGCCGATACGCTGGTATTTGCTGTTTAAAAATCGGGATGCAAAAAAAACAGGGTTTTTTAATAACTGCCAATATGGGATACTTAATCGATTTGCCCATTGATACATTCCATAACCATGAAATAATTCATCACCGCCATCGCCACTAAGCGCAACTGTTACATGCTGCCTTGCTAACCTGCTAACCATCATTGTTGGAAATGCCGAAGAATCTGCAAATGGTTCATCATAAGCTGGAATTAGTTTGTCAATGAGTCCTATTACTTCTTTTTCTTTTACATTGAATTCATGATGGTCTGTTTGTAAATGACTGGCGACCTGTGTTGCATATCTTGATTCATTAAATTTTCCGTCATCTATTGCTATGCTAAATGTTTTTATTTTATGGCTACCCGAAATTTTAGCAGCAACAGCAGTGACAATACTACTATCAACACCGCCACTTAAAAAAGTGCCAATCGGTACATCGCTGACCAATTGTTTTTCGACTGCATCAAAAAGTAAATTGTTTAGCTGCTTTTTAGCCACTATTTCGTCCTCAAAAGCAGGCGATTTGATACTTTTTTGTAGTGTCCAAAAAGGGGTAACTTGTTGTTGTATACCAGCAAAGGAACGGGCGGCTGCATCTATTTGCACATAATGCGCTGCCGGAAACTTATAGGTGTTTGTATATATAGTTAAGGGTTCAGGTATAAAACCCAGGTGCAAAAAATAAGGAATAGCCTCAATGTTTAACTGCATCTTCGCTGTCATTAAATATTTTATCGCTTTTAACTCCGATGCAAAAACAATAGTTACGCCATCATTAAAGTAAAAAAGCGGTTTAATGCCAGCATGGTCACGGCACAGCGTTATTATATTTTCTTTTTTGTCGTAAATAGCAAGGGCAAACATGCCATTCATTGTAGCAAAGCATTCCGGGCCAAGTTGTGCAAACAGTTCAAGGATTACTTCTGTATCGGAGCTTGTTTTTAATGAAGTGCCTTTATCAGCAAGTTGTTGTTTCAATTCGTTAAAATTATATACCTCGCCATTGAATACAATACAATACCTGCCATTGGACGAAAGCATAGGTTGGTTGGCAGCAACAGATAAATCTAAAATAGAAAGGCGGCGATGTGCAAGGCCTATTTTTTTATTATCTGAAAAATAAAATCCTGCTGCGTCAGGGCCACGGTGTTGCAACAGCAATGAAGCTTTTTTTAATTCTTCTTCTGCAATATTTTGGGTGGTAGAAATAAAACCTGCTATACCGCACATGTATTTACATTTGAATAATAATGAAAATAAACTTTGTTAACCATTACCTCAGATAAGCAAAAAATAATACTTAACGATTTTAAACGCAGCTCCATAAATTTTTTTAAGCAGTAATATTTAATAAAAGCTTCCAATACGACTTGGTAAAATAAACTGTAATAAACAGCATAAGAACATAGCAACAGCAAACGGCTAAAGCTGCACCTGAATCTCCAAAGCGGGTAATAAAAAAACTATTGCACCCAATACTTACGGCAATTGAAAGTAATGAAAGCAGCAATATTTTTGTTTTCTGTTTGTGATACAGTAAAAAACTATAAAAAAAATAAGTAAGTGTCCAGGCTAAATAGCCAACTACAATCAATGAAATATATTTTAAGGCGGAGTGATATTTTACATTTATGAAAACCTTGTAAAACAAAGGAGTAAAAAGTAACACGGCAATTGTCCCCAAAAGCATCACCACCGCATATAAATAGAAAAGCCTTCGGATTGCAGCATAATCAATTTTTGGAACTGATAACAAACTGAAAATTTTAGGAAAAATGTATTGTAACAGGCCCGATCCTAAAATTAAGATAACAGAGGAAAAGGTGCATGCAATTCCATAGATGCCAACTATTTCATGATTATCTGCTAAGAAAAATTTATCGGAAGAAGACATTACAAAAATGCTTAGTTGTAACATTACGATAGGTAGCGCATATACAAGTTCACTTTTTATAAAATCCTTTTTTATCTTGCCACCGAGATATCCTTTTTTAAAAAAATAGACAAATGCAAATGCAGTTACTGCAATATAGGATACAGATATACCGACTACTCTTCCCTGCCATTGATATTTAAATAATATTATCAGCAGTGTGGCCATTCCCAACTCAACAATAGTTTTGCCAACACCTACGGTAAAAAAATAATAGGGCTCATTATTATTTCTTATTAATCCCAATAATTGATCCGTACAAAAACTAAATAATACTGTTAAGGGAATAAGCAAAGTAAAAACGGGAGGAAACCCAAATTTTTTATATAACAAATGACGACAAATAAATAGTACTGCAATAGCTAATATTGTAAGTAAAACAGGCAGCACAAAAGATGTAGTAAAAAAATCCCTAAAGGACGATTTATCTAACTTAAAAAAATCGGTGCTGGTAGATTGCACAAGGCCAATAGAAATAAAAGGAACTAAGAAAATGACTGAACTGTTGAACAGACTTAAGATCCCATTGTCGGCGGGGGTTAAATAAGAAGGGTTTGTAAAAAGAGGAATAAGTAGAAATGAAATTCCTTTTGTAAAAAAATTTGTGAATGTGTAAATGCCTATTAGCTTAACTAGAGATTTATTTTTGAGCGTTGAAAAGCTTTTAGGTAAAGCCTTTAACATGGTTATACTTTTAAACAGTTTTATCGTTTTGGGTTTTTAGTATTATGAAAGAGGTGCAGAAGCATGTTCTGTCAAATTATTATTAATGAAAATAAGATTTTCACCAACAGTGTCCAAGGAAAAATCATATTTATAAATTGCATTCATAACAGCCTTAGAACAGCCTTTGTCCATAAAATCATGGGTTTCTATAAACAGGTATCTTGTTTTGGGAAGCCAAAGTTCATAGCCATATTCAAAAATATTTTTCTCAGCAGTTTCTACGTCCATTTTAAGGATATCTATTATATCAATCGAAAATTGTTTTAAAATATCACTTACAGAAATCGCTTCAACCACATTTTCAGTTGCTATAGTTTCTACCAGCCTAAAACTCCAGTTTGCCACGGTAGTATCATCAATTGCAAGATTACAAGTTTTTGACCATAAGCCTTTTTTTATTGAAGACAAATCATTTATACCTGCAGTATTTTTTTGCAGCAGTGTAAAGTTTCCCACTTCAGGTTCAATGGCCACTATTTTTGCCTGTGGAAACTTATATTTGAACCAGCGGCTGGAGCAACCGATATTGGCCCCGCAATCAAGTATGGTTTTCACTTCGCCTTTAATTGGATAACGATATTCTTCCCATATAAATACCTGTTTGAAAGCAACAATATCGGATGTATTGTTTCGCAACACAACTACACCGCCTCCGTATGGACGCAACAATATAACAGCTCGTCGCAATATTTTACTTTGCCAAAACATTCTGAATGCATCAGTTGCATTGGCTTTAAAAGCATATTTTATAATATCAGCAAACCTAAACTTCATATGCGCTCTTTATTCTTGACAACTGGTTAACGCCCAAAAAAGTAGTTATTAGAAGGCGGTATAATTCTTTTTTAAATTTTCTTTCCTTAATCAACCATTTGCTGACAGAAATAAATTTTTTTATCGCAGCCATTTTATGTCCTTCATATTGTAATCGCATTAAACTGTGTTCGTCGTCCATTTCAGTATATCTTTTTACAATAGCCCCATCATTTAAATACGTTTTGATAATGTGCATGGTAAGTTGATTGGTATATTGATTGCGGTTTAAAGATTTGAGCAAAGCCGTTCCGGTAACTGCAGAAGCACTTGTATTGCCGGAGTGAATTCGATATTTAAATAATGGCTTATTAATAAAGCCAGCGGTAAGATCAGGATTTGCTGCTATCATAAATGGCCCAAGCGCCATATCTAAATAGGCCCAATGTGAATACTTGTATGTATCGGCTATTTTCTCAAATTCATTCATCCGTAAAAATTTCCTTCTGATGCTGTATGCCGAACCAAACCAATAGCCCTCCCTAAATAAAATAGAATGCTTAAACTGATTACTCCATTCAGTGATTGGAAATTTGCAAGTAATTCTTTCTACATTAATATTCGTTTCATCCCGTACACCTAAAACTTGAAGTTGCCCATTTACCCGTACATGATTGTGAGATGCAATGCACATTTTATCATCTGACAAAAATATCTTTGCAACTTCCTCTAATTTTTCGGGCATCCATACATCATCGCCATCTAAAAAAGCAATTATGTCACCGGTAGCAGCCTTTACGCCGCTCAGTGTATTTAATAAAGGCCCTGCGTTAGCAGACTGCTTAATGTGTTTAACATGTGGCACATATCTCTCGATAATGGTAAATGAGTCATCTGTGCTGCAATCATCCGCTATAATTATTTCATCCGCTTTTCTTGTTTGGGTTAATACTGACTGGATTGCTCCATCGAGATATTTTTCAAGATTATAAACAATTATTACAACAGAAATTGTCATTAAAGAATATTTATAAAACTGCGGATTATATTATCAGTATGATATTGCTTACTCTCCTCAACCAGGATTGTAGGATTTAACGGACTATTCATGCCTTGCCGAATGGCATTGGCTATCGCATCCGGGTCATTTACTTTGCAAAGAAATCCCAGTTTTCCCTTTTTTAATATCTCACTTGGTCCTGTGGGGCAATCTGTACTAACTGTTGTTTTACCCAATGCCATAGCTTCCACAATAACGTTTCCAAAACCTTCATTAATGGAGGAAAGTACAAACAGGTCACAATTATTAATCCACCGATATGGATTTGCATCGAAGCCAATTAAAAAAACTTTTTCTTCAAGTTTTAAATTCCTAATAAGATTTTTAAGTAATGCTTCTTCAGGTCCTGTACCTAAAATTATCAATATATAATTTTCTTCGGCATGTAATAATTTGAACCCTTTTATTAGTGTTATATGATCCTTCTGTTTTACTAACCTGCCAATATTGAGCAATATCTTTTTACCGTTTTTGTCAAATGGAAAAGAAATTTTTTCTTCCGCTTTTGTATAAATATTATCATCAAAAACGGCGTTAGGAATAACAACTGCATGCGGCAATTTACTTTTTGTTTTTTGGTTAAGCCATTTTAAACCATCATGGCTTGCAGCTACGATTTTATCCGCACGTGGTGTAACAAAACGATGAATTAAAGTGAGTACAAAATTTTCTTTTGAGAATCTAAATGCAGCAGAAAATGGATTTGAATATTGCTGGTTTAAAATAATAACGGGGGTTAAATTGTAAAGTTTTTTTACGATTATAAGTGCAACGTTCAGGTAATCGCTCGTGGTAAAAATATGAGAATAACGATTTTTGCGTAAAAAAGCGGGCAGCTTTTTTAAATACCCATAAAAGGATGTTGTACCTAATTCACGAACAATAATTGAAGCTTGCAAAATATCTAAATAAACCCCTTCCTTTTTGCCTAATAATAACTCTGTTTCAATACCATTAGCAAAAAAACCATTAGCGATATTAACAAATACCCTTTCTGCACCACCACCACCCAAATTAGGTAAAACAAAAAGAACCTTTTTCAATTTGATCTAATTTATTAAGGGATTATTGATGCAATAAAACACCAATTTTGATTAACGCAGAAAGATAAAATAAATTTTTTGTTGGCTGATCCTAAATTTACCGGACAAGTTGTTGCAGGTACTCCCCATACCCACTCTTTTTTAATTTTAAAGCTTGCTTGCTTAACTGGTCTTTATCAATAAACCCCATCCTCCACGCAATTTCTTCAGGGCAGCCAATTTTCAGGCCTTGCCTTTTTTCTATCACCCTTACATATTCTGTGGCGTCGCTTAACGATTCAAATGTACCTGTGTCGAGCCACGCAAAACCACGGTCTAATACGCCTACTTTTAATTTTTTATTCTTCAGATAAATCCTGTTAACGTCTGTAATTTCAAATTCGCCCCTCGGACTGGCGGGAATATTTTTAGCAATTTCAACAACCTGGTTATCATAAAAATATAATCCTGGTACGGCGTAATTGCTTTTAGGGCTAGCCGGCTTTTCTTCAATACTAATCGCATTTAATTCCGTATCAAATTCAACCACGCCATAGCGCTCAGGATCAATAACCGGGTAAGCAAAAATTACGGCACCGGTTGGGTTAGCAGACGCCTGTAGTAATTTGCTAAAGCCACTTCCATAAAAAATATTATCCCCTAAAACCAATGCTACGCTGTCAGTACCTATAAATTTTTCGCCAATAACAAATGCTTGTGCCAAGCCATTGGGCACCTCTTGTTTAGCGTAAGAAATTTGGCATCCCCATTGGGTGCCGTCACCTAATAACCGAATAAATTGAGCTTGGTCATCTGGCGTTGTAATGATCAACACTTCCTTAATTCCTGCAAGCATAAGTGTGCTTAAAGGATAATAAATCATCGGCTTGTCATAAATAGGCATTAGTTGTTTACTTATACCCATAGTAATTGGGTAAAGCCTTGTACCACTTCCACCAGCCAAAATAATTCCTTTCATAATTTTATTATTGAGCTATTGTTGTAAGATGTTATAGAACTAACGGGTGTGATATTGTTTTTCGTAATAGTTTTGATAATTGCCACTTGTAACGTGGTTAAGCCATTCTGTATTGTTAAGGTACCAATCAATTGTTTTAGATATGCCTTCTTCGAATTGTAAGGATGGCAGCCACCCTAATTCATTTTTTAATTTAGTGGCGTCAATAGCATACCTTAAATCATGCCCAGCCCTGTCTTTTACATAAGTAATTAATTTTTCTGAAGCCCCTTTCTCCCTTCCTAATTTTTCATCCATTTGGTTACACAATTCTTTAACCAGTGCAATGTTTGTCCATTCATTATGACCGCCAATATTATACGTTTCGCCTATTTTACCGGTATGAAAAATTACATCTATAGCCCTTACATGATCTTCGACATATAACCAGTCACGGATATTTTCTCCCTTACCATAAATGGGAAGTGGTTTATTATTGATGATATTATGGATGCAGAGTGGAATTAATTTTTCGGGAAAATGGTACGGCCCGTAATTATTGCTGCAGTTAGAAATTTTTACCGGCATATTGTAGGTGTGATAGAAAGCCCTTACTAAATGGTCGGAAGCAGCCTTTGAAGCTGAGTAAGGGCTGCGGGGATCATAGGCAGTTTCTTCTGTAAAAAACCCTTCTTCACCCAAAGACCCATATACCTCATCGGTTGAAATATGATAGAAAATTTTATCGGTAAAGTCAGCTTTCCAGTACTCTTTAGCCGTTTGCAGCAAACATCCTGTACCGGCAACATTTGTGGTTACAAAAGCAAGGGGATCGGTAATGGACCTGTCTACATGACTTTCGGCAGCACAATGTAAAACTGCGGTAAACGCATGTTTTTGAAATAGTTCCCTTAAAAAAGCAAGGTCTGTTATATCCCCTTTTACAAACTCATAATTAGCCTCGCCTTCAATGTCTTTAAGGTTTTCGAGATTGCCTGCATAAGTCAGCTTATCAATGTTTACAATTTTGTATGCCGGATATTTTGTTACAAATAAACGTGTTAAGTGAGATCCGATAAAACCGGCACCACCGGTAATTAAGATTGTGTGCATAAGGATTTTTATTATTAAAGTGCAAAATATAAAAAACTAATTGATTGTTGTCATTGCACATACAAAATGATAACCCCAATCAATTAAACTCAATATCTTTATTCTTTTTGATAATAAAAAAGATAAGGTATACAAAACAAATGGGTGGCGTAACGCATATACTTTCTATTTACGATGCCCTGCTTGCCCCCATTTATTTTTTTTTGTTTTTATTTTGGGTAATGCGATGGAAAAAAAAATATTACGCCCAATCCTCAGTTAAAAAATACATTTTACCTGCCTTCATTTTGAAATCAATATGCTGTATTCTATTATCCTTTTTGTACGAGTTTTATTATGGGTACAGTGATGCCCAAAATTATTACTCAGGTGCAATTGAGATTTGGAATGCAACTAAGCAAAATCCGGTTTACGGCCTTGAACTTGTTTTTAAACCCTTTGAAGCCTGCCCGGCAGCAGCACAGGAATTTGGAAGCTATATGTCAAACCCTATGTTTGCTACCAGCGTTGTAAACATGTTTAAAACTGCAGGTTTTATAGGCATGTTTTGTTTTGGCACATACTTACCCATAGCCTTATTTATTTCCTTGCTGTGCTTTATCGGGAGCTGGAAAATATTTATGGTGTTCAACGAAGAATTTCCGGCGTACTCCAACAAAGTAGCAATAACGTGCCTTTTTGCACCATCGTTTATTTTTTGGGGTACTAACATTATGAAAGACCCCTTAACGATTTTTGGGTTAGGCTTGGCTTTTAGCAGTCTATACAAATTAATGAGACGCAGGATAAGCTTTTTTATCTTACTCGAATTAATTGCCGGATCATTGGTGATGCTACTTTACAAAAGTTATGTTTTTTATATTTTTTGTTTTGCTGGATTTTGCGGCCTCTATACAAATTACATTACCCATGTCAGCAATAGGTTTCAAACCCTGGTTAAATTAATGGCGTTAATAACGGTAGTTTCCCTTATCACCCTATCTTTTATTTTTAAGGTTTATTTAGCGGAAATAATATCATCAGGTTTTTTAAATGAGGTTACATTTATCCAAACTTCTCAAAGTTTGCAAGGCGGTTCCATGTATATTTTACCTAACGTGGACGATTTTAGTTTTTTTGGAATTATAAGAACTTACTTTAACGCTATAAATGTTGCACTGTTTAGGCCATATCTATGGGAGGTGCCAAATATTATTGCCATTGCAAATGCCTTGGAATCATTTATTGTACTGGTATTTACCACTTATTTATTAATTAAATTAAAAATTACTGGATTCTTTTCTATTGCTTTTAAAAACAGGCTTTTTTCTTTTGCTTTGATATTTACCCTTCTTTTAGCGCCGTTAGCAGGATTAGTGTCATTTAATTTTGGTACGCTTGTAAGATATAAAGCCCCTGCTGTTCCTTTTTTTTACACATACCTTTTACTTCTTTATTACAAACTTAAACAAGTAAAAAAACGTCATAACATTTTAACTTAAATGAAAATCCTCCACATTTTATATTCAGGCTTGGGTGGTACCGGAAATGTTTTTTTTTCTTTTGTAAAAGCAGATGAAAATAAAAAAAAATACAACTACGAGGCCATTTTCGCAGGCGTTGAGCAAATAAGGGAGGAGTATGTTTTAAAAAGTAATGCGCAAAAGATAGACTGGAAATTTATTCTCAAAAAAAAACGCCTCGACATTACTTTTAACCGGCAATTCATTCAATCAATCAAGCAAAGCCCTTCATCAATAATATTACTTCACGGCAGCAGGTTTATTGTACTGGCAAAAATTGGTGCCTGGGTTAGTAAAAACAAAAAGAAAATTGTTGTTGCTGAAACCCAATCTAACCAACTTAAAACTAAAATGGAATGGATGTTTTTAGCTGCATCTGTGATACTCGCAGATAAGATGGTTTTTTTAACGGAACAGTTTAGAACAGAAATCAAACAAAAATTTAAATGGCTGTATGTTGAAGAAAAAACTGCCGTTATAAACAACGGTTTAGATTTATCCATTTTTAAACCAGCCAAAAAACCGGCAGATGGCCCTATTGTACTAGGCATGCAAAGCCGCATAATACCCATTAAGGACCATGTAACATTATTGCATGCCTATGCATTGTTTACCCGGCGGTATCCTGAAATTTCTGTACGCCTGAAGATCGCAGGCGACGGAAGTTCTTTACCTGCTTTGCGTTTGCTAATTACCCGGTTGCAAATAATTGATGGCGTTGAATTTACGGGCATGTTGAACGAAGAGGAACTTATTAAATTTTTGCAATCGCTGGATGTTTACATCCATGCTTCTTTTGGCGAAACGATGAGTACTTCAATAATGCAGGCCATGGCTTGCAGGCTACCCATTATCGCATCCGACGTGCCGGGCATAAATAATATGATACAGCATAATATTTCAGGAATACTTGTGCCGGTAAAAAACGAAGAAGCTTTAGCCAATGCTATCAGTGAATTAATAAGCAATCCAGCCAAAATAAATTTACTCAAAAATGAAGCATTCAATTTTGCAATATTGAATTACAGCAATAAAACTATGTTTGCAAAGTATGAAACTGTATTTGAACAGTTAATACCCATTTCAAAAAATAGCCTTCGTAAACAGTTGTAATGAAAATTTTATTTTATCTGCGGATAGTTGTAATGGGCGGGGCCGAAAGATATTTATTGACCTTATTACCAGAGCTAAAAAAAAGAAATATAGAGGTAGGTTTTTTTTGCACAATACAACATAACAACATTGAAATTATTGAGTATTTTAAAAACCATTTAGATGCCTGCAACATTCCCGTTTATACCTGCAAGGCAAGTTCATTGTTATCTATACCGGCTGCAAAAGAATTAGCCAGGGTTATCCGCAATGAAGGTTATACCATATTAAGCGCCCACCTTATTCACGCCGAAGTAATAAGCGTACTTGCAAAAATTTTCTATCGGGGTTCTTTCAAACTTATAACAACAAAGCATGGCTATTTTCAAAAATTTATGGATGAAAATGGGCTCGACTATAATAAAATAAACAAGCTTAGTCTCAACTACCGGCTTGAAAAATTTCTACAGCATTTTGTTGATGATAATTTTGCAGTATCGAAAGGGCTTGCAGATTTTTTTGTGCATTCAGGTATTTGCAGCATTACAAAAATGAAGGTTATCTACCACGGCTTGTCAACCAACCATGCTAATACTGTTGACTTACCGGTACGCTATGGTGATAACCAGGTGCTGATAGTTGCAAGATTAAGAAAACTTAAAGGACATGCGCTTTTGATACAAGCGATGAAAATCATTCAAAGTGAAATACCAGATGTAAAATTAGTAATCCTTGGCGGTGGCGAAGAAGCCGGTAACCTAAAAGAGATGGTGACTAATAATGGTTTAAATAATACTGTAATTTTTGCCGGCCATACAGATGATGTGTACCCGTACATAGCAGGGTCGGATATAATTGCAGCGCCTTCCATAGCAGAAGCTTTCGGATTGGTTGTTTTAGAAGCGTACAGTTGCTCCAAACCTGTTATTGCCTTTGATGTAACAGCACTGAATGAAAACATTATTCAGAATGAAACCGGGTATCTTATTACGCCTTTTAGCGTACAGGAGCTGGCAGATAAAATTAAATTTCTTTTGCAAAATAAAGGTGTTGCGGCACAAATGGGATTAAATGGAAAAACCCTTTTATCGAATAAGTTTTCCCTGGATGAATGCGTTTCAAAAACAGTCAAATTTTTTGAAAACCACAAGCAAGAGATTTGAAGTATTTGACTGTTGCAGCGATTACCAGGATAATAATTTAAATGCTCAATTGTTTACCCTGGCAGGCTCAGGTAAGCCGGCATATTTTTCTACTTTTTCTTTATAGATATTGATGATCCGGTTTTGATCAAAAGTATTTTGTATTTTTTTTCTGCCAGCAATACCCATTCTTCGTTTTTGATCAAAGGATAAGTGAATGAACTTTTCCATTTTTGCTGCAAGGTCTTCTACATTTTTAATTTCGCACAAGTAACCATTAACGCCATCATCAACCACATCAGCACAGCCCGGGTTAACGGTCGTTATAATTGGCCTTTCCATACAGGCAGCTTCCAACAGCGATCTTGGGATACCTTCTTTGTAGTACGAAGGCAACACAACGGCGTTTACATTTTCTATATAAGGTTTAACATCTGTAGTACTTCCAAGGTATTGAACAAGCCCTTCCTGTTGCCATCCACGAATGGTTTCAATACTTATACCTTCAGGATTTTGTTTGTCTATCTGCCCTAACAATAAAGAAGAAATGGAATATCCTTTTTTTATTAAAATTCTGGAAGCTTCAGCAAAAACCTGTATCCCTTTATCATACAACATCCGGGAAATTAATAGAAAGCTGGTTGATTTATTATCAGGATAGCTGTCAAACGGCTTGAACAATGAAGTATCTACGCCCTCGCCTGGTAAAATAAAACATTTTTGCTCCGGAACGATGGTGTTATCAACAAACACAGCCTTATCATTTGAATTTAAAAACCATACTTCCACAGCATAGGCAGAGCTTAATTTGTAGAGATATTTAGCCACATAAAAAAGAACACCTTTATCGGAAAAAGCATTGCCAAGTCCGGTGGTAATGCTGATACTTTTTATCTTGCATGACCTGGCCGCAAGCGTTCCATAAATGTTTGGCTTGATGGTGTAGTGGAAAATAAAAGCAGGTTGCAATTTTGTGTATACCTCAACATACTCCCTGTACAGGCTAAAATCCTGCAAGGGGTTATTGCCAGATCTGTTGAGCCTGGTAATTGGTATAAACTTTATACCTTCTGCTACAATTCTTTCTGTGTAATTATCTTCTGGTGCAACAACACAAACGTCGTAACCGAATTTTAGGAAATTTTTTATTAAACCTAACCGAAAATTATACATACTCCAGCTGGTATTACCCGAAAAGACAATGAGCATAATAATTTTGATTATAAAAAAAGAATTGGCGGCAAATATAAACAGATTTTAGTATTCTTAAACTAAACGGGTTGGCTAAATCAATGGATTTACCTTTAATAAGAAGCTCTTAAAATTTTTAGACTACAATTATAAATACAGTTAACATTTGGTTAACCGAGTTATTTAAAGCTATGTATTTTATTATACTAAAAATGTTGATACAACAAAGTTTTAATTAGTGAAGTTGTTTTGAATTAAATCTTATAAGTTTAAGGATTAATTACTTTTGCAAAAAAATGTTACTCTTATTAATGAGCGTATCTGACTACAATAACATTTTCAATGCTGTTTTTTTTACTTAACTGGTGCCGTTGTTTTAGCAATACTCCATAACTTATATATAGCGAGTGATTAAAAAAATCCTTCAAACCACATCATTAAAAGCAAATATCGTTGCTAACTTTTCTGGTAATGCTTTAATGGCTGTTTTAAATATGGTTTTTATTCCCTTCTACTTAAAATATATAGGCAGTGAGGGTTACGGACTTATAGGTGTATTTGCAAGCATACAGTCCATTTTATACCTGCTAGACAGTGGTTTAAGCACAACAATAAATAAAGAGCTTGCGGGCTTATCTACAGGTTGGGGTAACAGGCAAAAAATTGCTAATCTGGTAAAAACACTTGAGTCTGTTTATTGGCCAATGGCTTTATTTGTGGGGATCCTTGCCGCTGTGGTTTCCTATTTTTTAGCCACGGGTTGGGTACAGGCAAAAACCCTGCATCCTGATGCTATCTTGCACGCTTTTTTGATTTTGAGTATCACACTTGTTTTTCAATTTCCCATGGGGTTTTATGCTGGAGGCATGCTGGGTTTACAACGGCACCTTCTTTATAATCTTCTTAGGGTTTCGTTTGCACTTTTAAGGAATATTGGGGCATTATTAATTTTGATGTTCTATTCTAATTCAGTCATTATTTTTTTTGCGTGGAATTTAGCTATCACAATTATACTTGTGGGTATTTTTAGGTTTACGCTGCAAAGGCTAATAAAAACTGATGGTGTGGTGGCCAGTTTTGACAGAAATGAATTGAAAAGAGTTTCTAAATTTTCTGCCGGCATGGGGCTTATCGCACTATCTGCTATCATGATGATGCAGGCAGATAAAATAATACTTAGTAAAAAATTATTACTTGCAGATTTTGGATACTATACTATTGCTGTTACGTTAGGCATGGCTGTGCTTCAAATTGTTGGTCCGGTAGCACAATCCTTTTTTCCCAAATTTTCTTATTTAGGTATTTTAGATGATGAGGATAAACTAAAAGATACCTTTCATAAATGTTGCCAACTGGTTAGCATAATTATATTTCCAGCTTCGTTAATGCTGATTTTTTATACTAAAGAAGTGCTTTTACTTTGGACCCACAATACAGCCACCGTGGAAAAAACGTGGTTAATTACAGAATTGTTTGCAATTGGAACTGCTTTAAATGCCATGGTAAGCATTCTGTTTTTGCTAACCTTTGCCCTAAACTGGACCAAATTTGCTTTCTATATCAGCTTTTTATGTGCATGCGTTGCAACGCCTGTAATCGTGATAATAACATGGTTTTACGGACAAGTGGGTGCTGCAGCATGCTGGATAGGTTTAAATGCACTTTACTTTATTTTTGTGCCTTACATAGTACATAAGAAATTTATGAAAGGGGACCTGCTATCATGGTACTGGAAAGACACCTTAAAACCCTTAGCTGTTTGTACCCTTTTCTTTATTTTAGTTCACTTATTAATATCTACCTCAAAATTTACGGCAATCCAAATGTCATTTTATCTTACAGTTATCGGTTGCAGTGCCTTAGCAATAACGGCAACTGTATGCGATAAAATAAAAATGGGCATTTATCAAATAGCTGTAAAAAAATTAAATACAAACAATAATTAATGCTGAAAACACTCATTTGGTTAGGAAGAAAACTGATACCCCCACAAATAAAAAATAAAATTTTTGTTTATAGAAGTAATAAAAGATCAAACAAAAGCATGCTTGAACGGCATACAATTATTGAAAAATGGAAAGCGACAGGAAAGCAGTTGCCTACACCACATGAAATAAAACAGGTTATTATAGAAAATTACCAAAGAGCTTCAGGTTACAAAACCTTGATTGAAACCGGTACTTATATGGGCGATATGGTAGCGGCCCAAAAGAATAATTTTGATACAATTTATTCAATAGAATTGAGTAAGCAATTCTGGCAAAGGGCATCGATTAGGTTTAAAAAATATCCCCACATAAAAATTGTATACGGGGATAGTGGCAAAGTATTGTATCATCTTACAAAAGATTTAACCACCCCAGCAATATTTTGGCTGGATGGGCACTACAGTGCAGGCCATACCGCTAAAGGCGAAAAAGAATGCCCCATTTTGGAGGAGATTGATGCGATTACAAAAAACGCAGCGTTCAAGCATATTTTACTTATCGACGATGCCCGCCTTTTTACTGGCAATAATGATTATCCAACCCTTAACTATTTAACTAACTATTTAAAATCAAAACATTCAGGGTACGAGATAGCAGTTAAGGATGATGTTATAGTTTGCACCTGAATAATATACCATTGCCGGTACAGTTTTTAAACCGTTGAAGCGTAATTATGAAAGAATTTTTGAAAAAAGTAATACCGAAATTTTCTTACCTCTACTACATAGCTGTTAATTTAAAAGTAGCATGGGAAAGCATTTACAAATTAAATAGTTTTAAAAAGGACTTTAAAAAATTCACCCTTACACAACCCGGTAATGATAATCGTTTTGATATAAATTGGAAACAACGGTCTCCTTACTTACAAGACAATACAATTGACACACCGATTGATTTTCATTACATATACCACCCTGCATGGGCCGCACGAATTGTAAAAAAAATAGGACCTGCTTTTCATATTGATATTTCCAGTAAGCTTGATTTTAGTACTATTCTTTCTGCGTTTATCCCGGTAAAGTTTTTTGACTACAGGCCGGCTAAAATTGCCTTAAACAATTTAAACTCAGCAAAGGGCAATTTGATGGCTCTCCCTTTTGAAGATAATTCTGTGCAAAGTATAAGCTGTATGCATACGATAGAGCATATTGGCCTTGGTCGTTATGGCGATGCAATTGATTACGACGGTGATTTAAAAGCTATTAAAGAGTTGATACGTGTTACAAAGCCTGGCGGTCACATTATTTTTGTTTCTCCGGTAGGCTTATCAAAAATAGTTTTTAATGCACATAGGATTTATAGTTTCGAACAGGTTATCGAATATTTTTCTAACTGTACTTTACAGGAGTTTTCTTTAGTAACTGATAAGGGTGAATTCCTAACCAATGCAACACCTTCTTTGGTTGGGCATCAAAAATATGGATGTGGTTGTTTTTGGTTCATAAAAAACTGATTCCGGATGGTAAAATTATAAATGATACCGGATATTAAATCTTACTTACTTTTCATTAATTAAAACTGCAAATTAATTTATGATAGTTACAGAATTGCAAGGGGGTATGGGAAACCAGATGTTTCAATATGCTGTGGGCCGCCATCTGTCTGTAATTCACAATGCACCCTTATATTTGGATACTTGCTTTTTAAATGCCCGTAGCCCTAAAAAAAACTTCACCTTTCGCAGCTACGATATTTCCATTTTTAATATTGACGCATCTATTGCACCGTTAAAAATTGCAAAAGCCTATGGGTTTCAAAAAAGTATTTTTATTAAAATAATAAGCCGTTTTACAAACCCGGGCCCGATAAAATTTGTTGGTGAAAAAAAGTTTTGTTACAATGAAAACGTTTTATTATTACCAGATAATGTTTACCTAAGTGGCTACTGGCAAACAGAAAAATATTTCCAATACATACGTCATATTATTGTAAAGGATTTTACTTTGAAGGCTCCTCTTCCTGGGCATATAGAAAGTTTAAAAAATCAAATCCGCAAATGCAATGCAGTTTGCCTTCATGTACGCCGCGGCGATTTTGTACACAACAGCATGCATGGGACTTTAGGTAATGATTATTACAGCAAGGCTGCAGACATTATTTCCAGTAAAATATCCAACCCTGTTTATTATGTGTTTTCTGATGATATAAACTGGTGTAAACAAAACATTTTGTTGCCCGATAAAAATGTGCATTTTGTTGATGACAGTTATGCTGGTGAAAAAGGGTCCGGCCATTTTTGTCTTATGGTTTCCTGCAAACATTTTATTATACCCAACAGCAGCTTTGCCTGGTGGGCGGCATGGTTAAGTGCCAACCCCGATAAAATAGTTGTTGCACCAAAAGTTTGGTTTCACAGCAGTACATGGGATACAAGCGATATTTTACCACCAAGCTGGATTGCCATATGAACCATCCATTTTTTTCTATAATCATACCAACGTATAACCGTGCCCATCTTATCATTGGTGTTATTAAAAGCATTTTAAAACAAACCTATAGCAGCTATGAAATAATTATAGTTGATGATGGCAGTACTGATAATACACAAGCTGTGGTGCAACCGTTTTTAAACAACCACATACATTATTTTAAAAAAGAAAATGGGGAACGGGCTGCAGCAAGAAACTTTGGAACAGGTAAGGCAACCGGCGATTATATTGAATGGTTTGATTCCGATGATTTAATGCTGCCAAATCATCTGGAGGAAGCTGTAATGATGGTAGAAAAATATTTGAACCCTGCAATTTTTGCGTTATCATTCATCATCATCAAGCAAGATTTTTCAACCGTGCGAAAAATGATATTACCTGTACCCAGCTGCAATAACTTTTTATACCAACAAAATTTTCTGGCTTGCAACACCGTATTTGTAAGAAGGGATATTGCCCTTCATTTTCCCTTTAATGAAGACAGGGCATTATCAGCATGTGAAGATTATGAATTATGGTTAAGGATAGCTGCCCAACATGTAATCTATACTTCTGCAAACATCACCTCCCAATTGGTAGAACATACGGCAAGAAGTGTGAATGTTGCTACACCATCCGAGGCAATTACACAAAAGTTTGAGCTGTTCCTGAAATACGTTTTATCCAACGAAAAGGTGGTTGCTTTTTTGGACGGCAAGAAAAATAATTTTGTTGCAAGGGTATATTTACAGGCAGCCATTGCACTCGGTGTAAACAAAAATAAAAAAGGGTCCATCCGCTATTTTTTAAAGGCAATGGCAACATTTCCTCGGCTGATGTTGCAACGGCAATGGTACGTTTATTTCAATGTTTTATTTTTTTATAAAAGCAAATAGCTAGCTGATTATTTGCTTTGCCCTTCCGGGCTTTTATCTGCACTAATTTATTATAAAAGCTTTATTTCAAAACTGCTGAACGGCTGTTTGCTGTTACCTTTGCCGCCATGCATTACGCTTCAATAGAAAATATCAGTAAATCGTTTGGGATTAGAACGCTCTTTAAAAACATTACCCTCAATATAGAAGAAGGAGATAAAGTTGCCCTTGTTGCCAGAAATGGAAGCGGCAAAAGCACCCTTTTAAAAATTATTACCGGCCTCGATACACCCGACAGTGGCACTGTGTGGGTACATAAGGATATTAAAGTAGTGATGCTGCAGCAAGACAATGATTTTGATGGCAACAAAACCATTTGGGACAATGTGCTCCGCCTGGATAACCCGGTGGTAAAAGTGGTAAAGGAATATGAACAATTTTTAGAAGAAGGGTTGGAAGACATTGACAAACTTGGTGAGCTTATGGGCAGGCTTGATGACCTGAACGCCTGGAATTTTGAAAGCGACCTGAAACAGATTTTGGGTAAACTTAACCTGCACCACTTAAATGAAAGGGTGGGTAATTTAAGTGGCGGCCAAAAGAAAAGAGTAGCACTTGCACAGGCTTTAATTGAAGCCGACCTTCATCAGGGCCGCTGCCTGCTGATATTGGATGAGCCTACCAACCACCTTGATGTTGAAATGATAGAATGGCTGGAAGATTATTTAGCCGCAGCTAAAGTTACCCTGTTGCTGGTTACCCACGACCGTTATTTTTTGGATGCAGTATGCAATGAGATTGTTGAGATTGATGAAGAAAAAGTTTTTGTTTACAAAGGTGATTACGATAATTTTTTAGAGCAAAAAAGTTTACGGCTGGAGGTACAGCAGAGTGAACTTCAAAAAGATAAAAATATTTTTAGAAAAGAGCTGGAATGGATGCGTAAACAACCCAAGGCCAGAACGACTAAAAGCAAAAGCCGGCAGGATGCTTTTGCAGATGTGGAAGACAGGGTAAAGCTTAAGAAAGACGTGGAAGAAGTAAGCCTTCAGGTGAAAATGACGAGGCTTGGTGGTAAAATTTTAGAGTTGATAAAAGTGCATAAAAGCTACGGCGACCTCAAAATAATGAAAGGGTTCGACTATACTTTTAAAAGAGGGGAACGCATTGGCGTAGTGGGCAAAAATGGTGTGGGCAAATCTACTTTTTTAAAAATTGCCTTGCAGTTAGAGGCGCCCGACAGTGGTAAAATAAACCATGGCGATACGGTTGTTTTTGGCAACTTTAGCCAGGATGGGTTAATCTATAAAGAAGATAAAAGGGCGATTGAATACGTAAAATCAATGGCTGAATTTTTTCCTTTAAATGATGGTACTAAAATAAGTGCCAGCCAGTTTATGGAAAAATTTGGCTTCTCTGCCGAACAACAATTTACACCATTAAGCAAACTAAGCGGTGGCGAAAAACGAAGGCTGCACCTGATGAGTGTATTGTTTTTAAACCCCAATTTTTTGGTACTTGATGAACCTACCAATGACCTGGACCTGCAAACGCTGAGAACGCTGGAAGAGTTTTTACTGGAATACCCGGGCTGCATTTTAATTGTCAGTCACGACCGTTATTTTATGGATAGGATGGTAGATCATCTTTTTGCTTTTGAAGGCAATGCGGTTATCAGGGATTATCCAGGTAACTATACACAGTACCGGGAAGCTGTTGCCAGCGGCACTTTAACTGATGACAGGCAGCTAATAACCAACCCATCAAAACAAAAGGAAGATGTTGCTGCAACGGTTGCACAAACAGATAATAAAAAAGGCCTTTCTTTTAAAGAGAAAAGGGAATTAGAATCGTTGGATAAAGAAATTCCAGAATTGCAAAAAGAAAAAACTGCGTTAGAAGAAACGATGAATACGGGCAACAAGCCTTTTAACGAATTGCAAAAAGCAGCCGAACGTGTGGGTGTTATTGTTCAGTTACTGGATGAAAAAGAAATGCGCTGGCTGGAATTGAACGAAAAGATTTAATTATCTTTCTTTATTCAAAATCTCCTGTAATGAACCAACGCTTTTACTCACTCGATGTTTTTAGGGGTGCCACTGTTGCACTGATGATATTGGTAAACAACCCCGGCAGCTGGGCACATATCTACACACCGCTTGAGCATGCACCATGGCATGGCGTTACCCCAACCGATCTTGTTTTTCCATTTTTTTTATTTGCTGTGGGCAATGCAATGGCCTTTGTACTGCCAAAACTGGAGGCAGCAGGAGAAGCAACCTTTTGGAAAAAAATTACTAAAAGGGCATTGCTTATATTTCTAATCGGCCTGTTCCTGAATTGGTTCCCATTTATCAAATGGCAAGATGGGCACCTCGTTGGCAAGCCATGGGCCTATGTTACAGCCGATGGAAAAATTGCAGGCGTGCGTATTTTAGGTGTATTGCAGCGGATAGCTATCTGCTACTTTTTTGCATCCATCATAGCTCATTATTTTAAGCAGCGGGGGGCATTTGTAGTAAGCGCCTTTTTATTGCTGGCCTACTGGTTTGTTTGTGTGGCCATAAACCCTGCCGACCCTTTTAGCCTTTCAGGCTGGTTTGGTACCAAGGCCGACCTTGCTATTTTAGGTGAGGCGCATATTTATAAAGGAGAAGGAATGTCTTTCGATCCTGAAGGATTAATGAGTATTGCCGGTGCTATAGTGGAAGTAATTTTTGGTTACCTGGCAGGAAGCTACATCATTCAAAAAGGTAAAACGGCAGAGATGGTGAACGGCCTGTTTGTAGCAGGCTGTGTACTGATATTTACAGGTTACTGTTGGGATATGGTTTTTCCCCTTAATAAAAAGATATGGACAAGCAGCTATACCGTTTTTACCACAGGCCTGGCATTGCTTATTTTAGGCATTATGGTATATGTTATTGAATTTAAAAACTGGCGGGGCAAGTGGGGGCGATTCTTTGATGTGTTTGGGAAAAATGCACTTTTCATATTTGTAATGAGTGGCACCTTGCCAAGGTTGCTGGCGCTTATACAAATACCTAATGGAACAGATGCTACCGGCAAACCGTTATACACAACACCCTTTGGATGGTTTTACGATACTGTTTGCAGCAAAATTTTACCAACCGAGCCAAGGGTTGGTTCGTTGGTTTATGCCCTTTGTTTTATTACAATGATGTGGTTTTTTGCATGGCTGCTGGATAAAAAGAAAATTTACATCAGGGTGTAATTTCCAGCGGGCTTGTGCCATTAGCGGTTTCAACAATGTAGGCTTCGGGTATAATATTAAACCTGGCTTCGTATGCTTTTGCGCTTTGCTGTATAAAGCCATCTATAGCAGCATTGGCTATAATATTAATGGTGCAGCCACCAAAGCCACCACCCATCATCCTTGCACCAATTACATCTTTATTTTGCGAGGCAAGCTCCACCAGGTAGTCAAGTTCAACGCAGCTTACTTCGTATAGTTTACTTAAACCTTCATGGGCAGCATACATCAGTTTTCCAAATTCAAATACATTATCCTGCTGCAGCAGGGATGCCGCTTTTTTCGTCCTGCCGATTTCTTCTACCACAAACAGGCAGCAGTTATACACTTTCTCCTGCATTAAATCTTTATACTTTTCCAAATCTTCCACCCTTGTAATATCCCTGAAGGAGCTGATGTTTAATTGCTGTTTCAAAATCGCCAAGCCTTCTTCGCAACGCTGGCGGCGCACATTATACTCACCCGTTACAAGTGTGTGGTGCACATTACTATTGATGAGCACAATTTTATAGCCTTCAATATGCAAAGGAAAATATTGGTGTTCCATGCTTCTGCAATCCAGCAACAAAACATTTTCTTTTTTACCCATCATGTTGGCAAACTGGTCCATTATGCCACAATTAACAGCCGGATAATTATGTTCTGCCCGCTGGCAAAGCAATGCAAGTTGAACCCTGTTGAAACCCGTTTGTAATATCTCATTCATCGCAAAGGCAATACCACCCTCCACTGCAGCAGATGAACTCATTCCAGATCCCCGGGGTATATCACCACCAAAAACACAATCAAAACCTTTTAACGTACATCCAAGCAACAAAAATTCATTTACAACGCTAAGCACATAATTCTTCCAGCCATTCATTTTTTTTATATCATCAATGCTTATGGTAAGCCACTCCTTAAAATCAATAGCGTAAAAGTGAATGTCGTTAGTACCATTTTCACCGATGGCATAATACACGCCTTTATCAATAGCGGCAGGCATTACAAACCCGTCGTTGTAATCCACATGTTCGCCAATAAGGTTAATACGCCCAGGCGAAAAATACAGTTTAGGGTTAGAAGTAAAACTGTCTTTATAGCTTTGTAAAACACTGGCAGCAATATTATTCATTTTTGTTATAGGGGGGTTATTTTGTAAGTGGTTGTAAAATTCGTTTTTTCCTGCGGCGCCAAAGTTATTAAACCAATCCCATTATTGAACGCATCGGGGGCGGCACTCAAATTTTCAATGGCAATACTGTTACGGTGGGCAGGCGTATAAATTTGCAGGTAGGGGTAAGTGTTGTCCGGATAAATTTCCAGTTGCAATTTTTGTGCGGTATCCCTTAAAACACACATGGGCTGGCACTCTGCAAAATTTAATAAAAAACAATCATCAAATTGTTTATCGCCTGTTTGCGTCAAAGAATTAAATGTTGTGTAAGCAATCATTTCGCCGGCAGGCACCATATCTGCATCAAACAAAATTTTTTGCAAGCTTTGAAATTCCAATTGCAGTTCATTTATTTTATTGCCGAATGTAAAGTAAGGGTGCCAACCATCCTGCATAGGGATCAGCCCTTCATCCCTGTTAATAATTGTTGTTGCAAGCGTAAGTTCATTGTTGCTTTTTAGGGTGTATGTAATGATGCAATCATAATTAAATGGATATCCCTTGTTGCTGGCCCGGTATGCATGCTGCAGCACCACTTGTGCCTGCGTTTGTGTTGCCTGCTGCTGCGTAATTTCAAAAACAGCATCGTACAATAACCCGTGCATTGCACTGTTGTTTAATAAAAACTTATCTGGTGAATATTGATGTGTGCCGAATTGGTATGTGGCATTTTTTATGCGGCAGGCAAAGGGGGATAGTTTACAACTTTTAAAGCCTGCTGTTAGGTTTTTGTTGAGATCATCGGCATTGGCATAATGATCAATAATGTTAACAGGGTTGCCTTGGTGCAAAAGCGTGAAGGCATGTAAACAAGCCCCGAAAGAAGGAAGTATTACAGCGGATGTGCCGGTTTCTTTTTCCTCCAATATTACCTTATTGAAACCGTTTTCATTTTTGCTGTAAATGCTAAAACCCATGTTGCTATTTTTACTTAGGCCCCTGATGCTGACAGTTTTTTATCTAACAAAATAAAAAGTGAATTACCTGCCAAACATTTTATCCAATTCTATTTTTTTAAAAGCGGTGTAAGTTGGTTTGCCATTTGGGGTAATGTTTGGCGCATTGCAACTAAACAAATCTTCCACCAATATTTTCATTTCATTTTGGCTAAGGGCTGTACCTGCCTTTATTGCCTGCTGCCAGGCAAGTGAGCGAAATAATTTCTCCCGCTTGGTGTATTTTAAATCTGCACTAAAATGTTTGTATTGCTCCAGCATTTTTTCTATCGCTGTTTTTTCGTTGCCCTGGTCTACATCCGCAGGTGTGCCCTGTATCACAAAAGTGTTGTTACCAAAGGGTTCCAGGTGGTAGCCTAAAAAATGCAACTCTGGCAGCAGTTCGTTTAAGATAACGGTATCCATTGCTGCCAATTCAAAAGTTACCGGAAAAAGATTTTGCTGAATGGCAACCGGCTTGCCATCAAGTGCCTTTATAAAACGTTCGTACAAAATACGCTCATGTGCATTTTGCTGGTGTACCACTAAAAACCCGGCATCGTTTTGCACAACAATATACGTTTGATGTAATTGGGTAAGGTAATCGGGATGTAAAAGGGTTTGCGCAGTTAATAACTGCAGGCTTTTAAACCCTTGATCTGGGATATTTGTTTCGCTTTCTTCCTTTGCTGCACCTGCATTTGTTTCCGATATTCCTGCTTCAACTTCAGCAGGTGTATAAACAGCCTTCCAGTGTTTTAAATCGCTTCTTTTTTCTATAAAATGCGCCTGGTTTTTTTGTGTAAAAGTGCTGTACAAAGCCGAAGCGGCAACCGATGATTTTGTTTCTTCAGTAAAAGGTTTACTAACAGCATCAAGATGCTGGATGGATTGGTCCAATTCAAAATCAAGCGTTGGTGTAATACTGAATTGTGCCAGTGCATGTTTAACCGCACTCTTTACAAAAGCGTACACAATCTTTTCGTCTTCAAATTTTATTTCCTGTTTGGTTGGGTGCACATTTATATCAATCTGGGCCGGGTCTAAATCAATGTACAAAGTGTACATCGGGAAACTGTCTTTTGCAATCATCTCATCAAAAGCCGCCATCACTGCATGGTTCAGATAAGCGCTTTTTATAAACCTGCTGTTCACAAAAAAATATTGGTCGCCCCTTGTTTTCTTTGCAGTTTCGGGCTTGCCCACAAAACCGTAAATATTCATGTAATCACTTTGCTCCTGCACGCTTACAAGTTTGGCCGCATAATTACTGCCCAACACCTGCACAATGCGTTGCTTTAAGGTTCCCTTTTCTAAATGAAACACCTGCTGCCCGTTACTGGTAAGCGAAAAAAAGATGCCTGGAAAAGCCATGGCAACCCGTATAAATTCATCTACAATATGCCGCAGTTCTGACGGGTTACTTTTTAAAAAATTGCGCCGGGCAGGCACGTTAAAAAAGAGGTTTTTCATGGCGATGCTGGTGCCTTGCTGCATAGCAACAGGCTCCTGCTTTCTTACCATGCTGTTGTCAATTTCAATGCAGGTGCCGGTTGCATCTTCTGCTTTTTTCGATTTCAATTCCACTTGTGCCACTGCTGCAATGCTGGCCAGTGCTTCGCCCCTGAAGCCCATGGTTTTAATATGGAAAAGATCATCAATACTTTTTATTTTGGAAGTAGCATGCCGCTCAAAGCTCATCCTGGCATCGGTTTCGCTCATTCCTTTTCCATTATCTATTACCTGTACCAATGCTTTTCCGGCATCGTTTACGATCAACTTAATTTCGGTGGCACCTGCATCCACTGCATTTTCCAGTAGCTCCTTTACGGCACTTGCAGGGCGTTGTATTACCTCGCCTGCAGCTATCTGGTTAGCAATATTGTCGGGCAATAACTGAATAATGTCGGGCAAAATATCTCCTTTCTTTTAAGTAAAATTACACACATAATTTGTGGGTTAGTTCCAGATATCCAAAAGGTTTACTTCTGCAATACAATTGTTGTGCAAAGTAAAAGTGTAGGTTTCCGGATTGATGGACACGGGTTGGTACCGGCCATTTATGCATTCATAAATTTCAAGCTTTTTAAATTGGGGGTCTGCTATCAAATAATACCTCACCTGCTGCAATTGGTACAGCTCCATTTTTTTGCCCCCTGTCTTTGGAGGCTGTCGGCGGCGATAATATTTCAACTACCAGCACAGGTGGAAAATCGAGGTATTTTTTTTCAATCTTATCACACACAATTAAAATGTCAGGCTGCACAATAGTATCCTCACTTATTTTCCAATCGAGAGGCGGAGAAATTGTACAATGCTTGCATTTATTAAAGGCACTTTCAAAGCGGATACTTAATACAAGGGATGTTCGCTGGTGCTCGGGAACAGGTGCAAGGCTCATTGCATAAGGCATCCCTTCTATCAGTTCCCAGTTTCCTTCCCATTGGCAATAATCATTGTAGGTGTAGTGGGGCCTGTATTTTTCTGCAATTGACATGGGGTAAAGTTAAAAATATTTTCTGAACCAATCTCAGGCTAAATGTGCTTAATTTGTAATGATAACCTGATTCATTATGCTACGATTTCTCTTCTTTTTTTTATTGCTTTTAAGTTCTTTTTGCAGCGCTTTTGCACAACCGGCTTATTTGCCATCAGCAAGTGCCAGGGCATGGGCAGATAGTGTTTACAACAGCCTTACACCCGACCAGCGCATTGCACAGTTAATGGTGCTGCGGTTATCCAGCTACGATTTTAAAACCAAAACCCCCATCTACTTTGATAAAGAAATAAGTGAGGCCATTAAAAAATATAATATTGGTGGCATTTGTCCTTTTCAGGGCAACCCAGTACAACTGGCCACCATTATAAACAACCTGCAGTCCATTGCACAAACGCCACTTATGAATTGCATAGATGCAGAGTGGGGCCTTGGTATGCGGTTATTTGATAGTGTAAAACCCCTGCCCCATCAAATGATGCTGGGTGCCATGCAGGATGCTAATATCATTTATCAATATGGTAAAATAGTGGCGGAACAATGCAGGCGCATGGGCATTAATGTTAATTATGCACCGGTGGTGGATATCAACAACAACCCCGACAACCCCGTAATAAATGACCGCAGTTTTGGTGAGGATAAATACAAAGTGGCCCTGTATGGCATTCAATACATGAAGGGTATGCAGGACGCAGGTATAATGGCTTGTGCCAAACATTTTCCCGGCCACGGTGATGTTGCTGTGGACTCGCATTTTGATTTGCCGGTTATTAATAAATCTATACAGCAACTGGATTCGCTGGAACTCTATCCTTTTAAAGAAATTTTTAAATCAGGTATCTCCAGCGTTATGATGGCACATCTGTATATACCTGCCATTGACAATACCCCAAACCGGGCTACTTCCATTTCGCCCAGTAATGTAAAAACACTCATGCGTACCAGCATTGGTTACGACGGCTTAACTTTTACGGATGCGTTGGAAATGCAGGGCGTAAAAAAGTTTTTTCCGAATGGCGCCGCTTCCGTTCAATCGCTTATTGCCGGCAACGATATGCTTTGCCTACCCGGCGATGTGGCCGTAAGCCTTAAGAAAATAAAAAAGGCCATCAAAAAAAAGCAGCTAAGCTGGCAGGATATTGAACTGCATTGTAAAAGGGTTTTAATGGCCAAGTACCAGTATGGCATGAACCGTTTTGAACCCATCAATACCACAAACCTAACCGCAGATTTAAATAAAGACATACCCGCCATGAAAAAGCTGGTGGCAGCAAATGCCGTTACCCTGCTGAACAAATCAAGCGACAGCTTTTTTCCATTGGTTACCGATACATCAAAGGAGAACAACGATATTGCTTATGTGGGCATCGGCATTAATACAGACAATGCCTTTGCAAAAAGAATGAGAAACGATTATAAGGCCGCTGTTTTTTATTTTGATTAT
Organism: Ferruginibacter sp.; assembly: GCA_965249755.1. GTDB lineage: Bacteria > Bacteroidota > Bacteroidia > Chitinophagales > Chitinophagaceae > Ferruginibacter. The sequence goes on from CBDFMT010000004.1 coordinate 2,985,007, forward strand.
AAGCAGGATGCCGCAAGGATATTATCAACTGTTGAACTTATAAAAACCCGGTACAAAAAAGTGGTGATAGGGGTACATGCCTACAGCCGTACACCTGCCCGTAATTTTGGTATAAGCCCGTCTGCGGTTAATCTGGTAACCCTTTTGCAATCGCAGGCAAATTGTGTTACCCTAATGTTTGGTAACCCTTATGCCATAAAAAATTTCTGCAATGCAAAAAATTTATTTGCCTGTTATGAAGATGATGAATACACTCAAAACACAGCAGCAGACATCCTTGCAGGGAGACTGGCCCCAAAGGGTAAGCTGCCGGTAACCGTTTGCAGCCAGTACCCGTATGGGTTTGGGCTGGTGAATGATACCGCATTATCATCGCAAAAAATGGTTGCAGAATCCATGCTGGATACTACCAAACTGACTGCAATTGATTCTATTGCCAATAATGCCATTGCAAAAGGTGCCACACCAGGTTGTGTTGTGCTGGTAGCTAAAAATGGCAGAATTGCATATTATAAGGCATTTGGTAATTATAATTATGATAAGGCAGAAGCGGTAACAAAAGAGTCGGTGTATGATATGGCATCCGTTACTAAAATTTGTGCCACCACCATTTCTGTAATGAAGTTGTATGAACAGGGTAAGCTTGACTTAAAGAAAAAACTGGGCGATTATTTGCCGATGGCAAAACGCAGCAACAAAGAAAATTTACTGATTGAAAACATTCTTTTGCACCAGGCAGGGCTTGTGGCCTTTATCCCTTTTTACAAGGAAGTAATTGATGCTGCCGGCAAGCCATTATCAAAATATTTTCAGCCTGTGCAAAACGATACCTTCAGCGTAAGGGTAGCCAATAATTTATTTTTGAGGAAAGATTATGAAGACACTATGTACCACCGCATTTTGCAAAGTGCTTTGGGTGCAGCAGATAAATATATTTACAGCGATAACGATTTTATTTTTTTAGGTAAGGTGGTGGAAGCCATCAGTGGCATGCCATTAAATGAATATGTGCGGCAGGAATTTTACCAGCCAATGGGTTTGGCTTCTATTGGTTTTAAGCCAAGAAATTTTTTGCCTTTAAGCAGGATAGCACCCACCGAAAATGAAAAAGTTTTTCGCATGCAACTGATACGTGGCGATGTGCATGACCCGGGTGCAGCGATGTTTGGCGGTGTGGCAGGGCATGCCGGTTTATTTAGCAATGCGTACGATATTGCTGCGGTAATGCAAATGCTTTTGGATGGGGGCGAATATAATGGCAAACAATTTTTGCGAAAAGAAACCATCGATATGTTTACCGCTTACCACAGCAACATCAGCCGCAGGGGCTTTGGTTTTGATAAACCTGAAAAAGACAATGCCACCAGGACAGAACCGTACCCTTGCCTTTCTGCATCGCCGCAAACCTTTGGCCACACCGGCTTTACCGGCACATGCACCTGGGCAGACCCTGTAAATAAAATTGTATTTGTGTTTTTAAGTAACCGGGTTACCCCTGTTGGAGATAACCCTTTATTATCCAAAATGAACGTACGCACCAACATACAGGAAACTATTTACAAGGCGATTGTACCTGTAGTTGAGTGAATGTTTTTGTAACGTAAAAGGGATTTGTAAGCAGCCCTATTTTAAATACTATGGTTTACTTTTGGCATCATTAAAAAACGACCATCATTATGGCATATCCATATCAGATAAAATCATTGGAAGAATACACTGCAGCATACAAGGAAAGTATTGAAAACCCTGAGCAGTTTTGGGCAGCAATTGCGGAGCAGTTTGTATGGAAAAAAAAATGGGATAAAGTACTGTACTGGAATTTTTCCCGGCCGGAAATACAATGGTTTAAAGGTGGTAAACTTAACATTACCGAAAACTGTATAGACCGGCACCTGGAGACAATGGGCGATAAACCTGCTATTATCTGGGAGCCCAACAACCCCGAAGAACGCACCCGTATTGTAACCTACAACCGCCTGCATAAAAGGGTTTGCCAGTTTGCACAAGTGCTTAAAAACAATGGTGTAAAAAAAGGCGACCGGGTATGCATTTACATGGGCATGGTTCCGGAACTGGCGTATGCAGTGTTAGGCTGTGCCAGGATAGGGGCAATACACAGCGTAATTTTTGGCGGCTTTTCTGCACAAAGTATTGCAGACAGGATGTATGATGCAAAAGCAGAATTTATAGTTACCTGCGATGGTGCCTACAGGGGCAATAAAGATATTCCGCTTAAAGCTATTATTGACGATGCCCTTATTGGAAACCGCACTGTAAAAAAAGTAATTGTATATACCCGTACAAGAACCCCGGTATCGATGCTGAAAGGAAGGGATGTTTGGTGGGAAGATGAAATGGAATATGCGGAAACGCAGGTGGAAAAAGAAGGTGTGGTTTCTTTTCCTGCACAGGAAATGGATGCTGAAGACCCCCTGTTTATTCTGTACACATCAGGCTCAACAGGTAAGCCAAAGGGTGTGGTACATACCATAGGCGGTTATATGGTGTGGGCCAACTACACCTTTCTAAATACTTTTCAATACCAGCAGGGTGATGTACATTTTTGCACTGCAGATATTGGCTGGATTACAGGGCATAGCTATATCCTATATGGCCCGTTAAGCGCAGGCGGTACCAGTGTTATGTTTGAGGGCATACCAACCTTTCCGGATGCTGGCCGTTTTTGGGACATAACAGATAAGTACAAAGTAAATATTTTGTATACCGCCCCCACTGCCATAAGAAGTTTAATGAGCTTTGGTTTAGCACCGTTGGAAGGGAAAGATTTATCCTCCTTAAAAGTACTGGGTACTGTAGGCGAACCTATTAATGAAGAAGCATGGCATTGGTATGATGAACACATCGGTAAAAAGAAATGCCCGATTGTAGATACCTGGTGGCAAACAGAAACCGGTGGTATTTTAATAACCAACCTCGCAGCCATAACACCAGCAAAACCAGGCTGGGCTACATTGCCAATGCCTGGTATACAACCGGTTTTAGTAGATGACAAAGGCAATGAAGTAACCATTGGCGTAGGAGGTTTGCTATCTGGCAATTTATGCATAAAAGCCCCATGGCCGGGCATGCTGCGAACCACGTGGGGCGATCATGAACGGTGCCGTACCAACTACTTTGCCACTTACCCCAACTTGTATTTTACGGGTGATGGGGCGTTGAAAGATGCACAAGGCAATTACAGGATAACCGGCCGGGTAGATGATGTGCTGAATGTAAGCGGCCACCGCATTGGTACCGCTGAAGTGGAAAATGCCATTAACATGCATGCCGGTGTAATTGAGAGTGCAGTGGTCGGCTATCCGCATGATATAAAGGGGCAAGGCATTTACGCCTATGTCATTTACAGCCCGGCACACACGGATATGGAACTTGTAAAAAAAGATATTTTTCAAACAGTGAGCAGGGTAATTGGGGCAATAGCCAGGCCTGATAAAATACAGTTTGTACAAGGCTTGCCCAAAACAAGAAGCGGCAAAATTATGCGCCGCATTTTAAGAAAAATAGCCGAAGGCGAAACCGCCAACCTTGGTGATACCAGCACCCTGCTAGACCCTGGCGTTGTTGAAGAAATCTTAAAAGGGAAGGTGTAAAAAGTTAAAGGAATAGCTGTACAAGTTATACCTTTAAATGCCTGCAAACTTCTAACGTTTGCAATAATAAAAACAGCACTGGCCATCAAATTGATGGCCAGTGCTGTAAAAAAATTACTATCAATACCCAAATATTTCATCAAGACTTAGTTTTTTTACTTCGCCGTACTTGGCCATATCTGCGTTAGTTACCCTTTTTTCAGATGCTACAACGCAATAGGTGTAAGGCTTGTTAGCAATATAGGCAGTATGGAATTTCTTCAATTCGTTATAGCCAATTTTGTCCACCGCTTCATATTCTTTTTTGCGGATGTCGTAATCTAATCCTTTTCGCTGGGCACTTAAATAATTATAAATAATCCCGTCTTGCGTAATCCTGGCGGTTTCAATATCTTTCTTTATTCCGGCACGGGCAAATTTTACGTTCTCTACCACGTTGGGCAAATCATTTAATAATTCATTCATGGCCAAGATGGATTCATTGAATTTATCTGCCTGGCAGCCAACATAGGCAAGGGTATAAAACGGGTCTTCTTTTTTATCCGGTACTGCGTAAAAAGCGAAGGTTGAGTAAGCAAGCGCTTTAGATTCACGGATGGTTTGAAACACCAATGCACCCATGCCACCGCCAAAATAATTATTAAAAATTTCAACCACAGGCTCTTCCTCAGCAGAATAAATATTGGTATTCCTGATCCAGCGTATTTCTGATTGCACCATATTATAATCTGCAAACAGCACCTGGTTTTTATCCTGTGTTGCGTTAATAAATTTTGTTTTTTCCGGGGCAGCCTTAAAACTTACCGGCACAATATGCAGCGGTTTTAATGTTACTGTTAATGCAGGTAAAGGTTGCGGCCCGTAATAAATTACTTTATGTTGATAGGCATTTAAACCATGCAGTATATCCGTTAGTCCGGTTGCAGTGGCAGCGTTTAGTTCCTCATCGCTTAGCACATAATTGAAAGGGTTTTTTGCGCCAAACCTTGCATAAGAAACCAATCCGCTCATGATGGCCCCCTTGTTTGATTTTGCATCCACCCTCGATTTTGCAATCCTTGCTTTTAATGCAGTAAGTGCAGCTTCATCAGGCTTGCAATTTTTTAACAGGCTTTCAAAAAGCGCTACTGCTTTTGTAAAATTTTCCTGCAGGCCTTCAATATTTACGGTGGTAAACTCAGCACCGGAACCTATCGAAAAACTACAGGCAATTTTATAAAACTCTTTGGTAATGGTTTCGGCACTCATTTTATCAGTACCCAAAAACTGCAGGTACTGTGTGGCAAGGCTTAACTTTTTATTGTTCCAGGTGCCCATATCAAAACGGTACTGCATCCTGAAAATAGCGTTGTCTTTATTTTGTACATACAGTACTTCTGCCGGGCCAAGTGTGCCTTTTTGTAAATCTTTTTTATAATCAAGAAACACAGGCTTTACGGCCAATGCAGGCATTGCATTAACGGCCTTTACAAATGCAGACTGTGCGTCCCTATTGGTTTCTACAGGTGTTATGGCTGGCTTATCTACCTTAATAATATTTTTGTCTTCGCCCTTACGCTTAAAAATTACCACGTAATTATCTTCAAAATATTTATTGGCAAAATCAACAATTTCCTTTTTTGTTAATTTAGATAACTTATCGGTATAGGCCACCTGGTCTTTCCAATCCAGCTCCGATGTAAACGCATCCATCAAATCGCTTGCCCTTGAACTATAGGTTTCTGATTCCAGTATTTTATTTTTCTTTTGGTTGTTGATGATGGATGTAATGAGGTTGTCATCAAAATTTCCTTTCTTAAGGTTTTCAATTTCTCCCAGCATTAAGGCCTTCACATCTTCCAGCGATTGGCCCTGTGTGGGCGTGCCCTGCATAAACAATACACCATAGTCAATCAAAGTATAAGCCGTTGCAGAGGCCCTCAACAGCTTTTGTTTCTTTACCAGGTTAAGGTCCATAAGGCCTGCCTTTCCGTTGGTCAATATTTTTCCTACAAGGTCTGCCAGCAAAATATCTTTAGCCTTATTGCCCGGCAACCTGTAACCGATAGTGATATTTTCGGCATCCGGCCCAACCACTTCTTCGCTAACGGGGCTGGTAATCGGCGTCTCCATGTCGAAGGTGTAAGCAGGAACGGGCTTGCGTTGCATATACGCAAATGCAGCATCAATTTTCTTTATCATTACATCAGGGTCAAAATCGCCAGACATGATAACACCCATATTATTGGGCACATAATACGTGTTAAAATATTTTCTGATTTCCAGCAGGGAAGGGTTTTTTAGATGCTGTACTGTGCCCAAAACCGTTTGCCTGCCATAGTTATTATTTTTAAATAAGCCAGCAAACAGTTTTTCAAAAACCTTTCTTCCATCATTATCCAGGCCACGGTTTTTTTCTTCATATACCGCTTCGAGTTCGGTATGAAAAATCCTGAACTGGGGGTTGCGGAACCTTTCTGATTGTACTTTCAAATACTTATCTGCAGCATTGGAGGGCACATCATCGGTATACACCGTTTGCTCAAAAGAGGTAAAAGCGTTGGTACCCTGCGCACCCATTGATGACATCATTTTATCGTATTCATTGGCTATGGCAAATGTTGCGGCTTTGCCGGAAACAGAATCGATGTTATGGTAAATAGTTTTGCGTTGCAAAGAGTCTGTAGTGTGGTTGTATTCTTCGTACAATGCATCTATTTTGTCCAGCTCTGGTTTTTCCTTTGCCCAGTCTAATGATCCGAATTTATCTGTTCCTTTAAACAACATATGCTCCAGGTAATGTGCAAGCCCGGTATGGTCGGCAGGGTCGGTTTTACTGCCAGCTTTTGTGGCGATATAACACTGTATACGGGGATCTTTATTGGTAGGGCTTAAAATTACGGTAAGGCCGTTTTTTAACGTATAAAACCTCGCCTTATCAGGATCGTTGGTTACGTACTTGTAGCTGAAACCCCCGCTGAATGCTTCTTTCCACTCATGCCCGCCGGTTTGGGAAAACAGCGCATTGCTGGTAAAAAGAAATAATAAAAAAATAGCTTGTTTGCTAATTTGCATAATAGTTTTGTTTATAACTGAGTAATGAAAACTAATGTACAATTTAAAAACATTAAAAATTTACCGTTCAAAACATTCTATTTTTATGTTTAAACTTTTACGATGAAACGTTTTGCGAAAGGCATCCTTTACCTGTTGCTCACCTTGTTTATCCTGGTTAATATTATTACTGCATTTCATGCCTATAAGTTTACCCACTTTTATACTATCAGCAACACGGGTGATACTGCCAAAGGCATTGGCAGTACATGGCAGATTGTTAGCAGTATTTTATTTGGCATCAAAGCATTTAAAAAGCCCAACACGGCAGGGCAAACAGATGCAAACACTATTTATCTTACCACAAAAGATAATTTAAAATTGCAGGGCTGGTATTTAAAAACGGACAGTGTTGCAAAAGGAACGGTCATTATGTTTCATGGGCATGGTGGTACCAAATCTGGTGTTTATAACGAATCTGCAGCTTTCAGGCAAATGGGTTTTAATGTTTTAATGATGGACTTCAGGGCGCATGGCAGCAGTGAAGGAAACACATGCACCATCGGCTACTACGAAGGAGAAGATGTTAAACTGGCGTTTGATTTTATTAAAGGCCAAGGGGAAAAAAATATTGTTTTATGGGGTATTTCAATGGGTGCTGCTGCTATAACAAAAGCAGTGGATGAATACAATTTGCAACCCGATAAAATAATTTTAGAAATGCCTTTTGGCAGTATTTTAAAAGCTGCCGAGGGCAGGATAAAAATGATGCATTTACCCGGTGAACCACTTGCCACACTCATCACTTTTTGGGGCGGCGTGGAGCATGGTTTTTGGGCCTTTAACATGAAGCCTGCTGAATACGTTAAAAAGATACAATGCCCGGTACTGCTGCAATGGGGCCTGCAAGACAAAAGGGTTACCCAAGGCGAAACCGATGCCATATTTGCAAACATTACAACACCTAAAAAATTGGTAGTGTACGCCACTGCAATGCATGAGTCGTTATGTACAAAAGAGCATGATAAATGGATGGGTGAAGTGCACCAATTTTTGGCAAACAAATAATTGGTATGCACCCAAAAGATATATCCATAGCAGATTATACGTACACTTTACCAACGGACCGCATTGCAGCTTTTCCACTTGCAGACAGGGATGCTTCTAAATTACTGGTGTTTAAAAACCATCAGGTTAAAGAAGATACTTACCATAACATTGCTGCCTGCCTGCCAGAAAACAGCCTGCTCATTTTCAACAATACCAAAGTAATACCAGCAAGGATTTTATTTCAAAAACCTACCGGCGGCATTATAGAAATTTTTTGTCTGGAACCCTATGGTGCAGTTACCGAGTACACGGCTGTAATGGCCAAAACAGAAAGTGTTTGCTGGAAATGCATGATAGGTGGTGCAGGTAAATGGAGGCAGGGGCCACTAACAAAAACTTTTAGTTATTTAAACCAGCAGGTAACCCTAACTGTGGTACTGATAAAAAAACTTGCTGATGCTTATGTGGTAAAATTATCTTGGGTGCCTGCCCAATTAAGCTTTGCAGAGTTGATTACGGCAGCCGGGGAAATACCACTGCCACCCTATATTAAGCGAAAAGCGGAGACTACAGATAAACAACGGTACCAAACTATTTATGCTGCTTATGATGGCTCTGTGGCTGCACCAACTGCTGGCCTTCATTTTACAGAAGCTGTTTTTTCATCTTTGCACAAAAAAAATATTACCACAAGTTTTGTTACGCTGCATGTAGGTGCCGGTACCTTTAAACCGGTAAAGGCAGGCACTATGCAGCAGCATGAAATGCATGCAGAGTGGATGGAGGTTAGCAGTGAAACCATTGCTATGTTAGCACAAAACATGGGCAATACAATTGTGGCTGTTGGCACTACTTCGTTGCGTACAATGGAAAGCCTTTATTGGATGGGCGTAAAAACTATTATGTACCCAGGATGTGCCCCCGACAAACTTTTTATCCGCCAATGGGATGTGTATGATGAACCACTCGTGGGCACCCAAACAGGTACAAAAACCGCACTGCTATCGTTATTAAAATGGATGGATGACAACGGCTTTACAAAACTTGTTGCCCCTACCCAAATACTAATTGCCCCAGGTTACCATTTTAAAATTGCAAAAGCAATCATCACCAATTTTCACCAGCCCCAATCAACATTATTGCTGCTGGTTGCTGCCGCTGTTGGTAAAGAATGGAAAAAAATTTATGAATATGCGTTGGAAAATAACTTCCGCTTTTTAAGTTACGGTGATGGGAGTTTGCTGTTGATTGACCCTGAAAATAGTTGAACAATTTAAGGCTGAATGGTTACCGGCGTGCCAACAGGGATATAGCTAAAGAGGTCTTTCATTTCGGTATACTTTACTGAAATACATCCGTCTGTCCAGTTATAAAAATTATCAATGGTCCATTCTTCTTCGGGCCTTGTGGCGTGTATGGCAATACCATCGCCGATCCTGGCATTTTTAGGTATGATGCCCTTTTGTTTTCTTTCATTAAATTTTTGGTAGTTAACCCGGGTTGGGTAATCCAGTAAAAGCTCCGGGCCCCATTTCGGGTTTATCTTTTTCAATATAATTTTAAACGTACCGTTGGGTGTTTTTCTATCGCCTTCTTTCATTTTATCACCCAAATCTTTACCACCAAAAACTACCGGGTAAGTTGCAAACCATCCTTCTTCATCATACACTTTTAATTCGTAATCACTTTTATCAATTATAATGGAATAGGGGTTTGCAGTACTGTCTTTTAAAAAATGCCTGACGGGTTTAGGTGCAGCAGTACTAACATTAACGGGCTTATTTGTTTTAAGGGGTACAAAAGACATCAATAAAAAAAGTGTACATACAAGCAGAGAAGCAACTACAACTTTTTTGTTCATACCACTGATTATTTTGATCACACAATTCAAACGACGTGCCACCCAAAATTATTTTAGCGGTGTTGATAACATTAACAAAAAAATAGAAAGTCCCTTTTAAAATTCAACCCGTTTATAACACGTTTACCAGTTGCTTAAACGAACGCCCAAAGTGTATGGGCGTATATCCAACCTATTATTAAAAATTGATTTAGGGCTGTAAGAACCGTACAGCCTTACAGGGCCAAGGCCAAGCTCTGCTATGTAAGAAAATTTAAACTGCTCCATATCATAATCGCCTTTATTTTTTTGCTTGCCACGCTGTGTGCTTATTTGTTTGTTACGCTGGCTGTACAGATAGCCTGCGCTTATGCCAGCACTAAAGCTGATACCTTTTTTTTGATCGTCAGGACTGCTGCAAAAATTGATCATTATTGGTACCGTGAAATAATCTGCAGCAAGTTTGTTTTTAGAAAAACTGATGGAGTCACGTATAACATACGCATCAGGTATGGATGCAGTTGAAGTATATGGTGAAATGCCCGGTTCTTTAAAAGAAATATCCGAACGGAAACGGTAATTATTTAACTCAAGCCCCAGCCCGTATTTTAAATTAATGTGGTGCTTTACCAGGTTAAGCCGCTGCATAAAAAACCAGATGTTTACATTAACGCTTTTGGCTGCTTTCAATTTAAAATCGCTTGCACCCAAAGGATAAACACTGCCTGGTGCATTTACCAATGTTTGTCCGGCAGTTGCAGCAGCATAATTTGTCTGGTCGTTATAATTAGCAAAGCCAAGATCAACGATACCCCAGTTGGTGCTTACGTTGGATAAGGTATGGTTGCGCCGTCTGCCCAGTATAAATTTTGTATTACCTGTTTTGTCTTCGCCTTTATCTCTTCCATTAGTTACTATTATAATATTGCCAATGCGAAGGGTATCATTTTTTTGGGATGGCGTTTTAGTAGAATCAGTTTGAGCGTAAGCGGCACGGCACACGAGTACCAGTCCCATAAAGGTAAATAGTTTGTTCATTGTCTTTTTTTTAAAAATTATTGAATTGCAAATTCCAGGTTAGCAACTTTTACATTATCATCGCTGCTTTTCATTTTTGTATTACGTTCCAGTACACGTTTTGCCTTGCGGAGAAAACCACTTAGTTTAGATTTTTTATGTTCATCATCCGTAAATGTAAACTGGCCTTCTTTGGTTTCATTATCATTTTCAGTAAAGGAGGTGCTGTATACATTACCATCAACATGGCCAGCCTGTGTTTTATGGTTAGTGATATCCTGCTGCGTTTGTTGTGGTACGTTAGCAACAATCGCTTGGTTACTTTCCGGTTTGTTAATCGTTTCAAAATATGGCTTAGGTAAATTGTTATCTGCTTTCTGATGCTGCACATCAGTTTTTACAACAACATTACCTGTTTTCAAATCTAAGTTTTCCTTCTTTTTTCTATATGTAGTTATTGGCCCAACAGCGGTATTTTTTGCGACAGGTAAAGGCAAATTGTTTTGGACAACATCGTTTTTTAAAGACGGGTTATCAATATCTTTTTGTTGAACAGCAGGCAATTGCTTTTTTGCGGCAGGCGGGTTTTTTTTGCTGGTTACGGCCACATTAACCAGGGTTTTATTATTTGCATTTTTTAAATAAACTGCTGCACCCCAAATAGCAAAGCCAGTAAACACTGCTGCGGCTGCAAGTTTCCGCCAGGCAAAAGGCACCACCCTTCCTTCTTCTTTTTTATATAAAATATTTTTATCTGGAAACACAATGGCATTGTCCGCTACCTGCTTTGTTTGATGAAATAATTTTAATTCTGCCGCAACACCTTTATCGCTTGCAAGCAGATGTTGCATTTCTTTTTTACCCGTTTTATCCAGTTCCTCATCTATGTACAGCAATATTTTTTCCTGCACATCTTCCGTAATGGCTTCGGATTTAAGCAAACTGTTTTTTGCTTTAAAAACAACACGGTCTGGCACAACAACCGATTGCTGTAAAATATCCAACTCTTTTTGCAGGTCGGTATTTTCTTTTAAAAATAATTCAAGCGCTTCTCGTTCTTTTACCGCTAATTCATTATCGGTATACAGTAAAAAAAATGATTCGTAATTATCCCTTGTGATGTTCATTATTTCAATTTAAAACAGTCCATAAATTAACTTGTACAATGCTGATCAAATCACATTTTCCGGTTTAACAATGTACTCCCTTAACAGCAGCCTTGCCCGGTGCAGGTAAACTTTAACCTGGCTTTCATTAAGGCCGGTTATTTCCCCTATTTCCTGGTAGCTGTAGCCTTCATAATCTTTAAGCATTACAAGGCTTTTTTGTATATCGTTCAATTTATTTAAAGCGTCGTTCAAAACTTTTTTGGTGTCATGCTGCTGGCGGTTGGTGATTTTAATTTCCTCTTTAAAATCTTCCCGTAAGCTTATCCTTTTATTTTTTCTAATGTGGTCAATCATCTGATGATAAGCAACAGTAAACAGGTAACTCTTGCACCGGTCGTTATCCACCTGCTGCCTGTTGATCCACATTTTTTCAAAAGCCCCCTGCACTACATCCTGCGAATCGGCATCATTGCCCAAATTTTTAAGAATAAACCGGTACACATTATCTGCATACAGCGTTACACATTTATTGTATTCTTTTTCCGTCATAAAGCAATTGGTGACAGGTTAATGATGGTTGGTTGCCTGTTAATACGCCTGCCCAAATAAAAAGTTACAAAATAAAAAAAGATTATGCCCGCAGTTTTAATAATGATTGCGACATTGAACTCCATGGAGAAAAGAATTCACTTTGCTTTTCCTTTTTACAACACTTAACAGGAAGGGTTTCTTCAGGCAGCATGGTGGTGCCGGAATACACCAGTAAACTTATGGAACAGGCAGCGAGGGCGATAGACAACACTGCAGATTTTTTAAGGGGCATAAACCGTTGTTTTTTTGGGTGAAACGAAAGTAAAAGTAAAAAGTTACATCAATAAATATTTAATGTTAAACTTAACCAGCTTGTTTGCTGCCGGGCTTTTGTAAATGCTTTAATTTCAATGAATGGTTGCAATTTGTAGTTTGCTTTGTATAATTATTAATCAAAATAATACCACATTTGTAAAAGCAAAAGCAGGCAAATAAAACAATACTATGAATGAAAATTTTGTAACCAGAATAGGTGTTGAACTGGCATCTGTTGAAGCCGCAGGGCTCTTAAAAAAAGAACGCATTATCACCAGCGAACAGGGTGCAGCCATTATTGTAAACGGCAAAACTGTATTAAACTTTTGCGCCAATAACTATCTCGGCCTTTCTTCTCATCCGCAGGTTATTAATGCCGCTAAAAAATATATTGATGACCGTGGTTTTGGTATGAGCAGTGTACGTTTTATTTGCGGCACCCAGGATATCCATAAAGAACTGGAGCAAAAACTCAGTGATTTTTTAGGGACCGAAGACACCATTTTATATGCAGCGGCCTTTGATGCAAATGGCGGTGTGTTTGAACCTTTATTTGGTGAAGAAGATGCCATCATCAGTGATGCACTAAACCATGCTTCTATTATTGATGGGGTGCGTTTATGCAAAGCACAGCGTTACCGGTATGAGCATAATAACATGGCAGGACTGGAAGAAAAATTAAAAGAAAGCGCCCATTTACGCAGCCGCATTATTGTAACAGATGGCTCCTTCAGCATGGATGGCACCATTGCACGCTTAGATATTATTTGTGACCTGGCCGATAAGTATGATGCTATTGTAATGATTGATGAATGCCACAGCACCGGCTTCTTAGGTAAAACCGGACGGGGCACACATGAGTACCGCAATGTAATGGGCAGGATAGATATTATTACCGGTACCCTTGGCAAAGCATTGGGTGGCGCAAGCGGTGGTTTTACCAGCGGCCGAAAAGAAATTATTGAAATGCTGCGGCAGCGGAGCCGGCCATATTTATTTAGTAATACACTGGCACCAGGTATTGTTGGTGCATCTATTGCAGTGCTTGATATTTTAAATGCCAACACCACCCTTAGGGATAAGCTTGCGCATAACACGGCATACTTCAGGAGTAAAATGACAGAGGCTGGTTTTGACATAAAGCCAGGCGAACACCCCATTGTACCCATCATGCTGTATGATGCAACAGTGGCACAAAATTTTGCAGCACAACTATTGGAAGAAGGCATTTATGTAATTGGATTTTTCTTTCCGGTTGTGGCCAAAGGGCAGGCACGCATACGTGTACAGCTTAGTGCAGCGCATGAACAGGAGCACCTGGATAAAGCCATTTGTGCATTTACAAAAGTGGGCAAAGTGTTAGGCGTACTGCAGTCTACCCTTTAAAGTTTACCAATTTGCAAAATGCCTTTGCCCAAACAGGATATAAATAAAAACGCAATTACACCAAACTTGATGTTGCAATGTATAGGAGTACGGTGCCTGTATATTTTTTACAGGCTGTTTAAATAAACAAAACATGTCAGACCAATCAACCACTTTTATTGCCAAGAGCACCATCAAAGCTGCAGACCTGGACCACCGGAGAAAAATCAATTTTAACATCGGCCGGTACCATGCTGTGGTGCCAAAAGGTAAAGAGCAGTTCAGGAATATTAACCTGGCAAAAGAAAAGGCAAAAAACATAAAATGGAAAGCCATCGAAACGCTGGATAAGCAGTTGGAAGTTTTTGAACAGCAATTAACCAAAAGGGGTGGCAAGGTAATTTGGGCAGAAAATACAGCCCAGGCAATTGAAGAAATACTGGCCATCTGCAAAGCAAAAAATTGCAAATCCCTGGTTAAAAGTAAAAGCATGGCCACTGAAGAAATTCACCTGAACGATGCGTTGCTTGCCAACGGAATTGAAAGTGTTGAAACTGATTTGGGCGAATACATTCAGCAATTGGATGGCGAAGCTCCCTACCATATTGTAACGCCTGCCATGCACAAAAGCAAGGAAGATGTAGCCAGGCTTTTTAATAAAAAATTAGGCACCCCGGTTGATTACACACCAGAACAACTAACACTGGTAGCCAGAAAAATTTTAAGGGAAAAGTATACCCAGGCAGCCATTGGCGTAACAGGGGCAAACTTCATCATCAGCGATATTGGCGGCGTGGCCGTTACAGAAAATGAGGGCAATGCAAGGCTAAGCTGTGCTTTTCCAAAAACGCATATTGTAATTGTTGGCATCGAAAAAGTGATACCTTCCCTTACCGACCTTGCCCTTTTTTGGCCAATGCTTTCCACTTATGGCACAGGGCAAAAATTAACGGTTTACAACACCATCATAACCGGCCCAAGGCAACCAGGCGAAACAGATGGCCCGGAAGAAATGTATGTTATTTTGTTAGACAATGGCCGCACCGCTATTTTGCAAAACCCAACCCAGCGCCAGAGTTTGTATTGTATACGCTGCGGTGCCTGTTTAAATGTTTGCCCTGTGTATAAAAACATTGGCGGCCATAGTTACGGTGCAACCTACAGCGGCCCAATCGGCAGTGTGATAACGCCAAACCTACAAGGCATGAACGATTTTAAGCACCTTAGTTATGCATCATCGCTTTGCGGCGCCTGCACTGAAGTATGCCCCGTAAAAATTAACCTGCATGAACTGCTGCTGGAAAACAGGCATGGATCTGTAGAAGAAGGCATGGCCGGCTTCTCCGAAAAAATGGCCTGGAAGGTTTGGAAAATAGCAAGCCTCAACCGGGGAATGATGAACATGGGCAACGGCGATTTAAAAAATAAAATAGTTAACCGTTTGTTTGCAACATGGGCTAAAAGCCGCAGCAGGCTTGACTTTAGCAAAAAAACTTTTAATGAAATGTGGAAAGACCAGCAAAAGCATTAAACCGTTTACTTCCCCGGCGATACCGTTTTTCAGCTAAAAAGACATTTTTTTTTACCCCTTTGAGGTATTGCAAATAAAAAGAAAGCCCCTTACTTTTAGCACTTCATCATCTACTTTATTTTAAAAAAAATTAAGCATGAAAAGGTACATCTGCCTCTTTTGCATAGCCACTGCATTATTGCTAACGGGCAATGCATATTCACAGGGTTTTCTAAAAAAATTGAAAGACAAAGTAAACAAGGCCGTAGGCAATGAAGCAGAAAAAAAGGCTGGTTTGCCCACAGATCAGCAAGCCAATAATTCCAGCAGCAGTGCTTCTTCAGGTTCGCCAACCAACAAGGGCGGTGGCGGTTTAACCAACACAGCACCGCCGGATGTAAAGGTGCAAATGGCAGAAGCAGAAACAGCACATGGCGCTAAAAACTACAGTGATGCCCGTTACTCTTTACAACAGGCCCTGATGGGTGTTGAAATACAGTTGGGCCGTCAGATATTAAAATCTTTACCACCGTTGGTTACTGCACTTACTGCGGATACCCTTCAGGATAAAGTGATGAGTACGCAATGGGGCTGGAGCAACCTTAGCATTCAGCGGGTTTATAAAAACAATGCAGATAAACAACTCACTATTACCATTGGCAATGCCGGCATTTATGCAGGCCTGTACAACATGTATTTTGCAAACGCCGGTATGATGGAAGCCAATGGGGATAAACAAAATTTTAAACAGGTTAAGGTAAAAGGCAATAAGGCTATCATACAATATGAAGATAGCAAGGGCTACACATTGGCCGTATCGCTGGGGCAAACTTCTATGGTTGTTTGGGAGTGCATCAACTTTGCCAATGAACAGGAAGTGATGACGGCAGCCAATACTTTTGATATTGACGGCATAAAGAAAATGCTGGGCGAACAATAATTTTTTAATCTTTTTAATGAAATTTTTATGAAATTTTTTATACTTTCGGCCACCCTGTTATTTACCACGGCAACCGCCGCTGCACAGGATTTTGCCAAAGCCATGACAACCGCTAAAAGTGCTTACAATGCAGGCAAGCTGGAAGAAACCCATTTTGCATTACAACAGGCCATGCAGGAGGTAGACCTTATCATTGGTAAAGAAGTTTTAAAATTGTTGCCCTTAAAAATGGATTCTTTATCCATAAATACAAAGGATGATAATGTTGCTTCCAACATCGGGTATGCAGGGGCTACCATTCACCGGTCTTACGGAAAAGCAAGCCGCAAGGCAGATCTTTCAATAATAAGCAACAGCCCTTTAATTGCAATGATTAATGGGATATTGAATACGCCAATGCTGGGCGGGCTTATGAAAGATGGTAAAACCAAAACAGTAAAAGTACAGGGCTATAAAGCCAGGCTTGAAAAGCAACCAGGCAGCACAGATGATAAAAACGATTACGAATTGCAAGTACCGTTGGGCAGTGCTTTAATTACTTTTAAAGTAGATGATTGTACAGATGCGCAAATACTTGATATGGCCAACACCATTCCATTTGCCCAAATTGCAAAGCTGATACAATAACTTTTACGCAGTTTCAATATCGCAAATGTTATGTTGCTTTTGTTTACCGGGCGTTAATAAGGCGTAGCTTAGTGATATTAAAAATGGGTGATGAAGGTACTTTTATACGCAACAGCAAATTCGCCCCGGCTGCAATATGCCTGTGATTTTATCTTTAAAGAAATGATGGGTATTGGTTACAGCATAACCACTTCTTTACAGGAATTTATCAACAGCAAAGATGCAAAACTCAACTACAGTTTATACGCTGATGAAAGCAGTTTTACCCTAACGCCGGTAAGGCTGTTGTTCGAAAAAAGCATTGCCCCGCAAACCATTGAATGCTTTGAAATAAACGGGCATACCGCATTTTATAAAACAGCGCCCTGCGATTTTCCTTTTGATATTTTTGCGGCATCTTTTTACCTGCTAAGCCGCTACGAAGAATATCTTCCACACCAAAAAGATATTTATGGCAGGTATGGCCATGAAAATTCTTTGGCATTTAAGCAAGGCTTTCTTCACCTGCCTTTAATCAATATCTGGGTAAAACACTTTGCGGCTGCATTGCAAATAAAGTTTCCAATGCTTGCCGTTACCTGGCCTGCTTTTAAATTTATTCCAACTTATGATATTGATATTGCCTACTCGTACAAACACAAAGGCTTTGTTAGAAACCTGGGTGGCTTTATAAAATCCCCATCTTTTAACCGGTTAAAAGTGATTTGCGGTTTTAAAAAAGACCCGTTCGATACCTATAAAAAGCTGGACTTTTTACATCAAAAGTTTCAGCTAAAACCGGTGTACTTTTTTTTACTGGCAGCATCACGTACCCGGTTTGATAAGAACATAGCACCTGGCACAAAAGCAATGGTTGCGCTTGTGCAACAACATGCAAAAAAGTATACAACGGGCATCCATCCATCATGGCAAAGCGGCAACGGTACAGCCATTTTAAAAAGTGAAATCAGCAGGTTGCAAACGTTAACCGGCAGTCCAGTAAATATCTCCCGTCAGCATTATATCCGTTTTAATTTACCCGAAGGTTACCAACGGCTTTTAAGTGCCGGCATTACAGCGGAGTACAGTATGGGATACGGCAGCATCAACGGTTTCAGGGCATCAACTGCCAATGCGTTCTGGTGGTTTAACCTTAAAAAAAATGAAGTGTCCAACCTGCGTGTACACCCGTTTTGTTTTATGGAAGCCAACGCACTTTATGAGCAGCACCTTACACCTGATGAAGCATTTAAAGAGATGCTCCAATATCTTAAAATATGTAAAAAAACGAATGGCGCCCTTATCACCATCTGGCATAACCACATGATTGGTACCGATAAATTATACCATGGATGGGGAAAAATGTATGAAGCATTCCTGCAGGAAATTTAAAGCTTTTCTTCTGGCAGCTTCTTCTTAAAACTATTGTTTACAAGATAGACACCTGCAATGGTTACGGCACCACCGGTGGCCACATACATATTTATCTTTTCATTAAAAATAATTACCCCCAGCAATAAAGCCACTACCGGGTTTATATATGCGTAGATGGAAGCCTGTGATGCAGGCAGGTGCTGCAACACATACACAAAAGCAATAAAGGTTAACACAGAGCCAACCAACACAAGGTATATTACCGCAAGCCAGCCATTTACCGGAATGGCAGAAAGGGAAATGGTTTGGCCGGTAACCCCGGTGATGCAAAACAGCACCAAAGAAGAGATTGCCATTTGAAGGCCCATACTGAAATAAGGGTTAAAACCAGATGAATATTTTTTGGTGTACACACTGCCCAACGCCCAGGAAATACTTGCCGCCACCGATAGCATAATACCAAACCTGAAACCGCTGTTTAAAAAATCTTTCAAGTGATCGTAAAAAACAATGCAGATACCACCAAACCCCAGCAGTATACCGGCATAAGCAACTGATGGTAATTTTTCCCCATTAAATAAAGTAAATACTACAATCCACAAAGGGACAATGGCCGCTATAATAGCCCCCAAACCACTGGATATATATTGTACCCCCCAAGTGGTTAGCGTATTGCTCAGCATAAAATTAAGGAAGCTCAAAACCAGTATGGTAAGCCATTGGCGGCCATTTGGCCATGGATGTTTTTTGTATAAAAAGTATAACAGGTACAAGCATGCCGCAACAAATTGACGGATGGCACACATCTGCACAGCAGGTATATATTTAACCCCTTCCTTTGAGGCTATCCATGTGGTGCCCCAAAAAAAGCATACCCAAACAAGTGCCAGTATTGGCTTACGGGCAGGTGTGTTAAAGGGCGTTCTGGCTATTATACTATTGGCAAATTCTTTCATTTAATTTGCCTTTAACAGGCTATGGGTTAATGTTTAAAATGGCGAAGGCCGGTAATTACCATTGCCAGGTTATGCGCTTTGCAATAGGCTATTGAATCATTATCACGGATGGAGCCGCCGGGTTGTATAAACGAAGCTATGCCTGCGGCATGCGCAATTTGCACACAATCGTCAAAAGGAAAAAAAGCATCGCTGCCCAAAGATGCACCGGTTAAATCAAAATTGAACTGCTTTGCCTTTTCTATTGATTGCCGTAGCGAATCTATCCTTGATGTTTGCCCGCAACCTTTGCCAATAAGCTGCCTGTTTTTAACAAGTGCTATGGCATTGCTTTTTAAATGTTTGGCAATAAGGTTGGCAAAAGAAAGGTCCATTTTTTCTGCCGCAGTTGTTTCCCTTGCACCGGTTTCTTTCCACTGCAGGTAGTTACCTTCATCATTTTGCTGTGTTAATGTACCGTTTAAAACCGATTTAATTTGCTGTGTGGGTGGCAAAGGTTTTTTCTGTATTAATAAGATGCGGTTCTTTTTAGTTTTTAGCACTTCAAGCGCACCTGCGTCAAATGCCGGTGCCACAAGCACTTCAAAAAATATTTCGCTGATGGCTTCGGCGGTTGCCTTATCAATAGCTTTATTGCAAACCAGTACCCCGCCGAAGGCACTCTCCGGATCGCCGGCAAGCGCTGCATCCCAGGCCTCTTTTACGGTAGCCCTTGCTGCTATGCCGCAAGGGTTGGTATGTTTAATTATGGCAAAAACAGCATCCTGGTTATTATCCTGGTTAAATAAATTATCTGCCCCTGTTACAACATTAAAATCTTGTATCAGTTGTACGGCCGCATCAACATCTACCAGGTTATTGTACGATAGTTCTTTTCCATTTACCTTCTCAAACAACTCTTGCTGGTTACCATAAAAAATACCCTGCTGGTGTGGGTTTTCGCCATATCGTAACACCGTTTTTACTTTATCAAAAGGGTTGGCAAAATCAGTTTGGTTAAAGTAGTTGGATATGGCAAGATCGTAACCGGTGCAAACATCAAATGCTTTAATGGCAAATGCCCGGCGCTGCTCCAGCGATGTTTCGCCCTGTTGGTCTTTTAAAATTTGTTCCAGCAAAACATAGTCTTTTTTAGCTGCTACCACCACAACATCTTTATGGTTTTTTGCAGCGGCCCTTATCATGGACGGGCCACCAATATCAATTTTTTCAATTATCAATTTTTCGTCGGTGGTGGATTGTACCGTTTCTTCAAATGGGTATAAATCAACAATAACCAGGTCCAGTTGAGGGATATTGAATTGCTTCATTTCTTCCAGGTGCTGGCTATCGTCCCGTTTACCAAGTATGCCCCCAAACACAGATGGGTGCAAGGTTTTAACCCGTCCGCCTAAAATGGAAGGGTAAGTAGTAAGCGATTCAACAGGTATGCAGGGCACTTGTAACGCTTCTATAAATTGTTGTGTACCGCCTGTTGAGTAAATAACAATGCCGAGCTGGTGGAGTGTAGTAATAATATGCTCCATGCCATCTTTATAAAAAACAGAAATTAAAGCTGATGTGATTTTTTTATTCATTTTTTTGGTGGATAGTGCTAACAGTTGGGACAACCGCAGCCGTTTAAAATTTTTGCAAAAATACAATTTTTACGTGTGTTGGTTTTTGGAGAAATGAATGCGTTACAAACAATGTGTAAACAAAAATGTGGTAGCACAAAAACTGCTTAGTGTCGGATTAAATAGATTTCTGCCCGGCAGTTACGGGCCTGTTCCTCAGGGTTACGGCTTGCGGTTATGGGATGCAGTGTGCCAAAGCTTTGTACCAAAATAATCCTTGCGGCATTAATTTGCCGGGTTTGTAAATAGCTCTTAACGATGGCTGCCCGTTCACTCGCAAGTTCATTACAAACAGCCCTTATGCCCTCCGACTTACAAGCGTGCCCTTTTATAGAAACAGACAAAGCAGGGTTGTTTAAAAGGATATTGATAACGCTATCCATAACGGTATAGGTACGGGAATACAATGAGGAATGCTGTGGTTCAAAAGGGATAATAATTGCAGTAGTATCCGGGCAACCGTTGTTAGCCTTTTCACCAAAATCATCCGGGCATTTATCTTCCCCATCGGGTATGCCATCTTCATCCCTGTCGTATATAATTACCGGTGGTGGTGGCTGCGGATAATTAAGCATTAGCTCAGCCCGGCAATTGTACATTAGTATTTCCTTGTTTGTTTTGCGGTGCAGGGAGCGTACGTTGCCCCAACCTTTTACGGCAAAAATCCGTTCACTGTCTATGCCACGGCCAAGCACATAATCCCTTATCACCAATGCCCTGTTCAGCGAAAGATAATAGCAGATGGAATCGCTGCCTTCATCACGGTGGGCATAGCCGTTGATTGATAATGTTACAGAATCATTTTTAAGCAGCACATTAATAACAGTATCTATCACCGCAAAAGTAAAAGGTTGGTACAGTGCTGACTGCTTATATTCAAAAGGGATAACGATAGTGTCTTTACTGGTTTTAGGCAAGCTATCTGCATAGCCTTTATGTGTTGAGGTAATAAAACTGGTACATAAATTGGCTTTAACCGCACTGCTGTGAAAAAGAATTATGACAGGTATAATAAGCCGGTTTATCCAAACGGCAGCGTGGAGCTGCGGCAAAATTTTAAAGGCCGCCCTGTGATTACAAAAAGCAAAAATAAAAGGTACATTCATGAATAACTTATATGCCAATATCACATACAAATGCTCCTTCAGCAGGTATTGAATAAGAATTCAAATTAAGCTTATTGCACTCACTTTGCCATTGGTTAATTTTCCACATGCTG
Organism: Ferruginibacter sp.; assembly: GCA_965249755.1. Taxonomy (GTDB): domain Bacteria; phylum Bacteroidota; class Bacteroidia; order Chitinophagales; family Chitinophagaceae; genus Ferruginibacter. The sequence goes on from CBDFMT010000004.1 coordinate 3,007,099, forward strand.
TTAGAGGCATCAAAAATATACTGTGTGCAATTAAAGGTTGCCGCAAGTGCAGGTATTGTTATTTTAGGGTTTTTAGAAATGATGATAAGGTCTACATCTATCTTTTGGCCGGTATCTTCAAACTGCAAAGGCCTGTCTACAACCAATATTTTTTTAGCCCCAAATTGATAAAACAGCTGCTGGTTAAAAACGCCAGGGATGGTGTCCGTCCTGCTGTTCAACTGCAATGCAATCCTGCCAGGCTTTAAATGAAAATTTTGCAGCAAGCCATCTAACAGCAAAATACTATCGCCAACAAACCGGTAAGCATTGCCCGAAATAAAATCTATGGCCTGGTGTTGCGGCACGTTGTACACAATTACTTTTTGCTGGTTCTTTATTTTCCAGTTGCTATACGTTTGTAAACACACAAAGCCAAACAGGCTGCATACCGCAAAGGCAAATCCGCTTTTATTTTTATGCAACAACCACATTCCAATACCGGCTACCACGGCATACAACAACCAGGTGGTGGCGACAGTGGCAGGTATATTATCCCACACTGCAAAGGGTAAATGGCTAACCCATAAAATTGTTTTGTTCATCGCCCAAACCATCCACCCGGTAGCTTTGCCAATAAGCCAACCTGCATAAGGTATCCAGGCAAATGCCACCAGGGCTATCTCAGCAAATAATATAATGCCTGATAAAGGCACAGCAATAATATTGGTAAGCAGAAATAAATTAGGGAACTGGTGAAAGTAATAAATGCAAACAGGAAAGGTAAGTACCTGTGCCGCCAGGGAAACTGCCATTAATTTCCAAACATTATTGACCTGCTTATTTTTTATGTACACCAGGTTATAAATAGGTTGTTGAAAAATGATAATGCCCACCACTGCCAGGTAAGATAACTGAAAGCCAACATCCCATAAAAAGTAAGGGTTATAACACAACATTACAAAAGCAGAAGCCGCCAGTGAGTTAAAGATAGATGGCTGCTTTACCAAAAATTTACCCAGCGTTATAAAAGTAAACATTACCGCAGAACGCAGTACAGATGCAGATGCACCCGTAAGCAGCGAGAATAACCAAAGGCATGTAAGTATTAAAACAACCTGCGTTATTTTAGATTTATTTATTACAGGTACCCTGGCAAACAACCATACCAGTAACCCGTAAATAAGCGCCAGGTGCATGCCCGATATTGCGATTATATGTACAACACCTGTATTGCTGTATGCCTGCACAAGGTCTTTATCAAGATCATTGGTATAACCGATTAATAAGGCTTCTGCTATGCCCAGCTCATCTTTATTTTCCGGCATATATTTTTGTAAAACAGCCAGTATGTTTTCCCTTGCAGTAAAGATGAATTGCCTGAATGGGTTTGCAGCTTTATCATCAAGCTTTACCCAATCTTTTGGCTTTAAAAAAACATTGTGAAAGGTAGATTGAAAAGCTGCGTACCGCTGATAATTAAAAGCACCGGGGTTGCCCGAATTTTGGATATGCTGTAAATTTTTACTGATCAAAATTTTATCACCATATGCCAGTGTGGGTATTGCAGAATCTTTAGAAAAATACAATAACACTTTGCCAGTACTTTTAACCATTTCTTGTCCATGGATGATAGCTTCAACAGCACCATCTGCTTTATACGATTTTGATTTTTCAACCAACGGCTCGTTAATCTTTATAACCAGGTAATCATCCTGCTGATAATATTGGCCAAACCAAGTTGCAGTATGCTGTACATCTTTTTGCCAGGTAATTATTAACCCTGCAGACACTATAATTAAATTAAGGAAACAAGCCTGCAATACCTGCACTTTAAACCTGATGGCAAGTGGCAATAGGTAAAATAAAAAATAGCCGGTAACAAAAGTAAGCAGTGCTAAAATGCAAAGCGTAATAGCTACTTTAAAATACCATCCCAATAAAATGCCTGTTATCAAAGGCAGCAGCAGCCGGATAAAAGGGGCTTTTTTCCACACAGGTATTTCAAAAGGTTTAGGCATATCCCAAGATAACAAAAATTAATTACGCAGTTTCAATACCCTAAAGTTGGCGATAAAGATGCATGCAATTGTTAACTTTGCTGCATGATTTTTTCTTCTTCTCTTTTAGAAAATGCAGTAAATGAATTTGCCCGCCTGCCCGGCATTGGAAAAAAAACGGCGCTCCGTTTAGTGCTCCATCTGATAAAGCAAAATGTTGAAGACGTAGCCCAATTCAGTGATGCCATTTCGCTGATGAGGAGCGAAATAAAATTTTGTACCCGCTGCCACAACATCTCCGATACTTCACTTTGCAACATCTGCAGCAACCAAAGCCGAAAGCAGGATTTATTATGTGTGGTAGAAAACATAAGGGATGTAATTGCGATAGAAAGTACCCAGCAGTTTAATGGATTGTACCATGTTTTAGGCGGCATCATTTCGCCATTGGATGGCATTGGGCCAGACCAGCTTACCATAGGCCCACTGGTAGACCGTGTTGAAAAAGAAAACACCACTGAAATAATTTTTGCACTTAACGCCAACATCCAGGGCGATACCACTATTTATTACATCGGAAAAAAGCTTACAAAATTTTCTGTAAAAATTACTACAATAGCCCGTGGTATAGCCTTTGGTGGCGAGCTGGAGTATGCCGATGAAATGACCCTCGCAAAAAGCATCAGCAACCGCATACCGGTTGAAAACTATATTGGTACAGGCATTTAAGCCCATACCTGTTTGTTATGTACACCGTTTTGGCTAAGCTTACATCTTTTTGTGTTTACAGTAAGTTGTTTTAATTTTACACGCTTTACGGGTGAATTTGTTTATTGTTCAGCCCGTAACCATAGCCCCTGGTTTTTAAAAATTGAACTAATAAACGAAAGCATTTCCAAACCTCTTCCCCGGATTTGATTCTCGTTTAACAGTTGTATTTTTTTAATTAGCGGACTACAATTATGGCCTGCGTTATGGTATGTTACCAAGCGGTACCCATGTTTATTATTAACAATTAAAAACTTTACAACAATGAAGAAAACCATACAAGATTGCCTTGCAGAAAGGATACTGATAATAGATGGCGCAATGGGTACCATGATACAGCGGCACAAGCTTGAAGAAGCCGATTACCGTGGCGAACGCTTTAAAAATTGGCATACCGATGTAAAAGGCAACAATGATTTGCTAAGCATTACCATGCCGGATATTATCATTGGCATACACAAACAGTACCTTGAAGCTGGTGCAGATATCATTGAAACCAATACCTTTAGCAGCACTTTAATTGCACAGGCAGATTATGATATGCAAGCCCTGGCCTATGAGCTAAACGTTGCTTCTGCAAAATGTGCAAGGCTTGCAGCAGATGAATACACCGCTGCAAACCCAGATAAACCCAGGTTTGTTGCCGGGGCTATCGGGCCTTTAAATAAAACCCTTAGTTTATCGCCCGATGTAAATAACCCTGGCTTTAGGGCGGTAACTTTTGATGAAGTGGCAGCTGCATATACAGAGCAAGTAAAAGGCTTAATTGATGGTGGTGTCGATATACTTTTAATAGAAACTATTTTTGATACGCTTAATGCCAAAGCGGCCATTTATGCAGCCAAAAATTACTTCAGGAAAAATGAAATACCTGAGTTGCCTATAATGATTTCAGGCACTATCACGGATGCATCCGGCCGTACATTAAGCGGGCAAACACTGGAAGCTTTTTATATCTCCTTAATGCATGCAAACCCTTTAAGCATCGGGCTTAACTGTGCCCTGGGCGCAAAAGAAATGAGGCCGCATATTGAAGAACTTTCTTCTATAGCAAGCTGCTATACCTCTGCATACCCCAATGCTGGTTTGCCCAATGCATTTGGTGAGTATGATGAACAGCCGCATGAAACTGCACATATTATTGAAGAATGGGCAGCCAGCGGATGGCTAAATATTGTAGGGGGTTGCTGCGGCACAACACCAGACCACATTAAACATATTGCCGATGAAGTAGCAAAATTTAAGCCCCGTGAACTACCTGTTTTGGAAGAAGTTTTATAAAATAAATTATGGCCAAAATAATAACCATACAGCTTTTCAAAAATATTAAAACGCTTGTTCAGCAAAGCAGGCAAGAGCTGTATGCAATTGTAAATACTACAATAACAGAAACCTATTTTCATATAGGCCGGTCCATTATAGATTATGAACAGCAGGGCAACTACAGGGCAGCTTATGCAACAGAAATGCTTATAAATTTATCTGGTAAACTTACCGGTACATTGGGTAAAGGTTTTTCTGTAGATAACCTGGAAAACATGCGCAGGTTTTATCTGGCCTATAAAGATGGTTACCTGAAGTACATTTCAAAGTATAATAAAAGCAGTGCTGTTGCTAAAAAAAAGAACACTCCAATTTCCGAGACAGTGTCTCGGAAATTGGCTTTATCACCTTTTAAACTTTCATGGTCGCATTATATTTTTCTTACCAACATAGATAATTTATTGGAAAGAAAATTTTATGAGATAGAAGCCTTAGCAGAAAACTGGAGTTTAAGGGAATTAAAAAGGCAGTATGAAAGTGCTTTGTTTGAACGGCTTGCCCTAAGCAGGAACAAGGCCAAAGTAAAAGAACTTAGTAAAAAAGGACAGCTCATTGTTAAACCTTCGGATGCTGTTAAAGACCCGTACATACTGGAGTTTTTAAACCTGCAGGAAAAAGATTTTTATTCTGAAAACGATTTGGAAAATGCAATCATCAGTAAGCTGGAACACTTTTTATTGGAACTGGGCAAAGGCTTTTTATTTGTAGACAGGCAAAAAAGAATTAAGATGGATGGGGATGATTATAAAATTGACCTTGTTTTTTACCATCGTACTTTAAGGTGTTTTGTATTAATTGATTTAAAAATCGGCACCTTAAAACATCAGGATTTAGGGCAGCTCCAAATGTATGTAAACTATTACGATGAAGTAATGAAAGCCGCTGACGAGAATAAAACCATTGGTATTATTCTTTGTAAAAACAAAAAAGAAAGCACGATAAAATATACTTTAGGTAAAGGCAACAAACAAATTTTTGCCAGTAAGTACAAAGTTTATTTTCCTGAAAAACAAATTTTAAAATTAATAAGAGAGCAATAAACCACACTACCATAATGAGCGGCCACACATATATAAAACCATTTTTAAGATTAAGCGGACTTGAACCTTTAGTGGTTAGGCCAGAAACCAATTTTGTAAATGTAGGTGAGCGTACCAATGTAACCGGCAGTAAAAAATTTGCCCGTTTAATTAAAGATGGCTTGTACGAAGAAGCCCTGAGTGTTGCCCGCCAGCAAGTAGAAAATGGTGCACAGGTAATTGATATAAATATGGATGATGCCATGCTGGAAGGCGTGGAAGCAATGACTGTTTTTTTAAACCTGGTGCAGGCAGAGCCAGACATTGCCAAGATCCCCATTATGATTGATTCTTCTAAATTTGAAATTATTGAAGCGGGGTTAAAATGTGTGCAGGGCAGGTGCATTGTAAACTCCATATCAATGAAAGAAGGCGAAGCAAAATTTATTGAGCAGGCATTCATTTGTAAAAGTTATGGGGCATCGGTAATTGTAATGGCATTTGATGAAGTGGGCCAGGCAGATACCAAAGCCCGTAAAATAGAAATTTGCCACAGGGCATATAAAATATTGACGCAGCAGGTAGGCTATCATCCACAGGATATAATTTTTGACCCCAACATTTTTGCGGTTGCAACAGGTATAGAAGAACACAACAACTACGCAGTAGATTTTATTGAAGCAACCAGGGAAATTAAAAGGTTAATGCCCCTTACAAAAATTAGTGGTGGTGTAAGTAATGTGTCTTTTTCTTTTAGGGGCAACGACCATGTACGGGAAGCCATACACAGTGTGTTCCTGTACTATGCAATAAAAGCAGGTATGGATATGGGCATTGTAAACGCCGGGCAACTGGTAGTGTACGATGAAATTGAACCCATGCTAAGGCAGCTTTGCGAAGATGTTTTACTTAACAGGAACAATGACAATAACGAAGCCACTGAAAAATTAATTCAGTTTGCAGATACTGTAAAAGCAAAAGGCAAAGAAAATATTAAAGATGAAAAGTGGCGGGAAGAACTTGTAGAAAAACGCCTTGCCCACTCACTCATCAACGGCATTACAGATTATATTGATGCAGATACCGAAGAGGCAAGGGTAAAATACCCGAAGCCGCTCGATGTTATTGAAGGCCCTTTAATGGATGGGATGAATATTGTGGGCGACCTGTTTGGTGCTGGTAAAATGTTTTTACCGCAGGTAGTAAAAAGTGCAAGGGTTATGAAAAAAGCAGTTGCAGTGCTAACCCCTTACATTGAGCAGGAAAAACAAGACAGGCGTGATGCCCATCTTGCCGCAGGCACCACTAATGAAGAAGCCGCAGGTGCAGCAAAAATATTATTGGCAACTGTAAAAGGCGATGTACATGATATTGGAAAAAATATTGTGGGCGTGGTGTTGGGCTGCAATGGGTATGATATTATTGACCTTGGTGTAATGGTGGCATCAGATAAGATACTTGCGGAAGCAAAGAAACACAATGTTGATATTATTGGTTTAAGCGGCCTTATAACACCATCGCTTGATGAAATGGTGCACATTGCTAAAGAGATGAAAAGACAAGGTATGCACCTTCCCTTGCTTATTGGTGGTGCCACTACTTCACGCATGCATACGGCGGTAAAAATTGCACAGGAATATGACAATGGCGTTATACATGTATTGGATGCAAGCCGTAGTGTAACCGTTGCTGGCAGCCTGTTAAACAAAGAACAAAAGCCTGCATTTTTAACCGGTATTAAAAATGAATACACCAAACTAAGGGAAGATTTTGGCAACAGAAAAGTAATTAAAAATTATCTGCCGTTTGCTGAGGCGCAACAAAATGGCGCCCCTGTTAACTGGCAAAATTTTGCCCCGGTTAAGCCTTCATTTACCGGTACAAAGGTTTTTGAAAATTATGATCTTGATGAGATTGCTGCATACATAGACTGGCAACCCTTTTTCATTGCATGGGAAATGCATGGCAAATTTCCGGCACTGCTAACGGATGAAGTAATTGGTAAAGAAGCGACCAAATTATACAATGATGCAAAACAATTGCTGCAACAAATAATCAGTGAAAAATGGTTAAACGCAAAGGGCGTAATCGGTTTTTGGCCAGCAGAAAAGATTGCACCTGATACTGTTAAAGTAACAACTGATAAAGGAAATATTAACCTAGAGTTTCTGCGCCAGCAAATAAAAAAAGCAGCAGGCCAGCCCAATCTTTCCCTTGCTGATTTTATTGCGCCAGCGTCCATACCATCCAGCGATTTTATTGGCGCATTTTCGGTAACCATTGAAGGCATAGAACCATATATAAAAAAGTTTGAGCAAAACCTGGATGACTATAATAAAATTATTTTGCAAGCACTGGCAGATCGTTTTGCAGAAGCCTTTGCAGAGGTATTGCATAAAAAAACAAGGCTTCAGTATTGGGGCTATATCAGTGATGAACATTTAACCAATGAGCAGTTAATAGCAGAGCAATACCAGGGCATACGGCCTGCACCGGGCTACCCTGCCTGCCCCGACCATACCGAAAAATACAAGTTATTTGATTTACTGGGTGGAGAAGAAACAACGGGCATCCACCTTACAGAGTCATTGGCCATGTACCCGGCATCATCAGTTTGCGGATGGTATTTTGCCAACCCCGAAAGTAAATATTTTGGTGTGGGCAAAATAAGTGAAGATCAGTTACAAGATTATCAGCAAAGAAAAGCCATGCCGCTGGATGAATTAAAGAGATGGTTAAGCCCTGTGCTTGATTAAGTTTTAAGGGCACATTATTTGCCCTGCACATACCATTACATTTTGATAATAGCGCAACAATAACATGGCTGCATTTGCTTTTTAATTAATTTCGGCACTCAAAGAAAGCACTCGTGATGAAGCAAAAACACCTTTTTTTATCTTACCTTATTTTATTTTTTATCTGCCCTGCGCTGGTATTTGCCCAAAGCAAAAAAACATCCAGAAAAAAGGAATTCTATTTTTCCTGGGGCTATAATAAAGAGTGGTACACCAACAGTACTGTAAAAGTAAGCCAGCCTTCGCTTGGCAATAATTACAGCTTTGTAAATATAAAAGGCCATGATCATCCCGGGTGGGATGAAGGGCTGTTTACAAAAGCCATCAGTATACCCCAATACAATTACCGGTTTGGCTTGTTTGTAAATAAAGAGAAAGGGCTTGCTTTTGAAATAAACTTTGATCATACTAAATTTATTTTTGCAGATCAGCAGGCGCATGTTAAAGGAACAATCAACAACAAGCCTGTAGATACCCTGGTTAATTTTAGCCAGCCAAACTTTTATTACTACCTTAATAATGGCGCTAATTTTTTACTCTTCAACATTGTTAAACGCAGTAAAATATACGAATCGCCAAACAGCAACCTTAAGTTTGATTTTTTGGGCAAAGCTGGTATCGGGCCGGTTATCCCTCACGTAGATAATAAATTTTTCGGCAACGCCAATAATCCCGGCTTTCAATTTGGCGGATGGAACATTGGTGTTGAAGCTGCTTTAAAAGCTACGTTTTTCCGGTACGTTTTTTTGGAGTATTCCAACAAGCTGGATTATGCCCGCTATTCTAATTTAAAAGTATTTGAGGGCAAAGCCAAACAAGCTTTTGGCACTTACGAAATGATTTTAAGCCTGGGGGCAACCTTCCCCGTTGGTGGAAAAGAAAAAAAATAAATCCATACCTTTTCTATCTTAGATCCTAAATTTATTTCGATGCGTATTATCAGTTATAATGTAAACGGCATTCGTGCTGCTTTTAAAAAAGGGTTTATCGATTGGGTAAAAACCAACCCTGCGGATGTTATTTGCCTGCAGGAAACCAAAGCAACAAAAGACGATGTAGATTATAAAAAACTGGATGAATTAGGCTATCACCATCATTGGTTTAGTGCGCAAAAAAAAGGCTATAGTGGAGTAGCTATTTTTTCTACCATAAAACCAGATAACGTTGTAATTGGCTGTGGGCTTGAATCCAGCGATAATGAAGGCAGGGTAATACAAGCCGACTTTGGTGACATCCGGTTGATCAATGCTTATTTTCCATCGGGTACTTCCGGCGATGAAAGGCAGTCTTTTAAATATACCTGGCTGGATGAATTTCAAGTATGGGTAAATGCTTTAAAGAAAACATATCCTAAACTGATATTAACGGGCGATTACAACATAGCACATCAGGAAGCCGATATACACGATCCTAAAGGCAACAAAAACTCCTCTGGTTTTTTACCGCAGGAAAGGGAGTGGATGACAAAATTTTTGGCTAGCGGCTGGATAGACACGTTCAGGGAATTTCATAAAGAACCGCACCGGTATAGTTGGTGGAGCCAGCGTTTTCCAAGTGTGCGGCTAAACAATAAGGGTTGGCGGATTGATTACATCACTGTAACAGAAGCGTTAAAACCACAATTGGTTAATGCTGATATTTTTTCGGATGTAAAGCACAGCGACCATTGTCCTATCTACCTGGAAATAAAAATTTAAGCATACATGTTTATTTATAATGTTACTACCAAGGTAGAGTTGTCTATAGAGGAGGACTGGCTCAGTTGGATTAAAGAAGAACATGTACCCGATGTGATTTCTACAGGATGTTTTACACATGCGGTAATTACCCGTTTACTTGAAATGGATGATAGTGAAGGGCCAACCTTTGCAGTACAATACCATACCAACAGCAAATCACTGTATAATTTTTACCTTGAAAAATTTGCGCCTGAGATGCGAAAGAAAGCGTTTGACAAATGGGCCAATAAATTTATTTCCTTTCGCTCCCTTATGCTTGTTGTTGGCTAACTGTGCATAATAAAATGTTGTTTTTTACACAATAATTTTTTTATGATAATGCCGGAAAGCTATGCTGGTATTAGGTTTTTTGAGTAAAGTTTTATAAAACCTTTACCTGTAGCGGGTTTGCTGCTTTTCCTATGGCTTTTATTAACGTTTAAAATTCAGGCAAAACGTTTAAATCCCTTGTTCCTTGCGGTTTTCAGCGGTTTGGTACCGATAATTTTTTATAGAAAAAATTTTGTTGCAATTAAAAACCTTATATATTTGTTGCAGTTAATAAAATCTCAAAAATATAATTATGAACAAAGCAGAATTAATTACAAAGATTGCTGACGATGCTGGTATAACTAAAACCCAGGCTAACGCAACTTTAGACTCTTTTGTAGAAGCAGTGACAAAAACACTTAAAGGAAATGGTAAAGTAACCTTAGTAGGTTTTGGAACTTTTTCTGTTTCTAAAAGAGCTGCCCGTAATGGCCGCAATCCTCAAACCGGAGCAGTTATTAAAATTAAAGCTAAGAAGGTAGCTAAGTTTAAAGCTGGTAAAGAACTTTCTGGTAAATTGTAATGTTTGCCTTAACACATTAAAGAGCAAGGCTTGTTAGTCTTGCTTTTTTAATCTTAATAATAAAATAAAAATTACAACATGGGACGTGGAGACATTAAAACAAAAAAAGGAAAAATTACCAAAGGCTCTTTTGGTAAATCAAGGCCATCTAAGCCGGCTAAAAAAAATGTAGCCCCTAAAAAAGAAGCTTAATTGAAAGATGATAATGGGTAATTGTCAGTGTTTATATCCTGCAGTTATCCTTTATCATTTAAGGTGCAAGCCTTTCTATCTTCCAACGGCTATCCTGCTGCAATGTATATTGAAGCCTGTCGTGCAAGCGGCTTTTTCTTCCCTGCCAAAATTCTATTAATTGCGGTTTTAAACAATAACCACCCCAGTATGGTGGCTTTGTAATTGGATGGCTTTTAAATTCTTCGGTAAGCCTAATCATCTTCTCTTCAATAACCTGCCGGTTGGCTATTACACTGCTTTGGTGGGATGCCCATGCACCAACCTGGCTACCTGTTGGCCTCGACAAAAAATAAGCATTGCTATCATCGCTACTGGTTTTTTGAATAGTGCCCCTAATACGTACCTGCCGCTCAAGTTCTTTCCAAAAAAAAACCAAATACGCATTTGGGTTTGCTTCCAGTTCTTTTCCCTTTTGGCTGTTATAGTTGGTAAAAAAAACAAAGCCCTTCTCATCAAAGCCTTTTAATAAAACTATCCGGGCAGAAGGAATACCGGTGGGTGTGGCAGTTGCCAAAGTCATTGCATTCACTTCTTCAATCTGGCTGTCAAGCGCATGTTGCCACCATTTGCCGAATTGCTTTATGGCATCTTTATCTGCATCCTTTTCATCTAATATACTCAGTATATAATCTTTGCGTATAGCCGCTATTTTATCCATCACTTAAATTTATGGTACAAAACTCTGCTAAATAGCACAAACAAAAAAGCACCCTTTACAAAGGATGCCATTAATCTTTTTTAGTTAGTATTAATATCCAACAACCTTACCGCTATATAAGCTTGTACCCAGCACAGAGCCCAATATCATTCCCAGTACTGCATAAACGACTACCAATACCACAATGGTCACAACAAGATATATTACCTTCTTATCGTCTGGTGTATTTTTTAAAGGGCCTAAACCAAGGTACATGATATAAATACCATAAAAACCAAATAAAGCCCCTAACCATGCCAGGGCCGGAACGATAGAAAGCAACGACCCTATTAATGCAGGGGTATAGCCATAAGCAACTAATTGGGCAGACCTGTTTATATTTTTTGTTGATGAAAAAGAAGGTGCCAAAGCATTTACAACATAGGCAGTAACCACCACCCCGACTATTGCCGAAATCAATTGAATGGCGGCCATTTTAATTCCCCACCCGATTCCTGAAAAGCGAAAAAGGCCACTACCTACTCCAATAAATCCGTAACCGATAAATGCTGCCACTGCGCCGGCTAAAGCAAAGGGAACAACATAAGATGTAATTACCGCAGACAATGTCTGTGGTTCTGCCTCAATAACCAGCCATTCAGTTTTGGGATTAATAATGATGTTTTTTGCTCTTTGTATAAGGTTCATATTGTTGATTTTTTTTTGAATAGTAAGATATAAATACGGTTGCAGGTATGCAACTGTTTTACTGCATAGTTTTAATTTGTTTGGGTGATTATTGATTGTAACGTTTCCCTTTCTTTTTCTGTAATGGCTAAAAGGCTTTCCAGTTCTGCCACACGGCCACTTTGCTGTTGCATTGCAAGATTGGTTGCCCGCAACTGCTGTAGTTGCTGCTCAAGTGCATCGCATTGAATTGACAGTGTATTAGAACGTCTTTGCATCGCTGTCATTTGTTCTTTTATAAACTGTATACTGGCCCGTTGCGTCTTAAAACCTGAATTATTTTCTAAGCCGTTTTCCCGCTGCGCTAATCCTTTAGAAAATTCTTCTAACGTTTCCATATCAACAATGTGGCTGTCGCTTTCACTTGCTATTTCATTGCTGTCGGCCAAAGCTAATTTCAGCAATGCTATTTCTTTATTCTTAGCGATAACCAAGGCTTTGTACTCATCCAGCTCAATATTCAGCTTTATAACAGTTGCCTGCAATTGCTGCAAACCTTCATCATCATTTGGGTGCCCCATCTTATGATTTTAATGAATTTTAAACTTATAAAATGAATGCATCAATAAAACCTGAAGATGTTCAGCCTGTATAAACGCATCACTTTTCTGCATCACAATAATAGAAATAAAAAAAGCCCCAAAATAATATGGGGCGCCATTTAATTATTTAATAATTCATCCTTTTACCAATGTACCAACCCTTTCGCCGGTAACCACTTTTAATAAGTTGCCTTCTTTGTTCATGTCGAAAACAATTATCGGCAATTCATTTTCCATACACAGCGTAAATGCCGTCATATCCATAACTTTTAAATTCTTGGTTATGCACTCGGCAAAGGTTATGTTCTCAAATTTTGTAGCAGTACTGTCTTTTTCCGGGTCGGCAGTATAGATGCCATCAACCCTTGTGCCTTTTAAAATTACCTCGGCCTTTATTTCAATTGCCCTTAACGAGCCTGCCGTATCGGTAGTAAAATATGGGTTACCAGTGCCAGCGCCAAAAATTACGACCCTGCTTTTTTCAAGGTGGCGCATTGCCCTTCTGCGGATGTAAGGCTCAGCAATTTGTTCCATTTTAATGGCACTTTGTAACCTTGTATAAACACCTGCTTTTTCTAAACCGCTTTGCAGTGCCATGCCATTTATTACAGTTGCCAACATCCCCATGTAATCCCCTTGTGCCCGTTCAATGCCGGTTTCAGCCTCGTTCATGCCCCTGTAAATATTACCGCCCCCGATTACTATTGCCACCTGTACCCCTAAGTCTGTTATGCTTTTAATATCCCTTGCGTACCTTGCTATCACTGCACTGTCTATTCCAAAATTTTTATCCCCCATCAATGCTTCGCCAGATAATTTAAGCAGTACACGTTTGTATTTCGGTAACATAAGCTAATTTTTTTTGCGTTGCGAAGATATAGTTTTTAGCCTACGGTGATAATTTAAAAGCCGTCCGTTCATAAAAAAAGCGAAACTTTCGTTCCGCTTTTTAATCGATTTATTGAAGGCTTATCCTAATGCAACCCTCTTGAATTCTGTAATTTTTAAACCAGCATCCACACCTTTCAAGTAGTCTGCAACAGACTTGCTGTTGTCCTTTACAAATGCCTGTGCCATCAAAGTATTGTCCTTAAAAAATTTATTTACTTTACCCACTGCAATTTTTTCTGCCATCTCTGCAGGCTTTCCTTCTGCCTTAATTTGTTCAATTGCAATTTCCCTTTCCCTTGCCACAACTTCAGGGGCTATAGATGTTTCATCAACTGCTAATGGGTTCATAGCAGCAATCTGCATAGCCACGTCTTTACCGGCATCGCCAGCGTCTTTACTAAAACCAACTAATACGCCCATGCGGTTTGCACCATGTATGTAAGAAGCCACATAAGCAGCTTCCACCCTTTCGAACTTAATTGCAATTTTTTCGCCAATGGCTGCTAACTTATCATTAATTAACTCAGATACTTTTGTACCATTAACAGCTACGTCGTTAAGCTCTTCCACACTCTTTACATTATGTTCAATTGCTGCATCCATAATGCTTTGGGAGAAGGCGACGAACTCTGCATTTTTACTTACAAAATCAGTTTCACAACTTATGCAAACAATAATACCGGTTGCATTATCGCTAGTTGTTTTAGCCAACACAACGCCTTCTTTAGCTTCCCTGTCGCTGCGTTTTGCGGCTACTTTTTGTCCTTGTTTACGCAGCCAGTCAATAGCCGCTTCAAAATCACCATTACTTTCTGTTAATGCTTTACGGCAATCTAACATTCCGGCACCTGTTGTTTGACGCAGCTTGTTTATATCTGCTGCTGTAATTGTTGCACTCATAAAATTTATTTTTAATTACAAAAATTCATCTGCTGTTACACAAATGAATTTTGAAATGTTGTTTATTATTTTCTTACCTATTTAATTATCTTGGGCCACCAGTACCGCCTGTTGCAGGCCTTCTGCCACCAGCACCCGGGCCCGGTACCCTGCGCTTAGTTGGTGCAGCACCCCTTGCCCTTTTATTCCTGTCATCACTGCTATCAGCTTTTTGTTCAAAACGGGCGGCCTTTGCCTCAGCCGTTTCATCGCCTTCGCCGCTGCTATCATCGTCATCTTTTTCTGCCAAACGTTCTGCCAGTCCTTCTGCAATTGCTGCAGTTATATAATTAACAATAATGGCTATAGATTTAGTGGCATCATCGTTTGCGGGAATGGCAAATTCAACTTTGTTAGGGTCACAGTTGGTATCAACCATACCAAATGTGGTAATGTTCAAACGCTTTGCTTCAGCAAGTGCAATATGCTCATGGCCAATATCAACCAAAAACAATGCAGCAGGCACACGGCTTATCTGGGCTATACCACCTAACACCTTCTCCATTTTATCTTTATCACGGGTAAGGGTTAAACGTTCTTTTTTAGTAAGGTTATCAATGCTTCCGTCGTTCAACATTTTTTCAATGCTCTGCATTTTTTTAACGCTTTTACGAACGGTATTAAAGTTGGTAAGCATTCCCCCCAACCACCTTTCTGTTACAAATGGCATGTTGATGCGTTTGGCGCAATCAGATACAATTTCTTTCGCCTGCTTTTTTGTGGCAACAAACATTATTTTTTTACCACTCTTGGCTATTGATTTTAATGCGGCTGCAGTTTCCTGTAAACCTTCTACAGTTTTATTAAGGTCGATAATATGAATGCCTTTTTTCTCAGCAAAAATGTAAGGTAACATTTTAGGGTTCCATTTCTTTTTAAGATGGCCAAAGTGAACACCTGCTTCAAGAAGTTGCTGTTGTAAGGAAGTATTTTCCATTGTTAAATTGTTAAGGCCTCCCCACCCTCCAGAAGAGGGATTCGCAGAAGCTTGTGATTTTAAAAGTTTTTAATAATATATAAAATCTCCACAAAGTCCCCCTTCGGGGATTGAGGTTGCTTTGGTTAACGTTTGCTGAACTGGAAGCTCTTTCTTGCTTTTTTGCGGCCTGGTTTTTTACGCTCAACAGAACGGGGGTCACGCTTAAGCATACCTGCTGCTTTTAATACGGGGCGGTAATCACCGCTAACCTCAAGCAGTGCACGGGCTATACCAAGTTTGGCAGCCTCTGCCTGCCCTTTAATACCGCCGCCCTGGGCGTTGATAACGATGTCAAATTTGTCTGTTGATTCAACAACCTTAAGGGGCGATTCTACCTGGTTTTGCAGGTATACCAATGAAAAATAATTTTTGTAATCTTTTCCATTGATGGTTATTTTACCATCTCCCTTGCTTAAGAAAACACGGGTTACAGCTTCTTTACGACGGCCAACTGCATTTTTTTGCTTTTCCATTTATTTCAATTTGAAAATTTGAAATTGAACATTTGAAAATCTTTCTTTCAAACCTTCTTTCAAGATTTATGATTTTAAAATTTTAATTCTGCCGGTTTTTGAGCGCTGTGCTGATGTTCTGCACCTGCATACACAAATAATTTTTTATACATTTTTCTACCTAAACGGTTTTTAGGCAACATCCCTTTTATAGCCCTTTCAATAATTACTTCAGGCCTGCGCTTTAAAAGGTCTTTAGCTATTTCTTCTTTACGGCCACCTGGGTAACCGGTAAAGTTGTCATAGATTTTTTCGTCCATCTTATTGCCGGTAAGCTTAATTTTTTCGCAGTTAATTACAATTACATAGTCGCCACAATCAACGTGTGGGGTGTAATAAGCTTTATTTTTGCCACGCAATACTGCTGCAATTTTAGAACACATGCGGCCAACGGTTTGATTAGTACCATCTATTACATACCAGTTGTGTGTAACGGTAGCCTCGTTCGCATGTTTGGTGGTGAAATGTAGTTTACTCATTGTATTTATTTTTAAGTGATGCCCCCGCTATCCCGGAGGGCTTTTTAAATGGACGGCGAAGGTAGGTTTCCATATTTTAAATTCCTATTTTTTGATGAACTATTTTTACCGTACCCTTATAACTGTTTCATTTTCAATAAAAATATTGACTAAATATTTTAATGGTCAAAAGTTTAGCTAAAATATTTAGAAGAGCAGGGTTATATATTTCTACGGGAATTGTAAATTGTGATTATAGTTTGTATAATTAAGGCCCTGAGGATATTGCCTGAAAATAAAAAAAATATTTTAATATCAATAAAAAAGGGCTGCCATTTAAAGACAGCCCTATCTTATCAATTGAAATGTTTACTGGATGTTGTACGTATAGTAACCAGAGTTATTTAAAAATAAAGATATGGTGTGCGTACCTGCAGGCACTGAAAAGTTTTTTGCTGCATCACCAACATTATCGCCACCGTAAGACAGGCTGCCATTGCCGCCCGATTCCCCAAGGTTAATTCCCCAATCATGATTGGCCCTGAATTTAAACTGGTCGCCTGCTGTTGTTGTAATAGTACCCGTCCACTTATTATCAGAAGCACTGTATGTCATTGGAACATCGGTACCCCAACTACTTGCCGCAAAGCTGCCGATAATACCCCATGTTGTGGCCGTGGCCGACCATTTGTTGGAAACGGTATTAGCGGAAAGCCTGTAAAAACCTGGCCCTGAAAATTGCAAATTATTAGAACCCCCTGCCACCAGTGTTCCAGCCATTCCGTTTGCTGCACCATCGCCGAAAGCATTGCTCCAGTCAGGTGCGGTGGTTATTTTAAACTGATAAGTGCCGCCTGAAGGAATATTTACATACCCTTCATAATTGCCATCATTTTTTGCTGAACCTAAGCCAGGTGCCGAAGCTGGTGTCCACCCCTGGTAGTCTCCGGGAACGTATAAAAAACTATAACTGCCTGTTTTTGTAACGGTGAAAAGACCGTTTTGAAAATTTACTTTGATGGTATATAAACCTGTTGCCGCAGGGCCGGGAATGTTAGCATTGCCTTGGTCTGCCCCGAAGGTGCCTCCGCCTGCAAGGCCCGCCACTGTTGCATCTGCCACATTATACTTATGGTCCCATGATCCATTAACGGGCAACAATAAATATTGGCTACCGCTGTTTAAAAAGAAAGTACCCTGATAAGTTACAGAGTCGATCCGGCTAAATTGTTGCGCTGGCACTGGCACCGGATTGCCCCATCCACCTGCGGTTGCACTGCCCACAATAAATAGAGTTTTTGATGCCGGTGGAACAACCTTAGGTGGTGTTACATAAGGGGTCATCTTTATTTTTAAAACATTAGATTGATATTGCTCATTATTGTTTGCGTAAGAAGATATAATCCTTACATCAACATCATAAGCCTTGTTGTAGGCAAAGCCAAGTCCTAACAACCCGGCATTTAATTCCTTTGCGATGTAATCATAGTTTAGGTTGCCGGTAATTGTTTTAGAAAAAGCATGGGAAAAATTCCTGCCGGAAGAATCAACCTGAAGTACATATTTTGTGGTGGCCGAATCATTGGCATATTTCGGGCTCGTCCACGAGAACCTTACTGCTGCTTTATTTGAATCTGCGGTAAGGGGGGCAACTGTAGTTGCGGAACTGGATAAAACGGATGCAGCGCCATTGCTGTAAAAAGGCAATTCATCCACTTTTTTGCAGGATGAATATATCAGCAGCACACCCATTGCAAGCAGTAATAGTTTTAAAATATTTTTCATTATAAGTTTATTTAAAAATGATGCACTTTGTTTAGCAGGTAACAATTATTGCTTGATAACGGAGTATTTGCCCCGTTGAAAATCTACCACAATTTTATATTTACCGCTTGCAGCCGGACCAGGAAAGTTATCAGAAAAGTCAAAGCCAAAATCCCCTCCATCTGCACTTTGGTCTGCTGTTTTTTTACAGGCGAATTTGTGTCCCCAATCTCCATTTAATGGCAAAAACAAATACTGTTTTCCCCCTGCGATGTTGGTGGTAAGTTCAAAGTGGAGGTCATCAATTTTTGTAAACTGCTGTGTTGGCACTGGCACAGGGTTGCTCCAGCCGCCATCGGTTGCATCGCCTACTAAGAATAATTTGCCCGTAGAAGGCGGGTTTACTACTGGTGGTATGGAGTACGGCCGTATCTTATATTTTATTACGTTGGAGGCAAGTGGTACCGAGCTGTTTGTTAAAAAAGATTTTACCCTGATTTCTACATTATGGGGTACCCCGGGCAACAACTGCAATTGGTTTAGCAAGTACCCGTTGAAATCTGATACAAGAAAAGATTTTGATAAATCTTTTGCCACGGCAACTGTTTGTTTAGTGGTACTGGTAAAGTTTGCACCTGTTGTATCAATCTCTACCTGATAGCTTACATCTTGCGAACTAACCCCGGTATTAAAAGTATACACCGGGTTCGTCCAGCTTAAATTAAGTGCCGTGTTATCTTTATTGGCATAAGTAAGTGGAAGGCTGTCTGTGGTAACTGATGAGGTTAATACAGGATTAGTGCCCCCTTCAAAGTATACTTTATTTTCTGCCTTTTCGCAGGATGCCGCCAACAATGCAAGGATGAAAAAGAAAGGGAGTGTTTTAAATATATTTTTCATTTTTTTTGATTTAACCGTGATTGATTAATAGCCGGGGTTCTGCGTTAAATTAGAATTGGATGAAAGCACAGATGCAGGTATTGGAAACAAATTATATTTTGAATCTACTGCTGTACCCGAAGAAACCCCACCCTTCCATTGCCACAAATAAGCACCGGAAGTAAGCAGGCCATAGCGTACCAGGTCTGTACGGCGGTGGCCTTCCCAATACAACTCCCTTCCCCTCTCATCTAAGACTAATTTCGGTGTTAAGTCTGTAATGTTTAGTTGCCCGCTGGTGGTGCCGCCATAAGCCCTTGCCCTTATCAGGTTAAGATAAGTTAATGCCTTTGTGAGGTCGCTGCCTGCCGCACCCTTTACCGCTGCTTCTGCATAAATCAGGTACATTTCAGACAACCGGAAAACTGGAAAATCAACATCGGCAAAGTAGCCGGTGGGGTCAGAAACCTTTGCCCCGTCAGACCGTTTATTTACATACTTAATAACATGTGGCCCCTGGTCAAAATTAGTGATGTCTGGCATGGCAAGCTGGCTTGCCGACGTGTTATATTTAGATGTGGTGAACATAGCCCTTTTATCAGTAGCCCCTGTTTTATCGTTAAATAAATTTATCAGGCCTGTTGTTGCCCGGTAGCCATACCAGCCACCACCGGTTACCCCATAATCGGATGTTGCTTCATCGCCTGAAGGGCCATGAACAAAAAAGGTAGTGTTACCATAACCCTGTGTGTGCAGCCCATCAATTGGAACAGAGAAAATAAATTCATTTTTTTGCTTATCGTTATCTGCCATAAATAACTGTGCGTAATTTGGCTGAAGGGAGTAGCCGCCGGCTATTACTTTAGCTGCATAAAATGCGGCACTGTCATAGTGTGGCTTTCCTGTATACACAGAATCATTAAGGTAAACCCTTGCCAGTAAAGCCCATGCTGCCCCCTGATCTACCCTGCCGTATTCCATCGTTTTTATGGGTGCCAGGTCACTTTCAATTGCCTTTAATTCCCCAACAATATAGCTGGAAAGATCTGCCCTTTTAATTTGTGCCGGTAACGGGCCACCTACCACATCTGCTTCAGTAACAAAAGTGGAGTTACCAAACAGGTCCATCATTAACCAGTAATTGAATGCCCTTAAAAACCTTACTTCTGCCCTTGATGTTTTGATGGATGCAGCATCCGCACCAGTAATACCATGGCTGGCAACAGCATCATCTGTGGAGTACCTGAGGTATTCATTTGCCAGTGTAATATTATACATTGGCCTTGCGTACATTCCTTTTAAAAAGGGGTCTCCGCTGGTAAAAGACAAATTATGGTAGTTTTGAATTGTTTGATCGTTCCATGCCACCACAGCCTCATCTGTTGGCAGTTCTTCACAATTAAAAAATGGGCGGATAAACGCAATCTGGGAACCTTCATCCAGGCCGCCACTAATATCAGGTGCACCTGCCGGGCCCTGGTTTCCACCGCTTGCCAAACCGCCGTAAATTTTTGCCAACACGCTTTTGTATCCAGCAGGGGTGCTGTATACTTTATCCGGTGTAAGATCATTAACTGGGTTTAAGTCCAGCTTTTTTGCGCAGGACGTTACAGCAACAATGGCTATAACACCAACGCTTATTTTTTTAAATGCTTTATGTATCATAAAAAATTTTTGTCTGATTAAAAATCAAGGTTGCAGCCCAATGAGAAAATACGTGGGCGTGGATAAATATTGTTGTCTACCCCATTTGGACTTGAATTCTCCGGGTCAAGCCCTGAATACTTTGTAACAATAAAAACATTCTGTACACTGGCGGTTATCCTTAATAAAGCTTTGTTGCTAAATATCCTTCCTGCTGCAAAGCCAAGGTTAATGTTATCCAACCTTAAAAAAGAAGCATTTTCAACATAGTAATCAGAAAGGTATTGATTGTTTACAATGTGCGTTGACAGATAATTGGTACTAGCATTGCCAATAACATTGATAGGGTTTTTAATAGCCCTTAGCACCCCGTTATTTGAATTGAAATTATTATACAGGTAGTTGCCAAAAGAACCATGGGCAGCTAAACCCAGTGAAAATTTGTGGTAAATAACCTGTGTATTTATGCCCAGCAAAACATCGGGGGCTGGCTTTTTATAATAATGTTCATCTGCTACAGTAACACTGCCATCACGGTTTCTGTCTTCATATAAACCTTCAATAATGTTACCTGTTTTTCTGTCGTACACCTGCTGATAAATATTGAAGGTATACGGTGCATAACCCACGGCAAAAATACCTACCTGGTTACCGGTACCACCACTGATATTGCTTTGAGGGATATTATTGGATGGCCCAAGGTTGGTGATTTTAACGGTATTGTAGGCTACGTTAAAACCAAAATCCCATGTAAGGTTTTTTGTTTTAACCGGCGTTGTATTCAGCACAAACTCAGCACCCTTATTTTCTAAATTACCAATATTGGTTACTATGGAAATATCAAAGTTGCGGCCTGGTGCCTGTGGTACCGCACCTAACAAGTCTTTTGTTTTCTTTTGATACACTTCAACCGAACCTGAAATCCTGTTGTTTAAAAAAGCAAAATCCAAACCGAGGTTAGCGGTGGTGGTGGTTTCCCATTTAATGTTCGGGTCGTATGCACCAGGGCGCAGGTAACTTATGAAGGTGTTACCAAATTGATATTGCGCCGCAGAATTGCTATAAGAATATACAGGCAGATAAGGGTATAACGGATTAAAACTTCCTCCGGTACCGCTGATGTCCTGCTGCCCGGTAATACCCCAGCTTCCCCTTAACTTAAGTTCGTTTAATACATTGGCATTTTTAAAGAAGTCCTCTTTCAATTTCCATGCTGCCGATACTGCCGGAAAATATCCAACCCTGGTAGCAGGCGAAAATTTAGAACTTGCATCCCTGCGTACAGATGCCGTAACGAAGTACTTGTTATCAAATGAATAGTTTAAACGGCCCAGGTAAGATTCAAGCCTGTACTCAGGTTTATCAGTTGTAAAGGTTGGAACACTGTTGGCGATTATAACACCGTTTTGCCCGTAGCTGGCGTAGTTATAGACATCGGTATAAAAGTCCTGGTAGCCATGAAGGGCCAGCACATCTATTTTGCTTTTAATGCTTTTTATATCTTTTGTGTAAAAAAGAGAAACCTCAGCAAGCTGGTTTTGCTTGCTTTGTTTGTAATAGGCATACCGGCCCCCGGTCTTGTAATCAGTTGCCATTATAGAATCCCTGTTATCATTGCCACTGCCTGTTGCTTTATCCAAGCCGAGGTTAGCCTGCAGGTGCAGGTCGGGGAAAAAATGCAATTTATAATCCAACTGCACATTGCCGATAACCCTGTTTGCAGAAGAAGTATTGTGCCTTAATTCCAGCAATGCAAGGGGGTTTCTTGTCGCCTGGTCAATAGGTAATGTGGTGCCGGGTTGCAGCCATTCATAATATCCGCCCCACTTGCCATTGTGTGTTGCATCATAAACCGGTTGGGTAGGGTCAAATGCTGCAGCACTGCCAACCGCACCCTGATCTGCAAACCTGTTGGTGGTTGATGAATATTTCACATTTACATTTACGGAAAGATGGTCATCAAAAAACTTAGGCGATAAATTAAGGGAAGAGGAAACACGGTTAAAATGGTCTGTTTTTAAAATGCCATCTTGTGTTAAATAGCCAACAGAAGCACGGAAAGGAATGTTGCCTACAGCTCCACTTGCACTTAAGTTATTATCGTTGCCAATGGCAGTTTGATAAATTTGATTTTGCCAGTTCGTATTGGCGGTGCCTAAAAGGCTTTTAAAAGTATTGTTGCCTGTTGCTGTAGCATCTGTATTAATGATATCCCTCACCTGGTCGCCGCTTAAAACACTTACTTTTTTGGCCACATCTGCAGCAGAAAGCTGGGTGTTAAAGTTCAGCCGTATCTTACCCTTTACGCCCTTTTTGGTAGTAACAATTATTACCCCATTAGAAGCCCTTGAGCCATACAATGCAGTAGCAGAAGCATCTTTAAGCACACTCATGGATTCAATATCATTGGGGTTGATGGTATTTAAAAGATTGGCGGAACCGGAAAGGTTATTGTTATCTACCGGCACACCATCAATTACAATTAACGGATCGTTACTGGCGCTAATGGATGAGCCGCCCCTGATACGGATTGTGCTTCCACCGCCAGCCGATCCACCACCGGTGGTAACCTGCAAACCGGCCACCTTGCCTTGCAAAAGTTGTTCAGAAGAATTGATAGCACCCTTCTGAAAATCTTTAGATGAAACAGATGTAATTGCACTCGTCAAATCGCTTTTTTTACGGGTGCCGTAAGCTACCACAACAATATCATTCAATTGCTGGCTGGAGCTTGCAAGGCTTACATTGAGCGATTGCCCGTTTACAGCAATTTCCTTCGTTGTGAAACCTACAGAGGTAAATACCAGTGTGGCACCTTCCGGTGCCTTTACAGTATAAGTACCGTTTACCGACGTTTGGGTAGATACACCGGAACCTTTAACTGAAACAGTAACACCTACAGCCGGGCTGCCATCTTTGGCATCCGTTACTTTTCCGCTTACTGTATTTTGCGCTATTGCAACGCTGGAAAATACCAGCACCAAAAGCGGTACAGAAAGCAACCTGAACATCTTTTTAATGCCCTTTCTCATATACATAATGTTTGTTTTTTAATGGCCGAAGAGATGCCCGAAGAAGATGGAGACAGCAAGCTAAACCTGTAATACCGGAGTGTTCTCATATGCAATCTTTCGCTGGCACTCAAAACAGTCATTCGTTATTAAACCTGTTTTTGAATTGTGTACTTATTACACGTTACAATGTGTAATAAGTACACAATATAGTCGTGTTTTTGATTTTCTCAAAAGTTTATTATGGTTAAGTTTTAATTTTTGATTGGGAAAAAATACAATCGTTTTACGGGCTTATGACAATGCAGTTATTCGTTTCGCTGCTTAGCTTTTTTGTTAACCAGATGTTTATGCAACTTGACTGGCAATGTATTAAGAGGAAATTTAAAAGTCTATACCGCCCCATTTTTTTGTACGCTTTTCATACTTGTCAAAATTAAATTTATACAGCTTGCCAGGCCGGTGGGGCACATCCTGCTCCATTTCTTTCAAGTCTGTCAACAGGTCCATCGAAAAAAACTTTTTTCTAAAATTGCGCCTGTCCATTTTAATATTTAAAATGGCCTCGTACAAATTTTGAAGGTCACGCAAAGAAAATTTTTTTGGCAGCAGGTTAAAACCAAGGGGATGTTCTTTAACCCTTTTTTGCAGTTGTGCCAGGCTGTTATCAAATATTTGCTGATGGTCAAAAGCAAGGCCTGCAACATTTTTCACATCATGCCAGTGAAGCTCATTATCCATAATATTTATTTTATGGTGCTGAACATTTATGAGCGAACAATAGGTTACCGTAACCACCCGGCCTGCCGGATGCCTGTCTACAGAACCAAATGTGTGCACCTGCTCCAGGTAAACATCGTTTAACCCTGTACGTTGTTTTAATATCCGGTAGGCTGCAGCATCAAGGTCTTCCTTCGGAAAAACAAGATCGCCTAACAGGGACCACTTACCAGCGTACTTTTTCAGGTCACTCCTTATCAGCAATACCTTTAATTTATTTTCATCAAAACCAAAAATTACGCAATCGACAGATAAGGCAATCAGGTTGGTATTTTCCATTTCCGATTGTATAACCTGTAATGTTTTAACATGCTTTCGCTGCACTGTTTTTTCTTCTATCATTTATCTGCAATACTGTTCTAACTGTTAGCAATAACTATTTTTTTATGAAATGAATGTAATTACTTTTTTCATTTTGGGACAGCACTAAAAAGTAATTTCCTGCGGGAAGGTTATTAAAAGCAGTAGATACATTCAATTGGTATTGCCCCCTTACCTGGCCTGTTTTTAATAACTGTTGCAGTTGTTGCCCCTGCGGCCCATACAATATCAAATGTACATTGCCATAGCCTGGTACAACATAATCAATAACGGCGCTGCCTGCAACCGGGTTTGGCGAAATTTTAAGCCCAATGCCATTGCGGATATTAGTAATGGTACTGCTCCTTAACGATGTTATAAACCGGGCAGT
This sequence comes from Ferruginibacter sp., assembly GCA_965249755.1. Lineage (GTDB taxonomy): Bacteria > Bacteroidota > Bacteroidia > Chitinophagales > Chitinophagaceae > Ferruginibacter. Next base: position 3,032,262 of record CBDFMT010000004.1, read on the forward strand.
ACTATAATTGGTTGCAGGCGCAGCCGCACAATTGGCTGTTATGCGCAAATCATAATTTGTGGCAGGCAATAAGCCCTGCAATGTAAAGCTGCCTGTTGCTGTTGTATTGGTTAAGGCAATTTGCCAGGTTACCGATGTTGAAGGTTTGTATTCCAACGTGTAGTACAATCCGGCAAGCGGGGCCCAGCTTATAAAGGCACTCGTAAATGTAATGTTGCTTACAGCAAGGCCAGCCGGGGCGGCAGGTGTAGGCGTAATATTTACCACAATTGCTGCACGTGGGCTTTCGCTACAAGTGTTGGTTTGGCTAACATAATAACTGCTGCTGCCTGCAACAGTGGTAACAGGCACAGGTGCAGTGGCAGCTGATGTGCCGCCACTTGCCGCACTATACCATAGCAGGTTGGTGCCAGTAGCGGCTAACGCATTTGCTGTAACATTCTGGCAATATGAAACGGGGGTTGTTACCTGCGGTGCTGCCGGTGCCCCGTTTATGTTTACAATAAGTGTTGCCCTTGGGCTTTCACCACAACTAAGGGTTTGGCTAACGTAATAGCTTGTGCTGCCTAAGGCTGTGGTAACAGGTGTTGGTGCGGCAGAACTACCTGTGCCACCCGTGGCTGTCGTATACCACAGCAAAGAAGTACCCGTTGCAGCAAGCGGCGTTGCTGCAACATTTTGGCAATAATTTATAGGGCTGCTAACAGTTGGTGCCGGCGTGGAAGCCACTACGTTTACCACTATAGCTGCCCTCGGGCTTTCGCAAGTATTGGTTTGGCTAACATAATATGTAGTGCTGCCGGTTGTTGCAGAAGATGGTAATGGTGCGGCGGCCGTGCCCGTGCCGCCGGTTGCAGTAGTGTACCATAACAAATTACTACCGTTTGCCGTAAGTGCCGTAGTTGTTGCATTCTGGCAAAATGTTACCGGTGTGTTTACAACAGGTGAAACAGCAGAACAGGCAGGTACACTAACATATACATGGTACTCACCCGGCTGAAGCGTTACAATTTGAGTGGCATTGCTGATAGTAAAAGTATCTGCTGCACCATTAAGGCCTGCACCACGGCCATTGGCTGCATAATTATACCAGTTGCCGCCCGATTGAAAAACAACGCTCCGTGCTTGCGCTGTTACATCCATGTTGGCCACTACTGTAATTTTTATTCCGTTAGATGCGGTATCTGCAATTTGAAAGCGCCTGAACAAACGGTTGCTGTCATTAAAATCGTAGTTAAAAGAGGTGTTGTTAAACACACCAGGGTTGGCAAGCCGCAGCCTAATTAATTTAGAATAAGTGTTCCATAATTTTAACCGGTTGCTATCGGCCATGTACTCCCAGTGCGGTGGCTTATTGGCAACGTTTGAGCCACCATCATTAATAGAAATATCATAACCCCTTTCGCCAAACTGCCATACCATTTTTGGCCCCGGCACTGTAAAGAAAAGGGCTGCTGCTGCTGCCTGCCTTTCCAATGCAGTGGCAATATTTTTTACATTGTAACTGTTTGCACTGTTTCCAAACTGCAGGTTTTTATACATCAGCCTTTCTTCATCATGGCTTTCCATATAGCCCATTTCGGATGGTGTTGTAAATGCTTCCTGTGCGCTGTTGTAAACCACTTTAGAGAAATCGGCATTGGTATTATAACCCATTGTATTTTGGTTATAAGTTGGGTTATTGTTTCCCCAAAGCATAAAACCTTTGGCCGCATATTCTTGCTCCTCTTTTCTTTGCGTAGCTAAAAATTCAAGTATCATATACGTTCCGGGGAACTTAGGTACAATGTAATCAAAGTACCGGTTTAAGTTGGCCACCCTGCTTGCGTCATAATTTTCAACAGTTGTTTCGTTGCTTTGGGTTTGGGTAAAACCCTTGGCAAGGTCCAGTCTGAAGCCGTCTGCCTTATACTCTGTAAGCCAATACTCCATTGATCTTTCTACCAGGTATTGCGTAGCAGCAGATGTATGGTTTAAATCCTGGAACACACTGTAGGGATGTGGTGCATCCCGGTTAAACCATGGGCTGTTTGCGGCAGGTTTGCCTGCGGCGGCATCCCAATATAACTTGCCTTGTGGGTTACTGTATGCATCCATGTGGTTGTACACCACATCCAAAATAACAGCAATGCCATTTTTGTGGCACAAGTCAACAAATTCTTTCATCTTATTTTTTGTTCCATAAGCTTTGTCAAGCGCACAATAAAATGTTGGGTTGTAGCCCCAGCTTTCATTACCGGTAAATTCATTAACGGGCATCAGCTCAATTGCATTTATGCCAAGCCTTTTAAAATAACCGATAGTATCAATAAGCATTTGATAATTGCGGGCATCACCAAAATCCCTTACCAATAACTCATAGGTGATAAGGTTCCTTTTATCTGGCTTTACAAAATTATTTACCTGCCAGTTATATGCAGGCGCACAAGGTTGTAAAACACCCACTATTCCATTTTGCGAAGCGGATACATTGGCGTTAACCGGATATATTTTTAAATTGGGGTAAGTAGCTGTGGGTATATATTGGTCGTTGTTGGGGTCCAGTATTTTTTCGCTGTAGGGGTCGGCAATATAAATGCTGTTATCAACCAGGTATTGAAACGCATATTCGGTGCCGGATGTTAACCCATTAATGGTTATCCAATAATAATTACTATCGGGTGTGCGGTTCATTTGATATTGCGATTGAGCAGACCAGTTGCTGCCGGGAAAATCACCTATCGCCACCACATTTAATTTATTGGGTGCAAACAACACCAGCGTAACCGAAGAGCAGTTTGGGCCATAATTAATCCCTTCCTTAACACCGGCAGGTAAAGGCGCAACAACACTTACAGGGGTAATATAAAAATTGATTGTATCGTAAAAGCTTTTACCGCCTGATATTAATTCGGCAACCACCTGCTGGTTACCAGTTGCTGTAATGGAAGCATTGCCGTTAATAAGATTAGTGCCTGTTACGGGACCGGCAATTTTATTTCCATTAAAGTACAAGTTTAAGGTACCCGTGGTTGTTGATGCCAGTGCAGTTAAGGGTACAACCTGGCCAACGGCCGCTGTTATCTTTTCGTGAGATGTGTTGAATGTGGGCAACAGATAAGGTTGTGTAAACTGGATATGGTTTTGGCCGGCTGCATACACCGGGATAAACATATCCGACCCATCGCTGTTGGCCTGCTTTTTTACAAGCGATGCATTGGCATTGGCATCCCTGAAAAGTATGTTTACCGTTTTGATCGTTTCACCATTTGGAACACCAAAAAAAGTACGGATGTTGGCGATGGTATATTGATATTTGTTATTGCCCAGCGATACTGCTTTTAATGTGGGTGTTACACTGCCGTAAGTGCCACCTGTTGCACCATTTACATACTTCCACTCTGTGCCACCGTTGCCGCTCAGGTTGGTAGTTACGCCACAATGCACATAAATATTATTGGGATCAGCATAATTAAACAACCCTTGGTTGCCCTTGGTTGCATCTACAGTTATTACAAGGGCTGAATTTTCTTCTGGAAATTGTGGCGACCATGTAAGCAATTGGGCATGGGTAGCGGCACACGAAAGTATCGTGAAAAGCAGCATTGTAAATATCCTCATATGGCAATGTTTAATGTGTAAAATACACACATTATCGAAAGCAGCAAAAAAATTGTACAACCACGGGTAATCATTTTGCACTTTTTGCTTTCCCATTTTAATTATCCTGCTGATAAGGTTACTGTATTTTACTTGTACAATGCAACCGGTATTATTAATTTTACCCCACAAGAAATTTTATGTACGATAAGGAACTTACAAAAGAAATTCAGGACAAAACAAATGAGTGGCTAACGGCAGGCACAAAGGCCACTAACAAAATAACAGCAGAAAACATGGAGGGGTTAAGGGACATACTTCGCTTTCATGAGTACCGCTATTATGTACAAACAGACCCTTTGATAGCTGATGAGCAATATGATGTATTGTACAAATTATTAGAAAAATTTGAAAAGGAAAATCCGGGTTTTATAACCGGCGATTCGCCCACACAAAGGGTGGGCAAGGCTTTGGTAAGCAACTTTCCAAAAGTACAACACCTGGTGCCTATGCTATCGCTGGAAAATTCATACAATGCAGAAGACTTATTGGATTGGGATAGAAAAGCCCGTGAACTTTCTGGCTTGCAGGAAATTGAGTATTGCGTAGAGCCAAAGTTTGATGGTGCAAGCATCTCTTTAATTTATCATAACGATAAACTGGAAAGGTCTGCCACCCGGGGCGATGGGGTTACAGGTGATGAGATTACACAAAACACAAAGCAAATAAAATCTGTGCCGCTAACAGCCAAGTTTAGTAAGTATGGTATTGATCAGATTGAGATAAGGGGCGAAGTACTGATCAATAAAAATAATTTTAAAAGGCATAATGAAAGGTTGGCAGAAGAAGGGATGCCCCCATTTGCAAACCCCAGGAATGCTGCCGCAGGTTCCCTTAGGATGAAGGATACCGCAGAGGTAGGCAAACGAAATTTAGAAGCATTTCTTTACCATGTAAGTTATACTGGCAATGCAGATAAGCGGCAGCCGGAAACCCATGCAGGTATGCTCGAAATGCTGTGGGGGCTTGGCTTTAGAAGCCCTAAAAAAGAAATGCTCGTGGTTAAGGGCATTAAAGAAGTAATTGAATACGTACACACTTTCGAAAGCAAACGGGACGGACTTCCCTATGAAATAGATGGAATGGTGATAAAGGTAAACGACCTTCATTTGCAGGAACGCCTTGGCATGACATCCCACCATCCCCGGTGGGCAATTGCATTTAAGTTTAAAGCACGCCAGGCAACCAGCCAGTTAGTCGGGGCAAGTTTTCAGGTTGGGCGCACAGGTGCCATAACACCGGTGGCCAAGATAAAACCGGTGGTTGTTGGTGGGGTAACGGTTACCAGTATTTCCATTCATAATGAGGAGTACATTAAAGAAAAAAATTTAAAACTTGGTGATACCATACTCATTGAAAGAAGCGGCGATGTGATACCCCAAATAGTAAAATCATTTGAAGAATTAAGGGATGGCACAGAAAAGGAAATTGTGTTTCCCACACATTGCCCTGTTTGCAATGATGGCCTGTTTAAACCTGAAGGCGAGGCTGTCTGGCGTTGCATCAATATCAATTGTGCAGCACAGGTGGCAGAACGCATTATACACTTTGTTAGCAAAGATGCCATGGATATTAAAAGCTTTGGCGAAGCCAACGTACGCCGTTTTTTTGACCTTGGCCTGCTTAAGGATATACCCGGCATTTACCAGTTGAACTTTGATGAAATAGCCGGGCTTGAAGGCTTTGGAAAAAAATCACTTGAGAATTTACAGGCTGCAATAGCCGCATCAAAAACGCAGCCTTTGCACCGGTTAATATATGGGTTGGGCATACGCTACGTTGGTGAAACAACCGCAAAAACCCTGGCCAATTTTGTTGGCCATCTTTTAGATTTTACAAAGTTTACTGAAGAAGCGTTGCTTGCCGCAGAAGATGTTGGCATAAAAGTAGCAGCAAGCATCTTCAGGTTTTTTAATGATGAAGTTAACGTGGCCATGCTGCACAAATTAGAAGGGCTGGGCATTTCATTAAAAAACCAAAAAAAACAAACTGCAACAAACGATGCATTATCCGGACAAACCTTTTTATTTACGGGCTCCCTTGCCCAATTAAAAAGAACCGATGCTGAAACAATGGTTGAAGAGAACGGGGGTAAAATTGTAAGTGGTGTAAGCAGCAAATTAAATTATCTGGTAGTAGGTGAAGATGCTGGCAGTAAATTGGAGAAAGCAAAAAAGATACAAACCATAAAAATAATCAGCGAAGAAGATTTTATAAAAATGCTGCCATCTTAGAAAAATAATATTTTATATTTATAGTGTAGCTTTTTACCTTAACCTTTAAAGCCGGTAACATCTCTCATCTTTCTGTTACAACAATTTAAAAGCATGCTGTATGATTAAAAAAATACCTAGGGAAACCTGGACTACTTTACAATTTAGCGGCCATAAACAATTAAGAAAAAGATATGCAGTTTCCAACCATGGGCGTGCAGCAAGCTTTACCGAAGATGTAATTAAGGATGGCAAACTGCTCAACGGTTCTTTAACATCAGGCTACCGTACATTAAACCTTCATTTGGAAAAAGGCAGCGGAACAATTTACCTGCACCGGGAAATTGCAAAACTGTTTTGCAAGAAGCCTTCATCAAAGCACAAATTTGTAATCCACGTTAACCATAAAAAAGAAGATAACCACTATAATAATTTAAAGTGGGCAACCTTACAGGAGGTATCCAGCCATCAGCAGGGCAGCCCTCAAAAAATTGCTTATAAAAAACGGCAGGCAAATAAAACAGAAGGCCTTAAGCTAAATATTACCAAGGTTAAAATAATAAAAGAAGCCATCAACAACCCAAAAAGAAAATTGACTTATAAATTAATGGCCGCAAAATATGGCGTAAGTGAAATGACTTTATACCGGATAAAAAGTGGTGAAAACTGGGGTAAAGTGTAGGGTTTAAAAAACAAATAAACTTATTTTGCAAGGGCCCTCAACGGCCTTTTTTTATTGCCGTAAATTCACCTTAAAATTTGTTGATGCTGCACAAAACAACTATTCAATTTTTAACCGACCTGGAAAAAAATAACAACAAGCCCTGGTTTGAAGCCCATAGAAAAATGTATGAAGCTGCTAAAAGCGATGTGCAAAACCTGGCCGGGCAACTGATACCGGCCATTGCCGCTTTCGATACACCCATCGGCACACTTTTACCAAAGGACTGTACATTTCGCATTAACAGGGATGTGAGGTTTAGTAAAGATAAAAAACCATACAAAAACAACATGGCTGCTTATTTTAGCAAGGGCGGTAAAAAAGCGGAAGTAGCAGGATATTACTTTCACTGCCAGCCTGGCCAAAGTTATGCTGCCGGAGGGTTTTACTCCCCAACTCCAGCGGCACTTGCTGCAATACGGCAGGAGATTGACTATAATTTTAAGGAATGGTCAGGCATCGTTAACAGCAAACCGTTTAAAAAATATTTTCCAAAAGGTGTGGATGGCATTGAATCATTGGTAAGGCCACCGAAAGGTTGCACTGAAGACAACCCTGCCATACACTTTCTTAAAATGAAACATTTTATTGTTAGCAAACCTTTTACCAACGAAGAATTGCAGCACAAAACCCTGGTTAAAGAAATTGCCAAAGTATTTGAAACACTTAAACCTATGGCCGACTTTTTAAACAGGGCCATTGAATAATTCAGGCTTAATATTTAAATTTAGGGCAATCCGTTTGGTTTTTTTTGCCCGGTTTAAATACAATGCCAACTGTGTGCGACTGATAAAAATCTTTCTTTTTCGGATTGGCCACAATGCTGTACCCATCCAGGTAATCCGTGAAAGTGTAGCGGAAGTTTGTTTCAGCCGTTAGGCTTATTTTAGGGCTTATAAAATATTCCACCCCTGCCCCTACAGGCAATACCATAATTGCATTTGGGGTGGCCCTTCGTAAATCTGCTGCAAGGTTAATTTCCACTTCGGGTTCGCTGGCAAAAAAAACTTTATTTAAATTATTGGTGCGGTTAACATTTAAAAAATTTATGCCTATACCACCAAATAAGTAGGGTGAAAAACGGTTACCAATTTCATTGTTGTTATTGCCAAACATATTCCAAACCAGCAGTTCAGATACTTCGGTAACGGGCGTTGTAAAGGAAAGGTTTCTTTGCTGGTGATAGGCCGGGGTACTGTATCTCGATTCATCCCCCCGCAATTTACCCAATGCAAGGTTGGTCCGCAAAATAAAAGACGGCGTCAATATCCTGGATAAATAAAGGTTTACAGTTGGCTTTATGGTTTTATAAGCTCCTGCACCGGATGGAGACAGGTCCCCCTGATAAACAAATACGCCTCCGGCAATACCATATTGCCATTTACTGAAACTTGATTGCGCTGTAACTACAGCCGATGCAAACATTAAAAACATAACAATGCCGGATGCCTTTTTTGATTTACCCATGATGATTTATTGTAGGATTAATAAATGCTCATGCAGCTAATGTGTGTTGGTAAGCTTAATAGGTAAACCTCAATTCATGAAAGGGGATGTTGTTAATTATAAATAAGTTTTGTAAACATAGGGCATTGTGCGGCAGGGGTAAAACTAATACCCTTAAAAAAATGGTAAATAGTAAAGGGCAAAGGCCTAAAAAAATAGTGGCCAGTGATAAAAATCACCGGCCTTGCTTACCTCTGAAACCACAAGAAAAATCTTTATAGAATATTTTATAATGATAGATAACCGTAAAATTGTTCATCACACTGAGCAACTGAAACTAAGTGGAAGGGTTTTCATGAAGATAGGAGATACTTTATATGACCAGCAGACAGTAAAATTAATATAAAATCTGGATAAATATATATTTTTTTATAGTATTATGCCTGCTTGTTTCAATTCCTTCTTAGCTAATTCAAATACCTCTGATTTTTTTCGGTTATACCACCACTTGGGTACCGTTTTTTTCATCACTGTGTCAACGCCCCGCATACCAAAAAGCTTCCACACGCCATCAAGCTTCCCCGTAAGGTCGCTCTGCATTGCCCTTAAACTCATCGCAAACCCGCTTTCAATATATTCCATATGGTGCCAAAAACCAGCGGGCATAAAAAGGGTGTCGCCATGTTCTAAAATAACTTCGTAACCGCTTGCCAGCCTGGCTGCCGGAAAGTTTTCATAATCAAAATTTTCATAGTAATGCGCATAATTGGCCATGCTCAATACTTCCCAGGGCTTTCTGTAAAGTTTGTATTGCTCCTCATGCGGAAACAACAGCACCCTTTTTTTGCCCATAAATTGGGTATGCAGTATGTGGCTCATGTCTATATCAAAATGCATATGGGTTATGGATCCCTTACCACCAACAAACAGCATCGGATATTTTTTTACGAACCCTTTCATCAACTCTTCGGGCCAGGTAAAATCTTTTACCAGTTCTGGTGCATGCTGAAAAATATTAAATAGAAAAATCCTTAATTCAAGTGGGCCATGTTTTACTTTTTGCAGATATTCACCAAACTTCATGTAGGCATCGGCAGTATTGATTGGGGTGTACGCATCGCTTTTTACATTGTCGTAAACACCAACCTGTGTATCGCCTACCTTCTCAATAAAATAATCCCAGTTCCATTTTTTAAACCCTGGCCATTGTTTGGCAAGGCCTGTAATAATTAAAGGTTTTTTTAAATTGTAGTACTTTGTTTTAAATTCTTCGGGAGAAATGGACTCAACTTTGTCGATAGCCTGTAGCCGCATAGCAAATTATTAAGTGGGCGAAAATACAATTTTTAATTTTTCAAAACGTGTTAAAAACGGTCCGCAAACAAGCGTACATCAAAAAAGTAAAACGGTGCAACACCAGAAATTTGGTGATGAAGTGATAGGTAAACGCCACCAAAATGCTAAACCGTTTATTGCAGCGAAGCCATAAAAACCTGAAGCACGGTTTATACTTTTATCTATTTATAAAGATGGGTTACCAAACAATCAAGCCTTTTAACTGAATACTAAAACTATATGGATACCGAAAAAAATTTACTGGCAGATAAGGTCATGCACCATATTCTTGCGAATGATTTATTTACACAATGGCTGGGCATTACCATTACTGCAATCAGCGAAGGTTATTGCAAAATGGAACTTACTGTACGAAAGGAAATGATGAACGGCCTTGGCATTGTACATGGCGGCATTGCTTTTTCTATGGCCGATAGTTGTTTTGCCTATGCCTGCAACAGCAGGAATGTATTGTCTGTTGCTCTGGATACCAACATCAATTTTATAAAGCCAGTACATGCAGGCGACAGGCTGGTTGCAGAAACAAAGGAACTGCACAATGGCCAATCCACCGGCCTTTACCAGGTTACTATCACCAACCAAAACCAACACGTAGTGGCTTTGTTTAAAGGCACCTGTTTCAAAACTAAAAAGGCTGTCGTGTAAATGGCCATCCTTAATACCTTCATTTATTGCCAAATACAAAAGCCGGGCAAAGCGGTTTCATTAAAAACTTTACAGACCTTTACCGCCAATGGAAAAATCGAACTTTATAGATTACATAAGGATTTTTTGCCGCAGTGGCCATGGTGGGCCGGGCAGCAGGCATTTTATGCGTACCAAGTACAATGCAATGGCAGGGCCTGATGGAGGTGATGGAGGTAGGGGGGCACATATTATTTTAAGGGGAAGTTCGCAGCTATGGACCTTGCTCCATTTGCGTTACTATAAAAATGTACTTGCAGAAGATGGCGAAGGTGGCAGCAAAAATAACAGCACCGGCCGTTTTGGAAAAGATATTATTATTGAAGTACCCTTGGGCACAATTGCAAAAGATGAATTGACGGGGGATAAAGAAGTTGAAATTTTAGAAGATGGGCAGGAAGTAATTTGGGTTAAAGGTGGCCGTGGCGGATTGGGCAATGCCAATTTTAAAACAGCTACCAACCAGGCACCTGAATACGCACAGCCCGGAGAAGATGGGGTTGAAGGATGGAAATTATTGGAATTAAAAGTGCTGGCAGATGTTGGCCTGGTGGGCTTTCCCAATGCAGGAAAATCTACTTTATTATCTGTTATTACCGCTGCCAAACCAAAAATCGCAGACTACGCTTTTACCACACTGGTACCACAATTAGGCATGGTGGAATACCGGGATGGCAAAAGTTTTTGCATAGCCGACCTTCCAGGCATTATTGAGGGCGCTGCCGAAGGAAAAGGGCTCGGGCACCGGTTTTTAAGGCATATTGAACGTAACTCCATCCTGCTGTTTTTAATACCTGCAGACTGTGCCGACCATAAAAAAGAATTTGAGATTTTAGTAAACGAGCTGGAGCAATACAACCCCGAGATGTTGCAAAAAGATTTTGTTATCGCCATTAGTAAAAGTGATATGCTGGATGAAGAATTGAAAGCCGCCATCACCAAAGAACTTCCCCAAAAAATACCACACATCTTTATTTCATCGGTTACCGGAAAAGGCCTGCCTGAGTTAAAAGACTTGCTATGGTCTGTAATGAACCAGCAAATTCAAAAATAAATACCCTGGGCACTGTATTCAAATACCTTAAAGATTTTTACAGTAAGGAGTTTAACTGGCTGTATTTTTTTATGGTAATGTTATTACTCGGAGGCCTTATTTATTTAAACTACTGGCACCAGCTTGAGAAAAAATATGTGGCCATATCTGCATCACGCTGGGCAAGGTTTTGCCGGTATTATCTCATGTACCTGGTACCATTTGCCACTGCTTTTTTATTACAATTGTTATTTTATAAAGATTGCCACTATTACAAAAATGGCTGGTTTTGGTGCATCCTTTTGCTTGCCCCGGCGTTCTTTGCATTCAGGGTAAATTTTAACTGGCAGGTTAGCTGGATATTGCATAACTGGAAAGGGCCTCAGCAAACTTTTTATCTGTACAGCATTAATTGGGTGGTGAGGGTGTTTGTGTTACTGATACCGGTACTTATTATCTGGCTGATTAAAGACAAAACAGTACAACCATTTTATGGTGCAAAAGCACTTGAGAGCGTAAAGCCATACCTGCTGATGTTACTGATAATGGTACCCGTTATTTTTATTGCAGGCACCCAGCCAGACTTTTTGGAAATGTACCCCAAAGCTAAAGTTTTAAATACTTCAATTGCCGGCCCCCTGCAGCAAAAATGGCGATATGTGGTATTTGAACTGTGCTATGGGTTTGATTTTGTTAGCATTGAATTTTTCTTTCGTGGCTTTTTAATACTTGCATTACTGCGCATTTGTGGTATGCATTGTATCATTCCTGTGGCCTGCTTTTATTGTACTATCCATCTTGGCAAACCAATGGCAGAAGCCATCAGCAGCTTTTTTGGGGGTGCTTTGCTGGGTATAGTTGCCTTTAATACCGGCAGCATTTGGGGTGGGCTGATAGTACATTTAGGCATTGCGTGGATGATGGAAGCAGCCGGTTGGCTGGGTGCTTTATTGCACAGGGCAAAGCCGTAATACCACCTTACTACAAATCAGTTAGCCCACACAAAATTTGATGCGTCAACCCTGTTGTAAACTATTTTACGTTTATAAACAGTAATTTTAAAATAGCTGATGAAGAGAATTATACACTTTTTTTTATTTGCCTGCCTGTTTATCATTTTGTGGGGATGCCCCTACGACTCACCATTTGGTTTGGATGAAGAAGCCCAGCAGCCTATTGATGAAAAATTACTCGGTACCTGGGGCGGCGTAATTATTAAGCCCGCCAACGATGGCGATTACAAACAAGATTCGTTGAAAATTATTTTTGAAAGGTTTACAGACAAGGAATACAATATCTCCATAACAGGCAACCTTCAAGAGCTTAAGCCCTTTCATGTTGTTACAAAAGATTCCATCCATGGCACTGCATTTATTTCAAGTGCAGAAGGCAAGGTTTTTTTAAATGCCTTCATCAAAAGTAAAATGTATGTAGCCGAAATAAGCCTGGGCACAAATGGTTTATCCCTTTTTTGCCTTTCAGAACATTTCACCGGTAAGTACATTAAGAATAGTGCAGAGCTGAGAAAAGCCATTTCCTTTCACTACAGGGTTAGTGCCAGCCCGGCGTACGATGATTTTTTTGTTATCAGGAATTTACAAAAGGAGCCATAACCTTTTCTGCGCTGCTTCTCATCAAATTGCAAAATACAAATGGCGGCAATAACGTAATTTGCCCATTCATTAAAAGATTGCATTATGCCAACCAGTAAAATTGCAGGGATAGGTTATTATGTGCCAGAAAATATCGTAACCAACCAAGACCTTGTACAGTACATGGATACTTCAGATGAGTGGATACAAGAACGTACTGGCATTAAAGAAAGAAGGTATGCCCACCGTACTGAAGAAACCACCACTACCATGGGCGTGCAGGCTGCTGCTGTGGCAATTGAAAGGGCCGGGTTAACCCCGCTGGATATTGATTTTATCATCTTTGCCACGCTAAGCCCAGATTATTATTTTCCGGGGTGCGGTGTGTTGGTGCAGCGTGCCATGCAAATGAAAGAGATTGGTGCGTTGGATATCCGCAACCAATGCAGTGGATTTATATATGCGCTATCCGTAGCCGATCAGTTTATAAAGACAGGCATGTATAAAAACATCCTGGTGATAGGCAGCGAAAAACATTCATTTGGTTTAGATTTTAGTACCCGTGGCAGAAATGTTTCTGTAATTTTTGGGGATGGTGCCGGTGCAGTGGTATTGCAGGCAACAGAAGAAAAAGGCCGTGGCATCATCAGCACACACCTGCATAGCGATGGGCAAAGTGCTGAGTTGCTGGCCATGTATAACCCGGGCACACATGCCAACCATTGGGTGCCAAACCCGGTGGCCGATTTTGAGGATGCCCCCATCGGCGAAATGTTTATGAGCAAAGAAATGATTGCCCACGCACAAAATTTTCCGTTTATGGATGGCCAGGCTGTTTTTAAAAAAGCGGTTGTAAAATTTCCTGAAGTGATCACAGAAGCTTTATCAAAAAATGATTTATCCAGTGCTGATATCGATCTGTTAATACCCCATCAGGCCAACTTACGCATCAGCCAGTATGTGCAGCAAAAGCTTGCCTTAAGGGATGACCAGGTTTTTAATAATATACAGAAATACGGAAATACCACCGCCGCATCTATACCTATTGCTTTATGCGAAGCATGGGAACAGGGCAAAATAAAAGAGGGCGACCTGGTTTGCCTTGCCGCTTTTGGCAGTGGCTTTACCTGGGCAAGTGCATTGCTTCGCTGGTAATGTTCCAAGTATTGTAATGCACCCTGCATCCTTACCAAAGTTGCAGGAATTAATGAGCAGCCGGGCAAAACAGTAACGCTATTACTTAATTTTACGCCATCTTTAAAAAATAATCCATGCAGCGTAGAATAGTTTATTTTATTAACCCTATTTCCGGAACGGCTAAAAACAAAACTGCTGCATTAAAACTTATTCAACAAAAAACCATAGAGCAAAATATTCCGTTTGAGATTTTACCAACGAATGCAGAAGGCAACTACTTTTTTTTAAAAGAAAAAATAGAAAAGGAAAACATTACAGATGTAATTATTTGCGGTGGTGACGGCACTGTTAGCCAAGTTGCCTCGTTTTTAATTGATGAAGATGTTAGCATTGGTATCATACCCATGGGGTCGGGCAACGGGCTGGCACTTGCCGCAAAAATCCCAAAAAAAATCACCAGGGCACTCGACCTTATATTTACCGGTAAGGGCAGGTATATTGATTCTTTTTTGATTAATGATGTTTTTAGCTGCATGCTTTGTGGATTAGGTTTTGATGCACAGGTGGCATCTGATTTTGCGAATGAGCCTGCAAGGGGTTTAGGCACCTACATCAAAAAAACCATTGAAAATTTTATAGTGGCCAAGCCCTATTCATTTGAAATAATTAATAAGGGAAAAGCATTTACTGCAGAAGCATTTTTTATAAGCATTGCCAACAGTAACCAGTTTGGAAACCAGTTTACCATTGCCCCACAGGCAAGCCTAAACGATGGTTTGCTGGACATTGTTGTTGTAAAAAAGATGAGTAAATACCGGGTGTTGCTTGCGGTTATCAAACAAATTATTAGTGGTAAAATAAATGAGTATGATGAAAAAAAGTTTCATCAAAAAGATGTTTTGTATTTTCAAACCAGCCAGTTAATTATCCATAACCTTTCTGTTGCACCGCTGCATATTGATGGTGACCCGGCCCGGACTTCTAAAAAATTTGTAGTTAAAATTATTCCCGATGCATTTAAACTTATACAACCTTCGGTTTATAAAAAGTCTGGTAAATAATGTAACTTCAATCCACATTATAAAAGCTAAATAAAAAACGGATGCGTACAGTAGCGAACATTTTAATGAGCAAGCCCCCAGTGTTTAATTTTGTAGAACCAGGTGCAAAAGTGATTGAAGCCCTGCACTTAATGAACTCAGTAAACTTAAGTTACCTGGTGGTTTACCATGCAGATACTTTTTATGGTATTTTTTCAGAAAGGGATTATAGCCGTAATGTAATATTAAAAGGCCTTCACAGCGATACCTGCACCGTTAGGGAAGTAATGAGTGCATCCCTGCCAACTGTTGGTATGCAGGAAACTGTAGAAAGATGCATGCAGTTATTAAACATCCATAAAACACGTTATCTGGTAGTAATTGAGAATAATGAATTTAAAGGCGTTATCACTATCAACGATGTTTTACGGGAAGCGCTCGAAAATAAAGAGATGGTATTTGATGAACTCTTGTTAAAAGAAACATCCGAAATGCAGGATAAAATTTACTAACCTTTTGTTACTTCAATAATTTTTTAAACGCTTTAAGTACATTCTGGTTGGATACGGAATTAAAGGAATTAACCACATCTTTCTTTTCCACTGCGGTTAAATGAAAGTTTAGTTTGGCCCCTTCCTCTTCAACTTTTGGTACATAAATAAAAGAGAGCCGGTGCAGGTTTGTACCTGCACTGTCAGCAATAAAACCATACGTCTCGTTCTGATGATAGTCTTGCAATTTAAACCAGTTATGCTGCAGCATGGTAGCTGGCTTTACAAAAATATCAGTAACAGTGCCCGTTTCTAAAGGGCTTATCCAATTGTCTTGTTGCCTGTCCCGTATCTGCAATATTAAAACACCACTTGTATTTTGCTGTATCCATTCTTTAAAATTATCAATAAAACGTGTGGTAGTTTCCTGCCCAAAATTATCCCTTAAGCCTGCATCCATTACATCAACAACGGGCTCGGTTGGCAGCCATACATTGGGCAAAATGTAAGGAAATGTAGCATTCATCCTAAGTGCAGTGAGGAAGCGCAGGTTCTGCGGGTTTTGCTTTGCAAACATGGCCATAAAGTCGATGGCATCGGGGCTAACTGTACTGTCGTTTGCAAGCCCGGCAGGCTTCATCATAAAACTGAGTGGTTGCGTTGCCATCATCATTTTGCGGCCATCGCTTGTTACAACGGCATTAAATATCATCATTGGCAGATTGGCTGCTTTTTCATCTGCTGCATAATCGCTCAGGCGCATGCCCAAAATGTTACCAGAGTTTTCGTTTAATTTTTGTTCAAATGCATAGCCCCTGTCTTTAATGTAACTGTAAGGCCCAACCGAAAATTTTTGTGCTGGAGAAAAAATGTCCCGGCTAACAAGAGAAGAAAAAACGGGGTTCAATAAATCCTGCGAAATACTGTCTGCATACTGCGGCTGGTGCAGGTTGATGGCCACTCCTTTATTTTTTAAATGATAGAGTTGCCGGTAGTAGGCTGCCGATAACATACCGCCGCTGGCACCGCTGATTAAAAAGGTTTGCTGCAACAACTTTCCCTGGGCAACACTATCTAATTGCTGCAATGTGTTCATTACAAAAGTGGCGCTTCTAAGGCCGCCGCCGCTCACATTTATAAACAACATTAACGGCTTATCGGCAGCTTGCTTTTTTTTCCAGTTGTTCAAAATTTGCAACATATTTTTTTTATCGTTGCTGATAATATCCGGTGCACATAATTTTTGTAATGATTGTTTGTTGTACGGCGGCCTTAATTCTTTATTAATGTAATTAATGCCGTATGCTTTGTTGCGGGGGTCGATGATGTCTTCTTCGTACAACACATTTAAAACGGCAATAAGCCCGATTACAAACAACACGTTCCAGCTTTGCAAAAAATAATTAAGGGCACCGATTACTGCAACCATCAGCGCAAAAAATATTACAATACTTGCCGCCGCAGGTGCCTGAAAAAACTTAACATCTAAAAAGAACCCACCAACAATTAAAAAGATAAAAGCCAGGATAACACCGGCCATAGCGGCAAAATGGTGGCGCTTAAAAATAGTGTCTAAAAAATCCTGGTTATAATGGGTAACAGGCCTTGCCTTTCTTAACTTAAACCTTGCACTAAAATAATAGCCCACCTTCATTCCAAAGTTGTCGGCCTGATGGCTTTTTTTTGGATCAAAAGAAGTTTTAAAATAATCCGGGTTTAATATTACAGGAATAATGGTACGCAGTATAGTCCTGTCTGCCCCAAAAAAAAATGCAAACGAAAATGCAATCAATAAAACAAACCCACCCAAAAAACCCAGTACCATGGCTGTTTCTTCACCTGCACTTAACAGCTCTTTATAAATATTAAACTGAATGGATTTTGCAAGATAAAACGCCAGAAAAGCTAAAGGCAGCAAGCTGTTATTAATGCAGTATTTTAAAAAAGGCTTTGATGTGGTTGCCAGAAATTTAAAGCGTTTAGTGTGCAGGATAAACGTGGTAATGTTCCAGCTCATAAAAAAAACACCCATGGATATACCTAACGTTGCAGCACCCAAAGCATTGACTTTATCTAAATATTCCGGCACAAAAAACAAGGCATCTGCACCGTAACTTTTCATAAAACCACTGTTGATTGTAGCGGCTATAATAAACCAAAAAATAAGGAGTACCTGGTACTTTCTAAAATGTAAAATAAGGAGCTGAACGGGAAAGGAATAAAATATATTTTTAAGTAACAGGCGCATTAAAAAGGTTTGCTAAATGTACAACGGATTTACAAAATCTTTATTATTGCAGGCTACGGGCAGCCGTAAGCCAGTTGTTATAAAGCGCAACAAACAATATAGAAGATAGCAGCAAATGTACAGGCTGTGCAAAAGCAGGAATGTTAAGGTAGGCCATAATAACGCCTGCCGCCACTTCGCCCAATACACAAACCACAACTAAGAAGTTGCTGAAAATATTAACCCCTGCCTTTTTAAACAAAAAATAAACATAAAGGCAGGCAGCAGTTACAACTAAAGAAAAGGAGCGGTGCACATAAAATATATAATCTAATTTACCAATCCAATATTCCCTGTTGTCATAGTCAAGCGATTTGCTGATGCTGTCAATTTGTTCCCTTACCTGTGTGCCCATAACGATTTGTACAACTAACAGCACCAACGCAACCAGGCTTATATTTCTTAGCTTTTTGCCTGCGGTTATTGTAGCGGCGGTAAGCAAGTGTATAATAGTTAATGCCAGTGCAGCTATGAATAACGCCACAAGCATATGTGTGGTAATTTTTACAGATGCCAGGTTTGCATCCACTACTTTTTTACCCAGCCATCCCTGAAAACCAGTTAGCAGTAAAAGCCCAAGGCAAAGCCAAACTATTTTCCGGTTTGTTTTCCAATAGCGCAGGGACGTGGCAAATTGTATCAGCAAAAACAATCCGAGCAAAGCGCCCAACAACCGGTTAATGTATTCCGTCCAGGTATGAAAAACATTAAAGTGATGATCTATATCCTGTTGCTTAAGGTAGCTTTCATAATTGGCAGGCAGGTCGCTTGCAGTAACCGGTGGCACCCACTTTCCAAAACACTTTGGCCAATCAGGACAGCCCATTCCGCTCTGTGTTGTACGTACAACGCCGCCTGCGATTATTACTAAAAATACGGTTACCAGTACAACTTTTGAAAAGCGGATGAAAGAGAGGTTTTGGTTCATGATGTGCAAAGATATTCCAGGGGGTGAATGAAAAAATATTTTGTGAATGCATTATTTTTGACGCCAATGTTGCTTACTTACTTTCAAAATACTTTTGTGGAAGCTGGTTTAGATGAAGCTGGCAGGGGATGTTATGCAGGGCCTGTGTTTGCGGCGGCTGTTATTTTACCTGTGCATTTTAATCACCCTTTATTAAACGACAGCAAACAACTTAGTGAAAAAGAACGTGACCTTTTAAGGCCGGTAATTGAAAAAGAAAGTATTGCCTTTTCTGTTGCTGCGGTTAATAATGAGGAGATAGATGTGATCAATATACTTCAGGCATCTTTTAAAGCCATGCACCTTTGCCTTGATAAATTGGCGCATATGCCGGGCCTGCTTTTAATAGACGGTAACCGGTTTAAGGCGTACAAAACACTGCCCCACCAATGCATTATAAAAGGTGATGGCAAGTATACCTCCATTGCCGCAGCAAGTATTCTGGCCAAAACTTACCGTGACGAGTATATGCAGCAGTTACATCAACAGTACCCACACTATGGCTGGAACACCAATAAAGGTTACGGCACAGCAGTGCACCGCAGGGCTATTGAAGTGCATGGGCTATGCCCTTATCACCGAAAGAGTTTTAATATTTTTTCCACTGAAGTAGTGGTTGATTAAGCCGATGCTTTGCCCCATTTTAAACCTTCCAGTAATCTCCCCGTCTGTCATAGGGCCTTATTTGTAGCAGCCTGCATGTTGGTTAGATAAAGCATGATGAACTTAAAGCACGGCTTTCAAAACACAATTAAAAACAGCATAGGCCCGTTATAGATAACTGTATTTAGTGGCCCCGGTCAAAAAATAAAAGCTTACAAAAAATATTAAATACAGCAACATTTAAACCCGGCACAATCAATCAGGTCTCATCACTAAATCAAAATAACCACAATTATGAAATTGAAAATTGCAACACTGGCCATCATTATGGCTGCAGGAATTACAAGTGCAAACGCACAAATTGTAAAAACAGCAAAGCACCAGCACCAGCGCATAAGGCAGGGTGTTAAAAGTGGTGAGCTTACTAAGGCAGAAGCAAAAAATTTGCGTAGTGACCAAAAAGAAATCAGGGAAGACGCCAAAGACGCAAAGGCGGATGGCGTAGTAACTAAAGAAGAAAGAAAGGATATCCGCCAGGACCAAAGGAAGGAAAGCAAAAAGATTTTTATTAAAAAGCACAACAACAGGGACAGAAACTAAGTACCCATTAAAGCAGGAATAAATAAAAGGTGATGGCTGCAATGCCGTCACCTTTTTTATTGGGCTATGCAACCCATTCGCCTGCACCCTGCCTGATAACAGACCAGTCGCTGGTTACACAATCCACAATAGTAGATGGCACCATTCCACCTGGTCCACCGTCAATTACAAAATCTACCAGCTTACCAAATTTTTCATAAATAATTTCAGGGTCTGTATATTCTTCTACCATTTCACCAGGTAAGGATGCACTCAATATCGGGTTGGCCAAAACATCCAGTATTTGGTGGCAGATAACATTATCCGGTATACGCAAACCGATAGTACTTTTTTTGCTTTGCAAAATTTTAGGCACTTCTTTACTCGCTGGCAAAATAAAAGTGTAAGGGCCTGGTAAATAATTTTTAAGCATCCTGTACAAAGGGGTATCTATGCTTTTGGTGTAGTCGCTTAAATGGCTAAGGTCTTTACAAATGAAGCTTAGCTGGGCTTTAAGGGGATCAATATTTTTAATTGCACAAATGCGCTCAATGGATCTGTGTTGAAAAATATCGCAGCCCAACCCGTAAATAGTATCGGTGGGGTATATAATTATTCCCCCGCTTTTAAGGCACTCCACCACCTGGTTAATAAGCCTTGGTTGTGGGTTTTGAGGATGTATGGTTACCAGCATTTTAATTTTTATTGTATGTACTGCAATCCCTGTTCCTTTTTGAAAGGGCCATTTTGCGGCAATGTATTTCATTTTTGTAATGAATGCGCCCACACTTAGGTTTTGGGTTTTGCCAATTCGTTTATTACAACAAAACACCAGCCTGGGCAACCGGATGCTTTGCAACAAAACCACTATTTTTGCGGCTTTAATAACCATTACAAACACAACATTAAGTATGGCCCTTATCTCTGTAGGCACAATGGCTTTTGATGCTATTGAAACACCCTTTGGAAAAATAGATAAAATTATAGGCGGTTCAGGAGTTTATATCGCTTACGCTGCCAGCAATTTTGTTACCCCTATCCAGCAAATTTCAATTGTGGGTTACGATTTTCCGCAGGAAGAAATGGATGCCCTTAAAAAAAGAGGTGTACAGTTAGATGGTGTTGAGATTGTGCCGGACAAAAAATCTTTTTTCTGGAGTGGCAAATACCATGTGGATATGAATACCCGTGATACGCTTGTTACCGACCTGAACGTGCTTGCAGATTTTAAGCCGGTTGTTCCTGAAAGCTACCAGGGTGCTGAGTTTTTAATGTTAGGCAACTTATCGCCCAATATACAGTTGAGCATCATAAACCAGCTAAAAACAAGGCCCAGACTTATTGTGATGGACACGATGAATTTTTGGATGGAAATTGCAATGGGCGAACTGAAGGAAGTGCTAAAAAAAGTAGATGTTTTAATGGTAAACGACGGCGAGGCAAGGCAGTTAAGTGGTGAGGTTTCTTTGGTGAAAGCGGCAGCAGCAATTTTAACGATGGGCCCTAAATACCTGGTGATAAAGAAGGGTGAGCATGGTGCATTGCTTTTTCATGGCACCCATGTTTTTTCAGCACCTGGCCTGCCTTTGGAAGAAGTGTTTGACCCTACCGGTGCCGGGGATACTTTTGCCGGCGGCTTCATTGGCCATCTTGCCAAAACAAAAGACATCAGCTTTGATAATATGAAAACTGCCATTATTGTGGGCAGTGCCCTTGCCAGTTTTTGTGTTGAAAAATTTGGCCCCAACCGCTTAAAAGAAATTACTAAAGAAGACCTGGATGCCAGGTTAGAAGAGTTTGTGCAACTGGTAAATTTTGATATTGACCTTGTGGGTTAAAAATGTTTAAGGATAGTTAAAGCCGGGGTTTTAAAAACACCGGCTTTTTATTTTGATACATTTGCCAGGGCTATCTTTCCCGCTGATTATGTTGCCTTTTAAATTTGCATTGATGATAAAATCTTTTTCAGCTACAGTTTTATTGCAACTGTTTATTGTTGTAGTTTTTGCGCAGGCCAAACCCTTACACCCAAAACTAAAAGGATGGCACTTGCTGGATTACCAACAGGATGGTTACCTGGGCACCAGTACAAAAGAAGCTTATGCATTTTTAGCCAACAGAAAAAGTACCACTGTTATCATCGCTGTAATTGACAGTGGCATTGATACCACCCACGAAGACCTGAAAGCAAATTTGTGGATAAACCCAAAAGAAATACCCGGCAATGGAAAAGATGATGATGGCAATGGCTACCCTGATGATATACATGGCTGGAACTTTTGCGGTGCACCGAACGGAGAAAACCTTTCTGTAAACACCCATGAAATTGAACGGGTTTACCACCATTGGAAAACCATATTTGAAGGAAAAAAAGAAAGCGAAATTGATAGTAGTAAAAAGTTTTTATTTCAGCAATGGAAGCGGTCTGAAAAATTAATTAAAAAGCAATATGATGATTACCTGAAGGAATACCCGGGGATTGAAACATTTGTTGCCGGGCTACAAACCACCAACAGGTTGCTTACTGCTTTTCTGCAAAAAAATTCTTTTACCCGTGCCGATATTGTTGCTATCCCAACCAAAGACAGTTTGGGCTGGGCTGCTAATATCTGGACCAATCTTTTTAAACGAACAGACAATCCTGGTGTTACCAACACCGCCGTACTTACTGAAGTGGAGGGCTACAAAAATAATTTGCTTGCCAACAAGAGGAGGATGGAAGATACACCGATAGACTACCGCGGCATACTGGTAAAAGATATTTATGAAGACATACACGACAGTGTTTATGGCAACAATAATTTGTACAATAGTGCCGGCAACCATGGTACACATGTATCCGGTATTATCGGTGCTATCCGCAATAACAATATTGGTGTGGATGGCATTACAGATAACGTACGCATTATGTTTATAAGGGCTGTGCCTGGCGGCGATGAGCATGATAAAGATGTGGCACTTTCCATAAGATATGCGGTTGATAATGGTGCAAAAATTATAAACATGAGTTTTGGTAAACCGGTATCCCCCTATAAAGAAATGGTGGATGATGCAGTAAAATATGCAGCGCAAAACGGAGTATTGCTGGTACATGGTGCAGGCAACGACGGAGAGGATATTGATACCGAAACCTTTTACCCAAGCCCTGTTTTTAAAGACGGCACAAAAGCAACCAACTTTTTAACAGTGGGTGCCAGCGGGGATTACAGCACAGGCACAATTGCAGCTACGTTCAGTAACTATGGTAAGCTGGTTAATATTTTTGCACCAGGTGTTTACATAAACTCCACCACCTTTAGCAATGGCTACGAAGCCTTTGATGGCACCAGCATGGCAAGCCCTGTGGCGGCGGGTGTTGCAGGCTTAATAAAGTCTTATTTTCCGCAAATTACGCCTGAGCAGATGATTGACCTTTTAGAGAAAACCGGCACACCGGTAAAGGAAAAAATAGTGTTGCCCGGTTCAGCAACCATGGTATATATGCAGCAATTGTGCAGCAGCGGCAAAATCGTTAATGCTTTAGAAGCGGCCAAACTTGCGGTTAAGTTGTATGGCAAAAATTAAATAAATCTTCACTTGTTAAAACGGTATACATAAGTGAACATGGCTAAATTTGTAACTACTTAAATTTTTGATCATGATTGAAATTTTGGCATTGGTATTTCTTTGCAGAAAAAATGGCAACCTTGCTGCCCAAAAAGGTTTACCACCGGGCAAATGGAAATGGTATACAGTGCTGGGTTGGATAACGGCTGAAATTGCAGGTTTTATAATAGGTGTGCTTCTTTTTGGCAACGAAAATATTTATGGCCTGATGGCTATTGGGCTGATAAGTGCTTTTGGCGGTTACCTGATTGTAAAATCAATCCTGGAAAAAAAGCCGGATACCTTTGATGAGGACATCAACAAAATTGGTATCAACGATCTTCGGCCCCCACGAAAATAACCGTTTTTACCAGGCCTTCACATCTTTCAACAAATGTTAATCCTGCAACTGATTATACTGCCCTAAACCCGAAATTAATTTTTATGATAAAAAACAGCTTTCTTCAAATCGCTGCTTCTTTACTGTTATCGATAGTTGCATTGCCGCACCTTCAGGCACAGCAAATTGATTCCTTATTAAATATCCTGGATGAAAAATATCCGCAGGAAAAAGTCCACCTCCACATGGACAAATTGTATTACAACCCTGGTGAAACCATTTGGTTCAAAGGCTATATCATGGCAGATAATGCTGCTACGGCCATCAGCAAAACTTTTTACGCAGAACTTATTGATGATAAGGGTATCATCCTGCAAAGAAAGATGATGCCGGTATTAGAAGCCGGGGCCGCCGGCAGCTTCGATTTGCCCGATACAGTACGTGCCGCAAAACTGTTCATCCGTGCCTACACTTCATGGATGCTAAACTTTAATCCTGATTTATTTTTTCTGCAGCCAATACATCTTATCCCTTTAAAAAACACGGCTAAAAAATTAACGGTAACCCCATCTTACAACCTTGTTTTTTTTCCAGAAGGGGGCGACCTTGTAAATGGCCTTACCTCCATCATTGCATTTAAAGCCACCGATCAGGAAGGCACTCCCATAGATGTCAGCGGAAATATTATTGACAATAAAGGCAAGCAGTTGGCTGCCTTTTCTTCGGTGCATGACGGTATGGGATACTTTTCGTTACAGCCCGATGATGGCGTAAAATATAAAGCCGTTTGGAAAGATAAAAAGGGCGTAGCGCATGAAACATTTTTGCCCGATGCAAAAAAAACGGGCATGGTACTCGGCGTAATTAACTCAGCCAAAAGAATAACCTATACCTTAACGAGGCAGGATGGTGCAGCCCCGGATTTTACATCGTATTATGTTGTTGCACAAATGCAGCAAAGGCTTGTATACAGTGCTAAAATAAACCTTGCAAGGGTGGCAACCGTTACGGCGCCTATTGCTACAGATAGCCTGCAGGCGGGGGTTTTGCAGCTTACTGTTTTCAATGGCGCACAAATACCTGTGGCCGAAAGGATCATTTACATCAGCAATAATAATTTTTCTTTTATAACAGATTTGCATGCCGTTGAAAAAAAACTAACCAAGCGTGGCAGAAATGTTTTGCAGATAGATGTGGGCAACAACTGGCTTACCAATTTATCTGTTGCCGTTACCGATGCAGAACTTAACCCGGTAACCAATAATGAAAATAATATTTACACCGATTTTTTATTAAGCTCCGATTTGAAAGGCTACGTTTTTAACCCTGCCTATTATTTTTCGGGTGATGAAGATTCTATAAAACAAAACCTTGATTTGGTGATGATGACCAACGGGTGGCGGCGGTTTAAGTGGGAAGATGTACTGGCTTCCAAATGGCCCGTCATCAATAACAAGCCAGAAAATTATTTATCTATAAAAGGCAAAGTGCTGGGTTTATCTAAACTGCAGTTAAGTGATAAAATGCTTACCGGTATCATCAAAACAAAAAATGGCGCCAGTGAATTTTTAAGTATCCCCATTGATAAAGCAGGGCAGTTTAATGTTGAAAACTTATACTTTTTTGATACGGCCAAATTGTACTACCAATTTAACAATGATAAAGATAAAAGCCTTACCTCATCTGCAAGTTTTGCGTTTAACAACAGTTTTATAAAATCGCCGGAGCAGCCGCCCGGCAAACTTTCTTCCCTGTATTTTCCTGTAAAGGAAGATAGTGCAGTATTGCAAAGAAGCAGCTCCCTCGCAAGGTTGCAAAGGGAGCAGGCAGAACGGAATAAAATACAAACCTTAAGTACTGTGGTTGTAAAAACGAGGCAAAAAAGCCTTAAGGAAAAAATGGATGAAGAGTATACATCAGGAATGTTTAGCGGTGGCGATGGGTATACATTTTCTACCGATGATGATCCTTTTGCAAAGTCTGCAATTAATGTATTAACCTATTTACAGGGTAAGGTTGCCGGGCTGCAAATTTCCACAAACGGCCAGGGCGGGGCAACATGGCGGGGCAGTGCCACCAGCTTTTTTCTAAATGAATCCAATACAGATGTAAGCCAGCTACAATCCATCAACATGAACGATGTTGCTTTAATCAAAGTTTTCAGGCCGCCATTTTTTGGGGCAACCGGCGGTGGCGCAGGTGGTGCCATTGCGGTGTATACCAAAAAGGGTGCAGCCGCCAATGCAAACGTTAAAGGGCTCGATTTTACAAACCTGATGGGATACTCCGTAATGAAACAATTTTATGCCCCAAATTATGAAACAACAAATGACCAATCGGTGGCCGACTACCGCACCACTTTATATTGGAGCCCGTTCTTATTAATTGATAAAAATAACCGCAGAATAACCATTCCATTTTATAACAGCGATAATTGTAAAAAAATAAGGGTAATAGTTGAAGGCATTAATGAATTGGGGCAGTTAACTAAAGAGGAAAAAATTTTTCAATAAACCTGGTACGATATTTCTTTCCAACTCCTTAATAATTCCTTAACATTCTAAAGCGGGCATTTTTAATAAAAAAATTGTCTTAACAATGCGAAGTATGTATTTATGATTTAACCCGTTTAATTTTACCCTTTGTTTTACCCCCGCAAATATGAAGATCATTAGCCCCCATCTCGATTTTTGCATTTTAATTCCATGCTATAATAATATACCCGGCCTCATCAGCTCCCTTAAAAGTATTTGCTATACTCCTGAAAAGTTTTCCATTTTAATTGTTGACGATGGAAGTATATTTCCGGTTGATCAGGCGGTAGTTGAAACTCAAATTGGTAAAAAATACCCGTTACATATTATACGTTTAGCAAATAATTCAGGTATTACCCACGCCCTAAACACAGGTCTTGAATATATTTATAACCATCTTAAAGTAGATTTTATAGCCCGGCTGGACTGTGGTGATATTTGTACAAAAGACAGGTTTTACAAACAGGTGCAATACCTGCAATCCAATCCTGGTATCAGTCTTATTGGGTCCTGGTGTTTTTTTAAGGATTATTTAACGGGTGCTGCTTATAGATATACCACCCCAACTTTTCATCCGGCCATCAAGCGTAGTATGTTTTTCAGGAATGTCTTTATTCATCCAAGTGTAATGTGGAGGTTTTCTTCATTTAAAATTAAATATCCGGAACAATATCCTTTTGCGGAAGATTATGGTTTGTTTTTTGAGATGTTGACAAATGGTAGGACAGCTATTTTAAATGAGTTTTTAGTAACCTGCGAAATCAATGCAAAAGGAATATCGATTGCTAACAGAACGGCCCAATTAAAAAGCCGTTTAAAAGTTATCAGGGATTATGGGCGTGCAAGTTTTTTGTATTTTTTAGGTGGTGTAAAGCTGCGGATTTTGCTGCTGATACCGCACCGTATACTTTTTATGGCCAAGCATTTTATGTATAAGGCAGCATAACCTTTTCTTTGAGTATTCAACATTGTCTCAACAACCTATCCGGACCTATTTTAGAATTTAAAACCTAATTCCTGTATGAAAATTGTTCATGTTATAGAACCACTCGCCGGAGGGCTTATCACCTTTCTTAAATCCCTGGTTGAAAATATGCCCGGCGATTCGCACATTATTGTGCATGGTGAAAGGGAGCAGGTCATTTCTTTTACCGAAGCAAAAAAACAATTTAGTTTTCCCAATGTCCGGTTTATCCGGTGGAAATCTGCCCAGCGAAGCTTATTGCCCATAAAAGATTTTAATGCTTTTATAGAATTGTACATCATTTTAAAAAGATTGAAAAAAAACAATTCGCTTGATATTGTACACCTGCACAGTTCCAAAGGTGGGTTTATCGGCCGGGTAGTTTGCAGGCTTTTAAAAATACAAAGCCTGGTGGTGTACACCCCTAATGGTGCACCTTTTTTAGTAGGCAACAGTGTAGCTGCTAACTTTTTATACCGCATCTTAGAAAAAATAGGTTCGGCATTTGGTGGACAAGTGGTTTGCTGTTCCCCGTCAGAACAAAGGGCTTACCAGTCTGCCGGCATAAAAACAGTTACGATCAATAACGGCATTGAATACGATAAAAATGCAGACCGCCCTGTTACCAAAAAGAAGGACAATATTTTTCGTGTGGTAACAAGCGGCCGGATAGTGGCGCAAAAAAACCCGGTTTTGTTTAATAAGATAGCAGCCTATTTTGAAGAATTAAAAGGGTTTGAATTTGTGTGGGTTGGCAATGGACCAGACGGCCATCTGCTGACAGCAAAAAATATTACCATAACAGGCTGGCTGGATAAAACGGCAGTAGATGACATTGTAAATGACGCAGACGTTTATTTATCTACCGCACATTTTGAAGGTTTGCCATTTGCTGTGCTTGAAGCGTTGGCATTAAAAAAACCGGTGCTGTTAACCGATTGTGTAGGCAACAAAGATTTGGTATTAAAAGGCCTTAACGGTAGTGTGTTTAAAAACAAATATGAAGCAATCAACAGGATTTTACATTTTTATAATAATGCAGCTATGCTGAAGATAATGGGTGAACATTCTAAGCTTCATGCCCGTAATTCTTTCGATTATACGGATACCTGTTCGGGTTATAAAAAGCTTTATCAGCAGGCCGCTTATTTTTATAAAAATTCGCATGTTGGCTTAAATACATTGGCTTATGGAACAAGATGAAAGAATTGATTACATACCCGGTACTGAAATAGGAGAAACACTTACACAGATTAAGCAATACCTGGAAAGTGATATCCGGAACCTTACTGAGCGGTTGCATTACAAAGAAAAAGAAGTACACAAACTTAAAGAAACATTGCATATAATAAAGCGGGCAGATGAAGGCAACAAGCAACTCATTAATAAATTGTTGGGTGATTTAAGCAAACTACAAAATGACATTGAGTGGTATAAAAAAACGTACGAAAAAAGAAGTTTTTTAGGTGTTATCCGGGAGAAGCTTTTTAGGAAAAGAGGTAAGTGATGAATTTAAAAATGCTGTTAGGTTTCATTCTACTTCTTTACAATATTATTGGAAACGCAAACTATTTATGTTGACAAATTTCTACATTCCAATCGAAAAATGAAAGACAGCACCTTCAATAATTTTTTTTTTACCAAAGCTCCTTTTTATTCGCTTCCTGAGGATGCAGACGGGCCTGAATGGATTGAACATCTTCCCTTTGCTTTTTGGATTACAGAAATATTATGTCCTGAAATGATAGTGGAGATTGGGGCAGGTAATGGTGTTTCCTATTTTTCATTTTGCCAGGCGGTCAAAAAATTAAACCTTCCAACTACTTGCTTCGGTATTGATACATGGCAAGAAGGTATTAGCCCCGACTTTGAAAAGGATAAGGTTTTTAATCAGATGATGGGTTTCAATACCAGGGAGTACTCGAGGTTTTCTACTTTAACTAAATCGACCGTAAATGCAGCCAGCAGCCATTTTACAGATGGGAGCATTGATTTATTACACATTAACGGACGCTATTCGTATGAAGAACTTAAAGGCTATCTTGAAATTTGGTTGCCGAAATTAAGCAAGGACGCTGTGATATTGCTCCATAAAATAAACCTGCAAGAGGAGCAGGTTGGAACAGGTAAATTGTGGAAAGAACTAAAAACTAAATACCTGTATTTTCAATTTGATTTTGGATACGGTCCCGGCATAATCATGCCTGGCAACATTGGAGCTGAAGTGATAAAATTATTAACCAACCCTTATGAAGACGGAGGGTTCTTTCTATTTCTCACTGAAAATTTTGCAGAACGGGGCAGTTCTTTCAAAAATAAATTGATGAATAATACCCAACTACTGAAAGAAGAAGGGCTTATCCATGATAACAACCTGACTTTTCAAGATCCGAGTATAAAAGAAAATTATGCGGCCCTGCTAACTAACTACGAAAAATTAAAGGACGAGTATAACATTTTAAAAAATGAAAATGAGCAATACCAAAATGATGTTATAGGCTTATCACGGAGGTTGCGCCATGTTAAGGCCCAGATCAGAAAAAAAGTAAAGGAAAAACAACTGCAAAAAAAAAATATCAGCCGCTTAAATGAAATTATTGATAGTAACCGAAAGGTGATGGGCTGGTATAAAGCAACTTACGAGAGCAGGGGTATCCTTGGTGTGTTGAAGGACAAAATTGCTTTAAAATTTAAAAAAAACCGGCACACACAAATTGTAGAAAATACCCCTTCCTCCTTTCATACTGTTAATTACATCCACATAACACAAAAAACAATTGGTTTTTTTCAAAGTAGTTTAAAAAAAGGTAATGAAGTTTATAATTTGCAACTGAACCAAATTATCATTGCTGAAGATGGCCGGCAGTATGTAGCAATTGGCACAGATCCTTTCTTTATTATTAATCTTAATTCTGGCAGTTTAAAAGCTGGCTGGTATCATTTGGTAATTAAAATAGCAGCCGTTAAAGGTGTATTATTATCACCCATGTTGTATTTTGATTATGGCTTTGGATTTAATGAGCAAGACATTTGGAACTTGCCTTCTCCAATTAATGATGAAATAAATTGCCTCATAAATTTTTCTTCCAAAGCATTACGGCTAAGATTCGACCCGGCTAAAACAACCTGCACTTTCACTATAAAAGATTTTAGTTTACAAGCATTAGGATTTTTTAAAACCGCCCGTATTGGGGCAGCTAAATATAAGGACCTGTACATGGCCGACAAAAGCCAGCTTTCATTTTATTATAGTTTTTTAATGAGTTGTTTTAAACCTGGCAAAAATTCATTGAGGGCCAAAATCAGGGAGGGCATTTACTATAATAAAATCCAAACATGGGATAAATACAAAACCTGGTGCAGCCTATATGATACCATATCACCTGATGATTTTAACAGCATAAAATTACTATCAGGCCAACTGGTATACAAACCTGTTTTTTCCATTATTATGCCTGTGTATAATCCCCCGATAACTTTCCTAAAAAAAGCAATTGACTCTGTTTTAAACCAGGCTTATACCCATTGGGAGTTGTGCATTGCAGATGACCTTTCAGATAACCAGCACGTAAAAAACTTATTGAAAGAATACCAGGAAAATGATAACCGTATTAAAATTGTTTTCAGGGAAATGAATGGCCACATAAGCCATGCGTCTAATAGTGCCTTGTCCGTTGCCAGTGGCGAATTTATTATTCTACTGGACCAGGATGACGAACTTCTGCCACATGCTTTATACATGGTTGCCGATTGCCTGAACGGAAATAAAAATGCAGGTATTATTTATAGTGATGAAGATAAAATTGATGAAGCCGGCAATCGCTATGACCCTTACTTTAAAACGGATTGGAATGCAGATCTTTTTTACGGTCAAAATATGATCAGCCACCTTGGTGTTTATAACCATGCACTTGTTACAAAAGTTGGGGGGTTTAGAGAAGGTTATGAGGGAAGCCAGGATTATGATCTTGCCTTGCGCTGCATTGAACATTTAAGCCCGGACCAGATACTCCATATACCGCATATACTTTACCACTGGCGGGCAACACAAGGTTCAACTGCAGTTATGGCCTCCAATAAAAACTATGCGTTGGATGCAGGGTTAAGGGCACTAAAGGATCATTTTAAAAGAACTTGCAAACAGGCAACCCCTTTAATAAATGTAAATAACTCGTTTAGGATTAAATGGGCGCTTCCACAGGAATTGCCTTTGGTAACTATCATCATACCCACAAAAGATAAAGTGAGCATATTGGCCAACTGTGTTGAAAGTTTATTTTTAAAAACAGCTTACAAAAATTTTGAGGTAATTATCGTCGATAATAATAGTGAAGATCCCTTAACCCATGCTTACTATCAAAAAATAAAAGCGGAAAATCAGCAGTTGAGCGTATTGGAATTTAAGCCCGCATTTAATTTTTCTGCAATGAATAACTTGGGTGTAAAACATTCAAAAGGCGAAATTTTAATTTTACTTAATAATGATACCTCCGTCATCAATGCCGATTGGCTTAATGAAATGGTGGGTTTATGTGTACGTAAAGAAACAGGTGCTGTAGGTGCTAAATTATTTTATCCGAACGGACTGGTACAACATGCAGGTGTTTTCTTATTTGAAGGTAACCCTGGCAACCATATTTATTTACATTGTATGCATAATGAACCGGGTTATTTTAATAAACTTAACCTTGTTCAAAACTATAGTGCAGTTACGGCAGCATGCCTTGCGGTAAGAAAAGAAGTATACATAGCCGCAGGAGGTTTAGATGAAGAAAATTTAAAGATCACTTATAACGATGTAGATTTTTGTTTGAAACTTATTGAACTGGGATATCAAAATGTTTGGACCCCCTTTGCACAGTTAGTCCATTATGAATCGCTATCCCGGGGAAATGACCTTGATGAGGCCAACCTTCCGAGGTTTAAAAAAGAGCAATCATACATGCTAAAAAAATGGGCTGGTATAATAAAAAATGATCCTTTCTATAACCCCAATTTAGGAACGGAAACAAAAACAACCACGTTTGCATTTCCCCCTAAACAACGGTATAAATGGCGAAACAGTAATGATGAAACCTAAACTTGCAAATGGTGCAAAAAGCATTATGGATGGTATACGAAATATATAAACAGGCATTGCCAAGCGCTAAATTTTAGTGATGAAAAAAAATATAACCTACCTGACATTATGTGACTTTGACCATAAAATATACAGGCGTTACAAGGATATTAAAAACATGGGTGATGATGAACTGGAAAATCATTTTTTTAATTTCGGTATAACGGAAGGACGGGTGTATAATGCCATAGAGAATAGAAAAGATTTTGTGAACGCCATTCATCCTTCAGGGAAGCAGCTTGAAATTGGGCCACTCGATAATCCGCAACTAAATCACAAATCACCAGATTATTATTCAGTCGATGTATTTACTAAAGAGCAATTAATTGCCAATTATATTAATGATCCCCATGTAAACAAAGAAAAAATAATAGGTCCATCTTATGTTATTGTAAACAATGATTATTCGCCTGTTAAAGAAAAGTTCAACTGTATTTTCTCCAGTCATAATATTGAGCATATGCCTTGCATGGTTACGTTTTTAAATAACCTTGAAAGCCTGCTGGCTGATGATGCTTATGTATATTTAATAATTCCGGACAAGCGCTATTGTTTCGATCACTTTAAACGTGAGTCTGATATTTACGATGTCCTGCAATTATTTTATGAACAAAATACACGCCCTAAACTTTCGGCCATTTTAAAAATGGTAAGTCAAAATACACACAACAATTGTATAACCCATTGGAATAATGATCATGGTATAATAAATGCAGAAAGGGATTTATTATCGGCATACAAAGGCATATCAGACCAATATCAAACAGGGGTATATATTGATTCGCATGTTAGTTACTTTACCCCTCAAGGTTTCCTCGGTATTATGCAAATGCTGCAGGCTTTAAACCTCATTAAATTAGAGGTACACAAAATTTATCACACCCTCAGAAACTCGAATGAATTTTATGTAATACTCAAAAAAACACATTAAAATATTGAAAAGCCCTCAAAGCCTAACCTCTCCAAAAATTACTGTTTTATACCACCTGTATTATGAAGACAGTTACGAAAAAATGTGCGTCGAGTTGGAGCCGCTTCTTGCTTTAAATGCAGTTTTTCTTTTTAATATTTGCAGCGAGACTCCAGACAAAAAATTTATACAGGCAATATTGAAAAATCAATTTCCGGGTTGTTACATCATCAAGTCATCCAATAAAGGAAAAGATATTGGTGGCAAATTAGCTTTATTAGAACTGTATATAACACTCGGCATTGAATGTGACTACCTCTTGTTTTTACATGATAAAAAAAGTTTGCAGGCACTAAAAAGTGCTAATTGGAAATCAGGTTTATTAAAAATAATTACCCCTGATGGCATTAAAAAAGCAATGCAGGTTTTTAAAGAAAACAAGAAATGTGGAATTGTTGCGACTGAAGAGTACATTATTAAAGAAGTAGTTGAGCAAGGCATTTTTACTGGTATTAATGGAAGTATACTCACCAAGTTAATTACGGAATATAACCTGTCGCCGCCATCTTATTCGTTTGTAGCAGGCACCATGTTTTGGGCTAAAGCGCATCCGGTAAAGCATTTCTTTACCAAATACCCACCTTTGGCGATAAGACAAAATTTAGAAGACGGTAACGTACTGGATAACTTTGCAGGAAAAATTACACACTCCTGGGAAAGGTTGTTAAGTTGGATAATTACAACTGAAAATTACTCCATAGAAGGCATTTAAAAATATGACCAAATCAATATTTCCATATTATACCATCGCTGCGCCGTTATTATTTAACGACAATACAGCTATTGCAGGCCAGGTAAAACTTAATATAGTTTTAGAAAAGGAAAATGATTTAACGCCTCAACTATTTGAAGCTGTTTCGCTGTTGGACAAGGACTATATGCTAAGCCTTTCATCATCGCTGTTATCAAATACCAGTGCTGATGTTAAATCAAAAATTTATTTGCTTTTAATAATGAACCCGTCGTTTAAAAGGGATATTATCATACCTGTATTGGGCGAAAATTATAATTCAGCTATTGAACTGGCTATAAATGAAATTAAAATTTACCTGAAACAACAAGGGCTCGCCGGCATTGAATTTCCATTTTTCAACACCAGCCTTAACCAAGATCAAACTGTTGGCAAATGCTATATTATAACAGTGCCGCCATTAAATAATTTTTTACAAAATGAGGCATTCAGTCAAGCCCATACATTTATCATTTTATCATTAACAGCAATAGCTTCCATGGATGCATTTAGTACCTGGAGAAAAGATTTTAATTTTGAAACAATCAGTAATTTGGCTTACGGTATACATTCGGATTATATTTTAAAAGAAGAATTTGATTCAGAAAGAAGCCTTTGGAAAAAACGGGTGGCTGTTTATCAGGAATTTTTATCATTAAGTAAAAAAGTACAAGAAGCAGAATATTATGAAGTATTAAACTGGTATAAAAGAGAATACGAAATACTGCCCCTTTGGTATAAGCAGTTTGGGCACATTATAAAAGTGATTATGGGTAAGCGTAGCTTTCGTTCTTTATTTGATGATACTGTAAAAAAATATAAGGATTGAAGTATTGGCTACTTACAACAGAATACCCACCTATGCATGGCGGGGGCATTAGTACCTATTGTTATTTTACGGCACAAATGCTTGCTGCTGCAGGCTACCAGGTTTCCGTGTTTACCCAAGACAACAGCGTTAAAGATTTTACTGTTGCCACCTCACATGAAAATATACAGCTTATAAAATTCAACAGTAACCGGGATGGGCTGCATGCCTGCCTGGGTTACACGGCCAGGCTTAGTTATGCCTTTGCAGGCATGGTTAAATTGTTGATAGAAAAACATGGCAAGCCTGATATTATTGAAGCGCAGGATTATCTTGGCATTGGCTATTACCTAACCCAATTTAAACATACGGGTTATGCGTTTTTAAAAGAAATACCCATTTTAATTACCCTGCATTCGCCGGCATTTGTTTACCTGGAATACAACAGGGTTTCTACTTTTAGCTATCCTGATTTTTGGACGGGTGAAATGGAGAAACAAACCATTGCTGCCGCCGATGGATTAATTTCCCCCTCTAATTTTCTGCTCAGCGAAATTGAAAAATACCTGCCATTGGCAGGTTTAAATACTGCGGTAATCGCCAACCCTTATCAATGCGGCCCATCCGTTGTTGCTGCGTTTAAAAGAAATAAAATAATTTATTATGGCAAGCTTTCTCCCCAAAAAGGAAGTTTTGAATTGCTTGCCTATTGTAAGCAATTGTGGGATGATGGCTTTACCCTGCCCTTGCATATTGTTGGTGGAACAGACATTGTTTACCACCCGGAGCAACAAACCATGGGGCAAATTATAAAGCAACAATACCACGGTTATATACAAAAAGGCTTGCTTCAATTGCATGGCAAAATAGCGCCTGCACAATTGGGTGAAGCCATCAGGGATGCCCACCTAATTATTGTACCCAGCATTGTTGATAACATGCCATATGTGGTAATGGAAGCCATGGGCCTTAAAAAGATTGTACTTGCATCTGTACAAGGTGGCCAGCAGGAAATGATTGAAGAAGGCGTGACCGGTTTTTTGTTTGACCATAACAAACCAGCAACATTTGCGGAACAGTTACAAAAAATACTTGCCCTTGATGATAGCACTGTACAAGCCATTGGAAAGGCTGCCCGGCAAAAAATTATTGACCAATATGGCTTTGAGAAAATCAAGCAACAAAAAATAGAGTTTCTTAAAAAATTAAAGATAGATAATGGCGCAAAAAACCATTTTCCTTTTTTACATCAGGAACCCGTCATGCCGGTGGCAGATGCATTAGCCATCACAGGGTTGCTTTCCGTAGTAATCCCATTTTACAATATGGGCAAATATATTGAAGAGTGTGTCCTTTCGGTACAAAAATCTACCTGGCAGCATATTGAAATAATCATAGTTAATGATGGCAGTAATGATGCATTAAGTTTGGAGAAATTAAAGTTCCTGGGCACCCAAAAAAACATCACCATTGTTAATCAACCGAACAACGGACTGGCTTATACCCGTAACTATGGGGCCCACATAGCGCAGGGGGAACACCTTGCTTTTTTAGACGCTGATGATAAAGTACGCCCTGAATATTTTGAAAAAGCAATCGCTGCATTACAACAAAACCGCAATGTATTTTTTGCAGGTTCCTGGGTAAAATATTTTGAAAACAACACGGCTGTGTGGCCAACATTTACGCCACAGCCACCCTATGTTTTGGTACATAATATGGTTAACAGCAGCGGGCTGGTATACAAAAAAAACGCTTTTTTAAAAGGCGGTTTAAATGATGCAAAAGTGGGTTACGGGCTGGAGGATTATGAGAGTGTTATCCAAATGTTGCGCCATGGCTTTAATGGCATTGTGCTGCCCGAAATTTTGTTTTATTACAGGGTACGCACAGGGTCTATGTTCCGTGCCATAAACACTAACAAACTTTTATATTCAAATAAATACATCACCCAAAAACATAGTATTTTTTACGCTAAGTTTGCAGCCCCGGTTATCAACCTGCTTAATGCAAACGGGCCGGGATATTTGTACGACAATCCAACGAAAGAAGTTACCGTACAGGTAAAGGAAGGGACACAAAATATTTTTCTTTTTAAAATGAAAGAGGCCATTAAAAAAAATGACCACTTAAAAAACACAGCCCTTCTCCTTAAAAAATTTTTTTCAAAAGCATGAGTATTGTAAACATTTTTAAAGACTGGGTTACCAGGAGCAATAAACTGGAAAGGATATGGCTGCTGGCAAAAATTGAATTTAAGTTACGCTACTACGAAAATAAACTCGGTTTGTTATGGGCATTAATAAAGCCCATTATGGATATCTGCATTTACTATGTGGCATTTAAATTAATCCTTAAAACAGATGTGCCTGCTTTTGCATCTTATTTATTTATTGGGCTGGTAGTTTGGAATTTTTTTATTGAATCAACCGGTGGCACTATTCAGATTTTAAACACCAAAAAGTATTTGTATGAATACAGCAACATGAATAAACTGGAGATTTATATTTCCACTTTGTTCTCCAACAGTATCGGTTTTCTTTTTAACCTGGTGATGTTTTTTTTGTTCTATCATCTTTTTGAGCATTCTTCTACGCCGGTATCATTTTATAATTTATGGATAATAGTTTTATTTATCAACCTGTTTATATTGTCCCTGGGTGTTTCATTAATCCTTTCCAACATCTACATTATTGCAAAAGATATTACCCAAATCTGGACCGTATTTACATCTTTCCTGTTTTTTTTATCACCCATTTTTTATAAGCTTTCTGTTTTTAAAGCGGCGCTGCCTGCATTTGAATATGGCAACCCTATAGCTGGCATAATAATTAATGCAAGACGGGTAATGATGGAAGGCATTATGCCAGACTTTACATTGCTGGCATTTGATTTTGTGTATGCCATCTTTCTTTTATTCGCTGGCCTTTTGTTGCTAAACAAGCTTGGTGCAAGGGCGGCCGAAAAATTATAACATGGAGAACATTGTTGCGATAAAAGCAAAAAATATCAGCAAAACATTTCACATCAGTGAAGACAGCCACAATACGGTAAAGCACCGCTTGTTCAATCTTTTTAACCCGCCACGCAGAAAAAATGTGGAGGCAATAAAGATGATGGATTTTGAAATTAACAAGGGCGAATGTGTTGGCCTGATTGGCCGCAACGGCAGTGGCAAATCTACCCTCATCCGTTTGTTGGCGGGTGTTTACCCAACCGATACCGGCTTTATTGATATTAACGGTACCACACTTTTAATGAACCTTGGCGTAGGAATGAGCCATGAGCTTACTGCACGGGAAAATATTTACGTTTCTGCATCAGTGTTAGGAATGAAGATTAAAGAGATTGACCAGATCTTTGATCAAATTGTACAGTTTGCAGAACTGGAACAATTTATTGATACCAAGATAAAATACTTTTCATCGGGCATGGTAGCCAGGTTAGGTTTTTCTATTGCGGTTAATGCAGGCGCAAGCATTATGTTTTTGGATGAAATATTTGCCGTAGGCGATATGAAGTTTCAGGAAAAAGCAGTGAAGGTTTTTGAGTCATCGTGGATTGAAGGAAAAACGGTTATACTTGTTAGCCACAGCATTGGCGTTATCCAAAAATATTGCAGCCGTACTGCATACATGAGAAACGGCGAACTGGTTTTTATGGGTGCCACAGAAAAAGCTGTTGAACTGTATTTGCAGGATAACCAGTAACCCGTTTACCCCGGCTTTTTATAGCTAACAATAAAGGCAATAAAAAACGCCAGTAAAGTATTGCCCATCGTCCTGTCGATGTACGTCTCCCCTATCAGGGAAAGTGTAAAGCATACCAATACCATTATCCCATAACCATCTTTGCTTTTACAGCAGTTATAAAAAGGCAGCAAAAAAAATCCGGTTATAAAGATGGCCAGTCCAATCAAACCCATGCTCATCCATACATCCAGGTAACTGTTGTGCGTATTCCTGTGGCTGTTGTAGCCAAACAAAAAGCCCTTTTCTTTATAGGCATTTTGTAAGTCGTCCTGCTTATCGCCAAGGCCGGTACCACACACCATATTATTTTTTACAACCCCCCAGGCACATTCCCAAACTGCAATCCTTATGTTGGCACCGTTCCATTGGCCTGCCGTTACCGCTGTATTAAAGTGGCTTTCTTTGCCCATGTTTTTAAACTCAAACTTTGTGTAGGTAAGCTCTTTAAACCGGTTAATGGTTTTTGGAAAAAATGTAAACAGCAAAAAGCTTCCAACCAATAAACCCATCAGTAACGTGGCACCTTCCAAATACTTTCTTTTTACAACAATATGTTCCACTGCAAAAACCACAGCAGCACCATATAAAATAATTATGGCAATGCGGCTGGCCAATAAAAAATGTACAATAAATAAGATTAGCAGTAATACAACAACAGCGCCCGTACTGATGATTACGGCTTTTTTATTAAGCAGATAAATAAACCCAAACACAGCCAGGTTAATCATCATTGCAAAATAAATAGATTGAAGGTTTACAACATCGCTAAGGTTATCGTTATAAAGCAGCGATGCATCGTGAAATTTTACAGCCCGGTAAACTCCCCATAAAAGACAACCGCAGGCAGCAGCAGCCGTAGCAACGCCATACGCCAAAAGCAACCTTTCCTTTACAATATCCCGGATGTAAATAGAGCCAATGGCAACCGGTACCACAAATAAGCTAAGCCGTATGCCAACCTGCTCCACCCCGCTTTTTATATTGTTGGATAAGAAGGTGCTTGCGATATTCAACAGAAAAAACAACAGCATTAAAAAGATTTCCTTTCGCTGTTTCAGCAGTGCCCATTTTTGGGGAATGGTGTTGAAGAAAAAACTGTACACAAAAAATAAGTACATGGCAACATTGTATAACCATGTTATGCCGGGCATATACAATGCTGCAAAAAAGAAAAACAATATGGAGTATAAAATTTTTTCTTTCCTGCTTAAAAGATCAGCACCATCATCCTGCAGCAACAATGTTTTCCTCATGTTTGTAAATGGTTGGCCATATAAAATAAGCCTGTTGTTTTAAGTCAGGATAAAACCCCATCTTGATTAACACCCTTTTTTTTGGGTGCCATTAATAATAAAAGTACCGGTAATAAAATGAGGTTGGTTAATGTTGCTACCAGCAATGTTATGGAGGTAAGCCAACCTAAAGATTTTGTACCACCAAAATCACTAAGGCAAAAAATAATGAACCCGGCAATTAAAACCATCGATGTATAAACAATACTTAACCCTGTATTTTTTATGGTGGCACTTACCGTTTGCTGCACATCATAATTATAGGCGGCAAGCTCTTGTTTATAGTTTACCAAAAACC
Organism: Ferruginibacter sp.; assembly: GCA_965249755.1. Lineage (GTDB taxonomy): Bacteria > Bacteroidota > Bacteroidia > Chitinophagales > Chitinophagaceae > Ferruginibacter. The sequence goes on from CBDFMT010000004.1 coordinate 3,072,442, forward strand.
GTATGGTAATATCAATAGCTATACCCAATGCAACACTAAAAATCAATACAGTGGAGGGTTTTAGCGGTATGCCTGCCCAGCCCATTACCCCTGCGGTTATTATCAGGGGGATGATATTGGGTATAAGGGAGCAAACTAAAATCCGGGCAGATTTAAACAGGTATAACATACAAACTGAAATCAGTAAAAATGCATAAAGAATACTTTCCTTTAACCCGTTAATGATAAAGCGGCTTCCTTCCAGAAAGGTAATGCTGCTTCCGGTAAGGGTTATTTTGTATTGAGCTGTATCAAAAAGTTTATTGGTTTCCTGCCGCACACCATTTAATATTCCAGGTAACCTTTCTGTGCCAACATCGGCCATGTTGATGCTGATACGTGTGGCCTGCCGGGATGTATCCATAAAAGAAACCATCATCTTGGTAATATTGTTTGCCTTGCCCGTATCGCTTTTATTTGGCCGCAAATATTCGCCAACAAATGCACCATCAAAAGCATTGGGCAACTGGTAGTTTACAGAGTCGCCATCATAAAAAGCTTGCTTTACAAATTTTAATGCTTCGGCAATACTTAACGGCCGGTTCATGTCTTTTTGTGCGGCAATATATTGGGCAAGCGAATCTACTTTACCAAAAATAGTAAGCGCCCTTGTGCCCGCAATACCGTTGCGCTTTTTGGTATCCACCATAATTTCCAACGGCATCACCCCTTTAAAATTTTTTTCAAAAAACTTAAGGTCGGTATAAATTTTATCTTCCTTCGGAAGGTCGTCCACTATAAACGCAACCGTTTTTAATTTGAATATTCCTGCTGCTGCAACAACCAACACCAAACCGGTTATACCAAAAACAATCCCTTTGTGGTGCATTACCCAAGATTCTATTTTCAATAAAAATCCCGTAATCCATTTGTTGTACAAATATTTTGTTTGGGATTTACCGGGTGCAGGCAGGTAACTTAAAGCAGCAGGTAACAGTATAAAAGAGATAACAAAAATGAGCATGATACTGATACCGGCAATAACACCAAACTCCTTAAGTATAGCACTTCTGGTTAGTGCAAAAACTGCAAAGCCAATAGCAGCGGTAATGTTACAAAACAAGGTAACCACACCCATTTTGCTCACCATGTCTACCAGGGCTTTTGTTTTATCGCCATTGGCCAAATATGCCGTGTGGTATTTATTGATGAAGTAGATGCAATTGGGTATGCCGATAACAACAATCAGCGGCGGGGTAAGTGCGGTTAGCAGTGTGATTTTATAGCCACAAATGTATAGCAGCCCAACGCTCCATATCACCCCCAAAAGCACTACGAGTAAGGAAAGTAACGTGGTGCTTACCGACCTGAAAAAGATGAGCAGGATTAACGCACTTAAAACCAGCGAGCCAATAAGGAACAGGCGCATTTCTTTTTTGATCATATCCGAAACCTGCGTCCGTATCAGCGGCAGGCCACTTAAATATGTTTTAAGTTTTGTTTCGGATTCAAATTGATTAACCTCTTTAACAATGTCGTTTATAATTTTTGTACGCTTGGGCGAACTCAGCGAATCTTTATTAATGCTAACCCCCATCAGGTAGGCATTAGTGGATGGGTTGTACAACAGCGACCTGTAAAAAGGCAGGTTAAAAAATGCTGCTTTTGCACTATCAAGCTGCGGCTGGCCGGTAATGCTATCTGCAAATATTTTAGCTGCAATCAATTTTTCGGTAACGGTATCTTTCAATAATGTTACTGCTGCCGGAACACTTAATACACCTTCCACATCCTTCACTTTTTTTAACCGGGTACCTAATTGCTGGTAGGCTTTAAAGGTACTTAATTCAAAAATTTTGTTTGTCTGCACCCCTATAACCATCAGGTTGCCGTCATCGCCAAACTTTTTTCTAAAGGCAACATAGTCCATGTATTTAGGGTTATCTGTTGGAATGGCTTTTGCAAATTCGTAGCTCAATGTTACTTTGGTTGCAAAAAAACCCATCACAGCAGTGCAGGCAAAAAGAAGAAGGAGAAGTGGTAACCGGTATTGTAAAACAAACTTCGCCAAACGCTGCCACATGTGTAAAATATTTAGTGATCAATAAAACAATTTGCAAAGAAAGCCTTTTTATGCTGCTTCGCCATAAAGGGATACTATGGTTTGCTTAAAGTAATACGCTGGTAACAAATAAAAAAAATAGGCAGCAAGCTGATGTTAGTGTAGAAAAGCATTGCTTACTGCACTACCCGTTTCAATAGTTATTTTTATATAAATTTTTATGACACACAAAACAAAAGGGATTGTTTTACGCACCATTAAATATGGCGAAACCAGCGTTGTCGTAACCATTTTTACAGAACTTTTTGGCATACAGACCTTTATGGTAAATGGTGTGCGGACGTCAAAAAAAACAGTGGCGAAAGCCAATCATTTTCAACCTGCTGCCATTTTAGATTTGGTTGTTTATCACAATGAACTGCAATCCATGCAGCGGATAAAAGAATTTAAATGGGGCTTTTTATTTGATCAATTGCTGAGCAACGTTATTAAAAACAGCATTGCATTATACATGGTGGAGCTGCTTCAAAAATGCCTTCATCAACCGGAGCCAAACCCTGATTTATTTTCTTTTTGCGAAGATGCCTTTATGCAACTGGACACTGCCCCAAAAGAAGTTACTGCCAATTTTGCCTTATATTTTTCTTTGCAGCTTACCCATTTTTTTGGTTTTATGATGAATGATGATTATGATGAAAACACCCGATCCATTTTAGATTTACAGGAAGGCAGTTTTGTAAAAGACCAGCCGGCACACCCCAATTTTATAGAGGGCAACCAGGCTTCGGCCACTTCACTTTTGTTAAAAGTGATGCAGCCCCATGAGCTTTTGCAAATAAAACTGAACCATGAAACGAGAAGAAAATTATTGCTGCAGTACCAGGATTATTACCGTTTGCACATAGCCGATTTTGGGCAAATGAAAACGCTGGCCATTCTTCATGAAGTGTTGAGTTGATAACCCCATCATCTTAACAAAAAATAAGGGCTTAGTGCATTGCTTCAGACATGTCTATCTTTTTACCCTTATTGCCTTTTACCATTAATACAAACGGCACACAAATTAAAAAGATAACACCAAGGTAAAAAAATACATCCATGTAGGAGAGTACAGCAGCCTGCTTGGTTACGATATGGTCCATAGATGCGTAACTGCTTTTTAATGCCACATCAGTACCCATCCCCTTGTTAATAAAACTGTGCTGCATGGCCTGCACCCTTTGCTGAACTGCAGGGTTGTTGGTATCCAGTTTACTTACCAGGTCGCTCCTGTGCATCATGTTTTTTCTGGCCATAAATGTGGTTATCAATGCCACACCAAATGACCCTCCCAATTGCCGCATCATTCCCGTAAACGCAGCACCCTGGCCTATTTGCGGCCCCTTTAACGTAGAAAGCGATAATGCGGTGATAGGTATAAAGAGCATACCCATACCTAGGCCCCTTACGATCAGCATCCAAAAAAAATTGCTGGAATCTGTATCTGGCGTAACAATAAAATATCCCCAAAAAGTAAAGATTGAAAACAGTACCATGCCGCCTGCCACCAGATATTGCTGCGGCACACCCCTGGTTAAAAGCTTACCGATAATCGGCATCATTACGGCAGTGGTTAACGCCGCCGGTACCATCAGCATACCAGCTTGCTGCGCCGTCCACCCTAAAATGGATTGGGTGTATAATGGAATAATAAAAGTTGACCCATACAAGCCAAAGCCCATAATAAAAGATAAAATGGTGCCCACCCTTAAGTTGCCATTTTTAAGTACCCGAAGCTCAACAATGGGGTTTCTGAAACTAATTTCCCGCCAGATAAAAAAGAACAATCCTAAGAACGAGGCAACGGCAAGATATAAGATAGCACTGCTGTTAAACCAGTCATCATCCTGGCCTTTTTCCAGCACATATTGCAATGACCCAACGGTTATTGCCAGCAAGCCAATACCCAGCCAATCAATGTTGCTGCCCGTACTTTTTTCGCCATACTTAGGGCTCCGTACAAACTGCAGCGTTAATAAAGTTGCGATAACACCAATCGGGATATTGATGTAAAAAATGTACGGCCATGCAAAATGGTCTACAATATAACCACCCAATGGCGGCCCAAGTGTTGGGCCAATAATAACACCCAGGCCATAAATGGATTGTGCCATGCTCCGCTTTTCTATTGGGTAACTTTCTGTGATAATTGTTTGTGAGGTAACCAGCAATGCACCACCCCCGATACCTTGTAAAAAACGGAAAGCAACCAACTCCCAAATACCGGTTGCGTTACCACAAAGAAAGGAACACACCGTAAATAAAATTATAGATGCCGCAAAATAGTTGCGCCTTCCAAATTGGATGCTCAACCAACTCGTCATCGGTACAATAATTACGTTACCGATAGCATAGGCTGTTATCACCCATGCCACTTCTGTAAGCGTTGCGCCGAGGCTGCCACGCATATCATTTAGTGCTACATTTACAATGGTGGTATCCACAATTTCCAGCAAAGCACAAAATATAGCTGTTACGGTGATGATGACCCTTCTTGGGCCATACTCTACCAGCGATTCCATTTGTTGCATACAGTACTATTTAACTTCTTTTAGCCGCCGCAGGGTAAATTATAAATGCACATCTACGTTAACATTCATACCCGGCCTTAATAGTTTTACCAATGAATCTGCAGTGTTTGCAAACTCAATTTTTACGGGCAAACGCTGCACTACTTTTACAAAGTTTCCACTTGCATTATCTGGTGGCAGCAACGCAAAACGGCTGCCCGTTGCAGGGGAAAATGAGGTAAGCTTTGCTTCAAAATCGTGGCCTGAAAATGCATCCACCCCGATAATAACCTTTTGGCCTATGCGCATTTTTTCAAGCTGTGTTTCTTTAAAGTTGGCAACCACCCAAACAGACTGGTCAAGCACTATACTGAACAATGATTGCCCAGCCTGTAAAAACTGTCCTTCCTGTACATTTACCTTAGATACCATTCCTGCTTCCGGTGCAGTAACCACCGCATAAGAAAGGTTAAGTTTGGCATCGGCCACATCTACTTCACGCTGTTTAATAACCGCACTTGCCACACCTACCTGCGAGCCGGTAGCACTGCTTTGCGATGTTACCGCACTCGTTTGCCTGGAGATTTGTTTTTTCTGTTCTGCTAAAATATCCAGTTGCTTTTCTGCAGTTTGTTTTGCCGCTTCGGCCTGCTCAAATTGCTGCTGTGTAACAGAGTGGTCTTTTATTAAATTGGCATATCGGTCGTAATCCTGCGATGTCCTTCGCACCGTAATTTTTGCAGCTTCAATCTGGGCATCGGCGGTGGATAGGCCAGCCTGTGTTGTAGCGATGTTTGCCCTGGAAGCACTGGTATTGGCCTGTGCCGCACCCAGGTTACTTTTTGCTGTTGCCAGTGCAGCTTCTGCCTGCTGTACTTTTAAAACCAGGTCACGGTCATCCAGTACAATAAGGGTGTCCCCCTTTTTTACCATCTGGTTATCCTTAACCCTAATCTCTTTCACATAGCCTGCCACCCTTGGTATCACGGGGCTTATGTTGGCTTCAATTTGTGCATCATCTGTTTCTTCGTGGTGCTGGCCGTGTATGTATTTAGATATGCCAAACCATCCGCCAACAACCACCAGTAAAACGAGCACAATTATAAAGCCTTTGCTCCTTTTTTTGGGTGCTGCTATTACCGGCCTTTCAGGTTGTAGATTTGCTGTATTGCTGTTCTCTGCCATAAAATAATTTTATGTTTGTTTTAGTATTTAGTTATTTAATAACCCTGCTGTTTGTAATAATTTATTGTAGGCAACCACTGCATCTGCCGAAGCGTTGGTTACATTTATTTTTGTTTGTAATTCTGCTACGTCTGCATCCAGTAAATCGGTAGTTGTGGCCAGAGAGTTATCGTATTTGTTTTTTGTGATGCGATAATTTTCAGCCGCCTGCTCTACTGCTTTTTTGTACACTTCAATCTTTTTTGAGCTTAGCAAAAATGCCTGATAGGCCTGGTTTATTTCCAGCTTAATCTCATCATTAAGCAAGGCCTGGTTTTCAGTTATCTGCTGCACTTTAGCTTCTGCCTGGGCTATTTTTGATTTTGTTTTCCATAAAGAAGAAAGGGAATATTTTACCCCAACGCCTACATTAACTGCATTGGTTACCGTAACGAAATTGGGTACATCTAACGCAACGTAACCTGCTGTGGCGGCTATGGATGGATAGTAATCTGCCTTTACATATTTTATGTTTACATCTGCAACTTTCTTACGGAGTGCAAGTGCATTAACATCCCTTCTGCCCTGCAATGCAACAGATTCATATTCTTCCAAAGTTTTAGCAGCAGCGGTTGTTTGCAGGCTTGTGGAATCGGCACTCAGTAAAGTTTGTTCCGGCAGGCCAAGCATCAAATCCATGTTTACACTTGCCAGTTTATAATTACTTTCTGCATCCAGTAATGTAAGTTCTATGTTGGATGATTGCAGTTCTACTTTCAACAAATCATTTCTTGCCACCAAACCATTTTTTTCAAGGTTGGTAAAATCATTTACCCGTTGGTTTGACTGTGCAAGGTTTTCTTTAACCAGTGTTACTGCGGCCTGTGCCTTATAAAGGTTACTGTAAGCATTAATGGTATTTAATATGATACCCTGTTTGTTATCTTCTGCATCAAGCCTTGTGGCTTCTTCCAGGTATTTGGAAGATTCGATACCATACCTGATTTTGCCACCAGAAAATAACGGCAGTGAGACAGATGCAATACCATACATGGCCTGGTTTACTTTGGCACCAACGCCCCCGCCCGAAGTATCGGATTTTAATTTAATGGTTGGTTGCACAGGTAAGTACAGGTAAGAAGCGCTTACAGAAAAATCAGGCAATTTTCTTTCTGTTGCTTCCTTAGTTGCAGCGATAGCTTCGTCAATTTTTGCCTTGTTATTTTTAAGTAAATGACTTGTAGCAACACTCATGTCGATTGCTTCTTTTAAGGTTATTTTTCTGGTGCTATCCTGTGCATGTATGTGCTGGGCTATAACTATCAGCAGCAACATGATGATGGATACAGCAGGTCGTTTTAATTTATACTTCATTGGTTAAAATTGCTTTGAACAAAGTTTTTATGTGAGTGCTTAATTTCTTTTTAAGGCCTGTTACAAATTCGTCATCGGGTACGGCTTCCATTTTGTTGAACTGCCGGTAATACTGCTGGTTCATCATGGTTTGCGTTACAGTCCCAAACATGGTGTTCAGCATCAAAACCACATCCACCTTCTTTTTAAACATCCCCTTCTTTTGCCCATCTTTTATAAGTTCGGATATTACTTCTGCGTTCCTGATTTTGAGGGCATTTGTTGCTTTAAGTATACCTGGGTTTTTATTGGTAACCTGGGCGCTGATTAAAATTTTATGGAAATTTTGTTTTTGCATCACCCTTTCAATATGCTCATCTATCAACTGGTCTACTTTTTCAAAAGGTGTATATTTTTCATCTTTAATCAAGCTTTCCACCCTGATGGCGATGTTGGCCACCCTAAGCTCAAACAAGGCTTCCAGCATTTTTTCCTTTGATCCAAAGTAGTAGGATATCATGGCCACATTTACACCGGCCTCATCAGCAATATCACGTACCGATGTACCATCAAACCCTCTTTCTGCAAAAAGGTTTTCTGCCGTTTCTAAAATCTGTATCTGCTTATCATTAAAATCCATTTATATTAATTCAGTCCGCAAAATTAAACAAACGTTTAATTAAAATCAAACAATTGTTTAATAATTTTTTTTAAAAACAATTCGGTAACATTTATTTAATCTTCAAAATGGGATGAATAAAGCGGGCAGTTACAGTTAGCTGGGTAATCCGATTTTTATTAGTTTTGAGCAAACAATTGCTATGCCGTTTAAAAACAAAACTGTAATCATTACCGGCGCAAGCCGTGGTATAGGTAAAGCTATAGCCTTGAAACTTGCTGTGGATGGGGCTAACATTGTTATAGCTTCTAAAAGCGTAGAAGAAAATCCCAAACTTGGGGGAACAATATTTTCGGCTGCCGCAGAAGTGGAAGCAGCAGGGGGAAAGGCACTTGCCGTGCAATGTGATATCCGTTTTGAAGACCAGGTGCAAAATGTAATTGATAAAACATTGGACACTTTCGGGGGCATCGATATTCTGATCAATAATGCAAGTGCTATAAATTTAACCCCCACTGAACTGATAGAAGCGAAGCGTTTCGACCTGATGTACGACATTAATGTGAGGGGCACATTTATGATGGGCAGGGCCTGCATACCTGCACTTAAAAAAAGTTCCAATGCGCATATCTTAAACCTTTCGCCGCCGCTTAACATGGATATGAAATGGTTTGCCAAACACCTTGCCTACACCATCAGCAAGTATAATATGACCATGATTGCACTTGGGCTGGCAGCCGAACTTAAACCTTATTCTATCGCTGCCAATTCCCTGTGGCCCCGTACCACCATTGCTACCGCAGCTGTAAATAACCTGCTTGGTGGCGAAGCCCTGATGAATATGAGCCGCACCACCGCTATTGTTGCAGATGCCGCCTGGCATATCTTAAGCAAACCATCTGCACAATGCACTGGTAATAGTTTTATAGATGAGGAGGTTTTGGCTACCGAAGGTGTAACAAACCTTGACCACTATTCTGTAGTACATGGGGCAAAATTGTACAACGATTTATTCATCTAAGCCTTCACTATTTATTTGTACAAAATCCGTTTAATGGTTTGTTAAGGAAAATTTAATCTATATTTTTTTATGATAAATGGTAACATTTGGTTGGGCATGTACGTCTAATTTCGTAATCATGCCTGAAGCAGGCGACACTCAATCAAACATGTAACCATGACTAATAAATTTGCCGGGCTACTCATGTGTAGCCTGGTATGCCATGCCCTCGCATTTGCACAGCCGGAAACTAAAAAGTTATCCGCTGTTAAAACAAATGCCGTGTTTAAAATAGACGGCATCTTAAATGAACCGGCATGGAAAACTGCTGCTGTTGCAACAAGCTTTACGGAGCTAAGGCCCAATACATTTAGAAAAGAAGCTATTGGAAACAAGACTGAAATCTTTTTTTTATACAATAACCAGGGCTTATACATTGGTGGCTATTGTCATGAAAAAACTAAAGACAGTATTGCAACCGAACTGGTAGGCAGGGATAATTTTGGCACCAACGATTTTATAGGGATTGTGCTGGATACTTACCAGGATAAGATTAATGGTTTTGAATATTTTGTTACACCGTTGGGTGAACAGATGGATGCTAAATTTATTCCGCAGGACAACAATGGAAACAACGAAGATTTTGCCTGGAACAGCGTGTGGCAAAGCACTTCCAAACTACAGGAAGATGGATGGAGCTTCGAAATGTTTTTACCCTATTCTGCTTTACGCTTTAGTAAAAAAGAAGTGCAAAATTGGGGGTTAAATATTGTACGCAGAAGGGCAAAATCCGGACAGCAATTATTTTGGAATTCCATTGATCCCAAAGTAAATGGGTTTCTTACCCAAAGCGGGCAGCTAACCATTCCAGAAAAAATTACCCCGCCATTAAGGCTTTCTTTTTCCCCCTATTTTTCAAGCTATGTAAACAATTACCCCTACAATACTGCAGATGTAAAAAACACCACTTATGCATTTAACGGTGGTATGGATATTAAGTATGGCATTAATGAAAGCTTTACGCTGGATGCTACGCTTGTGCCTGATTTTGGACAAACACAAAGCGATAACCAGGTGCTTAACCTTACCCCGTTTGAAGTAAAATACAATGAGAACCGAACCTTTTTTACCGAAGGCACCGAGCTGTTTAATAAAGGTAATTTATTTTACAGCAGGCGCATTGGCGCACCGCCGATACATGCGGGTGACGTTGCTGGCGAACTGTCTGCATCGGAACATATCCTTAAAAACCCAGGTGAAACTAAACTGCTTAACGCCACCAAACTTTCCGGAAGGACGAAAGGTAAATTAGGCATTGGTGTGTTTAATGCGGTAACACAAACCATGTACGCAACTATTGAAGATGCAACCGGCAAGAGAAGAAAAATAGAAACCAATCCTTTAACCAATTACAATATTATTGTGCTTGACCAAAGCCTGAAAAACAATTCATCTGTAACACTGGTTAACTCCAATGTATGGCGCAGCGGTACTGATTATGATGCCAATGTTACGGCAGGGCTTTTTAATCTTTTTGATAAGAAAAACAAATGGAACCTGTTTGGAAATGCCTATACCAGTACCCTCTTCAGCAATAAGAATATAACCGGTTATAAATATGGTTCGGGCTTTGGCAAGGTTAGCGGCAAGTTTAATTTTAGTACTACGGTGCAGGTTATTGATGATAAGTTTGACCCTAATGATTTAGGCATCCAATTTTTTAATAACAACATCAACACCAATGTTTATGCAGGCTACTATTTAACCACACCATCCAAATGGTATAACAGGTGGTTTAATAATTTCAACTTTAATTACGATCAGTTATACAAACCTAGAAACTTTCAAACCGTAAAATTTAATTACAATGGCAACCTCCAGTTTAAAAATTTATGGTGGATAGGTATGTTTATAACCGCAGCCCCAAAGGGCAATGATTTTTATGAGCCAAGGGTTACCGGCAGGGTGTATGAAAGCCCTGCGTTTTATAACCACGGTTTGTTTGTTGAAAGTAACCAGGCAAAAAAATACAGCATTTCGCTGGTAGGCATGTATGGCCGCACTTACCTGTTTAACTCTCAGGAGTTTTATACCGAGTTTTCCCAAAGCATGCGTTTCAGCAATAAATTTTCCATTGAGCATTTCCTTTCGTTAGATCCTGTTTCTAACAATGTTGGTTTTCCTACAAGCAACAGCAGTAACGGGCAGGATGGGATATATGATGCAAACACCATCCTGTTCGGCAACCGTAACCGGATGACGGTGGAGAACAGGTTAAGGTTTAAATACAGCTTTAACAATAAGGCTTACATCACATTGCGGTTAAGGCATTACATGAGCAACGTAAAATATACCAGTTTCTATATTTTAAACACTGAAGGTAAACTTACCAATATAACCCCTGCCAACACTGCCATAAACCAATACATTGCCGCCAATAATAACTTCAATAACAACTTTAATATTTTTAATGTGGATATGGTGTACAGTTGGCGCTTTGCACCAGGCAGTGAGTTTAATATTGTATGGAAAAATGCGGGCAGCACTTTTGAAAGGGATGTTATAAACGGATATTTTAAAAACTTTCAGCACACGGTTGCAGGGCCGCAAAACAACAGCATTTCATTAAAGCTCCTTTACTATATCGACTACTTACAACTAAAGAAAAAGGTTTAAAACAAAAGGGCAGCCCTGTAAAGCTGCCCTTTTGTTTTTACAATAACCTGCTATTTAAGCATCATTTTATTTACCGGTTTTTCCAGCAAATATTTATAGATGAATTCGGTTTTAAGGTTTTGATAGTGCAGCCATTTATTACCTTGCCAGCCATGCCTGCCCCCGCTATACTCCATAAATTCAAAATCTTTTTTGGCATCCTGTAACTTACTGATGAGGTTTATGCTGTTTTGTATATGCACATTATCATCTATTATACCGTGTACAATCTGCAGCCTGCCTTTATATTTATCTACATAATTTAATACCGAACTTGATTTATAGCCCTCCGGGTTTTCAGCAGGTGTACCCATGTAACGTTCGGTATAATGGGTATCATAAAAACTCCAGTCTGTAACGCTGCCACCGGCCATACCATAGGTAAAAACATTGCTGCCGTAAGTAAGTGCATAGCATGTCATGTACCCGCCGTAGCTAAAGCCCGTAATACAAATTTTGGTAGAGTCTGCATTGCCATTTGTAATAAGCCATTTAACCATAGTGGTGTAATCCTTCATCTCCCAATAACCAAGGTTATGATACATGTAGTTAACGCCTTCTTTGCCAAAATGCCCGCTAGCCCTGTGGTCCATCACCACCTGTATTAATCCTTCTTTGGCATAAAACTGCTGGTTGCCATTTAACGACCACATATCCCAGCAGGTACCTGCATTAGGCCCACCGTAAATAGAAATTAAAACCGGGTACTTTTTACCCTTTTCCATATTGATTGGCCAGGTCACTTTCATCGGTAAATCATACAGGCTGTCATCGCTTTTTACCCTCAACAGTTCCGTTGGTGCAAGCTCCCAGTTTGCAAATTCATCGCCTTTGGAGTTGCCAAGTTCTTTAATAATTTTACCCTTATTATTAATTAAAAGCATCTTTGCCGGGGTAGCTGCATTAGAAGCGGTGGTAATAAAATAAGCACCATCTGGCGAAAGGTTAATATTGGCATTGTTGTAATCGCCTGAAGTTAAACGTTGTAAATTTTTGCCATTCAGCCCTACGCTGTAAAAGTCAATCCTTGCAGTATTTTCCCTTCCCCTTGCCGTAAAGTAAACAATACCTTTTTTCTCATCAACTTTTGTCAGGGATAGTACGGTAAACTTACCATTTGTTACAGGGTTAATTAATTTACCGGTCATATCATACAAGTACAAATGGTTCCACCCGGTTTGGTCGCTTTCTAAAATAAAATTTTTGTTATTGGTAAGAAAGTGGAGGCGTTCATATCCGTCTTCCAGTTGTATCCATGTCCTTTGTTTTTCATCATACAATTCTTTTTTGGCACCTGTTGCCGGGTTGATGCCCCATAATTTTAAATTGTTCTGGCCCCTGTTCATCCATTGCACCCACAAGGCAGCTCCATCCGGCGTCCAGTAAGGTGCGCCAAAATATTGATCGGCCTTTGGGTCAAAATCTGCAAAAATAATGTTGCCGCCATCCGGTGCAACTATGCCAATTTTTACCTGTGGGTTGGCATCACCCACTTTAGGGTAGCGTTCTTTTTCCACATAGCCATGCTGGCCGTTACCGTCGGTAATGGTATACACCGGCACTGGCGAATCATCTGTTTTAAAAAAGGCTAGGTGCTTGCTATCGGGCGCCCACCAAAAAGTGCGGTACATACTTGCCCTGCCTAAAATTTCTTCTGTGTATACCCAACTTGCATATCCATTCATGATAACATCACTGCCATCGGTGGTTAAACGGTTTTCCTTTTTTGTTGCAACAGTAATGGTGTACAGGTCGTTGCTTTTTGTGAAGGCTACATAATTTCCGTCCGGGCTAAGGGTAGGGTTTAATTTTTTTGCAGAGTCTGTTGTTAGTTGTGTTTCCAAACCATTTTGTCTTATAAAGATGTTACCGCTTCTTACATAAGCAATGTCTTTTAACGGAACTGCTTTGCCCTTAAGCTCTGAATCCGAGGCTTCTTTTTCGAGGCCGTTCTTACAATCCACCACATAATTTTTTCCTGCTTTGGCAAGCACAAAATGGCCATCGTCCAGCCACTTATTTATTACAGGCAGGGCCTGTATGATCCCCTTAAAATCTGATTTAAAATACTGGTCGTTGGTAAGTTCTTTCTTTTGTGCATCTGTACCAACCGTAAGCATTACCAATGCCGCAAAGGCGGTAACTTTTTTTAATAGCATATCTACCTTGTTTATTGTTTGCAGACAAGATAGTTTTTTTGGGGGAGATGAAAAAGCAGGGTTGATGAATGGAAATTATAAACCAAGGGCTTTACTATTTGCATTTGAACGGGTTCATTTTTATTCAAAATCCTCCGGCCGCATCATGGGGAACAACAACACATCCTGAATAGAATGCTGGTTGGTGAGCAACATTGCAATCCTGTCTATACCCAAACCAATACCGCTTGTTGGCGGCATGCCATATTCCAATGCCCTTAAAAAATCATAGTCAATAAACATAGCTTCATCATCTCCCCTTTCCATCAGTTTTGCCTGCTCTTCAAACCTTTCCCTTTGCTCCAGCGGATCATTTAGTTCACTATATGCATTGGCAATTTCTTTTCCATTGCACATCAGTTCAAAACGTTCTACCAAACCGGGTTTGCTGCGGTGCTTCTTTGTAAGTGGGCTCATTTCTACCGGGTAATCTGTAATAAAAGTTGGCTGTATATAATTGCCTTCGCATTTGCTTCCAAAAATTTCATCAATCAGTTTGCCCTTGCCCCATTTTTCATCGGCATGCACCTTTAATGTTTTGCAAACGTCCCGTATGCCTTCTTCATCCATTTCACTAATATCATACCCTGTAAATTCTTTTATGGCATCGTACATGGTAACCCTTTTATAGGGTGCTTTAAAATCAATTTCTTTATCACCCACCATAACTGCCGAACTGCCGTTAGTTGCTATCGCCGCTTTCTGCAGCAACTGCTCCGTTATTTCCATCATCCACTCATAATCTTTATAAGCAACGTAAAATTCCAATACCGTAAACTCTGGATTGTGGGTCCTGTCCATGCCTTCGTTGCGAAAGTTGCGGCTAAATTCATACACCCATTCAAAGCCGCCAACAATTAATCTTTTTAAATACAGCTCATTGGCAATACGCATGTACATAGGAACATCCAAGGCATTGTGGTGTGTGGTAAAAGGCCGGGCAGCAGCACCGCCGGGTATGCTTTGCAAAACCGGGGTATCCACTTCAAGGGCGCCGTGGCCGTTTAAAAATTCCCTTATGGCATTCATCATTTTGGTCCTTTTGATGAACGTTTCTTTAACGCCCGGGTTCACTATCAGGTCGGCATAACGCTGCCTGTAGCGAAACTCAGGGTCGGTAACTTCATCAAACGATTCTCCATCTTTTTCCTTAACAACCGGCAATGGCCGTAATGATTTTGTGAGGATAGAAAAAGCGGTAACATGCACAGAGGTTTCGCCGGTTTTGGTGGTAAATACATAGCCTTTAATACCAACAATGTCACCGATATCCACCAGCTTTTTCCATACCGTTTGGTACATGGTTTTATCTTCACCAGGGCAAATATCATCTTGCTTAATATAGAACTGTATCTTGCCCACCGCATCCTGCAATACTGCAAAATTGGCCTTGCCCATATCCCTTACGCTCATGATGCGGCCTGCTAAACATACGTTGGCGAATGCCCCTTTGTTTTCCTCTCCCTTAAAATTTTCTTTAATAAAAACCGATGTTGTATTTACCGGGTATAATGCAGCAGGATAAGCATCGATACCTAATTTTCTTAACTCAGTTAACTTTTCCCTTCTTATTAATTCCTGCTCTGATAAATGTTGTACGCTCATGTTTAAATGCTTGGTGTTACAATAATTGCTGGTAAAAATTTTTGCGAAGATACCTCATGCCAATCATTTACGGATATGCACTTAAGGCTATCGCCTTCGCTATATTTGCCGGTAAAAATTTAACCATGAAAAATGTATTGCTTGCCTTTTTACTTACATTACCCTTTACAGGGTGCGACCTGCTGAAACAATTACCACAAACCACCGGAATGGGTGGCCCTGTAACAGAAACCGAAGCAGGGCAAGGCATTAAAGAAGCATTAAGCCAGGGCATTGCCAAAGCGGTATTACAACTGCACCAGGAGGATGGCTTTTTTAAAGATGCAATCTATAAAGTTTTGCTGCCGCCAGATGCCAAAAAAATAGAAAATGCGTTACGTACGCTTGGCTTTAACAGTATGGTGGATAAAGCTATTTTACAAATAAACCGTGGTGCCGAAGATGCAGCAGGATATGCCAAACCTATTTTTGTGGAAGCTATACAAAACATGACGTTAAGCGATGCCATTGGCCTTGTAAAAAATGGCGATACCAGTGCCACACATTTCTTTAGGGAAAAAACAACTGCCAAATTAATTACTGCTTTTTTGCCGGTAATTAAATCGTCGTTAGACAGGGTTGATGCCACAAAATATTACGGTGATATCGTAAACAAGTACAACAACTTTCCAACAACATTTACAAAAATTAACCCCGACCTTGGAAGCTATGTAACTACCAAAGCAACCAACGCATTATTTGACCAGGTAGCTATAGAAGAGAAAAACATACGGACGAATTTTGCCGCAAGGACATCCGCTATTTTAAAACGGGTATTTGGGAATTAGGGCCGGGCTTTACCAGCAGTTACCCTAAAAAAATCTTTGGTTGCCCTAACCCCATTTGAAAAAAGTTCTTCCTTTTCGGCAGGTTTCATTTTGCGTACCCGTGAAGAAATGGTGCCGTAGCTGATGTAGATTGTACGGTCTTTCTCATTATCAGCCGCAGTATATTTTTTATTCAAAGTTTCCAGCATAAGGCTGTTAAATGCCTGTATATATTCCTTAAAGGAGTTAATGCTGAACGGGGGAATACTATTGCTTTTATTTTTAAGGGAATCTATACGGGCAGGGCGTTCCAGCTTTATGCCCAATGTTTGCAGGTTAAATTTAAGCCTGTCGCTTAGCAGTGGGTTGCCCCCATTTTCGCAGGTATCAAAAATACTTATCGGGTAGTTTGCAATCATGCCGCCATCCACAAAATAATTTTTAAAAGAGGAGGTATCGCTTTCATCAATTTTGCGGTAAGCATTATCTAAAACCATCGGTTCAAAATACAAAGGGATGCCACCACTGATCCGTACGGCAACTTCAACTTTCATGTCGGGTGTATTCTCGAAAGAAAAAATTTCAAGCTGCTGTTTACTTAAATTGGTAGCAGTGCAGTAAAAGTCTTTATACAAATTGTTTTGCAGATGTAACTGGTGCAACTGTGCAAAAGAGAGGTTGGCATCGCCGGTTTTATTTTTAATTATTTGCCGTATCCAGGTTTCAAATTTTTCTCCTTTATACAAACCATATTTTCTTCTTATCCTACGGTATTTTCCGATGATACCGCCTTTGCCATCGTTAAATTTCTCAATAGGCAAGCTCCGCATAATGCTGTCAATTTCACCGGCAGTGTAGCCCACACTAATCATAACGCCGGCAATAGCCCCTGCAGAGGTGCCTGCTACTTTTTCTATCTGCTGCAGTATATGGTTGTGTTCTAAAACGCTGAATGCACCTGCGTAGGCGATGCCCCTAACCCCACCACCTTCGAGTACCAAATTTTTATACTTATAATTTTGCTGCGATAAGGAGAGGAGTGGAAAAAGAATAAAGGGCAACAGTACTTTCATGTGCTAAATATAAATAATTACGGCACCGCTAAATTAAATACCAGGTAATATTTTGGTTATTTAAAAATGATGGATAAAATACAACTGTATTGCACGTGCACAGCCTTTTATTGGGACTGTATATTTTGTAAGCCATGGCATTTTATTTTAGATGATATTTAAACATTGCTTTGGTAACAAACACAAAAAATGTAAGCTCAATTTATATTAAAAGCGTTGCTTAAAAAAGGTACAATAATAGCTGTTAAGAAAATGACAAGACAATAATCTGCCCCCTTGTTTAACTATCTTTAATTAATTTTACTTCACATCTTACAACATGAAATTCGATAAGATCCACAATAAGGGACAGGCTAAATTATTTAAGAACCAGTACCTGGAGTACATGACGAAAACACACCCCCTAGTCATCTGGGCCATCTATACCCCCATCATTATTTTCATGTTGTATTACAGCCTTGTTGTGTTAGCAATACCCCTTATCCCTATTGCCATTGTTTTTTTTAGCGGTATGTTTTTCTGGACTTTTTTTGAATACATCATGCACCGTTTTGCTTTTCATTTTATTGCCGAAAGTGAAAGGGCAATGAAGATCGTATATATCATACATGGTAACCATCATGAGTACCCGAGGGATAGGGAACGCTTGTTTATGCCGCCGGTACCGAGCCTCATCCTGGCGTCTGTAATTTTTAGTATTATGTATTTTTTAGCCCAGGCAATGGGGGTAAAGGAAAACGTATTTTCTTTTTTCCCGGGCTTTATGCTGGGGTATTTAATTTATGGCTCTATGCACTACGCTATACATGCCTGGAACCCGCCTTACAAATGGATGAAACCTTTATGGCGCAACCATCACCTGCACCATTACAAAAATGAACACCAGGGTTTTGGCGTTAGTACCACCCTTTGGGACAGGTTGTTTGGTACAATGTTCGATCTAAAAAAAGAGAAAGAAGATAAAGAAAAAGTAAGTGCGTTACGGTTTAAATAACCTTATGTTTAAGGCTGCCATTTTTCTTCTTCATTAAAGGTTTGGTTGGTTGTTGTAAACTGTTGCCTTAGCTGTTGCTTTTTAAGTTGCCTGTCAATTATTAATTGGGCAATTATCCTTCCTGCATCTTCATCTGGGTTATCTTTTAAAACTTTTTTTAACCGGTTTTCATCTACATCCATCCTGTAAAGTATTTGCACCAGGTGGTTAAAATTGTTATTGATAAGCTCATTAACCTGATCGGCCAAAAACAATTCGGCATCCTGCACCTCATTTACAATACCCGGCAAATGAAAGGTTTGCTGCAGGTAATATTTTAATTCTTTATCCATGGTGGTTAATAAATTATTGGCTTTAATATTTTTCAAACACCCCTAAACCAAACAAGGCAAAATCATATTTAACGGGGTCCGTGGCATCTAAAGTACGCAAGTAACCGGTAAGCTCCAAAGCGGCATTCCAGTTGGTTTTATTATGTTGCAAAAGGTTAAGCTTAGTAGCCACCCTGGCCACATGCAGGTCCACAGGGCATACGAGTTGTGCAGGTTGTATCTTTTTCCAAATACCAAAATCAACGCCCATTGTATCCGTCCGCACCATCCACCTTAAAAACATATTTAACCTTTTACAACCAGAATTTTTTGCCGGGGTGGCGATATGTTTTTTGGTGCGGAAGGGAATATCGTCCAGCGAAAAAAAGTAATTGTGAAAAGCGATAAGCCCATGCTCTACGGTAACATCCTGTTTACGAAGATTGATTGTAAATGCAGTTTCAAGTGAGCTGTGTAAAGCATAGTGATGCTTAAGAAAAGCAATAAAATATAACAGGTCGGTGGTGTTAAAAGTGCGGTGTTTAAAATTCAATAATTTTTTAAGATCGGTGAGTTCATGCTGCATACAAAAATCGTGTGGGGCATTATCCATCAACTGCAGCAGCTCCCTGCTTTTGTTGATGATAGTGGTACGGTTGCCCCAGGCAAAAATTGAGGCAAAGAAACCTGCAATTTCTATATCCTGTTTTTTAGTAAAAAGATGGGGTATACACACGGGGTCATCTTTTATAAAAGCAATGCTGTTATATTGGCTAAATTTGCTATCCAAAAAATCTTTTAAATTCTGCTGTGCCATCAATACCGAAAGTAGATAAAGGAACTGGTTTTAAATACCTTTACCAAACAAGCCAAAAATAAATATTCATATTACCATTTAAGATAAAAACAGTTGTATGGAAATAGTTAACCTGGCAGAAAAATTAGCTTCATTTACAGATTATTGGAACCCCCGTATTGTGGGCGAACTTAATGGGCAGCATGTTAAGCTGGTAAAATTTAAGGGTGAATTTGTATGGCATAACCATGAGGATGAAGACGAATTATTTTACGTGGTGAACGGCAGTTTTGATATGCACTTCAGGGATAAGGTTGTTGTGGTAAAACAGCATGAATTTTTAATAGTACCCAAAGGTGTTGAACACAAACCGGTGGCCGAAAATGAAGTATCGGTAATGTTATTTGAGCCGGCAACAACAGTAAATACAGGCCAAACAGACAGTGTTTTAAAAAGGGAAATATTGGAAAGAATATAATAGCAATCGTTTTACAAAATCTTTTTTGAAGATGTGGGCATAAAGATGCTGTCTTCATTTAAAATACCTTCTATCAGTACTACCCCGGGCTGTTTGCCTTTTTGAAAGCTGCCCAAATTATCTTGTAACCCTAAGGCCCTGGCACCGTTAATGGTGGCCCATTGTAATATTTCCGTCACGGAAAATGCAAAGTTTGTTTCCTGCATAATTGTTTTAATTTCTGCCACCATGTTAAGCTGCCAATTGCTTGCATAGCTATCTGTACCCAGGCAAATGGAACATTTATTTTTAACGAGCAAACCGATAGGTGGCATTTGCTGCTCAATGTATTTATTGGCATTGGCACAAATACAAAAGGTTAACATATCCCCTGATTTGTTTTCAAAAATAAAATCAAGATCGGCCTGGCTGATAAAAGTATTGTGTACAGAAAGGATGCGTTGGGCACCTGTAAAATAAGGCAGCCATGTTTGCAGGCTTGTTTTTGCGGTAGCGTTAAAGGCAGAAATATCTATCGCAAAGTTTTTATACAGGGATAAAAAGCCACCTGTTTTAAACCGGTACAATTCATCTTCTGCAAGGGTTTCCTGATTATGGATACTGATGATTTTGTCCTGCGTTTCGTTATTCAGCAACGCAAATAATGCCTTCGAAACAGAGTAGGGCGCATGCGGTGAGAACGAAGTTTGCCGAAAGCCATTGGCGTAAAAATCATCGTATACTTTTTTTGCACCATCAAACCGTTGTCCTGCAAAAGCATCTGTAAAACCACTCACTTCGATAAAGTTGTGCCATTGTATACTGCTTTTTAGTTTTGTTGCAATGGTATCTGTCTTGTTACAGATATCCCCTACTGCAACTATTCCGCTATCATACATTTCCTTTTCGGCCTGCTGTATAGCCTGGTTTTTAACCGCTTCGGTAAAGCCCCTTTTACCCATTACCTGTTGCACAAATTGTACAAGCCCGGTACCCGGTGCAATTTCGTTTTTTAAGTGGCTAAGCTCAAGGTGGCAATGGGCATTAATAAAACCCGGGCTTAAAATACCATCAAAATTTTCTATGCCGCTGCCCGCATTTTCTGCACTTACAATATCCAGTACCGCACCTACGGTATCAGTAATTAAAACCTGGTTAGCTGGTAACATTTTAAAGCCATCAAATACTTTGGTTGCCGTAAATTTTCTGTACAAGTTGATTGATTGAGATAGTGTAAATTTGCCGCCTGTAAATACTGCTGCACCAAACAACAGCGTGGTAAAGCGATTATAAAATTACTGTATGTTAGATAAATTAGATGCCATAAAAGGCAGGTTCGATAATTTGGGTGTTGCATTGACCAATCCTGAAATTGTGAGTGACAACAAAAAATTTACTGCCATCAGTAAAGAATACCGGAGCCTTGAAAAAATTATAAATGCACGCAATGAATACATTAAAGTGCTTAATAACATTGAGTTTTATAAAGAGGTTTTAAATGGTGATGATGCTGAAATGAGGGAACTTGCAAAGGAGGAACTGCCTTCTCTTGACGAAAGCAAAGAAAACTGGGAAAAGACATTAAGGAATATGCTGATCCCTAAAGACCCTTATGATGAAAAAAATGCCATCCTGGAGATAAGGGCAGGTACCGGCGGTGATGAAGCCTCTCTTTTTGCCGGTAACCTTTTAAGGATGTATTTAAAATATTGCGAGAAAAAAGGATGGAAGACAGCATTGCTGAGTGAAAGTGAAGGTACGGCGGGAGGTTTTAAAGAAGTTCAGGTAGAAGTGGCAGGCGATGATGTGTACGGTGTTTTAAAATTTGAAAGTGGGGTACACAGGGTACAACGTGTGCCTGATACAGAAGCCAGCGGTCGGGTACATACCAGTGCTGCGACAGTAGCCGTGATGCCCGAAGCTGATGAAGTAGATTTTGAGTTAAAAGACAGCGATGTAAAAATGGAAACTGCCCGGAGCGGTGGTGCAGGCGGACAAAATGTAAATAAGGTAGAGACCAAAGTCTTTCTTACCCATAAACCTACCGGCCTGGTGGTGATGTGCCAAACAGAAAGGAGCCAGTTAGGCAACAAGGAAAAAGCCATGGAAATGCTTAGGACGAAACTCTACGATGAAGAGGTAAGAAAAGCTGAGGAAGCGATTGCACATAAACGTAAAAGTTTGGTGAGCACCGGGGACAGAAGTGCCAAAATACGGACATACAATTATCCGCAGGGCAGGGTTACCGATCACCGCATTGGGCTTACAGTATACAATTTAGATAGTGTGCTCAATGGCGAGATACAAGAATTTATTGACGCTTTACAATTTGCAGAAAATGCAGAAAAATTAGCCACAGAAAGTAATTAAGGTTAGGAAAATAAAAAACAGTCGTTTTATTGCATTTGCATTTGTTTTCATCTACTTTGCGCTAAAAACGATTTATGCTTGAAAATCTCTTTAACCTCATTAAGGAACACAGTGGCAATGCAGTAATTAATAATCCTGTAATCCCTAACGCACAAAATGATGCTGTAATAGCAGATGCCACCCACTCAGTAACGGATGAATTGCAAGGCACCCTTGCAGGCGGCGGATTACAAAAGGTATTGTCCCTTTTTAATAACAACAATTCGTCAGGGGGAAATGACTTACTCAATAATCCCATTGTGAGTAATATTATCAGCAATTTTACAAACAAGCTAACCAATAATCATGGTATAGCCGGTGACCAGGCAACTGGTATTGCCAGCAGCCTTATACCAACTGTAATCAACAGCCTCATCCACAAAACAAATGATCCTAATAACAGCAGTTTTGATATTGGCAGTATCATTAATTCTCTATCCGGTGGCGGTGCAGCGCAAGCCGGTAATGGTAATGGCTTTGACTTAGGAAGCCTGGTAAGTAAATTTACCAGTGGTGGCATGGATGCTAATAAAGACGGCCATATTGGTTTAGATGATATTATCAGCAAAGTAACAAGTGGTGCACAGCAGCAGCAAACCCAAAACTCTGGTGGTGGGTTAATGGATATGATTAAAGGCTTTATGAAGTAGCTGCTTTAAATAATTGTTAAAGGTCTTTTTACAGATTTTAAAACCAAGCCCAAATTAAACTATTGGTATAACTTTAAATCCTGAAAAATAAACCGGCAAATGGTTCGTTTTACTTTTAGAAAGGTCTTTAAAAATAAATTTAAAAAAGGTAAATGACATTAAGTTCCTTTTAACAAACATTGTCCATTATGGCATTCAGTTTGTTTATTTATAGATAGGACTTTAAAAAATAAAAAATTCAAATTTTTCTCATAAGCAGTTAGTTTTGGTAAACGGCCCCGATTTCTATCGGGGCTTCTCTTTTTTACCCATTTTGGTTTCACTAACTGTATGTAAAAAAATGACGGGAAATAATGTGGTTATATAACTAGAAGGGGTAACCGATTGCAAGGTTTAGCACAAGGTTTTCCTTACGCCATTGGCTATCACCAAATTTTACTTCATTCAACACCCACTTAGGGCCGCCGGGTTCATAAGGCTTTCTTATGGGAAATGCCCCATCAATTCGTAACACCAAAAAGTTGAGGTCGAACCTTAAACCTGCACCCGTGCCCACGGCCATTTGGCTAATAAAATCTTTTGAAAATTTTGATCCAGGCCTTGCCGGATCATCTCTCATGGTAAAGATATTACCTGCATCTACAAATACAGCCCCTCTCACAATAGATACGATTTTAAAACGCAACTCTGTGTTGGCTTCAATTTTTATATCGCCTGGCTGATCTGGCAAATATGAAGTTGTGGTAGATGCATTACCTGCGTAGTAAGTACCCGGCCCAAGGCTTCGTGCCCTGTAAGCCCTTATACTGTTTGTACCGCCGATAAAGAATTGTTTTATAAAAGGCATTGTTGTGCTGTTACCATAACCATAGCCTGCCCCTACAATCAGCCTGCTTACCAATTGGTTCACCTTAATCCTTTTGGGCTTGCCTATTGACATGTAATGCCTGAAGTCTGCCTCGCCACGGATGTATTGGGAAAAAGGTGTGTTGAAAATTTTCTTCTCTTTGCCTGCCTGCACATCTGCGCCGGTAAGCAAACCCAGTATATTGCCCGAAAAATCAACATTGCCATTAAAATAGAAATTATGCCTTCTGTTATTTGGCTTTGCCTGTGAGTTGTAATTAAAATTATAATTAGACCCGATAATAAACTGCCTTTCTATACTTCTGGCCAAAGTAATATTCGTATCAAGGCCTTTTTGAAACGGCGCTGTTATGCCTGATGGCAAAACATAATTAAGGGCAATAGGGTTAAACTGGTGCTCGGTGGTAATAGATGAATTCCACTGCCAGCCAAAACTGGTTTTAAAAGAATTAAGGGTGTATTGATCCGAACGCCGGAAATATTCATACCCCACATTAACCTTTGTATTGGGCACAAAATCACTGTTGCGGCCAAACTTTACGGGGCCTATAACACGTGGAATTAATAGGTCAAGATTGCCACCAAATCTTCTTATACCAACATTTTGCTGGGCTGCAATCTGTGTCTCTATGCCAACAAAACCACTAAGGGTAAGCGTTTCGCCGCTGTGGAACGTATTGCGGTTTTTAAGGCTTAGGGTTAAATCAGTACCACTTGCATTGTTAGATTTGGTGAGTGCCGAAATTTGTGCCTTTGCTGAATATTTATTGTCAGGGGATAAATAATAAAAGGCATTCAGCCGCCGGTCGCTTACCGTATCCACTTCTTCAAAACGTGCTTTTACAAACTTATAAACACCCAAACTCACCAGCCTGCTAAGGGTTAGGTTATGGTCATTGCGGTTGTATAAATCCCCGGGATGAAACTTAAGGTTACGCCTGAACATTCTTGGGTTAAATTTTTTGTATGGGTCAACCACATAAAAACTATCATACAGCGTTGCCTTATCTTTTGTAAAATTGGTATCGCTTGCAAGGTTGTAATCTGCATAAATAATAACATCGCCTATCCTGTATGGATGCCTTGCCTGCGGCGGTGCCAGGGGTTTTACTTCCAAATAAGTATTCACTTTATTGCTGCCCACAGTGCTATCCACTTTTTCTAACAAATAATCTTCATTGAAAAAAAAGTATCCCCTCTGTTTAAGCCTTGCATCTATCCTTGTGCGTTCGGCTTTAATAACATCAAGATCGTAAGGGTTGCCTGTTTTAATGAGTGACCTTTTTGTCACCTTTCTGATGGCGTTGCTCAACTCACTTGAATCTGTAGGAAAATTAACCGAATCTATTTTATATTGAAACTTTGGCCTGGCAATAAACTGTGCGGTTGTACGCTTATTTTTTGTGGTGGTATCAAAGGTTACGTTGGCCCTGAAATAGCCCCGGTTCTCCAGCCTGTTGGCCATGATGGCCCGGTTTTTTTCGAAGTTTACTGAGCTAGCATATACTGGCGGCTCACCCAACTTGTTTCTTAAAAAATACCGCAAGCCTTTGCCCTTAGGCTTTCCGGCTATATTATAAAACCAAAGCTTATACCGTAAACCTAAAATATTTGCATTGGGTTTAGGTAAGATGATTGCTTTAAGTTCATCTTTTAAAACGGATTTTTGATTTTTAGAGCTGGTATCGCCAGAAACATATTTGATGGTTGAGCCGGTGTATAAGGTTTCTCCTTTAGGTAAATATTTAGTATTGCTGCAAGATAAAAACAGGGCGCTGCATGCAACTATAACAATGCTTATGGCACACACATTTTTAAAAAGCCGGGCACTGAATTGTAAAAAAAAATCCTTCATTACAGATGATCACTTTTGGTTAGGTAGACGAGTGTTAACCCTGTTTAAATATTGATTGCGGCCATTATTTGCCGGTAGTATTCCTGGTTGCTTTTTCTGCTTTCTGTTGCTCTTGCCGGGCTTTCTTTATCTGCTTTTGCTCTTCAGTTTTCCGGTTAAAAATTTCTTTAAACTGGTTAAAGTCAAATGTGAAAATGAAAGAAACGCCGGATTCAATAACCTGGCCTTCCACCACACCTTCATAACGGTTGCGCCTGTAGGCCCTTAAAGCGTAGCGCCCATCTTTACTAAGCAAATAATCCACGGCAACATCGCCGGCAATGTTACTGGCACTTTGGTTGGCGTTGGCAGGGCCTTCCAGTTCAAAGTTGCTGCCTACGCTAACCCTTAACCTATCGTTCAACAACTTTTTACTAACGCCTACGGTAAGGTCTGTGCGGCTTGTACGTGTTCCACTGGAGTAATCATCTTCGCTGTTAACACCAAAATTTAAATCAACACCTTGTATAAGGCTTGCCGCAAGGTTATTTAATTGCTCTGCCAAAATACGGCTCACACTCGACTTTGCAGTGTTGGCAAGGGAAGTTGGGTCAGCCGCATTTTCCAATGGGTTCTCTTGTATAAACCTTCCCAATAACAGCAATGCAAATACTTGTTTGTTCAACTCCGCATCATCCTTTCTTACCTGTTCCAGCTTAGTTTCCACATCCGGCCATTTAGATTGCTGGTCATCAGGAAGCTGTATATCAAAAGTGATTACCGGTTTCAGCAACTCCCCTTTCATTTTCAGCAACACATCAAAAGGCACTTTTGCTTTGTATTTATTAACATCGGTGGTTGATAAATTAGCCAGTTCGCTTTGCAATAAATTTACCGGTTGTGTGTTGGCTACATAAGCAGCAGTGATGTCTACATTAGCACTTGTGGGATCACCCGTCCAGGTGATAACACTTCCGGATTGTATCACAAATTGGCGCTTCAGTAAACTAAGGCTTAACTGGTACGATCCATTCTGTAGTTCGTAATTTCCTGTAAGGCTGATTTTTCCACTTTTATCCAGGCCGCCAGCCAGATCTGCCTTGCCCCTTATCTTTAATGCATCGCCGCTTCTTTCATCAATTACTAAAGTGATTTGTGCAGCAGTGTCAGATTCTAATGTAAAGGCAAGGTCCATTCCTGCCAGTTTTGGGAAGGTGCTTAAGGTATCAATAGTTGCTTTAAAAAGGCTGTCGCTGCTTCCACCATACATGTCTACAAACTGCACCACGCCTTCTCTTCCTTCCAATTCCGGGTTGGTACTTGGCAGCACAAAATTGATGTCGGTAGATTTATTAATCTTTAAATCTGCATTAACACTCGGTGCGGTTAAAGTACCTTTTACAGCAATATTGGCATCCATGTTTAGCCTGCCATAATATAATGCGTTTTGCTTTTTAGGTTCGTTTAACACCTGGAAATTATCAGCATTAAGATTCAGGTTAAAAGCATACGATTTAAAATCATCGGTGTGTATGGTGCCATCGAGAACAGCTTTTTCTCCAGCAGAATCTATCAGCGTAAACTTGTTAAACTTAATAATATCGTGGGTTTCAACAGTTATTGATTCATTGGATAAATGTAGTTTTTCGCCTGTTGCATCTGGTGTGATGTTGGCATTTTCAAACCTAAGTTCACCATGAATATCTGGTGCAGCGGTAGTGCCTTTAAAATCTACATTGCCTTTAAGGCTTCCGTCTGCCTGGGTTAAAGCCCCAAAAGTAAAGGGCTTTATGCTGGCCATGTAAAAATTGTTTACATCAAGCTTAAGGTCCATTCTTCCTTCGCCGGTATAATATTTACCACCTAACCGCACATCGTTTCCATTGCCGGTAACAGCCACTGCAGCGTTGTAAGCATTGGCAGTTTCATTATCTACTTTAATAGCAATATTGCCAACGGTATCTTTATTAAATGTTACCGTATCTATTGAAATATTGGACGTAAATAACGGGTTGCCCATCAGGTTTTTTATCATCACATTTCCGTTAATCACCCCATCTGCCTGCAGCGAATCCTGTTCCGCAAGATTGGCTAATGTTTTAATGTGAAAATCTTTTAAAACTACATCAACAGGTGCAGTTGTATTTTCTGCTTTTGAATTGATACTAAGTGATTGGCCACTGTTGCTGATGCTGAAATTATGAATGATTATCCCTGTACTGTCATACTGTATGTAATTGCTTTTATCCACTGCCCAATCATTGTAATCCATCATCAGGCTATCAGAAAGGCCCGCTTTAATTGCACCATTTTTTTCCTGGGCAACCCTTGCGCCCAACTGGTATTTATCTTCTCCGTCGCTGTCTTTAATATTCAGTTTTGTCGTGATCTCATTGTTTGCAATAAAGCCGGTAACACTGGTTTTTTGCAGTTGAAAACTTTTACTTCCAGCCTTGTTGACCGTGGCCGCATAATTAAACTGGTTGGTGGTATTGCCTGCGGTAAAAGTGAGGCTGTCGAGCACCTGCGTGCCCATTTGTATTTTGGGCGCATTGGCAACCATGTTCATTTTTTCAGTGGGGCCATCAAAATCCGCATGTATACGGATAGTATCTGACCCTGCAAGGGAAGGTACAAAAGCAAACAGCAAACTATCGGGGATAATGGCGGCAGTAAGGTTCCATTTATCTTTGGTAATTGCAGAATCTTTAATACCGATGTTATAGTATTTATTGATCAATTGCATAGCGCCTTTACCAATAGTATTAAGGCTGTACTGCCCTGTAAGTGTGGCCGTTGCTATCTGGCTGTTTAAACTTATTATTTTGCCAGAGTCGTTTGTATTAGCTGCAACCTGTATGGTATCTGCTTTATATCTTTTTCCATCATTGTACACTACAAGATCACTTATTTCAATATTTCCTTTTGGTGCGTTCATATCCGTTACCGGAATATCCGCCACAACGTTGCCGTGTACACGAAGATCTGTTGTAGAGAACCCAAGTGGTTTCATCAGTATGCTGTCGAGCATTAAACGCATCCGTATGTTCGTGGCAAACTTATCGTCAATCATCGCTTCTCCATTTAAATGAAAGGCAAGGCTTTTATCATTCATGCCACCATCTATTACAGTATACCCTTTATGCACAGAGGCGCTAACATCCAGGTTTTGATAATTATATCCTTTTATAAAGGCAGACGCAACATGTGCCCTTGCATTCATGTTCATAACTGCAGGTTTAAAGCCCCTTCCTTTTGCAGCATAGTTCATAGTAACCCTGCCCATTAAAGTATCTTGTTTGGTAAGATATCCTACATCTGCATTATTGAGGGTACCCTTAATATCATATGTTTCTGCAACACTGTTTACCGAACCTTTGATGCTGGCATTTCCTTTATTGGTTTGCAGCAAAAGATCTGTGGTAAAGTTGGTGGCCATGCCCTTAAAGCTTCCGCTAAGCTTCATGGTTTCTGGTATGCGTACGCTGGCGGGTATTGTACCTGCCGGAACAAATTTTATGATATCAGCTTTGGTGGTTTGAAAATTGGCAATGTTGAAATTATAGGCAGTTTTCTTTACATCGGGCAACCCTTTAATTGTACCCGACATGCTGATAAGCGTATTGCCGATGCCGCTAACTTCAAAACCTGGGATTTCTAAATTATTTAAGTACCCTTTTATATGGGTATTTACATGAACAATGGCATTTTCGTTGCCTTTTAAATTGGCCTGTAATTGTGGTGCCAACAGCAAAATATCTTTAGCTGCAAGGTCTGTTTTTGCAAGATTGGCATCTACGTATAACAGCCCCATATTTTTTGTAACTGCCTCAAGCGACGGATATTTAATAACAACATTGTCCCTGATTAAAGTTTTGTCAGTCTGCACAAAAAGATCCGTTAGTGCAGCTCCAGAATCGTTGTAATTAAAAGCTGTTTTAAACTGCTTTAAGTTAAACCCACTTTTATCTTTAAAGCCTGCATCGGTTATATTGCCTTCATCGCTGGCAGGCGTAAAAATAAAATCGTTTCCTTTAAAGCGAAGGCTGTCAATTTTTAAATGTTTAAAGTCCATTCCTTTGGCAAGAGGGGCAATATTGTTATCATCAAAAGCAATGTTGTTATTGGCCAAATCAATGTTTTGTACAAAAACTTTCCATGGGTTATTTGCCTGGGCAACGGCAGCTTTATTGATTTCTTTTTTTACAATTTGTGTTTGCTGGCTTTTTCCCAATACAATACCAGCGGTGGTATTGTGCAATTTCAAGTTTTCTAGTTGTACATTTAAAGTACCAAGGTCGATGGATTTAACCTTACCAGCCAGCTCCCCTAAATTAAGGCTGGCAGACATTACCGACACGTCATTTTTATAATCGAATACAATGTTTTTTATACCAATATCCTGTAAGCCCAATTGAAGTTTAAATGGCTGGTTACTTTCGGCTTCCCTTACTGCGGCAGGTTTCGCTTGCATCAAAGGCTTGTTTTGGTACATGTGGCCGGTAACATTTGCCAGTTGGATATTGGGCAACGAAAAGGACATCTTGTCCATATCAAACTTTTTAAAAGCAGTTTGAAAAGTACCCAGTTTTACCAAAAAATCTATCCCTGTTTGATTGTCTTTAAAAGTTGCATTAATGTTTTCAAGGTCAATTTTATCAACACTTATTTTCATGCCTGCGCTGGTATCCTTTGTAGTTTTTTTGGGGCCGCTGTTAAAAGCATCAACAATGTACTGATAGTTGAAGTTGGTGTCGTTTCCATTTCTTGAAATGTTTGCATGCAAGTTTTTAAGGCCTACATAGTTTATTTCCACTTCGCTGTGGATTAACTTAAGCAATGCAATATCAACCTGTATGTTTCCACCACTGAACAAAGTATCCTTCTTCTGGTCTTCAAAATACACACCTTCCAAAACCAGGCGTTTTGGAAAATCCAACGACAGCTTTGCTATTTCTACCTTAGTGTGGATTTTATTTTCCAGAAAAGCTACAACCTTCTTACGGGCAATATTTTGCACAGCGGGTATTTGTATGAGAATATATATCAGCAAAAGCAGAAAGATGACGCTGGCCAGTATCCAAGCCAACACCTTACCGGTTTTTCTTATAACTTTTTTAATTGTCAGAGCTGTAATTTTTAATCTTTAAAATAATGGGTAAAAGCAGTTGGTTAAATCTGTTGAGCCTGTATTGTACACCCTATTTTTTATGGATGTTTAACAACTTTAAATAAAGCAACATGTGTCGCAGTTACCATAATTCCTTCAAATTTGCAATCTCTATACCATAATAATTTTTGGTTTTGCATCTATAAGTTGTTACCGGTTTGCTTTGCAACAATTTTGCCCATACTGTAATGTTTAAAAAAAAAAAGCCACCCATACGGATGGCCGGTAAAAATATTATACAACCTTTTTACTCAATTTGCGCATTTAACCTAAACCCTATTCCATGGATGGTTTCTAAAATTATTGATGGATCTGCCTTAAAATGCTTTCTTAACTTGGTAATGAACACATCCATACTGCGGCCTAAAAAATAATCATCTTTGCCCCAAACACTCAGCAGCACTTCTTCTCTTTTTAAAACCTTGTTGGTATGCTGGCAAAAAAAGTTGAGTAAATCTGCCTCCCGTTGGGTGAGCGGTATCAGCTTTTCGCCATCGTGTATTTGTAAATCCGCAAAAGAAAAACGAAGTTTTCCAATGCTGTATTCATGAGATTTTTCGAAATGCATTTTTTTGGTGCGGCGTAAAAAAACCTCCATCCGCATCAGCAGTTCCTGCATGCTAAATGGCTTGGTAACATAATCATCTGCGCCGCTTTTAAAACCTTCCAGTTTATCCTGCTCCATGGATTTGGCAGTTAAAAAAATAATCGGCACCACATCGCTTTTTAAACGGATTTTTTTAGCAACGGTAAAGCCATCTTTTACAGGCATCATAACATCCAAAAGGCAAATATCAAAATGAAATTTTTGAAATTGCTGGATGGCTGTTTCGCCATCACTGCACCAGATAACTTCGTAACCTGCCTCTTCCAGGTTATCCTTAACAACAAATGCAAGTGTTGTATCATCCTCTGCCAGTAAAACTTTTGCTTTAACCATGGTATTTATTTTTCAGGTAATAATATCTTAAATTCTGTGCCAATGCCCGGTACGCTTTTGATAACAATTTTTCCAGCATGGGCATCAATAATTTTCTTTACAAAGTTTAAACCCAATCCAAAACCATTCACCTGGTGAACATTGCCGGTGGGTACCCGGTAAAATTTATTAAAAAGATATTTAAAATTTTTCTCCTCAATACCAATCCCTTTATCTTTTACAGAAACGGCACAGGTATTATTGTCTTCGCAAGTTACATCAATAGATATGTAAGGTTTAGCATTGCTGTATTTAATTGCATTTTCAACAAGGTTAATAATTACAAGCTGCAGGTGTACCCTGTCTGCACTAATTACCGGGTCATCTTCGGAAGGTTTAAAAATTACGGTTGCTTCCTTGTTATGTATCAAAGGTTCCAACTGGTCGATGGCATGTTGTATTGTTTCATTAAGGTTACAATCCTCTTTGTTTACAATTATGTTTTCATTATCACCACTGGCCGTTTTTAAAATCCTTTCCACCTGGTTTTGCAGGTGTTCTGTTTGTTCTTTTATTACAGACCCATATTTTAAAAGCCTTGCAGGCTGGCTGGTAATACCGGGTTGGGTCAATACATCGCTTGCAATTTTCATCACTGCAAGGGGCGTTTTAAATTCATGCGTAAAATTGTTTACAAAGTCCTTTTGCAGTTCATTCAAAAACTTTTGCTTGTATAAAAAAATCAGGCTTACCGAAAGGCCGATTAATACCAGCAATAATACCACCGCAGTAACAATCCAAAATATCATTTCATGAATAATGTACTTGCTCCTGTTGGGAAAATTAAGCAGCAGGTAATCATATGGTTTCTTTGCAGGTTTAAAATCAACGGTATTATTTTCAGGATAAGTTGTAGCTGCAGTAGATAAATAAAATTGATACAAAAAACCGTTTTTGCTGGTGCTGTATACACCAACATTGCAATCCGTCCAAACATCAAAATCTTCAAATTCATTTCCAAGATGATTGTAAAGGGAATCTTTTGAAGGGATGGAGGCAAGCTTTACCAGGTAAGTATTTTGATCTATTTTTTCTACTATTTCTTTAACCTGGATGGCTGGATTATCTGCGATTTTAATGTCTTCAAACAGGCCCCGGATACTCTTAACAACCCCTGAACCAAATTGCTGCTCTTCTAAAGTATACACCCTTTTTAACCAGTATAGTTGTGTCACTATTATTAAACTTATAATAATTGTGATGCTTAGCATTATCCATCGCAGGGTGGTAGATCTCATCATAACAAAGGTCTCACTTACTGTTAACAATAAAAGCCCAAGGAGGTTAAGCCCATGTTAACCGGCAAATCAGGTTCCTCAAATGTAGCCAATCAAATGAAATGTTAACTAACACATAACCTGTTAAACAAGTAAACGGTGCAAATGTTTTTGATATGTTTATGCATGAATTTTTAAACAGATACAGACAGCTTGCTGATTTTTATAAACCGTTTAAACAATTTAAGTTTACAATATGAGCAGCAATCCGCAAATCTTTCAAACCAGTAACCCGGGCAGGTGGCGCAGTTTTCAATGGTCTTTTAGGATATTATTATTCATCGCATTATTTTTTACAGTTGTGCTTGTAGTGGCATTATTAAGAGGTGTTAACCCATCACCGGTAAACATTGGAAATCTTGCAAAATCTTACGAGAATAAACTGGACCCTTCTAACCCATTAACCCTTGCCAACAGCCAGAATAAAAAATTTAAGGGATTTAAAAGTTTCTTACTTAAAAAAATAAAAGAAGATTCGGTTAAGGCTATACGTCAGGCACAGTATAAGCCTGTTAATAAATTGCCGTTTATACGTGCCGCCTTTTATACCCCGTGGACGGCAAGCACGTCTTTACCTGATATTGATAAATATGGCGATAAGCTCAACACCATTTTTCCTGAATGGTTTTTTATTGATACCGCAAATAACTTTCGTCTGCAAACCCGGATAGACAGTGCAGGCCTTGCTGCCATGCGTGGCAAAGGGCTTCGTATAATGCCTATGCTTACCAATTTTAACTCTACAAAAAAAGATGCAGATGGTAACCTGAGCCCCGATTTTGATGGCAACTTATTGCATGGCATTTTAAACAATGCAGCAAAGCAACAACTGTTTATCCGGCAACTGGCAGATACCTTATCTTACTACCACCTGCAAGGCATCAACATAGATTTTGAAGAACTAAAAGAACCTACCAGCGGGCCGCTTACTAAATTTCAACAAAATTTATATGAGGCACTGCATGCCCAAAACCTGGTAGTAACAATGGATGTGGCTGTAAAAAATGATGATTATGATTACAGGAAATTATCACTGTACAATGACTTTATAATATTGATGGCTTATGACCAGTACAATACAGTTGCATCTGGCCCCGGACCGATAAGTGCACAAAAATGGATAGAAGAAGCGCTTGACTGGACAGCCGCAAGAATAGAAAGCAACAAAATAATTTTAGGTGTTGCTGGTTATGGTTACGATTGGACGACAGATGATGACGGCAATAAAGTGGTAAGGGAAATGAGCTATACCCAGGCCATCAACCGGGCAAGGCTTTCCAACTCCACCATTGATTATGATGATGACAGCTATAACCTGCACTTTAGCTACACCGATGAACATACAGATGAAACAACAAAAGAGCAGATAAAAGTAAACCATGATGTATGGTTTACAGATGCCGCCACCACCTTTAATGTTTTAAGGTTTAGTGATGAGTATGCAACCGCAGGCACTGCCTTATGGCACTTAGGTGGCGAAGACAGCAGGATGTGGACGTACTACAACACTAACTTAAGCAACGAAGCACTTCAAAAAAAGCCCTTTGATTTTTCATTGCTGGACAGCATCCCTTACAACGTAAACCAAAAGCCCACTTTTACCGGCGAGGGGGAATTGCTTACCATTTTATACACCCCGCAAGCCGGTAAAATAACGTTGCAGATTGATACGGCCGAGTTGCTGATAACCGAACAGGAATTTAAAACGCTGCCATCTGGCTACGTTATACAAAAATTTGCAGAAGATAAAAGCCCCATGGGCCCGGGGCATAAAATTATTTTAACTTTTGATGATGGCCCAAGCCCGGATTTTACACCAAAAATTCTAAGCATCCTGGAAAGGGAAAAAGTGCCTGCCACCTTTTTTGTTGTGGGCTTAAACGCAGAGCAAAATATCCCGTTGCTGCAGCGCATTTACCGCAATGGTTATGAAATTGGCAACCATACTTTTACCCATGGCAATATTGCCAAAATGAGCCCACAGCGGGCAGAGATGGAAATGAAAAGCACCAGGCTGCTGATTGAAAGTATAACCGGCCGTTCCACCATTTTATTCAGGGCACCGTACAATGCGGATAGTGAGCCACAAACCTTTGAAGAGATTGAGCCTATTGCACGCAGCCAAAAAGATAATTACATCACCGTTGGTGAAAGTATTGACCCAAACGACTGGCAAATAAATGTAAGTGCAGACAGTATTGTTGAAAGGACCAAAAGGCTGGCCGGGCAAACAGATGCAAGCATTATTTTATTGCATGATGCAGGCGGTGAAACCAGGCAGGCCACGGTAGAAGCCCTGCCCCGCATTATAGATTATTTTAAAAGCAGGGGCTGCGTTTTTACAACAGTGGCCGACCTTATGGGCAAAACAAAAAATGATGTAATGCCGGTACTGCCGCCAAGTAAAGACGGGTGGATGAGAAAACTGAATTTCTTTTTTGCAGAAGCTGCCTATTGGGGAAGCCATATCCTTTTTGCCTTGTTTATTGTGGGCATCATTCTCTCCGTTGGCAGGATGATCGTAATGGCCATACTGGCCGGGATACAAAAAAAGAGGGAAGCTTCCCGGACAGATGTGGCTATGTGGGCTGCCGCCGATATGCCGCTTGTTAGCATAATAGTGCCTGCGTATAATGAAGAAGTAAATGCAACAAGGACCATACAAAGTTTGTTGCAGCAGGATTATGAAAACCTGCAGGTGGTGTTTGTGGATGATGGCAGCAAAGACAGCACATATGCTACTGTGGCCGATGCTTTTAAAGGCAACCCAAAAGTGAAGGTACACACCAAACCCAATGGTGGCAAAGCTTCTGCACTTAATGTGGGTATTGCCCTGGCCAACAGCGGTTATGTAGTTTGTATAGATGCAGATACCCAGTTAAAAACAGATGCCGTATCAAAGCTGATGCAAAAATTTACCAGCGAAAAAGTAGGTGCGGTTGCAGGTAACGTAAAAGTGGGCAATGAAATAAATATGATTACCCGGTGGCAAAGCATTGAATATATTACTTCTCAAAATTTTGACCGCCGTGCCTTTGACCTGCTGGATTGTATTACAGTTGTGCCGGGTGCCATCGGCGCTTTTAAAAAAGCGGCAGTAATTGAAGCCGGTGGTTTAACAACCGATACGCTTGCAGAAGATTGCGACCTCACCATGCGCATGCACCGCATTGGCTATGAAGTACGCAATTGTACAAATGCCATTTCCTACACGGAGGCACCGGAGACCATGCGGCAGTTTTTAAAACAGCGCTTCCGCTGGAGCTTTGGCGTTATGCAATGCTTTTGGAAACACAGGGATGCTGTATTTAACCCCCGCTTTAAAAACTTTGGTATGGTGGCATTGCCCAACATCCTTATTTTTCAGGTAATACTTCCTTTTTTGGCACCGCTGGCCGACCTTGTTTTAGTGCTTAGCCTTATTGCCGCTGGGCTCGGTTTAATACCAGCCAGCATAAGCCATATTGTTATTTACTATTTAATTTTTACCCTTGTTGATGTGGCCGGTGCGGCACTGGCATTCGCTTTTGAAAAGGAAGATTATAAAAAATTAATCTGGATGATACCGCAGCGGCTGGTGTACCGGCAGCTCATGTATTACATCATACTAAAATCTTTTAACCGTGCCATTAAAGGGGAGTTGCAGGGATGGGGTGCCTTAAAACGGACGGGTAATGTTAAACAACTGGTAACCGAATAAACCCACCGCTGCAATGATAAAAGTGTTTTACTTTTGCGGCAGCAAAATAATAATTAAGCGCAATTATAAATACCTGTAAATAAATTGGCAACAAAGGCATCAGAAAGAAAAACATTCTTTAAAAGGATCAGCGGTAAAGACAAAGAAGAGCCTGCAGAAATGACCTTCTTCGATCACATTGAAGAATTGCGCTGGCATATGATACGCAGTATTGCCGTTTGGCTGGTTGCTGCCATCCTCATTTTTGTTTATATAGATTGGGTGTATGATAACATCATCCTGTCGCCTACTTTCCCTCAATTTTTTACCTACCATGCCCTTTGCGACTTTGGCCATTGGCTGCACCTTGGCGACAGCTTTTGTATGCCGGTGATAAAAATAAATTTTCAGGTTACGGAGGTTAACGGCACATTTACTTCTGCCATAAACATAGCCATGATTGGTGGTTTGGTAGTGGCTTTCCCTTACATCTTTTGGGAGCTTTGGCGGTTTATAAAACCTGCCCTTTCGGCTAAAGAAAAACGGTATGGGCAAAACAGTATTTTCTTCGTGTCCTTATGTTTTTTTGCAGGCGCCGCTTTTGGTTATTACCTGCTGGCACCATTTACCTTTAACTTTTTAGCAGGCTTTACACTGGGCAAATCTGCCATGATACAATACCGGCCTTCTGTTAACGATTATGTTGACAGCCTTACTAATTTAATACTCGGCTGCGGTATTGCTTTTGAGCTGCCTGTACTGGCTTTTGTGCTGGCTAAAATTGGTATCATTACCGGTAAAATGCTTAAGCAATATTTTAAATTTGCATTCGTAATTATTCTTGTTGTTGCTGCTGTAATTACCCCCTCGCCCGATTGGACAAGCCAGTTTATCGTAGCCATACCACTGGTACTTTTGTATTGGATAAGTATTGTTTTGGCAACCAA
Source organism: Ferruginibacter sp. (assembly GCA_965249755.1). Lineage (GTDB taxonomy): Bacteria > Bacteroidota > Bacteroidia > Chitinophagales > Chitinophagaceae > Ferruginibacter. The sequence continues at coordinate 3,109,935 of CBDFMT010000004.1, forward strand.
TGTAGATAAGAAAAAGGCCAAGGAAGAAAAGGAAGAATGGAGCTGATACTGCCATAATTAATCATGAAAAAAGTTGGGATTATGTCTACATTTGTAGCCTGCTGTTATCAATCTTGATTTCACCTTTTTATCAATTACATGCCATGTCAATATTCAATTTAAAATTACCTGTCGCCATTGGTTGCGACCATGCAGGTTTCGATTGCAAAGAAGACCTTATTTCCTTTTTAGAAGCAGAAGGTGTCGCCTTTAAAGATTATGGCACCTATAATAAAGATGCTGTTGATTATGCTGATTTTGCACACCCTGTTGCCGCTTCAGTAGAAAAAGGCGAAGCCGCTTTTGGTATTTTATTATGCGGCAGTGCCAATGGTGTTGCCATTACGGCCAACAAACATCAGGGCATAAGGGCTGCCATTTGCTGGGGAGAAGAACTTGCCGAATTAGCCCGCAAACATAATGATGCCAATATCCTTTGCATACCTGCCCGTTTTGTAAGGGACGGCGATGCAGAAAAAATGCTGGACATTTTTATGAACACTGCGTTTGAAGGTGGAAGGCATTTAAAAAGGATCAATAAAATGGCTTGCTGATAACGTTAATGCTAACAACAAAACAAATCCATCCTTAAAAATTATTGGGTGATCAGCTGTCAGCAAACTTCCGGGTTTATTAGTAAATCACAAGGCTGCTATTTAAATAAACAGGCAGTTTTTATATTCAAGCCTTCCCAACTTTGGGCATTGCATCCTGTTTTGTTAACCCATGCTTAAATTGTACGCCGCTCATCAATCCATCCTCTATATCTACCGGTAATCAACTACTTTCAAATAAAAATACATACATGAAGCGAATCGTTTTTCTTTTAAGTTTTTTACTTTTAAATGGCCTGGCAACTATTGCCCAAACAGACGAAGCATTAAAATATGGTGCTAACATTACCGGTGACGATTTAAAAAAGCACCTTACCATTATTGCCAGCGACAGCATGGATGGAAGGGAAACCGGTACAGAAGGGCAGCGCAAAGCAGCCGCTTATATCGAAAGCCAGTTTATAAAAATGGGCCTTGCCGCGGCCGCACCGCTTAAGGGTTACCAGCAGTTATATCCCCTTTATCAGGATAGTATTGTAAGCGAAATCAACGTTAATAAAACACCTGCAACGTATGGTACAGATTACCTTACACCCGCCGCCAATAATGAAAGCGGTACCAACAAAGCATCTAAAATAATTTTTGTTGGATATGGCATAGCAGATAGCAGTTACAGTGATTATACTAACCTTGATGTTAAAGGAAAAGTAGTGGTATTCTTTTTAGGTGAGCCAAAAAAAGAAGGCAAATATTTCATCGGTGGTGTTGGCCGTTCCAGTCAGTGGACGTACCCCGGCCTGAGTAAAAAATTGGCCATAGCAAAAGAAAAAGGTGCGGCAGGTGCTTTTGTCATCAACCCAAACCAGGAAACTTTTAACCAGCGTGCCATTGATAACAGTAAAAAGACCACCTTTTATTTTCCGCATGAAGGCACAGGCAAACCGGTTAACTATGCCTTGCTTTCACATGCCTTTGCCAAAAATATACTGGGCAATAATTTTGATACTTTACTTAAACAGGTTAAGGCCAATACGCCTTTTACAACGGCCTGGTTTACCGAAAATAAAATGAAGGTTGAATTTAAATTCAACAAATTCCGCACAACGGTTAATGCCAGTAATGTACTTGGCGTAATTGAAGGCACAGATAGAAAAGACGAGTACGTTTTTTGCACCGGCCACTATGATCATTTAGGAAACCACGGGGGTAAAATCTATTATGGTGCGGATGATGATGGCAGCGGTACCTGCGGCGTTATTGAAATGGCACAGGCTTTTGCAAAGGCAAAGGCAGAAGGCCACGGGCCAAGAAGGACAATGGTTTTTATGACGGTAAGCGGCGAAGAAAAAGGGCTTTGGGGAAGTGAGTATTACAGCGACCATCCTGTTTTTCCGCTCGACAAAACCTCGGCAGATTTAAATACGGACATGGTTGGCCGTGTAGATACAGAACGTAAACTCGGCGATACTCTAAGCTACGTATATGTTATTGGCCATGATAAATTAAGCAGCGACCTGCCCATCATTAACGAAGGCGCTAACAACAAATACACCCAGCTAACGCTGGATTATAAGTTTGATGACCCCAACGACCAGGAAAGGATTTATTACCGCAGCGACCATTACAATTTTGCCCGTAAAGGGGTGCCCATTTTATTTTTTTATGATGGTATGCTAAAGGCCGATTATCACAAACCGACAGATACCGTTGATAAAATTAATTTCGGGCTTTATGAAAAAAGGGTAAAGATGATTTTTTATACCGCATGGGAAATTGCCAACAGGGATGCGATGCTAAAGAGGGATATACCCCTTGCTGAAAGCAGCAGGTAAAAAAATAATAAGCACAAAAAAGCAGGCATTACAAATCCGTAATGCCTGCTTTTTTTATGGCCACATTTACCAGCCCAATATCCAGGCAAAAATTAACGGGCACACAATGGTGGCGTCACTTTCTACAATAAATTTTGGCGTTTTAATATCCAGTTTGCCCCAGGTAATTTTTTCGTTCGGCACCGCTCCGGAGTAAGAGCCGTACGATGTTGTGGAATCACTTACCTGGCAAAAATAACTCCAGAACGGCACGTCGTGCCATTCCAAATCCTGGTACATCATAGGTACAACGCAAATCGGAAAATCGCCTGCAATACCACCACCAATCTGAAAAAAGCCAACCCCCTTACCGCCGGAATTATTGCGGTACCAATCTGCCAGCCACACCATATATTCAATACCACTTTTCATGGTGGATGCTTTTAATTGGCTTTTAATTACATAGCTGGCAAAGATGTTGCCCATGGTGCTATCTTCCCAACCGGGCACTACAATGGGTATATTTTTTTGTGCTGCCGCAAGCATCCAACTGTTTTTTGGGTCAATCTCGTAATACTGTTCAAGCACCCCGCTCAGCAACATCTTAAACATGTATTCGTGTGGAAAGTAGCGCTCCCCTTTATCTTCCGCATCTTTCCATATTTTATGTATATGCTGCTGCAACCGCCTGAAGGCTTCTTCCTCTGGTATGCAGGTATCTGTAACACGGTTGTAATGGTTTTCCAAAAGGTCCCACTCTTCCTGCGGGCTAAGGTCACGGTAGTTGGGCACCCTTTTATAATGGCTGTGTGCCACAAGGTTCATGATGTCTTCTTCCAGGTTGGCACCTGTACAACTGATAATGCTTACTTTATCCTCCCTTATCATTTCAGCAAGGCTTAAGCCCAGTTCAGCAGTGCTCATGGCACCGGCAAGGGTAACCATCATTTTACCACCTTCTTTCAAATGGGTAACATAACCTTTGGCTGCATCCATCAATGCTGCTGCATTAAAATGCCTGTAATGGTGTTCAATAAAATTGGAGATAGGGCCCTGGCTCATAGCTGAATAATTTTGTGCTGAATGATATAAAATTTTAAAAAAGAATGGGTGCAAAAATAGTTTTTTTTATCAACGGGGGTATTGTATTTCTGTTAAGCTATACTGCTCCGCAAGCGCAGGTAAACCCAATGCATAAGCCCGTTATCTTTACCTGCTAAATAAGCCCTGGTTATGGAAAAGATTATTGTATTGTTATTGCTGCTGATACGTTTAACCGCCTTTGCCCAGGTTAGGGAAGATACGATTGCTTTGCCCTTGCCGGGAGGAAGCCTGTATGGTTCGCTATTTATGCCTGAAGGAAAAATACCTTTTCCATTGCTGGTTATTATACCAGGTTCGGGCCCAACAGACCGGTATGGCAACAACCCGATGGGCTTACATACCAATAGTTATAAAATGATGGCCACTGCATTGGCCGGTAAAAAAATAGCCGTTTTTTTATTGGATAAAAGAGGTGTAGCAAAAAGCATAGGTGCCATAAAAAAAGAGGCTGACCTTAGGTTTGATGATTATGTAAATGATGTTGTGGATTGGCTGCAGTTGCTGCAAAAAGACAAGCGTATTAAAAATGTGTTTATAGCAGGCCATAGCGAAGGTTCGTTAGTTGGCATGCTTGCCGCACAAAAAATAAAAGTGCATGGTTTTATTTCTATCGCAGGGCCTGCAAAGGGCATTGCCGAAATTATTACTGAGCAGTACGCCAGCCAGTTGCCCAAGGCAGCGCCGGTAGTTGACAGCCTTTTTAAACGCCTTTATAACAACCTGAGCATTGATACAGTTCCACCATACCTGCTAAGTATTTTCAGGCCTTCGGTGCAGCCGTACATTAAATCGTGGATGAAATATATTCCTTGTGAAGAAATAAAAAAACTGCATACCCCGGTGATGATTATACAAGGTGGGCACGACTTGCAGGTAAACCCAAACGAAGCTTCTTTATTAAAAAGCTGCAAACCTGCCGCTACATTTTTATTGCTGGATAGTATGAACCATATTCTTAAAAATGCGCCTTTAACGAGGGTTGAAAATATGGCAACCTATTCGATGCAGGCATTACCTTTATCTGGTAGCCTTAGCGATGCCATTGCTGCTTTTATAGAGAAAAACAATTAATTAAAATTATCAGTGTATAAAAAAAGCCCCTCATTGCTGAAGGGCTTATCTATGTTATTTTTTAGTGCTTCACTTTTTTCTCTACAAATATTTCACCGCTGGTTTTGCACCTTACCCTTAATGATTGTTTTGCGTTGTCAATTGTTATATAGTACTGCGTTTCGCCATTAAAACTAAGTTCAGTAATTGCATCCCTTAAAGTATAATCTTCATACTGTTGTGTAACGGATAAGTTAATGTTTAACGGTAGTTGCGCCAGGCTGATTTTTCTTGAAGTACCTACCAGCTCACCTGCATCGCTATACGCTGCGTCGGTTTCTATCCCGTTCATAACAAAGTTTGCAAAGTAAAAGTCGCCGGTGTTTTGCCAGCTTACATTCCGGGCTTTTGTAAAGTCTTTTTCAAATGCAATTTTTACCGTTGTGGAAACATGGTCGCCTGGTGTTGCAAAAGAGGCTGATGATAACAACAACACAAATGCAGTTAAAAGGGTGGTTAACGTTTTCATTTTTTATTGGGGTTTAATTGGTTACAGATTTTAGGTTTTTACCGTTTTTTTATTCACTTAATTATTACGTTGGTGTGAACAATGTGACCAAACGACTTCTTAAATAAATAATTGTCTAAACGGCATATAATATCATTACTAAAAAGAACGCAAAATCATTAAATACAGTGCTGTGGCTTATCTCCATGATGTACTTAACAATTTATTAAAGTTCAGAATATTTTTCAGGCTTAAACTTATAACAAAAAGCCCCTCATTAATTGAAGGGCTTGCAGCATGCTACCTTTTGTTTAGTGCTTCAATTTCTTTTCAACAGATATGTCGCCGCTTGTCCTGCATTTTAACCGCAGTGTTTGTTTTGCATTATCAACCGTTACATAATATTGTGTTTCGCCATCAAAGCTTAGTTCAGTTGCTTCTTCTTTCAGGGTATAATTTTTGTACTGCTGGCTAAGTGCAAGGGAAACATTTAACGGCAATTGTGCAACCGTAATTTTTCTTGAGGTACCAACAAGTTCGCCGGCTTCATTATAGGCTGCATCGGTTTCAAGGCCGTTCATTACGAAGTTTGCAAAGTAGAAGTCGCCCGTTTTTTGCCAGGTTACATTTTGGGCTCTTGTAAAGTCTTTTTCAAATGCACCTTTTACAATTTTGGTAACATTGTCGCCTGTTGTTGCAAAGGCGGTTGCAGATAACAACAATATTAGTGCTGTTACAATGGTGGTTAACTTTTTCATTTTTGTGTGTTTTAATTTGGTTAAATCCTGCCTCTTTTAGGGGCGTTTTTGTTTGTTTTACAATACAAATCTATTCACCCTGCATTACGTTTATGTAAAGGATGTGACCAAATGCGTTACCAAATAAAGAAATTGGACAAGTGGTAAAACGCCACATTTGTTTAACAATGCTAAACCCCTGAAACCCTATGCTGGTAAGGATTACCTTTTATTTCACAACAATGTATTAAATGGGTAGAAGAGCATGTTAAAAAGTAAAAACGGTTAAGTGGTATAAGCTGTAAGGTATTTTTTATCTTTAATAATATGAACCTTCTTGCACATGCTTACCTCTCCTTTAACCATGCCGATATTTTAGCCGGCAACATGATAAGTGATTATGTAAAAGGCAAAAAAAAATTTGGGTATCCCATAGGTATTCAAAAAGGGATAATCCTGCACAGGACTATTGATGAGTTTACTGACCACCACCCGGTAACACAAACTGCTAAACAGTTTTTTAAAGATGAGTACAGGTTGTATGCAGGTGCTTTTGTTGATGTGCTGTATGATCATTTTCTGGCAAACGATATCCATCAGTTTAATGATGAAAAAGCCTTGGGTATTTTTTGCAATGAAACTTATGTAAGCCTGCAAGCCAATGCAGCCCTGTTACCAGAAACCTTTTCCAAAATGTTACCGTACATGCAATCGCAAAACTGGCTGTACAATTACCGTTTTAAAGAAGGTATAAAAAAGGGCTTTGAAGGTTTGGTAAGGCGGGCTGCTTATCTTACTGAATCTGATGTTGCGTTTACAATATTTAACAATGAATACAGTAACCTAAAAATATGTTATGATGATTTCTTTCCGCAGCTTAAGCAATTTGCCATTCAACAATTGAAAGAACTTAACCCTTGAATATTTTATATTTGTACATAAACATCTAACAACTATATGAAAAAAAATTTATTGCTTTCTTGCTTAGTGGTTTGCACAATGCTTGTACAAGCACAAACTAAATTTCCGCCGATTGATAAATCGCCGATGGACATGAGCTATTACCCTGTTTCGTACCCGGTTTTAAAAATACAGGATAAGGCCACAGAACCTTTAACAGCAAGGGTTATATTCAGCAGGCCACAAAAAAATGGCCGTACTATTTTTGGAGATTTATTAACCTATGGCCAGGTTTGGCGATTGGGTGCCAACGAGGCGACAGAGATAGAATTTTTCAGGCCGGTACGCATGGGCAATACCAAAATTAAAAAAGGCAGGTACACCCTTTACTGCATACCCAACCAGGATAAATGGACATTAATATTGAACAAAGAAAATGATACCTGGGGCTCCTTTAAATATGATGAAACAAAGGATATTGTAAGGATAGATGCACCGGTGCAAAAACAAACCGATGTGCTGGAGTCTTTTGTAATGGTTTTTGAAAAAGCAGCTTCCGGCGCTTCGCTTATTATTGGTTGGGATGATGTAAGGGTTAGCTTTCCTATTTATTTTTAATCTTTTTGTTTATACAGGTATCCCGGCCACAAGCCGGGATTTTTTTTGGATATTTACAACATGTGTGGAATAGCGGGCATCATCAGCAGCAATACATCTTTAGTTACCAAAGATGAACTTATAAGAATGACCGATGCCCTTGAACACCGTGGCCCGGATGGGGAAGGCCATTGGATAAACCCGAAAGGCAACACCGGGTTTGGCCACAGAAGGCTTGCCATTATTGATTTATCTGCTGCAGGTGCACAGCCCATGCATTATTTAAACCGCTACACCATTGTGTACAATGGTGAAATTTATAATTACCAGGAAATTAAAGAAGACCTTAAAAAGAAAGGCTATAGGTTTCAATCCAGGAGCGATACTGAGGTGATACTTGCGGCTTATGATTGCTGGAAAGAAAACTGTTTGCAACAGTTTGAAGGCATGTTTGCATTTGCCATTATGGATAAAAAAGAGCAGCTTGTTTTTGCGGCAAGGGACCGTTTTGGCGAGAAGCCTTTTTACTATGCCGCAACAAATACCTTCTTTGTTTTTGCCAGTGAAATGAAAGCCCTGTGGGCAATTGGCATTGAAAAAAAAATGGATGATAAAATGCTGCTGAACTACCTGGCCCTGGGGTACGTTCAAAATGCCAATGATAAAACCCGTACTTTTTATAATGGCATTTGCGCCTTGCCGCCGGGTACGTTTGCAACCATCAATATCCAAACCATACAATACAAAATGCATACTTACTGGAACCTTGAAAAAGATACGGTTACCAACATTTCCCCGGCGGCTGCCGTAGAGCAATTTCAATCGCTTTTTAATACATCTGTATGCCACCGTTTGAGGAGCGATGTTACTATTGGCACAAGCCTTAGTGGCGGGCTTGACAGCTCTTCCATACTGGCAAATATCCCTCCTACCGGCAATGCTTTTAAAACAGTGTCGGCTGTTTTTCCGGGGTTTGAAAAGGATGAAACGACCTATATCAAATCGGTAGGCAGCTATCTTAATGCAGCAAGTTTACGCCAGGCGCATATACGGCAATATTTTGTACAACCCTCTGCCCTTGGGCTTGTAAAAGATTTTGATGCCATGTGTTACTACCAGGAAGAACCTTTTACCTCCACCAGTATTTATGCACAATACAAAGTTTTTGAACTGGCCAAACAACAGGATATAACTGTGTTGCTTGATGGGCAGGGGGCAGATGAAACCATGGCTGGCTATAACAAATATATCCACTGGCATTTACAGCAGCTATCCGGTAAAAGCAAGTTTATTGATACGTATAAAGAAAGGCAGTTGCTCCAAAAAAATAAGGTAGCGTATAAATGGGGCATCGGTAATTATCTGGCCGCCTATTTTCCTGCGCATGCAGCCATTCAACTGGAGCATAATGAATACCTTAAAACAATGCGGCAACCAGATATCAGCCCGGGCTTTATCAGCAGCCTTAACGGGCGGGAATGGGAGGGCATCCGCAAACCTATCATCGGTAAGCTTAACGATATACTGCATTTTAATACACAAACACTTGGCTTGGAAGAACTGCTGCGGTATGCCGACAGGAACAGCATGGCCCATGGAAGGGAAGTAAGGCTTCCTTTTTTAAACCACCACCTGGTGCAATTTATATTTTCGTTACCGGCCAGTTATAAAATACACGATGGGTGGACGAAGTGGCTGCTGCGAAAAGCAATGGATAAAAAACTACCCGATGATGTTGTTTGGCGTAAAGATAAAGTGGGTTACGAGCCACCGCAATACCAATGGATGCACAATGAAATTTTACAGGATGTTATACACGAAGCAAAGCGAAAACTGGTGAACAACCGCATTTTAAAAGCATCCGTATTAAATAAAAAAATTGTGCCGAGGGGCGCCCATGAAAATGACAATTTCGACTGGAGGTATTTATGTGCTGCCACTTTAATGGGCAGCAGCAACCCTTTGTAATTGCATCAGCTAACTACCTGTTTACAGCACTGCCCTAAATGCCCTTACTTTGCACTTCATCTATCCAAACAAAAAATATTGTAATGAAACTTGCAACTAAAATTATACATGCCGGTGCGGAGCCAGACCCAAGTACAGGGGCTATTATGACGCCTATTTACCAGACCTCTACCTATGTGCAAACAGCACCCGGGCAAAACAAAGGTTATGAATATGCCCGCAGCCAAAACCCTACCCGTAAGGCGCTGGAAGATGCACTTGCCGTGATTGAGAATGGCCGATACGGCCTGGCTTTTAGCAGCGGCGTTGCGGCAACAGATGCCGTTATTAAATTGCTAAGCCCCGGTGATGAAGTGATTGCTGCAAGCGATATGTATGGCGGTACCTACCGCCTTTTTAGTAAGATATTTGAGAAGTTTGGTATTAAGTTTATTTATGTAGATACCAGCAATGTTGCCAATGTACAGGCTGCCGTTACTGCCGCCACAAAACTGATATGGATTGAAACGCCTACTAACCCGCTGATGAATATTACCGATATACATGCCGTTGCCAAAATAGCGAAAGCTGCCGGGGCATTGCTTTGTGTTGATAATACTTTTGCATCCCCGTACCTGCAAAACCCGTTAGACATGGGTGCAGATATTGTCATGCATTCATCTACCAAATACCTGGGCGGCCATAGTGATGTTATACAAGGTGCTTTAATAATGAACGATAAAGACCTTAGGGAAAAATTATACTTTATACAAAAAAGCTGTGGTGCGGTGCCTGGCCCTATGGATTGCTTTTTGGTATTGCGGGGCATTAAAACGCTTCATGTAAGGATGAAGCAACATTGTGAAAATGGTTATGTGGTGGCACATGCGCTACGCAAAAACCCGAATGTGGAAAAGGTGTATTGGTGTGGCTTTGCAGACCATCCCAATTATGATATTGCTAAACTACAAATGAGGGCATTTGGCGGTATGATGAGCTTTACTTTAAAAGATAACAGCATTAAAGCGGCAAACAAAGTTTTAAGCGGTACTAAAATATTTGCATTGGCCGAAAGTTTAGGCGGTGTTGAATCCCTGATCAACCACCCTGCAACAATGACGCATGCATCTATACCAAGAGAAGAAAGGATTAAAAATGGTTTAACCGATGGGCTTATCCGCCTGAGTGTAGGCATTGAAGATGCCGATGATTTAGTGGAAGATTTGAAACAGGCTATTGGGTAAATTTAAGCAGATGATATCTTTTAAGCCCTTACGGTTTTTTCTTTTTATGTTTTATGCAATGGCACTTTGCAGTTGCACAAACCACTCCAGCGATGATGGTTACACTGCATACATACCGCCATCTGTACCGGTAATTACTTACACGGTAAATAAGATAATTCCGCATGATATCAGTTTGTTTACAGAAGGCCTTTTAATACACGATGGAAAATTTTTCGAAAGCACCGGGTCGCCGCAGGAATTGCCCCAAACAAAATCAATGATTGGTATTATTGATACTGCCACCGGAAAAATGGACACTAAAGTTTTCCTTGACAAAAAATATTTTGGAGAAGGTATTGTCTTCATAAAAAACAAACTGTACCAGGTTACTTATCAGAACAAAACGGGCTTTGTGTATGATGATAAAAACTACCGGTTGCAACGCACTTTCAGTTATTTAAATAAAGAAGGGTGGGGTTTAACAACAGATGGCAAAGCGATTATTATGACTGATGGAACGGATGCCTTAACTTTTTTAAACCCTGCAAACTTAGAGCAGCAGAGGGTTTTAAAGGTTACAGAAAACGGATTGCCACGGGATAGCCTAAATGAGCCGGAGTACATCAAAGGCTTTATTTATGCCAACATCTGGATGAATAATAAGATCGTTAAAATTGATGCTGCAACGGGCAAGGTGGTTGCCTGTTTGGAGTGCAGCTCCCTGGTGCTTGAAGCACGTCGTAACAACCCGGGTGCAGATGTACTGAACGGAATTGCTTACGATTCCCTGACAGATAAAATATACGTAACCGGTAAATTATGGCCAGCTATTTATGAGATAGGATTTATGCATTAACGGCATAAAAAGATCAGGCCAACCATCAACGATGGATGGCCTGATACATTATTTGCTTATCATTTACCCAAGTGTTGCTTCGTGGGTTATGTTGGTATTATACAATTTTGAAATTGGGCAGTTGGCCTTTGCTTCGGCAACCGCAGCATCAAATTGCCCCTGCGAAATACCTGGTATTTTTGCTGAAATTGTAAGGTGCGATTCTGTTATTTTACCTGCTGCAGGATCTAAAGTAATTTCGCATTTGGTATTGATTTCATCTGCTGTAAAACCAGCCTTGTTCAATCCAAAACTTAAAGCCATACTAAAGCAGCCTGCGTGTGCAGCCGCTACCAGCTCTTCGGGGTTGGTGCCAACGCCTTCTTCAAAGCGGGAGTTGTAAGAGTATTGCGTTTTATTGAGTGTAGTACTCTGTGTGGTAAGATGGCCAGTGCCTTCTTTACCAGTTCCGTTCCAAACGGCAGTTGCATTACGTTTCATACTTGTTATATTATTGATTTAAATAAAAAATCCAGGGGGTTCCCTTAACTACATCAATCGCTGAGTAAAGGGGCAAACAAAAATAAGTAGATAAAGCTAGCATACAGTTACTGTAGCTTTTATTACCATACCGTTATCTTACCAATCATCATGCCGGGAGGCTTTTGTACAAAAGGCCATCTTAACCGGCCCCAAACATTTTATTGAAGGTTTCTTCTTTAAAACCAACCAGCACATTATTGCCAATTTCAATTACCGGCCGCTTTATAACACTGGTGTATTCCATCATTAATTGTATGGCACTATCCTGTCCGGTTATTTTTTGTTGCTGTGCCGGTGTAAGGCTTCGCCAGGTGGTACTTTTTTTATTGAGTAAAACTTCGTAACCCACTTTGGCGCACCAGGCAATAAGTTTTTGTTTGCTGATGCCCAGCTTTTTAAAATCATAAAACCCTGCGGCAATATGTTTCGCTTTGTACCAGTCCAGCGTTTTTTTAACGGTGTCGCAATTGGGTATTCCGTATACAATAATTTTATCCATTTTCTTTAATTAGGAAGTTGGGTGGCCGGTACGCTAACAAGCCCCGTCGGGTGAATGATATGGTATTCTTTAAAATCCTGCCGGGCTTCCATACCTATACCATTTATTGTTTGCGTACGGGTGCGAATGCGTACAGGTTTATCAGTATAAAACTCAACGTTGGTGCGGTTCCTGTCCCAGTACAACTCATCGCAGTAAAGCGTATCGCCTTTTACATTAATTACTTTCACACTGTCTTTTAAAAACACCTTGCTTTGGGTTTCTTTGTACCGGGCATATTTAGCATCCAATTTACTTTCAATGCTATCCCTTGCATCATAAAAATCAACATGGATACTTTTGGTAAATTCAATGTAGGGTACTGTATCCTGCACCCTTAGCATAATGGGCCCTGTTAGTACTGCTTTCTTTTTACCTGCAATAGAATATTTCAGCACCACATCTATTCCTTGTTCAACAGCAATGTCTTTTTTATTAAATTTTTCTACATCAGCAAGTTTGTTTTCGCAGGCAGATAAAAAAATGCAGTTTATTAAAAAAGCAGCAACATAAAAAGGGTACAATTTTTTCATAATCATTAGTTGAAAGGCTTATCAAGTGTTGCAAGTAAAGGTATATTGGCGCAGGCTGCTGTTAAGTTTACCATAAAGTAAACATCATACTGCAACAGGTGCCGGCCCATTTATTTCGCTGATGGCATACAGGCCTTTAAACAAAAAGTAATTATCTGCCGTAATTTTATTTTTTAGCTGCCCGGCAAAATAGCAAGCATCACCTCCGGTTAAAATCACATTAAAATTGTTGTATCTGTTGTTGTAGTAATTGATAGCACCATCAATTTCCCAGGTGGTGCCGGCAATAACGCCGCTTTGCAAATTTGTTTTGGTATCGTATGCAATCACCGGAAAGTTCCAGTCTTTTTCAACCAGTGGCAACATGGCCGTATGCTCATGCATGGCCTTAAAACGCATTTCCATACCGGGTGAAATTGCACCGCCGATAAACTGGTTGGCCTGGTTAATAAAATTGTAAGTAATGCAACTGCCCAAACCGATCACCAGGTTGTTTTTATTGGGGTAAAAATGTACCGCAGCGGCTACTAATGCCAGCCTGTCTGCACCTATCGATTCTGGTTTGCCTACTGGTGTGGTAAAATTTACTTTGGTAAGGTGGGATAATTTATGAAAATGGGTATGCACATTCAGCAAACTTTCAATGGCTGCGTTGTGTTTTATAACGGATGAAAGGATGCTGTTATCCGGCTGGTACTTTTGGAGTATCGCCTCAACAGTTTCCGTATTGTCATCAGGCAACACCACTTCTTCCATAAAGATATCATCCTGGAAAATGGCATACTTTAACCTGGTGTTCCCAAAATCAAGACATAAGGTTTTCTTCATACCGTAGCTGTTTCGGGGTTATAAATTAAATCCGCTCAGGTTTTTAAAATGCCCATTAAGCTGTATCCTGCTCTTGAGGGTTTCCATCTCCGCCACTATGGGCAACACTTTCAACAGATGCTGCTTCAAATATTCCTGCCGCTGCAGTTCATGAAAAAGGCCAAGCAATTCATATTCTTCTTTTAACGAAAGCCCGGCATGGTGTGCAACATCATAACTCCTTAATTCATCCACCGGTTTTTTAAAGGCCTTATTTACTTTTAAGATACCGTGAAGCTGTTCTATAATTTCAATTACTTTATCCATCAACACACTGTTGGTTTTATCGGTATTTTCAGGATAGTTTACGATAGCACCGCTGTATAATTTTTCAGGCACCTCTTTCACAATTTCCAAAATCCTGAATACTTCAAGCCCTTTTGTCTTAATGTCCATTTCACCATTGTCATACATTTTGGTAACCTCAACAATTTCTGCAAGGGTGCCAAGCTCCTCCATTTTATCATCAATCACTGTCGGTATACCAAAAGGTTTTTTACTTTCCTGGCAATCTGTAATAAGCTGTTTATACCTTGGTTCAAAAATATGCAGGTTAAGTTCCTCGCCGGGATAAACCACAATGGCCAGTGGAAATATGGGAATAAAATTTGTCATCTCGTTATCAAAATATTGCCGAAGTTAACAATCAATTTTTAATGGTGGCCTAGTTGTACAAAAGGCGTTCACGTCTTTAAAACCACCATATCTGCAAAGCAAAAATTATACAGAATGTATTTATTTGGCTAATGATTTATTTACCTTGAATTTTGTTGGATGTGGCAACAATACCTGCAGCAAATTCAACAAGGGGATATAAAATCGCTGGCCAGGTGTATTTCGCTGGTAGAAAATGAGGTGGCAGGTTATAAGGAATTACTGCAGTTATTACCGCCATCCGCTACACCGGTACTTGGCATTACAGGGCCGCCGGGTGCAGGAAAAAGTACGTTAACAGATGCCCTTATCGGTTGCATTACCGCAGCAGAAAAAAGTATTGGTGTGTTGTGTGTAGACCCTTCCTCACCTTTTAATATGGGTGCATTATTAGGCGACCGCATCCGCATGAGCGAGTGGTACAACCATCCCGGTGTGTACATCCGGTCGCTGGCTGCAAGAGGTTCCCTTGGCGGGCTTCATCCCAAAATAATTGAAATAACCGATGTATTAAAGGCCGCCCCTTTCGATTATATTTTGGTAGAAACAGTTGGCGTTGGGCAAAGCGAAGTGGAGATTGCCGGCCTTGCAGATATTACCGTTGTTGTGCTGGTACCAGAATCTGGCGATGAAATACAGACCATGAAAGCGGGCCTTATGGAAGTGGCAGATATTTTTGCAGTGAACAAAGCCGACAGGGCAGGTGCTGATGTTTTTGTACATAACCTTCGCCTGATGCTGGCACCTGCGTTTCACCTTAAACACACGCCGGTGCAGGTTATTAAAACGATAGCCTTACAAAAAAAAGGTGTTACAGAGCTTTTGGAAGCTATAGAATCACATCTTGCACATCCGGAAAAAAATGACAAAAAATGGTGGCTGCTTGCAGAAAAAGCCTGGCAATTAATACAGCACAAGCGCATGGGCGGTATAAGTAAAACTGCCCTAAAAAATGAGATACAAAAAATGGGGATGGCTTTAACCTGTACCGGTTTATCCAACAATTTTAAGCAGAAGCCATTTAATAAAATTAGCTGCACTTTTATCCGGGTTGGTTATCTGCTTCTACTTCTTTTTCTTTTTTCCACCACCTGTAACCAATAACACCTACAATAATAAACGGGGTAAACATTAAATATAAAATGCCGCTGTTTAAGCCCTGGGCAGGTTTTTCGCCCAGTTGCTGCGCCGTTTTAGTACAAATAGAACACTGGCTGTTTACAACTTTTGGATAAGCCGTTACAAGAAAGAAAAACAAGATTATGATGATTGCTTTTTTCATTTTCGGTACAAAGATAAAACAGCAAAGCCTATCATAAGTTTTTGTTGAAAGGCATTATTCAGAAATGGCTAACGGGTGAAAACATACGGACGTATTAATCAAAAAACACATCATTTCTTATTTTATCCACTACGTCGGGGGTAATTTTTACGGAGGGGTAATTTTGCTTGAACTTTTCCACCCGCCTTTTCATTTCCTGTACTTTCCATTCAAAGTCAATACCTTCCCTTCGCTCAGGCAGGGTCTTTTTTATAAATCTTTCTACCCACATGGCCGATTTAAAAAGCAGTGCGCCACCCAGCAAACAGAGCAGCGAAAAAAAGACAAAAGGCTGCTTTGCGAACCCATAAGTAATCCAAAACCAAACACAAAAAAACACCGGCAACAACAGCAAAAGGGCTTGTTTAAACTTAGTTAACAATACACCCGTAAAATAAAAAGCAATGCCCGCCAGGTAAAATTTATTGTTGCTTAAGAAAGCCATGATGGGTATAACCACGAACGGTAAAGCAATGTAAAAGATGAAACATACCCGGGATAAATACTTCATTGAAACTGGTTTAATTAACCGCTGTCTTCCTTAGCAAGCCGTAGCAACAAGTTAACCTATAAATACGATGTAAATAAATGGACAGATTTTCGTTACGCCGAACGCTTTTGTATAAATCAGCAATCATTATATTTGCCGCCCGATGGCGCAAAAAAAACTTCAACGCTTTGCAGAGATCAAAACTTTTGCCAACGTTTTGGAATACCCCGAAAATATGCCAGGCAACTGGAAAATATTTTTTAAAAATGAACATCCGGTAACACTTGAGCTGGCCTGCGGCCGGGGCGAATACACTGTTGAGCTTGCCAAACTGCACCCGCAAAAAAACTTTATCGGGGTGGATGTTAAAGGTAACAGAATGTTTATCGGCGCAAAAAAATGCATTGCGCAGCAAATAACCAACGCTGCTTTTCTCCGCACCCAAATTACGCTATTGCCCAACTATTTTGCCGGTGCAGAAGTAGATGATATCTGGATCACTTTTCCCGACCCACAGTTGCGTACATCCAAGGCAAAAAAAAGGTTAACGCACCCGAGGTTTTTAAGGCTTTACCAACAGGTATTAGCCGCAGGCGGCCATATACACCTTAAAACAGATTCGCCCCAATTATTTGCTTTTACCAAAAAAGTAATTGAACTATATAAGCTTACCCTTGCAGAAGAATGTGATAATGTTTATGCAGGTAACCCATCTGCAGCATTGCAAATAAAAACCCATTACGAAGCATTGGATATTGCCCAAAGCAATACCATTTTTTATCTTAAATTTAGTATGCCTGCACCTATTGCAGATTTAGATGAGCAATTACAGCAGGCACTTGTACTAACAGAAAACAAGTAATTTTTTTATTATGGCCAGCTTTATTGAGGGAGAAGATTTTTATTATAACGAAGATGGCTATGTGGTGCTTACTGCAAAATACCATTTACAAAGGGGCACCTGTTGCGGAAATGGATGCCGTCATTGCCCGTATGGTTATATCAATGTTCCGGAGGAAAAAAGGGCTGCCCTTGCAGGTGCTGCAAAAGCAAATGGCGGGCAAAATCGTTCCTGATTTTTTTACTTTTTTTTATGCCAGCAAAAACAACAATTAAAAATAACGCCGCCAGCGAAACTGCAAGGGGCAACCAAAAGCAATACACTTTTTTTGAAGATGTTTATGCAGTGGTAAGGCAAATACCAAAAGGAAGGGTTACATCTTATGGCGCCATAGCTGCATTTGTTGGTACCAGGCTATCGGCACGTATGGTAGGCTGGGCAATGAATGCAGCATCTTTAGCCAAACCAAAAGTGCCTGCGCACAGGGTGGTAAACCGCAATGGAATGCTTACAGGCCGCCATCATTTTGCCACACCAACATTGATGGAAGAGCTTTTAAAAAAAGAAAAAATACTGGTAGAGGATGAAACAATAGTTGATTTTAAAACCCTTTTTTGGGACCCTGCCATTGAACTTGGTTTATAAAAGCTACTTTCGGAACACAGTAAAATACGCATGGTATATGGATGCAAAAACTATTATGGGCAAGGTTACTTTTATCAACCATGAGAAAGGATATGCCACTATAGAATATGGGCACAACGGAAAAAAGAAAACGATTAGTGGGAACATCAGCGAAAAGGAGCAGGAGAAACTTAAAAAGGAAAAGATTATTAAACGGCCACACCAGTTTCATGTAGGTGATGAGGTGAGTTTTATTATTGAACTTTCTGCACGGGGCGATAAAATGGTGGCGGCCTGTTTGCAGTTTCATTACAATAATGCACTGGATAGCCTCATCAATAAATCGCATATTGAAAACAGGTTTGTGGGCTATCTTAAAAAGGTAGAGGATGATTATTTTGTAAAGGAAACAGGCAGTTATATTTTTCTTCCCTTACTGCTATCCCCTTGGGAAAAAAAGCCAAAAGAAGCTAACCTGAACGAACCCATTTTTTTTAAATTAGATAACACAGAAAAGCAGGACAAAGTAACGGCAAGCCTTTTTAAAAGCGACTATATACCCGAGTACCTGTATGCCATGCAGTGTTTTAAAAAGAAAACAGTTATAAAAGCAAGTGTTTATAAAATTACGCCACATGGCATTTTTGTAAACGTTGTAGATAGTAAAATACAGGCTAAAATTGGCATGGATACAAAAAGCGGGGCACCTTTGCCACAGGTAAGTATAGGGGATGAAATGAATGTACTGATTACCTATCTGGGCACTTCAAAAATTATTATAGAAGCGGTGTGATGCTTTATCGCAAACAATATCATCCCATTTTTGTAATGATGTTTTCCGTAGTATCCACCTCCCCCAATTTTGGAAAAATATTTTTGAGGCTGTTCTCATGTACAGCTTCAACCCTGTCTGTAATTGCATCTGTGGCAAATGCAATATTATAGCCCCTTTCAGCCGCCTGCCTTGCAGTACCCTCAACACCCATACTTGTGGCAATACCCGCAATAACAATTGCTGTAATGTTCCGGCTTTGTAATTCATTGTGCAATTCAGTTTCAAAAAATGCACCCCACGTGTGTTTGGTAATATAAATATCCGCATCGTTAACTTCAATTTCAGGTACAATTTCAAAGGCATCTTTTGCCGGGGCAGGCGCATTGGCTGGGGCATCCTTTCGTATGTTGCCAAACTTACCAAATGCAAGGTTAACATTTACAATAACAATGGGTTTTCCTGCTTTCCTGAATGCTGTTACAAGTTTTGCTGCGTTGCCAAGCACTTGCCGAGTGGGGTGTACAAAGGTATTTTGAACAATGCCTTTTTGCAGGTCAATTAAAATAAGTGCCGTGTTACTATCAATTGCAGTTACCATTTTTTATGTTTTGTAAGATGAATACTTTTATGCCTGCAAGCCAACTTCTATTGGTTGCTTAACAATGCCTGCAGGCTTAACACTGTGTTGCACAATGGCATGTTTTCGCATATTCCGAAGGTGTAAAAAACCAATAAGAATGGCGATAAGGCCTTCGGCAAGTACGGTGTTTTGCACGCCAATATATTGGGAAACCGTTCCAATAATTAAGCCACCGATGGGCTGCATTCCAAAAAAAGCCATGGCATAAAAACTAATAACCCTGCCCCGCATTGCAGGTGCCACAGTGGTTTGTATAAGGGTATTACTGATGGTAATTTGAGACATCATACCAAAGGCAGCAAGGGTTACGAATATTAATGCCAACAGGTAATCAGGGGTGTGAGAAAAAAGTATAAGCCCGGCACCAAAAACAAATGTGTTGCACATTAAAATCCACCGCAGGTTAGTGCCGGTTTTTAAAGAAGCAAGAAATATTGCACCGGCAAAAGCACCAAGCCCAATGGCACTGTCTATTACCCCAAAGGTTGATGCACTGCCATGAAAAATATCTTTGGCGTACACTGGTATAAGTGTGCTGAAAGGCAGTACCAGCAAGCTTATCAGCGCCAGCATCAACAAAACTGAGCTTATTGCAGGTGTTTGTTTGATGTAAACAAATCCTTCGTTTAACTCCCCTAAAATATTTTTTGTATGCTTTGTACTAATGTATGGCGGTAGTTTCATCAGCAGCAAAGAAATAATAACGGCAACAAAACTAAAGGCGTTCAGGCCAAAGCAAACACCTTCACCAAAACGTTCTATTGCTATGCCTGCAATACCCGGCCCTATCAGCCGGGATAAATTAACCATAGATGAATTTAAGGCCAGGGCATTGGGCAGGTCTTTTTTATCACTTACCATTTCGTACACCAACGATTGCCGGGCAGGTACATCAAACGCATTGATAATACCCAGCACAACACCCAATACTATAATTTCCCAAATATTGTAGTGCTTAAAATAAATGAGCAACGCCAATGCAACGGCCTGTAACATAGAAAGCACCTGTGTTGTAAGCAACACCTTGTACTTGTTATACCTGTCGGATATTACACCGCCGACAAACGATAATAAAAAGGAGGGAAACATGGTGGCAAACAAAGTAACGCCCAGCATTACCTTAGAATGTGTAAGGGAATACACGACCCAGCTAATGGCCGTTTTCTGCATCCATGTTCCAATCAGTGAAATGGATTGCCCAAAAAAATAGAGTGTATAATTTCTGCTTTTAAATGCTTTAAATGTACTGATCTTCATGCCTTGTCCAATACCTCCTTTCTTTAATCAAAATCCACCAGCTTTGTTAAAGGCTGTAATGCCCGGCGCAACACTTCCTTTTCCTTTTCGGAACAAGCCCCTTCAATTGCGCCGCTTAGCCATTCATCCCTTTCGTCCCTTACTTTATGTAAAGTCTTTTGGCCTGCCTTTGATAAAGAGATGATAGATTTTCTTTTATCTGTTTTTGAAATTTTTCTGTTAATGTACCCCAGTTCAAGCAGCTTGCTTAAAATTTGCGACATTGACTGACTGGTTATTTTTTCCATAGCGGCGAGCTCTCCGGGGAGCATTTCCCCATGCTTATCTAACAAAGCAACAGTGGAACGCTCCGTTAAAGATAAGTTTGTACCGGTGGCAGATTCGCTACGCAGTTTTTTTATAAGCCTTGAAAGAACTGTGCGTAAATCGGTTGCAAGTTGCTGATTGTCTTTTGTCATTATAATTGAATAAAGTGAAACTGATAAGGTAACCTTACAAATATAAGTATTTACTTTATTACAGCCAAGCCAATTAAGTTAACAAGAAGTTATTGACGGGCGCAGGTGGCACCCAAAATCAGGTAACCTGATTAATAATTTTAGATAAACAAGCCGGGGGAACAACAAGGTTAAATGGTGTTGATCATTTCTTCTGCAAAGCCAAAACTCAACGTCATACCTGCACCGCCTATGCCATTAACGATATAAACGCCTGGCAAAGGGTTTAAAAAAACATCTGTTTTGCCATTGGTCATTTTAGGATAGATGCCATGCCACGTTTGTATTTGCTGCCAGTTTTCGCAATGCACAAACTGCTGCAGGTAATCCATAATAAGTTTATTGATGAAGGTTTTATCAAATGGATCAAAGGTATTGGCGTACTCATGCGAATCGCCAACGGTAAATTCACCAGCCTGGTTTTGGGATACCATCACATGTATGCCCCAATCAAGGTACTCCTTCATTTCCTGCTGGTAACGCTGCTGTAATTTTTCCAGCGAAGGGGCAACTTTAAAACTGTTATAGTGAATAAGCGACAAGCCGCCGCAAAGAGATGTGTTTATCCGTGCATTATTTTTTTCGACAAAACGCATCATCTGCAATTTGCATTTTGTAATGGCGAGTGCAGCAAATTCACCAGGAAACAGGGTTTCAAAATCAGCACCGCTGCATACACAAATAAGGTCCGCCTGCAAATATTCTTCGCCCATCCAAAGCATGCCTTCTTCCACATTGGTTACTGCTTTGCCCCACATAAATTTTACCCCGTGTTTCTCATTCAGGTAAACAGGCACTTTAGCAATGGCTTCCCTCGGGTCTATAATTGTTTCAGTGGCACTGTACAACCCACCCAACAAACCATTGGTATTTACAACAGGGTATTTTTGTGCAATGGTTGGTTTATCGAGCAATTGCACCGGCCTTCCGGAGGCAGTAAATTTATCCTGCAACTCCTGCAACACCTGCCATTCATCGGCATGGTGGGCAAGGTGTACACTACCTGCATCTTCAAACCAAATGTTGGTTTCAGCGGCAATTTCACGCCAAATTTCCCGGCTCCTCGTTGCCCTGTTGTACAACTTTCCATCGGGTTGCCCAACAGGCCAAAGCATACCAAAATTTCTTACCGATGCGCCCACAGCTTTGTCTGAACGCTCAATAACCGTAACGATATATCCTTTTAAAACAAGCGCCCTGGCTGTTGCAAGGCCGAGGATACCAGCGCCTACAACGATTGCATTTTTACTGCCCATTATTTAATTTGTTATATTGTTTATGCACCCGGGAGTGGATTAAAAGTGAAGCCCCGATCAACACAATACCGATGATACCAGCGGTATAAAACAAGATAGAAAAAAAGTTTACCCAACTGTATTTTACGGGAATAAATTCTTTAATGAGCAGCACAGAAACGGTGCCGAGATAACCAACGGAATCTGCCATGTACATGATGAAACCAAAGTTGCCCCTGATTTTATACACGGCAATCATGCGCTCAAAATATAAACCGTTAAAAGGTATGTAAGCCAGGTAAAGCCCTGCCGTTGCAACAAGCATCCAAATAAACGGGCTTACCAAATGAATATTAAAAAAAAAGGTGACAACAAGTGACATCGCCACACCGGCCATTACTAAAAAATGCGCCATCCTGAAGGCTTTGTAATTATCTTTTATTAAAAAAAAACTGCCTGTTAAAGCAAGTGCCACTAAAGAAATGATGGTACCTGTTTCTGTAAAAATTGCAGCGTTGTTTTGATAGCCGGTTTCCGTCCATAGTTCATTGGCAAAATCTTCGCTAAAATCCCTGACGATGGTAAACACGGCGTAGGCAAAAATTACCGGCACCATTGCCGCACCAAATTTTCTTATAAATGCATTTCGTTCTTGTTTAGTCATCGGGTTGCGGATGGCCCTGTGGGCAATATCGTCCGGTGCCGGGGGCGGTGTTTGCGACAACAGCCAGACGCTGAACAGCAGTGGCACAGCAAAGATAGCACCGGCAATAAACGGCACCCACCAATCACTAATGTGAAAGCTGAGCTGCAGCCATTTGCCCACCGTTTTAGCAAGGCCAGATGCAAAGATGAAACTGGTTGCAAGTACGGCGCCCATTATTTCTGTAGTGCGCCTGCCTTCTAAAAAACCAAATACCAAACCGTATACAAGCCCCAACGGAAGGCCATTAATAAACAGGCAGATAATATTAAAAGGGGCCGGTACCACTGCAAACAAAAAAAGTGATAGCCATGCAATGCCTACACAAATTAAAATATAGCTGGCCCTCTTCTCCGGCCGCATGGCTGAAATAAACCTGATACCATAAAACTTACTACACATGTAGCCGAGCACCTGGGCAATTACCAGGCAAACTTTATACGATATGCCTAAAAAAACAATGTTATTGTAAACCCCTACCGTAAAGGGTTTCCTAAAACCATACATGCAACTGTATACCATAAAAGCGCACATAGAAACGTATGCCACAAACCACACAGGTGAACTGTTTAGCCAGCGTAAAATGTTTTTGTTATGGGCAACCTGCAATGCACCGGCCGGCATGGTTATAAATTATTGTGTGAAGAAATGAAGGCATTCTACGCAATTCAAATTACTGTAAAAGCGGCAACAATTCCAACAAATGGTGGATTACATAATCTGGCTTGGCCGTGTTAAGCTGTGCTGCTGTATGGGCACCTGTTGTAATGCCCACGGTAAAGCCGCAGCCGGCATTTTTTCCTTCTTCAATATCAATGATGGAATCGCCAATCTTCACTACTTCAACGGCATTGCCCAAAGAAAATTTTTGCATGGCAAGATGGATCATATCTGGTAGCGGCCGGTTATTTTTTACATCTGTTGCTGTTATCATGGCATCTATCTGAAACCCTTCTGTCCAGCCTAATTTTTTCAAAAGATATTTTGCAGTTGTTTCATTATATCCTGTGTTTAGAACAACTAAAATATTTTGGTGGTGTAATTGTGTAAAAAGTTCTTCTGCACCGGGCTGTGGCTTAACGTTCATTGCACTGTATGCTTCTTCCAGTGTTTTATCAAAGACCTGATACAGGCCCGCTGCAAAATTTTCATCAGGTGTTTTGCCACTTAACTGAACGATATCTTTTATGGCCTGCAGCTTTTCTTTACCAGCACCATTTTCAAGCACCTCGTTCAAAGTAAAATTATAACCGGCATTGTTAATTACCCGCTGCAAGGTTTTGTATACCACATTATCTTCGTCAACTGTGGTACCAGCCATATCAAACACAACCATCTTTATCATATGTACGCTTTTTATTTTTTAAAGGGACGCTATTGCTATAACAGGCTTTTTTCAAGCTGTGCCGTCATCATCTTTTTATACAGGTCCAGGTTGGGCAAAGGTTTAGCTGTTTCTTTTGCCTGCTCATCCCACCGGCGCAATTGCACGAACAGGGTATGCAAAGGGTCGCTTTCAAAATGCGCCGCTTCTTCTGCAGACATAACCCCACCCTGAAACCCAAGTGTTTTAATACTTGCTTCTGATAACTGTTTAAAATACTCCGGGTACTTGTATGTAAGGTATCTTTTTGCTTCCACATGCGATTGCACCAACCTTGCTATCTTCTCCGAAAAGCCTTTTGAAAGTAAGTAAGCAGCACCAAGTTTTTCATGGTCTACCACACCGGCGCCATCCATATGCTGCAATTTCTTTTCAGGAAAAGCAAACTCACATAAATGGCCAATATCATGAAAAAAAGCCGCCAGCACAACTTCATCATCTGCACCAGATGCCTGTGCCAATTGTGCACACTGGCACATATGTTCTATCTGCGATACGGGTTCGCCAATATAATCTTCGTTACCAAAATTTTGGTATAGCAACATGATTTCGTTTATGCGTTCCTGTAGTATAACCGGATCCATTTTTTTATTTTATAATTAACATTGCACTTAAACAATACGATGGGGCAAATAACCTGCAACAGCAATTGCATATTACAAATTATCAAGGCTGTTTATAATGCACTTTTCTTATTTCTTTTTCATCATCCATATCCGGGCCCTGCATTACTTTACGCCAATCCACATTGGTTTTATATTTTTTCATTGCCTTGTCTACATCAAAAATACGTTCATCATTTCGCTCCAGAGTGTAGGGTGTAAAATCTGGTTTGGCCGTAAAAAAATCTTGCAGCAAAGATGCGGTGGCATCGTACTGGTTAACCGGCTGCACGCCCAAAATATTATATATTGTTTTTAAAATAGCCCCAAAGTTGGCGTGGACGTGGCTTACATAACCCTTCTTTATATACGGCCCGGCCATCATTAAAATACTGCGGTGTGCATCAACATGGTCAACACCGCCCTGGGGGTCATCTTCGGTAATAATTACCAGCATGTTTTTCCAATATTTTGTTCTGCTAAGAAAATGTAAAATCCTGCCGATGGCGAGGTCATTATCTGCCATAAACGAATGCGGAAAAAAGTAGCCATCTTCCGGCCTTGCGCCAGCACCATGGTCGTTTGGTACCTGCATGGTTATTAAAGACGGAAGTGGTTTTTTTCCTGTAATCCATTTTTTGGTGAACTCACTTTCAAACTGGTTCATCCTGAACTGGTCTGGAATATTGGTATTGAAGCCGGCGTAATTATAACTCGTTCTTGTAAACAACGCTTTTTGCATCGGCACCATAACACCATGTGCGGCCCCGGTAGCGGTATCGTACCATTCTTCCCGTACATGTGCGGTTTCATTGGCTTCACCAAAATTATAAAAGTTGATTTTCTTTCTTTCCAGGGCTTCCCATAAGCCGCCTTTTTCTGCATAATCTTCAGGGTCCATACTTCCTGTTGAACCAGGAAAACGCCTGCCAGGTGCGGTAGAAAAAAGCTTAGTGGTTTTATCAACACTTGCATTTGCTTCCACCCATTCGTTGGGTATAACACCCATCATCCAATGGTGGCCATGTATAGATGCATCGCTATCGCAATAAAAATTATCACTAAAAGAAAATTGCTTTGCTATTTTATGGTGGTTGGGCGATACCCTTGCATGTTTGTATTTGCTTTGCAGCGAATCTGGAAAAGTATATTCACAGTTAACGCCAAACCTTGCAATTGTACTATCGCCATTACCTGCTTTTAACTGCCCCATCACTTCATCGTAAGTCCTGTTTTCTTTAGTGATGTACACAATATATTTTATGGGGCTTTCGTGCAGGCCGGGTAAAGCAGGCAATGGGTTTGTTGCATCATCTGTTACGTTGTTGCTTACAAAAGTATTGCCCAAAGTTTGCGCCGTATATGCAGCCAGTTCATCTGCCGAAGGCATTTTTATTTTTTGAAAGCTGCCTAATTGTATATCGCCAATGTAAGTGCCCTGCGGCGGTGCTACAAAGCCTGCACCACCATTTGGCCCTGCACCCAACCCACGGCAGGTAATAATATACAATTCCTTTTCATCAGCTGAAAGCTGCACCCTTGTTGGGCCCCAGCCCGTTGGTATAAGGCCCGTTGTTTTTTTAGAAGGTACATCCACTACGGCTACTGCATTAAAACCAAGCAAGGCTACGTACAATGTTTTTTCATCTTTACTTAGCGCAAGGCCAAAGGGCAACAGGCCACGGTACTTGTCAATACGTTTATCAACGCTTAATTGTATATGGCCCTTTATGGTGTGGTTTTTATAATCGATGATGGCAATGTTATCATTGCTTGCATTGGTAACATAGGCAAGGCTTTTACCTACAGCAATGGAGTTGGGACTTGCACCGCCAACAACTTCGCCACCCTCAATCATTTCGCCAATTTTAAAACCGGTTTTAAATTTATCAACCACTTTATTGGTCGCAAGGTCAATGGTAAAAACACTCATTGCATCGGGCGCATTGGGGCTTCCGACACCAGGTATTTTTCTTCCTTCCACCACGGTACCATTAACAGACTCTTTTGTATTATCCCCATAAGGATGATGGGAGATCATTAAAGAGTCGTAGTTGTTTTTATTGGCACCTGTAATTAATGGGTAAGAATAAGTGCCCACATTAGCCACCAACGCTGTTTCTTTATCGGCACTTAAGGCAAGGCCAAACGGCTGCCTGCCTACGGGTATGGAGGCCGTTATTTGTTTATTGGCAAGGCTGTACCTCACCATGCGAAAGTTGCCCCTGTCTAAAATAAGCAACTCATTATTAGGTGCATCCAGCAGCAGATCGGAGGTAAAACTATCTTCAAAATCTTGCCCATTTATTTTACCGTTTAAGGAGATGGAACCGATGCGTTGCAACCCTTCAATATCATAGATTATTACTGCGCCATTATCGCCACCACTGAGGTATACTATTTTTGAATCCGGAGCAAAAGCAACGCCCAGGAATGAACCAGCAGGTAACGCTGTTTCAATTATTTTGGCACTATCTGTTTTTATAGCATTGCTGCCTGCCAAAGGCCCGTGTGCCAGCGGCGAGTTAATAGTGTGGTTGTAACCCGGCACCCGTGTGGCTTTTAGCGTTGCTATGTTAATAATGGTAAACACCCCGTTGTGCAGGGTAACCGCCGTTTTACCATCCGGTGAAATAGCCATACCAAATGGATCATTGGTAATGCGTATAAAATCCCCGGCAGGCGTAAGCAACCTTCCACTGGGAATAACCGAGGTACCTTTTTCATTAATAGTACAAAACTGGTTTGCAGCCGGTACGGTTAGTACCGTTACTTTTTGTTGTGCCAAACAAGCACTTGCAGCGATACTATAAATAAAAAACTGAACAAGATATTTTTGCATACACATTTTATGATTAGATTTAAATAAGGCGAAACCTTTTGCAAGCTTCGCCTTATTTTATATACTACCAACTATCTTAATTATTGAATAATCCACATCTTGGCATTGATATTATCATTGCCTGAATACTGGCTTTGAATTGCTGCTTTTACGTTAACCTGATTGGTAGATAATTCAGAAGAAGGATATTGGTACCTTAATGGAATTACGCCACTATTGCCAATTCCGGGGCCTGTAGAAAACGTTGGAACCCCTGTTCTGCGCCATTGATAATATCCTTCTAACCCCGAGTTACGGGCTACTGTTAAATAACGCTGCGTCAAAATTTGATTTAAACCAGTGGTGTTATTACCAGCATATTTTACAGCCGCCTGGTTAAAGTAATCATTGTAATTGAAGGTTACGTTATAGGAAACGTAATCACCTGGTGCAGTTCCCCTTAAAAAACTTACGGTATTGGCACCATCGTTTACACCATAAAAAGCAAACATTGCTTCAACACCTTTTCTGTACCAATCAGATGCATCCCCGGTTATCCAACCCCGGTTCATTGCTTCGGCTATGTTCAGGCACATTTCGGGATAGCCAATTATAAATGTATTTTCCCCGGTTAAATTATCATAATACCTTTTACGGCCGATAGGCGAAATTTTAAGTGCTACTATATCACCACCAAGGGTACTCATATCAGTTCCATTTGCACCACCCACAAAGGATTTATACGAGGTATCTGGAAAACCCAGTCCACGTGCAGGGTCCGCCACTTTCATAGCCCTTAAATCACGCAAACCCGATAACGTATTTAACCAGGTAGCGGCAACGCATAAACGCAATGCATCGTTACCATAATTATTTTTATTGTTAGGGTAGAAATTGTAAGATGAATTATAAACATATTCCCAGTTATCTGCCAGGCCTGACATTAAAGGATACTTTACACTGTTGGTAAATACATCGCTAAATTTCTGTTTTATACTTAAATCTGTATCCGTTTCCTTCTTGCTTAACTCAATGAGTACACGCAGTTTAAAAGTGTTTACCACCTTTTGCCATTGCTTTAAAGTTGTAAGGGCATCTTTGGCATTGGTGGTTCTTTCCTGGAAATAAAAATCGCCTAAGATGGATGTGTTTGCACTTGCAATTAGGGCAGCTAATTGTGTATTGGCATCTTCCAGCAATTGCAATGATTGTTTAAAGATATCCTTTTGTGTATCATACTTAGGTGTTGGGTTATCCAATCCTTTTAATGATTCAGACATTGGCAAATCCCCCACCTTTAAACTCATATTTACAAAGATGTATGCCTTAAAAAATTTGGCCAATGCTGCGTATGGGTTATTGTCCCCACTTGCTTTGGATGCTTCTGTTTCCATTGCCACTACATTCCGTAGCGTACCATACTGCAGGTTTGCAGCGCCGGTCCAATACTCATTAGTACCATAATAAGTATAGGTGGATAAAGTGTTTTGAGAAAACTTGTCTTCATCTCCACCTGGAAATACCACCAGGTCATTTTCTATTTGCCTAAGCAACAAATATGCAGGTACAGTAACAGGTTTATTTGGATCTACTGAGTAGGTATCAAACTTTTTGCTGCAGCCCATTGTAATAAAAACAATTGCCATATACCCTATAAGTAATTTATTATTTTTCATTTGATGTTATTTATGAATTAACTGATAAAAAATTTAGAAAACAAAATTTACGTTTACCCCGTAACTGCGGGTTGTTGGTGTTTGTAAATTTTGTTCCCTGCTATTACCATTGTAAATATCACGGCCAGAATATTGGTCAACATCCATATCATGAAAGCGTGATGGGAAAAAGTAAAGAAGGTTGCGGCCTACCAGTGAAATATCAATTTTAGAAACGAATGATTTTTTTCCTAAAAGGCTTTGTGGTATTGAATAGGTTAACACTACTTCCCTAAGTTTGGTGTATGTTTTTGCAACAGATGTGTGTTCAAAATCATTGAAAAAACTGCTTACGTAGTCTTGTATAAATTTAGGCTTAGATGCGTTAGGCGTAAATTTTAATGCATCCATATTTGTTATTACACCAGTAGTTGCATCGTACTGTATCGGTGTTCCATTGGATATCTGAACGCCTTCCCCAACATAAGAACCTGCGAAACCAGCATCTTTATAATGATGAAATTCATAGTCCCTTGCTACGCCAACAGCACCTTGTGTTGTAAAAATATTGCTGCCACCTTCTATCCCTTTCCTCATTACCCTATCTTGTATAACACCACCCACTTTACCATCAAACTGAAAAGAAACGCTAAATGTTTTATAGCTAAACCTGTTGCCAACAGACCAGCTCCAATCTACATCTGCATTGCCAACGTATTGTGCTTTTGGTAAGTAAACCGGAAACCCTGCGCTGTTATTAATTACCTGGCCATCTTTGGTTTTTGCGGTTACCCCTGCATATAATTTATCAACCCTGTCGCCCTGGTGAAACTGGTAATTTTCAAAACGTGTGGGAAGGTCTTTATAAGTTTCTTTGTAAGTAGACCAGTTAACCATAACATCCCATCTTAACCCATTTTGTACCTGAATGGGGGTTCCGGCAAGTGATAGTTCTGCACCATTTAACTGTGTTTTAATCGCATTGGTTACAAGCCCCGTAATGCCAGATGTTTGTGATAATGGTGAGGTGGTAATACCTGGCCCTTTTGTGTTTTGATAATAAGTAGCACTAAAGCCGAGCCTGTTTTTCAAGAATTTAATATCCATACCAACTTCTTTACTTGTTAGTACCGATGATTTGATATTTGGATCAATTACATTGGCAGGTGCATAAGCACCACTTTGGTTATTGGTAACTTTGGTGATGTCGTAAGCGGGTGTAGATAATGGATTGTTTACAGATGGGCCTCCATAAGTTGTTACATACGGCGATCCGTAACCAATGGGATATCCAGCAGGGCCAATGTATGAATCAACATTGGGCGACTTTGCTGTAGCATAACTACCCCTGAACTTTAGAAAGCTTATTGCATCCGGTAATTTTACATAATCCGAAACCGCTGTTGCAATAGAAACCGATGGATAGAAATAGGCATTATTTTTTAACAGAAGGGTAGAGTTTTTATCCAGCCTGCCTGTTGTACTAATTGAAAAATATTTTTTGTAATCTAAGCTTAAAGAGTAGTAGGCACTTAACACCAGCATGTTGGAATGGTAACTAAATGCCTGCACAGCATTAAGTGAATTAGAAAAAGAATATAACCCTGGAACATTAAGATAATCAGTAGTGGTAAAGCTTGAATTGTATGAGAAATTACGTGCATTCAAACCTGCTATACCATCAATTGTAAAACCTTTGTACTGCCCGTTATATTTAATCAGGCCTTCCACATTATTGTCAAATAAGGAGCGCCTGTCTTCCCTGTAATCTCCCCTGTTACCTTCTCTTCCATAAGGATGTGCAGAGTAAGGCATTTTCTCATTTCTTAAAACGTCGTTGGTGCTGATGTTTGCCCTAACCACCGCTTCGATATTTTTGTTTGCCTTATAGGTTAAGGCAGCATTTCCATAAACATCATTTTTATAATGCCCCCTCAACCATTCGTAACTCACAAAATATGGATTTTGGTAGCGTTGATATTCAGCGAATATTGATTGTACCCCTTCTTTACCGGGCTGCCAGTAATTTCTCATATCGCTGATATTCCAATCGGCACCCGTCCAAACAGTAACAGTATAAATTACACTGTTAGGGCCATAAACCACATCCGGAATATTGGGTGATTCCTGGCGATTGTAATTCAAGTTTCCTTCAATTTTAAACTTATCACTCAGGTTATAACCCGTGTTAAGGTTAAAGTTGTAAGTATTTAATTTTGTGTTTGGAATTATCCCTTTTTGATAAGTATTTGATAAAGACATCCTAATGCTTCCTTTATCATTGGCACTTGAAAAGTTGATGTTGTTTGTCGTTAAAAAACCAGCCTGTATAAATCTTTTCAAATTATCTACGCCACGTGCAACATACGGCGTCCCTTTTCTTATCCCTGTAACCGGGTCAATTGGGCTGTCATATTGTGGCACTAACTGACCTTCAAATTTTGGTCCCCATACATCATAATCACCGTCGTTTATACCACCGCCTTTTCCGTCACCGAATGCATATTGTGAGTAATCGCCGCCACCATACAAGGTTTGTGTTTTAGGCAAGGCGATAAAGCCTTTGTTCATTTGGTTGCTGGAGTTTAATTCTATTGTGTACCCTTTAGGATTTTTCTTTCCTTTTTTTGTAGTGATAAGTATTGCCCCATTTTGTGCCCTGCTACCATAAATAGCAGTTGCAGCCAACCCTTTTAATACGGTGTATGTTTCGATATCATCTGGGCTAATGTTCCAGGTATCGGATGTAATTGGCATGCCATCCACCACATATAATGAAATATTTTGTCCACGAAGCGACACAGCAGGTGCTGCTAATAACTCTTGGGAAATAGCAACATCCAAACCAGCTACCTTGCCCACCAATCCATTTATGGGGTTTGGTTCTCTTGCTTTAATCAGGTCCGACCCTTTAACTTCTTGTACAGCGTAGCCTAATTTCTTTTGCTCTCTTTTTACGCCTAAACCTGTTACAACAACTTCATTGAGTTGCTTACTATCGGCATTTAATTGCAGTGTAATAAAACTATTTGATGCCGAAAAAGTCTGCCCTTCAAAACCTATGATGCTAACAGATACTTTTTCGCCGGTGTTGGCATTGATGGAGAACTGTCCTTCATTATTGGTGCTTGTACCTGACTTAGAATTTTTCAGTTGAATAGTTGCACCATCGATCGGCTTTCCGGTTAAGACTTCGGTAACTTTTCCTTTTACCGTAATTATTTGTGACTTTAAAACGCTTGGTAAACAAATGGCCAAAAGAAGAACGGCCAATAATTTGTTTAAGCTTTTAATTGATGATATCATAACCAGCTTTTTAGTTTAGGTGGCAAAAATATCAAGGCAACTTTAACAAATTGTTTACTTCAAGTTAACTTAAAGTAAACTTATTGATTAAAAAAATACTATTTGTTTACTATTTGTAAACTAATTAAAATGATTGGTGAAAACAGGCTGCTATTTGGTGGCATTAAAAAAATACAAAATCAATAGTTGGGCTTCGGTATCCCCTGTATTTTTGGGGTTGTGTGGTTCTGTTGCATCAAAGAAAATAGAATCGCCTTGCTCCATCAAAAAAATTTCATTTCCAATGGTGTATTCTACTTTTCCTTTTAAAATGTATTTAAACTCAAAGGCATCTGTTTGTACAGAAGCCCTTTGGGCATTTGGCTGCAGGGTTAGCAATACAAAATCTACATGATATTCTTCAATGGCTGAAGATAAAATCCTTTGGTAATGAAAGCCTACAGTGTTTTCCTTTTCGAAGGCTTGGTATTGCGCAGCTTTTTTAAAAATAACTTTACTTGTTGCAGTGGTATTGAAGTCTGTAAAAAAATCATTGATGTCAATCTGAAGCGATTTTATAATGTTCAGAAAAACGGTGAGAGAGGGGATGGTGCGGTTATTTTCAACCTGGCTTAGCATGCCTTTTGTTACGCCGGTAGCTTCTGCCAGTTCCTGCAGGGTAATATTTTTTTCCTTACGGATGTCTTTAATCTTGTTGGTTATCTGAACAATGATGTCTTCCTGCATGGGTACATTTTATAGCGGAAAAAAGTTTTTATCAATCAAAGCATCGCTTCTTTACAGCAGCAGTTTGCTTACCGTTAATGATAGTAAGGATGTATCATCAGGTAAACAACCACCCCGGTTACTGCTACATAAAACCAAACAGGCCAGGTTATCCTTACAAGTTTTTTATGTTGTTCATATTCGCCAATTAATGCCCTGTACGCAGTAAATAAAATGAAGGGTAGTACAATGGCCGCAAGCGGAATATGGGTAATCAGCAAGATGTAATACACCATCCTTATACTTCCTGCTGCTGCTTTTTCATCTGCACTTACTATCCCGTCGTAGTTGCTATCCCCAAACTTAGTTTCGCCTGCCAGCAGGTGATGGCAAATGTACGAAAGCAGGAAAAGTACCGATAATACAATTGCACACAACATTATCTTTTTATGCTGCAAATAATTTTTTTGCTTTACTGTAAAAAGCCCGGCCAGCAAAAGTATGGCGACGATAGAATTGATAACAGCATTGAAAGCTGCAAAAACATGCACATTAAAAGGCAGTACCATATTGAGCTTAAACTTTGATAGCAATGCCACTGCTGCAAACACGATTACGGATGCAGCCCAAATAAGTTTTTTTGCCTTTGCATCATTTTTAAGCAGTGAAGGTGTCAACATTTTTTTAATGGTCTTTTAGGATGGTTCACATTTGAATACTATCCATAATAATTTTAGCTGCGGCCAAACAGTTCTTTCAAAAATTCGCTGAATGTCCGCTTTTTATTTTTCTCCAGCATCAATAAGGGAATGTCCCTTACCAGTTTTGCCTGCTTAACGGTATCTAAACCATTGTACCATCCCCTTACGATATGCGCTTTATCCAGCAGGAAAAAATTTTCAGTATGTATAAATGCAGTGTCAATATTTACATCTGCAATATTTGCTTTAAGGTCGTTGATGGCAAAGTCATAAATCTCTTTTTTATCACCGGTAACAAACCACCAACTATCGTGGTTGGAGGTATATCTGTCTGCAAACTTGCGCAACTGGCTTACAGAATCATGTGCGGGATCAATGCTTACAGAAATGAATTGGACAATACTGTCGTTACTATTTATAAATGAATTTTGAAGCCGCTTCATACTGCGGGCCATGGTGGGGCAAATAGTAGGGCAACGGGTAAAGAAAAAATCAATTACCAATATCTTTCCGTGCAAATCATCAATCGTTACTTTTTTGCCCAACTGGTTGGTAAACTGAATGGCTTTTGCTTTATGCCAAATGGTATCAGTGACCACTTTACCATTTTTTTTCTGCGTGGCCACACTGTCAAAAAAATATTTCGATGGCATTATCACTGCGGCTTCCCCAAAATGTTTTACTATAAAATATCCTGAAAAAGGTAAGACTATAGCTACCATTAAACCTATTACTGCACTTTTGTTCATCGTACCATCTTGCTTTACACTGAAAAAAAAACCATCGTTTTCAAAAAGAAACGATGGTTGATTACAATTGAAATATCTTAATTAATCTTTCGCTCCTTTCTCTTTGGCTGCAGGCGCTACCTTTTCTGTAGCAGCACCACCTTGAAAACCATTGTACCTGTTACGCAGGTTTCTCCAACTATTGCCATCCCATAAAAAGGCAGCAATAAACCAGATGAACAAACAAAGCGGCACAACAATCGTCATGATCATATTCCGTAACTCACTGCCAAGGTGCATAAAAACAGACACAATATAATAAGCCTTTGCCAGTGTAAGTATACACACCATGCCTTTAAAACCCAGCACCAGTGTTGCATTTGGGTTTTCACCCTTATGAATGTTATAAATGATAAGCCCTATGGTTAACTCAATAATGGTTAGTATAGATAATATCCAGAACGTTCGCCAGATTGGCTTTGTACTTTCTGCATGTTCCGGATGAAATGTAATTTCCGGTGATGAAACTGATCCTGACATAAAAAGTTATTTATTAATAGTCTTAATAATTGCGGTGTACTGTTGTTAAATAAGATAAAAGCAAAGGAATACAAATACCCAAACCAAATCTACAAAGTGCCAGTAAAGGCCTGCTTTTTCGATCATTTCATAATGCCCTCTCTGGCCAAAATGGTTCATTTTGGTTTTGATGTACATGATCACATTTATTACAACACCGCTAAAAACGTGAAAGCCATGGAAACCTGTAATCTCAAAAAAGTAGCTGCCAAATGCGATAGGGCCCGGTGTTCCAATCTCTTTTCCGTTGTGCATAACCTCTGGCCCAAACGGGTTGTGGGATACGGTGGTATTCCAAAATTCAATATGCCCGTCAACCAAAACTTCATGTTGCCCCGTTAATAAATGCGTCCACTCCCATGCCTGGCAACTTAAAAAACATATACCGCCTAAAATTGTCCAAAGCATATATTTTTCAACACCGGCCTTATTCATCTTATGGCCCTCATGCACTGCAAGCACCATTGTTACCGAACTGGCAATTAAAATAAACGTCATTAAACTTACAAATGCCAATGGTAAATTGGCGTGGCCTGCAAATGGAAATGAATTAAATACATGGTTAGGATCTACCCAAAAATTTTGACTGAAGCGGATAGTTCCGTAACTGATAAGAAAAGCGCCAAAGGTAAAAGCATCACTCATTAAAAAATACCACATCATTACCTTTCCATAACTGGCATTGAAGGGGCTTCGTCCGCCGCTCCACCATTTTGTTCCCTGTTGTACTGCTGCTGTAGCCATTGTAAACTTTATAAAAATTCCTGAATAAAATTAAACTGTTTGCGGTTACCTGATTAAAATTAAAAAGATCAGCAGGTATATCCATAAAATATCCACAAAATGCCAGTAAGTACTCATTACCTCAACCGGAACAATATTGTAACTCCTTACCGTGGTACTGAATGCTTTTGCAAAAACAATGAACAACGCAATTATACCTCCTATGACATGCAAGGCATGAAGCCCGACAATAATGTACAAAAAAGAAAAAGAGACATTAGCTGTTAAGGTTATACCGGTTAACCATAACTGCCTGAACCCTATTATTTGCAACACTATAAAAAGGATCCCCAGCAATAATGTAGCTACCAACAACCTTCTGTACTTGAGCATCTCCCGGTTGCTAAAAGCTTTTTGTGCCACCCACAAAGTAAGGCTGCTTATTATTATTACAACGGTTGAATACCAAAAAACTTTTGGCAATTGATATGTTACCCAATTGGCCTGATTTCTTTTAATGATATAAGCACTCGTAAAACCTGCAAACATCATCATTATACTTGCCAAACCTACCCAAAGCGTAAACTTATGGGGGTGTATGCGTTTTTTTTGTTCCATTGCCACTGTACTCATTCAACAATATTTATTGCTTGCCCTCTAAAAATTACGATCAATTATTTTAATTATGCTTTTGCAACCAACAGTGCCAATAGCACCACCATCAGGTAAAAATAAGAACTAAACATTACCTTTCTTGCGCTTTTTACATCCATATGTATAAAGAGCAACACACTTACATACACCATCCAAAGGTTGCATAAAAAAAGAACTGCTGTACAAATTATCCCTCTTGTTCCGGTATCAATCATCCCCGTTAAATAAGGCAATAACCCAAAGGGAATCATCATCGCACTATAAATAACTGTTTGCAGGGCCGTGAATTTTGTAGGGCCTTTATCCCCTGGCAACAATTTAAAACCTGCTGTTGTATAATCCTGATGTGCCAGCCATGCTATTGCCCAAAAATGGGGAAACTGCCATAAAAACTGGATACCAAAAAGTATCCATCCTCCGATACTGAAACTGTTTGTTGCGGCCACCCACCCAATTAAGCAAGGCAATGCACCGGGTATGGCACCAACAAGTACTGCCACTGAATTCACTTTTTTTAAAGGAGTGTATACAAAGCCGTACAATAAAAGGCTGAACAACGCTACCAAAGCACTTTGCCAATTAAACCAGTACGCAAAAATAAAGATGCCCGCAATACCACTTACTATAGAAAAAATAGTTGCTTCCTGCACTGTCATTCGTCCGCTGGCTACCGGCCTTTTATAAGTCCGTTTCATCTTTGCATCTGTATCTTTCTCTATTATCTGGTTAACAGCATTGGCAGAACCTGTTATAAGCATGCCGCCCACAAAAAGTAAAAGAACTGATATTATTTTCGAACGCACATAATTAAACTCATTCGGCGCAATCAGAAAACTAACAATGGTACTAAAAACCACCATAAAACTTAAGGTGAACTTGATCAACAAAAAGTAATCTTTCACTTTAGCCGCCAAGAAAAAAGATGGTGACGCAGCTATGGCATTTTTATCATTCATTTTAATTTGGCTTAACGGTTGGTATATCACCTCATCTCGTTCACTCATCTCCGATCATCCAATTTAAAAAGAATTATTAATCACTTTGAAATTATTTATTCTTTGATTAATGATGGCTTTCATCTGCACCAACTACTTCTGTCTGTGGAATAAAGTCCCTTCCATCTTTACCATAATCATAAGCACCACGATGTACCTCGGGAATTTCACCCGTCCAGTTGCCATGCCCGGGGCGAATTGGTGTAGTCCATTCCAACGTATTTGCACCCCATGGATTTTGCGTGGTAACTTTTCTTCCTTTAAAAATGCTGTAGAAAAAGTTGAATACAAAAAGCAACTGTGCGGCAAAAACAAGGATAGATATAAAGCTGATGAATTCGTTTAAACCTGCAAACATTTTAAAGGATTCCCATCCGGAAAAATCGTAATAACGACGAGGCATACCAGCCAAGCCTTCATAGTGCATAGGCCAAAAAATTAAGTAAGCCCCAACAAGGGTGACCCAAAAATGGATATAGCCCAATGTACTATTTAAGAACCGGCCATACATTTTAGGAAACCAATGGTACACCCCGGCAAACATTCCAAAAAAGCCGGCAACGCCCATTACAATATGAAAATGCGCAATAATAAAATAGGTATCATGCAGATGAATATCAAGGGAAGAATTGCCTAGAAAAATACCTGTTAAGCCACCGGAGATAAACATGCTAACGAAACCTATGGCAAACAGCATTGAGGTTGTAAAGCGAATGTTGCCACGCCAAAGTGTTGTAAGCCAGTTAAACACTTTAATAGCAGATGGCACGGCAATTAATAAAGTTAACAGTACAAAGAAGGCACCCAGGAAAGGGTTGAGCCCTGTAACAAACATATGATGTGCCCAAACTAAAAAAGCAAGTATTGCGATGGCAAACAAAGAGCCTACCATGGCCATGTAACCGAATATTGGTTTGCGTGAATTAACCGATAATACTTCGGAAGACATGCCCATTGCCGGAAGGATAATGATGTACACTTCAGGATGGCCAAGGAACCAAAACAAATGCTGGAACAAAATGGCGCTTCCACCTTCGTTTGGCAAAATTTTTCCATTTACTACAATATCACTAAGGAAAAAACTTGTACCGAGGTTTCTATCAAACAACAATAAAATAGCACCTGACAAAAGAACTGGGAAAGACAATACCCCTAAGATAGCGGTAAAGAAAAGTGCCCAGATAGTCAATGGCATCCTCGTCATGCTCATTCCCTTAGTACGCATATTTAAAATGGTGGAAACATAATTTAAACCACCTAATAAAGAACTGATAATAAACATAGACATACTGGCAAGCCACAAATCCATACCTATTTTAGAACCGCTTGATGCATCGCCCAATGCACTCAATGGAGGGTAAATTGTCCACCCGCCTGCAGCAGGTCCAGTCTGAACAAAAAGAGAAGAAAACATAATAATGGAAGCAAGAAAGAAGAACCAATAGCTAAGCATATTAAGCATTGGTGATGCCATATCCCTTGCACCAATTTGCAGTGGTATTAAGAAGTTGGCAAAAGTTCCGCTAAGGCCTGCAGTTAATACAAAAAATACCAGGATGGTACCATGCATGGTTACCAGGGCATAATAAAATTCTGGTTGCAGTTTACCCCCTTTTGCCCAATGACCCAACAGATCCTCGAGCCATGGAAAGGTTGATTCTGGATACCCTAACTGTAAACGAAATATAACCGAAAACAAACCACCAATAATAGCCCATATCATGCCAGTAATAAGAAACTGTTTGGCAATCATTTTATGGTCCTGGCTAAAAACGTATTTAGTAATAAACGTTTCGTGATGATGATGTTCGTGATGTGCTGCATCGTGGCCAACATGCACATCTGATTCCTGCAATGTTACTGCGTTACTCATGTTCTTACTTTTTTTGAATCACCCAAATATTATTTACCTGATGCCATAACAGCAGCAAGTGGTGTTTGTTTTGTTGTTGCACTATCTGTTGCACCCGGTGCTTTTGGCGCCTTGTCCGGATAGATAGTGTAGTACTCAGGTTTCTGCCCTGCCAACCATTTTTTATAATCAGCGTCACTTTCAACAATAATTACCCCTCTCATTGAAAAGTGGCCCCTGCCACACATTTGGTCGCAACTGATTTCATAAACAAAATTCGGGTTGCCCGACCTTACCTTCATTTCTTCAGTTGTATATAACGGGGTAAACCATAAAGTGGTTGGTATGCCTGGCACTGCATCCATTTTCATCCTGAAATGGGATAAGCCAACATCATGGATAACATCCATTGCATTGATTACAAATTTGATCGGCTTGTTAACCGGGATATGCATTGTTGTACCTACATGGATATCATCAAGGCTTGCCGGGTCTTTAAAATCAACACCCAAACTATTTGCCCCTTTTGTTAACTTGTAATCTTTTTTTCCTAAAATACCATCTGCCCCCGGATAGCGAAACTCCCAGCCAAACTGATGGCCGGTAACTTCTACCACTACTGCATCTTTAGGTGCATCGCTTGTAATTTTAAACCAGTACTTTAAACCGAACACTACCAGTACAGTTAAGAATATAGCAGGCACTGTTGTCCATAACAATTCTAGTTTTGTATTGTGTGGAAAGTAGTACGCTTTGCGGTCATCTTTTTCCTGGTATTTGAATGCAAACCAAAATAACAACACTTGGGTAATTACAAATACCACCCCTGTTACGCCTATAGTAATGTATAGCATAAGGTCAATCTTCTGTCCCATTTCTGATGCTGCGCCTTGCGGAAAAAGTGTTTTAGCATAAAACATATCGTTACACCACCATACCCCGATAAGGCCCAAAATCAAAAAAGAAATTAACAAAAAGGCATTGATCTTATTTGTTTGTTTACGTGCTTTTTCTTCTCCTTTTAATACGCTTACATATTCACTCGCCTTAGCAATTTGAAAGATGACGATAAAGATCATCACCACAATTGCTATTAATAAAATCTGTGTCATGCTGCAAAATTATTTTCGATAATTATTATTCGTATCTCTTGTTTAACGTGTTTGTTTTTTTAAAATCATTACTGGTACAAACAATATTTAACCCCAATAAAGTTATGTATGGTGTATCATACTTTCTTTCAGGAAAGGATGATTTTTTGCGGTTAACGGGTGGCTGCTAAGGTACACGCCAACCCTCCACATGATAATGCCCACAAACAGAATACCTACACCAAATTCGAACGGCATTAATTCCGCATGTTCAAACAATGTTCCGGGCATAACCATCTGCCAAAAGTCAATCCAGTGGCCGAAAATTATGAGTACTGCCATAAACGTTAACAGCGTATAATTTCTTTTAGAACTCTTCTTCATTAAAATCAATAGCGGGCATGCAAAGTTTAAAATGAGGTTTAAGAAGAAGATACCCCTGTATGGCCCCTGCACCCTGATTTTGAAATAACCCGTTTCTTCCGGAATGTTTGCATACCAGATAAGCATATACTGAGAGAACCATAAGTACGTCCAGAATACAGAAAAGGCAAACATAAACTTACCGATATCATGCAAATGCTCTTCGGTAACATATTCCAGCTCACCATGGTTTTTAAGGAAAACAATAAACAAAGCTATCAGCGACATGCCCGATACAAAACTGCTTGCAAAAGTATACCAGCTAAACATGGTGCTGTACCAATGTGCATCTATGCTCATTATCCAAAGCCATGGTATGGTAGAGCCAACGCTTAACCCAAAGAATACTATGAACAGGGATGCCCACAATAAATTTTTGTTGATCCATGCCTTGCCGGTTTCGTAATCCATCGGGCCTGCTGCATCACTTTCCAAACTTAACGACCTCATTTTTTTACCAAGAAAATACCAAAGGAAAATAGTGATTGCACTAAACACACTAAAAAATACAGGGTTTAAAAATCCACTTTTGCCTTTGATGATGGGATCTTTTGCAACAAGTTCTTTATTTACCCAAGGATAGATATCATCGTGGCCGCCCCAAACAATAACCATTAAAATTAAAAATGCAATAACACCTAAAACCGGCACCACGCTGGATATCGCTTCAGGTACCCGCCTTAATGCTACCTGCCATCCGCCCATTGCGAGGGTTGTAACACCAATAAAAAACATGGAAGCATTTACAATCAATAACCAAAAAACACAGTTTTGCAACAATACTGCCCAAAACCTTGTACCATTAATATTTTGTCCATGACCAGCATGCTCAAACGGATGAAACATAATAAAGCCATACAGTAAAGCAATGGCACCAACAATTATAAGCCCCATTGTCCACTTTTTATAACTGCCTGGTAATTGAAACGACTGGTTCATCTAATCTTATTTTGAGTGAGTTCTTTTTATCCCTTTTTTGTTGTTGTACTGTCTTTTGCAGAAGCTGGTGCTTTAGCCGTTGCAGAAGAATCTGCTCCCGCAGCAGCAGGTTTTGGCTGCAACGACCTGATGTAGTGAACAATCATCCAACGCTGCTTTCTGCTTAACTGCGAAGCATAACTGCCCATATTATTTTTACCATAGTTGATGGAATGAAACATTGTTCCGTCAGCCATTTTAATATAAGCATCAGTGGTTAAGTTTGCCACACCGCCAATTTTACCAGAGGTAGCCAACGGGCCATTTGCTTTACCTTCTGCACCATGGCATATGGCACAATTGATATTAAAAAGCCTTGAAGCCTCAGCACTATCAACTTTATTTAATGCAGGCAAGGGGTTTTTTACTTCAGCACTCAGCTTATATCCGTTGCTGTCGTTTGGTACCGTGTAAGGAAATAATTCTCCAATTTGTATGGTACCATCTACCGGGCGCCTGTTGTAAAATATCTCGTGCCCGGGATGGTTGGTATTGTCTGTAAAAACAGTGTCGTTTAAAGGTGCATAGGTTTCCAGGGCACGGCTGTAAGCCATATCAGGCATGTATATTTTACCTGGCTGGCGCTTACTATCGCAACCTGTGGTTAAAGCAGCCCCTGCAAGTACCACAGCTAAACCAATTATAATTTTGTTTCTTTTCATTTCAATATTTCTATAAATCATATAAACGGGTGCAAGTACTAATAACCTTTTTCAAGCTCCCTGTATAATTTTTGCTCTTTATCGTACCGGCCTAACCACCATCCTATTTCTGCAAACTGAACGTTAACTTCTTTTGCCCCTGCATTTTCCAGAAAAGCCTGTACCTGAACGTCGTTAGTTTTATCCGTACATTCTATCACCATCACAAAAAGATCATCGGTTGCCCTTAAATGAAAGTGGTGTTTTTTTACAAATGGAGATAGCTGGCATAAATAGCAAAAAGTAAGCACCATACCTACCGCTGCAAATAACACGGTTAACTCAAACGTAATAGGTATCCATGCAGGCAGCGCAAAGTGCGGCTTGCCGCCTATATTTAACGGCCAGTCTTTTGTAAATATCCAGCTAATACATGCCAGTGCCGTGGTAGTACCCGTTACACCATAAATGAAACCGGCCGTGTGTAAACTTGTTTCCCTTAAACCCAATGCATGGTCCAGGCCATGAACAGGAAACGGTGTATAAACATCATGAATTTTATAGCCTGCCCGGCGAACGTTTTTCACCGCCGGAAACAGGACGGCCTCATCATCAAAACATCCAACTACAAATTTTTTTATTCCTCCAGCCATGTTATTTATCAATTATAAATGATCAATTATCTTTTTAATGGGCATGCTCTACTTCTTCTACATAAAACTTTTCAGAATCAGATCTTTCAAGATCGGTCATCTTCATTTTATAATTTTCGCCTGAAGTTTTTAGTACACTTTTAATTTCTGCCACCGCAATAACAGGAAAGTATTTTGCAAAGAGAAAAAAGCAGGTAAAGAACAACCCGAATGTGCCCAGATAAAAACCAATCTCATAAATAGAGGGCGTATAATAAGTACTCCAGGATGAAGGCAAATAATCCCTGTAAGTAGATGTTACTATAATTACAAAGCGCTCATACCACATACCGATGTTTACAATAATGCTCATGAAAAAAGTAAACCCGATATTTCTTCTTAACTTTTTAAACCAAAACATTTGGGGCGATACCACGTTGCAGAACATCATCAGGTAATAACTCCATCCATAAGGGCTGAACAGGTTCGCCCTGTTCTGGCTGAACGCATACCACTCGTATGGATTTTGACCATACCAGGCAATAAACAATTCTGTAATGTAGGCTATACCAACAATAGAACCGGTTAAAACAATAACCTTATTCATGGCTTCAATATGGCCAAGGGTAATGTATTCTTCCAGCACAAAAACTTTTCTTAAAATAATCATTAAGGTTTGCACCATGGCAAAACCACTGAATACCGCACCGGCAACAAAGTAGGGTGGAAAAATAGTGGTATGCCATCCGGGGATAACAGATGTCGCAAAGTCGAACGATACAATGGTATGTACAGAAAGCACCAGTGGTGTACTTAAACCTGCCAATACCAGCGAAAGGCTTTCGTGCCTCTGCCAGTGTTTAGTGCTGCCAGACCAACCGAATGCTGCAACACCATATAATAACTTGCGCAATTTTGTTTTTGCCCTGTCCCTTACTGTGGCCAAATCAGGCAACAAACCTGAGTACCAGAATAAAAGGGAAACGGTGAAATAAGTAGAGATGGCAAACACATCCCATAAAAGGGGTGAGTTAAAGTTAACCCATAAAGGCCCCCTGCTGTTTGGATAAGGCATAATGAAAAAAGCCAGCCATACACGGCCCATATGCCATATCGGAAACTGACCGGCACACATTACAGCGAAAATTGTCATTGCTTCCGCAGCCCTGTTCACACCTGTACGCCATCCCTGGCGGAATAATAAAAGGATAGCAGAAATAAGCGTACCAGCATGGCCGATACCTACCCACCACACGAAGTTGGTAATATCCCAACCCCAGCCAATTGTTTTATTAAGGTTCCATTGGCCAATACCATATGTTACCTCCCTGTAGATGCTGTACACACCAAATAACAGCAATGCCACACTGATGTAGAAACCGATATACCACAAACGGGTCGGCTTCATTTCAATGGGGCGGATAATGTCTTCTGTTACCTGGTGATAGTTTTTATTGCCATCTACCAGCGGCTCCCTGATTTGTGATTCGTACTTTAATAATGACATATATCTTTTTGCTTTTACACTTTAGCAATTAGCTGATTGGTTATTTATTTTGATCAGGCATGTTCTTTATCTTCCTTTTTTGCACCTTCCACGGGGGCCTCGCCATTTTCCTTTTCATTGGTTACATGCCTGTCTGAATTTTTAATTTTAGCCAGGTAACTCACATTAGGTAAAACGT
Source organism: Ferruginibacter sp. (assembly GCA_965249755.1). Classification (GTDB taxonomy): domain Bacteria; phylum Bacteroidota; class Bacteroidia; order Chitinophagales; family Chitinophagaceae; genus Ferruginibacter. The sequence continues at coordinate 3,154,916 of CBDFMT010000004.1, forward strand.
GCAGTTGGTCCAGCACATAAAAATTCCTGTGCTTATCATCTATAAACCTTGTTTTATACACGTCACTTTCTTTATCGTTAACGTTACCAAAACTAATTGCATGTGTGGGACAGGCCTGCATACAGGCGGTTTTTACATTTCTTACCAAAGATGGGTCTTCTGCTTTCTTGGCCACCAGTTTACTATCCTGTAAACGCTGTACACAGAAGGAACATTTTTCAATTACCCCTCTTGAGCGAACGGTAACATCTGGGTTAAGTACCATTCTTGTTAAATCATCATTCATTTGTACGGTAACCTCATTAAGATCTCCGCCAATTAAAGGTTGCTGGTTATCCGGAAAACTATCTGCACCTGTAAAATCAAGCCAGTTAAAACGGCGGACTTTAAAAGGACAGTTGTTGGCACAATACCTTGTTCCGATACAACGGTTGTAAGTCATTTGATTTAACCCTTCGCTACTGTGGTTGGTTGCTGCAACCGGACAAACGTTTTCGCATGGGGCGTTGTCACAGTGCTGACATAACATCGGCTGAAACACCACGTCAGGGTTATTCATATCACCGGTAAAATAACGGTCAATCCTTAACCAATGCATTTCATGCGCCTTCATCACCTGGGTTTTACCAACCACACTCACATTGTTTTCGGCAGTACATGCTACTACGCAAGCACTGCAACCAATACATGTGCTAAGGTCAATACTCATTCCCCATTTAATTCCAGGCCTGTCGTATTTAGGGTAGATGGTTGCATCTTTCTCATACTCCTGTCCACCAAATGGGATCAGTTTTTTTCTTTCATCATTGGCTTCTTCCAATACCCTTTCTGGCTCAGCAATAAAGTTAGAAAGGCTTGCCTCATAAATAACCGGCCTGCTTTCGGATGAGCCGTGTACCTGTGTTTGGCCTAAAGGATAAGTGTTGCCTGTTTTCTCAATGTTTACTGCTGATGAATAACTGAAACCAGTACCATCAAAACCAACAAACGGGTAAGCATTAAAGCCTGCCTGGTATGCTGATCTTCCTATATTATCAATAGTTTTATTTTTATCGGCACTTTGTCTTCCGTAACCTACGGCAACCGCTATAACATTTGGATGGATACCTGGTAAAATCAATACCGGTAATTCCATTGATTTTCCATTTGCAGTAACTTTTACCGTTGGCTTTTCAGGATGTACTTCATATCCATCACCCTGGTGCTGGCTACCGATAATATCAAGGCCCAGTATAGCTTTCGCCAGTGCAGGGCACATAATTGCATAATTGTCCCAGGTTACTTTACTAATGGGGTCAGGTGTTTCCTGCAGCCATGGGTTGTTAGCCTGTTTGCCGGTACCTACAGAAACTTTTTGATAAATCACCAGCTCGTAATTTCCCGCTTTTGTTTCTGCTGCTTTCGTTGCTGCACCTGCTACGGCCGCATTACTGAAAGTGGCCCCTGCCGCTGCTGTTTCAGCCGGCTGCACCAGGCCTTCCTGTAACATTTTATCATAACCATCTACAGAACCTGCTTTAGTTGTCCAGTAGTTTTTAAAATAGGTTTCATAATCGCCAACAGCATTGCCGCTCCACTTTAATAAAGAAGTTTCAAAAGCCCTGGTTTTAAATAATGGGTAAATAACCGGCTGCTGCATATATATGTGGCCAGATTTAGGCTCTGCATCACCCCAGCTTTCGAGCCAGTGATGGGCAGGCAGGCTAAACTTACACAGCTCTGTAGTTTCATTCATTGTACCATTGAAGGAAACTGTTACCGGCACTTTTTTTAATGCACCTGTAAATTTTTTGCTATCGTAATAAGTATATGCAGGGTTGGTTTCGTAAACAAGCAGGGCACCGATGGCACCTGCATTCATATCATCAACCAGCTTTACCATATCCGCATCAACGCCCTGGCGGTAATTGGATGTGGTTGCCCAGTTAATGGTTTTGCCATTAGCCCCGATAGCTTCATTAATGGCGTTTATTATTATTTGGATATTAACATCGTTACTGCCACTTACCACAAGGCCAGCACCTTTGTTGGTATTTAAGGCAGCGGCTGCAGTTTCAATGCCTTTATTTAAAGCAGCATCTGTAATGGCAGGGGCCGTAACTGCACCACCAAGCTTCGCAAGTAAGGCAAGGGCAACGGCGGCAGTTTGTGACGGTTTATGGATATACCGGTCATCTGCATTACTGCCGGTTAAACTTAACGAACCTTCAAACTGAATGTGACGGCTCATTTCAGGCCTTTCGCCTTTTAGCTTTCTTGTTTTGGAATATTGTGCCGCAAACTCAACAGGGCTTAACCAGGTTCCCAAAAAATCTGCCGCAAGGCTCACTATCACCCTAGCGTTTTCGAAATGATAGGATGGTATTGCACGCTTGCCGTAGCATGCTTCATTTGCTAAAATCATCCCACTGTAGCTCACCGCATCGTATTGCACGTGGCGACTGCCTGCAGGATTTTTGGCTAAAAATTCAGCAATAACTTGCTTTGTAGTTGGTGATGTAATGGTGGAGGTAAGTAACACTACAGGTTTGCCTGCGGCCCCACCCATTGCAGTTGCCACCAGTTTATCGAATGCATCAAAAGAAGTTACTTCCTTAAAATCCTTGCCATCCGATTGCATGGGGTATCTTAAACGGGTGGTATCATATAAATCCAATACGGAAGCTTGTACCTGTGCACTTGTTCCACCATTTGTTATAGCTGATGCTTCGTTTCCTTCAATTTTGATCGGGCGCCCATCTCTTTGCTTTACAATTACCGGTGTAACATCGCCTTCATTTACATAGGTTGATGCATAATAATTGGCAACACCGGGTATAAGATCGTCTGGTTTTTTAAGGTAAGGTACCGCCTTGCGTACAGGCATTTCGCAACTTGCAGCAAGGGTTGCGGCGGCAGTACTAAAACCAAGATATTTAAGAAAATCCCTGCGGGGGGTTTTTGCATTTAAAAGCCCATCATCTAAATCTGCCAATGGCAAAAGCTCTTCTTTAAATTCATCTTTCGCAGCTTTTTTATACGCCTCTGATTCGTTTAACTCCCCAAAATTTTGCCAGTACTTTTTATTACTCATAATCTATCTAAATAATGTGCTGATTTGCGAATGTCCTAATCTGCTGGTCTGAATGATTTTGATGAAGCCTGCAACCTGGTAAACCCATCAGCATTTATCGGATCAGCTATTAGTGAATTTGTTTTAATAGTGGCATTTCTGGCATTCTGTTCCACCAATTTTTTCTACTGTTACGCTATCCATTTTGCCATCTTTAAGGTCTTTATGGAACTTCTCGTAAATGCTGTAGAAACGGTTTCCTTCGCCAGATTCTTTATTATAAAAATTTACTTTGCTTTCCCTGTGGCAGTTAATGCACCAACCCATGCTTAAGTCTGCAAACTGGTGTACTTCGGGCATTTCCTGTATCGGTCCATGGCAGGTTTGGCATTGCTGCTTACCTACTTTTACGTGCTGGCTATGGTTGAAATAAACGTGGTCCGGAAGGTTATGTATCTTAACCCATTCAATAGGCTGGCCTGGTTTATCAAACTTTTTTGCCTCCGGGTTCCAGCCTGCATATTTATATAACTTTTGAATTTCAGCAGTACCGTTTACCTGCTTACCATCTTCTTTAAAAATAGCATCCCCTTTATATTCTTTAATGGCCATATGGCAGTTCATACAAACATTAACTGAGGGTATGTTTGCATGCTTGCTATCCTGAGAACCGCCATGGCAATAGAGGCAACTGATTTGGTTAGTTCCGGCGTGTACTTTATGGGAATAATAAATTGGTTGTTCGGGCTGATAATTTTTCATCCTGCCCAACCCTATTGCAGCATTAATGGTCATATATCCGCCGAGGCAAAAAACCACCAGAATGCCAATCATGATATACGTTTTGTTGCGGTAAAATGGAACCGGCTCTGAACGTAGCACACCATCTTTTTCTTCGGATAATTTACGAAGGCTGCTGTTTACCTGTAATAATATAAGTGCAATAATGGCGAGGATAAGGGTAAGTACGCCAAAGAGAAGGGAGTTATCTTCTGCACCTGCAGCGTTACCGCCACCTGGTGTTTGCGTTGCCGCCGGGGCTGTATATGCATCGGCGTAATCTAATATTGCTTTAATGTCTTCTTTCGGCAGATTGAACTGCGTCATCCGGGAACCATGCTTAGCTAAAAGGCCTTTTGCGTAAGGGTCTGATTCCAGCATTGCGTTTACATTATTTACCCACTTGTAAGCCCACTCAGGGTTGGGTTCCCTTGCCCTGGCACCTTGTAATTTTGGACCGGTGTAATCTTCCAAAGGTTTGTGGCAGTTGGCACAATTGGCCTTAAATAAAGCCTCTCCATCTGCCGCCAAAATTTGATTTGATAATAAAAGTAAAATTATGAAGCTAATACTTGCGAAGATTCTGGTAATGATTTTTCTATAGCGACTCATACAATTAAAAACGGGGGCCTTTTATCGAAAAATATCATCCCGCCGTGCAAAAATAAGTCAGTATGTCCACATAATATCAACATTGTTAAAAAAAATTTTCCCTTATCCAGCTTGATTTTCAGCCGATTGTTATAGTTGATTTATTCTATTTGTCACGTTTGTGTAAACAGAATTTTAATCATAATTTTTTTGCCCTGTCAAAGCAATTCACAATATTTTAATTGATTTTTGCTACATGCTAAAAAGATTGCAGCAACGCTGGAAAGTTAACAGCCTTACCATGGTATTGGTACTTTGCACTTTTGCGTTGGGGGGCAGTTTATGTGGCTATGCAGCAAGGCGCATTTTACTAATTACTTCCATCGAAAAAGGATTTTTATGGGTTGTGTGTTACATAATTATACTAACCATTTTATGGCCCATGTGTGTGCTCTTGATCAGCATACCAATGGGCCAGTTTTTATTCTTTAAAAAATACCTTACAAAAATGGGCAATACAATTTCGGGGAACAATACTGCCGGTATAATTAAGATAGCAGTGTTTGCAAGCGGGGCAGGCAGCAACGCAAAAAAAATAATTGAGTTTTTTAATACCGGAAAAAAAAGGGCAAAGGTGGTATTGGTGGTTTGCAATAAGCCCGGCGCAGGTGTTTTAAACAATTGCCCATGAACAGGGTATAGAAACCATGCTGATAGAAAAAACGCTGTTCTTTGAAACCGATACTTATATACAAGAGCTTTCAAAACGGGGTATCGGTTTTATAGTGCTTGCAGGTTTTTTATGGAAAGTGCCGTCTTCGCTTATCAAAGCTTTTCCGGATAAAATCGTGAATATCCACCCGGCGTTACTTCCAAAGTATGGTGGAAAAGGGATGTACGGAAACCATGTGCATGATGCCGTTGTAAAATCGGGTGATGACCAAAGTGGTATTACTATTCATTACGTAGATGAATTGTACGACCATGGCAATATTATCTTTCAGGCCACGTGCCCGGTTACTTTGGCCGATACTGCAGCTTCGCTTGCCGAAAAAATCCACGGGCTTGAACACCTGCATTATGCCCCCGTTATTGAAAAAACCCTCAACTTGCAAAATCGCAGTTAAACCAATACACGTTGGCAAAACTTACCACCACATACCGTAATATTGCGGCTCACAAACTGATTAACTTGTACCAATTTTTTAAACATTATTGTTTACTGCTTTTGTTGATAGCCACTGCCGGCAACGCTTTAGGCCAGCTTACCATTAGCGGTACCGTGTATGATTCCAGCCGGGTAATACCTGTTAAAGGGGTTACGGTAAAAAGCACAGGTGGCAAGTTTACGGCCACAGATTCCCTGGGGCATTATGATATTGCAGCCACCGATAATGACTCCCTTACTTTTGTATACCTGAACAAACCCACCCCCAAATTTGCGGTTAAGCAAATTGAAAACATCGGAAGCTTTGATATTTCGCTGCACGTTAAGGTGAACGAAAAATTTAAGATGCTGAAAGAAGTACGTGTTTTTAGTAAAAGTTATAAAGAAGATTCTATTGCAAACAGGGAAGAATATAAAAAGATTTTTGGCTACCAAAGGCCGGGTATCCAAACCACAAGTTCTGGTTATTCCGGTACGCCTGGTTTAGATTTGGATGAGTTTATTAATATCTTCAGGTTTAGAAGGAACAAGCAGTTAAAACATATGCAAACCCGGCTGCTTGACCAGGAGCAGGAGCATTATGTGACTTATCGTTTTAATAAACCGCTGGTAAAAAGAATAACCCATCTGGAAGGCAGCAACCTGGACACTTTCATGGTAAAGTACCGGCCTGATTTTGCGTTTGTCCAAAGCAGTTCCACCGCAGTTTTTTATCAATACATTTTAAATTCTTCTTACCAATTCAGAAGCGAATTGATTGGTGCCCCGGCAAAAAAAGAAGGTCCTTAAATATCGTTTATCTGTTTATAAATCATTTTATGGAACAAACAACATTAGGCATTGGCACAAGGTTACAGCACACCCAATATGGGCCCGGCGTTATTATAGGTGTACGGTATGCTACGTACCTTATTTCTTTTATCAATCATGGCACTAAAGAAATTGACAAAACAGATACACACCTGGATGAAATAATCCCGGAAAATACAACGGTTGAAATTGAGACGGTTTCTGAAACAGAACGCTCCCTTCTAAAAATTTTAAGGCTATGGGGCAATGTTACTGAAATTGTACCGCTGGGCGAAAAATGGATTGGCGGTACTTTGCTGCTGCAACCTGCAGATAAAAACTTAAAGCCTAAAGAAATTCCTGTAACAGATTTTTTTCATAAAGTGGTGATGCTGCGTGACAGGCTCAGGGTGCTGGAGCAAAACATCAACAGTAATAAAAAATTGGGTGATGAGGATAAGGTAAACATGCAGCAATATATTACCCGGTGCTATGGCTCGTTAACCACTTTTAATGTATTGTTCAGGGATAAGGAACATTGGTTTGTGGGCGATAAAGCCGGTAAGGATGATTAAGTTTAAACCTTGATCTGAGTTTTTAAGTACCGTTATTCTCCTCAATAATTCACTAGCTTTTCAACATACCCATGCAAGCGGCTGTGGGCCATAAAGTTTTTTTCAAGGTCTATATTAAAAGGTATCGGGCTGTCAAGGCTTGCGCAACGCATTACAGGTGCATCCAGTTTTTCAAAACAATGTTCAGCAATCCATGCGGCAATTTCGCCACCAATGCCCCCTGTTAACGTATCTTCATGAAGCAACAGTACTTTACCTGTGCTGCTAACCGCTTCTTCAATGGCAGCATAATCCAATGGCAATAACGAACGCAGGTCGAGTATATACATCGAAATATCCTGATGGTCTTTGGCATATTGCATCGCCCAATGCACACCGGCACCGTAAGTAATAATACTGATGTCGCTGCCAGTTTGCACCAATCTTGCTTTGCCAATTGCTACTTCAAAATAAGCATCAGGAACCTGTCCGGTTATACTTCTGTACAATGCTTTGTGCTCAAAAAATAAAACAGGGTTAGGGTCATTTATCGCCGCTATCATCAAGCCTTTGGCATCGGCAGGCGTTGATGGATAAACAACTTTTAATCCAGGTGTATGTGTAAACCAGGCCTCATTACTTTGGCTGTGAAAAGGCCCTGCGCCAACGCCGCCACCTGTTGGCATCCGTATAACCACATCTGCATTTTGCCCCCAACGGTAATAAATTTTTGCAAGGTTGTTTATAACCTGGTTAAAGCCCACGGTAATAAAATCTGCAAACTGCATTTCTATTACTGCCTTGTAGCCCTGCATGCTTAAACCCAGGCCAGCACCAATTATAGCGCTTTCACAAATAGGCGTATTGCGTACCCTATGCTTGCCAAAAGCTGCTGCAAAACCTTCTGTTATTTTAAAGGCGCCGCCGTACTCAGCAATGTCCTGTCCCATTAAAACCAGGTTTTCCTGTTGTTGCATGCATACCCAAAGGCCATCTTTAATTCCATCAATAAAGCGCTTTTCAGTACCCTGCCCTTGCAATATGCCTTTGGTAATATGTTGCTGTTTTGATGGCGCATAAATGTCTGCCAACTCCTCCTCCGTATCCGGTACCATTACCGGGGAATTGTAGGCTGCTTCCAACTCTGTATCTATATAATTTTTTATTTCTTCCTGGATATTTGTTTTACTGTCGTCGGTCAATATGCCCTGTTCCAATAAAAAAGTTTCGTAGTTTTTAACCGGGTCTTTCTTTTGCCACAGGTCAAATAAATGCGGGGGAACATATTTGGTACCACTGGCTTCTTCATGCCCACGCATCCTGAACGTGATGCACTCCACCAGGTAAGGTTTTTGGTTTTTTATGCAATATTCCCGTATGCCTTTTATGGTATCGTACACTTCCAAAATATTATTGCCATCAATCTGAATACCCTCCATGCCGTACCCACGGGCCCTTTCCACAAGGCTAAAGCAGCGGTATTGTTCGTTGGTGGGTGTGCTTAAACCGTAACCGTTATTTTCGATTATAAAAATGGCCGGCAAGTCCCACACCGCTGCAACATTTAACGCTTCATGAAAATCCCCTTCACTCGTGCCGCCATCACCGGTAAAGGCAACGGAAACATTATTTTGTTTACCTAATTTATACGCAAGTGCCACCCCGTCAGCAATCGCCATTTGTGGGCCAAGATGGGATATCATACCACAGATATGATGCTCCTTACTGCCAAAGTGAAAACTTCTTTCCCTGCCTTTACTGTACCCATCTTTGCTGCCCTGCCATTGTTTAAATAATTTATGCAGCGGCATTTTTCTTGATGTAAAAACACCAAGGTTGCGGTGCAGGGGCATGATCCAGTCTTCGTTTTGCAATGCCATGGTAACACCAACTGAAATAGCTTCCTGGCCTATGCCGCTAAACCATTTTGATATTTTGCCCTGCCGCAGCAACAACAGCATTTTTTCTTCAATCATCCGGGGAAGCAAAAGGTTTTTATATAAGTTCAAAAGGTCCGCTCCGGAGCTGTTGTTTCTATTAAAGTGCATAGCGTTTTTTTATACCAGTTATAAAGTTAGCTGATGTTTGCAGGCGTATAAGCAGGTGATGGCCAGGCTTTTTTATGCCATGGACCATCCAATTTATTATTGGTTAATGAAAGCAATGGCATTATACCAGTGCGTCTATTTTTGCAGAAAGCATCCTGTCTTTACCGGTTACAATATCACCGGCATCATGGGTGCTTAACCAAATTTCAACCTTGTTGTACACGTTTGTCCATAACGGGTGATGGTCCATTTTTTCTGACGCTAATGCAACCCTTGCCATAAAGCCAAAGGCTTCTGAAAAGTTTTTAAACTCAAACTTTTTATAGAGTGTGTTGTCCTTTTCTTCCCACATATATTTTAGTTGATGATGATGTAAAAATTAAATGTAAAGTTGTTTGCACCCTTTAAAAAATAAGGTGCTGTTTATGTTTAATTTTTTCGTTTGTCATTTCATTTACCAGTTGCACACCCGGCAGGGATTTTATGTAGTTTACCAGAGTACTTACCTCTTCCTTGCTTACATACTCGCCTTTCATTAACCATAAAAAATCGAGGTGCTTAAATTCTGGTAACAGGTATTCCCCGTCAAACTGGTTGTTGTATAAATAATGTTTAAGGCAGGCTGCAGGCACTGCATATTCATAAATGGAGAAGAAATATTTTCTTTCTTTTTTAGAAAGCTGTATCTCAAAATCATTGTTGATCCTGAAATCGAAACCGAGGATTTGGTTTAACTGCCAGCACAGCAAATAATCTTTTACAGGCGCTACAATACCCAGCAAAATTGAATCTTCAAAAAAATCCCTTGCCAGTGCTTCATTATCAACTTTCAATTTCATTGACGGGATAGTTTATTCATTAATTTATTTTTACGGCCAGCAGCCATTTTAAAAAACGATATCGAAAACCAGCTCCTGTGTGCCCCGTTTAACTTTTACTTTGGTAGCATCACCCTTATTGAATTTGGCCAGCGTTTCCATGTAGGTTTGCACATCTGTAAATCTATAATCGCCAAGCTGAATAATTACATCGCCAGCTTTTATACCTGCACGCTGGGCAATTTTTCCATCGCTTATCCCATCTGCCCTAACACCAATTCCGCTAAAAGTATAATCAGGCATTATGCCAAGGGTAACCTTAAAATTTGTTTTAGTGCCCAATATCGTTTCTCTTGTTTTGGTGAAAGCAAGTTTACCTTTCTTGTTCATTTCTTCCACCACTTTGTAGATGTATTTTATCACCATCCACTCGCCGGTATAATTTATTTTATCCGCATCGTCTGTAGGTTTATGATAGTCGCTGTGGATGCCCGTAAAGAAAAATAATACCGGTATATCCTTTCTGTAGAAAGAAGTGTGGTCGCTTGGACCGGTACCGCTGCTATCAAACTTAATTTTAAAAAATTTGTCTTCGGTTTTTAGTGTTTCGCCCCACGCCGGCGATGTACCATAACCACCAATATTTAATCCATGTGTGCTGTCGTTTAACCGGCCAACCATATCTGCGTTAATCATGTAATTGGCTTTGGCTAAGTCTATTGTCGGATGCTCAGTAAAATATTTTGAACCAAACAACCCAAGCTCTTCTCCTGAAAAAGAAATAAAGAGATAGTTGTTATTTTTTAATTTGGATGCCTTTAATAATTTGGCCAGTTCAATTAAAGCTGCGGTGCCACTGGCATTGTCATCTGCACCATTGTGCACTAACGGGGTAGTGCCGGTGTATAAAGAATTATGGTCTTCGCCATAACCCAAATGATCATAATGTGCGCCAATGATGACCGTGTTGGCTGCATTATTATCCGTGTAACCAATTACGTTATGGCCATATCTTTTTTTATCTGCTATTTCAATTTTTAACTGCATATCAAGCATAGCAGTTTCGTCTTTTAAAAACTTACTTTTTGCAGCTTTGGTAATAAAAATTACGGGTATAGCAACCGCTTCCGATTTTGCCTTCGGCTCAAATTGCAGTTGATCGTTTATCAAAGATGAATTGTAAACGATAAAAGCAGTGGCCTTCTTTTTGGCTGCATTGCTGGCCTTGGTTTTTATGGCTTCTGTTAAATCAAAGTGTGGGTTGGCCTGCGCTGCTTCCAATATATCTTTAACGTCGTAAAACCAGGGCGTTCCATTTTCCTGCAAGGCCACGGCGGCAACCGTTGTTAAGGCGCCGTTGCTGCTGCATGGCAGAGGGAAATAATCTTTTTCCAGCAAGAGGTCGTTTCCATTGATGATAAGGTGGGATGCTTTGCTAACCATCTTTCCATCATTTACTTCAAACGCCTGCAGGTAAGTACCGTTATCGCCTTTAGGTGCAAGGCCTGCTTTTGTAAATGCTGTTACCAAATAATCCGAGGCCATTTTTTCACCTGCTGTACCGGTCCTTCTACCTTCCATTTTATCATCGGCTAGGGAGCTTATTTCTTCCTGCAACGCAGCTATAATAACCTTATCGGCTTTTTTTATTTTTTGGGCAACCGTTAGCTGGGATGCAAACAATAGTGTAAAGAAAACCGGTTTCATAAATAGAGTTGGTTATAATGGGTAAAGATAATTAACACAACTGCTTTTGAACTAAAGCTTTGATATAATTTATTGTTAGCAAACACATCGGTTGCAAATGCCTGAAACCAACCTTGCCCATTATTGGTGCAGCGAGCTGCCTTCTTTCCAAATTCGTAACAATAAGCTAACGCTTGAGGTTACTTTTGCCACCAACAATTTTGAAAAAAAATATCAACATAGCTTTAGTCGGTAACCCCAACAGTGGTAAAAGTTCTTTATTTAATGTTTTAACCGGCCTTAACCAAAAGGTGGGCAATTTTCCCGGGGTTACAGTTGATAAAAAAACAGGCAACTGTATTATTTCTGAAACCCTTTCTGCCACCATTATCGACTTGCCCGGCACCTACAGCCTTTACCCCAAAAGGGCTGATGAATGGGTGGCCTATAAAGTGCTTTTAAAACAGGATACGGATATAAAACCCGATATGGTTTTAATGGTGGCCGATGCTAGTAGCCTTAAACGCAACCTGTTGTTCTGTTCCCAAATTATAGACCTGAAAGTACCGGTGGTACTCGCTTTAAGCATGATGGACCTGGCGGGCAGAAAAGGAACGCAGATAGACATCCCCGGTTTAGAGAGGGAGCTGGGTGTGCCGGTTGTAAGCATTAACCCCAGAAAAGGAAAAGGAATACCACAACTTAAAAAGATAATTGACCAAACTGCCGGCGCCGAAGGTGCGCTGCCGAGGGAGTTTATCAATAACGCTGCCCTTGCTGAAACTGCTGTTGGCAATGTAAAACAATTGTTTGCATCCATTAGTGATTATACGGCTTTGCATTACCTTATTAACCATGGGCATTTTAAGTTGGGCGAAGGGGCACAGGAAAAAATTGCATTGATAGAAGCAGATAATAAATTTAACCCCACCCGTACACAGGCAGAAGAAATTATGCAGCGCTATGGACGCATCAAACACGTGATGCAGCAAACCGTGGTGGAAAGTGACCCATTAAAAAAAGCACTCTTTACCGAAAAGCTGGATAATATTTTACTTGACAGAAAGTGGGGGTATATCATTTTACTGGCAGTATTGTTTTTATTGTTTCAATGTGTTTTTTGGGTAGCCCAATATCCCATGGATGCCATTGAATGGATATTTGGAAAACTGAGTGGCGTACTCAGCGGCAGCTTGCCGGATAACTGGTTTAGCGATGTGCTGGTAAACGGGGTATTGGCCGGCCTTAGCGGCATTATGGTTTTTATACCGCAGATAATGATTTTGTTTGGCCTTATTACCCTGCTGGAAGATACCGGTTACATGGCACGCATTAGTTTTTTAACCGACAAATTAATGCGTAAAGTTGGCCTTAACGGCAAGAGTGTTATGCCAATGATCAGTGGGCTTGCTTGCGCCGTGCCCGCCATTATGAGTGCCCGGAATATTGAAAACAGAAAGGAACGTTTACTAACCATTATGGTTACGCCGTTAATGAGTTGCAGTGCCAGGTTGCCGGTGTACACCATTTTAATTGCACTGGTTATCCCTTCTAAATTATACTTTGGTTTTTTAAGTTTACAAGGGCTTGTTATGATGTGCCTTTACCTGTTGGGCACTGTTATGGCATTAATTGTTTCTTATGTAATGAAGTGGTTCATCAACATAAGAGAAAAAAGTTTTTTTATTTTGGAGTTGCCGGTGTACCGGGCACCAAGGTGGAAAAACGCTTTGACCACGATGGTGGAGAAAGCAAAAATATTTGTGTTTGATGCCGGAAAAGTTATTATGGTGATAAGCCTTTTGCTGTGGATGTTAAGCACCTACGGGCCTGCTAAAAACATGGCCGCTGTTACTGCAAAATATAACCAGTTGGTAAAAGAAAATCCTGATAAAGAAGCGGAATTAAATAAAGAACGTAAAACCGCATTGCTGCAAAATTCTTTTGCAGGCTCCCTCGGTAAAGTTATTGAACCGGCCATACGCCCCCTGGGCTACGATTGGAAAATTGGCATTGCCCTTATTACTTCGTTTGCTGCGAGGGAAGTATTTGTAGGCACCATGGCAACCTTGTACAGTGTAGGCGAAGATGCCGCCGATAACAGCAGTACTTTAAAACAAAAAATGAATGCGGCCCGTCGGCCGGATGGCACCAAAGTATATAACCTTGCAACCGGTTTATCGCTGCTGGTTTTTTATGTGCTTGCCATGCAATGCATGAGCACACTGGCAGTTGTAAAGAGAGAAACCCGTAGCTGGAAATGGCCTGCAATTCAGTTGGTATATATGACCGGGCTGGCTTATTTTATGAGTTTATTGGTATATACTGTTTTTAAATAGCACATCAATTACTGCAAATTTTTCAGGGTAAACTGTATTTTTTTCAGCAGATATTACTTCTGGATTACTTTTTTTAAACTGATACTGACAAGGTTTCAGCTATTGCATCTCATGGTTCAAATGGTATGCAAATTGTAAATTTTCTCTTGTAAATAATTTCTAAAACAACTTTTAAAAAGGAGGTAACTATGACAATTGTAAAAAGAAACGGAAGTCTACTAAATTCCTTTCCAACACTTTTTGATGACTTTTTAAACAGGGATTTATTTAACTGGCGGCAGTCGAATTTTTCCAATTCCAATACTACCGTTCCAACAGTAAACATTAGGGAAACCAATGAGGCTTACCAGGTGGAAATGGCCGCTCCCGGCATGGAAAAAAAAGACTTTAAAGTAGAGCTGGAAGGCAACCTGCTTACCATCAGCTCTGAAAAAGAATACCAACCGGATGAAACTGAAGGAAGTAAATATTCTTTAAAAGAGTTTAGTTATCAATCGTTTCAACGTTCTTTTTCGTTGCCTAAAGATGTGGTGGATGCGGATAAAATCAGTGCAATTTATCAAAATGGCGTATTGCATTTATCCATTCCCAAAAAAGAAGAAGTAAAACAAAAAGCATCAAGGTTGATAGAAATCTCTTAATTAATTTTAATGGCCTCACTAAAAAGCTGTCCCGTAAAAGGCAGCTTTTTTTTTTAGATGATGCAGATATCTTCCTCCAGTTCCCGTTCATCCCTGTAAAGTTGCCAATCGTCAAATCTGTAAATTAAATTTTTTTTTCTACGTATGGCTACAACCCAATACAGCAATGGGTTTTATTGATAAACTAATACATTTGACTGCCGACTACTAAAAATAAAATGGTACTATGTGTTGTATAGTACCTGCTAAAACTATATCTTTGTTTTATCAAAGGAAAAAAGCTGGCTTTACCCGGATACTGCCGGCGGGTTTTCAAAATCCTTTTTTAAGATAAAAACTGAAATTATGAACATTGATAACACAGCCAGCCAGATGCGAAAAGGGGTTTTAGAGTTTTGCATTCTTTCGGTGATAAAACAAGGCGAGGCATACCCATCTGATATTATTGATAAGATGAGAAAAGCCAACCTCAATATTTTTGAAGGCACCCTTTACCCATTACTGACCCGGTTAAAAAATGCAGAGTTCCTTACATACCGGTGGGTAGAAAGTAACAGCGGGCCGCCAAGAAAGTATTTTTCGCTTACAGAAAAAGGGGATGCTTTTTACCGGGACCTTGAAGCTACCTGGAACGAACTTGCCAATGCAGTCAAGGCATTGTCGGATGCAGAACAGCAACATACCAATAATACCAACTTCAACAACCCTTAAAATATAGCCCCGTTTGTGGTGGCCCATCAACTAACGAACACATAATACAATTAACCATGAAACAAGTAATAAATATAAACTTCCACGGGCAGGTAGTGCCAATAGAAGTATCTGCATTTGACTTGCTTAAACAGTACACCAGCAGCCTTAGCAGCTATTTTGCAAATGAAGAAGGAAAGGAAGAAATAATAAATGACATCGAAAGCCGTATTGCTGAACTTTTTCAGGAAAGGTTAAAAAAAGATGTTACCTGCATTACAGATGATGATGTAAATGCCATCATAAAAAGTATGGGCAGGCCAGAAGAATTTGAAGGTGACAACAACGCCGGTGCCAACCAGGCCAATGCATCTGCCAGCGGCACAAAATCAAGCCCACAGCCAGAACCCGCTTATGCATACACAGGCAAAAGCAGGCGCCTTTACCGGGATGAAAATGATAAACTTTTGGGCGGTGTTTGTGCCGGGCTCGCCAATTACTTTGGTATTGACGTGGTTATAATCAGGATCATATTTGTGGTACTGGCCATATCCCTTGGCTTTGGCCTTATCCCCTACATTATTTTATGGATAGCCGTACCCAGCACCGCTACAAAAGTTATTGGCGGACCAAGAAAAAGATTGTTTCGTGACCCTGACGGGAAAACAGTAGGCGGGGTGTGCAGTGGTATTGGCAATTACTTTGGCATAAGCCCATGGATCCCAAGGGCATTGTTCCTGCTTCCATTTTTGTCTTTTGTTTTTCACTGGAGCAATTGGGGACCATTAGACTTTCCTAATTTTTTAAGGGTAGGGTTTAGTCCTGGTGCGTTGCTTATCTATATTATTTTATGGCTTGTAATACCAGAAGCCAGCAGCACAGCAGAAAAGCTGGAAATGAAAGGAGAAAAAGTAGATCTTAATTCAATTAAAAATTCAGTTGTGGAAGAAATGAAAGGTGTCCAGTCAAGGGCAGAAAAATTAGGCCACGAAGCCAGGGCCTTTGCAGAAGCAAAAGGTAAAACAATGGGTGCCGAAGTAAGCAGCGTGGCAAGGCGCAGCAGCAGGTCGCTTGGGGATGTAATTGTTTTTATAGTAAAGGCTTTTGCTTACTTCATTATAGGTTGCTTTGGGTTTGCATTTGTAGTGGCATTGTTTGCTTTCGCCGTGGCAGCCATCGGGGTGTTTCCTTTAAAAGATTTTTTACTTACAGATGGATGGCAAAACTTTTTTGCCTGGGGCACACTTATATTTTTTATAGCAGTGCCGGTAATAGGCATCATCACCTGGGTTATCCGCAGGCTTGCAAAAATTAAAAGCAACCGTAAAGCTATCCGGTTTACGTTTATAAGCCTTTGGATTATTGGCTGGGTTTGCTTCACCTGCCTGCTCGCCTTTGTAAGTAAGGATTTCAGGTCATCCAGCAGCATTAATGAAGAAGTGGTGCAGCTAACCGCACCCGGCATCAATAAGCTGGAAGTGACTACCAATGCCCCTTTAAAAAAATTCTACCGCAACAACTGGCTTAGGTTTGAGCCTTTTCAAAGCCTGGATGGTGATACAGTACCGGTAAGTAATGTTATCATAAAAATATTGAAATCGCCTACCGACAGCTTTAGGGTAACCATGATAAGAATGGCCAATGGCAACACCCGCAGAAATGCAGATACCCTGGCGAGGATGATAAAGTTTAATGTTGTACAAAGCGACTCCCTGCTAATCCTGGATAAAGGCATAAACATTACCAGGGATGACAAGTTCCGCAACCAGCATGTAATTATAACTGTGTACGTGCCAACCGGCAAACAAATACGCATTGATAAAAATGTTGGGTGGGGTGGCAACGTACACTTTAACGGCCCATGGAACAACAATGATTTTGATATAGATATTGATGATGAAGAAAGGGGCTGGCAGGAAGATGTGGATTATATCATGAAACCTAATGGCTTGTACACTTTAACCGGCAACCCTGCAGACGAATGGAAAAATGGCAACAAAAAGAACAATGATGATGGCAGCGATGAAGAAACGGACAGTTCTAAAAATGTAAATAAATCCATCAATCCACGGGGTTACCGGTACAACAGTGCCGAAAAAATTGATAGCCTTAAAGTTGACCTTAAGAAGATACAACAGCAATACCGGGACTCATTAATTAAAGAACAAAACGAAATAAAAAAGAAAGAAGAAGAAAATAGGAAAAAGCTGGAAAATTTAAATGTAACCAAAAAGGTAATAATAGTGCCAAATGGCAATGGGGTGTTGCAATCTTACAGCCCCCTTGCATGCATAGGCCTGATATAGTTTCAATAGTTGAGTTGAAGTGAAACAAACAACGCCCTGCTATTTTTAGCGGGGCTTTTTATATAATGGTTTAAGCTATTTTTGCGGCTTACAAACTTTTATACTTTCAGCATGAAGACAACCCCTTTTACAGAAAAACATATTTCGCTTGGTGCTAAAATGGCTGCATTTGCCGGTTACAATATGCCCATAAGTTATAGTGGTATTAATGATGAACATATAACTGTACGTACTAATGCCGGTGTGTTTGATGTAAGCCATATGGGTGAGTTTATTGTAAAAGGCAACAATGCACTTGAGCTTATACAAAGGATAACCAGCAACGATGCCTCCAAACTTACTGCTGGTAAAGCACAGTACAGTTGCTTTCCCAATAATGAAGGTGGTATTATTGACGATCTTTTGGTTTACTGCCTGGAAGAAAATGAAAGTTATATGCTGGTGGTTAATGCCGGTAATATTGATAAAGACTGGGCATGGGTAAATGAACACAATACCGGCAACGCCGCACTACACAACATCTCTGATAAAACCTGCCTGCTTGCCATACAAGGGCCAAACGCCAGTAAAATTTTGCAACAGCTTACCACAGTGGATATCCTCAATTTAAAATATTACACTTTTGTAAAAGGCACTTTTGCCGGTGTTGATAATGTGCTCATCAGCGCCACCGGCTATACCGGCGCTGGCGGGGTAGAGATTTACTTTGAAGATAAAGGAACAGATGCCAGCCAGATTTGGGACGCCATTTTTACTGCCGGGGCAGTACAAGGCATTAAGCCAATTGGCCTCGGCGCAAGGGATACCCTGCGTTTAGAAATGGGCTTTTGTTTATACGGAAATGATATTGATGACACCACATCCCCACTTGAAGCAGGCCTTGGCTGGATTACAAAATTCACTAAAGATTTTACCGCTAAAAATATCTTTGAAAAACAAAAACAAACTGGTGTTGAAAGAAAATTAGTTGGTTTTGAAATGCTGGAGAAAGGCATTGCCAGGCATGATTATGTTATTAAAGATTTTGAAGGCGCCATCATTGGTAAGGTTACTTCCGGCACACAATCCCCTTCGCTTGGCAAGGCTATTGGCATCGGCTATGTAAGCAGTGCCAGTGCTGGTATTGGTTCAGAAATTTACATCAGCATCCGCAACACTTTATTAAAAGCCAAAGTTGTAAAAATGCCTTTTGCGTAATGTAAAATAGTGTTGGGGGCAGCTATTTATATAATTACGTTCATCCGTTTTAGCAGGTTACCTGCAGGTTAGCCAAACAAAAAAAGTTTTAACTTCATCCATCTTAAAGCAGCCATGGCGCATATTCATCTTACCACATTTATTAAGGCACCAGCCAAAAGGGTTTTCGATCTTAGCCGGAATATAAACCTGCATAAAATTTCTACAGCGCAAACAAACGAAAAAGCTGTTGCAGGTGTTACAAGTGGTTTAATTGGTAAAGATGAAACCGTAACCTGGGAGGCAAAGCACCTTTTTAAAACCAGGCGTTTTACTTCTAAAGTAACGCAGATGGATAAGCCTGTTTCTTTTGTTGATGAAATGACACACGGGGATTTTGCAAGCTTTAAGCACCAGCATCATTTTAAGCAGGTTGAAAACGGCACCATCATGATTGACATCATCGATTTTGAAAGTCCCTATGGCAGCCTTGGCAAAGCATTCAATAAAGTCTATCTAAAAAAATACGTGGAAACTTTATTATCTAAAAGAAACAAAGTAATAAAAGAGTACGCCGAAACAGAAAAGTGGAGAGTGATTTCAAACTAAACCCAACCGAATGGACCCTGTAAGACCTTCGCTGCACACCGCCTTATCACCAGCCCTGTTACACCTGTACAATGTAAGCAACAGCATTGTTGTTATTATAGATGTGCTCAGGGCCACATCAACCATTGCCACTGTTTTGTTTAACGGTGCCAAATGTATTATACCGGTAGATAGTGTTGCAGAATGTATACGGCTGGGCAAACAAATTGAAGGTATTACTGCTGGCGAAAGGGACGGGCATATCGCCGAAGGCCTTGCCCATGGCAACTCTCCGTTTGAATACCCCCGTGAATTTATTGCAGGTAAAACCTTGGTACTTACCACAACAAATGGTACCAAGCTGTTGCATATGGCGCTTGAAAAAGGTGCCAAAGAAGTTATTACCGGTTCGTTTCCTAACCTGTCTGCTGTGTGCGACCACCTGGTTAAACAAAACAAGCATGTTATTTTAGGCTGTGCCGCATGGAAAGATAGGGTGAACATTGAGGATACCTTATTTGCCGGGGCCGTTATCAACCGCATTAAAGATCATTTCGACATTAACTGTGATGCTTCGCAGGTGGCCTTAAACATGTATAACGACGCCAAAAAAAACCTGTTCAACTTTTTAAAAAACAGCCATGCTTCGCACTATATCCGGCTGAGTAATTTTGGGCTGGAAAAAGATATCCGCTATTGCCTTACGGAAGATGTGGCCAATATTCCGTGTGTTTACAAAGGCGGTAAACTGGTTATTGGCGAACCCTGATAAATCCCTTTGCATTTTATAAAAACTTTTGGTTGGCCCGCCTATGCAACATTTTTCTGCGGCAACATAATGTAAACTTTGTGTTTCAGGAAGCAAGGCAATACATTTTTCTTTACTTTTGCAAATTGCTTTTTTCGTAATGATGTATGTTGCCTGAAACCTAAAACACGGTACCCCTTCAGTGTAATTACAACCGGAAAACAACAGGGCAATTTATAGTATGGCCTTATCGCACCTTATCAAATACGTTTACAATACCGGCTCCGACGAAGTTATACGCCGTGGCAAAAAAATACATGCAAGTGGCTATGTTGAAATGGCCGAGCATGATGAGTTAATGAACAGTATAGCGTTTAGGGTTAAAGATGATACATACAGCACTTTTTACAGGGTGGCCATTCAAAAATATAACGATCCGCAAGCTATTACCATGCGTTGCGGATGCCCCTACAACTTAGGCGATATTTGCCGCCATGAAGTAGCCGCACTTTTTAAACTGCAGGAACTTATTGATAAAAACCTTCTTGGCAGTGCCGATGTCCGGTATAACCAACTGCACACAGTTGCCAAAATGAAGAACATTGAGTTAAAGGTGATCCGTGTTTTGTCATCTCCCGAAATGTATGAAAAAGCAGAAACGGGCCTGCTGGGTACCAAGGCTAAAATTATTGTTTCCGCCAATGAAAGGGTGGAGGCTGAACTTATTTTTGAAGGGCAAACCTTTCCACTGGTAATACAAAAAAACGACGAACGCAATTTTGATACCTCCTGCCGCTGCGATGAAACGGGCCATCCGCTATGCGTACATAAAACAATGCTTTTTTTACAATTGTTCCAGGCATACGGCCCCTATTATTTTGACTCTATCAGAAACTGGGACAAAGAAAAAAACAAACTGCTGCAGATTTATGGCTATAGTTTAACCGATGACCTAAGTGGCAAATTTGAGTTTGTGTATAAAGATGGAAAACC
Source organism: Ferruginibacter sp. (assembly GCA_965249755.1). Lineage (GTDB taxonomy): Bacteria > Bacteroidota > Bacteroidia > Chitinophagales > Chitinophagaceae > Ferruginibacter. The sequence goes on from CBDFMT010000004.1 coordinate 3,175,883, forward strand.
ATTTTTAAAAGTGCTGGATACTTCTATAAAAAGAGTGGCTGCTGTGGCACCGGTTGAAAGGCCATCTTACATGCATGAAGCACCAAAGCCCAGGCAAGAGGTTGCAACCATTGAAGTGCCCTCTAAAAAACTCGGTATAATTTTCAATTTCAATACCCCTGTCTACCCTTATTTTTTGATTGATGTAGTGCAAGGCGATGCTGACGAAGACAATAAAAAACTACTCGGCAAAATTGAAAAACTTGATCTTACCAAATATGTAAACACAGAGTTGTTTAATGAAGATGACAAGATTTTATTACAGCAGATAAGAAAATTACAGCCGGCAGAAGTAAATAAATACCTTAACAGAAATTCGCCCTTTAGTGGCATTTGGGAAAACATTATCCAAACAGATGGTGATGAATTTCCTGAAGAAACCAAACTTTTAATTACGGAATACCTGCAGCCAAAACTTAAAAAGCTTTTTGAAGAGCAGCGTGAAAATCCGTTTGTGTATTATCTGCCCGCAAAAAAAACTTTTAAAACAGATAACCTGGTAGATGTTTCCCTTAGCGATACATTTATTGAGCCCCAGTTTAAAATTGTGGCCAAAGATGACAGCTTTGAACTGCAATGCCGCTTCAACATTAACGGTGCAGCACAACCTGTTACCGATAACGAGTGCGACAATAGTATTTTGTTTTTGTTCAACCACACTTTTTACCTGTGGCAAAAGGCAGAAGATGTTTTGCAGGCAGAAAAATTTATAAAGCACGGCAACATAAAACTGAGTAAGGAAAACTGGTCGCAGCAAATGCAAAAGACCATAATGCCGTTAACCAAAGAGTATAAGGTTGAGTTTGATAAATCACTGGTAAAAGAAATTAAAAGTGGTGAGCCGGAAGTAAAATTGATGTTGCAGGAAAAAGGCGACTACCTGGTTTTTCAACCCATTTTTAGTTACCAGGGTTTTGAGACTAAAGTAAATGATAAAGAAACCATCACCATTCCGGATGGTGATAAAATATTGATTGTTCACCGCAATAAGGAGGCTGAGCGCAGGTTTACAGATATGTTATCTTCCCTGCACTCACAATTTATACAGCCGCAGGAAGGCAACAGTTTAATTTTAAAAGGTGCCGATGTTTTGCGTAACAACTGGTTCTTTTTATTTGTAGATGCAATGAAGGAAGCAAAAGTGCCGGTATTTGGTTTTGAGGCACTGCGTAATTTCAGGTTTAACACTGCCCGGCCATCAACACATATCCATGTTAGCAGTGGGTTAGATTGGTTTGATGCAAAAGTGGAGATTGATTTTGAGGGGCAGCGTGTAGGCATCGCTGATATTAAAAAGGCGTTGGCAGCAAAGCAATCATTCGTTCAGCTTGGCGATGGTACCCTTGGTATTTTACCAGATGAATGGCTTAAAAGATATTCCCTTTTATTTAAGGTAGGGGATGGTAAAAGCGATAAGCTGCGGCTATCGAAATACCATATGAGTGTAATTGATGAGCTGTATGAAAACAGGGATGCAAAGGAACTGAGTTTTGCACTTGATGAAAAGTTTCAACGCTTGAGGGAATACAAACAAATTCCGGAAGTGGTTGCCCCTGTTGAGTTACAGGCGGTGTTACGGCCTTACCAAACTGCAGGCTACCAATGGCTTAATTACCTGAATGAAGTTGGCTGGGGCGGCATACTTGCAGATGATATGGGCCTTGGTAAAACCGTGCAGGCCTTAACCATGCTGCAGCATTACAAAACAACAGCAGGCTCGTTAAAAGCCATTGTAGTTTGCCCCACAACGTTAATTTATAACTGGGAAAATGAATTGAAAAAATTTACGCCTGAGCTTACCTGGCTTATACATCATGGCAGCATGCGTACCCGGGACTTTATGGATTTGCAAAAGGCCAATGTTGTTATCACCACTTACGGAACTTTAAGGAGTGATATACAAACGCTGATGAAAATTAAGTATGATTACATTGTGTTGGATGAAAGCCAGGCCATCAAAAACCCATCATCAAAAGTTACCAAAGCAGCTTGTTTGCTTATAGCCAAAAACAGGCTTTGCATGAGCGGTACACCTTTACAAAATAATACGTTCGACATCTTTGCCCAAATGAATTTTTTAAACCCAGGGCTGTTGGGCAGTATGGATTTTTTTAGAAATGAGTTTGCTACACCGATCGATAAATTTGGTGAGCAGGAACCAAAGGATCACCTGCGAAAATTATTATACCCTTTTATCTTAAGGCGTACAAAAGAACAGGTAGCCAAGGACCTTCCCGAAAAAACAGAAACCATTCTTTTTTGCGAAATGGAAAAAGAGCAGCGTAAAATTTATGATGGTTACCGCAACAGTTACCGGGATAAAATAATGGGTGTTATTGATGAACAGGGGATTGACAAATCGCAGTTAACCATTTTACAGGGGCTTATGAAATTGCGGCAGATATGCGACAGCCCGGCTATTTTAAACGAAGAAGAAAAATATCCCAACCACTCCATTAAGCTGGAAGAACTAACCAGGGAAATTTTCGAAAATATCGGGGAGCACAAAGCTTTGGTATTTTCCCAATTTTTGGGTATGCTTGGCCTGATAAGGGAAAAGCTTACCGAGCAGGGAATAGCCTATGAATATTTTGATGGAAGCACCAGCATTACCGAACGCCAAAGGGCAATAGATAATTTTCAAAACAATGACGTTTGCAGGGTATTTTTAATATCGCTGAAAGCAGGTGGTGTGGGCTTAAACCTAACCGCTGCAGATTATGTATACATTGTAGACCCATGGTGGAACCCTGCTGTGGAGCAACAGGCCATCGACCGTACACACCGTATTGGGCAAACTAAAAACATTTTTGCTTACAGGATGATTTGCATAGATACCATCGAAGATAAAATTTTACAACTGCAGGAACGTAAACGTAAACTGGCCAGTGAACTTATTTCGGATGATGTAAACTTTGTTAAGGCATTAAGCAAAGCCGATGTTGAATACCTTTTTAGTTAGGCATTGTCAATGTTGAAAGAAAACGGTTTCCGTTGAAGGAAGCCTTTTCTTTTCTGATGGATTTGCACCTTCAAAGCGTTGCCCATAAATTATCCTTGAAAATTATTTTTGCAGATCAGGGCTTAGGGTTAAAGTTATATCTGTAACATTATTGGTTACAATCGTTTTTAGGTTTTCTGGTTGTTGCGCAGTTACATGAAAAAGGTATAAGCCTGCAACATCATCAAACCGTAAAGCCGGCCGTTTTTCTGCCGCTGCAAAATGGAAATCAGCATCTGAAATTTTTATATTTTTTGCATGCCGCACAAACAGGCCGTAAGCCGGGTTGGCGCCAAACATACCGGGTTCAGGATAGTTTTTTATATTTTCAGGAATGGTATCTGCTGCAGGCCTGCTTCCTCCGCCCTTGCTGTACATTTTAATATTTGAAAGTGTAATGTCATCTACAAAATAGCCCGGCATGCCCGTAATGGTGCAGGCATAATGGCCATTGGAATTATAGGAAACAAGGTTACTGATAATAACCCTTTTTATAGAACCTACCGGTGTACCTGCGGGCCCACGCATACGGGCACCGAGGCGTATAAAAATGGGATCGTTTACAACATCCCTCATGGTGATATTGGTGATGGTTACATCTTCAATTAAAGCACCATCAACACTCTCCAAAGCAAGCCCACGGCAGTAGTCAAAAACACAATTGGAGATGGTTATGTTTTTATAGCCCCCGTTGGATTCTGTGCCAAATTTTATTCTGCCTGTTGGTGAAAAATGATAGGTTGCATTATCGGTGCGCTGGTAAGTACCGTCGAGTAACGTGCCTTCATCGTAGCCGCTGACCTGGCAATTGGTTATGGTAACATTTTCTGTTGACCTGGCATATCCTAATGCAAAAGAACTTTTTAAGCAAATGCCATCATCGTAGGGAGAGTTAACAAAGCAATTGGATATACGCACATTGTGGCAGCAATCAACATCAACCCCATCACGGTTGGTATCAAACTTTAGATTGTCTAAAGTAAAATTATCAACCCCTGTCGCAAGGATGGCAAACCATCCGCCATGCAAAATGGAAACATCCCTAATAATAACATTTCTGCACCGCACCAGGCCTATGGCTTTGTTAGCACTTTGCTTACTGCCATGCGCCCAATCTTTATACAAATTTTTTCCATTAATTAACCCCTGCCCTGTTATGGCAACATCATGCAGGCTATCGCCCCAGATAAGGCTGTTATGCCAATGTTTATGCCCGGCATCTTCATACTCATTTGCAGGCCCGGGCTCTTCATCATCATAACCATTTGCAGCCGTTACGGGGGCTGCAATAATAGCAGCACCCTGGTCGATAGTAAGCGTAATATAATTTTGAAGATGTATAGAGCCGGTAAGGTAATTACCAGCAGGAAAATATACCGTACCCCCACCCGCCTTTACAGCGGCACCAATTGTTTTATTAATGGCACTGCCATCCAATGTATTTCCATCTCCCTTCGCACCATAATCTTTTACGTTAAAAAAGGCCTGGTGTTTTTGTGCCGTTGCACTACAGCATATAACCAGGGTAAAAAGAAGAAGGGTATTTATTTTCTTAATCATGGGTGAATGAATTTTTTAAAATAAAGAAATGCAACTTGCAGGAAGTTATGGTAAAGATGTTGCTAAGAAATATTCTATTGATAATTAAGTTTTAGGTTATCGCATCAAAAACCCAATTGATATTACCCAAAACCACTGAATTGATGTTATAAAAAAACCGCCTCATTGATATATGAGACGGCCTTCTTTACTTTTTTGCTCCCCCTTCCCGACTTGAACGGGAGACCCTCTGATTAACAGTCAGATGCTCTAACCAACTGAGCTAAGGAGGAATTTACCCTTTTAATTGGGACGGCAAAAATAAGGTTTTTTATTTTTCAGCAAAAATTAAATCCTTTATTTCACTCAATCTGACAAGTTATTTTCTTCTATGCCTACAAAAATCCCATCACCTCTTTTTTCAACCGGATATATTTTTAGGAAATACCCTTCGCCACTGATATTGCGGCCACTTTTAAGGTTAAATTTATACCGGTGCAACGGACAAACAATGTTGCCCAAACTGTCGATGTAGCCATCCGCCATATTCCCTCCCGCATGGGGACATTTGTACATACAGGCTGCAATATTATCCTTAAAAAAGGCCACACAAATTTTTTTTCCGGAGATGTTAACCTCTGCAGTGCCACTTTCAGAGAACGCTATCTCTTTGATATTATCAGCTATTTTGTGCCAGCGGTAATGCTTCAATTATACTATTTGATAAGTACATACAATCAATCTCAATAAAAAAATTCGGCCTTGTAAGGGTATCGGATGCGGTACATTTCCCTTACTTTATTTAGCAGCGTTTGCTTTAAAACATCAATATTCGTTTTTTCAATTGCCGAAATAAAAACACAGTTATCCTTGGTTTCATTCTGCCAGCGTTGTTTTAACCCGGCAAGTATTTCTGCCTTTACATCATCTTTCAACCACTGGTCAAAAGCCAGCGCTTCGTATTTATCCATTTTATTAAAGATAGTAATGGTGGGCTTTTCATTGGCCCCAAGTTCTGCAAGTGTTTTGTTTACTACAGCAAGTTGTTCCTCATATTGGGGATGGCTTATGTCCGCAACATGCAGCAATATGTCGGCTTCCCTTACTTCATCTAAAGTACTTTTAAAACTTTCTACAAGGTGGTGTGGCAGCTTGCGGATGAAACCAACGGTATCACTTAATAAAAAGGGTGTTTGTTCAAACACTACTTTTCTTGTTGTGGTATCTAAAGTCGCAAACAGCTTATTTTCTGCAAATACATCACTTTTGCTCAACAGGTTCATAATGGTTGATTTGCCTACGTTTGTATAGCCAACCAATGATACCCGTATAAATTCACCGCGTTCTTTTCTTTGGGTAAAAGATTGCTGGTCAATTTCGCCAAGGCGCTTGCGCAACAGCGTAATTTTATCTTTTACAATACGGCGGTCTGTTTCAATTTCAGTTTCTCCCGGGCCCCTTGTACCTACCCCGCCACCCTGCCTTTCAAGGTGTTTCCACATACCTTTTAAGCGGGGTAAAATATATTGGTACTGGGCTAATTCCACCTGTGTTCTTGCCTGTGCAGTTTTGGCACGACTTGCAAAAATGTCTAAAATTAAATCGCTCCTGTCAATGGTTTTTACACCCAGTTCTTTTTCAATATTTTGAATTTGGGAGCCTGTCAATTCATCATCAAATATTACCAATTCTATATCACTTTGCGAAGCCACATATTTTTTTATTTCTTCCAGCTTCCCTTTGCCAACAAAAGTGCGGCTGTCTGGATGGGGCAGTTTTTGAATAAACTTTTTAACCGTTATAACGCCTGCTGTCTCTGATAAAAAAGCAAGTTCATCAAGGTATTCATTCAATTGTTGTTCAGTTTGGCTGGAGGTGACTATACCAACGAGTACACATTTTTGCTCCTGCTGAAACTGTTTCTTCTTTTCTATCAACGTCGTAAATTTTATACTGTAATCTTTCCTAAAAATCCGGGTCCCTGCAAAATTAAAACGTTCTGAATAGTATCAGAACGTCTTAAAAATATTTATGTACCACTTCTATTTACCGGCCACCGATGCCGGGTTAGTCCACTTTTTCATTTCTTCACAACTTTTATATTCGTCATCCACCTTAATGTAATAAGTGCCAATTTTTTCATTAAACCATTTTTCCAGTGCATTGCTCTTTTTTTCTTCAAGGGCACGCTGGCTTATTTTGTTGTAATCGTCTTTTATATTTTCCCGGTGTGGTTCCGATTTACTTAAAAGATAAACAATCCTAACTCCTTTCTTCTTCCGCTCATCTTCAAATTCTTTTGGTTGCGAAAACTGTCCAACCCTTAAGTCCTTCAACATGCCTACCATGTCTTTGTCTAACTGGTCGATGGTGATGTAAGTGCTTCCTTCTGCATTTGTCTTTCTGCCGCCCGTAAACTTACTCGTTTCATCATCACTATATTTATTTACCGCCTCACCAAACTGAATGGTACCGGCAATAAGTTTGGCCCTTACTGAATCCAGCTTCTCCATTGCTTTGGCGGTTTCTGTGGCAGTAACCTGGGGTATTTTTAAAATGTGCCTTACCGTAGCATCATCACCGGCACGGCTCACCATCTGGATAATATGATATCCAAACTGGCTCTTAAAGGGGCTGCTGATCTGCCCCTCTTTTAAAGAAAATGCCTTACCCATAAACGTTGCGTCAAAACCTTTTTGTGTTCTGTTAAGTTCCAGTTGCCCGTCGTTCTGCTTTTGGGTGGCAACATCATCAGAATAAATATCAGCCAGTTTTTTAAAGTCTTTTTTGCCACTTTCCACCTGTTGCTTAAAATCGTTTAGCTGCTCCACACAATACTCTTCCGATTCCCTGCTTGCTTTTGGATACTCCACTATCTGGCCAATTTCGAGTTCACTTTCATAATATGGCAAACTGTCTTTTGGTAATTTATCAAAATAAGCTTTAACCTCATTGGGGGTAATCCTTATGCCTTCCACAATTTTATTCCGCATGGCAGCAGCAAGTTTTCTATCCCTGAAACCTTCTTTAAAATCCTCTTTTAACTGATATAAAGATTTACCAGAAATTTCTTCCAGCTTTTCTTTAGATCCATAAGCCCCGATAAAATACCTTATCTGGTTATCAATATCTGCAGCCACTTCCTCATCGGTAACCGGTAACGAATCCCTTTCTGCCTGCAGCACTAAAGCTTTTATGCCCATAGCCTGTTCAAGCGATAAACATTTTGCATTCGCCGGTATTTCCATTCCCTGGCGTTGCATATCTGTAATGGTATTATCTATATCACTTTTTAAAATAACCTTATCCCCTACAACTGCAACAATTTTATCGGCCACAATTTTTGCCGGTTGGGCAAAGCCAACAGTAACAATCAGCATACTTACACAAAGGGACAAGTAATATTTTTTAATAGTCATTTTAGTTTTTTTATCAACTTAACAATAGCATCAAAAATAAAGAGCTATTTTATCAATAGCCCTTTTAAAAATAGGTTTAACAAATGTTTGTACCAGGCTTAAAAGCAATGTGGTACATCGTTGCGTCGCACACTTGTACTTCAAACCTAAATGCATCTTTTTTATTACAATGTTCTTTTTACTTCTACTTCTTCAAATGCTTCTACAATATCACCCACCTCAATATTGGCGTAATTTTTAATGGTTAAGCCGCACTCCATATTGGTAGTTACTTCTTTTACATCATCCCTGTAACGCTTAAGACTACCTAATTCACCTGTAAATATTACAATGCCATCCCTAACCAAACGTATCCTGTTGTTCCTTGCAATTTTTCCTTCCAATACAATACATCCGGCAACAGTTGCTTTATCAAATTTGTACATTTCTTTAATTTCCACATTTGCAAGTACTTTGTCTTCAACACCTGGTTCAAGCATACCTTCCATTGCACTTCTAATCTCCTCAATAGCATTGTAAATAATGGAGTACAGTTTTATCTGTATACCTTCCTGTTCGCCTAAACGTGCAGCCTGTATAGATGGGCGTACATTAAAGCCAATGATAATTGCATCAGATGCATTGGCAAGGGTAACATCGCTTTCTGTAATGGCACCTACTGCTTTATGGATCACTTTAACCACAATTTCTTCTGTACTTAATTTTTGTAAAGAGTCACTCAACGCTTCAACTGATCCATCCACATCACCTTTAATAATAACGTTCAGTTCTTTAAAGCTTCCTAATGCCAAACGACGGCCAATTTCATCCAGCGTAATATGTTTTTTGGCCCTCATACCTTGCTCCCTTAAAATCTGCCCACGCTGATAAGCTTTTTCCCTGGCTTCGCTTTCGTCTGCATATACCTTAAATGTTTCACCAGCCTGAGGGGCACCATTTAACCCTAAAATTAAAACCGGTGTTGATGGCGGTGCAAGCTCACTGCGCTGGTTACGCTCATTGTACATCGCTTTCACCTTACCAAAATTTTGACCAGATACAATCATATCGCCCTGTTTAAGCGAACCATTCTGCACTAATATGGTAGCAACATACCCACGGCCTTTATCAAGCGAAGCTTCAATTACAGTACCGTTAGCAACCTTGGCAGGGTTCGCCTTAAGCTCAAGCACATCTGCTTCCAGCAATATTTTTTCCATCAGCAGGTCAATATTTAAACCCTGCTTTGCACTAATTTCCTGACTTTGGTATTTACCGCCCCAGCTTTCCACAAGTATGTTCATGGCAGAAAGCTGCTCCTTAATCTTTTCAGGATTTGCACCATCCCTGTCAATTTTATTTATTGCAAAAATCATGGGTACACCGGCAGCCTGCGCATGGGAGATTGCTTCTTTTGTTTGCGGCATAACCGCATCATCAGCAGCAATTACAATTACTGCAATATCCGTAACTTTTGCACCACGTGCCCTCATGGCCGTAAACGCTTCGTGGCCTGGTGTATCTAAAAAGGTAATAGCCCTTCCATCTTTTAATTTTACTTCATAAGCACCAATATGCTGTGTTATGCCACCTGCCTCACCCGCAATAACATTGGTGTTGCGTATGTAATCCAGCAAAGAGGTTTTACCATGGTCAACGTGGCCCATGATAGTTACAATTGGTGCCCTTTCTGTAAGGTCGTTTACATCATCTTCCTCCTCATCTTCTTCCATTTCTGCAGCATCTTCAACACCTATAAATTCCACTTCATAACCAAATTCACTAACCACCAATTCAATTACATCAGCCTCAAGGCGCTGATTGATAGACACCATTATACCAAGGTTCATACACTTGCTTATGATGTCAGCAAAGCTTACGTCCATTAAACCAGCCAGCTCACTAACAGAGATAAATTCGGTTACCTGTAATTTATTGCTTTCTCCATTTTCGTTACCTCTTTGTACAGCAAGTTCATCTCTTTTCGCCTTACGGTATTTTGCCTTAAGGCTTTTACCACGGCCACCACCACCAGATAATTTTGCCTGGGTTTCCTTTATTTTATCCTGTATTTCTTTTGCGTCAATTTCCCTGTCCTGGCTACGGGCTGCAGGTGCGGCTGTACGGTTATTATTAAACCTGTTACCACCCTGTCCCTGAGATTGGCCAGGGCCTGTTACCCCGGGCCTGTTGTTGCCACCAAAATTTCCGCCTGGCCTGTTAACACCAGATGATCCGCCTGGCCTGCTGCCTGCCGGCCCAGAATTGGGACGGTTTCTGTTTTGATCATTAATAGCCGGCCTTGGCCCGGTGCCCGAAGTTTGCGGACCGCCCTGGCCTTGTTGCGGCGGCGCCCCTGGCTTACGTTCCATAGGAATACGCTTACGCTTCCTTTTATCGTCTTCCCTTTTGGGCCGGGTATCGTTATCAACCGGTAAGGATATTTTTCCTAAAATTTTAGGCCCTTCCAGTTTGTCTGCTTTAATATTTTCGATAATTGCAGGTGCATTTATCACTGCGTCTTCCGTTTTAGCAACAGGCACCTGGGCGGGTGCAGGTTCGGCAAGAGTAACAACAATATTTTCCTGGCTAACTGGTGGTAGTTCTTTTTCAGGCGTTATTGTTTCGGGGGCTTTTACATCAGGCTTTTTTATACCTTTTTTGGGCCTTGTAGAAGAGTCAATAGCATCAAGGTCAATCTTTGAAATAACCTTTGGCTTTTCTAATTCCGGTGCATCTATTCGTGTAATTTCTACGGCATCATTAACTTCGGCACCTGGTTGTGTTATTGGTTCCGGCACTCTTTCAACTTTGGAAGGTTCCGGAACAATTACATTTTCTTTGGATGTTTCCGGTACTTTTATTTTATCTGCAACCGGAACAATTTCTTTGGGCACCTCCGGCGCTACAGGTGGCACAACTGCTTGTACTTCGGGCTGCTTAACTTCTGCTGGTGGCGGGGTAACTGCTACGGTTTCTTTCTTTTTAATGGAGATATCTTCCTCATCCCTTTTGCGCTTGGGCTCGGTCACACCAGCGTTCTTGGACAATTCAATTTTCTGTGCTTTTTCCTTTGCCGCCTTATCCTGCTGAAACTCTGTTTGCAGCACCCGGTACATTTGCTCGGTTAATTTTGCTGTTGGCTTTAGGTCATCGCTGCTAAAGCCCTTAGACTCCAAAAACTCAATTAAGGTGTCCTTACCTATATTAAATTCCCTGGCTGCATTTAATAATCTGGGTGTATTTGTTGCTACTTCTGACATTCTTATTGTATGTGCCTATAACTCTTAAGACATAGGCGGTCGTTTTCTTTTAAAATTATAATTTCCTTTCATCCCCTTACTCTTTTTCAAACTCCTCTTTTAAAATTCTCATTACATCAGTAATGGTTTCTTTTTCAAGATCGGTCCTTCTTTCTAATTCCTCTGCTGTTAAATCCAACACAGATCTGGCGGTATCGCAACCCACTTTTTTAAGGGCTTCAATTACCCATGGTTCTATTTCATCGCTGAATTCTTCGAGATCAATATCGTATTCGTCAACTTCACCTTCATTATCACGGAAAACATCTATCTCATAACCCGTCAATTCACAAGCCAATTTTATATTAACGCCACGCCTACCAATGGCAAGTGACACTTGATCAGGTTTTAAAAACACCGTTGCGTGCTTTTTTTCTTCATTGATATCGATGCTTGTTATTTTGGCAGGTGTAAGTGAACGTTGTATTAAAAGTTGAATGTTGTTAGTCCAATTGATAACATCAATATTCTCATTTTTTAATTCCCTTACAATTCCATGGATACGGCTGCCTTTCATTCCAACACAAGCGCCAACGGGGTCTATCCTGTCATCAAAACTTTCCACTGCAATTTTTGCCCTTTCACCGGGGTCCCTTACAATCTTTTTAACTACTATTAAACCATCAAAAATTTCTGGTACTTCAATCTCTAATAATTTTTCTAAAAAAGATGCGCTTGTCCTTGATACGATAATGACAGCCTGACTGTTTTTTAGTTCTACTTTTCTTACTACACCCCTTACGTTTTCGCCCTTTTTAAAATAATCTGATGGTATTTGTTCTGACTTTGGAAGTATCATTTCGTTGCCTTCTTCATCAAGTAATAACACTTCTTTTTTCCAAACCTGGTAAACTTCTCCACTTACAATATCGCCTACCCTGTCTTCATATTTCTTAATCAGTAAATTCTTCTTAAGGTCATTTATACGGCTGGCCAATGTTTGCTTACCGGCTAAAATGGCCCTTCTTCCAAATTCTTTTTGAATATCCACTTCTTCATATAATTCTTCACCTACGGCATAATCCGGCTCAATTTTAATGGCATCACTATATTCAATTTCTGTAAGCGTATTGTAAATATCACCATCATCAACAATTGTGCGCCTGCGAAAAATTTCCAAATCACCTTTCTGGTCGTTTACAATAACATCAAACTGGTCATCACTACCATATTTTTTACGGATCAGTGTTTTAAAAACATCCTCCATAACTTTCATCAATGTCGGACGGTCAATGTTTTCCGCTTCTTTAAATTCCTGAAAGGAATCAATCAAGTTAATACGTGCCATAAACTTACCAGCCTCACTTTTGCATCCCGCCGGCAGGGGTGTTTTATTAAATAATTAAAATGCTATTAATACCACTGTCTGTTTTATTAATGTAAAAGCTATCGCCTTTGTGAGGGTCACAAGCTTTTTATTTTTTCCTTCTTTGTGTTCGACTGTAATTTCATCATCTGTTACATCCAGTAACTTCCCTGAAAACTTAGCGTCATCATTTAAGGTTACTTCAACCTCCCGCCCTATATTTTTTTTATATTGTCGTACCAGTTTTAATGGTTCTTCAATACCGGGGCTTGAAACTTCCAATGAAAAATTTCCGTCAGGGTACCAGGCCTCTTCTTCCATGGTGCGGTACATAGCCCGGTTAATTTTAACGCACTTATCAATATTTAATCCTGAATCGGCATCCAAAAAGACTTTGATGTTGTTGATGGGCTTAACTTTTACTGATACCAAAAAAATATCTTCCGTCTCTAAAAGAATTTTTTGCACTAAAGATTCTATTGCCTGAATATTTGTTTCCTGAATCATAAAATAGAAGAAGGGAACGTTTTCGTTCCCTTCTTGTGTGTCATTTTCCATGGCAAATATAGGAAAGTATTATTTATTGTCAAAAAAGTAAAATGATGTTTACGTCACATTTAAAAAATATTTCCGCTATTTTAACAATGAAATTTTTAAATGAATAATACCTTTACACCATGAGTATTTTTAGGTTAGCTTTCGAACTTTTTATTTTATACTTATTATACAAGTTAGTTTTTGATCTTATTATTCCTGTTGCTAAAACCACCAGGCAGGTAAAAAAACAGTTTGTTGATATCAATGAGCAAATGAAAGAAAAAATGAACAACTTTCAGCAGGCCAAAACCAATGTACCCTCTAAGCAACCGTCTCAACCCGTTTCTAAAAAAGATGATTATATAGATTTTGAAGAAATAAAATAAACCCTGCTGGATTAAAGAGGTATATCATTTATAAAAGTGCCGGGCAATAAATGATGGGTTTGTAAGCCTGCTTGCTTTGCACCTAAAATATTATTGATAGAGTCATCTATAAACATCGTTTCGCCTGCAATTATCCCGGCATCATCCAACACCATCCTGTAAGTTTCCACGTAAGGTTTGCGCTTATTTATCAGATGAGAATAATAGGCCGTTATAAAATAATGATCCAGGGAATTTTCGCCAGTTTCCTTTACAAAAATTTCATCAAAGGCCGTTTTGTGGATACTGTTGGTATTGCTCAATAAAAAAATTTTGTAAGTCTTTTTCAAGTCTTTTAAATACGAGAGGCTTTCTTTCCTAAAATCAAGTAATAAGGCATTCCATGCATTTTTCATTTGCTCATTGCTGGTACCTTCCCTACAATAAACGGCAAGTGTATTGTAAAAATCGGCTTCGGAAAGTTGTCCTGTTTCCAAATCTTCAAACAGGTTATCAGCCTGTGTTTGCGAATATAAAAGGTCGAACTGCGTTATCCCCAATTGCTGAAATGCCTGGGATGTTTTATTAAAATCAATATTTAGAAGCACCCCGCCTAAATCAAATATTAAGTTTTTTATTTTTGCCATAAATTATTTTAATGGCTTCAAAATTATCTTATTTTACCTATTTTTGCCCTCCGTTATGTAAAAATAACAGGGCCTATAGCTCAGTTGGTTAGAGCACCTGACTCATAATCAGGTGGTCCCTGGTTCGAGCCCAGGTGGGCCCACACAAAAAGCCCGATTTATCGGGCACTTTTTTTTATTTTCATTTAACCTTTCATTAACCCATGTGGCTGTTATTTTTGCCAATCAAGATTAATTTATGAAGAGAATTGGATTTGTACTCACTGCACTTATCATATTTACTGCCGCCTCTGCACAATTAAAACCGAAAAAAGACTGGAGCAAAATTGAAATCGATCAATCGGGTGACCACTTTATGTTACAACTTAGCTATGATCATTGGAGCGGTGCCCCCGATAGCATCAGCAGCAGGTTTAAAGGCATATCAAGAGGTTTAAATTTTTATGTAATGATGAACAAGCCGTTTAAAACAGACCCAAGAATGAGTGTTGCTTTTGGTTTGGGTGTTGGTACAAGCGGAATTCTTTTTAATAAAACTAGTATTGGTATTACTTCAACAGGCACGCAGATGCCTTTTGCAAACCTCGATTCATCCAATCATTTTAAGAAATATAAATTGGCAACTTCTTTTTTAGAAGTGCCTATTGAGTTAAGGTACACTGCAGACCCTTCTAACGAAGGTAAAAGCTGGAAGGCTGCCATTGGCGTTAAAATAGGCACCATGCTTAATGCACATACAAAAGGCAAAACTTTGGTGAGCAGCACGGGTGGTACGGTAAATTCCTATACCGAAAAAGAAGCAAGTAAAAGGTTTTTTAATACCACACGTTTGTCGGCCACGGCAAGGGTTGGGATAGGGCATTTTTCACTTTTTGGTGCGTATGCCATAACCACACTTTTAAAGGATGGTGCCGGCCCTTCTATAAGGCCGTATCAAATTGGTATCACTTTAAGCGGCCTTTAACAAGGATACATCATTTTATATTTATTAGTCCGGCTTTTATGCCGGTTTTTTTATTTTGCAAAGGCCTAACTTTGCGCCTTATAAATTTTCATGAGCGACGAAATTAAACATGAATGTGGCCTGGCCTTCATTCGCCTTCGCAAATCTTTCAGTTATTATCAACAGCAATACGGATCAGTAATGTACGGTTTAAACAAATTGTACCTGCTGATGGAAAAACAACACAACCGGGGACAGGATGGTGCCGGAATTGCAACTGTAAAACTTAATGTGGAACCAGGCTATCCTTTTTTACACAGGATAAGAAGCTGTGCCAACCAACCTATTGCTGATCTTTTTTTACAGATTGGAAAAGAGATTGAAGAATTAGAAAAATATCAGCCGGATATTAAAAACCACCCTGGCCTTATGAAAGGGCATGTGGATCATTTAGGTGAACTGCTTTTAGGCCATTTGCGCTACGGCACACAGGGAAAAAACAATGCAGAATTTTGTCATCCTTTTATAAAAAGGGATACCATACCGGCCAGGAACCTTGCACTTGCAGGAAATTTTAACCTGGTAAATACCGAAGAACTTTTTGGCCTTATCAATATGGAACCGGGGGTGTTTCAAAAACAAAGTGATTTAGCTGCAATGATGGAAGTAATCCATCATTTTTTAGTTAAGGCCGATGAGGCTTTTCCGGGTCAATTGGATGTGGCCAAGGTATTAAAAAAAGCGGTGCCTTTGTTAGATGGCGGATTTAATTTTTGTGGCTTAACCGGTAATGGAAAAGCGTTTGTGATGAGGGATGCACATGGTATACGGCCGTCTTATTATTACGCCAATGATGATGTTATTGTATCTGCAAGTGAAAGGGCTGCAATACGCACAGCCTTCAATATTGGCGAAAACGAAGTAAAGGAATTGATGCCTGGTTGTGCATTAATTGTGGACGAACACGGCAATTATGCTATTGAACAAATTGTTGAGCCAAAAGAAAGAAAAGCTTGCAGTTTTGAACGCATTTATTTTTCAAGAGGCAGTGATGAAAAAATCTATAAAGAAAGAAAAGCACTAGGCAGGTACTTGAGTGAACCTGTTTTAAAGGCAGTTGATTATGACCTTAAGAATACGATTTTTTCTTTTATCCCAAATACTGCGGAAACGGCTTTTTATGGTCTTTTGAAAGGAGCTGATGACTACCTTAAAAAAATAAAGATTGAACGTATTTTAAGTTGGGGCAACGATTTTGATGAGGTTAAACTAACCGAAATGATTAGCCGAAAAATTCGCTTTGAAAAGATTGCAATCAAAGATGTTAAGTTGCGGACCTTTATAACTGAAGACAGTAGCCGTAACGAAATGGTACAGCATGTTTACGATATTACGTATGGCACAGTTAGAAAAGGAATTGATACGCTGGTTGTTATTGATGATTCAATTGTAAGGGGCACCACTTTACGGGAGAGTATCATCAGGATGCTTGCGAGGCTGGAGCCCAAAAGGATCATTATTGTTTCATCTGCACCGCAAATAAGGTACCCCGATTGTTATGGAATTGATATGAGCAAAATGGGCGATTTTATTGCTTTTAAGGCCACTATAGAATTGCTGCATGAAAGAAAACAAGAAAGTTTACTTGATGATTTATTTCTGCAATGCAAGGAGCTGCAAAGGAATAACCAACTCCATACCCAAAATATTGTAAGGCAGGTGTACAAGCAATTTACACTCGAAGAGATATCCAATAAGATTGCAGAATTGATTACGCCTAAAGACATTCTTATCCCTGTCGATGTCATTTATCAAACCATTGAAACCTTACACCTTGCTTGCCCAACAAATACAGGCGACTGGTATTTTACGGGCAATTATCCCACCCCCGGTGGCAACCGTGTATGCAACAAAGCATTTATAAATTACATGGAAGGAAAAAATGTGAGAGGTTACTAACTACAATTTTTAAACCCCTTTTTATTGAAAACGTTACTTGTAATAAGGCATGCAAAGAGTAGTTGGGATAGCTCAGTGCTTTTTGATTTTGACCGGCCGCTAAATGAAAGAGGTAAAAAGGATGCGCCTGTAATGGCGAATAGGATTATAAAAAGGGGGATAGGTATTGATGTGTTTATTTCCAGTCCTGCAATGAGGGCAAAGAATACTGCTGAAATATTTTGTGTTGAAAACGGTATGGGTTTAAACGCTGTTGTGTTGGTTAAGCGGCTTTATCAGGCTGAAATTCCCGCATTTGTAAAAACCGTAAAAGAACTGGATGAGACGCTTTCAACAGTCGCCATTTTTGCGCATAACCCCGGCATAACTGAATTTATAAACCTGTTATTACCAGATGATGCTATTGGCAACATGCCTACCTGTGGCGTTTTTGCAATAAAAATTGATATCGCTAAGTGGACAGATTTTTCAACCGGTAATAAAGAGTTGTTGTTTTTTGATTATCCAAAATTGTTAAGTTGATCCTCATCCATCTATCGTCTTAAGCGTATCAAGTTTTGCCAAAAATTGCTGCAATTGTTTTTGGTAAATATCCATTTCAAAATGTACAGGGCTAAACTCAAAAGCAGATGCCTTCGCTAATGCTTGTTGCAACGAGAAATTTTCCTGCGGCACGCAGTAAAAAAATTTACGTTGCTGCATGTACCTGCCAAGATACTCTTGCTCGGTTTGGCTAGGGGTAGGAATTAGAATAGCCTTTTTTTTAAGTTTAATTAAATCCATTATGGTACTAAAACCTGCCCTTGCTACGACGATCAAAGATTTTTCAATTGCCTTATTTAAATCATCTGCATTAAGGTAATTGCAGATTTGCACATTTTTATTACTGCTAATTATCTTACCTAATTTATCCACACCAATTAAATTATCTGCTTTCCGGTAAACCCCTTACCAATAAGGCACTGCCATCAAAATATTGAAGTTGCGGGATAATTATAGATTCAAGAATGGATCGTTGAGGCTCAGGCCCCGATAGTAAAATGAGAATACCCAGTTTGTCATCCGTTATTGCATTTTTTGTGAACCTGGAAAGGCAGCCAATGTAGCTGACCTGTTGGGGTAATTTTGCAGGATGGGATAATTCACCGGCTATGTTATTAACACCATTATAATCCGGCACCCAACATTCATTAAACTTTTTGATAAACCAGTAATGAATCTTTAGAAGTACTTTTTCTGAAAATAGATTGCCTGTTTTAATTTGTAGCTGGTGTGTAATGTATATACTGTAAGCTTTTTTAGAGAAAAGCCCAAATCTGTTGTCGGATATTACTGCACTAATCGAATACTTCTCAATTGCCTTTTGTAATTGTTGATGCTCCTTAAAAATACCTAGCAGTATTTTGGGGATTTGCAAAACCAATTTTACGGGCAACCATTTTCGTTTTTTTGAATATTCAATTTTATAGCCCGAAAAAGTTATACACTTACTTTTTGGGAATTGATTTTGAAGCAAAGTCAATGCTGGCCCATCTGCAGCAATAATTACATTGCATTGCATTTCTACAAGGCACGTTATCAACGGTATGCACCTTGTTGCATGGCCAAGGCCCCAATTTAGCGGCGCAATAAGGATTACAGGGCTTTTTGACAAAGTGATAAATACTATATTAAATTTTTAGAAAAGGCAATTTTTATTATTAAATTTAGTTTACTTTTATAATCCTTTATTATGAAACGATTCTTAAAAATAGGTTTTTTGCTGATTTTAGTGATAACGATTGCCATAACGGGTTGCAGCGCCTCAAAAAAAGGATGCGGTTGCCCAAATAAAAAAGGGATGGTGGGTTACTGATTTCAGTAGTAAATTCGAAAAGTCTCCATATCAATGAATAGAATAAACCGCGATTTGCTTGTCTTGTTCAACCAAGAAATGATGAGCCCCCAAGCCATGGAAAATGAAGTTGAACAGCTTCATGAAATTTTATTTACAGTAGAACGATTAGACAATCTTGTAAAATTTCACGAGATTATTGATGTAAACAAATACAAAATCATCAACGCCTCCATTGAAGTTAAGAAGGTTATCCGTTTAGAAGAATTAAAGGCTTTTGTTTTTCTGAATTGCAAAAATTAATAGTCAGTTTAGTTTACGATAATTTCTGTAATGCAGATTTTAACGTTGCAAGCATTTTATTTATTTCTTCCGTTTTACATGTTCCTACACTTAACCTATACCAGGAGCTGTTTTCTGATGCGCCAAATGCTGTAAACGGTACTATGGCAATGTATGCCTCGTTGAGGATATATTCCGTTACTGCCTTTTGGTTTATTATTTTTTTACCTTCTTTATCTGTTTTGCCAACTATATCTATTTGTACGGTTAAGTATATTGCTGCCTGTGGTGAAATGGCATCTACCATAAACCCTTCTGCTTTAAGTTTCATCAATCCATCATAAATTTTTTGCAGCCTTTCTGATAACGCTGCGTTAAAATCTTTTAAATAAGAATCTATTTTCTGGTGCTGAAGTAAAAATTTTGCTGTTGCCTTTTGCTCTGCCATCGGTGCCCATGCACCAACATGACTATTGATAGCTTTCATTTTATTGATTAATACAGATGGGCCAAAAGCCCAGCCTACCCTTACGCCCGTTGCTGCAAATGATTTACTTATTCCATCTATAAAAATAGTGTAGGGTTTTATTGACGGCCTTAGTGAAACAGGATTAAAATGCTTAGTGTCCCCGTGGGTTAACATCCAATAAATTTGGTCGTACAGCAGATAAAGTTTTTTTTCAGTATCGCTTCTTTCGGCATTTTCGGCAAGTACCAGGTCACATATTTTTTCCAGTTCATTCTTTGTAAATGCGGTTCCTGTTGGGTTAAGCGGTGAGCACAATGCCAGCAATGATGCACCTTTCAAGTGCGGTTTAATTTCTTCTGCCGTAGGCATAAAATTATTTTCCTGTTTGCTTTCAATTATAGCATGTGCCCCATCTGTAAAATGAACGTAGTGGTTATTGTTCCAGCTTGGTACAGCATAAATAATCTTGTCCCCTTTATCAACTATTGCACGGTAAGCTGTATAAATAAGTGGCCTTCCGCCAGCAGCGATAAGGATTTCATCTTTACTTACTTCTAAACCTTCTCTTGTTTTTAAGAAATTGGCTACGGCCAACCGCAACTCCAATAAGCCTTCTGCGGGGGGGTATGTCGTATGATGGGTTTTGAAAGCCTCAATTATTTCTGCTTCCAATGCAGCGGGAATGGGGAAAATTGAACTATCAAAATCTCCGATAGTGAAGTTGAAAATCTTTTTACCCTGGGAAATTTTCTCCCTGATATCGGCACCAAGTTTAACTATTTCGGAGCCGATAAGTGTTTCTGCCAAATGGCTAAATGTTGGAGCTGACATACAAAAATTTATTTTGATCTGATTTTACTGAGTGCAAATTTACTTAAACAAGAATTGTGTGAAACAAATGCACTTTACAATACATAAAAAAGGCCAGTCCTTTTTTTGGGATTGGCCTTTTAATAGAAGTTTAGAATTATATTACCTGCCTAACGGGATACCTACAGAGATACTTACTGTGCGGTATTTATTTTTATCGTTTGAAGAATTATTGCTTTCCGTTGAATTGATTTTAGAAAACCCAAAACCATAATTAGCCTTCAGTAATATTTTACCAAAATCAACACCGCCGCCGATATTAGCACCAAAGTCAAACCTCTTCAATTTGTTATAGGCAGCATCATCCTGCTGTGAAGTAAAGGGATCGTCATTACTAAATTTAATGGAGTTGCTTGAGTTAAACTGAACACCGCCAATTTTACTATCTACAGTTGATTTGCCCCCAACACCAACGGCTATATATGGGCCGGCATGAAAGAAAATATTAGCATCACCTTTTGCACTTAAAGGAATTTTTACCACAGCATTTAAAGGTACTTCCAAGTAAAGAGGATTGAACTTTGCTTTTACATAATCTGCACCATTGTTATAATACGACTCCGCTTTAGAGCCTTTACCCGTAAATAAAAGACCTGATTCCAAATCAAAAGTTTTTGAAATTCCAAACCTTCCCATTAAGCCGGCATTAAAAGTTGCAAGCCAGTTGTTATCCTCTGTTTGCCCACTATTGTTTTTTGTGATGTTTGCCAAGTTAAGGCCCCCCTGTGCATAAAACTGTGCCTTTGCTGCATAGTTAATTCCTATGGCCATTGCCACGATAAATACTTTCTTCATGTTTAATTGATTTGATTTTAGTTTTCAGTTTATATGATTGCCCACGAAAACAAAAAGCTTGCCGTAGTAATAAAAGGTTTTGGTTACCTGCCTTTTGAGTGGCTATTTATTATGGATTGAAATACAGCTTCGTTTACTTTTATAGGGTACTTGTTCTTTAATGATGCTATCCACTTTTCTTCTAAATAATTTTGATAATCGTTTATCACCAGTCCTTTTGCCTCATTATACGTACGTGGCTGGTTGCCGGGGAATATTTGTAGCACTTTTACAAAGCCAGTAGTATTGTCACCACTATTAACAGCAGGCGCAGTAATATAACCTAGCTTTAAATTGTTGCTATCGGCTAATTGCAATTGGGCAATTTCGTACCTGCCCGAATCAGACTGGATCCTGCCATCACTTTTTTCTGCCAGCTCTTTCCAATTTTTACTACTTTTTATTGCTTCAATGGCTTCTGCTGCAACCTTGCTATCGGTACAATTAAAAATCAAAACATTGGCACTGGGTGCCCATTTATACTTTGCTTTATGTTCATCGTAATATTTTTTTAAGCCTGCACTATCGTTTGAAGCCTTACCCCAAACGTTTCTTTCCATAATCTCAAAAAGCATATTGCCTTCTTTGAATTCCTGTATTTGCAATTTGTAGTCATTGTTAAACTCCGCCAGGTGTTTACGGTAATAATCTGTGATGGATGCTGTAGTAAACTTATCAAGCAATACCTGGTTGGCTTCACCTCTGTACACATCGTTATTAAGTTTATAGTCCTTAATAAAATTTAACCAATCGAAACCTTTTATTACGCCTTTTGAAAAAAAGAAAATAATCTTATTATTAACCGGGTAAGATTTTACCATTTTATTAAATACCACACTATCAGCGTATTTAAACAGCTCGGCATTTTTTACATTACCATTTCTCCTGAATCCTGTTTTTGGGGTAATCTCTTTTAAAAAATTTTCTTTCGCAATATTTATCCTTGGGTCCTTTTCTATTTGCTGCCTTATTGCAGCAACATAAGTTTCATCGGCCATATCAACAGGGATAGCATGCTGCTGCAGCCGCTTTACGATATGGTAACCATGATCTGTATAAATTGGCTTGGAAATATCCCCATCTTTTTGCAATTGAAATACTTTGGATTCAAAATACATATCAAATTTACCCGTGCCAAATTCAGGCATTTCGCCGCCATTTAATGATGTTAACCTGTCTTCGCTAAACTGCTTTGCAAGTGTTGCAAAATCAGCACCTGCCTGTAAAAGATTATAAATGGAATCTGCTTTTCTTTCTACCTCTTTCGCCTGGGCAGGATAAGAGTTTGGTGGCAATGCCAATAGTATCTGTGCTATTTTCCATTTACCGGCACTTGGCCTTTCTTCTTTATTTTTAAAAATATGCAGCCCTTTTTTTGTACGATAAATCTTGCTGTATTCACCAGGCTTTAAACTATAAATAAGGTTTTCTATTTCGTATGGTACAGAGAGGGCAGTTACAAAACCAATATCAGCAGTGTTTATTGGCATGTAACCGGCACTGATTTTTTGGGTTGCTGCATCATAATTCATAGGCCCGGCTTGTAACAGCTTTTGCAATTCTTCCATGGCTTTTATAGCTTTTAAAGAATCGGCCGGAGTACTTATCACGCCAAACGGAACATAAAAGTGGACCACATGAATATCGATCTGGTTGCGTTCTATTGCCTGGGCTATTAATTCATTTACCTTTTTTTCATCTGTTAAATAGCCATCTTCTACCTGGCTGCTAAAACTTTGCAGATCATATTTTAGCTGCTGCATCGTATCCAGCCGCAGTTCTTTTGCAGCTTGCACCTTAAGTTTAAATTTTGAGTAAAGCTCCAGGTATTCCCTTAACGATTGTACAGTATCGCTGATGGGTGTTTTATTTTTATTGTAGGCCTTTAAAAATTCATTTTTATCTACCTCGTTATTGCCATAGGTAAATATTGGCTGAGAAAAAAGCTGATCCGCAATAAAAAGAAATACAAACACAAAAAATATTTTTCTCATGATAACCAAGTTTACCTTTAATTGATGTTGTTTTTACTTTTCCATTTTACCTGCAACAATTCATCGAGTTGTTGCCAGGTTAATTTTTTTCCAATTATTCTTTTTTCGTTATCCAGCAGGTAAAGTGTTGGTGTTTGCGTAACATCGTATAACTGTCTGTAACCAGGCTGTTGTGCGGTGGTTATCGCCGTTTCCATTTCTTTGGTTTGATAAACGTTTAGCCATTCACCAAGATTGTGTTCCCGTATGTATTTCAGCCATTCCTGTTTCAGGTCGTCTTTTGTATCGGCAGATAAAACCCCAAATATTTTTACCCCATGAAATTTCCAGGATGCTTTATAAACGGAATCAAGCCTGGGCATTTCTTCTTTACAATGCCCGCAGGTGGGGTCCCAAAAAACCACAATGGTGTAATCAGCGGCTACGTTATAAAGTGCAGATGGTTTTCCGGAAGTATCCAGCATTTGTAAATCTGCCGCCTTTGCACCAACCAGGTTTGCCATTAGCATGTATGCCCTTCTGCTAACCGCTTCCATTTGTTTATCATTAAGCCAACCGCTTAAACCCTTGCTGTGGTACTGATTAAAAAGATGCACAAACACAGCATCCTGGCCCATATATTTTGGGTTCATGTATTCATCCGTTAACCAGTTTAATAAAAACTTATACATCTCAGGGCTGCTGCGGGCAAGCAATAACTGGTAATCCGCTTCTTTAATAATACTATCTGCATCCGGCACAATAAGGTCACGATAATACCTTTCCAGCTTTGGTAAAAAAAATGGGGTGCGTATAACACGGTCATCCATAAAAGTTACACCATCCCAATAATGGGTTTTGTAATAATAATAATTTTGAACCGAATCGCTATGGGTTACAGGCTTACTGTTGTTGCCCTGCGGTTCCTTCATGGCATTTAGCAAAACAGCCATCATCGATTTTGGCTGGGTTTTAATAACACCTTCACGGTAGTCGTTCAGCTCTTTATTTAGTTTAAAATAATTGGCTTCATGCAGGGCAGAATCGGCCTTTGTTACCGATGCTGCATATGCCTTTTTTTCAAAGTCGAGCGACTGTGCTTTTGATGCAATTGTTTTTTGGTATTGCTGTAACAAAATGTTTGCGGGCGACCCGGTTACCACAGTTTTATTTACAATGTCTGTGGTATCCACCTTAACAGTAATCAGCTGTTCTTTATCAATTAAAAAATCTACGCTCTTGGATTTTCCAGGCATCACAAGGGCATAGATGCCGGGGGGTAATTTTCGTTTACCAGAAAACAGGGCCACTCCCTTATTGCTGACCGCAGCAGAATCTTCCACATTCAGGTTTTTGCCCATGTGGTAGGTAAGGTAGGCGATACCAGATTTATATTGACTGGTTTGTAAGGTGATGGAATATTTTTGGGAATGGGCAACGGCAAAACACAAGAGTATGGACAGTGTTATAAGATATCGTTTCATTTAAGTTTTTATGGATTACAAAAGTATTTAAAATCAATCATTAAAGTTCAATGAAGGGCAACTGAAAACATTTACCGCTACATGGATTAACAACGTTTAAAGCAGTTTATTATGTTTAGCTTAAAATGAAAATGCTGGTTACTTTTGCAACCGTGAAAAGAAAAAAGTTTTTATTAGAAAAAGTACCGGTAACGGGGTATGCCGCAGAAGGAAAAGCGGTAGCCCGCCTTGATGGCAAAGTTTATTTTATTGAGGGTGCCGTACCAGGGGATGTGGCAGATGTTTTTATTTCAACCAACAAAAAAGATTGGGGCGAGGGTAAGGTAACCCGGATACACGAATACTCACCAGAAAGAACAACGCCCTTTTGCAAACACTTTGGTATTTGCGGAGGTTGCAAATGGCAAATGCTGCCATACGAAAAACAATTACTGTACAAGCAACAGGAAGTTGCCCAAAATTTAAAACGCATTGGCAAAGTTGCTTTACCAGAAATAATGCCCATCGCCGGGGCACAAGCCACCATCAATTACCGCAATAAACTGGAGTTTACTTTTAGCACCAAACGCTATTTAACAAGAGAAGAAATTGACACGGTACCATTGCCTGCAAAGCATGCAAAAGGCCCTTTGAAGGTAGAAGGAGACCTAAGCGAAAGTGACTTGGATAATAACGAAAATTATCTTGAAAAGACTGGTGCCCTGGGCTATCATGCGCCACGTATTTTTGATAAGATTATTGATATTGAAACCTGCTATTTAATGGATGATGTAAACAACACCATCCGCAATACCGTCAGGGATTTTGCTGTAGAAAATAATTATTCCTACTACGATATCAGGCAACATACAGGCTGGCTGCGTAACATTCTTATACGATTAACCACCACAGGCGAACTGATGGTTAACATTGTATTTAACTACGAAGATGAAACCCAAACAAAAAAATTACTGGAGCATCTGCTGCAACAGGTACCATCTATAACCACACTGCTTTTTACGATCAACAAAAAATGGAACGATACCATTTATGACCTTACGCCTCAGGTATATTTTGGTAAAGGGTTTGTTATTGAGCAACTGGAAAAATTTAAATTTAAAATCGGGCCTAAATCATTTTTTCAAACCAACACAAAACAGGCAGAAAAACTATACAACATCACCCGGGATTTTGCAAACCTGCAAGGGCATGAAATTGTGTATGACCTGTATTGCGGTACCGGCAGCATTGGTATTTTTTTAAGTGAAAAGGCAAAAAAAATAATTGGGGTAGAGACGATACCGGAAGCTATTGAAGATGCTGCAATAAACGCTTCCCTCAACGGTATTGGCCATGCATCTTTTTTTGCAGGCGATGTTATAAAAATATGCGACAATGATTTTTTTGCTGAGCATGGAAAACCTGATGTAATTATTACCGACCCACCCAGGGCAGGCATGCATGATAAACTGATTACAAAACTATTGGAAATTGAGGCACCTAAAATTGTATATGTCAGCTGCAATACAGCTACCCAGGCAAGGGACCTTGGCTTGTTGTCAGAAAAATATATTGTTGAAAAAATCCAGCCTGTTGACATGTTCCCACACACCCACCACATTGAGTGTGTGGTGCTGCTTGCATTGAAAAATTAACTGCTAACTTTGATATATGGCATTCAATTCCCGCAATTCCCTGCAAAGGGATACCCCTGTAATTTTCAATTTATTAATTATAAACGGCCTTGTTTATTTAGCTCAGTTATTCTTTACTTCTTTTGATGTTACCGAATGGGGGGCACTCCATTATTATAAATCATCACTTTTCCATCCGCATCAGTTTATCACCAACATGTTCCTGCATGATCCCAAAAGTATATGGCACCTTGGCTTTAATATGCTTACATTATGGATGTTTGGAACGAACATGGAGAAATATTTAGGGTCTCAGCGGTTTTTAATTTTTTACCTTATTTGTGGGTTGGGTGCCGGTATTTTTATCCAGCTAACCATTCCCTTTAGTGCGGACCAGTATGCTAAATCTGCCGAAGGGATTTCCTATGCAATGGCTAACCAAATGACCCCGGCAGATTCAATTTTTCAGTATAAAGAAGTTTACAGCGCCATCGGTGCATCCGGTGCCATTATGGGCGTAATGGCTGCATTTGCCTACCTGTTTCCCAATACAGAAATGTATATGTATTTTATACCCATTCCTGTTAAAGCAAAATACGTTATCCCATTATTTATTTTGTATGAAGTGTTTAGTGGTGTACGCCAGATACCCGGTGATAATGTTGGCCACTTTGCACACATTGGCGGTGCAATTATTGGCTTTTTTGTTATCCTGTTTTGGAACAAAACAAACCGTAAAACGTTTTATTAAAAGTTAACAACATCTTTCGCAAGGTGTTTGTAAATTTGTTTAACAACTTTTATTATGGGAGAGTCAGACAGGTATTCAAATTTCAGGCAGCCCCGCAAACGGTTAACCCTCGGGCAGGATGGTAATGCATTGATGGCACTTTTTTCCATCAACATCATCTTTTTTATTATCCTCTTCACCATAAAAGTTGTCTATTTCTTTTTCCAAAAAGATGAGTCTCTATTTACATCGCAGGTAATGCAATACTTCGCAATGCCTGCCCAGTTAGTTCACCTGAGCGAACGCCCATGGACAATTTTAACCTACATGTTTACCCACGTAAACATCATCCAGATTTTAAGCAATATGCTTTGGCTTTGGGCATTTGGTTTTATTTTACAAGAGCTTACCGGTAACAAAAAACTTATTCCTGTTTACATTTACGGAGGCGTTGTTGGTGGCCTGGTTTTCATTCTGGCCAATTACCTTATACCACCTTTACGGCCCTCTATCGGCACTGCTTTGTTGCTGGGTGGCAATGCATCCACCATGGCGGTTGCGGTTGCCACCACAACGCTGGCGCCCGACTTTCGTTTTTTTCGCAACTTAAATGGCGGCATACCTATTTGGGTGCTTACCATGGTTTATATCTTAATTGATTTTGCCGGTATAGCTTCGCTCGGCGCAGGTTACAGCCTATCCCACCTGGGTGGTGCCGCAGCAGGTTTTCTATTTGTTTATTTGTTGAGGAAAGATAAAGATGGCAGCATCTGGATGAACAGTTTTTATAACTGGTGTATGAATTTGTTTAATCCTGATAAGAAAAAGAAAGCCGTTAGCATTAAAGAAAAAGTTTTTTACAATACCGAAGGAAGAAAGCCCTATAAAAAAACAGCCAATATTACCCCGCAGCGTGTAGATGAAATACTGGATAAGATTAACCAGAAAGGTTATCATTTTTTAACTGATGAAGAAAAAAGTATTTTAAAAAGAGCTGCCGAAGAAGACCTTTAATTTGTTTCAAATTTCTGTACTTTTTACTTAATTACATGCACGTACCGTTACCCTCTTTCCATTTTTAAATGTCAAGTATTATCTTTATCAAATGCCAAAAAGCATTTTCAGGGTACTTACTAAAAA
The DNA here is from genome assembly GCA_965249755.1 of Ferruginibacter sp. GTDB lineage: Bacteria > Bacteroidota > Bacteroidia > Chitinophagales > Chitinophagaceae > Ferruginibacter. The sequence goes on from CBDFMT010000004.1 coordinate 3,204,148, forward strand.
GTTTTTTATAACAACAAATATTATTGTTGCTATCCTGTTTTTAATTGGCTGCTACTCCAAATGGTTTTTTAATTTACGGTGGTGGTTTGTTGGGCTCTTAACTTTATCTGCTTTTTATCTGCTGGTTACCCTGCTGCTTTTTTTTATTTTTTGGATAGTGGCAAGGTCAAAATGGTCCTTGCTTTTTTTACTGGTAATCCTGCTAAGCCGGGGCCAGGTTACCAAGATTTTTCCCTTAAGAAGAACAGTTGATTTTACGCTGCAAAAATCGGATACTGCAATAAGGATTATGAGTTGGAACGTAGCCCAGTTTGACATTCTTAATTACAAAACAAACCCTGGCGTACACGATAAAATGATTGACCTTATTAATAAATACAAGCCAGATATTGCCTGTTTTCAAGAGATGGTTGCAGGGGACAGCATCATTGATTTAAACAACACTTATTACCGCAAATACAGTTTTTATCAACTCCAGGATTTTGAACTTGCCCTTCATTTTCCGGACGAATATTATAGTTATAACTGGAAGGAGAATTACCTCGACAGACAACATTTTGGCGTGGTCATTTTTTCGAAATACCCCATAGTAAACAGGCATACCATTACAACCTATCCAAATGATTATAATTCCATTTTTCAATATGTGGATGTTGCACATGGTGCCGATACGCTAAGGGTTTTTAATATCCATTTGCAATCTTTAAAATTTAGCCCGCTAAACCTTAAGTACATCGACAATCCCAATTTTGAATCTGGTTCAGATTTAAAGCAATCAAAAAATATTATTGGCAAATTTAAAGTGGGCTTTATAAGGCGCAAGCAACAGGCAGACAGGATTAAAGAGGAAATAGCCAAAAGCCCTTACCCGGTAATTGTTTGTGGCGACTTTAATGATGTGCCCAACTCCTATGCGTATGAAACCATTGGCGATGGTTTACAAAATGCCTTTGAGAAAAAAGGGGCCGGGCTGGGCCGCACTTTCAGCGGCATAGCACCCACACTCCGCATTGATAATATTTTTGTAGATAACCAATACCAGGTTACCCAGTTTGTGCGGATTGCTAAAAAGTTAAGCGATCATTTTCCCATCGTTGCAGATATCTCACGCAACAAATAGTTTGTTTAGCGTTATTAATTATATTTGATGATATGAATGCTAACGGTGTTTCCCCCTTCGTTTATTTAAAATGCTGCAGTTGCTGTTTGGCCTGTATCCTATAAAGATTTATTTAACCAGTTATCCCGTTATAAAATATATTTGAATGGCCATAACACTAAAAATATTTTTAGTCTTGTTCATTATTTTCTTAAAATTTAAAGCTGCATATTTCAGCATCCAAAAATAAAATGTCTTTAAAAGTTTACAATTCCTTTTCACGCAAAAAAGAAGTTTTTATACCGGTAACACCTAACCACGTTGGCATGTATGTTTGTGGCCCTACCGTAAGTGGAGAAAGCCATCTGGGCCACGCCAGGCCCTATATTACTTTTGATTTTATTTTTCGTTACCTCACCTACAAAGGCTACAAAGTAAGGTACGTACGCAATATTACAGATGCCGGCCATTTTGAAGAAGAAGGCAAAGAAGCAGAAGATAAAGTAAGTAAAAAAGCTGTGCTGGAAAAGTTGGAGCCAATGGAACTGGTGCAGAAATATACCAATCTTTTTCACTGGGCCATGTTGCAATTTAATTGTGTTGAGCCAAGTATTGAACCAACCGCTACAGGGCATATTGTGGAGCAAATAAACATGATTGAAACAATCATTAAAGAAGGCTACGCTTACGAAACAAACGGCTCGGTATATTTTGATTTAAAAAAATATGCCGCTACGCATGATTATGGTAAGCTAAGCGGACGAATAATGGACGACTTACTGGAAACCACCCGTGAACTTGACGGGCAGGAAGAAAAACGGGACAAAGCTGATTTTGCATTATGGAAAGCAGCAGCACCCGAACATATTATGCGGTGGAAAAGCCCGTGGGGCGAAGGTTATCCCGGCTGGCATATTGAATGCTCTGCTATGGCCACCAAGTACCTGGGTGTAGAGTTTGATATCCATGGTGGTGGTATGGACCTTCAGTTTCCACACCATGAAAGTGAAATTGCACAGAGTACTATTTGCAACCACCATGCCCCGGCAAAATATTGGATACACAATAACATGATTACCATTAATGGTAAAAAAATGGGCAAGAGTTACAACAATGTAATTAAGCTTACTGAAATGTTCAGTGGCACACATCCTTTATTAACGCAGGCATTTTCACCCATGACGATACGCTTTTTTATTTTACAAAGCCATTACCGAAGCCCTGTGGATTTTAGCAGTGAAGCGCTGGTGGCCAGTGAAAAAGCATTAAAGAGATTATGGGAGGCGTATGAAGTATTAAAAAAATTACAACCATCTACAATAGCAATACCCACAGATGAAACCTTAAATACACAAGTTGTGCAATGGGTAAATGAGTTTGATGAATTTATGGATGATGACTTTAGTACCGCAAAAATACTGGCCAATATGTTTGAGCTGGCACCGGTTATTAATGCGGTAAAAGATGGGCATATTCCAGCGGGTGCTTTATCGAATGATACTATAGGTTTGTTGCAAAAACAATTCAAAATTTACCTGGAAGATATCTTTGGGCTTAAGTACCAAAGCCCTGCGGATAACAGTGCTTTAAGTGGCGTAATGCAGTTGCTGATTGACATACGCAAAGAGGCAAAGACAAAAAAAGATTATGCAACCTCCGATAAGATACGCAAGCAACTAACCACATTAGGCATAGAACTTAAAGATGAAAAAGATGGTGGCATGAGCTGGAATATTTAAATTATGGAACACCTTAAACATTTAAATAAAGACAAACAACTAAAAAAAATTATCGCCCTGCAGGAGCCATATGTATTGGCAGCTAAAAAAAATGTTTATCTCCATTTATGCAGCTCTATAATGAGCCAGCAACTGAGCACAAAAGTTGCCGCCGTAATTTTCAACCGCTTTCTATCCCTTTATAAAAATAAAAAACCTACACTTGTCCAAATTGTGGATACGCCTGTGGAAGTGCTCCGCAGCATTGGTTTATCAAATGCAAAAGGCCGGTATGTACACAATGTTTGTATTTTCTTTTTACAAGAAAAACTTACAGATGCCCGTATCAAAAAAATGCCCAACGAAGAAATTATACAATATCTTACCCAGATAAAAGGGGTAGGGCAGTGGACGGTTGAAATGATTTTGATGTTTACCCTTGGCAGGGAAGATGTATTTGCTTTAGATGACCTTGGGATACAGCAAAGCTTTGCAAAATTATTTGGGCTCGATGCAAAAGATAAAAAGTTGTTGAAGGAAAAGATGATACAACAATCTGCATTGTGGAGCCCGTACCGTACCTACGCCTGCAGGTACCTATGGGGTTGGAAGGACAATGTGCCCGAAGTTTAAATAATAATGGCATCAATAATTTCTTGCAGGTATTGCTGGTCTGTTTCATCAAAATCGGCAGGTTTGGTACTGTCTATATCCAATACTGCAAGCACCTTATTGTTCCTTATTACCGGCACCACAATTTCTGAAACTGATAAACTGCTGCAGGCAATATGGCCAGTAAATTTTGCAACATCCGGCACAATCAATGTTTTTTGTTGTTGCCAGCTACTGCCGCAAACACCACGTCCCATTTTTATACGGGTGCAGGCAACAGGCCCTTGAAATGGGCCAAGCACCAACTCATCTTCCTTTACCAGGTAAAAACCTGTCCACAGCCAGCCGAATTGTTGATGGAGTGCCGCTGTAACATTGGCCAGGTTGGCGATTAAATCATTTTCGCCTTCAATAAGCGATTTAATTTGTGGTACAATCTGCACGTACATTTCCTGCTTTGTTCCTGTGGTAATTTCTAAATCTTCTGCCATGGCCGCAAAGTTACAGCACAATTTTAATGAACACTATTTACATTGCTTTATCGTTATATTTGAAATAACAAAAATTTTTGTTTCAATGACTATGAACCAACCCAAAGAAAACGTGCCTGTTAAATGGAACACCAAAAACCAACACTCCCCCTTTGCCGGTATAGCGCAACAGTTTTATCCCATCAGCGAGGCGACAATAAAATACATTGATGAGCATACGTTTATTCAAACCATAAAAAAAGGAAAATACCTTTTAAAATCGGGGGAAATTTGCAGGCATATTTACCTGGTGCAAAAAGGTGCAGTAAGGGGTTTTGTAAAAGAAGGCACTAAAGAAATCACCACCTGGATAACGACCGAAAATAATATTGTGAGTTCGATAAAAGGCTTTGAGTCGCAGGAGCCTTGCACAGAAAACATTCAGGCTATTGAAGATTGTGAACTTATTTCTGCAGATTATGATGCCCTGCAAGTGTTATACAAAACACATATGGAGATGAATATAGTGGGCCGTAAATTATACGAACTTTATTACAGGGATGCAGAAGAGAGGGCCTTTATATGCAGGCTTACCAAGGCGTCTTCAAAATATAACCACTTTGTAAAAACAAGGGGATACCTCATTAACCGCATTCCTTTAAAGTACGTTGCCTCCTATCTTGGGATGACGATTGAAACTTTAAGCAGGATGAGGAGTAAACTTAATAACAGCAAAAAGCACCTCGTGTGAAGTGCTTTTAATTCGTTTGGTTTTATACAATCTATTCGGCTTCTGCAACAACTTCCTTTACTTCTGGTATCATCCTTTTCATCATGCCTTCAATACCAGCCTTAAGCGTAATCATCGATGAGGGGCAACCACTGCAACTTCCCTGTAACATCAGGTTTACCCTTCCATCCTCATAACTTTTAAACTGTATTGCACCACCATCCATTTCAACCGCTGGCTTTACATAATTTTCCAGCAACTCTTTAATACGCTTTACCACATCATCATCATCTGCACTTACCTCGTTGCTGCTTTCACTTTTCATGTTGGCCACAGCATCTTCATTTACCACAGATTTACCTTCCTCCAGGTATTCTTTTAAAAATAATTTTATGGTTGGGATAACGTCCTGCCAATCGTCTGTATCATTTGTTTTAGTAAGTGTTACAAAATTGCTGGCAATAAAAACCGCTTTAATAAAAGGAAAGGTAAAAAGCTCTTGTGCCAGTGGCGATGGGGCAGCGGCAGCCTCATCCTGAAAATCTATACTCTTTCCCGGGTATAAAAGTTTGTTGGCCACAAATTTCATTGTCTCCGGGTTAGGGGTCATTTCTGTATAAATGCTGATTACCGGATTGCCTGTTTTAATCATAAAATATATTTAAAAATTTCGATGTAAAGATAAGAATATACCGTTATACAAACCCCATGTATAGCCATTACCTCACGCCACAGCATCAATAATTTCTCATCTCGAAACCAGGTAGTGCCTACCCCAAAATCCTAAGCTTAGCATAGTTCAACATTATTTTCTTCTCGCCATTTAATTCAAACTGTACCGTGGCAATAGGGTTATGGGCTGCCCCTTCCATTTTTATAACATCACCAAAACCAAATTTTTGGTGCTCAACCTTTTGCCCTGGCTGCAGGTTGCTGGTGTCGCTTGCAATAAAATCCGGCGAAGGCGTATGTTCCTTCGTTTGCTGGCGGGTTGGGACAAGGTAAGAGGGTTTGGTTTTCTCTTCCTTTTTAAAAGGGTTCTCATGTGAAGGATAGCTGTTGCCCCCGGCACCGGTCCTGTTAAAGGCGCCACCACCCCAGTTGTTGGTATGGCCACCCTGGTTGCGGATGCCGCCACCGGCAAAACTTTTATCAATATACTCTTCCGGCATTTCTTCAATAAAACGGCTGGGCTCATTTTGCTGTAATTGCCCAAAACGGTAACGTGCATTAGCGTAGGTTAGCCAAAGCTTTTTCTTTGCCCGGGTAATGGCAACATAAAAAAGCCTTCGTTCCTCTTCCAGTTCTTCACGGGTATTAATGCTCATTGCATTGGGAAACAACGTTTCTTCCATGCCGCCTACAAACACACAACTAAACTCAAGCCCCTTAGCAGCGTGGATAGTCATCAGTTTTACACTGTCGGCATCTTCTTTATCATTATCTGTATCCGTGAGCAAAGTAATTTGTTGCAGGTAACTGCCCAAACTTTTATCGCCAACCTCACCGTCTTCTTCATTAAGCGGTGTTTCTGTAAATTCTTTTATAGAGTTTAATAACTCTTGTGTGTTTTCGTACCGTGCCAGGCCCTCTGTTGTTTTATCATTAAACAGCTCTTTTACTATCCCGGTACTTTTGCCAACTATAATGGCAAGGTCATAGGCATTTTTTTTCAACAGTTCGCTTTGGAACATTTTTATCATGGTTACAAAATTGCCAATAGCTTCTAAAGTGCCGGCTTTGTAACCAAATGTTGCGGCATTTTCCATTACCTGCCAAAGGGTAATATTATTTTCATTGGCAGATAATACAGCCCTGTCCATACTGGTTTTGCCGATGCCCCTTGCCGGGTAATTGATGATCCTTTTTAAAGCCTCTTCATCTTGTGTGTTTACAACAAGGCGCAGGTAACCAATAAAATCTTTTATTTCTTTTCGCTGATAAAAGGATACACCACCATAAATCCGGTAGGCTATGTTCATCCTTCTAAGGCTTTCTTCATAGGCCCTGCTTTGTGCGTTTGTGCGGTATAAAATAGCAAACTCCCGGTTAAAATAATGGTTGCGCAACTTTTCTTCCTGGATGGTGTCTGCTACATATTTTCCCTCTTCATTGTCTGTTGCTGTGCGTACCAGTTTTACCTTATCGCCAGGGGTATTATCTGTCCAAAGTTTTTTGGGTATCTGGTTTTTATTGTTTCCGATAATGCCGTTGGCCACACTTAAAATACTTTTTGTGCTGCGGTAGTTTTGCTCCAGCTTAACCACTTTTACATCATCGTAATCCCTTTCAAATTGTAAAATGTTTTCGATGGTGGCACCCCTGAAACTATAAATACTTTGGGCATCGTCCCCCACCACACAAATATTTTCATGCATGGCACCCAGCAATTTCATAATCTCATATTGAGATGTGTTGGTATCCTGGTATTCATCCACCATTATGTACCTGAACTTACGCTGGTACTTACTTAATGCATCCGGATGGTTCTGTAAAAGGATGTACATTTTAAAGAGCAAATCATCAAAATCCATAGCCCCGTTTTTAAAACAGCGATTAGCGTAGGCGGCATATATCTGCCCGATGGCAGGCCTGTTTGCCCTTGCATCTTCTTGCTGGATAACCGGGTCATTTATATATTCTGCAGGGCCAATTAAACTATTTTTTGCGCTGGAAATCCTATTGTACACTGTGTTGGGTTTGTAATGCGCCGGATCCAATTCCAGTTCGCCTAAAACGGTTTTAATAACACTTTTTGCATCATCGGTATCATAGATGGTAAAGTTATTAGGGTAACCAATTTTGTTGGCTTCCGCCCTTAAGATCCTTGCAAATACGCTATGGAAAGTGCCAATATATAAATTACGGGCTTCCGAATTGCCGAGCAGCCTTTCTACCCTTTCCTTCATTTCCTTGGCTGCTTTATTAGTAAATGTTAAAGCAAGAATATTGAAAGCATCAATACCATGCTCGCCCATCAGGTGGGCAATACGGGTGGTAAGTACTTTGGTTTTGCCGCTGCCTGCCCCCGCTATAATTATTATCGGGCCATCTTTATGTAACACTGCTTCCCTTTGTGGGGCATTTAATTCCTGTAAATAATTATGCATGGGGCAAAGTTACAAATAGCAGCCTGCTGAAAATGGTTGTGCAAAAAAACTTACAAGCTTGTGTGTTTTTAAATGTGAAAAAATAGGGTGTAAACTTTAAAACGTAAAACCAAAAAAGTAACACTTTGGGGTATTGTTTTTATCAATAAAGAATTGTCACTTTGTATGGCTGAGGCGTGATGGTTTACTTTTTTTACAGCCCTTTTCACAATATGTTTTTGCCCGTTTTTTCCATCCGATATTACCCATTGGATTATTTACTACAAATAATTTTTCACGCCAGGCTCCCCCTCCTGATTCTTTCAGGCAGGGGGTTTTAATCCCACCAAATGCATCTAAATTTTACAAAAACTAAATATTTTATTAATTGTACTAAATATATTAGTGTTGATAAAAGAAAGCTATTATCTTTGAACCGATATATATTTTTACAACGCAAAACCAGATACATCACTTAAAAAAACAAGTACAATGAGCAACACTAATGTAGAAAAATTAAAGGCGCTGAAATTAACGATGGATAAAATCGATAAAGATTTTGGCAAAGGATCGGTAATGATAATGGGTGATAAGCCACATGTTGAACAAGAGGTAATATCAACAGGGTCTTTAGGGCTGGATGTGGCATTGGGTATTGGGGGCTTACCAAAAGGAAGGATTATTGAAATTTACGGGCCAGAAAGTAGTGGTAAAACCACTATTGCAACACACGTAATTGCTGAGTCGCAGAAGAAGGGGGGCATGTGTGCATTTATTGATGCGGAGCATGCTTTCGACAGTGGATATGCCCAAAAGCTTGGGGTTGATATTGATAATTTATTGATATCGCAGCCAGACTATGGTGAGCAGGCTTTGGAAATTGCCGACAGGTTGATATTATCTGGTGCGGTAGATGTTGTGGTGATAGATTCTGTTGCAGCACTGGTACCCAAAAGCGAACTGGAAGGAGAAATGGGCGACAGCAAAATGGGGCTGCATGCAAGGTTGATGAGCCAGGCCCTTCGAAAGCTGACGGCTACTATTTCTAAAACAAATTGCTGCTGTATTTTCATTAACCAGCTTAGGGAAAAGATAGGGGTTATGTTTGGCAACCCGGAAGTAACTACAGGTGGAAATGCCTTAAAATTTTATGCTTCTGTAAGGTTGGATATCAGGCGTATGGCGCAGATAAAAGACGGTGATGAAGCGATAGGCAACAGGGTTAAGGTAAAAGTGGTAAAAAATAAAGTAGCCCCACCTTTTAGAACTGCCGAATTTGATATCGTATTTGGTGAAGGTGTTTCTAAAACAGGAGAAATAATAGACATGGGTGTTGAATTGGGCATTGTGCAAAAAAGCGGAAGTTGGTTTAGCTATGATGCCAATAAATTGGGCCAGGGAAGGGATTCAGTAAAACAATTATTAACCGATAACCCCGAAATGGCAAAGGAGATAGAAGTGAAAATAAGGGCGAAGATTACAGAGATGCAAGCCAGTTAATTTTTCCGGGTTAATAAGTATAAGGCCATTCGAAAGGGTGGCTTTTGTTTTTTTATAAATGAAAAGGATAACTGGCCCAATGTTAATTGTCTGTTTTACAACTCAGTACGGTACTATACTTCAGGTGGTTTCAGCAACTATTTTTTGTTACTATCCCATGTTACCCTCTCATGCAATAGCATCGCCGTTTTTATTTTTGCTGCTGCTGCCAACAATACTGCCTGCTGTTGCGAAATGAAATTTGTAACTAAATCTCTTCCCAAGGCATTGGATAATTTTTATGGCATTAGCTGCTGTAAGCCCATCGATACAAAACAAAATTTGTGATGGATTATATTTTGTGAGGTATGGTTGAAGGCTTTGCAAGATAGCCGCATCGTCACTTTTGGCTATGCTTTCCGGTTCAATAACTTGTGCAATTACCAAATTAACCCCTGCATTTTTTAATATGGCATTTAACTCCTGAATATGGTGTGGGTTAGCTATAACCAGCCATGGCTGTGGGTTTACAGAGGTTGTTGTCGTATCCTTGCTGATAAGATTTGCTACCCGGAATGATGAGGTTTTAATAACCATTGCCATTTGTATAAACGTGTTGTATACAAAAGCTTTAAACCCCTTATAGTGTTTACTTACAAAAACCTGCATGGCGCCGTAAAATACCTGTATGTTTTCAAGGGTTTGCTTTTGGGTACTTTCTCCTTTAAAATGTATGATGGTGCTATCAGCAAAATAGTAGTTTTGATACCCTGCTAACTGTATGCGGCAGCTTAGGTCTATGTCTTCCCCATACATAAAAAAAGATTCATCAAAACCACCAACCTGTTGTATAATTTTTTTACCGGTCATCATAAAAGCACCGGCAAGTATAGCTACCTGGCTCGTTGTATATTGGGACAGGTTGCCTGCATAATACCTTGCAAAAATGAAAGAGGAAGGGAATAATGCCGCAAGGCCGCTGAGTTTATAAAAAGCGGTTTGTAATGAAGGAAACCCCCGCTTACTTTCTTTTAAAAAATTGCCTTGGCCATCAACCATTCGTACCCCGAGGGCACCTGCGCCCGGCGTATTTTTTAAAAATGTGAGGCACTTTTGAAAACAGTTTTCATCTACGATTGTGTCAGGGTTCAAAAACAACATGTAATCGCCCGTTGCATGCAGAATGCCCATGTTATTGGCTTTGGAGAAGCCAACATTTTCTGTATTCCAGATAAATTGCACATTTTTGAACCGCCCGGTCAGGTACTCCTTAGTGCCATCTGTTGAATTATTATCTACAACAATAATTTGTGCTTCAATATTTTTTACAGCGTTTAAAACCGAATACAGGCACTGCTCTGCAAAATATTTTACATTATAACTAACTATGATGATGGAGAGTTGCAACTGCTTTGTTTATACCTGCGAAATAAGATTTTTTACGCCAGTATGCAAAATAGGGTTTGTTTGGTGGTGATAATGTGTGTGGCCTTTTTACCTGCAATATTTTGCCGCGGAAAAGCGTGTGAAAATAAGCCGTTACCCTTACCTGCTTATCTTTGTGCAATGATGAAAGATACTTTGCTGCAAGCCACCGAAGCAGGGGCAAAAGAACTATTGCGTTTCTTTAACGGCGATTTTAAAATTACCAATAAAGAGGGTATTAACAACCCGGTCACAGAAGCCGACCATGCATCTGAAAAAGCTATTTTTGAAGTAATAAAAAAGAGCTTTCCTAATCATTTTATTTTGAGCGAAGAGGCAGGCGAAATAAAAATGGACAGTGATTACAAATGGATTATAGACCCTATTGATGGCACCATAAACTTTGCCAACGGCATACCCCTTTGTTGCATAAGCATTGGCTTGGAACATAAAGGGGTAGTGGTTATGGGCGCTGTATACAACCCTGTAATGAAGGAATTCTTTTTTGCAGAAAAGGGGCAAGGTGCTTACCTGAACGATACCAGAATTTACATCAGCAATAAAACAAAAGTTACGGAGAGTTGCCTGGTTACGGGCTTTCCCTATACTTATCTTGATAGCCCCAACGGGCCATTACAGGTTTTTGAAAAGCTCATCAGAAAGGGCGTGCCGGTAAGGCGCCTGGGCAGTGCTGCCATCGATTTATGCTGGGTTGCCTGCGGCAGGTTTGATGGTTTTTATGAACATAAACTACAACCCTGGGACAGCGCAGCAGGGTTTTTAATGGTGGAAGAAGCAGGCGGTAAAGTAACAGACTTTAATGGAAGCCCCTACTCGGTTTACCAGCCGCACATTTTAGCAACCAATGGAAAAATACATGATGAAATGCTGGATATCCTTAATGGTAAAGAACTATAAAAAAACAAAATACTGCATTAGGGATAGCAGCGGAAATACTTTTTTGGAGGCACGAAAAAAAGATTGCAGCGGATAGCCCGGCCCTTGCGCAGCTTGGGACATGCCCTTATACTATTTAAAAACAGGCTACTTATACAAGTGCCATAACAGCTTTGCAAGATGAACAATGAAAGAACAGAAATAAATGCGTTGGGCGAATTTGGTTTAATTGACCACCTTACCCAAAACAATGAAACCAAAAATGCTTCTACCATTTTAAGTGTGGGCGATGATGCCGCAGTGCTGGACCATTTTGGCAAGCAGATAGTGGTGACTACTGACATGTTGATTGAGGGCATTCACTTTGACCTGATGTACACGCCATTGAAACACCTTGGTTATAAAAGTGTAATTGTAAACATCAGCGATGTATATGCCATGAACGCAACACCAACACAAATAACGTTAAGCATAGCATTTAGCAACAGGTTTAGCCTGGAAGCATTGGATGAATTTTACGAAGGTGTGTACGCCGCCTGCGAAAGATATGGCGTTGACCTTATTGGCGGCGATACGACTACTTCGCAAAAGGGTTTCGTAATTTCTGTTACGGCCATAGGTGAGGTAACGCCAGACAAATTTGTGAAGAGGGGCACTGCTAAAAAAGGTGACCTTTTATGTGTTAGCGGGTTTTTAGGCGGCGCTTTTTTAGGACTTACCATACTGGAAAGGGAGAAAAAAATATTTGCTGAAACTGGCGCCCAGCCTGATCTGGAGAACCAGTCATACATTGTGGGCAAGCTGTTGAAGCCAGAAGCAAGAAAAGATATTATTGCATTTTTTGCTGAAAAGGAAATTATGCCCACATCAATGATTGATGTGAGTGATGGGCTTAGTAGTGAAGTGCTGCACATTTGCAAACAGAGCAATACGGGCTGTATTGTTTATGAAGATAAAATACCGATTCATGAAGATGCCCGGCAGTTTGCTTATGGCCTTCAACTGGACCCTACTGCCTGCGCTTTAAGTGGTGGAGAAGATTATGAATTGTTGTTTACCCTTGCACAAACTGATTACGACAAAATTGTTTTAAACGAACAAATAAGTGTTATCGGCTATCTTACAGAAGCTGAAGAAGGCACAAACATTATAACAAGAGGTGGCAATAAACACAAGCTGGTAGCCCAGGGCTGGAACCACATGAACCAATCGTAAACCCTACATGCTGAAAACATTTTTTTTACCATTAGTGGTTTTTATATTGTTGGGTACAAGCTGCGCTGTTAGTAATAAAAATTATAACCCGGCAAAAAAATACAGCCGCCTGCAGTTGCAGAAAGACTACTTGTTGCTGAGGCAGATACTCGAAACAAAACATCCTGCCTTAAATTGGTATACGTCCAAAGACAGTATGGATTTTTACTTTGATAGTTTGTACAATGCCATTGCAGACTCTATGACGGAGCAGCAGTTCGGCTGGCATATACTTGCACCGCTTACCCAAAAAATACACTGCGGCCACACCAGCTTTAGCATGAGCAGCCAATGGTTTAAGTTTGCGAGGGACAGGGTAATTCCTTCGTTTCCGTTTTATGTAAAAGTTTGGGGCGACACCATGATAGTAACGGGTGACCTTAACCGAAAAGATTCCATCATTAAAAAGGGCACCCTTATCACCTCCATCAATGGTATAAGCAACCATGATGTGGTACAAAAAATTTTTCAATACCTGCCGCTTGATGGTTATGCAGACAATGTAAACTACATACGTTTAAGCGGCAATTTCCCCTACTTTCACCGCAATGTTTACGGGCTTTTTAAAAATTACCGGATAGGGTATTTAGATAGCCTTGGCTCAGAAAAAACCATGCTGGTACCGCTGTATACGCCACCTGTTGATACCTTACATAAAAAAAGAAAACCACCATACCACATCGTTAAAATTCCCAGAAAGATTATACGTAAGGAACGGAGGGAAAGTTACCGGTCTATATCTGTAGACACCGCCAACAGCATGGCCACCATAACCCTGAATACGTTTAGTAATGGCGGGGGCAGGCACCTCCGCAGGTTTATTAAAAGCGTTTTTAAAACCATCCATCAGCAGCAAATTAAAAATTGCATACTTGACCTGAGAAGCAATGGCGGCGGGGATGTAAGCCTTTCAGTATTGCTGACAAAATACCTTCGCAACACACGTTTTAAAGTAGCCGATACGGCCTATGCATCAGGCAAATCTTTTTCGCCCTATACCCGATATATCAGCAAGGGTTTTTTAAATAACCTTGGTTTACTGTTTGTAACAAAAAAGAAAAAAGACGGGTTTTACCACTTTGGATATTGGGAGCGGCACTGGTTTTATCCTAAAAAAAATAACCATTTTAACGGTCAGTTATATGTGCTTACCAACGGTCCCACTTTTTCTGCTTCCACCCTTTTTTGCAATGCTGTAAAAGGCCAGCAAAATGTTACCCTGGCGGGAGAAGAAACCGGCGGTGGCTGGTATGGTAACAGTGGCTTGCTGATACCAGATATTACTTTGCCCATAACCAAATTAAAAGTAAGGTTGCCGTTTTTTAAGATTGTGCAGTTTAACCACGTGGCAAAAAATGGCAGGGGGGTTGCGCCGGATATTTTTATACCACCTACCACAGAAGCTGTAAAAAACAACATTGACAGAAAGATGGAAATAGTAAAAGGCCTGATACGAGAAGCCAATCAACAAAAATAATGTTGCCCGCTACAGAATGGTAAATGCATCTGCATCATTCAAAAATGGAAACTGCTGGCGGACCATATCCAGCTCATTTTTGTGCAGGGTGATGGTAAAAATATCTTCCTCATTTTCCTTACTGTACAACAGCTGGCCAAGTGGGCCGGCAACCATACTGTTGCCATTGTAAATAATTTTATCACCGGAGCCAATACGGTTTACACCTGCAACATAGCACTGGTTTTCTATCGCCCTGGCAGATAATAATGTCTTCCAGGCTTGTACTCTTTTTTCAGGCCAGTTGGCAACATACACCAGCAAATCATATTCTGCCGTATTTCCTGATTGCTGTCTGCTCCACACCGGAAAACGAAGATCGTAGCACACCAGCAGGTTTATTTTCCATCCTTTAACGGAAGCAATTAAGCGTTTGTTGCCGCCTGTATACAGTTCATCTTCGCCGCCGTATGCAAAGAGGTGGCGTTTGTCGTAATACCCATATTCACCATTAGGCAACATCCAGATGAGGCGGTTAAAATATTTTCCGGCTTCTTTAATAATAATGCTGCCAGTTAAAATAATTTTTTTAGAAGATGCTACCGCTTTCATCCACTGCACAGTTTCACCGTCCATTGTTTCCGCCAATAATGCAGGCTGCATACTAAAGCCGGTAGAGAACATTTCAGGAAGGATTACAATCTCTGTTTTTTCTTTAATGGCACCAATCTTTTCTGCAAACATGTTGCGGTTTGCCTGTTTGTTTGCCCAAAAAATATTGGATTGTATTAATGTTATGGTAAGAGAAGACATGGGTCTATTTAAAATTGAAAACTGCTTAAAATTATCAAAAAGATGAACCCCAAAAAAGAAATGTTGAAACTAAACTTCCCGAAGGGTTTTATTTCACAATTATTGTTTATACCGGCGGGTACCTCTTTTCCTTCATTCTTTAGCTATTACTTAAGCTATGCTGATATAAAGGAGGAATATCAAATTGACATCAACCCGGGATTTTTTATACAACAAAATAACAACAAGGGCTGCCCGAATTTCAGGCAGCCCTTGTTGCAGTACGTTTACCATTAACCAATATTTTGCCTGGACAATGCGCCTGCAATTTCGCCCAGTTGTTTGGCCACAGCAGGTACAGCACTCATACCTGAAAGTACCTTTAATGCATTGGCATATTCGTCAACGCCTTCCACCCTTGCAATAAACCATGGGCTTGGGTCAGGGTCGCCACCCGGATATGGGCCTGGCCATGGCAAGCGGGGCCAGAAGGGCGGGCATATATCATCTCCTTCTTCCCAGCCATTAATTAATCCTTTAGATGCAAAATCAACCATCGCCCTGCCAGCAGTAAACAGTTGCTTTTGAATAGCCTTGTCGGTTAGGTTTTTAGCAATGTCCCTAACAACACCTGCCATCGCATACTCCTTTGTTGCTGCTGAAAATTTAACCCCGTGAGGAAAAATAAAGTCGTAAGCCGCAGCCGGCAAAATGCCAAATTTTACCAGGAAGCTCATCCTGGCTGAAATAGTTTTAGACATAACAAATCGTTTTAAATGATGAATAATAAGGCGCAAGGTATACACATAACCAAGCGTTGTCAATACACTGTAAGTATGCTTTTATTATTTGCCTTAAGCCCTGAAATGCCTGTTGTTACCGCTTTTCAAGATGTTACGACCATTTACATAAGTTTGGTAAAATTACTGTGTGGCGCATTTATTTCTTTCAGGTAACCTTATTAAGTTACATGCGTAAAAAAAGCTGATTAAAAAATCAGCCTTATCAAAATGTGGTATAAAAATTTATCTGTTGCCCGTGCGTTGGGTGCCGTAATCTTTTTTACCACCCCTGTCATTAGAGCGAAAATTACGGCTGCGGTTAAAGGTTTGTATTTTGGGGCCGCCAACCTGCGGTGTAAATGACTGTGCACTTAATGGGTAAGGGTGGCTATCTATTACGGGTATGTTTTTAGCAATCAGTTTTTGAATATCTTTTAATTCTGTTTTTTCTTCATGATCGCAAAAAGAAATGGCGATACCTGTATTGCCTGCCCTACCCGTACGGCCAATGCGGTGTACATATGTTTCTGGTACGTTGGGCAATTCAAAATTAATAACGTGTGTCAGTTCATCTATATCAATTCCCCTGGCTGCAATATCAGTTGCCACAAGCACCCTCAGGTTACCGCTTTTAAAATTGCTTAAAGCGTTCTGCCTTGCATTCTGCGATTTGTTGCCGTGTATTGCAGCAGAAGATATATTTTCTTTTTGCAGCAGTTTTACAACTTTATCTGCACCATGTTTGGTACGGGTAAAAACCAGGGCGGTAACAATCTCCTTGCTTTTTAAAAGATACAACAGCAATGCAGGTTTATTTATTTTATCCACAAGGTATAAGCTTTGTTCAATTGCATCAACGGTTGATGAAACCGGCGTTACCTCAACTTTTGAAGGATTGGTAAGCAGCACATTTGCCAATGTTTGAATTTCTGGCGGCATGGTGGCAGAGAAGAAAAGGGTTTGCCTTTTTGCAGGTAATTTGATGATCACCCTTTTTACATCATGTATAAAGCCCATGTCCAGCATGCGGTCTGCCTCATCCAACACAAATATTTTTAAATGCTGCAGGCCGATGTAACCCTGGCTCATTAAATCGAGCAAGCGGCCGGGGGTTGCAATCAGTATATCCACCCCTCTTTGCAATTGGCTGGTTTGTGTAACCTGGGATACGCCGCCAAATATAACCGTATGGGTTAGGCCTGTATGCCTGCCATAAGCTGCAAAGCTTTCATCAATTTGTATGGCCAGTTCCCTGGTTGGGGTTAAAATAAGCGCCTTTATTAATTTTTGACCACGTGGCTGTTGCTCTTTTTCCTGGTAAAGTAATTGTAAAATGGGTATGGCAAAAGCGGCGGTTTTACCGGTGCCTGTTTGTGCACAGCCCAGTAAATCTTTTTTTTCTAAGATAAGTGGAATGGACTGTTGCTGAATGGGTGTTGGTTCTGTATACCCTTCTTCTGCTAATGCTTTAAGGATAGGTTCAATTAATGATAATTTTTTAAATGCCATTGAATGGTTTGTTATGTGAGGCTGGTAAGACGTTGCATTTTCTGAGTCAGCGGAGAAATTTTTTTACCACGCCGGCTTACAACTTGCCGCATAATATAGTGGTGTAGGCTGCGAAGATAAGGCTTTAAACCCTGTTGTGAACAGTGTAAGGGTTAAGCGAATGCCCGTTAACAAAGTACTTTATTGTTTACCATCGAGTATTATTGGTGTATTGCCTTTGCCCATTACAATCACTTTGGCGTTGCCGCTAAGGGCAAGTTCTTTCATGGCTTTAATTTGTTCGTATTGCAATTGTTGTTCTGTTAAGCCGGTGTTTATGATTTTTTGATAGTCTGCTATGCCTTGGGCTTCCACACGTTTTCTTTCGGCTTCCTGCTTTTCCTTTTGCAGTACAAACTCCATTTTCTTTGCATCCTGCTCTGCATTAATTTTTGATTCGATAGATGCTTTTACAGAGTTGGGCAACGTGATATTCCTTACCAGTAATTGCTCCAGCATAAGCCCTCGTTTTCTAAAATCATCTTCGATAGTTTTATAAATACGCTGCTGAAATTCATCCCTTTTAGAACCGAACAAATCCACGGCCTGGTAATACACTGCGTTGTCCCTGATCTTTGTCCTGGTGATGGGGCGAACAATTTTATCGGTATAGTCTTCCCCTGTTTCCCTAAGTAATTTTGGGGCATCTGCAGCCACCACCCTGTATAAAACGGTAAGGTCAATGGTTTCTTCAAGGCCATCGCTTGTTAATACCCTGATGGCATCGTCGCCTGTTTTATTGCCTTCATCTTTTACGGCACTCATGGTATAGTTCTGCGTTTTTATATCCAGTTTTTTTACGTCCATCAACGGATTGATAAAATGCAGGCCACTAGGTAAAACATCATTTTGAATGCTGCCGAAAAGTATTTTTACCCCCACTTCACCAGCATCAATTTGCTTAACACAGGAAGAAAACACCCCCAGCAAAATAAACAGCAACCCTACAATGCGCCCTGCACCTGCATACCGGGCAGTAACAGGATTGTTTTTTACGATAACACCAACTGCAATAAAAATGATAAAACCAAGGATGATGAGGAACATAGTTTTTTGTTTGAAGGTGAGGGCCTGGTAAAAAATAATTCTTGATTACTTCTCAAAAATATCAAAATGTTAAGTATAGTTTGTATGGTTTTATTTAAAAAGCAATGTTTACTTTTAATGTAGTAATCCATCAAATCTTTTTACGAAACTAATTTACAAGAATTGCTTTCAACGCTTAGTAAAACTTTCTCTTCTGCTCATTTTAGTTTTCTTTTTTTCCTGTAAAAAGGAATTTTATAAATTAAATGAAGGCCCTTTGATAAATCGTTTTTTTGACCTCAGTTCTGTTAGCGACCCTACGGTTAAAGAATTTGCAGAACAAATAAAAGCTCAAAACGATCAGTTTAATTTTTTGGGTTATTTCGTAAAAAATAACGGCTACTTACAATGGGCTAAGTTTGAAAAATTAAAAAATGCAGCCGAAACTTCAATTATAATTCCTTTTGTCCTGAACGGGCAAAATGAATTTAACGGCTTTGTTATAGGCAGAAAAATACAAGGCAAGTTCAATTTCTTTTTATTTCGCAAAAAAATTTATCCTTCAGAAAAACAGTCTAATAATTAAAAGCACCTCACTGATTTTCAATGCCAGGTTTTGATCAATTATTTCAATTATACCTACTTTGGAATAACTTCATTTAAATTAAACGATGTAAAAGACATTCCGTTAGGTTTGACAAAAAAATTTCCTGATAAAGTAGATAATACACACCTGTTGGCGAAAATCAATTTTAAACATACTGATAGCAAAAATGATAAAGAAAGAGCTGATACGTCATCTACACCAATAACAAATTCCTGCACAACTTTTTTACAAGAGACGGAATGGTACTGGAACCCCGATGGTGACGCCTGTAATTGTAATGGGGATGAATATTATCTTTACAGTACTTACGATTACGTGACTTTGTGTGATACAGACCCACCGGCTACCCAAATATCCTGGTGGGAGCCAGGTGGTGGGGGTGGGGGCGGTTGCAGCTACTGTGCGCCTGACCCTTGCCTGGATGCAATGGCAAAAGCCAATGCTGTCACTTCACTTTCGCAAGATCTAACTTACCAAGTAGCCCAAAATAATATTATAGGGGCTGCCGGTAACGACCATTTAGAACATGGGGTAACATTTGGCAGGGATGCCAATAACGATATTACAACTTCACCAATAACAACCGGAAGCACAAGCCAGGGTTCTATCAATTCAAACTGGCCAGCTGGTTTTGCAGATCTGCATAACCATCCAAATTACCAGCCTCCTTCACCTCAAGATTTTTATAATCTCATTTCTGTAAATAATAGCCATGTTGGGTATAATATTAGAATGGTAATACCTCCAGATGGCTCTGTATATGCTTTAGTGATAATTAACCAACCTATGGCCAACGTATTTATAGGAAAATATCCTTCTGAGAATATTGGTTATGGCCCAGATTTTCCTGAAGCAATTAATGACCTTTTCATCAAGGTGAAAAATTACGCAGCATCTCAAGGTGCTGATAATTTGGTTGCTGAAGAAATGGCGATGGCTTTTATTATGGATAAATACAATACAGGCATCTCACTGTTAAAACAAGATGATAATGGAAATTTCAAAAGGCTGCAAACATCAACAACGATAATGAATGGTGTCAGGTCATACGCTCAAAACAATTGCCCGTAAATTATTTATTATGAAAAAAATATTAAAATTACTACTCTCTATCTTTTTAAGTACAAACATTGGTTGTTATGCACAGTATTTGGTGCAAATACCCAATGACGCCCATAAAATTAAAACCAACGAAAAATTATTTATTGGCAAGCCTTTACATGTTCTTTTAAAAGAAATTAAACCTGCAATTAAAATGGCCTATGGTGACCCAAGTATCAATATCCAATCAAAGGTTGGTTATTTTCGATTTAATTTTATAAACCAGAAGCGACATGATAGTTTAGATTTGATCAAGAAAATTCCTACGTCAATTAAAGTTTATGTAAAAGAAAATTTTGATTGGGATTATAAAACGAGGCCAAAAGGCAAAGAATTTGATTGGACCAAAGAAGATGAAAAAAAATATGGTGGTTTAACCATTATTGCTTGTTCGGTTTATGGCGAAGACTAAAATTTCATCATTTCTATTTTAATGGATGAAATACAAACCCTATACATAACGCCGAGAATAAATAAATGAACAAATACCTTATTGATAATGGGTTTATATACATTCAAAATATTGCTGCTAATTCTTTTAATCTCAAGCGCAGGCTGTTCACAACAGATGGTGAAGGTTATACAGGATGCCCCTAAAATTAAAACCAACGAAAAATTATTTATTGGCAAGCCTTTACACGTTCTTTTAAAAGAAATTAAACCTGCAATTAAAATGGCCTATGGTGACCCAAGTATCAATATCCAATCAAAGGTTGGCTTCTTCCATTTCAATTTCACAAACCATAAACAATACGACAGTTTAAGTGTCGATGGGAAAATGCCTGTAACGATTATAGCTTATGTAAAGGAAAATTTTGATTGGGATTATAAAACCAGGCCAAAAGGCAAAGAATTTGATTGGACTAAAGAGGATGAAAAAAAATATGGTAACCTAACCATTGTTGCATTCAGGGTGTATGGCAAGGAATAAAATTTAATTATTTCGATTTTAATGGATGAAAGACAGACCCTGAACATAAAACCGAAAATAATAAATGAACAAATACCTTATTGATAATGGGTTTACATGCATTCAAAATATTGCCGCTAATTCTTTTAACCTCAAGCGCAGGCTGTTCACAACAGATGGTGAAGGTTATACAGGATGCCCCTAAAATTAAAACCAACGAAAAGTTATTTATTGGCAAACCTTTACATGTTCTTTTAAAAGAAATTAAACCGGCAATTAAAATGGCATCTGGTGACCCAAGTATTAATATCCAATCAAAAGTTGGTTATTTCCGTTTTAATTTTACAAACTATAAACAGCATGACAGTTTAAAATTTATCGGGAAAATGCCTGTAACAATTATGGTTTATGTAAAAGAAAATTTTGATTGGGATTACAAAACGAGGCCAAAAGACAAAGAATTTGATTGGACTAAAGAGGATGAAAAAAAATATGGTGGTTTAACCATTGTTGCATTTAAGGTTTATGGCGAAAACTAATTTCTCCAATTAAAACCCTGATATCATTTTACCAATTTCTTATTTAAAAGATGTAGTTAGGCTAATAACGTCCATCCTTTTCTCCAAAAATATCTGAAGTTAATGTATATCCAAAAAAAGTTACCGTCGTGGAATATGGTGTACTAATTATTAAGCATCAGCGGCATTACCAGCATTAGCAGTTCTTCATTTTCATCTACTTCTGTTGGCTTAATAATACCTGCCTTGGTTGGTGTGCTTAACTCTATAATTATTTCTGGTGTTTCGGCAGCACTTAGCATTTCAATTAAAAACTTGGCATTAAAAGCAATTTGTAAATCTTCACCATCATATTGACAGGCCATGCGTTCGTTGCCTTCAAAACTAAAATCAACATCCTGCGCCGCTAATTGCAGTTCGCTGCCACTAATACTTAAGGCAACCTGGTTGGTACTTTTGTTACTAAAAACACTTACCCTGCGCAAGGCACTTTGAAAGTCGATTTTGTTTACCGTTAGTTTGTAAGGGTTATCAATGGGTATAACCACTTTATAATCCGGAAAACGGGCATCAATAAGGCGGCACACCAGTTCTGTACCACCATGCTTTACAAAAAGATGGTTGCTGTTATAAGAAAGGGAAAGCTCATCTGCATTATCGGGCAAGGCACTCTTTAATAAGTTTAATGGCTTTTTGGGTACAATAAATGTGTCCGTCTTCGGGCAGCTTACATCATTTCTTTTGTACTTAACCAGGCGGTGTGCATCTGTTGCAACGCAGGTTAACCCCTTTTTATCCAGTTCAAAAAATACGCCTGTCATAGCCGGGCGCAGGTCATCATTGCTTACGGCAAAAAGGCTTTTATTAATCGCCGTAACCAAGGCCGAAGAAGACATGGTAAAAGCATTCGCATCATCTGCCACCGGCTCCTTAGGAAAATTATCAGGGTTTTCGCCCATTACTTTATACTTGCCGTTATCACTTGTAATCTCTACACCAAAGTTTTTATCAATTGTAAAGGTGAGCGGCTGCTCTGCGATATTTTTCAATGTGTCCAATAAAATTTTTGCCGGTATACACACTTTACCGCTGTCTTTGGCTTCAATGTCAAGGTGCACTTTCATTACAGTTTCCAGGTCGGTAGCAACTACGGTTAGTTTAGATTTTTCAATCTCAAAAAGAAAATCTTCCAGGATAGGCAACACGGTATTTGCATTAATAACACCGCTTATTTGCTGCAGTTGTTTAAGTAATGCCGAAGAAGAAACAATAAACTTCATAATAAAAATTGTATTAAAAATCAAAGATAAAATAATGACTGTAATGAGGCCAAGATAATATTATTTACCCTGGTATTTAAGCGCTGCAACCTAATTCAATGAACATGTTGCTAACAAAAAAAACCTTTAAAAGTGAGGGTTACAACTCATTACATTGTTGCAGGCTGTGCTGTGAATATTGTACTTTCGGGCATTAAACATGTCAATGCCATCTTTATATTTAACGCCTCAACAAGCTTTATTAAAAGCAAAAACTTTTTGCACCTATCAGGAGCGGTGCCACAACGATGTGAAAGAAAAGCTTTTTGGTTTTGGTTTAAATAAAAATGAAGCAGACCAAATCATCAGCACGCTGATAGAAGAAAATTATTTAAACGAGGAACGTTTTGCCATACTTTATGCAAGCGGCCATTTTCGCATAAAGCAGTGGGGCCGGGTAAAAATACAGTATGAGCTCAAGAAAAAAATGATCAGCCCTTATTGTATAAAAAAGGCTTTGGCTTCCATTGATACCGGCAGTTACAATAAAACATTGGACAAGCTTGCTGAGCAAAAACTTAAAACTTTAAAAAGCGAAAAGAACCTGTTTATCAAAAAAAGAAAGCTGCAGGATTTTTTATTACAACGGGGTTTTGAAAGGCCGCTTGTTGCAGCAATTACCGCCAAAGTGTGATGCCGTTTTTATCAGGAAGTAATAAAATTTTTCAGCCTTTGCGATTCCCTTCTCGACCTTGACTTAAAGTATTTGGCAAATACAAAGCTTATCTTTTTGACAACGTTTTTTGGTGCAGGCTGTGGGGCTAATTTATGTAACATAGGTAAAGGATTTGATGATAAAATTACGACAGCCTTAAAACCTTGTCAAGCGTGGTTTTGCCCAAAATTTGTTTCGTAATTTCCGTAACCCTTTTGAAGTGTTTTTTCTACAAATTGTAATATTGTATAACCATACTTATCGTATTTGCATTTTTTGCCCACTTTGTTGTGCTGCTTCGTATTATTTCATTACATTTATGCCGATGGGGAATAACCTTCATCAAAATGTTCCAATTTTCTACCGATGGCCTTTTTAGACGATGTGCTTCAGCAACCATCCTACGGATGGGTTACCCCTTGTGGCAAATTCAGCAAACCTTCAGCAGCCACAATTTTAAAAGAGTTTTTCAGCAGGCTCAATGTTTTTAAAGATAAAAAAAACTGGCTTCCTTTTTTCAGCTGGCTCAAAGTGCTTTGCCTCTTTCCTTTTTTCGCATTGTTTGTCACCAAATATTTCAGCTTCCCTTTACTGGCCGCAGGTTTTGTGTATGGTATGATAATGATGGGCACCCACGGCACCATCTGGTACCACCGCTATTGCACACACGGGGCTTACACCTTTCGTAATGCATGGTGGAAATTTTTTACAAAGAACCTCATGCTCAGCATCATTCCGGAAGAAATCTATGTGATTTCCCACCATGTACACCATGCAAAAAGTGATACACCCGGCGACCCTTATTTTGCTGAAGGTGGCTTTCTATACTGCTTTCTGGCAGATGTAAACCATCAGCCGATTGCCAAAAATTTATCTGAAAAAGATTATAACCATGTGCTGCACCTGATGCAGCATACCGGCCTTAGCGGTAACAATTTTAAGCAATATCAAACATGGGGCTCCTTTGCCAACCCTTTAAAAAGTGTAGTAAACTGGGTGGTTAACTGGGGGTTTTGGATTGGTATGTTTTTTCTTGCCGGCGGATGGGGGCTTGTATGTGCACTTTTTGCAGGCGCATTTATTTGGGCCGTAGGCGTACGCACTTTCAATTATGAAGGTCATGGAAAAGGTTCTGATATGCGCCATGAAGGGATTGACCATAACCGGAAGGATATGTCTATCAACCAGATTTGGCCAGGGTATGTAGCTGGTGAGTGGCACAATAACCATCACCTGTACCCGAAAAGTGCAAGAAGTGGATTTTTACCGTATCAATTTGACCTTGCCTGGTGTTATGTAAAAATGATGCACACGTTTGGCGCTGTTACCAGTTACCGTGACAGCCGTAAAGATTTTTACCGTGACTACCATACCCCATATCTTAACGGAAAAATGGCCCCCGATACCGTTGTTGAAAAAGAAATGGCAGAAGAAAATGCTGTATAAATTACAGGGTGAACCCGCATTCAATTGTACATAAGTATTTACTTCAATTTTATGATTGCTATACATTAGCATCCTTAGCCCCTGATGTGGTAAGCCTTTGGCTGAACAAATGCACGTATGCCCTGGTAAGATAATGTGGCGCCGATGCCGGATTGTTTTCTGCCAGACCATGGGAGGGATGCACTTACCCTGTCGCAGCAATTCCAATACACACTGCCGGTATGCATTTGCTTCATTATAGCTTCTGCACGTTCGAAAGATTTTGAATAGATGGCTGCCGTTAAACCGTAAGCCGTATCCTGCATTAATTCAACCGCCTCTGCATCATCCTTTACTTTTTGAATGCCTACTACCGGCCCAAAAGATTCCTCAGTCATTAACCTCATGGTGTGGTCAACGTTTATCAAGGCTGCCGGTGCAAAGTAGTAACCATGTGGTTGGTTGTTTTCGCCGGCATATAAAATGGTTGCGCCGTGTTGTACGGCATCTTGAACCTGTGCGGTTAAAAATGCCTGCTGCTCTTTTCTGCTTAACGGGCCTATGTCTGTTCCTTTTTCTAAAGGGTTACCTGTTTTAAGTTTACTGCATTGTTCTTTATACGATTCTATAAATGCGGCATATACTTTCTCCTGCACATAAATCCTTTCCACTGCACAGCAGCTTTGCCCGTTGTTGTAAACCACGCCTTCCAATGCATCGGCAGCGGCCTTGTCAATATTTTCAATATCGTCCATAATGTATAACGGGTCTTTACCGCCAAGTTCCAACTGGCAGGGCACCATTTTGCCGGCCACCTTTTCCGCAATGTATTTACCTGTTTTATAACTGCCCGTAAAGAAGTACCCGTTTAAAGGCAATTGCAGCAAAGCCCCGCCAGTTGTGGCTTTACCGATAGCAATTTGAAACACTTGCTGAGGTATGCCTGCCTTGTACAAAAGGTTTTGTATGTGCAAGCCCGTTAACGTTGCATACTCCGATGGCTTATAAAAAACAGCGTTGCCGGCAATAAGGGCTGGTATAAAAACATTTACGCCCACCAGGTAAGGGTAGTTCCATGCAGAGATGTTGGCGATGATGCCGAGCGGTTCATAAACAATTTTTTCCCTTGTTGCACCTTCGGTGGTAACCCATTCCTCGGCCAAATATTTTGCGGCATTTTCTATAAAAAATTGGATACGCCCCCTTGCACCATTTATTTCATTAAGGGACTGCTGCAACGGCTTGCCCATTTCGGCCGTTAGGGTTTGCGCCAGTTCATCTTTATTTTCTTCCAGAAGACCGTAAAAGTTTTTAATGGTTGTAATCCGGTTTTCCAAGGTAATTTCCTGCCAGGCTTTTAATCCCTTTTTGAGCAATTCAAATTTTGCGGCGATGGTAGTTTCATTGTCTTCCGGGACTTCCTTTATAATTTCTTCTGTAGCGGGGTTTATTATTTTCATGATGTGTTAATTGCAAATACTATAAATAATTTATCAAGATGATTTCACCTTGCTTATATCACTTCATCTTTAACTGCAGCAATAAAACTTTCCCTGATATTTTTTGATGCCGGGGAGGTTTGTAAATTCAATGTATACATTCTTTCGGGGTGCCATTGCACGCCTATAAAAAAAGGCTTGCCGTTTTTATCTTCCCACTCAATGCCTTCAATTATGCCATCATCTGCTTTGCTGTTTATTGCCAACCCTTTGCCCGGTTTATCTATTGCCTGATGGTGGGCACTGTTGCTTACCGTTCGTTCAACCCCTGTTATTTGGTGCATTAAAGTGCCGCTGATAATGTTGGTGCCATGTGCCTTGTCATTATTTTCAAAACGATGTACGGTATTTGCGACCGGCCCTATATCCTGCGTTAAAGTGCCGCCCAGCAAGCAGTTTACCAGTTGCATGCCCCGGCATATGGCCAGCAGCGGCAAGCGATTTGTAAGGGCTGATTCAAAAACTTCTTTTTCGAATTGGTCCCTTGCTTCATTAAACCTATCGGGTGCGTTTGGGTAGTTCAATACAGTACTGTTATAGTATCGGGGGTGTGTATCCACACCACCTGAAAGTACAACACCCTGTAAAGTTTCCAACACATCCAGGTTATTATCTTCGGCAGATAATTTTATAACTTCAATATCACCGTCCCCGGCTTTTAACCAGTTTTCGTAATTGTGGTGCTTCTCATCCGTACCGGTGTAGGTTAAGCCTATTTTAATTGTTGGTTTCATAGGCTACAGGGCTTCTGTATACAGTTGTTTAAAATCATTTCTTGTAACCGGTTTAGGGTTATTAGGATGGCAAAAATCTGCCAGGGCAAGGTCGCTTAACGTTTCTATATGTTGCGGCGTAACGCCAATAGCACTAAGCTTTGTTGGCAGGCCAAGCTGCTCGTTTAATTCAAATAAATGGTTTACCACTGCTTCGCCGGTTGTTGCTGCTATGCCCATGGCCTGCGCCATTCTTTTAAATTCTTCATCCATGCCGGGCGCATTAAAACGCATACCATAAGGAAGGTTTACGGCATTGGCCAGGCCATGGTGGGTATCCAGTAAAGAAGATAACGGGTGTGCCAGCGAATGAACAACACCCAATCCTTTTTGAAAGGCCACTGCACCCATCAGCGAAGCCATCATCATTTTACTCCTTGATGCAAGGCTTGGTTTGTGTACCGCTTCTGCAATGGATTGGCTGATGAGATAAATCCCTTCCAGGCCAATGCCTGCTGCCATTGGGTGAAAGTTTTTTGCGATGAAGGCTTCCATGTTATGCGTTAACGCATCTATACCCGTTGCGGCAGTTACAAACGGTGGCAGCTCCATGGTAAGCAACGGATCTGCAAACACAATTTTAGCCATAAGCTTTGGCGCAAATAGTATTCGTTTACGGTGTGTGTCATCTTCTGAAATAATAGCGCTGCGGCCTACTTCGCTGCCGGTACCACTTGTGGTGGGTATAGTTATAAAATAGGGAACGGCTTCTGTTACAAACTGGTCGCCGCCAATAAGGTCATCGTAATCAAACAAATCCAGGTGATGGTTTATGCGCAGGGTAATTGCCCGGGCAACATCCATGGCAGCGCCGCCGCCTATGCCAATAATACAATCCCTGCCGGTGGCATGATAAACATCCCCGCCTTTTAAAACATCTGATTTAACGGGATTTTTATGGATGTCTGAAAACACTTCTGCTGAGATGCCTTTAGCCGTAAGGTTTTGTTTGATGGCTATAAAAAAATCGAGTCCTGCAACTACAGGATCCGTTACCAGTAAGGCTTTACTAAGGCCGTTTGCAATAAGGTGGCCCGGCAGTTCCTTTACTGCATTAGCACCAAAACGGATAGTTGTTGGAAAATTAAATTGCCTTATGATATTAAAGTCTGTCATACCGTAATTTTATTTTATTGCAACCCATGCCTTTTTTGGGGAAGAGGTTGCTTGTTGATTTTATCTTTATAAAATTTACTTTTAACAAAAGGGAAGGAAGTACACAGGGGCTATAAAAGTACAAAAGTGTCCCGATACGCTTTGCTATCGGGATGGACTAATGCCACCGAAGATGCACATGGCTGTGTTTTTGCCCGGACAACCATTACGACCATGCCCGGCATTATTTGCAAATTTTAAATGATCTCCAGGTATCTTTTCAATTCCCAATCGGTAACAACTTTTGAAAATTGCTTCCATTCCCATTCCCTTGTTGCAGTAAAATGCTGTACAAATGTTTCTCCAAATAATTCTTTTGCCACGTTGCTGTCCTTCATATTTTGTGTGGCTTCCAAAAGGTTTTTAGGCAGTATACCGTTGGCAACATTAGCGTAACCGCTGCCTTTGGTGGCCGCAGTTTTCAATTTTAATTTATTGCGTATGCCGTATAACCCGGCGGCAAGGCAGGCTGCCATTGCCAGGTAAGGGTTACTATCAGAGCCTGCCACCCTTGTTTCCAGTCTTGTTGCAGTGCTGCTGCCAGGCAAGGCACGCAGGGCAGTTGTGCGGTTATCTATACCCCAGGTTAAGGTGGTGGGTGCCCATGCACCTTCTACCAAACGTTTATAACTGTTAACCGTAGGCGCCATCATGGGCAGCAAAATGGGCAGGCATGCCAACTGCCCGGCAATGTAATTTTCCATTAATGCACTGATGCCGTTTTGCTTTTTACCATCATAAAAAAGATTTTGCTTTTTGGTGGCCGACCATAAGCTTTGGTGTACATGGCCGCTGCAGCCTGGCAGGTTTTCATTAAACTTGGCCATAAAAGTGGCCAGCACCCCATGCTGAAAAGCAATTTGCTTAACGCTGCTTTTAAAAAGTACCGCCCTGTCGGCCGCTTCCAATGCTTCGGAATACGTAATGGCTGCTTCGTAAACACCCGGGCCGGTTTCTGTATGCAGGCCTTCCAACGGTACACCAAATTGTTTTAGCTGATCGAACAAGCCATGAAAATAACCGCTTTTCTCGGAGGCTTTTTGCATGGAGTATCCGAACATGCCCTGCGTTAAAGGCTTAACATCCCTAAACTTTCCGGCATATAATTCGGCTGTATTATCTACCAGGTTAAACCATTCAAACTCCTGTGAAAAGTAGGGGATAAAACCTTGCTCGCCTGCCTGCCGGATAATGGTTTTAAGTAAGCCCCTTGGGCAGATGGGTAAAGTCTGATGATTGCCATCTGTAAAATCGGCCAAAAAAAATGCGGTATTGTTTTCCCACGGAATGGTGCGGTAAGTGTTTAAATCAATTACGGCAGTTGCATCCGGATAGCCACTGTGCCAGCCGGTATAATCACTGTTGTCGTAGGCTGCATCTGCTGCATCCCAGCCAAATACTACATTACAAAACCCAAAACCTTTATCAACGATGGCGGCAAATTTTTCAAAGCTGATCATTTTGCCCCGCAACACACCATCCAAATCCGTAACCGCCAATTTTACTTTTTCGGTGTTTTGCTCCGCCAGTTGCTGTAGTATATTTTGGGGATTGATTGGTTGGCTGTTCATTGGTTTTTTTTTACAACAAAATGAAACCAAATATAAGCAAGTGCCAGTATAGCAAAAAAGATGAGCGATAATTTAAAGTTTAGTGTTACCATCGCCACTAACGAAATAATAGAAATAATAAGGGCGGTTATTGGAAAATAGGGATACAATGGAACTTTAAAAGGCCTTGGCAGCAGCGGCTCTTTTTTGCGTAGGACCAGCACCGAAAGCATGGCAAAAATATACAGCACCAAAGCACCAAAAACTGCAATGGTAATAATATCTGCTGTTTTGCCAGAACACAAAGCTATAATGCCCAAGCCCATATTCAGCAGCAGCGCATTGGCCGGTGTTTTAAACACTGGATGGATGCGGCCAAAAACAACAGGTATACACCCGGTTTTACCAAACTCGTACGTGGCACGGCTTGCAGCCAGTATTAACCCATGAAATGAAGCCACCAAACCCATTAAACCGATGGTGATGAGCAGGTGGTACAGCATACCGTTATTGCCTGTTATTTGGGAAAGCGCCATGGGCAAAGGGGAATCTGACGTGTTAGCGCCGGAAGAAATGTACACCACTTTTTCCCAGCCACCTACCCCTACAGAGGAGATAAAAACCAACGCACATAAAATGATAAGGGTAATTAACGCCGAGCCAAAACCCCGTAGCACATTTCGTTGTGGGTTAACCGTTTCTTCGGCCACATTGGCCACACCTTCTAACCCTAAAAAAAACCAAATGGCAAAAGGAATGGCAGCCCAAACACCCATCCAGCCTTTGGGAAAAGCATTGTGTGTTAAGTTGGCCCAATGAAAATGTGGCAGTGTAACGCCGCTGAACAATAGCAGTTCCAATACCGCAAAAGCGGTAATCACCAGTTCAAATGTGGCGGCAGCTTTTACGCCATAAATATTGAGGGCGGTAAAAATAATGTAGGCGGCAATGGCGATGACAACCACAGGAATTTGCGGAAAAAAAATATTAAAGTAAGCACCGATTGCGGCTGCGATGGCAGGCGGTGCAAAAACGAATTCGATGATCTGGGCCATGCCTGCAATAAAGCCGGCATTTTTGCCCATTGCCTTTGTGGTATAGTCGAACACGCCGCCGGCCTTGGGTATTGCACATGCCAATTCGGTATAAGAAAAAGTGAAGGTGATGTACAGAATGATAATAAACCCTGTTGCTATTGCAAGGCCTAATGTGCCGCCTTCTGGCAAGCCAAGGTTCCAGCCAAAGTACATGCCTGATATTACGTAACCCACGCCCAGCCCCCAAAGCATCAATGGCCCGAGTGTTTTTTTTAGTTGTTCAGGCGGTTTTGCATTGGTTACTTGCTGCTGGTTGTCCATGATAATGATTGTACTTAAAGATAATCATCCTTGCATGCAACTGTGTTTTAACCAGCAAAAAAAACAACTGATATCCATTCTAAAAGAGAAAAGAAACAGCCCCGTTTTACCGGGGCTGCCTAAAAATTATAACCTGAACATAATTGCAGTAATAAACCTTGTTTCAGAATTTACAAGGTCTGGCCGCCATGTTGGTGGCAATGGTGTGGTAGAGTAACCATCGGGAGATGTTACGCCGCCCTTGCCATTAAAGTACGGGACGTTTGCATGCCTGTACACCATTTCGAACCTGAAGGTGATACTTTGGTTGGGCATATAATCGAAGTTGGTCGATGCATCCCATCCTTTAAACGGATCTCCGGGGTTGGCTGTAAAAGGAAATGCACCTTCTGTTTGTGTAGGGTTAAGTGGGTTAGGCAAAGGGCTTGCCTGGCCTGATGGATACAGTACAAGGTACCTTCCGGGATTGTTCATAAAACCTCCGCCTAAAGTCCATGCATACCTGTTCTTGTTAAACCAAACCCTGTTATAAATCATTGCGCTTACAAAATACTGGGCAGGGCCTTTAACTGCATCATCTTTAAATGCATTTACACCACCGCCTTTTTCAAAGCCCACATCGCCTGTAAGTGAAAAAGCCGCTTTGCTTACACCCCGGGATTCTGGCTTGTTGTAGTAGCGCAGCAACAAACTGTTATCAGAGTGAAACCTTTTTCTTGCAGGTATGCCGGCAGCATCCGAACCATAATAGTCGTTGGTAAGTATTTTAAAGTTGCTGGTAGGCGCATAGGTTACATTAAAACCAAGGCCTGGCATCTTGTTGAATTTACCATAACTCTGCCATCCGTTAATAAACCATGGTTCAATTTTAAGGTGCTTTGTAGGAAATATCTGTATACGCAAACCATTAAAAAACCATGGTGTGTTATCTGAAGTATACGAAGCCTGGTACTCCCAGTTTTCTGCCTGGTAAAATGAATTTAAGCCCACGTAACTCATAAACATACCAGCATCGATATTGATGCCGTACCATTTATCAATATGGTACCCTGCATAAGCTTCGCTCAAATAACGGTACACATTATTTAACTGATATTGGCCACGGTAAATACTGATGTCATTTCTGGGTACAGAAACAGACCGCAAACCAAATTGTGTCATAATCCTTCCCCTTGCGTTTCCGTAACTAAAATCGCCACCAAAATGCAGGGCAGATAACTGCACCTCATTATTACGGGCCAAAGCTGTAGAACCCACTACGGTATTATCATTGGGGTTATTAAAAGAGTGTGTGTAGGCAACATCTATGAATACACTCGGTGTAAAAAATTTCATGCCGTTAAATGCGGATGAATCCCTTCTGTCGCTACCATTTTGCCAGGTCATATCAATGCCATCGAAAGGGATTTTAGCAGGCGCTGCCGGTACAGAATCTGTTTGGGCCTTTGCAACCATCGTTACAAATAGGGCCAGAACGGTAATACTTTTTCTCATTGTTTTTTATTTTAAAGACTGATTAAATACATATTTGATTTTGTAGGTTTTCTTGAAGTTGTCATATTTAATAAGTTCGGCATTGGAGCGAAAATCTGACTCTATAGCGTACTGAAAATTGCTGTTATCCGGAAATGCACTTTTTAAATTTTGCATGGTTAAAGGCAAGATGGCATTGTTGCTTTTGGTGCTAAAGAAGTAGGCCGTACCTTTTTCTTCTTCGCCTTTTACCTGCCTGATTACTTTTCTTTCGCTGTAGAGATAAAAGCTTGCAGTATCCAATATTTGAAACTCCTGGTTATCAAAAAAACGGAAGCTGGTGAGATGGCAATCCCGGTACCCGAAAACATTATTTTTCTTCAAGGATTTTTTTTCTTTGCCTGTTTTAATGATTAGGCTTTTATTTGAAAAGATGTTGTCTTCAACTTTAAGCTTATCCATTTTATCATCACACGGAATGCTGTAGGAGATTTTTTGTTTTTCAAAATCTTCAGAAGTTACAAACACCCCCGAGTTATAAGAAGTTTGTGCTGCATTTTTTTGTGCGGTGGTTTCTTTAGCAGTAAGTAATATTATGGCGCCTGTAGCAACCCATTTTATGATTGTCATATTGTTAAGTTTTATTTTTTTGAAATTGCGTAAGCGTTTAGATACTGCAGTTAGCTAAACT
The DNA here is from genome assembly GCA_965249755.1 of Ferruginibacter sp. Lineage (GTDB taxonomy): Bacteria > Bacteroidota > Bacteroidia > Chitinophagales > Chitinophagaceae > Ferruginibacter. Next base: position 3,237,559 of record CBDFMT010000004.1, read on the forward strand.
TTATTTGGTAATTTTTCTTTTAGATTTTGGAAGATTGTAAAGGCGTTGTTAATGCATCCTGTTGGATGTTTTTAAAAAAAATTGTTGTTAAAAAATATTTTGCTTAGCGACAAGTTTCAATCCATCGGCTGTAAAAACCCGTGCAACGCTTTGCAGTAAAGGATTTACAAAAAATGGCAAATGATACTACCCTCAAATACCATTTCATTCTGAAAAAATTCCTTTCATTTTGGTGTAATTTTTTTAACAAAATTTTACACCCGTTAACGCCCGATTAACGCCTGAAAAAATCAACAGGTTTTTATTAGTCTACTAAATTAATAGGGCAATGTTTTCAGTTATATTTTGCGTGGGATTTCAATCAGAAAAACTTAAGAATAAAAAACGATATCCTTTTTTAAACAAACTGTTCACAATGATTAAGCAATTTTTTCATTTTGGTAAAGAAGTGGGATATAGCGTATCACAAAGCCGCAAAATATTTATTACAGTTTATCAAAACAGAAAAAGTTACATGGGGAAAAAGCCAAAAATTTAAGGTATAAACCAGCAAGTAATTTTTGGTAATTTCATGCCATGAAAAAATTGCTTGTTATCCTGCTAATTACCTTACCTGCTTTGCTGCTTTCGCAAAAAACACTTACGCCTGATCTTATTTATGGCGATCTGTTTAAAGAAATACAACTACAGCGCATTTTTCCTGATGGTAAAACTTTTGTAGACTGTGTGCCCAAGAGAAAGGTGGCAGACATCATGTATGATTACGGGTTAGCCAAAGGCCCGGGCTTTGATTTGAAGAAATTTGTTGCAGACAATTTTGAACTTCCGTTAACACCCGCTGCCAACTATAATTCTGATACCAAACAGGATTTATCTGCACACATAAAAAACCTTTGGCAGGTTTTAAAACGTAACCCCGATAGTGTAAAAGAAGGCAGCTCCCTGTTATCCCTGCCGCACCCTTACATTGTACCTGGCGGCCGCTTCAGGGAAATTTATTATTGGGACAGTTATTTTACGATGCTAGGGTTAAAAGAAAGTAATGAGTGGGGCATGATTGAAAACATGATCAACAACTTTGCTTATTTGATAGATACTTACGGCCATATACCCAACGGCAACCGCAGTTATTATTTAAGCCGTAGCCAGCCACCCTATTTTGCCATGATGGTAAACTTGCTTGCAGATAAAAAAGGGGCTGCTGTTTATGCAACCTATCAAAACCAACTGCAACAGGAGTATGATTATTGGATGGATAAAACCGCACCTACCAAACATGTTGTTACCATGCCGGATGGCAGCATACTCAACCGCTATTATGATGCAGGTGATAAGCCCCGGCAGGAAAGTTTTAAAGAAGATTATGAAATAGCTTTAAATGAAGCAAAAGGGGATACTGCTGCCTTTGCCAAAAAAAGCCGGGAGCTAAGGAGCGGTGCAGAAAGTGGCTGGGATTTTAGCAGCCGATGGTTTGCAGATGGTGAAAATATCAGCAGCATACAAACCACCAATATTGTTCCGGTTGATTTAAACGGGCTAATGTACAACCTTGAAAATACACTGGCCAAAGCGTATCTCCAAAAAGGCAATACTGCTGCGGCAAACGCTTACCAAAGTGCTGCTGCAAAAAGAAGAACTGCCATTAATAAATATTGCTTCAACAATAAAGAAAACTGGTATTATGATTATGTAATTTCTGCCGGCAGGCAAAGTAAAGAGCAAACCATTGCAGGTATAAGCCCCTTGTTTTTTAACATAGCCCCAAAGGCAAAAGCCGCAGCAATGGCGGCGGTGCTAAGGGCAAAATTTTTAAGGCCTGGCGGGGTAACCACCACTTTAAAAACAACCGGCCAGCAATGGGATGCCCCAAATGGCTGGGCACCGCTGCAATGGGTAGCTGTAAAAGGGTTGGATACCTACGGACAGAAAGAAACAGCAAAAGATATTGCCGCAAGGTGGGTGGCCCTAAACGAAAAAGTATATGCCAACACGGGCAAGATGATGGAGAAATACAATGTGGTAAACACTTTGCTGGATGCAGGCGGCGGTGAATATAAATCGCAGGATGGTTTTGGCTGGACCAATGGGGTGTATATGGCCATGAAAGCAAAGTTGCTGCAATGGCAAAAGGAAGGGGTTAAACTTCCTGAGAACAGTTTGAAAAAACAGCCCATGCAATAAAGCAGCTATCGTTATCTTTCTGGTGCCTTATCTTAAACTATTTAAAAAGTTCAATACCAGCACGAATGTCTGATGTAGTAACGTTAAAGAAGATATCACAACTGCTGAATATCAGTATTTCCACTGCATCCCGGGCACTAAAAGACCACCCCGATATTGCAGACGGTACCAAGCAAAAAGTTAAGGAACTGGCTACCATGCTCGATTATGAGCCGAACCCTTATGCCATACAATTAAGCACCAGCAACAGTAATATTTTTGGCCTTATCGTTCCGGAGGTAAGCAACTTGTTTTATACCTCCTTTATAGATGCGGTTGAAGATGAAAGCCGCAAAGTAGGGTACACTTTATTTATCCTTAAAACAAATGATGACCCCGAAGCTGAAGCCGCCCACATACGGTATTGTAAAAAGCACCGGGTGGCTGGCGTTTTTGCCTGCATTACCCCAAACGCATCCAATTTCGATTTGTTCCAAAGCCTCTCCCGGTCAGACATACCTGTGATTTTTTTTGACAGGGTGCCCAGCCAAACCAATTGCAACCGCATTTGTTTTGCGGATGAAACAGCAGGTACTATTGCTGCCAACGCCATCCTCAAAAAAAATAAAAAGAATATACTGGCAGTTTTTGCAGAGCCCGGTTTATCCATTACCCAAAAAAGGTTAAAGGCAGTTAAAGATGTATTTCAACAACAAAGCAACCCTCCTAAATTAACCATTTACCATACCTACGATAAAGACCAAACCAAGGCTTTTATCAAACAACAGTTATCTGCCAAAGACAGGCCTGATACCATTTTTTGCATGACAGATGTTATACTCCACATCACCATGAAGGCTGTGCAGGAACTGAAATTAAATATCCCCGAAGAGGTGGCCATTATCACCATCAGCAACAGCGGCTTTTTCCCAAAGCTTTATACCCCCGAAATTACCTACGTGGAAACGAGTGGCTACGACTTAGGCGTGGCGGCGCTTTCAGCGATGATGACCTGTGTTAGGGAAGATGCGCCATACCAGGAGCAATACATAGATGCCCATCTTGTAGAAGGTGAGTCTTTATAATTATCCCCCATTTGCCGCTTTAAAATTTCAACATCAAACGTTTGCGAATGGTGCTTTAAACCGCAGGCCAATTTGTATAATTACCTTTCTGCAACTATTGCCATAAAACCATTGCCTGCGCATGAAAGTTTCAAAACCCACACTTAGTTTTCAGCAAATTATTAATATGAATGTTGGCTTTTTTGGCATTCAGTATAGTTTCGGTTTACAGCAAAGTGCCGTAAACCCCATTTACGATTTTTTAGGGGCAAGCCCCGATCAGATACCTATTTTAAACCTTGCAGGCCCAATGACGGGCCTTCTTATTCAGCCTATTATTGGGGTTTTAAGTGATAAAACCTGGCATCCCCGGTGGGGCAGGCGCAAGCCTTATTTTTTCATTGGGGCAATGCTTTGCAGCTTAACCTTATTCTTTTTTCCGTTTAGCAGCAGCTTATGGATGGCCGCAGGTTTATTATGGATTTTAGATGCCGGCAACAACACGGCAATGGAACCTTACCGTGCTTTTATTGCAGATAAATTGCCCGCAAAGCAACATGCAACAGGCTTTTTGACCCAAAGCTTTTTTACCGGCCTTGGCATTACCCTGGCTAATCTTTCTCTCTTTGTTTTTCAAAAATATTTTCCGCAGGGCAATGGCCGGATACCTACATGGGTGTATGGGTCTTTTTTTCTGGGTTCATTTTGTTCTATTGCATCTGTATTATGGTCCATAAAAACCACACCAGAAATACCACCAACACCAGAAGAATTAGCAGCGCTCAGGGCCAACAGAAAAGGCGTTATGGAGCCCTTTATTGAAATCGCCCATGCCATAAAAGATATGCCTGCTGTTATGTGGCAATTGGCGCTGGTGTATTTATTTCAATGGTATGCTTTGTTTTGTTACTGGCAAAATGCATCCAAAAGTATTGCACAATCTGTATGGCATACATCGCCAACGGCCAATAAAACCCTGTACCAGGAAGCTGTTGGCTGGACCGGCCTTGTAAACGGATGGTACAATGTGGCCACCTTTTTATCTGCCTTCGGGTTGGTATGGCTGGCCAATAAATATAGCCCCAGGCTGGTACATTTTTGTTGCCTGTTACTTGCGGGCATAGGGCTCTTAATCTTTCCGCATATTGAAAATAAATACCTGCTTTTTGCACCTATGACAGGGTTTGGTATTGCCTGGGCAAGCATGATGGGTATACCTTACCTGATGGTGGTAGGCAATATCCCTAAAGAAAGATATGGGGTATATATGGGTATCATCAACATGATGATTGTTATACCAATGATTTTGCAAAACCTCACTTTTGGTTTTATTTTAAAACATTTTCTAAATAATAACCCGGGCAGTGCGGTTAGTTTTGCCGGCGTTTTTTTATTGCTGGCTGCCGGTGCCACCATGCTGATAAAAGCAGTCGCCCCACCTGCAGACGATATGGTTGTACCGATAGGCGCCGGTGGCCATTAATGAATTATCTGCTTACCTCTATACCACCACATGCAACTACATTAAGTTTAGGTCATTAAAAAAATTTAAAATGCCACAACATACAACACCTGAAAAAAAAGGAAAAATCCTTTGCATCGGCGAAGCACTTATTGATATGATTTGTACAGACAAAGGCACCTCATTATCAGAAGGTAATAATTTTTTAAAAAAGGCAGGCGGCGCCCCAACCAATGTAGCAGCGGCTATTGCAGCACTAGGCGGCAATGTAGAGCTTTCGGCCAAGGTGGGTATTGATCCTTTTGGCAAACACCTTATTGAAGTATTAGAAGATTTTGGCGTATCCACAAAATGGGTTTTGCAAGATGAAAAATACTTTACCACTTTTGCATTTGTTTCTTTGATGGAAAACGGCGAACGTGATTTTTATTTTAACCGGGGGGCAGATGGGCAGCTAAGCACACAGGAAGCGGACAACATCAACCTTGATGAGTTTGCCATCATCCACTTTGGCTCTGCTACCGGTTTTTTGCCCGGCCCTTTGCAAGCAGCTTACCAGGGGCTGTTGCAAAAGGCATTGCAAAAAAATATCTTCATAAGCTTTGACCCTAACTACAGGCAATTATTGTTCAATAACAATACGCAAACTTTTATCGACCAATCCTGGAACTTTTTACAATGCTGCCACTTTTTTAAATTAAGTGATGAAGAAGCAATGCTGATTACTAAAACTGCCACACTAACAGATGCTGTCAACATTTTACTTGAAAAAACCGATGGCATTTTTGCCATTACGTTAGGCAAAGAGGGTACTATGCTGGGCTTGAACAACAAAACCGTTATAGTACCAAGCATACCTGTAATACCGGTAGATACTACTGGTGCAGGCGATGCTTTTGTAGGTGCCCTTTTATTTCAATTAAGTGATAAACTGCTGCAAGAAATTATGGTGCTGCCAGAGGGGGAATGGAACCGGATTGTGGTTAACGCCAATAAAGCCGGTGCAAGAACTTGTGAATACATGGGCGCCATGGAAGCTTTCAAGCACCTTACCACCGATATTTTTAATTAACTGCTGAAGAAAAAAATGTACAATTATTTACTACACCAACAAATAAAAAAATCTTTATCTAAAAACAACATTGGTAAAGATGAAGATGACCTGTCTTTTTACAGCCGTTTTATTGCCAATGCTTCTGCCATAAAATTGTTGTATGATGAGCTGTATGCAAAGCACCCAAAAGCAGCACCTTCTTTCGAAATGCTGATGGACACCCTTTCATCAAACTATAAAAAAAGAACTGCTGCCCTAAAGCAAAAAGACAACGCCAAAGCAGAAAAAGGCCTGTGGTATTTAAGCAATGGTATTGCAGGTATGAGCTTGTATGTAGATAAATTTTGTGGCAACCTCGGCAACCTTAACAGCAAGTTGGGTTACTTTGAAAAGCTGGGCATCAATTTTTTACACCTTATGCCATTGTTTCAAAGCCCGGCAGGCGAAAGTGATGGTGGTTATGCAGTTTCTGATTTCAGAAAAGTGGATGCCCGTTTTGGTACACTGGATGATTTGAAAGCAGCACGTGAAAAAATGAGTGCAGCAGAGATGTACCTGATGACTGATATAGTTTTAAACCATGCATCGCACCAGCATGAGTGGGCCACAAAAGCCAAACAGGGCGATAAGCATTACCAGGATTATTTTTACATGTACAGCGACAGGTATATGCCAGATGTTTTTGAACAAACAATGCCCGAAATATTTCCAGAAGTTGCACCGGGCAATTTTACTTACATACCAGAATGCCAGAAATGGGTAATGACCGTTTTTCATAAATACCAGTGGGACCTTAATTTCAGTAACCCGGCAGTATTGGTTGAAATGCTGGACATCATTTTGTTTTATGCCAACCTTGGCGTGGATGTGTTGCGCATTGATGCGCCTGCTTTTATCTGGAAACAGGCTGGCACTACCTGCCAAAACCTTCCGCAGGCACACACTATTTTACGGTTGCTCAAGCAGTGTGTACAGGTTACTTCGCATGGCGTTGCCTTGCTGGGTGAGGCTATTGTTGCCCCCCGGGAAATCATGCATTATTTTGGCACCGGCAATTATACAGCAAGGGAGTGCGACTTTGCTTACAATGCCACCCAAATGGCCTTGCAATGGGATGCGATGGCCACCGGCGATACAAGGGTTATGCTGGCGGCACAACATGAACTGTTGAAAAAACCTTTTGGCACTTCGTGGATAACGTACACCCGCTGCCACGATGATATTGGCCTGGGCTACGATGATTACATGATTGAGCAAGCATCGTTTGACCCTTACCAGCACCGCAGGTTTTTAAAAGATTTTTACGCAGGCAATATCAGCAACTCTTTTGCAGCAGGGGCGTTATTTGCCGTTAACCCAAAAACACAGGATGCAAGGATAAGCGGCACACTGGCTTCGCTCTGTGGGCTGGAGAAAGCAATTAATAACAACAACGAAGATGAAATTACAACTGCTGTACACCGGATACTTTTAATGCAGGCCTGTAGTTTTTTTATCGGCGGTTTACCCATGTTGTTTTATGGGGATGAAGTGGGCTACACCAATGATTACAGCTACCTTTTAGATGATGCAAAAAGTTATGATAACCGGTGGATGCACCGCCCTGTTATTGACTGGAATAAAAATGATAAAGCTGCTATAGAAGGCACCACTGAAAACATTATATTCAGCGCAACACGCCGACTGATAAGCCTGCGAAAAAAATTGATGATGGTGGCAGATTACAGTAACCTAGCCTGGCTTACACCCTTCAACATTCATGTGGCAGGCTTTTTACGCCAGCAGGATAATAGACGTTTGTTCTGCTTTTTTAATTTTAAAGATGAAGTGGCTTATGTGGACTGGCAAGCCGTAAAAGAAAAAGGGGCGCCACCAAATATACTCTTTGACCACTGGCATGAAAAGAAATATACCGTTGGGCGTGACAAAGAATTTTTTACTATCGGGCCTTATTCCTTTTGTTTGATGGAAGCCATGTAAAGTTGCATGGACAGCTATCATAGTATTTTTTTAAATGAAAAAGCCCATAGGCTGGTTTACCTATGGGGCAACTTTTGATACAAATACCATAGTTTTGAATTGAACGTATAATTAAGTTAATGAGAAAGTTGATTTTGCCTGCCGTGCTTTTGATAGTGATTTGTGCAGTGGCTTTTTTTACCATTCCTAAACAACTCGTTGTTTCTACCATAATGAAAATGCCGGTAAATACGGATGGCTTGTTCCGTAAATTATCTGATGAAAAAAGCTGGCAGCAATGGTGGCCCGGCCAGGTGGATACGGGCAGTGGCAAGGCTTACACCTTTACCGCCGGCAAATTTAATTTTACCCTCACCGAAGTTTTGTACCGTTCCTTTAAAATAAATATCAGTAAAAACGGGCGCACAGATAGCAGCCTGATGCAGATAATACCTTTGGGCAAAGACAGTGTTGTAATTAACTGGACAACAAAAATTGAAACCGGCAATAACCCTTTTACAAGAATGTTCCGTTACCTGAGGGCATCTTCTCTAAAGGGAAAAACAATCGATATTTTGACAGCCCTTCAGGTGTATTCCTCGCAAACAAAAAACTTATATGGAGTTGATATCAAGAAAGAAATTGTAACCATAGAGTTCATGGTAAAAACATCGAAAGACTTTGACCATTACCCAAACACCGGTGACATTTACACCATGGTTGATGAAGCAGCCAATTATATAACATCGCAAAATGGCGAAGCCGGCGGCAAACCCATGTTGAACATAACATCGGCTGACAGTGTACATTACAAAGCGCAGGTGGCAATACCTGTTAAGCAACCCATAGCCGGTAACGATAGCTTTGCAACCAAAGCCATGTTTAAGGGTGGCAATATTTTAACCGCCGAAGTTACCGGCGGTGTTAAAAAAGTGGAGGCTTCTGTAGCAGGTTTCAACCAGTATATTTTAGACTATGAAAAGACAATGATGGCGATGTCTTTTCAAATGCTTATAACCGATAGAAGAAAGGAAACAGATAGTACAAAATGGGTAACCGCATTGTATTACCCTGTAATGTAAAGCTTGTTATTTTTGCGTATTTGCAAATTGTATTACTGTTGCGGTGTCATTATTTTTTGCCAGGATCAACGCTGGTTTACCTGAAATATTTATTGGCTTTATATGCCTTACCTGTCCTTTTATCTGCAACCCGTTTAGCTGCTCACAAAAAAACCTGCCGTTACCTTTATTTAGCAGCAAAGTACCCAGGTCGGCATCGTACCGGCCCATCTCAATATTGTTATCGTAGTAGTTGCCCCCCAGTAAAATATCGGGCAGGTTATCATTATTGGCGTTTACTATAACCGCATCCCTGTAAGTGCTAAGCTGTGCTTCCCAAGGTAATGCACTCGTTATAAAATTCATTTTGCCATCATTTATTAAAATCGCATTGCTAAAGTAATCGCTGGTGTAAACCTGTGCAGCGGTTAATTTTTCTTCAGAAAAAATTTCCTGCATAGTGGCCTTTGCAAAATCTGCAGCATATAAAAATTTCTTCTTGATCAAGGGTATTTGTTTCTGTAGTTCATCTTTATTGGCGAAGGGTAATTCTTTTCCTTTTACAAAATAACTCATCACCTGTTCCTTTTTTCCGTTGTTATCAAAATCGTTGTAATACAATTTTACAGGCTCCTCAACGGATGCTTTTAGCCGGGAGTTAAGGCCAAGGTTGCCGGCAATTAAATCAATGTCGCCGTCATTATCTACATCAACAGGTAAGACAAAATTCCACCAGCCTTTTTTGCTTGTTAAAATCTTTTTGGTAAAGCTTCCCTTATCATTAATAAATGCATCTATGCTGCCCCATTCACAGCAAACCAACAGGTCTTTGTCCCCATCTTTATCAATATCAAACCATAAAGCCTGCGTAACCATTCCTTCCAGCGAAAGGCCTTTGGCATATTGTGCGGTTACATCTGTAAACCTTCCTGTACCATCATTTTTTAAAAGATAAGACTGAGGTGTTTGCCCATACTCCCATGGCACAACCCTGCCGCCAATAAATAAATCTACAAAGCCATCGCCATTAAAATCGTAGGGTACCACGCAGGAAAAAGTTTGGTACATGTTGGTAAATGCACCTTGCAATTTTTTGAAGTTAGCCTTACCATCATTAAGGTAAACCCTTGGCAACAGGTGTTCATCCTGGCCGTAATATTCATTGCCGCCTGTAGCAATAATAAGGTCTGTGTTGCCATCATTATTCACATCTGCCCAAACAGCATCTGCATCTTCATACATGCTGTCAGCAAGCATTTCGGGCTGTGGTGCTTTTATGAATGTACCGCCGGGCTGCTGCAAGAAAATGGCATTGTGAAATGTTTTTGATGATCCTAAAAATACGTCTTCCAGGCCATCATGGTTAATATCTGCAATGGCCAGTGCCGGCCCTTCTGATGAAACCATATGTGGTATCAACGGCTCCCGGTTAAACTCCACGTAAGGGTTTTCCTGGTGTTTGTAACGGAGCTTTACCTGTGATGTAATGTCTGTAACTGTATTGGTTGTATTTTTTTTGAACCCCCAAATTTTATTGTAATCAAAAACGGGCAGGCCTTTTTGATAAGTATAGGTTACCACAGTATCCCTTCCGGGGTTTATGTTTTGAAAGGTATTATCCGGCCAGATTAAAAATACAGAATCTGTTTTTGTGGCATCCAAACCAATGTGCATTGGTACTAACATGCTCGACAAAAATCCTTTGGCAGGATTGTTTTCATAAGTTCTTATACCACCATTTGCAAACATCACCACCCTTGCGCCGATGGCATTTATATTGTTTGCCGGCCCTTTACATTTTATGTCAACATAAGGTTTGGTCTTTTTATCATTGCTTTTGTTTTGATATATAATTACAGCATCATCGATGTTATTGACCACAACATCAAGGTCGCCATCATTGTCAAAATCTGCATACACGGCCCCGTTAGAAAAGGTTGGTTTGTCGTTGGTAATTGTTCCATCCAGGTCTGCAAAAACCAATTCGCCATTGTTTTTAAAAAACTTGTTCGGTATTTTAATTTCAGGAAATTTATTGATCAGGCCCATGTTCCGGTCATCCAGGCTTTTGTCTGCCAGCTTCTCTTGTATCTCCGAATTGGAAATAAAATTTACATAGTCCATGTCGTTCATCCTTTTGGGTATACCATTGGAGATGAACAAATCCTTTAAGCCATCATTGTCAAAATCCATCCAAAGGGGGGCCCAGCTCCAGTCTGTTGCGGCCACGCCAGAATACAAACCCGTTTCACTAAAAGAGCCATTTTTTCTATTGTACTGCAAATTGTTTCTTGTATACTGATAGTTGTAGCCTACATCTATTTTATGGTAAAAAACATCGTACTCATCTTCGCCCAAAGACCTTTTTAAAATGTACGGGTCAGATGGAAGCATATCCATCGAGATGATCTCAGGGTAGCCATCGTTGTTTACATCTGCAACATCAACCCCCATGGAAAACTGGCTGGTATGCATCAGTTGTTTATTATTTTCTTCACTGAAAGTGCCATCTTTTTGGTTGATGTAGAGATAATCATTTTCGTGAAAATCGTTGCCAACATAAAGGTCTGGGTAACCATCCATGTTTATATCTGCAACAGCAACACCCAGGCCATAGCTTATGGCCGAACTGTTTATTTTGGATTGCTTTGTTACATCTGTGAAAATTTTGCCATCATTACGGTATAGCCTGTCGCCTGACAGCTCGCTGTAAGTGCCAACAAAATCTGCCCTTGGTGCAAAGCTGCCATTTTGATGAACGGAATGGTTTAGCAAAAACATGTCGAGATCGCCATCCATATCATAATCAAAAAAAACAGCCTGACTGCTAAAGCCGGAAAAATCCAGCCCGTATTGCATGGCTTCATCTTCGTAGAAGGGGGTGCCGTTTTTGTCTATGCCTTTACATACCAGCAATTGGTTTTTGCTATTTAAAATTTGGTATTTACCTACCCTGCAAATGTATATATCCAACAGGCCGTCATTATTGATGTCCACGATTGAAACGCCGGTAGACCAGCTTCCATCATGCGGAATTCCTGCGGCGGTTGTAACATCCGTAAACTGCAGCTTGCCTTTATTGAGGTACATTTTATTTTGCCCCTGGTTACTGGCAAAAAACAAATCTATTAACCCATCATTATTAAAATCGCCTGCAGCGGCACCGGCACCATTATAAAAGTACATGTAGTTAAACATGTTAAATTCTTTGGTGGGCGTTAATTTATTTTCAAAATGTAGCCCGGTTTTGTCAGCTTCCAGTACTTCAAAAGTGGCTTCTTTTTTTTGGTGAGATGTACAGCCTGCCAATAAAAAAAATGCTATCAGAAACATGCAGCTTTTCACTTTCATTTCTGGAACCGAATAAATTATAGTCAAGGGGTTTTTCATTGTTGCATTGCTGTTTTAATTTTACCCGGGCTGCTTACATGGTATAAAACCGGGTAAGCATCGTTTTGTAAAAACAATAAACCTTTATACCCATTGCCGTTTATTTCTTTAATATCCCTAACCTCTCCACGTAATGCAAGCCCCGTTTCATTGGCCTCACACCAACGCAGGTTGCCTTTGTTATCATTAATTAAAATATCGCCCAGGCTTGCATCCAGCCTTTCCAACTGTGGCAAAAAATTAAACTGGTTACCACCTAACACCACATCTTTTATACCATCCCCATTTACATCAATACAGGTAATTGCATTTACAGATGATAACTGTACCATGGGCGTAAAAGCCTTTATTGCAAAGTTGCCTTTGCCTTTATTGTACACAATACAGGAGGAGGAATAGTTAAACGTTTTTATCATAGCCTTGTCGAGCATTTCTGCAGGTATAAGGTCCTGTATAGATTTAGTTGCATAATCTGCATGCTTCAGGTTTTTCTTTTTAAGAAAAGGCAGCGCATCTTCAAGGTCGTGTTTTAAAAACACGGGCTTATCTTTTCCATCAATTGTGTAGGTAAGGATTTTATCGGTAATGCCATTTTGGTCAAAATCACCTAACCATAATTTAACTGGTTTTTCAGCCGTGGGCCGCAGGTAAAAATTATCGCCAATGTTGCCGAGCAGCAAATCTTCATTACCATCGCCATCAACATCGGAGGCGGCAACAGTTTGCCACCATCCGTTCATGTTACCAAGATTGGTTTTTACTTCCTCAAAGTGATCTTTGTTAAAGGAAAAAATTTTAGGTGCCATCCATTCTCCAACTATAACCAGTTCTTTGTTAGCATTGCCTGTAATGTTGGCCCACACTGCACCTGTAACCATACCAACACTGGCAATGCTGGGGTTTTTAGTTGCCGCAATATCTGTAAAATGACCATTGCCATCATTCACAAACAAATAACTGTTTGGGTTTAACCCATAAGCACCGGTTACATTTCTTGCCCCTACAAAAAGATCATTATCACCATCGCCGTCAAAATCATTGGCAATGGCAACACTTATGTTGTTACCGTTAGTGGGAAAGGCACTGGCATCTAATACAAAATTTCCTTTGCCATCATTTTTAAATAACCGCAATTGCATTTGCCTGCTGTTTGCAGGCTGGTTATTGCCACCCGGGCAAACCAGCAAATCAAGGTCGCCATCTTTATCACAATCAAAAAGCAAAACGGCAACATCTTCAAAATCTGCAAACTGGTTAAAAATACCTTCCACATGCTTTATAAAACTTCCGTCTTTTTGCTGTAAGTATAATTGCCCAGGGTGGTCTTTGGTGCCGCCGATAAAAATGTCATCCAACCCGTCGCCATTAACATCGCCTGTTGCAGCTTTTGGCCCTTCACGGGAAAGCATTACCGGCAGGTTCCTTTCGTAATAAAAATCGATGTAGTCATCTTCCGTATGCTTTTCAAAACTGCTTTTTATCGGTGTAAGCAATGTTGTTTTATTTTCCTGTGATGATGGTTGTTTGGGCAGTTTTATTTCCTTGCTTTCATCAAGCACATGCACTTTATTGATTGCAGGATTAATATATCTGGAACAAGAAATATCCGGCCATTGCACAATCATGGAATCCACTTGTTTTATGTCACCAAGGCCAATAATTATTTTATAATCCATCGAAGATTGAAAACCCCGGCTTGGTATAAGCTCCCTTGTAAATACCTGGTTACCTGCAAAAACTTTTATCTTACTGCCAACGGCAAACCTGTTTTTTTCATTGCCCGATAGTTTTATGCCTATGTAATTATTATGGTTTAACTCCCTTGAATTATTTCTATAAACAAAGGATAGCTGGTTTACATTATTAACTACCAGGTCAAGGTCGCCATCATTATCAAGGTCGCCGTATGCAGCACCATTAGAAAACGAAGGCTGGGTGATACCCCATTGAACACCAACATCGTTAAACTTTAGGTTGCCCAAATTCTGGTACAATTTATTTAACACGTGTATGGAAGGCATCTTATCTACTATGGTGCCCAGGCTTTCTTTTTTGCCGGTAGCAATCATTTTTTGCATGATGTCGCTGGCATTAAAATCTAAAAAATCCTGGTTAATCAGATCATGGTTAATGCCATTGCAAATGTATAAATCGGTAAGGCCATCATTATTTGCATCAAACATTAAACCGCCCCAGCTCCAGTCTGTGGCTGATACGCCGGCATAATTGGCTATGTCTGTAAACTGCCCGTTTTTATTATTGAGCTGTAATGTGTTTTGAAAAAACTGGTGGTAAAAACCATTTTGCTGTTTAAGCCTGTAGGTATTTATATCTTCAAATACCAATGTGGTTTTAAGGCGGTAATCATCGCCGGGCAACATGTCGGTTGTAAAAATATCGGGGTAACCATCGTTGTTGATATCGCCAAAATCTGCACCCATGGAAGCAAGGCTGGTATGCTGTAACCATTGCTCCGCCTCATCTTTAAAGGTTCCATCTTTTTGATTAATATATAAGTAATCCCGTTCAAAATAATCGTTGGATACATATACATCGGGATATCCATCCCCATTTACATCACCCGCTGTAACACCAAGGCCAAAGCTTATGAGGCTGCCATGTATACCTGCCTGTTTGGTAACTTCTGTAAAATGCCCGTTATCGTTCCTGAACAAATGATCACCGCCGCCTTTCCACATGGGCGCCACTTTCCATTCGTTGTCCGGAAGGTCACGCTGGTTGGCAAGGTTTAAAACAGTGGGGGATATGGGGCTGTTGTTGATGATAAAACAGTCTAAGTCGCCATCAAGGTCATAATCAAAAAACGAAACCTGGGTAGTGTAACCTGCATCGTCCAAGCCATATTGCTTTGCAGATTCTGTAAAAGTTAAGTTATGGTTGTTGATGAACAATTGGTTTCTTCTCAACGTGGTATCGTTTAGGCTTCCTGCATTGCATACAAAAATATCCAGCCAGCCATCATTATTGATATCGACCATTACCACGCCGGTACTCCACTGTTTTTTTTGTTTAAACCCTGCAATTGCAGAGATATCTTCAAACTTTAAATTGCCTTTGTTGAGGTACAGCTTATTACTTTGCTGATTGGCAGTAAAGAAAACATCTGCAAGGCCATCATTGTTGATATCACCAATGGCTACGCCGCCGCCATTATAAAAATTACGGTAGTTTAAAATATTCAGGCTGTCATTATCTTTTACCGTATTGGTAAAATTGATGCCCGTACTATCCATTAAGGTAAACAGGGTTTTTTCTGCAATCTTTTTTTTACAGGAAGAAGCAAACAACAATACAACGGCAGCGATATAACACAAAGATCTATTCACTTAAAACTATTTTGCTGTAACATGTTGGGTTTTTGCATTAATGTTTTTTTCTGTTAAAACAGGGTATGCATCGTTTTGCAGAAAGAGGATATAGTTTTTTGTTTTGCCTTTTATCTCACGGATATCCCTTACCTCACCTTTTAAATCAATGCCTGTTACCGCTGCATCCTGCCAGGTAAAAAGCCCTTTACCATCATTTAAAAGAATATCCCCGAAACTTGCATCCAATCTTTCAAACTGTGGCAAAAAACCAAATTGGTTACCCCCCAAAATAAGGTCTGGGTACCCATCTGCATTTACATCTGTTGCCAATACATTGTTGATGCAGGATAGCTGTGCCATTACCGGTAATTTTTGAATGGTGAAATTACCATTACCATTGTTAACCGCCACACAGGAGCTGGTGTAATTAACCCTCTTAACAATACATTTGCTAATAACCTCCTTTGAAAATAATTCCTGAATTGATTTTTTTGAGTAGGCTTCGTTTTTTAAATTTTCTTTTTTGATAGAAGGTATTTGTTCTTCCAGTTCATGCTTTAAAAAAACAGGTACGTCCCTGCCATCAATGGTATAGGTCAAAATTTTATCTATACCGCCATTCTGGTCAAAATCATTTATCCATAGCTTTACAGGGTTGGCGCTATCCGGATGTAAATAAAAATTTTCACCCATGTTGCCTAAGATTAAATCTACCCGGCCATCGCCATTTATATCTTTTGCAGTTACTGTTTGCCACCAGCCAAACAGATGCTGCAGGTTGGTAGGCACTTCTTCAAAATGGTTTTGTTTAAAAGAAAAAACCCTGGGTGCCATCCAATCTCCGGTAATAATCAATTCATTTTGCTTATCGCCTGTAACATCGGCCCATACAGCACTACACACCATTCCAATTTTTTCAATGTTTTTGTTTACGGTTGCTGCAATATCCTTAAAATGCCCGTTGCCATCATTTACAAAAAGATAACTGGTAGCATCAATACCATATATGCCGGGGTAACTTCTTCCCCCAACAAAAAGGTCCGGATAGCCATCATTATTAAAATCATTGGCTGTAACAACCGATACATTCATACCGGTGTTGGGGAAGGCTGCAGCATCAATGGCGAAATGGCCTTTGCCATCATTTTTAAAAAGCCTTAACTGAAGTTCCCGGCTGTTGGGCTGTGCGGTGTTGCCACCTGCAGATAACAATAAATCAAGATCACCATCATGGTCGCAATCAAAAAGCAAAGTTGCAACATCTTCAAAATCGGCAAATTGCTGAAAGGCTTTTTCTTGCTGTTTTTTAAAATTGCCTTCGGCAGATTGAAAGTATAATTGCCCGGGATGGCCTGGCGTACCGCCAATAAAAACATCTTCTAACCCATCACCATTCACATCGCCCACAGCCGCTTTAGGGCCTTCCCGTGAAAGCATCCTGAGTATGTTTCTTTCGTTATAAAAGTCGACTACGTCATTTTCCTGGTGCTTATCAAACGGGCTTTTTATTTCCTTTAAAAAAGTTTGCGACTTTTCAGCAAGCACTATTTTTTTTAGACTGATTGCATTTGTTTGGCTTATGATGTGGGTGGTGTTTAGTGCCGGCTTATCAATTTTTGTAAAAGAATTATCCGGCCAGGTAATAATCATCGAATCTGCCAATGCAAGCTTGCCCAGGCCGATAATAATTTTATAGTCCATGGACGATTGAAACCCCCGTGCCGGATATAACTCCCTGGTAAAACATTGGCTGCCACTATACACGTTTATCTTGCTTCCAACAGCAAAAGTGTTTTTGTCTTTTCCTTTAAGGCTTACGCCGATAAAATTGTTTTTATTAAACTCCCTCGAATTGTTTTTGTACACAACCGCAGGTTGGTTTTCGTTATTAATGATGAGGTCAAGGTCGCCGTCGTTATCCAAGTCTGCATAAGCTGCGCCGTTGGAAAAACTTGGTTTTGTAAAGCCCCATTCCGTTCCCATATCTGTAAAGCTTAACTGATGGTTATTTCTAAAAACTTTGTCGGGCAAAGGTGTTTTAGGTATCTCTTTTAAAACCTGGTCAATTTCTTTTTTCTCGCCATTGAGTACCATTTTGTGGTAGGTTTCATCTGCAAAAAAATTCATGAAATCCAGGTTGGTTACATCTTTGTTGATGCCGTTACAAACGTAAATATCGTTCCAGCCATCGTTGTCCATATCAAACATTAAAGCACCCCAACTCCAATCTGTAGCAGCAACCCCGCTGTAATTTGCTATCTCTTTAAAATGGCCGTTTTTATTATTTAGCTGCAAACAGTTTTGGGTATACTGGTAATAAAAGCCTGCTTTAAGTTTGGCGTTAAATAGATCGATGTTGTCAAAAGCGCCCATCGTTTTAAGGCGGTAATCGTTAACCGGCAGCATATCTGTAGTAAATATGTCCTGGTAACCATCATTGTTGATATCGGCTATATCTGCCCCCATAGAAGAAAAACTGGTATGCTGCATATACCCTTCCAGTTCATCTTTAAATGTGCCATTTTTTTGATTGATGTACAAATAATCCCTTTCATAAGAATCGTTGGAGACAAATACATCAGGGTAGCCATCCCCGTTAATATCACTAACAGAAACGCCTAAACCAAAACTGATAAGGGAACCATGAATGCCTGCCTGTTTGGTTACTTCTTTAAAATGGCCACCATCATTGCGGAACAAATGGTCGCCGCCACCTTTAAGAAAATTAGCTACCGGCCATTCATTTTCAGGGAGGTCCCTGCTGTTGCTGAACTGCAACTGGTTTACCGGTATGGGACTGTTGTTGATCATAAAACAATCAAGGTCGCCATCAAGGTCGTAGTCAAAAAAGGACACTTGCGTGGTGTAGGCAGCAATGTCAAGGCCGTATGCTGCTGCAGATTCTGTAAAGGTTAAATCATGATTATTGATGTATAACTTATTCTTCCGGTTTCCGGTATTCATGTGGCCGGATGAACTAACATAAATATCCAGCCAGCCATCAGTATTTATGTCGGCAAATGTTACCCCGGTGTTCCATTTGTCGTCTTGTATAATTTTTGCTTTTGCGGTTATATCTTCAAACTTAAAATTCCCTTTGTTCAAATACAATTTATTGTGGGCCATATTGGATGTAAGGAACACATCGGGAAGTCCGTCATTATTAATATCACCAATACCTACGCCACCTCCATTATAAAAATTGCGGAATAAAAAACTATTGTCTTTTTTATCATCCTCCACATTGTTACTAAAATTAATGCCGGTACTATCCATTATTTTGAATAAGGCCGGGGTGGGTTTTTTATTGGAGGTACAAGAACATAAAAACAGCAAACAACAACAACCAAATGTCAAAACCCTCTTTTCCATAACGAACATGTTCAGTTAAATGTAAAAAAGAAAGGCCATTATACAATGACCTTTCAGGAATATAAAAATATAGTTTAGCTGTTAATAGCCAGGATTCTGCTTAAGATTTGGGTTTGAAGCAAGTGCTTGGGTTGGGACAGGAAAAACCAAATACTTAGGATCATCTGTAGGTTTTAAACCCCATGGTTTAAGGTAAATACCAAAGCGGATAAGGTCAGTTCTTCTGTGACTTTCCCAATATAATTCCCTTCCCCTTTCAGCAATTAATGTATTGGGATCATCTACATTAGATGCATTGGCCAACGGCATTGAAGATACAACTGAAGCACCTCTTGCAACCCTTAATTGATTAATTAAAGCTAGCGCACTTGCATTATTGCCTGACCGCATGTAAGCTTCAGCAACCATTAACATTACGTCTGCATACCGGAATATCATTAAATCATTACCAGCAGGACCGCCATAGTAAGCGTAGTCTGGCACATATTTAATAACCCTGATGCCGGTAACTTCCAGGTTTGCACCTGTTTCAATCATGTTTGCTGCAATTTGCGGTGTGTATGCCAACGGCGCACCTTTTCTATCTTTAATTGCTACACCAGCTTCGTTATATTGCTGGCCAACAAGTAACCCTGGACGCAAACCTGATTTATTAGTTGCACCTGCATAGTACCTCCCACCAATTCTTTTATCCAAAGCGGAGTCAGCAGGGGCAAAAGTAGTTGGGGCGCTAACACCAAAACTTGTATAAAAATCACTAATTGTTGAGAAACCATTCCAGCCTGCGTTAGGATTATTGGGGGTATAAGAGTTATAGTGCAATGTCATATTCCATCTTGATTCTATACTACCATGGTTTACATTTACACCCCCTGTATTAGGATAAGTAAATATTCCTTCAGTTGACTTCACATCATTGTCTACGCTGAAATTATCAAAATAGTTAGCAGTCAATTTATATTTATTGCTTGCGATAATTTGATTTCCCAATGTGATCACTTGCTGAAGATCAGCAGCAGCGAAGGTTGGCGTGGCCCTGTTGGCGATTGCACCTCTCTGTAAATAACACTTCATTAAAAGTACATTTGCAGCATCAGGACTTGCCAATGTAATAGGGTTTTTCGCAGGCAAGTCTGGAAGAATGGCGGTTAATTCGCTAATAATAAAATCAGAACCAGCAGCACCAGCTTTTACTTCTGGCGCATTTAAAAGGTTTTCGCCTGGGTTCCTGAATGGATATTGTCCATAAAGATCCAACAAGTAATAAAGAGCAAGCGCCCTTATAAAACGAGCTTCGGCAGCCTGGGCTTTTGATGGATTAAAATTTAATACGTTCGTCGCATCAAAATTAATTTTATTAAGGCTGTTGAAAACGCTTAATACCTGACTGTGATCCGCATTCCAACCGTGGCTATGCAATACCCTCCAAACACCATTATCATCCCAGTCGCCACCTCTCGTTGGCACCAAAGATTCATCTGATGTGTTTTCTTCTAGAGAAAATACCTGGTCCTGGCTGTGTAAAGGCCCGGCTAAATCGGCATAAGCAGCCTGCAATAATAATCCAGTTCCTGCAGCTCCTAAAGATGACGCAGCCTGTTCGCTGGTAAGCGTACTTTTTAATTTTTCATCAAGTTTTGTGCAACCGGCGAAAGCAATTATTGCAAAAGCCGGAATGATGAAAGTTGTTATTTTTTTAAAACGTATCATAAGTTTTATTTTAATCAATTATAAAGAAAAGTTTAAACCGAAAGAAACAGACCTTGGCGTTGGATAAGGCACATATTCAATTGATCTTGATGGGTAAGCGCCGCTGCTTTTATCAACGTTTACCTCAGGATCAAAACCATTAAATTTAGTAATCACTAACAAGTTGCTTCCACTTACAAAAGCACTTAAGTTTTTGATATACCTGCCAGTGTTACCAATCATATACCTTACGGTAACGTTTCTTAGTTTTAAATAATCGCCTTTTTCAAGAAACCTTGAAGAGGCACCTGCACCACTGCTTTTTCCTTCACCAGAATTATAAGCAGCTAAGTCAATATTTCTTCCGGAAGTAATACCGTTGATATTAGTAACTGAAGTGGCAGTGTTGTTATAAATTAAAAATCCTGCAGCACCTCCCATATTTAAGCTGAATGTAAATTTCTCGTAACGTACACTTGTGCTTAAACCAAATAAAGAATGTGGGTTAGGATCGCCCTGGTATGTAGGATTGTCACTGATTATCTGATTTCCTTTAGAATCAAAACCACCGAAAGTTTTTAAATAATACTCATTCACCGGATAGTTATTTGTGATAACCTGAGCTAATGTTCCAGAAACACCTTGACCATCAATTGTACCTGTTTGAATAGAAAGATTTAAACCAGTTAATGGATCTGTAAATTTCTTGATAACGTTTTTGTTGTATGCGAAGTTTACATTCACATCCCATCCAAAATTCTTTTTATCAATAATACTTGCTCCTAAGGCAACCTCTACTCCTTTGTTAATTAGATTAGCACCAGGTAGGTTCACGAAAGAAACAGAAGATGGTGCCGGCTGTATTGCCACAGTTTGAAACAGGATGTCCTTTGTAGTTTTATTGTAATAATCAACAGAACCATATACCCTTCCTTTGCCAAAACTGAAATCTGTACCAATATTATAAGCAGTTGTAGTTTCCCATTTAAGACTTTTATTACCATTTACAACCTGAGGGGCTGTGTTGTAAGATGGCAATCCAAATTGCTCTTGTGATGAACCTGCAGGATATTCCTGGTTACCGGTTTTACCCCATGATCCACGCAATGATAAGGTCGAGAATACCTTACTGTCCTTCATGAAAGCTTCGTTGTTGATAACCCATTTACCACCTACAGATGGAAAGTAGCCATATCTGTTATCCGATCCAAACTTGCTTGAGCCATCTGCCCTGAAAGTACCGGTAAGCAAATATTTGTCATCAAAATTGAAGTTTGCCCTTGCAAAATAAGATTGTATTTCTGTTGTTGGGTTCACACCAGTTGAAAAAGGTGTTTGAGTTTTTGCATTTGCAAAAATAGCTGTGTAAGGAATGCTGATCCTGTTTGCCTGGTCAAGGTTGGTGTTAAAACCAGAACCAGTTACACCACTGTTTACATAGTCTGATTTATAATATTCATAACCTCCTACGGCATCGAATTTTAATTTAGCTGAAAGGTTGGTGTTGTAATTTAAAGTATGTGTGAAAATTTGAGAGGTTAAGCTTGCGTTTCCGATAGCTGCCTGACCTTGGCCAGATAAACCAGGAAAACCAACTAACCATCCTTCCACATTTACGTCACGTGAACCGGTTTGGTAGTTGATACCATATAAAAATTTGTATTCAAGGTTTTTCAACAATTTGTAGCCGGCTGAAATATTACCTAAAATTGCATTCAACCTGCTCCTATCTGAATAAGCATCACTTAAAGCAAGCGGATTGGCAGTTCCGTTTTTACTTAAGTTGTACAACCCGCTGGAAAGATAAAGCGGCTGTGTGGGGTTCCAGGATAATGCAGATGTCAAAAGGTTTCCGGTAGAACCAGCATTATTGGAAACACTTGTTAAATCCCTTGTTACGCTTCCCGCTGTTAAACCAAAATCAAATGACAACTTATTTTCTAAGAATTTATATTGTCCGTTAAAACTTCCGAGGTATTTATCAAGTTTAGATTTTTTCAAAAAACCTGGAGTGCTTGATGCTAAAAATGATGCCCGGAATTTTCCTGTTTCATTTCCGCCGCTAAAAGCAAGGCTATAATTCTGGGTAATTTTATTTTGGGTAATGGCTTTTAAGGCATCAGTACTTGTACCGCCATCCAAATCATTGGTACTTGCTGCTACAAGGCCGTACTTGGTTAAAGCATTTCTAAATTGTGAAGCATCTAATACTTTATACTTCTTCATAAACCCGCCATAAAAACCAAAACTTGTTCCAAAGTCCAGCTTCATTGGTCCTGATGTTCCTTTTTTAGTGGTGATTACCACAACTCCATTTGCACCCCGTGAGCCATAAATTGCAGAAGAAGAAGCGTCTTTTAAAACATCGATTTGAGCGATATCATTAGGATTAACATATAATAAGGGGTTTGATCCCGGCGTATTGCCGAATGCCCCTGTGTTTGTTCCTGGAAAAGCCGTTCCACCATCTAATGGTACACCATCAATTACATATAAAGGACTTTGACTCGCCCTGATGGATGAGTTACCCCTTATTTTAATAGTTGTAGCACCACCTGGATCGCCACCGCTATTGCTGGTGATTTCCAAACCTGCCACTTTATTTTGCAATAATTGATCTGGTGCAGTTATAATACCCTGATTGAAATCTTTTGACTTTACTGTTCCTACAGCGCCTGTCAAATCTCTTTTTCTTGCAGTACCGTATCCAATAACCACCACTTCATTTAAACTTTGATTAGCAGATACCAGAACTACGTTAACTGTTGTTTTTCCGGCAACGTTTATTTCCTGCCTTTCGTAACCAGCACCTGTTACTATCAATTTTACAATATTATCAGCAAGGCTAATCCTAAAACTACCATCACTGCTTGTAGGCACACCCGACTTTTTTCCGGTAGAGGAAACAGCAAGTACAGAAATCCCTGGAATTGCAGAGCTGTCTTTTGAATCTGTTACAGTACCACTAATCTCTTTGTTTTGGGCATAAGCCATTGTCGAAAACAAGGCAAGACACAGGAAGAGCATGCCTTTTGCAAGTTTTTTTAAAGTCATAATCAGTTGTTTAATGTTGCTTTTTGTAAAAAAATACCGTTGAAGAAACACAGTAACCTGGCTATCTGTACAATGAAGTTTTTGGCAATAGTTAAAAAAGGAAATGTTTTCTTCATTACAGCAAGATTCAGGTATTGGCGAATCGTGCGATAAAAATAATAAGAATCCATGTACGATAGTAAATTCTTAACAAGAAAATAACCTGCAAACGTTTGCGAAAATGATTGTTGAGGATAAAATACCATTCGTATCCGATAAAAAATTACAATAAATCGTCGATTATAAAGGCTATCTGGTGTAGTAAACCTTCGAATTGCGGTTGGCTAGCGTGCAGGAGATAATGGACGGATGAACTGAATGAGGGATGCCCGAATTATTCGTTAAGTAAACATCAAAAAAGATAACAGCCTATTTTGGACTTTACTATTGAAAGCAACTTGTTAGGTTAAACAATAGTTGGGTTAAAACACAAAAGTATTTTTTGTCTTTGTAAAGCGCTTATTTTTTTTGTAGTATTTAATTGGATATACTTCCGGGGATTGGATGAGCTTATTGATTAAACTTTTAAATAGGTGGGTTAACGTAAGATGGCCATTTTTAGCATTGAAGGTTGTCATGTGATATTGCTTTATTCCTGTAACGAAGCGTTATTTCAAATATTGCCATAAAATGCCAACGACCAGGAATATTAATATCATTTTAGTTTCACTAGCCTCCTGACTGCTTCTTCCAGCGTACTTTCCGCTTTCACAAAACAAAACCTCACTACTTTGTTATCTGTTGGGTTTGTATAAAATGCAGATAATGGAACCGCTGCTACGCCGTATTCTTTTATCATTCTGCCCGCAAAATCAAAATCGTTTTCATCGCTGATATTTTTATAGCTGTATAATTGAAAATAACCCCCGTGGGAAGGTGAAGGGTCAAACATCGTTTGCTTCATCAAAGCCTGAAAATAATCCCTTTTATGTTGAATGAATTTTCCTAAACCAAGGTAATTTTCTGGGTACTTTAAAAAAGCTGAAAGGGCAAATTGTACGGGGGTGTTGCAGCTAAAGCAATTAAACTGGTGTACTTTTCTAAACTCATTCATAAAAGCGGCAGGTGCAATGCAATAACCTAATTTCCATCCGGTGCAATTGTATGTTTTACCAAACGAAAAACAGGTAAAACTTCTTTCTGCCAAATCTGGATATAACAGCATGCTTTGATGTTGTACATTATCGAACGTGATGTGTTCATATACTTCGTCGCTTAAAATAAAAATGCCTGTGCCTGCAACTATAGCCTGGAGCTGTTGTATATCTTCTTTACTTAAAATATTCCCTGTTGGGTTGTGTGGCGAATTAAGTACAATCATCTTCGTTTTAGAAGTAATGGCCGCCTTTACCAAATTCCAATCAATGGCATAGCCTGGAAATGAAAGTGGTATTAAAACGGGTACACCTCCATTAATGATAATGTTGGGTATATAGCTATCGTAACTTGGTTCAAAAACTATTACTTCGTCGCCAGGTTGCAGTACTGTGGTAAAGGCTGTGTATATGGCATAAGTGCCGCCTGGCGTTATTGTAATCTCCGTCTCAGGATGGATGGTTGCATTGTAAAGGTGGAGTACTTTTTCTGCCAGTGCTTCCCGTAATTGCGGTAAGCCGTTCATGTGTGCATACTGGTTATGGCCATCCATCATGGCCCTTGTTACCAATTCCATCAATCCGGTATCCATCATAAAATCTGGAAAGCCCTGCCCGAGATTAATAGCATTGTGACGGGCTGCAAGTGAACTCATTACCGTAAAAATGGTAGTGCCCGTTTGTGGCAGTTTACTTTTTATAAAAGGGGTTGTGGCCAAATGAAAGCAGGTTTTGCTGTACTACAAAAATTTATCCCCTTTGTTTCTTTTAACTTCCGCTACATACTCTTTTATATCCTGCTCTTTTTCTTTTTTGCAGATAAGTAGCACATCGCTTGTATCCACTACTATAAAATCATCGAGCCCTTGTATTAAAACAAGTTTTTTACCATCAGCATGAATGATGTTTTTAGTTGCATCAATAATCATCACATTGTTACCTGTTACCCCGTTATCCAAATAGTCTTTTTCCAAATTATCAAAAGCACTTCCCCAGGTGCCAAGGTCGCTCCAGCCAAATGATGATGGGATGATATACACATTATCTGCCTTTTCCATAATGCCATAATCTATCGAAATATTTACGCATTGGGGATATATCCTGTCAATCGCTGCTTGCTCATCCGCTGTAGAAAAGTTTAGCTTTTCTGCATCAAACACATCATGCATTTCTGGCAAAAATGTTTCAAATGCTTTTACAATATTCTTTACCTGCCAAACAAAAATGCCGGCATTCCACAAAAAATCGCCACTTGAAATAAAAGTCTTGGCCAATTCTTTGTCAGGTTTTTCTGTAAATGTTTTTACCTTAAAAACATTGTCGCTTACGGCTTGCTGATCGTATTGAATGTAACCGTAGCCCGTGTTGGGGTGTGTAGGTTTAATCCCTAAAGTAACCAGTGCTTTTATATTTGCAGTAAAACTCAAAGCTTGCAGACAGGTATTTTTAAACGCTTCTGTATCCAGGATGATATGATCTGCCGGGGCACAAATAAGGTTTCCATCCGGGTTTAACTGGTGCAGCTTGTAGGACACATAAGCAATGCATGCAGCAGTATTTTTTCTGGAAGGCTCACATAAAATATTTTCAATATTCAGTTCAGGTAATTGTTCGGCTACAATGTGCTTGTATTGATCTGATGTAACAATATAAATATTCTCTTTGGGTATAAACAGGCTAAACCTGTCGAATGTAGATTGAATTAATGTTCTGCCCGTATTCAATATATCAAGAAACTGCTTTGGAAAATCTGTACGGCTTAAGGGCCAAAACCTGCTGCCTATTCCGCCAGCCATGATTGCTACGTAGTTATTTGTATCCATACCGTTTTTTTTGCGAAGCAAATGTATTAAATTGATTTTGCTTAAAAGTTATATAATGCCCTCCCGTACAAGATCGTGAAGGTGTACGATGCCTGCATAAATATCTTCCTCCATTACTATTAACTGGCTTATGTTTTTAGATTTCATCAGTTCAAGTGCATCTACAGCTAATACATTCCCGTTAACCAATGCCGGGTTTTTTGTCATGATATCAACTGCATGCAAGCCGGAAAAATCCGTTGTTTTTTCTAACATTCTCCGCAAATCACCATCGGTAATTATACCGCAAACTTTTTGTTCCCCGTCTGATACTACAGTGGCGCCCAATCTTTTTTTAGTGATCTCCATAATTACTTCACTAATGGTTGCCGTTGTTTTAACGCCAGGTTTTTCGTTTTGTGCGGCCAGTTCCCTTGCCCGTAAAAACAGCTTTTTACCAAGCATCCCACCGGGGTGAAACTTTGCAAAATCATTGGTACCAAAACCTTTTAATTCCATCAGGCAAATGGCCAATACATCGCCCATTACCATTTGTGCAGTGGTACTTGTAGTTGGTGCAAGGTTGTTAGGACAGGCCTCCTGCTGCACAGTGGTGTTTAAAATAAAATGGCTTTGGCTTGCTAAAAAAGAATTGGTGTTGCCGGCAATGGCTACGATTGTATTTCCAAAACTTTTAATGAGGGATACCAATACTTTTATTTCGGGGCTGTCACCGCTTTTACTTACAATTAAAATAATATCCTCTTTTTGCACCATGCCCAAATCGCCGTGGATGGCATCTGCCGCATGCATAAAAATAGCCGGGCTGCCTGTACTGTTTAATGTAGCCACAATTTTTTGTGCCACTATCGCACTTTTACCTATTCCGCTTACAACGATCCTTCCTTTGCAGGCAGCGATTTTTTCCACCGATTTTACAAAATCCCCATCTATGTACGTTTGCAGCTTTTGTATAGACGCTGCTTCTAAGCTAATGGTACGCAGCGCTGTTGGTATGATACTTTCTTTATCCATTCTTGATAGGCAAACCTACTTTAAAACACCCACAACGCAAAGTTGCACACTTAGCTTCTTAACCACCAAAAAAAGTGTATCTTAAACCCTTTAGTTAGTTGGTTGCTAAATTTGAAATGATGGTCTATTAAATTAACTTTGACCTCCCTTAAAATTCGATGCAGTTAACTATTTGTAAATAATTTTTTGTCAAGTTTCCTGTAAATTTCTCAAGCTTAAGGTTAAGATATGCATATGGCCACAGTTAAAACCACCAAAAAACCTCTTTCGGTAAACGAAAAACCCGCCTTAAAAAATATTGTAAAAAAAGCAATCGTTGAAGAAGATGCAATTGATTTAAAAACACAGCTTCAGGATCATTTTGGCTTTGATGGCTTTAAAGATCCACAGGAAAAAATAATTAAGAACCTGCTGGATGGAAATGATGCCCTGGTAATAATGCCAACTGGCGGCGGCAAAAGCCTTTGCTACCAGTTGCCTGCGGTCATCAGCCCCGGCTGTGCCATTGTTGTTTCTCCCCTTATTGCTTTAATGAAAAACCAGGTAGACCTGGTCCGCAGTTATAGCAGTAAAGATGATGTTGCCCATTTTTTAAACAGCACATTAAATAAGGGGCAGCAAAAAAT
Source organism: Ferruginibacter sp. (assembly GCA_965249755.1). Lineage (GTDB taxonomy): Bacteria > Bacteroidota > Bacteroidia > Chitinophagales > Chitinophagaceae > Ferruginibacter. The sequence continues at coordinate 3,265,749 of CBDFMT010000004.1, forward strand.
AGTAAAGGACGACCTTACTGCCGGCAAAACCAAAATGTTGTATGTAGCCCCGGAGACGCTTACCAAAGAAGAAAATATAGAATTTTTTAAAGACCTTAATGTTTCGTTTTTTGCTGTAGATGAGGCGCATTGTATTTCGGAATGGGGGCACGATTTCAGGCCGGAGTACCGCCGTTTGAGAGAGATGATGGAACAGATAAACCCGGATGCCCCAATGATTGCTTTAACGGCAACGGCCACGCCAAAAGTGCAAAGCGATATTGTTAGGAATTTAGGCCTTCGCAGCCCTAAAATATTTTTATCCTCTTTTAACCGGGCAAACCTTTTTTATGAGATTTTGCCTAAAATAAAAAAAGACCAAACCGTTAAAACGATTGTCCGCTTTATATCCCAAAATAAAAATAAGAGCGGCATCATTTATACTTTAAATAGAAAAACAACCGAAGAGCTTGCAGATATGCTGATGGCAAATGGCATTAAAGCTGTGGCTTACCATGCTGGGTTAGACAGCAAATTGAGGGCAGAAAGACAAGACCTTTTTTTGAATGAAGACGTGCAGGTAATAGTGGCCACCATTGCTTTTGGCATGGGCATAGATAAGCCGGATGTGCGGTTTGTTATTCACTACAACATTCCTAAATCCATTGAAAATTATTACCAGGAAACCGGCAGGGCAGGCCGAGACGGGCTGGAAGGAAAATGCATTTTATTTTACAGCCATAAAGATGTTTCCAAGCTGGAGCATTTAATGAGGGACAAGCCTTTAAGCGAAAGGGAAGTGGGCGCACAATTAATTAATGAAACCGTTGCCTATTGCGAAAGTTCTGTTTGCCGCCGCAAGATTTTACTGAATTATTTTGGGGAAGAATACGATGCCCCACGCTGCAATAATAAAATGTGCGATAACTGCAATAGCCCGAAGGAATTAATAGAAGCTAAAACAGAAGCCGTGCAGGCGCTAACAATTATAAAGGGCTTAGATGAGCAGTTTACAATTGAGTACCTGATGCACATCCTTAGGGGCAAACCAAACCCGCAGGTAAAAATGTTCAGGCATGATGAAAGGGATTTTTTCGGCATCGGAAAAGATAAAGATGAACACTTTTGGAATTCGCTGGTGCGGCAGATGATGCTGGAAAGGTTTATTCAAAAAGATATTGAAGAATACGGCGTTTTAAAACTTACCAAAAGGGGATTGGCGTTTTTAAAAAAGCCTGTTTCGTTTAAAATTGCACTTAATAATTTATTTGAAGAAGCGGATGCCGATGATGATGAAGTAAGCCCGGCGCCGACCCCAACGGTTGCTGCCGATCAAAAATTAATTGAGCTGCTTAAAGACTTGCGCAAAAAAGTTGCGAAAGAAAAAAACCTTCCACCCTTTGTTATTTTTTTAGAAACCAGCTTGGAAGATATGGCCACCCTTTACCCCACAACAATTGAGGAGCTGGAAAAATGCCAGGGGGTTAGCAAAGGCAAAGCAATGAGGTATGGTAAAAAATTTGTTGATCTTATTGTGGAATACATCGGCGAAAATGAAGTGCAGCGGCCCGATGATTTTGTTATGAAGGGTGTTGTAAACAGAAATAATAATAAGATTTTTATTATTCAAAACGTAGATAAAAAAATTCCTTTAGAAACCATTGCAAAAACGAAAGACCTTTCCATAGAGCAGTTGCTCGAAGAAATGGAAACCATCGTGGCTAGTGGCACAAAGCTAAATTTAGATTATGCTATAAATGAACTGGTGGATGAATATGAGCAGGAAGAAATTATAGATTATTTTAAAGCTTGTGAAACCAGCAGCTTGCAGATAGCACAGGAGGAGCTGGCAGACAGCAATTTTAATTGGGAACAATTAAAAATTATGCGGATAAAATTTTTATGTGTGTACGGAAATTAAGCTTTCGTTTAATAAAGAAAAACCGGAGTTTCAGGCTTCGGTTTTTTATTTTACGGGCATGGTTTTTTAAGCCTTTTTTTAAACAACAAAACCGCAAGGCATAACCCCAATAAAAATTGCAAATGAATAGTGGCAATACTTACATACAAAAAATGGTGCGGCCTTTTAGTACACTTCGTACAAGGGATATTGTTACCGTAAACCCCACTATTGTTCCGCAAAGGGAAGAGGCCAAGGAAATAAAAATTTGCGTTTTTAATTATACAGGGGATAGTGTGGAGGAAAAAAACCTTACATCAATTACCGATTGTTTTAAGTACCTGAATGATGATAAGATTACCTGGATAAATGTTGACGGCATTAGAAAATCGGACGTAGAGAAACTGTGTAATTATTATGGTGTGCACCTGCTGATACAAGAAGATATACAAAGCGTGGGGCAGCGGGCAAAGATGGATGAAATTGAAAACATTTTATTTTGTGTTTGCAATATGCTCTTTTACAACGATGAATTATTTAAGGTAGAACATGAGCAGGTAAGTATTGTGCTGGGTAAAAATTTTGTACTCACATTTCAGGAAGAAGCAGACAAAGATGTGTTCAATCCCATCAGGGATAAATTAAAAATTGCGGGCAGTAAGTTAAGGCAGATGGGGCCTGATTATTTATGTTACGCCATGCTGGACATGATTGTTGACAATTACTTTTTGGTGATGGAAAAAATTGGTGAGCGGATAGAAACCATTGAAGAGGATATTCAGAACAATCAAAACAAAGGTGCCTTAACAAGAATAAATTTATTGCGTAAAGAGATGATCGTATTAAAGCGGAGCATTGCGCCGGTAAGGGAGGTGATCAATGGTTTTATAAGGACTGATAGTGACCTGGTAAGCGAACGAACCCTGAAGTATTTTAAAGATGTATACGATCATATTATTCAGGCAAACGACCTTTATGAAAACTACAGGGATATTACTATGAGCCTGCAGGACCTGTACCTGAACAATGTTAACCTACGCATGAACGAAGTAATGAAAGTTATGGCGATAGTTACCTGTTTGATGGCACCGGCGACAGTTATAGGCGGAATTTTTGGGATGAACTTTGACAAGATACCCTGGTTGCACAACGATTTTGGATTTTATGCTGCTGTTTCTGCAATGCTTGTTATCCCTGTTTGGATGCTGGTTATGTTTAGAAAGAAAGGTTGGTTTTAGTTAACACTGTTCATCAACAGCATTTATTGCTTTCTGTAAACGTTCCTCATAATTTCCGCAAATATCTATCCACGGCACCTGTTGGTTTATCATGGCATCTTTGTAATAATGATAAAGTTTTTCCCTTGTAACAAGGTCTGGGTATTCCCTCAGTTCGTCCTTAACCCAAGGCAGGTCTATATTGCATAAAAGGTATAAATCATATTGCCGTGCTGCAATGGCATTCAAAATTTGATGGTGGCATTTGTCGAATACAAACTCACACCAAACTTTCATAACATACATATCTGTATCCATAAAAATGACACTGGCAGTTATTGTTTTTATGGCTTCTTCTTCATTTTTAATTTGCCCGGTTGCTATTTCAAGCAGGTTATCAAAACTGTAATTTGTTCCGTTTTTTAAAAGATATTCCCTGGCATATTCTTTAACCCATATGGTATTGTAGTGCTGTGAAAGCTGTTTGCACAATGTGCTTTTTCCTGTACTTTCCGGTCCTATAATAACGATCTTTTTAAGCATGGTTATTTTTTATTCCACAGTGGCTTTGCCTTTAAAGTTTTTTTATAAACAGCACAACTTTCATCGTGTGCGCCAGCTAAAAACCCTGTACTCATTAAAAATTCATTTACAATTTCGCCGCCGGTAAAACGGAAAGTTGTTTTGAAAAGTTTTGTCCATTCTTCCCTGGTTTTTGGGTGCTGTACCCGCAGCCACTTTTTAAAAGAGCCGTAGTTTTTTTGTATTGCTACAATGGTTACAGCATTTGCGATGGCCGCATTTATCTTTAACCGGTTGCGTATAATTCCGGCATCGCCCATTAACCTTTGTACATCATCATCCGTGTAAGCTGCAACCTTTTCTATATCAAAATTGTGGTATGCTTTTCTAAAATTTTCCTGCTTATGCAGGATGGTGGTCCAGCTTAATCCTGCCTGGTTTATCTCAAGCACCAGCCTGCAAAAAAGTTCATTGTCATCTTCCAGTGGAAAGCCGTACTGTGTGTCATGATATACTTTATGCACCTGTTTATCTGCAGGCTTCATTAAAGCAATGGCCTGGCAGTACGTTAGTTTTATCATTGTAAAAATGTACCCTCTTTTTTTGATCGCCGCAGCCATTCAAATAATCCGGCGAATGCCATAATTAAAAGTACCACATAGTATAAGCTGGTAAATACATAATGCTTTACAAAGTACAAAGGCACAGAGGCGAAGTTGGTTGCTATCCACCAGTACCAGCTCTCTACTTTCTTTCTTGTCATTAGCCACATCCCGGTAAATGCTGTTGCTGATGCAAACGCATCCGCCCATGGTATTGCACCCGTTGCAAAATCTCTTTTTAGATAGGTTAACGCAAAAAATATTACTGAATAAAAAATGGCAAAAAATAATAAATGCTGCAACCATTCTTTTGGCGTTGCCCGGGTTATTTTCAAAACAGGTTTTTGTTGCTGGTCTTTTTTTGCCCAAATCCACCATCCGTAAATACTCATAATGGTGTAATAAATATTTACAGAAGCCTCGCCCAACAGGGCACCCCTAAAACTTATAAATACATAAATAACGGTGTTGACGAGCCCCGTTGGATACACCAGAATGCTTTCATTACGGCTAAACCAAACGCTTGCAATACCCGTAAATACTGCAACATACTCATACCAGGTGGTATGTAATATATCATGTGTAAACTGTTGTACAATTTCTGACGGTGTCATGCAGTTATTTAAAAACAATCAATTTATAACTTTATCTGCAAAATAAAAGTGTGATCAAAAAAATCAGTTTAATACTAATGGCAGGTTTTTATTTATTGGCAGGCATTAACCATTTTGTCCATCCTGCCAATTATTATTTATTGATACCGCCCTTTTTACCTTTTCACCATTTAATAAATATAGTTAGTGGATTAGCAGAAATAACACTTGCATTACTGTTACCTTTTTCCTGTACAAGAGGGGTTGCATGCTATGGCATTATCCTGCTGCTGATACTTTTTATTCCTTCACACGTGTACATGATACAAAAGGGTGGTTGCATAGCACCGGGTTTATGTGTTGTACTTTGGGTTGCATGGATAAGGCTGATACCGTTGCAATTTATTTTAATGTTGTGGGCTTGGTGGCACCGAAATAAAACAGCCCTTGTTTAAACAAGGGCTGTAATTAAAAATAATTTTTTCTTTAGAAAATTGTACTGAAAAACTGTTTCATGTCTTCCCATGATTTTTTGTCGGCCGCTTCATTGTATGCAATAGGCATATTGAATTTTTTGCCTGTTTCTGTAGATGCCGGATTGGTAAAGGCATGTGTGGCGTCAGGGTAGGTAATGAAAGTATAGGGCACATGTAAAGAATCCAAATTTCCCTTGAATTTTTTGATGTCGTCGGGGCTTATAAATTTATCTGCTTCTCCGTGGCATACTAAAATTTTTGCCGTGGTTGATCCTTGTGTTGCAGGTACAGTAGCAAGCCCTCCATGAAAACTCACCACCCCTTTAAAAGGCGCCCCCATTTTAGCTGCGTTTAAAACCATTGAGCCGCCAAAGCAATAGCCTATTGCTGCAATTTTTGTTGTATCGGTTTCTGCATATGTTTTAATTTTTGCAAGCGCTGCTTCAACCCTGTTCTTTCCTAATTGGGGATCTTTATAAAACGGTGTAGCTAAGTTTTGTGCCTCACCGGGGTCCCTGGCAATTTTATCATCTCCATACATATCTGCAGCAATCGCTATGTACCCTAAAGCGGCAAGTTTATCTGCCCTCATTTTTGAGTAATCGTTATTGCCCCACCACTCCGGTATTACTATAACGGCAGGGCGTTTGCCCTTTTTATTGGCGTCATAAGCCACATAGCTTTTTAAGGTAACCCCATTTATTGAGTAGGTAACTTCTTCTCCTTTAACGCCGGGAGCTTTTTGCGCTAATAATGGCAATACAGAACCCATAATTAAACTGATTATTAACGTGAAATTTTTTTTCATAATTCAATATTGATTTTTTTGTTTTAATAACCATCGAAACAAATTATTGTTTACGCAGGCTTAAGTTTAAGTTGTTCGATAACCGTTTTAATTGGATGTTGATGTGCCCTTTTTTTTATAAGCAGGGCTTTTTAATCACCCAAAATATTTTTTATTTATTTTTAAGATGTGGCAGATATGCTTTGCCAATTATTACCCGGTAACAGCCTGCAACTGTAAGTACCGATAAGGCTTTGCATTAAACTAACGTTGTAAATTAAAGCCGGTAAACAACAAGTAAGCACTAATTTTGAGTAACCTAACCAAAGAATGCATGGCCATTATCAATATTAAAATCCCCAACAGTATTGCGAAGGCTTTAAACCTGCCCATGAGCAGCCCTAAACGGCAACAACTGAAGGTGCTTAAAAAGTTGTTGGTTAAAGCAAGGTTTACCCAGTTTGGGCAGGCATATAAATTTGATGAGATTTTAATGAGCCGGCATTTAGGAAAAAAATACCAGCAATTAGTTCCCGCTTGTAACTATAGTAAAATTTATAAAGAATGGTGGCGTAAGTCGGTTGAAGGTACATCTGATGTTTGCTGGCCCGGCGTTATAAAATACTTTGCATTAAGCAGTGGCACAAGCGAGGCTGCCAGCAAATACATACCCATCACCAAAGAGCTTATCCGCAGCAATACCATTACTGGTTTCAAGCAAATGCTTAGCCTTGCAAAATATGTTGATGTACCCAAAAAGGCCATTGGCAAAGGCTGGCTGTTACTTGGCGGTAGCACCCAATTACAAAAAGGGGCAACCTATTATGCCGGCGACCTTAGTGGCATTCAGCAAAAAAATATACCTTTTTGGTTCCAGGGGTTGGGCTTGTATAAGCCGGGTAAAAAAATTGCGAAAGAAAAAGACTGGTCACGTAAGTTAGAGGAGATTGTTGAAAATGCACCTGGGTGGGATATTGGTTTTATTGTTGGCGTACCTGCCTGGCTGCAACTGTGTATGGAGAAAATTATTGAACGTTACAAACTCAATAACATACATGATATCTGGCCTAACCTTGCATTTTATGTGCACGGCGGCGTGGCACTTGAGCCCTATAAGAAAGGTTTTGTAAAATTGCTCGGCAAGCCCATAACCTACATCGAAACCTACCTTGCAAGCGAGGGCTTTCTTGCCTATCAAAACCGGCAGGATGCAAAGGGAATGCACCTTTCGCTCAACAACAATATCTTTTTTGAGTTTGTTCCTTTTGATGATAATAATTTTGACAATGAGGGTAATATGGTTGAAAACCCAGAGGCATACATGATCCATGAAATAGAAGAAAATAAAGATTATGCTATCTTGATAAGCACCAATGCCGGCGCATGGAGATATGCAATTGGCGATACAGTCAGGCTTATTGACAAGGAAAAAAGTGAGATTATTATAACTGGCCGTACCAAGCATTTTTTAAGCCTTGTTGGTGAGCACCTCAGTGTGGATAATATGAACAAGGCGGTTGAAATGGTAAGTGATGAATTGAATATTTCCATTCCGGAATTTACTGTGGCAGGTGTACCCCATGGATTGTTTTTTGCCCATCACTGGTATGTTGCCACAGATGATGTGGTAGATGAAGATGTGCTGCGTTTGCGTATTGATGAAAAACTGAAGGAAATAAACGATGACTACGAAGTAGAAAGAAAACATGCGCTTAAAGATGTTGTGGTAACCGTTCTTTCCGAAAATACTTTTATGGAATTTATGCGTAGTAAGGGCAAGGTTGGCGGCCAGCATAAATTTCCCCGGGTTTTAAAAGGTGCCATGCTGGATGACTGGCAAAAGTTTCTTAAGTCAAACAAAGTTGCGGCGGGCTATGTTAAGGCCTAACCCAGCTGTTGCATATTTTGCCTTTCACATCAACAGCTTTGCAGCCCTTTCCAAATCTTCCGGCGTATCAATTTCCACACCCATGTATTGGGTAATTACCATCTTTATTTTAATGCCATTTTCCAGGTAACGCAGGCATTCAATTTTTTCCAAAGCTTCCAACGGTGTTATTGGCCAGTGGGTAAAATTCATCAAGGCTTGTTTACGAAACGCATACACACCAATATGCTCGTAATACACGGCTGCAACGGACTTATCACGGTGATAGGGTATAACGCTTCGGCTAAACATCAGGGCATCCATATTTTTATCAACGGCTACTTTTACGTAATTGGGGTCGTTAATAAACTTCTCTTCTTTTAAAACCTGCATCAGGGAAGCCACTTGCACAGGGGCGCTATTTTTAAAAACATCCAGCAATTTTTGCAAAGGTGCCTTCTGTACAAAAGGTTCATCTCCCTGTACATTTACAACGATATCCGTTGCTATATCAGCAATGGCTTCTGCAATCCTGTCGCTGCCACTTTCGTGTTGTTTTATGCTCATCACCGCCCTGCCGCCATGTTGTGTAATTTCTGAATAAATAATGTCATTATCGGTAACCACAACAACTTCATCAAATAAACCTGTTGCCACTGTGTTATCATACGTGTGCCTGATGACCGTTTTATTACCCAACGGTTGCATTAATTTTCCGGGAAAACGGGATGCTGCATAACGGGCAGGCACCATTGCAATTATTTTCATCTTTACAATTTTTAAAGCAGATAAAGTTACACGGATTATTTTGTGGGTACTCCAAAAACAACATGGATGTATTATATTTGATTACAATCGATTTTGTGATGTGCATGCCAGCTAATCTCTAAAACGTTGTATTATGCAAACAAGCGAACTGCTTCAATCTTATTTGATTGATAACAATACCTGGGATGAAATGTACAGCGATGCTGCGGTAAGGGAGCAATATAAAAAAGCAGTGGATTTTATGCAGCGCCTCTCCGTTGACGAACTTAACCAAAAAGAAGAACTGGCCAAAAGGCTTTTCATGAGCCAGGGCATTACGTTTACGGTATACAGCAGCGGCGAGGGCATCGAAAAAATATTTCCATTTGATATTATACCACGTATTATAACTGCCGCCGAATGGGGCTTTATTGAAAAAGGAATTAAACAACGCTTAACTGCACTTAACCTTTTTTTAAAAGATATTTACAGCAACCAGTTTATTATTAAAGATGGGGTAATGCCTGCCGAGATGATTTACAGTTGCCCGCATTACTTAAGGGAAATGCACAATTTTCCTGTGCCGCATGACATCTATATCCACATCTCTGGTATCGATCTTATCCGCAACAACGATGGGTCATTTTATATTTTAGAAGATAACCTGCGTACGCCAAGTGGTGTAAGTTACATGTTGGAAAACAGGGAAATCACCAAAAGGATTTTCCCGGATTTGTTGCCACAAAATAACGTACGCAGCGTAACCGAGTACCCAACCATCTTGCATAAAAACCTGGTGTCTTTATCACCCCGGCAAACCAAAAACCCAACAATAGTTTTACTTACACCGGGCATTTATAACTCTGCTTATTTTGAACATACCACCCTCGCAAGGCTGATGGGTGTTGAGCTTGTTGAGGGAAGCGACCTGGTGGTGGATAACCATAAGGTATACATGAAAACCACATCCGGCCTGCAGCAGGTGGATGTTATTTACAGAAGGGTTGATGATGAATTTTTAGACCCATTGGTTTTTAATGCCGAAAGCAGACTTGGCGTAGCCGGTATTATGAGCGCTTACCGAAAAGGCAATGTTGCCATTGTAAATGCAACAGGCAATGGGGTTGCAGATGATAAGGCCATTTATACTTTTGTTCCGGCGATGATCCGCTATTATTTAAATGAGGAACCTATTCTTAAAAATGTGCCTACCTATCAATTGGGTAAAGATGAGGAAAGGGAGCATGTTTTTAAAAACATCACCCAAATGGTAATTAAAAAAACCAATGAAAGTGGTGGCTACGGTATGCTGATGGGAAGCGCTGCCACACAGGAAGAAATTGAAAAATACCTTGCTGAAGTTTTGCTGGACCCAAGGCAATTTATCGCCCAGCCCATTATCAGTTTATCATCTGCCCCTTGTTATATGGATGGTAAGCTGCAACCCAGGAGAATTGATTTAAGGCCTTATGCATTGTGTGGCCCCGATGGTATTGAAATTGTGCCTGGCGGGCTTACAAGGGTAGCATTACGGGAAGGCTCACTTATTGTAAATTCATCACAAGGTGGTGGCAGTAAAGATACCTGGGTGCTTGCGCAATAATATCGGGGCAAAAGAAATAAAATATCTTATCTAACCGGAATTGTATTAATAATTATAAAAAGATTTTTCACTAAAAAAGGCCGTTCTGCAAACCTCAGTAACAGACCGGCAGTACAATGCCTATGCTTAGCAGAGTTGCAGATAGTTTATACTGGATGAGCCGTTACATGGAAAGAACGGATGGTATTTTGAGGATGCTCAGGATTAACTATGCATCGTCACAGGATGATATCCAATCGTTTTCCTGGAAACCTGTATTGCGGATTTTTACTTTTTTAGAAGAGGAAGACATTAATGCCATTGCCAGTGATACCAAGGCAGTACTGCTTTTTATGGTTGTTAATAAGGACAACCCCAACTCCGTTTTAAACATGGTAACACTTGCCAGGGAAAATGGCCGCAGTGTTCAAGACCATATCACCAAAGAGATGTGGCAATGTTTAAATGATTTTTACCACACCGTACGCCAGGATGTTTTAGCGGATTGGCTGCAAAAGGAAGACCCGATAACGATCCTTGATATGCTGGTAAAACACGGCGTTATTTATTTTGGTACTACCGACATCACCATGGCAAGGGGCGAAGGCAACGCCTTTATTAATATTGGCAAATACCTGGAAAGGGCCATCCAATCCGCAGATATACTGGATGTAAAATTTAGTGATGTAAACTATGATATGGCCAAAACATCCGACACTACTTACTGGAAATATTTGCTGATGTCCATATCCGGTTATGAGCTTTATCTAAAAACTTACCGGGGTGGCTTTGAAGCAAAAAATGTGGTGGAGCAGGTTATTTTAATTGACCAGTTTCCCCGTTCTGTTTTGTACGCTATAAACAGGCTGCACCGTTATTTTGAAAGATTAAAAAATGAACGCAATGTAGCCGATTTTAACAGGATCGATTTTATGATTGGCAAATTAAAAAGCAAGGTAAAATTTTCGACAGCTGATTCCATCATTCAGCACGGCCTTCATGAATTTCTTAATGAAACCAAAAACGATTTGTTTATTATCGGTAAAGAGCTTACCCAAAATTATTTTGCATACGCATAAAATGGCGTTTGTATCATTCAACATTTTAAACTTTTTAGTATGCCCCGTTTTATCATTCATCATGCCACTAAATATACATACGCCGAACCTGTAAGGGACAGTGCAAACCAGATAATGCTATTTCCAATAAAAGACGAATACCAGGAAGTACAACGGCAACAACTAACCATTACCGGCGAGCCTTTTGTTGAAATTTTTAAAGATTATTATGGCAATGAGGCCGGCTCTTTCATGAATATTGAACCGCATACAGAATTACTGATTGATAGTACCATTGCTGTAGTAACAAGGGAAAGGTTTTTGCCTGCAGATGATGTTGCCATCGAGGAACAATGGGGGCATCTTTACCAGATAAGGCATGTGGTGCCTTTTTTGGATTTTTTAAAACAAGAGGTTTTTATAGCCCTGCCCGAAGTAAAAAAAATTGCGGATGCAGGTTTCTATAAATCTGTTTCGGTGTACGTTGCCGTGCAGCAACTAAATACGTACGTGTACCAAAATTTTAAGTACATACAAGGCATTACCAATGTGGAAACAACGCTGGATGAAATATGGAAATTAGGGGCTGGCGTTTGCCAGGATTTTGCGCATATTCTAATGGTAATGCTCCGGCTGCTTGGTATACCAGCAAGGTATGTAAGCGGCTATGTTTGTCCGCATGATAAGGACCTGCGTGGCGAGGGCGCCACCCATGCGTGGGTGGAAGCCTACATTCCTTTTTATGGCTGGCTGGGGCTGGACCCAACAAACAATTGCATAGTAAACGACCGCCATGTAAGGCTTGCCATTGGAAGAAGTTTTATTGATTGCTCCCCGGTTAAAGGCACCTATAAAGGTACTGCCAAACAGTCGCTGGAGGTGGGTGTTTCTGTATCCCACGAAGATGGGCTTATTGCAAGGGAAGTGGCCGCTGTTTTAAAGCCACATGTAATTACAGTAAAGTTAAATGAAGATGGTTCTATCAATAATTCCTACAGAAAACATATGGAGATGAAGCAACAACAGCAGCAACAACAATAGGATAATCTCATTAGTTGCTGTGATCATAATCAGGCAGCCGCTTCGTTTCGTAACCACAATTTCCACACTGGTAAACATAGTTTGGGGCAAGGGCATAGCTGCCGAAAAGGCTGGTGATAACAGCCGTAAAAAAGTTGGTCAATCCGGGTTTTGCGATGTATGCAAACTGGCCTTTGCTACATTTCGGGCAGATGGCCGCTAAAAGATATTCTTCATCGTAACCCCGTAAAATTGTTCTTACCAAAGGGGCGTTTTCTTTTTTCACCACCAGTTTTATACCACCAATAGCATTACTTAAAAGTGGGTCCATTGTTACAGTAACCTCATCTCTTAAAAAACATTCTACCCCCTCTGCCTGCAGGCGCCCCAAAATAATATTGGCCGAAAAATAATTATCGAATGTTTTTACTGTGGTTAATTCCATCAAATATTTTTGAAGATGTTGCTTATAATTTTTCGTACAGTTTCCTAAGTTTGTCCCTGGTTATTTGTTGCTCCCAATTTTTGCCGAGGGCATTTTCCCAAAGCGGTTTCATTACCAGCGAAACGTCAATCATTTTATCAAACTCTTCATCCGTTAAATTGGCGCAAATATTCTGGGGTATGCTAATTTCATTTTTTTCAACCATATGCTTAAATTCTTTTACGCCTTCCGGGTAGTACTCTTGCAGGTGGTTAAATACAATACAATTTCCAATACCATGTTTGGTGCCCAGTAAATAGCTAAGGCCATAGCTTACTGCATGCGCAACGCCAACCTGGCTGTAGGCAATGCTCATACCTCCGGCATAACTTGCCATCATTAACTTGTCATCGCTTTGTTCGTCCCAACCTTGTTTGTTTACATACACATCCCTGCAAAGCTGCAAAGCCTTTTCTCCATAGCTTTTACTAAACTCATTTAAGTAAGTGCCGGTAAGGCTTTCAATGCAATGAATGTAGCAATCCATGCCGGTATAAAAGCGCTGGTTTGCCGGGGCGCCAGCGGTTAATTCAGGGTCTAAAATTATTTGGTCAAAGGGGGTAAAATCCGAATTCATTCCCAGCTTTTTTGTTGGGCCCGTCAGTACTGTGGTACGGCTTACTTCTGCACCGGTACCACTTAGCGTTGGTATGCCCACTTTATAAACACCGGGTTGTTTTACCAAATCCCAACCCTGGTAATCTGCACTGCTGCCGGAGTTGTTCATCATCAGCGATACCGCTTTGGCCAGGTCCATTGCAGAGCCGCCACCAATACCCACAATACCACTAACTGCCCCAAATTCTTCTTTTAGCCCGGCAGCCAATTTATCCACGTAGGTTGTTTTTGGCTCGTTGGTAACATCAACAAAAATAATTTTATCATTGCCTTGGAGGGGTATGCGGCTAACAAGTGTTTTACCCGTAAAAAAATGATCCATCAAAAAAATCATCGGTGCACCGTTTTTGCGGTGGGGCTTAATTATTTCTTCTAACTGGTTAAAAGCGCCCCGTCCGTAAACAACGTAGCCCACCATTTTAAAATTTCTAAAATTCATTGTATTTATTACTTATAAATTGGTAAGATGAATGCAAACATTTATACAAAGCTACCAATGCTAATTGATGTGGTTGACGGAGAATGAAACAATTATAAAAACAATTTACCTGATTAAAGATTCTATCCCTTCATCGCCATCAAGGTTATCCATCTGGCGCATTATTTCAAAATGCCTTGCTGCAACATAATTGCTTAATGGTTTAACGGTGTATATTTTTGGATTGGGCAATGCCGCTGCAATCATCGCAGCTTCTGCCCTGGTAAGGCTTTTGGCATCTTTATTAAAATAGGCTTTTGCCGCAGCCTGTACCCCAAAAATACCTTTGCCCATCTCTGCCACATTCAGGTATGTTTCCAGTATCCTCTTTTTGCTCCAGATTAATTCTATCATAAATGTAAAGTATACTTCAAGGCCTTTACGCACCATGCTTCGGCCCTGCCATAAAAAAACATTTTTTGCCACCTGCTGGCTTATGGTACTTGCACCACGTACTTTGTTTGTATGTTTTTTATTAAAGGTCATTGCTTTTTTTATTGCTTTTATATCAAAGCCATTATGGTCTGGAAAAAGTTGGTCTTCGCTGGCCATAACTGCCAGTTTAATATTGGGGCCCATCTCATTAAGGTTAACGTAATCACGCTTAAGCCCATAGCCTTTAACAACACTTGCCATTTGGGTTAAGGTTAGGGGTGGGTTTATCCATTTGCAAAAAAAAATGTACACAAACTGCAGGATAAAAAGCCAGAGCAACACTTTTTTGAAAATACGCCAGGCTCTTTGCATAAGGGGTTTCAACAGTTATTGGTGCAATATAGTATTTATGGTTTTTTGTTATTACTTACCCCTATATAAACAATTGAATATTTTTTACCAATGTTCATTCCTTTGCCACTTAGTTTGGCAATTAAAAAACCTACGCCGCCTAAACCGGCCGCACCCAACAATAATTCAGGGCTAAACTTTTGCCGGTCTGCCAGGTAAACTATCCCACTTGCAACCGTAAGGAGGGCACCGCCACCCATTAAACTTGCCGCACTGCCCGACATGTTAAAGCCACCTTTTGACCTGCCGATTGCTTTAATATCTTTATAGTGGTACTGATAACGATAACTGCCAACGGTATCGTACATATAAAAGCCCATTGTGGTGGGTATAGCCCTCGCAATAAATTGTGTCAGGAACAAAGAGTCATTTTTAATTTTATCTATATGGGCTTCTAGGTAATTACCGGACACAGATGTAAAAGAAATATTATCCCCGCTGTGATAACTGCCAATCGTTCTATGGTTTTTTTGAAATAAAATGAAATCGGCTGTTTGAGAAAAAGCAGTGCCGGAGATGAACAAGAAAAAACTACAAACTATTCCCTTCATACTGTAAAATAACTACATGTACAGAGAAAATAAACATTTTAAATCGTTAATGTTTTGCTCACGAAAACAGTGCCCCTGCAATCAGCACAAGTCCGAATATAAACAGGATGGCACCTGAAATTTTGTTGATGAGGGAGATGTTTTTTTCGTTGAGCTTACTCCTTAATTTCCCGGCAAGGATTACTTTTAAAATATCCGAAGCACTGTTAATAACCAGGCAAGTGGTAAATATTATTATCCTTTGGTTTATTGTATGTGTGGGGGCAAGGGCTGTGGCTGTTGTTAGCCAAAAAATTATCATGGCCGGATTAAAAGTATTGATCAAAAAACCAGAAACCACAAGCCTGGCATGTGTACGGGCCGTTATCACAATTTTATTCTCATCTTCCTTGATGTGTACCTTTTTAAAAAAGATATAATACACACCCATCGCTATTAAGAAAAAGCTGCCTGCTATGGCAATGGTTTTTTTAAAATCAAGTAGCTGCCCCACAAGTTCTGAAAATACATTGCTTAAAATAACCCACAAAAAATCGCTTAACCAAACCCCTGCAACAAAACTAAAACCACCGGCACGGCCGTTATTTATACTCTGTTTTATGATTGTAAAAATTACAGGGCCAACAGAAAATATTAACAACAGGCTAATGGCAAACCCTTTTATCAGTGCTTGGATCATCAAAAAAATAATGAGATAGAAAGATAATGATGTTAAGATAAAAAAGTAAAAACAGGGATACTACTTTTTTTTATAAATGGGCACGGTACTGCATGGCTCCCCGTACATAATACTTTTTACAACCGGCCTTAATAGTTGCGTGGCCTGTAAATATGCTGCTTCCCCAACAGGCATTTCGCCACATCCTTTTATAACCACCCTTTTTTCTGCGAACTCCCCAACAGGCATTTGGTTTATATTTTTTAAAAGCAGGTTTTTTTTAATTTCTTCCTCAGTTCCAAAAAAAACATCTTTTGCAACAGGTTGTAAATATGCTGATACCAACATGTAAGCCCACATAGGTATCACAGCATCGGCGGTGCAGGTAACTGCAACTATTTTTGATGTAAACCTTTCCAGGTCTAAGTTTTTCAGGCTTTCCCTAAAGTCTTTTTCCTTCAATATTAAACCCATAAACAAGTACTCCTTCATGTCAAACACAACAATCCCTTCTTTAGGATAATAATCTTCTAAATTGAGGGTTATTATTCCACTTTCACTAACCTTGTTGATGAATACTTCTTCCATAAATACAAAATTAAGACTTGTTAGCCTGTATTTTGCGATGTGTGTTTTCGAGACTGGAAATCAATTCAGGACATAAAAAAAGCCAGGCACAAAGCCCGGCCATATAAACTTTAAAATCGTTATTAATAAATCTTGCTCCTGTTATCTTTTATGTCGGCTACCTTTTTTAAGGATTCAAAAAAGCTGTAAGTAACCTGCAGCATTGTTTGTCTTTTCTGTGCAATCATTGCCGGTGTTGGTTCTGCCGCAACAGCACTTTTGTTACCGGTGCTGTTTACTTTTAAAATATATACGCCATTTGTTCCTGCAATGGGTTCCGAAATTTTTGATTGAAATGCTTTATTAAACGATGCGCCGATTATTTTTGGTTCTTGTCCAACACCATTAATAATTTGTGCATCGAATGTAAGGGTTGAATCTGCACCAGCATATCCTACCTGAACATTACCGGCAGTGGCAGCCGCTTCCAATGTTGTGGCACCAGCCAATTTTTTTGTAATAATTTCTGCCTTCTTTTGGTTTCTGATAATTAATTCTACTAAAGGCCTTGCGGTTTTAGCATCAGGTAAACCTGCTGGCTGTATATTATCCAAAACAGCAACAACAAATTGATCGTTCATATTAAATGCATCACTTACATCGCCGGGCTTGGCATCAAATGCCCATTTTATTAATTGCCTTGCATCTTGTAAACCACCTAGTTGATAGTCATTCTCCTTTATCAACACCGGTACGTCAATTTTACGCAAACCATTTTTTGTAACATATGCATCAAGGGCTTTAGCATCCCTCGCTTCATTGGAAAGTTTTATGGCCAGGTTATTTGCGTTGGTAATGGTTTCATCTGAAGGCTCAATTTTTTTTGCTATGTACGCTATTTTGTACCCTGTCTCAAAATTCTTTTGGCTTATCACTTCAATATAATGAAAACCAAAAGTTGATTTTATCACTTTTTTCTCACCAGCAGTACCGTAAAAAATAGTTTCAGCAAAAGTCCTGTCTAAAGTGGAAAACTGGGCTGAAGAAAAATCGTATTCGCCTTTTTTATCTTTACTTCCCTGGTCATCGCTGTATTGAAGCACAAGTGTATTAAAGTCTGCACCATTTTTTACAGCATCTGCAATGCTGTCAATCCTCTTTTTTGCAACACTGTCGGTTAAGGTGGGTTGTCCGCTTTGCTGATCTTTTGTAGCTATAAGAATGTGACGGCATTTTACGCTATCCGGCAGTTGTCTGTTACCCAGCATTTTTGCCAGCACAACATTTTGGTTATCTACATATGGGCCAAATACTGCACCATCGGATAAAGTAATAATAGAATCTTTTTGCGGCATGTTCAATTTCGACTTAAGTACATAACTATCATCAAAAGGTGTAGCGCTAATATTTCTGGCAACAAAAGCTTTTGTGTTGGTGTCTGCTATAAAAGCATTCTTTAAATTACTAACATTTTGTATTGTTTGCAGTGTATCACCTGCACTTGGGTTAGCATTAAAACTTACATAAGATATGTACCTGCCGCCATCCTGCTTATAAAGATTTTTATGTTTACCGGTTTCAGTGTTAATATCATCGTCCGTTACTTTTACCGTACTATCACTTACACTATTGTAAGGAACGGCAATGTAAGAGATGTTTGCAAAGGTCTTACTATCGGTAACATCCATTTGCTGCATCCATGAGGGATAATAAGCGCTTGCTGCAATCATACTGCTGTATTTGGTTGCAAGCGTTTGTAAAATCAAGGGCTCAACCACCTGTGATTCTACCGCTTCTTTTTGTTCACCTTTAAATTTTTTAGCCTGTATCCACCATTGTTTTACTTTCTCTACATCATATTGTCCGGTTGCCTTGTCAGTAAAAGCTTGCTTTAATGTTTGAGGTGCATCTTCACTAAAAATAATACTGCTTAGTTCTTTTGGAGAAAATATTAAGCCCAGCTTTTCAAATTCTGTGTTCAAAATTTTTTCTGCTACAATCTGGTCCCAAGCGTTTTGCCTTACCTGGTAAACTTCCGATCCACCTTGCCTTCCACCACGCTGGTCTTCCATCTGTTTAACTTTGTCAGCAAACACTTTGTTATCAATACCCTCACCATTTATCTTACCAATGGTAGAGTTAGATCCGCTGCGGTTGCTTGCCGTTCTGGAGTCCATCATGATAAAACCAATTAAACTAAGGGCTATAACCCCTATCACTATAGCCGATCCTTTTTCACGGATATTCTGAATAATTTGCATTGTACTATATTATTAAAATGGACGGCAAAAATAGGGTAATTATGTATATGAACAAACTGTGGATAAAAGCCGCAATGCAGGTACCATCAGCGTTTCAGTATTAATGAAAACGGCTTGCGCTAAAGACAATTATTTTATCAACAACAGCACTGTGTGTAAAAGCATTTTCTCTGGATAACTGTAGTTGAAGCAACTTTCATCCGTTAACAGTTAACGGATAACTTCAGCTTTTTAAGGAAGTTTACTTTGCAGCCGTTTATAATTTATCATTTATACATTGGTAAGCAAACATCGATAGGCATCTATAATGACTAAATATTTTCCCCATTAAAACTTATAAACAACAGTTGATAAAAACTGCTTTCTTTTGTAGAAGGGTTACTACAGGCTGTAGTTTTGTATACATCTTAATGAAATTTTAAAATGTTATCAGGGTGTGGATAGCTGTGTATAAAACCATAATTTTAATTTTGCAAATAAATAGAAATTTTACTTTCCACAAATCCACATACCTAATAGTAGTAGTTTACTTTAAAAGAAAAAAATACTAATACATATTATGAGAGATATTAACACTGCAACACAAAATATAGAGGGCATCGGTTTTCTTGATGTGGACGTGGATGTAACAGTTGACCTGTTTGCAGAAATCGAAAAATTAAAAAAGAAAAATAATGCCATTGTGCTTGCGCATTATTACCAGGAACCGGATATACAGGATGTTGCTGATTTTATTGGTGACAGTTTGGGCCTTGCCCAGGCCGCAGAGAAAACAAGTGCTGACATTATTGTTTTTGCAGGAGTACACTTTATGGCGGAAACAGCTAAAATACTTAATCCCGGTAAAAAAGTTTTGCTTCCGGATTTAAAAGCTGGTTGTTCTTTAAGTGATAGTGCACCGCCCGCTTTATTTAAACTTTTTAAAGATAAACACCCGGACCACATTGTTATTACATACATCAATTGCTCCGCAGGTATGAAGGCGCTTAGTGATATTATTTGTACCAGCAGTAATGCTGAGAAGATAATAGAGAGTTTGCCAAAAGACCAGAAAATTATATTTGCACCCGATAAAAACCTTGGGGCTTTTTTAAATAAAAAAACAGGCCGTAACATGGTGTTGTGGAATGGTGCATGTATGGTACATGAAATATTTAGCCTGGAGAAAATTGTAAAATTAAAGATCAGGCACCCTAACGCAAAAGTTATCGCCCATCCTGAATGTGAATCTGCCGTATTGGCTATTGCGGATTATGTGGGCAGCACCACTGGGCTTTTAAAATATTCTTTAGAAAATAAAGCAACTGAGTTTATTGTGGTTACCGAAACGGGTATACTTCATCAGATGCAAAAGAGCAGTCCGGGTAAAACTTTTATTCCGGCACCACCCAATAACAGTTGTGCCTGTAATGATTGTCCGCACATGAAATTAAATACCTTGGAAAAATTGTACATCTGTATGAAATACCAACTGCCTGAAATTACAATGGAGCAAGGTTTGTTGGAAGCCGCTAAAAAGCCCATTGAGCGCATGTTGGCGATAAGTAAGCAATATGGATTGTGATATCCGCAACCTAATAATTAGAACTTCAAATGTTTAAGAGTATCTTTTATTTTTTAAGTTCATTCAATTTAAAAATATGGTAATCCCCTCAATTGACCTGGCAGATTTTTGCAGTAGTGATGTTAAAAGAAAAGAAAATTTTGTACAGTCCCTCGGAAAAGCGTATGAAGAAATAGGATTTGTAGCAGTAAAAAATCACGGCTTGTCCAATGATCTTATTTCAGATTTGTACAAAGTGACGCAGCAATTTTTTTCATTGCCATCTGTACAAAAAAGAAAGTATGAAGATCCGGTATTGGCCGGGCAAAGAGGATATACATCTTTTGGAAAAGAGCATGCAAAAGGAAGTGAAGCTCCAGATTTAAAAGAATTTTATCAATACGGGCAAGTTCCCCGGGATAGCTACAAAGAAGAAGAGTATCCGCCAAACATTTCTGTAAGCGAAGTGGAAGGGTTCAATGAAACTTTTGATAAAGCATACCGGGCATTTGAAAAATCTGGAAAGGCTTTGTTGCAAGCTATTTCAATCTATCTTGGTTTAGATGAATTTTACTTTGATGGTTATGTACACAATGGTAACTCCATTATCAGGGCAATCCATTATCCACCCATTACAACAGAGCCAAAAAGTGCCTTACGGGCAGAGCAACATGAAGACATTAACCTTATCACCTTGTTAATTGGAGCATCTGCTGATGGATTACAAATACTGACAAGACAAAATACCTGGGTTGGCGTTACATCTTTACCTGAGCAAATTGTGGTAAATGTCGGGGATATGCTACAAAGGTTAACCAATAACAAATTGAAGAGTACAACACATCGGGTGGTGAACCCTCCACGGGAACTTTGGCATACCTCAAGGTTTTCAATTCCTTTCTTTCTTCATCCAAAATCCAGTATGGATTTAAGTTGCTTATCGAGTTGTGTAAACGCTGGCCATCCTATAGGTTATACTGATATTACAGCGGGAGAATATTTGGATGAAAGGTTAAGGGAAATTGGTTTAAAAAAATAAAGCACTATTGCCTTTTCAAATTAGCTTACAAACTATTTTATTGTATTTGAGTTATAAGCAGATCATACAGTTTCTTAAAGCAGTTTTTATTCATAGTTTAACTGCCTTTGGTGGGCCGCAAGGGCATATGGGCATGATGATGAGGACTTTTGTTGAAAGCAGAAAGGACTTGACAAAAGGGGAGTTGATGGAATACATTTCTTTTTGTCAGATGTTACCCGGTGCCTCCTCTACACAGACGCTAACACTTATCGGCTACAAATTAGGCGGGGTTCCTTTAGCGGTTGTTACCCTTTTAGTTTGGGTAATGCCTGCAAGTATTTTAATGGGTATACTTTCGTTTGTTGTTAGTGAAATAGGTACCGAAAACATCAGTACAAGCATATTCAGGTTTATTCAGTCTATGGTAATTGGGTTCATAGGGTATGCGGCCGTAAAGGCATTCAAAATTTCAGTTAATAGTTTGATAACCAGTATTATAGCTATAGTTTCTACCTTAGCTACTTTTGTTTTTTTTAAAACGCCATGGATATTTCCAATCCTGATAATTACCGGTGGAATAGCTACGAACTTCAGTAATAAACGGATACCTAAGCAAGAGCTGGTAAATAGCAAAAAGATAAAATGGGCCAATATGTGGTTGTTTATTGCTATATTTCTCGTGGCCGGATACTTAAGTGAAACAGCGAGAAAAAATAACTGGGAAGATAGAAAGGCCTATAATCTATTTGAAAACTGCTACCGTTTTGGAAGCTTTGTTTTTGGTGGTGGTGATGTACTCATACCTATGATGTTGGATCAATACGTAGCCAGGCCAAAAGCCCCAAAGTTTTTAACAGGAAAACAAAATATTATTAAGATAGAAAAAAACGAATTGCTTACAGGGGCTGGTATGGTAAGGGCTATCCCTGGGCCTGTTTTTTCCATTGCTTCGTTTACCGGTGGGCTTGCTTTAGAAAGTGGGGGAAAACACAGCCAAATGTTGGGATGTTTTGTGGCAACTATAGGAATATTTTTACCCAGCCTTTTGCTGGTGCTTTTCTTTTATCCTGTTTGGCAGTATTTAAAACGTTACGCTGTTATTTACCGTTCGCTGGAAGGTATCAATGCGGTGGTGGTGGGATTAATGTTCGGGTCTACCTTATACTTGTTAAAGGATATGTTTGCTACAAATAGATACAACATATTGTACATCAATTTTATAGTAATTGCCGCAACATTTATTGCTTTGATATCCGGCAAAGTGCCTGCACCTGTTATTGTGTTAATATGTTTGCTACTTGGATGGATTTTCTAAATTCCTGTAGTAATTATTTTTCTCTATTTCAGCCTTAACAACATCGGGGACTAAATACCGGATCGATTTTTTTTCTTTTAAAAGATGTCTTATTTCGGTAGAGGATATTTCTAAAAGAGGTGCGTCTAATATGTGAATGGCTGGCAAATGTTCACTTTGAATAACGGGAAAGCCTGGACGGATATAAATGTAAAGTTGAAAGTTTTTTAGAATAACTAAGGCGTTTTTCCATTTAGTAATGTTAGAGAAGCTATCACTTCCCAATAAAATGCTAAAGGTATGGTTAGGGTATTTTTCTTTTAAATAAGTGAGTGTGTCGATAGTAAAAGAAGGCTTTGGCAACCCGAATTCAATATTGGAAGCTTTTATGTCTGCTTCATCTTCAATAGCTTTTTGTATCATAAATAAACGATCGTATTCGTTTAGCAGAGAGTTGGCTTTTTTATCCGGATTTTGAGGAGAAACAACAAGCCACAATTGTTGGAATGAAACCTGCGTATTTAAGAAATGTCGGGCAATAATAAGGTGTCCGTTGTGAATAGGATTGAAGGAGCCAAAATAGAGGCAGATATTCATTTGGAAAAATTGGAAATACTTTTAAAAGTTGATTTAGTCTCTTCTACCCAAATATTTTCTGCTTCGCTCAGGCGTAAGCTTAAATGGTAGCCTGAAACGCTTATAGAAATTGGATCGCCAAGGGGTGCAATCTGTTCAATTAAAATAATCTCGCCGGGAACGCATCCCATTTCCATCAGCTTTAAAAAAATATCATCTTTTTCAAATGAGTCTATCACAACAGGAACGCCAATTTTTATTTCCGATAACCTCTTTTTCATTTGCTAAAAATTATACAACAAAATTATTGCTGATTAAACTTTTTTAATTTCGTTATCCGAAAATATATGGCAGTCAGATTTTTTTCTAATGATGGTATTAAGGTTCCTTTAAAGAACAAAAGAAAGCTTGGGCAATTTATCAAAGAAATGTTCATATCACAAAAAAAGATTGTTAAGTCACTATCTATAATTTTCTGTGATGATGAATTCTTACTTCGGGTAAACAAGGATTTTTTGCAACATGATTATTACACAGATATTATCACGTTCGATTTATCGGAAAATGAGAATTTCGTTGAAGCAGAACTATATATAAGTATTGAGAGAGTAATAGAAAATGCAAAAAGGGGAAAAATCATGTTCAACAAAGAATTACATCGTGTAATAGCGCATGGAGTTTTGCACTTGACAGGTTTAAAAGATAAGAAACCGACAGATAAAATTCTTATGACTGAAATGGAGGATAATTTTCTTTTAAAATATTTAAAATGATATTAATGCTCCACGTGGAACATTAATAATCATTTTGTTCCACGTGAAACGAGCATAAAAATACTTACTAAAAGTATATTTGTAAAATGTTTTTAGATTACGATATTATAGTGGTAGGTGCAGGACATGCAGGTTGCGAAGCTGCAGCCGCTGCGGCAAATTTGGGTAGTAAGGTGCTGCTTATTACTATGAATATGCAAACAATAGGGCAAATGAGTTGCAACCCAGCAATGGGTGGGATAGCTAAAGGGCAAATTTTAAGGGAAATTGATGCATTGGGCGGATACAGTGGTATAGTTACAGACCAAACAATGATTCAGTTTAGAATGCTAAACCAATCGAAGGGACCTGCAATGTGGAGTCCACGGGCGCAAAGCGATAGAATGCTTTTTTCCGCCAAATGGAGGGAAATGCTGGAACAAACAAATAATGTGGATTTTTACCAAGATTCAGTCATTAGCTTATTAATTACGAATAATGAGGTGCATGGTGTTACCACTGCTTTAGGTCATACTATAAGAGCAACTTGTGTTGTTTTAACAAATGGAACATTTTTAAATGGCATTATTCACATTGGCGAAAAGCAATTCGGAGGAGGAAGAATGGCAGAAAAGCCATCTTTTGGTTTAACAGAACAATTGGTATCATTGGGTTTTAAATCTAACCGTTTAAAGACCGGAACCCCACCGAGGATAGATGGGCGATCATTGGATTACAAGTTAATGGAAGAACAAACCGGGGATGAAGAAATTACTGGTTTCAGCTATTTGGAATTTCCCAAGCTTGATCCTAAAAAGCAAAAAAGCTGTTGGATTACTTATACAAACGAAACTGTCCATGAAATTTTAAAGACCGGATTTGAAAAAAGCCCGATGTTTCAAGGTAGGATTCAGGGAACCGGTCCTCGTTATTGTCCAAGCATCGAAGATAAAATTAGCCGCTTTGCCGACAGGGATAGGCATCAATTATTTGTTGAACCGGAAGGCTTTAATACCGTAGAAATATACCTTAATGGGTTTTCCTCTTCCCTGCCTGAGGAAATACAATTAAAAGCATTGCGATATGTACCCGGCTTTGAAAAATGCAAAATGTTTAGGCCTGGATATGCTATCGAATATGACTTTTTTCCTCCTACGCAATTGAAATATTCTTTGGAAACAAAACAGGTTTCGAACCTCTTTTTTGCCGGACAAATAAATGGCACTACAGGGTATGAAGAAGCAGCATGTCAGGGGTTAATGGCGGGAATAAATGCACACCAAAAATCAAAGCAAACAGCGCCTTTAATTTTAAAGAGAAGCGAAGCCTATATCGGGGTGTTGATTGATGATTTAATAAGTAAAGGTACAGATGAGCCATACCGGATGTTTACAAGCAGGGCAGAATACCGTACGCTTTTAAGGCAGGATAATGCAGACTTGCGCCTTACTGAATTAAGCTATCGTTTAGGTTTGGCATCTCAGGAAAGAATGGATAGAGTAATTGCAAAGAGAGATAAGGTAAATGTTGCAAAAGAGTTGATTAATAACATTGCTGTTGAACCATCAGAGATTAATGGTTTTCTGGAAAGCGTACACTCTGCACCGTTAGTAAACAAGCAAAAAGTTTCGCAACTTTTATTAAGGCCAAACATAAACCTAAAAGAAATTACAGGGTTCGTTCCCAGAGTTAATGAAGTTCTCAAATCTTTTAATAATGAAATTCTTGAACAGGTTGAAATACAGGTAAAATATAACACTTACATTGAAAAGGAAAAGGAACTTGTGTTAAAGATGAACCATCTTGAAGATCTTATCATTCCAGAAAATTTTAATTACAGCAAACTTGCTTCCTTGAGTAATGAGGCCAAACAAAAATTTATTAAAATAAAGCCAGGTACACTTGGTCAGGCTTCAAGAATTTCCGGGGTAAATCCAAGTGATGTACAAATCTTAATGGTCTTTATGGGCAGATAATTTCAAACACCTTATAAAATTTAAAGACAATGGCACTTAACTTTTCTATCAATATACCAAAGGATTTAATCTTTGACCATGTAACAGAATATTTAAAAGAGCAAGATTTAAAAATTGATAAAAAGGATGAAACCCGGCCATGGGGGGGGTTTTTTGTATTGGAAGAAAGCGAAGCCCATAAATTTATTGCTATTTATTTTCCGGACTTAACGGCTTATGAACTAAGTATTTCTGGAAAGCTAAGTCCTAAGATATTGATCGTGGGCCCGCAAAAAAGGTTGAGTTGGCAATATCACCACAGGCGTGCAGAAATATGGAAACTTATAGGTGGTGTTGCTGGTGTTATTACAAGTGAAACCGACGAAGAAAAAGACATTAAACAGCTAAATATCGGAGATGTTATCCAACTTAAACAAGGGGAACGTCATCGTTTAATTGGCCTTGACGGATGGGGCGTTGTTGCAGAAATTTGGCGACATACAGACGTTGAAAACCCAAGTGATGAAAATGATATAGTGAGGGTGCAGGATGACTTTGGGAGATGATTACGAATACATATTATTCAAGATTAAAATTTCCTCAAGCATTGCCCTTTCGTTGCTTAACCTTGGCACTTTGTGCTGGCCACCTAACCGGCCTTTGTTTCTGAGCCAAGTAGTAAAAATTCCCTTTTTAAGTATCCTTATTATTGGCAATCGCAAGGCTATATCTTTTTGTCTTTTTGCCTCATAATCGCTGTTACAGTTTTTTAAAGCTTTGTCCAATTCCATAGCAAAAGTGTAAATGTCTTCAGGCTCTTTATCAAATTCTATAAGCCATTCATGTGCACCATTACTGTTTGCACTAAAGTATACCGGGGCTGCGGTATAATCAGCAACAACAGCGCAAGTTTTTTCAGCAGCAAGCGCAATGGCCTTATCGCTGTTTTCAACAATTACCTCTTCACCAAAAGCATTCATATAATGTTTTAATCTCCCCGTAACCTTAATCTTGTAAGGGTTTACAGAAGTAAACTGAACAGTATCGCCAACAAGGTACCGCCAAAGCCCGCCCGTAGTGCTTATTACAAGGGCATAGTTTTTTCCTTTTACAACATTCTTTAAACCAATAGTAAGCGGGGCAACTTTTCCATATTCTTCTACCGGCAAAAATTCATAAAAGATACCATGCTCTGTAAACAGCAACATCCCGTCATCATCGGGTTTTTGCTGACCGGCAAAAAAACCTTCACTGGCATTGTAAATTTCAAGAAAATTAATTTTGCCACCAATGATATTTTCAAACTGCTCACGGTAAGGCACAAACGAAACACCGCCGTTGATATACAGTTCCAGGTTTGGCCAAACTTCTTTAATCGTTTTCTTTTCTTTTATTGCCAATATCCGTTTTAGTAAAAGTAAAGTCCAGGTTGGTACACCAGAAATAGAGGTAACATTTTCTTCGGCAGTAATGCTGGCAAGCTTTTCAATTTTATTTTCCCATTCATCCAACAAGGCGATGCTAAGCTCAGGCGTACGTATCCATTGCCCCCAAAAAGGGGAGTTCTGCATAAGTATGGCACTTAGGTCGCCAAACTGAATATCTATATCTTCATTGTCTTTACTAAGCTGATGTGAGCCACCTATCACCAAACCTTTTCCAGTTAGTAAATCGCTTGAAGGAAAATTTTCATAGTATGTGGTCAAAACATCTTTAGAAGCTTTAAAATGGTTGTCAGTAAGGCTTTCATCACTAACAGGAATAAATTTACTTTTGGCAGATGTAGTGCCGCTGCTTTTTGCAAACCATTTAATAGGGGTATTCCATAGAATATTTTCTTCACCCTTCATCATACGTTCGATGTAGGGTTTTACATCTTCGTACTCCTGTATTGGAATATTCTTTTTAAAATCCTTTACGGTAAATAGTTTTGAAAAGTGGTATTTCTTGCCAAACTCTGTGTATTGTGCCGCTGTTACCAATTCTTGTAAAACTTCCCGCTGACTGGCAACAGGGTGGTTGCTCCAGTTTTGTATGCGCCAAAAGCGCATCCGTGCAAGCTTTGAAATAGTTGGGGAGAGAAGTTTCATTACAGGAAAGATAAAAAACTTATACGACTTGCAAAATCATTGCAAGATCTATTCAGTGCCTTTAGTGACAACAACATTATTTTTAGCATCTTCATGCAAATAATCTTTTCTTTTTAATTCAAAATTCTTGCCCAGGTACAGGCGCCTTACCTGTTCATCGCCGGCAAGTTCTTCTGCAGTACCATGTTTAAAAATTTTGCCGTCAATTAAAAGATAAGCCCTGTCACAAATAGATAGTGTTTCATTAACGTTGTGGTCTGTTATTAATATTCCTATATTCCTAAACTTTAGTTTTGCTACAATAGCCTGAATGTCTTCCACAGCAATAGGATCTACGCCTGCAAAAGGTTCATCCAGCAAAACAAATTTTGGGTCAACCGCTAAAGCCCTTGCAATTTCTGTCCTTCTTCTTTCCCCACCGCTTAAAGTATCTCCATTATTTTTTCTTACCTGTTGCAAACGAAATTCATCCAGCAACACTTCTAATTTTTCTTTTTGTTCTCTTTTAGACAATTTGGTCATTTCAAGCACCGCCTTAATATTATCTTCCACACTCAGTTTTCTAAACACACTTGCCTCCTGCGGAAGGTACCCAATACCCATTTTAGCACGCTTGTACATAGGCAGTTTTGTTATATTTATTTCATTTAAAAAAACTTCTCCTTCATCTGGTTTAACCAAACCAACTACCTGGTAAAAAGAGGTTGTTTTACCAGCACCGTTAGGCCCAAGCAGGCCCACGATCTCGCCTTGTGTAACATGGAAAGACACATTATCTACAACCGTACGGCTGCCGTAAATTTTTACAAGGTTCTTAGTTTGGATGGTGATACTCAAAACAAAATTATTTGCAACAAAATTAATGTAAACCAATGTCGCTGAAGCACTCAATTATATTTAACAGCAGTTTGTGCTTTATAGCTACTTAACTAAGTTTGCAAATATTTGAAGCAACATGAAAGTTACAGAACACATTTCTCAGGCAAAAAGCACCTTAGTTTCTTTTGAAATCCTTCCACCATTAAAGGGCAAAACCATCCAATCTATTTATGATCATTTAGACCCCCTCATGGAGTTTAAACCGCCCTTTATAAATGTAACGTACCATCGTAGTGAAACCATGTTTAAGAAAAAAGCAGATGGCACTTTCGAAAAAGTTGAAGTACGCAAACGGCCTGGCACAGTAGCCATTTGCGCCGCTATTAAAAACCATTACAACGTAGATACAGTGCCTCATTTAATATGCGGCGGCTTTACAAAAAGGGATACTGAGGATGCCCTTATTGATCTTAATTTTTTAGGTATTGATAACGTTTTAGTGCTTAGGGGCGATGCCGCAAAAAATGAAGCCAATTTTGAACCGGAACCTAACGGGCATGCCTATGCTGTAGATCTTTTAAAGCAGGTTGTTAATTTAAAAAATGGTATTTACCAGGAAGAAGATATTAAGAACGGCGGTAAACCTGATTTCTGTATTGGAACAGCAGGGTACCCGGAAAAGCATTTTGAGGCACCTAACTTAGATACCGACCTTGTACATTTAAAAGAAAAAGTTGATGCCGGCGCAGATTATATTATGACCCAAATGTTTTTTAATAATCAAAAATTTTTCGACTTTGTAAAAGCTTGCAGGGCTATCGGGATTAATGTGCCCATCATACCAGGCCTTAAGCCGATAACCAATAAAAAGCAGCTTAGCATCTTGCCAAAAATTTTTCATGTGGATATTCCGGCAGATTTATCCAATGCCATTGCAATGGCCAAAACTGATAATGATGTTGAACACATAGGAACTGATTGGTTGGTGCAACAATCAAAAGAACTTAAAGAATTTGGTGTGCCGGTGTTACACTATTATACTTTGGGCAAGCCGAAAGTTATCTACAATGTTGTAAAGCATTTTTTGTAGTCAGACCCATCGTAAAAAAATATTTCAGTTCCTTCAAATAAAGAAGGAAACAATTAAAATTCTCCAATGGTATAATCAAGATTCTTAAACGATTTTTAAGCTTCGTATATTATATTTGTCCTTCACCCAAGTCTTGTAGAAAAATATGTTCAACTTAATACTCTTCGGCCCACCCGGCAGTGGAAAAGGTACGCAAAGTGAAAAGCTGATTGCGATGTATGGTTTAAAACATCTTAGCACCGGAGATTTATTACGTAATGAAATAGCCCGGCAAACCGCATTGGGGGTAGAAGCAAAAAAGATTATGGACAAGGGACAGTTGGTTCCTGATGAAGTAGTAATCGGGATGATAAGCTCAGCCCTTGACGCTAATGCACATGCAAAAGGTTTTCTCTTTGATGGATTTCCCCGTACCGATAAACAGGCAGAAGCGTTAGATAAATTATTAGAATTAAAAAAAACAAGCATTGCCGTAATGCTTGCCTTAATAGTAACGGAAGAAGAACTGGTTAAAAGGTTGGTAAAAAGAGGAGAGACAAGCGGCAGAAGTGATGATAACAATGAAGCGGTAATAAGGGCAAGAATTGCGGAATACAACAGTAAAACAGCGGCTGTAGCCGAGTATTACAAGGGGTTTAATAAAGTTGTTTTGGTAAAAGGTGAAGGAGGGGTGGAAGATATTTTTGCGGCCCTTTGCAGTGAAATCAATAAGCTTATTAATTAAAGCATATCTTTCTAATAACGCAAAAAGCAAGTGGCGACACTTGCTTTTTGCGTTATTCATTATCAGGATATCTTATTTAAAATCGAAACAAAAAAAATCCTCCTAATCAGGAGGATATAAAGTTTTTCAGTCTTGCAAAATCACTTTTTGATTCGGAAACAAACAAACTTTTAAAGGCATTGTAAAAAAACTTTGCAAAGGCTGGAAATAAAGCGGGTTGGGTGGCGGTAGTGTTTTTCATATATATTGGTATTTAGACTGTAAATTTAGACAACATCTAAATTTTTATCAAGAGGGGTTTTGCTTTATTTTGCAAATAGTAATTTCCGAAATTTATCCACATTTTTTTAAAAGCTGTTGATAAAAACAAACCGTGCCCACACAATAAAATCAAATGCCTGCAGGTTTTTCAGTTGCCCTATTTAATGGACAAAACTACAATCGCCGACAATTTTATAAAATAACTTTTAATAATCAATTACCTGTTCTTCCATAACAACGGGCATTTGCCTGAATTCGTATTGCTGGTTTCTAAGCTGAGGTTCAAACCCGGCTTCCCGGATTGCATCCTGTATACCTTTACTGGTAAAACGGTGAGGGGCACCTGCAGCACTCACTACATTTTCTTCAATCATAATACTTCCAAAATCATTGGCACCAGCATTAAGGCAAAGTTGTGCAGTTTTTTTGCCCACAGTAAGCCAGCTCGCCTGTATGTTTTTTACGTTAGGCAGCATAATGCGGCTCATGGCTATCATGCGGATGTATTCTTCAGCAGTGGTAAGGTTATGTACACCCCTGATCTTTGCAAGCAAAGTGTCTACATCTTGAAAAGTCCATGGTATAAAAGCAATAAACCCTTTTGCATTTTCAGGCTTACGGCTTTGCACTTCCCTCAATTTGGCTAAGTGCTCAAACCGTTCTGTGATGGTTTCCACATGGCCAAACATCATCGTTGCACTGGTGGTGATATTTAGTTTATGTGCTTCATGCATTATATCAAGCCATTCCTGGCTGCCGCATTTTCCTTTGCTGATTAAACGCCTTACCCTGTCAGTAAGTATTTCAGCACCAGGACCAGGAAAACTGTCAAGCCCTGCATCTTTTAAAGCTATTAAAACTTCCCGGTGGGTACTTTTTTCAAGCTTGGTAATGTGGGCAACCTCCGGAGGGCCAAGGGTATGTAATTTAAGATTAGGATATAATGATTTAAGTTCTTTAAACAACCCTACATAATAACTTAACCCTAAACCCGGATGGTGGCCGCCCTGAAGCAACAACTGTTCTCCGCCATACCTGAAGGTTTCATCAATTTTTCTTTTATACGTTTCTATGTCCGTCACATACGCATCAGCATGGCCGGGTATCCTGTAAAAATTACAAAATTTACAGTTTGCAATACAAACATTGGTAGTGTTTACATTGCGGTCAATAATCCAGGTAACTTTTCCATGCGGCACCTGTTTAATCCTTAGTTCATTGGCAACAAACATTAATTCCGTCAGTGGTGCATGTTCAAATAAATAAACACCTTCCTCCACACTCAAAAATTCAAAGTTTAATGCCTTATTGTATAAGTTGCTTAATTCCATAAAACCATTTGAATAATAAGTAACAAAAGTACATTCATTAGGTTGTATATTTATTTAGGGATGTTTTTATAACCTCCATAAGTTTGTAAACAGGTTGCCATATTTGTTAACACCATACACTCAAAATTACAAACGGGTAACCCTGTAAACCACCAACAATTTTTTGAATGAAAAAGGGTACCTGTATATTGTTGCTTGTTTGCGTGTGCATTACCGGATTGGGCCAGGAAATTAAAAAACCGTTACAGGCAAAATTGATTACAACGATACATTTTAAGCAGTACAGTGGCGGGGTAATAGTAGTTAAGGCCAGGCTGGAAAATTTTACGGATTCACTCAATTTTATTTTAGATACAGGCAGCGGAGGCATCTCCCTTGATTCATCAACAGCAACTTATCTCCATATTCCTGTCACGCCTTCCGACACTGTAATTACCGGAATGGGCAACAGCCACAAAGTAAGCTTCGCTTTTAATCAAACACTACATTTTTCAGGCTTGGCCATTGATCATCTTAATTTTCACATCAACGATTATGATGTGCTTACAAGTGTTTACGGAGAAAAAATTGATGGCATTATAGGATACAGTTTCTTCAGGCGTTACATCGTTAAAATAAATTTTGACAGTTTGACCATGGAGGTTTATTCCCCCGGTGAAATGGCCTATCCTAAAAACGGTACATTGCTACAACCGGTGTTTACCACTTTACCCATTCAGCACCTGACCATAAAAGACAGGCGTAAATTAGATTTCAACTTTTACTTTGATACAGGGGCCGGACTTTGTTTTTTGCTAAGTGAAAATTTTGCGAAAGACAGCGGCATTGTACTCTCCCGCCGTAAGCCAGTATTAACACAGGCAGAGGGAATGGGCGGCAAACTGCAAATGAGCCTTACCGTTTTAAAATTGGTGCAGGTAGGCCGCTACAAATTCAGGAATGTGCCCACTTATTTGTATAAAGATGAATTCAACGTTACCTCCTATCCAAATGTTGGCGGGTTGCTTGGCAACGATTTATTAAGAAGGTTTAACCTGGTGCTTAACTATCCCAAAAGAGAAATACATCTTTTACCCAATAGCCATTTTTTAGATCAGTTTGATTACTCCTATACCGGCATGGCCATTTATTATGTAGATGGAAGTATACTGGTTGATGATGTTATTACAGGTTCGCCTGCAGCAAAAGCAGGTATTTTAAAAGATGATATTATTATTGGCATCGGAACAAATTTTAGCAACAATATTTTGCAGTACAAGGATGTGTTGCAAAATGCGAAAGAGAAAATTAAAATAATTGTAAGGCGCAACAAAGAACTGGTGCAGCTTTTTATAAAACCCAAAAGTATTTTATAGCAACTGTACTTAACTTTGCCGCATGATTCAGTACGAGAAATTTACCCTTGATAATGGATTAAGGGTATTGGTGCATCCGGATACAAGTACACCAATGGCAGTTGTTAATGTAATTTACGATGTAGGTGCCCGTGACGAAAACCCCAGCCAAACAGGCTTTGCGCATTTATTTGAACACCTGATGTTTGGCGGCAGTGTTAATATACCCACGTATGATGAACCACTACAGGTGGCCGGGGGCGAAAACAATGCTTTTACAACCAACGACCTTACCAACTATTATTGCCAGTTACCGGCCGAGAATATCGAGACAGCTTTCTGGCTTGAAAGTGATCGCATGCTGAGCCTTGCCTTCAATAAAAAAAGCCTGGAAGTCCAACGCAAAGTAGTATGCGAAGAATTTAAAGAACACTACATTAATAAGCCTTACGGCGATGTCTGGCATAAAATGCGGGAGCTTGCATATACAACCCACCCATACCGGTGGATGACCATTGGCAAAGAATTAAAGCATGTTGAAGATGCCAAACTGCAGGATGTTAAAAATTTCTTCAGTAAACACTACACACCGGTAAACGCCATTTTAGTTGTAGCGGGTAATGTTACTGTAGAGGCCGTTAAAGCATACGCAGAAAAATGGTTTGGCCCAATACCTTCAGGCAATAAGTATGTACGCAACCTTCCTGTTGAGCCCAGGCAGGAAGCACCGAGGTCCCTTGAAGTTAAGGCCAATGTGCCCATTGATGCATTGTATAAATGCTGGCATATTTGCAGCCGTTTGGATGACCGTTATTATGCAACCGATCTTGTTACCGAAATTTTAGGTGGGGGTGGTTCATCCCGTTTGTTTCAATCGCTTGTAAAAGAAAAACAACTGTTCAGTAATATCGAATGCTCCCACTTTGGCAGTACCGATGCCGGCTTACTTAGTATTGAGGGCAAGTTGGTAAAGGGTGTGGATATGAAAGAAGCAGAGGCTGCTATCATGGAAGAAATAAATACGCTGATGCAAAAAGGCATAACTGAAAAAGAATTACAAAAAGTAAAAAATAAAACAGAAAGCATGCTGGCTTTTGAAGACATGAGTGTAATGAACCGTGCAACTAATCTTGCCATGTACGAACTATTAGGAAATGCTGAGCTGATTAACACCGAACTGGATAAATACCAGGCTGTAACAACAGAGGCGTTAATTAATGAAAGCAAGGCCATCTTCAATGAGAATAATTGTAACACATTGTACTATTATTCCAATAACTGATTACACCACTGTAACGGTTACACAAAATCAAAAACAATACATGCTAAATAGAAAAACTGCTCCTCACATTAAGGATGCTATAGAATTTGACCTTGCGTTAAAGCCCTATCAAAAAATGGTATTGGACAATGGTGTTGAAGTGTATGCCATTGATGCCGGCGCACAAGACGTGTTGCAACTTGAAATGGTTTTTTATGCCGGCAACAGTTTTGAAAAAAAGAATGCAGTAGCTGCCACAACAAGCCATATGCTTAAAAACGGCACCTCAGCAAAAACAGCGTTTGAATTAAACGAACATTTTGAATATTATGGAGCTTATTGCACCAGAAGCTGCCACAACGAAACAGCTTCTGTAACACTGCATACATTAACACGGCACTTGCCAGAACTTTTACCTGTAATAAAAGAGATGGTAACAGATGCTGTTTTTCCAGAAGAAGAGCTGGCTATTTATAAACAAAACAGCAAACAAAAACTTTCGGTAAACCTGCAAAAATGCGACTTTGTTGCTAACCGTTTAATTGATGCTTATTTGTTTGGTGAGCAACATCCTTATGGTAAATATGTAATTGCAGAAGATTATGATGCCTTAACAACAGATATGCTTAAAGCCCATTTTAAGGAATATTATGTAGATGGGCATTGTGTAATGTTTGTGGCTGGTAAGCTGCCTGGCGATTTATTTGAACAACTGAACAAACATTTTGGTAAGCTTGATATTAAGCCTGGCAAAAAAACAATCACCAGCATTGTGCAGCCAGCTCTAAATAAAAAATACCGCATTGCCAATGATGCAAATGGTGTGCAGGGTGCCATAAGAATTGCAAGGCCTTTTCCCAACAGGCTGCATCCAGACTTTATGAAGATGATGGTGTTGAATACGGTATACGGCGGTTTTTTCGGATCAAGGCTTATGAGTAATATCAGGGAAGAAAAAGGCTATACTTATGGGATACACAGTTATGTGCAAAACCATATTGAAGACACGGCTTTACTGATTAGTACAGAAGCAGGAAAAGATGTGGCAGAAAAAACAGTTGAAGAAGTATACAATGAAATGACAATTTTAAAAGAAGAATTAATTGATGAAGAGGAATTATTGCTGGTACGCAATTACCTTATCGGAAGTATTCTTGGCGACCTCGATGGCCCGTTTCATATTATAGGCCGCTGGAAAAATATTATACTGAATGACTTGAACGAACAATATTTTTATGACTCTATAAAGATGATTAAAACCATCACAGCCGAAGAATTAAAAAGCCTTGCCAATAAATATTTTGTTCCGGATGATTTTTACGAATTAATTGTAATTTAGAAATGGATACAGTTTCCCATTCAATGTAGAAATGACATTTTTCTATAAAATATTAATCACCGCAGTTAACGTTTTTATACTGGCCGCAATATTGCCCGGCATTGAGATTGTTAATAATAATATTATTACTGCGGTAATTGTGGCACTCATACTTGCTGTGTTGGATGCAATAATAAAGCCTTTGCTTATCTTATTAACTTTACCTGTAACCCTGCTTACTTTAGGGCTATTTCTTTTTGTGATTAACGCATGTATTATTTTACTGGATGCACATTTTGTACATGGCTTTAAAGTAGAAAGCTTTTGGGCAGCAATGCTTTTTAGCATCCTGTTGTCTTTCTTCAATTCATTTGTACACAAACGGGCTTTTCCCGAAAAAGAAAAAGCCAACTGATTACAATGCCCTGGCACATTGCCTTTATCAACTTTAAACATTCACAACAACCGTTATTGCTTGCTTTGCAACAAACGCCCCCACAGGTATGGTATATTTTTCTAACCCAAATTGTATTAATATTTCTTTTACTAAAGCGGCTTCCTTTTTATCTACGGCAATCAACAGGCCACCACTTGTTTGCGGATCTGCAAGAATATATTTTTCATAATCACCCACCGGGCTTATTTTATTACCATAGCTGTCCCAGTTTCTGCCCGTGCCACCGGGTGTACATTTAAGGCTTAAGTAATTTTTTAAATTTTCTGTTATCAGGTGTATATTATTGA
This sequence comes from Ferruginibacter sp., assembly GCA_965249755.1. Lineage (GTDB taxonomy): Bacteria > Bacteroidota > Bacteroidia > Chitinophagales > Chitinophagaceae > Ferruginibacter. Next base: position 3,302,615 of record CBDFMT010000004.1, read on the forward strand.
AATCAACAACAGCGCTAAGCCCCGTGCCTTCGGCCATTTCAACCAAATGGCCCAGCAGGCCAAATCCTGTAACATCCGTCATAGCATGCACGCCGGGTATTTTACCCAACGCCTCGCCTGCCTTGTTTAACTGCATCATTTGCTTTGCAGCAATGCCTTTATCCTCTGGGGCAAGCAATCCTTTTTTTTCTGCGGTAGTTAAAATGCCCACGCCTAAGGGCTTCGTTAAAAATAAAACATCACCTTCTTTGGCCAAATTATTTTGCTTGATATTTCTAACTGCAACAAGGCCGTTTACCGCCAAACCAAAAATAGGTTCCGGGCTATCGATGCTGTGGCCACCAGCAAGTGGTATCCCTGCTTCGGCACAAATACTTCGGCTGCCTTCAATAACTTTTTGCGCAACAACAGGTGGTAAAATATTAATTGGCCATCCAAGTATAGCAATGGCAAGTATCGGCTTGCCACCCATGGCATATACATCGCTTATCGCATTGGCAGATGCTATACGGCCAAATTCAAATGGGTCATCTACAATAGGCATAAAAAAATCTGTTGTAGAAATAAGGGCGTTGCCATCGCCAAGGTTATAAACCGCTGCATCATCTTTGCTATGGTTGCCCACAATTAATTTATCATTATCAGGTGCGGCAAAGTTGCTGCTTAATATTTCATCTAAAATTTTTGGCGCAATCTTACAACCACATCCGGCACCATGAGAGTATTGGGTTAGCTTGTAAATATGCCCTGTTTCATTCTCTGCGTTCATACACTATTGTCTTTTTTTTCTTGTTAAAATAATGGCAGCGTTTGATTTTAGATCTGCACTAAACCTAACATCGTATACATCTTCGCCATCATGCACTACCAGCAAACCCGTGTTAGGCGGTATGCTGCCTAAGTTTTCTGCATACATCACGAGCTTAATAGAGTCTGGCGTTTCTTTGTTGATATAAATTGTTTTACTTACGGCTTTAGTAGATAAACCTTGTTTAGAAAAAATAATATTTCCATTCATCACCACACTAACGGTATCACCATCTACATAACCATTATCATACAAAGTCAGCACCAGGCTGTCTGATTTATAAGAGACAGATTGCACCGTTGTAACAACACGTTTATCAATATCCGCCGCACCTTGTACAACCGCAGGGGAAGTTGCAACAGGCATTTTTTGTGGTGCTTGTTTAATAGCCTGTACATCTTTTTCAACCGGAGCTATAACAGCTGTGGACAAAGCTTTTGGGGCAACCGGTGCCGTAGGTGCCAGAGGAATATTTTTTACAGCATCCTGTTTTTCGGGTGTGCTGATCACTACATCAGGTTTAGTAACCACTGCAGTGCTTATTAATTTTGGAGCTGTAGTATTATTGTTTTTACCGGCCTTATCAGCAATTGCTACCGGTAAGGATGGATTTTTATTGCTGATAGTTTTGATGGTATCTTTTACTTTACCATCACTGCTGCCTGCAACGATGAAAGCACCAGCATTCAGGGGTGCACCATCAGGTAATTTTGATACCGTGTTTTTATTTTCAATCGTATTATTTTGAATTTTGGACATGTCCCTGCTACTCATTTTTTGTGGCTCGTTGAAAACTAATTTGTCTGCCAGTTTCAATTCATCCAGCCTTTTAAACAGTGTTGAAGATTGGTATTCAATTTTTCTTTGCAGGCTAACCGTGCCTGTGGCCGGGGCATATTGCTTAGTCCGGTTAGTACTCCAATCACCTGTTAAAATCATAGCGGTATCATTAACAGCAAGGGTAAGTATCATTGTTTTGCGAATGTTTTTTGGCGGCACGAAAGTAAAGGAGTTGTCAATAAGACTGATGTCTTCAATCCTTATTTCATCATTTTTTTGTTTGATGGTAATATCCCTTATGCCGATTTCCTGCTTGCCATTTTCCTCAAAAATGGTAAGCGAATAGCCACCTAATTTTCCTTTGTTTTCGCTTACAGCTATTTCATAGGGTAAAAATTTTTTGGTGGTATCATTATATAAAAAGCCTTTCCACAGGCCGGTTATATCTTGCGCAAAAAGGCTGCAGGAAAGGAACAGCAAGGAAATTAAAAAGCTAATGGACAGTAGTTTTTTCATTGATCAGGTTTTGGATATTGGTTTTAGGGTCCCCATTTTCACAAATTATTTTGGTAAGAAGATGGGATAAATTCTGGCGGGTGTTCAGGCTTTTGGTATAGTACTTATCATAGTAATGCAGCAATATCCTAAAGCATTCTTTGTGGTTATTTTCTAATAAATAGTTGATGGCTGTTTTGGTCTCCAGCCCACCCAATTTTTTTTGTATCCTGATGATGGCATTAATCAGCAACTCTTTTTCAAATTTACCATACCCCAGGGTCAGGTAATCCAATCTGTCTTCAAAAGGAATGTCTAAAAACAAGACCGGGCTTTGCCTCATTTGTTGCCAGAAAGGTTCTGGTATCATCAGGGTGCCTATACGCTGGCTTTCATCTTCTAAAAAAACAGGGCCGGTATTTTTTTGTAAAAGGATGTTGATGTCTTCTGCCAATAAATTCTCAAACATTTCCTGCGATGGCTGGGGCTTTTCGCCAAATGCGCCAAAGGCCGAACCTTTGTGGCAAGCCAAAGCTTCCAGATCAATAACCGGATAACCTGAAGTTGATAATTCATTTAAAATAACCGTTTTTGCCGAGCCGGTATAACCGCCTAAAATTGTTAAATTAACCGTGTTTGTAAACTGCTCCCTTGCCCATGCCCGGTAGGCTTTATAACCACCAGTTAAGGAGTACACTTTAAAGCCATATAGGTCCAGCAACCAGGCTACGCCTGCACTCCGCATGCCACCACGCCAGCAATGCACCAAAACGGTATTGTCTTTTTTTATTTCTTTACGGGCATTTATTTGATTGAAAAGGCCTTCTACTTCCTCCACCATTTTCTTCATTTTAACGCCAAAATAATCCAGTCCGGTTTTGATGGCAATCTTTCGGTTTTGCTGTTTATAGGAAGTACCCACAACCTTCCTTTCCTCATCTGAAAATAAGGGAAGGTTATAAGCACCAGGCATATGCGCATGCTTATATTCACCGGGGCTGCGTACATCTAATACCAGGCTGGTTGCAGATAGTGCAATAAAATCTGTGGCGGTTAATTTCTGTATTGCCATTTATTAATAAATCAATTCTGTAAGTTACATAAAGAAAAGGCTTGTGTGCACACGTGATTAAAACCAAGCCCATCTTGCGCTATGCTTAAAATTATTAAACATTTGTTACCGCTCTTTATTGTGCAGTTTTTTACATGGCTCGGCCTGTTTGCTTTATGGATTTATGCCACGCCTGTTATAACAAAATATGTTTTTAACACCAGCGATGCGGATAGTGCAGCATTTGAAAAGGGTACAACATGGGTGGGTATTTGTTTTGCTTTTTACAGTACGCTTGCGGCAGTACTTGCATTTTTGATTCCAGGTTTAATAAAGCGTATTGGAAAGAACCGCTTGCATGGCGCTGCATTGCTTATTGGCAGCATTGGGTTGCTGATTATTTTTTTTATAAAAAACCAGTATTTGCTGTTGATGTCTTTTGCTTTTATTGGCATCGGATGGAGCAGTATTTCCAATGTACCGTATACAATTGTTGGCAGCATTGCGCCAGAAGAAAAGATGGCCAAATACTTTATGGTCTTTAATTTTTCTGTCGTGGTACCACAGGTTACAGCGGCTTTTTTGCTGGGGTTTTTAACCCGTCATTATTTTAAAGGAGAAACAAATTTTACCATTCTTTCAGGAGGTATTTCTATGTTTATAGCAAGCTGTATAATGTTTTGTATAAAAGAAAAGCCGCAGGATAATCCGGCGGCTGTATAAATATTTCAGGTCAATTTTTATCCGTTCATGGAAGTTAAAAATTCAGCATTGTCTTTGGTGCCTTTCATGTTTTTCAACAAAGTATTCAACGCTTCTTCCGGGTTCATATCGGCCATATGCTTCCGCAATACCCACATGCGCTGAAAAGTTTCTTTATCCAGCAATAAATCATCACGGCGGGTAGAAGAAGAAACGATATCAATAGCAGGATATATACGGCGGTTAGACAAACGCCTGTCAAGCTGCAATTCCATATTACCGGTACCCTTAAATTCTTCAAAAATAACTTCATCCATTTTACTGCCGGTATCAACCAGTGCTGTGGCAATAATGGTTAAAGAGCCACCAAATTCAATCTTACGGGCAGCACCAAAAAATTGCTTCGGCTTTTGCATGGCATTTGCTTCAACACCACCACTCAGTACTTTACCGCTTGATGGGGCTACAGTATTATGTGCCCTTGCAAGCCTGGTAATGCTATCCAATAAAATAACCACATCATGGCCACACTCCACAAGGCGCTTGGCTTTTTGTAATGCAATGGTAGAAACCTTCACATGCTTTTCTGCAGGCTCATCAAAGGTGCTGGCAATTACTTCCGCCTTAACACTTCGTTCCATATCAGTAACCTCCTCAGGCCTCTCATCAACCAACACAATCATCAGGTAACATTCTGGATGGTTTTCTGCAATGGCATTTGCCAATTCTTTTAACAGCATTGTTTTACCCGTTTTTGGCTGGGCAACAATTAACCCACGCTGCCCTTTACCAATAGGGGTAAACAGGTCCATAATGCGGGTGCTATAGTTATTAGAAGTAGTGGTTAAATTCAATTTTTCAAAAGGGAACAATGGGGTAAGATAATCGAACGGCACCCTATCCCTTACTTCTTCAGGGCTTTTGCCATTGATGGTTTCCACCTTCAATAAAGCAAAATATTTTTCGCCTTCTTTTGGAGGGCGTACTGATCCATAAACAGTGTCACCAGTTTTTAAACCAAAAAGTTTTATTTGCGATGGGGATACATAAATATCATCTGGTGAAGAAAGATAATTGTAATCACTGCTTCGTAAAAAGCCATATCCGTCTGGCATCATTTCCAAAACACCTTCTCCTAAAATAATACCATCAAATTCAATATTAAAAACCTGCTGGTCCCTTCGTTGCTGATATTGCTTGTTGGGGTAACTGGCTTGCTGGCTGTTATCGTATTGCTGTACTTCGGGCTGTTGTTGTTGTATGTCATCTTCCTGGTGCAGTAAAGATGCAATGGCTGCAGGTATCGTACTTTCTTCGTCTGTAATAGGCTGTAATTCCTCTTCTTCTTCAGGCTCTTCTTTTTTTACAACAGGCCTTCTTTTTTCATGGGGAAGATCCTTTTTAGCAACCTTTGCATCTTGCTTAACTTCAGGCACAGCCTCATTTGCAGCATCACTATTTTTTGTATCTGCAGCACCGGTAACCTGAGATTTAAGTATAGCCGTTTTTATAGTACGCTTACGTTTAGGCTTTTCATCGTCACCATTTTTTGAGGGTGCATTGGCAGCGGTTTGTTTTGCAAGTATCTTATCTATAAGGTCTTGCTTGTCTAATTTTTTGTAGTTGGAAATAGTGAGTTGCTCTGCAATATCATGCAACTCAGGAACGAGCATATCGTTCAATTGTAAAGTGTCATACATAAAGAAATGAAAAAAGTTTTTTCAAAAAAATCCGGTCTTAAAAAGCTTTGAAATAATCCAATTATTCAGGTGAGAATTTGGTTTCGATGGAATGTGTCTGTCTGATGCAATAGTGATGGAACGACCTTATCAGCAATATTCCTGCACAATATTACATCCATTTTAGTAAAAATTGAAAAATATTTTGTTAACAGCAAACACTGCCACGGTGTTACAAACGCCATACAATTTTTATATTTTAAAACCTACGCAACCCAATAAAGCTTGTTACAGCCGGCTTTTAAGGCTTTAAGCCTTTGTGCAAAGTATTATATTTGCAGCCAACAAAAAATGTATGTTTAACAAGAGAATTAAAATTAAAGATTTGCTTGTTGGCGATAAAGCCAACTTTGAAGCAACTGTAATGGGATGGGTGCGAACCTTCCGCAACAACCAGTTTATAGCCTTAAACGACGGCAGCACAAACAATAATTTACAGGTTGTTGCAAGCCTTGGCCAGTTTGATGAAGCACTGCTCAAACGCCTTACTACAGGGGCTTGTATAAAAGTTAGCGGAGAAGTTATTGCCTCATTGGGCAAAGGGCAAAAGATAGAATTGAAAGCGGTAACAATTGAAATATTAGGTGATAGTGATGCTGAAAAATTTCCGCTTCAACCTAAAAAACACAGCCTTGAATTTTTAAGGGATATGGCACACCTTCGTTTTCGCACCAACACTTTCGGGGCTGTTTTTCGTGTACGCCATTCCCTGGCTTTTGCCATCCATAAATTTTTTAATGATAAGGGTTTTATTTATCTGCATACCCCAATTATAACAGCAAGCGATGCAGAAGGGGCAGGCGAAACTTTTAAGGTAACCACTTTACCACTTGATGGCACCGCTGCAAAAAACGAAGAAGGCAGCGTTATGTTTAAAGATGATTTTTTTGGCCGCCCTACCAACCTTACTGTTAGCGGGCAGTTAGAAGGCGAACTTGCAGCAATGGCATTTAGCGATATCTACACGTTCGGCCCAACATTCAGGGCAGAAAACAGCAATACCACAAGGCACCTTGCAGAGTTTTGGATGATTGAACCAGAGGTTGCCTTCAACGATCTTGAAGATAATATGGACCTGGCCGAAGCTTTTATAAAATATATAATCGGCTATGCAATGGAACATAATAAAGAAGACCTTGACTTTCTTGCGCAACGGTTAGCCGAAGAAGAAAAATTGAAACCGCAAACAGAAAGGAACGAACTCGGGCTGATGGAAAAATTAAGTTTTGTGGTGGATAATGATTTTGAAAGGGTAACCTATACAGAGGCCATAAATATTCTTAAAGAAAGCAACCATAACAAAAAAAAGAAATTTCAATATTTGATTGATGGATGGGGCATTGACCTGCAAAGCGAACACGAACGCTACCTGGTAGAAAAGCATTTTAAAAAACCGGTGATACTTACAGATTACCCGGCGGCCATCAAAGCTTTTTACATGCGCCAAAATGATAACTGTGAAGACGGAAGGCAAACCGTTGCTGCAATGGATATTTTAGCCCCGGGTATCGGCGAAATGGTTGGCGGCAGCCAACGGGAAGAACGTATGGACAAACTGCTTAAACGCATGGAAGAAATGCATATTCCTGCAGAGGAGTTGTGGTGGTACCTTGATACCAGAAAATTTGGGACCTGCCCCCACGCTGGCTTTGGGCTTGGGTTTGAACGCCTGGTGCTGTTTGTGACCGGTATGACGAACATCAGGGATGTTATCCCTTTCCCAAGGTTTCCTAAGAGTGCAGAATTTTAAAGATTCTTAGCTAATCAATAAACCACAAGGTTTTTGTTATGGGCAACGAGAGGCTAAACAACCAATAATACAGACGGCAAAAAATATTAATTTTACCATAAGCCCCAACTTTCTGTTTTTAATTTTGTAGTTGAACCAAACAAAAAAATTATGACTTCAGTAAATGCATATGCAGCACAAAGTGCCACAACTCCAGTAGCCCCTTTTAATTTTGAAAGGAGGGATGTTGGTGAAAATGACGTACAAATTGAGATTTTATATTGTGGTGTTTGCCACTCTGATATCCATCAGGTACGCAATGAATGGGGCGGTTCTATTTACCCGATGGTGCCGGGGCATGAAATTGTGGGCCGTGTTACAAAAACAGGCAGTGCAGTTAAAAATTTTAAAGCAGGTGAACTTGCGGGTGTGGGCTGCTTTGTAGATTCATGCAGGGAGTGCCCGAGTTGCGCTGCCAACGAAGAGCAATATTGCGAAAATGGAATGGTGGCAACTTACAACGGAAAAGATAAAGAAGGCAATCCAACTTACGGAGGTTATTCAACACAAATAGTTGTAGATGAAAAATATACACTCCATGTTTCTGAAAAGCTGGCGATTGAAGGCGTAGCACCGTTATTATGTGCAGGCATTACAACGTACTCACCCTTGCGCCATTGGAAAATTGGTAAAGGGCATAAAGTTGCAGTTGTTGGGCTTGGCGGCCTTGGCCATATGGCAGTAAAATTTGCAGCATCTTTTGGGGCAGAAGTAACGGTATTGAGCACATCAAAATCAAAAGAGCAGGATGCTTTAAATCTAGGCGCACATCATTTTGCAGTAACTAAAGATCCTGAAACAATGAAAGAGCTGCAAGGCAAATTTGATTTTATATTGAGCACTATATCTGCACAACATGAGTACAATGATTACCTGAACCTGCTTAACCTTAATGGAACAATGGTTGTTGTGGGTGTTCCTCCACAACCTTCTGTGGTTGGGGCTTTCAACCTTATTGGAAAGCGCCGCTCCCTGGCCGGTTCATTAATTGGTGGTATAAAAGAAACACAGGAAATGCTTGATTACTGTGCCGAACATAATATTGTAAGCGATGTTGAAGTGATAAAAGCAGTTGATGTAAATAATGCTTACGAAAGAATGATTAAAGGTGATGTGCATTACCGCTTTGTAATAGATATAGCATCTTTAAAATAAATATCAAAAGGTTTACAGTAACAAGGGCAGTCAGTAAATGACTGCCTTTTTCTTTCTTTAAAATTTGAGAGGCTTGTTTTGAAATATTTAAACATAAACTCCTATTTTTGCTGCCCCGAAAGGGAATGGTGTGATAGCTCAGTTGGTAGAGCAATGGACTGAAAATCCATGTGTCGCCGGTTCAACCCCGGCTCGCACCACAAAAGCCTTCTGATTTTTTCAGGAGGTTTTTATTTTAAAGACCGGTTGCTTCGCCAAATCATTTTTAATGAGAATCAATGTTAGCGCCCCACTGTAGAAAATTATACCCGGAGGTACTTTGCATATTTCAACAGTCTCACAGGCCTGTAGGATATCAGCCAGATTCTTACCAAAATTTTACTTATGCATTATCAGATTCTCTGTTTTAAAAGATTTTGATCTGATTGTGGTATGTGAGTTGTCAAATTAAAGCCTGCCAGCTATCTTGTCTAATTTAATAACCAAAATATTTTATGGGTTCCGGAAAGGCCGAATTCAGCTTTTTAAATAACGGAGGAGAAATGGGGCAACTGATCAGTGACATTGACTGGTCGCAAAACCCATTGGGTAACCCCGGCCATTGGCCGCAAAGCCTTTATACAACTCTAAGCATTATCCTCAACTCAAAATTCCCCATGTTTTTATTTTGGGGGCCTGAGTTAATATGTTTTTACAATGATGCATACCGTCCAAGCTTGGGCAATAACGGAAAACATCCAGCAGCAATGGGGCAAAAAGCAATTGATTGCTGGCCTGAAAGCTGGCATATCATCAAACCATTAATAGATAAAGTACTTGCCACAGGTGAAGCAACCTGGAGCGAAGACCAACTGATACCCATTTATAGAAACGGAAGAATAGAAGATGTGTACTGGACATTTAGTTACAGTGCCGTGAACGACGAATCGGGCATGCCGGGTGGCGTGTTCGTGACCTGTGCAGAAACAACGGGCAGGCTTAAATCTTTACAAGAAATCAGTGAGAGTAAAACAAAATTGGAATTTGCACTTACCGCAGCAGAACTTGGTACATGGGAATTATTTCCTAAAACAAATAAGATAGCCATTAATAAAAGGCTAAAAACATGGTTCGGCCTTTTAGAAGATGAACAGTTTGATTTAAGCTTTGCCATAAATGTTATTGACCCTGCAGAACGGGAAAAAGTAACAGCCGCTATTCAATGGGCAATGCAATACGAATCTGGCGGCGTTTATAATATTGATTATAAAATAATTAATCCTCTTAATAAAGAAGAACGGTATGTGCGTGCCAAAGGAAAAGCGTTGTTTAACGAAAATAAGGAGGCTTACCGTTTTAATGGAATTTTAATGGATGTTAGCCAGGAAGTAAAGGCCAGGCAGGTTTTAATTGAAAGCGAAGATAATTTTAGAAGGCTTGTTGAACAGGCTCCATTGGCAATTTGCGTGGTGAAAGAGCCTGATAATACCATCACCATTATTAACGACCGCATGCTTAAGCTGTTGGGCAAGGAAATAAATGAACTAATCAGCAAACCATTTTTTGATTGCCTTCCTGAAGCAAAGCATAAGGGCCTCGAAAAAATTTTAACGCAGGTTTATGCCACCGGCGAAAATTATTTTTCTAATGAAATGCCCCTAAACGTAATTTATAAAGGATTATCATCAATACTATATATCAACCTTGTTTGCGAAGCTTTAAAAGACAGAGAAGGTAAGATGGAAGGTGTAATGATAGTGGCCACTGATGTTACAGAACAAGTTAACGCCAAGATTAAAATTTTGGATGCAGAAGAAAGGGCGAGGCTTGCCGCCGATGCTGTTGATTTAGGCACGTTTGATTTAAACCTGCTGACAAGTGAACTAATAGCATCGGCAAGGGTGTCAAATATCTTTGGGTTTAAGGAAAATGTTTCCAGAAAGGAAATGCTGGCGCAGGTTCATCCGGATGATAAGCAGGTACAGATAGATGCGCATAAAAAAGCTGTGGAAGAAGGTTTTCTTTTTTATGAACTCAGGATCATCTGGAAAGATAATACAGTGCATTGGATACGGGCCGAAGGCAAAACCTACTATGATGAGTTGCATAAACCTATTCGCTTGTTAGGGACTATACTGGATATTACCAATCAGCGGGAAGCCGAAGAAGATTTACTAAAGACCAACCAGCGTTTGGCCATTGCATTGGAAGTTGGCCAATTGGGAAGTTATGAACTGAATATAGAAACCGGTTTTGTAAACGCAAGCGAACAATTCAGGAAAAACTTCGGCATAGAAAAAGCAATGCCTTTAACGCAGGACGTCATCCTAAATAAGATAATGCCGGGTCAAAGGGAAAGGGTAATGGAAGCGGTAGAAAGTGCCATAAAAAATAATACAGTTTACAACGAGGAGTATCAAATTAAATGGCCGGATAACACTCTTCACTGGATCAAATCTTCTGCCAAGGCTCGGTATAATAAAAACCTGAAACCTTTAATGTTTATAGGCGTTACGGCCGATATTACCGAACACAAACAGCTACAGCAACAGAAGGATGATTTTATTGGTATAGCGAGCCATGAGCTTAAAACACCTGTTACAACAATTAAGGCATACAGCCAGCTTTTAGAAGAAATTTTGGTGGCAAAGGGACTTAAACGGGAGGCGGCAATGGTTACAAAAATGGGTACCCAAATAAACAGGCTTACCAACTTGATTGGCGATTTACTAGATGTTACAAAAATCAATTCAGGCAAATTACAGCTTAACAATACCCGGTTCGATTTCAATGATCTCGTAAATGATATTGTGGAAGATATACAGAACACCATCCCCAAGGTTACCATCGTACAGAAGCTTGCACCAGCAGGTTTTGTGTACGCAGATAAAGAGAGGATAGTGCAGGTGATCACCAATCTTATTACAAATGCCGTTAAGTATTCGCCCAATAAAAGTAACATCATCATACATGTAACTAAAGAAGAAACAGAGATTGTATTATGTGTTGAAGATTTTGGTGTAGGCATTTCAAAAGCTCACCAGGAAAAAGTGTTTGAACAGTTTTACAGGGTAAGCGGCGACATACAACATACCTTTCCTGGTTTAGGTTTGGGGTTATATATTTCTTCTGAAATAATCAAACGTGTGGGTGGCCGTATTTGGGTAAACAGTATAGAAGGTGAAGGCTCTACGTTCTGTTTTTCATTACCAACAATAAATTAAAAAGTCCCGGTTGCATTAATTTAATATTTTATCAGAAAACACAAAGATGAGCACTGTAAAAAAAATAATGATTGTAGATGATGATGAAGGCATATTGGATGCAGTATCCATGTTGCTGGAATATAAAGGGTATGAAGTATCTACCTGTACAAATGGCAACAAAATTTTATCAATGTCGGATGGATATCCAGATTTGCTGCTTCTGGATATTTGGATGTCTGGCACAGATGGCAGGGATGTATGCAAGCAGCTAAAACAAAAAGAGGGTACAAAAGGTATTCCTGTAATAATGGTATCGGCCAGCAAGGATATTGAAATTTCTGCGATAGAGGCGGGGGCGAATGGCTTTTTATGCAAGCCATTTGAAATGAACGAACTGATTGAAAAAATTGAATCTTACACCACTTCGCTTTAATAAAGTTGCTCTGCCAACACAATTATTTAAAATAAGATGCAGGTATGGTTTTCCATAAATCGTGTGATAAATGCCCAATCAATATTTCATAAATAAGGTACGCCGGCCATATGATATAATGAATAATAAGCAGGATAATATTATGGTTATAGTGCCAGCTTATCAGCAAAGTATAAATGCCTAAGATGGAATAAAGAATACCCGTGTCCCTGTTTTTCATTTGTTTAAATTAAAAGGTAAATGTTATAAAAAATTGCAAATAAGATACCGACTTACTCGTGCTATAAACTTCCTGTGCGTCCGCCATCTACCGGAATATTTGCCCCATTGATATAGCTTGCGGCAGGCGTACAAAGGAAAGCAGCCACTGCCCCAAATTCACCAGGCTCGCCCAATCGCTTTGCCGGAATATTTTCAACAATGTTATTTTCAATTGTTTTTATGTCTACCGCTTTTTGCGTAGCCTGCATGGAAAAAAGATACTGCAGCCTGTCTGTACGGGTATAACCGGGCAGGATATTATTGACAGTAATGCCACCATAACCAATTTCATTGGCCAGTGTTTTTGCCCAGTTAGCTACAGCGGGGCGTACAGTGTTAGAAATACCCAAGCCATTAATAGGCTGTTTTACCGAAGTTGATAAAATATTTAAAATACGCCCATACCCGGCCTGCCTCATACCGGGCAATAATAACTGCACCAATAAATGGCTGGTAAGCAAATGAGTTGTAAAAGCTTTTTCCAAATCATCAGCATTGGTATCAATCAATAGCCCTGAAGGAGGCCCTCCGGCATTGTTGATCAAAACATGGATATTGCCGTTTTGTGAAATCCAGCTTTCTACAATTGATTTTGTAATTGCAGGATTACTTAAATCTGCAACAAGATATTGATGGGTTTGATGAGCAGAAGTATCCAGTACTTTCACCGCTTTGGTAAGGTTTTCTTCGTTTCGGCTAACTAAAATAATGGTTGCCCCTAACAGTGCAAGTTCAACTGCCGTCGCTAACCCAAGCCCCATTGAGCCCCCGCATACAAGTGCTGTTTTTCCAGCTAAATTGGTTTCCATTTTCTTTAAAATTTATAGTCGTCCCTTTCAGGGGTAAAAACATCCAGCAATTCACAATCCGTAATAGCTTTTCCGCTGTGTTTTACATGTGGGGGAATAACAGCCACCATGCCAGGTAAAAGAATCCTTGTTTCACCATTTACCGTAAGTTGAAATGTGCCTTTAAAAACTTGTGCCACCTGTTCATGCAGGTGCTCATGTTCAGGTACCATGGCACCAGCCGTAACCGCCCAATACATAAACGACATTGTACCAGTATGGACCGCCCTGGCAACATAACCAGGAAATATTTCCTTAACGGGAAGTGAACTTAATTCAGTAAAAAACATATAAAGTAATTTGTAGCGAATGTAAGAAGATAAGAGAATGGAACATAAACCCATCACTTTAAGAAACAAATGTAAACAGCTAAAATTTTTTGATGCTGTTATAAACAACCATAATAATTATTGCCGTATCATAAAAAAACTTTAGTTTTACTAAACCTTATTTACCCGATGCAATTTGAGTATCCGTTGAAATACCCCGCTTTCCAAATCTTCAGTTAACCTATTTTTTTATTCTTTTTGTGTATCCATCTTTATTGGCATGGCAAATGCATATTGATTAAGAGAATCTATTTTATCCCGTCCTTTTAAAACTACCCATTAATCTCTGTTCCTGCGTGTACCACAGCTTTAACCAAGCAACATTTTCCATATCTCCTTTATTAAAACTTCTGAAACAAGTTTATAATTAACACAAGAGATAACATTAACAGTAATTAAAAACTACACACTTATGGAACAGTATTATACTTCGTACACTAAAACAATCGACAACAAAACCTATTATTTTGTAAAGAAATTTACACGTTTTAATGAGTTAAAAAATGCACCTGCCGTTTTAGAAAGCTACGGCATGCATACCAACTTCAACAAAGCATGTTCTATCGCTTCTATTTACGATCCGGCTATAAAAGAACAATTACTGAAACAAGTAATGCACGTTACTTTAACCGTTAGGGTAAAAGACACTGTAGCAGTTCCAGAACTTTCTAAAACTTTAAGGGTTGAAAGGGTTGATAACAGGACTGTACTTGCAACAAAACTTACCGGCATAAAAAAGATAATTACATCAAAACTTCCAAGCTGGCGTTTATCAACAAATTCTTAGCACATTTAAGGGTATACAAGCTTTTCATTTTCTGAATTTAAACAGCATTGGCAGACAACCTCCAAACAGAAGTATGGCAAAGAGGCCCGGTGGAAAATATACCACCTTTGCTGCAGCCCGTTGCGCATGCATTATTGCAGGCCACGGCGGAGTTGAAATTAATAATGTCTGCCTTTCCGGATAACTTGGTTTGGGAAAGGCCATACCGAATGGCTTCTCCCGCTTTTCACCTGCAACATTTATCCGGTGTTTTAGATAGGGTGTTTACTTATGCACGGGGCGAAGCATTATCGCCGCAACAGCTTGAACAACTTTATGCAGAAGATTTGCCTATGCAGGCAGGCCTTACTGTGCAAACACTGCTTGACCGTTTCAACAGACAGGTAGATATTGCCCTGGCCCAGTTGAGCACCACAGATGAAAAAACGCTGATAGATTCCAGAGGGGTTGGGCGCAAACTTTTGCCAAGTACTGTAATTGGTTTACTGGTTCATGGTGCCGAGCATACCATGCGGCATATCGGCCAGTTAATGGTTACAGTAAGAATTATACACCACAATGCCCCCACAGGATAAAATCATTTTTTCAGAACGATTATAACTAAACTGCACCATTGTGGGCAGAAAAGATTTACGCTATTTCTTTTTCTAAAGAAAATGAGTATTTTGCATTTGTCAATTACTTTTTTATGAAGATGTTTTAAGGCCTGCTTTATTATTCAGGCCAATATTTTACCCCATCTGCTTAACAGCCCTTCTCAGGGTTGAACATCATTCATTTTATCAAAGAAAAAAGATTTTATCATGGCGCAGCCAATTAATTATACAGGTAAATTTTACCGTTATTTCAATTTATTTAAAAGGGCAATTACTGGCGAAGAAATGGATTATACAACAGGCCATATACGCACTGCCGTAATAATGCTCGCTATACCAATGATGCTGGAAATGAGTATGGAAAGCATATTCGCTGTAGTGGATTTGTACTTTGTAGGCCATTTAACAAATGCCAGTCATGCAATACAAACGGTAGGCTTAACCGAATCGGTATTAACCGTTATTTATTCACTTGCCATCGGTATGAGCATGGCCGCAACGGCAATGGTAGCAAGGCGTACAGGAGAAAAAAATAATACTGCAGCTTCACATGCAGGCATACAGGCTATTGTAGTTTCCCTTGTTATTACTGTTGTCATCAGTTGCGCAGGGTTTGTATACGCCGCTAAAATTTTAACCTGGATGGGTGCTTCGGCCGAAACAGTTTTAAAAGGCAGCGCCTTTACTAAAATTATGATAGGCGCCAGCGTTGTAATTATGCTGTTGTTTTTAATTAATGGAATTTTCAGGGGGGCAGGCAATGCTGCAATGGCTATGAAAAGTTTGTGGGTTGCCAACATCTGTAATATTATTTTGTGCCCATTGTTTATAAATGGATTTGGCCCTGTGCCTGCCATGGGCTTAACAGGTGCAGCAGTAGCTACTGTGTCCGGCAGGGGTATCGGGGTTATTTACCAGTTGTTTCATTTAGTAAAAGGTACAAGCCAGTTAAAAATTAAGGCAGCTTACTGGAAACCAGATCTTATGGTAATAAAGCCTTTGGTTAAAATTGCAGCCCCCGGAGTGTTACAGTTTTTAATTGGCAGTTGCAGTTGGATATTTTTAGCCCAATTGGTTGCCGTAACCGGAGGTGATACAGGTTCTGCCGGGTATCAAACTGCGTTAAGGTTAATGATGTTTTTTCTATTGCCTGCATGGGGCATGAGTGGGGCGGCAGCCACTTTAGTAGGACAAAACGTGGGCGCCAAACAACTGCAAAGGGCGGCTGATTCTGTAATGGTCACCATTTATATTAACGTGATTTATATGGCTAGCATTACTTTAATTTTTTGGGCCTGCGGCGATTGGTTGGTTTCTCTTTTTACTACAGATGAAGCGATACGGATAGTTGCCGTTCAGGCAGGAAAGATTATAGCAAGCGGCTATATATTCTACGGCATTGGTATGGTGATGATAAATACGTTTAACGGGGCAGGTGATACCTGGACACCCACATTTATTAATCTCTTTGGATTTTGGCTGTTGCAAATACCACTTGCTTACTTCCTGGCAAAGTATTTAGCGTGGGGCCCAACCGGGGTTTTTACCGCAATCCCCTTATCCGAAACGGCCATCACTATAGCAGGGTTTATCCTTTTTAGAAAAGGGAAATGGAAAACAATAAAAGTGTAAAAGCCTAAGCAATATTTTCAGGTTGGTTGATTATTGGTTACAGTGCCATGGTTGGTTTCTATTTGTAAATCTTCCTTGGCCTGTATCGATTTGCCGCCCGTTTCCACCTCTACCATTTTTGTGGTTACCGCATAATCATTCGGGTGGATGGGTGAACCGTATTTAACGGCGTATGCCTTGGTTAGCTCAGCACCAAAATATAAAATTAAGGATGAATAATAAATCCATAGCAATAGAACAACCAATGAGCCTGCAGTACCGTAAGTGCTGCCCACATTGCTTTTGCTGATGTAAAAAGATATACCGAATTTACCAATCATAAACAATATAGCTGTTGCGATGGCACCTGCTATTACATCGTTCCAGCTTATTTTAGCATCTGGCAAAACTTTAAAAATTACTGCAAATATTAAGGTGGTAACAAGCAAAGTAATAGCAATATTGATCACATAAAAAACAGCTACTGTAACATCTGGAAAGCGGGCTTCCAGGCGGTCGCTAAACCCATCAATAATAGAGCTTACACCAAGCGATACCAGCAATAAAAACCCAAGGCTGATAATTACAGAAAAAGATAAAAACCTGTTTTGGAGCATCTTTAGCCACCCCCTTTTTGGTTTAGGTTTTAAGCCCCAGATACTGTTGATGGAGTCTTGAATTTCGGCGAATATAGCAGTAGCACCAACCAGCAAAGTGATGCCACCAATAATAGCGGCCAATTTACTTTTACCAGCCAGCGATGCATTTTTAATAATGCCTTGCAACTGTGCAGCGGTATCAGAGCCCACAAACCCACTTAGCTGTCCATATATTTTTCCTTCGATTGCTTCTTTGCCTAAAAAGAAACCACATAAAGAAATAATAATCATTAATAAAGGCGCCAATGAAAATAAAGTAAGGTAAGCAAGTGAACCGCTTAACTTGGTAACTTTATCATCACTAAATCCTGAAAATGCATTTTTAAAAATTTCAACCACACCTTTAAAAGAAATCTTTTTACCCATAACGCCTTTTTATACGGATAGGTCAAATAGGTTGCCAAGCTTGGTTTAAAAAATTGGGATGGCAGGTTTTATAAACCAGAAAGATTGTTGAAAAGAAAAGCGCATTTTTTAATGCCTTAAGCTGGGTTTACGGGCAAAATATTCCTCAGGGATTAATCCAATTTCTTTATGGGCATTTAAACATCAAGTGGCAGGATTTTCGCTCTGCTTCTATCGAATCAATAACTTTAAAACAAAAAAAATGAAAAAATTAACGATGCTATTTGTAGTGGCCATGTGTTTCGCTGCTACAGTTGTTGCCCAGGATTCATCAATGCATAAAATGCATAAGATGGGGCACATGAAAATGAAGAAGGATTGTGTAATGATGGAAGGAGGTAAAATGATGATGATGAAAGGTGGCAAAACTATGGCCATGGACAATGATGTTACTCTAACCAATGGGGCAACTGTTATGGCCGATGGTTCCATGAAAATGAAGGATGGTACCACTAAGCAACTTAAAGATGGTGACTGTGTTTACATGGATGGAAAAATGATGAATGGCATGAAAAAAGGCGCAATGAAAAAGAAAGCAATGCCCATGTAACCCGAAAAAGAGGTATGGATAAGCCACCGTTAAAAGCGGTGGCTTATTAATTTTACGAGACACCATTTAAAAAATTATCTGTCCTAATTCTGCGGTATTGGTTATTTTTAAAACCGGTATAAAATTTTAATAGCACAACAGCCTGCCATGACACATTTCAAATTACTGCTTCTGCCCATTGCATTTTTATTATCTGCAAAACTTATAGCCCAAGACCCATGGAAGATAACCGCAGAAAAAATTAACCCCTCTAACTATTACGGTGTTACCGTTGCCAACGGTATGATAGGCGTGGTATCATCGCCTGAGCCTTTTAAGGTTAAAGATGTGGTGCTTGCAGGCGCATACGATCTTTATGGAAGGGGCAGGGTAAGCAATTTTTTAAAAAGTTTTAACCTGCTTAACATGTACCTGGAGGTTGATGGTAAAAGGATTGGCAATGCAGACGCCACCAACATGAAACAGCAACTGGATATGCGCCATGCAAATTTTACCACTACATTCAATTATACAGATAAGGCAGATGTTAGCTATACGTATTACTCTCTTCGCCAGTTGCCATTTACGGTGCTGATGGATGTGACCATTACTGCAAAAAAAGATTTCAGCTTTACCACTGCAAGCGTTATGGAAGCACCCGATGCTTTAAAAGAAGTACAAAATTATTATAATGAAATTGACAGGCCGCATGTGGTGATCAGCCTGCTTACTTCCTCGGCCAAAAGCCCCACAGGAAAGTTGCTGATGTGCGCATCCAACACTTTTTTATTTAGCGAAACACATGGCAGCGAGCCAAGGGTGATACATGAAATGTGGGACAACAATATGCACCTGATGAAATTTACCAAACAATTGAAAGCAGGGGAAACCTATCATTTTTCTATTGCCGGTTCTTCCATTACATCAGCCCACCATGATGATCCATTGAACGAAGCGGAACGCATGACCATAACCGCAAAGCTTGAAGGGCGTGACAGGTTGATACAATTCCACAACAAAGCATGGGACGATATTTGGAAAAGTGATATCACTATTGAAGGCGATCCGCAGGCACAGCAGGATATCCACAGCATGATGTACCATCTTTATTCTTTTGTGAGAGAAGGCACGGCCTTAAGCCCGTCGCCCATGGGGCTTAGCGGATTAGGGTATAACGGCCACGTGTTTTGGGATACAGAACTATGGATGTTTCCATCCATTTTGGTGCTACACCCGGAGATGGCCAAAAGCCTTGTGGAGTACAGGTTTCAGCGATTGGGTGCTGCCCGGCAAAATGCATTTAACCACGGCTTTAGAGGGGCAATGTTCCCATGGGAAAGTGCTGCTTCGGGTGTAGAAGAAACACCGGTATGGGCATTAAGCGGCCCTTTTGAGCAACACATTACGGCATGTGTTGGCATTGCTGCATGGAACTATTTCTGCGTATCGCAGGATAAAGAGTGGCTAAGGGAAAAGGGGTATCCCATACTTAAAGAAACGGCTATGTTTTGGGCAAGCCGGGTAGAGAGGAACGGCCCTGGCAAATATGATATCAAAAATGTGGTAGCATCAGATGAGTGGGCCGAAAACGTGGACAACGATGCCTTTACCAATGCGGCGGCCAAAGCTGTACTGCAACACGCTATAGAAGCTGCAACAATATTAGGGGTAAAGCCCGATGCAGACTGGACAGTAGTTGCCAACAACATCCCCGTTTTAAAAATGGATAATGGCGTAACCCGTGAGCATGCAACCTATAACGGCGAAGGAATTAAACAGGCAGATGTAAACCTTTTATCTTACCCATTAAAAGAAATTACCGATACCAAACAAACTAAAAAAGACCTTGAGTATTATGAAACCAGGGTTCCCAACGAAGGCACACCCGCTATGACGCAGGCCATATTTGCATTGCTCTATTCCAGGCTCGGCGATGGTGCAAAGGCATATCATTTTTTTCAGGATGGTTACCTGCCCAATTTGAACCCGCCACTAAGGGTTATTGCAGAAACCAAAGGCGGCACCAACCCTTACTTTGCCACCGGTGCCGGTGGTATTTTGCAAAGTGTGCTAATGGGTTTTGGTGGATTGGAAATTACCTCAAAAGGCATAACACAAATAAAAACAGCCTTACCGCCTAATTGGAAAAGCCTTACCCTCACAGGAATAGGGATTGATAAAAAGACCTTTATAGCCAGGTAAGCTATTTACGCCCTGTATCATGATGAAATAAAATGGACTGCAGCGTTTTTAGATTGTAAATTTTTCTTACTTTCACCAACTGATAATGCGTAAAACGGCTGCCATATTACTTTTAACGCTGATTGTGTTTAACACAACAGGCTACAAACTTTGGTTTTATATTGCCATGCAGCAGGCAGATACCAAGCTGATAAGCTCACTCGATAAAAAGGAATATAAAGAACAGGAATTGTTTACCCTCAAGGTGCCGATGAACATGCCTTATCAAAATAATACCAATAGTTTTGAAAGGGTTGACGGGGAAATTACCATAAAAGGCGAAACTTACAAATACGTTCAGCGTAAAGTTGAAAATGATACCCTTACCATACAATGCATCAGGCATGCAGAGAAGATAGCACTACAGCAAAATTCAAACGATTATTTTGGCAAAGTAAATGGCGTATCCGATAACAGCCCTTCTAAAAAAATGCCTGCTAAAAATACAAGTATCGTTAAGTTTTCTTTATCAGATTTTATCCATGAAACTTATACCCTTCAACACAATATTTCCCTTGAGAACAAAGTCAGGTTTGCGCCTGCAGCCGTAAGCAACAACAGCTTTAACTATCTTCAAAAAATAATCAAACCTCCTCAGGCAGTTTAGTTATTATGCTAAGTAATCCTTTCAGGATTTTGATTCTTATTTCTTTATAATTTATTTCTACAAATGAAAAGACTTTTCGTATGTCTTTGCATGATTGCTTCATTGTATTCATGCAAACCAAACCTGCAATACAAATCTTATTTGCACGATCCTCAATTGTTTTCAAATACTGTCCATGAATTAAATGGTGTTGTAATGGGCAATAACTTTCCACCAATGATTGCTGCCCGCAATTATACATACGGTGCTATTGCTGCCTACGAAATTATTGCAGCAGGTTACCCAAACCGTTACCAGTCGCTGGCCGGACAACTTAAGGGGCTTACCAAAGTGGCCAGGCCATTGCCCAATACCCCGGTTGATTTTCAACTTGCCGCCTTGCTGGCATACATCAAAGTGGGAGAAGCAGTAACATTTCCCGAGGGCAGCATGCAGGATTATAAAGACAGTATCTTAACTATTGCACGTAATAAGGGTTTGCCGGAAGACATCGAAAAGGCGTCGCAAACTTTTGCAGACAGTATGGGTGCAAGTATCATCCGCTGGAGCAAAAAGGATAATTATGCAGAAACAAGAAGTGCAGAAAAATATACCGTAAGGGACGAACCTGGAAGATGGGTACCCACACCGCCCATGTATGCCCAGGCAGCCGAACCGCATTGGATGGATATCAGGTGTATGGCCATGGATAGTTGCAGGCAATTTTTGCCACCGCCCCCTATTCCCTTTAACATCACTGATAAAAAAAGTGCGTACTACCAGCAGGTTATGGCCATTAAAAATGTTACAGACAGCCTTACAGATGAACAAAAGCACATAGCAGAATTCTGGGACGATAACCCATTTAAATTGAATGTTTCGGGCCACCTGATGTTTGCCACCAAAAAATTTTCGCCATCCGGGCATTGGATGAGTGTGATAGGCATTGCATCCAAAAAAGCAAAGCTGGATTTTGATGAAACAGTTTACGCTTATGCAAAAACTTCTGTCGCCTTGTTTGATGCATTTATTCAATGCTGGCAGGTAAAGTATACCTATAATACTGTGCGGCCAGAAACGGTTATCAATAAATACATTGACCCTAACTGGAGGCCTTACCTGCAAACACCGGCCTTTCCGGAATATACCTGCGGGCACAGCACTATCTCATCTGCTGCGGCAGAAGCATTAACCGATATTTTCGGAAATAATTTTTCTTACACAGATAGTACCGAACTTGAATTCGGCATTAAAAACAGGAGCTTCAAATCCTTTAGGGATGCGGCTTTAGAAAACAATATGGCCAGGTTTTATGGTGGCATTCATTTTCATCCTTCATGTATTGTAAGTACAGAAGAAGGAAAAAAAATAGGCGATTATATTGTGGCCAAACTAAAAATGAAAAAATAATTAACTGCTAAAAAACATTTTATGAAACACGTTTTATCAATCATAATTATAACAGTAACCTTATTAATTGTAAACCTTGGTGCATTCGCACAAGGCTGCGTGGCCATTAAAGGCACAGCAGGTATTTGCAGCAAACCTGCAGATGCAAAAGGCTGGGAGATGAACCTTAACAACCGTTATTTTAAATCGTATAAACACTTTGTAGGAACAACCGAACAAACACAACGGGTTAAAAACGGCAGCAACGTAATCAACCATTCTTACGAGCTGGATATAACAGCTACCCGAACTATTAACCTGCGTTGGTCTTTAGGGCTTTCATTGCCCATTCTGGATTTTTCACGCTCTTCTTTGTATGAGCATGATGGGGCCACACGCCATACCACCCACTCATTCGGTATTGGTGATGCAAGGGTTGCTGCTTACCGGTGGATGTTTGATCCGTTAAAATCACATAAAGGCAACATACAGCTTGGCCTTGGCATTAAGCTGCCAACAGGCAGTTATAACTATCAGGATTTTTTTTATAAAAAAGCAGATTCAAGTGTGCTTGGCCCTGTTGATCAATCCATACAGCCAGGCGATGGCGGCACCGGTATAACTTTCGAACTCAACAGCTTTTATAATTTTACCCATCAGCTTGGTGTTTATGGCAGCTTCTATTACCTTAGTAACCCCAGGGAGGTTAATGGTACTTCCACCGCAAGGGGCGGTGTGCCATCTGCCACTGCAAAAAAATACAATACCGATGTAATGAGCGTGCCCGATTTATTTATGGGCCGGGCCGGCATTAGTTATATGGCGGGCAAGTTTAATTTTTCTGGCGGTGTACGGGTAGAAGGCTTACCATCAAAAGACCTTATTGGCGGCAGCCGGGGTTTTAGAAGGCCAGGCTATATTGTATCTGCAGAGCCAGGTATTACTTACGTTGCAAAAAAAACCAGCTTCAACATAAATGTTCCATTCGCTTTAAAAAGGGACCGTACCCAAAGCAATGCAGACAAACGTATTACAGCAGCAACGGGTGTTTACACACAGGGCGACGCAGCTTTTGCTGATTATCTTATCAGCGCAGGCATAACCTTTAAACTATAAACTTTTATGAGATTAAGAACTTTGGCAATAAAATGTATGTTGATAGGTGTGGTTTATTTGCCGGTGCAACATGCCTTTGCCCAAACAGATCTGGATGCCATCATGATGGAAAAAAAACAATTGTGTATTGGGCCAATGTATAACCACAGCAGTTGGAAAAACTACTGGGAAGGCACTTTTAAAAGAAGCAATCAAAACTTTGGTACGGTAACCACCCAAACCTTTGCTGTTATGGGAGCTTACGGTATTACCAATAAATTAAATGTTCTTTTTAATGTGCCGTATGTGCAAACCAAAGCCTCTGCAGGCACATTGCGTGGCATGAAGGGCTTTCAGGACCTGAGTGTTTTTATAAAATGGATGCCTATTGAAAAGGAGCTGGGCCCAGGCACTTTTTCACTGTATGCAATCGGGGGTGCTTCTGTTCCCTTAAGCAATTACATTGCAGATTTTTTACCGCTTTCTATCGGGCTGCAAAGCAAAACAGCTTCTGCCAGACTGATGCTCGATTATCAGATAAAAAATATATTCGTTACCGCATCGGGAACATATGTTTTACGGAACAACATTACCATCGACCGCAGCTCCTATTACACCACGGAAATGCATGCTACCAACGAAGTTGAAATGCCCAACGCAACCAATTTTAATTTTAGGGCAGGGTACCGTAGCAACAGGTTAATAGCAGAAGCAGTTGTAAACAAATGGACAACGCTTGGAGGTTTCGACATCTCTAAAAATAATATGCCTTTTCCCAGCAACCGGATGAATGCCACAACCATTGGCGCTAATTGTAAATATGTGCTGAACGAGAAACACAATTTGTCCATTGTTGCCGGTGGCAACACCACCGTTGCAGGCCGTAATGTGGGCCAGGCAACAGCTTATTATGCATCTGTTTTTTATGTGCTGGATTTCACAAAAAAAGCCACCCCTCCTAACCAATCAGGTAAACTTAATTAATTATGAAAAAGAAATTATCAGTGTACAGGGCATGTGTAATAGCCGCCGTAATTATTGTAGCAGTTGCCTGCAATAAAGAGGTTGTTGGTACAACAGATAATGCCCCGGCACTTCAACCAGCCAAAATTGACGAGAATGCGGGCACGTGGAAAACAGTGCTGCTAACTACCCCAACGGATATTACGGTGGCGGCACCCATTGCTGCAAACACGCCTGAATATATTGCCCAGCTTGCCGAGATAAAAAGCTTTCAGGCCAATTTAACCAGTGATGAAAAAGACCTGGTGGCTTATTGGGGTGCCGGTGCAGTATTGCGCTGGAACGAAATTTTAAGGGAGCTGGTAGCCAAACACAATGTGCCACCTTACCAAAATACGGATGGTACTTACCCGATACCAAGTGCCGCCAATCCTTTGGCCTACCCTACTTTTCCATTCAGCAACCCGCCGTATGCTGCAAGGGCTTATGCCTATGTAAGTGCTGCACAATACGACGCACTGGTAACAGCCTGGTATTACAAAAAGCAATATAACAGGATGGCGCCTTATCAATATGACAGCACTATTAAAGTGCTGGTGCCAAAATCAACCCTGCCTTCTTATCCTTCTGAAGATGCTGTTGTGGAAGGTACTTCTGTTGAAATGCTGAAACTTCTTTTTCCTGGCGACCAGGATTTTATTCAGCAAAAAGCAGAAGAACATAAACGTGCAAGGATCATCAGCGGTGCCAATGTACGCAGCGATATAGAAGCTGGCGAAGCCCTTGGCAAAGCCGTTGCTCAAAAATTTACAGCCCGTGCCCGTGGCGACAGGGCCGGTGCCGCAGTGGGCAACCAGGCCATCTGGACAAAATTAATAACAGACTGCCGTGCCCGTGGCGACTCACCCTGGGTAAGTTTGGAATTACCCGCCCGCCCGCCAATGCTGCCGGTGTTTGGAAAAGTAAAGGCATTTTTATTTGATTCTGTAACTGCTGTTTCGCTTAGGCCAGGCCCGCCACCTGCGGTGGGAAGCCAGCAAATGAAAGATGAAACCGAAGAGGTGTACCAACTGGTAAAAAGCCCCACAAGGGAAAGGGAAAAAATAGTACAGTTTTGGGCAGATGGTGTAGCTACGGCAACGCCTCCCGGCCATTGGGATGCCATTGCTGCCGCAGATTTTATT
Source organism: Ferruginibacter sp. (assembly GCA_965249755.1). Taxonomy (GTDB): domain Bacteria; phylum Bacteroidota; class Bacteroidia; order Chitinophagales; family Chitinophagaceae; genus Ferruginibacter. The sequence goes on from CBDFMT010000004.1 coordinate 3,328,235, forward strand.
ACACAAAATTTTAGTGAGGTAAGATGGGCCAGGAACATGGCGTTGCTGAACATGTCGTTAATGGATGCAGCCATCGTTTGCTGGGATACTAAAAATTATTATTACAATCCACGGCCATCGCAGCTAAACCCTGCAATAAAAACACTTACGGGTATTCCTAATTTTCCTTCTTACATGTCGGGCCACTCTACCTTTAGTGGTGCAGCTTCTACCATCTTAGGCCATATCATTCCGAGCCGTGCTGCTGCTTATACCGGTATGGCGCAGGAAGCATCGTTAAGCAGGATGTATGGCGGCATCCATTTTAAGACAGATTGCCAAACCGGGTTAGTTGTAGGCAGCAACATTGGCAACTATGCTGTAGCACGTGCAAAGACCGACGGGGCAGAATAAAAATGAATTACTTAAAGGCCTGCTTTGCAACGTTGCAAAGCAGGCCTTTTATGTACCTTAAATGCCTTTATCAATATTTTTCAATCAGGTCAAGCACCTGGTCCTGCACATCATCCGGCCTTGCCACATCTATTGCAGTACTGCCTTTTAAAAATAAAAGCAGCCACGCCAAAAATACACAAGCCGCCATTACAAGTGCCATTGGCACTGCGTTGTGTGGGTTTTGCAACCCAACCAAAGCAGAAGCTAAAGCACCCATCCCCATTTGAATAGCACCCATTAAAGCAGATGCACTGCCTGCATGTTTGGTAAAGGGTGCCATTGATAAAGCAGATGAATTAGGAAAATTAAAACCCTGGCAACTGAGGTAAATAAATATGATGCTGATGGTGCTGTAAAGGTTAAGCCACCCTGCTGCCGAGCCTGCAAAAAGTAATATACCTGCAACGGTTTGCACGCTTAAGGTTACCATAATAATCTGCCTGCTGTTGTATTTGGTAAGTAGCCAGTTATTAAGCTGGCTGCTTATGATAAGCCCTGCGGCAATCATTGCAAAGATGCCCCCATACATTTGTTCGCTGGTACCAAACACTTCCATAAACACATAGGGCGACCCCGCCAGATAAGCAAACAAGCCAGCAGAAGAAACAGCACCGGCAACTGCATAAATAAAAAATTGGGGATGTCCTAAAACGGTTCCAAAACTGGTGAGTATAGGTTTTGGTTTTAACGAATAGTGGGGATCGGGCTGTTTACTTTCCGGCAGCCACAAAGCCACACAAACAAATAAGATTACGGCCAAAATGGTTAAAATAATAAAGATGGTGTTCCATCCAAAATGGGTAATAATATAGCTGCCGGCAGTTGGTGCAATTATGGGTGATACCCCTAAAATTAAAATCATGTAGGAAAATATCTTGGCACTTTCTTCCACCGGAAATAAATCCCTTATGATTGCCCTTGGTGCAACCATGCCAACACAGCCGCCAATTGCCTGCAAAAATCGCAAAGCAATTAAAACCTCTACCGATGTTGTAAACACACAGCCAATAGTAGCAACAATATAAAGCACCAGCCCAAAATACAAAGGTTGTTTTCTGCCAAAGCGGTCCAACAACGGGCCGCATAAAAGCTGGCCGATACAAACCCCGACAAAGAAGCTGGAAAGGGAGTAAGACACCTGCTCGATGGAAGTATGCAGGTCTTTTGCAATGGCAGGAAAACCCGGTAAGTACATGTCGATGGAGAAAGGCGCAAGGGCAGATAAAAAGCCTAAAATTAAAATAACGGTTGTGCGGTTTTTGGGGTGCATGCCTTAAAAAATTTGAGCAAAAATATTTTTAGTTTATCATACCAAATTATTTATTTGTACCGGGCAGGTAAAAAATGAGTGCAGGCTGGGCAAGGTTGTAACATTTGATTGTTTTACTTTTGCCGCCAACCTAAAGGACAAAAGCATGAAATTATTACAAGGAAAAACAGCGATAGTTACCGGTGCTGCCCGTGGTATTGGGGAGCGTATTGCCATTTGCTTTGCGGAGCAGGGTGCCGATGTGGCTTTTACATTTGTAAGCGACAGCAGCAGTGAAAGGGCAAAGGCGCTCGAGCAAAAATTAACCGCATCAGGCGTAAAAGCAAAAGCGTATCAAACCAATGCCGGTGATTATGCTGCCTGCGAAACCTTTGTAAATGATGTGCTGAAAGAATTTGGTAAGATAGATATCTGCGTAAACAATGCAGGTATTTCTAAAGACAATTTGCTGCTCCGCATGCAGCCGGAACAATGGGACGAAGTGATGCAGACGAACCTGAAAAGTGTTTTTAACATGACCAAGCAAGTGATACGCCCAATGATGAAAGCAAAGAGCGGCAGCATCATCAATATGAGCAGTGTGATAGGGGAAATGGGCAATGCCGGGCAAAGCAGTTATGCGGCAAGCAAAGCTGGTGTAATAGGTTTTACAAAAAGTATTGCCAAGGAGTTGGGCAGCCGCAACATCCGCTGTAATGCAATAGCACCGGGTTTTGTAGAAACAGATATGACCGGCTATTTAAAAGACGGTGATGGTGCAGAAAAATATAAAGCAGGCATTCCGTTGGGGCGCTTTGGCACCTCCGAAGATATTGCGAATACTGCCCTCTTTTTGGCTTCTGACATGGGCAACTACATTACCGGACAAGTAATAAGTGTATGCGGCGGTTTAAATATGTAATCAAACACTGCTATTTACGACGTGGATTTTATTCATTCTTAAGTCATTTTATTGTTAATAAACTAAAACCTGTCTTTCGTTAGGCAGATGTTAATACATTTGCGGCAATTGAAAATTAAAAATATTATATCGGCTGTTTTAATACTTGTGATGGTATTGCAACTGGTGCCTATGCGCCAGGCAGTAAAATATTTTATGGTAGATAATATTACGGTTGAAGACCTGCCGGATACAGAGAAAGACGATTGCAAAAAATTTGAATTTAAAGAAGACCATAAATACCTGCCGGCATTATTTTCCACCGTTGAAAATTGCATGCTGCTAAAAAATAAAGTTTTTCATACCACTGCCGAAACCCTTCCCCAGTTTCATTTTGCAGATGTGCACACACCGCCCCCCAACTTTTAAGGTACATTACTTTCCATCTTTTTAACTGTTTTAAGAATGGTTATGCAAGCTGCATAATTTTTTAATTACCGCATGCCCATTCTATAAAGTATCTGTTCATCTTAATAAGTTTACATGAAAAAATTGTTTCAAAACGGTATCAGCGACCTGTCTTCTTCTATCGTTGTTTTATTGGTGGCACTGCCATTGTGTTTAGGTATTGCCTTGGGTTCTGGAGCACCTTTGTTTGCTGGTATAATCGCAGGCATTGTGGGTGGTATCGTAGTAGGCTTGGCAAGCGGCAGCCAGTTAAGTGTTACCGGCCCTGCGGCCGGGCTTACCGTTATTGTTGCCGGTGCCATATTAAAGTTGCAGGTGTTTGAGGCGTTTTTACTTGCAGTGGTAATTGCCGGTGTGCTACAGATTATTTTAGGGTTTATAAGGGCTGGCGTAATTGGCGACTACATACCCAATTCGGTAATAAAAGGCATGCTTGCAGCAATAGGCTTAATCCTTATCTTAAAACAGTTTCCGCACCTGATTGGCTATGATGCAAACTTTGACGGCGACGAAAATTTTGATCAGGCAAACGATGAAAATACTTTTTCTGGTTTTTACAATGCCCTTGGTTTTGTAACGCCTGCAGCGGTAATTATTGGTGGCGTTTCTATCCTGATTTTAATTTTGTGGGAGCGGCCCTTTATTAAATCAAAAAAATGGCTGCAGCTTATACCCGGCCCATTGGTGGTAGTGCTGGTGGCTATTTTAATAAACGGGTACTTTAACCTTAACAACCCTGCGTTGGCACTGGAAGCCAAACATCTGGTTGCATTGCCGGTGGCTGCCGGGTTTAAAGAATTTGTTTCGTTTTTTACTTTTCCCCAATGGTCTCATATACAAAATGCTGAGGTATGGGTAACAGCACTAACCCTTGCCATTGTGGCAAGCCTTGAAACATTGCTTGGCCTGGAAGCGGTAGACAAACTGGATCCGCTTAAAAGGGTATCGCCAACCAACAGGGAATTAAAGGCGCAGGGCATCGGCAATATTGTTTCTGGTTTATTAGGTGGCCTGCCGCTAACATCAGTGGTGGTGCGGAGTTCAGCTAACGTAAGTGCTGGCGCCAAATCAAAACTGTCAACCATTTTTCATGGGTTTTTCTTATTGCTATGTGTGGTTTTTATTCCTTTTCTTCTAAATAAAATACCCTTATCTGCCCTGGCAGCCATACTTATTTTTACCGGTTACAAATTGGCAAAGGTTTCTTTATTTAAAGAATTTTATCAAAAAGGGTGGGACCAGTTTATGCCCTTTGTGATAACGATTGCGGCCATCCTGCTCACAGATCTTTTAAAAGGGATTATTACCGGCATTGCCGTGGGATTGTTTTTTATGATACGCAGTAACTTTCGGTCTTCGGTTTTTGTTGTTAATGATGATAACAAATATCTTTTCCGGTTAAGAAAGGACGTATCGTTTTTAAACAAACCCATTGTAAAAAGCAAGCTGGAAGAAGTGCCGGAAAATGCTTCAGTTATAATTGATGCCACCCGTGCAGATTTTATTGACAAGGATGTTATTGAAGAGATTAATAACTTTATTTTACATGCGCATTTAAAAAAAATAAAAGTGGAGATAAAAAAAAGTACCCACAAACCCATTCATTTACTTTTTAACGAAGCATCATTTAATTAATTTTTTATGCAGACATACGAGAAACTTTTATTGGAAAATAAAGCCTGGGCACAAGAAAAAGTTGAAGATGACCCGGAGTTTTTTAAACGCCTTTCTGTTTTACAAACACCTGAATTTTTATGGATAGGGTGCAGCGACAGCAGGGTACCGGCAAACGAAATAACAGGCACGCAACCCGGTGAAATTTTTGTACACCGCAACATTGCCAACCTTGTTGTACATACCGATACCAATTTGCTGAGTGTGCTGGATTATGCAGTAACCCATCTTAAAGTAAAACACATTATTGTTTGCGGCCACTATGGTTGCGGTGGTGTAAAGGCGGCTATGAGCAACAGTGATTATAACCAGGTTTTAAACATGTGGCTGCGCAACATTAAAGATGTGTACCGCCTGCACCAGGATGAACTTGAAAACATTACAGGCGAAGAAGAAAAGCTTAACCGCCTTACGGAATTAAATGTAGTGGAGCAGGTTGTCCATCTTGCTAAAACATCTATTGTGCAAAGGGCCTGGGGCAAGCGGCAGTCGCCGGACCTACATGGTTGGGTGTATGGTTTAAAAGATGGGATTATTAACCCCGTATTTGAAATGAAAGCGGGTACATCCATTGATCCATTATACAAATACCATGATTTGTAAGTAAAAAAAAAGGGACCGGCAGGCAGCAAAAGCTTACCGGTTTCTTTTTTTAAGATAAGCATGCCATAAAATAAATGCGGCTATCGTTTGATAAGGCTGCCATGCTTTTGCAAGTGCTGCTATCGTTTCTTTAGATGTTTCTTTGGGAAGGTTTTTTATTTCTTTTATGCTCGTGAGCAAAGCAATATCCCCGCAGGGAAAAACATCGCAGCGGTGCAAAACCATCATCAGGTAAATATCTGCCGTCCAGTTGCCAATGCCTTTTATTTTGATGAGCTCTTTTCTAACATCATCATTGCTCATTTTGTGCAACATCCCTAAATTTAATTCGCCGTTAAAAATGGATGTGGCAAGGTGTTTACAGTAACCCATTTTTTGGCGGCTGAAGTAACAAAGTTTTAAAGCTTCATCTGATAACAACAAGAAATTCGTCGGGGTAAAACTGGGTAACTTTTCCTTTAATTTCACCATCGCCGCAAGTGCCGAAGCAAGAGATACCTGTTGCTCTAATATGATGTGGACAAGGGTTTCAAAAGAAGCAGGCCTGCCCCACAGGGGTGGATAGCCATATTGCTGTACAATTTTACGGAGGCTTTCATCTGTTGCACACAACACATCACAAATACCGGTAAAGGTTTCTTTTTTAAAAGATAATAAGCTTTGGGTTTTAGCAGGGATAACTACAATTATTTTTTTGTTTTAAATTTTTGGATGGCCTTTTTGGTAAACTCACTCAATACCAGTTTGCCGCTGATGGCTGCCCTTTCTTTTAAAAGATCATCCCAGTTTTCGGCGCCTTTCCAAAACACTTTTTTAAGCTCTGCCATTGCCACAGGGTTACTGTGCGACAGGTGCTGCGTTAACCTGAAAATTGATTCATCCATATTTTCGATGGTTTCATGTACTTCTGCAAACAGGCCTTTCTTTTTTGCCCAATCGCTGTTGCGCCACATGGCGGCATCAATGGCAAGTGCGCTGTATGCGGCAGTGCCAATTTTTCTTTCAATAACAGGCCCTACCACAAAAGGGCCAAAGCCCATTTCAAGTTCGCTCAATTTTATTTCGGCCATCTCGGTTGCAATGGCATAATCCACCGCTGCCGCAAGGCCAATACCACCGCCTGCACATTTGCCCTGTATGCGCCCTACAATAAACTTGGGGCATTTGCGCATGGCATTAATAACATCTGCAAAGCCGGTAAAAAACTTTTGCCCTTCGGCTTCGTTAGTAATACCAGATAGTTCATCTAGGCTGGCCCCTGCACAAAATGTCCTGTCGCCGGCACTCTTTAAAATGATCACTTTTGATTCGCTGTGTGTGCCTGCAAAATGTATTTCCCTGGCCAGCTCCGACAATATTTTTAAAGGCAACGAGTTGCCTTGTGGATTAAAAAATTCAATGGTGGTAACGCCCTGGTGCGTTTCTGTTTTTACATAACTTGCTGTTGTCTCCTGGATCATAGCTGCCTTTTAGTTTGCAAATTAATTATATTTTCTTTTATGCACCGTTAACATCATTACAAGGTTCCCATAAAAAGATGATGTGCTTCCACATCAGGAAGCTGTTGCTGGATTGTAAACTGGCATCACTACACGGTCTACTTTTGTGTACCAGCCTTTGCGTATAACGGCCAGCGTAAGCAACAATAAAACAACAACAATAATAACACCATAAACCACCGCATCAATGTTGGTGTGCTTCGAAAGGTTGAGTGCATCGGTATTGCCAATTAAAACAATGTTGGCCCAATAGTAAGGCAATGATTTTTCGCTGTTGATATGGTGTTTAAAGAATGAAAGTTTGGCTTGCTGTAAAGCACTGTCCTTGCACATGCCTGCTGCCAGGTATTCATTAAACTGTACAGATACTTCATAAATCATCCCTTCATCAGCATTCCATAAAGTGGCCGAAACAGCAGGTATGCCAGCGGCCGCAAAACCACGGGCAAGGCTGTAAATACCTTCGCCTGTGGCCACTTTGCCAACGTTTGTCTGGCAGGCGCTAAGCACCACAAGGCTGGTGGCGGGTTGGGTAATTAACTGCAGGTCGCTGAGGTGTATCAGCGAATCCTGCATATACAACATCGGTTCCTCTTCTGCGGTATTGCCACTGGCGTGGGAATAGATATTGGCCACGGCATACCTGCCAATGTTTTGCATAAAATTATTGCGGCTTGCATCTTTGTTGGTAAACAACAGGCTGCTGGCATAATGTGCCGATGACTGTGATAACGCCGGCGCCGAGTTGATTAAACTGTTTACCTGTAACCCGGGGCGAAAGGTTACCGGTGCAAAACCAATAAAATCACCTGACGCTTTAACCGCCGGGGTTTCCTTTAAAAGGTAGGTGGCAGAATAAGCATAGCTAAAAATGTACCTGCTGATTAAAAAGTTTTTACCGCTTTTGTCTGTACACAAGGCCTCAAACGGAAGCAAAAAATTATCGCCGCAAATAACCACCCTGCCCTGCGGCAAATGCAATGGTTCAAAAAGGGTTTTGTATAAGGTGTTGGATAAAGCAGCCCAGGATGCATAACTGCTTTGGGTATTTTGTGCATTTTTATCAGCACAGGTTTTTATAAAGCCATCGAGTTGCCCGTAACTAAAATCGTTTTTACCCAGCTTTAAAAGTTTGGTGCTGCCGGGTGTAATGGCCAGCACATACGCTATGGTATCGTTGGTAAAATAATGTACAAAGCATGATTTGGTTAACGCAAGGTGCCGCTGTAAATCAGCCAGCAACGGTACTTTGTCCGCATATTTGTATTGATAATAAACTGGGTTTTTATTTTCAAGCGATTTAATGTAATGGTCAAAATCGTCCCTTACTTTAATAAGCTTTATTTGCTGTTCTGCATAGGATGTGGAGTTGGCCGCCATGCCATTTAATTTTTGCTGTTCAATAGCGATGGCAATTTTAAAATCCTGTTCGGTTTTAATTTCTGCAGGTGTAAGGGTTAACGATGCGCCGAGTTCATTCAATTTATCATTGAGTAAAACGGCCCGGCTTTTTTCCATAAAGTAAAACGCATGTGCTGCATCGTTGGCGGCATAGCAGGCCTCAATGGCAAGGGTGTATAAATCCCTTGTTTTATCACGCCAGTATAATTTACTTTGCTCACCCGATTGCTCATGCCTTGTTTGGGTAATAACACTATCGGTTAGCAATGCAGTTTGTATAGATGCCTGCAGGTATTTGGTTTCTTTTGTTTGATGGTACATGGCATCAAGCATTGCTGCCTTATTCGTCATTAAAACAAAAACAGGGTCTTTAGTGCCAATGCTGTTGAGCTGGCTTGCCAATGGGTTAAGTAAGAAATTTTTATTGGGCTGCAATTGTAAAAATTGCATGGCCTTTATGGTTAATGAAGAAGCGGTGGAAAAATCTTTTCGTTTGTAGGCAGCTTCGCCCATATTAATGAATGCCTTTGCCATCCGCAGGGAATCATGCGCCAGCCTTGCATATTTAATGGTTTGTAAATAATAATCATTTGCTCTATTTTGATCGTGGAGGGTGTTAAGGTAAAAATTGCCCCAATCGGTATAATCATCTGAAATTTGACCAAAATCCTGGATTAATTTTCTAAATGAAATTGCTTCCTTAAACTGCAAATTGGCAATTTCGAGATTGCCTTTTTTTTCATTAATGAGTGCCTTTATTTTCAAAGCACCTGCTATCGAAAACTTATTTGTAGCTAAAGGAGCCTTTACGATAACGGCCTCAACATCAGACAAGGCTAAATCAAAATTACGCATGTAGAATAAGGATTGTGCTTTTTGGACCAATAGGTAAAAGTAGTATTCCAAATTATTACTTTGTATTGAATACAGTATTCCATCAGTACTTTTAAAAACAGATTGCTGGTAGTCACCCATCCTAAATAACAATATTGATTGCCTTAATCGTGAATATATATATACGTCTGCACTGCATTGCATTTTTTTACAAACTTGTATAGCAGTATCATAATATTTTAAGGATAAATCAAACACACCCAGTTGCTCATATTTTGCAGCTAATTGCGATAAGAAAAGTGCCGCATCTTGTTTCGACGAGGCCTTAATATCCAACATATTTATCCTAAGGGCTTCATTCAATAAAATGATTGTAGCACTGTAGTTATTATTTACATTGAATTCTCCCTTAGATATTTCATAGAGTAGCTTAGCATAGATCGAGTCTTTAACCCTATGGGCATCGTCTGCTTTTGTCTTATATGAATACAGTAAGGAGAGTTTAGCTGAAGCATTTAATGATACCGAATTTTTTAAATACATTATCTCCTTTTTAAGGAAATCCTGCGATCTAACTTTCACAGGAACGAATAAAAATATAATTATTAGAAATTTAAGCATTAGGAAGATTGTCAGGATTTGAGTCGTCAACAAACGTTACTTCAACCACAGCTTTTTTGCCGCCAGGAACTTTTATCGGAGGGTTTTCTCCCCCTCCAGTGGTTAATAATTTGTAAGCAATAACTGCCCCCTCTACTGCAATTGCGCCAATAAAAAATGTATTCGCATCCATAAAAATTTGTTTTAAAAGTTTACAATTGTTTTGAAAATATTTGAAAGTTGATTTTAAAAATTTGTATCAAACCACTTACTAAAAACATCCTTCCGTTTACACAATAGCTTTGTCGTACACAGCAATCAAAAGGGAAACAATAACTACATTGTTTTTGAAAATAATTTTCAAATGATTGCAGGGGAAGAAGAGAAAACAAAAATTTAGAAACAGTATTATCTCAGGATTGGAAAGTAAAAGTGAAGGGGGCCATGGTGACACCTTGGTGTTATAAATGTAGCCCATATTTTAAAACAAGCTTTAATTCTTTAATTAAATTTTTTAAAAACTAAAAAAATAACTGTTGTATTATTCAAAAATTATTTCAACTTTTGAATAATTTTAAAGCACCATCTCACCACACGAAGGTTGAACAGCACCCAAAGAATTCAACTGCCTTTTTTTCAATTCTTCACCTGTTAATTAAAATCCTTCAACATGTTTACACATTGTGTATGCTCAAGAAAATGGTTACCTGTATGGCTTATGGCCGCAACATTGTTTTTTACCAGTTGCTACAGCTACAGGGTTGCAACCCAGGCCCAGCCTGGCACAGAAACGTCTGGCACCATGGTGGCACACTCCTTTTTTTGGGGGCTTGTAAAAAAGCCTGCCGAAATACACACGCCCGTTTGTGATTCGCTTGGCGTAAATGGTGTGGCAGAAGTTACCATGAAAACCAATTTTGGGTATGCATTTATTACGGTGGTATCCCTCGGGATATGGAGCCCCATCAAAGTGGAATGGAAATGCAGCAAACCCTGTAAAAAATCCGGCGTTTTATAAATTTAAAAGGTATGAGAAATATTAAAACAGGCACAAGGCAATGGGAAAATAAACATGAGGTTTTTACCGAGCAGATTAAAGACATGTACATACCTGCCAACGAACCTGCCATGGATGCATTGGAAGGCTACAACGATGCCACCAGAGGGTTGCAGGCCATGTTGAAGGATTGCATACAAAACAATTTGCCCATAAGGTCGCTGGGCGCAGGCTGGTCGTGGACAAAAATTGCCACCGTAAAGGATGGGATTATGATTGACACCAAGCAGCTAAATACTACGCTTGATATTACGGCGAAAAGTGTGGTGCCTGCTTACACAGGCGATGTAAACAAACTGTTGTTTGCCCAATGCGGCAATGGCGTGTGGGAGCTTAGTAAACAATTACGGCCTAAAAATTTATCTTTAAAAACATCGGGTGCCAGCAACGGGCAAACCATTGCAGGTGCAATTTCTACGGGTGCCCATGGCTCGTCGCTGGATGTTGGCGCAGTGCAGGATTATATTATTGGCATGCACCTGATTGTTGGCCCCAACCGGCATATATGGCTGGAAAGAAAAACTGCCCCGGTGGTTAGCAGCAGCTTTATACAAGCATTGCAAACAGAACTTGTGCAGGATGATGATTTGTTTAATGCAGCACTGGTAAGCTTTGGCAGCTTTGGTATTATCCATGGGGTTATGGTGGTAACAGACGACCTGTTTTTACTGGAAACTTATTTAAGGCGCATGCCTTATGATGATGTGCTTAAGCAACTGATGGCTACTCTGGATTTTACCAATGCCACACTGCCCAATGGCAGCGAAAGGCCGTTTCATTTTTCAGTGGTTATAAACCCATACGACCTCGCCAAGGGGGCTTTTGTGCAATCTTTTTACAAACGCCCTTATGTTGAAAATTACAAACGTTTTAAGGTTAACCCTGCCGGGTTAGGGCCAGGCGATGATGCTCCTTGTTTTATCGGCCAGCTTACCGATGCGGTACCAGCCCTGGTCCCGGCCATAGTAAATAAATTGATTGGAGGTGCCTACAAGCCTTTTGAAAAAAAGATGGGCACCCTTGGCGAAATTTTTAATAACACCACGCTGCATGGTAAATTGCTGAGTGCCGCCATCGGCTTGCCGCTGAACCAGGTTAGCCGGGTAACAGATATTTTACTTGAAATCAATAAAACAACCGGGCCGTTCTCCGGGGTTTTTGCTTACCGGTTTATTAAAAAAACACAGGCCACCCTCGGCTTTACAAAGTTTGATTTTACCTGTATACTGGAACTGGATGGCACCTTCTCGGATACCACCAGAAGTTTTTATGCTGCCGTTTGGGCCAGGCTGGATGCGGAGAAAATTCCGTTTACTTTTCACTGGGGCAAAATGAACGACCTGGAGATTAACCGGCTTACAAGAATGTATGGGGCAAATGTTGCAGCATGGATTGCAGCCCGTAACAAACTGCTTGATGCCGATAGCCTGAAACTGTTTACCAATCCGTTATTGCAGCAATGGGGCCTGGATAAGGTGCTATAATAATTATTTACGCTTACTGCACAATTGCTTAAAAAACCATGCGCCGATTTTTGCTGCCTATTTTGTTTTGGTGTGCCTGCACAATAGCTAAAGCCCAAACAGGCAAAGCCATTGCCGATACTTTAAAGTTGATCAATAAAAGGGTAACCATGTCCGGTGGGGTATCCGGTAATTTGCCGGTAATTTCCAACGGGGCAATGAATGTTTTTTTGGCAGATAAGCTGGGGTATCTATCCCAGGCCAACCAGTTGTCTTTTTATACCAATTATGTAACCCTAAGCACTGCAGATGGCGAACTAACCATTAATCATAATTTTCAAAAAGCTACCGGCACAGATGAGCCTGCCAAACAACTTTTTAACATTGGGATAAGTGCCAACATCAGCAGTATTGCAGTACCCTTTTCAGACAAGCATTATGATGATGAACTAAACCTGCTGCTCAGCTACAAATGGATAAGTAAAGTAAAAACGGGCTTCAAAAAAGGTTATTCAGGGCAATCATCTTACCCAAAAAAAAACAATATGGATGCCCTGCGTGCAGGTATTGTTTATACTTTGGAAAATGAAATATTAGAAAAAGAAAAGGCTTTTAAAAATGCAAGTGGCAAGGTAACCGCAGGAGATGTTCCCGGCCAAAACACGGATACGGCCCAATCTATATTACAGCAACAATTTTATACCAACCTTCAATTGGAATATGCCGGCAAGTTTGCTGCATTGCAAGCGGAGACACTAACACAAACAAAAAATTTTGATCTTATTACTATGGGGTGGACGGGTGTTACCATCACCCTCCCCATCGTATTTCCCAAGTATACCATTGCACCGGCATTTAATGAAAGGTTGTTCCATAAACATCCATACCCGGTAGCGTTAGCTATAACCCATACCCGGTTGTGGGAAAGTGCAACCGCAGGCCGCCTATTTATTACCGGTGGTTTTACAATAGGTTACAACAATGCAAAATTGGGTTATGGGCTGATTAAAACTGATGTTACAGAATACAAAATGCAAGGCGGCACAGATACGTTTTCCCTGGCGGGATTAAACAACCCTAAAATTTATATCGGTAATTATGCTGCTTTTGTAAGTACATCATTTAATGCAGGGCTCGTTTATTTTCCAGGTACGTCACATGTGGGCATCAGCTTTTCAGCAACGCAAAGCCTGGGCAGGAATGCCTTGCTGAATGGCAAAATTGGAATACCAGTAGTGTTGATCAACAGTAAAAAAACACCGGCTGCAAATGTTGAATTCCAGGTTTTATTTTTTGATCTCGGGGACCGTGTAGCCGCAATAAAAAATTATGGGACCAAGGTTGCCGTGGCCATTACAGCGGGGATACCCCTGAGCAGGCTGATGTACTGATACCACATCAACGACATTTTACACTGGCCCGGCAGCGTATAACAACGTAATATTATCTTTTTGCAAAGTGCATATTTCCGGAACATGTTATTTTTTTTGGAAACCTAAATCCTTTATCTTCATAACAACCAATTAACGCTTATAAAAGTTATTATGAAAAGAGAAATACCCTTATTACTATTAGCTTTCACTTTACTATTTACAGCTTGTAAAAAAGAAGAAAGTGTGGACACGCCCACAACAAACACCGGTGGCACAACCGGCACCGGCGGCGGAACAAAACCTGATACTGCCAATAAAGTAAAAACTTATACGGAAAAAGTTAGTTCGCCAATAGGTGGGCTCGATTCTTCTGTGACTTATAACTTAACGTATGATGCCAACGGAAGATTAATAAGTATTGTGTCTAAGTCAAACCCGGGAGATAAGTTTATTTATGCTTATCCATCATCATCTAAATTTACCGCAGACCTTTATCTTGGTAATGCGTTATCATCCCACGAAGATTATTATGTTAACAGTGGTTTTTTCGAAGATAGTACCTTTCAATATGACGATGCACAAGATTCCGTTACAGAGAAATATTTTTACAATACTGCAAACCAGCTATTAAAATTGAAACAGTATGATATTACAGACGGTATGAAAACACTGTACAATATCACAGATTACGTGTATAACAGCGATGGGGATTTAGTTAGTTCAACAGATGCTTCCAGTCAGGTAACAACCTATACTTACTATACCAACATAAGTTACGCACAAGCTTTTTTTGCAGGCTTTGCCAATGCTAACAATAAGAAAAAAAGCCACCCGATAAAAGACTACACGGTAACAGTTAGTGGATTAGAATTGGGGAAAATTTCGGCTACTTATGCGTTCGATACCCTTAACAGGATAAGCATTGAAAACTTTAAGGTTACCCAAGGTTCTGACATTACTTATTTTTCTAAAAGCTATACTTACTATTAAGCTTACCAAGCAACAACGCTTATTCCATATCCCCGGTAACGGTTAGGGTGTGGCTACCAAAATCAAGGCTTTGCGCTACTTCTGCTAAAACGTGGCTGCCCTCAAAATGAAAAGAATAGGTTTCCATATGGGGGCTTTCTATGTAGCGCAACTGTAATTGCAACGTGTTTTTATCTTTCCAGCTATACCTGCCTGCAACCTTTGCCGGATAAAGGAAAGCTGTGTTTTCTATAGCCCGTGCAACCAGCGATGGACCAGGCTTTTCGGTAACCCCTTCTGCCCATTTACCCTGGGCAAAATGCAAAGGGTAAGTTGCTTTACCGGTCTGCAGCAGGATACTGCAAACCTTTTTATCAAACGCAAAAGCAACGCTTTTAATACCAGCTTCATTTAATTTAAAAATATACTTCCTGCCGTTAACGGTATTTGCACCGCTCATCTCCGGGTTAGCTGCAACAGGCACAGCAAGCGAATGCAAGGCTGTTGTTAGTGCTGACTGTGCAGCTTTATCGGAAGGCAGCTTACCTGCTTTAAAAGAAGGTAATAAGTATTTCCACACCAGGTTAATTTCATCCTGCATATCTGGTGTTTCGGCGGTGATGGCAATTACGGCATCCTGGTCTGGCATTACAATCATAAACTGGCCAAAGGCACCATCTCCCCGGTAAGCATTGTTGCGGCAGCGCCACATCTGGTAGCAATACCCCTGCAGCCAATCGCTGGAGTCTTTTTTTGTTTGTGGTGCATTAGGGTCTTGCAAAATTTTGAAAGTGCTGGCTTCTTCAACCCAGCCAAGCGGCAGTATTTGCCTGCCATTCCATTTTCCTTTTTGTAAAAAGAGTTGTGCAAATTTTGCCATGTCTTCTGTTTTTAACCTTAGGCCCCAGCCACCCGTGTTAACCCCTTTTGTATCCGTCTCCCAATCCATTCCGGTAATTCCTAAAGGAATAAATAAACGGGGTTTTAAATAGTCAACAATGGCTTGCCCGGATACTTTTTGCACAATTGCTGACAGCATATAAGTGCCCAGGGAATTGTATAAGAACGTGGTGCCTGGCTCATACTTTAGTGGTGTTGAAAGAAATGCCCTGGCCCAGTTACTGTCAAGGGCAGTTTTAAAAGAGGGGTCGGGTTCCTGCCCGTCAGACATCATCAGCACATCTTTTATGGTAAGATGTTGCAGTTTACTGTTAGCCGTGTCTGATACCAGGCCAGGAAAAAAGGATACTACTTTGTCACTGAGCGAAAGCAGTTTTTCCTGTAATGCAAAACCAACTGCAGTGGCTGTAAAACTTTTGCTGCAGGAGTATAAGCTGTGCCGTAATGTGGGCTTGTAGGGGTGCCACCAGGCTTCGGCTATTACCTTGCCGTGCCGTAACAACATAAAACTATGAAACGATGTTTTGCTGCTATCCGCCGCTTTTACAAATTGCAATATTGCTTTGGAAGAAACGCCTTCATTCTCTGGTAAACTGTGT
This sequence comes from Ferruginibacter sp., assembly GCA_965249755.1. Classification (GTDB taxonomy): domain Bacteria; phylum Bacteroidota; class Bacteroidia; order Chitinophagales; family Chitinophagaceae; genus Ferruginibacter. Next base: position 3,344,260 of record CBDFMT010000004.1, read on the forward strand.
GGCAAAGCATCAAGATTTTGTGCAACAGCAGCAGTTGTATATGCAACCAGGCCCAAAAATAAGGCAGGTAATGATGTAGTAATATTCATGATAGTGTTATTGTAAAAAGGTGAGAAATAGCCGCAGGCAATATTAATTAATCGCCCTGATACAAAGGATTAAAACACGTAATCATTTTTATAAGAAAGAGAAATTGGGGATGCTGTGATCAACAATTATCAGCAAGCAATTTAAAAGGCTACCGCCGAAAAGTTGGGCAGTTTATAAACCGTGAAAGCTGTTATTTTTTGTCTGTTTTGATCAAAAAATTTATTCTGGAATAATGCCCCAGCAGCTAACACCCTTCGAATTCATGGCTTTTTCAAAAGATATCACTTTGTCTTTTAGCAGGTTGTTATCTCCATTGTCCATTGCAGCATCTGCGCTTTTTTTGCCGGGTATATTTTGCATGAAACCATCAGCAGGGCTGCTTAGCCTATCGGCCATATCAGTTAAATGCCATTTTGTTTCTTCGTCTTTACAGCTTACTAAAGCTGCTGTAATTTTTTTAAGCAGTTGCTGTTTATGTGCTTTTAAAACCGGCAACAAATCAATAAGTGCAAGGTCAGATGTATACATTGCCGGGCCATTGGTACCTGCAGCATTTTGTAAAACCAGCAGCCTGGCAACATAGGCACGCTGCAGGTTTCGGCGGTATAAGTCTACAGGTTTGCCGTTCTGTAATTCGCTCCAGATGCCACTCTCCAGATCGGTAAAGAATTGGTTTGGCGTATATGCTTTTTGAGGTTGTAATGCTTCGCAATAAATTAACCGGTTAATTTTTTGAGGGGCCATAATTTCATTCAGTATTTCTTTCTGAATGGTAAGTAAACCTATATGCCCGATACCCCCTGTTTTTGCAATCGTATTTTTATCTATCAGCCAGTAGGGTGTTTTAAACAATTCGTTTTGTAAAAAAGTAACTGCAGCTTTTTGTTTATCTGCATGCACATATTCCAAAACGTCGCCGGTTTGGTCAACTGTTTTTGGGGTTTCATAGCGGCCACCAATTTCATCCCCGGCGTGGGATAAATATTGCTGGTACTGGTTAAAAAGCTGGCCTTCCATTTTACTGATGCCATCGTAATTTTCGTTGGGCATACTGGCCCAGTTAATAAGCTGTGGCATTATCTTTTTTAAATTGCGGATGCCATAACTTCCTGCTTTTATGGGGTCGTCACCAAGGTCTTCTGTTTGGCTGCCAGTGCCACTGTAAGCATACAAAAGGCGGGGGTCCTGCAGTTTTTTAATAACCCATTTATTTAGAAATTCTTTTTCGTCATGCGCTGTTTTTAGTTGTGGAAACCACCGGTAACCCCATTCAATTGCCCATTCATCATAAGCCCCGATTTGCCCTATCAAACCTTTTTCACCAATGCTGTCTTCCGGCTGGGCTACATAATTAAAACGGCTGTAATCCATTATAGACGGGCATATACCATTTGCCTCAACCCATTTTTTATTCCTAAGGCTATCAACCGGCACTGTAGACGAGGCGGCAAAATTATGTGCCAGCCCAAGGGTATGGCCCACTTCGTGTGAGCAAACATAGGTAATCAATTTGCCCATAAGGCTGTCATCAAAAATCATTTTACGGGCCGTACTATCGCATGTGGATGCCTGGATAAAATACCAGTCGTGCAGTATCTCTGTAATATTGTGGTACCAGTTAATATGGGCCTCCAATATCTCGCCGGTACGTGGGTCGTTAACGTTTGGCCCGGTGGCATTTTGTACGCCGGAAGCCTTGTACACAATCGCACTGTGGCGGGTATCTTCAAGGCTCCATGAAGGATCGTTGGCAGGTGCCTCCAAAGCATAAATGGCATTTTTATAACCGGCTTTTTCAAAGGCTTTTTGCCATGCGTTTACCCCTTTAATTAAGTAAGGCACCCATTTTTTCGGCGTAGCCGGATCAATGTAAAAAACAACCGGTTTTTTGGGGTCCACCAATTCGCCCCTTTTATATTTTTCAATGTCTTCATCCCTCGGTTCCATACGCCAGCGGGTAACCAGCCATGAGCCATTAAAACCATGCGGATGAGCAATATCAAAATCAACATACCCACGCCCAAAGTAGCCAACCCTTTCATCTACATACCTTGCCTTCATTGGGTTTGAGGGCAACAATAACATGGAGGTGTTTAGTTCATAAGTAAGATAAGGAAGTGATTGTGCCATGCCGGGATTACCGTTGGCGAAAGTTTTTACGGTACGTATTTCTATGTTTAGCGGAAAGGCAGCAACCTTTTGAATGTATGATTTATCGCCCTGCAAATCATCCAGGTTATACATCTTTCTTTGCTGCCCGCTAAAGAAAAACAGTTCGTTATCATTGTTGATATAATCGGTCATATCCACCAAAACTGCGGAGGAATCAGGAGCTGTTGCCTTAATATCAAATGCCGCCATAATCGGTGGCAGGTTGGAGTTTAGCACTGCCCTGTACATGCCATTTTCACTAGTATCCGCAGAGCGGCTGCCAGAGTATTCAATTTTTTTAATAAACAATTTGTTATTGCCACCCTTGCTGAAACGGACTACGCTTTCGCCAATTTCATCGGCACCATAACCGGCATATTCGTGGTTGGGCTTAACCTGTGCAGCGGCTTTGGAAATACGGTTTACTATTAAAATATCTTTATTAAATATGCTGTCAGGCATTTCAAAATAGTACCTGTTATCTATTTTGTGGATGATGCAAAAACCAGAGTCGTGTGTGCCTTGCTTTTTTACCAACTCGTAAAATGACCTTGGCTTTGGCCTGAACAGCGAGTCTGTTTTAATGATGATCTCATCCGTATTTTTTGCATGGATGGTGATTTTTTTAGAAGAGCTGCAAGATGTACAACAGCAGCAAAATACAACTGCTGCAATAAAGGCTGAAGCATTGGTTCTTCTCATTTTATATGATGTTTGATAGGATGTAAAACCGATGGGACAACAAAATATTCTTCACGTTAAACTACGCCACCCGGGCGTTTATTGTACAAATGTGGATAAAGAATTTTTGATGCAACAACCCTGTTATGGGTTATTTCCTGAGGTTCAATAAGTTTCTGATTGCAGGCAGAAATTAAGACGTTTTTGAGAAAGCCCAAGATCGGCATCCTTAACTCAATTCGTTAAGATTAATTCGAAAAGAATGAAAATAAAAATGAAAATAAATGCAAGGTACACCCGCCAGTTTACGGTTTTTTTATACAGTAGATAATAAAGAAAGGTGAGCATTAGAATACAATCCATCACAACTATCACGGTGCCACCTTCGGTGCGGTTCATAACACTAACACCATAGCTTGTATATTTTCCTTCAAATTCGATAGCTACAGTTTCAGGCACCCTAAACACCAGGCCCCGCCTAACGATAAGTTTGCAATCAGCAGTGTACCCATAATCCTTTTCGGGCATGGCAAGCCTGAGCCCATTTTTGGTATACAGATAAGGGATATTGTATTCACGCCGGTTTAGTGAAATACCAAAATGATCAATGCGGTCCGTGGTATCGTTAAGTTGAAAAAGATACGCATCGGAGATCATTAGAATGAAAACTGTAAAAAGTAAGGGCAACTAATTTTTTCAACATATAGAACAGGTTAAAAAAGTAAAAAGCACAAACAAAAATTTATCCCTTCATTGCTTTTTTGGCAAGCAACAATGCTGCTAAAGTTAATACTGCAGCCGCTGAAAGATAGTAACCCACATAGGCAAGGCCATAACTGTTGGCAAGGCGGGTAGCCAGATAAGGCGTTAACGATGCACCTAAAATACCAGCAAGGGTAAAAGCCAGCGAGGCCCCGGTATACCTCACTTCCGCAGGAAATATTTCAGCAAGGGCAGTACCTATTGGCCCATAAGAAATGCCCATCAAAAACATTCCAAAACTTAAAAAAGAAATCAGCAAACCCAGGTGCCCGGCAACAAATACATGAGAGAAAAACAAACCAAAAACCAACACAACAAAGGCAGCAATGGTTAAGATTTTATTTCGGCCGTACCGGTCTGCAAAAACTGCGGATAACACAATACCACCTGCAAAAAATAACATGGAAACCATCTGCGCAATTAAAAAATTACTGTGGCCATAGTTAAGTTTTGTGGTACCCCAGCTTAAGGTAAAAACCGTCATTAAATAAAACAATAAAAATACCGTGATGGAAGCAAGCGTACCCAACACCAGCACCTTTGCATGTTTGCCCAGTACATCTTTAATGGGCAGACTTACCCTTTCATTCTTCTCAATAATTTTTAAAAAGTCAGGGGTTTCCACCAATTTAAGCCGCACGTATAAACCAACCCAAACCAATAATGCACTGGCAATAAATGGTATGCGCCAGCCATAATTAAAAAACTGTTCATCTTTCATAATATTACCCAGCAAAAGAAACAGTGCTGTTGAAAATAAAAAACCAATGGGCGCACCCAATTGAGGAAACATACCGTACCATGCCTTTTTTCCTTCGGGGGCATTTTCGGTGGCCAGCAAAACAGCACCGCCCCACTCACCACCCAAACCAAGGCCTTGTGCAAAACGCAGCAATGCAAGCATTATAGGTGCTGCAATGCCAATGGATTGGTAAGTAGGGAGCAGGCCTATAATTACCGTAGCACAGCCCATCGTCATAAGGGCAGCTACCAATGTAGCCTTGCGCCCAATACGGTCACCAAAATGACCAAACAAAGCAGCACCTATAGGCCTTGCAAAAAAAGCAAGCGCAAAAGTTGCCAGGGATTGCAAGGTGCCTGTAGTTGCATCTGCCGATGGAAAAAACAATTTGGGAAAGACCAACACAGAAGCGGTAGCATAAATATAAAAATCAAAAAACTCTATTGTTGTACCTGCAAGGCTTGCCAATAATACCCTGCCCGCAGAATTAGGCAATGGATTGGTTTGTGGGTTGCTCATTATTATTACCGATGCTGATTGATGAATTAATTTGCAATGGTATTTATTTTAAAAATCGCAACCAAAACTGGTTATCTTTTTAGCTACCCACTGTTTAAAGTACGTAGATAATAATCCCCGTAAAGTTCAAAACTGTACAGATTTATTTGCAAAGAACATGTTTGAGATATGTTAAAATATCTGGCAGGATATTTATATAACTATATTCATTATTAATCTTTAAAACAAATTATCATGGGCAATCTTTTATATCTTGTAGCCGTAGTGCTGGTAATTATTTGGGCAATTTCTTTTTTAGGAGGATACTATACAGGCGGTATCATCCACGTGCTTTTAGTAATAGCGGTTATAATGATTATTTTAAAATTGGTGAGAAGAGGTACCGTATAACAACGATTGCATAAAATCTTTAAATGTCCTTATAACCCTAAGGGCATTTTTTATTTACGTAAAATGATGTTGTTAGGCAAGATTAAGATTGAGTAGCTACCTGAAGGGATTTAATATTTGTTGGTTAAGCGGGCAGGTATGGTTGCAGGTGTGTAAGATTGAAAAGCGGGCAATAGCGGATTGCCAGTTCTTTCCACGCTGATGCTGCCGGAGATAGAAAAAGTTTTATCGTTGTTGATATACATTAAACCCATGGAAGCAGAAGAATAAATATTGAAATTACTGCCTTGTGTAAAATTATTAATACCGGTCTTGCTAAAATTATTGTTTACAAAGGAATGGTTGAAATTAATAAAGGATGGTGCCGCATTTACATTGGCAAAGGCTATCCAGTTATTGCTAAGCTGCCTGTTGAGTTGGATACCAAATGGAACACTAAATACAGCAGCACTGCCACCATTGAAAAAAGAAAACCCGGTTGTTAAGCCGCTGTATCTGTACAATTGCCATTTTTTATTAGCTGCAATTTTATCAGGCTGAAGTGTAAGGTTATGCTGAAAACCAAACAGGGATGCAGGCATATACATTTGTGCTTTTGCAGAGAATATTAAAAGAAGGAGCAAAGATGTAATTACTGTCCGCATGGATCAAATTTGATATTAAGGTACAAAAAGTCTGTCCATTAAAAATGCAAAGTGGCAATAAAAAAATAAACGTGCAGTAAAATCCATCTGCAATAAAGTATCGCTTTAAAGTGTATACCTCAGTTTAAGTACGTCTTTAATTTTTTGGGCAAACAGTGAAATGTTAAGCGGCTTCTCTATATGGCCATCTGCACCACAAATTGCTGCAATTTTTTCGATGTTATGGTTAGCTGATAAAAGCAATACAGGTATGTTACGGGTATGTTCCTGGCTCTTAAGCCTTTTGCATATATCACTTCCATTAACGCCATCCATATGAATGTCAAGCAGTATGCAATCAGGTTGTTGGGCTTCAATAATCTCACTAACTTTCTCCCCGTTTTGAGAAATATTAACCGCACATCCTTCTTTCGTGAGCTTCTTGCTCATCAGTTTCAACAGGTCTTCATCATCATCTATTAATAAAATAGATGGCTTTTTGGCTATAGCATTGTTCATGTCATTCTGTTTAATGACAACAGTTCAATTTTTAAGCCATTTACATAATTTACAGAATTGCTATGTACAAAGTTTTTATCTGGTTGGATATTTTAAATAAACGGAGGCCAATATGTAAATCTAACAGACCTGATTTTTGCATATCCCCTTTACCTGATTGAATTATTTACTCTCAGGCCAAATACCTACTTGCATTTTTGCACCCCAAACTCTTTTGAAGTAATCGTTTTTACCTGGTATTTAACCTCAGCATCTTTGATGTCTTTTTTAGATCTTTGGTTTATTGCGGCACCGGGCTGAATATCGTTAAAGCTTAATTCTTCCGTTTGTATATCTCCATTTTTTTGGGTATACGTTACCGTTACCAGTACATTATCGATAAGGTATTTGCCATTGTTTTTAATGGCAAGGTCCACATGTTTATTGCCGAGTTTTAAAACGCCGGTACGGTAATAATTTAAAGAAAAAGAAACAGCATCACAAAGGTTGATATACGTTTTAAGCGCCTGAAACTGCATGTTTTTAGATACCATATATTCTTTTCCATTTGCCTTTACCGAAACATCTACCTGTGTTGTGCCCGGCGGTAAGGAGGGCACCTGAACCTGCACCAATGTTGAAGTCTGATCAACTATCCTTGCTTTGGTATTGTTAAAGAAAACCTCCACAATGCCATTACCTGTTGGTATGTTTTTACCGGAGATATAAAGGTTTTGACCCTCTGTCGTTTTTGATTGGGTGTTTAAAAATATGGCTGTTTGCATTGCCTGGTAACTGATGTGTTGCCCGACACTAAATACCTGCTTACCTGCCATTATACTTATATTGATAAACCCTGTTTCTTTTGGTAAAGAAGGTACCTGCACCTTTATATTCCTGGCTGTTAATTGTATTACCGAAGCCTGTATATTATTAAACTTAACAACCACATTACCCTTATCCCGTGGCAGGTTGTTGCCAGGTATATTAATGATATCGCCTTCGCTGACAGCATGCTGGCTTATCGGAAAAAAAGCCGTTTCTACAACCAGCCCTTCACTTTTTTGATACGGTACCGATTGGGCAAGCTGTATATCGCCGGTGCTGCCACGGGCAAACACCGTTACTGTTTTCTCTTTTAAATCAGGCACCTGGGCAACAATGCCGGTAGATGTTTGTGAAATTATTTTAGCCGCTGTTTGATTAAAAAAAAGGGCAATCGTTTTATCAACAGGTAAGTTTTGACCGGTGATGGTTATTAATTCACCCTGTGTAAAAATGGCCTTTGCAATAGGAAACAACACTGGCTCAGATACATTTTCTTTTGTATGGTAAGGCATATGCGTGGCTAAGGGATAAACCTTGTTTCCTTTTAAAGCATCGATGTTTACTTCAGTTGTACCACTATCCAATGTGGGTACTTCCACGGTTATGCTATCTTTTAAAATAGAGATTATATTCCCCCTGTGCCGGTTGAACCTAACCACAATGCCAGTATCATTTGCAGCAATATTTTTTCCCGTAAAAGATATGGTATCCCCCGCTTTTATTGCAGTAGCAGATGGGCTGTTAAAAATGATTGGTTTTTTATGTTTTAAAACAGGCAGCAAGAAATAAACCCCTGCGCCAACAACACCTGCTAAAAGTAAAAACAAGGCTATCTTTAAAAAATTGATGGCAGGTTTAATAAACACATCTGCCGTTTTGCTTTTTACCTGCCCGGCACTATTGGCCGCATAAAGACTATACCTGAAATGTTTTACGGCACCCTCGTACTTTTCATTTTCTTCAAGACTGGTTTCGTTATTTTCAAAGTTTTTATACAGCATGCCATTTCTATACAATCCCATGCTTGTTGCGTTTTGCACTACCCATTTTAAACTGTAACTGCCCCCGTTGCGTAAAACGTTATGGCTTGTTTTAAATAAGCTGATAACAGGAGGGTTTGTAATTTCAGGCTGTTTCATTTGTGCCGCAACAGCCTTAACCCTTAATATCGTTTTTTCTGCCATCTCAATTGCCGTTGTTTCTTTATAAGCGACCAACGCAAACTCAACCCACTTCTCCTTTCCGTCATAGCTGTCTTCTTTTACATCATAGCCCTTGCTGGTTTGATTTACTTCGGCAAGCAGTTGATCGTTTCTTAACAACTCCATTTTTTGTGCATGCTGCACATCCCAGTGCAGCGTAAACATTTTGCCTGTTTCAACAGTATAATCTGTACCATTTTTTTCAGTAAAACCGGTTAATGAAAAACTGCTGATAACAGGGTTTAAGCTGCCTTGTACAATTTGCACAACCAGTGTTTTTTCTGTCTTTTCAATACCGGTGCCTGACAGCAGGCGATACTCAATTTTTTTTGCTTGCCCGTCATACACTTTCTCATTAAGCACTATGCTGTTTTGGTTACCGTCAAATTTTTGCAGCAGGCTGCCATTTTTATACAATGTTATTTCAACGCTGTTCTCAACAACCCATTCAAGTGTAAATGTACTGCCGCTTGCTACCGTAAATAAATCACCATCTTTGGCCAGGTAGTTTGTTACGGTAAAGCTTACAGTGTTTTTTAAACTGCTGCCATCGGTACCTGTAGAATCTGTGTTGTCATTTTGGGGTTTGATGAAAGGTGCACCAGTGCTAAGGATTGTTTGATGGATGAATGTTTTTATGTTGGCAATTTCATCATCACTTAACGGGGTAGCACTGCTTTTATAAACGTTGTTAAAGATGGTTTTACATTCAGGCGAAGCCGCATCTAAATAAGCAGGCAGATGGTTAAAAAGAGGAACAGCATCATATTCCATTTCATCATCTGCATAAAATATTTTTAGGCGCAACACTAAAAAAACAGCATGCAGGTAATTGAACGAAGCCCCGTTAAAATGCTGCGGCTGCACCTTGCCAAGGTGCAACACTTTACTGTAATAATTAAATACCAATGCCCAATAATCTTTGCAGCCCCACATCTCATTATCAGGCTTGTCAATTAACGGTTGGGCACTGTCAAGGTCAATCAATAAAAAGCGTCCGTCATTAGCAGCAAATATATTTTTTTCAAAAAAATCAGGAAACCAATGCCCCCTCTTTTGTAAGGTTTGCAAAGCATTAAAAAGATGATCGGTAAAGCGGCCCAAATCGAACTTAATTTTTTTTGCCACCAGCTCATGAATGGTTTTGCCTTGTATAAATTCAAAGAACACATAATGCACGGTTTGGTTATTTTCAGTTGCCTTACCAATGCCAAAAACCCTGGCAAGATTAGGTTCAAACTTTTCGCTTAAGGCGTTTAATAAATTCCATCCGGTTATGTTGGCGGTGTTTTGCTCAAACCTTTTAATAAAGCAGTTGCTGGCGCCAATAGGCACAGGGAATTTAAAATAATCGCCCCTGGAAAATTTCCATCCGTCAGGAAAATCTGAAACATAGCCGTACCCTTTTTCTTTTATCCTTATTTCCATGTCAGGTAGTTGTAGGTGTTAACTCATTTGTAAATTGTCTTTCAATAAAGCAAATCGTTTTATCGTCGCCGGTAGCCTGCAACTGATAACTTATTTCTTCCCTTACCTGGTGCGGATTGTTGCTGAACTGTTCCTTCAATAAAAGTTCTGTAGCCATACCAATGCCATCAGAAAAAGCAATGGCGTTACAGATATTTTTTTCTTCAACAATGTCATACACCGGCTGGTTAGATACAATTTGAAACTGTTGTTTTTCATCTAACTGCAACCTGAAAAAAAGCCGGTCGGCACCTTGTTCACTTTTGCCGGCAGTGGCAGCATCAACATAGCTTATCCCATTTTCATTATCATTTTTAAAAAGCAATAGTTGCGAATCCCCTGTGCGGCAGGCAGCAATATTGCCATTACTTTTAAGGTGTGCAACAAGTGCGGTAGTGGAGCAATGTGGAAATATTTTATTTTCAATCCTGTTGGTAAGGTGTAATTTTTCCTGTGCCGGAAGCTGGCCTATTACCTGCAGCCACTTTACTTTAACTTCGCTGATAGCCTGTGCCATCAAGGCTTCCAGGGTGGAGGTATTATTAATGATACAATTTTTACGTAACACATTGCCTACGGATTGTGCCAGCAACCGGCTTGAAAAGTATTCCCTTTTTGTTTCAGGGTCTTTCCAGCTATCATCGTCTGATGTACCATCAAGCAACCACATAAATATTTCCTGGAAAGAGGTGATACAACCACATACATCTTCTCCAAGGTCCCTGTCGCTATCAGGTTCGCTTAAGGGTTTTTTACGGGGGCCGGCCGTCATCATTATTTCGCAGGTTAACAGGTTATCTGTTTGTGATGAAATTATTGGTAATACAACTTCGGCTTCTGCCCCCGGTAAAATTACCGGGGTGGTAGCTGTAGTTACCGGTGCAGGGTTGCTTAATATTTCCTGCATGGGTGCCGGTGCCGGTGGATAAGAAAAGTTGTTTACGCCGTTAATGATTAAACCTAATTTTTTATGAAAACTTGTATAAAAAACAATAGCGACAGCAAGTAAAAGAAATAAAATGGCCAACAAAACGGGCAGCACATAGCCGGAAAAATTGGAAGCATTTTGCGGTGTCGCATTTTTATTTGATGTTAAACCGGTGCCCGGTAAAACGGCTTTATTGTTACTTATATAAAAGGTGACTATGCTGCCCTGGCTTGGGCTTACTTTAAAAATACTGTCATTAAATTCAATTTGGTTAGACGAAACTTTTACAGGATTAGTTGTACCAAGATAAAGCTGCGCCTGTATCTTATCCATACTGTCCTTTAATTCAAGATGGTTTATTACAGTTGTGGCCAGGCCTATTTTTACCTGCCATTTGGTGTGGCCTTCAATATTGCTGTTGGCAAATTGGATGTGTACATCACTGGTATCGGCAGTAAGTTTATCCAATATTGTTATCAGTTGTTTGGCTGAATCCAAGAGCGCCGACAGTAATTTGCTATCGCATTTTTGCAGGTAATTATCGGTAATGGAATTGGTAAAAGACTGGCTGCTTTTTACCAGTTGTTTAGCGGCATTTTCCGTTAGGCCAGTTTTACTTTGTGGTGGCATAACTTTCGAAAAAGCAACAACATTTTTTTTACAGGAGCTTGAAATAGTGGAATCGCTGTTGATAGCGGCCGCCATTTTTTTAATACTGCCCATAAGCTTTTCAGCATATACATTTTGTTGCGCCGTTGCGTTATTTAAATAAAGCAGCCAAATACAAATGACGGATATTTTTTTAAGCATACACTTTTACTTTGGTTGTACTGGTACATTTAAACCCACTTATATTATCTGAACATTTCTTTTTCAAGGCACTTAGGGCAAAAGCCACTTGCCCCCGAAGCCATCCTGAACAAATATTTAAGGTTGCCAATTTTTGCAGGGTTATCAAACAAAAAAAACTGCGGCTCATCATGTATGGGGCATTTACTTAAAAGCCCTTTTAATTCTTTGCAGCCGTCATCATTTTCCTGTCCAAAAAAAGCACCTATCACTATATCATGGTTAAGGCCATCCTGTGGGTATTGCGTAAAAGGGTTGCGTCTTAAAATTTTGCCACCGTTGCTGTCGAACTGCATGCCATCTGTATAAATTAAAACCCTTACGTTAGGGATAGATATCGCATCTGCTGAACCATACTTCAATATCCGCTGCATCATTACCCTGTATTTTTTTACAGGAAGTTCATTGAGCTGTTTCTTTAAAAATTTATCTACAAAAGAATGGGCATAAGAAAGGGCTTGGTTAATGTCTGTGCCCTGCTGCATCTTCATCAGTTCATCATAAATGTAATTGGCAAACTGTGTTACATCTTTATTGAAACGGCTTATAAGGTTAGCAACAGTATCCATAAACATCAGCTCCAGCCGGTCATCAAATTTAAATGCTGCAACAAGCGCATAGGGGTTGTTCTGCATCCTGTCAAGGTCAAAAATCCCTGATGCAGCAGTGATGGCTACCAGTTTCATTTTAGTAATAGGGCTGCCTTCGTAAACAAGGTCTGTCATGGATGCAGAGGCATCCATCATAATTACCGAAAGGCCAATTTCCGGTACAGATACGCCGGTTACGATAATATTAACTTTGGCAGATACCGCCTCTTTATTTTGATTGGTATGCACTTTTGCAAACACAGCGTGGGTGCCTTTTACGGCATAGTAGGTAAAGGTGAAAGGCGGTGCAAGGTCTTCCCCAATTTTATAATCATCTACAAAAAATTCCACCCGGTTAACATCACTATCGGGGTATACTTCTGCAGAAATTGTGATGTTGTTGCCTTCTTCAAACTCCTGGTTATTTCTTGCAGGATAGGTGATGGAAACATTCAATTCCGGGGCTTCTTTCTCCGGAAGTAAAATACCATGGTACTTCGGTTCCTTTGGACAAAAGCCATCATCTGTACCTTCTGTAAAAACATGTTTCTCCGGGAAAAGATGCGGCTGATCTTTCCATGTTTGGCAAACCCAAACTATTCTTTCTCTGCTGGAATTAGGCATAGCATTACACTTTTAAATAATTATTATGGGTTACAACGCTCAGGCTTTTTACAGGATATTTTATCATCATCTTTTTTAATTTTTCAAGTACTTTATTCTTTTTGTATAGCTTACCATTCCACCGCTATTATGGTTTGCATCCATGATAATTTAATAAGGCTAAAGCCCCATGGTATGCCATCAAGTAATACATCAAAGCCTTTCTTTTCAACCCTTAGTAACCATCCCTGTTCTGTTTTTGTAAGTATGCCTTTTCGCAGCAGGAACGATCCCCTGAAACCTTCTGCAGAAGTATTTTTAAGCCGGCCCCAATTTTTAATAACAGCCTTAATTAAATCATCGGCTTCCTGCTTTTCTTTTTTGCTTAGCCGGATGGTATCTATGGCCACATCCGCCGGGTTTACGCCACAAAGCAGTTTGTTGAATTGTAAAAGATACTCCGGCCTGGCGGTGCTGCCGGTTGCGATATATTGCAGCAGGAACACAGCCCTTATTACCGAACGGCTGTTCTTAAATTTGCCTTCTTTTGTATAACCAAGTGCTTTAAAAATTGCAGGCAGGTAAACAGCTATCAGGCATAGCCCGGCATTTTCGATATAAATATTTTGCCCGTTTTGTTCATGGATGTTTGTTTCCGGATTGTCTTGGGGCAAACCTTTGCTGCCAAAGGTTTGCTGCAGTTTTATAAGGGTAGCGGGCGGTAACCCGGCTATATAATGCAGCACCATCAAATCTTGTTGCGCAAGTTTTTGTACCAGGGGCTTAGCCACTTTTTGTTGTTGGGCAATATCATTTTTTCGGGCATTTAAAAAAGTGGTTACTGCTTCAATTTCTACCGGTTTTAATTGTTGTACAACAGATAAAAAGTAAGGTGAAGGATTGTATTGTACATCACCCGTTGCGGCCGTAAATGTGGTTGCACCGGGAATGAATGGTGTGGGTTGCATTTTTTTTAAACGTGCCGGTTCCTTAAAAGGAATAGCAGCAAATAGTTGTAACACCTTTTGCTGTAACAAAACCGGCAGTTTTAAAAACAGGGCAATATTGCTTTTTTCTGATGTTCTTGATGCTGCTGTTTTGCTGACAAGTAAAGCCAGTTCATGCAGCCCTTCGGCACTTAACTGCCGGATATAATTAACAATGCCAGGGTCTGCGGCTTGAAGTTTTTTTTGCAGCAAGGCAATCAGTTGCTCCCGCTGTTGTGTTGCAAAAGGCCCGTTGCTTTTATCAGTAGCATCCCTGGTTTCAGGTAACCAATCAAGTTGTTCAGTAAGGTTTTTGATGCCATTTATTTGCTGTTCCTTATTCCTGAGCTTACGGGGTTTTAATTGGTTCACTTGTGCACTTTCAATTTTTTCAACAAGGTTTAGGTTTGTAACTTCTTTAGCTGGGTTGGTGTTAGCATCGCCATGATTGCCTTCCAGGGAATGTTGAATGGTATCAACCTTATCGGCGTTAGTTGGTAAGGTTGGATGGGCAACGCTATCCTGTTCATTTGGTATTATTTCTTTAGCATTGGCTGCTTCACCCGAGCGTTTCTCTTCACCGGTTATTGATGGTACCAATGATATTTGGGATGCTTCAACGCTGCTGGTTTTTGCGGCTGAAGGTTTCGCCTCTTGCGGAGCAATACTATTTTTTTTGCTATAATTATTTAGTTCAAACAGCAGTACCGTTGTTTCAAAAACAGTTAACTGGTGCAGGGCTTTAAGTATCTTTTTTTTGGCAGATAAACGGCTGACTTTTTCAAGCGTTTTTGTTTTTAAAAAGTGATAAAAGACAGGAGACCGTTCCAGCAATTTATCTATTACGGATTGCTTTGTCCCCACATTCCCGTCAATTAAATAAGTATATAATTTTTCTGCCAAAAATATCTGCTGGCTGCTTCCAATCGATAAAGCAGCTTTTTTACGAACCGATTTTATATCCCGTAAAATCTTTTCTGCATAAGTTTTTTTGCCACTCTTTAAAAAGATTTTACCCAACAGTTCATCTGTAATAAAAGTTTCAGCAGGCATAAGCTGCTGTATCTTAAATGCGGTAGATGGCTTTATATTTTCGTAAAGCCGTTTTAGCAAGAGGGGTGTTTTTTTATAGCGTAACAGTAATTCTTGTAATGCCGCTGGTTGTATTGCCAAAACATTTTTTATTGCAGCATCAACATTTATAGCGTTGCTTTTATCAGCCCACCAGGGCACGTCGCCCCTGGTAATTATACTTTCAAGCAGTTCAATCTCATTAGCGGTATGCAGCTCTTCATGCTGTTGTTTACCCATGTTGCACAATACGTTTACAACAGGCGCTTGCGTGCTGCGCATTTCCTTTTCAAGTAATTTTTTAAAATATTCTATTAAGGAAGCGCTGTTTATTTGCCGGGCGGTTATAATGCCAAGGTCAATTTCAAGCCGGTCTATTTTTATGCTGCCGGCACTATGGTAGGTTAAAAAAACATCCGCCATCACCTTATTAAAACCGGGTACTGCATACCCTTCAATATCATGCTGCACCTGCTTTGCAACCGCTTCGCTGCCGCAGCTTATTTCAAATGTTTGCTTGTTGATGATATCTGTAAACATCTGTACTTAGCTTTTTAATTTGTTGAGTACTGTAATAAGGTTGTTGACGATATCTGTTGCAGGTATTTCACTTACTGCCATTTCTTTTGTCCATACTTCATATGCTTCATCAAACTCCCGCATTTGATTATGGTCTGCCCAGTAAACATGCGCATAGATATGGGAAGGGGTTTCCAGGTAAACCGTTTTTTCCAGCAAATGCCTGAACGTAGGGTTGCGAAACCGCCGCTGCCAGGAAGGAAAAATTATAGACAACTGAAGAGAATAAGGGTCTGCATACAAGGCCGGGCTGTCATCGCCGCCGATGCTGTTAATGCCCTGCCCCCCGTAAGAAAAATAGGATATCAGTGCAGCCACTTCCTGTTCTGCATCCGCAGCATTTTTATAATTTTTATTGCTTTCGGCAAGCAATGTTGTTCCGGAAAATATTTTAAAAGTGTTGTAGCCATCAACGGTTTGCCCTGTTGTATAATTGGCCGCACTGCTGCCCGCCTGTTGTATATGTACCATGCGGCGGGTAAGGTGTTTATAAAAAATAAAATTTTCGTTCACCTTTAAAAGTTCAGTACCATTTTTCATCAGGCTTAACGTCCAGAAACCTTTATTCAACTGCAGGTCCTTTGTTTGTATAATTTTAAATTGGTAAGGGCTATCCTGCACCAGGGTATTTTTTTGCTGCACTTTATCAGGTACATTTTCGGCAGGCAACAGCAGTACTTCTTCTTTACCACCACCCGTTTGCCTTGCACCAATTTTTGGCCTCAAAAGAATATGCTCCAGCATATGAAAATTTTCTGCTTCAGTAAAAGAACGGAACATGCCCAATACAGTTTCCAATGCATTGTCCCGCTCTTTGGCAGTTTTGTAATGCCTGCTGTGGGCAACAGTTTCAGGTATATTTTCTTCGGTAATTCGGGTTATTACAAAATGCCATTTATCGCCGTTGCCTTCTTCTTTATACAGTGTACGGTCAGCAGCCTGCTCCAGCAAATAGGTAAGGGTATTAATCGCCTCATTTTCAAATTCAAACTCGTTGCTTTTCAACAATGCATGCCGCTCATCTTCCAGGCCGGATAATTTTATAACATACCTTTCTACATCGTTGTCAAGTTTTATTTTTTCAATACGCAGGCTTGTTGGTGCAATTTTTTCCCGGTTGTAATTGTGTATGCCCAGCAACCTGCAAATACGTTTTTTTAGCCCTTCAACATTATTGCTGTTCCAGTTTTGTTGCCCATCTGTATAGTTATAACCTTTGTTGCGATAGCCGCTTATCTGCACATAATCTGATAAAAGGGCCGCCTTGTCCTCCACCAATCTTGGTGCAGCATCTTTGCCTTCAAACTGCCGCATAAAAAAACCATATTTATCCATGGATTCTCCAAACCTCGCCATCAGATGGTCCAGCATATTGTTGCGCTTATCTGTAAAAGCACCCTGTGTTTCCAACATTTGGAGCTGCAGTTTTTTGAAGTGTTCAAAGTCAATGAACAAAGTTTCCATGTCATTTACCTCATCCACCAACTGCGGATAAAAAACTTGCGTTACCTTTTCATCAAAAGAAAATATTTCCCTTGCATGCGACAATTGCGAAAGGTAATCTGCCATCATCTGCTCCATCACCATTAAAAAACCCCGTAACTGTAATGCAAGTTTTTTGCGCTTATCCAGTTGCCCCAGCAAATATTTTGTATACAACGAACCAAGCTTATCCACATCACCTTCGGTTTTAATTTTTACAAGGCTTTTGTGTAAATAGGTTTGGGCTAGATGGTTTAAGGTTATACTTTTTTCAGATGGGGCTATCGGTTGTGGCGCATGCTCAACATAGTTGTACAGGGCTTTTTTTTCGTGAAGGTTGCCTGCATTTGGCAATAATTGCCGGAGCGTTTTTTTTATTGCACTATCATTTTCATTATCTGCCCAAACATGGTCAATAATGGTTTTTACAATAATGGTATTAACCCCGTTTGTTGTTATAAGTTCTTCTGCAAGTGTTTCAATTTGCTGCCTGTGTTTATCTACGGTTAGCAAAATAGTTATCAGCGTTGCTGCATTAAGGCCAGCTTTTTCAGCAATAATTTCCTGCAGGGCAGTAGCTATGCAGCTCTCATCAATATGGTTATTTTTAATAAAGGTCTCTTCCATGCCATACACAGCGGGCAGGTCTTTTTGAAAAGGGTAGTAAGCAGCAATATCCATAAACTCGCCTTGCGGCACAGCTATGTCTTTACCGGCCCCCTTTAAACGGTTGCGAAAATTATCCTGTTCCATAAAAGAATACATAGCGCTTACCCTTTCTTTATTTACCTGCCTGTTATCGTTGCGGTTCCTGTCGCCGCTTCTTTCGAATGTAATGGATGAATTTTGTATATCGAGCCTTGGGGTTTTTTGCTTGTCTTTTACGCTGTTTATCCATTCCGTAAAATTGGAGAACGGCAACTGTGCATTTACCTGGAAAACAAATTTTTTTATGGCGATAACACCCTCTATACCGGATACAATATTGATGATATCTGAAAGATGGATGTTTTTAAAACGCTCCGTCTTTATCAATTCTTCCGGGTCTATAAAACCATAATTTAAAACAGGGCCTTCAAAAATTTCTTCTGGTGATATACCTTTTTGCAGCATTTCTTCCAGGCTGTAAAAATTGATGGCGGGAGAAAAAAAATCATGCACCACTTTATAAATTTTTGCATTGATCATCTCCGCATCCGAACCTTCACTTACCTGTATGATGGCTTCAATAGGAAAAGCTTCATACTCAACAGGCGATACAGTAATAAAGTCTTCGGTAAGGTTGCGGTGAAAATGCAATTTTTCCCAGATCACCTTTGCCACATCTGCCTCCCTGCCTGCTTTACCGGTCTCTTCCTCATATTCAACAAACACTTTGTACAAGCCCCGTAAACGGATGATATCATCTCCTTTTTTATAATCGTATGTAAGCGCATAGTTCACCTTATCCTCTTGTTGCTGCTGCTGCAGGTACATGGGCAATTCATACTCATCACTTATTTCTATCCATGCATTTCTTACGCCTTCGGTGTCTATAACAAGTTTGCGGTAATCGGTAATGGTAAGTGGGTTACAAGGCAACACTTCCCTTGCGGTATAAAATATTTTGCCCCACTTTGCAGCCATTGATCTTGCGGCAGGTGCCATAATATCTTCTATGTTGAAAGCAGTGCGGTAGCCAAGGTCTGTTAGTGCATAACATATCGCTTCAAGCAATGTAATGCCGGGGTCATGGGTGTTATAATCTGTCCAAACTTTTCCTGCAAGCCCTTCAATATACTTTATGCCCTCCTTTCTTAAAAAGTTAAAATCCTGTGCTGCGTCAAGTGCATTATCCCTGTTTATGGTTACTGGTTCAGCCATGTTTGTTACTTTGTTTTTCGTTGTTCCTTTACGGGTTGGTTTAATCAACAAGTTCTATCTGGTGCGTTGGTGCCGATACTAAAATTGAATGGTCCGTTGTCAATTCTGTTTCAACCAGCGAGGCAAGTTTATCTTTATTAAAAACAAAATCCCTCTGCCCGTTTTCCTTTTCGGTATATTGAAACATTACCAGTTCG
Organism: Ferruginibacter sp.; assembly: GCA_965249755.1. Lineage (GTDB taxonomy): Bacteria > Bacteroidota > Bacteroidia > Chitinophagales > Chitinophagaceae > Ferruginibacter. Next base: position 3,363,361 of record CBDFMT010000004.1, read on the forward strand.
GTAACATAATCCACATACTCCCGCTTATCAATAAAAGTAATAATGGACGAGGCATATACTTTACCAGAAAAAGAAAGTTTATCCGTACCCGTGGACCATGGCGTTAAGAAGTCGGTCACGTCATCATGTAGTTTTTTAAGATAAAAGCCCCTGTCAACACCAGTATACAATTTTACTTTGCATTTAATTTGTACATATTCAGGTTTAGGGTTTATGGCATGTACACAAACAAAAGGCGATGACCTTGCACTTAAAAATGTTTCAATTCTTTTAAGGTCTGTATAGTTTGTTTTTGGCACCAATATATTACTGCCGCTATAACTTTTATTTTGAAGATCGGGGATAGGCACCACCGTTACGTGGCCTGTTGCAAAGTGGCCATTGCAATAATTATTAAGGCATTTAATTTTAAAGATAACCGGAAAAGCTTCCAGCACAAGGCGCTCATAATCCCAGTTATTAATGGCCCTTTCTTTATGCCGCAACCTTTCGCTTACCCTTATAAAATAGTCTGCACCGGCCTCCGCAGGCCTGCCATTAAAAGAGGGAACGGGCTGAACAATTTTTTTAATTTTAGGAAGGTCATCCACCAACTTATTTATTTGCCCGGCCGGCAATGGCAATGCCAGGTGTTGGGGGTTATGCCCTGCACCTTCAAAAACAACAACCGCAGCCTGTGCCTTTACATCCGTTAAAAAAGGAAAAGCATTTGGGTTTTCAGCAACGGCCGCACACAACCAAAACAGGTTGGCAGTGTTAAAAAAGGTGTTGGTATTTGTTGCATCGGCAGGCAGCGCAAACTCCATAATACCGCTGCCTTGCAGGTTATAAGTGCTGTCAGAAATAATGCTTTTGTCCGGCAGTTGTACCCATTCATTATCCCGTAAATAAAACCAAAACAGTGTAGGTGGAGCGCTATCGTTACCCTTCGTTCCTTCTGCCATTTGAAACAACAGGCTTATATTTTGATTGGGCAAAAGGCTTGCTATACCAATAAACAACATGCCCTGCATATACAATTGCTTTTCATTTTTTTTGGCACTCAGCGGTTGCGGTAAAAGGTTGTTTGTGGTAAGAAGGGTGTTGTTTGCGGTGTTGCCATTTTCATCATTCCACAGGCTTGTTTCTGCAATGCTGCCGGCCATGGTAAGATGGTACATCTTATCACCATCCTTTCGGGCCATGTCCTTTGATGATTGATAATTTATGGAAATGGTATTAATTATCGGGGCGTATGGCGGCGGCGGTATTTCGCTGGCCGATAAAGAGGTGGCAATTTTTTTCGCAATCATATCATTGATTACTTTACGGGCCTTGCCAAATTCTTCCGTTAATATTTTGGCTGTGCGTTCCGGGTCAACTGCTTTTGTTTCTTCTCTTGCACCAAGTATAAGCACGACAGCGTTGGCAACAGTTTGGTTAATATTTTTATTTACCTCGGTAATAATAAGGTTGTTCATTTCATTTTTTGAGGGCAATATAAAATCGGCCACATCATAAATATCACCTTCAATATTTGCTGCAATATCATCCACCCCTTGTTTGTCTTTATCATTGTGTACACCTTCACCCGCAATATTTGTTTTTCTAAAAATCCGCAACATGCGTTCAATGAAATTCTGGTCATGCACAATCACTTCACTGTTCCGGTCTTCTGCTATGCCTGCCTGCTGCTCCGGTTTTTTGGTAACTTCCAGTGTATCATTATTTCTGCTGATGATATCGCTTAAAGCATTTATCAGCATGGCCCTTGCCTGTGCATCATCTTTAAGGTTGGCAAGGATATCGTACACTACTTTTAATGGCCCGTTGCGCTGGTTAAGGTCCGGCGGCAGTTCAATTGTAAAGATGTCATCGTGCAATCTTTTCTTTACCAGTTTATAATAATCAACATTGCCAGCCTTTGCTTTATCCATTACCGCGGCCGTAATTAACTGGGGATAAACGCTGTGGCCAAAATCCGGATAGCCAAGTTTTAACTGAAGTGTGCCGTTCTTTTTTGTGTTGTCGAACGAGGGAATGTTATCGTCCTGCAAGCCATCATCAGCACTGCTTTTTTCAAAGTTTATTTTTATTGCCCTAAGTGTGGGGTCGCCGGTGTTGATGTCGATGAGGGAAATATCCTTGTACTTTTTCCACTTATTTTTTTGGAGGTAACTTAACGAAGCCATAAATTTATTAGAGTCGTACGGAGGATGGTATTTTTGATAGTAGCCCCTGAAATTATCGGGCAGCAACCACTCAATATTTATGGACAGTAATTGTATTTTTTTATAAAAAAGATCTTTACAGCCAATGTAAAAAGCAGTGTTTACTTTAGGTATGGGTGTAAAGGGGTAAAATGGTTTTTTACTGTTTATGACCGTTTCATCGTTTTCAATAAGCAGGTCACGAACGCCATCAAAACTGGCTTTAATATCAATGTTGCCAGCCTGCACGCTGATGTTTGTTTCGGTAACCTGCAACTGCTGCAAAATATTTAACTGGTAAATAACAGCAGCTTCATTTGCTGCAGGTTGCTTACCATCTGGAAATTGCAACAGGCATTTCATTACCGGAAAAAAGGTATTAAAATTGCCTTCATGCAGCTTTGGGTCGAAACCAATTATTGCCTGCTCCTGGGCAATTGAAATCGTAAAGTTTAATGCTATTACCGAGCTGGAAATTTTTTTAAAAGTGTTTATTTGAATACCACTGTTGGTGGCGGCACTATCAATCCAGCCTTTTTCGCCTGTAAGCAAAAGCCTGATAATGCCCGGTTCAAAATCATCAGAAAGTTGTGTAGTTGCTGCTGTTTGCAACGGCCCGATATCCGCTTGGGAGGTTATTGATACCACAACATTTCTTTCGCCTTTTGATAAAAAAAATTGTGAGCTTGCAATGGCGAAACCTATATGTGCCGGCGCCGTTAATGTATCCCCAAACATTTTGGACCTTACGGTTGCCAGGGTTGGCCCAGCCGGCACATCCGTTAAAGCTGTGATGTTGGCGGTGTAAAAATTGCTGATGTTGTTAGTGGCATCCCGGTCAATAAACCCCGTACGGAGCTGGGTAACTTTTGCCTGGTTAATAACAACATCTTTGTAAACGGCATACACCAGCTCCCTGTTATTTTTATCTTTACCGGCAGATACTTTGGTGCCTTTTTGCACAAGGCAGGATGTGAAACCCTTTGCCAGCTCTATCACAATAACAGCCTCATCGGGCACTGCATTTTTAGGCGTAATTTTTAAAACATCCCGGTAATAGAAATTTAATAAACGCTGTGGCAGTTTATTTAATTCTGCCTGCTGGTATTGAAAGAGTTTTATGAAAGTTAGTACCAGCGCAACATGCGGACTATGGTTTTGCTTATGCCCGATGGTTTCATCAAAATATTTGGCAGAGCGTTGTGAAATATTTTGGGTAACATAAAAAACAGTTTCAAATATTTTGCGGAGTGGTATTGATGCAGCCGTTAGTTTTTCAATTTCGTTGTTACCTGTAAAAAGGCTTTCCCTTAATAAAAGCTTTTCTTTTATATCCAGCTTCCAAACCATATCCATTGCCTGCAAGGCTTGCAGTACTTTTTGATATTTAAGGTTAAGTGCATTTTTTTTCTTGTCTGCCTGGTCATCTTCCACATGATCAAAACTATAGAGCAACATTTCTTTTACGGGGTCAATATCTTTTTGCAGGTAAGATTTGATGTACAGTGAAAGGTCCTGGTGCAACATACTATCTGCAGGTGCCAGTTTAAACCAATGGTTAATTTCCTGAAACCGGGCAAATACAAATTGCACCAGCTCAGCAAAACTTGCCACATTGGTAAAATTTTGAAAGCGGCCGTTAAGGTTGTCATATTCTTCCTTTACCTTTTTTATATCTAAGTTGGCCACGCCTGCAATCAGCAATACAGGGTCTGATGAAAAAAAATCTTCCCAGCTTTCTTCAAAATCAATATCGTCTTTTTCAGGATCGATAAACAGCAGGTTTTTTGCATACTGCCGCATGTACAATAAAATGTCTGGTAATTGCCGGCTATCAAGCAGGGTGCTGCTTTCATGCAATGCAGGCATATACCTTTCCTGGCGGGAAGTACCTTCCTGTTTTAAAACAATGCTAAATTTTTTTAAGCTGGTGTTCAATGTATATGGTTAACTGTTGTTCACTTAATTTTTATTATCAACTTACTTTTTAAGATTGGTCGCTTCATTTATATAAAATGGAAACACATAATTGTACCGGTTATTGGTGGCGTTTACGGTATAGTCAATCATAATATCCAACCTTCCTTCCTCACCAACCGATTGTTCAATTTCTACTTCATTTAAAATAATGCGGGGCTCATTAAATAAAATTTCTTTGCTGATGAGGGCCTGCATATAGGTTAGTGTGCTTTTGGTAATGGGTACAAAAAGAAAGGTTTCCAAAGCTGAGCCATAGCTGGTATGCATCACCCTTTCGCCAGATCTGGTGGCAAACAAAATCTCCAGGCTGTTGCGGATGTCTTCTTCACCTTTAAGCATTTGTACAGATGGCTGCCCGCCAATGTGCCTGGTAAATTGCACCGGAAATTTCCACCCGGCACCTAAAAAACCTTTTGTTGTACTATCCATAATTTATCCTCCTATATTTACGGTTGGGCAGCCAATTACAATTGCCCCGCCATGGGCAGTTATGTCGCCCATTCTTGCAGCAGGCTTGCCACAAATCATAACCGTTGCAGAACCTTTTACAATAATATCAGGGCCGCCGGCACATACCAGCATATCGCCGATAGTTGCTGCAGGCAGGCTTCCGATTAAAACGGTAACGTTGCCCGGTGGCAATATTGGCCCGCCAATATGCGGTACCAGCACGGTCACCATCGGGCAGGTATGCATGTCTGTTATTCTTGCTGCAAAAGGCATTGTTTGTTATTTTGGCCACACCTCCCGCCCTCTCCTGTAGTTGAGGGGGGCCTTACCTTTCAGGTTGCGTTGCCTTGTTTTTATTGTTGTTCCTTTTTATCTTATCAAATCGCAATAATGTATTTGCCCCATTGATAATTGCTGTTGAACGGAGCGTCGCCAATGCAGCTTCACATTGCTTTGCAGCCCGTACAACAAACCCTAAAAACTGGCATGGCTAATTTATATTTACTATAGCCCCCTTAATTATTGTTGGCCCGGATGATTGTATCTGGGTGGTGGCACTGCCTTCTGCACTGTACCTTGCATTGGCCTTGCCTTCTATATTTATTCCTTCTGTTTTTACATCGCCGCCAGATGTTTTGATAACAATATTTTTTACGCTTTCTATGGCGATACCATCAGCGCCCATGGATATTTTATTCTGGTGCTGGTCGCTAAGTACCAATGAATCGCCATCATCATCTATCATTATTTTTTTGCCTTTTGGGGTTTCAATGGTGATGGTGTTTTTATCATCATTAAAAACCAATTTCATTTTACTTCGTGTTACAAAACCTTTTTCATTATTGGCATCTGCGGCTTTCAATGGTGCCGGTTTTGCATTACTGTTCAGCATACCCAACACCACCGGAAACCTTGGGTCATCGTTAAAAAAGCCTACCACCACTTCGTCATTAATTTCTGGCCTGAAAAAAGCACCCCGGTCTTTACCTGCATCGAGGCTGGCTATCCTCGCCCATATACCTTCATTCATATTTACAAGGGGCAGTTTTATTTGTACCCTGTCTTCATTTGCCGGGTCGTTTTCAAGTTGGGTTACAATGCCCACCTGCAAACCGTTGATGCCGGGTACCATGCCTGCGGCAGGTTTTTCAACAATATCGTACTGCTGGTAAAACCACTCTTTTGGAAAGCCAAATTGAATATCCGTTTGCCAGATTGTTTCTGCATAACTGTGGCGTATACCCGTAACCAGCACATTACCATTAAACCTTTTGCTAAAGCCGGTAAGTTTTATTACCTGGCCGGGTTTTATTTCTGTAGTGCCTTTAATGGTTATTATGCCTGCTGTTTTTGCAAGGCGGCTTTTAAAAAGTTGTGCATTGCCCCAAGCCTTTAATTCCGCTGCATTTAAATTGCCACTGTGGTAAAGGTTTGTTTCACCGGCGCCCATGGCCTCTGCAAGGTCATCTGCCTTTAAGTTGCCACTTTCTTTAAATGATATGCTTGCACCGGGAGAGGATGTTGTTTCCTGATCTTTATAATTCCATGCATGACTGGTAATTTTTTTTAACTGGTCGCCTGCATCTATTTCGCTTTCAAATTCAAGTATGTCGATGCCATACACAATTTCTTTGGTAAGCGGCTGGCTGGTATCCGGTGTTTTAATTACCAGCTTATTTTCTTCTGTTAAAACCATCATGCCGTTCATCTCTGCCCTCGACACAATAAAGTCCCAGTCTGTAGTATTGTATTGCATCATTTCCTTGTGTGCTAGGGTGGTGGTGCCAACCTCAATATCGCCGCTTGAGTAGCCACATTTTTGCGCAATTGCCGTTACAATGTCTGCATCTGTCTTATCTGTAAAACCTGCACTCTTTCTGCCCATGGTCAATTTAATGGCCTTATCTTTTGCTTCAATGGTAAGAGAAGAATGCTGCCCCTTTGCCGACCGTAAAGCATGCTTTACTATAAGCCCTTTAAAAATTGTTTTTGACTTTGCATGATAGCCTATGGCGATTTCAATTTCGCTTCCGGGCACCAGCGCATCGTCTTTACTGCTGATGGCAAAATCCTGTAATGATGGGTCACCATCTGCAATTACAATTTTTGCCCATGCAATTTTGTTATAACTTTTTGCCGCATGTAACGACACAATTTTATACTCCCCGTTAATGGCATTTCCATTCAGCAGTATTTTAAAACCTACCACATCTGTGGGTTCATTTCTGGTTGATATTACATTGTCATCACTCATCTTTATCGGCTGCAAGTGGTGGTAAAATAAGGGTGGTGCCGGGTTTAAGCTGCCTGAAATTTTTTAGCTTATTGGCTTTTGCAACCTGCAGGTAATAGCCAGCTTCATCGTAATTGTCTTTAGCTATCAGCGGTAAAAGATCGCCTTGCTTAACGGCTTTGTATTTGGTAAGATCTGGCGATTCAAGCATTGTTTGCCTTCCATCTTCACCGGGTTCTTTTCGTTCTAAAAAGCTGCAATTTATTTTAGCCCTTAACGGCGAACCATCCTTAGCAAAAAGATTGTAAGTAATGTTAAGCGAAGTAAGTATGCACCTGATGAAAAAAGTACCCCATGATATTGCGAGGTAATTGGGCCGGTGGATGGTACCGTTAATATCACTACCGGTTACCCGTCTCAACTCCTTTACCCTTTTTTTCACGTAGTCGTTTTTATTGGCATCCACACTGCTCTTTTTAATGTTGCTGAAAGTATTTTGGTTTTCTGCAGACAGGTTTTGCATACCCACGCCAGTGCCATCAACAACAAACTCGATAGTAAATTCCAGCGGCGGTATCTTGTCAAAAACAGGGTCGCCACCAGTTTTGCCTTTGCCTTCTTCCTTTTTAAATTCTATTTTGTTGGAGATGGTAAAAGTATTGGGGTTAAAGTCAACCGTAAAAGTGTCACTTTCCCTTTTGTTTCCTTTGGGGTTTGCATAGGCCAATATCTGCAGGTTGGTTCCAGCCATTTATCTTCCTTTTTTAAGGTTAAGCACTTCCAAAACAATTGCCACGCATTCCTTTACAATATCATGTTTGGCTGCAGGGTCTGCATTGGCAGATGGCACAGCCTGATTTTTCTTTCCGCTATCCTCCTCAATTACAGTTGCCCTTATCACTAATTCATTTATTTGTACCGGCATGTGTTTAATTATTTATTATCCCTTTTAAAATACTGGTATGCCAGCTCAATTGTTTCTATCACCAATGTGTTGTTGTTGGCATTAAAATCTGATATAACCCATTTAACCGGATAGGCCTGTATAAACATCCAGAAGCTGATGCTTTTATGTTCCTTATCGAGCAGGTTAACACTGATATCCATTGGGGCAAATTGAAAGTTTTCTATGGCATCCCTAAACCATTGGACTAACCTGGAGTCATTTATCATCCCTCTTTTCAAAATGAGGTTACCGTATTTTGCCTTAACAGGCAGCCGGTAAGTAAACCTGTTTTCACCGCCCACGGCTAACTCTTCTGTCGTCATTTCTGCGGTAAGGCCGCCCACTTCCTGAAAGGTGATATCCCTTGTGGTATCTGTACCAAAATTTACATTAAAGTGAAAACTGACAGGAATATTATATGGATACGCACTTGTTGCCATAATAAGAAAAGGGGGTAATAAATGGGTTGCACATTTACCCTTGTAAATAATGCAACCTTTTTAGCGTGGGCTTTTACAAATTTTTACCTGATGCCATCATTTGTATAGCCGGTATTTACTCATTTTGCACTACCAGCCCTTCATGTGCAAGCTCAATAGATTCAATGGCAACTTCGTTGCCGGATGCTTTTAGCCCGGGCCCTTCAACCTTTACCGGAAAAGCATTGTGGGCCTTCCATACCACAACTGCATTGTGTTCCTCATCCAGCAGGCTTATGGTAAGGTCGCGGCGTTCAATGGTATTTAGTTTTACGGTATTAAGCCATTTAAAAAAGTCATTGTCTTTTTTGGAGATGCCCCGCTTTAAAGTAATGTTGTTATACTTATGCAGGCCCGGCATTTTAATGGTAGAGTAATCCGGGCTGTTACCATCCCTGTATTCAATAATTTGAAGTTCCTGTGTTAAACCGGATGCTTCTGAAAAACCTACATTGTTTCCGCCCCATTCAACTTTAAAATGAAAGGCTGGAATTGGATATGTTGCCATTTTGAATTTTTTTTAATTTAGGTGAACTAAGAATTTTGCAGTTTGTGTGAAAACTTAAGGATAATGAATTCTGCAGGCCTTGCAGCAGCCATACCAATTTCGATAATCATCCTTCCTTCAAGAATGTCTTGCGGCGTCATCGTTTGCCCCAGGCCAACCCTTACAAAAAAGGCATCATCAGGTTTTGCGCCTGCAAGGGCACCATCTTTCCATTTTAAGATGAGGTAATTTTCAATCATTGCCCTTACTTTGGTCCAGGTGTTTTTGTCATTGGGCTCAAACACTGCCCAGTAAGTTGATTTTTTTACAGACTCTTCCACCATGTTAAAAAACCGGCGTACATTAATATAGCGCCATTCGTTGTCGTTGCCATCCATCGTTCTTGCGCCCCAAACTTTAATGCCTTTGCCAATAAATGGCCTGATGGCATTAACCGATTTGCCATCCACCACATCTATGTTCATATCATCCTGGTCATCATCTGTAATTTTTACTGTAGTTGCTTTAACGTAATTAAGGCTAACATTTGCCGGGGCTTTCCATACGCCCCTCGTACTGTCTACACTTGCATACACACCAGCTATGGCGGCACATGGGCTAAGTTCCACACCTATTTCATTTAGTTTTTGCTTTACCTTATTTTGGAGCATGCTGTTTAAAACCGGGTTGTCTGCATTTTGGCTGGCCATGCTTTCCGCTTGTTTGGCGGCAGTGTCTTTTCTGTCGAAGTCACGCTGTAAATTGGTGGCAACCCTTTTCTTGTCTTTATCATCGGGGTTTGCCAGGCTATCTGCATTAGCAGCATCCAGCAAGGCTTTGGCTGCAGTAGCATCGTCCCTTAATTTTTTTGAGCTGGCCTTAATATCGGCAAATGCATCGCTGGCAGCCACTTTAATACTGGCTTCATCATAATTGTAATTGATGGTTGTTTGCAGGTAAGGAAAGTAGGAGGCTGCATATTTCATGTCTACATTATCAGATGCGGCAATTGCCATCCTGAAAGCATCTACAGATTTACGCACATCAACGGCATCGGCTACCAATACATCAACAATGGCAAACCTGTCGCCCAGTTTGGTGCACTGTGCAATGGAATCGTTCATTAAAGAATAGTACTGGTCTGCGTTTAAAGAAAAAGGTGCATCTGGAAATACCAGTAAAGTAGGCTCATCTTCTTTTTCAATTGCTTTAAGGGCAGTTTCGTAAACATCTTTTGTTACGGCATCTGTATTATCTGCAAAATTGCCTGCCGAGGCTATAAAGCAGGGGCCGCCGCCATTGGCAAAATAAAGCTGCATGGCATAAAACAAAACGTTTTTCGATTTCTTAATAATGTCAATCTGTATATCCTGCGTATCGGATATGGTAACAGATATATTCTGTTCCGTTTGGGCAGCGCCAAAATACAATTGGTATTCCAGCAGCGATGTTATGCGTTTCGGTTTCTTATCACCCATTTCGGTAAAGCCAATAAACGCAGGTATTGCAGTTTCAACTTCTGCAACAGAAGGCGGCATTGTAGATATCTCTTCTACATACACGCCGGGGGTTTTGTATGTTGCCATTTTTTGTATGGTTTTTAATTTGTAAAAAAAATTTTTTAAGCGGTTGTTATTATTAATTTTTTAAGAGCTGCTAAAAAAAATATCAACGGTTAGGCTGCTCTCAGTAAGGCATAAACGAGAAGACATAAGATTGCTATTGTCCCCCCGGGGCAAGCCCTGAAGGGAATTAAAAAATGAGGTATACCGGCACATCAATACCGTTAACATTGGGTTAACCCGTTGAAGCAAAAATGTGCTTTGCCATAATGGATATAGCCAATACTAAAGGTTGCCGAGGAGTAATAAAAGTTAGGATAAATTGGGGGGTCCACAAAGGCTTTAGTCATGTGGACTGCAAGCCTGGCTGGAGTTTCATCGTTGAATTTTAGAAGATGGCCTAACAAAGAGATAAACCATCCGTATAACAAGCTATAAACTTTTTTTTGTTTTAGCAAATAATATTTTTCAAAAACAGCGTATTTATTTTTGCAATAAATTTTTAAAATTGTTTGCATTTATGAAATTAATTTTCAAATTTTAAATCCGCATTTTTCCTCTGTTACCAAACCAATAATTTTTGTTTAAAAAACATTTTCATTATAAAAAATTATCACAATGGATTGGAAAGGAATTGTAGGAAAAAGTTTTGCGCCGCAGGATTTTGACAGTTATTGCCACAGCATTCAATGGACAGCATGGCGCCCCTCTTTTATTGTTTTGCACAACACCGCAACACCAACTTTGGCCCAAAGGCCGGATGGCTTAACGCAGCAACATATTGCAGGGCTTGAAGCTTTTTACAGGGATGTACAAAAGTGGAGTGCAGGCCCGCATTTGTTTGTAGATGATAAACAGATATGGGCTTTCACACCACTCAATGTGCCTGGCGTACATTCGCCATCATGGAACAATGTTGCAATTGGTATTGAGATGCTGGGCGATTATGAAACAGAAATATTTGATAGTGGCCGTGGGTTAAATGTTCGCAAAAATGCAGAGTGTGCCATTGCAACAATTTCAGCAATCCTTGGCCTTGACCCGGAATCAATGAAGCTGCACAGGGAAGACCCATTGACCACACATGCATGCCCGGGAAAAAATGTACGCAAGCTTGAAATAATACAGGAGGTACAGGATTATATTGTTGCCAACCATGCCGGTGAACACATGATGGGTTAGATGGGTAAAGGCTGCATTACCAAATTTCTTCAATGCATAAAAGCGTTGAAGTGTAGGCCTGCTGTATGTTATAAAATTTATTAAGCGAAATTATGCGGTACATCAATATACTTATTTTGATATTTTTTGTTGCCGGTTGCAACCAAAACAATACTACACCTGCGGTTACCGATACCAGCACTGTTAAAAAAAAAGCCGATACTATTGTTGCAGCAAAACCGGATACCGCCATTACAAAAAAGGATGTTACAGACAGTGCTGCACTTGCACCTAACGATACGGCGCTGTTAGCTTTATCCAGGCAGATTTTTACCGTTTTAAAAGAGAAAAATTATACAAAACTTGTTTCGTTTATCTACCCCGGATGGCACATCAGGTTTTCGCCTTATGGCCATATTGATACACTAACAGATCAGGCATTTAGTGCTGATACTTTGTTGCGGTGGAATAAAACGCAACAGAAAGTGTATTGGGGAAAGTATGATGGTACAGGCGATTCAATTAAACTGGGCACTAAAGATTATTTTAAAAAGTTTGTGTACGATGCCGATTTTTTACATGCCGATGAAAAATCTGTAAACCAACTGATGCATAATGGAGGCATTTTTACCAACCTGCAAGCCATGTACCCCGGTTGCAGTTTTATACATTTTTATGTAGCAGGCACTAACCCAAAATATACCGGAATGGATTGGAAAGGTTTGGTACTTGTGTTTAAAAAAGATGGTAACGGAAAAGCGTGGCTCGTTGGCGTGGTGCATGATCAGTGGCGGGTTTAGGAAGAATGGTTTCACAAAATTCTTAGTACTTTTATATGACCTTATCCGGGTTTAAATACCTAACATTTTCTGCAGCTTCCAAACTTCCCCGTTGTTGATTTTGAACTTTATCTTCTAATTCATAATTATCCGGGTCATTCATAAATTTGGCTACTTCACTGGATTTGGCCCCGGTAAACCTTCCATTACTGTTCCACCAGTTTACGGCATTGATAACATGCCCTAAATTGGCTTCTGACAACGGATGCCACTCAGTATTGTTGTAACGGTCTTGAAAATGACCCGGATGCCCGGCAGTGTCATATTTGCCCGTTTTTTTCATCCTTTCTTTGATTTTCTGTCCCGTATCACTTTTTATTTTCGGGTTGGTGCCCAGGTATAGTTGTCGTTTTGGTGCTGTAGAAGTCTGCGTTGAAATTGCTTTTGATTTTAATCCATCCATAATGTAAGATCTTAAAAAACCGGTTGGTTTGTTTTTCATATTTCCTGTATTCAAGAGCTCAAAATTTATTAAGTCTTGTCCTGCATTGGGATAGTTTTCAAATTTGGTTATTGTAGCATATTTGTTAGTGTCCTCAAATTTTAAAAGGTCACCTACTTTCAGATTTGTTTTAGCTAGGTTATTATTGACTGATATTAATGGTAACAGTTCAGACATGTTTTCAGACAGGTCTTTAAATAATTTATTAAGATCATCAATTTTGGTTGCGTTATACCCCTGTTCGGATTCTACCTGAACTTCACGGATCATGTAACTTATATTTAAAGCTATTTTTTGGGCGTTTCTATAATTGATTTTGTATTGTGCGTTTTCGTCCTTTTCTATTACCGGCCCTATTTTTTTTAAGACGTCCCTTACAGGGAGTGCAGTTGTTGCAACCATTAATTCAGCATTCTTTTTGTCACCCTGTAAAAATAAATTGTGTTGGGTATTGTCTTTTGCTTTAAACGTTTTTCTTATACCTAACCAGTTTGCTACTGCACCAACTACCTTCTTCCCTGCACCCACTACTTTCCCTTTTCCTTTTTCATACATTGCCACACCTTTATTTTTTATCCTCATGGCAGCTTCAATTGCAGGCTTGGATATGGAATAGGCTTTAGTTAAAACCCAGTCGATAACCTTATGTATTTTGTCTTGTATCCTCAGCATTATACCTTTTACTTTTGAGCCAATATCATTGAGGCCAAGTAATGCTGCAAGAAAGCCAATGATGATTGGGATTGATTTTGCAAAAGCCATTTCAACTGCTGCCGCAGCCTTGTCTACTGCCCCTGAGGCTATCATGGCAACTGCATCCATGATGGAATTTAGCAAGTCGATAATACGGTCTTTCATTCTTACCAGCATCATTATAAACTGGTAAATGGCCATGCATGCTTTTATAAATGCTGCTACCGGGTTCAACAGGCTTAGTATAAAAGTAAGGGCAGCTTTTATTACCGATTCCTTAATAAAAGTTTTGATGGCTTCCCACACCATATCTTTAAAATCCGTTAATTTTTCTTTGATCAAGTCCCAAAGGGCACCCAGGCCACCGCTCCTTATCCGTTGAAAAATATTGGCACCTGCATCTGCAGTTTTTTCGAGCAGCGTTGCCCTGTCTTCGCCGATAAGTACCACGGCCCTTTCACGGATGGCACCATAGCTTAAACCCACCACCTGCATTACCATTCCCAAAACGGCAGAAACATCAAATTTATCGGGCAATTGTAAATTGGCTATACCCAATTGCGCTGAAAGCCACGCCATCAGGCCATTTTCGAGGTGTTCACCAATCCGGTTTTTAAACCTTTCAAAACCATGGCTAAAACCTGCGCCCAGGTTATCAAAAAATTTACCGGGGTCCGCAATGATTAAACCTATCACCGAACTGATACGGGAAAGTATAGTTTGAAAAAGATTGTAGAGGTTCTTAATTACCCTGGCAACCTCTTTTAATAAACCTATCGCTTTATCAACCAATCCTTTGTTGGCCTGTTTTAATTCGGTAATGCGGTCATCAATTTTCTTAAGGTTGTCTACATATTTTCTGGCAAGGCCATCTACTAACTGGTCTTTTTTATCATTTACAGTTTGCTCCAGCGAATCAAATTTATCTTGTATGTTTTCGGCAGCTTCTGCACCTACATTTTTTAAAGAGCCCTTAAGGCCACTTACATAACCTGCAATTTGTTTTTTGCCATTTTTAATAGCCAGTTTGGCGGAGTTTAAATTGGTGGTAATTACATGTGCCACATGGGTAATTACCTGGTCCATCTGCTCCAGGTACCGCTGCCGGCCTGCCACATAAAATTTATTTACCCCGCCGGGCATACCAAACAATTTATCTTTGCCCCAGCGGAGCCCTCCCCAAAAACCCGAATACCGTTTGTGTTTATAGGCAGTCATTTCCCTGTCTACATAGGTTTCAAAATCTATCCTTGCTTTTTCTGATCCGGTGTCGAAAATAGTGTTGGCGAGCGTTTCGGCATTTGTAAGCAGGTTGGTTACCGTGTCTTCTGTTTTATGGTACATCGCCTGTATTTTCAATATTACTTCTGCCCTCGCATGCTCATCTTTTTGCCTGGTGGTCTGCTGCTGTTTAACCACACCATCAAAATCTTTTCCCCTGGCAGTAAACATGCCCGTCAACGTTTTTGAAGCTTCTGCCGTTGAAGTTGCCTGTGCACTTTTAAGTTCCCGGGCCTCATTTCTTCTAAACAATAATGGTTTTTCTTTTGCATCTTTTTGTGCACCTTTTTTTTCGTCCAAAGCATTGGTAAAAGAAGGTTCATTACTTTTTGCAAGTTGCCCTTCGGTGATATTGCCGGCTTGCATCTCGGTATCAAGCGACTGGCTTTGTGCATCCATCGATATCTCAGCATTTAACTTTGGCTTTGGTGCAGCATCGTTCGCACCAATGCTTTGTGGCTGGTTGCCTTTTAGCGTTGGTGGCAGGGCTACCGGCTTTTTGTTATCTGCTTCGTTAACCTGCAACGGTTGCCTGGTGGCATTTTCAACCGGGCCTGCTGTTTTATCTTTTTCAGCAACCACCTTTTGGGCCATGGCTGATTTTACTTCTGGTATCTTGTTATTTTCTTTAAAATCGTCAACACTCTCCAGGTCTTGGGGCGTAACTTCTGCAATCTTTTTCAGCAGTTCTGCTTTAAAAGAAGCAACATCAAATGGCTTGTCCTCTTTTGCCACATCATCCATACCATCAGCCTTTCTTTTCTTTGCGGCACTTTCTGCTTCATTGGGTACGGCGTGGGCTGCACGCTGGGCGTGGGTTGCTTTTGCTACCGGGTCGTCGTGTTTTTTTTGGTTGCTTGCCCTTTCATTTGCCTTTTTTACCACTTTGTAAAAAGCAGCGTCTTCCGCTGGTGATGATGGCGATTTTGCCGGGTTTGGCTTTGGCATTTTACCGGCAAAAGCATCAGCCCCTTTCCTTATTTTTTTTCTTTTGCCAGATGTTTTTACCCTGCCATCCTTACCCAGTAATTGTTTTACATTGGGTTTCTTCTTGCCGGCCTTAAGCAGCATATCCTTTGTATCCGGCGTGGTATGTTTAGCCGGGCTACGACCGGCACCCTTTTTTACTTCGCTGATGCCCTGGCGCAAACCAACAGAAAGGCCGGGTACGTTAATGGAACGTTGTTGTAAAGATTCTGCAATTTTATTGGCCAATAAAATACCGCCTTCCTCTGTATCCGGCGCATAATTGGATGGATCAAAAATGAGATGGTTGCCATCTGCGTAAGCCGGCACACCTTTAGAACGGCACAAAGAAGCAGAATCGAAATCTGCATGTATCCGGATGTCGCTTACATCAGCCTTCAGGCTATCCTCAAAATATTCCCTGGCATCGGTTGAAAGCGAAAAACCGCCGGAATTAAACAGGCCGGTAAATGGCTGTATTATATTTTTATCCCGGGCTGACTGCTGTACTAAAACGCTTTGCTTTTTATGGCCAAAACCTTGCAACGGCAATACGGGTGCCTGCAGTTTGGCAGCAACTTTATTACCTGCGGGGCTTGCACCTTGTTGTATGGTGTGGGTAAGTTCATGTGCAAGTAAAGTTTTACCACCCGACGTATGTGGGGCATACTTTCCGCTGTTAAAATAAATATCGTTTCCATGGGTAAATGCATGCGCCTGTACCTGGCTGCTCATCTGCAGCGCCCCTGCATTTGTGTGTACCCTTACGTTAGCAAAATCGGCATTAAAGCGGCTTTCCATAAAAGACCGGGTATCATTTGGCAACGGGTTGCCTGCCCCTTTTGAAGCGGATAAATTTTGCTGAAATGATGTGGAAACATCCGGAGGTGGCCTGCCGGAACGATATAAAAGGTTACCCTTTACAGCGTATGGAACCAGATTGCTGTAGGTTATATTTTGCAAGGCATCTTTTGGTGCCCGTTCCTTTTTTTGCACTACCATATCTGCTGAAAGAATGGGTTTAACGTGCAGAATCTTTTCCTTTTCTGCATCCGGCTGCCTTTGTACTTTTTCATGTTCATCAACCGGTGCCGCAGCAACCGGTGCCGCCATGGCCATTACCTTACCTGCCACTGCATCGGCTTCTTTCTCCTGCGGATCAGCAGGGCTGCTTACCTGTAATTTTGCCTGCACCCTGCTACCGAAGAACGGGGTTGTTTTTACTGCATCAAAAAAGGCTGCCCCGTCTGCCTTTTTAAAAAAGGTGGCCGGTGCTTTTTGTGGCAGCACCGAAACAGGATTATTTGTTTTTGCAGCAAGTGAAAACATGTACCCGGTTTTATTATACCATTACAATTTTAAAGTAAGTATGCATTTTTAAAGAAGCTTGTTTTTATAATAAAGTTTAGATAAAAGCAATGGCATAAATTCTTGCTTTTCAAAACATCTGCACTATATCTTTTTTCCGATGCGTTGATTAAATTTCAACATCAACAGCTGTTACGAAGATTTTTCTTCTTTCCTTAATTCCCTTTTTATACCATTCAGCAGGTCTTCGTGGTGCAAGGTTTTATCATCCCTGCCCAATGCTTTAAGCGATGCATACTGCACAATATTGATGATGGATGCACCACTTATTTCATGCGCTTCAGCAAGCTTGTTCAGCTCCAGTGTGCCGTTGTGTTTTAATGATACCGGCAGCGACTGCTTCCATAACTTTAACCTGTCTTGCGCATTGGGCATAGGGAACTGTACGATGGAGTGAAAGCGGCGTAAAAAAGCTTCGTCCATATTTGATTTATAATTTGAAGCAAGGATGAGCAGCCCCGAAAAATCTTCTACCCTTTGCAACAAAAAAGATACCTCCTGGTTGGCGTATTTATCATGTGAGCTTTGTACATTGGTACGTTTGCCAAACAAGGCATCGGCTTCATCAAAAAACAAAATCCAATCCTTATGTTCTGCCCGGTCGAATATTTTGCTTAGGTTTTTTTCTGTTTCACCAATGTACTTCGATACTATTTGTGACAGGTCTACCCGATAAACATCCTTATTAAATTCTTTGCCCAAAAGCCCTGCTGTTAACGTTTTGCCCGTACCGGGAGGGCCGTAAAACAGTACCCGGTAACCCATATTTATTTTACGGGAAAGGTTGGCGTCTGCTTCAAGTTCTGTATGGTGGCGCACCCATCTTTTGATGTCTTCTATTTGCTCAGCGGTAAAGGGGTGCAGCACAAGGTCTGTCCAATCCATTTTTGTAACTACCAGTTTTGCCGGAAAGTCGGGGCTAAAGCGGGGTTTAATTTCCTGTCCGGTAAGCAGGAAATTTACCCATTCGGGTGAAAGGATAATGCGGCCACTCATCAGGGGTTCGCCTTCCTTTACCGCTTCCAGCCAAACGATATCATTCTGGTAAAAAAAGTGTGGTTCATCAAAAAGGCTTTGTACCATTAACCTTTCATCTGTTTGGGTGCCTGCTATAATAAATTGCGCTGTTTCGCCGGTAGGCAGCATGCCCCGGTGATTGGTGCCTTTAACACCACCAAACTCAGGAAAATCGCCGCCATTTGGCAATATCCCTGCAATGATTGCATCAAAAAAATTAGGCTGCACATGTGGCACAAGGGCAAGCATAATAATTATCCATTCGTTTATGCTGCTGAGCTGTGGTACCTGCCCCTGCAGGTTTTGCAGCAGTTGGGGAAAAGTGTTGGGTATCCATTTACCAATATCAAATGGCTGTTGTTCAAAATGCTGCTGCATGCGCTGTACAATAATTTTCCGCAAGGTTGCAAAATCATTTTCCAGGTTAGATATTGTGCTGTTTTTTTTATGGATCACTGAAAGCATTATAAATTTTTTTTAATAAACTGGTGCTGATAAAAGATAAAAAACTTTACTCACAATTACAAGGTATAGGTACACTAAATGGGTCAAGTGCATCACTTAAAGCATTGGCATCTGTTGATCTTTGCATATCCACACCATCATGAATGGATTGTACCAGCAGCGTAAGGTCTGCCTTGCAACCTGTAAATTCATACGGTGTTTTTATTACACCATCGTAGGTTTTAAAAGCAGTTTTGTGTTGCAGCTCGTGTTGTTTAAGTGTACCATTTATAAATTTCTTTACCGCTTTGGCTTCGCATTTAGAAAGCCCGTCTGGCACATTAGGCAAGGTAATAACAGGGTGTGCCTTAAAGGTGGAAACAACATTGCCTTTACTGGTAACGCAATCCGGAGCGGTACAGCTACTGCACTCCTCCGATGGTTTTGTTTTACCGCTGGTTTTAAAGGCACTTTTATAATTGGCGTCTGTTTGGCCACCAACCTGCACACCGCCACAACCATAAGAAGTTTTTTGTTTTGTTTTAGTGGCGACACCCTCGATGTCGACGGTTTTTTCCTCTTCTTTTTTCTTGTCTGTTATTTGGGCCACCCGGCTTAATACACCTTGCCCAGGATGGTGCTGCTGCATTACATGGGCAAGCTCATGTGCCAGCAATTTTTTTCCATCGCCGGTTTCCGGGTTGTACTGCCCTTTGTTAAAAACAATATTGTTGTCAAAACAATATGCTTTGGCATTTACTTCTTTGGCTGATTGTTCTGCCTGGGTACCGGTATGTATTTTTACCTGGCTAAAATCATAGCCCATCTGCCTGCCAAAAAATTGCTGGGCCCCTGCGGGCAAAGGGCTTCCTTTTCCATGCAGGGAGTGGATATAATTACCCGTAAATGGTGCAGCAGTTTGGGTTGGTGCAGCCTCTTTTTTAGCAATGGATTTATCTTCTTCTTTATCTGTTGCCCGGTGCACCTCTTCTTTTGGGCCTTCCGTTTTACTAATTTTTTCTTCTTCTATTTTATCCGTTGCCCTGTGCACTTCCTCTTCCTTTTTATCCGTCATTTTGTGTGGCTTTTCTTCTTCTTTAGCACCCACCATACGCTGTACTGTTTTTTCTTCTGCTTCGCAATGGGCGCACTTGCGGCTAATGACTGGCTTAAAAAAACTTTGTTGGGCAGGTGCTGCAAAAAAAGTCTGTTCGGGCTGGTTTTCTTTTTTTGCATGGGCAGTTTCCCGTGAAGCAGAGATGCTGCGACGGTAACGGCGGTTGGATGATAGTTTCATTATTTGTAGTTATTATTTAAGTGAAGTCTTTTATTCTAAAATAAAGATTTAGGGGTGTGTTTCGTAATGAAGTAGTCACAAGATTTTTTCCAGAATCTTCATAGTCAACATCTTGACTTAAAACTTGATTTGCAGCATTATTGTGGGATTTTTCCAGTGGCCAAAGATTGTCATAAGAATCCTGGCCACCCCATTGCAAATCCCTGATGTGATCTGCTTCCATTGAACCCCAAACAAATCCTGATACCCTGAGTAACTCTCGAAATTGTTCTTGCTTAACGCCGCCCCTTAAATTACCGGCAGCCACCCTTGGCCATACTTTGCCAATAACAGGTACATTAGCTGATGAAGGTGAAACGCCAATTAATATTTCATTAGAAGCTACCGAAGAAGATGAACGAACGTTATTCAAATTCGCAACATCCGGAACTGCTAGCTTTTCTCTCTCAAAAAGGCTATAAGCTTTATTATTAATTGATATTGCCTGTGGATACAACCGCAAGGGCTTGTGCCATGTTATTGGAATTGCATCAAGTGGATTAGAAGTCTTGCCGGATGGACGCAAAGTTCCACCAAGAATCGTTAAGAGTGAAGCTAGTTTAGTTATTTCAGCATCTAACATTCTATATTTAGAAGCCTTAGCATCTTCGTTTCCTTCCATATTTTGTTTGAATTGTATTTCCTTTTTCATCATGTCTATCCGCTGCACACATTGTTGTGCATTTTGTACTGTTTGAAGCATTGATGGGTTGCCTGCATTAGCACTGGCCTGATTATTTAAATAACGGGTAACATCCATCGGTTCTGAGGCGATCATTAAAGTTCCTGATTTATTAAAATACAATGTGTGTGGATCTTTTTTTGCATCTGTAAAAGACTTACTTATCCCCAACCATCCCCCAATTGCCCCAATCACTTTTTTGCCTGTATCAATGATGCCCCCGATAAAATTTAAAGCCCCGTTAATGAGCCAGTCTATTCCATCATCTATTTTTTTACGCACCTTGTCCACTATCTCTTTAATCTTTACACCAACAGGGCCAAGCACTGCCTCCACCGCAAACCCAATTACAACCGGTACCGCCTTGGCCAGGATTGCCTCAAACTTTGTAGATGCGGCCACAGTGTTGCCGGCTATTATTTCGGCCATATTATCCATGGCATCGTTTACTAAATTTAAAATGCGGTTAACATAAGCAACGGCAGCTTTAATGGCATCATAAATTTGTTTAATGATGTTTATCGTTGCGCCAATACCAAGCGGATCTGTACTGGTGGCAAGCTTCTTGGTAACTTCTGCAACAATTTTAGTGGTTATCCAGGATACAACGCCTTGTATCACCATGTCTTTTACATCACCTATTTGTGTTTTTATTTTTTTCAGCAACCCTTCTGCACCTTCTTTTATCCAAACAGTAATCCATTCCAATGCGCCGGTAAGGGCACTTTCAATTTCCCTTATGCGCTTTACTTTTTCCGGCCCGATACGTGGGTTTTCACTCATGCGTTTGTACACGTTTTCTTTGGTAATGCCAAACAGGCCCATCACAAAACCAAGTATACTGCCTACCGAAAAATCTTTTGGCCCGGCTACCTGTGTTGCGCCCCGTACCTCACCAAATAACCAATCCAACGCACCCTTAGGTAAGTGCTTCCAGATATTGTCCCAGAACAAGGAGAAGCCACCTTTTATAACTGACCAGATGTTTTTTAAAAATGCACCTGGCTTTGCGATAATGTCCGAAAAATTTTGTGCCGCTTTTGCAACAACCTTTGTTACCAGCTTGGGGTCTATCCCCAATATGCCCAGCAATGTTTTAAAAAAAGTCCATAAACCTTTTCCCAACTGCCCGTCAACAAACACTTGTTTTAGCACCGTTAGGGCTGCCTTTTTTATGTCTTCCCATTTTTCAGTAAATGAAATAAATTCACTGATGATAGGTATCTGTTTTAACACTACTTCGGTGAGCCATTTAATGATCGGGTCTTTTATACACCGGGGCATAAACATAAACGGTACACCCAGTATAAGGTCGGGCAGGTTCTTCAGCAGGTTGCCTGCAATACCCACCAGTTTCTCCAGTAATGTTAGCAGCGGCCCTATAAACTTTTTAAGGTGTTCGGCACTTGCCTGCAGCTTATCAAAAACAATGGTAACCTTATCCGTTGCCCAGTCTTTAAATTTTTCAATAGCGGCAGGCATCCATTTTATCAGCGGGTACATGGGGGCTAAATATTTATTGCCCTGCAAACCCGAAATAAAGCTTGTTACGTTACCGGCCACAAAATTTACTTTATCCACTACCCAACCTGCTGCCGTTTTTAATACCGCCTTCAACCGGTCGATAGATTTATTTAGTGCCGGCAGCAAAACCTGGCGCAGGGTAACCTGTTTACTGGCTACCGCATCTTCATCGCTGCCCATTGCCGTTGCCGTTTTCACCACTTCATCCAGCCACTTTTTTGCATCTTCCTGCAATTGTTTAACAGAACCTAAAGATGCCAGGGCCTTTATGCCTTCAACCACCTCGTTTATCGGGGCAATTACCGGCTTCAATTCAGCTTTTATGCTATTCCAGGCTTCGGTAAGTTTGCCAGAAATATAACCCAGCAGTCCAGGTTCATCAGAGTCGCCAAAACCTAATTTTTTCACTACCCAGTCCCAGGCCTCCTGGCCTTTGTCACGTATGGGTTTAAAGCTGTCCCAAATAAACTTTCCAAGTGCTTTAAGCTCCTCCCACTTTTCACCCGCAAACGCTTTTATTTCTTCAATTACCGGGGCGCCAAAAGTATTCCATATGTCAATGAGCCAAAGCCTTACCGGTTCCAGTTCGGCCATCAGGTTGTCCCAAACCCTGCCTGCAATGGCGCTTACAACTTCTGATAATAAGTTTAATGCTGCAAACAAAGGCTTACAATCCCCTTTTGACAAACCTTCGATAATAGCAGGCAACTGCGATTTAAGTGTAGCAAAAACCTGGAAAATTATTTTTATTTCACTTTCAGAAAAGCCCAGTTTTCCAAACAAACCTTTAAAAAGCGATGCCAGGGAATCCTTTATAAAGTTGAGTATGCCACCATTTTTTATTTTGGTGTAAAAAGTATAAATGGCCGTTGGCAGCAGCAATTTTAATGTTGCATCAAAACCATTTTTAAGCTTGTCTAATAACGATTCTTCTTTAGGGGCATCCCCTGTGCCTTCCGCATCCCGTTGCACTAAACCATTTGCCTGGTTTGTTTCGTATTGAATGGCAGCTTCACTTTCATCAGCACGGTAATTTTCGTACGGTGGCCCACGTTCCCTTTGTAATGAGGATGCTGCAAGAATAGCTGGAGAAATTTCTTTGGGGCCGACGGCTGCAGTGCCGGCACCTGTAGTTAAAGGTTTTGCGGATAAGCCACTGCAATGGCTGCATGTACAAATGGCCGGAAAAATTTGCTTGGCGTTTGCTTTTTTATGGATTAAAAACGCCGGGCCGGGTGGCGAGCTGTCTTTATCCTCATGTATATCTTCCTTTTGCTGCAGTTTTTCTTCCGCAGTTGCACGGCTTATTGCAGGCGCAATTGCAGCCGGTTTAGCTACCGTGCTATTTTGCATTGCAGCCGGGGCTGCGTTTAAAACTTCAGTTGCTTTTATTTTTACAGCAGCTTGGGTATCTTTTTTTGCACAACAGTTATCGTCTTCTTTGGAATGAATTTTATTTTCCGTTCCGGGAAGGGAAGAGGTATTTTTCAGGTTCGAAAACTTGCTGGTATTTTGGTGCCGGTTTATTTTTTTACTAGCCCCCTGCTGAATGGTATGAGTAAGTTCATGCGCCAGCAGCGTGCCACCCCGGGAGGAGGCAGGAGAGTATTTGCCAGCATTAAAATAAATATCATTGCCATGGGCAAATGCCTGTGCATTAATACTGCTGCTTAGCTGCTGTGCCTCATTGCCGGTATGAATGCGTACACCACTAAAATCAGCACCAAAGCGGCTTTCCATAAATGCTTTGGTATCACCGGGCAATGGGCTGCCCCTGCCTTTGGACGTTGACAGTGTTTGCTCAAAAGATGCTGTGCCCGCCGGTGGCCCCCTTTCGCCCTGGCGCAAAACAGCCGCTTCTTTTAACGGAATATTTTTGTGGTAATGGTTATTGCCGCCGGGCGCAACTGCTGAAAGTTTAGCCTGCAAATTATCATTGGCTTCACCTTTACAGGCAATGCAATTAATGGCTGGGGCCTGCAATTTTGCATGTACTTCTTCTTCCTCTTTCCGGTGCAAGGTTTCCTCCTGCACTTGCGGCTGGGCCATTGCCGGGGCTTCCATACGCATTACTTTATCTGCCACTGCATCGGCTTCTTTTTCATGCGGATCATCAGGATGGCTAACCGTTAATTTTGCCTGCACAGGCTTGCCAAAAAACGAAGGGTTTTCTTTAGCACCAAAAAACTGATCTTCCCCGGCCTTTTTAAAAAAGGAGTTACCTGCTGTTTTTAACTGAACAGCGGGTGCGGTTTTAGATGTTTTGTTGGCGTTTAAAAACATGTATAGCAGATATAATTTTTTGAATGCCTGTATAATTTTATTGCGCTAATAATTTAGAAATACTTCTGAACAGAAATAATCGTAATCATTTTGCGTACACATGGCCAACCGCTGTACGCCCGGGTTTGGCAATGGGCTTAAACTAAAATCTTTTGTATTAAAATCCAGTTTTAAAGTTTTTAATGGCGACTGGGATAGCGGGATTGGGGTTGCTGAAACGAACGCCCCGCCATCTGCATTAAACACGTAGCCGGTATCGCCAACATCACTGATGCTTTGTGCCCGTCCATCTTTTAAAATATATTTCCACAAAACACTTCGGGTACAAAACTGCACCTGGTATTCAGCACCCTTAATTTTTTCGTCATTGGTAAGAAATGAAAAGGGGTCGCCTTCCGGCAAGTGGTTAAAAATTTCAATTACCCCTACAATACTACCGTTCATTTGGGGATCGTAATAAACAGGCCGGGTTTCATCATTTACTTTTAACAAATACCTGCCTGGCGGTAACGTAGAAAAATTAATGGGTATGCTTGTAACAGGGCTGTTAAAAGCAAGGTTTTGAACGGCACCAACCGGCCCGTCATAAGCTGGTTTATCTGAACTAAAATTAAAGTCAAAAAATTGTACCACAGCTTTTGTAACAGGCTTTTCGGGTATAAAAATATAACTGCCTTTACTATGCTCCAGCATATCGTAACTGGTGGCATATTGCAACTGGCGCTGCCCCCTTGGCACCCAAAGGGCTGCATTATCCAGCTCTTTTTTATCCGTTGATATCTGCGTTTGTAAAGCTTCATATTCATCACCCGTGCCCGGTTTTTTTACCATGCTGCCAGCCTGATAAAGTACCCCTTTTTTAAAATCATCTGTATGCGCAAACAAACCTGTTAAGCCTTTTTGTGCCCATACACTGGCATCACCAAGCTGGTTTTTTTTCTTTGGTGCAACCTTAATAAGCGCTTCAAAAATATTACCTGTGGCAGGGTCTTTAACAAGGTCGCCGGGCAGGTAAGTAATGCCTGCTGCAAAGTCTTTAACAGGCATGCTCAGGTTAAGTGTATGGTTAGTGCTGTTTTGAGATAGGTTGCTGAAGTAATATTTTTTTGCATTGTTGATCGCAGTGTTAACATTGGTATAATTAAGAAATAACGGGTCATCAATTTTTATATAAAAACGCAGCACCGTGTTGCCGTAGGTTTTTCTGAAAGACAGGCCACCATCATTATTGCAAGCAGGGCTGTTAGTACCATTATTGCTGATAAGCGCCACGAAGGAATGGCCGGTATTACGAAACAGCAGCCGCATACTTTTAGCTACCTGCACGCATGAAGCAGAAGGTATAATTGTAAGGCCTTTACATTGCCCGTTTAAGAAATATTCGTGCAGCAACCCGATGGTAAAAAGCTTACTGTAACTGTATGTCATGCTGCATTGTTTAGTTGCTGATGGTAATGGTATTGATGTTGCCGGATTGTGATAGTACAGTATCGTCTTCAATCGTAACCATACGGGCCTTGTACAAAACCGAGGGCAGGTATTTACCGCCTAAAATAGCCCAAAGATGATTAACCTGTTCTGCGTTCATAGACACCATATCAAAAATAAGTTTATCAATTTTTTCATCCAGTGCAAGCCCGTTATCAGGCGGTGTGTTAATATGGTCTATCACATTCCTGAATTGAAAAAACTGGATGATCAGCGAAAGATATTGCAGTGAAATATCGTAGGAGCTGTGGTTAACTGCAAACAGGCAGTAAAGGTTTAGTGGTATACCGGGGTTGCGGTACGCTGTTTTATCATTTACCCGTATAAAATTATTGGGCGACTTTAATGTCCTTTCTTCTTCAATATTTACCAGTGTTAATATGCCGGGTGCCGAAGACGATTCCGTTCTGGAGCCTGAACTTTCTGTTTCCTGTAACCTTGCAATATTTCCTGTAGC
The DNA here is from genome assembly GCA_965249755.1 of Ferruginibacter sp. Classification (GTDB taxonomy): domain Bacteria; phylum Bacteroidota; class Bacteroidia; order Chitinophagales; family Chitinophagaceae; genus Ferruginibacter. The sequence continues at coordinate 3,389,668 of CBDFMT010000004.1, forward strand.
TATCCTTTTGGTAGAAGATGGGTCCCTGTCGGGATCAAGCTTGCGGAGCACATATTTATTTACTTCGCTGGCAATTACTTTTAATGCGTTATCAATCATGGGGGATGATTTAATGCTTAAAACGCCGCATGTTGTTGCTGATAAATAACCGCAACCCGGCAGATTAAATTTAACGCATAATAATGTTAGTTGCAAGATTTATGCAGCATTTATTTAGGGGATATTTTTCGTAAAAGCGGCGTTCAGCAATTTTGCAACACCATCCTCAGTAATCATTAACAGGCTGCAGGTTTTTCTTCATCACCCAGCCCTTTATGGTTTTGCCTTTGGCATCTGTAATGGCAACGTACACAAAATCTTTTTGCTCTTCCATGGCAGTGATGGTTTCATCCCCGGGGATGATGTACACATTGCCACGGGTATGTTCATCTGGCGACGCATGGAAAAATGCCTTAGATATCACCTTGTATTCTTTTGCTGCGGCTACGGTTTTATCCACTTCTTTTTCCTGACGTTGCACAGGGTTTTGATGGGTAGTTGCAGAAGCAGTTGCGGTATTGAAAACGATACTTTTTTTCAGCTTTGGCTTTATCTTTTTAAATGGCTTCGTTACCAGCGTGGCCTGGGTATCAACAGGTTTGTTAACCGGTGCAACCACTGCAGTTGTATCTGCCAAATGGGTTTGCGGCCGAGGGGTTAACAATGAATTGTAAGCGGTAAAACCTGCGGCACCCAACGCAATAAACAACACCAAAAAAAACAACCCTTTGGAAACACCATTGGCTTTCGGCCTTGCCAGTGTACCAGCAGCCGCATACTGGTACTCTTCAATGGCTTTTTCTTTAGCGGCCAGTTGTGTTTGTAAATGATCAATCAGGTCATTTTTTTCTATGGATTGTGCCTCCAGTTTTTCAACCTGTTTTTTTAACTGCAGTTCATGTGTACGGGCAACCGTTAACTGTTCTGTTGAAACGTTTACCATTTTATGTTCTTCTGCAATAATTCCATTATGAATAAATTCCTGCATTTCCATGCCATTGCGAAACCTTTGCGATGGCTCTTTTTCAAGGCACTTCCTCATCATACTGATGAGCCAGGCCGGCACCTGCATTTCCCTGTCTTTCTTATCCTGCCCCCAATAAGAAGGAATGGCCTTGTTGCGTAATAATAGAATATCCGGCACCTGGGTTTCCATATGCGCTATCATAACTGCATTGCGGGCAACCTCGCTTTTGCCTGTTAACGGAAACGGTACCGTGCCTGCCAGCAACTCAAATAAAATAATACCAAGGCTGTATACATCGGTTTCAAAATGCATTACACCAAGGTTTTGTTCAGGTGCCATAAATTCAATGGCGCCTGCGTGGCGTATGCTTGTGCGCCGCTGCTCATCTGACATAATTGACAAACCAAAATCGAGCAAAATATAGTTGCCCGTACGCTGGTTAAATTTTACATTATTGCTTTTGATGTCGCCATGTTTTATATCTGCCCTATGGCAATGGGCGAGCGCATTGGATAGATGGTCCGCTACTTTTATAGTTTCCTTTATGGTGAAAACGGGGTCACTTGGCGGCGTTAGCAGTTCGCCTAAATCCGGTCCTTCTATATATTCCATTTCAATGTACGGAAGGTTGCCTGATGTGGTAATGCCCGATGCAATGATGCTTACCACATTGGGGTTAGGCGATTCATTTACCTTCTTTAATTTTTGTACTTCATTTTGAAAAGAAGAAAAATTTTTATCGTCTTCTGTTTCACTCGCAATGGGTGTGGGCAATATTTTTATGGCCGTAATAATGTCACCGCTCCGCCTTGCTTTGTAAACAGACCCCTGCCCGCCTGATTTTAATGCACCCAGGTTTACCAATCCTTCTGTAATTGTAAAAACTTTGCCCATATCTTTTAAGTACCACTGTAAGTAAATTCTAACACTGCCTGATCACCTAAAATCACCTGGTCGCCTTCTTGCAAACGGTGGCCAACTTCAATAGCCTGCATCTTTACAGACATGCCACCGGAGGTATGTATTTTCATTTTATTATTGGGTGGGATGCCGCCCTCATCTGCAAAAATTAAAAACGATCCGCTTGATGGCTCCCATTCAATATGTGCATGCTGCCTGCTTACGGAGCGGTTATTATCCGCAGCACCTGCAGCAATAAATGCAATGGTATTCTTGCGCACCACGCCGCCGTTTAGCTGGACTTGTATCTCCCTGCCAATATTTATTTTTTCTTTAGATGGCTCCAGTACATAGCTTTCTTTTTCAGCATTGCCACCCAATACTTTAATAAACCCACATGTTTTTTTGCTGATGATACCGGCCTTTCTGGTAGAGATAAAAAGGGCTGTTTTTATTTCAGCGGCCACGTAAGATTGCTCAGGAAATTTATCGGTAAAAGTGGCCTCGTATTTCCAGGATGGTGGCAAAAGAATGGCGTAATCATCAGCAATTTTTTGTACCTCGTCCCGGAACTTTTCAGGGTCGGCAGTGTACACTACAGACTCGTATAAGTATCGCTCCTGTTCTGTACAATTGATGTACAGATATATGCCGTTAATGTTTGCACCTTCGCCACCTTGTGCCTTTTGCAACTTTTCTTTAATGAGTTGCAATAGTACATTCCTTATTTTTTTTACATCGGCTGCCGGGGTTTTAAATAGCTTAAACATGGTTGTATTTTTAAGTAGTTTATTTTTTTTCTTTTGGTAAGATGGGCTATATCAATACCGTTGTTTATTATTTTGCTGAACATCTAAATTTTGCTGTGCCAATGCCCCGGCAATCCTTTGTAATTCAGTACCATCCTCATTCTGCGGCCCATCCTTTTTCGGCGCATCAAAACTTTTAATATACTTTCTTTCAAGCAATAATGGAATGATATGGCTGCCTGCAAGCTGCACCGCTTCACTGGAACCTTTGGCCCCTTCTATGCGTATGCAGGTTACAATATGCCCTGCACCTTCGGCTTTTGGTGCAAAAAAAACATACCATCCATCATTGATAGAAATACCTTTGTATATCCTTTCAGGCGTGCCTGTTTTGCCTGCTACAAAAATGCCCAGTTTACCTTTTTTAGGGGCACTTTGTTTTTTCATGTACCTCATCAAACGCTGTGCATATATTGAATCGGCCACCAGCGCAACACCGGGCTTTGTGCTTACCGCTTTACCGTTAATATCCAGCACATATCTTTCTGGCATCATCATACCATTGTTGCTTATGCCGGCAGCAAGCCTTGCTACTGATGCAGGTGTTGCCACCAGTTCGCCCTGCCCCCACGACATACCCGAAACCCCTATTGCCCTTGTGCGGCGTATGTTGTTGGGGTTGTACCTGCGCAGGCTGGTGAACTCTGTTTTTCTCCAGAGCTCCCGCCATTTTTCCTGCTGGGCCGTATTGCCTGTTTCGTTTTCAAAATAGTAGCCACCCACCCCATGCAGGAACATACCACACTGCATATACAGCGTTGCCATCTGCTCCTGCAATTTTTCTTCGTTGGCAAGCCTGATAAAAAATGAGTTGTTGGATTTTACAATAGCTTTTTCAATATTGATCACCCCTGCTTCATCAGGCTCCGGGCCGGTAACACGGATGAGGTCTTTGGGATAAACCCTTATGGTTTTTCTTGCAGCAGCATCGCCCAGTTTATTAAAGGCAGCCAATGCCGTAATTAATTTTGCGGTGGAGCCAGGCTGGGTGGCGTGGGTAAAACCAATGTCTGTGTTTACATTCCAGCCGGGCAAATCATTCAATTCATTTTCACCCAGGTTCAGTCGGTCCCAATCGTTTACCGGGGGCAGTGGCCACATGGCAGATGCTAATACATCACCGGTATTATCTTCCAGGATTACCACAGAAACCCTCCTGGTATTTACACTGTCATCCTGCTGCAGGGCCAGTTGTATTTTTGTTTGCAGGGGGGCATCCATAGTGAGCTTAACATCCCGGTTGCGCTTCTTAAAATCTTCCGCTTCCTTACTGTTGATGCCCGCAATCAGCAAACCGGCCAAGGCACTGTAATCCCTTTTGGTAACCGTCATTTGTGTTTCTGCCGCAGGCTGAAATTTTTCTGGCCGGTAAGCATTTGCACTCACCTGAAATTTAATCAGCGGTGCTGGAAAACCCCTTAGTTCTGCTGCATGTGCATACTCCGCAAAGTAGCCGTTGTTGCTGCCATCAAAAACATGGGTGTTCGCATCCCCTGTCCAAAAAAACATGTGTTCCCCAAAGGGATAATAACGGTCGGCCCTTTTATAGGCCAGCGAAGCAATATCACTTGCCGGTATACCAAATAAAGCAAGGGAATCTTTTTCATTTTGTACCTGCCTTGGGTCGCTTGTGGCAAGTATGTTTCCATTGCGGTCGGCTATATTGCCCGCCTGCAAGCGGTTCATTAAAATACTTATCCTTGGGTTATAGCTAAATAACCTTGCACCGCTGCGGTCTGCCACCAGCGCAGGTTCAGTAATCCATTTTTTGTTACGAAAGGTGTAGCCGGAAACATTTACCGATAATAAAATGATGGCCACACAGGCAGCAAGTAAGGCGGGCATCAGGTTTTTATCCTGGCGCTGCATAATGTATTTCATCTGCACTTTTGAGCCATTGATGGTGGAGACAGACAGCAGAAAACCTGCAGCAACCATACTGCACAATAATGACGTGCCGCCATAACTGGTAAAAGGCAATGCCACACCGGATAGGGGCAGTGCACCTGTTGAGCCCCCCGCTATCAGCAGGAACTGTACAAAAGTGCCGATACCAATACCGGCACATAGATAAAATAAAAATGGGGTACCGGTTTGCCTGCCGATGATAACGGAGCGGTGCAGGTAAATAAGAAATAAAATGAAGATACAGGTAATGCCCGCCCAGCCAAACTCTTCACCTATGGCGGGCAGTATCATATCGGTATGTGCCTCGGGAATGGTTTTGGCGAAGCCTTCACCGGCGCCCTGGCCGGTTACACCGCCGCTGGAAATAGCCCAGATACCATTGGCTACCTGGTCGCCGCCAAACACCTGGTTGTTCCATGGGTTGGCCCAAATTGCTTTTCTATCTGCCAGCCTTTGTATTGGCCCTGGTATCAGCTTTGCAAGCACTGGTATTTTATCCAGCAACAAAAAACCACTTACCACTACCAGCGCCATCACAGCAGATTCGCTGAGTTTTGTTTTGGTAAAAACCATGTATATAAAAAGTGCCGCAACGGTAACACCTGTAGCAACCCACACACTTTTAATAAGCCATGTGCAAAGTGCATAAATAATTAAGGCTGCAACCACCTGCATAAAATCGCCACGGCAAAAAGAAAATAAAATGATGAAAGTAAAACAGCAAACGATGGCCGGGCCAAGGTCGCCTAAAAGTAAAAACAAGAAAATGGCAACAAGTATGGCCGCCAACGCAAACACAAAAAAACGGAGCCTTTTATTCCAGGAAGGGTATTGCGAAATGAAGTTTTCGTTGAGTGCAAAGAAGCCTGCCAAAAAAACAATCACCAGGTATTTTACAATTTCGCTGGGCTGAAAACCAAACAGGTTTACTTTAACCCCGCTGCCCTGCGGACCGGTACCAAACAAAATGGTAAGTGTTAGCAAACCTGTTGCAGCAAGTGCCCATGGCCATCCATTGGCAGCTTGCGGGTTGTTCCTGAAAATGAACATGCGGAACAAGCCTGTATCTGTAGTAAATTTTTTTAGGTTGATGAACTGCAGTATAAGAATGGCTGCCATCCCCACGCAAAAATAGAGGAAAGTGCTTTTGGCCAGGAAGCGGTCCCGTAAAGGGTCTTGCAGGCTGAACAAGGTAATAAATGAAAGCCCGGTAAGTATCATGATCACGGGCAATATCAATTGATCTGCGCCGGGGCTGCGTAGCGAAAAAACAATATGCACCAATAAAAAGCAACAAAAAAAGGAGGTGGTAATAATCCAAAACCAACTCATTACTTCATCAGGTGAGCGCACGATAAATGCCTTTTCTTTTTTAAAAGTATTAAAATCTTTAGAAGAAAAAAGCCGGATCAAATGTGGTGATTGGGTGAAGTTGAATGTAAGGTTACCATTTAGTTTTTCGGTGCCTTTTACCCGGCCAAATTCAAAACCAGGTTCAAGCGGCAGCACTTCATATGTTTTACCTTCAAACAATCCGCTAAAAGAAAATGTACCCGTTGTATTTGTTCTTGCGTAAGCAAAAAAAGAAATTAAATGTTTGCCGTTGGCAGAATCTATGGCAAAAATTTTTTTAACGCCGTTCTCTAAATAGATGCTGCTATTGGTGGATAATTGTGCAGGATCAGCATCTGCCGGAGGCACCAACCTGAGCCTCAACAAAACGCCTGCGACAGCCGCACCATCACGGTTTTTAATATTACCCGAAATAGTACCGTTGCCAAGGTTAAGGTTGTTTTGTGGATTGGCAGCAATGGGGTGTAATTTTTCCTGGCCATAGCTGATAGAATCTGCTTCGCCAAAGCCCAACAAATTACGGGAGACGGCCACCCTGGTTTTAAATATTTTACCTCCTTTTAAAAATGCCTCATCTGCATTTACAAAATATTTTTGTTTGTTTAGTTCACCGGCGTTGTCAATATTAATAGCGGGGTTGCCTGCCTTTTGAATAGTTGATGCAATAAAGCTAACATCCTTCGGGTCTTCAAAATACAGCCCTTTTACCAACAGGTTTTTTACCGTTGCCGAGTCACTTTTTTCATTCAGGTTTACCATGGTGCCATTTTGTAACCGGGTGTTTACTTCTGTAAAATCCCTATGCAAAACGGTATACATTTTCCAAAAAAGCATGCCCATAATAACGGCTATGCCTGCAAGGGCAAGGCGCTCAATATTTCTATTTTGGGTAGATGCGGTAACCATTTGTATTTATCTTTTTTTAGAGGTTGTAACAGGGATAAACAGGGAGTCTTTTAAACGGCCGGATATACTGGTATCCGGTAACAGTATCTGGTATGCCACAGGTACCCGGCAATTAATAAAGCGCACGTTTTTAAACACCACATTATTTTTTTGCACCGCAATGGCCACAGCCAAATCTTTAAAAACTATACTATCCAACACTAGTTGTTTTACCCCATTGCCCACAATTAAAGCAGGGCCGGCCAAGGCTTGGGTACCGGTTATTGTGGTGCCTTTTCCATTAATAACAAAACTGTCTTTGTTGATCAAAACCGGTGCAGGCAAGGTTATTAGTGCGTTCGGCTGGCTAAGTGTTAAACTTTTATCAACTCCATTAATGCTTTGTACCAACCGGCTTGCATTGGTATCCACATGTGGAAGCATAACAGCTTTTGGTATGGCTGCTTTCAATTGCTTATCCTCATTTATTTTCAACATCAAAATATACATGAGCGATGCAGCAAGTAAAATAATCAGCGTAACGATGAGCGGTTTATGGGTGGCTGGTAAAGTTTTATTATGGGTTGTGTTACCATTTAACACAGTTGATTTGTCTTTACTATCCATGCCCTTTGTTACAGCCGGTTTTAATGCAACCCTTGCCATAGGCTGCTTGTTATTTTGTACCAGCACTGCTGTAATATTATCATTGCCACCGGCCTCGTTTGCAGCAGCTACCAACTCGGCAGCCCGTTCTGCAAGACTGGTTTTTTTTAATAATAAAGAAGTGATGGTGGTAGAAGAAAGCATATCCGAAAGCCCGTCGCTGCAAACAAGCATCGTATCACCAGGCAAAAAAGGCGACTCCCCTGTTTCGATAAAATCAGGAGTATCTGCTATGCTTTCCTGAAAGCCAAGTGCCCTTGTAATTTCGTTGCGCCGGGGGTGGCTCATTGCATCTTCTTCTGATAAGCGGCCAGACTCTTCCAGGAAACCCACCACCGAATGGTCCCTGGATAATTTCACCAGCGACTTATCTCTCAGAAGATATAAACGGGTATCACCAACATGGGCAAAATACAATTTATTGTTGCGGATATCAGCAATGGCACAGGTAACCACACAGGCCATCTGTTCGTTGCCACGGCCACTTTTTTTCTCTTCTAAAATTTTTTTGCTGGCAACGGTAATGGTATTTTTAAGGGCAGCAATAATGTCTTTGCCTGCCTGAAAATAATGAAGGTCACGCAGTATAACAGACCTTGCAATGGCTGCTGCAACTTCGCCACCTTTATACCCGCCAACACCATCAATTACACAAGCTACCACAAACTCTTTCCTGCAAAATTCACGGGCAATAAACGTGTCTTCGTTTTTGTCCCTTCGTTTACCCTTGTCGGTTATGCCAATAAAATAGTCACCCATTTTTATTGTGTGTTTGTTTAATTTCTGTAAAATGTGTTATCAGCAATAGTATGCTGATGATGAGCAAGCCAGCAGCAAGTAATTTGTCCATCATGATTTAAATAAATTAATGGTTACAATACCGTTCAATACAATTCTTGAGTTTACGGGAAGCTCCACCCATTGCGGGTTTGCCCGGTCACTATTTTTAATTTCAACTTCGTTGATTATAGTTTTTTCACCAAATGAGCTTAAGTAAAACTTGTCGTCTATTTTATCAAAGCGGATAAGCAAATGCGGTGTTGATACCCACTCCGAAGGGATTTTAAAAATACCGGCCTGGCCCGATGTTTCTTCACTGCCGGACACTGTGATGAGTTCCTGCTTCATCAGATATTCCAATTTTTTGCCTGCATATTGTTTGTCAGGCAATGTAGTTTCCAGCCGGGCAAAATATTTTGCTGCGGGCTGCACGGCCCCATCTGTAACCAAGCCTGTGTTGTAGGGAATTTCATAATAGCCATCACTGTAAAAAGTAAAATCCTTCAGCAGTTCATCGGCTATATCAAAGGTTTGTGCAATGCCAGTTTGCCTGGGGATAAACGTAACCCTGATGTTATCGTCCTTTTGATGCTGTACAGAATTGCCAGGCAATAATTTACCAATAAAGCTTTTATCGCCTTGCCCGTAATCAGGATGTGACACAAAACGGAAAACCCATTTATTGGATGAAGGCGTTATTTTTTTGGCCTGTTGTTTATGCTGTTGCAGTATAGTATAAAATGATTTTACAGCCTCCTGTATGATGAAGCCGAATATGCCTTTGTTATTATCCATAAACTTATTATAATCCGGCGGGCTAAAGCAAATAATATATTCATGGTAAAAGATGATGCGGCCTGCAAATGAGAGTTGCGCTATCGATTCCTGAAACTTTTCGATAATAAATTTATGCACCACATCAGGTGAAAGCGTTGCCATTGCTGCATATTCAGCTTCTTTCTTTAAAAATAAATTTTGTACGCCAATGCGTTGCCAAAAGTTAGGTGCCGTGTTGGTATGCATGGATTTGCAGGTTTAAGCGGTTATCAATTTTTTATTATGCCGGGCTACGCAAGTGCTTACAATGCGTTAATACAATAGTCCCGTAAACAAAAAGTAATTGGTAAAATGTGAGGTAAAAATTTAAATCATGTGTGGAGATGAATGCTGAAATTAAGCCCCGAATTCTTAAGGAATTGCAAAAGCGTTTTTATAAGGATGAATAAAATGTTAAAGTAAACTACCGGCGTTTTTTAAATGTTTATGATTGCAAATAAAATGGGTAAGCAGTTGATTGAAATAGTTGCTTCTTTTTAAATCTGTAAAAACGTATAAATTTTGAAGCGTACCAGGCAGTCGGGTTAACTGATAACGGGTAATTTTTTTACAGCGAAGCCCGTAAAATAAGCTTAAAAGGTATTTCAGTATGTTCTTTGGAATTGCTTAAAATTAATTGTGCAGCAGCAATGCCCATCTGATGAAAGTCGGTAGAGATGGTGGTAATGCCATTTAAAATAAATTTTTTAACGGGTGTTTCGTTGTAGGAGATTACGCCGACTTCTGTTCCGATGGCCAACCCTGAAGAGACCAGTTTTTCCAGCACTACCACCAATTCATCTTCCATTACATTTAAATAAACCTCACCAACATTAACCTGTTCTTCTTTTATTTTATGTACCACTTTGTAGGAGAACGCATAATCCTGGCAATAATTTTTAAAGCCCCTCAAAATTTCGACAGGGTAATAAGAATAGGAAGGAAATATTATTTTAAGGGTATGGTATTTTAAAAGATGATCAGTGGCATCTACCAAGGCACTGTAAATATCCTTCTCAAAATTTTCATAGGCAGCGGCGTACTCCCCTGTTATACCCGGCACTACTTTATCCAGCAGTAACAACTTTTCTTTCGGGATGGTATTAATAATTTCAAACCCGTTTTCCTCCCCTTCCATAAAATGGGGAATAATAACATAGTGGGTGTAATCATTTTTATTGTTGGTGATCAGTTTTTTGAATAACAGAAAATCGTTATTGTAAATGTAAAAATCAATTATTGCATGCTCGCCCAACGTGGCCGCAAACGAATCGTAAATTGTTTTTTTGTGGGCGCTTAATTTGTTGAACAATAAAAATATTTTCAGCGGCTGCCGTAACTCTACGTTCCTGATATAATAACCCCTTCTTGGAATTGCTTCGATAACACCAATTTGTTTTAAATGCTTATACCCTTTTTCCACGGTATCCCTTGCTATGTCAAGGTCTAAGCTTAATTCATTTATCGATGGCATATTGTCGCCCACCTGTACATTGCCATTGGCCACCTCCCGTAAAACAGCGTTTACTATCTGCAGATATTTAGGGGTGATGGAGTGTACATCTATCTTAATCGTATCAATGGTTTGGGGTTTTTTCATGTTGCAATGGGTTTACTTAAAATGAAATGGTGTTTCATTTTATCCATATTTCTGCACCAATAAATGTTCAGGAAAATCTTTAATGGTTTCGCAGCCCAACTGTTCCATCACCTGCTGCAACTGTGCTTTTAAAATCTGAATGGTTTGTTCGCCACCCTCCTTGCCCAATGCGCCAACACCATACATAAACGGGCGGCCCATAAAAGTAAAGCATGCGCCGGAAGCAAGGCAGCGCCCAATATCCGGCCCGGAGCGAAGGCCGCTGTCTATCATTATTTTTATTTTATCACCGTATTGGCCTGCTATATTTTTTAGTGGCTTAATGGTAGATTCACCAGCATCAATCTGCCTGCCCCCATGATTGGAAACAATAATTCCATCAACACCCAACTCCACAGCTTTTTGTGCATCTTCTTCATTTACTATTCCTTTCAACACCAGGGCCCCCTTCCACATATCACGGATCGGTTTTATTTTTTCAACATCAACCCTGCCGGTAAAAGTCTGGTTCATAAACTGGCCAAGGGCGCTTAAGTTTAAATTTTTGGGCATGTATTTTTCAAGCGTTGCAAAACCGGGTATGCCGGCCCTTAACGTTTCTATCCCCCATACCGGCCTGCTAAAAACCTGTGTTATATTTTTTACCGACATCTTTGGCGGCATGGCCAATCCATTCCTGATATCCCTTGGCCTGAAACCAAAAGAGGGTACATCCACCAAAACCACCAACACCGGAAACCGGGCATCAGCAACCCTTTTGATGATATCATCCCTTAATTCATTTTTGGTGGGATGGTACAATTGGAACCACGCCTTGCCTTCTGAAATTTCGGCAATGCGTTCTATGCTGCTGGTAGATACCGTACTTAAAATGTAAGGGATATTACTTTTTAACGCTGCCGCTGCCAGTATCTCCGGCGAGTTAGGCCATATTAAACCCTGCAGCCCGATGGGTGAAATACCAAAGGGTGCATCGTACCGGTGGCCGAATAAATCAACGGACATATCAAGACCGGTAAACTTTTTTAAATATTGCGGCATCAACTGTACCTGCTGTAAATCGGTAATATTTTTTGATAAGTTTATATCATCATTGCAACCCCCTTCCAAATAATCAAACGCAAATTTGGGTATCCGCTGCTTTGCTTTTTTTCTTAAATCTTCAATGGAAGGATATTGGGGATTGTATGAAATTGCTGCCTTTTTTTTCTCCATGATTATGCGTTTACAAAATAAGCTAAATACATTTTTATTGTTCCTTTGGCACAGTGTACATTTTTAATGCAATGATGTTACCAGGTATGGGATGGGTGTTCCAGTGCTGATGAATAGCTAGTGCCGCACCCATTGCGGTAGCCTGCGCCATAGATGCGGCAAACACTTCCATCTTTGGAAAAGCCTGCGCTAATAAATTCATATAAATATGATTTTTGCTAAAGCCACCATCAACAAAAATACGTTTTACTGGTGTGCCTTTTAATACCATAGTTGTACTAATTACCTGCCGTTCAATAATATTTATCATTAGCTGGTGATAAGCTTCTTCATAGTTATTGAATTGATCTGCCTCTAAAACAGTAAATGCTTTGGCATCCTTCGAAGAAGAAATACCACGTTTCAATTTCATGATGATGGCCTCATCATAACCTACCTGCTGATAATAATCTAATGGTTTTGAAAAATGGAGTGATAGTTTTTTTACCTGCTGTTCATGTTCATATCCTGCAAATAAACGGTTTGCTTTTATCGGTAAACCCTGGTACTGAAGATAACAGAGACAGTCATTGCTTAGCTCCGTTTCAGTAAGAGGTGTGTTGTTAAACGGATTGAGGCTGATGCACCAGGTGCCGGTTGAAATCAAAATAAAAGGTTCAATAAAATGGATAAGATAGGGTATCAGTGCGGCTGAGCTGTCATGCAAGCCAATGCCTGCAATTATTTTTTTGTTGTGATGATATACATCCACCACTTTATCCCCTTTTTGTACCGGTGCCAGTTTTTTGTCAATGCCCTCATCCATTACCCATTGATGATAACCGCCCTTTTCAAAATTCCATAAAGAGGTATGGCAGCCAATACTGGTGATGTCGGAAAATGCCTGGCCTGTAATAACAAAGCTAAGGTACTGCGGTAAGTGAAGGCAACTAAGGATGTTTTTAAAAACCGAAGGTTGCTGCTTTTTTATACGGTAAAGCTGCAGCCCCGAATTTAAATTACCAGCGGCTGGCGATGCGGTTTCTTTTTCAATTTTTGTTTGGTTACCGTAAGTGGCATAAAATTCATCTTGCAAAAAAGATGGGTAGGGTTTAAGGTAATTATACAGCGGAAGCAGCGGTTGGCCTTGCTCCATGATGTGCACAAAGCTGGCACCATAAGCCGAAAAATTAATTGCCTTAATTTGAAAACCGGGCAAGCCCAAAATTTTTTCGAAAGTATTTTTTTCCCACTCGGTAAGCAAGCTTAAATCTTCGCAGGCATCACCATCTTCATCAACTGTTTCTTGTAACTGTATGCTTTCTTCAAATACGATATTGTATTTTTCATCAAACAAAAATATTTTCTTGTTGGTTTTTCCAACGTCAAAAATGGCTATAACAGGTATTGGCCCCATACAGTAATTATAATCCGGTTACAATCGTTTTTAATCCCCTTTCCCCGATTAAACGCTCCCTTACTTTTTCTTTACGATATACTTCTAACGGCTGTAATGCTGCACCAGCCTGCAGCCTGGCTTCTGCTACCAATGCCCTTACATCGGTACGAAAAGCTTGTTGCAATATTTCCTGTGCCAAAACCACATCATTATTATCCTGTGCTTCAACCAGTTTTTTTCTATCCACCAGCAAGGCCTGGGCATAGGAAACCATAATGGCTTCCACCGATTGCAACAAATCTTCAAGTGGGTCTTTTACGTTGTGGGATGCATCTATCATCCACCCTAAACCTGTTGCATGGTCCATTCCTTTTGCATCCATGCCTTCAATCAATTCATTAAAAATTAAAAACAACTGGTACGGTTTTATACTGCCAACAGTAAGGTCATCATCACCATATTTTGAATCATTAAAATGAAAGCCGCCCAGCTTTCCTTCCATCAAAAGCAACGCAACAATCTGTTCAATATTAGCATTGGGCAAGTGGTGGCCAAAATCTACCAGGGTGTATGCTTTGGGGCCAAGCTTGCTGGTGTATAAAAGTGATTGCCCCCAATCGCCAACCGTGGTGGAGTAGAAGTTGGGCTCATATGCTTTGTATTCAACAAACACTTTCCAGTCTTCCGGCAGGGCCGAATAAATTTCCTGTAAGCCTTCAAAAGTATTTTGCCATGCCTTTCTAAAATTTAACTGCCCGGGAAAACAAGAACCATCCGACAGCCAAACGGTTAATGATTTGGAGCCTAAGTTTATGCCATGCCCTATCACTTCAATATTATGGGCCACAGCCTGTTTACGCACCGCTTTGTTTACATGCTGTAGCGAACCAAATTTATAGCTGTGTTCCTGTCCGGGCTGATCTTGAAATGTGTTGGAGTTAACTGCATCAAAACGCAAATTATGTTCTACCGCCAATGCTTTAATGGCGGGCAGGTTATCAGGTATGTCCCATGGAATGTGCAGTGATATGGCGCCGCTTGATTGGTTAAGTGCATGGAGTAAACCAATGTCTTCCATTTTTTCCTGCAGGCTTCTTGGTTCGCCACCGCCGGCAAACCTCCCAAACCGGGTACCGCCTGTGCCTAAGGCCCAGCTTGGTATGGCAATTTGAAAGGCCTTTAATTTTTGTATGATATTTTGAACGTCATCAATTTCCCCGGCTGCAAAAGCAAACTTTCTTTTGTGGGCTTCTGCTACCGCTTCGTTGTATTGCTGAATGCTGGATTTTTCTATGAGCATGTTGACCAGTTTTTTTATTTAATTAAGGGAGGTAAAATATTTCATTTAAGGGGATGCTTATGGGCGAGTTATCAGGGTTGCATTCCATAAGATCTTTCATGTACAACCACCATTTTTGCATTACCGGATGTTGGGGCAAGCCATCAGGCAATTGTGCATCATCAATGATTAAAGTACCAAATAAGCCATTGCCTGTTTCATCTAAAAAGATATAATATTCACTGATGCCGGATGATTTTAATAATGCTTTCAACTCAGGCCAAAGTTCATCGTGCCGCTTTTTATATTCGGCTTCTGCACCTTTGTTCAACTGCATCTTAAAAGCTACCCTTTTCATTTTTTAATTGTTATACCGGTGAAAATAAGTGTGTGGGAAAACTGGTTATTGTTGTAAGAAATAAATGCTCAACGCAAAAAAGCTGCAGCCACTCCACCATCCACATTCAAAGTATTGCCGGTAGATTTTTTCAACAGGCCACCAACAAAAACAAAACATGCGTTGGCAATATCCTCTGGCAAAATGGCTTCATTTAATAACGTACGCTTTGCATAATATGCAGGCAATTCTTCCACTGTAATGCCGTAAGCTTTTGCCCTTCCTTCTGCCCATCCGCCGGCCCAAATATTGCTGTCAGCAATTACAGCATCGGGGTTAACTGTGTTCACCCTTATTTTATCGGCACCCAACTCTGCTGCAAGTAACCTCGTTAAATGCGCCTGTGCTGCTTTTGCGCTTCCATAACCGGCATTGTTAGGCCCGGCAACAACGGAATTTTTGGATACCACATTTATGATGTCGCCACCAAAACCTTGCTTGCGCATGGTTTCCACGGCGGTTTTAGAAATCAGGAACTGCCCTTTAACCAGTATGTCATACAACCTGTCCCAATCAGCAATGCTGTGTTCCGCAATAGCTTTTGAAATGCTGATGCCTGCATTGTTTACCACTAAATCCACGCCGCCAAAAGCAAGGGCTGCTGCTGCCATTGCTTTTTCAATGGTATCATTATTGGTTACATCCAGCACAACTGAGGCTGCGGTATCTTTTCCAAACAGTTGTTTAAATTCATCCATCGCAGTTTGCAATCTTTCTTCATTAACATCATTGATTACAACGCATGCACCTTCTTCGGCAAACTTTTTTGCTATTGCTTTTCCGATGCCACCGGCACTGCCTGTAACTAATGCCACCCTGCCACTTAAAGTTTTTGGTTTGGGCATGCGCTGTAGTTTGGCCTCTTCCAATAGCCAATATTCAATATTAAATGCTTCTTGCCTGGGTAATGATGTGTATTCAGAAATCGCTTCTGCCCCTTTCATTACATTGATGGCATTAATGTAAAACTCTGCTGCCACCCTTGCTGTTTGTTTATCTTTTGCAAACGTAAACATGCCCACTCCCGGATAGATAATTACAACCGGGTTTGCATCTCTAATACCCGGACTGTTTGAATGCTTACAAGTGTTGTAATATTCAGCATACATTTTTCTGTAAGCAGTAAATAATGGGGCGATCTTTTCCTTTATAATTGTTGGGTTAGATAGGTCTTCATCTACCGAAAGGTTTAAAACCAAGGGGGAAATTTTTGTCCTTAAAAAATGATCGGGGCAGCTTGTTCCTAATGGTGCCAACCTATCTAATTCGTTAGAGTTAATGAATTCCAATACACGTTCATCATCAGTAAAATGGCCAATAGCAAAGGGCGCCTTCCGTTCCCCCGTGGGTGAGAAACTGTCTGCATTGGAACAAAAGCCCCTTAATATGGGGGCCAGAGCCGCAGCCCTTTCCAGCCGTTCTTCTTCAGGTAAAGAAGTGATTTTTTGTCCGCCAAAGGTTTCGCCTTTTTTGCCGTAATTATCTTGTACATATTGCGCACAGCATTCAATTACCTGCAGGGTATTAATGTAACTTTCATAGGCCGTACTGCCCCAGGTAAACAAGCCATGTGAACCCAGCATAATGCCACGGATGCCGGGGTTTTCGTCGAGGCATTGTTTTAATTGCAAACCTAAATCGAACCCTGGTTTTTGCCAGTTTACCCAGCCGATAGTGCCGTTAAATAATTGTTGCGTAATTTTTTTTCCATCTTTTGCAGCAGCAATGGCAATGGCTGCATCCGGGTGTAAATGGTCGATATGTTTAAACGGTAAAAAGCCATGCAACGGCGTATCAATAGATGGTGCTTTAGACGCTAAATCATAAATACAATGGTTAAACAATTCCACCATTTCATCTTCAAACGCAATGCCCCTGTAAACGTTTTTAAGGCTGCGTAACTTGTCAACGTACAAAGCGGCAAGCCCGTTTCTTTTCATGGTGCCAAGGTCGCCGCCACTGCCCTTTACCCACATTACTTCCGCATCTTTTCCGGTAATCGGGTCTTTGGTAATGGCTTTGCAGGAGGTGTTGCCACCGCCATAATTGGTGAGCCTTAAGTCTGCACCTAACAGGTTAGACCGGTATACCAACAGGCCAACTTCATCACCTTCAAGTTCGGCAGCCCTGGCATCATCCCATAAATAACTGACATGCCTGAAGTTGGTGATTGTTTCGGCAGTTTCTTTTTCTTTCGTTGTTATATCTTTATTCATACAAATATTTTAATACCGTTTTTATCCGGTGATTGTTGAGAAGCAGCGTTTATAATTACTTTAGCGAATTGCCATACCCTACCAGTAAGATGGAAATAATAATGGTAGCAATACCTGCGATGATAGCCGCCCTTGTTTTTTTACTTACGCCTTTCCATTCTTTTAACACTAAACCCCAAACGTTGGCAACTAAAATAATAAACGACATGTGCAGTATCCAGGAGCTGGCACCGTTGCCCAGTTTACTTTCTCCCATACCATAAAAGAAAAACTGAAGGAACCATGTTATGCCCCCAATGGCACAAAGGATATAATTTTTTAACAGCGGGGTTTTTGCGTTGGTGTAATCGCCAAAAGATTTATTGCGGTAATTTAATACCATGCACCAGATGAGGTTAGTGGTTAGGCCGCCCCAAAGGATAACAACAAATATTACGTTGTTGCGAAAAAGAAATTCACCCTGTCCGGGGTTGGCAACTTTCCATGCTTGGTTGGCCACAACGCCCATACTGCTTCCGGCTTCAATACCAAAACTAAAACAGGCACTCAGCACACCAGAAATGATGGCCACAATTAAGCCCTTTACCAACTTAAATTCACTGCCCGAAGCATCTGTTTGTGATGCACCCAAATCGCCATCCTTCATTTTGCCGGCCTTACCACAAATAACAATACCGGCAACACAAACCAACAGCCCAAACAACACAAACCTGCCCCACGGGGTACTAACAAGGTCAGCAATGGTATCCTTGCCCTGCTTAGGATTAAAGTAATAATACACAGATGGAATGATGGCCCCGAACACAGAGCAAAGGCCGAGAATAATGGAACTGCCCAATGCAACACCGAGGTAGCGCACACCCAAACCGTACGTAAGGCCGCCAATGCCCCAAAGAAGCCCCATAATAAAAGTAGTGCCAAGGATTACAGAAGAAGCCCCTTTTATAATATCAAAAAACCCGGGTATAGTTAAGTATGCCGCAATGAGTGGTGCAATTAACCAGGAGAATATACCGCCGGTAATCCAAAAGCTTTCCCAGCTCCAGGCTTTTACTTTTTTATAAGGCATGTAAAAACTACCCGAGGCAAAACCGCCAATAAAATGAAAGAAAATTCCTGCTATAGCTTGCATAATCGTTTACAAATATTTTGTAATAAAGTTAAATGTAGTGCAGGGATATTTATTAACTGTCCTGCTGTTACAGCAGGATAGTGGATATCATTTCGTTTATTGCTTTAAAGATGATATTAGTATTGGTTTTTTACCTGCTTTTGAGGATGTGTAGGCCTTTTTAACCTCAATTATTTTGCAGGTGATTATGCAGCCATCAGCGGGGCAATAGCCTTTCCCGGCCACAGTGCCTATATGCCCAACCCGGCCGATAACCGGCCGTTGTACAATGGCAATATCAGCAGCATGGCAACGGCCAGTGTAAACTTTCCGGGTGCCACCGCAGAGAAGCAGCCACAGTTGTGCAATTACAGTTACGACCAGCTCAACAGGATAACCGGTATGGATGTGTACCGGTGCACAACCCTTAACACCAATAGCTGGAGCGGCATGGTGGCCACCGGCGATTTTAAGGAACGCATGGCCTACGATGCCAACGGCAATATTGTAAAATACCTGCGCCAGGGCTTTGGCAGCAACCTGCCCATGGACAGCCTTAGCTACAACTACACCTACAACAGCGGCAAACTTGTTAACAACAAACTCAATTATGTAACCGACCAGATTAATGGCAGCACAGCCCACAGCACCAACTATACCGACGATATAGAAGACCAGGCAGCAGGCAATTATGTATACGACCGGATAGGCAATTTAACAGCCGATGCCAAAGAAGGCGTTACCAATATTACCTGGAACGTGTATGGTAAAATTAAACAGGTGCAGAGAACGGCCACTGCGGCCAACCCGGTAACCAATATTAAATACACCTACGATGCAGGCGGCAACCGCATCAGCAAGCAGGTAACCAAAAGTGCGGCAGACTCTGTGGAGTACACCTGGTATGTAAGGGATGCCAGTGGTAACATTATGACAACCTATTTTGCCAAAGGTGCGCCCAATGGCACTATAGCCAGTACCACCGCCAGTTTATTGCTTACCGGCCAAACCATGTATGGCAGCAGCAGGCTCGGTGTTGTAAACCGCAATGTGGATGTAAAGCCATTGTTTACTAATGGTAACCTGGTTAACTTTACCAGGGGCAATAAGTTCTTTGAGTTAACCAACCACCTGGGCAATGTAATGGAAACCATCTCCGATAAAAAGACGGGGGTAACCACCAACGGCACCAGCATAGATTATTATTACAGCGAGGTAATAACCGCCAACGACTATTATAGTTTTGGCAGCCAGATGCCGGGCAGGCAATACAAGCTGAATGCAAACTCATACCGTTATGGGTTTAATGGTAAGGAGAATGACAACGATGTTAAAGGCGAAGGCAACCAGCAGGATTATGGGATGAGGATTTATGACCCGAGGTTAGGGCGCTTTCTTTCTGTTGACCCGTTGGCAAAATCATATCCTTGGTTAAGCACGTACTCTTATGCCGAAAATAATCCAGTAAACTATATTGATTTAGATGGATTAGAAACACCTGTAGCTCCTGCCCAGGCAACCCCAACATTATATGAACCGGCAATTTATTTGCCTGAAGGAGAAGGCTTAATACAACGTACAGCCCGGCCATTAAGTTTAAATCCAGACTATGCGCCAATACCAATGCCTGGTAATGCAACCGGAGTTTATAAAGTAGATGAAAATACTGTTATTGTTACAGGAGTTAATGGAAATAGTTGGTACGAATCAACAACAGTTCCGGCATTTAAACCAACACGAATAGATTTTTCAGTACCCCAAGGACAGTTTAAAGTCGATCTTCAGCAAGTTGTAAATTTTAAAAATTCAATTTACTCTGAACATCAAACACCGTTGCCAGTAGACCAAAAACCATTAACTAATTATTCTCCTGTCAATCAAACAACGAATAGTAAACAATCTACTTCAACTCAACAATCAAATAATTCCGGCAACATTTATTTAGTTCGTTTTGGGCCACCAGACGATAAAGAAAAACTTACCACTCAATCATCGGCCGCAGAAAAAAACCCAGACTTTGGACATGGAGTTTCTACAAAAATGAAAACAAAGGTTGGAGGTAACGAAAGAGCTGCGCTTTTATCCGAAGTATCGAAAGTTTTCAAAGTAAAGAAAACGGGAAAAGATCCTAATCATTATACTGTAATTCTTCCAAAACCGATTACAGAAGAAGTCACAAAAAAGTTTAATGCAATTTTTAAAACGAAAAATTAAAAAATGGATAAGGATATTTGAAATCTATAAAAAAAACGTTGGAAAAAAAACCTTCTTTGTCGATATCGAAATTGTTGATTGGTATGATAGTCCAATATCAGGCTTTGCGAAAATTAGAAATTTAAATGAGGGATGTTTTTTTTTTATAATAGCATGGGATTTAAAATCTGATGATAAAGTATTTATATTTATAAATGTAAGTTTAGCTTTTATAAAACAATGGAAAACAAAAAATAATAAGATTGAGTATGATGAAATGAAAAAGACTCTTTTTCAAATTGTTTAAAATAATACAACTCAACCTTATTTATATAAATCCTCAAATTTATATTCTTTAAATTATGTCATTAAAGAATATACCAATAAAAAAATATATTTTATAGATAATATTGAGGATGTAGTTAAGCAAAAAAGTAGCAAAACTTTAAAGTGGTTTAAATATTTTAATTAAACCCTCGTTTGGCGCAAGCATGTCGGGCAGGTTAAGAGCGTTGGCATGCTTGTGCAAGGGGAGCAACCACCCGCTGGCGCATGAATGAAGCGGGGGCAAAGCGGCAAAGGTTTCCTGTGCCTTGCTACCTATAACAAATTAAATTAGTTAAGCCCCCGATAAAAATCGGGGCAGGCTATCAGTTGTAACAAGCTGGTGGTTTTTTTATTTACAAACCTTTAATGTATCCCCTCCACCAACCCCTTGTTTTCTTACAAATCATAGTGCTGCACCTTTGCCGCTATGGAAAATACAAATGTAGCAGAGACAATGCGATTTCATATTGAAGCCTGCAAAGTAAGTGGCATTAGTGCAAAGGCTTACTGCCTTGAGCATCAGATAAAACGTTCCGTCCCCCACTGGCGCAGGAATGAGGCGGGGGCAATGTGGCAAGGGTTTCCTGTGCCTTGCATACTGTAGCAAATTAAAAAAAGTAATCCCCCTATTGGCGCAAGTAACCTCGTTTGGTTCAAGCATGTCGGGAGGGTTAAGTGCGTTGGCATACTTGTGCCGTACAACAAAAAGCCCTGGCAAATTTTTGTACAGTCAATGCCGCAAACAAAATAATATGCAATTTAAAAGTTGTACAATTTGGTAAAAAGGGCATCAGCATTTTTGAAGCTTTAAACCGTAGGCCGTAAATATAAATTTTGGGATAGCAACAAAATGTACTTCATCAGTTTTGCCGTTATAAACCGGATAGGGTTTGTTTACCAGAAATGAGTATAAGACGAACTGATAAAAAGCTGGCTGCATTGCCAGCAAACGAAAGGGCTTACAATATATGCCTGGTGTATAATGCCAAGCCATATTCACATGGTTATAAGCAGTAAGGATAAGCTTTTGGAAGATATTGTAAGGGACAGGAAAAGCCATACTTCATCGGTATTAAAAAAGCTGCTAAAAGAACATCCGCAGGAAAACAGAAAAGAATGGATAGTATGGATGATGGAACGGGCAGGTAAAAAGAAACAGTAATATATTAACTGGTCCCGAAGGCTTTCGGGAGCAACAGCATAACCAGCCTATTGAAATATTAAATCGGAAGATGTATGCAGAGATGATGTTGTACATCCATCAAAACCCTGTAGCGGGCGGCTTAGTGTACGAAGCCGAACAATGGATTTACAGCAGTGCAAAACACTATGCAAAAAACGATGGTATCATTAAACTGGCTGAATTTAACTAACCTACATGTTACATTACAAACCAAAGAGGCACAAGGATGCCAACGCACTTTAGCTGCCCGACAACCTTGCGCCAATAAGGGGGCGTAGCCTGTAAAGCGATGAGGATGATTTTTTTCTTTCAACTGAAAACAACTGAAAAAAAAGCTGCTATCTTAGGGGCTGCGGACAGCAAAAGTTCTTTGATTAAAGCAGGTGCAAGCGGTTTTAAAATGTTGGAAAAATCAAGGTTCGGGGGCATATCGTTATGGATTTAACGGACAAGAAAAATCGGACGAAATTAGTGGCGAAGGTAATGCGTATAACTTCGATGCAAGGATGTATGGATCCAAGGATAGGCAAGTGGTTTTCAACAGACCCTAATAGCAAAGCTTTTTCCAGTCCATATAATTATGTACAGAATAACCCTGTAAACAGGATTGACCCTGACGGTAAGGACGACATCCATTTTTATTTCGTTACCAATACGGCTTCTAAGACTTATGGGATAGGTGTAAGCCAAAGAACGGTAACCCATGTAACCCATTCGAGTTTTGTATACATAGAAAAAAATGCAGGCCCTGACAGGTTTTATAATCACAGGGTATCAAACGGAAAAGACAAGACCAAGGAGTTTTACCCTTTTGATTTAAGTAGTCGTACCGGCATTACTCAAAGCTATGCTCCTTTTAGTTTTGGTTTAGTCAGTAGAAATGATAGGGTTGTACATACCCTTGCGAAATATTATGACGCATCACCTGCTTTTAAAAATTATTTGGATGCCCGTCTTAAGGACCCGAGAGTAACGGGTACTCAAAACGGAAATGATTACAAGAATACGTTTTTCCCAAACAGGGCAAATTTCAACTTTTGGAGCACCGTTTCATCAACTGCAGAAACTGCTGCAAATTTGCTGATATTAGCAGGAGGCTCTTTAAGTATTATGTCAAGGACTGCTTCAGCGGATGCTTTTGCAAGTGGTGGTACCAAATTGATGTCATCTGCTCAAATATCAGAATTTCCGGGAAGTGCAACATTTGGAAAACCTATCGGTACATTCAAAATTGAATTAATTGCGCCGACTGCAGAAGTAAATAGTCTATTTTCGCAAGGAATAGGTAGAGCTGAAATTGCTACAAGGCTGGGAATAACAGACCCCGCATTTTTAGAAGGTACATTGATACGAATAGATGTGAACCCAAGTACATTAAAGTCATTAAATTTAAGGGCGCCTTACGGGTACAGAAGTTGGAGCCAATAGCACGTTTGTACCAGGTGGTAAAACTGTTGGAGGGGTTACAGAAGGAGTTGTAAATGGGATTCCTACAAGTGGAGCAGGGGTATCGACATCCACTATTCCTAAATTGTGATATATAGTAACATAAAAATATGGATAAAAAAAATAGTGATTCTTTTTTAATTCTATGTAAAGAAATTGATTTAGATGGAGTAACTCCTCCCCCAAATAAATCAAACCGAAATAATGAAAAGTATATAAAACTTATTGCAATTGCAAAAGAATACTTTAAAAATGAAGAATATGATGAATTTGCAGGGTTCTTTATGGAGGGGCAACATTTTATTCAATTATGGGCGGCTCATTTAATACTTGAGTCATGGAAGTCCAACGGAAGATTTAAAAATTAGGAGCATAAGTGTAATTAAAAAATATTCTAATAATCCTTTGGCGCCTGAAGTTGCAAAAGAAGAAAGGCAATGGATAAATGAAAATGCAGAAAAGTATAAAGATGTTTTATCAAATCTACCTTAAGTGCAAAAATATAAATGCCATAGCCACCGGTTGTAAAGAACCAGTGGCCTCACCTGGCGCAGGAATGAGGCGGGGCCCCCACTGGCGCAGGAATGAGGCGGGGGCAATGTGGCAAGGGTTTCCTGTGCCTTGCATACTGTAGCAAATTAAAAAAAGTAATCCCCCTATTGGCGCAAGTAACCTCGCCCGTCTGGCGCAGGAATGAGGCGGGGGCGATGCGGCAAAGGTTTCCTGTGCCTTGCCCACTATAACAAATTAAAAATTAGTAAAACCCCCGATAAAAATCGGCGCAGGCTACCAGTAGTAAAAATCTGCTGGTTTTTTTATGTTACAACGCTTTTAATAAGGTTTTGAATTTCTTTATCGGAGAGATTATCAATATCGCCTTTGTTGTAGATGGAAAAAAGCAGTACGGTGGTAGCAGTAATTTTTACAAAAGACAACACCCTGGCACCACCAGACTTGCCTTTGTTTTTAGAAGCAATAGCCAGGCGTATTTATAAATATCGTTGCCCAGCGGTGTACCCATGGTAGGGTTTGTTTCCAGTTCGGTAAACAGTGCAGCAAGTTCCTGCTTTAAAAAAGGGAATTTTTTAATAAGCTTTTTGGCTTCCTTTTTAAAGTTGGCAGAAAGTTCAATTTTATAACTCATTCAAAAAATCTTTAGCAGGGGTGGTTTTTAATTTTCCTTTTTTAAAAAGTTTTACTTCCTGCAGCCCGGCTTTTATGTTTTGTAAAACCTGCTCTTTGGCAAGTTCGTCAGCAGCTTCAATTTTTTTTACAAATTGTAAACTCTTGGCCAGCTCTATAAAAAACGGGTAGTTGCTATCGGGTATGTGTAAGGTAACCTGTTTCATTATTTTTATTTTAAAAGCGTTTTCAATTTATACGGCATAAGCTTGTTTAGCCCTGTAATCCCTGACATAAGCAGAGATGATTTTTATAAGAACGCCTTGTTCTTCTTCAGGCAACGTATCTACTTCTTTAAAGCGTTGTATCAGTTCAGAATTTTTTAATGAGGCTTTAGCCTTCTCATTCTTATCACCACTAATCAAATAATCAACAGAGGTTCCAAGAGCATCAGCCAGCTTATTCATAATGTTGGCAGGTGGTTGTACATCTTTGGTCTCATAACGAATGTATTGAGATTTAGAAACCCCGATTTTTTCTGCCAGTTCAATCTGCGTTAACCCTGCCTGCTTCCTTAAAACTTGTACTCTTTCTGCAAATATCTCTTTCGTTTTAGATAATTTTTCCACACAAAAGTACCTTATGCAGAACTTATTTTTAAGGTTTAAGTGCCTTATTGTGAATAAAATTAAAAATGCGTATTTTATTAGGTGTCAGCCTGGCGCAGGGCACTGTCCTGTTGCCCTTTGTTAATGCTCTTTGTAAAGGGTGATGTTGCCCAGTATTGGCGCAAGCATGTCCCTCGTTTGGCGCAAGCATGTCGGGAGGGTTAAGTGCGTTGGCATACTTGTGCCGTACAATAAAAAGCCCTGGCAAATTTTTGTACAGCCAATGCTGCAAATAAAATAATTGCTGATTTAAAACCTGCCCTGCCCCTAAGCTTCCTGCCTTTACCAAATGCATTTTGAACCCGGAAATTAAAAACCGTAAAGGCAATAGTAACTAATGCCTTTACGGTTGGGTGGTCCCGACAAGAATCGAACTTGTGTCTAAAGTTTAGGAAACTTCTATTCTATCCACTGAACTACGGGACCGTGTTGCTGTAAGTACCTGGAGCCGGTAAATTTGGATTGCAAAAGTAATGAACAACAGCATAGCTTCCAACATTGATTAACCAATGCACCAACTAAATTTCAGCGTTCAGCTACGGTAACCTGGCACCCGTTGTATTTTTCTTACCCTTATCTTTGCCATCCAAATTTTTTACTTGTATGAAGTGGTTAACTATTGTAATTAAATACCGGCTTTGGCTTGGCATAGCCTTATTGGCACTGGCCATTTTTACCAATGTGCAGGCAGGTTTTTGGCCGTCTTTTGTTTTATATCTTGCTGCGGTGGTGTTAATTGTAGGCCATTTTATTTTTGGCCCGATGCGGCTGATACAAGAGTGTATGGAAAGCGGCGATATGGAAGGGGCCAAAAAAGTGTTGAACGATATTTGGTTTCCGGCACTGCTTATCAAACCAATCAGGTCGGTTTATTATACCGTTAAAGGTAACCTTGATATGGCCGACCAGAATTATGAAAGTGCCGAGAAAAATTTAAAAATGAGCCAGTCGCTTATGGGCAGCGGGGGTATTTTAGGCGATCAGATGAAGCAGGCGGAAGGTGCAAACAAATTGCAATTGGGCATGCTGGCCATGCAAAAAGGGGATATGAAACAAGCGGAAAGCTATATCCGTGGCGCCATACGCTCCGGGTTGCCCGATAAGGAAAACCAGGCTGCGGCTTATTTACAACTTTCTTCCATCATGATCAATAAAAGGGAGTTCAGGGCGGGCAAAGAATATTTTAAAAAAGCGAAGGGGTTTAAACCCACCACCCCACAAATAGCCGATCAGATAAAGCAAATGGAAAAGTATATTACCAGGATGCCCGGTTAACGGCACCTGCTAAACCAATACACAAGGCTAACCAGTGCTTTCACCCTGTGCCCTGTGTATTGGGTTGCCCGGTCACAAAATCATTCTACTAATCGTATAGTCCAAAAATCATCACACAAATGGGGGTTGGTAATATAGGCATACGGCATCCAGAAATAACCTTTAAGGCCCCAGCCTGTTCCCCAACTGTTTCTTATTAAAACCAACTGCTTTTTTTCATCGTAGCCCACCGCAAGTATGGCGTGGCCTCCAATTACTTTTTCCTTGCTGAAATCAGGCATGGGCATAACGCCGCTTTTTGCCACCGCCGGTGTCATAAAACTTTCATATACCGTAAAACCAAAAGCAAAGGGATAGCCTTCTGACAGGCAGCCCTTTAAATTATTAATACTGCTGTTTACAAGGCGCTGGTAACTGGTAACCTGGCATTGCAATGCATGTGTATAGCAGGATGCTGGCGGCTTTTGAGAAAATTTTGCACCAGGTGTACCACTATCATCATAGGTCCATTCGGTTTCTTTACATACCCCGTCTTTGTTCAACGATTTTATACCATCACGCAGAAAGGCACCACTGTCGCTGGCCTGCGTATGTATGGCCACCCTCTCATTGTAATACAGAAAAAGACGGCTGGGCATAAAGTCTTTTTTACCTTGCTTTTTAGTTCCAAATTCAAATGCGCCACCCAATGCATGGGCGGTGCAACTGCCAAGGGCACCCTGGTTATACACCGGCGGGCAGCCCGGCCTCAGATCAACCTTGGCCGGCATTTTCAACATTAATTTTAAAGGCGCTGCGTAAGTAAAGTCCCGTACGTCGGGCAGGTCGGGCAGCCAGCCCATTTTAAATCCTGGTTTTGGTGTGCTTGTTTTCTTTGCCATTTTTATCGGTTTATTATTAAAAAAAATCCGTTGCCATATTGATCATAAGTTAGCCTGAATAAAAAAACAGGCTGCCAGACAATACGATTTTTCTTATAGCCGAAAAAGTAAAAGAGTGTATAAAAACTGTGGAGAATAAAAACTGGTACAAGATATAAACACTTGCAGCCATTGTCAATACCCTTAAGTGGTATATTTTAAATTAAACAAAAAGCTGCACTGGCAACAATTAAAAAACCGGCATAATACCGGTAACAAAAAAATACGGATAAAAAAATCTAAGCAGGAAACTTTCCAAAAAGGGTTTCTACTTTGGCGTAGCGGTAATTAAAAATGCCGTTCAGTTGCTTCTTCACAAACAGGGTATTGGCAATATCGCCTAAAAACCAAAAAGGCATTTTGTAGTGTACGATGTCCGTCATTTCAACACCGCCATTAACTGTCTTAAAATGATGCTGATGGTGCCATAAACTGTAAGGCCCAAAACGCTGTTCATCTACAAAATATTTTTTATCTGCCACATGCGTAATCTCTGTCATCCAGTACAAAGGTATGCCCAGCAAGGGTTTTACGGTATATTCAATAATCTGGCCGGGGTACATTACATCACCATGGTATTTGGAAACAATATTAAAACCCATATCGGCCGGTGTAATTTCCTGCAGGTTTTTTGGGCTGCTAAAAAACTCCCAGGCAGTGTCAAGGCTAATGGGTAACTGCTGCACGGTTTTTAAAGCGTATACTTTGCTCATATTTATTTTTTACGTACAACAACAAACCATGTAATTTGTTTTTTTGGGTAGATGACCGGCCGCTAAAATAATGTAATAACAGGCAGATGCTTTACATTCACTGCCGGTTATTTTAAACCATCCGGCATTACCATTAATTAAAGTTTTATGCAAACCTATCAGCAGCAATTACAAAATAAATTTAACGAGGAGTATAAAAAATTAAACAACTTTCAGCGGCAGGCGGTTGATGCTATTGAAGGCCCGGTAATGGTGATAGCAGGCCCTGGCACAGGTAAAACACAAATACTTGCAGCAAGGATCGGCAAAATTTTATTGGATACAGATGCATTGCCAGAAAATATCCTTTGCCTTACTTATACGGATGCAGGCGCCATTGCCATGCGCAGGAGGCTGCAACAATTCATCGGGCCGGATGCCTACAAAGTAAACATCTACACCTTTCATGCTTTTTGTAATGATGTTATACAAGATAACCTTCGCCTGTTTGAAAAGAATGCTTTGGATGCCATTTCGGAACTTGAAAATATACAGTTATTTAAAACGCTTATCGACAGTTTTAAAAAAGACCATCCGCTAAAGCGTTACCGGGGCGATGTTTATTATGAAATCAACAACCTGCAGCATTTGTTCAGCAACATGAAAAGGGAGGGCTGGTTACCGGCTTTTATCAGCGAAAAAATTGACGGGTACATACAAGGCCTTCCATTTAGGGATGAGTTTGTGTACAAAAGAAAATACCGGCAGTTTAATGCAGGCGACCTTAAACAAGAAAAGATTGATGAAGAAAAAGAACGGGTAGAAAAACTGCGTGCTGCCGTAAACGAGTTTGATAATTACCAGCAGTTAATGCGCCAAAAAAACCGTTACGATTTTGATGATATGATTAATTGGGTGATTAAAGTTTTTGAAGAACATCCGGGTGTGCTTGCCGGGTACCAGGAAAAATTCCGGTATATTTTGGTGGATGAATTTCAGGATACCAGCGGTACACAAAACAAGCTTGTGCAATTGCTGATCAATTATTGGAGCAGCCCAAACATATTTGTGGTAGGGGATGATGACCAAAGCATTTACCGTTTTCAGGGTGCCAATGTAGAAAATATGCTGGGCTTTGCAGCCAGCTATGTGGACGTTTTACAAACCGTGGTGCTAACCAATAATTATAGAAGCACACAAGCCATTTTAGACATTTCAAAAACACTGATTGATAAAAACCAGGACAGGCTGGTGAAGCAATTGGAAGGGCTTAGTAAAGATTTGGTTTCCTCATCGGTAGCGCTGAAAGGCATACTGCACCAACCGGTAGTTACAGAATATAATTCAGTAGCAGATGAGATGGCATCGCTTACCACACAAATTACGGGGCTGTTGCAACAAGGCATAGTGCCGGGAAAAATTGGGGTTATTTACAAAGAAAATAAATATGGCGAAGAGCTTGCAGGTTATCTCCGTTTAAAGAAAGTACCCGTTTTTAGCAAACGGTCTTTAAATATCCTGGAACATCCGTTTACCAAAAAAATTATAAACCTTTTGCGCTACCTGGATGCGGAGCATGACATACCCTATGGCGGCGATAAAATGCTGTTTGAAATTTTGCACTATGATTTTTATACCATACCGCCCATCGAAATTGCCAAACTCACGGTGGAGGTGAATAAAAAAACGTATGGCAGCGAACCCACTTCTATACGTAAATTATTGTACGATAAAGCCAATGCCCCTGCCAAGGATTTATTTGATACAGGCATTAATGAAAACCTTAAAAACTTTAGCGGCATTATTGAGCAATTGATTGCAGAAGTATCCAACGTAACCTTGCAACAGTTGTTTGGAACAATTATTAATACAGCAGGTGTGCTTACTTATATTATGCAAAGCGATGATAAAGTAGTACTGATGCAATTGCTTACCAAACTGTTTGATTTTATAAAAGAAGAAACTGCACGCAACCCTTTTATGCAGTTGGCCGAGCTGATAAAAATAATTAACCTGATGGAGAAGGAAGGCTTAAAACTGCCGTTCACACAGGTTTCTGGCAGCGATAAGGGGGTAAACCTTTTAACAGCGCATGGCAGTAAGGGGCTGGAGTTTGAGCATGTTTTTTTTGCAGGCACCAACGCATCAAGCTGGGAGAAAAAACGTAAACCTTCGGGTGGTTATAAAATGCCGGATACTATTTTTTCTTCTCTGCCCAATAACCAAAATGAAGAAGAAGAATTAAGAAGGTTATTTTATGTGGCCTTAACAAGGGCCGAAAAGCACCTGCATATTTCTTATGCAAAACATAAAAATGATGGTAAGGAAATGGAGCCTTCCATGTTCCTTGCAGAAATTTTAAGCCACCACCTTTTGCCGGTACAAAAGGTTACCGTAACGGAAGAGGAGATGATGGTTTTTCAACAATTACAATTTACCGCACAGGCACCCCAAATAGAAAAAAGCGAAGATGATTTTATAACTGCTTTGCTCGACAAATTTGTAATGAACGTTACGGCGTTAAGCGCTTATCTTGATTGTCCGCTTGGTTTTTATTATAAAAACTTAATCCGCATACCGGCAGGTAAAAGCGAAACGCTGGAGTTTGGCAGCGCCATCCACTTTGCTCTGGAAAAATTATTTACCAGGATGCAGGCCCACCCTGAAAATGCGTTTCCCCCTAAAGAAACCATGGTGGCCGATTTCAGTAATTACCTCAACAAGCACCGTGAAAATTTTACCCAGGAAGAATTTAACCGCCGCATGGAACAGGGCAGTATTGTATTGCCGGAGTACTACGAAAAATATGTAGATGGCTGGAACAAAATTGTTGCAATAGAAAGAAATATTAAAGGCGTTGTGGTTAATGGCGTACCGCTAAAAGGCAAGCTCGACAAACTTGAATTTAATGGCAAAGAAATAAATGTAGTGGATTATAAAAGTGGAAATGTAGATAACGCCCTGCCCAAGTTAAAAGGCCCGGGTGATAAAGAGCCTAATGGTGGCGACTATTGGCGGCAGGCCGTGTTTTATAAAATTCTGGTGGACAATTATGAGCAAAAAGGCTGGCAGGTTATCAGTACAGAATTTGATTTTGTAGAGCCTGATAAAAAGAAAGAATTCCGTAAAGAAAAAATTGTGATTACCCCTTCGGATATGGAAACCGTTAAGCACCAAATAACCACAGTTTGGACGAAAATTAAAGACAAAGATTTTTATACAGGCTGTGGCAAAGCCGATTGCCATTGGTGCAACTTTGTAAAAGACAATAAGCTGGCGGTTGCATTGCATGATTTAGGACAGGAAGAAGAACCGGCTAATTAGGGCAACTTTATGATTTAGCAGCCTGCCGTAACACTTAAAGGGTTTAAGTTTGTACCTCAACTTTTTTTGATGGACTTTAAGAATTTTTTGATTACCGCTGCTGCTTTAGTAAGTATTTATTTTGTGGCAGTTACCGGCACAGGCTGTGCACAAATTGGTGCCCCGACAGGCGGCCCAAGGGATACTATACCACCCGTTTTAATGAGCGCTTATCCAAAGTTGTTTACTACTAATTTTAAAGGCAAATTGATTACCCTCAATTTTGATGAGTACATTAACGTAAATGAAATTCAAAAAAATGTGGTGGTATCGCCTTACCCAAAAGTAATGCCGGTGATAGATTTTAAACTTAAAACAGTTACCATAAAATTAAAGGATACCCTTATAGAAAATACTACTTATGCCATCAATTTTGGCAATGCCATTGTTGATAATAACGAAGGCAACCCTTTTAAAGAATTTACCTATGTATTTTCCACCGGGCCGGTGGTTGATTCTTTAAAACTAAGCGGTACCGTGTTGCTTGCCGAAACAGGAAAACCTGACAGCACGCTGGAAGTAATGCTGTACCGCAATGCCAACGACTCCTCCGTACAG
This sequence comes from Ferruginibacter sp., assembly GCA_965249755.1. Taxonomy (GTDB): domain Bacteria; phylum Bacteroidota; class Bacteroidia; order Chitinophagales; family Chitinophagaceae; genus Ferruginibacter. The sequence goes on from CBDFMT010000004.1 coordinate 3,421,734, forward strand.
CAAAGAAAGCCGGATTATATTGCGAGGATAAATTCAACCGGGCATTTTATGTTTACCAATCTTTCTGCCGGCGATTACAGGGTGTATGCCTTAAAGGATGGGGATGGAAGAAAAACCTATAATTCAAAACTGGAGGCATTTGCTTTTTTGGATAAAGATGTTACAGTGGCAGCAAAAACAGATACCGTGTTACTCTTTGCTTATGAAGAAGAAAAGGAAAAGAAAAAAGAGGCAACAACAACAAGAACGGCCGCTGATAAAAAACTAAAATATACCACTTCACTGGTAAACAACCCATCGCAGGATTTGCTTTCGCCATTAAAAATAAGTTTCAACAACAAGCTTAAAATATTTGATGCCACAAAAATAATTTTAACGGATACCAACCTTGTTACCATCGCAGGTACTATTGTTTCACTGGATAGTACCAAAAAAATCATCAGCATACAAAACCAATGGCCGGAAGAAGCCCGTTATAAATTGATTATTGAAAAAGATGCGGTAAGCGATTCTGCAAATGCGGTGCTGACAAAAACGGATACGCTTAAATTTAAAACAAGAAAACTGAGCGATTATGGGGCTTTAACATTGAGGTTTACAAAACTTGATTTGGGCAGGCATCCTGTAATTCAATTTTTAGGTAGTGGTGAAGTTGTAAAATCTGTGCCGGTAACGGGTGCGCTTTGGAGTGAGAAATTATTTTCGCCCGGGGAATATGAACTCAGGATCCTGTATGACAGCAACAACAATGGCATTTGGGACCCCGGCAATTACGCTAAAAAAATACAACCCGAAAAAGCAGTAACCCTCGATAAAAAACTAACCATTAAAGCCAACTGGGATAATGAGCGTAGTATTGAATTGTAGGGTAAGCCATTTATTTTTTAAATGTATTTATTGCTGCAGCAAGAGAAGGCCTGATACAAAGCCGGGCAAAAGGCTTTCACCAGAAAGTTTGTTATTAAAGCCATCAACAATTTCTACACTGTTATCTGCCCGGTAAATAATAACCTGTTATGTACAGGATCGATAAGCCACGCTAACAGGGTAACGTTTTCAATCCAACGCAACATTTCATTTTTTAATTGTTTTAAGTTATCGGCCTGGCTTTTCAGTTCTACAACAAATTCAGGATATACCGGGGCAAATTTATTTTTATCTTTTATTCTATTTGCTAAGGTGCATGCTCCTTTCCTTGTAGAGCTGCCGGAAGTAAGGGTCCCGTAAATCTTTTATAAACCGGATGGCTTCTCCGGTACTCTTCATTTCTGGCCCAAGCTCTTTGCTTACACCCGGAAATTTATTGAAAGAAAAAACAGGCTCCTTAATGGCAAAACCCTGTAGCTTTTTTTCAAAAGTAAAGTCCTTTAAAGTATTTACGCCAAGCATAATTTTAGTGGCAATGTTAAGGTAGGGTATCTGGTAGGCTTTGGCAATAAACGGAGTAGTGCGGCTTGCCCTTGGGTTGGCCTCAATAACAAACACATTACCATCTTTAATGGCAAACTGAATATTGATAAGCCCTTTAATGCTGAGCTTTCTGGCAATCTTTTCTGCATAATGCTCCATGGTTGTAACCACAAGCGGCGAAAGGTTGAACTGTGGCAACACCGCATTGCTATCGCCGCTATGGATGCCTGCAGGTTCAATATGTTCCATAACACCCATAATGTGAAAATCTTCCCCATCAAAAATGGCATCAATCTCGGCTTCCTGGCAACGGTCTAAAAAATGATCAATTAAAATCTTGTTGCCGGGTAAATGTTTTATCAAACTCAAAATGCCCTTTTCTAAATCTTCATCATTTAAAACAATCCGCATACGCTGCCCGCCAATAACGTAGCTTGGGCGTATCAGCACCGGGTAACCAACTTGTTTGGCAACTTCAATTGCTTCGTCTGTATTGTAAGCCGTTCCATAATTAGGGTACGGTATACCTAGCTCTTTAAGTGTATCACTAAACCTTCCACGGTCCTCGGCAACATCCATACTGTCGAAAGAAGTACCAATTATTTTAATGCCTTTTTCATGCAGTTTTTTGGCCAGCTTTAATGCAGTTTGTCCACCGAGTTGTACAATTACACCATAAGGCTTTTCATGCTCAATAATTTCCCAAAGGTGTTCCCAAAAAACGGGTTCAAAATAAAGCTTGTCTGCAATATCAAAATCGGTAGAAACTGTTTCCGGATTGCAGTTAACCATAATGGCTTCAAACCCGGCTTCTTTTACAGCCAGCAATCCATGCACACAGCAATAATCAAACTCAATGCCCTGGCCAATTCTGTTAGGGCCGCTGCCTAACACAATTACAGACCCGGCCCCCCTGCCCCCCATGGAGGGATTTTTTGACCCTTCGGATTTTGTAGAAACGATTGATTCGTTAGAGATCAGTCCTGCCCCCCCGGGGGAGTTAGAGAGGGTTTCAAACGTACTATAAAAATATGGGGTCTTCGCCTCAAACTCGGCACTGCAGGTATCTACCATTTTAAATACCCGGGTAAGGCCCATGGCTTTTCTTCTTTCGTATAACGCACCGGCATCTTCTTCTTTCATTATCCTTACAATCTGCTCATCGCTAAAACCTAAAAACTTGGCCTCCCTTAACAGTTCATCCGGCAGGGTTTTAAGGTCGTACTGCATAATCTGTTTTTCACAATCACAAATCTTTTGTATCTGGTAAATAAACCAGCGGTCAATTTTAGTACTTTCGCAAATACGCTTTACACTGGCGCCAGCCATCAGTGCATCTTTAATGCGAAACACCCTGTCCCACTTTGGTATTTTAATGTATTCCAGCAGTTCATCCGCATGCATCAGGCTTTTGCCATAATAGCCCAACCCAACAGATTCGTTTTCTAAACTCTGACAAGCCTTTTGTATCGCCTCTGCAAAGCTCCTGCCGATGCCCATCACTTCGCCCACGCTCTTCATCTGAAAGCCAAGCGTATCATTGGCACCTTTAAATTTATCAAAATTCCAGCGGGGAATTTTTACAATTACATAATCCAGCGCAGGCTCAAAATAGGCAGAGGTCGATTGCGTTATCTGGTTCTTTAATTCATCCAGGTTATAACCGATGGCGAGTTTTGCAGCAATTTTTGCAATAGGGTAACCGGTAGCTTTACTGGCCAGGGCAGATGAGCGGCTAACCCTTGGGTTTATTTCCACAACAATCAGCTCTTCTGTTTGGGGGTTTAAGGCAAACTGCACATTACAGCCGCCGGCAAAATTGCCCAGGGCCCTCATCATACTTATGGCAGTGTTGCGCATTAACTGGTAAGCAGTGTCGCTTAACGTCATGGCCGGTGCAACGGTAATACTGTCGCCGGTATGCACGCCCATCGGGTCAAAGTTTTCAACAGTACATATAATTACAACATTATCGTTGTTGTCCCTTAGTAATTCCAGCTCAAATTCCTTCCACCCAAGCACTGCTTTTTCAACAAGTACCTCATGTATAGGCGAGGCTGTTAAACCGTTATTTAAAGCTTCATCCAGTTCTTCTTTTTTAAAAACAATGCTACCGCCGCTGCCGCCCAAAGTAAACGAGGGGCGTATCACCAGCGGAAACCCAATTTCCTGCGCAAACTCTTTTCCTTCTAAAAAGGAGTTGGCAGTTTTTGCCGCACACACCGGTATGTTCATCTGTATCATCCATTGGCGAAATTTTTCCCGGTCTTCTGCTTTGTCAATAGCCTTAATATCCACACCAATAAGCCGCACATTAAATTTTTCCCAAATACCCAATTCATCTGCTTCCTTACAAAGGTTAAGCGCCGTTTGGCCACCCATGGTTGGCAGCACGGCATCAATGGTATTTTCTTCCAGTATCTGCTCAATACTCTCTACCGTTAATGGTAAAAGGTATACCCTGTCGGCCATCATCGGGTCCGTCATAATAGTGGCAGGGTTACTGTTGATCAGTACAACCTTAACACCTTCTTCCCGTAAACTTCTGGCGGCCTGGGTGCCGGAATAATCAAATTCGCAGGCTTGCCCTATAACAATTGGGCCGCTGCCGATAATAAGGACTGTGTGGATGGACTGGTCTATTGGCATAGTATGTTTGCCGTAATTTGAAGGCGTGCAAAAGTAAGCTGTTGAGGGCAAAAAATGAAATGAGAAAAACCATTAAATGTTGCTTCCATAAAAGCAGGCAGCAATTTAAAATGATTATGATACCAGCTAATATTTTCATAGCATCATCGTTGTGTCACAATCCGTTCAACGGCAGTGCTGCTATCGGGCTTTTATTACAGTAATTAAAAGTGTTTTTAAATTATGGCCGGTAAGCGCAACACGACCGGCTAAAAGTTGCCATTTGTTGACAAAAATTTAAAAGGCAGTGCCCTGGTAGAAGCTGCGTCTGGCGTACATAACAAGGGGGAGTATGTTAGCATTTTTAAAATAATTATCTAAACGAGTGTGATGTTTAATTATCTTTTTATTCTCTTATTACATGTGATGGCCAAATCTTAATGTATAAATATTATCATTGTCAATTGTAACGATTGTATTAGCATTCCACATTTTAAAAATACCTGCCATGCAAAACAACCCCACGTTTTTATTTATTGTTAAATTAAAGGTTAGTCACCATCCAACAAGTATGCAAACAGCAGCATCAAAATAACCTTACATCCAATGCTTTTTTTACTACCTTAAATCATTGTTTACTTTTTTTTAAAACACTGCCATTATAAAACGATTTAACCTTCTTGCGTTGCCCTTGCTCCTCATTTCATTTTCTTCCTGTAAAAAATACTGGGTGTGCCTGATTGCGAACAACCCTTGACTATAACTAATTCATCTATACAGGTAATTTTTAAAGATGCTGCAACTAACAAATATTTGTATGACCAAAGTCTTCCACTTTATAGTAAAGACAGCATCAGCATTTATGATCCACAAGGAACCTTACTATTCTTATTCAAAGGACTAAGTAATGATGTCGAAGTTCCAACTATCAGGTTTTGGGCAATAGATTTCGGTAGTCTATTTGATCCCAAAACTGATAGTGTTTCATTTAGCCGTGAGATATGCAAAGATTTTATTGTGCAATATTCTTATAATGAACGGGACACTATAAAAACCTGCTTTAGAAGTAAGGATGAAAAATGCGGATCAGTGTTTTCCACTTTAAAAATATATCATGAAGGACACCTATTGGCATCTGCCACTAACACAATTAATGCAACAGTAAAAATTATTAAAAATTAGCAACAATGAAAATCCTTATCTATATTTTTTTTAGCGTGATATTTAGTTTAAATATAAAAGCTCAAACTAATACACTTTTATGTGATGCAAAGGCTGATACGAATTATCTAAAAGCCCTTCCATGGTATACAAATACTTTTTTGCACGTTAAGTAAAATTATGCCTACATTAAATTATCGGTTACATTATTAAAACACTGCCATTATGAAACGCTTTAACCTACTTGCATTGCCTTTGATCCTCATTTCATTTTTTTCCTGTAAAAAAATACTGGGTGTGCCTGATTGCGAATTACCAATAGATATAAGATATAATTCTTCAATCGGGGTAATTTTTAAGGATAAGGGTACAAATAGATATTTATACGCCGATTTTAATCCTTTATACAATAAGGATAGCATTCAAATAAGTAGTACACAAAATGACCCACTTATATTAATAAAAGGGCTTGTAAATGATACAACTACAAACGAGAGTTTTTGGGGAATAAATTTTGGAAATATATACGATTATAGAACAGATAGCAGTTCATTCATTACCCAGGTATGTAAAAATTTTATAGTGCGTTATTCTTATAATAAGACTGATACTATACGTGTTTGTTTCAAAAGTAAGTTTATAAAATGTGGGTCTACTTTTGAAACGATTAGTGTATATCACGCCAATAAGCTCATAACAACACAAACTAATACTTCGGCTGTTAATATAACTATTTTCAAAAACTAGCAATCATGAAATATTTAACTCTTTTAAGCATCTTTTTATTCACTTATTGTATGTCTATAAAAGCTCAAACTGATACACTTTTATGTGATGCAAATGCTGATACAAACTATCTAAAGACCGTTCCTTGGTACGGGAACAATAGCTATCTTCAGAATTTTCTAGACAGTATTGGTTACCCTTCTGCCACAAACCGCATTGTGGGCAATGATAGGGTTAAATACAGGATACCCATTAAGTTTTGGATTTATAGGAGTAGCGGAAGTACCACTGGTGGCCCCAATTTAGCGCAGCTACAAAGCTATATTGATAACCTTAACAGATTGTATAATGTAGACAATAACACGTTAATTGGCTTTTACATGAGATGCAATGTGAGTTATGTAAATGCAATATCTCAAGGCCCTGTGAATTTTAGTTTTTTAGAAGCATCCTTAGCAGCGCAAAGCAATAAGGAAAAGGGCTGTATAAATATACACATTGTAGATAACTTGCCGGGCAATACTATTGGAGTACAACTTAGAGCTAGATTTTTTGGCTTAGATGGAATTTTTTTAAGTAGAGTAACTTATCAAGGTTTGCCTGTGTCTTCTTATGTTTCTTCTATTTCTCATGAAGTTGGTCATTACTTACAACTTGATCATACTCACAGTTTTAATACTTCTCCAATATGGTGGCGAGAACCCATCAGCAGAACAAGGACCTGGTCAAACGGTAAAAAAGTATGTCAAACAACGGGTGATTTGTTAGAAGACACCCCTGCTGATCCTGAGCTGAGTACTAATTTTTCCTGTTCCTACATAAATGTTGGCAAAACAGATTTGTGGGGTGATAGTTACGGAGTGCCGCCTTCTGGATCCAGTTCGCCAGACCCTACCAATATTTTAAGTTATAACGGATTGCGTACCTGTTGTAATCATTTTTCGAGACAGCAAATAGCCGTAATGCTATATTCAATTGAACGTGGTAAAAGTAAGGGCAATAAAACAGGCTGGAAGGATATAAGGGGCGAGTACGATGAATATGAAACAGATAACGACATAAATACGGCAAGGCTTATACAATATGGAGAGGTGCAGGAAAGGAATTTTAATCAGCAATATACAAGTGAGGATATAGCAGGTAATGCAATCTGGACAAATTGTGATATAGACTGGATAAAATATACTGCCCCATGTTCAGGCCCTTTTTTTATCGAAACATCAGCAATGCCGGGCAGGGTAAATGCTGATACAAAGGTTACCTTGTTTAATGCAACCGGCACCACGCAATTGGCGCAAAATGATAATATTTCCGGCACCAGTTTATTTTCAAAATTATCCTACAATTTCGTTTCAGGCACTACTTATTTAATACGGGTGGAGAATATGAACCCTACTGTTACTGGATATTATTCCATATTAGTAGGCAGCGTATTTTCAATTGCAGGCCCGGCAAGTTTTTGTAACAGCGCAAACTATGTTGTTCAACAGTCTTTGCCAGCCAACAGTACAGTAGCCTGGTCTGTTAACCCTGGCAATTTAATTGGTGTTAGCGGACAGCCCGGGGCACCACAAACCACAGCATTTAGGTTGATGAATTCTACTGCGGGTACAGCCATATTAAAAGCAATCATCACCCCTGGGGCATGTGGCCCAAACCCGGCTACTGCTTTGTTACCTATCGCTATAATAAACCCATCTATTGAAGGGTACTACAGTGTTGCCCCAAGCAGTGGGCCTACAGTTAATTATCCCCTCACCACGGGAGGATCAATGGGCTTTGCCACTAACACCCGTTTAGGTTTCTTCCTCATCCTAACCACACCTAACCTAACAAATGTAACCTGGTCAGTTTCGGGCAGTTATTTGTCTTATACAAGCACAGCAAATTCATTAAACCTCAATATGATTAGCCCTGGCAACCTTAATGGGGTAAACACTGCCACTGTTTCTTTATTAAGTGCAACAGGGCCTTGCGGGTTTGTAACCTCTAATTATAATTTCCAAGCTGTTTCTACAAGCCAGGCTTTAATGTACACCGTAAAAGCGTCGCCAAACCCTGCAAAGGGTACTGTTAATCTTACCATCACAAAAGTGTTGGATACTACAGCTACAACAAATGATGCAACAAGTAGAACATCATCCGCTAGTAGCAAACAGACAGGTTATACAAGTATTGGCCTTTATGATATAAATACCAATGGTATGGTCAAACAATGGAATTATCAGGAAGCAGAAGTGGCAAGTAATTACAAATTGGATATCATTGCAGTAAAAGCGGGGTACTATATTCTTAAAATAGAAAGGGATGGCAATACAACGTCAACAAAACTATTTGTACAGTAAACGATGATATTAAGAAGTTGCCTGAACCAGAATTAAAAGGGCAACTTCTTTTGTCTATTTCCCCGAAACCGTTGTGTAAAGCCTTTACCTGAGTAAATTTCAAAATTGCGGATGGCAGTAGTTTGGGTCATAGGCCATCGGAGCAAACCACTTTCTAAATAAAGTAACTACACCACCTTTTTAGCCCCTTTCATCTTTACAAACATTTTTTTTCTTTTCATCACATACTTGGTTGCGTCAAAATAATTAATGTGCCAGGTAGAGGTTTCATCCAGGGGTTTTAAAAAGCCAGGGGTGCTTTCTCTTTGGGTGGTTACCTTGCTTAAATACCTGGGCCAAAAATGGACGAACAACCTGTCAAATTCTGTTAGGTAAATATCGGCCACCCTGCAATCGCCTTTTATTACGAGAGAATTTTCATCATTATTTTGAATGGAGTTGGCGCTAAAGTTTGCTGAGCCGGTAACAATCACAGGCTTGTCAGACAGTGGATCTACCAGAAAAAATTTGTTATGTACATACAGTATGCCTGCACCGGTAATGGCCTTGGTGGTAATTTCTTTTGCCCAGTTCTTTTCGTCGCCGTCGTACACCGCACCAGCAGTTACTTTCAGGTCGGTATCATTGCTTTGTACACCTTTGGCATCGCTTAAAGATTCAAATATCAGCAGCCTTAAATAATCTTTATCTTTTTTAAAAACAGTATCAAAAATAGCATCCATGTTAAATGGAAAAACCATGCAAACCAGTTCTTTTGCACTGTCGATAAGGTTGGCATAATGCTGCAGGTGTGCAGGGGTTTCATCCTTAACAACCGGATGGTCACGTGGGCTAAAAAAAACATAAGTGCCTTTTGATAAAGCAGCCAGGTCACCATCTGCCTGTATAGCGCTGCTCATCTTTAGCCTGCTCACTCATTAAGGGGTTATTGGTAAGCGCATTCCAGTAGGTTAAATATTTTTTGGCAATGGCATCATCCACTATCCAGTGGCCGGTATTGCATTGTCCAAAAATACCGGCAAGCGTAATATTGGTAGAGCCCGTCCAAACCTGCACAGGCTTGCCGTTAAAGGAAAGCACCATAAACTTATTATGTGGCTGGCTGGGCTTAGTACGCAGGGGCTTTATCAAATCATCGAGCCCTGCTTTTTTTATCATGGATTTGTTGTTTAGCCTGATGGTGCCATTTTTATATTCTTTGTCTTCATACTGGTCTGCCTTGCCGCTAACCACCAACTGCACATCCACACCACGCAGGGATGCAGCTTTTAATTCATCTAAAAATGCGGGATACTGAAACTCGTAAAAAGCCCCGTAAATACTATACTTTTTATCGGTTGCCTGCTGTACAAATTTTAGCAGGCCTTCGCTCCATAAATCCCTTCCTAAAAAGGCAAGCGCATGCTGCAATGCCACGCCCTGCAAATCGCTGATGGGTTTATTGCCATATTCTTTGTTGTGGGCATATGCCTGCGAACCGGTTACGCCATAATTAAAATATACAGAATGCTGGCCCTGCTGCAATGTTTCGGTAGTTATTTCAATGCTGGTTTCAAATACAGGTACATGGTTAATGGCAGTACCAAACATGGCCTGCACAGTGTAGGTGTAGGTTTGGGCTGGGTCTGCTGTATAATCCTGCCAGTAAAAAGTTTGCACCAGCGATGTATTCTTAATGGCCGGGTTAGGGTTGTTTTGTAAAGAGGCGAAATGTTTAGTGCCGTTTAAAAACTTAATGGTGCCGGCTTTATCTTTTCGTTGTATGCTAAACCCTAAAAAGTTTTTTTTATCGAGTTTGGTTTTTGCAATGTCAAAAGACAATAATACGGTTTGCGTGCCGGCAACAACATAAATTTTAAGGTCGCCGCTTTCTTTTTTGTAGCGCATGTCAATGGCTTTAAGGGTTAAAAATAAATGCACCCAACAGCACACGCCAAACAAATAACAACTACCTTTTTTAATTGGATTTTGTGGGATATGGCCTTTCAACTTTTAATAAACAAGGGGAGCTGCAATACAATGATGCTGGGACAACCTGGGGCTAAAGTAATACTTAAAAAATAAGATGGCAACATTTTTAACAGGGATATTATATTGGTAACAGCGCAAACTGTTACCATTAAAATCAGGGTCTGTTTATAAAAGAAAAATAAATGTAAACACTCTGCGGTTATGGCTACGATGCAGTATCTGCAGGCTTTTCTTTCTTATTGAAAATATCAGAAAAAGTTTTCTCGGCATCGCCAAGGTGCTCTTTAAAAGCTTCGGCACCTTTTGTTTTTAACTCTTCAAAATAATCTTTCGCTTTCTCAAAAGCACCTTCTGCTTCATCTTTCATTTTATGGGCCTTGTCTTTTAAATCACCAGCAAGTTTTTCTTTTTCTTCCGGCGTCATACCCATATATTTTGATGCAGCAAGTGCGGCTGCAGCACCTAATAAAAAGGTAGCTATGTGTTTTGAATTTACGCTCATGGTTAAAATTTTACTATTAATAATACAATTAAATTTGCCCTTTTTATAAGCAGGTATGAATGTACAAAAAACAGGTGCGGTTATAATATTTTTAATTTTTTTTATTTCAGTCAGGGCGCAAATCTTTCCTGCAAAAAATTATCCTAAAGGTTATTTTCAATGGCCTGTTACAGCAAAACATGCACTGGCAGCCAACTTTGGTGAGTTAAGGCCAAACCATTACCATATGGGGCTGGATTGTAAAACAGACCAGCGGGAAAATGTGCCGGTAAATGCCGCCGCCGCCGGATACATTGCCAGGGTTAAAATTGAGCCTTATGGTTTTGGCCGGTGCATTTACATTAACCATCCTAATGGCCTCACTACTTTGTATGCCCACCTCAATGATTTTTATCCGGCACTGGAAAAATACATTGCGGACCAACAATACAAACTCAAAAGCTGGCGGGTATTTTTGGATATTCCTGTTGGTTTGTTCCCCGTTACTAAAGGACAGTTTATTGCGTATAGCGGCAACACCGGCGGCTCACAGGGGCCACATACGCACTTTGAAATAAGGGATACCAAAACCGATAAAGTACTAAACCCTTTGTTGTTTGGTATGGGGCTGGCAGATAATATTGCACCGGATATTATGCGGCTTGCAGTGTACGACAGGTGCATCAGCACCTATGAGCAAAGCCCCCGTTTGTACACGCTTAAAAAAGTAAACGGAGAGTATACCACAATACCTGCCCTCATTATCAGCAATACAGATAAGGTAAGTTTTGCCATTACGGCTTTTGACCGGTACACGGGTTCCACCAATCATAATGGGATTTTTCAGTCTGTTTTATTTGATAACGAAAGCCCGGTAATTGGCTTTCAAATGGACAGCATCAGTTACGATGAAACAAGGTACCTGAACGCACATATCGATTACAAATTAAAAAGCAGCGGCGGCCCTTACGTGCAACATTTAAGCAGGTTGCCCGGCTATACAAAAGGTATTTATAAAGAGTTTACCGGTAATGGGGTAATCAACATAAGTGATGACAGTACCCATCAAATTAAAATTGAAGTAAAGGATGCCAATGGCAATATTGCTGTACTAAAATTTGGCATTAAAAACGGCAATAACAAAACCAACCAACTGCCACAAGACAGCATGGCTTTGTATAAATCAAACGAATTTCATCCAGGGTTTTTAAACGTTTTTGAGAATGAACAAGTAAGTATCGTTTTGCCGGAAGCAGCATTGTATGATTCTATCCGTTTCAGGTTTAAGGAAGTAAATGCAGGCAGTGCGTTTCCGGTTTACCAGGTGCACAATATCAGTGTTCCTGTGCAGACAATGTTTACCATAAAAATTAAAAATACCACAGCAGCCTACCCGGATAAGATGGTAATGCACCGGTTTGCAAATGCTAAAAATGATTATGTAAAAACCACGGTTGAAAATGGATGGTATAAAGCTAATTTCAGGGAGTTTGGCAATTTTCAATTACTGGAAGATACGCTTGCACCTGTTATAACACCCGTTGGTTTTAAGGATGGGATGAACACCCATAAACTAAACCGTTTAGCCTTTGTTGTAAAAGATAATACAGAAGAACTGGAGAATTTTAGCGCAACAATTGATGGAGAGTGGGTCTGTTTCAGCAATGATAAAGGCCGCACTTTTATGTATAAGTTTGATGAACATTGCGGCCCAGGCCAGCACGAATTAAAAATTAGCATAGCCGACTGTGCAGGTAATATTGCTGAAAAGGTTTATCATTTTAAAAGATGATAGACCGCATTAAAGAAATGGAAGTGCTGTTAATTGATGCCAAACTGCCTGCATAAAAAAAGTTTTAAATAATACCAATGACAACATTAACCGAGGGAAAAAAAGCACCTGCTTTTAAAGGAACAGATCAAAATGGCAACGCTATTTCATTGTCTGATTTTAAAGGAAAAAAAGTGGCCCTTTATTTTTATCCGCAAGATGATACGCCCACCTGCACCGTGCAGGCATGCAACCTGAGGGATAATTATTCAACATTAATTAAAAACGGTTTTGTTGTAATCGGCGTAAGCCCCGACCCGGTTAAGAAACACAAAAAATTTGAAACAAAATATAGTTTACCATTTCCGCTTGTGGCAGATGAAGATCAAAAAATAGTAAAGCAATATGGCGTTTGGGGGCCAAAAAAATTTATGGGAAGGGATTATACCGGCCTGCACCGCACCACCTTCTTAATTGGTGAAGATGGTAAAATAAAAAAGATTATTGATAAGCCGGTATCTAAAAACCATAGTGAAGAAATTTTAAAAACATGGGCAGCAATTGAAGCCGGTTAACTTTTTAATAAAAGAAAACTCGTGGCTGGCAAAAATAGCTGCGTGGAAGTTAAGCAGCCATTCCGTGGCGATGGTGCTTGGCAAAACAATCCACCTGCACAATACCACCAAAGCGGATTTTTTAAAAGATGAAAGATGGGTAAAGCATGAGCTTTGCCACGTAAAGCAGTTTAGGCAAAATGGGTATCTTTTGTTCCTGGTAAAATATCTGGCAGAAAGTATTAAAAAGGGATATTATAATAACCGGTTTGAAGTAGAAGCCCGGGCTGCCGAAACTTTATAACACCCATTCTATTTCCCCAAAATCAAACCGGTGCTCTGTTGTATCCATGGTTACCAATTGCCCGGCTTCGTTAACCTTTACAATTTTGGTGTCAAATACAACCGCCCCTTTCTTTAATTTAATGTTTTTGCCGGCGCCGTAAAGCAAACAGTTGTACTCTTCTAAAAAGCCTTTGTATTGTTTTTGTTCAAGGGCAGTAAACCGCTCCAGCACGTGCACATGCAGTTCACGGGCTAATTGTACGGCATCATAAACATCTCCGGTAACCTGCGAAAGCGATACCGGGTTTTTAAGCTGCGGCGAAAAACTGCTTTGGTTAATATTGATGCCAATACCAGCAACAGCATACCTCCATTTATTGCCATGAAAGATATTTTCTATAAGGATGCCCCCTGCCTTTCTGTCACACCAATAAATATCATTAGGCCACTTTATAGTTGTTTGCGCCCTTGCATATTTGCTAAAAAAATCGTAAGCCCCCAAGGCTACTGCAACCGATAAATAAAATTGCTGGCTGGCATTTATAGCTTGCGTTTGCAGCACAATGCTGAGGGTAATATTTTGGTTAACAGCCGATTCCCAAACCTTGCCCCGCTGGCCTTTGCCAGCCGTTTGTAATGCTGCGTAGTAGGCGTTTCCATGCTTCGCCATTCCTGCATGAACCTTTGCCATGGCATAGTTGTTGGTACTGTCGACGGTATCTAAAATAAAGAAGGAAACTTGAGCAGCCGCCATAGTGCAACGATTAATAAAGAAATAGTACTTTTGGGGATAGTTGCAAGCTACATGGCCGCAATCATAAAACAAAACAATCTTTCATTCGTCCAGAACAATAAACATGGTAAAGCCCATGTTAAGGAAAATTAAAAACAGTACACAATTTGAATAACCTTACATTATTAGCCAACCGTAAAAAAAGTACCATCACCCGGCTAACCAGAAACAGTAAAATCTTTAAAGCAATCATCAACGCTATACAGGAAAAAAAAGGAGAAAATATCATCAGCCTCGATCTACGTAAAATACCAGAGGCAGTAGCCGATTTTTTTATCATCTGCGAAGCAACAAACAACACACAATTAAAAGCGATTGCCGATTTTATTGAGGAAGATGTAAAAACAAAATGCGGAGAACCCCCCTATAAACACGAAGGTAAACAAGCACAGCAATGGATTTTGATTGATTATGTAAACATTGTTGTTCATGTAATGTTACCTGAACCACGCAAGTTTTATCAGTTGGAAGAAATGTGGAGCGACGCTTCTGTACTGGAACACAACGATTAAAAATTCTATCACGGTCATCTCAACAAGATGGCCAATCAACAAATACTGAAGCAATTTTATGGCAGAAGATAAAAAATCTTTACCGAAGCGGAAATTCAATCCTGATAACATCCCTCCCATCGGCGAAGATCCCATTAAGAACAAAAACCGTTTTAATATTTACTGGATTTATGGCCTTGTGTTCGCAGGCATACTTGCATACAATGTGTACAGGGGCGTAGGCGCCGTAGGTTTTGAAACCAACCAGATTAAGTTTACAGAACTTGTAAAGCAGGGCGATGTTGAAAGCATTAAAACCATCCGCAATAAAAAAATTGTAAGGGTATTTATTAAGAAAGACAGCATTGATCAAAAGCAGAATGTTTACCGGGGCTTGTTCGGTAAACAGTATGATGTGATTGCCAAAAATGCCGGGCCGCAAATGTTTTTTCCTATAGTGGATGAAAAAACTTTTGCTTCGCAGATGCAGGATTTTTATAAAAAATATCCTAACATTCAGGAAATACCTGATTCGCCTGATGATGAAGGCGAACTGTTTGGACAGCTCGTATCTACCCTTTTGCCCATCTTATTAATAGGGCTGCTTTTTGTGATGATGATGCGTAAAGTTGGTGGACCTGGAGGCAGCAGTGGCGGCCCCGGGGGTATTTTTAATATCGGTAAATCTAAAGCTACTTTGTTTGATAAGGCATCCCGTGTTAACATCAACTTTGGTGATGTGGCTGGTTTGGATGAAGCGAAAGTGGAGGTAATGGAAATAGTTGACTTTCTTAAAAACCCTAAAAAGTATACGGCACTGGGTGGTAAAATACCGAAGGGTGCTTTGCTGATAGGGCCACCGGGCACGGGTAAAACATTACTTGCAAAAGCTGTGGCAGGCGAAGCACAGGTACCCTTCTTTAGCTTAAGCGGTAGTGATTTTGTTGAAATGTTTGTGGGCGTGGGCGCAAGCCGTGTGAGGGATTTGTTTAAGCAAGCGAGGGAAAAAGCACCTTGCATTATTTTTATAGATGAGATTGATGCCATAGGCCGTGCCAGGGGAAAAAACATGATGATGAGCAATGATGAAAGGGAAAATACCCTTAATCAGTTGCTGGTGGAAATGGATGGTTTTGGTACAGACTTAGGCATTATTATCCTTGCTGCTACCAACAGGCCGGATGTATTGGACACCGCCTTGCTAAGGCCAGGCCGTTTCGACAGGCAGATTACTATTGATAAGCCGGATATGGTGGGCAGGGAAGCTATTTTTAAAGTACACCTTGAGCCAATAAAAATTTCAACAACACTTGATATTTACAAACTTGCAGAACAAACACCTGGCTTTGCCGGTGCGGATATTGCCAACGTTTGTAACGAGGCTGCCCTTATTGCCGCAAGAAAAAATAAAGAGGCAGTTGACATGAGTGATTTTCAGGATGCCATAGACAGGGTTATTGGTGGCTTGGAAAAGAAAAATAAAATCATCTCACCAGAAGAAAAAGAAATTATTGCTTACCACGAAGCAGGCCACGCCATTTGTGGCTGGTTCCTGGAGCATGCTTACCCTTTGTTGAAAGTAACCGTTGTGCCAAGGGGATCTGCTGCGTTGGGCTACGCCCAGTATACACCTAAGGAGCAATACCTTTATAATACAGACCAGTTGATGGACCAGATTTGTATGACCCTGGGCGGCAGGGCAAGTGAAGATATTTTCTTTGGTAAAATAAGTACAGGCGCCAGTAACGACCTGCAGCAAATAACTAAAATTGCCTACAGTATGATTACCGTTTATGGTATGAATGATAAAGTGGGCAACATCAGTTATTACGATCCTAACCAGGAAAATACTTTTACAAAACCATTTAGTGAAGAGACCGGAAGAATGATTGATGAAGAGGTACGTAACCTGATAAGCCTTGCCTATGTTAGGACAAAAGAGTTACTAACGCAGAAGAAAAATGATGTGGAATTATTGGCTAAGGAGTTATTGAAAAAAGAAGTTTTGTTTAAGAGTGATGTGGAATCCCTTATTGGCAAAAGGCCTTTTGAAGAAAAGAAAGCCCTTGACATTAAACCTGAAGATGCAGTGGTAACTGAACCTGAAAGTGCTTTTCCGGAAGAACTTAAAAACCCTCCGCAAATCTAAAATGGCAATGGCTACACCATCAGCAAGGGAAAATATATTGAATAAAATAAAGCAGGCACTGATTAATTCGGTGCCTTTGCCTTTTCCGTCAATTGATGATACAGCACCCGTTTATCAGGCTCCGTCAGATGCATTGGATGTACTTTTTGCAAAAGAATTTACAGCCATACAAGGCAAATTTGCTTTTTGTATGGATGAGCAGGATTTACATGCGCAACTAACACAACTGGTACGCTCAAGGGAGTGGATGAAAATTTATTGCAATGAAGATAAATGGAACGCTGCTTTCAGCAACACCATCAACCTCGAAAGCTGCGATGCCTCAATAACAGGTTGCGAACACCTGGTAGCAAGGACGGGGAGTATTGTGATGAGTGCAGCGCAGCAAAGTGGCCGTACGGTAAGCGTTTATGCGCCGGTGCATATTTGCATAGCTTACACCCGCCAGTTAGTGTATGATATAGCGGATGCCCTTACCAATTTGCAGGATATGTATCATGAAAAACTTCCCTCGTTAATTACTTTTGCAAGCGGCCCAAGTCGCACTGCAGATATTGAAAAGACCCTTGTTACCGGCGTACACGGGCCTAAAGAAGTATATTTGTTTTTAGTAGATAATGGTGCATCATAGCACAAACCGCAACATGAACATACCTCCTGAAAAAAATATTTACTTCCTCTCCGACTTTCATCTTGGTGCGCCTGATGCCATGGCCAGCCGGCAGCGGGAAAAAAGGATAGTACAGTTTTTGGAATCTGTACGCAATACTGCCGCTCAAATTTTTATTGTAGGCGATATGTTTGATTTTTGGTTTGAATACAAATTGGTGGTACCACGTGGATATACAAGGTTGTTTGGCAAGCTGGCAGAATTATCTGATGCAGGGATACTGATCCATTTTTTTGTAGGCAACCATGATATGTGGATGCGTAACTATTTTGAAACAGAATTTAATATCCCTGTTTATTACGGCCCAAAGCAATTTGAGTTTAACGGAAAGCAATTTTTGATAGGCCACGGCGATGGGCAGGGCCCCGGCGACAATGGGTATAAATTTTTAAAGAAGATCTTTCGCAATAAAATTTGCCAATGGATGTTTGGTGTTTTGCCGCCTTACTTCGGCATGGGCATAGCCAATTATTTCTCCAGAAAAAGCAGGGAACTGGCCGGTAAAAAAGTAGAGAAATTTTTAGGGGAAGATGAAGAATGGCTGATTATTTTTTGTAAGGAAACTTTAAAAAAACAACACTTTGATTTTTTTATTTTTGGCCACAGGCACCTGCCCATTGATTTTACGTTAAATGAAAACAGCAGGTATATTAATTTAGGGGAGTGGATAAATTACGACAGCTATGCAGTATTTGATGGCAGCAACACATCGCTAAAATATTTTAAAAATGAAGGCTGATAAAAAAATAGTTTTTTTACTTTGTTGCCATTTTATGTTGCTAAGCGCTAAAAGCTTTGCCCAGGTGGATTCTTCTTTTTTATACCATCAATCAATGCCGGGCAGTTTCTCTTATTTTGCAGTAGATAACCTGGATGATATTTATTTGCTTGCCAATACCAACCAATTAAAAAAAATTACACCAAACGGCGATTCTGCACTGTTCAATGATGTGCGCAAGTATGGAAAGTTATTTTCGATAGATGCCACCAATCCATTAAAAATATTATTGTACTACAAAAATTTTTCTACCATCGCAGTGCTCGACAGGTTTCTTGCCATCCGCAATACTATTAATCTGCGCCAGCAAAATATATTTAAAGTAAAAACAATTGCTGCCAGCTATGATAATAATATCTGGTTGTTTGATGAGGGGGATGCGAAACTTAAAAAGGTGGATGATAACGGGCAGGTGCTGTTGGAAACTACCGACTTCAGGAACCTCTTTGACAGTATGCCATCTCCCGAGCAAATTGTGGACAGGGATGGTTATGTTTATTTGTATGACCCTGCAAAAGGGTTTTACACTTTTGATTATTACGGGGGTTTTAAAGGCAGGTTGCCTTTTTTGCAATGGAAAAATATTGAAGTAAAAGGCACCACCATGTACGGTTTCAGCGAAACATCCCTGTACCAATACAAGCAAAATTCGCTTGATTTAAAAGAGTATAAATTGCCTTCATCTTTTAACGATGCCATGCAGGTACAGGCAGCTAATAATAAACTCTATGTACTTTTTAAAGATAGCATCCAGCAATTTTTAATAAAGTAAACCGCATGTGATATTTTTGGGGTATGGATTTCTTAGACCATATTTATTTCAACAATACACTCCGCAGTTACCTTATTGTTGCAGGCACCATATTATTGTTACTTTTTTTAAAACACTATCTCTCCCGCTACATCGCTTCTGTATTTTTCAAGTTGATAAAAAGGGCATGGAAAAATATTAGTAAAGAGAAGTTTATAAGCCTTGTGGTAGGGCCAGTTGAATGGTTCTTAACAGTATCGATCACCATTTTTGCAATTGATAAACTTAACTTTCCTGGTATTTTACTGCATACCATTTATGGGCATACCACCGCCGATATTGCCTCTCGGCTTGCCACCGGCATTATCATTGCCTCCTTTATATTTCTTGTGCTAAGGTTGATAGATTTTATAGCTGCTGTATTGGAAGAAAGGGCCAACGAAACACCCGATGCCAGGGATAACCAAATGGTAACTTTTTTACGGGATTTCTTAAAAGTAATTATTGGTATTGTTGGTATTTTACTAATCATCAAAGCTTGTTTCAACCAGCCATTAGGCAACTTGCTTACAGGGCTTAGTATTGTGGGTGCTGCATTGGCACTGGGTGCCAAAGAGAGCCTTGAAAATTTAATTGCATCCTTTATCATCTTTTTTGATAAGCCTTTTTTTACCGGCGATACAGTTAAGGTGAACAACATAATCGGGCAGGTAGAAAAAATTGGCCTTCGGAGCACCCGTATTTTAACCGGTGATAAAACGTTGGTTACCATGCCCAATAAGCAAATGGTAGATTCTGTTGTTGATAACTGGAGTATGCGTACACAACGGCGTGCAGAAATACGTTTAGAGCTTTCTGTTAGGACCCCCGCAGCCACACTTGAAGACATCCTTTCAGCCATTAAAAATATTTTGGACCTCAAAAAAAACAGCATTGTTTCCAGCGCTGTTTTTTTAAAAGAGATCAGCAGGTACGGTATTTTAATTATAGCAGAATATTTTACTGCACCTGTAGCCATGAATGATTTCGATACCCTGAAAGAGGATATTAACCTGCAGATAAAAAAACTCTTAGAAGAGAAATCCGTTGAATTTTCTGGCGAAGCCAATACCATTTTTATCTATAAAGACGCCCCGATAGCCCCGCCCTTAAATAGCTGATACTTCGTTTATGCCACACCTCTGGTAACTACAGCAACCATATTATTTGTAAAGCCTTACGTAATCAATTTCCATAGTTCCGTTGGTAAATGCAGGATCAATGGAACCGCCAAAATTACCGCCCATGGCGATGTTTAAAATAAAAAAGAAATTATGGTTAAAAGGAAGCGCTTGCGAATTAGGTACTGAATGGATTAACTGTCCATCTGCCGAAATATTAATTACGGTAGGCGACCAGTCCAATGAATAAATATGAAATGCAGTGGTAACACTATCAACAAATTTAGTTGCCCCGTTTGCAGAGCCGCCGGAATGCCCGGGATAATGCAACGTTGCATAAATGGTATTTAAGTTATTGCCGAGGTGTTCCATAATATCAATTTCGCCACATGCCGGCCAGCCTGCACTACTGATATCGCTGCCCAGCATCCATATCGCCGGCCAGGTCCCTTTTCCCGCAGGCAGCTTGGCTTTTACCTCAACCTTGCCATATTTAAAATCGAACTTATCTTTAGAAAGCAGCCTTGCAGAAGTATACGGTTTACCACTATAACTTTCCTTAATTACATTAATTTTTAAAACACCATTCTGCACTATTGCATTTTCGGGACGCTTGGTGTAGTACTCTGCTTCACTGTTGCCCCAGCCACAATTATTAGGGCAACCATCCCCTAAATCATATCCCCATTTTGCAGGGTCCGGTGCACCGTCCGTATTGAATTCATCTGACCACACCAGGGATAAAACATGTGGGGCAACCGTAATGGTTATTGGTACCGTTTTCTTCAAAGTGAGGCCTGTACTGCCTTTGGCAGTTACTGTAACAGTGTAATTGTTTGTTCCGGTTTGTGTGTAGGTATAATCGATAGTACCCGCAGCAGTGGTTTTTGCATCACCATTTCCAAAATCATAATCATAAGAAACAGCATTGGTGGCAGTGCTGATGAAATTAACTGTTCCACTTCCATCGGTAGAAATAGTAGTGTTAATTGTAAGGTTTGTGGGTGCTTGTGTTGCGGTACTTGTTGAGCTGCTTTTTTTACAATTGATAAAAAGTAAAAAGATGGCGAATGGAATTACCATTACCTGAAGGGATTTTTTCATATTGCAATCGTTTAGTAATTATGTATAAACCTGTACCGTTAAAAAAGTTCAGTTAGTGCTGGTTAATAATTTCAGCTAATTCCTTATCCCACTTACCCGTTTTGCCGTACTCCACAATACGGCCAAGCTCTTTACCATCCTTCATTACAATTATAGAAGGCACGTTAATAATGTTGAATGCATCGGCAATATGGCCAAGCGCTTTTTTATTCCGGTTTACCCCAAACAGGGTAATGTTGTTATCGCTAACGCCACCCATTTCCTGCAGTTTAAAAAACTTAGGTAAAATAAACTGGGTATCCTCACACCAGGTACCTCCAAAAATTACGAACTGTAGTTGCTGTTTTTTGGCTTTTTCAAAACTGTTTAATAATGCAGTATCGGGAGCGTAAGCATCTTTATTAGGCACAAACCATTTAGAAAAAGCAGTGTCGTTTTGAACCAGGTATTTGTTGATGGTACCGGTTAAAATTTTTACGGTGGTATCTTTCGGGTCCTTGGTAATGGTATATTCTGCTTGCGCAAAAAGGGTATTGCAACACAACAGGTGCAGCACGCCGATCAAAAATAATATTGTAAATTTTCTCATCTAAAGGTTCGCTTTTAATTCATGTAAAAATGCTTTCAGTTTTTTCAGGGATTCAATGGCAGCAAATTTCTCGTCGGCTTTTTTGTGGTTCTTTATAAATTCCTTTGCCCCTTCCATGGTATATTTTCTTTCCCTCATCAGATGAAATATTAATTGCAGGTTCTTTATATCCTCCGGCCTGAACAACCTGTCGCCTTTGCCGTTTTTCTTTGGCTTTAATACATCAAACTCATTTTCCCAAAGCCGCAGCAGCGAAGGGTTTACTTTAAACATCTCCGCAACCTTACCAATAGGGTAATAACTTTTTTGAAATAAAATATCATCTTCAGGAACATCAATCAACCCTACACCCTCACACATTTCCTTTAAGCTTTTTCGGCCCCGGGTACTTTTTTTGGGTGCTTCAAAAACTGCTGTTGGCAAATCAATAACCGCTTTTTCTTTTTTTACCACCTTCTTTTTTGGTATTGGCACAGGTATTTGCGCTGGCATATCATCAAAATCAAAAGCTATTTGTTTATGTGCAGGCATATACTTTTTTCAACTTAAAATTAAGTGCAAAGCCGGTTAATAAAATGGATTGTTGATAACAGGTTAATCGAAACTTTTGGCGCTGCCTGTTGCAGAGAGTTTTAAAACCCTGTCATACTGTTCTGCATTAAGGTCGTTGTAAAAAAAGTAAACGGGGTCAACCGGCCTGCCGTTGATGTGTACTTCGTAATGGCAGTGCGGCCCGGTACTTGCACCGGTTGTGCCTACCCAGCCAATAACTTCACCACGCTTTACATGTTGCCCTGCCCTTGCCTTAATGCGTACCATGTGCATGTAAACAGTTTCGTATCCATAACCATGGTTAATAACAACATGGTTTCCGGTGCCAGAGCCTTCGTTGGCGGTAGTAACAGTGCCATCGCCGGTGGCGTAAATCGGGGTGCCCTGTGGTGCGGTAAAATCCAAACCATTGTGCATTTTAGGGATGCCGTAAATGGGGTGTATCCTGTATCCAAAACCACTGGCAATCCTCGTTAGGTTTTTGTTGCTTACCGGTTGTATGGCGGGTATGCTGGCCAGTTTATTTTCCTGGTTGTTGATGAGTTTTTCAATGGCAGCATAGCTGTTTACCTGGTACGCCATCCGGGCGCTGATATTGTTTAAATCCAGCGCTATCGTTTTGCCCAGTACATCATCTGTCATCACATTTACCTTTTCCAGTTCCTTTGCTTTTTCCTGTAATTTGGCCCTTGTGCTATCGGGTACCGGGTTGGCTTCAAAAATAGAACGATATACATCGTTGTCCCTTTTTTCGAGTTCGGCCATTTGCTGTTGCAAACTTTTTACCTTCTCTTCCAAAACAGTGTAATTGTCTTTTACCAAATCTAACTTTATGCTGGACTCCCTGTCTGTAGGTTTAGGGATAAATTTTGTGTATAGCCAGATGATAACCACAGAGCTTACCAACAAGGCAGAAAGAAAACCAAATACCCGTAAAAGCTTTACCCTGAATGGGGTGATCAGCTTTTCGTACCGGAGCGAATTGGTGTTATAATAATATTTTATTTTCTTCATGCAAGCATGGCCCTGCAGGGGATATTGGTGATAAATGGATAACGCTGTTTAAAATTGGTAATTGAACACAGCAAAAAACTTTTAAAAACTGTTATAATCAGTAACCTGTTATCAAACTGATTAAGGGGTATTTTTATTTCTTTGCCCGTCGGAAATATTGCTAAAATTTCCTTGCCCACACTTTCCTTAAACCCGTGCTGTATGCCCGTTCTTGTTACACATTGGTAAATTTAAGTAAGCCTTTGCTTTCCTTACCTTTGCAGCCAATGCTGTATAAAGTCTGCAAATATAGACTGATATAACACAAAAATCAACCCAAAACAAAAAGGTTTATGATGACGAGTACCAAGGTACGGCAACAGTTTTTCGACTTCTTTCAATCAAAAGGGCACACCATTGTACCCTCTGCCCCCATCGTTTTAAAAGACGACCCAACACTGCTGTTTACTAACGCTGGTATGAACCAGTTTAAAGATTATTTTCTTGGCAACAAAAAAGCGCCTTATAACAGGGTTGCTGATACGCAAAAATGCCTGAGGGTAAGCGGCAAACATAACGACCTTGAAGAAGTAGGCGTTGATACCTACCACCACACGATGTTTGAGATGCTGGGCAACTGGAGCTTTGGTGGTTATTTTAAAAAAGAAGCCATAGAATGGAGCTGGCAATTGCTGGTTGATATTTATAAATTGGATAAGGACAAGTTATACGTTACCATTTTTGAAGGCGATGAAAAAGAAGGCTTGCCAAGGGATGAAGAAGCGTACAATGAGTGGAAAAAATATGTAAGTGAAGACCGCATTTTACCGGGCAAAAAGAAAGATAATTTTTGGGAAATGGGTGATACAGGCCCCTGCGGCCCATGCACCGAAATACATGTTGATTGCAGAAGTGATGAAGAAAGAAAGCAAATTGCCGGCAGCACTTTGGTAAATAACGACCACCCTCAGGTAATTGAAATTTGGAACATTGTGTTTATCCACTACAACAGAAAAAAAGATGGCAGCCTAGAGCCATTGCCCCAAAAACATGTTGATACGGGGATGGGATTTGAAAGGTTGGTTAGGGTGATACAAGCAAAGCAAAGCAATTACGATACCGATATTTTTACAGGGACAATTGCGGCAATCAGCAAGATAACAGGCAAGGAATACACCAACGGAAACGATAAAGAAAGTATTGCCTTTAGGGTGCTGGCAGATCATATAAGGGCCATTGGTTTTTGTATTGCAGATGGACAATTGCCTTCAAACACAGGCGCAGGCTATGTTATAAGAAGGATACTCCGCCGTGCTGTACGGTATTATTATTCTTACCTGGAGTATAAGCAGCCTATGCTTTTTGAGTTGCTGCCGGTTATTGCAACCCAGTTCAAAAATGTTTTTCCTGAACTGGATGCACAAAAAGAATTTGCTGGCAAAGTAATCCGGGAAGAAGAAGAAGCGTTTTTAAGAACATTGGGCAAAGGCCTTGGCAGGATAAAACAATATATCACTGACATCAACCAGAAGCATTTTGGATTAGTAGAAATTGGCGGTGGGACAAAGTACCCGGTTGCAAATGCGGCAGATTTAAGTAAATTAATTATAGACGGAAAAACAGCATTTGAATTGCAGGATACATTTGGTTTTCCCATCGACCTCACTAAATTAATTGCTGCCGAAGAAGGCTTTACTGTTGATGAAGCTGGTTTTGAAAATGAAATGCAGCAACAAAAAAACCGCTCCCGTGCTGCCACCTCTTTAGAAACAGAAGATTGGGTAACGCTTATAGAAAACGCCAGCAACAAATTTGTTGGCTACGATTTGCTGGAAACAAACACCAGCGTTATCAAATACCGTAAGGTAACCGCTAAAGGAAAAGAGCAATATCAACTCATTTTAAATACCACTCCTTTTTACGCCGAAAGTGGTGGACAGGTTGGCGATACCGGCACCTTGCTCTTTGAAGGGCAACCCATCAATGTAACCAACACAAAAAAAGAAAACGACCTTATTATTCATTTTACAGATGAGTTGCCTGCTGCCATCAATAGCCCCGTTGTTGCAAAAGTTGATGCAGAAAGAAGGTTGAAAATTGCATTGCACCATACGGCCACACATTTAATGCATGCTGCATTACGGACAGTGTTGGGTAAACATGTTGCACAAAAAGGCAGCCTTGTAAATGACGGTTACCTGCGTTTTGATTTTAGCCATTTTGCCAAAGTAACCAATGAAGAAATTGCGGCTGTCGAAAAATTGGTCAATAAAAAAATCCGTGAAAATATTGCGGTTATCATACAATCCATGCACAAGCAGGATGCGATAGCCTTGGGTGCAATGGCATTGTTTGGAGAAAAATATGGTGATACAGTAAGGGTGGTTATTATGGATCCGGCCTATAGTATTGAACTTTGCGGGGGCACCCATGCAGGCAGTACCGGCCAACTGGGCTTTTTTAAAATTCAGCACGAAACGGCTGTGGCAGCAGGTGTTCGCAGGATTGAAGCCGTATGTGGCGAAGCTGCTGAAACCTGCATCAACGAACAATTCATGGCCATTGCCGAAATAAGGGCCCTGTTAAAAAATAGTAAAGACATTAATAAATCCATCGAAAATTTATTGGCTGATAACAGTTCCTTATCGAAAAAAATTGATGGGCTGGAAGCAAGGCAATTGGTTGGCATACGAAACGAATTGCTGCAGAAAGATGAAATCATCAGCAACGTAACCTTTGTTGGTGCCATCATTGAAGTAAACAATGCCGATGCGTTAAAAAAATTATGTAGCGATCTTAAAAATCATTTGCACAACCATCTGGTGGTGTTGTGTACCAACATTGATGGTAAGGCTTTTGTAGCTATAGGTATTTCGGATACGGTGGTAGCTGCCAAAAACCTGGATGCTGCAAAGATTATTAAGGAGCAGGTTGCCGTATTGATAAAGGGCGGTGGTGGCGGACAAAAAAACCTGGGTACCGCAGGCGGCCAAGATGTTGGTAATTTCAAAATAATCATTGAGAAAGTAAAAGCGTTACTTCAATAATAAAAGCCGGGTAAAAAATAATGTATGATAAGTTATAACCCTAAAGATTGGCTGGTGTTTTTGTTTAGCGTTAACAAGGCCGACAGCTTTAGAAAGTTGTTTCCCTTTTTAATTGTCATTGGCATATATGCAGGTGCAATTACTTTTTTAGAGCTGGATTATTTTAAGTTGCAGCAAAATAATTTTCTTAAAAACACCACTGTAATCCATACCCTGCTTGGGTTTGCCATTTCCATACTGCTTGTGTTTAGAACGAACACTGCATACGACAGGTGGTGGGAGGGGCGCAAGCTTTGGGGCAGCCTTGTAAACAACAGCCGTAATCTTGCCATAAAATTAACCGTGATGTTGCCCGAAGATGATAAGCAGCAGCGGCTGTTTTTCAGAAAAATCATTCCTGCATATGCGTATGCATTGCGCAATCATTTAAGGGCAGAAAAAACCCGTATCGAATTGTTTGAAGCCGATGCGAAGCACCCCGTTTTTGCACCGGTAGATGCCGCTAAGCATATACCCAATCAGCTTTCGTTACTCATGTTTAAACATGTGCACCAATTATACAAACAACAAAAAATTGATACTGCCCAACTGCTTGTGCTCAATGCAGAGCTGCAATCGTTCACTGATATTTGTGGTGCCTGCGAAAGAATAAAAAATACGCCGATACCATTTTCGTACAACGTTTTTATAAAAAAATTTATCTTTTTTTACGTGGCTACTTTACCGTATGGTTACGCCTTTAGCCTCGGTTATTATGTGGTGCCAGTGGCCATATTTATTTTTTATGTGCTCGCCAGCATGGAGCTGATTGCCGAAGAAATTGAAGACCCGTTTGGCAATGATGCCAATGATTTACCAACTGATAAAATAGCACTCAACATTCATAAACATATTGCCGAACTTATTTAAAATGTTGTCCGGGCAAATACAACAGCCGTCTGCACCTTCATGTGCGTCGCACAGTTGTACTAAAAAGCATTGTGGTACATTTCTTTAAATACAGTTAACCCATCATGGTTGTAACACATCACCTTCTTCTCCTGCATATGTATTTAAGGCACATTCCAAAATTTTGTTAAAGCAAAAAAATTATCTGCGAATAATTTCGTAATTAAGAAAATCTTTTTACATTTGAACTACTAAACACTTCGTATATCAAATCAAAAGACATGAAAAAAATAATTATCGCAGGTTTTGTAACAGCATGTATCGGGTTATCCTTTGGGGTAAACGCACAGGAAACTTTACCGGAAAAACCACCACCACCCGAAAAGCCGGAGAAGATTGAAAATAAAGAACAGCAGGAAATTGTTATCCGCAGCAATGGAAAAAAAGATGTAACCCTTAAAGTAGAAATTACTGGCGACAAGGTTTTAATTAACGGCAAGCCGATGATGGAATTCAATAGCGATGGCGTTACCATCAATTCCAGGAAGATGATTTACAGGAATAAAAATGGCGATATGTCATTCAATTTTAAAGGCATGGATGATATAGATGGCCTGGAGGGATTGAAAGATTTACAGGTTTTAAAAGATGGCAACTGGAATGCTTATGGCAAGGGAAATGTAACAAAACCATTTCTTGGGGTAACTACAGAAAAGGAGGGTGCAGGTGCTAAAATCACCAGCATTTCAAAAGGTAGTGCAGCAGAAAAAGCCGGGCTTAAAGTAGATGATATAATCCTGAAAATAGATAAGGAAGAAGTTACAGGTGCCGATGTATTGGCCAAAATAATAGCTACAAAAAAGCCAGGGGATGACATAAAAATAGCATACAAAAGAGATGGTAAGAATAAAGACCTGAAAGCTGCTTTAGGCAAAAGGACAGAAAACACGTCTATGGTTTTAAATTACAGCGGCCCTAAAACAAGGGTACATTCTTTCAGGTCGCCGGGTATGCCAATGCCACCAACGCCTCCAATGAATAATGATTTTAATATTGACAATTTAATCAATCAGGATACCGATGCAATGTCTGGTGCTTTCTTTCCCCGCCAAAAAAGGTTGGGCATTAAAATACAGGATACAGAAGAAGGTGGCAACGTAAAAATAATTGATGTGGAAGATTCATCTGCTGCACAAAAGGCCGGGTTAAAAAGGGATGACGTCATCACAGAAATAAATGGCGAAAAAATTGAAAATACAGACGATGCCAGGGAGCAGTTACAGGAAGTAGCTGAGAAAAATGAATACCCCATTAAAGCAAAAAGAAACGGTACCCCGATGGATTTTAATATCAAAATCCCAAAGAAACTGAAAACCGCTAACCTTTAACAACTGCATTATAAACATGCCCTGGTAATACCATATTACCGGGGCTTTTTTTATGCAGCCACAAAGTTCCGGCACCCCTTACCACACGGCACAAACTTCTTTGTACATTTGTATCCGTGATAAAAAATGATAAATACCAGGTGGTTATCGGCCTGGAAGTACATGCCCAATTGCTTACCAAAAGCAAACTGTTTTGTGGTGATAGTGCTGCCTTCGGCGCAGCCCCAAACACACATGTAAGCCCCATTACACTGGCGCACCCCGGCACTTTGCCTATGATGAATAAACAGGCTATTGAATATGCTGTTAAATTGGGTATGGCCCTGCATTGCGACATAGAGCAAACCAATTATTTTGCCCGCAAAAATTATTTTTATCCTGATCTTCCAAAGGGATACCAGGTGAGCCAGCATACTACACCGATTTGTAAAAATGGCACAGTAAGGATTAAGGTGGGTGATGCTGAAAGGCATATCCGCCTTAACCGGATACATATGGAAGAAGATGCCGGTAAAAGCCTGCATGATGTGGATGAAAATAATACTGCCATCGATTTAAACAGGGCAGGTGTGCCATTGCTGGAAATTGTAAGTGAGCCAGACCTGCATAGCAGTGAAGAAGCGTTTGCTTATGTTACCTCCTTGCGCCGGCTGGTGCGCTGGCTCAGCATCTGCGATGGCAATATGGAAGAAGGTAGTATGCGTTGCGATGCCAATATTTCTATCCGCTTAAAGGGTGAGACAAAACTCGGCACAAGGGTGGAAGTAAAAAACCTTAACAGCATCCGCAATGTAAAGCGTGCTATTGATGTGGAAGTAAACCGGTTAATTGAAATTGTGGAAAGTGGCGAAAAAGTGTTGCAGCAAACCAGAAGTTATGATGCAGGCAACAACACCACTTTTGCGTTACGCAGTAAGGAAGAAGCAGATGATTACAGGTATTTTGCAGATCCTGACCTCACCCCTTTTCATTTAACCAACGCTTTTTTAGAAGATATAAAAGCAGCGCTGCCGCCACTTCCGGAAGAATTGGAAAAAAAATACATTACCACATTTAACCTGCCGGTGTATGATGCAGAAGTTATTTGCGGTGATAAAGCACTCGTAGATTATTTTGAAAAAATGGTGCAACATACAGCCAATTACAAAGCCGCTGCCAACTGGCTGATGGGCCCGGTCAAATCTTATCTTAACGAAAACAGTATTGATATAGAAGCCTTCCCGCTATCACCCGAAAAAATAGTTTCACTGATACAGTTAACGGATGACGGGAAAGTAAATTTTAGTATTGCTTCTTCAAAAATATTTATGGGGCTTATTGCATCGCCTGAAAAAGATGCCTTACAAATCGCAACATTCCTTAACCTTTTGCAGGAAAGTGACAGCAGTTCAATCGCTGCCTGGGTGGATGAAGCCATTGCAAAAATGCCTGCCAAAGTATTGGAATACAAAAACGGTAAAAAAGGCCTTATTGGATTGTTTGCAGGTGAGGTAAAAAAAATAAGTAAAGGCAAGGCGGATATGGCAGTTGTAAATAAAATGCTTGCTGAAAAATTAAACTAAATTTCTATGAAAAAAATTGCAGCGGTTATACTCCTTGCAGTGCTGGCATCTTGCAACAATACAGCAGATGTAAAAGGAAAGTTTACGGTAAACGGGCAAATAAGAAATGCCCCTGATCAAAAAATATATTTGGAAGAATTATTTTTTAGCGAAAAAAACCCGGAGGTACTGGATACAGGGACTATAAAAAACGGACAGTTTACCGTAAGTGCCATCTCACCGGAAGAAGGCCTTTACCGCTTGCGCCTGGAAAAAGACAGTGCATTTTTTCTATTGATAAATGATGCAGAAAATCTTTCCTTCACAGCAGATTTTAAAAACCTGTCATTGGATGCAGCCACTATTCCTTCACCCGCCAATGCATCGTTAAGGTCATTCATTACCGGTATGCGTGAACAACGGGATTCGCTGCAAGCTAAGTCGGTAACCTTACAACAATTATCTGCTACTGGCACCGGCGATAGTATTTTCACTGCAAAGAAAAATGAATTTGAGGCATTGCAGGACAAGTATAAAAGCTTTATTGTTCAGTATGTAGATTCTGTTAGAGATCCTGTGGCTGCGGTTTTCGCCCTTGGGTACACCGGCAAAATTGAACCCGAAAAATTAGAAAAGGCGGTAAATAATTTATCCAAACGTTTTCCAAAACATGTGGCCTTAAATGCACTAGTTTCCCAATACAATCAAATGATAAGTGCCAGTAAGGCCAAACCGCACGAGGGTGGCGTGGCACCGGATATTAATTTACCTGATACCAGTGGCAAGCCTTTTACCTTATCTATGTTAAAAGGAAAATATGTGCTTATTGATTTTTGGGCAAGCTGGTGTGGCCCATGCCGTGCAGAAAACCCTAATGTGGTAAAAGCTTACAATAGTTTTAAAGATAAAAATTTTACCGTCTTGGGCGTATCACTGGACCAGGACAAACAGCAATGGGTAAACGCAATTAAAACAGACAGTTTAAACTGGTACCATGTTAGCGACTTGAAATACTGGAGTAATGCGGCGGCTAAATTGTATGGGGTAGAAGCAATTCCTTACAATGTGCTGATAAACCCTGAGGGAAAAATAATAGCGCAAAACCTAAGGGGCGAAGCGCTTGAAAGTAAACTGATGGAAGTATTGAAATAGAAAGTTGGAGATAATAAAAAAGCCTGTCAGCAACAACTTCGTTACTGACAGGCTTTTTAAATTTATAACATTGCGATTGTTTCAGTCCTAACCTGTGTATGGTTGTTCAGGTCTAAGTTGAAAGTAATAACATTCTTTGTTTTCTTGTTAACTACTTCAACAACCCTTTGGTTATCTTCTGTAGCCTCGTTATTGGTTTCGTTTTTTAAGAATTTAAAGTTGCGTACTTGTCCTTTACCTTTTACAGTTTCTGTATAAATAGTATTGAAACCATCGGTTACCGTAATTTCAAATTCTTCTGCATTGTCATTTGTAAATGTAAGTTGGAACACACCACTTTGGGTGCCGGATGCATAATATTTTGCATCTACCGGAAAGCCACCATCATTGTTACCTGCAACAGCAGTAGAGGTAAGGGCTACACTAAATAAAGTTACCATTGCAATTAAGGCAATACGGAATTTGTTTGCTGAATTTTTCATGTTTTTGAGTTTTAAAAGTTAAGAATTAATAAAAAAATTGTTTCGGGTATTAAAGTGTATCGTGGAATATGTACGTACAATTTTTTCTCAGGCGGGCAATGGTTAGGATATTTGTAGTCAGGTTTTGTCCTGCTTTTTATTTGATGATGTAAAACTAAACCATCATTTGCTGCCATACAAACCCATTTACAATCCGTTTCATTGTGCTTAAGTTGTTAATTGCCTCCTGAAACCCTTTACTGGCGTGGATTTTATATTTTAAATTAAATGATGCCCAAATATTTTTTGAGTAGAAATACGAAGGGCGAATACTGGTTTGTTAACATAGTATTAATACTAGTGAAACTTTCAAAAAATTCTGAAATAACTAATATCACAAACTATGTTGTAAAGTAGAAACTACTACAATATACAACTGCAGGCTATTATTGGCCTGCAGTTGTATATTGTTGCTTAATGCTGTTAAAACCGGTAAGAAGCGGTAGCAATAAATTGCCTCGGTGCTATAGGGTTGATGCTGTAATTTTCATGCACATAATAATTGAAGGTGTTAAACACATTTGAAACCTTTGCAAGCAGCGATAGTTTGGTAAAGCTATATCCTGCAGAAAGGTCGATAGTTGTAAAACCTTTTACCGGTATAAGCCTTGAATACTTTTGTGTTTGTTGCTGGGTGTTGTTGTAACCACCAAGCCGGTTGCCGGTGTAAAAAGCTGATGTGCCTAATTTTAACCCTCTTAATTTATCTTTTTGAAAAGTATAAAATGTACTGGCATTGGCAGTGTGGGCGGGTGTGTTTACCAGCCTTTCACCCTGTATGTAATATCCCTTTCCCTGTTGTGTTTTTGTATACCGCATGTTGTTGTAACTATAGCCTGCAATAATAGTAACCCCTTGTACTGGCTGGCTGCTGATATCGAGTTCTATACCATCGCTGGTAGTTTGGCCTGCAAATTCTTTTAGGGCAGTATTGTTATTTGGCGTTACACCATCTGCTGCAAACTGTGCTGTTTGTGCAAGGTTGTTATTTATTATTTTATAGAAGGTAAGGTTGGCAGACAGTTTTCCTTTTATGAAATCGTTTTTGATACCTGCTTCGTATTGATCGATAATGGAAGGCGTAAGCGCATTGCCAAAAACATCTGTACCCGTATTTACAGAAAATGAATTGGCATAACTGGCAAACAGCGAAGTGGTATTTGTTGGCCTGTACACCAACCCAAGCCTTGGTGAAAACGCCTTGTCATTTTTTGGGGAACCTTTGGCCACACTGTCTTTTAAGAGATAGGTGGTGGTAACCGGTTCAGATTTTTGCTGTGACCAACGGAGCCCCGCAAGCAATTTAATTTTAGGCGAAATGCTGATAAGGTCCTGT
The DNA here is from genome assembly GCA_965249755.1 of Ferruginibacter sp. Taxonomy (GTDB): domain Bacteria; phylum Bacteroidota; class Bacteroidia; order Chitinophagales; family Chitinophagaceae; genus Ferruginibacter. Next base: position 3,454,969 of record CBDFMT010000004.1, read on the forward strand.
ACGTAAACACCCACCCTGTTTACCGGCGTTTCGGTTTTGGTTGTTTTATCGGCAACTGGTATTTCTGTACGGGCAGTGTATTTTTTGGGATCCAGTATGTTTATCTTATCATAAATAAGTGGGTTGTTAAATGCATAGGCAGTTGTAAAATACCTGTCGGCATCTGCACCTGCAAGCAATGTATGTTCCAGCTTGCCTGTTGTAAATTTTCCGGTTACACCTGCCTGCCCGATGATGTAATCTTCCTGTGATAAAATTTTATTTAGCGGACGGTTCCATTCACCTGTCGAGTCTGCAATGATCCTTTCGATTGAATAATAATCCCTGTTATATTGCTGGTAAGATGCTGAAGCATTAAAAACCCAGGCATCATTAAAACTATGTTTAAGCGATGCTGTTGCAGTGGCTTGTTTTGCCTTGTTGTATTGCCAGTTGGTGCCTAAAAATGCAGACCGCCCAAGCGGTGCAATTTTATTATTATTAATTGTGCCGGTGCCAAAGTCGGGGGTAACATTGTAGCTAAGGTAGTCGCCTTGCAATAATAGTTCCGTCTTGTTGCTTAACTTAAAAAGAAAAGAAGGGTTGATATAGTTGCGTTCCAAATGCACCACATCCCGGTAACTGTTTTCTTTTTCATAAGTGCCATTTAACCGGTAGGCAACTTTTTTTCCCAATGGGCCATACACATCAAATGAAGGTTTAAACAAACCATAGCTGCCGGTGCGGAAAGAAACTTCTCCACCGAAATTAAACCGGGGTTGCTTGGTTACCATATTAATTATGCCACCCGGCGCAACATTCCCATACAGTATGGCAGCAGCACCTTTTAAAATTTCTACCTTTTCAAGGGAGCTTACTTCGGGCATAACACCTGCATTAACCCTGGAGCCATTTTTAAACATGTTGGTGCTGGAAAATGCATACCCCCTGGCAGAAAAACTTTCCTGCACACCACCACGGGTACTGGATAAATAAACACCATTCACATTTTTAATCACATCACTAAGCCGCAGCGATTGCTGGTCACGGATAACGTTTTGGTTAATTACAGTAATGCTTTGCGGCAGTTCCATCGGGTCAATATCAATTTTACCAATACTTACCGGCAAGGCATTTAAACCTTTTTTGGCGCTGATGATTACCGCTTCCAGTTGACGGGCATTTTCCACAAGTGTACAGTTAAGCCCGGTGACGGGGCTGCCTTTTAGCTCAATATCTTTTTGCTGCGTTTGCAAACCTGTAAAAGAAATGATGAGGGTATGCAACCCGTTGGACACATTTTTTAATTCAAAAAAACCATCGGTATTGCTTATGGTACCCTTGCTTCCCTTTATCTCCACCGAAACGCCTGCGGCCGGCTTGCCATCACTGGTATTTATTTTTCCTGAAATATTATTTTGTGCTGATGCAAAAAAGCAGGCAGCAACCAGCATTACGAACAGGTTAATTTTTCTGTACATCTTTTCTATAAATTAGTTTGGTTGATAATTTTTTTATGTCGGCAAAGAAAATGTACCAGAAGAAAAAACGTGTGACGGATCGGGAAAACTGGTTACGCAAAAGGGAAAAGGAAATAACAGGAAAGCAATCTTAATAAATGATAAAAATTAAAGATTAAGGTTTTTTAGCAGCTACTTTTATTATGGTGGTATCTTCTTTCAACAACGGTACCTGGTAGCCACCGGTATCAACAATGGCATGTGGCAACAGCTTTTGCAAAGCCACCCTTTCACTATTATCCGTATGGGTATTGTACAGGTACAAGGATTGAAGTTTGCTTAAGTTTTTTAAAAGCAGCAACCCTTTGCCCGAAATTTTTGTACCGGATAAATTTAAATATTGGAGGTTAACGAGGGTTAACAGCGAGGGGATTGATTTATCGGTAATAGGCGTATTGGTTAAATCTAACCGGGTAAGATTGGTTAATTTTTGTACGCCGGTAATCAGTCCATCATCGGTAACCGTATTGGCAAGGTTTAACCAAATAAGCTGCTGATGAAGGTTATAGAGTAATTGAAGGTCTGTTTGTGTGATGGTGCTGTAATTAAAAAAATTGGCCTGAACATAGTTGGTGTTTTGCGCCACAGGCATTACCGTAATATTTTTTGCCCGTAACTGTGCGGTAGTTTTTTCGTCCACTTTATCCACGGGTTTTAGCGGTATATCATTCCTTTCTTTTTTTTCAGGCACTGTTGTTTGTAAAGATGCCAGGTATGGTTTTATCTTTTCAGTTTGCGTAAAGTCTTTTACTTTCTTTTGGGTATCTGCATTATTGTTGATCCACCATGTCAGCATGTTTACCTGCCCTTCCGTAAGTTGTGGCTTTTCTTTCGGCGGCATATGGTGGTCATCATCTGCAGGCAATAAGAGCCTTTTTATTAAACCACTTTCACCGGCGTTGCCCGGCGTAATCATTTTGCCATCTTTGCCACCTTTCATCAGCAGGCCTATTTCATCCATACGCAAACCACCTTTTTGTTTGTTTGCATTGTGGCAACTGTAACATTTTGATTGCAGTACTGGGCTAACAATATCTGTAAATACTAAAGCTTCCTGCACATTTGCAATGGGCTTAGTGCTTGTGCCTGCAAGGCTGTCTGATGGAAATATATCTTTTAATGGCTTGCTTAAATAATCGGGACCATGCGTTAAAGAGCCGCCGAGGTGGCCGGTAAACATCAGCAGAAAAAATACAGTAATGGATAATAAATTTTTGCTTATGGCAAATGCAGGGTTCTTTTCTTTGGCATATAAAACAAAAGAGAGCAGCGTTAAACCAATGGCCATCCACATATGCCAGCTTACCGTAGCTGCATCATAGGTATCGCTGATGGATAAAAGGTACCCGGTTATGCAGGACAAAAATGCAGTGCAACAACCCATGAGCAACACCACAGGCACTGCAGGTGCAAGTATTGCAAACCTGCGTTTTTTGGCCATCCATTGCAAAACCAAGCCCACAAGCAATATGCCAACAGGAAGGTGGACAAGCAACGGGTGAAAGTGTCCAAAAAATTCAATGACTGATAACAACATCTTCAAAAATAATTTTTACCAAGGGTAAAAAAGCAAGATAATTTTCTGCCTTGGCTTACCTCGAATACCTTTTTTTAAGCAGGTGCAGCATGTACACATTAATGGCCCATTGATCAGCAACAGGCTGATGGTTAAACGGCGTGGTGGGCATATAATCTGGCGGGCCAAATTCTGTCAGGATGGTAAGCACTTCGCCTTTCTGCCTTTTTAGTGCCACCACTTTATCCCACCAGGCAATGTGCGCTTTTACGGCACTGTCCCACTCATGTGCCCGAGGGTCGCTTACCTGCGGCCCTTCGGGATGGCCAATGCGTGCATGCACATGGTCCGTTCGCTGTATGGCAGCGGTTACCGTTTCCTGCTGATCGGCCAGCAGGCTTTCACTTACGGTGCACCAGTGCGATATGTCAAGGGTAATCCTTAACTCAGGAATTTGTTTAAAAAATTGTTTGGCTACCGGTGCTGCAAACAACATCCGGGAGCGGTGTGTTTCGTGGCAGATTTTTATGCCGGTTTGTTTGGCCAGCTCAATGGTAAAATCGACAAGTGCTTTATTTTCTTCAAAATTAAAATAGTCTTTTCCGCTGTGGCAGTTAATGTACAAGGGCTTTTGTTTAGTGTTGCCTGCCGCTGCGGTGGCCATTTTTTTAAAACTTGCAAAATGCTCCAGGTAATTACTTTGATGGCCTGCCGCTAAAAAACCCACTTCAAGCGAATACTTTTTTAAGGCAGCAAAAATTTCATCTTCTTCCTGCTGAACAAGGGGCCACCATATTTCAATTCCGTCATACCCTTCTTCTTTTACTTTGGCACAATAAGCGTCTATGGTACCCTGATAGCCCCAGTTGGTTGCCAGTACTTTCAATTGAAAACCATTGTTCATTTCATTGTCGTTTTGTGGTGTTGCAAAGGTATCAAGCGATGCAAGCAATAATGCGGTAGTAGCAGATGCGGATGTTTGTAAAAAATGTCTCCTGTTAAAAAGCATGCTATGGTTGTATTTTATTAAAGGTTTTTAATACCGGGGCTGGGTGAAACTTACCGGCAATGTAATGCGTATTTTTTCAGGGGCAACTGTTTGGCCGATGGTCAGGTTAACTTAGTATATCTGTAATAACCTTGCCCCTCGTATCTGTAAGCCTGAAGGGCCTTCCCTGGAAATCATACGTAAACTTCTCATGATCAAACCCAAGCTGGTTCAGTATGGTGGCCTGTATATCAAAAGGCTCTGTTTTACCGCTGATGGCACTATAGCCTATCTCATCTGTTTCCCCATAGGAAAAGCCTTTTTTTATACCTGCACCCGCCATCCACATGGTAAATGCTTCGGTGTGGTGGTCCCTTCCTTTGAAAGGATTTTGTTTGCCTTCCCTGTTTTCGGCCATGGGTGTACGCCCAAATTCGCCGCCCCATACCACAAGCGTTTCTTCCAGCAGGCCACGTTGCTTCAAATCCATTATCAGTGCGGTTATACTTTTATCCACAGAGTGGCATTTATTAATGAAACCAACATCAATGGCCAGGTTGGCATCAGTGCCATGACTATCCCACCCCCAATCAAAAAGCTGTACAAAACGCACCCCTTTTTCAACCAGTTTTCTTGCCAGCAAAACGTTGTTGGCAAAAGATCCTTGTCCGGGTTTAGTGCCATACATTTCGTGGATGTATGCAGGCTCATTGCTGATGTCCATCACTTCTGGTGCGGCTATCTGCATGTTAAAAGCCATTTCATATTGAGAAATGCGGGACAATATTTCAGGGTCTTTGTAAGCTTTATACTCCTCTGTATTTACTTTATTGATGGCATCAATACTGGCCTTGCGCATATCCCTTCCCATGCCCTCAGGGTCTTTAATAAAAAGTACCGGGTCGCCCTCGCTGCGGCACTGCACGCCCTGATAAACACTGGGTAAAAAGCCACTGCCCCAAACGCTTTTGCCGGCATCGGGGTTTTTGCCACCACTCGTTAAAACCACAAAGCCGGGTAAATTTTGGTTTTCTGTACCTAAGCCATACGTTGCCCACGAGCCAAGGCTTGGCCTGCCCAACCTTGCCGATCCAGTGTGTACCAGCAACTGTGCAGGCGCATGGTTAAACTGATCGGTAGTTACTGCTTTTAGAAAACTTATTTCATCTACAATGGACGCCAGATGTGGCATGTGTTCGCTTACCCATGCCCTTGAATTGCCATGTTGTGCAAATTTTGCCTGTGGCCCCAGCATTTTTGGAACGCCCCGGATGAATGCAAATTTTTTGCCTTGCAACAAATACTGCGGACAATCCTGCCCATCCATTTTCATCAGCTCCGGCTTATAATCAAACAACTCTAATTGGGATGGTGCGCCTGCCATGTGAAGGTAAATTACACTCTTTGCCTTTGCCGCAAATGGGGGCAGCTTAGGCATCAGCGGGTGTGCAGGATCAAAAGTTACGCTGCTGGTTTGTACTGGCGAGTTGTAGCAACTGCCAAACATGGAACCGAACGCCAATGCACCCAGGCCCATGGCGCTTTCTTTTAAAAAATGCCGCCTTGTCTGCATACGGATTACCGCCCGTTCTGCTTCTTTCAACAACCGCTGTTGATATAAATCTTTTTGTGTCATTACCAAAAAATTTATCGCTTCTTTATGCTATTAATTTCTATTTGTTTTTAAATACATTTTTGGCTGCCGCCAGATGATATAATAAAATGCAGTCCCTGCTAAAATCCGGATAACCATAATCCATCATCTTTATCAAAAACAAACACTGCTAAAATATTTGCTGCACCTGTACCTGATTAATCACTATCAATTCTTGGTAACCACTTCATCTAAATTTAAAATAGCATTGGCCACTACCGTTAATGCTGCTGTTTGTGCGTTGGTATGTTCATTAATGCCACCAACCATTTCGCAGGCATTATTGTCATTGCTTTTAAAATGGGCATATGCCGAATTATATAATTTCATTAGTGCTTGTAGACTTTTTTCGCCAATGGCATGGTGCGTTGCCAATTGAAAACCGCTGGCAATTTGCTGCCCTGCATCGTTACCTTCAAGCTTTTGCATGCGGTATGCAAACTGCCGTGCAAGGTCAATATAGGCAGGGTCATTTAAAGTGGTAAGGGCTTGCAAAGGCGTGTTGGTGCGGATGCGCCGCACAGTACAAACCTCCCTGGAAACACCATCAAAAGTAAGCATGGACGGGTAAGCGGCAGACCGTTTCCAATAAGTGTACAAAGCCCTGCGGTAATGGTCTTCGCCTTTACTTTCCACCCACTCTGCACCATTCCACGGCGAAAGCCAAATACCCTTTGGCTGAAAAGGGAACACACTCGGGCCAAACATTTTATGGCTGATTACGCCGCTGATGCAAAGTGCCTGGTCCCTTACCTGCTCTGCAGAAAGCCTTACCCTTGGGTAGCGGGCGTACCATTTATTGTTGGGGTCTTTTTGCAATTGTGCCGGTGTTATTTTAGAACCCTGCTGGTAAGTGGCGCTTAACACAACGGTTTTAATTAATTGTTTTACACTCCACTTGTTGGCATGCATAAATTGATAGGCCAGCCAGTCCAGCAGCTCCTGGTGTGTGGGTGATGTGCCCTGTGAGCCCATGTCTTCCAGTGTTTCAACCAGGCCTGTACCAAACAGTTGCTCCCATACCCTGTTCACCATCGTACGTGCCGTTAATGGGTTTTGGGGCGATGTTAACCATTGTGCCATGCCAAGCCTGTTGGCTGGCGCATGTGCAGGAAGTGCCCCTAAAGAAGCCGGTACGCCGGGTTGTACCACGGCACCTTTTACCAGCCAGTTGCCCCTTTCAAATACGTAAGAACTGCGGTGCATATCTGTTGGGTTGTCCATCATTACCGGCGTGGTGGGCACATCTGCATTCAGCAGCCGCCAGTATTTTTTCTCAATGCTGTCGTAACCGGGTTTGTTTGCGGGGGCCAGGTTGCTGGTAAAATAAAACCAATCCAGCATTGCGCCGGTTGCATCAGGCTTTTTGAGGTGTTGGTTAACGTAGGTAAAATAAAGCGGGTGCATACCGGTTTGTGGTGCCAGTTCAGTTTGGCTGATGGCCCATCCTTTAGTTGTTTTTTTTAAAGGAACAGTGGCAATAATTGGCCCGTTAGATTGGTCCATATGTATTTGCCAGGTGCCCCCATCAGCATAAGCCTGGTACCGGAAAATTAATTGGGTGCGGTTGTTCAGGTCAACGTTTTTTAAACGGCAAAGTGCATTGTTGCGAAAGGCCAGCCATTTGGTATCAGACAATTCACTGTTGGTAAAACTATCACAGGTAAGGCTGTTGTACGCAGGCTGCCATGTTTTTAAGAATGTATAAGCTTCTGTTGCTTTTGCAGGAGAGGCATTGCTTTTAAGCCACTTGGTAACATTGTCCAATTCTTTTTGCAGACTGTCGTTGTAGTGCCGCAGCAGCGGATAATCTGCATAGGTATCTTCATCCCGGGTGTCGTTATAAAAAGCCAAAAACTTATAATAGTCCTCATGCTTAAACGGATCGTAAGGGTGGCTGTGGCATTGCACGCAGGCAAAGGTTGTGCCCATGGTTGCCTGCCAGGTTGTGTTCACCCTGTCCATAACAGCAGCAGTCCTGAACTCTTCATTATCAGTACCCCCTTCATCATTGGTCATGGTGTTGCGCTGAAATGCAGTGGCAATTAAATCTTCATCAGTTGCACCGGTCAGCAGGTCGCCGGCAATTTGTTTTACCAAAAAACTATCATAAGGCATGTCCTGGTTAAAGGCATAAATCAGCCAGTCACGGTAATGCCAGATGTTACGGGTATCATCCCTTTCATAACCTTTGGTATCTGCATAACGGGCAAGGTCTAACCAAAGGGCTGCCCATTTTTCACCAAAATGCGGAGAGGCCAGCAAAGCATTGATAAGATTGGGGTAAGCATTTTCGCTGCTGTCACCCAGGTATTGTTGTGCAATAGTATCCGGTGCAGGCATGCCAATAACATCCAGGCTTACACGCCGTAGCAGCGTTTCTTTATCTGCCTGCGGCGAAGCTGATAAACCAGGTGCTTTCCATTTTGCTTCAATAAAATTATCCACTTCATTTTTAGCCCAATCACTTTTTGAATGGAACAAGCCAAAGAAAGAAGACGGCTGTGGAACGGGGGTTTCTTTTAATGGGGTGTAAGCCCAGTGTTCGCCCCAATTGGCACCTTCGTTCACCCATCTGGTAAGGATGTCAATATCTTCTTTTGCCAATGCTTCATGTTTATAGGGCATCCGCTCTTCAGGGTCTGTAAGCGTAAGCCTTCGGATCATTTCGCTATGCGCCGCATCACCGGGAACAATAGCTGCCTTGCCGGATTCTGTTTTACCGGAGAGGGCTTCTTCCCTGAACAACAAACTAAAACCGGCTTTTTGTTTTACACCGCCATGGCAGGTAATGCAATTTTTATTGAGGATGGGTTTTACCTGGGCGGTAAAATTAACAGGTGGCTTTTTTGTGATGAATAAAAAACTGCTGCCTGCAACAAAAAGCAGTACGGCAACCACGATAATTTTTTTGGATGGTAAGGCAGGCATGGCACTTTCTTTTACCTCTTAAAATTACCGATAAATTTTTTAAAAACGGGCTCGAAAAATCGGCCAGGTTACTGCAATAATAACTTGTAACAAAAAAATAATACCGGATGAAGCAGATAACAAGCCCTGGCTAAAACCGTTGTGGGCACGGCGTTCCCTTCATGGTATAATCGGCATCGCAGCGGTCATCGGAATGGATGCCATTGGGGGTTAGCTTTTCCCACACAAATGCACCTTCGCCGCTGCCCGCACTCCGGGAAAAACCAAGCTTGCCGGTGGTTGCATCGTAAGACATACCAACCCTTACCCTGTCTGTTTGATTGTAACGGCGGTCAAATAAATCCAGGCTCAATGTTACGGCAAAGGCATCACTGTTTTTAAAATTGGCATTGCCCCGGTACCAGGCGCCAATGGCCATCCGGGCATTTTTATATTCGCACCCCACGCTTATGGAATTGCTTTTGGCCTGCTGGTAATAAATGATGCCAGGCAAAAAATAAGAACCGCCATTTTCATCAAGGTCCAGTTTATACCTTGCATAGCCAAACCAGCGGCGGGGCAGTTTGCTATACGTGTTACTGGTAAGGGATTCATCGGGCTGGTTAATGTGCTGTCCGCCGCCGCCAAACATCCAGTTATCCCGGTAATACAATAAAAACCCTGCTGCAAAATCTGCAAAATATTTATTGTTGTTTAAGGCAATATCCACCCCCGAAACTGCGCCGGGTATAATGCCGGTATTATCTATCTGATCGGTAAAATAAAGCTTGCTGTAGTTTATGGCCCTGTTGGCAATACCGGCCTGCAGGCCAAGGTGCAGCCTTGCACTTGGTAAGCACAAAGCATACGAGTAAATGGCATGTAAACTGTTTTTGGTAAGATAACCTTCCTGCGAATTGGTGAGCAACAGGCCCACCCCGCCGTGCAGGTTTTTTATATACCTGTCAACACCCACGGCAGCATACTGCATGGCCGATGGCACATTTACCCATTGCCGTTTATAGGTTGCCGTAAAGCGAAGGTCCATCTCTGCATTGCCCGCTGTGGCTGGGTTTAAGGTTAACGGGGCATTAAAGGCCTGTGTAAAAAATGGGTCTTGTGCATTTGCCGTGGTGCCCCACGCTACCATTGCTGCAAGTAAAAAATGTTTCATTTTACCGGTATTATATTTATTTAATGTTGCCGTTTTTTTATTTCACCACCGTAATGCTGCCTGCCTTTTTGTATTTGCTTTCGCCCGGATAAATCATTCCCAGCCACTCTGTTCCGTTTTTAAATGTTGCCTGTATTTTCCAAACATACACATCCTGCAGCACCAGGCTGCCTTTGTATTTGCCGTCCCATGCCTGGTTGGGGGCACCCTTATTGTCAAGGCTGGTGCTTTCAAAAATGAGTTCGCCCCAGGTGGTAAAAATTTGTAAATGGTATGTTTTTAAACCGGTGCCCTTTGGTAAAAATGTACGCAGGTTTTCCTGCATGCAATTAGGGCAGATAGCGTTGGGTATAAACATCCATCCGGGAAAGCCGGTAATGCGTGCAATTTTTAAAGTAGTGTCTGCACAATTGGTAGCCGTATCCAGTACAATGAGCCTTACGGGGTAACTGCCGGTATCTGCATATTTATGGTTAAGCACATCCCTTGTTGCTGCAAACGTACCATCGCCCAGCGACCATAAATATTGGTAGCTGGTACTGTTTAGTGTTAGGTTATTAAAACTAAACGTATAATTGGGTATGGTGATAACGGGTGTAGGGCTGATGAAAAAATCAGATCCCGGTGGCACTTTGGCCAGCACAAGGTTGGGTTTAACCGCAGAGTCTTTACAGCCATAAGTACTGTATGCCGTAAGCTTAACTGTGTAAGGCAAAGCACTTGGCGCAAACGATTTGGAAGGATTAGTTAACATGCTGAAAGTGCCATCGCCAAAATCCCATAAATAGCTGTTGCCATTAAGCGTTTGGTTTATAAACTGCACCCGTGCTGTATCACAGGTTACAGTGGTGTTTGCGGTAAAATCGGTTACCGGCTTAATGCTTACTTTAACGGATTGGCTAACGGTATCCCTGCATACACCATCACCTGCGGTCAGTGTAATTTTATATTCACCAGGGATGGTGTACAAATGCGATGGACTGGTAAATGCAGAACCAGCAGAGTTGTCGCCCCAATCCCATGCATAACTGCTGGCATTAATGGTAGTATTATTGGTAGCTACATTAAGGATGCCGGTGCAACCTAAAGTATCATTAACGCTGAAAGATGCGATGGGCTTAACCCTTGATGTAAAAGTAAACGACGTTGTATCAGGCTTGCATCCATACCCATTGCCTGCAATTAAAGTAATGGTATAAACAGTTAAGGGTTTTGTGATGGTTATGATTGGCGCTGCACCTGTGCTGACAGGAACACCATTAAGGAGCCATTTGTATTGGGTGGTGTAAGCGGAATTATTGGTAACAGTGGCCACAAAAGGCACACAATTATTTGGGTTGCCGATGCTGAATTGCGCTTTGGCATTAGGAGCCATTTGCAATATTGCATCCGCTGTATCGCTGCAGCCAATGGTATTGCTTACTATTAATTGTGTGGTAAAATTGCGGGGCAAAACAACCTGCTGCCCAACAGTGTATTGGTAAGTAAAATTGCCGTTGGCAGATAAGGATATGCCATCTACCAGCCAGTTGTATTTGATGGGATCTATACCATTATAAGTTGTGGCATTGATATATGCAATAGTGGTATCGGTTTTACAAATGGTGGTGTTGCCTGGCGTAAAACCAGCCACCGGGTTGCCATAAACGGTAAAAGGTATCAGGGCACTATCTGTACACCCGGCAGCATTTTTGGCCAATAATTTTACATAGAAAGTACCGGGCTTTTTAAAAGTGTATTGTGCAGTGGTGCCAGGTACAACCACCAATGAAGGGGAGACAGAACTGTCATAAAAATACCAGCTTGCCGTTTCATTAATAATGCCGGGTGCGTTTACTGTTAGCGTAAACGGGGTACAGTTAATTGCTTTAACATTAGATGATATCCTTACATCCGGCTTACCTGAAACGGTAATGGATTTTACAATGGTATCGTAACACACCACGCCGGAGTTGTTGGCTTTTTCTGCCCTTAAATAAATGGTATAATTGCCAGAAGCCGTGTATGCATGTACCGGGTTAATACCTGTGCTTGTCTGCCCGTCTCCCCAGTTCCAAAAATAATTGGTAGCATTTTGTGAGGTGTTATTTACGGTAACATTATCGCCCTGGCAAAACAAAACGGCATTAGTGGTAAAGGCGGCAACAGGTTTGTTGTATACGGTTACCGACCTCGATATGACCGTATCACTGCAGCCATTGGTAATTAAAACCTGTATGGCATAAGTGCCAGGGTTGCCGAAAGTATGTACCACACTGCTTTGACCGTTACTGGTAACCACATTGGGAGAACCATCGCCAAAAGCCCAGGTAAATAACGTAGCCCCGGTGGTGCTGTTATTAAACGCAACAATGTGTGGGGCACAGCCAAATAAATCATTGCCGTTTATGCTAATGCCGGGTTTAATATTATTGGGTGCAATGCGGATATTTACAACCTGTGTATCCCTTTTACATTCATTGGCCGCAATAAGCTGAAGTTTAAAAGTATCTACAAAATTGCCGGTGTTGTACAAATAATCCAGTGTGCCATTTGTGTAGGTGGTATCCCGGTGGCCATTGCCAAAATCCCAGTAATAAGTGTTAGGGCCACCTAACGAGGTGTTGGTAATGTGGATGGGAAACGGCGAACATCCAGCAGTGGTATCTACCCCAAACCTGGCTTTGGGATTGGCCCTTATTTTTATACTGTCACGCCAAAAGGTGGTATCGCAACCATTAAAAGCTTTTAGGGTTACCGCATAAATGGTATCCCTGTTTTGAGGGCCTGCATTAAAAATAGCAACGCCCGGCTGTACCGTATTGCTGATTGTACCATTGCCAAAATTCCAGGTGAAACTTACACCATTTAAAATGCTGGAAGTATTGGTAAACTTTACCCGTAAAGGGCCACAGCCCGAAGCGGTATCTTTTGTAAAGCTCACCTTTTCGTTACGTACCGTTATAAACTGCTGCACAGCAGAATCTGCTTTACAACCATACTGACTGGTAGTTACCAGTTTTATACGTACCGTATCATCGGGGGTTGGTATGGCATATGTTGGAAAAACCCCTGCACCATTTGACCCAATCAAAATACCATCGGCATACCATTGGTACAACCCGTTTTGGGCAGGGTATGGTGTAACCTTAACCGCATTTGCCAAATTAAAAGGTGCACAACTGCTCACAGGGCTTGCTGTAAAAACGGCCTTTGCATCTTGCCTTACAGTAATTTTAACGGGGTTACTAAAACTGCCACTTGTACCAAAACATAACGACGTAAAAGCAAGCCTTCTGTAAAAAGTTGAAACACTTATAACCGGCGGTATATAGTTAATACCTGTTTCGCCGGTAATATTTGCCCAGGTTAAACTATCGGTGCCCATCTGCCATTGGTATGCCGGTGTTCCGTTTCCACCTGTTGCGGCCTGTCCCGTTATCTGGTTTGGGGCAACGTTAACGCAAACAGATTGATTGGGGCTTATAATATTATTGGTAATACCACTATCCACCATAACAACAAGCGTGTCTTTTGAAATGCAGGACCCTGACCCATACGTATACACGACATTGTAAGTGCCTGCGGCCGATGGCGTAAATGTGCCGGAAGGTGCTACCAGTGCGTTGCCAGACCAGCTTCCCCCGGCAGGGCTGCCTACAAGTGTAAAGGAAGTTTTGCCCAGGCAAACGGTGGTATCTGCGCCAGCAATGGCCACCGGCGGCTTAATAACCATTACAAGTAAACTATCTGTTTTTATACATTGGTTTAAACCAGCGGTATAGTACAAAATGTAATTGCCATTGCCTGCTGCCGCAGGATTAAATACACCTGTGGGCGCAATACCAACACCAGACCATGCACCACCCGAAGGCGAACCGGTTAATTGTATTGCAGATGTATTATTACAAACGATGGTGTCTTTTCCAGCGTTGGTATTGGGGTAAGGTTTTACGGAAACAACAACACTTGCCGTATCTGCACAACTATTGGCCGCTATGCCAATAACCTGGTAGGTTGTTGTACCCGCCGGTGTTGCTGTAACAGAATCTTTACTGGCACTGCTTAACCCTGCGGATGGTGCCCATGCATACGATGCCGCCCCTGATGCAACAAGCTGTACACTGCCACCAGCGCAGGTTTCAGCAGTGGCCGGGTTTACAGTAACTGCCGGTTTCTTTTTAACGGTAACCTGCACCGTATCTGACGAAGAACAGTTGCTGCTGGCCCAAACCGTAACTATATAAGTATAAGTGGTGTCTGCATTTATCCCATTGTACACAAGTGTAACATTTGTGGCAGCATTGGCAGGGCTGCTTAATCCTGTAACGGGTTGCCATTGGTAAACAAAACCGGTAACAGCGGCTGCACCGATAGAAGTATTAGCCCTGCTGCAAATAACTTTATCTGCACCTGCATTGGCAACCGGGGGCGAAGTGATATTAATGGTTGTTGCACTTGTGGTAACGCCACATTCATTGGTAACACTTAGTTGTACCGGATGGCTGCCCAGCAGGGTATATGCAATATTACCCGGCATAAGCGTATTTGCTGTTGCAGGTATGCCATCAGTAAATACCCAATTATATTGAAGCGGTGTTACCAGGCTGCAGCTATCAACTACGGCCGACGGCGAAATAGTTTCACGGGCACAAACAGCAGTTAATGGGTTAATGCTCACCAGCGGTTTTTGTTTTACAACAATGGTTTTGTTCAAAGAATCTATACCGCAGGCGCTTGTGATAAACATTGTAATGGTATAGGTGCCTCCATTTACAAAAGAAAAAGATGGGCTGGCAGAAGAATCAGTGGTGCCATTTGCAAAAGCCCATGCCGGCGTTGTGCTGCAAAACCCTTGTTTGTAAACCACCCGCCATTTATATGTTGGTGCAGCACAGGCATTAAAAAAGTTGGTGGTGTTGGTTGCATTTACGACAAGTGGCGAGCAGCCAGCCGTTTGGTCGACAGTGAAACCGGGTACCGGCGGCGGCGTTACGCAAACAGTATGGCTAACAACTGACGGACCGCAAACATTAGTGGTGGTAAGCGTTACGGTATACACACCCGCTGTGTTGTAAATATGACAAGGACTGGACAGGCTGGAAGTGTTGCTGCTGCCGCTTGAAGGGTCCCCAAAATCCCATTGCGTGGATGCGATAATATTACAGTTTACATCATACCCGGATTTGGTTGTATTTTGAAAACAAACACTTTGCCCAATACAAACCGGTGTTTTACTAATTGTGAAATCAGACTGCGGTTTTATCTTAACCACTATATCACCACCGGTAAAAGATTTTGAGCGGCAGGCATTGGTGGCCGTAACTTTTATACTGTACACACCGAGGTTTGGGCAAGATGTGGTAGTATAAATATGGGTTGTGGTATCGTTGGTATATGCCGGGTTTATAGGATGTGTAAAAGCAACTGATGAACCATCGCCATACTCCAGCAAATAGGTAGTGCCTGGTGAGTTGGTGCTCCATAAAGAAATAACCACTTTAATAGGAAGATTGGCACAACCTTCTGTTGGCCCATAAGTGCCAATACCGATATCCGGGTTTTTTTGATTGGCAACCACATAGGTTTTTGTATGGCTGCAACCATTGCTGCCAACGGCAGTAACCTTTAAACTAAAAACCCCAAGGCTTGTGTAAGTATGGGTTAACGGAAAGGTAACCCCTGCCGCCGTCTGCCCATCGCCCCAATCCATTGAATAGCTGGTAATGCAGGAAGAAGGCGAAATATTGTTGGCGGTAATGGTATAATTGGGATTGGCAATGGAAGGGTCGTTATTGCAATTATCGAATGGCTGTAAAAGGTTGGCCGGGTCTGATAACTGAACATCCGGGGATTGTAAAACAGTAATGGTTTTTGATACGGTACTGGTGCAACCCCTTGCATCGGTTACGGTAAGCTTTACTATAAAATTAAACGTGCCACAACCTAAAGAAACAAAGGGATGTGCAGGATTGGCAACAGCAGATGTACTGCCATCGCCAAAATCCCAACTGTAGGTGTAGGGTGGTGTGCCGCTTATAACTGCCGGTTTAAAAGTAACCGGCACATCTGCACAAATGCTGGTATTGGGTGTAAAAGTAAAATCGGCAACGGGTTTAGGTGTTATGGAAACTGCAATAGCAGCAAGCATTTGGGGCGGGGCCGCATTGGTAATTACTGCTGCATAACTTCCGCTAGACGTTGCAGTGTAACTTGCATTAACAGCACCCGAAATATCAGCGCCATCTTTTTGCCATTGAAAAGTTGCACCGTTTGGTGCACCGTTAATATTTAAAACCGTACTGCCCGTGCCGCAAATATTTACAGGCTCCACCGGTTGTATGGTTTGCGCTTTAAGGTTTAAGGTGCAGCATAAAAAAAGTAACGCCGGCAAAAGACATCTCATCAGCAGTTGTTTTGTTTGTACAAATTTGTAGCGCAGGCATACCTGTGCCCTCGAAAAAACTAAGAAGCTGACGTTGGGCTAATGTTTAGTGGGATATTGAAAAAGCAGTTGTTGTTATTGCAATTCGGCAAAGAAGCAAAAATAGCGTTCGTCAAACATACCGATTTTATTTTATGGTTGCAAGCCACTTTGTTTTACATTATTTTCTTCTTGCCAAAACAATGGGCGTTTTGAAATACTTTGTCAGGCCTTTTAAATTGAAAACCGCAGTGTATGCGATGTATATGCCGACGGCAAGTTGCTGGTTTTTATCATCAAGGCCATCCCACCTGAAAATGCCTTTTGTGCCACACAGGGCATTGCGTTGCAGGTAACGCACCGGCCTTCCGGATGCATCAAAAATGGTGATGCTTACAATATATCCGGGTTCAGGAAATTGATACTCCATTGTTGCAAAATCATCCTGCCCGTCATTGTCTGGAGAAACAATTTCCGGCAGCCACTTTACGGCACCCTGCGCCTGCGCATCAATCCGGTATTGTGAATTTTTATAAGTGGGTGTGCCGTAACCTGCACTGGCAGCGGCCGAATGCCAGTTATCTGCCGAGGATGATGCGCCGTTATAATCAATTCTTTCAAGCGAAATGCCTTCTGTATTGCTCAATAGCTTAAAATGCCAGTAGTCGTTATAATCCACTTCATCGGTAATGTTGCCTTGGGCATTCAATATAATTACATTGCCTTTATCATTATTAAAAGCGGGAAGCGGAACTGCAAGCAGGGCATCCGGGTTTTGGTTTATGTAGGCAGACTTCACATATTCAACATCGGCGGACAACACTATAAAATCTTGCGGAAACAACAAATAATTTTCTGCACTGATAGGGGTTATGCTACCGATGGTATTAGTGGTATTTCTATTGGCAATATAAGTTTGCTTAAGGTTAATTATTTTATTGCTGCGGTTATACAATTCCACAAAATCGCTGCCGTTTGATGGCGGGTTAAACAGTATCTCGTTAATCACTAAATCAAGGCTGTCTGCAACGGCGCTTATACCCACTCTTGCCGTGTTTTTAACCCCTGTTAAATTGCCTGTGCAATCAGTAACACCGCTAACGGTTACTGTATAAATTTTACCTGGGTTTAAAGGCTTGCTTAAGGTAAGTGCAATATTGTCGAATACCGGTGAAACAGCGGTTGCCTTAACCGGGCTGCCTGTACCATCACTTACGGTATAAGCCGCTGCTGCAGATGCTTTCAGGCTATCCAGCGGCTCATCAAAAACCAATATAATGTGTACACTGTCTGGTGCGTATGCACGCAACAAAGCAGGGTTTTTTTTATCCGGGTTTACCCCGCTTGTTGCATTTTTTTTACCGGGTGAGCCACCCTTTAAATCAGTGCTTGCCTTCCAGTTGGCAATGCCTGCGCAAGGGTTATTGGTATCGGTCATTTCCAGCGACCAGCCACCATCCTTTTTCAACTCATTCTGGTACCAGGCTGCTGTGTATCTTACGGTATGTATAAAATTTCCCTGCGGGGAAATAAGGGAAAGCTGCCCGCCGGTATTATCCAAAGAAGGAAAGCTGGTAATGGCAATTGTTTTTCCAAAAGCAGACATGGCAGCCGCAGCATTTCCTGTGCAGACAATGACAAAACTATCAGGCAACAAAACAAAATCCGGCATCGGGCCACTTACGGTATTTATACTTTGTACCTTCCATCCCTTCAGGTTTATGGCATTGGCAGCGGCGTTCTTTAATTCAATCCACTCATTATCCGGCAACGATACCACCGGTGTCGGGTCGGCCATAATTTCATCTATCACCACATCAAATTGCCTGGGCGTATAAGGCGCAAAGTAGGTAAAGTTTACAATGCCATTTACCAAAGCATTGCCAGCTTCATCCTTCACGTTATTTACGGTAAGCGTACAATTTATGCTACCCGGGAAGTTTGTTGCAAAAGCCAGGTGTACCAGTGAACTGTTGGCTGCATCCACCATTGCAGAAACCGGGGCACCAATACTATTGTTGACGGTATATGCAGCAGCAGCCTCACTTGCAGGCTTATCCATTGGTTCGTTAAACAGTACATCAACCCTATTTACAGCAGTAACTGTAGCCGCTTTAATTAATGGTGCTGTTGTATCCGGGGCATATGGTTTAATCTCTATGTCATCAAAAAAATGCTTTTGTGCAAAGCCTGCAACAATGCTTTGTTTTACCAAAAAACCAAAGTAACTGGTAGCGGTATACGTGCTGTCTGTAGCAGAACCTTCTTTAAAATAGTTGCTGCCCGTGCCGGTTATATCCCTGCTTAAAACCCATCCATACAAAGCATCCCTTGTTACCTTAATTTTAAAACGGTTATCGGTGGTGCTGCTTACTATACCATCTGCACCATCAATTATTTTTACTGCGGTTTTGCCTGCATCTTTCCGGTAAAGGCAAATTTCATCTGCGGTATTTCCAATACGTACAAAGTAACCGGCCACCGTATTGCCAGCAAGGTCAGCAGCAGAAGCTATCAGAAATACATCAACATAATTGCTGCCGGATGTTGCAAACTTTAACCCTGCATAAAAATCCCATTCCGCATTTGTGGCAAGTGTGTTGGGGGTGTTAATATAAAATACGGCATTGGCTGTGGTGTTATTGCTTTGCAATTGTAACGCTGCATTAATGGCCCAGTCGCCTGCAGTACTTGCCCATATTGGGTTTGCGGTAAAATCTGCATCTGTAAAATTTTCGGTTAACTGTGCTTTTGGCAGTAACGGGCATAACAATAATAAGGGCAGGTAAAGTAAAAATTTCATAAGCATAAACAATTGCAGGTAGTTTTAAAGATAGGGTATTTTACCAATGCTGGTAAACGGCACTTATTAATCTGTTACCTGAACAACGCAGTAATTGGAAAACCATCGTTTGGCTGATTAAAAAATTGTAGTTATTTTCGTTTTGAAATGAAAGCAATCAAACAAATAAAAACAACCATAAAACATTCCGGTAGCGGGAGGTAAAAGTGTTTTGTTTGTTTCAAAATATGCACAGCCTTCCGCTAAAAACGGAAGGTTTTTATTTTGCTTTAAGTTGATGTGTTACTTATCCAAAAAAGAAATAAACCCTTAATCAATAAAATAAAAATTAAAAAATGAAAGTTGCTGTTGTTGGTGCTACCGGTTTGGTTGGCACAAAAATGTTGCAGGTTTTGGCAGAAAGAAATTTTGATGTTACAGAATTGATCCCTGTGGCATCAGAAAAATCAATCGGTAAAGAAGTGGAATTTAAAGGAAACAAATACAAAGTGGTTGGCTACGAAGATGCCATAAAAGCGAAACCGGCCATTGCTATTTTTTCTGCCGGGGGCAGTACTTCGTTAGAACTTGCCCCAAAATTTGCAGCAGCAGGAATAACAGTAATAGACAACTCCAGCGCATGGCGGATGGACCCCGCAAAAAAACTGGTAGTACCGGAAGTAAATGCAAACGTACTTACCAAGGAAGATAAAATTATTGCCAACCCCAACTGTTCCACCATTCAAATGGTGGTGGTGTTAAAGCCCTTGCATGATAAATATAAAATTAAAAGGGTGGTGGTATCAACCTATCAAAGTGTTACTGGTACAGGCGTTAAGGCTGTTGAGCAATTGATGAACGAAAGAAAAGGTATAACAGGTGAGATGGCCTACAAATATCCCATCGACCTGAATGCCATACCGCAGATAGATGTTTTTTTAGAAAACGGCTACACCAAAGAAGAAATGAAAATGACCAAAGAGACGGTAAAAATTATTGGTGATGAAGCGATTAAAGTTACCGCAACTACGGTGCGGATACCAGTAATGGGCGGCCATAGTGAAAGTGTAAATATTGAATTTGAAAATGATTTTGACCTGGCTGAAGTAAGGGAAATATTGAGCAACGCACCAGGTGTAATTGTACAGGATGACATTGCCAACTTTATTTACCCGATGCCATTAACTGCCCATGAAAAAGACGAAACTTTTGTAGGCAGGATACGCAGGGACGAAACACAGGCCAACACACTTAACTGCTGGATAGTGAGTGATAACCTTCGAAAAGGGGCAGCAACCAATGCGGTGCAGATAGCAGAATACCTGGTGGAAAATAACTTGTTATAAAACCAGGATTTTACCTGCCCCAACTTTCAAATTGTTTTTGTAGATAAAATAAAAGTATTGCCCGGTTTGTAAGGTAGCTGTACTAATTTGCTGAGGCGAGGAAATTATACGTTGCTGTAAAACGGTACTTCCGGTAATATCTTTCAGCAATATTGTTGCTCCGTTTGTGATGGATGTAAGCAAGGTAATGCTGCTTCCTCTTGTGGCCGGGTTAGGGAGCAGCAGGTAATTGCCGGGAGCTGTATAAAAAGCAGCTTCTGGCTTGGAGTAAATAACCTGGCCGTTTTTTAAAGTAATTTTTGCCCTGAAATAAGTGATGCCGGGGGTTAGCGGGGCATACAAAAAAACGTACTGTAGTTGATTAGGGCTGGTAATGTTGGCGACAGGCAGGTAACTGTTTACACCAAGCTTTTCAATTTGTATGGATGATATATTTACAAGTGTGCCCAGGGATAAATTTAACGCTGCAACACTATCATTAGCCGTTATATAAAAGGCATCGATATAGCAACCTGTTCCTTGAAGGGTGTAGTTAAGGGCATAGCTTTTTGTACCCACAATGCCCGCATTTACAAAAGGTGCCACAGTAATGTAAATGCCCTTTAAATCACTTTTAGCCAAGACCACACTGGTATCTGCAACAACTAAAAAAGGTTCCATGTATTTACTGCCTAATTGGTATAACTGATAGCGGTTTACATTTTTTAATTTGTTCCAGTACGTTAATACAGAATCGCCGCAAATGAAGCCTGTAGAGGGTTTCAGCAGTGTGGTAATGATAAAGGTATCTGTATAAAAATAATTGCTGCCAATTTTCATTCTTACAACAGCTGTTGAAATGGTATCTGGCACCTGCCAGTAAAAGGTATCTTTTTGCAGTTGCACATCACCGGATATAGACTGCCAAACATTGCTGTTGCCTGCAGTGTATTCTATTTTTCCGGTGGCATTAAAACTTGTTTGCCACCTTAAAAGCAATGGTGCATTGGCAACTGCCAAATCGGTTTTTTGCGGTGCATTCCAATGGAAGGAAGCGATGCGATCAAAGCTATAGGCCACATCATATTTTTGTTTGCCAGCAGGCAGGTTATAGCCCTTTATCCTTACTTCATAATTGCCTTCAACAGGGTTATCAATGGTTACCTGCTCTACGTTATTAAGGCTGTCTTTTTTCCTTATCGCCGGCAGGCCAAGTGAATTGGCGTTGGCAAAACTGTTTAATACCCAGGGTTGCCAGGTTACATTGGCTGATGGGTCCGCAACTTCCAAATCAACATCATTTACCAATGCTTTTGGTGCCTGCGGTGTTGCAGCGGTATCATTCCACACAAGGGTAATTTTCAACAAGGATATTCCTTTGGGTACAGCTAATGAAAAAATATTTTCCTGCCCCTGGCCCACCTCACCTTTTAAAAAATGGCCATCCCTTAACAGGTCCATGGCCTTCGATGCATCAAGGTTGCCGAAGCCGGATGTATAGTCTGGCCCGGGGGTACCGACATCGTTAGCGGTGTTAATTACAATTGCTTTGGCCAGTGAAGAAGACAGGCTGCTATCTTTATGAAGTACTTTATAATACTGTTGTAAAAGCAGCACTGTACCAG
This sequence comes from Ferruginibacter sp., assembly GCA_965249755.1. Lineage (GTDB taxonomy): Bacteria > Bacteroidota > Bacteroidia > Chitinophagales > Chitinophagaceae > Ferruginibacter. The sequence continues at coordinate 3,476,845 of CBDFMT010000004.1, forward strand.
ACACCAATGCGGCCGCTTCTGATGTTCCATTTTTTTGAAAGGCAACAATATCTGGTTTTATCCTGCCATCATAAGCAGGGCCTTTGGAACTTAACGGCACAACATTACCAAACGAATCCACTGCACCAACGGTAATAATATTTTTGGCCATTTTAAAGTTGCCTGTTAGGTTGGCATATGCTGCAACGCCGTTGTAGTTGCCGCTTGTACTGGTTTTATCCCCTGAGTTGCCGGATGAAAAAACATGCAACAAATTAGGATTGTTGTTGGCACTTTTATCAAAAGCTTGCGCTGCCATGCCATAACTATTATCCGGCAAAGTGCCGTAAGAATGGTTTTGTACAGTAATGTGGTTTTGCAGGTACGCACTATCGGCATCCGGCAATACCTCCTTAAAAGACGACGATGAAACCATGGCCTGATTGGCCGCACCAAGGGCATAGTTGGCAGAGTTGCCTGCACCTGCAATAATGGTTGCCATAAAATTGGCATGATTGGTAATATCAGGCGATGCCAGCGGGGATGTGTCATAGCGGCCTTTTATATCAATATCAGCAGTGTCATAATAATCTTCTTTGATAGAAACATGCTGGCCTTGCCCATTGATAAAAGGGTATCTGCTGTGCACAATGTTCAGGGCATTAGCGGTAAGGTCAAACCCCGGCGTACCCAATTCTTCAACAGGGTGCAGGGCAAGATCTATAAATACAATTTCCTGCCGGGACAAAAAAAATTGTTGCAACTGTGGCAGGGTGCATGCTACCGAAATAATTTTTCGGTCTGCAAATATGGTAATGTTTTGTTTGGGGATACGCCCGTTTTTTAAAACGTTTTCATCAGGAAAACCAGCCGAAGTGTACAGCATTTGAAAATTTGAAAGCTGTTGGTTATCCTTCAAATCCAGTATCATTTTTTCCGCCTGCGGCGAGAGTTTCCAATTATCATTAACCGGCAAAATTTTTACAAGTGGGTTATTCTTACAAATGGGCGTTTGCATTATTGCGGTATCGGCAATAAAAAGGGTTGCAGAAAACTGGCGGATGGCATGTGTTGTGAGGCTGTTTTTACATTCCTGCGAAGCAGTACCCTTAAGTTGGATTAAGCAGTATTTTCCTTTGCCTGCCTGCCTTTGGGGCAAACTGAATTTTTGAATATAAAAGCTGTCTGAAGGTATTTGTGATTGTAAACCGGTTGCCAGCATCATCAGGCAAATCAATATTATCCACGGTTTAATCCCCATTTTATTTTAAAATAAATGTCCACATTTATGTTGATGTAAATTAATAAAAGTTAAATTTATAATTCACCTCATCTTCACCAAAACAAATACTATGAAATTTTTTTCCAAGGCATTTATTCCGGTACTCGCAGTTAGTTTATTTACGATGTCCTGTAAAAAGGAAAACAACTCAACACCAGTTGAGCAGGTTTCACCGATGGTGTTGCAGCAAATAGCGGCACAAGGTTTTAGTACAGATAATGTACTTAAAGTAAGTAACGGTTACCTGGTGGAAGGTGACATTGTTTTAACCAACGAAAACCTTTCTTCACAAAGCACATCACCAAACCTGCTTATTGCAAATGTGGAGCAGTACCGTACAACCAACCTGGTAAAATCATTACCGAGGGTTATTACCATTTCTGTTAGCGGCACTTTAAGTGGGTTGGCAGTTTGGTCCAATGCAACTGATGCATTCATCAGCCGTTATAATGCACTGGGTTTGCAAATTACTTTAAAGCGTGTGGCCAGTGGTGGCAATGTAGATATTGTTGGCTTTGACCAGGGCCCATCCGGTGGTTACATCACCCTGGGTTCATCAGGTTTTCCCACATCATCGGGCAATCCTTACAACCAGATACAGATGAACACCAACCCACAGGCTTATGGATCTAATCCAAACCAGGGTTATATCACTTCTGTATTGCAGCATGAGATGGGCCACTGTATTGGTTTCCGTCATACCGATTATTTTAACCGTGCACTTAGCTGCGGTGGAAGTAAATCCAATGAAAGGGCTGGTTCAATCGGTGCGGTACTTATTCCAGGCACACCTTCAGGTTTTGATGCAGAGTCTTTCATGCTGGCTTGTTCAGCAGGTACAGACCGTACGTTTAATGCTAATGATAAAATAGCACTTAATTATCTTTACTAAGCATTTGGTAAAAAGGTTGATACTAAAAATTATTTAGCAGGATAGGCTGTAGGGCACTGCTACATTGAATTGTAAAAAGGCTGTGTGAAAACTTTCACACAGCCTTTTATGTAAAAGATAAAAGCGGTGCGGTGCCTTTAATTCATTTTCTTAACTGTCAGGATAAATCAGTTTTAAAAATTGAAAACTTACAACAGAAAAGAAAGGTCTTCTCCTGTTAAGATATTCCGTTTAAGGATTGTTGCGGTTTCATCCTGATAAAAAAGTATGCCTTCTTTATCCCCGGTGAACACCAGTTTATTGCCCTCCAAATGTAAAGCAGTGCCTTCAGGCAAACCGGCGACAGGCAGGCCCGGGTTCATCTTTATAAATTCTTCCAGCCGCTGGTCACGGGTTTCACCATTATGGCCATCGGGTTTAAAATTATTGTAATGGGGGTTAATCTGAAAAGGTAAAAAACCAAGGGCATTAAAACTTTTAGGGGCAATCACAGGCATGTCATTAGTGGTGCCAATACCCGGCCCGGCGATGTTGGCACCTGCACTCCATCCAATATAGGGCGTACCACTATCCACTTTGTTACGGATAACATCCAGCAATTGAAAGGCGTACAAATCATGCAGCAATTTAAAAGTATTGCCGCCGCCAATTATAATTACATCAGCATTGTTGATCGTTTCTTTCGCACCTGCAGGGTGTACAGTAACGATGGAATAAGGCAAGCCTTGCAACCCGTTTTTTACCATCGCTGCATAATTATCATAACTGCTTTCATCAACGGCAGCAAATGGTATAAAGGCAACAGATAGTGGGTTTGGCCCCAGAAACTTGCTGATGATGGGAGCGGCAGTTTCAAGGTAACCACTGTTACCAGACCGGGAACTGCTGAAGAGCAAAATGCGGTTTGTTGGCATGTTGTAAAACTTTATTTTTTATCTATAAAGATACCTTTAAGCATTGTTCAATACCCTTTTACCAAATCATTTCATCATCAAGTTTTAAGAAAAAATACCGACTGATTTCTTTAAAGTGTACTGTGTTTTTAATAAATTTATAGGATGAAAAATGTTTTGCTGCTTTGCCTGCTATTTCTTTCTTTTAACCGTGCCCAATGCCAGCAGCTTAACTATGGCCTTTACATCCCTTCGTCTGAAACCTCATCCAGTACTGGCATTGCAGCGTATGTGCAATTTCATTTTAGTACAGACAGGGAAAAAATTTCGGCAGTTTACAGTTGGGTTACCACCAATATACAATACAGTACCGATAGCATGTACAACATAAACTGGGGCCCGGACGCATCGGTAAAAGTAAGTGCCGCATTGCGCAGAAAAAAAGGTGTATGTGAAAATTTTGCTGCGGTGTTTACTGATATTTTAATTAAGGCAGGTATACCTTCTTTTGTTGTAAATGGCTATACCACTTTTACCGGAAATAAAAAGATTACCGGCCATAGCTGGAGCGCTGTTTTTGTAGATAAAGAATGGTTGCTGTGCGACCCAACCTGGGACATTGGCAACCACACCAATTACTTTTTAGTCAGCCCTCAAGCGTTCATTGAAAGCCATATGCCTTTTGACCCGCTGTGGCAATTACTGGATTACCCTATTACGCAGCAACAATTTAACCGTGGGCAATTTGCTTCAAAAAAAACGATGCCGTGGAATGTTGCAGATTCAGTAAAAGCTTTTTTACAACTGGATAGCCTGCACCAAATGGAAGCCGCCAGCCACCGCATGCAACAAACGGGTGCACAAAATAACGTAGCTGCCATTTGGCAATCTTATGTAAAAATGAAAATTGCTATTGTTTACGGGGATAGGGATATGGACTTGTACAATGGTGCCGTTGATGACCTAAATAAAGCCACGGCCATTTTTAATGCCTATGTGCAATACCGGAATAACCGCTTTTTACCGGCAAGGCCAGATGCTGAAATAAGAACGATGCTTGGGCCTGCACAGGCTAAAATTAAAGAAGCCATTAAAAAAGCTGATGGTGTTGGAAAGGCCATGGAAGACTTTCAATATGATACCGGCACACTAAAAGAAAAATTAGAAAGACTGCAAAAAAAGGTGATGGAACAGGATGGGTTTTTAAGGCAGTACACTGAAAGCAGCGTAGCCGACAGGGGCAGGTTATTTTATCAGTAAAAGGATTTTATCTTATCAGCTAATCTTTGTTCCTTCCTTTTTCGCCAGGGTATAAATTCATTACCTCATCACTTTGCCAAAACTGTTTGGTATCAATATCCATTATGCTCAGCTTACCTGTGAAAGCAGCGCCGGTATCAATATCCCAAAGGTTAAGTGCCTGCACCGGGGTAAATTCATCAAAATATAAAGTGGGTGTGTGCCCAAGGTAAATTTCATGAAAAAGTTTTAAGCGCTTGGGAAAATACAAAGAGTCCCTCCTTATTTTTTTGTTCATGGAAAGGGCGGTTTCCAGCAGCGTGCGGTCCAGATAAAAATTAGCCGTATCCTTTTCATGGTCAAGCCCCTTCATGGCAGTAAAGCCGGCGTGTATAAACAACCGGTTTTGTTCATCCACATGGTACAGTTTCATTGCCTTAAAAAAATCGATGTGCACTTGCTTGTCGTAACCCTGCAACCTTGCATAACTGGCAACGGTTTCTTCGCCGCCATGCTGCAGCCAGGTGCGGTCCGCATTGCCCGCCTCCAGCCATTCTTCACACCACACATCATGGTTGCCTTTTATAAAAATGCAATGCTGTTGTTTATCTGTAGTTATTAAAAATTCAATCACCTGTGCAGATCCGCTCCAGCCATCTACATAATCCCCTAAAAAAATAAGGGTATCTGCTGGCGTAACACCGGCCCTTTGCAATACCTGGTGTAAAGCCTTAAGCCCGCCATGGATATCACCAATTACAAAAACCCTCTTCATCAATAAGTATATTTAGGAGCAGCGAAGTTGCTTGAATTTATTGAAGAAGTATAAGCAATTGCCGCAAAATAAAAGACATTTATTTTCTTAGAAAAAAGCAACCCCTGAAGCTTAAAAGTTGTTCAAAGGAAATAATGCTTCACGATCAACTATGCTATTTTTTGTTGATGGCTTTCTCAAAATTAGCAACTGCTTTATCATCATCATCGTACATAATAAGCTTTCTATCGCTCGAGTATAAAAACATGGACGGATATTTTCGGGGTTTAAATTTATTGATGAACTGTGCATCTTTGTCACGCAAAGCAGTAATGTTTTTTTTGCCTTTTAATTTGCTTCCAAACTTATCCATAAAGATATTGCGCTTTTGGTCATCATCTAATGTTATCAAATACACCGGCACATTTTTAAAAGAATTGTAATGCTTGCCCATATAAGCAATAACCCTTTGGCAATGCTCACAATCTGCATCAAAAAAAACGAAAAACAGTTTTTTACCAACCGCTAAATCTTTAGGCGTAAAAGGTGTTTTATTCAACTTATAAAAAGTAAAATCCGGCACAACCGGTGCAGGGGTTTGTGCAGCAGCGTTACCGGCAGCGCAAATAAAAATCAGTACCATCAAGGTTTTAATCATACATCGTTATTTAAAAATTGTATCAGTAAAAATAAATTTTGCTAAGGCCATATACTTTTTAAAGGTATGTAGGCAACCTTGCTAAACGCTATTTTACCCGCAGCCGTTAAGTGAAATGTGTTGTAAGGCCTGGATGGAAAAAATATTTCCGTCATAACCGTTAACCCTTTATCTGCAAATAATTCAATTGAACTTTCATCAATAATAACGGACATATCCATTGCAGTACCCATAGAAAAACGAGGTGCGGTATGCCGTGCAGCAAAGCCTTTTTCAAAATCTGTTTTACCCGATTTTGTGCGGTCGATAAAATACTGGTTGGCATTTTTATCAAAGCCAATCACCAATTCTTCTCCCATATTGTTGGATAGCGTAAAAGCAAAATCCTGAATGCTGGCGGTGCTTAAATTAATACGGCAGGGCAATTTTACAGGGTTTATTTGTTGGGTAAGGTGGGTTGTATTTGCAGCCGTAACCCCGGTGTAATTTACCGGGCTGTTTTCAATTGCAATAAGTTCCTTCACAGGTGCAGAAGCCAGCAACAAATCATTGCCAACATGCATTAAACGCAGTTCCCTCGGGATTGTCATCGCATTGCGCCATGTTGTGGTAGGTACCAGGTTTGCATACATCCAGTTGCTCATCCACCCGATAAATATTTTTCTATCGCCGGTGTTGGACCAGGTGATGCCTGCATAATTATCAGGGCCATAATCCAGCCACTTTGTTTCCTGCTGGTCCGATATAAAATTTTTTCCATCAAAATCGCCTATAAAATATTGGGTACCAGAGCCGCCATTCGGGGCACCGGGGTTAAGGTTTACAATCAGCACCCAGCGCTGCTTTCCATTATCATCCATACTAAACAAATCAGGGCATTCCCATCCGCCGCCATGTGCACCCCGGCCTTTGCCAAAATCACTTTCCCTTGTCCAGTTTTTCAAATCTGGTGAAGAATAAAAAGTAACATTATCCTGCACGGCCAAAGACATGATCCATTTTTTTGCAGGTGCATGCCACATCACTTTAGGGTCCCTGAAATCCCGAAAGCCTGGATTTTTTATTACCGGGTTGCCTGCATACTTAACCCAGGTTTTTCCCTCATCCAAACTATAAGCGATGCTTTGGTTTTGAAAATTATTTTTTCCTGCCTTTTCCCCAACCGTATCATGTTGCGTAAAAATTGCAACAAGCGGTACTTTACCATTTTTTCCAAAGCCGCTTGTGTTGCTGATGTCAACCACAGCACTGCCAGAAAAAATGGTACCCAAACTATCCGGATAAATAGCAATGGGCTGCTGCTGCCAATGCACCAAATCTTTACTGATGGTATGGCCCCAATGCATAGGCCCCCACACAGAACTGTTAGGGTGGTATTGAAAAAATAAATGATAAATGCCTTTATAAAACACCATGCCATTAGGATCGTTTACCCAATGTTGCTGAGGCGAAAAATGCACCTGCGGACGATACTGCCCTTTCATTGTACCAACAGTTTGCGCATTTACAAAACAACATGCCCAGGGCAAGGTGATAAAAAAATACACGCCAACTAAATATCGTCTTTTCATACAAGCCAATTTATTGTGGTTATCGCCAACCGGAAATACTGCAGTTTCTCTGGCGGGGTTTAGCCCCTTTACAATTAATAATATTATCGTTTTTTTCTGGAAACTAAAGTGTTTTTTATTTCGGTTTATTGTATAATAAAAGGAGGAACAAAAGCCCCTCCTTTTAATGTTGATATATGCTGTGGCAAGATCGTTTTTGGTACAGCGATCCAAATTTTTTTGTTGTAAAAATGACGTATGGCTTCACCCAAGGTGGCCGCCGGAATGCCTTGCCATCATCAGTGCCTGTACATCCCTGACTACATCTGTTTTTAAAACATTTTTTCCAGGGCAGGCATGGGTGGTGGCGGGGTCTTCTTTATGCAGGCGCATACTTTCGGGGGGCAACCCTAAAACGGCGGACAGGGTTGCCATTGCCGCTACCGCATTCTTTCGTACAGCGAGGCCCCTGCCAGTTTTAAAATTGTCTGTTTCGTAATTGCCCAGCATTTCTATGCCAAGCGCCAACTTGTTCCAGGAAGGGGAATGCACCCCCGACATGGTGAGTGGTGTAAACACCCATATTTGCTTATCATCAATAAAAAGATGTGGCCCTGCACTCCAGCCTTGTGTATCCCTGTAAAAACTTACCAACCCGTCAATATGCGTTTTGGTAAAGCCATTGGGGCGTTGGCTTAAATTGGGCACGGCAGTATTATGCAATGCGATAAACGATGGCCGCCAGGCTGTCCATTGTAAAGAGTGGCAATAACTGTCAAAGCCTTGCTGGTTAAAACTTAAGCCTACTATAGGTTTCCACGGCATGCTACAAATATTTAAAAGTTAGAAAATGTTTAGTTGTTATATTTTAACCGCATTAAAAATGGTATCCACTACAAGGTTTAAAACACTGTTTTTAAATTGGTCTATCCTTATCAGTGCAAGGCCTGCCTGCTCTAACGCTGCCATTTTTATAGTATCCTTTTCACTGTTTACAAGCCATTCAAAATCCTTGGTGGTAAGGTCGCCGGAAATTAATTGTTTGGTCCAGCGTTGTAAATCGTCTTTCATCTCATTTAACAGAGACAGCCCGTCAGCTTTGGCATCGTTGATATAATTGGATACGGTAAGTTTCGCTAAAGAGGTTACTCCTGTTTTTAGCTGTTTAAATATGTCGTCAAAATCAATTTGTATTGCCATAAAATATTTTTTGAGTGAGATTGTTTATGATTTAATTTTTTTGCTTTCGAGCTGGGCTATCCTGTCAAAATTTTCCTGCATTTTTAATTTTGCTTCGCTGATGAAAACAGCCCCAAGCTTTCCTTCGGTTTTCCATCTGTTTAAAAAACCACCGTACAGATGGCCATTCGGATCGATAATCAGCTTCCACATTTCTTCCGTTATTTTATTTTTCGGCCTGTTTTTATCATAGAAATAAGCCTTGTATAATTTATTGGTAACATCATCTATCTCCAGCTTGTGGGCTGTATAATCTTCTGTGGCCTTATCCATTAATGTAAGGGCATCTGCCTCTACAGATACAACCTGGTTGTATGCCGTTTGATCAAAATGTGCAATGGTATTACAACTTGAAATGGATAATGCTGATGCCATCAGCACAGCCAACGCCATTCTTGCTAAATTAAATTTCATAACTTTTATTTTTTATGCCTACTCTTGTCCCTTTTCGGCTTACCGGGTTAGTGTTTTTATTTCATGGATTGATAGAGGCAAATACATAAGTAATAGTGTATGCCGTGCTGTAAAAAATTTACAAATGATGTACACTATATTTTATTCAGCATTGGCCGGTAAAAACTAAAAGGTGTTGAGGTATTAAAGAGAAAAAGCGGGGGTTTATTTAGTAGGTTGGATTGGCAAAGAACAAACTTAAAAATTTATTTTTTAAAAAGCAAGTATTCATTAGGATGACATCACTTTATTAATGCAGGTATAACTTGGATAACCTTAACTGCCGGGCATAAAAAAACGGAGTAAGATTACCCCGTTTTCAAAAATAAATTATAACAGATTATGGTTGGCCACCACCGCCTGCTGCGCCGTATACCTGACCGGTTGCATAACTTCCATTATCGGCTGCAAGCTGCACATAAATAGAACCAAGTTCTGCAGGTTGGCCTGGCCTCCCCATTGGGGTATTACCACCAAAGTTTTTTAATTTTTCCTGTGTAGCACCACCACTTACCTGTAACGGCGTCCAAATAGGGCCAGGTGCAACTCCGTTAACCCTGATTCCCTTTGGCCCCAATTGCTTGGCCAGTGACTTTACATAGTTCATCGTAGCAGCTTTTGTTTGGGCATAATCGTATAAATCTGCAGAGGGGTCATAAGCTTGCTCTGATGTAGTGCCAATGATAACAGAACCCGGTTGCAGGTGCGGTAATGCTGCTTTTATAATCCAGAATGGGGCATAGATATTTGTCTTCATTGTCCAGTCAAACTGCTCGCTGGAAATATCCAGAATAGATTGGTTACTTTGTTGACGGGCTGCATTGTTTACTACAATATCAAGCCCTCCTAATCCACTCACTGCATCGGCAACCAGTTTTTTACAAAAAGCCTCATCCCTTAAATCGCCGGGTATCGCAATGGCCTTACGGCCTTCTTTTCTTATCAACTCTATCACCTCTTTTGCATCTGGTTCTTCTGTTGGATAATAATTGATGGCTACATCAGCACCTTCCCTCGCATAAGCAATGGCCGCAGCCCTTCCCATGCCAGAATCGCCTCCTGTTATTAATGCTTTGCGGCCTGTTAACCTTCCAGACCCTTTATAACTTATTTCACCATGATCTGGCCGGGGGATCATTTTACTTGCAAGTCCGGGCCAGGGCTGCGATTGACCACTGAACGGTGGTTTAGGATACTTTGTTGTAGGGTCAATTAAACCTACGGGTGCATTGTTATCAAATAACTTTTTGTTTGGGGATGCAAACACTGGTGCTACAGTTGCAGCCGCTATTGTGGCTCCTATCCCTCCTAAAACTTTCCTTCTTGATATTTTATTATCGTTCATCAGCTTGTTTTTTTATCAATTAATAATGTAGTTAGAGACGATTATTATGCCATGCGCTAATGCCCAACGTATTTGCCACTGATGTTATTATTTATTAAACGGCCCGTAGAGGTGCTTCTACACAACAAAGAAGAAATGTAGAAGTGGATGAAAATTTACACAGCAATGGCTTGCTTTTTTTACGCAGGCAGGCAGGGAATTATCTTTCTTACGAGATTACATGGCATATTAATTGGGCGAAGTTGAAAAACTATATAACATGAAATTTGGAAACTGGAATATTACAGGAACGTCTATTGAATGGACAGGTGATGACGGAAATAAGTTTGAAATAGAGAAGCCGCTATTACTTGAAATTACCACTGTAGCCGATGGTGTGGAAGGTTTGTACAAATGGTTGGTACTTGCAACCGATCAGGAGTGGCTTAACGAAGAAGATCTTTACGATCTTAATTATGCTTTTATGTTTGCTGCAGGTGCCTATCCAGAAAACTTTAATTACGAGAGATTTGACAACACTATGGAGTACCAGTTTGAAATGTTTGATGGTGAAGAAGAGGATGATGAAGATGAATAAGTAAACATGCACCATACAATTAAAATCCCTGATAAAAAGACTAAGTTTTATCAGGGATTTTTTTTTAATAATAGTAAATCGTAAAGTAAATACCGTTAGATGCGATAACCCCATTATTGATCCGTCCCAATGAATCTAAACTCCAGTCATACTTTGTGGTATAATCAAGATTTTGGGGAGGGTATGTTGCATGCACACTTGTCGGCATGTAAGGTGAAATAAAATCTGCTTCAACAATCTTATAGAACAATACTCCCAATGAATTAGCAACTGCTTTATTATAAAATGGGTTTGTATAACTGCTAAACTGCACATCCTGGTAAAAAGGATAAACATCAGGTGGATAGTAATAATAAGTATTTAAAGTCTTCAAATTTCCGTTGCTGATAAAAAAAGAATCCACCTCGTTTTTTTCCAAACCTGTGGTTGTACTGCTGTACTGTTCGTAAGTAACAAGGTTTGCAGTGTAACTATAATATACAGCCGCATGAGAAATATTTTCCCCAAAAATTAAAGTGTCCTTTAAAAGCCTGTTTTGGCTGTCATAAAAAAGATTATGCGATTCTGAAGTAGCTATCGGAACACCCTTATGGAGGTTGATAAGCGTATAAGATGTTGGAGGGGCAGCACTATTAGCAAATGTAAAATTGTAATCCGCACTATCTGTAATCATTGGGTTGGCGGTACTGTCGTAGTTAACACTTTTATACCGTTGAATGTACCCGCCGCTGTTGTAGAAGAAAGTATCAATACGTAAAGAATGTGCAGGGGCATTATAAACCCTGAAAGATGATAGCCTCTTAGATGAAGCGTTTGAAGATCCGTTGGTAACTTCTTTTTGACAGGAAAATAAAATGAAAGCAAAGGCTGACAATAGGTACAACTTTTTCATAATTGAGTGTTTAGCATTAAAAAATAACCTGTAAACCCTTTTGAAAACCTTGAATTTTTTTTACGGATGATTACGGGCCGGGCATATAAATATTTAGAATAAAATCAAGACAGGTAATAAGGTCAGTGGTTTAAAAAAAGGTAACATTTACCAACAAGCACTAATATCCAAACATGTATTGTTGGCTTGTAGGTTAATTCAACTTCTGTACCATAAATTTTTTTATGCTGATTAAAGATAAAGCAACACCGGAAATAAAGTGAGCGCTTTACTGTAAAAGCATATGGCTTGCACAACAAATGTAATAGAAAATCCAAGTAAAACCTATTGGCTATATTTAAAATTGTCGTAAAAGTGGGCAACCTTTTGAAGAGTTATTACTATGTGTCATGAGCGCTTACAAGGTTGATAACTATAAAAAGCTGCAACAATTTAAATTACATTCAACCTGTGTAATATGTTACAAGCGACGCTTACTGAACAAAAGGTAATGTTGTATGGGTAAAAATTCCCCATCCTCTGTTAAGGAAAAACCATTTGCATTTAATTCCTCTGTTACCTGCACTATTGTTATTTTATGTAAAGGTTTTATAGGCACCGAAGCGTCTTCACCCCTGTATTCAATCAACAAAATTTTACCATCCGGCTTTAATGATTTGCTGATGGCCTGCAACATTTCATGTGGGTATTGCAGTTCATGGTATACATCCACCATTATCACAAGGTCCACACTATTTAATGGAAGGTTAGGCGACAGCCCAGTACCTTTTACAATTTTAACTATCGTGTCTTGCAATGCAACTTTTTTATTATTGAGGTATGCAATCATTTCATCTTGTACCTCCACCGCATACACTTTACCTTTGGGTACTTTAGCAGATAGTTTAAAACTGTAGTATCCTGTACCAGCGCCAATATCAGCCACTATACCGTTTGCCGGCAAGTTTATTTTTGCAATAGCAAGATTGGTATTTTCCTCTTTGTTACGGTCGCCCCTTTCAAGCCAATCGCTGCCAGCAGCGCCCATTACATGTGCTATCTCCCTGCCAAAATAAAATTTTCCTATTCCATCTGCAGAAGCATTTTTGTAAGTGTAGATGGTATCTGTATTCGGTTGCGCAGCAGGTTGCTTTTGTTGGGACTGGCAAGCAGTAAAGCAAATGCAATACGTCATTATTAGCACTGTCATCTTTCCTTTCATAACGGTAGTTTATACCATTATAACTTCCTTAAAGGGTATTTGTTTTAAACAATGTGCCCAACTGCCATACCACTTAGCAAATAATTTTATTAATAACTGCAAAGCAATTATTTTTAAACACACTTTATCAAAATTATTTTTCCATGAAATCTTTTTATTCGCTGCTGCTTTTTTTATTTGCTGTAAATAATGTTACCGGCCAGGGCACTAATAAGCGGCCTTTAAAACCGTCAGATGTTTATCTTTTAAAGAATGTAGGCAATGCGCAAATTTCGCCTGATGGTAAATGGGTGGTGTATACTATAAGTACGGTTGATACTGCAAAGGACCGGCGCAACAGTGATATCTGGATGACGAGCTGGGATGGTACGCAAAGCGTTCAGCTTACCAACAGCAGCAGTGGCGAAGGTGCCCCAAAGTGGAGCCCGGATGGAAAGTACATCTCATTTATAGCTGCAAGGGAGGGAGATAAAACTGCACAAATATGGCTGCTGGATACCAGGGGTGGAGAAGCGAAAAAAATCACCGATATCAAAGGCGACCTCGATGAATATGCCTGGGCGCCAGACAGTAAAAAAATAGTGTTAAGTGTTAAGGATGAAGATTTTTCCGATACCTCAAAAACAAAAACACGGGTACCTTTTGTGATGGACCGGTATCATTTTAAACAAGATATTGATGGTTATGTGGAAGGCCGTTATACGCATTTGTATTTGTTTGATATGGCATCAAAAAAAACAGATACTTTAACCCGTGGAAATTATGATGAAACTTCTCCGGTGTGGTCGCCTGATGGTAAACTACTGGCATTTGTAAGCAACCGTACAGCCGACAGGGACAAGAATGACAACCTGGATATCTGGTTAATGGACACTACCGCAAGCAGTGTAATTAAACAGTTAACCACCTGGCCCGGTGCAGATCAAAACCCGGTATGGTCACCTGATGGAAAATTTATTGCATACACCAGTTCCAGCAGTAACCTTGTATTTACAATGTATGGCGAAAACACCATTGCAGTTGTGCCTGTACAAGGTGGTACCCCAAGGGCTGCAGCCGCTTCTTTAGACAGGCCGGTAAGGGATATACAATGGGGTAAAGATGGACAGTCTTTACATTTTTTAGTTGAAGATGACCGTAAGCAATATGTGGCTGAATTAAACCTGCAAAACAACGCCATAGAAACAATTGCCGGTGGCGAAAAAAGTTATGCAAACATTGAAAGGGCACCAGGTTCAGATGCACTTGTTGCTGCTATGAGCGGACCATACCTGCCAACAGAGTTGTATGCATTGGAAAATAATATGGTAAGGCAACTTACACATATCCAGGATTCATTTATTGAAAAGATTGCCTTTGGCAAGGTACAGGGCTTTACCTCGGTAAGCAAAGATGGCAACAATGTATCCGGAATTTTAACGTTGCCGCCCAATGCCACAGAAGGCCAAAAATTGCCATTGATATTATTTATTCATGGTGGCCCTGTGGGGCAGGATGATTATGAATTTGATTTTTACCGCCAAATGCTTGCTGCCGGTGGGTTTGCAGTGGCCGGGGTAAATTATCGTGGCAGTAACGGCCGTGGAGTTGCTTACACTAAAGCCATTTATGCAGATTGGGGCAATAAGGAAGTAACCGATATTATCGGGGCAGCAGATTACCTGGTAAAAAAGGGGATTGCAGATGAAAAAAATATGGGTATTGGTGGCTGGAGCTATGGCGGCATTTTAACCAACTACACCATTGCCACAGATACAAGGTTTAAAGCTGCTGCAAGCGGCGCCGGCAGCTCGTTGCAGCTTAGTATGTATGGTGTAGACCAGTATGTATCGCAGTATGAAACAGAGTTGGGCGCCCCATGGAAAAACCCAAAAAAATGGCTGGCGCTTTCCTATCCATTTTTTAAGGCAGATAAAATAAAAACACCCACCATGTTTATGGCTAGTGAAAAAGATTTTAATGTGCCAAGTGTGGGTGCCGAACAAATGTACCAGGCATTAAAATCGCTGGGCGTGCCAACGCAGCTTATCATTTATCCAGGGCAGTTTCATGGCATCACAAAACCATCTTACCAGGTAGACAGGTTTGAAAGATATTTGAAATGGTTTAGCAAATACCTGAAGCCATAAGCCACATCTTACTTAACAACGAGGATAGATATGCCAGGTACTTCTCTTAAATAAAAATTGGTATGGAAAAATTTACATTACTTGCAAGTGTGCAGGCCCTTTGATGAACTATGACTAAGTAAAAACAAACCAATTATAAAAGCATGAACATTACATTACAACAGGCTGAAGCAGCCATAGCAGCAGCTAAAACAAAAGCGGCAGAAATTAACACTAAGATGAACATTTGCGTAATGGACGCAGGCAGCAACCTTGTAGCATTTGCAAAAATGGATGGCGCCTGGATAGGTTCTGTAGATATCTCTTTTAAAAAAGCAAAAACTGCAGCGTGGTTTACCATGGACACAGCAGCCTTAAGCCCGTTGGTACAACCCGGTGCACCGCTGTACAATATTGAACATTCCAATGGCGGTTTAATCACCTTTCCGGGTGGTGCAATTATCAGCAATGCAGCCGGTGAAGTTATTGGTGCCATTGGCGTATCTGGCAGCTCAGTAGAAAATGACCATACCGTAGCAATCGCAGGTGTGGCTGCCGTTAAGCCATAATGTAAACAACAAAATATCTTATAAGGACACAATGATTGTACTTTAAATTGCCGGGGTTGCCCCGGCAATTTTGTTTTATCGATTGCATTAAACCAATCCATCTAATGTAAAATTCATCAGCTAAAAGTTTTAATTTAAACTTTAAAAATAAATCTTGAAGTACTTCAAAATATTATACGTCCAGGTTATTATTGGTATTGTTGCCGGTATAATAACCGGCTATATTTTTCCAGGCTTTGCACCTGCAGCCCAACTCATCAGCGAAACCTTTATCAATTCCATAAGAATGGTAATTGCCCCGGTAATATTTTTTACCATCGTAACCGGTATAGCAGGGGCGGGGGATTTAAAAAAAGCCGGGCGCATTGGCGGCAAGGCATTGCTATATTTCGAAGTGGTAACCACCGTGGCTCTTGTTATTGGTGTGGTAGTGGCCAATGTAATGCAACCAGGTAAAGGGGTAAACCATAGCAACATCCCAACAGATAAAACAGCACAGTTTGCAAGCCAGGCAAAAGCCTTAAACTGGGGCAATTTTTTTGCAAATATTGTTCCGTCCAATGTTGTTGAATCTTTCGCCAAAGGTGATATTTTACAAGTACTTTTTTTTAGTATCCTCTTTGGTGTTGCATTAAAAAAGCTGGGTGATAAAGGCAATGGTTTGCTGATCACTTTTGAAAAAATCAATAAAGTGTTATTCCATATTATCAACATCGTTATGCGGCTGAGCCCAATCGGGGCATTTGGCGGCATGGCGTTTACCATTGGCAAATTCGGGTTTGCCAGCCTGGCATCGCTTGGCAAATTGTTGATTTGTTTTTATGCCACCGGCCTGCTTTTTATCTTTATTGTTTTAAACCTTATTGCCCGCTATTATAAGTTTAGCTTATGGAGGTTGCTCATCTACATTAAAGAAGAAATTTTAATTGTACTTGGCAGCAGCAGTAGCGAAGCAGCCCTGCCATCGGTAATGAAAAAACTGGAAGATGCTGGTTGCGAAAAAGAAGTCGTTGGCCTTATAATACCTACGGGCTATAGTTTTAACCTTGATGGTACAACTATCTATCTAAGCATGGCCACAATTTTTTTAGCCCAGGTGTTCCAGGTAAACCTGTCGCTTGCACAACAGTTAACCATCATTGGTATCTTGTTATTGACGAGCAAAGGTGCAGCGGGTGTTACCGGCAGCGGGTTTATTGTTTTAACATCTACCCTTACCATAATAAAAGTTATACCACCCGAAGGGCTTGGGCTGCTAATTGGTGCAGACAGGTTTATGAGTGAAGGAAGGGCCATCATCAATTTTATCGGCAATGCGGTGGCAACCGTCATCATTGCCAAAAGCGAGCATGCTGTTGATGAAATTTCTTTTCATCGGGTGGTAACCCTTGGGCAGCATGATAAAAGCATATAAATCCACTTCAATAGTGATGTCCTGAAACTTCAAATAACCCATTTCTTTTTTTTAAAACAATGCAAACGTTTGTCTGCTATATCCCTTTAAATAAACACTGTAACGTATTTTATTCCTGCAAAAAATATCTTTACTTTAGCGCAAAATTTACCTGGTAGTGTTAAGGCATTTGCCCGGCGCCCGTTAACGGTATTGTTCTTATACCGCTTTTTACAACAATTGCCCCATAACCTGTATTATCCGAAGTGGATATTTTTTCGCCCTAAGAAAAAAAAATATATGCATAACATTAAACTGGCTTAAATCAAATGCTGAAGCAAAAAATTGACTTTACGGATTCCCTGGAAAAAATTGCTGTAAAAATATTTCCGGACTCAACAGCAGGTTCTTCTTACGTGGCAAAAGAAATTGCCGCCATCATTAAGGAAAAAGAAACCGAAGGAAAAAAGTGTATCATCGGCCTTGCTACCGGTTCATCCCCCAAATCTTTATATGCCGAACTGGTAAGGATGCACAAGCAGGAAGGGCTGAGTTTTAAAAACGTAATCACCTTTAACCTTGACCAGTACTATCCCATGGAGGCCGATGCCCTGCAAAGCTATCACTACTTCATGCGTAAAAATTTATTTGAGCAAACTGATATCGATCCCAATAATTATTTTTTACCCGATGGCATGGTGGCCAAAGATAAAGTGAAGGAACACTGTGCAGAATACGAAAAGAAAATAGAAGAAGCAGGTGGTTTAGACCTGCAGATATTAGGCATAGGAACCAACGGCCATATTGGTTTTAATGAGCCTGGCAGCGGCATCTATACAAAAACAAGGTTAATTACTTTAGATAACAGTACCCGCATTGCCAATGCATACGAGTTTGGTAATATGACGCAAGTGCCACGGATGGCGATAACAATGGGCATAAGCACTATCTTAAAATCCAAGAAAATTATTTTGATGGCGTGGGGGCAAACGAAGGCACCCGTTATTCAAAAAGCAGTTGAAGAAGACGACACGGAAGAAATACCTGCATCACTTTTACAAAACCATGATGACTGCACTTTTGTGATAGATGAAGCTTGTGCAGCAGAGCTTGCCCGCTTTAAAAAACCCTGGCTTACAGGTGAGTGTGTATGGACAGACACGATGATAAAAAGGGCTGTAGCAAGCCTCGCCTTAGAACTTAAAAAGCCTGTGCTTAGTTTAACAAACGGTGATTATAACGATAATGGATTAAGCGACCTGCTTGCAGAAAAAGGAGATGCCTACGAAACCAATTTGCAGGTATTTTATTTATTAAGGGATACCATTACCGGCTGGCCAGGAGGAAAGCCTGCAGAACAAAGGTTTCACCATCCTGAACGAAGCGACCCTTTTCCTAAAAAAGTGGTGTTGTTTTCTCCTCATCCCGATGATGACATTATTAGTATGGGCGGTACTTTTATGCGCCTGCACGACCAGGGCCATGAAGTACATCTGGCATATCAAACCAGCGGTAACATTGCGGTAACAGATGAATTTGTTACCCGGTTTATTGACTTTGCCGTAGGCTTTGAAAACATGTTTGATATCGATGATACAAAGAGTAAAAATATTTTGGACAATGCCACCGGCTTTTTGAAAACAAAAAAATCGAGTGAAAAAGATACCGCAGAAATAAGGGCTATCAAAGGTTTAATACGAAGGTGCGAAGCCAAGGCCACCTGTAAATATGTCGGCTTAACTGATAGCCAGGTTCATTTTCAAAACCTGCCTTTTTATGAAACCGGCACCATTGAAAAAAGCCCCATGGGCGAAAAGGACGTTCAAATAACCATGGACCTTTTAAATAAGATAAAGCCCCAGCAAATTTATTGTGCTGGTGATTTTGCCGACCCTCATGGTACCCATAAGGTTTGTTTTGATGTAGTAATTGAAGCACTGAAAAGGATACGGGAAGATAAACAAACATGGGTTGCTGATTGCTGGTTGTGGCTATACAAAGGTGCCTGGCAGGAATGGGACATTACCGAAATTGAAATGGCGGTACCAATGAGCCCCGACCAGGTAGTTAAAAAAAGAAATGGCATTTTTATACACCAGTCACAAAAAGACAGCATTCCTTTTCAAGGAACAGATGACAGGGAATTTTGGCAAAGGGCAGAAGAAAGAAATGCAAACACAGCGCAGTTGTATGCGCTACTTGGCTTAACGCAATATGCCGCAATGGAAGCTTTTGTTAGATGGCATTTTTAAAATTGGCTGATTATCTAAACAAGGATGCGCCGGGGGTGCATACATGTTTGTTGGAAAATATCTCCACAAAAATTACAGCAACAGTTTTCTTTTATTTTTAAAATGAGGAAAATTATTCCCAACAAGTTTTATTCGTTACTCATAAAACGATTGGCATAATTATTACAAATAATAAATTGGTTTTTCATAGGATATTGGACAAAAAACGAGGCTGGATTTCTATCCTGGCTTCTCTTTTAAAACTTTAATTTACCCTGATACTTTAATTTGAAATTATGAGTGCAAAAAGGACATTATTACTGGGAGTAGGAATTGGATATGTTTTGGGTATTTTATATGCTCCGCATAAAGGGTCAAAAACAAGGAGGCTGATAGCCGAAAGAGGTGAAGAAATTAAAGAAGGTTGGAATAATTTAAGACAAAATGTGAGCAATACTGTTGCAAGTATTAAAGAAGCCACTGGTAACGAAAGTGGCGATAGTTTTGAAGACTCTTCAATTTACATCAGTTCTTCTATGCAGGATGAATGGAAGGAACCTTCAATTTAAACTTTGTACATTATTTATATCGAGCCCGGTTTTACCGGGTTTTTTGTTGCCGCCTACCAACCTGAAAACAGCATGCCTGCACCGCAAATAAAAATAGTTAAACCACCTAAAGCGTGCATATAGCGTTCTATTTTTTCTGTGTTTAACATCCTGAAACCCATAAAACCTGCCACTACCATTATTACCATTGTAAGTAACGTAACCACTGTATAGATGCCAATGAGCAACAACATACCCTGCCAGCTATTTTTCGCCGCAGGAAAATATAAAAGCGGTATCATTGGTTC
The DNA here is from genome assembly GCA_965249755.1 of Ferruginibacter sp. GTDB lineage: Bacteria > Bacteroidota > Bacteroidia > Chitinophagales > Chitinophagaceae > Ferruginibacter. The sequence continues at coordinate 3,496,956 of CBDFMT010000004.1, forward strand.
GCAAGGGCCTAATATAAAAATGATAAACATTACCCAGGGTGTAACCTTATGTCTGTCCCGGGGCTTTATCGCAGTGCCATGTTCATGTTCGTAAACATATAAACCACCATCATTATCCAAATCAAAATGTTTATGGGGGTTGTTTTTGTAAGCCCGGTAAAGCCCCCAAATTCCATAACAAAAACCAAACACCAGCATTACCCATCCTGCAATGCCGCCCCTTATATTTTCCAGCCAGCTAATCTTTGATAAAGACCATCCAATGGCAGCACCCCCTAAACCCAATAATACAGAACTCCATACATGGCCGCAGCCGCAAACGATTGTCCAGCCGATGGTTTTAGTGAAAGACCATCCACGTGATTTAGATAAAGCAATAAATGGAAGATAATGGTCGGGGCCGGTGAGTGTATGCAGGCTGGCTACCGATACTGCTGCAATAATAAGCATCGCCATTTCAGATTGCATACGCAGTTGGTTTATGGTTAACCGACTGTGGCAAAATGCCTGCAATCGCCTTCAGGCAATCGAATAACTGTTCTGCTTTCTGCCCAAGTATCCTGATAATTAATCCGTTTACCGGGGCCTTGCTTATACCAAAACTGATATCTTTTTGATAAGCAAGTAATCCTGCAACAGCCAACCTGGTTGCTTCTGCATCTGCCTTTTCGTTAAGATAAATAAGGCTTGCCTGATGTGTATACTGTTGCATTTGGCCGATAGCAGTAAGGCTCGTTTCGGCAGGTACCAGCAACAAATTTTCTTTAACAACAAGTTTACCGTGGAGAAAAATTTCAACAATGGAATGATATCTTGATAATAAGAAAACCTCTGTATTCAGCTTTCGGCCACAGGTTAATAGTTCACCATAAATAAGGCTGCAGTTAGCGGATAAATAAATTTTACTTTTCGTTTTAAAATCAGAAAGGCCATGCGGCACCACGGGATGTGCAACAAAGCAAAAGGAACAGTTATGGGAAAGAATAAATTCAGCTTGCTGCATTGCCCCCTTTTTCATGTTAAACAAACGCTGGTAAGATTGTGTGTGCAATTGCAGGTTGCTGCTTTCCCCTAATTCAAATTTAATGGTATAATTGTCCCCATCTAAAATACCAGGGGATGAGCTCATGAGCATCAACTTTAAAGGGCCGGCTTTTTTATCTTCGGATATGTTGGCTACCTTAAAAGGGGTTGTGGCAAAGGATTTTGCTATATAGGTTGCACCATTTAAGAAGGCTGTTTGTATATGGAGTGTGGCAATCATCTGTATAAAACAGGTTCGTCTACAGTTTCCATCAAGGCATATTTTTTAATCCAGCCAATCACACTGTCAAGCCCTTGCAAGTCCATCAGATTGGTAAAAATAAACGGGTTGCCATCACGCATTTTCCGGGCATCCCTTTCCATTACATCAAGGTCTGCATGCACATAAGGGGCAAGGTCAATTTTGTTGATCACCAGCAAATCACTCCTGGTAATGCCGGGGCCACCTTTGCGGGGGATTTTATCACCCTCTGCAACATCAATCACAAAAACTGTGACATCTGCCAGGTCGGGGCTGAATGTGGCCGATAAATTATCACCACCACTTTCAATAAAAATAATTTGCACATCGGGGATACGCAACGCCATTTCTTCTACCGCTTCCAGGTTCATACTGGCATCTTCCCTGATGGCTGTGTGCGGACAGCCACCGGTTTCCACCCCCATTATCCGCTCCGGCGGCAACAAGCTATTTTGGGTTAAAAATTCAGCATCTTCTTTTGTGTAAATATCATTGGTAATTACGGCAAGGCTGTAATCCGCTCCCATAGCCCTGCTTAGCCTTTCAATTAAAGCTGTTTTGCCCGAACCTACAGGGCCTGCAATTCCAATTTTGATATAATTTCTTTCGGTCATCTTACTATGTTTTAATCACGCCAATCCAATAATTATGACATGTACAACCTGGAATATAACTGCTCATGTTGCATGGAGGCAACATCAAAAGCCGGGCAACATAAGCCCAATAGCTCCTTGTTTGGCTTTAAACTTTTTTGCACCAACTGCTTTAATAATGGCTGTAATGAAAATAATAATTCCTGCCCGCTTTGCTGCCCTAAAGGTATCAGCTTAACACAATTGGTTACAAAGCCTGCCGCAGCATTATAATAAAAGCCGTGCAGGGCGTCGCTTTTTTCAATGCCCAAAGCAGCAGCATATAATCCAAAAGCAATGCAATAATGGCCGGATGCTTTTTTTAAACTGATCTGCTGCCGGTAAGCATCGCTAACTTTATTGTTGCATAAAGGTTGAAAAATTTTGATGAGCCTGATACCAAGCTTCTGGCTTGCCTGCCTTATTTCTGCTGGTAACTTTACGGCCGTGCATTCTTCATCTAATTGCAATATTTTTTTTATACTGTTTTGTTTTGCTGCTTTAAATGATAGTGCAACAAAAGCGGCATCGGTGTATTGTATGTTGCGGGCAAGCATTTCTATAATAAAATTTTTTGCTGTCGCAAGATCAAATACCAGCCCTTGTTGTACATACGTTTCCAGCCCGGCGGAGTGGGCATAGCCACCCACAGGAAGTGTAGGATCTGAAAGTTGCAGTAAACTTAACAACGCTATGCTCATTCAGTATCGGTGGTTAATTTCATGATCTTACTGAAAAGGCTGGTGCTGCTGCCATGCGGCGACACGGTTGTTTTTAAAGGCTTTAGTAATTTTCTTTTTGCATTTTCTATATCATAGCCACCAGTGTTAAATAATGTAAAAAGGGAATTTTCGAATGCTACCAATAATTCATCTTCCTGGTAAAATAGGGGCAAATGTTTGTTTCCGATTTCATAACACACTGCCGCCATCTCCGTCATAGTCCTTGGCCTGATAACAATGGTATCACATTCCTTTATGTCGATGGCAATTAAACTAAAATCATCTTCATAAACAATATCGTTAACGGTAAGCTGGGGATTTTCATTTAAAAATTTCATGCTGATGTCCCTGCCGGATACTGTTTTTTTATGCATTATCCGCTTACCTGTTTCATACCATTCCAGCAACACATAATCTATGTTCCTGTTATTGATTGCGAACAAGTCAAGGTTTCCTATCTTTTCCTTAATAAGCATTATAGCAGTTTAAAATAAAAAATAACGCTGGGCCAGGGGCAGCTCTGCAAGGGGTCCGCAGGTTACCGGCACACCGTCCACTTTAACTTCATAATTTTCCGGGTTAACATCAATTTGCGGTGTTGCGTTGTTATGCACCATATCTGCTTTAGAAATATTGCGGCAATTTTTTACAGGCAAAACAAGCTTTTGCAAATGATATCCCTGTACAACATTTTTACTCAGCGAAAGTTGGGAGACAAAAGTGGCGCAGGTAGCAAATAATGCTTTGCCATATGCACCAAACATGTGGCGGTAAACAACAGGCTGCGGCGTTGGTATCGATGCATTAGGGTCGCCCATTCTTGCGCCGATGATCATTCCTCCTTTAATTATCATTTCGGGCTTGGCACCAAACATTGCCGGTTTCCATAAAACAATGTCGGCCATTTTACCCACCTCAACAGAGCCAACATAATCGGCAATACCATGGGTTATGGCCGGGTTAATAGTATACTTGGCAACAAATCTTTTAACCCTGAAGTTATCATTGCTGCCGGCTGCATCTTCAGGCAAACTGCCCCTTTGCACTTTCATTTTATGGGCTGTTTGCCAGGTACGGGTAATAACTTCGGCCACACGGCCCATGGCCTGGCTATCGCTGCTCATCATGCTAAACACCCCCATATCATGTAAAATATCCTCGGCTGCAATGGTTTCAGGCCGTATCCGGCTATCGGCAAACGCCACATCTTCGGGCACATTTTTATCAAGATGATGGCAAACCATCAGCATGTCAAGATGTTCATCAATAGTATTTACCGTGTAAGGCCGTGTTGGGTTGGTGGATGATGGCAGCACATTTGGGTACATGGCCGCTTTGATGATATCCGGCGCATGGCCGCCACCAGCACCTTCGGTATGAAAGGTATGTATTACCCTGCCATTAATAGCATTGATGGTATCTTCTAAAAACCCACCTTCATTTAAAGTATCTGTATGGATGGCTACCTGTATATCATGCTTATCGGCCATTTGCAGCGATGCATTGATTACTGCGGTAGTGCTTCCCCAGTCTTCATGGATTTTTAACCCGAGGGCACCAGCTTCGATTTGTTCTTCTAACGGCGCCGTTGAGGCGCAATTGCCTTTACCAAAAAAGCCCAGGTTCATCGGGAAGGCATCGGCTGCCTCCAGCATCTTTTGTATGTTCCATGCACCTGGTGTTACAGTCGTTGCGTTTGTACCATCTGCTGGTCCGGTGCCGCCGCCAATCATAGTGGTTATGCCGCTGAATAATGCATGGTCAATTTGCTGCGGGCAAATGAAATGTATATGGGTATCAATACCGCCTGCCGTGGCTATAAGGCCTGCACCGCCGTGAACTTCGGTGCTTGCACCAATAACCATATTTGGGGTAATGCCATCCATGGTATCCGGGTTGCCTGCTTTTCCAATGCCTGTAATTTTCCCATCTTTAATGCCGATATCAGCTTTTACAATACCCCAGTGATCAATAATCATAACACTGGTGATCACAAAATCCAGCACCCCGTTATTGCGTGTAGCTGTAGCCGATTGCGCCATCCCATCCCGTATTGTTTTGCCACCACCAAACTTTGCCTCGTCCCCATAAACTGTAAAATCCTTTTCTATTTCAATCAATAATGCGGTATCGCCCAGCCTTACTTTATCTCCGGTGGTGGGGCCATACATGTTGGCATACTTCGCCCTGCTTATTTTTAAACTCATGGGTGTGCATTTTTAAATTGGTGAAGGGTTGCTTTTGCCATAGCACCGGCCTTACCGGCATCAGATGAGGTTGGCCCATCTACAAGGTTGTTAAACCCAACGATGTTTTTATTGCCGCCAAAGCTAACCAGTTCCACTTCCTTTTCTTCGCCCGGCTCAAAACGTACGGCAGTGCCTGCTGCAATATTCAGGCGCATGCCAAATGCCGGTTCCCTGCTAAAGGCCATGCTTTTATTTACTTCAAAAAAATGAAAATGGGAGCCAACCTGCACGGGCCGGTCACCGGTGTTTACAACGGTAACCGGTATTGTTGCCCTGCCTGTGTTGCACTCGATTGCACCTGCTGCCAAAATGTATTCGCCGGGTATCATACTGCTGAATTTAAATGATAAAATTAAAAAGCCCCAACAATGGTTTACACACCGGGCCTTATGGGGTCATGTACCGTTACCAGTTTGGTGCCATCGGGAAAAGTTGCTTCAATTTGTATTTCCTGGATCATTTCAGGAATGCCTTCCATTACATCTTTACTGCTTAAAATGGTACAACCATATTGCATTAATTCTGCCACGCTTTTACCATCACGTGCTGCTTCCTGCAGATGGCTGCTTATAAGGGCAATAGCTTCGGGATAATTTAATTTTAAACCTCTTGCCTTTCTTTTTTCTGCCAGTTCGCCAGCTAAAAACAGTAATAATTTTTCAGATTCCCTGGGTGATAAATGCATGATAAACCAATTAATTATTTCTTTAAAAAGGCAGGCAACCGATAACTTTTTGAACGGCTGTTAAGGTAAGAAAAATCGAAATAAGGCAGCTTTTCTTTTTTTATTGTACCTACAATAAAATGCCCCTTTTAAACGATTTATATTTTAATTACCAACAATCACCTGATTGTTAACCTGAAAAACCACAAGATGACTAAACCTGTTTTTTGTTCAGCATTGCTGCTGATAGATACACCCTTGCACATACCCCTTACTAAACCTTTATCCGTAAAACTAATTAGCTGTTTCAGTACATTCATTCACAAAAAATTATATCACTAACAGCCTGTACTTACCGGTAGCTATTTTTCTGCGGCGGCAAAGCGTGTATGCGTAGCTGCTACCTGCAAATGCTTATAAAACTAACCGCATTCATTTAGCTGAAGGGGGATGGACTGCTGTAAATAAATTGACATTTACAGACATCATTTAAAAACGAAGAGCAAATCAATCAGTAAAAATATTATGTAAGGCTTTAGTGTAACTTTTATTGTTAGGCACGACAGAGGAAGAAGATAGCCCCGGTATTGGACGGGGCTTCTTCGTTTTTATAACTGTATGGATGCGCCAATCAGCTGGCAAATAAAACCAACCAATAAGCCGATATAAATTTCTTTAGGGGTGTGGTTGTTCAGCAGCAGGCGTGAAGTGCAAACGAGTCCCGCAATCAACAAGGCAATGCTCAAAGGCCATGTCATCAGCATATTATTTTGCTGCATAACTACAAAGAAAATACCGGTAAGGCCGCCCATGGCCACAGCATGCATGCTTATCTTAAAATAGATATTTGCAATTAAAGAAGCCGCCGCCGAAATAAAAACACCAAACATAAATGCTACCAATATCCGTGGAATTTCTGGCTGCTCCCTTAAGGCGTATTGTGCCCAAAAGAAAAATGTCATGGAGGCGATGTAGGGAATAATCCGGTCTTTTTGGGTGCGGAGAAATAAAGATTCGATAAAACCAAGCCCCTTTAAAAGTAAAACGGTCACCCCTGGAAAGAAAAAAGAATTGATAAATACCATCATAAAAATGCGGAGTTTACCGGCATTGCCAAAGCCCGAGAAATAAGAAGGGTGTACAAACGCTAAAAACCAGCAAACGTATAATGGAATAAGTAACGGATGAAAAATATACGAAACGACATGCGCCAAAACCCTTACGGAAACTGGCTGACCTATCCCTTGCGGGGCTGTAACGTTGGTAGTATTATCCAAAGTATATTGGTATAAATGGCCTGGTTATAATTCCTTTCTTAGCCTTGCCACCGGCACATTTAATTGCTCCCGGTATTTGGCAACAGTACGCCTGGCGATATTGTATCCTTTTTCCTGCAACAGCTCTGTTAAACGTTCATCGCTTAAAGGCCTTTTTTTACTTTCACCTTCTATTAAATCGCTTAGTATTTTTTTAACTTCCCTCGTGCTTACTTCTTCGCCACTGTCGGTTTGTAAACTTTCGCTAAAGAAAAATTTAAGCCTGTAAGTGCCGAATTCTGTTTGTACAAATTTGCTGTTTGCCACACGGCTGATGGTGCTGATATCAAGGTTTGTTTTCTCAGCAATATCTTTTAATATCATCGGCCGCAGTTCTGTTTCATCACCGGTTACAAAAAAATCATATTGATAATTCATAATGGCATCCATGGAACTAAGCAGGGTATGCTGCCGTTGTTTAATGGCATCTATAAACCATTTGGCTGCATCAATTTTTTGTTTGATAAAAAGCACCGCTTCTTTCTGGCGCTTATCTTTTTTTGTGCCTTTATCGTAATCCTTCAGCATGTCCCGGTAGCCCTCGCTTATACGCAAATCCGGGGCATTCCTGCTGTTGAGGGTAAGCTCTAATTTACCGGCATTGTTAACAATAAAAAAATCAGGTATCACATATCCTTCGCCCTTACTGTTTTCTCCAATATTGCCGCCTGGCTTGGGGTTTAGCTTAATAATCTGGTTGATGATTTCCCTAAGCTGATCATCTGTTATGTTTAAGCCACGCTGGATTTTTTCGTAGTGTTTTTTAGTAAATTCTTCAAAGTATTTATCCAATACTTTAATCGCCATTTCAACATGCTTTCCCTGGTGTACGTTTCTTTCCAATTGTATCAACAGGCACTCCTGCAAATTCCTTGCACAAACGCCGGGAGGGTCAAATTGCTGTATCTGCAATACAAGCTGGCTGATCTCTTCTTCATCGGTCATAATATTTTGGCGGAAGGCGAGGTCATCCACAATCGCACTGATATCCCTGCGTAAGTATCCATCATCATCAAGGTTGCCTATAATTTGTTCGGCCACACTTTGCTTATGCTCATCAAGGCTAAGCTGGCCTAATTGTTCCAGCATCAATTCGTTAAAACCTGTTTCTACTTTATGCGGAATAACTTTTCCGTCGTCCTGCTCCGGATAATTTTCATCCCTTACTTTATAATCCGCTATATCATCATCGCCATCCTGTACATAATCGCTGATGTCAATGCTCTCATACTCATCCTGGCTGCCATCGGGCTCAAACTCATCTACTGTGGTTTCAAATTCTTCTGTTGTATCATTTTCAAATTCCTCTGCCTCTTCTTCTTCACCCGTTTCTAAAGCCGGGTTTTCTTCCAATTCTTCTTTTATACGTTCTTCAAGCTGGGCGGTTGGCACCTGCAACAGTTTCATTAACTGAATTTGCTGAGGTGATAATTTTTGTAGTTGCCGCTGGTATAATCCCTGACTTAATGCCATAATTTAATCCGTTAAAAACTATTTATTTTAATCCTTAATAAATTGGTAATGCCCACATCTTACCTAAAATATTCAGGGGATAAGGCCCCCTGGTTTTATGGAATTGTACAGGTGAAGAATGGGTTAATTTCCTAAAAGACATTGAACCTAATGTGTTTTAAAAACGTAAATTTACAAACATTGAAACTTGAAAAGTGAATAAAAAGGCTAAAATTTTATTTTTTTGCATGATTTTTGTTACCCCGATTTTATATGGACAACAGCTTCCACTTTCCAAGCCGTTTTACCTTTCCCTAAATTCACCGCACAATTCAATACCAGTAACGTTTTCAACACCAATCCCCTTATTACAAAAGCCAGTTCCCAAGCCCTTTTTACCGTCCTCTTTTTATGCATCGCAGTTAGGCTTTTTTTGTAAGCAAGAAATAAAAGTGGAAAAGTTTTCAAAAATTCCTTTTAAGTTCAGGCTCGGCAGTGTGCAGGACTGTGACATGCTGGAAGGAAAGAACAACCGCTAAATAAAAAAGCACCCGAATACAGGTGCTTAAAAAAATTATCCTAAGGCTATCACGCCGTTACCTGGTGCTGCTTTAATATTTTAGTAATAACCCCGGCCATTTGATTTCCCTTCACAACAATTTGCTCTTCTGTCCATAATAAACTGATGGCGGTAGAAACACACCTGCCCATAACTGCATCGCTTGCGCTAAAATCTTTATTTGCATGGTGCATTACTGCGGCTTTAAGTTCAGGGTGTAAATGATTTAGGGTAACACCGTTTTTCAGGTGCTGCCATTTGCTGATGTAATGCCAGTTATTTACAAACCAATAAAAATTACCTGCCAATATACCCAGCGCTTTCATTTCTTCCACCACTGCTTTTGTAATTTCTTCTGTGGGTAAAAACCAGCTTAAAAAACTGCAGCTATCGCCTTCTTCATCAGGCACCCTTCTAAAAGTTACCTCCGGTATTGCAGCCAATATCTTACGCAGTATTTTATTATTTTTTCGCTGGATGGTTAAAAAATTATCAAGCTTTTTTATTTGCGCAACCCCAACTGCTGCATTTAATTCACTGATGCGGAAATTGTATCCAATAAACGGGTGCAGGTCGGCACCCCTGTCCACTCCATTATGGTCATGGCCGTGATCAGTATAACCATCACTTTTGATATATACATCTTCCCGGTTGGTCATAATAACTCCTCCTTCACCGCAGGTGATCATTTTTACAAAATCAAAACTGAAGGTACCGGCATCGCCAATTGTTCCTAAACTTTTGCCTTTGTAAGTACCGCCAATGCTTTGGCAGGCATCTTCCAGTAATAACAAATTATGCTCTTTACAAATAGCTGCAAGCGCATCCATATCCGCCATGCTGCCACACATGTGCACAGGCATTACACATTTTGTTTTTGAAGTGATGGCATCCCTTACTGCCGAAGGGTTTAGGGTAAGCGTATCATCCACATCAACCAAAACGGGTATGGCACCTACCGATAAAATGGCTTCGAAGCTTGCCACAAATGTAAATGCAGGCATTATTACTTCATCGCCGTAACCTATGCCTAAAGCGCCCATGGCTGTTGTAAGGGCTGCTGTTCCACTACTTAATAATTGTGCATACCTGCAACCAAATGTTGTACAAACCGCCGCTTCCATTTCCTTTGCTTTCCAATTATTTTTCCTTGCGCCATCAAAACCATAACGCATCAAAATGCCTGTTTCCAGCACATCATTTACTTCGTTGCGTTCTTCTTCTCCAAAAAATTCGTATCCTGGCATAAAATAATTTTAATTTTAAGATAAACAAAGGTAGATAAAAACACCCGGCAAAGGGTTACCGGCGGCTACTTTGGGTTGATTTTTACACTTGCGGTTTTTGTTATTTTAAGCCGTTCATTACCGGGATAGCTGCAGAATCTTTAAAATAATGTAAACGCAAAGTATCGCTCCAGCCTTTAGGGTTTGATTCAAAAGTTTTGCTGCTAAAAAAGATCATGCCCTGTACATTTGGCTTGTTGCGTAACGCAACAATTTGATTGCCCAATTGGGCAGGGTCCCTCCAGGCTTTATTGGTATTGGCCTTATAAATACCTAACCCAATGTAACATTGCTTGCCATACGTATGGTTGTTCCACCAATCCAGCAGCACTTCATAAGGGGCTGTTTTGTGCCCAAGCTCCCAGTACAATTGCGGGGCAACATAATCTATCCAGCCATTTTTTAACCATAATAAAATATCTGCATACAGGTCGTCATAATTGCTGGAGGCACCATTGGTATTGCTCCCGTTTATGGAATCTTTTTCGGCATTGCGCCAAACCCCAAAAGGGCTGATACCAAACTGGCAATTTTTATTAGCGGCTTTAATCACCCGGCCCAATAGCGCTATAATGGAATCTGTGTTACTCCTTCTCCAGTCATCTTTGCTCAGGTTGTTGCCATAACGCTTGTAACTTTCATTATCCGGAAAATCTTTACCTGCTATTCTGTATGGATAAAAGTAATCATCAAAATGTATGGCATCCACATTATACCGGGATACAATATCCTTAACCACAGCGGCTACAAATTGCTGCCCTTCTTTGTTACCAGGGTCAAAGTATTTTTTATCACCATAGGTTAAAAACCATTCCGGGTGCATCCGTATAATATGCGTTGCAGATAAGGAGGGGGTGTAAATATTAAACTCTGCCCGGTAAGGATTAATCCATGCATGAAAGGCCATTCCCCTTTTGTGTGTTTCGGTAACCATAAATTCTAAAGGGTCGTAGTAAGGCGATGGCGGCTGGCCCTGCCTTCCGGTAAGCCATTGGCTCCAAGGCTCATATTGAGATGGATAAAATGCATCTGCTGCCGGGCGTACCTGCACAATTAATGCATTCAGCCCGTTGCGTTTGTGCATATCCAGCAATTGAATAAATGCCGCTTTTTGTGCATCGCTGTTGTAAACGCCTTTCATTGGCCAGTCAATATTATCAACGGTGGCCACCCATACTCCCCTGAATTCAGGCTTGGCCTGGGCCTTGGTTTTTTGGGTAAAGGGCATAATAAAAACAAGAAAAAATAGTATTGTACGCATGGATTTATTAACTGGGTTCACGAATTTTATCTAACAGCTTATTTAGCATTTTTGCTTCGGTCTCTGTCAGGTTTTTGAATATATCTTCCATTAAAGCTTCTTTGGCATCCAACCCTTCAAGCAACTGTAGTCCTTCACATGAAATGGTAATATCTACCAGCCGTTTATCTTTTGTACAAATAATTTTCTTAACCAGCCCTTTTACTACAAGCCTGTCTACTATGCGGCTGGTATCACTCATTTTATCAAGCATGCGTTCCCGAATCTGTAATGTTGATATGGGGGTTGTGCTGCCCCGCAGTATCCGCAGGATATTAAACTGCTGCATGGTAAGGCCTTCATCTTCAAATAAATGTTTTAATTGTTGTGATGCCCAATTGTAAGTGAAAATTAAATTTATAAATGCCTTTTGGTATTCAGTTCTAAAATTTTGTTGTTTTATATCCGATTCAATGCTCATGTTGCCAGCTCTTTTAATTTTTCATCTTTTGTAAATTCGTTGATGTAAATCTTTATCAATATTATAAAATAACTGATTAATAAAGGCCCAAATATTAAACCAATAAAGCCAAAAAGTTTTAGCCCGATAATAACGCCCAATACGGTTATCATGGGATGTACATTGCCCATTTTTTTTAACAGCCCTAACCTGGTTATATAATCAACGTTGCCCGTAACAACGATACTGTACAATGTTAGCCAGGTTGCGGTATAATTATGCCCGGTAGAAAAAAGATAGATAACAAGTGGTACCCAAATGATCATAGTGCCAACCAATGGAAAAAATGCAAACACCCCTGTGACAAAGCCCCACATGCCCCACTCTTTTACACCAAAAATTAGGTAACCTATTGCTGCAAACACACCTTGCACAATGCAAATAACGGGGATACCGATTGCGTTTGCCCTTACCATTACTACCGTTTCACTGGCAAGTTTATCTACGTTTTCTTCTTTTAAAGGAATGATATGGCCAAGGTATTTTTCAATTGCTGTACCACTCACCAGCAGGTAGTACATCAAAAAAAACATCATAATAAGATTGGTTAAAACGTTGGCGGTACTGTTAATCAAGCCGGGTAAAAATGACGAAATTTTAGAGGTGATATTCTTTGTATTCTCGTCGCTCAACAATTTTATACCGATTGCACTTTCAATTCTATTACTGAAAACCTGTAAGCCTTTCATTACTTCCTGTTGGTTTGCCAGCAGGGAATTAATTTTTGGTGATACCATTATCACCGACAGGTAAACAGGTATTGCGATTACGACTAGGGAGCCGGTTATAAACAACAAGGCAGTGGCGCCTTTTTTCCATCGTCTTTTTTGGGTTAATGAAAGATACCATTTACGGGTTAAAATGTACAGCGTAATGCCGCCCAAAAGACCGGGCAAAAAATTGTACAGTTGATTGATAAAGACAATAGTGAGAAAAAGTATCAGGCCTGTCAACAGTACCTGTCGCATCCGGTTATTGAAAGAGTTATCTGGCATAGGTGCATCATTACAAATTATACGCCATTGGCCATTTGTAACGACATGATTTTTTAAAAGTTGCCGGTAAGTAACCTGATATTATTCTTTCCATACAGAAGCACCTTCACTGCAATTAGCGCATATATCAATGTTTTTGCGGCTTTTACGCAATTCATTTCTAAACTGCCTGTAGTTATCATTGTTCCATATTTCTTTAAAGGATTGATTTTTTAAATTACCAAGCTGATGGGTGGCATCTTTATCAAAGCAGCAAGGCACCACAAGGCCATCCCATGTAATTACGTTGGCATGCTGCATCTTCCAGCATTGGTTGGCAAGTTTATTTTTAGGGGTGTATGTCCCGTCAGTGCCTTTTTTATAACGGCTGTATTTATCCGTTTCGGGTATAAGTTGGTTGGGGTCGGTTGCATAATCATACACCTGTGCGGTTTTAAAACGCACTTCATCCACACCAACTGCTGCAGCAAGTTTTTTTATTTCTTCAATCTGGTGTTCATTCGGCTTCACCACTAAAAATTGAAAAAAAACAAATGGTGTTTTACTGTTCAATTCCTTTTTCCACTTTACAATGTTTTTAGCCCCTTCAATTACCTTGTTTAAACTTCCGCCTACCCGGTACTGCTGGTAAACATCCTGTGTAGTGCCATCGATGGAAATAATTAACCTGTCAAGGCCACTTTCAACGGTGCGTTTTGCAATGGCATCCGTCAGGTAATGTGCGTTGGTAGATGTAGCAGTATATATCTTTTTGGCAGCAGCATATTTCACCATCTCCAAAAAATCGGGATTTAAAAAAGGCTCGCCCTGAAAGTAAAAAATAAGGTATAGCAACTCTTTATGCACCTCATCAATAGTACGGGTAAAAAAATCTTTTTGCAGCATGCCGGTTGGCCTTGTAAAGGCACGCAGGCCGCTCGGGCATTCAGGGCAACGCAGGTTGCAACTGGTAGTAGGCTCAAACGATATGGAGACCGGGTAGCCCCACTGTACCGGCTTGTTCAGCACCTTGCCCATATAAAAACCTGATAGCACTTTAAGGCCGTTCCAAAAACGGCGAAAGGTGATTTTTTTTGTGAGGTTAATACTGTCGTTCCAATTAATGCTGGGCATAAAGTAAAGTTAACCCATAAGCCTGTTATAAATAAAAATAACCGGCAGTACCGGCTATTTTAAAAGTGTGGAATGGCTTGTTATTCTTGAAATTGCTCTGATTTATTTTGTTCAAAATTATTCATGATCAAAATCTTTTCCGGAAAAAAAACCATGTCGTTTTTTACAAAGTTTTCGTAGTTGTGGTATATCACACTTAATGCGATAAAGTTCATTACGTAAGCTTGTGTTTCGCCAGGTAAAAACTTTTTAACGTCCCAAAAATCAGGATCTTTTTTACCTGTTTTTTGCATTGCCTTCAGCATATTGCCACTGCCACAGTTGTAGCTTGCCACAACAAGCAGCCAGTTATTGTCCAACTCCTTACACCTGTCTTTAAAATAATGTGCCGCAGCGGCTGTTGACTTACCAAAGTTTTTTCTTTCATCTTTTTGTTTGGCCATGCTTTTAAACATTGCCGCCGCTTTTTTTCCGTGTAAGCGAACAAATTTTTTCCTTTCAGCAACCGTCATATGTTTCCTGCATTTAAGCCCATACTCTTTCGCAACTTCCGTCATAAATTGCCAATACCCAACTGCACCAGCTTTGGAGACTGCATTGCCGTTAAAAGCAGATTCCAATATCATCAGCATCCCCAACTCCTGCGGAAGGTTTTCGCTTTTTAGAATAGCGGTAACCTTGGGCAAAACCTAGCTCTCCTTTATCGTACATTTTCATCAGGTAGTCCCGTTTTTTAGTGCAAAAAGATGCAACGTATTCAGATGCCTGCTCTTCATTTCCTTGCAGGATTTCAGGAAAAATAACATTGGCTGCTTTTATAACATACAAATCTTCTTTTGGGGAATATACACTTGCCAGCAATGGTTTTTTTACGGAACCGGAATCATCCTGGGAAAACGCTTTAACCGAAGCTGCCATCGATACACCGATGAAAACGCAAGAAATAAAACGTTTAATAACCAAGCTTTTAATCATGTTTCTTAAATGTTTTAGTGAATTAAGAAGGGTGCAAAAATAACGACACCTTCTAAAACATATTGCTCATAAGTGTTAAAACGGCTTATACAAAATCTTAAAATGTAGTTGTTTTATCTTCCAGAATATGATGTATAGCTTCTTTTACGCACTTTTGCATGCATTAACCTGACTGTGGCAAAACGAAAAAAGAAAACCGGTAAAAATATTTTAATCGTACTGATTATAGTTGCTGTTATTGGGTTGGTTACATATTATGTACTGCCCTTTTTAATTAAACCTATGTTTGTGCGCTACCCCGGATTTGGTATAGATATACCTGTTAATTATGATATTCATGGGATAGATGTAAGCCGCCACCAATCATCAATTGATTGGCAGGATGTAAAAGATATGCAGATAAAAAATGTAAAAATTGGCTTTGGGTTTATAAAGGCTACTGAAGGCATACAGAATGTAGATGAACAATTTAAAAGAAACTGGGCCGCTGCAAAAAAGGCCGGTATACCAAGAGGGGCATATCATTTTTTTACACCATCCCGAAGTGGAAAGGCGCAGGCAGAAAATTTTATAGAAACCGTAAAGCTTGAAAAAGGCGACCTGCCACCGGTTTTAGATATTGAGCAGATTAACGGCACAAGTGTAGCGAAAGTACAACAGGGCATAACGGAATGGCTAACGTTGATAGAAGCCCATTATCATATAAAGCCAATCATCTACACCAATGCTTTTTTTTATACCAGTTTTTTAGGGGATAAGTTTGATGGTTACCCATTGTGGGTTGCCCATTATCTTATTAAAGATAAACCACGCATTAGCAGGCAATGGGCTTTTTGGCAACACAACGAAACCGGACAGGTAAATGGCATTGCTGCCTATGTTGACTTTAATGTTTTTAATGGAGATAGTACAGCGTTTAAAAAACTACTTGTAAAATAATTATCAACTTTTTACTGAATTGATGAACAACAAACTTTAAAAAAAAGTTTTACCTGTATGGAGCCAGATGTAAGGGAATTTTTATTGAAGATTGTTCAAACACTTTCCACAACACTTTTATGGATGCTGGTTAATATGAGCATTGGCATTTACTTTGGCTTTGCTTTTTTTGAAGGCAGCCCGGGGCTTTGGAATATTATTTATTATGTGTGGTTTATCTCAAGCTTTTGCGGGCTTATTTTTTACTTTCGAAAAAAGTGGAAAGGGTGGAAGGAGTTAGGCGAATGATCAACTGCTGTGATCCGCAACGATAACCCATTTTTTTTTGATCTTTTTAAAAAGCAATGTAAATGCCCCGCCAATATCGCCTACTGACCTTGCCAAATGCCATTTACCGGTAACAAAAAAATAATCTGCAGATAGCTTTTTAACTGCCAGTAAATTGAAATCCAGTTTGCCCATAGCTGCTGTATCAGGATAACCTTTTTTATAGTTATTTAATGTATTTTGCCAGCCATAGGTAACGCCGCTTTTCCCAATAAACATCAGCGAATCACTTTGCCAGTAACTGTTCATAAAGCTGTCGATATTTCCATTGTTCCACTCTTTGGTTTGCTGTTGCAGCACTGAGCGTATGATTGCCTCATCATTCATCTGGCAAAAACAATTAAGGCCCGTAAACAAAAAAAGATTGATGAATAAAAATTTATACATGGTAATTTTTTAAAATAGAAAGCTTCTCCAAACCAGTTAATGACGATGGTGAATGGAAGAACATTTTTGCTGCCTGCATAACCTGTAATTTATAACATGTGCGCCAACTATAAACACAACAGCAAAAAACAACAACACATATTCTGCCTGCACAAAAAATTGCTTCAATATTAAAAAGATAAACCCAATGGTAAAAAGCGTTACAGGAAGTGCAGACCTGTGGTGCTTTACATACCCATGAAGCAAAGAGTATGACCCTACAATAAATGCAAGCCCAATCATGCCCCACTCAAAAAAAGAATTATGGATAATGTTGATGCCCAAAATAGGTAAACTGCTAATCACCAACGGCAGCAGGGCACAGTGGATGGCGCAGGCTACAGAAGTTGCAATGCCCAAAGCATCCCAGTTTATTTTTAAAACTTTCATTAAAACAAAGGTAGTACTTTTGCAATAAGGTTGCAATTTTTACGGTGCACAAAAAGGAAGCGAACTTAAATATAACATCTGCTGTTTAGGTAGCTTTGCACAAATAAATATAGATGGGTAAAAAAACAATTTGGTACGTTGGCTTTTTTGTACTGCTCTTTGGGGGCTACTTTTTATATGTATTCAGCCAAACAGATATCTCACAATCCAACCTGCCGGTGATCAACAATAACATTAAAGATTTTGCTTTTGTAAACCAAAATGGCAAACCCGTAACGGAAAAAGATGTTGATGATAAAGTGTATGTTGCTGAATTTTTTTTTACCACCTGCAAAGGCATTTGTCCTAAGATGAATGCCAACATGCGGCGTGTGTATGATGCTTACAAAGCAGACAGCAGTTTTATGATTGTATCCCACACCTGTATGCCCGAGGTTGATAGCATACCACTCTTAAAAAAGTATGAAGAAAAGATGCTAAATGGTTCCCTTGAAAAAAATGCCGATGGCTCTTTTAAAATCAGTTACGATACACTTGCCGGCAATAAACAAACCCCTGCCCATCCAAACTGGCTTTTCGTTACCGGTAACAAAACAGCTTTATATGACATGGCAAGGCACAGCTATCTGATTGATAATAATAAGCCTGATACCACTGAAAATATTGCAGACCAATTTATACATACGCAACTATTTGCGCTGGTGGATAAGCAAACAAGGTTGCGTGGCGTGTATGATGGTTTGAAAGAAGATGAAATACAAAAGTTGCTAAAAGATATAAAAGGCCTGATTGCCGAAAAACATCAAAACCGGGAATTAAAATAAAAGATAACCATCACCATTAATGGAGGCATTGCTTGACATATTAAAGAGAAACCATCTTAGCGTAACCGAAGGAAGAAAAAAAATCCTGGAGCTTTTTTTAAACAGTGAGGGGGCACTTGCCCACGCAGATATTGAAAAAATTACCGGCGAAAATTTTGACCGTGTAACCGTTTACCGCACCCTGCAAACGTTTACAGATAAAGGTATTATTCATCTTATACCCACTACGGATAACTCAATTTTATACGCATTGTGTAAAGACAGTTGCGAGGCAGGCCATCACCATGATGACCATGTACATTTTGTATGCAACAACTGCAGCAAAACAATTTGCCTGGAAGAGGTTACCGTGCCCCTGGTAAAACTGCCAAAGGGTTTTACGCCAAAGCATTCAGCTATGGTTGTGCATGGTATATGCAGCGATTGTAAGTAGGTATTTAAAAAAGTGCTTACTTCAATTTTTCCATCTCACCCTTTACAAAGTCCATTAATACTTTTATCTGGTTAGGGCTAAAATCAAATGTAAGGCCTGCCGTAGCATACAGTTCCGGCAACGTTTTGGTACCACCCAGGCTTAGTGCAGTACAATAGTTGTCCAATGCTTTTTGCTGATTATTTTTAAACTGCATCCACATGCCGATAGCACCCAACTGTGCAATGCCGTATTCTATGTAATAAAAAGGCACTTCAAATAAATGTAACTGCCGCTGCCATGCATTGCTGCGATAGGCCTCCAGCCCGGTGTAATCAATAACACTATCCTGAAATTCTTTCAAAATAGCATTCCATTCTGCAGTTCTTTGCCCATTGGTATGGCCGGGGTTTTCATACACCCAATGTTGAAATTTATCGACAATTGCAATCCATGGAAAAATGCTGATCACCCTTTCAAGCTGGTGTTCTTTGGCCCTTGTCAATTCTTCTTTGTTGTTAAAAAAAACATCCCAGTTTTCCATGCTAAAAAGTTCCATCGCCATACTGGCAACTTCTGCAATTTCCATAGGGTATTCCTTAAAGCCGGTTAATGCAAGCGGGTGCGCTAAAAAGGAGTGTACGGCATGGCCACCTTCATGCACCATTGTGGTTACATCGCTCATTTGCCCTGCGGCATTCATAAAAATAAAAGGTGCACCACTTTCTGCCAGGGGGCAGTTGTAACCGCCGGGGGCCTTGCCCATCCTGCTTTCCAGGTCAAGGTGTTTTAATTCCTGCATCTTCTTTAAGCAATCCCCAAAAAATGGCCTAAGCCTGTTAAAGCATTCAACTGATTTTTCTACCAGTTCATCGCTTGCCTTAAATGGCCTGAGCGGATTAGTACCTTCGGGCTCAGCTTCTGTATCCCAGGGCCTTAAATTTTCAAGTCCTAATTTTTCTCTTTTTCTTTGGTAGATGATATTTACGAGTGGCAATACATGCAGCTTTACGGCTTCGTGAAAAGCAAAACAATCCTCTTTGGTATAATCGAAACGGCCCAGCTCTTTAAACCGGTAATCCCTGTAATTTGCGAAGCCGGCGTTCACTGCTTCCTGGTTGCGTTTTTCAATAAGCTTGTTGTACAAATCGTTTAATGCGTCTTTATCCTTTAGCCTTCTCTCCTGAATTTTACGATAAGTTTCTTCCCTGAGGGCCCTGTCGTGGCTTTCTAAAAACTTTGCCGCTTGTTGTAAAGTATACGTTTTCCCGTTGATGG
The DNA here is from genome assembly GCA_965249755.1 of Ferruginibacter sp. GTDB lineage: Bacteria > Bacteroidota > Bacteroidia > Chitinophagales > Chitinophagaceae > Ferruginibacter. The sequence continues at coordinate 3,516,560 of CBDFMT010000004.1, forward strand.
TAACCGTCATTTTACCTGTTATAACCCCATACTGCTGCTGCATTACAGAGAGCTCTGCCTGTAATGGTATGTTTTCTTCCTCAAATAATTCTATACTTTTTTTTATGCTGCGCAGATAGGTAAAGTATTGTTCAGCATCCAGGGTTTTGATTAAAGGATGATTGATCAGTTTCTTATTTAAAGCATCTGCATAAGGTTCAATCTTCGGTTGTACCTGCTCACAAAAAAAGTTAAATGCCTCTTCCAGCGATTTGTTTTCGGTATCGCAGGTCATATTTATTTGCCGCCAGCAGGCATCTTCACTCACTACCGCTTCCAGTTCACTCTGATCGTTAAGAAATTCATGCAATTCTTTTTCGCTGCTGATATTTCTTTCAAGCAAGTTTTTAAAATAAGGTTCCAGGCTTTCCCAGTCTGTGAGGGTAAAGTTTGGTGCTACAAAAGACCGGGCTTTTTTCTGTATATCTGCTGTGTACATTACTGGCATTTTAAAGTAGTGGAATAAAAACTACCGTAGCGTTTTACACTACGGTAGCAATTGTTATTTAGTAGAAGATTGTGCAATGGGCTAAACCATTAAGCCATCTTTCTGGGGGAATTAATTTTTTTAGGAGGGGCGCTTTTTACTGAAACCTGCTTAGGCTCCTGGCCTTTTGCCTTAGGTGTGGCCACTTCATGTGCAGCACCATCCTGATCAGTTTTTTCTGACAATTTTATTTCAACGTTATTGGCTTTCAACAGTTCAAACCACTTTACCATTTTCTTCATATCGCTGTTGTACACCCTTTCAAAATCCATATCAGGATACACTTTTTCGAAATAAGCTTTAATTGCTTTTGTATCGGCTTTTGCATCAGGTAACTTTTCTTCGTTTTTTTCCATCGCTAAAAAAACGTCCGTAAGGTTCACATTGTCTTTTACGGTAAAAACTTCTATACTCTCCAGGTGCGAAAAATTGTGTAAACGGGTACTTACAAATTTGGTGCTTTTATCTTCTAAAGATTTTACAACGCCACCATCAGCTTTCGAAGACATTAATTCAAACAACCCGCCTAAGCCGGTTACTGAAACGAGTCTGTTATAATCCATACTGTATTTTTTTTAGGCATCAAAGATAAACTTCTCAAATGACTACGGTGAGGGTTAAAACAAAAATTTATGTTTAAAGTTTCTGCTGCAACCTTTACCCGGCAAGATTGCGGATAAAGTATATTAAAAAAAGTTCGACTGCTTTTATGCTGTATGTCGTCTTATGTTTTATAATCTGCTTTTATGAACAAAACCTGGGCTTTTCTATTATTTTCAATCGTTTACAGCGCAGGTGTTTCTGCACAAACAAATAGCATCAGCGGAAAATTAATTGATAGTAAAGACAACTTGCCAGTTGCTGGTGCTTCAATTGTTATTTACCTGCAAAAAGATTCCAGCCACACCGCAGTTAAAAGTGCCGTATCCCAGGTGGGTGGCCAATTTGAAATAAGTGCATTACCAGCCGACAGCTTTTTTATTGAGGTTAGTTCGGTAGGGTACCAGGTTTTAAAAAGGCCATTAATTATTACAGATAGTGTAAAAGACCTGGGCAGCATTACCATTATCAAACAAGGAAAAGACCTTGCCGATGTAACTGTTGTAGCCACAGCGCCGGCCGTTGTTCAAAAAGGCGATACCACCCAATACAGTGCCAACCAATACAAGGTTAACCCGGATGCAACCACTGAAGACCTGATTAAAAAAATGCCCGGCATAACGGTTGCGCAGGATGGTACAGTTACGGCCCATGGCGAACAGGTAAAAAAGGTTACTGTAGATGGAAGGGATTTTTTTGGTGACGATGCTTCGGCTGCATTAAAAAATTTACCATCAGAAGTAGTGGATAAAATTCAGGTGTTTGACAGGTTGAGCGATCAGGCGCAGCTAACCGGCTTTGATGATGGCAATAGCGTGAAGGCAATCAACATTGTAACAAAATCCGGGTTGAAAAATAGCCAGTTTGGGCGTGCCTATGCAGGGTATGGTACAGATGGCCGCTATGCTGCCGGGGGCAATGTTAGTTTTTTTAATGGAACACGCCGCATCTCATTGGTAGGCAATTTCAATAATATTAACCAGCAAAATTTTGGGTCGCAGGATTTGCTGGGGCTTACAACCGGCAGTGGGCCTGGCGGCGGCGGGCGTGGTGGCGGAGGGGGAAGAGGCGGTGGTGGTGGTACTGATAATTTTTTGGTTGGCCAATCGAACGGTATCAGCAAAACAAATGCCTTTGGAATAAATTACAGCAATGTGATCGATAAAAAATTAACCATCACGGGAAGCTATTTTTTTAATAACAGCAGCAACACTAATGAATCCATCATCAATACACAAACATTCAGCAGCCCCAAAAACCTTTTTAGTACACAAAACAGCAATGCCCTTACCAACAACACTAACCACAGGATAAATATGCGGATCGAATACAGGATTGATTCCGCCAATTCCCTCTTTATAATACCCAGTGTAAATTTTCAGAAGAATGATGCTACCACACTTTCTTCGCTGCAAAATTTTTATGGCGAAAATGATTCTTTAAACACTTCCGACAGCAGGAACACCTCCGACAGGCATGGATATAATATCAGGAACAGCTTGCTATTCAGACATGCTTTTGCAAAACGTGGCCGCTCTGTATCGGTTGGCTTTAATACCACTTATTCGCAAAATGATGGTAGTAGTATTACAGATGCCCGTTACCGTTTTTTTGAAAGCAATGCAATTAGCGATTCAGTTTTACAACAATCATATGATAACAATACAAACGGGCATACCATTGGCGGCAACATTGCCTATACCGAACCTGTGGGTAAAAAAGGACAACTGCAATTGGATTATTCCCCATCTGTACAAAAAAACAAGGCAGACCAAAGGGCCTATAATTTTGATGGCCAAAAATATTCTGAATTTGATTCCACCTTATCCAACAAGTTTGATAACACTATCACCACAAACAATACCGGGCTTAATTACAGGCTTGCAAAAAGCAGGGATGAGCAATTTTCAATTGGTGCCAATTATCAAAATACCAAGCTGGAAAGCCAGCGTGTTTTTCCAACGGTATCATCTGTAAACCAATCTTTCTCCAATGTTTTGCCCAATGCAATGTGGCGTAAAAAAATATCTGCAAGCAGTAATATCCGGTTGTTTTACAGGGCGTCTGTTAACTTTCCTTCGGTAAGCCAATTACAGGATGTGGTGAACCTATCTAATCCATTAAGGGTTAGTGTGGGCAACCCAAGCCTTAAACAATCGTATCAAAACCTTCTTTCCGGACGGTATACGTACACCAATTCACAAACAGGCAAAAGTTTTTTTGCAAATATATTCCTGCAAACAGCCAGCGATTATATTTCCAATGCCATCTTTATTGCACAAAAAGATTCCATTATTGAACAAGGTATAAAACTCAACAAGGGTTCTCAGTTAACCAAGCCGGTAAACCTTGATGGCTATAAAAGTTTTCGTACATTTTTCACTTATAGCATGACGGTTAAGCCATTGAAAACAGTGGTGAATTTGAATGCAGGCTTTACCTATTCCAAACTGCCCGGGCTTACCAATTATACCCCTACAAAAACGGATAATTATGTATACACTACCGGGGTTGTTTTTGCAAGCAATATCAGTGAGTATGTTGATTTTAACCTCTCGTACAATGTTAATTTCAACAACGCTGCCACTACTTCAACCTTTAGCTCCAACAGTAATTATGTAAACCAGGTAGAAGGGGTACAAATAAACCTTTTGGATAAAAAAGGATGGTTTATCAGAAACGATGTAACCGGCCAATCATACACCGGTTTAACGGGTGGCCTCAACCAAAGATTTTGGTTATGGAATGCAGCAATCGGTAAAAAGTTTTTAAAGCATCAGGCTGGCGAACTTAAACTATCTGTATTCGATTTACTGAAGCAAAACCAAAGCATTGTAAGAACGGTTACCGGCGCTTACATTGAAGATGCCCAAAACCAGGTTTTAAAGCAATATTTTTTACTGACGTTTACGTACAACCTTAAAAATTTTGGCGTGGCAGCAAAGCAAATGAACAATGATTTCAGGGGCAGGGACGGTATGAACGGACCAGGGCCGGGTGGCAGAAATCCGGGCTTTTAATTACTTTTAGATTGGATTTTAAATAACACAGTTTTGAACCAATCCGAAGCAGAATTAATAAGGTTATTAAAAGAAGGCGATCAGCAGGCATTTAAAACTATAGTGCATTTATACCAGGATATGGTTTATAACACGGCATTGGGTATTGTACAAAATGAAAATGATGCAGAGGATATTATACAGGAAGTGTTTGTGCAGGTGCATGAGTCTGTAATAGATTTTAAGGGCGGTTCTAAATTGAGTACGTGGTTATATAGGATTACCATATCAAAGGCTTTAGACCATGAAAAAAGAAAAAAACGAAAAAAGAGGTTTGGCTTTGTACAAAGTATTTTCGGTAATAATGGCGAAGCAGTACGTGATGGCCCGGTGGAGTTTAACCATCCCGGTGTTATACTGGATAATAAAGAGAAGGCGAGGGAACTCTTTAAAGCCATGGAGCAGTTACCCGATAATCAGCGCATTGCTTTTACGTTAAATAAATTAGAAGGTTTAAATAACCAGGAAATTGCAGAAGCCATGAAAATTTCACATTACGCTGTTGAATCGCTGCTGGCAAGGGCCAAGGCCAACCTAAAAAATTTTTTAAGAAATTATTATTCAAATCAGTCCAATAAATAATAACGTCATGAAGGATCCTGCAGATCAAAAAATTGAAGAAATATTACAGAGCCTTGACGGCATACAAAGGGCTACCCCAAAACCTTTTTTACTTACAAGGATAAACGCCAGGCTTAATAATAATGTAAAAAGTATATGGGACAGGGTGGCAATCTTTGTAGCCAGGCCTGCAACAGCAATTATCAGCCTGTGCATGTTACTTATTGTAAACCTTTCCGTAATGGTGTTGCATAAACCTTTACGGGGCAACAGCGTTACCGAAAAGCAGGTAACTTTTTCAGACGAAGAAGAGTATAGTTCTTCTTTTGCAACCATTGATAATATTGAAAATCCGGAGCAATAAATGAACACACCACCTAAGAGTAAAATATTGCTTATTATTATCGGTATTTTGCTGATGAGCAATTTAATACTGCTGTTTTTTTATATCTCTAACCGGCCGGTTGCAGGTAAAAACCCTTGGGGCGACCGCAAAGCGATGACAGCGGCATTCCTTAAAAATGATATCGGTTTTAGTGCCGCCCAATTGCAGCAATATGATTCGCTGAGCAACCTGCACCGCAAACAAATGAAAGATGTTTTTGAAGAAAGTAAAAAAAATAAAGAAACAGATTTCAGGCAGGTTACCAGTAACAACTTTAGTGGTCCGGCTATGGATACGGCTATAACCAAATCTGCACAAAGGCAGGCTGGTATTGAAAAAATGATGTTTTTATACTTTAAAGATATCAGGGCATTATGCACAGCCACGCAGTTGCCAGCGTTTGATTCGCTCTTTTATAAAGCGATGAACAAAAGAAATGATCCAAGAAAAAAATAATTTTCATTTCGGCGACTGTTTATTTTAAAAACATCGTCTAATATTCAAGAATTCAATATAAAATTTCGGTATGAAAAAGCAAGTTTCCATTTTTTTAGCAGTGTTCGCTTTAAGTGTTGGTTCTTTAATGGCGCAAGGCCAGGGTGGGCAACGCTTATCAGTAGAAGATAGGGTAAAAGCGGTGCATGAAAAGCTTTCTGATTTAAAATTAGATACAGATAAACAAGCTAAAACAGACAGCATCTTTACCAACTATTATACCTCGTTACAAAAACAGCGTGAAGAAATGATGGCAAGTGGAACGCCGGACAGGGAGGCTATGAGGGACAAAATGCTTAAGCTTAATATAGACAGGGACGAACAGCTTAAAGTGGTTTTTACAGATGATCAGTTTAAAAAATGGAAGAATGATATAGAACCTGCGTTAAGGCCACAGCGCCCCAACAGGCAACAATAATAAAGATGGTTATTTTGGTTTTTTGATTGAGTGCATAAACCCTGTTTCTTTTTTGAAACAGGGTTTTAGCTTTTAGGTGCTATCTCGTTTAAGGTTGTTTTTATGCGGTTGCTTATGGTATTATAGTCGCTAAAACCCTGGCTCACCAAAAAGAATTTCTTTTCATCTTGTTGTAATAAAACATGCGGAAACCCAGTTGCCTGCAGGTGATTACAAACAGCAAATTCATACCAGGCTTTTTCTTTAAACACCACGCTTTTAAGTTTATCATAAAAGTCATTTTCGGGTAACCCATACTTTTGAAGCAGGTGCCGGTAGGCTTCATCATCATCTAAATCCCTGCCTTCAAAATTGAGGGCATACTGTAAATCCGTTGCAAAAAGTAAAGCTTTTTCCGGCAGGTATTCCCTAAAAATACATAAGGCAATTGCAGGTTTTTCTGAGTTCATCACCCAATCGCTTTTGTTGGGGTTGTTGATATGCCATAAGAAATCATCGCCAAATTTTACGCCGGTTGCTGCTTCTATATTTTTATAAGATGATTGTATAAATGGCGCAATGGTTTCAATGGGCATAACAGTTTTGCCCACCAACATGCCCCCGCTCAAAACTTCAATAAATAAATCTTCTTTGTACTCTGCTGCAATTTTATTTATTACAGGGCTAAACCCGTAACACCAGCCGCAGTAAGCATCGTAGCAATAAATGAGGGTTGGTTTCACTGGTAATTTTAAAGTGCTCAATGCGCCTCCAGCCAATTTTTTCCTATACCTATTTCGGCATCAGTAGGTACCCCGTTGGGAAGTTGCAGTGCCGTTTGCATGCAACCTAAAATAAGCGGCTTAATAATATCCACTTCATCTTTGTGTGCATCAAACACCAATTCATCATGTACCTGCAACAGCATTTTTGATTTAAAATTATGCTGCTTAAACACCTCATGTATTTTTATCATGGCCAGTTTTATCATATCTGCAGCACTGCCCTGTATGGGTGAGTTAATGGCATTTCTTTCTGCAAAACCACGTACTGTAAAGTTGGCACTATTGATATCTTTAAGCCAGCGTTTTCGGCCCATCAATGTTTGTACATAACCATTTTCTTTGGCGAAATTGATAGTATCGTCCATGTACTTTTGAATATTGGGAAACTGCTTTTTGTAGTTGTCAATAATCTCCTTTGCCTCCGACCGGGAGATGTTTAAATTTTCTGCAAGGCCAAATGCACCCTGTCCGTAAATGATACCAAAGTTTACGCTCTTGGCTTTGTACCGCATCTCTTTTGTTACCTCCTGTTCAGGCACATTAAACACTTTGGCAGCAGTGGCAGTATGAATATCCTTGCCGCTTCTAAAAGCATCGCACATGTTAACATCACCACTAATTGCGGCTACTATACGCAGCTCAATTTGCGAATAGTCAGCAGAAATCAGCACATGGTTTTTGTCCCGGGGAATAAATGCTTTGCGTATCTCTTTTCCTTTATCCGTACGGATGGGAATGTTTTGCAAATTGGGGTTGGTACTGCTTAGCCGCCCGGTAACTGCAACAGCCTGCGAATAAGAAGTATGTACCCTGCCCGTTTTTTTATTGATGAGCAGAGGTAGTGCATCGATGTAAGTATTCTTTAATTTGGTTAACTCCCTGAAGGTTAAAATATCGTCGCAAATTTTATGTTGCGATGCCAGTTTAGCAAGTACATCCTCTCCCGTTGCATATTGGCCTGTCTTGGTTTTTTTGGCTTTAGGGTCAAGCTTCATTTTTTCAAAAAGTACTTCGCCCAACTGCTTTGGCGATGCCAGGTTAAACTTTACACCGGCATGTGCATATACACATTCCTCACTTTTTTTAGCTTCTATTTCCAGCTCCTTACTATACTCTTTTAAAAAATCTTCATCAACCCGTATGCCTTCAAATTCCATATCGGTTAACACTTTAACCAATGGATTTTCTACTTGGTAAAAAACTTTTGCAACGTCTTTGTTTTTCATTTCTGCTAAAAAAACACTACGTAGCTGCAAGGTAATATCTGCATCTTCGGCTGCATATTCTTTTACTTTTTCAGGGTCTACATCCCTCATGTTGCCCTGGCCTTTTCCTTTTTTACCAATCAGCTCTTCTATATGCACAGGCTCATAGCCCAGGTATTTTGCACTTAGGGCATCCATGCTGCTTTTGCCATCGGGTTCTGTAACATAGTGTGCCAGCATGGTATCAAATATGTTTCCTTTTAGCTCAATACCGTACCATTTCATCACGGTTAAATCGTACTTAATATTTTGCCCAATCCATGTTTTGGAGGCATCGGTAAACAATGGTATAAATGCCTGTAAAAGATTAATACATGCCTCCCTGTCGGCAGGGCAAGGAATGTAAAACCCTTCGCCAGCAATGTAGGAAAAGCTGATACCCACCAACTCCGCTTCATTGGCAAATATTGAAGTAGTTTCTGTATCGAAAGATATTTCAGTAAGGGGCATTAGCGTTGCTATCAGTTGCTGCATTTTTTCAGGCGTGTGTACAAGGGTGTAGTGGTGCGGTGTGTTATGGATATTTTTATCAACCGTTACAGCAGGTACTGCTATGTCTTCACTTGTTATAGTTTCCACTACAATCGTTGTTTCTACAGTAACCTGTTGAAAAAGGTCCATCTGCCCATTAGCCGCAGGCCTGGGCCTGCTGGCACCTTCCTGTATTTGCACGCCGGCTTCAAGCTGTATTTCTTCGCCCAAAACACGTTTTATAAAACCCCTGAATTCAAGTTCAGTAAAAACTTCTTTTAAGGCTTCTCTGTTCATTTCCTTAATCCTGAAATCTTCTTCATGAAATGCCACCGGCACATCAATAATAATGGTGGCAAGTTTTTTACTTATGATGGCACTTTCCCGGCCGGCCCTTATCTTCTCCCCGATGCTGCCCTTTATGGCATCTGCATTCGCCAAAATATTTTCTAAGGAGTGGAATTCTTTCAAAAGTTTGGCCGCAGTTTTTTCCCCAATACCAGCAATGCCCGGTATGTTGTCAACCGCATCTCCCATTAAACCAAGTATGTCAATTACCTGCGCTACATTTTGTATATCCCATTTTTTGCAAACTTCTTCCGGGCCTAAAATTTCAATGTTTCCTCCCTGGTAAGGGGGCTTATAAATTTTGATGTGCTCACTTACAAGCTGGCCATAATCTTTATCTGGCGTAACCATAAAAACATCATAACCTGCTTTTTCTGCCTGTTTGGCGAGTGCACCAATTACGTCATCGGCCTCATAACCATCAATACCAATTACGGGAATATTAAAGGCTTTAATGATCCGCTGTATGTCTGGGATAGATGAAGAAATATCTTCTGGTGTTTCTTGCCGGTTAGCTTTATAATTGGCAAAATCGGTATGGCGTTCTGTTGGGGCATGTGTATCAAAACACACCGCCATATGGGTTGGCTTTTGGTTGTTGATAAGGTCTATTAATGTATTGGTAAACCCAAACTGTGCATTGGTATTGCGGCCTTTAGTGGTTATGCGTGGACTGCGGATTAAGGCATAATACGCCCTGAACACAAGGGCATAAGCATCCAGCAGAAATAATTTTTTTGACATGGCGTAAAAGTAAAACAATCTTTTACGTCAATCAAAAGGGATGCAGTATTCTTTTACCATGCATACAAATACAGGGTAAACATGGAGACATGCTTAGAACAGGTAACGCCTTAAAATTAGCAGGAAAAATAAACGGAATTAATAGTTGACCAGTTTTTTGGATGTCGTCCAATCGATGGCATATAATATTACGGAGCTTATAAGGGCATAGATGATGATGATAAAGTTTTTCATTTTCAGGATATTTGGTTGCTTTAAAAACTACAAAAAAGCAAAAATATTGTCCTGAAATATAAAGGGTTTAAAATGGGTTTACCGGTCTGCTAAAACCGGGTATCAATAAACAGGGGCAACATAGCCCTCCATGTAGGCCAGTCATGCTTCCACTCATTTCCCCAAACACTTAATTCGTAAGTAATGCCTTTGTTATACAGCACACCTGCAAATGCCCGTGCAGCATCAGGTGCTTCATGGGCGCCACATCCGGTAAGGATATGTATGTGGCGGCTTTGCCGTATTTGCTCCAGTATAGAATGATCGGTTAGGTTGGGGATGTAGTGCATGGGCGAATTGTAATATACCTGTTCATCAAAAAAACCTTTGCTGTATTCCGTAAGGTCATATACGCCGCTCATGGCAATTACGCCGTCGATCAAATCGGGGCGTTTTAAAAATAAGTTCATACTGTGTAAAGCACCAAACGAAGCACCAGACACAATTACAGGTGTTTCCTGTGATGTGTTGTTTTTTATAAAGGGAATTACTTCGTTATAAATATATTGGTTAAACTGGTTATGCCGTATCGCTTTGTGTTCGCCCTGCATGTCTTTGTGCATCCAGCTTTCATTGTTCATACTGTTAACCGAAAACACTTTTATTTTGCCGCTGTTGATGTAAGGTGCCAGGTAATCCAATAACTGAAAGCGTTCATACTCCAGGTAATCAGCCGCTGCTGTAGGTATGAGCAACAATGCAAAGCCATAACTGCCATAAACAGCAATGGGCATTTCCTTTTGCACGGACGGGCTAAACCAACTGGTACTTTCTTTTTTCATAAAACTTTTATTTGATAAGATAGTGGGAGAACTGTTATAACATGCAATTGAAATTCAAAACAACTTAATATCTTATTTGATATCCAGAAAAGGATCGTTATAAAAAGTCATTTACGCAACCACACCTTCTTTAATTTCTGTCCATAATTCATGATAACATTTAGCGGCATAACTGCTGCGGGCATACTCTTCAATAGGTTGCCGGTGAATGCCCATGCGTTCCACTTCAGATAAGTAAGGGATATAGTTTTGAAAGAATTTTTTATCCTTGTACAACTGCTCCATAATTTCATTGTGCATGTTCTTACGTAAGTCTGCCATGGTAAAAAAGCACATCAGCTTTTCGGCTGGCAACTCCTTTTCTTTAAAATAATCTTTTACCATGTTGTAAGTGCGTATAGATAATGTAGTAGGTATAATGGGCATCAGCACAATATCCGATGCGGCAAAAATGTTTTCGCTAAGTGCACTAAAACCTGGCGGACAATCTATAAAAACAAAATCGTACTCATTTTCCAACTGTTTTAAAATGCCTTTTAACCTGTTCTTTTGCCCCTTCATTTCTTCCACCATTATATCAAAACTTTTTGCTGAGTTGTCGGCCGCAATTATCTCTAAATTTTCATATTCGGTAGATAAAATGGCACTCTCCAAATTGGCATCTTTACTAATCAATTTCTTTATGCCCTGTACATCCTTAGGCTTCACCTTATAGTAGAATGTAGTGGAGCCCTGCGGATCAATATCCCACAATAAAGTTTTAAAACCATCTTTTGCGGCGAGGTAAGCAAAGTTAACGCAGGAGGCTGTTTTGCCAACGCCACCCTTTAGGTTGTATAGTGCAACTGTAATCATACTTTACAAAATTTATTGAGTAAATGAAGGATATGAAAGATATGAAATAATTTTTTTAATTCTATTACTGCCAATGCTTTACCCCTTCATTGTTTCCAATTCTTTTTGCAGCCGGAACATTTCGTCCCTTAACCTCGCCGCTTCCATAAAGTCAAGATCACGGGCTGCTTTTTCCATTTCCTTTTTAGTTTTGGCAACCGCCTTTTCCATTTGTGGAATGGTTTTATACACTGCCTGATCTTCTGCGGCAACCGTAACAATATCCTCATCTGCACCCACCGAGTACGGGTTAGATGGATCATAACCCTTAACATCCAGCACAGAACCCTGAGCAAAAATCTGCTCTTTACTTTTAATAATCGTCATCGGGGTAATGCCATGTTCAATATTATAGGCAATTTGTTTTTCTCTTCTCCGGCTGGTTTCATCAATGGTTTTTTGCATGCTTTCAGTCATCTTATCTGCATAGAAAATAACCAGGCCATCCACGTTTCTGGCGGCTCGGCCAGCCGTTTGGGTAAGGCTTCTTTCATTGCGTAAAAATCCTTCTTTGTCTGCATCTAAAATGGCCACCAGGGATACTTCCGGCAAATCCAATCCCTCTCTCAGCAGGTTAACACCTACCAAAACGTCAATAACACCCAGCCTTAGTTCCCTTAATATTTCAATCCGCTCCAGCGTATCAACCTCACTGTGTATGTATTTGCTTTTTATGTTAATCCGGTGCAGATATTTATCCATTTCTTCGGCCATCCGCTTGGTTAATGTTGTTACCAGCACCCTGTCGCCTTTTGTAATACGCTTATCAATTTCATCCAGCAAATCATCAATCTGGTTTATAGATGGGCGTACTTCAATTGGTGGGTCCAGTAAACCTGTTGGCCTCACTACTTGTTCAACCACAATACCGCCTGTTTTTTCCAGTTCAAAATCGCCTGGCGTGGCAGATACAAATATGGTTTGATTGGTCATGTTTTCAAACTCATGAAAATTCAAAGGCCTGTTATCTAATGCCGATGGCAACCTGAAGCCATAATCAACCAATATCAGTTTGCGGCTCCTGTCACCTCCATACATGCCGCTAACCTGCGGAATGGTTTGGTGGCTTTCATCAATAATGCAAATAAAATCATCCGGAAAATAATCCAGTAAACAGAAGGGCCTTGCACCAGGTTTTCGCCTGTCGAAAAACCGGGAGTAATTTTCGATGCCGTTACAAAAGCCCAGTTCCCTTATCATCTCAAGATCATAATTAACCCGTTCACTCAAGCGCTGTGCTTCTATAAATTTGCCGCTGTTTTTAAAATATTCTACCTGTGCCGCAGCCTCATCCTGTATTTCATAAATTACCTGCTGCATAATATCTTTTGGTGCCAGGTAAAGGTTTGCGGGAAAAATGGCCGCATTGTCAACAGTGGTAATGCGCTTGTTGGTAGAGAGTTCCAGCGTTTCGATGGACTCAATTTCATCCCCAAAAAAACTGATGCGGTAACCAAAATCCACATAAGGCAAATTGATATCTATCGTGTCGCCCTTAACCCTGAAAGTGCCCCTGGTAAAATCCCCCTGCGAACGGCTGTATAAACTGTTTACCAGCGAATGTAAAAACCCCTGCCGGGATATAACCTGGCCTTTTTGTATGCGGACAATCCCATTTTCAAACTCTACAGGGTTGCCCATACCATAGATGCAGCTTACACTGGCTACAACAATAATATCCCTGCGGCCGCTTAATAATTGTGCAGTTGCCTGCAACCTTAATTTGTCCAGTTCTTCATTAATGCTCAGGTCTTTTTCAATGTAAACGTTACTTACCGGCATGTACGCTTCCGGCTGATAGTAATCATAGTAGCTCACAAAATAGCCTACCGCATTATCAGGAAAAAACTGTTTAAACTCGCCATAAAGCTGGGCCACCAAAGTCTTGTTATGGGTTAACACCAACACAGGCCGCTGCACATTTTGTATAACATTTGCAATGGTGTAGGTTTTGCCGCTACCGGTTACACCAAGTAAAGTCTGGTATTGTTCACCATCATTAATGCCTTCGGTCAGCTTTTTAATGGCATCCGGCTGGTCGCCGGAAGGTGAATATGGGGATTGAAGATTAAATGGCATAGGTGTGTATCAACAATAAATGTAAACAGATGTTCATAGCGATAATGCAATGTTTAAAGCGTGGCTTTTTGTACTGCCGGCCAGGTTTTCTTTTGGGATTGCTGATGCTGTATCATCTTATCAATATCATTTTTTCTGATAAACCAGGCAATGGTGAAAGAAGGGATAATATCAGTGAATGGGATTATCTCTTCTAAAAAATCCAACACACCGCCTATTAAGCCTAACCTGCCACCAAATAGCTTATAGAAAATATAGCCTGAAAGTGGCGCCCATACCGCATCCCCAAGCTCACCTATGGCAGGAAAAACATAGCTGGCCATACCGATAAGGTCCATTAAAATACATATCCCTATATTAGGAAGGAACATTTCTTTGTTTTGCTGTTTCATCGTTAATTAATTTTTATTTTCCTGTTCAATTTTTCTGCCACATGAAAAATAATTTTTACCGCTTACTGTGGCTCCTGAAAATCACGGACCGCCTTCAGTAAAACTGTATTTAGAGGTAGTCAACTCACCGAAGATAATCAACAATTAACCTTGCCATACGGCGTAATTAACCTACTTTTGCACCTTCAAAAAACAAGAGTCTTGATAGAAGGCACGTATTGTACCCGCTATTGATAACCTTAAACGCTAAGTAACAATGAATATAAGAAACATTGCCATTATTGCCCACGTTGACCATGGCAAAACCACATTGGTTGATAAAATTTTACACAGTACGAATATTTTTCGTGACAACCAGGAAACGGGGGAGTTGATAATGGACAGTAACGACCTAGAAAAGGAACGTGGCATTACCATTTTCAGTAAAAATGTATCGGTTACTTACAAAGGGGTTAAGATAAATGTTATTGATACCCCTGGTCACGCCGACTTTGGCGGAGAAGTGGAAAGGGTTTTAAAAATGGCAGATGGAGTGGTGTTATTGGTGGATGCTTTTGAAGGGCCAATGCCGCAAACCCGTTTTGTTTTGCAAAAAGCTTTACAGTTAGGCTTGCGCCCGATTGTAGTTATTAATAAAGTAGATAAGCCAAACTGCCGTCCTGATGAAGTGCACGATGCAGTATTTGAATTATTTTTTAACCTTGATGCTACAGAAGAGCAGCTTGATTTTGCCACAGTTTACGGCAGCAGCAAACAAGGCTGGATGAATACCACATTAACCCCTACTGATAATATTTTTCCTTTATTAGATACCATACTTGAAAAAGTGCCTGAGCCAAAAGTAACCGAAGGGAACCTTCAGTTACAGATTACCTCATTAGACTACTCTTCCTTCTTAGGCAGGATTGCCGTTGGAAGGATTGCCAGGGGTACTATAAAAGAAGCACAGCCGGTTAACCTGATGAAAACTGATGGAAGTGTTGTAAAGAGCCGTGTTAAAGAATTATACATATTTGAAGGCCTTGGCAAAAAGAAAGTGTCTGAAGTTAGCGCAGGCGATATTTGTGCTGTTGTGGGTATTGAAGGTTTTAATATTGGTGAAACAATTGCCGATTTTGAAAATCCGGAAGCGTTACCAATTACCAGTATTGATGAGCCTACAATGAACATGCAATTCAGCATCAACAACTCTCCTTTTTTTGGACGTGATGGTAAATTTGTTACCAGCCGGCATTTACGGGACAGGTTAGAAAAAGAGCTGGAGAAAAACCTTGCGTTGCGTGTGCAGCCAACAGATAGTGCAGACAGCTTTATGGTTTATGGCCGTGGTATTTTGCATTTAAGTGTATTGATTGAAACCATGCGCAGGGAAGGATATGAATTAACCGTTGGGCAGCCACAGGTTTTAACTAAAGAAATTGATGGAAAGAAAAATGAACCATACGAGGTTTTGGTGGTAGATGTTCCCGGGGAATTTAGTGGTAAAGTAATTGATTTGGTTACGCAGCGTAAAGGTGAAATGCTGGTAATGGAAAGTAAAGGCGAAATGCAGCACCTTGAGTTTGATATTCCTTCGAGGGGCTTATTGGGCCTGCGTTCCCAAATGCTTACCAATACTGCCGGCGAGGCTGTTATGGCACATCGCTTTAGCGAATATAAACCATGGAAAGGCCCCATCCCGGGGCGTAACAATGGGGTTATGCTTGCAAAAAATGCAGGTTTTCCTACAGGTTATTCTATTGATAAATTACAGGACAGGGGCTCTTTTTTTATAGACACATCAGATGAAATTTATGTAGGCCAGGTAATTGGCGAAAGTACCAAACCCGGCGACCTTGTTGTAAACGTTGTGGAAAAGAAACAATTGACAAACATGCGTGCAAGTGGTACAGACGATTCTGTTCGTGTGATACCTAAAAGGCAGTTTACTTTAGAAGAATGTATGGAATACATTCAGCAAGATGAGTGCATTGAAGTAACACCAAAAAATATCCGCATGCGCAAGGTTATCCTTGATGAAGATGAAAGGAAAAAAGTATCGAAAATGATGAAGACTGAAGTAGCATAAGCGAATATAATTACGATTGTCCCGCAACTAAACTTGCGGGATTTTTTTGTGCTTTTCCGTTTCTTTATTCCGCTGTATAAAAGATATCTACATTTGCGCATCTCTTTACAATAAACAGGTGTTTTTACGTTTACAGTAATACATCTTATATCCAAAAACATGAACAAAAATTCACTGCTGCCTGCTTCTGTCCTCTTATTACTTGCTAATGTTTTTTCTGGTTGTGATAATACCAATGCAAAACAAAACAGCCCTGCGGCCGACTCTGCACTTTTAAAAAAGGAAGTTGCCCTTGTCAATTCGCCTTCTGGTATTGCTGCACTTCCGTTAGATACGGTGTTGTTCAATAAACAAATGACCAATTTAGGGAACAGCGATACCACCGGGAAATGGCCCCAAAAATTTGCTTACCCACTTGCGGGTGCGCTGTTGCCTTATAACAGGATTGTAGCTTTTTACGGCAATCTGTATTCTAAAAAAATGGGCATCTTAGGCGAACTACCTAAAGATGAGATGCTTAAAAAACTGGATGAGGAAATTGCCAAATGGAAAGCTGCAGATCCATCTATGCCGGTGATGCCCTGCTTACATTATATTGCAGTAACAGCCCAGGGTGCTGCTGGCAAAGATGGCAAACACCGTATGCGTATGCCTTTTCATCAAATTGACACCATTGTTAAATGGACCAGGGAAATAAAAGGCATTGCTTTTCTTGATATCCAGGTAGGTGCAAGTACCGTAAAAGATGAAGTAGCTGTACTGGAGCAATACCTTAAATTACCTGATGTCCATCTTGGGATTGATCCGGAGTTTTCGATGAAACACGGCGAAACACCAGGAACAAGAATAGGTACTTTTAATGCCGACGATATTAATGATGCTGTTGATTTTTTAGCTGATGTTGTTAGAAAAAATAACCTTCCCCCTAAAATTTTAATGGTGCACCGTTTTACCCAGGGTATGGTAACAGATTATACAAGGATTAAAAAAGTGCCGGAAGTTCAAATTGTGATGGACATGGATGGGTGGGGCGATAAAATCCTTAAAAATTCAACTTACCTGCGGTACATAAAAAAAGAACCGGTAGAGTTTACCGGGTTTAAACTCTTCTATAAAAATGATACCCGTAAGGATAAAGACGGTATGTTTACCCCGGAAGAACTTTTAAAACTTACCCCCAAACCAAGTTACATTCAGTTTCAATAAGCCAATACCTTTTTATAATGAAAAATATTCTTTTTGCCTGCCTTATCATGGCGGCCTTTGCATGCAATAACCAACCTGCAGCCCCAAAGAAAGACAGTACAGAACCGCCTAAACCTACACAGGACACTGCAAAAAAACCTATAGCACCGTTTGCAGATGCCGCTGGTATTTTAGCAAAAAAGCAAGTACCGGTACTGTGTTACCACCACATCAAAAATTCAAATATCGGGGACCTTTCTTTATCGCCGGTTTTGTTTGCAGAACAGATGAAGGCCCTTGCAGACAGCGGATACACCACCATCTTACCAGACCAATTATATGCCTATTTAACTACCGGGGGGCCATTACCGGACAAACCTGTAATGCTCACTTTTGATGATACCGATCTTGAGCAATACACCATTGGTGCAACAGAAATGAAGAAGCATAATTTTAAAGGTGTTTTTTTTATAATGAACATCGCTATTGGAAAACCCAGGTACATGAGCAGCGATCAGATTAAAGAGTTGTCTGATGATGGAAACACAGTCGCATCCCACACGTGGGACCACCACAAGGTTACAGAATACACTGAGCCAGATTGGGTAAAGCAATTGGATGAAGCCAGAAAAAGGTTAGAAACCATTACGGGAAAAGGGGTTGACTACTTTGCCTATCCTTATGGCTTATGGAATGCTGGTGCTTTGCCTGCCCTGCAACAGCATAATATTAAAATGGCTTTTCAATTATCTGCCAAACAAGATACTGGATTACCATTGTATACTGTACGCAGGATGATTGTGCCTGGCACCTGGAGTACCAAAGGAATGTTTAAAGCCATGAACAGCACGTTTCATTTATAAAAGATTAAAGCAAAGAAAAAGCCCTGAAATTCTTTACGAACATCAGGGCTTTTATGTAAGCTGTAGGGGGAGGGATCGAACCTCCACGGAGCAGTTAGTTGTAACACAAAGTTGAGTGGTCGACCCTGGTCGAATTAATATTGCTATTAAAACGGCTCTATGTTATATTTATCCTGTTACCTCCACCCCCGAGACAAGAGGGCATGTCTGCCAAAAATTTCATCACCCCACAATCTTTTATCAAATGCAAATCTATAAAAAAATGCGTTTGTATTGAATATATTGTAGACTTTTTTTTAAAAAAATAGATATCCTTTAAGTATAAAGATATATATTTGAATAAATACGAAAATTAAAATAAAAAATGGCAGCTAAATTAAATCTTGACAAACTTGATTTGCAGATAATTCATGAAATGATGGAGACCGCAGAAATATCTTACGCCGAATTAGGGAAGAAGTTATTTGTAAGTGGTGGGACCATCCATGTTCGCATAAAAAAGTTGCAAGAGTTTGGAATTGTTAAAGGTACCAAACTAAATGTTGACATTAAGCAACTTGGTTATGATATTACCGCTTTCGTTGGAATTTACCTGGAGAAAAGTTCGCTATATGATACAGTTGCTAAAGAACTAATGAACATCCCCGAAATAGTAAGGCTCAATTACATAACCGGAAATTACAGCATGTTTATAGAAATTGTTTGCAAGGATATTTCTGAGCTCCGGTTTGTTTTGCATGACGGGCTGCAAAAAATTAAAGGTATAGACAGGACAGAAACTTTCATCTCCCTTGAAGAAGGCTTTAACCGGAATGTTCAGGTATCTCCATCAGAAAATAAATAACTATCCGGTAGCCCTTACATCCACCGCATCCCTTAGGCCATTTCCCAACAGGTTAAAAGCCAGTACCAGCAGCATTATAGCAAAGCCCGGTATTAGCGCAAGAATAGCATTGTGCGTAATAATAAAGTTGTAATTCTCTTTAATCATCAGGCCCCAGCTTGGTTGCGGGGGCTGCACACCAATTCCCAAAAAGCTTAACCCTGCTTCAATAATAATAGCCGTTGCAAAGTTGCCTGCGGTTATCACCAGCAAAGGGCCAAGGATGTTAGGCAGAATATGTTTAATTATAATCCGGCTATCTTTTAAACCCAATACTTGGGCCGCCTGTATATATTCCATTTCTTTTAAGGCTAAGATTTGCCCACGAACAAGCCGGGCAACGCTAATCCACATGGTAAGGCCAACCGCAATAAATATTTGCCAAAAGCCTTTACCCAGTGCAAGTGTAATAGCAAAAACAAGCAGCAATGTTGGAATGCTCCATGTAACATTTATCAGCCAGGTAATTACTTCATCAATCCAGCCCCGGTAGTAGCCAGCCAATGCACCCAAACAAATGCCCACGCTTAAAGAAATGATGACCGCAATAAGGCCAACAGCCAAACTTACCCTGGTACCAATAATTAACCTGCTTAAAATGTCACGGCCAAACTTGTCGGTCCCGAGGTAATATTTTTTTGTAACGATATTTTCTGTTATAACTTTTTCTGGCTTTTTATTAAGCTGCTGTAGCGGATAAGTTTGGAGCATGCTGGTATCTTCATCAATAAATTTTTTAATAATAATAAGATCGCCTTTTACCTGGTAACCGGCAATTGGCACATAACGGTAATGTTCTGCCTCACCGCTAAGCAACCGGTTGAACCAGTTTGTGCCTGCGTTTCTATTTTCGGGGACCTTTAAGAAAAGCTGGCTGTACCCTGGCCTTTTTGCCTGTATTTCTACCGTTTGCAAATCTGCATCCGGCGAAGTATCGGGTGCTACATAATACCCAAAAAAGGAAACAAAAATAGCAGCTATGATCACTACAAGTCCAAAAACAGCGCTCTTGTTTTTCTTCAGGCGAAACCAGATTTGTTTATTAAATGAATAATCTTGCTGCATAAATATCCTCAACTGCTTGAACTGTTTTGAAAATGATTTCGCTATTTTACCTGTCTGCCTTTCCACTCATACGTGCCAAATTTACCCAACCATCCTGCAACAACAGTATATAAAATATGTAAAGGCTGGGCAATTGGAAATAACCATAACATCTTCTTTGTCCCAAAAAACCTGGCTACCGGTATAAGAAAATAAATCTCAATAATTGTTTTAAAAACCAACACCAATAACCAGCAAATGATTTTAGGAACAGAAACCCCGGATATCAAAATTGGTATATCATTAAAAATAAAAATAACCGGTAACACTGTCAATAAAAAGTTGAAACAATACACCAGGAGCAGTACCGCAAATATCCGCTTGTCATCATATTTATCAGCCTTGCTTGCCCACCTTATGCGCTGGTTGATAAAATCTTTTACAGATTGTGCCGGCAGTGTTGTTACAATAGCTTCTTTCGATTTTAAAAACAAAACCCTATCCGGGTAACGCTTGTATATTTTATGCATCAGCAGCATATCATCCCCACTTGCAATTGTATCTATATTCTTAAAACCATCTACTTCATAAAAAGCCTTTTTTTCATAGGCCAGGTTTGCGCCGTTACACATACTATGTTTCTTTTTGTAAACAGATGCCCCGGTTATTCCCTGTAATGCCATAAAATCAAGTGCCTGAAAAACCGATAAAAAACGATGGTCGCTTTTGATGGCAACAGGGGCAGCTATAAATGCTGGCTTATCTTTTTCATACAATGCAGCAATGGTTAGCAGCCAATCTTTTCTTGCTGTGCAATCTGCATCTGTGGTAACTATTAAATCGCCGGTAGCCTGTGCTATTGCTATTGCTATTGCTTTTTTTTTATAAGAGTTTAAATTTTCATCACCTGCAAAATCTTTTAGTAAAATAAGTTTTATCCCATTGTCTTTTTGTGCCAATACCATTTCCGTTGTCTTGTCTGTTGAAAAATCATCTACCACCAATACCTCAAAAAGGCGTTTTGGGTAAGATTGTGCAATAAGGCTGTTTAGGCACTTTGCTATATTTTGTTCTTCATTTCTGGCAGGGATTATAACAGATATTTTCGTTTTAAGAATGGGGTTGGACGGGACTTTAAATATTGGGAAAGATACCCAGCAATACCGGTAATAAATAATGAGCATTGTATAACACACAAACAATATTATCATTAAAATAATCAGGTATACCATTGTTTTTCTACATCAATATTTATTATTCTTCCCAACTTCTGCTGCAATATCTTCTCTTGCAACGCAACCTGGAAGCGGCCAAAAATAATTTTAAAAATTCAAACCAAAACTATATCTTTATATAGTTGCTTAAACAACTATATGCCAAACAACCAATTTAAGAAGGGCGAGCTTTACAGCTTTATTACCGGCAAGGCAAGCACTGCCATTGCGAGGAGGTTACAGAAAAATTTTAAAGATGCCAATGTAGAAATAACCATTGAACAATGGAGTGTATTATACCATTTGTGGAAACAGGATGGCCTTAGCCAGCAACAGTTATGCGAAGCAACTTTCAGGGATAAGCCAAGCATTACAAGGCTGGTTGACAATCTTGAAAAACTTAAATTGGTAAAGCGTGTGGCCAATAAAGATGACCGGCGCATTAACATGATTTACCTGAGCAAGGAAGCAGTTGAGTTGCAGGAACAAACCATGAACCTTGCCAGCCAAACATTAAATGAAGCGCTTGAAGGTGTAACCACAGAAGAGATTGAAACTGCAAAAATGGTGTTACAAAAAGTGTATGATAACCTTGCGGCAGGCGCCTTAATTGCCTGATGCACATAAAAAGCAAACCAGTAGTCAGTATATAAACCTTTAGTTTTTACAGCATTAAAAATAAAACGATGAACACATCAGCTCCTGCTGCTACCAGCCTTAAAGGCGGTGAGTGGTTAATTAAAGAAAACAACGCTTTTGAATCATTTGCCCCTGAAGATTTTAATGAAGAGCAAATAATGGTGAAGGAAATGTGCCTTCAGTTTTTGGAAACTGAAATACATCCCATCATTGAAAGGATAGATAAACTGGAACCCGGTTTAATGCCATCGCTTTTATTAAAAGCCGGCGGGCAGGGTTTGCTTGGTGCTGCCATACCCGAAGAGATGGGTGGCCTTGGAAAAGATTTTATCACATCAACCCTGGTTAATGAAGGGCTTGGCGGAGGCTATTCTTTTAGTGTTGCGGTTGCGGCACATACGGGTATTGGCACGTTGCCTATTCTTTACTTTGGTACGGATACCCAAAAGGAAAAGTATATCCCTAAACTTGCCTCCGGCGAGTGGAAGGGTGCCTACGGTTTAACCGAGCCCAATAGCGGAAGTGATGCCCTTGGTGCAAAAACTACTGCCATACTTTCTGCAGATGGGAAGCATTATATTTTAAACGGACAAAAATGCTGGATTACCAATGGCGGCTTTGCGGATGTATACACCGTATTTGCAAAAGTTGATGGCGATAAATTTTCAACATTTATTATAGAACGGGGCTTTGAAGGTTTTACCCAAGGACCTGAAGAACACAAGATGGGCATTAAAGGTTCATCAACTGTGCAACTCTATTTTCAGGATTGTAAAGTGCCTGTCGAAAACCTGCTGGGTGAAGTTGGCAAAGGGCATATCATTGCTTTTAATATTTTAAATATCGGCAGGTTAAAACTATGTGCGGCTGCTATCGGGGCATCAAAAATCGCTTTGCAAACTACCATTGAATACGCAAAAACAAGGGAGCAGTTTAAAACAGCTATAGCCAATTTTGGGGCTATCAAATTTAAACTTGCTGAATCTGCCATTAAGATTTTTGCCAGCGAAAGTGCATTGTACCGCACCAGCAAATGGATTGATGATAAAGAAAAAGAACTGGCAGAAAGCGGCCATCAGTTTAATGAGGCTGTGTTAGGTGCTGCTGAAGAGTTTGCAGTGGAGTGCGCCATACTAAAAGTACATGGCAGCGAAGTGTTGGATTATGTTGTTGACGAAGGTGTGCAAATACATGGTGGCAATGGTTTTAGTGATGAATACATTATCAGCAAAGCATACCGTGACAGCCGCATTAACCGTATTTACGAAGGCACTAATGAAATAAACCGTTTGCTTACTGTGGATATGATCCTTAAAAGGGCAATGAAGGGAAAGCTTGATTTAATGGGGCCTGCAATGGCCGTATCCAAAGAGTTGATGAGCATACCAGAATTTGGCAACGAAGACGAAACCGCTTTTGCTGCTGAGAAAAAAAGTATAGTGAACATGAAGAAGGCGATACTGATGGTGGCAGGTGCGGCAGTGCAAAAACTGATGATGAAAATATCTGACGAGCAGGAAATATTAATGAACATTGCAGATATGGCCATTGAAACATTTGTTGCGGAAAGTACAGTGCTAAGGGTTATAAAAATGGCCGATAAAATGGGTGAGGAAAACTGTAAAGTGCAGGTTGATATGATGAGGTGCAACTTGAACGATGCCGTTGACAAAGTAAACAAAGCGGGCAAAGAAGCTGTTAATGGATTTGCCGAAGGCGATGAACAAAGGATGATGTTGCTGGGCTTAAAACGTTTTACAAAAACAGCACCTTTTAACAGCAAAGATGCCAGAAGGCATATCGCAGAAAAGCTTGTGGCTGAAAATAAATATCCGTGGTAAATAGATAAGTTATTAAGATAAACAAAAGCTGGTCCGTTAAAGGGCTGGCTTTTTTATTGAACCATAAATATCGGTTTTGTTATTGGCCTTAAGGCAACTGCTTTATCTTTTTAAGTAAAAAAACAGGCATCATAATTTAGGCCACCAGCAAATTTACCCAAGCTTAAAGCATTATTTTTGGTATCATTTAAAAAATACAAATAGTGACAAAAATCGGAATAGTCGTTTTATGCTTCATCAGTACAAGCATTTTTTCCCAAACGAATGATAAGCCCTTTATCAAGCTGGTGCAACCCTATAAAGAAGCAGTTGTTGTTACCGGGCCAAAAAATTTCATCATCGGCAGCACTTGTAAAACATGTATTGTTGCAATTAATAAACTACCCTGCAAAACCTATGCTACCGGGGCTTTTGCCGCAGAACTTAACTTACACACCGGCGACACCAGTTTTATTATTGTTGCAACTTCGGCTGGCAAAAGCATTTCAAAAAAAATTAATTATTCCTTCATCCCGGTAAAACCTGAAGGGCCGGTAAAGGTGCTGGATATAGAAACTATTGATGCTTATCCCGAAGGCAACCTGGTTGTTTTGCCCGGTGATAAAATTAAATTCAGGGTTAAAGCACTTACCCATTGCGTAGTTAAAACATTTAATGATACCAGGCTTTATGAGCTTCCATTAGCAAACACCAAAGGAATGCCGGGCATTTACCAGGGGGAGTATGTTGTAAAGGCCACAGACAGTTTTGCCATGTTGAAAATGCCGGTTACCATTACAGATTCCTTCAATAAAAGTATTTCCAAAATAACACGTCAAAGCTTTTCTGTAATGTCGCCTTTTGCATCTGAAGTAGCCATCACAAAAGGCAGGCTGGCACACCTGGAATATGGCTTGGGTGAAGACAGGTTGGGTGGCGCAAAAATCGGATATATCGACAGTAACATTCTGTTGAAAATTACAGGAAAAGTGGGTACACACTTCAGGGTGCAGTTATCCAAAACCAGGACAGCCTACATACCCGAAGAGTTGGTAAACCTGATGCCCAAGGGAACCTTTACGCCAGAATCGTTAACAGATAAATGGAATATTTATGGAGATGATAAATACGATTATGTAAAGGTTGGTTTGTTTACCCGGCTGCCCTATCAGTCCTTTCAGTTAACTAACCCATCCACCATTGTGGTGGATATTTTTGGGGCTACCAACAACACCAATTGGATAACCCAACTGCTTACCGTAAAAGAAATAAAGAAGGTGGATTATGAGCAGGTGGAAGATGATATTTTCAGGATAACCATCTCACTGAAACACCCGCAGCATTGGGGGCACCTGGTATACTATGATGGTAATTCGCTCATTATTAAGATAAAACACCAGCCCGAAAATTTATCCCTTAAAGCTTTGGTAATAGCAGTTGATGCAGGGCATGGCGGCACCAACAATGGTGGCGTTGGCGCTACCGGCATTTATGAAAAAGAGGTTACGCTTTCCATTGCTTTAAAGCTGCGGCAAGCATTGGAAAAGGAAGGGGCAAAAGTAATTATGACACGGACCAAAGAACAGTTTTTTGATAATAAAGAACGCATTCTTTTTTACCGGGATAGTTTGCCCGACTTATTACTGAGCATTCACCTGAACTCATCTGATGACCCTTTCCGCAGCAGCGGCACAAGTACCTATTACCGTTATATTGGCTTTAGGGATTTGAGTGTTGATATTTACAAACGTATGCTGGAACTGGGTTTAAGGGAATACGGCAACACGGGTTCGTTTAACTTTATGCTTAATAGCCCAACAGAATATCCTAATGCACTTATTGAAACAGTCTTCCTGAGCAACCTTGATGAAGAGGCAAAAATCCTTGATGAAAATTTTCAGGAGCAAATGGCAAACAAGATAGTGGCAGGCGTAAATGATTTTTTGAATGGGTGCAAGGCAGCAGGTGAAAACTAAAAGTATTTATGTGCGGCAGAATACTTATCTCACAGAATAATTTTTTATAAAAGCATCAAAACCTGGCAGGGATTTATCTTCATAAATTTTTACAAACTGGCTAAACTGATAGTAAGTATCCCCGCAAGGGTTACGCACAATTGCTGCATAATTTTTATTATAGTAGTCCTCTGTATTTTCTCCCGGGGGTACCGGGTCAGGAATTTTAACGAGCATTTTCCGGACGTACTTATAGCATTCATCCAGTTGCCTGCTTTCTCCCGATGCCCTTAAAAAAAGAACCGCCAGGGTGTTGGCAAAGTAATCACTTTCAAATTTTTTAGTACTTCCTTTTTCCCTTGCGAATTGAACTGAACGGCCTAAGTCCCTGATGATATTAAAGCCATTAGCAAACAATTCAAACGCTTTGGTGGCTGCTGCTTCTTTGCCATAAAAATGATCAAATGCGTTTTTTTGGGCAGCATCAAGCGATTTCCATAAAGCAATATTTATGGTATTTTTCTGCGGAAGATAAGTATCTGGTATAGCGGTAGCACCAATAACAAAAACGGGGGCAATACCTAATGTTTTATCAGCCTGCCTTACCCTGTCAAAAAAAGAAACGGCCATTGCATTGGCATCTTTTGCAAGCCCTGTTGAATCCTTATACAAGTGAAATAATTGCTTTTGCCCAAATACAGTACTGCACCAAAAAACAAATAAAAACAGCATTGGGTTTCTTTTCATATTTCGAAGATAATTCAAATGTAAAGGTAAAATGGTATAAGTAAAGATCGAAAAAGTAAACCAATATCATGCAACTATACGCAGCTTTAAATAACACTACCTGTTAAATATCCTGAAGGTTTTAATAAATAAGCTTAGGTAATAACGCTGTGCTGCAGATGTTTTTTGTTTCTCTTTCTTGCCATCAATTAGTAACTTTGCAGCCTTAATAAAATGTGATATGAGTGATACAGCAACCGTTGCACCGCAAAAAGGTTTAACTGCAAAAGACTTTGCCACCGACCAGGAAGTACGCTGGTGCCCCGGTTGTGGCGATTACTCTATACTTGCACAGGTGCAAAAAGTAATGCCGTCCCTGGGTATACCAAAAGAAAACATTGTTATTATAAGTGGCATCGGTTGCAGCAGCCGCTTTCCATATTACATGAACACTTATGGCATGCACAGCATACACGGCCGGGCAACCGCCGTGGCAAGTGGTTTAAAAGCTGCAAGGCCAGAGCTGAGCGTTTGGATTGTAACCGGTGATGGTGATGGGTTAAGTATCGGCGGCAACCACACCATTCATTTATTAAGAAGGAATTTTGATGTAAATATTTTGCTTTTCAATAACCAGATTTATGGCTTAACCAAGGGCCAGTATTCCCCTACATCAGAAGAAAATAAAATTACCAAATCAACCCCGTTTGGCAGTATAGATCATCCTTTTAACCCACTTGCCCTGGCCATGGGTGCAGATGCAAGTTTTATAGCAAGGACGATGGACCGTGACCCAAAACATTTGCAGGCAATGTTGCTGAGGGCACAGGCACACAAGGGTTCCTCTTTCTTAGAAATTTATCAAAATTGCAATATTTTTAATGATGGGGCTTTTGAAATTTTTACCGAGAAAAGCAGCAAGCCGGAAGAAGTATTATTTCTTGAACAAGGCCAGCCGCTTGTATTTGGGGCAACCAGAAACAAAGGTATAAAGCTGGATGGATTTAAACCTGTTGTGGTAGAGGTGGGCGAAGGCAACCATAGCGAAAGTGATTTATGGGTGCATGATGAAACAGATTTTTATAAGGCGCAGATATTGGTCCGCATGTTTGATGACCCAAAACTTGCCGGGCATTTGCCAAGGCCTTTTGGTGTTTTTTACCAAACGCAAAGGGCATGTTACGAAGATGGAATGGCCATGCAGATAGAAGAGGTAATCTCCAAAAGGGGCAAAGGCGATTTAGATAAATTATTAAGGGGTAACGAAACCTGGACTATCAGTTAGCGGAGTATTGAAACTTGTTAAAACAAAAAACCGTATCCAATTGGCGATACGGTTTTTTAATTTGCTGTACTTAAAAATAGATAGTTCTAAATAAACCGGTTGATAAGGTTTTCTAAATATTCTTGCTGGCCGCTGATGGTCTTTGGTTCGCCGTTGGTCAGCGCAAAATCACGCAGGTTTTCCAGCGTAACCTTACCGGCTTCAAACGCAGCACCCTGGCCACTATCAAAGCTTGAGTAACGGTTTTCCCTTATCTTTTTATAATCAGATTTGTTTAAGATATTATCCGCCACAATCAATGCCCTTGCAAAGGTGTCCATACCTCCGATATGTGCATGAAAAAGGTCTGCCGGGTCAGTAGAGTTCCGGCGGATTTTAGCATCAAAATTTATACCTCCGCCAGCAAAGCCGCCGGCTTCTATAATGATCAGCATTGCTTCAACAAGCTCATTAATATTATTGGGAAACTGGTCAGTATCCCAACCGTTTTGATAATCGCCCCTGTTGGCGTCCATACTGCCCAGCATGCCAGCATCGGCAGCTACCTGCAGTTCATGCGTAAACGTATGGCCTGCGAGTGTGGCATGGTTTACTTCAATGTTAATTTTAAAATCGTTCAGCAAATCATATTGCCGTAAAAATCCGATCACTGTTTCACAATCATAATCATACTGGTGCTTGCTGGGCTCACATGGTTTTGGTTCTATAAAAAAAGTGCCTTTAAAACCATTGGCCCTTGCATAATCTTTGGCTACGGTTAAAAAGCGGGCAAGGTGTTCTTTTTCTCTTTTCATGTTGGTGTTCAGCAAACTCATGTACCCCTCACGGCCACCCCAAAAAACATAATTCTCTCCACCAAGCGCCATAGTTGCATCCAGTGCGGCTTTTACCTGTGCGCCACCATGTGCCAGCACATGAAAATCCGGGTTGGTGGATGCCCCGTTCATATACCTTCTGTTGCTGAATAAATTGGCTGTGCCCCATAAAAGTTTTACACCACTTGCAGTTTGCTTCTCTTTTAAATAGGCGGTTATTGCCTGCAACCTTTTTTCATTGTCTGCCACATCATTGGTATAGTCAACCACATCCACATCATGAAAACAATAGTATGGCATGCCCAACTTGGTAATAAACTCAAAAGCCGCATCTGCCTTATCTTTCGCCCTTTCAACAGCATCAGCTTTTTCATTCCATGGGTGCAGGTGTGTAGCCTCTCCAAACGGGTCGCCGCCATTGCCTACAAATGAGTGCCAGTAAGCGCAGGCAAACCTCAGGTATTCTTTCATCGGTTTACCGGCCACTATTTTGTTCTCATCATACCAGTGGTATGCAAAGGGGTTATCACTTTCTGTGCCCTCGTATTTTACGGGGCCGATGCCTTTAAAAAATTCTTTGTTTCCTGTTACTACTGACATATCGTTTATTTTGTTTTTTAGAAAATACAAGCCTATATTCCGTAAGGCACCTTACTTATTTATGTTTAGTTAGATAAGGTTTAGCAATGGTAAAGTACATTAACCTTCTGAAGACAAGGATTTGGTGAGCAAAGCTTTCCAGCCGCCATACAATTCATCATATAACCCAGCCTTTGAAGGTGTTACTAAATGAAGTGGTGTAGCGTTGGTAAAAGCTTCCTTTGCAGTGGCATAGCACCTTGCGCCAATACCAGCACCCCTTGCGGCGCCCACACTGCCATCACTTTCATACAATTCAACCGGCACGTTGGTAGCATTTACAAAACTATGCGTAAACACATCGCTTAAAAACATGTTGGCCTTACCAGCACGTATAACCGAAGGTTGCATGCCATTCTCCCGCATAATATCCAGGCCATAGCGAAATGCAAACGCAATACCTTCCTGGGCGGCCCTGTATAAATGGGCTGTACCATGTATATTAAAATCAATATTGTGCATGTGGCATTGTACCATTTTATTTTCCAGCATCCTTTCTGCGCCATTGCCAAATGGAAGCATGTACAAGCCATTGCTGCCAGGCCCCACAACAGAAGCCGCAACATTCATTTGCTGGTAAGAAAAACTATCCCCACAAATCTTTTTTATCCAACTGTTTAAAATGCCGGTACCATTAATGCACAGCAGCACCCCAATCCTTTTTATTTCTTCTGTAAAATTTACATGGGCAAAACTGTTTATCCTGCTTTGCTTATCGTACACAAGCTGATCGCTTACGCCATATATTACCCCGGAAGTGCCAGCAGTGGCGGCTACTTCGCCGGGTTCCAGCACATTTAGGGATAAGGCGTTATTGGGCTGGTCGCCAGATTTATAAGATACCGGTATGCCTGCCGTTAAAGACAATACTTCTGCAATTGCGGCTTCAACCCTGCCATGTTCTGTAAATACTTCTTTTATTGTGGGTATAACCGATTCATCCAACCCAAAAAAATTGAACACATCTTTAGATAACTGCTGTTCCTTAAAATCCCAAAAAATGCCTTCGCTTAAAGCAGAGATACTTGTGGTTGCCTGCCCTGTAAGTTTCATCGCAATATAATCCCCGGGCAGCATCACCTTATCAATTTTAGCATACAGTGCCGGTTCCTGTTGTTTTACCCAGGCAAGTTTTGCAGCGGTAAAATTGCCGGGTGAGTTTAACAGGTGTTGCAGGCATTTCTGGTGGCCTATAGCATCAAAGGCTTCATTGCCTAAAGTAACTGCACGGCTGTCGCACCAAATAATACTGTCCCTTAATGCGTGCTGGTTTTTATCAACACAAACCAGGCCGTGCATTTGGTAAGCAATACCAATGGCAATAATATTTTTTGGGTTGTAAAGCCCGCTGGCATTGGCTTTAAGAATGGCCTGCTGTACATTTTGCCACCACATATCAGGGCTTTGTTCAGCCCATCCTTTTTGCAGGGAGATAATTTCAACTTCCGTTTCCGGATACTGTGCTGTGGCAATGCACTGCTGCGTATCCACATCTGTTATGGCAACTTTTATAGAAGAAGTGCCAACATCGATACCTAATAATAACATATAGCTTTTTTAAAGGAAACCGTTCTACAATCGTTTTCTATGGCATAAAGGTTTATATTTTTACAGGGGTATGCAACTGCTATCTTACAAATAAAATATACTATCTTATCAGTTATAATTATTTTTGTCACAAATAATTGATAAGATAGCAGCAAACGGAACAAAGATGAAAACCCTTATCCAAAAAATTTACCTGGAGGAAGACCAGTCTTTTGCGTGCAGACAATACCGTACACCGGATTTTGAAACCAACTGGCACCGGCATGAAGAATGTGAACTGATTCTGATTACCGAAGGGCATGGTACTGTTATGATTGGCGATTACATTGGTGGCTATAAGCCAGGCGATATGTATTTTTTGGCAGGCAACCTTCCGCATTGGTTTAAAAAACAGCACCACAAAATGACAGGCTGCTGTGTTGTGGTACATTTTAAGCCAATTATTTTTGGAGAAGATTTTTTGCAGTTGCCGGAACTTGCAGGCATACATCAGTTGTTGTTGAAAAATGATGGCATACAACTGCTGCCTAAAATAAAAAAAGAAATTACGACAGCTATGCTGGAGATGCAGCAGCTAAAGGGCTTTCAGCGGATGGGGCTGTTGTTGCAATGCCTGCAAAAAATAAGCACCACCACATTCTTTATCATCCTTACCCAAAATTTTACTTCCAACAACAGCAATGTAAACCCGGCCATTGAAAAGATAATTGACTTTTCTTTTAAGCGCTACCTTACCCCCGTAACCCTGCGACAGGTTGCCGATGTTGCGGCTATGAGTATACCTGCTTTTTGCCGGTTTTTTAAAAAGAATATTAAAAAAACGTACTTCGGTTTTATACAAGACCTGCGCATAAGCCATGCCTGTAAACTATTAACCGGCACCAACAAAGCCGTTATGGAAATTTGTTATGAAAGCGGCTACAACAGTTGGGCACACTTCAGCAAACAATTTAAGCAGCTAAAAAAAATGACCCCATCACAATACCGCAAATCTTTTGAAGTAAGCGGGCAGGGGTAAGCGGTTTACTTTCTCAAAATGAATATCAACTCACCGGTGAAAACCCTCCGTAACAAACTTTAAAACTTCTGGTAAAGCGCTTCTCCAGTATGGCCAGTTATGTGCACCATCCCTTACCCTAAATTCATGCTTCACCTTTCTGTCGGTTAACAACGCATGCAGTTCCATATTGCCTTTTATTAAAAAATCATCGTCTCCGCAATCGATGTAAAACCTTACCTGGTTTAGCTTTTCAACTGGCGTGGTTGCTGCAATGTTTAAAATAGAGTTTTTGTACCAGGTTTCGGTAAGGCGTTTTTTTCCTTCCTGGCTGCTGCCAAAAAGCTCATTAAATTTATAGTTCATCCAGTCTGCCTGGGGCAGGCCTGTAATGTGTTCATCGTTCCACACAGCAGCACTTAACGGTGCACAGGCTGCAAATAAATCAGGGTGCTTCATACCATAAATTAAGGAACCATAGCCGCCCATTGATAAGCCTGCAACGGCCCTGTATTCCCGCTTGTTCCTGGTTTTGTATAAAGAATCTATCGCCGGAATAAACTCCTGCACAAAGAAATCTTCAAACCGTACTTTACCACCAGCATCATTAATATACCAGGATACCCCGGCATCCGGCATGGCAATAATTATGTCTGTTGCATCGCCTTTTGCAATGGTTTCGTTGGTAATTTTTTGCACCTCACCAAACTGTACCCAACCGGTTTCATCATCGGAGTAGCCATGCAATAAATACAGCACAGGATACTTGCGCTGCGATGTTTCGTAACCGGCGGGAAGGTAGACTGCATACTTAACCGCTTTGCCTAATATTTTACTTTGTATAGAAAGGCCTTCCACAGTTTTGCCTTGCGCAAAACTGTACATACAGGCGAATAAAATTAACAGGGACAATAATATTTTTTTCATTTTTAGTAGTTAGAAGTTATACAAATTTTGTTACGCCTGGTATAGCTATGGGGTAGTACCCATCTGCGTTTGGTACAATTGGCGGCAGTGCATTCCAGTCGTATATTTTGGGGTGAATGTCAATGCCGCTGTTGATCGCTTTGTCCCAGTCAACCATTTGCCCGCTGTAGGTTGCCATGCGGCCAAGGATAGAAGTCATAGTACTTTTGGCGCCATTATCTGCATCGGCAAATTTGTATTCCCCTTTTGCAATTGCAGCAAACAGTTCATCATGTTCTGTTTGATAAGGGTTGTTTTCTGTGGCCTTATCAAACTGGTATAACACCTTTCCTTTATGGTCTGTTATGTTGGCTGCACCGGCTTGTATTTTTCCTTTGGTGCCAATAAACAGTTCATCTACTTTGCTCATAGTGCCGGGTATATGCCTGCACTGGCTGTTGAGAATGCTGCCATCAGCATAGGTAAATTCAACATAGTGGTGATCGAAAATTTCACCATGGTCTTTGCCTTTGCGTACCTGCCTGCCGCCCATGCCCTGTGCCTTTACCGGGTAGCCACCTTTAAACCAGTTTACAGCGTCAATATTGTGGATATGCTGCTCGTTGATATGATCGCCACAAAGCCAGTTAAAGTAATACCAGTTGCGCATTTGATATTCCATTTCTGTTTGGTTGTATTTTCTTGGCCTTACCCAAACACCATCGTTATTCCACCATGCCTGTGCACTGGTGATATCACCAATCATGTCTTTGCGTTTAAAAAGCTCCCGGTAACTGTTTTGATAATGCCTTTGCAACCCTACCACCACATTCAGTTTTTTTTGTTTGGCGATAGCTGCGGCAGCCAGCACCCTTTGTATACCGGCCGGGTCGGTGGCCACGGGCTTCTCCATAAAAATATGTTTGCCTTGCTTAACCGCTTCTTCAAAATGTATGGGCCTAAAGCCTGGCGGTGTTGCCAGCACAACCACATCCGCCAGTGCAATGGCTTTTATATAGGCATCAAAGCCCGTAAACTTATGTTCTTCCGGCACATCAATCTTTCCTTTAAGGTTGCCCCTGCCACCTGTCGATTCGGCTATTTCTTCTTTGTTCAGTTCTGTAAAGCAGGTATCCAGGTTATCCCGGAACGCATCTGCCATAGCCACCAGTTTTACATTTTGCTTGCTCAGCAATGCCTGTGTTGCCGCACCTGTGCCACGGCCGCCACAACCCACCAGCGCAATTTTTATTACATCATCTGCCCCGGAGAAATAATTGGCATGTGATAAAAGAGGGGCAGCCAAAAGGCCACCGGCAAGCAGTGAGCCCTGCTTTAAAAAATCCCTTCGGGAAGGGCTGGCAAAAGGCGAAGCATCGTTGTTCATGATAGTTGTTTTTATATTTTGTGTGATGAATTTTATGCAACATTTTAAGATGGCAGATATGCTGAATATACCATCATCTTGTTTTGATGGATAACCTGAACAAATGCCCAAGGCAAACCAGCATTTATCTGCCAAGATATTGTTTAAAAAAACCTGCGGCCTCCTCTGGGGAGGGTTGTTTTAAAGGCCGCATAATGCGGAACCCAACCCAGGGAGCATCCGTTAACCACCATTTACTTTTTGGTATCTGTGGGTCACGGCGGTTCCAGGCCGGGTCAGACTTAACCCTTGCTGAAACCCTTAACCCTGCTGCACCATCCGCAAAACTTCCACCACGTATGGCCTTTGGATAACGTGCCTTATCTGCCGGCGCCATTGGGTTATCTGCATTGTCGGGCATGTTCAGCAAACGCTTTTCATCATAATGGTCCAGTGTCCATTCGCATACATTGCCCAGCATATCATACAAGCCCCAGGCATTGGGCAATTTCAATCCAACTTTTTGAAATTTGTTACCGCTGTTGTTTTTATACCAGGCATAAGTATCCAGTTGCTTTTCATCGTTGCCAAAGTAATAAACAGTCTTGCTTCCGGCCCGGCAGGCATACTCCCACTCTGCCTCAGTAGGCAGGCGGTAAAAAATACCTGTTTTGTTATACAGCCAGCGGCAATACATAAGTGCAGCAAATTGCGAAAGGCTGTTGATGGGGTAGCCACCTTCTTTGCCCATGCCTAAGCTAAAATCAATGTATTGCGGGCTGGGCCTTGTTACTGCATCCACTGCTGAGTTTTCGCTGGTAGTTTCATCTTTATAAAAAACATCAAATTCATCACGGGTTACTTCAAAGGCACCCATCCAAAAATTGGCGATGCTTACCTTTCGCTGAGGTGTTTCATCTGTTTGCCTGTTCTTATCTTTTTCATCACCGCCCATCACAAAACTTCCTTCGCTTACCGGCACCATTTTGCATTGCAATTGAGAGCCGGGGATGTAAAATTTGTAGGCGGCAAACAGTGTTACGGAATCTTGTGCAAACACACTTGCCATGGTGGCCAGGGTAATAAAAATGGCAATAATTTTTTTCACAATCGTTCTCTTTCTTTAGTTTGGAAGATAAGCAATAAACTTAAAATGATAAGACAGCTATTGAAATTTTTTTGCAACATCGGCCTGTCTTTTATTTTTACTTCACCATTGATTTTCATTTTTTTTCTGCAGGTATTTTGTAAAACCTTTGGTGGTATGCACCACCAATTTACCTTTCGTAAATACGGCAACCATTATTTCAGCATGTAAAGATGCGGCCAGTTTTTTTGCTTTTTTTACAGGCAGGATACTGCAGGCAGTTGCCAGCCAATCTGCCGTGGTACCATCTTTAGCAATGGCTGTTACGTTTTTTTGGGAGGTAATACCGTAGCCGGTCCTTGGGTCAATAATATGCGAATATCTTTTGCCATCATGCTCCATAAACTGGTACACATCACCCGATGTGGTAACGGACATATGTTGCAGCAACAGCGTTTGTGGCAACAGCTCATCTGCAGTTTCAGGAACATTGATGCCAACAACCCAACCCTGCGTACCTGGCGGTGCACCGCTGATAACAATGTCGCCACTGGCATTTACCAGTGCCTGCCCGATGTTGCGGCCAAGTAAAAAATCAATTATTTTTTGTGCAATATAGCCTTGTGCAATACCTCCTAAATCCAATTGCATACCGGCTTGGGTAAGGGTTATTTTTTTGGCAGATGTGTCGATAATAAGTTTGCTGAACCCTGTAGATTGCCTTGCTGTATTAATAGTTGTACGGGAGGGAAAATTTTTACTTTTTCTGGCCTTGCGCCATAGTTTTACCAATGGGCCAATGGTAATATCAAAAGCACCGTTACTTTTATTAAATGCCAGTTTTGATGCTTTTAAGATATCCAGCATTGCCGGCGAAACATTTACCGGTACTGCATTTTGGTTCGATGAAGCACTGAGCTTTGATAGTTCGCTGGTATCGATATAATCACTAAAAATTTGTACAAAGGAATCTACCAAAGCAAAACTTTGCTGCGCAAGAAGGGATGCTTCTGTACTATCGCCGCAGTAAAAAATGATGTGAAATGGCGAGCCCATTTTGGGTTCTGTAAAAGCAAATCGCTTTAACTGGCCGTTGCAGTTAACAGCAGCAATACACAGTGCAAAAGCAAGCCAATATCTTATCATTAAAAAAGTGGTTTTATACAATGAATGGCGGTACATTTATCGTCCAAATATATACCACCATGCAGAGAAGAAAATTTATGCAGCAATCCCTTTTAACAGGCGGCGCATTGTTAACCACCGGCACTAATTTATTTGCAGCAAATAATGCTACCGGCGAAACTACCGACAACAAACCTTTTCAATTAAATTATGGGGTGCATGACGGCATGTTTAAAAACCATGCAGGAGATAATTTTATTGAGCAAATAAAATTTGCCCATGATAACGGTTTCAGGTCTATTGAAGATAATGGTATGAGCGGCCGCACCGAAGAACAGCAGATAAAAATTGGCGACACACTTTCAAACTTGGGTATGGCCATGGGCGTTTTTGTGCAGCCGGGTTTGGGCAATGATAGCAATATGTTGGCTTCTGGCAAAGCAGACCAGGTGGAAAAATTTGTTGCATCCTGTAACAAGGCTGTTGACATTGCAAAGCGCCTCAACAGTAAACTGGTAACCGTTGTGCCAGGGGATTTTGTACGCAACCTGCCTATAGGCGTGCAAACAGGTAATGTTATTGAGGCCATAAAAAAAGGGGTGGAGGTGTTAGAACCCCATGGTATTGTTATGGTACTTGAACCTTTAAGTGACAACCCAGACCTTTTTCTGCGTACGCCCGACCAGGCCTATGCTATCTGCAAAGCCGTTGGCAGCCCATCTTGTAAAATATTGTACGACATGTACCATGTGCAGCGCAACCAGGGCAACATCATACCTACATTAGACCTGGTGTTTGATGAAATAGGATATTACCAGATAGGTGATAACCCCGGCCGCAATGAACCCGGCACCGGTGAGGTAAACTATAAAAATATTTTTAAGCATATTTACGGCAAAGGTTACCGGGGTGTTTTAGGTATGGAACATGGCAACGCCGGTAAAGGCAAAGAAGGTGAACTTGCGTTGATAAAAGCCTACCGGGAGGCGGATAGTTTTTGATTGTGATTATTGTATTTTTTTACAAAACAGCAGTTAATACCGCTCCCTGATACCTTCTAAAAATTTTTCTACTGAGCGGCGAACGTGGGTGGCGCTGCCGATAAAATGATTGTTGAGGATGGAGAATACCAGCAATCTTCCCTGCTTGGTGTACAGGTAGCCACTTAGCCCGATATGGTTACCAAGGCTGCCGGTTTTTGCATAGATATAGCCGCTGTCTTTTTGAAAGTAATTTTTAAAAGTGCCAGACCCGCCGGTAGGTAAAATTCCTTTAAGCCTTTTGATGCCAAACTCCTTTTGCATTTTGTTGAGGATGTATACCAGCGATTGCGGGGTAAATAAATTATACCTGCTTAGGCCGCTGCCATCCACCCATCTTGGCTTTTGTGGAATATCTTTTAAATCCGTTTTTAAAAGGGTGTCGATGATTGCTTCGGTGTTCATGTAGCCCAGGTGTGCCTGCGATGCCATCAGCAAAATTTGTTCTGCAAAAAAATTATCACTGTTGTGCATCATGGGTTTAAACATGGAGTCTGCAGGGCGTGAATGAATGATTGCTGTTATTGGGTTTTGAAGTTTGGTAGTTGCACTGAAAGCATCAAAGGCCCGGATGGTTTGATGAAGGGTATCACCAAGAAATACGGTTAGCTGTGGCAAGCCTGCAACAAAAGGTATTTCATATTTTTCCCGGGCAGGCCCGCCTGCTGTTTGCGTTAATGTATAATTGTTGCTGCCCCAGATACGGTATGCGTTATACCCTGAACTGTCTGGTTTGCCATTAGGGTTTAAGGGGAGGTTAACCAGGCTTACAGTAATATTTTTGGGTATGCTGGTTACCATATTATTTGCTACAGTAAATGTGGTAAGGTTACCATACAATGGAAACTCACTTCGCTGCACCATGTAGGTATCGTTATAATCATCCCACGACCAGCCGGCGCCAAGCGGTGCTGCAAAATGTTGTGTGGCATAAGTAATGGCTGTTTTAGTGTTTAAGAAATCGTATACCGGTTGCTGCTTAAAATCGGGGTGCAAAAAGGTAGGGTCTCCGGTTGGGTAAATAATGAGGGCGGTATCGGTTTGGCGGTACCGTAACCCTTCAAGGCTATCGCCGAGATATTTAAGCCCTGCATACAATGAAAATATTTTAACGTTGCTGGCAGGCACAAAGTGTTTTGTGGCCTCGTAATTAAAAAGGTATTTGCCCGTGGCCGGCTCATAAATGCAAATGCCCACATGCCCGGTGGCTATGATAGAATCTGTTAATAAAATGCTTTTTGCCTGCTTGCCGATTTGCCTGTTAATAGCGCAGGAACCCAGCAATAGCAAGAATATACAGGCAAAGCACATTACAGTAAAATATTTTTTGCTTAAACGGGATACTCCATAAACAGCAAGCAAATGATGCCCAATGGTATGCCGTTGAAAGGTTTGTGACAC
Organism: Ferruginibacter sp.; assembly: GCA_965249755.1. Lineage (GTDB taxonomy): Bacteria > Bacteroidota > Bacteroidia > Chitinophagales > Chitinophagaceae > Ferruginibacter. The sequence continues at coordinate 3,555,222 of CBDFMT010000004.1, forward strand.
AACGATGCTGCTATGAAAACGGCTGCTGGTATTGTTTTTCATGTAAGTTGTTTTGCATTGCCAAACTATTAAATTGAACTATTAATTTCTTTCCTGCGCCCTTAGCCAACGCTCCGGAATTTCGTTACGGCTTGCATTAAGGTAGTCGGTGTAACTGCAAGCGATGATAGTTTTATCGGGTAGCTGCATCCACCACCGGCCTGTTTTACGGCTTTGTAAAAACCGGGTATCCACCTCTGCAAAAACGGTATTGAATTCATTAAAGTCCTGGGTGTTTTGCAACAATGCTTCTTGCTTGCTGCGGCTTTTGCCATCAATAAAATACCAAAGCATTTGTGCCATTTGTTTGGCTGTAAGCTCCTGCCTGTCTTCGTTTGGCTGGTAACCATATAAACCAAAACTGCTGATGTTGCTGCTCATGCCTGCGTAACGGGCAAGGGTACATGCTTCTTCGCCGGAGAGGCCATTGGGGCTGCAGGTGTTTGCGGGGGCATCGCTGTTTTTAATAGCGTTCATATCAAAGCTAAGCAGGTGGCTATTGCGCAACACCGGCTCCATTTCTTCAATGGTTTCTTTAACCCTGCCTACCCTGTAACAGTCAAACCTAAGCTTGTCCATGGTTTCCAGCATGTGTGGGTGCACCAGGTAACTTTGAAAACCAATATGGTTGTAATGCTTAACCATGTTAGGTTCGCCGGTAAGCATTTCGAGCAAAAAATTTTCGCTGCGTAAATTGCTTTCGCCACGGAGGTCGATAGTGGCATCGATGCAGGTGGCTTCAATTACTTTTTTTAGTTTGCGGTATGCAAAATACTGGGCAAGTGTAACATCATGCGAACCTCCGATAAGTACAACAGTTTTATTAAGTGCCAGCAGCTCTGCAACCACAGTTGTTATGGCGGCAAAACTATCGTTTAATGTAGCCCCGGTTTTAATGTTACCAACGTCTGCAAGGGTTACTTCTTTATGCCAGTAATGCAATTGATATAATTGTTTTCGGATAGCATCCGGTGCGGCAGATGATGGCTCCAAATGCCCGCTGCCCCTGCATTCGCAAATGCCAACCAACACGATATCTGCCTTTTCTAAATCAGGTATCTCGCCTTCATTAATCAGTATTTGTTTGGCAATTTGCCCGTCATTATAACCCTGGTCGTTGTTAAGGCTATGTATATTAACGTGGGATAAGAAATCATGCAATCCGTACATGCGATATATTTTGAAGCAAACATAGTAAAATAGTCATGGAGTTGCAGGATGGGTTATGGCCTGTGGTTATTTTAAATGCCATTTATTTACGGCCACTTTTTTAGTGGTGCAACAGGTTTTTATTACTGCCATGCAGCGGTATGGCTTACCTACATTTCCTTATTTTTGCGCTATGGAAAGTTTGTTACAAACAATAGATACCTACAAGCAGGAGATAACCGGATACCAGGCAGCAAAGGCCGGGGATGCAGAAGCCTTCCGCATAAAGTACCTTGGCAGTAAAGGGTTGGTGAAAGAAGTAATGGGCGAAATGAAAAATGTGGCTGCTGATAAACGGCGTGAGTTTGGCCAGGTGATGAACGAGTTTAAATTATTTACAGAAGCCAAATACGAGGAACTGAAAGCTGCCGTTGGCCATACGGCTGCTGCTGCAAGTACAGACGGGCCTGACCTTACCTTACCTGCCGACCCATTGCCACTGGGCAGCAGGCACCCGATAAGCCTGGTACGCAACAGGATTGTTTCTATTTTTCAACGCCTGGGTTTTGCGGTGGCAGAAGGGCCTGAAATTGAAGATGACTGGCATAATTTTACTGCCCTTAACCTGCCGGAAAACCACCCGGCCAGGGATATGCAGGATACCTTTTACATTAACCAAAACCCAGACTGGCTGCTGCGTACGCACACATCAAGCGTGCAGGTAAGGGAAATGGAAAAAGGTAAATTGCCGATACGTATTATTTGCCCCGGCCGTGTGTACAGGAACGAAACGATCAGTGCCAGGGCACATTGTTTTTTTCACCAGGTGGAAGGGTTGTACATCGCCGAAAATGTTTCATTTGCCGACCTTAAGCAAACCTTATATTTTTTTGTACAGGAAATGTTTGGTGCAGATGTTAAGATACGTTTTCGACCAAGTTATTTTCCTTTTACGGAGCCCAGTGCAGAAATGGACATTAGTTGTTTGATATGTGGTGGCAAGGGTTGTAACGTTTGCAAGCATACCGGCTGGGTAGAAATTTTGGGCTGTGGAATGGCACATCCCAAACTGCTGGAGAACTGTGGTATTGACAGTAACAAATACACCGGCTTTGCTTTTGGTATGGGTGTGGAAAGGATAACCATGCTAAAATACCAGATTAAAGACCTGCGCCTTTTTAGTGAAAACGATGTACGGTTTTTAAAACAATTTACTTCGGCAGTTTAGGTATACTTATTTCTCTTTTTTAAAGGCTATCGTTATGGGTAGCCTTTTTTTGTGCATTAAGCTTAACGGTGTTTGTAGAAACAATTCCTCGTTAGTTTTTTATAAACTGTAACATCCTGTGTTAACAGTTAATTGCTTTATGGCACCTTAATTGTTTTCCCCAAGCAAACAACACAACAGATTATGCAACTTATAAAAAGAATGATGGCCTGTGTTATAGCCGCTGCACTCTTTACACACTGCTCCGTATCCAAAGAGGCGGCAGGTTTAAAGCAACAAATTAATGGAACGTGGATGCTGCAAAGCATCACCACAGAAGGCATTGAAGGAAAGGTAACCGCCACTATTTTTAATGAAGCTTCCTTCAATTGTTTTGTGGGGAGCTCATGGAATTTTATTGCCGAAAACAGCACCGGCATGTACAATATCAATACGAGTGGCACAGAATGCACCGGCCTTACAAGGCCTATCCGGTGGTCAATATACGAACCGAAAAATGAGCCTAAGCAGTTTCAGTTTAAGCGGCTTAATGATAATAAAAAAGACCTTGATAATGGCGATGGTTTCCGGCTGGAAATTACCAGCTTAAGCAAAACATCGATGCAGCTGAAATCCCATATTACATTTGAAGATAAGCCAGCAGCTTACGTATACAATTTTGTAAAAAAGTAAAATTCAAATAATATTTTAAGATGAAAAAGATAACAAACCCATTGCTTTTAGTAGCAGCCGGCCTTGTGATGATAACGGGTTGCAACCAAACCAAAAAAATGAGCAACCAGCAAAAAGGTGTTGCTGCCGGTGCCGCCGGAGGTGCGGCTATCGGTGGCATAATTGGTAATAATGTTGGTAAAAAAGGCAACACCGTTTTAGGCGCCCTGCTGGGTGCGGTGGTAGGCGGTGTGGCCGGTGGCCTGATTGGTGACAAAATGGATAAGCAGGCCAATGCCATCAAAACAGAAGTGCCGGGTGCACAGGTTAAAAGAGTAGAAGAAGGCATTAATGTAACCTTTGATGAAAAGAACCCTGATGGTTCCAACGCAGGCGTTTTCTTTGCCACCAACCAATACAACATTACCCCAAATTCAAAACTTGCATTGGACAAATTGCAAAAGATTTTTGATCAATATCCTGAAACAAATATTTTGATTGAAGGGCATACTGATGATGTTGGTACGGATGCATACAACATGTCGCTTTCGCAACGCAGGGCAGAAGCTGTTGGCGATTATTTAAAGTCGGCAGGTATACCTGCAAACCGGCTGACTATAAAATGGTATGGCGAATCACAACCCAAAGTAGAGAACAACAGTGATGCCAACAGGGCCGCCAACAGAAGGGTTGAATTTGCCATAACAGCCAATGATAAAATGAAGGCCGATGCTAAACAGCAGGCGCAAAAAAACTAATGCAGGTAATGTAAAAAAGATTGCAGAAGTGTTTACTATGTGGCGCAAGGGCAACGCCGGTTGCATTGCATACAGTTTTTGTTTTGCAACATAACAACTGTTGCCGCATAGTTACGGGGATACCTGCTAAGCCTTTATCTTCGTGGTTTAATCTTAACAGTTAATGTATGGTGCTTGTTACCGGGGGCAGTGGTTTACTGGGAAGCGAATTAATAAGGCAACTGCTTTTGCAGGGCAAGCCTGTAACTGCTATAATTAATAACACCGCACTTCCCAACTTTAATTCTCCTTTGCTTACACAAGTGCGTTGTAATATTTTAGATGTGGTATTGCTCGAAAGCCTGATGCAGCAAGGCATTGAAGAAGTATACCATTGTGCGGCACTCGTATCTTTTGACCCGGTACGAAAAAAAGAGCTGTTTAAAATAAATTTAGAAGGCACTGCCAACATTGTGAATGCAGCCATAAATGCCGGCGTAAGAAAGCTGGTGTATGTAAGTTCTGTTGCTGCATTGGGAAATATAAAAGATGGCGAAACAGTTACTGAAATAATGAACTGGACAGGAGAAAAAAACAACAGCAACTATGGCGAAAGTAAATACCTGGCAGAGCTGGAAGTATGGCGTGGCGCAGGAGAGGGCCTACAGGTTGTAATTGTAAACCCATCCATTATTTTAGGTGCAGGAAATTGGAACGATGGCAGCAGCCAGATTTTTAAATCGGTGTATGATGGGTTTCCCTGGTATGCCAATGGCATTAATGGCTTTGCCGATGTGAGGGATGTGGCCGGCAGCATGGTGCAACTGATGCAAAGCAATATTACAGAAGAGCGGTTCATCATCAGCGCAGCAAATAAAAGTTACCGGGATATATTTAACCTGATAGCAAAAGCCTTTAATAAGAAGGGACCCTATAAAGCAGTTACCCCTTTTCTTGCCAAATTGATATGGAGGATAGAAGCAGTTAAAAGCAGGTTTACCGGCAAATCTCCGCTGGTAACAAAAGAGACCGCCACAACAGCTTTGGCAAAAGTGTATTACGATAATAGTAAGCTTTTACAATTTTTACCCGGGTTTAAATACCACTCGATTGAACAGACCATTACCGATACCTGTGCGGTATTGCAACAAAAAGTTAACACGCTTTAGTATACATTCGTTACCTCACAGCCGTTATTGATCCATCAAATATTATCGCATGAAAAAACTCTTTTTTTATATACCTGTTATGTTTGCTTTGCTTACTGCCACTGCCCAGCAAGACAGTTACCTGATCTCTGGTAAAATACTGGATGCCGCATCCCAACAGCCTTTGCAGGGTGCATCTGTATTTGCACAAAATACCACCAATGGAACAGCTACAGATAAAGACGGCAACTTCTCCCTTCGTTTGCAAAATGGCGGGTATGATCTTATCATTACTTACACCGGGTTTCAAACCGCTACAAAACGCATCAGCAATACAGATGCGCTGGACAATAATATGGTGATACCATTGAAGCAAAAAGAAAAGGCCATGGAAGATGTGGTGATTGCTGCAAGCAATGAAGTAAAAGATGGCCTTGAAAAATACGGTAGCTTTTTTGAAGAAAATTTTATTGGCAAAACGCCCAACAGCAGCCAATGCACCATTAAAAATAAAGAGGTTTTAAAGTTCTATTTTTCTAAGAGAAAAAACCGTTTAAAAGTATTGGCTTCAGCACCACTTGAAATAGAAAATAAATCGCTTGGCTACAATATCCAATACACGCTGGATTCTTTTACACATGAATATGCAACCCAGTTAAGTACTTATTCCGGCTATCCGTTTTTTAAAGATATGCAGGCTGCAGACGAGGCCCAGCGCAACACCTGGTACAACAACCGCTTAAAAGCATACCGTGGTTCCATATTGCACTTCATGCGTAGTGTACAACATAAAACTTTAAAAGAAGAAGGCTTCGAAATACAACTGGTTGCTAAAAAAGATGATATCGAAAGCCCCATTATTGTCTCGGATTATTATGGTGCTTTAAACTATCAGAAAGATGACAGCACACTGGTCGCAAACATTTCGCCCAACCAGCCCAACCTTGCCGTGTTGTATACCAAAGCACCACCGGATTCATTGTACCTTTCGCAAACCGGTGATGAGCCAGGTAAATTTCAGCTATCCATTTTAACCATTGCACCAAACCAGGAAATAGGCATTGAGCAAAACGGATATTTTTTTGATCAGAACGATATTGTAATCGGTGGCTACTGGACATGGCAAAAGGTAGCAGATGTATTGCCCTATGATTTTAAGCCATAATAAAGGAGGGTGTAATTATCCATGTAACTGTTAACCTTCAGAAGGTTTGCCCATAACTTTTTCCCACAATTGAGGTATGCGTTTTATCCATACCAGTTCACGCCTTTTTAAACCGGCATCCTGTGCTGGCGTGCCCCAGTAAGTTTTGTTTCCTTCCAGGCTGGATGTAACCCCGGTTGTACCAAGCAGCACTGCATTTTGCCCGATGGTTAGTGTTTTATTTACCACTACCTGTCCCCAAAGGGTAACACCATCTTCAATAATTACGCAGCCGGCAACCACAACATGTGCTGCACAAATGCAGTTTTTTCCAATCACTGTATCATGCCCTATGTGTACCATATTATCAAACTTGGTGCCTTTGCCAATTCTTGTTACTGCACTAACGCCACGGTCTATGGAGCAATTGGCGCCTATTTCCACATCGTCTTCTATCACCACAGTGCCGCAACTGTTCATCTTTTTATACCATACCTCCCTGTCTTTTTTTGTGTTGAAATAGAAGGCATCACTTCCTATTACAGCACCGGAATGTATCTCTGTATTGTTGCCGATGGTGCAGCCATCATAGATTGTAACATTGGGATGTATGATGCAGTCTTTACCAATTTTTACCTGGTTGCCTACAAAACAATTGGGCATTATAACAGTGCCTTCACCAATTACTGCAGTATCACTTATTGCTTTTAAAGAAGGCACAAAAGGAGAGAAGTGGTTAACGATTTTGAGGTATGCTTCAAAAGGATTTTCAATCAGCAACAGTGCTTTGCCATCAGGCACTGCTGCCGTTTTATTGATGATGATAAAACTTGCAGCGCTGTTTATACACTTGTCATAATACTTTGGATGGTCAACAAAAACAAGGTCGCCCATACCAACATTGTGTATTTCATTTATCCCTGTTGCAAAACCATTTTTAACACCAATCAATTCAGCATTGATGAAATCAGCAATCCATTGCACAGGAACAGGAGAAGGAAATTGCATGTAGTAAAAATTTTGCCAAAGGTAGGCTGCTTTGTTTTATGTACCCGGCAACAAAATGATGCTGCATGCACGGCTGAAATGTGAAGTGGGCTAATTTTTTTTATTGTGTCATCACCGAAAAATTTTTGTGTTTGTAAATGGAAGGCTATAGGTTTTATGCGCTTCATGTGTTAATAATATTGTAAGCCTGATGAAATGCATGTCGCTGAAACCCTTTATTGGCGGTACTTTTAAAGCTTTGTGTTTTTAAGTACTGCTCTAATTAAAGCAATACATTGATACTGAAATGATGTTGTTGATGATGTTATGTAGCGTACATGCCTTTCATTTTCCACAGCATAAATTAAAATGTGCATAAAATATTTAAAGATTTTTTTTCGGATAGAATAAATTCTTTTTAATATTGTGTAAGGAAATTTATTTCCTGGTACTTACTAACCCATTAATATAACAAAGCCTGGCTATCAAATGTCGGGCTTTATTATTTTTAGCCGGTTACCACTGCATTTTTTGATCTTTGCAAAGCGTTATTTTTTATCCCTTATCAACTTTATTTTCATTGGACTATTACTGCTTTGTTTACAAACCTTTTAATGTGCTAAGCCAGTTTACTTCGGCCGAAGGCGACAAACAAACCTTAAAAAATTTCTTTGATGTACCCATTAATGTATACCCTGTCGGCAGGTTGGATTATGACAGCGAAGGACTGCTGCTCCTCACAAGCGATAAAAAATTAAACCATCATTTGCTTAACCCAATGTTTGCACATGAAAGGGAATATTGGGTACAGGTAGATGGCGAAATAAATGCTGCGGCCATAAGTACTTTACAAAAAGGTGTGTTGATTTCCATTGATGGAAAGCAGTACCTGACAAAGCAATGCAAGGTTGCCCTGTTTGAAAATGTACCCGATGTTGCGGAAAGGGTGCCACCGATACGGTACAGAAAAAACCTGCCAACAAGCTGGATAAAAATGATTTTGACAGAAGGCAAAAACCGGCAGGTACGCAAGATGACTGCTGCGGTTGGTTATCCTACTTTAAGGCTTATCCGTAACCGGATTGAAAAGTGTATGCTGCAAGGCATGCAGCCCGGCGACATGAAACAGCTTACAAAAAATGAAGCGTACCAATTTTTATTTCCAAACAGAAATGACCTGCAGAATGTAAACAAATGATTTTATTATTGATAACTTGTACCCTCTTGTTTAATATCAAACTTTTAAAATAAAATATTGCTATGCTTAAATCAATGACTGGCTTTGGCCGGGCAGAACAAACAGTAAATGATAAAACTTTTTTGGTAGAGATAAAATCATTGAACGGCAAACAATTTGAAATGCAGCTCCGTTTGCCGCCATTGCTGAGGCCTTATGAATTTGACATCCGCAACATCTTACAGGAGCAATTGGTAAGGGGCACCATCGATTGTGCCATCACCATAAAACAAAACGGCACATCAAGGCCGGTAAACATCAACACCGATTTAATTAAAGCCTATTACAGGCAACTGGAAGAACTGGCCGGCGAATTAAAAATAGATACCAATGCAGTGCTAAGTTCTTTGCTTCGTTTACCGGAAGTGGTTACCCCCGCAAGCGATATGCTGAATGATGAAGATTTTAAAGACTTTAAAAAAGTATTATTGGCAGCGTTAAGCGAACTGAATATGCACAGGGCGGAAGAAGGTGCAAGCCTGGAGAAGGACCTTATTAAACGCATTACCAACATCAACGCACAGGAAGAAGTAATTGTAAAACTGGAACCTAACCGCATTAAACGCATACGGGAAGAAATACAGCAATTGCTGGAAACCCACGTGGGCAAAGAAAATTATGATGGTAACCGGTTGGAGCAGGAACTTATTTACTACATTGAAAAGATTGACATACACGAAGAACAGGTGCGTTTAAAACAGCACTGCGAATATTTTATAAGCCTGCTTGCCAATGCTGATGAGGCGAAGGGAAAAAAACTATCTTTTGTGATCCAGGAAATTGGCCGTGAGATAAACACTACAGGAAGTAAGGCTTATGACGCCGACATTCAAAAGTGTGTTGTTACCATGAAGGATGAACTGGAAAAAGCAAAAGAGCAGGTGCTGAATGTTTTGTAAGAATAGTATGACGGCGATACTGGTTGCAGGTTGTTTTTTATCGCAGGCCAACATTTTTGTAAACGGTGGTAATCAATGTTCCGGTATAATCATCCAATAGTTAAAGCATTTATTTTTGTAAAAATTTTTTTGTGAGAAGAAAAGAGTTGTTACCAATGCACCAACGCCTGCTGATTATTTTAACCGTATTCATTATTGTGGGCCTTTCGGCATGCACACAGTTGGATGTGTTTGAAAAGGATACGGTCATCCCCAAAAATAACTGGCAAAGTGCCTTTCAGCCAACTTTCGATTTTGAAATAAAAGACCTTGCAGCATCTTACAACTTGTTTATCGTTTTGAGGCATACTGATGCGTATGCTTACAATAATATCTGGCTAAACATTGGCACACAATCACCCGGCGACAGTATGCGGTACCAAAAATTTGATATCCTTTTAGGCAGCGATGCAAAGGGTTGGGAAGGGACCGGCATGGATGATATTTGGGAAATAAGAAAGCTGATTACCAATGGCCCGGTTAAGTTTAATAAGGCTGGCATTTATCATTTTAAAGTAGCCCAGATTATGCGGCAAGACCCTTTGCCAAATGTAATGAATACAGGCATCCGGGTAGAAAAAGTAAAATAAGAACGGGTGCCGCTGCCACATCCCCTCAACCGATCTTAAAAGATAATTGTTGTATTTTTAAGGGGTCAAAGGGCATCAGTATAATGGTGCCATCAACAGTTACTTCGTTAAACATCTTAAGTGACATTTTCATTTTACAAAACAAAGCGGCTGCGGTTAATATTTGTGGTGTATTGGGTACTGCTTATTTACATTATTGCAGCGCTTATTTGGTGGTTTATTGCGCTTAATACCCAAAACAGGCAAATGACCAGTTTTAAGACAGGGCAGTTAAAAAAAGATGCTTCCTCTTATGCAGATGATTTTCAAAACCTGCGGTTAGCCGAAAAAAGAAAAACAGCACAATATATTGGCGAAGGCGCAACCTTTCTTTTACTGATACTTGCAGGGGCGGTGTTTATCTTCAGGGCAGTGCGGCAACAGTTTAAAGCCAGTCAGCAACAGCAAAATTTTATGATGGCCATTACCCACGAATTGAAAACACCTATCGCCGTTACAAGGCTAAACCTGGAGACTTTACAAAAGCATACACTGGAAGAAAGCCAGCAACAAAAACTGCTACAAAATACATTGCAGGAAACCAACCGCCTGAATACCTTGTGCAATAATATGCTGCTGGCTTCGCAGATAGAAGCAGGAGGGTACCGCATTGCGATGGAACCGGTCAATTTAACCAGCCTGGTAAACAATTGTATTGTCGAATGTACCAACAGGTTTCCACAAAGAAAATTTATCAGCAATATTGCGCAGGGCGTTGAGCTTAATGGCGATAATCTGCTGCTTCAAATGGGCATCAACAACCTTATTGATAATGCCATAAAATACTCACCGAAAGAAATGCCGGTCAGCATCACCCTTGTGCAAAAAGGAGCGGAAGTTTTTTTCTCTGTTAAAGATGAAGGCAAGGGTATTTTGGATAAAGAGAAGAAGAAGATTTTTGATAAATATTACCGCACCGGCAACCAGGCAACCAGGGAAGCAAAAGGCACCGGCCTTGGTTTATACCTTACTAAAAAAATTGCACAGCAACATCACGCAGTAATTATGCTTAGCGATAATGTACCTGCCGGAAGTAATTTTACAATTGTATTTAACCAATAAAGGTTTGTAAAATGGCAGCAAAAAAAATATCCATATTGCTTGTAGAAGATGAAGAAAACCTGCAGGAAGCCCTAAAACTAAACCTTGAACTGGAGAACTATGAAGTTACCTGCGCAGGCGATGGATTGGAAGCTTTAAAGGCAGTGGAAAAAGAACATTTTGATTTAATGATACTGGATGTAATGCTGCCCGAACTTGATGGCATAAGCGTTTGTGAAAGCATACGCCTGCAAAATAACGATATGCCCATTTTAATTTTAAGTGCAAAAAACAACAGTGCCGACAGGGTGCTCGGTTTAAAAAAAGGTGCCGATGATTACCTGACCAAACCCTTTAACCTGGAAGAGCTGTTGCTAAGGGTGAGCAAGCTTGTTGCTAAAAGCCAGGGTGCCGGCACTGCCCGGCCAATGGCACACCTGTATACATTTGGCAACAACCAGGTAGATTTTAAAGCATTGGAATGCATTACAAAAGATGGCCAAAAAATAATGCTTACCAAAAAAGAAATTATGTTGCTAAAGCTTTTGATTGATAATAAAAATGAAGTGGTAACCCGTGAAAAAATTTTGCAGGCCGTTTGGGGCTACAACGTTTACCCTACCACCCGTACCATCGATAATTTTATTTTAAGCTTTCGAAAGTACTTTGAGGAAGACAGCCGCAACCCAAAATATTTTCATTCGGTAAGGGGTGTTGGTTATAAGTACACAGAAGTTTAACCTTCATTTTTATGTTTAAATGCATGTACAATTGTATTGGCCGATTGGTACATTTCTGCCATCTTACTTTCATCTTTAACGGGTGTGTACAACTGCCATTCCACTTCATTTAATAACTGCTGCACCTGCAGGGCCACATCAACCGGAATACCTTTTTTATCCAGTTCTTCGGGAAGCCTTTTTTTGTTGATCTGGTCTGCAGGGATGGGTAAGTGGGATGATAGAAAACTTTTTAATTCAGTATTAAGCGCCTCGTAAAAACCTTTGCCATCGTGGCTTACAAGCTTTGCTTCGGTTATTGATAATGGGTTACCCGTACTTTCATCGGCTGCAATAACTGCTGCTTTTTTCTTTGTTGCCATGTCCATATCAGCCTTTTTTTTCTCTGCGTTATTTTCCCTTCTTATCCAAAAAAACAAACCAGCAAAAATTAAAAGCGCAACAGGTATTACAATCCACAACCGGTTGTTAAACATAGTATCAAAAAAGCGCTCCTTACCTGATTTAACCGGGGTATTGTCTTTAGCAATAATGTGCTTGCCCGTGCCTTGGGCAACAGTAATGGTAACCGGTTTTGTTACAATCGTTTTGTACATTTTTAAGCCGGGGTCAAAAAAGCTATATACTATGGAAGGCAACGTGTAAGCGCCGGGCTTAGATACTGTAAAACCATAGTCGTAAACTTTGTTGCCGCTAACGGGCACGGCCTGTTTGTTGAGTGCATCGGTAACCTTCGGTTCATATCCTTCAATACCTTCGGGCCAAACAATATCCGGTGCATTTATTAATTCCATGTTGCCCTGGCCGGTAATAAGCACCTGGTATTTGCCTGCATCATCGGTGGTAAATTTATTTTTTTCCACCGCGGATGCAATCGTAAAATTGCCCACTGCACCTTTAAATGAAACCGGCCTGTTACTATCTGGCAAAGGCTTTACATCAATGTTTACCGGCTTGCTTTGCAGGGTAACTTTTTCATCATGCAGGGCTTCGGGCGGCAAGCCGCTGATGCCCCATATGTTCAGCATGCCGCTTCCTTGCTGGCTTCGCAGGTATTCATCTTTTACAAAATGGATATTATTTTCTACTTCGGCAGCTTCCAATTCTATGGTGCCTGCCTGCAACGGATATAGCTGCGCCTTACGTAATGTGTATACATTGTACTGCCTGCCGTTAAAAGTTTCTGTTGTATAGAAAGTGCTGCCCGGCTGGCTAAGGTCAATAACAGAAAAGCCATTAAAAGATGGGTTTTGAACAATGTTAGTCTCCGATTTTAATCGGGTGTACAATTTATAAGTAACCACAACCGGCTCCCCAACATAGCAACTGCTTTTATCTTTGGCCACTTTTATAAAAAGGTTTTTATCTATTTTGGCCTGTATGTTTTCGCCTTTTTTTAAGATAAGGTCTTTGTTGTCTGCAGGTATTTCCGGCTCATCAAAAAAGGGGGATAGGCCGCCAAAAGCGTTGTTGTTATTTTGCCTGCTATTGCCCGTTGGTGCGGTAGTAACCTGCACCGTTAGCCGGTTAGATTTTAAAACTTTTCCATCTGCCCTGGCAATAGCAGCATCAAGGTTAAATGTACCTTTTGCTTTGGGCTGCAGCTCGTACGTGTAACCGATGTATTGCTTTACCACACCGTTTATGCTTTGCATACTGCTCTCCTGGTTGGGGCCGCTAACAATAACAAAATCCGTTAATGAAGGAGGGATAATCTGATCTACCTGGCGGGCATCTTCCACCATAAGTTTTAATTCGGCTGTTTCATTTTTACCAATTACGGATGGTGTAATTGTAGCCGTAAAGCGTGCCTGCGCCATTGCAGCGTGTACTGAACAACAAATTAAAAAAGCCAGGAGTAAAATTTTTGTGGGTAAAACCTTTATCATAACTGTACCGCAAATGTAAATGGCTGAAAATGAAAAAAAGGAAATGAAACGCTAAAATGTATAAGGGAAATTTTGCCCAACCGCAGCAAAGAAAAAGTACAAAGCTGAACGGCCATAATGTTACAGGTCGCCCAACTGCGGCCTTAACACAATATCTTCCACCACAGCCTGCATAGAAAGTTTGGAGGCTGCTACTATCATAGCAGCCACATCACTTGCTTCCATAATGCGTTGATGGCTGTTATCAAAATCGCCCCAGGATGCGGTCATTACAGCACCGGGGTAAACGGTGGTAACTTTAATATTTGCAGGCTTTAACTCTTCCCTTAAATTTTTACTAAAACCCATTAAGGCAAATTTGCTGATGCTGTAACTGCCGCCATTAGGGTATGCCTGTAAAGATGCAATGGAACACATGTTGAAAATATGGCCGTTCCCGGCTTTCATCATTGCAGGCAGCAGCACCCTTGTAAGATGGTACGCACTGTAAAGGTTGGTGTTGATCATCTGCTCCAGCAAACCTTCTGCCTCGTTGTAAATATTGCCGGGCATAAAACTGCCTGCATTGTTAACCAGCACATCTATGGTTGTAGTATTGGCCAGCACCCATTGCCCAAATTGCCGGGCGGCTGTTTTATCCGCCATGTCGGCCACTTGAGTAAGCACCTTTGCGCCAGGATGTTTTGCTTTAATTTCTCCGGCGGTTTCAACCAAATCGGCTTCATTTCTGGCACATAAAAAAAGCGTGGCACCTTCTGTGGCAAAGGCCTCTGCTATGGCCTTGCCTATTCCTTTTGAGGCGCCTGTAATAATAATAACCATAGTAAAAGTGTAAGTTTTTTTATTTTTTTTGTCAGATGGATTATTGCCCTGATAAAAGGTTTTCAGGTGTTGATGATATCCCATCTTACCCAAAAAATTGTATTTTAATAACAACACGCCATTGCCGTAAAGTGTTTGCCTTAGCTTTGTAAAAATAGCCTGCATGGCTTTTAAACCAGATACAAAACACGTTCAATATGCTTCAATACAAACATTTATTTTTTGATCTTGACCATACCCTTTGGGACTTTGATGCCAATGCAAAAGAAACACTCGAAGAGGTACATAAGTTCTTTGAACTGGAACAAAAAGGGGTTACGCCTTTTGAAGATTTTTATAAACATTACCTGCACCACAATGAAATTTTATGGGGTCGGTACCATAATGGTTTTATTACCAGTGAGGAATTAAAATGGAAGCGTATGTGGCGCACCATGCTGGAGTTTAAGTTGGGCAACGAAGCTTTTGCAAAGGAGATGAGTGCTTATTTTTTAGAACGTTTGCCGGTTAAAAAAACCCTCTTTCCCTACACAAGGGAAATACTGGATTACCTTATAGAAAAAGGGTACACGCTGCACCTGATTACCAACGGTTTTGAAAAAACACAATGGAGTAAAATCAACAACAGTGGCTTACAGCACTACTTTACACACATGATTACATCCGAAGCCAGCAACAGCCTTAAGCCAAAAAAAGAAATTTTTGAATACGCTTTAATGAAGGCGGGTGCAAATTTAAAAGAGAGCATCATGCTCGGCGACAATCTTGAAGCGGATATACAAGGCGCCATCAACGCAGGTATGGATTGTGTTTTTGTAAACCATCTTAAAACGCCTACCGATATTAAACCTACCTACATTATACATCACCTTAAAGAGTTGGAAGACCTGTTTTAACGGGCATAAAAAAACCCTTCGGCAGAAGGGCTTTTTACGCTTTGCGCAAATACCTTAGTTGGCAGCCGTTTTAGCTTTGCCACAACTTTTACCAGATTTAGAGCAGCACGATTTGGTGCATTTTTTCTTTTTGCCATTGTCAGCAAAAGTTATCCCTGTTACCAGCAATGTTGCAGTAGCTAATAAAATAATTTTTTTCATATTGTCTGTTTATTTTTTTCTAAACGTAAAAGTAACTGCTTAATTATGGGCTGCCAAGTATTTCCGGCTAAATTTTGCTTTATAGGGTGGCTATTACGGTAATACCGCCTTTTACAACCTGGTTAAGTTCAACATTTATTTTGGTACCTACGGGCAACAACAAATCTACACGGCTGCCAAATTTTATAAAGCCGAATTCCTGCGCCTGGCTTACCTTTTGGCCAACCTGCAAATAATTTACAATTCGTTTGGCCAATGCACCGGCTATTTGTTTTACCAGTATTTCTGTACTGCCTGTTTTTAAAACTACAGAATGCCTCTCATTATCTGTAGACGATTTCGGGTGCCAGGCCACCAGGTATTTGCCTTTATGGTATTGATTATAAACAACTGTTCCGCTAACGGGGTTACGGTTAACATGTACATTGGCAGGGCTCATAAATATGGAAACCTGTAACCTTCTATCTTTAAAATATTCAGGGTCAACTGTTTCTTCAATCACCACTACTTTACCATCCGCAGGTGCCAGCACAACATTATCGTTTGCCGTTAATGGCCTGTTGGGTATGCGGAAAAATGAAATTAAAAACAGCAATAAAAACAGGGTAACAAAAAAGATTAACCATCCGATTAAAGGAAGGCCTGCACTAAAAAAATAAAAGAAAACGAAGTTGATCAATCCAAAAACCAATGCCCCGATTGCTATTGATTTATATCCTTCCCTGTGAATGGTCATGCGTTAGGTTTGAACGGCAAATGTACTTGCAGAAATGCAAAAAACAGCTTTTAGCCAAGATTGTTTAAGGGAAAAAACTGCATTAAGGGATGCAATAAAAGCCAGTTAAATTATTAATTAAAGAAATAAAAATAAGGCGCTTACCTGATGTTTTTAAAAGGCACTGAACAAATGTACATACAGCCAAACAAAAGGTACAGCCACTAATAAAGAATCAAACCGGTCTAAAAAGCCGCCATGGCCGGGCATCATAGCGCCACTGTCTTTTACATTGGCCATGCGCTTTAATTTACTTTCCAGCAGGTCGCCTGCTGTGCCGCATATTGCACAAATGGCTGCTATAATAAAATAGAAATATTTTGGGGCGCCTTTTAAAAAATAATTATTTGCAATAAAGGGAAACAAAAAGCCAATAACCAGCACACAAAGTACGGCACCGCCTGCAGTACCCTCCCAGGTTTTTTTTGGTGATATTTTAGAAAATGGCGTTTTACCAATTACCGAACCCACCAGGTAGGCCATTGTATCATTAATCCAGATAGAAAAAATTATTGCTGTTACAAGCATTGGTGTAAAGTAAATGGTAGATGCCATACTGTTCAACCTGTTATTAGTAAAAATAGATCCGGTAAAACCTAAGCTTATCAGCATAAGAATGGGCATCGTTATGTAAAAAATCC
This sequence comes from Ferruginibacter sp., assembly GCA_965249755.1. GTDB lineage: Bacteria > Bacteroidota > Bacteroidia > Chitinophagales > Chitinophagaceae > Ferruginibacter. The sequence continues at coordinate 3,572,114 of CBDFMT010000004.1, forward strand.
CCATTAAGGAATAAGGTCGGTAACGGGTGCCATAAATTTTTTTCATCAACTTAATAAACTCATACCAGCAGCCAAAATGCACAATGGCAAAAAGAAGGATAAAGCCCCATTGGTTCCATAATAATCCCGCCAGCATTACGGCTACAAAAATAACAGCGGTTAAAGCCCGTGTCCTGAGTACCTCAGTATTAATTGCCATGTTTAAAAATTAGTTGCTTTGGCCAATCCGTTCAACATCGGCAGCAAACGGGTTATGGATATCATCGTTATCGTACGTAATCACTTCTTCTCCCGGCCGGTCAATATCCTTACTGCTTGCCTTTTCAAAAAGTATGAACAGGCCATACACCGCAGCCAGCCCTATTAAACCCACCCATACGGGAAAACGGTCATCAATTTTAGATGGGTCTAAAACAGAACCCGGCTTGGTGGAAATGTACAATACAGTAATTGCAAATGCATTATTAAAGAAGTGTGCAATAATGTTTAGCCAAATATTTCCGGTGCGGTAATACATCCATCCCAACACAAAGCCAAGCGCAAAGCGGCTGAGGAAACCAAGGTAACTACCATGCACAGCGCTAAACACAGCAGCAGTAATAATTATAGCAACAATGGGGGATTTAAACCACCGGCCCAACAAATTTTGCAGCCCACCCCTGAACATAGTTTCTTCAAAAACGGCAGGCAAAAATGCAATGATTATCACCGCAACCAGGTAATCAAAAAAGTTATCCATTCTTGCAAAAATGGCAATCTGTTTATTGTAAGCAATTTCTGCATCCCTAAAATGCTGCATCGTAATTTTAGGCCAGGGCAGCATTTCGGTAAAGCTTTGCAACGAGCCCACTATCGGCAAACAGGCCAGCATAATGGCCATTACAATTAAGGCCTGCTTTACATTAATATTGTGAGTAAACCCTAAATGCCTGAAGGGTTTTTTATGGCAAACCCATGCATAAAATACCGGGGGTAAAAAAAATAAGAACAAAGTGCTGATAAACTGCATCCATCTTAAAGCAGAAGCATTTTGCGGCACCAGCAACTTATCCATTACACCCGCCGCAGAGCCGCCGCCCAAATCTTTAAGGCTTACTTTGCCAATAAGCGGCACTAAGCTTACAATACCGCCAACGATAAGTCCTGCCCCGCAAAATGCAGTTAAAATGCCCAATTGGCCCCAGTAATTAAAACGTTTGGTTGCAAAATACGCCATAGTGATTACTTATAAGTGCGTAAATTTACAACCTAAAAAGTTTATCAAAAACAGTTTATGCTGTGTGGTACGTGGATGCAACCAGTGCCTGGTGAATAAAACCAATTTACATAATTATGCCTTCTATCGGTACTATACAATTGCCTTCTTTCCCGCTTTTACTGGCACCCATGGAGGATGTTAGCGACCCGCCGTTTAGGGCGGTGTGTAAAGACAAGGGTGCAGACCTGATGTACACTGAATTTATTTCTTCGGAAGGGTTAATAAGGGATGCTATAAAAAGCCGCCAAAAGCTTGACATTTTTGATTACGAAAAACCGGTGGGCATACAAATTTTTGGTGGTGATGAAGAAAGCCTTTCCCTTGCAGCAAAAATTGTTGAAGTAACCAACCCGGATTTGCTGGACATCAATTTTGGGTGCCCTGTAAAAAAAGTGGCCATGAAAGGTGCAGGGGCAGGCGTTTTAAAAGATATTGATTTAATGGTACGGCTAACATCTGCTGTTGTAAAATCTACCTCACTGCCGGTTACTGTCAAAACCCGTTTGGGTTGGGATGATGAGCACCGCAATATTGAAGAAGTTGCCGAAAGGTTACAGGATGCAGGCATTAAGGCACTCGCCATACACGGCCGCACCCGTACCCAAATGTATAAGGGGCAGGCAGATTGGGAGTTGATTGGCAAGGTGAAAAGCAACCCACGGATAACCATACCCATTTTTGGAAACGGTGATATTGACAGTCCCCAAAAAGCACTTGAATATAAAAACCGTTATGGGGTAGATGGCATCATGATTGGACGGGCAGCCATTGGCTACCCATGGATATTTGAGGAGATAAAACATTTTTTAGCAACCGGGCAACACCTGCCATCCCCCACTATTGAAGACAGGATAGCCGTTTGTAAAAAACACCTTCATAAATCGTTTGAATGGAAAGGGCCGGTAGTAGGCATTTTTGAAATGCGCCGCCATTACGCCAATTATTTAAAAGGCCTCCCCGGCATAAAAGAATACCGGTTCCAGTTGGTAACGTTAAAAACGGTAGAGGAAATTGATGCGGTGCTCGATGAAATAGTTACAAAATATGCCGGCTATATCTTTGAAAAAACACCCATTGAATTAATTAACTATCATGAAAAATGCCCTGTATAGAACGGATATATTTTAGCAGAAGATGGGTTATTTGCTATGCCCGGTAAAAGATACAATACCCGAAACATAATGATGTACCCTTTGCTCCGCAAAAAAATCAGCACCTAAACTTATGGCTGCTTCTATGGCAAGTGCTAAGCCAAAACCAACCCAAAATATTTTATCCGTTTGGTTGCGGTGGATGATGAACATACCAAGCCCAAAAAGGAAAAGGGCTATTTCTGTATAGCGGTACAGCACAAAGTTTTTTACCACTTTTTGCATCCGTGGCAACTCCTGGTTTTTAAGGTCGCCGGGGTTCATGTCGTACGCATATACACTTCGTTTGCGGTCAGCATCACATCTTTTGTAAACTGTATAACCCACAATAAAGTGTAAAAGGCCAATTACTAAAAGCGGAATGGCAAAGCCTTTATGCCAGTTGGTTTTAAGATAAAAGAAAAATAGCAAAGCCAGTATAATTGCTGCAATACCAAGAATAATAAACAGAAGGCTTTCGTTCTTTTCTGCGTTAAAATATTTTTCTATATCGGCTTTGGTAAACATAAAGGCAAGTTTAATTAGTGGGTTAATAAAGTGTTGCTATCGTCCAGTGCTTTTAAAACAACTGCATCCAGCGGTGAGGTTGAGGTATTAAAATAATGTGTTAGTATTCCATTTTCATTTACAAGATATTTTGAAAAATTCCATGCCGGTGCCTGATTGTTCCAGCCATTTTTAGCTGCATCACTAAGCCATTTAAACATGTCATTTTGATGGCTGCCTTTTACCACAACACCCTTCTTCATTAATGGAAAAGTAACCCCAAAATTTACCGTACAAAATAATGCTATTGCTGCATCATCAGCTTTTTCCTGTTCTTTAAAATCATTGGATGGAAAACCAATCACCACTAATTTGCCTTTAAACTGTTGTTGCAATTTTTCAAGTTCTTCGTACTGCCTGGTATACCCGCAATCAGAAGCTGTGTTTACAAGCAGTACCTTTTTACCCCTGAAACCGGCCATGGATAAAGGCTTGCCATCAATGGCCATGGCAGTAAGGTCATAAAAAGATACTATTGGTTGCACCATTTGCACATTATTTTTTACCCGGTTATTTTTAAGTCCGCTTATCCACATCAGCACGGGATAAATTTTTTTTAGAAGCGTTTGCCTGATCGTCATAATGCAGCTATTTTATTTGTTAAGCCATTTAAACAGTTTCAATTTGCCTTTGTAGCTTGGGTATTTTACGTCAGGGTCAAACCAAACCGGCGATTTTAGGATACCTTTTTTATGGGTGAAAGTATCAAAAGAAAACTTACCATGATAATTGCCCGTACCACTAAAGCCCCTGCCACCAAAAGGCAGTTGGTGGTTGGTTACGTGTAACGCAACATTGTTGATGCAGCCACCGCCAAAGGGTATGGCATTAATCCATTCTTTTTCTTTTTTGCTGCTGCTGGTAAACACATACAATGCAAGCGGATTGGGGTTATTGGCTATGATGTCTTTGGCTTGCTTCATGGTGGTAAATTCAATAATGGGCAGCAATGGCCCAAAAATTTCTTCCCTCATAATTGCTGAGCCGGGTTTGATATTATCCATTAAAGCAGGTTCAATGTACAACTGCTTTTCATCATATGCACCACCATAAATAATGTCACCATCCGCCAGATAATGTACAAGCCTCGCAAACTGTTTCTGGTTTATAATGCGGCCATAATCGTAACTGTCTTTGGCATCTTCCCCAAAAAAATTGAGTAACGCTTTTTTCATTGCAATTATTAATTCGTTTTTTACATCAGCATGTACCAGCAAATAATCTGGCGTAATGCACATTTGGCCGGTGTTAGAAAACTTGCCCATTACCACACGTTTTGCAGTAACATTTATATCAGCATCGGCCTCAACTATACAAGGGCTTTTACCGCCGAGTTCTAATGTAACGGGTACCAGGTTTGCGGCCGCCATTGTATAAATCAGTTTGCCCACAGCAATGCTGCCGGTATAAAAAACATGGTCAAAAACAAAGCTGTTCATCATTGCAGGAATAACGGTTTCACCAGCCCCATCGGTAAACAACACATAGTTATCATCGAAAACTTCAGCGACAATTTGTTTCATTACGGCTGCTGTAGCGGGTGCAAATTCAGATGCTTTTAAAACTACACAATTGCCTGCGGCGATGGCACCCGCCAGTGGAGTAAATAATAATTGTAAGGGATAATTCCATGGTGCAATAATCAGCACAACCCCAAGCGGTTCTTTTACAATAAAACTTTTAGAAGGAATGTTGAGCAGGTTGGTGCTTGTTCTCTCGGGTTGCATCCACCTTTTTAAATTGTTCAGGATGTTGGATATTTCTGCTATTACAAAACCTGTTTCAGTAACCCAGGTTTCTTCAGGGCTTTTCTTCAGGTCTTGGTACAAAGCAACTTCAATAGCTTTTTGGTTTTTTACAATGGATTGCTTAAATGCAGTGAGCTGCCTTTTTCTAAATGCATATGTTTTTGTTATGCCGGTCTCAAAATGCCCCCGCATTGTAAAAAGGCTGTTTATTAAAGGCATAATGATAATTTTACAGCAAGATAATTAAAGCATAACTATGACTGATGAGCATTACATGCGGCAAGCTTTAAAGGAAGCCCAAAAAGCTTTTGATGATGGGGAAGTGCCTGTGGGCGCTATTGTGGTAATGAACGACCGGATTATTGCACGTGGACATAACCAGGTGGAAAAACTTACGGATAGTACCGCCCATGCGGAGATGATAGCCCTTACTGCAGCATTTAATTTTTTAGGCAGTAAGTATTTGCCAGAGGCTGTTATGTATGTTACCGTGCAGCCGTGCCTTATGTGCAGCGGGGCAATGTATTGGGGTAAAATTGGCAAAGTGGTGTATGGGGCAGAAGATGAAAAAAATGGGTATAAAAGGGTAACAAACAACACCTCACCTTTTCACCCAAAAACCATGGTTGTTGGGGGCTTGTTACAGGTTGAATGCGCAGGGTTAATGAAAGCATTTTTTTTGGCAAGAAGATAAAAGTTTACTTATTGAGGGGCTTACAAAATCACCAGCTTCTTTTTTACAATTTTATTTTTTTCGCTGATGGAGATAAAATACATACCTGCCTGCAATGATAAAAACATGTTCAACTGCTCTGTTCCATTAATCAGCAGGCGCTCATCACTTCGTACAACTTTTCCCTTGCTGTCTATGATTTTTACCGTTGCCATACCGGGCGTAAAGCCTGTAACATCAAGCAATATTTTATTTGTTGCCGGGTTGGGGTAAAGCTTTAAAGTTGCCTTATCATTAACCATTATCAAACTGCTATCTTTTTTAATTATGCTGCTAACAGGTAAAACGGGGTTCAGGCTATCCCTGTTTATGGAAGGTTGTGCAAAGGAATTTTTTGTGGCGAACAACAGGACAAGTACGGCAAATGGTTTTATCATATTATTTTGATTGGAGTTGAAGGAGTGCAAAGATTGTACTTGCATTTTATAAAAATTTCTTAAAGGTTTAAGCGGCATTGTATTTGTCCACATAACCGAAGCCCGCTAAATTTGTAGTACATTTTCACAAACAAAAAATTAAACAAACTATGGCATTTACATTACCGGCATTACCATATGCGCATGAAGCATTGGAGCCACATATCGACACATTAACCATGCAGATACATCATGGTAAACATCACCAGGCTTATGTAGATAATCTTAATAAAGCAGTAGCAGGAACACCCAATGAGGCAAAAACAATTGAAGAATTAGTTGCAGTGGCAGGAACATTACCGCCGGCAATACGCAACAATGGCGGTGGCCATTGGAACCATACCTTCTTTTGGGAAACACTTGCACCAGCGGCAGGTGGAACACCTTCCGGGGCTTTGGCAGATGCTATCACAAGTGCCTTTGGTTCTTTTGATGCCTTTAAAGAAAAGTTTGCCGCGGCGGGGGTTGGCCGTTTTGGAAGTGGATGGGCATGGCTTATTGTAAAGAATGGCAAGCTTGAAATTTCATCAACACCTAACCAGGATAATCCATTAATGGATGTTGCAGAAGTAAAAGGAACGCCGGTTATTGGCGCCGATGTTTGGGAGCATGCATACTACTTAAAATATCAAAATAAAAGACCGGATTACCTTGCCGCATTTTGGAATATAGTAAACTGGAAAAAAGCATCGGAGCGCTTTGATGCTGCTTCAAAATAATTAGCTGAAGTGTATAATATTAAAGGCTTTCCCTAAAATATGGGATGGCCTTTTTTTATTGGTATAAATATTCTACAACATTTGTAAATTTTAGCGATGTGTGCCTTTATCATCAATAAAACCCTTCGAATTTCCGTATAGCTTTAGTGGCAGCATCTTTGTTTGATACCCGTAAACATTTATAATTTAAATCATTTTTATGCCATTCATTAAATCAGCTTTAAACAATACGGAGCCCATTAATATTTATTACGAAGATTTAGGTAAAGGCAAACCCGTAGTATTTATTCATGGCTGGCCATTAAGCGGCTCTATGTGGGAGTACCAGGTAACGCAATTATCACAACAAGGATTAAGATGCATAACCTACGACAGGCGTGGGTTTGGTAAGTCTGACTGGCCAGCAGATGGCTATGACTATAACACGATGGCCGGCGATTTAAAAGCAGTGCTGGATGAATTAAACCTTAATGAGGTAACCTTGGTTGGCTTCTCCATGGGTGGCGGTGAAATAGCAAAATACTTTTCATTGTTCGGTGGTGCAAGGGTAACAAAAGTTGTACTTGTTAGTTGCGTAGTGCCTTACATGTTGCAAACAGCAGATAACCCCGAAGGCGTACCACAAGAAGAATTTGATAAAATGGCCAAAGGAATGATGGAAGACAGGCCTGCGTTTATGCAAACATTTGCGAAAGATTTCTTTGGGGTTTCCCTCATTAACCATCCAGTAAGCGATGCTTTTTTAGCCAATAATTTAGTGAATGTTATGCAGTCATCACCGGTGGCTACATTGCAATGCGCCAAAGCATTTTCTTCAACAGATTTCAGGCAAGATGTACCAAAGATAAATGTGCCAACACTTGTAATACATGGTGATAGCGATAAGACAGTGCCGATAAAACCTACAGGCGATGAAAGTGCCAAGCTGGTTCCAGGTGCAAAGTACATTGTTTATGAAGGAGCCCCACATGGGTTATGGTATACCAATAAAGAACAATTGAACCAGGATTTGCTGGATTTTATTTAAAATGTTTCTTTATAAAAATGTAGACGCCTGCTGTACAATATAGCAGGCGTTTTTTGTGCTAAGTAATATATTTATGGAACCGGGTCATGGCCATGGCCACCCCATGGATTGCACCGTACAACCCTGACAACCGTAAGCCATAAACCTTTTAGTGGACCATATTTTTTTAAAGCTTCAATGCCATATTGTGAGCAGGTTGGGCTAAAGCGGCACCTGCCGGGTAACCATGGAGATATAATTATTTGGTACAAACGTATCAATGCAATAAATGGGGCACTAAGTATTTGCTGTATCGTCATTAACATATTTTTTTAAAACCAGCTTAAGGAGCATATTTATTTTTTCACTTGTAAGTATATAATCAGGAATTTCTTTGCCGGTATAGATAAAAAAAAGTGCAGCGCTTTTTTCATTTTTTTCAAGATGAATTTGAAGCCCGTTCTTTTGTAAACGGTAGGCTTCCCTCATCAATCTTTTAATCCTGTTGCGGTGCACTGCTTTTTTAAAATGCCTGGAGCTTACACTAAAACCTGCCTGCAAGGCAGCACTAGTATTGGTTGTGGCCTGCCATATTACCCTGTATGGAAACACGGAAAAAGCTTTGCCTTCCTTAAACAGTTGTTCAATCACTTTACGGCTTTTAACCCGTTCCTGCTTACCAAGCGTATATCGTAAATGTTGTTGCAATAGCACAAAAATAAAAAAAGCCTTCCGTAAGGAAAGCTTGTATTTTAAACCGCTTAAGCGGATTGTTTATTTTTTACCGAAACGCTCATCTGACACAGTTAGTTTAGCACGGCCTTTTTTACGGCGGCTTGCTAAAACTTTACGGCCATTGGCAGTTTGCATGCGCTGACGAAATCCATGAACATGTTTTCTTCTGCGTACATGTGGCTGATAGGTTCTTTTTTTACCTGGCATTGTATTAAATTTTTCCTTTTACAAAAATTATTTTTAAAACTTTTTTATCTACATTCATCAGGGCACCATCCCTGCTGCTTGTGAAAGGACGGCGAAGGTAAGGGAAAAATGTGATTTGAGTAAAGTGTTTTCAATTTTTTTGAAGATTAAAGTATCAAATGCCGTGAGTGTACCCGGCTTCCATAAAACAGTGTTGCCTTATCATCAAAATCAGCAGCAGCATCAGTTGTATAAAATTGTAACTGGTTGTTTTTGGAACATTGCACTTCAATTTCGGGATGGTTTAAAAGATAGCCCCCAAGACTTGCGGCAACAATTTCCCCTTGTGAAAGTATGGTGACCGGCTTGGTAAGCAATGCGTTAATTTTATCTGTTATTAAAGGGTAATGGGTGCATGCAAGCAGCAAAGTATCTATCAATGGAGATTGCGAAAGGATTTCATTTAAATATTTTTTTACAAAAAAATCAGCGCCACCGCTACTGTGTTCGTTATTTTCTATAAGGGGTACCCACATTGGGCAAGCCTGCTGGTACACTTTTATCCCCGGAAAAAATTTACCAATTTCAATTGGGTAAGATAAAGACTGTACCGTACCCGATGTACCTAATACGGCAATGCTATTGGTTGCTGTAAAATTGCCAATGATTTCTGTGGTAGGCCTTATTACACCCAATACTTTTTTTGATGGGTAATCATTAACGAGGTTAACCTGCTGTATAGTCCTTAATGCTTTTGCTGATGCAGTGTTACAAGCTAAAATAACCAACGGGCAACCCTGAGCAAAAAACCATTCAACACATTGAAGGGTGTACTGGTAAATAGTGTCAAAACTGCGGGAACCATAAGGGGCCCTGGCATTATCGCCTAAATACAAATAATCGTAACCCGGCAGTTTTGCTTTAATTTCTTTCAACACGGTTAAACCGCCATAACCGCTATCAAATACACCGATAGGCCCTTTGCTCATGTATCAAAAATAAGAAAGCCATTCCGTTATGGAATGGCCCGCTATCAAAAATTTAATTACTTATTGTTTAGGTTTAGCTGCCCCTGATGGTGCCTGCTGTGCTGCTCCTTTTACTGGTGCTTCTTTAATGTTGAGTTTCTTTTTTACCAATGGTAAAACATCATCTCCCGGAGGGCCAACCAATACTGTATTTTGATCCAGAACATATGCATAGCCATTTTCTTTTGCTACACCTTTAATGGTTTCAAGTGCTTTATTACGGATAGGTATCAATAACTCCTGTTGTTTTTCCTGAAGCTTTTGTTGTGTGGTTTGTGAAAAGCCCTGGTATTTTTGATACAACTCAATTAATGCAGTCCTTCTTAATTCTTTTGCTGCTGAAGATAATTTTGCTGAATCTTTTATAAACAAACTGTCTTTTTCCTGTAGCTCTGAATTTAGTTCAGCATATTGCTGCTGCAAAGCATCCTGGTAATCTTTTAACTGGGCAGTTGCTTTTTCTGCTTCGGGCATAGAGCTTATTAAATCTTCGGTGTTAATGTAACCAATTTTACTTTGAGAAAAAGCTGTATTGCTGAAACCTGAAACAGCTAAGCCAATTACAACTACGGCGATTAATTTTTTCATCTTGTTTTTTAAATGTTTACTTGTTTGTTTATAGTTTGTTTTTTTGTGGTAAAGGCTGCATGCCTATTTTTATTATGGTTTATTTAACACCCAAAAACTTTAAAACGTCATCGCTCCTGTCAAGTTTTGGGTCGGCAAATATAACAGTAATTCCTTCACTTTTATCTAAAATAAAATCGTAAGATTTATCGACAGCCAGTTTTTGAATAGCCACGTAAACCTTATCCTGTATAGGTTTTATAAGCTCCTGCCTTTTTTTAAACAGGTCGCCCTCAAAACCAAAACGTTTTTTTTGCAAGTCCCTTACTTCTTTCTCCCGGTTAAATAATTCATCTTCCCTTTTCTTTTTTAAATCATCTGCAAGCATAACCTGTTCGGCATCATAATCTTTATACATCTTGTCAAGGTCGGCCTGTTTCTTTTCTATTTCCTGCTGCCATTGGGCACTAAACTGATCTAATTTAGTTTGGGAAGATTTGTAGTCGGGCAACTTTTCTAAAATGTATTTTGAATCGATAACTGCATAACGTTGCGCATTGGCAACAGAAAAAAAACAAAATAAACTGCAGATTACAGGTAACAACTTTTTCATGGCTATATGTTTAGTGTACAAATTAACTACTAAAGTTTTTAAGGAAAAATTATTCAGGCTCCTGGCCCAGCATAAAGGTAAATTTAAACGCCCCTTTTATTGGTTGGCCGGTCTGTATCCTGTCGATACCAAGGCCGTAATCAAAACCAAGCAAACCAAACATTGGTAAAAAGAAACGCATGCCCACACCAACAGAGCGGCGTAGTTTAAACGGATTATAATCTTTAAAATCATACCATCCATTGGCTGCTTCAAAAAATGCCAAACCGTAAATGGTACTGCTTGGGTTAGTACTAAACGGATACCTCATCTCTACTGTGTATTTATTGAAAATAGTAAAGAATTCGCTTGGTGTAATGTTATCCGGGTTCACTTTAGGGTCGGATGTATTGTACACCGGGTAACCCCTGTGTGCAATAATATCATAACCCAAAATAGCAAAGTTATTGCTGAGGCCTGCATCGCCCAATTGAAAACGTTCAAATGGGGATATACCAAGCTTGTTGTTGTACCTGCCGATAAAACCAAACTTAGCCGCAGCTTTTAAAATAAACTGTTTGTTTTTATCTGCACCACGTGCTAAGCCAAGTGGCACATAAAACTCCCCGTTAAAACGCCATTTGTGAAACTCCGGAAGCTTGTAAGGATTGTCACCGATTTTGGTAATGCCCAAAGCAGAATAGGGTAAAGTAAACTGGCCGCTTACAAGGAAGTTAGAACCGCCCGTTGGAAATATAGGGCTGCCCTGCGTTGCGTTACGGGCCAAAGCAATTTTTAAACTAACGTTGGTAGATGTACCATTTCTGATGCCTTTAAATATGTTGGCATAGTTGTTTAATTTATACTGCTGCACATTTAAAGAAGTAATTAAAGAAAAGTAATCATCCGGCCATTTTAACTGCCTTCCTAAACCAACGCTAAAGCCAATTGTTTTAAGGTAAGAGGTATCACCGCAAGCTTTGCAATACTGGCCGTAAGCGTTGTAAGCATTGGCATATTTTGTATTGAATAAACTTACCGAAAAGGAGTTTCTCTTTTTACCGCCAAGCCATGGTTCTGTAAAAGAAAAATTATAAGACCTGTAGGCACGCCCGTTCGACTGTATCCTTGCACTTAACTTTTGTCCGCTTCCGGAAGGCAATGGATCCCAGGTTTTTTTATTAAAAATGTTATTGATGGAAAAATTATTGAAAGTAATGCCGAGCGTACCTGTAAGCCCAATGCCACCACCAAAGCCGGCAGAAAGTTCCAACTGATCGTTTGATTTTTCTTCTACACCCCAGTTGATATCCACCGTTCCATTATCAGAATTGGGAACGATGTTGGGCGTAATTTTTTCCGGGTTAAAAAAACCAAGCTGCCCCAACTCTCTTTGTGTACGGATGATATCTGCACGGCTGAATTTTTCACCGGGTACTGTCCTTAACTCACGGCGGATAACAAAGTCTTTTGTTTTTTCATTGCCTGATATTTCTACTTTACCAATGGTTGCCTGCGGGCCTTCCTGCATGCGGATTTCAAAATTGATGGTATCGTTGTACACAGATGTTTCTATCGGATCTACTTTAAAAAACAAATACCCATCATCCATGTACAAACTTCCGATATCTGCGCCGCCATCAGCCGTAAGCTGCTTGCCCAAACGTTTGTTTAAAAGCTCCAGGTTGTAGATATCACCCTTTTTAATCCCTAAGTACAAACCAAGTATCGAGTCTGAATATTTAGTATTTCCCCTCCAAACGATATCCCCAAAATAATACTTATGGCCTTCGCTTACTTTTACATAAACATCAAGGTTGCCCTGTGAGTTAGGTACTTTGGCATCTTCAACTATTGATGCATCCCTAAAGCCCTGGGAGTTGTAATAATCCAATACATGCTCTTTATCTTCTTCGTACTTAACAGGATTAAATTTTGAAGAACTAAAGAGTTTTAAGCGCAGGTAAGGGTCAAGAAATTCTTTTGTTTCGGTGATGGACAAGTAACCAAAGTCATGAAGGTATTGTTTAAAGTTTATGTGCAAAGCAGTATCGCCATACGGGCTTGTACTTTTCGGCGGGTACAGGGTCATTCTTGTCATTTCATGTGTACCTTTCATTTGCTTCTTAAGCTTAGAATCCCTTATGTTATCGTTACCAACAAAATCGATAGAATTTACTTTTACCTTGTTTCCTTTGTCAACATTAAAAGTAAGCACTATGGCGTTAGAAGATAATGTGGACGGCTCTTCTTTAACCGTCGTCTTAACGTTTCTAAACCCTTTATCTTCATAAAATTTACGAATGGCATCTATTGCCCGTAATTTCATATTCTCGGTTACCACCCTGTCTTTAACCAAACCGCTTTTTGTTGCTAAATCTTCCTTTTCGCCTTTCTTAATACCAATAAATTTAAAGTCGGATAAACGTGGCCTTTCGGTAACGGCTATTTCTACATAAAGGTCTTTTCCAACAAGTTTGGTAAAATAGATTTCTACATCTGCAATCAGGTTTTGTTTCCAAAGCTTGCTGATGGCTTTACTAAAAGCATCAGTGCCGGGAAGCTGTACCTTATCGCCAACGGCAAGGCCGGAAATAGATATGATAAGATTGCCATCAAACCCTTTGTTACCGGTAACAGTAATGCCTGCTATGGTAAAAGTTTTAGGCGTTTTTGAATTGAGGATTTCCATCAGTTCCGGGTTTACGGATACTGGTTTTGTTGTATCAGGGGCTACCTGTGCAGCTACGGAATTAACTATAAAAGAGGTAACTGCTATTAAAAGAAAGTTCTGGTAAATCCTGTACATTAAAAGATTTTTTACGAAACGGCAATTTACTTGCAATTATGAAAACTATTTGTTAAACAATCAATCCCAACGGGCATGTTATACACATGCAGCGAATGAAAACCGAGGGCATTTTTATCAATAAAAACCAGCACTGTTTGCTTGTACAGGATGTATGAAAATTATAAAATAAACAGCCTAAGCCGATGTGCCATCCTGCACCTGTTCGCCCGTTTTACCAAACCTGCGTTCCCTGTTTTGGAAATCTATTATGGCCTCATAAAGATTATCTTTTCTAAAGTCCGGCCACCTGGTATTGGTAAAATATAATTCAGCATAGGCAAGCTGGTACAACAAAAAATTACTAATGCGGTACTCACCACTTGTTCTTATCATCAGCTCAGGATCAGGAAAGCCACTGGTGGAAAGGTAATTTTGCAATGTATCCTGTGTGATATTTTCTGGTGAAAGGGAACCCTTTTTTACATCGGCCGCAATTTGTTTTACTGCCGCCATCAACTCCCACCTGCTGCTGTAACTTAAAGCCATTACCAGGTTTAAACCGGTGTTGCTTTTGGTTTCTTCAAAGGCTTCATTTAAAGCAACCCTTGCACTTTCAGGAAGCATGCTCATGTCACCAATTGCATGCAGCTTAATATTGTTTTTATTCAGTGTTGGCACCTCCTTTCTGATAGTGTCAACAAGCAATTCCATAAGGCCTGTTACTTCGTTAACGGGCCTGTCCCAATTTTCTGTACTAAAGGCATACAGGGTAAGATATTCAATGCCGAGTTCTGCACAACCTTCTACAATGTTGCGTACACTTTCAACACCATGCAAGTGGCCAAACAGGCGGTCTTCGCCTTTTTCTTTAGCCCACCTTCCGTTACCATCCATAATAATGGCGATATGCCGGGGCAACTTGTTGAGGTTGATAGTGTCTTTTAAAGTCATACAAACATCACCGGCACTACTGGCAGATGGGCAGCAAAAGTAGGAAAATTTAGTTGCAAAGCACTATTTGGAAAATGCAGGTTTGTTAAGCGTTTGGTGCAAATAAAAATGCCGGAAATTATCCCGGCACTTCGTCAATATTTTAGAAAAAGCTACTTAACAGTAGGGCATTTATAACTGCTGATGTTAAATGATATCCCTATTTCAGCAATAACGTATTGATCTTTTTGTTTGCTCCATCCACGCTGCCTGCCTTCCACACCAATAGGAACACCTTTCTCAAAACTTCTGTCTTGCAAAATACCTGCGGTAGAAGTTTGGCCATTAACCTGTGGGAATTTATCTGCGCCGATATAGGTTGTGCTAACATCGTCAATGTAATCTGTAGTGGTAAGTCGTTCTGCAATTTGAAAAGAAAGGTTTACATCGTTGTTGATGCTGTATTTTACACCAAGCCCGATAGGGATACAAATTGCAGTGCTTCCATAAGGCTTTCTTACTTTACCATCAGCACCTTTGTACCCGATGTTTTGCCCTTCTGTACCCAACGGGCGTAAGAAAACTTTTTTACCATCGAGGTAAGCATACGGGTTGTAACTAAATACACCCACGCCAATGGTTGCATATGGTGTAAATGAATACAACGGATCACCTGGTACAAATTTAAAAAAGTTAAAATCGCCATGCACAGCAAACTCCATGATGTTGGTATTAAAACTAAGGTTGCGGCTTTTTTGATAACTGTTGGTGCTATAAATATCGCTATACCCCAATTGCGCAAAATGACCGCTTACACGTATGCCAAGATAATTATTGAATTGTTTTCTATAAAACAAGCCTACGGCGGGTTTGGGGCGGTTAATGGCTGCCCTTGTGTTTAAATCGCCAAAGTAATGTGCTGCCCCCACAGTAATACCGAACTCACCTTCCTGTACATTGCTGTATTCGGTTTGGGCCTTAACGCCCAATGCCAACGCAAGTAACATCGTTATGGATAAGATGTTTTTTTTCATAATTGCAAAGTAAAGTTGTTTTCGTAAAAATCAGCCCATACGCCACTTTATTTAATGGATAACTTTTAGTAAAAAGATACACAACGACCGGATAAGCCTATTAATTGCGTTTGTCAAGCCCCCAGGAAAGTTTATTTCTTAAAGTTTGTAAAAAATTGTTTTCGTTAAGCCTTACAAGATTGATGCTGAACTTTTCTTTTTTTATTGCAAGCTGCACTTCTTTGGGCACCACTTCCCTCCTGCTATCCAGGCTGCACAAAAAGCCATCGCTGCGGCTTTCAATTTCAAATGAAATAATATTATCATCAGGCACTATGATGGGCCTGATGTTTAGGTTGTGTGGTGCCACCGGCGTAATAACAAAACTGCCACTGTTAGGGAAAACAACCGGGCCATTACAACTTAATGAATAACCGGTGGAACCCGTTGGTGTAGCCACTATCAACCCATCGGCCCAATAAGTATTTAAAAATTCCCCATTAAGATAAGTATGGATTTTTATCATGGACGAAGTGTCTTTTTTATGCACCACAAACTCATTAAGGGCATAAGGTAAGTTGTTGAACAAGGGCAGGTCTGCATCCAAATGGATCAGTGTTCTTTCGTCAAGCACAAACGTACGATCTACCAAAGCCCTTATTGCAGAGTGAAGGTCTTCTTTACCAATATTTGCTAAAAAGCCCAGGCGGCCATAATTAATACCCAATACCGGAATGCCTTTATCCTGTATCAAAGTAACGGTATCAAGTAAAGTTCCATCGCCACCTAAACTGATCACAAAGTCTATACTCTCATCCAAATCTTCGGCGGCATTAAAAGTGGAGTACTTGCCCCTCATATTTACAGCAGAATAAAACTGGTTGAAAAAGTCCTGAAAAAAAACGGGTTCTACATTGTAACTGATCAGCTCATCCATAAATGTTTCTATATCCTTGTGCTGGTCATTTTCTATACCCCTGCTGTATATGGCTATTTTCATTACTTTCCTGTTTTATCTATCTGCCTTCATGCATACCGCCCTTTTGTAAAAATAAAGCCTTTTACATTTAAAGGTTGCAATCGCATTTCATTTTTTAAATAAGAAGGCTTAATGCAAAACCAAGAGAGTTTTGCGAAAGCAGAAAGTAAATCAATAAAGGCTGAAAAGTTATTTTCGTAAAATTAAATATCAAGATAGTTCATGAGGTGGCGGTAATTGGTATCAACATTATCATCAAATTTGTCATCTCCAAATTCAAAAATTACATTGTACTCATACCGTTCGAACGAACTTATAACCGGGGCAGTTTCTTTCTTATTAAGATGTAATGTAACCGTAAGCAGCCCTGTTTGCGGATGGGTTGTGGTATTTAAATGCAAGATGGTGGCGTTGTTACTTTCAACAATGCGGCTTATTTCAGAAATGGCAAACCTGAGCGTTCCATTTCCAAAACGATGATGCCCCCAATTTCTGCAGAGCCTGAAAAATCACCCAATGTTTTTAAAAGGTCAGTAAGGGTGATAACCCCGGCAAGTACATTGGCTGTATTTATAACCGGCACAATGGATGTTTCAAATTGGTTACTGTAATTAACGGCATTTAAAAAATGGGCATCTTCTTTAACAGCGGCATGAACAAAAGTATCCTGCAGCATTTCAATGGTATGCTTTTCATCTTCTGCATCCAACAGGTCATCTTCACTTATAATACCAAGAAATTTATCTTCGGCTACCACCGGAAGATGGGTAACCCTGAAATCGTTGATAAGGCCCAAAGCCTTGCCCACAGTATCTTGCAATTGCAATTGGGGAATATTGTTGTTGATGAGTTCCGCTGTAAGCATATGTAATTAATTATACTTTTAACCAGTAACGCCAAGCCACAGTTTAAAGTATAAGACAATTGAAACTGTTAAACTGTTGCAGCAGGGGTTTTTTGTTTTGCCAAAAAAGTATCTAATACAGTATTGAATTCTTCAGGCACTTCCATCATTGGGGCATGCCCGCATTTATCTATAAGGTGCAGTTCGCTGTTTGGGATAAGGCGGTTAAATTCTTTGCCAACAAATGGGGGTGTGATGCTATCATTGTTGCCCCAAATGAGACAGGTTGGTTGTTTGATTTCACTTAATTCTTCGCCTAAATTATTGCGTATGGCACTTTTTGCAAGGGCTATAATCTTTATCACTTTAAGCCTGTTATTGGTAATTTCAAAAACTTCGTTAACCAGTTCATCTGTTGCCATTGCAGGATCGTAAAAAGTAAGTTCCGTTTTTTTACGGATGTATTCCTTATCACCACGCTTTGGATATGTATCGCCCATGCCGTTTTCGAACAAGCCAGAGCTGCCTGTTAGTATAAGTGATTTTATCCTTTCAGGATGTTTAAGGATATGCAGCAACGCCACGTGGCCGCCAAGAGAATTGCCTAATAAATGGATGTTGTTATAATTACGGTGTTCAATAAACCGGAACACAAATTTTTCTAACCCGCCAACACTTGTATGTAGTAAATCCAGCTCCAGCAAAGGTAACAGCGGAACGATAACCTTATAATTCTTTCTGAAGTGTTCAATCAAATCCTCAAAATTACTTAAGGCGCCAAATAAACCGTGAAGCAAAACCAAGGGTTCACCCGCCCCAACTTCTATGAATTTAAATTTTCCGTCTGCTTTAATTTCGTAACTCATTTGCTCAACTGGTATAAGTTCTGATGGTTTGGTTAACCACTAAAATAGTGAATCGGGTTAAAAGTACATTAAATAAAATAATGCCTGAAATTAATGGGCTACTTTGGTTGACACGCCTTCGAAATAGTTGCTTAGCTGGGTAAACAGATCTTTAAAAACAGGCACCATGCTGCCAATAAAACCGATCACTTTTGGTGCAAGCGGTTGTATGTATGGGTATGTTGCAGATGATGCAATAGCCGCCGGACCAATCAAATGAACCTTTGCAGCATAAAACAAGAATACGCTGTAAATAATCAGGTATAAAAAGATAAACAACACTATGCCGCCAATGCGGTTAGCCCAACCCAGCATGGCCATTTCAAAAGTTTTCTCCAACAATTTTGCACCCATGTTTATAAGAAAAACCACTGCTAAAAACACCAGGGTAAAAGAAAGGAATGGCAGCCACTTACCTGAAATATTTACATTTTGCTGTAAATAATGAGCGGTAACGGCAGACAATTTTAATGCCGCCGCCAAGCCGATAATAAAAGCTGCTATGGAAAAAACAGCTACTATTAAACCACGCCTGTATCCTTTAAAGATGGCTGCCAGCATCAGTATTGCAAAAATAATATCTATCAATTGAACTTATTTGCTGAGTAATTCCTTTACCACAATACTGATTGTTTTTCCATCTGCAATGCCCACCAGTTGCTTGCTTGCCACACCCATCACTTTGCCCATATCTGCCGGTGAAGCTGCACCCGTTTGTGCAATGATGCCTGCAACCGCTTCTTTTATCTCGGCTTCGGTAAGTTGCTTTGGCAAAAACCTTTCTATCACCGCCAGCTCTTCCCTCTCTTTTATGGCCAGGTCTTCACGGCCTTGTTTCTCAAAAATTTCAAGCGAATCTTTTCGCTGCTTCATCATCTTTTGTAAAAACTTTTGTTCAGTGGCCGCATCAATTTCGCCACCGGCGCCGGGTTCAGTTTTTGCTTTTATTATCTCAGCTTTTATTGCACGAAGGCTGCGTAACAAACTTTCATTTTTGGTCTTCATGGCGTCTTTCATTTCCGCCATTATTTGTGTTTCTAAACTCATGGTGTACTGCCGGCATTGTAATACCGGGCTTTGTTTTTAATGTTACTTATGTTCGTTGGGCAATCCTTTTTATTGCTGCTCCTTCAACTGCATGGCCCTGAACTTGTCAAAAAATTCTTTGGCAAATTTCTTCATGTCATCACTTAAATCATTTTGCTGTGTTGCCCTTTTAAAAGTATCTGCCATGGTCATCAGCATCTGATAATAAAAATCGGCCATCTCATCCATCATCATATCCTTTGTCCACAAATCAATCCGCAGGGCTGTTTTATCTGCACCATCCCAAAAAGCAATACACATTGCTTTTGCCTGCTGCGCCATATCTGCATTGCTGTCGCTTGCTGCCCAACTTATTTGTTCAGGTATTTTATTAGGGTCTAATAACACATCTATTTTTATGGTCGATTTGTTCATATATCTTTTGTGGCAGTTGTGCCTGTTAAATAAAATTAAGTGAACAAAGATAAAGCGTTTATTAAGAAGCCCCGGTAACCTTAAGGATGTTTTGCCAAATGGTAACACCTGCATTTGTATCATAAAACCTGGCCGCTTGTTGCTTGCCTTTTGCAATTAAACGGTTACGTGTGCCTTCATCTTTGTACACCACCATTAGTTTGTCTGCTATACTCTCAAAAACAGCGGCATCGCAATACAAGGCTGCTTCTTCCAGCATTTCATGCATTAAGGTAGTGTTGCCTGCAATAACGGGAACGCCATACTGCATAGCTTTTAATGCATTCAGCCAAAAAAAATCATTGCCCGTTACGTTCACAAGGGCATATGCCGAAGCGGTGATCGTTGTCATTTCCTGTTCTGTCCTATTCACCAATAATTTTACATCATCCCGGTATTTATAGGTTTCAATACTGGTTACAAAATCAATATCTGCTTCTAAAAAATGGGTTGCAAAGATGAACTGCATGTTGCTTTTCTGCCGCTTTTTAAAAAAGGAAAAAGCTTTTAAAATGTTTACCAGGTTAGCTGGTTTTGATAAACTGCCTGTAAATAAAAAGTACTCTTTTCCTTCAGCATACTTTTGTTTTGCCCTGTTTTTTTCATCTTCAGAAACCTGAACATACAATTGTTGCAGGCCTTCCAAAGCAAGTACTGTTTTGTCATTTGCCAAAGGATAAACTTTGGCAATTTCACTTTTTACAGATAAAGAAAATGTGAAAATAGAAGATGCCTTTGCAAAGAACAATTTTTGTTTTCTTGCAAAAAATGAAGGCAGTACTTCCTTTTCCATTACAGGTAGTAACAGCAATTGAGGTATGGGCGCACCCATACAAGCAACACTACCTGCAGCTATATACACATCGGCCTGTAGTTTTTTTAAGATACTTGGTAATTGCCAGGCATACCAAACATGCCAAAGCAATACATGGTTTTTTTTTGGAGAAACTTTAATGAAGGAAACATTGTTGCTTTTCAGCAAAGCATCATCCTGCATGCACGAAATAAAAAAAAAGGAATGCTGTGGGTTAGCATGTACTATCGGATAAAAAAGCCTTGCTGTAAAATCTGCCTCCTGCGATGCCCATTCTTTGGAAGGGGATTGCAGGTTTACCACTACTATCATGGCACAAAAATAAACAGCAAATTATAAACTTATCTTTTTAAAATATGGGGCTGCCTGCACAAATAATTTAACAGCACGGCAATAAATGTTTTATAGCAACTGTTATAAAATGGATTAATTTTACACCTTAAAATTTATTTTTTATGTCAATATTTAAATCGGGTAATCCCGCCTTATCTGAAAAAAATTTTCAAAGTGTTTTTGTAGGCGGCAGTACAGAAACAATGACGTTAAGGGGTACCCTGAATAAGTTTGGTTTTATGTTGCTTATGCTGATGGGTACTGCATTTTATTCCTGGAAAGAATTTGCAGGCGGAGGTAATGTTACGCCATTAATCTGGACAGGCCTCATCGGTGGATTGGTAATTGCCATGGTGATTATTTTTAAGAAAGAATGGGCTGGGTACCTTGCACCATTATATGCATTGATGGAAGGGCTTTTCTTAGGCGCCATCTCTGCTATGTACAATGATGCCTTTGCAGCTAAAGCCCCAAACATTGTAATGAATGCTGTTGGGTTAACTTTTGGTACAGCAATCGCCATGTACTTTTTGTACAGCTTCAAAATTATTAAAGTAACCGAAAGATTTAAATCGGTTGTTTTTACTGCTACAGCCGGTATCGCCATTTTCTACCTGATATCTATGGTGGTTAGGATGTTTGGTGTAGATATGCCTTTTCTCCACGAAGGTTCTTTGTTGGGCATTGGCTTTTCTTTAGTGGTTGTTGTAATTGCGGCACTCAACCTTATTATGGATTTTGATATGATAGAACAAGGCACCATAGCAGGCGCACCTAAGTACATGGAATGGTACGGTGCATTTGGTTTGATGGTTACGATTGTTTGGTTGTACCTGGAAATATTAAGGTTGCTATCCAAATTAAGCAGCAGGCGATAAGCCACTATTTTTAAAATTTTTGACCGCTTTGTTCAAAGCGGTTTTTTTATGCCAACCCTTTTATAAGTTCATCCACTTTACCCTTTATAAAATCCCTTACCTCGTTAAATTGTGTTGGTTCCATGTGTTTGGGGTCAGGTATTTGCCAATCTACAAATTGTTTGGCAGGCATCCATGGGCAGGCATCGCCGCAGCCCATAGTTACCACAGCATCAAAAGGTGCATAGGCTTTTACTTCGTCAAGGCTTTTGCTGTCATGTGTGCTTAAATCATAGCCAAGTTCTTTCATGGCAGCAATAGCTTTAGGGTTTACTATACCGCTTGGTTTGCTGCCGGCACTGTATGCTTCCACACCTTGCCCACCAATTATTTTTGCAAAGGCCTGGCTCATTTGGGAGCGGTTGCTATTTTCAACACAAACAAACAACAATTTCTTTTTTAGCATAGATGATCATTTTAAAATTTTATAAATAAATACCGCTAGTATGGCACCTGCAAATGGCGCAGTGATGTAAATCCAAAGTGAGTGGATATTTCCAGATAAGATGGCCGGGGATATACTCCTTGCCGGGTTCATGGATGCACCGCAAATTGGCCCTGCAAACATTGCCTCCAGCAGTACCACGCCGCCAATGGCAAGCCCTGCCATAGTACCTGTTTCTTTTGAACCCTGTGAGGTGAATAAAATGGTGAGCATTAAAATAAAAGTGAGCACAATTTCTAAAATAAAGGATTGCATGCTTGTGCCCGCTGGAAGGGTTGCACCTAAATGTGCGCTTGATGGAAACAGCAATTTTAAAATGGCAGATGCAATTAAAGCACCAGTAATTTGCGCCACTGCATAAGGCAATATTTGTTTTTTTGGAAAAAGTTTGGCTACTGCAAATGCAACAGTAACGGCCGGGTTTAAATGTGCGCCCGACTTATCGCCAAAGGCATAAATCATTGCGGTAACAATAAGCCCGAATGTGATCGCAACTCCGATATGCCCTACCTGTCCATTTGTTTGCTGATCAATAATGATAGCACCGGTACCACAAAAAACCATGGCAAATGTGCCAATCAATTCAGCGATATATTTTTTCATTAAGGTTAATGTAAAACAATTTGTATTAATCAACCCCAACTATTTTACTTCTTCTTTCCAGCGAAATATTATCCCGCCAAACACCGTTCATTTTACCAATTTTTTCCCGGTAACCCGTAATTCGGAAACCGTGTTTTTCATGCATTGCAATGCTCGGTTTGTTTTCTGGAAAGATGCCGGACTGTAATGTCCAGTAGCCATGTTGTTCGCTTTGATTTATCAATTGCTGCAACAGTAAAGAACCTGTTTTTTTGCCCCTTGCTGCTGCAGCTACATACACGCTTACCTCGGCAACACCAGCATATACACACCTGCCAGATACCGGCGTAAGTGCCGCCCAGCCTAATATCTGATCATTTTCTACTGCAATAATCCTGCAGGTTTTTACATGGGCACTATTCCAATCCTGCCAGGTTGGGGCAGCAGTTTGAAAGGTAGCGTTACCCGAAGCAATGCCCTCTTCATAAATGGTTTTAACAGCGTCCCAATGCTGTGCCAGCATGGCTGATAATGTAATCACGGTAGTAACTTTTAATTAGGCTTTTGCCATTAGCAACATCCACCTCCGGGTGTACAGCAGCTTTGACCGGCAGCTTGCAATTCTTTCATTTCAACTTTTTGCTTTGCCGGAGGAACACCGCAGGCATCGCTTGCAAGGCAGGCTGTTTGCTTTGGTAGTAGTACAAAATCTTTTCCATCATAATCCAGGCTGTACTTGCCGATGGTATCGGATTGGTACTCCACTTCAATATCCAGATCGCCGATGCCTAACTTGTTTTCTGAAAGCGCAATGATGTTTGCTAATTTCCCGGGTTTTAAGCGGTGCTCAAAATCATTAGCATCCCAAAGTTGAAAATTTACTGTTTTTTCTAAACGCTCAACACCACCGCAATCGATAAAATGTTTGGTAACCAAACCTACTTCTGTAACGTGAAAATGTTCAGGTACATAAGCACCGGTTACCAATTTGAATTGTACAGTTCCGGCTGTTGCCAGGTGTTTTTTTATTTCAGATAATTTCATTTTATTTTATTTAAAAGATTAACAACAAGCTTTTTCATTTTTAATTTTGAGGTTGTTAAAGAGCATGCTAAAAGCAAGATTAAATTTTTCAAATGCTTTCCAGTTGATGCAATAACAACTTCTTGGCCCATCAACAGTGCCACTGATAAGGCCTGCATTTTTTAATTCTTTCAGGTGCTGCGATACGGTGGATTGGGCCAATGGCAAAATCTCCACTATTTCCCCGCAAATACATTCATTGTGTTGTGCAAGTACTTTTAAGATAGATATCCTTGCCGGGTGGGCGAGGGCTTTAGCGAAAGTTGCAAGGTCCTGCTCCTTTTGTGTAAATTCTTCTTTTTTGTGAATGGCCATTATATAAAATTGTATATCGCAAATATACGATGATATAATTTACAGTACCAAATAAAAATGCCGCCTTTTTAAAAGCGGCATCGAGTTATAAAATGTGTAAGGTTTTACTCCCGTCCATCAAGCAGGTTGCCAAGCCCACCTAAGATACTGCCTTCTTCTTTGCGGCCACCCATTTGCGGTGCGTAACGGATTATTCTGCCGGCAAGCCTGCTTATAGGCAAAGATTGTAACCAAACTTTACCCGGCCCCTGTAAAATAGCAAAGAATAAACCCTCGCCACCAAACATCCAGTTTTTAATACCCCTTATAAATTCAATATCAAAATCTATCCCCGGGGTGTAGGCAACCACACACCCGGTATCAACTTTTAAAATTTCACCGGGTGCCAGCTCCCTTTCAATTACATAGCCGCCTGCATGGGCAAAAGCAAGGCCATCGCCTTCAATTTTTTCCATAATAAAACCTTCGCCGCCAAATATGCCCGTGCCCAACCGGCGCTGAAATTCAATACCAATGCTTACCCCCTTGGCCGCACATAGAAAGGCATCTTTTTGCGCAATGATTTTGCCGCCGAGTTGCTTAAGGTCGAATACAATTATTTTACCGGTGTAAGGTGCAGCAAAGCTTACCCTTTTTTTACCTTGCCCCATGTTGGTGAAGGCTGTCATAAATAAACTTTCGCCAACGAGCAAACGCTTGCCTGCACTAAAGAGTTTACCTAAAATCCCATTGTCTTGCTGCTGGCTGCCATCACCAAAAATGGTGTTCATCTGTATATCGCTATCCATCATCATAAAGGCGCCACTTTCTGCAATAGCGGTTTCATTGGGATCCAGTTCTATTTCTACAAACTGAAGTTCTTCTCCAAAAATTTTATAATCAATTTCGTGGTTATTGATTGTGCCCATGGTTTTTTATTTTAAAAATAATAAAGATAAACAGTACCCGCAAGCCATTATTTTATAAACGGTAAAGCCTGTGCTTTACACTGCGCTTTTTTTATGGAGATGTTAAGTACACAGTTATCCCTTACCTTTTTTGATTGCCTTTAATTGCATTTTTTTAAGGTTTTCCTGCATCCTTATTTTTACGATTTTTTTGATGAGTGCTGGCGGTAATGGATTGTCAACCGAAAAACGAATGGTACCCGGTGCGGTGCTAAAACCTTTGAGTTCTTCTTGAAAGTGGCTTACCAGTGTGCTGTTGCATGGATATAAGGCACAATGGTTTTTAAGGCCTCCAAAGGCAACCAGCATACCATGAAATTTGTACATCGGCATTTGATAACTGATGGTTTCCTCTGCTTCGGGTGCGGTTTTTTTTATCAATTGCCTTACTTTTTCAAGTTGGATCCTTACTGCTTCCGGTTGTAGTGCAAGGTATTCGTCAACTGTTTTTGGAAGAGGGGTGCTGCTATCTTTTTTCATTTGTTTTTCAATTAGATGTAAAGGTGCCATGATACTATTTCGGGTATAAATGCTGGTTTAAAGAAAGCTGGATTTTAAATTTATGTATCCATTTTCGCAATCAAATTATTTAATAAAGCACTTAACAACTGCAGGGTATCGCCGTCAGTTATTTCACCGGCGGGGCTTATTTTATTTTTGATATTACCTATACTTAATGAAGAAGCTTCATCCTTAATTGTACCCAAAGCTGTTAGTGTCAGGAGCAATGAGGCCAATGCTTTGTCCCCACCCAAATACAGTGGTGATGCACTTATAACAGCAACTGGTTTTTGATTTAGTTCTCCCGTGTATACCAGCCAATCCAACGCATTTTTTAAAACGCCGGGTACACCAAACGCATACTCAGGGGTAGAAAAAATAACAGATCCGGCTGCTTGTACCTGCTGCTTAAAATGAAGTAACGCTTCAATTTGCGGATCTTTATCAGGGCTGAAAAAAGGTAATTGCCCGATATCATCATTAAGGGTTATGGTAACATTTGCCGGGGCTAATGTGCTTAAAGTTTTAAGAATAATGGTGTTTGTTGAAGCCGGGTTTAGGCTGCCGGATATTGCAAGTATATGATAGTGTTTTAACGCCATAGTTGATGTAAAATGTAAAGGTAAGAAGATGGAAATTTTTGTTGTTCCTTGTTACAAGGATTACGTAACAATGCCCAATTTGTATACAATGCCAATGGCTGCCGGATAGCAGTGGAAAGACCGGTGAGGGTTTTGTGCAAGGGCATTGCGCCGGACTTGCAACGGATAGCCGGGACCAATGCCCATTTACTGGCAATGCTTACAGCCCCAAATTTTTGCAACAAATAAAAATGCCGCCCATTTTGCAGAGCGGCATGTATTAATGCAAAACATATTTTATAACCAGCTTCCAAACCAGCTTTCACTTGCTGCTTCGTCATTTTTCAGCCTTCTTCTCCGGCGGTTTACATCCCTGCGGTGGCGTATGGCGGTTACAATCATCAGCGGCATAAACAGGAAAATTAAAGGCGGTATACCCATAAAGCTGATCCATTTGCCACCGAACATATTGCGCATTGGGCGTTTTAGCCTTTCTGCAATCAGGTACATGGCCGGCACAATTATCAGCGTCATAAAAAAGGCAAATGCCAAACCAAAAATAATCGTCCAGCTTAGCGGTTTCCAAAATGCAACGTTATCGCCACCAAAGAAAATGTGTGGGTTTAAATCAGCAAACAACGTAACAAAGTTGATATTAAAACCCACCGCAATCGGGATGAAAGCGAGTATAGCAGCCAATGCTGTAAGCAGTACGGGTATGATACGGGTTTTACCGGCCTGAATTACGGCCTCCCTTGTTTTAATGCCCCGGCCCCTTAGCTCATCTGCAAATTCTATAACCAAAATACCATTTTTTACCACGATGCCTGCAAGGCCTACAATGCCTAAACCGGTCATTAATACCGATACTTCCATACCGGTAATGGAGAAGCCAAGCAGCACACCAATTACGCTGAAAATAATTTCGGTTAAAATAATGATAGGCTTGCTTACGCTGTTGAACTGTATTACGAGTACAAACAAAATAATCATTAAAGCAATAACCAAAGCACTACCCAAAAAGGCGCCTGTTTCGGCCTGTTGCTCGCCCTCGCCGGTTTGCTTTATCGTTACCCCTTCTGACTTTTGTTTGAATGAATTTATATAATTAGCAATAACCTGGTTAACCTGTGTGGCATTGTAGCCTTTGGTGGTTAATACATTGGAGCGAAGTGTTATCAGCCGCTTTTGGTTCTTGCGTTTTACACTACCAAAGGTGCTGGTAGGTTCAATTTTTACAAGGGAACTGATGGGAATATTTTTGACTGCACCGCCACTGGCCATATCACGAAAAGATACCCTCATGTTGAGCAGGTTGCTTAGGTCCCTGCGCTGCATCTCACTGTTACGTAACTGAATTTTGTATTCATCTTTTCCCTCTTTAATTTTTGATACCTCCCTGCCAAATAAACCGGTACGGATGGCCTGCCCTATCTGGGCAGAGGAAACACCTTGTATCAAGGCACGTTCACGGTCGACAGTCAGCGTAATTTCAGGATTGTTTAAATCAACATCCATCTTTAATTCTTCCACGCCAGGTACCTGGGCAGAGTCTAAATAATTTTTAAGGTTTACTGCAGTTTTTACCAGGCCGTCAAAGTCTTCGCTGGCAATTTCAATATTAACCGGTGGGTCGGTTGGCGGGCCACTGCTTTCCTGGTCTACACTTATCTCCGCACCTGGTATGCCTTTCATTTCGTTGCGTATCTGGTCTAAATAAGGGCGGGTGGAAACACCATGCCTTTTTTCATATTCCACAAACGAAACCTGTATCCTGCCAAGCTCACTGCGGGTACTTCTGTCGCCGGATGCAGGGTCACTTGCACCAATGGCAATGTTGCTGATCACACTCTCCACCACAGGGTTGGTTTTACCATGGGCAGGGTCAACACCCAACACCTTGTTTACTTTTGCCTCCAGGCCTTGGGTAACAGAATCAGTGTATTCAACGCTTGTACCCACAGGCAGTTTGAGGTAAACATAAATTTGGTTAGGATCGCCCTTGGGGAAAAAAGTAATGCCTACCCGGTTACTTTTAATAGCCGCCATAAAGATGAACACCGAAAGAATAAGCAACCCGATAGTGCCTAACAAAAGGTGTACAGGGCGCCAGCCTTTTAAGGCCCAGCGTAGAAGGTTTTCGTAGTGCCCCATTATCCACGGCAGGCCATGGTTTTGAAAATAATGTATGGCATCTGTCAACACGTACCTGTTCAGTAACACCAGCAACATAAAAAATATAAGCAGGTTGCCTAAGAAGGGAGCATGCATCAAATCCAGCACAATGCCTGCTGCTATTACCATCCAAAAGATGGGTTTTTTAAAGATGGCAGATTTTGCTTCTTTATGTTCCCCTTCCGGATGGTTCATAAAATCCACTGCAAAAACAGGGTTCATTATAAAGGCTACCAATAGCGAAGCGGCGAGTGTAAAAATGAGCATGGTCGGCAGGTACACCATAAAGCGGCCAATAATACCAGGCCAGAACAAGAGTGGAAAAAAGGGCGCCAAAGTAGTAAGCGTACCTGCAAGCACTGGTACAAAAACCTCGCCTGCAGCCATTTTGGTGGCATTGTTAATGCTTATCCTTCCTTTACCATCGGTAAAAATGCGGTGTGTGTTTTCTATCACCACAATGGCATCATCCACAATTATACCCAAGCCAAAAAGCAATGCAAATAACACGATAAAGTTCAAGGTTACGTGTGTGCCTACAATCAGGTCTGCACCGGGTAAAAACACAAATGCCACAAACATACTAAGTGGTACAGATAACGCTACAAAGAATGCGTTGGTAACACCCATAAAAAACATCAGCACAATCAACACTAAAATAAAACCGATAATGATGGAGTTTACCAGGTCGTTAAAAGATGTTTTTGTTTTAACGCTCTGGTCGCCGGTTATTACTGCTTTTAAATCGGTAGGGTACAATTCGCCTTTGGCTTCTTCCACCGCTTTTCTTACACCTTCACTGGTTTCAATTAAATTTTCGCCGCTGCGTTTTATGATGTTAAGCGTTACCACATTTTTACCATCAAGCCGGGCAAAGCTCTCTGCATCTTTGGTGGTATCTTTTATAACCGCAATATCTTTTAAATAAATGGGGGCACCACCGGTGTTGCGTACCAGCACTTTTTCAATATCGTACGAGGTGTGGAACTGGCCTTTCAACTGCAGGTTTCTTTTCATACTGCCCACATCAAGCTGCCCGCCGGAGATGTCCATATTTTCCCGGGATACCGCATTGGCAATATCATCAAAAGTTATTCCCGCAGTTTGCATGCGGTAATTATCTACATTAATCTGAAACTCCCTTTCCGGCGCACCCACAATATCAATGCGGTTTATCTGCGGCAAATCTTCAAGGCGGTCTTTTAAATCATCCGCAAATTTTTTCAACTTTATCATGTCGTAATCACCACTTAGGTTAACGTACATAATAGGCTGGTCGCTCAGGTTTACTTCAAGTGCAGTTGGCTCTTGTGTAAGGTCGGTGGGCAGGTCCTGCTTGGCTTTATCAATAGCATCTTTTACTTTTTGCAATGCTATTTCTGTTTTAACCTTGGTATCAAACTCTACAGTTATTGCAGAATAATCCTGTTGCGATGTGCTGGTAAACTTTTTAATTTTTGCACCGGTTATGCCTTTTATCTGCTTTTCAATAGGCCTTGTTACCAGGTTTTCAATATCCTTTGGGGAGTTACCGGTGTAAATAGTTTGCACATAAATAGTGGGTATCACAATATCCGGAAACTGTTCTTTAGGCAACGTGGTAAACTGGTAAATACCTGCAAGCGACACAAACAACATCACCAGGTAAATAGAAGTTTTGTTGCCTATGCTCCACGACGTTGGTTTAAATTCCTTAAATTTTTCTTTCAGGTTGTCTATTGCACTCATAAGTATTTTATTTGTTGTCCGGGCCAATACAGCAGCTATGTGGTGTTGCATTGGCGTCGCACACTTTTACGTTTTATCTTTTTGGTACAGTGCCATTCCAGGTATTATTAATCAGGCAGCAATGCTGTATGCCAAAACTGCCCAATACTTTAACCATACCTTATTTTAAAGTAAGCAACTGTCCTTCATACAAACTTCCAAAACCATCTGTAATCAATACATCGCCAGCTTTTAAGCCTGTTTTAATTTCAAGCGAATCGCCGCTTAACGCACCAATGTTTACTATCCTTTTGTGGGCAACCATTTTACCATTTTCGGTATTGGCCACCATCACAAATTTTCCTTTTTCATCGTTCTGTAAAACCTTTAAAGGAACAACAATGGAGTTGGCGGCACTGTAGTCTTTTATTTTCATCAGGGCAATCTGGTTAGGCTTAAGTGCAGGGTCATTCGGCAACCTTGCCTCTACAACAAAACCCCTGTTAATAATATCAATAGAAGCACCAACAAAACTTACCGGCACTGTAAATGTTTTGTTGGCATCGGGCAACACTACCACCATATCACCTCCTTTATGTACAGTGCCTAAATAATTTTCTGGTATGTTGCCGGTAACTTTTAAAGCACTGTTGTTTACAATTTTTATCATTCCAGAACCTGCCGATCCAAAAGATTCGCCTAACCGCACCGTCATAACATCTGCCACACCATTTACATCACTGTACACCAAAGCCGTGTTGGATTGCTCCTGCACTGCCTTCACACTTTCCTGGTTGGCCGTTAACTGGTTCTCGAGGGTGGCCACATTATTTTTGGCAGTAATCAATTGCACTTCTGTACCAATGCCCTGGTCCCACAGGTTTTTTTGGCGCTGGTATAAATTCCTGGCAAAGCTTAATTGTGTTTTAATACTTTCAAGCCCCTGCCTTGCAGCAACAACATTTTGCTTTGCAACAGCATCATCCAACCTTAAAAGCAGTTGTCCTTTTTTTACATAATCGCCCTGCTTTACATAAATAGCTTTCACCTGTCCCGGGCCGCCACGGGGCGTAATCAGGCTTACATTTTCTGCATCAATACGGCCTTGTAATTCTATGTAGTGGGCAAAGTTGGTTACGGCCAAAGTTTGTATGGCCACCAGTTTTGTTTTTTGCTGTGCGCCTGCGCTGGTATCCATTTTGGCAATGTCTTTTTCCAGCGAACTTATCTTGCTATCTACATCATCCTTTTGCCCTTTCAGTTTTTCAAGGGCAGCCTTTTTATCATTCAATGCTGCATTGCCTTCCTTTTTACTATCGCCGCAGGATGACAGTAAAGCCAGTGCTGTGGCCATTATTATAAACTTGTTCATATTGATGTTGATTGATATTTTCACTTTGTTGGTTTTGATGTTATGCGTTATTAACTATAGTTTGCCGGTGGCTTTTAAAAGGTCTATCCTTGCAATAACCGCATCATACAATGCGCTGATGTAATTGGTTTGTGCAGTTTTAAGGTCTACATCGGCGGTGTTTATTTCCGTTGTGCTGCCGGTACCAATTTCATATTTCTTCTTGGTTTGGTTATACACCAGTTCGGCCAATGCCATGTTTTGCTTTTGATAATCCATAGTAGCGGTTGCCGTTATAAAATTATTTTTAGCAGTTTCCACATCATTGTCTATGGTGATTTTTAGGCCCTCCAACTGGTTTTGTGTTTGCTGCTGTGTAAGCCTGGCTTCTTCAATTTTTGCCCTCGTGCTAAACCCTTTAAAAATGGGTATGGATAGGTTTAAACCAAAGTAAGAAGTAGTAAACCAGTTGCCGCTTTTCTTAAAAAAATCAAATTCGCTCCGCTGTGCATTCTTACTATAATTTACCACAAGGCTTAAAGTAGGTATCTGGCTTAGCTTGTACCGCTTTATATTAAAGCCATTCAATTTATTGTTTAAATCTGTCAACTGATAGTCCTTGCGGTCGGTGTATTTGTAGTTAACACTTTCCATAATATTTTCTTTTATCTGGGTATCGCTTAATGTATCTGTAAGTATCAGGCTATCTTTTAAAGGCATGCCCAGCAACACTTTTAAACCACTGTAACCATTGCTGATGGAGTTTTGGGTTTTTAGTTTTTCAGTTTCCAGGTTGGCAATCTGTACGGTAACCTTATCAACATCCACCTTTTCGGTAAAGCCATTTTTATATATTTCCCTGGTATCATGTTCCAGCTTTTTTAGCCTTTCAATATTTGCCTGTAAAAGGTCTGTTTGGGTTTTACTGATCACCAGTTGGTAGTACACTTTAAGGATGTTGGCCTTAATATTTTCCTGGGTTACCTCGGCAGCCTTCTTTCTGAAATCGATACTGGTTTTGCGTGCCTGAAGGCCAACAAAAACCTGCCCGTCAAAAAGTATCTGGTTAAGCGTAACCGTACCGTTGGCATTATATTTTGTTCCAAACTTAACCGGTATAAAGGATCCGGCTGGTTGTCCGAATATTTCTCCCGGCAACAATGAGGTGGGGATGTTCAAATAATCTGTAAAACCGCCACTGGCAACAAGTTGGGGCAATGCAGCCGAGGTAATATCCCTGTTGGATTGTTGTTGTATCAATATATCCAGCAAGGCATTTTTAACCTGGTATTGATTTTTTAAGCCATACTCAACCGCCTGGGTGGCGGTAAATGTATTGGTGGTTTGGGCAATTGCTGCAGGGCCATAAAGCAGCCACGCCACAATTGTTATAAGGGTTCTTGTTTTCATTTTACTTCTTTGCATCTTAGTTTTTATTTATTCTCTCCTGCTGGTATTTAGCAGTTAGTTTATATCCTTTAAGGGAGGCTATCCCAAAAAGAAAATGAATAATGGTTTCTTCTTCAATCTGTAGCATGGTATATTTCATACGGTGGTAAAACTCATGGTTAAAGGGCAGCATAATATTCTCAACCCTAAGCCTTGCAATAATGTCCACATTCAGTTCCGGCCGGTATAATTCTTCCTGTATGCCCCTGATGATATTGTTTTTTACCACATTAAACAGGTAATCATTTTTGTGGGAAAGAAATTTTGTAAAAGCCTTTGGATAATATTTCTGCATATCAAAAAGCAGGGATGGGTTCATATTACTAAACATTTCTGCAACCATCTCCATTGCCATAAAAATTTCATGAATGGCATTTTTCGAATTGTTTTTATCATGCTCACAAATACTTTCATTTCTTGCAAACTCGGCATCAATAACTGCATCCACCAGTTGATCTTTATCAGCGTAGCAATGATAAATTGTTTTTTTGCTGATGCCCAGGCTGGCTGCAATATCATCCATGCTTACACTTTTTAACCCGTACTGCATAAAAAGTTCATGTGCCTTCTGCTGTATCCTTACCCCTGTATTAATGTCTGTCATAATCAAGGGCAAAACTACGGAAACTTTTTGCGTAGCATAAGTTTCCATCCTGCTATTTTTCCTTTCATAATATTTCTTACCTTCTTCAACCCTTCGTAATAAACTAACTTTAGTAAATAATCATCAATCATGAAACAACCTTTTACCTACAAGCGGTTACTGCAGTTTTTTTTACAAGGCTTATTAATCCTTGCACCCATCGCCATTACATTTTGGGCAATTGCAGCGGTCTTCGGTTTTATAGATGGCATCCTGCCTAACCTTATCCATGCAGTATTTCCCTCTTTCATGGAAGATGAACATGGCCATATCAAAAGCATTCCGGGGCTTGGGTTTGTGGTGGTTATCTTGCTCGTGCTGTTTGTGGGCTACGCCTCTTCTTCGTTTATTTTTGGAAAGATTGTAGAGTTCTTTGATAAAGTGCTGGAGAAAACCCCGGGCATAAAATTTATTTATTCCACCTTAAAAGACTTTTTTGAAGCCTTTGCCGGCGAAAAGAAAAAGTTTACCAATAATGTTTTGGCCAATGTAGATGATAATGATGTGTGGCGCATAGGTTTTATAACCCAGGATGATATGCAGGAATTTGGTTTTAAGGATTATGTTGCGGTGTATGTCCCCATGTCTTACTCAGTGGCCGGCAATGTGTACGTTATACCAAGGAGCAGGGTAAAACCTGTTACTAATATCAGTGCTGCACAAAGTATGAAGTTTGCCGTAAGTGGCGGTGTTACCGATGTTATTGACCCTGCTGGATAATTGCACCATTTTAATAAATTTGGGTAGTTAACCTTACCGTTAAAGAAATATTTTTATACTAATTGCTTTCCTGCTATGAAACGTTCCTTGCTCACCCTATTACTTTGCTGCATAACCTTCAACTGTTTTTGCTGGGGTTTTTATGCCCATCAAAAAATTAATTATTATGCCGTGTTTTTGCTGCCGCCCGAAATGCTTGTGCTGTACAAACCCAATATTGCTTTCCTTAGTGAGCATGCCATAGACCCGGATAAAAGGCGCTATGCTGTTAAGCAGGAGGGTGCCAGGCATTATATTGATATTGACCATTACGGTGTGTATCCATACGAAGCCTTGCCACACAAATGGAACGATGCAGTAATAAAATTTGGGGAAGATTCTTTGCAGCAGTATGGCATTGTTCCCTGGCATATTCAGGCAATGCTCAACAGGCTTACTGCTGCTTTTAAAGAAAAAAATTTTAGTAACATAATTAAGACGAGCGCTGAGTTGGGCCACTATGTTGCCGATGCCCATGTGCCGCTGCATGCCAACAGCAACCACAATGGTCAATACACAGGGCAGCGGGGCATACATGGTTTTTGGGAAAGCCGGGTACCCGAACTTTTAGCAGAAAAACAATTCGATTTTTTTATTGGCAAAGCTGTTTACATTGAAAAGCCCTTAAGCTTTGTGTGGGAGAGGGTTTTAGAAAGTGCAAAGGCTGCCGATTCTGTCTTGAATTTTGAAAGGGAACTCACAACACAATTTGCCCCGGAGAGGAAATATGCTTTTGAAAACCGCAATGGCATTGTAATACGGCAATACTCAACTGCGTTTACAATTGCCTTTAACAACAAACTGCAGGGCATGGTGGAAAGAAGGATGCGGCAATCTGTATTTGCCATTGCCTGCTTATGGTATACCGCATGGGTAAACGCCGGACAGCCCGATTTAAAAGAACTGTCCCACCAACATTTTTCTTTAGAAGATTTGCAGGGTTTTGATACCCTTAATGCCCAGTGGAAAAACGGTGGTAAAATGTTTGGCAGGCAGGAAGAATAAGAAAGATAAGGAACTTATTTGCAAGTTGCCAGGTAGCTTATGCCGTTTTGGACTATAAAAACAGTGCTAAAAAACGGCAGGCGCTGCCCGGTAAAACTATCCTGCTTTCATCAACAAATAAATTTTTCTTCCTTTACCATTTGTTATTTTTGCCAAAATTATTTTACTCACCTAAGCAACTACTGAAAAGGGAATTTTAAATGGTACACAATTTTAACGCAGGCCCATCTATCCTGCCAAAGGAAGTCTTTCAGCAGGCATCAGAAGCAGTACTTAATTATCAAAATAGTGGCTTATCTATTTTGGAGATAGGGCACCGTACAACTATTTTTCAATCTATTATGGACGAAGCCCGGGCTTTGGTGAAAGAGCTGATGCAGTTAGATGATAACCATGAAGTGTTATTCCTGCATGGGGGTGCTTCCACCCAGTTTATGCAGGTACCTATGAACCTGCTGGATGATAAGGAAACAGCCGCTTACGCAGATACCGGCGTATGGGGCATAAAGGCCATTAAAGAAGCAAAACTTTTTGGTAAAGTAGAAGTGGTTTGCAGTGGTAAAGAAAGTAATTACACTGCCATACCAAAAGATTTTGCCGTGCCGAATGATTCCAGATATTTTCATATCACCACCAACAATACCATCTACGGAAGCCAATGGCAAAAGATACCCAAAACAAGTGTTTCGCTTGTGGGGGATATGAGCAGTGATATCTTTAGCCGGGTAATTGATTTTAATGCTTTTGATTTAATTTATGCCGGTGCTCAAAAAAATATGGGGCCTGCCGGGGTAAACCTTTTAGTGGTAAATAAAAATATTTTGGGCAAAGTAAAACGGGCCATACCCACAATAATGGATTACCGTAACCATATTAAAGAAGGGAGTATGTTAAACACCCCGCCTGTTTTTGCAGTGTTTGTTTGCATGCTTACCCTTCGCTGGCTTAAGGCATTGGGCGGCGTGGCAGCCATCGAAAAATTGAATATTGCCAAAGCTGATTTGTTATATAAAGAAATTGATGCAAACCCTCTATTTAAAGGCACCGTGGTGGAAGATGACAGAAGTAAAATGAACGTTTGTTTTATAATGAACGATACAACTAAGGAAGAAGCCTTTTTAAATTTTACGAAACAAAAAAATATTGTGGGTATTAAAGGACACAGGCTGGTAGGCGGTTTCAGGACTTCCCTTTACAATGCTTTGCCCATTAGCAGTGTGGAAGTACTTGTTGGTGCCATGCAGGAATTTGCTGCCCTGCACATTTAATTCATCAATGCAATTCTCAAAAGATATAATAGACAATGATCACTATCCATCCATTTAAAGCATTAAGGCCGCAGGCGCAACATGCCAAACAAGTAGCCAGCAGGCCTTACGATGTTTTAAACAGTAAGGAAGCAAAGATTGAAGCGCAGGGTAACCCATTAAGCTTTTTACATGTTACCAAAAGTGAGATTGACTTGCTGGATTTTGCTGACGTTCATGCACAGGAAGTGTATGATAAAGCAAAGGATAACCTTGATGCTTTTGTAAGCCGCAACATTCTCTTTAGGGAAAGTAAGCCATGTTATTACATCTACCGGTTAATCATGAATGGAAAAAGCCAGACAGGCCTTGTATGCGGCAGCAGCGTTGATGATTATGAGAATGGGCTTATCAAAAAACATGAGTTTACCCGGCCGGAAAAAGAACAGGACAGGATTAACCATATTAAAACAACCGGTGCCCAAACCGGCAATGTTTTTTTAGCCTACAAAAATGTGGAAGATATAGATACCATCATTGCCAATTGGATGGATGAAAAAAACCCGGTGTACGATTTATTGGCAGATGATGAAATACAACACACCATTTGGATAATTAATGATGATTCGGTTATTGAAAAAATATCTTCTTTATTTAAAACTAAAGTGCCCTGTACCTACATTGCTGATGGTCACCACAGGGCTGCGTCTGCCGCTAAAGTACGCACAGCTTTAGGGGATAATGCCCCCGAAGGCGCTGGTATTTTTCTAACAACTTTATTCCCATCCAACCAGTTGATGATAATGGATTATAACAGGGTGGTTAAAGATTTAAATGGTTTAACCCAGGAAGATGTGATTGAAAAAGCATCCGCAAAATTTACAATGGAGAAAGTTGCAGAAGGTTTTTCGCCCCAATATTTACATGAATTTGGTTTGTACCTAAGTAACCAATGGTATAAGTTAACGGCAAAAGAAAATACGTATACCCAGGACCCCATCGGCATTTTAGATGTATCTATTTTACAAGAAAACTTTTTAGGCCCCATTTTAAATATACAAGACCAGCGAACAGATAAGCGCATAGATTTCGTTGGCGGTATACGTGGCATTACCGAACTGGAAAAGAGGGTTGACAGTGGCGAAATGGCATTGGCCATAAGCTTGCACCCGGTAACTATTCAGCAGTTGTTTGATATTGCAGATACGGGAAATGTAATGCCCCCAAAAAGCACCTGGTTCGAACCTAAATTAAGGGATGGCCTGCTAACCAACCTGATTTATGATGCGGTTTAAACAACAGTTATAGCAGGTTATTAACAGCCGTTATAATTTTTTCATTATACTTTTAGAAATGAAATTTACTACTATATTTCTTTTATTTCTTGTTGCATTTTTTCATCATTCCTATGCCCAGACAACTGCCGAACTTCAGGCAACTGCCAGGTCTTTTATGCAGCAGGGTGATTATCCCAATGCCGTGCTGGTATTAAACAGGGCCATGCAATCCAACCCCCAAAACATAGATATTACCAAAGATCTTGCAATGGCTTATTACCTGGAAAGGGATAACAATAAGGCACTTGAAATTATAAA
Source organism: Ferruginibacter sp. (assembly GCA_965249755.1). Lineage (GTDB taxonomy): Bacteria > Bacteroidota > Bacteroidia > Chitinophagales > Chitinophagaceae > Ferruginibacter. The sequence goes on from CBDFMT010000004.1 coordinate 3,610,210, forward strand.
GCCTGCGCTTGACAGGGAAGACACTGATGACCAGTGTTACCAGATAGCCGGCAATATTTACAGGCAATTGGGCATGGATAAAGATTGCGATAAATTATTTCGTAAAGGCTTAAAAAAACTTCCCCTCAGTGGGCCGCTGCACAATGAGTTGGGAGAAATTTTATGGGCACAGCAAGATGCATCTGCCATTAAAGAATGGGAAAAGGGAATTGAAGTAGATGCAGGTTATTCAAAAAATTATTTTAATGCCTGTAAATATTATTACTACACAAAGGATAATGTGTGGGCCATTTTGTATGGCGAAATATTTATCAATTTTGAACCGCTGAGTGTGCGTACAACCGAAATAAAAAATGTTATACTCGAAAGCTATAAGCGGCTTTTCGCCAATGCAGATTTAACTAAAAGTGCTGCTACCGATAACAAGTTTGCTATGGCTTTTATAGAAACCATGAACAAGCAAAGCAGTATCGCTTCGTTGGGTATTAATGCAGAATCGCTTACGATGATAAGGGCACGTTTTGTGTTGGACTGGTTTCAGTCAAATGCCGCAAAATATCCTTTTCAGTTATTTAACCATTATCAGCAATTATTGCAGGATGGTTTGTTTGATGCTTACAACCAATGGGTTTTTGGCAGTGTTCAAAACCTGGCCGCTTATCAAAACTGGACAATTGCCCATATGACTGATACAAACGATTTCAGCCATTTTCAAAAAAGCAGGGTGTTTAAATTGCCGCCGCTGCAATACTATCGTTATTAAAATTATCTTCTTAATCATCCCCGGTTAAAACAAATTATTACACTTTATTTTTTATCTTACGGTAGATAAAATTTTTAATTTATGGAGCAGCAACGAGATGAACAACTTTGGGAAAAAGCAAAGAAAAGGGCCAACTTTCAAAGGAGCCTGGTGGCCTATTTTATTGTAAATACATTTTTATGGCTTATCTGGTGGTTTACACTTGGCCAAAGAGGTTATAACCAGGAAGTGCCATGGCCGGTATGGAGCATGCTTGGTTGGGGAATAGGCCTGTTTTTTCAATACCTTAATGCTTATGGCGGCGGCAGGCAGGACCTTATTGAAAAAGAATATGAAAAGTTGAAAAATAAAGTATAATTGTACCACTGCAAATTGCCCAATATTTCCATATGATGAATGACGGTTCCAGGTTGTTTGATTTTCTTGATTACCAGTTAGAGGCCTTTCCCAAAAAAGATATGCTTGCCGGAAAAGAAAACGGTGTTTGGAAAGGCTACAGTACCGAAGAGGTAAAGCAAATTACCAACCGGCTTAGTGCAGGTTTGCTTTCGTTAGGTATTGGTGGCCATGATATGGTTGTTGAAACGCAGGATAAAATAGCACTGATTAGTAAAAACCGCCCCGAATGGCTAATGCTTGATTTTGCATGTCAGCAAATTGGTGCTGTGCTGTGCCCGGTTTACCCAACAACAAATGCCAGTGAGCTTGAATTTATTTTTAATGATGCGGCCGTAAAACTTGTATTTGTCTCAGGCGATGATATCCTGGAAAAAGTACTCAATGTTCAAAGTAAAATACCTTCACTAAAAAGCATCTACAGCTTCGAGGAAAATTCAGAAGTTCCTTATTGGAAGTCGTTGCTGGTGGCAGATGACATTGTAAATACTTCGGGTTTAGAACAAATAAAAAAGGCTATCAGCGCACATCATTGCGCCACTATAATTTACACATCCGGCACTACAGGCACACCTAAAGGGGTAATGCTAAGCCATCAGAATATTGTGAGCAATGTTTTAAATTCTAAAACAACATTTCCTTTTGATGATAATGTAAACGGCAGGGCATTAAGTTTTTTGCCCCTTAACCATATATTCGAAAGGATGGTTTCTTATATCTATATAGCAAGTGGTATTTCTATCTACTATGCAGAAAATATGGAAACTATTGGTGATAATTTAAAAGAGGTACAGCCAACCTTGTTTTGTACAGTGCCCCGGCTGCTCGAAAAAGTGTATGAGAAAATAATGCAGAAGGGTGCTGAGTTGACCGGTATAAAAAGAAAATTATTTTTTTGGGCAGTAGGCCTGGCAAGCGAATACGATAACAATAAGAAACTAAATTCCTGGTATATATTTCAACTCTCGCTGGCCAATAAAATTATTTTTAATAAATGGAGAGAAGCGCTGGGAAATAAAGTGGAACTGATTATTACTGGTGGGGCGGCTTGCCAGGTGAGGCTTATAAAAATTTTTACTGCTGCACGTATACCGGTTTATGAGGGGTATGGCCCTACAGAAAACAGCCCGGTTATCAGCGTAAACTGCAGGTACAACAATGGTACAAAGTTCGGCACTGTTGGCCCGGTAATAAAGGGGCAGGAAGTAAAGCTGGAACCTGATGGGGAAATATGCGTGAAAGGGCCAAGTGTGATGATGGGCTATTATAAGCGGGCAGACCTTACTGCTGAAACGATAATAAACGGCTGGTTACATACCGGTGATATCGGTGTTTTTGAAGATGATAAATATTTAAAAATAACAGACAGGAAAAAGGAGCTCTTTAAAACAAGCGGCGGAAAATATGTAGCACCTCAACCCATAGAAAATAAGATGAAAGAATCTGCTTTTGTGGAGCAGATAATGATACTTGGTGCAGGGGAAAAGTTTGTATCAGCTTTAATTGTTCCATCTGTACCAAACCTTACAGAATGGATGAAGCAAAAAAACATTGCATTTGTAAGCATTGAGGATGCAGTAAAAGATCCTCAGGTTTTAGGATTATACAACCAATTAGTTGAAGGTTTTAATACTTGTTTTAACCATGTGGAGCAAGTAAAGAAAATAAATTTGTTGCCTAATGAGTGGACCATTGAAACAGGAGAACTAACACCCACCCTCAAGCTAAAGCGAAAGGTTATTATGGAAAAATACAAGAAGGAAATTGATCAGTTATATGTATCGAAGTGAATAACGCCTTGATTTAATTAGCACTTCTTCTTCCAAATGTGTACCCTATTTTAATATTGAAATTAAAATAACTGTCGTTGTTTTTAGGATTCGCCCTTATCTGTCCACCATCTGTATTTACAGGATATTCAGAATTACTTTTACTTCTTCTGTCATTAAGTGCCAGCACATCGCTTAACTGCCTGCCACTATAATATTTACCAAATAAAGCGGGATCAACGTATTTAGTGCTTGCATCATCCAGGTAATCCGTACTTAAAAACCTATACAGAAACTCAGCACGCAATTCAACATTAGGCACTAAATCATACTTCATTCCAATACCTACCGGAATGCTTACCTGTTGTAGTTTGTAGGGCTTCCTATTGGGATATTCTGCGAAACCTTCTCCCTCTGTACTTAGTGGTTGTAAGTCTACAGTACGTCCATTTAATATAGTTTGTGGATTAAAAGAAAAGTAACCTACACCAGCCATAAGATAAGGCGAAAACCTTGGCGGATCATCATCTCTTGTATCCCAGTCATTGATAATAAAAAGCGGATAAAACTCTGCAATTAACGACACCTCCGTAATCTTGCTTTTAAAACTAAGGTTCCTTTCATACCTGCCTTGGGTAGTGGACTTTACATTTTTTAGGATACTGTCGTACGCTTTTACTTGTCCAAAAGTACCCTCAAGCCGTAAACCATATGCCTCTTTGTAAGATGCACTAAGATAGATGCTACCATTAAACTGGTTGTTACCTAAATTAAGGTCCTTTACAAATCTTTTACCTAAACCTTTTCTGCCGCCTAAATCGGTAAGACAGTTCATCACGCCAAGCGATACACCCGCTTCAAAAACTATGGGGGAATTCAAATGATTTTCGTCGTAAAAATAATATTGTGCAGTTACTTGTTTTGATGAAAGGGTTAGTAATGCAATTGATATTAGTAAAATTGTTATTTTTTTCATTCTAAGCAGGAATAAAGTTTTAATTAATCTTACCGTTAGGATTTAATCGATTATACAAAATAAACGAATATTTGTCAAACATGTTTTAACTATTTTTTATTAAATCCTTCTGTTTAATAAAATAAGAACATACTTCCTGCAAGCCACAAATGTGGCATTTAGGGCTTCTTGCAACGCATACATACCTGCCGTGCAAAATGAGCCAATGGTGTGCCCTGTAAATGTACTCCTTTGGGATGTGTTTGATGAGTTGCTTTTCCACAGCCAGCGGTGTTGTGGCTTTAGTTGTTAACCCTATCCTGTTACTAACCCTGAATACGTGGGTATCTACAGCCATATTGGGTTGCTCATCTATAACAGAGGTTATAACATTGGCAGTTTTTCTTCCTACTCCGGGAAGTTGTATGAGCTCTTCAACAGTCATGGGAACAGTCCCTTTAAAATTTTGCTGCAACATCTTGGCCATTGCAATCAGGTGTTTGGTTTTGTTGTTTGGATAAGAGATGCTTTTTATAAATGGAAATACTTCATCAAAACTGGCACCCGAAAGTGCTTTAGCACTTGGGTATTTGTTGAAAAGTGGAGGGGTTGTAAGGTTAACCCTTTTATCAGTGCATTGCGCCGAAAGGATTACTGATACCAGTAATTGAAATGGGTCATCAAAAATTAATTCAGTTTCAGCATTGGGGCTATGTTCTAAAAAGTAGTTGATTACAAATTGATACCGTTGTTTTTTGGTCATAAAAAAGTCCTGCTATTGCAGGACAAAATTATAGTAAAGATGTTTACAGATCAGGCTTCCGTAATTAAATGGGTAACCGATTTTTCAGCATACGCCAAGATAGCATCAACAGTTTTTTTCCTTGGTGAGAGGTTAACTTTCTCTAGGGTCTTTAAGGTCGACATAATCTCTTCGTATTTTTCACGAAGGCCCCAATCCGTATCCAGCGCCATTTTTATGGCTGCCGTTCTTTCTATAGAAGTCTCATTATAAACATACTGAATGAGATCTTCCTGTGTAATGCTGTACATAGGCAAAAGTTGCTTGTTTAAGAATTAAATATCAATATCCACTGTAGTAAACGATCGTAAGGGTTCAATATTGTACGGAATACTGTTATTTAGATGCTTTTGATGCAGAGACAATGAACAAATCTTCATTGTCTTTTTTCATCAGGTATTGCTCTCTTGCATATTTTTCTATGGTTTCGGCGTTTGTTTTTAACTCACCCAATTCCATTTTTGTAGCTTCTATAATTTTGGTAAGGTGTTCTTCGTTTTCCTGTAATGCCTTTAATTTTACGTTTTTGCTATAAGCAACGCCCCAATCTTTAGGATCAAAAAACAACATCCAAACCACAAAAAGAACGGAAGCCAAAACATATTTGTTCTTAACGAAAGACAATTTACCTAAACCTTTTAACTGTAGAAAAGGTTTAGGTAAACCTATATTTTTGTTATCTATATCCATTTCTTTATTAAACTACCAGTAATGCTATTTACCAAATTTAATCCTTCCTTTTGGATATAGTGCAGTGTCACCCAACATTTCCTCAATCCTTATCAACTGGTTATATTTTGCCATACGGTCTGTTCTGCTGGCAGATCCTGTTTTAATCTGGCCACAATTTAATGCTACAGCTAGGTCAGCTATGGTGGTGTCTTCCGTTTCACCGCTCCTGTGGCTCATGATGGTGTTGTATCCGGCCTGCTGTGCCATACTTACAGCATTTATCGTTTCTGTAATGGTGCCAATCTGGTTAACTTTTACCAATAAAGCATTGGCAATTTTCTCATTTATTCCTCTTTCCAAACGGGTAACGTTTGTTACAAAAAGATCATCACCTACCAACTGACATTTACTGCCAACAGCTTCAGTGAGCATTTTCCAGCCTTTCCAGTCATCTTCTGCCATACCATCTTCGATAGATAATATTGGATATTGTTTTACCCAGCTCGCCCAATAAGCCACTAACTGTTCACTGGTCATTTCTTTGCCATCACTTTTATGAAAAACATATTTTTTCTTCTTGGCATCCCACAATTCGCTGTTAGCAGCATCCATCGCAATCATAATCTGGCTGCCGGTTTTATACCCGGCAGATTGAATAGCGGTAAGCACAGTTTCGATAGCCTCTTCATTACTTTGAATGTTTGGTGCAAAACCACCTTCATCACCCACGTTAGTGCTAAAGCCTTTTTTCTTTAACACCTGCTTTAATGCATGAAAAATATCCACGCCCCATTGAAGGCCTTCGCTAAAGCTGCCGGCACCCACGGGCATTACCATAAATTCCTGAAAATCTATTTTATTATCGGCATGTGCACCGCCGTTTAAAATATTCATCATTGGTATCGGAAGTATCTTAGCGTTAGTACCTCCAATGTACCGGTACAAAGGCAGGTTGGCTTCAAGTGCGGCAGCTTTTGCTACGGCCATACTTACTGCAAGAATGGCATTGGCACCCAGCTTTCCTTTATTTTCTGTTCCGTCCAACGCTATTAGGGCGGCGTCTATTCCGGCCTGGTCGGCAATATCCCATCCTAATAAATTTTCTGCGATAGCACCATTTACATTTGCAACCGCTTTAAGCACACCTTTGCCGCCGTATAATTTTTTGTTATTGTCCCGTAGTTCAACGGCTTCATGTATACCTGTACTGGCGCCACTTGGTACCGCCGCCCTTCCAAGCTTTTCATTTTCGGTCAATACATCTACTTCAATGGTAGGGTTACCACGACTATCTAAAATTTGGCGGGCATAAATACTTGCGATGTAACTCATGTTTGTTGGTTTGTTTTATAGTTAATTATTTAGAGACGTTAAGCTTTTAAAGATGGATTCAAGGCTGTTGCCTTCACTTTGCAAAGAAACAATGTTAAGGTTGTTTTTCAAACTCATTTCTATCAATTGGCGCCTTATACTTTCAGGGTTATCCGTTTGGATTTTGAATTTGTATCCATCTTCGTTATCAATACTGTGGATATTTTTTATGGATCGCAACATAGCCACATCAACCTTTTCTTTAAACGTTATCAACACGATATGTTCATGCTGTTTGTTTGCCTGCAGGTTTAAAAGTGTATCATCTGCAACAATATTTCCTTTGTTGATGATAATTACCCGATCGCAAATAGCTTCCACTTCCTGTAAAATATGTGAGGAGAACAAGACAGTTTTATTTCTGCCTAAAGTTTTTATTACTTCCCTTATTTCAATAATCTGGTTAGGGTCTAACCCTGATGTGGGCTCATCTAAAATCAATACTTCAGGATCATGTATTAATGCTGCAGCAAGGCCAACCCTTTGTTTATACCCTTTGCTTAACTGCCCTGTTTTTTTATTAGCTTCCGCAGAAAGGCCAACGGTTTTTATTATGCTTTCAATTTTTTCAGCAGGTTCCTTTAAGAGGTGTACCGAAGCAACAAACTCCAGGTACTCCCTTACGTACATTTCAAAATACAATGGGTTTGCCTCCGGCAGATAGCCAATTTTTCTTTTAGTGAGCAACGAATCTGAAGATACTTTTTCATTACACACTTTTACTTCTCCGCTGTCGCTTTCTATATACCCGGTAATAATTTTCATAGTAGTGCTTTTGCCAGCACCATTGGGGCCAAGAAAGCCAACGATCTCTCCTTTTTTTATATCAAAAGAAATATTGTTAACTGCTTTTTGGTTTCCATAATTTTTAGAAAGGTTATTAACTGATATCGACATCTTTTATATTATCAAACAAAATTAAAAACGCCAGGTGTAAAAACCTGACGCTATTTTATTAATTGGTATTATTTTCTCCTGCATTGCCGGATGACTGTCCGGGCTTTTGTCTTGCAGGGTTAGGTTTTGGTTGCTGTCCCTGCTGGTTATTGCGCTGTTGCGGGGGGCGCTGGTTATTATTTTGCTGCCCCTGGTTTGGGTTTCTATTTTGCTGCGGCCTGTGCTGCTGGCCTTTATTTGTGCGGTCAACATTTGGGGCATCACCAGCAATTGACGGCTTTTGCTGATTATTGCTGCGTTGATGGTGCTGGGGTTTAGGAGCATCAACATTACCAGGTGCAGCAAGATAGCCTTCCCTTTTTGGGTGGTGCTTTTGTTGCGGCCTGCCTTGCTGGTTATTGCCGGGCTGCTGTTGGTTGCCCTTGCCTTGTTGCGGCCTTTGCTGTTGCGGCCCACGCTCCATATCCCTTCTTTTACGGCTGGTTTTCTCTAAACTTTTAAGGCTTATCTGGCCAACTACATCTGCATAAGTGGGTTCAACTTCCACTGGTTTTTTGCTGGCCACTTCCACAGTTTCCAATTCTTCAGGCCGTATGCCTTGCTTGTTAAGTGCTTTAATTTTTAAAACCCTTTCGATAGTTAGCGGGTATTGCTTGTTACTATCTGGCATAGTATACCACATCAGGTTGCGGAAGATATCTTTTTTAACCAGAAAAGCCCTGCTCTTGGCTACTTCAATCATTTCACAATCATCCGGAAAATTTTGTAAAGCATCCAAATAAGTATCCAGTTCATAATTTAAGCAACATTTTAAACGGCCGCACTGTCCGCTTAACTTGGTTTGGTTGATACTTAAATTCTGATAGCGGGCTGCATTTGTGTTTACACTTTTAAAATCTGTTAACCAGGTGCTGCAACACAGTTCACGCCCACAACTTCCTATGCCGCCAACTTTGCCGGCTTCCTGCCTTGCGCCAATTTGCTTCATTTCAACTTTAACCTTAAACTCACCGGCGTATATTTTTATTAACTCCCTAAAATCTACCCTGTCATCTGCAATATAAAAGAAGGTTGCCTTTCTGCCATCGGCCTGTATCTCTACTTCGGCAACTTTCATTTCCAGCTTTAACTGTTTTGCAATGGCCCTGCTGCGGATCATTACATCTTTTTCTTTAGCCTTTGTTTCTTTCCATTTATTGATGTCTGCTTCACTTGCACGCCTTAAAACTTTCTTTATATCCGTGCTTTCTTCTTTAATGTTATTTTTCTTCAGTTGCAGGCGAACAAGTTCACCTGTAAGGTTTACGCTGCCTACATCAAAACCACTTACACCTTCCAATGCTACAAGGTCGCCTTTTTCAAAAAAGTGATTGGTTGTATTTCTAAAATAATCTTTACGGCTGCCATTGTTGAAACTTATTTCTACAATGCGGCATCCACTTTCAGGATCGCTAAAAGGTAAATTGGCCAGCCAATCATGTACATTCATCCTGTTACATCCTCCACTGCTACAGCTTCCATGGCTTTGGCAACCGCCTGGAGCGCCATCTTTACTTGTACCACAACTTCCACATCCCATATTAATGAGTAATTAAAATGATTAATGTTTAAAGGATTTAAAAAGCAGAAGAAAAACTTTCAGGCTAAGGCATCGCAACTTTGAAATAGCATTTATGTTGGCCAGCGTATTTGCCTGAGTAAAATGTAGTGGGTGCTATAACATCTTTTTGCCCTATAACTAAAAAGTTTCCGGAAATTCCCGGTTACTATTGCCCAGTTAACCTGCTTCGGAAAGACTCAATTTATCACTCCAGTTTTTCACCACTCTTCCAATTTCCTCAATTGATCAAAATTAGCGAATTGTTATTAATAATATGATACAACTTAATCGATAGCGCATGAAACAACATTTTGGCGTTGGCATTTCTTTCGATATAATAACTGGCCTTGTTCAACTCATTTATTATCGCCTCCTGTTGTGGTGTGCTGGATAACTTATTTAGCCTTAATGCAAAATCCTGCTCGGTATTTTCACGGGTGCTATCTTCCAAAAGCGAAGGAATGTTTCTTAACCGGAGCGCAAGTTCTAAAAGATGGGTAAAGTATTTTAAGAATTGCTTTTGTTTTTCCCGGCCCTGCTTTGCCATTTCCTCAATCCATTTTACCTGGAGCGACAAGTTTTTTTTAACGATCATGTTAAGCCATTCCCTCAATATGGCCTGCCAGTCCTCATCCACATTTTCAAGTAGCTGAATGGCTTCCCTAAAATTGCCTTCGCTTAACGCTGCAATCTTAGTAGCTTTTTCAACACTTGTTCCATATTTTAATTCTAAGGACGCTTTTACTTCTATGTTGGTTAGCAAAGGGATTTTTACCAATTGCGTACGGGATAAAATGGTAGGCAAAATTTGCTCTTCATTTTCTGCGATAAGAATGAACAACGTATCCGGGGGCGGCTCTTCTATCAACTTCAGTAGCTTATTCCCATTTTTGGTAAGATATTCGGGCATCCAGATAAGCAAAATTTTGTATTCACTCTCAAAACTCTTGAGGTTTATTTTTTTATTGATGTCGTTACACTCTTCTGCTGTGATATTTCCCTGCTTATTTTCTGCACCAATAAATTGTAACCAATCATACGCATTGCCGTAAGGGTTAGCCAAAAAAAATATCCTCCATTCTGTAATAAAATCAGTGCTTACAGGCTTATCGCCACTCTTTTTCGTAATAACGGGATAGCTGTAGTGGATATCCGGATGCACCATTTGCCCCGACTTGGTACATGCCGCACAAACCCCGCAGGAATCATCTATTGAAGAAGAATTGTTTTCAGGCACTTCCTGAAACAAGGATACACTGGCTGCATTTTTACCGTTCACTTTTTCGCAAACGATGTACTGTGCAAACGCCATGGCAAGGGATAAGGCACCACTGCCTTCTTTACCCAAAAAAAGCAGTGCATGGCTAAGCCTGCTGTGCTGCACCATTTGCACAAGGTGCTTCTTTACTTCTTTTTGACCGGTAACATCATTAAATTTCACCGTGCAAATATAACTTTCCCAAGTTTGATGAATAAAAAAAAGCGGCCTCAACGGGCCGCTCAATATCAAAAAGAGATCTTATAATTTACCGGTAAGCTCATCGCTCATTGGTGTTACCTTGCTATCGAATTTTGTTACAAGGTGGCCTTTTTCATCTAAAAGAAATTTATTAAAATTCCAGGTAATAGTTGCATCCAATACGCCATTTTCACTCTTATTACACAGCCATTTATAAATCGGCGCCATATCATCTCCCTTTACAGAAATTTTTGCTGCCATTGGAAAGGTTACACCATAATTCTTTTTACAAAACTCTTTTATTTCACCATTGGTGCCAGGTTCTTGTCCGCCGAAGTTGTTGGCAGGAAAACCTATGATCACCAGCTTATCCTGGTACTTTTTATACAGTGCTTCCAACCCTTCATATTGTGGTGTAAAGCCACAGGCAGAAGCCGTATTTACAATTAATATTTTTTTGCCTTTAAAGGCAGAGAAGTCGATTGTACTGCCATCTAAAGCTTCTACTTTAAAATCGTAAATAGATATTGACTTATTATTTACTACTGGCGATATTTCATTCATCATGGTTGCATTGTTTGTGTTTGTTGCACAAGATAAAAAGGCAAAACTGACAGCTAATAACTTGATCATAAAAATTTATTTTAGTTGTAACGTTTAAAAAAAAGGTTTGTTTATTTTATTGTTGTTTTTCGTAGCACCCTATATCCGGCAGGCCAATATTTCGTGGGTTATCATCCAGGTCTTTTAAAAAGCCGGTACTGTCCCTGCCTTTGTTTATACCCGGTGCCTGCGGATTATTAATATGAAAATTATATTGTTGCTTAGCTACATCAATGCTGTCAAAGAGAGGATCAATATTTTTTATGACACCTGCTGTAGCAACACCAGCAGGATCTTGCTTTGCCTTGTATAAACAGTGATCAAGTAAAACAGTAAAAGCGCTATTGCCCTGTTTATCTATTACAACCTCATTATCAACAGAGCCGTTATCACCCCAAAAAATTGAATTTTTAAATAAGGCGTTCATATCCGCAATGAGGGTGCCATTGCCAATGGCAGTATAATTATTAGCCATTAAAACGGGCTTTTTATGAAGAATATAATTATTGGAATAGGCAGCAAAAGTACAGTTTGTAAATGCATACGTACCGCCTAAAGAAATATTGATATTGGTACCACAGTTAGATATTAAACAATTGTCTGCACTTACGTTTGAGTTTACACAAAGCAAACCAGCATCATAAGCGTTATCGATAATACACTGGTGCAGTACCACTTTTGGGTATGCATTTACAGAGGGTTGTTCTGCCACAACTGCCTGGTACCCGTTTTTTATAACAACATGTTGCAGCATATTATTTTTACTCTGCCCCCTGAAATAAATACCCGGCCATGCTGCCGGAAGGTTTTTATATTGAGGGTCTGTTCTGTCGCCATTAAATACCACTTTATTTTGTTGGGTGCCATTAATAATAAGGGTACCATCAACAATAAATGGGGCATCTGCATGGGAGTAAATCCTGCATCCAGGATTGATAATAAGCGTAGCACCCGTATCTACATGCATGCTACCTGATATCACATACGGCAAATTGCTGTTCCAGGTGGTGTTTACTTTTATTATTTTGTTTTGAAAAAAGTTTGCATTTTGGCCGTAAGCTTCCAGGTGCACCAAACGGCTGTTGCCATTGTACATAATAAGTACACTGTCTTTCACAATAAAAGGAAGCAAGTTACTATTTGGGTTGATGGTTACTGTTACAAAAACATACAGGCTATCATTGGCAGCTACTTCAATATCATTTGCACCATCTGCAGGTTTACCGTTAATATTTATTTTAAAAGGAGATGAAGGACCGCCCATTAATCTTACCGTACTAAACAAAAGCTTTTGATTGTTGAGGTTGTTTATTTTGAAAAATTGGGTAACCGACCCTATGCTGGTAAAAACGGTATCAAATTTTAAACTGTCGGCACTTGTAGAAATTTGGGCGTTGGAACTAAGTATAAAACTTTCTTTTTGGCAGGCAGAAAAAAGCAGGCAGCAAAAAACCATAAAGCAGCAAACTAAAAAGCGGTGGCTGCTATATCGTACACTACTTGTTTTCATTTTTCAAAAATAGGGTTATTAACGGTTATTTCGGCTGGTGGGCAAGCGCTGCAATACTTAAGCCTACCTGTCCTGTATTTTTTATTACCATGCCGCAAGCTTCCAGTGTGGCACCTGTTGTAACAACATCATCTACTAATAACACATGTTTATTTTGAAGCAACAATGGATGCCTCACCAAAAAACTACCTTCTACATTTTGCCAACGCTCTGTGCGGTGCTTTTTTGTTTGCGTATCAGTATAGTGCTGCCTTACAACAATATCCTTCATTACCGGAACATTCATTACAGATGACATGCCTTCGCATATAACTGCTGCCTGGTTGTACCCTCTTTTTCTTTCTTTATCAGGATAAAGGGGCAACGGTATTAAGGCATCAATGTTTTTATAGCGGGTACTGTTCAAAATACTTGTACCCATTAGTTTGCCCATGTAAAACCCTATCTGGCTGTTGCCCTTATATTTAAGCTGATGAATGAGGTGTTGTATTAAAGATTCTTTTGCAAAATAAAATTCACTGTGGGCTGTTTCAACGTTTATCCTTCCCCAAAACAGTTTTTCAACCGGGTTATCTGCAATTGCAGCAAAGTTTGTTTCCGGCAAATCGTTAATGCATTTTAAGCAGAGTAAATTGGTTTCAGGTAAAAGGTCGCTGCCGCAGCCATTGCAGATGTGCGGATAAAAAAGATGTAACGTATCTGAAAGTATTTTTTGCAGTAATGGCATTGCACTAAATCTACTTCAATAATTTTTAAGTCTTGGCTGTTTTCTATATTATTAAAAAAGGTATTGGTATAATTCTTCTACTTTTGCCAAAGGCACAACTTCAATATTAAACTTTATTTTGCTGAGGGACTTTGCATTATATCTACTCACAATGATTTTCTCAAACCCCAATTTTTCAGCTTCTGCAATCCGTTGTTCAATCCTGTTTACGGCACGTATCTCACCGCTTAGCCCCACCTCACCTGCAAAACAAAAATGCTGGTTAATCACCACGTCTTCATAACTGCTTAACAGGGCGCAAACTATTGCCAGGTCAATGGATGGGTCTTCAACTTTAATGCCCCCGGCTATATTCACAAAAACATCTTTTACACCAAAATGAAAACCGCCCCTTTTTTCTAATACTGCAAGTAAAAGCTGCAGCCTTCTTAAATCAAAGCCACTTACGGTTCGCTGCGGTGTTCCGTAAACACTCTGGGTTACCAAAGCCTGGCCTTCTATCAATAAGGGCCTTACCCCTTCAATAGTTGCAGCTATTGCAATGCCGCTTAATTGCTCCTCTTTTTGCGTTATTAAAATTTCAGAAGGATTATTAACCCCTCTCATCCCATCACTGGTCATCTCATAAATACCCAGTTCACTGGCAGAGCCAAAACGGTTTTTCAATGTTCTTAAAATGCGGTAAGCATAATGGCGGTCGCCTTCAAATTGCAAGACTGTATCCACCATATGTTCTAAAATTTTGGGGCCTGCAATGTTTCCATCTTTGGTGATGTGGCCAATTAAGAAAACAGGTGTATTTGTTTCCTTGGCAAACCTTTGCAGTTCTGCAGCACACTCCCGTATCTGGCTTACACTACCTGCACCACTTTCAATAAAAGGGGATTGCAAAGTTTGTATACTATCGGCAATAACAAGCTGTGGCTTTAACTTTTTAATTTCCTGAAAAATAGTTTGGGTATTGGTTTCGGTCAATAAAAAAAAATGATCACTTTTAAACCCAATGCGATCGGCCCGCATTTTAATTTGCTGCTCACTTTCTTCTCCGCTGATATATAATACAAGTATATCTTTTAGCTGCAAACCTATCTGTAAAAATAAGGTTGACTTTCCAATGCCTGGCTCACCGGCTACCAACACTATACTTCCTAAAACAATGCCCCCGCCAAGTACCCTGTTTATTTCAGCATCGGCAGTTACAATTCTTTTTTCTTCTGCACTGGTAACATTATTTATCGAAATGGTTTTTTGTTTACCTGCCCCACTATACTCTTTCCATTCATTCATTTCTTTTTTATCGTTTCCCTTAACAACAACTTCTTCAATAAACGTATTCCAATTATTGCATGAAGGGCATTTGCCAACCCACTTGGTACTTTCATACCCACAACTCTGGCAAAAAAAAGCAGATTTAGTTTTACTCATTTTTAAAATTAAGGATTAGCAAAATAGTGGAACGGAATAATGATGATGAAAATTCCAATGAACTTCAAGAAGAATTTTTGGGATAATGTGGTTAGGGAGTTTGGAAAGTGTCGGGAGTTTTTGAACCGCTATTGATAACTTGAAAGTAAAAGGGTCAGCATTTCTGCTAACCCTTTGTACTTACTAACCCATTAAATTCTATTGCTAAATTACAAATTGCCCACACATAAAAAAATAAATCTTTTTGGATGTTAATAAGTTTTTTGACATACCCTAACGGCGGAGTTATAGTAACATCTGGGTTTAATTTATTGAAATTCAATAATTTGAATTCTAATAATCAACTTTTACTAACCCTTATCCACAACCGAAAAAAAGCAAGAAAATAATAAAATAATTTGGTTTATAAAATAAACTACTTTACGTTTGTTGTAGAAATCAACTGCAATGAAACAACTTTTACTAATAATTCTTTTTTTAGGCGCATACCAAGCATTTTCCCAAACAGTAGTTAGTGGCAGGGTAACCAACAATAAAAAAAAGCCACTTTATGGTGTTAGCATTACCCTGAAAAATTCTTACGATGGTGCAACATCCGATTCATCAGGTAAGTTTTCTTTTATCACCACGGAAACAGGCGAACAAGTTTTAGAGGCGACGATTACAGGATTCAATGCTTTAAGCCAAAAAATAACTTTGGGCGGCACATCCACTAACCAAGACCTTATTTTAAAAGAACAGGTAACTGAGTTGAAGGCCGTAGTAATTTCAGCAGGTTCTTTTGAAGCAAGCGACAAAAGCAAAGGGGCGGTTTTAAGTGATATTGATATTGTAACAACGCCAAGTGCGAACGGGGACATTACCAGTGCTTTTAAATCGTTGCCCGGTACGCAACAGGTTGGCGAAAGTGAAGGCTTATTTGTACGTGGGGGCACCGCAACAGAAAGTAAAATTTTTATGGATGGCAACCTCGTCAACAATTTTTTCTACAGCAGTACACCGGGCATCGCAACAAGGGGGCGGTTTAACCCTTTTCTATTTAAAGGAACTGTCTTTAGCACCGGTGGATATTCAGCTTTGTATGGACAGGCACTTTCCTCTGCATTAATTTTAGAAAGTAAAGACCTTCCAGAAAGGACTGAGGCGGACCTTAGCTTATCTGTTGTTGGAGCAGGGGGAGGGATACAACATTTGTCAAAAGATAAAAAATCTTCGTGGGGCATATCTGTTAACTATACCAATTTATGGCTGGCGTTTAATGTTATAAAACAGAAGCAGGATTTTTTTCAAATCCCCTTGGTAAACCAGGGCGATGCCAACTTCAGGATAAAAACAAAAACAGGCGGCTTTGTAAAATATTATGGCTACATCAGCACTAACAAAACAGGGTTTCGTACTGCTGATATTGATTCCCTGGTTTTAAAAGATGCTTTTGATATCAATAATATTAATACCTATCAAAACCTTAGTTGGAAAGATAAAATTGGCCAAGGTTGGAGAATAAACACCGGTATTAGTTTTAGCACCAACAAGGATGATATTACCAATGAGGTACAAGATGCCGATAACAGGAAATACAATACCAGCATGCCTTTATATGCGTTCAAAAATTTTAATCTTGTTAATAAAGCACAATATGCGCAAGCCAGGTTTGTAATTGAAAGGAAATTATTCGGCCTTAATGCCATCCGGTTTGGAAGTGAGTATTTCTATAGTAACGAAAAAGCTACCTACACGTTATATGACGGTACAAGTTTTAGCAATAAGGTTAACGACAGGATTTTTGCATCTTTCGCCGAAACAGATATTTACCTCACAAATAACCTTGCTGCCAAAATTGGAACGAGGTTAGAGCACTCGGCCCTCATTAATAAATGGAATATAGCACCAAGGGTATCGCTGGCTTATAAGGTTGGGCAAAACAGCCAGGCATCGTTTGCATATGGCATTTTTTATCAAAATCCCGAAAGGAAGTATTTACCTGGTTTAGCCGGTCTTAATTATTCACAGGCCAATCATTATATTTTTCAATACACCCGCCAAACCAAAGCGTATACTTTTAGAACAGAATTATTTTATAAAAAATATACCAACTTATATAAAACAGATTCAAGTGCCGAGAACCGGGAGATAGCTGCCAATAACAATGGATATGGTAATGCAAAGGGTATAGAATTTTTTTGGAGGGATAAAAAAACGATCAAAAATGTTGATTACTGGATATCCTATTCTTACCTGGATACAAAAAGGGATTTCCTGAATTATCCATATGCCATACAACCCTCCTTTGCTGCAACGCATACAGCATCTTTTGTTTTTAAACGCTTTTTCCTTCCGATTAAAACCCAGTTTAATTTGAGTTACAATTTTGCCACAGGAAGGCCATATTACCGTATCGCCAAAAACAATCTTAACCAAAATGTAATTACCGATGCAGGCAAAACGATTGATTATAACAGTGCCAGCTTTAGCGTAAACTATCTGCCTAACCTGGGCAAAAAAAATACTAAAACCTTTGTTGTATGGGTGTTAGGGGTTACCAATGTGCTTGGCCAAAACCAGGTGTATACCTACAATTATAGCAATAATGGGGATAGAAAAATAGCTGTTACACCGCCAGGTAAAAGATTTGTTTTTATAGGATGTTTTTTAAGCTTTGGTATCGACAGGACACAAGATGCCATCAACAATAATTTATAAATTTTACAATCAAATAAAAATACAAACATGAAAAAGCTTTTTTTATCGGCACTAGCCATGGTAATTATTTCAGGTGCATTTGCACAAAGCGAAAAGTATACAGCAGCAATGAAAAAGAACCTGGCTGCAATGGACACTGCCTTTGCACACCCGGAAAGTTTGTTAAGTATGGCCAACAATTTTGAGCGGATTGCAGCAGCAGAAAAAACCCAATGGCTCCCTTTTTACTACGCTGCTTTTTGCCAGGTTAATTATGGCTTTTTAGTTCAGGATAAAAGTAAAGCCGATAGTTACGCAGATAATGCAACAGCACTTATTGCTAAAGCAGATTCACTTGCGCCAGACAATTCAGAAATTTCCTGTATAAAAAGTATGATAGCAAGCTGCCACATGATGGTTGACCCTCAAACCCGGTGGCAGCAATATGGCCAGGAAAGCAATAGCAATTTAGAAGCATCTATGCGCCAGGATGCCAATAACCCAAGGCCATATTTTTTAAAAGGGCAGGGATTAAAATATACGCCTGAACAATTTGGCGGTGGCTGCAAAACAGCAAAGCCCGTATTGCAAATTGCACTGGATAAATATGCAACCTTTAAACCGGCTACAGATATTAACCCCTCATGGGGAAAAGATATTACGGCCAACCTTATAAAAGGCTGTAACTAAAATGGTATACCATTATGTAATGTTCCCGGTGAGCGCCGGGAACATTTGTAATAATCAATAAAATGAATTATGAAAGATCAGCCATTTACAACAGCGCAAAGCCTTGAGTTAATTAATGAAATGATTGGTAAGGCCAAGCGGAGTTATATCTCAAAAGGGATAGCCTCTATTGTTTGGGGCAGTTTAATTATTTTTTGCAGTATGGTTACCTGGACGCAAATACAGTTTAAAATTGATATTGGATTTGATATCTGGCTGTTATTATTTTTTGCGCTTATCCCACAAGTTTACTTTGGTGTAAAAGAAAAGCAATCGAGAAAATTTACCAGTTATGAAGAAGGCACCGTTGGCTTTATTTGGATAAGTTTTACCGTTTGCATTTTCATCACTTCCTTTTACAACAGCAGGTTTAATGTAGAAAGCTCCACTACATTAATTATGATGCTTTATGGGTTTCCAACTTTTATAATGGGTGGTGTTTTTAAATTTAAGCCAATGATTATTGGCGGCATTATATGTTGGGTGCTAAGCATCATTTCCATCTATACCCAATTAACTACGGACATGTTATTGATGGCCATGAGCGGTTTATTTGCATGGCTTATACCCGGGATAATCTTATGGCAAAAGCATAAAAAAAATATGGCTTTACATGTTTAAAGAACTTGATCCCATATTACATTCACAATTAAGGCTGGCAGTAATGAGCCTGTTGATTAGCGTTAAAGAAGCAGAGTTTACTTTTTTAAAAGATAAAACAAAAGCCACTGCCGGTAACTTAAGCGTTCAAATCAATAAATTAAAAGATGCAGGTTACCTGGATGTGGTAAAGCAATTCAGCAATAACTATCCTCAAACCATTTGCAGGGTTACACCTGCCGGCATTAACGCTTTCGAAATATATGTGGCAGCCCTGCAAAGCTATATGAACCCTAATGGCAATGGGCAATAAAAAGCCCCTCTTTGCAGAAGGGCATGTGTTTGTGCTTGGTAGTTCTAATATTTTATTTCCAAACTATAAATTTGGATGAGTGCATTTCATTATTGCAGGCTAATTGAATGGTGTAGGTACCTTCATTAAGGGTATGAAAATTATCTACATTAATGGTATTGGCACCTGCCGAAAGGTTTGTTTTTTTCTCCAGCACAGTCTTGCCATTTTCGTCAGTTACGGTAACTATGGCCTCCGTGGCTTTCTCTTCTTTAAAAATTATCTGTATGTCGTTAGTGCGTGCATTTGGCATTAACTTCAGGCTTTTACTTGTGTTTACATTAGCACTTGCATTCGCTGATACTATTGCAGTTGTTTCAGCAGGCATCACTGTCACAATATTGTTCGTTACTTGTTTATCTTCGGCGATGGTGCTGCCTGATTTTTGCTGTGCTTTAGCAGAAATTAAAATAATGGATAAAGCAAAAACGGAGATTATTTTTTTCATCTTGTGTGTATTTAAAAAAGGTAAAAAATTAAATGCCAGAAGGTTAATACACAGCGAATTCAAGATAATAATGAAGAGTGAAATTCTGTAGGATCAGGGATTCGGGGACTTAGTGCGGTACTAAGTGGTTTGTAAGATTGGGTAAGCGTTTGTGGAGACAAAAATAGAACTTTAATTTAATTCACCAATTATTTTTTGCTTTATTTTTAAATGCTTGATAGTTATCAACGAACAATTGTTTTCAATATCCGTTTTACTTTCATCATCAATAAAGTACCATGGCATTTACCATTGAAGTCAATCATCTTTCTAAAAAATTCGGGGATGTTTATGCAGTAAACGACTTGTCGTTTACAGTTAAGCCTGGTGATATTTATGGTTTTCTCGGACAAAATGGGGCAGGCAAATCAACAACCATCAGAATGCTGCTAACCCTTATCAGGCCTACGTCTGGCGATATCTTCCTTTTTGGGAAAAAGTTACAATCCCACCGTTCAGAAATTCTCCGGAATGTTGGTGCCGTTATTGAAAAACCTGATTTGTACAAGTACCTTTCGGCTTATGATAACCTCTCCATCTTTGCAAAAATGAGTGGCGTAAAAGTTACCCGAGAGCTGCTGATGAAACAATTACAAATGGTTGGGTTAGATGAAAGGGCAAAAGATATTGTAAAAACTTTTAGCCAGGGAATGAAACAGCGTTTAGGCATTGCTGTTGCATTAGTACATAATCCTGCGCTCATTATTTTAGATGAACCGACTAACGGCCTCGATCCCCAGGGGATTGCAGACATGCGTAACCTCATCTTGCGCCTTAGCAGCGAAATGGGCAAAACAATATTAATTTCCTCTCACCTGTTAAGCGAAATAGAACTGATTGCCAACCGCATGATAATAATACATAAAGGGAAAAAAATGGTGGAAGGCGATGTGGCAAGTTTACTGGACCCTGCACATACACTCATAGAAATTGACACCTTGGATAATGCCGCCGCCAGGCAAAAAATAGCGGCATCCAAATGGGCACCGTACCTGCAAAAAAAGAGCAGTGTAGAACTTATGATGAACAAAGCGGAAGTACCCGCTTTAATAGAGGAATTGGTACAATCAGGCAACAAAATACTGTCAGTAAATTCCAGTCACTCACTGGAAAATTATTTTTTATCACTTACAACCCAATCCGGAAATGTGGAAGCTTTTACAAATTGAGTTGTTTAAAATATCCAGACGGCCCCGTACTTACATAGCATTTGCTGCAGTGGCAGCAATTGTTTTTATTTTTCAATTTGCGTTTAAGGCAGATGGGCAAAGCTATATGGATTTGATGCTGCAAAGTGTAAAGGATACTTTTACATTCGACAGGGTACAGGCCATCAATGGCTACTTTATGTGCTATATTATTTTGAACACGCTTTTAATACAGGTGCCGATTTTGATTGCCCTGATAGCAGCAGATTCTATTTCTGGCGAAGCCAATATGGGTACACTGCGGTTGCTCATTTCTAAACCTGTCAGCCGGAGCCAGATCATACTGGTAAAATTTGCGGCAGCCACCATTTTTACTATTTTCCTCCTGTTATGGATGGCTTTAATTGCGCTGTTTTTAAGCCTGTTTATTTTTGGTGCAGGCGATATGCTTGTCTTCAGGTCGAAGGGGGATGAGTCGCAAATTTTACTGATAACCCGTGATGATGTGATGTGGCGTTACTATGCAGCTTTTGCTTACGCAACCGTGGCGCTTACTGTAATAGCGGCACTTTCATTATTGCTTTCCATTTTTGCTGAAAACTCCATTGGGCCTATCATTGCTACTGTTTGTATAGTGATTGTATGCACCATTATTTCTAACATTAATGTGCCTGTAATTGATCGTAATGTTAAGCCGTTTCTCTTTACATCTTACCTCGTTGGGTGGAAGGGTTTCTTTTACATTGGTACAAATGCAGAGGGCAAAACTATAAAGGGCAGCCTCGAAAACTGGCCTGCAATCCGCAATAGTTTATTAATACTTATTGGGCATATTGTTATTTTAGTAACAGCCTCTGTAGTGGTCTTTAATAAAAAAGATATTCTTTCCTAAATACATTTTTAAATGATACGATTATTAAAATATCCTTTGTCAATCTGCATGCTGATCAATTTTTTTACCGCAGCGGCGCAGGATGTCAACGCCCTTATTTCAAAAGTAAAAGCAAATATTGATAAGGTAAACGATTATACGGCCACTGCAAGAATGGTTACTAATGTATCTTTTTTAAAGGTTCCCGATGCCGATGTTAAAGTATATTTTAAAAAGCCGGATAAGCTAAAAATTAAAAATGAAAAGGGATTGTCTTTTGTACCCAAAGGGGCCGTAAGCATTAACCTTAATAATATTTTGAGTGGCAATAAATACACAGCCATTGATGCAGGGGTTGATAAAATTGGAACCGTTACTGTAAGGGTGATAAAATTATTGCCTGAAGATGATAATGCCGATGTGGTATTATCTACTGTATATATTGATGCAGCGTTGCTGGTAATAAGAAGGGCCAAAACCACCACACGTGCAAACGGCAGCTACCAGTTAGAAATGACCTATGGCAAATACACCCCTTATGGCCTTCCGGATAAAATTGTTTTTTCTTTTGATACCAAGGATTACAAACTCCCCAAGGGTGTAACTTTCGATTTTGATGATGGCACCCAAACAAATAAAACAGCAGCCGAAAAAGCGAAGAACAGGAACGGACGGGCCGAAATTACTTTTAGCGATTACCAGGTAAATAAAGGTGTGCCGGATAGTGTTTTTAAATAAATTCCTGCTGCTTATTCTTCTGTAATTTTTTCATCCCTTGCATTGGCAACGAATGCGGCACTGATTTTCTTTAGCGGATTTTTATGCTGTGTGGCGTATTCTTTTCTTGCATTAATAATATCGGCACATTTAAAAATAGCTTCCCTGAAGGATGATTCATCTGCTTTGTTTTTACCTGCAATATCAAAGGCAACCCCATGGTCTGGCGATGTGCGTACACCATCCATGCCCGCAGTAAAATTAACGCCTTCCCCCATCGCCAAAGATTTAAAAGGGATAAGCCCCTGATCATGGTACATCGCTAAAACGGCATCAAATTTTTCATATTGCCCCCTTGCAAAAAAGGCATCCGGCGAGTAAGGGCCAAAGCAAAAGATATCCTTTTGTTTTGCCTCTTTAATGGCAGGCCTTATTATTTCTTCTTCTTCTTTTCCTACAAGGCCTTCATCACCTGCGTGTGGGTTTAAGCCCAGTACAGCAATTTTCGGCTTATCAATACCAAAGTCTTTTTTTAGGGAAGATGAAACAATTTGCAGCTTGCTAAGGATATTTTCTTTGGTGATGTTTACTGCAATATCCTTTACTGCAACATGTTCTGTTACCAAGGCTACCTTCATATTATCTGCAACCATAAACATTACTACATCATTTAAACCATACAGGTTTTTAAAATAAGGGGTATGCCCTGTAAAATCAAACGCTTCCGACTGCGTATTTTTTTTATGGATCGGTGCAGTAACAAGTCCATCAAGAAAGCCTTGTTTTAAAGCAGCCGAAGCAGCTAATAAACTTTGCACTGCATATTTACCACCCGGTTCGTTTAATATGCCGGGGTTCACCGGGGCTTCCTCTTCC
The DNA here is from genome assembly GCA_965249755.1 of Ferruginibacter sp. Lineage (GTDB taxonomy): Bacteria > Bacteroidota > Bacteroidia > Chitinophagales > Chitinophagaceae > Ferruginibacter. The sequence goes on from CBDFMT010000004.1 coordinate 3,633,618, forward strand.
CAGCAATTTAAAAGATTTACCTGCCGGTGGTTTATGCGGCTAAGGTCTTTTAATGTAGAAAAATTAAAGTTGATATCAGGCAGGCCTTTGCGGTAAAAGTTAAGCACTTTATTACTGGCAAACACAACAGGGGTGCATATTTCAAGCAATCGGGCATCACCAATTGTTTTTATTATAATTTCTAAACCAATTCCATTGATGTCACCACAGGTTAATCCAATAACAGGTTTGTTTTCGGCGTGCAAATTCATGTTTATTTTTTAAGAGGGTAAAAATACAAATTCTTGCTTGGACGCATTTGTATTTTAAGCTGATTTGTAAACATAACATTCAAGGAAGCCACGGCTGATTTTTTGCATCAGCACCGTGCATTACAAATCATTAACAGTATTTCATCTAAGTAAATATACCACTTCACCGAAAAAGGAACTTTCACAAACAATATAAATAAAGATATAGCGTATAAGAAACCGTGTAGTAAAATTTCGTGTGTTGCGTAGACAGTTATTTAATTTCCTTTCGAAGAAACCAGTTTATCCATGAGAAAGCCTCGCTTTACCTCTGTAGTCATTTTCTTAAGTTTTGTAAATATTTGTACTGCACAACACAGTGCAGTAAACAATACCGTTTTTGGCAACCAGTCTTACCTGAACAACAACACCAGTCGAAGCCTTGCCTTTCAAGATAACAAAAAAAACATTTTATCAATAATGCCCGATGCAGCAGCAAGGGATGCAATGAAGGCAAATGAACTGGCTACATACCAGGCCTGGGCAAAACCTTTGGTTGCCAGCACCGGTAATGATTACGACGTTAAATACTACCGGTTGGAATTGCGCATTAACCCGGATACATCCATAGGCAAATATGTACGGGGAAAGGTTACTACTTATTTTAAAACAACACTCCCAAACTTTAGTGTACTTAATTTTGATTTTGCCACACCGTTAACCTGCGACTCAGTATATTATCACGGCGTTAAGCTGGCAACAGCCTTTGTATCCGAAGCCACCACTGATCTTTTAAAAATAACTATACCCAACTTGCCAAGTGCCGGTACTTTGGATTCTGTATCTGTTTGGTACAGGGGTGTACCTCCTGCTGTTGCTGGTTTTAGCAACGGCACCGGCTTTGTAAAAGCAAAACATAACAGTAATGCCAACAATTATGTTTACACATTATCCGAGCCATACTCATCGTATACCTGGTGGCCCTGTAAGTCTTTTGTAGTAAGTGATAAGGCCGATTCAATGGATATGATTGTAAGTACGCCCACCTCTTTTAAAGTAGCAGGCAATGGAACATTGGTAAGCGAAACTACTTCAGGCCCTAATATTTTTACTTACTGGAAAGAGCGTTATCCTATTGCGGCGTACCAGGTTTGCACAGCAGTGGCCAACTATGTACAATATCCGGCTACAGCCGATACTGTTATTATCGGCGGCACAAAAATGCCGGTGTACAATTACCTTTTTCCAGAAACAAATACCACTGCATCACACACATCCCTCGACAGGGTGAAATTGATGCTTACCACCTTTTCATCTTTGTTTGGTGATTACCCTTTTAAGAATGAGAAGTATGGCAATTATTCGTTTGGTTTTGGTGGTGGTATGGAGCATAATACATTTAGCGGAGAAAGTAATGTAGGTGTGTATGACCAGGCACAGTACTGGGATATACTTGCGCATGAATTAGGCCACCAATGGTGGGGCGATAATGTTACTTGCGGCAGTTGGCAAAATATATGGGTTAATGAAAGCTTTGCAGATTACAGTGAAGTGTTGTGTGCAGAGTTTGCGCCATCAACTGCATCGGCTGCGGGGCAAACTGGTTTAAGCTGGCGCCAGGGTAAAAAGAATTTGGCCATCAATACGGCTAACCAGGCACAAAGCACATTTGTAACCGATACGTCTACCATCACAACAATCTTTACACCGGCTGTTTATATTTATGAGCGTGGTGGCATGATAATAAGTATGCTTCGGACCTTGCTGGGTGATGCTAAATTTTTTCAGGCTTTAAAAAATTACCAGGCCGATCCATTACTAAAATATGGCAGTGGTGTAACAGCAGATGTACAGCGCCATATGGAAGCCGTGTCCGGCCTTGACCTGTCAGTTTATTTTAGTCAATGGATTTACAATAAAGGCTTTGCAGAATATAACAACGCTGCCTGGAACAATAATGGAAACCAGGTAATTTTTCGTCTGCCCCAAACTACGAATTCTTCGGCGTTACCGCATTTTGATATGCCCCTTGCCATCCGCATACAGGGCAGCAGCAGTGGCGATACCACAGTAATTGTATACGATAAAAACGGGGTGATTAATTATGATAATAACGGTGTACTTACCAGTACAGGTTCAAACATGGTACAGTATACTTTATCATTCGTTCCATCAACCATAACTTTTGATGCATTAAGCCAAACCCTTGCCAATGGCGCATTTGCTAAAGATGCATCATTAAAGGTGTTGTCGGTTAATGCTACAGGGCTCAGTGTAAAAAGACAGGAAAAGACAGCTATGCTCTCATGGAATACAGATAAGGAAGATGGCTTTGCTTCTTTCGAAATCCAAAAAAGTACAGATGGGGTGCTCTTTGTAACAATTGGCGTCGCCGATGCAAACAGGCTTGTAAACCAGCGTTCTTTTGGTTTTACAGATCATACCCTTTTTGAGGGCGTTAATTATTACCGGATTAAAACAAACCAACAAAACGGCACAGAAACATTTTCTAAAATTGTATCCGTATTGTATAAAAATAGCAATGCTCCATATACCATCAGCCCTAACCCTGCAGCCAGCTATGTATTGATTAGAAATAACAACGTATCGGAAAAAGCAGACATAAAAATTGTTGATGCTTCGGGTAAGCTTGTTCAAAAAATTGACCAGCAATTGTTGCCAGGGTATGGGGATGTGAAAATTGATGTACACCAATTACCATCGGGCACTTATTTTTTGAAAATAGGCTCAAAAGGCAAAACATTTTTAAAGCCAATAATGGTAACAAGATAAAGTATTGAGGCCTTAGGGCCCATTTAAACCACAATGAAAAACGCTTACCTTCTTAACTTAAAAAAATTACTACCATTACTTTTGGTGATGGTGTTGCTTGGGCAATTTGTAATGGCACAACGGGCTACAGTAGCAGTACCCATTGGCGTAGGAAGCCCATGCAATGCAGGTGGCTCAACAAAAGATTCGGTAAAATATTTTGATTATAACGCTACCACCAATATACTTACTTACAGGTCTGTTTGCCAGCCCAAACTTGCAGCACCGGGTTTTAGTGATGCCCTTTCCACAATAACGTTTAATCCGTTTGATGGCTATTTGTATTTTACGCAAATAGCAAATGTTGCCGGGGCTTTTAATTCATATACATACCGGTGGCTGCCAAACACCTGTCCAAACCTTGCTGCTTTACCGGTGTATAAAACTTTTTTAAACCAGTTTATCGCCGGTGTTGAATTTGATCCTTTAACAGGAATGGGTTATCAGATAAGCTTTGTCGATTCTACAGGTTCGGCGCCGATAAACCCTGATGCAACGGGTAATGTAGGCCAGTTTACCTCAGGGGCAGTTATAAATGCGGACCCTGCAATGGCTTACTTTGATGTAAGTAATGGCGATTTGAAATATGTACGGGCTTCTGATATTAACGGCACTATCTGGAACACACCTGTCACAGTATCCAGCACCGGAACTGTGGGACAGTATACTTCATTGACGACAGTAAATGGCTTCCCTGCAATATCGTATTACGATGCCACCAACGGTGATTTAAAATATGTACGTGCCACCGATGCAAGTGGTACAGCATGGGGTACACCGGTAACGGTTGATGCTACAGGAAACGTAGGCCAGTTTACTTCTTTAGTGGTAATTAATGGTAACCCTGCAATATCTTATTATGATGTTACCAATGGTGATTTAAAGTATGCAAGGGCAACGGATGCCAGTGGCACGGCATGGGGTACACCGGTTACCATATCTTCTACCGGTACTGTTGGTCAATATACTTCTATGGCTATTGTAAATGGTAACCCTGCAATTGCTTATTATGATGCCACCAACGGCGATTTGAAATATGTGCGTTCATCCGATATTAATGGTGCAGCGTGGGCTGCCCCTGTAACTGCTGAAGCACCAAATAATGTAGGCCAGTATACTTCACTTGTTGTTGTAAATGGTAACCCGGCAATATCTTTTTATGATGCTACCAACGCAGACTTAAGGTATATACGCTCAACCGATGTAAATGGCGCAGCATGGGGAACCGGCGTTGCAGTATCAACACCAGGCAGCGTAGGGCAGTATACTTCCATGGCCATTGTAAATGGCAACCCTGCAATATCGTACTACGATGCTACCGGGCAGGACTTAAAATACATCCGGGCAACCGATGTTAACGGGGCAGCCTGGGGTATCAATTATACAGGAGAAGCAACAGGAACTGTAGGCCAGTATTCATCGCTTGTGGTAGTAAACGGAACACCTGCAATGTTTTATTACGATGGTTCAAACCAGGATGCAAAATTTGTACGCTCAAAAGATATTAACGGTGCCATGTGGTACAGCAACAGTGGCATTTCCAAAATTGAATTGCAGCAAATTAATTTCGCCACAGGGGTGGTTGGCCTGGCAAAGCCGGTTGATTTTGGTACCCACTATATTTATCAGCAAAATGGTGATGTGGTAATGACGCCAAGCGGACAAATGCTTGCATCTTATGATAATAAGTACCTGACCATAAATTGGAAAGATTACGTTACCGGTAACCCCCTGGTGGCCACTTATATCGATACCCTGAAATTGGGTGCCAATAACTACCTGGTAGGCCTTGCTTATTCTGATGGTAAACTGGTAAGCAGTATCCAGAATGCCGGAAGCATTTGCTCCAGCACATATAAAGAACTGGACATCTTAACCGGCGCCCAATCTGCTATTGCTTACAATGCCGGTACAACCATTTTTGTTTCGGCAGATATGACGGACATCACTTCTGGCATCGGCGCAGCCAAAAAATTAATTTCTGCAACAGAAAACCCGGTAGGTTCAAAAACTTATGATATTATTTATGAAGTATTGATAAAAAACGTTGGCGGTACGCCAATAAGTAATGTGCAGGGTTATGATACATTAACCAAAGTGAATGGTGCCGGCAATATGTTAAGTGCTTCCATTACTTCCATTACTGCACCAACAGGGATTACCTCCAATACCTTGTATGATGGTAAAACCATACTTAGTTTATTAACCCCAGGAAGTAGTTTATCAAACCTGCCCGGACAGAATACTATCACCTTACAAATTACCTGCAGAATTGCAGGTATTCAGCCCGGTATTGTGTATAACAACCAGGCGGTTGTTAATGCCACTGGAATGTTTGGCGATCCAATGCGTGACTCATCCACCAATGGCAGCAACCCAGATCTTAACGGCAACGATAAGCCTGATGACCCCGGCGAAGGACAGCCCACGCCATTGCTGATTTCGGTAACACCGCAAACACCGCCATGTACCATACTTACCAATATTTTATATACACAAACTTTTGGTACAGGCACGGGCTTATCAACCGCAATACCTGCACCGGTGCCGGGTTCCGGCGTATCATCTGCTACCGGTGTAACCATGTATGCAGGCGGTACTACGCAACCCATACCTACAGAATCTTATACCATTACCAATAATGTGCAAAATGCCAATACCAACGATTTTTTAAGTTTCACCGATCATACAGGTAATGCAAACGGATCCATGCTCGTGGTAAATGCAGATGCCAGCAATACTACTTTTTACCAGGGAAGTTTTCAGGCATCCCTCTGCGCCAACCAGCAATATTCGTTGTCTTTTTATGCAGCTTTTCCAGGCAATTCATCTTACCAAACAAAGTGTAATGCCTTTGGTGGGTTTGTGTACCCAAAAATAAAAATGCGTATCAGGGATGGTATATCCGGGCTTATTATCACAGAGGTATCCACACCCGTTATCAGCAATACTGCGTGGCAGCAGTTCGGGGTAAAATTTGTAAGCCCTGCATCTTACACCAATATTATTATTGAACTTATTAATGATGCACCCGGTGGATGTGGTAATGACATAGCAATAGACGATGTGCAGTTTGGAAGTTGCGACCCCATACCAACAGTTAACGTAGGCGCAATCAATGCAGGTTGCCTGGGCAGCTCCACTACTTTTGTTTCTTCACTTAGTGACCCGGCTGCTATCCCCGGTTCTAAAGATTATCAATGGCAGGTATCAAGCTCATTGGCTGGCCCGTATACAAATATTACTGGTGCCAATGCGTCTTCTTATACTATTCCTTCCATAGCTGCAGGTGATACCGGCAAATTTTACCGGGCTATTATTGCAGCTACAGGTAACCTTGGTGTTGCATCTTGCCAGTATATATCACCGGGCATGAAACTTACCGGAAAAAGTTCTTCTGTTGCAGCAACAAGCGCAACAAAAAATAAAAACAATGTTTGTGGTGGTATCTCTGTAAACTTAGGTATTACAGGAGGTACATTAGGCACCAATGCAAACTGGCAGTGGTACAGTGGTAGTTGCGGCGGCACTTTTGTTGCAACAGGTGCTACAATAACGGTAACCCCAACCATAACAACAACCTATTTTGTACGTGCCGAGGGGGACTGTAATGTAACCGCCTGCCAATCGGTAACGGTTACCATCACCTGCAATATTGATAAAGACAGGGATGGTATACCAGACTTTGTTGAAAGCAATATGCCGCTTGCTTTACAGGACGCAAACAGTAACGGTATTATCAACGCTTACGACCCCACTTACGCCGGGTTTGTAGATAATAACAATGATTATATCAATGATAATTTTCAGGCAGATGGTGATAGCGATAATGATGGCATACTGAATTATAAGGATATAGATTTTCCGGGAAGGGTGGATACCAACGGTGACGGTGTAGATGACAGGTTTGACGCAGATAAGGACGGCATTATTAATATGCTGGACCTGGATAGTGACAATGACGGTATACCCGATGTGGTGGAATCTTTTGGTACAGATACCAATGGCGATGGTGTTACAGATAGTTTTACAGATGCAGACAATGACGGCCTTACCGATCAGGTAGATAACAATCTTTCAGGTGCCTATAACTCCGGCCGTGGCTTGGGTGCAGTTGACCTTGATGGTGATGGCGTGCCCAACTTTGTTGATCTTGACAGTGATAATGATGGCATACCTGATGTTGTAGAAGTGGGCGGTGCCGATACAAATAACGATGGGAAGATAGATGGTTTTACAGATGCCAATGGCGATGGGTTGCATGATAGTTATATTAACGGAACAGCCTTATTAAAAACCGGTGCTGATACGAACGGGGATGGTAAAGCAGACAGTTATCCCAACAAAAACCTTGATCAGGACTTTAGGCCGAACGCTTATGACATGGATAGTGATGGTGATGGTATAGCTGATGTTATAGAAGCTGGTTTGCCGGATGCCAACCTCAATGGTATAGTTGATGGTACCATCGGAACTGATGGCTGGAGTGCTACAGTAAAAGCAAAAGCATCATTAGGTTTACGGAACACAGATGGAAGGGGTAACCCGGACTATCTCGATATTGACTCTGACGATGATGGCATACCTGATAATATTGAAGGACAAACCACCAACGGATATGCGCTGCCAGTTACTACTGATGCAGATGGCGACGGGCTTGCAGATAGTTATGATAATGTGGTAGGTTTTGGCGGCTCAGGTATTTTTGTGTACGATTTTGATGGGGATGGCCTGCCTGATTACCGTGACCTGGACACTGATGCGGACGGAAGCCCGGATATAGTTGAAGGCAATGATTTTAACCTTAACGGATTGGCAGATGACAATGTAACATTAACCTTGCTTGATACAGATGGGGATGGTTTAGATAACCGTTTTGATTCCCTTAATTCAGTAACCAATGTTAAAGGCACATCTTACAAATTGGGTACTGGTGGAAGCCTTGCCGGGGATGCAACCCCGGGTACAAAATCACCGGTGCAGAAGAGGTTACCAGGCCAGGCAGACCGTGACTGGCGCTATGTTGGCGTTGTGTTGCCTGTTCAGTTTATTCATTTTACAGGGGAAAGGCTGGCAGATAATGTTGCGCTGCATTGTACCATAATTACCGATAAAGATATTGACCATTTTGAAATAGAGCGGAGCATCAATAATGTACAGTACAAGCTTGCAGGTACCGTTAAGCAAACCATTAAACTTGATATTGAACAGGCCGTAAACTTTACCGATCAAATTTCAACTGTTACTGAAGAAGTTATTTATTACAGGATGAAAGCTGTAAAAGTTAATGGTGAAATCAGTTATAGTAATGTGCTGGTGGTGCGCCGTAGCCAAAATAGAACAATGGTTACCGTTGTACCAAACCCTGCAGATGAATACATCACCCTAAAATTCTTTTCGCAAAAAGAGGGTGATGTAATGATAAGGTTACTTAACAGTATTGGCAAAACAACCATGCTTAATACACAGCGTGCAATAAAAGGAAATAACACCATACATCTTTCCGGGCTTACTAAATTCCCACCTGGTGTATACTCTTTGCAAGTTGTGGTTAACGATGAAATTATAACCTCTAAAATCATTTTAAAGAGGTAAGCAGCCATCATATTTTCTCCTTCAGCCCCTCAACCGGGGGCTACAGGCGTTTGTGCCTGTACCAGTTTTCTGCCTTAATGGAACAATTATTTTTTTTTCTTGTCGTTTGCATAATATAGTTTCAAAACAGTGCTTAAATCTGCCGTATTGACGTAAAACTTACCGACCTATGAAAGAAAAACCTCGTTTGATTTTAATGCAAGCACCATTGCCTTCTAACAATTCCACCGAAAGCAAAATCAGGACAATGCTTTCATTCAGCAATAAAAAACCTCAAAAAGAAATAATTTCAAATATGGGCGGCTTACTTTTTTTCTTACCAATAAAAAATTTTGGCTGAAACTGACACAGAAAAAATACTTCCAATTAATCCAGAACATGAAGATCCCTTACACGCCTTTTATTCAAAAAGTTTGGTTGTTCAGTGCATTTTTTTTAATGATAATGGCACAGCAAACCTTTGCACAAAAAGCAACTGCAGCGTTTCCGATAGGTATTGGCAGCCCCTGTAATGCAAATGGCACATCACAGGATTCAGTAAAATATTTTGATTATAATTCAACAACTAACCTGCTCACTTTTAAATCAAAATGCCAGCCTGTATTGGCGGCACCCGGGTTTAGCGACCGTACGTCTTCTATCAGTTTTAATCCTTATGATGGGTTTATTTATTATACGCAGTTTGCGCTTGTTGGCAATATTTATAATTCATACACCTACCGCTGGTTGCCTGCCACCTGCCCGAATGCAGCAACTTTGCCCGTGTATAAAACGTTTATAAACCAGCTTATAATCGGTGTTGAATTTGACCCGGCAACCGGCCTGGGCTACCAGATAAATTTTGTTGATTCCACAGGCGTACCACCGTTTAACCCAGATGCAGCGGGCAATATAGGCCAGTACACTTCTGGTGCCATCGTAAACGGCATGCCTGCAATGGCTTACTATGATGTTAGCAATGGCGACTTAAAATATGTGATCAGTACGGACGTAAATGGCCGTGCGTGGGGTACACCTGTAACAGTCGCAAATACAGGAACTGTCGGGCAATATATTTCCCTGGCAGTTGTAAATGGCAACCCAGCCATTTCTTACTATGATGCCACAAACGGTGATTTAAAATTTGTAAGGGCAGCAGATGCAGCAGGCACAGCATGGGGTGTTCCGCTCACATTGGATGCAACCGGCAACACCGGCCAATATACCTCTATGACAATTGTAAATGGAAACCCGGCGGTTTCTTACTATGATGTTAGCAATGCAGACCTTAGGTATATCCGTGCAACTGATGCCATCGGAACTGTGTGGGGAGCACCCGTTTCAGTAGCAACAGCAGGAAGCGTAGGCCAATACAATTCCATGAAAGTAGTAAATGGCAACCCAGCCATTTCTTATTACGATGCCACTAACGGCGACCTTATGTACGTTGCTGCAATAAATGCAAGTGGTACAACATGGGCATTGCCTGTTACAGCAGAAGCTCCAAATAATGTAGGCACATACACCTCGCTGGTAGTGGTAAACGGCAACCCAGCTATTTCATACTATGATGTAACCAATGGGGACTTACGGTATGTAAGGTCAACCAATGCAGCCGGCACGGCATGGTCAACAGGCATGGCCGTTGCCAATACAGGTAATGTAGGCACATACACTTCCATGGCAATTGTAAATGGCAACCCTGCAATATCTTATTATGATGTAACCAATCAAGACTTAAAATACATAAGGTCAACCGATGCCAACGGCACTGCATGGGGTTTAATAAAAACACCTGAAGCAACTAATAATGTTGGTCAGTTTACTTCGCTGCTTGTGGTTAATGGCTACCCTTCTATTTTCTATTATGATGTTACCAATGGGGATCCCAGATATATCCAATCCAAGAACATTAATGGCGATATGTGGTATTTTAATAGCGGCATAGCAAAGATGGAATTGCAGCAGGTAAATTTTACAACAAGTGCTGTGGGTGCATCCAAGCCAATAGATTTTGGAAGCCGGTACATTTACCAGCAAAACGGTGATGTGGTAATGACACCGGGCGGGCAAATGGTGGCAGTGTATGATAATAAATATCTTACCATAAACTGGAAAAATTATACCTCAGGGGCGCCGCTGGTAGCCACTTTTATCGATACACTTAATATCTCCGCAGGCAATAGTTTGGTAGGCCTTGCCTACTCTGATGGAAAACTGGTAAGCAGTATTTTAAACAATACCACCTGCAACAGCAGTTATCAGGAACTGGATATTTTAACGGGCGCCCAGTCACCCATCACTTACAATGCCGGGGCAACACTATATGTTTCTACTGATATGACGGATATCACCTCAGGTATCGGCGCAGCAAAAAAATTAATTTCTGCTACGGAAAATCCTGTAGGCTCAAAAACCTATGATGTGGTCTATGATGTAGTTATAAAAAATATTGGAAGCACCACTATTACCAATGTGCAGGCATATGATACACTTTCACAAATAAATGGTGCCGGTAATGTACTAAGTGCATCGGTTTCATCCGTTACAGGGCCGGCAGGTATAACAAAAAATAATTTGTACGATGGTAAAACAGCGGGTAATTTCAATTTGCTTACAACCGGTAATTCCCTCTCCAATATACCCGGCCAAAATACCATCACTATTCAAATAACTTGTAAGATCGCTAACATACAACCAGGTGTTGTTTACAACAACCAGGCTGTTGCTTCGGGCACAGGTTTGTTTGGTGATAACATAAGGGATTCATCCACTAATGGCAGCAACCCCGACCTTAACTCCAACGATAAAACTGATGACCCCGGCGAAAGCCAGGCAACCCCTTTATTAATTTCAGTAACTGCCCAAACGCCACCTTGTGTATCATTAACCAATATTTTATATGCACAGGATTTTGGCACCGGCACCGGCCTTGTAACCATAATACCAACGCCTTTTAAGGCAGCAACAGTTACATCGGCAACAGGTGTAAGCATGTACAATGGAAGCAATACAGCACCCATTGCATCCGAAACATATACCATTACCAATAATGCCCAAAATGCAAATACTACAGATTTTTTAAACCTTGCAGACCATACAGGCAACGGCAGCGGGCGCATGCTGGTGGTAAATGCAGATGCTGCAAACACCGTTTTGTACAGTGGCAATTTTCAAGGTCCGCTTTGTGCCAACCAGCAATACTCTCTGTCTTTTTTTGCAGCATTTCCCGGCAACACAGGTTACCAAACAAAGTGTAATGCATTCGGCGGTTTTGTATTTCCTAAAATTAAAGTGGTTATCAGGGATGGCCTCTCTGGTTTAATCATAGCACAGGTAAGCACAAGTATTATCAACAGCAGCGGCTGGCAACAGTACGGGTTAAAATTTGTAAGCCCTGCGTCATATACCAACATAATAATGGAGTTGGTAAACGATGCACCGGGTGGATGCGGCAATGATGTATTGATTGACGATATTCAGTTTGGAAGTTGCGATGCATTACCGGTGGTAAATGTGGGCGCCATATCAGGCGGCTGCCTGGGCAGTTCAACAACCTTTGTTTCTAATTTAAGTGACCCTGCAGCATTGCCTGGCTCCAAAGATTATCAATGGCAAATTGCTTCTTCTGCGGCTGGCCCTTACGTAAATATAGCCGGTGCAACAGCGGCCAACTATACCATATCCTCCATAGCGGCAAGTGACACCGGTAAGTATTATAAAGTAATTATTGCAGCAACGGGCAACATCGGCACACCCAATTGCCAGTATGTTTCGCCAGCCCTTTACCTGCCCGGTAAAACATTATCAGTTGCACCAACAGGGGCAACAAAAAATAAAAATAATATCTGTGCAGGCATTGCTGTTAACTTATCTGTTACCGGCGGCACACTTGGTACCAATGCACAATGGCAATGGTACAGCGGCAGTTGCGGCGGTACTTTTGCAGGCACCGGTGCAACCATAACTGTAACCCCATCTGTAACCACAACCTATTACGTACGGGCAGAAGGGGATTGCAATAACACCACCTGTCAGCAGGTTACTGTATTCATTTCCTGTAATATTGATAAGGATAAAGATGGTATACCTGATTTTGTGGAAAGCAATATGCCACTGGCTTTGCAGGATGCCAATAACAATGGCATCATCAATGCCTATGACCCGGCCTATGCAGGCTTTACAGACAATAACAACAATTTTATAAACGACAATTTTGAGGCTGATGGCGATAGCGACAACGATGGTGTACCCAACTATCTTGATACGGATTTCGCAGGCAGAACGGACATAAACAATGATGGAAAAGATGACCGGTTTGATACCGATAAAGATGGTATCATTAATATGCTGGACCTTGATAGTGATAACGATGGCGTTACCGATGTGGCCGAAGCCGGTGGTACAGATACCGATGGCGATGGTAAGCTGGATAATTTTACGGACAGTGATTTTGATGGCCTCTCAGACCAGGTGGATGCCAATCTTTTTGGTGCTTATAATTCGGGCAAAGGCTTAGGCCTTGCGGACCTCGATGCTGATGGGGTACCGAATTTTTTAGACCTTGACAGTGATAACGATGGCATACCGGATGTAGTGGAAGTGATGGGTGCAGATACCAATAACGATGGTAAGATTGACGGCTTTACCGACAGCAATATGGATGGCATCCACGATAATTATATTAATGCCAATGCACTGCTGAAAACAGGTGCAGATACAAATGGTGATGGCTTCACCAACAGCTATCCAAACAAAAACCTTGATAATGATGGCAGGGCAAACCCCTACGATGCAGATAGCGATGGTGATGGCATTACAGATGTAATTGAATCTGGTTTGGGTGATGCCAATTATGACGGATGGATTGATGGCGTAATTGGAACCGATGGCTGGAGCAATACGGTAAAAGCCAAAGCCACTTTAAACTTAAGAAATACAGATGGCAGGGGCAACCCGGATTATTTAGATATTGATGCCGATGACGATGGCATACCGGATAATATTGAAGGCATGTCTACCAATACTTACCTGTTGCCCTCCGGTGCCGATAGCGATAATGACGGGCTGGACAACAGCTATGACAGCAGGGTTGGTTTTGGTGGCCCCGGCATATTTGTGTACGACCATGATAGTGATGGTACGCCAGACTATATTGATCTGGATACAGATGCCGACGGCCGGGCAGATATTATTGAAGGCAATGATTTTAACCGCAACGGTATGTCGGATGATAACGTTACCCTCACCTTGCTTGATACAGATGGTGATGGGCTCGACAACCGTTTTGATTCCTTGAACTCTGTTACCAATATTAAAGGCACATCTTACAACCTGGGCAATGGAGGTTCTGTTTCAGGCGATGCCATGCCGGGCAGCCGCACAACCGTACAAAGAACAAACAATACCCAAAGCGACCGGGACTGGCGTTCTGTAGGAACTGTTTTGTTTGTTAAGCTATTTGATTTAACAGGTACAAGGCAAACTTACAGCGCCCTTTTGAAGTGGGATATATTCAGCTACGATAAGATAGACCGCTTTGAAATTGAAAGGAGCCAGAACAATGCAAGTTTTACAAGAATAGCCACAGTAAGTGATTCCGTGGTCTTAAATCAATTGCAATCGTTTATTTATTCCGATGATATTTATGGCGTGAATGCAGAAAATATTTTGTACCGGGTAAAGGCAGTGTCTGTTCACAACGGGGCTAAATACAGCAACACTTATGTGGTAAAGCAAAGCACTGTAAAGCAGTCGTTGAAGGTTGCACATAATGCCGCCGGCGGTTACATCAACATCAGTTTCTTTTCAGAAAATGAGGATAATGCAGAGATTAGGTTATTTGATGCAGGTGGTAAAATGTTGCTGAAAAATACGCAGCCTGTGTACAAAGGCAACAATGCCATCAAGCTTATGAACCTGGATAATTATCCCGAAGGTGTGTACACTATACAAGTGCTTGCCAATCATGAAATAACTACAGCCAAACTATTGTTGCTGACAACAAAATAAATTATGGGACCTGAAGCAAAAGCCCTTTCTACAAGTAAGAGAGGGCTTTTGTGTATTTTTACCGCAATGTTTACAATTAAAAAATCACTTGGCCAGCACTTTTTAAAAGATGAGGCCATCATTAAAAAAATTATTGATGCCTTACTGGAAAATCCTGTGGTCAACCTGTTGGAAGTAGGCCCGGGCGGTGGCGCCTTAACCAAACATTTAATAAACCTGCCGGGCATTAATTTTAAAGCGGTTGAACTGGATGATGATAAAACGGCATGGCTAAAAAAAACCTATCCGGTGCTGGAAGATAAAATTATCAGCCAGAGTTTTTTAGATATCGACCAGCCCTTTGGTGCACCTTTTACCGTAGTGGGTAATTTTCCTTACAATATTTCAACACAAATTTTATTTAAGGTTTTAGATTGGAAAGATGACGTGCCGGTGGTTATTGGCATGTTCCAAAAGGAAGTGGCACAGCGGGCAGCATCTGCCGAAGGCAATAAGGTGTATGGGGTGCTAAGCGTTTTAATACAGGCTTTTTATAAAGTGGAGTATTTGTTTGATGTAAGCAACAATAGTTTTAACCCGCCGCCAAAAGTGCAGAGTGGTGTGATAAGGTTAACAAGAAGGGCCGATACACTTAATGTACGAAGCGATCGAAATTTTAAAGTGCTGGTAAAAACGGCATTTAACCAGCGGCGTAAAACTATGCGTAACGCCGTTAAAAGTTTATTTGCAGCCGATGTTTTGCAAGATCCGATTTTTGATAAACGTGCCGAGGCATTAACTTTAGATGAGTTTGCAGCATTAACCTTCAGGATGCAATAAGGCAAATAAATGGGTACGATATTGTTCAACTTAAGGGTTAAGAATGGGCATTATTTATTATCCTCTTTTTAAGATATGGCGGCTGCAGAATGTATTATTTTTGCTGATAAGCCGGTTGCTTCTTTACAATTAATTATGATCCCGATGCCATCTGCAACAAACAACATCCGTATAGTTACGGCCGCTGCATTATTTGATGGCCACGATGCTGCCATTAATATTATGCGCCGCATTTTACAATCAAAAGGTGCCGAAATTATTCACCTTGGCCACAACAGAAGTGTGCATGAAATAGTGGAATGTGCTATTGAAGAAGATGCCCATGCTATTGCCATTACCAGTTACCAGGGCGGCCACCTTGAATTTTTTAAATACATTAAAGACCTGCTGGTAGAGAACGGCTGCGGCCACATTAAAATTTTTGGTGGCGGTGGCGGCACCATATTACCTGGTGAAATTGAAACCTTGCACAACTATGGCATCACCAAAATTTATAGTCCGGATGATGGGCGTGCCATGGGGCTTGAAGGAATGATTGAAGACCTGCTGCAAAAAGCTGGCGAAACAAACCTGCAAGCCATCAGGATAATAGAAAAAGAAGATGAACCAGGTTTTGCCCTTAACGAAGTACACGATATAAAAAAAGTAGCAAGGGCAATAACATTGGCTGAAAGTGGCCAGGAGTATGGTTTATTCACAAAATCGCTAGAGGCAAACCTTAGTAAAATAACTAAAAGTGCCAATGCAGATCCTCCTTACCATTGCGCTGTTGCCGGCATTACAGGAACCGGCGGTGCAGGTAAATCTTCCGTTACAGATGAGATTGTACGGCGATTTTTAAACAGCTATCCTGCCAAATCCATAGCTGTAATTTCTGTTGACCCATCCAAGAAAAAAACAGGCGGTGCATTGCTCGGCGACAGGATCAGGATGAACGCTGTTTCTTCTCCACGGGCTTATATGCGTAGCCTTGCCACCCGGGAAACGGATGTGGCATTAAGCAGGTATGTGCAGGATGCTGTTGATATTTGTAAGGCGGCAGGCTATCATTTAATTATTGTAGAAAGTGCCGGCGTTGGGCAAAGCGATACTTCTATTTTAAATTTTACAGATGTTTCCATGTACGTGATGACGCCGGAATATGGCGCACCAAGCCAATTGGAAAAAATAAATATGCTGGATTATGCAGACCTTATCTGCATCAATAAATTTGATAAGGCTGGTGCATTGGATGCATTAAAGGATGTACGCAAACAATACAAACGCAACCATAGTTTATGGGATGCAAGCGATGAAAGCCTGCCCGTTGTTGCCACCATCGCATCACAGTTTAATGATGCCGGGGTTAACAGTTTGTTTACCCTGTTGATACAAAAAATCGAAAACAAAACCGGTGTTCAATTTGGTGTTGCCCAACAACACAGCACTTTAATAAACCCTGCTGGCAAGCCGGTCATCATCCCCTCAAAAAGGATACGCTATTTGTCTGAGATAAAAGAAACCCTTGAAGAATATGATGATTGGGCAAGCAAGCAAGCTGCCCTCGCCACAAAATTATATCAGCTCAATGGCGTGTTGCAAAATATAAACATGCTTAGTGCTTCGGCAAAAGATGAATTGATTGCTGTAAAAAATAACCTGCAAAAAAACCTTCATGCAGATAACCTTGGGTTGATTGAGAACTGGCCTGAGGTTACCAAAAGGTATAAAAACGAACTGTATGAATTTACGGTACGTAATAAAACAATAACGCAGCCATTAACTTTTAAAAGTTTATCTGGCACCATAGTGCCAAAAGTTTTATTACCTGCTTATAAAGATTGGGGCGATATTTTGCAATGGCAGTTGCAGGAAAATGTGCCAGGCTTGTTCCCTTTTACTGCCGGTGTTTTTCCATTAAAAAGAGAAGGGGAAGACCCCACCCGGATGTTTGCCGGTGAAGGCAATCCCGAACGTACGAACAGGCGGTTTCATTACGTAAGTTTTGGCCTGCCAGCAAAGCGCCTGAGCACTGCGTTTGACAGTGTTACTTTGTACGGTGAAGACCCCGCCATACGTCCGGATATTTATGGTAAGGTGGGCAACAGTGGTGTAAACATTGCAACAGTGGATGATGCTAAAAAGCTGTACAGCGGGTTTGATTTATGCGATACCAAAACATCGGTAAGTATGACGATTAACGGCCCTGCGCCCATACTGCTGGCGTTTTTTATGAATGCAGCCATTGATCAGCAATGTGAAAAATACATTGTTGAAAATAACCTAATCGAAGAAACTAATACCCTTATCCAAACCAAATGTAACAGCAACCACCTGCCCCATTTTATTGGCGGTGATGGCAACTTCATACAGCCACAAATTTTTGCAGCAAAGGGTATGCAATATAAAGATGAAGCTGAAATTTTACCGCCCGGTAATAATGGTTTAGGCCTTCGCTTACTCGGTTTAAGCGGCGCAGATGTGTTGCCGGCAGATGTGTATGAAAGCATAAAGGCAAAAGCTTTATCAACCGTCAGGGGTACTGTGCAGGCAGATATTTTGAAGGAAGACCAGGCACAAAACACCTGTATTTTTTCAACCGAATTTGCACTAAAATTAATGGGCGATGTGCAGGAATATTTTATTGGCAACAAGGTGCAGAATTTTTACAGTGTAAGCATCAGCGGTTACCATATAGCAGAAGCCGGCGCCAACCCAATAACCCAGCTTGCGTTTACGCTGGCCAATGGTTTTACTTACCTGGAATATTATTTAAGCAGGGGCATGCATATTGATGATTTTGCACCTAACCTTTCTTTCTTTTTTAGCAATGGTATGGATCCCGAATACAGTGTTATTGGCAGGGTGGCAAGAAGGATTTGGGCCAAGGCAATGAAGTATAAATACAAGGCCAACGAACGTTCGCAAAAACTAAAATACCATATACAAACCAGTGGCCGCTCCCTGCATGCGCAAGAGATTGACTTTAATGATATACGCACCACATTGCAGGCATTGTATGCCATATTCGACAACTGCAGCTCCCTGCATACTAACGCATACGATGAGGCGATTACCACACCAACAGAAGAAAGTGTGCGCAGGGCCATGGCCATACAATTAATCATTAACCAGGAGCTGGGCACTGCTAAAAATGAAAACCCTAACCAGGGTTCTTTTTTAACAGAAGAATTAACCAGCCTTGTGGAAACCGCTGTGCTGGCGGAGTTTGAGCGCCTGAATGAAAGGGGTGGCGTTATGGGTGCCATGGAACGCATGTACCAGCGCAACAAAATCCAGGAAGAAAGTTTGTATTATGAAACACTCAAGCATACCGGCGAATACCCCATTATTGGTGTAAATACATTTTTAAATAAGAAGGGCAGCCCAACAATTTTGCCTACAGAAATCATCCGCAGTACAGATGAAGAAAAACAAAACCAGATAAAAAGTTTACAGCAGTTTAAGGAAAGGCACCAGCAAAAAAGCGGGGCAATGTTACAGCGGCTTCAGCAAGTTGCTGCAACCAATAACAACCTGTTTGCCGAGTTAATGGAAACGGTAAAATATTGTTCTTTGGGCGAAATTACCAATGCATTGTACACCGCAGGCGGACAGTACAGAAGGAACATGTAGTTATTGGGAAGCATGTAAAATTTTTACCCCTGCGTTATTTAATATTTGTTGGCGCAATGCCTAATTTTAAGGTATGATAACGATAGAAAACGAACAGCTAAAAGCAGTAATTTCTTCCAAAGGTGCGGAGTTGCAAAGCCTGCTTAATAAGGCAACCGGCATAGAACATATGTGGAGTGGCGACCCGGCATTCTGGGGTAAGCACAGCCCTGTTTTATTTCCGATTGTCGGGGCATTAAAAGAGGATACTTTTTTTTATAAAGAGGTGGCATATCACCTCCCCAGGCATGGCTTTGCCAGGGAGCGCACCTTTTTAAAAAATCAGGAAAGCAGTACAGAAGCTGTTTTTTCGTTAACGCAGGATGTTGATACCCTGGCAGTTTATCCTTTTGCTTTTTTGTTGAAAATCAGGTACACACTGGAGGGCAGCGCCCTCACCTGCACTTATGAAGTCTCCAATACTGGCTACGACGAGTTGCTTTTTTCCATCGGCGCCCATCCTGCGTTTGCAGTTCCTTTTAACAGTGATAACGTTTATACAGATTACTATCTTCAATTTAACCAACCAGAAAACCTGCAACGCTGGAAGCTGGAAGGCGGGCTGATTGCAGATCACTCCACACCATTGCCTTTAGACAATAATAAGCTGGCATTGCAACACGGACTGTTTTATGAAGATGCGATCGTTTTAAAAAACATGCAAAGCAACAGCATAACACTGGCCTGCACAAAGCATGGACATGGCCTGCATTTTAGTTTTGAAGCTTTTCCGTTTTTTGGTATTTGGGCTGCTAAGGATGCAAATTTTGTTTGCCTGGAACCATGGTGTGGTATAGCTGATGGCGTAAACCATAATCAGCAGTTAAATGAAAAAGAAGGCATTGTTCATTTAGCACCCAACAAAACATGGCAGCGTAGCTGGGTGGTGAAATGCTTTTAAGCCTATCCTTTTCTCATTCATTCATAACAATTCTTCGCAGTAATAACCGGCATTCAACAGCATCGATTCAACTTCGTCGCCTGCGATGCCATCAGATTCCACCCGTAAAATATTATCACAATCCTGTAAGTCTACGTTCCATTTTTTTATGTAAGGATGATGGTTTAAAGCACTTTTAATAACAGACAAATGTTTGTTATCGGTAAGGTTGGTTTTAAAAACAAGTATTTGCATAAGCTTTGATTAATCAGGTAATAATATCCTATAAACAATCCGGGGTAATTTCCGTTTTCCCCGTCATGTTATCTTTCTGTAACATCAGCATTTTCTTTCGGCCGCATTACCCATCTTCCACTGCAACGGTCTTTCCATTCCGATTTAAATTTTTCTTTTTCTTCCGGTGTCATATTGCTTATCCTTTGCTGAATGTTTTTTCCCCAACGCTCCTTTGCCCCCCGGTGAAAATAATTATGAAAACCCCCAAACAAAATTTTACTAAGTAATAATATCCCAAGTGCCTGTGCAAAGGTGATTGCTTTTACGCCTAAAACGGTTGGTAAAATGGTGTTCCATAAACCCATTACCACTAAGCCCAACAGCAATACGAATGCTGCAAACAGCAGTAAAAACATCAACCCTTTTGCTATCCAATATTTTTTCATGGTAAATAAAATTTGTCGCCTTCCGGCATGGTTAGTAATTCAGCATTTCATCTTTTAAAATACTAAGGCGGTCCCTCAAATGCAATACTGCATAGCGTTTCCTGCTTATTAAAGTAGGCACGCCAATACCTGTTGCCGCCTCAATATCCTTAAATGAAATGCCGTTAATTTCGTGTTCAATAAAAACTTCCCGCTGTTCGGCTGGCAGCTCATCCAATGCAGCCTGCAGCTCTTCCCAAAAAATGTTGCGCAGGTATTCTGTTTCCGGGTTGGTATCTGCCTTAAGCAAAATTTCTTTCCAGTCAAAACTATCACCGTCGTCTTTTACCATGCCCGCAAAAATATCATCGGCAAGGGGCAATTTTTTTTTGCGGTAGTTGTCTGTTATTTTATTGGTAGCTACTTTAAACAACCAACTGCTTGCCTGATTAATAGGTTCGGTACTTCCTGCAAACTGGTAAAAAACATCCTGTAAAATATCTTCTGCATCTTCTGCACTGGCCACACGCTTTTTAATAAAACCAAGCAGGCGCCTGCTCATTTTTTTAATGATTAAGGTAATATTCTTATTACGGTCCGGCGGCATTGCAGTTGCCGGTATTATCAGCGCATCTTCCATTTATAGTATTGCAGACGAATGATTACCATGCATATTTTAATTGCAGTAATTTTTTTGCAAGATAATAAACAGCATTGCGGGTAAAAAGGCTATTATATGAATGGAAGGCAAAAGCTGTCAATACTTAATTTGGCAATTGTTGCAGAAATAACTGCTGCGCTTTTTTTTACCGGTATCCTTTTTTGATATGGGGATGTTGCACCTTGGGCAGTTTTTTTTACTGTAAGCCTGCCAGTGTTTTTTAAGGGTACCTTCTTTCTTCCATTTTAAAAACCCGAAGCTGTATGTTCGGGTTTCTTTTATCAGTGCTTTCAAAACCGGTAATGGTATTTTTTCCGTTATGCTTTCCGGGTGCAGCTTTACCCGGTATAAAACTTCATTCTTAATAATATTGCCTGCGCCAGAAAAAATATTTTGGTCAAGCAACACATCACAAATTTTTTCAGGAGGGCCTGTCGTTATTTTTTTTAGCGCTTTTGGCGGCGACCATGTATCATTCATCACATCGGCAGACCAATCATACAGTTCATCCAACTGCCCGTCTAATTGCTTTACCAAACAGTTGTAAAAATAAACGTCACCCGTTTTAAAATGCAAAGCAAGCCGTACACTTTTATTGGGTTTGGTTTGTTCGTTAATGCTGTAAGTGCCAAACAGCATCAGGTGTACCCTGATAGCCGTATCCTTAAAACAGATAAGAAAATGCTTGCCCCAGCTTTTAAAATCAATAACTTTTTTATCCAAAAGCAAATCAGCATTAATGCTTGCAGTGCCGGTAACATCAATAACCTTTTGATTTTTGAAAGGCATAACCAGCTCTTTTAAAATAACAATCGAGGGGCCTTCAGGCATATTTTTTATTTACCTGTTACAAAATATACACCACATCTGAAGTAATAGAAGCACCTTAAAAAATGAACCCTTGTTGATCTGATTTTTTAATGGTGTAAAATTTCTTCACTGTTTGCCAGGCTTGAGGAACTTTATACGCAGCAGGGCTAAACCCAGCGTAAACAAAGTTTGGGTAAGAGTAATTTATGGGCTTTGAAAGTTTAAAAGTATTACCAGGGACGCTTTTGAACGTAAGCTTAAAACCCGGTAGCAGCAAGCTTTACCGGCGGTTACCTCATCATTAAAAAGGTAAATAATTTACAAGGCTGGCAGGATTAACATGATAATAAAAGCATAACAATGTTGATAGGGTAAACCAGGCCACGTGGCATAATTATTATTATACAATCGTATAACTACAAAATTTTTATTTATGCAACAAGATATTTTAAAAGGAAAAAAAGTGGCTGTAATCACAGAGCACGGTTTTGAAGAAGTTGAACTAACAAGCCCTAAAAGAGCATTGGAGGATGCAGGTGCCACAGTGCACATTATTTCTATGCAAAAAACAGTTAAGGCATGGGATACCGATCATTGGTCTGTGGAGTTGCCGGTTGATGTTGAAATAGGAAAAGCCAATACAGAAGATTATGATGCGTTGCTGATACCAGGCGGCGTAATTAACCCGGATAAAATGCGGCTGCATACAGAATATATATCATTTGCTGCAGAATTTTTGGAAGCAGGAAAACCCGTTGCAGCCATTTGCCATGGCCCACAGCTTTTGATTGAAACCGGTATGATAAAAGGAAAAGACATGACATCTTACCCATCTTTAAAAACGGATTTAATCAATGCCGGGGTTAACTGGATGGATAAAGAAGTGGTGACCGATAATGGGCTTATAACAAGCAGGAGCCCAGAAGACCTTGCTGCTTTTAATAAAAAAATTGTAGAAGAATTTGCGGAAGGCGTTCACCATGTAAGCAATGCCTTAAATGCGGCAGTAGAAATTTAATTTTTTTAAAACGCTGAATAAATTTTATGGCAAAGTATTCTAAAGCATCGCAAAAGAGTGTTGAAAACGCTATGAAAGAAATGAAACACGGCACATTAAAAAGTGGTAAGTCTGGCAAAAAAGTAACTAATCCTGCACAGGCAGTTGCCATTGGTCTTTCAGAGGCAAGGGAGAAGGGTAAAAAAGTTCCAGTGGAAGCACCCCAAAAAACAAGCAGGAAATAACTAACGTTTCGGAATATAACAACTCTACATATATACTACACCCGGCTTAATTCTTAGCCGGGTTTTATTTGCTCCAAGGATATAGATAATCACAAAAAAATAAGGCCGCATTGCTACAGCCTTTTCATTGTGTTTCATTCAGGACTTTAAATATTTTTTAAAACTTACTGTGCATACATTTTTGCCACCTCAAGCGAACTGAAAGTGCCGATCATTTTGCGGGTTACCACTTTGCCTTGTCTTACTTTGGCATACAAACGGTATTCGCCGGTGTCTAACCTTCGGATTAAACCTTCGCAATGTGGGGCAGTAAACAAACTTATTTTACGCATCTTACTTTCCATTAGCATCTTGCAAATTTTAAAAAGAAGGTGAAGTATAAAAGTAAAAACCAACGGTTATGTTCAAAAATTTTGGACAGGTATTATAAACTTATTCGGTATCACTGTTACTATAAAGATTGTTTTCTTCATCTTCTTCCCCTTTCAATTCATCTTCATCATCCAAGTCGGCACCGGGTACATCAAGGTCATTTCCACTTAAGCCATCATCTTCATTTAAGGCCTCGCCATCATCATCCGTATTGTCCAAAGTGGATTTGTTCAAGTCATCTTCATCTTCGCTTTCATCACCGGCATTATCGAGCATCACCAATTCTTCATTGGTAATGTTGCTGTCATCATCCTCTTCCGCTGTAGCATCAAGATTACTTACTGCATTATCTGTAAGTGCCTCATCTCCTGGTAAAAAATTATCATTGCTGTTTGCCATTGCCTGGTGTTTTAATAGTGATTTTTAATCAGCGTATATGATTATCATCTTCCTCTAATTCATCCTCGTTATCTAATTCATCAACATCATCTGAATCAGTTAAAAAATTGTCTTCATCCGCTGTAGTATCATTTTCCGCAGTAACCAGTGAATTTGCCTCATCGTCCACATCATCTTCTTCCAGTTCATCCAATTCCTCTGCAGTAATTTCGTCATCTTCGTCGGTTTCGTCTTCCACATCATTTCCATCTGAAGGTGCTGCATATTCCATGGTATCATGTTTTAAATCCGGTGCCAGTGGCTTGATTTCAATATCTTCTTTATCTAACATAAAATTTATTTTAATGAGCTTAAATGAAACGCTATTACCTTTTTGCGTAGTAGGCATAACTCAAATCTTCACCAACATTGGGTACCAGCATATTCTCATTCTGTTTACCTGCATAGTACATTGTTGAACAATAATTGGAGCTGTTTTTTGTGGTTGAAAAATAGCTTTCATCAACCCCGGCGTGTAAAATTCCTTCACCCAAATCTGCTTCTGTATAAACGTAATTGGAAAGGAAACTGGTTGATAAAGATTTACTTAAAAGTGTTTTTGTAGTAGTTGTGGTTTTTGATTGCTTTTTCATAATACTAAATTTTAGTAAGATGATTATAAAACCATGCCACAGCTTTTTATTAAAATATAATATGAAAAAAAAGTTTTGACTTAGCTGATAAAATGACAGCATGGGAAACTTTTTGTGCAAAACTGTTTTGCAGGCGGTTATAAAAGCTTATTTTTTTGTAGAATAATTGCCCTAAGGTTACTCGGTAGGGGTGTTTGAATTCCCCTTATCATCTTCTTTATCTTTTTTAAATTCAAGCTTTCCAAACTTCCAGGTAAAGTTTATGCTAAGTGCCTGAAAAGGGACCTGGCGTAAACTGTTAGTAGTAAAGTTAGGGCCAAACAACCGGGTACGCTGGTCTACATATTTTTTAAAAGGGTTTGTTGTTAGCAATGCTATGCTTCCTTTTTTGTTCCATAATTGTTTGCGCAATGCAATACTATAACTGGTAAATGAAGGGTATTTCCCCTGCACCTCATTTCGGGCCGAATTGAAGTTGCCAAAAAATTCACCTGCCAAGCTGGTAGTAAATTGATAAGCAGCATTCATATTAAAACGGTAATTAAAACTGCTGGGGTTATTACCCGCCTGCAGCGCATTAATGGTATGCCTGTAAAACATAAAAACATTGGAGCGGATGGTGAGTTTTGTAGTTGCATGCAAATCGGCAAAAAGGTTTACGCCGGCATTTCTTTCAGAGCCTATGTTTTGCCGGGTGCTTACTGCTACGTTGGTGTACACAGAATCCCCCGCTTTGAAACTTGGGTAATAAACAATGTACGGCTGTATATCATTTTGATTAATGCGGTAAAACGCCGTAATCATAAAAGAACCAATCTTATCCAGGTTGCGGTTATAGCTTAGTTCAATACGATGGCCTATTTCAGGCTTTAAAAAAGGGTTGCCTGCGGATATATTTTTTGGGTCGGTCGTATTTACAAAAGGGTTTAGCTCCTCATAGCCCGGCCGCTCAATACGTTTACTGTAACTCAGTTTTACCGTTTCGTTATCGTTTAATTTTCTTGAAACATAAATGGAAGGAACAAAAGTATTATACCCCGGCTGAATAACCTGCTGCTGTGCATTGGAGTAAAAAGAGTTGATCTGCGTACGCTCATACCTGCCACCAATTTTTGCATCAAAAAGTTTTGCTACCGGAAAACTCAGCTCTGAATATAAGGCGTACACCTTTTGGTTATAGCTTAAATTATTGGACAGGCTGTTATCGTAAAAATAGTCTTTAAGCCCTGGCTGAAAACTAAACACATTGGCGTTGCTGTTGATGTCTGTTAAAACAATTTTGCCCCCGCTGCCCAGTATAATGTTTTTATTGAGCGGCTGGGTATAGTCAACTTTTATTTCGGTTTCATTTTCCTTGCCTGGGTTATTACTGTTGTTGCCATAACTCAGGGAATCCATCGGTTGCAATAACTGAAAGTTGGATACCGTAGTATGGTTTTTACCAAAGCTGCTGTTAACGGCTATTTCAAGCTCCTGGTCTTCTTTATCAAACGTTCTTTTATAGTTAAGGCTTACATCGTTATTGGTAAATTTAAATTGGTTGGTGGTGTTGTTGACAAGGCTGATGCTGGACAAAAGGTCACCGCTTACAGCATCGGTTTTCGAGAGCAACTGGTTGTTAAACCCATTACCGCTAAAGCCAAAATCATTGTAACTAAATGAGCCGGAAATACTGTTTTTCTTTTTAAATGTCCAATCAAAGCCGGCACCGGTTTGATACCCGTGGCGTTCAAAGCGGGAGTTGCCCTGCTGCGTTAACAGGGAGTTTATATGGTCCGCAGTATCTGCCGTTTGCCTGGCAGAAGATGAAGGCGTGGTAGACTTCAAACGCTGGTTGCCACTGATAAAAGCATTTACGGCAAAGTTGTCTTTTTTGGCATTCAGGTTAAAAGAGCCATTTTCATTTCTGGTACCTGCGGAGAGGGAAAGGTTGCCATTGATGCCCTTGACCTTGCTTTGTTTTAAAATAATATTGATAATGCCGCCAAGGCCTTGTGCATCATACTTGGCGCCGGGGTTGGTAATTACTTCTATACTTTTTATCTGGCTGGCGGGTATGGATTGCAGCACATCCGCAATGTTGCTGCCAAAGGCAGATGATGGTTTGCCATTGATTAAAAACCTGATGCCGGAGTTGCCGGCAAGTTCCACATTGCCATCTACATCAACCGATACCTGCGGCACTTTTTTAAGCACATCCGTTGCCACACCACCCTGCGAAGTGAGGTCCTTCTCCGCATTAAAAATCATTTTATCAATCTTGTTTGTAATAAGCCCGGCAGGTGCCGTTACCACCACACCCTGCATCATTGCCTGGTTTTTTATCAGCATAACGCTTTTCAGCGCCAACCCCGGTGCATTTTTTATAATGGAAATATTTGATAAAGTAAAAGGCTGGTAGCCGATTGACTCGATGACAATATGGTAGTTGCCTTCTGCAACATCCGTTAAAGTAAAGTTGCCCTTCACGTCGGTGGTGGTGCCGGTTACAGGCTTTTTGCTATTGTTTAAAAACAGGCTTACTGTAGCATAATCAATACCGGTGGCAGAAACAGAATCAACAATTTTACCCGTAATTGTGCCTGGGTTTTTTTGCTGGGCGGTACAAATATTATTAATGGTGAGGATCAGCAGGAAGAAGAATAATTTTTGCAAAGGCTATGATTTTAAGAATTGCAAAGATATTTTCAATACTGATCGGTGGCCGTATTATGTTGCAGGCGGTTTAAAACCATTATGCATAGCACACCATAAAAAGTGTAGAATTAATACAAAGGGCGGAAGGGGATTATTTAAACATGCAATACACCAAAAGGCTGGCCTGCCTGCACATTTTCATTATGGAAAGATAGGGGGCTTATAAAATAACTAACCTCTAACCCGGCCTCCAGCAAACCTTCGCCTAAGTCTTCTTCTGTATAAACATAATTACGTGGCTTAATATCAACAGGTATATAGGTGATATCTGTATCGGATGTAAACTGTTTTGCTGTATAGCGGATGCGCTTTTTCATAAAATTATTATTTGGATAATAGATAATTTTTAAACGGCTGCAGCAGGCGCATATTGCCAGGTGCCGCATTTTTTTTTAGAACTTTACGCCACTCGAAATAGCTGATTTTGCAAAGTTTCCCTTTTCATAATTTCACCTATTTTTAAGAAAAAAAGAACAGGGGTTTTTATGATGTTAATTTAGAAAAATGATGTGCGTGCAAATAGTTTAAAATGTTTAAATTGGGCTATAAAATTCAATAGGTTGAAAAAGTATTTCATTCACGATGGCAGCCGCCAGTTAGGCCCGTTTTCCGCAGACGAATTAATGCAAAGGGGCATTACAAAATGTACACCTGTTTACACCTCTGGCATGGGCAGGTATGTAACCGCTTCCGAAATTCCTGCACTTAGTAATTTGCTTTCGCCGGGCAATATAAAATGCCCGCCAATAGAAACTGGTGTTGATAGCAGAAACCCATCTACCTTAAAAAAAGTTGTACTTGGCTTAGCTGTTTTAACGCTGGTTGTTGCAGCATTCATTTTATACGGGTTGCAAAAAGATGTGGCCGATGCCCCACAGCCCCTAACAACAACAGCACTTGTGCAAAAGCCCGAAGTGCAGCAGCTTAAAACAGAACTTGGTAAAAAAGAAGCCTCTAACCCACTGGAATATTTAACGGTGCATGGTAAAATGCACAACAACCTTTCAGGCAAAAAAATAATAAAAGGAAGTATCACCAATATGGCGTCTATCGCAAGCTACAGAGATGTCCATGTATCGGTTACATTTTTATCAGCCGCCGAAAATGAGTTGGCTACGCAACAGTTTATCGTAAATGATTTTGTTACACCTAACAACAAAACCAATTTCAGGAGTGTTTTTAAAGCCCCGGCAGAAACGGCTGGCTTTCGCATAAAAGTGTTATCTGCTGCTGCTATGGACCAATAAATAAGGTATCGCCTGCGGCGAAATTTAGCAGGGAAGTTTTAAAAATTACCGGGCAGTTTTGTAAACCTTCCCATCTTTCATTACCCATTGCACATTTTCAAGCGCTTTAATATCTTTTAATGGATCTGTAATTACTGCTATAATATCTGCATAGTTGCCGGCCTTTAATTCTCCCAACATCGGCTGCGACAACAAAGCTGCCGCATTAATGGTTGCGGTTTGCAACGCTTGTAAAGGGCTATATCCATAAGTAACCATGTACTCAAAATCCTTTGCCTGTGGCATGTTCCAGTCGTAGCCACCAATGTCGGTCCCATAGGCAATTTTCACGCCTGCCTTCATTGCTTTTTTAAATAGCCCGGGTTCGCTTTCTGCAAAATATTTGTTGATTGGGCTGCCCGTTTTTGCACGCCCTTCGGCCACAAATTCGTTTACATAAATGGTAGGGCACCAGTAAACATTCTTTTGCACCATCAATGCAATGCACTCATCATCCATTCCAAAACCATGTTCTATGGAAGATGCACCAGCGTTGACAGCTGCAATAATTCCATCCCTTGTTACGGCATGTGCGGTAAATTTGCGGCGGCTTTTTTGTACCTCGTCGCCAATGGCCATAATTTCTTCTGTGGTAAAATTGGGGCTGCTGCGGTAGCTGCCATCGGCAAGTTTATAATAGCCCCTGTCAGCATAAATTTTTATCCAATCTGCCCCTTTGGCAATTTGTTGCCTAACGGCTTTCCGGGCTTCGTCTGCCCCGGTTATTTCCTGCAGCCCTTTAGGTAAAGTCAGCTCCCAGGCATATTCTTTTTCGCTGATGGGGTAGTGTCCTGTAGTGTTTATGGCAAGGGTGGAAACAAACATGCGTGGGCCGGGGATAATGCCGTTGATGATGGCCTTTTTTATATCCACATCTGCAAAACCTGCACCTTCGGTACCAAGGTCACGAATGGTGGTAAAGCCGTTGCCAAGCGCTATCCCGGCACTTCTTGCAGCCCTGATTGTGCGGTACGGCACAGATTCTTTCAGCAGTTGCACATCATAATCTTCGGAAGTTATATCGCCCTGCAACAGCACATGTGTATGGCAATCGATAAGGCCTGGCAAAATGGTATAGGCAGATAAATCTATAACCGTATCAGCTTTAATTTTTACCATGGCACCTGCGGGAAAAATGCTTTCCATCAGGTTGCCTTTAATTACAATGGTTACATTTTTATTTAGCTGCCCGGTACGTACATCCAGTACCTGTCCACATTTTAACACTGTTGTTTTTTGGGCAGCCGAAGACAGTATATAAAGGCAAAGCACAATAGACATACTACATCTCATAATGTTTTTATTTTCAAAATACATCATTCCATCCAGCACGCAATGGATCACATTTTTTACCGGGTAATTCTTTACATCATCTTACACAAACCAAAATCTTCTCTTTAAATTAATGTTATGTTGTACTAACGGTATAATCAATTGCTACCTTCATGGATTACTTAAAAGTTTACAGCATGAAAAAATATTGCACTTGTTTTTTATTGGTATTGATCGCAGCGAAAGGCATTTCTCAAAAAGCCGTAACCTTACCGAATGGCTGGAAATTATCCCCGGCAGGAAAAAGTTTATCACTTGGCGATTTGCCTTTAAACATTGCGGTAAGTAAAAGTAAAAAACTGATGGCGGTTACCAATAATGGCCAAAGTACACAAAGCCTGCAACTGATAGATGTGCAAACAGAAAAGGTTACCGATAGCATCGCCATTGCCAAAAGCTGGCTGGGCCTGCAGTTTAGCAGCGATGAAAAATATTTGTATGCAGGTGGCGGCAACGATAACCGCATTTTAAAATATGCAGTAATCAATAAAAAACTACGCCTTACAGATTCTATTATACTGGGTGCCAAATGGCCTGCTGCAATTTCGCCTGCCGGTATTGCCATTGATGATGACAGGCACCTTTTGTATGTGGTTACCAAGGATAATAATGCATTGTACATTATTGACCTGCTTACAAAAAAAATAACCCAACAAATAAAACTGGATGCCGAAGCATACACCTGTTTGCTGTCGCCCGATAAAAAAACCTTGTACATCAGTTGCTGGGGGTGCGATAAACTGATTTTCTTCAATACCACAAAAAGAACAATTGAGCATAATATTAATGTTGGTGATAACCCGAATGATTTGTGCATCACCAAAAACGGGCAATACGTTTTTGTTGCCAACGCCAACGATAATTCGGTTAGTGTGGTGGATGCAAAAAAAGCAGTGGTTGTTGAAACACTTACCTCTTCCCTTTTTGCGGATGCCCCTCCGGGAAGTACGGCCAATGCTGTTGCACTAAGTGCAGATGAAAAAACATTGTACATAGCCAATGCAGATAATAATTGCCTGGCCGTCTTCGATATCAGCAAGCCCGGATTTAGCAAATCCAAGGGGTTTATACCCGTGGGCTGGTACCCTACAAGCGTTAAAGTGGTCAATAAAAAAATATGGGTTACTAATGGAAAAGGCTTTACCAGTATGGCTAATCCGCTGGGGCCTAACCCTGTAAAAAAGCGCCGTGTGGTGTACCAGGGCGATGATAAAACTGCCAGGGTAAAAGACCAGTACATCGGTGGTTTATTTACCGGCACCATGAGCATTATTGAGGAACCATCAGCGGAGAAACTGGGTGTTTATTCCCGGCAGGTTTATGCCAACACGCCTTACACTAAAGAAAGGGAAACAGTAAGCACTGGCGAAGCAGGTAACCCTATCCCTGAAAAAATTGGTGGTGCATCCCCCATAAAACATGTTTTTTATATTGTAAAAGAAAACCGCACTTACGACCAGGTATTGGGCGATGTAAAAGAAGGCAACGGCGATACAAGCCTGGTATTATTTGGTGAAAAAGTTACCCCTAACCAGCACAAACTGGTAAAAGATTTTGTGCTGCTGGATAATTTTTATGTAGATGGCGAAGTAAGTGCAGATGGCCACAACTGGACGTTTGGGGCTTATGCAACAGACTTTCTGGAGAAGACCTGGGTAACGAGTTACGGCGGCAGGGGCGGCTCTTACGATGCTGAAGGCAACCGTGCCATTGCCAACAACAAAGGCGATTTTATTTGGGGCGCTTGTAAAAAAGCAGGCGTAACCTACCGCACTTACGGCGAGTTTGCCGATGATTATAAAGCCAACATCCCCGTTTTGGAAAATCATTTTTGCCCCTATTATACCAGTTGGGACCAGCATGTAAGGGATACCACAAGAGTGGCACAATGGAAAAGGGATTTTGATTCACTGGTGGCGATAAATGCTTTGCCCCAATTAAATACCCTGCGGTTAATTAACGACCACACCGAAGGTATGAGTAAAAACAGGCCAACACCTTTTGCACATTGTGCAGATAATGACCTTGCCGTGGGCATGTTTATAGATTACCTGAGCAAAAGCCCCGTATGGAAAGAAAGTGTTGTTTTTATTGTTGAGGATGATGCACAAAATGGCCCCGACCATGTGGATGCACACCGCAGCCCGGTATACGTTGCAGGCCCTTATGTAAAAAGAAATACAGTTGACCATACCCCATACACCACCAGCGGTATATTGAGGACGATTGAATTAATTTTGGGCGTTGGCCCCATGAGCCAGTACGATGCGGCTGCAACCCCCTTGTGGCGCAGCTTTACGCCTGCGGCGGATTTTACGCCTTTTAACCACGTGCCTGCCCAGGTAGACCTTACCGAAAAAAACCTGGTGTGGAATGAGCTTTCTAAAAAATCTGCCGGGTTCGATTTCAGTAAAGAAGATAGGGTGCCAGACATGGAATTCAGCGAAGTAATCTGGAAGGGTATTAAAGGCCTGCATGCAATTATGCCTGCACCCAAAAGAGCTGCATTTATAAAAGTGGCCGATAAAACAGAAGATTAATTAAAAGTGATTGGATGTCATCCCGGAGCAATGGTATCGCTGCTAATATCTTTTTCTGTAAAGATGATCCGGTACTTTTAATCTTATCCAAGGCCTGTCATCTTACCAAAAAATTTTTTAAGGGCAGTATTTAATTCCACCACAAACGTTTGAAATTGTCATTTTGAAGGCCAGCTAAGCGGCTCCTCCAAAAGGGCTTATTTTTGTTATCTATTTTTACCCGGCATAATTATTATACCATAATCATGTTTTTGGCAAATTAAAATTGTAAACATGTCAGCAGAACACCAGCGCTTAGCAATCAATAATAAAAAAGCAATTCCTTTAGAACAGTGGGGCCCATATCTAAGTGAAAGGCAATGGGGAACGGTAAGAGAAGACTACAGCGAAAATGGCGATGCATGGGGTTACCTGGATTTTAATTCCAGTCACCACCGGGCCTACCGCTGGGGCGAAGATGGCCTTGCAGGCATATCAGATTATTTTCAAAACCTTTGTTTTTCGGTAGCCTTGTGGAATGGTAAAGACCCTGTTTTAAAAGAGCGCCTTTTTGGTTTGGGCAACTATCAGGGCAACCACGGCGAGGATGTAAAAGAGTTGTATTATTATTTGGATAACCTGCCTTCTCACTACTATATGGAGTATTTGTATAAATATCCACAAAACAAATTTCCTTACGACGACCTGATAAAAACCAATGCAAAAAGGAGCAAGCTGGAACCGGAATATGAAATACTTGATACCGGCATATTTGACCATGATGAATATTTTGATGTAAAAGTTACTTACGCCAAACAAACATCCGAAGACCTTTTTATTAAGATTGATGTTACCAACCGCAATACAAAAAAGGCATCGGTAACGGTGCTGCCTACACTTTGGTTTTATAACAGATGGGTATATAGCCCCGACGAGGCAAAGCCTGTAATCACCAAACAGGATTTAACGTCTGTAAAGGCAGAGTACAGCCGGCTCGGTAATTATTATTTGTATTTTCAGCAGCCTGATTATACCCTTATGACGGAGAATGAAACCAACATGAAAAAAACAAATGGAACAGAAAATGCAAGCATTTTTGTAAAGGATTCCGTACACCGGGCAGTAGTAAATAAAGAAAACCTGGCGGCACTGCAAGATCAAAAAACAGGAACAAAATTTTCTCCGGTATACAAACTTTCATTAAAGGCAGGCGAAACAAAAACTATCTACTGCCGCCTTACCAGCCAGGAAGACAACAAGTCTTTTATGCCCGGGTTTGAAAACATTTTTACAACCCGTAAACAGGAAGCAGATGAATTTTACAGCCGCATACTGGCACCGGATATTAGTGCTGATTTAAAAAATATACAACGCCAGGCATTGGCAGGGTTACTGTGGAGCAAACAATATTATCATTTTGATGTGGAGCGTTGGCTAACCACAAGTGATGGGCTTACTGCCGTAAATGCCACCAAACAAAATGGCCGCAACAACGATTGGAAACACCTGAAAAACCAGGATGTAATTTTAATGCCCGACAAGTGGGAGTATCCGTGGTATGCCGCATGGGACCTGGCTTTTCATTGCATCTCCATGGCGTTGGTAGATGTTACTTATGCCAAACACCAGTTACTGCTTATTATGCGGGAGTGGTACATGAAACCAGATGGGCAGTTGCCTGCATACGAATGGAATTTTAGTGATGTTAACCCGCCGGTGCAGGCCTGGGCAGCCATGGAAGTGTACCGGGTAGAACAGGAAGCAACCGGCAGCGGCGACATTGTTTTTTTAAAAAGGGTTTTTCAAAAGCTGCTCATCAATTTTACCTGGTGGATAAACCGCAAAGACCGCCATGGCAATAACATTTTTGAAGGCGGCTTCTTGGGGCTTGATAATATCGGGATATTTAACCGAAGCTCCCACTCGCCGAATGGCATGCAATTAGAGCAGGCCGATGGCACAAGCTGGATGGGCATGTATGCTTTAAACATGATGGACATGGCAATGGAAATTGCCCAGTACGACATTGCGTTTGAAGATACGGCCACCAAGTTTTTTGAGCATTTTGTTTTTATTGCAGAAGCCCTTAACAGCCACTCCATGTGGCATGAAGAGGACAAGTTTTTTTATGATACTTTAAGTGTTGCAGGCTCTGACCCAATACCGCTTCGCATACATTCCATTGTAGGTTTAACAAGCCTTTTTGCCGTTTCAATAATAGGTAAAGAAATGCTGGACAAGCTGCCCGATTTTAGAAAGCGGATTATATGGTTTGAAAACTACCGAAAAAAAGACAGCCGCTTTTGGCCTAACGAAGAAAGAAGTGATGGGGAAGAATTGTTGATTTCACTCGTGCAAAAAGAGCGGTTGGTTTATTTGTTGAACAGGGTATTAAACGAATCAGAATTTCTTTCGGATGGTGGCATCCGGGCTTTGTCTAAATACCATGGGGCCAACCCATACTCGGTAACCCTGGATGGTACAAAGTACGACATACAATATGACCCCGGCGATTCTACTTCCAATCTTTTTGGTGGTAACTCCAACTGGCGTGGGCCTGTGTGGGTACCTATCAATTACCTCATTATCCGTTCTATAAAAAGATATGGTGAGTTTTATGGGGATAATTTAAAAGTAGAATGCCCCATCGGTTCCGGCAATCAATTAAACCTGGTGCAGGTTGCAGAGGTGTTAACTAAAAGGGTTATCAGCCTGTTTGAAAAAGATGCTAATGGCGAACGCAAATCCTTTGGCGATTATAATTGGTTCTATAAAAAAGCGGGCAACGAACACCTGGTAAATTTCTTTGAATACTTTCATGGGGATACCGGAAGGGGCTTGGGCGCAAGCCACCAAACCGGCTGGACATCACTGGTAGCCGACCTCTTAGGCGGACAAGAAGTAAAAAAAGAAGAATGGGGTGCAGCAGGAAAAGGGGCCTAAGGGAAAGGTAGAAATTAACTTTATTAAGGTGAAACATGTAAGTTATAGGGGCTTATTTTTTTGTGAGCACTTTTAAAATTTTTTCTAAACAAGATGGTAAATCCTTTTTGATTTCATGCTCCCAGAACCTGATTATTGTAAAACCTAATTTGTTTAAGGTCAAATTATTTTCATGGTCCCTTTGCATATTCCTCTCAATTTTTGGGATCCAAAAATCACGGTTGGTCTTTATTTTCGGTTTTTTTTCTTTCCAATTGTAACCATGCCAAAATTCGCCATCAACAAAAATTACAACATTATACTTTTTGATTACTATGTCTGGCTTTCCTGCAAGTTTTGTAAAGTTCAGCCTGTACCTGATGTTGTTTGCCCACAATGCTTTTCTTAAAAGTATTTCAGGTTTCGTATTTGAACCTTTTATTTTCGACATTAACAATGACCGCTTTTGGGTAGTATTAAAGCCATTTTCTTTTTTAAACCTTGGCACTTTTATTTTAGCCATAAGCATTTTGAAATAAAATATTTAATTGTTGGCTGTTTAACAAGTTGGGCTTGGATGTAATGGAGGCTATGACATCAGCGAGAATAACAAATAAATCTTTTAAGGCATTTTGCTCACCGGTCACGAGTGTATAAAAACTTGCACCATCTATTTTTCTTATCAACTGGTTCGATACAACCTGTGCCCCGGTATGCTTATCTGAGGTAACAAAAGGTGTATTGTATTGCGCCGGTTTTTGTGGTATGATCGATACATGGTAAGCAGTAAAGCCTTTATAGATACTATTTTTATCCATTACAGCATGTTCTAAAGATTTGTATAAATTTATTCTATCAGAACCCTTTATTGTATTGTACTTATTCTTCACTTCTGCAATTATGCATTGCCCTTTATTTTCTAAGTCAATGATGTGGCCGGTTTTCATATTGGTCCAACCTTTGCACGACCCCAAAATATTTTGATGAAAATCACCAATGAAATTTTGCAAGGTTTTTTGTGCCTGCCTGGTTTGTTCGTTTTGCTTCCATTGGTCATAGGTCATTTGAAACCCTGACATTTCAAAAACAGCAGAAAAAGGATCAATTACATTTTTACCAAAGTTATTGATAGCACGGTTTTCCGCTGTTATGGCCTTGGTTAAAAGAGTGGAAACGGAGTTCAAAAGATCTGAATCTGCTATCCAGGAAAGGTAGGGCATGTTTAATATTTACTTAAAAATCGTTGTTGGCCAAACACAAATTTGTGGAAGATTGGGCAGGGCTTAAATTTAATGCAGTACGCTTATAAACGTTGAGTGCCTGCCTTACTATATTGTCCTGTGATTTATATTCTTCTAGGAAGCTTACTATTGAACTTCCTATCGCTTTTCCTAAATTAACAGGCACTGCATTACCTATCTGTTTATATTGGTTGCCTATCGATCCGGCAAATTCCCAATCGTCAGGAAAGGTTTGTATCCTGGCATATTCCCTAATGGTAAAAGGCCTGCTCTCATCTGGATGGCAACGATCTGTTTGCTTCTGTGCGGGGCTGCATGTTAGGGTTAAAGACGGCTCATCCCAACTTATTTTTCGTGCAATACCCGTTCTGCCACCAGTAAGAAAAAAGCTTTTTTGCATATATTCTTTTTGCGCAGTTAAAGGAAGGTCACGCCAGCAGCCACCTGGTGGCACCATGTCAAATATTTCCTTTTTTCTTTTTGGGTAAGAAGATCCAGGTGACAGTGGTACATTACAATTATAAAGGCTTCCTTTTTTCAACGCACTCTTTAAACTATAAATATTGTTGAAATTTGGTTTCGGATATTCAAAATCCAAATCGATATCTTTTCTAATGCCCACTATTACGAGCCTTTCCCTCTTCTGGGGAACGTTAAAATAAATTGCTTTTAAAACTTGCGGCATCAGCACCCTGTATCCAATATCATCCAAAACGGAGATCATTCCTGCTAAAGTTTTTCCACCATCATGGTTTAACAGGCCACGTACATTTTCACCTATGCACAACGCAGGCTTAACTTCGTTTATAATCCTTGCAAATTCATAAAACAATGTACCCCTTGCATCTTGAAATCCTAATCTTTTGCCAGCATAACTAAATGCCTGGCAAGGAAATCCTCCAGTAACAACATCAACCTTTTCTTGCAAATGTGGGAAGGATACATTTTTTATATCTTCTTCAATTACGTTCCAATCAGGCCTGTTCTGCTTTAATGTCTGTGCTGCCCAATGATTAATTTCATTCAGTGCCACACATTTAATTCCAGCCGATTCCAAGCCAAGGGCCAAACCGCCGGCGCCAGCAAATAGTTCAATAGCAGTATGTGTGGGATTAGTCTTCTTTATCATTGATAAAAATCGTTAAAACACAATATTAAAACACTTTGATAAATTATTTAGTTTTCTTTTCTTTTAAATAATTTAAAATGGGCACTGCATCTTCCACACTGTTTTTGAGCTTTCCTGAGAATTTTTTTCTGTCATATAAATACAGTAAATATTTATGCGGTACATCCGAAACAAGTTGTCCTTTGTATTTGCCAAATGGCATTATCATATCGTCTTTTTCTGCTGACATTCGTTTGACCAAGTTACTTAATTTTCATTTTTTATAAAAACACTGATAGTGTAAATAGCCTTAATAGTTTGGATTTACATCTCTATATTTTTTACATCTACCCTATTGCCGTTTGGCCCTTTCGTATTGGACAGGCCATTTAATATCAGCACCTAAACCTTGGGCGGCATGCAGTGGAAAATAGGGGTCACGTAAAAACTGGCGGGCCAGCAGTACCATATCGGCGTGGCCTTTTTGTATTATTTGTTCGGCCTCATCGGCGGTAGTTATCATGCCTACGGCACCGGTGAAAATGCCGGTTTCTTTTTTCATTTGCCCAGCAAACCCAACCTGGTATAATGCCGTTACTGGTATTTTTTGATCGGGTGAATTACCGCCGGATGAACAGTCCAGCAAATCAACACCTGATTGTTTTAGTATAGTTGAAAGCGCAACAGAGTCTTCCACTGTCCAACCACCTGTAACCCAATCGGTAACGGATATGCGCACAAACAAAGGCAAAGCTTCGCCTATAATTTTCCTGGTACTGTCAACAATTTCCATCAGCAGCCTTATCCTGTTTTCAAAACTTCCACCATATTCATCAGTACGCTTGTTGCTTAGCGGTGATAAAAATTCATTCAGCAAATAACCATGTGCCGCATGTATTTCGATAACCTTAAACCCTGCTGTAAGGGAACGTTGTGCTGCCATGGCAAAATCGCTTTTTACTTTTTCTATCGCAGCTTTATCCATTTCCTGGGGCAACGGTTCGCCTTCTGTATGTGCTAATGCAGATGGAGCAACGGTTTGCCACCCACCTTGTGCCGGTAGTATTGCTTTGCCACCTTCCCATGGTGTTTGATGGCTTGCCTTGCGGCCTGCATGTGCCAGTTGAATGCCCGGCACAACCCCCTGGTTGGAAATGAAATCAACAATACGTTTTAAAAATTTAATGTGTTCATCTTTCCAAATGCCCAGGTCGCCGGGGGATATCCTGCCTTCCGGTGACACGGCAGCAGCCTCTGTAATGATAAGCCCCACACCACCTGTCGCACGGCTGCCAAGGTGCACCAGGTGCCAGTCTGTTGCAAAACCATCAGTGCTGCTGTACTGGCACATGGGCGAAACAACCAGCCTGTTTTTAAATGTAATGTCACGGATGGTAAATGGTTCAAAAAGTATGGGCATTTTTATTTTTTATTTAGATGGTAAATGTCTGTTTTTAATCTTGTAAAAAACATTGGCAAACAGGATACCAGTTATATGGGTTTAATGGGTTTTGATTTTTATTTTTACGCATGCAACATTTTTCTACAACGGATATTAAAGATTGGGGGCGTTTTTACAGGGCCAATTTTATTAATTGTTTATCCGGCTACAAACCGGTAAGCCTAATTGGTACTGTAAACGAAGCCGGTCTTTTTAACCTTGCTGTGTTTAGCAATATTGTACACATAGGTGCCGACCCGGCCATTATCGGTTTTATAAACAGGCCTCTTGAAGCTGCCCCACACACCATCGCAAATATTAAGGCCACCGGGCAATACACCATCAACCATATTAACCCGGCTTTTGTTGCACAGGCCCATCAAACAAGTGCCAAATATCCTGATGGCATAAGTGAGTTTGAAGCCACCGGTTTAACACCTGTTATCCGGGATGGCTGCACAGCCCCGTTTGTAAAGGAAAGCACAGTGCAGTATGCATTGCAACTGGCAGAAATTATACCGCTAACCATCAACAAAACTTTTTTGGTAACAGGCTATGTAACCCATATTTGTTTGCAGGAAGGCATCGTAAAGGAAGATGGTTTTATTGAATTGGATAAGGCAGGCAGCATTGTTTCTGCAGGTATTGATGGGTACGCAGCAGTTACGCCACAAACAAGGTTGCAGTATGCAAAGCCCGGCGAAACGCCAAAGCAATTGTAAGAAGGGCTATTATTTTTCGTTCAACAAGTCATCAATTATTTGCTCAAATTCTTGTTTGTAAGCAATGTAATGGGTGCCGGTAGCAGGGCCGTTAAAGCCTGTATCAAACTTTCTTATTTTACCTTTTTTATCAATGATGATGGAAGATGGAAAGAATTTTATAGGTGTAACCTGTGGCAAAGTTTTTTCTGTTCTTAAAGAATCTGTTACTGTTACACCTGTATTTAAAATGGTGTACTGTACATTAAACCGTTGTTGAAATTTCTTTAAACTGTTTACCGATCTTTCCCAATTGGTTGTGTATTCATAAGCCAGTGCAATTACCTCAACACCCCGTTGTTTATTTTTATTATAGTAACTGCTTAAGAAGGCGGTTTCGTCCATACAGTTGGGGCACCAGCTTCCCATTAACTGTATCACCACTACCTTGTTTTTAAATTTTTCATCATTAATGGAAACCTGTTTTCCCTGCAGGTCTTTAAAAACAAAATCAAGTTTATCTTTACCCGGCCGGGTAAACATGGCCACTTCCTTTTCTGATACGGCAGCTTTTGCATCCCTTGCTGCCACCCATTCTTCCTTGCCTTTTGCACCAGCGTAAAACATTCCGTTTGTAATAACCGTATCGTTTTTTACGACTGCTTTAAAAAGAAAAGCATGGCCGCCATCAAAGCCGGATAACAGTAAAGTATCGTTGGTAACAATACCTTCCAAATACCTGAAATCCCCGGTAGCATTTAAAAATGTTCCGGTTACCAGGTTTCCTTTTTGTACAAATTCTGCAACCGATACATCAGCGGTATCCTTTCCAAAGTGGGCAGCCCATCTTCCCGTAACATTGCTTTTTGCAATGGCTGTTGCCATAAACCTTGGTTGGTTTTGTATGGCAACAAAGGGTAGTACCTGCGCATTGGCAACGCCCTTCTTTATCCAGTAACCTTGTATTTTTTCATCTTTAATAACAAACCTGAACTGTGATTCAAACACCGGCATTTGTACAAAAAACGAGTCGCCCTGTTTGGTGATATTATCTACCTTAATTTGCTCTTCTGCATTTTTTATATACCATACCTGGTGGCTATTTTCTTTTGTCCAATTAAAAGTGAAGGCAATCTTATTGCCATCGGGCCGCTCCATATTTGCACCCCAGTTTACAGGTTGGGCAGTAATGCTTAAGGTGGTTAAGATAAAAATAAATGTGGCTGATAATTTCATGTTGGTTTTTAAAATTTATAAAGATGCGGCGATATCATCCAGTTTCTTTTCTTCCAGTATAAACCTTGTTGGCAGGTTGTTTACAGTGTGCCATTTAATCAACCGGATAAAACCATCTGCTATTTCTATGCCGGTTATATCACCATCATTGTAACAGCAGCAGCCGGTATTATAGTAACAGGGTTTTAGTTTTTCACTGGCTTCCGGCGTATCAATTTTATGCTCCATATCATTGGCATACTTGCCGGATGCAAAAACAGGTTTGTGTGTGTGGCCTGTAATGAGCAGCAACTTTTTTTTATAACTGCCCCATTCGTGCATTAATTTGTTATGCTT
This sequence comes from Ferruginibacter sp., assembly GCA_965249755.1. Classification (GTDB taxonomy): domain Bacteria; phylum Bacteroidota; class Bacteroidia; order Chitinophagales; family Chitinophagaceae; genus Ferruginibacter. Next base: position 3,675,216 of record CBDFMT010000004.1, read on the forward strand.
GTCACGCAAATAAAAATCGTTGGAAGGGGTATTGATATTGATTTGCAAAAAACGTTGTATCGGCGACCATACGTGTGCAATTACCCATGTGCTGAAAGCGTTGTTATCACTCATTTTATCGCCTTGGTGGCCATGGGTTAAAAAGATAACGAGCTGCTCTTTATCAGCAGTAAATGTTTTTAAAACAATGCCTTCATAAACAGGCAAAGGCATTTGAAAATTATCTTTTAAATGCAGTTCAACATCAATTTTATTTTTCCAAAGCAAATCATGGTTGCCAAATGTGCGGTAGTATTTTTTGCCGGTTTCAAAACGGGCTTCTGCATGCAGTGCATCGGTATTTTTTGGGATAACCTGATCTGCTGTATACTTCCAAAGTTCTTCTGCATCACCAAGGTTTATGTAGTGGTACCCTTCAGCAAAATAATAATTAAGGGCGGTGATGTAGTTATTTTCATTGGTTGTAAAATCATCTGCCCAGTCACGGTTGCCTTTGTGCTGATCACTAAAAATAATAAACTTGTCTGTAGCAAGGTTGATGTTTAAAACAACGCCCCTGCCGGATTCTTTAATGCTGATGGTCTTATACAACTTGCCCAAGGATCTAAACACGGCTGCCTTTTTAGGGGCTTCGCTAAAACGTGCAGCCAGCCATATAAAGAAGGGCCTTAAAATTTGCCGGAGCAGTTTTCTCATGTTTAAAAATTAGTATAATTATTTACCGGCATCAACTGTTGAATACCTTTTTTTTAAGCTGCTTTTCTGTTGGTAAAGATTTAAAATACTTGCCCACAACAGGAAGCTGTGGCAATTCTTTCCTTTCTACCCGGCCAATAAACCAAAGATAAAGGCCGGTTAAAATGGTAGACACAACAAGGCTGAAAACAGTATTATCCCAAAAAAATGTAATGCCCCGGTGAATGAAAAAAAGCAGTACCACAATCAGGATGTAAGCGGTTAACTTTTTCCATGCATAAGGTATGCGGTATTCCTTTTGCCCCCATACAAACGAAGCAACCATCATGCTGCCATAGCAAAAAAATGTTGCCCAGGCACAGGCCATGTAACCAAACCTTGGGATAAAAATAAAATTGATAACCGTGGTAAGCAATGCGCCACCAACCGTTATCCATGCGCCTGCAGATGTTTTATTACTTAATTTATACCAAACACTTAAATTATAATAGATGCCGATAAACATGTTGGCCAGTAAAAGAATGGGCACAACACCCAGGCCGGTCCAGTATCTTGGGCCAATAAAATGTTTCCAGATGGGCATGTATAAACTAACTGCCAAAAACATTGTACAAATAATAATTACAAAAAACTTCATCACCCTTGCAAATACACGCTGTGGGTTTTGGCCTTCTGCCTGCTTAAAAAAGAAGGGCTCGGCACCCATACGAAAAGCATTTATAAACAGCGTTATGAGTATAGATATTTTATAGCAGGCACTGTAAATACCTACCTGGGTATTTTTAAATAATGCGTCACCGGGCAGCCACCATTTTAGCATCAGCCTGTCAAAAGTTTCATTCACCATGCCGCCCATACCTACAATAATCAGCGGCATTGAATACACTATCATCTGTTTCCATAATTGGGTATCAAACTTAAAACGTACCCTTGCTATTTCAGCAGAAAGCAACAATAACGTAACAACAGATTGTATCAGGTTGGCAAGGATAACATAAGTAATTGCGTTGACCTTTGTATCATAAAAAAGGCTAACCCAGCTATCGGGGTTTTGTTTTACTGTATGGGTACAATAGCCAACAAAAAACCAGGTAAAAAAAACGTTGCACAAGATGCCTGCAATAATAACAAAGGCATATTTTTTTGGCCTGCCCTGCTGGCGCAAACTCGCCAGTGGTATACGTGTTAAGGCATCGGCAGCTATAATTAAAATGGCCAGTTTTATAATATCAGGATAGTTGCCCACACCAGCCAGTTTGCCAAACGACGTACGGTTTAACCATAACAACGAACCAAAAAGTAACGTTGAAAAAAAGATAGATAAAAAGGAGGTACTGTAAATGGTCGATTTGTTTTCTTCCTTTGCAGAAAAACGAAAATAAGAGGTTTCGAAACCATAAGTAAAAATGATATTTAGTATGGGGATGGCGGAGTACACCAATGCCTGTACACCATAATCGGCAGTAGAAATATTATCTGCATAAGTAAGATAAGGCGTAAGCAGGTTGTTGATAAACCGGGCTGCAATGGAGCTAAGCCCATACCACATTGTTTGGGACGCTAATTTTTTAATATTGCTCAAGTAAAAAACTTTAGCAACAAATTTACTTGTATAAATCTTAATAAAACGGCCTTAAAAAAGGGTGTTATTTTAAAATGATAAATGGTATTAGGCAGTGGAAGATGCAGGGGTAGTAACAATTTTATGTTATACAATTTTTTTTCAGTTTGTATCTTTATCCAAACTAAAACTGTTTATGAAAAAATTATTAATGGGGTTATTGGCTTTAGCACTATGCCCCACTTCGTTTGCACAAGCACATTTGGCCACTGCCGAATATCAAAAAACCATGCAGCCTGCAGTACAGGCAGATGTTCCCTTTCCAGAAAAAACAGTAACTAAAACAATAGATGAACAAATGGGAAAGCTGGGCTACAAAGGCAATAATACCAAGGGCTTTTTAACCTATAAAGGGGTGCACTTGGCAGAGCTTGGACCGGATAGTTACGACCTGTATTTTAAGACAGACCGTAAAAGTAAAAATGAAAAAGATGCCACCACTATTACCATGATGATATCATCCGGCTACGATAAATTTATTGGCGATACCACCAATGCCATTGTAATCAGCAATGCAAAAGACTATTTGAACAGGTTTACAGAAAAGGTTGCTGCATACGATTTAGAGCAACAGATAGCCGACCAGGAAGATGCTTTTAAAAAGGCCACAAAAAAAATGAACAACCTTTCTGATGATGCCCAAAGCCTTCAAAAAAAGAAGACAAGGATTGAAAGTGATATCGCAGATAACATAAAAGCACAAGCTGCCCAAAAATCAGAATCTGACAAACAACAGCAAATACTGGATACGTTGAAGGGCAGGAGAAAGCAATAAACTTTGGTGTAAGCCGTTTTTACCTGCAATGCAAATTGCAGGTTTTTTTATGCTCACTAAAGCAATCCACTTATGAAACTCTGGAAATACTCTTTATGGCTTAGCATTATTTCCTGCGCTTTATTATTAGTTGTTGTTATTTTACCAAAGCCCTTCACCGTTTTTATCTGGACAAAAAGCCAGGTTGAAGCCGGCGTTTTATTTCCGGTATTGCTTATAAGCTGGACCACCGCTTTGTTTGGCTTTGCCATCAACAACGTTTTTTTAGATAAGTCTTTAACGGATACAAAAATCCGGATGAAGCATTACATGAGGATATTGCCATCCATGCTTGGCTTTCCTGCTTTCATCTCGTTTATATGGTTCATCTACCGCTGGTATAAAGGCGAACCTACCCGTTAACCTGGTTGCTTAAACCTTGGGTTGGTTATCATTTCCACATCTTTTAATGTTTGTAAAAAAGCAATCAGGTCAAGCTTTTGCTGGTTGGATATTTGCACCTTTTTTTTGAGTAAAGGGTCTACTATGGCGAGGCTCGTATCAATGCCATTTCGATAATGGTCTATTACTTTACCCATGCTAACAAACCGGCCATCATGCATGTATGGAAATGTTATGGAGCAATTCCTTAAACTGGGTACTTTAAATTTAAGGGAATCTGCCTTGTTGCCCGTAACCATCATCCTCCCTTTATCCTGTAATTTTTCGTTAAGGGTAATGCCATTGTTGCGGTACGAATTATCTGTAAACAGTGGCTCCTTATGGCAACTGCTACAGGTTGTAACAAAGATGTTATAACCAGCTTGTTCACTGATGGTAAAATTGTCTTCGCCCCTTTTTACTTTATCATATTTTGTGTTGTAAGATTGTATGCTGCCGGTAAATTGGGCAAGTGCTTTCAGCAAGTGCTGGCTGTTGATGAGGCCATCATTAAAAGCAAGTTTAAACAAACGGTTATAAACAGTATCAGATTTTAAAAACAATATAATGGCAGGCAAAGATCCAGCCATTTCATTAGGGGCGGTTAGCGGTGTTAAAGGCTGCACTTCAATATGATTAACGCCCCCATCCCAATGCAACGCTGTTTGCCAGGCAAGGTTGAATAATCCCGGTGCATTGCGGTTGGTAAAACTGTTATTAAAGCCATGGCTAAAATCATGGTCGTATGTGGCAAAGGCAGCAAATTGTTGATGACAGCCGCCACAGGAAAAATTGCTGTCTTTACTTAGCCTTACATCATAAAATAGTTTGCGGCCTAATTGAAAACCCTCTTCGGTTAAAGGGTTATTTACAAAAATATTGCTGGCAGGTTTTGGCCATCCTTTGGGGATGATCAATTTGAGGTAAACCAATTGATGCGGTGGCCTGTTGCCAATAAAAGCACTGCTGATTAAAACCAGCATAAACAAGGCTATGGCACATTTTATTTTCAGCAGATGTTGTTTTTAATATTGAACAATCCTTACAATTTGAAAGATGCCGGCATAATTGGCAGAGATCGCTTTGGCCAATATACCGGGTGTTGTACATGCAGGTGTTTTACCAATACTGATATCGCTTGTGCTGTTCCAGAATTTATCCAAATCAGCGTTTATAAATATCCGGGTGTATGTTTCGTTGCTGATATCAAAAGGGTTGCCGGGGAACCTTAATGCTATATTTTGTACAACATTATTTTCTCCGGCGAAGCCCCCGATATGGTATTCTAATTTATTGTTGGCTGCTTTGGATTGTGGGGAATTGCCTTCTAATTTAAACATAATATAGCCGCTGTTCCAGGTCCAAAACATACCATTTAAAGGATCTAATGCACCTGTTTGTGCACCACTAACATTTTTAATACTATCAATACCAACGGCAAAAGAAAGCGCATTGTAATTGCCTGGTGCAATATGCACGGAAAACACCATAGAAGCACTGTCTTCTTCATTCAACAAGTAATAGCTGTTTTCCTCTTTCATCACTTTACCATCTGTTGTTTGCAGCGTAATATTGCTGATATAATATTTTAATTTGCTGATGATAAAACTTTCGCCAAAGCTGTTGGTGTAAGTTGCCGTATCAAGGCGCAGCCGCTTATTATTACAAGTATTGGTAAAAATGAAAGCAACGTTATCTTTTTGGCGTCCATTAGCTTGGGCTAATAACTTGCCGGGTACTACCACAAAAACCAACAGGCAAACCCTTAGGCAGGCAACAACATTCATAAGTTTCAGGGTTTAACTTTCATGCGGTTTTGCTTTACCTCACCGGCCTTCTTTTTGTTATCGATCCTTTTTTGCCGGGCAGCTTTTCCGGGTTTTGTAGGCCTTCTTTTTTTCTGCTCAATCAATGCTTTTTTTATGATGTCGTTCATCTTCCCTACCACCAATAACTTGTTGCCGAGCTGGCTTCTTTCTACCTGGCTTTTAACCTGCAAAATCCCTTCGCTGTTTATTTTATTAAAGAGGCGTACAACAATCAATTCTTTTTGTTGCGCATTCAACAACGATGATGCCGCAATATCAAAGTATCCCTCCACCATGGTTTCCACCTTATTTACATTCTGTCCGCCTTTGCCGCCGCTCCTTGCTGTTTTAAATTTTATTTCTGCTGAAACATCCATAACCAAATTTACCTTATTTCCGTAAATGATAAAGGTGAAGCAGTTGTTTGCCTATCTTTATTTCAATAAGTTTAAAAAAAATTACATTTGCAGGGTACGAATAAACAGTTGATGTTAAAAGGAATATACCACTCATTAACGGAGCGAAAGCAACTTGGCAAAAAAAGCTTTGCGGTATTGATTGATCCCGATAAGGCGGACGATGCCAGCCTGGAACAATTGATACAATTGTCTGTAAATGCACGGGTTGATTATTTTTTAGTGGGGGGTAGTTTGGTCATTTCGCACTACTTGGATGAGTGCCTGCAACTCATCAAAAAAAATTGCACCATACCTGCTATTTTATTTCCCGGCAGCCCTTCACAAATCAGCAGGTATGCAGATGCGTTATTATACCTTTCCCTTATCAGCGGCCGCAATGCAGAGTTGCTGATAGGGCAGCATGTGGTATCTGCACCATTGGTTAAAAAAAGCGGGTTAGAAATCATGTCTACCGGCTACATGGTGGTGGATGGCGGTGCCCCTACAACAGTATCTTATATTTCCAATGCGAACCCCATACCATCCGATAAAAATGAAATAGCCGTATGCACTGCAATGGCTGGCGAAATGCTCGGCATGGGATTGATTTATATGGATGCCGGCAGTGGCGCAAGGCGCCCTGTAAATGAAAGTATGATTGAGAAAGTGGCACAGGCCATACAGGTGCCTTTAATTGTTGGCGGCGGCATAACCGATCCGGAAAAAGCATACCTCAATTGTAAAGCCGGCGCAGATGTTATCGTGGTAGGAAACGCTATCGAAAAAGATACTTCCTTAATAAAAGAAATGGCTGCTGCTGTACACAGCGTGGCCTTAAAAATCAGTTAGCTCTCTATTTTTAAAAAACAGCCATACCTGTTTTTGATATTCCTATAAACTCATCATTTCTTTAAATTTTACGGCCTGTCTTCTGCTCACTTCCACCTTTTCACCACCTTGAAGTTCCAGCAATAAACCTCCGTTAAAATAGGGTTCTATCTTATCAATCATCCGCATATTTACAATGTGTTTTCTGTTGGCCCTGAAGAATGTTTTTTCATCCAGCCTTTCCTCAAGCGCATTCAGCGATTTCAGGATGAGTGGCTTATTGCCCGCAAAAAATACCTTGGCATAGTTGCCCACACTTTCAAACAACCTTACTTCTGCAAGCTTTACAAACCAGCACCTTTCACCATCCTTTACAAACACCTGGTCGTTTTCGGTAAGCATGCCACGGTTAAAAGCCTGCTGCGCTGCCAGTTCTTTTTCTTCGGCCTGTTGTAATTTTTGTATGGCATCAGCAAGCCGCTTCGGCTCAATGGGCTTCATCAGGTAATCGAGTGCATTTACATCAAAAGCTTTTAATGCATATTCATCATAGGCTGTTGTAAAAATTACATGGGGCGTTTTATCCAGTTCGGTAAGCATATCAAAACCTGTTTTGCCAGGCATTTGAATGTCCAGAAAAATAAGGTCAGGGCTTAATGCATCTATCTTTTCAATACCTTCTGCAGCATTGGCTGCTTCATCAATAACTTCCACATCTGGAAACTCCGATAACAGTTTTCTCAGTTCGGCCCTTGCCAATCTTTCATCATCAATTATAATTGCCCTTTGCATACATTTTTTATTTATGGTATTAATAAAGCAGCACTCACAGGCATCGTTATCCTGGATTCTACCATGTCTAAATCTACATTTTTAATTTCAAAACTGGCCTTGCCCTGGTATAAAAGATTAAGCCTGTATTGTGTACTTTTTACACCAAATCCATCTTCATTTATGTAGCTGTTTAACTGCCCGGAGTTTTGTACAATTATTTCGTGGTGGTTATCTGTAAAACCGGATATCACCTTAACAACCCCTCCGTTTATGCGTTTGCTTATGCCATGCTTAATGGCGTTTTCCACCAGGGTTTGCAGCATCATTGGCGGCACCGGCTGGCCAAGGGTATCTTCATCAATATCCATTTCTATGGTAAGCCTTTCTTCAAAACGCATTTTTTCCAGTGCCAGGTAATCCCTTACAATATTCAGTTCCCTTTCAAGCGGTACAGTCTCTAATTTTTCTGCCTGCATGCTGCTGCGCAAAATGTTGCTTAGTTCGGTAATGGCTGTACGTGCCCTTGCAGGGTTCTCATCTACCATTGCCCTTATGCTGTTTAAAGCATTAAAAATAAAATGTGGGTTGATGTGGGATTTGATTGTTTTAAGCTCCAGCTCTTTTACAACAGATTGCAGCTTTAAGGTGTTCACTTGTTGCGTACGGTTGCGCTCAATATAATGATAGGCATAATACAGCAGGTTCCAGATAAAGAGCAGAAAAAAATTGTTGATGCTGTTACGGGCAATTTCATTGGCCAGCGAAATTTTCGGCCCCCCGGTATCCCTTAAATTGAAGGCCTTTTCAATGGCCACATCTCCAAAAGAATATACAATTGCAAATAAAATGGTTAGCAACACAAACAAAATAATTTGTGTTTGCAACGGTTTTTCCAGCACCTTATACTCCTGTATTACCATGCGCATAAGATGTGTGGTTAAAACACCCAAAACAACACTAATGGTAATCATCAGAAAAAAATTATCTACTTTTCTTACAGATAAAGTAAGATAAAAAAAAGTGGATATTGCCAGACAAGCACCCCATCCTATCATTTGGCATAACCAGTAAACGGGTATCTTTTTTAGCATAAGGCTACAAACTTAGTATTTTGAAATATGGCATGCACCATCCTTTTTTATTAATGGTAAGATGGTGTTGTAAAAGGTTGCAACAAGTTATTATTAAATTAACCCAATGTTTGTTTTTTACATTTATATTTTTAACCTTGTCCCCTTATATGCAGATCAACTTTTTCTAAACCATTCTAAAAATCAAATCAAAGCGTTATGTCGTTCAATTTAACAGATGCTGCCAAAGGCCTTTTATCTGGCAACCTTATCAGTAATGCCAGCTCATTCCTGGATGAAAGTGAAACCGGGGTAAGTAAGGCACTTAGTGGGGTGTTGCCGGTAATCCTTAGTGGCCTGGTTAGCAAAACCAATACCCCTGCAGGTGCCGAAAATGTTTTAAGTATGGCATCAGAACAAAACAATGCCGGCATTTTAAATAATACAGATACTTTTTCTGGTAATGAAGGGAGTGGCCTTTTAAGCAAAGGCGCAGGTTTACTGGCCAGTATTTTTGGGGATAAAGCAAGTGCTTTGCCCGGCTTGATATCTAATTTTTCTGGCATAAAATTAAATGCTGCCACTTCTTTATTCAGTATGGTTACCCCTTTGTTACTAGGTTTGCTGGGCAAGCATGCCAGTACCAATAACCTTAATGCAGGTGGGCTTGCATCTATGCTGCACAGCCAAAAAGAAAATATTATTGAGGCTATGCCAGCGGGTTTAAATTTAAGCAGTTTACCAGGTTTTGAAACTGCTGCAGCCCCGGTACATGCAGTTGCTGAAACCAAACATGTTGTCCATCATACAGAAGAAGTAGATGAAACAGGCAGCAGTTTAAAATTTTTAATACCCTTGTTGCTGCTGGTTTTGGTGGCCGCAGGCGCCTGGTATTTATTTGGGGTAAAGCCAACTACAACAACTAATGTTCCGGCAACTGCCACAACTGGTTTGCCTAAAGAAGCAGAAGCACCGGTTACTGCCGGACCTGTAACTGAAGCAAAAGGTATGGTGGACAGTACCGGCAACTATGTGTACGATCTGGGCAAAATGGTTACCCTTAATTTACCGAATGGTGCCGGTACATTAACCGTGGGAGAAAATTCTACCGAGAACAGGTTGTATCAATTTTTATCTGATGCCAATGCAAAAATTGATACGGTAAAAGGCAACTGGTTTGAGTTTACCAATGTGCGTTTTAAAACAGGTGGTGCACAAATTGATTCTGCCTCATCTGCGCAGCTAAACAATATTGTTGCCATCAGCAAAGGCTTTCCTACTGCAGGTTTTAAACTGGGCGGATATACCGATAACTCTGGTGATTCTGCATTTAATGTTTCCCTATCTCAAAAAAGATCAGATGCTGTAGTGGCATCCCTGAAAAAGATGGGGGCATTACCTGCTGCAATAACAGGTTCAAAGGGATATGGCCCTCAATACCCCATCGGCGATAACGCCACCAAAGAGGGCAAGGCAATGAACCGCAGGGTAGCCATAAATGTAAAAACAAAATAAAAGATACTCCATACTGGCAGGGTTTATCATCTGCCAAAAAAATAGAAAGGGTTTTAGCTGATGCGGCTGAAGCCCTTTTTCTATTACAGCAAAATTTCCACAGCATGATGTTTATATTAAGCTATTATTTTAGCGTAACTGAAAAGGATATTTTGGTAAGTTGCTAACCTTATAATATTATTTTACCCCATTAATGCAAGGAGAAAGATATAAGTAACCATGCCGGCTAAAAAAAATATAACCGTTAAGTTTATTCGGCAGAAAGTATTTAATATTGAAAATAAATGGCCTGATGGATACGGCCGCCATAAAGCATCCTGCAAACAGCGCAGCAGTGTTGCAGTAAACCAGGTTGCTTTTATTACCCAATTTTTATCTTGCAAAACCTTATTACACATACATGGAAAGTTTACAGAAAACATCAAAGGGCATGGCCTTCGTTATTGGGGCATCATCGGCAGGCACCTTAATTGAGTGGTACGACTTTTATATTTTCGGCATGCTGGCCACCACTATTTCCAAACAATTTTTTCCAGAAGATTCGGGTACATCAGCACTCTTAAGCACCCTGGCCATATTTGCTGCAGGCTTTATTGTGCGGCCCTTTGGTGCTTTGGTTTTTGGCCGCCTGGGCGATTTGGCTGGCCGCAAAAATACTTTTTTATTAACGCTGGTTTTAATGGGCGGCTCCACCTTTGCCATTGGGCTGGTGCCAGGTTTTAAAACCATTGGCTGGGCAGCACCTATACTTGTTTTATTGCTAAGATTAATACAAGGCCTTGCATTGGGCGGCGAATATGGGGGCGCTGCAACCTATGTTGCCGAGCATGCGCCTGCACACCGGCGTGGGTACTGGACAAGCTGGATACAAACCACTGCAACACTCGGATTATTTTTGGCACTGGGTATAATTATTTTGGTTAGGGAGGGGCAGGGGGTAGAAAAGTTTACCTCTGAATGGGGCGGTTGGCGTTACCCGTTTTGGATATCACTGGTGCTGGTAATTGTTTCTATTTTTATACGGATGCGGATGCATGAATCGCCCATGTTTGCGAAGGTAAAGGCCGAAGGCACGACATCTAAAAACCCGTTAAAGGAAAGTTTTGGCCATAAAGGCAATTTTAAAATGGTGCTGCTGGCCTTGTTTGGCGCTGTTATGGGGCAAGGTGTTATCTGGTATACCGGCCAGTTTTATGCACAATCATTTATTGAAAATATCTGCAGGGTCAACTTTATTGATTCCAGGAATATTATCCTTATTGCAATTGTATTTGCCACTCCCTTCTTTGTAATATTTGGGTACCTAAGCGACCGCATTGGCCGCAAATGGATTATTTTATCAGGCATGGCCCTGGGGGTAATTTTTTATTTTCCTATTTATAAAAGCTTTTTAAAAGTAACCAGCCCGGCTGCAAGGGCGGCGTTTATTGATTTGGCCAATACCGGTAAAAAAAGCCCTGTGGTAATGGCAGATGCAAAAGATAAAAAGAAAGTGCTAATTGCCGTGGTGTATGATTCTGCTTATACCGATGGCGCAAAATATACGTACACGAAAACAGATACCTTACACCTTGCAACAGCGTATGATGGCCGCAATGCAACAACAGGGTTTATTATTACTGATACAATAAACCCTGCGGTAAACGATACTTTTATGGCAAGCCCCAAAGCCATTGCCGGCATAACGCTTAAAAATGAAACAGCCTATATTAAGGTAGAGAGCAAATCGCCTAAACCCTCGGTGGTAACAGAAAAATCATTGGATAGCGGAAGCTTTTGGCATTTGGTATTATTGGTTTTTGTGCAGATTGTTTTTGTAACAATGGTGTATGGCCCGATGGCGGCTTTCCTGGTGGAGTTGTTCCCTACTAAAATAAGGTACACTTCCATGTCGCTGCCGTATCATATTGGTAATGGCGTGTTCGGCGGGCTGGTGCCGTTTTTGGGCACCCTGATTGTGGAATTCACAAAAACAAAAGACCTTCCCATGGGTGATCCGCTGGCAGGTTTATGGTACCCTGTTGGTGTGGCTTTTTTAAGCCTTATTATCGGTGTAATTTATCTTTCCAATAGAGTAAACAGGGAGGTGATGGATTAATTTTTTGAAACAGAAAGAATATCGTAAAAACTAAAAATATGAATACACTTAAAAGAATGCTTGGCTTTGTGTGGATGTTGTTATCACCCGTAATTGTTGGTTATTTATTTTGGCAGGCAGCCGATAAAATTGGCAAAGCAACTGCGGCAACTAAATCTAATGTAAGCTTGCAATGGTCTATTATCCTGATCATCTTTATACCAATTTGTATAGGGCTTTTAATTTTTGGTTATTACTCCGTTAAGGGTGAGTACGATCATTTGCCGGAAACTTCAGCGGAGGTTTTGTAATAGCTGCTTCTACCTTTTTTGCCCTTTGTTTTAATATTTTCTATCATTGGTATTATGGCAATTTATCTTTAAAAAGCCTTCACTTTCTCTCCTTAAAAAAAGGATGTTATTTAACCTTTTTATCTTGTTACAAAACATAAAAGCTGGCACTGCAAATACTGCATCAACCTGGGCAGGATTTGACCGCAACCCGTAGAATGCAGTCTACATTTTTTTTTTAAAAGTTACATATATCTGTCAAGACAGTTGTATTCTATTGTACAATAAAATTTTACAAAACAGTAAAAAAACACCTTCAACACGGTATGGTTTTTCGCATTTATGGTGAAACAAATTTTTCTTAAACAATCTAAATTCGATTATCATGTCAAGTCAAAACAATGGCAACAACAGGTACCGTAATGGATCTGGCCGACAATGGAACAACAATGATGATTACCGCAACGACAACAACCGTAATGAAAGTGACCGTGAAGGCAATTTTCAATTTGGAAGAAACCGGGAAGACTTTGGTAACCCCTATGGTGAAAGGCAATATGGGAACCAGTTTAACCAGGACAGGGATTGGAACAATAACCAGGGAATGCATGGAAACCAGGGTGGCGATATGAACCGTGGCGACAACTATGGACAGGGCGCTGGCCGCAACTGGAATGACCGTGAATTTGGAAACCAGGGCGGTTACAGAAACAGGTTTAATGAAGGGGGAAGAAACCAGTTCAGGAACAATGATTACAACAGTCAAAACAGTAATGAAGACCGTAACTGGTGGAACAGGACCAGAGATGAAGTATCCTCATGGTTTGGGGATGATGATGCACAGCGCAGGCGCAACATGGATGATCAGCAGCAGGGGCAACACAGGGGCAAAGGGCCTAAAGGGTATACCCGTACTGATGAGAGGATTAAAGAGGATGTAAATGACAAATTGAGTGATGACCAGCATGTGGATGCTTCGGAAATTAATGTGGAAGTAAGCAGCAGTGAGGTAACATTATCTGGTACAGTAAAAAGCCGTTTTGAAAAACGCCATGCAGAAGAATTGGCAGAGGCTGTATCCGGGGTTAAGAATGTAGAAAACAGGTTAAGGGTAAGTGCAGAAACAAATGCCGCTGCAACAGGAAGTAATATGCCTGCCTCAGGCACACAGCAAAGTGGTGCCGGATACAAACAAGGTAAGGGTTCTGGCATTGCAAATTTTGAACACAGTAAAAGTTAATACGGTTTAGCTTGCAAAAAATTAAAGCGTCCCCAATTGAAGGGACGCTTTAATTTTTTATGCCCGTGGCATTTCAATTGCCTTATCTAACCAAAAAAATATGAAAGCATTTTTATACACAGTGGTTGCGTTTAGGGTACTAAGCTCAGCAATGCAGGTAACAATACAAATAACACAAAAGACAGTACCGGTTTATCCAACCCGGTTTCGATTGATACAATTAAACATCCTTCGGGCATGCACAATAGTAATGTGATAAGTACAGATACTACAGCAGCCAATATTCAAAATACAATCAAAAAAGCAGATTCCCTAAAGAAGCTTCAGTAGCCTTCATTAAATAAAAAACAGTTGGCATGCGATATGTTTGCTATTGCATAATCACACATAATAAATAAAGGATGACCATTGGATTTCATGGGGCTGCACAAACGGTTACCGGCTCAAAACATTTACTTACCCTGCAGGATGGAACGACTATATTATTGGATTGCGGGCTTTTTCAAGGCTTGGGTCAACAAACAGCAGAACTCAACGACAGCTTGGGTTTTGAGCCAGCCAGTATTAATTTTTTGTTATTGTCACATGCACATATCGATCACTCTGGTTTAATACCCAAATTGGTTAAGGATGGTTTTAAAGGAAAAATTTACTGCACAAAACCAACGTTGGAACTTGCAGCCATTTTACTGTATGATAGTGCCGAAATACAGGCTTACGAAACGGCCCGTCAAAATAACATCCGTAACGATCACAACCTGGATGCCTTTGAACCTTTGTATACCGCAAACGATGTAACTGCGTGCCTGCAACTTTTTAATATTGTGCAATATGAAGTGCCTATAAAAATTACCACCAATGCAACAATAGTTTTTACCAATGCAGGCCACCTCATTGGCAGTGCCTGTATTGAGATAACCGTAAAGGAAAACGATAAAGAAACAACCATAATTTTTAGTGGCGATGTGGGCAGGTACAGGAGTACATTGCTGCCACCCCCTGCCCCTTTTAAACAGGCAGATTATATTATTCTAGAAAGTACTTATGGCAACAGTATGCATGATTTAACCACAAATACTGTTGACCCTCTTTTAAAATGTATACAACAAACCTGTTTGCAAAAGCAGGGTAAACTAATCATCCCGGCCTTTAGTGTTGGTCGCACACAAGAAGTATTGTATGCCTTAAACCAACTGGAGCTGGAGAAAAGGTTGCCACCGCTTTCTTATTTTGTAGATAGCCCGTTGGGCAAAAAAGCAACAGCAATTATTAAGCACCATATGGGCGAATTTAACGGCCGGCTGCAACAGGTATTGACTAAAGACGATGACCCGTTTATGTTTGAAGGGTTGAAGTACATTGATAGTATGGAAGACAGCCAGAAACTTGAAGCGTATAACGAACCCTGCGTAATTATAGCAAGCAGCGGAACGGCCGATGCAGGCAGGGTACGGCACCATATTTACGGTTGCGTTGGTGAGCAAAAAAATACTATTTTATTTGTTGGGTATTGCCAGGGGCAATCGTTAGGTGGGCAATTGCTTAAAGGAGAAAAAACAGTCGAAATATTTGGTGAAAACTGCCAGGTTGATGCAGAAATTACTTCGCTGGCTTCTATGAGTGCCCATGGCGATAAAGACGACCTGCTGCATTTCCTATCCTGCCAGGATGCAGCCCTGGTAAAAAATATCTTTTTGGTACATGGCGAACTGCCCGTGCAGGAAGCCTTTGCGGCAAGGCTTTCGCTTAAGGACTTTACTACAGTTACCATACCGGCCATGCACCAGGAGTTTGTATTGGAGTAGCTCAAAATATAGCTGTCTTCTTAACAAATTTTTTTGCTGACATGATGACAAGCCAACAGTAAAGGAACTTTATTTGAATAAAAACGGTATGGAAAATAGCCACAGCAATGGTACAGCACCATCACAACAGGACAACAAATCCCGGGTTAAATTATGGATGCCTTCACGGGTAGTTTTTACACCAGACGCATTAGACCAACCTTTCGGAAAAAGGGTATTGGAAAAGGTTTCCACTTATAATTTGCCGGTGGATGTAATGAACGGCAACAGGATAACAGGCCTTCGTGGGGTTACTGAAAAGGAGACGTACAAAATAGCGAAAAGTACCCTGGCCATTGTAAATGCGCCGCCATCTGCTTTTCGTTTAAGGCCTATTCCGCCATCTGCAGATTTTCAGTTTCACCTTGCAGAAGGCTGCCCTGCACATTGCCAGTATTGTTACCTGGCGGGCAGTTTACAAGGGCCGCCTGCTGTAAGGGCTTTTGCTAACCTGCCAGCAATTTTACAAAACACCACCCAGTATCATTTTGATAACAAGGCCACTTCGTTTGAGGCCAGTTGTTATACAGATCCGTTAAGTATTGAACACCTGACGGGCAGCCTTTCTGAAACCATCAGCTTTTTTGGAACGCAGCAGGGCGCACACTTAAGGGCAGTTACAAAGTTTGATGCAGTAGATAATTTATTGCACTTGCAGCACAATGGCAACACCCGTATGCGGTTCAGTTTAAATGTGCCGCAAATTGCTAAAATGGAAGGTGGTACTGCAACGGTTGCCAACCGGATAAATGCGCTGCGTAAAATGGCAATGCCCAAAGCATTTGGTGGTGGTGGCTATAAAGTGGGTGTGGTACTTGCGCCAATAATGCCTGTTGAAAACTGGCAAATGGAATATGGTGCGTTGCTGAACAATTTGAAAGCTGCACTGGATTTTCCGGCAGATATTACTTTTGAATTGATTACTCACCGTTTTACGACAGGCTCTAAAGAAATGCTTTTAGGATGGTACCCAAACACCAAACTTGAAATGGATGAAAACAACAGGGCGGTAAAAACAAATAAGTTTGGCGGCACAAAATATGTGTACCGGCAAAATACAATGCAGCAAATGAAACAGTTTTTTTATGGGGAAATAAAAGCGTTTTTTCCCTCTGGCAAAATTTTGTACTGGACGTAGCAGCTGCATTACCCATATCTGTACAGTCCGTTATTTTCTACAAAAAAATGCTTTTAGCATTATGCCTGTGTTGGATGTGTATTTTTTTTCTTTATAAAAACTTGTCTTTTAGTGCAGCTTAATAAAAATTAGCAGCACAGTTTTTGAATTTTACAAGACAAGAAAAAATAAAAATAAAATTGATATGGACAATTTGATAATAACCAAAAATGTTGCATGCCCGAAAAGTGAATTATATGCAGCCTGGGTTGAGCCGGAACAATTAAAAACGTGGTGGCACCCAATGGGCAATATGTTGGAGAGCATCAGGAATGATGTTAAAGAAGGCGGGACATTCCGGTATACTTTTAAAGACAACCACATAACCATTGAGGGTACATATCAAAAGGCAGAGGAGGCCAAACTGCTGGAATATACATGGAACTGGCATTTCACCAATGAACCTGCTAACGACGCCAATTATAGGCTGCACGTGGCTTTCAGCGAAAGCGAAACGGGTAGCAGTATTAAAGTTACGCAAGAAGGATTGGTAAATGAAGAGGCTGCATCTGCACATAAAAAAGGATGGGAAGATGGGTTGGCGGCTTTACAAAATTATCTGGAAGGGGGTAAAAGCGATGGATCAGAAAATAAACAACACCCCGAAATTTCAGGGTATATGGAAACACCGGAACAGCAAAAGGTAGGTGGGGGATAGAAAAAATATTGGATAAAATAAAAGGTTTAGGCGAATGCCTAAACCTTTTTTTGTTGGTACCTAATCGCTGCCTTCAAGCTTTACAAGTTTATTGTAAAGGCCCAGCAATAAAAAGGTGGGTGCCCATTGGCCAACAAAAAGCGCTTTATCGTTTTTGCCGGAAAATTTAAATACCAGCGAAGTTGCGATAGAACCAACAGCAGCCCACAGAAACAAGTCTGAAGGAAGTTTTGCTGTTTGCTGCTCAATCGTTTTTGCCACCGGCCCTTCTGAATGTTCAGGATTTGAATTGGTTGCCATAAACAAAAATTTAAGTTTTAAAATGCAGTAAATCCAATTTTCCTGCCACCAATTGTCTTTTCATTTTCTGTTTAAACAATGCAATACGTCCAGGTTTGCTTTGATGATATGGAACAGTGTTTGTAGTTTTTCAAAAAACATAATTATGAAAAAAGGGGAAAAAGTACATTGGAGTAACGGTGCCTCCGAAGCGGAAGGGAAGATAACTGCTGAATTTACCGAGCCAGTTGAAAAAACAATTAAAGGCGCAAAAGTGAAAAGAAACGCCAGCAAGGAAGACCCTGCCTACACTGTTAAGCAAGATAACGGCACCACCGTTTTACACTCCGGCAAAGAGCTTAAAAAAGGGGCTAAAACAAAAAAATAATATAAGTTTGTACGGCACCCGTCTTGTATATCAACCACCATCTTTTCCGTAAAGAAAACCGCTGCCTGTTATTACACCTGCCCCAATGGGGCTGTTAACATTTGCATCATCAAATCCATAATCGGCATTTATAAATATCACAGTATATTTAATGTACTGTTTATGGCAAACATTTCTTCTATTAAAAAACATGTTGTGCAAATGCTGGGGGCAGGCCTTTCACCTGCCTTAACCTACCATTGCATAAAGCACACGCTGGCAGTTACAATGCAATGCGCTGCCATCGCCAAGGCAGAGGGCGTGCACGATAAAGACGAAATAGCTGCCCTGCAAATTGCAGCTTTGTACCATGATACCGGCTTTATAACCACCTATAAAAATCACGAGAAAAAAAGTTGCGGCTTTGCCAAAAGGGATTTGCGTTTTTGGGGTTTTAAGGAGCCGGTAATTGAACACATTTGTGAGCTGATTATGGCAACAAAAATACCGCAGTCCCCAAAAAATAAATTACAGCAAATTATTTGTGATGCCGATCTGGACTATCTTGGAACCAAAAACTTTTTTACCATCAGCAAAGATTTATTTGAAGAAGTAAAGGCCTACAAAATAGTAAGCAGTAAAGCAGAGTGGGAAAAAAAGCAACTCCGTTTTTTAGCAACACATCATTACTTTACAGCATCATCCCAAAAAAAAAGGGCGCCCTTAAAACTGCAACACCTTAAAAAACTAACAAAGGCAAAAGTGGCAAAGCAGGGCATATAAAATTTAGGTGAGTTATGGCAACACGAAAAGATTTTTGGAGGCGTACATTCAACATCCGGCCGGGTGAGGGTTGGCTTGTAAAAAAACTTTTTCTGTTACAATTCTTTCAGGGCGCCGGTATTGCCTTTTTCTTTACCGCCGCATTTGCCTTGTTTCTCTCAGGTTTTCAAGTTACAGAACTGCCATCTGTATTTATTTTTTCTTCTTTGCTGTTGTGGATTACCGGTTTTATTTATTCCCGTGTAGAGCACAAAATGCCTATCAGTAAACTTGCCATATGGATTACCGTGTTCATGCTCATCAGTATGCTCGCCTTCAGGATGGCTTATGTATATGTAAAAGCAAGCTGGTTTATTTATGTAATGCTTGCATGGTTTAATGTACTGTACCTGCTGAACAACCTGGAGTTTTGGGGTGTGGCATCTTTAATATTTGATGCCCGGCAGAGCAAGCGTTTGTTTGGTGTAATAAGTGCCGGAGATATACCTGCAAAATTTATCGGTTACACGCTGGCATTACTTACGGTATCCTACATCGGCACAATTAATCTGTTGTGGTTTGGTGCAGCCTGTATGCTGGCTTCGCTGCCGTTTTTGATAAGCATCCGCAAGTCTGGAATTTTAACCGAAGAAAGCAATACACCAAGGCATGCCCCAAAACACTCCGTAAGTGACGTATCTAAAATAGTAAAGAATTTTTCGGGCAATGTATTGATAAGGCGCTTATCCATCTTAAGCATTATTGTATCGGCCAGTTTTTTAATAAATAATTTTGCTTTTTATGCCGGTGTTAAAGAAGCCCTTCATGATGATGTATCGCTTGCTAAATTTATCGCCTTCTTTTTAGCCGGTGTACGCATTGTTGCGTTGGTGGTAAAAGTAATTTTTACCAGCCGCCTCATTAATAAATTAGGCCTTATCCAATCATTGTTGATAACGCCTGTTATCCTTCTTGTACTTACCTGCATCATTGTGTTAACCCCTAACCTGCCGGATCATCAAAAGTTGATCATTTATGTATTTGGGGCTACTTCCATAATTGCAGATGTATTAAGATCGGCCATAAGCACACCGGTTTTTTTAACAATGATGCAGCCCTTGCCGCACCACGACAGGCTTAGGGCGCATACCATTGTAAAAGGTATCATGGACCCTTTTGCATCTTTAATAACCGGCGTTGTTATTTTGCTCATGATACGGTACCAGCAAAAAGTAGACTTGCTCGCCTTATCATACATCTTACTGTTCATTTGTATTTTATGGATCGTTGGTATTTACAGGGTAAATAACCAATACCTTAAAACAGTAATCAGTACTATAAGCAGCCGCTATTTTAATGGCCTTGATTTTTCGGTAACAGATAATAACACACTCGACTGGCTGAAAGAAAAACTAAAGACAGGATCCGAAACAGAGGTCATCAACATCATTACCATGCTCAATAAAAATGGCAACGCAATAAAGGGAGAATGGCCGCATGCCTTATTGGAGCATCCTTCTGAAACGGTAAAACTAACTGCCCTTAAAATAATTGCGGGGCAAGAAACCGGTTCGCCCGATATGCTGCTGCAATTTTTAAAGGAAACGCAAAACCCGTTGATCATTGCCGAAACGATTAAAATTTTATGCCGCCACGAAGTAGCACAGGCAATCATCTTACCCTATATTGAAAGCGCACAGCCTGTTGTTAAAGAGGCTGCCCTAACAGGCCTTCTCTTGTGCGGCACAGAGCAGGGCAAAAAAGATATTCAATCTATTTTATCAAATATGGCCGTATCAAAAAGCGAAGCCGACCGCTTGATTGTTGCTGAAATATTCAGTAACCATCCGCTTAAAACCTCGCCTGAAATGATACTCGGTTTAATGAACGATGAAAGTTTATTGGTAAGGAAGGCGGCCTTTCTCGCCGCAGGCAAATCGGGCGCCAGCCAGCTTCTTAAACAATTGTTTGGGCATATCAACAAAGATGATGTGGTTATTTGGGATGCCGTTTTTGAAGCCGGCGATGCCGGGTTGCCTTACATCAGCAAAGCGGTAGATAGCAATAATATAACCCCACTCCAAAAAGAAAAATTGATTTTAGTTTGTGGACGGATAGGCAGTAGCGAAGCAAAAAAATTGCTGCTGGAGCTGTTGTCGAAATACCCCGTTCACCATGTAAATACCATCAAGGCTTTGTACCGGGGCAATTATAAAAACGATAGTGCCATCCAACCATTGCTAACGGAAACAGCTAAAAGTTTATTGGCAAGAAGTGCCGGGCTTATCTACATGCAAAACCGCCTCTCCATGCAAAAGGCAAACTACCATTTGCTGGCCAATTCTTTTCACTGGGAGTTGATGAATTTAAGGGATAGCCTGCTTAACCTTTTTGCTATTTTATACAGCCGGGATAATATTAATAAAGTACGGGTGGCTTATGCAACCGGTAAAAAAAGCAGCATTATCAATGCGATGGAAATTATTGACCTTGCTGTTCGTAAAGATATCGCCAGTCATTTCAATACCATTTTTGAGCCGGGGGATATTGCAGAAAGGATGCATGGCCTGCGCAAAATTTACCCTGCCGAATTTTTTGAAAATATAGAACAGGTACTCGTACGAATTCTTGAAAATGATACCGTGCCTTATAATAACTGGACGATTGCCTGCTGCCTGTATACCACTAAAAAGCAGCACCATGGCATAAAAGAATCGCTGATAAAAAAGTATACTTCAGCAGATAGTGTGCTTTTACGGGAAACGGCTTTGTATGCTTTGTAGCATGATAACATTTTAGTTAAGTAATTTGAATCTTTGTTATAATATTTTAATTTTATCAAATGCCATCAAATTCATCTCATCAATTATTACTGCTGGAAAAAGTATTGCTGCTTAAATCATTAAGCATTTTTAAAGAAACGCCTGAAACAATATTAGCAGAACTTGCTCCGCTGATGCAGGAAAGGCAGGTGGCAGACGGTACCGTAATTTTTGAAGAGAATGAACCCGGCGATTGCATGTACATCATTTTCACCGGTCAGATCCAAATACATAAGGGCAAAACAAACCTCGCCGTTTTGCAGGAGAAGGAAGTTTTTGGTGAACTCTCATTGCTGGATGCAGAAACAAGGAGTGCTACGGCAACCGCCAAAACAGATTGCGTACTCTTTAAAATTGATCAGGAACCTTTTTACGAATTGATAGATACAAGGCCGGAAGTAGCCCGGGGGTTTATAAAAATTTTATGCAACAGGTTACGGAAGCTGAATGAGAAAACAGCCGGTGCTGCATAATGTGTTCATTGGATTATTGCCGCTTCAATCAGTTGCCGGTGCTTTCGTTTTTGTTCTTCCCGCAATTGTTTGGTAGTGGTTGTAAAATACCGGTGCTGTTCAAAAAATGCCAGTTGTATGTTGTTCCAAGCGTGTTCGGTGGTTACCAAATTTCTTGCCTGCAGTTCTAAAAAAAGATGGTTGCTGACCGGTAAAAAATCTTCCCTTCCTAAATAATCGAGATCTGCATCGCAAATAATTTCTTCCAGTTTTGTAAGGGGCGTCTGCGGAATTTTGGTTGCCATTATCATCCCCTTTACAATATTAATTTCATCTGCCGTAAAGCCGAAAAAAGGCAATTCTTCTGCGGCAAATTTACATCCGGCAAGTTCGTGTTCTTTATAGGTAAACAAAAAACCGGTATCATGATAAAGACATGCAACCTTCAAAAGCAGCAGCTCTTGAGGGGATGAAATATTTTCGGCGGCGGCAATGCGGATGGCCTGCACTTCAACATCGGCGGTATGTTCAACACTGTGGTACCATAAATCTGACGGCAGGTTTTTTTTAAGGTCCGATAAAACCGCAGCACGTATAATTTCATATTTCGCTTTAGCTGGCATGCACAACAAACCTAATAAATTATTTTTATGTTACCTCTTCTTTAACCAATTGCCATCCGTTATGCAACCGCTTTCCATTGCACTATTTAGTGTCTTATTTTATCTTGGCCCACTATGAATGATGTATGCTTTCATTCGAATTTATTTATGTAAAAAAACTCATATTTAGTATTACATTTGACGGTACAACATTTTGCCCCTTAATTACAACATCCTGCAAAGCCACTCAACCCGTACTGCTGATTTTAAAAAATTGTCGCTCAATAAGGTCCGACCTGTTAACACCTTAGCCTTAAGATTTAATCCTATGCATTACCTGGTTTAACAACTTTACCATTTACCTTTTAGCTACACTTTTTATGGGATACCTATACGCCTTAATAAAAAGAAAAGGCATTTTAATTGTATGTGTACAATGCCTTTTTTTATCCAGCAGTTTGCTTGCACAACAAACCAGCATAAAAGATTTTGTATTGTTCGGTGGTACAGCTAAGGTGATGCCTGGCCAAAAGCCATGCGATGCACCGGGCTACGCTGTACAACTGGAATACAATTGTAAGATAGAGGGTGGCGCAGTAGGCAGCTGCAGGCTTGTAAAGTCTGTGGGCAATACCAGCATTAACGCAAACATTTACAGCGGTGGCAAAGTAGAATTGTTCAATAACAACAGTATAACCGGAAATATAACAGCCGCAAATTTTTCATACGCCAAGGGCATTGGCCTGCTGGCGGGCGGCAGAGGACATTTTACCGGCAACATTGATGTTAATGGTAACATAGTAATAGGCTATGGCAGTACCATTAATGGTAAGGTGACACACCCTGATGGTACAACTTATAACGGACCGGTACCATCCGGCGGAGAGGTAGAAGCCACGCCTGCATTGGCTGTTATGCCGGTGATGCCAGCGGTTACACCTTTGCCGGCGTGCCCGCATTTGCCGGATATTATCAACACTACAAAAATTGCCCCTGGCATTTACGACGACGTTAAACTGCCTGGTAATGTTACCCTAACCCTTTATGGCCCCGGCAATTATTATTTTGATAAGATCAGTAACAGAGGCCCGGTAAACAACCTGGTATTTGATTTTAAAAATAACCCCGGCGGTACTTTTAAAATTTATATACTCAACAATGCAGATTTTGGTAAGATAAACGTGACCATGATCAATGGCGGCAGCGCCACAAGGATTTACACCGAGGTACATGGCGATGGGTTAAATATGGAGAATGGAAAATATTGTTTCCAGGTAAATAACTGCCGTGACAATGTAAACACTTCCCGCTGGCTTGGTACCGTGTGGGCACCTTATGGCGCCATCAACATCGGTTCATCATCAGGCAATTCATTTGTAACAGGTGCTTTATGGAGTGGCACACAGGTAAGGGTGCAATGTGGCGTTACCCTTGTGTATGCGCCTTTTTCGGAGTGCAGCATACCCGATGTAAGTGCAGGGCCGGATGATCAGTTAAACAGCTTTGGTGCTACAATACTAACCGGTTCTTCCAAAACAAAAAATGTACAATTTAGATGGCAGGCCCTTAACGGCGGCACTATACTTTCCGGCGCCAATACAGCAAACCCGGGTGTTTCCACAGCGGGTACATATGTGGTAACAGCACTGGCACCAGGCGGTTGCGAAGCCACAGACACAGTTATTGTAAAAGGAAAAATTATTAATACAATCGGTTCAGAACTGGATGCATTGGCAGATACCCGGGACAGCACATCGGCAGTTTCCAAAGCCATGTTCCAGATAAACAATGGCAAAGTGCTGATGGAAATAGTTGCCATGCAGGGCAGGTACAGGGAGTTGCTTTCGCTGCTGCTTTCCACCAGGTATGGGTTAACAGATACGATAAGTAATGGCCCCAACACCCTGATCATTACCGGATATTTCCCCATCGCAAACCTGCGGATGCTGGATAGCCTCAATACGCTTATAAACCAGTGCAGGCCTGTTTATCCGCCCCTGGGCAATAGTGGTATTATACAAACAGCAGGCGATAGTGCCATGCGTACCAATTATGTACGCAACGGTTTTGGGGTAGCTGGTAACGGGGTAAAAGTGGGCGTAATCTCCGACAGTTATAACACATTGCCTGGTAACCCGGCGGCAAATGATATGGCCAACGGCGACCTGCCCGGCCCTGGCGATGCAACAAACCCCAATGCCGTACATGTGCTTAAAGAATACCCATTGGGAAGGGCATCTGATGAAGGAAGGGCCATGCTGCAGATTGTGCATGATGTAGCCCCAAAAGCCAATCTTTCCTTCCGTACCGGGTTCATCAGTGCAGGCGATTTTGCACAAGGCATCAGGGAATTGGCGAATGACAGTTGCAATGTAATTGTGGATGACGTGACTTACATAACTGAACCCTTTTTTAAAACGGGCATAGTTGAAAAGGCCATAAATGAGGTAACCGCAGCAGGCGTTAAATATGTTACCGCCGCAGGCAATTTTGGTATCAAATCATACGAGGGTATGTTTAACCCGGCCAACACACCCAACGGCTTGCCGGGGCGTGCACATAATTTTGGCAATGGCGATATCCTTCAAAGTGATTCTGTAAAAGGCACTGTGTTAACCCCTGGCGTATACTCCATCGTGTTACAATGGACGGATGATATTTATTCTTTAGGCAGCTCGGCCACCGGTACCCAAAACGATCTTGATATTTATCTTGCGGATGCAACAGGCACTTCTCTTTTTGGCGTAAACAGAAACAATATTGGCCAGGACCCTTTGGAGGTAATGACCTTTACGGTTACCTCCAACACCACCGTTAATGTAATGGTGGTAAATTCATCGGCACCCGCCGGTTCAACAACAAGTACCATAAGGTTTAAGTACGTGGTGTTTCGTGGTGATCTAAAAATAAATGAATTTCAATCCAACAGTTCTACCATTGTTGGGCATGCCAATGCGGCCGCTGCAATAACAGTGGGTGCTGCGTTGTATTCCAATACACCAGCTTTTGGAATGGCGGTGCCAACCATAGCTTCCTTCTCCTCAACAGGGGGTACGCCGGTTAATAATATTGTGCCTGCAAAGCCAGATGTGGTTGCACCCAACGGGGTTAACACTTCTGTTAATTTTGGCAGCATAGATTACGAAGGCGATGGCATACCCAACTTCTTTGGCACATCGGCCGCTGCACCTCATGTGGCAGGGGCGGTAGCATTGCTGCTGGAAGCAAAGAAGAAATTTGCTAACGCAGATATGGCGCCTGCCGAGGTAAGCAGTTTGCTGCATACAAGCAGTATTAATATGGGCACACCAGGTTTTGATTTTACTACCGGGTATGGTTTTATACAGGCCGATGCTGCGGTACGGGCCATTGCCAATCCCAAACCTTTTATCAAAAACCTGCAATTGGCAGATTCATCAATCCAGCCCGGGGTGCAACCGGTAGGGTTGGTGGTTAACGGGCTGTATTTAAGCAGTGGGTCTAAAATTATTTTGGGGCAAGATACGCTGGCCACTACCGTAGTGAGCGATACGAAGGCTACTGCTATGTTGCCTGTTTTTTATGGCGAAAGGTCCGTTACAGTGTTTACTTCTTCCAAGTCGGTTTCTGCATTGGATGGGGGTATATCCAATGCAGTTTCTATCACGGGTTTGGCTAAGAGAAGTGTATTGGTAATTGCAGATAACAAAACAAAAAAATATGCCGCTACACTGCCGGCATTTACGGCTACTGTGCTGGTAGATGGAGACTCTTTGCAACATACAGGGCTTACGGTGCAGGAGCTTGGTTTAACAGATATCGTTTATCAAACACCGGTTACTGCAGAAAGCAATACGGGCATTTATGCTATTAACCCATCCAAAGCATTTGATTCAACGGGTACAGATTCTGCCATCTTAAAAAAGTATACCTATGCTTTTACGGCTGGTGTGCTCACCGTTCAAAAGCTTGCTGTTAAAATTACGGCAAGGGATACAACCCTTAGCTATGGCGAGAAGCCCGGCAATTTTACCTTCAACTATGCATTTGACAGTTCAGTAAATATTGATAATCCTGCTGCCCTTGCCGGTACCATTCAGGCCAGCCACCAAGGCCAGTTTGCAGGCGATTTTATTGGCCTCATAAACAAGCAGGCCGTTACTATCGTAAACAAACAAGCAGTGCCTATTGTAAACGGGCAAGCAGTAACGATTGTAAATGGCCAGGCAGTAACCATTGTTAACGGGCAGGCCATTCCTATCGTAAACAGCCAGGCCATCACTATTGTAAACGGGCAGGCCGTAACCATTGTAAACAACCTTAATGATCCAGATTTGCATAACCTTAATTTCCTCACTACAGAAACCGCTTTACAAAATGCACGGCAGGTAACCACACAGGCTTTTATAAACGGGGCCACAGTAACACAAACCACCAATATTATTGATATTACCCAGGAATCTATCTTGAATTTTAATATCAACTCTGCCCAAACATCTATGCTTAGCGGTGTTTCATTTACAAATGCAAGGGGGCTTGTTGATGCCAGCTCCCTCACCAGTAAGCAAGCCGTTACCATCGTAAACGGACAGGCCATTAACCTGGTAAACAAGCAGGCCATACCAATTGTAAACGGGCAGGCGGTAACCATCGTAAACGGACAGGCGGTAACGATTGTAAACGGACAGGCCATACCCATTGTAAACAGCAGCGGGCGCACAGCAGTGGTGGTAGATGAAGAAGATATTGGTAAAACACCGGGGGATTTTAAAGCCTTAAACATGGTTACAGGGCTATCGGCGGGCATCCAAACTATTATACCGGGCGCTTTCTCGGATGATAATTTTGATATCAGTTATGGCTATGGCAAGCTTGTTATTTTGCCAGCCTGCATTACTTTAAAGGCAAAAGATACCACCAAGGTTTATGGCACCACAATGGTGTTTAACCCTGCGGCATTTACAATAGCAGCAGGTACATTATCGTACGATGATACCATCAAAACCGTATGCCTTAACAGTGAAGGTGCTGCCAGTACTGCACCCGGTGGTTTTTATCCCATTATTGCATCTGGTGCTGCCGGGGCTGCAGGCACCTATTTATCTAACTATAAAATTGCTTATGCCTGCGGAATTTTAAATGTTTTAAAAGCAACCCTGTTTGTAAAAGCCGATAGTGCCACCAAAATTTATGGTGATAATAACCCACCTTTTACAGCAACTTATAAAGGGTTGTTAAACGGTCAAACATTTGCTACCAGCAACATAACCGGCATGCCATCTTTTGCTTCAACGGCTGCTGCAAACAGCACCGTTGGCAATTACAATATTGCAGTTTCAACCGGCTCACTTTCCTCTCCCAGCTATGCATTTAATTTTACCGCCGGGGTGTTAACTATACTTAAAGCATCATTAAACGTAAAGGCCGATGACAAATACATATTCCGTGGGGATCCTTTACCAGCCTACAGTGCAACCTTCACCACACTTAAGGCCGGTGACAAGCCATGTGTTGATTATAGCTTGGATGCTTTCTGTTTTGGGCGGCCTGGTGCGTATGCCATTATACCAGTTTTAAAACCATTTGGCAACCATGCCAGTTACGACATCAGTTATACAAATGGCACACTCTACATTAATCCAAAAGGCCGTGGGGCAATGCCATTAAAACCATATCTTGATTGTGTTGAGCAAACCTCCACCGGTGGCTTTATTGCCCATTTTTATTGTATAAATAACAACGGCACACCGGTATACATCCCGGCTGGCGCCGATAATTTGTTGTCCTCTTCCGGCACATTTACCAACACAGTATTGCCTGCAGTATTTATGCCCGGTACCACAAAGGTTAACGTGCCTTTTGATGGTAACACTTTAAGATGGGCACTAAGCGCTTTTGATTGTTACAACAAAATAACGCTTTGCGCTACCGCAGATGGGGCATCCAACAAATGCAATGTGTATACAGCAGGCAGGGTTAGCGGTAATCAAATGATAAGTGTTAACAGCCAGCAGGACAAAATGCTGCCGGAGGCAAAAAGCATATATCCGGCCGGCAATATCAATGTTTACCCCAACCCGGTTAAAAACCGTGCGGTTGTTTATTTTGCAAATGATAAAATTATTAAGCCCATGTTGTTTGATGCATACGGCAAAACCCATCCATTAAAAGTTACAAGAAATATATCAGATCATGCCATTGAAATAGATCTTACAGGATTAACAGGCGGGTCTTATTTTATTGGGGTAAATTTGAAAGAAGGCTTTAAAACAGTCAGGGTTGTTAAGGAATAGGAGGTAATGCTGGCGAATATTTTATGTTACACACCGGTACTGCCCGGTGTTAAAGGTTAGCAATGAACTATAGGAAAATAATTTTGTGCCTTTGTGTTTTGTCCGTTTACTTCAAATGCATATCGCAAACATCAATAAGTAAAATTGATATTACCGGGGACACCGCACTGGTAAACCGTTTGCTGGTGCAAAGCAAATTATATTTTACGGATTCCCCGTTAAAGGCAATCAGCCTGGCAACCGAAGCCAGGGCACTTGCAGAAAAAAGCCATTTTACCTCTGGCCAGGCATATGCGCTTAAGCATATCGGCATCACCTATTATTACCAGGGCAAGTACCTTGAAGCACTGGATTTTTACCGGCAAAGCTTAAAGTTATTTACGGAGATAAAAGACAATGTGGGTGTTGCCAACATGTACAATAATATTGGTGTGGTTTATTATGACCAGGGTGATGATGCCCGGGCCCTGGAGAATTATTTACAGTCGCTGCAATATGCAGAGATCTCCGGCGATAAATTAAGGATACTTACTGCACTTAATAATGTAGGCGGTGTTTACAACATTAAAGAAGCCACACATGATAAGGCCCTGCAGTATTATTTAATGGCTTTGCCTATTTGTGAAGAGTTGGGAAAAAAAGAAGAATTGGGTGCGATATCGGTAAACATTGGTTCAATTTATTTTGATCAAACCAAGGATGATAAGGCCATGTTTTATTTTAAAAAATCATTGAAGGCGTATGGCAATTCAGAAGGCAGCTTAAATGCCTACAATGCTTTGGGTAAACTATATACCAGCGAAAATAATTTTGGGGAGGCACTTAAAAACCACAACCAGGCATTATCAATGGCACAGAAATTAAATGTAAAAATTTCTATTGTGCAATCGCTGATGGGCCTGGGCAATGCATATGTAAAAAATGGGGATTATAAAAAGGGTATTGTATATTTTAATGAAGCTGAAATACCTGCTGTTGAAATAAGGGCCAATCATGAACTGAAAGACCTGTATGGGCAAATGTCTTTGGCCTATGCAGAGGTAGAAGATTATAGAAAGGCATTTAAATATCAAACCCTTTTCTCCAACATAAAAGATACCCTTTACAATATTGAAAATGATAAAAAATTAAGCCTGCTCCAGTTTGATTTTGACATGCAGAAAAAGCAGGGCGAAATAAATTTACTCACAAAAGATAAGGCGCTAAGCGAACTGCAGGTTAAACGCCAAACCTTTGCCCGCAATGCCTTTGCATGGGGGCTTGCATTGGTATTGCTGATTGCCGTACTCATTTTCCGAAACTACAGGGCGAAGGTAAAAACCAATAAAATACTGGATTTGCAAAAGGCACAAATTGAACACCTGCTGTTGAATATTTTGCCATCAGAAGTGGCCGATGAGTTACAGGTAAACGGTGCATCCAAACCAAGAAATTACGAATCTGTATCCGTAATGTTTACTGATTTTAAAAATTTTACCATTCATGCAGATAAGCTTTCGCCTGAAGAATTGGTGACTGAATTGAATACCTGCTTTATCGCATTTGATACAATCATTGAAAAATATAACCTGGAAAAAATTAAAACGATCGGGGATTCTTACATGTGTGCAGGCGGTATACCCTCACCAGATAAAGACAGGGTTTTTAACATCATTAATGCCAGTTTGGATATTCAGGAATACATACTTGCCAACAACAAACGCAGGGCAGATGCCGGCCTTGAGCCTTGGGACCTGCGGATAGGCATACACGTAGGGCCCGTGGTGGCCGGCGTGGTGGGCAAGAAAAAATATGCTTACGATATATGGGGCAGCACGGTAAACATTGCCAGCAGGATGGAAAGCAATGGTGCGCCCGGACAGGTAAACATTTCTGCCACCACTTATGAACTGATAAAAAATGATTTTAACTGCAGCTACCGGGGCAAAATTTATGCAAAAAATGTGGGCGAAATAGATATGTATTTTGTAAGCCGTGCCGAAGTACTTGAAGTGGCAGGATAACTTTTCTGCTATTTTATATTTGCTTGCCATCACCATCTGCCCGGCATTTTTATTGCACCATCCCTTTTACAAAAATCATAAGGCGCAGATTAAAATTTATGGTATAAATTGTAGCCCTCTTCATTTTAAAATCTTCAATTCAACACATGAAAAAACAATTTTTTCCAACGCTGTTAATCTGCCTTGGCTGTATACTTTTTGTTAGTACAAGCTTTGTTGAAAACAGCACGGCACCGCCGCAGGAATACTATCAGCTCAGCATATACCATTTTAAAAATGCGGGGCAGTTTGCAACAACAAGCAACTACCTTAAAAGCACTTACCTGCCTGCATTGCATAAACAAGGGCTTACCAACATTGGTGTTTTTAGTTCCATCGATAACGACACAGCTACGGATAAAAAAATGTATGTGCTGATACCCTTTGCATCTTTGCAAAAGTTTGAGGCATTGATGAATGTTTTATCTGCCCGCAAATTAACAGGCAATGATACCAGTGCCTACAGCACTGCGGCTTATAACAATACCCCTTTCGACAGGGTGGAAATTATCCTTTTAAAAGCCTTCAGGGATATGGCCCATTTAAAGAAGCCTGCTTTAACAGCCCCGTTAAGCGACAGGGTTTATGAGCTTAGAAGTTATGAAGGCCCTACCGAAACACTGTACCGCCAAAAAGTAAAAATGTTTAACGACGGTGGGGAAGTTAAGCTGTTTGACCGCCTTAACTTTAATGCAGTATTTTACGCCGAGGCCCTAACGGGTAGCCGTACACCTAATTTAATTTACATGACAACTTTTAACAACAAGGCTGAGAGGGATGAGCACTGGAAAAATTTTGGAAGTGATTCTACATGGAAGCGGATTTCTGCCATGCCCGAATACCTAAACACGGTTTCCAAATCGGATATTTTATTCCTCAGGCCAACAGATTATTCCGATTATTAATTGACCGCATTGTAATTTTTAAATCACTATAAAATTTTGCCACATGAAATGTAAAAAAAATTATCTTGGGTTGATAGCAGCCTTTGCAGTATCAAGCGCCTTTGCCCAAATGGGCGATCCCAAAGCAACAGAAGTATACACGCCTGTACCTAAGATTGTTACCCCTGCAAAAGTGATAACCGAAGCACCTTCTGATGCGATTGTTTTGTTTGATGGAAAAAACGAAGAGGAATGGGTTAAAACCAGTGATACCTCTAAAACTGCAGATTGGATTGTTGCTAAAAAAATACTTACGGTAAATAAAAAATCGGGCAACATACAAACCAAACGAAGGTTTACAGATTACCAGTTGCACATTGAGTGGCGAATACCATCCAACATTACCGGCGAAGGACAGGCCCGTGGCAACAGCGGTGTATTTTTAGCAAGCACCGGTGGAGGTGATGCAGGTTATGAAATGCAGGTACTGGATTGTTACAATAACTCAACTTACACCAATGGCCAAACGGCTAGTATATACAAGCAGGCTGTGCCATTAGCTAATGCTTGTAAAAAACCAGGCGAATGGCAGGCATACGATATTGTTTGGACTGCACCCCGCTTTAATGAAGATGGAAGTGTAAAATCGCCTGCCCGGGTTACTGCTTTTCACAATGGAATTGTGGTGCAAAATAATTATGAGCTAAAAGGGGAAACAGCATACATCGGCGCACCAAAGTATAAGGCACACGGCCCATCGCCCATTAAACTACAGGCACATGGCGATAAAAGCGAACCCATAAGTTTCCGCAATATCTGGATCAGGGAATTATAATAAATTGGGTGTTATAGCTAAACTGTAAATGCAATAAAATTGATAATGCTTTAAACAAAAAGGCAGGCTTAAATGGCCTGCTTTTTTATTTTATGCTTATGCCTAAGCAACAATTATTTTACACCCATCGCATATTGTATGCCGCCTAATATATGTTGCAGGTACAATGGGTCGCTGTATGATTCAATGGTGTGGCCTAACTCCGTATAAAAAACTTTACCACCGTCATAAGTATGGTACCAGGCCATGGGGTGGTTATTGCCATTTTTGCCGCCGGTATAAGATGTTTCATCAATCTTGATGAGCACCTTTACATCCGGGTTCATGTTCTTAAAATTGTACCATTCATCCTTTCTGGTCCATGTGGCAGGCAGGTATTTTGTAGATGGATGTGTGTTGTCTGTTATTACCAGTTTGGCTTCCTGTTGCTGAGGGTGCGATAAAAAATTAGCACCAATCATCTTTACATACCAGGGCCATTCATACTCACAATCAGTAGCTGCATGTATGCCCACGAAACCGCCGCCATTATGTATAAAATCCTGCAACGCTGTTTCCTGTTCTTTACCCAGTACAGTACCGGTAGTACTTAAAAAAATAATAGCATTGTATTTTTTAAGATTGGCATACGATAAGTAAGTGGAGTCTTCGGTGGCATCAACGCTAAAGTTATTTTCTGCCCCCAACTTTTTTATTGCTGCAATGCCTGCATCAATGCTCTCATGCCGGTAACCATTTGTTTTAGAAAAAACCAGTACGCTTCTTTTTGGTGCCGTAAATGAAACAGCCATAAAAAGAAATAGCAAAGCAACAATGTATTTGAAGGAATTAGCAATCATGATAAAGGCTTACAGTTTTTTTATTTGGATATTCCTGTACCATACTGCATTGCCATGGTCTTGCAACGCAATCTTTCCAGATTTAAAACGCCCAAAACCTGACATATCTTTAAACTTGCTTCCTGCAACCAATTGCTTCCAGTTATCATCCCACATGGTGGTGGTAACTACGTTGGTGCCATTCATAAATATTTTAAGTTCACCCTTGTTGCTTATAATTTCAACATGGTTCCATTCGCCAACAGCCTTTACCGGTTCAGAAGAACTCTTTACCAGATCATACAAATCACCTGCCCTGTGTTTGGTAATTTTTCCATCAGGATGGCCATCGTTATCCAATACCTGAACTTCGGGCCCTGTTTCGTAAGTAGCATGGTATTTTTCCGGTTCATCCTGCACATAAAATATAATCCCGCTGTTACCTTTTGGGGATATTTTCCACTCCAGTTTAAGGTCAAAATTTTCATACGCATCATTGGTAACTATGTCGCCACCTTCTTTTACAGATGGGTCAACATACAAAGCACCGTCTGCAATTTTCCATCTGTCGTTTACAGCAGTTTTGCCATAGCTATGCCAGCCGGATGTAGTTTTACCATCAAACAATTTTTTCCATCCATCTTTATGGAAAGCAATG
This sequence comes from Ferruginibacter sp., assembly GCA_965249755.1. Lineage (GTDB taxonomy): Bacteria > Bacteroidota > Bacteroidia > Chitinophagales > Chitinophagaceae > Ferruginibacter. The sequence goes on from CBDFMT010000004.1 coordinate 3,709,200, forward strand.
CCGTTATGTTTTACAATGCCCATATTTACTTTAGCAGGTACAACATAATTTGTTCCACTTATTAAAAAAAGCAAACCAACCGCTATAATTTTCATAACAAATTTTTTAGTTGTTTTTTAGTAATAAAACATAGGTCACCATTGCCTTTGCATCAGCAAGGGATACCTGGGGGTGGGCTAACATTGGAACAGATCCCCAGTTGCCCTGTCCGCCTGCAATTACTTTATGGGCAAGGGTATCCAGGGTAGCAGCATTGTTAGGGTATTTATTGGCAATTTCCCTAAAGGCAGGCCCAATAACCTTTTCATCAATTTTGTGGCAGGTAACACAATCGCTGCCTTTAACAAGCGCAAGCCCTTTTTGAAATTCAGGACTATCCGTTGGGTCGGCCTTAGCTGTTTCGGTTGCGGCCGGTGTGGTGGTTGCAGGCGTGGTTTCTGTTGTGGCAGGTTTATCGCTGCCCCCGTTATTGCAGGCATAAATGCCGGCTACAAATAAACAAACAATGGTAATCTTCTTCATGTAAATACTTTTTGTTGCTTAAAAAATTGATATTTAAAATTACTGATCTAATCCTAAAACAGCCCGGTTAAATTTATCATCGCTGCCTGTATTTGCAAAATCGTCAAACGCTTTTTCTGTAACCCTGATGATATGCTCTTTTATAAAAACCGATCCTTCCCTTGCCCCGTCTTCCGGGTGCTTAATGGCACATTCCCATTCCATAACTGCCCAGCCTTTGTAATCATAAGCAGCCATTTTACTAAATACGCTTTTAAAGTCCACCTGCCCATCACCCAAAGAGCGAAAGCGGCCTGCCCTGTCAATCCAGTTTTGATAGCCGCCATAAACACCCTGTTTTCCCGTGGGGTTAAATTCGGCATCTTTTACATGGAACATTTTTATACGCTCATGGTAATTATCGATGTACTCTAAATAATTAAGGCATTGCAAAACAAAGTGCGAAGGATCGTACAATAAGCATGCCCTTGCATGGTTGTTTACTTTGTCCAAAAACATTTCATAACTAATGCCATCATGCAGGTCTTCACCAGGGTGTATTTCATAGCAAAGATCAACACCCTGTTCATCAAAATGGTTTAGTATGGGCAACCATCTTTTGGCCAGTTCTGTAAAGCCGGTTTCCACCAAACCTGCAGGGCGTTGCGGCCACGGGTAAACGGTATGCCACAGCAAAGCACCGCTAAAAGTGGCGTGGGCATTCAATCCCAGGTTTTTTGATGCCACTGCTGCATACTTCAATTGTTGCACCGCCCACTCCGTTCTTGCCTTTGGGTTATTGCGGTATGCCTCAGGCGCAAAGCCATCAAACAAAGCATCGTAAGCCGGGTTAACGGCAACAAGCTGCCCCTGCAAATGGGTTGATAATTCGGTAATCTCCAGTCCGCAATTATTAATAATGCCCTTTAATTCATCGCAGTAAGTTTTGCTCTCTGCAGCTTTTTGCAGATCAATCAGGCGGCTATCCCAACTTGGTATTTGCACACCTGCAAAGCCAATACTTTTGGCCCATGTACAAATACCTTCCAGCGAATTAAATGGCGCAGCATCGCCCATAAACTGGGCAAGAAATATACCCGGGCCTTTTACTGTTGTCATAACTTTTATTGTTGAAGTGTAATTAAAAATTCAATACAAATTATTGTCCGGGCAGTAGCACAATGTAGTACACTGTTGCATCGCCCTCTTGTACATCTGCAGCCACAGGCAACGTTTAGGCCACAATATGATCGTGCCATTTTTTGTCAGATTGAGAAGAAGCAACAACATTATCAATAAATGCCATGCCCCGTATACCATCCTCTACCCCGGGAAAATCAAGTGCCTCTTTTGAAGGTGCTGTCCCGTCAATTTTGGCTGCAAGCGTTTGGGCAAAATTGCGGTAAATATTGGCGAACGCTTCCAGGTAACCTTCCGGGTGGCCACCGGGTGTGCGGCAACTGTTTTTTGCATAGCTGCTTAAAGCGCCATAGTTGCCACCTGCCCTCAAAATCTGTGTGGGTTGGTCCAGCCATTTTACCAGTAAGGTATTGGGTTCCTGCTGTGCCCATTCAATGCCACCCTTTTCTCCGTACACCCTTATCTTCAAGGCATTTTCCTCACCCGCTGCCACCTGCGAAGCCATCAGTACGCCGGCAGCACCGTTATTAAATTTAAGCAATACATTACCATCATCATCCAGCGCCCTGCCATCAACAAGTATGCTTAAGTCTGCACATAATTTCGTTATCTGCAAGCCAGAAACATACTCTGCCAAGTGTGCGGCATGTGTACCAATATCCCCCATGGCACCGCTTTTACCGCTTTTCTTCGGGTCTGTTCTCCAGGCCGCCTGTGCATTGCCTTCCCGTTCGCTAAGCTTGCTAAGCCACCCTTGGGGATACTCCACCCAAACTTTTCTAATCTTACCTAATATACCATCCGCACACATTGCCCTTGCCTGTTTTACCATCGGGTAGCCGGAGTAGGTGTGGGTAAGGCAAAGTATTAAACCTGTTTCTGCTACTTTGGCTTTTAACTGTTTGGCCTCGTGCAATGTAAAAGCAATGGGCTTTTCAATTACTACATTAAAGCCATGGTCCAGTGCCATCATTGCCGGGGCAAAGTGGGCAAAGTTTGGCGTTACGATGGTTACAAAATCTATCCTTTCATCCGCAGGCAATTCACTTTCTTTTTTTATCAGTTCATCATAGGTAAGGTAAGTGCGGCTTGCTGGTAAAAAAAGCATTTCACCAGATTCTTTTGCGATATCGGGGTTAATACTTAAGGCACCTGCGGCCAGTTCTATCAGCCCATCCATGTTGGATGCAAGCCTGTGGATAGCACCAATAAAGGCATCCTTGCCGCCACCGATCATACCCATTCGTAATTTTCTGTTCATAATTTTTAGTTATAAAAATGATTGTTATAGTGCTGTTTAACGATAATCAAAAGATAAGGCGGCAAATAATAATGTTTAACAAAAAGCAACCGGGGCACCTTTTTTTAAGAGGGCTAAAATTATTAATTTATTTTAACGCAACGGGCAAAATGCAAAAAATATAAAAATAAAACCGCCTTAATAAAATTTATGGTAACAGGCTTTTAACGATATATTTTTATTAATGATCCGATGTTTTATTTGTATAAATTCATACCTTGTCTGCTCATTGCTTAAAAAAACTTAACGACTATGCACGCCAATATTCAGCGTAACAAATTATTTATTGCCAGTTGTATGGCATTGCTGGTAACCTCACTTTCTTTCGGCATCCGGGCCGGTTTGCTGGATACATGGAAAAGCACTTTTCAACTTTCGCAGGAGCAGGTTGGTATTATAACAAGTACTGCATTTTGGGGCTTTCCGCTCGCAATAATCGTTGGCGGTTTAGTGGTTGATATTATCGGCATGAAAAAATTGCTGGTTGCTGCCGCAGTCTTTCACCTGGCAGGTATAATGCTTACCATATTTGCAACGGGGTTCTGGTCATTATTTATATCTACCTTATTAATTGGCCTTGGCAATGGTACTGTGGAAGCGGCTTGTAACCCATTGGTAGCAAGCCTTTACACAGAAAATAAAACTACAAGGTTAAACTATTTCCATTTGTGGTTTCCCGGAGGTATTGTAATCGGCACATTAATCGTACGTTTTTTCGGCATAAATATCCCCGGTACACTATACCTGGAAAACTGGAAAGTTTTGGTAGGCATCATGCTTATCCCCACGTTGGTTTATGGCTATCTTTTCAGCAAGCTAAGTTTCCCCGTTACCGAAAGGGTTTCAAGTGGTGTATCCAGTTCAGAAATGTATAAGGCATTACTTACGCCCTTGTTTTTCATCATGATTATTTTAATGTTTGGCACTGCTATAACCGAATTATTTACCGGCCAGTGGATAGATGTTTTACTAAAAAATGTTAATGACAATGCCTTGTTACTCCTTACCCTTGAAACAGGCGTAATGGTTTTGGGCAGGGCATTTGCAGGCCCGGTGGTGCATAGGTTATCGCCTTCGGGGGTGTTGTTGTTTTCTTCCATTTTTGCGGCACTTGGTTTATACCTGCTTGGCCATACCACGGGTAACATGTTGTTTGCCGGGGCTTTTGTTTTTGGGCTGGGTGTTTGTTATTTCTGGCCTACCATGCTGGGCTTTGTTTCAGAAAACCTTCCTAAAACCGGGGCAGTAGGCATGAACCTTATGGGGGGTGCCGGCATGTTTGCAGTATCGGTGTACATGATTTTTATGGGTGGTCATTACGATAGGTTATTATCGGCTAAATTACCTTCCGGTGCTTCAGTTCAGGAGTATTCAGGTCCTGCCGCAACACCAGAAATGATGGCTGCACTTAACGAAGCAAAAAAAGCCGCAGGCCCCGAAATAATTAATGTTACCATGATTATCCCGATAGTTTTAATTGTGGCTTTTACTGCTTTGTTCCTTTACATGCGTACAAGAAAAAGGGTACAATTACAGCCATCGCCAGCAGCCGCTTTTTAAACCAAGCAAAAAAAATCCATTATGCCAACAAAACAAAACAGGCGCCTTGTCATTAAAAATTTGCTCGCAGGTTCAATGGCCATTGGGGCTTCTTCTTTAATCCCTGCATGTGCATCTACCAATAAAAACAGCAGCACTATGAAATATAAAGGAAACATCAACCACTCTGTTTGCCAGTGGTGTTTCAACTCCATGCCATTGGAGGATTTATGTAAGGCAGTAAAAGAAATGGGATTTGGTGCTATTGATTTAATTGCGCCAAAAGACTGGCCAATGCTGCAGAAATATGGCTTGTACAGTTCTATGTGTTATCATGGTGGTGCCGTTAGTTTAACCAACGGTTTTAATAACAAAACCTACCATGAACAATTGATTAAAGATTATACAGAAGTTATTCCTTTGATGAAGCAGGCGGGGTATAAAAACCTTATCTGTTTTAGTGGAAGCCGCAACGGCATGGACGATGAAACCGGGCTAAAAAATTGTGCCGAGGGCTTGCAGAAAATTTTGCCGCTTGCCGAAAAAAATGGCGTAACCATTCAAATGGAATTGCTCAACAGTAAGGTTGACCATAAAGATTATATGTGCGACAGGACTGCATGGGGAGTAGAATTATGCAAGCGCACAGGATCAGAAAATTTTAAATTGCTGTACGACATTTACCACATGCAGATTGACGAAGGCGACGTAATCCATACCATCAAAACATACCATCAGTATATCGGGCATTATCATACCGCAGGCGTACCCGGCAGGCACGAACTGGATGAAAACCAGGAACTGTATTATCCCGCCATAATGAAAGCTATTGTTGAAACAGGTTTTAAAGATTATGTAGCGCAGGAATTTATACCCACCGCTAAAGAAAATAAAGATAAACTGGCCGCATTAAAAACCGCTGTTCAAATTTGTGATGTGTAAGGATGGTGGTTGATTAAATGAAAATATTTTATAACAATAATTAATAAGCAATGCCGGAAAATACGTACGATGCAATAGTGGTGGGATCAGGGATCAGCGGTGGATGGGCCGCTAAAGAGCTTACAGAAAAAGGGCTTAAAGTGTTGATGCTTGAGCGTGGCCGTGAAATTGAACATGTAAAAGACTACGTAAATGCAGATAAGGAAGCATGGGATTATCCGCACCGGGGCGAACGTACACAACAAATGATCAATGACTATCCTGTGTTGAAAAGGGATTATCCATTGAATGAAACCAACCTTGATTTTTGGGCAAGCGATAAAGATTCGCCTTACACAGAAGTAAAGCGTTTTGATTGGTTCCGTGGCTATCATGTTGGTGGCCGTTCATTAATGTGGGGGCGGCAAAGCTACCGCTGGAGCGACTTTGACTTTGAAGCCAATCTTAAAGATGGCGTTGCTATCGACTGGCCTGTTCGTTATAAAGACATTGCCCCCTGGTATGATTATGCCGAAAAATTTGCTGGCATCAGCGGCTCAAGGGATGGCTTGCCGCAACTGCCCGATGGACATTTTATGCCAGCCATGGATATGAATATTGTGGAGAAGGATGTAAGTGAAAGAATGAACAAGCACTATAACAGTTACCGTAAAATGATCATTGGCCGCACCGCCAATATTACGGAACCATTACCTGGCCGGTCGAGCTGCCAGTACCGGAACAAATGCTGGCTGGGATGCCCTTTTGGTGCTTACTTCAGCACACAATCCTCTACTTTGCCGGCAGCAAGGGCCACCGGCAATTTAACGCTGCGGCCATGGAGCATTGTTACCAAAATTTTATACGATAAAGATAAAAAGCGTGCAACAGGTGTTGAAGTGCTGGATGGCGAAAACAATAAAACGTACACCTACAATGCAAAAATTATTTTCCTGAATGCATCTACCTTAAACAGCGCATGGGTGCTGATGAACTCGGCCACCAATGTTTTTCCGGATGGCCTTGGCAGCAGCAGCGGCGAACTTGGCCATAACATTATGGACCATCACCTGGGCGTTGGTGCAAGCGGCCTGGTAGAAGGGTTTGAGGATAAATATACTTTCGGCCGCAGGGCCAATGGCATCTATATTCCACGGTACCGTAATTTATTTGGTGATAAAAGGGACTACCTCCGTGGCTTTGGTTACCAGGGCGGCGCAAGCCGGGATGGATGGGGAAGAAATATTCCCGAACTGAATATTGGCAGTGCTTTTAAAGATGCATTGGCAGAGCCCGGCGCATGGTCCATGGGTATGGGTGGTTTTGGTGAAACACTGCCGTATCATGAAAATAAAGTAACACTGGATAAAACCAAAAAAGATAAATGGGGACTGAATGTGCTGGCCATGGATATTGAATATAAAGAGAATGAAAAGAAGATGCGGATAGATATGCAAAAAGATGCAGAAGAAATGCTGACGATTGCAGGCGTTAAAAACGTACAAGGCTGGACGGGCGATGGCACCCTCGGAAGGGGTATCCATGAAATGGGTTCAGCAAGAATGGGCAAAGACCCTAAAACATCTGTACTCAATTCTTTTAACCAGGTATGGGATGCACCCAACGTATTTGTAACAGATGGTTCGTTTATGACTTCTGCCGCATGTCAAAACCCATCTTTAACCTACATGGCTTTTACAGCAAGGGCTGCAGACCATGCGGTAAGTGAATTAAAGAAACTGAATTTATAATGATAAAACCTATTGCCGGCAAAGGCCGGCATAATTATAAACAACACTTTTTATGCCACAGGATTCAACACGTATCAACAACATTGCTGCCGCACAAAATACCTATGATGCAATAGTTGTAGGCTCCGGCATCAGCGGCGGATGGGCCGCCAAAGAACTTTCCGAAAAAGGTTTAAAAGTTTTAATGCTGGAAAGGGGAAGGGAAATTGAACATGTAAAAGACTATGTAAATGCCAGTAAAGAGGCTTGGGATTACCCACACCGGGGAAGGCGTACACAGGAAATGATTAAAGATTATCCGGTATTAAAAAGGGATTATCCACTGAATGAAACCAATCTTGATTATTGGGCAAGCGATAAAGATTCGCCTTACACTGAGGTAAAACGTTTTGACTGGTTCAGGGGTTACCATATGGGTGGCCGTTCATTAATGTGGGGCCGCCAAAGCTACCGCTGGAGCGACTTTGACTTTGAAGCCAACCTTAAGGATGGTGTTGCTGTTGATTGGCCTGTGCGTTATAAAGAAATTGCCCCCTGGTACGATTATGTTGAAAAATTTGCTGGCATCAGCGGCTCAAGGGATGGTTTGCCACAACTGCCCGATGGACATTTTATGCCCGCCATGGATATGACCATTGTTGAAAAAGATGTGGCAGCCAGGATTAAAGAACATTACAAAGGAAAGCGTTCGGTAATCATCGGCCGTACAGCTAATATTACAGAAGCATTACCTGGCAGGTCCAGTTGCCAGTTCAGGAACAAGTGCTGGCTGGGATGCCCGTTTGGTGCATACTTCAGCACACAATCTTCTACCTTACCTGCCGCAAAAGCAACCGGTAATTTAACCGTTAGGCCGTGGAGCATTGTAACCAAAATTTTATACGATAAAGATAAAAAGAAGGCCACAGGGGTTGAGGTGCTGGATGGTGAAAACAATAAAACCTACACCTACAACGCAAAGATTATTTTCCTTAATGCCTCTACTTTAAACAGTGCCTGGGTCCTCATGAATTCTGCAACGGATGTTTGGCAGGGCGGCCTTGGCAGCAGCAGCGGCGAACTTGGCCATAATATAATGGACCATCACCTTGGTGTTGGGGCAGCCGGATTAGTAGAAGGCTATGAAGACAAGTACACATTCGGCCGCAGGGCCAACGGCATTTATATTCCACGGTACCAAAATTTGTTTGGTGATAAAAGGGATTACCTGCGTGGCTTTGGCTACCAGGGCGGCGGCATGAGGGAAGGGTACAACAGGTCTGCAGAAGAAGTTTCACTGGGCATTGGATTAAAAGATGCTTTATCAGAACCAGGTTCCTGGACGATGAACATAGGAGGTTTTGGAGAAACCCTGCCTTACCATGAAAATTTTGTAACACTTGATAAAACCAAGAAAGACAAATGGGGGCTCAATGTATTATCGATGGATATTGAGTACAAGGAAAATGAAAAGAAGATGAGGAAAGATATGTTGGCAGATGCCATTGAAATGCTGGAAGCATCGGGCGTAAAAAATGTGAAGGGCCGGGATGGGGATGGCACATTAGGAAGGGGCATCCATGAAATGGGTTCTGCAAGAATGGGTAAAGACCCCAAAACATCTGTATTAAATTCTTTTAACCAAATCTGGGATGCACCAAATGTTTTTGTAACGGATGGTTCTTTTATGACTTCGGCAGCCTGTGTAAACCCATCTTTAACCTATATGGCCTTTACGGCAAGGGCCGCAGATTATGCAGTAAGTCAATTAAAAAAAGGAAATATTTAGTAGTAAACAAGCAATCAGGATAAGGGTACCAACAGTTAAACACACCAGCTGTTACCGTTTTAAATTTGTGATATGCCAGGGGATTCAACCAATATAAATAATAAAGCCACTGCACAAAATACGTACGATGCCATCGTAATAGGATCTGGCATCAGCGGGGGTTGGGCCGCAAAAGAGCTGTGTGAAAAAGGGTTGAAAACATTGGTGCTGGAGAGGGGCAGGGATGTCAGGCATATAAAAGATTACCCAACCACCACCATGGACCCGTGGGACTTTAAACACCGTACCAAACTTACGGAGCAGCTAAAAAAAGACAATCCTATTGCTGCAAGTTGCTATGCTTTTGATGAAGCTACAGCACATTTTTTTGTAAAAGATAAAGAGCATCCGTACATACAGGAAAAGCCTTTTGAATGGATACGTGGTTACCAGGTTGGCGGTAAATCTTTAATTTGGGCAAGGGCAACACAACGCTGGAGCAAGTATGATTTTGAAGGCCCTGCCCGTGATGGGTTTGCTGTAGACTGGCCCATACGTTACGAAGAACTTGCACCCTGGTACAGCCATGTTGAAAAGTTTGCAGGCATCAGCGGCAATATGGATGGAGTGGAAACAATGCCGGACGGCGAATTTTTAGAGCCTTGGCAAATGACAGTGGCTGAAAAACACATTCAGCAAAAAATACTGGAAAACTATAAAGACAGGCATGTAATCCAGGGCAGGTGTGCCCATCTTACCAAACCTAAACCAATTCATTTACAGCAAGGCCGTGGCCAATGCCAGGCAAGAAATATTTGCTACCGTGGCTGCCCATTTGGAGGTTACTTCAGCTCCAATTCATCAACGCTCCCCTGGGCTGCCAATACCGGCAACCTTACCGTAAAACCCCATGCTGTTGTGCATTCCATTTTATATGATGAGCACCAGGAAAAAGCAAAAGGGGTACGTGTGATAGATGCTGTTACAAAGCAGGAAACTGAATATTTTGCCAAAGTAATTTTTTTAAATGCTGCCTGTTTAAATTCCAATCTGATATTGCTGAATTCAGTATCGGCCCGCTTTCCAAACGGGCTTGGCAATGATAATGGTTTGCTGGGCAAATACATTGCCTTTCACAACTACCGGGGCGACATCAGTGCAACGATTGGTGGTTTTGAAGACATGACCCAATACGGCAGAAGGCCAACAGCAGTAATGCTCCCTAATTTCAGAAATGTATATAAACAGCAAACAGATTTTTTACGGGGTTATATGGTACACTACAGTTCTTTTCGCAGCAACTGGCAAGGTGCAGCGGGCAACGATGGAATTGGTGCGGCGTATAAGGAAAGCCTTACAGAGCCTGGCACCTGGACGGTGTACATGATGATGCAGGGTGAAACAATCCCAAAAGAAAAGAACCATGTAAGGCTAAGCCCGGATAAGAAAGATGAATGGGGTATTCCGCTGCTAACTGTATCTGTAGGTTTTGATGATAATGATGAAAAACTGCTGAAAGACTTTTTGCAGCAAGGCGGCGAAATGCTAGAAAAGGCGGGTTGTAAAAATATTAATGCATATGATAATGGCAGGCGCCCGGGCAATGATATCCATGAAATGGGTGGGGTTAGAATGGGTAAAGACCCGGCCACTTCCCTGCTCAACAACTTTAACCAGTTGCACCATTGTAAAAATGTGTTTGTAACGGATGGTGCATGTATGACGTCAGTAAGCACACAAAACCCTTCTTTAACTTTTATGGCACTTACAGCAAGGGCAGCAAACCATGCAGTGGAAGAACTTAAAAAAGGAAATATTTAAAAAGATTTTTTAAAACTATAAAAAGTAATATGCCCGGCGATACAACACAAGTCAACAACAGAGCGGTTACACAAAATACTTACGATGCCATAGTTATTGGGTCGGGTATAAGTGGTGGCTGGGCAGCTAAAGAACTTACTGAAAAAGGGTTAAAGGTTTTAATGCTGGAGCGTGGGCGCCCCCTCGAGCATGTAAAAGATTATAAAACTGCGGCAAAAGACCCATGGGAGTTTGATCACCGTGGGCACACAACAGAGCAACAGAGGATTAAATATCCTGTAGCACACAGGGGTTGGGCAGCACAGGAAGCCGTAATGGATTACTGGACTAACGAAGAAGACTGCCCTTACACCGAAGTAAAACCTTTTACCTGGTGGCGCAGTTACCAAATGGGTGGAAGGAGCCTTTTATGGGGGCGCCAAAGTTACCGGTGGAGCGATTTTGATTTTGAAGCCAACGCAAAAGATGGGGTTGCCATTGACTGGCCTATCAGGTATAAAGACATAGCACCATGGTATGATTATGCAGAAAAATTTGTAGGCATAAGCGGATCAATGGAAGGGTTGCCGCATTTACCAGACGGGCAATTTTTGCCACCGATGGATTTAAATAACGTTGAAAAAGATGTGGCCGCAAGAATAAAGCAACAGTTTAAAAACAGGCATATGATTATTGGCCGGGTGGCCAATCTTACAGCACCTTTGCAGGCCCGTACACAATGCCAGTTCAGGAACCGTTGCTGGGAGGGATGCCCATTCGGTGGCTATTTCAGTACACAGTCATCTACCTTACCTGCGGCAACGGCAACAAACAATTTAACCGTTCGCCCATGGAGCATTGTTACTAAAATTATTTATGATAAGGATACCAAAAAAGCAAAAGGCGTAGAAGTGCTGGATGCAGAAAATAACAAGACTTATGAGTTTTACAGTAAGATTGTTTTTTTAAATGCCTCTGCGTTAAATTCTGCATGGGTGCTGATGAACTCTGCCACCGATATTTGGAAAGACGGCTTAGGCAGCAGCAGCGGCGAACTTGGGCATAATATTATGGACCATCATTACAACCTTGGTGCTTCGGGTGTGGTGGAGGGTTACCAGGACCAGACAACATTTGGTAGGCGTGCAAATGGGTTTTATATCACCAGGTTTGCAAACCTTTACGGCGATAAAAGGAATTACCTGCGTGGATTTGGTTACCAGGGTGCCGCATCCCGGCAAGGCTGGAGCAGGGATGTAGCTGAATTAAACATTGGTGCCAATTTTAAAGAATCGCTTACTGAACCAGGAAGCTGGACCATTGGCGCAACAGGCTTTGGTGAAATTTTGCCTTATCATGAAAATAAAATAACGCTGGATAAAACAGTAAAAGATAAATGGGGGCTGCCCGTATTGTCGATGGATGCGGAGCTGAAAGACAATGAAATGAAAATGCGGAAGGATATTGTAAATGATTTGGTAGCCATGTTTGATGCGGCAGGTGTAAAGAAGATAAGCAGTTACGACAGTGGTCACGCAATGGGCCATGGCATACATGAAATGGGCACAGCCAGGATGGGAAGGGATGAAAAAACTTCGGTATTAAACAGCAATAACCAGGTGTGGGATTGTAAAAATGTTTTTGTTACCGATGGCGCATGTATGGTTTCTTCGGCCTGCCAAAACCCATCATTAACGTACATGGCCTTAACCGCAAGGGCTGCAGATTTTGCAGTAAGCGAATTAAAAAAAGGGAATTTATAATCATCATATAAAAATGATCAATATGGAAAGAAGAGAGCTATTAAAAATGATTGCAGCCTTAACAGGTGGTGTATTCATTGGAGGTGAATTACTCACCAGTTGCAAAAGCGGCCCTACAGTTGGTGGCCCCACATTCGGCGAAGCCGATACTGCTTTTTTGGATGAAGTAGCAGAGACCATTTTACCGGCAACAAAAACGCCGGGTGCCAAGGCGGCCAAGGTGGGGCAGTTTATGGTGGTAATGGTAAATGATACTTATGAGCCAAAAGACCAGAAAATTTTCCACGAAGGCATTAGTAAGCTGGACGAGGCAAGTAAAAAAGCAAATGGTAAATCTTTTTTAGAAGCAACACCAGAGCAGCGTACAGCTTTGCTCACCACGCTGGATAAGGAAGCTAAAGATTATCAAAAAACAAAAAAGCAAGACGGGCCCAACCATTATTTTACCATGATGAAGCAGCTTACCTTATTTGGGTATTTTACCTCAAAAGAAGGGGCTACACAGGCATTGCGTTACATCGCTGTTCCAGGTAAATTTGTCGGTGATTATCCTTATAAAAAAGGCGACAAGGCATGGGCTACATAGCAGCCGGTCTTTGCATTTAAATAATTATTACTTACCTGTAACACCGGGGCTTTAGGTTTTTGCCGGGGCCTGTTATTTGTTATGATAAAAATTGCTGCACTACTGTTCTTTTTATCTTTCGCACCAATTATACTGATGTCGCAAACCGTTATACCGTTATACAAAGACAGTATCCCTAACAGCAAGCCTGCTGCCAATGAGGAGAAGAGTGAAATAACAAATGGCATACTGATCATCAGCAAAATATCAGTACCAACCTTAAGTATTTTTTTACCACCTGCCCAAAAAGCCAATGGCACGGCGGTACTTATTTGTCCGGGTGGTGGTTACAGTATTGTCGCCGCAGGCCACGAGGGAAAAGATGTTGCAAAGAAGTTTAATGAAATGGGTGTTGCGGCATTTGTTTTAAAGTACCGTATACCCAATACCGCCACAATGGTAAAACCAGAAATTGGCCCTTTGCAGGATGCACAACAAGCCATGAAAATAATAAGGGAAGGGGCAAAAGGATATCATATCGATCCTGCTAAAATTGGCATCATGGGCTTTTCGGCGGGTGGCCACCTTGCATCTACAGAAGGTACCCATACTGATGATGTGGTGATAAGCAATCCCCTGAAAACCAGCTTGCGGCCCGATTTCATGATACTGGTATACCCGGTAATCAGTTTCAGCGACAGCATCGCACACATGGGTTCAAGGATTAACCTTATCGGCAAAAACCCTTCTCCCGAAAAAATTATTTATTACTCCAATGAGTTGCAGGTAAATGCTACAACGCCTCCTTCATTTTTAATACATGCCAGCGATGATGATGCAGTAAGCCCTTTAAACACCACTGCTTTTTATCTTGCCCTGATACAACATAAGGTACCTGCTGAAATGCATATTTATGAAAGCGGCGGACATGGTTTTGGTTTAAATCAAAAAAATAACCATGAAATGTGGATGGAGCGTTGCAGGCATTGGATGGAAAACCATGGATGGCTTACAAAATCAATTTGACAATATTTATCTTTTTACAATACGGTTGCACAGTTAAAATTTTATCTTTTACAATTAAACAAAACAGTCATGGTTACACGAAGAAAATTTATTCAGCAAAGTTCTGTTCTTGCTGCATCATTAATGGTCAATAAAAACGAACTGTTTAAAATGCATAAAGACCTTGGCCTTCAGTTATATACTGTAAGGGATGAAATTAAAGATTTAAACAACACCTTGAAACAGATAGCAGCAGCAGGGTATACCAACATAGAGATGTATGGTTATAATAAGCGGATGTTTTTTGGCAATACAGTAAAGCAAATGGCTGACATGCTGAAGGCCAATAAACTTAAAACAGTTAGCGGGCATTATGGGCTTTCAGATATGCTGCATGATAAGGATTACAATTGGGACAGTTGGAAATATTTACTGGAAGATGCGAAAATACTGGGACAAAAATATGTTACCATCCCATACCTGGATGATAAACACAGAACGGATGATGATTTTAAAAGGGTTGCCGAAAGGTTGCAAAAAGGAGGGGAGTTAAGCAAGGCTGCAGGCCTTACAACGGCTTATCACAACCATAATTTTGAATTTGAAAAAGCCGCTGATGGCAAAACAAAATACGAAATTTTGCTGGACAATACCGATCCTAAACTGGTGAAATTTGAAATGGATATTTATTGGGTGGCCAATGCCGGCGAAGACCCTGTAAAGTGGTTTAAAAAATACCCAGGCCGGTTTGCAATGTGGCATATAAAAGATATGGAAGCTTCTGCCGCAGGCGCACCAAAAGGCCAAACCTGTGAAGTGGGCAAAGGTGTTATTGACTGGAAAACAATTTTTAAATCGCAAAGCCTTGCAGGCCTTGATTATGCTTTTGTAGAACAGGAGCAGTACAGGCACCCGGTATTTGAATGTATAAAAACAAGCGCAGATTACATGAAGGCAAACCTGCTGAAGTAAATCATTTTAAAAATAGAATGTGGTTGTTTAGTACAAGCTAAGCAACCACTTTTTTTTATAGTTGGTATGCCGGGTTTTTAAAATTTACAGTAGTATAATAGATCAGGCCAATATCAATTATATTTACAACAACATATTAAAATACCAATTTCGTTATAATGGTTTTGCTCAAACACCCCCTTGTTATTTGTTGTACATTTTTTATTTTTCAGCTTTCAGCACAGGTGCCTGCCACACAAATTGTTCTAAACCAGGCAGGGTTTTTAACCGAAGGCATAAAGACGGCTGTTATTATTAATGCACCGGGCGCAGGCACTTTTTATATTCTGTCAAAAACCGGGCATGATACTTTGTACAAGGGTACAACTGGCAAAGCAATACAATCGAAATATTCATCCGCCAATACAAAAATACTACGCTTTGATAGTTTTAAACAACCGGGGGAGTATATGTTGTATGTACCCGGCACAGGGCTTTCTTACCCATTTAAAATAGGGAACAATGTTTTTGATAATGTGGCGAAAGCATCTTTAAAAGGCTTTTATTACCAACGGGCATCTATGCCTTTGCAGGAACGTTATGCAGGTATTTGGGCAAGAGAAGAAGGGCATCCGGATACCGCTGTTTTTGTACATCCTTCCGCAGCATCTGCAACAAGGCCGGCCAATACCATAATCTCCACACCGGGTGGCTGGTACGATGCAGGCGATTACAATAAATATATAGTAAACTCTGGCATCACCATGGGCACTTTAATGAGTGCCTATGAAGATTTTCCAGTTTATTTTGATGCCCTCTATACCAACATACCAGAAAGTAAAAATGGGATACCTGATATCTTAAATGAGGTGCTGTATAATCTAAGGTGGATGCTTACCATGCAGGACAACAGCGATGGCGGCGTATACCACAAATGCACCAACGCAAACTTTGATGCAATGATAATGCCCGGGGCAGCTACCGCAAAACGGTTTGTAGTGCAAAAGGGTACGGCAGCAGCACTTGACTTTGCGGCGGTTATGGCGCAGGCAAGCCGTATTTGTAAAAAGTTTTCTAAAGCATTGCCGGGGCTTTCGGATAGTTGCAGTAAAGCAGCAAAGCTTGCCTGGCAATGGGCAATTACCAATCCTTCGGTTGCATACAACCAGAATGAAATGAACAAAAAATTTGCGCCACCAGTGGTAACCGGCGATTATGGCGACCGTAATTTTGAAGATGAATTTTTTTGGGCTGCCTGCGAATTGTTTATAATAACAAAAGATAAAAGTTACCTGCCCTTTATTGAAAAAGGAGCGGCTGTTGCGGCTACATTGCCATCGTGGGGTAATGTGGGTATGCTGGGATGTTACACATTGCTGCGGTTTAAAAGTAAGCTTCCGGCAGGCATTAACACCTTGTTATCTGCCACCGCAAAAAAAATTACCAACTTTGCAGATGAGATGGTCCTTAACGGGGGCAACAAGGCCTTTGCCACTATTATTGGCCAAAGTGAAAAAGACTTTATCTGGGGCAGCAACGCTGTTGCCATGAATGAAAGCATTTTGCTGATCAATGCCTATCTCATCACCCAAAACAAAAAATATTTAAACCCGGCTTTAAGCAATGCCGATTATGTGCTTGGCCGCAATGCAACCGGCTATTGCTTTGTAACGGGTATTGGCAGCAAACCTGTAATGCACCCTCACCACCGCCCATCTGTGGCAGATCATATTACTGACCCTGTGCCCGGGCTTATGGCTGGCGGGCCAAACCCGGGGCGGCAAGACAAATGTTTTTATGCCAATACAGAAATAGAAACATCGTACACAGATGATGATTGTGCGTATGCCAGTAACGAAATTGCCATTAACTGGAATGCACCGCTGGTGTATGTAACAAATGCCATAAATGCTTTACAACTTATCTTTAAAAATTAATAAGAATATATGTTTTATATCCCTTCAGCAAACAGGTATGATACGATGCTTTATAACCGCTGCGGCAAAAGTGGGTTGATGCTGCCTGCATTATCACTGGGGCTATGGCACAACTTCGGCGGGGTGGATGTTTTTGAAAATGGCCGTGCCATCATAAGGGCTGCTTTTGATAGCGGCATAACGCATATTGACCTGGCCAATAATTACGGGCCACCACCCGGATCGGCAGAAGAAAATTTTGGCAGTATTTTAAAAAAAGATTTTGGTGGCTACCTGCGTGACGAATTAATTATATCAAGCAAAGCAGGCTACAATATGTGGCCTGGCCCTTATGGCGAATGGGGCTCAAGAAAATATTTGATGGCCAGTTTAAACCAAAGCCTGCAGCGCCTGCAACTTGATTATGTAGATATTTTTTACAGCCACAGGCCAGATCCCGATACGCCGTTGGAAGAAACAATGATGGCCCTGCATGACATTGTCAAAAGTGGCAAAGCACTGTACATTGGCCTTTCCAACTACCAGCAGCCCGAAGCTGCAAAGGCCATCGATATATTAAAAAACCTGGGAACACCGTGCCTTATCCACCAACCAAAATATTCCATGTTCGAAAGATGGGTGGAAGGCGGCCTGATGGATACACTGGAGAAAAATGGTGTTGGCTGCATACCTTTTTCGCCGCTTGCGCAAGGGTTGCTAACCGATAAGTATTTAACCGGAGAAATTCCCGGGCAATCCAGGATAGCCAAACCGCATGGTTTTTTAAAAAGTAGTTCGCTTACGCCAGAAGTGCTGGCACAGATAAATGCCCTTAACGAAATTGCTAAAAAGCGTAACCAATCCCTTGCCCAAATGGCACTGGCCTGGTTATTAAAAGATAAAAGGGTTACCACCGTTTTAATTGGCGTAAGCAGTGTGGAGCAATTACAAAATAACCTGGGCACCCTAAAAAATATTACGTTCAATGAAGATGAATTGGCCGCAATAGAAAATACTTTGTGAAAACCTGTAACATGGAAGATTGCTAAATGCCGCTGGAAAGTAATGCTGACAGCCTTTTCTATATTGTTGCAAATTAACTTTTGGGAATTTTTTGGAAGATATATCCTTAGCTTTGCGACAGTTTACTACGCAACTATTGATATATGGACAGTAAAGAAATGCCGGATACATTGGGTTTTATGATCGTTCATACAGGCAAACTTTTGCTAAAAACGATTAATGGGACTTTTTCGGGAATAACAAAAGATATCACGTTTGAACAGCTTGGGGTACTGTACTATATTTCACGCAATACATCCAAACAAATGATACAACAGGATATTGCTGTTGTAATGGATAAAACAAAGTCTGCTATTTTAAGGTCTTTAGATATTTTAGAAGAGAAGGGTTTTGTAAAAAGGGTTTCAATAGCAGGCGACAGACGAAAGAATGTTATTGAACTTACAGAAACCGGAAAGAAAATTATTGAAATGATGCACACCAGGTTTTTGGGCCACGACTGTCTTTTGCAGGAAGGCATTAGTGAAAAAGATATCAGCACCTGCATCAATGTTTTGAATAAAATACAGGAAAAGTGTAAATAAGGGATAGGGGCAGTAACACACAATCAGCCAATATTTTTGTAACAATAACGCTTAAGGAAACAATTAAAACTTCGCAATGACTAACAAAACCTTGCTGGACAAAGTAGCAGCCTTTAAAACTGCTGAAGATTTAAAATCAGCCGATATCTATCCTTTTTTCAGGCCACTGCAAAGTGACCAGGATACTGAAGTAATCATCGCCGGTAAACGGGTGCTGATGTTTGGTTCAAACAGTTATCTAGGCCTTACCAATCACCCGGAAGTAAAGGATGCAGGTAAAAAAGCCATTGATAAATATGGCAGTGGTTGTGCAGGTTCCAGGTTTTTAAATGGCACACTCGATCTTCACATTGAGCTGGAAGAAGCTTTGGCGCAATTTGTTGGTAAAGAAGCAGCACTTGTTTTTAGTACTGGTTACCAGGTAAATGTGGGGGTGCTTTCGGCCTTGGGTGGTAGAACAGATTATATTTTTTCAGACGAGTTAAACCATGCCTGCATTATTGATGGTGCCCGTTTATCTTTTTCAAAGTTGTATAAATATGGCCACTCGGATATGGTACACCTTGAAAAATTGTTGAGCAATGTACCTTACGAATCCTTTAAAATAATTGCTACCGATGGCGTGTTCAGCATGGAAGGCGATATCTCCAAACTGGATGAAATAACCAGGCTGGCAAAAAAATATAACGCTGCTGTTTTTGTAGATGATGCCCATTCTTTAGGGGTACTTGGGCCAGCCGGTCAAGGCACTGCCGCCCATTATAACATTACACACAAGGCAGACTTAATCATGGGTACTTTCAGCAAATCGCTTGCCTCTATTGGTGGGTTTATTGCTGCAGACAAAATAATTATTGAATACCTTAAGCACCATGCAAGGTCTTTAATTTTTAGTGCCAGCATAACACCGGCTGCAGCAGCAAGTGCTTTAGCGGCATTAACCGTTTTAAAAAATGAGCCGCAGCGAATAGAAAAACTTTGGGCAAATACAAACTACGCCCTCGATTTATTTAAGAAGGCAGGCTTCGATATCGGCTTATCAGAATCACCCATTATTCCCATTTTTGTACGGGACAACGAAAAAACATTTTTGATGGCAAAGATGCTGATGGATGAAGGGATTTTTGTTAACCCGGTAGTATCGCCTGCGGTTAGCAGTGATGCTTCCATGATACGTTTTTCATTAATGGCCACACACTCTTTTAAGCAAATTGACTACGCAGTAGAGAAAATTAAGAAGGTATCTTATAAATTAAAAGTGCCTTTATTAAAAATAAAAAGAGCATGATTGAAGTAAAGGAAGTTGACTTTAAAAAGGATCTTGCGGCATTTATAGATTTTCCGCATACCCTTTTTAGCGGCGACCCAAATTACGTTCCTGAATTGCATATTGCCCAACGGGACCTGCTTACACCAGGCAAGCACCCGTTTCACCAGCATTCGCACATGCAACTTTTTTTGGCTTTTGATGGCAAAATAATCAAAGGGCGTATTGCGGCAATTTTAAATGCCAACCATAACAAATTTAAAAACCGTACGGATGGTTTCTTCGGGTTTTATGATTTGTATAATGATAAAGAAGTGTCGGATAAATTGATTGTAGCAGCGCAGCAATGGCTCCTGAAAAAAGGCGCCAATACAATGATAGGCCCGGTAAACCCATCCACCAACGAGCCAGCGGGCTTACTCGTAGAAGGTTTTAATTCGCCTGCTGTTGCAATGATGACTTATAACAAACCGTATTATCTCGATTTATTGGAAGCAGCCGGGTTTAAAAAAAGCATTGATCTTTTGGCCTACGACCTTCCTACCCGTGCAGTTGATAAACGGTCTGTTCAGTTAAAGGAAGCATTAAAAAAGAGGCTGGCAGAAAGGAATATTTTTGTAAGAAATATTAACCTGAAAGATTTTAAAAACGAAGTTGATAAAGTCGTTACCATTTACAACAGCGCATGGCAGGATAACACCGGCTTTGTACCAATGACAGATGACGAGTTCAGGTATTTGGCAAAGGACCTTAAACTGATTTTAGATAAAGACTTTTGCCTGGTGGCGGAACATGAGGGAAAATTGATAGGCTTTGCGCTGGCAATACCAGACATTAACCAGGTACTGATTAAAATAAAAAAGGGTAGGCTGCTGCCAACAGGTATTTTTAAATTGCTGTTAGGCAAAAAGAAAATTGATTACGTAAGGGTTATAGCATTGGGTGTAAACAAAGAATTTAGAAGGGCAGGGATAGAGGCCTATTTCTATGCTGAAATAATACAGCAGGCCGTAAATAAAAAATTAAAAGGTGGAGAAGCATCATGGATTTTAGAGGACAATGAAATGATGAACAAAGGTTTGCTAAAGATGAACGCAACAGTTTATAAGCGGTACCGGATTTTAGAAAAAGCCATATGAATGAAAGGGTTTTAATAACAGGGGCAAGTGGTTTTTTAGGGTATCATTTAATATTGGCAGCACTTGAAAAAAAATTACTGGTGTATGCGGCGGTTAGAAAAAGTAGCGACATACGCCACCTGAAGGACAAGGGTATCCAATTTGTTTATTTAGATTATGAAGACATCGTTGCATTAAGAAAAGTATTAACTGATAAGCAGATTAATTATGTGATACATGCCGCAGGGGTTACCAAAGCCATCAGCGAACAGGTTTATATAAACGTAAACACAGGTTATTCCGTAAATCTTGCAAGAGCAATTGACGTTGATAATGGTTTTTTTAAAAAGCTGGCATTTATCAGCAGCCTTGCAGCAAACGGCCCTTTAACCACTACCGATGGTATGCTTACAGAAAGGGTTAATCCGGCACCGGTTACAGCATATGGAAGAAGCAAATTAATGGCAGAAATGGAGTTGGGCAAAATGGGCATCCCATTAACTATACTGCGGCCCACAGCGGTTTATGGCCCAAGGGACAAAGACATTTTTATTATGCTTAAAACGATAAACAAAGGTTTTGACCCGTACATCGGCAGCATAGGCCAACGCTTGAGCTTTGTATATGCAGGGGATGTTGCAACGGTGGCGGTTAATGCATTATTTGTTCAACAGTCTGGCACCTATCTTATTTCAGATGGTAATAGTTATAACAGGTACCAGTTTGCAGATATTACCAAAAGGTTATTGCAAAAAAAAGCGTTAAGGTTTCATCTGCCCATGCCTCTTGTAAAATTGCTGGCCGGCATATTGGAAACAAGCAACGGGCTAATGAAAAAGCCAGCGGTAATAAACAGGGAAAAATTGCATGAGCTTGCGGCAAAAAATTGGGTGTGTGATATCAGCAAAGCAAAAGCAGAATTAAATTTTAATCCAGCATTTAATTTGGAGAGCGGATTGCAGGAAAGTATCCGCTGGTACAAGGCCAACAAATTATTATAAAGAAAGACATTTTTTAATCTTAAATAAAAAGTATGAAGCAAGATGTAACCCCCGCCACGGGCAGGTTGGGCATATTGATCCCAGGTTTGGGGGCAGTAGCTACAACATTTATAGCCGGTGTGGAAGCTGTTAAAAAAGGTATTGCACAGCCCATAGGTTCCCTAACCCAAATGGGCAATATCCGCCTGGGCAAGAGAACAGAGGACAGGTACCCAAAAATTAAAGATTTCGTATCATTGGCAAACCTGAATGACATTGCTTTTGGTGGATGGGACCTTTATGAAGACAATGTGTATGATGCAGCCATTAATGCAAAAGTGCTGGACCTTCCGTTGCTGCAAGCCATTAAGCCAGAGCTTGAAGCCATTAAGCCGATGACGGCGGTATTTGACAGAAGCTATGTGTCGAACCTGGATGGGGTAAATGTAAAAACCGGTGCAACCAAATACGATTTGGCGATGCAGGTAATTGAAGACATTGAAAATTTCAAAAAGGAAAATAACTGTAACCGTGTTGTAATGGTTTGGTGTGGAAGTACAGAACGCTACATACAGGAAACCGACATCCACAGCACCATTGATAAGTTTGAAGAGGCCCTGAAAAATAATGAAACGCTTATTGCCCCAAGTATGATCTATGCATATGCGGCGCTTAAAACAGGCGTTCCTTTTGCAAATGGTGCACCTAACCTAACCTGCGATATACCTGCATTGCTGCAACTGGCAAAAGAAACCAATACCCCTATTGGTGGTAAAGATTTTAAAACAGGGCAAACCTTAATGAAAACCATACTGGCACCCGGTTTACATGCACGGGCATTGGGCGTTAAAGGTTGGTTTAGCACAAATATACTCGGCAACCGGGATGGTTATGTATTAGATCATCCGGATAATTTCAGGACGAAGGAGGTTTCAAAACTTAGTGTGCTGGATGAAATTTTCAGGCCGGAACTTAATCCAGAATTATATGGGGACCTATATCATAAAGTAAGGATAAATTATTATCCGCCGCATGGCGATAATAAAGAAAGCTGGGACAATATTGATATTTTTGGCTGGCTGGGTTACAGTATGCAGATTAAAATAAATTTTCTTTGCAGGGATTCTATATTGGCAGCCCCCATTGTTTTAGACCTTGCCCTGTTTATGGATTTGGCCAAACGTGCCAACATGAGCGGCATACAGGAATGGTTGTCTTTTTATTTTAAATCACCGCAAACATTACCGGGGTTAAAACCAGAGCATGATATTTTTAAGCAGTTAATAAAAATGCAAAACACCTTGCGCCATATTATGGGCGAAGATTTAATAACACACCTGGGCTTGGACTATTACCAGGAGCTGGTTGAATCAATGTAATGAAGTGGTATAAAACAATAGCGTCTGTACTGGGTATTGGTTATGCAGATAAAGGCGGTGGTACATTGGCAGCATTGTTTTATTGTATAGTTTGGTTATTGTTGCCCGCTGGCTTTTCGTCAAATGCCTGGCAGGTAATAATAACCATTCTTATAATTATAACAGGTATATGGGTTAGCAACCTGGCAGATAAAGACTGGGGAAAAGACAGCAGTAAAGTGGTAATAGATGAAGTGGCAGGAATGGCCATTTCTTTATTGTACCTGCCGCATACCTGGCCGGTTGCTGTGGCTGGATTGATAGCCTTCAGGTTTTTTGATATTGCAAAACCATTAGGTATAAGGCAATTGGAGAAATGGCCAAAAGGCTGGGGGGTTATGGCAGATGATATCCTGGCGGGAATATATGCGTTGATTGTTGTTCAGTTGCTGGTGCAATTTAAATTGTTGTAAATGAAAACATTTTTCAGGGCAAACATTGCATCACTTTCTGCCAGCTTTTGCGATTATCTGGTTACCATCATACTGGTAAATTTTTTAAGGGCAGACCCTTTGCTGGCGGGCATAACAGGAACAGTGGTGGGCGGAATAGTTAATTTTTTAATTGGAAGATATTGGGTTTTTAAAGCCAGTAACATGGCCATTAATTTGCAGGGCAAAAGATATTTTATAACATGGCTCGGCAATTTAATCTTAAACTCATTTGGCTTGTTTGTGCTTATAAAAATGTGTACAGTGCAATACATGCTGGCAAAGATGATCGTATCAATTATTGTGGCGGTAGCTTACAATTACCCCATTCAAAAAAGGTATGTTTTTAAAATAACAGAAGTAAAAAGATAATGATGCGTATCCGGGCAAAAAAAATAAAGGCACTCCTGATAATTGTTATCATTTGTTGTACGGTAAAAGGGTTAAACGCACAAACTATAATTAACGGTTTTGTAAGGGATGCTATAACCCAACAGCCCATGGCTTTTGTAAGCATTTATTTTGAAGGCGGCAAAGGCGTTACCAGCAGTAATGATGGCAGCTACTCTATAGCCACAAATAACAGCAAACTTACAACCATCATTTTTTCTTACGCCGGGTATAAAAAAATAGCTAAAAAAATAACGCCTGAAAAAGAGCAAACACTTAATGTAAACATGGAAACATCCAGCTCGTTAAGTACGGTGGTTATTAAAACCAAAAGGGGTAAATACAGGAACAAAGACAATCCTGCAGTGGAGCTGATTGATAAAGTTATTGCAAACAAAAATAAAAATAAGATTACCGCTTACGATTATGTACAGTACCAGCAATACGAAAAGCTGGAACTTTCTGTAACCAACAAACCTGAAAAAATTGCCAACAACAGGCTGTTCCGCAATTATAAATTTATTCTTGAGAACGTTGATACCACTACATTAGAAGGCAAATCACTGATACCGATTTATCTTGATGAAAAATTATCACAAAACTATTACCGTAAAAATCCAACCAAAAATAAAACATACATCCTTGCAGAAAAGAAGGTTAACTACGGTGATTTTTTGGATGACAATGGTATCACATCTTACCTGAAAAGACTTTATTCCGATATTAATATTTATGACAACAATGTAGATATCCTGACCACACAATTTTTAAGCCCAATTGCTGATATGGCACCAACGTTCTACCGGTTTTATATTACCGATACGGTAGAAAGGGACGGCATTAAATTGATAAGGTTAAACTTTATGCCACGCAATACAGCAGATCTTTTATTTAAAGGCATTCTCTATGTAACGTTAGATGGCAATTATGGGGTGCAAAAAATAAACATGTCGGTTAGTAAAAAAGCAAACCTTAACTGGGCCAGGGAGTTGAAAATAAGCCAGGATTTTGAACGTTCGCCAGATGATGGAAGGTACCATGTAATTAAAAGCACCATGCAGGCCGAGTTTGCCTTAAGGGAGAACGCATCGGGTGGGCTGTTGGGTGAAAGAACAGTTTCCTTAAAAAATTTTGTTGCCAACAAACCGGCAGCAGATAGTATTTACAGTGGTAAAGACGAAGTGGAGCAAATGCTTGCAGGAAGTAATACGGACAGTTTTTGGATAGCCAACAGGCACCAGCAATTATCCAATGTAGAAGCAAAGGTGTATGCGAATATTGACAGTTTAAAAAACATGAAGTCGTTTAAAACCACACTTGAAATTGCGACGCTGCTTCTATCCGGCTATAAAAAATTCGGCCCTTTTGAATTGGGCAATACCAATACATTTTATTCCTTTAACCCGGTAGAAGGTTTTGTATTAAAACTTGGGGGCAGGACAACCCCGGATTTCAGCAACCATATTTATCTTGAGGGTTATGGCGCTTACGGGTTTAAGGATAAAAAATACAAATACAATCTTGGCATTTCTTATTCATTTAATGGTAAGTCTGTGTATACGTATCCGCTTAATTATTTAAAGTTTACCCGGCAGTACACCACCAGCATACCCGGGCAGGAACTGATCTTTGCTTCAGAAGATAACTTCTTTCTTTCCTTTAAACGGGGCAAAAACGACAAGCTGTTGTACAACGATAGTTATAAGCTGGAGTACATAAAAGAGTTTGGCAAAAACTTTAGGTTAAGGGCAAATTATGAGCACCTGATACAAACGCCGGGTGGTTCAATTTTGTATGAAAAACCCATACCCGGTGGCACGCAAATTATACATGATATCACCACATCAGAATTTACAACCGAACTTAGGTGGGCACCACATGAACAATTTTACCAGGGTAAAAACTTTCGCAGGGTAATTTATAACAAGTACCCCATTTTTACTTTCAGGTTTCAAAATTCCGTAAAAGGCTTACTGGGCGGGCAATACAATTTTCAGCAGGCAACGGTGGCCATTGCAAAAAGAAACTATCTATCTCAATTGGGATATGCTGATATGACGGTTGAGCTTGGCCAGGTGTTTGGCAAAGTGCCTTATCCTTTACTGGATATACACCGGGCAAACCAAAGCTATGCCTACCAGCTAAATGCAGCCAACCTTATGAACTTTATGGAGTTTGTGAGCGACCATTATCTTGCCGTGAATTCAGATTTTTATTTCAATGGGTTTTTCTTTAATAAAATACCGCTGCTTAAAAAATTAAAGCTTAGGGAAACTGCCGGTTTTAAAATTTTGTTTGGCGGAATACGGGATGAAAATGACCCTAATAAAAATCCTGATTTGTTTAAATTTCCAAGGGATTATTCGCAGCCGGTACCTTTGCAAACAACATTTTCACTTACCAACAAACCCTACTTTGAAGCAAGCGTAGGTATTGCCAACATATTTAAGCTGGTAAGGATTGACCTGGTAAAAAGGTTTACCTACCTGGACCATCCTTATATTTCAACATGGGGAATACGTACCAGGGTTAGGGCAGATTTTTAAAAATAGAAACTGATGGAGCAAATTTCGACAAGGGACAAATTGCAAAAAACAATTTATACGGTTATAAACCCATTAGTAAAGGGGCTTATAAAAATTGGCTTTACGCCTAACCTTGTAACGGTTACCGGCCTGGTTTTAAATATAGGCGTGGCATTTATTTTTATCAAAGGTGGCGAGGTTGGCAACAGGGGCGATTTATCTTATGTGGGTTGGGCAGGGGCATTAATTTTATTTGCCGGTTTGTTTGATATGCTTGATGGACAGGTAGCAAGGCTGGGTAATATGAGCTCAACCTTTGGGGCTTTGTTTGATTCTGTACTGGACCGATATAGTGAGCTGATTATGTTTTTTGGTATTTGTTATTACCTGGTGGCACACCACTATTTTTTTAGTTCATTGGCTGCATTTATAGCTATGATTGGCTCCATGATGATAAGCTATACGAGGGCAAGGAGCGAAGGGTTGGGCATTCAAAATAAAGGCGGCCTTATGCAACGGCCGGAGAGGGTAATATTGGTCGCAGTCTCGGCATTGGCTTGTGGCATAACCAGTTCTTTTATTGGCGGTAACTATAAATATTTTATGCCGGGTATAAGGTTTCACATTTTTGAAACAATGACCATTTTTACTTTGCCTATAACAGTGATGGCTGTCTTAACAAATGTAACGGCGATAAGAAGATTGATAGATGCAAAAAAAGCGTTGGATGCCCTGAATAAAAAGTAGCAGGTCATTTTGTAAAGATTATTTCCTTTTTCGGTAATAATTGTTTGGGCTATTGTTTTTAGCTTTGTAGAATAGGGCTTTTACTGGTGAGGTTTATTGTCAAATTTTGGCGGAAGGAAGTTAAGCAAACGGGGTAATTAAAAAGAGGTGGTTATGAAAAAAAATTATGTTTCTAATTCGGAAGAATCAATAAGGATGTTTAAAAGTGACTTAATGGAAAACCTTTCCAAGGTACATTTTGCTGTTCCCCTTATTATTTTTGTACCGGCTATTTGTATTTTTATTTACAAGGCTTTTGCAGTAGGGGTAAGTTTTTTACATTTTGGGTTTTACTTTATTATCGGCCTGGCAGTTTGGACAAGCACCGAATATATCATGCACAGGTTTGTGTTTCATTTTCATCCCACATCTGAGTTTGGCAAGAAAATTCATTTCATTTTTCATGGCGTTCATCATGATTATCCGAGGGATAAAAAAAGGCTTGTGTTACCACCATCAGTAAGCATACCGCTGGCTACAGGGTTTTATTTTTTGTTTCATACCTTTTTAGCACCGCAATATTTGTTCTCCTTTTTTCCTGGTTTTTTATTAGGATATTTAATTTATGATATGCTGCACTATGCCATGCACCATCATAATTTTAAAAGCGGGATAATGAAGAAAGTTAAACAGCACCATATGCTCCACCATTATCAAGACCCTGAAAAAGGTTTTGGCGTAAGCACTTCTTTATGGGATATTATTTTACGGTCTGGCTTTTCACGGAACCCCAAAAGCGTGAATGGACAATAATTTTACCACACCTTTTTACTCTGCCAAAAACATAGCTGCTGTAATTTTTATTATTGCAGTTTACCTGACAGTTTCTTCTTTATTAGTTGGTTTTAAAACTGATCAGCTAATGTTAAGTGCTTTTTTTTTCGCAGGCTATTTTGTAAGCCGGGAAAGCAGAAAATTTATTATTGCATTTTCCATTTTCATCGTGTATTGGGTATTGTTTGATTACATGAAAGCATTGCCCAACTATGCTTACGGCAAAGTACATACGTTTCAATTACACAATGCAGAGCTTCATTTTTTTGGCATTCGCCAGAATCAAAAAATGGTTACCCCAAACGAGTATTGGTCAGGCCACTTAAGCCCGTTTCTGGATGTGATGTGTGGCCTTTTTTATTTATGCTGGATACCGGTGCCACTTGGCTTTGCGGCCTGGCTTTTTTTTAAAGACAAAAAAATATTCCTGCAATTTTCCCTCACATTCGTTTTGGTAAACCTGATTGGTTTTATTATTTATTACACTTACCCTGCAGCACCACCATGGTATTATCAAAAATATGGAAGCGTATTTATTGCCCATACACCCGGCAACAGTGCAGGCTTACAGCGGTTCGACGATTATTTTAACACGGGCATCTTTAAAAGTATTTATGCTAAGAGCAGCAACGTTTTCGCCGCAATGCCATCGTTGCATTCTGCCTATCCATTAATTGTTTTATTTTATGGGATAAAGAAAAAAATGGGCTGGGTCAACATTCTGTTTGCTGTTGTAACTATGGGTATTTGGTTTGCTGCTATCTACACAAGCCATCACTACCTGCTTGATGTGCTGGCTGGTATTTTATGTGCAGCCACAGGTATTTTTATTTTTCAAAAAGTGCTGCTGAAAAATAACAATGTCAAAAATTTCCTTTCTTTTTACCTGTCTAAAATTCAATAGATTAGAAAATTTCACAAGGGTTAAATTTCAACATCATTTATAAAAAAAGTCAGCCGGCATTTAAGCGCCGGCTGACTATACTAAAGTAAACTTGTTACAATTTATGCCAGTAGCTTTTTAATCTCTTCCACCAACTCGCCTTTGGTAATCGGGATGCCCATTATCTTATTATAGCCTTTGGCATCCGTCATATAAACATCACGGATAATTTTTATTAGCTGCCCGTTATTGATTTCTGGTATCAGCACATGCTCAAAGTTTTTAATGATGTCGCCCAGGTTTTTCGGGAACGGCCTAACATAGCGCAAGTGTGCATGCGATACTGCCGCACCGGCATTTTGCAATTCTTTGCAAGCACTCTTGATGGTGCCATAAGTACTGCCCCATCCTAACACCAGTACTTTGCCTTTTTCTGCCCCGCTATCTAATTTTTGCTCCGGTATATGGTTGGCAATCATATCTACTTTAGCCTGCCTTGTTTTAACCATATGCTGATGGTTCTCGGGGTCATAACTGATATTACCTGTTATATCTTGCTTTTCCAATCCGCCCACCCGGTGTTCAAGGCCGGCAGTGCCGGGTATTGCCCAGGGCCTTACCAAACGTTCATCTCTTTTGTACGGTTGAAATTTACCATGGCTATCCACGTCGGATGCAAAATTTTGAGAAGCAAACGAAACTTTAATTTCAGGCAATTCATCCGATACCGGAAATTTCCATGGCTCTGCACCATTGGCAATATAGCCATCACTTAAAAAAATAACCGGCGTCATGTGCTGTACACTTATCCTTACGGCTTCATACACTGCACTAAAACAATCGCTTGGTGTAGATGCGGAAACAATTGGCATTGGGCACTCGCCGTTTCTGCCATAATAAGCCTGCATTAAATCACTCTGCTCTGTTTTGGTTGGCAAGCCTGTGCTTGGCCCGCCACGTTGTACATTAATGATGATGAGGGGAATTTCAAGCATCACCGCAAGGCCCATTGCTTCTGCTTTTAAGGCCATGCCAGGCCCGCTTGTAGTGGTAACAGCAAGGTTACCGCCATAGCTTGCACCAATGCTTGATGTAATGGCAGCTATCTCATCTTCGGCCTGAAAAGTTTTTATCCCAAAGTTTTTATACTTGCTTAATTCATGTAAAATATCACTGGCTGGTGTTATGGGGTAGCTGCCCAAAAACAATGGCAAACTACTTTTTTGGGATGCTGCAATCAGCCCATAACTTAAAGCCTGGTTACCCATTATAGAACGGTAAGTACCGTTTTCCATTTTGGCTTTCTCTACCTTATAACGGGTGGTAAAAGTTTCGGTGGTATCACCATAATTATAACCCGCTTGTAAGGCCTTAATATTGCTTTCGTATATCTCCTGTTTTTTAGCAAATTTCTCTTTAATAAAATCGATAGTGTTGTGCATGTCCCGGTTATACATCCAGTATAAAAAACCGAGTACAAACATATTTTTAGCCCTGTCTTTTTCTTTGGTGCCCATGGTAAAATCCTTGAGGGCTTCCCTTGTCATTTTGGTAACATCTATTTTAATAAGATCATAATTCTCCAGGCTGTTATCTTCTAAAGGATTAATGCCTTCTGCGTAGCTGGCCAAGCGAAGGTTCTTGGTATCAAACCCTTCAATATTTGCGATGATGATGCCGCCAGGCTTAAGGCCTTTAAGATTAACTTTTAAAGCGGCCGCATTCATGGCCACTAAAACATCACAGGCATCGCCGGGGGTAAAAATCCTGTCGCTGCTAAAACGCAACTGGTATCCGCTTACACCGGGCAGGGTACCTATCGGGGCCCTTATCTCCGCAGGAAAATCAGGGAATGTTGCCAAATCTATTCCCAATAAGGCGGTGTTATTGGTAAACTGGCTGCCCGTCAACTGCATACCATCGCCACTATCGCCTGCAAATTTTATTACTACTTCGGGTACAACTTGTTCTGCTCTGCTCATATTTTTAAAATTGCTGCAAGTTACAATCTTTTACTTTTTGCAAGACGGCTTTGTAGCCAACAATTGTGGGTTCGGTTGATGGGGATATTTGTGGTGCGCAAGCCGCAAAAATATATTACCAAGGCTGCGATTTAATTTGGATGACCGGCAATTACTTAAGCACTTTTAACTTTACAGTTTCTATACGGGTATCGCTTACATTTAAAATATCAAACTGGTAATTGCCAATAGTAAAGTTTTCTTTTTGTTTGGGTATTTCATCCCGGTTTTGGATGATATAGCCACTTAATGTTTCGGTGCCTTCGCTGTCGGCAAATATCAGGTGGTATTTCTCAGTAATCACATCCAGCTCCAGCCTTCCGCTAAAAATAAATTCGTTGGCCGCAAGTTGCTTTTCTACAAACTCTTCTACATCATGTTCATCACGGATATCGCCAAAAATTTCTTCCAGTAAATCTTCCATCGTTACAATGCCTGCTGTGCCGCCAAATTCATCTACCACCCAGGCAATACTTTTTCTCTCTCTTGTGAACTTATTCATAAGGTCGGTCGCACTCATGCTTTCGGGTATGGTGGGTATTGGCAATAAAATCGATCTGATTTCTGATGGGTTTTTAAACATATCCAACTGATGGACGTACCCCACAATGTTGTCAATATTTTTCTCAAAAATTACCAGCTTGCTTAACTGGGTAGATATGAATACATTTTTTACATCTTCGATGCTTGTTGAAATATCGAGCCCTTCAATTTCTTTACGGGGCACCAGGCATTCCCTGATTTTTACTTCACTTAACGACAATGCATTTTCAAATAGTTCTTTATTGAGCTGGCTGGTATATTCTTCATCATGGTGCTTGCTTTGCTGAATAAAATGTTCAAGGTCAAACTTGGAGAAAACACTTTTCTTTTCATGAAGACGCACATTAAAAATATATTTCAGGAGCCATTCGGCAATTTTTACAAATGAAGCAGATGCCGCAGAAAAGCAAGCGTAAAAAAACTGCATGATGTAAGCGATGAAGCCGCTGCTTAATATGCGCTCATTATTGCTCCTGAAGAAAGCATTAAATACAAAAGAAATAAAAAGTACAATAAAGGTGGATACAATAGTTTCAACCAGCAGCTTGATATACTTCACATAATCAGCCAATGCCACGGGTAGCATCTGCTCAATAAAATGCCAGATGGGATAAAGAAATTCGCCTATGAGCAGGCCATAAATTACCAAGACGATGTTTACCCCGATTAAAGTGGTACCAATAAAATTAGAAGGCCTGTCTGCAAACCTGCCCCAAACCTTGCCGCTGTAAGTGCCTTTTTTCTTCCTAAGTTCAAGGGAAAGCTTGTTGGCAGATACAAAGGCAATTTCTACCCCTGAAAAAAAACCAATCAGTATTAAAGAAAGTATAATTGCAAAAAGTGCTATCAAATCCATACTATAAAATTAACAACAATCAATGATGAAAATTTAAATCACAAGGCAATAAATTGGTGGATTATTGCTTCGGCCTCTTTGCATGCATCTTTTAGGTTATCGTTTACAATCAGTTTATCAAACTGGTCTTTAAAAGAGATTTCATAAGCGGCTTTATTAACCCTTGCAGATAAAGATTCCATGGTTTCTGTACCCCTTGTTTCTAAACGGTTTTTTAATTCCGCTACAGAAGGCGGCTCAATAAAGAGGCTGATGGAAGAATGGGGATATTGCTGCTTTACATGTATGGCGCCTTTTACATCAATGTCCAAAATAGGGATTTGCCCATTGTCCCAGATGCGCTGCAACTCACTTTTAAGGGTGCCGTAATATTTTCCTTCGTACACCATTTCCCATTCTGCAAATTCATTGTGCTGGATTTTAAGTTTAAAATCTTCCATAGAAATAAAATGGTAATCGACGCCATTTTTTTCAATACCCCTGGCCTGCCTTGTTGCAGCCGAAACCGAAAAGGCAAGTTGTGGAAACGTACGCATCAAATGACGGGTAATAGACGTTTTGCCAGCACCCGAAGGGGCTGTTATAATGATGATTTTATTAAGTAATGCCATGCGGTAAATAAGAATTAACAGGTGCCGAAAACCCCGGTATATTTTAATCAATCCTTTTAATATCTGCCCCCAATGCCAGCAACCTGGTATCAATATTCTGGTAGCCACGGTCTATCTGCTCAATATTCTGGATGGTGCTTTTGCCCTGTGCGCTTAATGCAGCAATAAGTAAAGCCACGCCAGCTCTTATATCGGGGCTGCTCATGGTTATGCCCCTTAACTGTTGTTCCCTTTCCAGCCCTACCACCACGGCCCTGTGGGGGTCGCATAAAATAACCTGGGCACCCATATCAATTAATTTATCTACAAAAAACAACCTGCTCTCAAACATTTTTTGATGAATAAGTACGCTCCCTTTGGCCTGTATAGCAGTCACTAAAACAATGCTCAATAAATCCGGCGTAAAGCCAGGCCATGGATGATCATAAATGGTAAGGATACCACCATCCATGTACTTCTGTATCTCATATAAATGCTGGGATGGAATATGGATATCATCGCCAATAAATTCCATTTGTATTCCAAGCTGTTTAAATTTTTCTGGTATAACACCCAGGTGCTGCAGGCCTGCATTTTTTATGGTTATATCGCCTTGCGTCATTGCGGCAAGGCCGATGAAACTTCCAATCTCAATCATATCGGGCAGCATGCCGTGTTCTGTACCACCTAAAATATCCACCCCTTCAATAACAAGCATATTACTGGCGATGCCACTTATTTTGGCACCCATGCGGTTAAGCATTTTACACAACTGCTGCAGGTAAGGCTCGCAGGCGGCGTTGTAAATTGTAGTGGTGCCTTTGGCCATTACTGCTGCCATTAAAATGTTGGCCGTGCCGGTAACACTCGGCTCATCAAGGGTAATGTATGTGCCGGTTAACTTTTTTGCCGACAGGTAAAAAAAGCCATCCGGGTTATATTCAAAAGCAGCACCCATTTTTTCAAAACCAATAATGTGTGTATCAAGTCTTCTCCTGCCAATTTTATCGCCACCGGGTTTTGGGATGTATGCTTTTTTAAACCTTGCCAGCATAGGCCCGGCAAGCATTACAGCGCCACGGAGCTTACCACTTTTTTTATGATAGGCCGCACTGTTCAAATAATCCACATCCACATCATCAGCCTGAAAAATACAGGTGTCCCTGCTTACCCTGTCTGTCTTCACCTTCATTTCTCCCAGCAATTCAATCAGCAGGTTAACATCAATTATGTCTGGTATATTGGTAATGGTTACTTTTTCGGCAGTAAGCAATACTGCTGAAATAATTTGCAGCGCTTCGTTTTTTGCGCCTTGTGGTGTTATTTCACCGGAGAGTTTTTTGCCTCCCCTAACTTCGAATGAACCCATAAAATAAATGCTAAAATAGTAGTGGTGCGATAAAAATGAAAGTAACCAATTTTAATAAAAAAACCCTGATCCATTTTGAACCAGGGAATAATTTTACAAAATCACATGAAGGAGTTTTAATTAAAAGCGTTTTTTAAAGTTGCGGTTGTTGTTCCTGCTATCGCCGCCGGGCCTGTTATTGCCACCACCACCGGGCCTGTTATTTCCGCCACCACCATTCCTGTTATCCCGTCCGCTGTTATTGCCACCTGCGTTGTTATTTCTTGCACCAAAATTTTTGCGGTAGCCATTGTTGGCACCTCCACGTACAGGATAATCATCTGTCCTGTTATCGACACGGTGCTTTACAAATGGACGGTTATTAAATTCCAACTGTCCGCCAGTCATTGTCTGCAATTCTGTTTGTATGTTGTCGTCATGCACCAGTTCCTTATGCCAATTGCTGTAAGTAAGCTTCATGTAATAAGCAATAGCATTGGCAAATCCCTGGCGTTTTTCCGGGTTTTCTTCTTTTAAGGCTTTGTTGATTACAACCTCAATATTTTTACCAAGATGGTTAAACTTGGGGTATCTTTTTGGATAGCCCAATGGCTCTGGTTTTGCTTTCAACGTTTCCCTGGTGGGGATGGGATAAGGGCTTTCAACATCTAATTTAAAATCGCTGATTAAAAATAAATGGTCCCATAATTTATGGCGGAAGTCTTCAACATTTTTTAAGTGGGGGTTTAAAAAGCCCATCAGTTCTATCAGGCTCATGGCATTGCGCTGCCGCTTTTCCTTGTCTTCAATGGTTAAAAGATAATCGACCATTTTTTGTATATGGCGGCCATACTCCCTCATCGTAAGATAGCTACGTGTGGTATTGTATTCCATATTGTCTACGTTCTTCATAATGGCAAATGTACTAAAAACTGCTGCAAGCAACAATTATAGGACTTTTAAATTATTATAAAACAATCCGTAAAAAAGTATTTTTTTGTAAGATGAACCTACTTCATGATCCTATGTTTCAATACCATGTATAGATCAGATGGTAGCAGGGTCAGGATTGTGTATCCATCTTTTTCTTTAAAAAAACCAACCTGGTAAATATATAGCCGCCCAAAGCGCCGGCACTGTCGGCAAGCCAATCCATCAAGTCGTAATTTCTGCCTTGCGCCCAATATTTCTGCATTAATTCGGTACTGTAACCAAAGGCACTTGTGAATAAAGCAATGGCAATAAACCAATTTATTTTTTTATTTCTTGGGATGGTGGTTTTGTAAAACGGCCAGCAAGACAGCACCACCAGCAAGCCAAATATGCCGGCGTGTACAAACTTATCGAAGTCTATTTTAAAAAGAAATTCTGATTCAGGTAACTGGTTGCCGGGTATCAGCACCAAAACTAAAATAACAATCAGCCAAAGGATGGCCGGAATAAATTTTTTAAAAGAAAGCTGTGATATTGGTTGCATATAATTAAACCTTTCCCGCAAGGGCAAAGCAATAATAAAATTTTGTTAGCTTACAAGGGAAGTATAGTTTTCTGCGGTCATCAATTTTTCTACATCCTCCACATTTTCCACTGTCATTTTAATCATCCAGCCATCACCGTAAGGGTCGGTATTAACCAGTTCCGGCTGTGCTTCCAGGGCAGGGTTAACTTCCAATACAGTACCTGCTACCGGCAAAAAAAGGTCACTTACTGTTTTAACAGCTTCTACTGTGCCAAACACTTCTTCGGCCGCAAAAGCTTTGCCTTTAGAAGCAATGTCAACATAAACAATATCGCCCAATTCGCCTTGGGCAAAGTCTGTAATACCAATGGTTGCCACATTGCCTTCTAAAGAAATCCATTCATGGTCTTTGGTATAACGCAGGTTGGAAGGAACATTCATAATGTAGTGTTTATAGTTTGTATGGGTTTATTTATTGTCGGTAATTATGCTATCCGTTTCTGTCCGCAAATTAAATCATTTTACTGCTTCTTTTGTCACTTCCATTTTCATGGTGATATCGTTGATGGGCCTGTTGTTTTCATCTTTAGGTTCCATTGCAATTTTATCCACTACATCCATGCCGGCGGTTACTTCTCCAAAAACAGTATAGTTCATATCTAAAAACGGGGTGCCGCCCACCATCTTGTAAGTCATTCTTTTGGCAGGCGAAAAGTACACATGCTTTTGCATTTGGGTTACGTCCAGTTCGGCATCGCTGTATTTTTTACCCTGCACAATATAAAACTGGCAGCCACTGCTTTCCCTTTGTGGGTTATCATCACGGGCGGCTGCAAGGGCACCTCTTTTATGATAAAGGGATGAGTCGAACTCCGCTGGTATTTTGTAACCCACATCGCCATTGCCTAACACGATGCCGCCGGGTGCATTCTTACTCGTTGGGTCGCCGCCTTGTATCATAAACCCATTTATAACCCGGTGAAAAAGCAGGCTGTCGTAAAAATGTCCGTTTACCAGTTTAATAAAATTATCCCGGTGCTTAGGTGTTTTGTTGGATAGCGTTACAATAATTTCACCCAGGCTTGTGGTAATCCGCACTTCAGTAACAGAGTCTTTTTTTGCCGTTGGTACTACCGTAGTTTTTTTTGCCAGGGTATTTTTAAATGCCGAAACTTTTTTCTTTACCACTGCCTTCTTTGCCTGTGCATGTGCAACTGTGCAGCAGGCAACCATAAGTATAGAAAGCATTACGCAATATCGTCTGTGCATCTTAATTATCATTTTTAAATACCTGCTCAAAATACAGTAAAACATGGTCTTTTAAAAAATTCTCCTGCTCATAAACATTAAATTCCGGCAAGGGTTTTAGTTGTTTAAAGTGCGGCCATCCTTCTTCATCATATCCTTCTTTTATGTAGTAGCCGCTATCGCCCAATAGCGTACATATGGCAATGTGCATCAGGTCTTGCTTTTGTTCTTTGGTGTACACTTGTTTTGCCGTGCCCAGTTCCTGCACGCCTATTAAAAACAAAATGCCATCCATATCGGGCTTTATACCAAATTGCTGTTTCAGCTTTATGCGAAGCTTTAGCCACCGTACCTGTAAATCTTCCTGTGCATGTTGCATGGCTGCAAAGATAGAGCAGTACCAGGTAAGACAAACGGCCTTTAAAGTGAAGCAGGGTATAATGCCGTAGTTAAAATGTGTGGCCCTGCAGTTAATCACTGTCACCAGTGTTCTATCTTTGGAAAAATTTTTTAAAATGTTGCAGATTAATTTCATCCGCCAGCACACGGCATTGGTAAAAGAAAGGTTAAGTGTTAAGGGTTTTGCCGATTTGTTCCTGATAGATAAAGTGGTGGGGCTGGATGAAAAAGTTAGAAAGTTAAAAGTGCAAAGCGAAACATTGCAGGCAGAGATGAATGCTGCAAGCAAAGCCATTGGAATGCTGATGGGCAAGGGCGATAAAGAAGCAGCCGAACAAAAAAAGGCAGAGGTAACCATTCACAAAACATCCATACAACAGTTGAATGATGAACTTTCAACTGCTGAAAAAGAATTGCATGATATCATGGTAAGGTTGCCCAACCTCCCCCACACATCTGTACCTGCCGGTAATACACCAGAAGAAAATGAAACCATCAAAGAAAATGGCAATAAGCCGGTTTTGCCGGAAGGGGCACAGCCCCATTGGGAACTGATAAAAACATACGGATTGGTTGATTTTGAAACCGGTGCAAAAATAAGTGGGCGTGGTTTTCCTCTGTACAAAGGCAAAGGTGCAAAATTGCAGCGGGCATTAATACAATACTTTTTAGATTATAATACTGCTGCTGGCTATACCGAATACCTGCCCCCGCTTATGGTAAATGAAGCCAGTGCTTATGGCACCGGAAGCCTGCCGGATAAAGAAGGACAGATGTACCATGTTACCGCAGATAATTTATACCTGATACCAACAGCCGAAGTACCGGTAACCAATATTTACCGGGATGACATTTTAAAAGAGGCCGATCTGCCAGTTAAGATGACTGCTTATACCCCCTGTTTTAGAAGGGAAGCCGGCAGTTTTGGAAGCGACGTCCGTGGCTTAAACCGGGTACATCAATTTGATAAGGTGGAAATAATACAATTGGTGCACCCTGATACAAGTTATACCGTGTTGGAAGAAATGGTACAGCATGTGGAAACCTTGCTGCAGGCACTGCATTTGCCCTACCGCATACTTCGTTTATGCGGCGGTGATATGACGTTTGCAGGTGCCCTCACCTACGACTTTGAAGTGTACAGTGGGGCACAGCAAAAATGGCTGGAAGTAAGCTCTGTCACCAACTTTGAATCTTTTCAAACCAACCGGATGAAAATACGTTTTAAAAATGCCGAAGGCAAAACACAACTACTACATTCTTTAAATGGTTCATCCCTGGCGCTGCCCCGTATTGTTGCAAGCCTTCTCGAAAATAACCAAACGGCCACCGGCATTAACCTGCCTGCAGTGCTGCACCCTTATTTTGGGGCATCTTCCATTTAAAGGCAATCCATCTTACTTAACCTAAATAAAAGTTATGGAAATGATTTTGGGATTAAGGATAGAAATTATAGTTAAACTATTTTAAAATTGGTTAGTCTATCCGCTGTAGTATTCTGTAACCTTTATCGTACATACCATGGCTGTATCCACCCGGTTAAAAAATCAACATCTATTATGGCGTGCAGGTTTTGGCCCAATGGCCGAAAATGCAGCATCCCTTGATAACACAAGCCCACAGCAGATATGGCAGGTTTTATTGAGCTCATCTGCGGCGCAACCGCAAAAAATTGATGTAGCCTCTAATATGCTGGATGGGTTGGTTAAAGGTGTGCAGGACCTTGCCCAAATGGAAAAGCTTAGCAGGGAACAAAAACAGGCTATTCAAAAACAATCAAGGCAAGATCTTAAAAGCCTTAACCTGCGGTGGATGGATGAAATGATCAACAGCCAGGCACAGTTCAGGGAGAAGATGGGCTTATTTTGGCATGGCCATTTTGCATGCCGGGTAATTAATATTTATCACCAGCAGCAACTGCTGGATGTGATACGAAATGATTCTTTTGGATATTTTGGCGATCTGCTGAAAGCAGTTAGTAAAAGCCCTGCAATGCTGCAGTTTTTAAATAACCAGCAAAATAAAAAGCAGCACCCCAACGAAAATTTTGCCCGTGAAGTAATGGAATTGTTTACCATGGGCAGGGGCAATTACACCGAAAAAGATGTAAAGGAAGCTGCCCGGGCTTTTACCGGGTGGGGCTTTAATTTGCAGGGCGATTTTGTCTTCAGGCCCTTTCAGCATGATGGCGGCAGCAAAACTTTTTTAGGCAAAACCGGCAACTTTACCGGTGACGATATCATCGATATTTTATTGGGGCAAAAACAAACTTCCTTCTTCATCACCAAAAAAATATACCGGTATTTTGTAAACGAAAAACCTGATGAAGTACAAGTAGCATGGCTGGCCAATCGCTTTTACCAATCCGGTTACGATATTAAAAACCTGATGGCCGATATTTTTACAAGTGATTGGTTTTATGATGAAAAAAATATCGGTACCAAAATAAAATCCCCCATAGAGTTGCTGGCGGGTATACGCCGGTTGTTGCCGCTGGAAATGCAAAATGAAAATGCCCAGTTATTATTTCAAAGGGCGTTGGGGCAAATCCTTTTTTATCCCCCAAACGTAGCCGGGTGGCCGGGCGGCAAAAGCTGGATAGATAGCAGCACACTGATGTTGCGCCTGCGGATACCGCAGATAATTACAGCCAATGAAGCCATTAATATACGCCCCAAAAATGATGATGATGTAATGATGGGACAGATGACGGATGATGCTGTAACGGCCAGGGTAAATAATGCACTTGCGTCAAAAGCAGGTAACGCCGTGGTAAACTGGACGGCTGTTGCAGCCATATTTGGTGCTGCCCCACGGGAGGGTTTATTGGCAGCAATAACAGCAACGCTTTTGCAAAGCAGGGGCATGCCGGATTTTGGCGTTGTATCAAAATACCTGAACAGTGAAAGCAGGGAAAATTTTATTAAGAGTGCGGTAGTAAACCTGATGGGCACACCTGAGTACCAGTTATGCTGATCGATAAATAGACTATTTACAACAGTCAAACCTCGCAAGAAATTAAGGTTACCAAAGGATATAGAAACGGCAACGCCTGCTAACCATAAAAAAAAGTATATGCTGATAAAAAGAAAGCGTTTTTTACAGATGGGGTCATTGGCAACAGCCTCGTTAATGTTGCCCAAATTTTTAAAAGCTTTTGAGCAACCTGCAATGGTGCCCGCAGGTAATAAGGTGGTGGTGGTAATACAATTCAGTGGCGGCAATGACG
The DNA here is from genome assembly GCA_965249755.1 of Ferruginibacter sp. GTDB lineage: Bacteria > Bacteroidota > Bacteroidia > Chitinophagales > Chitinophagaceae > Ferruginibacter. Next base: position 3,749,971 of record CBDFMT010000004.1, read on the forward strand.
GGTTGAATACAGTGATACCAGTAACCAATGATATCTATTACCGGGAGCGGCCAAGGCTAAGTATTGCCAAAACCCAAGCAGCACTTCTTACCGGTGAAGTTGGGCTAAACCCGGCACTGCAGGGCTTTAAAAGCTTGTTTGATGATGGTAGCCTGGCCATTATGAACAGTGTGGGTTACCCCAACCCCGACAGGTCGCATTTTAGGAGTATGGACATTTGGCAAACAGCCGGCAACAGCAATGAATATTTAAACACAGGGTGGATAGGCCGTTACCTTGATGCACAATGCAAAGGTTGTGATAAGCCAACACAGGCCATTGAAGCAGACGATATTTTAAGCCTTGCCCTTAAAGGAAACAATACCAACGGCCTTGCATTTAGAGACCCTCAAAAGTTGTATAACATCAGCAACGAAAAGTACTTCAGGGATTTGAGTGCCCACCACCATGCAGGCGAAGAAACGGCAGATTACCTCTACAAAACAATGAGCGGCACGGTAAGCAGTGCAGACTATATTTTTCAGCAAAGCAAGCTGCACCCTTCTTCAGAAATTTATCCCTCCACCGGTTTGGGCAAAGATTTGAAAATGATCGCTTCACTGATAATGAGTGATATCAATACCAAAATTTATTATGTGTCTTTAGGCAGTTTTGATACCCACGTAAACCAGCAAAACCAGCAAAAGAAATTATTTACAGAACTTGATGATGCTGTAAAAGCCTTTACCAATGAGCTTAAAAAGAACAACCGTTTTCAGGATGTGCTGATGATGACCTTTAGTGAATTTGGCAGACGGGTAGCGCAAAATGCAAGTGGCGGTACAGACCATGGCACTGCCAATAATATGTTCCTCATCAGTGGTGGCTTACAGCAAAAAGGTATACTAAACCCCATGCCCAATATGGCAGATTTAAATGACGGCGACCTTAAGCATACTATCGATTTTAAAGACGTTTATGCAACTGTTTTAAAAAAGTGGCTCAATGCAGATGATGCCCTGATATTAGGTTCCAAAAACAACCATTTGGATTTTATTTAGAGATTGGTTTCCGTTTTGAAATTTTATCTTACCCCATGCATCATCTTTTTAAGCATCGGTGTTAGCGCATATAGCAGGATGGCAGCCACGCCGCAGAGCACAACAAATACCATAAAAAATTCAAACAGGTTATGCACCTGAAAGCCAGCAAATACCGGGTATTCTGTATTGATCTGGCTTTTGTTTAATTCGGCCAGTTGGTTTGCTGTAGGTGTAATTTTCTTATCGAGGATGTCTTGCAGGTTTATCCCAAGTTCCTGTGCCTTTTTAAACTTATCGCCTGTTGGTGGCACCAGCGAACCCAATGTACCGGCAAGTGCGTAGCCAGATGCATTTGATAAAAAGAAAACGCCGTACAACAAACTGTAAAATCTTTTGGGTGATAATTTACCTACCAGCGACAGACCGATTGGGGACAAGCATAACTCACCACAAGTTTGAATAAAATATAGAAGTATAAGCCACTTAACAGACAGTAGTCCGGAGGTGCCCAACCCCTTTACATTATATGCAATAATCAAATAGCTCAATGCTATCAAACCCAATCCAGCAGCCTGTTTTACGGGTGATATGGGTTCTTTGCCCCTGCTGCGTAAATAATCCCAGAACATACTGAATGGAATAGCCAGTGCCACTACAAACAAGCCGTTAAATATCTGCACCATAGAAGGTGGCATTTGCCACCCAAAAAAATTACGGTCAGTTTGGTTATTGGCAATAAAAGTTAAGGAAGAACCTGCCTGCTCAAATGCCGCCCAAAAAAAGATGATAAAAAAGGAAACAATGTAAATCACGATGATCCTTTGTGTTTCAACTTTGGTTAAGGATTTATCGGTTAGTATTAATCCCGCCAGGGTTAAGCCACTGCCATAAATAATAGAGTAAATAACATTTTGGCCAAATACATAATGCATAATAAAGCCAAGCCCGATAAAAACAAAAGCTGCTATAATTAAAGATGTAGAAGAAAAATTCGCTTTTTGTGATTCGCCTTCTTCAAAATCGGAAGCCACATTTTTAGATGGTAAATCGCCGATTGCTTTACCTTCTGGCGTAACAACATACTTATTCTTTAAAAAATAAAACATCGCCGAGCCAGTAAACATGGCGAGTGCCGCCGCTAAAAACCCCCACTTAAAAGCGTGGATATCCCTAACGCCGTTTTTATCAATAATATCGCCTACAAAGGGGCAAATAAACTGGCCTAAAAAAGCACCTATGTTTATGCCCATATAAAAAATTGTAAAGGCACTGTCCAGCTTGCTTTTTTCCTGCTTTGGATAAAGGCTTCCCACCATGCTGGAAATATTTGGCTTAAAAAAACCATTCCCAAAAATGATGATACCCAACGCACACCACATCAATGTTTTTGCAAGGTCCATATTGCCCCCAAAAACAGAAGCACTAAAAAATAACAACAACTGACCGCAGGCCATCATTAAGCCACCCAGTAAAATACAGTTTCGGTTGCCAAAAAACCGGTCTGCAATAAACCCACCCAGCATTGGGGTTAAATAACTCAGCCCCAAAAAACCGCCATAAATAATAGAAGAAGAATCTTCTTTAAACATCAGTGAATTCACCAGGAAAAGTGTGAGGAGGGTACGCATGCCATAAAAGTTAAAGCGCTCCCACATTTCGGTGCTAAAAAGTACCCATAATCCTTTTGGGTGTTTGGCGGTTTTTACCTGGTCAGTCATATTGAAATTTTAGTTTGCTGAAAATGGTTTATTAGCTGAAAATAGCAAATTTCTTTTGAGTAATCCTAAACCGGTAAACCTAATATTAAAAACAACAACCACCGGGGCTTTAAATTTTTATGGTTAACTGTAATGGCTTGATTAAATTCGCACACCAAAGAGATATCCATTAAATTCTAAAGACCGGATGAACATTTTATTAGTTGGCGGCGGCGGCAGGGAGCACACGTTAGCATGGAAAATTAAGCAAAGCAAACAATGCGATCAGTTGTTTATAGCGCCTGGTAATTCAGGCACAGCAATGTTTGGCAAAAATGTTCCCATCGCAATTACAAATTTTGAAAAGCTTGCACAGCTTTGCATTGAGGAGCAAATACAAATGGTTATTGTAGGCCCCGAAGAACCTTTGGTAAAAGGTATCTACGATTTTTTCAAGCACCACCCGTCAACATCCCACGTACAGGTTATCGGCCCTTCTAAAAAGGCATCACAGCTGGAAGGCAGCAAGGCTTTTGCAAAAGCTTTTATGAGCAGGCATAATATCCCAACGGCGGCCTACCGTGAGTTTGATGTTTCTAATTATGAAGAAGGCAAAGAATACATACGTAACCATGCGCTGCCCATCGTTTTAAAAGCAGATGGTTTAGCCGCAGGCAAAGGGGTAATTATTTGCCATAACCGGATTGAGGCGCTGGCCGAATTCCAGTTAATGATACAACACTCCAAATTTGGCGAAGCAGGCAAAAGGGTAGTGGTGGAGCAATTTTTAGATGGTATTGAAGTAAGTGTTTTTGTGTTGACGGATGGCAAAAATTATGTAGTGCTGCCAGAGGCCAAAGATTATAAAAGAATTGGCAGGAGGGATACAGGCGCAAATACCGGCGGCATGGGGGCGGTTAGCCCGGTACCGTTTGTAGATGCGGAGTATATGAAGCTGGTTACGGAAAAAGTTATTGCGCCTACAATAGCAGGGCTGCAAAAAGAAGCCCTGGACTATAAAGGATTTGTTTTCATCGGGCTTATAAATGTTAACGGCGAACCTTTTGTAATTGAGTACAATTGCAGACTGGGCGACCCGGAAACAGAAACCATCATCCCCCGGATTGAAAATGATATTTTAGAAATACTGGTTGCTACATCACAGCAACGGTTAAACGAAATTACCATTGTTACCAACAGCAAAACGGTGGTAACGGTAGTGGCCGTAAGTGGCGGTTATCCAAACGAGCATGAAGTAGGAAAAATTATAATTGGTTTGGAAGATACTAAACTGGAAGGCACTATCGTTTTTCATGCCGGGGCCAGGCTGGACGGGAATGATGTGGTTACAAGCGGGGGCAGGGTGGTTGCGGTTACTTCTTTCGGGGATACGATTGCAGAGGCTGCAGAACAATCCAATTATATGCTTGAGCAAATACATTTTGACGGAATGTATTACAGGGACGATATCGGTTTTGAATTCCGTTAAAGTGCTATTTTTTGGGGTTGGCCCCCGGGTTTACACCGGCGTTATCAAACAATCATAAAAAACAATATTCCACGGTAATAACAGCCTTGTTTATTTATTGGAATAAAGCATTGACAACAGTTTCATCAGCAATGCACGTACTGCAAATTGTTGAAAAATAAAGGGTTTGTCATTGTTAATTCAAATAATTTAGTTCAACTTTGCCAACATTACTTACATCCTTTTTCTCTACACAAAATTATGGGCCTTTTTAATTTTTTCACACAGGAAATTGCTATGGATTTGGGCACGGCAAACACCCTGATAATATTCAATGATGAAGTTGTTGTGAATGAACCTTCCATTGTAGCATTAGATAGAAACAATCCAAAAAACATTTTAGCAGTGGGCAAAAAGGCATTAATGATGCATGAAAAAACCCATGAAAGTATACGAACTGTACGCCCTTTAAAAGATGGGGTTATTGCAGATTTTAATGCCGCTGAGTTAATGATAAGGGAGATGATTAAAATGATCTATCCTAAAAAACCTTTGTTTGCACCAAGCTGGCGGATGATGATATGTATACCCAGCAGCATTACAGAAGTTGAAAAGCGTGCGGTAAGGGATAGTGCAGAGCAGGCAGGTGCCAAAGAAGTTTATTTATTACATGAGCCAATGGCCGCAGCCTTGGGTATTGGTATTGATGTGGAAGAGCCTGTGGGCAATATGATTATCGACATTGGTGGTGGCACTACCGGAATTACTGTTATTGCTTTGGCGGGTATTGTTTGCGACCAGAGTATACGTATTGCAGGTGATGAATTTACGGCAGACATTATGGAGGCACTACGCCGCTACCATAGTTTGTTGATTGGCGAACGTACTGCGGAGCAGATTAAAATACAGGTTGGCGCTGCATCCAAAGACCTTGAAAATGCGCCAGATGATATTCCGGTTAATGGACGGGATTTGGTAACCGGCATCCCTAAGCAGGTGATGGTAAGTTTTCAGGAAGTGGCCGAAGCGTTGGATAAAAGTATTTTTAAAATTGAAGAAGCCATCTTAAAAGCATTAGAAACAACACCACCAGAACTGGCTGCTGATATCTATCGCCGTGGTTTATACCTAACAGGCGGCGGGGCATTGCTCCGTGGGCTTGATAAAAGGATAGCTGCTAAAATAAAACTGCCTGTACACGTTGCTGATGACCCGTTAAAAAGTGTTGTAAGGGGCACGGGCATAGCACTTAAAAACTACGACAGGTATCCATTTGTAATGCGTTAATGCAAGCCGGGTGCATCTTTCCAGTAAGTGATTAAGTTATTTGTTATGAAAACTTTGCTTCATTTCATACCATTAAAAAACCCTAAGTTAACAGGGTTTGGAGGAATGCTCCATGCGTAATATTTTTCTTTTTGTCCGCCGCTATTTTAATTTTATCTTTTTTCTGCTTTTACAGGCATTTTGTATTTACCTGATAGTGCATTATAACCGCTACCATAGTGCCGTTGCATCTGTTTATATTAATGAAGTTACCGGCAGGGTAAATGAGCAATACAACAGGGTAGACTATTATCTCCAGTTAAAAAAAACCAATCAGCAGCTTGCAAAGGAAAACGAGCGGCTGCATAATCTACTGAAAGAAAATTTTGCTGTACCCGATACTTCTGTAAAAATTATTACAGATTCCATTCCCTACGATACTTTGGGCAACCACCGCCAATGGGAATACCAGTCTGCAAAAGTGGTATCCAATTCCTTTACTGCACAAAATAATTTTATCGTTATAGCCCGTGGTGCTGCACAACACATCAAAAAAGATGAGGGCGTGATAGACCCTAATAGTGGTGTGGTGGGCATCGTTACCGATGTAAGCGAAAACTATGCGGTTGTAATGAGCCTGCTGCATAAGGATAGTAAAATAAACGCCCTTTTAAAAAATGATCCGCAGGGCGGTGGCACAATAGTTTGGGATGGTAAAGAACCCAATTATCTATCGATGATAAATGTTAGAAAAAGCGTGAAGGTGGCAAAAGGGGACACTGTTTTTACCAGCGGCATAACCACCACTTTTCCATATGGGTTAATGATAGGAACGGTTGACCAGGTTGAGGCAGATAAAAGCACCAATACTTTTAACATCAGGGTTAAATCAACTGCTAATTTTTATAACCTGCAATATGTATATGCTATTGATAATTACCAAAGTGGCGAAATAAACAAATTGATAGAAAAAGCACAAACTAAAGTAAACAACTAACTGCCGGAAAGGATGAGTACATTGGTTAAAAATATTCTTCGTTTTATACTGCTTATACTGGTGCAGTTTTATATACTCGACAGGGTGCACCTTAATTATATGGTTACGCCCTACATCTACATTTTGTTTATTATCTGGATGCCTTTTCGTTTTAGCCGCAGTACCCAAATGATATTGGCTTTTTTGCTCGGCTTCGCCTTAGACAGTTTTCGCCACAACCCTGGCTTTCATGCAGCAGCCTGTGTGCTTATTGCCTATGTACGCCCATTCTTAATAAACCTCCTTATACCCCACGAAGGTGCAGAAACCAATTACGAAGAGCCATCTTTAAAAAGTTTCGGCGGCATAATGCCTTACCTGGTTTACGCCGGCCTGCTCACATTTTTGCACAATACCTGGCTTTTTTTACTGGAAGCATTTCAGTTCGGCGGCTTTCTGGATTTTATAATGAAGACCTTATTTTCAACACTGATAAGCCTTGTACTTATTATTGTAACGGAGTTGTTGTTTTCAAGAAAACAAAAATACCGCACCAATACTATTTAAGGGTTTGCACAAAAATGCCATTGTTGTAAGGATGATTTTTTCTTTTTGTAAAAGAAAAATAATCATTGGGCTGTCAATTATCTTTGCAGTAACATAGGGTAACGTAAAGTGAAATTGTACCTGTAAAATGGTTTGCTTTTCACCTCATCCAATATAATTATCATTTTAAAACCGTAATAAAAATTGTCTGTTTTTAACCAGTCCCGCAAAAATGTTGTCCGCATTTCTTTTGCCCTCATCTTCATCATTATTATAGCAAGGCTTTTCACTTTGCAGGTGGTATCATCCAAGTATAAAATTATGGCAGATGACCAGGGTAAATTCAGGAAAGTAATTTATCCCGACAGGGGAATTGTATTTGACAGGCACAGGAAAGTGCTGCTCCAAAATACCACTATCTATGATTTAATGCTCTCACCAACAAAATTAAAAGGGGTAGATACTTTTGCTCTTTGTAAAATTTTGGATATGGATACAACGCAGTTCAATAAAAAAGTTATTGACCTGATTATTAAAAATGGCAGGACAAGGCCGTCCATATTTGAAGCCTTACTGAGTGACGCAAAAATGGCAATGCTCAACGAGGTGATGTATAAATTTGCCCCTGCGTTTTATTTACAGGAACGTTCTGTTAGAAGTTATCCTTACGATGCTGCGGCCAATGTGCTGGGCTACACTGCAGAGGTGGATACCAACTTTTTAAAAAAGCATAAAGAAGAAGGATATGTATCCGGCGATTATGCCGGCATGACGGGCATTGAAAGGAGTTACGAAAAAGCATTAATGGGCGAACGGGGCATTGAGTATTGGAAGAGGGACAATAAAAACCGGCTGACAGAAAGATTGGAAAATGGAAAGTTTGATACAGCGGCCATTGCCGGGCAAAATATGTACACTTCATTAGATATAGGCTTGCAGGAACTTGGTGAAAAATTAATGCAAAATAAACTCGGTTCAATCGTAGCCGTTGACCCCAAAACCGGGGGCATTCTTGCAATGGTAAGTGCGCCTACGTACAAGCCAAATTATCTTACCGGCAGCGAAAGAAGGAAACACTTTTCAGATTTGTTCCTTAACCCTGCACTGCCACTTTTAAACAGAACGGTAAGTGCAACATACTCTCCGGGATCTACCTTTAAAACCTTACAGGCACTGGTAGCTTTGCATGAAGGCGTTATCAATACCGGCTTTAGGGTTAGCTGTTCAGGTGCTTTTTATGGTTGCGGTACCGGCAGGCCTAAATGTTTGGATAAAGGCACTTTCGATTTACGGGGTGCCATCACGGTATCTGATAATACCTACTTTGCAACAGTTATGCAAAAGGTAATCAATAACCCTAAATACCCTAACGCAGATAGCAGCCTTGCTAATTGGGACAGGTACATGTATGCCTTTGGCTTAGGCCATAAATTGGGGGTAGATGTGCCTTCAGAAAAACGGGGCAACATTCCAACACCATCTAATTTTGACAAAACGTATGGTGAAGACAGGTGGAACTATTGCAACTTCAGTTCAGTAAGCATCGGGCAGGGCGAAGTAAATGTTACCCCTTTACAGGTAGCCAATGAAATGGCCTATATCGCTAATAAAGGCTGGTACAAAATACCGCATGTGGTAGACTCTATTGAAGGTGGTGATAAGTTTGGCCTGCTGAAACCCTTCAGCGAAAAGCACAATGCCATTGACATACCCGACAGTATTTTTGAAGCCGTACATGATGGCATGCAGGGTGTGGTTGACAGGGGAACCGGTGCAGGCGCAAAAATACCCGACATTGTTATTTGTGGTAAAACAGGTACGGTAGAAAATTATATTGGTTTGGTAAAGCAGCCTAACCATGCCTTTTTTTGCGGCTTTGCCCCAAGGGACAATCCTAAAATTGCCATTATGTGTGTGGTGGAAAACAGTGGCCGCTTTGGAGGTACTTATGCTGCACCAATTGTAGGGCTGATGATAGAAAAATATTTAAAAGATTCCATAACAGATAAGGCAAGGCTGGAAAGGCTGGAGCAATTGGCAAACCTTAACCTGATACCTGAAAGGATCGGCGTAGAAATAAAAAGGCAGGATTCTGTACGGCATTCAAAGGATAGTGCCTACTTGGCCGCCAAGGGTTATTTGCGTGTGATTAAAGATACTGTTGGTTTAGAGCAGGATGATGAAAACGATGTAATGGACAGGATTAAAACAGAAAAGGAAAATGCATTAAAAAATAATGTACCTAAGAAAGACAGCGATAACAACCCGCCGGTAACTAAGCCTGAAGCGGTTTTGCCAGCTGAAAAGAAAAGGCCTGCTGTTAAAGACACTGTAAAAAATTAACACCATTTAGTAATGTATCAAAAAAGTCCGGAGATAGGAAAAGGGGTAGACTGGCTAATGATTTGGCTGTACTTTATTTTAGTAGCTATTGGTTTGCTCTGCATTTTTTCGGTGGAGTATAAATTAGGCGATAAGGTTTTACAAAATTTTTTAGGTTTTAAAAAAGAATACAGCAAGCAGTTATATTTCTTTCTCGCAAGCCTTATTGTGGCAGCGGTTATCCTGCTAACCGACAGTAAATTTTTTACGGCAACTGCTAACCTTGGTTATGCATTTGGGGTATTATTAATCTTAGCGACTTTTGTAGTGGGCAGGGAAGTTGGTGGCTCCAAAAGCTGGATATCACTGGGTTTTATGAATGTGCAACCGGTAGAAGTTTGTAAAATATTCACCTCCCTGGCATTGGCCAAATACTTATCTGTAGTTGAAACAGATTTTACCAAACCAAGGTCGCAGCTTATTGCTGCAGCCATTGCTTTTACGCCTGCTATTTTATCCATACTGCAAAAAGAACCCGGGGCAGCAATCGTATACCTATCATTCGGTATTGCTTTTTACCGGGAAGGCCTGCCTGCTGTTTACCCGTTGTCTTTATTCTCTTTGGTTATCCTCATCATTGCAAGTATTGTGGTGCCGCCCAATTCCTTGTTTATTGTGTTAAGTGTTATTGCCGGGTATTTTGCCTACCTTTTTAGAAAACGGATCAAAAGGGATAAAAATATTTTAATTGTAATTGCCGGTGCATGGATATTATGTGTGGGCATTCAAAAATTTTTAGTGCCGGCTTTGTTTGATAAAATCTTAAAGCCACACCAAGTGGTACGCATCTTCTCCACCTTTGGTATAGATGATTATAAATTTAAATCGAAGGGCAGGGAAGCTGAAATACAAAAAGAGTTTTCTAAACTGGGTACCGTAAAAAAAGGTGCCGGTGAAAAGGTGGAAAGCTATAATGTAAAACAATCCAAAATTGCCATTGGCAGTGGTGGTGTTTGGGGCAAAGGGTTTTTACAAGGCACGCAAACAAGGGGCGAATTTGTGCCGGCACAAAACACAGATTTTATATTTTCATCTGTTGGTGAAAGTTTTGGCCTTGTGGGCAGCACCGTTTTAATGTTGTTGTATTTTGGGTTAATGCTACGGCTTATATTTTTGGCAGAAAGGCAGCGGAGTACGTTTAGCCGGGTTTACATTTACTGCGTTGCAGGCATCTTATTTTTTCATGTGGCGTTAAATGTTTGTATGACGTTAGGCATAGCACCATCTCCTGGCATAACCTTGCCCCTGCTGAGTTATGGCGGATCTTCCCTGCTAACGTTTACCATTTTATTATTTGTTGCCATTAAGCTGGATGCAGACCGGCAAATGGTGTTGCGCTAATTTTTAAACCTGATCAATGAAAATAATACCGCTAAGTGAAGGTGCTTATACTGTTGATAAAACAAAAAAGTTTGTACCATTTAAAACCGGTGACAACCTTCAGCAAAAGCCTGTTGGAAGTATTCTGGTAGAGGTACAGCCGTTCTGCATCGTTACAAAAAAGGATGTTGTTTTGATAGATACAGGCCTTGGTTTTTATGGGGTAAACCGCTCCCTTATCCATGAGTTGCTTTCAGCAAATGGAATAGATGCGGCCGGTGTTACAAAAGTTTTATTGAGCCATTTGCATAAGGACCATGCAGGCGGCATAACCTATGAAAATGATGTAAAAGAGAAAACATTAAGTTTTCCGAACGCTGTTTATTATGTGAATAAAGATGAACTTGCTTTCGGGCTGGATAAAAATAATACCTCCTATGTGCAGGAAGATTTTGATATGCTGCAGGGTTCAAGTAAAGTAATATTAACAGAGGGGGACGGTAACATTGATGGTTACATCACTTACCAGGTAACCGGCGCCCATTGCCCTTTTCACCAGGTTTTTTGGATAGAGGAAGATGGGCAAAAAGTTTTTTTTGGCGGCGATGTTGCACCGCAGTTACAGCAAATGAAAAACCGCTTTGTAGCCAAGTATGATTATGACGGACAAAAATGTATGCAGCTAAGACAACAATGGTGGGAGCAGGGCCAAAAAGAAAAATGGTTTTTTCTTTTTTACCATGATATTAAAACACCGGTGTACGAATTTTAAAGCCTGCCATAAAATGCTGCCTGATAGTGTTAGCCCATCAGGGCAAAAAATGATTATTGGTTTCTTCTCAGCAAAGGCCTGTTAGGTTTGTTTTGTAAATTATTTTGTCGCCGCCATGCCTTAATCAGGAGTTGATTAAATTTTCCTTCGGCGCTGTACATGTTGTTTACCCGTTGCGGCCCCAATATTTTTACAAACCCATCTTTATATTTTTTTCTCAGGTTCAATACCTTTTCGTCCCTTTCTAAAACATCACCCTGGTTATCTACCCTTGTAGATTTTAGCTCCTGGGAATATTGGTTAAAAAGCGGCCAAAACTGTTGTGCTTCTGTTGGCGTAAGTGCCAGCTCCTTACTTATAAAAGCCACTTTAAGGGCCTCAATTTCTTCCTGCTTTTTTCCGGCAGGTATTTCTTCCTGCGCCTTGGCCAAACCGGCCATGGTTATAAAAACTAATAGTATAAATAATCTTTTCATTTTTTCTCTTTTGGTTTAGTTCTGTACTTCAATTTTATCAAGGTAATTGTCCAGCGTTTTTTCATCAAGCAGGTAATCATATTTTTCCGGAAGTTCTTTTTCTTCCAAATCAGCAGATAAAAGCGCCATGTCTTCTTCCTTAATATTTTTCTCCAGGTACTTGCTTATGTCATCGCCGCTCAGGTTGTTGAGTGTATTATTAAACTGTACTTCATCCATTGATTTTCCCTTTTCAATAACAGGGTCCATTTTTGCCACAGCAGTTGTATTTGCCGCATCTTGCTTGTTTGCAAACTGGTATATACCAAAAGCCATGGCACCGGTAACTATTGCCGCAGCCGCATATTTAAAAACAGATGAAGCGCCAAACATGGGTACCACCCTGCTTTTTGCAGGTTTTGCGTTTTGTAAAACTCCAGGAACTATCCCATCAAAATAGCCATCAGGTGTTTCAAAAACATTATTCTTTTGGATAGCTGACAGCATCGGCGAAAGCACGGTTAGCTCATCAATGGCGTTCATATCCTGGTTGTTCACCCTATCCAGAATGCTGGCGGGTAAATTATCAAAATACAATAACGGCACGTTAAAAACATTCACAGTATGCAGGCCTTCCAATATTGCAGGCAGCGTTTCTTCAACATTGCTTACATCCTTTTCACCATCATTTATTTTTTGTAAGATAAGGGACGATAAGGAATTAAAATAACCTTCTTGCGGCAGGTGATAAGGATTATTATTTTGAATATTTTGCATTATCAACGGCAAAATATTTTCTTCCTCCGGTAAACCGTTATTTATCTTTTGAATAACATTAATGGAAAGGCTATCAAAATAACCTTGCGGAACAGCAAAGGGATTAATGCTTCTATTATCCTGTAAAAACAAAGGCAATGTTTCATCCTCTTTATTATTTTGCCCCTGCATTTTTATTTTATGTAGAATGGAATGAGAAAGGTTTTCAAAATATCCTTCAGGTATATCCGGGCCCATCTCAGGTAAAACGGTATCCTGTACTTCCAACACACACATTAAAATAGTATCACACAAAGAATCGAAATAAGCCGGAGGCACAAAAAAAATATTTTTTCGGCTTGAATTGGCTAACAACGGACTAAGTGTTTCCAGTTCATTTAATATGTCGTTGTTAAATTTCATGCTTTTGTGAGACCACTTACCGGGTTGAAGGTTTAATGATTTAGTATGTAGTCTTCTATTTTTTTTACTGCATGATGGTAGCTTGCTTTAAGCGCACCTTCACTGGTATCAAGCACTTTGCTCATTTCCTGGTAAGGCATTTCATCATAATATCTCAAATTAAAAACCACTCTTTGTTTTTCCGGCAGTTGCTGCATGGCCAATTGCAATTTCCATTCAATCTTATTGCTGTCGTAATTTTTCTCTGCTTTTAGTTTATTGCTTAACCCATTTTCAACATCACTTAGCGATACAGATGACCTTCTTTTTTGCTGCTCTAACCAGGTAAGGCTTTCGTTAGTGGCAATCCTGTATAACCAGGTATACAACTGGCTGTCTTCCCTAAAATTATCCAGTGCATTCCAAACTTTAATAAACATATTTTGCAACACATCATTTGCATCATCATGGCTTACCACCATGCGGCGGATATGCCAGTACAATTTTTCCTGGTACTTTTTTATAATAGCGGTAAAGCCCTTCTCTTTTGTAGCGGGCTCTTTAAATTGCTGCAGCAATTCCTGGTCGTCTGAGTGTTGGGTCATAAGTATTAAGCAGGTATAAAATAAAAAAACCAATCGTAAGACCGGTTGTATAAAGATAAGTTTAAAATAGTTTGCCTATGCCTTGGCCACCAATTTGCACCAGGCCACCTAACTGTTTTTCAGGGCAAGTTCCCATTTCCAGGCACTGTCCATCATTTCTTCAAGGGTAAATTTTGGGTCCCAGCCCAGTACGGTTTTAGCTTTGTTATTGTTGGCATAAATGGCCACCACATCACCGGCACGGCGAGGCCCCATGGCGTAATTAAGTTTTACGCCACTTACTTTTTCAAAGGCATGTATAACCTCTAAAACCGTGTACCCATTACCAGTACCCAAGTTAAAAATTTCGCTGTTGCTGGTGTTCTTGCCTTCTATCAGGTAGTTAAGGGCAAGCGTGTGGGCATGTGCAATATCGCAAACGTGTATGTAGTCCCTTACACAACTGCCATCTTTAGTATCATAATCGCTTCCATGAATTTGCATAGCAGGCAGTTTGCCAATAGCAGTTTGTGTTATCGCCGGAACAAGGTTAGCAGGTTTGCCCAAAGGCACTTCGCCAATAAGTATAGATGGATGTGCACCAACCGGATTAAAATACCGAAGTAAAATAGCATTAATACTGCTGCTTTTAACGGCACTGTTTACAATAACCTCGCCCATTTGCTTGGTGGCACCATAAGGGCTTTCGGCTGGTTTTTGTGGCGTTTCTTCTGTTACAGGTATTACATCCGGATTGCCATAAACTGTGCAGGAAGAGGAGAATACAAAATGCGGTACATTAAATTCTTCGGCACATTTTAAAATATTGGTTAGGGAGGTAAGGTTGTTTTCAAAATACATTAATGGCTTCTCCACCGATTCGCCAACTGCCTTGTAAGCAGCAAAATGTATGATGCCTGTAATGTCTTTATTCTCCTGAAAAATGACCTGCGTGTCCTGAAGGTTACAAAGGTCTGTTACATAATTTTTGATGGGCTTGCCCAAAATTTTTTCGGCCGATTTAATAATGCTCAGATGGCTGCGGGAGTTATTATCTACAGAGATAACATCGTATCCATTTTGCACAAGGTCTACAATAGTATGCGAACCGATATAACCGCAACCGCCGGTAACAAGTATTTTTTTCATGATGCAAAGAAATAAAAAATCACCCACTTGGCAGGTGATTTTAATAATAATGTTTTACAAAAAAATGGTGATTTTGTATCTAAATAAATAGTTTGAACACCTGGTAAATTATTGCAGCCAGCACACCACTAACGGGTATGGTTAATATCCATGCCCAAACCAGGTTTACGGTTACGCCCCAGCGTACGGCACTTAACCGCTTGGTAGCACCTACGCCTACTATGGCACCTGTGATAGTATGTGTGGTGCTGACAGGTGCACCCAAATTAGCGGCAGTAAATAAAGTTATAGCACCTGCGGTTTCAGCACATACCCCTTCTAACGGGGTAACCTTGGTAATTTTTGTGCCCATTGTTTTAATGATTTTCCAACCGCCGCTTAGGGTGCCTGCAGATATAGCTGTGTAACAAAGCAGCGGTACCCAATCCGGCATATTTGCCAAACTGTTTACACCATAACCACCATGCGATTTACTGTACACCAATGCTGCGGTAATAATGCCCATAACTTTTTGGGCATCACTGCCACCATGGCCAATGCTGAAAAAAGCGGACGATACCAATTGCAGGCGTTTAAACATATTGCCGGTGCGATAGGCATTTTCGCCCTTGAGGTAATTGATAAAATAAGTTACAATGAAGATAACACCAAGGCCCAGCAAAGCCCATCGTTCAAATTCTTTTTTAAAAGGTATGAACAATACACATACACCAATGAGCACTGCGATGATGGATATCTTAAGCCAAAAATTTTTTTGCACGGTTACCAGTGTAATAAAGATGGAGATCACCATGCCGATCAAAGGGGCAAGTACAATAAAAATGAGTGTTTTATAAATGCTTTCCGCATCAATGCTGGTAAACCCTGCATGGGCAATAGCAGCACCTGCAAAACCACCAATTAATGTATGTGAAGAAGAAGAAGGTATGCCATACCACCAGGTGAGCAGGTTCCAGATAATGGCTGCAATTACGCCGGCTAAAATTACATATAATGTTATGCTTTCTGAATGTACCGTCTTGGCTACGGTATTGGCTACGCCATGATCATGAAAAATAAAGAAAGCTACAAAGTTGAAGAAGGCTGCCCAGATAACAGCTTGCAATGGGGTTAAAACTTTTGTGGAAACAATGGTTGCAATAGAATTGGCCGCATCATGAAAACCATTAATAAAATCAAATGCAACGCATAGAAATATTATGACAAATAGTAAAATACCCATACAGGTTTATTTAGATTTTTGGGTTATGCATACTTAACGATGATAGACTCAATCACATTAGCTGCATCTTCACATTTGTCGGTAACAATTTCCATAACCTGGTATATTTCCCTTTTTTTGATTACTTCTTTTGCATCCGGTTCAGTTTCAAATAAACGCTCAATACTCATATCAAAAATATCATCTGCCTGGTTTTCGATGCTGTTAATAGCAACAAGGGCATCTGTTATCTGGCGCATGTTTTTCATGTTGCGCAATTCAGTAACGGCTTTGTGTACCTGCACACAACCAATAGATATCAACTCTGCCATCTTTAAAAAACCAGTGTCGTTAGGGTTTACCCTGTAGAAGTTTATTTTTTTTGCAGATGCATAAATATAGTCTGCAATATCATCAAGCGCCGATGCCAGGTAATGGATATCTTCCCTGTCGAATGGGGTAATAAAGTTTTTGCCTAACTCAGTAAATATATTGTGGGTGTAATCATCATTGATATGTTCCATGTCTTCAATTTCCTGTATCAACTGGCCCCTCTTATCAAAGTCCGGCTGGTTAACAACCTCCTTTAATTTATTGCCCATTTTTACAAGTTCTTCTGCAACACTTTCAAATAGCTGGTAAAAAATTTTGTCTTTGGGTAAAAATATCTTGAACACAGAGTTAAGTCCCATAAGTAAGTTTTTGGCAAAAATAGCCTTATTGGGTAAAAGCTAAATTTCTTTGTTATTATTAATAATTAGATAACATCATGGTAAGATTAAAATGTTATGGTTGACAACGTATCGTTAATAACCGGAATTGCCCGAATAAATACGGTGAAAAAGATGTACAAAATTTTGGACATTTTGTTAGGGGCAGGAATCAAATTCCACAACACATTTCCACAGTTAAGTTAGCTATTTGTTAAGGGCGGCAAGTTGTGCAATTAAAATTATCTGAAAATTTATTTTTGGTTTAAATAAAACTTTCAATGGTATAAAATTTGTTAATTTTTTTACCTTGATATAACACAAACCTAACTGATAATTACTATGACAACTGTCTTTAAATAATAGCATAACTGCACAATTTTTTTCATTTTTATTTAAACATTTTTACGTGAGGTTCAGTAAATACAATTACCCAAAAAACCACTTGTTATTATTGTAAATTAATCCCCGGCAAAGCAGCACTAATCAAAAAAACCAAGGCCAGTAACCAAACATTTTGTAACCTTTTTATGCCATCGAAAAAGATGGTACTGCTAAACTATTAAATACAATTTATGAGAAAACTTGTAATGCTGATTGCAGCTATTTTGCTTTTTGGAGCTGCAACTGTTTTTGCCCAATCAACAGTTAAAGGAAGGGTGTTGGATGCTAAAGGTGACCCTGTGCCAGGCGCATCTGTAAATGTAAGGGGCAGTAATGTAGGCACTGCTGCGGATGAAAATGGTAATTTTAGTATCGTCGCTAAACCAACCGACCAGTTAGTGGTAAGCGGATTAAATTTTACGGCCACCACAATAAGGGTAGGCAACCAGGGCCTGCTTAATGTTGTGCTTAATTCAAATGATAGTAAACTGCAGGAAGTTGTAGTTACCGCTTTTAACCAAACCCGCCAGGCAAAGGAGCTTGGTTATGCCACTTCCAAAATTTCTACAAGGGAACTTACACAGGCAAAAGTTACGGATATATCCACCGGCCTTGCCGGCAAGGTTTCTGGTTTACAGGTTAACCTTACCAACAATGGTGTAAACCCCAATACAAGGATTGTATTAAGGGGCAACAGATCGCTAACGGGTAACAACCAGGCTTTATTAGTAGTAGACGGTGTGCCTATTGACGACGTTAATTATATCTCCAAAATAAACCCGGAAGATGTTGATAATGTTACCACACTTAAGGGCGCTGTGGCAGCAGCAATATATGGTTCCAAAGCTTCCAATGGTGTGTTGATCATCACTACAAAACATGGTACAAAAGGAAAGCCTTCCATAGTGGTAAGCAACACCACTTCCATTGAAGAAGTATCTTACCTGCCCGGCCTGCAGAACAGGTTTGGGGGCTATGGCGGTGAAAGCGCAGGTGCTGGTTATGTAAACCCTAATGGTACCGTAAACCCGGTGCCTTATGAAAACGAAAGTTATGGCCCTGCTTACGATGGCCGTAAAATATTGGTATCCATCGCCCCGGTATTTGCAGCCGATGGTACAACTGTAGATCATTTCGATTCCCTGTTTACCACCTATTCGGCAAAGCCAAATATTATCCGGAATTTCTTTAACAAAGGTGTCACCAACCAGTTTGATGTTAATTTTTCCAGTGGTGATGAGCATGGGACATTTTACATGGGTTTTCAGGATGTACATGTTACAGGGGTGGTGCCAAAAGATGTTTCCCGCCGGGACAATATCCGTGTTGGGGGCACCCGGGAATATGGCCGCTTCAGGGCAGATTACAGTGCCTCTTACAACCAGAATAATGTAGATGTTGCAGGCTTAAGTTACAACCAAACAAACGGTGGTGTTTTCTCTGGCAGGCAAGTTTATTTTGAATTGCTGAATACGCCTTCTTACATTCCCCTGGACCAATTTAAAGACCCTGCCAGTAAGTTTGCAAACCCCAATAGTTACTACAATGCCTATGCAACAAACCCTTACTGGACGATTAATAACAGCAGAAGAAAAACAAACAATTACGATCTTATCGGCAACATAAACCTTGCGTATACCATCACACCGTGGCTTTCAATTTCCGACAGGGTAGGTATAACCCAAAGCACACAACAATTTAAATATACCAGGGCAGGTATCACCTTTGCGCCATGGGCAATAGCCGATCCGCAGGGGGCAGGCAATATACCAAGCTCCCAGCAATACCTTGCCCCTTCATCTTACGATCAAACCGTTTTTGAGCAAAGGCTTAATAATGACCTATTGCTTTCCTTTAACAAAAGTGTTGGCAAGTTCTCGTTTAAGGGCCTGGTGGGTTATAATGTTGCACAACGTTATCAGCGCTACATCACCTTGCAGGGAGATAACCTTCAATTTGCCAATGATTACAATATTGGAAGTGTGTTGGGGATACCAACTTATGGTGAGGGCATTTTTAAACAACGGGAATACTCCATTTTTGAAGATGCAACTATCGGGTTTAATAATTACCTGTACCTGCATGTGTCTAACAGGGATGAATGGAACTCGGTGCTTGATCCCAGCCAGCAGCATTTTGGGTACCCCGGTGCAGACCTTTCTTTTATTTTTACCCAAGCCATACCAGCTTTAAGGGGAAACAAAATCCTTTCTTATGGAAAGATACGTGGCGGTATTACGAAGGTTGCCAACATTAATTTGGGTGGTAATCCTTACGGTGCATATTCGTTAATAAACCCCTTTGTGCCGCCTTTAGGTTTTCCATATGGTTCTACCGGGGGTTACAGTCAGTCAACAACCTATCTTAACCCGTTGATAAAACCAGAGCAAACAAAAGA
The DNA here is from genome assembly GCA_965249755.1 of Ferruginibacter sp. Classification (GTDB taxonomy): domain Bacteria; phylum Bacteroidota; class Bacteroidia; order Chitinophagales; family Chitinophagaceae; genus Ferruginibacter. Next base: position 3,769,459 of record CBDFMT010000004.1, read on the forward strand.
ATTTGAAGTGGGTGGCGAACTGGGTTTTTTAAACAACCGCATAACTATTTCAGGTGACTACTACCAAAGTAAAACTAAGGACCAGAGCCTTACTGCCGTAATATCTGCCGCAACCGGGTTTACACAAAAAGTAGTAAACGCAGGTTTGGTTACCAACAGTGGGGTTGAGCTTGACCTTAGGGTTACACCCATTAAAACCCGTAATGTTTTATGGAATGTAGGCGTTACTTATTCCCACTATAAAAATGTTGTAAACGAATTGCTGGCAGGGGTTGATGAATTAGAGCTAAGTACATTTTCAAACGGATTGGGCGGTGGCATTTATGCCATAAAAGGCCAGCCTTATCCGGTGATAAAAGCCAATGATTGGATTAGGGACCCTGCTTCTGGAAAGGTAATTGTTGATGCCGTTACGGGACGGCCAACGGTTAACCCCACTGCTACAATATTCGGCAACACAAATCCAACAGATATCCTGGGCATTACCACTTCACTCAATTTTAAAGGCTTCACATTTTCTGCTGTAGCAGATTACAGGGGAGGAAATTATTTTATGAATGAACTGGGGACAAACCTTGATTTTACTGGTGTTTCAGCGCATTCTGCTGAAAATGGAAGGCAGCGTTTTATCTACCCCAATTCAGTAATACTGCAAAACGGAAAGTATGTTGATAATACCTCTGTAGCAGTAAACAACGGTGGCAATACTGCTAACCACGGGTTTTGGCCCGATTTGATTTATGGTACCAATATAGGCAGCCCTTTTGTGGTAAGTGCAGCGTTTTGGAAGTTAAGGGAAGTTGGCCTGACGTATGATTTTCCGGTATCAGTATTCAAGTCGCTCAGCTTTGTAAAGAAATTATCTGTTGGTGTAGTGGGCAGGAACATGCTTATGCTAAGGCCTAAAGCCAACCAATATACCGATCCTGAATTTAACTCTAACAACGGTAATGCTGTAGGCCGTACCAACGAATCGCAAACGCCGCCCACAAGGATTTTTGGTGCTAACGTTACGGTTACATTTTAAACAAAAGGTGTTATTAATTTAAAGAATCAAACAGTGTAGTATGAAAAAAGCAACAATCTTATTTCTTTCCATAATTATTATTTTAAGTGCTTGTAAAAAGTCTTTTTTGGATGTGAACCAAAATCCAAACCAGCCTACTTCTGTAACCCCAAACGTTGTATTATCTGCCGCTTTGGATGGCTCTGCCCATAACATAGCAAACGATTTTTTAAAGGTGAATAACCTGATGGGTTATTGGTCCAGAAGTGGCAACTATGTTGCAGACGGACAAACAGAAAGTTATGCCATCCCTAATGATTACACCAACTTTGAATGGGGCGATATCTTCAGTACTTTAAACCGCTACGATTATATCGAAAAGCAAGGTATCCAAAACAAATTGCCCTTTTATGTTGGTGTGGCAAAAACGATGAAGGCATTTCATTTTTCAAGTCTGGTAGATGTGTATGGTGATGTGCCTTACTCACAGGCTTTTGACGTTGCCGGTAAAGTGCAGCCTAAATATGATAAAGGCCAGGACATTTATAACGACCTCATCAAGCAGCTTGATAGTGCAGTAACTTATTTTGACAATGCTAAAGATTTTTATGCTAACCAACCGGCAGCCACAGCAAAAACAGATGACCAATATGATATTATGTTTGGAAGGGGAAAGGGTGCTTCTGTAAGCAGCAGGTTAGATAAATGGGTTAAGCTGGCCAATACCATAAAATTAAAATTGTTGCTGCATGAGTACAGGGTTATTGATGACACCTACCGGGCTACAGAAATACAAAAAATTACTGCAAATGGAAGAGGGTTTATTGCCGCTAATCAAAGTGCATCTGTCAACCCAGGCTATGCCAATTCGCCCAACCAGATAAGCCCCTTCTTCGGAAACTTTAATACCACAACAGGGCCAAGCAATAATGCTGCTTATTACAGGGCAAATACCTATGCGGTAAATTTTTACATCAGCACAGGCGATGAAAGACAAATAAGTTTTTATGTGCCGGTAAGCAGTTACAACGTTGTAGGCAATTACGATGGCGACCCCAATGCAGTGGTAAATACAAAAAGTTCGGCTATAGGTGGGGGTTACGGTGGCACCGCAAAGTCTGCCAGCCAGGACCAATTGATATTGTCTGATTTTGAAAGCCTTTTTATACAGGCAGAAGCCGCACAAAGGGGATGGCTGCCGGGGGCGACTGCACAGCCACTTTATGAGTCTGCAGTAACACAGAATTTTATTTATCTCGACCCTGACAACGACCCTGTGGCAGATGCTGCAGACGCAGCAGATTACCTGGCTGGAAACGGGCTGCTAACCACGCCAACTTCTTTGCAATATGTAAACTGGGCTGCCGCAACAGATAAGATCGCACTGATCATGACACAAAAGTGGGCATCGATGAACAGCATTAATTGGGTGGAAGCATGGACAGATTACAGGCGTACTGGTTTTCCGGTATCCACAATATTGGGGTTATCAAAAGCAGCAAGCCATGTCCAGGAAAAAATTCCTATCCGGTATTTATATCCACAAACAGAACTAAATACCAATGCTGCAAATGTGCCCACGCAAACAACGGCAGACTTGTTTAATACACCCATTTTTTGGGATAAATAACAACGGGCAAACGCTATAAAATTATAGATCACTGAAAATAACCTGGAATGAAAAAAATCAAATATCATCAACACAACAATCCTCTTTTAGTTATAAAATCTTTATTGATAATTGCAGTAACTGTATGCCTGACGTCTTGTTTAAAAGACCGCCCCGGCACAGAAGATTATTCGCAAAGCCCTGCATTGGTGAGCTTTCAATACAAAGGGTTTAACCAGGTGGCAACCATTGCATCTGTGTTAGGTACCCCACAGGATTCAACAACCATTGAGGTTACTTTATCTGTTGCAAGTTTAACTTTGAACTCAGCAGTAACGTTAACCTTAACGCCATACAGTGCCGGACTCGATAGCTTTAATAATGCACAATCACCTGCCACAACCTATCATCAGTTAGATCCATCTTTATACACGGTGCAAAACGGCGGTAAAATAACTATAAGCCCAGGTCAGCAAATTGTACCCGTTAAGATCAGTTTGGCAGGCGATAAAATTGACTTCACCCAACAGCAAGGAATAGGGATATTGATCAGTGATGCACAAGGGGCCAAGATAGCCAGTAACCTGAATACTGCGATTATCCTTGTAAAACTTACCAGCATTTATGCAGGCACCTATACCGGCACCGGGGCAAGGGTTAGGTATAATGGGGGAACAGAAGGCAGTGGAATACTCGACTCCTTTGCTGTAACTGGCAACATACCTTTTCAAACTGTAAATGCAACTACCATAAGTGGCCAGCTTGGCGATGCCGGGTCAGGATATACGATGGCGCTGCAAATTGTTAATACCGGCACCCCGCCTTACCTGGTAAAAGTTTTATCAGATCCTGCAACTGTTGGTTCGGGAGGTTCGCCAAGTTCAATAGCCCAGGGCACTTCAAGGGGAACAAGTTCCTATGATCCCTCAACAAAAACATTCACTTTGCATTTTGGTTACTTAAATGGTTCAGGGGCATTACGGCAGGTAAATGAGGTACTGACTTTACAGTAATTTTTCAATAAGGATTATATTTTAGGTTGCCTGAAGGGCAACCTTTTTTTATGCTATAAACTTTGCTTTTTCGCAGCCTTAGGCTATATATTTTTTATGCCAAAAAAATATGTATGCAGCTTACTTATATATTTTTATTCGCCATCCTTAAATATTTGTTTGTACTTATGGTATTAAAAAAACAGGGATATGCAATCTTTAACATGCCACTTTTTTTCAATCTTTAACGAACACTTTGTTGCAAATAAATTTTGTTCAAAAACCTTATTGTTCCAATCCAATAATTTGATAAATTTCTTTTGAATGCCATTCTTTCTTTAATTTTTTAAAAAGATTTTCCACTAATTGTAAATAGAATTTATTTTTTTCTCCAAAAAAATATAATGCCTAAATTAAAAATTATTCAAAAATTTAACAAACATTTTGTAGTCAGCGCAGCTAATCGTTTCTTTAGGTGGTCATCGTTAAATAAATATTAAATTTCCCCTTTGAGAATTTATATTGGCATTTTTTAAAAAGTAATCAAAACAAACAAATTCACATGAGAAAAATTTTTCCCTTGCTTACAATGCTGATGCTTTTGGGAGTATTCGCATTTTCGCAAAGCCGGGTAATTTCCGGCACCGTTACAGATGATAAAGGCACACCGGTTGAAGGTGCCACTGTAAAAGTAAAAGGTTCTAAAACAGGTGTTGCAGCAGGTGCAAACGGATATTACCAGATATCTGCTTCGTCTGGTGCCAAATTAGTTTTTAGTGGCATTGGTGTGGCAACACAAGAAATTATTGTTGGCAGCGATGCCACGGTAAATGTTTCTTTAAAAAGGGATGTTAATGAGTTAAGCACAGTGGTGGTAACCTCTTTTGGTGTTCAAAAACAATCAAGGGAACTTGGCTACTCCGCAACTGCAGTTCAATCAAAAGAATTAAACGTTGCAAAGCCGGTAAGTGTGGCAAATGGCTTAACAGGAAAAGTAGCAGGCCTGCAGATAAATACCACCAACAATGGTTTGTTTGCGCCTACACGTATCACCCTTCGTGGTAACCGTTCATTAACCGGAAATAACCAACCATTGTTGGTTGTGGATGGCGCTATTTTTTACAATGATATCAATACCTTAAATCCGGATGATATCGCAAGCATCAACGTTCTTAAAGGATCAAGTGCCTCTGCGGTATATGGTTCGGATGCATCAAACGGTGTGTTGATTATTACTACAAAAAAAGGTACACGGGGCAGAAGCAGCCTTACTGCATCTACAACCCTGCAGATTGAAAAACTATCGTACATGCAAAAATTGCAAAATGAATTTGGCAGTAATGGTGGTGAAAAGTTTGTGAATGATTTCAATGATCTTTCTACATATATACCATACGAAAACCAAAGCTATGGCCCACGTTTTAATGGTGCCATGGTCCCGTTGGGAAGGCCTACTGCTGATGGAAGTGTTTTGATGGTACCCTACAGTGCCATCAAAAATCAAAAAAGGGATTTCTTCCAAACCGGTATCACCACGCAAAATAATGTGTCGTTTGCAAGCGGTGATGAAACCAGTAGTTTTTACCTGAGTGCACAGGATATCAGTACTAAAGCAATTATGCCAGGCGATAAAGGCCGCAGGGATGTTTTCAGGGTAGGTGGTTCTAAAACTTACGGGATATTTTCAGCAGTGTACAGCGTTTCTTACACTAATAAATATACCAATACTACCAACACCGGTACAGTATATTCCAATGTGTTAAATACCCCGGCACATGTTCCTTTAAGCAAACTAAAAAACTGGGCGACTGATAAATTTGCAGATGTTAATGGTTTTTACAATGATTATTTTCATAACCCTTATTGGGATATTGACAATACAAGAAACCTTACAACCGATAACAACCTTACCGGTAATGTAATGTTTAGTGTTAAGCCGAGTAAGTCTTTCGGTATTTCTTACCGCATGGCTATTACAAGTTTGAACAGTAAATATGAATTTAAATCAAACCCCATAAACTATTCTACCTATGCTATTACTGATAGAAGGGTGGTGTATTCCAATCCAAATGGTACCGGGGTTGACACAGTTTTAGAATCTCCAAAATCTTTGGCACAATCAGCCGGCACTGCAGGTACTGCTGCATCTTATGTAAATTCAAACTATTCTAACTTTTTGATTACATCAGATTTACTGGCAACTTTTAACCACAAAATTATTAATGACCTTACCGTAAAAGCCACTGCTGGTGCGACTTATATCGATAATAAAATTTCAGGAATTTATACAGGTGCTTCTTCTTTAATTGTTCCGGTATATAATATCAATAACATTTCCGGAACACCTAACCTTGGTGGTACAGGTGTAAACTTTAACCGGGAGGCCAATAAATTAGGTTTCTTCGGGGATGCTGCACTTACCTACAAATCTTTTGCTACAGTCCATGGTTCTTACAGAACAGATATAGACTCAAGGCTATCTGATAAAAATAAGTACATTCCATACTATGATATAGATGCTGCAATTGTTTTAAGCGATCTTATACCATCCATTGCTGAAGGCAAAAGCAAAGTGCTTAATTATCTTAAGATAAGAGGTGCCCATTCGGTTACAGGTAATATTTCTGCATTAGGCGGAGGATCCGCTTACATAGCAGATGGTGCTTACCTGATTAACAAAACATTTAATGTAGGCAGCGGTTTTCCATTTGGAAGCTTGGGTGGTTTTAATCAAAGTACGTTGGTTGCTAACCCAGACTTAAAACCAGAAAAAGTTACTGAGAACGAAGTAGGGCTTGAATTTGGCTTATTTAATGGACGGGTAAATGCTGTATTGGAAGGTTACCGTTCAGAATTGACGGACGGTATTGTTCAGGCAAGCACATCATCTGCTTCCGGGGCATATGCGGCATTATTAAATGCGGCTAATGTTAAAAATACCGGGTTTGGTATTGAATTAAAAACGGCAGTTGTTCAAACGAGAAATCTTAGCTGGAATGTTAATGCAAACTATACTTACAATAAAAACGAAGTGGTTAAAATCAGTGGTGGTGCCACTTCCATTCAACTTGGCGGCGCAAATGCAAACGCATATGCGGTGGTAGGGCAAGCCTTTCCTGTAATTGAAACACGTGACTGGTTAAGGGACGCACAAGGAAGGGTTATTGTTGATGCGGTTACCGGCAACCCGAGCAGGGACCCTAACTTAAAGATTTTTGGGCAGGCTACACCTAAATATATTTTAGGCCTTACTTCCAATTTGGTTTGGAAAAACTTCACTTTCAACATTACTGTTGATTATCGTGGGGGGCATAAAATTTTTAATGCTATCGGACAATACACTGACTTTACAGGTATAAGCGCTACAAGTGCTTCTACTAACCGTCAGCGTTTTGTATTCCCTAATTCAGTTACATTGGATGGCAATAAGAACTCTATACCTAACACCAACATTACTACAGACGATGGCAACTTTAACTTCTGGCCAGGGTTATACCGCTCTGTTGGTTCCAACTACATTACAAGTGCAGATGCCTGGAAATTAAGGGAAGTAGCTATTGCTTATCAAATACCCAACAAATTATTGGGTAATGGCAAGGTAGTTAAAAGCGGTTCTATCATATTGTCAGGAAGAAATCTTTTAATGTTCCGTCCAAAGAGCAATTTGTGGACTGATCCGGAATTTAGTGAGGATACCAGCAATGCCGCAGGAAGAACATCAGAAAACCAAGCACCCCCAACAAGGGTATTCAGTGCTACGCTATCCTTAACTTTTTAATTATAAAGCTTTTAAATAATAATACTATGCTTAAAAAAATAAAATCAATTTTATCCATAACGGCAACAGTCTTGTTGTTGGGGTCAGTTGGTTGTAAAAAAATTACAACGGACCTCAACGTTAATCCGAACGTACCGTCTTCTATTGATTCGAAATTTATATTGTCGTCTGCATTAAAATCTTCCGGTGATTTAATTACCGGAAATCAAGGTGGTTCTACAGGTGGTAATGATCTGATTAACATTTATATGGGCTACTGGACGGTTAGTGGCGGTTATATCCCAAGCAGTGCGCTATTGACTTATAACCTAACTACTGATTTTGGCTCTACCATTTGGGACAATACCTATATTACGCTGGCAAATTATCAGGCCATTGAAACCAGCTATGGTGCCAATGTTGCCACCACAGGTGCAAATTATGTTGCCATTTCGAGGATTATGAAAGCCGTACATTTTCAAAGGTTGGTAGACACCTACAATAATATTCCTTATACGTCTGCTTTACAAGCCGGCAGCATCAATTCTCCTATGTATGACGATGCGGCAAGCATCTACAAAAGCCTGGTAAACCAACTGGATTCAGCCGTTGTTTTAATCAACGGGGCAACAACAGCTTCGGATAACCCTGGTGGTTATGACATTATGTTTGGTGGCAACATGACAAAGTGGATCACATTCGCAAGAACGGAAAAGCTGAAAATTTTAATGAACCAAACAAAGGCAGCAGGCGGCCCTGCTTACATCCAATCAAGCCTTACAGGTTTAACAGCCGCAAGTTTTATTGGTGCAAATGCAGATGCAACAATTCAGCCCGGTTATCTTGGTGGTGCAGGAAACCAGCAAAACCCGTTATGGCAGGATATAGGCTTTACCCCTACAGGCGCATTAAGTGGTAATGCGGATTATTTCAGGGCGAACTCTTATGCAGTAAACTTTTATAAGAAGAATAATGATCCAAGGCTTAGCCTTTTTTATACGCCCCCATCAGGCGGTGGCCCTATTGCAGGTCGTGCCTTTGGTAGTACGGATGGCTTGGAAACCAATGCTGTGATCTCTGGTATAGGCGGAAATAAAGCGGGTAAAACGCAGGATTCCGGGCTTTTAAAATCATCCGTACAAGGCTCTGTAATTTTTTCTTCTACAGAAAGTTTGTTCTTACAGACAGAAGCGATGCAACTGGGTTTGTTGGCCGGAGATCCTGCTGCAACATATCAATCTGCGGTTGCTGAATCGTTCAGGTTATTAGGGGCAGCATCCTATGCTACAAGGGCAGCTTTGTATACCGCTCAACCAAGTGATAATGTAAATTTTGTAACATCAGCTAACAAAATAAAAACAATCATTTTGCAGAAATGGGCTGCGTTAAATTCTTATGATCCTTTAGAAGCCTGGAGTGATTGGAGAAGGACAGGTTATCCCACTGATTTACCGGTGTCTATTTATCCGGGTACTACGGCACCTCATATACCTTACAGGTTATTGTATCCAACATCTGAATACAATTACAATAAAGACAATGTAAATAAGCAGGGAACTATTAATGCAATTACATCCAAGATTTTCTGGATGCCATAAACCAATAAAATTATAATTATGAAAAAAATATTAACTGCAATCATCTTATTATCTGCCGCCTTGACCAGTTGTTTAAAGGACGATACGATTAATAGTGTAGGGTTAAAAAATAACGGCACGTTTATAGAAATACCTTATAGTGGTCTTGAAAATTTTAGCCAGAGCGCTGTTTTAACGGCTGGTGTAACTGACCCAATTATATTGCCTATCGTTCTTAATGTGGCAAACACAAATGGAAAATTGTTTACCAATGATGTTACCGTTACACTAGCATATGATGATGCAGCACGTACAACATACAATGCACAACCGGCAAGCCCGGTAAAGTACGACGCCCTACCAGATTCTACTTACTCCTTTAAAACCAAAACTGGGATAATTAAAGCGGGGCAAGCTTTGGATACAGTTTACATTACCTTCTATCCCGACAAAATTGACCCCTCTAAAAACTATATGGCTGCAATCAGCATTAAAGATGCACAAGGGCAAGGTATCAGCGGCAATTTCTCAACAGTATACTTTCATACTATTGGAAATCCTATAGCTGGTAATTACAACCAGGAATGGATACGATATAATAATAGTGCAGGAACTGGTTCACCTGCATTCGATCTTGATGTAAGCCCTGCCCTTTTTGCCCCAATTGATCCAACAACAATTAGTGTGGAAAGTGGGACCGGTACTAAATATGTAGTGACGTTTACCAATACTGCAGGTGTGTTAAGTGACTTTCAAGTGAGTTTTGATCCTGCAAGTGTTGTGACTGCTGGCATAACTATTACATCAGGACCAAAAATAATCTTAGCAGATCCGATTGCGAAAAAATATACTTTTAATTTCACTTATAATAATAGTGCTGGTTCTGGAAGAAATATTACAGATATTTTTGTTAAGCAATAAACGTTTGTTAAGTCTGTTAACAGGTTAGCAGGCTGACATAAAATAGAATATTTTTATCACAGGTTTCAATTTATTGAAACCTGTTTTTTATTAGTACGCTTTCAAAAACTTTAGTCCCGAATACATAAAACTTTATCTATGCTTAACAAATTATCAGCCCTTTTACTTTTTTTATTTTCATTGATAAATGTGTACGCACAAACTAATAGTATCGCTAAGGTATCTGGTGTTGTAAAAGATGAAAATGGCAAGGCAATCCCGTATGCAACTGTTACAGTTAAAGGGGAAAACAATGGGGCAAGCACAGACAAGTATGGCGTGTTTACTATTAATGCAAAAGATGATGCTGTATTGGTGGTGGGCAGCGTAGGCTATACTACAACACAAATAAATATTACGGCTAACAGCAGCATAACAGTTACCCTGAAAAAAAATAATGAATCTTTAAAAGAAGTTTCTGTGTCTGCAAAAACGGATGTAAACGCAAGCAGGCAACCCACTTTTGCAGACCAGCAAGCGATTTCACATACACTACAGGATTTTACTATGGGGGCAAATATTACTTCAGCACCTTCTGTTTTTTATAGTATACAGGAAGGGGGGCATGGCCCAACAATGGCTGCTAATTTTAACTATAATGCAGGATCAGGCAGGATATATACAGGCGGTGCATTACCGGTATTTATGCCATTAGATGCTACAAGGGGAAGGCGGTATTTATTTGATAAATGGGTGCCAGGTTCAGTAATCAATGAGTCGGGTGCCCAAATTAAAAATGATAAATTTTTATTCAATTTTGATAAATTGTCCAGGACTTTTTTGCTTACACAAGACCAGCAAAATGTTATTGAACTTAACATGGACAGTATCGCCGGCTTTGTGTTAAAAAATAACGACCAGGAGTATGTGTTTCAAAAAATAACCATTGAGGGAAAGCCGGATTTATACCTTTACCTGGCAGGTGCCAAAGAAAAATACCTTTTGTATAAAAGGACATTTACCAAATTTGTAAAAGCAAATTATGTAAATACCGGGCTTACCGAAAACGGCAATAATTATGATGAATATGTCGACACTGAAAAATACATTTTGTATTCATCCAAAGAAAAGACTTTTAAAACCATAGAACTGAAAAAGAAATCAGTTAAAGCCGCATTTGGTGCTGATGAGGTCAAAGCAAGCAATTGGCTTTCTTCGAATAGTAATGAGATTAACGAGGCATCTATCGTTAACCTGGTTAACTTTCTCAACAACTAACCATAGTATTGGTAACATTACGGTAACATAGCAGTAACAATTTGCTAATATTACATTAACCAGGGGTTAACGTTTTTTAGTTCTCTTTGCACAAATTAAAAATTGCATGAGAACGCTACCACTGCTTGCCACTTTTATCCTGCTTTCTTTAACCGGTTTTGCCCAAAAAACAAAGGTTGAAGGTAAGGTTACAGACGCTAAAACAGGTCAGCCGCTTACAGGTGTTTCGGTTATCAATAAGGCAAACAGCCGGGGTACATCCACAGATATAGATGGCCGGTATACTTTATCAATTGAAGGCGCCGCCAAACTTTCACTGGTATTTACCTACAATGGGGTTACGCAACAGGTGGATGATATTGAGGTTAAGGCAGGCGCAGTAACCACACAGGATGTTACCCTAACACAGCGTGAAAAAACAGAAGAAGCAGTAGTGGTTAGGGCGGCAACAACTTCAAGAAAAGAAACAGCCGCTTCTTTAATTACGTTTCAAAAAAATACTAATACTGTAGCATCCGTTATTTCTGCCGAAGCAATCCGCAGGTCGCCTGATAAAAACACCGGTGAAGTGTTGAAGCGTACACCCGGCGCAAGTTTAATCGATGGAAGGTTTTTGGTAATAAGGGGCTTGGCAGACCGTTACAACCAGGCAATGCTGAATGGTATTTTATTAACGAGTACCGAACCCGACCGTAAAACATTTTCCTTCGATATCATCCCTGCACAGATGATAGACAATATCGTGATCAACAAGGCCTTTGTACCGGAGTTGCCCGGCGAGTGGGCGGGCGGCCTTATACAGGTAAACACAAAAGATATCCCTGCTAAAAATTTTCTCAACATTCAGGTGGGCACGGGCTTTAACAGCCAAACCGTTGGTAAAGATTTTTATAAAACCAAAGGCGGCAAAACAGACTGGCTGGGCATTGACGATGGCGCAAGAAGTTTACCTGCTGCCTACAGGACAAAATCTGCGTTTAACCTCGCTACACAAGCCGAAAGAAATGCCATTGGAAAACAACTGAACAACAACTGGGCAGCAACCCCATCAAGCGTAGCGCCCAATGCTTCGTTACAAATTAACGGGGGCTTTAATGGGCAGTTATTCGGTAAAAAGATAGGCGGTATTTTAGGGATTAACTATAGTAAAACAAACCGCTTTATCGATATTGTAAACAGGCTCCAAAGCCTGGAGGTTGGTACGTTCAGCCAGCAGTTTAGCTATGCAGATGACAGGTACACACAAGAAGTAACCGTGGGTGCACTGGCAAGTTTTTCTTTGCAGTTGGATAATAACAATAAGATTGCCTTAAAGTCAATTATCAACGTCAACACAAATAACTACAGCATTCAGCGTTCGGGAATAAATAATGTATCCGGTGATGACGTTAAAGGTGGGGAGTTAGGGTTCAGGGAAAACACATTTTATACTTCTCAAATTTCCGGGGAACATAATATTGCTAAGAAAGTAAAGTTTAAATGGTATGGTGCTTTTAATATTTTGGATGGCTATAGCCCGGACCAGAAACGTTATCAGTACACAAGGCCCACAGGAACACAAAATCCTTATCTGTTTTTAGTGGGCAACTCGTTAGCCCAGGAAAGTGGCAGCCGCATCTATCAAACATTAAACGATTACATCTACACCGCAGGTGGTGATGTTTCTTATACGTACAATTTATTTTCCCGTAAGCAAACTGTTAAGGGCGGCTACATGCTGCAGATTAAAGACCGCCTTTTTGATGCACAGCTTTTTGCAAATTATCTAACAAAAGATAATGCGGCATTAAGGCAATTGCCCATAGGCGAAATTTTTAGTGCATCCAACTTTGGGGATGGCAACAACCAAAGCAATTTGTTTTCTTTCAATTCCATCAATAATAAAAATTTCAGGTACCTGGCCAACACTATTTTAAACGCAGGCTTTGTGCAATTTGATAACCAGTTATCTGAAAAATTAAGGGTTGTATGGGGCTTAAGGGTTGAAAATTACGACCAGTTATTAGGCTCCGTAAAAAAGTGGGACCCGAGGTTTAAAAACACCAAACAAACAGACTACCTGCCGGGGTTAAACGCTACTTTTAAAGTGAACGGCAAAACCAATATCCGGTTATCGGGTTCGCAAACCGTTATCCGTCCGGAGCAGAGGGAGCTGGCCGCATTAACCTTGTATGATTTTGAATTAAACTCTGCAGTACAGGGCAACCCAGACTTACAACGCACCAAAGTAACTAATTTTGATTTGCGTTATGAGTTGTACCCACGCTCTGGGGAAGCATTTACATTAGGTGTTTTTTATAAAAATTTCGACAGGCCAATTGAACAGGTGTTACAACAGGGCGGTGCCATATTCACCTATCTTAACCCGGAAAAAGCAACTGCTTACGGTGCCGAAATTGAATTGCGCAAGAAGCTTGATATGATCGGCGGGTTTAAAAACTTTACCCTGCTTGCCAACGCCGGTTACATTAAAAGTAAGGTAGAGGATAAAAGCATAAACATCAGCAGGCCATTGCAAGGGCAGTCACCGTATCTTTTAAATTTTGGTTTATTATACGATCTTGAAAAGGCAGGCTTAAATGCAACCGTATTATTTAACCAGATTGGCAAAAGGATTTACCTGGTGGGTGATGTACCGAATACCGGTGGCGGTGGTACCCCTGCAATATGGGAGGCACCAAGGCCTGTACTGGATTTTCAGATCGGCAAAAAAGTTATTGCCGGCAAAGGGGAGATACGTTTAAATGTGTCTGATATCTTTAACCGCAAGCAATACTTCTACCAAAACAAAGATGATAATACCAGCTTTCAAAAAGACCAGGATGCCTACCGCTTTACCAGGGTTTTTGGAACAACCTTTAGCTTAACATTCAATTACTCATTATAACAAACAGGCTTTTTAAAACAAGACAAATATGAAAAAGTATTTTTTTTATGTAGCAGCAATTACTTCAATAAGTATTTCGGCCTGCCGCAAAATTGAAACCGATGGCGAACCATTTATCGTTCAGCAGCCATCAACAGGCGGAGGTACTGCCACCGGTAAAACAGTAACATTAAAAGACCATGTTACAAAAGATACCACGCTTAAAGCAATTGATAATAATATTATAACCGGCCTTGTATATGTTGATGCAGGCGTAACACTTACGGTAGAAAAAGGTGCTACAGTTAAAGGTGCTTATTCAGGTACCAACACTGCTGCTTTAATAGTTAAGCGTGGTGCTAAATTAATTGCTATTGGTACGCAGGAAGAGCCCATCATTTTTACATCGGCTTCTACAACACCCACCTCTGGAGATTGGGGTGGTATTGAGTTACTGGGTAAGGCTGCAATCAATTCCAGTAATGGTGGCAAGCCAGGTTTATACATACCAGAAGGTGGCTTTAACAACGCTGCTGGTGATGGCCTTGCCGGTTCTGGCGATGCTGTTGCACCAACACCCGTTAACGATGATAATTCAGGAACGTTACAATACGTAAGAATTGAATATGCCGGTTATGCATTTTTGCCCAACCAGGAAATTAATGCTTTAACCATGGCCTGTGTGGGCAGTGGTACCACCATTGATCATATTGAAGTTGCCTATGCAAAAGATGATGCTTACGAATGGTTTGGAGGCACCGTAAATTGCAAATACCTTATTGCCTTTAAAACACAGGATGATGATTTTGATACCGACAACGGCTTTAGCGGGAGTGTGCAATTTGGATTAATTATAAGGGACTCATCTATTGCAGACGTTTCAAAATCTGAGGCTTTTGAAAGCGATAATGATGGTACAGGCAGCGACCTTTTGCCACAAACAAAAGGGGTGTTTTGTAATGTATCGGCCTTTGGCCCATTGGCTACGCCAGGCAATATCGGTAACAGTAATTACCTTGGTGCTGCTGTTCAAATACGCCGCAACTCTTCATTGTCGATTTTTAATTCTGCTTTTATTGGATGGTCAACCGGCATTTTAATTGACGCAGGCCTCGGCAAGCCAACTGATGTAAATATTAAAGGCGGTACATTGCAATTAAGTGGTATTTTGCTCATCAGTTGTAAAACGCCATTAGCTTACACTGCAAGCAGTTCTTCTCCAACAGGCTACACGGTAGATTCTGTTACCAGCTTTTTTAATGCCAACAGCAAAAATAAAATCATAACACAAACAGGTACCCAAAATACTTACACAAGGCCGTTTGATTATTTATCTCCCGACTTTGCTCCATTTGGTAACTCTGCAGTAGTTATTGCTACAGCATCCAACACTTACTTTGATGACCCTATCTTAACCGCAAGGCCTTTTATTAAGAAGGTAGATTTTATCGGCGGTGTTGCACCATCAGGTGAAAATGCAAACTGGTTTAAGGGATGGACGAAATTTAATTATACAAAATAATCCCCTATCTCATTTATTGCCGAGGGCAGCCTGAAAAGCTGCCCTCTTTTTTATGCTAAAAAAGTTGAAATAACATTTACATCATTATTCAGTAATGTTCTGGTAATACATAAATTCAATCTTGCGGTATAAAGAAAATTACGCATTTTTCGACATATTAAATCAGACAAGTTTCCTTAAGCAAATAGCAAATTCTCATGCTTGTACCACCTGTTATTCTTATCAGGTGGTTTTTTATTATTTTCACCCGTTAACGGGGCAATAACTAAAACGATACATTGGCTTAACATTACAGTGGGTGCTTTGCAAAAAAATTGACCATGCAAAGTTTTATGAAAAAAATAGCATTTATTTTGTTGATGCTAATCGGGTTAAAAGCCTTCGCCCAGGAAACCGTATCAGCTTTAAGCGGCAACATTACAGACGAAAAAGGAACTGCCATTGCTGGTGCAACCATACAGTTGACCCACATATCTACAGGTGCTGTGAGCAAAACGCAAACAAATAAAAATGGCGTTTTTAACATCACCAATTTAAAACCTGGCGGCCCTTATACCATCGCCGTAACTTTTGTTGGTTTTAAAGAACAGGAAGCAGATGACGTTAACTTATCACTTGGCAACAACCCGGATTTTAATGTAAGCTTGAAAGTAAATACTGCCAGCCTTGAAGCAGTAGTTGTTTCGGCAACAAAACGCAATACGCCAGGTGGCGGGTTAAGTGTAGGCCGGGCGCAAATGAATACGTTGCCTACTTTAGGCAGGAGCCTTAGTGATTTTACAAGGTTAACGCCACAATCAAACAACAACTCATTTGCCGGTACCAACTTCAGGTATAATAATATAACACTGGATGGTGCGGTAAATAATGATGCGATTGGGTTTAGTAATTCATTTGGTGGTGTTAGCGGTGGTGGCCAATCTGGTACTGCCGGTTCTGGTACAAGAACAAATCCTTATAGTATAGATGTAATACAGGAAGTGCAGGTGCAACTGGCACCTTACGATGTTAAGCTGGGCAATTTTACGGGCGGCAGCGTTAATGCAGTAACAAAAAGTGGTACCAACACCATGCATGGTTCTTTGTATGGTTATGGCCGTAACCAAACTTTGGTGGGCAAAAGCCCGGACGGTTCCAAATCTAAAATTGGATCAGACTTTTACGATTACCAGTATGGTGGTACTTTAAGTGGCCCAATAATAAAAAATAAATTATTTTTTATTGCCAATGCAGAGATTACCCGCCGCCAGGAACCCACTTTTTATAATGCAGGCGAGGCAGGTGCAGCAGTTACTATTGCGCAGGCGCAAGACATTGCAGCAAAATTTCAATCTGCAGGTTTTGATGCAGGAGGTTATTCTGCCACAAAGGTTTTTACCCGCAGTAACAAATTTTTTGGAAGGCTGGACTACAATATCAACAATGCCAACACCCTTACCGTACGGGGTATCTATACAAAAGGATGGGGCAATAATATAGAACGTACGCCTTACATTTTTCAATTTGGCTCAACTGATTTTACCCAATACAGTAAAAACATTAACCTTGTTGCTGAACTTAAAAGTAAGCTAAGCCCTATAGCCAATAACCAGCTTATTGTAAGTTATGTACACGTTCATGATTACCGTACTACACCAGGTACTTCTATCACCCCTTATGTTGATATCACTAATGGCCCTTCCAACGTTTGGTTGGGTACATGGAGGGAAGCAGCCATTTATGACCAAACCCAAAAAACACTTGAGTTAACAGATAATGTAACACTCAACAAAGGCAACCATAAATTTACTTTTGGCACCCACAATGAATTTTATGATTTTAATTATGGCTTTGTAAACTCCTGGAATGGCCGCTGGCAATACAACAGCATCGCAGATTTTGATGCCAATAAACCAGCAAGGGTACGCTCTGCTTATGCTACAGACCCGGGTAAAAACGGGTACAACCAGTTAAAGAATAACGTGCCGGGCAGTGGCTTTCAGGTAGGTTTGTTAAGTGCTTATGCCCAGGATGAAATTTCAGTAACTAAAAACTTTAAAGTAACGCCAGGGGTTAGGGTAGATTACAGTTATGTAGGCAGCCAGCCTGCTACAGACACAGCTTTAAACAAGGTGCCGGATAATGTAAACACCAATAACCCAACATACACCCATACCCCTTTTGCACAGTTCAATAATAAATGGTTTGGTAATGCTGCTGTATCCCCAAGGTTAGGTTTTAACTGGGATGTGAAAGGCGACAAATCATTAGTGGTAAGGGGCGGATCAGGAATCTTTACCGGCAGGATACCATTTGCATGGCTTGGCTACGCCTACACATTAAGTGGTAATAATTTTAAAAACATAGATATTAAAAGTGCAGCACTGCCGGGTGGTGTGTTGCCGTTAACTTCTCCGGATAACCTGGTAACATCAGTAGGTGCAATTTCGCCAGGGGCGGTATCAACCCGGGAGGTTGACCTTGTTGACAATCATTTTAAATTACCGGAAGTGTGGAGATCAAGCGTAGCAGTTGATGTAAAGTTTGGAAAGGGTTATAAATTTACGGCCGAAGGCATGTACACAAAAACTATCCATGATGTGGAATTTCAGCAAATCAACAAAAAAGATCAAACCCAGTATTACAGCACCGGCCCAACACAAACACCCATTTACACACCGAGCGCAAGTAACAGCGGCCAATACTCCAACATCTTCTTGCTAAGCAATACCAGCAAGGGTTACCGGTATAATGTTACTGCCCAAATATCAAAGTTTACCAACAATATCCACGTAGGGGAGAAAAGGATTGTCAACTATAACTGGTCTGTGGCTTATACTTATGGCCAATCAAAAGATTTGGCCAATGGCATCCGCAATTCCATGCAAAGCAACTGGGATTACAACCCGGCCATATCACCCAACAACCCCCAACTGGCAAACTCCAACTTCGATTTAAGAAATCATATCATTGCAGTAGCAGGTGGTTCTTTTGGTTGGAACAGTAAAAACACCACTTCACTCAACTTCTTTTATTCAGGGCAATCAGGCAGCCCATACAGCGTTATTTATGCAAGTACGCCAGGCAATATTATCAACGGAAGTTCCAGCCTGCCCTACATACCAACTGTAGCAGAAAGCAATACCATGTTTTTAGATGCAGCCAACCGCAGTGCCTTTAATGCGTTTGTAGATAATGACAGTTATTTAAAAACCCGCCGTGGGCAATATGCAGAACGTAACGGTTTGCGTACACCATGGGTACACGATGTTGATGCAAAGCTGATGCATGAATTTAAATTAAGCAGTGCAAACCCTTCGCATACTTTACAAATAAGTTTTGATGTGTTTAATGTCCTCAACTTATTAAACAACGCCTGGGGCCATGTAAACTTTGTAAGCAATACCAACAACTACACGGTAAACTTTCTAAAGTTTGTAAATGATGCATCTGGCAGAAAGCCGGGCGACCCTGCATCCTATACACCCACGTTCAGTTTTCAGCAGCCCACAAATAATCACTACTATTCTGCAGACCCCATCAATTCACGATGGCAAGGCCAGTTAGGGATTAAATATAATTTCTAATTTTTTTGAACAGAAAATTTGGCCGCTGGAAACAGCGGCCTTTTTGTGCGTGAGCCTTTACCAATATTTAATTTTTTAATAATTAAATGTAAAATGGACTTTTCTAATTTTTTATTTTGTTTTCCACAATTTTTAATATGATTTAAAGCAAAAAATGCATGGCAATTAAAAATTTTTTACGAAAAAAGTCAAAAAGACAAAAATTATAAAAAATAAAATCTGTTTTATTGGATATGTTTTTCTAATTTAGTTTTTAGTCAAACACTAACTTAACTATTTAATTATGAGAAAAACTGCAAGATTATTTGCAGTACTACTGCTATTATGTAGTACTGTAAGCGTTTTTGCCCAAACTACCATTAAGGGTAAAATCACAGATTCAAAAGACGGCACACCAATCGCCGGCGCAACCATCAAAGTAAAAGGAGAAAGGGTATCTGCCGTTTCCGGATCAGATGGTACTTTCCAAATAGCTGCCACCCCGGGGAAAATGCTGGAGGTAAGTGAGATCGGGCACGCCACAGAAACAGTTGAATATACTGGTGGGGTGTTAGATGTGAAACTGGCACCTGACTTAAAAGCCTTATCCGAGGTAGTGGTAACAGGTGTTGGATCGGCTGTTAGTAAAAAGAAACTTGGGATAGCTGTAGAGTCAATTAATATTTCAAATCAGGTAAAAGTAACTTCTGGAGATGTAGGCCAACAGTTAGTAGGCCAGGTTGCGGGTGCTCAAATCTCCAGTACTAATGGTAATCCAGGCCAGCCATTAAATATTATTTTAAGAGGGATCAATACAATTCAGGGAGGCACATCACCGATGATACTGTTAGACGGGCTACAGGTTGGTGCAACTGATCTCAACTCGATTGATCTTAATATTATAGAAAAGGTAGAAGTTGTGCAGGGTGCAGCTGCAGCGTCTTTATATGGCGCACAAGGAGCAAATGGGGTTATTCAAATCTTCACAAAAAAAGCTAAAAGCGGCAAACTGAATATTGATATCAGCAGCAATGTTACCACCAACGAACTGCTTAATATAGGCAATGTTTCTAAAGCCAGGTACCATGCATTTGTTACAGACGCCGATAACAATGTTATAAAGGCTGATGGTACACCTTTGGTTTTTGATTCTGCCTTAAGCGTTTACGATGCAAATGTGCGGTATAGTGCTTTAAGTGTTACAAGCTTTGCAAATAAGGCTTATGACAAAAACCTGAAGTATTATGACCATTACAAAATGTTTTTTCAAAAAGGGTATGTATTAAATAACTCCGTAACCATATCTGGAAACAGGGATAAGGTTGATTTTCTTTTATCTGCTTCTACCAATAAGCAGAATTCAAATTTTAAAAATAATGGCGATTATCAGCGCTCTAATCTTACCGGAAAATTTGGTATAGAGCTGGCTAAAAATTTAAAATTAACCAGTTTAACACAATTAGTGTACACAAAAAATACGCTGAACGACCAAACGGGAAGGGGTATTTTATATAGCCTGAACAATACCCGGCCGTTTGCAAATTATGATTACAAAGACCAGGATGGTAACTATGGTGTTTATTTTGGCGACGCCGCAGGTGTAAATGCAGCCAACCCCAATTTTGTAAACCAGTACACCAGTACCTTAATTAATAAAGTTGACATCATCCAAAACTTTGATTTAAATTATCGCTTTCCAAAGTTTGTAGAGCTTGATGCCAAGTATACTTTAAATGCCCAAAATAACAATATTACCTACCGGTACGAAGACCAATCGTTAAATCAAAATGCAGTTTATAACCAGTTTTATTATAGCAACTATAATCCTAACTCAGCAGGTGATGGAACAACCACTGGCGAAATAGATAATTATGTTCAGCGTACAACCTTCCAAAACTTTATAGGAACAGCAACCGTAAGAACTGATTTTAATAAAGATTTTCATTTAAATGTGCCCATTAAAACTACTACCACTTTAGCTTATGATTACCGTAAAAGGGTTTATAAGGAGTTTAGTGCTTATGGTTACGATGCACCCGGATATTCACCCTGGAATGCTACGCAGGCTGCAGTTTACAAAGTTATTTCTGATTACGTAGAGCCGTTTATAACATATGGTATCCTTGCTAACCAAAGGTTTGAATGGGGTGATATTGGTGGTGTTTCAATCGGTGTAAGGAGTGATTACTCCTCTGCTTTTGGTAGTGGTGCCAAGGCCCAAACTTTTCCAAGGGGCGATGGTTTTTTAAACATTTCAAAATTTAATTTCTGGCAAAATTCCGGTGTTTCAAAAGTTTTAACTGAACTTAAATTCAGGGGAGCTTACGGCGAAGCTGGTATTCAACCAGGGGCATTTCAGCGTTTTCCAGTGCTTGGAGCGGCAAATCTTGGTGCAAACAGTGTATTTACTTTTCCAATATCAAGTCCTAATCCAAACCTTTCAGTTGAACTTTCAAAAGAAACAGAATATGGGGTTGATTTAGGTTTTGATCTTTTAAAAGGCAGTTGGTTACGGAATGCAGCTATATCTTTTACTTATTGGAAAAGAAATACTGACAACGCAATTTATCAGGTTGATGCAGCACCTTCAACTGGCGTAGGCAGTGTTATAAACAATGCATTTGGTTTAGGTTCAAATGGTATTCAGGCTTCCTTTAACCTTGGCGTTCTTTCTCAAAAAGGGCTTACTTGGGATATGACAACTAATTTCTCCCATCAAACTTCAAAAATCACCAGTGTAACCGGTGCTGATGTAGTAGTAACATCATCTGCCGGAAGTACAGGGATTACATTAAAGGCAGGTCAAAAAATTGGACAATTATTTGGCTTCCTTGTTTTAAAATCTATAGATCAGGTGGATCCGAAAACAGGGTTACCATTTATTGCAAAAGCAAATCAAGGCAAATATCAGGTGGCTAGTAACGGTTACGTTGTAGATACTGCAACAAAACGTCCAGTTAATTCACCCGGCCAATATAGTTTCGGCGACCCGAACCCTAAGTTCAATATGAGCTTTATAAATAACTTCACTTTTAAAGGCTTCTTATCTTTAAGTGTACAATGGGATTGGGTGTATGGCAGTCATTTATACAATCAAACAAAGGAGTGGATGTACAGGGATGGTATTTCATCTGACTATACCAAACCAATTACGATAAATGGCCAAACCCAAGCCTATACCGCATTTTATCGTGGTATATACCAGGCAGGTGCAAACAATGGCACTAAAGATTATTTTTATGAAAATTCATCTTTTGGAAGGTTAAGAAACGTATCCATAGGGTTGGATTTTGCAAAAATCTTTAAACTAAAAGCTTTCCAGCGTTTGCAGTTAGTCCTTTCCGGCCGTAATTTAATTACCATCACGAAGTATACCGGTATGGATCCTGAAATCAGTTCAGGTTCTTCAAATTCTTCTTTTGACCGTGGTGTTGATCACAATACAATTCCTAACACAAAATCTTATACGGTTGGTTTGAACGTAGGATTTTAATTTTAATTTTTAAACTAAAGACACATGAAAAATAATAAACTTCTTATAGGGACTTTAGCGGTCGTGATGTTTTTTACAGCCTGTAAAAAAGACCTTGACATTACCAACACTAACCAGCCAACGCCGGGTAGTGCACAAAATGAAAACGGGGTAATTTCATTGGCCCAGGGCAGTATTTACCGCAACGGATTTTATGACCTTAAATATTCTGATGGTGTTTATGGCCGTTTTTGGGCTGGCGCCACAGGGTTTCAGGAACTGATGGGGGATATTATTGGAGCTGAAGCGGCTAACGCTTATATGAACCAAATCGGCTGCCCAAACAAAGTAACATTGGATAATGGGACGGTTGTGCTTAACCCGAGTGCTGTAAATACCCAATATGCACTTTTACGGTCAGTCAATGTAAACTCACAACAAGGCAGTAACCCTACATTTTATGAGTGGGCATATATGTATAATTTAATTACTGCTGCCAACTCTGTTTTAGCGATATCCGCTAATACTACTTTTTCAGGTACAGGCGCTGCAACTAAAAAAGCTACTGTAGATGCCTGGGCTTACTGGTGGAAAGGATATGCCTATGCAAGATTGGGTTCTATTTATTATGCCGGTATTATACAGAATGCTACAACTACCTCCGCTACAACAAACGGCAATTATGTAACTAAGGAGGCCCTTATTACAGAATCAAATTCCAACTTTGATAAGGCTGCTACCGCTTTAGCTGCTGCAACATCAGCAACGGATTATAGCACTACACTTGGTAAATTAATCCCTTCTTTTTTGCAAATTGGTAAAGGCGGTGTGTTAACTACGTCTATGTGGTTACACAATATCAATACCATGAAAGCCCGTAATATTTTGGTGAACAATACAAAATCTGCAATGACATCTGCATTGTGGACAAGTGTGTTGAACCTGGTTAAAGATGGTATTACATCATCCGATTTAATTTTTACTGGCCGTACTGATGCCAACGGTGATTTTTTAGGAACAACTATAGCTGACAAAATTCAGTCAGTAGGTAATGCAACAAATACCTACAAATTAAGTGAACGTTGGGTACAAGAGTTTAGGACAGGCGATAAAAGGAAAGATAACAATGTGCGTAAACTCCCTAATGTTGGATTATTTAATACTGATCGTGGTAATGTTTTCAATACCCGTTATAGCCTTACCAATGGTGGTTCTGGAATTGCAGGGGTTATTGTATACTCAAACACCGCTGCTGGAGCAAATGAAATAACACTTTGTGGTACCTATGAAGAAAATGAACTGATGAAAGCAGAAGCATTAATTATGACAGGTGCCACAGACCTTGGTGTACAATCAATTAACAATGTAAGAAAATACCAGGGCGCTGGTTTAACAGCTTTAGGTGCCGGTCTTTCACAGACCGCAGCATACGAAGAGTTAAGAAGTGAAAGAAGGATTGCCCTCGCATTTAAAGGCTTATCTTTTTACGATGCCCGCCGTTGGGAAATTATTGCACCTGATAAATCACGTACCGGCTGCGTGGTATTATCTTCATCAGGCGCAGTAAATACTAATGCAACAATTAATTATGGCTATTTAGATTATTGGGATGTTCCGGATAATGAGCTTGCTTATAACCCGGCGGTAACCGGCAGTGCCCCGGTTGTTAATCCTAAAAAATAAATATATCATCTCATTATAACAAAAGGCTATCGAAAGATGGCCTTTTTGTTTAATTAAGCAAATGCTACATTGCCGTACAATTAACTTTGCAGACATGAAAAATATAGGCCTTTATTTCTTTTTGACACTCCTCCTCACCGCTTGCAAAACACCAAATATAGAAATTAAAGAACGTATTGCTGATGCGGATAGCGTGGCCATAAATTACTTTAAGGGTGATGGCACTATGGATACTGTTTTTAAAGTGGTTATCATAAAGGATAAAAGGATGCTGCAGCAACTGGAAACCTTTATCAGTGCTGCTACAGCAACGCCTGATTTAAAATGCGGGTACGATGGGTCGCTTCATTTTTTTAAGCAAAATATGGTGGTGCAGGATGTTGACTTCAGGATGAACGATGCAAAATGCAGGTACTTTTCTTTTAAGCAATCGGGTACTATCGAAGCGACATATCTGTCGGGAGAAGCCAAACAATTATTACAAAAATTACAGCAATAGCTTCCTGCCATTGGTTGTTTATACCCAACGTGCAATTATATTTTCTGCAACAGGCAAATGTTTTTTAATTGCAGGCAAACTTATGTTTATACAAGACTCCATTGATAAAACCAGTTCAACAATTTTTTCCGTTTCGTCGGGAAAATTGATATGTAATGCCTCTTTTTCGTTCAGCCAGTTTTCTACTTTATGAAGGTGTTTCTTTTTTAAACTTTTTATCACTGTAATGCCAATTTCTTTTGCAGCAGCAGCATTACAATGTTGCTCATATTGATTTTTCATGGGTATAACCAATACCTTCTTTCCCATTTGCAATGCTTCGGCAGGGGTTTCAAAACCTGCACCACATATAATGCCTTCGCAGGTTGTAAAGCTTTTAGTAAACTCATCTGTGCTTACAGGCCACACCTTGCAATTTTTTTGCATGTAGGCTTTTTTGGTATGTTTTGAAAATAGCTGCCATTGTGTATTTTTAAACGAGCTGAAAAAACCAATCAATTTTTCATCATCGTAAGCTGGCAGGTAAACCGTGTAATGGCCCAGGTTTTTTACAGGGGCATTGCGTATTTCCTTTTTAATAACCGGGGTAAAAATATTGCTGCCGTAACTTTTAAAGTGAAAGCCCACACCCGTTTTACATGGTGCATAATATTTTAAAACCATTCTTGCAAAAAGGTCGCTTTTTTTTGGTTTGGGGGCATTCTCATGCAACACTGCAAACTGATGGCTCATGGCTATGCAGGGTATATTTTTAAGTTTGCAGGCCCATGCACTTACGGGTTCAAAATCATTGATCACAAGGTCGTATTCTTCTACCGGAAAATTTTTTATCTCGGCTAAAAACTTTTTGGATTGTGTTTGTTTGTAAGTCTTATAAAGGTCAACACCACCTTTTTTGCCAAACACAAAGCTCAGGCCTTTTCTTTTGTAGGTAACAGGGTAGTTAAGGCCAACATCGGCTTGGGTACCACTTAGTAAAATGTGCAGGGTACACCTTTTTTCAAGATAAGGTATTATCTCATTGGCCCTGCTCACATGGCCATTTCCTGTTGCCTGTATTGCATAAAGTACTTTCATATAATATTAAGACGCCACCACAAAATCTTCCATCATCAGTTTAAATAATTCGGCTGTGCGCAGGTAAGCTGCTTCATCTGTGTAGAAAGGATCAGTGAGCTCATGCACTAATTTATCCTGTTGGTAATGATAAATTTCCCATTCATTATTTACATATTCCAGTGCAGTTAAATTCTCTATCCAGTCACCAGAATTTAAGTAAGTAACCTTACCTTTTGATGAGTTTATCACCCGGTTGCAAGGCTGGTGTATATGGCCGCATAATACATAATCATACCCCTTTTCAATGGCAATATCTGCGGCCGTTTGTTCAAAATTATTGATGTGTTTTACAGCACCTTTTACTGAATTTTTAATTTTTTTAGATAAAGAAATTTTGCCCCTTCCTAATTTTTTACTGATGTAGTTAATAAAGGCGTTGATGTAGATTAAAGTGTCGTAACCAACAGCGCCAAGCTTTGCAAGCCATTTGCTGTGTTTCATTATTACATCAAACACATCCCCATGAAAAATCCAGCTCCGTTTGCTGTTGGAGTGGTGGATAACCAGCTTGTTTACTATATGAAAATCACCTACAGAAAAATGCTCAAAGCGGCGGAGCATCTCATCATGGTTACCGGTAACGTAATATACTTTTATGCCACGGCTAAGCATGCTGGTAATTTGTTTTATCACCTGCATGTGTCCGGACGGCCAATACTTTTTGCTGAACTGCCAAATGTCGATAATATCGCCGTTTAAAATAACCATAGAAGGATCGATGGTGGAAAGATAGCGGGACAATTCGCTGGCACGGCAACCATATGTACCAAGGTGTACATCTGAAATAACTACCACATCGAGTTTTCTTTTTTCCAACGGATATAGTTTATGCAAAACTCCCGAAACAGTGTGTAGTAATTGTGAACTTACTGTTACCAAAACTTAAACTTATTGCACACATGGCTATTAAAATCGACTGGAAGTTTTAGTGCCCGTGTTGGTAAACTGCATTATCCCTGGTCCCTCTTTGCTTCTAGTGTAAAGCCAAATGTGGTGCCTACATCTATGGTGCTCCGCACATGCATGGCTTGCTGATGTGCTTCGATAATATGTTTACAAATTGCCAGCCCCAGGCCGCTGCCACCCACTTTGCGGCTTCTTGCCACATCTGTTCGGTAGAAGCGTTCAAAGATCCTGTCGAGGTGTTCTTCTGCAATGCCATTGCCATCATCACTTATTTCTATCAAAATTCTTTTGCCATCAATTTTATAAGCGCTTGCTTCGATGGTGCCGTGCTGTTTACCATACTTAACTGCATTTTCAACAAGGTTAATAAGCACCTGCCTTATCTTTTCTTTGTCTGCGTAAACAGTTAACGGCACATCACATCCCTTTTTTATGGTAAGCCGTATTTGTTTTTCATCGGCATTAATCATCAGCGATTCGTACACATCCTTTACCAGTTCCTGTATAATAAAGTTTTCCTTGTACAACTGCTGTTCACCGCTTTCCAACTTTGAAATTTCATCAAGGTCATCAACAAGGTTTACCAGCCTGTCAATATTCCTTGATGTGCTTCCCAAAAATTTCTTGTTAACATCGGGGTTTTCCAAAGCACCATTTAATAAGGTATCGACATAACCTTGTATGGCAAAAATGGGTGTCTTTAGTTCATGAGATAAGTTTTGCAAAAACTCTTTCCGGTAGGCTTCATTTTTCTTCAGTAATTCAATTTCTGCTTTTCGCTGCTCGGCCCAATTTTCGACATCTTCCCTTACCTCATCAATACTTTTTTGCGGTAAAATATTCTTGTAATAAAACTCTTCTCTTTTGCTTGCCTTGGTTTGGTAAATAAGTTTGTAAATCAATTTTATTTTACGGTAAACAAAACGCTGTACCATAAAAAGTATAAGGCCATAACTACCTAAAAATATTATGGTGGTAAATAACAACGACCACCACCAAACCGGCAACTCAGCAAACAGAAATACGCCAATTACAGCCGCAATAACCAAAGCAGTTATTGCGGAAAGTTGCTGGGGCGAAAGGTTTTTTGTTGACAGCATGAGCTTATAAATTTTTTGATAACCAGCATTTTTTTGCTGCTATGTGTTTACAGATTTAAAGATGGCAACATAATGGCAAACAGCAGCCGACAAAACAAATAAGTGCCATACACCATGATTAAACCTTGGCTTGCTCCACACGTAAAAAATTACACCTGCGCAATACAATATGCCGCCGGATATTACCAGCTTAATTACAACTGGTGGCATTGCAGCAAAAAACTTTTGACCGCCGCTAACCAACAGCATGCCCATTAGTAAATAAGTTATGGTAGACACAATCTCAAACCTGCCTGTAAAAAATATTTTAAGTATGCCCCCCATTATGGTAAGCACCCATTGAATGATTAATATTGAAAGCCCGAATGTATTGTTTACATACAATAATATTAAAGGGGTGTAAGTGCCTGCAATCAAAAAGTAAATGCTGATATGGTCAAGGATTTTAAATATTCTTTTTAAAACCGGTTGTTGAAAACCATGGTACAATGTTGAAAATGCAAATACCATTAAAAAAGACAAACCATAAATACCTGTTGCAATAATAACCGGTAAAGTGCAATGTTGGTATGCAGTGTAAACGAGATAAGGAATGCCGATAATGCCAAACAATAAACCTGCACCATGTGTAAAGCTGTTTACTTTTTCCTGCTGCAAAATGGTTGCGTTGCCTGTTTCCATTTAGTAAAAATAAAACAAGTTCAAGGTAAAGTGTGTGTAAGATAGAAAGGCGCTTACTAAAGGCAATAAGCAATTCTTAGCAACCATAGTGGTTACAGTTCAAACTTATAGCCAACACCCTTAACGGTGGTAATGCAATCCAGGTGCAGCTTCTGGCGTATTTTGCGGATGTGTACATCAATAGTCCGGTCGCCAACAATTACTTCGGTTCCCCAAACCTGGTTTAATATTTCGTTGCGTAAAAAAACTTTGCCCGGCTTGGATGCCAGCAGTGCAAGTAGTTCAAACTCTTTTCTGGCAAGTATAATATCGTTGCCCTGGTAAGTAATTACATATTTTTCCCTGTCAATTTTAAGTTCTCCAAGTTGCAGTAAATCGCCACCTTCTTTGTTCAATCTTCTAAAAAGGGAATTTACTTTGCTTAATAAAATTTTGGGGCTTATTGGTTTGGTAAGGTAATCATCAGCGCCTGTTTCCAGCCCCTTAATTTCTGTTCCTTCATCACTTAAGGCGCTTAAAAATACAATAAGTGTATCTTTAAAAGCAGGCTGCATGCGCAAAATATTACAAACATCAATGCCATTTTTACCGGGCATCATAATGTCTAAAATAATTAAAGTGGGTAAATGTTTTTTTGCAAGGTCAATAGCTTCGTCGCCATTTTTTGCAGTAATAACTTCATACCCTTCAGCTTGTAAATTAAATTGGATGATTTCTAAAATATCAGGTTCATCATCAGCAATTAATATTTTTTTTGCAGTATTCATATTTTGATGCACAAAAGTAGCGTTTCAGTTTAACAAAGGCTGTCTTCAAAAGGCTTCTAATATTATCAAATTGTTAACCGGTTATAGTAGCTTTGCTAAAGTTAAAAGCTTTGTTATCACACCATTAAAATAAAATAGCTTTTTTAATGATCTTTGCTGTTTGGGTAATTTTATGAAAACATATTTTTTACATTTTTTATGCTTGTTGTCTTTTTCAACTGCCTTTGCAAAGGCAGATTCAACCGTTATACCAATACAACGCCGGCTAAACCATGAGCGTATATCGGAGGAGCAATTGAAGTGTGATAAAGCAGATGGAAAGCAAGACGGGTTTATAAAAGTTTCTGCCAATGATGAAGTAAACCTGCAGGTTACAGATGCTATTTTCAGGAAAATAAATGTACTGAAAGACTTTGTGGAAACAGATAGTAAAATTGCCACCAATAATGAGAAAGTAAGACAGTTGAATTATATTCAGGATGTAGTAAAATCTTTTCGTGCCGAGTGGAAGGCAAAGTTGCTGAACCCTGCGCTGGCACCATTGCTTATCGATAATTTCGAAAGGATTATGAAGGCCAATATTGACAGCATTAGTATGGTAACTTTTATTGCAGAAGTGCCTTATGAAATTGGCAAGATCAACACAGAAATTTTTAAAAATACCAAGGGATATAAAGAAAGCAAAAAAATTTTATTTTTAAAGTACGCCGCCATTTATCCTGATAAAATATTGCCTACCATACGCCCATTTGCTGATGAAACTTTTGCCGACAGTATGGTTGTTGTGGCCGCAATAAATAATCCCAAACAGTTGTATGATTATGCCTCCTCTGCAAGTACGCCAGAGGGTAAGCTTATACAAAGAAATACCCACCCGATGGTAAAAGCAATATCCCGGCTAAGCCATACGCCAAACGCACTGCTTTATTTTCCTTTTTTAGATGATATTATAAATGGCAAGCAGCAGGTAGACAGCATCCGGAAATTAATTGGTGATGGAGAAAACCACCTGGACAATAGCATTGGGTATTTTAAGCTGTTGGTAAAAACAGAAATTGCCTACCAGCAAAGGTTAATCGCAAAGGATACCCCGGTTGCCATGTTTGGTATAAACGGGTTAAAAGAAGTGTTGCAGCGAAAAGCCATACAGTATTTCATTACCCCCATTAATGAACTGCACGAACAGAACAACCTCAATATCCGCATGAAGGCGATAGATCCACTGTCTGCCCAGGATTTGTATTATGTGATAGTGATGGGCGAAAATGATATCTACACTTCCAGCTATAAACACAGCTTTGAAAGGCTGCTGCTGAAAATGGGCAATGCGCCCCGGGGCGATGAATTACTGATGAGTGTAAACATGGATTACTTTAGAAAGTTTATAAAAATGGCGGCCAACTTTAACCAACTGGATGCCTTTTTAAAAACGATGCCACAGGATAAGGCAACAGTGTTGATGAAAGCTTTTGTGGCCAATCTCGATAAGTCTTCCAACCTGGAAGATGCCGTTGATGTTGCGGATAGTTACAGCAGCATACGGGATAAAGATTTGTTGCAGGGCATAATAAACAATGTGGCCAATAATGAGCAGCGAAGCATAACGGAAAACAACAACCGGGGCAAAACGATTTATAATTTATTGAAAACGATTTTTCTTTCCTCTGACAGTAGTAATGTAGACCTTACCAGCCAGATTGGTATTCCATCAATTTACTCCATCGATAATAAATACCTTACCGACGATAGTGGCAGAATTGTTCAGCAAGTATTTTTTTATGGTGATGAAGATGGCAAAACAAATTATACCGGCTTTATCAATTCTTTTTCACCAAAAGAGTGGAAGATAACCACGCTTAAAGAATGGGTGGAAATTAAATCATTAAAAGGCAAGGTTTGGATATATGGCAACCTGCCTTTGGATAGCGATAAAAATCTGGATGATACCGCCCAGGCACACCTTAAAATGTATCTTGCTAAAAAAGATATTAACCCTTCGGTTGTAATACACCGGGGCCATAGCTACTGGTTGCCGGGCACAATAAAACGCATGACAGGCGACGCAAAAATTATCCTCCTTGGTTCTTGCGGGGGTTATAAAAATTTGAGCCAGTTGTTAAGTATATGTCCTGATGCACACATTATTTCTACCAAAGAAATTGGTAAAGGGGATATCAACAGGCCAATAATAAACTACCTTAACCAGGCTTTGTTATCGGGCAAAACTTTAATATGGAAAGATATGT
This sequence comes from Ferruginibacter sp., assembly GCA_965249755.1. GTDB lineage: Bacteria > Bacteroidota > Bacteroidia > Chitinophagales > Chitinophagaceae > Ferruginibacter. The sequence continues at coordinate 3,800,984 of CBDFMT010000004.1, forward strand.
GGGCATCCCTTACCAAAACCTTTTATGCTGATAATAATAAAGCGGTAAAGGAAAGCTGGGATGATTATGTGCCGCCTTATAAAAACCTGGGCGCCATTTTTATCAAAGCGTATAACAAAAAAATGGAGGTGCAATAATATACGCTTTCTGTAAAAGTTTTTGGTGCTTACCAGCCATTCCCTCAAAGGCAAAATATTACCTTTACCAAATGAGCGATCAGCCTAAGGCGAAAACTATTTTTAATTTTTCATTGCTCCAACGGGTATTTCAGTTTGCAGCACCTTACAAAAACAAATTTTACTCGTCCCTTTTTTTGGCTATTCTCCTCGCCGTTATTTCCCCTGTTCGCCCATGGCTTATACAGCTAACCATTAACAAAGGGTTGCTTCCAGGCAGCCAGGTTTGGTTTTTAAAAGGTGCAGGTACAGTGGTTATTGGCATTACCATAATACAACTGGCCCTTTTAATTATTGAAACAATTTGCAGGTTTATTTTTACTTTTTTTACGGCATCTCTCGGGCAAAGTGTGGTAAAGGATATGAGGGTAACCACCTACAAAAAAGTAATCAGTCTTAATCTGTCGCAGTTTGATAAAACGCCTATCGGTACTTTAACCACCCGTACTATAAACGATATTGAAAGCATCAATGATATTTTTAGTGATGGGTTAATACCCATTATTGCAGACCTGCTCTCGATTATAGCAGTGCTTGCCTATATGTTTTTTGTAAGCTGGAAACTTACTTTGGTTTGCCTCATCCCTTTTCCAGGGCTTATTATTGCCACATATTATTTTAAGGAAAGTGTAAATAAATCCTTTATCAAAGTACGCAATGCAGTAGCACAGCTTAATGCTTTTGTGCAGGAGCATATTACGGGAATGGCTATTGTGCAAGCATTCGCAGCAGAAGAAAGGGAGTTTGCCAAATTTGATAAAATCAACCAGGAGCACCGCAATGCCAATATCAAATCCATATTTGCTTATTCGGTTTTTTTTCCGGTGGTTGAACTGGTTTCTGCATTATCAGTAGGGCTGCTGGTTTGGTGGGCAGCAAAGGAATCGTTACTGGTTGCTGAGGTTGATAAGCCCGCTATTGTTGGTATAATTACTTCTTTCATTCTTTGTTTAAATTTATTGTTCAGGCCATTGAGGGTAATCGCAGATAAATTCAATGTGCTTCAAATGGGCATGATTGCCAGTGAAAGGGTATTTAAAGTTTTAGATAATCCCGATGTTACACAAAACCATTTTATTCAAACCAACACGCCAATGCCGCTCATTAAAGGTGGTATCGATTTTGAAAATGTGTGGTTTGCCTATAATGATGAAAACTATGTACTTAAGGATATTTCATTTACGATAAAGCCAGGCGAAACGCTTGCCATAGTTGGCAATACCGGCAGTGGCAAAACCTCCATTATCAGCCTTGTAAACCGGTTGTACCATATTCAAAAAGGCGCTATAAAAATTGATGGGAAAGATATTGGTGCCTACGATGTAGATTATTTAAGGAGCAGGATAGCGGTAGTGTTGCAGGATGTATTTTTATTCAGCAGCTCTGTGTACGACAATGTTACTTTAAGAAATGAGGACATAAAAAAGGAGCAGGTAGTTGAAGCAGCAAAATTAATTGGGATACATGATTTTATTATGCGCCTGCCCGGTGGTTACGATTATAACGTAATGGAAAGGGGGGCCACTTTATCGCTTGGTCAACGGCAGTTGCTGTCTTTTGTAAGGGCATTACTCTACAACCCTGCAATACTGATTTTAGATGAGGCCACCTCATCTGTAGATACAGAAAGCGAACATCTGATACAGCATGCCATTGATAAATTGATTACCGGGCGTACATCCATTATTATAGCCCACCGGTTATCAACAATCCGCAAAGCCAATAAAATTTTGGTGCTGGATAAAGGCCGGATAATGGAAGCCGGTACGCATGATGAGCTTCTTTCCCGTCAGGGATATTATTACCAGCTTCACAAACTGCAGTTCGAAAAACAGGCCCACAATAATCAGGAAGCCTGATGAAATTTTGGGGCAATTAAACAGATTTGTACCAGGTTTTATCTTAGTGAAAACCGGCCTTAAAAATCTCTTTTTATCCTTCTGCATTTATGCCTTAAACACTTATCTTTGCGGCAAATTTCAGGGAAATTATGGCATTTAAAAGCATCAAAGCATTACTGGTAGCGGTTTTTAGCCTTTTTTTGCTGCTATTTTCGCCACAGATAATGGCACAGGAAAATGGCGAAGAAAAAACGGAAAGCCATGCCCCCGGTAAGGGCGAAGAAAAATTGGATCCTGCCAGGATTATTATGGACCATATTAAAGATGCCCATGAATTTCATTTTTTTACAGCAGGCAACTTTCATGCAACAGTGCCACTTCCGGTAATTCTTTATTCGCCGGGAAAAGGTTTAAAAACTTTTTCTTCTTCCCGTTTTGGTCATGAAGGCGAGGAGGAATATGGTGGTTATAAATTTAATGCCAACAAGGAAATTGTTGCTGCCGACGGCTCAAAAGTGTACGATTTTTCACTTACAAAGAATGTGGTGCAAATGTTTATTGCATTAATTATGCTGGTTGTAATTATGCTTAGTGTGGCAAAAACATATAAAACAGGCCAAGGCATTACTTCAGCACCAAAGGGGCTGCAAAATGTAATTGAACCCGTAATAACTTTTGTAAGGGACGATGTGGCCAAACCCAACCTGGGCAGCAAAGCTGCCAATTATTTGCCCTACCTGCTGACCGTATTTTTCTTTATACTCATCAATAATTTATTAGGGCTTTTGCCAGGCTCTGCTAATGTTACCGGTAACACTGCCTTTACCATGGTGTTAGGTATCATATCGCTTGTGGTTATTTTGTTTAGCACCAATGGTCATTTTTGGGCGCATATTTTTTGGCCTCCGGGGGTACCCTTTTTGGTAAAATTAATTTTAATACCTATTGAGCTTGCAGGTGTGCTGGTGATTAAGCCTGCCGCTTTAATTATTCGTTTATTTGCGAATATGGTTGCTGGCCATATTATCATACTTAGTTTTATTGTGTTGATTTTTATTTTTGGCGCCATGTCCAAAGTGGCCGGTTATGGCTTTTCGCCTTTATCGGTTGTGTTTGCAGTTTTTATTTATTGCATAGAAATTTTGGTGGCGTTTATCCAGGCTTTCATCTTTACCAACCTTACCGCTGTTTTTATCGGACAGTCGTTTGCAGGTGGGCACGATAGTGTGCATGGCCATGATGATGCCATTGTTGCGTAATTATTTTTCATTCATAAAACAAACAGTTATGTCATTTTTGAACATTTTGTTAGATGCTTCATTGGCTAATGCAGGTGGTGCAATTGGTGCAGGTTTAGCTGCAATAGGTGCAGGTATCGGTATTGGTTTAATTGGTAAAGGTGCTGCAGAATCTGTTGCACGCCAGCCAGAAGCAGCGAACGACATTCGTGGCAATATGATCCTGACTGCTGCATTTGTTGAAGGCGTTGCCTTGTTTGCAGTTATCGCAGGTTTATTGGCGGTTTTAAAGTAGTCGTACAAAAATTTTACTGCGTCCGAAGCAAAGGGCGGGGGATGCAGTAATTTTAATGCTTGATCCAATTTTTAATTTTATAAGGTACCAATCATGGATTTATTACTACCACATTTAGGTTTAATTTTTTGGACGTTACTGGCTTTCATTATTGTAATGCTGATTTTAAAGAAGTTTGCATGGAAGCCCATCATCCAATCCCTTACAGAAAGGGAAACTAATATTGCCAACAGCATTTCGATGGCCGAAAATGTAAAGCTTGAAATGGCACAGCTAAAGAATGATAATGAACAACTGCTCGTAAAGGCACGGGAAGAAAGGGCGGCAATGTTGAAAGACGCCAAAGAAACCAAAGACAAAATTATTAATGATGCTAAGGAAGAAGCCAAGATTGCTGCTTCTAAAATTATTGCAGATGCGCAGGCATCCATCAACCATCAAAAAATGGCTGCTTTAACAGACATTAAAAACCAGGTAGGTAAACTGGTACTTGAGGTTAGTGAAAAAGTTTTACGCCGTGAATTGTCTGGAAAGGAAGAGCAGGAATCTTATATTAAAAAATTGGCAGAAGAAGCAACGCTTAATTAATCGGTTACAGCAATTGCTGTGTATAATTATAATGCAGAATGAATAATCCCCGTTTAGCAGGCAGGTACGCAAAAAGTTTAATTGATTTGGCTGCAGAGTTAAATCAAATGGATGTTGTTTATGATGATATGAAATTTCTTCAGCGCATTTGTAAAAGCAATCCCGATTTTGTAGCTCTTTTAAAAAGTCCGGTTATAAAGCCAGGCACTAAAGAAAAAATTATCCAGTCTATAACCGCTGTTAGGGTGAACGCTATTACTAATTCATTCATCACCCTTTTGGTGAGAAAAGAAAGGGAAACTTATCTGCCTGAAATCGTAAATGCTTTTATAGGGCAGTATAATAAAATCAAAAATATCCATCAATTAAAACTTACCACTGCTTACCCCATAAGTGAAGAACTAAAAAACAGCATTGTAAGTAAAGTAACAAGTACAGCCGGTTTTGGTAACATAGAAATTGAAACGCTTGTTGAAGAAGAATTGATAGGAGGTTTTAAAATTGAAGTAGAAGGAACATTGATTGATGCAAGCATCCTGAAAGATTTAAACGATATAAAAAAGCAGTTTATGAATAATGAATACATTCATAAATTAAGATAAACTAACTTTTTAAAAAGACAGCTATGGTAGAGATTAAACCTGACGAAATTTCGGCAATATTACGACAGCAGTTAACCAACTTTAATGCAGGTACAAGCCTTGAAGAAGTAGGTACAGTGCTGCAGGTGGGTGATGGTATTGCACGTATTTATGGATTAAATAATGTACGGAGTGGCGAATTGGTAGAGTTTGAAAATGGCGTTAAAGCAATTGCACTTAACCTTGAAGAAGATAATGTAGGTGTGGTTTTAATGGGCGATAGCAGCAATATTAAAGAAGGCGATAAAGTAAAACGTACCAATAAAATTGCCTCCATACAAGTAGGTGAGGGAATGAGCGGAAGGGTTATTAATACCCTTGGCGAGCCCATTGATGGCAAAGGCCCGATACAAGGTGAATTATACGAAATGCCGCTGGAGCGTAAGGCACCTGGTGTAATTTTTCGTGAACCCGTTAAAGAACCGCTTCAAACAGGCATAAAGGCAATTGATGCCATGATACCGATTGGCCGTGGACAAAGGGAACTTGTTATCGGTGACCGTCAAACCGGTAAAACTGCCATTTGCATTGATACCATAATCAACCAAAAAGAATTTTATGCCGCCGGTAAGCCGGTATATTGTATTTATGTGGCTATTGGCCAAAAGGCTTCTACTATTGCAGGTATAATGAAAACGCTTGAAGAAAATGGTGCAATGGCTTACACTACTATTGTGGCTGCTTCTGCTTCTGATCCGGCACCTTTACAATTTTACGCACCATTTGCCGGAGCAGCAATTGGTGAATTCTTCAGGGATACCGGAAGGCCTGCCTTAATTATTTATGATGATTTATCCAAACAGGCTGTTGCTTACAGGGAAGTATCATTACTATTGCGCCGCCCGCCAGGCCGTGAAGCATATCCTGGTGATGTATTTTATTTGCATAGCCGTTTATTGGAAAGGGCAGCGAAAGTTATTGCCAAGGACGATATTGCAAGGCAGATGAATGATTTGCCGGAATCTATTAAACACCTGGTAAAAGGCGGAGGCTCACTTACGGCGTTACCTGTAATTGAAACACAGGCTGGTGATGTATCTGCTTATATTCCAACCAACGTAATTTCTATTACTGATGGCCAGATATTTTTAGAGGGTAACCTTTTTAATGCTGGCATACGCCCCGCAATTAACGTAGGTATTTCCGTTAGCCGTGTAGGTGGTAATGCCCAAATTAAATCGATGAAGAAAGTGGCTGGTACCTTAAAACTTGATCAGGCTTTATACAGGGAACTGGAAGCGTTCTCAAAATTTGGCGGTGATTTAGATGCGGCTACCAAAAATGTTATTGATAAAGGTGCCCGTAATGTGGAAATATTAAAGCAGTTGCAGTACTCACCTATGAGTGTTGAAAAGCAGGTAGCCATGATTTATTTAGGTACACAAGGATTGCTAAAAGAAGTAGCCGTAAAAAATGTTAAGGCTTTTGAAGAACATTTTTTACTCGAGATGGAAAATAAGTTTGCCGATATTTTGGCTGAATTTAAAAAAGGAAATTTGCCACAAGATGGCCTTAATAAGATGACAGACCTTGCTAAGGGATTGGCCACTCAGTATAAATAAATTGTTTAAATTTTGTTATTCGAAAGAGCTGCTGACACCAGCTCTTTTCGTTTTTATATGGTTCCCATTTTATGTGTTGATAAGAAATGTAACCGGGGGTACTTTAAATTTTTTCCAAAAAAAACTTTTTTATTTCAGAAAAAGTTATACTTTCACACCCAGTTACCCAACCACTCTAATCCGTTACATCCTACACAATCACCACAAGAAATTACTACCACATCCTCTTTTCATTTAGTTATCTTATTGCTGCGTAATCACAGTTCCGCAAGTAGTATGGTTATATACTAATCCAGTTATCTTTTGTACATCCGCTTACTATTTTTAATCTCAAACTACAAAAGAAATGAAAAAGGTTTACAAACTTATCATTGCGGCTATCAGCTTATTTATGTACCAAACAGCAGGCGCACAGTGCACAGGTGTTAAAGGCCCTAACTTACTAGGCGCTAAAGGAACGTTTAGTGTACCATTTATTACGGTTAATTCAAGTGCGGCAAATTGCACCAAATCTGGCTTTGGTTCTTTTAACCCATCAGGTAATGTAGGCAATGCATTGGCAGGATGTTCAGCAGCTCCCGGTAGCGCTATTCCTTGCTCTGATTATACTTACACAGCGGCAAGTGGTGGCCTAAAGCCAGAATTTACTTACTCTATTGTAAAAACTATCGGTAATAATTCCGGCGGTAATTGTTTAAAAGGTGATTGGCGTGGATCAGACCATACAGGCGATGGTGGTTATTTTATGGCTGTTAACGGTGCCCCCAATAGTACTTACAGTTCTATCTTTTATCAGATAAAATCTATACCGGTTTGTATTGGGACAACGTATGAGTTTTCTGCTTGGGTAATCAATTTGTTGCCAGCTACCAGTGGTTCTGCAATAGCAGGTTCGCAACCCAATATTTCCTTTAAAGTTAATGGTACAGTAATCGGTAACTCAGGCCCTATCGGATATTCAAATACGCCAGTGTGGGTAAAGGTTGGTGGCTCTTTTGTGGCCACTACAGATATGGTTGACTTACAAGTTGTAAATGCAACTGCAGTTGCAAGCGGTAATGATTTAGGTCTTGACGATATCTCGATAAATGTATGTGGTTCACAAATACAAGTTAACGGGCCGGATGGATCAACTAATGGAACAGCATCTGTTTGCGAAGGAAGCACCGCTGCGATCAGCTATATCGTTACGGACCCTACCAACTCAAACTCCTGGTGTAAAATTCAAAAAAGTGTTAACGGCGGATCAACGTTTACGGATATCAGCAGTGGCAGTCAGGCCACCTATACGGGCAGCTCATTTACTATTCCTTATAGCCTTGGTATTGTAAATTCAAGTATGAACGGATACAAATACAGAATGGTTGTTTCCACTTCTCAAGCTGGTTTAACAAGTGCTGATTGTGGTTACTTCAATGATTTTACTTTAATTGTGACAGCCTGCGGCCCTTTGCCGGTAAAGCTTTCCGCATTTTCTGGAAAATATTCCAGTGGTATTGCAGAACTGAACTGGCAAACGAGCCAGGAATTAAACAGTGATTACTTCGAGTTATTTAGAAGTTATGATGCAGATGACTTTGTTAGTGTTGGTAAAATACCAACCGCTGGTTTTAGCAGCACCATTAAAAATTACAGTTACAGGGATAAGGTTGGTAATAGTAATTATGCATATTACAAATTAAAGCAGGTAGACGTTGGTGGTAAAGAAACTTTTTCACCGGTGATAAAACTTTCTTTAGGTACAGCAACAAATGTTCAGCTTTTTCCTAATCCTTTCAACAGCACCTTCACGATAACACTAGGGTCGTCAAAAACGAATTCGGCATCGTTAAAAGTTCAAAATGCAACTGGTCAAATAGTGTTCAGCAAGATGGTTTCCTTAAATAAAGGCAACAATTCAATCGTTGTTAATTCACTTCCTGCATCGTTAGGTGCAGGCTTATACTACATCACTATAGCAAACGAGGAAATTAATTTTACAGGTAAGTTGCAAAAGCTATAACTAAGTAAGAAAAATTGATTTAATAATCAAAGGTTGTCCTTCGCCCGGGGCAACCTTTTGTTTTTGTTAACATAAAGCAACTTTAGTTGTTACAGATTATTACTACAAAAAATAATCCATACAATAGCTGATCCACGTATGTTGCTGGCAGGGCTTGGACACAAATGTTAAACCTGCCCAACAATTGCTTAACATCAAAATGCTGAAAACGTAAACCTTTATATTTGCACTACAATGGCCAAATTTGCTCATGATTCAATCGTGCCTTTAAAAGGTTCAGGGCTATCCAAAAAAGATCAGGTTGCTGGTATGTTTAATGACATAGCCTACCGGTACGATTTTTTGAACAGGTTTCTAAGTGCAGGTATTGATATTTGGTGGAGAAAGAAGGCAATCTTGCAATTGAAGGAACTACATCCAAAAAATATTTTGGATGTGGCAACCGGTACGGGTGATGTTGCTTTAATGACGGCAGGTATTTTGCACCCTAAAAAAATAACGGGAATTGATATCAGCGATGGTATGCTCGAAATAGGAAGGTCTAAAGTAATAAAGCAAGGCCTTGACAAAACCATAGAGTTATTGCATGGCGACAGCGAAACAATAAATTTTGCAGACAACACGTTTGATGCCGTAACTGTGGCCTTTGGCGTACGTAATTTTCAAAATTTAGAAAAGGGACTTGCAGAAATTAAAAGGGTTTTAAAGCCAACTGGTAAATTGGTAGTGTTAGAATTCAGCCAGCCAAAAACTACTGGGGTAGTACAGGTTTATAAACTGTATATGAAATATGTGGCGCCTGCAGTTGGTAAGATGTTTTCCAAAAACCGCAATGCATATAAATATTTAGACGAATCAATTAAAAAATTTCCTGAAGGCAAAAACTTTACATTAATCCTTGATAATCTTGGATACACAAACACTTATTGTAAACCTTTGAGTTTAGGAATATGTACTATCTATTGCGGAGAAAAGTAAACTCCATCATCATTTTTTTTGCTTTGTTGCCTTTTGCAGGCTCCGCACAGTTACGTTCAGAACTTAACCTGCCGGAACATGATAATTCCCTGTATCATTTTGGGATAAACCTGGGCTTTAATAAATCCCATTTCAACTTTACCCATTACCCGGTTTTTTTACAGCAGGATAGTGTAATGGCAATTGAAAGCATCAATAGTACTGGTATAAACCTGGCCTGGCTGGTTAATGTTAATATCAGCAACCACTTTGATTTACGGACATATCCTCTTAATCTTACTTTTAGTGAAAAAGCTTTTGAATATACCCTTAAATATCCGGATATACCGGGTGGCGAAAGTATACAAACCATAAAAAAAGTGCAATCTATAACGCTTAGCTTACCTGTGCAGATAAAATTTACAAGTGACCGGATTGATAACTTTAAAGTGTATACAATAGGTGGTGTAAAGTTCGATTATGACCTTGCCGCCAATGCTGGTAAGCAAAACGGGGATGAGCTGATTAAATTGAAAAAATTTGATTACGGAGTAGAAGGTGGAATAGGCTTTCACTTATACTTTCCCTTTTTTGTGTTAACGCCTGAATTAAAGGTAAGCTGGGGCTTGGCAAACCTCCACAGCCGTAACCCTTCCTTAAAGTTTTCCAGTAATATTGATAAGATCAACAGCCGGATGATTTCCTTCTCACTAACGGTGGAGTAATGCCTGCATTCTATCAAAAAAATGCTTTACTCGCAGGTGTGGGATTATTTTAAAATAAAAAAGAGAACCATTACAGTTCTCTCTTCCAAAATTTCTTTAGCAATTTATTTTACAGCACCCATTTTAGCCTCAATACTAAGTGTAGCATGAGGAACTGCACGCAAACGGGCTTTATCAATCAATTTGCCCGTAACCCTGCATATACCGTAGGTTTTATTTTCGATACGCATGATAGCTTTTTCCAGATGGTCAATAAAAGTAATCTGCCTGCTGGCCATTTGGCTTAGCTGCTCTCTTTCCATACTTAAACTTCCATCTTCCATCGTCATGTAACGGTTATCACCCTCATCTCCGCCCATCTCATCTTTACGGGTAATTAAACCATGTAAATAAGATAATTCTTTTTTTGCAGCTTCCAATTTCCTTTGGATCAATTCTTTAAATTCTGATAACTCGGGATCACTATACCGCTGAGTGGGTGCACCTGGGTCCCTTTCGGTTTTATCCAAAACAGATTTGGTAAAATCCGGTTGATATTTGCGTACTGTTTTAGTAGCAATTTTCGGTATAACAACTGGCTTAGGTGCAGGAACCTTAATATCCTTGATTTTCACTTCTGCAACAGGCTTTACCTGAACAGGGGTTTCAATTTTTGCCTTTGCTATTGGTTTCTTAATTTCTTCTTTCTTTGCCATAGGTTTTATTACTGATTTTACAGCTTTTACGGAAGCAGGATTTAATGGTGCTACCTTTTTAATTACGTTTTTTTCAATTGATTTAGGTCCTTTTAAAGGAGCTGTAATTTGCTTAGCCGGTAAAGCATTTTTTACAGCTGCAATTTTTTTAGCTGGTGCCTTCGCAACAGGCTTAGCTATTGGTTTCTTAACAGCAACGGGTTTAACAGCTTTTTTTGGAACAGATTTCGTAACTACTTTTTTGGAGGCTTGTTTTTTTACAGGAACAACTTTTTTAGCATTGTTAACTGATTTGCCTCCAGAAGCTTGGGCAGGCTTTACAGCAATTTTTTTTGCTGCTTTTTTGTTTGTTGCCATACTACTCTCCTTGTTTATTAACTTTTATTTTTAATATGGCATCGTTTACTTCAATTTCAGTGCCGTGGTTTAAAACGGGTAAAAAAACAAGCGAATCTGCCAAAATTTCGGCGCAAATATAATCTTTATATTGTATCAAAGATGGTTGCAGTATATCATTTTCTAAAACTGCCACATTAATCCTATCGCTTACTTCGTAATTGCTCTCCTTGCGTACGGTTTGCATTTTATTTACAAACTCCCTCGCATTTCCTTCCTTTTTTAATTCATTGGTAACGGTTACATCTAAGGCAACGGTCAGGCTGCCCTTGGAGGCAACTTCATAGCCAGGTATTTCATCTGTAAAAACCTCAATGTCTTCCTGTGAAATATAAATAGGTTCTTCATTCTTCCCCAGATAATCTGTATTCAACAAGAAAGGCTTTTCCTGAATTGACAGTATGGTTTGATTATCAAATAAAGCAACCGCTTCAGCAGCCCATTTCATTTTTTGCCCTAGCTTTTTGCCCAGGGTTTTAAAATTAGCTTTAGCTTTCTTTTGAATAAAATCGTTTTCCACACCTAGTACATCTATCTCTTTAATATTAGTCTCCGATTTTAAAATGTCTTCAATTTGTTTAATCTGAAGAATAGTTTCATTGTTTATTGCAGGGATAAAAACCTTTTGCAGAGGTTGCCTAACTTTAATATTTACTTTTTTTCTTAAGGATAAGATAAGGGAAGATGCATCTTGAGCCAGTTGCATCCTCGATTCTAAATCTTTATCAATTATGTTGTCATCTGAGACCGGAAAGTTTGAATGATGAACAGATTCAATGGTAAACCGGGATGTAACGAGGTTTAAATTACAGAACAGCCAGTCTGCAAAAAATGGTGCAACAGGAGCAATTAACTTACTGATGGTTTCGAGGCATTCATACAATGTTTGATATGCTGAAATTTTATCAGCCTCATATTCACCTTTCCAAAAACGCCTTCTGCAAAGGCGTACATACCAGTTACTTAAATGGGTATCAACAAAATCTTCAATGGCACGCCCGGCATGTGTTGGCTCATAATCATCCATACTTACCTCCACATTTTTGATTAGGGTATTTAAGGAAGATAAAATCCACTGATCAATTTCTGGCCTTTCTTTTACCGGGATGTACGTTTCCTTAAAAGCAAAACCATCAACATTTGCATACAAGGCAAAAAATTGGTAGGTGTTATAAAGCGTACCAAAAAATTTACGTTGTACTTCTTTTATTCCTTCAATGTCAAATTTTAAGCTATCCCATGGCGATGCATTGGTAATAAGGTACCATCGGGTCGCATCAGGGCCAAAAGTATGTATCGTTTCAAAGGGGTCAACAATATTGCCAAGGCGCTTGCTCATCTTGATGCCATTTTTATCTAACACCAAACCATTACTTACAACCGTTTTGTAAGCAACACTGTCAAAAAGCAAAACACTTAATGCGTGCAAAGTGTAAAACCAGCCCCGGGTTTGGTCTACCCCTTCTGCTATAAAATCTGCAGGAAATGCCCCTTTTATCGGATTTGCCGATGATGCAGCATGATATTGCCAGAAATTTTCCGTGCTTAAAGCACCAAATTGATTGGAACTGGTATCTGGCAAGCCCCACTGTGCGTAAGGCATCGCACCACTATCAAACCAAACATCCACTAAATCTGCCACCCTTTTCATGGGTTTTCCATCTTCACTTACCAGTATAATGTCATCTACATATGGTTTATGTAAATCTAAAATGCCTTGGTGCAGGTAGTGTCTATTGGTTTCGCCACCTAATATTTTTGCGGCTTTACTTATTTCATTGTTAAGTTCATTTATGGTACCAATACATTTCTCCTGTTCGCCATCCTCTGTTCGCCAAATGGGCAATGGGGTGCCCCAATACCGGCTACGGCTTAAGTTCCAATCCACCATATTTTCTAACCAATTACCAAAGCGGCCCGTTCCTGTGGTGGCTGGTTTCCAGTTGATTGTTTTATTAAGCTCAACCATCCTTTCTTTAACGGCGGTGGTTTTTATGAACCATGCATCCAGGGGATAGTAAATGATAGGCTTATCGGTGCGCCAGCAATGAGGATAATTATGTTCGTACTTTTCAATTTTAAATGCCCGGTTTTCTAACTTTAATTTTACGGCAATATCCACATTTACATCGGTGTAGTTAACCTCGTCTTTATAGTTTTTTACATAACGGCCGGTAAATTCGCCTACACCATCAACAAATTTACCTTGCTTATCAACCAAGGTTAAAATGCCCAAATTGTTTTTTTTACCTGCTTTATAGTCATCAGCACCAAAAGCTGGCGAAGTATGCACAATACCTGTTCCATCCTCTGTTGTAACAAAATCGCCGGTAATCACTTTAAAAGGTTGTGCACCGGGAGTTATCTCCTGAATTTTGGTAACGGTATTGGCTTCCGAAGGTAGGAGTTGCTCATATTCACATCCTTCTAAAAATTTTCCTTTAAACTCTGCAAGTATCTTCCATGGTAAAAGTTTGGAATCTGATGTAAAATCAGCAAAGTTGTCATTCTCACCTTCTGGTTTAAAATATTTAAGCACCAGTGCTTTTGCAAGAATTACATTAACCGGCACATGGTTGTAGGAATTAAAGGTAGATACTAAAACATAATCAATAGCAGTTCCCACTGTTAAGCCAAGGTTTGATGGCAAAGTCCATGGTGTTGTTGTCCATGCCATAAAAAATACGGCTTCGTTATCAGCAGCATCAAATAAAAATTGGCTTTTTTCATTTTTAACAGCTTTAAACATTACAGTTGCGCTGGTATCTTTTACGTCTTTATAAGTACCGGGCTGATTCAGCTCATGGCTGCTTAAACCTGTGCCGGCTGCAGGTGAGTACGGCTGAATACTAACACTTTCATACAGGTATCCTTTTTTATACAATTCTTTAAGGCACCACCATAAGGTTTCAACATAATTATTCTCGAAGGTTACGTACGGGTTTTCCAGATCAACCCAGTACCCCATCTTCCTGGTAATATCATCCCAGGTATCTTTAAACTTCAGCACTTCTGTCCTGCAGGTTGCATTATAATCTTCAACAGATATGGTTTTGCCGATATCTTCTTTGGTAATGCCTAAAAGTTTTTCCACGCCCAGTTCTACGGGCAAGCCGTGTGTGTCCCAACCACCTTTACGTTTTACCTGAAAGCCCTGCATCGTTTTGTAACGGCAAACAAGGTCTTTCAGCGTTCTTGATATTACGTGATGGATACCAGGCATACCATTGGCACTAGGTGGCCCTTCATAAAATACAAAAGGTGGATGACCTTCCCGAAGTTGAATGCTCTTTTTAAAGGAATCATTTTTATCCCAATTTTGTAAAATACCGGCACCTATTTCCGGTAAATTCAACGATTTATATTCTGTGTATTTAGCTGCCATGGTATAATTATGAAAATGGTGGCAAAGTTACTATAATCCACATTTCAGGCATTTATCAATTTGAAGTATTTATAAACCGCTGGTTAAGTTTTGCACACATTTTTCGTTTGGCACAATATTGGCGAATTACTTTGTATATAATTGATAAATATCACCTTCAGATATAAATTGTTTGCTTCAAAGCATCACCTTTTTGCTGGTTTAGGGTTTTATTAGGGTAAAGACGGGAGTAATCCTACTCCCGTTATTTTCAAACATTAATAAGTCTCGCTTTTATCCAATCATTGTTTTAATATCCTTGATGGGTTTTTATAGCAGCATCCATTTAAAGCCGTTTTAGACAAACATTCCTTTGTTGAAAAGTCTCAAAATGTTTTAAAAGCTCCAAAAACCAAAAGGCATTCTAATTTCTTAGAATGCCTTTTATATTTAAGCCATTTTACTTACCTCAACAATAATTCGCAAGGTTTAATACCGGTATGCTTTTTAAAAGCAGTACTAAAATGAGAAATGGAAGAGTAGCCCAACAACATTGAAACTTCGGTTACACTAAGGCCTTTTTCGTACAAAAGATATTTAGCATGCTCCATCCGTTGGCTCTGGTAAAAATCGAAAATAGTAGTACCAAACATTTCTTTAAAACCTTTTTTCAGATAACATTCATTAATGGCAACTTTTCTGCTTAGTTCTTTTATAGTAAGGGGTTCACCAA
This sequence comes from Ferruginibacter sp., assembly GCA_965249755.1. GTDB lineage: Bacteria > Bacteroidota > Bacteroidia > Chitinophagales > Chitinophagaceae > Ferruginibacter. The sequence goes on from CBDFMT010000004.1 coordinate 3,816,197, forward strand.
TATGCTGCAACAAAACTTCCCTGGCTTTTGAAATTTTATCCCTGTCTGCCTCATTGGCCAAAAACTTACAGGTAAAAACTTCTTCCTTATCACCCAGCATACAATCCATACTATATAAAAGTAGAATTTGGGTTTGGGCATTGATAAAAATATTTTCAAGGGTATCGGTATAAGTGTGGTTTAACAAAGCTTCGATAGCCATCCTTGTCTTACCACACAGTGGCAATAATTTAGAGAAAGATGTGTTATGGGTAAAGGCCAGCACTTCATCTGATACATTCCTTTGTTTCTGTCCTTTTACAAACTGTGTTAGGTAAGCTGGTTTAAAACTAAAACTCAGCACATCTATACTGTTCACCTTTTCCACACAGGTCTTAGAAGAATTCATTTTGCAAAAATTGCACTCAGATTGCTTTTCACGACAATAAACGTTACCTGTTATGCAAAATTTTAGTTCAAGGTAATGTGCATCAGCATTATTTTTTTCATAGTGATAAACCAGCATGCCCGTGTCTTCGATATTCCATTGCACTTCCCGGCGGTAGCGTTTTATAGAATAGTGAACAGAACCCGGCACATTACGGTCTACGTGCTGCAGGAGTTCAAGTTCATCCTGCATAAAAGGATTTTTATGTGCAATGCTTAGTATATCTGTATTTTGATTCATTGATAAATTTCGATGCAAATATACACCATAAAATGACTAATGCAGATGGATTTTTTTTCTATTAAAATGGATATTAAATTCTCAAACTACAGCACCTAAATTTCAGTTTTCACTTGTGGAAATCTTTGTATAATTCCTTTGTTTTTAGCCTTAATCTAATTAGCTTAAGCACCCTGTTTTTCTTATATTTGCACGATTCAGGATTTTAGTAATATTAAAGATATTCTTGTTCATTATGAGTACAGAAATAGAAGAAGTTATACCCGTTAAACCTGCCTCTGTTAACGGTGGTTATGAAGCAGACAGCATACAGGTTTTAGAAGGTTTAGAGGCTGTTCGCAAACGGCCGGCCATGTATATTGGCGATATAGGGGTTAAAGGTTTACACCACCTGGTATATGAGGTGGTTGATAATTCGATTGATGAAGCGTTGGCGGGGTATTGTAAAAATATTACCGTTACTATTAATGAAGATAACTCCATTACCGTTGAAGACGATGGAAGGGGCATACCTACAGGAATGCATACAAAGGAAAACAGGAGTGCACTTGAAGTGGTGATGACGGTTTTGCATGCAGGTGGTAAATTCGACAAAGGTTCCTATAAAGTATCTGGAGGTTTGCATGGCGTAGGTGTAAGTTGTGTGAATGCATTGAGTATAAAATTGCATGTTACCGTAAAGCGGGAGGGAAAAAAATTCGAGCAGGAATATTCAAAGGGTATACCTCAGTATCCTGTAAGAGAGATTGGCACTGCTACAACTACCGGAACAAGGGTGCATTTTTGGCCCGATATGGGCATATTTACAGAAAGTGTTTATAAAAGGGAAATATTAGAGGGAAGGTTAAGGGAACTTGCTTTCCTAAACCGCAAAATAACCATTGTCTTAAACGACCTGCGGGAAAAGGAAGAAGATGGAAGTATGTACACCAAAACTTTTTACAGTGAAGGTGGTATAGTTGAATTTGTGGAAATGCTGGACAAAAATGCAAACCGCAATGCCCTGCTGCCAAGTGTGATTTATTGTGATGGACATGATGCCAACAGCAATGTGATGGTGGAGGTAGCGATGATGTACAATACGGGTTACCAGGAGCACCTTTTTAGTTATGTAAATAATATCAACACGATAGAAGGTGGAACACATGTGGCCGGTTTCAGGCGCTCTATTACCCGTGTGTTTAAAAGTTATGGTGAAAAGGAAGGCATGTTTGAAAAGGCCAAAGTTGAAATTGAAGGCGATGATTTCAGGGAAGGATTAAGTGCTATTATTTCTGTAAAAGTTCCAGAACCACAATTTGAAGGACAGACTAAAACCAAATTAGGCAACAGTGAAGTGATGGGTGTGGTAGACAGTACCCTGAGCCGGGTTTTAGTTGCTTATTTAGAAGAAAACCCTAAAGATGCCAAGACGATTATCCAGAAGGTGATTTTAGCGGCACAAGCAAGGGCGGCAGCCAAGAAGGCAAGGGAAATGGTGCAAAGAAAAAGTGTGCTTACAGGCGGTGGCTTACCCGGTAAGCTGGCAGATTGCAGCGATAAAGATCCGCACAGGTGCGAATTGTATCTTGTAGAGGGTGACTCTGCCGGTGGAACGGCCAAGCAGGGCCGGGATAGAAGTTACCAGGCAATACTACCACTGAGGGGTAAAATATTGAATGTGGAAAAGGCGATGGAGCATAAGATTTACGACAATGAAGAGATAAGAAATATGTTTACTGCACTGGGTGTAAAAATTGGTACGCCTGAAGACCCCAAAGCATTGGATATCTCTAAATTACGCTACCATAAACTCATCATCATGACGGATGCGGATGTGGATGGAAGCCATATTGCCACACTTATCCTCACCTTCATTTTCCGGTACATGATGGCATTGGTGGAGCAAGGATTTGTTTACATTGCCCAACCTCCCCTTTATCTTGTTAAAAAAGGAAAAGACCAGGATTATGCCTGGACAGACGAAGAAAGAAAAATTTTAATTGCCAGGTTCGGCCAGGGTAAAGATGAGAGTGTAAACACCCAACGGTACAAAGGTTTGGGTGAAATGAATGCTGAACAGTTATGGGAAACTACCATGAACCCTGTAACAAGAACATTAAAACAGGTAACTATTGAAAGTGCTGCCGAGGCCGACAGGGTTTTTAGCATGCTTATGGGCGATGAAGTGCCGCCGAGAAGGGAATTTATAGAAACACATGCCAAGTATGCAAAAATAGACGTGTAAAGGGTTTTAAGTAATATCCCTGCAAATGCAGGATGTTTTGCTAATCTCAATAATTTATGTAGCTTGTAGTTTGAAGTTTGCTACTTCACCCAATTTTATTAACCATAAATTCCAAAAAATGTCAAAAATGTTAACAGCCTATTGCATGAAAACGAAAGAAAAAAACGTTCCATTGCAGGATGCAGTAATAACCAAAACAGCCCGTGGCGGATATATGGCTCAAGGCCATGACGGCAAAGGCAACAAAATGACTACCATGTTAAGCGAAGCAACAGCATTGGAAGCAATTAAAAATGGCGTAGCTAAACAAGGGTACTAATTTGGTTGGTAAAAATGTTAAAAGGTTATCCTTTGGATGGCCTTTTTTTTTATGCTTTACCTAAAAACTATTGTAATTTTTGAAGCCATTCTGTAGCATCTTCCTTGCCTTCAAGGTTGTTATTTTTTATGTCTTCAAAAAGTTTTTTTGCTGCTGAGTTATCCCCGGTTTTATTTCTTTTAAGCAGCACAACAGCCTGGTACATTTTAGCCGGATTAAACATGATGTCATTAGCTTCTAGGGCGTGAAAATAATATAAGGCCTTATCATATTCTTTAAGCTTAAATGAGGCAATACCGGCGTATTTTTTAGCATCGGAATTGGCAGGATCTTTTTTAAGTATATTTTTAAAGTATGTTTGGGCCAGTGAAGCCTTTTCATTTTTTAGCAGGCTCAAGCCAACCTGGATGCTGTCTTGCATGTTGCCCATTGTTCCGCTATAGTTATAAAAATGTTCTGTAGCGTATTTATCTGCAAATTGCTGAGGATTGGTATTGTTGTTAAAAAATAAAACACCTGCCAGTGAAACAATCGCTACAATACAGGCTGCTGCTGCATATCGCCATATTTGTTTTATAGGCTTCCTTGTAATGGCAACCACTTTTTGCTGCAGGTATAACTCTTTAAAGCGATCTTTTTTCTGCTGTAACAACAACTCCCGGGCAGCACTATTTGCCGAGATATAAAAGGAAACCTGTTGCGCAAATGAAACATCATTGATAACCCTCTCTTCAAACTTTTGTCTTTGTTGTTCGTTGGGCGAACTGTTGAAGTAGTCATCTATGTATTCCATGTTATCCATTTCCATCTTTATTATTGTTATATAATTGTCTAAGTTTTTCCAGGCAGCGTAGGCGGCTTGTCTTTACCACATCTGCTGTTTTGTATTCCATTAATGCTGCGATCTCCTTATCGTTATAGTTATCCGCAAACAGCAGCAATATTTTTTTACAATTTTCGCCTAGTTCATTCAGTTTTTTTCTCAGCACCTCTATATCAGTTTTATCTGTTAATTGCTGTATAATTGATTTTGCTGAATCTGCAATCATTAGCAACATATCCGAAATGGAAGCCGTTTGATGGATGCTGTTCTTATTGGTCGTTTTTTTTCTGATGAGGTCAACACATTTGTTAGAAAATATTTTGTAGAGGTATGTTTTTAAAGAGGCACGGCTTTCAAATAATCCCTTAACAATATTGTCAATCCCTTGCAATATTGCATCCGAATAGGCATCAAAAGCTTCATCCTGCGTAAGCGAAAATTTATAAATTCCTTCCTTAATAAAATAAGCGTACCTGTTAAACAAGTCGTCTTCCGCTTTTCGCTTACTGATGGTATTGAGCTTAAGATTGGTGATTAGTATATCATCAGCCATTGCTATTTGGGGATTATCTGTATTCATTGGTGATCATCTGTATATAAGAAAGATAACAAAAAAAGACGCAGTAAGAACAGGGGAATAACTGTTTTTCGTAATCTTTAAAAAATTAGGATTATATTTTGACGGAGTATGGCAATTGTGTAAACATTAATAATGACGTATGTTGCATCAAAATATGCTTTTGTGCATCTTATTCAAAAAGGCAAAGAGGCCTTCCATAGTCGTAACATCTTCCACAACCAATATTCCATTTTTGCCGGTTTGTTTTAGCTTGGCTTTATTGGTGCCCTTTTGTAAAAATTGCAGTATACCGGTAAAAACATTGCTTTGAAAATAGGGCGAATCCGGGTTGCTTACGAAGAAGCATTTAAGTGTTTCATTTTTTAATAACAGTTTCTCAAAACCAAGTTCTACTGCTAATTTCCTGCAACGCACAGTAGTAAATAAATCTTCAACCGGCGCAGGTATCGGGCCAAAACGGTCCACCATTTCAGTATGAAAATCCTCCAGGTCTTTTTCTGTTTCGCAGTTATCCAAGCGGCTGTAGAGGCTAAGCCTTTCAGTGATGCTTTCCACATAACTATCTGGTATCAAAATTTCCAGGTCGGTATCGATGGTACAATCCGATACAAAATCATCCTGTTGCTGAATTTCTTCTTTATATAAATCTTTAAAGGAAGTCCTCTTTAATTCACGGATGGCCTCGTCTAAAATTTTCTGGTACATTTCAAAACCAATTTCGGCAATAAAACCGCTTTGCTCACCACCAAGCATATTGCCTGCACCACGGATATCAAGGTCCCTCATGGCTATTTGGAAACCACTGCCCAATTCGCTGTACTGTTCCAATGTGTTTAAACGTTTACGGCTATCCGGCGGCAACGTACTAACCGGTGGAGCAAGCAAATAACAAAAAGCTTTTTTATTGCTGCGGCCAACCCTGCCCCTTAACTGGTGGAGATCGCTTAACCCAAACTGGTGGGCATTGTTAACGATGATGGTATTTACATTGGGTATATCAACACCACTTTCAACTATGTTGGTACATACCAGCACATCATACTTTTTATCCATAAAATCAAGGATGGTATCTTCAAGGTCATCGCCATCCATCTGGCCGTGTGCAAATGCAATGCTTACATCCGGACAAAGCCCTTGAATAAGCGTTTTCATTTCCTGCAAACCCTTTACACGGTTATGTATAAAAAAAACCTGGCCGCCCCTTTCGGTTTCATAATAAATAATATCCCGGATGGAATCTTCATTAAAAACCATCACTTCGGTTTGTATGGGCTGCCTGTTGGGTGGCGGTGTATTAATGATACTTAAATCCCTTGCCCCCATCAAACTAAACTGTAATGTTCTGGGTATGGGCGTTGCTGTTAGTGTAAGCGAATCAACAGTAGTCCTTAACTGCTTTAATTTTTCTTTTGCGGCTACACCAAATTTTTGTTCCTCATCAACAATCATTATTCCCAGGTCTTTAAACTTCATTTCTTTTCCTAATAATGAATGGGTGCCGATAATGATATCTATTTTTCCTTCCGCAACTTTTTGCAGCGTTTCTTTTTTTTCTTTGGCAGATTTAAAGCGGTTGATATAATCCACCGTAACCGGAAAATCTTTTAACCTGTCACCAAAAGTTTTAAAATGCTGATACGCCAGGATGGTGGTAGGCACCAGCACTGCGGCCTGTTTACCATCGCAGCAGCTTTTAAAGGCGGCACGAATAGCAATTTCTGTTTTGCCAAAACCCACATCGCCACAAACAAGCCTGTCCATAGGCGAAGGCTTTTCCATGTCCCGCTTTACATCTTCTGTAGCTTTTCCCTGATCTGGTGTATCCTCATAAATAAAGCTGGCTTCCAGTTCTGTTTGCAGATAATTATCCGGGCTAAAAGCAAAACCTTCCTGGCTCTTTCTTTCGGCATACAGCTTTATCAAATCGGTTGCAATATCCTTAACCTGCTTCTTTGTTTTTTCCTTCAACTTATTCCATACATCGCTGCCAAGCTTATTCATTTTTGGAATGCTGCCTTCCTTGCCGCTGTATTTTCCAATTTTATGTAAGCTGGAAATATTTACATATAAAAGGTCGCCATCTTTATATTGTATGCGTACTGCCTCCTGCATTTTTCCATTGGCTTCAATCTTCTGCAAGCCGCTGTACACGCCAACTCCATGGTCTATATGGGTTACATAATCGCCTGGCTGCAGCTCCCTCAGCATCTTTAAAGTAATTGCTTTGTTTTTGCTGAAAGCCTGTTTTACTTTGTACTTGTGGTAGCGCTGAAAAATTTGATGGTCAGTATAACAAACCACTTTCAGGTCGTCATCTATAAAGCCATGGTGGATGGAAGCAGGTACCGGTACAACATTAATCTCTGCCTTTAAATCTGTAAAAATTACATGCAGGCGTTCCAGTTGTTTCGGGTTATCTGCAAATAAATAAATGTTGTATTTTTTGGCCTCGTATTCTTTTAAATTTTTGATAAGAAGATCAAACTGCCGGTTAAACGAGGGCTGCTCCTTGGTTGCAAAAACCGTGTGGCCGGCACCAGGTGCTTTTGTAAAATAAGATGCCTTGCCAATTTCAATAGTATTCTTTTGCTGTATTTCACTTTCCAGTACCAAGGCTTTTACAAAATCATTTTCGCTAACATCGGTTTTTTCATTGTGTTCGCTATCGTCATCTGCTAATTGTTTTTTATCAATAATTACGTCTTTGGCAATTGATAAAAAAAGCCCCAAGTCTTCTTCCTGCTGTTCAATTTTCTCTTTTATATACTGCCAGTCTTCAAGCCATACAGCAATATTTTCTGGTAAAAATTCCAATAGTGAGACCTTTTCGCCAGTTTCAAATTGGGTTTCCACATTGGGTATAATATTTACCTGCAATAGCTTTCTTTCGCTTAGCTGGGATTCGGGATCAAACAGCCTTATGCTGTCTACTTCATTGCCAAACAATTCCACCCGGTAGGGCTTCTCATTTCCAAATGAATAAATATCCAGTATACCACCCCTTACTGCAAACTGGCCAGGCTCATAAACAAAGTCAGTCCTTTCAAAACCATAGCCTGCAAACTTTGAAAAAATATCATCTATATTAATCGTTTCGCCCTGTTTTATAGAAATGATATTGGCTGATAATGTTTTTGACAGCACCACTTTTTCAAACAATGCTTCGGGGTGGGTAATGATAATTTTTTTATTGATGCCATAAGACGCACTGGCAGCGGCTATTTTAGTCAGTGCTTCTGTCCTCAGCATTACATGGCTGCTGTTTAAAAGGCGGTAGTTTTTTTTATTTTTAAAAGAAGAAGGGAAGTAAAAAATATCTAAGGCATTGGTAAGGTTTTCTAAAGTATTATGAAAGTAAGCAGCCTCTTCCGCATCCCTTAATACTACAAGATGGTTTAGCTGGCTGGCGGCTGGATGGTTAAAAACGGCTGCTATCACAAACTCGGCAGCGCTGCCCTGTAGGCCTGAAAGATGGATATGGCTGGGTTTTGACAACGAGATGCCTTGCGCTATTTTATAACAGCGGGGATCATTTGCGTATTCGTTCATCAACACATCCAGGTTCATCCGCCGCAAAGATAAGTGTTGGGCATTTTACCTTTCAAAAAACACCGCATTTGCAATACCACAGGGTATAAAGCCGTTAACAGCGTGGGCTGCTTATAAAACAAATATCTATATTTAAGTAAGTGCAGCCGCTTAAATTCCATAAATTTTCTTGATGAAAAAATTATTGCATATTCTTTTGTTTGGCGTAACCTCTTTTGCCCTTAGCAATGCGGCCGCACAGCAGCAGGCACCAACCATCCGTTTTGCAAACGGGGAGTTTACCACCGGCAACAACATCCAAAAAAAAGCCTTTAAAAAAGAAGATATCGCAAGTACCCTTTTTGCCGATCAATATTTTGTGATAGTACAGTTTGGCAATTTGCCCGGTGCCCGTATGGTTAAGGATTTACAAAAGGCCGGGGTAAATATTGGCCAATACATTCCAGGCAATGCATACCTGGCAACCATAGCAAAAACATTTGATTTTAATACTGCCCCACAATTTGGGGTTATTTCCATTAACGCAATACCTGCATCATTTAAAATAAGTACGCAGCTTAAAAATTATCAACCCCAAAATGATAAAAACAATACACCGTTAATTGCCGTAAGTTTTTTCGAAACAGCCGATAAGAAAACCATCGAACAACAATTACAAAATGCAGGTGCCGTAATTATTAAAAACAAGTACACATCTGCAGGAATTATTTTTATCAGCGCAGCTACAATTAATATTACAACGATAGCTGCAATGCCTTTTGTTGTAAGCCTCAATTTGCAATTTTTAACCGATAAGCCACTCAATTATTTTAGCCGGGCTGCACATGGTACAGGTGCCCTTAATGCGGCACAAGGCAAAAATTTAAATGGCAAAAATGTAACGATTGGTGTAGGGGATAATGCAAACATATCCACCCATATAGATTTTGTAAACCGTACTGCGATACGTACACCAGGCCCACCGGCCAACCATGGTACCCATGTTGCCGGCACACTTGCCGGTGCAGGCATTATAAATATTAAGTACCATGGCATGGCACCTAAAGCAAACCTTGTAAACCAATTTTACAGCGATATCATTACCAATGCACCCACCTACATCACCGACTACAATATGGTTATTACCAATAACTCCTACTACAGCGGACAGGATAAATGCGCCGGGGATGGGGCGTACGATGTGTTTAGTAATTATGCAGATAAACAAACGGGCGGTAACAAACAGTTGTTGCATGTTGTGGCATCGGGCAACGACGGGCTGCTAACCTGCTCTGCTTATCCGGCTTCTTTTGGTACGGTTAAGTCTGGTTGGCAAACAGCAAAAAATGTACTTACTGTTGGTGCTCTTAATCTTCAGGATTACAGTATTGCCTCCTTCAGCAGCCGTGGCCCTGTTAGCGATGGCCGCCTTAAACCTGAAATAACGGCCAATGGCTGGGCCGTTATTTCTACATTCGTAAACAATACTTATGGTGCCGATTATGGTACAAGTATGGCAACACCAACAGTTGCAGGGTCGCTTGCACTGGTTTATGAAAAGTACCGGCAGTTGCACAGTGGTGCCAACCCATCTGCTGCATTGGTTAAAGCATTGGCTTGTAATTCGGCAATTGACCTTGGCAACCCGGGCCCCGATTACACCTTTGGTTTTGGCATGCTCAATGCAAGAAAAGCGGTAAGTGATTTAGAGGCCAATACTTATTTTTCTGCTGCTATCGGCAATGGCAATAATGCTGCCCAGATCATTACTGTGCCTGCCAACGCAAGGCGCTTAAAGGTAATGTTGTATTGGGCAGATACAGCGGCTGCAACGAATGCAGCCACAACTTTGGTAAATGACCTTGACCTTACTGTTACCAACCCATCAGCAATTGTACACCGCCCATTAATTTTAAACAGCACAGCAGCTAATGTAAACGACGTTGCTGTTGAAGGTGCAGATCATCTTAATAATATTGAGCAGGTTGTAATTGATAACCCTGCCGCCGGAAATTACTCCATTAATATCGCAGGTTTTTCCGTTCCTTCTGGCCCACAAAACTATGTGGTGGCCTATGAAATAACACAACCTGGTGTTACTGTAGAATACCCATTTGGCGGCGAAACTTTTGTACCCAGTGAGACGGAAACTTTACGTTGGCTTGCCGATGGTAATGAAACCAATACCCAATCCATCGATTATTCTCTTGACAATGGCAGTACCTGGATTAGTATCAACAATGCAGTACCAGCGGGCAGCCGAAGTTTTAGCTGGTTAGTACCATCAACCATTACCAATAACGCATTGATAAGGGTCAGTCGCAACGGTACTGCTTTAACCGGACAAAGCACTTACAATTTTGTAATAGCCGGGCAACCTGTTATAACGGCTAGCAATGCCTGCGAAGGAGCTGTACAACTGGATTGGGGCGGTGTACCAGGTGCAACAACTTATGATGTTTTACAACTTACGGGTGATAGCATGAAGGTGATTGCCAACACTGCGGCCAACTCTTTTTTGTTGACAGGCTTAAATAAAAACAAGGTTACATGGCTTGCCGTTACCGCCAAAAACGGGCTTGTTGCCGGCAGGCGTTCCATATCGGTCAGTATACTGCCGGGAAGCGGCCCTTGCAATTTACCGGTTTTTAATAATGACATTAAAGTAGACACCATACTAACCCCCAATACGGGCAGAAGGTATTTTAGCAATGCTGTAAATGCAACAGCACCGGTACAGGTGTTGCTAAAGAATACAGGGACAATAGATGTTGCGGCGCCTGTTGATATTTCGTACAGTTATGGCGGTGCCGTAATTACAGAAACAACCAATGCGGTTATCGCCGCCGGCAAAACGTTCCTGTATACTTTTACAGGGGCATACCCCAAGCCGGTAAGTGGTTATAAGTATAATTTTAAAGCTTGGGCCACATTGCCGGCAGATGCCAATCATCAAAATGATACTGCCCTTAAAACTGTACAATTTATAAATAATGATCCTGTGGTTTTGCCGTTGGCAGAAGGCTTTGAGGCAATGCCAGACACCACTATCACCACAAGCGAAATGGCGATCGGAAATAATAAGTATGCAGATTTTTCCACCAGCACCATCAGGGGCAGGGGCCGCACTTTTGTAAATACCGGCTTCGCAAGAACAGGCAACAGGAGCATTACTTTAGACCAATCGCCGTACAGTGCTTTTACAAATGCAGATTCGTTAACACTCAACTACAATTTAATTAACTACGCCACTGGCCAGTTGCGGTTTGATCTTTACTACAACAATCACGGACAGGATAATTATCCCAATAATAAAATTTGGATAAGGGGAAGTGAGAACGATGTATGGTTACCTGCTTACGATCTTTTTATCAACCAGGCAAACCTTGGTTTTTGGAAGCATGCCATAATTAATGTAAACGACATCCTAAATAGTGTAACGCCTGCCCAAGCAATTACACCAACTTTTCAAATCAGGGTAGGTCAGCAAGGTGCCACATCTGCCAATAACCCATACCCCGTTGTGGATAACGACGACGGCTACACGTTTGATGATTTAACCCTGAGTCAGGCCATTAACGATTTGGCATTGATCAAAATAATTTCGCCTGATAAAACAGGTTGCAGCCTTACCGCTAATAGCCCGATAAGCATCACCGTTAAAAATTATAACAATGCTGCACTAAACAATATCACGGTAAGTTACCAGGTAAACGGAGGTGCAATAGTGTCGGAAATAATCCCTGTCATCGGCGCCAGCCAAACATTGGATTATACTTTTACGAATAAGGCCGACCTGGCTGCTTACAAAGATTATAGCATAAATACCTGGATACATTACGCCGGCGATAATTATGCGGCCAACGACAGTGTATTAAATTATAGCCTTCACAATACCCCGGTAATTACAACTTATCCATACGTGGAAAGTTTTGAAAATAGCGATGGATATTTTTATACCAAAGGCACTAATTCAACATGGCAGTGGGGTACGCCAGCAAAAAAAATAATCAATAAGGCACCTAATGGAAAAAAGGCCTGGGCAACCAACCTTACCGGCAATTACAATGATGAAGAAACATCTTACCTGTACACGCCTTGTTTTGATGTTAGCAGTTTAAAGCAACCTGTACTTTCCTTCAGCCATATTTTTGACCTTGAACTTGACTATGATTTTAGCTGGGTGGAATACTCTACCGATGGGGTTATTTGGAATAAATTAGGTGCTTATGGAAGTGGTACAAACTGGTACGACAATGCCGGGGGCGTTAATTGGCGTTCGTTAAAACAGTGGTGGCATGTAGCTAGTATTGATATACCGGTAACAAACGGCAATGTAAGGTTTAGGTTTGTGTTAAGCAGTGATGCAGGTGTTACCATGGAAGGCATAGGCATAGACGATGTAAGTATCCATGAAAAAATTAATGTTGCAGTAAACCCACCGGTAACAAGCATTAAAGCAACATTGGCCGACAGTAATAAATGGGTGCCGTTTATGTTGCCGGTTGCAGCTACAGGAGTGCCTTACATACTGGCAGAAATGAATGCCAACGGTCAAAACCTGGGTGAGGTAAACATTGAACTTTACCCTAACCTTAGCGGTGCTGTTCGTAATAAAAACAATCAATATTATCTGGATAGAAACTTTGTCATTCGTCCCGCCAACCCGCCAAGAGGCAATGTTGGTGTGCGCTTGTATTTTACTGATGCAGAAGCTGATTCATTAATTACTGCAAAAAATTGTTTGCCTTGCTTAAAGCCAGCCGATGCTTATGGGCTTGGCGTTACCAAATACAGTGGCAGCCTTTCGGAAGAAAACGGAACACTGGATGATGACCTGAATGGTTTCTTTCAATACTTCAGCCCGGACAGTACCACCGTTGTACCGCATGGAAACGGCTACTATGCTGAGTTTACAGTAAATAGTTTTAGTGAATTTTGGTTGAACAATGGTGGGGCAAAAACAACGATGCCATTACCGGTTAACCTGTTTTCTTTTGAGGCGGTAAAGGAGGGAAGAAAAGCAAACCTATCCTGGAAAACACAAAACGAAATGGGCACGGCAAGGTTCACTGTAGAGAGAAGCAGCAATGCAATAAATTTTACTGCAATCGGAAGTATTGCAGCAAAGGCAAGCGCTGGTACCAGCCAGTATATGTTAACCGACTCTTTACCCATGCCGGGCATTAATTATTACCGCATCAGGATAACAGGACGGGACGGGAAAGCAGTTTTTTCTGCCAACCGCAAACTCGACTTCAGCAACAGTAATGATGACATACTCATCTACCCAAACCCCACTGCAAACAACGTTTTATATATTGCATCAAGTGGCAATGGTACAAGTGCTTTGTTATATGATGCATCTGGTAAAATAGTGGGGCAATTTGTTTTACAGGGAAGAAATAATACCATTAAACTTAAAGGTTTTTCTAAAGGTATTTATATAATTAAAGTGATTACAGAAAATGGTGCAATTACCGAAAAGCTGTTATTGCAGTAATTATGCGGCAGCCACAAACATATTATTGTTATGTTGTTTAAGGGGTAGATAATAACGTTGCCTTTCTACTTTCTTTGTATCTTTCTGCAAACAATTGCATATGTCTATCGAACCATGGCGCACTGGCACGGTAATTAAAATTGAACAACAAACAGCCACCACCCGGCGCTTTTTTATACAGGTAAATGAACTGGAAAAATTTGATTTTAAGCCCGGTCAGTTTGTAACACTCGATCTTCCCATTCATGAAAAACCAAACCGCCGCTGGCGCAGTTACTCCATTGCAAGCTGGCCTGATGGTACCAATGTTTTTGAACTGTGCATTGTATTGCTTGAAGGTGGCGCAGGTACTACATATCTTTTTAATGAAATTAAAGAAGGCAGTGAACTAACCTTGCGTGGACCAGTTGGGGTATTTACTTTACCTGAAAATTTAGAAAAGGATACGTACTTTATTTGTACCGGAACTGGCATTGCACCGTTCAGGAGTATGTTGCATTACATTGCCGAACACAATGTGCCGCACAAAAATATTTACCTCATATTTGGCAGCAGGTTCAAAAATACATTGTTGTATTATGACGAGATGCAGCACCTTACCACCGTTATGCCGGGCTTTCATTACCTGCCAACATTATCACGGGAAGATTGGGAAGGAAAGAAAGGTTATGTGCACCAGGTATATGAAGAACTTGTAAACCACAAAAAAAATAACCAGGGCCAGGCAGTAACAGAACTTACACCTGCACAGTTTTACCTCTGCGGCTGGAAGGACATGATTGACGAAGCCAAGCAACGCATCATGCAATTGGGTTACGAAAAAAAATCAATACATCAGGAGTTGTACGGTTAGGCCAACATCTTTTTAAAGAAAGGAATTCTTATTAAAATTTTAGTTAGCAAATAAGATAAAGTCACTGCAGTTGCAAACAATACAAATGGCAATACGTAAATATTGATGGTATTAAATAGTACGTTGCTTTGAAGTATCAGCTTAAGAATAAACTCCTGTATCAGGTACATACCAAAACTTGCCATGCTGATATTTATAATCATTTTATTGGCATTCCATTCCCTGTCCGCTGCCAAAATCATTGTAAAATATAGCATACCAATTCCTAACATATTGGCTACAAAATGGCTGCCATTGCTTACCAATTTCATTAAGGCACCCGACTGGTGGTCGCCATAAAAAGTATAAAAATAGGCTGAAAAGAAAAGTAGAAAAAGTACCGTTGTAATTAAAATTATTATTGGCTTGGCAATTTTTGTTTGGATAAAATGCTTGTTTGCCATAGAGTAAAAACCTAACGCAAAATAAGAGAAGTGATATAGTGCTTTACTTATACTCCAGTCTTCTGGCAAAATAAGCGATAACGGCACCATGATTAAAGAAACCAATAAAATTATAAAGGGCTTACGATAAAAATTTTTCAACAAACAAATAAATACAAAGCACCAAAGCAACATCGGTAAAAACCACAAATGATCAACACCATTTAGTAAAGTAAGTATCGCAAGCGGATCAGTTGCGAACACTTTGATATTCCGGGATACTATCAGCATGTATAGCAAACCAAAAACTATGCATGGTATCATTAACCTTTTTACTTTATTTATCAAAAAGGGAATTACATGAAGTTCCTTTTTGTTGCTTACATACTGGTATTGAAAAACATATCCTGAAAGAAATATGAACAGAGGAACGCCGATATTTCTTAGTAATATGGAGGCATAAGCATAAGGGGCAAAATCGGGAACAGGAAATGAAGCAACCCATCCTTTTGGTTGAAAAATTGCAAATGAATGATGTGCAATTATTAGTAGAATTGCCAAGGCACGTAACGTGTTAACCTCCACTATTTTTTTCTTTGTTTCCATTGGAGAATTTTAATTTTTTGAGCAGGGGTTAAACAAACTTTGTTTAGCCGTTTTTCATTAATTAAAATTCCACCTTGGCCATAATGCCAGGGCTTACAAAGTAATTTTTTATTGGACAACAGGGCCAATATTAACGTTGCCGTTTAAAATATTGATCAAAACCTAACCAAGCTATTTTAATGCCGGGTTATATTCAATCGTTACGCAATCATTTTCGCAACAATATCCTTCACTTCGTTCAGTGCAATTCTTTCCTGCAACATATTGTCCCGGTAGCGGATGGTAACTGTATTGTCTTCTTTTGTTTGATGGTCAATCGTTACACAAAACGGTGTACCTATTGCATCCATCCTGCGGTACCGTTTTCCGATAGCATCCTTCTCTTCATAAAAACACATAAAGCTGCCTTTACATCCATCCAGCAGTTCTTTCGCAATTTCCGGCAGGCCGTCTTTCTTTAAAAGTGGTAAAATAGCCAGTTTGGTAGGGGCAATTTTTGCGGGTATTTTTAATACAGAACGGCTGTCTTCTGTGCCATCTTCCTTTGTCCATTTTTCTTCCTGGTAAGCCAGGCTCATTATGGTAAGAAACAAACGGTCCAGCCCGACAGAAGTTTCTAAAACGTATGGGATGTAGTTGCCGTAAGGCTTTCCTGTCGCCGGGTCTGTATCGTTATCAAAATATTGCAGCTTCTTTTTACTAAACGTTTGGTGTTGCGTTAAATCAAAATCAGTACGGGAATGTATGCCTTCCAATTCTTTCCAGCCAAAAGGAAATTCAAATTCTATATCAAGTGCCGCATCTGCATAATGCGCCAGTTTAACGTGGTCATGAAAGCGTAGTTTTTCTACCGGTATGCCCAGGCTTTGGTGCCAGTTTTTTCTTTCTTCTTTCCAGTAATTGTACCACTCCTTTTGTGTACCGGGGCGGATAAAAAATTGCATCTCCATCTGCTCAAATTCCCTCATCCTGAAAATAAACTGCCTGGCAACAATTTCATTTCTAAAAGCCTTGCCTGTTTGTGCAATACCAAAAGGTATTTTCATGCGGCCGGTTTTTTGCACATTTAAAAAATTTACAAAAATACCCTGCGCCGTTTCAGGGCGTAAATAGATGGTATCGCTTTCGCCTGCAACACTGCCTATCTGCGTGCTAAACATCAGGTTAAACTCCCGTATGTCAGTCCAGTTACCAGTTTTGCTGATGGCACATTTAATATTGTTGTCAGTAATCAATTGCCGCAGGCCTGTATAATCACTTGCAGCTAATAAAGCATCCATCGATTTTAGCAAGGCAAACTCCTCTTCTTTTTTGCCGTCCAGTGCAAGTTGTTCTGCATGGGCTTCAATCAAATGATCTACCCTGTACCTTTTATTGCTGTCTTTGTTATCAATCATCGGGTCGCTAAAATTATCAACATGGCCACTGGCTTTCCAGGTGGTTGGGTGCATAAAAATAGCCGCATCAATACCCACAATATTATCGTGCAGTTGGGTCATACTCTTCCACCAGTAATCCCTGATGTTCTTTTTTAACTGTGCACCATTTTGGCCATAGTCGTACACTGCCGCCAACCCATCATAAATTTCTGACGATTGAAAAATGTATCCGTACTCCTTGCAATGTGCAATAAGCGCCGCAAAATTGTTTGGTTCGTTTGCCATAATGCGGCAAAGTTAAGGGAGAGAAAGTATTTATGTACCCGGCATGAAAATCGTAATCAGCTTCATTGGCGTCGCACCCGTGTACAGCGGTAAGTGCAGCAACCATGCGTTATAATTTGGGATTGTTCAAATGGCGTTCCGTATCCCTTATGGTCTTCTTTTCAAAATTTTTTTGCAGTGCATCAGTAAGGTTTACACCCGTTTGGTTGGCCAGGCAAATCAGCACCCATAGTACGTCTGCCATTTCATCTGCCATATCTTTTCCCTTATCTGTTTCTTTAAAAGATTGCTCACCATAAACCCTCACTATTACCCGGGAAAGTTCTCCAACTTCCTCCATCAAAATGCCCAAGTTGGTAAGTTCATTAAAATATCTTACCCCGGTAGTTTTTATCCAATGGTCTATTTTTTCCTGGGCTTCCTGTAAGGTTATATCCGTCATGGTTTGTTTTTTAAAAAGGCATTACAGGCTGTAGTGTTTTGTAAACGGGTGGTTTCAACAGCCATCTTTTTACTATCTTAAAATGCCTTTATTCTTTTTGTTTGGTATCTATCCAAATGGTAACTGGCCCGTCGTTTATTAAGGCTACCTTCATATCTGCACCAAAAACACCAGTTGATATTTTTTTACCAAAGTCGGTTTCAAGTTGTGCTATCATTTTTTCATACACAGGTATTGCCACAACAGATTTGCTTGCCCTTAGGTAAGATGGCCGGTTGCCTTTTTTAGTATTGGCGTGTAAAGTAAACTGGCTCACCAGTAAAATATCGCCACCGGTTTCTTTTACAGATAGGTTAGGCACTTTACCGGCGTCATCAAAAATACGCAGGTTTACAATCTTGTTGCTCAGCCATTCAATATCATCTGCGGTATCTGCATCTTCAATTCCAATCAGTAATAAAATGCCGCCATTAATAGAAGCTGTTACCAGCCCATCTATCGTTACACCCGCCTGTGTTACCCTTTGTATAAGTGCCCTCATTTGCTAAAGATAATTACGTATTTAATAAGCTGGTACATTCCAGTAAAAACTTGCCCTCAGCTAAAATATAAAGGCCCGGCCTAAAAAATTTTTTAACCATCTATCGTGTTTTCAACCTACGAAATAACGTTGCTTATTTGTCCACACGTGTTGATATTTACCAGTTTGAATCTTCCCCTACAACAAATATTTTCGTTATCCGCTGTTTTCATTTTTCATAATTCACCAACCTTTTTCAATTTATGCAATCACCATCAAATACCCATGCTGCCCTCTCTTTTAGCAGGCATTTTACAAAAGAAGGCATATCACCCTACGATATGTTTGAGTACGATTACCGTACTTCGGTAATAAAAAACCCATCTGGTAAAATTGTTTTTCAAATGGAAAATGTAGAAGTGCCAAAGCAGTGGAGCCAGATTGCAACCGACATCCTTGCTCAAAAATATTTTCGTAAGGCAGGTGTGCCACAGGTGGATGGCAGCACCGGCAGGGAAACAACGGTTAAGCAGGTGGCACACCGTATGGCGCACTGCTGGCGGGTTTGGGGCGAACGGTACAATTACTTTTCAACAAAAACGGATGCTGAAATATTTTATGATGAACTGGTGTATTCTATTTTAAACCAGGCTTGTGTGCCTAACAGCCCGCAATGGTTTAACACCGGCCTGCACGAAGTGTATGGCATTACCGGAAAGCCGCAGGGGCATTTTTATGTAGACCCTTTTGATGCGGAATTAAAAAAATCAACCTCTGCATATGAACGCCCGCAACCACATGCCTGCTTTATTTTAAGTGTGGATGATGACCTGGTAAACGATGGCGGCATTATGGATTTGTGGGTTAGGGAAGCCAGGATTTTTAAATACGGCAGCGGTGTTGGCACCAACTACAGCAGCATAAGGGGCGATGGTGAAAAGCTGAGTGGCGGCGGTACTTCCAGCGGGCTGATGAGTTTTTTAAAAATTGGCGACAGGGCTGCTGCGGCCATTAAAAGTGGTGGCACTACAAGGCGTGCCGCCAAAATGGTCTGCCTGGATTTAGACCATCCTGAAATTGAAAGTTTTATTAACTGGAAAGTGGGCGAAGAAGATAAAGTGGCTGCGTTAATTGCCGCAGGCTATCCATCCGATTATGAAGGTGAAGCTTATAAAACGGTGAGCGGACAAAACAGCAACAACTCTGTACGCATACCCAATGCATTTTTTGAAGCCCTTGATGCCGATGGCGATTGGGAACTAAAAGCAAGGGGCGATGGCAGGGTGATGAAGACGGTTAAAGCCAGGGAACTTTGGCAGCAAATAAACCATGCCGCATGGAAGTGTGCCGACCCCGGTACCCAATATGACACTACCATAAATGAGTGGCATACCTGCCCCGAAGGTGGCCCAATCAGGGCAAGCAACCCTTGCAGCGAATACATGTTTTTAGATAATACCGCCTGCAACCTGGCATCTGTAAACCTGCGCCGTTTTTTTGATGAGGCCACCAACCGCTTTGATGTGGATGGCTTTGAACATACCTGCAGGCTGTGGACGGTAGTGCTGGAAATTTCTGTATTAATGGCCCAGTTCCCGTCTAAAGAAGTGGCACAATTAAGTTATGATTACCGTACCCTCGGTTTAGGTTATGCCAACCTTGGCAGCATGTTAATGGTTAGCGGCATCCCTTATGATAGTGATGAGGCAAGGGGTATTGCTGGTGCAATTACAGCCATCATGACCGGCGTTGCCTATACTGCTTCGGCAGAAATGGCTTCGTTTTTAGGAAGCTTTGCCAGGTATAAAGAAAACAAAAACCATATGCTAAGGGTTATGCGCAACCACCGTGCCGCTGCATATGACGCAGCCGGTGCATACGAGGGCATCCAGATAAAACCACAGGGTATCAACGCAAAATATTGTCCTGATTATTTATTGAAAGCAGCCACAAAAGCCTGGGACAATGCCGTGCAGGCTGGCGAAAAATTTGGCTACCGCAATGCCCAAACAACTGTTATTGCACCAACCGGCACCATAGGTTTGGTAATGGATTGCGATACCACCGGGGTAGAGCCGGATTTTGCATTGGTAAAATTTAAGAAATTGAGTGGTGGTGGTTACTTTAAAATAATTAACCAAAGTGTGCCTGCGGCATTGCGCAACTTAAAATATACAGAAACCGAAATAAGCAATATTGTAAATTATGCCAAAGGCCATGCAACCTTGCAGGGCGCCCCTTACATTAATGCGCAAACCTTACTGGCCAAAGGTTTTACAAAAGAAGATATTGCAAAAGCCGAAGCTTGTTTGGGTAGTGCTTTTGAAATTGGATTTGTATTTAACGTGTACACTTTTGGTGAAGCAACTTTACAACGCCTTGGCTTTACGCCGGCGCAATACCACAACTTTGAGTGGGCAATGCTGGAAGCTTTAGGGTACACGGATGAACAGGTTGAAGCAGCAAATATTTATGTATGCGGCACCATGACGGTAGAAGGTGCACCGCATTTAAAACCAGCACACCTTTCCATATTTGATTGTGCCAACAAATGCGGCCAGCATGGCCAGCGCTTTATCCATGCACATGGGCATATCCGTATGATGGCCGCTGCACAGCCATTTCTTAGTGGTGCCATCAGCAAAACCATCAACCTGCCCAACGGGGCAACGGTTGATGAAATAGCAGACTGCTACCGCATGAGCTGGGAGCTTGGCCTTAAAGCCAATGCATTATACAGGGATGGCTCAAAGCTGTCGCAGCCGCTTAGCAACAAATCAGATAAAAAGAAAAAAGCATCAGACGAACCTCTGGTACAATCAGCCGATGCTGAAAAAGATGTACAGGCAAACACCGGCCACAGCCAAATAGTTGACATGGCAAAACTGACTGTAGATGAACTGTTGGATGAAGTGAGCAAACGCATGCAAAGCAGTAAGGATACGGTATTGAAAGGAAGGCTTGCAAAAATTGTAGAGCGTAAAACCTTGCCTGCAAAACGACGGGGCTTTACACAAAAAGCAAAAATTAACGGGCAGGCTTTATTCCTGCGCACCGGCGAGTATGGTGATGGTACGGTAGGCGAAATTTTTATAGATATGGCAAAAGAAGGTGCCACCGTACGCAGCATGCTCAACTGTTTTGCCATTGCCATTTCAATCGGCCTGCAATATGGCGTACCACTGGAAGAGTTTGTTGAAAAATTTGTTTTTACCCGTTTTGAACCGGCAGGCATGGTGGAGCATCCCAACATTAAAAGCACCACCTCCATCATGGATTTTATATTCCGCTCACTGGCTTTTGAATACCTCGGCCGTACAGACCTTGTGCATGTATTGGACAAACCAGAAGTTGAAAATTTGGGCAACAGCAGTTGGGATGAAAACACACCAACCATCGGCAACCGCAAGCATGAGTTAAGTGATGTAAGGGTTATGGGAAACGCCATGCCCGCTAACCCGGAAAATGCCCCACATTCCGCCAATGAAGCAATCCCGGATGGTACCCAAAATTATATGAAGTCAATGCAAAGCGATGCCCCATCCTGCAACACTTGTGGCCACATCACCATCCGCAGCGGTACCTGCTATAAGTGCTTAAATTGTGGTAACAGCATGGGTTGCAGTTAAGCTTTTGATGGGTGTATGCAAAAGCGTTTTTCATGTTACCCAATCCATTAAAAATGGTATAAAAAATGGTTGTCCGGGCCAGGAAGTTTGGTGGTGCTGCATGGGCGTCGCACCCTTGTACTTTTACAGCAATGGGCATCTTTTACCAACCTTATTACACCAGGTTTATAACCCATTTTGTAACATGGCCGCATGAAGCTTTAATACATAAGATGGCAAGGGTAGTAAAGCATCTAACCGGGTGTAGCCACTTAATTAGTAATCGGCACAATCGTAATTTTTAAAATTTCTTCCCGTTGTTGTAGTGTAAAAATACTGTTAAACATGAAAAAGTACCTGCACCTTATTGTTCTTGTCCTTGTAAATATTTTTTCATCTAAACGATTACAATTTCCCTTGGCTGTTATATCTTTAAAGCAGCCAGGCTTTTATCTGGATAACGAATGACATTGCCTAACCTTTCAAAACCCACCTATGAACAGCAAGCTAAACTGTATCATGATCATTGATGATGATGAGCCAACCAATTATATAAGCTCAATGCTTATTGAAGAATCTGGTTGCACCAGGAATTTGAAAATTGAAGACAGTGCATTGAAGGCACTTGATTATTTAAAAAGGCAAACCACCAAAGAAAAGGCGGATGAAAGGCCAATACTGCCAGACATTATCTTTCTTGACATCAACATGCCGTGCATGAATGGCTGGGAGTTTTTAGAAGCTTATCAGAAACTGGAAACGCCGCTGCCTAAAAAACCGGTTATCATTATGCTTACAACATCTATGCACCCTAATGATAAAATGAAGGCCTGCAATGTTCCTGAAATAAGCGGCTTTGAATGTAAGCCACTTACATTAGAAATGATAGAAAGGGTTGTACATAATTATTTGGATGAACAGCCACCCAAACAAATTTCCGGAAGGCTTCAGCAAGCTTAAAATGCAGATACTTATGGCTTAGCAGTTTTACTTTCCATTTCAAAATCCCTTAGGTAACTACAGGTGCTAAAAGCTTCCTCGTAAAAAGGGGTTTTGGAATACTCTTTTATCAGCTCTGGAAAATACCGGTTGTTTTTAAAATTTGGGTAATAGTCTTTTTCAGCAGCACTAAAACTGTCCCAACTTTTGGTGCCGTCATAAGAAGGTTTCTGCACTTGCTTCTGGCTGCACCTGGCCATCATAAAAAGGCATTTTGCTTTAAAGTTTTTATCCGGCGAAGCCTCCATGGCTTTTTTAAAATAAGTTAAGGCCGTAAAGCAACCATAGTATTCTTTTTGAAAAGGGGTGGCATCATCCGGAATGGAGTACCCATCTGTACCGCTGCGGCTATATTGTACCAATTGCCAGGCATGGCCGTAATAAGTAATGTTGTATAAACCATTTGCAATTTTATAATAGTGTTTTGCAGCATTTGCTTTATCTGTTACAGACAGTGCCATTTGCTTTTTCATCTCCTGCGCAAAGGCGGGTTTGGTGGTAATATATTTTGCTTCCCCGGGCAGGGGTTCTTCAAGGTCATACAACAAATCCACAAACGGGTTGGTAAAAATTTGCAGTGCTTTTTTATTGGTTGATTTATTAAACCATGTAATTGCATTGGTATAATCGTACTCCCGTAAATAAGCCGTGCCTGCAAACTCGGTTACAGAACTTTTGCTGATGCTGTTATGGGTAAGCAGATAATGATCAAATGCCGATGGGTTTTTATTGGTAAAGAGCCCGTATAATTTTTCAACGTCTTTACTACCTAACTGGTCCCGTAAAAAATAAACACCATTGCTCCATTCATACGTTGATAACTCGCCGTTTGTTTCACCTGCTGCACCAATAACCAATGCCTCTTTTACAAAATCACGCTGCACATGATATCGTTTTGCAAGTACCTCACTCATAAAATTACCATAAAAAGTTTTCCATTGGGCAATACCATCATAACCAATTTTAATCGTTATTTCATTGTGTGCCTTTTGTTGAAGCCATTGTACAACAGGCAATATTTTTTGTTCAAATGCAGCATCAATGGTCGGTTGCTCATTAACGGCCATAAGCAATTTCGTAAGCATTAGCTGGTCGTTTGTTTTTTGGTTAAGGGCCATTTTTTCTGCTACAGCCACGTACTTGTTTGCCGTTGCATAATCCTTTACCATGTACGCTGCGTATGCTGCTGCGGCTTCAATAAGCCCGGGGTTTTTGATGCTTTTATTTTTTGCTGCAGTGTGTAAAAAGCTGGCAAGGCCTAAGGCTTCTTTGCCGGCATCCCTAAAAATACTGTCATCACTATAACCGTAGCTACCGGTATAATAAAATGTTTTGCCACCCTTCTCCTTTTGTAAAACCGGGGTAAGGTATTTTTCTTCCAGCTTATTAATTTCCCTGGTTACTAAAACTTCCAACCCTTCACAACCGGCATTCAGCGCATAAATATTTTCAAGGGTTTGCAGCCCGTTGCCAGGGTTGCCCAATGCAAATAAGGTTAGCATATTTGCTTTTTCTTCGTTGTTTTTGCAATAGGCCAAATAACTGTCCATTTCAGTGCTGTCATTTACCGACCATTTAAAACTGATATAATTAGAAACCCTTTTTGCCACAGCACCGCTAAAGGCCTTGCTGAATAAATAAGCCGCCTGTTTGCTATCGCCAAGTTTTCTTAAAGCACCAGCCTTTAATGAAATGCATAGCCCCTGCAATACACTTGACACAGTGTTGCCTTTTATATAAGTATCATAAAAATTTAAGGCATCTTTATAACGGTTACTGTACATGGCCAGCCGCAAAATTTGATAACCATATTTCAACCGGAACAAATCTTTTTTTGAAGCTGTATATAACTGCTGCCCATTCTTTATGTATTTATCCATGGCCACCTCATCCCTTTTAACAGGTTCCCAACTGCCAGCATCGCCAATTACGTAAGGCTCCACCTTTCTTGCAAATAAAATATAGCCGAGCCCTTCAAGGTCTCTACTATTCATAAAGTAAAGTGCCATGGTATTTTTCATCATGCTGTCCGGCATTTGCCGGGCTATGTTTTTTTCAATTTTGTAATAGAGGTTATTGATGTCGTTAAGGGCAAAAGCATGTATAAAATTTTTTGCATCGGCAGGGGTAACAGCTGCACCACAGTAGCTGGCCCACTCCGTTGCCAACACATCGGTTGTTTCAACAGGCTCAGTTTCATCATACAAAAAATTATAGCCGGTATAATAAAAAGGCATGTACCCTTTTGCCTCAGGAAGGTTTTGGTAAAAGAAGGAGGTGTAATAATTGTAAGGGTCGGCATCTGGCCCACAACCGATAATATTCTGCGGAAAAAAAACGATAACGGTGCTAATGAATGCTGTTATACATGTTGTCCATTTCATTTAAAGTGTATTTGCTTAAAGTTATAGAATCGAGGTGAAAAAGGGCTACCCTTAAGTTGGTTGTTTGCAAATGGCTGCTGATAGTAGCTGCAGCTTTTAAAATATCGGTATAGCTGCTTTCTTCAAAACGCAGTACATCATCTTTTTTAAAAGCGATGTTGCTGATGATGGTATCCATTAAAAATTGAAAGTGGTTATACCCATCTTTTTTTATGTTGGCAGCTCCGGTATTAATAAGTTTTATAAGCCCCACATATTTTTTGTTGCGAAACAAAACATACCAGTTAAACAAGGGCAGGCCAACATCTAAAGGCAGTGGATATTTGGAAAGGTTGAGCACATATTTATCCAACTCCTCGGGATCTAATATCGAATTTTTTGTATCAAAATTTTTAAGGTTCCCCATATTGTAGCACATTAGCAAACCCCTGTCCGCAGGGGGTACGCCTGTTTTACCAACATACTTAACCTGGTGCAGCCGTATGGTAACACTAAGTTTTTTTACAGCGCTTTTTTTTACGGCTGTAAGAAGTGCAAAGTATTTTTCTTTGGTGGCAGGTGACCAATCACAATCTATTTGCAGCTCATCAATAAAGGGTTGCTGACTATACCATTTTTGGATGGTCTCTATCAGCGCAATAATATTTTTTGAAAGTTCATCAATTTGCGAAAGCTGAATTTTTTGGATGCACTCATTCGTAATAAAAACTACAGGAATGGTTTTAATGTTTTTGCTGCGCAAGACGTTACTCTCTTTTATTTGCAACACCGCTTTTGTTTGTGGCGCTGCTTTTAAATTGTCCCAGTCTACATCAAAGTACTTTAAATAAATTGTTTTTACCAGCAAGCTTTCCAACCGGCTATCTTCAAAACCTGTTAAACTAAAAGCAGATTTCCAATAATAAAAACTGCGTTCAATATTCTTTTTGTCCTGGTGCCGGTTGCAGCCAAAACTTAAAAAAGCAATCCCAAAAAGTAAAACGGCAATTATCCTGCTCATGCTAAAAGCATTATTGTGTGTGTTGGGCATTGTTCCAAAAATACAGTATTTACAAGTATGTTTTCCTGATCGGTTTTGTTGCAAACGGTGCCGGGCAATAATCAATTATGCAATATCTTTACTGCATGACCTCCGATTTTTTTACATACAATAAAGGCAAAGTTATACAGGCATTACGGTATCATTTTATTACCCGTCCTGAAATTAAAGTCATGATGATTTTGGTGAATATTTTTGCGATAGTATCTGCGGCTTTATTCTTTATGAAACGGATATCGCCACTGGCGTTTTTACTTAGCTCTGTACTTTGGTTTTCTTTAATGATCGCTTTTTGGTTTTTGCTGCCGATGATTATCTACAAAAAGTCGGGTACTTTCAAAGACAAATTTAAGGCTACATTAGGCGTAGAGGATTTTAGTATTGAAAATGAAAGGGGCAGCCGTAAATGGCCATGGGAAGCATTTAGCACAACCATGGAAAGCCCGTATTTTTTTCATTTGTATTTTGATGCCCGTTCTTTTTTTATTGTACCTAAAGATGCATTTGCAGATACAGGCGGGGTGCAGGAAGCAAGGAAGATATTAAAAGCGAAAATCCGCAAATAGGTCATAACAGCATTTTTTCCATGATGTGGTGTTTGGTCTTTACTTCTTCAAACTGCTCACCTTTTATATTGTAGCCAAATTTTTCGTAGAAGCCAATTGCGGTGTCCCGGGCATGCATCATCAGGGTTTTAAAGCCTTTGTCCCGGGCAAGGTTTTCTGCAAAACTTATTATAGACTCACCAATGCCTTTGCCCTGCAAATTTTTTTGAACTGCCATCTGACGAAGCCTTACCATTTTGGTATTTACCTTCGTTAAAATACAGCATCCTAAAATTTTATCTTCATCAAACGCTGCTATCAAGATGTCATCTTTTTCTTTTTCCAACTCTTCTTTTGTAAAAGATAACCCTAATGGCTTACGCAAAATATCCATTCTTAATTGTACCATTTGTTTATAGGCAGTAGTATTATAGTCTATTTGTTTTAGGGCCATACCTGTTTAATGTTGGGGGTTAAAGCAATACAATCGTGCAGCATTACAAGATACCAATTTTTATAAATAAACAAAGCAAACAGCATTTACAATTTGATGAACGATAAAGATTGTCTTTAAAAAAATTGCATGCTGTTATCAAAAATAAGGCTGTGGTAAATGCATGCTATTGGCCATCTAGCAGCAAAAAAATGCATCGAAAATTTATTTGTTTGTTTCAACTATCAGGTTCAATTTTGCCTCTTTACAAAACCTAAAAGGTGCAGGATAGCAGCTATTTTGGCTTGATTTATATTTCTTTGTAATTACTCCAAAAGATATATTTTTGCACCTGATTAACTAAATAAAATATTACCATGTCAGACATTGCAACAAGAGTAAACAAAATAATTGTTGACAAATTAGGTGTTGATGAAGCAGAGGTTACACCGGAAGCTTCTTTTACAAATGATTTAGGTGCCGATAGTTTGGACACCGTTGAACTTATTATGGAATTTGAAAAAGAATTTAATATTTCAATTCCCGATGAACAGGCTGAAACCATCACCACTGTTGGGCAAGCTGTAACTTACCTGGAAGAACACGCCAAGTAAATCATCATCTCTTTTTAATCATCGCAGGCAAAT
This sequence comes from Ferruginibacter sp., assembly GCA_965249755.1. Taxonomy (GTDB): domain Bacteria; phylum Bacteroidota; class Bacteroidia; order Chitinophagales; family Chitinophagaceae; genus Ferruginibacter. The sequence continues at coordinate 3,844,006 of CBDFMT010000004.1, forward strand.
TTTATGGACTTTAGGAGAGTAGTTGTTACCGGATTGGGCGCCATTACTCCGCTGGGTAAATCTGTTGCAGAATATTGGCAGGGATTAGCCGGAGGGGTTAACGGTTGTGATTTAATAAAACAATTTGATGCAGCTAAATTCAAAACCAGGTTTGCCTGCGAGGTTAAAGATTTCGATCCTACCTTTTATCTTGATAGAAAAGAATCCCGTAAAATAGACCGGTTCTCCCAGTTTGCATTAATAGCCAGCGACGAAGCTGTTAAGGATGCCGGCATCACCAAAGACAATGTTGATGTAGACAGGGTAGGTGTGATATTTGGAAGCGGCATCGGGGGTTTAATAACCTTTCAGGAAGAAGTAATCAACTTTGCTTCCGGCGATGGTACCCCACGCTTTAATCCTTTTTTTATTCCCAAAATGATATTGGATATTGCGCCGGGGCATATCTCTATACGCCATGGTTTTCGTGGGCCTAATTATGCAGTGGTTAGTGCATGCGCCTCGGCAACAAATGCCATTATTGATGCTTACGATACCATCAGGTTAAACAAAGCAGATATTATAATTACTGGTGGAAGTGAGGCCGTAATCAGTGCTGCAGGGGTTGGCGGTTTTAATGCCATGAAGGCGCTTAGCGAAAGAAACGATGATTATAAAACTGCCTGCCGCCCGTTTGATAAAGACCGTGACGGTTTTGTGATGGGCGAGGGTGCAGGTGTTTTAATTATTGAAAGCCTTGACCATGCACTTGCAAGGGGTGCAAAAATTTATTGTGAAATTGGCGGCGGCGGTGCAAGTGCCGATGCATACCATATTACCGCCCCACATCCCGAAGGGTTAGGTGCACAAAATGTAATGCGTTGTGCTTTAAAAGATGCTGGCATGGAAGCAGGTGATATCGACTACATCAACGTACATGGCACATCTACGCCATTGGGGGATATTGCAGAAACCAAGGCAATCTTAAACGTGTTCGGCGATCATGCATATGATCTTAATATCAGTTCCACAAAAAGCATGACGGGGCATTGCCTTGGTGCGGCAGGTGCATTGGAAGCCCTCGCCTGTATAATGGCGGTTACTAAAAATATTATTCCTCCAACCATCAACCATTTTACTGACGATCCCGAACTTGACCCTAAACTTAATTTTACCTTTAACAACGCACAACATAGAACAGTGAATGCCGCTCTCAGTAATACTTTTGGCTTTGGTGGCCACAATGCTTCTGTAATTGTAAAAAAGTATAAACCTTAGGGTTCAAGCATATCCGGAAAGCAATTGCCTGCTTTAAAATTTCACTTTTTTAATTGTTATTTCCATTTTCATTTCTTGGGTAATGGTCTTTTTTGCATGATTGCAATAATGAAAAGTTCAGTTGCTGATGTAATATCCGTTCATTGTAGAAGTGCCTATTAATTTTTTACGTTGGTTAAAATAATATTAATTTCGATTTAACTTATTTTAATTCAATTGAACCTGTTTAAAAATATCTTTAACGTAAACCTTAAAAAGAAGGAGTTTAAAAAGCAGCTCAATAATGTGCTGGGTTTTACGCCGGGCAACCTTAATCTTTACCGCACTGCATTAAGCCACCGCTCTGTAAGGGAAGGCGCAGATGAAAATAATGAGCGGCTTGAATTTTTAGGGGATGCAGTCTTGAGCTCCATTGTTGCACACTATCTTTTTATGAAGTATCCGTACAAGGGCGAAGGTTTCTTAACTGAAATGCGCAGCAAAATGGTAAACCGGCAACAGCTTAATGAAATTGGAATAAAGATGGGCTTGAAGAAAATAACCATCTATAATAAGTTTGACAGCTCCCTTAAAATATCCCAAATATTTGGCAACACCTTAGAAGCTCTAATTGGTGCGGTTTATCTTGATAAAGGCTATAAAAAAACACAGCTATGGGTAGAAAAATATATTATATCCACCCACATGTTTATTGATGACCTGGAGGGAATAGAAATTAATATAAAAAACAAATTGTATGGCTGGGCCAATAAAAATGGCAAATCTTTAGAGTTTGCAACCCTTGAAGAAAAATTTGAAAATGGCAGGCGCCTCTTTACAATCGGTGCTACAGTTGATGGCGAACTCGTTGCACAGGGAAGAGGGTACAATAAAAAAGATGCCAGCCAGATTGCAGCCCAACTTGCCGTTGATAAGCTTGGATTATAACTTCTCTTAAAAAAATTTTTTTATTCCAATTATTGCTTGGAACGAAATAATTGCTGTTTAAAATGCTGTGGTATTTATTAGCATTGTGAACAGTTATTGTGAAAAATACGCGGAAGCTGGAAACTAATTAAAACACATTACTAATGAATTTTGGAATTTTAGGAAGCGGAAGTTGGGGAACTGCCCTGGCAAAGATTTTAACAGATAATGGACAAACCATTTGCTGGTGGAACAGAAGTGAAAAAGCAATAGATCAACTAAAACTACGTCGCCATAATGCACATTATTTAAACACTGCTTACTTTGATATATCCCAATTAAAACTTAGTTCAAATGCATCCGAAGTGATTACAAATTCAGATTGTATCATCATCGCAATTCCATCAGCCTACATACAATCTTCTCTTAACGAATTAGATAAAAGTATTTTTAAGGGAAAGAAAATATTGAGTGCAGTAAAAGGCATAATGCCGGGGGATACCATCTTGCTAAACGACTATTTTAAAGATAAGTTTAGAACGGAACTGCAAAACTATTTTACCGTATTGGGCCCCTGCCATGCGGAAGAAGTTGCTGCTGAGAAACTTTCTTATTTAACCTTTTCGGGCATTGACGAAATAACGACGCAACATATAGCAAGGTATTTTGAAACCGACTATTTGAACACGATTGTAAACAATGATATTTATGGCGTACAGTATGCAGCAATCTTAAAAAATATTTATGCAGTTGGCGCAGGCATAGCCCATGGATTGGATTACGGGGATAATTTTTTAAGTGTGTTGATTGCAAATTGTGCCAACGAAATGGTTAGTTTTTTACAATCCATTACTAAGGAAAATGAAGTAAGCAGCAACCCGGATAATAATTATGCAGCCTCGGTTTACCTTGGTGATTTACTGGTTACCTGCTACTCCCTTTTTAGCCGTAACCGCACCTTTGGAAATATGATAGGGAAGGGATATTCTGTTCAGTCTGCACAAATTGAAATGAGCATGGTGGCCGAAGGTTTTAATGCCAGCAAAGGAATTTATGAGGTTAATAAAAAAATAAATGCTGTGATGCCAATTGCTGAAACGATCTACGCAATTTTGTGGCAAGGGGTTAGCGCTGCAGAAGGGTTCAAAAAGATAGAGCCTTTGTTAGTGTAGGTTTTTGTAGCTTTATGAAACACATGCCTTTTTCATTTTCAAATATCAGCGGTAACATGCTCCTTTTAATTGTAGGGGTGTTAAGCATTGTGCAATGCATAAACTATTGTGTAAAGCACATGCACTCAGAAAAATAAGTCGGCCGCTATACCATCAGCAAATAATTTTCCTTGTGCAGTAAGTTTTATTGTTTGTGCTGTTATTAAAACTTTCCCGGTCGCTTTCCATTTTTGTACTTGTCTTATCAATTTTTCCACAGCAACTTTTCCAAATTTTTTATTTACCCATAACAAGCTCAACCCGTCACTGGTCCTAAGGGAAGTCATAATGTATTCGTTTATTTTTTGTGTTTCCGTAAGGGTTTCTTCTTCAAAAGGAAGCATATCTTTTTTTAAGGATTGGATGTATAAAGCATTGTTCGCAACATTCCACCGTCTTCTTTCGCCATCAAAAGAATGGGCAGATGGCCCAAAACCGTAATATTTTTTACCCTGCCAATAGCTGCTGTTGTGTTTGCTTTCCATACCCGGTTTGGCGAAATTGCTTATCTCATAATGATGATAACCTGCCATTTGCAACCAATCCATCAGCAAGAGAAACTGTGTTGCCTGGCGCTCTGGGTTAGTAGGGTTTACCAGGTGTTTTTCAATCATTTTATCTAAGGCAGTTTTTGGCTCAACCGTTAAAGCATAGCAGGAAACATGGGGTACATTCTTTTCAATAACCTTTGTAACATTCTCTTTCCACATGTCATCATTTAATAACGGGGAGCCATAAATTAAATCAACTGAAAAATTGGTATAGCCGGCCAGTTTAATTTCATCAATACATTGTAATGAATCTTTTGCGGTGTGGGCCCTGTTCATCCAAATTAATTCATCTTCTATAAAAGATTGTATACCTACACTAAGGCGGTTGATACCAAAACTTTTCCATTCCAATAATTTTGCCATGCTAATATCATCAGGATTTGCTTCCAGGGTGATTTCAACATTTTGTGCAATCGTGAATTTTTTATGTAAACTTGTAAATGTCAGCGAAAGGTCCTCTGCATTCAAAATGCTTGGTGTGCCACCACCAAAATAAATGGTGTCGATTATTTCAGCCTGTCCGCTTAAGCTTTCGGCATCAGCATATTTATGCGTATCGGTACAACTTATTTCTTTTATGATAGCAGCAATCAATTCATGTTTTAGCGTTAATGAGGTAGAAAAATGAAAGTTGCAATAGTTGCAGGCTTGCTTGCAAAAAGGGATATGGATATAAACGCCGGCCAAATTCAAAAATTTAGTATTTGCGATTTAATATTTAATATTGATAAGAGTTAAAAGGAATGCACCAAAAATTTCAATATTTCATTTTAAGTACCCGGATGATTATTGTTACAATACTCATTGGTGCATATGCGGGTGCTTTTGCCCAGTATGACCTTAAAATAAATTATGCTGATAAAGATAGTTTGTTTCAACCGCAGGCTTTAAAAATCCAAACTAAATTTAGCGGCCAAACTGCATGTGCCGATTATATTAATAAACTATCCCCCACCTTAAACCTGCAGGGCTATGCAGCAGCGTCTATCGATGCCGTAATGTTTAATGAAAATGCGGCAGCATTGGATTTATATCTTGGCAAAAAGCAAAACTGGATTAAGCTTAATACAGTAAAGGTGGAAAAAAAGGCATTGGAAGAAACCGGCTTTTTAGATAAAAGTTTCAACCACAAACCTTTTAATATCAACCAAATTACATTAATTAAAGAACGTATTGTTGGATACTACGAAAGAAATGGATATCCTTTTGCATCTGTTTTCTTAGATAGTATTTTGCTTAATGATGAAACAATGGCAGCCACCCTTGCTGTAAAAAAAGGGCCTTTATATCATATAGACAGCATTAGTGTAAAAGGCACAGCAAAAATTTCCAATGCTTTTTTGCAGCAATATCTTTCTATAACCAATGGGAGTATTTATAACCAAGACAAGCTTAACCAGGTAAGCAAAAAACTTTTAGAACTCCCTTACTTGCAGGAGCAGCAACCTTCTGAATTATCCATGTTAGGTACCGGTTCTGTCTTAAACTTATATCTTTTACCAAAACGCAGCAGCCAGGTAAATTTTTTAATTGGGTTTTTGCCATCCAATAATGAAACGGGTAAATTGCAATTAACCGGTGATGTTAACCTGAACCTTAAAAATGCTTTAGGGGCAGGGGAGACGATTTTGTTAAACTGGCAACAATTGCAGTTAAAATCCCCAAGGTTAAATATTGGGTTTCAACAACCATATATTTTTAAATCCCCGTTTGGTGTAGATTTCTCTTTTGACATATTTAAAAAAGACTCCGCTTATTTACAATTGAATGCACAGTTTGGGGTTCAATATCTTTTATCGGCCAACCAATCGGGCAAACTTTTTATACAACAACAAAACACTTTTTTATTAGGTTCAGGGGTAGATACTAACCAGGTAAAGCTAACCAAAAGCCTTCCGTTAAATATCGATGTAAGCGCCCTTAATTTCGGAATTGATTATAGCTTCAATAACACCAATTACAGGTTTAACCCTCTTTATGGAAATGAAATTTCTTTATTTGGTACAATCGGTTTAAAAACAATCTCCAAAAATAATGACATCCTAAGCCTTACAGACCCATCGTTTAACTATGCCACCTTGTATGATTCCATTAAATTAAAATCATATCAATTCAGGATTAAAGGCACTTTCGCCCATTACCTTCCTACGGGAAAACGGAGTACGTTAAAGTTGATAATGAATGCAGGTATTTATAACAGCCCTGTTGCCTTTAGAAATGAATTGTTTCAAATTGGCGGCTATAAATTATTACGTGGTTTTGATGAGGAGAGTATTTACACTACTCAATTTATTGTTCCCACTGCGGAGTACAGGTATTTAATCGGGCTTAACTCTTACCTGTACGGATTTATTGATGCAGGATGGACAAAGAGCAAGTACCAATCGCAAAACTTTGCCAACAGTTTTATAAGTTCTGGTTTAGGGTTACTTTTCGAAACCAAGTTAGGTTTGCTTAACATGAGTTTTGCAATAGGAAAAAGGAATGATGTAAATTTTAATTTAAGCAATGCAGCTAAAATTCATTTTGGATATATCAATTACTTTTAAACGATTCATTTTATTTTTGCGTAAATAAATTTTTGTTGAAACCAATAGGCTATATTTTCTTTTTTCTTTTCCTTTCTATTTCTTCGTGGTTGTTTGCCCAATCAGCAGACTCTACCAAATCCGGTACAGATTCTGTGAAAGTGCAAACCTATGCTAATCAGATAAGGCTCATACTTTCTGAAAACACCAATTTTAAATCATTGCCACCCAAGGCCTACACTATTATTCCTAAACGTAACCTCACTTTAGATTTTATATTTTATTTGATATTAACTGTAACAACATTTTTGGGCATTTTCAGGATTTTTTATTTTAAATACTTTACAACCCTCTTCCGGGTTTTTTTTAATACATCGCTTAGGCAAAATCAATTGACCGATCAACTTATTCAGGCTAAGCTTCCATCTTTACTGTTAAACATTATCGCCGCATTAATCGGAGGGATTTTTACTTTTTTACTACTTAATAATATTAATGACCTTGGCAAGTATCAACCTATAGTAGTTATTGGGGTAAGCGCCCTTTTTTTGATAGCGCTATATTTCTTAAAGTACGTAGGTTTAAAATTCATCGGTTGGATTACTGGTTACAAAGAATTAACCAACACTTACATTTTTATTGTTTTCCTTATCAATAAAATAATAGGGATAATCCTTTTACCTGTAATAGTAATCATGGCGTTTTCAGTAAAGTATATTGCCAGTATATTTTTAATAGTTGCAATCGTACTTGTACTCATTATGTTTTTCTTAAGGTTCGCACGTTCTTATGGCTCCCTTAAGCATTATTTAAAAGTAAACAGGGTACATTTTTTTATGTATTTATTTGGCATTGAAATTCTGCCCGTTTTGTTGATTTATAAGGGATTAATACTTTTATTAAGCAAAAATCTATAACTTTGTATAACCACTAATAATATCATTTTAACATGGTTAAAAACGGGGATAATCACAAGAACAAGAAAACAAAAGTGGTCAAAAAAATATTAATTACCCAGCCAAAACCCGATGGCGAAAAATCGCCATATTTCGACCTTGCTAAAAAGCATGATGTTGAGCTTGATTTTCATCCTTTTATAATTATTGATGGCATTCCTGCAAAGGAATTTAGAAAGCAGAAAATTGATATAGCAAATTATACTGCTGTTATCTTCACCAGCAGAAACGCTATCGACCATTTCTTTCGTGTTTGTGATGAGATGAAAATAAACATCTCCCAGGAAACCAAATATTTTTGCATTACCGAAGCTGTTGCACTTTACTTACAAAAATTCATTTTGTATAGAAAAAGAAAAGTTTTTTACGGGGCAGATGGTACTAACAAAAGTCTTTTTGATGTTATTAATAAGCATAAGGACAATGAAAAATTCCTATATCCTTGCTCCCAATCTTTTGATAATGAAATTACAAGTTGGTTAAAAAATAATAATTGCGAATTCGCTACACCTGTTCTATATAAAATTATAAGTAACGATATACGTGAAGTTATTTCACGCAATTATGATGTCATCTGTTTTTTTACCCCAGGCGGTGTTAAAAGTTTGCTTGAAAACTTTCCGCTTTTCAAACAAAACGGGACTAAAATTGGGGCATTTGGGGCCAACACTTTCAAAGCAGCAGAAGAAGCAGGTTTAACCTTAGATATCCTTGCCCCTCAACCTAAAATACCAAGCATGGTAAGTGCGTTGGAAATTTTTCTCGCCTCAATAAATAATAAATAGTATCGCCTCATTTCTACTCCGGTAAGTGTTATTCAATCTTAAATCCTGGGCTTAATGTCTAATTGCTGCTGCTCTGTTATCAATGAACAGGCAATGGTTATCAAGCTTTTGATTTCATTTGGTTTTCTGTATGCAACATCTATTTACAAATCGCTTAATAAACGAGTCCAGCATTTATTTGCAGCAACATGCCCATAACCCTGTGGATTGGTTTGCGTGGGGCAAAGAGGCATTGGACAAAGCAAAGAAAGAAGATAAAATTATTTTGATCAGTATTGGTTATTCAGCTTGCCATTGGTGCCATGTAATGGAAAGGGAAAGTTTTGAAAATGAAGAGGTGGCAAAATTGATGAATACCCATTTTATAAATATCAAAATTGACCGGGAAGAAAGGCCAGACCTTGATCACATCTATATGGATGCAGTGCAGGCAATTGCCGGTAACGGAGGGTGGCCATTAAATGTGTTTCTTACTCCTGATGCAAAACCTTTTTACGGCGGCACCTATTACCCACCTGTAAAAGCCTTTAACCGGTCGTCGTGGAGCGATGTGCTTGTTGCCATTGCAGCATCATGGAAGGATAAAAGAAATGAAATACTATCCCAGGCCGACAACCTGACCGCATACGTGCAGCAGTTAAATAATTTTAATGCAGGTTTATCTTTTGAAGATAAACCTGCATTCTTAATGACAGAATGTGATGCTATTTTTTCTGCAATTATTGCAAAGGCAGATACCCAATGGGGAGGATTTGGTACTGCACCTAAATTTCCACAAACATTCATCATTCAATATTTATTTGCCTATCAGCATTTTACCGGCAGTAAGCAGGCTTTGGATCACGCACTTTTATCTATTGATAAAATTTTGGACGGCGGTATCTATGATCATATTGGCGGCGGGATGGCACGGTATAGTACTGATAACGAATGGCTGGTACCACACTTTGAAAAAATGCTGTACGATAACGCTTTGCTGATTGAAATTTTATGTGAAGCCTGGCAAATAACAAAACAAGAAAAATATGAACTGGCAATTCTTAAAACTGTTGAATTTGTGAGAGACTGGCTGACGAGTACCGAAGGGGGTTTTTATTCAGCATTAGATGCTGATACAGATGGTAAAGAAGGTAAATTCTATGTTTGGAAGAAAAACGAAGTGGAAAGCATTTTGAAAGAAGATGCCACATTGTTCTGTGATTTTTTTGATATTACAGAAATAGGAAACTGGGAGGGTAGTAATATTTTAAGGACCCTCAAAAGCAGTAAAGTTTTTTTAGATGAAAAAGGCTTGGATAAGGAGGATTTTAATAGGATAATAAGTAATGGTATACAAAGACTATCTGCTGAAAGAAGCAAAAGGACAAAGCCCACATTAGACAATAAGATTACCTTAGGCGGTAATGCGTTAATGCTGAAAGCAATTTCAAAAGCAGCAATAGTACTGCAAAATGAGGAGTGTTTGGCAATAGCTTTAAAAAATATATATTTTATAGAAAGTAATTTTGTAACCTCTCCCACCATCTTTGAAATGGTACATTCTATCAAACAAATTTCAATAGCAACAAATGCTTTTTTAGATGACTACGCATGCCTTATTGCGGCTTACCTGCAGTTGTATGAACTAACATTAGACTTTGATCATCTTAAAAAAGCAAAAACGTATACAGAATTGGTAATTAAAAACTTTAGTGACGAGGAAAACGTATTTTTCTATTATACCGATGTTCACCAAACGGATGTAATTATTAGAAAAAAAGACATGTATGATGGTGCCACTCCATCTGGGAATAGTTTAATGGCGCAAAACTTAGCAATACTCTCTATTATATATGATATCCCCTTGTGGGAGTTGAGGTCAGGAAAAATGTGTAATATTCTTTTAGAAACAATAACAAAATACCCATCCTCGTTTGGAATTTGGGCTTCATTATTGCTAAAAAAAATTAAGGGCATGAATGAAATTGCAATTGTAGGAATGAATTGTTCTGCTGTATCAAAGATGATTTTGCAAGAATATATTCCAAATAAAGTATTATTATCATCTGAAACACATAATGAATATTTTCCTTTACTGCAAAATAAGAAAGCTGGAAGCAATACAAATATTTATTTGTGTAGCAACTATACTTGTCTGCAACCCGTGCAAACTACAAATGATTTTTTCCAATTATTAAGGAGTCAAAACAAAGAACGTACTATCAAATACAATAATTAAAAGCGACTAACGTTTTTGATTTCAGAGTACATTTTTAACATTTAAAATTATACTATAACAGATAATAGCATTTAATCCTGATTCAAAATAATCATTACATTTGCTAATACCCCCTAAAGTTAAAACAATGAAAAACAAGTCTTTCATCTTGATAGCAGGAGCAACTATGATATCATTATCAGGTTGCAATATGCTAGGTAAAAACAAAAAAGGTAATGCATTGCCGAACGACGGGCAATTGCATGGTGTTTCGCCTGCTAAGGGATGGGCCTTGCCAAAACCACCGGGAATGGTATACGTACCCCCAGGAACTTTCCACATGGGGCCTAGCGATGAAGATATAAATTATGCCTACACTGCCCGGAATAAGCAGGTTTCAATCAGTGGCTTTTGGATGGATGCTACGGAAATTACCAATAATGAGTACCGACAATTTACCAATTGGGTAATTGATTCCATAGCCGCAAAGCAAATGGGATTTATTAAGCAAGGTGCAGATGGTAATGAATATATCGATTGGAAAAAAGCCTCGGATATTAAATGGGGAGATAAAGCAACCCTTGAGAAAATTGATGCGATGATCTTTACACCTGATAACAGGATTTTTAATAAAAAAGAAATTGATCCAAGTAAGGTTGTTTATCACTCTGAAACTTTTAATTATAAAGAAGCTTCAAAAAGAGAAAACGCTGGTGTACAACGCTCAAAGTTTATCGATAAAAAAGATATAATGGCCTACCCGGATTCATTATGTTGGGTAAGGGATTTTGCTTACGCATATAATGAACCTATGGCAAAGAAGTATTTTAGCCATCCTGCATTCGGTAATTATCCTGTGGTAGGTGTTACCTGGAAACAAGCAACAGCATTTTGTGAGTGGAGGACCCATTACCTAAACTCTTTTCTTGAATCTAAAAAGAGGTCTACTGAAGCTGATTTTCGCTTACCAACAGAAGCACAATGGGAATATGCTGCAAGGGGCGGCAGGTCACAGTCACCTTATCCCTGGGGCGGTCCTTACTTAAGAAATAAAAAAGGTTGTCTGTTGGCTAACTTCAAACCTGGCCGTGGTAACTATCCGGAAGACGGAGGTTTTTATACAGTAAGGGCAGATGCCTACTGGCCTAATGATTTTGGATTGTACAATATGGCTGGAAACGTAGCAGAGTGGACTTCTTCCTTGTACTACGAAGGTGGCTATTCTTTTCAACATGACATGAATCCCGATATCAGGTGGAATGCGAAAGATACAGACCCTCCACGTATGAAGCGTAAAGTTATCCGTGGTGGAAGCTGGAAAGATGTTGGTTATTTTCTTCAAACCAGCACCCGCAGTTATGAATACCAGGATACTTCAAAGTCTTACATTGGTTTTCGTTGTGTAATTGACTTACCTCCTTCAATGAAAAAGAAGTAATTAATAACAGGCTCCAACAACTAGCTGATTTATAGAGTAAGGATATAATCTACACTGAAAAGTGTGTTATAAGTACTATTCTTTGCTTTTAAACGTTACAAAATAATAAAAAAACCCCTCATTAAAACACTTTAAAATTCTAAAAATTATGGCTGCTGGTCAATCACGTCCTATCGATCGAATTCTTAACATCTTTGTATCTGCGGCCGCTGTGCCGGTTTTACTTGGTGCACTCTTCAAAATTACCCACGCACCTGGTGCAGATGTTTGGTTAAAGATCGGTTTATGGACAGAATCAATTATCTTCTTAGGATATGCACTTTTATATGTATTTGCTCCACCACCGGAGGCCCCAATGGCAGTAGCTGCCCCAATTGAAACAGGTAACCCAGCCCTTAAAAGTATGGATAAGATGCTTGGCGAAGCTGACATTACGCCAGCTAGTTTAAAAAAGCTTGGCGAAGGCTTTCAAAAATTGGGAACTACCGTTAATAACATGGGTGAAATTGGTGATGTGGTAAAATCTACTGGTGATTTTAGTGCTAAAACTAAAGAGGCAACTGTAGCAATAGGAAGCATGGCTTCTACCTTCACAAATACTGCTGCTACGATGGCGTCATTTAACAAGGCATCTGAAAGCACACAGGTATTTCATGAGCAGGTGCAGGTGCTTACCAAAAACTTAGGTTCTTTAAATACTATTTATGAATTAGAATTGAAAGAAAGCAACAACCATCTAAAAGCGCTTAACGGCTTCTATGGTAAAATGGCCGAAGCAAGCAGTGCAATGATGGGTAGTGTTGAAGACGCTACTAAAGCAAAAGACCAAATCAGTTTATTAGCCGGTAATCTTGGTAAACTAAACTCGGTTTATGGTAACATGTTAAGCGCTATGCAGGTTAAGTAAGATGGCGGCATTATTTTACTACGGGTAAAATGACCTGCGTCTTTGTTAGTCCGATCTAAAAAAACAATTCATTAAACAATCGTAAATATCTAATACTATGGCTTTACCTAAAGAGCCCCGGCAAAAGATGATTAACCTGATGTATTTGGTGCTTACAGCATTGCTTGCACTTAATGTATCCAGCGAAATTCTTAATGCCTTTAAAGTGGTTGATAAAAGCTTGCAGAATTCAAGTGCAAATATTGCCTCTGCGAATAATACATTATACTCTTCATTAACAGATAAATTAGCAGATCCAAAAACTGCAGATAAAGCAAAAATCTGGGAACCAAAAGCTGAACAAGCAAAAAAGCTCTCCGATGATTTGACTGCATACATTGACGGGTTGAAAAAGGAATTAAAAAAATCCTCAGATTTAACTATGGTTGATGGTAAGGAATCTTTTAAAGAAGATAACCTGGATGCTGCAACCCGTTTATTTGATAATCAGGGAAAAGGCAAAGAACTTCAAGGAAAACTTGCCGCTTATAAAAGTGCCATGTTAGGAATCGATCCTGAGATTAAAGCAAAATTTGAAAAAACACTTCCTATTGATGTTGAGGCCCCTGTTGGACAGGATGGTACTAAAAAAGATTTTACTACCGGCTATTTTCACATGACACCTACAGTGGCTGCATTAACCTTGTTAAGTAAATTTCAAAACAACGTTAAGAATGCTGAACATGATGTAGTTACTTATTGCCACGAACAAATCGGTGCGGTAAAAGTTAAGTTTGATAAAACAGGCGTATTGGTAGGGCAAAGTTCCAACTACGTTATGCCAGGCCAGGAAATTGTAGTTACTGCAGGTATAGGGGCGTACAGTTCTGCGGCACAACCTCAGATATCTATAGCAGGCTCAAGTGCGGCTGTGGTAGATGGTAAGGCAACATACAAGATTAATGCAAGCGGGGCAGGTGCACATAGTATACCTGTTACTGTTACTTACCTTGATCAGGACGGTGTTAAGCAAAGTAAAACAGAAAATGTTGAGTATACAGTTGGTACCCCAGGCGGTGCTGCAGTAATGCTTGATAAGATGAATGTATTCTATATTGGTGTTCCAAACCCTATCACCATATCTTCAGGATCTGGTTGGGATAAAACAAATGTAACTATGAGTGGTGGGTCAATGAGTGGTTCTGGCTCTAACCGTGTAGTTACAGTTTCAAGTGTTGGAAAAGCTTCAATTAAAGTTACTGCAGATGGCAAAACAAGTGATTTTGACTTCAGGGTAAAAGAAATTCCAAACCCTGTTTTTAAAGTTGGGCCAGGCGGTACAAGGATGACTTCACAATCATTTAAGAACCAGCAATATTGCAGGGCGGAATTGGAGAACTTCGATTTTGCAGCAAGTTTCAATATTGTAAGCGCTACAGTCTATTTCTCTGGTGCTAATTTCGCCAATGTTCAAACAATGCAGCTTAACGGTAACAACTTAGGCCCATTACAATCTATGATGCAAAGGGTAGGCCCTGGTACAAGTGTTACTTTCGATCAGGTAAAAGTACAGGGACCAGACGGTAAACAACGCTCTATCCAAGGTGTGGGTATTGTGCTATATTAAAATTGTAAATTATCAGTGATATGAAAAAGCGTTCTTTTAAATTTTTGTTTTTGATGGCTTGTTTTTTTGCCTTCGTAAATATTGCACAGGCTCAAAAGAAAACAGCTAAGCGGTCTTCTTCAAAAAGAAGTACTACTAAAACAACTAAATCGAAAACAAAAACAAAATTTAAATCTTCTGCTGCTGTTGATTCTGTTGCAGTGGTAACACCACCGCCTGCGCCACCAACAGTTGATAGTTTACCGATTAGAAAAGTAAAACCATCATTAAGATCAGATGAGGCCGTTGAAACGAAAAACATTAAAGACCGTACGCCATTGGCTTACGAGCATTTAAGGGCCGATGATGCGATTTACCGTCACAAGATCTGGAGAGAAATTGATACAAGGGAAAAAATAAATCTTCCTTTCCGTTATTCTGCAGATGAAAATAATGGTAACCAACGCTTCATTTCTATCTTGATGAAAGCCATACAGGACAGTGCTGTAACAGCTTTTGATCCTATTGACGACAGGTTTACTACACCTATGACCATAGGCCAGGTTGCAGCTAAAATTTCTGGTGGTAAAGAGATAGTTGATATCTATGACGCAACCGGACAAAAAACAGGCACCAAAGAAGTTACGAGGGACGTAAACCTCGATTCCTTTTACAAATTTCAGATTAAGGAAGAAGTAATATTTGATAAAGAAAGTTCAAGATTATTTTGGAGGATTTTAGGGATAGCACCCTTAAAAAATGTGATTACTTCTGATGGCCTTAACCTTGGCCAAACTGCAATGTTTTGGGTGTATTATCCAGATATGCGCCCTATCTTTTCCAAATACGAAACTTATAATGGAAAAAACTTTGGTGCAAGAATGAGTTGGGAAGAATTATTTGAAGAAAGGATGTTTAGCGGAAGGATTATAAAAAGCAGCATGGACAATCCATTTGACCTCAATATTTCTGAAACACCAGGTTTAGCAAAAAATGGTGTATTTCAATTGTTAGAAGGCGAAAGGATTAAAGAAAAAATATTTAATTACGAACAAGATTTGTGGAGCTACTAAAATTCACAAAATTCTTGAAAGCCTCTTTCTTGTGAAGGGGCTTTTTTGTTTTACACCGTGTAGTTATCATCAAACCATATTTATTTTAGTGCATTCCTATATAAACAATTTTAAATTATACCATTTACGCAGTGAAAGCTACCGATAGAAAAATACACTATTTAGGGTATAGGCAGCGGATAATACTTCTATATATTTGCCATGGTTTTTCATAGGATATTGGATTTTAAAACGGGGCTGGATTTCTATCTTGGCCCTTTTTTTATTTAAGAACCTGATGAAGCGAAATGGTTTATGAGTATAGATGCCTTTGATTTACCTATTAGTGAGGATAATTCATCAAAATGCTGTAGTTTGATATTTTTGACTGATTTGTATTTTTTCAGTAAGATATCTATGGTTGTTTTTCCAATGCCTTCTACCTGCTCCAGCTCATTTTTAAAACTTCCTTTACTTCTTAGGTTCCGGTGAAATGTAATTCCAAACCTGTGTACCTCATCTCTCATCCGCCGGATGAGTTTTAAGCTTTCACTATCCCAACTTAGTTTTAAAGATTCGGTATCCCCCGAAAAAAAGAGTTCCTCTTCGTTTTTAGCTAAGCCTACTACAGTGGTTTTTCCTTCAAGATCAAGTTTTTTTATGCTTTCCATAGCAGCACTAAGCTGGCCTTTGCCCCCATCGATAATTACAAGTTGTGGCAATAAATTGCCCTCTTCTTTTAAACGTTTATACCTCCGGTAAACTACCTCTGCCATCGTTGCAAAATCATTCGCACCAGTTACGGTTTTTACATGAAAACGCCGGTAATCGCTTTTGCTGGGTTGGCCATTTTTAAAACTAACCATTGCAGAAACAGGATAACTTCCTTGAAAATTAGAATTGTCGAAACATTCGATATTTACCGGCAAAGCGGTAAGGTGTAGGTCTTTTTGTAGTTGTGTTAGCACATCATTTACCTCATCTGCAGTTTTGTTATCAAGGTTAAGTAATTTTTTCTTATGCAATTCTTCCTTAAAATAGTTCACGTTTTTTTCGGAAAGTTCTAATAACTTTTTTTTGTCGCCAGCTTTAGGTATTGTTTGTATAATACCTTCCTGTACGTATTCTAAAAGAAGGGGTACAATCATTTCTGCGGCATCGCTGTTAAAAGTTTCCCTTAGTTGGGCTATGGCAAAGCTTAAAACTTCCTGCGGTGTTTCATCAAGGTTCTTTTTTAATACAATTGTTTTTGTCAGTACAATGGTGCCATTGTTAACTGCCAGGTAATTTACGTAGGCAGTATCGCCTTCTTCTAAAATACTAAAAACATCTAATGTCCCTGTTCTTTCATTTACAACTGTAGAGGATGATTTAAATAATTGCAGGTGTTCCAGCTTCTTTTTTACTAAGCCTGCTTTTTCAAATTCAAGCTGGGCTACCTTTTCCAGCATTTCGGTTTTAAAATGTTGTATTACCGGCGAGAGGTTTCCTTTTAAAATGTTCTTTAATTGCTGCAGGCCTTCTTCGTAATTAGTTAAAGATTGTAAACCTTCACACGGGCCCTTACAATTTCCTAAATGAAATTCAAGGCAAACTTTAAATTTCTTTTTTGAAATGTTATTTTCAGTCAGGTTAAGGTTACACGTCCTTAATTGAATATTATGTTTTACAAAAGTTAACAGCTCCCTTACTTTACCTACTGAAGTGTAGGGACCCAAATATTGAGAGCCATCATTAATCTTTCTTCTTGTAAAAAAAACCCTTGGAAATGGCTCATTTTTTATAACGATGTATGGGTAGCTTTTGTCATCTTTCAAACTAATATTAAAAAGCGGCTGAAACTTTTTAATGAGCGAATTCTCTAATAAAAACGCATCTTGTTCACTGTTAACAATGGTAAACTCAATCTTGCGAATGCGGTTTACCAACTCGTGTGTTTTGTAATTAGTGTAAGTCTTTGAAAAATAAGAACCCACCCTTTTTCTCAGGCTTTTTGCCTTTCCCACATACAATAATTCATTCTGGCTATCGTAGTATTTGTATATACCAGGCTGTAGTGGTATCGTTGGTGCTATTTCGGCAAATTCTTTTTGTGTCATTGCGTATTAAACAATAGAATGGGATTTCAGTTTACTATTTTATTCAGTAAAACTCCATAAAAGTTTCTCTTGTTTTATAAGATGTGATTCCCCGCCAGGGTTATTTATAAAGGTATTTATCGTAGCAAATTTACCCGTCTTCCAGGTGAGTTGTTGTGTAATAGATCCAGGGCCATTTTTCATTTGCTTAACCATGTAAACTTTTGAAATGTCGCCTGATTCGGGTTCAATATAAATATCCCAATGCCTTAACGAAAGAGAGTCTGGCAGGGCTTTTAAAGGATCGTACGTAAATGTAATAAGGTTTAGTGTTTCATCTTTAAAAGAAGATTCTTTAAACAAATGTATAAGATTGGTCTCTTTTATCTCAGGGCTTAAGAAGGGGCTTAATAATTTTTTTACACTATCTTTTTTAACCCAAATAGAATCTGTTTTGTTGCTGATTGTTTTTGTGTACAATGGTGTTACCGGAATAGAATCCAATAAGATCATTTGTCCCTTTAAAAAAGTAGTGACTGGAAAAAAAGAATCTTTTATGTTAGCAATACTTGTGGAATCAGCAATGTCTATATGCGCCGTAATAACTTTCGGGTTTGATTGGCAACAAATAAATACCAGTACTGTGGCAACGAACAAGAATATATTTTTCATGGATCAAAATTAGCTGAAAGCTTTTTAAAGCAAAAACCGCTGCTTTATGGCTGCGGTTTAATTTTTTATACCTGAAGATTTTTATTTTATCAACTTACTAATGCCCACTTTAAATCCGTAGGTAGACAATTTTTCCTGTAAAAAATATTCCTTGTTATTAGTGGTAAATAGCTGTCTTCTAAACTCAGGGCCAAATTGTAAAACGATTCCTTTGGCTGCCTTATAACTTATAAAAGTTTCGAAACCTGCATTTAAGTTAAACCGGTTTATCATCGAACTTTCTTTTATAAAATTTCTTTTATCTGTAGACAAAAGGAAAGAACTGCCACCAAACACATAAGTGGGTTGGATAGTAGCACCAACATTCCACTGAAGGTTTTCGTTGCCAAATAATTTTAAATCAAATCCTACAGGTATTGCCACCTGAAAAGTTTGGTTATGTAGTTTCATTGGGGTAATACCGCCATAATTAGAGTAAGGTGTTGTTTTTAAAATTTCATATTGGCCATTTGGGGTAATCATGGTTATAGCCGTTGCAACGGGATGGGAATTTTCAAATCCATCCGTATTATATCTTGTAAAATTTAATTGTAGCCCGGTCTTAAATTTTATTTTATCAGATAAAGAATAGACAATGCCCCCTCCAATTTCTAAACCGATTGATGGGTGTTGGCTTAGAAAATGGCTTATATCTAAATCGCCGGGCATGTTATTTTTTAATGTCACATATACGACAGAAGGTGTTACATAGCCGTGCCAGAACAATTTATCAGCCCATTTCTTTGGGGCTGGCCTGTTGTATAATGCATAGTTTTCAATCCATGCTTTGTCTTCTTCAGAAAGCAAAACAGGAAGTTGGTCCATACCTTCTTTTTTGAAAGAAGACAGGTCTATATTATCGGCTTCTGCTAACAGCGTTTTATCATTGTCAATATCATCTGCGTTTACGTTTTTAACTTTGGTAATACCGTTGTCAGATAAGGCAACAGTAGAATGCAACAGGTTCTCGTTTATCCGCAAATCCTTTTTTGTTACGCTTTTTTGCGCATTGTATACTTTGGCTACTGCATTATCTTTTTCTGTACCTAAAAAGTTATCAGATGTGGTAAACGTTATCGGAACTTCTTTGCCAGCAATTAAAAGTTGTTGGTTCTGTAAATCATTTACATTGGCAGTGGTAGCCTTAACAATTGAGTTTGCCGAAAATAAGTTTTTAGCAACGGGATGGCCAATAAGAATTGGAGATGAAGATTTGCCATTTGCAGCAGCAGTTTTATCTAGAGTATAATTTACAGCATTCAATGCAGTAAGCGTATTTAAGTTAGTTGATGTTATGCGTAGATTATTATTGGAAACAGTTTGCAGAAAAGGGTTATTAAAAAAAGATAACGCTTCAGTGTTTGATGGATGGGTGTCAGCAACTGTATACAAATCTTTATCGCTGCTGTTAAGGTAACCTGCCAATAAAAGGATTGTAATTAAAGTGATACTCATTGCAATCGAAGGCCACTTTCTTCCAGGATGTATATTGTTGTAAATGCTGTGCCAAACACGCTTTGCAGGGTACATCTTGAATTCATCTGTCTTCTCCTTCAGCAGTTGTTCAAAGTTTTCAATATCTAAATTTCTGTCCATCTTTCACGAATTTCTATGGTTTTGGTATATAGCAATTATCGTTTTTTATTAACTGGAAGCAACAGCGCCCGACAAAGCAACTATTGTTTTCGACCTTGGCTTTAGCATAATATTCTTCTTGACTAAAATGTCCTCAAGCATAGCCTTGGCCCTTGTATACTGCGACCTGCTGGTACTTTCTTCAATGTCTAGCATTGAACCAATTTCTTTGTGCGAATATCCTTCTATGGCATAAAGGTTCAATACGGTGCGGTAACCCACCGGTAATATCCTTATAAACTCCACCACCTGTTTTGCCTGCATAATAGAAGGGATATTTTCTTCCCTTATACCAATACCATTTGCATAGTTAATATCAACGCTATCTGAAAATTTCTTATTTTTTTTGAGGATGTTAATACAGGTATGAACGACGATCCTTCTGATCCAGCCCTCAAGGGCACCTTCGTTTCTGTATTGGTGAATTTGCGAAAAAACTTTTATGAACCCTTCCTGCAACATGTCCTCCGCATCTTCCCTGTTTTTTGCAAAACGGTAACAAACGCCTAACATTTTTGGGCTGTAATGATTGTATAATGCTTCTTGTGCAGCAGCATTATTTTCAAGACATCCGTTAAGCATGGTTTCTTCTATCATAGTTGTGCTTGGTTTTACACATTAAATATAGACAATTTGATTGTAATTGTAGCTGCTTTTAAAAACAATAATTTTTAAGGAAAACCAATAACAGCAAGCAAAAGCGGCATTTTGCGGCCTCTGGATATATGCTACATTTTAGCAGGTGGCCTTTTCATAATAAGGCTGTCGGGTGCGGTATGTAATTTTATGGTATCCCTTATTGCAGTAGCCCAATTTATAATAGCAGATTTTTGATTTTCTGTTAAAATAGCATTCTTGTGTATCCAGGTGTAGGAACCTAACGGCATCTCATTTTCTTTTACCTGGTTTATCACCTCTTCTAATTTTTTATACTGTCTGCCAATACGATAGCTGGCAAATTCATCAAAATTCAACTCACCTTTACCTTCGTTAACATGATGGTTTAGCCACCAATCCACCGGTTGTATTTTTGAGTACCAAGGATAGACCGTGTTGTTGCTATGGCAATCGTAGCAGCTCGTTTTTAATAGATGCTGAACACTATCAGGCACTGCATACAATTTACTGATGTCGTTGGAAGATATGGTTGCTGACAAGTTACTGTTTTTAGCAGGATGTATAAATTGTATAATTACCAAGATGAATAGCAGGAGCAATAAAATATTTTTTATTAATTTTTTCATGATGGCATTTTTTAGCGATAGTGTAAGTTTTTAAATTAAAATATTGCCGGTCATTTCAGGTGGAATTGGCAAGTCCATCATCGTTAATATCGTTGGGGCAATATCCCCTAACTTTCCTGGTTTTACCGTACCCTTCCAGCTTTGGTCAATCACGAAAAACGGAACAAGGTTAAGGGAGTGGGCAGTGTTTGGCGTGCCGTCTTCGTTTATTTCAAAATCGGCATTGCCATGGTCGGCAAGCAGGAATATAGCGTAATCGTTTTCAAGTGCTGCTGTCACTACTTTTTCAACGCAGCTATCAACCGTTTCAACGGCTTTAATTACAGCATCCCAAACGCCTGTATGCCCCACCATATCTGCATTGGCAAAGTTTAGGCATATGAAATCGGCAGCTTGGTTTTTTATTTCTGGTAATATTGCTTCGGTAAGTTCAACAGCACTCATTTCTGGCTTAAGGTCGTAAGTAGCTACTTTTGGAGAAGGCACCATAATCCTTCTTTCAGCTTCAAAAGGTATTTCACGGCCGCCGCTAAAAAAGAAGGATACATGTGGGTATTTTTCTGTTTCAGCAATCCTGATTTGAACCTTTTTGGATTGCTCCAGTATTTCGCCAAGGGTATTCTTGAGATCATCATTTTGAAATACTATAAATACATCTTTGAACGACTGATCGTATTGCGTCATCGTAGTATAATGCAACTTTAATTTGTGCATGCCTTGACCTGGCATATCAGCCTGCGTTAGTACTTCAGTTATTTCCCTGCACCTGTCCGTTCTGAAATTAAAACTGATCACAACATCCCCCTCTTTCATTTTTGGATTGGTAACAGTTGTATTTATCAGCGGCAGTATAAATTCATCAGAAACACCATCGCCGTAAGATTTTTTTATGCCACCTAAAATATCATTTGTTTGCTGCCCTATACCGTCAACCATAGCGTCGTAAGCTAACTTCACCCGTTCCCACCTTTTATCTCTGTCCATGGCATAATACCTTCCGGTAACTGTGGCTATATGGCCGGTGGTTTTTTGTAAATGCTCCTGCAGGTCGGTTAAAAACCCAAGTCCGCTTTTAGGGTCAGTATCCCTGCCATCCATAAACGCATGCACTAAAACATCGGTTAATCCTTCTGCCGCACAAAGTGAAGCCAATGCCTTTACATGGTTTATGTGCGAATGGACACCCCCATCACTTACCAACCCCATCAGGTGTAATGTTTTATTATTTTCCTTTGCATAACGAACAGCATTTAACAGCACCGGATGCTGCTGAAACTCGCCGCTTTTAATAGCAACATTTATGCGTTGCAGCTCCTGGTAAACAATCCTGCCGGCACCTAAATTTAAATGGCCCACCTCGCTGTTGCCCATTTGGCCATCAGGTAAGCCAACCTCTTCGCCGCATGTAACCAAAGTACTGTTTGGATATTTATCATACAAAGAAGAAACAAATGGTGTATTGGCATTTTGGATAGCATCACTGCTTTTGATTTTGCCTAACCCCCAGCCGTCCATTATTATCAGTATTGCTTTTTTATTATTCATGCCCCAAAGCTACCTTTTTTGCAGCTTTTTTAAAAAGCCAGGTGTCATTATATTATTCAGTTATCTTCATCACAATAATATAAACCTGCCTTGGCACGTTTTTAGTAAAATGAGCAGGGAAATAATACGAATTATGAAAACACTTTTTACACTGATAACGGCATTTATAATAACAACATCTTTTTCAGGAAATGTTAAGCTGGGCATAGATGATGTTATCAGCGCAATGAAGAGCGGTAACGCCAGCCAGGTGGCAAAGTTTTTTGATAACAATATTGAAATCAGCATGGCCGATAAAAGTAATAGTTACAGCAAAAGCCAGGGAGAGCTGATACTTAAAGATTTTTTTGCCACCAATGTGGTTAAAAGCTTCGACATACTGCACAAAGGCGAAAATGGGGGTTCTCAATATTGCATCGGTACGCTGGTTACAAAAGGCGGTAGCTACCGCACAACCATATACATGAAGCAAAAAGGCGATCAGCAATACCTGCAGGAACTTCGTTTTGAAAACCGTTAGGCGGTAACCGATAAATGTACAAACTCACATAACTTAGCCTGTAATAGTTTACTGTTACAGGTTTTTAATTTTAAAGAAATAGTATGATTGAAAAAGATCAGTTGCAGGCACTGATAAAAAATGCGATAGCAGAAGATATTGGCGGCGGCGACCATTCTACCCTGGCGAGTATAGATGCAGCCGCAAAGGGCAAAGCTGTTCTAAAGATTAAAGAAGATGGAATTTTGGCCGGCCTTGCGGTGGCTAAAACCATTTTTGTTTTTATGCAGGATGATATCCATTTTACTGCATTTAAAAGTGATGGTGATGCGATGATATATGGTGACATCGCTTTTGAAGTTGAGGCAAAGGTGCACACCATTTTACAGGCTGAAAGACTTGTGCTGAACATAATGCAGCGCATGAGCGGCATAGCTACCCTAACTAAAATGTATACTGATAAATTACAAGGGTATAAAACCCGGCTGCTGGATACACGGAAAACGACACCAAACTTCAGGCTATTGGAAAAGGAAGCAGTAAGGATAGGAGGAGGTGTAAACCACCGCTTTGGATTATACGATATGATTATGCTTAAAGATAACCATATTGATTATTGTGGTGGTATAGAGAAGGCAATTATTAAAGCGTATGAGTATGTACAAAATAAGGGGTTAAGCTTAAAAATTGAGGTGGAAACCAGGACTATAAATGATGTAAAAAAAGTTATGGCCGTTGGTAAAGTTGACAGGATAATGCTGGACAACTTTACGCCTGCTTTAATCATTGAAGCACTAAAAATTATCGCCGGAAAATATGAAACAGAAGCCAGTGGCGGCATTAACCTAAACAATATACAAGCGTATGCTGCAACCGGTGTGGATTATATCTCAAGCGGTGCAGTTATACACCAGGCCAAAAGTTTAGATTTAAGTTTAAAAGCAGTAGTGCTGCCAACTGTTTAAAGCATTTTAACGTACATTATTATGGCACAGAAAAAAACGAATTTCTTTGGCGGGTTGGTTTATTCAACTGACCCTGATTTTAAAATAGACAGCAACGGCCAGCAAGAAGCAGAAACACTTTTGCCAGCCCGGCAAAAATTAAAAGTAAGGCTGGATAAAAAGCACCGGGCAGGTAAAGCAGTTACCATAATAGACGGTTTTAAAGGAAGCGACATTGATCAGCAGGAGCTTGGCAAGAAACTAAAAACCTTCTGCGGAACGGGCGGCTCAGTAAAAGAGGGTGAAATAATTGTGCAAGGCGATAACAGGGACAAGGTATTACAATGGCTCCAAAAAAACGGATACCTGCTATCAAAAAAGGTGGGTTGATTGGTTTTTTTTATTCTATTGTTTTTACATCTGTAACAATGCTTAAAGCCCCACTTGGGCAGTGCTTAACCTGCTCAATGATGGTGGCGGTTTCAGCTTGCGACAGATCTATCCATGGCCTTCGCCTGGGATCAAAAACTTTTCTTAACCCTTTAACACAGATACCGGAATGAATACACACACCCGGCTGCCATAAAATAACAATTTCTCCGTTACTGTAATGATGTGTTGTTTGTGGCATAAATTTGATGTTTAATAATACACCTGTAATTTACCGGAAAGTAATTTTTTTACAAAAAAGCAAAGCGACAAGATGGTATCAAAAATTTCTGAAGGAATAACGGTTAGTGTAGAAACCTTTTATCAGCCGGAGTATAGCAATCCATCTACAAACGAATTTATGTTTGCCTATAGGATAACCATTACCAACAACAATACCTTCGCAGTAAAGTTATTAAGGAGGCACTGGTACATTTATGATGCTACCGGAAGTTTAAAAGAAGTTGAAGGTGAAGGTGTGGTAGGCTTACAACCACAAATAAACCCGGATCAGGAATATAAGTACATCAGCGGATGCAATTTAAAAACAGAGATGGGTAAAATGTACGGTACCTACACAATGCTCAACATCAATAACAGCAAGCAGTTTACTGTAATTATACCAGCCTTCGAAATGACGGTGCCTTTCAAAATGAACTAAATATTACTTTAACAGTTGTGCCTGTTTTATATTCTTATCTTTCCGGCAATTAATTTTTTAAAAAATCTCCAACGTCCATATGGCAAAAGTTACATTCGATAACAGGAATAATCAATTTTACCAAAGCCTCAAATCGTCCGTTGATCAATATTTTGAAACCCGTAATATAAAGAAAACAGGCAACTGGCGTTTATACATTAAGACCATTACCCTGGTTAGCGCCGCTGTTGTTATTTATATTTCATTAATTTTCTTTAAGATGAATACCCTGCCTGCACTTGTATGTTGCGGTTTGCTGGGGTTTGTTTTTGCCAGTATCGGCTTTAGTGTAATGCATGATGCCAACCATGGCAGCTACAGCACAAAGCCCTGGTTAAATGATACACTCGGCTTAACAGCCAATGCACTTGGTGCAAGTTCTTTTTTCTGGAAACAAAAGCACAACATTATACACCATACCTATACAAACGTTGATGGCATTGATGATGACATTGCCAAGAGCCCTATCATCCGTCAATGCGAAACACAAAAGTGGGTACCTGCACATAAAATACAGCACCTTTACCTTTTGCCTATTTATGCATTGTCTTCTATTTTTTGGCTGTTTATTATGGACTTTACCAAGTATTTTTCCCGCAAGATTTATACAACTGAGGCCTGGAAACTGGCACCCAAAAATCATGTCATCTTTTGGGTTACAAAAGTTTTATACCTCACTTTTTATATGGTGATACCAGCAATGGTGTGGGGTGTTGGCCCATGGCTGTTAGGTTTTTTTACACTGCATGCCGTAATGGGCACAACGCTTTCTGTAGTGTTTCAATTAGCGCATGTTGTTGAAAATACGGAGTTTGAAAATGTAGCACTGGACGAAACCAAACATATTGAAACAGCCTGGGCTGAGCATGAAGTAAGGACAAGTTCAAATTTTGCTATGGGCAACCCGGTGATATCATGGTTTGTTGGCGGTTTAAATTTTCAGATTGAACACCATCTTTTTCCAAGGGTAAGCCATATCCATTACCCGGCAATTAGTAAAATTGTAATGGAAAAATGTAAAGAATACAACCTGCCATACAACAACTACAATACCATGATGGGGGCAATTGCTTCGCACTTTCGTGTAATGAAATTTTTAGGTAAAAAGCCGGTTGAAGTAAAACAACGGGCTGCACAGGCCGCATAAAATCAAGGCTTATATTTTGCCTGCTGAAAAATAAGATCGTCATCTGTTTGCATCAATTGCTGCAAAGTTATTTCGGGGTTCTTTTGCATGTATTTTTTTACAATCTGCCATCCTGCAAACGAACCGATATTACCCGGTGCACCTTCCCCCAACTCTTGTGTTTTAGGGCCTTCGCCAATGTAATCTTTAAGGCTGTTTTTATCGCTAACCTGCAACAGGCTGTTCTTTATAAACAAGTCCCAAATGATAGCTTCGTGGGCGTAAGCATCTTTCAATTGCCCTTCAGTGTAGCCAATCATTTTGTATTCTTCCGTATCAGGCAGTAGCTTGCTGAGCAGGTAAAGCCGTTTTCCTTTTTCCACCATTTCGTTTGCCAAGGGTTTATCCTCCTGCTTCTCGGGGTACATATCATCGGTGATATTTTTCATGCAGTTAACAGCGATATAGCTTGGTTCAAAACGCTGGGTTATATACTCTGGATATGTTTCCTGCACTAGAGCATTTTTATAAAAGGAACTGTTTTTGCCAAGGTGTACCTGCAGCCCGATGATCAATGCCTCTTTAGTGATAACATCGCCCACACCATCTGCAGGGCCTATGTATGTAATGATTTTTTCAGGAAGTTTGTAAGCAGGAAAATAATATTTTACATGCTGCAGGCCCTTCTTAATTTCCTGCTCATAAGAGCTGAAATCTTTAAAAATTTTTTCAGCAGAATCATATAAAGGGCGGTAAGCATTTATAAACCCGTTTACATACGCAGCCGCTGTATCCGGCGGCCATGCAGGGTCTACCGACAATATCCTGGTAAGAAAAACCTGTGTAAAAGATGGGCTGTTGGTATTTACTTTTTTAAGGTAAGTAAGTAAATTGCTGGCAGTGGTATCAAAGAAATCCTTCTCAAACCTTTGGGTGGTAAGTTGTAATGTTGTTCCAGATACATCGGGATTGTTTTTACTGTTACAAGAACAAAACAGGATACCTACAAAAATGACAACAACAGATAATCTCATGCTGGTAATGCTTTTGAAGTTTTAACTTTACAAAGAAGAACCTAATTAATAATTATAAAGTTAAGCCCCTTTGGAAGGACGGATATGAAAATATTTTTAGCACAGCAAAATTATCACATTGGCAACTTTGATGAAAATACAAAGAAGATTATTTGTGCTATTGAAGAAGCAAAAAAGCAACACGGCGATTTAATAATCTTTAGTGAATTGTGTGTGTGCGGTTATCCGCCAAGGGATTTTTTAGAGTTTGATGATTTTATAAACAAGTGCTACCTGGCTGTTGAAACAATTAAGGAATACGCTGATACAATAGCTGTAATTATAGGTGCGCCAGACCGCAATAAAATTGCAAGGGGCAAAGACCTTTTTAATGCTGCCTGGTTTCTTGAAAATAAAACAGTAAAGGGAGTAGCCCATAAAACTTGTTTGCCTACCTACGATGTGTTTGATGAGTACCGTTATTTTGAACCGGCCTATGAGTGGAACGTTATTGAATTTAAAGGCAAGCGAATTGCACTTACTATTTGTGAAGATATATGGAACCTTGGGGATAATCCATTGTACCGAATTTGCCCCATGGATGAACTGATGAAGCAAAGCCCGGATTTTATGATCAATATTTCGGCTTCGCCCTTTGATTATACACATGCGGAAGACCGTAAAACTGTTGTTCAGGCAAATGTTTTAAAATACAAATTGCCCATGTTTTATTGTAATGCAACCGGCAGCCAAACAGAAATTGTTTTTGATGGGGCTTCTCTTGTTTTTGATAAAGATGCAAACCTCTGCGGACAACTCCCTTCTTTTCAATCCGCATTGCAATCCTTTATTTTAAAAGATGATGGTACTATTGATGGCGCTGTTGCAGGGGATATGGCCGGTACACCCATTCATGAATTAAGCCCGCTGGTATTGCAGGAAAATTTAAATACGGATCAGATTTATAATGCTATCGTCACCAGTATAAAAGATTATTTTTTTAAAATGGGTTTCAGCAATGCGATCATTGGCAGCAGTGGCGGTATAGATAGTGCAGTAACAATTGCCCTGGCTTGTGATGCCCTAGGTGCAGCCAATGTAAAAGCAGTGCTGATGCCATCAGGCTATTCAACCAGCCATAGCGTTACAGATGCAGAAAAGCTCAGTAAAAACTTAGGCAACCCTTACGAAATTATACCCATAAAAAATATTTACAACGCCTTCATAACCGATTTAAAACCGATTTTTAAAAACCTTCCATTTAGCGTTGCAGAAGAAAATATACAAAGCCGCACAAGGGGTAATTTGTTGATGGCAATCGCTAATAAGTTTGGCTACATTTTACTCAATACTTCTAACAAAAGTGAACTTGCTACGGGCTACGGAACGCTGTATGGCGATATGGCCGGGGGATTGGGCGTATTAGGCGATTGTTATAAAATGCAGGTTTATGCATTGGCTACATACATCAACCGCAAAGGGGAAATTATTCCTGAAAACATTATTACCAAGGCACCATCAGCAGAGTTAAGGCCAGATCAGAAGGACTCAGATTCTTTACCACCATATGAAATCCTTGATAAAATTTTGTTTCAATATATTGAAAGAAGGCTTGGCCCCAAAGAGATAAAAGCACAGGGTTTTGATGCCAGCCTGGTAGACAGGATTTTAAAAATGGTTAATATTAATGAATATAAACGCAACCAGTTTTGCCCGATTATACGCATTTCGCCAAAAGCCTTTGGCGTTGGCAGAAGGGTGCCTATTGTAGGTAAATACCTTAGTTAAACCCTTATATTTTTTCCACCACTACCGCTGTTCCGTAAGCCAGTACTTCTGTAATTCCCTGCATTACTTCATTGGCATCATACCGCATATTTATAATGGCATTGGCACCCCGTTCATCGGCGTGCTGCACCATCAGATCATATGCTTCTGCCCTGGCTTTCTCACACAGTTCTACATAAATAGAAAGTTTGCCGCCAAACAGGGATTGTATACCGCCGCCGATATTGCCCAGCACACTCCGGCTCCTTACCGTTATGCCCCTTACAACACCCAATTGCTGTGTAATTGTATAGCCTTCAAGATTATTGGCAGTAGTTATTAATTGTGCTGTTGTCATGCTATATTTTTCTTTTAAAGGTATATTGATTTTAACAGATTTTTCAGTGGCTGTCTAATGCGGCAAAATTTTTGTAAGTGCAATGTTCGTATTTTCGCCACAACGGTAAACCGGTTTAAAATGCTATTGCAACAATACTATTTTTTGCTTTGTTTAAGTAAAAGTGACGGCATACTGTTAACCCTAAATCTTATTAAATGCCCTTGCAGTTCTGCTTTGGGGTAAATTATTATTATGCAGCACACAGCCGAAGACATTCGTTTTTTAAACGACAAGATTAATGATGCAGCAGGGTTTGTAACCCGTATAAATGATGAGCTTAGTAAAGTAATAGTTGGCCAGCATGACATGATAGAACGGCTGCTGATAGGGCTTTTAAGCAATGGCCATGTTTTGCTTGAAGGGGTGCCAGGCCTGGCAAAAACCTTATCAATAAAATCATTGGCACAATCTATTAAGGCCAACTTTAGCCGTATACAGTTTACGCCCGATCTGTTGCCTGCAGACGTAATTGGTACCATGATTTACAACCAGGGAAAAAATGAATTTTATGTACGCAAGGGCCCCATTTTTTCTAATTTTATTTTGGCAGATGAAATTAACCGGGCACCTGCAAAAGTGCAAAGTGCATTACTGGAAGCCATGCAGGAAAGGCAGGTAACCATTGGCGATACTACTTATAAACTGGATGAACCCTTTCTGGTGCTGGCTACCCAAAACCCGATTGAGCAGGAGGGAACTTATCCCTTGCCGGAGGCACAGGTAGACCGGTTTATGTTAAAAGTTGTAATTGATTATCCTACAAAAGCCGAGGAGCAAATGATCATCCGGCAAAATACACAAGGCCTGTCATTTCAAACTATAAACCAGGTTGCCTCAACGCATGAAATACTTACTGCAAAGGAATTGGTAAGACAGGTTTACGTAGATGAAAAAGTAGAGCATTACATTTTGGATATTGTATTTGCAACACGCTATCCTGAAAAGTATAACCTGCCTAAATTGAAGCCGCTCATAAGTGTTGGGGGGTCGCCACGTGCCAGCATTAACCTGGCTTTGGCAGCAAAAGCATATGCGTTTTTAAATAAACGGGCTTTTGTTATTCCAGAGGATGTAAGAAATATTTGCAAAGATGTGCTTCGCCACCGTATTGCACTTTCTTATGAGGCAGAAGCTGAAAATGTAAATGTGGAGCAGGTAATTAATGAAATTTTGAAAGCGGTAAATGTGCCTTAAAAAATCACAGGCCTTATAAGTATTCCATCCATTTTTCTTCCAGTTTAATTTTGCTAAAGGGTAAAATCTTGTTTAAAAATAAAAAAGAAATATCACCGGTTAACAGCACCCAGCCATCTCCACAAAATGAAGAACTGGAGGTTAATGCCCTGTTGCGTAAGGTGAAGGAACTGGAAATTAAGAGCAAGAAAATTACCACCCATCTGTTTACAGGTGAGTACCACTCTGCTTTTAAAGGTAAAGGGATGAGCTTTAGGGAGGTAAGGGAATATTACGCCGGGGACGATGTGCGCTTTATCGATTGGAATGTAAGTGCAAGGTTCAGCCACCCCTTTACAAAAGTTTTTGAAGAAGAAAGGGAGCTTACGGTTTATTTAATGATCGATATCAGTGCCAGCAATATGTTTGGTACGGTGCAAAATAAAAAGAACGACCTTATTACAGAAATAGGCAGTGTACTTACTTTCAGCGCCATAAACAACAACGATAAAGTAGGCGCAATTTTTTTTAGTGACAAGATAGAAAAATATATTGCCCCTAAAAAAGGCAGAAAGCATGCCCTGTATATTGTACGTGAATTATTAACCGCAAAGCCGGTTGGTAAAGCTACCAATATTGAAGAAGCGATAAAGTTTTTCAATAAAACCTGTTCGCAAAAAAGCATTGCTTTTTTGATGAGTGATTTTGTTGATGCGGAATATGCCAATGATTTAAAAGTAATTGGCGGCAGGCATGATGTGATTGGTTTGCGCATTTACGATAAGATGGATATGCTATTGCCGGATGCAGGTTTGCTGGAAATAGAAGACCTGGAAACGGGAAAGAAAAAGTGGATTGACAGCAGCGATAAAATGGTGCAATATAATTACCAGCAGCAGTTTTTAAAACAAAGCGAACTCAGTAAAAATTATTTTAGAAAAGCCGGTGCAGATCTGTTGCACATTAGAACCGACGACGATTACGTAAAAATTTTACAGCATTTTTTTATAAAAAGAAGCTAACCTGATTTGATAATTTTACAAGTAATAATGGATAACAGTTACGTACGAAAGGGTTTGCTTACCATATTTGCAAGCTGTTTTCTTTTGCTGTTTTCCATATCCCAACCTGTTGTAAAAACATCTGTTGATAGGAACGAAATTTTAATTGGCCAGCAGTTTAATGTAAAGGTGCAGGCCACATTTTCTGGCGATGATTTTTTTATTAAATGGATAGCCTTACCAGATTCGCTGCAGCATTTTGAACTCGTTGAAAAAACGAACATCGATTCTACTTTTACCAATGCCCGGCTATCCGGCATGAGCCAGGTGTTTACATTCACAAGTTTTGATTCCGGTAAATGGATACTCCCGTCTTTCAACATTAGTTTTAACCCGGCAAAGGGAGATACTTCCATAAACCTGCTTACAGATTCTTTGCCCGTTACTGTTGCCTTTTCTGTTACGGATACAACAAGTGCTTTAAAAGATATTAAAGCGATAAGGCAGGTTGAAGTGTTTAACACCCTTTGGTATTGGGCAGGCGGGGCTTTATTGTTGCTGATACTTATTGGTATTTTTTTATGGTGGTATTTCAAAAAAAGAAAGCCGGTAAAAAAATCGGTTACCAGCAATTTATCTGCTTACGAAGAAGCCATGCAGGAGCTTAAAAAATTGCAATCGCACAGCCTTATTAGTTATAAAGAAACGCAACAATATCATATAGCATTGGTGGAAATTTTTAAGCAGTATTTATCCCGTAAGGAAAATACAACTTACCAAAACAACACCACCGGCGATATACTGCTGGCAGTAAAACAAAAGTACAGTGATAAGGATATTACAGCAAAAGTGGCTGCAGCACTGCGTTTGAGCGATGCCGTAAAATTTGCAAAGTACATGCCGCCGGTAAGCGATAGCGAAACTAACCTGCTGGAAATTAAAAGCATTATCAACTTAATGGAACCAACCACTAAACCATAACCAATTTGTTTTTTGATTATTTAGATAATATCAGTTTTGCAGGACCACAGTATTTTTTACTGGGTTTGCTGCTGCCGGTTATGATAGGTTGGTATGTAAAAAAAAATACGTCCAGCCTTGCAGGGCTTAAGGTTTCCTCTTCAAAAAGCTTTACCGGGCTTAACTCCTGGAAGAGTTCGCTGCGGCATATGCCGTTTATATTGCGGTTGCTTAGTGTTGCTTTTATTATTACAGCCCTGGCAAGGCCGCAAACAAAAACCGATGAGCAGCAGGCCGAAGGCGAAGGCGTGGACATTGTATTGTGCATTGATGTAAGTGGAAGCATGACCGCCCAGGATTTTACGCCCAACCGCATGGAGGCTGCAAAAAAAGTTGCGCAGGATTTTATCGATAGCCGACTTACAGACCGGATTGGTATTGTTATTTTTTCTGGCCAAAGTTTTACCCAATGCCCTTTAACCACAGACAGGGCTGTACTGAAATCTGCGGTGGCAAATATTCGTAATGGCTTGCTTGAAGATGGCACTGCTATCGGCGATGGCCTCTCCACCAGTGTAGACCGTTTGCGCAGCAGCAAAACAAAAAGCAAAGTGGTTATTTTATTAACTGACGGAGAAAACAATGGCGGCCTTATTGGCCCTACCAATGCCAAGGAAATAGCGAAGGCTTTTGGCGTAAAAGTGTATACCATCGGCGTAGGCACGGATGGGTATGCACCCTTTCCGGTAAGGACTGAAATGGGCGTGGTAATGCAGCAGCAAAAAGTAACAATAGATGAAAAACTATTAAAAGAAATTGCAGGCGAAACAGGTGGCAAATATTTTAGGGCAAAGGATAATGCAAGCCTTGCAAGTATCTACAAAGAAATTGACGGGCTCGAAAAATCGAAGGTTGAAATATCTACTTTAACCAGGTATACAGAAAAGTTTTTTCCTTTTGCAATGGCAGCATTGGCCTTGTTGCTCATTGAATTTTTGTTGCGCTATACCATCCTCCGCAAATTTCCATAACCGTAAGTGCAGTTGATGAAACCCCTGCTGCTACAATATCCTGGCTGGTATAACCGATAACCCATAACTTGCAATTTTCTATTTTATACGCACAAATAATGTTGAATGAAGGCAATAGTTTATAAAAGTACAGGCAGTTGGTATGTGGTGCAAAATGACGAAGGCGTTGTATTAAATGCACGAATTCTTGGCAAGTTTAAAATAGATGGTTTAACAAGTACAAACCCTGTGGCAGTCGGCGATGTTGTTACTGTAGAAATGGAAAATGACATCGAGGGTTCAGTAACCATTACCCATATTGATGATAGAAGCAATTACATCACCCGTACATCCCCGGCCAATAAACACAAGCACCATATTATTGCTTCTAACTTAGATCAGTCTTTACTTTTTGCTACTTTAAAAGACCCTAAAACTTCGCAGGGGTTTATCGACAGGTTTTTAATTACATCAGAGGCTTATCATATCCCTTCCATCATTGTGTTTAATAAAACAGATGTTTACAAAAAAGCAGAGTTGCAAAAATTGGATGAGGTAAAAGAAATTTATGGGTCGGCAGGATATAAAGTTATGGGGATGAGTATTGAAAAAAATGTGGGCGTAGATGAAGTAAAGGAATTGTTGAAAAATAAGACCACATTGCTAAGCGGCCATTCAGGTGTTGGTAAATCTTCCTTTATCAATACTATTTTTCCTGAGCTGCAATTAAAAACCCAGGATGTAAGCGGATGGAGTGGCAAAGGGTTACATACAACAACATTTGCAGAAATGTTTAACCTTCCTTTCGGCGGTAAAGTCATTGATACACCAGGCATACGGGAACTTGGTTTGGTAGATATACCCAGGCAGGAACTATCCCATTATTTTCCTGAAATGCGGGAGCTTATCAATGATTGCCAGTTCAACAATTGCATGCATACCAACGAGCCGGGTTGCGCTGTTAAAGAAGCCGTGGAAGAGGGTACCGTACATATGGACCGCTACATCAGCTACTGCAATATCATGGATAAAATAGAAGACAAAACGTATTAATGCTTAGTATGCCTTATGCTCCAAAAAGTGGGCAACTTCAAGTACCGCATTATTTTCCTGCAATACATTTTTTACATGTTGTGGAAAAATGGACACCCCGTTAAAAACGTTATAGTGCAACGTTAGCAGGTGGCTTTTATAATGAAAATCCCAGTACATGGTTTCTGTATCATCTACCTGGTTTAAAAAATTAATTTGCAGGTCGGTATTTAAAGTTTCAGCGATTGCATAAAATTTTGATACTCCACAGTTGTCGTCTATTACGGCTTCGGTATTGCCGAATTTGGTTTTTAAATGGTAACACATAATCTAAAGGATTTTAAGGTTTAACAGGGTAATGGATTAAAGGATATAATCAGGTAGAAAGGATTGTATGTTAATAAATTTTTCTTCCTCCTTTGTATTTTGATTGCTTAACATTTTGGCCGGAAGCTATTTTTTGGTCCATGCTAAGTTCCCCAGCTTTAGGGGTATTAGGGCAGCCAACTTTGTTACTTCGCCTAAACAGGGAACATGCGCCCAGCATGTAAATACAAAGAAATGCCAGTAAAATTCTTTTCATAGTAGTAGTGTTTAAAAGGGTAATCTCCGGATTTTAAGTACTTATCCAGCGTTGCTGTTATCATCTTTCACATTGGGTGTTTCCTTAAACCAGCCGCTGTACATCAAATAATTATTGGCTATCCTGTTTATTTCTCCATTAATCAGTTCCTCACTTACCATTTTTACTTTTTTTGCCGGCACACCTGCATAAATACATCCGGGTTCAATAATGGTATTTTCCAGTACTACTGCACCTGCCGCAATAATGCAGTTGCTTCCAACCTGCACATTGTCCATCACAATTGCTCCCATTCCAATAAGCACATTGTCGGCTATAACGCATCCATGTACAATTGCATTGTGTCCTATACTAACATTATTTCCAATAATGGCTTTCGTTTTTTTGTATGTACAGTGTATCACAGCACCATCTTGTACGTTTACTTTGTTGCCCATGCGAATGCTGTTTACATCCCCACGTATTACTGCATTAAACCAAACGCTGCAGTCATTGCCCATAATTACATCACCGGCAACGGTGGCATTGGGGGCTATAAAACAGTTATTCCCCATTACAGGCAGCACTCCTTTTACCGGAAGTATAAATGGCATATTTTTTATTTTTATGGTTAAATATTTTATGGTAATCTGGTTATTTGGAGCCCGTATTTTCAGGTAATCCAATTATTTTGGTGAAAATACATTATCAGCTTTTCTTTAACGAAATTTACAACCTATGGATCAACGCCAATTATTTCTTGCACATGTAGGGCAAACCTCTCAGGCACCGCTTGCCCTGGAAATTGTTAGGGCAAAAGGCAGCCGCATGTGGGATGTACAGGGAAAAGAATACCTTGATTTAATTGCTGGCATCAGTGTTTGCAACGTTGGGCATTGCCACCCAAAAGTGGTTGAAGCAGTTCAAAAGCAGGCGGAAACGTACATGCATATCATGGTGTACGGCGAGTTGGTGGAAAGTCCTCAGGTAGCTTACGCAAAAAAGCTTGCCGTGCTTTTGCCTGCAACATTAAATGCGGTGTTTTATACCGCTAGTGGCAGCGAAGCAACTGAAGGTGCAATGAAGCTTGCCAAACGGTTTACCGGCCGTACACAAATGGCATCTTTCAAAAATTCTTACCATGGCAGTACCCAAGGGGCGCTTAGCATAATGGGGGATGAATACTGGCGTAATGCCTTCAGGCCGCTGCTGCCAGATACGCTGCAGTTGTGTTATAACTCATTTGAAGACTTGCAAAAAATAACCGAAAGAACAGCTTGCGTTATTGCAGAAACCATACAGGCAGAAGCTGGTGTATTGGTGCCTGCAAACAACTGGCTGCGGGCATTAAGGCAAAAGTGTACGCAAACAGGTGCAATGCTTGTGTTGGATGAAATACAGTGTGCCTTCGGCAGAAACGGTACGTTGTTCGCTTTTGAGCAATTCAATATTGTTCCGGATATTTTGTTGCTGGGGAAAGCTTTGGGTGGCGGTATGCCGCTTGGTGCTTTTGTTGCGGATAAAGAGATGATGGATTCCCTTAGCCATAACCCGGTGCTTGGCCACATCAATACATTTGGTGGCCATCCGGTAAGTTGTGCTGCAGGGCTTGCAGCATTACATGTTTTGTTAGAAGAGGGCCTGATGGACGGTGTTAAAGCAAAAGAACAATTATTTCACCAATTGCTGGTGCACCCTTCTATAACGGCTGTACGCAGTTGCGGCCTTATGATTGCGGTTGAATTCCATGATTTTGATTTTAATAAAAAAGTGATTGATATGCTGATTGAAGATGGCGTGTTTACCGATTGGTTTTTATTTGCCCCGCAATGCTTAAGGATAGTACCTCCGTTAATTATAACCCATGATGAAATCAGGGATGCCTGTAAAATTATAATTGCCGTATTGAACAAAGCGGGTTAATTTTCAACAGCAGACTATAGCTGCAGTTAGCAATAGTTTTAGTCCTAAGCCGTTTTTAAGCTTGCATCACCTTTACTATAACCCATACCTGGCTACTTTTATGCCAGCAATAAAATGCCGGACCTGTTATGAAATTAAGTTTACCTGTCCGTTTGTTGTTGATAGTATTTGCTATTTCAACCAACGCCGCTGCACAGCAGCAATCCAATAAAACATTGCTTTGGCGCATTTCCGGCAATGGCTTGCAAACCCCATCCTATCTGTACGGGACCATGCACCTTAAAGACAGAAGGCTTTTCTTTTTTGGTGATTCTGTTTATAAAAGTTTGGAAGCAAGCCAGGGTTTTGCAATGGAGTTGGACCCCGATGCAATGATGGATTCGTTGTACAGTAAAATATCAGAGGCTGATACCACATCTTTACTGCGTAAAATTATTGAGGCAAAGGAATATAAAAAGGTGGCGAAGAAATTGGAAAAAAGATTTGGCATGCCTGCCGATAAAATTACCCGTAAGCAGCTTACACAAGAAAGGGATAAATGGTATTACAAAAACCACAAGGCAGATGACATGCAATCGGCCATGGACATGTACTTGTACAATATAGCACACAGGCAAGGCAAGTGGGTGGGCGGTATAGAAGATGTAAATGACCAGATGGGCATACTGGACGAAGTGGGCAAAGACATCAATATTAATGAATACCTGGATGATGATATTGATGTTAAAAGAACAAGTTACCTGGATAATATGGTTGCACTTTATACAGACCAGGACATTGATAAACTGGATACCATATTTAATTCGCCCCAGTATACAAAAACAAAAGATATTTTATTATTGCACCGCAATGTAAAAATGGCGCAAAGGATGGATAGCCTGGCAAAAATCCGTAACAGCTTTTTTGCTGTTGGTGCTGCCCACTTACCAGGGGATGAAGGATTAATAAAATTGTTACAAAGAAAAGGCTTTACGGTAACCCCGGTTTTTTCTTCTAAAAAAATTGCACCTGAAAAATATACTTACACTGCCAAAGAAATACCATGGATAAAATTTTATGAACCCGACAGTGCTTACACCGTCGAAATGCCCGGCAAAGCAGGCGACCTTAATGCACTTAATGGCGAGGTAAAGTTTAAAGTGTATGCTGACTTAGCCACGAACAATGTATACATGACCGGGTATTCATTTTATGCAATTAATGAGACTATGGATGAAATGGTTACCCGGATGGTAAACTCTTTTTTAGCAAAGGGGTTTATAAAAACAGGCGACAAAAAAATATTTAATAAAACTATCCCGGGCCGTGAAATTGATGCATTAATGGGTACCATCAGCTATCGCTTACAGGTGTTTCCTTTTACCGATAAAGTATTTGTTTTAATGGCTGGCGCCGAGAAAAAAGAAAACCTGTTTTCTGCTGATGTGGAAAAATTTATTGCCAGCTTCAATATGAACGCAAGCCTTGCTGTCAAACATAATGACTGGGTTTCTTACAGGGATACCCTGCTATGTTTTCAGGGCGTGTTTCCTAAAAAGCCAATTATCAATAAAATCCCATCTCCGCAAGAAAATAGAAATGTACAAACAATAACCTTTACCAGCATGGATTTGGCCAATGCAAGCTATTACATGGTAGCGATAAACGAAGCTTCCAAGGGATTTGTTATGAGTACAGATAGTGCAGTATTTGAAGCAAAATTGGAATATTATAGATCTGCTAAATCGCTGATAACCGATATCCGCAAATTCAATTATGAGGGTTATGGGGCTATGTCCTTTTCTGCCCAAACCAAACAATCTAATGTGGAGGTAGTATCAAAACTACTTATCATCTGCCGTGGTAACAAGACTTACAACGTTGCGGTAATTACCCAAAAAGGACGGGAAGATTATCCTGATGCCGCCAATTTTTTCAGGTCGTTTAAACTAAGCAATTATAATGATTTGGGCTGGTCGGCAAATGAAAGCAATGGTGGCAGCTTTGTTACCTGGTCGCCTGCCCCATTTGAAAAAATATTGCCGGATACAACCGGTCTTTCAGCCAGTGAACTTGCACAAAAACTTGCCGAAAACAAAAAGGTAATTGAGCTGGTTGCATATGATAAATTTGCTTCCACAACATGCAACATACATATTTACCCTGCCCCTAAATATTACAGTGCACCAAGCGACAGTATGTTTCTCGACGAACAATTGAGGACATATTATTCGGACACTTCAACAACATTTGCAAAAGAAAACCCCGGCAGGTTTGATTCGCTGATCTTTCAAAAACAAATCAGCAACGGAGGTGTAAAAGGCTATGAAATAATTGTAAAGAATGGTGCAAAGTCGTATTATAAAAGAATAAGGATATTGCCGCACGGGGATTCATCTTATCATTTATTTATACTGGCACCTTATGCAGATATCTTTAGCAAGGCCAACAACAAATTTTTTGAAGATTTTCGTTTTAAAAATGAAAACCTTCCTTCTGCCATTTTAAAAAATAAAATACCATTAGCTGTAGAAGATTTAGAAAGCAAGGATAGCGCTACCAAGGCCGGTGCCCTTACTGAATTAGCAGATGCTGCATTTACAACTGCTGATCTTGCTGTATTGCACAATGCTTTTTTAAAAAAATATACATTCGATACCACTGCTTACAAAACAGTGAACCAAGTGCTGGCAGATGCCATAACAAGCGTTAATGATACAGCAACAATAAGCTTTATAAAAAGCAACTTTAGCAATGCTGTAAAAGATATACCGGCGTTACAATCGCCGATGCTTTTAATGCTGGCGAACCAGCATAACAGCAGGGCTGTACAAGTTTTAAAAGAATATTTGTTTAGGTATTCTTCTGGTGTGGAAAATATAAATGCCATTGTTAGCGCACTTA
Organism: Ferruginibacter sp.; assembly: GCA_965249755.1. Classification (GTDB taxonomy): domain Bacteria; phylum Bacteroidota; class Bacteroidia; order Chitinophagales; family Chitinophagaceae; genus Ferruginibacter. Next base: position 3,884,014 of record CBDFMT010000004.1, read on the forward strand.
CAGATAGTTTACAGCTTGCACAGCATTTGTTTCCGGAAGCGGCTGAATATTTTGGTGATACTTTTATTGGTGCTGGTATGATAAGCCTTGCAGCTCAACTGTTGGACAGTAACCTTCTGCAAAAAGATATTTGGATAAGCAATGAAGCCGGCGTTTTAACCACAGCCCAAAACCAATTAAAAAAGCTGCAGCACAACGATTACTTAGCCTACTCATCTCAAATTATAAATGCACTTGAACACATCAATAATAAGCAGGCCATACAAATCTTAAATGGATTTATGGCAGCCAAACCGCTTTACACCAAACAAGATGCTTTGATTGCATTGATGAAATTAAAACAACCCGTGCCTGCCGGGGAAATTAGAAAGCTTGCGGTAGATAAAGGTTACCGCACCTATTTTTATAAAGCTTTACAAACTGCAGGTTATCAAAAAATGTTTACCCCCGAATTTTTAGGACAACAACAATTTGCGGCCGCTTACCTGTATAACATGGCAATGGATGATGACACAGATGATGCCTCCCTCACATTTCTTATGGAGAAAGTGTATTCAGTAAACGGTGTGCAAAAAAGGTTTTATCTCTTTAAAATTTTGTTTACCTACGAGAGCGGTAAAGAAAGCCATTTAGCCATAAGCGGCCCTTTCAATGCTGATAAGAAAGTTGTGCTTGTGGGTGACGAAGGTGAGAACCAAAAAATATTTTATGAAGAGAAATTTTCGGCAGCTACCATAAATAAATTGGTTGATAAATACATAACCAACTACAAGCTTGGCTTAGAAAAAAAGTAACCCGGTTTACCAACAAGGCCGAGGCTGTCCTCTTCTATTTTACATACGCACAAAACTTTCTTGTTAAAGTAGATAAAATCATTTTACTTTGTATTTCAAAGTACTTTTATGATTGTACAAAACGAAACTCTCCAAGATATTCAGCACATTAAGAAAATGATGGAACGGAGCAGCCGTTTTATTAGTTTAAGCGGGTTGAGTGGTATTGCCGCAGGGGTATGTGCGTTAACAGGGGCAATGTTTGCTTACCCATTTGTGTATGGCAAAAAGCCCATGTTTATTGATTACGATGCCGGTATGGAGTTAGCCCGGTCTGGAAATTATAAAATGATTTTGTACACCTGGCTTTTTTGGATAGCAGCCATTACTTTTACTGCGGCGTTAATAACTTCTTTTTTCTTTACCTATCTGCGGAGCAAAAAAGAACACATTCCACTGTGGGGCGTTACAGCCAAAAGGTTAATGGTTAACGTTGCCATTCCACTTATTACAGGCGGCTTTTTTCTCATTAAATTAATATCGGCAAACAACGTTGGTTTAATAGCGCCAGCTTGTTTAATATTTTATGGCCTGGCATTGGTTAATGCCAGCAAGTACACTTTAAACGAGGTTAGGTACCTTGGCTATGGGCAATTAATACTTGCCATTATTAATTTATGGTTTGTTGGATATGGCATTTATTTTTGGGCCGCCGGCTTTGGTGTTTTGCACATTGTGTATGGCGCCCTGATGTGGGGCAAATATGAAAGGAGCAAAAATTAATAAACGAGAGCTTGGCTTACGGCAGCAAAAAGATAACGAATGGACAATCCGATAGCACAACTTAACAAGGTTTTCGACAGCCGCATACGGCTGGGGATTATGAGTGCTTTAATGGTAAATACAAACATCAATTTTAACGACCTTAAGGAACTGTTGGATATAACAGACGGTAACCTTGCAAGCCATATAAAAACACTGGAAGATAACAGCATTATAAAGGTTCAAAAAGGGTTTATTGGCAAAAAAACAAACACCACCTATTCACTAACCAAAAGCGGGGAAAAGGCATTTAAGGTGCATTTAGAAGCATTGGAAAAAATGATACGACAGGCAAAATAATTTTTTTATACATACACTTTGAAATACAAAGTACTTTTATGAATAGAGGGGTAAAAATAACCATTACTTGTTTTACAATTTGGGTGCTGACCGCCTTGTTGAATGCTGTATTATTTACGTGTTGCTTAAGGATATTTTCTCCTGATCGAACTGAATTAATTGCAATGTTTGTTATCAGTACTGTATTAACCCTTGTATGCTCTACACCATCAGTATTTGTGTTTTGGCTGGTTTATTTAAGCAGCGCAAAGAATGATGGCAGTTCTTTGTTCAGGCTTTTATTACGTGCCGGTTTTATTCTTGCACTTATGCCTGCAACGTTATTTTTATTTTGTTTCCCTGATATTTTAGACGGGAAAGGAACCTTTCTTTTTTGCTCTATTTTGATTGCCACCATTATGTCTGTAATGCTTCATCACCGCTTTATTATACAAGGATTTACCATTTCAAATTAATATAAAAACCTTTAATCATGGCCAGTAAAAGTGCACCACTAAACCTTTTTACAACTAAACCCCGCTTCCTGCAACCTGTTCTGGTAGTATCAGGTGCCATCTTGTTTAACTTCTTTTTCTGGCAACAAAAATGGGGTGTTAATTGCTTGCTCTTTGATGCCTTTATTCTATGTTCGGTTTTTTATCTTTATCCAAAAGAATATTTAAAAGGAAATATTAAGTGGCTGCTTGCAGGCCATATTATTGCAGCAACAGCGCTTATTATACACAATACCATCATAAGCAAACTGGCTTTTAGTTTTACTTCAATACTCCTTATAGTTTTTACCCAATACCGGCATGCTTCAATATGGTATGCGGCCGGCTCCATTGGTATGAATTACATCTTCGTTATACCGCATTTTTTTACAAATATTAAAGGGTTACGCTACCTGCGGGGCAATACTCTTGTAATAAAAAAAATACTCCGCTTCATTGTTATACCCCTTTTATTATTATTTATATTTTTTGCTTTATACAGTTCTTCCAATGTGATATTCAATTCAGTTGTTACAGACATCAGTAAATCGATCCGTCATTTTTTTAATACTTTTTTTAAATGGTTTAGCTGGGGCCGCTTTTGTTTTATTATTACCGGCTTGTTTATTACCGGCGGACTTTTATTAAAAAGTAAAATTGCATATTTCTCAGATCAGGATATGGCCAAACCCGTTTATCTTATAAGGAAGAAGGGCAACCTGGCAGCATGGAAAAAAACAAGCTGGTTTCAGTTGCTGACATTAATTATGGGCAGGTTTGCCAACGGCAACCTGGCGCTTAAAAATGAAAACCTGACTGGTATAATGAGCCTGGTCTTACTAAACATTTTGCTGCTAATTATTAATTGCATTGATGTAATATATGTGTGGTTTGGCTTTAAATATAAAGATGACATTAACCTGAGTAAATATGTGCATGAGGGAACCGGCATATTAATTTTTTCCATCATTGTCGCAATTGTATTATTGTTGTTTTTCTTTAGAAGGAACCTCAATTTTTACAAGGCAAATAAAGTGCTGAAATGGGGTGCCTATGCATGGCTTTTTCAAAATATGGTTTTGGTGATATCCGTTTTTATGAGGGATTACTATTACATTTTAAATATGGGGCTGGCGTATAAACGCATTGGCGTGTTGTTTTTTTTGATGATGGTTTTGTTTGGGTTAATTACGATTTATATAAAAATCCATCAGCTTAAAACCAATTATTTTTTAGTAAAAATAAATGCATGGTTTGCCCTGGTGTTGTTGGTTACGGCATCCTGCATTCATTGGGATGAAACGATTGCCAGTTATAACCTTGCACGCAAAAACAGCATCCCACTGGATATTGAATTTTTGCTTTCTTTATCAGATAAAACCTTACCTGTGCTGGATGCCAACCAGGATATTTTTAACAAGCAGGGCATTGTAACCGGCGAAGGCGAATTGCTATACCGGCATAATATTTCGCCCAAGGAATTTTTTGAACAACGCAAACAAAATTTCATAAATGAACAAACAACCTATAATTGGCTTTCGTGGAATTATGCTGATGAGGAGGTTAAAAAATACTTTTTACATCATCCCGCTATAACCCAGTTGCAAAAGTTATAAAACTGGAACGGTTTTTTGTAACTGCCTTTATCAACAATAAGTTTATACGACAAACTTCATTTTTAAATACACGAATAATGAAATTTTTAAAGTCTTTTGTATTTGCAGGTGCCGGTATAAAGCACTGTTTTAAAAATGAGTTAAATTTCAGGGTGCATATTTTGGCGACCGCTTTGGCTGTGATACTTGGGATTTGCTTAAAGATCAGCTCAGTAGAATGGCTGTTTATAATTGGCTGCTGCATGCTGGTTTTAGGGATGGAAATGCTCAATTCTGCTATCGAAAAAACGTGTGACCTGCTGCATAACGGTTATCATCCATTGGTAAAAGTTATTAAAGATTTGGCTGCAGGGGCTGTTTTGGTATGTGCTTTGGGTAGTGCCATAACGGGGGCTGTTATTTTTCTGCCCAAAATTTTTCACCAGTTAAATATGTTTTAATGCTAAAGCTGTCGCCACTTAAAAAGCTTATTGCGGCTTTTCTTATATTTATTACCATCATGCTTATTTGCAGGTTTATCTATTCTGATAATATCCGGTATATATCACTTTTATGGAACTTATTTTTAGCTTGGATACCTTTTGAAATAAGTATACTGTTAACAAAAAAAACACCGCTCACTTCCTGGAAGGCGTACCTGCTGCTAGCCGGATGGCTTTTGTTTTTTCCTAATGCTTTATACATCATTACCGACCTTGTTCACCTGGAAGAATCGAGGACTGATGCGCCCGTTTGGTTTGATGCTATCCTGCTATTTACATCCTCTGTTACAGGGCTGATACTGGCTTTCGCTTCGCTGTATAAAGTAGAAGTTTATCTCCAGAAAAAAATCAGGAACGCCATAGTTAACAAGATAATTGTTGCCTGCCTGTTTGTGGGCTCATTCGGTGTTTACCTGGGCAGGTTTTTAAGATGGAACAGTTGGGATATTGTAACCCATCCGTTTAGTTTATTTAATGAAATTATTACGCCCATAGTAATGCCCTGGCAATATTATAAAACCTGGGGTGTAACCGTATTACTTACCTGTTTGTTCAGCCTGTTATATTTTACTATAAAAAAATTACCCGGCCTTTTAAAAGAACCGGGTAACAAATTATATATGAAATAGAAAGCATTAAAAATCTAAACCCATACTCACATACATTATCGGTTTTCCTTTAAAGAAGCCGTTCATCTGCCATCCTGCGTCAAATTTCAAAAAGTATCCTAGCAAAGTGCTTCGGGCACCAAAACCATATCCACCGGCAAAAGGGCCAATACCGCCTGCCTTTTTTACAACCTGCACCGGTGGAGAACCATACACTATTTCCGGTCGCACAATACCGCTAAGGCCACCGCTCCATGCACTGCCTAAATCAATAAACTGGGTAACCTGAAAATTGCGTAAGAACGCATTGTTGATCGGCTTATCAAAAAAGGTGGTAAACACAGGTAACCTGAATTCACTGTTTAAGATAACCGCATTATTACCACTGGCCACGTTTTGTAAAAAGCCCCGTACATTTTCTGAAAGTGTTTGAAAGGCATAATCCACATTTGGGTTTGGTGGGTTTTTAGTATTAAAATAGCGGTCGCTGCCATCAGATTTTGTATTGCCCCCAAACATCATCCAGTTATCTATACCGCCAATGTAGTAGATTGTTTTTTGGTTGCCCCAGCTAAAGTCAGCAGCAGCACGGCCTGCCCAAATAAAATTGCGGTAAATAGGATAATAATACCGGGCATCTGCACCCCAGTTAAAATTGAATTTGCCGTTATTATTTTTTTCCTTGCTGATGTCCGTATTCCAATCGAAGTACACTTTGTACCGTAAGCCATTCCAAATATTTTGCACAGGGTTTAAAGTATTGTCATACACATATTCCATGTGCGAAGTAGCAAACTTTTTTACCTGGTCAGGTTCTTTAAGCGAGCTGTACCCCTGCTCAAAAAAATTGGTTAAGATAACGGCCCGGTCATTTCTTATACCAAAAGTTAATGCAAGCCTTTTTGAATTATCAAATGGGTAAGAAACATTGGCCTGGTACAAGCTGGTAAAAACCCTTGCAGGAATAGTACCTGTTTCATCAGAAGCTTCCTGTGCACTACGGTAATACGTTAAGCCCCAATCAAAACGCCGCTTTAAATTTTGGTAGCTGGCAAGCCATTCGTTATCTTTTAAATTACTCGAAATCCTGAAGGCGCCCGTAATTTTTACATCTTCCATCAGCTCAGATGTACCAAGTTTTACAAGCCCATCTATAACCGTGCTGGACGATAACATAATTGGCCCCTGTCCGCCGCTATAGGGCTGGTACCTGTTAATAAGGATGTTGTTATTGATACCAGCACTAACATAATCTGCATAAAATTTAGCTGGTTTGTAAGGATAAAGTTTTGCCTTTTGCAGCACATCATTTTTCACATGTCCTTCATCGGTAATCCGCACACTGCTATCCGGTTTTTCATTGGCAAATTCATTTTGAAAGATGTCTGTTTTCTTTCCGGCGCTATCCCCTTTATTAACCGGTTTATCATATTTGGTGGTGCCGCTGTTTATTTTATCGGCCATCACTATGCCCTTCATGTATGTTGTGGGTGGCACCGTAATGTTCCGCCTGCGCAATGTGTTCTCATCAATTTTTAATTTGTACAAAGTCTTCTCATCGCTCTGCCTGGTTACTTCGCTTACCTGCTGGTTGTCACCTGCAATGCGGCTTTCAGCTACGCTGCTCTCGTAATTACTCAAAGGAAAAGTATAGGCAGAATCTTTGGAAATAGCTACGACAGCAATAGAATCAACATCCGATTTTCTATAGGCTTTTAAGGTGCTGTCCACATCTTTAAGGGATGGGTTACGTAAAATATCGTCGCCAATTAAAACCAGTGTATCCAGCCCCGCAGCCTTGGTGGTAAAGAAGCCGGCATAGCGGTTGGCAACACCATTTTCATCGCTGATAAAAGTAAAGTGGTTGCTGTTATACGGCGTGGGGTAACGTGCATTACCATACTTTAAATCGGATAGTTGGGTAATTTGGTTAAGCTCGGGCTTATCGCCAAAATTGGTAATTAAAAAAACATTGTACCGGTTATGGCTTGGCAGCACGGTATCTGCATTTTTAGCATTCGGTCCGGGACGGTTGCTGCTGAAAATAATACCTGTTTTACCCGGGAAAGAAACAAATGCAGCATCGAGGTCGTCATACACATCATTGGTAATTTGTTTTACTTTTTCATTTTGAAGGTCCAAAGTAAAAATATCTGTATGCCCATTTTTTACGGCGCTTAACAATAAGGTTTTACTGTCGAGCATATACTTTACATCCTGTATCTGTTGAAACTGTTCTGTAAGGTCAATTTTAGGGTTTTTAATCCTGGTTACGATGTCGTAAACAAACAGCTTTAGTTTGCCTTCCTGTGTGTAAATAACCGTAAGCCTTGTACCCTTTGGGTCCCACGCTAAAATGGGATAATAAGGATTGGTTTCATTCTGGTAGCTGCGTATTCCATAAGTAAGTAAAGTAGTGTAATCAAAGTCTTCGCTCAGTTTTACTTTGATAATTCCCTTTTTATATTCAACAACCGCAAACGAGTTATTTTTTTTATTTGGGTTTACGTTTATGCGGTAATAATCCTGCCTTTTGTTGATGTCAAAACTTTCGATATAATTTCCTTTAGGGTATGCTTTTCTGCGGGCAATATCTTTATAGTATTTGTCTTCCTCAAACTCCATAAAATCTGCAAGAACACCTTTAAATTTTTGCTTGCAAACCTGCAGGCATGCCCGGTTTAAATTTTTGTATACCCGTGCCAGGTAGAGTAAATAGGTAACGTTTTCTTTTTTGTATTTTTCTTGCACGTAATACCAAAATGCATGTCCTGCAAGCTCGGGCTTATCAAATGCAAACTGATAAAAAGTGCGGTAGTTGCCACTTAAAATTTCGCTTTTTAATTCATCGTCCAATGCGGTGCTCCAGTTTTCTCCTGCAAAGGCAACGTAGCCATCAGTAAGCCATTTGGGCAAATCAAGCAAGGCCTGGTTGCCGGCTACTTCGCCAAGGTTTTCGCCGAATAATAAATTGTCTGTAAGCACACGGGCAATGCCCTCTTTTATTTGTTTACGAAGCTGGGCATGATCGCCGTTAAAATACACAACCATCTTATTATTTACCAGCTTGGTGCCTCCGTTGGTAGTCTGCCAATCCATGCCCAAACCAATGTTGGATTGCTGCAGGTCTGCAAATTCATTATACACAACAATATTGGCCCTGCGCTGTAAGCTGTACTCAGTAAAGGTTTCAATGCCGGGCAGTTCTTCTTCCGCCACCTGCAAAACAAATTTTGCAAGCTCCTGCCCGTTTTGGTTAAAGTAGGTATTAAAGTTTTTTGATTGATAATATTGCCACTTAAACTTTTTAAACTGAACACGGTTTTTACCAAATTCAACTGCGTTAACCTGGGCTTTGGATATGTAGGAATTAACCAGTATTAAATTCAAGGCTATAAAAAATATTCTGCTGAACTTTACCATACTAATTTTAATATTTGATAATAAAATTACTCTATTCAAACCAATCGTAAAAATATCCCTTACTATTCTAAACAAGAAGCTAAATGTTACAAATTCAATCTTTTACTTTCAATCCCTTGGAAGAAAATACATACGTTTTATTCAATGAATTTAACCAGTGCGCCATCATAGACCCGGGTTGCTATTTTGATGAAGAAAAAGAAAAACTAAAGGCATTTATCCAACACAAAAAACTTGTTCCATCACTGTTACTGAATACCCACTGCCACCTGGACCATGTTTTTGGAAACAGGTACATAGCAGGTACGTACGGGTTAACACTTCAGTTGCATGAAAAGGAGAAATATGTTTTATCGTTTGCGCCAACATCCGGCCTCATGTATAATCTTCCTTTCGATAATTATGAAGGTGGTTTTATTGAATTAAAAGAAAAGGATATCATTCAAATTGGGCAAGATGAGCTGGAGGTAATTGAGGCACCAGGCCATTCGCCGGGCAGCATTTGTTTTTACTGCCGTAAACAAAATTTTTTAATAGGCGGCGATGTGCTTTTTTACCACAGCATTGGCCGTACAGATTTGCCGGGAGGAAACCATCAGCAATTAATTGAAAACATAAATAACAAGATCATGGTACTGCCAGCTAAAACGATTGTATATAGCGGCCATGGCCAGCCAACAACCGTGGAAGAGGAGAAAACCGGTAACCCATTTTTGTAAAACGATAAGCTGATTAATGTACGGTTTGGCAAAGCTCAATTAAAACACCGTTGGTGCTTTTGGGATGTAAAAAGCAAATCAGTTTGTTATCTGCCCCTTGTTTGGGAAAATCGTTTAAAATAACAAATCCCTCCAATTTTAACCTGGCCATTTCTGCATAAATATCTGCAACCTCAAAAGCAATATGATGTACACCTTCACCTTTGCCAGCAATGAAACGGGCAATGGTACCATCCTCCTCATTATCCTCTAACAGCTCTAATTTGGTTTCGCCGGTTTTAAAAAAAGCGGTGGTTACATTTTCACTATCTATTTTTTCCGTTTTGTAACAGGGGGTATCCAGTAATTTTTCAAAAAGCGGTATAGAGGCTGCAAGTTTTTTTACAGCAATACCAATATGATCAATATGAAGCATGAGAAATAAATAAAGCTGTTTATGAAATAAGGAAAATGATAAAGCAAAGATTATTGTAAAAGCTAAAATAAAACCTTTTGTAGTAAATTTGTACTTACTTATAAATACACTGTATGCTCAAACTACCTATATATCTCGACAATAATGCTACTACCCCAATGGATCCAAGGGTTTTAGAAACAATGACACCTTACTTTTTGGAACATTACGGTAATGCTGCAAGCAGGAACCATCCATTTGGCTGGGAGGCTGAAGAAGCAGTTGATTACGCCAGGGAACAAGTGGCCAAATTAATAGGTGCCGATCCTAAAGAAATCATTTTTACAAGTGGTGCAACAGAAGGCGACAACCTGGCCATAAAGGGCGTTTTTGAAATGTATGCAACAAAGGGCAATCATATCATTACTGCAACAACAGAGCATAAAGCAGTATTGGATACCTGTAAGCATATTGAAAAAAACGGGGGCGAAGTGACTTATCTGCAGGTTAAAAAAGATGGCTTGATAGACCTTAAAGAACTGGAGGCGGCAATTAAACCAACAACAATTTTAATTGCAATTATGTACGCCAATAATGAAATTGGTACAGTGCAACCCATCAGGGAGATTAGCGCCATCGCAAAGAAAAATGGTGTGCTGTTCTTTTCTGATGCAGTGCAGGCCGTTGGCAAAATTCCGGTAGATGTAAATAAAGATGGTATAGACCTTATGGCTTTTACAGCACATAAAATGTATGGACCAAAAGGCATTGGTGCTTTGTATGTACGCAGAAAAAACCCAAGGGTTAAAGTAACGGCCCAAATGGATGGCGGCGGCCATGAAAGGGGCATGAGAAGCGGTACCTTAAATGTTCCCGGTATCGTAGGTTTTGGTAAAGCATGTGAGCTGTGCCGTCTGGAAATGGACGCCGATACAAAACGCATCAGCATACTGAGGGATAAGCTGGAAACCGAATTAATGAAACTTGAAGAAGCTTACATCAATGGCAGTACAGAGCATCGTTTGCCACATGTAACCAACATTTCTTTTAAACACGTAGAGGGTGAAGGACTGCTGATGGGCTTTAATAAAAATATTGCGTTGAGTTCCGGTTCAGCATGTACGTCTGCTTCTTTGGAACCTTCTTATGTTTTAAAAGCGTTAGGTTTAGGCGATGACCTGGCACACAGTTCGCTGCGTTTTGGATTAGGGCGTTTTACAACCGAAGATCAAATTGACTATACCATAAAAGCAATCAGCGATACCGTTTTAAAGCTAAGGGAAATGAGCCCGTTATGGGAAATGTATAAGGAAGGGATTGACTTAAATTCAATAGAGTGGGCAGCACACTAAAAAAATATGCTAATCAGCCAATGTACTGATGTGCTAATTAAAACAAACCTTATTTAATTTGAAAACGTTCAAAAAATACAGAAAAGTAACAATATTAAAGCATTAGCAAATTGGCTAATTATCACATTATCAAATTTACATTATGGCATATTCAGAAAAAGTTATCGATCATTATCAAAACCCTAAAAATGTGGGTACACTTGATAAAGGAAGTAAAAGTGTTGGAACAGGCCTTGTTGGTGCACCTGAATGTGGTGATGTTATGCGCCTTCAAATTCAGGTTGACAATGCTACCGGAATGATTACAGATGCGAAATTTAAAACGTTTGGTTGTGGCTCGGCAATAGCCTCATCTTCCCTGGCTACTGAGTGGCTTAAAGGTAAAAGTATAGATGAAGCTTTAACAGTAGACAATATGGATTTTGTGGAAGAATTAAACTTACCGCCGGTGAAAATCCACTGTTCCGTTTTGGCCGAAGATGCTATTAAAGCAGCCATAAACGACTATCGTGTAAAGAATGGCAAAGAAGCCATTAAGTTTGAAGAAAGTGTAGTACACTAAACAATTTGACATTTAGACGGCATGCTGTTTTGCTGATGAAAGCAAAAGGTGTATTCAATTAGCACATGGCCTAAATGCACAATAGCACATTATTTTATGGTAGCAACAGACAATTCAATTTATATTTCTGATAAGGCAAAAGGTAAAGTTATCAGCCTTATGACTGATGCCGGTGTAAACAACGACCCTGCCTATTTTTTAAGGGTGGGGGTAGTTGGTGGTGGTTGTAGCGGTTTAAGTTATAAGATGGATTTTGATAATGAAGTTAAACCTATGGACCAGGTGTTTGAAGACAAAGGCGTTAAGATAGTAACTGATTTAAAAAGCTTTTTGTACCTCGTTAATACAGAGTTGGAATTTAGCGATGGATTAAATGGAAAAGGCTTTTATTTTAATAACCCTAATGCGAGCAGAAACTGTGGCTGTGGTGAAAGCTTTGCCGTATAACATTATAGATCATATTTAAACAAAGCCCGTTTCTATCGAAACGGGCTTTGTTTTTTATTCTCAAGGGATCAATAATTTACCGTCATCTTATTTTAGGAAATATCTTTTACCTGGTTAATGATAGCAATTCTTGGGGCACCGGTGGCAGGGGTGGTGGTGGTAATGGTTGTGGCGGTTGTGGCGGCAACTCCGTTAAATTATTTTCCGCATCGTTTGCCCAAACCTGCGGCTGCGTTGGTAAGGTGTCTTTAGACTTTTTTAGTCCTGTAAGCGGCTTGGCCGGGGCTGTAAGTTTATTGGAGGTTTGGGCAAATATGCCCCCGCCTATCAAGCTTACAAATAATAGCATGCTGACCTTTTTCATATTTTAAAGTTTAGGGTAAGATGCAACGATGACTTTTCTCCATAAAAAAATCCCGCCGGTTGGCGGGATAGTGCAGTCGGTTTTGGTAAACGACTTTTTTTGGTATCTTTTGATTAAATGCTTAGCCGGTGGGCTAAACGATATTTTCTCAAATGTTTGTTGTGGTAAAATTAAGCATGGATGTATTTGCTTGCTTAACTATAACTATGACAAAGCCTTTTTTAATTGTGCTGCTTTTTGTAAAATATTTTTTTAAATTATTTTTACTTATCCATCCATTTTTCCATTTATTTTGAAATATACCCACCTGTACCCTGGCTACAATTAAATGATAACTAACAAGTCAATAAATAACAGCGCCGATAATAGTTGATGTTTTAAGAATTGACGGCAATTGGGTTTTTGTAAGCTGCTTATAGTAAATTGCCCTAATTTTATTTTATGTGGAGTATTTATAAAAAGGAATTGCACCAGTTTTTTAGCAGCCTTACCGGCTATACCGCCATAATCCTTTTTTTGCTGATCAATGGTATCTTTCTTTTCATTTTAAAAGACAGCAACCTTTTCGATTTTGGGTATGCCTCTCTCGACAAATTTTTTGACTTAGCGCCCTGGATATTTATCTTTTTAATACCAGCTATTTCAATGCGCATGCTGGCTGAAGAATTTAAAACAGGCACGTTTGAATTGTTGCAAACTAAGCCGCTTACAAAGTGGAATATAGTTTTAGGGAAATATTATGCGTTGCTTATCGTAGCACTTTTTGTAATAATCCCCACGCTGATCTATGTTGTTACCATTAGAAGTTTAAGCGCCAATAACTCTATAGATGGCGGCGGCATTACTGGTAGTTATATCGGGTTATTTTTGTTGTCGGCTGTATTTTCGTCTATAAGTTTATGCTGCAGCAGTTTTACCAACAATGCGGTTATTGCTTTTTTGGTGAGTGCGTTTGCGTGCCTTATCCTTTATTTTGGTTTTGATGCTATCAGCAAATTGGCTATTTTTCAGGGGCAGGGCGATTATTATATTGAGATGGCCGGCATCAACTTTCATTACCGCAGTATAAGCCGTGGGCTGATAGACACAAGGGACGTTTTGTACTTCTTAAGCCTCATCTTTTTATTTCTTTTAATTACAGTAAAAAACCTGAATAAACGGTAAGCATTTCCCCAACAAACAATGATAACTAAAGTGTTTAAAAATAAAATCTGGCTACCGGCAACCATCATTTTATTGGTTGCTGTAAACTGGGTGGCAAGTATATATCATGCCCGGATAGATTTGACCAACGAAAAACGGTTTACACTTTCACCCTCCACACAATCTGTTTTAAAAAATTTAGATAGCACGGTTAATATCACTGTGCTGCTTGCAGGCGACATCAAGTCAGAATTTAAAAAACTATCTAACAGTACCAAAGAATTACTGGATAATTTTAAAAATTTCGCAGGCAATAAAATCCAGTACAAGTTTCAGTTGCCAGCGCAAGGTTTGGATGATTCTGCTAAAACATATGTGTTTGATTCCCTGATAAAAATGGGTTTGCGCCCCACTAATCAACAGGTTCAGGTTAAAGAAGGAGAAGGTAAAAACCAGCGGCAAATTTTTCCGGGGGCAGTAGTAAGTTACGCTGGCAGAAGTATCGCTATTGATTTGTTACAAGGCCAAATACAAAAAACTGTATTTAATTCCGATGATATCCTGGATAAACAATCCTTAAACAGTGCAGAGGCATTGCTGGAATATAAATTTGCAAATGCCATACAACACCTTACAGAAAAAGACGTACCTGTAGTTGCATATGCATATGGAAATGGCGAACCTCCATATGGTTTTTTGCCCGCCAACGATGTGTTTGAAACCTTGGGCAAAAACTTTATTGTAGATACTGTAAATGTTAGGGGGCAACCTTTTATTAACCCACAATACGCAGCAATTGTAATTGTAAAACCCACCGAAAAATTTACAGATGATGATAAGTTTAAGCTGGACCAGTATGTAATGAACGGGGGCAGGCTGTTGTTTTTTATGGATGTTTTATATGCAGAAAGGGATAGCCTTCAAAATGGCGAATTAATTGCGTATGCAAGGGACCTTAATTTAAACGACCTGCTTTTTAAATATGGTGCAAGGATTAATACAGACCTGCTGGCAGATAAACATTGCGACAAAATACCGGTAGAAGTTGGTGCTGTAGGTGGACAAAGCCAAAAGCAATTATTGCCATGGCCCTATGCACCTTTGTTGCAACCGGGCAGCGATAATGTAATTGTAAAAAACCAGGCAGATGTGTTGGGACAGTTTGCAAATTCTATTGATACCGTTGAAGCTGACGGGATAAAAAAAACAATACTGCTATCTTCTTCGGGCAGTGCATACACTTTGCCCACTCCCGCCAGAATTGAGTTAAACAGCCTGCAAACGATAGAAGACGTTAGCCGCTTTAACCGCAGAAATATACCCGTGGCAGTTTTGCTTGAAGGGAAATTTACAAGCATGTTTGCCAACAGGGTTAGCCAGGCACAACTGGATACGCTAAAAAATAATAACCTTTCCTTTTTAAAACAAAGCACTGGCGAAGGCAAAATTATTATAGCAGCCGATGCAGACATAGTGTTAAACCAGGTGTCGGAATCTGTGGGCCCTTTGCCGATGGGCATGAATAAATACACCAAAATTCAATATGCAAACAAAGATTTCTTTTTAAACTGTACAGAATACCTTGCTGATAAAAATAATATATTGGATGCAAGGGCAAAAGATTATACCCTTCGTTTGCTTGATGTACAGAAAGTAGCGAACGACAGGCAGCAGTGGCAAATTATAAATATAGTGGCTCCAATATTGCTCGTATGTTTTTTTGCAGCAGGCTACCAATGGTGGCGTAAAAGAAAATACAGCAAATAACAATGAGCAAAACCAACCTATCTTATCTTGTATTTTGTGGTGTAATCCTGCTTGCTTTAATTTTTGATTTAGGCCTGCTAAGTAAAAAAAATAAAGTGGTAACCCTTAAAGCTGCCTTACTGCAAACGCTGTTTTGGGTGTTGTTATCGCTGGCGTTTTGCGGGTTTATTTTATTTGTAAATGAAGATGGCAATGGTAAGGCAGATGCTGTTTCTTACATCTCTGCTTATCTTTTAGAGTGGTCCCTTTCTATCGATAATATTTTCGTTTTCATAATCATATTTTCATTTTTTGGGGTAAAAGAAAATGCCTACTCCCGTGTGTTATTGCTGGGCATTTTGATGGCTATAATTTTCAGGATATTGTTTATTGCGTTGGGCAGCCAACTCGTTGCCCGCTTTGAATGGGTGATGTATATTTTTGGTGCTTTTTTAATTTACACAGGTATTTCAATGTTTAGAAGTGAACATGAAGAACAGTTTTCGCCAGACGATAATTGGGCGTATAAACTTTTAAAAAAATTAATGCGGACTACAGATGAAGAACCCAATGGGCATTTTATTTTAAAAAGAAACCATACAATATTTTTTACTAAATTGGCTATGGTAGTGGTTATGCTGGGTTTGATAGACCTGGTGTTTGCGATTGATTCCATACCTGCGGTTTTCTCTATAATACCTGACCCTGATAAGAAAATGCTTATTTACTCCTCTAACATTTTTGCAGTGCTTGGATTAAGAAGCTTGTTTTTTTTATTGCAGGGTGCTGCCAACCGGTTCAATTATCTGCAACAGGGCATAGCCGTGGTACTGTTATTTATCGGTGCAAAAATGCTTGTTGAAAAATGGGTACACCTGCCAGAATGGGTATCCCTGGTAGTGATCGTGTTTTGTATAAGTGCATCTATTTTATATTCTTTGTTAAAAAAAGACACTTTAAAAAAGCAGGTTGCAGATTAATGCACCACCTTAAATAAAAAAGCAATTTTGTATACCGTTTTTAATATCGCCGCCATACTTGAAGCTGAATGGTTACAGCAAAAAGAAGATGCAGCTATAGCACATATTTTAGTTGACAGCCGAAGGCTATTGTTTCCATCAACTTCCATTTTTTTTGCACTTGACGGGCCACGAATAAGTGGTGCTTCTTTTTTTAAAGAGCTTTATGATAAAGGCGTTCGTAGCTTTGTTACGGGCTGGCATATGGATGCAGCAGAATTAAAGCTTTATCCCCTCGCTAATTTTTTACGGGTAAAAAATGTTTTGGGTGCCTTACAAAAGTTAGTTGCTTTTCACCGGGCACAGTTTACTATTCCTATAGTTGGTGTTACGGGCAGCAACGGCAAAACGATTGTAAAGGAATGGCTCTATCAACTGCTGCATACGGAGTACGATATTGTGCGGAGCCCTAAAAGTTATAATTCGCAAACAGGTGTACCATTAAGTGTTTGGCAGATAAGTGACAATAATTCACTCGGTATTTTTGAAGCTGGTATTTCGCAGCCCGGGGAGATGCAGCAACTCCAAAATATTATACAACCAACTATTGGCATCTTTACCAATATAGGCCAGGCACATGCAGAAGGGTTTCTAAACATCCAGCAAAAAATACAAGAAAAACTTTTACTTTTTGCAGATAGCGAAGTGCTGATCTTTAAGTCTGATGACAGTAATATAGCAGGATCCATAAATGCTTTAACCCCATCATCAGGTAAACTTACAATATTTGACTGGGGCACAAATGCCCATGCAAAGCTGCAGGTTTTATCCGTTGAGAAAAGCACTGCCAGCACTACCATTTCAGCAAGGTTCTTCTCCGCCCCCGGCGAAAACCGTTTAGTTACCATTACAATTCCATTTACGGATGAAGCTTCTGCAGAGAATGCCATTACCTGCTGGTGCCTGTTGTTATACCTGCAACAAAGCGATGGGTTTATTACCGAAAGGATGCTGCAATTGAGGCCTGTAGAAATGAGGCTTGAGCTAAAACAAGGAATAAATAACTGTTCCATTATCAACGACAGTTACAGTGCCGATATTAATTCACTTAATATAGCGCTGGATTTTTTATCCAATCAGCAACAGCATGGCAACCGTACAATAATCCTTAGTGATATTTTGCAAACCGGTAAAAACAGTAAAGACCTTTATGAAGAAGTTGCCTTCATCCTTCAGCAAAAAAACGTAACCCGTTTTATTGGCATCGGTGCAGAAATAAACCTTCATCAGCAAGCCTTTAAAAATATTACGGAAACAATTTTCTTTAATACAACCAATGATTTCAAAACGAATTTTTATTCGCTTCATTTTTACAATGAAACTATTTTATTGAAAGGTGCCAGGGTTTTTGGGTTTGAGCAAATAAGCCTTTTGCTGGAAGAGAAAACACATCAGACTGTTTTGGAAATTAATTTAAATGCGGTAACCTATAATTTAAAACAATACCAGCAACTGCTTAACCCTGGTGTAAAGATAATGGCCATGGTAAAGGCTTTTAGCTATGGAAGCGGTAGTTTTGAAATTGCGAATTTGCTGCAATTTAATAAGGCAGACTACCTGGCTGTTGCCTATGCCGATGAAGGTGTAGAGTTGCGTAAAGCCGGCATAAGCCTGCCCATAATGGTAATGAATGCAGAGGAAATTACCTACGGTCAATTGGTGGAATATAACCTTGAACCTGAAATATTTTCGTTTACAATTTTAGAAACTTTTAAAACTTACTTAGGCCAGCAAGGCCTGGTAAATTACCCGGTACACATTAAATTGGATACGGGCATGCACCGCTTAGGCTTTGAGCCAGGCGATATTAACAAGCTTGCGTTGTTGCTGCAGAAGTCTACTTTTTTTAAAATACAATCTGTGTTTACACACCTCGCCGCAAGTGATGCGGCCGGGCATGATGGTTTTACCGAAATGCAAGCAGAGGCTTTTTTAAGTTGTTGTGCGGTATTGCAGAATGCACTGCCATATCAATTTATAAGGCATATCGGAAACACCTCTGCCATTCACCGGCACAAAAACCTGCAGTTGGATATGGTGCGTTTGGGTATTGGTTTGTATGGGGTAGATGGCACACCTGCAATGCAGCAACGACTGCAAAATGTTACCACTTTAAAAACGACCATCTCACAAATAAAACATGTTAAAGCGGGCGAAACCGTAGGATATAACCGCAAGGGAATTGTTTATAAGGATTCAATTATTGCCACCATCAGGATAGGCTATGCAGATGGTTACCCAAGGGCATTAAGCAATGGTAAAGGCAAAATGTTTGTTAAAGGCAGGATGGTGCCGGTAATTGGTTTGGTTTGTATGGATATGACCATGGTTGATATTACAGGTACATCAATTGAAGAAGGTGATGAGGTAATCGTTTTTGGGAAACAACTTTCTGTACATGATGTTGCCGGTTGGGCAGATACCATTCCTTACGAAATTTTAACCGGCATTTCCCAACGGGTAAAAAGGGTATATTTTGAAGAATAATTTTAACGGCAATACTAAACTGCACACCTTACAACGTACATAGCAAACTATTATCTTTGCGTCCTGTTATGAAATCAAGAACAATTGCATTAGTTATTTTTTTAGTAGTGTTTGCTGACCAGGCCCTAAAGGTTTACATCAAAACACATTTTTATTTAAATGAGGCGCATAATGTTTTAGGCAATTGGGCCCGCCTTTACTTTGTTGAAAATGAAGGCATGGCTTACGGCTGGAAATTTGGCGGACAGGCAGGTAAAATGTTGCTTACCTTATTCAGGCTCGCTGCTGTAGTATTCGGGGTTTGGTACCTGCGCAGCATCATACAAAAAAAATATCACCGGGGTTTTATTATATGTGCCGCTTTAATTTTTGCAGGTGCCCTCGGTAATTTAATTGACAGCATGTTTTACGGGATAATCTTTGAAGAGAGTTATCCAGGCCATCTTGCAGCCATGTTTCCCAAACAAGGATATGCTGGTTTTTTACATGGCAAGGTTGTGGATATGCTTTACTTCCCTATAATCCGGGATGCCCATTTTCCTAAATGGGTGCCAGTTTGGGGAGGAGATGATTTTGAATTTTTCAGGCCTATTTTTAATTTGGCCGATGCTTCTATCTCCACCGGGGTAATAACTATTCTTGTATTTCAGAAAAGGTTTTTTAATCATCCGCACCCATCGGTTGTGGGCAAAGGTGAAGCTGCCGCCATTACAGAAAATGATGTACAGGCCAGTTAATAATGCAGAAAGATGAGGTAGCCCTTAGTTTTATTTTCTGGGTTTCACCTAAAGTTTCAATAGCTTTTTTTGGATGATAATGCTGCCGGTTTGAAACGAAATAAAATAAATACCCTGGCTTAAATTATTGTAGCCTGAGTACTGCACTTCATTTAAACCCTTGTTCATTTTACGGTCTTCGTTGTAAAGAAGTTGTCCGGTATTGTTATATAATTTCATACTAACAATGCCATCAGCAGGCAATATGATACCGGCAAAAATAACCTGTTTAAAAGGGTTTATGAGTTTGCTTACCTCAAAAGAAAGATTAAAGTTAACAATAACAGTCTTGGTGTATTTAAACAGACCGTTATCGGTGTATACCTTCAAACGAAAATAACAGTACCCTTTAACCAAGCTGTTGTCAGTAAAAGAATACTCCTGTAAACCTGTTGCTTTATTCGATTGTCTTGTACCAATTTTATTGAAGAAAATACCGTCGGTACTTTTCTCCATTTCATATTTAATGATATTGGTTTCGTCAGATGCAATCCAGTTTAAAATGCTTTTGTTATTGTTATCCAGCCGGGCAGAAAAAGAGACAATATTTGCGTCCAAAGCCCCTGGACAGGAGATCACTTTTATCATAATGCTGGAGCCATCGTTAAAGCGGCATGTAGTGCTGTTAAGGTTTGCAGCGTTAGTACCAACGATAACCCTGTAAAGATGGCCGCTATCCGCAGCCGTTACCAGGATAGGGCCGAAGGTAGTTGTAAACTCATAAAAGCCACCCATTTTTGGGCCTATTATGGCACTGCCCGAATTGGGGATTGGCTGTGGCGGTGCACCCCAGGTAAGGCCTCCGTCTGTACTTCTTTCCCATTTGTAAAAGGAATATTTTGGGTTGTAACTGTAACGGATAGTATCTGCTAATGTGAAGGTGCTTCCGGTGGAACAACCTAAGGCTATTGGCTTATAGTTCATATTCGATGATGGGCCGCATGTGCCGATGGCTATATCATCCATAACCCAATCGTTGCCACCCCCGCCGGGTGCATTGTTTCTTATTGAAATAACAGCCGTTGTTTGGGATGGCCCTGTCCTGAAAACAAACCCTTTTTTTACCCAGCCCAAACTATCCAGTTCGCCTGATGAATAAATATCAATACCGTTTACGGAGAAAGTAAGATTGGGCATAACGCCAATTTTGTAGGTGCTCGTACTGTTCTGGTCTATGCCACATCTTTTACAAATATTTTTAAGCCAGGCGCTAAATTCATAATAGGTATCTGAACATAAACCCGACACTGTTTGCCGGTAGGCTTCACTCGTTACCACATCTGCATTTACCATCAGCATATACCCGCCCTTAGTACCTGCTGCAGGCGGCGGGTTGCCTGTTGCATTATTTGTTCCGGTATGGTCACCCATTATTTCCCAAAAACCCCCAAACATCCTTTTGCTGCAACTATCTGTAGTTAAGATTGGACCTGCAGGTACAGCACAATTAGGCGACATCCGTGCATTAATATTTGTACTTGCTGAAGGGCTGGAATTATTGACGATGGCATAAGACCCGTCGCCGGTGGCAGTACTGATGCTTACAAGTTTGTAATCGTAAGCAGGTATGGCAAATGCAGGGCCGTAGGAGCGGTTTTGTACACTTCCACTATCAAAAGTACCTCCGGCTTCCTGGGCTAAATTATTTCCAAGGCCATTAATACATAACGCCGCAGAAGTGGAATCAATAAAAATTTTGTACGGGGTAGAGTTTACTATCGTATCAACGGCGCCAGCAGCGCTGCTGTTTTTATAAGCCAATTTACCGGTACCTAAAATAATGGTATCACCGGGGTTGCCGGTAACCGTTACACGAAATGCCGTGGTTAAAAGAACACCTCCAAATATTTTGGGAACATAGGAGCCGATAACAATATTACCAGCGTTGTTGTTGCTGGTTAGCAGGCCGGCATTAGTGCCAGGATCTCCTGCCGCCCCAGGGGCTGCTGAAATATTTATCCTTACCTGGTAACGACCGGCTGCCGGCGCAGGGGTATAAACGCCTGCATCATCTGCGGCTGCAAGAGAATAGTTTTTAACGGTTAACCCTTCATTGGTGATCAGCCTTAGTGAATCTGTAGCACCGGTGTTCATAGTTGTTTTTAAGGGAACGCTGTCATAATACCGTACTTTATAAATAGAGTTGGAATTGTAACCTGGCCCAAAATAATAAGTGTTCCTTATCTCCAGAACATCTCCATTTTGAACGGCCCCTCCTGTAGTTTTTTTAGTGATGTTTACATAACCATTGCCTGCACCAAGTAACAAATTGTGTTGTGCCGAAATTGGTGTTATTAAATAGAAAATACCGGCAGCGATAAAAACAATTACACAACTCAATTGGTGTAAGTTTTTTTTCATAGGAGGGTTTCTGTAGAGGCTTTAGTTGGGCAAATCTATGTTTCCATGATTACGGTCATACTAAAACGAAATTTTACAAAAATTATTTTCTTTGTTTTTTTATGATGAGAATGAATGCTGATTGCAGTAAGCCGAAACATTAAAAGATGGGGCAGGCTACGGGAAAATGATATTCAGTTAATGAATTTTTTTAAGCATAGCAATTATCGCCTCATGCTGTTGAATAAGACTACTTAAAAATTTAAAAGTTTCTGCATTTGCGGCTTCCATGGAACAGATGCCTATGTTCTTTTGTAAGTCTAGTATTACTTTTTTGTGATGGTCCATAAGGTCTGCGACCAAATATTTTTTAGCAGTACCTGCATTTTTAAATTGGTGAGTTTCCATAAACAGCATTGAATTCAGCAATTAAAGAATAGAACAGTTATCCCGGAAAATAGGTTTGGGCGGGGTGTTATTTTGTAAAAGCCCAAACCCGTATTTTCAATTGAAACACATATTGTTTTCTTTTCAGGATTATTTAATTAATATTTTCAAAATTCAAAACACGTACCATTAAATTTGTGCTTAAAGGGCGTAAAAAGTTTTATCCGGCTGGTAAAAGAATAAAGCTTTTCTTCTCCTGGTTAATACAACAGCATGCTCAATATCATTAAGCAGTTAAGAAAAGACAGGAGGATACACATTGCCTATGCTGCCGCATTTATCTTACTTCTTATCAGCTTTATCTGCACCTCTATAAATAATAAAAAGTTAGTGGAGCAAACGGCTACCGTCATAAGGACCAATAGCAGGATTAATCATTTGGAAGACTTGGTATCGGGGCTAAAAGATCAGGAAACCGGGGTTAGGGGTTTTTTATTATCTAAAGATGAAATATTCCTGCAACCTTATTACACAGGCAAGCACCTTATCGATACATCCTTTACGTTGTTACAAGCAGCTTACAAAAAAGACTCAATCAAAAAAAAGGATATCGAACTTATAAAAAAACTATCGCAACAAAAACAGCAATATCAGGAATATGGCATCGCTTATTTTAAACTCCACAATAAAGTTTGGGATGATACACTTTTACAAATGGGTTATAATGGAAAAGGTATTATGGATTCCATCAGGACTAAAATAAATGCCTTACAACAAAAAGAACAATCCTATTTTATTAAGAGGGACCGCAGGCTAAAGTCCATTTATACAGTCATGAATATCTTTATGACTTGTTCGTTTATCCTGGCTTTATTGTTCGCCATTTTGGGATTGGTAACTTTTTTGAGGGAAAAAAAATCAAGAAAACTGGCAGATGAAAAAGTAAACGAATACCAGCATCAATTGCAGTTAAGGATTAATGAACTGGACAGCGCCAATAAAGAATTAGTAGAGATGCGCCGCAATGAAAAATTTAATGCAACAGGAAGGATTGCAAGAAGTATTGCACATGAAATACGCAACCCATTAACCAATATTGACCTAGCCATCGGGCAGATTAAATCTGAAATGCAGGGTGGGGATGAAGGAGCCGATATGTTGTTTGAAATGGTAAACAGAAACAGTAAAAGGATTAACCAGCTCATCACTGAATTATTGAATGCAACCCGTTTCGCTGAGCTTCAAAATCAACCCGTGTCAATCAATTTGCTTCTTGATGAAGCACTCGAATTAGCAAACGACAGGATTACTTTAAACCATGTTACGATCAGTAAAAATTACGGTGCTGATCTATGCGATATTTTTGCAGACAAAGAGAAAATAAAAATTGCTTTTTTAAATATAATTGTCAACGCCGTAGAATCGATAAACCACAATAATGGGCTACTTACCATAACGACTAAAAGTGAAAATGATAAGTGCATGGTAGAGATAACCGATAACGGAATAGGGATGGACAATAATGCACTCAGCCGCTTATTTGAACCTTATTTTACAACCAAGCAAAAAGGGAATGGTTTAGGCTTAACCAATACCCAAAATATTATTTTAAACCATAAAGGAAGCATACAGGTAGAAAGCACTCCAGGCACAGGCACCTCTTTCATCATTAGGTTTGATTATACCGGTAATTAAAAAACCGCCACAAAAAGTGTAGCGGTCTTAAATAATATTACACAAAATAAATCAGGCTGCCCTTCTTATCACTTTCAGCAAAAACGCAATTATGGCGATAACCAAAAGAATGTGAATTAAGCCCCCGGCGTGGTAGCCTAAAAATCCGATTGCCCATGCGATAACAAGAATTACAGCGATAACATACAAAAGATTGCCCATGATAATTTTAATTTTACGGTGAATGATTGATGAATAGTTTTATAAAAATCCTGCCAGTAATTTTCAGCCGTTCAAATTCGTGCTGCAATCATAAACCACAACTATTTAGCGGATGTGTAGAAATTAATTAGCGCAATAAAATAATATGATGTGGAATTATACATGTGCATGTAGAGTAATCTCCACAAAAAGGGAAAGGCGGTTAGTTGGTCAGTTTGTCCAGGGCTGCATTTATCGATTCCTTCGTAAAAGGCTTTCCAAGGAAAATATCAACACCTCTGTTTATAGCTTGCTGTCTGTCTGAGTGGGTATCATAGGCAGTAATCATCACAATCTTTGTTGCTGGAAAATTGTTTTTAATATACGCTACAAAGTCAATTCCCAATCCATCAGGCAAATGATTATCTAAAAAAACAATTATTGGGGGAGAATCTTTTAAAGCAACAACTGCATCTGCCAAGCTGTTTACGTATTTTGTAAGGCAGTTTTTTTGTTTTAAAATTCCACTTAATAAATAGCAAATGTCTATTTCATCATCAATAATCAAAGCTTTCAAATTCAATAGTATTAAATGGGGAATAATTTTTTGTTTGGTACATAACAGGCCGCAATTACAACGCCAAAGATAAACTGGTATTGCCATGCCCGGCCGTGGGCTTCACATCCCGGTTAACTACAAAACGAGAGTTGGCTTGATTTTGCAATTTATATTTACTTTAAAATGTGCCATGAAGAATAAAGCAATATCAGTGTTTCGGTTTATAAAGCAGGTTATTCTAGAATTCATCAACGATAATGTTTTAAAATACAGCGCATCGCTTGCTTACTATACGGTTTTTTCACTTGCACCAATGTTGATCATTATTATTACCATTTGTAAAATTTTGTTTGGTAAAGAGGCAGTACAGGGGCAGGTGTATGGAGAAATTAAAGATTTAGTGGGCAATGTAGCGGCACTTCAAATTCAGGAAAATATAAAGAACATACACCTTAACCGAAACACACCTTTAGCAACAGGCTTCAGCGTTATTGTTTTGCTTATTGGTGGCACCGGCATATTTGGGGAAATACAAGATTCGTTAAATAAAATCTGGGGGCTTAAAGTGGTTACAAAAAAAACCTGGTGGAAATTAATCCTTAACCGGTTATTATCATTTTCACTCATCTTAAGTTTGGGTTTTGTGTTGATTGTATCACTGCTGCTTAACGCAGTGATCGCAATCATTGGTTCGAGGTTAAACAACTTCTTTTCAGGTGCTGGTAAAATTTTTATACCGGTAGTAGATAATGTGATTTCTTTCATTGTAACCACCTTACTATTTGCTATAATTTTTAAGGTATTACCTGATGCCAAAATAAAATGGAAAGATGTGATAGTGGGTGCTTTGATTACAGCAATTTTATTTGCTGTTGGAAAATTCGGTATAGGGTATTATCTTGGAAGAAGCAATATGGCAACGCTTTACGGCGCTGCAGGCTCAATTATTATTGTTATGCTTTGGGCTTATTACAGTTCGGTAATTTTATACCTTGGTGCAGAATTCACAAAAGTATATGCCAATGAACATGGCCATAAAATATCTCCAAATGACTACTCTGTTTGGATAAAAATAGAAGAAATCCCGGTACCCGAAGTGAGCCTTAAAAAAGAAGTATAAACTAATTGTATCTTTGAGAAAAATTTACCCCACATGAATAAAAGTATTTTAATTATTGATGATGATGCGGATATGTGTGCTTTATTAACGAGGTTTTTGACTAAAAACGGTTATACAGTAGACTCGGCACATAGTGGAAATAAAGGCATTGAAAAGTTTAAAGCTGGCAAATTTGATATTGTATTGTGCGATTACAGGCTTGGTGATAAAAAAGACGGAAAGGATATTTTAATTGAAATAAAACAGCATAATCCTAACACGGTTGTTTTAATAATTACCGGATATTCTGATATAAAAACTGCGGTGGATGTTATCAAGGCCGGTGCCTATGATTACATCACAAAACCACTTATACCGGATGAAGTTTTAAACGTCCTTAAGGCAGCTTCCGGCCAAACCCAAAGCAACAATGCTTCTCCGGTAAACATGGTTTCTCAAAGGGTAAATACCAAAAATTCGCCCAATACAGAATTTTTGATTGGCGAGGCCGGTGCTACCAAGGCATTATACAATCAGATAAGTATTGTAGCGCCTACAAATTACAGCATCATATTGCATGGTGAAAGTGGTACTGGTAAAGAAGTAATTGCCAAAACTATACATGACATGAGCAGCCGTAAGGGCCGCCCCTTTATTGCCATGGATTGTGGTACATTATCTAAAGAACTTGCCGGCAGCGAATTATTTGGCCACATCAAAGGTGCTTTTACCGGTGCAATAAATGACAAAGAAGGGCATTTTGAATTGGCTAATGGAGGCACATTATTTTTAGATGAAGTAGCCAATTTATCCTCTGAAATCCAGGCATCTTTATTACGGGTAATACAGGAAAGAAAATTTAAAAGAATTGGCGGTACCAAAGAGATGGAAGTTGATGTAAGGATTATAGTGGCAACTAACGAGAACCTGCAGGATGCCTATAAAAATGGAAAATTCAGGGAAGACCTTTATCACAGGTTTAATGAATTTTCTATCGACCTGCCACCCTTAAGAAATAGAAAAGATGACATCCCTTTATTTGCAAATTTCTTTTTACAAAAAACCAATATTGAGCTGGACAAAAATGTTGAAGGGTTTGATGACGAGGTTATGAAGATGTTTATTCAATACTCGTGGCCGGGTAATTTACGGGAATTTAGAAATGTGATCAGAAGATCAGTGCTGTTAACAAGTACAGGAAAAATTGCTGCTTCCACACTCCCTGCGGAAATTACAGGCTTTAGTAATAAACCTGTTGCAGTTGAAGCAGCGCCAGAAATTGTTGCAGTTAAAGCCACCTCGTTAGATTTAAAAGACACCGCATCAAAAGCAGAATATGAAGCTATAATGCAGGTATTAAAAGAGGTAAATTTTAATAAAACAAAGGCTGCCGAATTGCTGAACATAGATCGCAAAACGCTGTATAATAAAATTAAAAGTTTTGAAGATGCCCAGTGATATTTAAAACCTGACGTAAAAAAAATGGTGCTTTTTTGAAGCACCATTTTTTTTGAAATTATAAATTATTTTGTATCATTTTCCGACTCAGGTGTTGAGAATACCGAACCGATACTATGCATCAGGCTGGATACCGGGCCTGCCATTTTATTGGTGTTGTCATCCAAAGTGCTGTCATCTAACAAATCGCCTACATGCAGGGATGCAGGCAGGTAAGGTAAAATATTATTTACCTGGTTAGAAAGGAACAGTTTTACATCTTTTGGTACAGCATTTTCAGGCAAATTTTCTATTGTAATTTTTACCGCTTCATCGGCTATATTATTCATTTGTTCGTAAGATGCTAACCTTGTAGAACCTGCTCCTGTAGCAATGTTATCTATTATCCGGGTTGTGTTTTCATCAAATATTTTTGATACCCAATTGGTCTCATAGTCAGCTTTTAAAATTTCATTTGCCCCTTCGTCTGTTGCGCTGTATTTGTATAACCCGGTTAATACGGCAGGCAATGCTGTTTGACTAAAGTCAGAAACATTCGAGTCTTTACTATCTGTGATGTCTTGAGTAGTGGGATCAATTTTTTTCAGAGCCGGGAAATGTAAATTTTCCTGGACTTGTTTTAGCAGGTTAATTGGCATATTTGTAATTTTTATAGTTAGTTTATAATGAATTACAAAACCATGCCAACAACATTTATCCCAATCTTAGTTTAACCTGATTATTTTAAGTGTGTGCTGACCAGTACCAACGGCCGGCGTCATGGTGTTAGCGAGGTTTCCCAGGCTTACAGAAGCTGTTTGTCCCCCTGTCATTTGAACGTAAGTGTTTCCATGAACAGTTGTTTTTCCCGCAGATGTTGTATAAGGGGAAAGTGTAACAGCACTCTCCTGATCGGTAGCACCATTAACAACTATCCGCATGGTAATGCTGTTATCCGTAGCACTTGAAGTGGTGTAAAGGTTGGAAACAATTATCTGGTATAAGCCTGTTGCAGGTGCAGTAAACACCCCGGTAGAAGTATTATAAGCAGTGCCGATATTAATAGCGGCAGTATTATAAGCAAGCGTTGCAAAAGCACTTGTCGGGGTATAGGTTGTTGTTCTGGTTGCAGCCACAACAATTGAAGGGGTATTAAAAACATCTTTTACCGTTCTTTTTCTTACAACTCCTGCGGTGTTCACTGTTAAGATGCTATCGGTTAAAGCACCGCTTGCAGTTGTGTTTAACGTAATTGCATTGCCCACTGTTAGGGTACCATTTATGGTGGTATTATCAGTAAGGGTTTTACTGCCGGCTATTGTTTGTGTTGCATTTGTTACCAGGCCCCTGGCTGTGGCAGATGCATCTGGTAAATTAAAAGTGTGGATGGTACCTGCTGAGGCAATACCAAAATCTGTTCCGCTGTTGGCGGTTGCAAAAGTTTGGGTGGTGCCGGTAAGGCTATTGAGTGATGTAATTGATGAATTGCTGGCAATGCTTGCAACAGATCTCCTTTTAAGTAATCCCGTTGCATCCGCAGTTACAATATCATCGGTAGTTGCACCAGCATTTAATGTGCTGATGATGGCCTGTCCGTTTACATGTAGCTTCTGTGTGGGGGCAGTTATGCCCAAGCCTAAATTTCCTGATTTATCAATTACACTAAGTACTGTACCACCGGATGTTCGCCACTCGGTAAGGTTTGCACTTTGTGTTGCACTATTACCCACAACGCCTAACGAAACACTAGCATCCCTTTGTGCAGCAACGATAACACCCGTGCCGGATACGCCTGCAACAAAGGCTGGAAAAACACTTGTTTGCCTGTCGCCACCTAATACGGTTGCCCAGTAAGATCCCATCTGTAAACCCCTTCCACCACCGCCCTGCCAAAAGATATCCCCGCCATCGCCACCAAACCTGAAATCACCGGTGCCACTGGTATTGGTAAACAGCAACTGGGCTACAGTGCCTGTCCTTCTTATTTCCATACTGTCTTTTACAACCAGTTCTGTACCCGGGTTATTTAAGCCAATACCTACAAACCCTCTTTGATAAATATTTTGCGTATTGGAAGTAGCTGCAGTTCCTGTCGCAGCATTAAACCATGGCCCTGTATTTATTGATGCTAAGTTCAAGGCATTACTTGCTACGCCGTTAACAGTAGCAGTCAGGTTAGTACCGCTAAGTGAAAGGGTATTGCTGTTTATCACAGGCACACCGGTTGAGGTAATGCCATTAACGGTGGTTGACAACGTATTGACAGTACTGGTATTGCTGATAGAATTGATTACTGGTGCAGAAGAGGAGGCGCCATTTACGTTACTGGTAACTGTATTGGCAGATGTGTTTAAAATATTTGTTATAGCTGTGCTACCTGTTGCCAGGGGCGTCCACACAGGAGATGCCGGGGTGCCGGTATTCACTTTAAAAGCGTTGTCTGTTGTATTGAAAATCAACAATCCTTTTGCCGGTAATGGTATTGCATTCTGTTGGGTGGTTGTCATCCTTGGTGCAAGCAAACCTTTAGTGGTACTGCTTACATCCAGCATCGCACTTGTATCTGGCAAGCTGCCGGTACTGTTTATTGCTATATTTTGGGCTTTTGCTTGTAAGGCAACCAGCATTTGAATAAACAGCGTACAAGCAATAATTTCTTTTTTCATTTTTGGAGGATATTGAATGTAAAAATTTGGCAACAAACCCTGAACACTATTGGGATGGGTTAATTTAATTGCAAAGCGGCAATGCATTTAATTAATTATTACCGCTGTAGTTAATCCAACGAATTTTTCTTAAGAAAAGTATTTTATTTCACTAAACTATACTATAGAAGAAGTAATAATAATCTTACAGGAATTTGATTGTTTTAGACGTAAATGCTTTGAGCAAGAAGAATGTAATAACATATAAAACCTTGAGACAGTTTTTTAAAGTAAACACTTACTGAAAAAATAGCGCCTGTTCAATTAAAGAAACAGCACCTGCATACATTGTTTGGAAGGTGCGGAGACTAAAGACTACAATCGAACAATAAATATTTTTTGATCTTTTTACATGGGCAAAAATTGGATGGAGCTGATTGATTATTTGTTCTGATCATTACATCCATTGTATGAATTTGCCAACGCTAATTAATCCTCACGTTAATGTAAAAAAAAGTCAAAAAAAAAATTTGCACAACCAAATGGTTGTATTTATATTTGACAACCATTTGGTTGTATTATGATAGAAAGAAGAGACGTGTTTCAAGCAATTGCTGATCCAACAAGAAGGATAATTCTACAAAAACTGTCGCAGGGGTCGCTAAACCTTGCTGGAATTATCCAGGATTTCGGCATGAGCAGGCAGGCGATAGCTAAACACATTAAAGTACTTAATGAATGTGGGATGATATCTATTACCCAAAAAGGAAGGGAACAGATATGTGAAGTGCGACTGGAGCAGTTGGATGAAGTTACCCATTGGGTGGCCGAATCCAAGAAATTTTGGACGCAACGCTTTAATAAATTGGAAAAATTTCTTGACGATACATCCTCAGATAAAACGAAATAAAATGATCAAAACAAAAATGCAAAATCTTGTCAGTGATAACGAAGTGTTCATAGAACAAACCTTTAACGCAAGTGCTGAGAGGGTTTTCAATGCATGGACAGACCCAGAGAAATTGATAAAATGGTATGCACCCGATGGCTGCACCGTTCATTTCAAAAAAATTAAAGTTGAAACAGGTGGCCAGTTCCACTCATGTATTTCTAATCCCCAATTTGGAGACTGTTGGGCAATAGGGGAGTACATGGAAGTGTTGCCCAACTCAAAAATTGTGTTTACCCTGATCAACGCCGATGAAAATGGCAATCCTATAAGCCCGATTGAAATTGGAATGGATGCTGAGTGGCCTGGAAGTACCCTGGTAACAGTGACATTCGCTGAAGAAAAAGGAAAAACCAAAATGCAATTACGGCAGACAGTTTCTCAGCAATTAGCTCAAAAAACAGGTGCTTACCCAAGCTGGCTGCAAATGTTGAATAAAATACAAAGTCTGCTTAACTAAAACTGATAAGATGAAAAAGATAAAGACAATTGCGTATGCTGTTTTAGGGCTGGTCTTATTATCATCCTTTAAAACGATGGCAAACGATATCTTGGTTTGTAAACATGGCTATTCAGAAGTCAATGGGATTAAGATGTATTATGAAATTTATGGGCAGGGCCAACCACTTGTTTTGATTCACGGTGGAGGTTCAACCATTGAAACAACATTTGGAAGAGTAATTCCAATGCTTGCCAAAAAATATAAAGTTATTGCTTTGGATTTACAGGCCCACGGCCGTACAGGTGACAGAGCGGCATCGGAATCTTTTGAACAAGATGCGGATGATGTTGTCACCCTTCTTAAAAATCTAAAAATTTCTAAAGCAGATTTTTTTGGTTTTAGTAATGGGGGTACAACTGCTGTTCAAATCGCCATTCGTCATCCCGAAATTGTCAATAAAATCATTCTGGGTTCTGCACTTTGCAAACGCAATGGGGTATCAAACCAATTTTGGGGTTTTATGAAACAAGCATCGTTAGCAAATATGCCCCAAGAACTAAAAAATGCTTATTTAAAAGTTTCAAATAATCCTAAAGGACTACAGGTAATGCACGATAAGGATGCCGAAAGAATGGTAAATTTTAAGGATATACCAGATGAACAGATCGAATCGATTAAAGCTCATACGTTAATTATTAACGGCGATAATGATGTTATTAAACCCGAACATGCTATCGAAATGCATAGACTGATTACCAACTCGGAATTAGCCATCATACCAGGTGTGCACGGGGAGTATATTGGGGAAATAACAACACTAAAAACTGATTCTAAGGAAGCAGACTTTGTTATTCCAATGATTGAAAGGTTCCTTGATAAATCAAAAACAAAGCATTGATCATATCAATTATATAAGGTGTTAGATAGGGCTGTTTGCTAAATAGAAAAAGGCACTGATTTCAGTGCCGTTTGCTATTTGCGGAGAGTAAGAGATTCGAACTCTTGATACAGTTTCCCATATACACACTTTCCAGGCGTGCTCCTTCAACCACTCGGACAACTCTCCTTTTTTACGGACGGCAAAAATACAGTATCAGTTTTATAAGCCGAATATTTTTTCTGCATTCAGCGTTGTTTGCCGGGCCACTTCTGCCGGGCTGATATTTTTTATGGCTGCAATTTTAGCTACTATATATTTTAAATAACTGCTTTCATTACGCTTTCCCCTGAAAGGTACCGGCGACAGGTAAGGTGCATCCGTTTCAACAACAATATGCTCAATGCCTATTTTTTCAAGCACTTCTGCAACACCTGCGTTTTTATAGGTTACCACGCCGCCAATGCCCAAATAAAAACCTGCCCCTATAATTTCTTTTGCACTTTCGTAACTGCCGCTAAAACAATGAAAGATGCCACGTACACCTTTGGGCTTATAACTTTTAATAACATTGATAGTTTCCTGCATGGCGTTTCTGGAATGGATAACGATGGGAATGTTATACTGAATGGATAATTCAATTTGGATGTTGAAAGCATCATACTGCTGCATGGTAAAAGTTTTGTCCCAGTAAAAATCGAGGCCAATTTCGCCCACTGCAACAAACCTTCTTTTGCTTAAAATTTCCTCCACAATCAAAAGCTCTTCTCTATAATTTTCATGTACACTACAAGGATGTAAGCCTGCCAGGGCAATACATACACCAGGATATTTTTCCTCTAAAGCAAGCATACTGTTTAAAGTTTTGCTGTCGATAGCAGGAAGATAAAATCTTTGTACGCCTTCAAGCAGTGCCCTTTTGATCACTTCGTCAATATCTGCAACAAACGATTCTGAGTAGAGATGGCAGTGGGTATCGGTCAATATCATAGTTACTTTTTGTAATTTCTTTTTAGTAGTCACGTAAATTATCAATAAATTTTTTGCAACACAATAAATCTAAAATATTGCTAAATATTTATTGCTATTTCAAAATGTAGGTTGTACATTGCAACCAGTTTTCATAGGGTACGGATTAAAAACGGGCCAGGGTTTCTACCCAGGCCCAATTTTTTTTAAGCAACTTCTGCAACACTATAAATCAATCTTTTTAAAAAGATATCCTCTTTCAGAAAAATAAGAAAGCACTCTCGGTAACGTAAACATCAGTTTGTCTAAAGCCTTAGCACTATCGTGAAATACTATTATCGATCCACTTTTTGCATGCCCTAAAACATTATCCAGGCATTTTTCTTTTGTAATACCTGTATCAAAATCACCGCTTAAAACACTCCACATAATTACTTTCATATCTAACTTTCTACTCAAGGTTTTAACGGCACTCCATTTTATTTTGCCGTACGGCGGCCTGAAGAATTTGGAACCGATGAGTTTGCCTGCTGCTTCAATATCGTTAATATAAGTTGCCGGTTTATTTTTCCATCCGTTTAAATGGTTGTAAGTATGGTTGCCCACGGCATGCCCGCTATTCAGGATTTCGTCATAGATTTCAAGATGCTGCCCAACATTTTTTCCAATGCAAAAGAACGTTGCTGTTGCGGTATACTTTTTTAATTCCTGTAGCACAAAGGGTGTGGCAACAGGATGTGGCCCATCATCAAAGGTTAAAAAAAGTATTTTTTCTGTAGTTTTAATTTGCCAGGTGCATAACGGATAAAGCATCTTTAGCCAGCCTGGGGTTTTTACAAAATAGGTCATCTTGCTGTACTATATTAACCCTAAAATTAAATCTTAGCATATTCTCTACGGCAAAAATTTTATTACCGGTTAATGGAGTAAATAAAAAAAGAGGCTATTGAAGTAGCCCCTTTCTTTCAAATCTTTTTAAGAAAATTTAGTAAGGTAAAATAACAGTTTTAGAAAGTCCGTTTGCGCCTGCCCAAACTAATTTAAAATAATAAGTGCCGGTTCCAGGGCAGGTTGTTGCTGCACCAGAAGCATCGAGGCCGAATGTAACGGTGATGTCAGCAGCAAGCCTGCTATGCTTTACCTCACCACTTACAAGCCTGTAATTACAATCTTCCCTAACAACTAAAGGTGTTGTTGTAGATGTAGTAAATGCATTGCCAAAACGGTTTAAGCCCCATTCTGCAATACCTGTAACAGCTCCCTCTGTATGGGTGCCACTTGTGGTAATAACGATACCGTTATTGTAAGTAAACACCCTTTGTTTAGCAATCTGCCATGTTCTTTGTGTACCATTATCAAAAGTAAGGGTAATGCCATTTGAAGCAATCAGGTTGGTAATGGTACCTCTCGAAGCAAGGTCTTTTATCTTGCCGCCAGATACGTTGGTAATTGTTTTGATACCATTAATAACAACACTTTTATTATCCCTTACACGGGTAATTTTTAGGTTTTGTACATTGATGGTTAATACAGCACCAGCATCTTTCCAATGTGCACCTTTTGCCATGGAAAGTACTACCACGCCTGCATAAGAGCGGTTGCCTGCACAGTTTAAACCGCTATAGGTTAAAGTAATTTTTTTAATGTCGCTTGTGGAATCAGCAACTGCAGTTGCGTTACAAATAGTGCCTAAAGTATTTTCAACTTTGCCATTAAAAGATGCGTTGCTTTCGATAGCAATATTGGCATCATCGGCGAGGGCGTCGGTTTCGGTTGATACTGTAGTTTCATCATCTGAATGAGCGGTAAGTTCTGTGGTTTGATCTGTTGTAGGGTTTGTAGTGTCATTTTTTTTACAGCTAACAAATGCTATTGACATACATAAAGCAACAGCGGTTAACAAACGGATTTTTGATTGCATAATTTTTTTTGGTTTTTTAATGAACGATTTTTTATAGATAAATATTTTACCGGAAAGTTTAAAACCGCTTAAGCTTTTAATTGTTTTTAGCTGAAAGAAAGCTGATTGCAACCACAAAGGCCAATAAATAAATTCAGGTATTTAAGCACTTCCTATCTTTGTGATATGTCAAAAAAAGTAAGGGTTAGGTTTGCACCAAGTCCCACGGGGGGCTTGCATTTGGGCGGTGTGCGTACAGCATTATTTAATTATTTGTTTGCCAAAAAAAATGGTGGCAGTTTTATAGTAAGGATAGAAGATACAGACCAGTCAAGGTTTGTAGAAGGTGCCGAGGCTTACATTTTTAATTGTCTTGCATGGTGTGGATTAGCACCCGGAGAAAGCGTATTGCATGGTGGTGCTTTTGCCCCTTACCGCCAAAGTGAAAGAAAAGAGAGGTACCGCCAATATGCAGAACAGCTTATTAAAGATGGCAAGGCATACTATGCATTTGATACCGTTGAAGAGCTTGACCAAATGCGGGAACTTTTAAAAACAAAAGGCAGCAGCAGTTTACAATACGATCATCGTGTGCGCATGAACATGAATAACTCGTTGCGGTTGTTACCTGAAGAAACAGCGCAGTTGCTGAAAGAGGCCAAGCCCTATGTTATCCGCATTAAAATTGATGCAGATGAACACATACTTTTTACAGACATGATAAGGGGCGAAATGAGTTTTGATACAAATGCAGTAGACGATAAAGTTTTATTGAAAGCCGATGGCATGCCTACTTATCATTTGGCCGTAGTGGTAGATGATTTTTTAATGGAGATCACACATGCCTTCCGTGGTGAAGAATGGTTGCCCAGTGCACCCGTGCACATTTTATTATGGAAATATTTATTTGGGTTGGATAAGATGCCGCAATGGGCACACCTTCCTTTAATATTAAAACCAGATGGTAATGGCAAACTTAGTAAACGGGATGGCGACAGGCTTGGTTTCCCGGTGTATGCTATGGATTGGACGGACCATTCATCAAAAGAAATTACCAAAGGCTTTAAAGAAATGGGGTTTTTGCCAGAAGCATTTATTAACCTGCTGGCAGTGCTTGGATGGAACGATGGCACTGAGCAGGAAATATTTTCGCTTGATGAACTGGTAGATAAATTCAGTATGGACCGGGTGCATAAAGGTGGTGCAAAATTTGATTTTGAAAAGGCTAAATGGTTCAATCATGAATGGATAAAAAAATTAGGGGTTGATCATTATTTTGAGCAGGTAAAAGAAATATTTATCACTAACGCAATACAAATTACTGACATTGCTTACCTTAAAAAAGTAATGGAAATGATTAAAGAAAGATGCACTTTGCTGCCGGATTTTTATACGCAGGGAAGCTTTTTTTTTAAAAGCCCGCAAAGCCCTGACCTGAGTGCAATACAACCAAAGTGGGATGAAAAGAAAGATGTATTTTTTATTGAGCTGATAAACGCCTGGCAGTTAAGTACACTTTGGGAAGCTGCTGATCTTGAACAAACATTTAAGGAAGTTGCAGCCGCACACCAATTAAAAACAGGGGAGCTGATGTTGCCCCTTCGGGTGATGCTGGTAGGCGGCAAATTTGGTCCCGGTGTTTTTGAAATTGCCGGTACTATCGGAAAAGAGGATACTATCGAACGGATAAGGCACACCTTATCTTTACTAAAATAATTTAATGCCTGGTGCTTAATGTATGACAAGACCAATAAGGGTACTGGTAGCTAAAGTTGGCCTTGACGGGCACGACAGGGGCGCTAAAATAATTGCTGCCACATTAAGGGATGCTGGTATGGAAGTGATTTATACGGGCCTTAGGCAAACCCCCGAAATGGTGGTTAATGCTGCATTACAGGAAGATGTTGATGCCATCGGGATAAGCATATTAAGCGGCGCCCACAATACAGTTTTTACAAAAATTATTGCCCTGATGAAAGAGAAACAAATGACAGATGTGTTACTTACAGGTGGTGGCATAATACCTGCTGATGATATGCAAACACTTACGGAGATGGGCGTTGGTAAATTATTTCCACCGGGTACTGCTACTGCCGATATCACCAATTACATAAAAGACTGGGTTAAAGAAAACAGGAACTTTTAAAAAACGAATGCATGCCTTATTCAACTTTACTTACTGATATTAAAGATGGCATTATTACCATCACCATTAACCGGCCTGATAAACTGAATGCATTAAATAAGGATGTTTTTACAGACCTTGATAATGCGATTGATGATATGTTAACCAACCCGGATATTAAAGCAGCGGTTATTACAGGGACCGGACAAAAAGCATTTGTTGCAGGTGCCGATATTACCGAATTTGACAGCCTTACAAAAACAGGGGCCATAACATTGGCCAAAAGAGGGCAAGCTGTTTTTTTTAAAATAGAGAACAGTGCTAAACCTGTTATTGCTGCAGTAAACGGTTTTGCGCTGGGTGGTGGCTGTGAGCTTGCCATGGCATGTCATTTTAGGATAGCAAGTGAAAATGCAAAGTTTGGCCAGCCGGAAGTAAACCTTGGTTTATTGCCTGGATACGGTGGCACACAACGCCTGGCACAACTGATAGGCAAAGGCCGTGCAATCGAATTGCTGATAAGTGGTGGTATGGTAGATGCTGCAACTGCACTCGGTTTTGGCCTGGTTAATTATGTTGTGCCGCTGAAGGATTTGCTACCCAAAGCCTACGTTCTTCTTGCCACAATTGGCACAAAAGCACCGCTGGCTGTTGCGGCATGCATTACAGCAGTTAACGCTTTGTATGATGGTACAAAAAATGGGTACAACACCGAGGCTAATTTATTTGGAGAGTGCTTTAATACATCAGATAGAAAGGAAGGTGCTGCCGCATTTCTTGAAAAAAGAAAGCCATCATTTAAAGGGAAATAAGGGATGTGCTACGCTACAAACGGTTAAATGTTGCATGCTATAATTAACTTTACTGTCATTTATCACTATAAAAATCATTGAATGGAATACCGGATAGAAAAGGATACAATGGGCGAAGTACATGTGCCTTCTGATGCATATTACGGCGCCCAAACACAAAGAAGTATCGACAATTTTAAAATTGCACAAGACATCAACAAAATGCCAAAGGAAATTATTATGGCCTTTGCATACCTGAAAAAAGCAGCGGCCTTAACCAATTTTGATGCTGGTGTTTTACCCAAAGAAAAATGTGACCTGATTGGAAAAGTTTGT
Organism: Ferruginibacter sp.; assembly: GCA_965249755.1. GTDB lineage: Bacteria > Bacteroidota > Bacteroidia > Chitinophagales > Chitinophagaceae > Ferruginibacter. The sequence goes on from CBDFMT010000004.1 coordinate 3,922,251, forward strand.
GATGAAATTTTAGATGGTAAGTTAACCGATGCTTTTCCTTTAGTGGTTTGGCAAACGGGTAGTGGTACCCAAAGCAACATGAACGTGAATGAAGTAGTGGCTTATCGTGGGCATGTTTTAAATGGTGGACAACTGGCAGATAAAGAAAAATTTTTGCATCCCAATGATGATGTAAATAAGTCGCAATCGAGCAACGATACCTTCCCCACTGCAATGCACATTGCTGCATATAAAATACTTATTGAAACCACCATTCCCGGTATAGAAAAACTGCGTGATACACTTGATGCAAAGAGCAAGGCTTTTATGCAGGTGGTAAAAATCGGGCGTACCCATTTTATGGATGCCACTCCGTTAACGGTGGGGCAGGAGTTTAGCGGATACGTATCACAGTTATCGCATGGCTTAAAGGCCATTAAAAATACGTTGCAGCACTTAAGCGAACTGGCACTTGGCGGCACTGCAGTGGGCACAGGTATCAACACACCGGATGGTTACCCGGAAAATGTTGCTAAACATATAGCTACATTAACCAGCCTTCCATTCATTACTGCAGAAAATAAGTTTGAAGCACTTGCAGCGCATGATGCCATTGTGGAAGCACATGGTGCTTTAAAAACGGTGGCTGTTAGTTTAATGAAAATTGCTAACGACATACGGATGCTTTCTTCTGGCCCAAGGTCTGGCATTGGCGAAATTTTTATACCTGATAATGAGCCAGGGTCTTCCATTATGCCGGGCAAGGTAAACCCTACGCAGTGCGAAGCATTAACCATGATTGCAGCCCAGGTTATGGGCAATGATGTGGCCATTAGTATTGGTGGTAGTTTGGGCCATTTTGAATTAAATGTTTTTAAACCGGTAATGATTTATAATTTTCTGCACAGCGCAAGGCTTATCGGTGATGGCTGTGTTTCGTTCAATGATAAATGTGCTGTAGGGCTTCAGCCAATTGAAAGCAATATCAAAAAGCATGTTGATAATTCGCTGATGCTGGTTACTGCTCTTAACACCAAAATAGGGTATTACAAGGCAGCAGAAATTGCCCAAAAAGCGCATAAGGAAGGAACTACTCTAAAAGAAATGGCGGTTAAATTAGGCTATGTAAAACCGCAGGAATTTGATGAGTGGGTAATACCTGGTAATATGGTTGGGAAGTTAAGTTAGAAGGATCTTCTAATTCCAAAAATTGCATCCCGGTATTTAACTTACCGGGATGCAATTTTATAAGATAACCCTTAACAGCAACGCAAAGCCAACGTCTTTTTTAGGGTTATCGGCAACGGTTACTATGTGCAAACCTGCCGGTGTCCAAACTTTAAAAATGTCGCCTTTTTTATGTGCTGCAATGGCTTCATCCAGTTGCGGCAGCATGGCACCCCTTACAAACCAGCCAAGGTCGCCACCTCTGGAAGATGAAGCCCTGTCTGCACTGTAGGTAGAAGCCATCTCTGCAAATGTGCTTGTGCCAGCCTTAATCTGGTTCATAATCTTAACCGATAAAGAATCTGCAAAATTCTTTTTAAACAAACCGGTGTCCAGTAAAATATGGTTTACATGGTAGTAGGTGTTGGGCACTTTGGCCAATATTTTTATCAGGTAATTGGCACCCTTCCATGGGCCATACACTTTGTTCAATTTTCCTTTATAGGCAAGGCTGTCTGCCAGGCCAACAAAAGAGCTGCTGCTCATGACTGCTACGGTATCTATCTTGTATTTTTTCTTCAGCACATATTTTACAAACCCTATCGGGTCTTGGGTGGTATCCAAAATTTTTTTCATTTGCGCTACAGACTGCCCCCAGGCAGAGGAAACAGCAATAACTAAAAAAGCAGCAACGATAATTTTCTTCACAAGTGTTTTTTTGTAGTGATGGCAAGGCCGCTAAACCGGCATTGCGGCAAATATATGTTTATGGTTTTATTTTTTTTGATACCTGCTTTACCTGTTTGCGTAACGCATCCAGGCCGCCGGTTTGCTGCTGTATAAAAGAGTTGTCTTCCAGGCTGCCAATAACTTTGTTCATTTCTCCGGTGGTTTCATATACCATTTGTCTAAAGGGATTGGTATAATCTTTAGCCCTCGATTCATAAATGCCTTTGCACATCCAGGTCCTGGTATGCAAAGCCTGCTGCAAGAGTTGCACAAAAAAAGCAGCAGTAAATTGTTTTGGGGTGATGGATAAAATTTCAAGCAGCGATGTGTACGCATGGTTTACTTTATCCTGCACATAGTTTTTACCCTGGCTGATGTAGAAATCATGCACCATTGGCCAACTGTTTATTTTGCCCCCTTTAATATTTTTTTTCAGTAAATCAACTTCGGTTTGTTGTATCAACTGTCCGCCAATGCTAACCCATTTGCTGCGTTGTATTTTGGCAGATAAACCTTTTTTAAACTCATCAAAACCGGTAAACTTATTAATGGTAAAATAATGCAGCAGTTGCATAGTTGCATAATAGCGGATGAGCTCATTAAATAAGTTGATGGCCTCCGGCACTTTTATAATAATGGTTTCCCTTGTTGTATGTTCTATCCCGGTGGCAATGGCGGTACCTTCTTCATCCGGTTGAAGTTTGTTCAGCAATTGCAGTGAATCAAATAATTCATTGATGGTATCCGGCGCCAGGTAATCATATTCAAGGTGCTGTATCTTATCGGTCCGCCTGTCACGGTCAACATATTTCCATGAGTTGCGTTCCAGTGCATACATGTTGTACATAAACCAGTAACCCGGCATAACCACCAGCCTGTCTTTACTAACATCATTACTTATCAGGCTAAACGGAATGGGTATGTGCAGCTCTGCAGGATAATCGCCTTTAGCCAAAATGGTAAAGGAAGCAAAAACAGAATTGTGTTTTAAACTTACACAAAGGCCCGGCCAAAACCCACGGCCGGCAATGATTTCGCCATCGGGGCTGCGGCTATTGTGGTTGCTGCCAATGGTGGCACCAGCAGCAATATTGCTTTGCCCCATTATCAGCGAAGCACATAAAAAAGAATTGTTGTGGTGCTGCTCATGTGCAGGAAAAATTAAAGAGTTAAGCACTTCGCAGCACGAAATGGTAGCATTGTTGCCCAGGTAAGAGTTCAATAACCTTGCGCCATATTTTAATTGCGAATGGGAGGCCATCACAAACCTTACTGCTTTTACACCATAAAAAATCCGGCATCCATAACCGATAATACCATTCACCAATTCGCAGCCTTCACCAATTTGAGAAGTGCGTTGTTCATCACTGTTAATAGTTAGGTTTTTTAATTTATTGGCACCTTTTAAATAAGCATCTGTACCAATTTTTACATCCTTTAAAATGCGGCAATTTTTTATAACAGTGCGGTCGCCAATGGTGCCGTAATACCCTCTTTTGTTATCAAACTTTTCTTCTGTAAACAGTTCAAATTTTTTAAGCAGTGCCTCGTCTGTGCGGTACCTGCTCCACAGGTAAGCATCACCGGGCAGCATGCCATCAAAAGGCAAAACTTTACGGCCACCGTTTTCATTGCACAGCTCCATCCAAACCCTTAGGTCTTCAGCTTCGCCATCGCTTACAATACCGTTGCCAAACTTTGCTTTATCAGTAGTGGCAATTTCATTTACATTGGCAATCATCACATCGTTGCCAATAATGTAGTGGCTTAAATAGTTTACATTATCTATACAAACGTTGTTGCCAAAATCACAACTGATAATGGTGCTGTTGTACAGGCCAACAGGCATTTTAAGGTTATGGAATTCAAGATACAACGGCTCCAGGTTGCCAATGCGTACCAGCCCGTAAAACTTGCAGTTACGCACCAGGCCTGCATTAAAATAGGTGGATACAAAAATGAGGTCCCAGTTATCTGACGTGTTGCGGTTATGTACCAGCACTTCAATTTCGTAGGATGTTAACTTTCTGTAACCCTTATCCGACGGGTTTTGTATGTTGCGCAGGTAATATTCATTTTCCCCTTCGGGGATGTATTTATGCTCAATAAAATTATACCCAAGCTGGTTTACGGGCTGCTTTTTTATAATGTTCATACCCAAAAAAATAATTGATACTTTAAAAAAACTGGTGATAAATTATACATGAAGAAAGCTTTTTTTGCTCATGGGCAAATGTAATGGGGCAATCTTAAAACGGGTTTTTGGCAAGCTTTACTATTTCTCTTCTTCTGCAGGTTTCCTATTCCACAGTTACACTTTTAGCTAAGTTCCTCGGCTTATCAACATCCACGCCTTTGGCAATGCCAACATAGTAAGACAGTAATTGCAGCGGCACACAACTCAGTATCGGCGCCATAATTTCATCTGCCGGTGGCACAAAAAATACATCATCTGCCAGGCCGGGTATCACATCATCTCCTTCAGAAATGATGGCTATCACTTTTCCTTTACGGGCTTTTATTTCCTGTATGTTGCTGATAATTTTTTCATGATAGCTGTCTTTGGTCGCCACAAAAACTACCGGCAAAATATCCGTTACCAGGGCTATGGGCCCATGCTTCATTTCTGCTGCCGGGTAACCTTCTGCATGTATGTAGCTAATTTCCTTCAGCTTTAAAGCGCCTTCCAATGCTATCGGAAAATTATACCCCCTTCCCAGGAACAACGCATCATGCGCCCCCTTATATTTTTCTGCAATCAGCTTTATGGCATCGGCACCTTTTAAAATAGCTTCTGTTTTTTCTGGTATTGCATCCAGCTCCACCAGCAGTTTGCTGTAGCGCTCTTCCGAAATACTGTTTTTTTCTTTTGCAATTTTTAATGCCATCATCATCAGTACGGCAAGCTGTCCGGTAAAAGCCTTGGTGCTTGCCACGCCAATTTCTGGCCCTGCATGCGTGTAGGCGCCACCGTGGCTAAGCCTTGCTATGGACGAGCCCACGGCGTTTACAATCCCAAAAATAATGGCACCCTGCTGCTTTGCCTTTTCAATGGCAACAAGGGTATCAGCAGTTTCGCCGCTCTGCGATATGGCTATAATAATATCCCCCTTGTGAACGATAGGGTTACGGTACCGGAATTCAGATGCGTACTCCACCTCAACCGGAATCCTGCATAATTCTTCAATCACATATTCTGCCACAAGGCCTGCATGCCAGCTTGTACCGCATGCAACAATAATGATACGCTGTGCCGTTTTAAAAGCTTCTATGTTTAACTCCACGCCGCTCATGGTAATGGTGCCGGCGTGGGCATCCAGCCTTCCCCTCAGGCAATCCCTTATGGTGCTCGGCTGTTCAAATATTTCCTTCAGCATAAAATGATCGTATCCGCCCATTTCAATAGCCGCAAGGTCCATATCCAGCTTGGTAACAAAAGGGGTAATTTTTTCGTTTCCGAGGTTTTTTAAAATCAGTTCATCTGGTTTAACAATGGCCAGTTCATAATCATTTACATACACCACTTCCTTGGTGTATTCCAGCATGGGCGATGCATCGCTGCCTAAAAAATGTTCGCCTTTGCCCACACCAATAACAAGCGGGCTACCCTTTCGGGCAGCTATAATTGTACCCGGGTCATCCTCATCAATAAGCAAAATACAATAGGCGCCGGTAACCCTTTTCAGGGCAATCCTTATGGCCTCTTCAAGGCCGCAATGGTTGTTGTTCCTGATGTCTTCAATAAAGTTCAGCAGTACTTCTGTATCGGTATCACTTGTAAAATTATACCCCTTGTTTAACAGGTCTTTTTTTAGCTGTGCATAGTTTTCAATAATGCCATTGTGTATCATGGCAAGCTTACCACTTTTGGAGGTATGCGGATGTGCATTGCGGTCGTTGGGTTCGCCATGTGTTGCCCATCGGGTATGCCCGATGCCGGTATGTGAGTGCAGGTTTTTACCCACAACAAATTCTTCCAGCTCTGCCACACGGCCTTTCTTTTTATAAACTTTTAAGCCACCGTTTAGCAAGGCAACGCCAGTACTGTCATACCCACGGTACTCCAGCCTTTTAAGGCCTTTTATAACAACAGGGTACGCTTCCCTTGGGCCTGTGTATCCAACAATTCCACACATAAAAAAAATGTTTTAGCCCGGCAGTAGGTTATCTATTAAGCTTCATTGGCGTCGCACACTTGTACTTTATAACAACATGCAGCAACACCCTAAAGGCCCGGTAAAAGTTAAGTTTGCAAATTAGCAAAATGCCATCAATAAAATCTTTTAATTAACTGTTTCAAAACACCCGGATTTTTATAGCAGCATGGCTACATTTGGGGCATAAACCTGTTTTATGAAACCTGTTCTTTTTACGGCAATCTGCTCGGTAATATTGTTTGGTGCTGCAGCACAGCAAAACATTTTATCTAAAAAAACAACGGTCTTTCTGGTGCGGCATGCAGAAAAAGATACCGGCACCAATCCTCGTTTAACCGTTGCAGGTATGCAAAGGGCCGGGGCGTTGCTGCATGCCCTTCAAAATAAAAACCTGCAGCGTATTTATGTTACGCAATACCAGCGCACACAAATGACGGGCGACAGCCTGCACCTGCAACTCCATATCGATACCGTTCATTACCTCGCCGATTCTACGGGCAGCGATCTTTTCTCGCAAATAAAACAACACCATGATGAAGGAGAAAATATTCTGGTGATTGGGCATACCACCACCCTGCCGGTTATTATAAAAAAGCTGGGCGTTGCAAAACCTTTGCCCTACATAGCAGATAACGAATTTGATAATTTATTTGAGCTTACGCAAAGCAAAGGCCGGCCAGTATTGCAAATAGAAAAGTATGGTACAAAAGCTTTAACGGCACCCTATAAAAACGCCATGAAGCCTTTACAGTAAAATGCCTTTTAAAAATAAATACGCTACAGAAAAATAAATAACCAGCCCGGTAACATCTACCAGGGTTGCTACAAACGGGGCGCTGCTTACTGCCGGGTCGGCACCCAGCCTTTTTAAAATCAATGGCAGCATAGAGCCGGTGATGGTGCCCCACAACACAACCCCAACAAGGGATACACCCACACTTAATGCTACCAGCAACCAATGTATGCCATACAAATCGGTTAGCACACCATGGGACATCAGCACATGCCAAAGGCATATCCTTATAAAACCAATAAGCCCTAAAATACTTCCTAAAGTAAGCCCGCTGAATATTTCCCTTCTCATTACCCGCCACCAGTCTGCAAGGCTTACATCACCCACGGCCATTGCCTGTATAATTAATGTAGATGCCTGCGAACCACTGTTGCCACCACTTGAGGCAATCAGCGGCATAAACATTACCAGCACCGTTGCCCTTGATATTTCATCATTAAAATAGGCCAGTGCCGTTGCGGTTAAAAGCTCTCCAAAAAAAAGTACAATCAGCCAGCCAGCCCGCTTTTTCATCAGCTTTATAAATGGGGTATCCAGGTAAGGTTCGTCAAGGGCTTCGGTACCGCCCATCTTTTGCATGTCTTCACTAAACTCTTCGCTGGCTACCCACAAAACATCATCAATGGTAACAATGCCCAATAATTTATTGCTGCGGCTTACCACAGGCAAAGCCACCCTGTTGTTCATTTTAAAAACTTCATTGGCAACTTCCTGGTCATCTTCTGCATGCAATGTTATTACCCGGCCGTCCATCAGTTCATCAACCCTTTTATCTGTGGCCGCCATAATAAAATCTTTTATGCGTATATCATCCAGCAGTTCGCCTTTGTCGTTTATCACATAAATAACATCAATAGTTTCACTATTGCGGGCATATTTTCGGATGGTATTAAAAACATCTTCCACTGTGTCATGCTCATATACATACACATAATCCGGGGTCATCAGCCTGCCCACACTTCCTTCGGGGTAGCCCAATAAAGACAGGGTAATCTTTCTTTCTTCGGGGTTTAATGTTTTAACCAGCTCCCTCACGGCATTGCTCGGCAACTCACTTAAAAAGGCCGTACGGTCATCCGCAGGCAACTCATTTAACAGCTCGGCAGTTTTAAAAGGGGGCAGGTTTTTTACCACTCTTTTTTGCGTGGAAAGTTCCAGTATTTTAAACAAACTGGCTGCCCTGTGCAGGGAAAGATGGCTGATAATCTGGGTCTCAAAATCCTCGTTATCATAAATTAAATCAGCAACATCACTAATGTTCTGGTCATTTAAAAAATCCTTTATTTGCAGTTTATCTTCAGAAGCAATTACTTCTTCAAACTGTTGCTGTATTGGTATTTCTTCTACATCTAAAGCCATTGGGACAACGCTGTTTGTAAACTTATGTATACGGTTTAAAGTTTCAGTTGCACCTGGTGATAAACTGTTCTTATCTAACACCGGCACCTGTTACAAGCTTTTAACTATCTTGCAAATTACTCCATTTAAGTTTAAATATTCCTTATGGTAAATGCGGCTTTATACATCAGCACTTCGGCTGATAAGGGAAGAGGGGTTTTCACCAACAAGCCTATCCGCCGCAACACCGTTATTGAAATTTCACCTGTGGTGGTAATGTCTTCGGCAGATAGGTTGCTCCTTGATAAAACCCTTTTGCATGACTATATATTTGAGTGGGGCAACCTTAAAGATAAATGCTGTGTGGCATTAGGCCTGGTATCAATGTATAACCACAGCTACACCAGCAATTGCGAATATTTTATGGATTTTGAAACAGATAATATTGCCATTAAAACGGTACGGGATATTAAAAAAGGCGAGGAGGTTACCATCAATTATAATGGTGATTGGAACGACCCTGCAAAGCTTTGGTTTGACGCACTTAAATGAGTACCGGTATTTTTAAATCCAAATAATATTGCCATTATTTAATACTAAAATAACACTCCATGCAAATCATTAAAACAGCCTTGTTGTCTTACGGCATGTCGGGCAAATTGTTTCATGCACCTTTTATAACAACCCACCCCGGCTTTAAGCTTGCAGGCGCATGGGAAAGAAGTAAAAAATTAATACAGCAGGATTATGCCGGTGTAAATTCTTATGCTACTTTAGACGAGTTGCTGGCAGATACTTCCATTGATTTGGTAATTGTAAATACCCCCAATGATACCCACTATGAGTATGCGGCCCGGGTATTAAAAGCAGGTAAACATGCCGTGGTAGAAAAGGCATTTACCACCACGGTGGAAGAAGCAAAAGCATTGCAGGCACTTGCAGAAGAAAAGCAATTAAAATTGAGTGTGTACCAAAACCGCCGCTACGATAGTGATTTCCGCACGGTACAAAAAGTTTTGGAAGAAAATTTGCTGGGTAATATTGTTGAAGCAGAGTTTCGTTACGATAGGTTTAAACCGGCAGTTGGGCCAAAAGTGCATAAAGAAACGCCAACCCCGGGTGCAGGTGTTTTAATGGACCTTGGGCCACATTTAATTGACGAGGCTTTATGCCTTTTTGGAATGCCGGAAGCAATATTTGCAGATGTGCGGATAACAAGGCCGCAATCCAAAGTGGATGATTGTTTTGATGTTTTATTATATTACCCCACCTGCAGGGTGCGCTTAAAAGCCGGAAGTTTTGTAAAAGAAGCAGTGCCTGCAAATGCAGTACATGGTACAAAAGGCTCGTTTATAAAACCCAAAGGCGACATTCAGGAAACGCATTTGCTGGCAGGCGAAAAGGCGGGTACACCCAACTGGGGGCAAGAATTGGAAAGTAGTTATGGTGTAGTCAATACAGAAAACAACGGGGTGTCATCAAGGAAAACTTTTCCTTCATCCGCAGGAAATTATGGTGATTATTATACTGCATTGTACACAGCATTAACTACAGGTACACCATTGCCGGTAACAGCAGCAGAGGCAACAAGAACGATACAATTACTGGAGGCAGCAAAGTTGAGCAGCCAGGAAAAAAGGGTAGTACAATTATAACACTCAACAAATAAACTTTTCAGTATCAATTATCAACCCCCATTAAAAATTATACATCATGGCAACAAGATCATGGGCGATAGACCCCACACATAGTGAACTTCAATTTAAAGTAAAGCACCTGATGATTACCAATGTAACAGGAAGCTTTAATATTTTTAAAGGCGATATCAATACAGACGATGAAGATTTTTCAAAAGCAAAAATTAATTTTTCGGCCGATGTGGATTCGATAGATACCGGCAATGAGCAGCGGGATGGACATTTAAAAAGCCCTGATTTTTTTGACGCTGCTACTTACCCGAAAATAAATTTTACCGCAACTAAAGAAGAAAATGTTGACAATGATGGTTCCTATGAATTTTACGGCGACCTCACCATTCGTGATGTAACAAAAAACGTTAAGCTTTCAGTAGAATTTGGGGGCGTTGTAAAAGATGCCTATGGAAATACAAAAGCTGGTTTTACCATCAATGGAAAAATTAACCGTAAAGACTTTGGGTTAACATGGAGTGCAGTAACTGAAGCCGGTGGCGTAGTGGTAAGCGATGAAGTAAAAATTATGGCCGAAATACAACTGATTGAAATGGCTTTATAAATTTATAGCCACAGGCAACCGCAGTACCATAGCAATTAAAATAGCTTTAAAACAATGGCGCAATACATTGGCAACGTCACTTTAGTGGTAAGGGATTATGATGAAGCAATAGCATTTTATACCGGTAAATTAGGGTTTACACTTTCGGAGGATACCAGCCTGGGTGATACCAAGCGCTGGGTTGTTGTAAGGCCGCCAGGTGAAAATGGATGTGGACTGTTGCTTGCCAAAGCAGATGGTGAAGAACAAATTAGCAGGATAGGTAACCAAACCGGCGGACGTGTTTTTATGTTTTTGTACACCGATAATTTTTGGGCAGACTATGAAAAATTACAGCAAAAGGAAGTGGTTTTTAAAAGGCTTCCGGTGAAAGAAGTTTATGGAACAGTGGCCGTGTTTGAAGATTTGTATGGTAACCTGTGGGATTTTATAGGACCTGTTAAGTAATTTCTTTGCTGATAACCCAAGAAACCGCATGGTTGTTTAAAATAAAAAAATGCACCTCAAGTGGTAATGTTGTATGCTTAAGAAAGCTGCAATGGGCAACACCTGTATTGTTTTGTACCCCTATGGAATTAATATGAAGGTGACGTTTAAAATCGACCTGCCCTTCGCCGTACCATTTAAACAGCGCCTCTTTAATACTCCATGCCAGGGTAATGCCGGCCCCGGTTTCCATGTTGTATTGCTTCTCAGCTATGCTGATAATTTCTTTTTCTTTAAGGGATAAAAACTTATGCTGAATGCTGGCAACCTTTGGGGATATTAATTCTATGTCAACGCCTGCCCTTTGCGTACTGCTTACAATAACAGCGGCAAAGTCGCCGCAATGCGATATGGAGAAATGATACTTTTCATCTTCTAAAAAAGGCTTTTTCGTATCAGCAATGCGGATAAGCCCATAAGGAAAATCGGGGTAAAGCACTTTTAAAAGATAGCGGCCTGCAAGGTGCTGCAACTGTTTATGGGGATGGCTTATCTGCGGTTTTAAAGGCACCTGGCTTAAAAAAAAATCCATTGCTTCTTCAATATGCCAAACACCTAATTTTGTTAAAAGGTCAATATCTTGCTCATATATCAGGGGCATAGCCGGCTACCAAAATTTTGTTTTACAAAATAACACCTAAACAATTTTATACAACAATTTAGTTACCATAAATGATTTTAAGCGACAGCAGAATTTTAGCAGAAATAAAAAGGGGTACCATTATTATTGAACCATATAACAGGGAATGCCTCGGCAGTAACAGTTACGATGTGCACTTAGGCAAGTACCTGGCCACGTACGCAAATAAAGAACTGGATGCAAAAAAACACAATGAAATTGTCCATTTCGAAATTCCGGAAGAAGGTATCCTTTTGCTGCCCCATGAATTTTATTTAGGCGTAACAGAAGAGTATACAGAAACACATGCCCATGTACCCTTTCTCGAAGGTAAGTCATCCACAGGCCGCCTTGGTATTGACATTCATGCAACAGCAGGAAAAGGTGATGTGGGCTTTTGTGGAAACTGGACCTTGGAAATTTCGGTAAAACAACCAGTTAGGGTATATGGTGGAATGCCCATCGGGCAACTCATTTATTTTCCTGTTGATGGTGAAATTGAAGTAAAATATAACCAGAAGAAAAATGCAAAATACAGTGGCCAGCATAACAAACCTGTTGAAAGCATGATGTGGAAAAATCAGTTTTAAACCATCATCGTATGGAATTAAATCTTTGTTTTAACAAGAATGCCACTTTTAAATTGTTCCATATTTTTTATAATAAGCGATTAAAAAACCGGTTACTTCATCATAACTTAAAACACCCGAAGGCTGTTGGTTACCCTGAAGGTATTTACCATACAGCCACCGGATTACCGGCTCAACAGGGTTGGCATGCCGAAGGTTAAATTCACGCAATGCTTTAATATCTGCTTTAACGGAAGGCAGCAGTTGACTTGCCAGTAATGTAGCAGAAGCGGAATCTACGCTGTACAGGTTCCTGTCAGCATATATAAAAAGATCAAGGTAGCAGGAATACAGAAAATGGCTGTTTTTTGAAGATGATGCAGAAAGATAGCCCACGAAGTTGGCTTCGTTTTCCTTTGCATAACCAAGCTGGTGCGCCATTTCATGGCAGGTGGTGTAAGGTTGCAAAAATACGGGCACGGTTGTATTTATCTGTGCTTCCCCTGTAAATGGATTGTAATATCCTGTAAAGCCAATGTAGTTGCCTAGCCATCCCCACAAGGATGATTTCACCGAAGGTGATGTATAATCAAGAAACGGATATTTTAATTGTGCCAATGTATAAGCAGCCTTTGCCTGCCCGAAAATATCTTTGGTGGATAAGCGGCTGATATCTTCCTGTAAACTTAGTTGCTTGCTGGTGTTCACCTTTTGTAACAAAAGGGCATTTACTTTTTTCAATTCTTCCGATGAATATTTTTCAACCTGCAAGCCTAATTGTTGGGCTATGCCCTGTCGGTTATAATTAATACCCCATAAAATATTAAAGGCAATATAAATGAGCAATAAACCCGTTAGTGTATTAAACCCTTTGGTTAACAACACTTGTTTGGTCAGTTTTTTATTTACCAGCATCCTGGCCAACTTTATAGTCTTCCATACAAGCCGGCAGGCTGCTGCACCATACAAAATATCCCCAATGCTAAATGGCAACCATCCGGTAATCAACCGGAAAAACTTTGCCATCGGAATGTAAATGCCGGTAGAATAATAATTTTCAACCCAAAAATGGTTAGCCGAAAAAATACGGATGAGGAGCATAATCAATATCAGGGCAACGGTACCCAGCCAATTCTTTTTAACTAACATAATTTAAAAATATTCCAAAACTCCCATCCAGTGTAACTTTGGTATAATATTTTTCTGATAAATGCTTCCCTTTTAATGCAAAAAACATACCTTTGCCGTCCTTTAAACCAGAGGTAATGGGAAAAAGAAAAGCAATAGAAATAGCTTTCGTGGGTTTAAAGCCCGGCATACACGAATATACTTACCAGGTTGATGATTCTTTTTTTGAAGAAGCAGGGGTAACAGAGTTTAGTAATTGTTTGGCTACGGTTAAGTTATTTTTGGATAAGAAAAGCAGTTTTATGCTGCTTAAATTTGAGGTAGGTGGTAGTGCAGATGTGGTTTGTGACAGGTGTGGCAACCAGTTAAAAAAAGATCTTTGGGACGAATTTAATATGTTGGTGAAGATGGTTGACAACCCTGATGAAATGAACCAGCAGGAAGAAGACCCCGATGTATTTTATATTTCAAAAACAGAAAGCCACCTGCACCTTAATGAATGGATATTTGAATTTGTGAATTTAAGTGTGCCGGTACAAAAGCTTTGCAGTGCCGAAGAATTAGGTGGCCCAAAATGTAACAAAGAAGTACTCGAAAAATTAAAAGAGATGGAAGCCAGTGAAGATGCCAGCAATGCAACGGCAATATGGAAGGGGCTGGAGAAGTTTAAAAATCAAAAAAATAATAATTAATTTAATAACAACTAAAATTTACAGATATGCCAAATCCCAAACGCCGCCATTCGCAACAGCGCAGTGCAAAGAGAAGGACCCATTATAAAGCAACAGAAACTACGCTTACTGTGGATAAAACTACAGGCGAAATGCATGTACGGCACCGTGCACATGTTAGCGAAGGAAAGCTTTACTATAAAGGACAATTGGTTGCTGAAAAGGCACCGATAAAAGCATAAAATTTTTAAATGCTGCATTCTAAGTTCTACATTCGTAAATGAATAGAGGGCTTGGAATTTTTTATTTAATCAATACAATATGAATATTGGCGTGGATATGATGGGAGGCGATTTTGCCCCCCTTGAAGCAATAAAAGGGGTCGCCCTTTTTAATGCCATAGCCACCCCTGATGTAAGCCTTACGCTTATTGGCAACCAGGACATCATCAACAGTTTATTGCTGGTCAATAACATAAATACTGATTGTATACAAGTAGTGCATTCAACCGAAGTAATTGAAATGCACGAACATCCTACCAAGGCCCTTAAAGAAAAGCCACAATCTTCCATAGCTATAGGTTTTAAATTATTGGCATCTGGCAAAACGGATGCTTTTATTAGTGCAGGCAATACCGGCGCTATGATGGTGGGTGCCATGTTTAGCATAAAAGCTATAGAAGGCGTTGCCCGCCCAACTATCGGGGCATACATCCCAAGGGAAGATGGCAGCCTGGGTTTATTGCTTGATGCCGGGATAAATGCAGATTGTAAACCTGAAAACCTTGCCCAGTTTGCTACATTAGGTTCGCTGTTTGCAGAAAATGTTTTAAACATCAGCAACCCAAAAGTTGGTTTAATAAATATTGGTGAAGAAGAAGGCAAAGGCAATTTACTGGCACAGGCAGCATATCCGTTGTTAAAACAAAACCCCCACATTAATTTTACAGGCAATATTGAAGGCCGTGATATTTTGACGAACAGGGCAGATGTAATGGTATGCGAAGGTTTTACCGGAAATGTAGTTTTAAAACTTGCCGAAAGCGTATACGATATTATACAGCGAAGGGGGATTAAGGACGAGCATTTTGACCGGTTTAATTTTGAAATGTATGGAGGCGTGCCTGTTTTGGGTGTGGCAAAACCTGTGATAATTGGCCACGGCATATCCAAAGCCATTGCTTTTAAAAATATGATTGGTATTGCCCAGCGCATGATTGAGACCAACCTGATGCAAAAAATGAAAGAAGTTTTCACTAAAAAGAACTAAAGTCGAAATCACCGCCTCCCCAATTTCAAAATATCAGGTTCTTTAAAATGTTAAAACCCGGCATAAAGCCAGGTTTTATTAATAACTTTTTAAAGTCTGCTAAAAAATGTAAGCCAGCTTAAAACCGATAGCACCAAGAGTGCCATTTTTAGAATACCCTTCGTAAAGAAAAGAAGCATCCAAAGCCTTATCACTTTTAGTTTTAAATTCATAACCAACTTGCGGGGAATAGGCAAATGCGGTACCAACACTGTTATTAAAGAAACCCAATCCCAATTGCGCAGCACCATAAATACCTCCGGATAAAAAATACTTAACACCAACCCTTAATGGAATAATTGTTTGCCCTTTATACTTCAGGCCATTGCCAATTGACTTTCCATTGTAAGAAATAATGCCCAATGTGGCAGTTCCAAAAAGGTTTTCCTGCAACGGAACTTCACCCTGTACAACACCGCCAATACCAACAGAATGTGTATTCGAAAAAGAGCCGGATGCGAAACTAAGTTCTGGCCCAACGCTAAATTTAAAATTATGGTCTTGCGCATTGGCTGTATTAAAAGAGGCCATGGCTACTGCGGTACATACGATCAATTGTTTCATTTTCAGTTGGTTTTATTCAATGCAAATGTACAGTTGGATAGCTTCATTGCCAAAAGGATAGGCTGTTAATTTTATGCTAACGGATACAACTTTAAATTATGTAATTGCTAAGTTGTCCAGCATGTCTTTGCTCATCTTTATCAGGTCATAATCTTCTTGCCAGCCCCAGTCATTTCTGGCAGTGGTATCATCAATGCTTTGCGGCCAGCTATCCGCAATTTGCTGCCGGTAATCGGGTTGGTATTGAATGCTAAAATCTGGTATATGCTTTTTTATTTCCGCCGTAATTTCTTTTGGCGAAAAACTCATTCCGGAGATATTATACGAAGTGCGGATGCTGATATTTTTCTCTGGTGCTTCCATAAGTTTGATGGTTGCTTTAATCGCATCCGGCATGTACATCATGGGCAGGTAAGTATCTTCCCTTAAAAAGCAGGTGTACTTTTCTTCCTCAATGGCTTCATGAAAAATTTCTACTGCATAATCTGTAGTGCCGCCACCAGGTGCACTTTTATAACTGATCAAGCCCGGATACCGGATGCTCCTCACATCGAGCCCCCACCGGTGGTGGTAATAATTACACCAGAACTCCCCGGCATATTTACTGATGCCATACACTGTTGTAGGCTCTATAATGGTTTGCTGCGGACAATTTTTTTTAGGTGATGTTGGGCCAAAAACCGCAATGCTGCTGGGCCAGTAAACCTTATGTATTTTTTCTTCTTTTGCAATATCCAGTACGTTTAATAAACTCTGCATGTTAAGGCTCCATGCAAGGTTTGGGTTCTTTTCGCCGGTGGCAGATAAAATGGCGGCCAGCAAATAAATCTGTGTTATGTTTTGCCGTATCACCTGCACGTGCAGCATTTCCTTGTTCATCACATCCATACTAACATAAGGCCCTGTACCTTTCAGCAATTCATTTTCTTCCCTTAAATCGCTGGCCACAACATTGCTGTTGCCATAAATACTACGCAATGCAAGGGTGAGCTCAACGCCGATCTGCCCGCTTGCACCAATCACTAAAATTTTTTCTTTTATCATTTTTTATAGCCGGTTGTTGCAAACAAATGTACGGGTTAAACGAGGTTTTTTTAAAAGCAACCGGGGCCATCGCCTTTTGTACCACAGCTATTTATTTTTAAATATGATGATTGCACTAATTGTATTTATAAGCCCTTTATCTTACCAAAAAATAACTGCAGCATTGCTTTAAAGATTACAGTTTATATTTCGAATTGGCGACAGCACCATGTAAAATTTGCTTATAATGCCTGTTGTATATTTGCGCCATGGAAAATTATTTGCAAGACCTTTTTGCCCCGCAGCAATATGACCCTAACAGTTTTTTTTTAATAGCCGGGCCATGCGTAGTGGAGGGGGAAGATTTGGTAATGGAAGTAGCCGATAAAGTATATACTATTTGTAAGCGGCTGGGCATACCCTGTGTGTTTAAAGCATCTTACCGTAAAGCTAACCGCACAAGTGGCAATTCATTTACGGGCATCGGCGATATGGAAGCCCTTAGCCTCTTAAAAAAAACGGGAGAAAAATATAAGTTGCCCGTTACCTCCGATATACATGCGCATGAAGAAGCTGCAATGGCAGCAGGTTATGTTGATATACTTCAGATACCCGCCTTTCTTTGCAGGCAAACAGATTTGCTGCTTGCAGCTGCAGCTACAGGCAAAATAGTAAATGTAAAAAAAGGCCAGTTTGTTAGCGGCCCTTCTATGAAATTTGCGGTGGAAAAAATTAAAAATGCGGGCAATAATAAAGTTATGCTAACAGAAAGGGGCAACACTTTTGGTTACCAGGATATGGTGGTGGACTACAGGAACATCCCCTGGATGAAAGAACATAAAGTGCCTGTGGTTATGGATTGTACCCATAGCCTTCAGCAGCCTAACCAAACCAGTGGTGTAACGGGTGGTAACCCACAACTGATAGAAACTATTGCCAAAGCGGCCATTGCTACCGGGGCAGATGGCCTTTTTATTGAAACACACCCCAACCCATCTGTTGCCAAAAGTGATGGTGCCAACATGCTGCGATTGGATTTGCTGGAACCACTGCTTGAAAAGTTAGTGAAGTTGAGAGCAGCGGTTGTTTAAATGAAACCTGCTTTGTTACCTGCATTTAATAAAAAATCCCGAGGGTAATCGGGATTAGTTAACTAGTTTAATAAAGGGTAAAAATGTGTTATAATTATTACACAAAGCCATAGGAAAAGAAGATAAAACGGGAATAAATGTATTGCTTACATTTTGTAGTGTAAAGGTACATTTGCAAGCTTTTTGCGGATGCCTTAAAACGACACAATCCTAACCGCAAAAGTTTTAATTTTTTATTTTTAAACATTGCTGGGCAAAACATTAAACGCTTTTTTATAAGCAATAGTGAAGTTGCTTAAATTTTGAAACCCAAGTTGCAGCCCTACTTCTTTTACAGATTGTGTACGCTTTTTTAATAATTGCCGGGCTTTAAGCATCCTGCTTTTTTGGTAATATTCGTAAAGGTTTAACCCATAATATTTTTTGAATGCCAACTTTAGTTTTGTCTCGCTCATCATGGCAACTTTTGCAAGCGCTGGTATTGCAGGTGGCGTAACAGATAAGTCCTTTACCAGTATCGCTTCTACCTGCATTAACTTTTGCAGGTCTGCTTCTTCACTGTTGTTTTTTGCAGGGTTTATTTTCTTGTTGTAGAGGCTCCTTAAAAACTTTTCAAGCAAAAGCATTAACCGGTTTTGCAGCACCGTTTTATAAACAGGATGATTGGGCTGCAAGAAAAATATTTCTTCCATCAGCTCCCGGTATTCAATATTTAGAATTTCAAAATTCAGGGCGGCTGTTTTTAACGACAGGTATTGCTGAAAAAAATCATCCGTTGTTTTAACTCCTGAAAATGTATTGAACCATTCTTCCGTAAAATAAATATTGATGCAACGGTCTTCAATACCGGCATTGGTGGTATGGCTAAAAGAGGATAAGGAGTCTGTTAAAAAAGCGCCGGAATAATAATACCCATGGCTTTCTTTCGGCACATCATCATCAATATTTATGGTAAGGTTTTTAAGGTTTTGTACCTGGTCAAACCGAAGGGTGTACGCCGGAAAGTTGTTGCTTCCCTGATGAATTGAATGTCTACATTAATCACTGTTTCATTAATCAATACCTGCAGCCCATTTGCAAGTATTACCACTTTAATATAGCCGTTCCCAATTGAAGGTGGCAGCCATAAAATGTTATCGGTTACAGGGGTTTTAAGTGCCGCAGCAAGGCTGTGCAGGTAAGTAGCATGGTCAGTATATTTATATAAAAAAGTGAACAATGATTATAAATTGAAGCGGACAGCCTTTCTAATTCCCGGTTAGTTCGCCTGGTGAAACATTAAATTGTTTTTTAAAGGCCGTTATAAAGTTGGAGGCATTGTAATACCCCACTGCCTGCGCTGTTTTGCCAACGGTATACTTTCCTGTTTGTAAAAGTTGTTTGGCTTTTTGCATGCGCATCTTTTGATAATAAGCGTAAATACTATCCCCATAAATACCTTTAAAACTTTTCTTTAGTTTGGTAGTGCTCATGGAAACCAATTTTGAAAATGCTTCAATTGTTGGCGGCGGTTCATTAAAATTACTAATGAGCAACTGCTCTACTTTAATCAGCCTTTGTACTTCATCTTCTGATAAACTAAACCTGCCTTGCAAGAGCCGGCTTTTATCGTGCAGCCTGGTAAAAAAACGTTCTATCAGCAAAGTTACCCTGTTCTGTAAAAATATATTTTGTAAAGGGTCATCTTTAGGAACGCCCCAAATATCCTGCATCAAACCCATGTAGGTTTCATCGAGCGTCTCTATATCAAAACTCTCTGTTTTTAACGACAGGTATTTTTGCAAAACATATTCATCTCCAGAAAGGCCAAGGTACTTGCGCAGCCACTTTTCTGTCATCAAAATTTTAATAGAGTGTATGTAAAGATTGGCCGGCAGCTCCTCTGTATTTACAAACATGTTGCTGGTAAGCCTGGCCACTGCATGGCGGGTATTTGTTTTTTGCAGTGTTTCCCCATCTACTTTAAGTTTGGCAGTATCCGTAATATTTACATCATCAAAATGTAAAATAAAATAACGGGTATCGCTGTGTTCCCTTTTTGTAAGCAGGGGGCTTTTAAAAGAAACATCTGCAAGCATCACCTGCAGCTCATCAAACAACTTTAAAATTTTTATAAAACCTTTACCGGCCTGCTGCGGAACAACAAGAAAATCATCTCCATTGTAAGGGATATTAAATACCGCAGCAAGGTCGCTCAGCAATAATGAATAATCTGTATGATTGATATTTAATACAATCATGAACACAGTTAAAAACGGAAAAGAAATGATTAAAGGTACCGTAAAGGGTTGCGCCGAGCATTAAGGATGTACCGCTTTATATTCATCCAAAACGCCACGAACAAATAAATAATAACAGGGGATCCCATAGTAAGAAAGGAAATGTAAATAAAATTTTTTCGGATGGTGGAGGTGGCGATGCCCATCTTATCGCCGATGGCACTGCAAACGCCAAACACATGCCATTCAATAAAATGTTTCAAACGTTTCATACTGCTAATATAATTTATTTATCCCTAAACCTGCACGCAAGTTTGATGCCTTTCCTTAAAATCATTTTCTGTAATTTTGCAGCCAATCAGGCCGGTTACCGCTGGTAAAAATATTATCCTTCCGGCTAATTGGCCCACATTCTACAATATAAAAACAATCAACATGGCGTTTGACATTGAAATGATTAAAAAGCTGTACGCCGGTTTTGGAAGCCGGATTGATGCAGCCCGTAAAACAGTAAACAAACCATTAACACTTACGGAAAAAATATTGTATGCCCACCTTTGGCAGGGCGATGCAACAGTGGCTTACGACCGTGGAAAAAGTTATGTTGATTTTGCGCCGGACCGTGTTGCCATGCAGGATGCAACAGCACAGATGGCCCTTTTACAATTTATGCAAAGCGGCAGAAAAAAAGTGGCTGTACCCTCTACGGTGCATTGCGACCATTTGATTGAAGCAAAAATCAACAGCAAAACAGACCTCGACAGGGCGGTGCATGAAAGCAGTGAAGTGTATGATTTTTTAGCTTCTGTAAGCAACAAATATGGCATAGGTTTTTGGAAACCCGGTGCAGGTATTATTCACCAGGTGGTGTTGGAGAACTACGCTTTTCCCGGTGGGATGATGATTGGTACAGACAGCCATACGGTTAATGCCGGTGGCCTTGGAATGATAGCGATTGGGGTGGGTGGTGCAGATGCCTGTGATGTAATGGCAGGCCTGGCATGGGAATTAAAAATGCCCAAATTAATTGGTGTAAAGTTAACCGGAAAACTAAGCGGCTGGACAGCACCTAAAGATGTGATATTAAAAGTGGCCGGTATTTTAACCGTTAAAGGGGGTACCGGTGCCGTGGTGGAATATTTTGGTGAGGGCGCTACCAGCATGAGTTGTACGGGTAAAGGAACCATCTGTAATATGGGTGCCGAAGTTGGTGCAACCACTTCTTTATTTGGGTACGATGCCAGCATGGGCAGGTATTTAAAAGCAACCGGAAGGGATGATATTGCAGGCGCCGCCGATTTAATTGCTGAACATTTAACAGGTGATGAAGAAGTGTATGCTAACCCCGAAGCCTATTTTGACCAGGTGATTGAAATTGATTTGAATACTTTAGAGCCGCATTTAAACGGGCCATTTACGCCAGACCTTGCAACGCCTATTTCTAAAATGAAAGAAGCTGCTGCCGCAAACGGATGGCCAACAAAAATTGAAGTGGGCTTAATAGGAAGCTGCACCAACTCCTCTTACGAAGACATCAGCAGGGCGGTAAGCCTGGCAAAACAGGTAAGCGAAAAAGGCCTTAAGCTGCACTCAGAATTTACGATTACCCCTGGCAGTGAGCAGGTGCGTTTTACCATTGAACGGGATGGTTTTTTAGGGGTGTTTGATAAAATTGGTGCTACCGTATTTGCCAATGCCTGCGGCCCGTGTATTGGTATGTGGGCAAGGGTGGGGGCAGAGAAGGCAGAAAAGAATACCATAGTGCATTCCTTTAACCGCAACTTTGCAAAACGTGCAGATGGCAACCCCAATACCTACGCATTTGTAGGCAGTCCGGAGATTGTAACCGCTATGGCCATTGCAGGTAACCTGGGCTTTAACCCATTAACAGATTATTTAACCAACGATAAAGGCGAGCAGGTAAAGCTTGATCCGCCTACCGGTTTTGAACTGCCCCCCAAAGGCTTTGATGTGGATGATGCCGGCTTTCAGCAACCTGCCGAAGATGGCAGCCATGTGCAGGTACTGGTTTCACCAACAAGTAAAAGGCTGCAGTTGTTAGACCCATTTGCCGCATGGGAAGGCACCGATTTAAAAGGCCTGAAATTGCTGATAAAGGCAAAAGGAAAATGCACCACAGACCACATCAGTATGGCCGGCCCATGGTTAAAATTCAGGGGGCACCTTGATAACATCAGCAACAATATGCTGATAGGTGCCGTAAACTTTTTTAACGAAAAAACCGATGCTGTAAAAAACCAGCTTACCGGCGAATACGGTACAGTGCCAAACACACAAAGGGCTTATAAAGCCGCTGGCATTGGCACTATTGTAGTGGGCGACGAAAATTATGGTGAAGGTTCATCAAGGGAACATGCAGCTATGGAACCCCGCCACCTGGGTGTACGTGCAGTACTGGTAAAATCGTTTGCACGCATACACGAAACCAATTTAAAAAAGCAGGGTATGCTGGCGCTAACATTTGCCACAAAAGAAGATTACGATAAAATAATGGAAGATGATATTCTAGACATTGAGGGCCTAACTTCTTTTGCGCCAAATAAGGCATTGCACCTGGTGTTGAACCACGCCGATGGTACCATAGAAACCATCCTGGTTAACCATACTTACAATGAACAGCAGATAGAATGGTTTAAAGCAGGCGGTGCATTAAACATCATACGCAGGGAATTTGCAGCAGCACAGGCTGTGTAAATACCGCAAGCTTTTTAAATAAAACAAGCTCACATCTTTTTAGGCTGTGAGTTTGTTTTATTTAGTTTTAACAGGGAAATAATCTAAATCTTTGCCCATCTTAAAGGCGCATTAATTATCTTCTTCCGCCTCTTTTTCTTCCAGTGATTTATAAGTAAACTTTTGGCCACCGATGGAAGCCTCGTACATAAGGCCACCCTTTTGCTGCGTAAATACCAACACCCCTTCGCTGTATTTTACATTGGCACTTGCACCCTCTGTTGCAGCCACTGCACTGGCTTGTGCGGCAAATTTCAGTTTATTGTTTTTAAATTTATCCAGGGCTTCTTCATTTTCAAAAAAAATCACTTCTCTGTAAGCTTGCCCGCCAAACTGAAAACCAATACTTACCTGCACCATGTTGGCAGTGCCTGTCGCCTCATCATTCTCATACACAATACCATTACCGGTTGCGCCGCCAATACCAATGCCACCTTTGCCAATGCTGGGGAATATCGCATAAGCGTAAGAGTCCTTAAATAAACCTTTCATCAGCTTATCTGCTTTTATAAAAGAGGCCCTGGCATCTTTGCTGCCTGCCATCAGTTTTTCCTGTTTGGTTTGTGCTGAAGTTATTAAGGGAGTGCAAAAAAAGATAAGGGCTGCTATCAAAAATGCCCTGTTGAAAATCCTGTTCGGTTTCATGTTTTTAATAAAGTTGGTTGTAGTAATGTATTTCTGTTTTCAAAAGTACAGCCACACACTTCTACATCAAGGATACTTCAATTACAGTTTTGTTAATTTAAACTTTGGTAAAAATGGGCAATATCAACAACCAATGCCCGGCACTAACAAATGCTTTACTGACAACATTTACCATTTACCTTCATAAAGCAACTTACCGCATAGTTATATTGTTGGTGTGCCACCGGTAACCTGAACTGTAGAGCCCACCATATAGCTGCTATCCTTGCCGGCCAAAAACACATAAGCCGGTGCAAGTTCTGCAGGCTGGCCTGCCCGTTTCAATGGCGTGTCTTTACCAAAGTTTTTTACCTTTTCGCCATCCATTGTCGAAGGTATAAGCGGTGTCCACACAGGGCCGGGTGCCACGCAGTTTACCCGTATGCCTTTCTCTGCCCATAACTGCCCAAGGCCACTCGAAAAATTTTGTATTGCACCCTTTGTGGCAGCATACGCAAGCAGCCCGGGCGAAGGCCGGTAGGCATTTACTGATGTGGTGTTTACAATGGTGCTGCCCGGTTTAAGGTGCGGCTCCGCAGCTTTGCACAGGTAAAACATAGCATAAATATTTGTTTTAAAAGTACGGTCCAGTTCTTCTGCAGTAAGCTCCTGCAGCGATTGGTGGCTCATTTGAAAAGCAGCATTGTTCACCAAAATATCCAGTCCCCCAAACTCAGCTACGGTCTGTTCAATAATCTTTTTGCAATGCGCTTCCTGGGTAATATCACCAGGCATCAGCAATACTTTTCGTCCGGCTTCTTCTACATACTTTGCGGTTTCACGGGCATCTCCGTCTTCGTTAAGGTATGCAATGGCCACATCTGCACCTTCCCTTGCAAAGGCAATGGCAACCGCACGGCCAATGCCAGAATCGCCGCCTGTAATGATGGCTTTGCGGCCGGTAAGTTTGCCGGAGCCTTTATAACTTTCTTCACCATGGTCGGCCTGTGTGCCCATGTCTGCATCAAGCCCCGGCGCTTCCTGCTGCTCATCGCTGTAAGGTGGTTTGGCATATTGCTCCAGTGGGTTTTCCAATACTTCGGTACCTGTTTGTTGTTGTTGCATAATTATACTTTTTAATAGTGTATCAATAGGCTACAGGTTCCACATACCATGCCATGCCAGCATGCAAAAACATCAGGCGGTTTACATACAACAGCAATAAAAAACGTGGAAATTTTTGTTGGCAAAAAGAAAAGCCTTTGTGGGTTGTAGATAAAAATCAACTTGGCAATCCGGTAACGGACCTGGTAAGTTGAACCTGATTAGCGGTACGCCCGGCATCATCATAAGGCAGCCGAAAAATGCCCCTTAATCAGGATTAATAAAAGCAATCAGTTTTTTATAAAGGAAAGCCGTGCCTGTGTATAGGCTGCCTTTTTTACCTGGGTACGTAAATTTTTAAAAGATTCAAAAGGGCCCCTGGCCGCAAACAGGTTTATAAGCCACGCAGGCACAGTGCCGCCAGGGTCTACCTGTAATGTGTACACCACTTTAACCTGGCTGGTACCCACCGGCTCAATATACCAGTTACTTACCGATTGCGGTATGCGTACAATGTTTTTATTAACCGGTAAATAAGCAGGGAAGTTATCACCGGCAACGGTTACCGCTTTTGTTTTATCATTTTGCGATACCCTTATGCGTACAATAAAATCCCGGTTGCTAACCGGCCACGGAATATTTACTTCGGAGTAGTAGTACACTTCCGTTGCCGAAAGTTGCTTTAGCACCACACATTTTTTGGTGGCATACACCCAGTCGGTGCCGGCGGGTATATCCAGCAGCACAGCGGTTATTGCCGTTAGAGTGGCATCAATGGTGCACTCGGTTTTAATGGCCTTAAAAGGGGAGTTCTCCAAATTTTTGGTATACACTTTTATGCCCTCCTTATTTTGTTTCAGCTGCCAGTTGTCCTGGGCGGTTACAATTTGTAAAGAAGCCGCCAGTAAAACATATAAAAAAACAGTTTTAAGATACATGAAAACAGCGTATTTAAAATGAGTGTTAACGGCTTATAAGCAGCCCGTAAACAGGCCGCCACTTTACGGCTGAGACGATTATAGTGCCAAAATATTTTTACATATTTACAACAGGCGCCAAGGCTTAAAAAATATTACGCAGTACACCAACCGGCAAACTTTAATAAACATACTTTTGGCCAAGTTGTTTACGCCAATTACAAACATGCCGCAACAACCCTGGCAGTGATTTTGATGAACTTTTGCCCATGGCAGATGTGCACAGCAAAGCAACCCGTAGCTACAATATG
Source organism: Ferruginibacter sp. (assembly GCA_965249755.1). Lineage (GTDB taxonomy): Bacteria > Bacteroidota > Bacteroidia > Chitinophagales > Chitinophagaceae > Ferruginibacter. The sequence goes on from CBDFMT010000004.1 coordinate 3,948,055, forward strand.
GGCCGCATAAAAGCAAAGAATACCGGGCCCGAAATGCTGGTGCGTACCTTTTTGCATGCGCAGGGTTACCGCTACCGGTTACATGATAAAAAACTGCCCGGCAAGCCTGATATTGTTTTGCCAAAATATAAAACACTTCTCTTTATCAATGGCTGTTTTTGGCATGGCCATGCCAACTGCAAATACTACAAGGAGCCACAAACCCGTACTGATTGGTGGCTTACTAAAATTAATGGTAACATAGCCCGGGATGCCCATGCACAGGCCGCACTGCTGCATGCAGGCTGGCGTGTAATTGTAATTTGGGAGTGCGATTTAAAGCCCCAAAAACAACAGGCCACATTGCAACAACTGGTAAAAAATATTTTGGCACCTAACAGTTGAACTGCTATTTAGCTGCGGTGGCGTCGCACACTTTTACGGTATAGCATAATCTGGGCTTTTGTTGTGCAATCCAGTTTTATCTCATTGGTTTAAATGTGTTCCAAAACATACCGTTTAGCCCAGAATAATAAGATACGTTTGTAAAATCAAAAACGTGACTTAAAAGCCAATGTAGTAAAGTTATGAAAGTGTACTATTGCTTCTTTAAATTGATACATAGACAGTCCCGTTACTTAAATCAATAAGATGGCCAAACAAAATCTTTGGACAAGAGATGAATTGATCCTTGCACTAAATCTTTATTTAAAATTAGAGTTTGGAAAGCTGCATTCTGGCAATCCAAAAATAATTGAACTGGCCAGTTTGATCAGTCGTACACCAGGCTCCATTGCTATGAGGTTAAATAATTTTGCAAGTGTAGATCCTTATCACCAACAAAGAGGTATTGGGGGTTTGCCCGGAGGAAGAAAACAAGTTGAACCGATTTGGAATGAGTTTATCAATAACAAAGATGAGTTGCTTTTTGAAAGTGAAAGGATCCTGGCACAAAAAGAACACGTTGCTATTGAAGATAAATTTCAGGATTTATTAAAAGGCACAGAGCACCTTAAAGGCGAATACAAAATACGGGAAGTAAAAACCCGGGTAAACCAAAACGTGTTCCGGCAAATAGTATTGGCTAATTATTCAACTAAATGTGCCATTACCGGAATTGATATTCCAGACCTTTTGGTAGCAAGTCACATTATGCCGTGGGCGAAAAAAGAAGAAGAAAGACTGAACCCTGAAAATGGTATTTGCCTTTCTTCATTTTACGACCGGGCTTATGATAAAGGGTATATCGGCATTACAGAAAAGTTTGAAATTCTATTATCTGCTGACCTTAAAAAGAAACAAAAAACAGATTACCATAAAAAATATTTTGCAGCATTAGTTGGTTCAAAGATTAAGTTGCCTAAAAAATATTATCCCAAAAAGGACTTTCTACAATTTCACATGGACGAGATTTTTAAAGGATAAAATCACCTCACTTTAATTAAAACTAATCACAGTAATGTACAAACCTACAGCTAAAGGTTACTTCTCTGGTTGCGGAGGAATGGAGGTTGGATTGATGCAGGCAGGGGTAAATATTATCCAATCCCTCGACCTTGATCTGGAGGCAACAGATTGCATGAAGATGAACAGTCACTATTTTTCTCATGCTATTTTAACGGCAGACATTAAGGACAAAACAGTTTTAGAACAACCGCAAACAGATATCATTGTAGGTACTTACCCATGCACAAAATATTCTCCCATTGCAGACATTCACGGCACCCGTACAGGTGATGATTTATTCCTTCATTTCTTCCGGCACATTGCCATTGAAAAGCCAGAAATGTACATTGTTGAAAATGTACCCGGTATGAAAAAATTTAAAGTTGTAATGGAAGCAATGACTAAACTGCCGGATTATTATGTAAATGTTTTTTGTCCGGTTGATGCTTTGTTATGGCTGCCGCAAAAGAGAAAAAGACTTATCCTAATTGGTACGAGAAAGCCCTATAACATTACTGCACCAACGCAAAAATATAAACCAACTTCTCTCAAAAACTTATTAGAGCATAATCCAAATGTGCCAATGCCGGGGTACGTAATCAAAAGAATCAAAGGGGGCTACAGGGATTTACCCATTATTGTTGATCCTGATTTGCCTAACGCTTTTGCTCCAACATGCGTAGCCCATTACTCCAAAGATTTAAGCACAAGGCTTGTAAAAGATAAAGCTGCCCCACTTGGCTTACGGCCATTTTCGGTACGTGAATATGCAAGGCTACAGGGCTTTTCAGATGATTTTCATTTTGAGAACAACAGAAGTTCTTATCGGTTAATTGGGAATGCAGTACCTGTTGATATGGGACGATGGGTTGGGAAGGTGGCGATTAAATATTTTGGCTAAATCTTAAAAGTTTGCAGATGGACAGCAAAAAAGGAAAGCATGTTTCTGTCAAATGAGGTAAGCAGATATACCATGATTTAACTTTCTAAAGTCTAATGTGTGTGGTTAAATATTATTGGAGAAAACCTGTCGGTAGGATTTCATAAGAAATATCGAAATTGTTACAATGAATAAGACCCAAAGGGTCAAAAAAAAGAAGCCCCGATAGAAATCGGGGCCGTTTACCAAAACTAACTGCTTATGAGAAAATCTTTATTTTATTGTTTGTACCGTTCACTACACTAATACGCAATAAGGGTTCCAAAAGTTGGTTTGTAAATGTTAATAGTTTTTAAATGTCTAAAAGCATGCCGTTTAATTTTGCTGCAGGTTTCTTAAAAATGCAAAAGGGTTTATGGTAAATGCAGGGTCGGGGGTGTTATTTTCTTCACCCATGTTTACATACAATATATGCCTGCATTCTTCCACCTGCCACATGGTAATTAACTTTGGATTGGCTTCATTAAAAAATTCTGGCAGCATAGCCGGTATCATTCCATTCCAGCAGGCTTCTGCAAATTTATGATGTTGGCCGTTGTTGTTTGATGGCTTGTTTTCATTCTTCCCTAAAAATTCACGGGAAGAAAATTTTGTATTGGCCACCAGCAATATTTCCATTGATGTAAAAATATCTTTCATAATAAAAGCATTTAAAATAGCCTTTTTAATCAGATGTTTTTAAATCAAAAAAGCAATACGGCACTTTTATAAATTATTGTTAATGCTTTTGAATTAATCCTGCTTTACCCACACAAGTTTACTGGTATCGTAGCCTGTTTCCGTTGCTTTTTTAAGATAGGATGCTTTGATGTTTTCAGGCATTTTTTTATCTCTTGACAACAGCCATAAATATCTGGTGTTTTTGCCTGCAACCAACGCCCAGCGGTAACCTTCATCAATAGCAATAACATTGTAAGCCGCATAAAACGGCCCGAAGAAGGAAACCTTTAAAGCACCTTCTTTTTCACCGTTCCTGAACTTTGCTTTGCCGACAGACTCTGCGGCTTTATTTTTTGAGGTGTTAAATCCACGGTTTACTACTTTTATCTTCCCATCATCCTTTAAAGAATATTCAGCCGTGGTGTTGCTGAGGCCCTTTTCAAACTTAAAATCCATACGGGCAATTTCATACCATTTGCCTAAATACTTTTCTTTATAAAAAGGCTTAACCACGGTTGCACCTTTGGGGATGGTAGAACAACTGAACATACATAAAGGGATTAGCGGTAAAAATAAAATGGAATTAAAACATCTTTTGTACATACAAAAATTTGCCTGTCTGTTACAGATAATATGCCAGTGATTAGCGTTGTGTTTTACAGCATTCTAATTAACCACAAATGCTGCAAAGTAAAAACTGAAGCAGGTTTTAAAAAAAGAATATTTCAATAATAATGTAAAAATAATGCTGTAAGTCAATGGTAAAATGCGTACTTTATAATAGGTCACTATCAAGTTAAATATACCATTATGAACGCAACAATTTTCAGGCAAACAACAAGCGATGATTTTCCCCCTCCATTTATATCAGTGCACCTGCAGGCTTTATGGTACGATGCAAAGGGCAACTGGCAAAAAGCACATGAAATTATTGAGCACCTTGAAGATAAAAACGCAGCATGGGTGCATGCTTACCTGCACCGGAAGGAAGGCGATAATCCCAATGCAGCTTACTGGTACCGCAAGGCTAACAAAGCGATGCCTGTTACAGATCTGGCAGCAGAGTGGGACCATATAGTATTAACCTTTTTATAAACTGCAACAGCAAATTTGCCATCAGTGCAGGCTGGATAAAACATAAAAAAGAGGCTGCGCCAACGTAAGGGTACAGCCTCTTTTTCAAAATGCGTGGATCAATTATTTCATTCCATTATTAATATACGTTTCAATATCGCTGCCCTTCGCTTTAATAAGTTTGTCAAAACCTTTTTTAAAAGAGGGGTCAACAAAACTGCGGTACTGCTCAGGTATCATATTCCTGAATTTAAAAACATTATCGAGCCCTTTTTTAATTTTTGCAACATCGTTCACTTTGGCCAGGTAAGATAAAAATCCATCCGTCATACCCACCTTTTCCTGGTTGGGTGGTGCGTCATTATACAGTTTGGCAACAAAGTCAAAGTCTGCTTCTGTGCCTTGCGTAATCAGTGTTTGGCTAACCGCATCGCCTAACGCCCCTTTGGCATCTGCACTGTATGTTTTTGCAAGTTCATATGCTTTGCCAGGTTGTAAGTTGCTGAGCCCTTTTAATGCCGCACCGGCAACACTGTAAGATGAATCTGCAATATATTTTGTAAACAGGGGCTGGTACTGTGCATCGCCGGTAGCCGCTAAAAAAGACAAGGCCGCAGCTTGTGTTTTCTTGTCTTTTTCATTTTTGGCCATCGCAGCTATTTCCTTAATGGCATCCGGGTTTTTAGCCAGGGTAGATTTAGTAATCCTGTCAACAGTTAGTTTTCGCAAGCCTGCAAATTTATCTTTAAGGCCAAGCATAAGCTCGGGCATATTCTTTTTAGCGAAATAATCAATGGCTTCTTTTCTGTCTAAATAAAGTGGCGCATTTTTATACTGGTGAACAAAATTCTCCGCTGTTTTAGTATCCGTTTTTTCGCAGAGGGTTGCTTTGTCTGCATCAACATTTATTAAATCGGGGTGCCTGGTGTAATTGAAAGTGAATGTATCAATTTTGTTTTGCGCCCACACTTTATAAGCTGTTTTTGTGGCACCGTTGTATACATCAATACTCATCGGCAAGCGAAAAATTTTGTCTGTCTTTTGTGTTTGTTCAATAATTACACTTGCTTTTCCGGCGGCATCATCATAGGCATAATCAATTTTTAACTTAGGGTGCCCGCTGCCATAATACCATTGGTTCCAGTACCAGTGCAGGTCTTGCCCGGTTACCTCTTCAAATGCTAGCCTTAGTTGAGCAGCCTCGCCGGTTTTAAATTTATTGGTGGTTAAATAATTATTTAGCGATTTAAAAAAAGCATCATCCCCAACATAGGTACGCAGCATGTTTAAAATGCGGCCACCTTTGTTATAACTAACGGCATCAAACATATCTTCCTTGTCAGCATAATAAAAACGAACGAGGTCTTTCTTGTCGCTTCCGCTTTGCAGGTAGCCCTGCATGTCTTCAAGGTTATGTTCGTCCGCAGCATCTTTGCCGTATTTATGTTCGTTCCAAAGAAATTCGCTGTAGTTGGCAAAGCTTTCATTAACGGTTAAGTTGCTCCAGCTTTCTGCAGTAACCAGGTCGCCAAACCATTGGTGAAAAAGTTCATGGGCAATGGTTTCTTCCCATGCATTGCCGTCTGTAAGCTGCCTGGCATTTTGGTAAGCACTTTCCTGGTGAAGTGTGGCAGATGTATTTTCCATGGCACCACTAACATAGTCACGCCCAACAATCTGGTCATACTTAGGCCACTGATAAGGAACGCCCAATATCTTCTCGTAAAAGCCAATCATTTCGGGGGTATTACCAAATATTTTTCTGGCTACGGGTTCGTATTGTTTTTCGACATAGTAATCAACTGCCATTGTTTTATACTTGTCCTTCACTATCGCAAAATCGCCAACGCCCATAAAAAAAAGATATGGCGCATGGGGTAAATCCATTTTCCAGTAATCTGTTCTGGTGCCATCTGTATTTTTCTTTTGGCTTATTAATAGGCCGTTGCTTAGGGTAACATATTTTGCCGGCACGGTCATGTATATTTCTTCCGTACTTTTTTGGTCGGGCTTGTCAATGGTAGGCATCCATGCGCTGTTGGCTTCTGTTTCGCCTTGCGTCCATATTTGGGTAGGCTTATCTTTATCTTCTCCTTTCGGGTTAATAAAGTATAGGCCCTTTGCTTCAGTAATGGCCGCACTTCCCTCAGCTTTCAACTCGTCCGGCTTTGATGTATAGTTAATGTAGAGGGTATAATTCTCCTGCCCTTTGTAAACCCGGTCGAGTGTAATAAAAAGTTGGGCACTGTCGTAATGGTATTTTAAATTGGTTTTAGCTGCACCTTTCATCATGGCCACTTCTTTTATATCCATTCCTTTTGCATCAAGGGTAAGTGTATCTGTTGCATAAAAATGGGGCTTAAGCGTAAGCCACTCTTTGCCATACATCCAGGCTTTGCTGTAATCAAAAGTTACTTCAAGCTTGGTGTGAACAAGGTCATTTATTTTAGGGTAGCTTCCCCGGTAAATTTTCTTCCAGGAAGTATCAGCAGGCGCATCCGTCATTTGGGCTTGCGCTGTATAGATGCCTGCAACCGCTGCAAGCAAAAACATCATTTTCTTCATACAAAATTTTTAATGAACCCTAAAATTAATGGTAGTGCTGTTAAACCAATACCATTTTTTGTACAAATGGTAAAAGGATGGGCATAATAATTAGTTTTGCAAATTAAGTTAACCCCAAAATGAAGTATAAAAATTTAACCGTTATTACAATTGCATTGCTCTTCGTCATGGGTGTTCAAGCGCAGCAAAACCACTTCGTTTACATACAAACAGATAACAGGCAACCCTTTTACGTTAAGCTGGATAAAAAAATTTATAGTTCTTCTTCGTCGGGTTATTTGA
>CBDFMT010000004.1:3960000-4095000 GCA_965249755.1 Ferruginibacter sp.
ATAGCCACGTAAGTAGAAATTATCAGGGACGAGCGGTACCCTGAGTAAGGCGGGACCGGAGAAATCCTGCCTGAATCTGCCGGCACCATCCGGTAAGGCTAAATACTCCTCAGAGACCGATAGTGAACCAGTACCGTAAGGGAAAGGTGAAAAGTACCCCAGACAGGGGAGTGAAATAGTACCTGAAACCGTACGCCTACAAGCGGTCGGAGCCAGCAATGGTGACGGCGTGCCTTTTGCATAATGAGCCTACGAGTTACTCCTCACTGGCGAGGTTAAGCACTTTAGTTGCGGAGCCGTAGCGAAAGCAAGTCCAAACAGGGCGCATAGTCAGTGGGGGTAGACGCGAAACTTTGTGATCTATCCATGGGCAGGTTGAAGGTGTGGTAACACACACTGGAGGACCGAACACGTAAACGTTGAAAAGTTTTGTGATGACCTGTGGATAGGGGTGAAAGGCCAATCAAACTGAGAGATAGCTCGTTCTCCCCGAAATGTTTTTAGGAACAGCGTCGCATTAAGAAGTTTAACAGAGGTAGAGCTACTGATTGGACTAGGGGGCTTCACCGCCTACCAAATCCTGACAAACTCCGAATGCTGTTAAATATCTGCGGCAGTGAGGCTGTGGGCGCTAAGGTCCATGGCCGAGAGGGAAATAACCCAGATTAGCAACTAAGGTCCCTAATACATGGTTAAGTTGATCAAACGAGGTGGGATTTCTATAACAGCCAGGATGTTGGCTTGGAAGCAGCCATTCATTTAAAGAGTGCGTAACAGCTCACTGGTCGAGAGATCCTGCACGGAAAATAATCGGGCATCAAACCATGAACCGAAGTTCTAAGATTGCTACTTGGTAGTATATCGGTAGGGGAGCATTGAAACAACGGCGAAGGTGGCGGGCGACCGCTGCTGGAGTGGTTTCAAAAGAAAATGTAGGCATAAGTAACGATAATTAATGTGAAAAACATTAACGCCGTAAACCCAAGGTTTCCTGATCAATGTTAATCAGATCAGGGTTAGTCGGGTCCTTAGGCGCACCCGAAAGGGGAAGCTGATGGCAAGTTGGTTAATATTCCAACACCTGCTTATACTTCGATGGAGTGACGGGGTAGTGAAAGGCTTGCGTGCTTACGGAATAGCACGTTAAAGGGTGTAGATATTGGCTGTGCAGGCAAATCCGCACGGTTAGTCGAACCTGACAGTACAGTGAAGCTTCGGCCAAGCTGATAATAGCCCTAATCAGACCTCCGAGAAAAACTTCTAAGTTATGGTATAAGGAGCCCGTACCGCAAACCGACACAGGTGGGTGGGATGAATATTCTAAGGCGCTCGGGTGAGCCGTGGAGAAGGAACTAGGCAAATTAACGCTGTAACTTCGGGATAAAGCGTACCGACTTCGGTCGGTCTCAGTAAAATGGTACAACCAACTGTTTAGCAAAAACACAGGGCCCTGCAAAATCGTAAGATGACGTATAGAGCCTGATACCTGCCCGGTGCTGGAAGGTTAAGGAAGGATGTTCGGCGCAAGCCAAAGCTTCTGACTGAAGCCCCAGTAAACGGCGGCCGTAACTATAACGGTCCTAAGGTAGCGAAATTCCTTGTCGGGTAAGTTCCGACCTGCACGAATGGTCTAATGAGTTGTACACTGTCTCCTCCACGAGCCCGGTGAAATTGTAGTATCGGTGAAGATGCCGGTTACCCGTCACGGGACGGAAAGACCCCATGAACCTTCACTACAACTTTGCATTGATTTTGAATTTTTGATGTGTAGGATAGTTGGGAGGCTTTGAAGCAGTGGCGCCAGCCATTGTGGAGCCGTCGTTGAAATACCAACCTTTAAACATTTAGAATCTAATCCCGGTTTACCGGGAAACAGTGCATGGTGGGTAGTTTGACTGGGGTGGTCGCCTCCTAAAATGTAACGGAGGCTTGCAAAGGTTCCCTCAGTACGGTTGGTAATCGTACATAGAGCGCATTAGTATAAGGGAGCTTGACTGTGAGGCTTACAAGCCGATCAGGTACGAAAGTAGGCTAAAGTGATCCGGTGGTTCTGTATGGAAGGGCCATCGCTCAAAGGATAAAAGGTACTCTGGGGATAACAGGCTGATCTTACCCAAGAGCTCATATCGACGGTAAGGTTTGGCACCTCGATGTCGGTTCGTCACATCCTGGGGCTGGAGAAGGTCCCAAGGGTTCGGCTGTTCGCCGATTAAAGTGGCACGTGAACTGGGTTCAGAACGTCGCAAGACAGTTCGGTCCCTATCTGTGATGGGCGCTAGTAAATTGAGAGGACATGACCTTAGTACGAGAGGACCGGGTCGTATGTACCGCTGGTGTATCTGTTGTGCCGCCAGGTGCAATGCAGAGTAGCTACGTACAGCAAGGATAAACGCTGAAAGCATCTAAGCGTGAAACCTTCCTCAAGATGAGTTTACTTTTAAGGGCCGTGGGAGACTACCACGTTGATAGGCTGCAGGTATAAGGGTGGTAACACCGGAGCCAAGCAGTACTAATTACCCGTAAGCTTTATTTTTTTATTTTTGCCCCCATCCTAAAGGGGAGAAGGAAGCAAACAATAAATACTGATTTACTCTAAAAAACAACTTTCCCAATATGTACATTATTAAGGTAATTAGAATAAAGTATTAAGTATAGAGATTTACGGGACATCAATTGTTCTTGTCTTCATATTAAATACTGATAGCTAAATACCTGCAAAATCTTATGGTGGTTTTGCCAAGGGTGTTCACCTCTTCCCATACCGAACAGAGAAGTTAAGCCCCTTATGGCCGATGGTACTGGTATTCCAACCGGGAGAGTAGGTAGCTGCCATATTTATTTAAATTAACCCCCGGCTTGTATTGGCTGGGGGTTTTTTTATGGATATAGGGAAATCTATAAAAAGGGATAAAATGTATTGTAGAGATCGGAGATATTAAATACCTTTTATACTTTTAGCTTACGATTGTCTTTAAAGGATTGCCTAAAAATGAGTGATTTATCATATCAAACTATTTTAATTAAAACCACAAATTATTTGGCCTTATCAATGTTGATAAGATATTGGAAAAGGCTTGATTGTGCTTCAATTCCCAATTTTTTTCTAAGCCGGTACCGGCTTATTTCCACTCCCCTTATCGATATATTCATTAGTTGGGCAATTTCTTTTGTCGATAAATTCATACGTAGATAAGCGCATAGCTTTAAATCATTGCCACTTAAAGCGATATGTCTCTCTTTTATTTTAATGACAAAGTCGCTATGTACTTTATCAAAATGATGCATAAAATTTTCCCAGTCCTTATCTGTTTTTTCATCCTCAATTAAAACTTTTATCGTTTTTTTAAGATCGGTTATTCCATTGGTGTTATCAAGCACTTTAATAAGTTGGGTAAGTTCATTCTTTACCCGGTTAAGCAATTCTCCTTTTTGCACAAGGTGCATGGCGGATGTAGCCAATTCAGAATTCTTGAAATTAATCTCGTTTTGAAGTTTTTCGTTTTTAAGTGATATAAGTGCTTTGGATGCATTGTCTATTTCTAAGCTGTGCAAATATTGCTGTTGTTTTTGTTGTTTTTCATATTTTGTTTGCTGCTTAAAAAATTTATTACGTTGCCATCTATACAACCAATATAAGCCTACACAACAGAATAGGAAATAGATACTAACTGCAAGTTTAGATTTATACCAAACAGGAAGGATTATGAATTTATATTCAACGTTCTCAGACTCCTACCCAAAATTGTTACGTATTTTAACTTGAAAATTGAAACCTCCTGTTGGCAGATTTGTATATTCTTTTTCAGATTTATCAGACCATTCTGCCCAATTATCATTAAAGCCTAGTAACCTAAAACTATATTCCAGATTGGTTTGCTGGCCAAATACCGGTGATGCATATTCGAAATGGACAGTCTTATATTCATTTTCTATTTCAGGTGGCAGATTTTTTTGTTTGTTTTGTTTTTCTCCTATCTCTTGAAGATATCCCCCAAATAAAATACTATCCTTTTTGTCGGTTATTTTAACCATCGTTATTTGCGCTTTTAAAGCGGCCACATTTTTTTTATATTTATCAAAATTTAAAAGAAAGAAACCTTTTTTTGCACCTATAAAAATATTTTTTTCATTAACAGGGTAAATAAATTCAAAACCGCTTAATAGTTTGTTCTCTAATTCGGGTAAATAAATTAATGCAGGTGCTTTACCAGATAAATCAATTACGCCCAATTTTTTTTCATGAATAAACCAAACATTACCCAATGAATCTTCTTTTAAATAACGCAAACTCTGTTCGCCCAGTAAGCTTCGGTAATATTCTGAAGGCTTAAAAATATTTTTGATATCATCGTAAATATAAACCCCCTTTTCTGTGGCTAAAAAAACTTCATTCTTTATTTTAAATACATGATTATTATAAGTTGACGGCAATCCATTTTTATTGGTAAAGAGTTGTATGATATACCCTCCCGGCTGCGATGGGGCAATTTTATAAACGCCATGGTATGGATGAGAAACCCAAATGTTATCATATTTATCGGTAGCCACGTACCTGCTTGATTCATTAAAATCCGGGATATTTTGCTGCGAAATAAAGCCACCATTTTTATAATCAAGGAACGTTAGCCCTTTGTAATTACCTGCAATAATTTTTTGAGCGGGGAAAACTTCTGAGACAGAAGTGAAATTCCAGAAACCTGCAGCATTATTTAAAATTTCAGCAGCATTATTTTTTGTGATTATAAATGCCCCATCGTGATGGCCAATTAAAAGTTGACCATTTATCTCTGTTATGTTCCAGGTTTGGCCGTTAAAATATATATCAATAAAGGAAATTTTCATTTTGAAGATATTACAGCGGGGAGTGGCATTGTAATCAATAAAGGTTTTCCTTTTGGCGTATCAGTAGTGGACATTAATCAGGATGGGCTATCAGATATTTACATAAGCGTTGGTGGGCCGGAGAAAAAAGATATTTATCCAAACAAATTATTTATAAATGAAGGGTTAGATAAAAATAAAAACCCCCGCTTTAAGGAAATGGCAAACGAATATGGTTTGGCAGATTCAGGGCAATCTGTACAAGCTGTTTTTTTTGATTATGACCATGATGGTGATTTGGATATGTACCAGCTAACCGGTGGGGGTTTCGAAAAATCACCCAACGTTGCCAGCCCCGTTATAAAAGATGGTTCGGCAAAAAATACCGACAGGTTATACCGGAATGATTTTGATAAAAAGTTGGGGCATCCATTATTTACAAACGTATCCAAACAAGCTGGCATAATGGAGGAAGGCTTTGGGTTAGGCGTTTCCGCTATTGATATTAATGAAGATGGCTGGCAGGATATTTATGTAACCAACGATTATATCAGCAGCGATCTTTTATACATCAATAACAAGGATGGTACTTTTTCAGAACAAGTAAAATCTTACTTTAAACATACCAGCCTCTTTGCAATGGGCAACGATGTGGGGGATATTAATAATGATGGCCTGGTTGATATACTTTCAGTAGATATGCTGCCAGATGAACACTATGAAAGAATGCTGATGTATGGCCCAAGCCAGTATGATAAATTTTACAAAGCTGTTGGCCTCGGCTACTCTTATCAGTACATGCGCAATACATTGCAGCTAAACAGGGGCGACGGAAAATTTAGTGAAATTGGCCAGCTTGCAGGTATTTATAAAACAAGCTGGAGCTGGGCGCCGTTGTTTGCTGATTTGGACAATGATGGTTACCAGGATATTTTTATAACCAACGGTTTCCCCAAAAACATTACCGATCTTGATTTTGTAAAGTACCGCTCCGATGCAAAAAAAACAGGAGACCCTAAAAAGCAGTTTGCTATTTTAATTGATAGCTTATCTGCAAGGCCCGGCATAAAAACCCATTCATACTGTTATAAAAATAATGCGGATTATACATTTGGTGATTCCAGTTTGCAGTGGGGTTTTGATAAACCTAATTATTCAAATGGTGCTGCTTATGCAGATTTAGATAATGATGGCGACCTGGATTTGATAACCAGCAGTATTGATGAACCGGCCAATATTTATCGTAATACAACGATAGAAAAAAATAAAAAAGCAGCTAATTATTTAAGGATAAAATTAAAAGGTACAATCAATAATGTAGATGCCATTACCAGTAAAATTGATATAAAATATAATGGACAAATACAAACAAGAAATTTAAATATTGTAAGAGGTTTTGAAAGTTCTGTAGAAGCGGTAGCACATTTTGGTTTGGGTACTCAAAGTATTGTGGACACTCTAATTGTATCATGGCCGGATGGTAAGAAAAGTATAGTAACAAAGGTAAAAGCCAATCAGGTAATAGCAATTGATTACAAGACAAGCAATCCTGAAAAAGATGAAAAAAATACCAATCTTGCTGTACCAATCTTTACAGAAATATATCCGGCCTCATTAAATATTCAGTATAAAAATAAATACGTAGCGTTTACTGATTTTAATTATGAAAGATTAATACCCAGAAAGTATTCGCAAAATGGGCCACCCATTGCCATAGGCGATATCAATGGTGATGGTTTAGATGATTTTTTTGCAGGCGGCATGTATTTTCAAGTAGGTAAATTTTATGTGCAGAATAGAAATGGTTCATTTAAAGAAGACAGTTTGAATACTGTAAAACAATTTTCGCAGGATGCAGGTTGTTTGTTGTTTGATGCAGATGGTGATGGCGATACAGATTTGTATGTAGTAAGCGGTGGGAGTGAGTTTGATACCAATAGTGCGGAGTACCAGGACAGGCTTTACCTTAACGATGATAAAGGCAAATTTACTTTAAATGAAAAAGCATTGCCTGTAATGCGGTCCAGTAAATCATGTGTGGTGGGTGCCGATTATGATAGCGATGGTGATATTGATTTGTTTGTTGGCGGTGGCAATGTGCCGGGATTTTATCCGCAGGCACCAGAGAGTTATATTTTGCAAAATAACAATGGAATATTTACAGATGTTACCAACGCAGTAGCACCAAAGCTGAAAAAAATAGGGATGGTAACCACTGCTAACTGGACTGATTTCGATAATGATGGCAAGCCGGATTTAATGATAGCAGGAGAGTGGATGCCCATTACTATTTTTAAAAATAACGGGAGTAGTTTTATTGATGTTACCAATGCAACTGGTTTACAAAACAGCGAAGGCTGGTGGCAAAGTATAACAAGTGGCGATTTTGACAATGATGGTGACATGGATTATGTAGTTGGAAATTGGGGAACAAATACATCCTACACAGCATCTGTTACCGAACCAATGAGTGTTGGTTATAAAGATTTTGACGCCAACGGAAGTATAGACCCAATTATTTCTTACTATCAACAAGGCATTAATTATCCTGCTGCTTCCTGGGATTTTATTACAGACCAAATTCCATCCCTTAGAAAAAATTTTCCAACATACGCATCCTATGCAGCGGCATCTAAAGAACAGTTATTATCCAAAATGAATGTTGATGGAATGGCAACCCTTTATTGTAAGAACCTGCATTCTGTTTATCTCCAAAATAATGGCAATGAACAATTTATTATTAAACCATTACCAACCGAAGCACAGTTTGCACCCATCTTTGGAATGCTGGCACAAGATGTAAACCACGATGGAAACCTTGACCTGATTGCAACAGGTAATTTTTACGGAACCGAAGTAGTAACCGGCAGATACGATGCTTCGGCAGGTTTGGTAATGTTTGGAGATGGAAAAGGAAATTTTATACCCCAAAAAATAACATCCAGCGGTTTCATTACCAATGGGGATTCGAAGGCATTGGCAAGAATCGAAATGGCTGATAACTCATCACTTTTTTTGGTAACACAAAATTCTGATTCTATAAAATTGTTTAAAGAAATAAACCCTAAAGTAACAGCTATTGTAACCCCAACGCAGCAAGAATTTTATGCGATGGTTAATTTTAAGAATGGTACCACACAAAAAAGAGAACTGGGTTTTGGCAGCAGTTACATGTCGCAATCATCAAGAAAAATTTGTGTAACAGCAGATATAAAATCTATTGCGTTGTACAATGGAAGAGGCGTAAAAATGAGAATACTTGAATTTAAATAAAATTATTTCAAAAGCTAACCTGAAGAATAAGATGGATATGCGGCAAACTGGCAGGTTTTACATAAAATAAAAAAGGACAAATCAGTAATAAAACCGATTTGTCCTCGCTGGTTGGGTTACCAGGATTCGAACCTAGACAGACAGAATCAAAATCTGTAGTGCTACCATTACACAATAACCCAATCATTTCCAAAAAACTTCTGGGATTGCAAATTTAGGGGATGAAGGTAAAACAGCCAAAAGCAATTTCCCCTGCACCTTTTTTAAATAAGCTACAGTTTATCTTCTGCTTCTTTTAACCCTTTTATCATATCCAACGCCTCTGCCACAACATCGCACATTACAGTTATTAAGGAACCGTGTTTAGCATTGTTGTAAGCATGCATGATCGCTTCTTTTTCATTGTAAATTATGGTAACTGGTATGTCGGATGCCTTTTTATCATTGATCCCTTCTACCAGCAATTGTACAATTTCTTCGGCAGTCCTGCCCCTTAGGTGCTTATCCTGGCGAATGATGATTTCATCAAAGCAGCCTGCAGATATTCTTCCCAAATCACGAATGTCTTCATCCCTTCTATCGCCGGTGCCGCTTATAATGCCCACCTTGGGATGGCCATCTAATTTGCCCAAAAAATCACTAAGCAGTTGTAAGCCTGCCTGGTTATGGGCAAAATCAACCAGAAATTCAAAGTTTTTAAATTTAAAGAAATTGAGCCTTCCGGGTGTTTGTGTGGCCGAGGGAATAAATGTTGCCAGGGCTTCTTTAAGGTCATCTACTTTTATATTTCTATACAGGTAAGTAGCTAAAATTGCCGGCAACGTGTTCATGATATTATGCACCGCTTTGCCACTGTAAGTAATTGGTATGTCAGTTACTTTGGCAACCCTTATTTTCCATAATCCCTTCATGATGGTTACGTATCCATTTTCATACACTGCTGCAAGGCCACCATCTTTACAATGCTTCTTTATACGGGCATTATTTTCATCCATACTAAACAAGCCAATATTGCAATCCAGGCCGTTTTTAATATTATACACCAGATCATCATCGGCATTTAAAATAGCATACCCATGTTTAAAAACGGTTTCCGCAACTACGGCTTTTACCTTGGCCATTTGTTCCAAACTGTCAATACCACCAAGGCCAATATGATCGGTGCTGACATTGGTAATAATGGCGATATCACAATTTTGAAAAGCCAATCCATTTTTTAAAATACCACCCCTTGCACATTCCAGCACTGCAAAATCAACGGTGGGGTCACGCAATACAAATGTGCTGCTTATGGGGCCGGTACAATCGCCTTTCATCATAAGCTGGTTTTGGATGTAAACCCCATCGCTTGTAGTATAGCCCACTTTATAACCGGCGCTTTTGGCAATGTGTGCTGTTAACCTCGTTGTGGTGGTCTTGCCGTTAGTACCTGTAATGGCGATGATGGGTATGCGGCCGGTACCACCTTTTGGAAAAAGCATATCAATTACAGGTTCTGCCACATTACGGGCAATACCTACGGCAGGGTCAATATGCATCCTGAAACCCGGTGCTGCGTTAACTTCCAGCACAGCCCCCCCATTTTCATGTATGGGCAAACGTAAATCCGGCGCCATAATATCGATACCGCAAATATCTAATCCTATAATTTTTGAGATGCGTTCGCACATGAAAATATTAGCAGGGTGCACCTGGTCGGTAACATCTTCTGAAGTGCCACCGGTAGATAAGTTTGCTGTAGGCTTCAATAAAACAAGCTCCCCTTTTGCAGGAACTGTCTCAAGGCTATACCCTTTTTCATCCAGCATTATCCTGCTAAAATCATCCAGCTTAATACTGGTCAACACTTTTTCATGCCCGTAACCACGGCGGGGGTCTTTGTTCGTTTCATCCACAAGCCATTGAATGGAATGCTCCCCATCGCCGGTAACAGCGGCGGGTGTACGCAATGCAGCACAAATAAATTTGTTGTCGATAACCAGTACCCTGAAATCAAAACCAGTAATAAACCTTTCGCAGATAATGCTGCGGCCATATACCTGTGCTGCCGCTAAAGCTTTAACAGCCATTTCCCAATCAATAATATTTGTGGTGGCCCCTTTACCATGGTTGCCGTCCACAGGTTTTAAAACCAGGGGGTAGCCTAACTCTTCAATGGCTTCTTTAAGGCCTTCTTCATTTCTTACAATTACCCCTTTGGGTACGGGTATTTCAGCAGCACCTAAAAGGTTCTTCGTTTCTTCCTTATCACAGGCAATATCCACAGCAATATTGCTGGTAGTACTTGCAATAGTTGCCCGTATTCTTTTTTGGTGTATGCCATAACCAAGTTGTACCAGGCTGTGTTTATTAAGGCGGATAAAAGGGATATTTCTTTTT
The DNA here is from genome assembly GCA_965249755.1 of Ferruginibacter sp. Classification (GTDB taxonomy): domain Bacteria; phylum Bacteroidota; class Bacteroidia; order Chitinophagales; family Chitinophagaceae; genus Ferruginibacter. Next base: position 3,970,474 of record CBDFMT010000004.1, read on the forward strand.
GCAGCTTCATCAACAATACAGCCGGTGCTTGGCCCAAGCCTGGTATCTTCCCTTATCTCCCGCAGTTGCATAATGTCTGTCTCAAGGTCGTAAGGCTGGTTATCAGCAAGTGCCTGCGAAACCTTTACAGCCGCCCTGGCCGCATACACCCCGGCATCTTCTTCCATATAACTAAACACCACATAATATTCACCGGCTTTTCCTGTGCCCCTTGTACGGCCAAAGCCGGTATCCATACCAGCGAGGGTTTGCATTTCCAGGGCTATGTGTTCAATTACATGTCCCATCCATGTGCCTTCAACCACACGTTCAAAAAAGCCACCTGGCGTACCAACGCTGCACCTGTGGCCATACATTGTGGGGAACATTGTTGCAAGCCTTTCTTTAAACCCATTAATAAGATTAGTCGGCCGCTCTTCCATTTCTTCCAGGTTAAGTTTCATCTGGATAAGTCTGTTGCGGCGTATACTCCAGTAGTTAGGCCCTCTTAGTATTTTAATTTCTTCAATCTTCATTTAATTTTTTTTACCGGGCGTTAAGTGTTTAAAAGTTAGTTGTTGCTGTACAATACAATGGCGTTTTGTTTAGATAAGTGGATTGTGTTTTGGCTTTAAGATATTCACGATGGCATAGCTTTAAAGTGGCGATATTTTATTAAAGCAAGTGTTTTGATGGTGCATTCAATAAACATAATCAGTTACCGTTATTGCTTGCATATGGGGCAAAGCGGAAGTTAACAAAAAAAAGGTAGCTCAAAAAATTGAAAGTACACAAGGGCGCTTTTATCCAATTACTTTATTTTTGCAGCACCCGTACTATTTAGCTGTAAAGTAAAATCACAAAATTGCTTTACTGTAACATAAACTAAAATGCATGCAGCAATCAAGGGGTAAATTAATAGCAATAGGCGGTGCCGAAGATAAAGGCACAGTTCCTGAAAAAGGGGAGATACAAAAATTAAGCAACTTAAATTTTATTGAATTAGGGATACTTAACCGGATTGTGAGTGAGAGTGGTGGCCATGCTGCAAAGATTGAAGTGATTACAACAGCATCCATGATACCCAATGAAGTGGGAGAAAATTACTTAAATGCTTTTGGTAAAATTGGTTGTACAGATGTAAGCATCATGCACATCCGTAACCGTTCTGACGCCAATAATAAAGACTATTTAGAAAGGATCGCCAACTGCGATGCCGTTATGTTCAGCGGCGGCAACCAACTACGTTTATCCACCACGTTTGGTGGCACCAGGTTTTTAGATATTTTATTAAACCGGTACCAGCAGGAAAATAATTTTGTTGTTGCAGGAACAAGTGCCGGTGCCATGGCTATGAGCAATACCATGATTTATGAAGGCAATGCAACAAGGGCACATTTAAAAGGAGAGGTAAAAATTACTACAGGGTTAGGGTTTATGGATGATGTGGTATTTGACAGCCATTTTGAAAAACGTGGCCGGTTTGGCCGGTTGGCACAAGTTGTGGCCACTAACCCTTCATGCATTGGTATTGGTTTGGGAGAAGATACGGGCATGCTGATAACAGAAGGAAATAAAATGGAAGCTATAGGAAGCGGTTGTGTTATTATTATAGATGGCTATGATATTGGGTTTACAAATATTGCAGACATACCCGATGGAAGCCCATGCAGCATTGAAAATTTGAAAGTGCATATTTGCGAAAAAGGCAATGGTTATGTAGTAACAGAAAGAAAGTTTTTGCCAGAGGCAAGAGAAGGCGCTGTTATAAAAAAGCAGGTGGAGGTTGAGTAATTATTATAACCACTAACTGATCGTTAATCCATAACATTTACCAGGTAATAATTCTTCTTTCCTTTTTGTACCAGCAGGTATTTTTTATTGAGCAATAAGCTGCTATCTATTGACATCTCAATGTTTTCAACTTTCAATTTATTGATGCTTACGCCGCCACCCTGCACCATTTTGCGGGCTTCGCCTTTGCTTGCGAATATTTTTGTATCTGCCAAAAAACTTACGATATCAATGCCGGCTTCAGCAACGGCTTTGGAAAACCCTACAGTGGGTACACCTTCCATTACCTGCAACAACTGCTCTTCATTTAGCTCACGTAAAACCTCTGCAGTATCATTATTAAAAAGCACTTCGGATGCCTTCACAGCAAATTCATAGTCTGCCTTGCTATGCACCATACAGGTAACTTCTTCTGCAAGTTTTTTCTGCAACAGGCGCTGGTGTTCATTTCCATTGTGTTGGGCAATTAACGTAACTATTTCTTCTTTACTGAGCATGGTAAATATTTTGATGTAATTAACAGCATCTGCATCTGCTGCATTTAACCAAAACTGGTAAAATTGATAAGGCGATGTTTTGCTTGCATCTAACCAGATATTCCCTTTTTCTGTTTTACCAAATTTGCCGCCGTCGGCTTTTTTCATTAAAGGGCAGGTAAATGCAAAAGCATCGCCACCCGTTTTTTTACGGATAATTTCTGTACCGGTTACTATGTTGCCCCACTGGTCGCTGCCGCCCATTTGGAGTTTGCAATTTTTATTTTTTTGCAGCCAGTAAAAATCATAGCCCTGTATTAACTGGTAACTGAATTCTGTAAAGCTCATTCCATTTTCCCCATCCAAACGCTTGCGCACACTATCTTTGGCCATCATATAATTAACGGTAACCAGCTTGCCAACATCCCTAATAAAATCTAAAAAAGTAAAGGTTTTAAACCAGTCGTAGTTGTTGGCAATTTCCGCCGCATTGGGTTTAGATGTATCAAAGTCTAAAAACTTTACAAGCTGTGTTTTTACGCAAGTAATGTTATGGTCAAGTACGTCTTCGCTCAGCAAGTTTCTTTCTTCACTTTTTCCACTTGGGTCACCCACCATTCCTGTAGCACCACCTACAAGGGCAATAGGCTTGTGCCCTGTTTTTTGCAGGTGTTTTAACAGCATTATCGGTACAAGGCTTCCAATGTGCAAACTATCCGCCGTTGGGTCAAAACCAATGTATCCGGTAGTCATCTCCTTCTTAAGTTGTTCGGCCGTACCCGGCATAATATCCTGCACCATCCCCCGCCATTGTAATTCTTCTATCAAATTTGTCATTGTTGCAATATTTTTTTTGCCAGCAATAGTAAGTTTGCAAAAGTGCTTAGAAAATTTTTAAAATGAGCTGCCTTATAGAAATTACCTTCAAATCTTTTTATAAACCCTTCTTGCATAACCCATTTTCAAAAGCAATTTTAGCTATTAAGGTTAACAATTTAAGGGCTTGGCATTAACCAAAAAAGGGATTGATTTGGATATTAATTACTTTTAGTAAAATAAAAATACCAGCGAAAATTAAAGCACAATTTACTTAGTGCAAACACGTTTTACAGTTTAAGTTTGTACATGCAAAAGCATAAAAAACAGGAAACTAATCATGATGCGTTCAAAATTATCTGCTTTTTGGGTGTGTATATTATTGCCATTCATCTCTTTTGCACAGTTTAGAAAATATAGCAACGAATTTTTAAATATAGGTGCTGGCGCAAGGGGCCTTGCAATGGGCAGTGCTCAAATAGCTTCTGTAAATGATGGCACGGCAGGTTACTGGAACCCGGCGGGGCTTGTGGGCGTTAAGGAACATCCCGAAGTAAATTTAATGCATGCTGAATATTTTGCGGGCATTGGTAAATATGATTATGGTTCCATAGCGGTGCCCATACAGGATAGCGGCAGAAGGGCCATAGGTGTTTCGCTGTTACGTTTTGCAGTAGATGATATACCTAATACCCTTTTTTTGGTACAGCCCGATGGAAGCATTGATTACGGCAGTATCACCAGTTTTTCGTCTGCAGATTATGCCATGTTATTTTCGTTTGCGCAAAAAGTAAAACAAAAGAAAGGCAGGCTTATGAGCTTTGGCGTTAATGCTAAAATTATCCACCGCATTGTAGGTTCATTTGCAAGCGCATGGGGTTTTGGAATTGATGCAGGTGTTCAGATGCATGGAAAAAAATGGCACCTCGGCATTGTTGCCAAAGACTTAACTACCACATTTAATGCATGGGCATTTCATTTTACAGATAAAGAAAAGCAGGTATTGTATCTTACAAAAAACGATATTCCGGTAAAGTCTACTGAGCTTACGTCACCGAGGTTGACGGTTGGGGGAGGTTATAATATTCAAATTAATAAGTCGCTTAGCTTGTTAGCAGAAGGTAATGTGGATGTGACGTTTGATGGCAGGCGCAACACAATATATAGCGGAAAAACGGTAAGCATTGATCCACACCTTGGCCTTGAAGCTTCGGTGAAAAATTTATTTTTTATCAGGGCTGGTGTTACAAATTTTCAAAAAGCATTGGCCGATGGGGATACCCTTAACCAAAAAAAAGTTTGGATTTATCAGCCAAGTTTAGGTGCCGGCGTGAAAATTAAAAACGTAACACTGGATTATGCCTACTCTAATCTTGCCAATCAATCTAACCCTTTATACACCCATATATTTTCACTGCGGTTTAATCTGATAAAAAAAGAAAGAGACTAACATCATCAATATAATTAACCCTGAAAAATGAAAAAATTTTTAGCAGCCTTTATTTTGTTTGGTGTTTCAATTTGCCATGCGCAACTCAATAACAGTTGGATAGACTATAATAAAACCTATTATAAATTTAAAGTTGGGGTAACAGGCCTTTGCCGTATTGCACAACCCATTTTGGCATCGGCAGGCTTGGGTAACGTGCCTGCTGAAAATTTTCAATTGTGGCGTAACGGGGAGCAGGTAAAAATTTTCACTTCTGTACCAGGGGGCACTTTAAGCAGCAGCGACTACATTGAATTTTTGGGTGAACGAAATGATGGCAAACCTGACAAGAATTTATATAGGGACACTTCTTATCAGCTATCAGACAGCTTTAGTTTACATACCGATACTTCTACTTATTTTCTTACTGTAAACCCGGGAGGAAATAATTTAAGGATGTCGAATACCATTAATAATATAGCAGCTAATACACTTAGTCCCGAGCCTTATTTTATGCGTAAGATTAGAAACGCTTACAGGGATTTATATAACCGGGGGTATGCAGCAATCGTGGGAGAATATGTTTATTCATCCTCTTACGATATGGGAGAAGGTTTTACCTCTCCGACTATAGGGCCATGCTGTGATTACTTTCAAAATTACAGTAACCTCAATGTTTATACTGCAGGCCCTCCTAACAGTGTTTCGTTTTATGTAAGTGCTTTTGGAAATGCTTTATTTACCAGAAACCTCCGGGTAAATTTTTATAACAATGTGCTTTTTAATGATGCACCGATGAATTATTTCAGCATCGTAAAGAAACAAGTAAATAACATACCACTTAGTAGTTTTCAAAGCCCTGACAACCTTTACATTTCGATAAACGGTTATACACCAGCTCCGGCAGTTGCAAATGCAAACGACAGGATAGTAGTTGGTGAAACTATATTGACTTATCCGGCAAAGTTTAATTTCAATAATGAAAAACTTTTTTACTTTGAGTTACCTCCATCGGCAGTAGGTAATTATCTGGAAATAGACAATTTTAATATCGGAAATACACCACCCATTTTGTTTTGTAATAGTGATGGGTTAGCATTGCAGGGGGACATCACTACTAAACCAGGTAAGGTGTTATTTGCTTTACCTGCTTCAAGTGTGGCATTAAGAAAGTTTTATCTTTTAAATCATGAAGCTGGAAATATCAACCAGATAAATAGTCTTACCCAAAGGTCTTTTGTTAATTTTTCAAATGTTGCCAACCAGGGAGATTTTCTTATCATATCGCATCCTTCTTTGTTTAATGATGGCAATGGTATAAATAACGTGGACGCCTACAGGCAATACAGGGCATCAGCAGCGGGCGGAAATTTTAATTCTAAAGTTGTAAGTATAGATGAATTGAACGATCAATTTGCCTTTGGTATAAAAAAACACCCTGCAGCAATCCGTGATTTTATACGTTTTGCAAGCCAGCAATTTAATGTAAAACCTAAATATATTTTTATCATTGGCAGAGGGATGAGTGGCTTAGAATACCGGAGCAATGATAAAGATCCCATAGTAGACCGTATCGATTTAGTACAAACATTTGGCTGGCCAGCATCAGATGTTTTACTCTCTTGTATTCCTGGCCAAAATGTACCCCTTGTGCCTATTGGAAGAATTGCAGTTGTAACTGGCGCAGAAATTAAGCCCTATCTTAATAAAGTAAAAGAATATGAACAGGTACAAGCATCTACCATCCAAACAGTAGCAGATAAAGCATGGATGAAAAATATTATAAATGTTGCTGGTGGTGCAGATAATGAAGAAAGTGATTTGTTTGTAAACTATCTTAACGACTACAAAGCAATGGTTGAAGACAGTGCTTTCGGCGGCCACGTAGAAACTTTCGTAAAAGCTACCTCATCTGCTGTTGAGCAGGCAAATGGCGAACGAATAACCCAGCTTATTAATAGCGGGCTTAGTGTTATTCAATATTTTGGACATTCCTCAGCAAATACATTAGCTTTTAATCTAAACAGTCCGGAAATATATAGTAATCAAGGTAAGTATCCTTTGTTTAATATAAGCGGATGCAGTGCAGGTAATTTCTTTACTTATGATCCCAGCCGCTTAGCAGGCAATCTTACTTTATCCGATAAATACGTATTAGCAGATCAAAAAGGAAGTATCGGTTTTATTGCCAGTACCCATTTGGGAATTCCCCCGTTTTTAAATTTCTTCAATACGCAGTTTTACAAAGCTTTTGCCCTTGATGTTTATGGTGGCAGTGTGGGTAATCAACTAAAAAAAGCTTTACAGGTATTGGGTGGCAATCCTCAAACACTGGATTTTTACACAAGGATACACCTTGAAGAACTTAACCTGCAGGGAGATCCAGCTATCAAAATAAATTCTTTTGCCAAGCCAGATTTCGATATTGAGGACCAGCTAATAAAAATTAACCCTTCTGTTATATCGGTGGCTGATAATAATTTTATTATAAGTGTAAAAATGGTGAATTTAGGGAAAGTGGTCAATGATTCTATCCGTGTTTCCATTATACGTAAACAACCTAACGATTCGTCAACTGTATTATTTAATAAGTTGATCCCTTCTATTAAATATGCAGATTCGCTAAGTTTTACCGTACCAATCAACCCTACTAAAGATAAAGGGTTAAATAAAATTATTGTAACGCTGGATGTTGATAATAAGGTAGATGAAATTTCGGAGACCAATAACACTTTCACCAAAGAATTTTATATACTTGAAGATGAGGTGCGGCCTGTATCTCCATACAACTATTCTATAGTTAATAAACAAAATATAAAATATACCGCTTCAACGGCTAATCCACTTAATGGCCAACGGCAATATCTTATGGAATTTGATACAACCGAACTGTTTAATTCCCCATATAAGAAGCAGTATACAACTACAGGTATTGGAGGTATAGTAGAATTTACCCCTGGTGATATTAGTTTTAAAGACAGTACAGTTTACTATTGGAGAACCTCAATGGCACCCGTAAATGGTACCAACCAGCAAATTTGGAACTCAGCATCTTTTATATATCTGCCCAATGGAGGTACGGGCTTTAATCATTCGCATTATTACCAGTTAATCAAAAATACATTTAGCAATACAATCAGTCTTGATAGCGATCGTATATATAGGTTTAAAACCATACCACGTACTTTAACAGTCAAGACAGGTTTATATCCAACCATACTTTATGATAGGATAAATGTTAACGTTGATTTCGATCAGTTAGAATACTATGGGTGTAAGTACAATTCCCTGCAGTTTTTAGTATATGATACTAATACTTTGCAGCCGATGAAAAACTATAACGTAACTGATCCCAATACGGGAATTATTACCGGGCGTTTTGGAAGCTGGACCGTGTGTGATGTACGTAATGATGGCACACGCAACTTTTTTGAATTTCCTTATTTTGATAGTAAGTACCGCAAAAAGGCAATGGATTTTCTTGATAGTATACCTGACGGTATGTATGTTTCTGTAAGTAATCTTGGAATGGCTTCCAATACATCATTTATCAGCCAATGGCAATCCGATCAGGCCACACTTGGAGCAGGTAAATCATTGTACCATAAACTTAAGGCCCTTGGATTTAGCCAGATAGATAGCTTTACCCGTAATATACCTTTTGTTTTCTTTTACAGAAAAAACCGTCCGGCATTTGTCCAGCAGCAAAATCTTGGTGCGACCGCAAATGATCAGGTAGTGGCTGATATTGTACTGCCAACGAAATACCTTTCCGGCACTATTACTTCTCCTCCCTTTGGCCCGGCAAAAAACTGGACTTCACTACATTGGAATGGCAAAAGTTTGGATCAGCCAATCACTGATTCTGTTAACATACAGGTGTATGGTGTTGACAAAAATGGTGTACAAAGTTTACTTGCCAATGTTAACCCTGCGAAGGATACTTCCTTAAGCTTTATAAGTGCTGCAACCTATCCCTATGTACGCCTTCAAATGATAAATAAGGATACTTTGCAGGCCACACCAAACCAACTGCAATATTGGAGGATAAATGCTGATTACGTGCCTGAAGGCGCAGTGGCGCCCAACATTTTGTATTCCATGAAGGATACCGTTGACCAGGGAGAAAAAATAAATTTTACCCTCGCATTTAAAAATGTAAGTACGGTGGCTTTTGACAGTTTAAAAGTAAAATTTATTATAACGGATAGAAATAATGTGCCCCACATAATCCCCATAGATAAGAAGAAAGCACTTACCTCAGGCGATACATTAGTGGTGAGTTATTCTATTGATACAAAGGGCTATCCGGGAAGCAATACTTTGTATGTAATGGTAAACCCAGATAATGACCAGGTTGAACAATACCTCTACAATAACTTTATCACAAAGCAATTCTATGTTAAAGAAGATAAGTTTAATCCTTTGCTGGATGTAACATTTGATGGGGTGCATATTTTAAACAGGGATATAGTTGCGGCCAAACCACACATTTTGGTGAAGCTAAAAGATGACAGCCGTTTTATGGCTTTAAGTGATACCGCCTTACTAAAATTACAGGTGCGTTACCCGGATGGTAACCTGCATAATTATTTCTTTGGCGATTCTGTACGCTTTAATCCTGCTAACCTTACCACAGGCGAAAACAGTGCATCTATAGATTTTACCCCAGGGTTTCCCGAAGATGGGGATTACCAGTTCATTGTATCTGGTAAAGATGTGGTAGGCAACAAAGCAGGCTCACTCGATTATCGTGTAACCTTTACTGTAATCAATAAACCCATGATCAGTAATATGCTTAACTACCCTAACCCTTTTACAACATCTACGGCTTTTGTGTTTACTGTTACTGGTAGCGAACCTCCGCAAAATATAAGGATACAGATATTAACCATTACCGGAAAGATAGTGCGGGAGATAACTTCAGCCGAATTAGGTACAATACACATCGGAAGAAATATTACCGATTTTAAATGGGATGGAACAGACAGTTACGGACAAAAACTGGCCAATGGCGTTTATCTGTACAGGGTCCTTACCAACCTTAACGGAAAATCATTAGATAAATATACTGGTACAAGCGGCAGGCTCGATAGTGACGGAAAGCCAGTTATTGTAACAGAAGGTATTAATAGTACAGACAAGTATTTTACCAAAGGTTATGGAAAAATGTATTTAATGAGATAAGATGAATTAAAATTGGTGATCCTTCTTGCAGAATAAGTACAATAAAGTATCGAAATATAAGTGGCAGATTTATTAAACAATATTTTTTCAGAGAAGCATTGTTTGGGACGAAGGAATATACATTACCGCAAATTTTTTATATTTTAAATTAATTAATTTGCGGTATGATGGTTACCGTCAGCAATTCACAAATTTCTCAAACCCAGTATTTCAAAAATCTTGATGGTCTGCGTTTTTTTTCATTTTTGAGTGTGTTTATATCCCACGCACAAATTTTCCCCGTTACGTCGAGCAGATATGTACAAATTACTTCAACAATTTTTTCGCTTAATTACTTAGGCGTGCCATTCTTCTTTTCTCTTTCCGGTTTTTTAATTACCTATAATCTTCTCGCCGAAAAAGAAAGGGTTGGCAAGCTGCGGTTATTAAAATTTTATAAAAACCGCATATTAAGGATATGGCCTGCTTATTTGATCATTCTAAGCATATACTTTGTATTGATGCCATTTGCTGCATCTCAGCTGCATGCTAAAGCACCTACCCTTCCTTCAATCCTTCCATTTTTATTGTTTTACGTTAATTTTTTTATTATAGAAAATGGCAGCTACTTTACTTTTGCTTTGGCCATACTTTGGTCAATATCTGTTGAAGAGCAATTTTACCTGTTTTGGGGGGCAATCATGAAACATGTTTCAAAGGTGTACCTGGGTAAGCTGTTTACAGGTCTGTTTTTGCTGAGTATAATTTTTAGCTTTTATTATCTATATGTACACGATGGAACAGTAAATAACCTGGCTATACATACATTATTTGTTATTCAGAATTTTTGCGCAGGTGCATTGTGTGCCTCAGCTGCAAGAAAAAATATATTTTTTTCAATTTCTAAAAGGCTTAAAAAAATTCTTTTAATATCGGCCTATTTTGTATTGCCTTTAGCCTATTTATTTATTGCCAATTTTATAATCCTTAATATTTTAAAAAGTTGTTGTTTCGCTTTAATTATTTATGATCAGAGCTTTAACGATGACCGTTTTTTTAATGCAGGCAAATCAAGACATATAAATTATTTAGGAAAAATATCATATGGATTGTATTTATACCATGCAATGTTTTTGATTTTGTTACGATCACCACTAAGTTTTTTGAAATTGCCAGTTCACTATGAAATGTGGAATTCTTTTTTACAAAGCACTGTTGCGCTTATCATCACCATTATTGTTGCCCATCTAAGTTATAAATACATAGAAATTAAATTTTTGGCCTTAAAGACAAAGTAAAAATGCGGGGTAAAACAGTAAAAATCAATAATCGTTCTTCACAGTTTTAGGTTTATCTGGTTTAGTATTCTTTTTATTTTTGTCTTCTGCAACTTTAAGAGGGGCTGGCATAACAGCCTTAGGGTCTTTTTGTAATGGCTCTTGCGGCTTTGGCGACAAAGGTGTAGTTTCTGCTTTTGCTTTGCTTTTTACTGATGTATCCTTTTTCGTATTATCAAACTGGCTTTCTACTTTTGGCGCATCTGCCGCCTTATTTTCATTTAGTGGTTCATCAATAAAATCACCTGCATTTCCGTTGCCCTGGTCTTCTGCATAATTACTGCTGTCACCACTATTTACAAGATGTAAAAAACTTTGGTCATCCGCATAAATAGGGTTGTTCGACATTTGTGCAGGCTCTTCAAATTTCTTTATGTTGCCATAGCCAAGCTTTTTATCCTCATACACTTTCTTCATAAAGTAACCCCACTTTGGTAAGGCCATTTCGTTACCGCCACTGGTACCCGAATAAATCCTGATGAATGGATCATCACAACCTACCCATGTGCCTGCCAGCAACTCGGGTGTGTAGCCCATAAACCATCCGTCTGTATTACCATTGGTAGTTCCTGTTTTACCCGCTTTTTCAATGGGTATTTTATAATTGTTTAGCGATTTGCCGGTGCCAATCTCCACCACACCCTCCATTAGTTTTACCATGGTATAAGCATCCTGCTCGTTCATAATTTGCTTGCTGGAAACCTGTGAAAAATCTTCCAGCACATTACCATTTTTATCTTCAATGCGGCTGATGTAAATGGGCTCGGTATTAAACCCTTTATTAGGGAACATAGTGTACGCTTGCAGCATTTGGAGCAATGGTATTTCTGCTGCACCCAGTGAAATGGAAATGTATGGTGGCAGTGCTGCAGTAATACCAACACTTTTTGCAAATTCAATTACCCTGCTTACGCCCAGCATGTTTGTCATCCTTACGGCCGCAGTATTTTTTGAGTATGCAAGGCAATTGGCCAGTGTTCCGCCACCACCATCAAAGGTTCTCGATTCCTTGCCGTACTGCACAGGGCCACCCGGAATTATTGTAGATGGTGTATAGCCTGCATCCTGCACTGCCAGTGCATAAATAAGCGGTTTAATGGTTGAGCCCACCTGGCGGCTGGCTGTAACATGGTCGTATTTAAATTTCTTAAAATCAATACCGCCTACCCAGCATTTTACTTCACCTGTTTTGGGGTCCATAGCAACAAATGAGGTTTGTAGTAACTGCCGGTGGTATTTGATAGAATCCATCGGGGTCATCACAGTATCTAATTCCCTTTTGGCATTCCATGCAAATACTTTCATCTTGGTATGTATTAAAAACGTTTTTCTGATGGCTTCCTCTTTCAATTCTTCCTCTTTTAAATTGCGCCAGCGTTCACTCGATTTCATTGCATTTTCCAGGATATTCTCATGCCCCTTCCACATTTTATCTCCGTTATATTTTAAAGAAGCATTTAGTTTCCTTTGGATTATTGGCATCTGTTGAACAACCGACTCTTCGGCATATTGCTGCATTTTTGAATTGATGGTTGTGTAAATCTTAAGCCCATCCCGGTACAGGTCATAGTTTTCACCTGTTTTTAAATTTTTATGCGCTTTGCACCATTCCTTCATTTTATCTGCCACAACAAATCGGAAATAGGGTGCTATGCCCACATCATCAACAACGGCTTTAAAGTTTGTAATTAGCGGCTTTGCTTTTACCCTTGCGGCCTGCTCCGCGGTTAAAAAATGTTGCTTACAATCAACCATTCTTTCTATAACTGTATTGCGCCTGTTTATTGCGGCACTTGGGTGCCGTATGGGATCGTAGATAAAGCCCTTTAACATGCCAACCAAAATAGCAGACTCTTCAAGGGTAAGGTCTATCGGTTCCTTTTGAAAATATGTCCTTGCTGTGTTGCGTATACCAAAAATATTACCCCAGGCAGCCCTGTTTAAGTAAAGTGTTATGATTTCTTCTTTAGTAAAATTTCTTTCCAGTTTTACAGCAATAACCCACTCTTTAATTTTATCAATTCCACGTTTAATAAAATTGCCCTTACCCTGCCCCAGCATCATTTTCGCTAACTGTTGCGTAATGGGGCTACCCCCGCCATCGGTGCCTAATTTGAGTACTGCACGGGCAACAGCTTTTGCATCAATGCCGGAGTGGTCGTAAAAATTTTGATCTTCTGTTGCTACCAGGGCATGTATTATGTTGGGCGAAATTTCATTATACTTTATCTCACTCCTGTTTTCTGAATAATATTTGCCCATCAGCGAACCATCGGCTGTATATATTTCACTGGCCAAGTCAGCCTCAGGGTTTTCCAATTCTTTTAAGGAAGGCATTTTGCCCAGCAGGCCAAAATTGGCAGCCGAAAACATAAGTACAATCAGCAGTACACCGCTGAAGAAAACAATCCATAAAATCTTAACTGATTTTTTCATCGTAGTGAATTTTAGTATGCGATTACCTTTTTTGAAACAGGTAAAGTTGTTGCTTAGGGTATTAAAATTTGCCCGGGTATTGTTTGTTTAAAACATCTTTATACCCTTTTAAATTTTTATTGGTTAATAAAAGCTGCAGGTTATCATCAGATATTACCAGGAAAGAATACTTTGAAGCAGGGAGCCATGAAACCTCATTGGGGGCTGCTTTCCTTATCTTATATAAAAAATCTGATGCTGAATCTACATTTGGAAAAGATGCAAAAACAAGTAATCCCAAATCTTTATCAATGGCCGTTTTTGTAATTACTAGTCCAAGTTGATTAAAGTTTTCTGCCACATACCTGGTAAAAGCATTTTTTGATTCGCCAATGTAAGTACCGTCTACTTTATCCAATATCATCATAACATTTTGCGGTGCTTCTGCATTAAAAACAAACGATCCATTTGGTAAAGGTGCTGCCTTTTTTATAGAATCTTTTGCCACAGGTATTTTTGGTGGTGCAATAATGGTAACTGCTTTACTGCTGTCAAAATGTTTTGGTGATACGATAAGATTGGAATCGTTCCGTACCAATTTTTCTCTTGGTACTTCAAGTGGGTCATCATCTTTGGCCCTTGTTATAGTAAGTGCAGTTAAATATTTTTCAATTTCTTTTCTTCTTTGCAACACATCAATCATACGCTCTGCCTTAGGCTTAAGCAGCGATCTTGGGTACAGGCTTACAATGTTATTTAAAACACTTGTGGCAATACTATCTTCATGTTGTTTTACATGGTACACTGCTTCAATATAAAGCAATTGCGGGCTCCAGTAATTGTTGCCATACAGGCTGTCTGCTGTTTTCTTTTGCTCAAGTGCTTCGGTAAATTTTCCTTCAATAAATAAATTATAGATGCCCTCGTACTGATGTGTAGCGGCATCGTTTTTTGTACCAGGGTTTAAGGCCGCAGGGTTTGTTAATAGTTTGTTTGAAGTGCTTAAAGCGAATTTAGCCGCTACCATATTCTTGTAATGTTCGGCCATTACTTTATCGCCAAGTTTATTGTAACAGTAATAAAGCCCCAAATAAATTTCACCATTGTATAAAGAATCAGGAAAGCGCTTCAGGCAAGAGTCGTAAGTAACAATTGCCTGGCGGTAATCTTCCAAATCACTTTGATAAAGCTTTGCCAGGCCGTAAAGATTAATGGCAACTTTATTATTGCTCTCGACTAACTTTTCTGGTGTTAAAGGCAGGTTTGCCATCAATCCTTCAAAACTAAAATCAGCAGGTTGGCTGCTGCCTGCACCCGTTTTGCCTCCCGCCTTTCCGGATGCATCGCCTGCTTTCGAGGCTGCATCTGCATCTGAAGCAGACAGGTCTGGCGTGTTGCCATTATTTTGTACCTGGTTTTCAGCCGCTGATTTTCTTCGCCAGTTATCGGTATTGGTCCTGTTGCCCCATTTCCTTTTAAAATCGCTTTGCCCTTTTGATTTCAAAGATGAGTTGTAGAAGTACCATTCCCCTTTGGTATTGTTGTCAAATAAATCTGGCGGTGTATTTTGTTTACTGTCAAAACTTATTGGTGCAATTGAATTAAAATCTGCGTTATCATCTGTTTTAATACCTTTTTCTTTATTGATCTGCTTTACCATTTTTTTTATCAGGGCCGTCCGCTCTGCCAAAGGCAAAGCAGCAATGGCCTGCAAACTATCTTCCTTTTCAATAATGATAATTTTCTCTACAATTTTAGAAAGCGCTGTCCTTCTTTCCTGAATTTGTTGCAGCCTGTCGGTTAAAGCCGTATCGCCGGATTGTAAGCTATCATACCATGCAAACGAAACTTTATATTGTTTTTTATCATAAGCAATATCTGCCAATCTTAAAAAGGCTTTGTTTTTAAAACTCACATTGGCTTCATTAAATTTTAAACTTTTTGTGTATAATAAAATGGCGGCACTGGTATCTGGTTTTTGAAGTGACAGTTCACCGGCAGAATAATAAATGATATCCCGGTAGGGTTCAAACCTATCTTTTTTTGCCATGCTTATTAAATTGGCGATACTCTTATCAAGTTCCTTCGGGTCTGTTCCCTTCATCATTTTAGCGTTGTTCAGTTGCGCATAAATATCCATCAATGGGTCTGTTGTATGCACGGAAGCCTTGTTATAATAAATCGTTGCTTTATCATACTGGTGGCTTATTTCAAAAAGTTGTGCCAGTAAAAATTCTTCCCTTGCCTGATCTTGTTTGGTGGTGGTGTTACTGATTGCCTTTTCCAAATGGGTGGCTGCACTGTCGTAAATATTTTGCTTAAAAAACCAGTATGCATTTACTTCAGCAAGGTCATTCACCAATCGCTCCGGCAGGTTGGGGTCATGTTGTAAAGTGTTGATCAGGGCAGCTGCATCACCTAATTCGTTTTGCTCAATAAGGGTGTGTATCATCCAGATAAAAGCGTCGTTCCTGCTGGGCGGCTGCGCCGTTAATTTTTGAAGTATATTTCTTTTTTCTTTATTGGCAATACTTAAGTTACCACTGCTGGATGCATCACCTGTGCCCACTATCCGGTTGTCATCTTCATTTTTTTTTCGGGGAAAAAGATAGTAGTTTATAAACTGAAAGGTGGCTGCTGCAGAGTCAAAATCTTTTCTAAAAAAATAGGCCTGCCCCATCAAAAGGTACATGTTATCTACCCAGTCATTTCTTAAGTCATGCAATAAAATACCAGCAGTTGCTTTATAGATAACAGAATCCAAATCTGATTTTTGGGCAGCCGTATTGTCAAGTGTGTATGGATAGTAACTCAGCAGTTTTGTATAATCATCTTTTTGAGATGCTTTGGCCCTTTCTATTACTGCCTTAATTTTATTATTGGCATTGTAGTAGTAATTATAGTGGGTGTAGTTATTTTGAAAGACATGTCTGATTTTAGTAAATTTTTTTTCAGCTAATTTTTCTGAACCAAGTTTTCTATCCTCAAATTTTTGCGACCTTTTAGAAGAGTCCAGTAAATTAATTGTCCATGCTGGTTGGGCGCTAACAGTGTTGCCAAAAATGAATAATACACTTAAAAACAACAATGAATACAAGATATATTTTTGCATGAATATTTGGTTGAAAAATGCCGCTAAATATCGGTTTTTTTTAGCAATTAGTCAGGTAAATGGCCACGGTTTCTTATTTTTAACATCCAATACAAGTACATGGCAAAGGCAGAAGGCAATACCACTTTAAAGAAATTACGCAACCGTTATTTAATGGTGGTAATGAACGAGGATACTTATGAGGAAGTAGTTAAGTTTAAGCTAAGCCGCCTAACCGTATATATTGCGTTAAGCAGCCTGTTTGTTTTGCTGACTATTTTAACCGTAGCACTGATCGTGTTTACCCCAATAAAATATTATTTGCCAGGTGTAGGCTACGGTGATGCAAGGCAGGCAAGGGAATACCGGCAGCTAAAAATAAGGGCAGATTCTATGGAGAATGCCATGAAAAACAAGCAGCAATACCTTGATGATCTAAAAAAAGTGCTGGAGGGTAAAGTTGCTGTGCTTGATACCAACAAAATTGACTTGCCCAAGGAGGAAAGCAGCAGCGAATAAAAACAATATTCACATCATAAAACATTCCCTGGGTTTAGGCGTTCTCTAAAACACATCATTCATTTCATTCGTTTTGGCGGGTTCAACAAATAACTTAATGGTAGCGAAATAAAAAATATCATTAACTTGAAGACACTGTAGTACCAAATTTTTAAAACCACAATTTCCAAACCTAAAAAAAGTCAAGCTCATGTTCAATTCAAAAACCAAATCGTTCTCCGGCGAAACCTCAACTGCAAGCGCCACAATCATCGGTGCAGGTACCACAATCACAGGCAATATCGAAAGCACAGGTGACATCAGGATTGATGGTACACTTTTCGGTAATGTAATTTCTAAGGCCAAAGTTTTAATTGGTGCCGAAGGTGTTATTGAAGGTAATTTAAAGGGAAAAAATGCAGATATATTAGGCAAAATAACCGGTCAGATTGATATCAACGACACGTTGCAATTGCGTGGAAAATGTAATGTAGAAGGCGATATTTTTGCAGGCAAGCTGGAGGTTGAACCAACAGCAACATTCAATGGCCGCTGCCATATGGGTGCAAACGTTGTAGAGCTTAATGCTGATTTGGCCACTGCTGTTAACCAGTAGCAAAAAGCCACTAAAATTATAATGAAGAATAAGGGAAGTTTGTTGTTGCCGTTGCTGTTTTTGTTTATCATTTTCAACGGTTTTTTTATCATTGCAAAAACCTTATTATTAAAGTGGGGCATAGATAACAGTGTTTTAATCGTTGCCAATTTTGTATTCTTTACAATAAGCCTTGTTACTTATTTTATTCAGTTAAAGGCCCTTCAAAATACAAACCCTAATGTTTTTTTCAGGAGTGTTATGGCGGGCATCATAATTAAAATGTTTGTTTGCATTATCGCTGTGTTAGCATACCGGTTTGTGATGAAGGAAAATTTTAGCACAGCATCTGTTTTTGCAGGTATGCTTGTGTACCTTGTGTACCTGACAGTTGAAGCAGGTTTGGTGATGAAACTGAACAAAAAGAAAAATGCCTAAGCAGGAAGCACCCTTACATCAGCTAAAAAAATATTTGCCAGAAGGTAGTTTTGAAGACGTTTCCTATTATCTTTTTCATTACAAGGTGCAGCTAACTATAACGAGGGAACGAAAATCTGTATTAGGCGATTACCGTAATGCACATGCCGGCAAAAACCACAGGATAAGCGTGAATGGTAATTTAAATCCATTTTCTTTTTTAATTACACTGCTGCACGAACTTGCCCACCTGTTTACGTATGAGCGTTTTGGCCATCGGGTACAAGCCCATGGACAGGAGTGGAAAAACGAGTTTAGCAAGATACTTGCACAATTTCTCCAAAAAAAAATCTTTCCTGCTGATATACAACAGGCACTTTTTAAAACACTGCAAAATCCAGCGGCAAGCAGTTGTGCCGATACAGCCTTGCTAAGGGTTTTACATCAATATGATAAAGTTAAAGAAGGAATAATACTGATAGAATCTTTACCCGAAGGGGCTATGTTTATCATTAAAGGCGGCCGCATTTTTAAAAAGCAGGAAAAGTTGCGTAAACGTTTTAAATGTTTGGAAATAGTTAGCGGTAAAATTTATTTGTTCAGCCCTGTATACGAAGTGGGGCAATTATAAGCCCTGCTATTTTCTTTCACCAAAATATAACACATTATTGTTGTTGTCCTTTACAACAAATTGTCTTAGGCCAAGTGGTTTGGTGGTTAGCTTTTCATTAGCTGCAATCATATCTTTAGAAGAAAGTTCTGCAAAAGTGTCTTCAATATTATCAACCCAAATAAAACAACCTGCACTTAAAAAAGGTTTTTTGTCCGATAGGCAAATATGTATTTCGACCTCTTTCAATTTTACAATGCCGTAAGTGCCAAAATGCATTCCTTTAAAACCAAGCTTACTTTCATAAAATTCAATAGCCTCCCTCACATTTATTGCCGGTAAAACTGCCACAGCTTTTTGCAACATTTATTTAATTGTTGTGTTATTGCAGCAAGGTATTTTAAAATCCTTTATTTTAGCATTCTTTAAAATAGATCAAAATATATTTTTGGACGTAATTAATAAATATAGTGAGGAGGAGTTGGTTGTGTTGCTGCAACAGCAAAACAAACATGCATTTTCATACTTGTATGATAATTACGCACCTGCTTTAAATAACATCATTTATAGAATGGTAGAAGATGTTTCCCTCTCAGAAGATATTTTGCAGGAAGCTTTTGTAAAAATCTGGAATAATTTTGCCAGTTACGATAAATCAAAAGGAAGGCTTTTTACCTGGATGCTGAATTTAACCAGGAACCTTACCATTGATATTTTGCGTAGTAAAGGTTATAAAAAGCAAAGCAAAATCTCTGGGGATGAAAACTCCGTAGATAATTTGCAAGATAACAGCAGCAGCATCAATAAATTTGATTCCCTCGGCATCCGCAAACAACTTGCTAACCTTAAACCAGAACAACGTGTTATTATTGATATGGCCTACTTCAACGGCTATACGCAGGATGAAATCGCAAAAGAAATCGGAATTCCCCTGGGTACGGTTAAAACAAGAATGCGTACAGCAATTTTAGAATTAAGAAAAATATTACAACATAGATAAGTGGACGCACAAGATATTATATCATCAGGAATTTTGGAGCTGTATGCTACCGGTTTGGCTTCTGCAGAAGAAGTTAGCCAGGTACAGCATTATGTTTCCGAATATCCTGAGGTAGCTGCTGAGCTTGAGCAAATTGAAGCAGGCATGGAGTCTTACGCCCGTGTGTTTTCTTTAGAACTTTCATCCAATGTAAAAGATAAAATTTTTGCCCGCATTAATGCAGACGAAATTACAGCAGGAGCACCTGTTAACGGAACGCCTTCATCTGCAAAAGTTGTCAATATTTCCTATTGGAAATTTGCTGCGGCCGCTGCGGTGGTATTGCTGTTGGGCAGCATCGCTTTAAATGTTTTAATGTATAATAAAAATAGTTACGCAGCAACCAAGCTTCAAAACGTTGAGCAGGAACTGGCTTCTTTAAAAGAAGAAAATAACCTGATGGCAAGCGATATGAACGTGGTGCAAAATAAATATAGTAAGCCGGTATCATTAAAAGGGCTGGAGGCTTCGCCTGGTGCTGCTGCTAAAATATTTTGGATGGAGAATACCGGAGAAGTTTATCTTGACCCAAGTAATTTGCCCGAAGCCCCTTCTGGCAAACAATACCAGCTATGGGCAATAGTGGATGGTAAACCCGTAGATGGCGGTATGATCGCAACATCAAAGCAAGGCGATAAATACCGCATACAAAAAATGAAAACATTTGGCAAAGTAGATGCCTTTGCCGTAACACTGGAATCAGAAAAAGGAAACACAAGCCCTAAAGGACCGATGTATGTTATGGGTAAAATGTAAACTTTAAACGCTTTAAATATTTACCGGTTAAACACCGGTTTTTTTATGCCCTGTTGGGAAAGAATAATCAATGTAAGGGGATAATTTTATTGATCATTTCAGAAAATTCTGAAAATATAGTACTAGTGTTCTGCGCCTCTTTACATCTGCCTAATTTAAATTCAATCCAAGCCGCCTCACATACCGTAGATATTGAAAATAATTACAAACAAAAAACATTAAAATTTCAACAATGAAAAAATTTAAAACCCTTGTGATGGTTGCTGTTGCTGCATGTATAACTAATGCAGGATTTGCCCAAATGGACAATATGTCTAAAGAAAAAACAGTAATGGTTGGTGGTGCACCTATGTACCCGAGCAAAGATATTGTTAGCAACGCTGTTAACAGTAAAGACCATACAACGTTAGTTGCCGCCGTTAAAGCCGCAGGCCTTGTTGAAACTTTGCAAAGTGCTGGCCCGTTCACTGTATTTGCACCAACCAATGCAGCTTTTGATAAATTGCCCGCTGGTACTGTAGCTACGTTATTAAAGCCAGAGAATAAAGCTATGCTTGCTGGTATTTTAACTTACCATGTTGTGGCTGGTAAAGTAAGTGCTGCTGATCTTATCAAAATGATTAAAGAAGGTAAGGGTACTGCAACTTTAACTACTGTAGCAGGTGGTAAATTAACCGCTATGATGAAAGGTAAAAAGGTTGCAATTAAAGATGAAAAAGGTGATGTTGCTTATGTAACTATTGCTGACGTAAATCAAAGCA
Source organism: Ferruginibacter sp. (assembly GCA_965249755.1). Classification (GTDB taxonomy): domain Bacteria; phylum Bacteroidota; class Bacteroidia; order Chitinophagales; family Chitinophagaceae; genus Ferruginibacter. Next base: position 3,991,653 of record CBDFMT010000004.1, read on the forward strand.
ACGGTGTTATCCATGTAATTGATACTGTACTGTTACCAAAATAATATCGTCGATAAATGCTGTCAACTCCATCCGGCCTTTTAAAGGGCCGGTTTTTTTTGTTCAATAAAAAAAAGCAGCGAAGTCGCTGCTTTGGGTATCAGGGTTATTATCAGGCATTTTAAAAATCTTTTAGCCGGTTCCACCAGGTACGTTTCATTACAATAAATATTACACAAATAAGGGCTAACAAAATACCGAGTCCTGTCCATTGGTTTAATATTAAATACATAGGTACCAGCATTAATAATATTTGGCCAATTATACCAAGGCCTATGTTTAAAATATTTATAGGCAAGTTTTTATTGGCAACCAGTGTTGGGTCTTCAGCTACGGCCATCGCATGTATCGGTTTCCAAAAACCCCATGGCCTTACTGTTTTATAAAAGTTAAGCAATGTTGGTGTGTCGGTTGGCGGTGCGGTGTACGTACCAATGATACATGCAACAAATTGTATCAATATAAATACCGGGAAAAAATAAAGCATCCGTGTGCCATCAAAATAAGTGGTAACACCTGTTACACTTAACAAAGGTGGGATGGCACTAACAATAATACCTGCAAGCATACCATAAAAAAAACCATTGGCGTTAAACCGCCACCAATACCATTTTAAAACATTGGCGCAAACAAAGCCGCCATATAATCCTGCGGTGATGATGTTAAAAATCATGTTTACATCCCTGATTAAAAGCCCCAGGCCAATACCAAATATTACCATTACCACCCCACTTAAATAACTCATGGCAATTATCTTTTTACGCTCCGCAGAAGGGTTAATGTATTTAAGGTAAATATCATTAACAAGGTAAGCCTGGCCTGCATTTAAAGTGCCGCTGAAGTTGCTCATAAAAGCGCCTAAAAAACCTGCAAGCACCAATCCTATTAAACCAACAGGCAGGTATTTGCTGATAACAGCAGGCATAATACTTTCAAAATTTACATGGCCATCATTGCCCACACTTAAGTCAAGGTCTTTAAAATAGAGAATGCCTAAAATACATAGCCCCATCGTCATAAAATATCTTACCGGCATTAATATCACGGAAATAAAGCCGCTCATTTTGCTGGCTTCTTCAGGGCTTTTGGTACTTAATATTTTTTGACAATCATAGTTTGGGGCAGGCCCGGCAAGGCTTTTCATAATGCCACTAAACAGCATCATTCCCATTATTGCAGAAAAAAGCTGGTAGCCATCTTTCTCCAATTTGTCTTTTGCATCATTTAATTTATTGGTCCAGTCTAACCCTAAGTCTAAACCAAAAAAAGGCGAATCCCAACCTTTAGGTACCCTGTCCAACACATTAACGCCGGTTGCACTTAAGTGCCTCATAGCGATAGTGCCTACAAATAAAGAACAGACAATCATGATCATGTACTTGATAACATCTGCAAGTACAATACCATGCATGCCGCCTAAAATGCTATACATCATTGCGATTAAGCAAATGCATACCCCATAAAATTGTGCGGTGTTGTGTTTTGAAATTTGCAGGGCGGCATGGTACTGATCAGACCCAACTGCAAAGGCACTTTCACCATGGTTTAAAAAAGAGAAGGTCCCTTTTATCCTTTCGTAAGGAAGAAATATTTGCAGGAATTCACCAACACCTACAAAGGCGTAAGCCATGTAGCCAATACATAAAATTAATGCAAATGCCACCACAACTTTATGGCTTTGGCCCACCCCTCTGTCTGTTAACCCAAACCTTGTTTTAAGCCATTCTGCCCCGGTGGTTGCATTGCTGCGGCGCAGCCACCGGCTTAAAAAAACCATTAAAAAAATCTGGTTAAATATTGGCCAGGCCCATGGTATCCAAACGCTTTTAAAGCCATATAAAAATGCCATGCTCACCAGCAGCATTGTGCCACTAATGTCAAACATATCGCTGGCATCGCTAAGGCCAAGTGCATACCAGGGCAGTGTTTTGCCACCCATTAGATAAGCATCTTTACTTTTTTTTGCTTTGTTTTTCATGTAAAAACCAAGGAAGATCATCAGGGCAAAGTAGGCTACAATTATCAGAAGGTCAATCGTTGAAAGAATATACATTTTTTGAAGTTAGAAGGTTGTTGAAAAGTATTTAGTATATGATGTAAATTATTCACGCCCAAATAAGGCATTATTTTTCAATTTGCAATATTTTATATGCCCGGTTGGTAAATGTGACTATGAACTACTAAAAAAGTATCACTAACATCTATCCCTTCCTTTTATTTTTACGCCTATCTTACCAATAAAAAAATCATTAAAAATTATGGACGTTCAATTTCCGCAGGATTTTATTTGGGGCAGCGCAACCTCCGCTTACCAGATTGAAGGGGCTTGGAACACCGATGGCAAAGGCCCATCTATCTGGGATGTATTTTGTTTAATTCCAGGCAAGGTACAAGATGGGGATACTGGTGAGATAGCCTGCGACCATTACAACCGCATAGAAGAAGATGTTGCTGTGATGAAAGCTTTGGGATTAAAAGCCTATCGCTTTTCTATATCCTGGCCACGTATTTTGCCGGCCGGAAGGGGCGCTGTAAACTTGCAGGGCATTGCCTTTTACAATAAACTTATTAATGAATTGATAGCCGCTGGCATTGAGCCATGGGTAACATTGTACCATTGGGATTTACCTGCAGCCCTGGAATTTGAAATAGATGGATGGTTGGGCAAAGACATTGCATCCCTGTTCACAATATATGCTGGTGTTTGTTTTGAACATTTTGGCGACAGGGTAAAAAACTGGATAACAATTAATGAACCCTGGGTGGTGGCTATTTTAGGCTATGGGCATGGGGTGTTTGCACCGGGTAAAAAATCTGGCGACCTGCCCTACCTGGCTGCCCATAATTTATTGTTGGCCCATGCTGGCGCAGTTGATTTATACCGCTCCAAATTTAAGCCAACGCAGCAAGGGGCAATTGGCATTACCAATAACTGCGATTGGAGGGAGCCCTTAACAGATAGCAAAGAAGATAAAGATGCAGCGCAAAGGGCATTGGAGTTTTTCCTGGCATGGTTTACCGATCCTGTTTACACGGGTGATTACCCTGAGGTGATGAAAGAACGCCTGGGCGACAGGCTGCCTGTTTTTAACGACGGCGAAAAATTGTTGCTGAAAGGCTCATCAGATTTTTTTGGCTTAAACCATTATACCACGATGTATGCCTCGGATGCCACCAACACAAAAGAGGAGGGGAGTGTTTATGGAAATGGCGGCCTCTCAGAAGACCAGGATGTAAACCTGACTGTTTCTAAAGATTGGAAGCTTACTGATATGCAATGGGCCGTGGTGCCATGGGGCTGTAAAAAATTGTTGCAATGGATTGCTGCCCGGTATAATAACCCACCCATTTTTATCACAGAGAATGGCTGTGCTTATGATGATAAACTTGTTGACGCAAAGATAGAAGATGCAGAACGGGTAAGTTTTTTTAAAGGATATATTTCAGCAATCGGAGAAGCCATAGATGAAGGTGTGCAGGTGAAGGGTTATTTCATTTGGTCGCTGATGGACAACTTTGAATGGGCTAGCGGCTACGCCAAAAAGTTTGGGATACATTATGTTGAAAAGCAAAGTTTACGCCGCATTCCTAAAGCATCTGCCTTGTGGTATGCAGATGTTATCGCCAACAACGCAATAACCGTTTAATAAATAGTGAATAGACTGCCAGCACTTACGTTATTTTGTAACATGCATAAAACAAAATCACTTCGAATTAACTTTTACCAGCTTAATTTTATTCAATGAGGAGTAAAGCAATAATTATAGCAGTAATTTTTTTATTTGCAGGCCAGTATTCCACTGCACAAAAAAGCCGGGAAGATTTTAAAGTGGTAGATGAATACGTACAATCACTTGGTGCATTGGATACCTTAAATATGGGCACTATTAGTTACGTGGTTACTAAAAAATTTCCGGATGCGAAAGATAAGGTGAGGGCAATTTTTGATTGGATAGCTTACAACATAAGCTTTGATCTTAAAGGGGCAAAAAGAAATGGCAACGAAAAGAACAATACAGATGATATAGTTAAGGTGAGAAGAGCTACAGCGTCTGGCTATGCTGCATTGTTCCAGGATATGTGCAGTGCCGTGAAAATCCGCTGCCTTACCGTGGATGGATATTTAAAAAATAATGTAGAACAGTTTACAGATAAACCCGACGAATTTAACCATACCTGGGATGTGGTGCAATTGGGCGAAAGCTCAGAAACCTGGTATTACGTAGACCCAACGCTTGGCAGCGGTTACACAGATGATAAACTTACCACCTACACCAAAGCTTACAATGATGCCTATTTTTTTGCAGACAAGGTTATCTTTAACCAACAGCATTTTCCGGATAACCATGCATGGTTACTTGGGCCTGCGCCCCGTGGCGGCGAGAAAGGTTTTTTTGATTTGCCCCTGGTTAAAAGCGCCGCTTTTGAATTTGGCGTCAGCAACTTTTCGCCTTCAACAGGTTTAATAAAAGCCAATTTAAAAAAGGCAGTGCAGTTTATTATGAAGGTTTCCCCCGGTGCACAAATTGATATTGTGGCCTTATCTATTGGGGAAGAAAAAAAGAAAAAAACTAAAACGGTTGACCACTCCATATCTGGCAGCAGCCTGAGTTTTAGCTATAAATTTGATCAGGAAGATAGCTATCCGGTAACCGTATTAATTAACAACAAACCTGTTTTAGGTTATTTTGTTGAGGTTAACGAATGATGGTGGATGGTGCAACGGCAATTATCATCGAAGGGTTTATGCAATACATAAAACAGGAAAGCCTGTCCAATCACTGGGCAGGCTTTCCTGTTCGACGAAGACTGTGTTTGTGAAAATTGCCTATAGCAAACTTTTAATCTTTTCTTCCAAGGCATCTTCTTCCAGGTCAATAGCTACAATTTTTCCTGTCTTATCCAACAAAAATGTATTGGGTATTGCATTAACGCCATATCTCTCGGCTACCTTACTATACCACCCAGCTTTGTCCATAACCTGTATGTACTTTATTTTATCATGGGCAATGGCTGTTAGCCAGTCTTTCTTTTTATTATCGATAGATACACCAAATACTTCAAAGCCCTGCCCTTTGTATTTGTCGTATAAACCAATAACGGTTGGTATGGATTTGCGGCATGGCCCACACCAGCTTGCCCAAAAATCCACCAGCACTACTTTTCCTTTAAGGGAAGATAGTTTTACGATACTGTCTTTGGCATTCGGTAATGCAATTTCGGGTGCCATTTGTTCTGCCTTAACCTGCGCTTTAGCGATAAGGCCAGCACATACCAATACCAGTGCGACATATAATTTTTTCATCTGCAACAATTTTTTTTTCTAAATAATGATAAAATAAATTTCAGGAACTTTTTCATTTCAAAAGGCATTAAAAAGGTTGTATTCCAGCCGTACAAATATACTTTTTGATGAGGTACGTTCTATTGTTTTAACAAGGCCGCAGCGGTAGGCAATATCAATTCTTGTACGGCTGTTAAAGATCAATTGTATTGCTGGTGCAATGTCCAGATAGCTTTGCCCTGTAGCTAGATTTGTTTGCCCTAAAAATTCTGCCATCAGGTTAACATTGGTTTGATTATAGTTGATATATTCCTTGGGCAACATCAGCTTGCCCACAGAAAAAGTATAGTTCATGGCATTGCGGTTTTCGTTACCCGCCAAAAATTTTTGGTTGCCATTATCCATGGCATGCAAAAATGAAGCGCTTGCAGATAACGCAACCTTATGTATCAACTGTGTTGCAATTACCCCGCCTTCGTACCCGCTGTTGATGCCATATAAATCAATGGCAGGCTGCATAATTGTAGTGTTGTTAAAACCCAATCTTCCATAAGCAGCCATGCGAAAATGGTTGTGTACTTCATCCTTGCTGTAAAACCTGTACTTGGCATATACACTTGCACCATTGCCAGTAAAGTTGCCACTGCTGTTGCTAAAAAATACATCCCCATGTACCATCAACCTTTTGGATACACCCACCATAACCTCGGGAATTAAATAGTAGTTGTTATTGCCGGTTATAGTATTGTGGCTAAAGGAATTATTTAACCTTAGGCCTATGCTTTTTGCAGCCATATTGCTGGCGGGCTCTGTAAAAACAAACAGTTCCTGCGCATGCAGCCGGTCTGCTGATAAAAGCAGTATCAGCAAAAAATATGTTTTCATGCGATTTATAGAAAATGATCAGCAAGCTGCAAGGTGCAGCTTGCTGAAGTGTAATTAAATGGTTGCGTGGTAAATCCTTGCGCCTGCGGCGATACCATCCTTTGCACAACAGTTAGCTGCGGCGCCGGTTTTGTAACAATCCATTAAAGTATATTTTGCATTGGCCTTAAACTCTTTGGAGCTAACAAAACCCTTGTCCAATATGCGGATAGTTTTATCACCATCGAGTACCTGGCCTTTGGTGTTTAAAAAGTGAAGCACCATGCCGTTAATAATAACATGGCCGTCGTTTGCCACATCAACTTTATTAAAATGGATTACTGTGTTAAAGGCAGCTACTGAAAAACCGGCATCTTCTACTTTTTTCTTTAGCTTATCAAAATCTACATTGCTGCCCGGCTTAAAAGATATTTCAAAAGTGGAGTTTTTGATGTTGGGTTCTACCTTTTCCACCATATCAAGTGTGCGCAGGGATTTGTTGATGGAATTACTGCACATACTGCATGTTAAACCACTGGCCTGTATGATGACTTTTGTAACCTGGGCACCTGTATGTAACCACAGCAGCATAGCTGCTGTTATAAAAAAATTTTTCATTTTTTGATGTTTAAAATAATGGTTGATTATTGTTTATCAGCGGGTGCAGTAGCAATCTTGCGATCGTACTGGCAGCATTGATCAAGCTTTTGATAAGCTGCATCGCTTCCCTGCATGTCTTGCGTATCATATCCTGCCTTTGCAACAGACTGTTGAATTTTGGCAGAAGATGATTTTGAAGATGCGTAGGATACTTTGAGTTGTTTGGAACCTTCGTTCCATAATGCCGTGGTTGCACCGGCGGCCTTGGCGGCTTTCTCAATGTGCTTTTTGCAGCTTCCACAATTGCCCCAAACTTTTATAGTTTCGGTTTTAAGTGCGGTTTGTGCAGTTGATACGAATGGTGCAATAACAACTAATAAAATACTAACTAAGGAGATGATCGTTTTCATTATTTTAATTTAGGCTTATATAAATAATTTGATGATGGTGCAGGTGCACAATAAACCCCATCGGTAAGATGAAGGTTGAAAAATCAAATGTATTTTATAGCCTGAAAACGCAGTGCATTATACAAGCATGTGGCCTTGCATAATCCGGGGGGGAGTTGTTGAGAACGGCCTTGGTTGCACTGTTGGCGGCCACCGGCCAGTTGTAATTGGGAAAAATATTGAACAACAGGATACCCGTACTGGTATAATCTATATTATTGGAAACATTTTTATGGGCATCCTGTAATTTATAAAACTTGTGCTCATCCTTGCAACAGCCACCCTTGTTGGGTTTCATGCCGCATTTGTTACAATTATCTTTATCAGTACCGTAGAATTCAACACCTGCTTTTTTGCCCATGCAATAGTGTATTTCCATAGCAATGCCGGTGGAAATACCCATGTATAAAATTGCAACAAAAGCGAGGATTATTTTTTTCATTAACGGCGTAAAGATAAAAATAAAGTTTTATGGCGGCTGTTAAAATATTTACCTAAGCGGTAACCAGGTTATTGACAATGCGTAAAGGATTGAAGCGTAAAGCCCGGTGAGGGTTTGTGCGGCCGGGCTGTGCCGTACTTGCAGCGTAAAGCCTGGCCCTTGCGCAGCTTGGGCACGCCCTGCTAATTCACAAAATTCCATTGAATGCCAAAACGGAAGAGGAAGCCAGGGTACACATAATGGGGTGCAGAAAAATTGTATTTATTAAAACCAAAGCCATTTGCAAAGTCGACGGTGTTCAAATTTTCGGCCCGTAAAAATGCTGTAAAAGATTTTATCCTGAAGTGCAGAAAGCCGGATATATCTGGCCGGTTTTTTAAAGTAAAGCTATCCTGCGGAACAAACTGTCCCACCAATGGAGAATAATTGTAAGCCTTGTATGGTGTGTAGTACCTGAACTCAACACCGGTGCTTAAATTGAGGTTTTTAAAGAAAACACCTTCGTACGCAATGCGGTTACGGGTAAACACCACCGGCACTTTTATTGGCCCGTTAGGGTCGGTTTGCTGAAATGTAACATCTGCATACCAGTTCCATCTTTTGGTAAGTTTTATTTTTTTTGAGGCACTTAGCTGCAAAAGGTTTATTACTTTTTTGTATTGCGCAGTTTTATAGTATGTGGTAAAATAAGTGTAGTTGGTAATAAGGTAATTGGCGGCTGATAAACTGATGAAGGGGTTATCTGCAGCGGCTTTCAGGCTTACAATATTTTCTTTGCCATAACTACCTGTTTGTGAAAAATTAAAGGATGACAATGGATTAAAAATAAAAGAAGGCGTGCGGTTTACGTTGCTGAAGTACAGCCGTACGTTGCCCCATTTTTTATTGAGGTACCTGGCAAGGGATGCGGTGGCACCGTAATCACCTGAGTTAAGGCCGGCCATGTACAACTCTCCATTGGCAAGAATATCCCACAGGCGGTTACGGGTTTTGTTGCGGTACTCGCCATGCAAAACAATGTTGTAAAAATGATGGCTGCCAGAGGAAAAAGTACCTGAAATATTTTCAATTTTTGCACCTGCCGATAAATATTGGGCTATGTTTTTTGTATCAGGAAAAGTAACCAGCGAAAAGTCGTTGGAGAATACGCTCCATTTGTCCATCACCTTTAGGGTATCGCCGGTATGCAACGTTGTATCGTACCATTTTTTGTAGATGGCGGAGTCTGGTGCATCATCCAAAAATTGATAGCTGCTGCTGGTAAGCATCAGCGTATGTTGAAAACGGAGCTTGCTGTAAAACAAATATTCTGTGGTGGTATCGTTAATGGCAACAGAGTCTTTTTTACCGATATCATAGCTCTGCCTTAAGAAAAAATTAAAATCTTTATACACGTTGCCTGTGGTAACGGTGGTATTAAATGGATTAAAGTTAGGGTTGGGCGGCCCACTTATATTGGTTGGTATAGCGTAGAGGGGAAAGGTTTTGTCCAGCAGGTTGCTGTCGTTTTTTACACCTCCGTTTTCAGAACTTTTTATCACGTTGCCAAACAACATAAAATAACCTGCATATCTTTTTCGCTTGCCCTGGTAACTGCTAAAGAGGCGGTAACTTTTGTTATTGGAATTTTGGGAAGAAAAGTGACCGGGGGCGCTGATGAGCCTGTACTCCAACCCAAAGTTTATGTTGGGCTTTGGGTTTTGGGTATGCAGGATATTAATAAGCTGCTCCTTGGCCGATGCAAGCTGATAGCCCATTCGGGTGTAGGGCTTGGTAGTTTTAAAAAAACGGGAATTTTCTAACGTAAACTTATAGGCATCAAAGGCGTGGAAACCGGCATCCCATCCGGCTTTTGCGTAAGGCGAAAAAATAAGGGAGTAGCCGGCGGTACCGTTGTTGCCCAAATATTGCTGTGCAGCAGGAATAGAAAAATATTTATAAAAATCATTCAGGTTGGTGTCTATCCTTACATTACGAATGGAGTCGAGGTATTTGTAACTAACAGTAATGGTATCTTTTAAATCATCCCTGTGTTCAAAGCCTAAACCAAGGCTATCTTTTTTACTGCCTTTGGATTGGCTGCCGCCAGAAAAACTGCGGCCTGCATTGCTTAAGCCTTGCAGCGGCCTCTGCCCGCTGGTATATTGAAAGCAGAAAAACAATACAACAATAAAAATAATTTTATACATTATTCTAATTTAAACTTCACATCAACAGCGCACTGCAGTAACGCTGATTTTAATGTAAAGATTGGATTTTAAAGCCCTGCCACCATTTCCTTAAAAATGTGGGTAAGCTTTGGTTCTGCTTCCTTTGCCGCCTGTAATACTTCGGCATGGGTTATTTTATTTTCTTCTTCCCTAATGCCAATATCGGTAATAACACTTATTGCAAAAACAGTAAGCCCCATGTGGATGGCAGCAATTACCTCTTGCACCGTGCTCATGCCCACTGCATCGCCACCTGCTATGTGCAGCAACTTGTACTCGGCCCTGGTTTCAAAAGTGGGGCCGGTAACGCCGCAGTAAACGCCTTCCTTTAAATCGATGCCGGCTGCTTGTGCAATTGCTTTTGCTTTGGTGATAAGCGCCTTGCTGTAAGGTTCGCTCATATCTGGAAACCTGGTACCAAGCCCATCTTCATTTTTACCAATTAACGGGTTAACGGCAAAAAAACTGATATGGTCTTTAATGGCCATCAGGTCGCCTACTTTAAAGCCCAGGTTCATGCCGCCGGCGGCGTTGCTGATGAGTATGGTTTTAATGCCCAGGTACTTCATTACCCTTATGGGAAACACTACTTCCTGCGGGGTATAGCCTTCGTAAAAATGAAACCTGCCTGCCATTGCTACAACCTTTTTGCCACCGAGTTCGCCAAAAATTAATTTGCCCTGGTGCCCTTCTACTGTACTTACCGGAAAGTTTGGAATTTCGCCATAAGGTATTTCTTTTTCAACGTTCATCTCAGCAGTAAAACTCCCTAAGCCGCTGCCCAATACAATGCCTGCTATCGGGGTTTGTGTATAGTTTTTTTGGATAAAGGCAACAGCAGCCTTAATTTTTTCCATCATCTTTCCGTATTTTTTTAAGCAGTTTTACAAACGGTGATATGCACCTGTTTAAGATTGCACAAAGAAAGTAAACTAAGCGGAAGGTTGAATTAAAAATATGGTAAAATAGCAGCGGTATGGCCCCCGTAAGCTTAACGGGTTATGTAAGTCTTTTGCTGGAACAATAAAGCAGTTGAGGTTAATTTTTATATACTTCACATTTACGGTTCCCTTCTTATCTTCGCAAAAATTTTTTACATAATGAACCTTCACGAATACCAGGCTAAAGAGCTGTTAAAAAGATTCAATGTTCCAGTGCAGGAAGGCATCGCCTGTAACACACCTGCCGAGGCAGAAGAAGCATACCGTCAGATACACACTTTATACGGGAGTAAATTTGCTGTGGTAAAGGCACAGATACATGCTGGTGGCCGTGGAAAGGGAACAATTGTTGGTAAAGAACAGCGTGGTGTGGCAGTGGGCAAAAATGCAGAAGCGGTAAAAGAAATAGCACAAAATTTAATTGGTGGTACGTTGGTAACTATTCAAACCGGGCCTGCCGGTAAATTGGTTAACAAAGTTCTTGTGGCGCAGGATGTTTATTATGATGGGCCAAACCCGGTAAAGGAATTTTATTTGTCTATTTTGATGGACAGGGCAAAGGGGCAAAATGTTATTATGTACAGTACAGAAGGCGGTGTAAATATTGAAGATGTAGCGCACAGCACACCTGAAAAAATATTTAAAGAATGGGTTTACCCCGGTGGCTTGTTACAAGGTTACCAGGCCCGTAAAATTGCTTTTAACCTTGGCCTTACCGGAGAGGCATTAAAAAACTGTGTAAAGTTTGTAACTAATTTATACAACGCTTATGTAGGCCTGGATTGCAGTATGCTTGAGATAAACCCACTGTTTAAAACCAGCGATGAGAAAATTATTGCAGTGGATTGCAAGATGGATGTAGATGATAACTCTTTAATGAGGCATGCAGATGTGGCTGGTTTAAGGGATGTAAGCGAAGAAGACCCCACCGAAGTGGAGGCTGGTAAATTTAACCTGAACTTTGTAAAGCTTGATGGCAATGTAGGTTGCATGGTTAATGGTGCAGGCCTTGCCATGGCAACAATGGATATGATAAAATTAAGTGGCGGCGAGCCGGCCAACTTCCTGGATGTAGGTGGTACTGCCAATGCCCAAACGGTTGAAGCTGGTTTCAGGATTATTTTAAAAGATCCGAAAGTGAAGGCCATCCTTATCAATATTTTTGGAGGTATTGTGCGTTGCGACCGTGTGGCGCAGGGCGTTATTGATGCGTATCAATCTATCGGCAATATTGATATTCCAATTATTGTACGGTTACAGGGCACCAATGCAGATGTGGCCAAACAGCTTATTGATGAGAGTGGCCTTAAAGTACAAAGTGCCATTTTATTGAGTGAAGCAGCAGCACTGGTTAATAAAGCAGTTGCATAATCCCTGTTTAAAATTACAGTACTGCATAAATTAAAAATGCCCCTTTTGCGAGGGGCATTTTTAGTAAGATAAAATCAATTAATCACTTAGGTAGTTTAGCCCGTACCGCTTTTACTTCTGCTACCTGTACCGCCGTTTTTTTATTGCCAAAACTATTACGTATATAGGTAAGCACATCTGCAATTTGCTTATCGCTTAAATAATTAAATGACGGCATTACGTTGGTGTAAGTTTCGCCATCAACAGGCACATGTGCCATGCCTTTTAAAAGAACCCCGGCAAGCCTTGCCTTATCACCATTTACATAACTTGTTTTAATTAAAGTAGGCTGCATGTTTTGCACGCCGCCGCCATCAGGTAAATGGCAGCTTACACAGTATTGGGTATACACATCTTTGCCTGCGGCGATGGATGCTTTTAGAGAAGGTTGCTGCAAAGTACTAACGGGATTAACTGTTTGCTTCGCCCCTGCAATAACAATCAGCAAGGTTGCTGTTATCCCTAAAAAAATTGTTTTACGCATAGCTGATTATTTGGTGTAAGTTATTTTGTAGATAGTGCCTTTTGAATCGTCTGTTACATATAAGGAACCGTCAGGTCCTTGTGCCAATCCGCAGGGGCGGTGTTCTGCACGGCCTGAAGCCGTTTTTTCCGGTGATCCGGAAAAGTTATCGGCAAACACTTCCCACTCCCCTGCGGGCATGCCATTTTTAAAAGGTTGAAACACTACAAAATATCCGGCTTGTGGTTCTGGCGAACGGTTCCATGAACCATGAAAAGCAATGAACGCACCATTCTTATATTTTTCTGGAAACTGGTTGCCGGTATAAAACAATAATCCGTTAGGGGCCATGTGTGCAGGGTATGCAGCAGCAGGTTCAATAAACTTTGGGTCTGCTTCTTTATTGCCATCACCACCGTATTCCGGTGCCATCATTTTTTTATGCTTTGCGTAATCATAATACATGTAAGGCCATCCTGCATTGTCGCCTTTTTTTAAAGCATACATGCACTCTGCAGGGTTTAAAGCAGATTGCTGTATGGTGTACATGTCAGGAAAGATATCATGCAATTGATCACGGCCGTGTTGCATTACAAAAAGCTGATTGTCCGTTTGGTTCCAATCTAATCCAACTACATTTCTTAACCCAGTGGTATAGCGGGTACCATCAGCATAAACCTGGTTTAACTTATCTGCCTTAAACATCCAGATGCCACCGGCTGAATCCAGTATCGGGCAACCGGGCATCCCCAGTGAGCCTTTTTGCCTGTCTTTTTCCTGGCAGGAATTTGAATAGGCACCGATATTTACATACAGGTTGCCATCATTGTCCAATACAAGCGATTTGGTTTCATGCTGGCCATGGTCAAGTAAACCGGTAACAATTTTTTCCGGTGCAGCCGGATTGACCACCTCATTTTTTGCGTTTAATTTATACCGGAAAACCTCGGTATTGGAAGAGGTATAGAGATAGCCGTTTTTAATGTAAAGGCCTGTACCACCAAAGTTGCCAAAGCTTGTTTTAACTGTTGCCTTGCCGTCGGATTGCAACAAAAACAACGTTCCCTTTTGATTAACAGGCTTGGCCAGCTTTACATAAATATTGCCCTCCGGTGTAACAGCAATATGCCTTGTACTGCCTAAGCCCTGTGCAAGTATAGTAGCCTTGAATTTAGCAGGTAACTTTAAACCGGGGCTTTCCTCCAGGGGATGTAATTTGGGTTTAATACTTGTTTGGGCAGCAGCAATTATCGGCTTGCATAAGGTGGCAACAAACAACAGCCCACCGCAAATAAAAACATTTTTCATTCTTAAATTTTATTTAGATTATTGTCAATAAAGATAGATTACAAAATGGTATTACAATTAATCCCTTCAACAGTTGATGGGTTTGGCAGCAATTTTTTATCATGCAAAATTTTTGCTACTTTATTGAGCAGAAGTTTTCTTACAGAATGCGCTAATCCTTAATTTCAATGGATGTTGTCCACAAACCATACCAAGGCTCAACTAACTTTATCAAAAAAACAAAAATTATATGCCACCAAAGTACTTGTTACTTATCTTGTTGCTGCCCCTGCAGGCAATTGCACAACCATTCTCATCATCCGAAATAGCAGGTTGGCAAAAGCAGGCAACACAGGTAACTATTGTAAGGGATAATTGGGGCATTCCCCACATAAGTGGCAGTACCGATGCTGACGCTGTATTTGGATTGTTATACGCCCAGTGCGAAGATGACTTTAAAAGAGTGGAGTTAAACTACATTGAAAAGCTTGGCCGCATGGCGGAGATAAAAGGGGAGCAGGCTTTGTACGATGACCTGCTGCTGCAATTATTAATAGACTCCACCGATGCTATTAAAGATTATAACGCATCGGCGCCATGGATGAAAAAGTTATTGAATGCTTATGCAGATGGCATTAATTATTACCTGTATAAAAATCCTTCGGTAAAACCTGCTATGCTTTTTCGTTTTAAGCCATGGTACCCTTTGTTGTGGACGGATGGCAGCATTGGCGCCATCAACACCGCAGATATTTCTACAGCAGAATTAAAAAATTTTTACAGCGGCGATAAAGTTGCGGCCATTACAAAACCCAAAGACCCCGACAAGCAAACCGGCTCTAACGGTTTTGCTTTTGGCCCGTCGGTAACGGCTTCGGGCAATGCCATTCTTTATATTAACCCCCATGTTACTTTTTACTTCAGGCCAGAGGTACATGTTAAAAGTAATGAAGGGCTTAATGCTTATGGTGCTGTTACCTGGGGACAGTTTTTTGTTTACCAGGGTTTTAATGAACACTGTGGCTGGATGCATACCTCAAGCAATGTAGATGTTGCCGATTTGTACGAAGAAAAAATTACCACAAAAAATAAGCATTTCTTTTATGAGTTTAACCACCAGCTAAAACCGGTAACCATCAAAAATAAGATATTACGGTATTTGCAGGATGGGCACCTGATCGTTAAAAGAATTACGGCCTATTACACAGGGCATGGGCCTGTAATGGCCACACGTAATGGTAAGTGGATAAGCCTGAAATCTTTTAACAGGTCGGCAATTAGTTTACAGCAAAGCTGGCAAAGGACTAAAGCAACAGGCTTTGAAGATTACAAAAAAATTATGGGCCTTAAAGCCAATACCAGCAACAATACTGTGTACGCAGATGACAAAGGCAATATCGCTTACTGGCATGGGGATTTTATACCAAGAAGAAACCCATCTTTTAATTGGGGCAAGCCTGTTGATGGCACTACAGAAGCTACAAACTGGAAAGGCCTGCATGAGGTGGACGAGATTGTGCATGTATATAACCCACCAAATGGCTGGCTGCAAAACTGCAACTCCACACCCTTTTCTGTAGCAGGGGAGTACAGCCCTAAAAAGAAAGATTACCCGGCTTATATGGCACCCGATGGCGAAAATTTCCGTGGCATAAATGCCGTAAGGATTTTAGCGAAAGAAAAGCAGTACACCCTTGACAAAGTGATTGCCACAGGCTATGATACTTACCTGGCAGCCTTTGCCGTACTGGTGCCTTCGTTAATTAAAAAGTTTGAAGCAGACCAGGCTTTGGGCGATACCACCTTTAATAAACTAACCGGGCCAATCAGCATTTTAAAGCAGTGGGATTTTTATGCAGGGGAGCAATCTGTGGCCACAACATTGGCGGTAGAATGGGCGCAACAGCTAAACCCGGCAATACAAAAAGTGTATGTTGATGAAGGCGAAACAAGTCAGGTTGAAAACACCCAACACTTTGCCGGCACGGCCACAGCACAGGAACTGCTTGCGCCGCTTGCAAAAACAGTGGAAGCATTAACCGTAAAGTTTGGCAAGTGGCAAATTGGCTGGGGAGAATTAAACCGTTACCAACGTATATCCAACGACATACCCGATAAGTATAACGACAGTCTACCTTCGCTACCGGTTGGTTTTACTTCGGCTATTTGGGGACAGATACCAGCTTATAACAGCAAGTATTTTAACGGCACCAACAAGCGGTATGGCGTAAGTGGAAACAGTTTTATTTGTGCTGTTGAATTTGGCAAAAAGATAAAAGCAAAATCTTTATTGGCCGGTGGCGAAACGGGTAATACGGCTTCGGTGCATTTTAAGGACCAGGCAGAAATGTATACCCATGGCAGGTTTAAAGAAGTGTTGTTTTATCCGGAGGATATAGAGAAGCATGCTGAAAAAATTTATCATCCGGGAGAATAAAACACTTTTCTTTTTTGCTATTTTTAATCAACCCAATAGCATGGTAACATTTGCAGCCACCATAAAAAAGTTTAACCAGCAAGGCGAAAAAACAGGCTGGACATTTATTGAAATACCAGCAGCAATCGCCTCACAATTAAAACCCGGAAATAAAAAATCTTTTAGGGTAAAAGGGAAATTAGACAGTTATGCCATACATGGCGTTGCACTAATGCCGATGGGAGAAGGGCTATTTATAATGGCGTTAAAAAATGAAGTACGCAAAGCAATCGGCAAGCAAAAAGGCGCCGAAGTGTTGGTAAAGTTAGAGGTAGATAGTAAACCTTCTGAATTAAACAAGGTGCTGAAAGAATGCCTTGATGATGAACCTGCAGCAAAGGCAAGGTTTTTTGAAATGCCGTTATCCCATCAAAACTATTACAGCAAATGGATAGAAGCTGGCAAGACAGAACCTACAAGGGAAAAAAGAATTGTTATGACGATAAATTCCATGCTGCAAAAAATTGATTTCGGTACTATGCTCCGCAATGCAGCAAGCGACCGTAAAACTTTGGGCAAATAAACTGATGGGTTACAGCATATAACCCATCAGCAAAAAAATAGACTTAATTTTTGCGGTACATTATTTTTTTACCACCACCCATACCGAAACTGATTTGCCATTGCAACGGAACTCAGCAAGCCCATTTTCATCTATGGCTATATTTTCTTTATAATTCTCCAGGTAATCCATAAATATAGTGCCTGCATATTGTTTGCCTACTTCCATTTTTTTAAAGCCTTCATCGCCATTGCACATTACCACCGCACAGGCATCGGCACTTTTTTCATCTTTACCATGCCTTACCCAGCCAATGCAATTGGCATGGTCAAAATAATCTGTTTGGTTACCATCAGCAATATTTTTGCGCAAGGCTAAAAGCTTTTCAAGCTCATTTACAACACTAAGGTTGATGTCGTAATCCTTTCCGTCTTTTCCTTTATCGGTATAAGCTGCACCGTATAGGTCCGGATAAAATACACATGGGTAACCATGCTCCCTTAATAAAATCAAGGCATAGGCCAATGGCTTAAACCATGCATCCACCGGGGCTTCCAGTGCCTGCAATGGTTGTGTATCATGGTTATCAACAACCGTTACCGCAAGCTGCGGTTTGGTAGCGACAAGGGTATTATCGAAAATCTTGGTAAGATCAAAATCTTTACCTGTAGTGGATGCGGTGTGGAAATTATTTTGTAAGGGCGCATCAAATAGTGACATCTTTTCTTCGGTTGCCTCAATGTATTTCATCAGCGAAACAAGATCGCCGGGCGCCCAATATTCACCAACGGCAAAAAAGTTATTATCAGATATTGACCTCATGTAGCCCAGCCATTCATTGTAAAACATGGGGGCTATATGTTTAACTGCATCTAACCTTACACCGTCAATGCCTGCCATTTCTTTGTACCATTTTCCCCACCGCTTTAACTCTTCCCTTACTGCCGGGTTTCTAAATTCAATGTCCGCATACATCAGGTAATCATAATTTCCTTTTTCTTCATCCACCATATCTTCCCATCCTTCACCCGCTTCATTAAGGATGCTAAAAATAGCAGTCTCTTTCTTTTTATCATCATAATCAATTCCTGAAAAGCACGCCGCATCCCATTTGAATTGAGAGTATTTATTTTTCCTGGCGGGAAATGTAAATTTTGTATACCCTTCAATTTCATAAGGTTCACTAATGAACTTTGTCCTGTCTTCGGGATCAACTTTAACGGCCTTTATGATTTCGGTTTCATCCGCACCACCCATATGGTTCACCACAATATCTGCATATACTTGTATGCCTGCTTCATGTGCCGCTTTAATGGCTTCCAGATACTCTTTTTTTGTTCCGTACTTTGTGCGTACCGACCCTTTTTGATCAAATTCCCCAAGGTCATAAATATCATACACATCATAGCCCACGGAAAGCCCGCCACCACTTGCCTTAAAAGCAGGCGGGAGCCAAACTGCTGTAATACCAGCATCAGCAAGATAGCGGGCATCTTTTTTCAGTTTGTTCCAAAGGCTGCCATCCTCAGGATAATACCAGTGAAAAAATTGGAGTAAAGTTCCTTTCTGCATAAGTTTTAAAATTTTTCATTTTACATAATTATAATTATGCCAATTGAAATTATTATTTGTGCCATACGTACAGGCATTATGGGCACCTTATAAACTTTAAACAAATGCTTCGTGGGTGTGTATTTTTTTGCACATCTTTTACCAAAAGCTTTTGAGAATTAAAGCGGAAAAGCGATTTTGAAAAAAATCTACAGCAAGGCTTTACATTTTGGTTGTTATTTTTAGATTGGCAGTATTTTAGTTTCACTAACACAAATATTTTATAACTATTAAATTAAAAATCATGGCCTCATCTAAAATTTTTACAGGTATATTAATTGGTGCCGCAGCAGGCGCTGTATTGGGTATTTTGTTTGCACCCGAAAAAGGGACCGATACAAGAAAGAAAATATCTAAAAAGGGAACAGATTTAAAAGATACCCTGAAAACAAAAATTAATGATTTAGTGGATACCATTGCTGAACAATTTGAGAGTGCAAAAGGTGATGCAGAAGATTTAGTGGATCAGGGAAAAGGTAAAGTTGCATCAGCAAAAGCGCAGATGAAACACTCTTTATCGTAAATAATTATCAGGGTTTAGATTAAAATTTTTACAATGGAAAATAAGCCAAGCGCATTTGGGTCCTTATTTCAAACAGCAGGCGATTACTTAGAAACAAGAGTGGAATTACTGAAGCTGCAGGCCGTAAACAAGTCTTCAGATGTCGTATCTTCTCTTGTTTCTATAATAATTATAGCCATCATAGCCTTATTGGGTTTTATCATTTTAAATATTGGTTTGGCCTTGTGGTTAAGTTTTTTATTGGGTGAGGCGTGGTATGGTTTTTTTGTGGTTGGCGGTTTCTATCTTTTGCTATCCTTAATAATGATAAGCGCAAAAGGTAAATGGATTAAAACACCTGTTAACGATCTTCTAATAAAAAAAATTCTTAACTAATGGAGATTCATACTGCCGCTGCCCTTCAAGAGGCAATCCTGCAACTGGAAGAAAAAAAAGACCTTCAAAGGATACAGTTGAACAACCACTTTCATGAAGCAACTGAAAGTTTAAAGCCCATGAATATTTTAAAGAATTCAATTGGCAAAGTGGTTAAGTCGCCTGGTGCCGTAGAAAATATCATTGATGCAACTGTTGGTGTAGGTGCAGGTTTGCTGTCGAAAAGGATGATAATAGGCAAGTCTGCAGGCGTGCTAAAAAAATTGTTGGGTATGGCCGTGGAGTTTGGTGTGGCTGGGCTGGTAGCTAAAAACTCGGGATCTATAAAAAGCAACGGGTCTAAATTATTGGGCAAGATATTCAAATCTAAAAAACCGGCTGCTTACATTAATCAATAAGATACATCCATAACGGCTAGTTCCATTGAAGGACTGTGAAGGTGGTTTTTATTTTACCTTCGTGGGATGTCAAAATTTTTAATTGTGGGGTTGGGCAACCCAGGTAAAGAGTATGAAAATTCCCGTCATAACATTGGCTTTGATGTAGTGAATGCCTTTGTACAAAAACACTCCGGTACATTTACCATTCAGCGCCTTGCCTATAAAGCAGAGGTGTCGTGGAAAGGAAAACAGTTTGTTTGTATTTGTCCTACCACTTTTATGAACCTTAGCGGTAAGGCATTTAAATATTGGCTGGATAAAGAAAAAATATTACTGGAAAACACACTTACGGTTGTAGATGATATTGCCTTGCCATTGGATAAACTTCGTTTACGCCCCGCCGGTACAGATGCTGGCCACAACGGCCTGAAAGATATTCAACTTACATTCGGTACAGACAAATACCCAAAACTTCGCTTTGGAATAGGCAACAATTATCCTAAAGGAATGCAGGTGGATTTTGTATTGGGTAAATGGCTTGAGGAAGAGTTGCCCATTGTAAAATTTAAAATAGAAAAGTGCGTTGGAGTAATTGAAAATTTCGCTACTATTGGTGTAGACAGGACGATGAATGAAATCAATAAGCTCAGCATTATTCCATAAGGTTTAAGCGGTTACATAATTGTTTTGTTTATTTGATTTGTTTATATTCGCTCTCTAAACGCCTATCCTAATATAAAATAAACGATGAAGATAATTTGTGTAGGCCGAAATTATGCGGCACATGCCAAAGAGCTTAATAATCTTGTTGAAGATGAGCCGGTGATATTCATGAAACCAAAAAGTGCATTGCTGCAAAGCCATACCCCTTTTTATTATCCTGAATTTACAAATGAACTCAATTATGAATGCGAATTGGTTTTACGTATTTGTAAAAATGGAAAATATATACAGGAAAGGCATGCATCCAATTATTACAACGGGTTAACAACTGGAATTGATTTTACTGCAAGGGACATTCAAAATGAATTAAAGGCAAAAGGGCTGCCTTGGGAAAAGGCAAAAGCATTTGATAATTCTGCCGCAGTAGGTAAGTTTTTAGATATTACACCTGCATTAAATAAGAAAAACATCAACTTCAGTTTTTATAAAAATAAAGAACTGGTGCAGCAAGCCAACAGCAGCCAGATGATCTTTAGTTTTGATTATATCGTTTCGCATGTATCCAACTATTTTTCGCTAAATATCGGCGATTTAATTTTTACCGGCACCCCTGCTGGTGTAGGAGAATGCGTGGTAGGCGACGATCTTGAGGCATTTATCGAAAAGGAAATGCTGCTCAAACTCGAAGTAAAATAAAATTCCTTTCTTACATTTTTGCATAGTAATGGCTTTCACAAAAAGGCCTATATTTGCACCCCTAAATGTCGAGGTAGCTCAGCTGGTTAGAGCATCGGATTCATAACCCGAAGGTCGGCAGTTCAAGTCTGCTCCTCGATACAAGCCCAATACAGTACGTTATTGGGTTTTTTCATTTTAAAACTTCCCCGGTTTTTATGTTTTTCCTGATATTTTTTTATCAAATCTTTTTTGAATTTTTAGTTTTATAACTACAAATGATATTGTGGGTTAATGGTATTTTTAGTTTGAATATAACTTTTGCAGATGTTTAAATCTCTTTTAAATCATCCGCAAACAGCATAATCTTT
This sequence comes from Ferruginibacter sp., assembly GCA_965249755.1. Classification (GTDB taxonomy): domain Bacteria; phylum Bacteroidota; class Bacteroidia; order Chitinophagales; family Chitinophagaceae; genus Ferruginibacter. The sequence continues at coordinate 4,013,218 of CBDFMT010000004.1, forward strand.
AAAACTTTTATTATGCCAGGATCAGCCGGAATTTCCATTCTTATAATAGACGATAATCTTGGGGACCAGATTATATTGGAGGAAGAAATAAAAAGTACTTCACTGGTAACCAATCACATTACCACTGCGGAGTCCCTTAGCCAGGCAAAGCAACTTCTTAAAGACAATGCATTTTCATTAATTTTTTTAGATCTTTTTTTACCAGATAGTTTAGGGCTCGATTCGTTTACTGATTTACAAAAAATAAACCCATCTACCCCCATCATAATTTTTTCAGGCTTGTCGGATAAAAAAGTGGCCTTGAAGGCTATTACACTTGGTGCCCAGGATTTTTTGATAAAGGGTAGCCACTCGGTGGAGATACTCGAAAAAACAATAACCTATTGTATTGAACGTAAACGCAACCTCGAAACTATTAAAGCCAATACAGAACGCTATGAAACACTTTTAAAAGTAACCAATGACATTTTATGGGATTGGGATTTAATTACAGATAAAGTTGCCTGGAGTGGCGATGGAATAAAAAAGTATCTAACAGAAAGTGTTGAAAACAGTGATATCCCTTATAATTTTTGGGTAATGGGTTTGCATCCTGATGAAAGGAATGAGGTGGTTAAAAGCATAAGTGATGCAGTTGTAAAAAAGCAAAAATTCTGGCAGTGTGAATACCGGTTTTTAAGAAATGATGGAAGCTATGATTACATCTACAGCAGGGGATATATTTTAAACGACAGCGATAATATACCGGTGAGGATGATTGGCTCTATGCAGGATGTTACCGAACGCAAAATTGCAGATCAAAAACTCGCCTTAAACGAGAAAAGGTTTAAGTCTTTAATACAGCACAGTACAGATTTAATCGGGTTGTTGGATGAACAGGGAAACTACAAATATGTAAGTGATTCATCGGAGAAAATTTTAGGGTATAGCCCTGGCTTTTTTGTGGGTCAAAATGCATTTACATTTATCCATCCGGATGATTTGCAAAAAACACGTAAAGCACTTTTATCTTCCATAAACGACGATTTTGTAGAATTGAAACCATACCGTTTTAAAAATGCACATAACGAATGGCGATGGCTGGAAAGCACCCTGGTAAATATGCTAAATGAAGAGCCGCTTGAAGGCATTATTGTTAACTCAAGGGATATTACCGCCAGGGTTGAGGCAGAACGTCAATTGGAGGAAGCTAACCGCAGAAGGCAAAAAGAAGTTACAGAGGCTATGATGGAAGGGCAGGAAAGGGAACGCTCAGAAATAGGCAGGGAGTTGCATGATAATATTAACCAGCTTTTGGTGGCTACAAAATTATACATCGAAATGGGCATGAAAAGCGAAGATGGAAGTAAGGCCTTGCTTAAGAATGCAGTCAATTACACAATGGGTGCCATCGAAGAAATCAGGAAATTATCAAAAGCACTTATTACCCCATTAATAAAAGATATTGGCCTCATTGAATCAATTGGCTTTCTGGCTGAAGACATTATGCATGTACATCCCATCCAGATAACGGTTGAGATAGATGGCTTTCAGCAAGATGAACTCAATGAAAAATTTAAATTAAACGTCTTTCGTATTGTACAGGAACAGGTGAACAACACTATAAAACATGCCCATGCTAAGCACATCAATATCTTTTTACAACAAACCAGCGAACGTATTTATGTAAGTATAAGTGACGATGGCGTTGGGTTTGATACGGGTACAAGAAAGCGTGGCATAGGGCTTTCCAATATTCACAGCAGGGCGGCACTTTACAAAGGCAATGTTACCATTGCATCTTCCCCCGGCAATGGCTGCATTATGAATATTATTTTCAGGGAACTTAGCCTAACGGCAGAAAATGTAAACAGCCTGGTTTAACAGGGCTGTTGATACTGTATAAATTTTATCTTCCCCATCTTAAAAAGTCCTTTCAGCATTCGCTACATTTAGAAATTATATTGCTCATCTAATACAATTTTTATGTGGTGGATTTATGCATTACTCTCTGCACTGTTTGCATCCCTTACTGCAATATTTGCCAAAGTTGGTATCACTAATGTCAACTCCAATCTTGCCACAGCAATACGTACCGTTATCATTTTAATGGTTGCGTGGGGTATTGTTTTAGCAAGAGGTGAAATAAAAGGCTTGGCAACTTTATCAAAACATAATGTCATCTTTTTAATCATTTCAGGTATTGCTACGGGGCTTTCCTGGATATTTTATTTTAAGGCTTTGCAGATGGGTAAAGTATCACAAGTGGCACCTGTAGACAAACTGAGCGTTGCGCTAACCATTGTTTTATCCATCATTTTTTTAGGAGAAGCTTTAACGCTGAAGACCGCCATCGGTGCAATTTTAATTATAGCAGGCACAGTAGTATTAATCTTATAAGCAGGATAAAATTTACCTCGGATTGCTTTTTTGTATTGCCTTGTTCAGTATAATTTTTATTTAAAAAAAAACGAATTGCATAAACATATGAAGACGCTTATTTACTATTTGCCACTGATGTGCGTTGCTGGCTGCAACCCCGATAAAGATGCGAAGCTTGCCGGGCTTTCCGCATTTGAAAAACCCGCTGGCAACCCTATTCTAAAAGCCGATTCAACCCTGATATTTTACGACTCCATTAAACAACAAACGGTTAAATGGCAAAAGGCAGATGTGTTTAATCCTGCTGCAATTGTAAGGAATGATACCGTATATCTTTTTACGAGAAGTGAAGATAACCCGGCCGCAATTTTAGGTGGCCGCACCTCAAGGATAGGCATTGCTTCCAGCACCGATGGCATCCATTTTAAAAATTTTCCTGCACCGGTTGTATACCCCGATAACAGTAAATATAAACAGTACGATTACCCCGGTGGTTGCGAAGACCCAAGGGTGGCCGAAACCCCTGATGGCGGATATGTGATGGCATACACAAGCTGGAACTATGATGTACCAAGGCTTTCCATTGCTTTATCAAAAGATCTTTTTCATTGGGATAAGAAAGGCCCTGCGTTTGCACTGACAGCTAATGCCAAGTTTTTGAACATGGCTTCCAAGTCCGCATCAATGGTTACAGCAATGAAAAACGGCAGGCCGGTGCTAACAAAAATGAAAGGGAAATACTGGATGTATTGGGGCGAACATTTTGTAAACCTTGCCTGGTCCACCAACCTGTACGACTGGAACCCACTGCTGGACAGTACCGGCGAACTCAAAAAAATAATGATAACGAGGCCGGGAAAATTTGATAGCGACCTTACGGAATGCGGCCCGCCGGCTATTGTTACAGACAAGGGTATTCTGCTTATCTACAACGGCAAAAATGCTACAGATGAAAAGGCAGATGCTTCACTTCCAAAAGGTACATACTCTGTTGGCGAAGTTGTTTTTGACATTAACGATATGGAAACAATTATATCAAGGACCGGCCAGTGTATTTTGAAACCATCTTTACCGCATGAAGTAACCGGACAGTATAAAGCAGGCACTGTTTTTTCTGAAGGGCTTGTGTTTTATAAAACGAAATGGTTTTTATATTATGGTACTGCTGACTCTTTTGTTGGTGTGGCAGTGGCAAAACAACCTTAATAAATTTGTTATCTGATTTGTAAAAGATTGTACACCTATCTTTCAAAAACCTAAATGCTTAACTTTAACTAAAGAAATATTTTTGTGAGCAGATGTGTATGTTTTATTTTAATGGCTGTTTTGGTTTTTGCAAATTATGATACCCACGCCCAGCTTTGCCAGGGCAGCCTTGGAGATCCTATTGTAAACATAACATTTGGCTCCGGCCCCAATCCGGGCACCAGCTTATCTGCCGCAACTACCAACTACCAATACTTTTCAAACGATTGCCCGGGTGATGGTTTTTATACGGTAAGAAATAGCACAGGCGGCTGTTTCGGCAATACCTGGCAAGTTTTAAACAGTGACCATACCGGCGGCGGCAATGGATATTTTATGTTGGTGAACGCCTCTATTGCACCAAGTGCTTTTTATCTTGATACCGTAAAAGGATTATGCGGTAACACCACTTATGAATTTGCCGCCTGGATAATAAATGTTTTACTGCCGTCTGCTTGTAACGGTGCTGGTATAAAACCTAACCTAACTTTTACCATTGAGGGTACGAATGGAATGCCTTTAGGCAAATATAACAGCGGCGATATACCTTCTCAAACATCGCCGGTATGGCAGCAGTTTGGTTTCTTTTTTACAACGCCGGCCAATGTATCTGATATCGTTTTAAAAATTTTTAATAACGCCCCCGGTGGTTGTGGTAATGATCTTGCTTTGGATGATATCACCTTCAGGCCATGCGGCCCTAAGTTAACACCCACCATTACGGGCACTGCTTCTTCAACTGCATCTTTGTGCCAGGGGGTATCAAAATCGTACTCCTTTAGTTGTACGGTATCGCCAGGGTTTAACAGCCCTGTTTTTCAATGGCAGCAAAATTTTAATAACGGCCCGTGGACGGATATTGCAGGTGAAACTACTACCACGTTAAATAAAACATTTAATGGCAGCGAAGCCTTTGGGGTGTACAATTACAGGCTTAGTGCTTCTGAAATTGGCAATGCGGTTTCTGCACAATGCAGGGTGGTATCGCAACCTTTAACGGTTCAGGTAAATGCCAACCCGGTAACAACTGCCGCCAATGATGGCCCGGGGTGCAGTGGTAAAAATGTACAATTATCTGCCTCCGGCGGAACTGCTTATTCCTGGACGGGCGTAAATAATTTTTCAGCATCAGGCTCCCCCGCAACCATCAACACTATTCCCCAAAATGGCGCTGGTAAATATTTTGTTTTGGTAACCAACAGTAATGGTTGTACGCATATAGATTCAACTATTGTTGCGGTTAACCCATCGCCGGTGGCGGTGTTAGATTTTTCCAATGCTCCCGTTTGTAGCGGGGATAGCAAACAACTGGGCAGCAGTGGCGGCGGTACCTATTTGTGGATACCGGCTGCCACTTTATCCTCAGCGGTTATTGCCAATCCGATAGCAACGCCTTTGGTAAATACCACTTACCTATTAACCGTTACCAATTCTTTTTTATGTACAGATACGGCAAGTATATTTTTATCAGTGCAAGAAAAACCAACGGCCGATGCAGGGCCTTCTAAAATTATAATTAAAGGTGAGTCTGTGCAATTGCAAGCCACAGCAACAGGGCAGCAGTTAAATTATTTCTGGTCGCCGGCGTTGTACATTAATAACCCACAAATATTGCAGCCAGTCGTTAGCCCGCCCGATTCAACCCGCTACACCTTACTGGTTACCTCTGCCAATGGCTGCGGTACGGCCACAGATTTTACGGATGTGTTTGTGTATAAAGGCATTTACATACCGGCTGCATTTAGCCCTAACGGGGATGGTTTAAATGACACCTGGAAAATACCTGCCCTGTATGCTTTTACTGCTTTTGATTTATCGGTGTACGACCGTTACGGACAATTGGTATTTCAAAATAAAAATGTGGTAAGGCCCTGGGATGGTACTTATAAAGGCGAACCAGTTGCCGCAGGGGCCTATGTTTACATCATCCGTTTAAACAAGGCACCTTTTGAAATTAAGGGTAATGTTTTGGTTGTGCGGTAATGGTTAAAAATAAAAAGGGCCGGCATTACGCCAGTCCCGGTTATAACTAGTTCTATCAATGTTTAAAATTCGAAGGTAAGTTTGGTAAATAACCTTCTTCCGTTAAAACCCATTTGTACAGACTCCCATGCACCGCCGGTTTCATTGTCAAATGATTCCCTTCTTGCACCTGGTACGGCAGCAAAATCAGGATGTACATTAAAGATGTTATCTGCCCCAAAAAATAAGTTTACATTTTTAGATATCTTGTAAGTAAGAAATAAATCTGTAGTTATTTTAGCCCTGTAGTTAAATGTTTCCGGTACAATGTGTATTCCATCACCACTATAGTTTGCGTCTAAATAATTATCCAAATCAACATAAGGGTCAATGCCGGTAAAGCTTCCAGAAATATTTGGGTCGCCCGGGCCTCCAGTGCCGGCAAGATTGCTAAAACCTGTCCAGCCAAAACCTTTACTTTTTACATTGCCGAAATAAGTAAAGTGGGTACCAAAGCCAAACTTATTAATGGTGTAAGAAAGGTTTAAATTAAATTTTGCCTTAGGTGCTGAGGCAAGTAAAAAGGCTTCTTCCCTGTCGCTGAAAAAAGTTTTCTGGTGGCTGTAACTATCATTTAAGGTAGGTGGCACATGCACCTCATCAACTTTCATGTGCTGAATGTTACCTGCCAGCAAAGCTTTAAAACTTTTGTTGCCCCATTTTTTGGAGTAATCCACAACAATATCTAATCCCGTGTTGGTAGTGTTTACAGCATTATCAAAAAACTGTGCAGTGGCTACATTCAGTGCATTTAGTTTTGTAATAAAGGCAAGCGGAAGGCTGCTGTCGCCGGCACTGAATAAACCAGATAATACAATCCTGTTTTTCACTTTCACCATATACCCATCAACCGTTATTGTCAAATTTTTAGCAGCTTTCCATGCAAAGCCAATACTGGTGTTGGCAGATGTTTCTTCTTTCAGTTTAGGGATACCTGCTGCAACAGTTACATCATCGCCATTGCGTGCTATACGTGATTGCACCAAGGCACCGCCACTAAACGAAGTGAGGGTATTGCTAAAATTAATCTGTTGCAAAGAAGGCGCCCTGAAACCGGAACTGATTGACCCACGGAGGTTGAAGGCAGGTGATACCTTAAGGCGGCTTGCTAATTTATAAGTAAATACAGAACCAAAATCTGAGTAATTTTCGTAACGCACAGCACCATCCAGCAGCCATGCCTTTGTTGCATTTAATTCCAGATCGGCATAAATACTTTCGTTAGTGCGGTGGGCTTTTATTGCATCAGCCGGACTAAATCCTGGAAAGCCCTGTGCGCCCGGTGCAGGTGCTGTTGAACTTCCAAGCGAAGGGTAGTACAAGTCTGAAGGGTGATAACTTTTATAAGAAGCAGGTTCACCTTCGTAAATAGCATAACGCTCATACCTGAACTCCGTGCCCAACCCAAGGTTTAGGCCTTCTGCTACACCAGCAAATGATTTACTAAAATCAAGGTTAACGGTGTTTTGCAGAAAGTTAAAACCGCCATCATCAAAATGCGTTTTTGATTTGTCATTGATGATCGAAGCATTAAACGTTTTATCACCGTAGTAATGAAAATTATTTCTGCCGAGTGTATTGCTAAAGTCCCAGTTCCAATCGCCTTCAAGCTTTCCTTTTACACCCGCCGATATGGAAGCATCGGCAATATGCGTTTGTATGTGCGGATTGTAATAGATTTCCCCAGCGTCTGAAGTATGCATGATACCGGCATCATACAATAAATTACCATTGGCATCTACAGGAAAACGATCTGGCCTTGCGCTAAAATTTCTGGTGTATGCATAAGCATCAGAAGCTTTATAATTATATCCCCCAAAAGAATAAAAAGTAGTTGTTCCTGCTGCACCAACGGGCAGTTCCATATTATACATAACACCGGCAGTTTTAACCGATCCGTCCCCAAAAGCCCTTCTGCCGGTATTAAGGGGCAATGCATTTGGATTTTTGGCAAGGTCGGTATCGCCAACCTGCCGGTACGTTTTTGCCTGGGTTAACAGGTCCATCGAAAAATTTATAAAACCCCCGCGTGAACCGAGGGCAACCCCATTATTAACGGACAGCGATGCAGTGCCCCCATCGATAGGGTGGCTATAATAATAATCATAACCCAGCCTTGTTTTGTAAGCGTTATACTTAGTATCAAAATAACCAGCCCAGCCGGTATTGATCGTCCAATGGTTGATATCTTTTTTCAACACAATGTTCATTACACCTGCCATGGCATCCGAGCCATATTGGGCAGAAGCACCATCCCGTAAAATTTCAATCCTGTCAACAGCAGCTTGGGGAAAGGCATTTAAATCTGCCCCGGAATTGCCCCGTCCCCTTGTGCCAAACAAGGCTACAAAAGCAGTCTGGTGGCGCCTTTTGCCATTAATAAGCACCAGTGTTTGATCGGGCCCAAGCCCACGCAACGTACCAAGGTCAACATGGTCGGCACCATCGGCACCACTTTGTTTATTATAATTGAAAGAAGGTGCGGCCATATTTAGAATTGAGGTAAGGTCCATTTTTGCAGTAGGCAGGCCTACCTGGTTTATTCTGATAACATCTACCGGTACGGCCGTTTCTGTTTTGGCCCTTGCAGCGCCACGGGTACCCAGCATAACCACATCGCCCAAATCAGTATCGCTTTTCTGCATTTGTATGGTAATATCCGTTTTGGTAGAAAGGGTAATCATGTGCATGGCATACCCGATACTGGTTACCTCAAGCATATCGCCTGCTGATGCCTGTATTTTGACCGTACCATCATTATCCGCTATTACACCTTTTTTAGAGTTTTTAATTTTTACAGATGCACTTGAAAGGCTTGCACCCGTTATTACATCAGTAACTTTTATAGTGTAGAGCTGCTGCGCTGCAAGGAGATAAGCGCAAAAAATGCAGGTAAGCAAAAGGCCCAATCTTTTCATTAGTTAATATTTTTGTTTCCACTAAGATCACTATAAATTAATAAACCAGAAAACCAGACTGTTCATTTTTTTAAATACTGGCATAGCCTTCAATATACATTTGCTTAAAAGTTTAAAGAATGTACCATCATCCGGTAAAAACCTTTCACAAAAACGGTAAACTTTTCTTTCAATCAGGTTAGGCGGTTCTTCTCATAGCAAATTGAATTCCTTCACATTTCATCAATTGCAGGTAAAAGCCACTATTATTGCATTACTTCTAAAATTATTCAAAATTTAATCCCTATTTTAGATTAAATTTTACCGGGTTAACTACCCCCAGTTTATATTATCAAATTTTTTAACCAAAACTAACTAAATGAAAAAAATCATCAAACCTTTATTTACCTGTGCTTTAATGTTGCTTTCAACAGTAATATTTGCCCAAAAAATCACCGGTACGGTAACAAGTGATGGTTCATCTCTTGCAGGCGTAAGCGTTTCTGCCCGCCCATCCGGAAAAGGCATTGCCACTGACAAAGAAGGTAAATACAGCCTTGCCTTACCCCCCGGTACTTACAAAATAACTTTCTCCATCACTGGTTTTGAAACAGTAACAGAAACAGTTACGTTAATAGGCAACGACGAGAAAATACTCGATAAAGTACTAACAGTAAATAACCAAAAATTAGATGACGTGGTTGTAGTGGGTTCACGCTCCTTACCACGGTCATCTATAGGCTCACCGTTGCCCATTGATAATGTTGATGCAGCCACGCTGAAAAGCACCGGCCAGTTAACCTTTGATAAGGCGCTTCAATACAGGGTGCCATCTTTTAATACGGTAAATACCCCCGTTAATGATGCCAGTACTTTATTAGACCCTTATGAGATAAGAAACCTTGGCCCAAGCCGTACGCTCATCCTTATTAATGGAAAGAGAAAGAACCTGAGTTCTTTGTTGTATGTACAGTTTTCTCCCGGCCGTGGCGAAACAGGGGCGGATATTTCTGCCATTCCGATTGAAGCAATTAAAAACATAGAAATATTAAGGGATGGTGCATCTGCGCAATATGGCTCTGATGCCATAGCAGGTGTTATGAACGTTATTTTGAAAGACAGGTACCAGTACAGCTCACTTACTATAAATGGAGGTGTTACCTCAAAGGGTGATGGTGGCAATTATGGCTTGGCATTAAACAGCGGTGCCAACATTGGTACCAAAGGTTTTATAAACTACACTATCGGCCTTGGCCAGCAAAACGATGCGGTACGTTCTGGTATCATCGATGTGCCTACAGAAATAGCCACATTTGGTGGCGACCCAACAACCGATGATGCTATTAGAAGATACCTGGCTAAATACCCAACTGCAAACAACGTTAACGGTACAGGTGCTACAACATCATCTAAGTTTGAATATAACCTGGGATTGCCGATCAGTGATAATGCTTCCTTTTATAGTAACGCAGCGTATGTATTTAAAAAAGTAAACAGTAAAGCAAACTATCGCCCTTCTTATTGGAGGATAGATGAAGGTTTGTTGCACACGCCAGACCCAACAGCCCCGGATTATACAGGTTCTGGTTACGGCCCTGCCGGTTCTCAATTGCAAAAAGATTTTACTGCAGATAAAGCAGCCGGTGTGTATAAAGGGTACATCGGTTACCAGCCAACTTTTGAAGGCGACCTGACAGATTATAATGCCACTTTCGGTTTTAAGAATGATGTAAACGGATGGAAGCAGGACCTGAGTTTAACGATAGGCGGAAACGAGCAATTGTATTCAGTAAATAACACCGTAAATAGAGGGTTATTAAAAACCAGCCCTACATCTTTTAAGCCAGGAGGATTCGGTTTCTATAATGTTATTGGTAATGTGGACATTTCTAAAAGCCTTACCGATAATTTTGCAATCGGCTTTGGTACAGAAGCTAGAAAAGAAACCTACAAAATTATCGCAGGCGATACTGCGTCTTACTCCGGACAAGGTTCTAACTCTTTTCCAGGTATCGACAGGGTGAACGCAGGTTCATTCAGCCGCTATAATATTGGTGCTTACTTTGATGCCAGCTATGATGTTACCAAAAGCTTCCTTTTAAACGGAACAGTAAGGGGAGAAAAGTACAGTGATTTCGGACAGGCATTTGTATACAAAGTTTCGTCCCGTTTAAAATTAGATGGCGATAAACTGATATTGCGTGGTTCAGTGTCGACAGGCTTCAGGGCACCCACATTGCACCAGATATACGATCAGTCTACCCAGGCATCTTTTTCTGGCGGCCTTATCCAAACATCAGGTTTATTTAACAACAACAGCAAGCAGGCCTTTCTGTTAGGCATACCAAAATTAAAGCCTGAAAAATCTACCAACTTTACGGTAGGTATTGGTGCCAAGCCAACAAACAACCTTAGCCTTACCCTTGATTATTATGACATCACTATTAAGGACAGGGTAGTATACAGTTCTTCTATCTCTTCAAACGATTCTACCACCACTTTGTATAAAATTTTGAAAGCAGCCGATGTGGTGAGTGTGCAGTTTTTTATCAACGGTATTAAAACACATACTTCGGGTTTAGACTTTGTGGGCAGCTACAGGAATATTGCATTGGGCACTACAGGAAAATTGGGTATTAACCTTGCAGGAAACTATGCAATTAAAAATGAAATAGTAGGTGCACCCAAAACGCCAAAAGCTATATCCGATGCAGGTTCCACTATCTTAAATACCCAGATTATTTCTTTGCTTACAGAAAGCCGCCCAAGATATAAAGCTGTTTTAGGGTTTGATTATAACGTTAAAAAGTTTAGCGTTAACCTTAACAACACTTTGTTTGGGCCAACCAAATTCCAGGATTTAGATAATGGCGGAAGCCAGATGAACAACATTAAACAGGTGTTTACAACTGCTGTGGTTACCGATCTTAATTTTGGTTATGCTTTTACCGATAAAGTATCTTTTTCTGTATCGATAAACAATATCTTCAACATTCTTCCTAAATGGAAACTGGAGTTAACAGGTAAAGCTTCTGATCCTGATTATGCGGCTGCAGCGGCAACACTTGCAAGCCCGGCAGATAAAAGTTTACTGGAAGGATTTTTAGAATTCAGCGGCCGTTACAAAATACTGGGTTACAACGGTTCTCAATTCAGCCAATTGGGTACTATGTTCCAGGCTTCTTTGAACATTAAATTTTAATTCATAAAGTTCTTTCAAGGGCTGGTCTTCTTAACCGGGGACCAGCCCTTTTTAATTAATTTAGTGTTGTGGTAAGTATTTAACCCCAATCTTAAAAAGCATTTTTATGGCAATGTATGATAACGAAAACACGGTTGAAAAATCGTTTGATCTTAACTACGTTTCTGAGCATTTGGTGCAGGCGCAATGGGCAGAATTTATTGAACTAAAAAAGGTAATTACGGCTTTGGCCAAAAAGCAGGGCAGGCCAATAAGCATACTGGATATTGGTATTGGTAATGCAAGGATACCAAAACATTTAAGTGGCGTAAAAGAAATTTGGGATATGGTTGGGCAATACGATGGTACGGATAATGCGCAGGCTTGTGTAGATATATCCAACAATACAGTCAGCGCACTTGGGCTGCAACATAAAGTGGCTGCGTATTTTTTTGAGGCAGTTAACCTAAAGCAATGGCAAAAAAAATATGACTTGGTAATTACAACCTGGTTTACCGCAGGCAACTTTTATCCAGATCATTTTCCGTTTGAAACCTATAAAGCATCCGGGCAAAAGTTGGACCTTACCGGTAATGAAAAATTCACTGCCATTTTTAGTGGTGCTTATGATTTATTGCTGCCTGGTGGCCAGGTGGTTATTGGTGCCTGTTATATTGATAATGACGCTACCCGTTTAAAACAAGAAGCGTCTTACAAAAAAATGGGGATGACGATTATTACCAACGCTGAAGATAATTTTACAGCAACCCAAGAAGGCTTTTGGAGCCAGCGTTTTACAAAACAAAAGTTACAGGATTATTTAAATTTTGTGGTTGTGGATAAGATAAGTTTTACCCCGTTGGATACTTATGATTATGCTATGCAGGTTATTATTACAAAATAATTTCACTGCTTTTGATATACTTCAAGTGCTTTCTCCAAACAATCCATAGCAGCGTTTATTGCGGCCGTGTTTAAAACGTAGGCCAGCCGTACCTCTTGCCTGCCCAAGCCTGATGTTCCATAAAATCCGCTTGCAGGTGCAAGCATTACCGTTTGCCCATTGTAACTAAATGATTCAAGCAGCCACTGGCAAAAATCATCTGCATCATTTACCGGCAGCCTTGCAATAACATAAAATGCGCCACCCGGTACCGGGCAAAAAACACCGGGTATTTTATTTAATCTTTCAACAATAGTATCCCTGCGTTTTTTATATTCGGCTTTGATGGAATCAAAATAATCTGCTGGTAAATCAACAGCAGCTTCACCTAAAATTTGTGCAAAGGTGGGTGGGCTTAACCTTGCCTGTGCAAATTTCATAACAGCGTTCAGCACTGCTTTATTTTTCGTAACAAGTGCACCAATCCTTCCGCCGCAGGCGCTATACCTTTTACTAATAGTGTCCATCATTACAATGTTATCATCTGCACCGCTTAAATTTAATGCACTGGTATGGTTGCCTTCATAACAAAACTCCCGGTAAGCCTCATCCGAAAATAAAAAAAGGTTATGCTTTACCACAATTTGTCTCAGTATTTCCATTTCACCTGCGCTGTATAAATAACCGGTTGGGTTATTTGGGTTGCAGATGATGATGGCTTTTGTTTTTGGTGTTATTACTTTTTCAAAATCTTCTATCGGCGGCAGCGCAAACCCAGTATCGATAGCTGATGTGATCGGCTTAACAACCACACCAGCCTCCACAGCAAAACCATTGTAGTTTGCATAAAACGGTTCAGGAATAATTACTTCGTCTCCTTCATCAAGGCAGGCCATAAACCCAAAAAGAATGGCTTCACTGCCGCCGGTGGTAATAATAATTTGTTCGGCCGCTACCGCTATTCCATATTTTCTGTAATACGAGGTAAGCTTTTGCCGGTAGCTTTCATTACCTGCACTGTGGCTGTACTCCAATATTTTAAAGTCACTGTTACGTACTGCATCTAAAATTTGAGGGGGTGTTTCAATATCGGGTTGGCCAATATTTAAATGGTGCACTTTAATGCCTTTCTTTTTTGCAGCTTCAGCATAAGGCACCAGCTTGCGTATGGGTGAGGGCGGCATTTGCATACCCCGGTTACTGATATTTATCATCTCACAAATATAAGGCGAAAGCGTAAAAGCCAATACGGTATTGGGTTTACCATATACTTAAAATGATAAAATGTTTTGCCTGAACTTTTGCAAGCAATACTTGTTTGGGCATCTTTATCCATTTTACAAAATGCGTACACTTGCAAAAATGATGTTATGATAATAGTTTTGTGTGGTACCCTGCGCACAATAAAACTGTAAATTGCGTAACTGTTTACGGCAAGTTTTAAATTATACAATATGAATATTGCGATTGTTTGTTACCCTACTTTTGGTGGCAGCGGGGTATTGGCCACAGAGTTAGGAAAGGCCCTGGCAGATAAGGGCCATAATATTCATTTTATCACTTACCAGCAGCCCGTACGGCTAAGCCATTTTCATACAAACATTTTTTATCACGAAGTAAGGGTACCAACCTATCCCCTGTTTGATTACCCTCCGTACGAAACAGCCCTGTCCAGCACCATGGTGGATGTAATTACCAACAACAATATCCAGTTAATGCATGTGCATTATGCCATACCGCATGCATCGGCGGCCTATATGGCCAAGCAAATTTTGGCAAAGCAAGGCAAACATATTCCCGTAATTACCACTTTACACGGTACCGATATAACGCTTGTTGGCAGGGATAAAACATACAGGCCTGTGGTAACTTTTTCCATGAATGAAAGTGATATCCTAACGGCAGTATCGCATAACCTGAAAGAATCAACATTCAGCAATTTTGACATTGAAGGGGATATTGAGGTGATCCACAATTTTGTGGATGTAAAACGTTTCAACAGAAAGCCGGTAAATGCTTTCCAAAAGTTGATTGCACCAAATGGCGAAAAGATAATAGTGCATGCAAGCAACTTTAGAAAAATTAAAAGGGTGGAAGATGTAATAAGGACTTTTTTATTGATCAACGCAGAGCTGCCATCAAAACTTTTGTTGCTGGGTGATGGGCCGGAAAGGCCCTATGCAGAGTCCATCTGCAGGGATTGCACTGCTGTAGAAAACATTAAATTTTTGGGTAAGCAAGAGCAAATGGAAGACATATTGCCGATAGCAGATTTGTTTTTACTTACCAGTGAATATGAAAGTTTTGGGCTTGCCGCCCTTGAAGCAATGGCCGCAGAAGTGCCTGTTATTTCAACCAACGCAGGTGGCCTGCCCGAAATAAATATTGATGGCTTTAGTGGGTACATGAGCAATGTGGGTGATATTGAAGATATGTGCCGCAATGCTTTACTTATTTTAAAAGATAAAGACACCCATGCCATGTTTAAAGCAAATGCACTTGTGCAGGCCCGTAAATTTGATATTGGAAATATTGTACCCCAGTACGAAAAATTGTATGAAAGGGTAGTTAGCGTTAGCGTCGCCTGAGCCACTGCTCAGGGTTTAGCTCATTTTTTTCGTTGCTGATAATGATTTCGACTTCTCCTATACCATCAAGGTTAGGTGCTACTTTACCGATAACCTGCCCGGTTTGTACGGTTTGGCCCTTACTTAAATTAACGCCTGTTAAGTTGGTATAGCTGGTAAAATAACTGCCATGTTTTACCATCACCATCTGCACATCATCGTAATTATTAACAAGCACTACCTCTCCACCAAAAATAATTTTAACCGGTGTGCCTATCTCACAGCCAATGGACAAGCCTTCGCTTACAATGGTAATATCACCCACTTTATTAGGGCCATAATGCAACAGTGTATACCCCTTATCTACCGGCCAGGGCAGTATGCCTTTATTTTTAATAAAATTATCGTTTAAGGTTATTGCAGCACTTGTATTTAATAATTCGCTGCCTTGCCGTATAGGGGTAGCGGCAACTTTTTTGGGCACCTTTGTTACAGTTCCTGTAACTGCATTGTCGTTATTGGTTGCCTCATTTTTTTTAGCTGCTTTTAATTCGGCATCCCTTATTTTTCGTTCTTCAAGTGCTTTAGCAGCATTGGCTTTTTTAGCTTCTTCAACAGCCCGCCTTATTGCAGCAGTTATAGCATTACCAACTTTTAGCATTTGCTTTTTCTTAGCGGCAACCTGGTTATTCAATTCTTTGCCCTGGGCTTTTAATTGTTTAACAACCTTATCTTTTTCTTCTTGTTGGGATTGGAGAATGTCTACTTCTTTACCCTGTATTTGAAGTACGGCACTCTTCTTTTTTTTATTGCCGCTTAATTCATTGATCCTGTTTTTTAATAGGTCTTGTGTACGGATAATATTTTCACCCTGCATCTCCCGGTAATTTCTATAGCTCTTTAAATAGGTAATCCTTTTTATGGCATCGTTAAAACTGGATGCAGAAAAAATGAAATTTAAGAAGTCGGAGTTGCTTCGGTTTTTGTAAGAGTATATCATGCTTTTAGCATAATCCTGTCTTAATGTATCCAACAAAAGTTGCATTCTTTTTATATCATGCTGCGATTTGAAAATGTTATTATCCAGCAGGTTGATGTCCCTGTTTATATTATCCAATACATTTTCCTGAAGGCCTAATTTTTTATTGATTAATGCAAGGGAGGTTAAATTTTCTTTGGTGGTTTGCTTATTCTTATTAAGCAGGTCCTGTGTTTCTTCTATCTCTCTTTTTAATTGCTGGCGCTGCTTTTCAAGGTCTTGCTGCTCCTTGGTAGCCGCCACCTGGGATTGTGCGGCAAGGCTTAGAAAAGCGAAAAATACAATTGTTGCTGCAATTTTAAACATCAAGGATTTTTTAACGATAAAAACAAAATGGATTAATGTTTAGGTATGGGTTGTAAGTACAAAACCATACCCATTTACAAATAACGGTTACTTGGTTTTATAATTTTTGGGTATGGTAAAGATTATCGACAAATCTTTGTTAAACTCCCACTGCTTATAATTAAGTTCGATGTTAAGCTTATTTTTTTCAGACACCGTCACCTCTCTATAAGTTGAAAAATTTATACCATTATTGTTTTCGTATTCACTGTAGGTTATGTCTGCAGTGCGGTTGCGGTTAATGTCAACATCATCCAATTTGCTGTGTAATAAAAAGTGGTTGCCTTTATCAATCGTCAGTAAATTTTTAAAATATTTTCCAACCGTAGCCAGCAAAATTTTTGATTCTGTTTCTTTATAAGATACAATACTGTCTTCTAAAAAAACGGGGTTACCAATAAGAAGGTCCTGAAGGGTTTTAAAATCAAAAGGTATTTCAGATACCTCCTGCAGGTAATCCATAGAGCGGTACTGTACTTGCTTATTAATTTTATCAATTACAAAAACACTGTCTTTATTTATCAGTACCCTAAAGGCTTCAATATTAAATACGGTTGCATAGCCGGATATCCAGATGATGCTATCTTTTAAAATCCTTACATAAGCTGTTATGTTAGGTTGCTTGCCTTTACTATCCTGGTATTCCACTTTCATCTTGGCAGAAAATGTTTTAAAGTCTTTTTCTTTTTTATGAACATCTTCCAAAACTTTTTTTACAAGTAAGATGGAATCATCTGCCGATGAATTTACAATGTGCACAGATACACTATCCTTTTTGGAAACAGATGCCTGTATTTTCTTGGCCGACCTGCAACTTTCGAATGATATTAAAGCCATCATTACAAATGCTATAATCTGTAATAAAGCATACTTATTTTTAGCCATCATCATTTGTTTTCAATTTTTTCCGGTGTGGCCAAAACCGCCTTCACCCCTGGCCGTGGTATTCAATTGCTGTACCAATAAGAAGGTAGCTTTGGTAACAGGTGCAATAAGCATTTGGGCAATGCGGTCGCCATGGTTAATTACCTGGGTTTCTTTGCTCAGGTTTATTAAGATAACTTTTAGTTCGCCACGGTAATCACTATCGATGGTGCCTGGGGAGTTTAAACAAGTAATACCGTGTTTAATGGCCAGGCCGCTTCTTGGCCTCACCTGCGCTTCAAAACCAAGTGGCAATTCAATAAATAACCCCGTTGGTATTAATGCCCTCTCTAAAGATTGAAGGGTTACAGGTTCTTTAAGATCAGCACGAAGGTCCATACCTGCAGAACCTTCTGTGGCATACGCAGGTAACTCATTGTCGGATTGGTTTACAATATTGATATTGATGTTTTGCATGGCAGCAAAGTTAATAAGGGAGATGAATATAGTGCAACAAGATATTTTTAAAGTTGCAATGGCTGCGTACGAACCTTTTGTAACAAAACAGTGGCGTAGGCAACCAACCCTTCTTCTCTTCCTACAAAGCCCATTTTTTCTGTTGTAGTCGCTTTAATAGAAACATCATTTACATCAAGGGAAAGGATACCAGCAATTACAATTTGCATTTTCGGAATGTACCCTTTTATCTTGGGGGCTTCTAAACACAGGCTGCTGTCTATGTTTACAATACCATATCCTTTGTGGCTGATAAGGCCAAAGGTTTTTTGGAGTAGTATTTTACTATCAATATTTTTAAAGGAGTTGTCCGTATCCGGAAAGTGTACACCGATATCGCCAAGGCAGGCTGCACCTAACATTGCATCGCATATGGCATGCAATAAAACATCCGCATCACTGTGGCCTAATGCCCCTTTATGGTGTTCAATCTTAACGCCGCCCAGCCAAAATTCCCTATCCGTCACCAGTTGATGAAAATCTATACCAAAGCCAATCCTGAAACTCATTTTTAATGTTTGCGCAAATGTACACTTCCATTAAAATAAAAAGCGTTCTGTTTTTTACAGAACGCTTTTATAAAAAAGGTAAATGCTATTTGCTTTCTTTAGCCGCATCATCAAAATCAAAAACAAGACTAAACCTTAGAGTGTTTGATAAAGGGTTACGGTTAACTCCATTACCTGATGGTAACAGGTAAGAGAAGTTTAAGCCAAACATTTCGTATTTTAAACCTGCACCCAATGTAAAATATTGACGGTTGCCTTTATTTGGGTTTTCATAAAAATAACCTGCCCTGAAGGCAAATTGGTTTTGATACCAAAACTCGCCACCCAATGAAAATTGAAACTCTTTTAATTCTTCAGAAAAACCACCCGGCGCATCCCCAAAGGAACTGAACCAACTGCTTACAACACCCTGGTTACGGTATTTTACCAATCCTGCGCTATCACCAAGTGCCGGAGGTGTTGGCACCAGCAATTTATGTACATCTAACCCAAATGTTAGTTTACTGTCTTTGTCTATCACGCTGGTATAAGCCACACCTAAACCTAAATTAGCAGGGATATAATCTTTTTGAGTTGCATCATTGGTATATGAAATTTTTGCACCAAGGTTACTAAGTGTAACGCCATAATTTAGCCCAGACCCATCTTCAGCAGCACCGTTATGAAACAAACTTAAATCAGCAGCGACCGAAGTTCCAGGCTTATAAATGGTACCACTATTGTTAGGATCGCCGCTTGCAAGGCTGGAATTTATATATCGAAGTGTAATGCCCAATCCAAGTTTATCAGATAATTTTCTGGAGTAACCTGCATCAACTGCAAATTCCCGGGGCCTGTACTGGCCTAACTCTGTACCATTATTATCAGTAAACTGAATGTTACCTAAACTAAAATATCTTAAGGATCCGGAGATCGCCTGAAATTCATCTATTTTATAATAGCCGGATAAAGAAGCAAGATATACATCATTAATATCCAATCCTTTTAACCAGGGGGTGTAAGTGATAGACATTCCACCCTTATTGGTATTAAAAGGTGTTTTGGCTAAATTCCAAAAAGCAGAATTTGCATCGGCAGAAGTTGCAATACCTAAATCACCCATTCCACCGGCCCTTGCATCTGGCGAAATACGTAAAAATGGTACAGCAGTAGTTACCACATTAATTGGGTCAGTTTGTTGGGCAATTATGTTACTGGCAGCAAGATCTATTAATAACAATAGGGCAGTAAATTTTAGAGTCGCTTTTTTCATTCGTAATGGTTGTCTTGATTAGGTAGACATATTCTCAATAAGTGAAGATTTTGGGTATTTTCTAATTTATAAATGGGGTTCTGATGAATTAACTCGAACAGTCAGGCGGTGAAATTAAAAGATTTTTTTGAATCAGTAATATTTCTAACCTGCAATAGCTCATTTTAGTTTAATTCAATTATTGTACGTAAAGGCATAGCGTGAAAACGCCGTAAAATGCGGTTTATTGTTCAATCTAATGTTGCAAAAAGCAATTACTATACCGTTATCATAAACCCCCGTAAAGAAAACATGCTGGCAGGAAGTTTGCTTACGTAAATCTTGATTTTCTTAAAAAAATTTACGGAAATTAAAGGTGCTAAGATTTTGATAAAAACTTATGGAAACAACATCCAAAAATTCCGTTTCGCCTTATTTATTTATATTCGCACCCACATCCCCAAATACAATAATAGAGAAAACCTTTCGTTAAATAATTTGCTAAACGAACGCACATGTATAAAACATTTTCTGGAAAAAATTTATTACTCCTTGCAGTAGTTGCCTTATCACTGGGAGCCTGTAAAAACGGTGGCCTTTTCGGTAAAAAGAAAACTTCGTCTTCTGTTACGGGATGGAATTATGATGATAAGAATATGGGTAATTACCATGTTTCTAAAATGAAGTACCCCAAAGCAGGCCCAGGACTTGTTTTTGTACAAGGCGGTACCTTTGTGATGGGCGCAAAAGATGAAGACGTTATGGGTGATTGGAATAATATTCCACGCCGCATTACCGTTCCCTCATTTTTTATTGATGAAACAGAAGTGGCCAACGTTCACTACCGTGAATATATTTATTGGCTGGAAAATACATTTAGCGGGGATACAACAATAATGGCCAAAGCGTTGCCCGATACTTTAGCATGGCGTGAAGAACTTGCTTACAATGAGCCCTATGTTGAATATTACTTCAGGTATCCAGCTTACAATTATTATCCTGTAGTAGGTGTATCATGGTTACAGGCGCATGATTTTTGTGTTTGGAGAAGCGACAGGGTGAACGAATTAAACCTTTTACAGAAAGGATATTTAAAAAAGGATTTTGCTAAGAAAGAAATGAAGGGTGGTGGTGCCGATGGGTCTTTTAATACCGACACGTATTTAATGAACCCCGAATTAATACAAGGAAGGACCAAACCTAAAAAATCTGATTTAAAAGACGTGAGTGGCAAACCCCGTGCTGTAGTAAAAATGGAAGATGGTATTTTAAACATGGGGTACCGTTTACCTACAGAAGCAGAATGGGAATATGCAGCTTATGGCTTGTTAAGCCAAAACCCAAGCCCTAGAAAGAAGGAAGGAAAAAGTGGGGAGGAGTTAATATCTAACCAGCAAATATATTCATGGAGTACCAATCCTAATGGTTTACGTGATAACCGCCGTGGTAGCTGGCAAGGTAAGTTTTTAGCAAACTTTAAAAGGGGAAGTGGCGATAACATGGGTGTTGCTGGTGGGTTAAATGACAGATCTGCAATTCCGGGAAATATCAAAGCTTTTTACCCCAATTCGTTCGGTTTATATAACATGGCGGGCAACGTTTCAGAATGGGTACAGGATGTATACAGGCCATCAACCCCAACAGATGGAGAAGACTTCAATTACTTCAGGGGCAATAAATTTGAAAAATATTATAAAAATAGCGGTGGCGAATATGAAAGGGATTCTTTAGGCCATCTTAAAAAAATTGCGGCTAACGATGAAGATGTAAAAAGCCGTCGCAATTACCAGCATAATAATTTATTAGGTTATATGGATGGCGATTCAAGCAGCGGTGCCTTTTATCAATATGGTGTAACAACGCTTATTAGTGATAAGGCCAGGGTATTTAAAGGGGGAAGCTGGAACGACAGGCCTTACTGGTTATCTCCCGGTGCCCGCCGTTTTCTTGAAGAAGATCAATCTTCCAGCACGATTGGTTTTCGTTGTGCACAAACCTATATGGGTTCTCCGGAAGGTGCCGGATTTAAAGAAGGCAATATTTTTGGAAAGAGAAAACAGAACAACAGAAAAAAGTAAAGTATAAAATTATAATTCTTTGGCCCTTTAACTTCCGGTTAAAGGGCTTTTTTATGTCTCGGCTTTTTAAAATTGCACTTATCTAAATACACCACATCTGCTTTACAATATCTATTTTTGAAGCATGGAAATTAAAGATTTGTACGCTATCTTTTTAAGGCACCCATCTGTTTTAACCGACACCAGGAGCATTAAAGAAGGCGATATATTTTTTGCATTGAAAGGGCCAAATTTCAATGGCAACCAGTTTGCTGAACAAGCATTAAAGGCAGGCGCAGCTTGCGTTATTGTGGATGAACCCGTAACTGTAATGGACAGCCGGTTAATACAAGTAGATGATTCACTTGCCGCCCTTCAACAATTGGCTTTGTACCACCGTCAACAATTTAATATTCCCTTTATTGCCATTACCGGAAGCAATGGAAAAACCACTACAAAGGAATTAATACATGAAGTTTTATCAACCACCTTTAAAACGTACACCACTAAGGGCAACCTTAATAACCACATTGGTATACCGCTTACCATTTTATCTGTAAAAAAAGATGCAGAAATTGCTGTTATTGAAATGGGTGCCAATCATCAAAAAGAAATTGAAGGATATTGCAGGTACACAATGCCCACACACGGCATTATTACAAATTGCGGTAAGGCCCACCTGGAAGGCTTTGGGGGAATTGAAGGCGTTAAAAAAGGTAAAGGCGAATTATTTGATTATCTCAAATTGAATGGCGGCACTGCTTTCATTATGGCAGATTACGAATACCTGCACCAAATGAGTAAAGGGATTAAGGAAATTGTTACTTATGGCACAAACCAGGCCCAGGTTACCGGCATTGCAAATACAGTGGATGATTTGCTTGAAGTGGAAATGACCAGAGGCACAAACTTTCAACAGGTAAAAACACATTTAGTGGGTTTGTATAATTTGCCAAATGTATTGGCAGCCATTGCAACAGGCAAATATTTAAGTGTTGCTGATGATAAAATTAAGGTGGCATTGGAAGGCTATACGCCATCCAACAGCAGGTCTCAATTAATTGAAAAAGATGGTAATAAAATTATACTAGATGCTTATAATGCGAACCCTACCAGCATGAAAGCTGCCATCGAAAATTTTGCCGGCCTTGATGGTGAAAATAAAATACTGATGCTTGGCGGGATGATGGAAATGGGGGATGCAAGCATTGCCGAACACCAAGCTATCATTAGCCTGATTGCAAAGTATACCTGGAAAGATGTGATACTGGTAGGTGGCGATTTTGCAAACGTTACTAATCCTTATCAATATTTTAATAATGCCGGGGAGGCAAAAACATGGTTGCAAAACCAACATTATAAGAATGCCTTAATACTCGTAAAAGGATCCCGAAGTATGCAAATGGAAAAGGTACTGGACTGATTTTTTATAAGGCACTATCAAGATACATTTGAAGATCTGCCTCTGTTTTAATTAGTACATCCCGTACCTTACTTCCCTGGTTTGGGCCTACAACACCTGCAGCTTCCAATTGGTCCATTAAACGGCCGGCCCTGTTGTAGCCAAGTTTCATACGCCTTTGTAAAAGCGATGTACTCCCGCTTTGACTGGCAACTATCAAACGGGCTGCATCTTCAAAAAGGGAGTCTTTATCATTAAGGTCAAAGTCTTTGCCTTCCATCTCTTTTTCGTCTACATATTCCGGCAACAGAAAGGCCTGGGCATACCCACGCTGGCTGCCGATAAAATCCGTTATCTTATCCACTTCAGGCGTATCAACAAAAGCACATTGCAACCTTACCAGTTCTCCGTTATAACTGATGAGCATATCCCCTTTACCAATTAATTGTTCTGCACCACCGGCATCTAAAATGGTACGGCTGTCTATCTTACTGCTTACCTTAAAAGCAATCCTTGCAGGAAAGTTTGCTTTGATTGTACCCGTAATGATATTTACGCTTGGCCGTTGGGTGGCTATTATTAAATGCACACCCACAGCCCTCGCCAACTGTGCCAACCGGGCAATAGGCATTTCAACTTCTTTGCCGGCAGTCATTATCAGGTCTGCAAATTCATCTACCACTAAAACTATAAATGGTAAAAACTGGTGGCCTTTTTCGGGGTTAAGTTTTCTTGCTATAAATTTTTCATTGTACTCCCTTATGTTGCGGCAGCCTGCTTCTTTCAGCAAATCATACCGGTTATCCATTTCAATACAAAGCGCATTTAATGTATGCACTACTTTTTTTGTATCGGTAATAATGGAGTCTTCTTCACCAGGCAATTTGGCAAGAAAATGTTTTTCAATTGTTTTGTAAATACTCAGCTCTACCTTCTTTGGATCAACCAACACAAATTTTAATTGGGATGGATGTTTGGAATATAACAGGGAAACCAATATCGCATTTAAGCCAACAGATTTACCCTGGCCTGTGGCACCTGCCATCAGCAGATGGGGCATGCTTGCAAGGTCTACAATAAAATTTTCATTATTAATTTTTTTGCCAATGGCTATAGGTAAAGAAAAGTTGTTTTGCCTGAACTTATCTGAATCCAGTAAAGTACGCATGCTGACAATTGTCTTTTTTGCGTTAGGCACTTCTATACCGATGGTGCCCTTTCCTGGTATGGGTGCAATAATGCGTATGCCAAGTGCAGCAAGGCTTAAGGCGATATCATCTTCCAGGTTTTTTATTCTTGATATCCTTACGCCTGCAGCAGGTATAATTTCATAAAGGGTTACTGTTGGGCCAACCGTCGCTGATATTTTCTGGATATTAATATCATAATTTTTAAGGGTGTTGATGATCTGGTTTTTGTTTGTCTCCAGCTCATTAGGATCCTGAATAATTTTTTCGCTGCCATGTGCCTCCAGTAATTCCATGCCGGGATATTTATAATCCCGAAGGTCTAAAATAGGATCATAAGGTGTTTCAATACTTCCGGACCGTTTGGGAACTGCAACCTCATGTTCCGGTTTTGTAAGGTTAATGTCCGGCTTAATTTCAAGTTCAAGTGCAGGGGCTTCAATGTGTTTAAACGGCTTTAAGTTTTCTTTTAAAGGCACAGCTTTTTCAACAATGTTTAAGGGTTGTTCTTCAATAAAGTGTGTTGGGGTTACCTCAATTGTTTCTTCGGCTGATGAAGGAAATTTTTCAATAATTTGTAAATCATGTTGCAGTGTATTTACCTCTAAAGGAAAGTTAAGCATACCCCCATCGCCCTTTACGGCATTTTTTTTATTTGCCTGTTTAATGTTGTCTTCAGCTAAGGGAGAATCTGCTAAAGTAGGTTCAATTGTTTCAGCAGATATATCATTGTTATCACCTTCTTGTATGTTAATTGTATTTTTTTGAGGTAATTTAAAAGCCGGATTAAAACGCCAAATAATATAGCCTAATAAGGCTACTGCAAGAACAGCCAATGTGCCTACCTGGCCTATCAGTTTGTACAACCAATCCCTGATCATGTTACCCACAGCACCGCCCCACGGAAATGCTTTTCCATTCATTACCACAGCAGCAAAAACACTAATTAATACAAGGCCTGTAAGTACATATTTTACATTACGGCTTACAGAAAATACCTTCTTGCCAAAAAATAAATTAACACCCGCCACAAAAAAGAAGCTGCAAATAAAGTAAGCAGCAATACCAAAACCTTTGTAGATAAAAATATGGGAAATGAAAGCACCAAATGTGCCTAACAGGTTGCTCACTTTTGCATCTGTACCAAGCAACAATTTATATCCATGTTGAAATACCTTGTCCTGATCTTCCTGCCAGGTAAACAGGTAAGATGTAAATGCAACAAAAAATAAAAAAGCAAGCAGCAGTAGTATTGTGCCCGTTATTTTATGGGTACGTTCATCTTTAAGTAATTGTTTTATCTCTACTTTCTCTTCGGCTTCGGGCTTCATTCCGGCCTTGCCGGCAGCCTTGCTTTTAGCTGATTTCACTTTATTGGCCATTGATAACAAAGATATATAAATCCCCTGCTGCATACAGCAGAATTTGAATAAGGTGCTGCAAACATGTGGGTAAAATTATGTAGGTTTGATAAAACAGATGTGTTTGAAAAAATATTTTACTTTACTTATTTTTATTTTAACAGCACATAGCAGCACCGGGCAAAAAGCTTTAGGCCCATCCGATAATATCGATGTTTCAGTAACTACAGATGCTGTTGAAATTAAAGACAAATGTTTGTTGCTAGCCGATACCAACAATAATATTACCCCGCAAAATTTATCGCTTCAATCAGGGTGGGCGCCGTTACCAGCGGCCAATTTTAAAAATACTGTGCCTGCTAAATTTATCACCAAAACGCTTTACCTGAAATTTTTACTTTCCAATAATGGTAGTGTAAATGATACCGTGTATTTTTTTCCAGGTGTTTCTTACCGGGGCATACAGCTTTTTAAAAATTTACCCGATGGAATTGTAAGTGCTGTAAAAGACAAAAGCCAGGAAGATGGCTTTCAGCCTATAGTGCTTATCCCTGGCGAACAATCAACTTTCACCGCTGCATTACAATGCACCAAAAGGCCATTCATCAACATCAACCCGCAGATAATACAGCGCTCTTATTTAGTAAGGTTTAAACGGATAAACTATACCAAAACATACGAGCAACTGGTAGTGGGTTATATGCTTAGCGGCTTGTTGCTGATGATGATTGTTTTTAACATCGCCAATTTTAGGTCGGCCAGAAAAATGGAATTTTTTTACAACGGTGCATACGGCATTTGTATGCTGCTGCTCGTTTTTTTTAGTACCTATTATGAAAGAAGAACGGGTGTGCTTGCCAGTTTATTTATGGGTTACCTGAGCTTTGCTTTATTAATTGCAGGAACAATTTTTTACATCGCCTTTACCCGGAAGTTTTTAGAGATGAAAGTGAATTACCCTGTGTTAAATAAAGTGTTTCATTATGAAGAAATAGTGTTTGCGTTTCTTTTATGTGCCTATACCATTGTATACTTTTTTACCAATTGCTTTTTGGCACAGATACTCATTGAAAATAGTATGAAGATTATCGCTTTGGCACTTGGGGTTGTATACATCGTTATTGCTTTAAAAAGTAAAGACCCCCTTGCAAATTACCTTGCTGTTGGCAGCGCAACGCTAATCTTGTTTTCAACAATATCCCTTTGTTTAATTTTAATGCCCCCACTACAGTATAATTTTTTTGCCAGCCCCTTGTTTTATTATGAAACCGGAATTGTATTTGAACTTGTCTTTTTTCTGCTGGGGTTAATTTATAAAAACCGTAAAGAGCTTATTGAAAAAATTAAAGAGCAGGAGGCCATGAAACTGGAATCTGAAAAGCAAATTTTTGCATCAAAAATTGCTGTGTTAAATGCGCAGCAACAGGAGCGTAACCGCATAAGTGCCGATATGCACGACGACCTTGGTGCAGGTGTTACGGCCATTCGTTTATTCAGTGAGCTGGCCAAAAGCAGGCTGGGTAATAATACAATACCGGAGATTGAAAAAATTTCATCTTCTGCAAATGAGTTGCTCAATAATATGAATGCCATTATCTGGACAATGAACAACAGCAACGATTCATTTGGAAATATGGTGGCATACATCCGGGGTTACGCATTGGAGTATTTTGAAAATACCGGCATAAAATGCAGCATACAAATTGACGATAACCTTCCCGAATTCCGGGTAAACGGATATGTAAGGCGTAACGTTTATTTAGTGGTAAAAGAAGCACTTAATAATATTTTAAAACATTCAAAGGCAACCGAGGCCTCGCTTGTTTTGAAGAAGGATATAAATGGCGGTGCATTCCTTTGTATACAGGATAATGGCTGTGGTATTGATTTTGAGAATATCCGTCGCTTTGGCATTGGATTAAAAAACATGCACAAGAGAATGCAAAGTGCTGGTATTGATTTTAAAATTGAAAACAGCAATGGCACTTTAATAACATTGCACCACTCCCTTAAAATTTAATTCTTTTTAAAACCAGCGGTGAGGGAAAGCCATCCGAGAATAAAAGATAAGCCACCAATTGGCGTGATTGCCCCAACCCATTTAATACTATCGTTGACACCGGTATTAAAAAATGACAGTAGGTATAGCGATCCGCTAAAAAGTAAAATACCAAATCCAAAAAGCCTGCCTGACCACAACAAAAAAGTATTCGTAAAATCTTTATAAAGAATACCAGTAAGCAGCAGTGCTAAGGCATGATAAAATTGATAACGTACCGAAGTTTCAAAAACGGCCAAACCTTTTTCACTGATTACAGCTTTAAACGCATGTGCGCCAAAAGCACCGGCAATTACAGATAAGGCACCCAGTATAGCACCCATCCTTAAGAAACCTTTATGCATGATGGTAGTTTTTATGAAGCAGCTTGTAACCCCGCAATTACTGCCCCTAATGAGGCTGCGGAAATGTCATTTGAGGTAATCGTAATCCTGGCGGCATCATAAAAAACGGACCGTTCTTTTAATTTTTGTTCGATAAAAAAAAGCAGCTCTGCACGGTTCATTTTTTTTATCAAAGGCCTTTTATCCTGCTCCATTAAAACCCTCTCCAGTATTTCTTTTGATGTGGTGAGCAGGTACACCGTTATCCCATGTTCCTGCATCCATTGCAGGTTGTCGTTATAACATGGTGCACCACCGCCGCATGAAATAATCGTATCCTGCACATTGCCTATACTTCTTAATACCTCAGCTTCTTTTTTTCTAAAAAACCCTTCACCATGTATTTCAAAAATATCTGCAATACTTTTTCCAACAATTTTTTCAATTTCTTCATCCAGGTCTATAAAATGCAAAGCATGTGCAGCAGACCAAATCCGCCCCCAGTGCGACTTGCCGCTGCCCATAAAACCAATCAGAAAAAAAACCATGTAAAAGTATTGTGCAGTTAATTAAATGTAACCAACACAAATTTATCAGAAAAACAAATAGGAACACCAGCAGTTGTAATGTAATAGTTAAGCAGTACTAATTTTTATTTTTAAAATCGCCCCTTTTCCATGCCTTAATAAAATCTGCCCAGGCAAAAGGGTTAAATATATTTTGGGGAGGTGCCTGGCCTGCATAATAGTAGCGGGATGCTTGCTTGCTTAAGTAATTATTTGCAGCTTCCCGTCCATCCCTTGGTAACGAAGCCATCAGCATACGGCGCTTGTTTTCATCATTATTCTGGCGGGCAACCTCCAGGTTATCATCCGGCACTTTGGTGTTTAAAAAATCCCTTTCAAATTGTTCCCTGGTAGGCCGGGCTTTTATAATTGTTGCGGCTAAATAAACAGTATCGGTAACCATCAATTGTAGCACACTATATTGGTTGCCTTGTATATCCCTTGGCACTACAATCGTTTTAGGTTTAAAACCCACACTGCTGAATTCTATAACATCCCCTTTTGGAACAACGATATTAAAAACACCCTGGCTGTTGGTTACAGTACCACGTCCCCGTTGCTTTTCTATAACAGTTACATAAGGTAATGCCTGCAGGCTGTCAGCGGTCATTACCACACCATATAATTCAACTACGGAATCTTTTAAAGTCTCAAATTGGGCATGCGCCGTTGCAGGAAGAAATAGGGCACTGATAAGGATGTATCGTAAAAATATTTTCATTCAAAAATTTCAATCGTTTGGTTACCACATCCCACATTTATTGAGGAGAAAAGCAACTTTTGGTTAAGAAAAAAAATGCTGTTTCAAATGTAACAACATTCCTCAATTAATAAACAAAGTAAGGATATCAATAGTTATTTTTGCCGCTCAAGAGGGTTTTTAACAAAAAATTGAACGATGACGACAGAAGCAATATTGAAGGCGCTAAGTAATGTGCAGGAACCCGATCTGGGCAAGGATTTAGTTACCCTGAATATGGTAAAAGATATTGTAATTGATGGCAATGCTGTATCCTTTACTGTGGTGCTTACCACGCCTGCTTGTCCGCTGAAAGATTTGATTATGAATGCCTGCATTAACGCCGTAAAGTTGCTGGTAAATAAAGATGCTGCTGTTACTGTGAATTTTACAAGCAACACAACCAGCAACCGTAAAGATGCAAAGACAGTATTAAAGGGTGTTAAAAATATTATAGCCGTGGTAAGCGGAAAGGGTGGTGTAGGCAAAAGTACAGTAGCAGCCAATTTTGCATTGGCACTTGCCAAAGGCGGCGCCAGCGTGGGTTTAATGGATGCGGATATTTATGGGCCAAGCCAGCACATTATGTTTGGCGTAAGGGGTGCCAGGCCGTTGATGAAAGATGTTGATGGCAAAGGGCTGATTGTACCTATTGAAAAATTTGGTATTAAAATGATGAGCATCGGGTTACTGGTAGATGAAAAGCAGGCCGTAGTTTGGCGGGGCCCCATGGTGAGCAGTGCTATACGCCAATTTGTTAGTGATGTGGATTGGGGCGATTTGGATTACCTGATAATAGACATGCCACCCGGCACCGGCGATATTCATTTAACGGTTGTGCAAACAGTGCCGGTAACCGGTGTTATTGTGGTTACCACCCCGCAAACCGTTGCCCTTGCTGATGCCAAAAAAGGAATCGCCATGTTTGGACAGGCACAATTGAAAGTGCCGGTAATAGGCCTTGTGGAAAACATGAGCTACTTCACGCCAGAGGAATTGCCCTACAATAAATATTATCTGTTTGGAAAAAACGGGGGTAAAAACCTGGCCGAAGAATTTGACATTCCTTTTCTTGGGCAAATACCGATTGTACAAAGCATAAGAGAGGGAGGCGATATCGGTGTACCGGTAATGGTTAGTGATGATGTGCTGACCAAAGAAGCTTTTATCGATTTTACGGCCAATGCAACAAGGGCCATTTCTATGCGTAACGCCAACCTTGCGCCAACTGAAATTCAGGAAATTGTGGAGTAAGAGGCTATTGTTTTCTGACGTTTATTTTCCTTGTATAAAATTCTTTATTCTTTTAAAGATGTCCACCTTTTTTGGCTTGGGTTTTCCATCATGTGTAAGGTGATGGGTGTAGTTAAAATCAAGCTGGGCGCTATATTGCTGCAAACCGGCATCTTCATTTTTCAATACATCAATAAAGGGTTGTATGTTGTGGTTAAGCGTTCCATTTACAGAAATGGTTTGATATTCACTTCTTAAAACCGGGTTGCTGTTGGTGTTTATGGGGGCATTTCCATTCTCAGCAAAATAATCAACCTGGTAAATAGCGGGGTTTAGTTTTTTCATTCGGCTGGTCGCTTTCCGTTCGTTGCGCCAGGGGTGTTCATTTTTACCAAGTTGCCCCAAAAGGAAATTTTTGTTCCATAATGTTATTTGGTGAGACATTAAAAAATCCGACTTTTCATTGTCTACCAAAGCAACAGAAAAGCCTTCAATTAAAATACCGGTTGGCGTTGTGGTGTATACATCTGAGCTGTGTAATTTTACCTGCTGCCAGTTGTTTGCTTTGGCCAGTTTAAATAATTGGTTAAAGAATGCGGCATTTATTTTTTTGTTCAGCCACATGTCTTCCTGCATGTACACAACATAATCTTCCTTTATTTTTTGCGTAAGTAAAATGCTTAGCCTGTCTGCCCAGGCACCTTTGCCAGACTTAATATTTACAAAATGCCGGACGTTTGCAGGCGCTTCTTCTGTGGCAAAATAACAAGTACAGTTAACATCAAAATCCCAAAATTTCGAAAAGAAAAATTCAAACCCTTTATATAAAAACTGGTACCTGTCGCAGCTATGTACCAGCAATGCAACGTTGTTATTTTCTTTCATAACATTTAAAACATTTTGAAAAACTTCAACACACAAATGCTTTGCTAAAAATGCTTTTAAAATGTTTGTTGAAACATGTGCAACCAAGCCGGGGGTCTTTTTTTGCGGAAGCAAAAATTACGCATGCTCGTGGTTGCGGATGTAAATTAATTTGGTGCCACCTTTCTCTGTTTCCCTTTTTTCAATTTCAAATTGTGGCAGCGATTTCATTAACGGGGTAAGCTTTAAAAAACCATAATTACGGGGGTCAAAATTTGGCTGCTTCTTTAAAACCAGGTTGCCTACATCTCCTAAAAAAGCCCATCCATTTTCATCAGCAAGGTCGTTAATGGTAGCTGCAATTAATTTTAATGTTTCCCGGTTTACTTTATCAACAGCCGCTTTGGGTGCAGGTTTGCTGGTTTTATTTTTAGGTGTTGCCGTTTCAATTTCCGTTTCGCCAGCTTCGTACAATGGAATAATTTCCATGTAAATAAATTTATCACAGGCAACTATAAAAGGGTTAGGTGTTTTTTTTTGGCCAATGCCATACACCTTCATGCCGGCCTCCCTTAACCTTGTTGCAAGCCTGGTAAAATCGCTATCGCTGGATACGATGCAAAAGCCATCCACTTTGCCGGAATATAAAATATCCATAGCATCAATAATTAAGGCACTGTCGCTGCTGTTTTTACCACTGGTATAACTGTATTGCTGAATGGGCGTAATGGCATTTTCGAGCAACACATTTTTCCAGCCAGATACTGTTGGCCGGGTCCAATCACCATAAATCCTTTTAAAAGTTGGGGTGCCGTATTTTGCAATTTCTTCCATTACCCCTTTCACATTACTGTAGGGTACATTGTCAGCATCTATCAGCACTGCAAGCCTTATATCTTTTTGTAAGTCCATAACACAATGTACTTCTTTTATAAATTTTTAAAGTGGGATGAATATATTTTTACCGGCCTACTGCAGCGTTTTATTTTTCGGATTTGGCTTTTCAATTAATTTACTTTTGCAGCTATGCAAATCTTTACAATCACCAGCAGGATAATTGTTACCTGCAGCAACCGGCTCTCCCCTTTTTTACAGATGGAAATTATAGCAATGGGATATAAGCCGGTACGTGTTTTTAAAACCGGTGTAGAATTAAAAGGCACATTGCAGGATTGCATTAAGCTTAACCTTAACCTGCGTTGTGCAAGCCAGGTACTGTTTTCTGTGCAGGAAATAAATGCCGGTAATGCAGATGATTTGTATAACCACCTGTTGGATTTTGAGTGGGAAGACATTATACCTGCGGATGGCTATTTTTCGATAAGCAGCAATGTAGATAATGAGACCATCAACAATTCGTTATATGCTAATGTAAAAGTTAAAGATGCTATTGTAGACAGGTTCAGGAACCGTACAGGCTTGCGCCCAAACTCAGGCCCGGAGCTGGATAAAACGGTTATCCATTTGTACTGGAAAGAAGCTTTGGCAGAAATTTTTATCGATACTTCTGGTGAAACTTTATCCAAACATGGCTACCGTAAAATACCGGGAAAAGCACCCATGCTGGAGGCACTGGCTGCTGCCACAATATTGGCCACAAAGTGGGATAAAAAATCACCTTTCATTAACCCGATGTGTGGCTCCTCCACACTGGCTATCGAGGCTGCGTTAATTGCCACCCACCGCATGCCCGGGCTCTATCGCAGCAACTATGCATTTATGCATATTGTTGGTTTTAAAGAACAGATGTACCAGCAGCAATGCCAGCGGCTACACGAAATTATTACGGTAGTGCCAGGCCTTAAAATTGTGGCTACAGATATCAGCGATGATGCCATCAATATATCCAGGATAAACGCCGGGGCAGCAGGCGTTGCGGAGCTGATAACTTTTGCAACCGGGGATTTTGAAACCACACCCATACCGGAAGGTGCTGCCGGCGTAGTGTACTTTAACCCCGAGTATGGCGACAGGCTCGGCGAAGCGGCCGCCCTTGAAATTACTTATGGCAGGATAGGCGATTTTTTAAAAAAGCAATGTAAAGGGTACAGCGGTTATATTTTTACCGGCAACCTGGACCTGGCAAAAAAGATAGGCCTTAAGCCCAGCCGCCGCATCGAGTTTTACACCAGTAAAATTGATTGCAGGCTTTTTGAGTACGAGCTGTATGCCGGTACACGGAGAACGGACCTTTAAATTTATTAAGATAAAAGCTGCCGCTTAGATTACTTCTATGTTATTAACCTGTTTAAACCTGCCATATTTTAATGGAAATAATCCTAAAGTTAGTTGTGAAAGATTAATCTATATCTTAGATGAAACATCTTAAAACAAGCTATGAGTGATTATAAAGTAGTATCAGGTAAACTATCAGAAAACAGATATGATTCGATACAGATATTCAGGTTTATTGCAGCCCTGATGGTAATAATTTTACATGCTACACATTATACCAATGAAAGGTTAGATCCAACAATGTCAATTTACCACAAAGGTGGAAACGGCGTGAGATTATTTTTTGTTATCAGCGGATTTGTGATGATTTTATCTTCACAAAACTTAAAGGAAAAAGTGGGTGGCTGGAAAATTTTTGCCATAAAAAGACTTATAAGAATTGTACCAATTTATTGGATTGTAACCACCTATAAATTAGCCGTGTTATTGGTAGCGGGATCCTTAATCCATGCAGCCAAACTTGATTTAGGTTATATCATGAAATCATATCTTTTCATTCCTGCTAAAGATATCAATGGCGATATAAGCCCTCTATTAGGCGTTGGATGGACGCTTAACCTGGAAATGTTTTTTTACCTGATTTTTACAATCGCACTATTTTTTAGGATAAACGCTGTTTTGTTCCTTAGTTTGGTTTTTATCCCTTTGGCTATTTTATCATTTTATAATACACCAAATTGGCCTGATATAAGGTTTTACGCCCAGGCACTTGTGTTGGATTTTTTATATGGAATTATAGCCGGGCAATTAATTATAAGTGGAAAGAGAATCCCGAATGCTTTGGCCATCCTATGTATTTTCCTCGGAATGCTGTATTTGTTTTTACCCAAAATAGAATTCTTCCCGGCACTCTACTACCAGGAATATCTGGTTACTGGTGTTGTTGCATTTCTGGTAATATATGGTTGTGCATGCGTAGACAAATTTTGGAAAACAAAACCAAGCTGGTTAGTTTATTTAGGTGGGGCATCTTACTCTTTATATTTAATACATCCTTTGGTAGCACCTATAGTACCAGGCCTTTTTAAATTTGCTAAAATACACTGGTCTTACCTCTCGGTAATATTTTCAGTTTTGCTGGCAATTGCCGCAGGTACGGCATTCTACAAATATTGTGAAACACCCCTTACCAAATTCTTGACCAAACATGCTAAAAAGCACAAGTTGATATGATAAACAGGGAATCATAATTGATGGTGAAATGATTAAAGCTATTCTTAGCTATTCTTATTTTATCCTTCTCTTACCCAATACCAACCATACTGCCTGTTTGGTTAGTCCTTTGTATCAATTGATGTTGACTTTATTATTTTCTTTTTAATCATTATGATATGCTTGTTCAAAAAAATTTTAGGATTGCTTTGCTGTTTTTATTGATGATATTCTCTACACCTCTTTTTAGCCAGGCAGTTTTACAGCCATGGGGCAATTTAGAAGGCATAAGGATTGAAGGGCAGTTGATGAATTTTGGATCAAGCCTTACCCTTGTAAGCAAAGGCTGGAGCGGTATGCAGGCCACCGGTAAAGAAAGGCAGCGCCCAAAATACAACCGTAACGGTAAGCAGCAAATAGTACAAACCGCTTTAGACAGTCTCATCCTTACACAAACCGTGGAGGATGCTGACAAGGGTGAAATAAAAGTATCGGTGCTGGTAAATGCCAGGGCAAATGTATCAGGTGAAGGACTTTTCTTAACCCTCATCCCAGATGATGAAAGTGATCAAAATGGGACAATACAGGTTGATAATGCAAAACCACTTAAACTAAATGCTGCTGCTGTATTGATGACAGCCTATCTTCAAAATAAGGTGTCTTCTTTTTTATTAACCGGTAAAAAACGCCAGCTTAAAGTTTCCTTTGCGGCTCCTGTTTCCCTTCAATTTAAAAATGAAAAGGGCTTACTATTATTTATACCGGTACTGGAAGGCGACATCAAGAAAGGACAGTCTTCAATCTTTGAATGTACCATTAAAGCTTCTGGTGCTATTGATAAAGCCCCTGTGCAGTTTTCATTAAACACTAACATTACCGGCCGTGCCTTTGATGGGCTTGGGGGTAATTTCCGCCTGCAAAATGCCAAAACAGATCCTCAGGTAATTGACTACTGTCTTAAAAATTTAAGGGTGGCATGGGGCAGGGTGGAAATGCCCTGGCGTTTCTGGCAACCGGCTGTAGATACCAGTCCTGTAATGCAGGCCAAAGCAGGAAACATACATCCATTGGTACAAAAATCCATGGAAATGGCACAGCGTTTAAACAGCCTGGGTATGCCTGTAATCCTTACTGCATGGGCACCACCGGCATGGGCTATTGTTGGCAAGCCAAAATACCGTCCCGGCCCTGATGGGGTTTGGGGCAATCCGCTCGATAGTTCCAAAACACCGGAAATTTATAAGAGTATCGCCGACTATATCGGGTACGTGAAAGAGAAATACGGTTTTGAAATAAGTATGTTTTCTTTCAACGAATCAGACCTTGGAATAAATATCCGCCAAACCGGCGAAGAACATGCTGCACTTATAAAAGGGTTGGGTGCCTATTTTGTATCAAGGGGGTTTAAAACAAAATTATTGCTGGGCGATAATTCTGATGCGACAACGTATGCATTTATCGGCCCTGCATTAAATGACCCTCAAACCCATCCTTACATTGGTGCAGTTTCATTTCATTCCTGGCGGGGATGGGACAAGGAAACACTGCAAAAATGGGCCGATGCCGCAACCACTTTAAAGCTGCCCTTATTGGTTGGCGAAGGAAGTATTGATGCAGCCGCATGGGCATATCCGGCAATATTTGCAGAGCAGGTATATTCACTGGAAGAAATTAATTTGTATGTGAGGTTATTGTCCATTTGCCAGCCTGCTTCTATTTTACAATGGCAGCTTACAGCAGATTATTCGCCGCTTGCAGGTGGTGGTATTTTTGGGGATACAACAGCATTAAGGCCTTTACAGCGTTTTTGGAACCTGAAGCAATTATCGGCTACGCCAAAAGGCTTATATGCAATGCCCTTGCAGTCTGCAGCCGCAGCTATTTCTTTTGCCGCCTTGGGCGATAATGCCAAAAAAGTATATGCTTTTCATTTTGTAAACAGCGGTGCCACAAGGGTTGCTACAGTTATGGGTATTCCTGCAGGTGTAAAAAAACTGCGCTTGTTTGTTACCAACAAAAATAAATCGATGAAGGAAGGAATACCCGTTACCGTAAACAATGGCAAGGCTATTTTTATCTTAGAAGAAACAAGTTTTATTTCTTTGGAAACGATGTAACGAAAAGCATGATTTGGATAGTAGCCCGATAGTTAATTTACAGTGGAATTTTTTCATAAAACAATTGCAAACCGGTTAATAAAAAAGTATGTTTTTAAATATTAAGTTGGCAGCCACAGCATTATTAATTTTCTTTTTAGGAGAAGCGAATACAGTAAACGATACTATTGCTGGTAAAAACGAATTAGCTGCAAAAGCATTGTACCCCATCGGAAGGTACATTATGGATAAAGAACAAAACCTTGAATTGATAAGCTCTGCTGTGCATTTTGGTTTTACTTTTAAAGGAAAGGAATGCAAGATATTTGCAACGCTGCCCACATGGCTAAACCATAACTACCTGCAATATGAACTGGATGGTACATACCAAAAAAAAGTAAAAATAACCCAGGGCAGCGATAGCCCCTTGGTGATACATGCAACCTCAGGCGGCATGCATACGGTGTGGGTATATAAAGCCACAGAGGCACACACAGGTGCCATCATCATCAAAAAAATTACCGGAAAAAATATAAAGGCGTTACCCGTACAGCGGGCCCCTGTCATTGAATTTATTGGTAACAGTATTACCTGCGGGGCTGCTGCAGATCCCTCTGAAGTGCCTTGTGGTACCGGCTCTTATCATGATCAGCATAATGCATACTACGCTTACGGGCCAAGGGTTGCCCGTGCATTAAATGCCAATTATGTACTCAGCAGTGTAAGCGGCATCGGGGTTTACCGTAACTGGAACAGCGATGCCCCCACCATGCCGCAGGTGTATGGGCAAACAGATTTTCAGGATAAAAATTCGACTCCGTGGGACTTTAGTTCCTTTACCCCTCAAATTGTAAGTATAGCCTTGGGTACAAACGATTTTAGTAATGGTGATGGTATTAAAAAGCGTTTGCCATTTGACAGTGCTGCATTTGTAAACAGTTATATTTCTTTTGTGCAATTGGTAAAATCCAAATATCCTGCGGCGAGGATTGCTTTATTAAGCAGTGCTATGGTCAACGGTAACAACAGGGTGCTGTTGCAAAATTGCCTTACCGCAGTTCAGCAAAAAATAAATGAAAAGTTTATTGGCGATAAGCCAGTGGCCACTTTCTTTTTTGAGCCCATGCAGGCGCATGGCTGTGGCGGTCATCCAAATGTTGAAGACCATGCTATACTTGCCAAAGAGCTGGAACCTTTTTTTAAGCAGTTAATGAAAAAGTAATCAGTTTACTTTATTTGGTATCGTAGGCCCACTTCACCAGCGTGGCACCCCAGGTAAACCCGCCACCAAAAGCAGCAAGCACAAGGTTATCACCTTTATGAAGTTGTTTTTCCCAATCCCACAAACACAATGGTATGGTGCCTGCTGTGGTATTGCCATAACGTTGAATATTTACCATAACCTTTTCTGCCGGAAGCCCTAACCGGGATGCAGTGGCATCAATAATCCTTTTATTGGCCTGGTGTGGTACCAGCCATGCAACGTCTTCTCCTGTTAAATGGTTTCTTTGCAATAAGTCGTACGCTGCATCGGCCATGCTTTTAACGGCTGCCTTAAAAACAGGCTGGCCTTCCTGAAAAATGTAGTGTTCTTTTGCTTGTACTGTTTCCACAGATGCCGGACGTAAAGAGCCACCGGCTTTCATGTGCAGGTAATTTTTGCCGGAGCCGTCACTTTTTAAAAGGCTGTCCATAACCCCTTCATCTTCCAATGAAGGTTCCAGTAAAACTGCCCCTGCGCCATCACCAAAAATGATACATGTTGTACGGTCGGTATAATCTACAATGGCACTCATTTTATCAGCCCCAACAATAATTACTTTTTTATAGCGGCCACTTTCAATTAGTGCAGCACCCGTGGTTAATGCATATAAAAAACCGGAGCATGCAGCACTAACATCAAAGCCCCAGGCATTAACGGCACCAATTTTATCGCACACAATATTGGCCGTTGCCGGAAAAACCATGTCAGGTGTAACGGTTGCACAAATCATGCAATCAATCTCTACCGGACCTATGCCCCTTTTTTTACAGATTTCCAGAACGGCCGGTACCACCATATCCGATGTGGCCAGCCCTTCACCTTTTAATATCCTTCTTTCTTCAATACCAGTCCTGGATTTTATCCATTCGTCGTTAGTATCAATTATCGTTTCTAAAATTGCATTTGTCAACCTGTATTCCGGTACATAGCCACCTACAGATGTAATTGCTGCTGTAATTTTTTGCATATTGTATCTACCCTAAATTAATTGCGCCTTAAGCCAGGTGCCGGCAGGGGGTGGGCAAAAATACATTAAAATGCTATTGCACAAATTTCCCAGGCTAACTAAAGCCGCTTTCCGGCAGCGCTTAAAATTTTAAAGTAACCTGTTTAAAAAATTATTTCGGAGCAGTTTTTGCTTTCTGTCACGGTCATCATTTTTGCAGGTTACCATTTCGTAATGCAGTCTGCTGCGTGATAAAATATCCTTATTTTCGCAGCAACTAAAAGCTTATGTACGCATACCTGCAAGGCAAGTTTACTATGAAGAACCCGGCGCAGGTTTATGTTGATGTAAATGGCGTTGGATACGAACTTAATATCAGCTTAAATACATACACCCATATTCAAAATACAGAGCAGGGTAAATTATATACTTACCTGCAGATAAAAGAAGATGGCCATATACTTTACGGTTTTTTTGATAAGGGTGAAAAAGAAATGTTTGTGCAGTTGATAAGTGTATCCGGGGTTGGCGCAGCAACTGCACGGATGATGCTGTCTCATTTAAAACCGGAAGAGGTTAGCCGTGCCATTATCCAAAACAATGTAAAGCTGCTGGAAAGTGTAAAAGGTATTGGAAAGAAAACAGCAGAAAGGCTTGTACTTGAATTAAGGGACAAAGTAAACAAGGTTGCAACAGACATTAATTTACCCCAAACCACAGGCAATAGTTTTCAGCAGGATGCGTTAAATGCCTTGGTGTCACTGGGTATTGCACGTCCGCAGGCGGAGCTGGCAATACAAAAAATTTACAACACCAATCCTAACATTCACAATTTAGAAGAACTCATAAAAAAAGCCTTAAAAGACATTTGATAGAACTCTACTTTAATTGATTTACCGGATGTTTTTTAAAATAAAGTGTTTACCAAAAACAATTGGCTTTGGGTTAGGATTTTTGGCGTTCTTATCATTCATTTCCTTTTCCACTAATGCACAATTAAACAAAAGCAGCAGGCGCAATGCCGCCGCAGGTGATACTACTTTGCCCGAAGGTTTACCCTATCCTATCCACGACAGCCGTGGTGATTTTATAAGCAACGGTACCCGTAACACATTTGATTTTAAGCAGCCAGCTAATATTATTGATTCTGTTTCCTACGACTTTAAAACACAACTGTATACTGTGTACCAAAAAATTGGCAACACCTATTACAGGGTACCAACTACCTACACTGCCGAAGAGTATTGGGCCTTAAGGCAAAAGCAGGCAGAGATAGACTATTTTAAAAAGCGGGCTAATACCATGAACCTGCTTAACCGGAAATTGACCAAGCCTAAATTATCTTTATACGACAACCTTTTTAACCGCCTGTTTGGTAATGGCAAAATTGAAATTGCCCCACAGGGAAATGTAGATATTACAGCCGGTTACCAGGGACAAAATATTAAAAACCCCACCTTACCAGAAAGGGCCAGAAAGAACGGCGGCTTCGATTTTAATATGGATGCCCAGGTAAACGTAAATGCCAATATCGGCGATAAACTAAAGTTCCCTATCAACTATAATACCCTTGCCAACTTTGGGCAGGACAACCAGTTGAAATTAGATTACACCGGTGTGGATGACGAAATAATAAAACGTATAGAAGCAGGTGCTGTAACGTTTCCATCAAGAAGTACATTGATACCCGGTGCCCAGCAGTTGTTTGGTTTAAAAACCCAGTTGCAATTTGGTAAGCTAAATGTTACCGCAGTATTGGCCACCCAAAAATCAACCCGGCAAAGTGCCAACCTGCAGGGCGGTGCATCCAGCCAGGTGATAGACCTTAAGGCAGATGAATATGAAGAAAACCGTCACTTTTTATTGGGGCAATATTTTAAGGATAACTACAATAAGGTAATGTCCAAACTGCCTGCTGTAACCACCCCTGTACAAATTTTACGGTTAGAGGTTTGGGTTACCAATAAAAACGGCAGCACCACCAATACAAGGGATGTGGTAGGCCTGATGGACCTTGGCGAAAGGACGCCTTACCTGGCACCGCCAACCATTAATGTTACCAGCAATTTTGCCCCACCGGCCAATGGCACCAACGACCTTTTTAGTAAAATAACTTCTAACCCCACCAACCGTAACCCGGCATTGGTGGTAAGCAACCTGCAGGGCCTTGGCCTTTCGCCGGTGCAGGATTTTGAAAAAATATTTGCCCGCAAATTAGATTCAAGCCAATACATTTTTAACCGTCAGGTAGGGTACATATCATTAAGCCAGCCCCTGCAGCCCGATGAGGTTTTGGCGGTTGCCTATCAATATTCTTACAATGGTAAAATTTACCAGGTAGGCGAATTTTCGCAAGATCTGCCGCCAGACAGTACTGTAGCTACTCAAAGGGTACTCTTTCTTAAATTATTAAAAGCTACTTCACAACGTACACAATTGCCCATCTGGCAATTGATGATGAAAAATGTTTATTCTGTTGGTTATGGTATTTTAACCCCAACCGATTTTAAACTAAATGTTTTATACCAGGAGCCAAGCCTTGGCTGGAAAAGGTATGTTCCGTTTGGTGATAAAAACCAGGGCACGCCTATTTTAACGCTGGTAAATTTAGACAGGCTTAATAATAATAACGATCCGCAACCCGATGGCGTTTTTGATTATGTGGAAGGCTTTACGGTTTTATCGCCATATAGCAGAATTGTGTTTCCGGTGCTGCAACCCTTTGGCCGTGACCTTGCTTCGCAGATTTATAATGTAGTGCCGGCAACTGCGAAAGATACGTTGTATTATGCTTTGTACGATTCAATAAAAGCAGTGGCACAGCAGTTTCCCAATCTTAACCGTTTTGTTTTGAAAGGATCGGCACGCACTTCCGGGTCGTCGGATATCAGCATTGGTTATAACATTCCAAGGGGCAGTGTAACGGTTACCGCAGGCGGACAAACATTAAGGGAAGGTGCAGATTATGATATCAACTATGATCTTGGAACGATCAAAATAACGAACCAGGCCATTTTAAATGCAGGCCTTCCGGTGCAGGTAAGTTTTGAAAACAATGCAGGCTTCGGCATACAGCAGCGCAGTTACATGGGGCTTCGGTTTGATTATATGGCGAAGAATACTTTAAAAGAACAGCTTGCTATCGGTGGTACTATGGTGCGTTTGAGCGAAAGGCCTTTCTTCACCAAAAATAATATTGGCGAAGACCCGATAAGAAATACAATGTATGGCCTTGATGTTAACTATCGCAAGGAAGTGCCCAGAATAACCAAGTTATTGGATAAGCTTCCTTTTTATTCCACCACTGCTCCATCAACCTTAAATTTTTATGCAGAAGGTGCATACCTTAAACCGGGGCATGCCACGCAAATTGGCAAGGGCTCGGCAGGTACGGTTTACATCGATGATTTTGAAGGCAGCAAATCCAGTATAGACCTGCGTTTTCCTGCCATTAGCTGGGCATTGGCTTCTACCCCGCAAGGTGCTACAGACGATGCAGGCAATGCCATTTTAACGGAAAGTACTTTAAATAATAATTTGGATTATGGTAAGAACAGGGCCAAGCTTGCCTGGTACCAGATTGAGCCGGCCCTGCAATTATATAAAGGTGCCAACAACCCTCTTGGCAATAACCGTGATGAATTAAGCGACCCACAGGTACGCCTTATAAGCCAGAGTGAAATTTTTCCACAACGGACAACGGACTTTGGCCAAAACCAATTAACAACATTTGACCTTGCTTACTATCCTGATCAAAAAGGGCCATACAATTTTGATGCAGCCCCCGCAAGTATTGATGCCAATAACCGTTTAAAAAACCCGGCAAAAAGATGGGGCGGACTGATGCGTAACATTGACCAGACAGACTTTGAAACGGCCAATGTGGAGTTTATCGAATTTTGGTTGCAGGACCCTTTTATCAAAACACCCATTTCTCCCACCGCAGGTGGAAAATTGTATTTTAACCTGGGCAATATTTCTGAAGATGTTTTAAAAGATGGCCGCCGTTTTTACGAAAATGGTTTGCCCACACCTAACGCACCTGCGCAGGTAGATACCACCACCGTTTGGGGTGTGGCACCGTTAAACCCCATACAGGTTACCAACGCATTTAGTAACGACCCGGCAGAAAGGCCTTACCAGGATGTAGGTTTTGACGGGCTTGATGATGCTGCCGAAAAAATAAAAAGGGCACCATACCTGGCAGCACTTGGGCCGGTATTAAACAGTGCTGCCTTGCAACAGGTAACTGCCGATCCATCACAAGATGACTATGTGCATTACAGGGATGCAGCCTTTACCGGCAATGATGGAATTTTAAAAAGGTATAAAAATTTTAATAACCCACAGGGCAACTCGAAGGTGAACGATGGTTCGGTTTTTTCGTCTGCGGCAACGCTGTACCCCGATGCAGAAGATTTGAACAAGGACAACACCATGAACGAATCCGAAGAATATTTTCAGTACATCGTTGATATTAAACCACAAACAGACCCCACGATGCAGATAGGGGTAAATTATATTGTAGATAAAAAAGTGGTTGGCATCAAGCTGGTAAACGGCAATACCCGTAACGAAACCTGGTACCAGTTCAGGATACCTATTGGCTCGTACGACAGAAAAATTGGCAACATCCCCGATTTCAAATCCATTCGTTTTATGCGGATGTTCCTCACTAATTTTTCTGATTCGGTGGTAATGCGTTTTGGCGAACTGCAGCTTACCCGTAACATCTGGCGCCGTTTCCAGAATAAAATTGATTCTTCAGGTATTTACTCGCCCGTCACCAGCAATGTGGATTTTAATGTGGGTGCGGTTAACATTGAAGAAAATGATAAAAGGTCGCCCCTGCCTTACCGTACACCAAGGGAAGTACAACGGCAGCAGGTGCAAAGCAACAACGGGGTAAACCTTTTACAAAACGAGCAGGCCATGTCTTTACAATTTTGCGGCATGGGTAAAAACGATGCCCGTGGCGTGTTTCAAACATTTGCCAACCGGGATATCCGCCAGTATGGTAACCTCTCCATGTACATTCACGCAGAAAATAATGTTAAGACGCCTAACAGTATAAAAGATAAAGACCTTAATGCAGTGATAAGGATTGGAACT
Organism: Ferruginibacter sp.; assembly: GCA_965249755.1. Classification (GTDB taxonomy): domain Bacteria; phylum Bacteroidota; class Bacteroidia; order Chitinophagales; family Chitinophagaceae; genus Ferruginibacter. The sequence continues at coordinate 4,057,474 of CBDFMT010000004.1, forward strand.
GATTTTGTAAGTAACTATTACGAAATAAGGATACCCCTTTACATGACGCCGATAGGTGCCAATTCGCTTAATCCAAACAGCGATGCTTACAATGATACTTTGTGGCGGGCCATCAATAATTTAAATATCGATCTTACTGTTTTGCCCAAATTGAAACAGCAAAGAAACATACAGGGGCTGCCCACCACCATCTTCAGCAAGCTGCAATCAAACGGGCAAACCTATTCCATTTTGGGCGATCCTAACCTTGGCGAAATACGTGGGGTGTTAATTGGGGTGGAGAATGCAAACAACCCCAATGCCTGTGGCGAAATTTGGGTAAATGAACTGCGGCTTTCCTCCATCAACGAAAAAGGCGGATGGGCTGCGTTGGCAAGAATGGATATGACACTGGCAGACCTTGGTACAATCACCGGCTCTATATCCGGCCACAGCGCAGGTTTTGGCACACTGGAGCAAAGGGTGGATGAAAGGTTTAGGGATGATATGACCCAGTTTGATATTGCCACCAACCTGGAGCTGGGCAAATTGCTGCCGAAGAAAGCAGCCATTTCTGTACCGGTGTTTGCCAGTTATTCGCAAACCGTAAGCAAGCCTTTGTATGACCCTTACGACCTGGATATTAAATTGAAAGATAAATTATCTGTATCCCCGGCGAGCCAGCGGGACTCAATCAAAAATGCGGCGGTAGATTTTACCAGCACCAAAACGGTAAACTTTACCAATGTGCGCAAGAATAGAACGGGTACCAAAAAGCCCAAGATTTATGATATAGAAAATGTGGACCTCAGTTACTCTTACATCAACATAAAGGCGCATAGCCCGCTGATAGAAAACAATGAAGTAACAAGGCACAGAGGGGTGCTGGGCTACAACTTTGTGCCGCAGCCAAAATACATTGAGCCATTTAAAAAGCTAAAGTTTTTTACCAAACGCAAAAAACATTGGTTCGATTTAGTGAAGGATTTAAACTTTAACCCAATACCATCGCAGCTAAGTTTACGGGCAGATATACAGCGCCAGTTTGGTGCGGTAAGGCCAAGAAGTGTAGGATCTGACAAATACAAAATTCCAGAAACCTACGATAAGTATTTTACCTTTCAAAGGGATTACATTATGCGTTGGGCACTTACCCGTTCCATCACATTCGATTACAACGCCACCAACAACTCCCGTATTGATGAACCTTATGGCCGCATAGACACCAAGGCAAAAAAAGATACTATCCTTAAAAATTTATTTAAGGGGGGAAGGAATACATTGTATAACCAAACAGCCAATATTTCTTACACGTTGCCTACGGCGAAATTTCCTTTAATTGACTGGACAACGGTAAACGTAAAATACCAGGCAACCTACCGGTGGATAGGTGCATCAAGGCTTGCAGTAGAGTTGGGCAACATACTGGAAAACTCACAATCTAAAGAAGCCACTGCCCAGTTTGACCTGACCAGGCTGTACAATAAATCAAAATTTTTCAGGGTTATCGATCAGCCAAAAGTAATCAGCGAAGCAAAGCCGCCAACCCTTCGTACAGATACCGTATTCAGGTTTGTAACCAAAAATGGTGTGAAGGTTAAAGAGGTAAAAAGATTAAAAATAAGAAAGATAAAAGACCCTAATGCAATGCCATCTGTTGGTACGGTGGGCAGGGTGTTTGGTAAACTTATCAGCAGTTTAAAACAGGTAAATGCCTCCATATCAGAAAACGGAAATACGAGGCTGCCCGGCTATCTTGACAGTACCCAATATATTGGGCGTAACTGGCGCAGCATGCAGCCCGGCCTCGACTTTATAACAGGCCGCCAGCCAGATACCACCTGGCTGAACAACGCTGCCAGAAAGGGTTTGATAACAAAGGACAGCACCTTTAGCACCATCTTTCAGCAAACATTTGATCAGCGGCTTGTGTTAACGGCACAGGTAGAACCGGTACGGGATTTAACCATCTCCTTAAACCTTAGTAAAACATTCAGTAAAAATTATTCTGAGTTGTTTAAAGACACCACCGGAACAGGAAATAATTTTGGCCACCTTAGTCCGTATGCAGGCGGTAGTTTTGATATCAGCTATATCTCCTACAAAACCCTATTTGGTAAGTTTGACCCTAACCGTATTTCTGCAACATTTCAAAAATTTCAAGATTACCGGCAGGTTATTTCGCAGCGGCTTGGCGTTGCCAATAAATACAATACCAATATACCTGTAGGTGCAGATGGATATGCGTATGGTTATAACCGCTATGCAACTGATGTATTGATACCTGCGTTTGTGGCAGCCTACACCGGCAAAGACCCAAAGACGGTTGGGCTTATTGACCAAAGCAACCCAAACATAAAAGCAAACCCTTACAAAAGCTTTATCCCCAAACTAAACTGGAAACTGGATTACACAGGGCTTAGCAGGGTAAAAGGATTGGAGAAAATTTTCAGCAACATCACCATTTCACATGCGTACAATGGCAGTTTAAGTATGAATGGTTTTACTTCGGCATTGCTGTACCAGGATGTATCCCGTTATGGTTATCCATCTTTTTATGATTCTACTTCTAAAAATTATATACCCTACTTTTTGGTACCCAACGTAACCATTACCGAGCAGTTTGCGCCATTGTTTGGGGTAGATGTGATGTTTACAAACCAGTTGCAGTTTAAGATAGATTACACCAAGCAGCGCACCTTAAGTTTAAGCCTGGTAGATTTTCAGTTGAGTGAAACCCGGTCTACCGAGTTTTCAATCGGCGGTGGCTTCCGTAAACGTGGCATGAAATTGTTTGGAGGTTTAAAACTGCCTAAGTTTTTAAGTAAGGGTGGCACCGGAAAACTGGACAATGAAATCAACTTCAGGTTTGATATGAAGATACGGGACAACGTAACTGTAAACAACCGGTTAGACCAGGATGCGACCTTACCAACAGGCGGCAGCAGGGAAATAACGTTAACACCTACGGTAGATTATTATTTAAACAGCAGGGTTAACCTGAAACTTTATTTTGATCAGCGGCGTGTGATACCCTACATCTCATCGAGTGCGCCAATAACCAATACCAGGGCGGGTGTACAGGTAAGGATATCACTGGCACAATAACAGCAATATGTTACTAAGGCATGCAAAATCTGAAGATTATATTTCAATAGCCAAACTGCATACCCAAAACTGGAAATTAAATTACCGGGGTATATTAAGCGATTATTTCCTGGATAATACGCTGAAACAATTTCATATCGAAACCTGGTACAACCGCCTTAAATCGCCTCCAAAAAACCAATACGTTTCAGTCGCTGTTTTGCAGGATGCCATTATTGGTTTTGCCTGCATTTATGTAAATGATGATCCTGTATTTGGTTCTTTGCTCGATAACCTTCATATATCTGCAACAGCACAAAAAAGTGGTACCGGTAAAATACTGATTAAGAGAAGTGCTGAAAGCATTATTGAAAATGCAGCAGACAACAGAATGTACTTATGGGTGTATGAAAACAACACCAATGCAAAGGCAGTGTACGATCACCTTGGTGGCACCAATATGGAAACAATCAACAAACTAAACCCTGATGGCAGCTATGCCATGGTATGCAGGTATGCCTGGAAAGACATTGCCGTAATCCTGTAAACAAACCTTCCATTACCAGGTCCTTAGTCTTAAAATAATGCAGAATGTTGAAAAAAGCACTTGAACATTTTCTGCTGGTGTCCTTTAATGGTTTATTATTGCCAGCATAAAAACTGTTCATGAAAAAATTGGTGTTTTTGTTTATTGCTTTTAATGGTATGGCCATTATTTCTGTTGCCCAGATAGATAATATCATTGGTAAGGCCGGTGGGCTTTTAAATAAAGGGTTAAGTGCTAAAGTACGCAGGGACCCTATTACCACCAGTTTTGACGATTGTGATAAAAAAGCAACCCTGCCGGTAAACTGGGGTGCAGATTCTATCAAAAAGTTTATCTGCAATTTTGCTTTTGTAACCGGAAAAGGTTACCGCCTTGCACCAGGTTTTTATAAGGCCAATGTAAAAAGCTTTTGCTTAAAAGCGGGTACTTATGCCCCAAGCAAAGGGGATGGTTATTTGTATGCACCGCTAAAGGGGCCTAAAGAAAACCTGGTGTATAAACTAATTGATGCCTGGTATACGCATCCGGAAGTTGACCAGCACGACCTTCAATTGATACTTTGGGCCATTATTGCCAAAACAAAAATCGCTAACCTTTCCACTAAATTAAAAGCAGATGTTGCCCTACTGCTAAGTGCTAACGACATGAATGAATTAAGTGATGTGGGATTGGATATGCTCTCAGAAGAAGCGATGAAAAAAGCGGTAAACAACCTGCCTGCGCCTGCGCAAAAAATAGTTGAAATTGAAAACCAGATGCGGTCAAAGTTTTATCAGGCAACGGTAAATTACCAGGAAATTGAAAGCCTTGCTATTTTGCCTGGAATGCAAGATGCATCTTCTTCAATAGAACGTGGCACCTGGACAAAGTTGCCCAACGGGTGTTATATTAAATACCTTCCCCAAGGATATTCGCTTACCAGCATTGAGTTGTACGTTCCTTATTCACTTGCTGGTAAAGAAATGTATTATTTTGGGCCCGGATGCATTGCAATGCCCGCCAGCACAGGTTCTCAGCGGCTTGCACAATCCAACATCATCATCTGTACAGAAAAATAATTGGCCACATCCAGATGTGAAAGGTTAATTATTTGCTGTTTAATAATTGCTGCATATCTATCAGCAAAACATTTTTAGCTGTATCTGCGGCTATGCTTTTGATATGGGTTGCAGAATGTAAAAGCGTATTTATAATTAAATTTTCAGCAGTGGTGCGGTTGCCTGTTAATTCAAAAACCAGTTGTTTTATCATGGGCGATGGCGCCCATGGTTTAGAGGTGGAAGGCTGGCCAAACTCATCCCAGCACGCATTGATATGGTACTTGTTTTCAAAACTATTTTCATCTGCACACACCACGTTAACTATTGTAATGGCCGGTCGATAATTTTTTACGACAACTTTTTTTACCAAATTAAATTCACAGGTTAAAGGTTGTAAAAATTGAAACCTGTAATTGTACCAGGCATTGGCGATAAAAAAAATGGCAACAACAGCACCGGTAAATAATTGGTATGATGGTGTTTTTAAAGAAGTGAAAACGGTTATCGCCACCAAAAAAAATACTGCTGCATCAAGTGCAAAAAGGGTGCGGTTGGATGCATAATTTTCTTTCACAATCAACGATGGCAAATAGATAAGTACGAGCAAAATGAAGAGGCCTGCAAAATAAGTAAGCACCAGCTTCAAAGGTTTTGTCTTCTCTGCCAGAAAAAAATTAAGCAGCCACAAACCAACCACCAATACATAAAAGACAAAACCTGCAACGCTTTTATCTTTTAAAATAATAGTAAAGTGAAATGCAGACTGTAAAGGTTTTGCAAAAAAGAAAAGCAATTTATCAACCGGGTTATTGGCCAGGCTGCTCCTGCTGCTAACTTCCACAGCACTGTTTTTTATAGAATATTTAAAAAGCAAAAAGTAGATAATAAACGTGGCAAGACTGAAAACAATACCAATAAAAATAACCCTCGACATTTTTTTGGAGGCTGCAAGATGTATGATAAAAGGAATAAAAAAACAGCCAAAACAATTTTGATAAGTGAACAAAGCAAGTAGTCCAAATGCAACGGCACCGAAAATATTTACAAGAGGTACTGCTGTTTTTTTATCAGTAAACCGGATCCCGCTATAAAGAATGTAACCTGCTGCCAGTGCGGCTGTGCAGCCAATAAACATTTCCATGCAGGCCGCCCACGCAACATAAATGGTGAACGGTGGCATGCAAACCAGGTACACCATAAACAGTTGTACCAGCACCTTAGGCAAACTATTATTAGCAATAACTGTATTGATAATCCAATACCAAATGGGTAAACAAAGCAGCCATCCCAACAGGGAGAAGAGCCTGGCATACACCACATCATGTATGGTGTGTATAAACCTGAAAAACCATTCGAATAACAGGTAGCTGATGTAGCGCCCCTGCGGTACAGACGTTTGATAATTTAAACCTTTCCTCGAAAGCCATACCTGTACCGCTTCATCTGTATACAGGTAATCGCTGTAAAAAACAGGAAAATAAATACACATAACCATAACTGCAAGAAAAAGCAAAAAGCCATAATCTGATCGGTGCATAAACCTGTGCTGTTTATCTGAAATGATAATTAACCTAAACTAAATTGAATACCAACTTTTTAAAAAATAATAATTAGTTGAAAATAAAATGCCCCGTGGCAAACGGGGCAAAATTCAAATTAAAAAAACAACTATGAAAAGACTAAACACCGGGCATTTAAAATTATTATTGTTTTACTTTTTTAAGCAGCATAACATAGCCGCATAAATTCTTTTTGGTTTTGTTAACCTGTACAGGTTTCATCATATGGTACTCTGAAAATTTAGGGATGTAAGAATAGCTGATGACATTGCCATCCACGTCCCCCCATTGTTTCTTTTGATAAGCAACCTGTTTCTCATCCCAATCAAACATCCTAACCTCATATAATTTAGAAGTAACATCCCCTATAAAAACAAACTGGTAAAAACTTCCTTCGGTTAATGGTACAATCACGGGCATTTCATATTCACTTTCCATCGCCATAGAAGCTTCTTTAACAATCAAAAAACCTTGCTTGCCAAGTTCCTGCTTAATGCTGTCAGCCTGGTGTAAAATGTATGGGTCCTGGCATGCAGACTGACGGATAACACCTTGGCAAAAAGAGGTGTGACCAATTAAAATAAAGGTGAATAATGTAAATAAAGTTTTAAGGCTTTTCATGGTTTTCAGGTTAGGTAAAGTCGCATTGGTAATACAAGATGAAAAAATTCAGGCATATATCCAAGCACTTTACTTTTTATAGATGAATTTCTACATGCCGGTTTCTAAATTCATGCCAGTTTACTAACGAAGTTTTCGCCCAAATGTTATATCTGATCGATGAAAGTGCGGATTAAACATTGTTTTTATAAAAGTAAAAAGCATCGGCTTGTTGGGTGCAGGTAATTACCAGGTCGTTAATGCAAACATGCGCAGGTAAAGAGGTGCAGTAAAAAATAGTATCGGCAACATCCATCGGTGTTAAAGGTGTAATGCCTTTATAAGTAGCCGCAGCCTTCGTTTCATCACCTTTAAAACGTACAAGAGCAAACGCTGTTTCCACTGCACCCGGGTGTATTGCGGTTACTTTGATATGGTGTTTTAAAAGGTCAATCCTCATGGCCCTGTTTATTGCATCAACCGCAAATTTGCTGGCGCAATACACATTGCCATTTTCATACACCTCCTTACCAGCGATAGAACCCATATTGATGATATGCCCTTTTTTTCTGGCGATCATCAAGGGGGCAATGGCTTTGCTCACATATAACAAGCCATGTACATTGGTGTTCAGCATTGTTTCCCAATCATCCATATCTGCGTTCTCAAAAGAATCCCTTCCGGCCGCAAGGCCTGCATTGTTTATGAGGATATCAACCTGCTGCCACTCTTGTGATAATGTTGCCAATGCCTGTTCAGTTGCTGCCCTGTTTTGCACATCAAAAACCAGCGTAAGTATTTTAATTGGGTAAGATGACTGAAGGGTATCTTTTAATTGTTCAAGCCTGTAGCCCCTGCGGCCGGTGATAATCAGGTGATCACCGGCGGCAGCATATTTTTTTGCACAGGCTTCTCCAATTCCAGAAGTGGCCCCTGTTATAAGTACTATTTTATCCATACCCAAAATTAATACAAGGCTGCAAATAACAGGGCGTTTGATTAAAGGCAGGGTGCCTTATCTTATTAAAACAGTATAGCCTTTCCGCAAAATAATTTCTCCGGTAAAAGTGGCGCCCTGTGCTACCCATACATAGGTACCGGGGTCTTGCGGGTTGCCGTTTAACCGGCCATCCCATCCTTTGCCCTTTGTTTTGGTGTAAAAAATCAATTTGCCCCACCTATCGTAAACCCTGAAATAATCTAAAGACCGCATGCCCAGCAGAATGGGTTTTAGCACCTCATTGTTATTATCATTATTGGGGGTAAATGCAGTAGGTACATAAAAACTTGGCGGTACTTTAAACAGTTTTATGTGGATGGTATCTGTATTTTGGCAACCGGCCTTGCTGGTAACTGTTAGTTTGTAGGTAATGTCATTTTCAAGCAACGCAACCGGGTTGGCAATTAACGGGTTGTTTAAATAAATAGCGGGCTGCCAAAGGTAACCAACACCCCCTGTGCCGTTTAAATTTAATGGTTCCCCTAAAACCACCGTGGTATCAGAAGGCCCTGCATCTGCAAGGATGTATGGGTCCACATTTACAACAACAGTATCAAATGCGGGTTTGGGGCAACCTACTGTATCCCTTACTGCCACTATGTATTGGGTGGTAACGGTGGGCCTTATAACCGCAGGGTTTGGTATGTTAGCGGAAGATAAAAAAGCAGATGGTGTCCATTGATAGTAGATGCCACCTGTGGCCAGCAACTGTGCCGATTTACCAAAACACAACAAGGTATCGTTACCAGCTTTGGCATCGGGATAGGGTAGCGTACGGATAACAATATCAGATGAATCTTTACACTTTCCAATGCTGCCCACCACGTGGTAAGTTATAGTACTTACCAACGGGTTTGCAAAAGGTTGCCTGGCCGTATCACTGCTAAGATAAATTGCCGGGCTCCAGGAATATTGAAGGGCATCACTTATAGTACCGATGAACATTCCATCTGTTCTGCAAATAACAGAATCATTGCCTGCATCAATGGTCACTTTTGCTTTTACATTTACAAAAACGGAGTCTTTGTTGTAACACCCTGTGGCATCTGTATATGTTACAAAATAACGGGTAGGCACATCCGGGCTTACCAGCGGGCTTGGGCTTGTAGTGCTGCTGATGTTATAATTGGGGCTCCATACAAATGTGCCGGTGTTGTTTGTATTAAGCTGCAACGTGTCAATAATACAGATAAGGGTATCGTGTGTTATTAAATTTACCGTTGGCTTAGGTTTGATGATTACAGTGCCAAAAGCAGTATCAATGCAGCCAAAAGTACTGCCTACAATCAGCCTTACTTTATAAGTGCCGGAGTCTTGGTAAACATAAGTTGGGTTTTTTAATTTACTGGTGTCATCAGTTGCAGCAGGGTTTCCAAAATTCCATATCCATCCGGTAGGCACACCATACTTTGCTTTTGTGGTGTCAATAAACTGAACCGGCTCACCTTTGCATAAAGGGGCAATGGCCTGAAACCCCGGGAAAAACCCCGGATAAACCTTAACCGCTGCAGTGGTGGAATCTGCACATAACCCACCGATAGATACCCTAAGCTTTAGCCGGTAAATACCAGTGTCGGTATACATATGTGAAGGAGCTGAAGCAGTGGAAGTGTTAAGTGTACCAGAACCGGGGTCCCCAAACGTCCATAAATAGTCAATGCCCGATGGGTTTGTGGCATTGTTGGAAAAATTGACATTAAACCCATCGCAACTTGTTGGTATAGGATTTAAAAAGGCACTGGTAACCGAACAATCCTGCACCCTTACATGAAGTTCCTTTCGGGTTTGTTCTATCAATTGGCCATTTCTAAATTCCGATACACACACTGTTACTGCATACTCCCCGGTGTTTACAATTGGTGGTGCAGTACCACTTATTAAACCCGTAGCCGGGTTAATGGTTACGGCTGCACCCAACGGCGCAGAACCACTGTAGATTGAATAATACGGAACAGTTGGATAAGGAGGTGCATCTGCACTTTGTGGTGCCGGTATACCCTGCGAACCTCCGGTGTAAGAATTACAAAAGGTATAAGTTAATACATCACCATCAGGATCAACTGCTGAAAACGGATACCGGAAAAAACTGTTTTCACAGATAACCACCGTATCATTTACCGGAAAAACCGGGCTGCTGTTTTTAACGGCGTTGGGCACAATGGAAGATGTGCCTGGTATTTGTATTGTGTATGTGTTGCCCGTTGCGCCTGAATTTACAATGTTGTCCATGTTTTCAATCCTGCAGCAACGCTGGTAACTTATAGTGTAACCATCAGTAGAAAGCGGAAGGTCAATACTGCTGAGTTCATAAGTAACAATCCTGTAGTAACAAATGGCCTGATCGCCGGTTATGCAGGGATCGTCATAATTTTTACGAAGAAAATAATCATCGGTTTTTGTTACTGCAATGTTCTGATAAACATTGGAAGACGTACCATTAAAGAGAGTGAAGTTAACCACAGCGTCAATCTGGTTGCCGGTGGCAGAACAATCCATATAAACGGTAAGCACAATTTTATAACTCAGTTTACTGGAATCGGCAGCATTTGTACCCAGGTACTTGTACGTAAAAAAACCCCCTTTAATATGCCTTGCAAATACCCCTGCACAACAAGCAAATAAAAATATCGTCAGCAGTGTTTTTTTCATGTACAATGTTGCTTGCGGTTTAGGCAGAAAGTGATATAAATATAGTTAAAAACGATTTTCCTGAACATTTGGTTTGCTGTTAAAATTTACTAAATAAGAAACCGGCAAGAATGTTATTGGCAGCTTCCGTTTCTTCCCACATGCCCATATGTGCCGATTGGTGCAGGATGTGTACAAATGAGCAAACAGGAAGATGGCATTGCTGCAAACTGATTTGCAGTGGTACAGCCGTATCATTTTCGCCAATAATGAACAACACCGGGCATTGCAGGCTTTTTAGCACAGCCGTCCTGTCTGGCCTTTTTATCATGGCTTCGTAATATTGTATTAATGCTGCTGCCGTAAAATTTTGTCCGCTCTTTATTAGTCCGGCTACCCGGTTTGGTTTGGTTTGATTAAAACTTTGCGTAAAAAGATTTGGCGTGCTTGTTTTTAAAAATGCCATAACGCCATTCTCCTTAATAAAGCCGATTGATTTTTGGCGGGCTGATTTTTTTTCTGCTGCATCAGGGTAAGCCGTTGAATGGAACAGCCCCAGGCCTTGCAGAAGTTCCGGGTATTTTGCTGCAAATGCCAAGGCGATATAGCCACCCATGCTATGCCCGATAACAAAAATTTTTTCGGCTATGCCGGTTAAGCTTTTTTTATTTTCTGCATCAATAATCTCCTTAATAATTGCTGCATAGGTTTCAATATTGGCATTGTCTATGAACGGGGATTGCCCGCTGCCGGGGATATCCGGTACAATCAGTTTACAATCTTTTTTTAAAAAATCAACCTGGTCTTGCCATACCGTTCCATCTTCTGCAAAACCATGTATTAAAACCACGGGCAGGCCACCGCCGCTAACGGAATAATACACAGGGTTATTTGTATAACTGATGCTACAGGTTTGCATGGTTACATTTTTAAAGACTGGTACCGGGCATAGCTTCTGTACAACAACAGCAACACCAATGGCAGTAAACTATTGTTCATTTGTTGTGGTAAAAAATGCCAGGCAGCTAATACAATAATCATCCCAGCGGATGTTAGGGCATAATAGTTTTTTATCCCTTTTTTTCTTGAACTGAAAAAGAAAGCAGCAATGGCATGTGTTGGCCACGCCCATAGCAAATTAAAATTATTTTTTGTCATAAGATGGTCTGTGCCAACCCACATAAAAACCAGTAAAATGCCCAGCAAGCCAATGAAGAAAAAGAAAATCCTGTCGAACCCTTCTATAAAAAAAATTGCTGCTTTGTGCTTTACAAAACTTAGCCCCACAATAATTATCAGCAACAGGGAGAATACCATAACAGGTGAAAAGAAAGCATGGTACCCACCCGCTTTTTTGGCGGTGTAAATATTTTTTTCTTCGCTTACAAAAGGATGTTTTGCTTTGGCCAGACTGTTCATCAGGTTTTCAGGCAAAAAGTCCATTTGCTCCGTTGTCATTACGGCATCGCAGGGTTTGCCCAACAACAGATCGATACCCAGTTTACTCCATTGCTGATCATTGCGGTTAAGGCAAAAATGAATGGCATTTCTAAATGTAGAACCCAAGGGCATTACGGCAGTTTGCACAAAAGTGGAGTCATGATTTTTTTTGATGAGGTCCCTTACCCGGGTGGTACAGTTGTCAAAACAAAACTCATACATGTAGTAGCGGTTTTGTGGTAAGATGTTGTTGCGCAAAAATTGCTGCACATTTATTTTTTCTGCTGCAGTTAACTGCAACACCTGTTCCGTAATGCCCCGGTTAGATGCCCGGTAGCTTTCTTCAAACTCATTAAAGTAGTCGACAGATATAAAATAGCGTAACCTGCCTTTTATAAAATTGAGGTAAAAGTTATCTTCAAAAGCATCAAAGTTGCCATAGTTAAAAACATAGTCGGTAACACTGCTGCTGTCGATAACCCTTATGCCGGTATGGCCAAAGGTTGTGTACAGCTCATCACCAGGGCCGCCGGGGCCGCAGGTAATTAAGGATACCCGGATGTGCGATGAATCCTGCGCATGTGTAAAAATGGGAAATGCACCGGATAAAAAAAGGAGCACCGCCAGGCAAAGCTGCTTTCGTTTAAAAGCCCTGCGGAGCAGCAATTGCACATGGCCAGACAATCTTTTGTTTAATGGACACAAAGTTTTGTTCATGTTGTTTATTTGCGGCAAAAACATATTGCAGCAGTCATACTATTCAGGAAAACGCAGCCACCCAACTTTAATTTCATTTTTTGTTTTTTAAAGATGTACCGTTTTAAAAAATGATAAATAAAGTGGTGCAGTACAAGTGTGCGACGCCTATGCAGTACCACATAGCTTGCCGGCCCGGACAATACATTTTTACCTGCTGTAATTTGGTGCTTCCTTGGTTATGGCAATGTCGTGTGCATGGCTTTCGTTCATGCCGGCATTGGTTATTTTTACAAAAGTTGCGTTTTGCAAAGCCTTTATATTGGCGGCTCCACAGTAACCCATACCTGCCCTTAAACCTCCGGTATATTGGTACACAATTTCTTTTACGGGGCCTTTAAAAGCCACCCTTCCTTCAATGCCCTCGGGTACAAATTTTTTGATATCGGCTTCCACATCCTGAAAATAGCGGTCGCTGCTGCCTTGTGCCATGGCGCCCAGGCTGCCCATGCCCCTGTATTGCTTAAACCTTCTTCCTTCGTAAATAATGGTTTCGCCAGGGCTTTCTTCGGTGCCTGCAAAAACGTTGCCCATCATTACACAACTGGCACCTGCGGCAAGTGCCTTTACCATATCGCCGGTATACCGTATACCACCATCGCTTATGATGCCTACTTTTTTACCTTTTAATGCTGCGGCTGCTTCCATCACTGCTGTTATTTGTGGTACGCCTGTGCCTGCAACAATACGTGTGGTGCAGATGGAACCTGGTCCTATGCCCACTTTTACGGCATCTGCGCCAGCATCTGCCATGGCTTTGGCACCTGCCGAGGTGGCGATATTGCCTGCAATAACCTGTATGCCCTTAAATGTTTTTTTGATAGATTTTATCGCATCGATGATGGCCCTGGAATGGCCATGGGCGCTATCCAGGCAAATGATATCCACGCCTGCCCGGTGCAATGCCGCAACCCTGTCCAGCGTATCTTTTGTAATGCCAACACCTGCACCAACCAGCAACCTGCCGTAAGAATCCTTTACTGCATTTGGATGGCTTTTTAATTTTAAAATATCGCCAAAAGTTACCAGGCCAATCAGTTTGCCCGCTTTATTAACTACCGGTAATTTTTCTATTTTATTTTTTTTAAAGATGAGTTCTGCTTTTTTAAGGTCCGTGCCTTCGGGTGCGGTAATCAGGTTTTCTTTGGTCATTACGGTGCTTACCTTTTCGCTGTAATTTGTTTCAAAACGAAGGTCACGGTTGGTTAAGATGCCCGCAAGTTTTTGGTTTTCATCCACGATGGGTATGCCGCCAATTTTGTTCTCTTTCATCAGGCGGATTGCTTCGCCAATGGTGGCATCCGGTGGCAGGGTAAGGGGATCCATTATTAATCCGTTTTCACTGCGTTTAACTTTACGCACCTGGTCGGCCTGGTGTTCTATGCTCATGTTTTTGTGCAGTATGCCAAGGCCACCTTCCCGTGCAAGGGCGATAGCCAGGGAAGCTTCAGTAACCGTATCCATTGCGGCACTTAACATGGGCACATTTAAAGTAATGGAAGCCGTTAGTTTGGTAGTAATATCCACCTCACGTGGAAGCACTTCTGAGTAAGAAGGCATCAGCAAAACGTCATCAAACGTTAAGCCTTCACCGAAAAATTTTGTTGATTTTGTTTGAGCAGGGGAGTTGTGTATTATTGCCATAGGCAAAGATAAAAGAAAAACCAATCCACCCCAACCATGTACGGTGCGGTGCTTTTTAATCGGCCATTTTATATACTTTTCCCGGCAGTGAGTTTACAATGCCATTCATCTCCAGCATGAGCAAAGCCGCTGCCATGGCGCTGCTGCTAAGGCCGCTTTTAAGGTACAACTGATCTACCTGTATACTTTCTGTTTGCTGTAAAATACCGGTAACAATTTTTTCATCCGGGGTTAGTTCAATAAAAAGCTCCCGTTGCTTTTTTTGTTTGGGGGCGTTGGCAGGCTTCCAGTTCATCATTTCAATCAAATCTTGCCCACCCGTAATCAGGGATGCCTTGTTGTTTTTGATCAGGTAATTGCAACCTTCACTTTTGATATCGGTAATTTTTCCAGGCAATGCAAAAACATCTTTGTTATACCCGTTGGCCAGTTCGGCTGTTATCAGCGAACCTCCTTTTTTGCTGCTTTCAATTACCACCAAAGCATCGCACATGCCTGCCACAATGCGGTTGCGTTTTGGAAAATTTTGTTTGTCGGGATTGGTGAGGCTTAAAAATTCGGTAAGCAAACCTCCCTGTTCCGTCATCTGTTTGGCAAGTGCTTTATTTTGTGGTGGATAAATCCTGTCGAGCCCGTGGGCAAGTACACCAACGGTAGCAAGGTTATTTTTTATAGATGCTTTGTGTGCAATGGTATCGATTCCATAAGCAAGCCCGCTTATGACCAGCACATTTTCATGTTGTAATTCTTCAACCAGTTTTTCGCAGGTTGCCTTTCCATAATCACTGTGGTTACGGGTGCCCACGATAGAAATAATTTTGCTGGTGTTTAAATCTGCTGTGCCCCTGTAATACAGCAGCGTAGGGCTATCGTAACAGTTTAGCAAACGCTGTGGGTACCGTTCATCTGTAATAAACAGTGGTGTTATTTTGTATTGTTCTATAAAATCCAATTCGGCTTCGCTGCTGGTAAAATCTGCAAATGCTTTAATGCTGTTGGCCCTTACCGTGCCAATACCTTCCAGGTTCTCAAGGTCTTTTCTCTTTGCTTTAAAAATGGATTGGGCATCGCCATAATGGTTGATTAATGCTTTGGCATGTACATCGCCAATGGAAGGCACAAGGGTTAACGCTATCTGAAATAACAGGTCATCGGGCATAAGCAAACGCTGGTTTTAAAAGCACGGCAATGATAAAAAAACTTTTACAACTTGCTGTTTTTTTAATTGCTTACCACGCTTAACTCCGTCCTTCTGTTGAGCGCTTTGCCGTTTTCGGTACTGTTGTCTGCCACTGGTTTTGCTGCACCCAAACCTTTGTATTGCAGCCTTTCCTTTGCAATTTGTTTGCTGGCCAAAAGATATTTTACAACTGCTAACGACCTGTTGTTGGAAAGCAGCAGGTTATCTTGTGGCTTACCAATGTTATCGGTATAACCGGTGATGAGTATTTTTAATTTAGGGTTATCGTTCATCAACTGAACTACTTTATCCAGCTCAACAATAGAGGCTGGTTTTAATACTGATAGCTTACTATCAAAGAAAATGTTTTTAAGCACTACCGCAGCACCCGCTGCGATGGGCTGCAATGGTATATCGGCGGTATACACAGAATCACTGGTTAGGTTTACATTGTAGTTTTCAGAAAAAAACAGGTAGCCTTTTCGGTTTACATTAAACGCATAATCTTTACCCACAGGCAAGGTGGTTAAATAATTACCATCTTCATCCGTTTGCACTTTGCTTACCAGCCGGCGGCTATCGATGTCCGTTAGTTCAACGCTGGAAGGCAGTCCGAGTTTGGTTGCAGCATCAAACACCTTACCTTTTACCCATAATGTTTTTGGTGGCCGTATATCTTCCCTTAATTGAAAACTATACAGGTCCAGCCCGCCACGGGTATCGCTGCCATCACTTGCGTAGTAAGCGGTTTTTCCATCTGCTGCAACTATAAGCGAACCTTCGTCATCAATCGTATTAATGGGATAGCCCAGGTTTTGGGGCTGCCCCCAGGTGCTGTCGTTTATCTTTTTTGAAAAGAAGAGGTCTGTATTGCCATAGCCTGGATGGCCGTTGCTGTTAAAGAATAAAGTTTGGTTATCTGCATACATAAAGGAGCAGCCTTCATCTCCCTTTGTGTTTATTGTTGGGCCAAGGTTTTCGGGCTTGCCCCACTTGCCGTTGGGACTACGGTGGGTAACCCAGATATCTTTACCGCCATAAGTGCCCTGCTGGTTGCTTGAAAAATAAAGGTCCCTTTTATCGGGTGATAATGACGGGGCAGATTCCCATGCGCTGGTGTTTACCACCGGGCCAATATTCTCTGCTTCGCTCCACCCACTTTTTGTTTTAAAAGATATGTAGAGGTCGCAACTGCCCTCGCCTTCGGGATAGTTGCACCCGGTAAAAACAATCCACTGCCCATCTTGCGAAATGTTTTGTGCGCCCTCATTAAGGTTAGTGTTTACACGGCCTGGCAATGGTTTTGCTTTGCCCCAGGTTCCATTAACCAGGTCGCTTTCATAAAAGTCTTCATCACCGGTAAGCCTCCGGGTAAATATTAATTTAGTGCCATCTATAGTAAGAGAAGGGTAATATTCCAACGCATCTGAATTAACACTATCGCCTAAATTTTTACGGCTGAACACATAGCTTTTTGCCGGATGTTCCTTTTGATAAGCGATGGCAAATTCGTAAGTGCTTTTACGGTAGTTGCCTGCCTTTATACTTGGTGCATTTAAAGTGGGGTTTTTTAGAAAAGCAGTAACGGCATCCAAAGCTTTTTGAAATTGGCCGGTACCTGCAAGCGAAATAGAATAAGGCAATAAATAGGTGCTGGAAAAAACGGAATCGAGTTGTATGGCTTTTTCAAAATCTGTAACGGAACTGTCATACCTTCTTAAATCTGCATAAATACCAGCTTTGGATAAATAGGCTTCCACAAATTTGGGTTCGATATGTAATGCGCTGTTTATACTGGTAATGGCGGCGGTATAATTTTGGTCACGGGCAAACTGGTAGGCTGTTTGGTAAATAAGCTGGGCTTTTTTATTCACTTTTTCCGGATCGTACCATTGTGCTTTTGCAACAAAGCCAAAGGCAAGCAAAACCAACATCAGCTGCAACATTTTTTTAAGGTCTTTTTTCAATTTCATTCATGCGTATTGTTCAATGAAGGTAAAACGAATGCAGGCAATTAATTGTGGGTGGTTGTTAAAATTGCGGGTGTACAGATAGCCGGAACAGGGTTGCTAAAACTGTGATTTATGGTACGTTAATGTATTTATGTATTTGTAAAGAAAGCTGCCATTGTGGGTTTGCTTTAATGTAGCTGATGATAAGAGGGGTAACAATAGAAGCTTTGTCCCACTCCGGCTGCAGGTATAATTTACAATGCAGGCTAACCCGGGCGGCATATTTTGCTGCCCATTCAAAATCTGTTTTATTGAAGATGACCACTTTTAACTCATTGGCGAAAGGAACAACATCCGGCAGCGGGGCTTTAAATTTTTTTGGTGAAAGGCATATCCAGTCCCACTTACCGCTTAACGGATGTGAGCCGGATGTTTCAATATTTGTTTCAATGCCGTTCGCCTGCAGGCTGTTGGTGAGTGCGGTTAAATCATGCATCAAAGGTTCGCCGCCGGTTATTACTGCAAGCCTTGCAGGGGTGGCGGTTACAATTTTTGTAAGTTCATCTACGCCCATTAATGGATGTTTGCCTGCATCCCAGCTATCTTTTACATCGCACCAAACACAGCCCACGTCGCAACCGCCCAGGCGAATAAAATAGGCGGCCCTGCCCTGATGGCTGCCTTCGCCCTGTATGGTGTAAAAGTGCTCCATTACAGGAAGTTGCTGCGTTGTTGTTATGGATGTTGCTGCTGTCATTTATAGTAATTAAACGATGGGCTTACCACCTTTAAAAATTTTTTGGGTTATGCGCCATGGGTTGTAAAGTACAAGAGTGTCCCGATACGCTTTGCTATCGGCATGGACTGATGCTACCGAAGATGCACATTGCTGTGTATTTGCCCTGACTAATACCTCTAATTTTTTTGTTCACAAGCGTTGTACGTATTCATGAGCAGGGCGGCAATCGTCATTAAACCCACACCGCCCGGCACCGGTGTAATGTAACTGCATTTTGGTGCAACGCTGATAAAATCAACATCGCCTTTAATGGCAAAGCCAGATTTTTTTGTGGCATCGGCAACCCTTGTTATGCCCACGTCAATAACCACGGCACCATCCTTCACCATATCTGCTTTCAAAAAGCCGGGTATGCCCAGTGCGGCAACAATAATATCTGCCTGCAGGCAAATTTGCTGCAGGTGCTGTGTGTGGCTGTGGCAAAGGGTTACCGTGCAATTGCCGGGGTTGGTATTGCGGCTTAACAAAATACTCATGGGCCTGCCAACAATATTACTGCGGCCAATTACCACGGCATGTTTGCCCTTGGTTTCAATGTTATAATGTTCCAGCATCAGCATAATGCCGTAGGGCGTTGCCGGTATAAAAGCAGGCAGGCCCTGCACCATTTTTCCAACGCTTACCGGGTGAAAGCCATCCACATCTTTATCCGGGTGGATGAGGTTGATGATTACAGCCTCGTTTATTTGTTTTGGAAGCGGCAGTTGCACCAATATGCCATCCACATCTGCATTGGCATTTAATTGTTCAATGGCATTTATCAGTTCGGCTTCTGCTATATTTTCGGGCATCCTTATCAGGGAACTTTTAAAGCCTACTTCTTCGCAACTTTTAACTTTACTGGCCACGTAGGTTTCGCTTGCGCCGTTGTTACCAATCAGTATTGCAGCAAGGTGTGGCTGCTTTTTACCAGCGTTTTTTAAAAGGGTGGTTTTGTTTTTTATTGATTCTTTTACGGACTGGGAAACAATTTTTCCATCTAAAATTTGCATGGTGCAAAAGTAATTACAAATGAGATAAACCACCTCAATTACCCTTTTATCTTTATATTGCTTTTACTAAAACTGCTGTATTGAAAAAGATTGTTTGCCTTGCATTTTTTGCAGGCTTGTCCATTATTATTTATTCCCAATCTTTACGGCAACCTGTTTCTGCAATATACACCGGGCTGGGCTGCTACAGTGTACAGCACCAGGATGTTTTTTGTTATGTAAATAACCAGGCTGCGTTGGCCAATATCAAAAGGCCGGGTGCCGGGGTTTATGGTGAAAGGCGGTTTATGCTAAACGCCACCACCCTGTACGTTGCTGCCGTTGCCATACCAACCAAAAATGGAAATTTTGGGGTAAATATTAAATACCTGGGCTTTAAAAATTTTAATGAAAACCAAGCAGGGCTTGCGTATGCACGCAGCCTGGGCAAAACGGTTGATGTTGGGGTACAGTTTAATTATTACAGCTACCGGGTGCCGGCGTACAATAGTTCATCTGCCGTAAGTGTTGAGTTGGGCACCATCATCCATTTAACCAATAAGCTTAATTTGGGCATGCATGTTTACAACCCGGCCGGTGGCCAGTTTTCGAAAACAAATGAAAAACTTACTGCTGCTTATAAAGTTGGATTAGGGTATGATGTTACCGAAGGTTTTTTTGCAGGGGTTGAAATAGTAAAAGAAGAAAACTTTCCGGTGAATGTAAATACCGGTTTGCAGTGCCGGTTTATGAAACAATTTTTTGCACGGGTGGGTATTGCAAGTGCCACATCTACCGGGTATGCTGGGTTTGGTGTAAGCTGGAATAATTTAAGGGTAGATGTTACGGGAAGCTACCATCCGCAATTGGGTATATCGCCGGGCCTTTTGCTGATTATCAATTTTGGCAATCCGGCCGTTGTTGCAAATAATGATACCGAGTAATATTTTACAAATGATTGCATCCCCATACCAGTTAAATTATGTTTAAACAATGTTGCGGATTAGTATTTTTTTTACTGCCGCTGTTGCTAACGGCGCAGGTGCCTGAAGCACCGGTAAACATTATGGAACAACAACTGGAAGCAACAACAGAAAACAATGACGACAATGAAACGGAGGACGATTCTTTTCTACAGCAAATGCAACATTTTTTGCAAGCACCGGTTAACCTTAACACCGCCGATGCTGCATTGCTAAAAGAGCTTTTGGTATTAACGCCATTACAAATTGAAAACATTATTACCTACCGTAAGTTATTTGGGAATTTTATCAGCATATATGAATTACAGGCCATCCCCGGCTGGAATGTTAGGGCCATACAGCGCATTTTACCTTATGTAACGGTTAGCATAAACACAACAATAGCGGGTACGTTTAAAGAAAGGTTGCAAAATGGCAACAACACTTTTCTAATAAGGGCAAGCCAGGTGGCAGAACAATCGAAAGGTTATACAAGCACAGCCACCAATTATTATCCGGGTTCTCCCCAAAGGCTGTTGTTGCGTTACAGGTATTTGTATAAAAACTTGTTGCAGTATGGGGTGCTGTCCGAAAAAGATGCAGGCGAGCAGTTATTTAATGGCACACAAAAGCAGGGCTTTGATTTTTATTCTGCCCATATTTTTGCGAGGGATATCGGTATTGTCAAATCAATTGCATTGGGCGATTTTACTGTTAACATGGGGCAGGGCTTAATACAATGGCAAAGCCTGGCGTTTAAAAAAGGGGCAGATGTAATTAATATAAAAAGGCAGTTGGGTATATTGCGGCCTTACAACAGTGCAGGCGAAATTAATTTTCACCGGGGCTTTGGCCTTACTTTGGCAAAAAATAAATGGGGGGTAACTGTGTTTGTTTCTTACAAAAAAGTAGATGGAAATTTTATTGCAGATACCTTGCAAAATGACAATTTTATTTCTTCGCTTCAAACATCCGGCCTGCACCGAACCAAAAGTGAAACTGATGATAAAGGCATTCAAAAGCAACTTGCATTTGGCGGTAATGTTTCCTTTAATACCAGCAACCTTCACATAGGTGCCAACGCTATCCGGTACCATTTTACACTGCCCTTGCACAAACCTGCAGAACCATATAACCTATATTCGCTTAACGGAAAAAACTTCGGAAATTATAGTTTGGATTACAGCTACACTTTTAAAAACATCCACTTTTTTGGCGAAGCTGCGGTTACCCATACATTGAATAAAGCTTTTATCCATGGCTTAATTATGAGCCTGGATGCCAAGGTGGATATGAGTTTGCTTTACCGCAACATTTCAAAAAGCTACCAGTCTTTATACAGCAATGCTTTTACAGAAAGTACTTTTCCCAACAATGAAAAAGGCGTGTATGCAGGCATCAGCATCCGCCCAAATGATTTTTGGCGCATTGATGCCTACGCCGATTTTTACAAATTTCCCTGGCTTAAATACCAGGTAAATGCGCCCTCTGCCGGTGCTGATTATTTACTGCAAACCACGTACAAACCTAACAAGCAACTGGAAATTTACCTGCGTTACAGAAGCGAAAAAAAGCCAAAAAATGATAACTTGGCCAACCTGCCGCTTTCGCCTTTGGCAGATAAGCCCCGAAAGGATTTGCGTACCCACATCAGTTATAAATTAAACAGCAGCCTTACGCTTCGCAACCGGGTAGAGATAGTGTGGTTTGATAAAAAAGGGGCCGGGGAAGAAAATGGTTTTTTAGCATATGCAGATATCATTTACAAACCGATGATGAAAAGGTATAGCGGCAATGCAAGGTTGCAGTATTTTGAAACAGATGGCTACAACAGCCGCTTGTATGCTTACGAAAATGATGTTTTATACAGTTATTCCATTCCGGTTTTTTATGGTAAAGGCTTTCGGTATTACCTCAATTTTAATTACGATGTAAGCAACCATTTATCTTTTTGGTTAAGATGGGCACAAACAGTTTACCAGGGCCAAAGCGCCGTTGGCAGTGGGTTAGATGAGATAAAGGGCAATAGAAAATCTGAAATAAAGTTGCAGGCCATTTACCGGTTATAACAAAATCTGTTTTTTATGCAGCAGTTTTGGACAAGCCACTGTCTAATGTTGTTTCACTGTTAATTTGATAATTAGCAATATCTTCACCATTCCAATTTTTAATAAAACCAATACATAACAGCACATGAGAAAAACGTTATCACTGCTACTGATGCTGGTGCTATTTTCTGCACTGGCATTTGCCCAAAACCACACCATTACCGGTATCGTAAAAAATGAAGAGGGTAAGCCCGTTCAGGATGTTTCGGTAGTTGTACTTAACACTAAAAACGGCACCGTTACAAAATCAGATGGGTCCTATTCCCTGTCCATTGGCAGCGATGCAAAACAGTTAGCCTTTAGTTTTAGTGGTTACAGTACGCAGATTGTAAGCCTTTCGGCTGCCCGTAATGATTACTCTGTTATTTTAACCGCTACTTTAAGAAGCATGGATGAAGTGGTGATAACGGGTATTAATAAAGTAAAAAGGACAGAGTACCCTGGTGCTGTATCAAGGTTAGACAGGGCACAGGTAGAAAACAAACCAACAGGCTCCTTTGACCAAATTTTTCAGGGGCAGGTGCCCGGGGTACTTTCGGTTACAGGCAGCGGCCAGCCAGGTACTTCTGCAAGTATTATTATTCGTGGTTCAAGTTCTATTGCGGGCAATAGTAATCCATTGTATATTATTGATGGCATTCCTGTTGAAGGCGGCGCTTTCCAGGGATTAAATGCAAATGATATTCAAAGCATCGACGTTTTGAAAGATGGCTCTTCCACTGCATTGTATGGGTCAAGGGGTGCTACCGGCGTAATAGTAGTAACAACAAGAAGAGGTTCTGGCCAAAAAATGAAATTAGGTTACTCAGTTCAATATGGCGTTAAATCCAAACCTGATTTTGCATTTAAGCCAATGGGTACCGCACAGTTATTAAAAACCCAGGAAGATTATGGAAAGATAGCCGGTGGGGGCAGTGCCATCCCAGGATGGTTCTATTCAAAAAGCAACCCCCGTTATGCCACATTAGGTGCTGCGGGGCAAGCTGCCGCAGATGCTGCTTTGGATTCTATATCTAAAATAAATACCAACTGGAACGATTATATTTTCAGGGATGGCAATTTTAGCAACCATCAGTTAACCTTATCAGGCGGCACCGGTAAAACAAGGTCTTACACAAGTTTGGAACTTTACAATGAAGAAGGCACCACTTACCGGACTGATATGAAACGTGTGTCATTAAGAAATAATATTGACTACTCAGATGATAAACTTAGTTATGCCCTTTCTTCATCGTTAGCTTATACTAAAAGAAATTTTCAACAGAGCACTACAACCAACAGTACCCAAAATCCTTTTTTGGTATTAAACATAGCGCCGCCTACAGCACTGGCTTATAATCCTGATGGATCATATGCTACGGGTTCGGGATCAAAATATGTTGCAGCAGATCAGTTGGATTATACCAAATATGACCAGAACTATAATAACCAGCTTAAAGCTGTTATTGGGATGACGGCATCTTACAAAATAACAGAAGACCTGACAGCATCTGTAACAACAGGTATAGATTACAGGGAAACGCAGGGTACCAATTATGGCAGTAAGCTCGCTTTCTTACGTACCATTTCTACAAGTGCAACAACTAAAGCAGGGTTTTTAACAGAAAGTTTGAGCAGGTATTTATCTGCGGATGTAAGGCCATCTCTTGATTATATTAAAACGATAGGTGAAAAAAGTAAAATAAGTGTTAGTGTGGTTGGGGAGTATATCAGGGAGTTTAGAAAGACTGTAAATTCAACCGGATATGGCATAGATCCAAGAACACCGGCAACACCGGCAGCCATTACCCAAGGGGATGGAAATAATTTATTTTTCGCTAACGTGGGGGGAAGTAAAACTCAAAATGCGCTTGTATCGGGTTTAATCCTGGGGTCTTATACCTACAACGATAAGTATACCATAAGCGGCTCTTACCGGGATGACGGATCTTCCAAGTTGCCATTAAAAAACAGGTGGCAAAAATTTTATTCCGCCGGTGCGGTTTGGAATATATCTAAAGAAAATTTCTTAAAAGAAAGTAAGGTGGTAAATAATCTACGGCTCAGGGCAAGTTATGGCGGGGCTGGTGATAATACTTTCGATAATTTTGTGCCATTCGGCGATTTTGGATACCTGCCAGCTTACGCAGCTAATGGAAACTATTCCGGCCTTACAACGCTTTATGTAACAAGTGTGGGCAACCCAAATCTTAAATGGGAGCAGGTTTACACAACTAATCTGGGTGTTGATTTCTCTTTATTAAAAAACAGGGTTTATGGAAGTATAGAATTGTACGACAAGCGTACCAATCACGCCAGTCTGTTTGTACAAAAGCAATTAACTGCAGAAGGTGGTGGCTATACCATTCAGGTAAATGGCGGCGAGTTGCAGAATAAAGGCATTGAGTGGGACTTGAGTTTTGATGTGGTAAAAACCAGGTCATTCATCTGGACGTTAACAGCCAATGGCGCATACAACAAAAACAAGGTGCTTAGTCTGGGCGGTCTTGGGTCCTTTACTTCAGGAACATCTTTGGTAACCGTTGGTTTACCACTTGGCTCTAACAACACAGTGAAATGGGCAGGGGTTGATGCTGCTACAGGTGTGCCGCTGTATTATAACAAGGCGGGTATTGTAACACCAACCTATAGTGCCGATAATGCAGTGCAACAATTCGGAACATCCGAGGCCCCATGGAAAGGCGGTTTTGGTACACAAATGACCTATAAATCTTTTGGCTTGTCCTTACTATTTAGCTGGCAAAAAAATGCATTCAAAACAGACAACCTGGAGTATTTTGTTGAAAACCCGGTTGGCTTTTTATCGGGAGGTTATAACCAGTCTGCTGATTTAAATTTTTGGAAAAATCCGGGGGATATTGCAAGCACACCAAGCCCTTTGTATGGTACCAATTTCACTTCCAAGCTTATTCATGATGCATCGTTCCTGAGGTTTAAAGACATTACCGTAAGCTATGCTTTACCAAAGGAATTATTGGGTAAATCAAAAATTGTATCCAGGGCAAGGTTCTATGTGCAGGGTACAAATCTTTTTATCTGGACAAAGTGGAGGGGTATGGACCCCGAAGCAGGTGCGTTTAATATTAACCTGAGCGAATATCCTAACCCAAGGGCTGTAACTGCCGGCCTTGACATTACCTTTTAATTAAAAACTACAGTAAAAATGAAAATCATAAAATATATACTTTCGGCTGCTACACTAATACTTGTTTTGGGCAGTTGTAAAAAACAGTTGGATCTTTTACCTACCGATGTTTTCAGTGATGCCAATGCCTTCAGGACCATTGCCGATGCACAGTTAGGTGTTAATGAAGCCTACTCCAGATATGGCGCTTATTTAAATGACATGTATGCCAGTGCGTTAGTTTCAGACGAGGCAAAAATAGGCTACGATAATGCCGGGCAGGGTGCATTAACCTACCGCTACCAGTACAGCTCCGACAACACGACCGGCGGTGATGTTATTGGTGCTTATTTTGGTTATTATTCCATGATTGATCAGATCAACAGGGTTTTAATTAAGCTGCCCGGTGTTATAGCAACAGCTTCTGAAGAACCAAGAAGAAGTGTGTTGAAAGGCCAGTTGCTGGCTTTAAGGGCAATAGCACATTTTGGTGTGTTACAATCGTATAGCAAGGCTTACTCTGCAACAGATGCCAAGGGTGTTCCCATTGTATTGATATCTGACCCATTAACACAGCCTGCAAGAAATACCATTGCACAAGTGGTTACACAAATTGAAACTGACTTATCGGATGCATTCGCTTTATTGCCCGTGGTAACACCAACCACTTTTTCTGATACGGTAATGAACCAGGTAAACATAAATGCTTACCGGGCAAGGGTTGCATTATACAAAGGCGATTATCAAAAGGCAGTGGACTATTCAACTGCGGTCATCAGTTCAAATGTAAAACCATTGGTAACAGGGTCTGCCTTTGCCGGTATTTGGACAGACGCCAATGCAAACGAAACCTTGTTCCGCATACGGTATTCAACAGGTACCAATATTGGTGCGGTTTGGACGACAACTGCAGGGTTGATTTACATCGCCCCGTCAGATAAATTAGTGGCAACATATAGTACCAATGATGTAAGGAAAGGTGCTTACATTGGTACCGCTTCCGGAAACAATTATGTAAACAAGTTCTTTACTTCAGCCCGTGGCGGCCGTATTGTTGATATGAAAGCAAGCCGCATTGCAGAGATGTACCTGATAAGGGCAGAAGCGTATGCAAAACTTGGCACCCCCAATATAGTTGCCGGAACAGCCGATTTAAATGCGTTAAGGGCACAAAGGATATTGGGCTATATGCCGGTTACTTTTACCGCAGCATCAGATTTAACAGCAGCAGTATTGGATGAAAGGTTTAAGGAATTGTGTTTTGAAGGCTTCAGGCTGTTTGACCTTAAAAGGAACAACCTGCCCGTACAACGCAATGCATCCGACGTTACCGCTTCTGCATGGCAGGTATTGCCCGCAGGTAATTTCCGGTTTGTATTTCCAATACCGCAAACAGAAATGCTCGCCAATCCAAACATGGTGCAAAATGATGGGTATTAGTCCAACCAGAAAAACAGTACACACTCTTTAAAAAAATATTTATGAAACAATTTATCAACATAGGTTTTATCTCGTTAACCTTACTTGTTTTAATAACAGGGTGCGATAAAACCAAGCCTTACGATATTCAAAAAGTAGATGCCCTTGCACACTTTGTATCGGCTTCAAAAAATATCAGTTATTATGTTAGAAATAATGCCAGCGATTCTTTCAGTGTTCAGGTAGGCACATCAGATGTTTCTAACCAGGATAGGTTAATTACGTTTAACATCAGTTCGCCAACAGGTGCTGTGGCCGGTGGTGGGTATACACTTTTAACCCCTTCATCTGGTAACACTGTTGTAGTAAAAGCAGGCACTGCTATTACTACCATAAAACTGCATGGTAATTTTGCTACTTATGCTTCTGGCAAAAAGGATACGCTTGTTTTTACGTTGGCACAGCCATCATTGGCAATAGCCAAATTCAGCGATACCGTTAAAGTAGTATTGCAAAGATACTGTGATGTAGTGCCAGCGGGCTTTACAGGCGATTACAAAAATAGCAATGATACCGATCCTTCAGGAAGTTACGGCCCTTACAAAGCAACTGTTGTAAGCATCACCCCTACATCATCAACCTCAGCTAATATGGTAATCGCTAATTTTTCATTTACTGAAATTGCACCCTACAACATATTGAATATTACCGTTGGGCTTGATTGGACAGACCCTGCTAATTTTAAAACTTCTATCCCAACACAAATCATTTCAAACGACAATTTTTATGGCTACGGGCCATTAACGATAGCCCCTAACGGAACAGGTTCGTTTTCTTCTTGCGATAATACATTTACTTTTAACTATAAGCTAAATGTGTCTGCAGGCAGTTTCGGAAACTTTGTAACTAAGATGGTGAGGTAATTTATTCTTGTTGATAAGAAGAAGGCTGTCCTGAAAAGGGATGGCCTTTTTTATGGAGATTGCAATTGTTGACAAGGAAGGCTGATACACTCACAAAGCAAGCTTGGGCAGCGTTTTAAAATAGCAAAATGAGATTGGCAAATACACCGGGCCTAATCTTACAAATTAAGCTGTTAATACATATTTTTGTAGAGAATAATAACCACATTAAACAATATTATACCATGCCCGATCAACAAACACCAGGTCAGATAAATATAGAAATTTCCGAAGAGATGTCAGAAGGCCAGTACGCAAACCTGGCTGTTATAACCCACAGCCACGCAGAGTTTGTAATTGATTTTGTAAACGTAATGCCCGGCACACCCAAAAGCAAAGTAAAAAGCCGGATTATATTAACACCTTTTCACGCAAAGCGTTTTATGAAAGCGATGATTGAGAATGTAAAAAAATTTGAAACCTCCAATGGTACAATACAGGATATGGAAGCCATCGAAATACCGTTTACTTTTGGCGGTCCCCCTGCGCAGGCATAGCCTTTACAGCAAGCCATCATCTGCAAAACTGTAGTAACCTTCTTCGCTAACAATAAGGTGGTCCATTACAAATACATCAAGGTATTGGGCTGCCATTTTTATTTTTTGGGTAAGTACTTCATCTGCCTTGCTTGGCCTAAGGTTGCCCGAGGGATGGTTGTGGCATAAAACAATCGAAGTAGCTTCCTGCTCCAAAGCAATCCTCAAAATAATCCGGGGGTCTGCAACAGTACCGGTTAAGCCGCCCCTGCTTATTATTTCGAAGTGGTTTATTTTGTTGGCCTTGTTTAAAAAGAGTACTGCAAAAACTTCGTAGCTAAAATCTTTTATTATCGTTCGTAAATATTGGGCAATGTCCTTGCTGGTTTTTATAATTGTTTTTTCCAGTGCGGTTGCCGCATGCCTTCTTCTTCCTAATTCCAGCGCAGCCGCAATGGTTATGGCTTTTGCTTCGCCAATGCCTTTAATTTTTTGCAGGTCTTTCAACGAAAGTTTACCCAGTTCGTTAAGGTTTTGGCCACCCAATTTTAAAACATCTTTTGCCAGTTCTACTGCAGATTTTTCTTTATTGCCATTGTTGATAAGGATGGCAAGCAATTCAGAATCACTTAAAACCTCGGCCCCTTTAAACAACAGCTTTTCCCTGGGCCTGTCATCGGCAGCCCAATTTTTTATTGAGGTGGAAGCTTTGTTGATATTTTCCATGGCATTACATTAATCGTAGGTTATTAAACAATAGTTTTGCAGCATCTTTCACCTTCATGTTCCAATACAATCATATGTCGTATAACGCAAAAATTTTTTCTGGTACCGGCTCACAATATTTATCTCAGGCTATAGCACAAAAGTTTGGTGAACCTTTAGGTAAAGTAAATATACAGCGATTTAGCGATGGCGAAATTGGCGTAGAGTTTCAGGAAAGCATCAGGGGGCAGTTCGTTTTTTTAATACAAAGCACATTTGCACCTACCGATAACCTAATGGAATTGTTGCTGATGATAGATGCCGCAAAGAGGGCATCGGCGTATAAAGTAATTGCTGTAATGCCCTATTATGGTTATGCAAGGCAGGATAGAAAAGACAGGCCAAGGGTTGCGATTGGTTCTAAACTGGTGGCCAATATGCTAACGGCAGCCGGGGCAGACAGAGTGGTAACAATGGATTTACATGCACCGCAAATACAGGGGTATTTTGATATACCGGTTGATCACCTTGACTCTTCTGCAATATTTATCCCATACATCGAAAGCCTTAAACTGGAGAATTTAACTTTTGCTGCTCCCGATGTAGGCAGTGCCAACCGCATACGGGAAATTGCCACTTATTTTGAAAGCGAAATGGTTATCTGCGATAAGCACAGAAAAAGGGCAAATGAAATTGCCAGCATGGTTGTAATAGGCGATGTAACGGGAAGGGATATTGTTTTGATAGATGATATTTGTGATACCGGCGGTACATTGGCAAAAAGCGCCGGGCTGTTAAAAGAAAAAGGGGCAAGAAGTGTACGTGCTTTTTGTACACACCCTGTACTTAGCGGCAAAGCGTATGAAAATATTGAAAATAGTGTTTTAGAAGAATTGGTGGTTTGTGATACCATACCAGTAAAAAAACAAGATGGCAAAATAAGGGTGGTATCTACCGCAGAACTTTTTGCTATTGCCATAAGAAATGCTTTAGAGAATAAAAGCATCAACAGCCTTTTTTTGCGGAGCAGGATGGCCAATAAAAATAGCTAACCCCCCTTACCTGTTATGGGTTATAACAATTTTTGCAGCAACACAATTTTCATAAAAAATTTTTATATTTTTCCCATACCTTTGCGCCTCATAAAAAATTAGAAACAAAATGAATACAATTACAATCGAAGGACAAATCAGGACCGAATTTGGCAAAAAAGCCACCCGCCAACTTCGCCTTGAGGAAAAAGTGCCAGCTGTAATTTACGGAGGTGCCCAGGAGATCAATTTTGCAGCTCCTGCTACAGCGTTTAAAAACATTGTTTACACCCCGGATTTTATGGTAGTGGAAGCATCAATTGAAGGAAAAAAATACCGTTGTGTATTGAAGGACCTTCAATTTGATAAAGTATCGGATTCACTTATCCATGTAGATTTTCTAGAACTGGTTGAGGATAAAAAAGTAACCGTTACATTGCCACTTAAGTTTACGGGTGCACCAGCCGGTGTTAAAGCGGGCGGTAAACTAGTACTTAAAATCAAGAGCTTAAAGGTAAAGTTACTTCCAAAATATTTGCGTGAAAATATTGAGCTTGATATTACCAACCTTGCCCTAAACGAAAATATAAGGGTACAGGATGTTAAAGCAGATAACATGGAAATTATGAATTCGCCAAGGATTCCAATTGCTTCCATAACCATGACACGTCAGTTAAAACAAGAGGAAGCCGCTGCACCAAAAGCTGCTGCTGCACCTGCTGCAAAAGCTGCCGCCCCTGCTGCTAAAGCCGCTGCACCAGCCGCTGCTGCTAAAGCACCTGCCGGAAAAAAATAAGACTTTTTCGCAATAGAATTAATAAAAATGCCCTGATTTATCGGGGCATTTTAAATACAAGGCAACTATAAACTTTAATTACCTTTGCGACTTTAAATTATTATTATGGGAATGGATAGAAATACAGTTATCGGTTTTGTATTAATCGGTTTACTGTTAATGGGCATGTTTTATTTTAATAGTCAGGGTAATGCAGTATATCAGGCAGAACAAAAAAGGATTTCAGATTCCATTCAAAGAACAAAACCTAAAATTGATATTGCTAAGCAGCGGGCAGATTCAGTGGTTATGGACGCTGCAAAAAGGATGAAATCAGCAGGTGGTTTTCAGCAGGCCGGAGAAGGAAAAGAGACATTGACAACAATTGAAAATGAGGTTTTAAAAATAACATTTACCAATAAAGGGGGTCAGCCAAAAGAGGTAGAATTAAAGCAATATAAAACACTTGATGGCAAGCCTGTAGTTATTGAAAAGGGCGATTATAACAAATTATCGTATGCTGTTAACTCCGGCGATAACCAGGTAGCCAATACGGCCGACATGCTGTTTGTAACAGGTGTAAAAACTGATAATCCAAATAAAAGCCAAAGTATATCTTTTATTCTAAAAGATTCATCAGGAAAACAGATTACCCATCTGTATACATTGCCGGCCAATGATTACCTGATGGATTTTTCTATTGTTTTAAGTGGGGCAGATAGGCTAATATCCCAAAACAGTATCAACCTGCAATGGCAGGCGCAGGTTAACCAGATAGAAAAAGACCACGATTATGAAAAACAACAAACCCATATCTGTTACCTAAGCGATAATAAATTCGACTTTACGCAATTGGGCAACTCTGGCGATGATAAAAAATTTGAGAAACCTACAGACTGGTTATCATTAAAGCAACAGTTTTTTATAACTTCTCTTGTAAATAAAAATAAATTCAGCAATGCTGAAATTAAATGGGCAGTGCCTTTAGATACTTCTCTGCACATTATAGCGCAGGCTGTGGCCAATTGTAAAATAGATGTGGCAGCAACAGCGGGTAACGCTACCATCCCTTTGCAAATGTATTATGGACCAAGCGACTACCACATCCTAAAAATGTACAACAACTCCATGGAAAGTATAGTGCCTTATGGCAGTGGAATTTTTGCATTTGTAAAATATATAAACAGGCATGTTTTATTACCTGTGTTTGATTTGCTTAGAAAAAATGTGGCCAGCATGGGGTTGGTAATTTTATTACTTACTTTATTTATCAGGTTACTTACTTCTCCTATTTTATACAAAAGCTACGTAAGCGGTGCAAAAATGAAAGCACTAAAGCCTGAAATTGACAAGCTTAAAGAAAAGCATGGCGATGATAAACAGGCTTTCAGTATGGATCAAATGAAGCTGTGGAAAACGGCTGGGGTAAGCCCTTTGGGAGGTTGTTTACCTGCCCTTTTACAAATACCCATTTTCATGTCCCTTTATTACTTTTTTCAATCAAATATTTCTTTGCGTGGGCAAAATTTTCTGTGGGCAAAAGATCTGGCAGCATACGATTCCATTTATAATATTCCTTTTAATATTCCTTTTTACGGCGACCATGTAAGTTTATTTACACTTACGGCGGTACTTACAAGTTTACTTATTTCTATTTATAGCATGACTAATATGCAGGATAACTCAAACCCTGTAATGAAGTATATGCCTTATATTTTTCCAGTATTACTGTTAGGGGTTTTCAATAAATTGCCTTCGGCACTTACCTGGTACTATACCATTTCTAATACTATTACCTTGATATTGCAGATCGTAATTCAAAAGTATATTATCGATCATGATAAAATTTTGGCACAAATAGAAGAGAATAGAAAAAAGCCTGTGAAGCAAAGTAAGCTGCAGGAGAAAATTCAGGCAATGCAAGATTCAAATAAAAAAATTCAAGACTTAAAAGCAAAAACAGCAAAAAAATAATTTGTTCCATTTTTTTAAAAGCTGCAATTGAAAGCCAATCGCAGCTTTTGCTTTTTACTGGCTTTTAGAAGCTTGGGATTATATTACCTTTAAATAAAATTGAACGAATGATAATGAAAAATACATTTTCAATCCTATCCTTGATGGTTTTCTGTATACCATCTTTTGGACAAAAAATTATTTCTGAAGGAACGATAACCTACAATATATCTACCGAAACAAATGGTAAAGCTGTGCAGCCAGATCCCCTTGCCGGGGCAACCAATGCGGTATTGTTAAAGGGGAATTTAAGCAGGGTTGATATTTCAAGTTCCCTGGGAAAAGAAACCACTATTTACGATGCAAAGATTGGTTCTGGTGTAATTCTTAAAGAGTATAGTGGCCAAAAATTGATGGTGGTTTTATCCAAAGAAAATTTTGAAAATAAAAATAAAAGATTTGAAGGGATAACTTTTAATCTAAGTGCCGAAACCAAAAGCATAGCGGGATATAGTTGTAATAGAGCTACCGCACAATTAAAAGATGGATCGTCGCTTACTGTTTATTATACCCCATCTATTATCTGCAACAACAAGGAGTATAATCCTGCATTTAAATCTTTACAAGGATTTCCTGTTGAGTATGAATTGGATGGCGGTAAAATGAAGTTTAGATATACGCTGGCAACTATAGATTACGCTTCAGTACCCCTTTCTAAATTTGATGTTCCAAAATCAGGATACCGGGTGATGACTTATGATGATAACAGACAAAGTAAGAAAGATGCAAACTAAGTCACATCTTACAAAAAAGGTGTAAAGCGGAAAAGGAAAAAATTAGTGTGAGCGGATAATAAGCTTAATACCAGTATATCCTTGTTGTGCATCTGGAACAGCTAATCTGTGTTTGTAAGGAATAATATAGGTAACGTTACCTTTCTGATAGGTCAATAAAGAATTAGAAATAACACTTCCTCCAGTATTTTTAGATTCAGTTAGTAAACTTCCCTTGTAACTTAAACCAGATTTCAAGTTAAATGGAATCGAGTTCCTTAACCCAATGGGAGTGGCAATATTTAGGGTAGTTTTATTTTTATTTTTTCTTCCAATGCCCCTGTCTGCAATAGCTACGTTTGCTATGCTAAAAAGCAGGGCAATTGTAATTAATTTTATAGAGAATGTTTTCATTGAAATAATTTAACATCACAAATATAAGAAAAGGTCTATTAATTTAGCAATATTTATACAATTCCTTTACATTTCTTTAACGGCCATTACTAAAAAATGTTACACGTTTTGAAAATTATTTAAATTATTGTACTTTACAGTAACCTAAAAAATTATGAGTAAATATCCTTACCGGCAAAACAGGGATGAGATGAAAGAATTACTCCATCAGTATGATAATTTAAAATCGGGAAGAAGCCATTCTTTCATTGATGAAGATTCTTTCGAAAAAATCATAGATTATTTTGATGAAAAAGATGAGATTGGGCAAGCCTTGGAAGCTACTGATTTTGCGGTTGAACAATATCCTTATTCCTCATTGTTACTTGTAAAAAAAGCAGATCTTTTAATTGCATCTAAAAAATATCAGGAGTCTTTATATTTTTTGGAGCAGGCAGAGTTGTTGGATAGCAGCGACATAACAATTTATATTTTGAAGACAGATGCCTTTCTTGCGTTAGACCAACAAGAAAAAGCGGCGGCTGTTTTAGAAGTGGCATTAAACTACTTTGAGGGGGATGAAAAACTAGAACTGTTATTTGAATTAACAGATGTTTACGATGATTATGAAAATTTTGATAAAGTATTCGACTGCTTAAAAATGATCCTTGAAATGGATCCTAACAATGAGGAAGCGTTATATAAAATTTGTTTCTGGACAGATTTTACCGGTCGTAATGAAGAAGGCATTCGTTTACATCAACAAATTATTGAAGACTTTCCATTTAATGAATTAGCCTGGTTTAATCTTGCAGCGGCCTACCAGGGAATAAAGCTGTATGAAAAAGCTATTGATGCATACCAGTACGCAGTTGCTATTGATGAAAAATTTGACTATGCCTGGCGTAACATGGGGGATGCTTTTCTTAGGATAAGAAAATATAAAGACGCTATTGAAGTGCTTCAAAAAGTATTGGAACTGGCAAGGCCAGAAGATGTTATTTACGAAGCGATAGGGCATTGCTACGATAAGTTGCAGAACTACGCCCTTGCAAGGTTTAACTATAGAAAAGCAACTCATCTTAACCAGGATGACAGTCAGCTATTTTATAAAATTGCATGTACTTATATGAATGAAGGCATTTGGGATAGTGCCATCAAAAACCTGCAGGTAGCTATGCGTATGCATAAGTTACAGCCGGAGTATAATTTGGCAATCGGGCAGTGTTATATGGAGCAGGGTAAAATAGAAGAAGCGGTTCAATACTTTGGCAACGTTGTTCGCAGTAAACCAAAAAACAGCAACGGCTGGCTGGAATTACTTAAATGTTTGTACCATGCAAAGTGTTTTGAGGAGGGCCTGGAATATGTTGAACATGCAATTGAACTTACCAATGTAAAACCAATTTTCATTTTTTATAAAAGTGCCTTTTTATTAGCAGTGGGTAAAAATAAGGAAGCACTTATTCAACTGGAATCAGGCATGGCCAAAAATCCAAAACTGGTAAAAAAACTGGTGGAGCTTAATCCTTCTATTCTTCAAAACCAATCTGTAGTTGAAATCGTTGCAAGGCATAAACGAAACAAATCTATCTGATACTTTCCTTTCGGCTTCTCTCATTGATTAAGTTTTTAGGTCTCAATGGTTATCTTTGCGCCAACAAAAAAACCATTAATGAATTTTAACCTCACTCAAATCCCTGAAAGAAATAAAAAACCCCGTGAGCATGGCATTACTATGGTAATGGATAAAGGGTTAAGCATTGAAGAAGCTAAAAATTTTATGAGTGTTGCCCATACACATGTAGATATAGTTAAGCTTGGCTTTGGTACTGCTTATGTTACTCCTAACTTAAAAGAAAAATTGCGGGTGTATCAATCTTATGATATACCTGTTTATTTTGGTGGCACCCTGTTCGAAGCATTTTTAGTGCGTAATCAATTCAACGACTACATAAATGTTTGTAACGAATTCGGTATTAAATATATTGAGGTAAGTGATGGATCAATAACAATACCGCATACCGAAAAATGCGGGTATATTGAAAAACTGGCCAAGCAATTTATAGTATTAAGTGAAGTCGGCAGTAAAGATGCAGCGCACATTATTCCACCATATAAGTGGATTGAATTAATGCGTGCAGAACTGGAAGCAGGCTCAACCTATGTAATTGCAGAAGCAAGGGAATCGGGCAACGTAGGTATTTACAGGGGAAGCGGAGAAGTGAGGGAAGGCTTGGTCCAGGAAATTTTAACGCAAATACCTGAAGGCAAAATATTATGGGAAGCCCCTCAAAAAGCACAACAGTTGTACTTTTTAGAATTGATCGGTTGTAATGTTAACCTTGGTAATATTGCACCTGCAGAGGTTATTCCTTTAGAAGCTATGCGTATTGGTTTAAGGGGCGACACCTTTGAATTGTATCTCAACAAATAATTTTTAAGATGGATTTATATGGTTTAATAGGATATCCTTTGGGGCATTCTTTTTCTAAGCAATATTTCACTGAAAAATTTCAAAAGGAGCAATTGAAAGATTGTTTTTTTGAGGCTTATCCCATTAAATCTATAGATGAGTTTCCGTCCCTGATAAATGATAATCCAAGCTTAAAAGGTATGTGTGTCACTATTCCTTATAAGGAGCAAATTCTTAAATACGTTACAGCACAATCAGAAGAAGTAAAAAGTATAGGTGCAGCCAACTCCATAAAAATATCTGGCGGTCAACTAACTGCATATAATACAGACATCATTGGGTTCGAAAAATCATTTATCACATTACTTTGTCCGCATCATAAAAAGGCACTCATACTTGGATCGGGCGGGGCTTCTAAGGCAGTGCAGTTTGTTTTAAATAAGTTGGGTATTGAATTTTTAATAGTATCAAGAAGTAAAGGGTTATCTCAAAAAGTTATTGATTACACTATGGTGAAAGGGCATTTACGCAACGGCTATAATGTGATAATTAATACATCACCGGTCGGCATGTTCCCTAATGAACATGAATGCCCGGATATACCCTACGAAGTGCTTACTAGCGACAATTATTTATTTGATTTAGTGTACAAGCCGTTAAAAACTTTGTTTCTTAAAAAGGGAGAAGGTATAGGGGCGCAAATTCAAAATGGTTTTTCAATGCTCACCATTCAAGCAGAAGCAAGTTGGGAAATTTGGAATAATTTTTAAGTAACCTCGTTTAAAAAATACATCATTTTCATAAAGGCTTTTTTTCTGTGACTGAAAATATTTTTTTCTTCCATGGCCATTTCGGCAAACGTTTTATTGCTTCCATCCGGTACAAATACAGGATCATATCCAAAGCCATTAGTCCCTCTTTTACCCTCAACAATCAATCCTTTGCATATACCTTCAAATTGTGTTTCTCTACCTTCTTTTATTAATGAAATTACAGTTCTGAACCTGGCACTCCTTTCCGTCATACCATTCATTGCAGCCAAAAGTTTATCAAGGTTTGCTTCCGAAGATCTGTTTTCGCCAGCATACCTTGCACTTTTTACCCCCGGCTCGTTATGTAAAATCGATACTTCTAAACCGGTGTCTTCACTGAAACAATTTTTTTTGGTGAGTTGATAAATATTTCGTGATTTTTCCCTTGCGTTTTCTTCAAAAGTGTCAAAAGGTTCTGCGATATCAATGTCAATAC
>CBDFMT010000004.1:4100000-4823848 GCA_965249755.1 Ferruginibacter sp.
CACACACTGGAGGACCGAACACGTAAACGTTGAAAAGTTTTGTGATGACCTGTGGATAGGGGTGAAAGGCCAATCAAACTGAGAGATAGCTCGTTCTCCCCGAAATGTTTTTAGGAACAGCGTCGCATTAAGAAGTTTAACAGAGGTAGAGCTACTGATTGGACTAGGGGGCTTCACCGCCTACCAAATCCTGACAAACTCCGAATGCTGTTAAATATCTGCGGCAGTGAGGCTGTGGGCGCTAAGGTCCATGGCCGAGAGGGAAATAACCCAGATTAGCAACTAAGGTCCCTAATACATGGTTAAGTTGATCAAACGAGGTGGGATTTCTATAACAGCCAGGATGTTGGCTTGGAAGCAGCCATTCATTTAAAGAGTGCGTAACAGCTCACTGGTCGAGAGATCCTGCACGGAAAATAATCGGGCATCAAACCATGAACCGAAGTTCTAAGATTGCTACTTGGTAGTATATCGGTAGGGGAGCATTGAAACAACGGCGAAGGTGGCGGGCGACCGCTGCTGGAGTGGTTTCAAAAGAAAATGTAGGCATAAGTAACGATAATTAATGTGAAAAACATTAACGCCGTAAACCCAAGGTTTCCTGATCAATGTTAATCAGATCAGGGTTAGTCGGGTCCTTAGGCGCACCCGAAAGGGGAAGCTGATGGCAAGTTGGTTAATATTCCAACACCTGCTTATACTTCGATGGAGTGACGGGGTAGTGAAAGGCTTGCGTGCTTACGGAATAGCACGTTAAAGGGTGTAGATATTGGCTGTGCAGGCAAATCCGCACGGTTAGTCGAACCTGACAGTACAGTGAAGCTTCGGCCAAGCTGATAATAGCCCTAATCAGACCTCCGAGAAAAACTTCTAAGTTATGGTATAAGGAGCCCGTACCGCAAACCGACACAGGTGGGTGGGATGAATATTCTAAGGCGCTCGGGTGAGCCGTGGAGAAGGAACTAGGCAAATTAACGCTGTAACTTCGGGATAAAGCGTACCGACTTCGGTCGGTCTCAGTAAAATGGTACAACCAACTGTTTAGCAAAAACACAGGGCCCTGCAAAATCGTAAGATGACGTATAGAGCCTGATACCTGCCCGGTGCTGGAAGGTTAAGGAAGGATGTTCGGCGCAAGCCAAAGCTTCTGACTGAAGCCCCAGTAAACGGCGGCCGTAACTATAACGGTCCTAAGGTAGCGAAATTCCTTGTCGGGTAAGTTCCGACCTGCACGAATGGTCTAATGAGTTGTACACTGTCTCCTCCACGAGCCCGGTGAAATTGTAGTATCGGTGAAGATGCCGGTTACCCGTCACGGGACGGAAAGACCCCATGAACCTTCACTACAACTTTGCATTGATTTTGAATTTTTGATGTGTAGGATAGTTGGGAGGCTTTGAAGCAGTGGCGCCAGCCATTGTGGAGCCGTCGTTGAAATACCAACCTTTAAACATTTAGAATCTAATCCCGGTTTACCGGGAAACAGTGCATGGTGGGTAGTTTGACTGGGGTGGTCGCCTCCTAAAATGTAACGGAGGCTTGCAAAGGTTCCCTCAGTACGGTTGGTAATCGTACATAGAGCGCATTAGTATAAGGGAGCTTGACTGTGAGGCTTACAAGCCGATCAGGTACGAAAGTAGGCTAAAGTGATCCGGTGGTTCTGTATGGAAGGGCCATCGCTCAAAGGATAAAAGGTACTCTGGGGATAACAGGCTGATCTTACCCAAGAGCTCATATCGACGGTAAGGTTTGGCACCTCGATGTCGGTTCGTCACATCCTGGGGCTGGAGAAGGTCCCAAGGGTTCGGCTGTTCGCCGATTAAAGTGGCACGTGAACTGGGTTCAGAACGTCGCAAGACAGTTCGGTCCCTATCTGTGATGGGCGCTAGTAAATTGAGAGGACATGACCTTAGTACGAGAGGACCGGGTCGTATGTACCGCTGGTGTATCTGTTGTGCCGCCAGGTGCAATGCAGAGTAGCTACGTACAGCAAGGATAAACGCTGAAAGCATCTAAGCGTGAAACCTTCCTCAAGATGAGTTTACTTTTAAGGGCCGTGGGAGACTACCACGTTGATAGGCTGCAGGTATAAGGGTGGTAACACCGGAGCCAAGCAGTACTAATTACCCGTAAGCTTTATTTTTTTATTTTTGCCCCCATCCTAAAGGGGAGAAGGAAGCAAACAATAAATACTGATTTACTCTAAAAAACAACTTTCCCAATATGTACATTATTAAGGTAATTAGAATAAAGTATTAAGTATAGAGACTTACGGGACATCAATTGTTCCTGTCTTCATATTAAATACTGATAGCTAAATACCTGCAAAATCTTATGGTGGTTTTGCCAAGGGTGTTCACCTCTTCCCATACCGAACAGAGAAGTTAAGCCCCTTATGGCCGATGGTACTGGTATTCCAACCGGGAGAGTAGGTAGCTGCCATATTTATTTAAATTAACCCCCGGCTTGTATTGGCTGGGGGTTTTTTTATGGATATCCTGGCACCTTAAACTTGCACTTCCATCCACCGCAACCCGGAAACAGTCAAGGACATTTATAAAAAAGAAATTTTTTCTGACCTTCCTACCTTTTTAAATTTTAATAAGTAAATTTTTTGGCAAGGATTATAAAAAATACCAAAATTTACAACTTATTGTTGCTCTGCTAATCATACCACAATCCTTAGAAATTGTTACTACACCAAGACATTCATTTTTTGGCCATACAATTAATTATTGAAAGTTGTCGTTTAATTGTTAAAGTGTATCTACTGTTATATGCGTAAAAATACTGCAACGGATTATTACCCGAATACTTTACGAATCCAATAACCGGGGCGATTATAACGTTGTATTTGTAGTTTCATTAAGAGATTTTCGAGACTTACCCCTTATCCGCTAAACTATGAAACATGAAAAAATTCTATACCCTGCTACAATGCTTTCTGTTTGTTTTTTTATTTCTTACTAACTTAAAATTAAAGTCCCAAGATTGCTCACTGCTTACAGCAACTTTTAATACTTACGAATCAAGATGTGCATCAACAGGTTCAATAAAAGTGTTTGCTTCCGGAGGGTCAGGCTCTTATAAATATAAAACTGTTGGCCCGGTGAATTCAAATTTTACAACTTCAGACTCAATAACAGGACTATCAGCAGGAACCTATTCAGTAATAATCACGGACATTGTTTCAAACTGTACGTTTACACAAAGTGGTGTAATTGTAGGCGGATCTTACCAAGATCCACGATTTGCGTTATCCAAAACTGATGTATCCTGCTATCAGGCGAGTAATGGAAGAGTAATGGTTACAGGTGAGCAATTCGGCAGACCGCCTTTCGTTTTTTCTATTGTTTCACCTTCTCCGATGGGTATAGGCACGTCGAACAATACTGGTATATTCAACAATTTATCTGCAGGAGATTATACGATAAGGCTGACTGACTCTTGTGGGGGTATTCAAACAAGGCAGATTACTGTTAATGATTATTTATGGCAAATAGATTCTTACAACTTTAATAAAAGTGGTTGTGATTCTGCTTTAGGCTTTATCAAAGTAGTTGATAGTAAAGGTAACATTAGTACAGTGAGTGGTATCCCTGGCTTCATGTACGGAATAGTGCGGCAACCTGGTGATACCATTTGGTCATCTTATCCAACTTTAGACTTTGATTTGGCTGGAAACACAAGTTTTGAAGTGCTTGCGAAAGATAATTGTGGAATTATTAAAAAAGCTTCTGCCTCATTAATAATTGTGCCTTATGTAAGCGCTGTTGTAGTTTCTGCTAAAACGTGTAATTCCTTTACTGCTTCTATATCAGGCACAGGCAATTTCTTTAATCCTGATTTTTGTCTTTTTGATAGTGCAAATGTTTTGATAACGTGTAATTCAACAGGCAACTTTACCTATTTGCCTTACGGACGTTATTGCATAGAAGTACACGATTCATGTACCGGTGCAACTGTCCGAAAGTGTTTTAATTCAGTTCCTCCTTCAATTAGTATCAATAACAGCGTTTCTATCAATAATAAAACATGCACAAATTTCACTGCCTCCATCACAGGACAAAATGGGTTAACAAATCCTAATTATTGTTTGTACGATTCCATCAGCAACTTATTAAGCTGCAATTCTACTGGTATATTTAGTAACCTTGCTTACGGCTCATATTGCATTAGTGTAAAAGATGGCTGCAGGGACACAACCATAACAAGATGCTTTACTGTTAAGGTTCCGATTCCATCTGTTCCGACGGTTATTGTTCCTAATTATGGAAGCTGTGCAATCTTTAGTATCAACATCGCAGGGATTAACCTTACGACCCCGAAATATTGTTTGTATGACAGTACAAACACGCTAATAGCTTGTAACACTACAGGCTTTTTTGGAGGTTTGGGCCTAGGTAAATATTGTGCAAATGTGTATGACTCATGTTTCGACACCAGTTTTGTAAGGTGTTTTATAGTAGGGCCACCGGTTATTGCAAATGACCTCAGCATTAGTATTTCAAACAAAACATGCTCAACGTTTACGGCTAAAGCAAATACAAATAACATCAAGAATGCATTATTTTGTTTGTACAGTAATAATGTTCTATTAAGCTGTGATAGCAGTGGGATTTTTGATAACCTTGCGTATGGGTCTTACTGCATAAAAGCCATAAATGATTGCCCGGATACAACTTTTACCCGATGCTTTAGCGCAAGTGCTAATTTGCCTTCTGTAAATAATGCTGTTTCGGTGATAAATACAACCTGTACTACTTTCACTGTCCAAATAGGTGGCCAGCAATATGTAAATAATCCTAATTATTGCCTCTACGATAGTAACGGAGTTTTAATTACCTGTAACAGTACAGGCCAGTTTGATAATTTACTTTATGGAAAATACTGTATGAAGATTATTAATGTTTGTTATGACACGACAATTGTAAGATGCTTCGTCGTAGATCCTAAGGCCGTTAAAATTACTGTTGTTGCAAACAAGTCATGCTCCTACAATTATGCAAAATTTACTATTTCTATAACGACGGGTGCAACGCCATTCAACATCAAAATCTATAATCCTAAGGATAGTTTATTTTTTAACGGAAATTATAGCAGTACAAATATTATCGTTGATAGTATTGCCGGTACAATCGGAAGCGACAAGTATAAAATAATAGTTACTGATAACTGCGGAACAAAAGACTCTGTAAGCATTGGGGCCACTGCCAGCTACGTAAATTATTCAGCATATACTGTTGGAAAGTGTCCAAGTGGAACGTTTTCAAATGGTTCAGGTGACATCAGGACATCTGCAACTACTAACATGGGAGCACTGTTTGTGAACATTATAAAGAAAGACAATGTTTTGCTTTCGCCTCAGCTTTCTGCTAACACCGTTGTAGGAGGTATGTATACTTTTCAGGATTTAGGCCCTGGTACCTATATACTAAGTTACAAGGCAAATGACGCTTGTAATATTTACAACTATGATACGGTTATATTGTCTCCATATAAGTACCCCGGCCTAAGCAGGTCATCTGCCTACCAATGTGATTTAAACGGATTTAGCCTTGGTGCTGAAGTGCTCAATGGCGTTGGCCCATTTACTTATGAAATTATCGGGAGTTCTCCAACAACACCTTCAATTATCACTTCACCCCAGTCAAGTTCTCTTTTCAATGTGAACAATGGAACAAACTATACACTTGTAAGGCTAAGGGCATTGGATGCTTGCGGCAATGCAACTTTGGGAGATGCCAGCATTTTACCGCTTGCCAACAATAAGATTACCAATACTTTTAACTGTTTCCAAATTGCAACTACTTTAAGCGTAGATACTGTCTTTGGTTCAACTTATTCATGGTATAAAAAGGACAATGCAAACAGTGCCGATAGTACAATGCTTAGTTCCGGCTCAAAAGTTTATATTCCTCAGATATTGCCAGGTGATACGGGTGTATATGTATGTAAACTTGTAGTAAATGGAGGTTGTGTAAACAGGTATTATACCTATCATCTTGATGGTTCTTGCACACATGCGCTTCCAGTAGTTTTAAATAAACTTTCAGGTAAATTTTTAAATGATAAAAAAACACTGCTAAATTGGGAGCTATTTAGTGATGGTACCATTAAAAATTTTCTTATACAACGTAAATCCACTGAGGGTAAATTTATTTCAATTGGAACGGTAAAAGCCGGGCAAAGCGCTGGTACTTCTCAATACTATTTTACAGATATAAATGCAGCGGAAAAAAATATTTACAGGATAAAAATAATTAATGAGGATAACGATTATACTTATAGTAATGCCATTTCTTTAAACCGGTATGCACCTGATAACATAACTGTTTATCCAAATCCTGTGGACAATACACTAAATATCTCAATTGCAAATCCCAAACGAAACCCTTACCTGATAAGGCTGATTACCCCGTTAAACCAGATCTTGCAAGAATTTAGAGTACTTCCAGGTACTACAAATTTTCAAATATCACGAACAAAAAATATGAGTAAGGGAATGTATGTGGTACAAATAATTAACCTGGATACCAACGATCAATCCGTAAACAGGATCATGTTTAGGTAACACTCTCAATGAAAAATGTTATGCTTGAAAAAATTATAAAATAATTTTAAAAAGTATTTCTTTTCAAATGAGAAACCCTACCTTTGCCGTCCAAAAATAAAGGGTTTACAATGCCTACAATACAACAATTAGTTAGAAAAGGAAGGGAGATAATAAAAGCCAAAAGCAAATCAAGGGCTTTGGATGCATGCCCTCAACGCCGTGGTGTTTGTACCAGGGTTTATACTACTACTCCTAAAAAGCCAAACTCTGCATTACGTAAAGTTGCG
Source organism: Ferruginibacter sp. (assembly GCA_965249755.1). Lineage (GTDB taxonomy): Bacteria > Bacteroidota > Bacteroidia > Chitinophagales > Chitinophagaceae > Ferruginibacter. The sequence continues at coordinate 4,106,844 of CBDFMT010000004.1, forward strand.
AAAGTTAGGTTAACCAATAAAATTGAGGTAATTGCCTATATACCTGGAGAAGGCCATAATCTTCAAGAGCATAGCATTGTACTTATCAGGGGTGGAAGGGTAAAAGATTTGCCAGGTGTTCGTTACCACATTGTTCGTGGTAGTTTGGATACTGCTGGTGTAAAAGACCGTAAGCAAAGCCGCAGTAAATATGGTACTAAAAAAGAAAAAGCTAAAAAATAACCAATAGCCTGAAAAGGCAAATGGAAAAATAAAATACAATGCGTAAAACACAGCCTAAAAAAATACCTTTAGCACCCGATCCAAAATTCAACGACAGATTAGTTACACGTTTTGTGAATAACTTAATGTGGGAAGGAAAAAAGAGTGGCGCCTACATTATATTTTACGATGCCCTTGATAAAGTTGCGAAAATAACCGGTGAAAGTGGTTATGAAATTTGGAAGAAAGCTTTAAATAATATTACCCCAGGTGTGGAAGTACGTAGCCGTCGTATTGGTGGTGCTACTTTTCAAATTCCTGCTGAAGTACGTGCCGACAGAAAAGTTTCTTTAAGCATAAAATGGATGGTAAAGTATAGCCGTGATAGAAACGGAAGAAGTATGGCTGATAAATTAGCTAATGAAATTGTAGCGGCAAGTAAGGGTGAAGGTGCTTCTTATAAAAAGAAAGAAGACACACATCGTATGGCTGAGGCAAATAAGGCTTTTGCACATTTTAGAATTTAATTTTAGCGAAATATATATATCGAAGCTGCCCAAAAAGGGTGGCTTTTTTTGTTATTGGATATTGCTATCTTGTCTGTAAAGAAGGTGATAATACTCTAAAATAAACTTGTTGAAAAGGAAGATAAGCGTTTATACAGCCAGTTCTATTGTAGTGGCAAATATGATTGGTACAGGCGTTTTTACAAGCCTGGGGTTTCAGCTATCTGCTGTTCAAAATACCTGGAGTATATTAATTTTATGGATCGCTGGGGGCTTACTTGCTTTATTCGGTGCGTTTGCATATGCAGAATTAGGAACACATTTTAAAGAATCGGGTGGGGATTATATTTATCTATCACGGGTATTTCATCCCATGTTAGGATATCTTTCTGCTTGGGCAGGGCTTATTGTCGGGTTCTCTGCACCGGTAGCGCTGGCAGCTATGGCCTTTACTAAATATCTTGCACCATTTGGGTTTCCGCATAGTACAATGTTTGCAACCGGGCTTATTTTACTAACAGGGTTAATGCATAGTTTTACTATCCGCAATAGCAGCCGTTTTCAAAATATTTTCACTCTCATTAAAATAATTTTCATCATTATTTTGGCAGCAGTTGGGTTTTTAGGCACTTCTAATGGTGTTAATGCCATTGATTTAAACATAAGCTGGCACAAGGAAATATTGCAGCCCGGGTTTGCAGTTTCAATGGTGTATGTTTCTTTTGCTTATGCCGGTTGGAATGCAGCGGCTTATGTTGTTGATGAGATAGACGCCCCTAAAAAAAATTTACCAAAAGCGTTAATAGGAAGTACTGTGTTTGTTGCTTGCATGTATGTATTATTTCAGTTTGTGCTGTTAAAGAATGCAACCTTATCAGAACTGACAGGTAAGGAAGAAGTGACTTTTATAGCTTTTAATAAGTTATTGGGCAGCACCGGCGGTAAATGGGTAAGCTTTTTTATAGCATTACAACTGGTTGCTACGGTTAGTTCTTATTTATGGGTTGGGCCACGGGTTACCATGGCAATGGCCAAAGAAAATACTTTATGGCAGGCCCTTGCCAAACGAAACAACAACGGCATTCCGGTTGCAGCGATTTGGCTGCATGTTTTGATTAGTGTTGTATTAGCACTAACAGGATCGTTCGAAAAAATTTTTTTGTACGCAGGTTTTGTATTGCAATTAATGGCCTCTTTAACTGTAGCTACAAGCTTGTTCATTAATAACAAACAAACCGGTGGTTTTAAAAGCCCATTTAAGCCGTTGTTACAAATTATTTTTTTGTTGTTTAACGGATGGGTACTCATTTTTACTTTTATAGAAAGGCCTGCGGAAAGCCTTACTGGTATAGGAATTTTGCTTGTTGGGTTACTAATTTATTTCTTTGATAAGCCTTACCTAAAAAGGGTCGATTTGAAAGGGCTTTGATATTGGTATTTTTAAAAAGATCACTTATCTTTGCGGCGCTAAAAAATACGGAAAATAATCAGGTACAGGCGGTGGCCGTTATTTATTTAGCATATTATGAGAGTATAAATGTCATATCAAAATAGCCCATTACTTACGGGCAGGTGCCTGCAAACTTCAGGTAACAAAAGATCAATATTGAAACGGTGCACAAGAGTGCGACGCCACTGAAGTTTAATTATTATTTGCAGCCGGTTCAAAAAATAAACATCATACAAATTTTAAAAACATTACAATGGCAGACTTACGTTATCAACGAAACTTTGGTATTGCGGCACACATTGATGCTGGTAAAACCACCACTACAGAACGTATACTTTATTACACAGGTGTAAACCATAAAATTGGAGAAGTGCATGATGGTGCCGCTACAATGGACTGGATGGCGCAAGAGCAGGAAAGGGGCATTACCATTACAAGTGCGGCCACGACTTGTTTCTGGAATTTCCCAATGGAAAATGGCAAAAAAATACCGGCTACCAAGCAGTATAAATTTAATATTATCGATACCCCCGGCCACGTGGATTTTACCGTTGAGGTGGAGCGTTCGCTTAGGGTGTTGGATGGTTTACTTGCGCTGTTTTGTGCAGTATCTGGTGTGGAGCCACAGAGCGAAACTGTTTGGCGCCAGGCTAACCGTTATAAAGTTCCCCGTATTGGTTTTGTAAACAAAATGGACCGTGCCGGTGCCGACTTTTTAAATGTTGTAAAGCAGATTAAAGAAATGCTTGGTGCTAAAGCCGTACCGCTGCAATTACCAATTGGTGCAGAGGATGGTTTTAAAGGTGTGGTTGATTTAATTACAATGAAAGGAATGGTTTGGGATGAAGCAGGACAGGGCATGACTTTTAATGAAGTGCCTATTCCGGAAGATATGATTGAAGAAGTAAATGAATGGAGGCAGCACTTGATTGAGGCGGTTGCTGATTATGATGATAAGTTACTTGAAAAGTTTTTTGATGATCCTAACACGATTACAGAAGATGAAATACACGAAGCTATTCGTAAGGCAACAATTGATATCTCTATCATCCCTATGATGTGTGGATCTTCTTTTAAAAATAAAGGGGTACAAACCGCATTGGATGCCATTGTACGCTACTTACCAGGGCCATTGGATATTGAAGCCGTAAAAGGAACTAACCCTGATACCGGTGAAGAAATCCTTCGTCATGCAGACCCGAAAGAACCATTTAGTGCATTGGCATTTAAAATTATGACGGATCCTTTTGTTGGCCGCCTGGCTTTCTTCAGGGCCTACTCCGGCCGTTTAGATTCTGGTAGTTATGTGTTGAATACCCGTACTGGAAAAAATGAGCGTATCAGCCGTATCATGCAGATGCATGCTAATAAGCAAAACCCTGTAGATTTTATTGAAGCAGGTGATATTGGCGCAGCAGTTGGTTTTAAAGACATTAAAACAGGGGACACATTGTGTAATGAAGACCATCCGATAGTATTGGAAGCAATGACATTTCCAGAACCGGTTATTAGTGTTGCGGTAGAACCGAAAACACAGGCGGATGTTGATAGAATGGGAATGGCGATTAGTAAATTGGTTGAAGAAGACCCTACATTACGTGTACGGACAGACGAAGAAACAGGCCAGACTATTTTGAGTGGAATGGGCGAACTGCACCTTGAAATTATTGTGGACCGTATGCGCAGGGAATTTAAAGTTGAAATTAACCAGGGTGCGCCACAAGTTGCTTATAAAGAAGCTTTTAATACAACAATACAACATAGGGAAACCCTTAAAAAGCAAACGGGTGGCCGTGGTAAATTTGCTGACATCGTTTTTGAAATCGGACCGGCGGAAGAAGAATTTTTGAAAGAAGCTAAAGGAAATTTCCAGTTTGTAAATGGTTTATTCGGAGGATCTATCCCTAAAGAATTTGTACCTGCTATCCAAAAAGGTTTTGAAAGCGCAATGACAACAGGTGTGCTGGCAAGTTACCCAATGGTAAGCATGAGGGTTAAAGTTTATGATGGAAGTTTTCACCAGGTAGATAGTGATGCCATGAGTTTTGAATTGTGTGCTAAGCAAGGATACAGGGAAGCTGGCCGTAAAGCCAAGCCTGTTTTGCTTGAACCAATTATGAAGGTGGAAGTGTTAACGCCTGACCAGTACATGGGTGATGTTACAGGTGATTTGAACCGCCGCCGTGGTATGCTGGAAGGTATGGACAGTAAGCATGGAGTACAGGTAATTAAAGCTAAAGTTCCATTGAGTGAAATGTTTGGTTACGTAACCCAATTGCGTTCACTGTCAAGTGGAAGGGCCACGTCAACCATGGAGTTTAGCCATTATGCGCCTGCACCTAACAATGTTGCAGAAGAAGTGATAGCCAAACAAAAAGGCAAACAGAAAGTAGAAGATTAATTAAAACTTTTATTGAATATAAATGGTAAGCCTGCGGATTTCTGCAGGCTTTTTTGTGCGCTGTGTGTTATAAGTACCAATGGGTTTTTATCTACCTTAAAAACAAGATTTTTTTTTCTTTATTGTAAACCTTTTGCCGTTTAAAATGATTTTTATAAAAAAGTTTCCTATTTAAATAAAAGTCTACTATTTTTATAGAGTAATAATTTCTGGCCACATTTTTATTTAAAAATTAAAACTTACAAATATGTCAAACTTGCATTTTGAAACATTACAGTTGCATGCCGGCCAAAGCATTGATACCGCCACCAATAGCAGGGCGGTGCCCATTTATCAAACCACCTCCTATGGTTTTAATAATGCAGAACATGCTGCGAAGCTTTTTGGGTTAAAGGAATTTGGAAATATTTATACCCGTATTATGAACCCAACAAGCGATGTTTTTGAAAAGCGTATGGCAGCATTGGAAGGCGGTGTGGCAGCACTTGCTACCGCTTCGGGGCAGGCTGCTCAATTCCTTGCTTTAAACAATATTCTGCAGGCTGGTGATAATTTTATCAGTACATCGTTTTTATATGGTGGTACATACAACCAATTTAAAGTTGCTTTTAAAAGGCTTGGGGTAGAGGTAAGGTTTGGTAATGGTGATGATGTGGAAACGTTCGTTCCCTTGATTGATAAAAATACCAAAGCGATTTATTTAGAAACGATTGGTAACCCACAATTAAATATTCCAGATTTCGAGAAATTTGCTGACCTGGCCAGGGAATATGATTTGCCCTTGATAGTTGATAACACATTTGGTGCAGGCGGTTATTTATTTAAGCCACTTGAACATGGTGCCAATATAGTTGTGGAAAGTGCCACCAAGTGGATTGGCGGGCATGGTAACAGCATTGGTGGTGTAATTGTGGATGGTGGAAACTATGATTGGGGCAATGGTAAATTTCCTCAGTTTACCGAACCGAGTGAAGGTTATCACGGGTTGAAATTTGCTGAAGTATTTGGGGTAAACAATCCATTGGGTTTGCCAAACATAGCATTTATCATCAGGGCAAGGGTTGAAGGTTTACGGGATTTTGGCAGCAGCCAAAGCCCATTTAACTCATTTCTGCTTTTACAAGGATTGGAAACATTGTCCTTAAGGGTTCAGCGGCATGTAGAAAATGCGCAGGAGCTTGCAGAGTGGCTGGAGCAGCATGAGCAGGTTGATTTTGTTTTATACCCCGGTTTAAAGAGTAGTCCTTATAACAGCCTTGCCAAAAAATATCTTACCAATGGTTATGGAGGTGTGCTCAATTTTGGTGTAAAAGGGTCAAAAGAAAATGCCAGCCGGTTCATTGACAGCCTGCAACTGGTGAGCCATTTAGCAAACGTGGGCGATGCAAAAACACTGGCCATACATCCGGCATCAACTACGCATGAACAACTAAGCGAGACAGAGCAGGTAGCTTCTGGTGTTTTGCCTAACCTAATACGCATTAGTGCTGGCATTGAACATATCGATGATATTAAAGCAGATTTTGAACAAGCCTTTGCAAAAGTATTTTCGGCACAACTTGCAGGATAAACTTTACAAGTGGAAATATTTAATTATCAATCATCATTCAGGTTAGAATCGGGTGTGGTACTGCCCCGTTTCCATCTTGCATACACAACGCTTGGTAAAATCAATGCAGCCCAAAGTAATGTGGTTTGGGTTTTTCATGCATTAACTGCCAACAGCGATCCTTCCGGATGGTGGAATGGTTTGGTAGGCGAGAGTATGCTTTTTAATCCGCACGAACATTTTATTATTTGTGTAAACATGCCAGGCAGTTGCTACGGCAGTATAAATCCTTTAGATGTAAACCCTGAAAGCAACGGGCCTTATTTTCATACATTTCCTTTATTTACAACAAGGGACATGATACGTTGTTATCAAAGATTAAAAATCTCTTTGCGAATTGAAAGAATATTTGCAGGGCTTGGGGGATCAATGGGTGGACAGCAATTATTGCAGTGGGCAATTGAAGAACCTGGTTTATTTGAGCACATCATACCAATAGCTACAAACGCAATTCATTCCCCTTGGGCAATTGCTTTTAATGCATCTCAAAGAATGTGCATTGAAGGGGATATAACATGGAAAGATAAAAGCAATGAAGCCGGTATTAATGGGATGAAAACAGCAAGATCTTTAGCCCTGCTGAGTTATCGCAACTACGAAACTTACACATTAAATCAATCTGAAACGGAAAAAGAGGTTATAGAAAATTTTAAAAGTGATTCGTACCAGCGTTACCAGGGCGAAAAATTAGCCAGGCGTTTCAATGCTTTCAGTTACTATTTTTTAAGTAAAAGTATGGATGCCCATAATGTAGGCAGGGGAAGGGTTTCAGCAATACAAGCACTTCAGGCAATCACCGCAAAAACAATTGTTATTGGTATCCAGTCGGATATTCTTTTCCCGGTTTCAGAACAGGCATTTCTGGCGAAACATATCCCGGATGCTTCCTTGGCCGTTATAAAATCTTCTTACGGGCACGATGGGTTTTTGCTCGAGTTCGATCAGATAGCTGCTATACTCCGAAAATTTTTATCAGTGGAAAATAATGCGGCTTCAAATGATGCTATTCCTAAATCAATCGGGGGTTGAGATTATTTTCTGCTAAATTTTCTATCAGGGCTGTTGTATTTTTTCTATATTAGCCCCACCATGATTGTAAAAATGCCTATTGAAAACTTTCTTGTAATCGATATAGAAACAGTTTCCGCCGTTGCCAATTTTACAGCCCTTGATGAAAATTGGCAACACCTGTGGGAAGAAAAAGTGAAGCGGGCTTTGCCTGAAAATATTTCGTTAGAAGAATATTATCCTTTACGGGCGGGTGTAATGGCCGAGTTTTCAAAAGTTGTTTGTATCAGCCTTGGCTATTTCAAAAAAGAAAAAGGTAGTTTTCAATTCAGGGTAAGGTCCATTTTCGGGCATGATGAAAAAGAGTTGCTTCAAAAATTTATCGACACGGTAGATCAATTAGAAGCAGTGCATAACCAATGGAGTTTTACCGGGCATAATATAAAAGAATTCGACATTCCCTTCCTTTGCCGCCGCCTGCTCATAAATAATTTATCAATTCCTGCCTACCTAGATTTTCAGAATATGAAACCATGGGAAACCAATATGGTGGATACTTTTCAATTTTGGCGGTTCGGCGATTACAAAAATTTTACTTCACTTAAATTACTGGCAGCATCGTTAAATGTACCTTCGCCAAAAGATGATATTGATGGAAGTATGGTAGGCCAGGTGTATTGGCAGGAAAATGATTTAGAAAGAATAGCCGCATATTGTCAAAAAGATATTGTAACCGTGGCCAATATCATTTTGAGGTTTAAAAATTTACCCCTGCTAACCACACCACAGATCGTTTTTACAAATTAAAAAGAAGGCCAGCCCGTATGCACAAAAAACTTCCAAAAAACTTTTCTATACACTTTGCTATGTCAATTCATCCCCCTACCTTTGCACTCCAAATAAAAAAACGAAAGTTTAAAGTTCTTTAAATATGTCACAACGAATCAGAATAAAATTACAGTCTTACGACCATAACTTAGTTGACAAGTCAGCCGAGAAAATCGTAAAAACGGTACGAAGTACCGGTGCAGTAGTAACAGGGCCAATTCCTTTACCAACACACAAGAAAATTTTTACTGTATTGCGTGCACCTCATGTTAATAAGAAAGCACGTGAGCAGTTTCAGTTGTGTACACATAAACGTTTGTTAGACATCTACACCAGCAGCAGCCGTACAGTTGACGCTTTAAGTAAATTAGACCTGCCAAGTGGTGTTGATGTTGAAATAAAAGCCTGATGAACCCCCCGCATTTTACGGGAAAGCAAAAGGTTAGTTCTTAAAAATTGAAACATCTAACTCCGTTATCAACCGGAGCGCTGGATAAAAAATAGATACAATGAAAAGTATTATTGGAAGAAAGATTGGCATGACCAGTGTTTTTGATGCAGCAGGCAAACAAACTGCGGTTACAATCATCGAAGCAGGTCCATGTATAGTTACACAAAAGAAAACAGTTGAAACTGACGGCTACAATGCACTTCAGATTGCATTTGGCGATAAAAAAGAAAAGCACTCCATTAAAGCTGAAGTTAACCACTTCGCAAAGGCCCAAACATCTCCCAAAAAAGTAGTAAAAGAAATACGCGATAGCGAACTAAAGCAAGCAGTTGGTGAAGCTATCACTGTTGACATTTTCACCGAAGGTGAGACTGTTGAAGTAGTTGGTACCACCAAAGGAAAAGGTTTTCAGGGTGTTGTTAAACGTCATGGTTTTCATGGCGTAGGCGGCCAGTCGCATGGCCAGCACGACCGTTCAAGGGCTCCCGGTTCTATCGGTAACTCCTCTGATGCATCCCGTGTTTTTAAAGGAATGAGAATGGGTGGACGTATGGGACAGGATAGGGTTAAAATGAAGGGCTTAAAGGTTGTAAAGATTTTTTCTGAAAAGAATTATATACTTATTAGTGGTTCAGTTCCAGGCCATAACGGTTCCATCGTTTTAATACAAAAGTAAAACCTTAATGTGCTTTAATCACATTAAAAAATTAGAAATCATGCAAGTAGATATTTTAGATATTAAAGGTGGTAAAACCGGCAGGACTATTGAATTACCTGAAGAAATTTTTGGTGTAGAGCCAAACATTCATGTAGTTTATTTGGCTGTTAAGCAATATTTGGCAGCACAACGCCAGGGAACGCATAAAGTAAAAACCAGGGCTGAGGCTAATGGGTCATCTAAAAAACTTGTTAAGCAAAAAGGTACCGGTGGTGCCCGTAAAGGAAATCTTCGCAGTCCGATATACAAGGGTGGTGGTACTATTTTTGGGCCAAAGCCGCATCTTTATGATTTTAAATTGAACCGTAAAGTAAAGGACCTTGCAAAGATTAGTGCGCTAAGTGCCAAGGCAAAAGAAAATGCAATTATGGTGGTTGAAGATGTTACCATGGATGCACCGAAATCAAAACAGTTTGCAGGTATTTTAAAAAGTTTACAGGTTAGCGATAAGAAAACATTATTTGTTTTGCCAGAGTATAACGATAACGTTTATCTAAGCTTAAGAAATATTGAAGGTGTTCAGGGAAGCTTGTTGAGCGATTTAAATACATACGATATTGTAAACGCTAAAATGATAGTGTTTACTGAAAGCGTAGCAAAAATATTTAGTGAAGACGAAGCTGTTGAAGCATAATATTAATTAACTCGTTAGCAAACCTGTTAATTTGGTGACGACAAATAAACAAAATTTTAGTTAGCAAATTAGCTAATGACCAAATTATCAAATTAGAAGTATGAAACTGTCTGAAGTTTTAATAAAGCCAATTTTATCTGAAAAGGTAAATAAACAAACAGAAAAAATGAACCGCTACGCTTTTGTAGTGAACAGGAAAGCTAATAAGTTAGAGGTTAAGAAGGCTGTTGAGGAGTTTTATGGTGTGCAGGTTAAAGATGTAAATACAGCAGTGATACCAGGTAAAGCTAAATCAAGAAATACAAAAGCGGGAGTGGTAAGTGGAAGAAAGCCGGCAAAGAAAAAAGCTTTTGTAACTGTTGCTGAAGGGGAGTCGATTGATTTGTACGGAACGGTTTAATTCAATCCCGTTAAAATAGTTAAATAAAAGCATGGTTATTCTGCTACCGCAAAATGCAGAGATTATAAAATAAATTTCCATCGTCTTAAGGCAAAGGAAAAAATAGTTTAAGATGGCACTTAGAAAATACAAACCGACCACAGCAGGTACACGTTGGAGAATTGGTAATGCATATGCAGAGATTACTACTAATGTTCCAGAAAAAACTTTGCTTGAAAAGCAAAAAAATACTGCTGGGCGTAACTCTCAGGGAAGAAGGTCTATGCGCTATATGGGTGGTGGTAACAAAACTATGTACCGTATCATAGATTTTAAAAGGGATAAAAAGAATATTCCTGCTGTTGTTAAGAGTATAGAATATGATCCTAACCGTACTGCCTTTATAGCATTGCTTAATTATGCAGATGGTGAAAAGCGCTACATTATCGCACCTAATGGGTTACAGGTTGGTGCTACCGTTTTAAGTGGCGATAACGTTGCCCCTGAACTGGGAAATGCACTGCAGTTGAAGTTTATGCCACTTGGTACAAACGTTCATAATATTGAAATGCAACCTGGCCAGGGAGGTAAGTTGGTACGCAGCGCAGGTAACACTGCACAGTTAGCCAACAAAGAAGAAAAATATGGCATCTTAAAAATGCCAAGTGGGGAGTTGAGAAAAGTATTGATCAATTGCTATGCAACCGTAGGTGTTGTTAGTAACAGTGACCATAACCTGGAAAGTGCTGGTAAAGCCGGACGTAACAGATGGAAAGGTATCAGGCCAAGAACAAGGGCTGTTGCAATGAACCCGGTAGATCACCCGATGGGTGGTGGTGAAGGAAGAGCATCAGGTGGACATCCACGCAGCCGCAAAGGTAAATACGCCAAAGGCCAGGTTACCCGTACAAGAGGTAAAGGTTCGGATAAGATGATTATCCAAAGAAAGAACGGAAAGAAAATAAGCAATAAATAATCTTTAATCATTGTTAAAATATCCCGGTAAAATGGGAGAATCAACAAAAAATAATAAATATGCCACGTTCGGTAAAAAAAGGCCCTTACATAGATGCTAACCTTGAAGAAAAAGTGTTAGCAATAAACGAGGGAAAAAACAAAAAGGGTGTTATTAAAACATGGTCACGCCGTTCAACTATTACCCCCGATTTTGTAGGGCATACATTGGCAGTTCATAACGGAAACAAATTTATTCCTGTTTATGTAACAGAGTTTATGGTAGGACATAAGTTAGGGGAGTTTGCACCTACAAGAAATTTCAGGGGCCACTCAAGTAAAAAAATGTAATTAAAAAAGTAAGGTTTTATTTGGTATAAAACTTAAAGCTTGAAACATAACAAAATGGAAGCAGTAGCTAAACTTAATAATTATCCAACTTCACCACGTAAAATGCGCTTACTGGTTGATTTGATACGTGGTATGGAAGTAGAAAAGGCGTTGGGCGTTTTACAATTTAGTACAAAGCACCCCTCAGTTCCTTTATATAAGTTGCTAAAAAGTGCTATCAATAACTGGGAGCAAAAAAACACAGATGTTAAGGTGGAGGATGCCAAACTGGTTGTGAAAACAATTATGGTTGATGGTGCAAGGGTGATAAAGCGTATGCGCCCTGCCCCGCAAGGCCGTGGCTACAGGGTTCGCAAACGCAGTAACCATGTAACATTGGTAGTAGATAGTAAAAGTTAATAAATTAATTAAAACGAATTAACCAATAATATGGGTCAGAAAACAAATCCTGTTGGTATCAGACTGGGAATCATCCGTGGTTGGGACAGTAACTGGTATGCACACAAAAAAGATTTCGGTAACAAATTAATTGAAGATAATAAAATCAGAAATTACCTTAATGCCCGTATCAATAAAGGTGGCATATCAAAGATTGTTATTGAGCGTACTTTAAACAAGCTTATTGTAACAATCCATACATCTAAGCCAGGTATTATTATTGGTAAAGGTGGTGGTGAGGTGGACAGGATAAAAGAGGAGTTGAAAAAATTAACCGGTAAGGAAGATGTTCAGATTAACATCCTGGAAATACGCCGTCCGGAGTTAGATGCACAAATTGTTGCAGATACAATAGCCCGTCAGTTAGAAGGCCGTATTAATTTTAAGCGTGCAGTAAAAATGGCGATAGCATCTGCACTAAGGATGGGTGCAGAAGGTATTAAGGTAAGATGCGGTGGAAGGTTAGGTGGAGCTGAGATAGCACGTAGTGAAGAGATAAAACAAGGAAGGACACCATTGCATACTTTGCGTATGGATATTGATTATGCAAGTGTTTTTGCACAAACGGTATATGGTAAAATAGGTATTAAGGTATGGATTTGCAAAGGCGAAGTTTTGGCTAAGAGAGACCTTAACCCTAATATTTTAGCCGGTGGTGGTAAAGAAGGTGATACAAGGGGTGGCTTTGAAAACCGTGGTGGGTATGATGACAGAAGAGGTGGCGGCGACAGAAGGGGCGGTGGCCAGGGTGGTGATAGAAGAGGTGGTGGCGGACAAGGCCAGGGCGGTGGAAACCGTGGTGGCGGCCAGCAGGGTGGAAGGCGTTAAGCAAAAATTACAAATGAGAATATAATGCAATGGCTCAATTGAGTAGTTGCTGAATTGAGAAATTGTCAAATTTAAAGAAATGTTACAACCAAAAAGAGCAAAACATAGAAAGGGGCAGAAGGGCAGGATTAGGGAGACGGCTAAGAGGGGCACCACCATTTCTTTTGGATCATTTGCTTTAAAAGCGATGGAACCCATTTGGTTAACCAACAGGCAAATAGAAAGTGCACGTCAGGCTTTAACACGCCATATGAAAAGGGAAGGAAACGTTTGGATCCGTATTTTTCCTGACAAACCAATTACTAAAAAGCCTGCAGAAGTAAGGATGGGTAAAGGTAAAGGTAACCCTGAATATTGGGCTGCAGTAGTTGAGCCAGGACGTATCCTTTTTGAAGCTGATGGTGTTCCATTACAGGTGGCAAAAGAGGCTTTTGAATTAGCAGCGCAAAAATTACCGATAGCAGTAAAGTTCGTTGTTAGAAGGGATTACCAGGCTTAAAGAAATTAGAAAGTTATCTAATGTGCTGCTTAACTAATAAAAAGCAGAATAAAAATATTAGCACATTATCAAATTAAAAAAATGTCAAAGAAAGCAGATTATTCAACGAGCATTAAAGGCTTAGGCCTGGAAGATCTTAAAGCAAAGATTACTGAAGATGAACTGCGTTTAAAAAAGGTATCTTTTGCCCACAGTATTTCTCCGTTAGAGAACCCTGTAAGCATGCGCTTATTGCGCAGGGACTTAGCCCGTTTGAAAACAGCATTAAGAAAAATTGAACTCGGTTTAAACTAAACCATAAATTTTGCAACATGAGCGAAGCAGTATCAACAATAGAAAGAAACTTACGTAAAATAAGGGTTGGTGTAGTCTCCAGTAATAAAATGGATAAGTCCATAGTAGTGGTGGTTGAAAGAAAAGTAAAGCATCCTTTGTATGGAAAGTTTGTAAAGAAGTCTACAAAATTTCATGCACACGATGAAAAAAATGAATGTAGTATCGGGGATACAGTAAAGATTATGGAAACCCGTCCGCTTAGCAAAACAAAGCGCTGGAGACTGGTGGAAATTGTTGAGAAAGTAAAGTAAATTTTAATTATTTCGCATTGCTATTGGGTATTAATCAGCAAGCACAATAACATATAGTCTTTGTACTAATATTCTTTGTACCGGGTACTAAAAAAATAGTAAAATGATTCAGCAAGAAAGCAGATTAAATGTAGCGGATAACAGTGGGGCCAAGCAGGTATTGTGTATCCGTGTTTTAGGTAATTCTGGTCAGGATTATGCTAAGATCGGTGATAAGATTGTTGTTACAGTAAAAGATGCAACACCAAACGGTGGTATAAAAAAAGGTACTGTAAGCAAAGCGGTGATCGTAAGAACAGTAAATAAGTTACGTCGTAAAGATGGCTCTTACATTCGGTTTGATGATAATGCTGTTGTTTTGCTAAACAACTCAGATGAGCCAAGGGGTACCCGTATTTTTGGGCCTGTTGCAAGAGAGTTAAGAGACAAGGGTTACATGAAAATTATTTCTTTAGCACCAGAAGTACTTTAAAAATAAGCTTGTTAGCTTCAAGAAAATAAACGATGTTTTAGTTTGGTTTTATTAACAGATTAGCACATCATCAAATTAGCAAATTAAATTAAGATGAGTACAAGATTTAAACCGAAGTTCAACATTAAGAAAGGCGACAATGTTGTTGTTATTACTGGTGAAGACAAGGATTTGAAAAAGCCCCGTAAGGTGTTGGAAGTGTTGCTGGAAAAAGGACGTGTGTTGGTAGAAGGGGTAAACATAGTAACTAAGCATACAAAGCCGACTTCTCAAAATACAAAAGGCGGAATCGTAAAAGTTGAGGCCCCTGTAAATATTAGTAATGTAATGTTATGGGATGCAAAAACCGGCGGCCCATCTAAAATTAAGCGTACAAGGGAAAATGGTAAATTAATCAGGATATCAAAAAAATCAGGGGAGGTTATAAAATAATGAGCACAACAACATATACTCCAAGGTTAGCAGATAAGTACACTAAAGAAGTTGTACCTGCTTTAATGAAAAAGTTTGGTTATAAAACAATTATGCAAGCACCTAAACTTACCAAGATTTGTTTAAATCGTGGTGTAAACGGTGCCGTTGCTGATAAGAAATTAGTTGATATTGCTGTGGAAGAGTTATCAAATATAACTGGCCAAAAGGCAGTGGCAACCATGAGTAAAAAGGACATCTCTAATTTCAAGTTGCGTAAGGCTATGCCAATTGGCGCAAGGGTTACGTTGCGTGGGGTTAAAATGTTTGAATTTTTAGACAGGTTCGTATCTGTTTCCCTGCCACGTGTACGTGATTTTAAAGGTATTAATGATAAGTCTTTTGATGGCCGTGGTAACTATACCCTTGGCATTACAGAGCAAATTATTTTTCCTGAAATTGATATTGATAAGGTAAATAAAATTACCGGTATGGATATCACTTTTGTAACTACAGCATCCACTAATGAAGAGGCGTTTGAGTTATTGAAAGAGTTGGGTATGCCATTCAAAAACATAAAAAAATAATTAAACGATAACGTAACATGGCAAAAAAATCTGTTGAAGCCAGGCAAAGAAAAAGAATGGCAATGAGCGCTAAGTTCGCCGAGAAAAGGGCCACTTTAAAAGCAGCCGGTGATTACAAAGCTTTAGACCTTTTACCAAAGAATGCTTCTCCTGTGCGTTTAAGGAACCGTTGCCAGTTAACCGGCCGTCCAAGAGGTTACATCAGGCACTTTGGTATATCAAGGAATATGTTCCGTGATATGGCTTTGGCTGGTAAAATACCAGGTGTTACAAAGGCAAGCTGGTAGAAATTAAAAACAGCAGATCAATTGAAAATTGAAATCACTGTAAAAAAATTATCTGATAATAAAAGTCAACTTAAATAATTATGGTAACTGATCCGATAGCAGATTTTCTTACAAGAATCCGTAACGCCCAAATGGCCAATCACCGTATTGTAGAAATACCTGCTTCTAACCTTAAGAAGCGCATGACTGAGATTTTGTATGATAAAGGGTATATTCTGAAATACAAATTTGAAGATGATAGCAAACAAGGTGTAATTAAAATTGCCCTTAAGTATGATGCATCTACAAAATTGCCTGTTATACAAAGCCTGGAAAGGGTGTCACGTCCGGGTTTGCGCACTTACGCAAAACCAGATGAATTTAAAAGGGTTAAAAATGGTTTGGGTATAGCTATCATCTCAACATCAAAAGGTGTTATGACTGATAAGGAAGCCAAAGCTCAAAATGTGGGTGGCGAAGTGTTGTGTAATATCTATTAATAAAAAAGGTTTGACAATTAAGCCCCGGTCGTGGCTGAACACAAACCAATTGATCAATAAAATAAAAAACCGGCTATGTCTAGAATTGGAAAAAAACCTGTTGAATTTGCTACAGGTGTAACTATAATTGTGGGTGCTGATAATATCGTTACAGTAAAAGGCCCTAAGGGTGAGTTGAAGCAAGCGGTTGACAGGGATATCAAAATGGAGGTAAAGGGTAACACTTTAGAACTTGTCAGGCCAACAGATCAAATCCGTCATAAAGCGATGCATGGTTTATACCGGTCTTTGGTAAGTAACATGGTTAAAGGTGTTACAGAAGGATATGTAAAACAAATGGAGTTAGTAGGTGTGGGTTTTAAAGCTGCAAATACTGGAAATATCTTAGACCTTGCTTTAGGATATTCCCATAATATCATTTTCGAGATTCCTAAAGAATTAAAAATTGGAACATCTCAGGAAAAAGGCCAAAACCCTATCATAACACTTGAAGGAGTTGATAAGCAATTGATCGGCCAGGTGTGTGCAAAAATCCGTGGCTTAAGAAAACCAGAACCGTACAAAGGAAAAGGTGTTAAGTTTAAAGGAGAAGTATTGAGGAGAAAGGCTGGTAAATCTGCAGGTAAATAAAAAATTTGCGCTAAAGGGAAAGTGAACAACTTAAGGTTATTACAATTTTTAGTATTCCTCGGCCCCTTTAGGGTTTAGGATAAAAAATAAAGATCATGAACAACAAATCAAGTGCAAGGGAAAAGATAAAATTCCGTATCCGTAAAAAGATAAATGGTGTTGCCGCTAAGCCAAGGTTAAGTGTTTTTAGGAGTAACGCTGCCATTTATGCCCAGTTGGTGAATGATGAGAATGGTTCTACCATCGCATCAGTTTCTTCAATGGATAAGGATATTAAGGCACAAAAAATAACCAAAACCGAGCAAAGCAAATTGGTGGGAAATGCTATCGCAAGAAAAGCTTCAGAATTAGGCCTTACTACAGTTGTGTTTGACCGTGGTGGTTACATTTATCATGGCCGTGTTAAGGCAGTTGCCGAAGGTGCGAGGGAAGGTGGTTTAATATTTTAATTATAAATTTTCTAATACAAACTATACATGTTAAAAGCAAACGATAACAGGGTAAAAGCCGGCGATCTGGAGTTGAAGGATAAAGTGGTTTCTATTAACCGTGTGGTTAAAACTACGAAAGGTGGACGTGCCTTTAGTTTTTCTGCATTGGTTGTGGTGGGTAACGGCGCAGGTGTTGTAGGCCAGGGTTTAGGTAAAGCAAAAGAAGTGCAGGAAGCTATTACCAAGGGTATAGAAGATGCAAAAAAGAACCTTATTAAAGTTCCAGTTATGCATGGTACTATTCCTCACGATCAACTTGCAAAAGAAGGTGCAGCTAAAGTTTATATAAAACCAGCAGCGCATGGTACAGGCGTAATTGCCGGAGGAAGTATGCGTGCAGTATTAGAAGCAGCGGGCATTACAGACGTATTGGCTAAAAGCCTTGGTTCTGCAAACCCTACCAATGTGGTTAAAGCTACGGTAAAAGCATTGGCTACTTTGCGTGAGCCAATTGCAGTTGCAAAAACGAGAAACGTTTCTTTAAAGAAAGTTTTTAACGGATAAAATCCCCGTCCCTAAAAGGGAATTATCGTGGGGTTATTCATTAATCAATAAAACAAATTCCCTTTTAGGGGATAGGGTATGAAAAAAATAAAAGTAACACAGGTTAAAAGTGTAATCGACAGACCAGAACGCCAGAAGAAAACAATGGTAGCCCTTGGTTTAAAAAAGATGAACGCTTCTGTAGAAGTTGAAGCTACTCCGCAAATTTTAGGTATGGTCCGCAAGGTTAACCATTTAATTACAGTAGTGGAACTGGCTTAATAAAAAAATTAATTAGCCAGTGTGCTGATATGCTAATGCTGATTATTTTCATGTATTTACAATCAGCACATTATCGAATTAGTATATTATCACATTAACATTAATTGCGAGGGGTGATACCCCGTAAGTACAAAATCAAAACAAAATGGAATTACATTCATTAAGACCAGCAAAAGGTGCTACCCATAAAGCCAAAAGAATTGGCCGTGGTGAAGCAAGTGGTAAAGGTGGTACATCTACCAAAGGTAATAAGGGCGGACAAAGCCGTGCAGGTTACAAAAGTAAAATGGCCCATGAAGGTGGACAGATGCCAATTCAGCGCCGTATACCAAAGCGTGGTTTCAAAAATATTAACCGTGTTGACTATAAAGTAATCAACATTGGCCAGATAGACCACTATGCCGAAAAATACAGTATTACTGAATTCACACCTCAGAATTTATATATCAATGGTTTGATTAGCCAGAACGATAACATCAAAATTTTAGGTGTTGGTGAGATAAAAGGAAAGTTTTCTTTTAAAGTAAATGCGGTGAGTGAAAAAGCCAAAGCAGCTATTGAAGCCGCCGGAGGTTCTGTTGAGATAGTTAAATAATTTCACGATATTTACAGACGCATTTCTGCTTGCCTTATGGTTAGTTTGAAAGCGTCTTTTTAGTTTTACTAAAACATTTTAAACTTAGTTAGTCTGTGAAGAAGTTCGTCCAAACACTTAAGAATATCTGGAGCATTGAAGAACTGCGTAACAAAATTATGTTCACGTTGTTGCTCATTTTTATTTACCGGCTGGGTTCTTTCATTGTTTTGCCTGGCATTGATCCTAACAAGTTAGCCAACCTTACTAACAGTACAAAGGGCGGTATGCTCGGTTTGTTAGATGCATTTGTTGGCGGTGCATTTTCTAAAGCCTCCATTTTTGCATTGGGTATCATGCCCTATATTTCTGCTTCCATTTTTATGCAGTTAATAACCATCCTGGTTCCCCAGATGGCAAAAATTCAAAAAGAGGGAGAGAGTGGAAGAAAGAAGATCAACCAATGGACCCGCTATCTAACTGTAATTGTTACTGCATTTCAAGCAGCAGCTTATATCGGATATTTGAAAAGCGCAGGAAATCGTGAAGCACTTATACCATCTTACGATAATTATTTTGTAGTGTCTACAGTAATCCTTTTAACAGTGGGTACATTGTTTGTAATGTGGCTTGGTGAAAAGATTACGGACAAGGGTTTAGGTAACGGTACCTCTATCATCATTATGATGGGTATATTGGCCAGGCTTCCGCAGGCATTTTTACAGGAGTGGACATCAAGGGCAACAAGAGGCGGCGGTGGCTTACTGATTTTCCTAATTGAAATTGCTTTTCTTGTAGCTATCATAATGGGTTTAATTTTGCTGATACAGGGTACCCGAAAGGTTCCGGTCAATTATGCAAAGCAAATTGTAGGTAACAGGCAATTTGGCGGGGCAAGAAATTTTTTACCTCTTAAGGTCAATGCTTCTGGTGTTATGCCGATCATTTTTGCACAAGCTATTTTATTTTTGCCAACTATCTTCTCCGGCTTTACCGGTGGTGGATGGGCTAAATATTTTACCGACCATACCAATGGTGTTTATATGCTGGTATACACCATTTGCGTAATTGCATTTACTTTTCTTTATACCGCATTAATCTTTAACCCCAAGCAAATGGCTGAAGATTTAAAACGAAACAATGGCTTTATACCAGGGGTAAAACCCGGGCAGCCAACGGCGGATTACATCGGTACTATAATGGACCGCATTACATTACCAGGTGCTATATTGTTGGCTTTTGTGGGTATACTTCCAGGGTTGTTTCAGTTGGTATTTAAAACCCAACAGGCATTTGCAACTTTTTATGGTGGCACATCTTTATTAATTATGGTGGCTGTAATTTTAGATACTTTGCAACAAATAGAAACCCAATTGCTGATGCGCCAGTATGATGGGTTGATGAGTTCAGGAAGGGTGCAGGGGCGGCAGGCTTCACCAGTATCTGGTATTTAAGAATGCCGTTAACATGAACCACGTTTTTATCTAAGAAAATAATTGTAAGCCCTGGCCATAAACCGGGGCTTATGCGTTAAAATAATTGGAGATGATACATTACAAAACAAAGCAGGAAATTGAATTGATGCGGACGAGCAATTTGCTGGTAAGCAAAACACTTGCAGAAATAGCAAAAATTATTCGTCCCGGTATTTCAACCTGGGATATGGACCAGATTGCCGAAACCTTTATCCGTGATAATGGTGCCACGCCTTCCTTTAAAGGTTATGGTAACCCGGCTTTTCCTTTCGCCTGCTGCATGTCGGTTAATGATGCAGTAGTGCATGGTTTTCCCACAAAAAATATGTTGAAAGAAGGCGATATTGTGTCAGTAGATGTGGGTACGTTTATCAATGGTTTTCATGGCGACAGTGCTTATACATTTGCGATTGGAAACATTACCCCCGAAGTGAGACAGTTGCTGAGGGTAACAAAAGAATCATTGTACAAGGGTATTGAGAAGGCGACACAAGGTAACCGTACCGGCGATATTGCATACGCTGTTCAGCAATATACCGAAAGGGAACATGGCTATGGCGTGGTAAGGGAGTTGGTAGGGCATGGCCTTGGACGCCACCTGCACGAAGAACCACAGGTGCCTAATTATGGTAAAAGAGGTACAGGTGCTAAATTGAATGAAGGCATGGTGATAGCTATCGAACCCATGATTAACCTTGGGACAAAAAATGTTTACCATGATAAAGATGGCTGGACAATCAGGACAGAAGATGGTAAACCTGCTGCGCATTTTGAACATACTGTTGCCATTCAAAAAGGTGGCAAAGCTGATATTTTATCTTCCTTTGTAGAAATTGAAGCAGCCGAAAAAGCGAATGCGAATTTGTGCTCTGACTATTAAAAATTTAGTATAACCCCTCTCAGGAAATATATTAAACCGCTTTGAAAAAAAATAGTGTGGCCTTCATTTAAAGTGTTATAAATAGTGAACGATAAACCTGCATTAACTGATAGCCTAACTACAAACGATGATTTAAAAAAGCGATTAGTGGTAATTGGCGGTGGAGCTGCAGGTTTTTTTTGTGCTGTGAATGCTGCCCGAATGAACAGGCACTTAGAGGTGATTATTGTAGAGAAAACCAGCAAACTGTTAAGCAAAGTAAGGGTAAGCGGGGGAGGCCGTTGCAATGTTACGCATGCCTGCTTCAGCATAACTGAGATGGTAAAAAAATACCCCCGGGGGGGCAGTTTTTTAAAAAGAGCATTTCATCAATTTTTTACCACAGATACCATTAATTGGTTTAACGACAGAGGGGTTACATTAAAAACCGAGGCCGATGGAAGGATGTTTCCAGAAAGCAATACTTCGCAAACTATTATTGATTGCCTTACGATGGAAGTAAATAAGTTTGGTGTGCAGGTATTAATGAACAGGGAAGTAAAATCGCTTGTTCAAAAGCAAGATCATTGGCAAATATCCTTTTCAAACGCTACTATTATAGAGGCCGATTTTATTTGTGTTGCAAGTGGTGGCTATCCTAAGTTAACCCAGTTTGACTGGCTGCTTTCGACAGGGCATAGTATCAGTGCCCCCATACCATCTTTGTTTACTTTTAATATGCCCCAAAATAGTATCACTTCCCTCATGGGCGTTACTGTCGAAAATATAATGGTGAAAATTGCAGGAACTAAATTGTTGGAGCAGGGTGCTTTGCTGATTACCCATTGGGGTTTTAGCGGCCCTGCGATATTGAAGTTATCTGCCTGGGGCGCAAGGGAACTTGCTGCTGCTGATTATAACTTTACTGTTATTGTTAACTGGGTGCCGGCGTTTAACGAGCAAACTCTAAAAGGCAAATTCCAGCAGGTTAGGTTTGATGTGGCAGCGCAAAAAATAAGCAACCGTAACCCTTTTAATTTACCACAGCGGTTGTGGCAATACCTGCTACAGCAATCTTCTGTTAATGAAGATATGCGCTGGGCCGATTTACCAGCGAAAGAGCAAAATAAGCTCATTAAAAATTTATGTGCACAGGAGTTTGCAGTAAATGGAAAAACAACTTTTAAAGAAGAGTTTGTTACCGCAGGCGGCGTTTCATTAAATGAAATTGACCCTAACACTATGGAGAGTAAACTTAATCAAGGCCTATATTTTTGCGGTGAAGTAACAGATACCGATGGTGTAACAGGGGGGTTCAATTTTCAAAATGCGTGGACTACCGGATACATAGCCGCTAAGGCGATAGCTGCGAAAGCAAACCAAAGTTGCTAACGGGGTGGTTAACGGATCATAATTTATCCGTGAATGCTTCTTTATTCTTGTCCATCCAATCCTTTTCTTTCTCATCTCCCGTAGCAATTATTAAAGCTGTTAAAAACAAGAATACTACCTGGATTATCAGCGTGTATTGTGAGTTGTCTTCATAAGTAAGCAAAAAACTTTTTTGGATATTGAACAATGTTAAGGTGGATATCACCATAGTTACCAGGCAAAGCAAACTGCCTGTAATTATTAAAACCCATGCAATTGCCGAACTGGTTTTGCTTTTAGAAGCAGCTATCTTTTTTTGCATGTAATAGTAACCTGCAAAGAAAATAAGGTAAGGGATGATAATGATGATAAAGTGGTAAAAGCTGTCGAAGCCGGGTATAATAAACAGCGTAATGGAACATAATTTCAGCAGGTAAAACAGCAAAACTACAAGGGCTGTAAAGGCAAGAAAAGCAGCCATCAGCCAAGCCATCAATTTAAAATATTTATTCACCGGTCTGTTCATACATTCAATCAGCAACTGCAAAGTAACAACATCTGCATGGTTAATACATTCGGTTTGTTGCAAAAAAAATCCCATTGCAAAACGGCAATGGGATTATATTTTTAAGCTTGTAACTATTCGCCTTTTGCATCGGCAGCCGCTGCATCTGCTGCATCGCTATCCATTTTTGCTTTAAGGTTAGCCAGTACACCAAGGTCACCTAAAGTAGATTTTTCTACTTTGCTTTGCAGGGTTTTAACTGCCTTTTTGGTTACTTCGGCATCGGCTTTCTTTTCTTTCATTACCGCTTGCTTTTCTTCTTCTATTGCTTTCTCCCATAAACGGGTATGGCTTAAAACAATACGTTTGTCGTTGCGGTCAAATTCAATTACCATAAACTGTGCAATCTCATCTGCACCAACCGTTTTACCATCTTCTTTTGCAAGGTGGCGGCTCGGGGCAAAGCCTTCCAAACCATAAGGCAACTGTACTACAGCACCTTTGTCATCCTTCTTGGTAACGGTCCCTTCATGCACTGTTCCAACTGCAAATGTATCTTCCAGTGAGTTCCATGGATCTTCTTCAATTTGCTTATGGCCTAATTGCAGCTTACGTCCGTCTTTATCAATATTCATGATTACCACTTCAATTGATGCACCAACTTTCGTGTATTCGTTAGGATTGTTAAAGCGCTTAAGCCAGCTTAAATCGCTGATATGGATCATGCCGCCAATACCAGTTGCCAGTTCAACAAATACACCGTAAGGGGTAATGTTTTTAACCGTGCCGGTATGCTTGCTTCCTTCAGGAAACTTAACATCAATCTCACTCCATGGGTCGTTGGCCATTTGTTTAATGGAAAGGCTCATCTTACGGGTGTCCTTATCCAGCGTTACAATTTTAGCTTCGTACTCATCATTTAATTTAAAGAACTCTTTAGCATTGATTGGGGTGTTGGCCCATGTAATTTCACTTACGTGTACCAAACCTTCAACACCTGGCATAATCTCAAGGAAAGCGCCATAATCTTCAATATTAACTACCTTACCTTTTACCACTTCACCTTCTTTAATTGAAGCATTTAAAGTATCCCATGGATGAGGGGTTAATTGTTTTAAGCCAAGGCTGATACGTTTTTTATCATCATCAAAATCCAATACCACAACGTTCAGTTTCTGGTCCATCTTCAACACTTCTGTAGGATGGTTGATACGGCCCCATGAAATATCAGTGATGTACAACAAACCATCTAAGCCGCCAAGGTCAAGAAACGCACCGAAGTCGGTGATGTTTTTGATAGTACCTTCCAGCACCTGTCCTTTTTCAAGCTTGCCAATAATTTCGGCACGCTGTGCTTCAATATCGCTTTCAATAAGTGCTTTGTGGGATACAACGGCATTCTTAATAGTTTCATTAATCTTCACTACTTTAAACTCCATTGTTTTACCAACAAACTGATCGTAATCAGTAACCGGTTTAACGTCAATCTGAGATCCTGGTAAAAAGGTTTCCATACCAAATACATCAACGATAAGGCCACCTTTGGTCTTGCTGGTAACAATACCGGTAACAATTTCTCCGGTTTTATGCAGCTCCACAATTCTTTCCCATGCCCTGCTGGTACGTGCCTGTTTACGGCTAAGGTGCAGGTTACCGTCCCTGTCTTCTTTCTCCACCACCATCACCTCAATCACATCGCCTACTTTTAATCCGCCAACCACATCCCTGAATTCGTTCAGAGAAATTAAACCATCACTTTTAAAACCGATGTTTACAACAGCATCAGTTTTGGTGATCGCTTCGATGGTTGCTTTAATCATTTCTCCATCATTAATCTGCTTGAACGTGTTGTCGTAAACAGTGTCGTACTTGGCCTTTTCTTCTTTGTTGTAACTTGATACGTTACGCTTATCAACGCTCCAGTCAAAATCATCGTGGGCTGTTGCAATCCTTTCTTCAACCGGTGTTTGTGCCACTACTGGCTCAGTTACGGCTAAAGCTTCTGCGCCGGTGGTATCGGCACTTGTCGCAGGCAAATTTGTTACCGCAGCAGTTTCAGCGCCATCATTGGCTGCCGAACCTTCCTGTGCATCTGCGTTTAGTTGTTTAATAATGTTAAATGACATAATGTAAAATCCCGGTTTTTTAGCGGGAGGGCAAAGGTAATAAAATATCTTAATTAAAACAGCTTACAATGCCGGTATTTAAAGGCTTTCAGGGCTTTTAATGCAAATTTTTTAAGATGGGTTTTTGCAAGAATTGCGGCTTTTTGTTATGGGTAAGATGTTTTCAATAATATTGCTTTTTTGTTGCCGCTTAAACCATCCTGAAGTTTGTAAATATGAATTGCATAAAGTGTTTTTTCTTAATAGCTTGTGTTTGCTGTTTTTATGTGGCTGCCGCCCAAAATTACCAGGCAATCAATGGATCCGCATTTGGCGGCAGCCTTGGTGTGCAAAATAATCCTGCTTCGATAGTGCATGTCCCTTTTTCGTGGGATATTACCCCTTTTGCCGTGCAGGCTAAACATAGTACCAATGCTATCATCATCAATAAATATTCATTGCTTTCTTCTCCCGGCAATGCCGAGGCTGATGTTGCCAACGGCTATAAAAAAAGGTTTGCTTTTGCCAATCAGGATATCCGCCTTTTTAATACCCGTATAAGCCTTAACCCAAGGGCATCTATTGCCTTTGGTGCCAACATCCGCAATTACCTGTGTGCATCAACCAGTAAAGCCAATTATATAGATACTATTTTCAGCCTTGCAGAATTCATGAAAAACAATGTCGGCCATCAACCTTTATCCGGGCAATTTACTGGCAGCACCTGGGCAGAAGTGTACGGCACTTATGCCCAAACCATTGCAGAAGATGACCGCCACATTATTAATGCTGGCGTAACTGTAAAAGTAAACCGTTCCATAGCCGGGGCTTATATGGTTACATCCGGTTTGGGGTATATACCCAATGGCGGCAATGTACCGGGCTACCAGCTTACCACTGGTAATTTGCAATACGGGTACTCCGGTAATTTTGATTCGATTGACAGTAATAAATCAACATCAGCCAACACCAATAATTTTTTGCGTAAAACATATACCGGTGTAAGTGCCGATTTTGGTGTAGAATATATTTTGCTTGCAAATGAAGAAGCCAGCGATAATGAATATGCCTACGAAACAAAATTTGGAATATCCCTGATGGATATCGGCACCAATAAAAATACGTATGGCAGCCAGAGCAGGTCGGTTGCTGCAGGCAAAGATGGGATAACAGATACACTGATAGAAGGTAAATTTTCATCGCCCAAATCCTTTGCTGATTTTAACGACAGCCTTGCAACAATTGCCGGTGGCATAAAGCCCATTAATGGAAACTTTTTTGTTAACCAGCCCACCAGGATAATCCTGAATGCAGACCAGCACCTGCAGGGAAATTTTTTCATCAATGCGGAGCTTACCCTGCCGCTTATTCCATTGCTGGCCAAAAATTCTTTGTTCATAAGGGATATGAACTTACTGGCAATTACCCCAAGATGGGAGGTATCCGCATTTGGTGCATACCTGCCTGTTCTCATTAATAACCGCAAACAGGTTTGGGTAGGTGCCGCCATTAAAGCCGGGCCATTTTTATTTGGGCTGCATAACCTGGCCAATGTGTTTACCAAAAATAAATTGCAGGAAGGTGGTTTTTATTTTGCCCTAACCATAAGGCCTGGAAAGAAATACAGCCGCCAGCAAACCTTGCCCGATGATAAGCTGCCACGCAATAGCAGCAGGGCTGTGCGATGCCCAAGGTTTTAACCTAACAAAAAAATACATTTAATTTTGGTTAGATAAGGCACTATTAAATACCCAGCACTTCTTTCAATTTTAAATAGCCGGCCTTACTTACCGGAAGCCTTGCACCGGTGGTAAGTAAGGCAAGATGGGAATCTTTTTCATGCAGGTCGATACGGGTTATTAACTGGGCATTTACAATGTACGAACGGTGTATGCGGATGAATTCCTGAGGCGGTAAACTGTTATCAAAATATTGCATTGTTTTCTTTTTAAGAAAGCACCCTTCGGCAGTATGGATTTTTACATAATCATCGGCAGCCTCTAAATATTGAATACTTGCATTGGGTATAATTTTTATCTTACCATTTTCTTTAACCACAATGCGGTTATTTTGGGCAGGCATTTCCAACGCAGTTTCGGTAATTGCTTTTACGGTATTTGGGTTTTGTTGTTGCAGCTTTTGCATGGCCTTATCAAAGCGTTCTTTGCTGAAAGGCTTTAATAAATAATCTGCCGCATGCGTATCAAAAGCTTTAATGGCATATGCTTCAAATGCAGTTGTAAAAATTACAGGTGGCGGTGTGTCAATAAGTTCAAGCATTTCAAAGCCATTTATTTTTGGCATCTGTATATCTAAAAAAATAAGGCCTGGCTGGTGCTGATGAATAGCTTTTAAACCTTCAAACCCATTACTGCATTCGTCTACAACAATAATGTTTGGGTAAGAATGCAGGTACTCTTTTACCATTGCCCTTGCTAAAGGCTCATCATCAATTATTATTGCTTTCATGTTGTTGTGGTATGCTGATGGTTGTTATAAAAAGGTTGTTTTCATTTTTTATCTGCAACAGGTCGTGCCTGCCGAATAAAAGGTAAAGGCGCCTTTTAACTGATGTAAGGCCAAAGCCTGTACCTGCAATACGATTGGGTGCCGTATCATCAAAAGGGTTTTGTACACTTACCTGCAACAGGTTGTTAATTTTTTTTGCAACGATATAAATGGTTACCTCACCAAGGGTATCGTAAAGCCCAAACTTAATGGCATTTTCAACAATGGGCTGCAGCAGCATGCCAGGCAACTCCAGTTTTAAAACACTATCCTCTTCGCATTGCATACTTGTTTGCAGCCTGTACCCAAAGCGTACTTTTTCAATATCCAGGTAAAGGGTTAGATAAGTAATTTCTTCTTCAAAGGTTGTCCACTGCTGACTTTCTTTTTTTAAAGTGCCCCTTAAAAAATCTGCCAGTTGCTGTATCATATGCCTTGCCTTCTCCGGGTCAACCGCCGTTAATGCGCTGATGGAATTAAGGCTGTTGAATAAAAAATGAGGCTGCAACTGCTGGCGTAACTTGTTCAACTCTGCCTCCCGTGAAAGTTGCTCTAAATCTGTTTGATGCTTGATTTCTTTTTGCTGTTCTTTTTGTGTGTACCAAAAAAGGCTTATTGCAGTACAACAGCCAATCATTAAAAAAGCCAGTACATAACGGATGTAGGATGTTTGTGAAAGCGAATGCATGTAAGCAGTATCACTTTTAAAAAGCATCCAAAGGCCAACCCTTAGCAACAGTAAACACACTGCACTAAGCGCCAGGCTTACCACAAAAACATACCAGTATTTTTCCTGCTTGGGCAAATAGAAACGCATATTGTTGATGACCAGGAAACAGGCCGACAGCAGCAAAGAATTGCTTAAAGCTGCATCTGGCAACGCCCGGGAAAGCGGTAAGCCGAAATCCATCAGGATTTTTATTTGCACCAAAGCCCAAACAAAAAACCAAATAAAAAAGACAGCAATGAACACTACAACTATTTTTTGATCAGGAGCTAAAACTTGTTTCAATGATGGAATTATTTACCGGGTTAAATTGTTGAAGGCCCCGTTGCAGCAATTGCATAGCGGTTTTTTGTACCATACGAATGTACAAAGCTGCATCGGCTTCTTCCCTTATCGCTGAAAAAATTTCAGCACCATCGGTATAGTTTGTAATGGCGTGCAACTCCGTAATATCAATAAACTTCCATTGTACATTCACCAGGTTTTCAATCTCCTGGTTAGTGGTTTCATTTTCGCCCAGCAGCCTGCCTTTGTAAAATGCATGCAACTCATCTTCTGCATAAATCAATCTTACCTGTTCATCAAACTGTGTGGATGGGGCCCGTTTACCACACACAACCTGGTACACTAATTTTGCTAAAAACCATTTCATTTTAATATTTTTTATTGGGATGAATGATGGAAAAATATTGATGGACAACCCTTCTTTAGGTTTTAAAAGGTTGCTGCCATGAACTTAGTAACTCCTTATTTCAACACCGGCGAACACCGCAGAACCGTGCAGCACCAATACTTTGGCAGGGCCAGCGGCCATCTTAACACTCATGTTCCGCTTATCATCTATACCATGAAAAATGCCTTCCATTTTATTTTGTATGGACCAGTGCGATGGCACTAGAAGTTTTGCGCCACCAAAAACAAGCTCAAGCTTTATGGTAACTTCGCCGTTGATATCGGCTTGGGTAAGGTCTGCCTCCGCACCGCCAAAAACACAGGCAATGTTACCACCCATAAAACTTTTAGAAACCAGTTTTCTGGTTACACCACTAAAAACAGAATGGATGTCCAGGTAATCGCTGCTGTCTGCAGCTATCGTTGTTGCAGGATAAGGGACGATAGCACCGGACGTATTTTCAGCCTCGTTTGCAATGGTATTTTGGATGGGGTAAAACCTGCTTTTTCTTTTTGGGCGAACGATAAATAAAACCCCAAGGCCAATAATAACCAGCGGCCAAAACATAGGCCCATCGCTTAACGAAGGAATAAACCTGCTCACCAGAAAGAACACACCTGTTGCAATAATAATAATCCAGGAATTGTTTTGAAAGTTGTGTTTAAAGCCGGTGTAAATACCGGCAAGTATCACAATTACCGGCCAGGTAAATAGCCAGTCTGGTAAATTAAAACCTGTGTTGCGCAACAGCAGTATTGCCCCTGCTGCTATTAATATTAAGCCGCCAAAAATCCGGCTTCCTTCTTTGCTGGTAACATTTTTATTAAGGTCCATTGTGTTTATTTTATAACACAAATATACTTTGGGCAAATGCAGGGTTAAAGGGCTTTTAGGTTACTGCAATATTATCGGCGGTAAATGGTGGTATTACGTAGGTAAATGTTTGGGTTGATAAAATAAGAAGATAGGTAAGGCGAAAAAGAATTATTTTTTCCAGCGTTGCTTCAAAAATGCATATGCTTTTTTCTCATCGTCCGCAGTGGGTTTTGCCTCTGCCAGGTAACGCAGATAATATTTTTTTGCCTGCGAAAGGTTTTGTAAACCTACTTCGCTTATGCGGCCTGCGTTATAATTCATCACCGGGTTTTTAAAAAGGTAATAAGCCGTATCGTAATTGGCAATGGCCTTTTTATATTGCTTTAAGGCTTCGTAATTTAAGGCGAGGTGATAATAATATTCTTCTGCTTTGCTTGATATGGCCATGGTTAAACATGTTTTTAAAGCACCGTTGCTTTTCGCAAATTCTTTCATCTTTGCCCAGGCCTGCGCCTCGTAGTAATAAATTTCTTCAAGGGCATACCCTTTATATTTCATGTATTCGCAAACCCGGATGCAGTCACTATATTTTTTTAGTTTGTAGTAAGATAACGCCAGTTGCGACATTGCTTTTAATGGGCTTTCGTTAATGCGTACAAGAGTCTCACCAGGCGGCAATACTTCTTCAAATTTTTCTGCCTGGTAGGCAGACCGTATCCTTAATATGAGCAGGGGGGTGCTCAGCGAATCCTTAAGCAGTGCGGTTTCCAGGATGGTATCTGCCTGTAAAAATAATTCCCTGTCAATAAAAGCTTCTGCTAAACCTGCCGCATTTTTATAATCGCCTGGTAAAATACGGTAAGCATCTTTGTAATAAATAAATGCAGAATCGGGCTGCTCTTTTCTTCTGAAAATATTTGCAAGGTTTCTATAATTGGAAGCTTTACCGGGCTGTAATTGCAATAGCCTTTTTGTAAAAGAAATGGCCTTCTCAGGCTTTTCAGTTTGGTTGATGGTGGCTATGTATTGGATAGCGGCAATATTATTAGAATCGATTTTAAAAATATGTTCATAATATTTTTCGGCCGCATCCGTGTTATCGTTCATGTAATTGGCAAAGCCTGCATAACCTAATAATTGAAGGTTATTACTATCAGCCTGTAGTGCCGGCAAAACATAATTAAGGGCATCATCAAATTGCTGGTTTTGAAAAAAGCCAAGCACTTTATCTTTATCAATGGGTTGCTGTGCACAAACTTGCAAAGTGATCGTGCAGGCCAAAAAAAATAGCACCAATATCTTTTTCATAAGGGGTAATTTATAAAAGAAAGATAGGCAATTTGCCCCCAAAAATACCCACGCACCCCTAAGTAAAAAAAAGGGTCAAACACTTTTTAAAACATCCAGCACAGCGGCATCAACATGCCCAAAAAGTGATATACCTGCGGCACCATTTTGCATGGCCAGTTGAATACCCGTTTTAAGTTCTTCGGTAGTTTTAAAATCAGGCAGGTAAAGGCCTGCAAAAAGTGGAAACCTGCCACCAATGCCACGTACACCCTCGGCAACCGCATCGCCAATCCAGCGCACATCTTCTTTATAAAAACCGTGGTAAATCATGGGGCATATTAAATCCAGGTTCCAGTTTGTCCAGTCTTGCCGCACAATTCTTTTGGCAACTTCAGGCGTGGGAAAAACAGCACCACTGATGGGCTTTTTAAATTCATGTGCAACTGCCGAAAGCCTGTTTACAATTTTGGTAATGTTGTTATAACGAAACCTTCGCCAGGAGAGGCTTTGATCAGGATAGATAAATGACAGCGGATCGGTACCCTTTTGCAGCCTAAAGTTTTCCCGGCAAACATTGCAATAACAAAAGTCATATTCGGGCAGTTCCTTCGTTTGTTCTATACCGTAATTGTCCCAAAGTTTTACCGGCAAAATCACATCACAATATCGCACATAATCAAGGTGAATGCCATCTACATAATCTTTGCTTAAAATATCTTTTACGTTCGTTTCAAGGTATTGGTAAACCTCTTCCCTCGATGGGCAAAGCCATCGGTAATAATCAACATAAGGCGGTTGGTCTGCACAGCTTTCGCCTTTGCGGTTTACGGCATACCATTCGGGATGTGCAGCCAGCAAATCTTTTTCACCACGGTTCATCGTCCACATCCACCGGTGTGCAGCTATTTTATTTTTTTTTGCGGCACGAAAATGTTTTTCGCTATCGGCTTCAAAAAAAATACCCCTGATGCCTGCATCGTGGTAAGCTTTGTAAAGGATATCAAGATCAGCTTCCGTATCTGCAAGGTTGGGGTTTACCCATACCCAGTGTTTGTTTTTACTTTTCTTTAAAAACTTATTTTCAGTTGCGGTTGCCTGCAGGCCAAGTTGCGTACCGGCCACACCGGCCACTATCATGGATTTAAGGAACTGTCTTTTGCTTATCATGGATGTTTAATTTTAGTGATGTTGCCGTCCTGGTCAATTTCGCAATGAATATGGCCGGTTGCAGATTGAATGGTTGCACTGAATTGTTTGGTGGTTGCTTCCATGCCAAAGGTGCATTTTGTACCATCCACCATAACAGTATCCGGAAGGTTTAGCTGCGGCAAATCCGTAGCAAATTGCTGGTGTTGTTTGCGGTACTCCTGCTGCTTGTAATAGAGCAGCCACAAATATTTTTTATACTTCTCTTCTTCGGGTAAGGGCATTTGTACATTTTCGGTACCTGACAGCAAGCTGCTGAATTGCAGGTATCCCCACCGTTCGGGAAAGTGCATGTTTACCGCTCCCTGCGGCGACCATACCCAATTGTGTTCCGGTAAACGGCGGTGGTTTGTACTGTCCATCTTCCAGAAATATTTATTATGGGCAACACCAAAATCCCATTCCACCCGTGAAAAATTAATGCGCCATGTAGTGCCATTTTGGGGTAAGCCAGCATCATTGTTAAGGCTTATGGAACGCAAGGGAATGGCCATCTCCACGGTCCACTTTTCATCTTTATCTGTACTGTTATTGAGGGTACCTTTTATGGCAATGGCCGATCGTAAATGTTGCACATCCCAATTGATTAAAGGTACGCCACCATTGCGGTACGGCTTCGGTAAAAACAGATCAAAGATGGTATTGATGGGGTTTACTTCTATCTCAAAATAATTTTGGGTATCGCCATCAGGATCAATAAAAACTTCAAAATCATTGTCCAGAAAAATGATCGTATCATGCTGTTTAAGCCACGCCTGTATGTGCGGCTCTTCAAGCTCTGCAGCTATGTACACATACCCTGTATCCCACAATAATTTAAAGCGGGTATTTAATACCGGTGCAGGGTGTGTACCTCCTTCAATATCTACAAAATTATTGCTCCAGGGTATGGACTGCCAGCAAGGTTCGTTAAGTTTTCCATCAATGGTAACGGGTGTTTTGGTAAGATGGGCAGTGTATTGAAGCGGTGGGGTAAACAGGTTTTCAAAGCCTTTAAATATATCTTGCGCACAAGTATGTTGGGTGCAAAAAAGCGGTAACAAAACCAGTAACAAAAACCTGAAGTGTTTCAAAAAAAGAAAGTTTAGTGCATAAAAAAATCGGTTACTTTTTTATATAGCAATCACTCGTTTTGCTGGTTTGCAATTATAGCAAAAAACTGCTGTAATTATTGATAAGATAAATGGACTGTAATGTAAAATACTATCAATTTTTAGCGAAGCCCGTCTTCACTTTTTTGCTGATGCTTTACAAAGTTTGCAAAAGCAATGTATTAAAATTAAGCAGCGAAGAAATTTTTAAATCAGCCGCATTAAATTTTTCGTTCTTCATGTCGTGGGCAGCAGGCACTGCCACACATTTCATTCTTGCTGCCTTAGCGGCTATCAACCCGTTAAATGAATCTTCAAAACAAATGCATTGCGTAGGGTGGCTGCTAAGTGCTTCGGCACAATTAAGGTATACCTGCGGATGGGGTTTGCCATACGGCAACTCTGCGGCAGATTCAATGGCCTGCAGGTAATTGCGGATGCCCAGTTTATCTACCACCACATCAATCAGTTGTTTGCCTGATGATGTGGCCAGCCCAATCTTAAATTTCCTTTCTATAAAAAAATTAAAAATATGCTCAACGCCAGGCAGCGGCTTTCCTTTTGCAGCAACCTTTTCAACCACGGTTTGTAAAATAGCATTAATGGCAACAGGGTTGTGTATAGCTTCAATTTTATGATGGTTAAACCACCACTCTACAAACTCTTTTGTGCGCATACCGGTAGTGGTTGCATACTGAGCAGGGGT
This sequence comes from Ferruginibacter sp., assembly GCA_965249755.1. GTDB lineage: Bacteria > Bacteroidota > Bacteroidia > Chitinophagales > Chitinophagaceae > Ferruginibacter. The sequence goes on from CBDFMT010000004.1 coordinate 4,140,714, forward strand.
AAGCTGAAAATTATATTTTTTAAAAACCTCCGTTGCTGCTTCGCCCCATAGCGGCTCAGAGTCTATCAGTAACCCATCCATATCAAAAATGACCGTATTTATTTGCATAGGCGTAAAGGTATTAACTAATGAAGGAACAAATAATTGACAAACAAAAAATGCAATTCAAGCAGGCATTTTTTCATTTAAGTTTCTGAAGCCCATCACAACTATACAAATAATTAACTACTTTCAGCAACGGTAAAAAAATGAGAATTGATTATATTGCATAACAGATTGTAGGATTAAAAACGACATCCATGCCAGCGTGGTTAGAACGATTTAAAGGGACAAGGTTTGTGAGGGGGATAGTGTATGCTGTTGTGGGTTGTATTACCTATCCGGGCTTAAACATCATCAACAAACTACAGGTTAACGGCATGGAAAATTTGCAGGACCTGCCGAAACGAAACGTGCTTTTTGTAAGCAACCACCAAACTTATTTTGCAGACGTTATCTCCTTTATACATATATTTTGTGCAGTAAGCTGGCGAAAAAAACATGGCCTTGGTGTTCCCTATTATTTGCTTTGGCCCTTTACCCGGATAAAATATGTTGCCGCAGAAGAAACCATGAAAAGCAGTTGGATAAGCAGGTTGCTAACCCTTGGGGGTGCCATAACCGTTAAGCGTACCTGGCGTGCAGAGGGTACTGAAACAAGGCGTACGCTGGACCCGGCAGATACCAGAAAAATTGAAAGGGCCTTAAAAGATAACTGGGTAATAACTTTTCCGCAAGGTACCACCAAGCCTTTTGCCCCTGGCCGTAAAGGCACGGCATTTATTATAAAACACCACCGCCCCATTGTGATACCCGTGGTTATAAGCGGTTACTGGCGGGCATTTAACAAGAAAGGCCTTCAGTTTAAAAAGAAAGGTTCCCTGTTGACTGTAACTTTTAAAAAGCCTTTGGAGATAGACTATAACGAAAGCAGCGAAAACATTCTTGAAACAGTTATGGAAGCCATTGAGCAAAGCAAAAGTTTTATGTTGAGAGGCAAGCACCACTTAATGAGCTCCCTCGATAAATAATGATAATGCCGTTAAAAAGATACTACACCGCTATCCTGTTTCTTGTTTTTTTTAGTAATATTTTATACGCACAGGTAAACATAACCGGCAGGGTGGTAGATGATAAAGATGATGCACCCGTAAGCCATGCCAATGTTTATTTTAACAACACTTCCATTGCCGCACAAACCAACGCACAAGGTGATTTTACCTTTAAAAACCTCACACTTTTAAATACAGAGTTGGTGATATCAAGTAACGGGTATGATGTGCTCACCTACAAACCGGATGAGAAACAGGTGTTGAACAAACGGCTTGTTTTTAAGCTGCACGCCCGGTTGCCGGATACTGTTGCAAGGCCCGCAATTAATGCATTGCTGCAAAGGGCTTACATGGATGCTTTGCACCAAAATTTTTTAGGGCTTACCGAAGAAGCTGCCCAGTCAAGTATTTATAACGAAGCAGCTATTTACTTTATCAAGAGTGCAGACCCCTCTGCTTTTTTTGCTTACGCAGATACCCCGCTGATAATAATCAATAACATGCTGGGTTACAAAATCACTTTCGATTTGGTGGAATTTTCTTACAACGAAGAAACAGAAAAAAGCTATTTTTCAGGCTATTGCCATTACGCAGATATTGATGATACAGGGTACAAAAAGAACAGGCAACGGGCCTATCTTGGCAGCAGCATGCACTTTTACAGGAGCCTTATTAACCACCAATTATACCAGCAGGGGTTTAATACTTTTTTATTGCCGCAGCAGGATACTGCCTTTAGGAGCAGGCTTCAAAAAAAGGGGGTAAATATTGATGAAAGGATGCTGGCCAAACCTATAGCAGCAGAACAAATATTACATATCGACAGCACCAATAATTTTTCGATTGGCATAAAAGGGCGGCTGCTTGTTCAATACATTAAAAACCCATATGCTAAAAAATACCTGCAAAAAACTACAATCATGCAAGGTTACCTGGATAAAGGTGTGGAGTCGGTAATACATTTTATCACATCACCGATAGAACTCAACAGTGCCGGAATGCCCATTGATGCCGGAGCCGTGCAGTACAGCGGCTATTGGGGTTACGAAAAGTTAGCCAATTTACTACCCATAGATTATAAGCCGGATTAACCTGTTGTGGTAAACAATGCTTTTAATTCTTCTGCATCTTCTGGTTTCATTTTGCCACTTAAAATTAAACGCAACTGCCTTCTTCTTAAAGCACCATCAAACAATTTTTTTTCCTGTTCTGTTTCGGGTATAACCGGTGGCACGGCCCTTGGGCGGCGGTTTGGGTCCAGCGCCACAAATGTAAAATAAGCTTCGTTACTTTCATACTTATACTGGTGCAGGTTATCCTCTCCCCAAACCTTAATATAAATTTCCATAGAGGTATTAAATGCCCTGGTTACATGTGCTTCTATATGTACTACGTTGCCAAGTTTTATGGGGTTTTTAAAAGAGATATTATCTACCGAGGCTGTCATGCTGGGTGCGTTACAATGCCTGCTGCTGGCCATTCCTGCTGCAATATCCATCCAGTACATCAACCTGCCGCCCATTAAATTTCCAAACACATTTGTATCGTTGGGCAAAACCAGTTCGTTCATTACGATAAAACTTTCATTTGCTTTTTTAGCTTCCAGTTGCATGGTCCTTTTTTTTGCAAATATAGTATGAAACCGTTGCAGCTATTTATGGCCATGCGCTGCATACAAGGCATGGTTGTTTAAATGGTTTTTAAGATGTGGTTATTTTTCTTCAAAAATGTATTTGGAACACTTTTTCCAGTAAGCGGAAAATGATGGATAGTAACCTTCAACATCTGGAAACAGCATCTCGTAATTTTCAATAAAGCCTTCATAATGCATACAGGTGGGATGGCCTTTAAAAATGATTTTACGGCTGCCTGCCAGTGACTGCAATGCTTTAAAATTGGCAGTAAATATTTGTATGCCTTCAATGTTTTTGGAAAGTGTTAGTATAAAATCAAGCACCTTTTCGCTCACCGGGTGCTTTTCAAAATGGGCAGGTTCCAGCAGTAGTATGCGGTTAAATGCTTCGCCTGTATGCCATGCTGGGTCAAGGTTGTACGAGTTGTAAACCAATACCGGATTATCATTAAGCATCGGATCAGTAACCGGTGGAAGTGTAGTTGTGGCCGTAAACAAAACAGCAGGCCGCAGCGCTTCGGGTACTTCCATTTTGGTAATTATTTCGTAGCTGTTATCTAAAATAGTTTGTTGCTGGCTGCTGCTGGTATAGCGGTTTATATTTTCCTGGTTGCAATAATATTTTTTGGTGGAGAAGGCGCCGGCCACCCATTGCCAGCTCAAGCTGTTGCTGGCAAGGTCGCCATCCAACAGGTGATAATACAACCACTGCGAAGGTTGCAGCCAATGCGCTTTGGCAATGTTGCAGGCAATGCTGGCCACATACATGCGTACATGGTTGTGCATGTAGCCGGTTGCGTACAGCGAACTGATATGATCATCAATTGCAGTAATGCCTGTTGTTTGGTTTTGTAATGCCGTAACCATTTTATGGTGCATTACCTCTTTTTGCGGTTGTTTTACATCGCTGAAGATAGCATCGCCCTTTGCCTGCCAAACCCTTTGCCAGTACTCCCGCCAGGCAAGCTCCTGTAAAAATTTATAAATGTCTGATGGTTTATTTTGCCGTAAGGCCTGCTCCATAACCTGGCGCAAACTAATAACGCCCCGTGAAATATAGGGCGATAAATACGTTACGGCACCATCAGTAAAATTGCGTGAGCGGGCATATTTTGCAGGTTCAATATTTTGCAGCCTTTTCAGTATGCTGCTGTATTCCGCAGGGAAATGAGGTTCCGTCATCAGTAGTTGTTGATACTATTTTGTTGTAGATAAGTTACCTGTTATGCCTTACGCTTACTCATTTTATTCAGTGTAATAACCCTTTGGCTTTTGCATTTAAACCTATCCACCGCATTGCTTCTTAATGCCTGGTGTTTGGTGCTTCTTCCATTGGTGCGCTTGCGCCACATTTTAAAACTGGAGCTTTTCATTTCCTTCCGCATCAGTTCAATTACGTCTTTTTCTTTTAAACCAAACTGCACTTCAATGGCTTCAAAAGTGGTACGGTCTTCCCAGGCCATTTCAATAATGCGGTCAATATCTTTATCTGTCAACACGGCTTTGTCCGTCATGATTATATTATTTATGCAGTTCCAAAAAGTTTTAATTGTGGTGGCTTTTCACTTTCGCCTTTATCTAATTTTACTAAAAATTTTTCTGCAATGTCAAGATGTTTGTTCCTTTTTTCAGCAGGCATTTTATCAAATGTTTTTAACAATAATCCCAGCCTTGGGTTCTTTAAAAAGAAGCTGCGGTGCACATGCATAAAACGCCAGAAAAGGCCATCCCATATGGCTTCCCAGCCTTTTTCCTGTGTTGTGAATGCGGTTTTATAATCGCTCATTTTCAACAAATAATTGCTGCTGCTGATGTAGGGTTTGGTCATCATCAGCCCGCCATCTGCAAACTGCGTCATGCCATAGGTGTTAGGCACCATCACCCAATCATAAGCATCAATGTACATTTCTATAAACCATTTATACACTTCATCCGGATCAAATTCGCACAGCACCATAAAATTGCCCATTACCATCAAACGTTCTATGTGGTGGCTGTACCCGGTGTTAAGTACTTTCTGTATTACGTTATCAACCGGGGCAATACCTGTAGTGCCTTGCCAAAAAGAGGCTGGTATTTTACGGGTAAAGCCCCAGTAATTTTTTGTGCGTTGCCTGCTGCCCTCCCGTTCATAAACTATCCGTATAAATTCACGCCAGCCCATAACCTGGCGTATAAAGCCTTCCAGCGAATTGAGTGGTATTGCATATTTTCCGGCTGCAGCTATTGCTTTATCAATTACCTGTTGTGGTGTTAGCAGGCCAATGTTTAACAATGGGCTTATTACAGAATGGTGCAGGTAATGTTCTTTGGCAACAATTGCATCTTCATAAATGCCAAACTTGCTGAACCTTGTTTGTAAAAAATCATCCAGCCATTTTTCTGCCCCGGCGAAATCTACCGGGTAAATAAAATTGCGGGTGTTACCGTAGTGGCCTGCAAAATTATCGGCAACATATTCATGCGCCTCTTTTACAAATGCAGGTTGTTTTGCAGTAACCATTACCGGTACTTTTTCCTTTGCCGGAAACCTCATCCTGTTATCTGCATCATAACTCCATTTGCCGCCTGCCGGGCCGCCTGATGCATCCAGTAAAATTTTTCGTTGCTTGCGTTGCTCTGTGTAAAATGTAGTTTGAAAATAATTTTTCTTGCCATCAAAAAAATTTTTTACCCCTTCCATGGTATTTAAAAATGCAGGGCTGTTATACATTGTAAGGCAGATGGAATATTTTTTACATTCGGCCGTAACCCTTTGCTGCAGCCAATTATCGGCTACGGCCGCAATATGCAGTGCGGTTATTCCCTGCCCATGCAGGTGCTCAATAAGTTTTCTGCTATCGCTGTGCGGAGTGGTTGCATCAACATAGCTTACGGTATATTTTTTTTGGGTAAGATGTGCAGCATACCCTTTCATACTAGCCCTGTGCAATAGTATTTTTTGCTGATGGAATTTGTATTGGTTAAAAAATAATGTTTCTTCCACCAGGTAAACAGGCCGGTCTTTTTGTAGTGCCGGGTGCTCCTTAAAAAGCTGGTGCGGAAATATGATTGTGGCTTCTTTCATTACAGGCTTTTACAATAGTGGCTTTCTACATTAACGTGCCGGCCGGATTGATGGTAATTGTTTTCCTGGCTTGTATTGCTGCATATACGCCATCCCAAAGTGCTATACGTTTTTGCAGGGATTGTATCGTTGCATCCTCCGCTTCTTTCCAAAAAATATCATTACCGCTGCAAAGGTTCTCCGTCATTTGCAAAGCAAGGTGGCTGTGATGGCCGCCATCTACTTCAATATGCCTTTCCAGGTAATATTTAAAAATGCCAATGCTGTCGGGAAATTTTTTGTGCATATCATTTACGATAGAAATAAACATGCCGGGGATAAGGTCTTCCCGGCCAAAAGTAAAAATGGCCGCTTGCAGGTAAGGTTTATTGGTATCAATAATGTTGAACGTAAAATTGACAAATTCCCTTACGGCGGATGGTGTGGCCGATGCTATAAACGCAGCGTTAAGATCGCCGCCATTTTGCAACACCTCAATAAAAGTGTGGATGAAAGAAGTATCGGCACCACACTGTTGCATGGCTTCTGTGTATATTTCAAAATGGCTTTTGCGGCTATTGTCCTGGTCTACGTCACTCTCTTCGCCCACAACAATTTCATTAATTAAAAACCTGGTATCTGCATCGCCTTTTGGGTACCATGGCACAGTGGTGCAGGTTAAATTATTTTGAAGCGTTTTTAAAAGCGACATAAAATCCCACACGGCAAAAACATGGTGCCCCATAAAAATTTTAAGGTCTTCAATATCTTCAATAACACCATATACTTTATGGTTAATAATTTGCCGGCGCAGCGGTTCAATGGCGGTTTGTATTTTCTGCAGGTTTGCGTTCATAGTGCTTTTTTAATAATAATGCTGTTTAACTGCAACCAGGTTTTTCTTTTTGTTTGTAACACTAACTGCAGGTTGTTTACAGGTGGTTAAAACAAAACTGCAACAGCTTTGTTTGGTGATGCAAACAGTTTATTATGGAGACGCTGAATGGAAAAAATATTTTGATAGCAGGTGCTACCGGGGGCATTGGTTCGAGGGTTGCAAAAATGCTGGTGGGCAGTGGTGCCAATGTTTTTTTAACCGGCCGCAACAGCGAGAAATTACAACAGGTTGCCATAACCAACAAGTTGCCGGCAGAGAATTTTTTTGCAGCGGATTTATCACAACCCGGTGCTGTAGCTGTTTTAAAAGAAAAATATTTTAACCAGTTTACATCCATTGATATCCTGGTGAACGCTTCGGGCATTGGCATCATTAAATCGGTTGATGTTTTGTCAGAAGATGATTTTATGCAAACGCTACAGTATAATTTGTTTGCGCCTTTTTTGCTGATAAAAGCTTTTTTGCCTGCCATGAAGGAAACAAAAAAAGGCCTTATCATAAACATACCGGGCATATTGGGTAAAGTGCCCATGGCCGGTGCAGCAGCCTACAGTGCCAGCAAATATGGGCTTGTAGGCATGATGCAAAGCATACGGGAAGAATTGAAACGGACAGACATAAGGATCACCAATTTATTTTTAGGTGGGGTTGATTCGCCTTTTTGGGATACGATAGATTTAAAAGTGCAGCGTGAAAAAATGGTACAGGCAGAGGAAGCAGCAAAAGCCATTTGGTTTTTATGCCAGCAGCCACGAAGCGGTGTGGTTAGCGAAATGGTCTTGCAGCCCTTTAACCATCAGGCTATTTAGTAAACGAAATGAGCGTAAAAAACAGCTCATGCTTCTCCTTTAATCTTACTCATTTTACAATAACTTTTGCGCTATTTCTTTGTGCTATCCACCCCGGCAGCAGGTAATTTTTTAGTTTTTAAACCCCTTTTTCCACTTTCCACATTCGTTATATTTGCCCTACACTTAATATTTTTATGGTTAGCAATTCACCTGTTTCATTTGATAATACCGAGTATGCTTTTGCGTATAAAACAACAAAGGAGCTAAAAAAAGCCAACTTTCTTTTTGGCGCAATGGGTATGCCCTGGCTGGTAAACCTTGGGCTGAAAGTTACGCCACTGGCCATTAAATGGAAACTGCCTTTTACCACACCGCTTATACGCAACACTATTTTTCAGCAGTTTGTGGGCGGCGAAACACTGGAAGAAACATCTGCCGTGGCAAAGAAATTAGGCAGCTATAATGTGCAGGTAATATTTGATTATGGTGTTGAAGGAGGAGATGATGGTGAGCAGGGTTTTGAACACAGCACCAAAGAGTTTATACGGGTAATTGATTATGCGGCAACCCAACCCAATATCCCTTTTTTAAGTATTAAGGTAACCGGCTTCTCCCGGTTTGCATTACTTGAAAAAATTGACGCCCTGATGGCTGCCGGGCAAGGCACATTAATGGTGCGTTATTTTGCTGCCGTTGACAAGTTGGGTGCCCCTGAAAAAGAAGAGTGGGATAGGGTAAGGTTAAGGATGTTACAAATTTGTGAGGTGGCTGCCGCAAAAAAAATTGGTGTGTTGGTAGATGCAGAAGAATCCTGGATACAAGGCCCTGTGGATGCCCTTACTATTTTAATGATGGACAGTTTTAATAAACAAAACGTGGTGGTGTACAACACCATCCAATTGTACCGGCACGACAGGTTTATGTTTTTACAACACTCCTGCGAAGCAGCTACAGAAAGAAATTTTGTGCTCGGTGTAAAATTGGTAAGGGGCGCCTACATGGAAAAAGAAAGAAGGCGTGCCGCTGAAAAAAACTACCCATCCCCTATACAACCGGATAAGGTTGCAAGCGACCACGACTATGATGCAGCCGTTGCATTTTGTCTGGCGAACCTGAATGTTATTGCGGTTATCATTGCTTCGCATAATGAGCAAAGTAATTTAAAGGCCACACAGCTTATGCAGCAAAATGGCATTGCCTTTAACCATCCGCATATACATTTTTCGCAGTTGTATGGCATGAGCGATAACATTACTTTTAACCTTGCCAAGGCAGGCTGCTCTGTAAGTAAATATTTGCCTTTTGGCCCTATCGAAGATGTGATACCATACCTGATGCGAAGGGCCATGGAGAACTCCTCCGTTGGTGGCCAAACCGGCAGGGAATTGGGCTTAATAAAAAGGGAACTGCAGCGACGTGGTGGTGGGTAAATTTCTTGTATTAATTCTAAAGGTTTTCGATAGGTTGGCACTTTTTTAAAAGGTATTAACGCTGTACAGGGATGGCGAACTGATCCGGTTAATTTTAGTTACAATGTGGAAAGGGATACATCTGAAAGTGCATTCCTGTATTTCCTGTAAACGTTTTCGGGAGGCTTGACATGTTTTTAAAAGATGTTAAGAAGGTAGAGGGATTATGGTTATGTGGCCCGCTTATATTTCCTCAGGAAAACCCCTAATATTTGTAGGTTAAATTTAACTTCTGGAAATAACTTTACCCACGATAGTATTTTATTTTGCAATGGTTATTTCAGGTAATTCAAATGCACCGACTGAGGTTATTGTATCAAACCTGTGAACTTTAAAATTTGGAAAAAATTGGTCAATATCATTGCCATAACTTCTTTCACTTACTCCAAATAGCAAAATGCCTTGATGGCCATTAGTATCAGTTATCGATTTGTAGCGATAAACATTTCTTTCAACAAGACTTACTAACTTCCCATCAGGCGTATTCTCACTAATCAAAAAATCAAGAATTATTTCTTCTTTCTTCTCAAAAATTTCATATTGTGCAATAGGGTTTGACGCTTTCATCTTTTTAAGTTCGGCTACTTTTAGGGCAACAATTTCTTTAAGTTTTAATTTACCAGTTATTACTTCAAGCATAATCAACTTCTTAAACGTTTCAATTGTGTCACCCTTTAAAAGATATTCTTGTTTGTAATAATTGTCTGCTGGATGAGAAGTCCAGGTTAAGTTATAAGAATTACCATCAAATGAAACAGGCCCGGCAACTCCAAGATATTCTGTTGGTTTTGTTGTTTGCCCAAAAGACGATATTATAAAAAAAAGTCCGAGCAAACCTGTTGTTATTTTATTTTTCATAAAGCTGTTGTGTTGTTTTGTTCAGGGATAAAAAGTGCATTAAAATTTTTTATAGTTCATTTTTTAATTAAGACTGTGTCTACAACGCAATTAAATCAATAATCTTAATTACAGCAATTTGCGGTTATTATTGTTTACCATTAACTATCCATTTACAGGACTTGCAACGCTATCTTTCTAAACGGAATACCATTATCAATTTCTCCTTACCTAGCACCCTTCTCCTTAACCAACTATAAACTTGCATTGAAATTATGTAAGGTACCATGGCACCTGTTTTGGGTAAGTGCCATAAACCTTTTAAAAATTATAAAACAAACTTTTATGAAAAAAATTTCTTCGTTGCTGCTTGCTGCTGCATTTAGTGTTGTTGCTGCATCTGCACAAACCACTAAAGACTGGTACCTTATCGGAGGTAACATTAGTGATATTGGTGTTAACTTTCAAAAGAACAACACTGCATTTTCTTTCAGTTTAACACCTAAGGTGGCATGGTTTATCAAAGATAATTTTGCCTTAGGTGCACAGGCTTTAATTGGCGTCAACACTTCTACCGGCTTTACTTCTTTTAGTTACGGACTTGGGCCTGTTGCACGGTATTATTTTGCTGATAAAGGCTTAAAGAACATAAGAAAAACACGTTGGTTCGTAGATGCCAATGTGGGCTTTAATGGTACCAACACAAAAGTTTCTGGTTCACCAAGTGTTAATACAAATGGCCTTGGGCTTGGTATCGGACCTGGTATAGCATACTTCGTAAACCAGAATATCGCATTGGAGGTTTTACCAAAATACAACCTGGTTGCGGGCTTTGGTAATGCGCCAACAAACAATGCCATTAACGTTTCCATAGGCTTCCAAATATATCTTCCTAAAGCAAAATTAAGGTCTATGAAAAATGATGTGAAGTAATTAATACAAGGATAAAATAACGGCTTTGTTGGTGCAGCAGGGCCGTTATTTATTTAACAGCATGCAGTCGGGTTGTTGCACATCCATAATTTAAGCGTAAAGTTTTCTACAAGTTTTAAAATGCGTTTTACAAGATGTAAATATCTTTCTCAAATAAATCAGGCTGTGCATTGCCAGTATCATTGTAATAAAATAGTTAAGTGATTAATTTGTTAAGCGCAACGCCTCCCACACTTATTTATGTTCCACCCGTTTCCACATATCTTCTCTTGTTAGTATCATACTGATTTTTCTTTTTTCCAATTCTTTCCGGATCATAGGTTCCAATTCCACTACAGATTTTATGCCGTACAGGTTTAAATCTTTTAGCCTTTTTAAGCGAAGTAATATCGGCAATGCAGTGCGGATGTTAAACGAAGGGTTATAGCTTAAATCCAGCATTTCTAAGTGTTGTAATTCATCAAAACAAGCTGGCAGTTCTTTAATATCGTTCATTGCCAAATAAAGTACCGTTAGTTTTTTTAATTGGCAAATCCCATCCGGCAATACGGTAATGTTATTTCTTGCCGGCGCATCAGGCCCACTTAATGGGCCTTCCATTATCCAGCCTGGTGATAAAATAATTTTTGTTATCCCTTTGTTTTGCAAAACCGAATCCGGTATTGCAGAAATAGGAATTGTACCATTATTAGCAAATGTCTTTCTTGCAGCTACCTTCGCAGACGGGGTACATGAAATAAGAAAAATGGCAACTACCAGTAACGCTATCAGCGTTTGGATTTTTATATAGTGGTATAACATAGGCCGGGTATTATAATGTGCAGGATTTAAATGGTCTTGTTAATTTACAATTAATATGTTCAATAGTTACCGTGTCTAATCAGTTCAATTGCAAGTGATAAAAAACATTGTCGTTTACCATCAACGGAAAATAGGAAGGCAGCTTACCTTTCTGTATTTCTTTAAAGCCGTTGCGTTCATAAAACCGGTGGGCTGCTTTCATTACGTTTACGGTACCCAAATAAATGTTGGTTATCGCATTCATTTTGCAAAAGGTAATCAGTGTTTCAAAAAGCCGCTGGGCAATGTTGTTTTCGCCACCCCTAAATGCTTTGTCTACAAACATTTTTCTTATCACGCCCGTATTTGGCCCGGCATGTATTAAAGCAATGGTGCCAGCCAATTTTTCATCGCAAAAAGCCCCCCAAAAATTACCACCATCTTTTAAATAACAGGTTTCAATATCCAGCAAATCCGGCTGATCTTTTAAAGTTATGGGTACATTAAATTCTATCTGCTGAATGGGTAAAATAAGGTTTGCTATCAAGGCAGCATCTGCATTATTTAAAGAGCGGATGATTATTTGCATTGCTATTTTTTTCAACCAAATGTAGGTAGAAAATTATGTTGCGGTGTACAGATTTTTGCTGCCATACAGTAATTGATCTTAAATTAATAAAGGATGCAGTTTATTTTTTATGAAAGGTTACGGTAAAATTAATCAGTTAGATAAATGCGATGGAAATGCAGTGCCATATTGATTTGTACTGCACCAAAAATCCTGTGTTTGCTTACAAAAAGTATACATCCTTCGCCACACGAAAGGTATTGCAGTGCGCCGCTACAATTATTTTTACATCGGCACTGTAGCCACCGCCCATAGATACTGCACAGGGGATTTTGTTTTGGTGCAACAGTGTAAAAACATATTCGTCACGCTGGCGGCAACCTTCTGGTGTAACTTTTAATTTGCCATAACGGTCTGTATTTAAAATGTCCACGCCTGATAAATAGAAAGCAAAATCTGGCTGCACTTCTTGTAACAATTTGGGTAAGGTTTCTTGTAATAAACGGAGATACAAATCATTTGCAGTCCCATCTTTTAAAGGCAAGTCCAAATCACTTTTTTCTTTGTGAAAAGGATAGTTGTGTTCGCCGTGCATGCTAAAAGTAAACACCCTGTTTTCATCCTGAAACAAACGGGCAGTGCCATTGCCCTGGTGTACATCAAGATCAATAATAAGTATCTGTTTTGCCAGGTTATTTTTAAGTAAATAATTGGCAGCAATGGCCATATCGTTCAGCATGCAAAAACCTTCACCATGGTCTTTAAAGGCGTGGTGTGTGCCACCTGCTACATTTAATGCCACACCGTTTTGCATTGCATAGTGGCAGCAATCAATGGTGCCCTGCGCTATAATAAGTTCCCTTTGGGTTAATGCTGGTGATTGCGGAAAACCAATATGGCGCTGCTCTTTGGCCGATAAAGTTTGGTTGTGCAAACGCTGCAGGTAAGCTGCATCATGGGTCCATAAAACAATTTCATCCGGGCAAACTGCTGGTGCAAAAAGGTTGGCAGTTGTAATGCTGCCTTCATGCAGCAACTGCGCCGGTATCAGCTCGTACTTCAGCATAGGAAAGCGGTGGCCTTCCGGCAGCGGATGTGCATAGATAGGGTCGAAGGCAATTTTTAAAATCTTGTCCGTCATGAAATGGGAATGATGGTTTGCTTTACCAAAGCAAAAACAGCTTCACCGGCTTTTGGTTCAATCATATAGGTGCCGGTAAACTTACTGAAGGCGGGCATTACGCCAAAGGTTTTACCAAAATAAAAACAGGGGAAGCTCAGCGATTGTTTGCCAAGCCCACGTACGGTAACGGATGGGTGTATATGCCCGCTGAATACATAGCCGGCTTGGGGCACGGTGCAATCATCCACATCATGTACAAAAACAAAATTGCCTACCGTCATTTCGCATTTGTGTATGGTGATGCCGGCAAGTGCGTACCAGGTTTCTTTTAAAATATCATGGTTACCTTTTACCAGGTGAATGGGCAAGGCTTCAAAATCCTGCCGCCATTTTAAAAAGAAGTCATGCTCTTTATTGCTTTCGCTATGGAACATATCGCCGATAATAATTACCTGCCGTGGCTTAAAAACCTGTAACTGCGTTACAAGGCATTGCATATCTTCTTTAAAAACTGCTTGCGGCACGGCAATGCCCGCTTTGCGGAAGTGGCCTGTTTTACCAAGGTGAAGGTCTGACAGGATCAGTGTTTGTTCTTCTTGCCAAAACATACATCTGTCTGGCGATAACAAAAAAGTATTGTTTAATATAACATGTGGGGTAACTGTTTGCATTGGCGCAAAAGTAATTGGTGTAGCAGTACAAACTTCCGGTTGAATGGTTTTGAAATAAAAAAATAAGTGGTTACTTTGGCTAAAAAATTATTTATGACTGACTCTAACTCAACCAACGTACTCGACTTTGCAGATGGCGAAAAACCCACATTGCCCTCAGGGTTAAATGTGCTTACTATTTTAACTTTTATAGGCTGTGCCCTGGGTTTTATAGGTGGGTTCTGGACTTACATTAATGCCGATAAATCTTACAAAACATTACAGGATGCACAAGGAAAAATGGGCGATGCACCTGCCTGGGCAAAAGGCATGATGGGCCCGGAGATGCTTGAAATGTCAAGAAAATCGATGGAAAACAAATTGCCTATTTTGCTGCTAACCCTTGTGGGCTGTGCATTGTGCCTGTATGGTGCCCTTGAAATGCGCAAGTTAAAAAAGCAGGGTTTTATGCTTTGGCTGGTGGGCGAAGTATTGCCATTAATAGGAGGAATAATTTTTATGGGTATGGGTATGTTTAGTGGTTTCGGTTTAGCGGCATTGCTGTTCCCTATTATTTTTATTGTGCTTTATCTGGTGCAGCGCAAATATTTAGTTTATTAAGAAGGCCTCTTTTTGGTAATAAATTTTAATTGTTCAACTGCCGGTTTTTTAATCAGTAAAAGATTAAAAAACCGGCAGTTTTTATAAGCGGTTAAGTTGTGCCTGCATGCGCTTAACCCTGTCTTCCAATTTTTCAGATGAGAGGTTTTCCCTCATACTGTCTACCTTTAGTGGAAAGCAAAACGGGGTAAGCCGTTCCGGGAAAGTGATAACGATATTACCTTTTTGGATCCGCTCCAGCATATTGCGCAAACGTACTTCCTCCATCTGCTGGTCCAGCACTTCCTGGTAAGCCTGCCTTAGTAAAATATTGTTTTTATCGTATTCGCTAAAAACGCTGAACAGCAGGCTGGCACTGTTTTGCAAATGTTTTGTTTTGATGCGTTCGCCAGGCACGCCCTGAAAAATAAGCCCGCCAATTACCGCCACATCCCTGAATTTTCGTTTGGCCATTTCAATGCTGTTTACCGAACGCTGGATATCGGCCAGCAAATCGTCCGGGTTAAAAAGTTCATACACATTGGTATCATCCACCGGAATGGGCTGATCGCTCAATAATTCAAAACCATAATCGTTCATGGCAAATGAAAAAGTGATGGGGGTAATACGGCTGATGCGGTAAGCAAGTATGGCCGCCATTGCCTCATGCACAAGCCTGCCTTCGAAAGGATATACAAAAAGATGAAACCCATCTTTGGTTTCAATATGTTCTATCAGCAGTTCATTTTCTTTAGGAATGTGGGAGAGGTTTTCCTGCAGGTCGAACAACGGTTTAAGTACCGTAAGTTCGGGCTCGTTTGCCTGTTCTTTTTTGGTTAACGCAAGCCCGTTCATGCGAAAGGCCTTATCAAATGTTTTGCGGAGCATGAAGCCGAGGTTGGCACTCAGCGGCATGCGGCCACCGTTCCAGCTTGGTACAATCGATTTGTTGGAGGTTGATTTTTTTACTACCGCCGTCATGTCTTTTATCATGATGAATTCAAGGTTGCGGCCTGCCAGCGTAAACACGTCACCCGGTTGCAAACGGCTGATAAAAAATTCTTCAATAACACCCACATAGCCGCCGCTTAAAAATTTTACTTTCAGCATGGCATCGCTAACAATTGTACCAATATGCATGCGGTGGCGCATAGCCATACGCCGGTTGGTAATGCGGTAAATGCCATCCGTAATTTCAATTTTTTTAAACTCGTCATACTGCTGCAGGGCAGCACCTCCGGCGGTTAAAAAGAACAGGATTTCCTGCCACTCATTATCTGTGATACTGCTGTAGCAATGCGTTTTTTTTATCTCCTTATAAATTATCTCCGGAATAAAACCATCCGATACAGCGAGTGTGCACAGGTACTGTACCAGCACATCAAAACTTAATACCATCGGCTCCCGGCTTTCAATAAAAGTATTGCTGATGGCCTCTTTCAGGGCAGCAGCTTCTACCAGCTCCAGTGAATGTGTGGGCAGAAAATAAATTTTACTGGTAGCATTTGGCTGGTGGCCGCTTCGGCCTGCCCTTTGTAAAAACCTTGCAACACCTTTGGGCGAACCTACCTGCACCACAGTATCAACAGGGCGAAAATCCACCCCTAAATCCAGGCTTGCGGTACACACCACGGCTTTCAGTTTTCCGGTATGCAGGTTGTCTTCTACCCAAAGCCTTAAATCCTGTTCTATGCTGCCATGGTGCAGGGCGATGGCGCCGGAAAGTTCTGGTGCAACCGAAAGCAGTGCCTGGTACCAACGCTCCGTCATGCCACGGGTGTTGATAAAAATCAGGGTGGTTTTGCTGTTGTTGATGATGGGTATTACTTTTTCAACCAACTTAATGCCGAGGTGGCCGGCCCAGGGATATTTCTCAATTTCATCCGGTATTACAGATTCTATTTCAATCTTTTTATTGATGATGGCTTTTATGGTTTTACCGCCTGGCCGCCCATTGCCCGCAAGCGGAAAAAGCAATACCTCTTTGGCCTGCTGCAGGTTGCCGATGGTTGCAGAAATACCCCAAATGGAAAGGGATTGGTTGGCGTCATTTTTTAAAGCAAGCTGCTGCTTAATACCCACAATCCTTGACAGGGCAAGCTCCACCTGCACACCCCGTTTACTGCCAAGCAACTCATGCCATTCATCTGCCGCTATAATTTTGAGGCTGGTAAAAACTTCCGGGTAATTTTTTTGTGCCAGCAAAAGGTGCAGGCTTTCTGGTGTGATAATGAGCACTTCCGGCATCAGCCTTTTTTGTTTTTGGCGGTCGCTGATGGAGGTATCCCCATTGCGTATGCCAACCTTCCAGGCCATGCCCAGTTCAGCTATTACTTCCTCCATTGCCCGGGCAATATCTTTTGCCAATGCCCTTAATGGTGTTATCCATATTAACTGTACACTGTTTTTTGTTTTGGTTTGATAGGTATCCGGATGGCTGTTTATAAAACTGATGACGGCGCCTAAAAAAACAGAAAACGTTTTACCGCAACCGGTAGGTGCATTTACCAGCCCGCTGTTGCCGAGGATGATTTCCTGCCATGCCTGCTCCTGGAACAGAAAAGGCTCGTGGCCTTTTGTAACAAGCCAATCCTTAATAATGATATATCCTTTGGTGGATTGTAGTTTCAATAATTTGTTGCTTTGCCTTGTAAGTGTGAAATTATCCAAAGCTATAACAAGAAGATGTTTGGTAAGTTGTAAGGCACGATAAAAAGCTAAAGGTTGATTGCTATAGATGGCCTTATAATTAAAAATAAGCGGCCGGGCAATTGTTTAGAATTGTATATCTGTGGCAAGCAGGGCAGAAAAAAATATTCCTGTAGAACTTTTTACTTCTACAAAGATGCCGTCCTTTAAAATAAGAGTTTTCACAAGCTTACTATCTGTGAAACGACATAATATTCCTTAACGCCATATTGTTCATACACATTCTTTTTTTCGCCCAGGTCAATGTGTGCTGTACCGGGTGATAATACTTCCACGATAATATCGGGTGCGCTAATTAACCCTTTTGGTTCAATTTTTCCAAGGTTGTTTTTGGCTATAAAAACTAAATCTGGCTGAAAAATATTTTGTCTTGAAAAATGTACATGATAAGGGGCAATACGGATTTCGCCAACAGGTTTTTTGCTGAGAAAATTATACAGGATATTGTTGATTTTTATTTAACACTACCTGGTGAATATCGTAAGGTGCTGGACCCATGATTAAATTATTATTGATCAATTGGCACTGGTTCCCTTCCGGCAGGACTTCCCAAACTTCGTAAATATTTTTTGGTGGATGTAAGGCGGTCTGCATACCTTTTTTATTTGTTGTAAGTTATAAAAAGGGCGTGATTTACTGAACGGGGAATTTTAATAAATAAATGTTACCATATGCAGCAGTAGCGGGGATAATACTTTTAAAACAAGGATGAACACAAACTAAATTAGAGGCTTATGCAGTGCAGATTTTGAAATAAAAATAGCACCTGCTTTGGGATAAAAGCAAGTGCCAAAGCCGAGGAATATTTATTAATTGTCTTTAACTATAACGGGTGGCGTAAATTTTACCGTTTGCGTTTTTTTCGTTGCTTTGTTCTTTTTGATAACCGGTGGTGTAAAGGTAACTTCATCGTCGTTTTCAATAACTGGTGGTGTAAATTTTACGGTACTTACATGGGTTGTCTTTCGCACCTGTTTGTTTTTTTTTATTACCGGTGGCGTAAACTTTATTTCACTGTTTTTGGCTGCTGTTTGGGCAACACAAAAATTTGCTAAGCCAAGGACTAAAAAGCTGACGAGTAATTTTTTCATAATTAAATTTTTTTGTGAGATACCGGAAGTGCAGGTTTCCACAAAAGAATTTTAGAAGGATTGTAAAGTGTTTAAAACAGGCGCCATAAAAGCCTCAAATGCTATACACTTCCAATGCGGATTAACGGTTAATAAATACGGCAATTAAAGTTACATTGAAAAACAACTGTTGACTGGTGCGACGCCAATGAGGCCACATCAGGGTTGTTGGCTGGTAAACAATAATGCCTATAATGTTTTTAAATATTCTATTACCGAACGGCGATCTGTCTCTGATAATTTATCGCCGAAATAGTGGCCTTGGTTACTGAAACCTTTTTGGGTGGTGTTGTACACTTCGTTGTTGCCGGGGGCATCCTTAACTTCAAAATTGTAGCCCGGTATTTCATAATTATAACCGGGTGCTGTAAAGCCCCGCTTCCAATATTTAGGGCGCTTTTTGCTGTTGAGCACCGCCTCTAAATTGGGTACGGAACCATTGTGAAAGTAGGGTGCTGTAACCCAAACACCATCAAGCGGCGGGGCGATGTAACCCCGGTACGGCACCAGCTTTGCCGGGTGGCTGCCACTGCTGAACCAACTGTTGTTGAACCAGTTTACCATTTGCGGGTTGCTGTAGTTGGAAGTGTATAAAGCGGAATCTGTCTTAATAATGTTTTCGGGTATCAGCAAGTTGGGGTATATGCCGTTATCGCCGTATGTGCCATGGCATTTTTTGCAGGTGGCCATAAAAATAACCTTGCCATCATTGGCCATAGTGGTATTTATTGCCCTGGGATATTTGGGTGCTTGTATAGAATTAATGTAAGCGAGCACATCGTTAAAATGGCTGTCTACTTCGTTGGCCTCAGTTGTATCTTTTACGGTAAGTAAATTACTGCCCATTAAAAACCGGCCAAAATCGCCCCGGCCAAAACCATTGTAAAACATGGCATTTTTCTTTTTGAGCAGCCACCATGCAGGCACATCTGTAGGTATCATTTCTGTGGGCAATGTAAAGGAACTTTTTTCGCTCCATTCCAGCGTTTGTGCATTCCTGTGGGATACCAGCAATGCTGCAAGTGCGTCTGCCAGGTTAACGCCCTTTGTGGTGGTGATAAGATCTGGCGCTACAGTTTTAATGGCAGTTAAAAAATATTTAGCAGCATCATATTTTTTGGCATTTTCGCCTTTTAAGTTTTTTAGGAATTGCTCGGCAAACAGAGCGGTATTTTGTCGGTTAATAGTATAATCTGCCAGGGCATTGCCAAGGCCAACAACGAGTTTGCCATCAAAAACCTGGGCATGGCATTGCAGACAATTGGGCGCCACAATCAGCTCGCCGTTGGGTGCTTTTACCGCAGTAAAATCAGGGGGTATATTTTTGTTGTTGCCCGTGCGGTTTAAAAGGTTACTGGTATCTTTTGCGGCACCCATTAAAAACAAATTATACGGTATACCACTCTTAATATAGTCGCCTGTTGTTAGATATGCATAACCTTTGGCAGCATCGCCAGGCCTTTGTTTGCTGGGGTTAATAAATTCAGGTTTTTCACCATCATTAAACCGGCTGCTGATAGTTACAAATGCCATACAACCTGTTATAATGATAAACAATACAATTAACTTTTTCATGTTTTCAATTTACGCCATAATGGGTTTTGGCGGGTGTAGTGTTTAGTTATAATTTTTAAAATACCTGATGGGCATTTGTAATAATTTTCTTAATGTCTTTTTTTTTTCGTCCCATCGATAGAAGCCTTAAATAATTACAATCCCATCTCACTAATTTTAATCACAAGTTTTCTTTTTCATCAGGCTTTAACCCCTGGCCCGTGTAGGTTTGCAGCATTTCTTTCAGGTCATCAAGGGTGTTTATTTCTGATGCATTTTTATCATGCCGCCAACGGCCCATCCTTGGGAAACGTAGTGCCACGCCGCTTTTGTGGCGGTTGCTTGCGGCTATGCCTTCGAAAGCGATTTCAAAAACAAGCTCCGGTTTTACGGTACGCACCGGGCCAAATTTTTCGATGGAATTTCGTTTGACAAACGAATCTACCTGGGCAAATTCTTTATCGGTTAAGCCGCTATAGGCTTTGGTAAACGGTACCAGTTTGTCGCCATCTTTTACTGCAAAAGTATAATCCGTATAAAGGTTGCTTCTACGGCCATGGCCTTTTTGTGCGTAAATCATTACTGCATCAATGGTGAGGGGATCAATTTTCCACTTCCACCAATCGCCCCTTTTGCGGCCTACCTGGTACACACTATCTTTTCTTTTGAGCATGATGCCCTCGCTGCCCATATCCCTGGAGCCGGTGCGTATTTGCTTTAATTCATCCCAGGTTTTAAAATCAATTACCGGCGAAATATGTATGGCCGGATGGTTGGTTTCTTTAATGATTGTTTCCAGCATTTGCCTCCTCTGTAACATGGGTTGCTGACGGATATCTTCACCATGGTGTTCCAATAAATCATACGCTATAAAACCAACCGGAGCTTCGGTTAATTGTTTTTTGGTGATATTTTTTCTGCCAATCCTGGTTTGTAATGCAGCAAAAGGTAATGGCCTGAAAATGCCATTTTCCGCAGGCGTTGCAAGGCTGATTATCTCCCCATCTATCACCGTGCCTTCGGGCAACGCATCTTTAAATGCACTGTATTCCGGAAACTTTTCTGTCATCAGTTCTTCACCCCGGCTCCACACAAAAAAATCATTATTGCGTTTAATAATCTGCCCTCTTATGCCATCCCATTTCCACTCGGCCTGCCATTGGTTTTCTTCGGCCAGGTTTTTAAAATCTTCATCTACGGCATAGGCCAGGTAAAAAGGATAGGGCTTAGAAAAATCAGTAGCAGCCCCATCTTCACTCAATAAACCTGTAAAGGCAGTTGTGGCAGGGTCCCAGTTGCCACTGATGCGGTGTGCAATAATGGACGAAGAAATTTTAATGGATTTTGCCAGGGCATTTACCATCATGGTTTGCGAAACGCCAATCCTGAAACCACCGGTGATGAGCTTATTGAAAACAAACTTTTCGTTGCGGTCCATATGCTGCCAGCCATTAACAATAAACTGTTTTTTTATGGCCTCTTCTTCTTTTTCAATGCGTATAAAAGTTTCTAAATAATAAGAAAGTGAATGTTCTTCGGTAAGGCTTTCCCCTTCTTCTATATCTGGCAAAAGCAAAGCAATGGCTTCTCCCAGGTCGCCAACAGTATGGTAACATTCATCAAAAAGCCATGGGGCAATGCCAGCAATTTCAATACACCAGCCTTGCAAAATAGTAGAGTTAATAATGCGCTTTGGCCGCCTGCCGCTAAAGATGGCTATTACCCAAATTTTATCTTTATCAGGCGCTATGGCAAAGTAATCCTGCAAGGCTTGCAGCTTGTCGTTTGTTTTGGTACTGGTACCTAAAATATTTACAAGTTTGGCAAATTGTTTCATGCTAAGCCGGGAAGAAAACCCTGTTATAAAAATTTAGAGTGTTGCTGTTAAGATGATTTTTAATTTTCGTTTTCTATTTCTGTAATATCATCAACTCCTTTTTCCGGCCCACTTTCTTCCGGTGTTTTATTCTCTTCTTCTTCTCCGCCATATTCTGTTTTTACTTCGCCTGCTTCAATGCCGTGCTCATTTAAAAACCGGCTAAAGGCAGATTGAAAACCATGGGTAACAAATACTTTTTGGGCACCGGTGGCTTTAACGGCTTGCAGTAAACCATCCCAATCTGCATGGTCGCTAAGGGCAAAACCTGCATCCGTGTTGCGCCTTCTTGCATTGCCCCTTACCTGCATCCACCCGCTGCAAATGCCGGTGCTGTAAGGATAAAATTTTTTCATCCATGGCGTGCCATCGGCGCTGGGCGGTGCTATTACAATATTACCTGCCAGTTCTTCTTTGGTAGATTCCGGTGTTACCCTTTTTACTTCCGGTAAATTCCAGCCGCTGTTTACCAGGGCCTGGTGCACATTCCAAACGGCGCCATGTACATACACGGGTACCCCCATTTGCGAGAGTGGCATTAGTACCCGTTGTGCTTTGCCAAGGCTGTATGCAACCAATACACTTGTTTTCTTAGCGGCTATGTTTTGCGCCACCCAGTTTTTTATATCGGTAAAAATGGAGGCCTGTTTTTTCCAGGTGTATATGGGCAAACCAAAGGTTGATTCGGTAATGAACGTATGGCATTTTACCGGTTCAAAAGCACCGCTTAAGCCGTCATTTTCTGTTTTGTAGTCGCCACTTGCCACCCATATTTCACCATTATATTCAACCCTTATTTGTGCGGAGCCAATGATGTGGCCTGCCGGGTGCAAGCTCACTTTTACGCCATTTATAAATACGGGTTCGCCCCAATCTGCGCTTTCATAAAAGTTATCGCCAAGGCGCAATTGTAATAACGGTTTGGTAAGATGATGGCATAAATAATAACTGCTACCGCCACGGGCATGATCGCTGTGGGCATGGGTTATGATGGCTTTTTCAACAGGCTTCCAGGGGTCAATATAAAAATTACCCTGCCTGCAGTAAAGGCCTTTATCCGTAAATTCAATAAGGGGCATTGCAGTATTTAAAAATGAGAAATTATATTTTGAAACCCTCATACATCATCCACCAATCTGGTTAACATTCTTACGATAATGATTTAGATGCTATTTTATTATTCCTGCACCTGTCGCTGCAATACTTCACTTCTTCCCAATTTTTCTGCCACTTTTTTCGCCAGGTAAATGGGCGGTTACAAATGATGCAAATTTTTTGTGGAAGCGTTAATTTTTTATGCGGCATAACAGTGAGGTTACCGGGGTAATTACAATTATTGTTGCTTAATGTTTAGATGGGTTATCATTATGCAAAAAGCCTGCAACCGCAGGCTTTATAAGTTTATGGAAGAAAAATTTTACCAGGCCTTTGATACTGTGCCATTCATTATCCGCACAAAATACAAGTGCTTGTTCTCAAAATAATCGGGGGTGGTGCCATCTTTTTTAAGGGTTACCGGCCTGAAGTTATAATCACAAAATACCTTCGCTGATTTTTCATTCAGATGTGCCATGATGGTACCAGGGTATTTTGTTAGCAGGCTGATAAAAAGATAAGTGCTTTCAAAACCTTTAAACGCCATATCCGATGCTTTGCCTTTATATTTTTTGGTATACGCCGTATTTACCATCTTACTGTAATTATCCCATTTGCTGTTAAAGTAGGGTGATGTAAAATAAATAGGAAAATCTTCATAGGCATCCCTTTTGGTAAAGGCCTTAAAGTTGTCCCAGTTGGGCATGCCCAATAGTGTAACCGGGTAGGCATCATGAAGCCCAAAGCAGGCATCAGTAAGGCTTGTGGCAAAGGGTTCATCCAGCGAACCACCGATAATTACGGTTTGCCGGTTGCTGTCTAATTTTGCTTTTAGCAGCCCTTCAGCAACCGTGCTGTCAAAGTTTAAAGTTTGTATATCAAGCAATGGCTTTCCTTCCTGCCCATTAATCATTTTAAAATAGCTGGCCACCTTATCTTCCTGCACCCCTTTTTTACGGCATAAGAAGATTTTATCTGCCCCATGGTTTTGTATCAGGTAACTGAATATGGCTTCGCAGTGTGCTTTTAAGGTAGAGTTCATAATTACCAGGTAAGGGTTGGCGGTAGTGCCACCATCATTGGGATAGGTTGCGGAAATAAAAGGGATGTTTTTGTTTTTAGCAAAATCTGCCAGTTGCCTGAACTCAATATCTTTTACAGAACCAATCAGCATATCCAGGGTATCCAGTTTTTTATCTACCAAAAGGTCTGTTATGGATTGGGTGTATGATTTTGTATCGTAGATAAAGGCCTCCACATTATAGCTTCCGGTTTTCATGGAGTCCAGTGCTATTTGGGCACCATGTACAAATTCAAGTCCGGGGGTCATAAATTTTGGCAGGCCATCTTTAAAGCGGATGTTACCATTGGCAGTAAAAATAGTATCCAGGTAAAGCGGGGCAAAAATGCCAACCCGGTAAGTTTTGGTTGTTGTATCTTTTTGGGCTGCGGCCTGCAAATGAAAACCGGTTGAGAAAAGGATACACAAAACCGGCAGCAAAAAGCGGCTACTCTTTTCAGTAGTAAAAAACGTTGTCATAATATTTTCTTTAGGCAATTTTATAAGGGTAAGCTTTAGCGGAACAACAGTTATTATTCCCATTCGATAGTGGCCGGTGGTTTACTGCTGATGTCGTACACCACACGGTTGATACCTTTTACATTATTGATGATTTCGTTTGAAATATCTGCTAAAAATTCATAAGGCAAATGTGCCCAGTCTGCCGTCATCCCGTCAACTGAAGTTACTGCCCTTAATGCAATGGTAAATTCATACGTCCGTTCATCGCCCATTACCCCTACACTTTTAACCGGCAATAAAATGGTACCTGCCTGCCATACACTGGAATAGAGGTTTGCCCTTTTCAATCCATTTACATAAATCGCATCAGCATCTTGCAATAACCGTACCTTTTCCGGGGTAATGTCCCCTAAAATGCGGATGCCCAAACCCGGGCCTGGAAACGGGTGGCGAAAAAGCATATCATGCGGCAAACCCAATTCCACACCTACTTTCCGTACTTCATCCTTAAATAAAGAACGTAAAGGTTCTACCAGCGATAGCTTCATAGTGGCCGGTAACCCCCCAACATTGTGGTGGGATTTTATGGTAACAGATGGCCCATGTACAGAGGCCGATTCAATCACATCCGGATATATAGTGCCCTGTCCTAAAAAATCAATGTCTTCTATGCGCTTAGCTTCCTGGTCAAATATTTCTATAAAGCCGCCGCCAATAATTTTTCTTTTTTCTTCCGGGTCTGTTTTGCCCGCCAACCGGGAGTAGAAGTGTTCTCTGGCATCAATGCCTTTTACATTAAGCCCCAGTTCGTCGTACGTTTTTAAAACTTCTTCAAATTCGTTTTTGCGCAACACGCCATTGTCTACAAATATGCCAAACAGGTTGCTGCCAATGGCTTTGTGGATAAGGGTTGCAGCAACGGTGCTGTCAACGCCGCCGCTAAGTGCCATAATAACCCTTTTATTGCCAATTTTTTCTTTTAAGGCAGCAACGGTATCATTAATAAAATGCGCTGGCGTCCAATCTTGCAAACAGCCGCAAACTGTGGTTAAAAAGTTTTTTAAGATGGTTTTGCCTTCGGTACTATGGTACACTTCAGGATGAAACTGCAGGCCGTATAAAGGACATCCGGCACTGGTCCGCATAAAAGCTGCTACCGGTATACTTTCGGTAGTGCCCAAAATATCAAAGCCTTGTGGCAATTGTTTTATGGTATCGCTGTGGCTCATCCAAACCTGGCTGGTTAGCGCTACATCTTTTAACAAGGTATCTTTTTTTACGGTTTCTAATTTGGCCCTGCCGTATTCCCTTTTATCACTTTTTTCTACAACGCCACCAAATAGTTTTGCAGTTAACTGTGCCCCGTAACAAACACCTAATACGGGCACTTTATCTGCCAGGGCTGTAATATCCACCATGGGCGCATTGGCTTCATTTACAGAAAATGGCGATCCTGATAAAATAATCCCTTTCAGTTCTGCCCCAAAAACTATGGCTTTATTGTAGGGTATTATTTCACAATACACACTGGCTTCCCTAACCGCCCTTGCGATCAGCTGTGTGTATTGAGAACCAAAATCAAGTATTAAAATTTTTTCTGTCATGAGGTTGCGAAGGTAAATAATAAGTTTATCTGCTAAACCTTTCACTGAGAAAGTAAGTAAAATTTTTGCCCTGGGATGTTTTGGGCAGCATGGAATTTGTTTGCTGCAACACTTGATTTTTCAGGTTTAAAAATATTTCAATGCCTTACCGATTTATCCTTGTTGATGATATCATGCATTTGCAGGGCGTTGCTACTACCAAAGATTATCTGCCGTAAGGCAAAGCCAGCAAGCCCAAACCTTATCTTTGCGCCGGATGAGAAAAGCTTTTATACAATTACATGTTGCGGTTTTCCTGGCGGGCTTTACGGCCATATTGGGCAAACTAATCGGGCTTAATGAAGGCATGCTGGTATGGTACCGGTTGGCGATAACAGTACTTACATTAATAGCTTTGTTATTTTTTACAAAGCAATTAAAACGCCTGCCCATAAAAGACGCAGTACAAATTGGTGCGGTAGGGGTCATAGTGGCCGTACACTGGGTATTTTTTTACGGCAGCATTAAATATGCAAATGTTTCTATTGGGTTGATATGCTTGTCGGCCTCTGGTTTTTTTACCTCCTTTTTTGAACCGGTTATTTTTAAAAGGCCCATCAGGGCGGCAGAGGTGTTGCTGGGCATAATGGCCATTGCAGGCATCTACATTATTTTTGATTTTCACCCGCAGTACAAATTGGGGATTGCGTTTGGCATTTTATCGGCTATTTGCAGTGCCTTGTTTCCCATCTTTAATAAAAAGCTGGTTACAAAATTTGAACCCGGTATTTTAACGCTGTACGAATTAGGGGGAGGGTTGCTTGCCCTAACAGTGCTTATCCCATTTTATATCAGGCTTTTTCCGGCAGGCTATTATATTCCAACGGCAGGGGATTGGATGTGGCTGCTGGTACTGGCGTGGGTTTGCACGGTATTTTGTTTTTACCTGCAACTCAATTCATTAAAAAAAATTTCGCCATTTACGGCAACGCTAACTTATAACCTGGAGCCTGTGTACGGCATTGTGCTTGCCTTTATTTTCTTTGGCGAAAACAAATCGCTTAACGTGCATTTTTATGCAGGCGTTACGCTCATTTTTGCGGCGGTGGTATTGCAAACCTTCAGGCTGTGGTATGTAAACAGCCGCCTGCCGGCATTTTAAAACATCCCGTTTTGGAAACAGATAAAAATATTTACAGGCATCCCGTAAAAAAACCTTTATTCATTCTTTAAAAATCAAATTTGTTCCTTACCTTCGCCGTCCAAAAAATAAGTACAATGGCCAGAGTATGTCAGGTAACCGGAAAGAAGCCTATCACGGGTAATAAAGTTTCCCATTCAAATATTAAGACTAAACGCAGGTTTTTGCCCAATTTGCAAACCAAGCGTTACTTTTTGGCTGAAGAAGATAAATGGGTGGTATTGAAAGTTTCTTCAGAAGCTATCAGGACGATCAATAAAAATGGCTTGTTCGCAGTTGTAAAGCAACTGAGGGCTGCAGGCGAAAAAATTTAAACCTGCCTGTTCCTTAAAAGGAGTGGGTAACAAAATAAAAGACAATGGCAAAGAAAGGTAACAGGGTTCAGGTTATTTTGGAATGCACTGAGCATAAAGCTAGTGGCAAGCCAGGTACCAGCCGGTATATTACTAAAAAGAACAAGAAAAATACACCTGAGCGTTTGGAGTTAAAAAAGTTTAACCCCATCCTTAAAAAGGTTACTGTTCATAAAGAGATAAAATAATTTCTCAGTGTGCTGATAGGAAAATGAAAATTAATATTACAAAAGGTAAAGCGATTTTCAGGTTTTCAAATTTTCAAATTTTTCAAATTAACTACCATGGCAAAAGCAGCTTCAAAGAATGCTAAAATCAAGGATACCAAAGCCGCAGCGGATGCAAAAAACTGGACAAAAGTAATACGTGCAGTACGCAGCCCTAAAACCGGTGCCTACACTTTTAAAGAGTCTATCATCCATAAAGACAAGGTTAAAGATTATTTAGCCCAGTAAGCAAAAAGCTGATGATTAATATATTTTAAGCTGTTCTGATTATATCGGAACAGCTTTCTTAATTTTATCCCAACCCTTTGGCATTCATAATAAGGGGTTGCAGGGCTTAACCAACAAACAAAATCCTCCGTACGGGAGGTTAGGATATGGGACTTTTTGATAAACTTTTTGGTAAAAAACAACATCAGGAAACACTGGAACAAGGCCTGCAAAAAACCAGGGATGGTTTTTTTAGTAAGATAACCAAGGCCATAGCCGGTAAAAGCACAGTAGATGAAGAAGTGCTGGATAATTTGGAAGAGGCATTGGTAGGTGCCGATGTGGGTATTGAAACAACGGTGGAAATTATCAACAGGATTGAAAGCAGGGTAGCCAAAGATAAATACCTGAACACAAATGAACTGAACGGCATACTGAAGCAGGAGATACAAAACATTATGGTATCTGCACCGCAGGATACCAGATATGAAAATTATGCTTTGCCCACAGGCCATAAGCCGCATGTGATATTGGTTGTAGGCGTAAACGGCGTTGGCAAAACCACTACTATTGGCAAGCTGGCGCATAACTTTTCAAAGGCCGGTAAATCTGTTTTGTTGGGTGCTGCAGATACCTTCAGGGCTGCCGCAGTAGACCAGCTAACCATTTGGAGCGAACGTACAAACGTACCGATTGTAAAAAAAGAAATGGGCAGCGACCCTGCTTCGGTTGCCTATGATACTGTAATAAGCGGTGTTGCAAAAAATGTGGATGTCATCATTATTGATACGGCAGGCCGGCTCCATAATAAGGCTTACCTGATGGACGAGCTTACTAAAATAAAAAGGGTTATCCAAAAAGTGATACCCGAAGCGCCACATGAAGTAATGCTGGTACTTGATGGAAGTACCGGTCAGAATGCATTGGAGCAGGCCAAACATTTTACGGCAGCAACAGATGTTACAGCGCTTACCATTACTAAATTGGATGGCACGGCAAAAGGCGGCGTGGTGCTGGCCATAGCCCATCAGTTTAAAATACCGGTAAAATTTATAGGCGTAGGCGAAAAAGCAGAAGACCTGCTGGTTTTTGATAAACAGGATTTTGTGGATGGTTTATTTACGCCTGTTCAGTAATTTTTTTTCTTTTTAATTTTTTGGAATGATAGCAGTAGGCAAATACAACCACCTGAAAGTGATACGTGCAGTGGATTTTGGGGTATACCTGGATGATGGTGGCGATGGTATTTTACTGCCCAAAAGGTTTGTGCCCACCGCAACATCAGTTGGGGATGAACTAAAAGTTTTTTTATACCATGATGGGGAAGACAGGATAATTGCAACCACGCAGGAGCCAAAAGGGGTGCTGGACGATATTGTAAAGCTAAGGGCAGTTACCGTTACACCACATGGGGCTTTTTTAGATTTAGGTTTGATGAAGGATATTTTTGTTCCTAAAAGCAAACAGATATTTGAGATGCGTGTGAATGGCGATTACCTGGTAAAAATTTACCTGGATGAACAAACAGGCCGCATTGCAGCAACCGAAAAACTGGAGCCTTACCTCAGCAACGAAACATTAACCGTAAAGGAAATGGATGTAGTTGATTTGATCGTTTACCGCAGAACAGATATTGGCTACGTTTGCATCATCAATAACCAGCATACCGGTGTTTTGCACTTTAATGAAATTTACCGCAACATCGGTGTAGGTGATAAGTTTACAGGTTTTATCAAAAAGGTATATCCGGTAAGTAATGATAAGGAAGATAAATTCAGGATTGATGTGGCTGCAGGTAAGCCTGGTTATGGCAGGGTAGAAGATGAGGCAGGAAAAGTATTGCGGCTGCTGAAAGAAAATAATGGTTACCTGCCTTACAATGATAAAAGCAGCCCCGATGATATTTATAGCTTTTTTGCCATGAGCAAAAAAACATTCAAGATGACGACAGGCAACCTGTACAGGGAGCATAAAATTGCTTTTGAAAAAACCGGCATTAAGTTGCTGGAAGATTGATCGGACTACGGCACCAACCAATTTGCTATCAAACTTTTATCACTATTATAACTGAATGTTGCCCGCCGGTGCCCCTTGCTGTTAAGCCACAACCACTCCATCCATTGTATGTCTGCCGTTACCAAACCAAAATTTTTGCGTCCTTCCATGCTTTGCCCTGGTGAAGGATCGTTGCTTTCAAATGCAGCAGGCAAGCCACTTACAGGCAAACTGCTAAGGGCGGATGGCCCTTTTTTCCCAAGATAAATTTTACGGCTGCTCATGGTGCTGGCTTCCCATGCATTGTTTGCCAAGGCATCATCATGGTGCAGTGCCGCAATGCCGCCAAGCCTTATCTGCATCCTGCCAGGGCCATCATAAAACAGCCAGCTTATATTTTTATCTTGTTGAAAATCTGCCCACTTTCCACTTCTGATATCGGTATTAAATGCAAGCTGTTTTTCATCGGGCCATACCTTTCTTAAAACAACTGTACGCATGTTAACCCCATGAATATTTACGTTTGCCACCACCGGGTTATGAAGTACATCCTTGTAACTTAATGATGCATTCAATAATCTTTGCCAGCAATATTTTTCCAGCGCTTCCAGTGTATAATTAATGTCGCCGATTAAAATGGTATCCATAAGCGAAGTAACAAAAGCAAATGGGTATTGGTTTATAAAATCAACAGGTTGTCAGGTTAACCCTTATTAGTATCCTGTAAAAAATCACGCCACCAGTAACCGGAATTTTTTATGGTACGCAACTGTGTTTTTACATCAACATGCACAAGGCCAAATTTTGGGTGGTAGCCCTCACTCCATTCAAAGTTGTCCATCAGCGTCCATGTGTAATATCCTTTTATGTTGGCACCTTCCCTTTTTGCTTTTAACACCGCCTGCAAATGCCCCTTAAAATAAGCTATTCTCTCCATATCGTTGATTACGCCGTTCTTCAATTCATCTTTAAATGCCGCCCCATTTTCTGTAATAATAATTTCTTTAACGCCACCGTACAGCCATATTTTTTTTATGGTGCGATAAAAGCTTTCCGCATTTATTTCCCAACCCATCGATGTTACAGGAACTTTTCGTGCCGGGGCTTTCACCTCCGAAGCCTGCACTATAGGTATGTAGCTGTTGTGTTTTACCGTTACCGGAAAATAGTATTGCAATCCTATAAAATCAAAATCAAATTGCATGCGTTCAGTATACTTCCACACTTTGTTATGCATATGCAGTTTATCCAAAAAATTGAAGCTGCTGTCCGCAGGGTAACCTTTGCCCAAAGCAGGTTCAATAAACAAACGGTTCAGCAAAATATCAATGCGGTTGGCTGCCGCTACATCTTCTTTTTTATCGGTGTAAGGAATTACCTGCGAGCATGAAAATGTAGTACCGATGTATGCCTGCGGGACAAGGCGCCTCAGCAAGCGGCCGCCTTCTGCCTGCGCCATAGCAGCATGGTGTATTGCCGGTAGAAAATTAACAAGCCCTGTTTTGCCCGGTGCATGTTTGCCAATCATATAGCCGAGGGTTGTAAAAGCAAAAGGCTCATTTAAAACAATCCATTGCTTTACTTTATCACCATAGGCTTCTGCACAAACGGTCACAAAACGGCTAAACCATTTTATAATAAGGTAGTTTGTCCAGCCACCTTTCTCTTCCAGTTCTTGCGGTAAATCCCAGTGGTAAAGGGTTACACAGGGTGTTAGCCCAAGCTTAAGGCATTCATCAATAACCTTGTGATAAAAATTAATACCCTCTTTATTTACCTTACCGGTGCCATCGGGAAGCACCCTCGTCCATGCAATGGAAAAGCGGAAGACGGTAAAGCCCAATGCCTTTACCAGCAGCAGGTCATCCTTATACCGGTAATAAAAATCGCAGGCCGTGGTAAGCTTTGCACCCCCTTTTATCTTACCTGCTTTTGTAAACGCATCCCAAACAGACGGGCTTTTGCCATCGGCATTTGCTGCCCCTTCGTTTTGGGCGGCGGCAATAGCAACGCCCCATTTAAAGTTCTTGCCAAAGTCTTTTGCGTTTATAATATCTGTGTTCAAAAAAGTAAATAATTAAAGCTGTAAAATTGGCCTATAAATACAGGCAGCCAATATTATTAATGCATTAAGTTTTGCAATATGGCTGCCGGGGCAGATAAAAAATACTGCATAGTGTGTATAGGTTATGCCGATTTATGTATTTAGATTTATCTTTTAAAATTCATCCTTCGGATACCATTCTCCTCTTACAACCTTTTACTTCAAAATCTTTATTGGTATTGATATTAACAGCCTTTAGGTAAACAGTATTTTAAACCCCCTGAATGAAGTATTTTTCTTTTGCCAAAAACAGCAATGATGTATTGCTTACGTTGATTGTACTGATATGTTTGGGTGCAGGCTATTTCTTTATTTATGTTCCCCAAAATGAAAAAAGTGTGCAGGAGCAACGCTTCAGGTCGCTGCAGAATATTGATAAAAACATCCACGCAAAAATTGATAACAGCATTGCCATAATGGATAATTTGCTGAAAGCTTTTATCAGCAAACAACCCGGTATCGATGGGTATATCAAAAGTTATAGCAGGGAACAATTTACTTTATCTTATCCCGTAGAAAAAAAGTATAGCGCTACTGCTACAGACAGTAACAACACTGTTACCGGCGATAATAATAAACGAATGCTTACGCTGTGGGCGTCTGTTGATACCATAATTGGAAGGGACACATTTACTTATAAAATGAACATTGCATTTAACTTTAGCCAGTTCATAAAATCCCTTTTGCCACCCAGTGTTTTTGATCAATACATTGTATTTGATAATGGTGAAGTGGCATATGAAGATTTCTCCTCGGGCATTGCCCAGCTAAACGATAGTTTGTCTGGCAAAAAAAGTGGCATCGCAACTTCGGGCATTAAAAGCCTTAATGTAAGCGGCAAGGATTACAAGCTTTTTTTTCAGCCGGTAAGCATTACGGTAAACCGGCAATTAGTGGTAACGGGGCTGCTTTCGGGCAAACATTATCAGCAGGAAAAAAATCAGTTGCCTTCCCAAATTGTTTTGCTTTTACTAACTGTAGTGCTTATTGCCATTGTTGCTTATCCATGGATAAAGCTTTACCAGATGGGCAATACAGACAGGCTTACCATTACCGATGGTATCGCAGCCCTTGCAGTTTCCATGCTGCTGATGTCGCTGATTGTTTTTACGGCATTCAAATACAATACCCTCTTCAGGCCAGATACCACACCAAATTCCATGGACACACTGGCACGGGAAATAACTCAATCTTTTAAAAAGGAAACGGCTTCCATCTACCAAAAATTAACTTTACTTGATAAAGAATGCGGTGCCAATCCAAAGGGGTTATTTAAAAATATTGTGCTGCTGGATAAAGACAGTATCGCTTACGCAGACAAAAAAACAAATGATACTTTACAGAGAATAAGTGCTATTGCAAAGGGGGCAAATATAGACCGGGTGTTTTGGTTAAATACAGATGGGGTTGAAGAGGTGAACTGGATAACAGCCAATATTAATTCGCCGCATGGCAATTTTGCACAAAGGGATTATTTTAAAAACATCGTACGGCAAAATGGTTACCTGCTCGATAACAAACCTTCACAGCCCTTTTACCTCGACCAGATTACTTCATGGACAACCGGTGTGTTTACTTCTGTTTTATCCATACCATCTGCAGTGCCAGGCGTAAAAGTAGCAGCCGTTGCTTTTGATATGAAGAGCCTGCATTTGCCTGTATTGCCTGCCGGGTTTAAGTTTGCCATAACCGATGACCATGGCAAAGTGCTTTACCATTCTGATGTAAGCCGTAACTTAAATGAAAACCTTGTAGAAGAATTTACAGAGAAAGAAAAATTAAAGGGTTGCCTGGAAGCAGCTACCAGTGCGGTGTTTACCACAAAATATTTTAGCAATGAGTACAAGGTAAATGTAAGGCCAATAAATAACCTGCCTTATTTTATGGTTATTTTTGAAGATACCAGTTACCAGGAGACAAGGGATGTGGAGATTTATAGTTTCACTTTTTCGATGCTTGTTTTGCTGTTTGCTTTTTTAATTTGCCAGTTGTTGTGCATATTCCTTATTTCTTCTAAAAGGTCATTTTTTAAAAACCAGTCATTTGATACAAGCTGGGTGGGCCCTAAAATTTCTGCCAATCACCAGTATAATATTGCCACCATAAACAATGTAGCGTTGCTTATACTGGCCATCATTTTTTTTAACTTTTGTACTATTTTAACGTACCTGTTTATCCTTCTTTTTTCGGTAACCTTCAGTTCGGTTTTTTTAAATACGTTGTTTGCAAGAAAGTACAAAAAAACCAACCAGGAAGATAATTACCATTTTAAAAGAATAACAATCGGGTTGCTGCTTGTGTTTGTTTTAATTATAAACCTTGCTGCCCTTCGCCTGCTGGATGGGGGTAATTTGCTCGTCCTTTGGCTTTTTCAATTGCTGGTTGTTGTGGCCGGTATTGCAGTGTACAGATGGGGCAAATATGTGCTGGGTATTTTTTACAAGTATGTTACCAACCGCTTTTTTGCACACGTAAATTATGCCCATGGTTTTACATTAATGTCGTTAACCAGGTTGCTGCTTACAAGCGGTTTGCCGGTATTGTTTTTTTTCCTTGCTTCTTATAATTATGAACAAAATATTGATATCCGGTACCGGCACCTGCAGTTCGCTAAAAATTTACCAAATGCCATAACAGATAGTGGTGTGGCCGTTATCAAAAATAACCAGCCCTTAAATGGCACTTATTATTTCGGCGATAAAGCATGGATAAACGATATTGCTTTTAAGAGCTACAGCCCTGTTAACCCTCTTACAAAAGAAGAAAGGATTACCACGCAATTGCTTGGTCTCTTCCATATCAACATCAGTGACAAAGCCATAAGTGAAAGCAGTTTTTTTACCAACAGCGCAAGCGACAGTTCCTTTTTTTATAACCCTTTGTTGCAAAATGCCGGTAAAAAAGATAGTGTGGTTAAAACTTATCTCAGCAGGCCGTTACATACCAATTACCTCACTATAACTTCATCAAGCCTTAATTACAAGCTGCCTGCATTAACCGGAAATTATTATTTTAAAGGCTGGGTGTTCTGGCTGATACTTGCTGCTATCATGGTTGTTTTTCATTTTATTATTTACAACATCCTCAACAAATTATTCTGCCTTACACTGCCCGACCTATCCTTATGGGCAGCGCTAGATGATGCCATTGTGGAAGATGAAAAAATAAACAACCTTCTTTTCATTATCGGGTTGCCTGGTTCGGGAAAACTATCCAGGGTGCTTGATAAAATAAAGAACGGCGAAATAAATAACGGCAGCATTCCAT
The DNA here is from genome assembly GCA_965249755.1 of Ferruginibacter sp. GTDB lineage: Bacteria > Bacteroidota > Bacteroidia > Chitinophagales > Chitinophagaceae > Ferruginibacter. The sequence continues at coordinate 4,175,956 of CBDFMT010000004.1, forward strand.
TGGTGTATGATAAAGATGAAACGAAAAGTAACATCGTAATTGCAGACCTCATCAACATACCCGATATAGGGGATGACAGGGAAAACAGCGAGCAGTGGAAAACGTTTGCTGCCAAAATATTCGATCCTAAAAATAAACTCATAATTGTTAACCACTTTGAATACAATATTCAGGATGCTGTAACAAACCGTATCAAACTAAACCTGCTGGAGCAATTGATGCTGCGCAATCAAATGAAAATTATTATACTGTCAACCATACATCCTATAGCTTTTTTAGATTCTGTTAGCAACCAATCCGCAAACAGTGGAAAGGGGCCGGCAGGACAGGATATGGAGCGGTGGAATGTTTTGCTGGGGCATTTCAGGATTGTGATATTTCCTTTACAAACAACATTAATTACCGAAGAAGACGAAGGTTATAAGGCATTGTATAAAGAGACAGCACACACCCATTTTTTAAGTAAGATGCGGCACAGTGTTTTGCAGGTGTCAGAGGCTTTGCCACCTGAAATAAGGTCTGGTAAAAACGACGAAATGATACTTAAGCTGCAAGGCACTGCCCATTATTTTTACATGTACATCTGGCAATCGCTTACCAGCGAAGAAAAGTTTTTGTTGTATGACTTAGCCGAGGATAACCTGGTAAATTCATTTGATGATTACAACCTAAACATGCTGCTTGCCAAAGGTGCCATCATAAGAACAGACGGATCGCTGCGGCTTTTTAATAAAGGGTTCCGCAATTTTATACTTACCGCAATCGGCAATACCGAAGCAATCAAGATCAGGAACAATATGCAGGATAATGGCAATTGGGGCAAGCTCAAAAACCCTATCCTGCTGGTTATAGCAGCCATTTTAGTTTTCCTGCTGGCATCGCAGGAAGAAGCGTATTCCAAGGTTATCACTTATGTGGCAACGCTGGGTGCAGGTATTCCAACAGTTATTAAATTATTTTCTTTCTTAGATAAAAGCGCTTCAAAAACATCATGAGATTAACAGCAAACTTTTTTTAACCCCTTAAAATTTTACTATGGCAATGCCGCAAAAAGCACCGGACCTTTCACCAGATGACTTTATAAAACACCCGGTTGTATTAAAATGTATAAGCGATTTAAAGGAAACATTCATCCCCGGTAAAAATGATTTTATCATCAGCGATGTGCTGGATGAAAACAACAACCAGTATGTTAACCTGGTACAAAAGGGCGGTGGTGTTTTGGGCGTTGCGTTAGTGGGTTACACCTATGTGCTGGAGCAAATGGGCATCCGGTTTATACGGCTTGCAGGTACAAGCGCAGGTGCCATCAATACTGCTTTAATGACGGTGGCAGGCAATAAAAGCGAACCCAAATCCATAAAGGTGCTGGATGCTATTTGTAAGCTTAATTTTTTTAGTTTGGTAGATGGGCACCCTGCGGCGCAATGGATAATTAAAAATTTTATTACCCATGAAAACTTTACCGGCAAATCTAAAAAGTGGGTAAGCAGGGCATTAATAACCTTGCTGGTACTGCTTGCAGGCGATTTTATTTTCTTCGGCCTGCAACATACTTACCTGTGGTTATCTGATGTAACCAAATTGTTTTTTGTTTTAACAGGCGTAGCTGCGTTAGCAATTATGGTGTTTGTTTTTTACTCTGCCACCTTGATGAAGCGTTTAAAAAATGCAGGCTTTGGCATTAACCCTGGCGATTATTTTTACGACTGGATAAAAAAGCAGCTTGCTGATAACGGTGTAAAAACAGTAACGGATTTAAAGAATAAAGCAGCGTCACCAGTCCCTGGTTTGTATTTAAGGGTGCCCAATCCCGAAGGGCTTAACGGTTTACAAGGGGATGTAACTTTCATAACATCTGAGCTGGTTACCCAAAATAAAATACAGTTTCCTGAAATGTGGAACTTGTTTAGAAAAGGGATCGATGAGCTGCAGCCTGCAGGTTTTATAAGGGCATCTATGTCCATACCCGTTTTTTTTGAATCGTATTTTATCAATGATATTCCTTGTACAGATGATGAGATCAAACAGCAATGGATGGAGCGGTTTGGCGAAGCAGATCCCCCGTCGAATGCACGTTTTGTGGATGGCGGCATACTGTCTAATTTTCCCATTAACCTTTTTTATAACCCAAAAGTGATAATACCAAGGTTGCCTTCGCTGGGTATAGATTTGGATGACAGCACCCCGGGTGATAATGGTAAGAATGCCGACATCTGGAGCCTTGGTGGATATTTCGGCAGGATATTCAACACCATCCGCTCTTACTATGACAAAGATTTTTTATTAAAAAACAGGGTGTTCCAAAAAGGTATCGGCAGCATAAAACTTGCCGAATACAACTGGCTTAATTTCTTTTTAAAACCAGAGGATAAGATAAACATGTTTGTAAAAGGGGCAGAAGCTGCCAAAGCATTTTTGTTACAATTTGATTGGCAGGCCTATAAAAATGACCGCAACCAAATGCAGGAAAAATTGATGGAAGACCTGCCTGCAGCCGTAAAGAAAACAGAAGGCTAAACTGCAACAACCACCTGTAACATCATAAATATTCAACCACCGCAAATTTTATAATTGTATGCTTAACCTTATCAACAGTAGCTGGCCAATGTTTTGTGTAACCCTTGGCCTTATGCTTTTGTGTTCACTGATTATGAGTGCACAAAGCGTTAATTTTTTTACCAAAGATGGTATCCTTCGCAGGTTTAGCATTTTAGAACTACAGTTGCCTGCAACAGCAAGCGAAGTGGTAAACCTTATAAAAGGAATTTATAAATTGCCCGATACACAACAGCAAAAAACATTAGGCTCCCTGCGTGGGCAACTCTATACTGATTTTTTCTTTATGCCTTTTGCCTATGGTTCCATCATGATATTGTGCCTTCAGGTATCGCAAAAAATGACGTTAAGTATCGGCATGAACTTTTTTAAAGTGTTGGCTGTTTTGCAAGTAGCCGCCTGGGTTTGCGATATTATTGAAAACATTTATCTGCTCAATAAAATTAAAAAAGATGTTGTGGCATCAACTGTGGGCGTTCATAAAGCATACCTGAGAATGGAATGTTTTAAATGGGGTGCTGCACTATTTGGTGCTATTTGTGCCATCTCGGCCATCTGTTATTTTTGGCTTACCGGCCGGTACGAAAAGGAATCTTTAAACTACCTCCTTATCATCCTTTTGGAGATTATGGTATTCATAACAGCCTCAAAAATATTTATTAGGAAAAGTGTTATTCAATAAACGGCCGCATTAGTTGCCAAAGCCATCGGCATTGGTGCGTTTGGATTCATCATCGCTGCCACCGCCACGCTGCCCTGCCTGCCTGGATTTTGTATTGCCGAAACGGTACGTGAAGTTTAACCTTACCTGACGGCTTTCCCAACGGCTTTCTGCGTGCATGTATGTGCCGCCATAATTGCTGTTGGCGGTCCAGTGCAGGGTATTAAAAACATCGGTAAGCGATACCCTTACGGAACCAAGGTTGTGCAGCACCGCTTTCTGCAAACCTGCATCCACACTGCCTAAACCCTTGTTTTTAAAAGTAGCGGCAGATACAAAAGGGCTCATGTAATAGCCCGTTAGTTCACCGCTAAAACCTTCAACTATTTTAAAGGATTGCTGCATATTGTAACTGAATGCAGTAACATGAATATCTATTTTTTTGCTGGCCCCAAAGTCTGCATTATAAAGGCTATGATAAACGTTTAGGGAGTTATAAAGCTGCCACCATTTTGTAATGTTAACCGGCACAAAAAAACTGATGTTAAAAACATCCTGGCTTGCAAGGTTTTTCTTGGTAATAAACGTCCTTATTTTTTCGGTACTGTCTAACACATAAGTGCTGTAATCCTTAACGTGACTGTACCCTAAAGTAGTAACATATTTAGATTTAAAAGTGTGCCCCACTTGAAAACTGTTGGTGTATTGTGGCTTTAAAAAGGCATTGCCTTTTATGTAAGTCAGTTCATCAACACGGGCTTCAAAAGGGTTTAAATCAGAATAATTTGGCCTGTCTATGCGCCTGCTGTAATTAAAGTTTAAAAGGTTATTGGCATCAAGTGTAAACCCAACTGCAAGCGATGGAAATAAATCGGTGTAATTGCGTTTTACCCAATCGGCAGGCATGGCGTCGTTGCCGCTAAGTACCCCTTCACTAACCGTATTTTCCATTCTCAGGCCTGCCTGCAACCTTATTTTTTTTGTTAAGGGCTTTGCATAATTAAGATAGCCTGCATTTATGTTTTCTTTATAATTAAAAATATTACTCCTGCCTTTATCGAAAACATCGCTGCCATTTATAACATCATACAAATCGAAAATATTTCCGCTTTTTACCTGGCTGAATTTTGTGCCTAAACTTAATTTGCCTTTCTGAAAAGGGATATCGAGATCTGCCTTTTGCGTATTGATGGTAATATCTGTTGGTGTATTATTTCTGAACGCAATTTGAGAAAGTAAAGTTTCTGGCGGTGCAGAATAATAAAAGTTTGGCTGATAGCTTGTCTTCCTGCTTGTAAAAAATCCATGGTCTAAATCAACACTAAACTCATGGCCGGCTGTATCTGCATACCGGTAATTAAGGTTAACGTTTTGGTTTTTTACATTTGCAGGGATGGTGTTGGTTGCATATAGTACCCTGCTGATGACATTATTTTTTAAGCTGATGCTGGGTGTACGGGAAACACTATAGCCGGAATTTTCCGTAAAGTTGCCGGTATAAATAACGCCTAATGTTGATTTTTTAGAGAGAAAAAAGTCGGCACCCGCTTTAATGTTCTGCGTATGCCCTTTAGTATTCTGTCCGTTTTTTTGATCATACAATGTGTCGTTCTGCACCCGGTACAAATCAAAAGTATTATCGTTATTACTGTAATTATATCCGTAATTGCTGAAGAGGCCAACCTTCTTATTGCGGTAGTTAAGGCTTAGGCTCTCGTTGTTTTTAAAATGCTTTCCGTATGCTAAACCCGTACCTGCCACACCGGTAAAACCAAATTGTTTATTTTTTTTAAGTTTGATGTTGATGATACCTGCATTACCTGCTGCATCATATTTAGCAGAGGGGTTGCCAATGATTTCAATTGCTTCAATATCCTGTGAGTTAATGGTTTTAAGGTAAGCTGTTAAGTCGGCCGGTTGCAGTTCCGATAGCCTGCCATCGATATAAATACGTACACCATTTTTGCCTTTAACAGTAATGTTGTCATCTTTATCCGTAACAACCCCCGGCGATTTTAGCAGCAGCTCAAACGCAGTAGAACCTGTGGCACTGATACTGTTTTCTACATTCAAAATGGTTTTGTCTGGCGTAACTTCAATAAAGGGTTTTTGGCGGTTTCCCTTTACTGTTATGCCTTGTATGCCTTTAACTGCTGTTTTTAAAATAATTATCGGGGTAATAACCCTCTCGTTATTTGCAGCGGCAAAAGGGGTTGAGGAATGCAGCGTATAACCGGTGGCGGTAACGTTTATAAAATATTTGCCGTCTTTAACATGTTCAAACTCAAACAAACCATCCTGGCTGCTGATACAACTTTTAACCAGGGTTGAATCCTGCTGGTAAAGTAATACTGTAGCACCATGCACACCCGTGCCCGAAGCACTTTTTATCTTACCTGAAATGATATTTTGCTGGGCGTATAGGTTGCCGGATACCAACAAGGCAAACAATACGGATAGCATTAGTTTTAGTGTCAATGCAATTAGTTTGGATGATGAAGATAATGGTAAAGCCAAATAAAATACTGATTGTGAACAATCTTTTTTTAGTGCTTTCGGCAACCCGTTTTCAGCAAGCTTTTATCCGCTAAAAACGCCATCCCGTTTTCATCAAAGCATCTGCTTAACTTTGCCGGCATTTAATTATGAAGACAAAGCAATTACATAAAGACAAAGTAAATATCATTACCCTGGGCTGTAGCAAAAACATGGTGGATAGTGAAGTTTTAAGCGGACAGCTTTTAGCAAATGACATTGATACTGTACATGAAAGCGGCAGAAGGGACCATAACATCGTGATAGTAAATACCTGTGGTTTTATTGAAAAAGCAAAGGAAGAAAGCATCAATACAATTTTAGGGCAGGTGGAATTAAAGCGACGGGGAAAGCTGGACAAAGTGTATGTAACCGGCTGCCTTAGCGAACGCTATAAAAATAACCTGGAGGCAGAAATACCAGAAGTAGATGCCTACTTTGGCACCATGGAACTGCCCATGATCTTAAAACAATTTAATGCAGATTATAAGGCCGACCTGATAGGGGAAAGATTGCTGTACACCCCACAACATTATGCCTACATGAAGATAAGTGAGGGCTGCAACCGGACCTGTTCCTTTTGTGCCATACCATTAATGCGTGGGCAACATGTAAGCCGTACCATTGAATCGCTGGTGGATGAAGCAAAACGGTTGGTTGACAGAGGGGTGAAAGAAGTAATGCTGATTGCCCAGGAACTGACGTATTATGGATTGGATATTTATAAAAAAAGGGAATTGCCAAAGCTGCTGCATGCATTGGCAGATGTGAAAGGTTTGCAATGGATTCGGCTTCATTATGCCTACCCGTCAAAATTTCCGTTGGAAATTATTGATGTAATAAAAGAGAGGGACAACATTTGTAATTACCTGGATATGCCTTTGCAACATGCCGCCAATAACGTGCTGCGCCTGATGAAAAGGCAAATTACCCGGGAAGAAATGGAAGGCCTTATCGGGGAAATCCGCAACCGCATCCCGGATATTTGTTTGCGCACTACTTTAATTGCAGGTTTTCCCGGCGAGACGAGGGACGATGTGGAAGAACTGAAAACCTTCTTACAAAAAATGCGTTTCGACCGCATGGGCATCTTTACTTATAGCCACGAAGAAGGCACAAGTGCACACAATATGACAGACGACATATCCGCAGAAGAAAAAGAAGAAAGGGCGCAGGAGATAATGGAAGTGCAGCAAGAAATAAGCCTTGAAAAAAACCAGGAAAAAGTAGGGAAGGTGTTAAAAGTATTGATTGATAAAAAGGAAGCCGGACGTTACCTTGGCCGTACAGAATTTGACAGCGTGGAGGTAGATAATGAAGTGATTATTGAAAGCAAAACCAAACTTACACCCGGTGATTTTGTGCAGGTTAAAATTACCAAAGCATACGATTACGATATTGAAGGTGTGGTTGTGTAATTATATTTGTACAACAAAAATTTGAAGGTATGGGTTTAGTTTACGCAGACATAGAGTTGATTAATACGGTAGATCTTGAAAATGCAAGAAGAAATATTATCGGTAGAGAGGAAGTTCGCTCTCTGCGCCTTACCACGCTTGTAGATAGCGGTGCATACATGATGGCAATAAACGAAACCATACAATCGCAACTGGAGTTGCCTTTTATTGAAAAACGAAAGGTACAGATGGCGGATAGCCGTGTGGTTGAGTATGATGTTGTAGGCCCTGTTAATGTAAAATTTGCCAACAGAAAGGCAACCTGCAGCGCCTTTGTTTTACCGGGAGATAGTGAAGCATTACTGGGTGCAATACCTATGGAAGAAATGGATGTACTGATACATCCGCTGCGGCAGGAATTAATTGTAAACCCGGAGCACCCTAACTATGCAGTACTAAAAATGAAGTAACAGCTAATGGATACAACAGCTCAATTTATTGGCTACGGGCAAACAGGTTACTTCTCAAAAATGGTAACGGATTACATTGAAGCAGATGGATCTTTAGCACCGTTCTATACGCATCCCGTTTCGCTTGAGGGGATAAAATCATCCATCGCTCAAAGAAAATTTTTTAATACAAACAGGCATTTGCTGGTGCAAATAATGGCTGCACAATATAAAGCCGCCAATCTTCACCCCAAACAAAAAACCTATCTCGGCCAGTTAGCTGATGAAAATACGTTTACCATTTGCACCGCCCACCAACCCAACATATTTACAGGCCCGCTATATTTTGTTTACAAGATTTTACATGCCATTAAACTTGCAGAAGAATTAAAGGCGCAATTGCCTGAAAATAACTTTGTCCCGGTTTATTACATGGGCAGCGAAGACGCAGACCTTGATGAGCTGGGGCATATTTTTATCAAAGGAGAAAAGTTTGAATGGCAGACGAGCCAAACCGGCGCAGTAGGAAGAATGAAAGTTGATAATGCTTTGCAGCAGCTAACAGACAGCATCGGCGGGCAGTTACTGGTATATCCGTTTGGAGAAGAAATTATTACCCTCATCAAAGACTGTTACCAGCCCGGTACAACCATCGAACAGGCAACCTTTACATTGGTGAACCATTTGTTTGCGGCATACGGCCTGCTCATTTTATTGCCAGATAACAGCAAAGTAAAAAGGGGCTTTTCCCATATCATTAAAAAGGAACTAACCGAAGGGTTTTCTCATATTGCCGTGCAGCAAACTGTTGCCGCACTGCCCGAAAAATATAAGGCGCAGGCAAGCGGAAGAGAGATCAACTTATTTTATCTCACCAACGATAAACGGGAAAGAATTGAAAAACAGGGTGATAGGTACACCGTTGTAAACACCACCCTGAAATTTACTTTGTCCGAAATTTTAATGGAAGCTGATCAACACCCGGAACGGTTTAGCCCCAATGTAATTTTGCGGCCGGTGCTGCAGGAAACCATCTTACCAAACATTGCTTTTATTGGCGGCGGCGGCGAGATAGCCTACTGGCTTCAATTAAAGAAAGTTTTTGAAAAAGCCGGCGTGCCTTATCCCATGCTTGTAGTGCGTAATTCATTTATGTTCATCAGCAAAGAGCTGCAAGGCATAATCGAAAAATTGCAGCTAAAAGAAACAGCTCTTTTTAAACCCGAATTGGCGTTGCTAAATGAGCTGGTAAAAAGGGACAGTACAAAGCAACTAACACTAGAAAAAGAGAAAGCAACATTAACCGCTTTGTATACTGGTTTGGAAAAGATTGCCGGCGATGTGGATGTAACCTTATCTGCACACACCAAAGCCTTATATACACAAGCTCTAAAGAAAATAAATGCTTTAGAGAAAAAGGTTTTAAGTGCAGAAAAGAAGAAATTTGAAGTGCAGCAGCGGCAGCTAAAAAAATTAAAACAGCAACTTTTTACCAACAATAATCTACAGGAAAGGGTATCTAACCTGTTGCCTTTTTATGCCAACTGGGGCAATGCTTTTATACAAATGTTGTATGAAAATTCTACAGGGTTAAGCCAGCAATTCGGCATTATTAAAGAACAATAGCAATGCGTTTTTAAACATCAAACCCGTTGGTAAAGCCCAGGTATTTTACATTCTTTACACTCTCCATTACAATATCATCCTGGTACTCTTTGTATGCTTCCAATTTGCCAGCGATGGAGGTATCATGCAAGGCAAGTATTTGGGCTGCAAGTATACCAGCGTTTTTAGCACCATTTAATGCAACTGTAGCAACGGGTACGCCATAAGGCATTTGCAAAGTTGATAAGATAGAATCCCATCCTTCCAGCGAATTGGATGATTTTACGGGTACACCAATAACGGGTAATATGGTTTGTGCCGCAACCATGCCCGCCAAATGTGCCGCCCCGCCGGCACCGGCAATAATTACTTTTAAACCCCTGGCTTTTGCCTTGGAAGCATACTCACGCAAACGCTCTGGTGTGCGGTGTGCAGATACAATGGTTAACTCCGGCTCAACTTCAAACTGGCGCAGCATTTCAGCAGCACCTTTCATAATTTCAAGGTCGCTTTCGCTGCCCATTATAATACCAACTAAAGGGTTCATCGTTTTAATTTTTAGCAAAGAAAAGGTAAAAATGGTAAACCTGTCTTTGTATCTCATTCACAAAAGAAATGTCACATTGGATTGATTGTTGTAAAAATGCAGGTGCAGTTCAATATCATAACAGCACGACATATTACCATTGGTGTATCCAAATTTTGCCAGGTTGGTAAACCGCTTATATTTGTTTTCATTTAAAGATCGATTTATAAAAATGCAATATTCCACAAAGGATTTTTTCAAATTTTCCCTTTTTTTAATTTGTGTAATTTTTTTCGCTGATTGTAAAAATAAATCTACAGTTGCACCAGAATCTAAACCTGCACCCTCTTCCGTTATTGTAGATGTTATCATTGCCACTCCGGAACCCATCACTAATATTATTGAAGCCAATGGCACAGTGATAGCCTCTGAATATGTTGAACTACGGCCTGAAGTAAGTGGAAGGCTTACTTACCTGAATGTGCCGGAAGGAAAAACAATTGCCAAAGGAACTGTAATCGCAAGGGTAAATGATGCTGACCTGAGGGCACAAATTGCAAAAAGCAGGGTGCAACTTAACCTTGCGCAAACAACTGTTGACCGGTATAAAAAACTGCTGGATATTAATGGCCTTAATCAGGCAGATTATGATGCCGCATTAAACCAGGTAAACAGTTTTAAAGCTGATATTGTATACACCCAATCACTGGTTGATAAAACCGTTATCCGTGCACCTTTCAGCGGTGTTGCAGGGTTAAGGGGTGTTAGCCCTGGTGCTTATGTATCGCCAGGTACCATCATTGCTACATTACAGCAAACCAGCCAGGTAAAAATAGATTTTAATGTACCGGATATTTATGGCAACATCTTAAAAAATGGATCTGCTGTAAATGTGCAAATTGATGCAGCAACCAAAGATGTGCGCAAGGCCATTATCATTGCGACAGAGCCAGGGGCCAACACAGATACCCGTAATTTAAAAGTAAGGGCCTTGCTCCAAAATGGCACTGCCAGCCCTGGCAGTTTTGTAAAAGTCTTGATGGATGCCGGTAAAAACCGCTCCTCTGTAAAAGTGCCTACCAGTTGCATTATACCAGATGATAAAAATAACCAGGTGGTATTGGTAAAGAATGGCCAGGCCGCATTTACCAATATTAAAACAGGTGTAAGGGAAGCCACAAATGTGGAAGTTGTTGACGGAATAAAAGCAGGCGATACTGTTGTAGTTACGGGGGTTTTATTCGCCCGGCCAAAAGGAAAATTGAAAGTAAGGAGTGTTAAAAAACTCGTTGACATCAAAGACACCACAATGGCAAAATAGGTATTTGGCCTTTGATACCGCACCTGAAAAAGTAACAAGGATTTTAAAATGAAGTAATTGTTGTAGTGCATGAATATTTCAGAGTTTTCTTTAAAGCGGCCGGTTTTTGCAACCGTTTTAAATTTAATGATTATCCTGTTTGGCGTAGTGGGCTATACCTTTTTGGCCATCCGGGATTACCCTGCAATTGACCCTGCAATTATTACCGTTACCACATCATACACAGGTGCCAATCCGGATATTATGGAAAGCCAGGTTACAGAACCTTTGGAGAAACAAATTAATGGTATACCAGGTATTAAAACCATCAACTCTTCCAGCACATTGGGCAGCAGTAATATTACCGTAGAGTTTGAGCTTGGGGTAGACCTTGAAGCCGCAGCCAGTGATGTACGTGATAAAGTTGGCCAGGCCAGCAGGAGCCTTCCGCAGGATATTGATGCGCCACCGGTGGTTACCAAATCTGATGCTAACAGTGATTTTATTTTAATACTTGCGGTCCAAAGTAAAACCAAGGGTTTACTTGAATTAAGCGACTATGCGGAGAATGTTCTGCAGCAACAGTTTCAAACCATTAACCAGGTAAGTGCGGTTAATATTTTTGGGCAAAAAAGATATGCCATGCGCATATGGATAGACCCGGATAAAATGGATGCACAAAATGTTTCTTTTACTGATATCCGCACATCGCTCAATAATGAAAATGTAGATCTGCCGCCAGGCAAAATTTATGGAAACAATACAGAGCTTACCATTAAAACATTGGGGCGGCTATCCAGCGAAAAAGATTTTCAAAACCTGATTATAAAAGAAGACAGTACCGGTATTGTAAGGTTAAGCAACGTTGCCCGTGTTGAAATTGGCCCAGAAGTATTGGAGCAAAGCTGGAAGTATAATGGTGTAAATGCAGTAGGCCTTGTTTTGATACCGCAGCCCGGTGCAAATAATATCCAGATTGCAGATGACTTTAACAAGAAACTGGAAGCCATTAAAAAGGCCAACAAAACAGATATTGAAATGAATGTGCTGTTGGACAATACCACCAACATCCGCAAATCAATTAAAGAAGTGGAAGAAACGCTGATGATATCATTTGCCCTTGTAGTACTGGTTATCTTTTTCTTTTTCAGGGATTGGCTTATTGCAGTAAGGCCGCTGATAGATATTCCTATTTCGTTAGTAGCCACCTTTTTTGTGATGTATTTTTCAGGCTTCTCCATTAATATTTTAACCTTGCTGGGCATTGTGCTGGCCACAGGTTTGGTGGTAGATGATGGCATAGTGGTTACAGAAAATATCTTTGCAAAATTTGAAAAAGGCATGCCTATAAAGCAGGCTGCATTAGAAGGAAGTAAGGAAATATTTTTTGCAGTTATCTCCACCTCAATAACGCTTGCCATTGTTTTTTTACCGGTGATATTTTTAGAAGGTTTCATTGGCCGCCTGTTCCGGGAGTTTGGGGTAACGCTTGCTGCGGCAGTGCTTATTTCTGCATTGGTATCGCTTACGATTACGCCGGTTTTAAATGTGGTATTGAGCAGAAAAAAAGCAGGGCATGGAAAGTTTTACATGAAGACAGAACCTTTTTTTACCGGTATGGAAAATGGCTATCACCGGTGGTTAAAAGGGTTTTTAAAAGTAAGATGGGTTTCCTGGGTGGTAGTGGCAATTTGCGGCCTCCTTATCGCTTTAATTATAACGAGGTTGCAAAGTGAGATAGCACCGCTGGAAGATAGGAACAGCGTACGTTTTACGGTTACCGCAGCCGAGGGTACCAGCTATGGTAAGATGCAGGATATTGCGGATAATATTTCCAACTATCTGTATGATTCTATCCCGGAAAGGGACTTTGTTTTTGCCCGTACACCTTCGGGGGCCATCAACTCATCGCAGCCAAGGCTTGGCCTTGTTGACCCTGATAAAAGGGAAAGGAGCCAGGCGCAAATAGCAAGCGACCTTCAAAAGAAATTAACACGCTTTAACGATGCCAGGATATTTGCGGTGCAGGAGCAAACCATTGCGGTGGGCTCAAGTTCCAAGGGTGGTTTGCCGGTGCAGTTTGTGTTGCAAAACCAAGACCTTGAGAAACTTAAAACCATCATCCCTAAATTTTTGGAAGAGGCAAGAAAAGATAAAACTTTTGCCAATGTGGATGTGAACCTAAAATTTAATAAGCCTGAAGTACAGCTAACGCTGGACAGGATGAAAATTAAAGACCTTGGGTTATCATCGCAAGATGTGGTAAGTGCTTTGCAGTCTGCATTCAGCGGCGGCAGGCTTGCTTACTTTATTATGAATGGTTTTCAATATTCGGTTATTGCACAGGTGGACAGAAGCGACCGCAGCAGGCCGGATGATATTTCGAGGTTGTATGTGCGCAACAATAAAGGTGAAAATATTCCGGTAAGCACGGTGATAAAATTGGAAGAAAGCAGCAGCCCGGCAACATTGTTCCATTACAACAGGTACAAGGCGGCTACAATTTCTGCATCACTTTCAGATGGTAAAACTGTGGGGGATGGCGTAAAAGCAATGAATGCCATAGCCAAACAATTGCTGGACGAAACCTACCAAACTTCATTAACTGGTGCCTCCAGGGATTATGCAGAAAGCTCCTCTAATATTGCCTTTGCTTTTGGGCTGGCGCTGATGCTGATCTACCTTGTACTCTCTGCACAGTTTGAAAGCTTTTTAGATCCGCTGGTGATTATGATAACTGTTCCCCTGGCACTTGCAGGTGCATTGCTAAGCTTATTTATTTTTGGACAAACGCTTAATATTTTTTCAGAAATTGGAATGATTATGCTGATTGGCCTTGTAACCAAAAATGGTATTTTAATAGTAGAGTTCGCCAATAAAAAAAGAGAAGAAGGGCTGGATAAAATGGAAGCTATTATGGAAGCAGCAAGCCAACGCTTAAGGCCTATTTTAATGACGAGCCTTGCAACTTCTTTAGGGGCTTTACCAATTGCGCTGGGGTTGGGTGCATCTTCAACAAGCAGGGTGCCATTGGGTATCGTCGTTACAGGAGGTATCATATTTTCTCTCATACTTACATTGTTTGTCATTCCGGCTATTTATACTTATTTATCCGGCAAGCACAAATATGCAGCTACTGCTACCCTTACAAATAGTGATGTTGCGCCAACTGAAAATACAAATGAAACAACAAAACCAAACCAATAATTTTTAATGAAGCACCGCCTAGTTTTGATTGTATTTTTTGTAGCAGGCCTTAAACTATCTGCACAAAATGTACTGCGTTTACCCGATGCCGTTAACATAGCACTTAAAAACAGTTTGGATATTCAGCTAAGTAAAAATGCAGAGGAAGCCAATACTATTTTAAACAACTATGGTGTTGCTGGTGGCCTGCCTATAATTAGTTCTACAGTTACCGACAATGAGCAAATATCGAGCATCAGCCAAAAACTAAATACCGGTGTTTCCATACAACGTGATGCTGTAGCAACAAACAACTTTGTAGTGGGCGTAACGGGCAGTATTTTGTTGTATAACGGCAACAGGGTAGTGGCTGAAAAAAGCAGGTTGGCAACATTGGTAAGCCAAAGCAGGGAGCAATTAAATTCACAGGTGCAAAATATAATGGCCGGTGTTATGGTTGGCTATTATGATGTGGTAAGGCAGCAGGGATATTTAAAAACAATTGATAAATCAATAGAGGCATCTAACCAACAACTGGATATTGTTAAAGCCCGGCAGTCTGTTGGATTGGCAAATAATGCAGATCTCTTTCAGGCACAGATAGATCTTAATGCACTTATACAAACCCGGCAATCACAGCAGTTGGTTATTGGCCAGGCCAAGGCCGAATTATTACGCCAGCTAACGCTAAACCCGGATTCAGCCATTGTTATAGCAGATACCATTGTGGTTAATGAAACGATCAAAATAGATGAAGTGCTCAACAACCTCAACAAAAATGCAGATATACTTGCCGCACAGGAGCAGATTAAAATAAACGAACTGGTGGTTAAAGAAACTGCGGCATTGCGGTACCCTTCGGTAAGGGCTACAACCGGTTACAATTTTAGCCGCAATAAAGCAGCAGCAGGTCAACTGTTGCTAAACCAAAGCTATGGGCCGGCTGTTGGTTTTAGCGTAGGTATCCCTATCTATAACGGCTCGGTGTATAAACGGCAGGAGCAGGTTGCAAAAATAAATGTACGCAATGCAGCCATCGATAAACAGTTGCTGATAAGGGACTATACGGCACAGGTGGTCAAATCTTATGAATCTTATCAATTTAGTTTGCAGCAGGTAAAAACGGAGCAGCAAAATTATAAACTGTCTAACCAGTTGTTAGATCTTGTATTGCAAAAATTTCAATTAAAGCAGTCGACCATTGTAGATGTAAAAAATGCGCAGCAAAGTTTTGAAGCCTCAGGCTACAGGTTGGTAAATTTAAATTTTGCTGCAAAATCTGCAGAGATAGAGTTGCAGCGGTTGGCCAATCAGTTGGCTTTATAACAATGCCAGTTCAGCATTTATTTATTAGTGGCAGCAATAACCTTAAGTGTATTTTTTATCCTGTTGGCCTGATGGATGAGTTCTTGTTTCTCTTTACTTAAGATAGTTACATGCCCCATTTTACGGCCCGGCCTCGTTTCTTTTTTTCCGTAGATATGCACAAAAATATTTTCCAGTTTTAATATCTCTTGCAGCCCTTCGTAATATGCTTCGCCTGCATGGCCCTCTTCTCCTAAAAGGTTTACAATAGCAGCGGGCAAAATGGTGCTGGTAGAGCCTAAAGGGTAATCCAGCATAATCCTCCAAAGCATATCAAACTGCGAAGAATAATTTCCTTCAATAGTGTGATGGCCACTGTTGTGTACACGGGGGGCAGTTTCATTTACCCAAACATTATCATTTTTGTCAACAAATAATTCTACTGCAAAAATGCCCGGACTGTTTAAGTGCTTCACCAGTTTGGTAGCAATGGCTTCTATTTTCCATAACACTTTTTGGGGCAAATCCGCAGGGCTTATCTGATAGTCCAGCAGGTTAAGATGTTTGTCAAAAACCATATCAACAGCGGGGTACATGGCATGTTTGCCATTGTTGGCCACTGCAATAGTAACCGCAATTTCCTTTTTAATATCTACCATTTTTTCCAGAACGGCAGGTACGTCAAAGCCTTTTTTACAATCATCTTTTGTCTTAATAACCTGCACACCTTTTCCATCGTAACCACCCATAGCAATTTTGTGTACAGCTGGTAAAAGGTGGTGGTATTCAACTAAATCCTTTATTTGTTTTGTAACCACAAAATCACTGGAAGGGATTTGATTTATTTTATAAAATTCTTTTTGAAGGATTTTGCTTTTTATAATTTTTAAGGCGGCCGGGTTTGGATAAACCCTTACACCTTCCTGTTCCAATTTGTCAAGTGCTTCTTCGTTTACGTTTTCAATTTCTATGGTAACAACATCCAGCACTTTACCAAAATTATAAACATCATCAAAACAGGTAATATCGCCTGGTATAAAATGGTGGCAAAGATGTGCTGCCGGGCAAGCAGCGCTGCTTTCTAAAATAAAGGTTTCAACCGGGTAATCAGCAGCAGCTTGTAATAACATACGTCCTAACTGGCCACCTCCTAAAATGCCAACTTTTATCATCATGGGCGCAAAATAAATTGTTTAAATCGATTTAAATAATTACATCTATAAACTAAGATTTTTTCAAACAAATTATTAATTGTTTTGATTTATGTCTTATAGAATTTCATGCAAAAAACCGACAATTTGTGAAAATTCGACAATTGTTGAATAGACAAATTAAAAATAATTCGATAAAGTGTAAGTTAAAAATCGTTGGTAAAGGCAACACAAAAAATTGAGTATTTCAAAATAATTATTAAACGTTTTAATTACAATTAATAAATTTAATTAATAAATAGTGATAATTTTTTTAGCATCCCTTTAACAAACAATTTATTTTTCTATACCTTAGCACAATTATTAACCAAAATGATGCTGCTATATGTCAAAAAAAATCCTCACGGGATTTTACACATTCGTGTGTTTAATCTTCTTTTCCCAACTTTCCGCACAGCAAAAAACAATCACCGGAACTATCACCAATGCTAAGGACAATACCCCTATTGTTTTAGCAACAATTGGGGTTAAGGGGACAAAAGTTGCTGTAGTTACAGGTAATAATGGAGAATTCTCTATTTCTGTTCCTGCAGGAAAAAATATGCTTGTCATTTCATCTGTTGGATATGATGAAAGTGAAATAAGCGTCTCAGGTATTTCATCGGTAAATGTGTCTTTAAAAGAAAGACAAAATTCTTTAAATGAGGTAGTGGTAACAGGTTACACCGCACAAAAAAGGAAAGATATTACCGGCTCTGTAGCGGTAGTAAATGTAGCAAACCTAAAAGCAGTGCCATCCGGAACAACAGAATCTTTATTACAAGGACAAGCTGCAGGGGTAACTGTTATCAACTCAGGTTCTCCAGGCGGTAGTAGTAATGTGAGGATTCGTGGTATTACCTCAGTAGGCTCAAATGACCCTCTCGTTATTATAGATGGAACTCCTGGAAGTTTACATGACTTAAATGTGAATGATATTGAGTCTATTCAAGTCTTAAAAGATGCAGGTGCAGCTGCTATTTATGGTGTTCGTGGCTCAAACGGTGTTGTTGTTGTTACAACAAAAAAAGGGCGGTCTGGTAAACCTCGAGTGTCTTATGACGCATATGTTGGCACACAAAGGCCTTTACCAAATGGTTTTAATATTGCCAATACACAAGAAACTGCTAATGCGGTACAGCAATCATACATAAATAGCGGGTTAACCCCAAACAGTAAGCAATATGGAAAAGGGGCAACCCCCATTTTACCAGTGTATATAACGCCAACTGCATCCGCAACTGCAGATCCGGCAACATATGCGCTGTATGATAACCAGATTACAAAAGCTAATTTAACTGGAACTGATTGGTTTCATGAAATCTTTAAACCAGCTACCAGGCAAAGCCATAATATAGCTGTGAGTTCGGGTAGCGACAAATCAACCTTCTTTTTCTCATTAGGATATTATAATGAACAGGGGACTTTAATAGAAACTTATCTCAAGAGATATTCTGCAAGAATAAACACTACTTTCAATGTAAACAACCGGATTAGGATAGGTGAAAACGCCTATGTATTTTATAAGCAAAACCCAGGGTTTACCAACCAAAACGAAGGCAATGCAATTTCTCACAGTTATAGGGAAAATCCAATCATCCCTGTTTATGACATTAGGGGTAATTATGCAGGTACCAATTCCCAAGGTTTAGGAAATGCCCAAAACCCGGTTGCCAACCAAAGACGTACCCATAATAACAAAGGCAACGATTGGCAAATAGCAGGTAATGTTTTTGCGGAGGTTGATTTAATTAAAAATTTAACAGCAAGAACGAGTTTTGGTGGAACGATTGATAATTATTATTACAATTCTTTCAGCTATACCGCATACGAAAATGCAGAGAATAACAAAAACCCTAATGCGTTTACTGAAAATTCTGGATATAATAGTAGTCGTACCTGGACAAATACCCTAAACTACAGCAATACATTTGGGGATCATGCAGTAAAAGTACTGGTAGGTTCAGAAGCTATACAAAATTACGGAAGGGCAATTAATGGAACAAGAAGTGGATATTTTGTAACTAATGCTAGCAATTTAACAGTTGATCCCAATTTATGGACCTTAAATTTTGGGCCACCAAACGGGCAAACTACAAGTAACATAAATGGTACCCCATATCAAACAGCTATTTTTTCATTGTTTGGGAGATTAGATTATTCTTATCAAGACAAATACCTTGTTAGCGGAACTATCAGAAGAGATGGATCATCAGTATTTGCTGATGGATTACGTTATGGTAATTTTCCTTCAGTAACAGGTGGATGGAGAATTTCTAAAGAAAATTTCATGAAAGGGATTACCTGGTTAAGCGATCTTAAGATCAGGGGTGGCTGGGGTAAATTAGGTTCAATAAGTAATATTAATTCTACTAACGCATTTAGTTTATTCAATCAATCTGCGGCAAACTCTTACTATGATATTAACGGTGGCAATAGTAGCTCTACGCTAGGTATTTATGCCAGCCAAATTGGAAATACAAAAACCACTTGGGAAGAAGACGTAATTACCAATGTTGGTTTTGACGCTAGTTTTTTCAAAAAATTTGATATATCAATTGAGTGGTATAAAAAAGCAATCAACGGTTTACTGTTTAGGCCAAATGCCGATGTTACTGTAGCAGGTGGTGCAACCCCAGCTTTTATAAATGCTGGAAATATCCAAAATACGGGAATTGATGCATCATTAACTTACAGGGGCACAGCCATAAACAGGGAATTAAATTTTGATATCACAGGAACTTTTACATCTTATAAAAACAAAGTAATCAGTTTACCCCCCGGCATTAAATATTATGATCAAGGTAGCGCAGGATCTGGCCGTATAGGCGCTTTTTCGAGGTTACAACCTGGGCAAGCATTAGGTGCATTTTTTGGCTATGAGGAAATTGGATTATTTCAAAGCGATGCAGATGTAGCAAAATCCCCAACACAAGAAGCTGCAGCCCCTGGAAGAATGAAATTTAGGGATGTAAACGGTGATGGTAAAATTACAAGTGATGACCGCACATTTTTTGGCAACCCCAATCCTAAATTTACAACAGGTTTAAACTTGGCGGTTAATTATAAAAATTTCGATTTCTCCATGTTTGTGTATGCATCAGTGGGAAACGATGTAATTAATTATGTACGTTACTGGACTGATTTTCCACAAGTGTTTGATGGTGCTGTAAGTAAGGATGCAGTTTATAATTCCTGGACGCCGCAAAATACAAATGCAAAAGTCCCACGCCTTGAAAGAGGGGCCACTTTTAGCAACACAACACAGTTTAATTCTTACTTCATGGAGGATGGTTCTTTTCTTCGTTGTAAGTCTTTAATACTTGGGTACACTATTCCTGTTAGAACTTTAAAAAGGTTCGGCATAGAAAAATTGCGGATTTACGGGCAGGCTGCCAATCTATTTACCATTACTAAGTATAAAGGTTTAGACCCTGAATTAACAGGTTCAGATATTGGAAACAACACCAATTTTGGTATAGACTTCGGTAATTATCCGGCTAATCAAAAACTTTATAGCGTAGGAGTAAATCTTTCATTCTAAAAATTCAAATAATATGAAGAGTAGAAAATATAATTTAATAGTACTTGCAGGTGTCGGCTTTCTGTCCATGATATATGCATGTAGTAAAAGCTTTTTAGATAAGCAGCCCCAGGGTGCATTCAACCCAAGTGTGTTGGCTAATAAGCCAGGTGTTGAAGGATTGTTAATTGGGGCGTACCATATGGTAAGTGGTGAAGGCGGTAAAGCGGGAAACAGTTGGGGTGGTGCCCCTTCAAATTGGGTGCTGGGTGGTGTGGTAGCAGATGATTCTTATAAAGGATCAACCCCGTCAGATCAAGGCTCGGAAATTAATCCTTTGGCTACGTGGGCATACAATACAAACAATGTTTATTTGGAATCAAAATGGCAAACTGTTTATGATGGTGTGCAGCGTGCAAATGATGTGTTGCGGGTGTTGCCTTTGGCTACAGATATTAATGCCGATGACAAAAAAAGGATTGATGCTGAAGCCCGTTTTTTAAGGGGACATTTTCACTTTGAAGCAAAGAAAGTTTTTAACAATGTCGTATATGCCGATGAGAAAACAACTGAAACATCTAATGTCGATGCTGCAGGTGCATATATAGATATTTGGCCTAAGATTGAAGCTGATTTTCAAGCAGCTATTGCTGGACTTCCTGAAACGCAGCCGCAAGCAGGCCGTGTAAATAAATCTGCGGCAAAGGCTTACCTGGCCCAGGTATATATGTACCAAAGAAAATTTGCTTTAGCTAAACCAATTTTAGAAGACATCATCGCCAACGGCAAAACTGCAAATGGTAAGCAATATGCTTTGGTAAATTACCAGGATAATTTTAATGCCGCTACAGATAATAGTGCCGAGTCCATTTTTGCTTTTCAATCTTCTGTTAATGACGGCTCCGGAACAAACGGTAATTATGGTGATAATCTTCAATTTCCAAATGGTTCAGGTCCTGGTGGATGTTGTGGTTTTAACAATCCATCCATGAGTTTGGCAAATGCATATAAAACAGATGCAGCAGGCTTGCCCCTTTTAGATACCTATAATGCAGGAACAAATGTTAGTGATTCTTCAAACTTATATACTGGTAACCTAGATCCAAGAATTGATATTGTAATGGGAAGGCCAGGAATACCTTATTATGATTGGGGCATCGTACCAAAAAATGCCTGGATTCGTGATCCAGGTACAGATGGGTTCTTTAGTCCTAAAAAAATAGTTTATGCAAAAAGCCAGGTAGGTTCTGTTTCATCTACTGAAACAAGTTTTTGGGGACCTACTCAAATGTCTGCAATTAATGTAAATCTAATACGGTTTTCAGAAGTGCTACTTTGGGCAGCAGAGTGCGAAATTGAAGTTGGTACTCCAACTCAGGCTTTAACCTATGTCAACAGGGTTAGGGCACGTGCAGCAAACCCAGCAGGATGGGTTTATAAAAATGCAACTTATGATGCGTCTTCTGGCAAGTATTCCCCTCAAACCACACCTGCTGATAACTATAAAATCAGCCTTTATCCCAGTGGTTCATTTGATGATAAAACGTTTGCGCTTAAAGCAATCCTTAATGAAGAAAGACTAGAACTGGCGATGGAAGGCAAGCGGTTTTTCAACCTTCGCAGGTTTGATAAAGGCACTGGCCTTATGGCCCAAACGCTAAATGCTTATCAAGCTATTGAGAAAAACAGGCCAGGTTATTTCTCAGTAAATAAAACAGCAACTTTTACTCCGAACAAAAACGAATATTACCCTTTGCCTCAGCAGGAAATAGATACTAAAAATGCCACTGGTAAGGTATTTTTAAAACAAAATCCTGGCTATTAAACTACTTTTCATTTAATTTAGAAATTTTAAAGGGTAGTTTTAAACTACCCTTTTTCTTTTTAAACTTTTTTTATGAAGACTTATGGTCCTTTAATTCTTTTTCTTGTGATTTTTTTATCTTCTTGTCAAAAGAAGAAATTATTTCAAGTCGTGCCATCTACTTCAACCAGTATACACTTTAAGAATGTGATAACCGAAAGTGATTCTATTAATGAATTGGATATTGAAAATATCTATAATGGTGGCGGCATTGGCATTGGCGATTTTAATAATGATGGATTGCAAGACATTTACTTTACGGGCAATCTTGTTTCAAATAAATTATACCTAAATAAAGGCAATTTTAAATTTGAAGACATTACTGAAAAAGCTGAAGTAACAGGAGAAGGACAATGGTGCCGTGGCGTTACTGTTGTTGATATAAATAATGATGGGTTATTGGATATGTATGTTTGTGCTACGCTGAAAAAAAAGCCCCGGGAAAGGAAAAACTTACTTTATGTAAATCAGGGTTTAGATAGGAATAAAATTCCAATTTTTAATGAAATGGCCGTTGAATATGGTTTAGATGACAGTGCCCATTCAACACAAGCAACTTTTTTTGACTATGACAATGATGGCGACCTGGATGTATATATCGTAACTAATGAAATCAATAAAAGTAATTACCCAGATAATTTTCATCCAGTATTAAAGGATGGCTCCAACCCCAGCACCGGCAAACTATTTCGTAATGATTGGAACAGTTTCTTAAAACATCCCGTATTTGTTGATGTATCAAAACAAGCAGGTGTTCAAACAGAAGGATACGGGCACGCAGCAACCATAACTGATTTTAATAATGATGGATGGAAAGATATTTATGTTACAAACGATTTTATAACAAATGATCTTTTATGGATAAACAACCATAATGGAACTTTTTCCGAAGAGCTATCCACATATGTAAAACATACCTCCGCAAATGCCATGGGCAATGATATTACAGATATCAACAATGATGGTTTAGTGGATATTATAACTTTAGATATGGATCCACAAGATAATTATAGAAAGAAAATGATGTTAAGCCCAAATGGTTATCAAAAATATCAGAACAGCGATTTTTTTGGGTATAATTATCAGTATGTAAGAAACACACTACAGTTAAACCAAGGTCAAAGATTGAAAGAAAATGATTCATTGGGGGTTCCAATTTTTAGCGAAATAAGCCTTATTTCGGGAATTGCAGAAACAGATTGGAGTTGGGCCCCTATGGTAACAGATTTTGACAATGACGGTAACAGGGATATTATTATTACCAATGGGTTTCCTAAAGATATTACCGACCATGACTTTTCTGTTTTTAGGGGCCAAGCTTATCAGGTAGCGTCAAAAGAATATATACTTTCTCAAATACCCGAAGTTAAGTTGCACAGTTACGCCTTCCGCAACAATGGTAACCTCACTTTTGATGATGTTTCGGAAAGCTGGGGTTTAACCACACCAAGGTTTTCTAACGGGGCGGCGTATGCAGATCTGGATAATGATGGTGACCTGGATTTTATCGTAAACAATATCAACGATGAGGCATCGGTGTACAGGAATACCGAACGGGAACAAAACAAAGACAGCAGCAATTATCTGCAGGTAAGTTTAACCGGCGATAGCCTTAACATAGCCGGCTTGGGTGCATGGGTTGAAATACATTATAACCATGGCAAGCAACAGGTGTGGGAGAACACGCCTTACAGGGGTTACCTGTCTACGGTTCAGGACATCGCCCATTTTGGATTAGGCACTCTGAACTTTGTAGACACCCTTCTTATTAAATGGCCAAATGGTAAGCAACAATTGCTGCAGCATGTTAAGGCAAACCAGTTGCTGAAAGTAAACATTCGCAATGCAGCGCAAATAACGCCGGAAGTTATGCCCGTATTGGCTAACAATAACCTGTTTACGGAGGTTACGGGTAAGGTGGATATTAGGTACATTCATCAGCAAAACGATTTTGTGGATTTTAATATTCAAAAACTGCTGCCCCATAAACTGTCGGAGTATGGGCCTGCGCTGGCTGTCGGCGATATAGATGGCAACGGGCTGGATGATATAATTACCGGTGGGGCACCCGGCTTTAGCGCCCAACTGTTTTTGCAGCAGGCTGATGGCAGGTTTACACAAAAATCCCTGCTAAAAGACACCCTTACAAAACTTACCGATGATACCGGGCTATTGCTTTTTGATGCCGATGGCGATGGTGACCAGGACTTATATATTGCCGGTGGGGGCTACCAAAACCAGCCAGGTTCACCAGCATATAATGATAAGCTGTACATCAATAACGGCAAAGGATTTTTTACCCTGGATACGCTGGCATTGCCCACCAATTTAACCAGTAAATTTTGTGTGCGTGCAGTGGATTACGATAAGGATGGCGACCTTGATCTTTTTATAGCTGGCCGGGTGGAGCCATGGGCTTACCCCAAACCGGTATCCAGTTTTATCTACCGGAATGATTCAAAAGCCGGGCATGTACAATTTACTGACGTTACAACTCAGGTGGCTAAAAACCTTAATAGTATAGGCCTGGTATGCGATGCGTTGTTTACAGATTTTGATAACGATGGCTGGCCTGATCTTGTGCTTGCCGGGGAATGGATGCCGGTAACTTTTCTTAAAAATGAAAAAGGTTTTTTTAAAAACGTGACTGCAACCGGCATCAGTACACAAACAGGATGGTGGAATACCATAGTGGCAGGCGATTTTGATAACGATGGTGACATAGATTATGTAGTGGGCAACGCCGGACAAAACAGTTTTTACAAAGCAAGTGAGCAGTACCCGGTAGCCGTGTATGCAAAAGATTTTGATAACAATGGAAGTTATGATGCTTTCCCATCTTTATGGTTGCCAACCAGCCAGCTTGACCAGACAAAAAAAGAATATCCCGCCCAAACAAGGGATGATGCTGTTAAGCAGATGATTGGTATGCGTACTAAATTTCAAAACTATAAATCATTTGCCGCCGCCACCATGGACCAATTATTTACCAAAGAACAATTGCAAGGGGCCTTGATATTAAAAGCGAACAATTTGAAGAGCAGTTACCTGCGTAATGATGGTAATGGCAAGTTCACTTTGTCACCATTGCCAGCGCAGGCACAGTTTTCTGTTTTAAATGGAATGGTGGTTGATGATTTTGATGGCGATGGTAACCTTGATATCGTAATCAATGGAAACGATTATGGAACGGAGGTAAGTGTAGGCAGGTACGATGCACTAAACGGACTGATGCTGAAAGGTAATGGTGACGGCACCTTCACGCCGCAAAGCATTTTACAGAGCGGCATTTTTATACCGGGTGATGGCAAGGCGCTGGCTAAATTAAAAAGTAGCAACGGTCGCTATCTATTAGCGGCAACACAAAACCGTGGTGCCATAAAGGTGTATGAACTTAAGAAAACTATAAAAATAATCCCGCTGCAACCATCCGATATCACAGCAACAATCAAATTTAAAAATGGTAAAACCCAGCGCCAGGAGTTCTATTACGGATCTTCGTTCCTTTCACAATCGGCCCGTTTTATAAGTATCGATGATAGTGTTGCCGCAGTAAGCATTACCAATGTTAAGGGGGAAACAAGGGTGCCTGCTTTGTAATATATTTACTGTTTCTAAAAAATACCTGCATACGTTTTAGCATCATGCCGACATTTAAAAAGCAAAAGCAATTTTTTGGGTATTGTGCATTCGCCACATTACTCTCTGCCTCCTGTACGCATTTTGAAAAAAACAAATCGCATCAAAATGTCAGCAATGATAATATTGCAAAGGGCAAAGTTTTAGCTGCCACCTGGTGCCAGTCTTGCCACTTATTACCCGATCCTTCCTTGCTGGATGCGAAGCATTGGGAAGAAGGTGTGCTGCCTGCAATGGGGCCACGGCTGGGTATATTTTATTATGGTGGCTTTCATGAATATCCATCCAGCAGAAATGATAAAAATGTAGATAAAAATTACTATCCTTCGCAGCCGCTGATAACCTTTTCTGATTGGCAGTGCATCCTTGACTATTACACCGCCCTATCACCGGATACTCTACCGGTGCAACAACGAAAATATAAAGTACAACCGAATGATGCTGTATTTATCTTAATGCCTTCTTTAACACAGGATGCACCTTCCACCTGCATGGTAAAAATTGATACTGTACATGCGCCGCACCACTTGATAATTGCCGATGTAGCATCCAGAAAAGTAGAGCGCTTTGATAATCGTTTATCTTTTGTTGATTCGGTAACGGCAGGCAATTCGGTAGTGGATGTGGATATTCAACCCAATGAAATAATTACCTGTGATATTGGAATTATGAACCCTAACAATGGAAGGTTTGGAAGTGCTTCAATGATAACATTTAATCCAAAAGGAAAAATGGAAACTGGTAAAACCAGGCTGCTTAACAATCTGGCCAGGCCTGTGCAAATTAATGAAGCAGACTTAAATAACGATGGCAAAATGGATTACCTCGTGTGCGAATATGGTAACCTGAGTGGTACACTTTCTTGGATGGAAAACGCAGGGGATGGACAACATTTTACGCCACATGTTTTACGAAATGCACCTGGTGCAATTAAGGCATATATCCGTGATGTAAATAAAGATGGGCTTCCTGATATCTGGGTACTTTTTTCGCAAGGTGATGAAGGCATTTTTTTATTCACCAATAAGGGTAACGGAAAGTTTGATATGGAACAGGTACTCAGGTTTCCTGCCATCTATGGTTCATCTTATTTTGAGTTGGCAGATTTTAATAAAGATGGCCACCCGGATATTATTTACACCTGCGGTGATAATGCTGATTATTCAACAGTGTTAAAGCCTTATCATGGAATATATATTTTTATGAATGATGGCACCAATCATTTTAAGCAAGAATATTTTTTTTCGATGCATGGCTGCTTTAAAGCCATGGCGAGGGATTTTGATAAAGATGGTGACCTTGATATTGCAGCTATTTCATTTTTTGCTGATTATGCAACACATCCTGAAGAAAGTTTTTTGTACCTTGAAAACAAAGGTGGGCTTGATTTTCATCCATATTCCATTAACGGTACAACCATAGGCAGGTGGC
Organism: Ferruginibacter sp.; assembly: GCA_965249755.1. Lineage (GTDB taxonomy): Bacteria > Bacteroidota > Bacteroidia > Chitinophagales > Chitinophagaceae > Ferruginibacter. The sequence continues at coordinate 4,203,126 of CBDFMT010000004.1, forward strand.
TTACTATGGATGCTGCCGATCTTGACGGGGATGGCAAGGAAGATATTGTCTTAGGCAACTTTTCTATTGCGCCATCTTTTATACCATCTGCAACAGATTGGAAGAAAGGGCCATCTTTTCTGTTGCTGAAAAACAATATTAAAAAATAGTGTCCATGACTGTTGTTCTAAAATATATATTTTCTATGAAAAAAATATGGGGGCTGCATTTGCTCTTCTGCTGCATAGTCATTTTGGTAAACGGTTGTCAGCCAAAAAAAAACAAGGTAATTAACGAAGCTGAAATCCTGCACCAAAATCAAGACCTGCTTACACAGGTAATTATCTACGATGTGTTCACACCTCCGGTTGCTTCCAGGATTTATGTGTACTCTTCTTTGGCGTCTTACGAGGCAATCCGTTATAGCCAGGCAGGTAATGCATCCATAGCCGAAAAATTAAAGGGTTTTAATAAGATGCCCCAGCCCCAAAAGGATCGAAAGTATAATTATACGCTTGCGGCCACTAAAGCATTTTTTACAGTGGCCCGTAACATAAAAGTTTTTTCAGTTGATTCTTTGGATAACTATGAAAGCTCGGTCTATAGTTCCTTTAAAGATATTCTTGATGATTCAACATATGAGACGTCTGTTGCCTTTGGCGATACCATTGGCAAAACAATATTGCAAAGGGCAAGGGCAGATGGGTACACAAAATCAAGGGGAAAGCCAAAGTATTTGGGAAGTAATGACCCAGGTAAATGGCGGCCTACACCACCAGATTATTTGGATGGGGTAGAGTGGTGTTGGAATACAATGAAGCCGATGGTGCTTGATTCCTGTGCAGAATTTGCGCCACCGCCACCGCCTGTATTTAACAAGGACAGCAACAGCATTTTCTATAAAAATGCAAAGGAAGTGTACACGATTGCCAAAAATTTAAACGAAGATCAAAAAACAATTGCCCGCTACTGGGATGATAACCCTTTTGTTATTGAACATGCCGGCCACATGATGTTTGGCAATAAAAAAATAACGCCAGGTGGCCATTGGATGGGTATTGCAGCCATTGCTGCTAAAAAAAGCAATGCAGGTATTGTTGCTATCGCTAAAGGGTATGCGTTAACCGCAATTGCTTTGTATGATGGTTTCATTTCTTGTTGGGATGAAAAGTACAGGTCTGTAGTTGTTAGGCCGGTTACGGTAATCAATGAATGGATGGACAGGGGATGGTCGCCATTTTTACAAACGCCCCCGTTTCCTGAATATCCCAGCGGGCACAGCACTATTACCGCAGCGGCATCCACAGTATTGGCAAACTTGTATGGGGATAAATTTGCGTTTCAGGATACCAGCGACCTTAAGTATATTGGTATGCAGCGCCATTTTAATTCTTTTCAGGAGGCCGCAGCCGAAGCATCTTTAAGCAGGTTATATGGCGGCATCCATTACCGCACCGGGATTGATGCAGGCGCAGCACAAGGCAAAAAAGTAGCAGCATTAATTATTGAGAAGGTCTTACACAAATAACACAATTATTTTCTTCAAGTCAGCCTTATACCATTTTTTTGAAGCGTTTTTTATACAGTCTCCTACATCATAATTTCATTTTTTATTCTTAACGCATTTGCCTTTTGATGGATAAATAGGCTTCCATTTCTTTAATTCCAAAACTGCTGAAATTATTTTCTTTGCTTACCAAAGCCTTTTGGGCAGCCAATACGCCATATTTAATATCGCTGAAACCATTAACAGTATGGGCATCGGGGTCAATAGAGATAAGCACATTTTTTTCAAGGGCATATGCAACGTGCCTCCAGTCAATGTCAAGGCGGCTCGGGTGGGCATTCAGTTCTATCACAACTTTGTTGGCGGCACAGGCATCAATAATTTTTTTGTGGTCAACCGGGTAACCTTTCCTGCTCAGCAATAATCTTCCCGTCATGTGGCCCAAAATAACAGTGTATGGATTTTCTATTGCCTTTATCAACCGCATCATTGCTTTGTCTTCATTCATTTTCAGGTTTGAATGTATGGATGCAATAACAAGGTCGAATGTAGAAAGAATAGCATCGCTGTAATCCAGGTTTCCATCGTTAAGGATATCACTTTCAATACTTTTAAAAATTTTGAAGGGGGCAATTTGCCTGTTAAGTTCATCTATATAAAGATGTTGTTCCCTGATGCGGTTTTCATCAAGCCCGTTTGCATAAAAAGCACTTTTGCTATGGTCGCTGATTACAAGGTACTCAAAACCCTGTGCCATTGCACCTTTGGCCATCTCTTCAATGGTATTGCTTCCATCACTCCAGTTGCTGTGGCTGTGGATGATGCCTTTTATATCGGCTGTTCTTAAAAGAGTGGGTACCTGCCCTGCCTTTGCTTTATCAATAACAGCAATGGTTTCACGCTGGCATACCGGAATAAATTGGATACCTGCACTTTTAAAAATGGCGGCATCATCTTCACAATTGTCAAAGTCAGTTAAAGGAAATTGTTCAGTAAATGCAGCAGCGAATTCATCACTGCAATTTCTAAAAAAAAGTTGCTTTGTATACAAGGTTCCATTACAGCAGTACACACGAATATTTAAACCAATATCAGCCTTGTACAAAAGCCCTTCACTGTTGTTTTCTATTAATGTAAAGTCTGGCACACTGGATAGTTTTGTTACAACATTGTCTTTGGTGTCATCAACTACCAATTGCAGCTCATGTATAATTTCTAACTGCCTTTTATAGCCACCTGTAAAAGAAATTTTTGTTGAAAAAAATATTTTTTCGAAGAAATTTTTTACCTCATTTGCTACCAGGTTAACCTGCGAGTAAAGAAAACTGCCCTGGCTTTTTAAATAAAATTCAATTGTTTCAGTAACATTATATTGTGTTTTTTCGCCAAAGCCTTTAAACAATTTCAACCTGTTTTCCTTGCATGCGTACAACAATTCACCTACGCTTTCAATCTCCATTTCTTTCCATATCACCGCAATTTTTTTAGGCCCAAGCCCTTTAATGTTCAGCAATTCTATTATGCCAGGCGGTGTTTTTTCAATGATTTCTAACAGGGCATTAAGGTTACCTGTTTGCAATAATTCTATAATTTTTTTGGCTGTGCTTTCTCCAATTCCTTTGATGGAAAATATTTTATCCTCAGGTAAACTACTTAATTGAACAGATAGTTTTTCAATGCTGAAAGCTGCTGTTGCGTACGACTTTGCTTTAAAACTATTTTCGCCATGAATGTCTGATAATTTGGCTAAGAGTGAGAGTGATCCTGCTATTTGGTAATTATCCATGTGGCAAAAATAAGTAGTAAAATTAAATTTTGAGGCAGTGCGTAACACTTAGGGACCTTGTTACCTAAAACTACCAGATACAAAAAAGTCCCGGCAACTTGCCAGGACTTGTTATTAATTTTGCTTCGAAAAAATGATTACATTTTTTTCTTTGCAGGAGCAGCTTTTTTAGCTGGAGCAGCTTTCTTTGCAGGAGCGGCTTTTTTAGCTGGAGCAGCTTTTTTAGCTGGAGCAGCTTTTTTTGCAGGAGCGGCTTTCTTTGCAGGAGCAGCTTTTTTTGCAGGAGCAGCTTTCTTAACAGCTTTTTTTGCAGTTGCCATGTTTTTAAAATTTAATTGGTTAGTAAATAATAATTAAAAATAAAAACATTTTTTTATCTGCCAAAAAAAACTTTAATATCTATGCAGTTGCTTCCAACGCATTTACAGAAATAAAACTTTTATCACCCTTTCCTTTTTTAAATTCTACAATACCATCAGTTAATGCAAAAATGGTAAAGTCTTTTCCAACACCCACATTTTTGCCAGGATGATAAACAGTGCCACGCTGACGAACAATGATGTTACCAGCAGTTGCAGGTTGCCCTCCATAAATCTTTACACCTAATCTTTTGCTTTGCGAATCCCGGCCGTTCTTAACCGAACCTTCACCTTTTTTATGTGCCATTTTTGTAAGTTTTTTATTTGTTGGTTTTAAGTAAAAATGGTTAGCGCATTTTTTTATGGCCAACTTATAATTGAGTACTTAATACTTTTAACGGTAAATATTATGCTATGTCAGTTACCTTAATATGGGTATAGTGTGTACGGTGACCGTGCTTTTTACGAAAACCTTTCCTTCGTTTCATTTTAAAAGCAATTACTTTATCGCCTTGTATAAGGCTGCTTAAAATTTCTGCTTTTACTATCGCTTTTACATCAGTACCAATGGAAAGGGCACCTGCATTATCCGTCATCAGGACTTCTGCAAATTCAACTTTGTCACCATTTTTACCTTCAATATGCGGTACATACAAGCTGTCGCCTGCTTTAACTTTAAACTGCTGACCAGCTATTTTTACTACTGCTAACATATTACCAAAATTTAGGACGGCAAAGGTAGGGGAATTACATTTAAATTGGCTAATTATGGCAATCATTTTTTAACCAGGGTTCTTGCCCCATAAGCTTTTGCTGATTTTGCCGGGTTAAAGCTAAAAATGGCCTTGGGGACGCCGCTTTATCAAGAAAAGTAAACGTATTATATTCGCCCAAAGTTATGCGTTACCTTTTTTTCCTGCTTAAGGCTGTCTTTTCTTTATATGGACTGGTGCTATTTATTTTGGTGATGTTGCTGGTATTTCCATTTGTGGTAGTATGTTCTTTTTTTGGAAAGATAAGGGGTGGCAACATGATTTATAAACTGTGTAAGCTTTGGGCCGATGTGGTTTTTGTATGCTGGGGAATGGTACATAAAAATTATTTTGAAAGCCCTCATGATATTGACCGGCAGTATGTATTTGTGTTCAACCATATTTCTTATATGGATATACCGGTGATTTTAAAAGCGGTCCGTGGGCAGCATTTCAGGATTTTAGGAAAATCGGATATGGCCAAAATCCCTTTGTTTGGTTTTATTTATAGAAACGCAGTGGTTATGGTTGACAGGGCAAGCGCTGCAAAAAGGGCCAATAGCGTAATGCAGCTGAAGAGCATTCTTAGAAAAAATATTTCTGTCGTGATATCGCCGGAGGGTACATTTAATTATTCGCACCAACCTTTAAAAAGTTTTTACGATGGCGCTTTCAGGATTGCAATAGAGACCCAAACGCCGGTAAAGCCGGTATTGTTTTTAGATACTTTTTACAGGATGCACTACAGCACTATTTTTTCGTTAACACCCGGAAGATCGAGGGCAGTTTTTTTGGAAGAGATAAGTGTAGATGGCCTTACCCTTAAAGACCTTAATTTTTTAAAAGAAAAAGTGTACCGGATTATGGAAGAAAAATTAATTTTTTATAAGGCCGGATGGATAGAGGGAAATGATTGAATATTTGTATAGTTGTAAGAAACACAGGATGCAAATGCTTTGACATGATGTTGCATGGATAATTTTAAACTATTGTAATTTTTAAATGTTGCCAAAAGATATAAAGTTGAAAACCTACACCCGATTGCAGTGGAAAACCCGTAGTGCAACGAAGGCTTTGGAACGGAAAGCGGGACAGGTGTTGCTTTTGCTGTGATGTTGGTGTACGCTATTTTTTATGTATAATTTAAAATTCAATTGCCGGATAACGAAAACGAAATACCATTTTACCCCGGGCAGCCTTTAGCAAAAATGTTTGCCGAAGTAATATTGCCCCTGGCATTGCCAACAACATACACTTACGCCATACCCGAAATTTTTTTAGATAAAATACAGCAGGGGTGCAGGGTAGAAGTGGTGCTGGGCAAAAGCAAACGTTATGCAGGCATTATAAAATCTGTTACCACCACACCACCCCCATACAACACCAAAACAATTTCAAATGTGCTGGATGAAGAGCCTTTGCTATACCCCCAACAACTGCTGTTATGGAACTGGATGGCCAGTTATTACATGTGCAGCGAAGGCGATGTAATGGCCGCCGCATTGCCTGCACATTTTAAATTAAGCAGTGAAACCATCTTGTTGTTTAACGAAGATTATGGTGACGATTTTAGTAACCTGGGCAATGAGGAATACCTGGTGGCCGAGGCTTTGCTAATGAAGAAACAACTTAACCTTGCAGAGGTACAGCAAGTACTTGACGCAACACATGTTTACCCGGTGATAAAAAAATTAATTGATAAAAAAGTTTGTGTGGTGTGGGAGGCACTGAGCGAAAGGTATAAAACCAAAAAGGAAAATTATGTGTTGCTAAACCCCCAATTTAATAATGAAACAGAACTGGCTGCGTTGCTCAACAACTGGACAAAAGCACCCAAACAGATGGAGTTGTTGTTAAGCTATTTGCACCTGATGAAAACGGATGGAAATGTAACACAGGCTGCGTTATTAAAAAAGGCCGGTGCTACAACAGCACAGTTAAACGGGCTTGAAGAAAAGAAAATATTGTTTATAGAAAAACGAAGTACAGACAGGATTAAGCAGGTTACAAAAACCATGGAAGTGGCTTTTGACCTTAGCCCGGCGCAGCAGGTTGCCCTGCAAAACATACAGGAAAATTTTATGGCCAAAAGTGTTTGCCTGTTACATGGCGTAACGAGCAGCGGCAAAACACAATTGTACATTAAATTGATAGAGGCCTATTTTAAACAAGGCAAACAAGTTTTATACCTGCTGCCAGAGATAGCGTTAACGGCACAAATGATAAGGCGTTTGCAGTTTCACTTTGGGGGCAATATAGCCATCTACCATTCTAAGTTTAATAACAACGAAAGGGTGGAGTTATGGAATAAAATTAAGAACAATGAAATAAGGATTGTCCTCGGTGCAAGGAGTGCCCTTTTTTTGCCCTTTAAAAGCCTTGGTTTAATCGTGGTGGATGAAGAGCATGACCCGTCTTTTAAACAGCAGGAGCCAGCCCCCAGGTACCATGCAAGGGATGCAGCCGTTTTCTATTCCTCGTTGTTTGATTGCAAGGTTTTGCTGGGCAGTGCAACCCCATCGGTTGAAACATATTACAATGCCCAAAAAGGAAAGTACGGCCTTGTGGAATTGAATGAAAGGTTTGGTGGCATTAACCTGCCTGTGATGGAAATTATTAATACCCGGCAGGTTGCCCAAAAAGGTAAAGTGATGTTATCGCCGCAATTGAAAGAATCGATTGAAAAAACGGTGGCAAATGGAAGGCAGGTCATTTTATTTCAAAACAGAAGAGGGTACTCACCTTACCTGATTTGCGGCACCTGCGGCTATTTGCCCCAATGTAAAAATTGTGATGTTACCCTTACACTGCACAAATATTCCAACAAATTACATTGCCATTATTGCGGCACCACTTATCCAAAGATTGTTAGTTGCCCGGCATGCGGATCCGTTAACTGGATAGAAAAAAACTTTGGTACGGAAAAGATTGAAGAGATGATTGAAGATGAATTTCCGAAATTAAAAGTGGCCAGGATGGATGTGGATGCAGTAAGGGGCAAGCAGGCACATGATAACCTTATAAAACTTTTTGAGCAACAGCGTATAGATGTACTCGTTGGTACACAGATGGTGGTTAAAGGGCTTGATTTTGAAAAGGTAAGTTTGGTGGGGATACTGGATGCAGATGGCTTGTTAAGCTTTGCAGATTTTAGGGTAAACGAAAGGGCGTTTCAACTTATGGAGCAGGTTAGCGGCCGTGCCGGTAGAAAGCACGAGCAGGGCAAAGTGCTGATACAGGCCACACAAATTAACCATCCCATACTGCAATTTGTAAAGGACCATAATTACAAAAGCATGTACAGTTTTGAGGTTGCCAACCGGCAGGAATTTTTTTATCCGCCCTTTAGCAGGATAATAGAAATTACCCTTAAGCATAAAGTGAAAGAAGTGGTGGACGGGGCTGCCAACCAATTAGCGGCCATGCTGCAAAAAGACGTAGGCAATTTTGTTACGGGGCCTGCAGTGCCTGTTGTGGCAAGGGTACGCAACCAATACCTGATGGAGTTGTTTATTAAACTACCGCTGGATACTAAAAAAATACAGCAGTATAAAAAAATTATACGCAATCATTTTAACCTGTTGCTTGCAGATAAAAAATTTAAAAGTGTTGTGATGATTGCCGATGTTGACCCCAATTAAATTGCAACCCGTTTCATAATAATATCCATATTATTTTTAAGGCTATGCTACAGGAAAATGTTTCCCTAAAAAAATACAACACATTTGGCATTGAAGCCGTTGCCAGGTATTTTTCAACCTTTACTGATGTAAACGGTTTGCAGGAGTTGCTCAGTTTTTCAGATGGCAGTCCTTTAATTTTAGGTGGTGGCAGCAATATTCTTTTCACAAAAAATATTGATGGCCTTGTTATAAAAAATGATATCAAGGGCATACAAAAAGTAAGGGAAGATGAGGGGCATGTTTTTATAAAGGCCGGTGCAGGCGAAAACTGGCACCAACTGGTAATATACTGTATAGATAATCACCTTGGTGGAATGGAAAACCTTTCGCTTATACCCGGTAACGCAGGCGCATCGCCCATGCAAAATATTGGTGCTTATGGTGTGGAGATAAAAGATATTTTTTATGAACTGGAGGCTTTTGACCTGGAAGAAAAAAAGATGGTGGTCTTCAGCAACAGTGATTGCCAATTTGGTTACCGGGAAAGTGTTTTTAAAGGAAAATACAAAGGCAGGTTTATCATTACTACTGTTACTTACCGGCTAACTAAAATTCCCCGATTTAATATAAGCTATGGTGCTATACAGCAGGAGCTGGAAACCATGGGCGTTAAAGAACTTTCTCTAAAGGCCATATCGCAGGCTGTAATAAATATAAGGGGCAGCAAACTGCCCAACCCGGCGGTAACGGGCAATGCAGGCAGTTTTTTTAAAAATCCTGAAGTGGATAATGCGGTATTTGAAGCAATGAAAATTTCCTTTCCAGGTATTGTGGGTTATATGCTTGAAGGTGGCAAAACCAAGCTTGCGGCAGGATGGATGATTGAACAATGCGGATGGAAAGGCTATAGAAAAGGAGATGCCGGGTGCCATCCAAAACAGGCGTTGGTGCTTGTTAATTATGGCCATGCCACGGGCAGTGAAATACTACAGCTAAGCGATGAAATCATCGGCAGTGTTGTACAAAAATTTGGGGTGTTGCTGCAAAGAGAAGTAAATGTCTTTTAAGGTGCAGCAAATTAAAATAAAGTATTGTCTGAAATAAAACTGCTTTATGAAAAAACTCTTTTTTGCGTTAACCGCAACCCTCCTTATATCCGCACTGCACGCCCAGGATAAAATTTATAAAATTAAAGGCCCCGTTATCAATGCCAAAGTAATTGAAATTGGTACGGATGAAATTAAATATAAACTTACCGATAACCCCGATGGACCTGTGTACGTTGTTGATAAATCAGCTTTAAACAGGATTGAATTTGCTAACGGCAAAATTGAGAAATACCAGCTTAGTGTAAAAGACCCGGAAAGCTACCAGGGCCAGTTGACCAAAGCTATAAAGATTAACTTTTTTGCACCGCTGTTAGGCTACACACAATTCTCGTTTGAAAAATCAGTAACACCATTAAAGGGTTATGAAGTGGGGTTTGGTATTATCGGTGCTGGCAAAAATAGCCAGGCACAAACTTATTATGTAAACGGGCAAAACGATGTGTACAAAAGAAATGCTTTTGGCGCCTTTATCGACGGAGGGTATAAGTTTAATAAAATGCCTAATTTTTTCAATAAAGGTATTCGCATGAGCCATGTTATGCAAGGCACATACGTTAAGCCATCGGTTATATTTGGGTATTACAGTGATAATGCATTAAACTTTAAATCGGGCAACCCTGTTGTTGAAAAAAGGAACAATGTTTTTGGATCTGTATTGCTAACCTTTGGGCGGCAGTGGGTATTTGGAGATAAATTTCTGGTAGATGCCTATTATGGTTTGGGATATGCTTTCGACAATACCAAACAAGATGCTAACAATGGTTATTACCAGGATTATATCTACAACCATTTTGTAGTACAGAAAGAAGGCAGCGGAGCAAGCCTTGGGTTTAGCGGTGGTATTAAAGTTGGTATGCTGATAAAATAAGTACATAAAAAAAACCGGGCTATTATTAGTAGCCCGGTTTTCTTTTTCTATTTTAATTAAAGTCGTTGTCATTAAACTCATCTTCCCCAAAAGATTTGGAACCCATGTTAAGCATGCTCCCCATCAAATCTTTAAATTCTATTTTACCTTCCATCACCTTTTTACTGATAAGCGAATTTGCAGCAAGGCCATGCAATACGAACTCCATCAGCAAAGCATTTTCTTTATCGTTTGCGCCTTTATGGTATTTTTTTACCAATGCATGCAGGCCATCTACTTTGTACAACAACTGCACTTTATCAGCGTCCTTTGTTTCAAAAAAAACATTTACATGGTTACCCGAATCAAACCAACGGGTGATGGATTTATAAGGGTTTTCTTCCACCCCTTCTTTTGTCCTTTTCTTTTTAAAACTATCCGGGTTAGGAAAGTATAAACTGAACTGTGTGCGGATGGCTTTCTCCACTAAGTTAAAAGCTACCTGGTACGGGCCTTCCTGCTCGCCTTCGTACACCAGTTCAATTTTACCGGTAATTGACGGGATGATGCCTACTAAATCGCTTATCCAAACCTGTGTTTGTTTCTCATTATTAATGATAGCCCTGCGTTCTGCTGAGCTTACGGCATTTTCGTAGGCAGCAATGGTAAGCCTGGCACTTACACCACTTTTCTTGTCAACATATTCGCTGCCCCTAGCTTCAAATGCAACCTGCTCGATAAGCCGTTTTACAAGGTCGCTTATTTGCACTTTAGCAGATTGTTCCTCGTAAATATTGGCCTCTTGTTCTGTTATGGCCAAAGATGTTTCTATTGATTTTGGATAGTGCGTAAGTATCTGGCTTTCTATCCTGTCTTTTAATGGGGTTACAATGCTGCCCCTGTTAGTATAATCTTCAGGATTGGCAGTAAACACAAACATCACATCAAGGGGTAAACGAAGTTTAAAACCACGTATCTGTAAATCGCCTTCTTCTAAAATATTAAAAAGCGATACCTGTATCCTCGCCTGTAAATCCGGCAGTTCATTTATTACAAATATGCTCCTGTTGCTCCGGGGGATAATCCCGTAGTGAAGCACCCGTTCATCTGCAAAACTTAATTTTAAATTAGCTGCCTTTATAGGGTCGATGTCGCCGATTAAATCTGCCACGCTCACATCTGGTGTGGCCAGTTTTTCGCCGTAGCGTTGGCTGCGGTGCAACCAGCTTATTGGCGTATTGTCTTTGTGTTCTTCAATTAAATCTATCGCATAACGGGATATAGGCAACAGCGGATCATCATTGATTTCGCTGCCGGCAACTACCGGTATGTATTCATCCAGCAACTGTATCATTTGCCTTGCCATACGGGTTTTGGCCTGGCCACGCAAGCCTAAAAACAAAATGTTGTGGCGGGATAATAAAGCCCTTTCCGTATCGGGTATTACAGAGTCTTCGTAACCCAAAATACCCGGGAAGGCATTTTCTTTTGCTTTAATTTTTTTGATAAGGTTTTCACGTATTTCATCTTTGATGCCCTTTGAAACGTAACCACTTTTCTTAAGTTCGCCTAATGTTTTTATTTTATTCATGTGTTGCTTTTACTGCTATTGCCATACTGCCCGTACGGCTTTTATGTGCTGATTAATAAACCGTTTTTCTTTTACCACTTTCAAAGTCTTTAAACATAAATGCACCTAATTTATCGAGGGATGCAAAGAAAGCTTTTCCGTTATTTGTTTCTGTAAACTCCTGTACAAACTTTTGCAGGTAAGGGTCAGATGCAATCATAAACGTAGTGATGGGTATCTTAAGTTTTTTGCATTGCGTAGCCAGGCTCATGCACCGGTTCAATATTTTTCTATCCACACCAAAACTGTTTTTATAATATTTGGTACCCACTTTCAGGCATGTGGGCTTGCCATCGGTAATCATAAAAATTTGTTTGTTGGGGTTCCTTCTTCTGCGCAGCAAATCCATGGCTAATTGAAGCCCGGCCACTGTGTTGGTATGGTATGGCCCCACTTGTAAATAAGGCAGGTCTTTTACTTCAATCGTCCAGGCATCGTTACCAAATACTACAATGTCCAACGTATCTTTCGGGTACTTGGTTTGTATCAGTTCACTCAAGGCCATGGCCACTTTTTTGGCTGGTGTAATCCTGTCTTCGCCATACAAAATCATGGAGTGTGAAATATCGATCATCAGCACTGTTGATGTCTGCGATTTAAAATCGGTTTCCCTTATCTGCAGGTCATCTTCCTGCAGCCGGAAGCTTTCTGCGCCATGGTTTATCTGGGCGTTGCGGATAGATTCTGTAAAATCAATCTGCTCCAGGGTATCGCCAAATTGAAATGGCCTTGTTTCGGGATTTATCTCATCGCCGCCACCCGGCTTAAATGTGGTATGGTTGCCTTGCTTTGTTTTCTTTAGTTTACCAAAAATTTCCTCCAAGCTTTTTTTACGGATGCCCTGTTCTGTTTTGGGCGTAATTTTTATTTCGCCTTTATCATTTTTGTCATCAACATATCCCTTCTCTTTAAGGTCTTCAAAAAAATCGCCCATGCCATACTGGTCGTTGGTAAGCTTATACTCCTTATCCAGTTCGTTCATCCATTGCATGGCCTCGTTTACATCGCCGTTGGTGTACGCCAGCAGTTGCATAAAAATATCCAGTAACTGTTCAAAAGGTGTTTTGCCATTTTGTGAAGGATCGTACTTTGAAAAATTATAACCTTTCATAAAATAAAATTGAATTGTTTGTGAGTACAGGTAAAGGGGATTTGGCTAAAAGCCGTATGCAATTTAAGAAACAATCATTTGAAAGGATTAGTTCGGTTGTTAAATAAAAAAACCCTTCCGCTTGGTGGCGAAAGGATTCTTTTTGATAAACTATTTTATTTTTTTGGACTGTCTTTTTTAGCAGCAGGGGCAGTGTTGTTATTGATGCTTTGCTGAATTTCGGCAGGCAACTGACCTGGGTTTTTAAACTGTTTTTCCATTTGCTGCATGCCCCTCAGCAGGTTAACTGCAACAGGCAAATCACCACGGTCGCCATCAAACTGGCTTAGCCTGTTTTCGTTTAAGCTGTTGTAATAAGTTACCTGTTGCTCAAGGTCTTTCTTTAAACTCCGGCTAACTTTTTCTGCCAAAGCGGTGTCGCCGGCACGGTAACAAGCTTCCAAAAATTGAAACGAAATATAATCATGCTGCTGGTAGCGGGATACCATTCCATAAGCCATATTTTCCTGTAACATACCATTATCGCACTTCTCCAGCATTTTTTTGGCTTCATCCAGCTTTCCATTCTCTGCCAAACTACCTGCGGCCTTTGCATACGCAAGACGAATGCTGTTAAGGTGGCGGCGGTTTTCCTCATCAAAATAAACACCGGAAACATTGGCATTGCCAAAACTAAACTTCTTCATCATTTTGTCATACACCCAATCATTATTAACCTCTTTGTTCATCACGGGTACCAACCTGTAGGTAAGGCCATCCTGGCGCAGGTACTGGCTAAACCCAAGCTCCCCGTAATCGCTGGTAAAATAGATAGGCCGCTTCCATTTGTTGGCTGCTATAATATTTAAAATGGCTGTCTCCCCTTTTTGCAAACCTGATCTGGCAGGTATATCAAATTTTACTTCACTTACCACGCTATCAGCGGCATTAACTGTTCCGTTTGCTTTTACAAAATTTACATCTACCGGCACGGTTACCTTCCTGCTTGGAAAAACGTTAAGCACAGTGCCATCCCTTGACTGCTCTACCTTTGAGGGCTCATCACTACCTGCATAATTCTTCATCATGCTGTATAGGTCCATATATTGGTTGGGGTCAACACCCGGCCTTGGTGCATAATAAATGTAATCCCTTTTGGCACCTTCAATCTGATCTGCGGTCCAGATAACATCAATAGGGTCGCTCTGGTTTATTTTATACCGCATCTGGTTAATGTACGCATCGGTACCCAGCAAACTGGAGTTAATAACCCTTATGTCCCGACGAATGCCTTCCACTTCCTGGGCATACCAAAGGGGATATGTATCGTTATCACCAAACGTAATTAATATGGCATTTGGGGCACAACTTTCCAGGTAATCAATGGCTAAGTCCCTGGCCAAAACTTTTTTGCCACGGTCATGGTCGTCCCATTCCTGGCTGGCCATAATTACCGGAACAGCCAAGGTGCAAATACCTGCGGCCAGATAGTTAGCTATTGGTGCAGCCATAACCCTGGCAAGCAAATCCTTTACTAATAATACGCCAATCCCTATCCAAATTGCAAAGGCATAAAAAGATCCTACAAAAGCGTAATCCCTTTCCCTTGGCTGGTTGCCGGGCATGTTTAAATAAATAACAATGGCAAAGCCGGTAAAGAAAAACAGCAGCCCTACCACAAGGCCATCCCTTTTATTTTTTTGATAGTGGTATACTAAACCCATCAGGCCCAGTATAAGGGGAAAAGCAAAAAGTTTATTATTGGCCTTATTGTTTTTCATGCTATCGGGCAACGCATCCTGGTTGCCAAGGCGTGCATTGTCCCAAATAGAAATCCCTGTTTTCCAGTTGCCATCCCTTACATTGCCCATGCTAACCCCTTGCACATCATCCTGCTTGCCGGCGAAATTCCACATAAAATAACGCATGTACATCCAGCCAATCTGGTACTGCATAAAAAAACTGATGTTATCGCCCATGGTTGGCTTATCTGTCCACTCACCCGTTTTTGGGTCTTTACCAATATTGGCAAAGCTGGCGTAATAATCTGCATGGCCCTGATCGTTGCTCTGGTCCCACATCCTGGGGAAAATATGCATGTCTTCATCAGCATACGTTGTTTCTACACGGCGGCCATTTTTTTCATACTTGTTTTTACCTTTTATGTAAGTATCAACATATTGCTGATCGCTTGGCTGGGCTGTAAAATCCTGACCCCTTACCAATGGAAAATCGCCATACTGTTCACGGGCAAGATAGCCGACAAGGTTAACGGGGTTATCCACATTATACATGTCGATAGCCGTATCTGCATTACTGCGGATTAATGTAGTAAAGTAGCTGGAGTAACCCAGCAGCATAAATGTAAAACTCCAGATACCGAGTTTTAAAAAGTTCCAGTTTTTTCTATTGGCTATGCGTAAACCCACATACAACAGCACGCCAACGAGTACAAAAAAGAAGGCGAAGCCAGAGAAGAAAGGCAAGCCAAAATCGTTCACAAATAAAATATCAAAATTACCGGCACCCTTGATTGTCCATTGTATTACCGCTTTTTGGATGATACCTGTAATGGCACAACCAATAATAAAGGCAAAGAAAATTCCCCAGTTGGTGGTTTTATATCTTTTAAAATAGTAGATCATTACCATGGCTGGTATGGTAAGCAGGTTAAGCAAATGCACGCCTATTGAAAGGCCCATTAAATAAAATATCAGGATCAGCCACCTGTCTGCCCCGGTAAAATGGCCCGTTATGCCAGCTTTGTTTTCTTCGGTAACAGCGCTTTCCCATTTTACCATTGCCCAAAAAACAATGGCTGTAAAAAAAGAAGATAAAGCATATACTTCACCCTCAACAGCACTGTACCAAAAAGAATCAGAAAAACAATAAGCCAGTGCACCCACAACGCCTGCTGCCACAATGCTAAACAACTGTGCGCTGGTTAATTCCTCATTGCCCCTTTGAACAAGTTTTTTAGCGTAGTGTGTAATAGTCCAATATAAAAATAGAATAGTAAAACCACTGGCAAGCGCACTCATCAGGTTAATACCGGTGGCTGCATGTTTAGGGTCGAAAGGCACCATAAATAAGCGGCCTATTAATACAAAAAGTGGCGCCCCTGGCGGATGTGGTATCTGTAATTTATAGGCACTGGAAGCAAACTCGCCGCAATCCCACAAACTGCCGGTAGCCTCCATGGTCATGATATATACGGTACAGGCAATCACACAAACTATCCATCCGGAGATGTTGTTGATACGTTTAAAATTCATATAGAAGTTGGTTATAAGTGGGCAAATATAAAACTATAGGCGCATTGATAGGCTGGGATAACATTATTTTATGAATTAACAGATTTTGTAACAAGTGCCCTTGCAAATACGGTGTTAAGGGTAAAGTATAAGGGGTAACAATTGGTATATAAAAGGTTTGCAAACCACGGTTTAATTGTAAATCTTTGCATAAAAACAACCATGAAATTTTGCATCATTTGCTTAATGCTGTTTGGCATCCTTTCTTCTTGTAAACATATGCAGGGCAGCGGCAACATTGTTACCGAAACCCGCAGTACCGGAAACTTTAGCGGCGTTGCTGCCGGTGGCGCTTTTGAAGTGGAAATCAAAAACGGTCCGGCCACGCAGGTGGTTGTTGAGGCAGATGATAACATCATAAAATATATAACCACTAATGTATCGGGCAACACACTTAAAATTTCAACAAGGGATAATACCAGTTTTAATAATGCCCATTTTAAAGTGTACGTAACAGCACCGGATATTGATTATGTCAGGGGCAGCGGGGCCGCTACCGTAATTATAAAAAATATTTTGAAAAGCGGGGATAAAATTAAAGTGGAAGCTTCCGGCGCATCCAATATTACCGGGGAGCTTGATGCGCCCAATGTCGAAACCGAAGCCAGCGGTGCTTCCACTATCACCATTAGCGGAAGGACTAAAAAATATATAGCAGAAGCCAGCGGAAGTTCTAATTTAAAAACCAGCGGCCTGATGAGTGAAAGTGCCGAGGTGCATGCCTCCGGGGCATCAACCGCCCATGTATATACCAGTGTAAACCTGGTGGCAAATTCCACCGGCGCTTCTACCATACATTATAAAGGCGATGGTTCGTTATCTCAAAATACCAGTGGTGCTTCCAGCGTAAAAAAAGATGATTAATCATTTTAAAAGTTTATTGTTACCCCTGTCATCTTTAATAAATGGCAGGGATTTTTTTGTATGCTATTTTAGTTGGTCAGCTTGCTTGTCATCTTGTCACTTTATCATTTCTGGTATTTTCTTTGTCAACCTTCTTAAAAAAATCCATCATGCAAAAAGGAAACATACGGGTACAAACGGAAAATATCTTTCCCATTATTAAAAAGTTTTTATACAGTGAACATGATATTTTTTTAAGGGAGCTGGTGAGCAATGCAGTTGATGCTACCCAAAAATTGAAAACCCTATCCTCCATCGGTGAGGCTAAAGGCGAATTGGGGGAGTTGAAAATTGAAATAAAGATTGATGCTGAAAAAAAGACACTCACTATTTCAGACAAAGGAATAGGCATGACCACCGAAGAAGTAGACAAGTATTTGAACCAGGTTGCTTTTAGCGGTGCAGAAGAGTTTTTAGATAAATATAAAGGACAGAATGAAAACAATATTATCGGCCATTTTGGTTTAGGTTTTTACTCCTCGTTTATGGTGAGCGAAAAAGTGGAAGTGATCACCAAATCTTTTAAAGAAGATGCTGTGCCGGTAAGGTGGGAGTGTGACGGAAGCCCGGAATTTATTTTAGAAGACACCCAAAAGGCGGAGAGGGGCACAGATATAGTGATGCACCTTAACAACGAAAGCGAAGAATTTTTAGAAGCACATCGTGTTAAGACAGTCCTTGAAAAGTTTTGCCGGTTTTTACCAGTGCCAATAATTTTTGAAGACAAACAAATTAATAACCCCACACCGGCCTGGACAAAAAAACCATCTGAACTTACTGCAGAAGATTATCAAAATTTTTATAAAGAACTGTATCCGTTTAACGAGCCGCCTTTATTCTGGATACATTTAAATGTTGACTATCCTTTCAATTTAACCGGTATACTTTACTTTCCTAAGATCAAACAATCTTATGAAATACAGAAAGATAAAATACAATTGTACAGCAACCAGGTTTTTGTAACAGACGAGGTTAAAGACATTGTACCTGAGTTTTTAATGTTGTTGCAGGGTGTGCTGGATTCACCGGATATTCCATTGAATGTTAGCCGAAGCTACCTGCAGGGCGATCCTAATGTACGCAAGATAAATGCCCACATCACCAAAAAGGTTGCAGATAAATTAGAAGAAATTTTTAAAAACGACCGTACCGCTTTTGAAGAAAAATGGGAAAGCCTTGGGCTGTTTGTGAAGTATGGTATGATGACGGATGATAAGTTTTTAGAAAAGGCAAACAGGTTTTTGGTGTTGCAGGATACAGAGGGCAAATTCTTCACTTTTGAAGAATATAAAATTGCAACAGAAACGCTGCAAAAAAACAAGGATGGCAAGCAGGTAATTTTATACACCACAGATACCGTACAGCAGGATGCTTTTATACAACAGGCTACAGCAAAGGGTTATAAGGTTATTAAGATGGATACACTTATTGACAATGGCTTTGTAGGCCAGATGGAAATGAAGTGGGAAAATGTACAGTTTGTAAGGGTTGACAGTGATATTACCGATAACCTGATAGATAAGCAGGAAGGTGGTGAAAGTGTGTTGAGCAAAGATGAAGAAGCTACTTTAAAAGAACTGTTTGGTGTAAAAATACCTGAGTTGAATGTAACTGTAGAAGTAAAAGGTTTAAGCACTGATGCGCCACCGGTAACCGCAACAAGGCCAGAGTTTATGCGCCGCATGAAAGACATGGCCGCAATGCAAGGCGCCATGGGTGCATTTTATGCAACAATGCCCGATGAAGTTACTTTAACTGTAAACGGTAACCATCCGCTTTATAAAACAATATTGGCACAGGGCGAAAAAGGTAAGCAGGAAAAACTGGTACATAACCTGGCAGATCTTGCTTTATTGTCCCAGGGCCTTTTAAAAGGAAATACGTTAACAAGCTTCATTAACCGCAGTGTTGATTTAATGAGTGCCAATTAATTTTAAATAATTTTTGGGGGGATGGTGGCTGACTAATTGTTTCAATTGATCAGCCACCATTTTGTATTTATGGTTATGCTGGTTTAATATCGGCTACTGATAATTTTAAGATTGCTGCTTCCAGGTATTGCATTTCCTTGGTATGAAATGTTTCTACAAAACCTTCTTCTAAAAAAAGGCTTTCGTACACGGGGTTGGCGTAAACCACGAGGATATCCCTTGGCCTTTCACGTGCACTTTCCATTATATTGAAAACTGTTGCGCCCATTACCACCACATCAAACGGGTTAAACAAAAAGATGCAGTCAACATCCGGGGGAATATCAAAATTTATAGCGTCTGTAGTAATTACTTTAAAAGAAAGTGCAGGAAAAACCAGCTTTGTTTTTTCAAGGTTCCCCACCGCTTGTTTACAGAGTTTAGCCGAAAAATCGACACCGGTAATTTTCGTGTACCCGTTACTGGCAGCAACACACAACACCCTTCCCTTGCCACAACCAATATCTAAAAAATGTTTTTTAGGATGTGGCGGCACCTGAAGAAAAATTTGTTCCAGCAATGCATAGCTAACAGGCATGTAAATCGTGGCATGGGAGATGTCTATATCCTGCTCTGATAAGTTTTTTAATTCATCAGCGCCTGTTGTGTTTATGCCGTATTTTTTTTCTCCTTTAATCTCCTGCCGGATTAATTTAGTGGCAATTTTAAAGTTCCAGTTTATACCGAGGTAAAAAAAATAGTTGAGGTAAGAAAGTATTTTCAAGGTTGTTGATTTAATCGGAAGGCATACCAGAAGGCCGTATGTCTATAATTTTTAACTGAAGGTTTGTTTCACCATTGTATTCATTTTCATCCAGGGTAAAAAGAAGGTCGAAAGGTTTTTTAGAACTAAGCAGGTTAAACTTTTCTGCAAGGTTAAAACCAATACCCGTAAATGTTGTATTATTTTGTTTTACAACAAACCGCACATGAAGTTCTTTTACAATTTTTGAATACCCGGTGTCTGTTACATTGGTTGCAATAAAAACAGGCCGCATATTCTCTGGCCCAAATGGCTCCATCTGGCAAATGATTTTATACAGCGATGGGGTTATTTCCTCAAATGTAATTTCAGCATCAATAACAATTTCTGGTATCAGTAAATGCGGCTCAATAGATGATGCCACTACTTCTTCAAACTTATTGCTAAACAGCAATACATTTTCAGGTAATAGTGATAAGCCTGCAGCTGCAAAGTGGCCGCCATAGCCAAGCAGGTGTTCCCTGCAGGCATGCACAGCTTCATATAAATTATAACCCACTACACTTCTGGCACTACCCGCCACCACATCACCGCTTTTTGTAAGCACTATTGTTGGGCGGTAATATTTTTCTGTAAGCCTGCTGGCAACTATACCAACAACACCCTTGTGCCAATGCTCCTGATATACTACGGTTGATTTGCGGTTTATCATTACCACATCGTTCTCAATAAGGGCCAATGCTTCGGCAGTAATATTGCTATCGGCTGCTTTACGATCGCTGTTATCGCTGTGCAATATTTCGGCAAGTTCAAATGCTTTTGCCGCATCTTTTTCAATAAATAATCCTACTGCTTTTTTTGCGTCGTCCATCCTGCCTGCGGCATTAATCCGTGGGGCAATTACAAAAACCACGTTGGTGATGGACAATTTATTTTGGATGCCGCCTAATTTTATTAACGCCTTTATTCCTGCACAAGGATTACTGTTTATTTGTTGCAAACCATAGTAAGCCAATATCCTGTTTTCTCCAGTCATTGGAACAATGTCGGCGGCAATAGCTGTAGCCACTAAATCCAGGTAGCAATAATAATGTTCTTCTTCTATGCCATATTGCATGGCAAGGGCGGTCATTAATTTAAAGCCTACGCCGCAGCCACATAATTCTTTATAAGGATAATTGCAACCTTTTTGCTTGGCATTCAAAATGGCCACCGCATCTGGCAAAACCTCATCAGGCAAGTGATGGTCGCATACAATAAAATCGATGTTGAGGGTTTTTGCATAGCTGATAAGATCTACAGATTTTATACCACAATCCAAAGAAATAATAAGGGAAAAATCATTTGCTGCGGCATGTTCAATACCCATCTTACTTACGCCATAGCCTTCCCGGTAACGGTGTGGGATGTAAAATTCAACCAATGCCTTATCATAAATTTTGCAGAGAAACTGATAAACGGATGCAACAGAAGTTGTTCCATCAACATCGTAATCACCAAAAACCAATATCTTTTCTCTTTGCACAAAAGCTTCATCAATACGCTTTACCGCCTTGTGCATATCCTTCATCAAGAAAGGGTCGTGCAAATCTTTTAAAGCTGGACGGAACCAAGCTTTAGCTTTATCAAAATTATCAATACCCCGCTGTGTTAAAATTTTACAAATGCTGCTGCTTATGTTTAATGAAGCCTGTAATGCAGCAGCAGCTTCAATATCACAGGGCAATATGTTCCAGCGTTTTTCCAAAATTTTTTGTAAAGGTTTAGGGCCATTGGGCCTTAAAATAAAAGGGGTTAATACTTTCGGTCTGTAGTAAACCTTACTAAAGATTCCAATGCTCTCCGCACTTCATTATCTGCAAATTGATGTAAGATAGTTAGGGCTTCATCCCGGTAATTTATCATTTTTTCAGCAGCATATTGAATGCCCCCTTGTTCAATAACGGTGTCTATAACCGTTTGTACCTTTTCACTGTTTTTGTTGTCGTTCTTAATGATATAAATCAATTCTCTTCTTTTTGCAGATGTTACCTTATTTAAGGTGTATATCAGTGGCAGGGTAAGTTTCTTTTCTTTGATGTCGTTACCGGTAGGTTTACCAATGTCTTCCTTTCCGTAATCAAACAAATCATCTTTTATTTGAAAGGCAATCCCCACCTTTTCTCCAAACAATTTCATTTTTTCTACAACCAATTCGTTTTTGCTCGTACTCCAGGCACCGGCAGCACATGCAGAGGACAAGAGCGAAGCAGTTTTATTTCTTATAATTTCAAAGTACACCTCTTCTTTAAGGTTAAGGTTCCTGGCTTTTTCAATTTGCAGCAATTCGCCTTCGCTCATTTGTTTAACCGCCTCAGATAATATCCTCAGGTGTTCAAAGTCATTATTTTCAGCAGATAATAAAAGGCCTTTCGATAGCAGGTAGTCACCAACGAGTACAGCAATTTTATTTTTCCAGATAGCATTTACAGAAAAAAATCCCCGCCTTTCAAGTGATTCATCCACAACATCATCATGCACCAATGTTGCAGTATGTAAAATCTCTACGAGGGCAGCGGCTCGGTAGGTACTTTCGTTTACTTCCCCATGCAGCTTGGCACTTAAAAATACAAACATCGGACGCAACTGTTTTCCTTTACGTTTAATAATGTACTTCATTATCCTATCCAGTAAAGGAGTTTGGCTTTTAACAGATTCAGCAAATTTTTTTTCAAAAATGCCCAGCTCTTCGCCGATGATATTTTTTATAAAATCCATTGTATAATTAGCGGCAATATAATACAGTAAAAACCCCTGTCAAAGTATTTTATGCCGGGCAAATTGTTTATGTGCCTGATTAGCAAAAGGCTAATGCAAATACCAGCTTTAAGCCAAATTATTAGCATACAAAAAATATTGAACAAAGCTTGGAGATGTAACTTAAAGTATTTATAAAAAAATTTGGTTATTAACTATGTATATCTAATTTTGCATTCGGGAATCCTTACATTTTAGAAATTTAATAATCAATTAGTTATGGCAAGCAAAAAGTACAAATTAATTTTAGGGTTCATTACCCTTATCACTTCTTCAACTTTCGCCCAAACTACGGGCTCAGGTTACAGTATATATGATTCGTCTGTTATTCCTGCTAAGCGGTTACCGCAACAGAATGAATTTATGAACAACACGTATAACTTTCCTTCTAAACCAAGAAATCAGGTTGAGGTAGGTGTGTCTGCAGGCAACATCCTGGTATCTGGAGATGTAAATTCAAAATTTCCACGCCTGGGCTTTGAGGCGCACATTAGAAAAGCGCTTGGATATGTTTTTTCATTGCGCCTGCAATATCTTAACGGTACGCCAAAAGGATTAAACTGGCAGCCAGCTTATAATTATGGCAACAACCCTGGGTTAAATTCATTGGCGGCTGGAAGTGTTTTAACCGCTGCCCAATCTTATGCAAAACCTGGTGTACCTAATACCCCGGTATTTTATAATTACAAAACACATATTCAAGATTTAGGCTTACAAGGAATTTTTACTTTAAATAACATCCGTTTTCATAAGCAAAAATCTGGTGTTGCTATTTATGTCGGTGGAGGTATCGGGGCTTCCTGGTATAATGTAAAAGTTAACTCCCTTGATGCCAATGGCAATAACTACGCAACATTATACAACAATATAGCCGGTGGTAGCGCCGGTGCCATTACTTATAGCAACAGGAAAAAAATACTGAAAGCTTTAAAGGCTGGTATGGACAATACTTATGAAACACCTGGTGAAAGTGAAGGATCAAGGAGTTCAAGGCTGGGTAGCAATACCTTAAAACCATCCGGAACTTTACTTGCAGGTATAGCATTCAAATTAAGCGACAGGGTTAACCTTGCTATTGAAGACAGGAATACTTTTGTGAAAACTGATTTGCTGGATGGCCAGCGTTGGCAGGAGCATCCAAGTGGTGATGCTGCCCTTACACCTGACTTTGATTCTTATAACTATTTGTCTATCGGAATTAATTTCAACCTTGGTGCTAAATCTGTTCAACCGCTTTGGTGGTTAAACCCATTGGATTACGCTTATGGCGAAATAAACAATCCAAAGCATATGAAATTGCCAAAACCAATTTTGGATGATACAGACGGTGATGGTGTAACTGATCAATTAGACAGGGAGCCAAATACCCCCGCAGGTTGCCCGGTTGATTCTCACGGTGTAACGAGGGATACAGATGGTGATGGTGTGCCGGATTGTAAGGATAAACAATTAATTACACCAACTGAATGTCAACCAGTTGATGCAGACGGTGTTGGTAAATGTCCAGAACCTGCTTGCTGTGCAACTATCGATAGTATGAGGGCTGCAAGTGCATGTGCTGGTGATTATCCAAGTCTTTCTGTTAAAACAGCTAGTTTAACTGCTGATACAAAAGCATTATTGGCAAGTGTTGCATCTAAATTAAAAGACAAACCTAATTGTACAATTACACTTACAGCATATCCTGCCGCATCTAAAAAATCTCAGTCTCTGGCTGATAAGAAATTAGACGCTGTGAAAAATTATCTTGTTGAAAAATTAGGTATCAGTGCAGACAGGGTGATGGTAGATAAGGTTATTGATGGTGGTGATGCCAATACCATAGATATTAAGTCAAACTAAAAGAGTTTACTTTTTGCTCAATGATAGCCCTTTCGATTATTCGAGAGGGCTTTTTTTATAAGGGGATAATTGAGTTGTTTATCAAAACCTTAACGGTAAGTTTTTTGAATGATTAGAATAAGAAATGATTTTTGGGCCAAAATCATTAATTTCGCAACTCTTTATGAATTTCATTAAATCATTTGCCTCAATTTTTCTGATCTGTATTTTTTTCTCCTCCTGTAGTAAATATGGTAAGGTGATGAAAAGCAAAGACACTGCTTATAAACTTACCATGGCCGATAAATTTTATGCAGAAAAGAAATATCGTATTGCCCAGCAATTATACGAAGAACTGTACCCAGTGTATAAAGGCACAGATAAATTTGAGGAACTATATTATAAAGATGCATATTGCTTTTATTATATGAAGGAATACAAGGATGCTGAAAATTTTTTTAAAGGGTTTTTAGAAGTGTTCCCAAATAGCAATAAGGCAGAAGAAGTTGATTACATGCATGCCCTTTGTTTTTACAAACAGGTACCCAAAGTGGAGTTGGACCAAACCAATACCAGTAAATCGATTGGGGTAATGCAGGCTTTCATCAATACCCACCCTGGATCTTCAAGGATTAAGGAAGCTACAGAAATAATTGATAATAGCCGGCTTAAGTTAGAGATGAAGGAATTGCGTGGAGCAGACCTGTATTATAAACTTGGCCAGTTTAGGGCTGCGGCATTAAGTTACAGCAGCTTGCTTGCTGATTATCCTGAGTCATTGGCAGGCGATGCTTATAAATTGAAAGCTGTTATTAGTTATTACAAATTTGCCAAGCTGAGTATTGTAGATAAGCAAACAGAAAGATTTGAAAAAGTGGTAACGGAATACCAGGATTTTGCTGACCGTTTTCCCCAGAGCAAACTTTTAAAGGAAGCACTAACGTATCATGATCTAAGTTTAAATAACATTAAAGAAATACAAAATGAGCAAAATAAGACGACAACTCAGCGGTAATACCAGCAATGTAGTTGAACCTAAAAACCTTTTTGATATTAAACAGAAAACAGGTAACCTGTATGAATCGATTGCTATTATTGCAAAACGTGCCAATCAGATCAACATTACCATAAAAGAAGAATTGCATAATAAACTGGAAGAGTTTGCAAGCCATACCGACAGCCTGGAAGAAATACATGAAAACAAAGAGCAGATAGAAATATCTAAAGCTTATGAGCGTATGCCAAACCCGGCCCTGCTTGCATCACAGGAGTTTATGGAAGACAAGATTTACTTTCGTAAAAACGAAGAGGATTTATTTAGTTAAAATATTTTATTACAACAATCATTCTTAATAAGAAGTTTTACTTTTAGGAGACGGCAATGCCGTCTTTTTTTATGCTACAGGGAAAAAAAATTTTGCTTGGTATCACCGGGAGTATCGCCGCCTACAAAGCTGCTCAAATTGTACGGCTGATGGTACGCAGTGGTGCAGAAGTGAAGGTTATTATGACACCGGCGGCAACAGAGTTTGTAGCGCCCCTTACATTATCTACCTTATCCAAAAATGAAGTGTTGGCTTCCCTTGCAACCGATGGTTCATGGAGCAACCATGTAATGTTGGGCAGGTGGGCAGATGTACTGCTGATTGCACCGTTGAGCTGTAATACCCTTTCAAAGCTGGCGAATGGTATGTGCGATAACCTGCTTACCGCTGTTTATCTTTCTGCTACTTGTCCGGTAATTGTTGCCCCTGCAATGGATGAAGATATGTGGCACCATCCAACTGTAAAGAAAAATTTGCAAATAATTGTTGGTTTTGGCAACCAGGTTATTGATGTGGAAAACGGCGAACTTGCCAGTGGCTTAACCGGTGAGGGAAGAATGGCCGAGCCTGAATCTATCATGAAAACTTTGGAATTTTTTTTTGCTTTAAAACAACAATTACAGGGTAAAAAGGCATTGGTTACGGCAGGGCCAACTTACGAATTGATTGATCCTGTCCGTTTTATTGGTAACCATTCCTCTGGAAAAATGGGTGCTGCCATTGCAGCAGCATTAGTGAAAAGGGGCGCTGAGGTAACCTTGGTTACAGGCCCGGTAAACATACCGTTGCCAAATGTAAATATTGTAAGGGTCACCTCTGCAGATGAAATGTTTACGGCCTGTGTTAGAGTATTTGACACGATGGATATTATTGTAATGAGCGCTGCTGTCGCAGATTACACTCCAATAACCGTTGCAACAGAAAAAATAAAAAAAGCTGGTGATGAGGTTACAGTCGTTTTAAAAAAGACAAAAGATATTTTGAAACACTTGGGCAGTATAAAAAAACCGGGTCAGGTTTTAACAGGATTTGCCCTTGAAACTGAACATGAGAGAGAATTTGCATTGAAAAAACTGGCTGAAAAAAATGCTGATTTTATAGTACTCAATTCCCTAAAAGACAGTGGCGCAGGGTTTGGGCACGACACTAACAAAATAACTATTTTTGACAAACAAGGGCATGAATTTGCCTTTGACATCAAATCAAAAGTACTTGTTGCCGAAGACATCATTAATACCATTACACAGTTATAATATGTACAGAAAACTAAAATTATTTGCTTGCCTTCTCCTGGTTACGCATTCAGGTTTGGCGCAGGAGCTTAATGCGAGGGTAACGGTTAACAGTGCCAGGGTTGGTACAACGGTAAATAAAAGTACTTTTCTAACCTTACAAAATGCACTTAATACATTTCTAAATAACCGAAAGTGGACTACAGATAATTTTCAGGTGAGTGAAAAAATCGATTGTAATTTTTTACTAAATGTTCAGCCTACCAATGATGCAAATGTATACACCGCATCCCTTACCATACAGGCTGCACGCCCTGTATTCAATTCAACTTATGTATCACCTTTAATTAATTTTCAGGACCCTGACTTTAGTTTTAAATACATAGAATTTCAGCAACTGGAATTTAATGAAAACAGGGTTTCCGGAACGGATGCACAGGTATCTAACTTAACCGCAGTATTTGCTTACTATGCATATATGATATTGGGTTTTGATTATGACTCCTATGCCCAAAGAGGTGGCGTGCCATTTTTTGCAAAGGCACAAAATATTGTAAACAATGCGCCGGAATCCCGTGGCATCTCAGGCTGGAAGGCTTTTGATGGCTCACGTAACCGGTATTGGCTGGTGGAAAATATGCAGAACAGCCGTTATGCTATAATGCACGACATCTACTATAATTATTACCGCAAGGCTTTGGATAAAATGTATGAAGACGAAAAAACTGCCCGTGCAGAAATGCTGAACGTTATAAATTTGTTGAGCAGTTTTAATGCTGATAACACCAATACAATGATCAACCAGTTTTTCTTTCAGGGCAAGGCGACAGAAATAATTAAGATATTTTCTAAAGCAGCCCCTCAAGACAAGGCGAGGGCTTCTGAACTGCTTCAAAAGATAGATGTAACAGATGCAGGCCGGTATAAAGACGAATTAAGGTAATGAAAAAAGCTGCAACAATATTGCTGGTGGTATGCCTTGCCGGCTGCGAAAATAAAGACGGTTTGCCATCCGGGGTTTTAAACAGCGACCAAATGCAATCGGTATTGTGGGATGTTGTGCAGGCAGAATCTTTCACCACTCAGTTTATAAAAAAAGACAGTACTAAAAACCTGCAACTGGAAAATGCAAAGCTCCAGCAGAAAATTTTTTCTATCCATAACATTACTAAAAGCGATTTTTATAAGAGTTATGATTATTACACCAGGCATGTAGCACTGATGACTGTACTGCTCGATAGTATCTCAGCTAAAGCAGAAAGGAACCGGTATATTACCCTTTACAATAAGCCAGTTGTAGCTCTTCCATTTTCCCTTACGCCATTGCCCCCACCGCCGCCACCGGTAATAATACCAATGCCAATACCATCATCTGATAATACTTTACCCACAACACAGCAGCAGCCGGTAAAGCCATTACCTGCTGCGCCTTAGTAAAAAAAAGCAGATCTCATCATGAAGAAAATTGTACAAAATGCCGAAGAAGCCATAGCAGGTATAGCAGATGGCGCAACCATTCTTCTTGGTGGTTTTGGCTTGTGCGGTATACCTGAAAACTGCATAACGGCCCTTGTAAAAAAAGGCGTTACCGGCTTAACATGCATCAGCAACAATGCTGGGGTTGATGACTTTGGGATTGGCCTGATGCTGAAACAAAAGCAGGTTAAAAAGATGATCGCATCTTACGTTGGTGAAAATGCTGAATTTGAAAGGCAGTTATTAAGTGGCGAACTTGAAGTTGAATTGATACCACAAGGCACATTGGCAACAAGGTGTATGGCCGCCGGATATGGCATGCCTGCAATTTATACCCCTGCAGGTGTTGGTACAGAAGTAGCCATCGGTAAAGAAGTACGTCGTTTTAATGATAAAGATTATTTACTGGAGTATGCCTTTAACGCAGATTTTGCTTTTGTAAAAGCCTGGAAAGGCGATACAATGGGCAACCTGATCTATAAGGAAACAGCACGTAATTTTAATCCCTTAATGGCGATGGCCGGTAAAATAACTATTGCCGAAGTAGAAGAACTTGTACCTGCCGGTGAACTTGCACCAAACCACATCCATACCCCTGGTATTTATGTACACCATATTTTTAAAGGGAGTAATTATGTAAAGCGTATAGAACAAAGAACAACCAGAAAATCAGAACAGTAAATTGCTATTTGCTGTGCACAAGAAGAATTATTGTAAGACCAAAGGCACCCCGTCAAAGTAATTGTATGCTGAATAAAAATCAAATTGCCCAACGCCTTGCGCAGGAACTAAGGGATGGCTTTTACGTAAACCTTGGTATTGGTATTCCAACATTGGTTGCCAATTATATTCCCGTTGGGATGGATGTGGTGCTGCAAAGTGAAAACGGTTTGCTGGGTATGGGGCCTTTTCCATTGGAAGGTGAAGAAGATGCCGACTTGATAAACGCAGGCAAACAAACCATCACAACTGTACCGGGATCATCTTTTTTTGACAGTGCAATGAGTTTTGGTATGATAAGGGCAGGTAAGGTTGACCTTACTATTTTAGGTGCCATGGAAGTAAGTGACTCAGGGGATATTGCCAACTGGAAAATACCGGGTAAAATGGTAAAAGGCATGGGTGGTGCAATGGACCTTGTGGCCAGTGCAAAAAATATTATTGTCGCCATGATGCATACCAACCCCAAGGGTGAGCCGAAATTATTGAAGCAATGTATGCTGCCGCTTACCGGCATAGGCTGTGTAAAAAAAATTGTAACAGAACTGGCAGTGCTGAAGGTATCAAGCCAGGGCTTTGTCTTAATAGAAAGGGCACCGGGAGTGAGTGTCGAGGAGATTATAGCGAAAACTGAAGGCAGGCTGATAGTGCCAGAAAACATCCCTGAAATGCAATTGTAAAAAACCTAAGAGGGGCATTATCAACAAACTTCATCTTGGTAACAATCCAAAGGTTAACATCCGGGATAAGTGTCTTAAAATACGCTTCCGTTTATCTTTCGCTTTTATTATAAGTGATTCCATTTCAACCAAACTTTTTAAAATGTATATTGCAATCTCTAAAGAAAAGTCATGAAATACCTTCCTCTTAATGCTGACATTTTTATCCAAAACCGAAAGCGTTTTACAGATAAAATGGACAAGGCTTCAATAGCAATTTTTAACAGCAATGATGAACTGCCTTCCAACGGCGATGCCCAGCATAAGTTTAAGCAAAATGCCGATTTATTTTGGCTGACAGGTATTGAGCAGGAAGATACCATGCTCATTTTATTTCCAGATAACCCAGACGCTAAATACCGGGAAGTTTTGGTATTAGTACGGCCTAACGAGTTGAAAGAAAAATGGGATGGGCACCGGTTACGTTCAAATGAGGCTACTGCAATATCAGGCATAAAAAATATAGTTTGGTTAGATGTGCTGGATGCTTTGCTGCAACCCTGGGTACATCTTGCAAATACCATTTATTTAAATACCAATGAAAACGACCGCAAAGCAAACCTTGTACCCGTAAGGGACTACCGCTATGTTGAAACTATGCGGCAGCGTTATCCGCTACACCAATATAAGCGGAGTGCAATTATTTTAAAAGAGCTAAGGGCAGTAAAAACTGCTTTGGAAATTGAGGTAATCCAACAGGCCATAAATATTACAGGCAACACTTTTAAGCGCTTGCTGCAATTTATTAAGCCTGGCGTAATGGAGTATGAAATAGAGGCAGAAATTGTACATTCTTTTTTATCGCAACGGGCTACCGGCGAGGCTTATGGCTCCATCATTGCAAGCGGCGACAAGGCCCGTACTTTACACTATATCGAAAACAACCGGCAGTGTAAAGATGGCGAGTTGATACTGATGGATTTTGGTGCTTCTTACGGAAATTATAATGCAGACCTTACAAGAACAGTCCCTGTAAATGGCAAGTTTACCAAAAGGCAAAAAGAGGTGTACAATGCCTGCCTGCACTTACATCAATATGCCGCCGGTATTTTAAAACCCGGCATCAGTATACTTGATTACACAGAAAAAGTAGGGGACGAAGCGACTAAGATATTTCAGAAAACAGGCCTGCTCACCAAAGAAGCCATAAAGAATGAAGATGCCCAAAACAGGGCTTACCGCAAATATTTATACCATGGTATTTCCCATCACCTGGGTATTGATGTGCATGACCTTGGTACCCGTACCGAACCGGTAAAGGCTGGTATGGTATTTACCATTGAGCCTGGTATTTATATTGAAGAAGAACAAATGGGGGTGCGTATTGAGAACAACTTCTGGCTTACCAAAAATGGCAATAAAGACCTGATGAAAAATATTCCAATAACGGCAGACGAGATAGAATCATACATGAAAAACAGATAAGCATAATGAGAAAGCAGATCCCTAATTTATTTACTTTATTGAATTTATTTCTTGGTTGCATTGCCATTGTGTTTATACTACAAAACGGAATCGACATTATATACTCAAAAGAAGGAGAGCAGTTTGTTAAGCTCCGGGAAAACATTTGCCTGGCATCTTTATTTATAGCATTGGCTGCTGTAATAGATTTTTTAGATGGCTTTGTTGCAAGGATAATGGATATCCCTTCGGAGATGGGAAGGCAACTGGATTCACTTGCAGACCTGGTAAGTTTTGGCGTGGCCCCGGGAATTATTTTATATCAGTTTTTAAGGATGGCCTATATAAAGGATGCCGATGGCATGGAAGCACCTATTATTTATTTAATACCTGCTTTTTTATACAGTTGTGCAGGGGCGTACCGCCTTGCACGTTTTAATGTTGATTGTTCGCAGGCTTATGGATTTAAAGGGGTGCCAATACCTGCCGCAGGCCTTGTTGTTGCATCGCTGCCACTTATTTACTGGTACAGCAATTCGGATGTTGTTTATAACATCATCCTTAACAAGTGGTTTTTATATTTTTTAATTGTGCTCCTTAGCTGGCTAATGGTGAGCACCCTGCCCATAATGGCCATGAAGTTTAAAGACTATACTTTAAAAAACAATATGCCTAAAATTATATTGGTGGCTATTGCATTGGTTGCCGCAATTGTATTAAAATGGTTGTCTGTACCGGTAATCTTCATTGCCTACATTATTTTATCTTTGATGCTCAAAAATAAAACTACATCATGATTTTTACTGCACAGGTTAAAGTAATGCCACTGAAAGAATTGTTAGATCCTCAAGGAAAAGCCGTAATGGGCGGGCTTGCCAACCTTGGGTTAAGTGGTATTAAAGATGTAAGGATAGGTAAAAACATAACCCTGCAAATTGAAGCAACAGATGCAACAGGGGCCAAACAAATAGCAGAAGAAGCTGCCCGTAAATTATTGGCCAATCAGGTGATGGAGATGTTTGAAGTAATCATCAATTAGCCAATTATATGTTTTGCAAATTATCGCATTATCAAATCAACTCATTATCAAATCAGCACATTAGCATATTATCAAATTAGCTCATTATCAAATTAGCAAATTGTAAAATCAGTACATTATAAACCATGCTCTACATAGTTCCTACACCAATCGGTAACCTTGCCGATATTACTTTTAGGGCAATTGATGTTTTAAAATTGGTAGACCTTATACTTGCCGAAGACACCCGTACCTCATCAGTATTGTTACAACATTATCAAATTCAAAAGCCTGTTACACCTTACCATCAACATAATGAACATAAAATAATCCATCACCTGACGGAGCAATTACAAAATGGCAAAACGATGGCATTACTTACAGATGCAGGTACACCGGGCATTAGCGACCCTGCTTTTTTACTGGTAAGGGAATGTGTAAAAAATGATATCAGGGTTGAATGCCTGCCAGGCGCAACTGCATTTGTACCTGCTTTGGTAAACAGCGGCCTGCCCATGAACAGCTTTTGTTTTGAAGGCTTTCTTCCGTTAAAGAAGGGCCGCCAAACTTTTTTAAAAACAATGGCAACAGAAGAAAGGACAATGGTGTTTTATGAAAGCCCTGTGCGCCTGGTAAAAACCCTTCATGATTTTATAGCATACTTTGGCGCAGAAAGGCAATGTTGTGTGTGCCGTGAACTCACCAAAAAATTTGAAGAAAACAAACGTGGCACACTACAGGAAGTACATAATTTTTTTGCAGCAAAAGCAGTAAAGGGAGAAATTGTAATTGTAGTTAATGGCATGATATAATAATAAGCATTCAACCAAAATCACAAGATTAAATTCAACATATGGTAAACAGAGTGATAGCATTTGTAGTATTATCGGCCTTGTGCCATACGGGTTTATTTGCGCAGGCAGACAGGTGGCAGCAACGGGTAAAGTACACTATGAATATTGACATGGATGCAACCACAAACCGTTTTACCGGCAGCCAAAAACTGGCCTACACCAACAATTCGCCGGATGCGCTGGGAAGGGTATTTTATCACTTGTATTTTAATGCCTTTCAGCCAAACAGCAGCATGGATGTGCGTAGCCGGGAGTTGGGCAAAACGTTATTAAACGGCAGGCCTGATTGGGACCCAAGGGTTAAAGACCGCATCAGTAAATTAACGGATGAAGAGATAGGGTATCAAAAAATTATCTCTTTAAAAATGAATGGCATACCCCAGCCTTTTAAATACCACGAAACCATTTTAGAAGTTAACCTTACAAAAGCCATTGCCCCAAAAACCACCGTTGTGTTTGATATGGAATTTGAAGCCCAGGTGCCATTACAGGTGCGGAGAAGTGGCAGGGATAATCCATTAACAGGGGTGCGGTACAGTATGAGCCAATGGTACCCTAAATTGTGCGAATATGATTATGAGGGCTGGCACCCAACGCCCTATGTTGCCCGTGAATTTTACGGGGTATGGGGCGATTTTGATGTTGCCATCAATATTAATAAAGCCTACAAATTAGGGGCAACAGGCCTGTTGGTAAATGCCGCAGAAATTGGCTGGGGTTACGATGTTGCCGGATCGGCATTAAAGCCGATAACCAAGGCAAAACGTACCTGGCATTTTACTGCAAGCAATGTGCATGATTTTGTTTGGGCTGCAGATACCGGCTATAAACATTTGGTGCGTAAAATGCCCAATGGCGGCCCTGTACTCAACATTATTTATAAGTATAAAGAAAATGATGCCGCCAATGAAGAAGCCTGGGCCACAGTAGCAGATGCAGCCGTAACCGTACTTCCATTTATGGAAAGTAAGTTTGGCAAATACCCTTATCCGCAATATTCTTTTATCCATGGTGGCGATGGTGGTATGGAATACCCGATGGCCACTTTAATCAGCGGCCCAAGCCTTGGTACTGTGTTTCATGAGTGGATGCATAGCTGGTACCAGATGATGCTTGGCACAAATGAAAGCATGTATGCGTGGATGGATGAAGGTTTTACAGAGTATGCATCCGATCTGGTGGAAGGTTATTACCGGGATAAGGTAAGCAGGGTTAAAGGCGCAGGCAATCCTGCATACATCAAATCTTTAGATTCTGCAGCGGCTTTATTACCGCTGGAACATAGCGCAAATTATAGGTCGTACTATTTTATTGCTGCTGGTAATTATGAAGAACCGCTAACAACTCACGCCGATCATTTCAACACCAATATGGCGTATAGCATCGCAGCCTATAGCAAGGGTAGCGTATTTTTAGAACAGCTTGGATATATCACCGGCGCACAAACAAGGGATAAAATATTATTGGAGTATTACAAAAGATGGCGGTTTAAACACCCCAACGCAAGCGACTTTATAAAAGTGGCCGAAGATGTAAGCGGATTAAAATTGGATTGGTATAAAGAATACTGGTGCAGCACCACAAAAAAAATTGATTATGCCATCGATAGTTTATGGGAGGAAGGAGGTGTATCAAAAATACGGCTAAAGCGTATCGGGCAGTTGCCAATGCCTGTTGACCTTCAGCTTAGTTTTAAAGATGGCACTACCGAAATGCATTACATTCCTTTAAACCTGATGTATGGCCAAAAGCCTGAAGAAGATAAAAATAAAAAAAGGGTTATTCATGAAGAATGGCGATGGACACACCCGTTGTACACGGTTGAAATAAAACATAAGCTTACCGATTTACAGAAAGCCGAAATAGACCCTACAAAAAGAATGGCAGATGTTGACCAGCGAAATAATGTTTTAGAATTGAAATGGTAAACCTTCTTTACATAGCCAGATAACAACTATCAGTAAAATCGTATAAATAAGATATGGAAATACGCATCAGACGCATTGTGATGAAAGATGCAGCCGCCCTTGCGGCGATGGCCAGGCAAACTTTTTATGACACGTTTACCGGTACCTGTACCGAAGGTGATATGCAATCTTTTTTAGAAGAATATTTTAACCTGCCCCAGGTAGAAGCTGAACTTGCAAACGAAAGTGATTATTATTTTTTTGCTGAAGCAGATGGCGTGCCGGCAGGCTACCTGCGTTTTATGGAAGATTACAGCAATTTTCCCTTGCCGCAAAAAACGAAAGCACTTGAGATAAAACGGTTGTATGTATTAAAAGAATATCACGGAAAAGGGGTGGCACAAACGCTGATGGATTTTAGCGTTAATTATGCAGAAGGTAATAATTACGAAGTGCTATGGCTGGGCGTTTGGGAGCACAATACAAGGGCCCAAAAATTTTATGCTAAATATGGTTTTAAAGATTCGGGTTACACCCATGATTTTCCTATTGGCAATACACCGCAAACTGATAAATGGCTCATTAAATTTCTTGATAAAGAAACCAATAAATGACAGTTGGGATTATCTGCCAAAATATTTATTTACAGCTTCTACCCGGTTGCCAACATGCAGCTTCTCATAAATATGGTATACATGTTTACGAACAGTTTGGGAGCTGATAAACATTTGCTCAGATATTTCTTTATACAGTAATCCTTTGGATAGTGCCTCTAATATTTCTTTTTCCCTTTTGGATAAAATTTCAAGGCTGTCATTGCTTGCAGCAGCAGGTTTGTTTTTGAAGGCTGCAACAACTTTGCTGGCTATCTGGCTGCTCATGGGTGCACCACCTTCATACAATTCTGTAATGGCATTAAGCAGTTTATCGGGTGTTGTTTTCTTAAGTACATATCCGCTGGCACCAGCACTTAATGCCTCAAATATTTTTTCATCTTCTTCATAAACGGTGCACATCATAAAAAGCAATTGTGGGTACAATTCCTTTAAAATCTTTACGCATTCAATACCGTTAATCCCCCCAAGGTTTATATCCATTAAAACAACGGCAGGGTTCATACCTGGAATTTTATTAATTGCCTCTTCACCATTAATGCAGGAGCCGGCAAGGGTATAACCGGGGGCCATGCTTATAATTTGTTCAAGTGCCTGGCGTATATCGTGATTGTCTTCAACAATTGCAACTGGTATATTCATAACAAAACAAAGGTTGGTAAAATAAAATAAAGTAGTATACCCTAAAGTGGTAATCTTTTACAAAAGGCAAAAATTATTGGGCAATGTGCAGCAGGAATTTATCTTTAAA
Organism: Ferruginibacter sp.; assembly: GCA_965249755.1. Classification (GTDB taxonomy): domain Bacteria; phylum Bacteroidota; class Bacteroidia; order Chitinophagales; family Chitinophagaceae; genus Ferruginibacter. The sequence goes on from CBDFMT010000004.1 coordinate 4,239,335, forward strand.
AAAAGGCAATGGAAAAAGTTTTTCAATCTCCCAAACCCTTGGCCGGCAGCGGCTTTCAGATATTTCATTCCCTAAATCACCACCCTTTAAACAAATGAGCCCATTTGGTGCCGTGCCTTTTTTTAGCAGGGGCTTGCTCCACCACCACAAGTCTTTCAAAGGGGCAACAGCCCTTGAAACAACCACATCAAATTTTTGGTTTTTTATCTCTTCGGCACGGGTGTGCTGTACCGTAATATTTTGCAGGCCTATTGCATCAGCCACTTCGGTTGCCACTTTTAATTTCTTATTGATGCTATCTACCAAATGAAATTTTGTATCGGGAAAAAATATGGCCAGTGGTATGCCAGGGAACCCACCGCCACAGCCAAGGTCCATAATATCCATATCTTTTTTAAATTCAAATTGTGTGGCAATACTTAGAGAATGCAATACATGGTGTTCATAAAAATTATCCATATCCTTCCGGGATATCACATTGATCTTTTCATTCCATTCTGTATACAAACCTTTCAATGCACCAAACTGCTGCAACTGTGTGGGGGTAAAATCAGCAAAATAATCCGTTAATAATTCCATCATAAAAAAATAAAAAGGTAAATGGCCACGCTAACTACGCCCAAACTTTAGCAGGTTTTTTTATTAATGCAACGGCAAATATCAGGTAATAAAAAAACATCCAGATATCAAAAACCGCAAATAAGGGATAAAGGTCGTTTTCATTTAATTTTTTCATTGCTGGATAAAATACTATGGCCTGTATCAAGAACCGTATCCCGAAAACAACCACTGCCAGTTGCCAGTTGAAAAACAAAACACTTATCAGCAACAAAGGAAAAAAAGCAAAATGGGTAAATGAATAAAGCCCCAGTAAAAATTTGTGCAAAGGCTTGTAATACTTGCTTGTGGTATAATGGCGGCTTTTTTGTTTAAACCACTCAGGCCATGTTTGCACAGGTTCGCTAAAGGTAAAGGCCGCTTCATCAATGTTTATTTTTGTATTGGTCTTTGTGGCTGCGGTGTTTATGAATAAGTCATCATCGCCACTTGGTATATTGTTGTGGGCAGCAAAACCTTTGTGCCTGAAAAAGATATCTTTTTTATAACTAAGGTTTCTGCCAACACCCATATAAGGTATGCCCGCAAGTGCATAAGTAAAATATTGCAGGGCGGTATGAAAGGTTTCCCATCTTACCAATTTATTTAATAACCCTTTTGTTTTGGTGTAGGCACCGTACCCTAACACAATCTCCGTTTGTTCATCGTAGGTAGACTGCATTTTTTCTATCCAAAGCGGTGATGCCGGCAGGCAGTCTGCATCAGTTAATAAAAGTATTTCGTACCGGGCAGCTTTAATGCCCATGCTTAAAGGAAATTTTTTTCCGGTGATGTGTTTGGCTTCCTGCTTTAATTCAACCACCTGTAATTGCCGGTGTTCCTTATGCAATTCTTCCAATAAATATTTACTGTTGTCGAAGGAATTGTCATTCACCAATATCACTTCATGTGTGGTCCTATATTGCTGGGTTAAAGTAACAGGCAGGTTTTTGGCAAGGTTTTCAGCTTCATCCCTTGCACAAATTATTACAGATACAGCGTGGGTTTGAAAAGTATGTTTATCAGCAGGGACATAAAATTTTAAACGAAGAAAAAAAAACAGGTAGTAAAAAACCTGAATGAAAGCAGTGGTACAGAATAGTATGAAGATGATGCCATGCCAATGCACCAACAGTTCGTTTGGGTTCATGATGGCAAAAGTAAGTATTGTTTTAAGCAAACAATTTTTACTTAACAAACAACTTCAAAAATTAGAAATGATATAATATTTGCCCACCCCTTTAAACTTTACACATAATTTTGCCAGCCTTCAGGTTCAATACTGAATAATGTTATGGCAGCACTTTCATTTAACCTTCATCATACAGATACACTTACAAAAGCCAGGGCAGGCACTATTGTTACCGACCATGGGCAAATTCAAACACCCATCTTTATGCCGGTTGGTACTGCCGGCAGTGTTAAGGCCGTTACCCAGCAGCAATTGGTTACCAATGTAAAAGCGCAGATCATTTTAGGTAATACCTACCATTTATATTTAAGGCCCGGGCTTGAAATTATGGAAGCTGCCGGAGGGTTGCACCAATTTAACGGATGGCAAAAACCTATACTGACCGACAGTGGCGGTTACCAGGTTTTTTCATTGGCCAATAACAGAAAACTTACGGAAGAAGGCGCCTTGTTCCAGAGCCATATCGATGGCAGCAAGCACTTGTTTAGCCCCGAAAAAGTAATGGACATACAGCGCATAATTGGCGGTGATATTATTATGGCTTTTGATGAATGCCCGCCATACCCAAGCGATTATGCTTATGCCAAAAAAAGTATGGAGTTAACGCACCGGTGGCTGAAAAGGTGCTTTACCCGTTTTAATGAAACACCTGATAAATATGGCTATACCCAAAACCTGTTTCCCATAATACAAGGCAGCACCTACAAAGATTTACGCACTGCCTCCGCAGAATTTGTTGCATCGCAAAATGCAACAGGCAATGCGATAGGCGGCCTTAGCGTAGGAGAGCCAACAGAAATGATGTATGATTTTACAGCACATTGCTGCAGCATTTTACCCACAGAAAAGCCCCGTTATTTAATGGGCGTGGGCACACCTTGGAATATACTGGAGTGCATCGCTTTAGGAGTAGATATGTTTGATTGTGTAATGCCAACCCGCAATGGCCGCAACGCAATGTTGTTTACCAGCAAAGGCATTATCAATATCGACAACAAAAAATGGGAGAAAGATTTTTCGCCAATTGATGAAGGTATAGATTGTGATATGAGCAATTATTACAGTAAAGCCTACCTGCGCCACCTGATGAAATCTAAAGAATATTTAGGCCTTACTATTGCAAGTGTACACAACCTTGCGTTTTATTTGTGGCTGATTACAGAAGCCCGGAAACGCATACTGGACAATAGTTTTAAAGCATGGAAAGATGAAATGGTGGTAAGGCTGCAAACCCGTTTATAGGCATAATAAATTATTAAATGCAAAAATTATTGGCGGCCTGCACAATAATTGAATTTTTCTTTTCGTCTTGTTAAGTTTTTATCTTTATCAGTAACCTGAAATTTTTTACTATGCATTACCGCTTCGTTTCCATATTGATATTACTGATGGCACCTTTGTTTATGTTTGCCCAAACAAAAACTGCAGCACCCATTAACCTGCCTAAAGATGCACCCGTTGATGTTACTATTGCAGATGCAAAAAGTGGCAACCTGTTAAGCAATGAAATCGTAATTTTTAAAAGCCGGGCAAGTGGAACGGAATACCAGGGGCTTTCAGATTCAACCGGTAAGTTTAGCCTACGGTTGCCTAATGGAAGCAAATATGATATTTTCATTTTAGGGTTTCATGATTCCACCAGTTATAATGTTTTGGATATACCTGCTTTAAAAGAAACACAGTATTATAAGAATCCCTTTAACGTTGATATACAGTTTGAAGCACCCAAATCATTCGTGCTGGAAAACTGTACTTTCGAAACCGGTAAGGCAACCTTGCAACCCGAAGCCTACACAGTAATAGATGAACTGGTAGAGTACCTGAAAAGAAAAGATGATGAAAAGATTGAAGTAGGCGGCCATACCGATAATGTTGGTAAGGCAGAAGCAAATATGATTTTATCTGCCAACCGTGCCAATACAGTACGGGCTTATCTTTTAATGAAAGGTATTGCACCAGAAAGGGTAACCGCAAAAGGATATGGCATGACCGTACCCGTTGCAGAAAATACCACAGCAGACGGCAGGGCCATGAACCGGAGGACAGAAGTTAAGGTGTTGGAATAAGCTATAAAATAAATTTTTAACCCGAATAAATTCTCTTAGCTTTATTGGAACCGTAACATATCAGGGCCGCCGAAAACTGTTTAGAGTAGGCAAAAAAACTCACTATGAACATTTTAAACCACCGTTTATTTTTAATTTTTATTGCAGCCATGTTTTGCCTTCAGATCACAAGCTGTAAAAAGGATGATACACCTAAACCAGGAACCCATATTATTCAAGGATTGTGGATTGGTCTGTATTCAGTTGATGGCCATCCTGAAACTACACCAGAGTATTTTAGTTTTGTAATCAAGCCCGATGGCACTATTATCAATGATACCAAGGCGCTAAATCAGCAGCACTTAAATATTGGTACTTGGACATTGGCAGGTGACTCTTCTTTTTCATGTACAACTACCTGTGTGTATGGGTTGCCGAATAATATTGGAGTTGTTGAAAATCATACCGCTAAATTTAGCAAATCTGCTGGCACACTTAGTAACGGGGTTTGGAAAAATGTGCCTCCATTAAATGGTTCAGGTACATTTACGCTCACAAAAGTGGAGTAAGTTTTCTTCTAAATAAATTCATTAAGAGCAACCTTAACCGGTTGTTTTTTTGTTTATAGTAGATGCTCTTCCCTGTAAAATAAGATAACTTTCACACGAGCATTTTACTGCCTCACCCTTTTAGGTTAGTTTTGCGTGCAACAGAAATGAAAAAGATTGACAGCTTTATACTAAAGAATTTCCTGACCACATTTGTATTTTGTATCCTTTTGTTTACCCTGATTGTCGTAGTGGTTGATACCAGCGAAAAAACAGATGATTTTCGTAAATCAGGTTTATCATTATGGGTTATAATAAGGGACTACCACTCTGGCTTTATACCCCGTTTAGATGCCATGCTTTTTCCGCTATTCGTGTTTATTGCGGTTATATTTTTTACGTCTAAAATGGCTGAGCGGTCCGAGGTAATTGCCATTTTAAGCAGCGGTGTAAGCTTCAGGCGTTTTTTAGTGCCTTACTGGATTGGCAGTTTTATTCTTGCCACTGTTTTGTGGCTTACCTACCAGTTTGTGTTACCAAAAGCAAACACTACCTGGGGCAACTTTCAAGCAAAATATATTGATAATAATTTTGCCGGTGGCGATAGCAAGCCCTTTATGCAAAATTTTTACTTTCGTACAGACAGCAATACCTATGCAGGTTTACGCAGCTATGATACTATAAATAAAAGCGGCAACAATTTTTTTATACAAGAATTTAGAAACAACCAGCTTGTATATAACCTGCGAAGTGAAAGTATTGCGTGGGATACTGCTGCCAGAAAATGGAAGCTTGGCAATGTGCAGCAAAGGATTTTTGCAGGGGATAAAGAAACCGTAAAACATAACCAAACCCTTCTTATTAATTACAACTTTAAGCCCATCGACTTACGCAGGGATGAATACCTTAAAGACAGGTTGCCCACACCTGAATTAAACCACCTGATTGATATGGAAAGGATCAGGGGTTCAGAGGGTATCAATGCCTTGCTGGTAGAGCGTTACAACAGGGATGCCATCCCGGCATCTGTAATCATACTTACCCTTATCGGTGCTACATTAGCTTCTAAAAAAGTAAGGGGTGGCAGCGGCTTTCACCTGGCGGTGGGGGTTATCCTAAGTGTGCTGTATATTCTTTTTGGCAGGTTTAGTCTGGTGTTTGCCACCAAGGGAAGTTTTACACCATTTCTTGCAGCGTGGGTACCCAATATCGTATTTGGGTTAGTTTCTTATTATTTATACCGGCGCATGTCCAGGTAATTGCGACTATTTTTCTTCTGCATTTTCATGATCAGTTCAATTATTTATCACCTGGTAATTTATCCTTTTAATGGGGAGATGGGTTACTTGTAAAACCGTTGTCACCCAACCAATCTGTAAGCCGCTGAGGCCAGGTATTAATTGATTTTAATTTTGAACGCTTGCCCATATTAAAAGCATGGTTGCCCTGTGCAAACAAATGTAATTCCACTTTAGCATGCATTTTTCTATATAGGGAAGTAATTTTTACCACAGGTTCTGCACAGCACTCATCATCATTGGCGGCCGTCATAAACAGGGGAGGGGCAATGGCCGCAACACTGTCTGGTACTGCCAATGGTCCCGGGTAAACCAATATTAAAAAATCCGGGGTACACTTAAAATTGTCTATGCCATCTTTTTTTATCAGTTGCTCTTTGGGGTTGTTAAATGCAACCCATGCAGCCAGTTCGCCTCCGGCAGAAAAACCCATCATGCCTATCTTGTTACTATCTACATTGAACTGAGGTGCCAGTTGGCGAACAAGCCGTACTGCCCTTCGGCCATCTTGTAAAACATCAGCTTCTGAATAGGGCGAGTTATCTTCCCTGAACAAACGGTACTTTAAAACAAAAGCTGTTACGCCGATGCTGTTAAAATATGCTGCTGCGTCTTTTCCTTCTGAAGTCATTACGAGCAACCTGTGGCCACCACCCGGACAAATAATGACCGCAGCCCCTGTTGCTTTTTCCTTTGGGGCCGGGTACACGGTTAAAGACGGGTTGTTGATGCTTTTAACCCAGTAATCCTGAGCCTGCTCCGGAATATTTTTTTTATTTTCAAAACCCGGTGCCCCATTTTTCCATAAAGAAATGATTTGAACACTGTCTGCTTTTTGCGAAAACGCCACCTGCACCATACTCACCAAGAGTATTGCCAATACCCATCTTTTACCTCCTGCACTTGTTTTCATATCACCTGTTTAAATTGGAAAAATTATTCTATAGCACCATTGCTCACAAAGGAAATATGTTTGCTGTCGGGGCTCCAACTGTTGGTGTTAATAGTTCCCTGCCCGCCATATAAATGTGCAATTACTTTTAATGCGCCTCCGCCTGCAGGCATTAAACGCAGCATAACCCTTTTGTAAAATGGGTGGTCGTTAGATAATACTGTTGGCGGAAATGACAACAATACAATCCATTTGCCATCAGGTGAAACATGCGGGAACCAATTTTGATATTCATCGAAAGTCAATTGTTCTTTATTACTTCCATCAGGCTTCATGCGCCACACCTGCATCGTGCCGGTTTCATCTGCATTGTAATAAATGTATTTTCCGTCTGGTGAATATTCAGGCCCGTCAACATGGCTTTTGGTATTAAATGTAAGTTGTGTTTCTGCACCGCCATTAATACCAATTTTATAAATGTTGTATGATGGGCTTTTGCTTAGCCGTTGTGCCACAAATATTACTTCCTTGTTATTAGGTGCCCAGCCATGCAGATACGAAGGCGTGCTATCGGTCAATAATTTTGGCTCGCCACCAGCCAAAGGCAACACATACACGGATGAGCCGCCACCAGCCAAACCATTTCGGTGGCTGCTAATGCCAAGCATCTTTCCATTAAAAGAAATTACATGGTCGTTATTGTTTTTATCTGCGGTGCCGGTATTTAGTTTTTGTGGAACGCCCCCGCCATCTGCACCAACGGAGAAAATAAAACCAGACTGGTTAAAAAGTAAATTCTTTCCATCAGGCATCCAGTTGGGTGCTTCAAACCTGCCACTGTCCTGATGTACAACTTTTCTTATGCCATCAAATACATTCATTACCTCTAGCCTGCTTGGTAAAATCCCATCATGGTAACCATCAAATTTTTCCTTAACCGGTTTGTCAATCCTTACGTTCCATGCAATGCCTTCTTCCTGCACATCGGGATTATGGCTGCATACAAAAATACCGGCAAGTATTTCATCCGGCAGGTCTTTCATTTCCTGCATGCCTACCAGTTGCAAAGGCTCCCCAAAATTTGCGGCACGCATTATTATTGTTTTACCGCTGCGTTCAACCTGTACGGTTTGTATATTTTTTTTAAGATGAAAAATTTCATCCTGAGGGTCCCTCATGTAAGCACCCCTTAAATTTCGCCACTGCAAAACCGTAAGGCCATCACCATGAACGGTAGCGCTGATATGCGACGCATCCTCCTGTTCGGATTCCCTCAGCATCCAGCCAATTTTACGGTGGGGATCTTTTCCTGTACCGGCCATCTTAACATCAGCAGTTGCAATAAAATCCCCTTTAATTTTATTATACACATAATGAAACTCATCCCTGTTAAACCAAATATTGTAGCCGCCCCCTTTAAGGCTGTAGGTTTGTGCGGCAGCATCATACATTGCAGAGCCTTTTACTTTAGGGTTGCCTATATCTGTATTATTCTTAAAAATACCCACAGAATTGTTTTGTGCAGTAGCAAAAAACCCCGTTAGTAAAAACAGGGCTATCAGATGTTGTTTCATAATTTGTTTTGGTTAGCAATCGTTATTCTTTAAAGATAAAAATTAAAGCAGGTTAAATCTCTTTTCTTTTTCTTAATTCCAATGCATGGTCCACAGCCCTTGCAGTAAGTGCCATAAAAGTAAGCGACGGGTTTTGTGTGGAGGTGGATGTCATACAGGCGCCATCCGTTACAAAAACGTTTTTACATAAATGCAGTTGGTTCCATTCGTTAAGTAAAGAAGTCTTGGGGTCTTTACCCATTCGTACACCACCCATTTCATGAATGTCTAAACCAGGTGCTTGCTTACTGTCGTTGGTTTTAATATTTTTAAAACCAGCCTTCGTAAACATGTCTGTGTATTGTTCAAAAAAATCTTTGATCATTTTTTCATCATTGTCATCATAGGCAATCGACATGTTTAACAACGGTATGCCCCAATCATCTTTTTTTGTTTTATCCAGGCTTAAATAATTGGTTTCTTTTGGTATTGTTTCACCCATACATTGTGATCCAACGTTCCATAATCCTGGCTTAGGCTCTGCCATCAGCTTATTTTTTAAATCGCTGCCAAACCCACTGTTATCAGTACTTATGGGGCGGTTGCCACCAAAGGTTGCAGCGTAGCCCCTTAAAAAATCAGTTTCCTGTTTATATACATTTCTAAAGCGTGGAATGTAAGCGCTTGTTGGCCTGCCACCTTTGGAGGTAGAGTCCATCATACCATCGAATGTTGCTGAAACCCTGGCCCTGTAATTATGAAAAGCAAAGTATTTACCCAGTATGCCACTGTCGTTACCAAGCCCGTTAGGAAAACGCTTAGACGTTGAATTAAGCAAGATGAGGTTGGTATTAACCGCACCGGCGTTTACAAAAATAATATCTGCAAAATATTCGGTTGCCTGTTTGGTAATGGCGTCCACGATCCTTACACCTGTTGCCTTTCCTTTAGCTTCGTCAAAAATAATGGAGTGCACTACGGCATGGGTACGCATGGTTAAATTGCCGGTTTTAATTGCCCATGGAATGGTGGTGGAGTTGGCATTAAAGTATCCTCCAAACGGGCAGCCACGCTGGCACAAATTTCTGGCCTGGCATTGCCCACGGCCTTGCTCAATATGTATTGGCTGGGGTTCTGTTACATGCGCACAACGGCCATAAATTACATGGCGGTCTTTGTAGTTGTTTTTCAGCACATCCTTTAAATGGTTTTCAACACAGCTAAGTTCCCATGCTGGTAAAAATTCACCGTCAGGCAATGTATCAAGGCCATCTTTATTGCCACTAATGCCAGCGAATTTTTCTACATAGCTATACCACGGTGCAATGTCTTTATAACGAATAGGCCAGTCAACAGCAAAGCCGTCCCTTGCCGGGCCTTCAAAATCAAAGTCGCTCCAGCGCTGTGTTTGCCGTGCCCACATAATAGATTTGCCTCCAACCTGGTAACCCCTTATCCAGTCAAAAGGCTTTTCCTGAACATAGGGGTGCTCATTATCTTTTACAAAAAAATGCATGGCATCTTCTTTAAAAGCATAGCACTTTGTAATAACGGGGTTGTCTTTTGCAATCTCATAAGGTACCTGCCCACGGTGTTTAAATTCCCATGGCAGCATGTTGGTAGTGGGGTAATCTTTTAAATGCTTTACGTCCCTTCCACGCTCCAGCAACAAAGTTTTTAAGCCTTTTTCACATAGCTCTTTTGCAGCCCATCCACCGCTCATACCACTGCCAATTACAATGGCATCAAAAGTATTTTTTGTATCCCCCATAAAATAATTAATTATTTATTTTGAGTGTTATGTATATCGTTGGTTGAAATAGTGCAGATATGCCAATAAGAAGAAGATAAAAGGTATGGATTTATATTTTTACACAACCTTTAAAGTTAGGCCCTGGCACCATATTGTAATGCCTTACATCCACCATGTAAGGTTTGGAAGATGTAAAGGCCTGCAAAACATGGCCTCTCGTCATCTGATAAAATTCAGCAGCATCCCCTTTAACGGCCTTTTGCTCCAGCAAGGCAACCACTTCATTTTTTTGCTGGCTGCTGCAATCTGTAAAAGAGGTGTTGTATTTATCTTTTACCAATTTTTTAAATTGCTGCAAGCCGTTATTAAATATCTTTTGTTTTTCAGGATTGTAACATTCATCGGCCATCATTAAAGTAAACTGCCATGCCTGCACACCCGTGGCACCAACAAAATTTGTGGTAGGAATAATGGTTTCAGCTAATGCGGCCATCATCTTTTCATCATCAGGCGTAACCTTGATATTTTTTAAGGTGGTAACATTTTTATCGTTGTGCAAACAAGATGGCAACAAAGCAGTACCTGCAGAAAACAGGAGTGCAGTGCGTATGGCGTTTCTTCTGTTCATATCAAAGTTTTCGTAACCGAATTTACCGTTTTCTTAAATTACAAACATCAACAGTACCGTAATTGTTGGTTATCCTTTTATAATTTTATTATAACTGGTAGCAATACCTTTTATAAGGGAGGAACTGAAACCCTGGTGTTCCATTTCGTTTAAACCTGCAATGGTGCAACCTTTGGGCGTTGTTACCTTATCTATTTCCTGTTCGGGATGGGTACCTTTTTGTAATAATAATTCAGCAGCACCTTTTACAGTTTGCGCTGCAATAAGGTTAGCAGTAACTGCGTCAAAACCAATTTCGATACCGCCTTGTATGTTGGCCCTTATGTAGCGCATGGCGTAAGCGGTTCCGCAGGCCCCCAGCACTGTTGCTGCATCCATCAGTTTTTCATCAATAAGGGTAACTTTTCCAAGGGTAGAAAAAAGATCTTTTACGTACAAAGATTGTGCGCCTGTGGCGTTGGTAACACTGATACAAGTCATGCTTTGCTGTATGGCAATAGCTGTATTGGGCATGGCCCTGAAAACAGGAAGTTTCTTGTTTATGATGTTTTCGATATCGCTGATGAGCACTCCTGTTACCACAGAAACCAGTACATGTTTTGGCGTTAGCTCTTTTTTAAAACCATTAACCACATCGCTAACCTGAAAAGGTTTTATGGCTAAGATTACGAGACCGCTGTTGCGTACCGCCATTTCATTATCGCTGCTGATAGTTACGCCTTTATCTGCCAGGTCTTTTAAAGTAGCCGTATTTCTTTTTGTAATGATAATATCGGATGGCTTGCAAAATTTACTTTTGATAAGGCCTTCAGCAATAGCCGAACCTAAGTTGCCGCCACCAATAATGGCAATTTTTTTAGACATACATAAAGTTTTATAAAGTACTTAAAGCCTGCTCACTTTCATGTGCTGCCAAAAGATTACTGATGGCATTGTCATACTTATCTTTCCAGCCTGCTATGGTTCCCCAGTTATCATTATCAATCATCACATCCCCGGTTGTTACCTCACCCAATTTTTCGAATGCAATGCCCAGGGAGCTCAGTAATTCTTCTACCTCATTAACCTGCGTTTTACCTGCAGATATTACCACACGGCTTTGTGCCTCACCAAACAAATACGCATCTTTACGGATGTTGTTGTTTGTGGCGATGCTATACCCTAGATGATTGTTAAAACCGCTCTCCGTAAGGGTTACAAACAAACCGCCCTCGCTTACATCATGTGCTGAAAGTATCACCTTTTTACGGATCAGTTCTGCTACAGATTGTTGTAAAGCAAACTCCTCGTCAAGGTTAAAGTACGGGGCAGGGCTATATGCAGCGCCAAGGATTTTATGCAGGTATTCAGATGAATTAATATCGTTTCTGCTAACACCAATTAAGTAGATAATATCCCCTGATGTTTTAAAATCCATAGTCATTTTATCATTCACATTATCCAGCAAACCCACCATACCAATGGTAGGCGTAGGGTAAACCGGGCCATCAGGCGACTGGTTATAAAAACTAACATTGCCGCCGGTAACAGGGGTGTCAAATTTTATACAGGCTTCACCCATCCCTTTAATTGCATTTACAAATTGGTAATATACTTCAGGGTTATAAGGGTTGCCAAAGTTGAGGCAATTGGTAACGCCAAGCGGCTGGCCGCCACTGCATACAATATTTCTTGCAGCTTCTGCAACCGCAATCATTGCACCTTTATATGGATCAGCAAAAACATACCTGCTGTTACAATCCGTTGTTAAGGCCAAACCTTTGGTGGTAGGTTTTGCCACCACAATGGCGGCATCACTCGGGGCATTGGTACTTGCATTGCCTGCACCAACCATGCTGTCGTATTGCGTGTACACCCATTTTTTACTGGCAATGTTGGGTATGGTTATCAACTGTTCTGCCACGGCTTTAAGATCGGCAGGAACAGTAGTTGTCGCTATCTCAAACTCTTTTGTTTTTTGTAAATATGCAGGTTCTATATATTCCCTTTCATATTGCGGCGCACCGCCACCCAATACCAGTTCATGGGCAGGCAGTTCAGCCTCCAATACCCCATTCATATAAAATTTAAGCAGGCCATCACCGGTAACTTCACCAATTTCACTGCAAGGCAAATCCCACTTTTCAAATATATCCAGTACTTCCTGCTCACTCCCTTTTTTCACCACCATCAGCATTCTTTCCTGGCTTTCGCTCAACAGCAGTTCCCATGTTTTCATATTTTGCTGGCGCATTGGTACCTTATCAAGGTCTATCCGCATACCCGAATTTCCTTTGGCACTCATTTCTGCGGTGGAGCAGATAATGCCGGCTGCACCCATATCCTGCATACCCACAATGGCATTGGTTTTTATAACTTCAAGGCAGGCCTCTAATAATTTTTTTTCCTGAAAAGGATCGCCTACCTGCACTGCCGGTAAGTCTTCAGCACTATCTGCAGTAATATTTGCAGATGCAAAGGATGCACCGCCAATGCCATCTTTGCCTGTAGCACTGCCCACAAAAAATACAGGGTTACCGTTGCCTTCGGCAATAGCAGAAATAGTATCCCCGTTTTTTAGTATGCCAACACTCATTGCGTTTACTAACGGGTTGGTGTGGTAGCAGTCTTCAAAATATATTTCGCCACCAACTGTGGGTACACCAAAGCAGTTGCCGTAATGGCCAATGCCATGTACAACACCAGCAAGCAGGTGCTGGGTCTTGGCTTCTTTCAGGTTTCCAAACCGAAGGGAATTAAGCGATGCGATTGGCCTGGCACCCATGGTAAAAATATCACGGTGTATTCCGCCAACACCAGTAGCGGCGCCTTGAAATGGTTCGATAGCACTTGGATGGTTATGGCTTTCAATTTTAAAAACAACCCCATAGCCATCTCCTATATCCATAAGGCCGGCATTTTCTTCACCTGCTTTTACCAGCATTTTCTTTCCATCACGGGGCAGTGTTTTTAACCATTTGATGGAGTTTTTGTAACTGCAGTGTTCGCTCCACATGGCGCTGAAACAACATAGCTCATTAAAGTTTGGGGTACGCCCCAATTTTTGTTTTATCAGTTCAAATTCATCTGCCGTAAGGCGGAGTTCGCTGGCGGTTGTTGCGGTTATTTCCATAATTGTTGTAGAAGTGCGAAAGTACAACCACTATTCCTTTTTAACCAACCTATAAATACTTATTATTTTAACTAACTTCCCACACAAAAATTAACCGTGTTGATGTATGTTCTTTTCTTGGTTTACCTGTGCATCTTTTCGTGGTTGCTTGTTAAGAGTAGGTTTATTATCAGTTCCGGTATTTCAAAAAAAGCACTGATTGCATTGTTTGTTGTAAAAGTTATTGCCGGTTGTTGCTTTTATTGGGTGCTGCTTAAAACAGGTACCTCAATGGATACGCAAGGGTATCATCTATCCGGCATTGATGAATACCACTTGCTTTTTAACCATCCTAAGGAATACCTTATCAATCTGTTTACTTCAGGTTACAGCAATGCTTATGGCGGGGTACTCAGTTCAACAAATTCTTATTGGAAGGACCTCTCTGGCAATATCATCGTAAAGTTTTTATCTGTATGCGATATTTTTAGCAGGGGCAATTATTTTATTAACGAGATCATTTATAACTACGTGATCTTTTTTGGTACAATAGCCTTGTACCGGGTTTTTAATACCATATTTAAAAACAACGATGCCCTGATTATTATAACTTGCTTTTTATTGCCGTCACTACTTTTTTATAGCAGCACTATCCATAAAGAGGGTTTACTATTGGCTGCTTTGGGAGTGGTTATTTTCAATTGTAATGCCCTTTTAAAAAAGGGCAATTCAAAAGCAAAACATATAACCTGGTTGCTGCTTGCACTCGCTTTCATTTTTGCAATGCGGGCTTATATTTTTACAGCATTGCTGCCTGCCCTTTTTGCCTGGATGTTATCTTCGGTTAAAAAGTACAATGCCTGGTACGTTTTTGTTATTACCTACCTGGTGGGGGCCATCATATTCTTTAATATACAGGTATTCTTCCCGGCAATTAATTTACCACAAAGTGTTGCAAACAAGCAGGAATCTTTTGAGCAGTTAGGAGCTTCTCACACCTACATTGGTATTGATACTTTAAAGCCAACTTTTATAAGTTTTGTTTGCAATGCCCCGCAAGCTTTCTCACACAGTATGCTGCGGCCTTATTTTACAGATTACGGCAAATCACATTTTTTATGGGTGTTTATTATTGAGCTGGTTACTTACCAAATATTATTGGCGGTGTTCATTTTTTGCAAAAACAAGAATATAAGTTATAAAGAACCATTCATTGTATTTGGGATATTTTTCTCCCTTTCTATGTTACTTATTATTGGCTACACGGTGCCCATTATTGGTGCAATTGTACGCTACCGTTCTATCTATCTGCCCTTCCTTCTTACGCCTTTAGTATGCAGTATTAATTGGCAAAAACTTACTCCAATCCTTCAGGTTAAAAAATAATACAATATTTAAGATTTGGTGTTTTTGTGCAAGAAAATCTAAGGTTCTATTTTGTTTTTTCATTTATTTCGAATTTTAAACCTATTTTGCAAGTTCAAAAACCATAAAATAATGCAATCACTTCGATTTAAAGCAATTGACAATTTATCCTCGGGTGAAGAAGTAAACGTAAAAGCGTCTACAAAAATCACCGGTATTTTTGGCGAAAATGTTTTCACTTATAAAACAGCCAGGCAGTTTTTAAGCGACGAAGCTTATAAAAGTTTAATGGCTTCTATTAAAAGTGGTAAAAAAATAGACCGTACTATGGGCAGTCAAATTGCCAATGGTTTAAGGGCCTGGGCAGAAAGTAAAGGCGTTACGCATTATACGCACTGGTTTCAACCCTTGACAGATTTGTCTGCAGAAAAACATGATTCCTTCTTTACATTAAAAGGTGATGGTACACCGATTGAAGAGTTTGAAGGTGCTGCTTTAATACAGCAGGAGCCGGATGCATCTTCGTTTCCTTCGGGCGGTTTAAGGGCAACTTTTGAAGCCCGTGGTTACACAGCGTGGGACCCATCTTCACCACCATTTATAATGGAAATTGGCAATGGTAAAACATTGTGCATACCTACCATATTTGTTAGTTACACCGGCGAATCTTTGGATGCTAAAACGCCTTTGATTAAAGCATTGGTTGCGTTAGATAAAGCTGCGGTAGATGTTTGCCAGTACTTTGATAAAAACGTTACAAAAGTTACCGCAACTTTAGGATGGGAGCAGGAGTATTTTGTTATTGATGCAGGTATGGTAAATGCCCGTCCGGATATTGTTATGACTGGCCGTACTGTTTTTGGACATGCACCCGCTAAAGGACAACAACTGGAAGACCATTATTTTGGTGCAATACCAGAAAGGATTTATGCCTTCATGAGGGATTATGAGCAGGAAGCATATAAACTGGGAATACCATTACGTACAAGGCACAATGAAGTTGCCCCTTCGCAATTTGAATGTGCACCAATTTTTGAAGAAGCCAATCTTGCCGTTGACCATAACACCTTGTTAATGGATATTATGACAAGGGTTGCAAAGCGCCATGGCCTTATTGTTTTGTTGCATGAAAAACCATTTGCAGGAATAAATGGAAGTGGTAAGCACAACAATTGGAGCATTGCTACAGATACTGGTGTAAACCTTTTGGCACCTGGTAAAACGCCAAAAACCAACCTGATGTTTTTGACCTTCTTTGTCAATACCATCAAGGCAGTTCATGATTACTCAGCATTGTTAAGGGCTTCTATTGCAAGTGCAGGCAACGACCACAGGTTAGGCGCCAACGAAGCACCTCCTGCAATCATTTCTATCTTTATCGGTAAATACCTTACCGAAGTTTTAAACCAGGTGGAAACACGTGTTGGCGGCAAGTTTGATGAGCAGGATGAAGCGATGCTTAAACTGGATATCCATAAAACAATTCCAGAATTGATGCTGGATAATACCGACAGGAACCGTACTTCGCCATTTGCTTTTACGGGTAACAAATTTGAATTCCGTGCTGTTGGTTCTGCGGCAAATTGTGCCAATGCCATGACAGTTTTAAACTCCATCATTGCAGAAACTTTAAAGAAATTTAAGAAGGATGTTGACGCTATAATTGAAAAAGGCGACAAAAAGGAAATTGCAATTATGCAGGTGATACAGCGTTACATTGTTGAAAGTAAAACTGTATTGTTTGAAGGTGACGGCTATAGTGAGGAGTGGGCTGCCGAAGCTGAAAAAAGAGGATTGCCCAATGTTAAAACAACGCCACTTGCACTGGACGCATACCTTGCTGACAGCTCCAAGCATTTGTTTGCAAGCAATGATATTTACAGCCATTCAGAACTGGAGGCACGCCATGAAATTATGCTGGAAGCGTACATTAAAAAAGTACAGATTGAAGCAAGGACAATGGGCGAACTGGCAACCTCGGTTATTTTGCCATCTGCAGTAAAATACCAAAACATACTGATAGAAAATATCAAAGGCCTTAAAGAAGCTGGTTTAGCAGAATCAAGTTATATCAACCAACTTAACATTCTTGGCGAAATAAGCACACATATTGCTGCTATGAGCATTGGTGTTAAGGATATGATTGAAGAGCGTAAAAAAGCAAACGTTATTGCCGATACCAGGGACAAGGCCATTGCTTATTGTGATAACATTAAAGGGAAATACTTTGATGAAATACGCTATCATGTTGACAAATTGGAATTGCTGGTAGATGACTCCCATTGGCTGTTACCAAAGTATAGGGAAATGCTGTTCTTAAGATAAACCATCCTGCACAGGATTTAAATAGCTGGCAAGCAATCGTAAATGACCCGGATCACTTTTGGTGACCGGGTTTTTTTATCAATTTTTTTTAAGCAGGTTAAACTTCTTAAAAGTAAAATGATCTGTGTTTTTACAAATTCACTATTTATTTTTTGTTGTAAAATGTACATTGATTTAAAAAAGAAATTCAACGCATAAATAAAAAAAGGCAGTGACTGACGCTGCACTTCCTGTACCTACATTTTTACTTTCAACAGCAGGTTTGTTAATCACAGGAAAAAGGGCTGTCCCGGTTTGGGACGGCTTTTTTTGTATTGGCTTAAAGGTTAATTTGCAAGTCAATTTTCAGGTATGAGATATTACATTATAGCAGGGGAAGCCAGCGGCGATTTACATGGAAGCAATCTTATAAAAGAATTGTATAAGCAAGATAGCAAGGCAAATATCCGTTGCTGGGGCGGCGATAAAATGGAAGCGGCAGGGGCCACGCTGGTGAAGCACTACAGGGATTTGGCCTTTATGGGGTTCATAGAGGTGGTCACCAACCTGGGTACTATCTTAAAAAACCTTTCCTTCTGTAAAAAAGATATCATAGGCTACAAGCCCGATGCCCTGGTGCTTATTGATTACCCGGGTTTTAACTTACGCATTGCTGAATGGGCTAAGCGGCAGGGAATAAAAACGATTTTTTACATCAGCCCGCAGGTTTGGGCATGGAAGGAAAGCCGGGTAAAAAGCATAAAAAAATGTGTTGACAAGATGCTCGTCATCTTACCATTTGAAAAAGATTTTTATAAAAAATGGGGTTATGATGTGGAGTATGTTGGCCACCCTTTGGTAAAAGTTATTGATGATTTTAAAGAGGCTTATTTTGATGATGCCGGTGTTTACAAAACATTTAACTTGCCCAACAATGGGGTAAACCTTATTGCTTTATTACCAGGCAGCCGCAAGCAGGAAATTTTGACAAAGCTGCCCATCATGTTGCAGGTGGCCACACATTTTCCAGGCCATCATTTTGTAGTGGCCAAAGCACCTGGTATTGATGATTTGTTTTACAATACTTTATTGTCACCCTATAAAAATGTTTCTTCTGTAATTAATAAAACGTATGAATTGCTGGGCAATGCCAAGGCCGCATTGGTAACGAGCGGTACGGCAACTTTAGAAACCGCCCTTTTTAATGTGCCTGAAGTTGTTTGTTATAAAGGAAGTACCATCAGTTATCAAATTGCCAAACGCCTTATCAGGATAAAATACATTTGCCTTGTTAACTTGGTTATGAAGAAAGAGGTAGTGAAAGAATTAATACAGGATAAACTTACGGTTGAAAACTTAACAGCGGAACTGACAACAATTTTATCAGTTGCAAGCAAACAGCAGCAGTTACAAAAAGATTACAATGAGCTACGGTCCCTGCTCAGCAAAGGGGGCAATGCATCTTCCAACGCAGCAAAAAGTATTTATACATTTACCGCCCTTACCGCAAAAGTTTAAAGGCAAGTATAATTAACCCCAACAAAAAAAGGATTATTGAAATACGGTTGATGCCATGCATAAATTTTATAGAGAAATTTTTCGGTGCATCCGGATCTTTCTTTTTTAAAAAAAGATATTGTGCAAATTGGTCCCACACTCCCATAGATAACAGGTTTTATTTATCTTAACTACAAATAAAACTTTATTTTGTTAAAGTTGTTAAACGTGTTGCCCCGTAAAACCTTTTCTACGCCACCGGCGTATTTAATACAAACAATAAATTTATTGGTATGAAATACATTTTTATCGTTGCCGTTGCTTTTATCTTCAGCGCTTGTAATGCCCAAACCAAAACAAATAATGTTACCGGACAAAAAAAGTTTGCGGTTACCAAAACAGATGCTGAATGGAGAAAACAATTGACCCCTTTGGCTTTTGATGTTACCCGTAATGAAGGTACCGAAAGGGCATTTACAGGAAAATATTGGGACAATCATGATAAAGGGATTTACAGTTGCATTTGCTGCGGACAAGAGTTATTTAGCAGCACCACTAAATTTGAAAGTGGTACCGGATGGCCAAGTTTTTATCAGCCCCTGAATAAAACCTGCTTATTGGAAGATACCGATAGCGGCTTTGGTATGGACCGTACAAAAGTTACGTGCAGCCGTTGTGGTGCCCATCTTGGCCATGTATTTAATGATGGCCCCAAGCCTACCGGTTTACGGTATTGTATGAATTCAGTTTCCCTCAACTTTACAAAAAAGTAGCCGCCGCAGATTTAATATCAATTTCTTTTTAAAGAAGCCTTTTAGAAGCCAAAGCATTTTCTTAATTTAGATGTGATGAAAAAACTTGTAAAAAAACACCCGCTTGCCATACGTTGGTTTCATTGGGTAAATTTTCCCGTTTTGGCCATTATGATTTGGAGTGGGCTGCTTATTTATTGGGCCAATGATATTTATCGTTTGGGATGGGGCAGTACCACTGTACTTAAGTTTTTTCCAGGTTCATTTAATAAAGCATTTAATATACCTTTTCGCCTTGCAGAAGGCATGAGCTTACACTTTGTTTTTATGTGGCTTTTTGCCATCAACGGGTTGCTCTATGTATTGTACCTTTTCTTTTCGGGTGAGTGGAAACTCATCTTCCCCAACAAAAAATCTTTAAAAGAAAGCTGGCAGGTTATACTGCACGACCTGCACATCCGCAAAGGGTTGCCGCCACAAAAAAAATACAATGCCGCACAACGCATTGCCTACACAGGTGTAATTGTTATGGGCGCTGGTTCCTTACTTACCGGTATTGCCATTTATAAGCCTGTGCAGTTTAAAACCATTTGTGCTTTATTAGGTGGTTACGAGTGGGCAAGGATTGAACATTTTACGCTTACCATTTTATTCTTCTTATTTTTTGTAGTACACATTGTACAGGTTTTACTTGCCGGGTGGAATAATTTCAGGGGTATGGTGGCAGGCTTTGAGATACTGCCCGCAAAGCCGGAAAAACCAACAGCAGATGAAATAACCCCACCTGTTATTGTGCCAATTAATACAACCGAAAATATTTGATTATGGCCAGCCAAACTGAAAGTATTGTAACCAGCGAAGTAGTGCGTAATAAAACCATCAAAGCATTTGCAATTTTTATTATACTCATTTTATTGGCTGTTGCCGGGTGGAAATGGTTGAACAACCAGCCAAAAAACAATGGGATTTTAAGCCCGTTAAGAACAGTTTTAAACGGCAACGAAAACCTGTTCAGCAATTATATTTACAGCAGCAATAACATCAGCAAAGCCTATGCGCCCACTGATGCGGCGCCAAGGGTTAGGGTAAATGGCGATGCAGGATTAGGTGACAATTTTAATGCCGCAACATGGCGGTTACAAGTGGTAAAAAAACCAGGTGATACACTTTTTTTAACGCTGGAAGATATAAAGGCACTTCCTGAAACACAGGTAATTTTTGATTTTAAATGCATAGAAGGCTGGAGCCAGATTACCCGTTGGGGTGGTGTTAAGTTCAGCGATTTTATAAAAAAATATAACCTCATCAGCCAAAGCACTTTAAAATATACCGGCCTTAATACACCCGATAATGAGTACTACGTTGGCATAGATAACAGGAGTATGATGCAATCACAAACCATACTCTGTTACGAAATGAATGGAAAACCTTTGCCTGCAAACCAAGGCTATCCGCTTCGCCTGATTATACCGGTTAAGTATGGTATAAAGCACCTTAAACGCATTGGTACTATATTTTTCAGCAATGAAAAACCAAGGGATTACTGGTACGAAAGAGGGTACGATTACTATTCGGGTTTATAGTTTTTTGCGCTGCAAGAAAATAAATTTGTCCAACAAATTTCATCAGGCTTTCTCAAACAACCACCGGAATGGCTTGCGTGGATTTTCCGGTTGAAGGTTAAATTTGGCGATGCTGTTTTTCTGTATGTACGCCACAGCTTCTTCAACAGAATCTGTTACCAGGTATAAGCTGGTATCATCTGCGGATATGGTTTGCTGTGATTTTAGCACCGCAATATGGGCTATCAGTTCTTTATGAAAAGCCGTATCAAAAATCACTATCGGAAACTCGTTCATCATTTTTGTTTGTATCAGCGTAAGGGCTTCAAAATATTCATCAAGGGTGCCAAAGCCGCCCGGCATAACTACAAAGGCATAAGAGTATTTTATCAGTAAATTTTTTCTTACAAAAAAGTATTTAATGTTTACCCATTTATCAAGGTAAGGGTTATGCGCCTGTTCATGCGGTAAAATAATGTTGCAACCAACGCTCCTTCCACCGGCTTCCTTAGCACCCTTGTTGGCAGCTTCCATAATGCCGGGGCCGCCACCCGTCATAATGGTAAAACCAAGTTGTGCAATTTTGCCTGCTAATTCTTCTGTCTTTTTGTAATAAGGATGGCCGCTATCAAAACGGGCCGACCCAAAAATGGTAACACAAGGCCCAACAAAGTGCAATGCCCTGAAGCCTTTTATAAATTCAAACAAAACACGTAATGCAAATTTTAATTCCCGCCACCTGTTTTGCGGCCCTGCCAAAAATTTAATTTCAGCTTTGGCTGCGGCTTTCTTTTCTTGTATGTCCATGGTTTTTAATTACACCAAACCTACCAGATTTTTTCGTTAAATCAAAAGTGCGCCAGGCAATGGCCATGCTGTGAAAAATGATTTTGAGACAAAAGGCAATGCGGCTATATTTGCAATCCGTTGGGGAATTAGCTCAGTTGGTAGAGCGCTTGCATGGCATGCAAGAGGTCACCGGTTCGAATCCGGTATTCTCCACAAATTTTGTACCCCTATCCTTTCTCACACCTTTTTACTGAGGGGCGCATAAGCATTGCCTGTTTGGCATGATGGTCCTTTAATGATGAACTGGTAAAATACAACTATCGGGTAAAATAAATATTGCATGAGAGGTATCAAACGTTTGCGCAAAATATCACATCAGCAAGCATTTGTAAAACGGTTATGCCAGCATATAAGTACCCTTGCAAAAGTGCTACAGGCTGATGAGAGACGCCAGTATATTTTCCTTATCAATAAGTTTTTGCAGCAGTGTTATTTGATTACCCGCCCTTACAAAATTATGTTTTCCGTAGCTGGCACCGTAGTACACATCGTTGTTAAGGTAATCGGTTAAAAACCGCAAGGCCTGCATGTAGATCATAAATTTTCCAGCATAAATAAAATGTTCTTTTTCAATGCTGGTAAGTTCTTCTTTCATTTCAAACAAGTATCCGTCTGCAATGGCTTTAAAGTAATCATCCCGTATAGCTATCTTGCTAAAATCCTGTTCTTCTTCGCTTACCGGCGAAAGATAAGTCCGCATCATATCCCCCACATCACTTATAAAATAACCAGGCATTACGGTATCCAAATCTATCACACAAAGCCCCTGGTCGTTTTCATCAAATAATACGTTGCTGATCTTAGTGTCGTGGTGCGTTACCCTTTTTTTAAACCCCGGGTTACCACAAATATTTTTATAAACATCAGCTATGCCCTGTTGTTTTTTAAGATAAATAATCATTTCTAAAGATTCTGCTATCCGTTGATCGTTGCCGTTTTTAATGGCTTCTTTAAATTGGTTTTGTCGCAAGGAAAGGTCATGAAACTGCGGTAAAGTAACATGCAAGTTTTCTGCAGGAAAGCCTGCCAGCAAATGGGTAAACCGGCCAAACTGCCTGGCGGCTTCATATGCCTGCAATGGGGTCTTAACCACATCGATAGCGTGTGACCCCTTTATAAAACGGAACAACCGGAAATAATCTTCTTTGCTTATGCAAACGATGGGCTCTTCATCTAAAGTTTTTTCAGCGGCAACAAAAAGGTAATCCGGGTTATGTTGAAAAAGGTAGTCATCCAGCATGCTGATATTTGCTGCGATGGCACATGGGTTTTTAAATATAGTATGGTTTATCCTTTGTAAAATAAACCTCTCTTGCCCTGAATTGACAGCCCAGGTCTGATTAATTAAGCCATTACCAAAAGGCACTATTTCTGTTGTGCCACTGGATAATCCGTATGAATCCAATATATTTTGTAGCATGCCGGGTCCCGTTGTTCAGTGATAAAAATATACAATAGGGTTCACCTAATCCTGTGCAAACGATTGCGGGAAACCTATACGCCTGTTATTTATTAGTGATGGACATGAGCAGTAAAAATTGAAATAACACCACAGGGTGGTGCTGATGAATGAACATTATTTATTGTTGTGTACTATTAATTGCGGCTCAAGAATGATTTTATGAAAAGTGGCATTCGCAATGTCCGGCCCTTGTTTACTTCTCTGGCCCAGCAAATCCATCAGTGTTTCTGTAGCTTTTTGGCCTTGCTGGTAAGGGAATTGCTCCACCGACGCCATGGGTGGAAATGCAGTGTAATTGCTGAGCGGCAGGTTGGCGTAACTTACAAAGCAGATGTCTTTATTTATTTTGAATTTCATTTTCTGCGCCTGCTTTACCGCATCAAGTGCTACATAATCATTGAAGGTTACAATAGCCGTGGGCCGTCGTTTGCCCGTTAGCAGTTTTTCAGTTATGCTGCAAACACCATCCCTGCTAAGGTCGCAATTCATCACCAGGGCGGGGTCATATTTCAAACGGCTCCTGGTCATGGCCTGGATATAACCTTCCAGCCGATCTTTTGTAGCGGGCAATTTTTCCGGCCCGTTTATCATTCCAATTACCCGGTGGCCTTTCTCAAATAAAAAATTGATTGCCTCAATGGTGCCGTTGATCATGTTACAGGCCACATAATGTATGTTGGGTATTTTCGGTATACAGTCAAAAAAAACGATGGGTATGTTGTACCGTTGCAGTGCCTCAAAATGCCCGTAGTTGGTGGTGTTTTTAGAAATAGAAATCAGCAGCCCATCTACCCGGTGCTTTCTCATGGTATCAATTAATTGCTTTTCCTTTTCTACATTATCATGCGATTGGCCCATTAATACAGAGTAGTGGGCTTTGTGGGCTGCGTCTTCTATACCACTGATTGCAGAAGAAAAAAACGCCTCACTCAGTTCAGGTAAAATAACACCGAGTGTAAATGTTTTGCCTTGCTGAAAAAAGATGGCAGTTTGATTGGGCTCATAATTCAATTTTTTCGCCAGCTCCTGTACCCTCATTTTTGTTTGCAGGCCAATACTTTTATGATCATGCAATGCACGGGAAACAGTAGACACGGAGATGTTTAACTGCTTGGCTATTTCTGTTATTGTAGGCAACTTATTTTCCATCTAAGTAAGCTGAATGTAAGGTATTAAATTTAAGCAAACATTCGTCTGCCTGATAAATTGAGAAAACTAAAACTGAAAATACAATCAATCCTCATCCATAATTGATACACAGCAAAAGCGAAAAATCACTTTAGGTTTTTCGCTTTTTATATAGATAGATTTGCAAAATGCTTTTCTTGAAAAAAGGCTTTATTTTAAGTTGCTAAACGCTTTTAAAATGAACAATGATTTTGCTTCTTATAAAAATACTGGCTGCAGGATGCAGCAAACCATGCGCTGGTATGGCCCTGCCGACCCTGTTAGTTTGCAGGATATAAAGCAGGCCGGCTGCACCGGTATTGTTACCGCATTGCACCATATTGCCAATGGCGAAATTTGGCCGGTTGATGAAATTAAAAAGCGAAAAAAAATAATTGAAGCAGCAGGTATGCAATGGGCCGTAGTGGAAAGTATACCCGTACATGAAGCGATAAAAACCAAAAGTGAAGGTTACGAAACCTACATCGAAAATTATAAACTATCGATCCGCAACCTTGCTGAATGTGCCATAAAAATTGTTACTTATAATTTTATGCCGGTACTTGACTGGACAAGGACCGACCTTGCTTACACAGTGGCAGATGGCAGTAAGGCCCTTCGTTTTGAAAAGGCCGCATTTACCGTATTTGATGTATTTATCCTGCAAAGAAAAAGTGCTGAAAAAGAATATACGGCAGATGAATTGCATGCCGCAAAGCAAAAATTTTTATCCATGGGTGAGGAGGAAAAGCACCTGTTGCAGCGAAACATTATTGCAGGTTTGCCAGGCAGTGAAGAAAGTTTTACCATAGCCCGATTTCAACAGGCACTGGATAAATACCATGGCATAGATGCCGCTGCACTTCAAAATAACCTCCTCTTTTTTCTGAAGCAAATTATACCCGTTGCCGAAGCATGTGATGTAAAAATGGCCATACATCCTGATGATCCCCCTTATCCAATTTTAGGGTTGCCCAGGGTAGTTAGCACTGCTGCTGATTTGCAGGCACTGATAACTGCGGTGCCATCAACCCACAATGGTATTTGCTTTTGCACAGGCTCGTTGGGTGTTAGGGCCGATAATGATTTGCCGGCAATGGTAAAGCAGTTCGGCAAGCACATTCATTTTCTTCATCTGCGCAGCACCAAAAGAAATGAATCAGGCGATTTTTTTGAAGACAACCATTTGGATGGTGACGTGGATATGTATGCCGTAATTAAAGAAATTGTGGAAGTAATGAGGCAACAAAATAGCTGCATACCGGTACGGCCAGACCATGGCCACCAGATGCTGGATGATTTACAGAAAAAAACAAATCCTGGTTATTCTGCCATCGGCAGGTTAAGGGGCCTAGCCGAAATAAGGGGTTTGGAATTAGGTATTTTAAGAAGCCGGTTTTAAATATATTGCATCACAAAAAGACGAAACACAGCAAGTTTATGGTTGCAGCATCAGGAACATTTATTACGGAAAAATTTTTACTACCCTCCGAAACGGCCAATATTTTATACCATGATTATGCGGCTGCCATGCCCATAATAGATTACCATAACCATCTGCCGCCAAACGAAATTGCCAGTGATAAAAAATTTAAAAACCTAACAGAAATATGGCTTAAAGGTGACCACTATAAATGGCGGGCCATGCGCACATTGGGCATCAATGAAAACCTGATAACCGGCGGTGCCGGTGATGAAGATAAATTTTTGGCGTGGGCAGGTTGTGTGCCCCAAACCATTCGCAACCCGTTATTTCACTGGACGCATATGGAGCTTAAAAACCCATTTGGCATCAATAAATACCTTGATAAAAACAGCGCACGGGAAATTTATACCACTTGCAATAATTCCCTTGCTACAGATGCTTTTTCAACCCGTGGTTTATTGCACCATTTTAATGTAAAGATGGCCTGCACAACCGATGACCCCTGTGATGATTTAAGCCATCACCAAAAAATTGCAGCCGACCGTTTTAGCGTTGCTATACTGCCTGGTTTTAGGCCTGATAAAGTATTAAATATTACAAGCAAAGGAGCGTTTACGGCATACCTGCAAAAGCTTGAAAATGCAAGCGGTATCAGCATTTCAGATTATGATTCCCTATTGGCAGCGTTGCAGCAAAGGGTGAATTATTTTCATGATAACGGCTGCCGTATTGCCGATCATGGGTTATTAACGATGCCCGGTTCCACACAGGTTGATACTGCTGCATTTAAATTGTTTCTTGATAAAAAAGATGCCGTATCGTTTGAAAATGCAGAAGGTTTTGCAGGTGCCGTGTTGAAGGAACTCTGCAGAATGTACCATGCAAAAAGTTGGGTACAGCAATTTCACCTTGGGGCACTCAGGAACAATAGCAGCAGGATGTTTGCAAGCCTTGGTGCCGATACAGGTTTCGATTCAACAGGTGATCATTTGCAGGCACAGCAACTTTCCTTTTTTTTAAATGAGCTGGATAAAACCAATCAGTTAACTAAAACAATTATCTACAATATTAACTCCGCCAGCAACGAAGCCTTTGCCACTATGGCCGGCAATTTTAATGATGGAAGTGTAAAAGGTAAAATTCAATTTGGCAGCGGTTGGTGGTTTTTAGACCAGGTGGATGGCATGACGAAGCAGTTGGATGCCTTATCTGGCATGGGCATGTTAAGTGCATTCGTGGGTATGCTAACTGATAGCAGAAGTTTTTTATCTTTTCCCCGGCATGAATATTTTAGAAGGTTGCTGTGTAATTTGCTGGGCGGCGAAATGGAAAAAGGTTTATTGCCCATGGATGAAAAATGGATTGGAAAGATAGTGCAGGACATTTGTTACAATAATGCCAGGGAATATTTTAATGTATAAACGATGGAAAAAAAAATCTGCTGTTTTGGTGAAGTATTGTTGCGCTTGTCGCCAGCTGAGGATTGGCTGCAAACAAACACAATGCCTTTTTTTGTTGGTGGTGCAGAATTAAATGCTGCAACCGCTTTGGCAAATTGGGGCATGGGTGTAAAATACATAACAGCTATACCGGATAATTATTTGTCAAAACAAATCACGGATAACATCGGGCAAAAAAAAATAGATACTGCCGCAATCGTTTTTTCCGGCAACAGGATAGGGTGTTATTTTTTGCCAATAGGTTCTGAATTGAAAAATGCAGGCGTAATTTACGACAGGGACTATTCTGCCTTTGCCGGGTTAAAAACTGGTGTTATTAATTGGGATGAAGTGTTGGAAGATTGCAATTGGTTTCACTTTAGTGCCATAAGCCCTGCGTTAAATGCAGATTTGGCCGCAGTTTGTATGGAAGCCCTGGAAGCAGCATCTGCAAAGGGTTTAACAATTTCTGTCGATTTAAATTATCGCAATAAATTATGGCAATACCATCAACAACCGGTTGAGGTAATGCCTGCGCTGATTAAATTTTGTGATGTGGTAATGGGCAATATATGGGCGGTAGAAAGCTTGCTTGGTATTCAATCACCCATCGAAAGCAGTGAAGGTAAAACACAACAGGAACTGGAAAGCGCAGCAAGCAAAAGCATTGCGGCTTTGCAGGCAACCTATCCAAAGGCAACAACAATTGCATTCACGTTCAGGCTTCAAAAAAAGTATATGGCAGTAATACAGCACCATCAAATTATGGCGGTTTCAAAACAATTCAATATTGATACCGTGGTAGATAAAGTGGGTAGCGGGGATTGCTTTATGGCGGGGCTTATTTATGGGGTACACAACAACCACAACCCACAAAATAGTATCGATTTTGCCGCTGCCGCTGCGGTAGGCAAACTACAGGAAGCAGGGGATGCTACACAACAAACTATACAGGAAATAAACAACCGGGCAGCACAATGAACAGTAAAGATCCATTGATAGAAAAAATAAAACAGCATGCTATTTTAGCATTGTTTTATCATGATGATGAAACAGTTTGCATGCAAACAACACAGGCATTATACCGGGCAGGCATACGTTGTATTGAGTTTACCAACAGGGGGCAAAATGCGTTGCCAATTTTTAAAAAATTAATTGCCGAAAGAAATATTTCAATGCCGGATTTATTGCTTGCGATCGGTACCATACATACTAAAACCCAGGCTGAAAGTTTTATAGCTGCCGGGGCAGATTTTTTGATAAGCCCCTTCTTTGACGAAGGTGTTTGCGAAGTTGCATACGGTAAAAATATTTTATGGATACCGGGTTGTATGACGCCGACAGAAATCCATATAGCACAGGTTGCTGGTTGTAATATGGTAAAGCTATTTCCAGGAAACCTTTTAGGGCCGGGCTTTGTAGAAGCAATCAGGCCATTGTTTACAGGCATCTGTTTTTTGGTGACAGGTGGTGTAGATGTTACAGCAGATAATTTAACTGCATGGTTTAACAGTGGTGTTACAGGAGTGGGCATGGGCAGCAAATTGATTACCACATCCCTTTTAAAGAATGGGGATTACAAGCTGTTACAAACAAAAACAGAAGAGGTTATTTCCATCATAAAACGAATAAAAAACAGCCGGCAATAATAAGCACAAGGGCTGTTACCTTTTTAAACGTAAACCTAAAAAAAAACAAACGTTATGCTTCAGCCATTGGGAAAATACAGGTGGACAATCTGCGGCCTCATATTTTTCGCCACCACTATCAACTACCTCGACAGGGCAGTGATCAGTTTATTAAAATCTACTTTATCAAAAGAGTTTAAATGGAGTGAAACAGATTATGCCAACATCGTAGTGGCTTTTCAGGTTTGTTATGCAGCAGGTTTTTTAGGTGCAGGCAGGTTGATAGATAAGTTTGGCACTAAGGCCGGTTATGCAGTAGCAACAACACTTTGGAGCATCGCTGCCATGGCCCATGCTGCTGCTACAAGTACGTTTGGTTTTCTACTGGCAAGAGGTGCTTTGGGAATTACAGAATCAGGTAATTTTCCGGCAGCCATTAAAACTGTGGCAGAATGGTTCCCTAAAAAAGAAAGGGCTTTGGCCACGGGTATATTTAATTCGGGTTCAAATGTTGGTGCCATACTTGCGCCGCTAACCGTTCCCTTTATCGTGTTGAAATGGGGATGGCAATGGGCGTTTATCATTACAGGTATTACCGGTTTTATTTGGCTTGTACTTTGGCTGCTGGTTTACGAGGTGCCTGCAAAACATAAAAAATTGTCTGCCGGGGAATTTAAATTTATACACGCCGATGATGAAGATGACAAGGGTTTGTCTGCTGAAACAAAGGGGGGTACTAAAAAATTATCCTGGTTTACATTGCTGGGTTTTAAACAAACATGGGCTTTTTCTATTGGTAAATTTTTAACTGACCCCATTTGGTGGTTTTATCTTTTTTGGCTCCCTGATTTCTTAGAAAAACAATATGGCTTAAGTAAAACAGCCATTGCAATGCCGGTGGCACTGGCTTACACAATGGCTACCATCGGCAGTATATTTGGCGGATGGTTGCCAATGCATTTTATAAAAAAAGGTATGGGTGTTTTTAAGGCCCGTAAAACTGCAATGCTTATTTATGCCTGCTGTGCAGTACCCGTTTTATCAGCATTGTTTTTAGGTGGCATAAACATGTGGCTTGCTGTTTTAATAATTGGTTTGGCAATGGCCGCCCATCAGGCATGGAGTGCAAATATCTATACCACGGTAAGCGACCTGTTCCCGAAAAGTGCTACTGCTTCTGTAACCGGTATTGGTGCTATGTTTGGTGCATTAGGTGGCATTTTAATAGCTAAGTTAGCAGGCAGGCTGTTTGACCATTACAAATTATCCGGCCATGCAGAAACCGGTTATTTAATCATGTTTATTATTTGCAGTGTTGCGTATGTTACTGCCTGGTTTATCATGCATTTACTGGTGCCTCAAAACAAAAAAATCATTAGCTAACAGCAATATTCAAAGGCATATTGTTTGCAAAGTCAGTATTGTATTTTCAAAAATTTTACACCCATCTTATAAATCAATGGATCTTTTTATAAGTAACACACCGGAAGCGCTTTCTCAATTGGCAGTAAAAAACTTCTTGGGTTTAATGCAGGTAAAAGAACGGCCATTGGTTTGCGTGGCATCCGGCGATACGCCTGCGGGTTTGTACAAATTAATTGTTGACAAGACCGGCAAAAAAGAAATTGAAATTGCTGGATGGAATTTTATTGGCCTTGATGAATGGGCAGGAATGAATGAAAACGATGAAGGCAGTTGCAGGTATCATTTAAACAAACAATTATTTGCACCTTGCAGGATACAGCCCGAACGGATATCATTTTTAAATGGAAAAGCAACAGACACCGAAAAAGAGTGCCTGGAAGCAGAAAGTTTTATTGCAGCAAATGGCGGCATTGATGTGGCTATTTTAGGGCTTGGTTTAAACGGCCATGTGGGCATGAACGAACCAGGTACTTCGCCCCATAGCAGCACACATTTTACAGCGTTGGATCCGCTTACCGCAGCAACCGGACAAAAATATTTTAAACAAAAACAGCACTTATCCGGAGGGCTTACACTAGGCCTTGGCACTTTAATGAAAGCCAAAAATATAATGCTATTGGTTACCGGTGCCCACAAGGCAACCATCATAAAAAAAGTTATCGAAGAGGGGATTTCTGAACAAATACCAGCAAGCCTGTTAAGGGGGCACCCGGCTTTACATATTTACCTGGATGCCGCTGCCGCCAAACTTTTGCAACAATAATAGTTATCAGGAACAGAATCGGTTTTATATCCGGTCATAGTATAATCCGGCAGCACCAAAAATACCTGCATTTTTCAATTGCGATATTTCAATAACAAGTTTATCAACCGATTTGCTGAATGCAAATGTTTTAATTTCTTTCCACATCGTGTCTTTAAAAAAAGGATAAGCATTTTGTACAGAACCCCCAATGATGATTAAGGGTACGTCATAAGTGTACATAATCATTTTAATGGCATTACCAAGATGGGAACCCATTTCTGCAAACATTTTGAGGGATACGGGATCCCCGTTTTTCGCTCCATCAAAAACTGTAAGGCCATTAATTTTATATACATTTTCAAAAAACTGTCCCGATGCGTAATACTCAAATACATTGTTAAGATAAGGCACCATACCAAATTCGCCGGCACCTCCATTTGCACCAGAAAAAAGATGGCCGTTAATGATAATGCCTGCGCCCAATCCAGTGCCTATTGTAAGGCCAATCATATTTTTATGCCCGTTGCCTTTCCCAAAATAATGTTCGCCTAAGGCAAAGCAATTGGCATCGTTATCCACAAAAACCGGAAGCTGATAGCGGTCTTCCATAATTTTTTTTAGCGCTATTTTTTTACAGGAGGGAATATTGATAATGTCATACACAATCCCATTGTCCGTATCCACTATACCTGCAACACCAATACCAATGGCAGTTACATCCGTTGCAATCATCGCATCGGTAATGGTAAACAAAATGTCCATGACCTCATCAACCTCAGCATCTTTTTTAATCAGGCCAGATTGGTAAGCCGAGAGGTTAGCCCCGGTGCAGATACCTGCCCTGATATTGGTGGCGCCAAAATCTATCCCGATTACTTTTTGATTAAGCATTCTGCAAGATTATTTCTATTAAGCTAATTCACATCAAAAGATTTTAAAATAAATTAAAATGCCCGTACATGTAATCCTAAAAATTATAAATCGTCAAATATTGTTTCGAATAAAATGTAAATTATTTGTAAATTATTAAACACAAATATTTATTAAATGTCAAAATTTTGTTACGGGTTAAAATTAGATTTATAGTTAAGTATATTGCATTTATATCCTTGGGCAACTTGTTTATATGCCAATATTTACAAAACTCCTTCTGATTTAACTAACAAATTTTTGCATTATTTATCACGGCCTGCTGTAAGCTTTTCACTAATTTATTTGGTTTTACAAAGACATGGATAAAAATAAAATTGCTGTTTTATTAATAGATGACTTTACATTATTTGGAGAAGCATTGAGCAACTGTTTCCTATATTCTGACCAAATACATTTTTTGGGAATAATACCTAATGATGAGAGTGCTGCCACATTAATGTGCGACTATAACGCTGACATTATTTTGATGGACATTGCAAAACTTAAAAGGCAAGGCATGCAACATGCCGATGCAATAATAAAGCAAGCAGGAGCAGGTAAGGTTGTTGGTTTGTCCATGAGTTATGAGCAAGCGGTCATCAATGAATTTATAAACTCAGGTGGCAAAGGCTTTATAAGTAAATATTGTTCATTGGAAAAAATTACTGAAGCAATAACGAAGATCAATAAAGGCGAAACGGTTATCGCCTGTGAACAAGATCAGCAATAGACAGTATTACTTCATCAGTTTATTGGCCATTCTTTTCAAAAACATGTCTTTATAAATTGTGCCGATCGGAATACGGGAGTTGGTCTTTTTTAAAATCAACTCATTATTTTCTATTATCGATATTTGTTTTAAAGCAACAATGTATGATTTGTGTACCCGTATAAAAGCATCTGGGGGAAGCCTTTCCTCAATATCTTTCATGGAGAGATAAGCAAGCGTTACATCATTACCACAATTAAACGCAATATAGTTGTTCATTCCCTGTACATAGTCAATATCGTTTAATTCTATCTTCAGCATCTTACCACGCTGGCCAGATTTTACAAAAATATAATCGTTCATAAGGGGTTCGTTATTTACGAAGGATTGTTTGCCTGTCATGTCTGCAAAACGTTGTACTGCTTTTAAGAAACGGTTATAATCTATGGGTTTCATTAAATAATCTACAGCTTCCAATTCGTAACTGGTTACAGCAAATTCAGAATAGGCGGTGCAAAAAATTACTTTGGTAATGTGGTCAATACATTGCATTACTGCAATCCCATTCATTTCATCCATTTGGATATCCAAAAAAACCAGGTCTGGCTTTTGGTCTTTTATAATTTCAATACCATTTATGGGGTTGGTTTCTGTAGCAATCAATTTTAAATTGGGCAAGCGGCTAATGTAATTTTTTAAGACGTTTATCGCTGGTTGTTCATCATCAATAATTACACACCTTATCATTGGCTAAGAATTTACTGTTAATTCAAAAGTGTAAAAATCTTTATCATCACGGGCATTCATGCTATACTTTCCTTTAAAAGCCACATCCAGCCGCTTACACAGGTTCGTCATCCCAATATTGTGTGATGACAATTCTAGGTTATTTTTCTTTATTTTATTTCTACAGTAAAAATAAACCTGGCCAGGTTTTAAAACTACTTTAATTGACAAAGGGTAACGGGCATCTTTTAAATCGCCGTATTTAAATGCATTTTCTACCACAGTAATAATAGAAAGCGGTGGCAGCATTTGGTCGGTAACTTCGCCATCGATTGAGTAGTCAATAACTTTAGAGTAAGCAAAACGGATGTTATTAATTTCAATTAATAAATGCAGGTTGTCTAATTCTTTTTGAACAAAAACTTTATCACTATCATACTCCACACTTTCAAGTGAGTAGCGCATTATACGGGAGAGTTTGGAAATGTTTTCGGCCAACTCTTCTGAATGCTCAAGTGCCTGGGAGAAAAGTACATTAAGGGTATTATGTAAAAAATGAGGGTTTACCTGTGATCTTAAAAATGCATACTCCAGTAAAAGTTTATCTTTTTGAGATTTTAATTCCTTCTGTTTTAAAATTGAATTTTCAAGTTCGTTACGCAATTTTTCTTCCTGTAATTTTCTTAATTCCCGTTCCTTTTTAAACGACTCATTAATATGATAATACAGTGTGGCATAAGCAGCAGCCTGAAAATATTGTAGTGCTGCATCTTTTAAAAAATCGCCTATTTTATTTGAAGTGTGCATTTTCATTCCAAATAAAGGCAACAACAAATAAATGTAACAATAGCCTATAAAAGCCATTACTATAAAAACAATAAAAAAAGAAGCTATACTCCATAACACTTTTCTTTTTTTATATAAGTTTAAAAAATAGCAACTTACATAAAAGGTTACGCAAAAAGGCAACAGGTAAAAAACTGTGGTTATAAATTTTAAATTGGGGTTTGCCACATAGTTAGCAATGTAGATAAAACTGATGTACACAATCCAAGCACTGATATGTACCAGGACGTTAAAATATTTTGCGTTTTCTTCATCCTTTTCCAGGCCATTTAAAACACTGCTTTCTGGCAGTTGTTTAAATGTATTTAACAACACCTTGGTCATATAGTTGATTAAAGAATTTATCTTCTATGCTGTTTTTATCAGTTGGCCCATTGGTACATTTTAGCAATGCCTCGTAAAGACAATTATTAATTTCATAGAAAGAGTAAGTATTTTTCTTTAGCAAAAAAGGGTTACCATTTATTTTAAAAATACCAAATAGATAGGAATTAAGAATAACTTTTTCCGTCTTTATCCCAGGATTGGGAACAGGTTGATGATATGAAAGGTTTACGATGTTGGCCACTTTGTGGATATACATCCAGCCCTCCCATTGGCCGGGATATTTTTTTATAACAGGTTCAACCATCTTATAAATTTCTTGTGTGGTACGCTCCGCAAATAAATTCCGGTCCATGCTCAAATCTGGAAAAATGGGGTTAAAAAACTTTAACCTGATTGCTTCCAAAGATTGCCGGTAACTAACAACAGTAACAATCGGAATATTTGCGGCATGTGCTAGAAAAGCAATTCCTTTTCTGGCAAATATTTGTTGGTTTAAAAAATTTAGTACACAGCGGTTATCATTTTTTGTTGTTGCAACGCCGGCTCCGGTATTGCCATCCATATACAATACAAGGCTGCGGCCCCGTTTTAACTCCCTTAGCATTTGCAACCCTGCAGTAGTATTTTCTGCATCAATTATTTTAAAATCTTCTTTAGCATTTCCATTCATCTCCTGGTATAATTCTTTAAAGTGGCCACCTTCTTTTTCGGCCACTTCCTTACCCATCACCAAAGAAAATGGAACATTCTGTTTTAGCAACAGAAGGTTAAGCAACCTGTAGGAGCCTGTGTGAAAAGTACAGATGATAACTGGTTTGGTTTTAAGCAGGGTTAAAGTTTCATCTGTCAGGTTCTCTGTTTGCACAGCTTCCAACGCTTCAAAAGATGACTGCTCCAGCACACTCAATTTATTATGCAATACAATTTCTTTAAAAATGCTTTCATGTTTTTGCACAGCAACAGAAGGAAGATAATTGGTGAGGGCAGCACTAACCATTTGCATTTTGCTGTTAAGGTGTTCATCATTTAAGATGGTTAACTTTTTTGCATTTTTTGCAATGCTGTTTCGCAACATGGTATAGCTTAATGGGTGTGGCACGCTTATCAGTTTTAAAATATAAAAAATGGCAAATTAAAAAAAGGAACCTTAGTTACAGATTCCTTTAGCAGCTACAAGATTCTTAGTACAACGGTTATTAAGGTGTGCCGCTTGTATCAACCCCACAACTACCTTCTGTAAAAAAAGATATAGATTCCAAAATGGTGGCTTTAAGTTTTGCTTCCAGTTCTTCAATAGTTAAAGCATTTGCGAAGATGTTTTGTTGTAAAGTCATTTTTAGCAGGTTTAAGTTTTTAGATAAATTGTTTCATTTGATGATTAAAGGTTGCTGTTAGCATACAAGAAAAAAAAACGATTACGCAAAACGTAATATGGCCGATGTGAAAACCACGTTTGGCAGTGCGAAAGGGTTTTTGAGTAAGACGAAAAAGGGTTATTTAATCTAAAACACTGATTAAGAAATAATGGATGGCTTTGTAAAAGGGCCCTTTTCGGGAGATTATTATGTGAACGTGGCGATAGCCGATGTGAAAATAAATTGCAATTGAGTGTTGGGATGGAAGGTGGTTTATCTTTACATGAATAAATTATCAAAGAAAAATCATTTATAAAAATGCCCGGTTTTGCTGTACTCTTTCAATTCGTACCCTATAAAAATGACTTTCACTTTTCACAAAAAGGTTAAGGTTTAAAAATGCAAAGCTGGTTAATTGACATTATTGCAACTTGGTAAAATGGGAGAATAATATGCGCAAAAACCTTTTCGACCTTGAGTATGCGTTAGATTTAACAGCAATAATTGCTATTACAGATGCTGAAGGAAAGATTGTTTATGTTAATGAAAATTGCGCCAAATTATCGGGGTATAGTGCAGAAGATATTTTTAACAACAAGGACCTGATTGCACACGCCGGTTATTTGCATAAAGATAAATATGAAGATGTTTGGCGTTCAATCAAAAGTGGCAATATGTGGGTGGGAGAAATGAGGAGCCAAAACAAAAACGGTGATAGCTATTGGGTAAAGGCAACTATAATACCTTCCTTTAACGAGAGCAATGAGCCTACAGGTTTTTGCGCCGTAAGTGAAAATATAACGGATAAAAAAAATCTCGAGGTTATGCTAAAAACCAATCAGCATAATCAAGCATTAAAAATGGCAGCTACAGCTATTGATGCACAGGAAAAAGAAAGGAATTATATAGGAGGCGAATTGCACGACAATGTAAACCAGTTGCTTGTAGCTACCAAACTGTTGGTATCACTAATGTTACAAAAGGGCAATGCAAAGGAAGAGTTGTTGCGCCTTTGTAATAAAAATATTCTGGGTGCTATTGAAGAAAATAGAAGAATTGCAAAGCATTTATCCGCACCTGATTTTGATTTTGAGATGCTGCCTGATCGGATTGAAAACCTGTTAACATCCATGCTTGCAATAACAGGGGTAAAAACAAAATTGGATACATTTCTGTATAAAGATGCTTTAATAAACAGCCAGCAAAAGTTGGCAGTATACAGGATGTTACAGGAGCAATGCACCAACATCGTGCGGCATGCTTGCGCAAAAAATGTTTTTATAAACCTT
Organism: Ferruginibacter sp.; assembly: GCA_965249755.1. GTDB lineage: Bacteria > Bacteroidota > Bacteroidia > Chitinophagales > Chitinophagaceae > Ferruginibacter. Next base: position 4,276,717 of record CBDFMT010000004.1, read on the forward strand.
GAAACATGTGATGGCCATTTTAAAATAACCATAACCGATGACGGCAAAGGCATTAAACCTGGCAATAGCATAAAAGGGTTGGGCTTAAAAAATATTGCAAACAGGGCAAAATTACTACAAGGGTTAGTTCGTACTAAGTCTTCTCCGGGTGAAGGTTTTACGCTGCGTATCGAAATTCCCCTAAAGCCGGACCATCTACTTAAAAGAAAGTTTTTGCATTATTAAGTTTTTACTGTTTAATTTTCTTATGATCCGGATGCAGGTTAAAACCACACATTAAAGGCGCCTCTTCAGGTGCCTTCTCTTTTTTAGTGAAAGATAAATAACTGATTTATTTTATTTTTGCTGTACAAATTGTGAAAGCATGCACCTTTTGAAAAAGTAAAAATGCATTATGAAAACTAAAACTAAAATGCTTTTGCTGTTTGCTTTAACACTGGCTGTTGTGGTAACAGCCTGTTTAGTCAAGCCAGTTCCGCAAGCTTTATCCTATCATAATTTTGCTGATAAAAATTCCATATGGGGCATTCCGAATTTTAAGAATGTTATCACTAACCTGCCTTTTGTTTTAATTGGTTTTTACGGATTGCACCTCATTACAAAAAGTACTTTTTATCCGTTTAGGATTATTTATGCGGTATTGTTCACCGGCCTCATTTTAACCGGGGCAGGGTCTGCTTATTATCATTTGGCGCCTGATAATAACTCATTGGTTTTCGACCGTATGCCCATGACGATTGTGTTCATGTCTTTTTTAGCCGCAACGATATCAGGATGGATAAATGAAAAAGTGGGTATAATTTTGTTAGTGCCGCTTTTAATAATTGGTGTTGGCTCTGTACTTTGGTGGCACCATACAGAAATGCATGCAATGGGAGACCTGCGGTGGTATGGTGTTGTACAATTTTACCCTATGATACTTATACCACTTATTTTTTTACTTTTTAAATCTCGTGAAAATAATAAGCACCTTATTTTACTTACAGGTGTCATTGCATGGTACATTCTTGCTAAGCTTTTGGAAACGTATGATGTGAAGGTTTATAAGCTAACAAGTATTATCAGCGGGCATTCTTTAAAACATATTGCCGCAGCTATTGCAACATGGTATATTGTACAATTTTTTAAGAAGAAGTACCTGGTTGAAAAGGCCATCAGCTAAAAATATCATTCAAGTATTAATCTGCTAAGATCAAAAGGTGATGGATTTATAAGTGATAAGTTGATAAGATTTTGGTGCATTAATCTCCCCAAATTTCATCTTTACCATCCAGCCATTTTTTTACAAGATCAGTCGTTACCGATTTTGGGCGCTCCAGCGGAAAGCCTAAAGCCCTGTCCCAGCAAAGGTTTGCCAGCACACCCAATGCCCTGGATACACCAAACAAAACGGTATAAAATTCATATTCCACCATACCGTAGTGTACCAGCAGTGCACCACTATGGGCATCTACGTTTGGCCATGGGTTTTTAATTTTTCCTAAGGATTGCAAAATTGGCGGCACGGCTTCATAAATATTCCAAACGGTATTTACCAATGGGTCATCGGGTAAATGTTTTTTGCCAAATTCCATTTGCGCCGTAAAGCGGGGGTCTGTTTTGCGTAGCACCGCATGCCCGTAACCTGGCACAACCTTACCTTCATTGAGTGTTTTTTTTACATACTCTTCAATTTGTTCTTTAGATGGGGTTTCTACTCCAAGGTCTTCCCTAAGTGTAAAAATCCATTTAATAACTTCCTGGTTTGCCAAGCCGTGTAAGGGGCCGGCAAGGCCATTCATTCCTGCAGCAAATGAAAGGTATGGGTCACTTAAAGCAGAGCCCACAAGATGTGTTGTATGGGCAGATACATTACCTCCCTCATGATCGGCATGTATGGTCATGTATAAACGCATCAATTCTTTAAAACCTTCGTTGTTTCCATATCCCATCATGTGGGCAAAATTGCCAGCCCAATCCAGCATTCCGTTGGGTTGTATATGGTCCCCTTTTTTATATTTACGGCGGTATATGTAGGCTGCAACCCTTGGCAGGCGTGCAATAAGGTCCATAGTATCTTCAAACGTTGCTTCCCAGTAATCTTTCTTGCTCATTCCTTCTGCATATCTTTTAGAGAAGGAACTTTCTGTTTGCAAAGCCATAATCGCCACAACAAACTGCGTCATGGGATGGGTACTTTTGGGCAGGGCTTCAATAGTGGCAAATACATGGTGCGGTACATGGCTGCGGCGTTGCCATACGGCTGTAAGGTGCTGTACATCTGCTTCTGTTGGTAATTCCCCTAACAGCATCAGGTGAAATAAACCTTCTGGCAGTGGCTCAGTTCCTTTTGGTGCTTTAGGTAATTGCTGTTGCAATTCGGGAATGGTATAACCCCTGAAACGTATCCCCTCCTGGGCATCCAGCAGCGATGTTTCAGATACAAGACCTGTCATGCCACGCATACCCTGGTATATCTGGCTTAGCGTTACTTCTCCAATTTTTTTATTACCATGCTCCTTTAAAAGCAATTTAATTTCTGCCCCAACACCATCTGCCTTTTCCTTGAAGCTTTCTTTAGTAACCGCCATAATTTATTTTTTTAATGGATGTTCAACATCCTTTTTTAGGATGGATAAAAGTACAACCCAACCATTTGCTAAACAAAAGTTTTATATCATGGTTCATTGTATTAAGGCATATCCGTAATGCCCTGAAACGACATCGTTAAAATTTTTTTTTTAATGAAATGGTTACCGGTAAAGGGTTTGGTTTTTTTTTCGAAAACCAATTTCAGTAAAACGGTGCCCTAAATTTTCTCCTGCCATTTTTTTGGTGTATTTTTACATGACCTCACGGATATACACCTTTCATTTTTCCGCTGGTCGTTTCGGACATAGCAAATTACCATTACAGTTTTGCAGGATAATTCAAGTTTGTTTAGTTAAGGGTACAGGCTTTAGCACATTGAACAAAGGATGGGTTTTTATTTGCTTTTTATAGTTTCAAATTATGACAAATTCAAAAAATAATTACATGAAAACAGCTAAGTATATTTTTGTGACAGGCGGTGTTACGTCTTCCTTAGGTAAAGGTATTATAGCTGCTTCCCTTGCTAAACTTTTGCAGGCAAGAGGGCTTACAGTAACCATTCAAAAATTTGACCCATATATAAATGTAGATCCGGGAACATTAAACCCTTATGAGCATGGCGAATGTTTTGTAACCGAAGATGGTGCAGAAACTGACCTTGATCTTGGACACTACGAACGGTTTTTAAATATTTATACTTCACAGGCCAATAATGTTACCACAGGGCGCATTTACCAAACAGTAATCAACCAGGAAAGAGAGGGGGCGTACCTGGGCAAAACAGTACAAGTTGTACCACATATTACTGATGAAATTAAAAGAAGGATGTTGCTGCTTGGTAACTCCGGCGAATATGATATTGTGATTACTGAAATTGGCGGCACGGTTGGCGATATTGAAAGTTTACCTTTTGTAGAAGCTGTGCGCCAGTTACAATGGCAAATGGAAGAAGAAGATTGCCTGGTAGTTCATCTTACCCTGATACCTTACCTGAAAGCTGCTAAAGAATTAAAGACAAAACCAACCCAGCATAGTGTAAAATTAATGAGTGAAAATGGGGTGCACCCGGATATTATTGTTTGCCGTACAGAACGCTCTTTAAATATGGACCTTCGTAAAAAAATTGCATTGTTCTGCAATGTAAAAACAGAAGCAGTAATTGAAGCGATGGATGCAAATTCAATTTATGAAGTGCCTTTAAAAATGCTGCAGGAAGGGCTTGATATTATAGTTCTAAAAAAGCTGCACATTAATGGTTATGCAGCGCCAGACCTTGTAAAATGGAAAGGCTTTTTGGAAAAACTTAAAAACCCGGTTACCAAAATAAATATTGGCCTTATCGGTAAATACATCGAGCTGCAGGATGCTTATAAATCTATATTGGAATCGTTTGTACATGCGGGTGCAATCAACGAGTGTAAAGTGCAGATTGTTAATGTGCATAGTGAGACCATTACCGAAGAAAATGTGGCCGAAAAATTGGGTGGCCTGGATGGCCTTCTTGTTGCGCCGGGCTTTGGTATGCGTGGGGTTGAAGGTAAAATAGTTGCAGTTAAATATGCCAGGGAAAACATGCTCCCGTTTTTTGGGATTTGCCTTGGTATGCAAATGGCAGCCATTGAGTTTGCACGCAATGTGCTTGGGCTTACAGATGCCAACAGTACAGAAATGGTGGCAGATACCAAGAACCCGGTGATTGATTTAATGGCCGCACAAAAAAAGGTGAAAGCAAAAGGGGGCACCATGCGCCTCGGCTCTTACCCATGCGAAATAAAAGAAGGGACGTTGGCCTATGAAATTTACGGACAACCATCCATTACCGAAAGGCACCGGCACCGTTGGGAATTTAATAATAGTTATTTACATCAATTTGAAAAGGCAGGAATGGTTGCCAGCGGAAAAAACCCGGGTACCGGATTGGTTGAAATTATAGAGTTGCCTGAGCATCCATTTTTTATCGGTGTTCAATATCATCCTGAATTAAAAAGTACTGTAGAGAACCCTCAGCCCATCTTTGTAAAATTTGTAAAAGCAGCAAGGGAGTTTGCTGAAAGAAAAACCTCGGTTAAAAATCATTTACTACAAAGTGAAATGATATAGTGCAAAAGCAACTTTCGCAAGTAATGTCTTTTATATGATTAACGTACCATTCAATAAAAGTAAGCTGTTTTGCTGGTCGTTGTTATTCTTCTCTTTTTGTAAGGATTTCATTTTTCATTTTATTCCACATTCCATCAAAAGTTTCATCCGGGCTTTCTTTCCACTGGTTGCTGAAAGCCTGTATTTTGTTATTCCGGTCCTCTTTTGTAAATGCAAAAAAATGTTTAATGGCGTCGGCATCGTTGTCATGTGCCAGTTGGTTATATAGCTCTTTTAATTCCCTCTCTTTGTTGTTATTGCTCGTAGCCATTTCCTTTTCCAAAGCTTCCTGCAAAGTTGCTTTTTCTTCATAAGTTCCAGATGGCAACATCGTTTTTGCAATTACCGGCATCAATTCAATAAGCAACAAAATAACCACCAGTAAATAATACCTCAACTGCAAAGCAGGGCTGGTTTTTATAAGATTATTAAGCGCCTCAATTTGGGTTAAAAAACCATTGTTAAAATATTGGGTAAAAGTTGTTTCACCTATTTTTATTTTATCATTAATTTCCTTCAGGTCGTTTTCTATTGCGTTAATTTTTTGTTGGCGGCTGGCAAGTAAAGTAACGTACTCAGCATCCAGTTTTTGATATTCATTTTTTTTAGCCAGGGCTACCGCTGCCACGCCAACTTTTCCGGTACCACCACTGCCATCTGTTTCTGCAATAAAATTTTCCCTTGCGTTTGCAACCTCCGCATATTTGGAAGCCAGTTCATTTTGTATGTCCTGTTTCTCGGTTTCAAGTGAAGTTTTGCTAACCCTGTAAAAGTCATTTAACTGTTTGCTTTTAGCGGCATGTTTTTGTTCATTGTCTAAAGATGTTTGCAATAAAATTTCTTTTTTAAACATGTACAACAATGCCGGTTGCGCCATAAATGTTCCAATAGTAATGGCAAGTACTGCCCTGAAGAGCAATGGCAGCAATTTCTTTTCCGATGACCTGTTGATCCCTTTTATCAGGGCCCTGTCAATAGTTAAAATGATAAAACCCATAAAAAGGCCGAGAAAGATGGCTATCCAGATGGAAGTTGAAACGGTACTGAAAAAGTAAGTCCAGGCAAGGGTAGCGAATGACCATGTGGCCAGCACCGTCATGCCAACAATAGCATACCGGTTACGGTCAACCACGGCATTAAAAAGCAATTCTTCTTCTGCTGTGGAAAGCCACCATAAAAAACGGGTAAACTTCCCGGGGTTATACACTTCCTTTTGGTTAAGGGAAATTATTTTTTCCTCCATAGTACAATCATCTTACTTAATAAAAAAAAATAGCAATAGTGGAGAGAAGTGGGCGTGTTGAAGTGCCTGCAAAATACGACTTGATAATAACTAACGGTATAATCCCATCTTATTTATTTAAAAACAACGTTTACATTAACACATTCTTAGGTACAGCAGTTTAACCATTCCCCATGAAAGAAGTCTATTCGCTTATCTTTGGTCTCTTTTTTGAAAACATAGAGTTTAAATTGTATAAAATGAATAAAATAATTACACTTGCCGTGCTGTTTTTTATAGCAATACCTTGCCTTGTTGCACAACCTAAAGGAATGGGCAGCAACGATCCCGAAGCCAAAAAAATACTGGATGGAGTTAGCACAAAATTTAAAACTTATAAAGGGGTACAAGCTAAATTTTCTTTAAACATCGAAAATGGTGCAGGCAAAAGTTTGGGTACAAAAACGGGCATTGTTTATATGAAGGGTAGCAAGTACAGGGTTACCATTACCGGACAAGAAATTTATTGCGATGGCAGCAATGTTTCAACGTATGATAAGAGTGCTAATGAAGTTACAATAACCAAAGTTGACCCATCTGCCAACACGTTAACCCCTCAAAAGATTTTTACTAATTTTTACGACAGGGATTTTTTGTACAAATTGAACCAGGAGAAAACAATGGGCAGCAAAAAAGTGCAAGAAATTGAATTGACACCGGTTGACAAAAGCAAAGCGTTTTTTAAAGTACTGGTGTATGTGGATAAAGCGCAACAAACAATAGTAAGCACCAAAGTTTTTGAAAAAACGGGAAATAAGTATACATACTCTGTAACCAATATGAATACAGCGGCCCCGGTTAACGATACGCAGTTTGTTTTTGATGCTAAGAAGTATCCGGGGGCAGAAGTTGTGGACCTTCGGTAAAAAGGGGTGTAATCAGTTGCAAAAATGCACTTCAAATAACCTACATTTGCAAAAATTTTATTATGATAAATGAAGTAATTGCAAAATTTATTGAAGCCGGGCACCTTGCCAAAAATCCGGTTAAAATTGAATTTAAAAAACGGAATACTATTCTCGGCATTTTCGTTCAATCAGCCGATTATGAAGATCTTAAATCGAAAAACTTTTGGCGTATTGTATCTGAAACCAATATAAAAGAGTGGAAAGAATCTCACGATAACAAACTGGCTAAAATTTTCAGCGGGGCAGAATTTAACCGCATTACCTTACCTAAGCAGGTAGCAGCAGTTTAGCAAAATTTACATAGAATTTTATAAAGAAAAAGTGCAACTCCCGGGTTGCACTTTTTCTTTATAAAACCCGTAATACTTTAAGCGTAAGCCTCAGTGGGTTCGCAGGTACAAATTAAATTCCTGTCGCCGTAAGTGTTATTTACACGGCTAATGCTGGGCCAAAACTTATTTTCTTTTACAAACGGTAAAGGGAAAGCAGCGATGCTCCTCGGATATGGCCTGCTCCATTCATCTGCACAAATTACATGTTGCGTATGAGGTGCATTTTTTAAAACATTATCCTTTTTATCAGCACTGCCATCTGCAATAGCTTTTATTTCCTGGTAAATATTAATGAGGGCATCACAAAAACGGTCCAGCTCTGCTTTGCTTTCGCTTTCTGTCGGCTCAATCATTAAAGTACCGGCAACAGGAAAGGAAAGGGTAGGGGCATGAAAACCATAATCCATCAGCCTTTTGGCCACATCTTCTGCCTCAATACCAGCACTTGTTTTAAATGGCCTCAGGTCAACTATAAACTCATGTGCGGCGGTACCGTTTTTACCGGTGTATAATATTTTATAGTATTTCTCTAGCCTCACTTTCATATAGTTGGCATTTAAGATAGCGTATTCTGTAGCACTGCGGATGCCCGTTGTTCCAAGCATTTTGATATAGGCGTAGCTGATCAGTAAAATGCTGGCACTTCCATAAGGGGCCGCACTTACAGCATGGATATTGTTTTCATCTTTGTTTAAATTGACATGGCCCGGTAAATACCGCACCAGTTGCTTTGCCACACAAATAGGCCCCACACCAGGGCCGCCACCACCATGAGGGATTGCAAAAGTTTTATGGAGGTTTAAATGGCAAACGTCTGCACCAATCATGCCCGGGCTGGTAAGCCCAACCTGTGCATTCATGTTTGCGCCATCCATATACACCTGTCCGCCAAATTCATGAATGGTGTTACATATTTCGATGATGCTTTCTTCGAAAACACCATGGGTACTCGGGTAGGTAACCATTAAAGCAGCCAGGTCATCTTTATGTTCTAAGGCCTTTGCTTTTAAATCGGCCACATCAATATTTCCTGCTTCGTCACATTTAGTTACCACCACCTTCATGCCGGCCATTACTGCACTTGCAGGGTTTGTTCCATGGGCAGAAATGGGTATTAAAACAATATTTCTATGGCTTTCGCCCCTGGCCTCATGGTATGCCCTAATTGTTAAAAGGCCTGCATACTCGCCCTGGGCACCGCTGTTAGGCTGTAACGAGGTAGCTGCAAAACCCGTTATCTTACTCAAAAAATCTTCCAGCTCATGTATAATCTGCAGGTAACCCGCTGTTTGCCCAACGGGTGCAAACGGGTGCAATCTGCTAAAGGCCGGCCAGCTCACAGGGATAAGTTCTGTTGCGGCATTCAGCTTCATGGTGCAACTGCCAAGGCTTATCATGGAGGTATTTAAACTCAGGTCTTTATTCTCTAAAAACTTGATGTAACGCATCATTTGCGTTTCGCTGTGGTGGCTGTTAAAAACAGGATGCAATAAAAAAGAAGAGGTCCGGGTTAGGGCAGATGGTATATTTTCCAACAAAGCTTCTGTATCAAAACCGGCGGTTGCAGTATCCATATTTATGGATGCTGCAAAAACAGAAAGGATGTCAATTATACTTTTTTGGCTGGTTGTTTCATCTATCGAAATGCCAATATAGTTGTCATCAATAAAGCGGAAATTTATCTCCTGTGCTTCTGCAAGTTTCATGATGGAAGGTGCATTTTTTACGCTCACCTTAAGGGTATCAAAATAGTACGGGCTTGCATTGGTAAAACCCATCTCATTTAATTCGTTGCTTAAGGTTTGCGCAAGCATACTAATGCGCTTTGCAATGGTTGTTAAGCCCGCCGCCCCATGGTAAATAACATACATGGCCGCCATATTGCTCAGTAATGCCTGTGCCGTACAAATGTTACTGGTGGCCTTTTCCCGGCGTATGTGCTGCTCCCTTGTTTGCAATGCCATCCGTAAACAGCGGCTGCCCTGGGCATCAATACTTACACCAATTATCCTTCCTGGAATAGTTCTTTTAAATTCATCTTTGGTAGCAAAAAAAGCTGCATGCGGCCCTCCAAAACCCATGGGTACACCCAATCGCTGCGACGAGCCTACAGCAACATCTGCACCTAATTCCCCGGGAGGCGTTAATAACGTTAATGCCAGCAAATCCGTAGCCATTACCACCATCGCATTTACCTGATGTGCCATACTGATAAAACTGCGGTAATCCCTTATGGCACCATCACTGTCAGGGTACTGTACAATAGCACCAAAATAATTTTCGTCAAGCCGGGCAGTGGCAAAATCCCCAAATACCAATTCAATCCCTACCGGCACAGCCCTTGTAAACAGCACATCTTTTGTTTGTGCAAATATTTTATCATCCACAAAAAACCTGGGTGCAGTTATATGGTCGTGGTCTTTATTTTTATGGTTAAAAAGCATGGCCATGGCTTCGGCCGCAGCAGTGCCTTCATCAAGCAAACTTGCGTTGGCAATAGGCAAAGCGGTAAGGTCGCTTACCATGGTTTGAAAATTAAGTAAACTCTCCAACCTGCCTTGTGCTATCTCTGCCTGGTACGGTGTGTATTGGGTATACCACCCTGGGTTTTCAAATACATTCCTTAAAATAACAGAGGGGGTAATCGTATCGTAATAACCTTGCCCTATATAGGTTTTAAAAACGTTGTTTTTTGCAGCAACAATTTTTAACTGGTCTAAATAATCATATTCGCTGATCGCCGAAGGCACTTCAAGGTCGGCCTTAATCCTGATGGCATCGGGTATGGTTTTGCTGATAAGTTCCTCAAGGCTGTTAACGCCAACCGCCAATAACATCTCCTCTTTTTCCTGTTCGTTTGGGCCAATATGCCTGCCTGAAAATTCACATTGTTGTTGCTCAAAAATATTCATATCTGCTTTTAAAATTTGTAATAATCACTTCAAAATATTGGTCTGGGCATAGGGCAAAAAGCATCATCCTTGCATCGCCCTCTTGTACTATTCCAGCTTTGGGTAACATTTATTAAAATGTATGTTGACCGTCAAAATGCTGTTTTTATCGCCGATAAAAGCATGTACCGGTAACTCGTGGCCTTAATTATTTTCCGCTGCAAAATTACATCAACACAACAATATTCGGTGCCAATATGTTCGTTACTTTGTGCCTGTGGAAAAGTGGGGAACAAACATTTGTAATGGCTTACACATACCACTACCGCATTTATGGGTGAAGAACTTTTAAGGGCCTGGGAAAAAAAATCGGGCGACAGACAGAAACTATACAAAAACTATTTGCACCGTGCAGATAAAAACACGGTGCTGAAAGCCTTGCCAGAACTGAACGACGAGGCATTTAAAAAAATTAATTGCCTTAGTTGTGGCAACTGCTGCAAAGGCTACTCCCCCCGGTTAAAAACACCAGATATTAAAAGGATTGCCAAACATTTAAAAATGAAAGAGGGCGACCTTATCAATACTTATTTAAAAGTAGATGCCGATGGCGACTATGTTATGCGTACCGCCCCATGCCCTTTTTTGGGAGAAGATAATTATTGTGGAATTTATGATGTGCGCCCATCAGATTGTGCAAGGTTCCCTTACACTGATGAGGATGTTATTTTAAAAAGACAGCCGCTTACATTAAAAAACTCCACCTTCTGCCCGATTGTTTATTATGTACTGGAAAAACTTATGGCTTCCCAGGTAAAATAATATGCATTAATACTTTGTTTTACAAGCATTCATCTTATTCTTTAATTACCTTAACTGTGCTTGCAACGCCGTTAATGTTAACCACTACAAAATAAGCCCCTGGTATTAAATTGGCCACATCAATGGTTTGTGTATTGCCGCTAAGGCCTTGTTTTTGTAATACCGTCCTGCCGGTTGCATCTACCATTGTTATATTATAATGCCCCAATACTTTTGTTACCACTTTAGAATTGCTTATTGATATCGTAAACTGGTATTTTGCCGGGTTAGGAAATACAGCAAGGCTATATGATGGTGAGGTATGATAGTATACCGTTGAAACATTTGAATAAACACTTAAACCTTTTGTATTGCTGGATTGCAAACGGTAAAGATTGCTGCCTTCTGTTGGGTTGGCATCAAAAAGCTGGTAGCTTAAAGTGATGTCGCTGTTATAAGCTGCCTTTATGGTATCTATTGGCTTCCAGTTTTTATTGTCAACTAATTTTTCAACAACGAAATTATCGCTGTTTATTTCGCTGGCGGTTTGCCAGTACACTTTTATCCTGTTATCATCCTGCATGGCACCAAAACATATCAATTGTACTGGCAGCGATTGGGTGTTTAGTTGTACCATAGTTTCTCCACGGCCGTTGCCACCCATGTACAAATTTGCAGTAACACCATCTAATTGCACCGCTTTTACCGTAGATAATATTTCACCACGGCCATTGCCGCCACGATATAGTAAAGTTACCTTACCGTTTAATTGAACAGTATTGATGGAGTATAAAATTTCGCCCCGGCCATTACCACCATTATAAAGGTTTACTGTTTTGCCATCAAGCTCATTCACCTTTAAAGCAGTTAAAATTTCGCCCCGGCCATTACCACCATTATAAAGGCTTACAACACCGCCATCCAATCCATTGGCATTGCTGGTTTTAAAAATTTCGCCCCTGCCATTACCACCGCTATAAATCAACACGGCCTTTCCATTTAATTGGTTGGTGTTTACTGCAGTTAACATTTCGCCCCTGCCATTGCCGCCACTGTACAGGCTCAGCAACCTTCCATTTAACTGGGTAATATTAACTGACTTCAGCCTTTCACCCCGTCCATTGCCGCCGCCATACTGGGCCAGCATTTGCAAAGGAAACATTAACAGCAAAATTGCTAATTGAATTATCTTTTTCAAAAGTTTCTTTATTTATTGCCACCCATTTTTTTGTGTGAAAATTTCAGATTATGGTGCAGTACGCACACCCCTGCCACCGAAAACGGGGCTTCTTACCGGAGATAAAAAATTTGCAAACCTGCGGCCAGATATGCTTAGGCTGTCTTCTGTATTAGGCGTCCTAAACCCACCACCACGCTGCCCCACGCCCAATGCTGTAAGTGGTGCCGGCCAGTCTGTATTGGTTATTAATCCATTTGTATCCAATGTTCCGCTACCATGTGAGCCTTTAAAATTTCTACCCTGAGGGCTGCCCACACTGATGGCCCTTTCCCAAACATTACCGCTCATCTCCATAATGCCATAATACGTAGCACCTGCTGTTGCCCTGTCTGCTGTTGCCAGCCCCATTGCCGATGCAGCAAATATACCCACCCGTAAAGGCCCGGTGTTAGGCCCCGAGACAAAACCATCTGTATTATAACAAGCTACATTGCCTACACCATTAAAAGTACTTAACTGGGCAGCAACATATTCAGTTGAGTCATTGGGTTTGCCGAGGGTATAATACTGTTTGGCTATTGCAGCCGTGCCCCAGGCACATTCGTGGTATACAGCAGCCAATGTACCACGGCAGGCTTTTTCATATTCAAGTTCTGTCATTGGCCTAAGCCCTGCCCAGAAAAGATAGGCCGACAGGTCGCTCCAGTTTAAGAAATTGCAGGCAACATAAGGGCTGCTTGTCCTGAAGGCAGAGCTGCCATATGCTGTGTCAATGTGAAAACGACTTTGGCCAATAGAACCGTTATAATCATAATGGTTACGGGATTGCGTATAGTTGAGGCTGTTCAAAAATTCTACATAACCTTGCTGGCTCAATTCATATTTCATACAATAAAATGCAGTATATCCTTTAGGGAAAACTGCGGGTATAGGGCCGGTCCTGTCGCCAACAAAGGGATCATTAATGGTAGGGTCGTAGTAAAGATTATCCGTGCCGGTACCCACCGTAATTGCATTTTCACTGGTAACCTGGTACGGGTTAGACTCTGTAGGATATTTATAAAAAGAGCCATACTCTGCACCTGGCTGGCTGCCTGCCCCGGTACCCAAAGTAAAAGCACCTGTTGGTACGTACACTTCTTCCAGGGCATACACCTGGATATCTACCAAAGCATTATCGGCAACACTATTGGCACCATAGTTCCATAATAATTGCACACCTTGTAAAGCAAAAGTTCCGCTCCCGTTATTGCTGCGGTATAAAAAAACCCCCATCCCCGGATTGGTAGTGCTGTTAAAGGGGCTGCCAGGATTAAGTAACCCAACGCTATAGCTGCTTCCGGATGGCGTGTTGTGGCCATTGCCATTAAGATAGGCATGGCTCCAGGCGCCATTGCCTACACGATATTTTATAAAGACCCAGGCAGCATCCCAATTGGCCGGGCCACTGTTAGTACGCCAGCTATTTTCCCAACTGATGTCGAACTGCACATTAGTGGTATGGGCTACCTTGTTCTGGCCGGTTAGCTTAACATTAGCAGTTAAAATATTGTTGGCGAAAGAGGTATTGCATACCAATGCCAATAAGCAAATACCTAAGCAGGCTTTTGATTTCATGTTGAATTAAATTAAAAATATTAAAAAAAAGCAGGTGCAAAAAAACAGTCACCGGACTGAATTTTCAAAAAATTTTTTTCAATTGACGGAAGGGATAAGAGAAGGTTATTTCACAAGCTTAGAGCAGTACAACAGAATAAAAGTCTGCATAAAAATTAATAAATCAAAACAACGCAGTAATTTTTTTAAGGAAAAAGTGACCACTTTTAGTAAGTGGTATTCTTTTGTGTGCAACTGGTAATTAAAAAATTTTTGAACTTTATTTTTGGGGTATAGGGTTACGGCTAAAACTAATCTTTACAAAAAAGTAAATACAAAGGCCCTTTAAGTATTTAATGACAAACATCACTATTTGTCGGCAGTTAACTCTTCATAAGCTGCTGTTAACGGCCTTTCAATACCATCACCTTTCCATTCCGTTGCGCCGGGTATTTCGGTGGATTTTAAAATTTCTTCTTTGGGTTTACCCGCTTTTATCTGGTCGCCTACATATACCAGTACCTTATCCAGGTAATTGCTAAAGGCTTTTATATCCTGCTTATTAATTACAATATCATAACCATCTGCGGCATGGCCGCAAACAAAAACGGTTTTGTCGTTAAAGGTAGTCATAGCCTTGTCCAGTACGGCTATCCAGCTTTTTATATTGGCACCGGCACTTCTGTCTACAAACGGGTGCCGCCTGTTAAATACAAGGTCGCCCACATGTACAATATTTGCTTTTTTAAATTGTATTAATGCATCGCCGTTGGTATGTGCAGCACCAAAATAATGCAGGCATATTTTTTCTTTGCCTACGGTTTCGCACCAGGTTGTTCCAAAAACTTCATCAGGGTAAAGCTGCATGTCTTCATTCTTTTTTTCTTTGGCAACCTTCTCCTGGTTTATTTTTGAATTTTGATGTGCCAATACATTTTTCACTAATCCTTTAAAAGAAATATTGCCTGCCGTATGATCGCCATGATGATGGGTATTTATCAGCAGCCGAAAAGGTTGCTGGCTCCGCTTTTTCAATTCATCAATTAGATGCAGCGACTGCTCAGGAAACTGCGAATCAACCACCACAATTCCATCCTTACTGATCATAAAAAGAATGGTCCCGCCTTTTTCAGTAAATACACCCATGGTATCGTTCAGCATTTTAATTTTCCAGGCAGGGTCGGCCAAAAATTGCGCAAGTGTCTTATTACTTAACAATGCCAGGCCGGCTAAAGCCATCGCACTTACGCCAATAAAATTTCTTCTTTGCATGATGACGGTTTTTTTTGTTGGTTTAAAGTTACAGAACATTTTAAGGTAATGCTAAGATGGCTATAAACCTGTTACAAATTATTTCATTGCTGTTGTGCCAGGTATTTTATAATGGCCATTACATCCTCATCACCATACCCGTTTTCTTTTGCTTTGTTGTACGTGTTTGCCAATGGGTTTATCAAAGGGGATTGCAGGCCTGCTTCCTTGCCAAGCCTTAAATCTTTTACAAGATGTTTTAATGCAAAGGCAGCAGTGTAATCATCATTTAAAATGGATACTGATTTTAATTTGGTGATACCGTTGCCGCAGGCACTTTCGTTTATAATGGTCAACATGTCTTGCTTGTTTACCCCATTTTTTTCTGCAAAAAGAATGGTTTCTGCAAGCCCCTGCAAGTTTAAACCAAGCAGATAATTAATGGCGAGCTTTGCAGCACTACCTGTACCGGCCCCACCCAGGTAAAGGGATAATTTACCCATCACATCAAATATTGGTTTTGCCTTTTCATAATTTTCTTTATTGCCTGCGGCAAGAATAATGAGTGATCCATCCTGTGCAGGCTTAACACTTCCCGAGACAGGCGCTTCTAAAAAGCTTGCACCTTTTTGTACACAAGCGGCTGAAAGGTAACAGGATGTTGCAGGCGCAACGGTGCTCATATCAACAAAAAGTTTTTCTTCCACACCATCACAGAATAAGCCATCTTGCCCTTCAAAAATTTGCTTTACGGCTTCATCGTCAGAGAGCATTGTAATAATAACATCGCAGCTTTTTGTTAGCTGTTTCGGGCTGTCAACTGCAATGGCACCGGCTTCTGTTAACTCAAGGGTTTTACTTTTTGTGCGGTTAAAAGCGCTTACTTCAAAGCCTGCCTTTATAATATTTTTTGCCATTGGCATACCCATATTTCCCAGGCCTGCCCATCCAATTTTTAGTGGTACCATATCTTTTTATATTATTTTAATTGAAGGCCTTACAGGAATGTTGCAGACAAAAGGTTAAGCTCCATAAATGTAGCGGAACTATCAGGATTTTCACGGTATTGGTTTATCTTATAAAAGCCAAGGTTCTTGTACATCTTTATTGCCTGGTGTAATTTTGCGATGGTATCAAGGCGCATGGTTGTGTAGCCCTGTTGTATGGCCTGTTGAATAATGGCTTTGCAAAGCAACATGCCATATCCATTTTGTTGAAAACGGGGGTAAACAAACAGCCTTTTCATTTCGCAAATACCAGGGTACAAAAAACGAAAAGCGACCCCGCCGGCAATATTATCCTGCGCTTTTAAATAGAGATAACAACCATCAGGCGGGGCATACATTTCTTCAAAATTGTCATACTCTTTTTCAATGTTCTGAAAGCTTAAGTCTATCCCAAGCCAGGTAATATAATCGGCAGTAATTTGTTTGGCTGTTTCAAAATCTTTGGCTGTTGTACATTGTATCAGTTCAACCTTGTCCATCACTTTAAAAGTTTATCCGGCTGTATACTTCAAAAATCAAATAACCGATAATAATCCGGTTTTTAATATTCCAGTTTCTTTAACGAAGGTGCTTTTATCCAGGTGGCTATAACTACAAAAATGGTCATGCAACCGCCAAACACAACAGATGGTACAACACCCATTAACCTGGCGGCAGCGCCACTTTCAAACTGGCCAATTTCGTTGGAAGAGTTAATGAACATAGAGTTAACGCTCATTACCCTTCCCCTTAATTCATCGGGTGTTTTTAGTTGCATAATATTTCCCCTAACCACAACGCTTACCCCATCAAAAATACCACCGGCAACAAGTGCGATAAATGAAAGCCAGTAAAATTTTGACAAGCCAAAAATAATGATGCAGATACCAAAACCTGTTACGGCAATCAACAATTTAATGCCCTGTTTCTTTTTCATCGGGTTAAGGGTAAGCCCTATCACCATGGCAATAGAACCTATATCTGATGCGGCGTTCAGCCATCCAAACCCTATTGGCCCTACATGTAAAATATCTTTTGCATATACAGGTACCATGGCTACTGCACCTCCAAATAAAACGGCAAACAAATCGAGGGTGATGGCGCCTAAAACTTCTTTGGTTTTAAAAACATACCGCAAACCTTCGGCAACAGCTTCCAGCGTTTTCTTTTCTGCACTTATGCCCGGTGGTTTTTGTTTTAACCTGAAAAGAAAAATAAAACCAGCAATAATGAATACCGCAATAATTACAAACGTGCCGGTAACGTGAAGCCATGCAATTAAAAAACCTGCAGTGGCATGGCCCGTAATGCTTGCGATGAGCCAGCTTGTTGAACTAAGCTGCGATGCAGTAATTAAAACATCTTTTGGAACAATAGAAGCTATAATTGCGCTAAAGCCCGGCCCTGAAAAAGACCTGATAGCACCCGTTAAAAAAATTACACTATAAATAAAAATGATGATAAGCTTGGTGCCAAACTGCTGGCTAAACCATTGGGTAGATGTGCCGAGTAAAATAAAGGTGCAAAGTGCATACAGTAAAACTGTGGTAAGAATAAGTTTTCGTTTTTCAGTTTTATCAATAACGTAACCAGCATACAATGCAAGCCCCACCGCAGGTATAGCTTCTGCCAGCCCAATCATGCCAATGTAAAAAGCATCCCTTGTAAGCTCATACATCCACCAGCTTACGAGTGTGCCCATCATCCGCAAGCCCATAATAAACACAAAGCGGCCCATAATAAAATTCCTGAATTCTGGTATTTTAAGTACTGCAAGAGGAGATGTTTTCAAAACAAATAATATTAGTAGAGATGCAAAAATAAAAAACTAAGGGGCAACAATTTTTATATTGCAGGGTTACGGCAAAGTAATATAATGCTGGCCATATTCATACTCTTTATCTAATGCATCAATGATGATGTTGAGGTGATCCTCATTGTCTAAAAAATCTGCATTTGAAGTATCAACAAAAATGGTTTTGATGTTGTGCTGTTTAATGTATTGGGTATAAGTTTCCTGCAAAGAAAAAAGGTATTCATTGGCAATGCCCTGTTCATACAACCGGTTGCGTTTTCTTATATTTTGTTGTAAAATATTTACAGGGGCGTGCAGGTAAATAACAATATCGGGCTGTGCTATTTGTGGGTTGATAATATCAAATAATTTCTGGTACAGCCTGAACTCTTCAATGGGCAGGTTAACCTTTGCAAACAACAGGCATTTGGTAAAAAGATAATCGGATATGGTAATGTTTTGAAACATATCTTTCATTTGCAGCAAATCTTTTAACTGCTTATATCTTTCTGCCATAAAAAACAATTCCAGCGGAAAGGCGTACTGCTGCTGGTTTTCGTAAAACTTTGGCAAAAAAGGGTTATCTGCAAATTCTTCCAGTATAAGCCTTGCATTAAAATGTTTGCTTAACAAATGCGCAAGCGTGGTTTTGCCTGCACCAATATTCCCTTCTATGGTTACAAAATTATACTTCATATCAGTAGCCGAAAATAAGTGGAATAACCAGCCTGCACAATTAAAGTTTTTTCACCTCCAGTTCATCTGAACAACTGGTTAAAAGCTGGTGGATTGTTTTCTTCAACACAGGATGCACAAAGCCAGGGCAAAGCTCATTTAGCGGCACCAACACAAAACGCCGGTTGGCAATTTCCGGGTGTGGTACGGTAAGGTTAGCTTCGGTAATAATAGCTTCATTAAAAAACAAGATGTCTATGTCAATGGTACGTGGGGCATTTCTTATCGTCCTAACCCTGCCCATTTTATTTTCAATATTTAAAACCGTGTCGATGGCCTGCAATGCCTTAAAATTAGTTTGCACAACAATTACCTGGTTTAAAAAATCCGGTTGGTTTGTGTTGCCCCATGCGGCAGTGCTGTACAAGCTGCTGCTTTGTATAACCCTTCCTATTTGCTGGTTAATATTTTGTACAGCTTCGTTTAGCAATGCTTTGGTGTTGCCCATATTGCTGCCCAGCAGCAGGTATATTTTATTCATCTTTTAAGAGCAGCCTTTTATCAAACTGAAATTTTTTTACCGATGATATTTTTATTTTTTTGAAGTCGTTATGGCCGGTGTTCAAAATAAAATTATTTTCTTCATCAACAATGGCAGACGGCACTTTCAAAAACAGCAGGTTGTTGCTTTTAATAAATTCGTCCCCCATCCATTGGGTATAGCCGGGGTCATCTTTCCAGTCTTTTTTTAATTTAGCGGTGGTTATTATCTGGGGCTGTAAGGTATCGGGCAGTTCAAGTTTAATCAGGTGGTAATTCAGGGGAACTAAGTCCGTATCAGCCCTTACCAAAATTTCCAAAACGGCCAGGGAAATATTTTGTGTTGTGTACAAAACCGCTGTGCCCGGTGAGTTCCATCTGCCACCGTATAATTTGGCACCGGCACCACTCAGGTCATTTTTAAAAGCTTCGGCAGCCAGCCTGTATATTATCATGCAAGTATGCCGTATTGTATACGGCCAAGTTGGGTTAACACCAGTTGAATGCCATACGTGGTGGTTAAAGATTCAAAAGAAAGTGGCCCTTCGAGCATTAAAGGTTTTCTTTTAAGCCAGTTGTAAAACATTTCTATGGTACCAAATGTTTTTTTGCCTTCGGCAATAAGATGGTTTATTTGCAAAGCCCTTTCAGCATTGATGGGGGCAAAACTGCCGTTGTTTTTAGCATACCGCTGCAAGGTGCGTTCGCTAACATGTAATATAGATGACCATTCTGTTAAAGTAAACGGTGTTTTATCTGCAATTTTTTTAAATTCGTTGTAGGTAAAATTTTTAATGGCAGGCAGTACTTTTACACTTCTGGTGTACATTGCTTCCGGTTCTTCAAGCTTGGTTGGTTTTCCGTTTTGGATATACAGGCCGTTCTTTTTTGATTTAATATTTTTTTCCATAAAACGTCATTTGTCGTCAAATTTACGTCATTTGTCTGGCAGTTCAAATTTTTTTTACATCTTTTTTGCTATAGCTTTACGCAATTAAATTACAGCATTCATGCAGCAATACAGTCAGGTAAGGGCCATGCTGGCCATAACCAGGGCAAGCCTCAAATCCATATTCAGAAGCCCTTCCGCAGTTGTTTTCAGTTTTGTTTTTCCCTTTGTTTTTATTATTGTATTTGGCTTTATCGGCAACAACGGTGGCGTGCCTGTTTATAAAATTGCACTGGATCCTAATTGTGATACCAGCAATGT
Source organism: Ferruginibacter sp. (assembly GCA_965249755.1). Classification (GTDB taxonomy): domain Bacteria; phylum Bacteroidota; class Bacteroidia; order Chitinophagales; family Chitinophagaceae; genus Ferruginibacter. The sequence continues at coordinate 4,296,874 of CBDFMT010000004.1, forward strand.
TTTATTTGATTCTATTAAAGCCAGCAAGCGCATAAGGATTGTACGTTTTGATAATGCCGCTGAACTTAGGGCCAGCCTGATAAAAGGCCGGATGGCAGGTGTTTTAAATATATCTAAAACCGGTAAAGATGCGCCTGCTTATACCTACACTATTAAAACGACCACCGCAAGTAATGACCAATGGCCACAGTTTTTGCCAATTGTAGGCAACATTGTAAATATCATCAGCAACCAAAAATATGCTGACAGGCCAACATATGCAGCACAGGATTTTGAGTTTAAAAGGGATGTGGAAACGGTAAGGGAATACAACACCATCGATTTTATTTTACCAGGACAGTTAGGTTTTTCATTATTAAGCTCCGGCGTATTTGGAGTGGCGTTTACCTTTTTTAGTTTACGTACCACACTGGTACTAAAACGTTTTTTTGCCACACCCATAAACCGCACTTACATCATTCTCGGCGAAGGTTTGGCAAGGGTTATTTTTCAAATGATAACGGCCATGGTTATTATACTGGCAGGCTATTTTTTATTTGGTTTTACATTAGTGCACGGCTTTGTAACCCTGCTCGAAATGTTGTTGCTAAGTTTTATGGGCCTCGTCATTTTTATGGGCTTTGGTTTTATCGTAAGCGGACTGGCAAAAAATGAAAGCACCATACCCCCATTTGCCAACCTGATAACACTGCCCCAATTTTTGCTGGGCGGCACTTTCTTTTCTGTAGAGGCATTTCCCAAGTGGCTGCAACCTATTTCAAAAGCACTTCCATTAACCCATTTAAACACCGCCATGAGGGCAGTAGCTTTCGAAGGCCAAAGCTTGTGGGATGTAAAAAATGAGATCGGTATCATGTTGCTGTGGGGTGTTGTAGTATATGCCATTGCTATAAAAGTTTTTAAATGGGAATAACTATCATGCGATTTATAAAAGCCTTTCTATTCGGCATTGCAGGCCTCTTCATCATTATAACTTTACTGTCGCTGCTTATTTCTGGCAATGTAAAAGTATCCAGGGTAACGCTTATTAATAGCACCGGTGTAAAGGATATTTACGCTCAGGTAATTGATTTAAAGCATTGGCAAAACTGGCACCCTATGTTTAAGCCGGGCCTTGCTGCAATAACGTACAGTGGCAACACATTGGGCAAAAATGCTTTTTGTGAAATTAATTATCACAAAAAAATTACACACCTCGTTATTACCGCTGCAGATACAACGGCCATACATTTTACCCTGCAGTCTAACGGAGAAAACGACGTTTACAATACCATCATTTTAACCCCGGTGCCGGCACAGCAATCAGTGCAAACAGAGTGGCGGGCAATAACAAAATTGCATTGGTACCCATGGGAAAAATTCTATGCCATCTTTCTGGATAAACTAACCGGGCCAGGTTATGAAACTGCACTAAACAGTTTAAAAGAATACACGGAAAAAAATAAATAGCGATTGCTTTTTTACAATAGTCAAATAAAATTATTGCAGCCCATGCAACTGTTTACCTGCAAAGGTTGTCAGCCTGATAACGCATGGATTATCTCTTACTGGTAAAAGATTGTATAAAACAAAAACCAGTTGCACAGCAGCAGTTGTACAACCATTTTGCGCCAATGATGATGGGTGTATGCTACCGCTATACCAAATCGGTAAATGATGCAGAAGATGTGCTGCAGGATGGTTTCATCAAAGTTTTTCTTCACCTAAACAAATATAAAAATACTGGTGAACTGGGTGCCTGGATAAGGCGCATAATGGTAACCACCGCACTCAATTATTTAAAAAGCAATAAACGTTACCGGCAGGAAATGGTTTTTGCAGAGATGCCACTGCACCCGGTTTCAGACAATAACCCACAAATACATTTGGATGCAAAACAACTGGGCGATTTGATACGGCAGTTGCCTACCGGCTTTCAAACCATATTTAATTTGTACGCCGTAGAGGGTTACACACATGCTGAAATTGGGGAACTCCTCGGCATCAGCGACGGTACCTCTAAATCACAATATGCAAGGGCAAGGTACCTGCTTATTGAGTGGATTGAAAAGTATTCATCACCTTCTAAAACCGAACACTATGCCGGAAAATGAATTTGAGAAAGGGGTAAAGCAGGTAATGGATAATTTCAATATCCTTCCAGGTAGCGGTGTATGGCAACACGTTGCAGTAGCTGTACAGCAACAAAAAAAACGGAGGCAGCAAATATTCATTATGGCATTTTTATCCGGATGTTTTTTACTGTCTTTTTTGTTTTTGGCAGATGTAAAAAACGATACTTTCAGGTTTGTAAATAACACTGCGGCAAATGCCATAGCGATTGCAAATGCACCAAAAGATATTGCAACAATACACGGCCTTTTTATTGCACCAAAACCGTCTGATGCAACAAGCTCTTTAAAAAAATACATTGCCGCCCGGCCATCTCCTTCAGCAAAAAAAAGACGGGCTTTAGCCAATGAAGATGATGGGCCAAAGCAGCTTGCCTTAAACCATAAAACAAAAAGGCTTACATCAAACAAAAAAATAATTACCATCGGCAAAGCAACTGTTGAAAACAGCCGGCAAGCGGATAACAATATGGATACGCTAAACCCCACAACCGGCAAAGAAAACGAGGTTACTATAAGCCAAAAAACCAGTGAAGCAAACATTGACGACAACATTATAAAAAAAGATAGCGTTTCAAAATCCGCTGATACCCTTCATCAACCTGTAGTTGCCAACAACCCTAAAAAGCTGGATGATAAGCAACAAAAAAAGAAATGGAAAACAGGCATCAACCTGGCAGGTGGTATTGCTGCAACATCCAGCCATTTTTTTTCAAGAGCTTATCAAAACTATAGTAATGTATACTCATCACCATCCAACAGTGCCAACAACCCCGGCACCGTTAACAACAGCCCTTCGTTTACGGCATCGGCTGTAAAACCCTATGCAGGCTTCACTTTGGGCATATATGCCATAAAAAAGGTTTCTAAAAAAAGCAACTTCACTATTGGTATTAATTATGCTTTGCTTTCAACAAGTATGCTTATCCGTAGCGACACTTTGGGGTTTCAGTCTGCGGTAACAAACAACACCACCGGCAGTAAACAATTTTATAACCATTATCATTTTTTGGAGTTGCCGGTTGCTTTTCAAACCACGTTGTTCAGCATAAAAAAGAAACCACTTCTTGTAGAAATCGGGCTTTCGCTTTCTCAATTAATTTATACAAACGCACTGCAGTTTAATGCCTCCACCGGCCACTACTATAATGATAACAGCCTGTTTAATTCAACCACCGTTGGCGCCCATGCAGGCCTTTTGTTCGCTTTAAATAAAAGCACTTCATCACCGGTAATGTTGGAACCCCAATTTTATTATGGTTTAACCCCAGTTGCTAAAAGTGGTTTGTACGATAGCAGGCATTACAGTTTCATAAACATCGCTATCCGTAAAACTTTCTAAAAATTTTTGCCAGCTTGCAACCCTTTTTTCCCAGCAGTTGTCAAGTTCTTATAACTGCACTCCAAAAATTTTTTTATGAAAAAAATATACACATTATCAACACTGCTAACGGTTGTTCTTCTCTCTGTTTTTTTACAGGGCTGTATTAAAGACACTTGCGAAAGGGTAAAAAAATACACCTATTACACACCGGTTTATAAAACAAAAGAACAGGTAAGGGCAAACATAAAAAGTGACGTTCCTGTGCCGGTACAAACAACAGGTAAAATTTTCATTAACGGCAATTATATCTTTTTAAACGAAACCAATAAAGGCATTCATGTTATTGATAACAGCAATCCCTCTTCGCCCAAAAATGTTGCCTTTATTACTATCCCGGGCAATGTGGATATGGCCGTAAAAGGCAACATTCTTTATGCAGATATTTACACAGATCTTGTTGCGCTTGATATCTCCAACCCGTTAAACGTGGTGCAAACAAAATACATTGAAGGCGTTTTTCCATTTCGTTATTGGGGAAATGGCTTTACCGCAGATAGCACCATGGTAATTGCCGATTGGATAAAAAGGGATACCACCGTTATTGAAAAATGCGATGGAGGTGCAAATGTTTTCTACAACACCAGCGTTTTATTTTTATCCAGTACAACAGCAATGGGCAATGCTTCTTCCAATAGTTCAACCCCGGTTGGCATGGGCGGCTCCATGGCCAGGTTTGCATTAGCCGGTAACCGGCTGTACACTGTTTCTTCGCAAGACTTAAATGTGTTTAACATTACAACACCACAAGATCCTGTTTATGTAAAAAATGTTTCCGTGGGCAATTGGGGGATAGAAACCATTTTTCCTTTTAAAAATAAGCTGTTTATTGGTTCATCAAATGGCATGTATATTTTTTCTGTCAACAATCCGGACCAACCTTTTTCAGAAGGCCAGTTTGCGCATGTTCGTACCTGTGATCCTGTAATTGCAGATGATATATATGCGTACGTAACCCTTAGCTCAGGCACCACCTGCGGAGGCTTTACCAATCAACTGGATGTGCTAAATATAAAGGCGATAAACAATCCTGTGCTTATAAAATCTTACCCGTTAACCAATCCGCATGGTTTGTCAAAAGATAAAAACCTGTTGTTTATTTGCGATGGTGCAGATGGATTAAAAGTGTTTGATGCATCAAATGCCAGCAACATTTCATTGGTTAAAAACATTACCGGCATAAACACTTACGATGTCATCGCCACCGGCAATAAAGCGATAGTAGTAGCAAGCGACGGGCTGTACCAATATGATTACAGCAACATTCAAAACATTCATTTGCTAAGTAAAATAACCATCTCAAAATGACAGATATTTATTTAAAAAATGAACATGCCGGCGTGGCCCAAGCTGCGCAAGGGCCCGGGCTTTCCGCTGCAAGTCCGGCACAAACCCGTTACCACAGCCCGGCAGGTATTTTGTTTTTTGCAGGTGTTGCCGGGCTACCCTCACCGGGCTTTCCGCTGCAATCCCTCACGCAAAAAACAAACGCTGTGCAATTATCATCAGGCCCGTTTTTAATTCACCCCATACAAATTACCGCATCGTCAAAATGAAAATACTTTACCTTTCTGTACTATGCCTGGCAACAGCATGGTGTGCACAAGGCCAGCTTATAAAAAAGGAGGGCACAATGCATTTTAAATCCATCCTGCAGCCAGGCATTTTAATTGGCCAGAAAAACAGCCTTCCTGCATTTCAGGTAACTACCATCAACGGTTTAAAATATAAAACATGGTTTGGTGGCATTGGCGCAGGCATCGATTATTACGGCGGTAAAAGAAGCATTCCGTTGTTTATCAATCTTCAAAAAGACATCGCTTTAAAACCGGTTACCTGGTTTTTGTTTGCCAGTGCCGGGTATAATTTACCCTGGCTTAAAGAAGGTGAAAGGCTAACTTATATGCAGGGATATTCAGCAACAGCTGGTATTTTTTACGAAGCTGGATTAGGCTATAAATTTAGCAGGCATTTTGGTTTTAGCACCGCTTATTCCGTTAAACAATTTAAAGAAAGCTATACGTACAATTGTTACTGGTGTGAGTTTACGGCACCTCTCGTTGATACACATACATACCGCAGGCTTTCCATAAAATTCAACTGGTGGCTGCTATAAATTTAAGGTTGCGTTTTATGCCAGCATATTTAGAACGTTTAAGCGGCGAGTTTTTAAAAATGAGCTTAAAGTTTTCTTCCGTAAGCTCCTCCCAATCATTGGATGAAAAATTTAATACAGCAGGTATGGGTGTAAATTTTATTTCGCTTGCCGGTTTGCTAAAACGGTTCCATGGACAAACATCCTGGCACACGTCGCAGCCAAACATCCAGTTATCAAATTTGCCTTTTACATTTTCGGGTATCAGGGCATCTTTTAATTCAATGGTAAAATAGGCAATGCATTGGCTGCCATCCACCACTTTATCCGGCTTAATGGCATCCGTAGGGCAACTGTCAATACACCTGGTGCAGGTGCCGCAATAATCCTTTGAGTAAGCATTATCGTATTCCAGTTCAACATCAATAATAAGCGTTGCAATAAAGAAAAAACTACCGCTTTCTTTATTGATAATATTGCCATTTTTGCCTACCCAGCCAAGGCCTGTCTTTTGTGCCCAGCTTCGTTCCAGTACAGGTGCACTATCCACAAAACCACGGCCGTGTACCGCACCAATCTGTTGTTCTATATCATGCAGCAAAGCTTTTAATTTCTCCCTTATCACTTCGTGGTAGTCGTTACCAAAAGCATACTTGGCAACTTTGGGTACCCCGGCATTTTGCTGTTGACCGGGAAAATAATTAAGCAATAAAGTAACAACGCTTTTAGCACCAGGCACCAGTTTGGTAGGGTCAATGCGCAGGTCGAAATAATTTTCCATGTAGTGCATGGTGCCGTGTAAACCTTTGTACAGCCAGCTTTCCAGCCGCTTTGCATCATCGGTAAGCAGTTCGGCCTTAGCTATACCGCAATCATCAAAACCTAACCTTGCGGCGGCAGATTTAATAATTTGGGTATTTTTTTCCTTTATCGTCAATGGTAAAATTTGGGCGAAGGCAATTAATTGCAGGTGGTTTTTATTTGCTCGTCTATGGCTTTTTTAATATCCAGGTACAATTCTTTTTTTTGCTCACCCAGTAAACTTTTTACAAAAATTAAACAGGCATATCCCCTGCACATATCCACGTAGGGCCACGTGCCAAACAAGCCCGGGCAACTTACTACATTACTGTTGCCTTTGCTATCGGCTTCCTGTATCCATTCACCAAGGCCGTACTCCATACCCTCTGCGGCTTTGGGTACAAATTTTTTGGTTACTTTTTTAGTTTGCATGGTTTCCATTTGGGTAATGGCAGGTTCGCTTAATATCCGCTTGCCCATAAACATTCCCTTATCCAATATCATGGTTAAAAAATTCATGTAATCCCCAGGAGATGATACCGCACCACCCGATGGGTTTACCGCATCTTCATCACCGGTAAAAGTGCTGTTCTTCATGTTTAGCGGGGTAAAAATGCGTTGCTTCATTAACACATCAAATTTCTTTTTGCTTACAATTTCTAAAATCCTTCCTGCAATGTTTAGCCCGATGCCGCCATAAAAAAAAGTTGTACCGGGGTTGGCAGCTATCTCTTTCTTCGCAAAAGAATTTACCTCATCTTCCAGCGATTCAAACTTCTTTCTGTCGAATAACTTACCTATGGATTTTTGGTTGTCCGTAATACCGGTTTCATGCGATAAACATTGCCTGATCGTAATGTATGACTTGCTATAATTATCATAAATGGGCAGGTATTTGCTCACCCGGTCATCCAGGGTAATCAGCCCTTCATCTACAAAAGTCATAACCAGTGCCGCCGTTAACCATTTGCTGCAACTTGCGACGGGGGCTTTGCTCTTAATCGTAAAGTCGCCCATCTCTTTCTGATAAATCATTTTGCCATCTTTGTATACCAAAGCAACCAGGTTATCACCCAGGGCTTTTTTATTTGTGGAAAGCAGGTTATCTACGGCAGTAAAATTATATTGGCCCTTACCAATAAGACAGCTTAGCATGAAAACCAATACCAGCCTGAATTTTAGGCAGTTTACCTTAATGAGTTGTGACATAATTTCCTCTCGTTTAATTTGGATAACAATTTGAAGCTATCATAAAGTTATTTTAAAAACAAAGCCCGCAAGCAGCCTGTAATTTACATACTCTAAATGTTTTATGGCGGCAGTTTTTAAATGTAGAAAACAATTAACAATAATAAATTTCATTACAACATGAACCTGAATAATTTCACGATAAAAGCACAAGAAGCTGTTGCCAAGGCGCAGCAGGAGGCATTTAACAATAAAAACCCAACCATTGAAACGGAGCATTTGCTTAAATCTTTATTAAGCGAAGATGACTCACCTATTGAATTTTTGCTTAAGAAAAATAATGTGAACGTTAACTTTGTTGAAACTAAAATTGACGAAAGTATTACCCGGTTACCGAAGACGCAAAACGGTGATCCGGCACAAGCCGTAAGCAGGGATATGAATAGTGTTATTTTACGGGCAACCGGCGCATTAAAAACGTTTGGCGATGAGTTTGTAAGTGTTGAATATTTATTGCTTGCCATTTTGCAGGGCAATGATAACAGTGCAAAAATATTAAAGGATGCAGGCCTTACAGAAAAGGGTTTAATTACTGCAATAAAGGATTTAAGGAAGGGAAATGTCATCAGCTCCCAAACAGATGAAACCCAGTTTAATGCACTGAACAAGTATGCAAAAAACTTAAATGAAGCGGCCCGTGCAGGCAAGCTTGACCCTGTAATTGGAAGGGATGAAGAGATACGCAGGACCTTGCACATTTTATCAAGAAGGAGCAAGAACAACCCTATTTTAGTTGGTGAGCCTGGTGTGGGTAAAACCGCAATAGCAGAGGGTTTGGCCATGCGGATTGTAAATGGTGATGTGCCTGAAAACTTAAAAACAAAAATTATATATGCCCTGGATATGGGGCAGTTAATAGCTGGTGCAAAATATAAAGGCGAGTTTGAGGAGCGGTTAAAATCTGTGGTAAAGGAAGTTTCGTCCAGCGATGGCGACATCATACTTTTTATAGATGAGATACATACTTTGGTAGGTGCCGGAGGTGGCGATGGTGCCATGGATGCTGCCAACATTCTTAAGCCTGCATTGGCAAGAGGGGAGCTTAGGGCGGTGGGTGCAACAACACTTAACGAATACCAAAAGTTTTTTGAAAAAGACAAAGCGCTGGAACGCAGGTTTCAAAAAGTATTGATAGATGAACCCAATGTGGAAGATGCGATATCTATTTTGCGTGGGCTGAAGGACCGCTACGAAACCTATCATCATGTACTGATAAAAGACGAGGCGATTATTGCCGCAGTCGAGTTATCCCACCGGTATATTACAGACCGCTTTTTACCAGATAAGGCCATCGACCTGATTGATGAAAGTGCAGCCAAACTGAGGCTGGAGATGAACTCCATGCCCGAAGAACTGGACAAATTGGAAAGGCAGATACGCCAGCTTGAAATTGAAAGGGAGGCCATCAAGCGTGAAAATGACGCAGCAAAATTGAAAGAATTAAATACTGAAATCAGCAACCTTGCTGTTGAACGGGACACCTATAAAGCCAAATGGCAGCAGGAAAAAGAAGTGGTCGAAAAAGTACAATCGGCCAAAAGTGAAATTGAAAATTTAAAAGCCGCGGCAGAGAAAGCAGAACGTGAAGGGGACTACGGCAGGGTGGCTGAAATCCGCTATGGTAAAGTACAAGAACAGGAAAAAATTATACAGGAACAAACAAAACTGCTGGATGATATCAGTGAAAAAAGAATGCTTAAAGAAGAAGTGGATGCTGAAGATATTGCCGAAAGCATTGCAAAAGCTACAGGCATCCCGGTAACCAAGATGCTCCAGAGTGAAAAAGAAAAATTGCTCAACCTGGAAGATGAATTGCATAAAAGGGTAGTAGGACAGGAAGAGGGTATTGAAGCAGTAAGCGATGCTATCCGCAGGAGCAGGGCCGGTTTGCAGGACCCAAAAAAACCCATAGGCAGTTTTATATTTTTAGGTACAACAGGCGTGGGCAAAACCGAACTGGCAAAAGCACTGGCAAACTATTTGTTTGATGACGATAGCATGATGACCAGGATAGACATGAGTGAGTACCAGGAAAAACATTCCGTAAGCAGGCTGGTTGGTGCGCCTCCGGGCTATGTGGGTTATGATGAGGGCGGCCAGTTAACGGAAGCGGTCAGGCGTAAACCATACAGCGTGGTTTTGCTGGATGAGATTGAAAAGGCACACCCGGATGTATACAATATTTTATTGCAGGTGCTGGATGATGGCAGGCTTACAGACAACAAAGGCAGGGTGGTTAATTTTAAAAATACTATCGTAATTATGACAAGCAATATGGGCAGCCATATCATTCAGGAAAATTTTGAGAAGATAAATGAGGACAACAGGGAAACAGTAATTGAAAGTACAAAAGCAGAAGTGCTTAACCTGTTGCGCCAAACTATAAGGCCTGAATTTTTAAACAGGATAGATGAAGTAATTATGTTTCAGCCTTTGATGAAGAAAGACATCAGGGGTATCATTCAGATACAGTTAGGTTTACTGAAAAGCATGGTTGCTAAAACGGGAATACAATTAGAATTTAGTGATTACGCCCTGGATTACCTGGCTGAAAATGGCTACGATACCCAGTTTGGGGCAAGGCCATTAAAAAGGCTTATCCAAAAGGAAATTGTTAACCAGTTAAGCAAGCGGATATTGGCAGGCGACATTGATAAAACCAAGCCCGTGCTGGTAGATGTTTTTGATAAAACAGTTGTTTTTAGAAATGAAGCTGTTGTTGATAAAAACGTCCCAATTGCAATAAATGTGGGAAGATAAGGGGGCATTAACAGTTTAATAAAAATTTTAAGCTACTGATAATCAAATATGTGGAAAAGCTGTGAAGGAAATATACTGAAATCGTAAATATAAAAAGATAAAAAATATTACCTTCAAGCCCTTACCAGCCTTTTCAGGGAATTTTAAAACTTAAAAAACCCCAACAAACCAGCAGTCAAAAAGGTTATTATAACAAGCCTGCAGCCAAGGTAAGGATTAAAGGCTGGGCATAAATTTAAATTTAATTATTATGGCATTTAAGAAAGAGGTGGTAGAAATTATTGAACCAAGGGACGTATTCGTTGGCGACATCAATGCACCGGTAACATTAGAAGAGTTTGGAGAATACGAAAGCGAAGTTTGCGCAAAAGCAAATGAAGTTGTTAAGCAATTGCTGGAAGAGTATGAAGGAAAAGTACGGTTTAATTTCCGCCATTTTCCAATGACAAACATTCACCAGCGTAGCCTTAAAGCAGGCGAAGCAGCAGTGGCAACTGCCCAGGATGGTAAATTTTGGGAAATGCATAACATCCTTTTTGCTAACCGCAGAAACCTTGGTACAACAAGTTTAAAATTGCATAGCAGGGAAGCAGGCGTACAAAATAAACGGTTTTTAGATGAGCTGGTAAACGCAACTTACGGCTGGCAGGTTCAGGGTGATATGAGGGAAGGGATTAACAGGGGTGTAAAAGATGTACCTACCTTTTTTGTAAACGGCGAACGTTTTACAGGTAAAGTAACCTACGATGAACTGAGCAAAGCTGTTGATGCGGCTTTAAAAAAAGTAAAGAAGAAAGTACCTGCAAAAGTAAAAGCATAATAAAAAATCCCCGGCAAAAAAGGCTGGGGATTTTTGTTTTTATCAGTGAACTAAGAAACATTTTTACGCTTCTGGAAGTATTAGCTTTTTAGCGATACCCGGCACCCTTTTCTTTAAGCCCTTTGAAACATTAATCACACCTTTTACCAGGTGCTCTAAATTGTGTTCTGTAAAAAAGGTTTTACAAACAGTATCTGCCTCTTTAAGGAGCTGCTCAATTTTTTGCTGCTTAGGCCCTAACAGTTGGTAAGCTTTTTTTAATGCCCCGCTTTCTCCCGCAGCAGATGTTTGCTCAAGCGCTTCTTTCACAGCTATTACATTTAAACCTTTATCTTTTATTTTCCCCAAGGTTGCAATCATCCAGCTAAGGGCATAAAAATAATTTTGTTCAAGCATAAGATAACAGGAAGCATCACCGGTTTCAGGCATTTTATTGTAAGGGGAAGTTGTGATTTCTTTGGTAAGGTATTTATTAAGTTGCTTAGGGGCGGCATCATTTTTTCCTAACTGTATGCAGCCTTGTAAGGCTTGTGGATAAATGCTAAGCCACCTGAGTTTCCGTCTTAATTCGTGTACATCCGCCTCGATATTGGTAAAATGAAAATCGTCTTGTTGTACAAATTCCGTTATCTCATATATGCAACCTCCATAAAAATCTTTTATCGCACTCACTTCTTCTTCTTCCTTTAACCAATCAACCTCATTTAATTTCTTTTGAATTTTTTTTATCCTTTCACTGTTGGCAGATAACCATTTTTTTTCTGTAAGCACCTCGTTCAGGCTTTGAACTTTTTCCCTTGTTTGTGCCTGCAGGTAAGCCATAATTGCAGGGGGCATTTTTTTATTGGCTTCTAAAACCCTGGCCATATTATCATAATAATCTATTGCCCCAAGTGCATCTTCAAGTAACTTAAAATGATCTTTTATCTTGGTAAATTTTTTTTTGTTATGCAGGCCGCTGTACAGTTTGGACAGGCCTTCCAGCATAAAAAGAATTGTACGGGCATCATTGTGATATAGCCATTGTGCAGGGTTTCTTTGTTTGCAGGCAAGGGTTAACAGGTCTTGTAATTTGTTGAGGTAATAAACAAATCGGGCTGGTCCGTAAGTCATGGTAAATCTATTTTATTGAACAAAAATTTTAATGGCCCAACAAACATCAGCGTTCAAAGAAAGCAACACTGCCACCAACCCACTGCTTGTCTTTATTATACCGGGTGCCTATCATTTTTCCTTTGCTAAGCCTTGCCAGGTTATGTACGGCCACCGGCCTTTCCCAATCTTTTTTCCAAAAATAAAAAAGCCTTATTTCAGCTTTGGCAGGTATATCGGGTGTTTCAATAACATCTGCATATTTTACTTTTCGCTGCAATATCCAATTTTCAGGATCTGTTATTTTTTCAATATCGCTGTTAGTTACGTCTATTACAACCCCCATTCCTGCATAAGAAAATAATGGCTTCAAAACGTAGTTTTCAAGATCTGCGGGTATTTCTTTTAGTTCGTTCAGAAAAAAAGTTGGCGGTACAAACGGGTTATCTATCAGCGGAAGTGTAAACTTACTGATGCGGTAAAACCAGTTCGGGTGCGATACCCACTCCACATTCCATGGATGCGCAAAATCGATAATTGGCCCTACATTTTGGAGGTGTTGAAGGTCATCAAATATCAGCCGGTTATAAATTTTTTTTACCTCAATTTTTTTTCCATCCTTTTCATAATATAGCTGGTTGCCTTCACCAAATAATTTGGTAAGGCAAACCGTTTGGACGCCAAGTAATGCTTCGGTGCAGTAAAAGTCTATCCTGGTTTTTTGTTGCTCCGGATAAATTTCTAACAGGATTACATTTTTTGGATCGGTATCGCCTACAACAATATCTTTTAATAACTGAACATAGGCGGCCTCTGTATAACCATTTAAATAAGCATCGTAAGCAGCGGGAACATTCGCATAAATTTTAGTAGCAGCAGTATGAAATGCCTGAAATGCAAACAGGCTGGGAAACCCCTGCATTTCTATCAACTGCGGTTCAAGCGTTCCATTTATATTTTCGCAAATACCAAAATCAAAAGCTATAAAATCTGCATGGCTGTTTTCATTGGCCACCTGTATATCGTTTGGTATCGATCTTTGGGTAAGTGTTTTAAAATTAGGGCCGGTTATAATGTCAATAATATCTTCGCAGGCGCCCAGCATTTTTGTAGTAAAATCTTTTGGGATGAATAAAGGCGTCTCTGCTATCCGGAAATCAAGGCTGCCGGCATGTATATTTTCCAGCTCCTGCACATAAGCCAGATATTTATTTTCAGAAAAATTATTGTTGAATTCCTGCCTTAATATTTTCTCCATAATGAATGTGCTATGGTATTAATTATGTTATTTAAAAATAGGCATAATAACCGTACCACACCATCATTGAAAATGATAATTAAACAGAAACCGGCATTAATTTTTGAACTGATGTTTGAAGGAAAGCAGGCAGGATATGTTGGTAAGTAAACATAATTTTATCCGGGTCGTTCAATTGCTCAATCATGCTTGCCCACTTGGTTTCGCCATAGTTTTCAATAACGGTTTGCTTTTTATCAGGTGTTAATAAATGCTTGCTCATACCCATAGCATCCGCCTCCGGGTGAAACTGTGTCCCAATCATTTCCCCGTTAAACCTAACCGCCATTACCGCCCTTTCCAACTGCACATGTGGCCGCTCTTTTTCTATAGCAAGTATGGTTGCGCCCATGGCCGCAGCGTGGTTGTGCTTTGCCCCAATCACCTGGTAATCCCTGCTGTCTACTGCGTAAAACGGGTCTTTCATGTTTTCAAATACCAGTTCGTTTTTTCCTTCTTCTAATAAGTGGATGGGAAACACCCCGAATGCAGTACTTTTTCGCTGGCACACGTTACCAATATTGTAATACCGGCAAGCCAACTGAAAGGAGTGGCAAATAAAAAAAACATATTTTTTCTTAGGATGGGCAGCATTGTTGTTCCAATTCTCTACCTCTTTCAGCCAGTTAAAATATACGGTCTCCCAATCGCTTCCTTTGCTTTCCAAGGGGCTTCCCGGGCCACCGCTTGAAATAAAAATATCGTAAGATAAATCTGGTACCTGCTGGTGTTGCCTTACCTCAAATTCATCCCAGGTAATATCTATCTCGTTCGTTTCCCCAAATTGGTTTAATATTTCCCGGATGCACCTCATGCCCTGATTGGGCTGCCCTTCATACAAATCCAAAATAGCTATCCGCACCTTATTCTTTTCACTGATTGTCATGCTGCAAAATTAATAATTTATCGCATAGGTTCGCCTTGCTTAAACAGAAGTCTGTTTTTTGGGATAAGTTTTTTAAACCAGAAATTGTAGAAAATAATAGAACTAATGGTATGTAACCGGGAGCAGGATAGTGCATGCCTATAAACCTGCTAAAAAATTTCCTTGTATATAATCCACTACATCAATCAGGCTATTGTTTTGTTCATACACTTTTAACTGCCTGTCTGCGCCGGTACCTTGTTCCAGCATATTGTGCACATGGTTTATGGCATGGCGGCTGCCGAGTTGCGGCACTACATCATCAATAAAATCCAGCAGTTCATAAATTAAAACCCTGGTGTTTACTTCCGATTCTTTGCCAAAGTCAATCATGCTGCCATCTATTCCGTAACGGCTTGCCCTCCATTTATTCTCGTTTATGAGTGCCCGTGAGTAGGTCATAAAATTCAGGTTTTGGCTGCGTAGTTTATACAGCTTGGCGCATAAAGCCTGGAATATTGCAGCAATAGCAATGGTTTCATGTACGGTCATGGGGATGTCGCAAATACGAAATTCAACGGTGTTGAAAAAGGGGTGTACCCTTAGGTCCCACCATATTTTTTTAGCATTGTCAATGCAATTCGTTTTCACCAGCAGCTTTACATAGTTTTCATACGCTTCAATACTTTCAAAATAGTCTGGTATCCCGGTACGGGGAAATTTATCAAATACTTTTGTACGATAAGATTTATAACCGGTTTTTCTGCCTTCCCAGAAAGGGGAGTTGGTGCTTAAGGCATAAACGTGTGGCAAAAAGTACCGGGCAGAGTTGGCAATGTGAATAGCCATCTCCCTGTTGGCCATGCCTACGTGTACATGCAAGCCAAAAATAAGGTTGCTGCGAGCTGCTTCCTGCAGTTCATTTACAATTTCACTATATCTTACATGGTCTGTTATCAACTGGCTTTCCCAATGGCTGAAAGGGTGGGTGCCGGATGCACCGAGTTTTAAACCAAGGCTTTCGCCAATGCCGCTGATGGTTTTACGCAGCGTTGCCACATCCATAAATGCTTCGTCAATATCAGCACAAATATCTGTGCCTACTTCTACCACGGCTTGGTGCATTTCTGCCTTAACCTTATCTTTAATCATACGCTGCCCCTCATGAACAATTTTTTGTTCATGGCTTTTTAATTCTCTGGTTTCAGGGTCTAGCACCATATACTCTTCTTCAACACCAATTGTAAAACCTTTGTATGATAAGTTGGCCATGTGTAATAAATATTGAAAATGAAAACCAATAACTAACAATTCAAATACGCTCATTGCACCTTTCGAAAGCACAAGCAAACTTATATCAGGGATTGTTTTGCGGTGCTCCTTGTAATGTATTCTCCCCAGGTCAGGTTGTCTTCGCCTTCTTTGTGCGCCATTGCTTTTTCTATGGCGTATGTTGCAGCGGTTTCAACCACCCACTCAAAATTCTCATCTCCCACACTTGTTTTTTCTGCGTCGGGTGCAGGGTTGCAAAAATCAATTGCATAGGGTATACCGTCTTTCAGTGCCAGTTCTACCGTATTAAAATCATAGCCCAGGTAATGGTTAATCTTAAGTACAATATCTGTCATCAGCTTAAGCCTTTCTTCGTCCGGTTTAAAATCGGCCACATAGCGCAGGGCATGTGGGTTGCGTGGTTCGTAGGGCATTATCCTTACATACTTGCCACCAATACAATAGCAACGATAGTATTCTTCAAAAATAATTTCTTCCTGCAGCATCATTACCAATTCGCCTGTTTCGTTATGCTTGTTAAAGAAATCTTCCTTGTCATGCAATTTGTAAACACTCTTCCAACCCCCGCCTGCAAAGGGTTTCATATAAGCTGGAAAACCCACGTAATCAAAAATGCCCTGCCAGTCTAACGGGTAGGCAAGGTTGCTAAACGAATCCCCTGTGGTATCAACAGGCAAATCACGGGAAGGCAGCAAAACCGTTTTGGGCACAGGAACATCTATTTTAGTCGACAGGCAATTATTAAAAAACTTCTCATCTGCACTCCACCAAAAAGGGTTGTTGATAACGGCTGTTCCGCAGAGGGCAGCATTCTTAAGGACTGCCCTGTAAAAAGGCACATCCTGCGAAATCCTGTCGATGATAACCGCATACCCGCTATCTGCACCTTGCATCACCTTATCAATTTTAACCGGCTCCGCAGTAATGCCTTCAATATTCTTGCTGTTGATCCTTTCAACAAATGCTTCAGGAAAACTTCTTTCCTTGCCATATAAAATACCTATTTTTTTCATGCTTGCCTTTTTAATTTGTAGAAATTGAAAATGAAGTTTACCTATTGGTTTACCGGTTACCGAATATATTTTTTTCAAGGTAATTTACCAAATATACTTGCCCGTGTACCAGCTAACATTTACAGTGCCAGTGTTTGCTTATTTTTGCTGCCATGCCAAAAAATTCTTTTCCCTGTATTGCAATGGAACACCATGTGCTTAACTCCGTTTTCTTAAAAAGGGATGTGATGATAGATTGTTATTTACCCGTTGATGTGGCAAAACCAGAAGGCACAAGCCTTTTATTGATTAATGACGGGCAAGATCTTTTGGCCATGAAGTTTCAAAACATCCTCAATACACTATATACCCAAAAAGCCATTTCGCCGCTGATTTGTGTGGGCATACATTGCGGGGCAGACCGCAAAAATGAATATGCCACAGCCAAGGTAAAGGATTACAAAGGCAGGGGTTATAAAGCAGCCTTGTACACAAAGTTTATAATGGAAGAGTTGCTGCCATTTTTAAGGAAAAACTATAAGATATATTCTTTTAAAGAAAAATCTTTTGCCGGCTTTTCACTCGGCGGCCTAAGTGCTTTGGATATTGTTTGGAACAACGCAGCAGAGTTTAAGCATGTGGGTGTTTTCAGCGGCTCTTTATGGTGGCGTGACAAAGACCAAAGTGCTATTGATTTTGATGAAAATAAAAACCGCATAATGCACCGGCAGGTAAGAGAAGGCAGCTATGCGCCATGGCTCCAGTTTTTTTTTGAAACCGGTACAATGGACGAAACTGCCGACCGCAATAATAATGGCGTAATTGATTCCATTGATGATACCCTAGATCTGATTAAAATATTAAAGCAAAAAGGTTATAGCCAAGAAAATATTAAATACCTTGAACTTAAAGGCGGTCGCCATGATGTGCCAACATGGGGCATAGCCTTTCCTTCTTTTTTACTATGGGGCTGGGGCTAAACAATTAACCTTTTGTTCAGGCCATACTCATCTCCGTAAAATATTGATGAAAATAAGGGATGGTTTCAATCCCCTTATAAAAATTCTCCAGGTTGTATTTTTCGTTAGGGCTGTGCAGGTTATCGCTATCTAAACCAAAGCCCATAAAAACAATTTTTATACCCAATTCTTTTTCAAACAAAGCACAAATGGGTATGCTGCCACCGCCACGTACGGGTATGGGCCTTTTGCCAAAAGTGGTTTCCATTGCTTTAGCAGCAGCCTTGTATGCAGTGCTGTCAAGCGGAGTCATGTAAGGCTCGCCGCCATGGTGTTCAAAGGCACTAACGGTAACGGTTGGCGGCGCAATTTTTTTAAAGTATTCCAGCAGCATGGCAGTTATTTTTTGCGATGATTGGTTAGGTACCAAACGGGTACTGATTTTAGCTGTGGCCTTGCTGGGCAACACTGTTTTAGCACCTTCGCCCTGGTAGCCACCCCAAATGCCGTTAATTTCCAGCGTAGGCCGTATGCCCGTTCTTTCATTGGTACTGTAACCTTTTTCGCCCCACACTTCTTTAATACCAAGGTCTTCTTTATATTCATTTTCATTAAATGGTGCAGCCGCCATTAATGCCCTTTCATCAGCAGTTGCCTGCACCACATCATCATAAAAACCTGGTATGGTAATATGGTTGTTTTCATCATGGCAGGCGGCTATCATCTTTGCCAATATGGTTATAGGGTTGGCCACCGCACCACCATATACACCACTGTGTAAATCACGGCTTGGCCCGGTTACGGTAACTTCAATATAACTAAGCCCACGTACACCAATATCTATACTAGGGGTATCCAAACTAATCATGGAGCTGTCGCTTATCAGTATGCAATCTGCTCTTAATAATTCTTTATGGGCGGCTACAAATTTGGCCAGGTTAGGGGAGCCAACTTCTTCTTCTCCCTCAATACAAAATTTTATATTGTTGCCCAGTGTGTTGGTGCGTACCAAAGTTTCCATTGCCTTAATGTGCATGTACACCTGCCCCTTATCATCGCAACTGCCCCTTGCAAATATTTTTCCATCAATAATAACCGGTTCAAAAGGCCCGCTGTTCCATAATTCCAAGGGCTCCGCAGGCTGCACATCATAATGGCCATACACCAACACTGTTGGTTTGGATGGGTCAATTATTTTCTCTGCATACACTACAGGGTGGCCATCGGTACTGTATATTTCGGCATTGTCTGCACCAGCTTCCATCAAACGTTGCTGAACTGCTTTGGCACAGGTAACCATATCATTTTTATTTTCACTTTTAGCACTAATGCTCGGTATCCTTAACAGGGATAACAGTTCTTCTAAAAAGCGGCCTTTATTCTTTTCCTGGTACTCTTTCCAAGCTTGCATGGTATACATATTTATTTAAAAAAATCAGATAGATGGAGGCAACGAAATTAAGTTTTTAGGCAGTACAAACCAGGTATCTTTTGAAACTAAAAAACTTTGGTAAAGAATAATAATTTGCTTGTTTTGTTAGTATAACCCATCTACATTTGCCCTTCGATTGTGATCCTATATTATCAGCCTTTGTTATGGTTGTACGTGTTTAGAGTACTTCCATTGCAGAGGCTGAGTCTATTTACAGAAAGCCCGGCAACTTTTGCGCCTATTAAAAAAGCCCGCTTTTTGGCGGGCACTAAATATCTTAAAAAGATAAAAAAAACGATGTTATAAACTGCCATATCTTTCTGCTACCGTGTTCCAGTTTAAAATTTTCCAAAAGCTTGCAATATACTCCGGACGACGGTTTTGGTATTTAAGGTAGTAAGCATGTTCCCAAACATCCAGGCCCATTAAAGGGAAACCTTTTACTTCTGCAATATCCATTAAAGGATTATCCTGGTTAGGCGTGGAAATGATAGATAACTTTTTATCTGCCCCGGCAACCAGCCATGCCCATCCGCTTCCAAACCTTGTGGTAGCGGCTGTGGTAAACTGTTTTTTCATTTCATCTGCGGAGCCAAAACTACTCTCTATAGCGGTTAATAATTTGCCCGATGGCTGCGTGGCCGTATTGGCCGAAAGTAATTTCCAAAACATTTCATGGTTATAATGGCCCCCCGCATTGTTGCGCATTTTAGGGGTATACTTAGAAATTTTTGCAAGAACATCTTCCACAGGTTTTGTGGCATCCACACCTTCAGCTTGTGCCGCTTCCTTTAAATTTTTACTGTAGGCCGCTGCATGTTTGCTGTAATGTATATCCATTGTTTGTGCATCTATATATGGTTCCAATGCGGTGTAAGCATAGGGTAGCGGCTGTTGGTCGAAACCAGTTTTTATAGGGGAAGAAGGTATACCAGTTTTGCCGTTACCGGAAAGCATAGCACCTGCGGCCGGTAAAGATATTAAGGCACCAATACCTGCAATGGCAGATTGGCCAATAAATTTTCTGCGTGATGACTGTTTCATAATAAATGGTTTGTTGTATAAATTTAGGCAACTATTTTTGGCCTGCTTAGTTTATTAATAAATGGTGTAAAGAACAAGCGTACATTTTTAAACACCCGGTGATAAAATTCTTTGTTAAACAACTGTGAATCATGCATGGCTTTATACGTTAAAAATATGCCCAATGGGCTTAGCACTAAAACGGCCAGCCACATACCCACAAATGGTGATGCTATACCACCTCTAACAAATTTTTCGCCAAACATGTTTAGCAGGTGAAAAATTAAAAAGAATAAAATGGCTACCACCAAAGGCATACCCAAACCACCTTTACGGATGATTGAGCCTAATGGTGCACCGATAAAAAACAATACCAGGCAGGCCAGTGATAATGAAAATTTGCGGTGCCATTCAATAAGGCCGATGCTTATTTCTTCTTCCTTATTGCCCAGTTCGGAACCAGAAAACTGGTAGGTATTTTTTAATGCATACACTGTAGAAATGGCATTTTCATAAACGCCGCTTTTAGCCGTATCCGGCAACGATTGAAGGAAAGTGGTATTGGCTAGGGCGGGTGCAGGTGCAGTGGTTTTTGCCCAAATGTTATCGGGCACCTGCATGTAATGAAGTTGGGTGTTTACATCTTTATTAAGGTGCCTTGCGATACTGTCATTTACTATTTTAAGGCTGTCAACCGTTTTATCCAGCAAACGAATGCTCAGCATTTTAAAATCATTTTTAAAAACAGTGTCATTGGTTTTATTCATCTGCAGGGAGGTGATATCAAACAGCTTCTTATATTCTTTAAAACCCATTCGTATAAATTCTGTGCTGGTGTCTAACAGGTTGCCCCTTTCCTGGTAGCGGTTGCCATTTTGCAGGGTAAACTCTAAAAATTTTTTGTCGGCAGATAACTTCATAGTACCCTGTTCAGAGATAATGCTGTTGTCCTGCAACTGACCCTGCTGCTCATAAATAACTACTTTATGGATAGTCTTTCCGTCAGGGTCTTTTTTGCCAATCTTAATCGCATAACCGGGTATATGTTTGTAAAATGTACCGGGCTTTAAATCCAGCGCAGGCTTTTTAAAAATGATATCTGTGTAAATAGTCCTGAACCTGAGGTTAGCATACGGGATAATGTAGTTGGCAAAAATGAAAGTGATACCACAAAGTAAAACCGCCACCCAAATAAGCGGGCGCATAAAGCGTATTAAAGAAATGCCGGCAGATTTTATCGCCACCAGTTCAAACCTTTCGCCGAGGTTACCAAATGTCATAATGGAAGAGATCAAAATGGCGATTGGCATGGTAAGGGTTAGCAGCGATGCACTTGCATACCACAAGAATTGGCCAATGGTAAAAAAATCAAGGTCCTTGCCCACAAGATCATCAATGTATTTCCACAAACTCTGCATCATCAGCACAAAAAAAGTAATGAAGAAAGTGATAATAAAGGGCCCGGCAAATGACCGTAAAATAAGCTTATCTAATTTTTTAATCATGTTGCAAACCGAAAAGTGGTGCAGTGTTTAAAAGTTATTTGTACCTTAACCAATATGATTGGCGACCCGTCAAAATTAACGCTTTCTGCCAATGAACTTGAATTGGTTTGTGATACCGGATGGATTTTAACTAAACATGCCATCATACAAAAAGTAACCGCCATGTTTGGGTTGGCGCTTGCCCAAATGCAGGAATTAACAGAAAAGGAAAAACACCATTTGCCCCCGGAAGTTTTTGAGAAAAGCCCTAAAATTTCAAAAGGTGAAAATTATAAAATGCTGCCCTATGTAATGCTTGACTACCCGAGGTATTTTAATAAAGAAAAGACAATAGCAATCCGTACGTTTTTTTGGTGGGGTAATTTTTTCAGCATCTGCCTGCAACTTTCAGGTGGGCCAAAACACAGGGCAATGGCTGTTTTGCAGCAACAATTTTTATCGTTACAGCAAAATAATTATTGGATATGCATTAATGAAGATGTGTGGCAACATCATTTTGGGGCGGAAAATTATATACCCGTAAGCAGTATTTCCTTCATCCGGTTTAAAGAAATACTTGCTCAAAAAAGATTTATAAAAATTGTAAAAAAGATCCCAATAGTGCAGTGGGATGACTTTAATCTTTTTGCAGAAAAAACCTTTTTGGAAATGCTGGGGCTGATAAAAATTAATTACCTAAACGATGAAAAAGATCTTTCACCTGGTACTCCCATAACTGGCTCTGGTCTTTAATATCCTTCTTCTCGGCAAAGTCTTTAATAATTAAAATCGTCTGGTTGGTAACCTCAGATTTTTCTATGGAAAATTCAAAATATTCCTCTTTCGGCAGGTGCATCCAGTGAAACCTTATGTAGCTGTTTTCTTCGCCTTCCAATAATTCAGCATGCTCATCATCACCGTTCCAGGAAAAACTAAAAACACCGTCACGTTCATCAACTTTATCCGCAAACCATTCCTGCAATCCGGCAGGGGTACTTAAAAATTCATACAAAATTCCAGGCGAACATCTAACCGGGTATTCCAATGTATACAATACTTTCTTGCTCATCCAATTTATTTAAAAAATCATTTGTGTAAATGCAATAATAGCAAAATAAATGAGGTAATTAAATAATTTCTCAACTTTATTTCGTTAAAGAAATTTATAGATAAAATTCAACAATAATAATAATCTATTATGATCAGGGATTTTCAAAAATATATTTTGGTGACGTATTGTAAAAGCTATAAATTACGTTAAACAAAATATGTTCTTAATCATTCGAACTTTATTTCGTTAACCAATTAAAACAACCTGCTATGAGTATGCGCCAGCTCAAGATCACGAAGTCGATCACAAACCGTGAAAGCCAGAGTTTAGAAAAATACTTACAGGAGATCGGTAAAGTAGAATTAATAAGCCCTGAAGAAGAAGTTAAGCTTGCCATCCTGATAAAGCAAGGCGATCAAAAAGCACTTGATAAACTCACCAAAGCCAATTTAAGGTTTGTGGTTTCTGTTGCCAAGCAGTACCAAAACCAAGGCCTTACTTTGCCAGATGTTATTAATGAAGGTAACCTTGGCTTAATTAAAGCAGCACAGCGTTTCGACGAAACCCGTGGCTTTAAATTTATCTCTTATGCGGTGTGGTGGATACGCCAAAGCATCTTACAGGCCCTCGCCGAACAATCACGTATTGTTCGTTTGCCTTTAAATAAAGTAGGGCTTACCAACCGAATAACAAAAGCGTTTTCTCAGTTAGAACAGGAATATGAAAGGGAACCTACGGCAGAAGAATTGGCGAACCTGCTGGACATGGATACAGAAGAAATTACTGCTACCATGAGTGCTTCGGTACGGCACGTTAGCATGGACCAGCCCTTTGGTGATGGCGATGAAGGGTCGTTAATGGACGTTATGGAAAACCCCAATGCTGACAGTACGGATATGCACCTCACTTTTAAAATGTCGCTTGCAACAGAAATAGACAGGTCGTTAAATACGCTTACCGAAAGACAAAAAGAAGTGATCCGTTTCTTTTTTGGGATAGGTGTAGACCATGCATTAAGCCTGGAGGACATTGGTGAAAGGTTTAACCTTACCAGGGAAAGGGTGCGCCAGATAAAAGATAAGGCCATTACAAAATTACAAGTATCGTCCCGCTGCAAGCATTTACGGGGCTATTTGGGAGCATAAAGATTTCATACATTTGCAAATATTTTAGTGAACTGTAAGGTTCACTTTTTTTATATCCAACATATTTATAAAATAGCAACAGATGTTTAATTCACTCAGTGAAAAATTAGAAGGCGCCCTTAAAAATATTAAAGGCCAGGGAAAAATTACCGAGCTCAACATAGCAAACACCGTAAAGGAAATACGCCGGGCACTTGTAGATGCCGATGTGAATTATAAAATTGCCAAAGACTTTACCGACACTATAAAAGAAAAAGCACTGGGCGAAAAAGTATTAACGGCAGTAAGCCCTGGCCAGTTGATGGTAAAAATTGTACAAGACCAGCTAACCGAATTAATGGGCGGTACTGAAAGTGAATTTAATATTACAGGTAGCCCGGCCATCATTTTAATAGCAGGCTTGCAGGGTAGTGGTAAAACAACCTTTAGCGGTAAACTTGCTAATTACTTAAAAACAAAAAAAGGCAAATCGCCATTGTTGGTTGCGGCTGATATTTACCGGCCTGCGGCTATTGACCAGTTGGAAGTATTGGGTGGCCAGATTGGTGTGGATGTTTTTAGCGAAAGGGAAAATAAAGATGCCGTAAGCATTGTGCAAAATGCCATTAAAGAAGCCAAATCAAAAAACAAGAATGTTATTATAGTGGATACTGCCGGCCGTTTGGCAGTAGATGAGGTGATGATGACGGAAGTGGCCAATATTAAAGCAGCCATAAAGCCGCAGGAAATTTTGTTTGTGGTGGATAGCATGACGGGCCAGGATGCTGTAAACACAGCGGCTGCATTTAACGAACGCCTGGATTTTACAGGCGTTGTGTTGACTAAGTTGGATGGCGATACAAGAGGCGGTGCTGCGTTAAGTATTAAGTACACCGTTAACAAGCCTATTAAGTTTGCCAGCAGCGGCGAAAAGATGGAAACGCTGGATGTGTTTTATCCTGAAAGGATGGCCCAGCGTATATTAGGCATGGGTGATATTGTAAGCCTGGTAGAAAAAGCACAGGAACAATTTGATGCGGTTGAAGCTGCTAAACTGGAAAAGAAAATCCGCAAAAACCAGTTTGACTTTGAAGATTTTAAAACCCAGTTGCAGCAAATTAAAAAGATGGGCAACCTTAAAGACCTGATGGGAATGATACCCGGCGTAGGCAAACAAATAAAGGATGTGGATATTAACGACGATGCTTTTAAAGGTATTGAAGCCATGATAAATTCTATGACGCTTGAAGAGCGCCGCAACCCGGATATTATTAACCCCAACAGAAAACTGCGTATTGCAAAAGGCAGTGGTAAAGACATAGCAGAGCTTAACCAGTTTTTAAAACAGTTTGAGCAGATGAAAGACATGATGAAAATGATGAACAAAATGCCTTTGGGTAAACTGCCGGGCATGGGTAAACGATAAGGATTTTAAAGAATGCCCCCATTTATTACGGAAGATATTTGTTTTTGACCTTAATGATTTCTGCTGCAATACTTATGGCAATTTCTTCGGGGGTTTTACTTTTTATGGGCATGCCGATGGGCGCATGTAAACCATCTGGTAACTGTTTTAAAAAACCGTCTGATAATAAACCTGAGAACATTTTATCCATTTTGCTTTTGCTGCCAAGTACGCCTAAATACCGGAATGGTTTATTGATTACAGCTTTCAAAATAACTTCATCTGTACGGTAACCAAACGTCATGATCACAATATATTTATTGCTGCCACCACTGATAAAATCATTAATATTTTCATACGTTTCCACCACTTTTTTTTCCTGTACAAAATGATTTTGTTCAAGGGTATTCAGGTTTCTGCGATCATCAAATACATGGATGTAAAAATCCATAAGGCCCATAATTTGAGAAAGTGCCAGGGAACAATGGCCGCCGCCAATAATGTACAATTCGTTTTTATAGCCTGTTTTTTCCTGATACAAAAAATGATTTTCGGCAAATGTTTGTAACTGGTAATCCTGTACAGGCGTGGCTTTCAGGAAAAAAACCCCATTATCAGATAACTGCAAAGTACCGTTCCCATTGTTCTCAAGCGATTGTATCAGTTGATCTATTGTAGCTGCATCACCTGTTTTTAATGTGTATGTAAAAATGGTTTGTTCGCCGGAGCAGATCATGCCGCTTTGGTTTTTGGCTGCAACCTTATCATGCAATTGCTGGTATAAAAAAGGGCCGTCGGTTATGTTGGCCAACCTGCTTTTTGCCAGCTCTGCAAACTTGTGTTCCATAATGCCGCCCCCGAGTGAGCCACTCATGCCACCATTGATATTTACGCTCATTAAAAAACCTTGCCTGCCCGGACTGCTGCCTTTACTTTCAATAACATACAGTAGCATTACCGCAATATTCTGCCGCAGGTTGTGCTGTATAAATTGCCAGGTTGAAAGTTGTTTATGCATCAGGCTTTGTAGCGTTGTAAATATTAAAAGCTGTTTATTTTTATTTTGGCAGATGAATATTTTTGACTGCACACCTCAATCAGCAACTGATGCAATTGCCGGTTGCTTATTTAGTAAGGCAGCCTTATAAGTATATAAAGCGAGCAGTACTTTTTCCGGCGTCATCGGGGTTGTAAAATTGCCTGTAAATGCAGTAGGGTTGAAGCTTTTTACGGCATTGCGCAAAGCAAAAAAAGTTCCAATACCATACATCAGCGGTGGTTCGCCTACGGCTTTCGATTTAAAAATTGCCTGGTTATCTTTTGTAGGTTCTAAAAAACCGATAGCAATTTCGTTTGGGGCTGAATAAATATCCGGCACTTTGTAAGTGGATAAAGTATTGCTGCGGAGCTTACCGGCTTCATCATAAATTAATTCTTCCATCGTCATCCATCCGATGCCCTGCACAAGGCCACCTTCAATCTGCCCAACGTCTATTAATTTATTCATACTGCTGCCAAAATCATGCACCAGTTTTACCGAATCAACTGTATAAATACCCCTTAGGCAATCAACCGTTACGGTGGTTATGGACGTACCAAAAACGTGGTAGGCAAAAGGGTTTCCTTTTTCTATCGTTTTATCAAAATGGATACCGGGTGTTGCATAATGACCATGTTCTGATAAACTGATCCTTTTGCTGTATGTCAAAAAAACGAGTTTTTCCCAATCGAGTATTGTTTCATTTTCTCCCGAAAAAATATGTCCGTTTTGTATTGTTATTTGGTCGGCGGATGTATGCAGTTCTGTAGCGGCAACTTCTTTAAGCCTTTGCAGTATTGCAATACAGGCTGCTTGTGCTGCCTTACCGTTAAGGTCGGCCGTAGCACTTGCTGCCGAAGGCGACGTGTTGGCAATTCGGTAAGTGTTGGTACTGTTTATTTTTATAAGGTCGGTACCAATAGAAAAAGTTTGTGCCACCACCTGTATTATTTTGGCGTTAACACCCTGGCCCATTTCCACCGCACCTGTGCTAACGGCAACACTTCCATCTGTGTATACATGCACCAATGCCCTTGCCTGGTTCATCATGGTATTGGTAAACGAAATACCAAAGCATACCGGCATTAAGGCGATGCCTTTTTTAAACTGTACGTTGTTTGTATTAAAATCTTTTACCTGTTGTTGTAAGCTGCTTAAATCATACATGCCGGTTGCTTTGTCCCAACATTCTTGGGCATCACTAACCACCTTTTGCCCGTACAACATTTCATCGCCTGTTTGCAGTAAATTTTGTTGCTGTATAATGCAGGCATCTATGTTTAATTCATCCGCAGCTTTTGCAATGGCTGCTTCAATTACAAACATTCCCTGTGGGCCGCCAAAGCCACGAAATGCAGTATTGGGTGGCAAATTGGTACGGCAGCTAAATGCCGTTGCTGTTACATTAGGTATAAAATAAGTATTGGTGCAATGGAACAAACTACGTTCCAGCACAGCAGGGGAAAGGTCGGCACAAGCACCTGCATTTTGAAACAGTGTTACTTCGTACGCAATGATTTTTAAACCGCTGTTAAGCCCAATTTTAAAACTGGATGAATAAGGGTGACGCTTGCCGGTCATCTTCATATCCTCAATTCTGTCGAGCGAATATTTTACGGGCCGCCTTGTAATATGGGTAGCCAATGCACACAACGCAGCCCACATATTTGCCTGGTCTTCTTTACCACCAAAACCGCCACCAAGGCGGGTTACATCAACCTCTACCTGGTGCATGGCCAGGCCGGTTACTTTACAAATGGCCCTTTGTACGGCAGTAGGCCCCTGGGTAGATGAGTACACTTTTATCAAACCATTTTCCATCGGTATGGCATAAGCACCCTGGGTTTCGATGTACAGGTGTTCCTGCCCGTTAGTATCTGCCCTGCCTTCAAAAATATGGTGGCACGCTGGCCATGCTGTTTCGCAATTGCCCATTTTAAAAGTACGTGGCGGCACAATAAGGTTACCTGCTGCTGCGGCTTCCCGGGCATCCGTAATTATGGGCAATGGGCTAATTTCAAGCTTTATTTTTTTTACAGCTGCTTTGGCCTGCTGTATGGTTTCTGCAATTACAAGGGCAACCGGCATACCACAAAAATGCACCCTGTCATGCGCCAGTAATTCCTCATCGGCTACAATACCACCAATCTGGTTTTCACCGGTAATATCTTTGTACGTAATTATCTTTACCACCCCTTCTGCTGCTGCTGCAATGCTTACATCAAGGTGTGTTATTTCCCCATGTGCAATCGGCGAATCAAAGCAGGCGGCATACAATGTCCCCATCAACTCCGGTATATCATCCAGGTAGACTGACTTGCCTTGGGTATGGGTATGGGCATCTGTATTTGTCATGCACTGTGTACTATTTTTTTTATTTCCAGAGATGGAAAAAGGGTTATAAAATGTGCCTTTATCAACTGTGCCAATAACAGTCTTTTGTACGTTGCTGTTCCCCTTGCATCGCTGATGGGTGCAATTTCTTTTTGTGCAGCTTCAGCCACTTCTTCTATCAATGCGCAGGAAATTTTTTTGCCTTGTAAAAAGCCAGCACTGACTGAAAGGCTTGCTGGCACAGGCCCAACGCCACCTGCGGATAATGCTGCCCTAACAATCACATCATCTTTTACCGTTAAATAAATGGCTGTATTTACACTTGCAATATCAAGGTGGGTGCGTTTAGATACTTTTTCAAAATTAAATAATGAACCCTCTGCCGGTAATTGAAATGAGATGGAGGTTAAAACTTCTGCAGGTGTTTTATCCAGGTTTTTGTATCCCCTGTAAAAATGTTTTAAGGCCACGGTCCTTTCGGTTTCGCCATCCGTTAAATGCAACCGGGCATCTAATGCCAAAAAGAAAATAGTTAAATCGCCGATAGGGGAGGCATTAATAAAATTGCCTGCAATGGTCGCCATATTTCTTACAGGTGTAGATGAAATTAACTGGATATGCTTTTTTAAAACCGGAAAA
This sequence comes from Ferruginibacter sp., assembly GCA_965249755.1. GTDB lineage: Bacteria > Bacteroidota > Bacteroidia > Chitinophagales > Chitinophagaceae > Ferruginibacter. The sequence continues at coordinate 4,326,119 of CBDFMT010000004.1, forward strand.
TGTTGGATAAAAACAGGGGAATTCAGCATATCTGTTACGGTAACTGAAGCGCCCATAATACAAGTATTGCCATCCTGAACAATGCCTTTCAAATTCTTTTTATCCAATAGAAAATCAATGTCGGCTTCCACCATTGTCGTGTGCTGCTGAACATATAAATCAGTGCCACCGCCCAGTAGTTTCAAATCTTTATTACCTGTATTTAAATAGCCGTTAGATGAAAGCAACAATGTGGTAAGCATGTTTTTGATAGTTGAAAAATATGCAGGGATTATGTTATGCCCAATGGCAAAACTAATCGCATCGTTATTGTGGCTTTCCTTTAACTTAAGTTCAATTTTTGCTATAGCCCTTTCAATGGATTTATAACCTGTGCAGCGGCAGATATTGCCATTAACCGCATCTGTTCCATTGCAACCGGATGCGCCTGAATTCAAACAAAAACCTGCAAGCGAAACAATAAAGCCTGGTGTGCAAAAGCCGCACTGGGCGGCACCTTCATCTACAAATGCCTGCTGTATAAAATTAAGGCCATCTGTGTTTACACCTTCAATGGTTACAATATGTTTACCCGCCGCATTGCCAATGGCCATCAGGCAAGATGTGGCAGAAGTGTACACCAGCGCATCATTTTTAATTTCGCCAACCAGTATGGTACATGCGCCGCAATCACCTTCCCTGCAGCCAACTTTGGTGCCTTTAAGGTTTTGCGTACTTCTGATAAAATCCAGCAGCAACATGCCTTTTGGAAGCGGTGTTTTGATGTCTTTATTATTGAGGATAAATGCCGTCAATGTAAATATTTTTTTGTGCAGCAATAACTTTTTTCACCTACTTAAAGTTACAGTAAAATGCCCGAAAGGCTTTTGGCAAAATGCAATGGAATGATGGCAATGAAAAAAGCGGCGTTTACTTTTTGCCCCGTCTTCCTTCTAAAATCCGGAAGAAGGAACGGCTGCGGATTTCATCGATGGTGAGGCCGGTTACCAATACTTCTTCTTCGGTAATGGCACCACAATTCATTGCTTTTAAAAAGAAGTTTAACAATCCCTGGCCGGTGGCGGCATCATCAAAAATATCCCCGGTAAGGGTGGATATAGCTGCCCTTTTTACAAAGGTTTTCAGTCGAAAAGCCGCATCATCATAACTGCTTAAAAAGAAATTATACGTGGCTGCGTAACGCATAGGTACCTGTGCAGGATTAAGGTCCCAACCCTGGTACAAGCCGTTTATCAGGGAATGTGTGGTGTGCCTGAAACCTGTGCGCCATGCATGGTGTACGGCCTCGTGGTTTTCTTTTATCTGTTCAAAACTAAGGTCATCGCCACGGTGCGGACCAACAGGGATTACGTTGGTGGCGCCATCACTCAAAAATATGCCGGTGCTGCCAAGGGCAACTTTGGTAACGTGGTGGGCAAAGTCGCAAACGCTGTGCGACATGGTTTGATATTTTGCAGTAATGCCGCAACTCGCCGTATAATCATAGGTACCAAAATGCGCTGCAATAAGCCGCCCTTCACCAGCCTTTACAATACGCATCAAAGGGTTGCGGCCTTCTTCATCCATGATAATCTGGGTAGCCTCCACCATGGTTTCCATTTTTAAAATACCCGGTTCAAGTCCATTTTTTTGCTCTATAATTTCAAACAATTTTACCAGTGTTGTTACCTGTTCGGGAATGGTAACTTTTGGCAGCATCACTATAAAATTTGGTGGCAGTACGCCGCCGGTATGCTGTAATAAGGTGGTAAGAAAAATATCAAGCGTACGCACCGCCCTTTGCTTCAGGTCTTCGGTAAAAGGTTTTATGCGGATGCCGATAAATGGCGAAATGGTTTTGTTGGCAAACCCTGTGGCCAGTGCTGTTGCGGCTTGTATGGCCGTTGCATCTTCTTCATCATCGGGCCTGTTTCCAAAGCCATCTTCAAAATCTATCCTGAAATCTTCAATGGCCTCTGTTTGTAATTTTTTAATTATTTTATTGTACACGGTGTAGGATAGCCATGCCTGTTCAGCCTTTTGTTCACCCACTTTCATGTTGTCCATCCTGTTGATAAGTGCATCGATATCTTTTTGCAGGTGTGGCAAATGCTGGTATCCTTCCAGTTGCAAAACATTGGCAAGCACTACAAAATTTGGGGCGTATGTTTTTAAATTCCGCAAAGCGATGTCACCCATTTTCTGTGTAGTATCTTCCTTAAATAGATTTGCACCACCATACACCGTGTGCACTGCCTGCCTGTCGGGTTTATCGCCGGGATAAGTTTTTTGAAAACGCTGGTTGGCCGGTTGCAAAATGGTAAGCAGGTTATTTTTATCCTGTTCAGGAATAGAAAAATTCATGTTATTGTATTTAAAGATGAACCGCAATGCAGCACTGCATTAACTTCCCCGGTAAGTTGAAAAACCAAAGGGGCTTATCAGCAACGGGATATGATAGTGCTCTTTAGGTTTTGTTTCAAAGATAACTTCCACGGCAGGATACAAGGTTTCAATATCAAGGGAGCTGAAATAATGTTTGGTATCGAACGCAATTTTATAAATGCCTTTTACCAGTTCTTCACCTTCCATTAACAGATTGGTAAGGCGGCCTTCATTATTGGTTACGCCTTTTGCAACCACAATCCATTGGTGGGTAACTTTTTGATAAAGGATAACTGCAATGCCCCAGGCAGGTTTGCCTTTTGAAGTATCTAAAACATGTGTTGTAACCTGGCTCATGATAGTAACTTTTGTATACGTAATAAGGTGATTTTATTTTGCTCATCCATGGCAATGCTGATTTCTGCTTGCGGAGGGTTTACAAGGCGCTGCTCCAGCAAGGCAAGCATTTCACCTGCATTTTTACCGGTAGCACAAACAATAAAAATATACCCGAATTTGCTTTGATATTTCGCATTGGCTGCTGCCAGCAGGTGCATGGTTTGCTGTGATGCAGTGTTAACGCCACTTTGCTCGTTGCTTGCCCAGTGGGCCGTGTCGCCGAATTTTTTTGTAAGCGTTTCCACATCGCCAATTTTAGGATGTTGGGCAAAAGCCTCTTTCCAGTCTGTTTCGGTGCATTGGTACCATTGTTCTTCTGCATCTTCTAAAATTTCCACCATATCATCTGCCGGAAAAAAAACAACCATCCTGTTTACCCAAGCCTCCGATCCGCAGCAACTATACAGTTCTTTTTTTAGTTCGGTTACTGGTAGTTGGTTCAGTTCATGCAATGTCATACAAATGGTTTTTTTTATTTTCGGCCGGCCATAAAGTGTATAAAATTTTAGTGTACAGGTTTACCAAAAAGCCGCATCCGGCTTATGCCCCCATCCGGAAAAATGGTAAGCTTTACATGAGTTGCAGGTCCATCCTGCACAACTTCTTTTTCAAAATAATGTTCATAATCGGCCTTTAATTTAACAACCGGCAACAGTGTTCTCCATTCTAAATTGTCTTTCGTAAAATCAACATTAATATCTGTATGCAGGCAGCAACTTTCAATCATACAGCTATCAGGATAGTTGCCTTTAAAATGGCAGGTATCCACCAATATTTTTTGAACTATGCCTTTATGTGCCAGCCGTACAATTACCCAATCTTTATTGCCGGGTGTGCGGTTGCGTTTTGTTTCCCAACCATCGCCCATATTAATTCCCCTGCCCGGCATCACCAGGTTATTCATATGGCTAAAAAACATATCGTTGCACAACACTGGCCTGGCGCCATTTATAGCCGCTGCCAAATCAATGGCTTCATTTTCGGGAATGCAGGTAAAATCTTTTACTACCTCACCATACACTTTAAACCTTGCCACCCCACCATCTGGATAAATATTTAACCGCAGGTGGGTGTACGCCCCGGTATCTTTTATTTGGAATACATTTTGGGAACCCGGCTGCAAGGCAGACTTTGGTAAAATTTCTTTCCAATGCAGGTTTTCAAGTGTTGTGTAATCTGCATCTTTTACAAAACAAGCATCAACAGATGCATGCGGCGGGTGGTTACCCAAAAAATGATTGGTATCAATATCTACCCCCATTATTTTGCCGGTTGTTGCAAGTTTAATTATACACCAATCATGCCCGGGCACCCTCTTTCTCCGGGATTCCCATCCGTCCATCCACTTGCCCCTGTCGGTATATTTATCAGGTATAAAAATGCCACGGCCAGGCTTTAACAGGTTTTCTTTTTCAGCAAAAAAATCATCGTTGCATAACAGTGCTTTGCCACCAAGCCTTTCTGCTGCTAGGTCAATCAGCTTTGTAAAATCAAATTCGGGCATATGCTTCTTTTGTAAAAAATAAATATTTTATCTATCGGTACAGTATTTTTTTACCTGCATGTAAGGTCGTAAAAATGCCGTTATCAAAAGCCACTTTTCCGCCGATAAATGTTTGCTTTACCACTCCACACAATTGCTCGTTCATATAAGGTGTAACCTTGTGCCGGTGATGGATGATATCTTCGGTTACCACAAAATTTTCCATATCATCCAATACAATCAAATCTGCGTCATAACCCATTGCTATCCTGCCTTTGGTTGAACCTTTACCAATCAGTTTTGCCGGGTTTTCGCATAGCCATTTTGTGATGTCTTTGATAGATGCGTTCCTTTTTTTTGCGGCCGTCCATAAAATGGGCAATGCAAACTGCAGCGACGCAATACCACCCCAGGCCTTCATAAAATTACCACTTTCCAGTTCTTTCAAATCAGGCGTGCTGGGGGAGTGGTCGGTTGCCACAAAATCAATTATGCCATCTTTTAATGCCTGCCATAAAAGTTCATTATTTTCCTGCTCCCTTATTGGTGGCGCACATTTAAATTGTGTTTGGCCGTCGGCTGGCGCCGATGAATTAAAGTACAAATAATGCTGGGCAGTTTCAACCGTAAGCGGCATGCCTTCTTCCTTTGCATTGCGAATGGCATTTAAACTATTGGCCGACGATAAATGTACAATATGGGTTTTACAATTAAAAGCCCGGCAAAGGTTTATCATCATTTCAACCGCATTATCTTCCCACTTTTTGGGCCTGCTTGCCAGGTAATTTTTATAAGAACGTTCATTGCCGCTGCTGTGGCTTTCAGCATCAGTCAGTTCGCAATGCACCAGCAATGGCAAGCCATGTTCTGTCAGTATGGGCATCGCTTTTTGTAAAGTCTCGTTCGTAATGTTTGGAAACCCATCAATGCCTGAGTGGGTTAAAAAAGCTTTAAAACCCAGCACACCTTTTTCAATCAACGGTATTATTTCATCCTCGTTGCCGGGGATAAGTCCGCCCCAAAAACCGGCGTTGGTATGCAGGTTGGTTTCGCAGGCTTTTAATTTCTCATCAAATGCTTTTACGGTTGTTGTAACCGGGGAGGCGTTTAAGGGCATATCTACAAGGGTGGTAATGCCACCGGCCAATGCCGCTTTGGTGGCAGTGTCAAAGCCTTCCCATGCTGTCCTTCCCGGTTCGTTAATATGCACATGTGGGTCAATTACACCCGGCATCAAAATGTGGTTGCCTGCTTCATGCAGCGTGTACCCGGCAGCGTTGGGGGCTGTGTTGGTAATGCCGGTAATTATGCCATCTTCTGCCATAACCCAAGCTTCGGTTATGCCGCCTGGCAACACTGTTCTTTTGCTGTGTATCAGTACCAACTTTTATTAATTGACAGAGTATGAAATGAATCAATAAAAATACAAAACAAAATTTTAAATTGTGTGTTGGTGAAGGCTTGCATATAAAACTGTTTGGAGAAGTAAATATTAAAAAGATATGCTTACTGTGGTAATTTATTTAGTGCTGGGCCTCGTATTGTTAATGCTGGTGGTTATGACCTATCAGTTTAACACACTTAAAAAAAATGTACTGCAAAATGGTGTGGAAAAAAACCACAAAGAAGCGATCGGTTTATCCAAAGGTTTTATTTACAGTGCGATTGTACTGGTGTTTGTATTGATTATTTTATATACCTGGTTTGTGGTAAAGGGCACACCCTGGGAAGGCCACCTGATGGAGTGGCTTAACATTGTGGTGCGGCTGATGCACATAACTTTTGGCATAGCCTGGATTGGCGCATCTTTCTATTTTGTTTTTTTAGAAAACGCATTGAACCGTACAGACAATGTAAGGGAAGAACTTGCCGGTAACTTATGGGCAGTACATGGCGGCGGTTTTTACTATTTAGAAAAGTATAAGGTAGCCCCGAAGGTGATCCCCAAAAGCCTGCACTGGTTTAAATATGAGGCCTACTTCACCTGGCTGTCTGGCCTTAGTCTTTTGTTTGTGGTGTATTATTTTAATGCCAGGGCAATGCTTATTGACACCAACGTTTTGGAATTGACCACCCTGCAGGCAATAGGTATTGGCATAGGTTCTTTTGTAGCAGCCTGGCTTATTTATGACCTGATGTGTAAATCGCCGCTTGTTAAACATGGGCTTTGGTTTGCAATTGCTGGGCTGATTGTTTCTGTTGGTTTTGCCTTTTTTTACAGCCAAGTTTTTAATGCACGTGCAGCTTACATTCATTTTGGTGCAATGCTGGGCACATTAATGGCGGCCAATGTTTTCTTCATTATTATACCTGCCCAAAAAGCAATGGTAAAAGCGGCAATGGAAGGCAAGCCGCTGGACCCTGCACCTGGCAAGCGGGCACTGGCAAGGTCTTTACACAATAATTATTTTACATTGCCGGTACTTTTTGTAATGGTGAGCAATCATTTTCCGTCTACGTTTGGGTATAAATATCCGTGGCTTATACTAGCCATCATTTCCGTGGGAACGGCGGGGGTAAAACATTATCTTAACTTAAAAGAAAAAGGCCAATACACCGTTTGGGTACTGCCGGTTTCTGTATTGGTTTTGCTGGCCGCAAGCTTTATATCTGCCCCGGATAAAAACCCGGGTGAATGTAAAAGTGCCATCAGTTTTACACAGGTAAACCAAATTTTTGTGAAGCGTTGCCAGCCCTGCCACGCTGCCAAACCAACAGATGATGTATATAACGCACCGCCCAACGGCGTTGTGTATGATACACCGGAGGATATCGTTAAACTAAAAGATAAAATAATGCAGCGGGTGGTTATCACTAAAACAATGCCCCAAAATAATAAAACCGGCATAACACAGGACGAGAGGGATATGATACGTTGCTGGATTGACCAGGGTGCCAAAACCCAATAGAAAGAATTAATTTTATTTTTGAAAACAGGCAACCTTCCTGTTTGCTTATACGATATAACTGCAACCTTAAAATTTTACCACGGTACAAGACTTTGACCATATCATTACTGGCTGTATACATGCCAGCAGGGAAAGCCAGAAGGCATTCTATCAGCTTTTTTATGGCTTTGCTATGGGCATTTGTATGCGGTACTGCAATAGTAAAGATGATGCAATGGAAGTGGTGAATGATGGGTTTTTAAAAGTGTTCAGGGAGCTGCGCAGTTTTGAGGCAAGGCACGCCAGCTATGAAGCTTCGCTAAAGGGATGGATGAAGAAAATTTTTATCAACACGGCCATTGACCACTTTAGAAAAAATAAAAAAAGTTACCTGGTGAGTGAAATTGATGATACCCATTTTGAAACAAGTGACGCTGGCGAAACAGCTATTGATAAGATGTCGTACACAGAAATAATGGACGTTGTACATACCTTATCACCCGTATATAAAACGGTTTTTAATTTATTTGTTATAGATGGTTTTAAGCATGAAGAGATAGCCATGCAACTTAATATTACAACCGGCACATCAAAATCTAACCTGGCAAAAGCCAGGGCCAACATACAGCGGATGCTGAGGGAAGTAGAAATAAAACGTTATGAGCAAAAAGCAATTTGATCATATAGAAGAACGTATAAGGGAGGCCGCTGAAAACAGCGGGCCTGCATTTGATATGCATGCATGGGAGTTAATGGAAGTTAAACTGGATAAAGAGAAAAAAGGTAAAAAGCGTTTTTTTATATGGTGGTTTAGCGGCCTGCTATTGGCCGGGCTGCTGGCTGGGCCTGGTTATTATTTATTAAGTAAGAAGGCAGTTGGTGTGGGGAAAGAAGAAAATAAAATCCAGGCAACGACACCTGAAGTGATAGAAAAGGACAACAAGACGCCATCTGTAAAAACGATAAATGCGCAAGAAATAACAAATGATATTAAACTGTTAAAAGCTGATGATATAGCCCCGGCAAAGAAGAACACAAACAACAGTGTTGCTAAACCAGATGATGGCAAACAATCCGTGCAGGCGTTACCCACTTACGGCAAAAAAGAAAATCAACCAGGTAAAAATATTTCGGCAACATCAATACAAGCAGGCATCAATGTAAACCGAGTGGGGCAGATGTCACCAGCGACCAAAGGTAAATATCAATTTGCACACAAAGGTTTCCATCTGCAATTTAAAGAAGATAAAAGCAGTTTGGTTTCTTCAAAAAATAATCAGGCACTTAGAAAATTTAAAACAAAAGGAGCTTATAAAACTACAACCAAACAGCCGCTGCCCAAAGATAATATGGACGAAAACGTAACCGGTTTATCAGCAAATAATGTGCATGAAAAAACTGACAGCGCTGCTGCAAATAAGGTAACAACAGTCCATTCCATAGTGCCAAACAAGATATTGTCACAAGATTCAATAAATAATAAAACAGGTACAAAAGATTCAGCCATCCTTACGACAACAGCATCTTTAAAGAAAAGGGAAAGCCCCACAAAAAAAGTTTTCTCCAGGTTTTATGTTTTAGGAACGGGAGGCGCAGATATAGCAGGGGTAAGGTTTCTATCATTTCAAAACAATACCGCCACGCCAAAATTTGGGATAGGTGTTGGTTATAACCTCAGCAAAAAGCTCAGCATCCAGACGGGTTTTTATGCAGGCAGAAAAAAATATGTGGCAGGCCCGGATGATTACAATCCTAAAAGCGGTTCTTACTGGGCGCAGGTACAAATTATTAAAGTAGATGCATCTTGCCTGGTGTACGACATACCCCTTACACTCAGGTATAATGTGTTGCAGAAAAAATCTTCATCCCTTTATGTAACGGCCGGCCTTTCTTCTTTTATCATGAAAAAAGAAGATTACAATTATCATTACTTTAGTAACAGTACCTATCATGCTTCTTCGCATACTTATACCGGCAACAGAAACTTTTTTTCGAATGCAGGTTTTAGTATTGGTTACGAAAGAAAATTGGGCCCAACCTTATCCATAATCGCAGAGCCATCTGTAAGTATCCCGATAGCAGGTGTAGGCGATGGTAAGGTTAAGTTATATTCAGCAAGCTTGCAGACTGGCATAAAATTTAGTCTTGCCAAAAAAAGTAAGAGAACCCATTAGTTTATCCATTTGAGAGGTATTCCAATTTTATCCTGTTAAGGATGAACAGACTTTCTTATGACATGAAGGTAAACTTCACAATAGTGTGCCCGTATTTCCATAGTTTTTTATTTACTCTTTTTTAATTTTGATTATTGGGATGACCTTACCCACTTTTAATTTCTGCATTTTTATTTCCAGTAAGCGTTTGTGAAGGCAACCTTTGGATATTTTAAAACGATTATTTTAAAAACCAAATGATATGTTCAAAACAAAAAGCTTTACAATTTTTACTTCCTTCATTTTATCATGCGGCCTGGTGTTACCCTCATGCAGTAAAAACGACGGCACATCAATGCCGGTTACGCCACCGGTTACAGATGTTTGCGCTGGCAAAACTATTACAGTAACGGCTACAAAAACAGATGCCACGCCTTGTACATTAAATGGTGCCATTGAAGTATCGGCAACCGGTTCCACCGGGTTCACATACAAAGTAAACAGTGGGGGCACCTACCAATCCAGTGGTTCATTTGCCACCCTTGCAGCAGGCGATTATTCCGTATTTGCAAAAGATGCTGCAGGTTGTGAAAAATCGACAGCTATAACTATTGCAGCATCTGGTAAGGCAGGTGCAAAATTCACGGATGTTAAAAACCTGATAGCAACCAAATGCCAGGTATGCCACAGTAATTCAAACGCCAACGGGGGAATGAACTTTCAGGTGGAGTGCAACATCATAGCCAATAAAACAAGAATAAAAGTTAGGGCTGTGGATGAAGGCACAATGCCACAAACAGGGCCGTTAACCCAGGCTGAAAAAGATATTATTTCCACCTGGATTACAGCAGGTGGTGCATACGCAAACTAATTTTTACTGCCATGGTTCTTTCTAAACGAAACCTTTTTTTTGGGTTGTTATTAACGGCAGTTTGCGCAGGCATTTTTATGTATACGGAATATAGGCGTAAACCAGCCGATTTGGATGAAGTGCCCGCTACCGCTGATTTACAGGCCGATGCCTTAGCAAGAGCATACGAAGCAGATGAGGCTACAGCGAATAAGCTTTACCTGGATAAAGTTGTACAAGTATCAGGGCCTGTGGCAGAAGTTATCAATCAAAAAGATACCCTGATCAATGTACTTATTGGCGATGCAGCTTCGATGCATAAGGTTAGTTGCCTGTTAGATACAAGACACTTCGATGGCGTTAAAAAATACAGGCCGATGCAGCATATAACGATCAAAGGTATTTGTACAGGCTTTTTAATGGACGTTGAATTAAACAGGGCGGTAATTGTAGAACCCTATAAACCTTAAATGCTTAACAATGAAATTCTTTTTTGCTTTATGTTTTTTTATTGGTGTAGTTGGTACCGCAAAAGCGCAGGTAAAATATTATACCAAGTCTGGTAAAATTTCTTTTTTTTCTAAGTCGCCCCTGGAGAATATAGAGGCGGTAAATAATAAAGTAATAAGTGTTTGGGATGTATCAACAGGCAAGATTGAATTTGCTGTTTTGATGAAAGGCTTCGAGTTTGAAAAGGCATTGATGCAGGAGCACTTTAATGAAAATTATGTAGAAAGTGATACTTACCCAAAAGCAATCTTTAAAGGAACAGTAGAAAACAGCGGTGCTGTTACTTCAACTGTCAATAACACCACAACCTTAAAAGTTACAGGCACATTATCTATGCATGGGGTTACAAACCCTGTAGCTGCTAAAACGCTTATTACGGTTAAGAATGGTGTTATCAGTGCATCCTGCAATTTTAGCGTTTTGCTTGCTGATTATAAAATTACCATACCCTCACTTGTTGCTGATAAAATCAATAAGAAGATTGAGATCAGTATTTCCATACCAGCTTATCTGCCGGTGCCATCCAGATAGATACACTTTTAAATATTGATTATGACCAAACTATTTGCTGTTGTTTTTTTAATGGGTTTTTTCCTGGTGCAAAAAACTGTCGCCCAAACACTTTTACAGTCTGTGGAAGATAGTGTACCTGCAAACGAAAAAGTTAACGGTGCCTTTAAATCAACAAGGGTTATAAATGCCCATTCCATTGAAATGCTGCACAAGCATAATTTAGATTTCAGGATAATGCACCGCTTTGGTTTTATCAGCAGTGGCGTAAAGCAATTGTATGGTTTGGATAATGCATCCATGCGTATCAGTTTTGATTATGGCCTTACGGATAATACCACTGTTGGTTTTGGCCGCAGCACCTTCCGGAAGGAGCTTGATGTGTTTTTAAAACAACGGATATTGCAGCAATCCAAAGGTGCCCATGCAATCCCTTTTTCACTGGTGGTTGCGGCAGGTGCATTGGTGTGGACGGAAGAATCTTTTGCTGCGGTTAAACCCACTTTTTCCGACAGGTCATCTTATTATGTTCAGGTGATTGTGGGGCGGAAATGCAGTTCAAAGTTTTCTTTACAACTCAGCCCCATATTCGTCCATAGCGGCTCACCGGCCAATGTTGGCGACGATCTGGATATTTTTGCTATGGGTGGTGGCGCAAGGTTAAAAGTAAGCAAGCGTATGGCGCTAACACTGGATTATCATCATCCTTTTGGAAAACTAAATGCCGTTAATACCGACCCACTCTCTGTTGGTGTGGATATAGAGACCGGCGGCCACGTGTTTCAATTGCAATTTTCAAACGCCACCGGAATGAACGAAAGGGCATACATCACCCAAACAACGGGCAAGTTTTTTAGCGGTGATATCAGGTTTGGCTTTAACCTGTCCCGTATTTTTAAATTGGGTAACCATAAAAAAGATACCTACTGAAATCAGCATCAATACATTGCCAATTTAAGGGGTAAAGCTTACAGCATGCTTATGTTATTTTTTGGCAATTGTTCTTTATTATTTGGATTTTTTATTGTTGCTGGTTACATTTGCATTCCTTTTTTAAGGGATATTATAAACCCTATTTGTTCACAACCCAAAAAAATTTCTATTTTTTATGGCTGTTAAAATGAGACTCCAACGTCACGGATCTAAAAAAAGACCGTTTTACTTTATCGTTGTTGCAGATGCCCGTAGCCCACGTGATGGCAAATTTATTCAGAAACTTGGTACTTACAACCCATTGACAGTTCCTGCCACTGTGCAGATTGACCGTCAAAAGGCGTTAGACTGGTTGCACAAAGGTGCCCAGCCAACTGACACTGTACGTCGTATCCTTTCTTTTAAAGGGGTATTGTTTTTGAAGCATTTGCTTAGAGGTGTAAGCCTGGGACTTTTTGACGAAGCCGTAGCTATGCAAAAGTTTACCGCCTGGAGTGCTGAGCATGACGCTCACATCGCCAAGCGTCAGGGTGCCCACAAAAAGGGCCGTTCTGATAGCCGCAACCAACCGGTTGCCCGTAAAGTTGCAGATGCCCCGGCCGCAAATACTGTAGCAGCAGAAACGACAAACGCCGAAGAGACTAAAACAGTAGAATAATAATTCCTGTTCCGTTAATTCTTTTAAGCAATCCTTTTACCGGGGTTGCTTTTTTTGTGGGCTTATTTATCTTACCATACCTGTAACTTGCAGCAATGGGGCATTATTTTAAAATAGGAAAACTGGCAGCCAGTTTTGGGTTAAAAGGGGAGCTGGTATTGCAACATAGCTTAGGAAAAAAAACAAGCTTAAAAGGTTTGGAAACTTTTTTTTTAGAAGAAGGCAAAGACAATTTTATGCCCTATTTTATAGAAACCACGGCAATTAAAAATGATGCGGAGGTATACATAAAAGTAGAAGGGATAGATACCAAAGAAACGGCCAGAAAGCTTACGCCCAAAGAAGTATGGCTTGCCGAAGCCGACTTTAAAACCTTTGCTGCACCAGCATCTCCCATTGCCATGCTTGGCTTTAACCTTATTACTGACGAAGGTGAAGACCTGGGCGAAATAACAGAAGTGATTGAACAGCCACACCAGATATTGTGTGCCATCTTGCTGAATGGAAAAGAGGCACTGATACCGGTACACGGCGAATCCCTTGATAAAATAGACCAAAAAAACAGGAAGGTATATGTAACACTGCCGGATGGGTTGCTGGATATTTACAGGTAGGGTGCATTATCAGCAAATCATCTTTTTATTTGTTTAACCAGGTTATAATAAAACCTTTGCAACAAGCGCATATTCTCAGTTACAATATCGGCTTGTGCAAATAATCCATTACGGTATTGCAACGGCTTTTTGTAATTGGTTATTAATCCATTCGGCAAAACCACTTTTGCAAGGTATCCGCTATCAGATGGCGTTTTTGCAATGTATTCGATCGTGCCAACCACAGCACCATATAGCTCAAACGGATATGCCTGAAATTTAAGCAGCACCTGCTGACCTGTTCTTACCTTGCCAAAATTGTATTGCGGTACCAGCATCTCCATAAAGTATGTAATGTTATCCGGTTGCACATAAAACAGGGTTTGCCCGGCCTTCATTTCCTGGTTTTCCTGAAAGAAGCCGGTAAAAGAAACAGTACCTGCAACCGGTGCTTTTAACAGGTATTTAAACTCCCATGTTTTTATCTGGCTTTTCATTGTTTGCAATGCCTGAATGAATGTATTTTTCTGGACGATGATTTGGTTTTCCAGTTCTGCTATTTCTTTTCTTTTTTCATTTTGCTGGCTTTCGTTTGTTACGATAGAGGAGTTAATTTGCGGCAACTCAACCCAAAATAGCGGTTACTTTTCCTTGTGGTATTTGCAGGTTGATATTTTTTAGTACTGGTTCGTTACCTGCTCCCGGATAAGTAAAGGAAAGGTTTTTTATGTGAATGCTATGTTCGTTGGGTAAGGCGTGGTTGTATTCTTTGTGCAGTGGTTCCTCATCATCCAAACTATGAATATCATTTAAACGTTCCAATGATATTTTTGCATCCTGCGCTTGTTGGGTAAAGCCTATCAACTGTTCAACGGGGCTGTTTAGCTGGCCGATGATGTATTGAATGGCCAGCATCATGCCCATGGTAAGTTGCCCGCCAATGACCAGTTTGGCAACTACAAAAGTTATTAAAATATTTTTGCCCTGGTTGATAAAGAAAGCCCCTATCTGCTGGTATTGATTGAGGGATAGACTTTTAAAATTCAGTTTAAACAGGCCTGCTTGCAAACCTTCCCATGCCCAGCGGTACGTGTTCTCTGCAATGTTCAGTTCTGTTGATGTATTCTTCGTTCCTGAACAAGCAAAATGATCCTGTAACATAGTCATGTCGGCTGCTAATAACATCGTAGGTGTCCAAAATATCCTCTGTCATAAAACCCCTGATATCTCCATACAATACATCAAGGTCAGCATGTCCCCAAAAATCATAACCTTTTATTATTTCAGGAAATAAAAATCCATAAGCAGGTTTAAAATCGCAGAGCTTGTAGGGGTAATCTATATTTACTTGAAAGCCTAATTTTTCAGAAGCAGTAGCATTTATTTCTTCAAGTGTTTTAAATATTATTTTTACATTATCTGGTTTATCAGAGACTATCTGTTTATTGTCTGTTATAATATAAAAATCTATGGAAGTATTGAAGGAACAGGAATGAATGAAATAAAAAAAATACCATGGATAAGGCCCATACCAGCAAGTAAGAATGGCAATTTTCTTATGAGCATGCATTTCTTTCTGTTATTTAAAATTTAGAAAATAGCTTCGTAATTTGTTATTAGTTCCTGTTTAAATTTTAAAAGTTGGTAAGCGTGTAACTCCTTGCTTAATTGTTAAATAACTATTGCACCATAGTACGCAAACCTATCTAAGACACTGCTCAGGGTGTAGACACATTGTTCGAAAGGAGAAACTAAATCGACCTTCGTGTCTGATCCATTTTCTTATTTATTAAGTTCTTTAAGAGTAGTATAAAGGCTGCCTAAGGACGAACTCTTACTTACAATTTTACCATTTTTATCAATAACTATATAGCCGGGGACTTCCTTGATTTCATAATTCTTAATTGTTATTTCGTCTGCCAGTAACGAATACCATGGAGTATGCATCTGTTTTTCCTTTGCAATCCAATCTTTCTCTTTCTTATCAATTGACACGGATATATACAATACATTTTTTGAAACATCATGAGCCTGAATTTTTTTAAGTAAAGGCAAGGCTTTGATACAGGGTAGGCACCAGCTCGCCCAAAAATCCAACACAATAATTTTCCCCTTAAACTTTTCTAAAGAAAACAAATTGTTATTTATATCTTTTAGCGTAAACTCGTAAGCCAGTAGATCGATATGAGATGTATTTTTAATTTTGGTTTGTGCTAAAAACTCAAGAGCTTTTTTACCAGACGCTGTATTTTTTATAAACTCTGGCAACTGGTCAAAAATTGCCCTCCTTTCTTCAAAATATCCATAATTTATATAATAGTAATTTATGCATCCAAATAAATAATCTCCGTATCTATTTTGAACAATTGCGTCATTGACTGTTTTAAAAAATTCTCTTTCGACAATAGCGAAACTATCTATTACCTTTAAATATTCGTCCAGCTTTTCATTTTTTAAAGTTTCATCAACCCTTTTATTTAGTTCCCAAAAACGGTTGCTATTTTTTTTATTGAGCGTATCGTAAAAATAATTACTTAAGTCATTTTCTTTAGTACCGGCTGCAGTAAACTTACCATGGTAATCTATTTTAATTTTTATTGTTCCGGGTTCAACATAAAAAATATAATTGTAATAATCTCCTTTTATTGCAACATGCAACTGATCTAATGATTTTATAACACCATTAAAATAAAACCTGCCATGTTTAAATGGTACATATGCTAATATGGTTTGATCAAGCAAATATACTTTTAAGGAACCGCTATCCACACCAGTCACCTGTCCATCTACAATGAAAAATGAGTCAGATTTAACATTTATACTTTCTATATTATTTTTTGCGGTATCCTTAATTATAATGTTTTGACCAAATAAATTTGCATAGCTATAGAGCATTAACAAACTTGCAGATAGAATTCTTTGGTAGATTGATAACTTCATAATAAATCCCATTTCAAAAATGTGAATAGAGGCTTTCTTAAATTCAAGAAAACCTCTATAAGCTTAAGCGCTGCAACTGAGAGAACCGTGACCGCCTGCGGAACATCCATAGTTCGTTGTATTATCAGTCTCTGTGTGACATTGACAATCTCCAGAACAACAACAAGCATAAAATCCCGATTGACATGTTACTGAACAGCCACTACCACTTCCACTTCCACTACCAGCCATATTTCTGTCATAATGTTTTTCATTTCTGTCCTGCTCAACTTTCCTTTTATGTTGGCAAGGCTCATTTTTTGTGTTTGCATTTTTTTAAGTTTTTTGAATTAATAAAATTGTTTTGGCCTTGGCTTTTAGCATCAAAGGCTTTGGCTGCCCAACAACTAATGTGGCCACATCAGTTTAGCTCCATCGGGCTTTTCTTTCAGGGAACAATCCTAAAAGAAAATACATTCTATAATTAAAATTGTTGGTCAATTCCTTAGCATGAAATCATTCAAATATTTTTTGTAACTTTTTTTCTAATTTTTCATCTGCTTCCGTTCCTACATAAGTTCCTATTATGCTACCTGATTGATCTATTAAAATTTTTGTAGGAAGAAGGTTCACATTGTACAGATCATTAATGGATTTTGTTTTATCTATATCTCCCAATGCACTCTTTTTTAATCCTCTTAATACATTGTACCATATCCCAACCTTATCATTTTCTATTGCTTGTTTCCATTCGTCCTGGCTTGTATCATCATCCGCCACACCAATTATTTCCAGCCCTTTATCATGATACTTATTAAAGAGCTGAATAAGTCCTGGCAAGCTTTGGCGGCATGGAACACACCAATGTGCCCAAAAATCAAGAATGACGTATCGCCCTTTAAAATCTGATAAACTTATTATTTGTCTACTGTTTGTTAGCGAAGTAAAATCGGGAGCCTTCTTTCCTGAAACTCTTAAAATTTTTCTTTGAATAATATCTTGTAGCTGGTCTCCATAGATACTTTCTTTTAAAATTTCCCCCATAGCATTATAATATGCCTGCAACGAATCAATAGATATCGATCTATAGTAGTATTGTAATAAAAAACCTGTAACAAAGGATTGGGGATGTGTCGTGAAAAAATCGATATCTAATTGCCTGGTTGCTTTGTAATATGGCGCTAGTTCAATCTCAATTTCGTCCTTTCTTTTTCCATCTTCCTCTGTTTCAAATTCTGCAATTGTTTTTTTATATATTGTCTCTAATATTTTTTTCTTCGCATTAAGGTTTTCATATTCCGATTGAGTTTTTTTACCTGAAATCATCTTTACTTTAACAGGATCAGTCGTTAATTTTAATTTCATCAATCCCGGTTCAATAAACATATTTGTTGTTTGGCTATTAATCGGAATTTCTTTTGTTAAACTCAAAAAAGCAACGGCAGGCTCACTTAGCATGCCTCTAAAAGCAAACTTTCCTCTAACTATTTTGCAACTATCGTCAATTCGCTTCTTTCGGATACTTGAATAGTAGGAGAAATAAATCGTTCCATAGACGGGGCTAATCAAGGTTCCATCAATCTGAAATGATTGACCGACCGGTTGACTGATCACATTTATAGAAAACACGAGACTATTTAACGCAAAAAAAATGCGTAATAGTTCACGGGGATATGTTTTCATAATCAAGTTTGTTACTCTCAGTAATTGTAATTAAAAATAAAACTTAAAACTCACAGAGGAAGGTCGCAGAAGTGCAACCTACTCTGTGAATTTATTTGCCTACATGCAAATTGTACCAGTTCCTGTACCATTCATTTTACATGTAAACCCACTACAGCATTGGTCGCTCGCATTGCCACCTCCAGTGGTTGAACAAGAATAAGAGTATTGGCTTAAACAGCCTTGGCCGCCAGTACCCGCCATACATTTTTCATTTCAGTTCTGCTTAATTTGCCTTGTATATTAGCAAGGCTCATTTTTTGTGTTTGCATTTTTTAAGTTTTTTGAATTAATAAATTGTTTGGGCCTTGGCTTTTAGCATCAAAGGCTTTGGCTGCTCCGCTACAATGTTGCAACAATGTATAGTACCGCAGGGCTTTTCTTTCAGGGTACTATTCCGAAAGAAAATATTGTAGATCCTCAATGCTGTAAGCATCGGGGAGTTGATATCCGTTTATAAAAATGGTAGGTGTAGTTTTTATTTCCATAGCATTACACCATTTATCCATTGCATCAATTTTATCGCCTTGTTGTAGCAATTCCCCATTCATTGGATATTTGGCGGCAAATAATTCGTAGTCCTTTTTTTTTCTGGCAAGTACCAGTCATCCAATGATTTTTTGATTTTTATTTCATTACCGGTTTGTGATGCTATTGCCATTAAATGGCGTACAGGCTACATCAATCAACCATTGATTTAGATTAAGTATTTTTTTTGCGTGGGATTAGAGAGGGGCATTCGACTATAAAGCAATTAACACAATCGTAACCAAAGATTGCATAATAATTTGAACCTTCTGTTTTTTATTGGTTGTATTTTACAATCAATTATTTTTTTGTTTCCCCAAAAAATGTAAATAATTTTCGATTTATAAATTATTTATACTTTAGTGTTTTATACAAACCCCATCCGCTATGCCAAACAACTCCCTGCCCCTTGTAACCGGAGATGATATCCGGAGGTTGAGAAATATGAAAGGCTTAAAACAAAATGATGCAGGTAAAAAACTGGGTATCGGCCAGCAGGCCTATTCAAAAATTGAATGCAGTACCGACATCAGCGAATTAAAGTTGCTCCAGATTTTAGCGGCTTTTGAAAGCAGCAGGGAAGAGCTTGATATCATCAAAAAATTTACCCCCCCCCTCAAAAAAAGCATATTAGGTAATTTAAGTTGTACCAAATTTTTGCTTTTGTAGCCTTCCCCTTTCTGTAAATTTACAAAGTGAAAGAAGCCCCAAAACGTATAATTGCCCACTTTGACCTGGACTCATTTTTTGTGAGTGTGGAAGTGTTGAACAACCCTTCGTTAAAAGGCAAAGCTGTTTTTGTAGGTGGCAGCGAAAGGGGTGTGGTGGCGGCTTGCAGCTACGAGGCCCGAAAGTTTGGGGTACACTCCGGCATGCCATCAAAAAAAGCCATGCAGTTATGTCCGCATGCCATTGCCATTAAAGGTACCTACCGGGAGTACAGTAAATTCAGCCGATGGGTTACCGATATTATTGCAGCAAAAGCACCACTTTTTGAGAAGGCTTCTGTAGATGAATTTTACCTTGACCTTACCGGGATGGATAAATTTTTTAACCCCTTAGAGTGGACGGTTGCCCTGCGCCAGCAAATTATTGATGAAACACAATTGCCTATTTCTTTTGGCATGGGCAGCAATAAAATGATTGCAAAAATTGCTACGGACGAGGCTAAGCCAAATGGTTACCTCAACGTTCCGTTTGGAAAGGAAAAGGAATTTTTGGCGCCTCTTGGGGTTAATAAAATACCCGGCGTTGGCGAACAAACCTACGAGGTTTTAAAAGCCATGGGTATCTGGACCATAAACGATATTACCCTGCGCAGCAAAGAAGAACTGGAAGAACGCCTGGGCAAATGGGGCATCGATTTATGGCAAAAAAGTTTTGGCCTGCACTACGGTGAGGTAACCCAATATCATGAGGCAAAATCTATTTCTACAGAAAATACATTTAATCAAAACACTACCGATATTACCTTCTTAATGGGTGAGCTGGTAAGGCAATGCGAAAAAATTGCTTTTGAACTAAGGCAGGATGGAAAGCTTGCCGGATGTATTGCAGTAAAAATCCGCTATCCGGATTTTGAAACTACCAGCCGCCAAACAACGGTACCATTTACCTGTGCCGATGATGAAGTAATACCGGTGGCCAAAGAGCTGTTTAATAAGTTGTACAAAAAGGGAAACCCAGTACGTTTGCTGGGCGTGCGTTTAAGCGAACTTACCAACGAAGTGGTACAGACAAATCTATTTAATGATGTGGAAAAAAAGCAAGGGCTCTACAAAGCAATTGATGATGTAAAAAACAGGTTCGGCAAGTTAAAAATAAAACGGGCATCATCCGGGCCCTAAGCTTGCCTTAGCATTATCATGGGCTTTAAAACTCTTCCCCGTCTTGCCTGTCAATCAATTCGGCGATGGTTTTTTTCTCCAGTATTTTTAATGTGGCATCCCTTGTTATCCGCATAGCTTTGTTCAAGCCGCAGGTAGCCTCATCACAATCTTTGCACTTCTCATAAAAATTAATGCTTACGCAGGGCAGCAGCGCAATAGGGCCGCCTACCTGCCGTATGGCCTGCGCCAGTGTTGTTTTTTTTGGGGATTGAACAAGGTAGTAGCCACCACCTTTTCCTTTTTTACTATCTAAAATGCCTGCTGTTTTTAGTTCAAGTAAGATGGTTTCTAAAAATTTTATAGGTATTTTTTTTGTTTCAGAAATATCGGATATCAATACCGGTCCTTCTCCATATTTTCCTGCAAGGTAACCGAGTGCCTTAAGCGCATATTGTGTTTTTTTCGACAGCATGTAAATGAATTAATTACTTGAAGTAAAAGTAAAAAAAATAAATTAAGTCTACTTATTTGATAGACTATTATATATATTTGCATCCTAAATTATTTACTATGGGCCTTCGCTTAGGGGATACCGCTCCCAACTTTACTGCCAGCACATCACTTGGGGAAATTAATTTTTATGATTACCTCGGCAGTTCCTGGGGGATTTTATTTTCGCACCCTGCAGATTATACACCTGTTTGCACAACAGAACTTGGGCGCACAGCGGCTTTGCAGGATGAGTTTGCAAAACGCAATGTAAAGGTGTTGGCTTTAAGTGTTGACCCGGTAGACAAGCATTTAGGGTGGATAAGCGATATCAACGAAACACAGCAGTGTACAGTAGATTTTCCAATAATAGCAGACCATGACCGTAAGGTTTCTGAGCTGTATGATTTTATACATCCCAATGCTTCCGCAACGGCAACAGTCCGTTCATTGGTGATTATTGCACCAGATAAAACTGTAAAGCTTATTATAACATACCCCGCCAGTACAGGTAGAAATTTTGTTGAAGTATTAAGGGTTGTTGATTCGTTGCAGCTAACCGCCAATTACAGTGTGGCAACACCCGCCAACTGGAAACATGGGGAAGATGTAATTGTGGTACCGGCAGTAACTACAGATGATGCCATAAAGAAATTTCCAAAAGGGATAAAGGTGGTAAAGCCTTACCTGCGCTATACCCCACAACCAAATTTGGATTAGGTTTAATAATTTGGGAACCTGGAATAAACGTTTTTGAAATTGTTATTTATATACTAAGGGCTGCCGTAAGGTGGCCTTTTTTATTACTTGTTGAGGGTATTAAAAATTAAGCCCGGTTACCCTTAACTTTAAAAGACCAGGTAATAAAAAATTCTGCCACAACATCGCCATTATCATTTTTTCCGGTAGATTTTACTTTTATGGCCCTCCCCTCACCCGAGGCAACGGCACCGGCAATAGTTTGTTCAATAGCTTGGCCTTCACCGCAGGTAAATGTAGTAATGCCCACAGCTTTTTTAAAATAAGCCGCCTCTAAACCTGTTACCAGCATGGATATGGAAGGATCGCTTTTATAGGTGCACATCATGGCAAGAAGGCCGGTACTTAATTCGGCAGCCATGGCAAGGCAGGCAAAGTAGGTTGATTTAAATGGGTTTTGAGAGAACCATTTATAAGGCACTGTAACCATCGCCGCATCATTATTAAGTGATTGAACTTTGACCCCAGAAAAAAATGCGCTGGGTATTTTAGAAAATAAAAACACCTTAAATTTATAAGGGTGCAACACCAGATTTTTAAAAGCTTCTTTTTTGGCAACCATGCTAAAACAATTTTAATGCTTCGGTAATAAGTGGATACAAACTGTTTTATACGACAGTTTTTTCCAAACCAAAAATAGGATATTTGGCCGCCGTTATTGGAATAGCTATTGCATAATAATTTAAAGTATTTTTAATAATAAATATTTCTACTGCTATGAAGTATGCCTGCAAAGCCTTAAAAGATTTTATAAAAGATTTTGATTTAACCAACAACGTTGGTGCGGACTGCTTTAATGCCACCATCGATTTTATTGTAAAGGGAAATGATATTAAAATAGAAAGCGAAGTGCATATCGTAACCAGTTACCCCGATGGGCAAGGCATTGTTTACTTACTTAGCCGGGAAATAAATATGTACCAGTTGCCCACCATGTTTGAGGCGGCAAGGGATACTTTCGAGTATGTGCCACTAAAAAATTTAAGGATCGAAGGCAGCCATCACCATGCCGGTAACTACGTTGTTTTTATAAGGCCCGGCAATACGGTTGAGCCCTATTAATTTAAGAAAAGTCCCTTCTCTTACCCAACCAAACCCATCTGCAAAAGATTACAATACAAAGGCAACAAAGCCTTTGCTGCCATCGTTTTAATGGCACCAGGCACAGGGGGCACCCCACCGCTTTTTGCGTTTCTTTCTGATGAATAAATATTTACACATGAATTTGATTGCACTTACTTTTGTAAAAAAAATGATATGCAGATAGTTTTGGCGCTACATAACCTGCTTCGATGGGCTGTTTTAATATTCGGGTTATGGACTTTAATCAACGGCATTACGGGCTATTTTGGCAAACGAAGTTTTACATCCAGCGATAACAAAAGCAATCTTTTTTTTATGATCAGTTGCGATGTGCAATTGCTTATTGGCTTCATTTTATATTTCAGCAACGGTTGGTTTAGCAGGCTTAAGGATTTAGGCAACAACATGAAAGACCCTTACATCCGCTTTTTTACAATGGAGCATTTAACCATGATGTTACTGGCCTGGGTGTTGGTGCATATTGGCCGCTCTTCTGTAAAAAAAGCAGCAACTGATGCAGGTAAACATAAACGGATGCTGATTTTTTTCGGTCTTGCGATAATGCTCATACTGGCATCAATACCATGGCCATTCAGGCAAGCAATTGCAAGGCCTTGGTTTAGGGTTGGCTGATGCATGCAAATGGCAGATACCATTCAGGCTGGTTTTAAATGTATAAAGTTTGTTCAATTTCCAAACAGTAATTTACCCCTTAAATATCCAGTAAAATATGGCGAAAGCTGCAAAGAAAACACTCCCCGTAATTTTAATTACCAACGATGATGGTATTACCGCACCTGGTATACGCAACCTGGTTGAAGCCGTTAAAGGCCTTGGCAAAATTGTGGTGGTGGCACCGGATAAACCTCAAAGCGGAATGGGGCATGCTATTACCATTGGCCACCCCCTGCGCATGAACAAGGTTGAAATTTTTGAAGGGGTGGAAGCCTGGCAAACCAGCGGCACACCTGTTGATTGTGTTAAACTGGCCGTTGACAGGGTTTTACACCGAAAGCCCGATTTATGTTTAAGCGGCATTAACCATGGTGCCAATCATTCCATCAATGTAATTTACAGTGGCACTATGAGTGCTGCCATGGAGGCTTCTATTGAGAGTATACCCAGCATCGGCTTTTCATTGTTGAGTTATAATTATGAGGCAGATTTTGCACCTGCAAGGCATTATGTAAGGCAGATTGTAAGTTCATTATTGCAAAAAAAATTAGAGAAACATTTGCTGCTGAACGTGAACATACCTTATGTGCCCATGGAACTGATAAAAGGGGTTAAGGTATGCAGACAGGCCTACGCTAAGTACGAAGAAGATTTTAAACAACGCAAAGACCCACACGGCAAAAGTTATTACTGGCTTACCGGCGCATTTGTAAATTTTGATAAAGGAAAAGATACCGATGTTTGGGCGCTTGAAAACAACTATGTAAGTGTTGTACCGGTGCAATTTGATTTAACCAACTATACCCTTAAAGCTCACCTCGAAAAAACCTGGAAAATAAAATGATACTACAACGGGATAATATTAAAGTTGGGATAGTACTCGGTTTTTTAGCACCGCTGTTCGGTATCCTGCTTTTTAAATTTTACAGGTTCAGTGTGTTTTCATTTAAGGAAGTGTTGCAGTTTATGTATGTTGAACCCGGCCATAAAACCCTTTCGGTAGCACTCAGCCTTTCTTTATTGCTGAATGCATTATTCTTTACCCTGTATGTAAACAGCGGCAAAGATAAAACTGCCAAGGGCATTTTTATAACCACTATGGTTTACGGTATCGGGGTTTTAATTTTAAAAACTTTTGGATAATAATTGTATGGAAAATCATCCATGGTTTAAAGATTGGTTTAACTCCCCTTACTACCATCAGCTTTATTTTAACCGGGATGAAAAAGAAGCTGCAACATTTATAGATAAACTTATTGCACACCTGCAACCCCCTGCCAGTGCAGTTATGCTGGATGTGGCCTGTGGCAAGGGAAGGCATGCCATACATATGGCCGAAAAAGGTTTTGATGTAACCGGCATCGATTTAAGCGAAGGCAGCATTGCAGAAGCATTGCTGCAGCAGGCAGATAACCTGCACTTTTTTGTACATGATATGCGCCTTCCTTTTTACATTAATTACTTTGATTACGCTTTTAATTTTTTTACCAGCTTTGGCTATTTTGCCACCCAACGGGAACATGATAATTCCATCCGCACCATTGCACAATCTTTAAAAATGCAAGGTTGCTTTGTAATGGATTATTTAAATGTGCACTATGCAGAAGACCACCTCATCCACCACTTTGATAAAGAGATAGATGGTGTAAATTATTTTATAACCAAGTGGTTTGACGAGACACATTTTTACAAAAAAATTGTGGTGGAAGATGATGCACTTGAAGAGCCGCTGGTGCATACAGAAAAAGTAGCTAAATTTTCAGTAGGCGATTTTACAGAAATGTTTGCCTACCACGGCCTGCAAATACAAGAAATTTATGGCGACTATAACTTTGGTATCTACGATGTAAAAAAATCACCGAGGCTGATAATGATCGCCAGAAAAATACATAACCTGTGAGTATTTATAATGGAAGGTTATTTTTTAAAAAGCCCCTCTTCCCATTTTTTTAGCCTGTATAAAAAGCTTCTTCTTTTTGCTTGTGTTTATAGTATGTTCTACTGAAACCCTGTCCCCAGCAATAATGTAGCCAGGCAACAAAGCATAAGCCTTGTTTCCTATATAGGAATAATTCCTTGTTTCGCTATCACCACCTGCGTCTTGTTTGGTAATAATACCATTTTCAACAATTTTATATTTGTCCTTTAATCCAGTTATTGTATGTGTATACATACACAATACTGTAAGCAGTAAAACACACACCAAGATTAAAGCAATAAGTAGTAAATAGCTTATTACATCATCAATAGAAAGCCCAAGAAAAAATAATGGTATAGTTAACACAATACCGATTGCAGAAAAGACCAGGCAATATACCCTCATTGATCGTTTAGTATTTATCCAGATTTTTTCTTTATCCTCAATAGTTACCTCCTCAATTGTATAAGAATAATCGGGTTCAATAAATGAAAGTTTCATACTCTGTAAATTAATATTTCCAAATAAAAAAGCCCGCAAAAATCTGCAGGCTTTTAAAAAATTGGGCATTGTAGTGGAGCTGCAGGGAGTCGAACCCTGGTCCAAACATATTCGCCATAAGCTTTCTACATGTTTATTGCTGCATTAGTTGTAGGGAAACAGCCGGGGCAACACAAACCAACCGTAACCTTAGATGAATGGTCTTAAGCAATGGTCACATCATTCCATTACAGCATCCCGTTTTCTTTTTGAGTCGGCGGAGGAACATGGCAACAGGCCAGCCCGTTCAACGGCCCTAATGGATGCTAATCTATCGATTAAGCAGCCATGGCATACTGAGTATTGCCATTTGAAGTTTTGGGTATTCAGATTTAAGTGCTAATTATCCAACGCACTACATGCTTACACTTACAAAGATCTATGCTGTCAAAACCGGTCAGCCCCGGAAAGCAAATTGGGTAACTTGCTAAGCTGCAAATTTAATGAAACTATTTTGTAGGGCGTATAAAATCATACTGCTTTAGATTTGCAGTTCATTTTAAAAAATGTTTGGTTTATTTTTTGGTACCAGCAATAGTATTCCATAGCGGCATTGTTGCGTCGCAATCCTTTCATCGGCATACCTATGTGCAGCTTTAATTACGGTATCACAAACATAAACCAGGCAGCTTATCTTTTAACCAATCATACAAATGCAGCCAGCAGATTACTACGATAACCGGATAAAATCATTAGGAGAAACCTTATCAACATTGCGTATAAAAAAATCAAGGCTTGGCTGGGCAAGGTTTTTTGTAATGCTTTGCATTGCAGGCTGCTTTTATTTCTTACTGCCCTATGGATGGGTGTATGTAATTGCAGCAGCCTTAATTTTCTTAGCAGTATTTATCACACTGGTTTTTGCAGATATCGATAACAAAAAAAACATCCGCAACACCCAAGAGCTGATTGAAATAAATCAGGATGAATTAAAAGTCCTCGCCCATAGCTACTATCATTTTGCCGATGGCACACAGCACATGCCCAAGGAACATGGGTATGCAAACGACCTTGATATTTTTGGCAGGGCTTCGTTGTTTCAATATGTTAACCGCACCACAAGCGAGGCAGGGGGCAGCCTGCTGGCCAACTGGCTCCTTAACCCAGCAGGTGCCCATCAACTGATACAAAGACAATCGGCCGTAAAAGAGCTATCGGCTGAAACGGAGTGGCGGCAACAGTTACAGGCCTTAGGCAAACAACAAACCATACAGCTTGTCACTAAAAAACGGCTGCAAAACTGGCTTAATGAACCGGCGGTATTTTCACAATCCGCTTACTGGAATGTGTTGCGATTTGTTTTACCCGGCATCATGCTGGCCATTATTGCATTAAATATTGCGGGCATTGTACCCTATCAAATAAGGAATATGGCACTGTTGCTGTTTGCCATTATTGCCTATTTTATTGGAAAGAAGATAGCCACGGTATATAACCATCTTTCTAAAATTGTACCCGAAATGGAAGTACTTTCCGATAGCATCCTGCTGATTGAAAATATGAATAGTAAAAGCGAATTGCTGGTGCAGATGAAGGGGGCTTTTTTACAAAACGGTTACGCTGCATCTAAAGCGTTTAAAGAACTTAAAAAAATTTTAGGGCGGCTCGATCTTCGCCTGAACCCTGTTGTTTTTATACCGTTGGATATTTTGTTGCAATGGGATTTACAGCAAGTGATTGCTTTGGATAACTGGAAGAAAACCCACAGCCAGCATGCGCTTCAATGGTTTGATATGCTTGCCCAATTTGAAGCCATCAGCAGTTTTGCAACCCTGGCCTTTAACCATCCGCAATGGTGTTATCCCATATTTAAACAAAAGCATTTTTCAATAGAAGGCATACAAATTGGCCATCCTTTAATCAATGTTTCTAAAAGGGTAGATAACGATATCCACCTGCAAAATAGCGGCGAGATTATGTTGGTAACCGGCAGCAACATGGCTGGCAAAAGCACTTATCTGCGTAGTATAGGTATTAATATTGTTTTGGCAATGGCGGGTGCCCCTGTGTGTGCAAATCGTTTTAGTGTATCGCCTGTAAAGCTTATCAGCAGCATGCGCATTGCCGATAACCTGGAAGAAAGTACCTCTACTTTTTATGCAGAATTAAAAAAATTAAAAACCGTAATTGACCTTGTAAATGAAGGTGCTGAAATTTTCATTTTGTTAGATGAAATTTTGCGTGGCACCAACTCACTCGACAGGCATACCGGCTCCGTAGCTTTGCTGAAACAATTGATAAAAAAAGACGCTGCAGGTATTATCGCAACACATGATGTTGAACTTGCCAACCTTAAAGAAAGCTATCCGGCAAATATTTTAAATTACCATTTTGATGCACAGGTAAGCAACGATGAATTGTATTTTGACTATAAATTAAAATCTGGTGTTTGTAAAAGTTTAAACGCTTCCATACTCATGAAAAAGATTGGTATAGAAATGTAGGTAGCGTTAGCAAGCCCTTACAGCATCCGGTGCAGCCTTAATTTAATGTTTAAAAAAGGCATCTATTCAAGTCACTTATCTCAAATTCAATATGCTCATTTTATTGCTTGCTGAATTGTACATGTTCATCTTCGGTAAGTTCAGGGCTGTCTAATTTTAAAGTGGTGGCCGAAGAAGAAACCATGTTCCAGGTTTTAGTGAGCAGGTTTAAAGGTGTACCGGCACCGGCATTTAAAGCAATGGCATCTTTTGAAGTTGCCCCATAATAGGTTACTGCCGGGGTAAACTGCCAGGTACCCTTGGAGGAACTTCCTTTTTGTGTTATGGTTACTTTGCCATCAGCAGAAAATACAAAACTAACATCCGAAAATTTTGATGTTTTATCTTCTGTTTTTTGAACAAAGGAACTTACCACCCATATGCCCTGCGTTAGTGCTGCCGTAACAGATGATGTGGCCGCAGCAGGCGTGGCCACTGCATCCGCAGGTGATTTAGAACAGGACGCACATAAAACAATTGCGGCTAATAATACAGTCATCTGCAGGTTAAAATATTTTTTCATGTTAAACAGGTTTTTAAAAAATGATTGTTATACCTGTTTGTAACCGCCGGTTAGATACATGTAACCAATATGAAAATATTTTTTTACAAAATAAAAAAGAAAGCTTTTTGAGGGCTTTCTTTCTTGTAAAAATATAATGTTTTGTTAGCGGTTTCTTCCCCAGCCAAACCAATCGTTGCCATTGGCAAACAACATCAGGCTAAAAAGAATAACCATTCCAACTATTTGTGCGTACTCTAAAAACTTCTCACTTGGCTTTCTGCCCGTTACCATTTCTATCAATGTAAACAACACATGGCCACCATCCAAAGCGGGTATGGGCAACAGGTTCATAAAGGCAAGTATCACAGAAAATAGTGCCGTTATGTTCCAGAAAGAATGCCAGTCCCAATGATCGCTGCTAAAAATAGAGCCCATTGTTTTAAAGCCACCAACGCCTTTATACGCCCCTGTTGATGGTTTAAAAATGAGTTTGAATTGCTCGATATAATCTGATAAAGAAGCCACCGCCAGCGAAACCCCTTTTGGAAAAGATTCAAAAAAACCATACCTGGTTATTTCTAGTTTGTAAGATCCCAGGCTGTCGTATTGGCCCTCACTTAACAACGGTATGCCCAGTTTACCGTTTTCATTTACAGTGGCGGGCATTGTAATTTCAGATCCGTTCCTTATTACCGAAAGTGTTATGTGCTGTAGTTTTTTATGATCTGTGTAAGCGGAAATATTGTCCATAAACTCCACCGGCACCGAATCAACTTTTACAATTTTATCAAAGTATTGCAAGCCTGCTTTCTTTGCATTGGTACTGTCTTTTTTATCAAACTCACCCACTACGGCGGGCAGCCTTTCAATCATCAGCGGTGCTTTCGACCGCTTTTTTTCTACCAGTTTACCAATAATGGCAATGGGTATATTGATGGAAGTATCCTTATGATTTCTTTTAACCTGTATGGAAGTACCGCCGCCAAATAATATTTTCTTAGGTATTTCTTCGAAGTATTTAATAGGTTCGTTGTTTACTGCAAGTATCTTATCGCCATTGCGTAAACCAATTTCGTACATCAGGGAATCTGTTATCCAGATGCCATCTTTTACTGATGAGTTTACTGTTTTGGTTTCGCCCCAAACAAACATCAGCATAGCATAAATAAAAAATGCCAGCAGCACATTTACGGTAACACCGCCCAGCATAATTATTAACCGTTGCCAGGCAGGCTTACTGCGAAACTCCCATGGCTTGGGTGGCGATTTAAGCGTTTCCTTATCCATGCTCTCATCTACCATACCGGCAATTTTTACATAGCCGCCCAGGGGTAGCCAGCCAATGCCATATTCGGTTTCACCTATTTTCTTCTTCACCAAGGAAAACCATGGATCAAAAAAAAGATAAAATTTATCTACCCGGCATTTAAACCACTTTGCAGTAATGTAATGCCCGAATTCGTGCAGCACCACCAGTATAGAAAGGGAGAGTATGAGTTGAGCGGCCATTAACCCTGCGCCTGGCCAGTTTATCGCTAATAATTGCATAAAGATGTTTACTATTTTTTAGTAACGTTTTCTAACGTGTTATACATATACTGTTGTGAAAAAACAACCTTGTAGCTTGAAAGTTTACGAAGGTTACCGGTTTTAAGGCCTTACATTTTAATGAGGGACGCCGCAAAATTACGGGCTTCACCATCGCTTTCAAAATATTGTTCCAGTGTGGGTTTTTCAATAAAACTTACCTTCTCCATCGTTTGTTCCACCATGGCGGTGATGTCTAAAAAGCCAATGCGGTTGTGTAGAAATGCCCATACGGCAATCTCGTTGGCAGCGTTTAAAATGCAGGGCATGTTGCCCCCTTTAAACAATGCTTCTGTGGCCAACGCCAGATTTCTGAAGGTTTTTAAATCAGGTTCTTCAAACGAGAGGGTGGGGTACTTTTTAAACTCCAGCCGGGGAAAATCATTTTTTATACGCTGTGGAAAAGTCATGGCATATTGAATGGGCAACTTCATATCCGGCAAGCCCATTTGCGCTTTCATGCTGCCATCTTCAAACTGCACCATACTGTGTATTACACTTTGCGGGTGCACCACCACTTGTATTTGCTGGGGGTGTAAATTAAATAGCCATTTGGCCTCAATCATCTCCAGCCCTTTATTCATAAGGGTTGCAGAGTCTATACTTATTTTTGCACCCATTGTCCAGTTAGGGTGTTGCAATGCATGGTGGCGTTTAACATTCACTAAAAAGTTTGGTTTCTTGCCCAGGAAGGGGCCACCGCTTGCAGTAAGTATTATCTTTTCAATTTTATTTCTGCCCTCTCCGATAAGGCATTGAAAAATGGCAGAATGCTCACTATCTACCGGGATGATGGGCGCCTTTTTTTGCATGGCTTTTTGCATTACAATATCCCCGGCAACCACCAGCGTTTCCTTATTGGCAAGTCCTACAGTTTTACCATTATTAACTGCTTTTAAAACCGGCTTTAAACCTGCAAACCCCACAATGCCCGCAAGCATCATATCATAACTGTCAAAGTCTGCTACTTCTTCCAATGCCGCGTCGCCTGCAAAAACTTTGGTGTTGGTGGCAGAAAGGGCTTCTTTAACCTTGCCGTATTTTTTATCATCTCCAATTACTACTGCATTGGGTTTAAATTCAAGCGCCTGCGCTATAAGAAGGTCATCGTTATTATGTGCGGTTAAAATTTCTGCTTCAAAATAATTTGGGTTGGCACGGATAACCTCCAATGCCTGCGTACCGATGGAACCCGTGGAGCCGAATATGGCGATTCGTTTTTTTTGTATAGGATCCGACATAGTTGTTGTTTTAATGCTGTAAAAAATATGGTTAATTATCTTTTACAGGTGGCTGATTTTTGATCGGGCAAATTACAGATAAATTGTTACAAAGCACCGGGGGCAAAGGGTTGCGGAAAATAGAAAGGCTGATTAACTTATTTACTTTACATCTTACCAAAACATTACCCTAAAAGGTTGCCCGTAAATTGTATGCGGATGCGTTGCTGAAAATTCTCAATGGTTTTAAAAATTTCCTTTAATGTAAGCTGGTCTATCCGGGTAAGTTGTTGTGGCATAATGTAATTGTTGGGTTCTGCCTGCTCTTCTATAATTTGCTGCGATTGGGTTTTTAACCTTAGCCCCATCAGGTAATAATAGGATTGAAGCAGTTCGGTAGATTCCTTTTCTGTAAATACCTGTTTATCTTTTAAAGCCTTTAAACGTTCACCGGTGTTGGGTTCAAATATCCGGTTTTTTAACGCATACACCCTTACCAAATCCACAATGGGCGTCATTGCCTTCTTTATGTCAAACACTTCTTTTTCGGCCACTTTAAAAGTGCGTATATTTTTGAAAAAAGACGTAAGGGGTGCCTCATACTGTAAAGCATTTTTGGCCATAAAATGATACAACCGCTCCATGGGGTTAACCAGTTGTTCATCTAAAAATGCCTGTAATTCTTTAATGATGGCCTCGTCGCCGAACAGGTACCTGCAATCAAAAAAAGTGGCAATCTGCATTACGGTTTCAGGCACACTTTCATTCATCCAGCATTCATAATTTTTTTTCCAATGGGATAAGGAGTGGGTCCATTTGGGGTTTTGTGCCATAAAGCCACCGGTGCAATAACTAAAGCCAATGGTATTAAGGTGCCCCGATACCTGCGTGGCAAATTCAAGAAAATATTCCCTCACTTCTTCTCTGTGCTCATTGGCTTTGTCTTCATAAATGATGGCATTGTCCTGATCGGTTTTTAAGGTTTGCTCTTTACGGCCTTCGCTGCCCAGCACTATATATACAAACTTTGCCGGTGGCTTGCCCATTTCTTTGATCACCGTTTCTATCACCTTTAAAGCTATGGTATCCGACACAGTAGTAATGACCTGGTTTACAATGGCAGCATGTACGCCACGGTCCAGCAACTGTGCAACAAGCTGTGGTACGGTCTCCCACTTGCGTTTTAATTCCTCAATGGATAATGCCTGTTTTACAGATTGGATAAATACAAGTGGCGACTGGCCCTGCTCACTCAATAATTTGTTACGGCTTATAAAGCCAATGTAAACGCCATTTTTTTCAACCAGCATATACCTTGTTTTGGTACGGAACATGCTAAGCACTGCTTCGTAAACAAATGCATGTATGTTGATGGATTCAACCGGCGTATCCATGATGCTGCCAACGGGGCTTTCATAACTTGCCTGCGTTGCCACCACATTATCCCTGATGGTGATATCGGTTACAAAACCTGCAATATCGCCAGCTTCGTTTTTTACAAAAAGACAACTGATTTTTTGTTGCTGCATTACAATAGCTGCCTGGTAAACCGGTGTGTCCATCTGGCACGAAACGATTTGGCGGTACTCAATGCTTTCTATACGGCGGCTGTATAACTGTTCTGAAGTGATAAAACTTCTTTCAAAACCAGCCGGGTTTTTATAAAAGTGGGCAAACTCTTCATTAAGCATATGCTGCCCGAAAGAGTCTGTAAAGTGCTGATAAAATGCATCATGGTTTTTACACAAAGCCGCAAAAGCCTTCCGGGGAAGGGTATATACCAGGGTATCTTTTTTTACGCTAACAGTGCAAAGGGATTTTTTACCATTCAACAGTTCTGAAATACCGCCGTAACAATCACCTCTTTTAAAAATTTCGGTAAGCCTTTTATTATGGTTACTGTCGTAAAAAAACACTTCATATTCCCCTTCTGCAATAATATCAATGCCCTTTAACCTGGTAACTTCCTGGCGGTAAATTATGCCATCTTTTTTATATAGTATTTCTCCCAGCAGTGTTGCTGTATGTTGCAGCACACCATCCGGAAGTAAACTAAAAGGCAAAATGTTTTTTAAAAAATCATAACGGTTATCCATAAAAAAAAGCGATTAGCAGTGCGCTGAATAAAATAAGCAATACGGCTATAAGCCAGCCAAATGTTGTGTTTATCCTTTCCTTTTCCGGTATTGTAATCGGCGGTTGGTTAAAAGATTTTATTTCATTTTTCCTGACCAATTCAAAAAAGCATTCGGCAGTTGCGGAGGCATCATTGATGGCATTGTGCTGGTGCTGCAGAGGCTTTTTGAAAAGAAGCTGGTATAATTCGCCAAGGCGTAAAAATTTACTATGGGGGTTTTGCTGCAGGTTTTGCGAGGCTTTCATAATGCAAAAGGTGGGCAACTTTTCTATGGGGTTTTCCATTTGCTGCCGGTGGTATGCTGCACTGACAAGATGATAATCAAACTCAAGAAAATGGCCGATCACCATGGGTTGGTATTTATTTAAATCTTCGGAAAGCATCTCCAAAGCATCGACTGTAGTGATCCCTTTTTCTTTTAAAAATTCTTTTGTAATGCCATGTATAGCGTGGGCAGCAGGTGTTATGCTGGTGTACAAATCGTTTACATAATGATCTTGTTCTTTTACCTTTTTACCATTACTTGTAAATACTACCCATGATAGCTGAATAGGCTGTGGCCAATTGCCCCTTACATGATAAGGCAGGTACCATTTTTTTGGAAGGCCGGTAGCCTCCGTATCAATAAATAGCAAATAATCTTTCAATAAAACAAATGATGTAAGACGGTAAAAAAAGTTGTGCAAATATATTTACTTGTGCTGGTAACATTTAGAACCCCTTCTTTTTAAAATGCCCATTTTTAATATTATCGCTTTTATCAAAATGCTGTAACTATTTAAGTTTTACTGTAAACAAATCAATCAATGGCTGATTTACTTTGCCCGGATCTGGCAAAGTCCCGTAACCTAAATACAATCCAAAACTATCCTCGTGGTAAACATGATATGTAAAATGGATACTGTTGGCTTCGGCTATATCAATCATATCCGTAACCCATTGCAGGCCACCTTTATTATTTTCAAAACAATGAATGCCTGCGCCAAATTCGCCCATGTACAGCGGTACATTTTTTATGTTGGCCCAGTCCGTATATTTTTTGATGGCAGCAGCTAAAAGTGCTTTGTTTCTTGCGTAAATAGCACCGGTGGTGGTCAACAGATCAATGCGCAATTTGCAGGCGGCTGTTGTGGCAACGTTTTCACCCTTCATCCAGCCATTGATTTGATAATAATAGTTTTGTTTTGCCTCAAACATATTGAGGTAGTTGCTGGTGTTGCAATCTGCGGTATTGCCACTTATTACAATGCTTGTATTATTGCTGTGGCCAACCTGGGCAGACAATTCAAAACTGCCAGTATTGTTACTGCTCCAGTAACCCCAGCCATTTAAATCATCCAGGCCAGAGGATAAAATATTTTGTACAAAGTTACCTGCAGCATCAAATTCTTTAATAACAATATCATCGAAATAAACTTTGCCACCCACTCCGGCGCCCACTAATGCAGGAACGCCCAGTTTAATTTCAGGGTCAGTAATTTTATATTTATCGCCTTCAAAATATTTCCAGTCGCTGCTGCCGCTATTTACGTTTGGGTTATTAAAAGTAGCGGTGTACCAGGTACTGCTGCCGGCACTTACAATATTTTCATCAGGGTATTTACCACCATCGCCTAATTTAGCCCAGCTAAATAACTGGTGTGTAAATTGAAACGGATCGTACAGGTGAAATTCGTACACCGTGTTATTATCGTTTACCACGGCAAAGTTTAAATCAGCATCTTCTTCATTTACATTTTTTATGGAAGTGCGTTCTATAAAAATAATATGCTGTTTATCTGCAGCACGAATTTCGGTGGTTATATTTTGTGCAAGCTGCTGCCACTGCTGTTTTGATTTAGGGGCAAAGGGTTCGTTCACTAAACCAAAGCCTGCTATCTGCGGTTCATTTTTATATTTGTCTGCAATTGCTTTCCATAAAGCTGTAAGCCTTTGCTGATTTGAAGTAATATCCCACAACGCATCCCCATCGCCCTGCGATTGAAACCCACCCTGCGGTACATGCATATTTAAAATAAGATAGATGCCGTATTTTTTTGCCCAGGCTATATTTTTATCAAGCCAGTTCCACCCTGTTTGTTTGTACTGATAAGGGGCATCATCATTTTCGAAAGTTTTATAGTTCATGTAAAAACGAATTACGTTCATGCCCATGGCCTTCACCCTTATAAAATCTTCTTCGGTGTGGTGTGTGTTGGGAATTTCTTTATCACTCCAGACTTCGTTACCAAAAGCAATGCCCCTTAGCATAATTTGGTTACCCGTACTATCAATAATTTTTTTTGCAGCAGTGTGTAAAAAAGTAGCAGGCACAGGCACCGGCGGCCCTGTTGGGTTTGGGCCCTTATTACCTTTTTTGCAGGCGGTACTTATAATTATTGTAAAGATGAACAGAAGGTATATTGGTTGTTTTAACATGGCAAGTGATTTATAATTTTAAGGTAAGATATACTTAATGTAATTGAAACTTTCGTTGAGTGGAAGTTGGTTTTATAAAGCCATTTTATATAAACGCAGGCTGCTGCCAATGAAAGAGCTTTCTGCAAATGATACTGCCCATATTATTGTAATAAAAGATCCACATAGGTATGCGGATGAACGGATTGCGACACAACAATATTGCCATGAAAATATTAGCTGGTATTTTCATAATTTAACTGAAGCACTATTAAAATTTAAGCTAATAAATTTTCAATAGCCGTATGTACTTTTTGGAAATTGTATTTTTTTATAACCTCCTCCATCATTGTTTTAATTTGCTGGTTACAAAGGTTGCCGATGGAGCCTTCGTGGGTGTGTGCAGTTTCAACAGTGTAGGTAAAATTGCCTGCTTCAATATCAAGCCCTATTTTTTTATAGGCATCCCTAAAAGGCATTCCTGCTACAACCAGCTTGTTCACTTCTTCCACACTAAACAAAAAAGTATACTTTTTATCCAGCAGCAAATTTTTTTTTACCTGTATGTTGCTTATCATTAAAGCGGCCATTTTTAAGCAGGCATTTAGGTTTTCAAATGCTGGTATGATGTGCTCTTTTAGCAATTGCAGGTCACGCTGATAACCTGATGGCAGGTTGGTTGTCATGAGCATAATTTCATTGGGCAATGCCTGTATGCGGTTACAATGGGAGCGGATGAGCTCAAAAACATCGGGGTTTTTTTTATGCGGCATAATGCTGCTGCCGGTAGTTAACCCGTCTGGAAAACTGATGAAGGAAAAATTTTGGTTAAGGTATAAACAGGCGTCCATACTGAGTTTGGATAGGGTTGCTGCGATATTTGCGATTGCAGCCGCAACGACACGTTCTGTTTTGCCACGGCCCATTTGGGCGTATACTACATTGTAATTGAGGTCATCAAAACCCAGCAGTTGTGTGGTCATTGTTCTGTTGATAGGAAAGGAAGAACCGTAACCAGCAGCAGAGCCCAACGGGTTTTTATTTACAATCTGGTATGCCGCTTCCAGGGTAATTAAATCATCCGCCAGGCTTTCTGCATAAGCGCCAAACCATAACCCAAAAGAGGATGGCATGGCCAGTTGCAGGTGGGTGTAGCCGGGCAATAAATCAGCCTTGTATTTTTCGCTTTGGCTTATCAGCAAATCAAAAAAACCTTTAGTAGCAAGTACTATTTTTTCAATTTCACTTCTTACAAACAATTTTAAATCTACCAGCACCTGGTCATTACGGCTTCTTGCGCTATGGATTTTTTTACCGGTATCGCCAAGCTTTTGGGTCAGCATTAATTCCACTTGTGAGTGTATGTCTTCAACACCATCATCCAACACAAAACCACCTTTAGCAATAAGGTGA
Source organism: Ferruginibacter sp. (assembly GCA_965249755.1). Lineage (GTDB taxonomy): Bacteria > Bacteroidota > Bacteroidia > Chitinophagales > Chitinophagaceae > Ferruginibacter. The sequence continues at coordinate 4,363,664 of CBDFMT010000004.1, forward strand.
TAAATATTTTTTAATTCAACTTCCAACATGTTAAGTTCATCTTTGGTAAGCAGGCCGACACTCTCCAGCATTTTGGTATGCGCCAAGGAGCCAAGCACATCAAAAGGGGCAAGGTAAATATCAAGGTCACGGTCGTTACCAACGGTAAATTTTTCGACGCCCTTATCCCCTGAAAGGGTGTTTTGATTATCTTTTTGCCAGAGTTTCATACTGCTGTTTTTTTTGTTGATTTACTGTTTTTAGTTTATGGGTAATTAATGGTTGATTGAATTCTTTATTTGATGTTGAACCAATCCAAAACAAAAAACCATACATTTTTTTATAACATCTGTTCCACCATTTTTATATACGTGTCAATACCGTTTTTAATTTCATCGAGGTAAATAAATTCATCTGCGGTATGGCTTCTGGCGCTATCACCGGGGCCCATTTTTAAAGTAGGGAAAGGCATCAGCGCTTTATCCGATGTTGTTGGCGAACCGTAATATCCTTTGCCCAATTGTATGCCCGCCAACACCAACGGATGTGTTAATGCAATGGCAGTTGATTTCATCCTGGTTGTCCTGGGTTTAAACTGGCTTTTAAGATTGGTTTTTAATGCCTCCAGTATTTCATCAAAAGTATACAGTTCATTTACCCGTACATCAATAACAAATTTGCACTGTGCCGGCACCACGTTATGTTGTTTGTTATCGGTATCAATAACGGTAACGGTTAGCCGGCTTTCGCCGAGCAGGCTGCTTACCTTATCAAACCTGTAATTTCTTATCCAGTTGATATCATCTGCGGCTTTGTACAAAGCATTCTCCCCTTCGTTTCTTGCGGCGTGGCCTGCCCTGCCAACGGCCAGGCAATCAATTACCATAAGGCCCCTTTCTGCCACGGCCATTTCCAGTTTTGTGGGTTCGCCAACAATGCCGAAATCAATATTGCCCAGGTAAGGCAATACCAGCTCTATACCATTTACCCCACTGATTTCTTCCTCTGCACTTGCCGCAAAAACCACGTTGTGTGCCGTATTTTCCTGGTTGTAAAAATGTAAAAATGTTGCCATTAACGAAACCAGGCAACCACCAGCATCGTTGCTTCCCAAACCAAATAATTTACCCTCTTTTTCAACAGGGGTAAATGGGTCAAGGGTATAGCCTTTGTTGGGCAGTACCGTATCGTGGTGTGAGTTTAAAAGGATAGAAGGTTTGCTGCCATCGTACTGTTTGTTTTTTGCATAAATATTATTGCCCACCCTTGCAAAAGGCACCTGGTGTTTTTTAAAGAAGGCACAAATAATTTCGGCAGTATCGTTTTCTTCTTTTGAGAAAGATGGTGTTGCAATGAGTTGCTTTAGCAAGCTAACTGCTTCGTTGAACAATTCGTTTGTTGTCATCATTTTATTAATGTTCCTTTTGTTTCTTGAGTAATGTTTTGCAGCAGGTCATTTGCATGGCCTATCAATACTTCCTTTACGCCATTATTGATGGCTGCAAATGCATTGTCAATTTTTGGCAGTATGCCATCAAACAATTTTTTACCGGCTACAAGTTGCTGGTACTTTTCTTTGGTAATTAATGTAATCACTGAACTATCATCTTCCATATTTTCCAGCACACCATTCTTTTCAAAACAATAGATCAGTCTTACAGTATAATGGTTTGATAAAGCTACAGCTAGTGATGATGCAACTGTATCGGCATTAGTATTCAGCATTTGCCCGTTGCCGTCGTGTGTTAGTGGTGCGATGACTAAGGTGAAATTATTTGCCAGCAATACTTCTAAATTTTTTACTGCTATTTTCTCTTTCACAATATCCCCTACAAAGCCATAATCAATATCCTTTACAGGTCTTTTTACTGCTGGTATAATATTTCCATCTGCACCGGTTAATCCAATGGCATCACAGTTTAAGGATTGCAATCTTACAACGATTCTTTTATTTACCAACCCACCAAACACCATTGTTACCAGATCGATTGTAGCTTCATCTGTAATCCTTCTTCCATCTACATAATTGGATTGAATACCTAATTGATCACCAATTTTGGTGGCGATTTTTCCCCCTCCGTGTACCAGGATTTTTTTTGCTTTTATAGAAGCAAAATTTGTTAAAAAAGTTTGTAGTGCACTGGTATTGTCAATAACATTTCCACCAATTTTTATTATAAAGAGTTGCTCCATCACAGTCCGTTTAATATTTCTGAAATTATTGCTTGTGCTGCCCACACCCTGTTACCAGCCTGTTTTGTAACGAGGCTGTTTTCGCTGTCCAATATTTCATCACTCAATTCTACATTTCTGCGTACCGGCAGGCAGTGCATAACCCTTGCATTATTGGTCAGTTTCAACTTCTCTTCCGTAAGCATCCATCCAGGGTCATTGCTGTAAATTTTTCCATAATCATTGTAGGTACTCCAGTTTTTTACATAAACAAAATCGGCGTTTTGCAAAGCTTCGTTTTGGTTGGTAATGATGGTTGCGCCTTTTGTGTAGGTGTCTGCCAGCTCATAATGTTCGGGGTGTGTGATTACAAAATCTGCTGCTCCCCAGGCATTAACCCACTGTGAAAAAGAATTGGCTACACATTGCGGTAATGGCTTTACATGGGGTGCCCATGTCAGTACTATTTTCGGTCGTGGCTTACTGTCCTCAGCACCTCCCGATAAAAGACCGGAACCTTGTGCCGTGAAGTCAGTCGTTGCTTCTACAATGGTAAGTATATCAGTTAAAGATTGCAGCGGATGCAGTGTTGCACTTTCCAAACTGATGATGGGTACGCCGGCATATTGCACAAATGAGTTCATCACCAATTCGCTGTAATCATCTTCCCTGTTTTTTAAAGAAGGAAAAGTGCGTATGCATAAGATATCAAAATATTGTCCTAATACAGGTGCCGCATCTTTTACATGCTCTACAGTGTTACCGCTCATTATTGCACCTTCTTCAAATTCCAGTGCCCAGCCTTCTTTATCTACATTAAAAACAATGGCTTCCATACCAAGGTTTTTTGCAGCCACCTGTGTGCTTAAACGGGTACGCAGACTTGGGTTTAAAAACAACAGGCCAATGCGTTTATCTGCTCCGAGGTTCCTCTCAGCAAAAGGATTTTTTTTATATGCCAGTGCTTTTGCAACCAGTGCGTTGATATCCGATACATCGTTTACAGAAATAAAATGTTTCATTGTTAGGCTGAAGGCTGAAGGCTTAAAACAGAAAGCGAAATGCTTAAAGCTAAGAGCAAACAGTATGATTAATTAATAGTTATTTCCTGATTGATTTTATTAAATTTATGAGCATTGCTTTAACAGCATTTACTTTACTGTTTGCTAATTGATAAAGTTCTGTATTAATATACTTTAAATCACCAGCAAGGAATAAACAATACTCAGCTTCCTGCGCTGGTCCCAAAAGCAATATCAAGAAAATGAACAAAATCTTTGTCGGTTTTTGCGTCCACACCCTTCGGCTATATTTAAAGGAATTGGATAAGCTGCTCTTTTTAATTGCGAAAGGAGATCATACTGCTCAGTTGCCGGAAAGCATATTAAAATATGATTGTAAGTAAGCAATACAAGTTCATGGGATTTAATCCAAACATCATACTTTTTGTAATCCCTCATACCTCAAAAAATTAAAAGAAATGTGCTTTAAGCACTATGCTCTATGCTTTAATCTTTTTGCTTTAAGCATTAAGCTCTTCTCTAAACGCTTCCAAAAATATATCGGCTTCCACCTTTGTAATATTTAACGCTGGCAGCAACCTTATCACATTGGGCTTTGCTTCGCCGGTAAAAATTTTATGCTTAAACAACAGGTTCTTTTTTACTGCTTTTAAATCATCTGGTAAATCTATGCCTATCATAAGCCCACGGCCCCTTACTTCGTTTATCCGTGGTAGTTGGTTTAATTCCCGGATGAGGTAATCCCCCACTTCGGCAGCGTTTTTCATCAGGGCATCTGTATCCATTACTTCCAGCACGGCAAGGGCTGCGGCGCATGCTAAATGATTGCCGCCAAACGTTGTACCCAGCATAAAATAGTGCGGCTGTATTTTAGGGGAAATGGAGATACCTGCAACAGGAAAACCATTGCCCATTCCTTTAGCCATGGTATAAATATCCGCATTTACACCGCTGTGGTCATGGGCATAAAACTTACCGGTGCGGCCATAGCCACATTGCACGGCATCGGCAATAAAAACAGCATTGTATGTATCGCATAAATCCCTTATTTTTTGCAGAAATGCATCCGAAGAAACATTGATACCACCGACACCCTGTATACCTTCTATAATTACAGAAGATATTTCATGCTGCTGAAAAGCCGCTTCCAGTGCGGCTTCATCATTAAAAGGTAAAAAGATAACATTGTCGTTTTGGTTCACCGGCGCAACAATATTTGGATTATCAGTTACGGCAACAGCAAGGGAAGTGCGGCCATGGAAAGACTTTCTGAACGCTATGATTTTTTTTCTGCCATTATAAAACGACGCCAGCTTTAACGCATTTTCATTCGCTTCTGCACCAGAGTTGCAGAGGAACAACTGGTAATCTTCTTTACCAGATACCTGCCCTAATTTTTCTGCCAGTTGCACCTGCAAAGGGATTTTTACAGAGTTTGAATAAAAGCCCACTTTGTGCAATTGTGTTTCTAAACGCTGTACATAATGCGGGTGTGTGTGGCCGATAGAAATAACAGCATGGCCACCATATAGGTCAAGGTACTTTTGTCCTTTATCATCCCAAACATAACAGCCTTGCCCCTTTTCGATAACAATATCATTTAAAGGGTATACATCAAAAAGTTTCATTGCGTTTTAATTATCGGGTGTATGTTTTAAAAACTAAAATGCTGCAGCCTTTAATTTCAAGCCGGCAGTTTCATCCAAGCCAAACATCAGGTTCATGTTTTGAATCGCTTGTCCGCTAGCACCTTTTAAAAGGTTGTCAATTGCTGAATGTACCACCAATTGACCGCCTTCTTTTTCTAACTGCACTACACATTTATTGGTATTGATTACCTGTTTTAAAAAGATAGGTGCTTTACTAAGCGAAACAAAAGGATGGGTAGCATAATAGGTTTGGTACAATTCAGTAAGTTCATCAATGCCAAGGCTGCATTTTAATTGTGAGCTGATGAAAATACCCCGGGCAAAATCACCCCTCCATGGAATAAAATTAACAGTGGGTTTTACTGCCGGGTTTAATTGAAAAAGCGTTTGCCCAATTTCATTAAGGTGCTGGTGGGTTAGCGTTTTATAAGCCTGTATATTATTGGTGCGCCAGCTAAAGTGTGATGTTGTGCTAAGGCTTTGTCCGGCACCGGTAGAGCCTGTAATACCTGTTGTGTAGGCATCCTGCAATAACCCGGCCTTGGCAAGGGGCAATAAACCTAACTGAATAGCAGTGGCAAAGCAGCCGGGGTTTGCAATATTATTCGCTTTTTTAATGGCTTCTTTATTTACTTCCGGTAAGCCATACACGAAAGTGCGGCCATTAAACACGGCATTGGCGGCAAGCCTGAAATCCTGGCTCAGGTCTATAATTTTAATGCTGTCATCAATAGTGTTGGTTGATAAAAATTTGATGGCATCGCCGTGGCCAACACATAAAAAAAGCACATCAATATCATGGCTGATAACTGCAGAAAAAGTTAGTTCAGTTTCTCCCAGAAGATCATGGTGCACCTGGCTGATATTATTGCCGGCATTGCTTTGACTTTGAACAAACTTAATTTCAATAAAGGGGTTGTTAATGAGTAACCGAAGCAGTTCGCCGCCGGTATACCCTGCACCACCAATAATACCCGCCCTTATTTTATTTACCATGGTTAGCTTCTTTAACCTTGTGATAAATAGAAGTTTGGTTGCCAAAGATTTTGCTAAAGCCCCTTACATCTTCACCGGTAAAGCCGGTGTTCATTTCGCCATATTTTCCAAACTTGTCACTCATTAAATCATTGTCGGATTCAATGCCAATTACCTGAAAATGATAAGGCATCAATTGTACAAAAACGTTACCGGTAACCTGTTGCTGGCTATTTATAAAAAAGGCTTCTATGTCCCTCATCACAGGGTCCATTATTTGCCCTTCATGAAGCCAGTTACCATAAAATAATGCAAGTTGGTCTTTCCAGTTTAACTGCCATTTGGTAAGCACATGTTTTTCAAGCGCATGGTGGGCTTTTAAAATTACCATGGGTGCCGCCGCTTCAAAACCAACCCTTCCTTTTATACCAATGATGGTATCGCCAACATGTATATCCCTGCCGATACCGAAAGGCCCTGCAATGCCCTGCAAGTAATGTATTGCGGCTGTTGGATGTTCAAAGTCTTTATCGTTTACTGTTGCCAGTTCACCTTTTACAAAACCAAGCTTTATTTCTTCTGCCGCTGTTTTTGTAACCTGCGTTGGCCATGCTGATCCTGGTAAAATACCTTTGCTTTTTAAAGTTTCCTTTCCACCTACGCTTGTACCCCAAAGGCCCTTGTTGATGGAATAAACTGCCTTATCAAAATTCATGTCAACGCCCTTTTCTTTCAGGTAACTTATCTCTTGTTCACGGCTTAATTTTAAGTCCCGGATGGGGGTAATAATTTCAACGCCGGGTATTAAAATATGAAAGATCATATCGAACCTTACCTGGTCATTTCCGGCGCCTGTACTGCCATGCGCCACACCATCTGCATGTAAGGCCCTGGCATGTGCAGCTATGTGCAAAGCCTGGCTTAACCGCTCGGCACTTACGCTTAGGGGATAGGTATTATTTTTTAAACAATTTCCAAAAACCAGGTATTTAATAATGGTATCGTAATAATCTTTAACGGCATCCACAGCAGTGTGGGTTGTAACGCCTAATTTGTACGCATGTGCTTCTATCGCTTCCAATTCCTCAGCATTAAAACCACCGGTGTTAACGATAACAGAATGAACTTCATAATTTTTATCTTCTGTTAAATACTTCACACAAAAGGATGTATCCAATCCCCCGCTAAAGCCCAACACAATTTTTTGTTTTGCACCATGGCTTGTAGCTGTGCTTTGGTTACCATCCTTATTATCCATATAAATAAATTTTAGAGCAAATTAAAATACCTTAACAATGATTTCGGCAAACTGCCACCTCCATCTTTTTTCTTCAGCACTTTTAATAATCTGCTTTGCTTAACATGCATAAAGCGTTCATATAATTTGGAATGCTGTTTAAAATCTTCTTTTGTTTCTTCTGGCTCGTAGTGGTCGGCGGGATCGTACAACATTGCTGTGCACATACAATTCTTTCGCTCTTTGCTCATTAAGATATCAAAGTTTACGCAGCTTTTACAGCCTGCCCAAAACTCTTCATCATCTGTTAACTCAGAGTAGGTTACCGGCTCGTAACCCAGGTCACTGTTGATTTTCATTACAGCAAGGCCTGTGGTAAGCCCAAATATTTTGGAGTGTGGATATCGTTCTTTGGATAGGTCAAATATCCTGCGTTTTATTTGTTTGGCTACACCGCTTTTTCTAAACGCAGGTGCCACAATAAGGCCGCTGTTGGCTACAAACTGATCATGCCCCCAAGCTTCTATATAACAAAAGCCAACCCACGTGCCATCAGTAGTAACGGCTATAACAGCTTTGCCTTCGTTGATTTTTTTTTCGATGTATTCAGGGGAACGTTTTGCAATACCGGTGCCCCTTGCCTGTGCAGATGATTGCATTTCATCTGTGATGGTTGTAGCATAATGGCTGTCGACAGACGTGGCAACCCTGACTATAATATTATTGGTTTCCAATTGTAAAAAATTGAATTGGGTATGTAAAAATAAAATTTTGTAAGAACCTGTTTTTGGAGATTTTTTCACTGACAGGGGCAGTTTTTAATTGCTCGGCCTATCAGCAACCAGGTCGGCGTCGGGGGCATATTGCCATACTTGCAAATGCTGTAAGGCTAAGTGGATATGTTGTATTTGTTTTTTTGCTGTTCACTTTTGATTTTTTTAATCAAGAGATGCAAATGTATATATTTTTTTAAATAAAACTGCTGAATGAAACGAACAATTTTATTCATTTGTGTTTTTTCTGTGTTGCTGAAGTAATTGGAAATTTAGACAGTAATGAAATTTTCAGCTCACAAAAGTTTGAAGCTCTTCTGCTATTTTACGGTCATTGCTCAACCTTGGTACTTTGTTTTGTCCGCCAAGTTTACCAACGCTTTTCATATAATCAATAAAGCCATTTTTCTTCACCGGTGCAATTTTTAACTGCTGTAAAATATTGCCGCCAACAAGGTCATCGTAGTATACATTTTTTTCACGCAGGTTATCATCTACTTTCTTGGCAAAAGCGGTAAGGTCTTTGGGAGAAGTTTCAAACTCAACAAACCATTCATGAAAACTTTTGCCTGCATCACGGGCAATCATCGGGGCTACCGTAAATTCAGTAATGTGTACGTTTTCTTCTTTTGCTGCCTTCATCAAAGCAGACTCCACTTCTTCCCCAATAACGTGTTCCCCAAAAGCGCTGATAAAATGTTTGGTACGCCCGGTAACCACAATCCGGTATGGATTGGTTGACAAAAATTTAATTGTGTCACCAATATTGTATGCCCACAAACCAGCGTTGTTGCTGATGATGAGTGCATAATTTTCTCCGGTTTTCACATCTTTTAAACCAAGCCGTGTAGGGTTGGCCGAAAAGATTTCACCCGCAGGCACAAACTCAAAATAAATACCACTGTCGGTATTTAACAACAGCCCTTCTTCCTGCTGCGAATCCTGAAATGCAAAGAAACCTTCGCTAGCCGGGTACAATTCTATGCAATCCACTTTACGGCCAATGCTTTCATAAAGCTTTGCCTTATAAGGTTCAAAGTTCACTCCACCTTGTACCATCACACTAAAATTGGGAAATAAATCGCTTATCTTTTTGCCGCTTTTTTCAGTAAGCCTGTCAAAGTACATTTGCATCCAAGGTGGTATACCGCTTATCAATGTCATATTCTGATCAATGGTTTCCTCAACAATCTTATCTAATTTTTCTTCCCACTCTTCAATGCAATTGGTTTCATAGTTGGGCAACTGGTTAGCCCTTAAGTATCTTGGCACATGGTGGTTTACAATGCCGCTTAACCTGCCAGTAGGCACACCGCCAATACGCTCCAATTCAGGGGAACCACTCAAAAAAATCAATTTACCATCCGCAAATTTTGTGTTGCCTGTTTCACTCATGTAGCACAGCAAAGCATTGCGTGCAGTGTTGATGTGGTTGGGTATGGATTCTTTAGAAATGGGTATATATTTTACGCCGCTGGTAGTGCCGCTTGTTTTTGCAAAATAAATGGGCTGGCCCTTCCATAAAATGTTGTGTTTGCCCTGCTTTATCTTTTCGATGTAGGGTTTAAATTGCTCATAGTCCCTGATGGGTACCTGCCTGATAAAATCCTCCGGGCTTTTGATATTTTCAAACTGATGTTCTTTACCAAATTCTGTTTTAGCTGCAGTTTTAATAAGGTCTGTAAAAATAGATAGCTGATCTTCCACAGCAGTAAACATTCCTTTTTTTATTTGTTTATAAATATAACCGGCAAAGGGCTTTGCCAGGGTAGATTTTATTTTCATGAGATTATATTTATCAATCGTTAGGCCGCAAACTTACGATGTTTTATGCACGCAAAAATTGTAAAACTACTTACAATCACAAGGCCATTCTGTATCCAGGTCAATACAGGTAACCACTTCAACTGCATCGTTTCCTTTAGGTGCAAAAACAATGCGAACATGTTGCCTGTCGTGTGTTTCCCCTTCAAGCGGATATGTTTTACCCCTTGTATCTTCATGTATTTTACCGGCGTTTACCGTTCCTTTTTGTAATATTTCTTCTACCTCACTTTCATCAATATGCCTGCAACCCATGCGGCAACGGGCATGTTTGCTGTAAATAATATGGTGTGCATTCCGGTTAAAAGATGCTGATGTATTTACATCAGGCAACTCAACGGTTGTGTTTGTATTTTTTGGTTTTGGATAACTGCTGGCTTGATGCGTTCTTATAAACCACAGCAAAAAACCAGCACCCAATAATACAAAGTAAGGAATGTATTTTTTTAACATGGGCAAATCTACAAACTAATACTTGTTGTGTTCACCCGCAATTTTATACCTCTTTTTACCTGCAGAAACTTTACAGGCTTTTATAACTTTTCACTAACAATTTTGATGGCGCCTGCAATGTTGTAGCAACGCAATAAGGCAGGCTTTGTATCTTTACAAAATGAATAAAACAGTGGCCTTACATACGCTGGGGTGTAAGCTTAATTTTTCTGAAACATCTTCCATCGGGCGGCTTTTAGAAAACCATGGATTTCAAAAAAAGGAGTTTACGGAAGTGGCAGACGTTTACGTAATTAACACCTGTTCTGTAACAGAAAATGCAGACAAAGAATGCCGTATGCTGGTAAGGCGCATACAACGCAAAGCCCCTGGAGCAATGGTGGTAATTACCGGTTGTTATGCCCAGCTAAAGCCGCAGGAAATTGCAGCAATACCGGGTGTTGACCTTGTGCTTGGCGCTGCCGAAAAATTTAATATTGCCGAACACCTTAAAGGCATTTCAAAAGGAGATGCTGCAAAAATTTGCAGTTGCGATATTGAAGATGTCAATGAATTCACTGCTTCACATTCCATTAACGATAGGGTTAGGGTATTTTTAAAAGTGCAGGATGGCTGCGATTATAACTGCTCATTTTGTACCATCCCCATGGCACGTGGTAAAAGCCGGAGCAACAGCATAGAAAATGTTTTGGAAGATGTAAAGGCAATAGCTGCAAATGGAACGAAGGAAATTGTGTTGACCGGTATTAACCTCGGCGATTTTGGGAAAGGTTTAATGGGCGGAAAAAAGGCCACTGAATCTTTTTTTGATCTTGTGAAAGCATTGGATACAATTGAGGGGATTGACCGGTTCCGCATATCGTCGATAGAGCCAAACCTGCTGACAAAAGAAATGATTGAGTTTGTAGCAATGAGTAAAAAATTTATGCCCCATTTTCACATCCCTTTGCAAAGCGGCAGCAATAAAATTTTACGGTTGATGAAGCGGCGATATACAAAAGAGTTATATGCTGAGCGGATATTGTTTATAAAAAAGATGATGCCCCATTGTGCTATTGGTGCAGACGTTATCGTGGGCTCTCCAGGCGAAACGGATGAAGATTTTATGGAAACAATTTGCTTTTTAAAAGAGATGGACATTAGTTACCTGCATGTGTTTACATATTCTGAGCGCAACAATACACAGGCACTTACCATTAAACCTGTTGTACCTGTTGCAATACGCAACGAAAGAAATAAACAGTTAAGAAACTTAAGTTATAAAAAGATGCAGGAATTTACAAATGGGAACATTGGAAGTGTAAGAAAAGTACTGTTTGAAAACCCTGATAAAAATGGTATGATGGAAGGGTACACCGATAATTATATTAAAATAACTGCACCTCAAAAAAAGGAGTGGGCAAACAGCATTGTCGAATGGAAAATATAGATAATCCCGGCATTCAAAAATTTCAGGTAACCATTTCGTTCTTTATGGATGAGCATTTTATGGGACTGGTGCAGGAACACCGGGAGTATATCAATAAATTAATTAACAGCGGGGTTATAGAATATTACGCAGTAAGTTTGGAAACACACCGCTCCTGGATTGTGTTTCAGGCAAAAACGAAGCAGGAAGTAGAAGGTTATTTATCTAAATCATCAATCTACACCTACTGGACTATCGAGATTGACGAACTTTTTGTTTTTGATTCTCATGCATACCGCTTACCTGCACTTCAACTTAATTAATCAGGTAGATTAAAAGTATTTTTTACCCCCAAATAAAAATTCAAGGTAAGATAGCGTGAGGTTAAGGTTGAAGTAGTTTTCTGATAATAAAGAGCTGCTGGTAGTGCCACGCCGGCCCACTTCTAAGGAAAGGATATATCCAAGTGCACTGGTCCTTGAGTTTCTTGAATAACCAATACTTCCCCCAAAATCAGTAAGCTGCGTATTGTTCATTTTAATGTAAGAATTACCTGCGTAAAGCCCTAATTGAAAAGTTCCTTTTTCATATTCTGCGTTATAAGCGTTCCTGGCTTTTTTTGAATTTTGATATCCAAAAGAAAGCTTATTACTGTTTACCAATTGATAATTACTGCCGCTATATTTTAAGGCACTCCAGTTTTGAAACTGCCCGTTTACAGTAAATGTATACTTGTTGTCCTTAATAAATGCCATACCTGCATTATAGGTTTCAGGTAAAGTAAAAAAGTCATTTTTGGTAATGTCATTTTTTATCTGGGTGGCATTATCGCTGGTTACTACCACAGAGTATTCGGCATACAATGATGTTTTAGGGGCGTAGGTAACACCATAAGTCGACATCCATTTTTTATTTATTTTAAGCTTTGTTTGCAAAGCGAAATTAAAATAATAGTTACGCAGAAAAATGTTGTTTTTAGTGGTAAGGGTAGGTGATACCGCACTGTTTAAAATGGTTTCTGTTTGCGTAAGGGAACCAAAAAGTAAAGATGACGTAACGCCGATAGAAGTATTTTTAGTTACATTAAAACCATTGGCCCAGTAAAACTGGTGTATACCGCCTTCGCCCAAATAATCGGCAGCTACTGATAAAGAAGAGCCTTGAATATTTTTAAAGGTTGCAAAACTAAAAGCAGCATTGCTAAAAGGGTTTAAACCCAGGCTGCTTCCCCAACGCTTTGATACCCTCGCCGCTAATGCTACACGTTCAACAGAAAAGTCAGTTGTTTTATTATTGGGAGCCAAAACCCCGGCACCTGAATAAACCACTTGCTTAAACCGGGATGAAACTTCAAATGAAAAAAAATGCTCCCTTAATTTAGCAAGCGATGCTGCGTTGCTGTTATTGATATACCGGTCATCTGCCAGGGCTACCCCTGCATTCGCCATGCCGGTGTATTTATTAAAAAAGCTGGTTTCAATATCCCCAATCCCTAATACCGAATATGGTGAACTGTTGTTTTGGGCAAACAATACAAATGGCAAAACAAGTATAGCGCTTACTGCAATAAACTTTTTTTTGTTTAGTAGCATGAAGTAATTTTTTTTATTTAACAGAAGCATAATAAATTTTAACCTGGGTTTTATTGTTGGATACAGATCCGTTAGCGACAAGTATCCGGTTAAAAACAGACGCCGGGTTTGGGGGCAAAATCAACAATCCATCCTGGTTATTAAGCGTGTTGGCAATTTCCGATTGGAGATAAGAAGTAACATCGTAAGTGTAGCTGGTTTGCGTTCCATAAACATTGTCAATAAATAAACTGCCGTATTGCACAGCATTATTGATAGACAAATTTCCACCAAGCAAATTGTTTTTATCCGTTACAGATAATACCAGGTATGGGGGCAAAGTATAGTAACCATTAAAACTGTTCTGCACCGGTTTCACAATTAACTCAGCCTTTATAATTTTTATAAAATTGGGCAACTGCAGAATATTCAGCAGGTAAGGAAACCTCAGCTTTGTAACAGAGCCCGTTATGTATTGCGTATAACCGGCATTGTTTGTTTGGGAAGATGAAATTTGTTTGTTGGTAGGCCCCAGGCCGGCCAGGATTGTGCCTGCCCTGTCAATAGAAATATTATTAAACTGATAGTTCGTTTGGTTAATACCAAAATCAATATAGGTGGCCTGTTCAAAAACCCCGGGTTTGTGATAATGCACCCTCATTTTAAGGCTATCCTTAAAACCAACTATCATATTATTATTGGAGCCACCTGTTATAGCTAAACCTTTGAAGTATGGTATAAACTCTTCATTAGTCAACATCGAGGCATCTTTAGTTTGAAGCTTATTGAAAATATCTAAACCGAGTGATGATGACAACCTGATTGCAAAAGTATCAGTAACAGCAGGCTTTAAAAAAAAGTTGCCACTTCCCAAAGGTGTTGGGTTATAAGAACGGCTGTTTATATTAAAAAATGCATTTTGATTTGTAGCGTAAGTTATTGGTGCATCCAACTGGTGTATCTCAATATTATAGGGCGATAAGGTATCACCGTAATAAGTTTTATTTGGCCTTAATATAATTTCAAGAGAATCAAAATAAGAACCATTAGGAATATCATATGCTGTTGAAGAAGGCAGCCCTAATTGTAAAAAAGATTGAGAGGAAATTTTTCCAAATTGCTCATCCCTGTACTTACCTGCAAGAATAGCATTGGCATTCGAGCTAACAAATGAATCCACGTATACAGTTGAAACTTCTACCGTAGAGGTATCTACAAGAACAAGGTTGGTAATGGTATTATCGATAAAGCTGCTTCCAAAATCTATATTTTGTTTTTCACAAGAAAATAAAAAAGAGAACAAGAAAAAAATAGCCGAAAAAATTAAAAATTTCCGGCAAATAAGAAGTCCTTTACTCATAAAACACATTACTTTTTTAAACAGTTGGCAATATTATTCCCAGATAGCTTTGTAGTATTGTTAATATGTATTAATGGTATAAAATCATCTACCAAACTCTATATAAACACAATTATACCGGTAATTCGTTTTAATTTATCGGTTAACCGATATAGCCATAACTATTATGTATTAGTATATCGTATAAACCTATTGATAGCTTTTTATTGCCTGTAAATACTTTTTAACGATTTAACGTTTACATAGGCAATACTTTCGGCAAAAATTAACAGCATGCATAGGATTAAGCACATTACATTCTTCGGTATTTTAAGTATTCCACTATTTTTTGGCTCATGTACTAAAACGAGCAGCACAAGTTCCACAACGGATGGTAATTGGGTTACCAGATCTGAATTTGAAGGCGTAGCAAGAAGTGAAGCATCTACTTTTGTAATAAATGGTAAAGGGTATATTACTACCGGATACGACGGTACGAACAGGTTACAGGACCTTTGGCAGTATGATGCCAGCTTGAATTCATGGCGCCAGTTGGCCCTTTTTCCTGGAACACCGAGAAGTTCGGCAGTTGCATTTGCCGCTGCTGGCAACGGTTACCTGGGTACAGGTTACGATGGGGTAAACAAATTGAAAGACTTTTGGCAATACAACCCCGTTACAAATATGTGGTTACAAAAAGCAGATTTTGCTGGCAGTGCCAGGTATGATGCTGTAGGTTTTAGTGTTGTAAACAAAGGATATATCAGCACTGGTTTTGACGGTAATTATTTAAAAGACTTTTGGCAATATGATCCAACAGCCGATGCATGGTCACAGCAAATAAGCATGGGTGGCACAAAGCGTTCAGCAGCAGTGGTATTCACTTACAAAGACAAGGCCTATATTACTACAGGAAGCAATAATGGCAGCAGCACAGATGTAAATGATCTTTGGGTTTTTGACCCGTCTGCAAACCCATATTGGATAGAAAAAAGAAAGATCAGCAATGTTAGCAGTGATTCTTACGATGATGCGTATGCAATTGTAAGAAATAACGCTGTTGCTTTTGTAATGGTTGATAAAGCATATGTTACCTGCGGCGAAAATGGATCTGTATTAAACGATACCTGGGAATATGATTTTAGCCAGGACGTTTGGACAAAGAAAACGGCATACGAAGGGGTTGCAAGGACAGGTGCTGTTGCTTTTTCAATCAGCGACCGTGGTTTTGCGCTTACAGGCCGCAGCAGCAGCACACCTTTTGATGATATCAGGGAGTTTTTTCCACTGCAGACGTACAACGCAAATGACTAAACAGATTGGTTAGATAAACTGCCATTTGATAAGCGTATAATGAAAAATAACACCAGGACAATATTATCTCTAATTATTTGTGCAGTTTTTTTAACCAACTGTAACAGCAACAACAGAGCTGCACCAGTTAACCATGGCGACTCAGTAAGACTTGACGCTTATGCATTTAATACTGGCAATGGCTGGGGTTACACGATTACGGCAGATAACAAGCCTTTTATTAAGCAAGAGGTGATACCTGCTATACAAGGTTTTAAATCTTTTGCAACGCAGGCCGATGCTGAAAAAGTGGCGTCGCTGGTAATTACTAAAATAAAGCAGCATAAAAAGCCCACTATATTCGTCGAGGATTTAAAAGCCCTTAAAATAGTGGATTAGTGATAATAGCATTAAAGAAAGGCCGCTTCTTTTTAAGGCGGCCTTTTTGTTTTATCAATACCAATCGTGGGTATTCCTAATGAAAATTTGAAATAAACCTGCAAGGTTTTTTAGCGTTAAGATGATTGGTGGATTATTTCAAAAAGGGAGCTTCTGTAGCTTTCGCCAATGGGAATAAATTTATTGCCAATTGTTATTTCATTTTTGCTTACTACATCAATACTTTTTAATGAGATAACATAAGAGCGGTGCACCCTTACAAAATCATGTGGGGGCAACTTACTAACGAAAGTTTTTAAATTTTGAAGGGTGATAAGCGGCTTAGGTTTATCCGCCATATAAATTTGTGTATAGTCTTTCATGCCTTCACAAAAAAGAATGTCAGAAAATTTTACTTTATAAAATTTGTATTCAGATTTCACAAAAACAAAATCTAACATGGGGGCAAGTTGCTTAATTTTTACAGGTTGTAAAAAATCTTTTGCACGGCTGATAGTGTAATAAAACTGATCGAAAGTAACCGGGATTGCCAGAAAACTGAAAACGTTGCTGTTGATATTAACCGATGATAATGCCATTTTAGAATCTACCACAATTATCATTGTGCCGGTTGCCTGTTCATTTAAAAAAAGGCCCATTTCCGTTTCCATCAAAGTATCAACATTGCAAAATAATACCTGCACTTTAAATTCCTGCAGGTAATGCATTGCTTCACGTACATTAATAGGTTTGCAAACCAAAGACAACCACGAAATTTTTTCAACATATTCAGGAAGGTTTCTGGTACCCGGGTTATCGTTTCCTATAATTAAACATTGAATTTGCTGGGACATACTTCTTTTTTAAAACTTTGTTATTTAAAAAGTAATATTAACTTTTCCGATTGGAAAGGGCAGATTTATTCAGCCCCCAAATTATGCTGTAAAATGATAGGGTTAAAAATTGTAGTTGGTACATTAACTATTTTATAACTGTTACTCAAAATTGTTGGCGGTCAGTAATTTTCATTTACGGCCTTTTTTTAAATCAGGTAACTCTAAATTTAAAGGATGTGATGAATTGCGTTGCTATAGATGATGAACCATTGGCATTAGAAGTGATCAAAAAATTTATTTCGCAAACAGAAGGTTTGGCATTGCAGGCGATTTTTACTGATGCCATACAAGCGCAAGGGTTTTTACAAAAAAATGAAACCAGCCTTTTACTATGCGATATCCGGATGCCGGGAATTAATGGATTGGATTTATATCGCTCTATTACTCCACGGCCCATGGTAATTTTTACAACAGCGCATCCTGATTATGCAGCCCAGGCCTTCGAACTTGATGCGGTTGACTACTTGTTAAAACCATTTAACCTTGCCCGGTTTCAAAAAGCTATTGCCAAATCCCTTGCTCAGCTTAAGTTAACAGAGGTTATTCAAAGTGCAGTAAGCGAACCATTTCTTTACATCAATTCAGAATATAAAACCTTAAAAATTCCTTTTAATGAAATAATTTATATAGAGGCATTAGATGATTATGTCAAAATCAACACCCTTACACAGTCACACAAAAGTTTACTATCTATGAAGAAAATGGTACAAATGCTGCCAGAAAAAAACTTCATCCGCATACACCGCAGTTACATTGTAGCCAGGGAAAAACTTGTTTTTATCCAGGCCAGAAAAGTGGGCCTTATTAATAATGTGGAGCTGCCGGTTGGCGATACTTACAAGAATGTGGTGAAGGCTTTACTGAAACATATTTAAACTGCCGGTTGAAAAAAGATTCAAAAAAAGATAGTTTAATCTTTAAATAAAAAACCTTTTACCCTTATCTTTGCCATCCGAAAAAAGGGAGTTTAGCTCAGTTGGTTTAGAGCATCTGCCTTACAAGCAGAGGGTCGGCGGTTCGACCCCGTCAACTCCCACGAAGCCTCACAGAAATGTGAGGTTTTTTTATCGGCTTTATTGTAGCTTATAAAAAATAACTCGAACTGTTCATATTCAATCATTTGCAGGCCTTTTTGGTTTTTCAAAAATTTAATTTTTTGCTCAAAATCTTCATGAGTTTTGATTAAAATGTTTTCTGAAAAATTGCACTTTTAAGACCGTTTTTTCAGATTTGCAAACAATTTGCAAACAAACGGAACCTAATGATTTGCTTAACCAAATTTTGCAAACATTTTTGAAGGAAAGTAAAAGAACTGATAAGTATAAAGTTAGCAAACTTTATAAAGACCATCAAAGCCTAAAACCAAAAACCTGAAAGAATAATTTCCCCCAGGTTTTCAAGTTTTTGTTTCATTCTTGTTATTCAATTTCCTGCTTTATTTTTTTAAATCTCGAACCAAATCGGAATTCACCCATCTTATGGTTTTTGATATACTCCTTTACTTCCTGTTTGTCAAAGTAAACTCTTCCCCGTTGTTTATGTGAAGGCAGGCCTCTGTTAACCCAATCGTTTAGCGTTACCAGTGATATTCGTAGAAATTCTGCAATCTCTTTACGATTAAGTAATTTATCACCGTCCTGGTTAGTTTCCTTTTCAGTTGGGATCGTGTTTTCGAAGAATTCCCTTACTGCTTCTCTGATCCATCGCTTGAAATCACTTTCATTCGGTATAAATAATGTTTCCATAAATATTGTTTTAGAATTAGTCTAAATATTTTATATGCCAATCAAACTAACATCACTTAAATTAAATTGATTCGATGAAGGGCTATAATTGATGTATCCAAATTCTTTCAGATCATTGATACATTTATTGTAAGTGTAGCGGGCATTTATCTTCGCTAACTTCATTAAATCAGTCGTTTTAACTTTCATTGCCTTTTCCACCACTTGAATTCCATTGTTGCAATAAGGCCAGGTAAAGACTGATATGAGTAGTATTAATCCTTGCATCATTCTCAATGGTCCTGTAAAACTTAGTCAAAGGCGGAAAAACTCCATGATTATATTTTATTTATTGATGCTATTTCTTTGTATTTCGTTTTCCACTGATTCTTTTCTTCTTTAATAAACCATTACCTGATGATGGCTGGCTATCAACTGCATCGTCAGCCACCTGAGAGTTTTCCAGCTGTTTTTTTCGAAGCAATAATTGCTTTTCCAACAACCTGTTTTGCAAAAACCTGTATGCTTCATCAACTGAAATACCAGGCTGCCCTGCTGTACAATAGAATCGCTGAGAGATTTCATACTTGTTTTTAACAGGTGCAATATTGCCAAACACATCTTGGTACGGTAGGCCAGCCCAAAATTCCAGCTTCAAACTTGTAGCGATCGATTTACCATTTTCAGATTTCTCCAACCTCTCTAATTTTTCGATTACCAATTCTACATCCTCTTCTTTTCTCCAATCTGACTTTTCATTTACTGATGAGTTCCTTGCTATTGTTAAATCAAAAGCATTCTTCCAATCTATCTTCGCCATAGCTGTTTTGATCTCGCCTATATCAATACCATTTATTACTTGTTCATTTGCTTCCGAACTGACCTTAAGGATGGCATCATAATACAAAAGCTCATAGTTATTAGTTACACTATTCCTTTGAAGAAATAAATGAAAGTTCAAATCATTATTCAGATGATTAGCTTTAGACACAAGCCAAAAATTCTGTAGCCTGAATGAAATCTTCTTTACCAGCAGGTATCCCAAATGATCAAACCCCAATGCTTCAAGTTTGTTGGAAAGCGCTCTAATATTGTGAATATCCATCATTATACTTTTAAAATAATAATAAATACGTTCAGGAGTTTACGAAACTCCTAAACCTTTCTTATTGCCTTCCCTTTTTTTGGGTAAAAGGCTTTTGTCATTTTTCTTAACTACTTTTTCCTTTTCAGGCTTGATGTCCTGTTTCACTTCTTTTTTTTTATCATCTGTCACATCTTCTTTTACTGCTTTGGCACCCTTGTCGATTCCTGTTTTATACTGATCTAAAGATTCCTTTGCCACTAGCTTCATATTAGAATCGTAGAGGTTTACTTTTTTGAATTGCGGATCAGCTTCGATAAACATTTTATGGCTGCTTCCATCCTTCTCAATGGAAACAGACTGAACATTTCCTTTTTGCAGTGACTGCATCAATGCCTTTTCTTTATCCGGTTCTTTTAGTTCAGCTATTGCAAACTTTTCAACAGCGGCCTTTAAAGCAAAACCATAGTTTTCATGAAACTGCTTTACTTCAAAATTGTTGTTCTTGTCTTGTTTATCAAAGTCAAGCTGCATCCAGGCTTTGTATGGCTGACCTTCTTTTGTTACAAGGTCTTTATGCACTGACCGGCCATCCAATAGATTGAACGCTTCCTTCCCTGTAACGCCTTTACCCTTATTCAGGTAAAAAGTTTGCTCAGATTTTTCCCCATTACCTTTTTCAAGTGAAGCATGATAGTTATTAAAAAAGTACATGTCTGAAGAATCAGACTTGCGGAAATTCATTGCTACCTCAAAAGGCTTTTTATTAATCTCTGCCTTATAATGCAATTGAAAATCCGCTTTGCCTTCATTAAGGTTCTTCTCTAAATCTGTTTTCAGATTTTCTCCAAAACCCATGTATTTAAGATTATCACTCAAGTACTGAAAATTTTCGTTGTTCATAACGTTTGTTTTTAATTGTGATTTAAATAATGATAGTTGTTGTTGTTCTATATGCTCAATTAATAAATCTGTGAAATCATTGCCATCATGATTATACAACCCATTTATGTCAGGATTATTGATCATATCTTTTCCTGTATTTTCTGAGTAAGGAAGTTTTGTAAAAATGTCTAAAATGGAATTAAAGTATATGACTTGATATGCATCCCTATCACTTAAATTATCATTTGCAAACTCCTTAGCTTCGTTCTGCAATTGAAAAAGTGAACATCTTCTTTATCTATAAAATAGGGCGAATGGTTATAGGCCATCCAATGCTCTCCTTTGGATAAAGCTATATTTACGAGTTCTAATACCTAGTCTGATATGGGATGTTCGTTATTCATCTTAAATCCGGCAATGGTATTGCTTTCAAAAGATCTTTGTTGTTCAGCTTCATCTTTAAATGCCTTCCCCCGTTCTTTTCCATTATCTGTATGCCCATGAACTTTTTATCCGGAATGGTAAACTTGCCGAAGGCAACCACAATAACGTTTTGATTAAAAGATTTTACCCGTGTGCTGTTACCTGCAACATATATCGGCTTTAGTTCAATTTCCTGCACCGCAACCCGCTTTTCTCCCTTCTTATCACGGATGTAGAACCGCAGTACGTCTATATCATAATCAATCGGGCTGTTGTTTTTAATCCTTATCTGGCAGTACATAATATCATCCTTAATATAGGTTCCCGTAACAGCCGCATCCATATTCCAGCTGTTGTCCCTAACACCCCATACTGTCCGCCGGTTATCCAGAATGCCGTTGGCATATACAGTTACGGAAACCCTGTTGTTCTCCGGCAGGTGGTAAACCCATGTTGCAGGGTTTGCCTGGTAGCTGACTGCAAAAGTGTACACACTGCCATCATCTGTTACCACGCTGAGGTTTGTTTCCAAAAAGTTTTTAACTGAAGCTTTTACCAATAAAATATTGTCTGCTTCTTTTACCTGCTGCACCAGTATATCTTTTGTGCCCCTGTCCACATGCCGGACTGAAAAGGGAAATACCAGGCTGATGGTTTTGTCTGTTGAAATACTTAAAGAGGAACTCTGTGCCATTGCCGAAACGAATAACCAGCAACCACAAATCAAACACACTAATCGTTTCATAAAATTTGTTTTAATTGTTTATAATTATTGTTGAATACTTTTATCTCTTAGCAGCACTTTGTAGCCTGCCTTCACTAATACTTTTACCTGTTTAACTTTTTTACTGAGTAAAGATTTAGCAGCATTTATACCGGTGGCTGCTGCCTGTGCCTTGAATGATGGATCCATTGAAGTAAGTTCCAAAAGCTGTAAGCCATTATCTGTGGATTGCTTGGCTACATCTCTTGAAATAGCACCGGGAATATATATGCCGGGAAGACCATCCATATCAAACACTTCCAGTTTAACCGGAAATAGTGAATTGTTGTTACGGATAGAATTGATGTTTATTTCAAGACGTTCATCATTTAGTTCAGCAATACCAAAAACAAAATTGCCTTTCTTAACTAATGAGCCATTTAAATAAATATCATTCAGCAGGCGCATTTTTACTACTGCGCCATTTACTAAGGTTTGTGTTTGATGAACTACGGCCTCAACAGTATTTTGCTCTTCGGAATCTGCATCCTCTTCTACACCAAAAAATTTGTTTTCAGCATTCCTTTTACTTTTGCCGGTATCAAGCAAACTGATATTGTTTTTCTCAAATTGTTTAGTAACGATAAAAACCTGTTCCTTGTTCTTCAATGACTTTTCTTTGAGTTTTTCCTTTACTCTGTCAGGATGCTGTATGTCTAAAATTTTTTCCAGCGTACCATTTAACTGCTGCATTTCAGGATCTGCACCCGGGCTGCCATTCA
Source organism: Ferruginibacter sp. (assembly GCA_965249755.1). Lineage (GTDB taxonomy): Bacteria > Bacteroidota > Bacteroidia > Chitinophagales > Chitinophagaceae > Ferruginibacter. The sequence goes on from CBDFMT010000004.1 coordinate 4,386,234, forward strand.
TCTGTTGCATCATGTCCTGCAGCCTGTCAACTTCATTTGGAAATTGTTCGTTGCTATCCTTAGTTGTATTATTCTGATTAGGATTTCTATTGATTTGAGTACCGTTATCAGGCTGGTTAATTTGTTTATTAATCTCATTTATCTTTTGATAAATCCGTTGCTCGTTTGCATCAGCAGTTTTATTGTAAGGGGATTGATTCAACCCATTATATGGTGGAGCGGTACTTAGCAAATTTCCAGTATCAGCCATGATGGAATTCCTTTTGCTGTTTATGGAATCTTTATAATAGGGATCATTTCGTAAAAGTTCATCCCGCTTCAAAGAATCAGCATCTGCTTCATTGTAAAATGAAAGCTTGTCTGCATTTTTATCATCTTTTAAATTGGCATCTGGCAGTTGCAGATTTAGCCCCTTGTTATAATCTGCAAGATTGTTTACCGTCTGGCCTTGTCCTCCGCCTAGCGCCCAGAATCCCATTGTTACAAATGGAATAATTACTACCGGCAAGACCAGCATCATTTTCCTTTGCCTTAAAAACTTGGCTGAATGTTTCTCTTTCATAGTTTTATTTTTTTTGTAAATAATATGATTGTTCAATAAGTACAAGGCTGTCAAATAAACCCGGCCTTTCTTTTATAAGGTTTGGATGTGTACGCTTATATTCCTGTACTTTTTGAAATTCGTTTTCTGTAATAAGAAAAGCCTTACTCTCTTTATATATATTTTTAGGAACAGAAATCGATTTCGGTATAAGTGCTTTGGCATTTTCAGGACCTTTATACGAATTCACAATTGCAGCAATACTCAGCCCACCAAAAAGGAAACATACAGTGTATAAAAAAATCCATTGCTGCTTTTGTTTCCATTTGTTAGTCAGGCTTTCCAAAGTATTAGCAAACCAACGTTGTGATTTTAGTATTCCATTTGCAATACCAGTAGCTGCTTTATCAGGTATGTTTACCTGGCCTTCCTTTCTTTTAAATAGTTTCATCGGTTCTCTGTTTTAATGTCTTTATTTTCCAGCGTTTCCCATCGCTCAATCAAAAAACCATGTGGGTTATGGTCTGAACGGGAAACGTTCCTTAAATATCCCTGTGTAATTAAATTCCGGGTAACAATACTATTAGGTCTGATTATTCTTTCTGTACTATAACAGTGAAAGAAATAAGGCTCCGCTTTAATGTCTACTGTAATGCTATCAATTGAAATTTGCTGGCTGATATTACCAGCGATAATGTTTGAGTAATAACCTGTTTCTTTTAAATTATTATATTGCTTTTTTGCTGAGGCATCTGCCATATATAGAGCCTTTGAAATATTTTTTTCTATCACTTTATCATCTGGGTCAAGCGTGAAGAAGTAGATATGAAATAAACTGATGTGGCTCTTAGCTTCCACTAATACGTTGTCTTTTCTTTTAGAGGCGAAAGCTTCCATAGCCTGATCACCAGCCAGTATGTATATTTTATCCTGTACCCTTGCAGACAATTCATAACTTTTATACAACACAAAACCGCATAATAAAAAGCATCCTGCTACAACAAGAAATGTGAATATTTTAATGTGCCTGAATGACGAATCAATATTTTTGGCTTCTTTAAACATAGCTTAAGATTTTCCTGATAATTTATTCTGCATGTATCCATTTGATTTATTGCCACCACCTTCATTAAAATAGCCGCCGCTTACACCATTGGAAGCCATACTGCCAGATGTATTTGACTTAGCATTGCCAAATGAATCAGCAACCATACCAGCACCTGACGAAGCTGTATTTATAATATTTCTGGAACTATTTGAGGTTAAGCTGGTCACCTTATAAAGCAATGTATTGCCACCACCAGCATGAACAATATAATTGGCTACACTTGGCACCGTGAAATAGCCAACGATACCAATAATCATAAAGATTAAGTAAGCAGTATCCGTGGGTGAAAAGAAAGTATCGCCATAGTCTTGCACCTGGGCAATATCTACCTTCAGCATATTTTCCTGAATCTTACCAATGATGCTTCCGAAAATATTAGAAACCGGCAGCCAAAGAAAGATATTGATGTACCGGGCTATCCAAACGGTTAGTGTATGTTGGAAACCATCAAAGACTGCAATTCCAAAAACAAGCGGCCCTAATATGGCCAGCACAATTAAATAAAACGTTCGGATTGTATTGATGCAGAGTGATGCAGCTTCAAACAAAACCCTCAACACTTCACTCATCCATTGTTTAATTGAATTGCGAAAGTTGTAGGAAGCTTTGGCCATAGCAAATCGAATATCATTTCCTACACTGGCAAAGAACCCTTCATCGGAAGGAGCATCATCAGGATGGGTATATTTATACCATTTGTCCCTATCGCCACTACCTGTTTCCCCCACATACATTTTCCATACATCAGTTTTTTTGATAGCTTCTTCTTTCTTCTGTAATAAAACTTCAATGGCTTTATTAGAATCAGTTACCATCGCCGCCGTTCCGGTAACTGTTGGATTCATAACACCATTAATCATTGCGATGACAGAAGGGAAAATAATAACAGCAAAGCCCAAAACAAAAGGCCGGAACAAAGGATAGAAATCTATTGGCTCCGCATTAGCGATATGCCGCCATACACGGCTTGCAATATACCAGGTAGCTGCAAAGCCTGCAATGCCCCGGCCAACACCAATCAGCTTGCTGCACAAAGGCAGCATCTCTGTATATAACTGTTCTAATACCTGGTGCAGGCTTTTAATATCATCTGCAAATCCACCACTTTGGGCAAATATTATTTTGGGCATTATTACTGCCATTGCTACTATGGCAATTATTCTTACACACTTTTTCATACTCACTATTTAATTGCATTTACACTAAAACCCATTCAATTTTTTAGATACCTTGGTATCAACCATCTCACTGCCTCTTTGTATTGCAAGCACATTGTTTTCTTTGTTAAAAGTTCTCAGGAAAACTAATTTATCACCTATGTCAATGTATATCCTATCAATCGCATTCAATCGTTCATCATCACTCATTCTTAATTTCCCCGCAGTTATTACCATTGTTAATTCATCCAAATTTTGAAGGCTTTTATTAAACAGGTTTGAGTACACATTACCCATATACTTTATTTCATTTGCATTAAAAAGATTGGATGCGTCAAATCTTTTAAACGCTGATTTGTATTCCTTAACTAATTGTGTTTGAAAAATAATAATCTCTCTAATTTTTTTATACTTTCTCACTGTAGGACTGACCTGCATCAAAGCATCTAAAAAAGCCTCATGCAGGTTAAAATTTCCTTTGGAAATATCTTTGATAGTGTTGTACCCGTTGCTAACAATCTCATAACCCTTTTTCATGTTACTGAGTATCTTCTTTAATTGAGCCAGTTTTTCCACATTCAGCAATAGCTGCTGAATTTCGGTAGACTGAGCCACAACCTGTCCGGAGAAAGAAAACAGGATAACCAACACTAATGCAATGCACTTTTTCATTGTAAGCCATTTAATTTTTAGAAATAATTATATCATTTTCCTCGTTACTTCTCTGTATAGACAAGCCCGCTGCATTATTGCTGAATGCCCTGGCAAATTGTTGCTTATCCTGCATGTCAACGTATAGCTTGTCGATTGCTTTAATGCGTTCATCATCTTTCATTTGTAGGTTTCCATTTGTAATGACGTTCAACAATTCATCAAGGTTTTTGGCACAGTCAGATAATAGCGTATTGAATACGCCTTGTAAATAGTTAATCTCTGTTGGGGTAAAATGATGGTTGTTCCTAAATCTTTTGATGGCATTGCCTGACTGCTTTGCAATGCTTATCTGCATGGCGATAATGTCTGCCACCTTTTTATATCGCTTAATTTGAGGATTTACAGTTACCAGTGAGGTGAAGTAATTGGTGTGCTGGAGTAAGTCACCATTCTTAATACTTTTGATTGTATTAAGTCCATCTTTAGCAATGGAGTATCCTTTAGATAAATAGCCTGAATAAACATGCAGCGCTGCTATCTGTTGAAGCAGGTATTTTTTTTGAGTTGCTTTTTGCCGGAACCATTCAGCCCAGGTTTGTGCAGATAAATTATCTGCACACGCTACCATAATAGATATTATCAATAATTTTTTCATAACCCACATTTTCGCTTTCACTAAAAATTATTACTCTAATCCGTAGAGTTTCTTCACTACATCAATATCATTCTTTTCTTTCGACCTTTGTAAACTTATAATAATGTTCTGTTGGTTGAACTGTCGCAGATCAGTAATATTTTGTTCAATATTATTTCCGGCAGCATGAATAATTTCTAAGCGTTTTGCATCTGTCATCTGCGTGGCAAAGGCATTAATCACTAATTGAATTTGGTCAATGTTTTTAATACTTTCGTCTAATATGCCAGTATATACTTTTTGCATATAGTTAAGTTCATCTCCCGTAAAATTCTTATCCTGTTTAGAAAGATTAAATGCCTTTGAATATTCCTGGACCAACTGAACCTGCTTTTTAATAATATCCCTCACCGCCTGGTAAGAACTGATGGCATTTTTAACCTTCCACAATTCATCAAAATATTTAGCGTATAGTTCCTTCTGCTTTTTGCTCCAGTCGCTGATTTCTGTCAACTTTAGTTTTGACATTTTATTTTCCAATGTCTTTTGTGCATTCTGCAGCCAGATGATCTTATTTTGTAACCGCTGAATTTTTAAATCTACGGCCTTGATTACTTTTTTTACCGCAGCTTTAATAATTTCTAAAATGGGTATTTGTGCATTTGTATGCTGTACCGGTGCAATGCTTATTGACAAGACGATGCCAACGATGATTAATATTTTTTTCATACTCCACATTTTCAGTTCCACAATTATATTACCGCCAATTCACCACTTTCATTTCATTACAAATCACTTATTTTTTTGTATAACCGGTCTCCTAATTGCAAGGTCAATCTATTACTATCCCACACAAAAATTTTACCTTCCTTTTGCTCTGTCAGAATTTGTTTATCCGCATTATAGTCTAACACCCAATTTTTAATCAGGACTTCTTTTGGAAATTCTTTTCCATCTAATTTTTTAATTAGCCCTGTATGTCTTGTTATCTGGTAAACTCCATTACCATCATTAGCCTTTTTAAGGATTAATGTGTCAGTATTTCTGCCAAACTCATGTTCATAAGAAGCAGTATAAACGCCCTCTAATGCAGTGTCATTTTTGGAGCTATTACAGGCAGTTGCCAGCAGCATAAAGAAAAAAACTAAGTACTTCATAGTATTTATTTTAATTTGTTAATGATGCAATACCTTTTTCTATACTTCCAAACTTTAATGCGGCAGCCTGCACCTTCACTTTCTCTTTCTCCTCTGTTGTATAAGCCAAATATTCCTCCGGCGAAACTTCTGTCCGGTACACTTTACTTAACACGCCTCCTAACGAAATAAACACTTCCTTATACTTTTTCGTGGGGTCGTTGGCCTTGTTAATGGATAGCACTAAGGCCTTCTCCTTATCGGTCAACCCTAACAATTCCTGTATCAGGTCAAACTTATTCTGGTACTTGCTCTGGTCCAGTAAAATTTTGCAATCACTGTTATTAATGATGGCCTGTTTTACAACCGGTGACGAAACAATATCTTCGACTTCCTGTGTTACGACAATGGCTTCCCCAAAGAACTTCCTTACTGTCTTAAATAAGTACCTGATGTATTCCGCCATGCCTTCTTTTGCAATGGCCTTCCAGGCTTCTTCAATAAGGATCATTTTTCTGATCCCTTTCAGCTTTCTCATCTTGGAAATAAATACTTCCATGATGATGATCGTAACCACGGGGAATAATATCGGATGGTCTTTTATATTATCCAGTTCAAAAACAATAAATCGTTGCTGCAATAAATCAAGGTTTTCTTTTGCGTTCAATAAATAATCAAATTCACCACCCTTGTAATATGGCCTGAGTACATACAGGAAATTAGAAATATCAAAATCTTTGTCTTTTACATTATCGCCTTTTAGAATACCAACAAATTCGTCTTTCAAAAATTCATAAAATGTATCGAAGCAGGGGAATAATTCCTTATCCTTCTCCACTTTATCAAAATATAATTGCAGGGAATTAGAAAGGGCGACATATTCGCTGCGGTTATAGGTTTCGTTATCTTTTTTCCAAAGGGCGAGCAAAAGGGTTTTAATGCTTTCCTTTTTTTCAGTGTCCAGATGGTCACCCTCACCAATGTAAAAGGGGTTGAATTTTATAGGCATTGTTTCAGAATACGTGAAGTAATACCCACCCACCATATCACATAAACCTTTGTAGGAATGGCCAACATCGACCAGGACAATATGTGTACCTTTTTCATAGTAGCTCCTCACCATATGATTGGTAAAAAATGATTTTCCGCTGCCTGATGGTCCCAGGATAAATTTATTCCGGTTGGTGCAGATGCCTTTATCCATAGGTTCATCGGAAATATCCACATGAACTGGTTTTCCACTGAGCCTGTCGCCTAATCGAATGCCAACAGGGCTTACAGAAGAACGGTAGTTGGTTTCAAGATTGAAAAAGCAGCAAGCCTGGGGAGAGAAAGAATCAAAAGTGTCGTTCATGGGAAAGTCGCCTGCATTGCCAGGGATACCTGCCCAAAAGATTTGCGCTGCCCCTTCGGTTTCCTGCTTGGGGGTAGCATCCATCTGTGTAAGGGCAGAAGAACATAAGTTCGTGATATTTTTTAATTCAGCATCATTATCTGTCCATGCCAGCAAATTAAAATGTGCCTTAACAGGTAACCGTTGTTCGGAGATAGCTTCGTTTAAAAAGTTATCTGTGGCATCTTTGGCAAGGGCGTTTTCCCGGCTATATGCAGACAATGATTGCAACCGTAATCGTTTGCTTTCCAATTTTTGAATCGTCTTTTGTACATCTTCAATAAATACATACTGGTTGTAAATATGATTGCAGGAAAGCAGTTGACCAATGGGGGATGCAAAGCCTACACTGAATTTTGTTTTATCCGTTGAGTATTTATCAAAGTTGATCCGGGAGCCGCATAATGGAGGAATAAATTCAGCGTCCGCCATGGTGTACAACTGGCAATGGTTTTCGCCAATAATAAATTCAGGCTTAAATATTATTTCCCGGATGGCCCTGCTGTCAGTCTGGAGGTTCAGGTATTGTACAATCAGGTCAACCAGTTCAGCATCGGCCAGCCGCTTCAAATCAATAAACCCGCTGTCTGACAATATCTTTTCAAACTGGCCAATCTGGTTCATGAAATCATGGTAATGCTTCGGCTGTAAAGTTTCTTCCGGTACAATTGTTCTTCTTAGTAAACTTGAAAATAGAGAAGATGATACTTTACGGTTTGCAGGTTTCTTTGTTAAAAAAATATAACAATCATGGTTCAAATAAGGCCTTTCATTAAAGAACCTTTCGCTGCTTCTGCTGAGGAAACTATTATCTTCTTTTTTGAAATCAGCAGCGTATTTGGTTTCTGTAAACCAATCTTGTTTGTAGAGTACAGCATGTACCGGCAAAACTTTAATGGCCTTTATCCACGAGTGATGGAACGCTTCATATTCATCATTGCTAAGCGTAAATAATTCCGGCAATTGGACTTTGAACGCAATGGTTACATCCCCCATTTTGGATAAGATGGCATTGTGCTCCACACCATATAAGGGCAATATATCAAACAAATTTTTCATGGAGTAGGTGTTTTTTCAAACGTACAATGGAGTAACTTTTAATAACATCAGGAACGGACCGTTTCGCCATCTTTTTCATTAAACCATGTTGACCATATGTGCGGCTCAGTTTGTAGACGTACAGAAACAATCCCGTACCCAATAAAACGATCAGCGTGAGGCTAAAGAAAATATTGGTGCCGATGATATAAATAATTGCAAACAGGATTAATAATGCAACAAGGCCGCCTCCCAGGTACCAGATATACTGTGCCTTTAGCCCTTTAAACTCTATGGCCTTGTTGATGCCCTTATTTATCTGGTATACACTATTGCCCATTAATATCTTTTTAAACACCAAAGAATGACCTGATCACTGTCGCCACAACAACCAAAAAAACACAACTTCCAAACCAGGCAGCCGCCACCCTTCCGGTATCCTGGTCGCCGCTGTTCCATTTTTGATAGACTTTAACTGCCCCGATTAAACCTACTACTGCACCTACAGCGTACATCAGGTTGGTGCCTGCGGCAAAATAACCCCGCACCTGGGTGTTTGCTGCATTGATACCGGCATTACCGTCCTGGGCATAGTTTGTCATTGCAATAATATTGGAGGCTGCCAGCAACAGCCACGGTTTAATTTCTTTCTGCATTGCATTCATTTTCACATTTTTCATACATTTATTTTTTAAGTTTTAAGATACTCCACCCACCTCAACGCCCCATAGCAATGCTACCTCATCATCAGAGAGATGGATGGAGCAATTATTTTGAACCTCACTTGTTAAAAAATTGTTGACGTTATTTCTTAAATGGCTTTCCTTTAGATTTGGGAATTCCCGTAACACAAGTTGAAGTGAAAGAAGCAATTCTTCTTTTGGGAATTTTCTTGCCGCAGCCTTATTAATCTGTAACTGAAGTTTCATCAGCAGTTGGTGTATTTCTTCATCATCCCATTCAGGAAAATCATGGCCCATTTTTTCACCCTCAAACTGTAAGAAATCTTTTAGAATGCCACCACCAGATGAAATATAATTTTGGCTCTTTAAAAATAAACCCTGCAGGTCGTTTCTGAAAAAAAAGACCAGTACTGAAATATAATATACTAACAATATTATAATTACGGCATAGGTATAGCCTGCCCAGCTGATATTGTTTAACATAATTCACGATTTTCAATTTCACAACAATAAACTGATCCTATCTACTTCATTTAAAACATACCCGGGTTGCTGCTTAACATTTTTAAAATATTCCGGATAATAAAAATGATTGCCAGCAGTGCAAAAAGACATAAAATTATTAAGGGTAAGGTTTGATAAAAAGTCGGATAATTAAAGTGTTCCCTATCTCTTGTAAAAAAGAGAACTATGGAAATTACAAGGAATGTAATACCTGTTAAATTTATTATTGGTTCGACCGTCCTTTTGAACCGGCCACCAAATAGTAGTTTACTAATGATGAACAGTATAATCCCCATCACTGCAAGAATGGAATGCACCATGCCATGTTGCAGCCCTATGAAAATATACATTCCATAAAAGCCACCAAAATTTTCGCCGCTGATCAATATAAAAGCGAAGCAAAAAATGATCAATAAGGGATCGGTTATCATTTCAAAAACTTTCATATGTTCTATTTTTAATTACATGGGCCGTTACTATTTCCGGCGTAGCCTTTTACCCCCGGGATATTTATATTTTTAGCTTCCGGGCCTCCCTGAGACTGCATTTTTTTCAATTGCTGGTAAAGTCCCTGCGGTGTTGCGGTACCGTTGGGTGCCATACCCCCCATGATATCGTACATCGGTATAATCAGTTGGTTGCCCCCACGTTTATAATTAAATACTTCCAGCGCAAAATCAGTACAATTATAATCATCAATATCATATTTTATAAAGCCTGCGAGGTACTGCATATGTATCAGAATTCCTTTCAGCTGATCTGGTGTGATGTCCATTACCAGTGATGCATTAAACTCATGCCCTGCATTGTCTACCAATTTGCCTTTAACTGCTTCGGTTGTCATCCCCACTTTATATCCCTCTGCAGGGTAAAAGCCAATGTTCTGCTGTATCCGCTGTGCGCCGTTTGCCTTAATTATTTGTAAAAAAGTATGACCGGGTGAAAGGGTACCCCAGTCAAAAAATTTAGTGGGGTCTTTATCAAAAGGAATATCAGTCGCAATCTTTATCGAACAGGTTGCCCCCGCATCTGGAATGTTTCCAAAACATTTTAAATATTTTGCCAGGTCAATAGCTGGAAGGTTTTCAGCCAGTTCAAAATCAATAAAAGCAGGATCGTCATTTTTAATAACAACTGCACTACCTGGTCCAGGTAACTGACTGCCCGGTGCCGTGCCGGAGCTCGGGCTACCTGAATTATAGTAACCCCCTGTGCTTCCTCCACCTATACCGCCGCCTGATGAAGCCATACTTTGTCCCCCTCCATTTAAAATACTTTGTAAATTGTAATAATTAGAATAACTGTTACCTGTATTGGACTGATAAGAACTTGAGACAATAACTTCTGGCATTAACGGGACTTCCACAACTTCATCTTTTGCGTAAGAAGCTGTATTTGTTTTATGCCATATATCTATATTGCCATTTGTAATCCCCGAATAGGTTTTTGTTGTTTCGTCTAACGAGCGTATCACAATTGATCCGTTAAATACACAATTTTTTCTATTTTCGAAAAGTATAGAATCCTGACGTAAACTTATCAGTTTTCCTAAAGTAAATAAATTTTCATTTGTTATATCAAGCAATACAAAATCCTGGTCAACGCTTTTATGTGTGAACGGGACCCTTATAATACGCTGATGGGTATTTGGGTAACTGCTTAAATAAATATTATTGAAATCAAGTTCTTTATAGGTCTGCATTTTCATGCTATCTGCCAGTTGCGCTTTGATATCTTGGATTAAAGCTGTAATGGTCCCGTTGCCTGCCTTTTCTTTTTTACAGGAGAACAGAACGGGTAAAAATAGCAATGGAAGAATTATTTTTTTCATGGATGCAATTTTATTGATGTAAAAATAAAACACAGATATGTGTCAGATAATTAAAAAATATTAAGAAATTAAATGCTGCTTTTTATTTTGCTTAGCGTTACTTCTGTTACGCCTAAATAGGAAGCGATGTACTTGGATGAAATCCTCAGGATAAATTCCGGATGGTTGGTCATAAGGTTCCTGTACCTGTCGAGCGCCCTTTGCATTCGCATAGCATACAACCTTTGTTCACTAAGGGCGTAATATTTTTCTGTTAACACCCTTCCAACCACATTAAATTCGGGAAAGTTGGCGTAGATAAACTGCAGTTCTTCGTAAGTAATATAATGGATGGTGCAAGCTTCTATGGCCTGAATGGTTTCATTACCGGGTGTTTGATTAAAAAAGCTATCCACACTGATGATCACGTCCCCTTCTTTCATAAACCACGCAGACACTTCTTTTTCATCCACAAGATAAAAACACCGTAAAAGGCCGGATTCTACAAAACAAATTTCCCTGGCGATATGTCCCTTCTTTAAAAGAATTTCTTTTTTTTGCAGCTCTCTTGTTTTTAAATGGGTAGCTAAATAATGTAACAAATCTTCAGATAACGGGTGAATACTGTTCAGGTAAAGCAATAGCAATTCCATAGTTAATTTTTTGGATTTAATTAAATTAAATGACCTTGTTTGAGGCTAAAGGACGAATTTTTGAAGGGGGAGATATTAGGGGAGTAATTCTTTTGCATCTACCCCAAGGGCATTTGCTATTTTACAAAACATCGATATACTGTAATTCACTTTTCCAAGTTCCATTCTGCTCACCTGACTTGGGTCAATATCCCACTCATTTGCAAATTTCTCTATTGAAATTCCTTGCGCAGACCTATGGGTTTTAAGCTTCTTTCCAATTGCGAGCAATAATGGTTTATCAACAAAATAACCTTTATGTCTCTTTTGGTTCACTACACAAAGGGAAAGGAAGTTTAACGGATTAATAAGGGAGAATTCTCCCTGAACTCATTTTCTTAATAAAGTTTAATGACCGAACTTTTTATAGATATAGAAAGTTGTTTGGATTTGACGTATAAAACTTTGCACATCTACATGACAATTATGATGATTGAAAAAGTTATCTTTAATAAACAACTTACTACGTACGGAAGAAGATATGTGTTTCGATAAATCTTCATTTTTAATACCTGTGATCACAATAAAAGACGACATCAGATTTGTAAAAGGCGACATGCAACAAAAAACGAAAGGCGACATGACAATACAAAAAGGCGACATAAACACAATTGATAACCAGGCAACTAATTTTTCGCAACCTTAAGTTTGGTTCGTATATTTAAGTGTTGGTAGCAATTAGACAACACCCCATTTGAAACAGCATTATGACAGAACCCAAAGACTTAGAATTTCTTGCTGAAAAATCAAAAGAGTTTATAGACAAACAAATAAATTCTTATAGACACAAACATTCAAATGCAGGTTCTGTAATTGCTATCATAGCTCTTTTTATACCATTTTTTCTCAATGGACTAACTGACTCTTACTTGTGTTTAAAAATTTTAATTATAGTTCCTGTTGGACTGTTTTTATATTCCGTAAAACTTTTGCTTGACGTTTTAAAAACAAAGTCGCTTGACCAGGGATTTCACCCTGACACCTTTGATGAACTCGTAAATTATATGGACTATGAAAAAGTTTTACTTTACGAAATTGGAGCAAATCGTTCATCATTTAAGGACAACGAAATAATTACAGAACAAGCAAATAAAAAGTTTAATTTAGGTATCAGAATTACCTTAATTGCAGTTGTTATTTCAATTACAATTTTGTTAATAAACAGTTTTATAAAACCACCAAAAGAGGACAAACCTCAAAAAGTAGAAATAGTAAATTTAAAAAATATGGCAAACGAAACTCAAAACACAAACTCTCAAGACAGTTCAACAAGTGGAACAAACAATACAAGTGGTACAAGTTCTGCTGAACCAACGAGAGTAATTCCTATAGTTCCACCGACAGGAAGAATAAACTTAAACGAAACAATTGTTGATATGCAAACTAAAGTCGACACAGGCAAGAAAGGAGAATAACTGCTACCAACATGGGGTTTTGTGCAAGCAGGGCTTGATTGCTATGGAAAAAACAAATAAATTTTCATTTTTTTTCAGGCTGCAATTGGAGCGTTATCCACATAGGGTTGTTGTTTATTGACCACAGCGACGACCCTTAATATTAATTTGTTCCGGATGGCATTTAACACCAGCATACCATTTTTTCCCTCTGCTTTTTTTCTATTGAAATAGTCTTTAAATTCAGGATAATATTTGATGGCGGCCAGTGCACAGAGGTGCAGCATTTTCTTAAGTTCTTTATTGGCCATTTTATGTACCCTGTTCCTGCCTTTTATACTTACTCCGCTGCTATGCTCAAAAGGTACTACACCTGCGTAACTTGCCAGTTGCTTACCCGTTACTTTTGCAATAAAATTATTAGTGCAGCAGATAATATATACTGCTGTTAAATGGCCAATACCTGGTACTGATTTTATAAGCAGGTAGTTTTTATAAATCACCGGATCTTGCTGAATGATCTGATTGATCAACTCTTCAATTTGCAGAATGCTTTTTTTGATGCCTTCAATGGCCGCCTTGTGGGCTTTTTCAATAGTAGCCAGCAATACTTTATCATTACTGCATTGCAGTTCTTTGATATAATTTTTTGTACTGTGCAACTGAGTTACCAGGCGGCTGCGTGAAGTCATCAGGTCTTTGAGTTTCATAAATACAGGATTCAGTACCGGCGTTGCTTTTAGCTCATCGGATTGCTTGCAGCAGTACATGCACAAGCGAACAGAATCAATTACATCATTTTTTCCCCGTGTAATACCAAGGCTCCATTTGATGTGGGCAGCATTGCCAATATGAAGCGGCAGATTGTTCCTGCTGCAGAAGCTCCATAACAGGCGGTGATATACACCGGTGTTTTCTATCACCAGCAGGCTGTTGGTGTCAAGCGTTACACCTGAAGTTTTTAACCAGGATTTAAACGCCTTCATTCCACTTGTTGTGTTATCAAAGCGACCGGTAATAACGGGTTGCTTTACATGGTCAATAACTGCCAGCAGCGACACATCGAACCATGGTTTTGAAACATCAATGCCGAGATAGTTTTTTCTGATTAAGCGGTTCATTTTTTATGTTTTAAATTTGCAAATAAGCTAACCATTTTTGCCCCATCGTCTTAGTCCTTAATAATGGGTATTAAACCCTAATTGCTATAGAGACACAAAGGGAAAAAACCGGCGGTGGATTGTATCCAGCCATGGGTCATTAACCCGGACGTTGAAATAATACGCCACAGCCGGAGGTTAGGTTTATGCACAAATTAATGTGGATTGTAAAAGAAAAAAAGAACCAAAAAAAGAAAAGTAGTAATAGTAGTAATCCATTTAATTTATTAAGAATACAAAGCTAAAGGACGTTCAAACTTCGGCTGTTTGCATCGTTGTACTTTGGTTTCATCTAACTGCCCCATTTAGGAACTATCTAATTCTTACCAAGCGCACCCATTGCTATATCTTCTGCCGTTAAGTTCATTTTTTTCATTTTGTGTTGTATATTTTTAATGATGCTTTTTTTTGTTTGTTCATCATACTCGTTTTCATTTTGTGCCTTGTAGGGTACTTTACGTACAGTCATTATCCAGAAGATTTCTGCCAGCCTTCTGGCAAGTGCTGTAATGGCTGCTGCCCTTCCTTTTTTAAATGCAATGCGGCTGAATATTTTTTTTAACACACCGTCTTTTCGTTGGGCAATGGTATTGGCCGCAAGCCGGAACGCATTTGACAGGATGTTTTTTCCTTTAGGCGTACGGCTGCTGATTACTTTGCCGCCTGTTATTTTATTGTTGGGCGACAGTCTTAACCAACTGGTAAAATTCTTTTTACCTGGAAACTTTATGATGTCATTTCCTACTTCGGCTATAAATGTCATTACGGTAGATCCGCCAATTCCTTCCACTTCCAATAAATCAACACCAAAATATTCCATGCTTAATTTTGATACATCATAAGCGGCACTGTTTTTATTTTTTTTAATTTTTGTTGGCGTTATTGTTTTTTGTGCGGCAACCATATTTTCAGCATGGGGTATTTCTGATGCCTGCTTAGCGGCAATGGCCGCCGTCATTTGTTGCAGTAATAATTCTATCTGTTTGTCACAATTGGCCATTCGCAGTTGATACTGTTTGTAGCTTTCAAGTTCATCGGCTACAATATATAAATGCTCTGTTTTCCACTGCCCTTGTAGCGCCTGGGCTATCTCTTCTTTACTTTTTTTTACTTTATAATGTACCAGCGATGCCAGGGCTGCGCCATCCCGCTGCCCTGCTACTATGGCCTCCAGTATAGCCATGCCGCTTACTCCCGTTATGTCAGCTATTGCAATATCCAAACGTATATTCATCAGCCGCAAGGCTTTCTGCATTTTTTGGATACAACTGGCCGCCTGTGCCACCAGGCTGCTGCGGTGGCGGTGATAAGTGCGTACCTGTTCAATTTGTGCAGTAGGGACAAAGGATGTTTTTAATAAGCCAAGGGTGTGTAACCGCTGCAACCAGCGGGCATCTTTAGCATCTGTTTTCTTTTGAGGGTCTTTAATATAATTATTGCTAAGCGCCACTTCTATACCAGCTGCCTGTATGCAGGCAAATAGCGGCTGCCAGTAAGTTCCTGTACTTTCCATGGCTACGGTCGTTATGCCTTTTTGCTGTAAATGCGTAACCAATGCTGCATTGTCTTTACTGTAAACACCAAAAGTGCACACATCGGATGATTGCTGACCGGTAGCTACATAATGTTCCCTTGAGCCAACATCGATACCGGCGGCATGGCTATGGATGACGGTCATAGAAACGGTGTCTGTGGATTTTGCTTTGTTTTCCATTCATTTTTATTTAGGTGAAAAAATAAAATAAAAACAATGCCCTAAATTGTATCTATAGCTTAAATATTGTTTCATACGGGATACCCTGGATACAGGGTTCACCAATTGATTTTTCGCCAGAAGAAGCCTGTAATAAAAAGACATCTTCGTCTATACAATTTTGCCAGTGTTCGGGAGGGGCTATAACGCACCATTCAAAAGCAGGACTTGTAAAGCATTGTACCTGAAATTAAAGTTAGCTGTTGATTTTATGAATTTTTTTATATTGGTGTTCGGGCTGGACGGAATTCTGCCCAAGCTTTTAGTTGTTATCTTGTACTTTTATTTCTTTATTGGGCTTCTGTTCCGGGCTGGACAATCAACAATGCCCTGCCTGCACAAAGCCCTGTTCGTCAGACCGTGAAAAAACTCTAAAACTCCAAAAAACGCCCCTGCAGGATTTTATCAGAAGGTCATAACAGTTGCGCTAAGCCGCTTTTAAAAACAACGGTAAATAATTGCTGTAAAAAAAGGAACCGCTCATTTTGGCTGTAAATCATTTTGATAAATCCGTTTTTTAAAGCACAGGCTACTTTACTGTAGTCTGGTTGCCAGTTGTTGATTGTTTTCAGCATTTTTTCAAAGCCAAGGATGTTTTTTGTTCGCATAAAGTTGTAACAAAACATAATCAGGTTCATTTCACCATTTACTTTTTGCAATCCTTTAAGTAATGTGTGCGTGTAGCCCCAATGTCTTTTAATGGTACCGAAGGGATGTTCGCAAATGGCTTGCCTTCGTTTGTAGTACTGCGGGTTTTGTTTGATGTTGTTATCGTTGATGTCAACCGCATCCTGGTATTGGCTGCGCTGTATAATGCGTTTGGGAAGTTTGGTACACTGGTTTTTTAACGGGCATGTTTTGCAGGCATTGGTACGATAGGTTTTAAAACGGAAACTGGTTTCGCCAGCTTCGCCTTTTTTATTGTGCCATGTACCCAGCGATGTCAGTACTGCACCAGCAGGGCAGGTATACGTGTCTGTTAGTGTATCGTAATTAAAACTTTCTGCTAAAAATTCGTTGGCAATATGTTTTACGGAGGGTTGTTCTTTATAAGCTACATGAGTGATCATATTATCCTGCTGGCAGTGTAATAACTCTGCTCCGGTGTGATAGCCTTTATCGGCCAGTACCATCAGCGTATCTTCTTTTTTTAATTGTAAATTTTGTTTGGCTTGTGTGGCTGCCTTGTGCAAAGCCTTGCCATCATTGGTATTGGTGGCCTGGGTATGTACTATCAGGTTGTGTTTGTCATCCACAGCATTTTGGGTGTTGTAGGCTACTTCGACAATACTTTTTACAATCAGGATACTGCGGCTATCCGGATCATTGGTGCTGATTTGTTTATCTGTTGTAGTATCCAGTTGTTGCTGAAGTGCGTCGTACTTAATGGTGCGTTCTTTTAATTTGGCAAGCCCCTGTGTTATCTTTTCTTTTTTTATTTGCAATTCATCACTGCTGTTATTGTTTTCAAGCTTATCAAGTTCATCCAGTTCCTGTAAATATTTAGCGGTCTTGTCTTCAATAAACTGGCGGTGCTTATCTATCTTTTTTTGATTGTAATTATTCTTTTTGCTGTTGACTGCTTTAAACTTGCTGCCGTCAATACCGATGGTTGTTTTGCCCAGCAGGCCGGCATCACTGAGAAACTGCACGTACAGTTTAAACATGGATTGCAACGGCACTGCATGCAGTTTACGAAAGTCTGCTATGGTGTGGTAATTGGGTTGCAGGTTCTGCAGCAGCCACTGCAACTCAATGTTACGGCAGCATTCTTTTTCAAGTTTCCGGCTGCTGCGGATTTTGTTGAGATAGCCGTACAGGTACAATTTTAAAAGCACTCCTGGTGCATACGGGGGGCGGCCTTCACTTTTATGAACAGTGCCGGTGAAACCTAATTTTTGCAAATCAAGTTTTTCAATAAAAGCATCCATGAGCCTTACTGCATTGTCGGCACCCACCTGGTCGTCAGGCGTAGTGAAGTAGGTTTGATGGCGGTTGTTTCCTTGTATAAATTGCATGCTATTCAGCAACAAAAACCATACACCATTTAGGCTATTCACATTGTGTGTATATTTGTTTTGCAACGATGTTTTTTCACAAACTCTCGTTGCCTGCCATTTTGTTGGACAAGACACACCCTAAAAATTTAGCAATAAAAAATTGACACAACGTAGCGACAAAACAAAAAGCATTTGGGTGCTGACACCAATTTTTGGAACAATAGTTTTTGTTGTGCTTTATGTTGTTGCGACACTTTTATATCCAGGCGGTTCACAGGTTGACAAAAACTCAATTGGGTTTAGTTGGACAAATAACTATTGGTGCAATTTATTAAATGACAACGCAATTAATGGACAACATAATCCTGCAAAACCAATTGCAATGACAGGGATGTTTGTACTTTGTTTGACACTTTCATTTTTTTGGTTTCTATTTCCAAGACAAATTAAACTCAATAGAAGCCTTAAACTTGCTATTCAAATTTCAGGTACAATTGCTATGACAATTGCTTTCTTTTTATTTACAAACATTAACCACGACTTAGTAACAAATCTTGCAGCAATCTTTGGAGCTATCGCAACAATTGGGACTTTCATTGGACTTTACAAAACAAAGTGGTTCAGACTTTTTACGTTTGGACTTTTGAATATTTTACTCGTAGGACTAAACAATTACGTTTACTATACGAAAGGACTCATTATTTATTTGCCAGTTATCCAGAAAATTAGTTTTGCGACTTTTTTAATTTGGATTTGCTGTATAGACATAAAACTTTATCGACGAGAAGAAAAACGGCAGGCAACATTGGGTTTTGTGCAAGTTGGGCAGACGGAATAACAATCAACTTTTGTAATTCTATTTGGCTTTTGTTTCATCTAACTGCCCCATTTAGGAACTATCTAATTCTTACCAAGCGCACCCATTGCTATATCTTCTGCCGTTAAGTTCATTTTTTTCATTTTGTGTTGTATATTTTTAATGATGCTTTTTTTTGTTTGTTCATCATACTCGTTTTCATTTTGTGCCTTGTAGGGTACTTTACGTACAGTCATTATCCAGAAGATTTCTGCGAGCCTTCTGGCAAGTGCTGTAATGGCTGCTGCCCTTCCTTTTTTAAATGCAATGCGGCTGAATATTTTTTTTAACACACCGTCTTTTCGTTGGGCAATGGTATTGGCCGCAAGCCGGAACGCATTGGACAGGATGTTTTTTCCTTTAGGCGTACGGCTGCTGATTACTTTGCCGCCTGTTATTTTATTGTTGGGCGACAGTCTTAACCAACTGGTAAAATGCTTTTTACCTGGAAACTTTATGATGTCACTTCCTACTTCGGCTATAAATGTCATTACGGTAGATCCGCCAATTCCTTCCACTTCCAATAAATCAACACCAAAATATTCCATGCTTAATTTTGATACATCATAAGCGGCACTGTTTTTATTTTTTTTAATTTTTGTTGGCGTTATTGTTTTTTGTGCGGCAACCATATTTTCAGCATGGGGTATTTCTGATGCCTGCTTAGCGGCAATGGCCGCCGTCATTTGTTGCAGTAATAATTCTATCTGTTTGTCACAATTGGCCATTCGCAGTTGATACTGTTTGTAGCTTTCAAGTTCATCGGCTACAATATATAAATGCTCTGTTTTCCACTGCCCTTGTAGCGCCTGGGCTATCTCTTCTTTACTTTTTTTTACTTTATAATGTACCAGCGATGCCAGGGCTGCGCCATCCCGCTGCCCTGCTACTATGGCCTCCAGTATAGCCATGCCGCTTACTCCCGTTATGTCAGCTATTGCAATATCCAAACGTATATTCATCAGCCGCAAGGCTTTCTGCATTTTTTGGATACAACTGGCCGCCTGTGCCACCAGGCTGCTGCGGTGGCGGTGATAAGTGCGTACCTGTTCAATTTGTGCAGTAGGGACAAAGGATGTTTTTAATAAGCCAAGGGTGTGTAACCGCTGCAACCAGCGGGCATCTTTAGCATCTGTTTTCTTTTGAGGGTCTTTAATATAATTATTGCTAAGCGCCACTTCTATACCAGCTGCCTGTATGCAGGCAAATAGCGGCTGCCAGTAAGTTCCTGTACTTTCCATGGCTACGGTCGTTATGCCTTTTTGCTGTAAATGCGTAACCAATGCTGCATTGTCTTTACTGTAAACACCAAAAGTGCACACATCGGATGATTGCTGACCGGTAGCTACATAATGTTCCCTTGAGCCAACATCGATACCGGCGGCATGGCTATGGATGACGGTCATAGAAACGGTGTCTGTGGATTTTGCTTTGTTTTCCATTCATTTTTATTTAGGTGAAAAAATAAAATAAAAACAATGCCCTAAATTGTATCTATAGCTTAAATATTGTTTCATACGGGATACCCTGGATACAGGGTTCACCAATTGATTTTTCGCCAGAAGAAGCCTGTAATAAAAAGACATCTTCGTCTATACAATTTTGCCAGTGTTCGGGAGGGGCTATAACGCACCATTCAAAAGCAGGACTTGTAAAGCATTGTACCTGAAATTAAAGTTAGCTGTTGATTTTATGAATTTTTTTATATTGGTGTTCGGGCTTGATTGCTATGGAAAAAACAAATAAATTTTCATTTTTTTTCAGGCTGCAATTGGAGCGTTATCCACATAGGGTTGTTGTTTATTGACCACAGCGACGACCCTTAATATTAATTTGTTCCGGATGGCATTTAACACCAGCATACCATTTTTTCCCTCTGCTTTTTTTCTATTGAAATAGTCTTTAAATTCAGGATAATATTTGATGGCGGCCAGTGCACAGAGGTGCAGCATTTTCTTAAGTTCTTTATTGGCCATTTTATGTACCCTGTTCCTGCCTTTTATACTTACTCCGCTGCTATGCTCAAAAGGTACTACACCTGCGTAACTTGCCAGTTGCTTACCCGTTACTTTTGCAATAAAATTATTAGTGCAGCAGATAATATATACTGCTGTTAAATGGCCAATACCTGGTACTGATTTTATAAGCAGGTAGTTTTTATAAATCACCGGATCTTGCTGAATGATCTGATTGATCAACTCTTCAATTTGCAGAATGCTTTTTTTGATGCCTTCAATGGCCGCCTTGTGGGCTTTTTCAATAGTAGCCAGCAATACTTTATCATTACTGCATTGCAGTTCTTTGATATAATTTTTTGTACTGTGCAACTGAGTTACCAGGCGGCTGCGTGAAGTCATCAGGTCTTTGAGTTTCATAAATACAGGATTCAGTACCGGCGTTGCTTTTAGCTCATCGGATTGCTTGCAGCAGTACATGCACAAGCGAACAGAATCAATTACATCATTTTTTCCCCG
Source organism: Ferruginibacter sp. (assembly GCA_965249755.1). GTDB lineage: Bacteria > Bacteroidota > Bacteroidia > Chitinophagales > Chitinophagaceae > Ferruginibacter. Next base: position 4,407,221 of record CBDFMT010000004.1, read on the forward strand.
TGTAATACCAAGGCTCCATTTGATGTGGGCAGCATTGCCAATATGAAGCGGCAGATTGTTCCTGCTGCAGAAGCTCCATAACAGGCGGTGATATACACCGGTGTTTTCTATCACCAGCAGGCTGTTGGTGTCAAGCGTTACACCTGAAGTTTTTAACCAGGATTTAAACGCCTTCATTCCACTTGTTGTGTTATCAAAGCGACCGGTAATAACGGGTTGCTTTACATGGTCAATAACTGCCAGCAGCGACACATCGAACCATGGTTTTGAAACATCAATGCCGAGATAGTTTTTTCTGATTAAGCGGTTCATTTTTTATGTTTTAAATTTGCAAATAAGCTAACCATTTTTGCCCCATCGTCTTAGTCCTTAATAATGGGTATTAAACCCTAATTGCTATAGAGACACAAAGGGAAAAAACCGGCGGTGGATTGTATCCAGCCATGGGTCATTAACCCGGACGTTGAAATAATACGCCACAGCCGGAGGTTAGGTTTATGCACAAATTAATGTGGATTGTAAAAGAAAAAAAGAACCAAAAAAAGAAAAGTAGTAATAGTAGTAATCCATTTAATTTATTAAGAATACAAAGCTAAAGGACGTTCAAACTTCGGCTGTTTGCATCGCTGTACTTTGGTTTGGGCTGGACGGAATTCTGTTGGGCTTTTAGTCGTTATCTTGTACTTTTATTTCTTTATTGGGCTTCAGTTCCGGGCTGGACAATCAACAATGCCCTGCCTGCACAAAGCCCTGTTCGTCAGACCGTGAAAAAACTCTAAAACTCCAAAAAACGCCCCTGCAGGATTTTATCAGAAGGTCATAACAGTTGCGCTAAGCCGCTTTTAAAAACAACGGTAAATAATTGCTGTAAAAAAACGGGGCCTCATTTTGTTTGTAAATCGTTTTTATAAAGGCGTTTTTTAAAGCACAGGCTACTTTACTGTAGTCTGGTTGCCAGGTTTTTATTGTTTGCAGCATTTTTTCAAAGCCAAGGATGTTTTTTGTTCGCATAAAGTTGTAACAAAACATAATCAGGTTCATTTCACCATTTACTTTTTGCAATCCTTTCAGTAATGTGTGCGTGTAGCCCCAATGTCTTTTAATGGTACCGAAGGGATGTTCGCAAATGGCTTGCCTTTGTTTATAATACTGCGGGTTTTGTTTGATGTTGTTATCGTTGATGTCAACCGCATCCTGGTATTGGCTGCGCTGTATAATGCGTTTGGGAAGTTTGGTACACTGGTTTTTTAGCGGACATGTTTTGCAGGCATTGGTACGATAGGTTTTAAAACGGAAACTGGTTTCGCCAGCTTCGCCTTTTTTATTGTGCCATGTACCCAGCGATGTCAGTACTGCACCAGCAGGGCAGGTATACGTGTCTGTTAGTGTATCGTAATTAAAACTTTCTGCTAAAAATTCGTTGGCAATATGCTTTACAGAAGGTTGTTCTTTATAGGCTACATGCGTGATCATATTTTGCTGCTGACATTCCTGTAGTTCTGCTCCGGTGTGATACCCTTTGTCTGCAAGTACCATTAACTGATCTTGTTTTTTTAATTGTAAATTTTGTTTGGCTTGTATTGCGGCTTTGTGCAAAGCCTTGCCATCATTGGTATTGGTGGCCTGGGTATGTACTATCAGGTTGTGTTTGTCATCCACAGCATTTTGTGTGTTGTAAATGATGAAGGGGAAAAATTTGAACTTAAAGCTATTTCAAAAACTAAATTTCAAATTATGAGAGTCGAACCCGATTCATTTTATGATTTTATTATTAAGGACGATAAGGTTGAAAAATTCATTATTACACAACCTGAAATGAAAGTTGTAAGAGAATTAATCAGGCTTTAATAAAAACTGCCACCAACATTGGTGGCTGATGCGCAACTACAATTTTCAAAACGGATCCGGCTTATTTACAGGCGCTTTAAGCGGTGCTGATTTTTATTACAGCAGCAATTTTGTTTTACATAAAGTAGCGCTTTTAAAAGATATGGTTGTTTGGTAAGGCTTGTTTTTATAAAAAATAAAGCTTGCAGGTTTGCCTGCATAGCTTGAACATTGGTTTGGGTTTTTCTTTCGGTAAATTTTAATAGTTTCTTTAAGTTGCAGGCAATGGCGGCCATCAACATACACTTGTTTGCTTGTTCCAGCCCTCTGGTATTTACCCTGCGCATACCTAAAAAGTTTACCAAACTACCCAATACAGGTTCTACTGTGCTGCTTCGTAGTTTTTTCATACGCTTGGCTTTTTGGGTTTGTAGTTTTATATGCATACGGTCGTACAAGGGTTTGTTTACGGTGTCTTCTATCTTTTTAAAATCAGATTTGCCAATGCATTGGCTTCTTAAGGGACACCTGGCACAATCTAATGCACTGCTGCGGTATGACTTTCTTTGATAACCCAAAGAACTGGTGCTTATTTTTTTAAACGGTAATTCTTTACCTTGGCTGCAAATGTATTTGTCGTTTTCTTTATCATAACTAAAACCTTCCCGGTCGTGTTTGTATTGGCCAAAGTTGGGTATGTAGCCTTCTATATTATGGTCTTCCAGGGCTTGTAAAGCTTCACCGCTACTGTAACTTCCGTCGGCTAATAATTCTTCGAGTGTCAAATTATTTTCTGCAAGATTTTCGATGGTGTTTTTTACTAAAGATGGTAAACATTGGCTGTCTTTTTTATGAGCAAGGTCGCTTTGTATCTGGGTGATGACATGATGGGCCGTGTCTGCCGCCACTTGTGCATGATAGTTGAGTTGACGGGCTTTACCAGGCTTTACTGATATACGGGCATCGCTATCAGTGGTACTTACATGGGTGTGGTTACTTAAAAATTTTCTTTGCTCCTTATCTGAACTTGGCATGTCCTTGTAGGCTTTTGCCTGGCCACGGTGTTGGTTGTCCACTACTTTTTTTCTTGCAACCGATACGGTGTTTTTATCCAGGTCATCGCTGGCATTTAACTCATCGGTATAAGTATCGCCATCGGCTAATACTTCTTTTACTTTTAAACTATCCATGGAGGGTTTGCAATAGTTGGGCAAGACGTACGTCAATCAGTCAGTTTTTAAATCATCAATGGTACCGGTCTAACGGAATACTAGTTCCCGTACTTCGGCAAGCCCTACGTCAGACCGTGAAAAAACTATCTTTCTCCAAAAAATAAGTCTGCATAATTTAATATAAAACTTACAGAACTTCATGAACGCAGCCTTAAAAATAAACAGCGGATACAATTGTAAAAAAAGGGACCGCTCATATTGGCTGTAAATCATTTTGATAAAGCCGTTTTTTAAAGCACAGGCTACTTTACTATAGTCTGGTTGCCAGTTGTTTATTGTTTTCAGCATTTTTTCAAAGCCAAGGATGTTTTTGGTACGCATAAAGTTGTAGCAAAACATGATCAGGTTTATTTAACCGTTTACTTTTTGCAATCTTTCAGTAACGTGTGGGTGTAACCCAGGTGTCTTTTTTATTGTGCCAAAGGGATTTTATCAGATGGCCTGCCTGTGAAGCCTTCCCATTTTTGTTCAGTATCAGCTTTGATTTGGCATCGACTCTTTCTAAGACATTTTTCAGAAATTCTAAAATCGTATTTCTAACCGGTGTGTTCGCCGGGCAGTAACAGCCATTAATACCCCGCCATTCGGCTCTGCAGACAGTTGGGTGGTATTATAAAACGCCCTGCTAACTTCAAACTTAAACAACTATTTGCCGACAATTTCTTTTCTAAAATGGGTGCCCCAGTTTAGCAATCCGTCTAATAATTTATTCATTGACTGACCAAGTGGTGTTATAGAGTATTCAATAGTTACAGGCATACAATCATACAAAGTGCGGCTGATGATTTCATTTTCTTCTAATGCCTTTAATTCCTGGACCTTATGACCAGAAGGATTAACGGCAGGTAATAATGCGGGCGGTAAATGTTTGAACCCATTCGGGAAATATTTTTCAGGTGTGTTCGTGAATATATTATATTGTAAGCAGCAACCATCAGATAATTGAATGCTATGCGAAAGCAGATTGTGCAGACTAATATTGAGGATAATTACGGCTTTGGCGTACTGCTGTTTTCTTCCAGTGCCTTAGCAATTTTTTTAGCTATTAGTTCTTTTTTCTCCTCCAGTGTAAACCAAAAATATTTTTGACCCTCCTTATTGGTTATATAAAAAGTAAAGGTCTCCTCCTTGAGTGGAAGACCATAACACACATATACCTGGGGAACGGCTCCGACCCTGAATTGCTTGCAGGATGCGGTTATTGCTTTGCCTTCGTGTTTAAAACTGATGGTAAACGCTTTTACTTTCACAGATTATCTCATTTTATATCAATTGTAATAACTTACCGAATTGATTATAAAGTTATACAATCCCCGGCTTCGTAAACTTTTTTTAAAGGTCCTTTCATCAATATATCTGAAGAACAAGGCTTAAGATTTTATCAGCGTTGCTCCAATATCTTGGGTGTACTGATAACGTCTTAATGGCCGGAACTTTGAATAGATAATTCGTACCGTACGGTAAGGCCGGGCTTTCCACTTCAATCTTACGAAGAAGGATTTCCGTTACAATCCCTGACGGAATTAGATGAGATGCCGTTTAAAGCAACAATTTCACAGATCATAAAAGCTTGTGATATTGAAAGGCATGCCAACTCCAATCGATATTTTACTAACCGTTGCACCGCTATATTTTAAGGATTACACACAGGTAAAGCTCATAACAGCAACTGCAGCCATCAGGCACATTACACCGCTTGATAATTTCCACCCTGCTTAACATTCGTGCTACAATCACCAGGCACACACTGAATAGATAGGCTGTTTCTAACCAGGTACAATCCTGCTGATAGTAAGGAAGACTTACTAATTATGCCAGTACCGGATTAATAAAAAAGGGATGTGTATGATCCGGTGCAGTACCCCCGTCAATTGCTCATAAGCCTTTGGCAAATAAGCCGGGAGAACTGCACCGGATTATGATAATGGCCATTGAGATTGGCTTGCCCAAAACCAGGATAGCCTGTACCGTCCAATCACAATTCCAGATTAATCAAATTGTAGAGATGATTGAATGAGTGCTCAAAAAATAGGCTCGGCAAAAACTATTGCAATGACCCGATACAGTACTCCCGCCTTATTTCTTTGATGCCTCCGGCAAATAAGCCAGGAGAACTATGCCGGCCAATGATCATTGGTCATTGAGATTGGCTCGTTCCTCCCCAACCACAATTCCAGATTTAAAAAAATCCCAAGATTTCCCAATAAGATTATTGAAGTATTTCACCTGGGATGCTACAAAGCAGATTTCTAAATGAGTATTATTTAAAACTCATTCATCCTTATCTGTCGCAAATTTCTTGACAGGCTTTGACAAAAGCAAGGTCTGCGTTTCGCCAAAATACAGGGGCGAAACTTGCCACCGGTTTTGAAAAAACAATCTCCACCCCGGTTTGGCCTCCTTCGGAGATATATCTGTGGGGTAGTATTCTTTTTACAAAAACCTTGCTTTTGCCAAACCCTTTTCAAGGCCGGGTTGCTACGATTAGAACGAACGAGGCGTATGCCGAGTTAATCATCACTTAAAAAAACATCGTATGCAAACACAACAGCTTTCAGCACTCATGCGGCTTTCATGGAAAATTCAACACTCCAAAAAAACAAGCCGTTCAAAATCCCTTGTTTCAGCATGGGTAATTTATCAGCAGGCTGACATCATGGTTTACTATCTGGTAAAAAAACACACACCGGAACAACGAACGACCGGAGCCATTGACAAAAATCTGAAACTTATTTTTTAATCATAAATCTATCAATCATGGAAATGACAGCAAGGGTAACAGGTGATGCAAAAATCAGCACCCTGAAAAACGAAAAGCAGGTAGTCAATTTTAATGTAGCTATTAATGATAGCTACAAAGCAAAGGGCAGTAATGAGACTACCAAAATTGTAACCTATGTACAGTGCGATTATTGGGTAAATCCCGGCATTGCCCAATACCTCACCAAAGGCAGTTTGGTTGAGTTGCAGGGGCGCATTGGCGTAAATGCTTACACGGGGAAAGATGGCGATGCAAAAGCCACTTTAATCTTTCATGTAAATACTATCAAACTGCATGGAAGCGGCAACCAAAAAAATGAAACACCCGCAACAACAGCGGAACCAACAAACGAACCGGTAGTGGATGAACTCCCATTTTAAATTTTCTCACAACAACATTTTAAAAAACTAAAATCAATTATCATGGCACACAATTTAAATTTCAATGAACAAACAGGCAAACACAGTTTCTTTTCAGTAAAGGAAAAAGCATGGCATGGATTAGGCCAAATTGTAGAAGGATATCCAAATAGCGTAGAAGCATTAAAATTTGCCGGTTTGGATTATACCGTTGAAAAAAGAAAACTGTTTACGTTCGACAATGAAAACCAACCTGCGGACGGGGACACAGATATAAAAATCCCTGAAATAGAAGTGCCCAACTATTTTGCCACGGTGAGAACTGACAACGAAAATATTTTGGGCGTAGTTGGCAGGGATTATGAAGTGGTACAAAATATTGATGCTTTCAGTTTCTTTGATGCTATTGTTGGCGGTGATGGCATTCAATACGAAACCGCTGGCGCATTGGGTAAGGGTGAAAGGATTTTCATTACGGCTAAATTACCCGACTACATCAAAGTAGGTAGTAATGATTTGATTGAACAGTATTTGTTTTTAACTACTTCGCATGATGGTTTTGGAAGTATTACAGCAGCCTTTACGCCGGTTAGAATTGTTTGCAATAATACTTTAAATGCAGCCCTTCGCAATCATACAAACGCTTTCAAAATCAGGCATACAGCCAATGCCAAAGAAAGACTGGAAGAAGCCCATAAATTAATGGGCATTACCAGCCAGTTAAGCAATCAACTTGAGGGAATTTTTAACCAATGGGCAAAAGTGAAAATTACCGACCCCGAAGTAAAGAAGCTGATTCAAATGGCTTTGGTTCCAAACAAAGAAGTGTTGCAAAATATACAGGCTTGTAAGGATGATGAATTATCCACCTGTTTTAAAAACATGACCGATGCCGCTTTTGAATATGCCATGACCAATGAAAGCCAGCAGTTAGAAACAACCAAAGGCAGTTTGTTTGGTGCATACAACGCAGTAACCGGATATTTTCAAAATGTGCGGACGTACAAAAACGATGAAGCAAAATTAAAATCTTTATTGTTTGGCGGCACCGGGCAAATGAGAACACAAAAAGCCTTCAATCTTTGTGAGAGTTTTGCGAAGGGTGTAATGGCTGAATTTTATAATTGAGATTGGGCAAGGGGCAAACGCAATGTTTGCCCCTTATTTATTCAGATTGTTAAAGCCTGGAAACGCCCCACGCTTAAGGGCGTGGGGCGTTGGCTTAGTGCAATATTTGGAAATGATATTGATTTTAGTTTTTTGTAAATGAAGTTGATTTATTAATGGGTATAGATATTTTTTCTTCATTAATTCTCCCACAAAGTTCGGCTTTTGGCTTCTGTAGCGGCAATGAACTGTCCGGCATAAACACAAACCCTCGTCACAAGGCAATCATTTATTCCGTTGCTTCATTGCCTTAGTCGCCAAAAGGCGGTAGAGGTTCCATAATTAATTTTTAAAATCTTTAAAATGAAATGTTATGGAACAGCTAATGAATTTATCAGAATTAAACATGGTGTCAGAAGTTGAATTGGTTTACAAAAACAAAGTAAAACCTTCTGAAAGACCATTGGTAAAATCTGCCAAAGAATGCTATGAGTTGCTAAAGTTAACCTGGGATGAAAACAAGATTGAATTTGTAGAGCAGTTTAAAGTTGTTTTAATGAACCGGGCTCAAAGGATTTTAGGAATTTATGAGTTGTCAACCGGAGGAGTTACCTGTACTGTTGCAGACCCGAAATTAGTTTTTACAGCGGCTTTAAAAGCAAATGCCTGTAATATAATTTTAAGCCACAACCACCCATCGGGCAACCTTAAACCAAGCAGAGCAGATCAAGACCTGACAAAGAAGATTGCAACTGCTGGAATGTATCTTGATATAAAGGTGATAGATCACATCATCGTTACCAGTGAAGGGTATTATTCTTTTGCTGATGAGGGGCTTTTATAACCTCTTTACAAGCTACTATGAAGCTTTTCTGATTTGAAACTTATAGGCTATATTTACCAAAATATGACAAGTCAAAATTAAAACAGTGGTAAAACAATTTGCGAATCGTATCAAGGAACTTAGAGAGCAACATCACCTATTGCAAAGACAGGTGGCTGCTCTTTTAGATATTGATACACCTTTGCTTAGTAAAATAGAACGAGGTGAAAGAGTGGCGAAAAAGGAAATGGTAATTAAATTATCAGTTGTATTAAAAGCTAATAAGGATGAGCTTTTAACACTTTGGTTAGTTGATAAATTAAGCGATGTCATTGAAGGCGAACCAATGGCAGGCGAAGCATTAAAATCAGTTTCAAAAAAAATTAAGAAAAATAAATAAATGGCATTAAAATTTTGATAAAACATATTAGGAGTTTAACCACAAGACTTATTAAAAGATAAAAAATGACAAGCATAGCACAAAGAGCAGAATTACAAGCCAAAATTTGGAGAATAGCAAACGATGTACGGGGCTCAGTAGATGGATGGGACTTTAAACAATTTGTATTAGGAACGCTGTTCTATCGCTTTATTAGTGAAAACTTTACCAATTACATTGAAGGTGGTGATGAAAGCATTGACTATACAAAATTATCAGATGATGTAATAACACCCGAAATAAAAGACGATGCCATTAAAACGAAAGGCTACTTTATTTATCCCAGTCAACTTTTTGTAAATGTTGCCAAAACAGCCAATACAAACCCAAATCTTAATACAGACTTAAAAGCCATTTTTGACGCTATTGAAAGTTCTGCAAATGGTTATCCATCTGAACCTGATATAAAAGGGTTGTTTGCCGATTTTGACACAACCAGCACACGATTGGGCAATACCGTTGAAAACAAAAACAGCCGTTTAGCTTCCGTTTTAAAAGGCGTAGAAGAGTTGAATTTTGGAGATTTTGAAGATAATAAGATTGACCTTTTTGGCGATGCCTATGAATTTTTGATTTCCAATTATGCAGCCAATGCAGGTAAATCAGGAGGTGAGTTTTTTACGCCACAGCACGTATCCAAGCTCATTGCACAATTGGCCATGCACAAACAAGAAAAAGTAAACAAGATATACGACCCTGCGGCAGGTTCAGGCTCTTTATTGTTACAAGCCAAAAAAAATTTCGACAATCATATTATTGAAGAAGGTTTCTATGGGCAGGAAGTAAACCACACCACTTATAACCTTGCCCGTATGAACATGTTTTTGCACAACATCAATTACGACAAGTTTAATATTGCCCTTGGCGATACGCTTCGTAATCCACACTATGGCGATGAGAAACCTTTCGATGCCATTGTTTCTAATCCGCCATACTCTATAAAATGGATTGGTGACGATGACCCAACGTTGATTAATGATGACCGCTTTGCACCTGCCGGTGTACTGGCTCCTAAATCAAAAGCAGATTTTGCTTTTGTATTGCATGCCCTAAGCTATCTATCCAGTAAAGGCAGGGCAGCTATTGTTTGTTTCCCTGGTATCTTTTACCGTGGTGGAGCGGAACAGAAAATCAGAAAGTATTTAGTGGATAATAACTTTGTTGAAACCATTATCTCATTAGCACCAAACTTATTCTATGGTACTCCAATAGCAGTAACAATTCTTGTTTTATCAAAGCATAAAACAGAAAATAAAACACAGTTTATTGATGCAAGTGGTGAAGATTTCTTTATAAAAGCAACCAACAACAATGTACTTACTGATAAGCATATTGAAAAGATTATTGCAATATTTGATAGTAAAGTAGATGTGGAGTATGTGGCTAAGATTATCGACGATACTAAAATTGCTGAGAATGATTACAATCTATCCGTTAGTTCTTATGTAGAAGTAAAAGACAATAGAGAGCAAATTAATATAGCAGAATTGAATAAGGATGTTTCAAAAATGGTGGCTAAGATAAATACGCTTCGTGCCGATATTGATAAAATTATAAAAGAGATTGAAGCATGAGTTATTTAGACAAATTATTGGAAGGTGTGACTGTGGAATGGAAACCTTTGGGGGAAGTTGCAGATTATGAACAACCGACTAAGTATTTAGTAGAATCAAATAATTATAATGATAGTTTTCCAATCCCCGTTTTGACTGCTGGTAAAACTTTTATTCTTGGATATACTGATGAAACTGATGGTATTTATAAAGCATCTGTAAAGCCTGTTATAATTTTTGATGACTTTACAACTGCTAATAAATGGGTTGATTTCGATTTTAAAGCTAAGTCATCTGCAATGAAGATGATTACATCAAAAAATGAATCTAAGTATATACTAAAATACATTTATTATTGGTTAAATACTTTACCAAGTGGATTAGTTGAAGGTGACCATAAACGACAATGGATTAGTAGTTATGCTAACCTTCAAATCCCCATCCCACCGCCCACAGTCCAAAAAGAAATTGTTCGTATTTTAAACAGTTTTACAGAGCTTACAGCAGAGCTTACAGCAGAGCTTACAGCAGAGCTTACAGCTCGTAAACAACTGTATAGCTTTTATAGGGAACAGTTGTTGCGTTTTGATGAGGGAGTAGTGGAGTGGAAGACGTTGGGGGATGTAGGTGAAATTAAACGTGGAGTGGCATTTACAAAAAGCCAAGCTGTCATTGGGAAATTTCCCGTAGTTGCGAATGCGGCTGAACCTATAAGTTTTCATAATGAATTTAATAGAAATGGTGAATTTATTGTCGTGGCTAGGTCAGGGGCAAATGCAGGACTAATAAGTTATTGGAATGAAGATTTATTTTTAACGGATGCTTTTAGTATTCATCCAAACGATTCAATTTTAAATACAAAATTTGCTTTTTATTTTTTAAAAAAACATCAAAGAGAAATTCATTTAATGAAGAGAGGAAGTGGAGTGCCTCATGTTAGAGCATCTGATTTTGAAATTTATAAAATTCCTGTCCCTTCATTGGAAGAACAAGAACGCATTGTTACTATCCTTGAAAAATTCGACATACTCACTACCTCAATTAGTGAAGGTCTGCCGAGGGAGATTGAGTTAAGGAAAAAGCAGTATGAATATTACCGTGATTTATTGCTAACATTTCCGAAGAAAAATATAGAGTCATAATATGGGACAGTCCTTAATTGAAATAGCTCAAACACTCAAGGATGCTGATAAAAAAGTACAGCTAATCTATGCTTTTAATGGCTCGGGTAAAACTCGGTTATCAAGAGTATTTAAAGAGTTGATAGCTCCCAAAAATCCTGAACCTGAAGAAGAGGAAGCAAAAATCAAGATAATGTACTACAATGCATTTACCGAAGATTTGTTTTATTGGGATAACGATTTGGATAACGATACTGATAGAAAATTGAAAATCCAAACAAATAGTTATACCAACTGGATATTGGTAGAACAAGGACAAGAGCCTAATATAACAAGCCATTTTCAACGCTATACAAACGATAAATTAACTCCTCGGTTTAATGAACAGTTTACTATTAAGGATAAGGATAATAATGATGTAACAATTCCTGCCTATTCAGAAGTGCGTTTCTCATTTGAACGTGGCGATGATTCAGGTTCAGACTTTGTAAAAATTTCAAAGGGCGAAGAAAGCTGTTTCATCTGGAGTGTTTTTTACGGTTTATTAGAGCAAACAATTAATGTATTAAATGTTGCAGAGGTAGCTAAACGGGAAACAGAACAATTTAATGATTTGCAATGCGTATTTATTGATGACCCGGTAAGTTCGTTAGATGATACTCATCTAATCGAATTAGCTGTAAATATTGCTGAACTAATAAAGTCAAGCACTTCAGAATTGAAATTCATAATCACCACACACAATCCGATATTTTATAATGTGCTCTTTAATGAATTTAATAGAGTGAAAAGCACAAAAAAAATGCGTTTAGAAAAATTAAACGATGGCACTTTTTCAATAGATGAGTTAGCAAGCGATTCTCCTTTCTCGTATCACTTATTTCTTTTATCGGAATTGGAGAAAGCTATACAACCGCCGAGTGATATTAAAAAGTTTCATTTCAACTTCCTACGTAACATTTTAGAAAAAACTTCCACTTTTCTTGGCTACAATAAATGGGAAGACCTTTTGCCCCAAGAATCACGGGAAGCATATTATAAACGAATTATAAATCTATCAAGTCATTCAAAACACAATGGAGAAGAAATTGCAATTGTTGAAGAAAATGATAAGAGAGTATTGGGCTTTCTAGTAAATGAAGTAAAAAGAATGTACGGCTTCAAATCAATGATTAATAATAACGAAACTGAACAAGATGTCACAATATAAAACCATAGCAGAATCAAACAACTTCATTGTACTGGATAACTACATAAAGGATTCAGTTGTGAATGAGCCACCTGCCGTCTATCAAACAGAGGCTGCTTTGGAGAAAGAATTTATTCAAGACCTAATCAATCAAGGTTATGAAAATCCGTTAAACCTAAATACACCTGAAGCAATGTTGGCGAATGCAAGGGTGCAACTTCAAACGCTTAACAATGTGGCATTTTCGGATGGAGAATGGACTCGTTTTGTAGAAGAGTATTTGGATAAGCCAAGTGATAACCTTGTAGAGAAATCACGGAAGATACATGACAATTACATTTACGATTTCGTTTTTGACGATGGACATATTCAAAACATCTACTTAGTAGATAAAAAGAATATTGCACGTAATAAAGTGCAGGTAATCAAACAATTTGAACAAAAAGGAACGCATGCAAATCGTTATGATGTAACCATTTTAGTCAATGGTTTACCTTTAGTACAGGTCGAACTAAAAAAACGTGGGGTTGCTATCCGTGAAGCCTTTAATCAAGTGCATCGTTATACCAAAGAGAGTTTTAATAGCAACAATTCACTCTTTAAATACGTTCAGATTTTTGTCATATCAAATGGTACTGACAGCCGTTACTTTGCAAACACTGTTGAGCGAAATAAAAACAGTTTTGACTTTACCATGAACTGGGCAAAGGCTGACAATACGCTGATTAAAGACCTTAAAGATTTTACGACTACCTTTTTTCAGAAACATACACTTTTAAAAGTATTACTTACTTATTCTGTTTTTGATACAAGTGATACGTTGCTCGTCATGAGACCCTATCAAATTGCAGCAACAGAGAGAATGCTTTGGAAAATTGAAAGTTCGTATCTATCAAAAAAATGGTCTTGCATTGATGGTGGTGGATATATATGGCACACCACAGGCTCTGGCAAAACACTCACCAGTTTTAAAGCAGCAAGATTAGCAACGCAACTTGATTTCCTTGATAAGGTATTCTTTGTAGTTGACCGTAAAGATTTGGACTTTCAAACGATGAAGGAATATCAAAGATTTTCTCCTGATAGTGTGAACGGTTCGGATAGTACCGCAGGCTTAAAGCGGAATATTGAAAAAGAGGACAATAAGATTATAGTTACAACTATTCAGAAACTGAATAACCTCATGAAAAGTGAGGGTGATTTAGCCATTTATCAAAAACAAGTGGTTTTCATTTTTGATGAAGCACATCGTTCTCAATTTGGTGAAGCTCAAAAAAACCTGAAAAAGAAGTTTAAAAAATTCTATCAATTTGGTTTTACAGGCACCCCTATCTTTCCACAAAATGCTGTAGGTGCAGAAACCACAGCAAGTGTATTCGGTCGTGAATTACACTCATACGTAATTACGGATGCCATTAGGGACGAAAAAGTACTGAAATTCAAAGTTGATTATAATGATGTTCGACCACAGTTTAAGAGTATAGAAACAGAAATTGATGAAAAAAAATTAAGTGCAGCGGAAAACAAAACTGCTTTACTCCATCCTGCTCGAATTAGAGAAATATCCCAATACATCTTACAGAATTTCAGAATAAAAACCCACAGAAATCAAGGAAGTAACAAAGGCTTTAACGCCATGTTTGCTGTAAGCAGTGTTGATGCAGCCAAATGTTATTATGAGGAATTAAAAAATTTACAAAAAGAGGGCGATAAGCCATTAAAAATTGCCACCATCTTTTCCTTTGCAGCAAATGAAGAGCAGAGTGCAATAGGTGAAATAGTTGACGAGACATTTGAACCGTCTGCAATGGATACAAGTGCCAAAGAGTTTTTAACTAAAGCTATCAATGATTATAATGCAATGTTCAAAACTAGTTATGGTGTTGACAGCAATGAGTTTCAGAATTATTATCGTGACCTTGCGAAACGAGTAAAGAGTAAAGAGGTTGACCTCATAATTGTAGTTGGCATGTTCCTCACCGGGTTCGATGCTCCTACACTCAATACATTGTTTGTAGATAAGAACCTGCGTTACCACGGTTTAATACAAGCCTTTTCACGTACAAATCGTATTTATGATGCTACAAAGACTTTTGGCAATATTGTAACATTCAGAGATTTAGAAAAAGCAACTATTGATGCTATTACTCTTTTCGGAGACAGCAATACTAAGAATGTAGTTCTTGAAAAGAGCTACAAAGAATATTTAGAGGGCTTTACAGATATTGTTACAGGACAAGCACGGAGAGGTTATATTGAAGTAGTAAAAGAATTAAATGAAAAGTTCCCTAACCCTGATGCAATTGTAAAAGAAAAGGACAAAAAAGAATTTGCAAAACTATTTGGAGAGTACCTACGTGTAGAAAATATATTGCAGAATTACGATGAATTTAATAATCTAAAATCACTTCAGTTAATCGACATAAATGATGCTGACGCTTTAGAGGAATTTAAAAAAGCTCATTTTGTAAGAGATGAGGATATAGCTGCAATGCAAAAGATTGAATTGCTGAAAGAACGGACTGTTCAGGATTACCGTTCTACTTATAATGATATTCGTGACTGGTTAAGACGAGAGAAATCTGGGAAAGAATCAGAAGAATCAAAAATTGATTGGGATGATGTAGTCTTTGAGGTTGACTTACTAAAATCACAAGAAATAAACCTTGATTACATTCTTGAATTAATCTTTGAGCATAACAAGAAAATTAAAGATAAAGAAACTTTAATTGCGGAAATACGCAGGGTTATTCGTGCAAGTGTTGGAAATAGAGCAAAAGAGAGTTTAGTAGTTGATTTCATTAATGAAACCGACCTTGACACTCTTCAAGATAAAGCAAATGTTATTGATTCATTCTTTGCATACGCTCAAAGCAAACAGAAGGCAGAAGCAACAGAATTAATTACGGAAGAAGACTTAAATCAAGAAGCTGCAAAGCGTTATATCACAGCTTCTTTAAAGCGTGAATATGCAAGTGAAAACGGAACGGAACTTAATGCTATTCTACCGAAAATGAGCCTTTTAAATCCCTTCTATTTGACGAAGAAGCAGAATGTTTTTCAAAAGTTAGTCTCGTTTGTAGAGAAGTTTAAGGGTGTTGGGGGGCAACTTTAAATGAGGAGAAAGGCAGAATTTGAGTAATTAAATGTTTAGTTGGTGAAAGATAATAAAGGCGAAGAATTTCTGGAATTCTTTTTGATTTGATAAGTCAACAATTTGATCAACCAAAATGGATGGATTTGAATTTTCACTCCCTTCTTATAAACTAAATAGAACAAAATACTAAATAATTTAGTATTACTCCCCTACCTTAGCATTTCTAAACTAAGGAATGTACCTCAACTGTAAAACATATTTCAGCTTTCGCTACGGCACTTTTTCAAGCCAGGAACTGGTGAAAGCCGCTGTGGACAATGGCGTACCTGCCCTGGCATTAACCAATATCAACTCCACCTGCGATATATGGGACTTTGTAAAATATTGCCGGGAGGAAGGCATAAAACCCATTACAGGTGCGGAGGTTCGCAATGAAGGGCAACTGTTGTACATTTTAATTGCTGCCAACAATAAGGGGTTATTATGGATCAATGAATTTCTGTCACTACATTTTCATGAAGACAAGCCCTTCCCTGTTTTAGCATTGGAAGGGCCATTTTTTACAGATATATGGGATGGCTTTGTTATTTATCCTTTAGGCAGTAAAGAACCGGGGCAATTATTTGTCAATGAAAAAATTGGTGTGCTGCCGTCGGAAGTAAATAAATTATTCAGCATTGATTTAAAAACTACAGCTGATAAATGGACCATCCGACAGCCGGTTACTTTTCAAAATAAAACTTATTTCAATGTTCACCGTCTGTTGAGGGCTATTGATAAAAATGTGTTGCTTTCCAAATTATCCAAAGCCGATGAATGCAGCCCGGATGAATATTTTGTACCACCTGATAAATTGCTGGAGGCCTTCCGGCAATATCCATTTATTGTAACCAATACTTACAAGCTGATTGACAGTTGCCACATTGAAATGGATTTTAAAACGGATAAAAATAAAAAGATATTCAGCAGTACAAAAGATGACGACAGGATATTATTAAAAAAACTGACTGCTGATGGTTTTGCCTTCCGCTATGGAAAGAATAAAATAGCAGCAGAAAGAGTAACCAAAGAATTAAAGATTATTGATGAATTAGGATTTAATGCTTACTTCCTTATTACCTGGGATATTATCCGCTATGCACAGTCGAGAGGATTTTATCATGTTGGTCGTGGCAGTGGAGCCAACTCGATAGTTGCGTATTGCCTGCAAATAACAGATGTGGACCCAATAGAACTTGATTTATATTTTGAACGCTTTTTAAATCCTCACCGTACTTCTCCGCCAGACTTTGATATTGATTTTAGCTGGCTCGACAGGGATGAAGTGATTGACTATGTATTTAAACGCTATGGTAAAAAACAGGTGGCTTTATTAGGCATGTATTCTACTTTTCAATATCGGGCAGTGGTAAGAGAATTGGGGAAAGTTTTTGGATTGCCCAAAGAAGAAATAGACCTGTTGGCTGCAGGTGGCAACCCCGATGATAAAATACAACAACAGATTTTACGCTATGGGAAACTGATAGAAAATTTTCCGAATCATTTGTCTATTCATCCCGGCGGCATGTTGATTTCAGAAGAAAGCATTTACCAGTATGCAACCGTATTTATGCCGCCAAAAGGCTTCCCAACGGTGCAGATGGATATGTTTGTTGCAGAGAATGTGGGCTTGTATAAACTGGATATTTTAAGCCAGCGGGGGCTTGGCCATATCAAAGAAAGTTTACGCCTGATAAAAGAAAATCAGGGTGTGGATGTAAACATCCATGATTTCAAGAAATTCAAAAAAGATAAACGGGTAAGCGAACAGATTAAGCAGGTACGAACCATTGGATGTTTTTATATAGAATCCCCTGCTATGCGGCAATTGCTGAAAAAGCTGGAATGTGATGATTATATCACCCTTGTGGCTGCCAGTTCCATCATACGCCCCGGAGTGGCCAGCAGTGGCATGATGAAGGCATACATTGAAAGATACCATGATCCTGAAAATATTGATTACATCCACCCTATAATGAAAGAACTATTGCAGGAAACTTTTGGGGTAATGGTGTTTCAGGAAGATGTGATAAAAGTGGCGCATCATTTTGCTGGATTGGATATGGGCGAGGCAGATATTTTACGCCGGGCCATGAGTGGTAAATACCGTGGCAACCAGGAGATGTTGCGGATTAAGCAGAAATGGTTTTTGAATTGCGCAGCAAGAAATTACCCCGATGCTATTACCGCTGAAGTATGGCGGCAAATTGAAAGTTTTGGAGGGTATAGTTTTTCCAAAGCACACTCAGCTTCTTTTGCGGTGGAGAGTTACCAAAGCTTGTTTTTAAAAACCTATTACCCAAAGGAATTTATGGTGGCGGTGATCAATAATTTTGGTGGTTTTTACAGCCGGGAATTATATTTTTTAGAACTGCGGAAAACAGGTGCTGTTGTACATGCACCTTGTGTAAATGAAAGTGAATATTATACCAGCATCAGGGGCAATGATGTGTACACTGGTTTTATCCATATCAAATCTTTTCAGCAGGATATGGTGGATGTGATACTGGAAGAACGAAATAAAAATGGATTATTTCTTCACTTGCAGGACTTCATTGAACGGACAAATATTACCAGGGAACAATTGAATATGCTGGTCAGCATCGGCGCTTTTCGCTTTACCGGAAAAAAGAAAAAACAACTGTTGTGGGAAGCCAATTTTCTGCAAAAGAAAAATGGTTCTCATGTTCCTGCGGCAAAATCAATGTTTGAGGAAGCCCCTATCAATTTTAAACTGCCTGAGTTAGTTGATTATCCTTTGGATGATTTATATGATGAACTGGAAACATTGGATTTTACATTAGGCAACCCTTTTGATCTCGTAAATGATGATCCATATAAATATTTACTGGCTAAAGACCTGGCTGCAAACCTTAATAAAATCGTTACGGTACTGATTTATTTTATTGATTATAAAGTGGTGACAACAGTGAGAAACGACAGGATGAGTTTTGGGACTTTCCTTGATGTGAATTTAGACTGGATTGATACCGTTCACTTTCCTGAACCTTTACGAAACTATCCATTAAAAGGCAGGGGATTTTATAAAGTAACGGGTAAGGTTGTTTCAGATTTTGGGGTGTACAATATTGAAGTTCATAAAATGTATAAAGCAGGTTATAAAGAAAGAAAATATGCAGACTTATAATTCATGTTACTAAATGTTGAAAGACATATTACCCACCTTGACCTTGACACATTTTTTGTATCGGTAGAATGTTTGCGTAACCCTAAATTGATTGGCAAGCCTGTGTTAATTGGTGGCAGTGGCGACCGTGGCGTGGTGGCTTCCTGTAGTTATGAAGCCAGGAAATTTGGTATCCATAGCGCCATGCCCATGAAGATTGCAAAACGTTTATGCTCCCATGCTATTGTTGTCCGGGGGGATATGGAAGCATACAGCAAATATTCCCGGCTGGTGACCAATATTGTACAGGATACAGTACCGCTATTTGAGAAGGCATCCATTGATGAATTTTACGTTGACCTTACCGGAATGGATAAATTTTTTGGCTGCAAATTGTTTAGTGATGAACTTAAAAAAAAGATATTAAAAGAAAGTGGTTTGCCTATTTCTTACGGGCTTGCCAGTAACAAGTTAATCAGTAAAGTTGCTACCAACGAAGTAAAGCCCAACGGACAAATTGAAATACCATTTGGCAATGAGAAAATATATTTAGCACCCTTAAGTATTGCGAAACTTCCAGGTGTGGGAAAACAAACAGCTTACCTGTTATTAAAAATGGGAGTTGAAACGGTGAAAGTGCTGAGCGAAATACCGGTAGAAATGATGCAGAATTTATTGGGTAAAAGCGGTACCGATTTATGGCGCAAAGCAAACGGCATTGACGAAACCCCGGTAGTTCCTTTTCACGAACAAAAATCTATTTCGACAGAAAATACTTTTCAGCAGGATACCATTGACATTAATTTCTTAAACAGTGAATTGGTAAGAATGACAGAGAAAATTGCTTTTGATTTGAGGCAACAGGATAAAGTAACGGGATGTATTACGGTAAAGCTTCGTTACTCCAATTTTGAAACATTTACAAAGCAGTTAACCATACCTTATACCAACGCCGATCATATTCTTTTAAAGACAGCGAAAGAACTTTTTAATAAGCTGTATGAAAGACGGATGCTGATACGGTTAATTGGCATCCGTTTTACCCATTTAATTCCGGGCAATTACCAGATCAGTTTGTTTGAGGATACACAAGAAACCATAAGCTTATACAAGGCAGTTGACAGTGTGAAAAAACAGTTTGGAGAGCGGTTACTGATACGGGCATCCGGTGTAGCCCGGCGTGAAGTAAAATAAATTATTTTTACATGCTCAATTGAATCGGATGAAGATTACAATGATAGTATTGACAGCCCTGTTATTTTCAGCTAAAACTTGCTGCCAGACAGTAATCCAAATGGATGAAATAGGGATGCATATTGGTGATTCCGTAAAGGTTTGTACAAAAATATATGGTGGTATTTTCCTCGAAAGAAGTACAGGGACACCAACGTTTCTGAATGCCGGGGGGAGCTATCCAAACAATCCCTTAACGGTAGTTATCGGGGCTGACATAAGAAAAAAATTTTCAGATAAACCCGAAGAATTCTTTAAAGATAAAATGGTGTGTATTTTCGGGAAAATAGTATTGTTTAAAAATAAACCTGAAATAATCATCCAGTCCAAATCCCAGCTTATTGTACAATAATTATCGGAATAGTTAAGCAACTTCCAAAGGGGGCAGATCAGTACATTCAAACGGTTGCTGATGGTCCAATGCAGTAATAAAATCTTTTGAAATTGAAATGGCTTTCATCTCTTCGGCTGGATATTGGGTAGCCGCAATTTCCAAAATCCTTTTTTCGTCCAATTTTCCAAAAATCCATTCATACGCAAGGTCATCATTAAGGATAGTGGGCATTCTTTTTTTTGCGTTATGCACCTGTTCCATTAACCGGTTTGCTTTGGTGGTAATAAGCGAAAAACTTTCGGCATATTCACCCGTATTTTTATCTGTCCAGGGTGTCCAGATACCCGCCATATAGAAATATTCTTTTGCCGGTAAATTGATATAATAGGGATATTTTATGGCTGTTTTCAGGGGCAATCCCGTCCGCTTATTTTTAGGAAAAATATGCCTCCACTCATAGAAGCCTGAAGACAAAACCAGGCAACGTCTTTCCATCGCTGCTTTCTTATAAGTCACTTTCTGAAACAGCTCTTCGCCGATGGCATTCAGGGTGATTATGGGTACATCAAATTTCCTGGATTTTGGGTTCACCCCACCGAAACGGAAATGCTTTAAATCTTCCCTGTTATTGATATAATGCGGAATGAACCCCCATTCCATAGGCACAATATCAAAATCCTCCTGCCCGGGTACAGGCTTCAGGACTGCATTCAATCCGTACTCAAAACCAATGGTCAGGTCATGCTGCAGAAAATCATAGTTTGACAGGGCTTTTTCTAAATGTTTTAACCTGATAAATTCTGCGTGGGTAACCCGTTGTCCGTTATAGTAGCACATGGTATTTTATGGTTGGTTTGCTTGAATAAAGTTTCCAATTAAAGTCCCGATTTCTTCCGCTTCTTTTTGCCTGCCTTCGGGTATAGAAGTCCACCAATGGGCAGCATTATCGGTGACTGCCCTGGTGATAACCAATGGCTGTCTTTTATCGGTAAATACTATCCTGTAAATAGTATGGCTTGAAATGGAATAGCGCTGTATGGTAATGCCCACATCTTTAAATGGGAGTTCAAATGTATTGGTGCTTTGTTCCATACTATGAATGTAGGGACTTCAGGTAAGATTTAAACATCCGTGTCCGGTTTTCACAGCAAAAAAATTCATTTTAACGAATATACCTTAGGGAAATTGCTAACGGAAATTTTTTCTAATGTGCAGCAAATAGTGGCTGCAGCAGCAGGCAGAAAAAACGTGTGTAATGGTATTTTTTTCCTTGACAAAATGATCCGACCAAACAACAATATTTTGTGGTTTGTTTTCATGATTATAACGGAAGGTTATTTGTAAAGCAAGTGATAACGCTGGCAGTAAAATTGAAATAAATTAAGCCTTTTTTACCCACAATTTAATGTCACCCCTGTGCAGTTTAATCAGAGGTATTTCAGCAGGTTTTGACAGTCCTTTCTTAAAACTTTTTCACTGATAATAAAGCATCTATTTTGCACTTTTTACATAATGATTTATTCAGTTTTTCTCCTTTTTTTTTGTAAAAACGACTAAGGAAAATGTTCATAAACTCATCGGGAAAAGGTCTTTTTTCAAAAGCAATTATCCGGTAAAATTTGCGCTTATTTCCCTGTCCGTTTAAACCGTAAAAATAAATTTAGAGACCTCTTTTAGAAAAAAAAGACATGATGCGGAAGATTTTTTATTGCAGGCTGCATTATCCCGGTACTATTTATTATCCATTTTTATCCGGCCTGGTATAAATTTTGATCCATATTTACTGTAAGATTGATCGTGAAGAAAGAATGGTGAAGAGGGAAAAAATCTATGTAAGTAAGCTTACTAAGCCTATTGAGTTGATTATTTAATATGTTTCATATTTCCCCGGGACATAACCTCACAACTGCATTTAATATTAATCTTTATCAAGGCGTAATGTGCCGGACCTTGCACATGGCAAGATGTACAAACGTTATACGTTTGGGTCATCTTGCCCTTTCGCTCCGGAGTCGCTTCGGGATGGTGAAAGACATTAAAAATTGAAACCGAATTTTTAAAACTCATAGATATGAAGAAGCAGGAAAACGAAGTAAGAAATAAAATGGTAGTTGTGAGGATGAACAATACCGAATTTGAAAAGGTGGAAAATCTTAGAAAGAAAACCACCGAGAGATACCTCAGCAGCTATGTAAGAAAGCTGTCTTTGGAAAAGCCAGTTACAGTAAAGTATCGTAACCAGTCAGCAGATGATTTTTTAAAAGAGATGTTAGGGCTAAAAAAAGAGTTGAATGGTATCGGCAACAATTTTAACCAGGCAGTTCACAAATTGCACCTGCTGGATAAGATACCAGAGTTCAGGGTTTGGGTGAACCAGTATGATGGGTTGCAAAAGAGTTTAGTGAGCAAGACAGAAGAAATTAGATTAAAGGTGAACCAACTCTACGAACAATGGTTGCAAAAATAACTATACCGAAAAGTATTGAAGCTGCACTAAACTACAATGAAAAAAAAGTGCAGAAAGGAAACGCAGTTTGTTTACATGCGGCTAATTATTTAAACGAAGCAAAAGAGATGAACTTCTATCAAAAATTAAATGGATTTGAACAACTAAATAGTTTGAATGACAGGGCGACAACTAAAACGCTTCATGTATCACTAAAATTTGACCCCTCAGAAAAAATAGCTGATGATAAGCTTTTAAAGATTGCAGAATTGTACATGGATAAAATTGGATTCGGCGAACAGCCATTTATTGTTTATAAACATGAAGATGCAGGGCATCCACACATACACATTGTAAGTACAACTATTAGGGAAGACGGCAGCAGGGTTAACACCCATAACATCGGCAGAAATCAATCTGAAAAAGCACGAAAGGAAATTGAGCAAATGTATGGTTTGGTAAAAGCAGAACGGCAGCAGCAATTAATGAAGCCTGGCATCAAGCCGGTGGATGCACAAAAAGCCTTGTATGGAAAGTCTGAGACAAAGCGTAGTATTTCAAATGTTGTGGGTGCAGTATTTAGTCAATACAAGTTTACTTCCTTACCGGAATTTAATGCAGCTTTAAAACAATTCAATGTGATTGCAGACGGAGGCAAAGAAGAAGGAAGGATTTACAAGAACCGTGGGCTGGTTTTCCGCATTTTGGAAAGCGATGGAAATAAGGTTGGTGTACCCATCAAAGCAAGCTCAATCGGATGCAAGCCAATCTTAGATAATTTGGAAAAGAAATTCTCGGCCAATGAACCTGCTAAAGAACCATTGAAACAAAGAACTAAAAATGCTATTGATGATTGCCTGCAAACTTCACCAGGAAGCATGAAACATTTAGTATCTGCATTATCACAAAAACAAATCTATACAGTACTAAGACAAAATACGGAAGGTAGATTGTATGGTATCACTTTCGTGGACAATCAAAACAAAGTTGTTTTCAATGGAAGTGATTTGGGCAAAGGATATAGTGCAACTGCATTGCAAAGTAGATTAGGTAGTGGTGAGAAAGATGTATCGGCAACACACGAAAAGAAATCAGGTGATACATCGAACTCAAACCGGGATAAGATTCAGCAAAAGCAATTCGATAAATCAAATGACTTGCCTGTAAAAAATGAGAGCTTATTAGAAACGTTGATGTCAACAAAAGAGCAATTCGATAATGTACCAAATGGTTTGCTACAAAAGAAGCGCAAGAAAAAAAGAAAAATCACAATTTGTAAATTTTAAAATAGTGTTATGTCACAGACAGGGGAGAATGAACAGGGACTGAGAAAGATAGTAGACTTTACAAGATTTGCCAGCATCTTTATTTTGTTGCTGCATTTTTATTATTACTGTTATGCGGCTTTTAAGCACTGGGAAATTAAAATTACCATCACAGACAGGCTGATGACCAGTATCATGCACACCGGCCTGTTTAACAATCAATATACTTCCAAATTTTTGGCCATCGGATTATTGGTGGTTTCTCTATTGGGGGCACAAGGCAAAAAAGATGAAAAGATAAAATGGAAAACGGTTACAGCATATTTACTGATCGGCTTACTGCTTTTCTTTGGAAGTAAAATTTTATTAAGCCTGAATTATACCGTAGAAAATACAGCCATTGTTTACATGGTTGTAACCGGTCTTGGTTTTTTACTAATACTGGCTGGAGGAAATTTATTGAGTCGCTTGATCAGGCTGAATCTATCCAACGATGTTTTCAATTCCCTAAATGAAACATTTCCGCAGGAGGAAAGGTTTTTATCCAACGAATATTCTATTAACCTTCCTGCCCGGTATAATTTAAAAAGCAGGGTAAGAAAAAGCTGGATCAATATCATCAACCCGTTCAGGGGTTTGTTGGTCATTGGAAGTCCTGGTTCCGGTAAAAGTTGGTTTGTAATTCAGCATGTCATCAAACAGCATATTGAAAAGGGCTTTGCGATGTTTGTTTATGATTTTAAGTATGATGACCTTTCCAAAATAGTGTACAACTGGCTGCAGCAAAACAAAGACAACTATTCCGTCAAACCATCTTTCTACGTTATCAACTTTGATCATCTTTCTGTATCGCATCGTTGCAACCCTTTAGATCCAAATACTATGAATGATATTACCGATGCAACAGAATCGGCAAGAACAATACTTTTGGGATTAAACAGGGAATGGATAAACAAGCAGGGGGATTTCTTTGTAGAATCGCCTATCAACTTTGTTACCGCTATCATTTGGTTTTTGAAAAAATACGCTGATGGAAAATATTGTACACTTCCTCATGTAATAGAGCTGATGCAGGCACAATATGATGAACTGTTTCCAGTACTCAATACCCAGCCAGAAATTGAAGTGCTGGTAAACCCATTTATTACCGCTTACCAAAATGATGCTATGGAGCAATTAGAAGGCCAGGTAGCCTCTGCAAAAATAGGTATGGCACGGTTGGCTTCACCGCAATTATATTGGGTACTGTCGGGCAATGATTTTACTTTGGACATCAACAATCCCAAACATCCTAAAATTGTTTGTGTTGGTAATAATCCTGAAAAGCAACAAATCTATGGTGCTGTTTTATCGCTCTATATTTCAAGATTGATCAGGCAGGTGAACCGGAAAGGAATGTTGAAATGTAGCTTAGTGTTTGATGAATTCCCAACCATCTATTTCAACAACATGGACAGCCTTATTGCAACAGCAAGAAGCAACAAGGTTGCCACTACATTAGCCATGCAGGATTTTAGCCAGCTAAAAAAGGATTACGGAAAAGAACAGGCAGATGTGATCGTAAACATTACCGGTAACATCATCAGCGGTCAGGTTATGGGAGAAACTTCCAAACTCCTCTCAGAGCGTTTCGGCAAAATAATGCAGGACAGGCAAAGTGTTTCTGTAAACCGGCTGGACACTTCTATCAGCCATTCAAAGCAATTGGATAGTGCAATTCCGGCTTCGAAAATTGCCGCTCTTTCTTCTGGTGAATTTGTTGGCCTCGTTGCTGATAACCCGGATGAGAAAATTAAGCTTAAGATGTTTCATGCGGAGATTATTAATGATGCAGATAAACTGAATGCGGAAATGAGACGGTATAAAGAAGTTCCTATGGTGTCAAATGTTACCCAGCAACAGGTGATGGATAATTACTACCAGGTGAAGATGGAGGTGAAGCGGTTGATTGGGGAGGAGGTGGAAAAATTAAAACAAAACAAAAGTGTTGGTTCCCACCCAGCCTGACAATTTAAATTAGTTTTTTGAATTACCAAAAAGTAAATCCCAAAGCTTTCTTCCAACTCTAAAATTTGAATTTTTCAGAATAGTATCCCCGAAAATTTAAATTATAACGTGGGGGATATTTGAGCCCACAGAAATTCTCCATGTGGAAAATACTATTTTGAGGTGTATAAATACTGAATTTTAAACTCAACATGAAAACTATCTTCCTGCCAAACCTTTAACTGATAAGGATTTTAACAAAAACAATAATTTTTGCATATTGTTCATTGATTTTTTTAACCAATACCTAACGTATGTTTAACTGGTAAATAACATTACGGTTCGTTCCTAATCCATCTTCCTTTTTTCATTTTCAGATTAACTATCAAAAAGTTTTTGCCTTTGTTACCCGGCAAAGGATTACCAATAAAGTTTTACTAAAGTATTCGATATAAGATGCCCTGTAAGCCTTTAAATAATTTTTTTGTCCTTATGCTTGTATGCCACAATATATTTTTATGTCCCCTTGACGTTAATAGCCAGTCCGTTTTAACCCACAGAAAGGGTAGTGGAGATCAGTTAATACCAACAAAGCCAATCAGATTCTTCGGGCCGGATACTATTTTGCCAGTAAAAATAATCCTGTCAATGCCAAAATTTTCCACCCCTTTTATAGGAGTTACCCATGGGCAAATAAATTATTCCTTTTATTACCGCTCTCATGTTGATACGCCTTATTCTCAGAATGATGTCTACCAACATCAGGTGAATTCAACCGCAGGTGTTTTTGTAGGCAACCTACTTCCGTTCAAAATTACTACGTTGGTGCGCAGGACCAATTCTATATTGTACCGAAGCTTGACTGATGTACAGGCAGAATTTGACGGACAACAGTTTCAGCAGGCTTTCGTTACCAATGCACTTAAAAAGCTTGGTAGTATTGCAGGCAATTTCCGGGATTCTTTAATGGGTCTGGCAGCATCTTTAAAATCATATGAATACTTTCAGCTTCTTTCAGCATTCAATAACAAATTCACCATTCAAAAAATTGTCGAAGCCAATGAAATGCTCAATGTGCCAGAACTTAGTATAGACAGAAATTTGAATGACAGTGCCGCAAGGCGTAAATCGGATTCATTAAAGGTAAATGCCGCAAGATTTCTGGACCTCTATACCCATGGCAAAAATCAGATAGACAGCATAAAAAGCTTGGCTGATTCGCTTAAAAGGGTTTATGACCGCTCAGTTGAAACCGTCAGGGATTTACAAAAAATAAGCAGCGGGGGCATCGGTGGCCCGGATGGGTTTTCAGGCAAATCAGCTCTGCAAACATTGCAAAAGCATGGTATAGGACTTATCCCGGAGAAATATAAATGGATAATTGGAATCAGAAAATTCAGTGTAGGACGGACACTGTTGAATTACTCAGAACTCACGGTAAAAAACATCAGTTTAAATGGCATGGCCCTAGAATATAATTCATGGTTTTATGCTGCCGTTGGGGCAGGTGTAGTTGATTTTCGGTTCCGGGATTTTTCAGCAGGCAATAGCGCCCCGGACAGGCAAACACTGTTCATTGCAAGGCTTGGTATCGGAAAGATTGAAAAAAACTTTTTAATTTTTTCTGTATTTAACGGTGGTAAACAAATTTTTAATCAGGGTGTGGGTATAAATCCAGCCACCTATAAGATTACAGGAATAAGCATTGAAGGAAAATATCAATTTAGTGGAAAAGGCTTTGTAAAAATGGAAATAGCGGAATCTGTAGGGCCAGACCTGAAAACCATTCCGGTCAAAAACAACCGCTGGAATTTACAAGGAAATGGGGATAAGGCATACGCTTTAACCCTGAAGTATATGATGCCGCGGTTACAGTCAAAATTTGACGGCTTTTATAAATTTATGGGGCCCAATTACCAGTCTTTCAGCACATTTGAAACCGTGGCCAGCAATGTTACCTACAATTTAAAGTGGGAGCAATATTTAATACATAAACAATTGCGGATCTCAGCGTCCGTCAGGAGCAATGATTTTGCAAATTCATATTTTTTGCAGCAATATAGAAGTAACGCAGTGTTTAGAAGTTTTCAGGTTTTATACAGGAAAAGAAAATGGCCTGTATTGTCTGCATCCTACATGCCGATTGCCCAATTGACCAGGATTGGTGCCTTAGTATATGAAAACAGGTTTAATGCACTAAATGTATCGGTATACCATGGCTATAAGATGAATGCCATCGGCCTGAATACCACAGTTATGTTTTCCAGGTTTTATAATTCAAGTTCGGATACTGGGTATATTTATTTCAACGCAAGGAACATTATTTTAAATCAACTTTTCAGTTTTTCGCATTTTAGTACAGGCGTAAACGTGAGTTATAGTTCTAACGGGCATTATGAGTTTACGACCATGGATGAAAACATACAGGTAAAGATTAAGAATGCAGGGAACCTGATGGGTGGCTTAAAGATTTTTAACCTGAATTCATTGCCTTCTGAAATTGGTTTCTATGCAGGTTACCGATTACCGGTGAACCGGTCAGTGAGTATTACAGGATATTTTGAAAAGGGATATGTAGCCGGGCCCAATGGGAGTTTATTAAAAAACAGTTTGGGAAATGTTCAGGTTTCCAAAAGCTTTTAATTTTTAAAAATGAAGAAAATAATTGTTTTATTATTATCACTGTCGGTCATCACCTTTTGCACGGGTCAGGTGCTGATCAATTATCAGCTTCCTGCTACAGGTACTTATCTGAAAAGCCAGCTTTGGAATTTTTCTGTGGTGAATTCCGGCAGTACGAATATCAATGTACGGTTTAATATTTCCTTTACCGATGCGGTAAACGGACAAAGGGTATTTACTGCGAGTTCCGGTATATACACCCTGAGCCAGCAGGTAACCCAGTTACAGGCCAGCAGCCTTACCCCGATTATTTACAACATGGTAAATACAGCTTACCATATCGATATGGGGCCTGATGGATTTCTACCAGTCGGCCAGTTTGAAGTGTGTATTGAAGCAGTGCAGATCAACAACGACCTAGCTACAAAGATCGGGGAAGATTGCGCTAATATTGAAGTTGAACCAGCAAGTCCGCCGGTGTTGATTACACCGGCAGCAGATGAAATTATTTATGAAAAAAGGCCTTTTTTCTCCTGGGTGCCACCAGTCCCTGCATCATCATTTAATAACCTGGATTACACCTTTTTAATGGTCTCCATTCAAGGGTTACAATCTGCTGGTGATGCGCTGCAGCAGAACATCCCGGTTTATGCCCAGCAGGGGATAAAAACCACATCATTTCTATATCCTCCGGGATTATCACCCTTGGATACCTCTGTTATCTATGCCTGGCAGGTGTCAGCGACGAGCAGCGGCAATTCAATAGTGAAAAGTGACATCTTCATGTTTAAGGTGGCAGAATATTCAGCCGATACCTCAAAGGTTATCCAAGCTGAATTTTACTCTCCATTGAAGCGTGAAAATGATGCATCTTATACTATTGCAGGTAACAGTATCCGCTTTGAATACCTCAACGAAACAAATGACAGTGTGGCAACAATAAATATCAGTGATATCAGTGGAAGGGATAAAAGCGTAGTGCAGTTGTCTTCTGTAGTAAAACTGAAGTTTGGGCAAAATTTTATCAGGCACGACATTTCTGCACTATCCGGTCTCATCAGCAAACATGTGTACCTGCTGGAACTTACCAATTCGAAAGAGGAACATTGGTTTTTAAAATTTGAATACCGCAAAACAGATTAAAAAAAGAAAAGGAAAAACTGGCCAAATAACTACATATGTTTATGAAAAGATTGTTCAATAAAAGGAAGGCAACCGCTTGGTTTTTATTCTTTGTTTTTTACCTGCAACTGGTTTCCCCTGTGCTTGCCAATAAACTGTTCACTGCTGGTTTTAAAACTATAAGGCTGGATAACGGTTTTGGAATACCCAATAAAACAGCCAATTTTTTATCGGTAAAAACTGTTTTGAAAAACTTTGGGACAGAGCACCTGATTGAAAAAGTGACCGCATCAAAAGCAGACGCTAAAAAAAGCTTGCAGAATATAAATCCGGAACAAGGCCCCGGGCCTACCCAACCGGAAATGCAGAGTTTTCAATCGGTGAACACCAATAATATGGTTGATCTTTTTACAGGAGATTTCACCTACAATATACCTCTTCTGGATGTGGGAGGTTACCCGGTAAGTATCCATTATGGCAGCGGAATTACTATGGACCAGGAAGCAAGCTGGGTGGGTCTTGGCTGGAATATAAATGCAGGAACAATCAACAGGAATATGCGGGGTTTACCCGATGATTTTAACGGCACAGACCAGATTGTAAAAACACTTTCCATGAAAGAAAACCGGACAGTAGGGGTAACTGCGGGCGGTAACGCAGAACTGCTGGGTAAATCGGTATCGCTCAAAAAGAAATGGAGCGACGATACTACAAAAGGGCGTCCCACCAGCATTGGTTTTTCTCTTGGCGTATTTCATAACAGCTATAACGGTTGGGGTACCATGACCGGTATCAATGCAGGCATCAATGCAGGTACTGGTGCAAAGGGAAATTTGAGTGGTGGCCTCGGCATTACCAATAACTCACAATCCGGCCTTGACATTTCCCCTTCTTTTTCCTACAGGATGGCAACCAATGAAAAAAAGGATAAGGGGCTCAATATAGGTATTGGTACAAATTACAATTCAAGGATCGGTATCCAATCCCTGCAAATGACCCTGCAAAGCCGTCAGCAGGAAAATGCAGGTAAAAGCCTGGTGGCAACAAATAAGATTTTATCCAGCGCAATACCAGACGCAGCTTATATATCATTTGCAACGCCATCATTTACACCGGGCATGACTATACCTTTTACGTCAAAACAAATGACCTACACGGTGAAAGTTGGCGGGGAAGTTTTTGCATATCACCCTAATGTCTTTATTTCTGGTAACTTTTCCAGCCAGTATATTGATTCAGCTGACCGCACAGATTCGTTTCCAGCCTATGGTTACCTGTATTATCAGGAAGCAGAAAATAAACAAAAAGTCCTGCTTGACTTTAACCGTGAAAAAGATGTGGCCTACAGGGGAAGTACCCCGTCAATCGCAATTCCAAGTTATACCTATGATATTTATTCCATAAGCGGAGAAGGCACCGGCGGCATGTTCAGGCCATACAGGGGAGATATCGGGATGGTATATGACCATGTGATGTCTACGAAAAGCGGGTCAGGTAAAATATCTGTGGATCTTGGATTTGGCAGCATCTTTCATGGTGGTGTTGACCTCAACAAAGTAGTTGCCACCACTAAAAATAATCCATGGCTTAAGGATAATATTTTGGCAAGGTATACAGGTTTTAAGAAATCAGATTCTTTATATGAAAATGTATATTTTAAAAACCCGGGTGAAAAGGTAACAGCAGACCAAAATTTTTACGATAAAATTGGAGATGATAAGCTGGTAAGGGTACAGTTAAATCCAACTACCGGCCAGAATGATCCTGTGGTAAATGCGACAAAAAACCTGACACTGTTTAATAATGCCAGGCCAATAGGTACGATTGCCCTGGATAACTCAGCTTACAAAACACAGCGGGATAAAAGGACGCAGGTTATAAGTTATCTCACTGCCAGGGAAGCGGATATAGTTGGGCTTGACAGAAAGATAAAATCTTATTTTGTTAACAGCTTTCCGGGTTTTGGCTGCTTAAATAATTTCAAATTCATCAGCAGGGTTGGGGGTATCAGGAAACAACACCATTTATCAGAGATATCGGTTTTAAACAGTGATGGCCGTAAATATGTGTACGGTATACCGGCATATAATATAGAGCAAAACGATGTTACTTTTTCCGTTGATAAATCCTTAGGGGATAACACAACAGGTTTGGTAAGTTACAACCCGGCAAATGGTGACAACTCCACGAAAAATGCCCTGGGAAAAGATAATTACTTCAGTAAGGAAACCATTCCCCCATATGTGCACTCCTTTTTGCTAAGTGGTATCCTTTCTTCAGATTATGTGGATGTTACGGGAGATGGCATTACCGATGATGATAATGGCAATGCAGTTAAGTTTAATTACAGCCAGGTTTACAGTAGTACAAACCCCCTTAAATGGCGGGCACCCTTTGATCTTAATAAGGGGTCTTATAATGAAGGTTTGAAAACCTATAGCCGGGATGATAAAGGAAGCTATTCGTACGGAATGAAAGAGTTGTGGTATATGAATTCCATTGAATCGAAAACGATGATGGCAACCTTTGTACTGGAAACGGATTCCATCCGCCAGGATTCATATGGGGTGTTGGATGAAAATGGGGGCATCAATACAAGTCAGCGGCTGTACCGGTTAAAAGAAATTAACCTGTATACTAAAGCAGATGTGCTCAAGAATACCCTTGCAGCTGCGAGGCCAATAAAAACTGTTCATTTTGACTACTCTTATGAACTTTGCAATGGCGTGCCATCCTCTAATGCAACAGGAAAACTTACGCTGAAAAGAGTATGGTTTTCTTATAACAAAAATGAAAAGGGAAGACTGAACCCTTATGTTTTTAATTATACCTCACAAAACCCCACATTTAACAATAAGTCGTACGACAGGTGGGGGAATTACAAAAACCCGGATAATAATCCTGGAAAAGCTGGCAGCAAACTCACTAATGGCGAGTATCCCTATACTTTACAAACCAGTGTTACAGGATGGGACAGCACACAAGCTTCGGCAAATGCTTCACCATGGACGTTAAACCAGATTAAACTTCCATCCGGTGGTGTAATGAAGGTATCGTACGAATCTGATGATTATGCATACGTTCAGAACAGACGGGCTATGCAAATGTTTTCCATTGCGGGGCTTGCCCAGGATTCTGTATCAATCCCTGGAAATTCCTTGTACCGTCCCAATAAAACGGGCAATGACTTTTTCTATGTCTTCATTCAGTTGAACAATCCTGTAGCCAATAAAGCAGAACTTACTGAAAGGT
Source organism: Ferruginibacter sp. (assembly GCA_965249755.1). Lineage (GTDB taxonomy): Bacteria > Bacteroidota > Bacteroidia > Chitinophagales > Chitinophagaceae > Ferruginibacter. Next base: position 4,440,155 of record CBDFMT010000004.1, read on the forward strand.
ATTTTGATGGGATGAAGAAACTGTTCCTTAAGCTCTACGTAAAAATGCCCGATAGTAAAGATGGCGGCAGGTGGGGCGGCGGATATGAACAGGTTCCCTGCTTCGCTGACATTGATGACTATAATATTAAATCCGGAAGTGGGAATAAACTGGTTTGGGTGAAGTTATCTGCACTGAAAGGCAATAGCCCCCTTACAAGCGCATCGCTTCAGTTTTTACGATTGAACCTTCCTGGTAAAGCTTATCCGTTTTCTGAACCGGGTGATAAGGTATCGTTTGGTGATATTGTTGGAATGTTGCTTTCGGTAGGCGCTAATCTCAAAAATACCGTCCTTGGTTTTGATAACAATGCCCGCAAAAATAACTGGTGTAATATCATAGATACCTCAAAGTCATTTATCCGCTTGAACAACCCTGACCTCAAAAAGCTTGGTGGTGGCTTAAGGGTGAAGAGTGTTCAGGTTTTTGATAATTGGGTGGCTATGACAAGCCAAACGGAAAGTAGCTACGGGCAATCATATGATTACAGCACCACAAAATTAGTCAGCGGTTCAGCCACCCGTATCAGCAGTGGGGTCGCCTCTTATGAGCCAGCACTCGGCAAGGAAGAAAACCCTTTTTATAATCCCATTGAATATGTCGAAAAAATGGCGCTTCTTGGCCCGACAGATAACCTTTATGTAGATGAGCCTTTGGGGGAGTCTTTTTTTCCATCGCCTGTGGTAGGTTACAGCAAAGTAACTGTTCAGACAGTGAATAAAACCAAAAAATCAGCCAATGGTATAGATGTCTCGGAGTTTTATACTGCTGCGGACTTTCCGGTCATCTTCGAAAATACTCCGCTCGATAATGCCAGCAAACAGACCTTTGCCAATCCTATAGGCAACTTCGCAAAATTTGATGCTAAGAGGTATGTTACTATTTCGCAGGGCTTTAAGGTAGAGTTGAATGATATGCATGGCAAAATGAAATCACAATCTTCATTTGCCCAGACTGACCTGCTGCACCCCATTAATTACACCTACAATTATTATAAACTGGATGCAGACAATGCGCTGAAGAAACATTTGTCCAGTACCGTGGCAACAGCAGATTCATCAACAGGTGTTATCAGCAACAGTAACCAGATGGGAAAAGAAATAGACCTGCTTATTGATATCAGGGAACAAACCTCCCGTACAATAAGTGGAAGCCTCCAGTTAAATGTGGATGTTGCTAATTATGCCCCACCACTTGTTTTTACCCCAAAAGTGTCTATGCCTTCTTTTGAAACAGATCGTTTCAGGTCAATAGCCGTAACTAAGGTTATTAACAGGTATGCCATACTCGACAGTGTTGTGCACTTTGATAAGGGAAGTAAAATTTCCACTGCCAATATGGTGTATGACGGCGAAACAGGCAATGTGTTATTATCCAGGACACAAAATGAATTTGATGACCCTGTCTATTCGTTTAATTACCCTGCCTACTGGGCGTATAGTGGTATGGAAGGCGCCTACAAAAATATTGGGGCATTGTTTAAAAATGTAAAGTTTCTGAATGGTAAAATGGCTTACAATGCAATGTCTGAAACGGCCATCCAAAAGTTTTTTGAAAGTGGTGACGAATTGCTGCTCATCGGAAAAGTAAAAAAAGGACGGGGCAATGAAATTTGCAAAGGGGAAGATTTTACAGGTGTCAGCGACACTTCAATTAAAATATGGGCTATAGACGTACGCAAGGCAGGCAGTGGCTCTACGGGAATTTTCTTTATTGACAAAGACGGTATTGCTATAACGGCGCTAGCCACCAGTGTAAAAGTTATCCGTTCGGGAAAACGCAACCTTCAGGGTACTTCCGCCGGATCTATAACGAGTTTGCTAAACCCGGTTAAACTTATTAATGGGTTTAACAGGTTTGTATTCGATTCGACGACAAAAGTTATAGCAGCTAATGCGGTAAAATTTAAAGATTTTTGGAAAACAGACAGCAGCAGTTATCGCAAAGACACCGTAATAAAAATAGGTCAGCTGGCCGACATAGCCTCTAATACCTTTTACCCCACAGCCGTAGATGCCGTTTATTTTTTCCATTCTAATGGAACCCTTATAAAATCTGCCAAAGACTCTTACACAGAAATACCTAATAAGAATGATTTCTTCAGCAGCACACAAAGTTTTGGGACCTCAAACAGTAATTCAAAGAAAAAATACAAATCTGCCATGCTTTTCGATAACCTTACGGGCATTAATGGTATTCCAAAAGGTTCCATCATTGAATCTGCACACCTTACCCTCATGCCTGCGTCCGTTGAGCATTCCGTGTGGCACCAACCCCTCAACAATAATGCGTTTATTTCAGCATCAACCGGAGTGTATGTTGCCGATGCACTGCGGATTAGCCCACCCATATTAAAAACGAACCTTAAAGATTTTTACGATAATCTTGGCAATAGCCCCATCCTGCCGGTTTACAGGTTGCAAACAGGGCCTACATTACCAAAACTTCAAGAAAGAAATGATTTTTATAACAGTGACAATGTTGATGGTTCGTCTAACGATACGGTAAGAATAATGGTGCAGACAATGGTCGACTCTTTCTATAAATCCAATCAAAAAAAGCGCCCATCCATTGTGATTGACCAGCAATATAATTACCAGCAAGACACGTTAATCAACACGACTGCTTTTGCTTTTAATTCCAGAAAAGACAGGTCTCGGTTTTATGCCACCTATTACTTGCCATGCGATGGTGGCACATCCCCCGTTTATTCATCTACCCCACAACCAGGTTACTATTGTTATACACAGCCAAGGGACAGCTTTATCTGTAAGCCCAACTTGAATGATACCTTAATAAACCCTTACCGTAGAGGAATTTGGGGAAACTGGCAGGTGGACAGGGTTTATTCATATTTCAATTCACGCAAGGATAGCAGCCTTACAGGATCATCGGTAACCAATATCAGGACTGATGGTGTGATCAATAGTTTTGCCCCTTACTGGTCTTTTACAACCAACAAACTCGCTGCTTCTCAGGACAGCGGCAGATGGGTATGGAACAGCGAAATAAACCTGATTAATTCTAAAGGGCTGGAATTGCAAAATCACGATCCGCTGGATCGTTATAACAGTGCCCAGTATGGATATAACCAAAGTTTGCCAGTAGCAGTTGCGCAAAATAGCCGTAACAGGCAGATGGTGTTCGATGGTTTTGAAGACTACGGTTATACCACCAATAACTGCAGCAGTTGTCCCCAGAACAGGTTTATAAATTTCATAGCTGGGGGCACGCTGGTAGATACCATAAGCCATAGCGGCCTATACAGTTTAAGATTAGCGGGTAATGCAACTGATAGCGTAATTGTTCCGGTAGTTTCATACGCAACTGACAGCCTGCAAGCTAAAATCATCGCAAAGGCATCAAGCTTTTTGGTATCGGATACAATTGTAACCGGAAATGGAAATGGCGTCACAGCATCTGTCTCTAATTGTGGCAATCATCCCGTTGATAATATTGATGTGAACTGGGGTGAAAGCCCTGCCTATAATTGCAAAGATCCAAATTATTTTACGGTCGTTTGGTCAGGTTTCATACAACCAAGGTATTCCGAATTATACACGTTTTCAGCAGTTGTCGATGACGATATGGCTGTCAAAGTTAATAATAAGGTGATCTCTTCAGGTTACTTATAGAAAGACAGGCAACTTGGGGCGTTTACCAAATTTAGCACCTATCTTCTTATATGCCGGCCAGCTTTATCCGATTACCGTTTCAATGGGTGAAAAGGATGGTGCTGCCCTGGCACACCTCAAATGGCAAAGTGCCAGCCAGGGGCTTGAGATAGTCCCCAGGTCACAACTGTATACCACTAATACCGCACCCGGCACTATTTCTATCAGTAACACAAGATTATGTGTAAAACTGGATTCTTTAAAACAATCAAATATCGCTCTAAAAGGGTTTTCGCCACTACAGGGAAGTAAAATTATTGTAGGTGCGTGGGTAAAAGAAAAAAACAATAATCCCGACACTGTATCATCATTCCGAAATACACAAATGCAGTTCGTATTTAGTAATGGGTCAACTTTCACTATAAAACCATCTGGAAATATCATTGAAGGATGGCAGCGCATTGAAGACACACTATCTATACCTGCAAATGCGACAAGCGTTAAAGTGCGCCTGATGTCAACCAACAGTTCAGTTCCTGTGTATTTCGACGATATACGTATCCATCCATTTAACAGTAACCTTAAATCTTTTGTGTACAATCCTGTGAACTTAAGGTTGATGGCAGAGCTGGATGAAAATAACTATGCCAGTTTTTATGAGTATGATGATGACGGTACATTGATAAGGATAAAAAAAGAGACGGAAAAAGGAATTAAAACTATTAAGGAAACCAGAAGTGCTTTATTAAAATAAACTGAACAAAAAATATGAAGATCAAATTCATTTTTATTTGCCTGACCATTACGATTACTTCCGTTTTAATACAAGAGCATTCAACGGCGCAGGTTAAATCCTACGATACCACAACCATAAGCAGGTTCTCAGATTTTATTAATGTGGAGTCGCAGCTTTTCAACACACCATATTACAGTTTTGATGCTGTTTATTATCTTGAAGACATAGATAGTGTAACTGTAAGGGATACGCTTTGGGCCAGCTACAAAACTGAATGGTGACAGCATGTACCTAAGGATGCTTAAGGATACTATTGAAACTATTCAGAACCAAAGCTGCCAGGCTACCATATATAGGGCCAACTCATCCATTGTTGTTCAAAACCGATAAGTTTATCCAGACAAATTTTACAGGTCGATGTAATGGACACCTTATTTCAGAGCCTTGCTATGAAAGGTATGACATATGTTGACTCCAGTTGTGACCGAAGTATTGTGGTACAATTTGATTCAGATGCAATCTATAAAAATTTCAATATCCATTATTGCCGCCTAAGTAACAAAATCTTTTATATCACTTACACGCTTAAAAAAGACAATGTACCTGGATCAACAAAAAGGATCAACCTGAATATACAGTTTTCAAATTATCAAACCGGGGCTTTTACAAGTAGTGTATTTTCAACAGATCCTTTTATAGCCATTAAAAGTTCCTCGGAAATACAACTGGCAGCAGGTATGGACCCATCATACGAAATTATAAACCTGCTTTATTAACATGTACTCCAATCAGACTATAACGTTTTAACTGCGCCCTCATGAGCTTACACCATTGGTTTTTTAAATTTCTAACAGCTGTAATAATCCTCCAGTTTTTTTGCCTCCTGAACGCCAATGCGCAGGAGGAAAAATATGCAGTGCTGCCGCTGACCGGTAAAAATAACCAGATCGCCAAAGACTCATCAAGTACTGTTCAGGACACTGTATTTTATAATCTTTCCCTTCGCCCAACTCAAACCACCAACAGCGTAAAGAACCTGATTACCTTTAAAATTGATGAGTTTGCCAATATCCCCATACCCGACTCTTTTAAGGTCACCATCACTTTCAAGGTCTATTACAGCAAGTTGGTTGGCGCAACTGTTGTACAGGATTCTTCTGCCTTGCAAACCGTTTTTGTAGAAAATAATATTTACCGCCCTTACCAAAGCAAGGCAGTATACAATTTTACCGGTGGGTATAAATCGCAGGTAAAAATTTTTAGCGTGGTAACCAATCTGGGAACTTTCAGTGCCTTTAAGGATGTGCTGATGCTCGAAAACGAAATTACCGTTAACAGGGATTATGCATTTGATCCCAATGTAAACACCATTCAATCCATTAACGGGATTTTAGGATCATTAACAGATGCAGACTCCTGTTCCAGCAAGGGGGAGTTTATGGTGAGCTGGGGTAAAGTCAATGTGATCAACGAATATGACCTTGAATGGGCATATATAGATTCCAGTGCAGTCTCTAATTATTATATCACTTCAACCACTACATTTGACCCTGTCAAAATATTCAGGAACAATGCCACAAGGGTCAGCATAACAAGGGAAAATTATCAGGTACCCTTATTGTATGATAACGGTGGAATTTTATTTTACAGGGTGAGGCCGGTTAAAATAAGGCGCAGTGGGCAGAGGGTGGAAGGAAAGTGGAGCAGTGCTTATGCTTCAGGGCTCGGGCAATATGGGTTTAGCGGCCATGAAAGAAATTTAAACTGGCAGGCCAGTACCAGTTATGCAGAAGAAGGCAAAAGAAAATCCGTGGTGCAGTATTTTGACGGGACATTAAGGAACCGCCAAACAGTTACCAAGGACAATAACACCTGCTATACAATCGTGGCAGAAAGCATGTATGATTACCAGGGAAGGCCTGTGATACAGGTAATGCCTGCACCAACACTTAACCGGTTAATTGGATATATCCCAAATTTTAACCGGGTCAACTCGGCCAATGCTTATGATAAAACCGTTTATGACAATGATGCGGCACCGGGTGCCGATAACTGCAGTGCAACTTTGCCTGGTATGGATGTATCATCAGGCGCTTCACAATATTATTCTGGTTCCAATCCACAGATCAACAGCGGCTTCAATAAATACATTCCGGATGCCCATCTATACCCCTTTGCAGAAACACGTTACACACCAGACAATACAGGGCGTATTTCCATGCAGGGTGGTGTGGGTAAGGAATTTCAGGTCAACGACGCCAGTTCGGACGGGTATGCCCACCATACCCAATATTTTTATGGCAGTGCCGACCAGGAAGAACTCGACGCACTTTTTGGAACGGAGGCAGGCAATGCCAGCCACTATTCCAAGAACATGGTAAGGGATGCCAACGGCCAGTATAGTGTAAGTTATGTAGATATGCATGGCCGTACCATAGCTACTGCACTTGCGGGGAAACCGGTAGCCAAATTGGATTCATTGCAATCCGGCAACTACAAACTGATCACTAAAAAATTATTAGATACCACCAATAACCTCATCAGCGGCACTTCGGTTATAGCTACAAAAACACTGCTGGTTACCCGGGCAGGGTTGCACCGTTTTCAGTATTCCTTAAGTGCAGACAGTATCAGCCTTAAAGACTGTAACAACAATTCCATTTGCTATGACTGTCTTTACGATCTTGAAATTACGGTTAGCAATGATTGCAGTAACCCCAATAACCAACCTATACTCATCACCCGTACCAGTTTGCAAAATTTTGTGGATACGCTCTGCAGCCCCCTCTCGTCTTTTCCTGCATTGGATACCAGTATCAGCTTATCTGAAGGAAGTTATACGATAACCAAAAAATTAACCATTAGCCCGGCGGCGACCAGTAAATACAATGAAATATTCCTACGCAGAAATACCTGTAAGACGCTTCAGCAATTTATTGATACGGAAAGGGTTTCGCTGCTTTCAAAAATACAATGCACACCAACCTGCCAAACCTGTACGGACAGCTTAGGCTCCGTGGAAAGTTTTCGCAGCAGGTACATGCTTAACAATAATATCCCGCCATCTGATAGTGCCTCTTTTCGGGAGCAGGCACTGGCTGCATATACGGACCGCCAGGCTGCCTGTAATGCGCTTTGCGCAAATACGGGTGAACACACCAGCATAAGACAGCAAATGCTGGCTGATATGACACCACCTTTTGGCCAATATGCAGAACTGGATAGCGCCGCAGACCCGATGAATATCTTTTATGTCAATGCGTTTAACATCTTTCGCTTTAAACGTATGTTAATCGGGGTCTTTTATAAAAATGATTATGGATTACCTGATTCTATCCTTAACAGCGCAGGGCAAAAAGTCCCGCCTACAGATAAGTCGGTTACCGCTGCAGATTTTAAAAACAATTTTAAGCCTTCATGGGCAGAAACACTTTTGCCCCTGCACCCGGAATACTGCAAGCTTTTGGTTATGGAAAGTTATGCAGACAGCTACACCTGGGATGAACGTTTTGGTAAAGTGGACACCTATAAGGATGCCGTTGACAGCGGGTTTTTAAACCCTGCAAATTTTTCGCCAAGGAGTACTTTACCTGCAACTGCCAACTTTAACCCACCTGCTGCCAATGCACAAGATCCCTTTTTTACCAGGTTAGCTACAAACAGCTTAGTAGCTTTTCAGGATTCAATGATCAACTTTTTTAAGTCTTATTCGCCAGCTATAAGCGCATGGTCAGCTGCAACAATCGGGGCACATTGCGCCCCCAATGATGTGGGGTGTGCAGCCCTTTATATGCCCCTGGCCAATGCTTTTACCCTTGATACCAGTTGCAGGGGGGAACTTGATTTTGCATGGCGTTATTTCAGGGAATTATACCTTCAAAAAAAGCTACAGAAGTTAGATGAAATTTATACAAGTTGCCCTACAGGCAGCCTGCAATCCTGGCATACACTTAACTTTTCAAATATAAATATCCTTGCTCCCGGTAACGGGTTGCCCATTACAGCCCAGGCAACAGCAGACAGCCTCACTGCTTTTCTCGATGCCAACAGCCGGAGCTATGTTACCCAGTGGCTGGATGAAATGAAACCCTGTAACCTTACAATGGGTGATACGGCACTGTTGCTTCCCCGTTTAATTGCCGTATGCCGGGCTGGTGCAGATTCTTCCCACTTGTATGGTTCCAGCACCACCAAACCTGGTACCTACACCACCGGGTTTTACAAGGATTCAAGTTTTATACAGGTGTTTAAATCTGTTTTGGGCAGCAGGTACGACTCGACCTGTAACGCATACTTGATTACGGCACCACAGCCTTATGACAGGCAACCAGGTTATGGTGATATAGAACTGAGTACCAAACCGGATAGTTGCCAGTGCAGTAAGATCACCAATTTTTATACACAGTACCAGTCTGCTGGCAGCATAGGGTCTTTTGCAGATTTCATTTATAAAAAAGTGGGGGTAAGAATGTATCCTGGTGTATTGGATACCCTTCGGCAGCTATGCAGCGGGCAGCTTACCTGTGCATACCTTGCAACCCCGGTTGTTTTACCGCCAGCCCTGCAATGCAACGTGGGCGGGGCATGCGCCAATTGCACCCTGGTAAGTGATGTATTTAATAAATTTAAATCTTCGTTCCCCAATATTGTACCTGCTTACAACAGTACCGATAGTGTGCAGATCAACCGTAATAAGTTGTTCGAAAACTTCATGAATTATAATCTTGGCTTTTCTAAAACCACAAGTGAATACCTCACCTTTATGGATACCTGCGGCATAGCCATTGCCAATAATCCGCCAAGTAATACTTGCCCAGCGCCAACAGGCGTAACGTATGACAGCCTTTATAATATTTACGCCCGTTTCAAGTCAATATACCCCAATTTTGAAAGGGTTTATTATGGCACTATTGCGCCGGATCCTAATGATAATAATACTTTCTACTGGGATATAAAGGGCAAAAATCATCTGGATGCATCAGGAGGTGATACCACATTCTGGCGAATTGATCAGGGTGGCTTTAACCATACTCAATCTTTCCGCATGGCTGATTTTATATCCAATGGTATTTTAAAAGTCCCTGATTACGATAGTACCACATGGAAACCAAATTTCAATTTACCAAAAAGGTTTTGTGTTAATAATGGGTTTACTATAGCAATGAGGGTTAAGTCAAAAATAGACTCTGTGCGATATCGGGCCTACCCGCAAAACAAAATCTTCTATGATCAGATGTATTATGAGGGGTCTTTTGATAGTGCTTACTTTTACTTCTTAAGTAATCAGGGGGATAGTGCATCCAGTTTATGGTCTTACCAGGGCAACAGTTTTGGCGGCTATACTTATCACTATGACAATACCCTTGCCGCCCGTTATAATGACTGGCGTATTGTAAAACTGCAGGCAAAAAATGGGATTTTTACAATTAGTATAGATGATACAGTCAGGTCGCAACATGCCTATTCTAAACCAATCACTTTTTTGTCATGGAGCGATGTTACCTGTTCCGGACATGACCTGCAATTAGATTGGTGGCGGGTATATGACAACGATTCAACTGTTTTATACGATCAGGAGTTTACAAGTCTCGAAAATAAACCCTTGGTATCCGTTGAATGTCTCCCTGCCTGCGACACCCTGTTTATGCAGTACTTTAACCAGCAGTTGAAAACGAATTATACCTACAGCCAGATTAATTGTATTTATCTTAACCAGGCTAATATCAGCGTAAGCCCCTGCGTTAGTAATACCAATAATAACAGTCCGTTACTCTGCGGTTCCCCAAAAGCAACGTTCGAATCGGTAGACTTTCCACAATTAACCCCTTGCGCCGATAGTACCTTGTTTAGTGTAGGAACGGGTACAAAATTATACAATGTTTACCAGGACTCCATTACAGGGGCCTTCAATAACCGCTATCTCGATAAATGTTTAAAGGTGCGGTACACCGAAAGCTTTACCGTAAGTGCACCTGTCAGCGAATTTCATTACACACTCTACTATTATGACCAAGCTGGAAACCTTGTTAAAACTGTTCCACCTGCCGGGGTAGACGTAAGTAATTTCAGCAATACAACCGCCTACAGCACCACTATAAAAAATGCCCGTGCACTTAACCAGTTGGTTACCCCGGCACATGTGCTGGCTACCCAGTACCGCTATAATACCCTTAACCAGGTGGTGGTGCAAATAACACCTGATGCAGGTATAAGCCAGTTTTGGTACGACAGGCTTGGCCGACTGGTGGTAAGCCAGAATGCCAAACAGAAAGCCAACAGCGGTACCGAATTAAATGCGTTGTACAGCTATACCAACTACGACTATCTGGGACGTATAGCCGAAGTTGGGCAAATAAAAAATACCAGTGCAACAGCACTGGTAACCAACGTACTAACCCGGAACCAAGGTAATTTAACCGCATGGCTAACCGCAAGGAACACCGTTAAAAGCCAGCAAACACAAACGGTGTACGATCTTAAGTACGCCGGTTTTGTTGGCCAGGAAAACAATACCATCTGGCAGCGCAACCTCCGCAACCGGGTAAGCTATACCAGTTTTACGGATACTGCCAATCTATCCGGATACAACCAGGCTACTTTTTATACTTATGATATACATGGCAACGTAGATACCCTGTTGCAGGATTATGGCAACTCTGCCACCGCCGGGGTAACCAATGTAATGAACATCCAAACCACTAATGCCAACCGGTGGAAACGGATGGTGTACCAATACGACCTCATCAGTGGTAAAGTAAACCATGTGGCATACCAGCCGCAAAGGGGCAGCACATTTTATCCCGATAGGTTTTACCATCGCTACAGTTACGATGCAGAAAACAGGCTCATTACTGTTGAAACAAGCATGGACAGTGTGGTGTGGGAAAAGGAAGCCCGGTATGAATATTACCTCCACGGCCCCCTTGCCCGAACGACCCTTGGCGCACAACTGGTGCAGGGTACCGATTACGCCTACACGCTGCAGGGCTGGCTCAAAGGGATCAATGGCATCAACCTGCAAAATTCTGCCAACGACATGGGCAGGGACGCCAGCATCGGCGCACCAAACCAATATGTAGGCCATGATGTGTTTGCCTTTAACCTCAATTATTTTGCAGGTGATTACGCAGCCATCAGTGGGGCAATAGCCTTTCCCGGCCACAGTGCCTATATGCCCAACCCGGCCGATAACCGGCCGTTGTACAATGGCAATATCAGCAGCATGGCAACGGCCAGTGTAAACTTTCCGGGTGCCACCGCAGAGAAGCAGCCACAGTTGTGCAATTACAGTTACGACCAGCTCAACAGGATAACCGGTATGGATGTGTACCGTTGCACAACCCTTAACACCAATAGCTGGAGCGGTATGGTGGCCACCGGCGATTTTAAGGAACGCATGGCCTACGATGCCAACGGCAATATTGTAAAGTACCTGCGCCAGGGCTTTGGCAGCAACCTGCCCATGGACAGCCTTAGCTACAACTACACCTACAACAGCGGCAAACTTGTTAACAACAAACTCAATTATGTAACCGACCAGATTAATGGCACCACAGCCCACAGCACCAACTATACCGATGATATAGAAGACCAGGCAGCAGGCAATTATGTGTACGACCGGATAGGCAATTTAATAGCCGATACCAAAGAAGGCGTTACCAATATTACCTGGAACGTGTATGGTAAAATTAAACAGGTGCAGAGAACGGCCACGGCCACCAACCTTGTTACCAATATTAAATACACCTACGATGCAGGCGGCAACCGCATCAGCAAGCAGGTAACCAAAAGTGCGGCAGACTCTGTAGAGTACACCTGGTATGTAAGGGATGCCAGCGGTAACATTATGACGACCTATTTTGCCAAAGGTGCGCCCAATGGCACTATAGCCAGTACCACCGCCAGTTTATTGCTTACCGGGCAAACCATGTATGGCAGCAGCAGGCTCGGTGTTGTAAACCGCAATGTGGATGTAAAGCCATTGTTTACCAATAGCAATTTGATTAACTTTACCAGGGGCAATAAGTTCTTTGAGTTAACCAACCACCTGGGCAATGTAATGGAAACCATCTCCGATAAAAAGACGGGGGTAACCACCAACGGCACCAGCATAGATTATTATTACAGCGAGGTAATAACTGCTAATGATTATTATAGTTTTGGCAGCCAGATGCCGGGCAGGCAATACAAGCTGAATGCAAACTCATACCGTTACGGCTTCAACGGCAAGGAAAATGATAATGACGTGAAGGGCGACGGCAACCAGCAGGACTATGGCATGAGGATATATGACCCAAGGCTTGGAAGGTTTTTAAGCGTTGACCCGATTTCAGATGAGTACCCTCAACTTACACCTTACCAATTTGCAAGCAATAGGCCCATAGATGGAATTGATAGGGATGGGTTGGAATGGGAAGAGTATGGAAGGCCAGTAAGTAAAATAATGGAATATGAAGACCATCTTAGAAAAACTGATCCTAAGCATGCTGACGAAATAATAGGCCAGCACAAATTAAATGCATTCATAACAGTAGGTAGTATGCTTAGTGCTGGTTCTGGTGTAGCACTCAAAGCCATAGGTTATACATGGGCTTTTTATCAGACACAGCGTGTAATTGGGGTTATGAATAAACCGGCTGCGTCCCCTGAACAAAAGAAAGAAAATTTTGAAGAATTAAAAGCAGCGGGAGCCGATATTTTTGTTGGTTTAGGTACAGGTAAAATTGTTGGAGGTGTGTTTAAGCTTTTAAAGCCTTTAAAGTCTATAAATGTGGATTTAATGGGAGGTCCAACTAGTATTGAAAAAGGGTCTATCAATTTTGACCCCAAGGCGGTAGCAGGCGGAATCAATGACGAAGTGAAAAATTTCAGCAAATATTTTGGAAAGAGTACAGTTTCAAATATTACAGTGAATAACCCGCAAGCAAATTTTTTAGAAGAGGTAGTCAATTCATTAAAGCCAGGTGGAACTATAACAGTTAGAGGTACCCTATCTAATAAATTTTTTAAAACAGTTTATAATGGGAAAGCGCAAGGATTAGAGGGATTTACTGTAACTGAAATGAATCCTACTAGAACTACTGGAATGAACAGGACTTCAGGTGAACCCATTCAAGGTGAAATAAAAGAATTACAATTAATTAAAAAGTAAGAGAATGACAGGAGGTTTGAAGAAAAATATATTTGAAGAATATGTTGATGAAATTCATTCATTTGATGCTTATTATAAAAACGTGATCTTTTATAATAATAACTTGCTAATCCCATACATAAATTTGGGTATCAGTAATCACCCATTAAACGAAACATCTTCTCTTCAATTTTTGGATTACTCTTACATGGTTTTTGAAAATGTTAAGGCATTGAGTGTATATATTTGTAATAAAAGATACAGTGTTAATGAATTTAATTCTTTTCGAAACTATCCAAAATATAATTTTGGAGGAGAGTATCTTGACTATAATGCCAGCATCTTCAATGACTTAGAAATTTTTTCTGAGAAAGCCTTTTTGGTTAAGTTAGAGACTACGAAGATTTCTGATAAAATGTGGGTATTTAATCCCAAACTCAAGTATTTGAATATAGATTTGGAATATGCAAAAGGTTTTTTTGATTTTGTTTATTTGCCAGAAAGTATAAAGGAGCTATTTCCTGTTACTATGGTTGGTAGGTAACCCCTGTTACCATGGCTGGTTTGGGTAAGCATCCGAGGCAGAGTGTTACAACGGCCACTGCGTAAAGAATGATGTTACGGATAAATTAAGATAAGATATTAAAGCCACCGGTTGCAAAAAGCCGGTGGCTTTTTTTATACCTAATGTGCATACGCCTTTCGTGCCTTTGCGTCCCTGATGTAGGTGTCTATGAGGTCGAACAATGTCTTCTTTTTTTCTTCTTCCAGATTGTCAAGTTCCTTGAAGCGCTGGAGCGTCTTCTTGTCAAAGTTCTTGTAGATGCCTTCTCCTACAAGGTTGTCGAGCGACACTTCGAGGGCATCGGCAATCTTCTTTGCGGCATCGATGGAAGGGGCGGCTTCGCCACGCTCGTACTTGCCAATCATCACACGGGATACGCCGCTCTTGTCGGCAAGCTCTGTCTGGCTCATGCCCTTCTTGTCCCTAAGCCCTGCTATTATTTTTCCTGTTTCCATATCCTAAAAGATGTTTTTAGATACTATTATTAACGATTACAAACAAATTTAGTCAACAATTGGGGATAAAAGAAAGTATAGGATGTGCGATAATTAGAAACGATTGGATATTTTTGTATCTGATAAGCGACTAAAATAAAATTTATCCACATGGAGATACCGGAAATAAAATCAAAGCTTACCCTTGCACAGGTGTTGCAGCATTACGGCCTGAAGCCCGACAAGAATTTAAGGCTTCATTGCCCGTTCCATGAAGACAAGACGCCCAGCCTGCAGGTGTACTACAAGACGCATACGGCCTATTGCTTCAGCAGTAATTGCAAGACGCATGGCAAGAGCATGGACATCATAGATTTTGTGCTGCACAGGGAGAATACGGACAAGCACAATGCCTTGCTGAAGTGCGCCGAGATCATCAGCTATTACGAAGGCAAGACGATGCACCAGCAAAAGCCAATCATAACAAACGAAGCTGCACAGCTAAGCATGGGCAGGGAACAGTTTTTACAAAGCATGTTCACCTACTTTAAGAATGCGGTTCATAACAGCAGGCCGGCACAGGAGTACATAAAGCAAAGAAATTTAGACCCCATAAAATTAGAGATAGGCTACAACACGGCACAGTTCCACCACGGCGCAAGAAGGGACGAGGCACTGATAAATAATTGCGTTGCCGTTGGGCTGCTTGCACCATGGGGGACGAATACGAGGAAGCCCGAAGAGCAGGCGTACAAAGCTTTTGGCAAAGAGTGCATCGTGTTCGCATTGCGGAACCAAAGCAGCGAGATAACAGGATTGTATTTTAGGAGCACAACAAACAATGATGATGCGAAGCATTTTTACCTCAAAGAAAGCACAGGGCTTTATCCATTCTACCCAGCACCACAAACAATAAAATTAATCATAGCGGAAAGCATCATCGACACGGCAAGCCTGCTGCAAATAAAAGCCATTACAGGCAGTTACGGGCTGCTGGCTGCCTATGGCACCAACAGGCTCAACGACGAAATGAAAGCGGCCGTAATGCAGCTAAAAGAACTAAAGGAAATCATCTTTGCCTTTGACAATGACGAGGCGGGGAACAAGGCAGCGGCGAAGTATGCGGAAGAACTGAAAGCTTTGTTGCCTGGCATCACCCTGTCAAAAATAGCATTGCCCAATAAGGATGTGAACGAGACTTTGCAAGCCCACAGCGATGAAAATATTTTTATCGGTTTGCTGGACGAACGGGTGGATATTTTTCTTTCAATTGAAAAAGAAAATGGAGCAAAGTTATTCATCGAAGAAAGCATCGAAAAGCAAAAAACGATTGAAACGATACAGCAGCAGCCAGCGAGCGAACTCGATACAACCAACCCCTACAAACTAAGCTACACAACGGATACAGCGGTTTACTACATACAGGGCGGCCTGCCAAAGACGACAGACAATTTAAAGATAATGCTGGTGATAGAGAATGCAGGAACCGGCTTCAAGGCAAGGAACAAAATCGATCTGTACGAAGACAAGCAGGTGGAAAAGCTATGCAAGGAAGTGGCGGAAAAACTGGATGTAAGGAAGGACTTGCTGGAAGCTGATTTATACCGGCTGACCGATTTATTGGAAAGCCACATACAAAAAGAACTGCACCAAAACAGTGAAGAAGACAAGCCGCTGCAAGTCCTCACTATCAAAGAAAGGGCTGAACTGGAAGCCTTCGCAAAGAAGCCGAAACTGATAAAAAGATTGAACGAGCTGCTGGGGCAGACAGGCATTGTTGGCGAAGAAAGGAACAGGATATTTTTACTCATAATCGCCATCAGCCACAAGATGCCGGAGACACTGCATGCGCTGATACAGGGCAGCAGCGGCAGCGGCAAGACAAGATTATTAAAACAGGTAAGCGACTGCATGCCGAAAGAAAATGTGACCAAGCTGACCAGGCTAAGCGATAAGGTGCTGTATAATTTTCCGGAGCATTATTTTATCAACCGGCTGTTGTGCCTTGAAGATATCGACGGCCTGAGCGAAGAAGCGGAGTTCGCCTTCAGGGAACTGCAGAGCAACGGCGAGCTGAACAGCGCCACGAGCATCAAGCTGGAAAGCGGGCAGATAACGTCCGCACAGAAAACGGTGAAGGGCCCCATCGCAAGCCTTGCCTGCACTACGCATGGCGAGATATACGAGGACAATATGAGCCGTGTTTTTTTGATAGCCGTTGACGAAAGCATGGAGCAGACGAAGCGCATAATCGAGTACCAGAACAAAAAAGCGGCAGGGCTGATAGACTATAAGAAGGAGCAGGAAATAAAAAACTTCATCCAAAAATTTATCGGCATCATACAGGCAAAGGAAGTGGTGAACCCGTTCGCAGAAAAGATACAGCTGCCGGAAGAAGCGCAAAAAATAAGGAGGCTGAACGACCTGTTCCAAAGCTTCGTAAAGATGGTGACGATACTGAACCAGCACCAGCGAAAGAGCGATGAAAGAAAAAGGCTGGTAACAGAGATTGAAGATATAGAAACGGCGGTGGCGGTGATGTTCGAAAGCATCGTCTTAAAAGTGGATGAACTGGACGGCAGCCTGCGGCAGTTCTACGAGCAATTAAAAAGCTATTTGCAGAAGCAGTACAACGGCAACCATAAGACGGCGGAGTTCACATTACGGGAAGTGAGGCATGCCTTAAAATCCAGCAAGATGCAGGTGTTCAGGTTCTTCAATGACTTGCAGCAGCTGGAATATGTGAAGCAGAACGGCGGCTATGCCAACAGGGGGTTTACTTATAAGATAATGTATTGGGATGATTATGAAAGCATGAGGGACAGGATTAAAAATAACCTTAATGAGCAGGTAAATAGGCTGAAAGCATAAAAGCTGTTACGCCACCGTTACACCACAGAAACGCCACAACCCCCGTAAACACTGCAAAAACGGGCTGGCGTAACAGGTAACAGAAACCTGTTCAAGCACCACTTTAAAATCTACCACTACGAACCATGAAGTATGACAGCAGCTATAATAACCCAGTTCAAAGATTACCTCCGGAATGTAGGCTATAGCGATGGCACCATCAATATGCTGCCGGCACTGGTAAAAGAATTTATGCAGCATCAATCCATCAGCGACATCAGTTTTATCGAACAACAAAAAGTAAAATCATTCTTTGAATATTTACAGGTAAGGCCATTACAAAAGCGCAGCGGAGCATTAAGCGAGATGATGATAAGCCATTATGCCTATGCACTCAAAACATTTTTTAGCTGGTGCGAAGTGACGGAGCAGATAGATTACAACCCCATCAGCGGCATAAAATTTAAACGGCCTAAAACAAACATCAGGGAGCCGTTGAGCATAGAAGAAACCAGCCGGTTATTTACAGCAGCTGCCACATTGAAACAAACAGCATTGCTGCACATTTTTTACAGTTGCGGGTTACGGCGAAGCGAAGGCGAAGCGCTCAATATAAACGATGTACAGTTTAAAAATCAATTGTTGTATGTACGGGAAGGCAAGGGTTCAAAGCGGCGTGTAATACCAATCACAGCAAAGGTTATGGCAGAACTGGAAAGTTATTACCTGAATGAAAGATGCGGCAGCACAAGCAAAAAATCAGCAGATACCGAAGCATTTATCTTGAACCATATTGGCAACAGGATGAGCGGCGGCAGCTATATAAAGCTACTCAAACAAATTACAGATAAAGCGGCCCTGCAAAAAGAGATAACCCTGCATCATCTGCGCCATTCTATTGCAACACATCTATTGCAAAGCGGCATGGCAATGGAGTATGTGCGTGATTTTTTAGGGCATAGTTTTTTAGAGACGACACAGATTTATGCAAAGCCCAAAGCGGAACAATTAAGATTATTATGAGCATAGACAAATATTTAAAAACCCATTATTCACCCGATACCGCCAAAGCTTATAAAAGAGAAATAGAAATTTATTTAAGCAATTACCCAACAGCAGCAACAGCAAATTATAAGGACATAACAAATTACATCGGGCTGCTCAGGAAGCGGTATAATAAGGCCGCCACGATTAGCAGGATAGTAAGCGGCATAAAGGCATACTACGGTTATCTATGCAGCGAAGGGATACGAAATGACAACCCGACGAAGGCAATAAAATTAAGGGGCAAGCAGAGCAGGGACATACAGCTGCAGGATTTATTTACAACAGAAGAATTAGAGAATTTACTGTACCGGAAAGAACGCTATACAAATTTAGATTATAGAAATAAAGTGTTAAGCAGCTTGTTGGTTTACCAGGCATTGCACCCTCGGGAAATGGAAAACCTGCTGGTTGAAGATATTGATTTGAATGCCGGAAGCATTTATATAAAAGCAACTCCAAAGACTAATGGACGGACTTTACAGCTCAGGCCAAACCAGATTTTATTGTTCCATAAATACATCAATGAAATCCGGCCAAAGCTTTTGCAGCAGACTAAAACCAATGCTTTATTAATGGGCATCAGGGGCGGGATAATGAGCGGCGAAGATATTACCAAGCACATCAAAAGAAGCTTTAAGGGGCTCTATCCAAACCGTAAAGTAAATGCCATGGCGATACGGCAAAGCGTGATAACGAACTTATTGAAACTGGGCCATGACATAAGCGTCGTACAGGCTTTTGCGGGGCATAAATACCCGTCAACGACAGAGCGGTACAAGCAAAGCGAAGTAGAGACATTGCAGGCCGCAGTAAACAAATACCATCCCCGCCAGTAGTGAGAAATACAGCCCATGCGCAAGGGTACGGCCAAGGCTTGAGCCAACACACAGAGCCCACAGCACACAAGCCTTCTGCGGGGTTGCAGGCGGTTTTTTGTGTCATGGTTTTTGTAAGCCGGCACACCTGCACTACTTTATTTTTTGTAAATGTTCTGTTGTTTTTTAAAAGGGTATCTACAAAAAATAAACAAGTGCAGCCCACGCACAATACAAAAACACACGCCACAAAAAACCGCCTGAAGCTACATTAACATAAAGTGGCCTTATGGTCTTTTTTAGCCCAAGCTTATGCAAGCATGCCAACCCACGAAAAAAGCCCATAAGCACTTTATGTTAAGTAGCCAACCCCGCAGCAGCAAAATATTTTTTTCTCTTTTATTGTTTTTGTTAAAATGTAAAAAATATTTTGCCGAGCCGTACCCAAAGACAGCCGGCGCTTCTTCCAATCTGTATGCAAGCATCTTCTTTTTTATGCCATCTCACTATCGTTCGGTCAATGGCAAAGCCTATCGGCAATAAGGTATTTTTTATGCTGTCTTCCTTCGGTCGGTCAACAGCAAAGCCTGCGGCAGCATGGCTTGGAAAGAACAGCTACAAAAATGGCATCGCAAAGGTAATGCGGCAAGCCAACGCACAAAAGCCACCAAAAGACAGCAACCATAAACACAGCCCCGGCACACAAAGCCATCATTTATGTTGCTTCTGCTTTTGGTCTTCGCTCTTGCCGCAAAGGCTGGTCGCTAAGCATTTTTTGCTGCATTTTATTTTTTAACCAATCAAACATTTTTTATGAAGCACGCTATCAAATCGTCTATCGAATGGAACAACATCAACCGCATCTTTTACATGGGATTAGCAAAAGATTTAAAAGACGAAAGCTATCGCCAAAGGTATTACAGGCTGCTGCATGCTTCCATCATGCAGCGTGGCAAGCATTGCCCGCACTATAAGCACGGGTAGCCCAACGGCTGCCGCAGCCGCCGCAGGCAGCCTTCAATGCAGAGGGCTTGCCGGCGGCTTTGGCTTGCACAAAAAACATAAACGATTGCCCGCAGGCTTCTTTATAATTTATCGTTCATGCCGGGCAATCATTTATATTTTTTGCGCCGTTGGCTGTACCCTGCGACTTTGAAGAGCAGCAGCAGGAAATCATGGCGCATGGATTTTTTTCTTTCAACTGAAAATCAATTGAAAGAAAAAAGCCGTTATCTTGGGGCTTCGTAAGGGAAAAGTTCTTTGATTAAAAGACGGTGCAAGCCGTTTAAAAATGTTAGAAAAATTTAGGTGCAGGAGTATACCGCTATGGGTTTAACGGACAGGAGAAATCAGACGAAATCAAAGGAGAAGGAAACTCTTACACAGCTGAGTTTTGGGAATATGACCCAAGGATTGGTAGAAGGTGGAATGTTGACCCTGTGACAAAAGAATGGGAAAGTCCTTATGCGACTTTTAGCAATAACCCAATCTTAAATATTGACCCGAATGGAGATTCTGACTCCACTTATAAAACACCGGGCGGTGGAACAGTAACCACAGACGACCCCGGTGCAAAAACATTTGATGGAAAAGCTTACAAAGTTGGGAATGCAACAGTACAGCCAGCAAAGGGAACCTTAAAAAGTTTTACAGTTACAGGAGACCAAATGGAAGGTGGCGCTGCCAGATTTGTAGCAATGTTTGATACTAAAACAGGAGCATTTACTGGATATGGTTGGGATAAAAAACCGAGCTGGACTTATGCCGATTATCTTAAAGAATCGGGCGCAGATTTAGTAAGAAATTTAGAGCATGCAAATGACCCTATGTGGGATCCCACTATATCAAGGGAACAGGCCAGGAAAAACTTTATAAATAATGGTTTAGGAGTTATTTTACCTACTGTTCTGATAAGGCCTTTGACAATTGCGACAGCGATAAAAAAAATACCTAATATTTCATATTTGACAAAGGCAGGGAATTACCCGGCATGGAGTACTGTAAAAACAAGATATTGGAATTTGATGAATAAGGGTAAGGTTCCAACTGGCATGGCTCAAGTTCGTATGCGAACATCAGGTGAAATTATGGAGATTGCGGTTTCAAAAGAATTGCATCACATAAACGGAAGAGCAGGTGTTGACCCACATAATTATAGTAATTTAAAAGAGGTTTGGCCATGGGAGCATGCTGCAATAGATGCTTCAAGAAATACGGGATATGATTTTATAAAATGGATTAAATAATATGCAACAATTAGTAGAAATAATAAAGGTTTATTCTAACAAAACTTATTTAGATGAGGATGGAAATTGCCTCAATATTATATTATCTGTAGGTGTTTCTATTGATAAGCTAAATGAGTTTGAACAAACTCATGATATAGTCCTTCCTTCTGAATTAAAGGAGCTTTTATTGTTTTCAAATGGAGTAAATCTTTTTGGAATAGAACTACTTACTTTTGAAGCAATGCAGTTTTTCCCCGAAGAGAAAATTTTATTCTTTCATAATTGGGGGAATGGTGATTTTGATGGTATAAATCAAGATGGGGAAATTTATTTTTCTTGTCATTCTATAGAAACTTTGATGCCTGTTAGTTCCTCTTTATCAAACTGGATTATTAGTGTAGTTACGGAAATTGAATTAAAAGGCACATTACTTCATCCTTTAGACTATAGTAATAAAGAAAACAAAGACGGCATGTATCGAATGCTTTTAGCAGATTTAAACTAATAAATGATGGAAGCCTTATTGAAAAATAAAATAACGTCACTTCTGAAAAGCGATGCCGTTGTTGAAATAGAGAGTAAAATTGCTGAACAAAAAAAATGCAAAATTTATAAAGATGATTTACCTTTTTTGGTAAATCTCGTTATGGATGAAGTCAATGAATCCGAGTTGCCAATTGAGGAATTAAGCTATTTTATAAATAGTAATCGAGATAAGATTATTGAATTTGCTATTTACTTTTTGGATGGACAATCTCCTAAAAGTTTGAGTACCGGTATTGCTATAACATACTCAATATATCTGATTTATTTAAAAGATAAAGGGGATGAATTATTAGAACATTATATTAAGAGAAGGAGAATACCAAATCCCAGAAAGTTTTTGCTTCATTTAAAAAAAGTAAACGAGAGTATAAAAGAAAGCTGAATAAAAGTATATATATCAAAGCCGCTGAGCAATCAGCGGCTTTGATCATTTATGAAGCATACGCCTGTTTAGCCCTGTAATCCCTAACATAAGCGGAGATGATTTTTATAAGAACGCCTTGTTCTTCTTCGGGCAACGTATCCACTTCTTTAAAGCGTTGTATGAGTTCAGAATTTTTTAATGAAGCTTTAGCCTTCTCATTTTTATCACCACTAATCAAGTAATCAACAGAGGTTCCAAGAGCATCAGCCAGCTTGTTCATGATGTTGGCGGGTGGCTGTACATCTTTGGTCTCATAACGTATGTATTGAGATTTAGAAACTCCGATTTTTTCCGCCAGTTCAATCTGCGTTAAACCAGCCTGCTTCCTTAAAGCTTGTACTCTTTCTGCAAGTATCTCTTTCATTTTAGATAATTTTTCCACACAAAAGTACCTTATGTAAAACTTATTTTAAAGGTTTAGGTGTCATATTGCGGATAAAATAAAGAATGAGTATTTTTATTAGGTGTCATTAATGAATACTTTTGTGCCTCAAAAGAATACTTCAAAATTTATCCACATGGAAATACAGGAATAAAATCAAAGCTTACCCTTGCCCAGGTGTTGCAGCATTACGGATTGAAACCCGATAAAAATTTACGGTTAAACTGTCCGTTCCATGAAGATAAAACACCCAGCCTGCAGGTGTATTACAAAACACACACAGCGTATTGTTTTAGCAGCAATTGCAAAACCCATGGCAAGGGCATGGACATAATAGATTTTGTGATGCACAAAGAAAATACGGACAAGCACAATGCTTTATTAAAGTGTACCGAAATCATCAACTACTTTGAAGGCAAAGCACAGCACCAACATAAACCGATACAACCAGCAACAAACGAAGCTGCACAACTAACAGTAAGTAAAGAACAGTTTTTGCAAAACATGTTTACTTATTTTAAGAACGCAGTACACAACAGTAAGCCAGCCCAGGAATATATTAAGAGCAGAAATTTAAACCCCATAAAATTAGAGATAGGATATAATACAGCACAGTTCCACCACGGAGCAAGAAGAGACGAAGTATTAATAAACAACTGCGTTGCAGTTGGATTGTTAGCCCCATGGGGCGTAAACAATAGGAAGCCAGATGAACAGGCCTACAAAGCTTTTGGCAAAGAGTGTATAGTATTTGCATTACGAAATCCAGCCAGTCAGATAACAGGATTATATTTTAGAAGCACTACCAACAACACAGACCAGCGACATTTTTATTTAAAAGAAAGAAGTGGTTTATATCCAGGCTATCCAAAACATGAAACAAAAAAATTGATACTCACTGAAAGTATAATTGATGCAGCCACCATTTTACAAGTCGCTGAAATAACAAGCCAGTACAGCATTTTAGCATTGTATGGAACGAATGGATTAACAGAAGAACATTTAAAAGCAATTGCAGCATTAAAAGAATTGGAAGAGATTATTTTGTGGCTCAATGCGGATGATGCAGGTAACGCAGCTACAAGCAAGCACACTGCCACGTTACAGGCGTTACATACACACTTACGCATTACATGCGTACAGATGCCCACAGGCGAGGACATCAACAGCATTGCACAAACCCACAGCGACGAACAAATATTTATAGACCTCTTACAGAAACGAAATATTTTTTCTTTTTCAATTGAAAAAGAAAAACCTGAAACTGCACCAAGTGCAAAGCTGCTGATTGATAAAACCATTGAGAAGCAAAAAACAATAGAGGTAATAAAGCAGCATCCAACCCATGAACTCAATACAACGAACCCCTACAAACTAAGCTATACAACCGATACAGCCATTTACTACATACAAGGCGGCTTACCCAAGACAACCGACAATTTGAAAATAATGTTGGTAATCGAAAACCCACAAACAAACTTTAAAGCGAGAAACAAAATTGATTTATACGAGGACAAGCAAGTGGAAAGGCTATGCAAAGAAGTAGCAGAAAAATTAAGTTTAAGAAAAGATTTATTGGAAGCAGATTTATACAGGCTCACCGACTTATTAGAAGACCACATACAAACAGCATTACAGCAAAACAGCGAAGAAAATAAACCGTTGCAGGTTCTCACAGTAAAAGAAAGGCAGGATTATGAAAGCTTTGCAAAGAAACCCAAACTTATAAAACGATTGAACGAACTGTTAGGGCAGACGGGCATTGTAGGCGAAGAAAGGAACCGGATATTTTTATTAATCATTGCTATCTCTCACAAGATGCAGGAAACATTACATGCACTCATACAAGGCAGCAGCGGCAGCGGAAAGACCAGGCTATTAAAACAGGTAAGCGATTGTATGCCCAAAGAAAATGTAACGAAGCTCACAAGATTATCGGATAAGGTTTTATACAACTTTCCAGAGAATTATTTTATAAACAGGCTGCTATGTTTAGAAGATATAGACGGACTGAGCGAAGAAGCAGAGTTTGCATTTAGAGAGTTGCAAAGCAATGGAGAACTGAACAGCGCCACCAGTATCAAGTTAGATAACGGACAAATCACCAGCGGCCAGAAAACCGTTAAAGGCCCTATTGCATCATTGGCATGTACCACACACGGCGAAATCTACGAGGACAATATGAGCAGAGTTTTTTTGATTGCAGTAGATGAAAGCATGGAGCAGACAAAAAGAATTATCGAGTATCAAAACAAAAAAGCGGCAGGGTTGATAGATTATAAAAAGGAACAGGAAATAAAAAACTACCTGCAAAAATTTATCAGCATCATACAAGCCAGGGAAGTAATAAATCCGTTTGCAGAAAAAATACAGTTGCCCGAAGAAGCCCAAAAAATAAGACGGTTGAATGACCTGTTCCAAAGCTTTGTAAAGATGATAACGATTTTAAACCAGTACCAAAGAAAGAGCGATGAAAGAAAAAGATTGGTTACAGAGATAGAAGATATTGAAACGGCCGTAGCAGTAATGTTTGAAAGTATTGTTTTAAAAGTAGATGAACTGGACGGCAGTTTAAGACAGTTTTATGAGCAATTAAAAACCTACCTGCAGAAGCAATACAACGGCACACACAAGACAGCAGAATTTACTTTAAGAGAAGTAAGACATGCTTTAAAAGGCAGCAAGACACAGGTTTTTAGATATGCCAACGACCTCACCAATTTAGAATACATCAAACAATGTGGCGGCTACAGCAACAGGGGGTTTACTTACAAAATAACCTATTGGGATAACTACGAAAGTATGAGGGAGAAGATAAAGCAAAACTTAGATAATCAGGTAAAAGCCATCAAAGAAGGAACACCACGGAACACCACCGGAACGCTGCAACCCTTGTAAACACTGCAAATAGTGGCTGGTGTTCCTTATTCCAGAAAGTTGTGCAAGCCCATCAAAAAACTACACCTACGAACCATGAAGTATGACAGTAGAAATAATAAACCAGTTCAAAAATTATTTGTACCAGGTTGGCTATAGTGAGAGTACACAAAAGATGCTGCCGGCATTGGTAAAGGAATTTATACAGCAGCAGCAAATCACAGACATCAGTTTTATAGAGCAACAAAAAGTAAAATCATTTTTAGAGTTTTTACAAACAAGGCCATTGAAGTTATGTAGTGGAGCCCTTAGCGAAATGATGATAAGCCATTATGTTTATGCACTCAAAACTTTTTTTAGCTGGTGTGAAGTAACGGAGCAGATAGATTACAATCCCATCAGTGGCATGAAGTTTAAAAGACCAAAGCAAAATATTAGAGAACCACTCACAAAAGAAGAAGTAAAGGAATTATTTACAGCAGCCATAAACTTAAAACAACAAACCATCCTGCATCTTTTTTATAGTTGTGGTTTACGAAGAAGTGAAGGCGAAGCACTCAATATAAACGATGTACATTTTAAACAACAGCTTTTGTATGTAAGAGAAGGCAAGGGAACAAAGCGGCGGGTAATACCAATTACAGCAAAGGTTACAGCAGAATTAGAAAGTTATTACCTGAATGAAAGATGTAACAGCACAAGCAAAAAAGTAAAAGACACCGAAGCATTTTTATTGAACAATACAGGAGCAAGAATGAAAGGCGACCAATGCAACAAATTACTGCAGCAGATAAAAGAAAAAGCAGCATTGCAAAAGGAAATCACCCTGCATCATTTACGGCACAGCATAGCAACACATCTTTTACAAAGCGGCATGAGCATGGAATATGTGAGGGATTTTTTAGGGCATAGTTTTTTAGAGACCACACAGATTTATGCAAAACCAACAGCCGAACAACTCAAATTATTATGATAGAAAATTATTTACAAAAGCATTACAGCCCGGACACGGCCAAGGCTTATAAAAGAGAAATAGAAATTTATTTAACTAACTATCCAACGGCATCAACAGCAAATTATAAAGACCTTACAAATTACATTGGATTGCTAAGAAACAGGTATAGCAAGGCTTCCACGATTAGCAGGATAGTAAGCAGTTTAAAAGTGTACTATGATTATTTATGCAGCGAAGGAATACGAAACGACAATCCAACGAAAGCAATAAAACTAAGAGACAAGCAAAGCCGGGATATACAATTGCAGGATTTATTTACAACCGAAGAATTAGAAATTTTATTGAACAGGAAAGAACGCTACACCAATCTGGATTACCGGAACAAAGTATTGAGCAGCCTATTAATTTACCAGGCATTGCACCCAGGAGAAATAGAAAATTTATTGATTGAAAATATTAACCTGGACAGTGAAAGCATTTACATAAAACCGACTTACAAAACCAACAGCCGAACCCTACAATTAAGACCCAATCAAATTTTATTATTCCATCAGTACATCAATGAAATCCGGCCAAAGCTTTTACAGCAAACTCAATCCAATGTTTTACTAATCGGTATCAGGAGCGGAACAATTACAGCCGAAGACATAACCAAGCATATCAAGAGAAGTTTTAAAGAACTCTATCCAAACAGAAAAGTAAATGCTCAAACGATAAGGCAAAGTGTAATCACAAATCTTTTGAAGCAAGGACATGATTTAAGTTTAGTACAAAATTTTGCAGGACATAAATATCCATCAACAACGGAGAAATACAAACAAAGCGAAATAGAAACGTTGAAAGCTGCGGTAAATAAATATCATCCGTTGCAGTGAAGAAAATACAGCCCGACGCACAGGCACGGCTAAGGCTTGAACCAACGCACAGAACCCACAGCACACAAGCCTTCTGCGGTGTTGCAGTCAGTTTTTTATGTCATGCTTTTTGCAGCCGACACACATTGCAGCACATTTATTTTTTTTAAAAGACAGAGAAAAAAAATAAAAGAGCTGCAAGCCAACGCCACGAAGCAAAAAGCCACGCCAAAAAAAACTGTCTGAAGCTAAATAACATAATGTGGCATTATAGTCTCTCCCACGCTCATGCAAGCATGCTCTAAAGCCTATAATAGAACATTATATTAAATAGCCAACACCGCATTGCAATAAAAAAAATAATCCCACCCCAAGCAGCCATGCTAATTATTTTTTTTATTGCAGCCGTGACCGGGCAGACGCTTCCACAAGCGGTGTGCAAGCACTTTCTATTTTTATGCCTTCTCACTCCGTTCAGTCAAAGGCAAAGCCTGCGGCAGCATTGCAGCTTCGCTATTCTTTTATTTTTTTTATGAATGATTGAAGATTAAAAAGCTGTCGCAGGCGCCGCAGGTCTCTAAAACTTTGAAGTGTCTGTCGGCGCCTTTGACTTGCAAAAAAAACTTATTCGATTGCCCCGTAAGCTTCGTTATAATTTTTAGTTTATGCAGGGGCAATCAAATAAATTTTTTTCGCTGCCGCCAGTCTCCAATACTTTAAAGAGTGATTGAATTATTTTTAAACCTTCATTAAATTTTTGCAAAGCCTTACACAGGCAAGAGCAGGGACGACATGGGCAGCAGCACCCGGGCGGCAGTGCATCACATGAGCATGTGTACATACATGAGCATACACACGTAGAGTAAAAATGTTATATTGCAGTATCAAGCCACAGCGGAAAAAGTTCTTTGATTTTTTTACAAAATAAGGTGCAGGGAAATTTTTGGGAATAGCTAAAAATCTCTATGAGAAGGGTAATCATTTACAGAATGTTTTGGTAACGGTATCTGACAAGAAGATTGCCCATACTGCTGATAATGTGAATATTGATTACTACAATGCGGATGTGGTGAGTGCCAACGACAGCTATATATTTGGGATGGTACTGCCGGGCAGGACTTTCCAAAGCGATAAATACAGATATGGGTTTAACGGACAGGAGAAATCCGACGAGATAAACGACAACCTTACCACGGCAGAATACTGGGAATATGACAGCAGGATTGGAAGGCGCTGGAACAACGACCCAAGTCCAAATATATCATTAAGCCCTTACGCTACTTTTGAAAATAATCCAATTTATAATGCTGACCCCTTAGGGGATACTTCTATCAATGGGCAAAAGATGGAAGGGCAGAACGCAGCAAGTGCCACTACATTACCTGAAGCACGTGTTACCGGCTTTAGACTAAAACCTGCTGCCGTTGACCCCTCAAGCGTTGTACAAATAAATACAAATGTAAAATGCCATTGTACGAATGCGGATGTATATGAAGCGAGTGCAAATAAGTATGCAAATAGAGTTGCTGCTGCTAATAATGGGAAAGGGTTAGATGTAGCACATGGCCAACGGTATCTTCCGATAAATCCTCTGCTTAATTTTATTATTGGTGGCAGGGTAGATAATAGCCCATCTGCGACAGGAACGGGTTATGATGTTAGTGCAGATGGATATGTATCAAAAACTCCGAGACCGTTTACAGGGATTCCGCCTGCAATTGGAATGAAAGGAGGTTCCAATCTTGCCTTTGGTTTAAGAAATAATTTAAATGAATTTTCAGAAGCTGAAGGGCTTTTGAATTATAGGCAATTTACAAGTGGCGGTTTTAAGCCAAAAGAGATATTATCTGCAATTGAAAACCCAGCTAACACTTTGCATTTTAATCTTACGGGCTTTTCAAAATATAGATATGCTAAGTTTAACCCTGGAGCAGTTCTTTCTGAAGGGAACATAACCAATTGGGAATTACATTCGATTTATAATACGCCAGGAGCTTTGCAAAGAACAACTTTTTATCAATTAATAGATAATGCTTATAAAGTTGTTCCAAAACCATTCTAATTATAATATTATGGAGTACAAATCTGATAGATTTTTTCAAGTATGGGCTTATTCAGTAAGCCATAGCTTCTTATTGTTACGAAGCCCTTTGTTATTTGAAAATGCAAATGAAGAGGGGTATTTATCTGACCTAAGTTATAATATAGATATTGAATTTGGTGGCGTTGCTTACTTGGACTTACCTGATATATTTCAAGGAATATTACTTCGAGAGGTTACAGCAGATAGGCCAGAGAAATTTAATAAATATCTTGCTTCATCAGGGTATAAAGTTTTTGAAATTAAATCAGAAGGAGAATCATATTACATTGTAGCAGGTAGTTATAAAATTGGCAAATGTAAATGGCTGACAGAAAATAGGGTATCTAGTCCAACTTTGGAGTATGATGAAATATTAAATGTATCATATCCAGCGGGTGCAGGGCTGTAAAGGATTGAATGGTGTTACCCCACTGGCGCAGGAATGAGGCGGGGGCAATGTGGCAAGGGTTTCCTGTGCCTTGCATACTGTAGCAAATTAAAAATAGTAATCCCCCTATTGGCGCAAGTAACCTCGTTTGGTTCAAGCATGTCGGGAGGGTTAAGTGCGTTGGCCTACTTGTGCCGTACAACAAAAAGCCCTGGCAAATTTTTATACAGTTAATGCTGCACATAAAATAATCTGCAATTTAAAAGTTGTGCAATTTGGTAAGAAGGGCATCAGCATTTTTGTAGCTTTAAACCGTAGGCCGTAAATATAAATTTTGGGATAGCAATAAAATGTATTTCATCAGTTTTGTCGTTGTAAACTGGATAGATTTTCTACCAGAAATGAGTATAAAGACGAACTGATAAAAAGCTGGCTGCATTGCCAGCAAACTAAAGGGCTTGAAATATATGCCTGGTGTGTATGTCAAGCAGTTAATAAAAAAATACAGGTAAGCGTTTTGCTATCCTGTATTTCTCAAATCTTAATTAGGCATATTCCTATCCGCCCATTTACAACGGGGTAAAAAGAAGAAAATTAACCCAATCATTGAAGGTTCTTAATCTCATGATTTTACAATTTAAAAGTTTACAATTTAATTACCATTGTCTTAATTTCTTACTCTAAGGTATTTAGGATAAGACAAAATAATATTATCATTTGATAATTTTTTCCTTGACTGAATCTTGTATAAAATGGTAACTATTTATTTAGAATTTAGTCAAAAAAAATGGCCGTAATAAATAGCGAAATTGACAAGGCGAATTTGAAGATACAGACCTGTAAATCTTTATCGAATTTTATTTCTCTCTATTTCAATAATGGTCTGCAACTCTTTTTCACTCGGCAAACTGATTAAATATTTTGAAACAAAAACTTGCTGCGGCAAACCCATTGTGGCATATTTAACCAGTGCCTCATTTTTACCAGAACATAAAATAATACCAATGGGATCATTGTCGCCTTTGGTAAGTTCATTGTCTTTATAATAATTGAGGTACACATTCATTTGTCCGGAATCAGAATGATCGAACTCACCTATTTTGAGGTCGAGAAGAATATGTGTTTTCAAGATTCTGTGATAAAAAACTAAGTCGATTCGATAATGCTTATTATCAAATGTTATTCTCTTTTGCCTGGCTTCAAAGCAAAATCCCCTTCCCATCTCAATCAGAAAATTCTGCAGGTTTGTGATGATACTTTCTTCCAGATCGGATTCGTTATAAGAAAGCTTTTCCTCCAGTCCCAGGAACTCGAGTAAGTAGGTATTACGAAATACATCTTCAGGTTTCACCTCATTATGAAAAGGATGATTTTTCAGGGTGGTTTCCTTATCGGTGCTAAGTCCGGTTCGTTCATACAAAAGACTTTCAATGGCTCGTTTTAAGTCCCTGACGCCCCAATTATTTTGAATAGCATGAGCTTCATAGAACCGTCGTTTGCTGTCTGTATCTGCCTTTAATAGCTCAATAAAATGGGAAAAGCTAAGGTTGGTAAGCAGTTGATTCAAGTCCGCCTGGGGCATATCAGAACCGAATTCTGCGGACACTGTCCGCAGAATTTCAGAATACTGAAAATCAATTAAATATGATTTTGCGGACGCTGTCCGCAAAATTTGAGGGTAAGCTTTATACAGATCCTTACAAAGGTATAAATGGCGTTGCCTGATTGATTTAATCCCCTTTTTTAGAAGCTTTTCAGCAATTACTTTAAATAATTGTTTGCCGTAATCCGCCCTGTCTTTTCCAGATTGTTCATATTCAACAATATAATAGCCGATCACCCAGTTGCGGAGGGTCAAAGCAGTGTTTACTTGTTTTTGAGCCTTATTCAGGAAATATAAATTGGTTTCTTGGATAGTAGTGGCCAAATTATCTAGTGTACGATCGATTGGCAATTTTTGATTTTGTTTCATTTTCTTAATTTGACGGATTTAGATTGTTGACGTACTTGGTAAAACTGCATCTTTGAAGGAAGTAAGCCTTTGAGCAAATTCTTTCTTCACATCCTTATCAAAGCTGTCTAAGTAATTTTCGGTGGTTTTAATGTCTGAATGGCCCAAGGCCTCCTGTATGTATTCAGTGCTGGCTCCAGATCGCTTTAATACTGTAGAGAAAGTGTGTCTTGCAACATAGGTTGTTCCCTTTTTATCAATACCCAGTTTTTTTAAAATAACTTTCATCCAGTCGTTGATAAACTTTACCAATAGTTGCATTAACTCATATTGACGTAGAGGTGTAACACCAGCTTCCATAATAGGGAAAACATAAGTGTTAGGTGTTCGGTTTTTGTTTCCCCAGCGGTCAATGATTGCCTGCATATCATCAGTTATAAAAACGGTTATTGGTTTGGGGTCACTTCGTAGTGCCCTTTCCGTTTTGCTTCTTTCAAAAGTGATATAGCCATCATGAATGTTCTTGTATTGCAAACAGGCAATGTCCTTTGGATTCATACCATTTCCAAAATAGCTGAACAACCAAAAATCTTTTGCTCTTTGTTCACTTATATTTTTTGGATCGCATTGATAATAGTATATTTTTTTAACGTCGCTAAGGTCAAGTGCTTTCTTGGTGTTTTTAGCGGCAGGTATTCGATACTTACGCCGCCCAAAAGGATAACATTTTTCCTTTTTAATAATCCCTTCCTCAATTGCTTCATTGAAGATTGTTCGAAGCGGCCGCAAATACATTCCTATAGTAGTCTTCGAAATATTTTTCTGCTTCAGCCAGTTTTCATATTCATGCAGAAAGGAAACGGTGATGTCCTGAAAGCGAACATTGCCCCTGAACTTCTTCAACGAAACATAACTACAATGGTAATACATGCCAGAACTTATTCGGCCTTCTACTATTACTTGCTTAATGAATTTCAGGTAGTGAAAGAAAACGGTTTCACTTTTAAGGTTCTCTTCAGTAAGTATGGAGAATTTTTTAACGAAAGATGAATAGTCAAAATCATTTTTGATTTGAACTGGTGGCAAAACTTTGTACTTCCTTTTCCGGAATAAAGCATTGTCCTGAATAAAATCTTTTTCAAATTCTGTAAAGCTGAAGGGAGATAAATTTGAAAGTGTGTTTTCAGCAGTTCTTTCAATTTCCTTCAATTTATCCCGAATGGATTGGAGTTCGTTACCGATTCGGGATGCAGTAAGTTTTTCGTAATCATCTTTTGGTAGATCAAAGATGGTTTGATAATACTCTGAGATTCTCTCAAATGTTACCCGTAATTTTAGCGGGAATTTGTTGTTGGTTTTTATCCTGCGTTCATCGAGGATAATAGCAATTGTTGCAGACATAACTGATAATTTTTCAAGTTTCACAAAATCTCTCGCTTCAAAAATTTGCAAACAATTTGCAAACAAAACACAGTTAAACGGCAGTTTAATGCCATTAATACAAAAAAGCAACAATCATGCAACGAATTGAAAATTAGTTCATTGAGTTAAAATTCGTTCAACTAAGAAAAGCTGAATAAGGTTTTTATTTCTCCTTACAAGCAGAGGGTCGGCGGTTCGACCCCGTCAACTCCCACAGTGTAAAAAGCAGTTAAGGAAATATCCTGGCTGCTTTTTTTATTTGGCAACTTTTTACGAACAAATATTTTGATTACCATATTACCTCCCTGGCAACACTTGTGGGATTTTATCCATCCTGCTTGAAAATTTATTATTCAATAGTTTGTAAGTTCAATAACCAACACCCTTCACAATTGCTATAATATTGATGCCATAGGTTTTCACAAAATAGTAGTGAAGGCCATGAATTTAAATTGGATCAGGACAAAATAAAAAATCAAGCTACATTTATTAGGAAAAACAATTTAGTTTGTTAACTTTAAATTCTATTGGTTAACCAAAAATTGGATAGCCAAATTTACCTTATACTTGTTTATGGAAAATACCAACGTTTTTGACAATATCGAAACCATAAAGATTGAAACCCCTGTTGATAAAATAATCAACCAGCTAAGAAACCTGATTGGAAGCGGCCAGTTAAAACCTGGCGATCGCCTTCCTGCAGAACGTGTATTGGCTGAACGGTTTGGCGTAGGCAGGGGCTATATCCGTGAAGCTATTTTAAAATTGGAATTTTATGGGCTTTTAAAAACATCTCCACAAAGTGGGACGTATGTTGCAGGCCTGAGCATAAAAATTATGGATAGCATCTTTACCGATATTATCAGTTTTAATAAAGACGATTTTGGCTCCCTGATAGAAGCAAGGTACTACACCGAAATAAATGCAGCCAGGCTTGCAGCAGAGCGAAGGACGGAGGCAGACCTTACCGAAATGAAAGATGCACTTGCCGAATTTGATGCCAAGATCAACAGCGGAAAAGAAGCCATAGAAGAGGACCTGCTTTTCCATATTAAAATAGCCGGTGCTACTAAAAATACAGTAATTGAATCCATGATATTGATCCTTATACCAGACCTTATCAACTTAAAAACATTGATGGGCCTTGATATACACAAAGAAAAAAATTATACCATAGCCCAGCACCATAAAATATTAAAAGCAATTACAAAACAGGATGCTGTTGCTGCAGGAAAGGCCATGGGAGAGCATTTGCAGGTAGTGATGGACAACCGGGGCGCCATTGTGCCATCACATAAAACTATGGTTTAATTAAGGGGTGTACAATCTGCAGGCACCTGTTGAATAATTTTTTTCGCAGTTGAAAATTGGGTCCAATCCGAAAAAAAAACTGCCAAGGGTTGTAGGCACGTTAATTTTTAATGCATGTTTGCAAACTTTTAATCAATGCCAAAAATCCTGGCCAGGTACCTTAATGCGACATAGTAAAACAAAACGCCAATTTCAATAATTACAAATTTGAATGTAGCCATATCATACACCGCTATTTTAATGTCACTGGGATTATCTACTTTTTGTAACCCACAGCACCCTGTCGTAAACAGGGCAACTAGGTATGCTGTAATCATACACAATCCACTTGCAGTTACACGAAACAATGAGACAATTACTTTACAAAGAGCTGCACTTAAAAACATCCCTGACAATCTTTTTCCATTAGTAAAATGTAAAAATAAAACAGCCATTACGCAGGCCGTGGATGAAGATAGCAATGGTGTGTGGGATGAATTGTTGATTGAGGTTTCGCTTGCACCAGGGGCAACCGATACGCTGATAATTACATGGGTAAATAAAACAGATAAACCGGCCTTTAACCCATCGGCAGGTGTGTATTTAAGCCTAAGGTCAGAGAATGGTTTGCCTTCACCTCTAATCACACAGGCAATCCGCTACCGTGGCTTCACCCAAAATATTGCAAAACCATTTTATCAGATGGAAGGACCGGGCATTGAAAATGATAAGGTAGCATTCAGGTCGTTTTTTGATTACAGGAACGGAAAGGATATTTATGGCAAAATAGTTGATACACCGGTGTTAAGTAAAGTGGGTGTGGGCGCCACCTGGCATGAGTTACAGCCCTGGGGCATGGATATTTTAAAAGTGGGCAATTCCCTTGGGGCAGGCGCATTGGCCGTTTTGGATAAACAACAGATATTCCGGCTTGGCGATGCTGACACTACAACTTTTTCGGCGCTTTACGAAGGTGCCCTGCAGGCTGCCTTTGCATTAACTTTTAAAAATTGGGATGTGGCCGGCAGTAAAGAAAATGGAAGCGAACGGTTAAGTATTACAAAAGGCAATTACTACTATAAAAATACAATCCAGGTCCCCTTAAAAAGCGGACAGCAATTAATTGCAGGTATTGCAAACTTTATGGAAGAAAAAGCCGTGTATCAAAAGCACAATGCAAAATTTAGTTCCATTTCTACCTATGGTAAACAGGCGGAGGGTACACTAACCAATCTTGGCCTTGCTATCCTTTTCCCGGCCAACGATTATATTGAAAATAAAACAGCTGCTGTTTCCTCGGTAATCCCCAATACTTCTTATGTAGCCCTGCGGGGCAGTAATATAAAAACAATTTACTTTTTTGCATGCTGGGAAAAAACAGACAGCCGGTTTAAAGACCAACAAGGGTTTTCCAGTTACTTAAACACAATGGCCCAATTGCTGGCAAACCCAATTCAAATCAAGATACTTGCTAACAACTAAACTAATGACTGCTATATGAAAAGAAGGGATTTTGCAGCGCTGATGCTATCATTGTCCACCGGCAGTATTTTGGCACCGGGGCTTAGCAGCGGCACAGGCAATAGTTTGTTTTTGATGGAGGATACAGAACTGCCAAAGCAACTGCCTGAAAATATAAAACAATTAATAAAGAATGTGCTGAAGCAGCAGTACCAAAAAGTAAATACAGACTGGGATGGTACGATACAGATTGAAGGGCTGCTGCGTTTTGCAAACCGGGGTTATAAGGAAGGATTAAATTATGCCACCAAATGGTTTAGCTATCATTTAGAACATGATAGTAAACTAACCGATGAAGAATACTATAAGCAATATGATGGCCCCAAAGCAAGGATATTAAGAAATGGGCCGCTCACTTTTGTAATTTATTCTGCTAATCTAGGGGTGGCGTTCCCGGTACATGAGCTTTATAAAATAAACCATGACCCAATTGCAAAAAGGGTTTGCATGGATGTGGCCGACGCCATTTTGCATTATGCCGGCAGGGACAGGTTTGGCATGCTGGCGCATGATGATTATAACTACATGGAGTTTGCAATTCCGGATACTGCTTACTGGGCTACCCGGTCTAACGCAATTGCAGCCACACTCACTAACCCGGGGGCGGCAGAGGTGTATTTAAAACAGGCCATTTACCAATTAAACCAGGGCATTAGCTATTTCTTGGATAAAGAGAAAGGCATTGTACGCACCGGTTTATTCAAAGGCGAACCGGCAACCACCTATTGGAGCAGGTCGCAGGGCTGGTTAATATGGGCAATCAGCGGCTTGCTGCGCTACCTGCCCAAAACACATCCTTATTTTGCAAAAGCATCGGCTGCAATGAAGCTTATTGCAGATGGAACAGTTAAATATCAAAGCACCAACGGCGGCCTGCATGTATTGGTAAATGATCCTTCTTCGCCGGAAGAAGTAACCGGCATAGCCATGGTGGTGGCTTCGGTTAAAGAAGGCATGCGAAAAGGATGGATACCCAAACACTACGATGCAATGTGCAACAAAGCCTGGGATTTCATCAAGAAAAGTGTTGATGAACAAGGCATGCTGCACAACGTGTATACGGGTTGGGCAGTAACTGCTGAAGAAAAAAAAGTGGACCTGATGGACAAAAATTTTCGGGGTTTCGCAGTAGGCATTATCATGGTAGTGGCCGATGAAATGACCAGGTAAAACCATTATCAAAAGTTCTATTGCGACAGCAGCGAAACCTTATTCAACATCGTTGTGTCACTCACTTGTACTGCATACCTGCTGGCAACTTTCATTGCGTTATCATCTATGCAATTA
This sequence comes from Ferruginibacter sp., assembly GCA_965249755.1. Lineage (GTDB taxonomy): Bacteria > Bacteroidota > Bacteroidia > Chitinophagales > Chitinophagaceae > Ferruginibacter. Next base: position 4,477,593 of record CBDFMT010000004.1, read on the forward strand.
AATTCAATAAAGCTGCTCTTAAAAAATGGACTTTCTGCCTTCTGCCTTTTAAAAACAACTTTTAAACAGAAAAATAATGATTGAAAAAAAGCTGCCAGGTACTGAAATTATGTTGTCGCCCATTATTTACGGCGCCTTTGCAATAGGCGGTTGGTTTTGGGGCGGCGCAGATGAAGGCGAGGCAATAAAGGCGATTGAAACAGCTATTGATAATGGCATCACATCTATTGATACGGCACCTGTTTATGGCATGGGGCATAGCGAAACTATTGTAGGCAATACCATCAAAGGCAAACGGGATAAAGTGCAGTTGCTTACCAAGTTTGGTATGCGGTGGGATACCTCCGGCGGCGAATTTGCCTTTGATACTAACGACAACAATGGCAACCCGGTTAAGGTGTATAAGTTTAACGGAAAGCAAAGTGTAATTGAAGAGTGTGAAAGAAGTTTGCAGCGGTTGCAAACCGATTATATCGATCTGTTGCAAATGCATTGGCCGGATAGCACCACCCCGGTTGAAGAAACAATGGAAGCCCTTGAAATATTAAAACAGCAGGGAAAAATAAGGGCTGCCGGTGTTTGTAATTGTCCGGTTGGCCTGCTGCAAAAAGCAAGTGCAGTAACGGTTATATCCACCAACCAGGTGGCATACAGTATGGTAAACAGGTCAATTGAAAAAGACCTGGTGCCTTTTTGCTTAGCCAATAATATTGGCATTTTGCCACACACTGCTTTGCAAAAAGGTTTATTAACCGGTAAGATAAAACCGGGCCATCATTTTGGCGAAGGCGATCACCGCCCCAACACTGCATTCTTTAAACCACATAACCATGCCGAGGTAATGAAGATGCTTGACGGTATTAATTACATAGCGGTTGAAAGGGGTATCAGCCTGGCCCAGTTAACCCTTAACTGGACAATGCAGCAACCCGCCATAACATCAGTGCTGGCAGGTGCACGCAATGCAGGGCAGATGCTCGATAATGTAAAAGCAACTTCATTCGTACTGTCAACCGAAGAGATAAACATCATCAACGCAGCGCTTGAAATAATGCAACTAAAATTATAACCATTCATGAAAAAATTTTTTCTCAGGCCTGTTATCGCAGGTGCTTTGCTGGCACTTGTAACGGCCGTTGTGTTGTTTATAAAATCTCATTATCGTGGCGGTGGTTTATCACTCACTTTTTTCTGGCTATTGCTGGCTATCGGTTTTATGCAGGTTAAATCATTAAAAACATTTGCGTACACACTTATCATACTTTCCGCCGTTACCATCTCACTAACCTTTCCACAGTATTTCGTTGCAATAGGCAGTTTTCAATTAAAAAAACTCATAGTGCCGCTGTTGCAAATTATCACTTTTGGCGTGGGCTGCACCATGGGCTGGCACGATCTTTCCGGTGTACTTAAAATGCCCAAAGCTGTTTTGGTGGGCGTACTTTGTCACTATACCATCATGCCGTTTGTTGCTTTTACTATAGCAAAAGTTTTTGGCTTTGCGCCTGAAATAGCTGCCGGTGTTGTATTGGTGGGCTGTATGCCAAGTGGGCTTGCCAGTAATGTAATAGCATTTATAGCAAAAGCCAACCTTGCTTTGTCTGTAACCATAACTGCAGTATCTACTTTGCTGGCACCTTTAATGACACCCTTACTGATGAAATATTTAGGGGGACAATTTGTACCGGTAAATTTTACAGATATGCTCCTGGATATTTTAAAACTTGTGATTGTACCCATTTTTATCGGTGTCGCTTTTAATTATTTTCTTCATAAAAAAGCAATATGGATTGATAAGGTGATGCCTAAAATATCCATGGCAGGTATTGTATGCATCATCATGGTTATAACAGCAGCCGGCCGGGATAATTTACTTCATGTTGGTATTGCCCTGGTAGTGGCAATGTTCCTGCATATGACGGTGGGTGTATTACTCGGTTACTGGGGTGGCCGCCTGTTTGGCCTTTCTAAATTAAACAGCCGTACCATCGCCATTGAAGTGGGTATGCAAAATGGCGGGCTTGCTTCAGGCATCGCAGTGCAAATGGGTAAAATTGCAACGCTTGGCCTTGCGCCTGCAGTAAATGGCCCCATCATGAATACAACATTTTCTTTAATTGCCACCTGGTGGGGAAGCAAACCGGTTACAGACATTGGGCAACCAAAGCCATTAATCGAAAGGCGGGAAGCTTCCACCGCAGGCGGCTAAAGACCAGCAACTAAAATTAAATTAATTGAAACAGCCGCTCATCGGGCATATAAATATTCAGTATTTTTTTATAACATTTAAAAAGAAAAACATGGCAAACGCACAACTGACAAAAGAACAAATTGCAACGTTTAATGAAGATGGTTATCTGATTATACCAGGTTTTTTAAAGGAGGCCGAAGTAAATAAATTGTACCGTGTTGCAACAGAAGATGATACTATGAGCAAGCACTCATACGATGTAAACGACAGCACAGGTAAAAAATCGAAACTGGCATTATGGTTTACGCCTGGCAATGATGCATATGGCCTGCTAACCCGCAGCAAACGCATTGTGGATGCTGTAGATCAGTTACTGGAGGGCAGTGCAGCCGTATGCCATTTTCATTCAAAACTAATGCAGAAGGAACCACGGGTTGGCGGCGCATGGGAGTGGCACCAGGATTATGGCTATTGGTATAAAAACGAATTTTTATTACCTGATCAGATGATCTCTGTAATGATCGCTATTACAACGGCCAATAAGGAAAATGGTTGTTTACAGGTTATCAAAGGTTCACATAAAATGGGCAGGGTAGAGCATGGTTTTTCAGGCGAACAGGTGGGTGCATCGCAGCGGTATGTCGACCTCTCATTAAAAACAATGGACCTGGTGTTTGTAGAGGTGCAGCCCGGTGATGCCCTGTTCTTTCATCCCAATTTATTTCACCGTTCCGAAGCAAATCTATCGGCAACATCCAGGTGGTCTATGATCTCCTGTTACAACCGCCAATCGAATGTGCCGTACAACGAGAAATCCACTTCCTGCGTTACTCCGCTTGATGTTGTACCTGATGAGGCGTTATTGGAATGGGAAACAAGTGGCCTGCAGGATGCCGCTGATTTTTTAAGTAAGGAAGCAGACGTTACGCTGAAGTAATGGTATGTTGGCGGCATTAAAACATGCGGCCATCTGTTTAACCTATTTTCTTTTTGTAAAAATTGGTGTACTTGAGACCAAGGTAAAGTCGCCGGAAGGAATAGAATTGCAGTTAGCAAAGAAAAAAGAATCACTACCATGAGTAACCCAATAGAATTCTTTTGTCCGCTATGGGGTAGCGAATCCCTTCCTTTTGAAACCTTTCTCACCAATGTTAAAGCCGCCGGTTACCAGGGCGTGGAGATGGGCCTGCCACTTGATGAAGCCCAACGGGATGGGTTAGTAAAACAAATTCAAGTGCATGGATTAAAACTCATCGCCCAGCATTGGGAAACTGTTGATAGAGACTTTGAGACCCACCTGGCAAATTATAAAATCCGGCTCCATAACCTCGCCGCCGCAAAGCCGCTCTTCATCAATTCTCAAACCGGTAAAGATTATTACAGTTTCGCCCAAAATGAAAAATTGATACGTGCTGCCGGCGAAATAGCAGAGGCCACCGGCGTGGCAATCGTTCATGAAACGCACCGTGGCAAGTTTAGTTTTGCTGCACATGTTACCGAACAATACCTCGATAAAATCCCATCCCTTCAATTGTGCCTTGATGTATCGCATTGGTGTTGCGTGGCCGAAACGATGCTGCACGACCAGGAAAATGCGATTGAAAAAGCAATACAACATACCCGGCATATCCACTCGAGGGTTGGCTTTATTGAAGGCCCGCAGGTGATGGACCCCCGTGCCCCCGAATGGCAGGATGTAGTTGACCAGCACATTGTTTGGTGGCAAAAAATTATCCATAAAAATATGGCGGCCCAAATCAGCAGCACCGTTACAACAGAGTTTGGGCCTTACCCCTATCTGCAACATTTACCCTTTACCCGCCAGGCAATTTATAGCCAGTGGGATGTAAATATTTACATGATGAAACTGCTCCGCTCAAAACTAAACTGTGCCGGTTAAGCAATTAAAAAAGCAGCACAACTACCCGCCTAAAAATAAAATAAAGTTTATTATTGCAAATGGCAACCAAAGCAATCAAAGTTCCGCAATACCGTCAATTGTACGAAACCCTGCGCAAGCAAATAACAGGTGGCGTATATCATGCAGGGGATATTTTACCCTCCGAAAAAGAATTATTCTTAACCCACTCCGTTACGCAACCCACTATACGACAGGCTTTGGCAATGCTCGTTAATGATGGTTATATAAAAAAACACCAGGGCAAAGGCAGCATTGTAAAGGAGTTGCCCAAGGGATTGGGCATCTTATCTATCGAAGGCAGGCAGCCCAGTTCTCACAGCACTATTAAAAATTTGACTACCAAAATAATTGATGGCCCAAGGCTGGTACCGTGGGCAGATAATATGAAATTTATTCCCACACCGGATCAAACTGCACACAATTTTTTTTACATAGAAAGGCAGCGCAAGGTAGAAGGCACCGTTGTTTTTTATGAGTTCCTTTATATCCCAAATATCAACCTGCCCAGGTTCGCCACCCGTAATTTTGAAAATAAATCCCTGTATGAAATACTTAAGAAATTTTACCAGATCGAAGTAAAAGGGGGTGAGCAACAAATTTGGGCCATTGCTGCTGATGCGCCTTCAAGCAACTTTCTGGAGGTTAAAAAAGGCAGCCCAGTACTTCGGCTCGAAAGGCGCATAGATACCAACAAACCCGGTTTCAGCATCTACACTTCGCTCTTTGTAAACACCGAAAAATATTTATTGCAGGGCATCATCTAAAACATAATCTTTCTAAATTTTCAGACACATTTATTTTTTGAACAAAGCAGCGATTTTGGTCATCATCGCTATGTTACGTAAACCGGAAGCTTACCGGGACTTTGTTGCACCTTCTGCCAGGTTGAATTAATCATTATCCATGCAAGAAATGACTTGAATTTAAAGAGCTTGCATAAGATTTCCTTCGGGTGCAAATGCCTTGCCCGTTCACATGCAGGCGATCATAAAACTGACATTTTCATTACCTCACATAAGCAGGCAATTGCCCATTTAAAAAATCTTCAGCCTCCCCTCCGCGGGGCAGGGGGCCCGTGCTTTTCTTAAACTTATTATAATAAGTGCCGGAAATATTTGTTGGTATCAATTTTTTATTTAGCTTAGCTTATTATAATAAGTTAAGCGGCCGATGAAATTAAAAACCTTTAGGCATTTATGGGGAATAACCGGGCCATTCCAAAATATTTTTCCCCGCATAAGGGATGCTGGCTATGATGGTATAGAATACAAAGGTGCGGCTGCTGCAAAAGATGCTTCATTTAAAAGATTGCTGGATGAACACAGCTTTGAATTTATAGCACAGGTGCATACCGAAGGCGGGTCTGTTGCAGAGCATATCCATTCTTTTAAAACTTTAATACAGTCTTCGCTTGGGTTAAACCCCGTTTTGATCAATAGCCAAAGCGGTAAAGACAGTTGGGGCATGGATGAGAAACTGGAGTTTATATCCCTTGCCCTGGAATATGAAAAAGAAGCAGGCGTGCCTGTTGCGCATGAAATACACCGGGGCAGGATCACTTATAACCCATGGGATACCAGGGACATGTTGCTGGCCTTTAACGCCTTAAAAATTTGCTGCGATTTTAGCCATTGGGTTTGCGTGTGTGAACGGCTAATAGATAGTGAAATAAAAATTATTGAACTATGTGCCGAGAGGTGCATACACCTGCACGCCAGGGTTGGCTATGAGCAAGGCCCCCAGGTATCCGACCCCAGGGCACCGGAGTATGCAACCCAATTGCAGGCGCACGAAAAGTGGTGGGATATCATTTGGCAAACACAGCAAAAAAAGAATGTAGCAGTAACGACACTTACACCTGAATTTGGCCCACCGGAATATCACCACACCATGCCATACACCAGGCAGCCGGTGTCGGATTTATGGGAGGTTTGCAACTGGATGAAAAACCGCCAGGAAGAACGTTTTAAAAACTTATAAATATTGCTATCATGCTAAAACAAACAGAGTTCATCGAAAGTGAAAATTTTACTTTGTTATCTGAACAAAACAAAAAAGATTATTGGGAGAATGGTTTCATCATTATCAAATCACTTTTCTCCGAAGCTGAAGTAAAAAAATTAAGACAAATAGCAGCAAAAGACCTGACAGAAACAGAGATCATGGTCAAGGGTGATCAAAGTGGTAACCTCACCAAATTAAAAATGTGGAACAGCCCGGCTGATGATATCTATGGTATGTTCTCCCGTAACGAGAGGATTGTTGACAATGTAGAGATGTTGTTTGGCGAGCCGGTATACCTGTACAGTGCAAAAATGATTTTAAAAAATGCAAGGGAAGGCGGCGCCTGGGAGTGGCACCAGGATTACGGTTACTGGTATAATTATGGATGCCTGTTGCCCAATATGAACAGCGTAATTATAGCAATTGATGCAGCCAATAAAGAAAACGGGTGCCTGCAGGTGTTACGGGGTTCGCACAAAATTGGGCGTATTAACCACGACCGTGTTAACGACCAGACTGTTGCAGACAATGAAAAAATTAATGAGGCCATCAGATCTTTTGACCTGGAATATATCGAGATGCAGCCAGGCGATGCACTTATTTTTGATGGCAACCTGTTGCACCGTTCTGATAGTAACCAGTCAGACTTTGACCGCTGGAGTTTTATCGCATCGTATAATACCGTAGCCAACAAACCCTACAAGAAAGTGCGTGAATATGGCAATTACGAAGAACTGATAAAAGTGCCACGTACGGCAGTAGAAAGTTTTGCTGCAACGTTTTGATCACTACTTAAAAATGACCAATGGAAATAACGGTTGGCTTGCTCATCATACTCATTGCTGGAACCTTCCAGGGCAGTTTCGTTTTGCCTATGACGCTCACAAAGAACTGGAACTGGGAGAATACATGGTTCACCTTTTCTTTGTTTGGGATGGTTGTATTAAACATATTGCTTGCCTATATTTTTATACCCCATTTATTAATGGTTTATCAAAGGGTGCAGGGCAGCACATTATTTTTGCTGGCACTGTTTGGCCTTGGCTGGGGCATAGGGGCTGTGCTGTTTGGCATCGCCATGAGCCGGCTGGGCATGGCGTTGGGCTATCCCGTAATAATGGGGCTGATAGCCACTTTTGGTGCCCTGGTACCAATGCTGGTATTCCACAGTAACGATGTATTTTCTTTACGGGGCATTGCTGTAATAGCCGGCTCGGTTATAGTTTCGGTTGGCATAACCTTGTGTGCAAAGGCCCACACCCTTAAAGAAAATACGGTGCAAAATAGTACAGGCAATAACCGGTCTGCAGTGTTGGTTGCTGTAGCTGCCGGCATCTTGTCCTGCCTGCCCAACGTTGGTTTTTCGTTCGGTAAGCCGTTGGTGGAGGAAGCGTTAAATCAAGGGGCATCAGGCTTTATGGCGGGCAATGCAGTATGGGCGTTATTTTTTACCATGGGCTTTATACCCAATGCCATTTATACTTTGTACCTGCTCAATAAAAATAAGAGTGCGGGGAAGTTTAAGCTGTTTGCCGGTAAAAATTTTGCGCTTGGATTTTTGATGGCCTTTATGTGGATAGGTAGTTTTTATTTGTACGGCATCAGCACCATAAAACTTGGCGATTGGGGTGCTATAATCGGCTGGCCTTTATTCATTTCGCTATCCATAATTGTGGGTAACCTTTGGGGGCTTGCCAGGGCAGAGTGGGCTACCGCTTCAGCAAAAGCAAAATATACTTTAAGACAGGGCATGGCGGTTATTTTTTTAGCGGTTGTTATCATGGGTGTTTGTAATCTTTTATAATCAGCATTATTTAAACCCAACACGTGGATCAAAAAAACATTGTAGTAATAGGCAGTTACCTGGTAGCCCTGGTGATGGATACGGAAAGGATACCGCTAAAAGGGGAAACGGTGCTTGCAAAAAACTTTCACCAGGCGCATGGCGGCAAAGGTTCTAACCAAGCCGTGCAGGTTGCCCGCCTTGGTGTGCCCACTTCATTTATTGGCAGGGTGGGTGCAGATAGTTATGGCGAGGCGTTTATACAATTATGCAATGCAGAGCATATTAACGCCACGCATGTTATTAAAAGTAAACACCTGCCAACCGGTGCCGGGTTTATTGTATGTGATAAGCAAGGCCATAACATTATCGCCATCGATATAGGTGCCATTAACGAATTTAATGAGCAGGACATTGATGCAGCCATAGATATAGTAACAGCAAAAAGTATAGTACTGCTGCAATTGGAAGTACCGTTGGCAACTGCCTTATATGCTGCAAAAAAAGCTAAAGAAAAAGGTGCTGTTGTAATCCTGAACCCGGCACCGGCAACGGATTTAACCAGTTACGATCTTTCAGCAGTGGATTTTTTAACACCTAACGAAACAGAGCTGAGGGTTTGTTTAGGCCTTGCCATAAATGATAAGGTACCGGATGAAGTGGCTGCGAAAAAACTATTGCAGTTAGGTTGCGAAAATGTGCTGGTTACCCTGGGCGAAAAGGGCAGCTACTGGTGCAATGCATCAACCAGTGTAGCGATTGAAGGCTTTGAAGTTGCCCACGTAGCAGATACCACCGGTGCAGGCGATAGTTTTAATGCAGGCTTTGCATGTGCTTTATCCGAAGGCAAACCTGTAATCGATGCCATCAGGTTCGCACATGCCACCGCTTCGCTATCTGTAACCAAACAAGATACCATTCCATCATATCATTACCGGCAGGAAGTAGACCAGTTTTTAGAAATGACAAAAGCGTTGGAAAATAGCGAAACCTAAAACACAGCTAGATATGGATATAAGGACACCCGATAAAAAGGAATTGACAAAACATAACCGCAAAGTAAAAGCTTCGGGCAAAGTAAACAGTTTCCAAAAAAATGGCGGCTTAGTATGATGCGGTGTAGTAATGGATGATACCAGCAGTGGTATAGATATTATTGACAATGGGAAGGGGATGCGGCGAGTTATTAGGAATGGATAATTTTTTAATGGATAATTGATATTTAATAACAGTGCACTATAACGTAATAAAAGGTTCAAATAGGTATGACGCACCAGTGAGTGACAAAATAATGATGCCCATGACTGTTGCTTAGTTCGGGCAACAAACGGTAATGCACCTTACAACCAATTTAATTTTTTTATAGTAATGAAAATAATATTACAGGTACCGGGTAAAAAAATGGTGTGCGGGCTGACGGCAATATTCATTATGCTAACGGCTGCGGTTGCGCAAACAGCGGGTAGTACAATGCAAAGCGCTCCAATGCTCCGATTGCCGTTTTCCCAATATGTGCTAAACGCTGATATGTGGGATGGTACCGCAAACTGGAAATATTCTGAAACACTGGAACATAGTGAGTCAGTGATCAATCCCCCAAAGCCCGGCGAAGACTGGACAACCTGGTATAATAAGTTGAAAGCCTATCAAACATTTGTAAGGCAGCACCTCAACGACACAAGCGCTTACTTCATTGAATTGATTTTAAACCAAACCAGGCATACCGGCATCAATTTTAATAAGGTTGCTTTTGATATGAAACTGGCACCGGGTGAAAAAATTTTTGTAGATGGCATATTCGATGTTAAGCAGGGAAAGGCCAAAGTTTTTATCGACTTTCAGTTTAAATATAAAGGCGAAGAAATCTCTAACCCGGTGCGTAAAATTACGGGTACTCCCGGTTTTTTTTTAGCCGAAGGGCCAATGGCATCTTTGGTTAAAGAACTAACCCTGCCTGATTTTAATGCCGATAGTTTTTCCGTGGTGCCCGTGCTAAGGATTGAGGCAGCCGATACCGGGTTGATGAAAGTTAACATACACAGCCTGCACCTGTCGTTTGCCAGCCAGCCTGCCAGGTTACAACGGTTTAATGAACTGGCCGAAATGTTTAAACCAAAGTCTGCTGGCATCGACCGGCAGTTGTACGACCGCCCCGAAATGCAATGGATAAAAAAGAATTTCATCATGGGATTTGGTTTTATCTGGGATAAAGATTTCTACGATAGCCAAACAGGTAAATATAAAATCAAAGCATATTGCGACCTCATGAAGAAAGAGTTTGGCGGCTTCCAATCAGTGATGATCTGGCATAGCTATCCAAATATTGGAATCGATGAAAAAAACCAGTTCGATTATTTCTACAACATGCCGGGCGGTTTAAAAGCACTTGCTAACGTTGTAAAAGAATTTCATAGTAATGGGGTGAAAGCAATACTTATTTACAACCCATGGGATGTGGACACCCGGCATTCTGATACCTCAGATTTTAAAACTTTTCCGTCCATCATCGGGCAAACAGATGCCGATGGTTTGTTCATGGATGTAGGCACTTATGGCATGGAGTTTCAGCCGCAACTGGATAAATATAAAAAAGGCGTTACGGTAGGCCCGGAGCTTAGCCCGCTGTTACAATGTGCGCAAGGGCCGCATGCCGTTACATCATCCTGGGCGCAAACAGTAAAGCCAATAAATAACCAGGGCGTGCTAGCCTTAAAGTGGATAATACCAGACCATTTGCAACTACGCATAGCAAGGTTTGCACGGGACAGGCAAGATCAGATGGCGTTTACCTGGCTAAACGGGCAAGGCATAATTGTGTGGGAAAATGTTTTTGGCGTAATGTATAAATGGAACGCTAAAGACAGGCAAACTATCCGTAAGATGAATGCAATATGGCAGCAGTTTAATGGCCTCTACACATCCGATACCTGGAAGCCGTACCTGCCCGTGAGCAATCATGCAGTCAATGCATCATCATGGGAAAACAGTAATTACCGCATCTGGAATATAGTCGCTGATACTGCAATGCTGCAGGGACAAGTGCAGTTTGATGCAGATGAAAATTTTACACAGTATTACGATTTATGGACAGGTAAGAAACTAATTGTTCAAAACGGAAAAGTTACCCTCAGCATCCACAGGCTTGGCTGTGTGCTTGCGATGAAAAAGCCGCCATCAAAAGATATTGCCCAGCTGTTGAAAAAACAAGCAATTGAAAATGCCACAACATTGCCCGCTACTGACACCTACGCAAAAGTGCTTTCCATTAAGCAGGCTAATTTGCCGCCTGCCGTTAAGCCGCAGGGTGGTAAAATCCCGGACACCCCGTTGTTGCAGGTGCCCTCCGGTAACTATGCTTTTGTTGTAAAGCATGCCCAGCGTGAAGGCGATTGTTACCCGGATATGGATGCCGCAAGCGAAACGGATTACAGGTACGTGAAAGAAAATGGTTTCAACCTCATCATCCATCACCAGGCGTTACAACTGCCCGCCTTCGGCATCATGCCGGATGTTGTTACCAATGGCCAGTTCGAAACCTTCTTAAAGCAATCTGGTTACAAGCCTGCAAATACAGATAATTTTTTAAAACACTGGCAGGGTAAAACCTGTCCGCCTGCCATCCGCAACCAGCCGGTAGTGTATGTATCCCTGCAGGATGCGAGGGCATATGCGGCCTGGGCCGGTATGCGCCTGCCCACGGAATGGGAGTGGCAGGCTGCTGCCGAAACGCAAGGTGAAAAGTTTGTGTTCAATACAGTTTGGGAGTGGAACGAGAGTGAACGTTTTGATGGCAACAATCGTTTTGTAACCCTGCGTGGCGGCTGCGAAAAATGGAAACTCAAAACATCGAGGTGGTATTTTGGCGGCGGCACAAGTTATTATAAAAACGCACCGGGCGGCAAACAGCCCATCAATTTTCACTGTAAATATTTTTTAATGTACGAGGGCATAGACAGGGCATCCACACTGGGTTTCAGGTGCATGGCCTTAAAATAAATCAGGCTTTGCAAACCATTATTATACATGGGTTAAATGTTGTCCGGGCAAAGAATCAGCCCTGGTCATCAGCGTTGTGTCACACACTTGTAATGCATACCTACAAGCATCTTTATTTGCGTTATAAATAATGGGTTTACAACTTTGTTCCTTAACCAAAACCATGCTTTACAAATGGGCCAAAAGTTTTAAAAATAGTTTTAGAAAAAAAGGTTCGTAATAAAATAACTACCTATATTTGGTAAACCAATTATTGGTTTACCATTATTTTTCGATTGTTATATGAACTGTAAAAATGCTAAAGCGCCATACCTGCCTGCTTGTTTTAGTGTGTGTGGTATTTCAACTTTCACCAGCAATATCAATGATAAAAGCGTTGTTTTTTTTGGGTTGTTCAATCAAGTAAAATATCCACGTACAACGTATGGCAAAGCCGTTGGCCTGGATTTAATGAACTATAAATTTTATTACTGAAAAACCAAATTTTATGCCTGGGCAAAGCGGCATAATAAGAGTCTAGAGCAGTAATCGTTATACATCGAACAGTATGTTTCTACATAGCAGTTCCATTCTTTATGCTTTGCATTTTTTCAGCATGTTAAAAAAAAGTAACACAATTATTAAATGAATTCAAACGAAAGCCGCCGGGATTTTATCCGTACCATCTCACTTGCAAGCGCAAGCGTTTTGCTATCGCCGGGTGTATCTGCTGCTGCCGCATTTTTTACGGGTTCACCAAACAACAAGGTTTTAATTGCTGTGATGGGCACCAACAGCAGGGGTATGTTCCTGGCAAAATCATTTGCCAAATTGCCAAATGTAGAAGTCGCATACATATGCGACGTGGATAGTAAGGTGTTGGAAAGAAGTATTGGTGAAATTGAAAAAATTACCGGCAAGCGTCCCAAAGGGTTTAGTGACATTAGGAAATTATTAGAACAAAAAGATTTTGACGCCCTTGCCATCGCAGCGCCCGATCACTGGCATGCACCGGCAGCTATTATGGCCTTACAGGCGGGCAAACATGTGTATGTAGAGAAGCCTTGCAGCCATAACCCCAACGAAGGCGAACTGTTGGTAGCAGCGTCTAAAAAATACAATTTCAAAGTGCAGATGGGTAGTCAGCGGCGCACCTTCAATAATGTAAATGATATGATTGCAAAGCTTCATGGCGGTGCAATCGGCAGGGTATATTTTGCCCGTGCCTGGTATGTAAACAACCGCAAATCAATTGGTAAAGGAACCTTAATACCAGTACCTGCCAACCTTGATTTTAATTTATGGCAGGGCCCGGCGCCAAGGCGTGATTATCGCAGCAACCTAATACATTATAACTGGCATTGGTTCTGGCATTGGGGAACCGGCGAGGCGTTAAACAATGGTACGCATGAATTGGATGTTGCCAGGTGGGGGCTAGGTGTTGATTTTCCAAAAGAGGTAGTTTCATCCGGTGGCCGCTTTGCCTTTCAGGATGATTGGGAAACACCCGACACTCAAACAATCACCTTCAAATTTCCAAACAATACTGCCTGCACATGGGAAGGCAGGAGTTGTAACAATTATGGTTCAGAAGGAAGTGGAAGGGGTGTTGTTTTTTATGGTGAAACAGGAACAATTGTGTACCCCGGTGCCAACAGCTACAAGATTTTTGATGCCGATAATAAACTGGCATCAGAGGTAAAAGACGATACACCATACGATGCCAAAAACCCGGTAAGCCCTACTGAAATGCTTGATGGGCTACACCTTCAAAATTTTGCAAATGCCATTCGTGGTACCGAACAGATTAACGCACCAATCACCGAAGGGCATAAGAGCACACTGTTGCCGCAGTTGGGCAATATTGCTTTTCGTGTTGGCAGGGCCCTAAAATGCGATGCTGCCAATGGCCATATTTTAAATGATGCGGAAGCAAGTGCATTGTGGGGCAGGGAGTATCAAAACGGTTGGGCGCCAAAGGTGTAAGGCGCTATCACAAGGGAAACTAATTCTGTAAATATTTCTAACTGATCACATCATTAAAGATTACCAAAAAATTGCTTTATGAGACTTAACCCTTTATTTATTTTTTTAATTGTAGTTAGCACGCTTTCTGCCCGTTGTACAAAAACGACCGATGCAGCGGCAACACCTTCAGACCCACTGCCGGTTATAAAAGGCAAAAGCTATTTTGTTTCTGCCAACGGCTCAGATGGCAATACAGGTTTATCAAGCGCAGCTCCTTTTAAATCAATTGCAACCGGTATTAATACCGCTGCCGCCGGCGATACCGTTTTTTTAATGAATGGCACTTATACTACACCAGTAAACATAACTAAGTCTGGTGCCCAAAACGCTTCCATTGTTATAAAGGCCTATCCAGGGAATATGCCAAAAATCTGCATCTCAGGCAATGTGTGGAATGCGTTTTCCATCAACGGATCTTACATTACTATTGACGGTATTGAGTTGCAGGGCGACAATGCAAACATTACCTATGCTGATGCATTTGCGGCATACAGCAGCGCACTTGCGGGAGGTACGCCAAATGGAAAATACAACACCAACGGTATAGCAATCGGTGGCCCCGGCACCACATCAAAATTTCCGCACCACATCACTATACGGAACTGTAAAATTCATGATTTTCCCGGTGGCGGCTTAGGGGCTATACAGGCAGATTACATAACTTTTGAAAACAACATCATCTATAATAACGCATGGTACATGATGTATGGTGGCAGCGGAATAAGCATACTTACCCCTTTTAACAGCGATGCCTCAAACACTTTAAAATACAAAAACATTGTACGCAATAATATATGCTATGGCAATAAAACAACCATACCATGGATTAGTGCATCGCCTGCAAGGCTATCTGATGGTAATGGTATAATCATAGACGTAAATCAAACAGGCTATAGCGGTACCGGCCCGGCATATGCAGGCCGAACGCTGGTGGAAAATAATATAAGCTTTAATAACGGGGGTTCCGGTATCCATGCCTTCAAGGCCGATCATGTGGATATCATCAATAATACCATTTATAATAATGGTGTTATCATGACTACTTATGCCGATGTATTTGCAGCCAACGCTACAGATGTAAAAATTGCCAACAATATTGTGTATTCAAGGAGCGGTGGCAAGTGCAACGCAGCACCTGCTGCAGGTACGTTTGTAACCTACGATTACAATGCTTATTTCAACGGAACAGTTACTGTAAAGGGGGCAAATGATAAAGTAGCAGACCCCAAGTTTGTACTGGCATCACTGGATGGCCGTGTTGCCAATTTTCAACTTCAGGCTGGCAGCCCGGCCATTGACGCAGGTACCAAAATTATTTATGCCCTTACTGATATTGTCGGCGTAAGCCGTCCGCAAGGTGCCGGGGTGGATTGTGGTGCCTACGAGTATAAGTAAGATTGGCAATAGACAAATAATAAGGCTGCTTTACTATTATTTTCTCAATTACCGGGCAGCGTGCTGCTGTACAACTAAAGTTGATTAAAAGTATACAACTGCTCAAACCTAAAACACAAAACAAGCTATATGAAAAAAAATGGACGCTTTCTGATGAAAATGATTCTTTTATCTTTTTGTGCCTGCTGTCTGTCCTTTTTAACTATGGCGCAAACCAAATCCGTTACCGGACAGGTTTACGACACTAAAGGAAAACCTTTGTCAGGAGCAACTATTGCGGCTAAGGGCAAGTCGCAAAAAACGGTTACAGATGCAGATGGAAAATTTCTTTTAAACATTGCCGGGGATGTAACAGCTTTAGAGGTGTCGCATGTTGGCATGAAACCACAAGAAATTAAGCTTGGCCTGAAATCCTCTTTTGATATAGTGCTGGAGGCAACGGTTACCGGCATGGATGAGGTTGTGGTAGTAGGTTATGGAACCCAACGAAAGCCAACAGTAGTAGGCGCTATATCTACCGTAAAAGGAACTGATCTTGTAAAGTCTGGGGTACCTTCGGTTGCCAATTCGCTTACAGGCCTCGTGCCGGGGTTGGTTACCGTTCAGGCATCGGGTATGCCCGGTGCCGATGATTCTAAAATTTACATCAGGGGCCTGTCATCTTTTGCAGGTAATAACCAACCACTTGTTTTGGTAGATGGTATAGAACGTGGCTTAAATGATATTGACCCAAACGACGTTGAATCAATCAACGTTTTAAAAGATGCATCTGCCACTGCGGTATTTGGCGTTAAAGGCGGAAACGGCGTTATTTTAATTACCACAAAAAGAGGGCAGCAAGGGCGCATGGAAATATCGGCTTCCTACGATCAAACTTTTAAAAAAGCGGTTAACTCCAGCATCCAGGAAAATTCTTATAAAACATTGGCTGCCCGTGATAACCTTTATCGCAACAGAAATGCCTATGGCAACGTGTTGGGGGCAACTACATTAAACCACTACCGTACGCAGGATATGCCCTATATCTATCCCGATGTTTCTTTATGGAACCTGATGATAAAGCCCGTAGCTTATGACTCCCGGGCCTCGGTTTCTGCAAGGGGCGGCACGCAAAATGCAAAATATTTTATCTCATTAGGATACCTGCACCAGGGTGACCTTACCAAGAATTATCAAACTGCTTATGACCCATCTTTTAAATATGACCGCCTGAATTTTAGGATGAACTTCGATTTTGACTTTAGCAAAACAACTAAAGTGTCCATATCCTCCGGTGGCTTTGTTGGCGTGCAAAGCCTGGGTGGTTATGATGGTAATGGTGACCAGGCGTCCATCATGAACAATATGTACACCACACCTTCATATGCATCCCCTTACATTTATCCTGCCTCTATATTTCAACAATACCCAGATCCAAACTTTCCTATGACAGGGGACCGGGTGGGTATAAACCTTGTAACCCTAGCTGCGCTGCCAGGTTTCATGCGTAAAAATTTTAAAGGCACTACCCGTACCGTAACGGACCGCCTGGGCTCCGATCTTTCTTTAACCCAAAAGCTGGACGTAATCCTTAAGGGGCTTACTTTTAAAACCCTTTTATCGTATAACAACGATGCAAGTTATGTAGGCGGCGGCTATACCTACCAGGGCGATTCATATGCACTAAAATTAGTAGGCAACAGTTATGTTTGGGAAAGATATGTTGGTACTGCCTTAACCAGTACGTATACACCCGTAACGCCACCTTACCAATCTGGCTTAACCTCCACCGGCACACCTGCATACAACTATGTGTATAGCGGCCAGTTGGATTACCGCAACTCTTTTCAAAAACACAATGTTAGCGCACTTGCACTGGCACAGCGGCGTGTGAGCCAGACTGCTGCCGGCTTTAAGCATTTTGAAGAGAATTGGGTTGCAAGGGCTACTTATGATTATGATGGCAAATATTTATTTGAGGCAAACATGGCCATCTCAGGTTCTGAACAATTTGCACCGGAAAACCGCTTTGGATATTTTCCTGCTTTTGCGGGTGGATGGAACATTGCCAGGGAAGATTTTATGAAAAGGTTGCTGCCACAGGTCAACAACTTAAAGGTGCGGTACTCCTACGGCGAAACGGGTAATGATAACACCGGTTCCAGCTACTTATATATTTCCGACTATTCCAATTATTCAAACGCCACGCTAGGTGCCCCGGGCATTACCACTACTGTACCAACTGTAAGGGAAGGCAGTGTGCCAAATATAAAAGCACAATGGGAGCGTAACCGCAAACAAGACTTAGGCCTTGAAGTAGGCGCATTTAATAACAGGCTTACTGTTAATGTGGATTGGTACGATGAAAACCGTACTGGCATCCTAATGGCAAGAAGATCGCTTGCTGATTGGTTTGGCCAGAGTTTACTTGCTTTAAACATAGGTTCTGTAAAACGGCACGGTTACGAACTGGAAGTAGGGTATAATGGCAAGATTAATAAAATGAACTATTTCGTTAAGGGCAACTTTAATTTTAATGAAAACCGGGTAACTAACCAGGATGACCCTGGGCAAACACCAGATTACCTTAAAATGGCTGGAAAGCCAATCAATTATAATTCAGCACCACTTAATATTGGTTATTATCAGGATGCTGATGCTATCGCAAATTACTCGTTAAAACAAACCACCTTAATGACGCCTGGGGCCGATATGTTACTTGATTTTAGCGGTGATGCAACAACCAGTAATGATGCTGTTCCGGTGGGCCACTCTAACCGCCCCGACCAAACTTTTAGTTTATCTGCCGGCTTAAGTAACCGCAGCTTCGATTTTAGTTTTATGGTTCAAGGTGCCACCAGCGTTACCAGGAATAATGGCGCATATACTAACCCGCTATGGACCAATGACCCAGGTGAAATGTATGTAATGCTTAAAAATTCTGACAACGTTTGGACGCCCTCAAACCGAAACGCAACCTACGGGGCGTGGGGTGCATGGTCACCTGGCAGTAAAGCACTTCAAAATGCAAAATATGCCAGGTTAAAAACAGTTGAGCTGGGATATAATTTTTCTGGCCACTTAGTAAAAAAAATGGGGCTTTCCTCAGCCCGCCTGGCCCTGCAAGGTGCAAATTTAATTACCTGGGCACCTGGTTATATATTGGGCGATCCTGAAAATGAAAGTACCGTCAGCAACGTAAATTTCTCATTTTATCCTATACCAAAACGCCTCACAATTGCTTTAAAAGCTAATTTTTAAATTTCTTTTAAAAAAGTTATATGAAAAAAAAACTATCATCCCTGTTCTTTTTAACGGCCATTGTATGCATATCCGTGTCGTGCAAAAAATTTCTGAACCAAGTTCCGGATTCAGTAAACTTTACCGACAACCAGATATTTACTGACTATACCCAAAGCCAGAAATTTATTGATGAGCTGCTTGTGCAGGGTGCGTATTTTGATGACAACAACATTTTAAATACCAGCAATCCTAACTGGAATGCCTTTTATGGCAAATCCGTTTATGGCACCCGTGAAAAATTATCGGACAATACAATACCTGATTTAACCCATGATTGGATAAGTGGAAATGCAAATCGAAAAGGAAATGGTTATAACCCGGTTGGCGACCCAACTTACTGGAACGAAGGGGACAATCTTCGCTTTACCACTTTTTGGAAGGCGATAAGGGTTGCCAATTTATCGATTAAAAATATTGGTCGCCTCCAAAATGCGACAGATGCCCAAAAAGCCAGTATTCTTGGAACAGCATATTTTTTGAGGGGCCATTTTTATTTTGAGCTGTTACAAAGATGGGGTGGTATGCCGTGGATAAATTATCCGCTGGCTGCAGACCAAAACATGGATTTACCCCGTGACAGCTATACAGTAACGGCGCAAAAAATTGCGGCAAACTTTGATTCTGCTTCACTTTACCTGCCGTTGATAGTAGACAATGCCAGTTGGGGAAGGCCATCCAAACTGGCGGCTTTGGGGTACAAGGCAAAGGCACTTTTGTGGGCAGCAAGCCCTTTTTCAAACCCTGGAGGGGATAAAAAATTATGGCAGGATGCCGCCGTTGCAGCAGGCCAGGCAGTTGATGCCGCAGAAAAATCCGGCTATTATCATTTGGTTGATATCAGCAACTGGCACAACCTGTATGTGGATGTAAATGAAGAAGCTTTACACGAAGTAGTGTTTGGGCGCATGTGGAACCAGGCTTTTGGGTTTGGCCCGTATTATACAAGGCCCCGGTCTGTGGCATTTGCCAGCAACACCGCCGGCATAGAATCGCCCACAGAAAATTTAGCCGAAAGTTTTCCCTGGAGTAATGGCGAACCCGTAGACCCAACAAGTGCGGAGTACAAAAGCAAGCCATATACAGGTGATGGGATAAACCATACTGGAAGGGATACACGCTTTAGCTTAACCTTTATGTACAACGGGCATGTTAACCCCACGGTACAAAGGGTAGGGCGTGCAGTGGAAATATGGAACGAATCTTACAATAACGTGGTAGCGCAGGAGTGCCAGAGCAACGCCCTGAATTCTGGCTATACCGTAACCGGATATTACAACTACAAGTTGTATTCAGAAGCACAAACATTGCATGGCTCAACTTATGTGATGTGGAATATTTTGAGGCTGGCAGATTTATACCTGTACTATGCTGAAGCGGCCAACAGGGCCTGGGGTGCCAATGGAACGCCGCAGGGTATACCCGGCTTTACGTTAACGGCAGTACAATCTTTAAACAAGATAAGGGCCAGGGCAAATATGCCCATATTCGATAACTCAAAACCTTGGCTTACACCGGGTTCGGATGCTAACTTTGAAAACATAGTGCGTAACGAAACCCGTATTGAGACTTGCTTTGAAGACAAGCGCTTTTACGACCTTCGCCGGTGGAAGATACTTACAGACCCATCCACAACTGCCCTTAAGGCTTTATATATTAAGCGTACCGGGCCAACTACTTTTAATTACAGCCAGGTGTTTTTATCGGCAGATCAACAGTTGAAATATCTTGACCGCATGTACCTCTTTCCGGTAGCAAACAGCAATACTTTCCTTGGGCCAAATTTTAAACAAAATCCCGGCTGGTAAACCTGTGCCAACGCTTTCAATTCAATCATTAATTAGTTAACCGATATGAAATATAATACACTCAAAAATTTTTTATTTATCGCCGCTTTTATTTGCTGCCGACAACTGGTACAGGCACAGGCAAAAATGGCAACGGATACTATTAACATCAGCAAAAAAGAAAAGGAAAATGTGCTGTACGGCCAACAGGATTACAACAGGTTTGTTGGCAATATGAGTGTTGTTAAAGGGGATGAGCTTCGTACCTATCCTGCTATGATGGTGCAGGAAGCACTTGCCGGCCGCCTGCCGGGTTTCTTCTCTTTGCAAAATGACGGCAACCCTGGCGAAGATAATTTTACATCGTATGTAAGGGGAAGTGTTGGTGGCTACATCACATTGATCGACGGTATAGAAAGGCCGCTGAACCCTTACGATATTGAGCAAATTGAAGAGATCAGGTTATTAAAAGACCCTGTTTCCAAAGCACTTTACGGTGGCCGTGTATCCAACGGAATTCTTATCGTAACAACTAAGCGGGGCAAAAATATAAGCAAAAGTGAGTTTCATGCCAGTATACAAAAAGGCATAAAGATGCCCACAGTTTTACCAAAGTACCTTAACTCATACGACTTTGCATCTTACTATAACCAGGCATTGGCCAACGATAAAATTACCACCGGTGTTTACAGCCAAAGCGCACTGGACGCTTATAAAAACCACAACAACCCATACCTGTACCCCGATGTGGATTTTTACGGCCAGTTTCTTGATAAGTCTATGGATTTAACCCGGATAAGCACAGAATACTATGGTGGTAATGAAAGCACAAAATTTTATGTACATGGCGGTTACCAAAAAGAGGGTGGCTTTGAAAAATATGCAAGTAAGCCAAGGCAAATGCAGGCGTTCAACCTGCAGGGCAATGTGGATTCCAAATTTTCTGATCAGATAATACTGCATGCAAACTTTGCGGCCTATATGGCCAATAAACAATATCCTGGCGAATTGGGTGGCCCCATCCTGGGTACACTTGCAACAAGATATCCCAATGCTTATCCTATTTTGGTAGCACCCGATAGTGCCGGTGGCACCTCATCTTTTAAAGACAATCCTTATGCACAGCAGCGCCAGCGTGGCTATACGCAGGAGAACCATTTGCGCATGCAAACAGATTTAAGCTTTGATTTTAAGCTGGATAAACTGGTGAAAGGGTTAACTTTTAAACCTGGTTATTCCTTTGATATCTTTCACAAACAAAACCTTCAAAAATTAAATACAGTTGGTATTTACAGCATAGCAGGTTTTACACTTGATGGTACCCCCAATGCATTTAACGTTTTGCAGGTACCTGCAAAAGCAACCACGCAAACTTTAGGCGATGATGATTACGAACGCCGTTGGGGTTTTACTGGTGTGCTTTCTTATGAGAAAACATTTGGCAGAAATGCAGTGAATGCAGATGTGGTTTATTTTATTACTAAAGATGTTTATGCAGGAAATTTTCAGGATTATAAAAGGCAAAACCTGGGTTTAAAAGTAAACTACACCTACAATGAAAAGTATACCCTTGAAGGTGTGGTGGATTATAGTGGTTCGCAAAGTTATATCGTTAACAGGCGGTTCAAAACCTTTCCGGCTTTTGGCGCAGGCTGGCTGATATCCAAAGAAGGTTTTATGAAGCATGTTTCGTTTGTTGATTTTTTAAAACTGAATGCGTCGTGGGGTATTATGGGTGACGGAAATATTGCGGTTAACCAATGGCGGGAAACATGGAGCCGGGTAAATGGAAACTATTCTTTCAATACATCTGCGGTAGGGTCCACCGCCCAGTTAGACCAGGTTGCAAGTAATACGCTCAATTGGCCAACACAACAGGAAACCGACATCAGCCTTGAAGCAAAGTTGTTAAAAAGCGTTGGTTTTAAATTTAGCTATTTCAGTTATTTGCAAGCCGATTTGCTGAGTAAAAAAGCGAACGTTACCCCGCTGATACTTGGCGGCAGTAATTTTTTGCCCCAGGTAAACTATGGTAAAACCAGTTTAAAAGGCATTGAAGCAGAATTATCTTACAGTGGAAAAACAGGCAAACTAGGGTACCAGATTGGCACCCACTTTACATACAGCAAAAGCAAAAAGGTGGTAATTGATGAACTGCAAGACCCTAACTACAGCACCAAAGGAACGCCTTGGGATGCTATTTGGGGTTACCAGGCCAATGGCACTTATACGCAGGCCGACATCACCAGCATACAAGCTGGCACAAGCACTTTGCCCAAGCCATCTTACATGGACCCTAAAGCATTAAGGGTAGGTAATATCAAATACAAAGACCTTAACGGTGATGGCGTTATTGATAAATACGACACCAAAATAATTGGTAACAATGCACCAAGGATGTTGTTTGCTGCCAACATAAAACTTAACTACAAAGGCTTCGACCTGTTTGCACAGTTTGTTGGTTATGGCCAATATAATTCGCTGCTCAACAGCAGCTATTATCAAATCAACAGCACCCGTAAATATTCAAGGGTTTTAATTGATGGTTTGCCTAATGGCAATCCCCACCCGCCATTAACAACGGGTACGGGCACCAACGATTTTCAGGTTTCAGATTACTGGATTGTAAACAATTCGTTTTTAAAATTGCAAAACGTAGCGTTATCGTACACCTTGCCAAAATCGATTTTGAGCAGGTTAAGGGCGGGTGATGTTAAGCTGTTCCTTTACGGCACAGACCTGCTGACATTGTCAAAAATCAAAAAGTCTGATCCGGAATCTTTAACCGCAGGGCTGGCCAACTATCCATTATTTAAAACGTATGCTGCTGGCGTAACCGTCACTTTTTAGTCAATAAATTCAGTATTAATTTAATTATTTTACCATGAAGAGTTTTAGAAATTTAATGCTGCTTGGGCTTGTTTGCTGGATGTTATCCTGCAAGAAATTTATGGAGCCACAAAAAGATAATTATGTAAGCCCTGATTATATCCTGCAATCGGCCACCGATTTTAAAGGTGTTTTGTACAACACGTATTTCGGGATACCCAACCGCATATCCTTCACCTTTGAAGCGGCTACAGACAACGCCGTTACCAACAATGAAAATACCATTTCATCAAGGGCGGCAAGGGGCGGCGTTTCCACCCAAAGTAACCCCTTTGGTGATAACTGGGGTAACGATTATACCAACATCAACCGCATAAACTGGTATATCAGCAAGATGGTGCTTGATAAATCCAAAGGAAAATATCCAACGCCGGTAACTTTTAATGTAGACTCTACCGTAAACATGCAAACCTTCTACATAACATTGGGCGAAGCGTATTTTTTAAGGGCGTGGTACCAGTTTGACCTGCTGCAAAAATATGGGGGTGTGGGGGCAGATGGAAAAGCCTACGGTTTCCCGATAACCATAAAATACCTGCAGGCAGGCGATGTGCTGGACCTGCCCCGCAACAGCTACCAGGAGTGTACCGCACAGATTGGTGCAGACTGTGATACTGCAATAAAATACCTTCCATTGCTGTATGCAAAATCATCCGGCACCATTCTCGATGGCCTTGTGTCGGATGCCGGTCATGCATCCGGCATAGCTGCCAAAGCTTTAAAGGCACGAACATTTTTGTATGGTGCAAGCCCCGCCTATAACAGGGCCAACGATATTTCTTTATGGGATAAAGCAGCAAAGGCTTGTGCAGATGCAATTGCAGTAAGCAACGGCACCAGCGGTATGGGCTTTGATGACCTGATGCCCTTCTCCTCTTACTTTAATAAAAACAACCTTAACAACAGCAACTATACCAACAAGGATATGTTCTTTCGGGGCAGCATCAACTCCAATGTAAATATTTATGAAGCCGAAAATTATCCGCCGAGGGCAGGAGGTGGAAGGGGCACCTTCAACCCAAGTAAAAACCTGGTGGATGCCTTTCCGATGAGTGATGGATATCCATTGGGCACTTCGCCAACCAAGCCATATGACCCTGCAAATGTGCAGGTAAACAGGGACCCCCGTTTAGATCTTTTTATCGTTCGCAATGGAGAAACTTTTGCCAACGTGGCCATCAACACATTGCCCGGTGGCCCTGATGCTTTTGGCTCAGATGTAAACGCAACCCGTACCGGTTTTTATATTCAAAAATTACTGGATCCCTCTGTACGCCTTGCCAGCAGTGGCACAACGGTTAATACAACTTTTGCACCGGTACTTTTAGGCAAGCCCGAATTGTATTTAAATTTTGCAGAAGCCGCCATAAGGGTTACCGGAAGCCCATCAACAAAACTATATGGGTATGCTGCAAATGAAGTACTGGCCAAAGTAAGAAAAAGGGCATTGGGCACGGGGGATGTTTACCTGCCCACAGTTACCAGTAGTGCCGCATTTTTAGCATTGGTGCTTAATGAACGCAGGATAGAATTATGCTTCGAAGATTTTCGTTTTTGGGATTTAAGGCGTTTATCCGCAGGTGTGGCAGACCTTTCTGCGGTTAATGCGCCCGTGTATGGCATATATTCTGCTGACCCTGTTGAAACAAGATCATTCAAATCCCCATACATGCCTGTTCCCTATAGCGAAATACTAAAAAGTAAAAACCTGGTGAACAATGTTGGCTGGTAAATTTTTCTGAAATTTAAAAATCTTACAATGAAAAAAATGATAGTTGGCTTCATATTACTGGGAGTAGCGGCGGCAGGTTGCAAAAAATACAGTGATGATTATTTGAACCCGACACTGCCAAAAACCATAGCCTATTTTGCTTCCTTTCAGGAGTATACCCGTACCGTAGTGGTAGGCGAGGGGCTGGAGTTTAAAATAGGCCCGGCCATGGCAGGTGTTACACAAAATAATGCAGACAGGACGGTGGACTTACAAATTGGCGGGGTGCTAAACAAAACCTCGCCTACAGATACCCGGGAGCTGCTGCCGCCAGGTTATTACAACTCCGCACAATTAGGGGGCAAAACAACAGTAACCATTCCTGCGGGGCAATTTGTTGGCTATGTAACCATCAAGCTAGACTCTGCACTTTTTGTTAATGATCCTAAATCTATGTACAGGAACCTTAACGCATTGGAAGGCTATACCTTACCCGTACGCATACTTTCAACTTCATTGGATTCTATTGGTAAAGGGCTGGATAGCATTAAAGTATCGTTGAAATATATTGCTACCGTTGATGGGTACTACCTGTATAACAATGTTATTAAAAGAGAGGTTGCAGGCGTGATAATTGATGCTAAAACACAGGTGGATAGTGCTATGAACGAATCTGACAACAGCACCTGGCGCTTGCTTACACAAGGGCCGTACAAGGTGAAGGTAACTTCCGCTGCCACTGCTTTTACCAACGGTTTAAACTTTAATTTAAATGTGGATTCCAACAAGGTGGTAACATACGAATCCATTTCAGGACAGCCTGTTGTTACCGCCGAAGGTACCAACACCTACACTTCTAAAACCCGTGATTTCTCCCTCAATTATACCTATAAAAAACCCGGTATAACAGACACCATCTATCACGTAAGTTCAAAACTATTGTTCCGCAACCGTATCCGTGACAGGGTAAACGAAACAAGGGATTACCTCAGTTACTTCAATCATTAAACCCTATTTTTTGTATTTAAATAATTGCCCCGGATTAAATTGAAGGGGCAATTCTTAATCTGCATTTTTCTGCATGCTTTTTATTACAGTGCATTATTTTTTGGTAAAGAACCTGAAAGAGGTATCATCAATGGTTACATCGTAAAGCAAATAATTAATTTATAACAAACAGATTTAAAAGATGGATCGATTTTTATTTGCGAAGGCACAGGTTTGGCGATCATTCGTTTTGGGAATTGTTGTGTTAGGATACCAATCTTTATCTGCACAATTAATCACCTGGCACAACGATAAAGCCGGTTTGCCTTACGCCGTTTACAATGGCAAAATACCTTTTGATAATAAACAACTGGACCAGCCTAAAGACCCTTTTTTTATGATGGGCAATTATAAATTTTTAGTACTGCCACATGTTAGCGGCGTGTACCAATTGCTGTGTGGCGAGCGGGCATGGGGCAGGCTTAATGATGCAGGCCCTGTTATAAACTATGGTTCCAATAATGCCACGATAAAAATAAATGGCGAAACCTTTCCACTTACCGGCATGTATTCCCAGGCGGCGTCAAACACTACCAAACACACGTTCGGCGTGGGTTTTGCCCGGTTCGATTATGAACTTTCTGATAACATCCGTTGTACCCGTAACATCAGTGTAAAGCCTTCGCCATCTGTAAACAAAGGTGTGCCCGGTATGTTGATTACTGTGGAGATAAGCAACAATTCAAACACCAGTCAGAAAATTGCTTACAACGAATCGGTTACCGCCCGTTACCGGATGATTGCAGAAAAAACAAACCAGCATATTTCTTACCCTTGTACAGCCTCCAAAATAGCAGGCACAAATACGGTAAAAGCGTTGTTTGATTATGAATCGGCAGACCCGCTTTTAATTACCGGTAAGGACGATGTTTCAGCTTATGACGGTTACCCGGCAGCACTGTTTATGGCACCATTAAGTAGTGCGGCCGCAGGTGGTTCATCCGGTTTTCAAAAAATTAATGGCTATGCTTCCAGTCTCTTTGCAGCATATTCTTTTACCTTAAAGCCACATGAAAAACGCACCATCAATTTTGTTGTTGGCTATGCCATAAGCCGTAAAGATGCGGATGTGTTAGCGGTGATAAATGAATTAGGGAAAGATGTAAAATTGCTGCCACCAACGCAATCATCCCTTTACGCAACAGCATGGGCAGCCAAACTACCGGGGTTTTTAAAAGAGCCCGACACAGCGATGCGGCGGGAACTGGTATGGAATGCTTATGTACTGGATGCCTTTGCAAAGCACTCGGCTTATTACGATGAAACCTTTATCCCACAAGGGATGGTGTATGATTTTGTTTGGGGAAAACAAGCTGCGGCAAGGGACCTGATACAGGCCGCATTGCCACTCTGTTACTATAATCCTGCGTTGGCAAAATCTACATTAAAGCTGATGATGAAGAAGATGTTTTCAACCGGCTTGCTGGAATACACTGATTTTGGTTATGGCGCACAAACCAGTTTTATGCACAAAACCAGCGACCAGCAACTCTTCTTTTTTCTGCTGATGAGTGAATACTTAAAGCAATCAAAAGACTTTTCTTTTCTAAAAGAAAAAACACCATACTATCCCAAAGCGGGCAACAACATGGTATCTACACTGGATAAAATTACCCAGGCATTTTTATATATAAGGGACGAGATAGGCACCGGCAGTCATGGGATGATTAAGATCATGAATTCAGACTGGAACGATGTGGTATTTAATTACTATCCCATAAACATCTATTACGTAAGTGCAGAGTCGCACATGAACGCAAGCCTTGCGCTAAACGCAATGTATGGGTTGATAGAAAACCTTGAGGCAGCGATGAAACAGCCCAACCTGGCTGCCGAAAAACTAACTATTGCCAAACTGGTTGCCTCCATGAAAATGTACCGGCAAAAGCAGCTTGCTGTTTTTATAAAGGATATGGACAAAAGGACCTTTCCCCGAAGGCTTTACCTTAACCGGGAAATTGCCATTGGCGACACAGATATGTATTTGGAACCGGTAGTGTATATGATGGGTATCCCTGACCTTCCACTGGCCATAAAGCAATCGACCCTAATAGAAATGAATGCCCGTTTAATGCTTAATGAACCTTTGGGTGCAAGGGAAATGGAAGTACCCAAACCAAGTACATTACATGGCCCCGGTGTTCGTGAAAATGGTGGCTTTTGGTATTCGCTAAATGGTGCATTGATGATTGGCTTAAGCACCTGGAACAGGCCTGCCAGTATGGATTTGTATAAAAAAATGTCGTTCAGTAATTATTCAAACCACTACCCCGATGGATGGGTTGGCTGGTGGTCTGCCCCCGATGCCGTCAATTCCAATATCAGTACAAAACCAGGCGACGTTTCACCCATGCCTGCTCCTTATCCGGTGTTTTGTTCACATGCACACATGTGGACGGTTTTGGGGTACTATTATTTGTATAAATAATGGTTGCGTTGTAAAATAAAAATGAGTACAGGGCATATTTGCGGCAGATGTATTTGAAATGTACCCAGTCACTCATTCTTTTACCGGGATGCACTAAATTGGTATTATGGAACAGAAACAACCACTGCCGCCTTTCACTTATGAAACAGCGATAAAGAAGGTGCAATTAGCAGAAGATGCCTGGAACACTAAAAACCCTGCAGTAGTTTCACTGGCGTATACCGTTGACACGGAATGGAGAAACAGGGACCTCTTTATCAACGGACGGCAAGCTGTAAAAGAATTTCTGGTTGCTAAATGGAATAAAGAATTAGGGTACAAACTTAAAAAAGAACTATGGGCTTTTACGGATAATAAAATTGCAGTTCGTTTTGAATATGAGTGGCATAATACTACCGGACAATGGTTTCGTTCTTACGGTAATGAAAATTGGGAGTTTGATGAAAATGGTTTTATGAAAAAAAGATTTGCAAGTATTAATGACCTAAGGATAAATGAACATGAAAGGCAATTGAAATAATACTCTCAACAGGTAAAGTTTTAAGTAAGGTTTTGATAAAACTGCTTTGGCTTTTTATTTTTTAGATATTGTTTGCTAACACCTAACCTGAAATGTTTTAAATATCACACTATCTATATTTACTAATGACTGATAAACCCCTGAAAGCAGCTACTGTGTTAATATGTGGCCCACATAACCGATTTAGCTTAATGTAACCAAAAGAAACCTGCAAGGGTTACCAGATAAATAATCCAACCCTTTTTTAGCTGTAAATTTTTTTTATCTATGTCATGTATTCCCCAAGAAAATTTGGGCGGAATTAAAAATAACCGGTAGATTTGGTATTCCAATTTTTGGTTAACCAATATTTGTAAGTTGGGTTTAACATAAAATGTTGTAGTAATTGCACTGTTAAAATGTAAAGAATACGAGGGCTTTTATACCTTATATTGATTGTGTTTGCTTCTTTATTATCTCTTTGCTTAAAAACGATTATCGCTGATATGATACAAATAAATGCCTGTTTTTTTGAAAAGGGTTTTGTTACAATCGCAATTTTTTTTGCAGCTTTAATTGGTGGGACCGGCTTGGTACAACCTGCTGCGGCGCAAAATAAAATTGATGTCAGCAGGCAGATAAGCAATGCGGCCACCCAATACAAGGGTATGCTTGCACACCATCCCGATAGCACAAAATTTCCACAATCTATAAAGCCGGATGGTACAATAAAAGACATGTCTTCTGATTGGTGGTGCAGTGGTTTTTTCGGTGGCAGCCTTTGGTATTTGTATGAGTTTACAAAAGATACTGCCTGGAAAAATGCTGCTGATAAATGGAGCATGGCCGTAGAAAAAGAGAAGTATAATAAGGGTACGCATGATTTGGGCTTTATGCTGTATTGCCCGATGGGCAACGGTTACCGGCTTACAAAAGATGAACGGTATAAACAGGCAATGCTTACCGGTGCCGCTTCGCTGGCCACCCGCTTTCACCCAGGGTATGGCGTTATAAAATCCTGGGACGGATGGAAGGGTTATGATTACCCGGTAATAGTAGACAATATGATGAACCTGGAATTTTTGTTTTGGGCAGCCAAAGCATCCGGCGATAAAAACTATTACAACCTCTGCGTTACCCATGCCGACAATACTATAAAAAATCATTTTAGAAAAGACTACAGCAGCTACCATGTGGTGTGTTACGGCGAAGGTGGAAAAGTGCTGGCTAAAAAAACGCACCAGGGCTATGCAGACAGTTCTGCCTGGAGCAGGGGACAGGCTTGGGCCTTGTATGGCTATACGGTGATGTACAGGGATACCAAACAAAAAAGATACCTGCTGCAAGCCGAAAATATTGCCCGTTTTATTTTAACCAATCCTAATTTACCGGCAGATAAAATACCCTATTGGGATTTTAATGCACCCAACATTCCCAACGAAGAAAGGGATGCTTCTGCCGGTGCAGTGATGGCTTCGGCCTTGCTGGAACTAAGCCAATACAGCCAGCATAAAAAACAATATTTTGATGCTGCTGAAGCAATGCTTAGCAGCCTGGCAAGCCCGGCCTACACCGCCGCCGCAGGCACCAATAAAAATTTTATACTGATGCACAGCGTGGGTGCAAAGCCATTAAATTCAGAGATAAATACACCACTGGTTTATGCGGATTATTATTACCTGGAGGCATTGTTACGGTACAACAGCCTGATTAAAAACAAACCCCTTAAATTTTTATAATGGCATTAAGAATACATCATGCTTTCTTTTTGGTAATGGTATTTACGCTAATTTCTTGTGGCCATGCCCGGGGGCCTGTATCCAATATTACTGCACCAAAAGATAAACTGCCTGATGGCGAACTTGTCTTTCAAACCGGTTATGAAGGCAGCTCTGCTTTGATAACTGATTCCAAAAAAATACCTGATTTTATTACACAAGGATATGCGATTGATGATATTGTTGGCGTGGACAATACCCTGAAAGAAAAGAATGATTGGGAAAAAGACCTGGATGATAATGCAGAGGCTGGCCAGTTTTTAATTGAATTTACCGGCGGCGATTCCACACAGCGTTTTGTAAAAATTATACCTGAGCCGGGCAATCCAAAAAACCATGTGCTGCAGTTTTGGCTCAACGATTCGTGGCATGCATCCGAAGGGCAGCAGAAGGCAAGGATACAGACAGACATCTACGGAATTAAAAGGGGCTTCAAAGAAATTTATCAAACGCAACGGGTGTTTTTAACTACAGATTTTAATGCGTTGCGGACCTATCCCGGCAAAATAAAATGGCTCACCATTTCAGAGTTTTGGAACAATGAATGGTGGATAGATAAAGCGTATGGGTTTCGTACAACGCTTGGCATTGGGAAACCAACTGATGGCGAAAGTGACCTGTACTTTATTTTAAATGCTGAAAATGCAGGGCAGATAGAAGTATGGAATGCGAACTATCAGCCGAAAGTAAAAGTGCCCATTGGACAGTGGTTTACCATGGAGTATTATTTAAAAGAAGGCGATAAAAACACCGGCCGTTTTTATATGGCCATTACACCAGACGGTCGCAAAAAACAGGTGGTATTTGATGTAACCAATTTTACACACAACACCACCGACCCAGCGCCCAATGGCTTTACCGGCTGGAGCCCCCAGAAATTATATACATCAAAAGAGGTGGTGGCATACGTAAAATCGAAAGGCAAAACCCTGCAGATATACTGGGATGATTTTAAGTTGTGGAGAGATATTAATAAAAATCTCTGATTTTTTGATGGCCGACGTTTGATTTTTTACCCGATGTATGATTTAAAGGGTGGTGATGATCTGGGCTTCTTACAAACGTAACGAAAGATGCTTGTTGTTAAGCGGTACAAGTGGGCTCCCGATAAGGACCGGGATGAACATAAAACAAAGATGCTACTTAAAGCTGCTTTTTTGTTTAATTAATACTATTTTTTTAAACGCCAATACTTTTAAATGAAAAGAATATTTTTTATACTTTTTGTTATTTTAAAATGTAACGGAATTATTGCCCAGCCATTTGTAATTAACGGTGCCTGGAAGGTTAGTTGGGAAGATAAAAAGGAGTTTAGCAATATTGCTTTTGATGATGCCGGATGGCAGGAACTGCAGGACCTGCAATGGAACGATAGCCGCAATACAACTGCCAACCGCACTTTATGGGTCCGTAAAAAAATAACTATTCCATCAACATTAAAGGCAGCTTTTGATAAAACGGGGTTGCTTGCTTTGAGCATGGGCAAAATCTCTCAGTCTGATGATACTTACTTCAACGGAAAGCTACTGGGGTCAACAGGGTCAGGCGATACCTACCGTAACTACCTGCTTAAGCCAACTGATATTTTTTGGGATAAAGAAAACACCATTTCCATCAGGGTAAGGCATTGGGGTTCGTTCAAAATATCGAAGGTGCCAGAGATCGTTACCGCATCGCCGGAACATTTTTTATCTTTTAAAGCAGGCTTAAAAAACGGCGATGTAAAAGCAACTGTTGCTAAAAAAGCATTGACCTATCAATTAACCGTTACCAACCGTTCGCCCAAGGGTGCGGTGGGTGTAATAAAGGCAATTTTTTACAATTTTGCAGGATCAAAAATGTATTCAGCAAAGCAAAACGTAAACCTTGCATCCGGTGAAAATGCAGTTGATTTTGTATTCACGTCCCCCTCATCATTTTTAAAAATTGTGTACTTTTTGTCTGTCCCCTTATACAAATACCACACCGAATGGAACAGCGAAACAGGCTACCAGGATGTAGCCTATAAGAAGGTATCGCCGCTTATTGCAGATAAGGTTTTACAAAAATATATTGCAGCAGATTTAGACAAAATAAAGATAGAAGGCTGGCTCGGGGAACGGTTGCAGGCCAACACCCAAATGCGGCTTAAAAAAGTGGATGAGGATGCAATATTAGCGGGCTACATCAACCGGCCCGGCAGCCACTCATGGATAGGGGAGCATGTAGGAAAATTTTTGGATGCTGCATGTGATGCGTATGAAAATAACCATGACGCTGCACTTAAAATCCAGATAGACCGGAGTGCCCAGCAATTGATTGCTTCGCAATTACCTGATGGATATTTGGGCACTTACGAACCTGATGGGCATTGGACAAGCTGGGATGTCTGGTCGCACAAATATTGCATTATCGGGTTGCTTAAATACTATAAAATTTCAGGTTTTAAGCCTGCTTTGGAAGCATCTGAAAAAGCAGCCAACCTGTTGTGTAAAACCTTTGGTTATAGCAAAGGCCAGTTGGATATCATCAATGCAGGCAGCCACGTGGGCATGGCCGCAACGAGTGTGCTGGAGCCAATGGTTGACCTGTATACCTTTACCGGCAATAAAAAATACCTTGATTTTTGCTACTACCTTATTAAGGCGTACGACCAGGATAACGGCCCCAAAATTATTACCACTTTAGATGCCACGGGTGGCCGAACTGATAAAACCGCCAATGCCAAAGCTTATGAGATGCTGTCCAATTTGGTGGGCATTATTAAGCTGTATAAAGTAACCGGTGACAGGGTTTTTTTTAAGCCCGTACAATTGGCCTGGAACGACATCGTAAAAAATCGTTTATACATTACCGGTACCGCAAGTTCGTTTGAACATTTTCAGGATGATAACAACCTGCCAGCAACCGAAAACGACAATATGGGCGAGGGTTGTGTTACCACCACCTGGATACAGCTTACTTACCAGATGCTAACTATTACCGGAGAAATAAAGTATGTGGATGAGTTGGAAAGGGCTGTGTACAACCACCTTGCAGGGGCCGAAAACCCGGGAACAGGGTGCGTTAGTTATTATACACCTTTGGTGGGTATAAAACCATACCGCTGTGTAATTACGTGCTGTATGAGCAGTGTGCCAAGGGGCATTGCGATGATACCGCTTTTTGCTAATGGCAAAATAGATAATAAACCTGCTTTTCTTTTTTATCAGCCCGGCACTTATGCAACTTCGGTTGGTAAAAATGTTCCGGTTTCTTTTACAACGATAACTAATTTTCCTGTGGATGGCGAGGTGGCCATAACCGTTGACGAGGGCGCCGCTGCGGCTTATGCCATTGAATTTAGAAAGCCTTATTGGGCGGCTCGTTTTTCTTTATCTGTAAATGGAAAAAAGCAACTGGTTGACAGCAGCGGTTCAATAACCATCAGCAGGATTTGGGCAAAAGGGGATATGGTCGCCATAAGTTTTACAATGCCTTTAATGGTTTTAGATGGTGGCAAAACTTACCCCGGCAAAGTAGCTTTTCAACGGGGGCCTCAGGTGCTTGCCTTTGATAAGAGCCTGAATGATGTAGCAGCAGATGAAGTAGCAGTAGATGCAAAAAATGCAGTGCTGCAAACTACTGATGCACCTTCCGGTAAATGGATCGGGGGCGAAGCATTCCAGATAAAAGGATCGGCAAATAATGCAGTTAAAAATATTACAATGGTTCCGTATGCAGATGCCAGCCAAACCGGTGGTGCTATAACCACATGGATAAAAAATGCAGTCATCAATTAAAAAAATAATCCTGCAAAAATTTAATCACCCAAAAGACAACGCATAAAAACATGTACATGAACCGGCTGACAATAACGATAACGGCTTTGCTTTTATTGATGGGTATGGCCTGCTTTGCGCAGGAGGCAATGGTGGTACCATTATATGCCGGCGGTGTCCCCAACTCAAAACCTCCACCTGCTGGTTATGTTGAAAAAACAGAAAGGGACCAGGTGTTGAAAGTAACGATGGTTACTAATCCTACGCTTACTGCCTACCTGCCACCAAAAGAAAAGGCCAACGGAACAGCAGTGGTAATTTGTCCGGGCGGTGCGTATTATTTTTTAGCGATAGAACATGAAGGATATGACGTGGCCAAAAAATTTAATGAAGTTGGTATAGCAGCCTTTGTGCTGAAGTACCGGTTGCCCAGCGATAAAATTATGACCGACAAATCGATAGGCCCTTTGCAGGATGCACAACGTGCTATCCAGATCGTTCGTGGGCGTGCTGCTGAGTGGAATATCAACCCTGCCAAAATTGGTATTATGGGCTTCTCGGCCGGAGGCCATTTGGCTTCAACAGCAGGCACCCATTTTAATAAACTGTTTATTGAAAATAAAGACAGCATAAGCGTGCGCCCTGATTTTATGTTGCTGTTGTACCCGGTTATTTCCTTTGGTGAATTTACCCATAAAGGTTCTAAAACAAATTTGATAGGGAAAGATACAACCCAGGCTGTGGTTGATTATTACTCGAATGAGAAACAAGTTACCGCCAGCACCCCACCTACATTTATTATACAAACAGAAGGCGATAAAACGGTGCCTGTTCAAAATAGTTTATTGTTTTATGAAGCGTTGGTAACCGCCGGTGTAAAGGCAGAGCTGCATGTATACCAGGCGGGTGGCCATGGGTTTGGCCTTAACAATAATTCGACCCCGGATTATTGGTTTGACCGTTGCAAAAACTGGTTACAGGTAAATGGATTTATTGGCTCAAAGTAGTGCTGCAAAATGTGGTAAGCACTTAAAACAAATGTAGTAATAATGAAAAGTAAGATAGCGGTTATCGGCAGTTCCAATACCGATATGGTTTTAAAAACCGATCGTTTTCCCAGGCCGGGTGAAACCATTTTGGGTAGTACCTTTTTTGTTTTTCAGGGTGGTAAAGGCGCTAACCAGGCAGTTGCTGCGGTTAGGCTCGGTGGTAATGTTAGTTTCATTTGTAAAGTGGGCGATGATGCCTTTGGTAACAGTGCCATCGGGCATTATAGCAATGAAGGTATTGACGTTAGCGGCATCTGTAAAGATGAAGCTGCAGCCACTGGTGTAGCGGTAATTACAGTGAACGGGCAAGGCGAAAATTCAATCATTGTTGCTTCGGGTGCCAATGCTTTTTTGTCGGTCAACGATATCGAAAATGCAGGCAGCATTCTTACGGGAGCGGACTGGCTCATCACACAACTGGAAACGCCTATTGCCGTAATCGAATACCTGG
Organism: Ferruginibacter sp.; assembly: GCA_965249755.1. Classification (GTDB taxonomy): domain Bacteria; phylum Bacteroidota; class Bacteroidia; order Chitinophagales; family Chitinophagaceae; genus Ferruginibacter. Next base: position 4,513,548 of record CBDFMT010000004.1, read on the forward strand.
CAGCCTATGCCATACGGCATAAAAAAAACCTGGTATTAAACCCTGCACCCGCTGCACCGTTGCCTGCGGCAGTGTATCAGGGCCTGTTCCTGATTACACCCAACGAAAGTGAAACCGCATTGCTTACGGGCATTGAAGTAACCAATGAAGCGAGTGCTGCAAAAGCAGCAGCTGATTTTAAAAACAAAGGTGTGCAAAACGTCATCATCACCATGGGTAGCAAGGGTGCTTATGTGGCTACCAGTGAAGTACATGCAATGGTTGAAACCGTGAAAGTAAATGCCGTAGATACCACAGCAGCAGGCGATGTTTTTAATGGTGCCGTGGTGGTTGCCCTGGCAGAGGGAAAAGGATGGAAAGAAGCAGTTGCGTTTGCCTGCAAAGCAGCCGCCATATCGGTTACAAAAATGGGCGCACAAACATCGGCACCAACGAGGGAAGAGGTTGGGTAAAGCATAAAAGATTATCAGGTTAAAGAAGCTAAGCTTAGCCTAAACAACATGAAACACTAAAAAGGCAAATAAAAAACAGGTCATTTTTTTCCGAAAATTTTCACTGGTAAATACAACGCATGTTCATCATACATTCATACGCAACAGCCATATTGTTTTGCATCATCACAATGTTTTGCTGGGGTTCCTGGGCCAACACCACCAAGCTTAGTTCGCCAGGGTGGCGGTTCGAATTATTTTATTGGGATTATGCTTTTGGTATCCTCCTTTTATCCATCCTCATGGCGTTTACTTTGGGCAGTAATGGTGAAACAGGCCGGTCGTTTTTAGCCGATCTAAAGCAGGCCGTGAATGGCAACCTCCTCTCCGCATTTATCGGCGGGGTGGTTTTTAACCTTGCCAATATTTTACTGGTATCTGCCATTGCGCTTGCTGGTATGTCGGTGGCCTTTCCGGTGGGTATTGGCATTGCCTTAATACTGGGTGTAATTGTAAATTATGCAGGTAACCCACAAGGCAATGCAGGCTTGCTGTTTGGTGGTGTTGCGTTAATTGCTGTAGCCATATTGCTCAATGCAAATGCATACCGCCAGGTAAATAAAGGCAAGTCAACTTTCTCTGCAAAAGGGTTGGTCACCGCCATCATTGCCGGTGTGCTCATGGGCTTTTTTTATAAATATGTTGCGGTATCAATGGCGGCAGATTTTGATGAGCCACAAGGCGGTAAGTTAACCCCTTATACGGCACTTGTATTTTTTGCCGCTGGGTTGGTAGCAAGCAATTTTTTATTCAACAGTATACTCATGCGTTTCCCATTTGCCGGTAGTAAACTAAGTGCGAAAGATTATTTCAAAGGTTCCGCAAAAGACCACCTGGTGGGCATCCTGGGTGGTATCATCTGGCACCTGGGCATGTCGTTCAACATCATTGCCTCGGGTAAAGCAGGCCCTGCAATTTCTTACGGCCTGGGCCAGGGCGCCACTATCATCGCCGCCATCTGGGGCATATTTATATGGAAAGAATTTGCCACTGCAACTAATGTAACTTACCGCAATTTGTACATTATGTTGTTGCTGTATGTTGTTGGCATAGCACTTATCATTCTCGCAAAAAATTAATATTAAATAGTAAAACTTAAAAATCTCAACTATGAACAAAGTACTAAGACTATCCACTATCTGCTCACTTATCCTGATAACAGCAGCTTGCAAAAAAACATTTGATAAAGGGGGTGTTACGGCCACTTCAGGAAAAGGCGCCGTTACGGTAAGCACTGGAAAATTAATTGTGTACCCGTCGCCGGGCAGTTAATATGTTTTCATTAATAAGAAATGAATAAAAAAACAGAATCGTTTCTGACTTGCTACTTGCAGCAACGCTGCTATTTTTTTTGGCTGTTCTGCAACGGCACAACAACAAAAAATGTGGGTAGGTGCAGGTACCGGCAACGAAACAGATGATATATGCGCACTCGCCCGGATGCTTAAAGAGGCCTCCCTGTAATGTAGTGGGTGCAAGCTTGGCGCATTTCAATAATGCGGACTTGGTCATTTTCGAAAAATGGAACAGTACAAAACTGACCACATCAACAACGTACAAACAGCTCAGCGAAGGCTTTGTGTGTATAATGGGTAAATTTTTGATACCGGACCCCCTTGGGGGCAGGCGTGTAAAAATTCGGGGCGTTATCTTATCCGCCCCTAAGAGCTGCCCTGCAGCAAACCAGTAATTCATTTTGTATGCACCAAAAAATTGTAAAGCGTGAAGAAATATAAATTTATTTTGCTGATACTGCTGCTAGTGGCTACGCAGGGGCACGCCGGCGATAGTGCATCCTATACTTTGCGGACGGGCAATATCAGTTTTACAGTATCGGCTAAATATGGAGGCCGTATTATCTCTTTTACCTGTAACGGAAAAGAATTACTGATCACCCCGAATGATCATCTTGAAGCATTTGGTGCTACCTTTTGGCCATCTCCGCAGCGCAACTGGAAGTGGCCGCCATACCCGGTTTTAGATACACAAGCCTATCAATATAATGGCAACCGAAACCATATAAAGCTCACCAGCGCTCCAGATACTGCAAGTGGTTTTCAGTTTGAAAAAGAGTTCACCGTTTCTGCTGCCGATACTTCCATCAACATTATCTACACCATACGAAATATAACTTCAGTTACAAAGCAGGTTGCAGGGTGGGATGTTTGCCGGGTCCAGGGGGGACTTAGCTTTTTTCCGGTAAATGATACTGTCTTAAGCCCGCTGCCAAAATCAACCCCATTAAGCAATACCAGCCTTCAGGATGGTATATGCTGGTATAATTTTAGCGTGCTTGCCACACCGCAACCGCAAAAACTATTTTCTACTGCCAGGGGTGGATGGCTTGCACATGTAAGCAACGGCCTGCTGTTTGTAAAAACCTTTCCTGATATTGCTGTTGCACAGTTGCCGCCAACTCAGGGCGAAGTAGAAATATACTATCAAAAAGCCGGGCAATATATTGAGCTGGAAAACCACGGCCCTTACACTTTTTTAGCCCCCGGTGAAACACTTATTTACAAAGAGAAATGGTATTTATCAAACTTGCAAGCCAATGCCAGCAAAGCAGATATGATAGCCCTGGCCAGACAAAAAGCGGCCACTGCACATGGTGCCGGCAACAAAATATAACAACAAAAAAAGGGAGGTTAAACAATGGTACAAATAAAGTGGTTGAACAGGAATAGGCTGATTAATCTTTTAATCTGCTTATGTATTTTTCAGGTGCAGGCGAATAATTGTTTTGCCCAGCTACCTACAGGGCAGCCTTTACTTACGGGTAGTTTGGATTCACTTATTCCCTATGGCCCGGATGCACCAAAAACATTGGTGGAAGAAGTGGCTGTAACAGGGCAACCGTTTACAAAAGCCCTCCGCATTAATACTTTCAATAAACCCGGCAGCAATAACTATGGCCTTGGTGCAAATATTAAAACGGCCTTGCACAAGGGGGATGTGCTTTGGATATCCTTTAAAGCCCGAAGCCTGGAGAGTAAAAGGGAGAGCAGCGAATCACTTTTTGAAGTCCGCTTTGACCAGTTGGTAAATGGTAAATATGTGTGGCCGCCCCATCTGGAAAGGGGTGTGTCCATAGGCCCAAACTGGACAGAAACAAGTATACCCTTTGTAATGAAAAAAGATGCCAAACCGGAGGATGTACGTTTTGTAATAAAGTTTGACAGCTATGCCCAGCGGTGGGAATTAGGCCCCGTACAATTCATCAATTACGGCGCTAATGTAAACCTAAGCGACCTGCCCAAATCGGTAATCCATTATGAAGGGGATTCACCTGGTGCACCATGGCGTAAAGCTGCAGCAGAGCGGATAAACCAGTACCGTATGGGTGACCTCACCGTTATTGTAACCGGTAAAAATGGTATGCCTTTGCCTGGTGCAAAAGTTACCGTGCAATTGAAAAAAAGTGCCTACGCCTGGGGTACTGCAACCAACTCCGAACTTTTATTAAATACCACTGACACTATTGCAAAAAAGTACCGGGACACCCTGCTCAAATATTTCAATAAGGTCGTTTTTGAAAATGAGATAAAATCGAAAAACTGGGCAAGGGCAGACCATGAAAAAACGAAGCGTGCAGTAACCTGGCTAAGGCAACATGATATAGAAGCACGTGGGCATGTGATGGTTTGGCCCGGATGGCAAAACTCTCCGCAACTGGTTGCTTTTAAAAATGATACTGCCAAACTTCGGGCCTTTATATTACAACAGATAGAAGAGGAAACAACCGTTATGAAGGGGCAGTTTGTGGAGTGGGATGTGGTAAACGAGCCTTTCGCCAATCACAATGTAATGGATTCGCTGGGGGGTAAAAAAGTAATGATCGATTGGTTTAAGGCGGCAAAGAAAAATGCGCCGAATGTAAAACTCTTTCTAAATGAATATACCATGTTTCATGTGCAGGGAAACGGCAGCGATGATTTTTACGGCAACATAAAATATTTGCTGGATAATGGTGCCCCGGTCGAAGGCATTGGCGAGCAGTCGCACATCGGTGGCACACCGCCGGGCATTAATTTTATTTTAAACAAACTGGATAAGTTTGCCACTTTTAAGTTACCCATACAAATATCTGAGTTTGATATAACGAGTGATGATGAAGATTTTAAATCACGTTACATAAGGGATTATTTTACCGCCATTTTCAGCCATCCATCCACTATTGGTATTATGCAATGGGGCTTTTGGGAAGGTTCACATTGGATTCCTGCTGCAGCCCTCTGGGACAAGGAGTGGAACATCCGCCCATCGGGCAAAGTATTTACCGAACTGGTAAGTAAAACCTGGAGTACCAACACAAGTGGCACCACGCAAAAAAACGGTGAATACAAAGTGCGTGGCTTTAACGGTAAGTACGAAATAACAGTGGGGTATAAGGGTAAAACAGCTACGCAACAATCAGTGCTGGATAGTAAAGGCGGGGTGGTTAAAATAAACTTTAATCAATAAGCAGGCGCTCGTTGGTTTCACTCCAACACCTTGGGGCATCTAAAGTAGTTGGTGGATTTTTTTTTATATATCATTCAATAAAAAGGGACTTTTATGAAAAATTTTATAGTTGCCGTATTGTTGATACTTGGTGCCAAAACTTTAACGGCCCAAGATTATTCGGCCTACGAAAAAAAACTGTTTATCAGCAAAGGCGATACCATGCCCTACCGCTTGCTGCTGCCCGAAAATTATGAGGCCGGAAAAAAATATCCTATGATCGTGTTCCTGCATGGCAGTGGCGAAAAAGGCAACAACAATTCAACTCAGTTATCGCATGGGGGCACCTTTTTTTTAAGGGATAGCCTTCGTAAAAAATACCCTGCAATAATAGTAATACCCCAATGCGCAAGAAGCAGTAATTGGGTAAATGATCAACGTATAAAAGATTCAACGGGCAAATATGTATTGCTGATGCCGCCCGATTTGCCTGCAACACAGGCCATGGGTTTGTTGCAAAAATTAGTAAAGCAGGTGGTGAAGGAGTATCATGCCAATAAGAAACAATTGTATGTGGGCGGCCTTTCATTAGGCGGCATGGGCACGTATGATATTGTGAAGCGAAACCCTAAATTATTTGCTGCGGCTTTTCCTATTTGCGGTGCTGTTGATGCAACTGTGGCACCTAAATTTAAACGGGCACACTGGTGGATATTTCATGGTGCAGATGATAAGGCCGTGTCGCCTGAATTTGATAAAAATTTAGTAGCGGCCATGCAGGGCCTTAACATTCCGGTGCAGTTTACACTGTACCCCAATACCGGCCACAATAGCTGGGACAAAGCCTTTGATGAGCCTGCATTGTTTAGCTGGTTGTTTTCAAATGTAAAAAAGTGAATGCGGTTAAATGGTATAGGGGCTGGTGTACTTCACTGTTTTATTGTACGGGCAAAGAAGCAGCTATGGCCGGCACCGTTGTGTCACTCACTTGTGCCACATACCAATGTGGGTCATTAATTGCAGTATAAATAAAAAAAGAAGTACGTAAACTTATTATAATGAGTAAACGTTACCATGGAATTTTCGGGATAAAAAAACAAGCAAACAGAAAATAAATTACCAATTAAATACCGTAATAAAATATTTAAATATGCAACCATACCTAAAAAAAATAGTTCTTAAAATGAGTATTCAAATTTATTTATTAATCCTGCCCGTACTTTTATGTAGTGTAAATATTATTGCCCAATCAACGAAACCTGCCTACACCTATCTGAACAATTTTTCTTTGGCAGATACGACAATGGTACAGTTAAGGGGCCCTGCAAGGGTGGTAACACTCGATGGCCGTTCCGGTCTTAATACCACAAGTATACACAGCGTGTTGCAACTAAAGGCGCACACAATGAAAGCCAGCAGGGGCACAGTATCTATGTGGGTAATGTCGCTGGAAGATTTGGGTACATCTAACGCTAAACCTACCATGGCCGTAAGCAATCCATTCTGGACAATGTACCCGCTTTTATCAGATTGCCCTGATCCGCAGGATATTGTTAGTGCCAACTTTAAAATGCTTTGGATGAATGCATGGCACCCTAACCTTGTTGCCCTTTTCGGCAAGGATAAATTTTATGAAAATGCTTTTAACCTGCCACATAAGGCCTTGGTTTCAGTAAGCCACTTTAGTTTTAAAAGGCGCAGGTGGTACAATTTCGCCCTAAGCTGGAACTATGAAAAGGAGGAATACCGGTTGTACGTAAACGGCATAATCATTGGCAAGGAAGATCAGCATAGAAGCGGCAAATTTCACCGGGATACCATTGGCACATCTTTGTACCTTGGTAACCCGGCGCTATGCTACAGCGATATAAAATTTTACGGCACCACCCTTTCAGAAAAAGAAGTTTACAACCAATTTAAAAAAGAAGATAGCCAACACGATGCGGCATTGGAAGAAGAACTGCAACATGTTTACGCTGGCAAAGACAGAAAACCATTTAATTGGAAAACTGATGCCACCTGGCAAATAAAACTTAACCTTTCGCTTACAGACCCAACAGATTTGGATAGCTTTTATATCCAGGGAAAACCAGTACAGGTGGCCATTACAAACGAAGGGCTATTGGTAGAAACCATTAACAAAGAAATGAATGCCGCCATATTGGATTCGCAGATGTATGTGTGGACACGAAAACCTTTTGAAGGTGATCTGTATGTTGAATATGAATATAAATCTTTACGGCCTGGCGGCCTGAGCCTTTTACTAACACAGGCTTCCGGCATGGACCGTGAAGATTTTATGGCTGATTATCCCTTAAGAAAAAGCGGCAGGATGGTGATGATCTATGGTGAAGACGTACGTAGCTACCACTGGGAATATTACCGTGAAATGGCCGATATGCGAAACGACCTTGACAATTCAGCTTTTATGAAACAGCCATGGAATTATCCGTTGGCCTTTGGCTCCCGTGGCATAGCCCTGGCACAGGATACCTGGCATAAGCTCCAGTTTTTGCAGATAGATAATAAACTGGTTGGAGCAATAGATGGTGTAATAATGTTTGATTGTACCGATGATGGGTTCACCAATAACGGCCCCGTGCTGGATTTTGGGCGCATAGCTATACGCTGCATGTTGCATACAAAAATGGTGTTCAGAAACCTGAAAGTGTATAATAAAGAAAGGGTGCAAACCAGTAAAATTTTTAAGGGGGAAATAGTGCCAAAAAATAAAGAAGGTGTACGTTTCAATTTGAACTGATCAACCAGCAAATAACATATTTAACGAATAGAATTTTCAATTTAAACTAAACGATGATGAAAAAAATTACTATTAGTGTACTGATGAAAGGTGGTTGGGCAATTACCTGTGCAATGATTTCTTTTACGGGCTTTTCGCAAAAAAAAATAATGGCAGATATCAAACCCGAACTGTTGTTTCAATCAGGCTTTGAAGGCACTACGAAGATAGTTCCCGACAAGGCCTCTAATGATTATGGGGCTTACGTTGAATATTTTACGGGCATAGATAATACCTTAAAAGAAAAAAATGACTGGGATAAAGATTGGGGCAAACTGATGAATGGCGGCCATATGCAGGTACAATACACCGGTGGTGATTCTACCAAACGCTATGCTAAGGTGGTACCTGAACCGGGTAACCCATCTAACAAAGTATTAAAGTTTTGGCTGGATGGTTCATGGAGTGCAGATTTAAACGTTGAAAAGGCGAGGGTGCAAACAAACATCTATGGCCTTAAAGAAGGCCTGAAGGAATTTTACCAATCTGTACGGGTTTTTATGACGGACGACTTTAGTGTATTAAGTGATTACCCCCGCAGCATACGCTGGTTAACGCTATCAGAATTTTGGAACAATGCATGGTGGGTAAATGGGGAAAAGTATGGCTTTCGTACCGGCCTCGTTGCAGGCAAATTAAAGCCGGAAGATAAGGAGCTGTATTTTTTAATAAGTGGCGAAGATTCAGGCCAGGTGGAAGTTTGGCGGACAACGAACGATAAAGTAAAAGTGCCTATCGGCAAATGGTTTACCATGGAATATTATTATAAAGATGGAGATTCAACCACCGGCCGCATATACCTGGCGATAACACCTGAAGGCGGTAAGAAGCAGGTGGTGTACGACGTTCACAGGTTTACCCATAATACCAAAAACCAAAACTCTGATGGGTTTACTGACTATAATCCAATGAAATTATATACCTCGCCAAACGTGGTTGCATTCGTAAAATCAAAAGGAAAAACGCTGCAAATTTATTGGGATGATTTCAGGCTTTGGAAAAATAAAAGGCCGGACTAAGTCATGATGAAAACCTGTGGCAATGTGAACGTTAAAATAAAAGATATGATCTTGCAGGCAATACACCATGTCGCCAAAACGCACCAGGATAAAATTTTATAAAGGAATATCCCTCAATTAAAAATTATGAATATTATCAATGACCTGTCAAACGAACACCGTCTCCTTTCCAACATTTTTTCATGGCCTGCTACCCCACAGGAATGGGAACAGTATAAATTAACAAACGATCAATTGGATTTTTTTAAGGAATACGGTTATGTCAGCAATATTCAATTGTTAAAAGAGTGGCAGGTTGAAAAACTTAATAAAGAGTTATCGGAAATAGCAGCTCTTTCTCATCCTGCACATGAATTATTTTATGAGTTTTCCAGCAATGAATCAACTAACCCCAATACGATTTTGTTTCATGCCTTGGGCGCTTGGCGCATTACCAATAGCTTTCACGATGTGTTATGGAACCCGGCATTTGTAATGGCTGCAAGCCAACTTTTCGGTAACCATGCCGTACGTTTTTGGCACGATCAGTTGTTTTGCAAACCTGCCCATCACGGCGGTGTCGTGGCATGGCACCAGGATTACAGTTACTGGACAAGGACCAGTCCTATCCAGCACCTTACCTGCTGGGTTGGTTTAGATGATGCCACTATTGAAAACGGCTGCTTGTATTATGTGCCCAAAAGCCATCACTGGGGATTGCTGGACAAACCCGATTTAGCAGGTGATATGGATGGGTTGATGCAATATTTAACAGCGCAACAAAAGGAGGAATTTAAACCGGTTGCAATAGAACTTAAAAAAGGGTTTGCCACTTTTCATCATCCCCTAATGGTACACGGTTCTTACGAGAATAAGTCTGCACATTCCAGAAGGGCATTTGTTTTGAATGTATTTAAAGATGGCACAATGTCCAACTCAGATGAGGTACTCTTACAAGGGGTACCACCTGTTAAAGCAGGTAATAAAATGGAAGGGCAGTTTTTTCCATTATTGTTTGAAGGCGTTTCGTAAGTCTTTAATTTGTACAAAATACAATCGCAACTGAAAATTTTTTGGTGCCCATCAGTTATCGCTACATTTCTGCCTTGGTAATACCCCAAAAATTGGTAAATAAGATGCCGCCATATTTAAAATCATAAATCATAAAAATGAAAAAAATTAAAACGTTCCGCCTCATTGCCATGATGGGTGCATTGCTGGTAACAGCCCAGTTAAATGCACAGGACAACCAGTTATCGGCCAAAGAAAAAAAAGGAGGATGGCAGTTGTTGTTTGATGGTAAAACTACCACCGGATGGAAGGGTGCATTCATCGATAAATTCCCGGAAAAAGGCTGGAAGATTGAAGACGGTATGCTGATGGTGGAGCCTTCGGGTGGCGCTGAATCTACTAATGGCGGTGATATCATTACGCTTAAGGATTATGATAATTTTGAACTATCAGTAGACTTTAAACTGACAGAAGGCGCCAACAGCGGCATCAAATATTTTGTGGATGCAAAGCAGGCAACGCCTTCAAACCCACGCTCAGCCTTTGGCCTGGAGTACCAGGTGCTGGATGATGCAAGGCACCCCGATGCTAAGCTGGGCAAAAATGGCAACCGCACCATTTCTTCTTTGTACGACCTGATACCTGCCGTAAGCAGCAAACCCGTAAGGCCCATTGGTGAATGGAACACAGCAAAAATTGTCTCCAACGGAAGCCATGTAGAGCATTGGCTAAATGGCGTAATGGTACTAACTTATGAGCGTGGCAGCGATGCTTTTAAAGCCCTGGTTGCCGATAGCAAATATAAAGACATACCAGGTTTTGGCTTAGGTAAAAAAGGAAGGTTATTGCTGCAGGACCATGGCAATAAAGTATACTTTAAAAATATAAAAGTTAAAGAAACAAATTTGATGGCCGATACCCGTAGCGGCAAATTATTGAGAGAAATCCCTGGAGTGGTTTCTTATACTTTCCGCAACAGTTTTCAAAAAAACCTTACGGCAACTTTAGACAGCATTAAAGCGATGGGGCTTACCAACATCGAGTTCTCCAACCTGTTTGGAAGGAAGGCTTCGGAGATTAAAGAAGCGCTGGATGCAAGGGGGATGAAGTGCACATCCTTTGGTACCGGCTACCCGGATATTGTAGATAGATTACCTGAAGTGGCAGGCAACGCAAAAGCTTTAGGGGCTTCATTTGTAAGGGTTGCGTGGATACCACATGACAAAGGAAGTTTTACCATTGAAACCGCAAAAAAAGCGGTAGAAGATTTTAATAAGGCAGGCAAAATATTGAAAGAAACTTATGGCTTAACTTTTTGCTATCACAATCATGGCTACGAGTTTCAGCCTTATGAAAACGGCACTTTTTACGACTACATCATGGCCAACACCAACCCGGATTATGTAAGTTTTGAGATGGATATTTTGTGGGTATTTCATCCCGGTAAAGACCCTGTACAATTGTTGAAAAAATATGGCAGCCGTTATAAACTGATGCATGTAAAAGACCTGCGCAAAGGGGTTGTTGGAAACTTTTCCGGTGGCACCGCCATTGAAAATGATGTGGCGTTAGGCACCGGACAAATCGATATTGCCGCAGTGATAAAAACAGCCCAAAAATCGGGTATCCAAAATTACTATATCGAAGATGAAAGCAATGATGTCAACATCCAGGTACCGGTTAGTTTATCTTATTTAAAACATTTGTAGCGTAATGGGTTGGAAGAAAGGTTTTGGAAAATTGATAATTTTTTTGTTGTTGCTAACCGGCTGGCAACCGGTAATGGCGCAGCTTTTAACCTGTAAGGCAGTATTGGCAAATGATACACTTGTGCTGGAGAACAGTAAAATAAAAAGGGTTTTTTTATGGAACAATGGTGCTTTGCAAAGCATAAGCCTCATCAATAAAACAACGCAGCAAAACATCACCGGGCCTTTAGCCGCAGCCAGCCACGATGTGCTGATACCCGGTTTAAATGGCAAACCATCCGGTGCCTCGTTTCGCACATTTGTTGTTGGTGCCACCCCCACCAGTTACACTTTTTTAGCTGCTGAAGTAGTGGTGCAAACCAGCGGCATGGCTATAAAACGGGTGTTTAAAATTTACCCCAACTGCCCCGCAATCGCCTGCGATTATTATCTTAAAGGCAAAGCAGGGAAGTGGGCCAGCAACACCGGCAACAATAATAATTTTATCAACATAGAAAATGAAAATGCAGGGCAGGCCAACGAAGGAAAAATTTTATTTACTGATAAGCTGCCCCTTTCCGGCAGCCACTGGCAATTAAAAGCAGTTGAATTTTTGGATGCCACCGATTACAATAACAACCTGGTAAAAGAAAATACCGCACTCATATACCGGCAGGAAATGAAACTGCGTGGCAACCTGTTATTTGCGCATAACCCTTTAAGTGGGGCTGCGTTTTTTATTTTAAAAGAAGCCCCTGTTTCCACCATCCAGTTGTATTACCAGGGCTTCGATTTTACTGCGAAATGGGGCGAAGTAAAAGTGGCCGGTATAGGCATTTCGCCGGGTGATGTTAATGACAGTGTTTGGGTAAAAGGGTACAGTGTAGTGGTGGGCGTTAGCGAAAACAACAGCAGCAGCATAAGCCTGCAACAAGCTTTACGCAACTATCAGCAAATGCAGCGTGCCTATACCGAAGAACGGGATGCCATGATTGTATCCAACACCTGGGGCGACCGCAACCGGGACAGCCGTGTAAACGAGAAATTCATTTTACTGGAGATAGAAGCCGCTGCCAGGCTCGGTATTACCCGCCTGCAGGTAGATGATGGCTGGCAAAACGGCGTTAGCAGCAACTCCGCTTATGGTGGCAGCCTTACCAATATTTGGCGTAACCCAAATTACTGGAATGCAGACAGTGTAAAATTTCCGGGAGGGTTGCAAAAAATAGTTACGGCAGCAAAACAAAAAGGCATACAGGTAAGCTTATGGTTTAACCCAAGCACTGACAGCAGTTTTAAAAACTGGGAAAAAGATGCAGAGGTACTGATAGCCCAATATAAAAAATACGGCATTGCTATGTGGAAAATAGATGGCGTGCAGGCAGCAGATAAAACCGCCGAAATAAATTTCAGGGGCTTTCTGGATAAGGTGTCGGCGGCCACTAATTATCAGGCAGTATTTAACCTTGATGTTACCGCAGGCAAACGTTTTGGGTATCATTATCTCAGCACTTATGGCAATCTTTTTTTAGAGAACCGCTACACCGACTGGGGTAATTATTTTCCGCATTTTACTTTGCGCAACCTCTGGCAACTTTCGGCATACCTGCCTCCGCAACGCTTGCAAATTGAGTTTTTAAACAAGTGGCGCAACACCAACAAATACAACCCAGATGATAAGCTGGCACCAGTTAATTATGGTTTCAATTACCTGTTTGCAATAACTATGGTAGCACAGCCGCTGGCCTGGTTCGAGGTATCGGGCTTGCCCCCGGAAGCCTTTGCCACAGCCGGTCTTATTAAAAAATACAAAACGTTCAGTGCGGCTTTGCACAAGGGGCAAATCTTTCCGGTAGGCGATGAACCCAATGGTTTTAGCTGGACGGGTTTTCAATCCATGCAGCCAGCAAAAGGGTATTTTATCATCTTCAGGGAAAGCAATCCTGCTGCATCGCAACAGGTAAAAACCAATCTGCCTGGTGGCACAAAAATTAATTTAAAACTGATAGCCGGTGAAGGGAATAATTTCAGCAGCACAACAGGCAGCAATGGGTGCATTATTTTTAAAATTGCGCATGAGCGTTCCTTTGCGGTGTACGAATACACGCTGCAATAAAGGGTAACATTTATTGTCCGGGCAAAGAAGCGGCTATGGTCATCATCGTTGTGTCACTCCCTTTGTACCGCAAAGCTATGGGCACCTTTATTATGATATGTGGCAGATGGGTGGCTAACAGCTTTTTCAAAATATAGAAAATGTTTAGTGCATTACAAATGATGGCCACAAAATTTATTAATAATAATTTACAAACACTACAAATGAAAATCAACATCAGTATTTTTATCACCTGCTTCTTATTTATTGTCACCGCAGGTGTTGCCCAAACACCACTTGCAGTAAAAGTAATTGTAGCACCAAACCACCTGGATTGGAATTATCAACCCGGTGAAAAAGTAAAATTTTCAATCACCGTAATTAAGAACGGCAACCCTTTGCCCAACGCACATATCCTGTATGAAATAGGCCCTGAAAAAATGCCCAGCACTAAAGCTGACAGCCTTAACCTTGCCAATGGCAAGTTAGAAGTAGATGGGGGTACATTAAAAACTGCAGGCTTTTTAAGGTGTGTTGTAACAGCAGATGTAGATGGCTTTAAATATAGGAACCTTGCTACCGCAGGTTTTGCACCAGCTACAATAAAACCAACAGTAACCCTGCCTGCAGACTTTGACCAGTTTTGGGCAAAGGCCAAAGAGGAACTTGCCAGGGTACCGCTTGATACCAGGATGCGGCTGTTACCAGAAAGGTGTACCGGCCTGGTAAATGTATACGAGGTAAGCCTTGGCAACATTAACAATTCAAGGTTATATGGCATAGCCTGCATACCCAAAAAAGAAGGTAAGTACCCGGCAATAATGTTACCACCCGGTGCAGGGGTAAGGGCTTATTATGGTGATGTTGCCCTGGCTGAAAGAGGGGTGATAACCTTTACCATTGGCATACATGGAATACCCGTAACCATGGATGATAACGTGTACAAAAACCTTGGTGATGGGGCATTAAAAAACTACATGGGTTTTAACCTTGATAATAAAAATGATTATTACTACAAAAGGGTTTATTTGGGCTGTGTACGTGCCAACGATTTCTTAACAAGCCTGCCACAATATGATGGTATTCATCTTGGTGTTACCGGCGGCAGCCAGGGTGGGGCCTTAACCATAATAACCACCGCCTTGGATAGCAGGGTTAAAGTATTGGCTGCCTATTACCCTGCCCTTAGCGATATGACGGGCTACCTTAATAACAGGGCTGGTGGCTGGCCTGGCTTTTTTTCGGATCAAAATGGTGTAACCAATAATATAAAAGATAAGACAGAAACGATCGGTTATTATGATGTGGTAAATTTTGCTAAAGCAGTAAAAGCAGAGGGTATGTACGCCTGGGGCTATAATGATGAAGTGTGCCCGCCAACCTCTATGTATTCGGCTTACAACAGCATTACCGCACCAAAACAACTGATACTGAATTTAGAGACTGGCCATTTTGTGTACCCCGAAACAAACATCAAGATGAACAACTGGTTGCTTAGCAAATTGCAGGAAAAATAAAAAAAATATTCATTTGTTTATCGATAAAAAAATTAAAAAATGAAAAGCTTTTGCGTTAAAAAAGACATGCTTGCATTGGTAACGGCCTTGCTGTACTTTTCCTTTGCCGGTGTGGCACAGGCCAATAAAAATATTGTAATAGAAAACAGGGGCATCGCCAATTATACAGATAAAGTATTGGCTGTTTCATGGCAAATCGTTTTGGCTAAATACCCTGCTGTTGATACCTCCGATTTAAAAATAGTTGATGCGGTTACAAAAAAGGAAATCAGCTATCAGTTGGAATATATGGGCAACACGGCGGTACAAAACCTGTTGGTGCAGGTAAGCATCAGGGCGAAAGCTTCCATTAGTTTATTGTTACAAAAAGCACGGCCTGCGTTGTTTGCAGTTAAAACTTTTGGCCGTTATGTTCCCGAACGTAAGGGTGATTTTGCCTGGGAAAATGATAAGATTGCTTTTCGTATGTATGGAAAAGAACTGGAGAAAACCCCTGCCGAAAATGCTTACGGAATGGATGTGTGGGTTAAACGTACCAGCAGGATGATTTTAAATGAGCGGTACAAACGTGGCGAATACCATATTGACCATGGCGATGGAATGGATTATTATCATGTTGGTTTTTCATTAGGGGCCGGTAACTGTATGCCCTTTAGCAATGATAGCATTTGGTACTCTAAAAATTATACCCAATGGAAAGTGCTTGATAATGGGCCATTGCGTATAACATTTCAATTAAGCTATGATCCATGGAATGTAGATGGTAAACAGGTTACCGCTATAAAAACAATAACCCTTGATGCCGGTTGCCAATTGAATAAAGTTAGTGTGCAATACAATTATGCGGGGGCCGGAAACCTTCCATTAGTGATTGGCATTATCAAACGCCCCGAAGGCGGTGTAGAATTATTAAATGAGCAAAAAGGGATATTGGCTTACTGGGAACCACAGCATGGTGCAGATGGAACTACGGGGGTAGGCTGTATTATTCCGGCACCAATAAAAAATATGCAGGTAAATAAAAATCAACTCCTTGCTGTTTCGGAAGTAGAAAAGAACGGGGCCTTTGTTTATTACACCGGTGCAGTGTGGAACAAAGCAGGCAGTATTAAAAATGAACAGGAATGGTTTTCGTACCTACAGCAATTGCAACAAGGGTTAGGTAGTGAAGCCATAGTAATTAAATAACCCATCATGCATTTTCAATTTAAGCATCTTTGGCACGGCATACTTTCTTAAGACTTCTTCGCAGCTTTAAACACGGAAAAATTTATCTGATAAGCAAGATTTAAATGCTGTACCCGTGTTTGGTTGCAGCATTTTATATGGCACACCTGCCCACCACTTCTTTAATTGTTATCATCATTAAGAATAAAAAAGAAGGCAGCAGGCCTGTAACTAACAAAGCTGTTCAATTGTATAAAATACTTATAGGAAGGGTTAATTGATACAACCTGAAATAGATGTTAAATCATCGAAGGGCATAAGTGCACATTGGCCATACTTAAAATAAAAATGACCGCCATTTCGGGCAGTCATTTTTTATACTTTTTGTACAGATTAGTAGCCAGTGTTTTGGGGCAATAAATTAGCGTTGATATCAATTTCAGTTTGTGGTACAGGGTAATACCTGTTAAAATCTTTTACATTGGTGAACCCCTGCGCATTCATAACCGATACCAGTTTGCCCATACGTATCAGGTCATCACGGCGCTTGCCTTCAAAGCAAAGTTCCCAGTGGCGTTCGTCTAAAACAGCATTTTCAAAAGATGCCTGATCGAGTGCGGATAAGGGTGGCAGGCTTACACGTGCCCTCACTTTATTGATGCCGGTATATTTATTTGGGTCTGCCGCATTGATCCTGTTAAGTGCTTCTGACTGCATCAGCAAAACATCTGCAAAACGGAGGATGGGGTAGTTGCACCTGTCGTTAAAAGAAGAGGCGGCCAGCACATCATCCCGGTATTTTGCACAGTATGGATTGGTGGCAGGGTTACTCACAAAATCATACGCACCGCCACCGAGGCCAACACCCCGGTCGTAAAAAACATATTTTTTCCGGATAACATCGGCATTTGGAAAAGCATCATAAAATTTGCGCTCTGCCGGAAATGAACCGAACGACCTGGGATAAACCTGCGCCGGGGTAAGAAAGCCGGTAATGCCACTGGTACGGTTAGGCGCCTGATCGTACTGGATAGCAAAAATACTTTCTACGCCGTTCTCTTTATTTACATCAAACACATCCCGGTAATTAGCAAACAAACCATAATCGCCGGAGCTTATTACCCTGTTGCAGGCATCGGCCGCACTTAAAAAATCGCTTGGGTCGGCAAAGGGAAGATAAGCCCTGGTGAGATAGACCTTTGCCAGCAAAGAAGTGGCCGCACCTGAGCTGGCAATACCCTTGTACGTGGCGGGTATTGCGCTTTCTTTTTTAAGATAGAGTTCTGCATACTTCAGGTCATCTGTCATTTGTTTGTACACGTCTTTCTGCGGGCTTCGGGAGGGCTTTAAGGCTTGTAACGAATCAATGTTTACCGGCTGATCGAGTACAAGTGGAACATCGCCCCAAAATTTAACCAGTTCGAAATAGCACAGCGCACGGATGAACCTGGCCTCGGCAATATACGGCTGCACCTTCGCAACAGGTATGGCGACTAACGGGGCTTGTTTGATAATAACATTGGCACGGGAGATAACTGTATAGTTGCGTGACCATGCCTGGGCAAGCTCTGAATTACCTGCCGTTATTAATGCATTTTGCATTTCGAAACGGGGGCCGCTTAGGGCCGTGGTAGTAAGCTCATCCGAGAATACATCTGAGATGATAAGGTAACTTCTGCCATAATGCTCATTGGTCTCAAACATATTATAGAGGCCATTGCATAATACCCTAAGGTCGCCTTCAGACTTTGGAAAAATAGATTGGTTAAGGTTAGTAAATGTTTTTTCTTCCAGAAATTTTTTGCACCCTGTTGTTACCAGTAACGCAAAAAGGATGAATAATTTTATAACAGGTTTCATGTTGTAATATTTTTTTGACAAGTGATTTAAAATCCAACCTTTAAGCCAACGATTATAGATTTTGCTACAGCAAAAGCGCCCTGGTCTACCCCTTGCAGAAACAAGTTGCTGCTATAGGAATTTACTTCCGGGTCGTAGCCGGTATAGTGGGTTAACGTATATAAATTGGTACCGGTTACGTACACTTTTACCGAACTGAGTTTAGCATGCTGCAGCCAGTTTTTATTGGCAAACTGGTACGATAACGACACAGATTTTAACCTTATATAACTGCCATCTTCCACAAAGTCGGTTCCAATCAAACGGCTAGTTTCGAAGCCTGCTGCAGGTAAAGTATTGCTGGAGCCTTCGCCCTTCCAACGGTTTAAAACGTTAGTACTTTTATTTGAGCCGGCGGGGTACTCAAGCCAATATTTATTGAGGTTAAGAATTTTGTTGCCTTGCTGGCCTTGTAAAAAAACATTCAGCTCAAAACCTTTATAAGCAAAGTTGTTGGTAAAGCCAAACACAAACTTTGGATAAGCCGAACCCTTTAACGGGCTTTTGTCAGCAGCCGTTATTTTGCCATCACCGTTAAGGTCTTTATATTTTGCATAGCCTGGCTTAATGCTGCTTTTGTACGCCGCACTAAAACCACTGGCATCAATTTCTTTTTGGGATTGCCAGATGCCATCAAAGGAATACAGGAAAAATTTACCAATCTCTTGTCCCGGTTTTAATATGGCAAAGTTGTCACGGGTAATCAGGTCCTGCAGCGCATTGCCGCCCAGTAAACGAAAGGGTTCTGTACCCAGGCTCAGCACTTTATTTTGGTTCATTGCCACATTTAAACTGCTGTTCCATTTAAAGTTTTTATTAGCAACGGGGCTGCCAGACAAGCCTAATTCCAACCCTGTATTTTGTACAGACCCCAGGTTTTTAAAGGCACTGCTAAAGCCTGTTGTTGCAGGCAGGGCAACACTCCATAAAAGGTCTTTTGTTTTTTTGCTGTAATAATCAATGGTTATGTTTAAACGGTTTGACCATAAGCTAACATCAAGTCCGGTGTTAAATGCACTGGTTTGCTCCCAGCGAAGGTTAGGGTTTTCGGGCCGGCTTGCTGCCACTGCCACCTGCCTTGTAGAGCCAAATACCAGGGAACCTGGTGCTACGCCCGGGCTAAAGGAATTTGCCAGGTCGTAACCAAAAACAGAAAGGTATGGATCAATCTCCTGGTTACCGGTAATGCCATAGCCAACCCTGGCTTTAAGTTCATTAATAACTTTTAATTTTTTTACAAAGCCAAGATCAGTTAGTTTGTAGGCTACTGCACCTGAAGGAAAATAGCCATATTTATAATTTTTACCAAACTTACTGGAGCCATCTGCACGGATAGTACCTGTTACCAACAGGTTGCCCCAAAGTTTTGCATTAACCCGCCCGTAGTAGGAATTGAGTTGATTTTGACTGGCAGTGGAACTTACAGAAGCTGCGGCACCAGCGCCAATATTATTGAAGGTAAAAGCGTTGGTAAAAAAACTGGTTGCGCTTGCAGTGTTGGACTCATCTTTAAATTTTTGAAATGAAAAACCTCCCAATGCAGAAAAAGAAAAATCGGAACCGAAGTTTTTAGTATAGGTCAGGTTATTTTCATTTAACCAGTTTGTACGAACCCGGTTAAAGCGCCTTGCAGTTCCGTTGTTTTGTGCCTGCTCAAATAAATCGTAAGGTTCGTAATAATTTTGCCAGTTGTTTAAATATTCGCCACCCAACAATATCTTCAATTTGAGGCCCTGTATTATTTCATACTCACCAAACATACTTACCTGGCCCCGGTTAAGATAATTGGCATTTATAACCCTGTTGGAATAAGCAACCGGGTTGCCTAACTGATCAAGATCGGATGCCGGATTGGATGCAGCATCTTTTAAAAAATAATTGCTGTAAGAATAATTGCCATTGCCGCTGGTATCATAAACAGGGACTGCTGGGTTAAAGCGGAGGGCATTTAACAACACACCGCCATCTGTACCACCCAATGTATTTACCCTGGTATTGTTACCGACTGTGCGGCCTAAAATAGTGGTGAGGCCAAACTTAAATTTCTTTGTTATCTCCCTGTCAAAATTAAAACGCAGCGACCCCCTTTCAAAACCGGTGTTCAAAATAATACCCTCTTGTTTGTAGTACTCGCCACTTAATAAAAATTTTGTTTTTTCATCACCACCGCTCATGCTTAACTGCACACTTGATATGGGGGCTTTTCTAAAAAGCGCATCCTGCCAGTTGGTGCTGTGTGTACTGAGGTAATCCAAAATTGCCGGAGAAGCAAAGGGTGCAGCATTTGCCGGCCCGGTATTTTTTACCACCTCATTTCGGTATTCGGCATACTGCCTTGCATTCATCAGGCTAAGCTTTTTTGTTACCGTTGCTTCGCCGTGGTACCCTTCTACATTGATATTTAGTTTACCCGATTTACCACGTTTTGTGGTAATGAGGATAACCCCATTGGCACCCCTTGAACCGTAGATAGCAGTGGCCGAGGCATCCTTTAATATATCCATAGACTCAATATCGTTGGGGTTTATAGAGGAGATATCTTCATTGCTTGGGTAGCCATCAATTACAAACAAAGGCTCACTGCTGGTGCCTAAAGAGTTGGTACCCCTTATCCTGATATTTGGCCGGGCGCCTGGCGTGGCATCGCTGTTAACTACCTGTACACCTGCGGCCCTGCCCTGCAATGCCTGGTCTACAGAAGTAACCTGTACCCCTTTAAGGTCATTGGCTTTTACGCTGCTGACAGATCCCGTTACATCTGCCTTTTTTACCGAGCCATATCCTATCACCACAATATCATCAAGGGCTTTCGGTTCCGACTTTAGAATAATGCTAAGGTTGTTGCTGTTAGTGCCAATGGCCACCTCCTGCGTTACATAACCTACGTTACTAAAAACCAATACAGCATTTTCATTTGCCACAGTTATTTTAAATTGCCCTTTGCCATCGGTGGTGGTCATATTAGTGGTTTTCTTTTCAGTAACGGTAACGCCGGTCATAGCCTCGCCTGTATCGTTTTTAACCAGGCCTATAACATTAATGCTGTTTGTACTTCCGGTATTCTCAGCAGAGATCACAACAAGGTTATTATCTACAATTTTCCATTCAAGCGGGGCACCTTGCAGCAGTTGTTTTAAAACATCATTCAGGCCTGCATCTTTTACGTTGATGAAAATTTCTTTATCAGCCATTACGATATCATCGCTGTAGTAAAAACGGTAGTCAGACTGCTTTTCAATTGCCTTGAATATTTCGGCAAGGGCAGCACCTTTGTATTTCAGCGTAATTCTATTTTGCGAAAAGGTTTTGGCGGAAACCTGCAAACTGATAAGGAAAAGGAAGGCAAACAATTTCATAATAAGCAGCGTTTGTTTTTTCCATACAGGTCCTGTATGGAAAAAATTTGGGATTTTCTTCATAATTTAGTTTTGAGTTAATTATTAAATATCTATCCGGGGCATCCAACCACCGGATAAATTGGCTTGATAAAGGGGAATGTGCCAACATTCCCTTTTATTTTTCAATCGTTTTTTTTAATTCTTTTTATACTACATAGGCAATCGTTTTTTTGTTGATCTGTTTATATTTTCTCCCTATTCAATAGTTACGGTATTGCCGGAAATAACATAGTTTATTTTTTTAGTCAATTGCAGGATCTGAAAAATTTTTGCAAGCGGGGCTTTATGGAAATTGCCCGAGTAGCGATAATTTTTTACCGCCGGTGTTTTAAAAACTATAATACAGGCAAATTGCCTTTCCAGTTCTTCAGCTATTTTGCCCAACGGCCGGTTTATAAAAATAAGTTGTTCATTTATCCAGCTTGTTTCTGCTATAGCGCTATCCGTTAGTGAATAATTTATCTGCTCAAGTATCACTGTTTTTGCGGGCTGTTGCTGGTGCAGTGTATCTTTTGTATTACCAAGCGCTTTGCCAGTAACACTTTTAGCAATCACTAATTTTTCCATGGGTTTCAAAATGATTTTTTCCCCGGGCCTTTCATACAACTCTACTTCTACCTTGCCCCGCATTAAGGTGGTTTCCCAGGTATTGTCCTGAGGGTAATTGCGCACATTAAAGGCAGTACCTAAAACCCTTATGCTTGATCTTCCAATATGGATTACAAAAGGCCTTAACGGATCATGCGCTACATCAAAATAGGCTTCGCCTACAAGCGAAACCTCCCGTGTTGCACCAATAAATTGTTCGCCGTATGTAAGCTTGCTATCGGCATTAAGCCAAACCATTGTTCCATCCGGCAATTTTATATTTGACCTTGAACCCCTTTTGGTAGCTACTTCATTAACTGCACCTACGGTGGATGATAAGCCCTTGCCGGTTAAAAAAAATTGCGCCAGCAACATAATACCTGCAATGCACGCCGCAGTTAAAGAAGCATATAGAAATTTTTTTAACACCGGTGTTTTAGGTTCCTGTTTGGCCATTTCAAATTCGGCCTCCTTACATATATTATTACTGCCGGGCCCCAATTTATCCTGTAATTGCATTTTAGTATAATGAGCTGCATAAGCTTGTTCCGTTTCGTCTTCACCCATAAAAACTGACGTGCTTTTCTCCAGCATCTGGTCATTTAAAAATTGCCACTCCGGGTTTAAAATCAACTGCTCCTGCAGCAGGGCAAGTTGCTCCGAACTGGCGTCACCAGATAGCCTGGAGCTTAAAAGATCATAAAATTGTTCTTCAGAAATTTTTTTCATTGCCTTGCCTTAAGGATAAGACAGGATTAATAAGTGTTACCGTGAAGCACCGGCAACTTTTTTTAATTATTTTTTTCCTGAAGGTATCCGTTAAGGGCCAGCCTTATTTTCCGCAAGGCCAAACGCATATGCGTCTCTATGGTATTTTGCGAAATGCCTGCAATGGCTGATGTTTCACGGTAAGAAAAACCCTGCTCCCTGATGAGCCGGAATATAAGCTGGCATTGCGGCGGCAGGCCTGTTACCGCATGCTCAATATTGCGTTGTATCTCGGTACAAAGCAGCAGATTTTCAGGGTTGTTGCCTGTATCAATCATTTCATTTTCAAACTGCGTACCCAGTAAGGTATTGTTCCATTTCTTTTTGCCCAGCTCATTAAGGCAGGCATTTTTTGTGGCCGTAAACAAGTACACTTTTAAATTTTCTACCTGCGCAAGTTTGCTGCCCAAGTCCCATATCCGCATCATTACATCAGAAACAATTTCATCCGCTATCTCACGGTTTTTTATTATGCCGGCAGCAAAGCGGAAAAGCATGGGGTGAAAATGAAAAAATATTTTTTCATAGGTACGTTCATCCCTGGCGTAAGCCACCCGGTTTTGAAAAAACAATATGTCTTGCCTCGAAAAATTCATTTAAAATAACTGATAGGATTGGTAAAATAAATTGTTAAGTTAAACTGATCAATTCTTCTTTGCACGTTACAAATTTCCGCTCTGACAATTCCTCAATCCATCAGCTTCCAGTTACCCGAATAATACGCTTTATCCAGCTTTTTTATCAACGCCTGTTTACCGTTTAACCTGTACCGGTCACGTAAGTCGTGGTAAATGTAAAAGCTAAGCCAATAGCCAAATTCATAGCGTTGGTGCATGCTTAATGGCTTTTTATAAAAGCTGTACCACGCTGTGCTGAGGCCAGCTTTTTCAGCTACCGCAATCGCTTCTACCGCATGCTGCCACATGGCATTGGTTAACGTTTTAAACCGTTGCTGTGCTGCAAGGGGCGTCATCAACCTGCTTGTAAAAACGGGCCGCCTGTCATCTACACCAAGGTCTTTAAAAGATGCACTGTCTTCAAATACCTGGTCGCCATCAAGGTCGTACAGCACCTTATCAAAAAAACCATTGTTGTCGGTGTCTTCATATTTTATAAGGGCAAATGTATTGGGTTGTGTTTCCGTTCTGCCTTTGTTCCACTTTTCGTACAGCCCACCAAAACCCTGATAGGCGTATGCAGTCTGATCTATACGCCATGCGCCCCACTCAGCGCCATTTAAATGTATCCGTCCATCATAGCCAATGTACAGGTTGCCCCTGCCCGAAAAATCCATATCAAATTCGCCCCTGTCGCCGGTAACATCTGCCTGTGGGTTATTGTCTAAACCGCCATTACCAGCGCCCATTTTATACAAGTCTTTAGGATCATAAAATTCCACCCTTTCCCAACGGTTGCAGTCGTCGTCTTCATCAAAAACCAGGCGGCATTCGTTCCAGTTGGCCTTCCTAAAAATGAGGTCCCATGCATGGTCACGGTCAGGATAAATGAGTTCATCCAAATGCCGCCAGCGCTTGTCATAAAATAAAAAATCTGCCTGGCTGCCAAGGCCTTTAAGGCTTCTAAAAAAATGCTTTTCGTGGTTATAATCAAAGCCAGGGCCTTTTAGCAACAGGCCCATATCAAAATCAAATTCATTACCAGGGGCATTGTCATTATCAAGGTCCCAGGCAATTGCTGTATAATCTATTTTGCCATTAAAGTGGGCATCATAACCGGTATCGATATTTTTAAAAATCGTTTTGCTGTTTTCTTTGTTGCGAAAGTCGGGTGTGTTTACAAAACGGATAGCCATTTCAGAAAGGCCATCATTATCGGTATCATAAAACAAAAAAGGGTTCTCCCAACTGTACCTCAAATCTGCTACCCTGAAAGTATTGGTGCTCATTTTTAGAAATGTGCTGTTGCCATGGTAATCTTCATAAAAATTGGACTGGCCGGTATGCTCCCAGGCCATCATTAAAATTTTGTTCCAGTCTACATACTGCACAATCTTGTCCTTGTCCACATCCATCACATACATAATATCCGTTGTCCAGTCGAAGGCACCTCTTTTATTGGGATCGCCATTATTTACTATAAGTTGTATGTCTGCAATACCATCTTTATTCTCGTCACACCAGTCAATACAAAAATCGTAAGGGCCTGCAAAAACGCCATCCTTGTTTTTATCAATCAGCAGGCAATCGCTGTCGGTGTCGCCTTCGGTATCGTTCCATTTCATGTCATCATCATCATCAATCCATACCACGGGTATGCTGTCTTGTATGGTATAATATAAAAGGTCTGGGTCGCCGTCCTTATCGAGGTCAACCTGCTTTATATCTTTTTTGTTGAGGGCCGGCACCATGCGCCAGGGAATCAGTTGTGTATTTTGGTTCCAATAATGTGGCGGTTCATTTTGTGCAACAGCTTTTGTGAAGTAGAAAATAATTGCGGCTATTACGAGGCAAATATTTACGGCTTTTTTTTGCAAATTTTTTTTCATGAATGGCCTGGTTAGTATAATAAGTTAACGCTAAAGCAGTTTTAGTGTTCTGTTTATTTTATATGAAGCAGCGTTATACCAATTGCAGCTTTTTAATTACGCTGATGATGGCTTCTAAAATATACCGGCACAAGTTCACCTGCATTAATATTAATTTACTTGCACTCCTTTTTCTCCTTTCTCCGGTATAGCAGCATGTGCGTAAAAATTGATTGCAACAAAGTGTTCTTTCTCTTGCCAGTCTTTTAAACTGAAAAAAATTTCTCAACTCATTTTTTATTTTGGATGAAATTAATTTTTGTTGTTACCTTCAAATTAAATTGGTTAACCAATTCGCAATATAGAAAAACGTTACCATCTTACCAAAACAAAACCTGATAAAAGACAGCCATTGGTATGCGGTACAAGTGAGTGACACAACGATGATTGCCAGGGCTGCTTAACCCGGACAATAAAAGATAAACCTGTAAAAATTATTATGAAAAAAGTACTCTTTTCCTGTATTGTGTTTTTACTGATGAACAGTAATGCAATGGCAAAACAACCTGCTGATTTTACCGATGCTTCTGCCTACGGTTTTTTGCCAACGGCAACGGGTATGGCCAATACCAAAGCGCTGCAGGCCGCTGTGGATATGGGTGGCACCATTTTGATAAGCCAAAAAGGTACTTACAAAATTGCAGGTACGGTGTATATCGGCGATAGTACCTCACTTGTTTTTGGCAATGGTGTGGTGGTGCAAAAATCGGCGGAGAACGGAAAGTTTGGGTATGTGTTGCTCAACAAAGGGGCACTAACAAAAACGTATAATTATCACATTGCCATAACCGGGCTTACTCTTAGTGTAAATGGCGTGGATACCTGGATGGGCGAAATATATGGCGACCGTGGCCATATCTCTTTTATTTGGGTAAAGGACCTTAAGATTGATCATTTTAGATGCACTGACCTGGCAGCCGGACAGTTTTGTATACAGGTTTGCACTTTTGAAGATTTGCTGATCAATGATGTAATTATCCGGGGTAAAAAGGATGGTATACACCTTGGCCGGGGCAGGCGTTTCAGGATAAGTAATTGTGTGTTTGAAACCGCCGACGATGCCATTGCGTTGGCTGCTGCAGACTGGATATCCGGCAACCCAGAGCTGGGCGATATTGAAGACGGCATTATAGAAAATTGTTACGATTTAAAGGCCGGCATTTTGGAAGGCGCCTTTGCTAAAATAGTGCCCGGCGCATGGGTGGATTGGAAGCCGGGCATTGCAGTAAGGCATGGTGATGCCGTAGTATCTAACGGGAAAATTTACCGGGTACTTGCCAACTTGGATGGCAAGGTTTATACATCGGTAACAGCCCCAACATTCAGCGGAGCAGCCAAGGTGTTGGATAGTATTAAATGGATGCTGCACCAAACAGATACCTTTCATACTGCGGTAATCAGGAACGTGGTTTTCAGGGATATTTTTTTAGAGAGCGTAAGGGTGCCGTTCCAAATAATGTTTTACGATAACAATTATTCGCATTCCTATTACAAGGGTGCGCCGCTGCCGGTGTTGGGCAACATTACGCTGGATAATGTAACCATGCTCAGCAACAATACCAAGGGCCTTATCAACCTTTCAGCACCCTGCGATTTTATTACCGTACGCAACAGCACCTTAAAAAATAATGGTATCCAGTTTGCGCAGCCAAAAGATTTTGATGTATACCCCAAAACATTCATTGCCTTTAGCAACTGTACTTTTACCAATGACGGAAACCTGGTGCTGATAAAGAATACATCCAAAGGCAAAGAAATTATTTTAAAGACAACCGGCAGCCAAGTAACGGATGATACCTTCTCTGCCAGTGTTGAGGCAGGCCCTGGTAAAGTAAGGGCAACATCGGATTTGAAAGGGTTGTACAAATAATGATTTCAACAAAATAAAAATATTATTGATAAAGATTAATGCAGGTAAATTCATTTAACATCAACCTGTAAGATGGCCTTTCAGCATTACAGGGCTTGTAATTTAGATTGATGTTTCATTTTACAGACAGTATTAATTTTTTTGCAAACTCAAGTTCTGTGTCCGTTCCATTTAATTTGTCTGCAATAGTTGGTATTACTTTATAGTCTAAAAAATGTACCGGTGGTATTGTGTAGGCTTTGTTGCCACCACCTGTTACCGGTATATTTAATTTTACTTTACTGTTGGGTAGCATCAACTCCACACCCCAGCCGCCGCTGCCAACGCCGGCGTCCATATCATCGCCATTATCTTCGCCAATTACTTTTATAAAACCGTTGCTTTTTTTAATCTTGTCTTTAAGCATAGCTGCAAATGCAAACCCTGCAGAAAAAGTTAAGCCATTTTGTAAAAGATAAACATCTCCTTTAAAAGCATTGGGCATAAGTGGTTTTGCTTTGGTATCATGCTCCGTATATTCCGGCTTTAGTTTAAAGCGGCCATCCGGTGTTTTATCAATCAGCGCATAAGGGTTGTATTGAAACGCCTGCAACAGTTGCCGGTTATCATCATTCTCAATTACGTATTGTATTTGCGTAAACTTATCACTTTGTAAATATGCAAGGCCGCCCTCTTTATTCTCTGCTATTTCCCTGAAATAACTGATAGCAGCTTGCCAGCTATCATCGCCGCCTTCGTTATTGCGTACATCCACTATAAGGCTTTTAATACTATCTGCTTTTATTTGTACAAACATCTTTTCCAGCACATCCAATAATTTTGCACCGCCCCTGTCAAAGCGCTGGGTAGAAAAAGTTTCCATCTTGCAATAGCCAATTCCTTTTGCTTTATCCAGCAGTTTGTATTCGAATAATGAATCCCAAAAGTTGATTGATTTGCCTGTTTGCTGCTGATACCTTTCGGCAATGTTTTGTGGCAATTCGGCATTTACCAATACATCTGTTCTCTTTTTCGATTGATAAGCAATGAGACTAATTTTAAAAGTAGTTTCATTTGGATACAACACCTGGTACAGATAATGAAACTGAAAATAAAAACCCAGCATCTTGTATTTAAAGGTTGTGTTGCGGCCATTGGCAAAAATATATTGCAGCATTTTTTTATTGAGGCTAACAATTGTTTTCCCGTTAATGCTTACAATTTGGCTGCCGTTGCTTATTTTTTTATTGCTGCTGCAATTGTTGAGTATGTATAATTTATCACCCAAATATTCCATCACAAAAGGCAAATGTTTTCTATCAGCAGGCATTGCATTCATTTTATAATTGAGGCCTGGCTTGCGTTTTGTCCATTCCACCCCATCATGCCCATGATGCAGGGCAGCCATACAATACCGCACTTTTAGATAAAATTGTTCTGCATCATCATTGTCTTTTAATGTTGCATACACAGAGTCGTACAATACATTAAATCTTTCCGGCGTAATAAACCAATAAATACCGGCATGCATTTCCTGCATACTGGTTTTAAAAATATTGAAGTCTTGCTGCTGTTGTGCAAGGGTAAGTTTTTGCTGTGCTGTTGCATTGATGCAAATAAGCAATAGTATAGCGATGGCTGTAAGCAACTGTTTCATTGTTCTGCAATTTTATAATTCATGATGAATGTATTGCCGTTAAAATAAAAGGCTGTTAGGGTTAAATTATTTTTACAACCAGCAATGGGGCTTTGTGGTACACCGTTGTGTCACTCCCTTGTACGGCATACCTTTTTTGATCTTTTACTATGCAATAGAAAATGTTTTTAATTAACTCAAGCAGCTCCTAAATGATTGCATTTTCTATTTATTATCGTCAAATACGGCATTGTAAAAAGTAGTGTCTTTATCGCTGAATACCACCCGGCGGTTGGGTTGCTCTTTCAATTCAAAATCACCATTCACCGTAAATTTTATTTCAACGAATTTGTAACCGGTAACTGCAGTAATGGTCGCTGTATACAAAGAATCTTTTACCACTGGTTTCATTTCAAAATCTTTATTCCAGCTTAGCGGTTTCCCCTGGCCACGGATGCCCGCATTTTTAATGTCTTTTATGTTGGAGACTTTCAGTGAAACCACCACGGTTTTTGTATAGCTTTTTTGCACGCAGCTTGTGAAGGATATAAGCAACAGGCCTGTTAAAAGGATTGAATAGTTTTTCATGCTTTTAATTTTTTAGAAATGAGATAATCAATGCCAAACCTGCCACTGCCAATAACCATGGTGTAAAGGCTTACCCATGCAAAACCTGCGGCAGGCAGCATGTTCCAGGCACCATTGCCAGCCTGTTGCAAAAAAATAGCCACCAGCATAGTACATAAAATAAGGAAAGAAAAAACCCTCGTTTGTAAACCGAGCAATAAAAAGATACCACCGACTGCTTCACTAAATGCGCCCATCCAGGCAAACAATACCGGAAACATTTTAAAGATGCCCCCATATTCCGCCACATCATGAGGGAACCAAAAAGCCACTTCAAAAAAACCGAGGTTATTATCTGCCGGGCTCCAGGGCAGGCCAAATTTAGCAGCACCAAAATTGGAGGTTAACAGATAGCCGCACACCAATCTTGGTATCAGCAGTAATAAGTCTTGCCACCAGGTGGGCATCAGGATGGGGTTTACGAGGCGTTGTACAAGTTTCATTGTTGTTTTTTTGCGATGAATGTTATGCAAGGTTACTATCGCAAAAACTGGTTACCGCCTCAAATTATATTTTGGTACGCTACAACATGGTCTCAAAACATATTTGCACGCCAGTATTGGGTTTGGCGGCAATGGGCAACAGCTGATTTTTTATTTGATACTTAAGGGGCAGCACCATAAAAGCTAACATCAACAGCTGAGCAGGGTTCAAAGCGGGTAAACAAAATCGGGGAAAAATTATTCATAAGCTTTGGTACGGTGCGCAAGCATGTAGAAAACGTGTACGGCAAACTACGCATCCACTCCAGGGTTGAAGCGGTAAATAGAGTGAGCGAACATAAATGGTTCAGGTAAACCACGGTTAACAAGCCACAGCTTTCTATGCCACAAAAAAATGCAATATCTTTGGCCTTCATCCTGTTGAAATAACAGTAAAAAACACACCACCATGAGCCAATCGCCGTTTCAAAAATTTGTTCCCAAAAAGAAAAACAGTGTAATAAAAGAAGAGTATAAACAGGCTAAAAAGAAAGCCAAAAAAGAGCGTGCCATTGCCATTGATAAACGCTTTGAAGAAAAGCGGCGCCTTAAAGCTGCACAAATATCGGGTATCCCGCCTGCCATTGCCCCCGCAAAAAAAACGGGTTCGGATAAAAAAGAACAGAAGATACAGGCTATCGAAAGCAACTTTAAACAGGCCAAAAAAGTAGAAGAAATAAAAAAAGAGTTTGCAGTGCCTGTGGTACAACCTGCTGTTAAACATCCTTCTGGTAAGGCCGCACCTGTAAGCAATGTGCTGATGCCATTGAACAAATACCTGGCCCATTGCGGTGTTTGCAGCAGGAGGGATGCAGTTACCCTTATTAAAGAAGGAAAGGTAAAAGTGAACGGTGCCGTGCAGTTGGAGCCGGCCTTTAAAGTATCTGAAAAAGATGACATCAGCTTTAATGGGAAAAAGCTTTTTGTCAGTAAGAACCTGGTGTACATACTTTTAAACAAACCGAAAGATTACATCACCACCACCGATGATCCACAGGGGCGACGAACAGTGTTGCAACTTACAAAAATGGCAACCACCGAAAGGATTTATCCTGTTGGAAGACTGGATAGAAATACCTCTGGTGTACTGCTGCTTACCAATGATGGGGAGCTTACCCAAAAGCTTTCTCACCCCAGTTATAATATTACCAAAGTGTATGAAGTTAAACTGGATAAGAACCTTACCAAGGCCGACTTTGATAAGATATCAACCGGCCTTACATTAGAAGACGGGGAGATAAAAGCAGATTCGCTTGCCTATGCAGATAGCAAGGATAAATCGATAATTGGTATTGAAATACACAGCGGCCGTAACCGTATTGTACGCCGTATTTTTGAGCACCTCGGTTATGATGTAAAAGGCCTTGACAGGGTAATGTATGCAACGCTGACCAAGAAAAATGTTGAACGTGGCAAGTGGCGTTTTTTAAGCGAAAAAGAAGTAAGGTTACTTAAATACCTTAACTCATCTTACAAAAAAGTTTTACCTGCTCCAAAGCCTGCAAAAAGCAATACCAATGACTAAGGAAATTATCACCGTAAAAATAGAAGGCGCTCCCGTGGCCTATAAAAGTGCCAACGCTTTACTAAAAAATATACAGGGCATTATCATTTTTGAAAATGATGATTTTGTTGCGGTAAATAAACCCGCTGGTGTATTTTCCATTCCAGACAGGATGCAATCTGAGCAGTCACTTAAAGACAGGTTGATTGAAAAATACGGGAACATATTTACCATTCACCGGCTTGATAAAGAAACAAGCGGTGTTATCTTATTTGCCAAAAACGAAATTGCCCATAAGTTTTTTTCAAAGCAATTTGAAGAGCGTACGATGGAAAAATTTTATATGGGCCTCGTCAATGGTATACCTGCCAACACCAGTGGCAGCATAGATGCGGCTATTATGGAGCATCCTGTTTTTAAAGGGCAAATGGTGATCAACAAAAAAGGCAAACCATCTTTAACAACCTATGAAGTGGTGGAAACTCTTGGAAAATATAGCCTTGTAAAATTTCAGATACATACCGGGCGAACCCATCAGATAAGGGTGCACTCGAAAAATATTGGCCACCCAATTGTTTGCGACCCGTTGTATGGCGATGGCAAACCGGTGATGCTGTCAGACATCAAAAAAAAATTTAAGCTTAGCAGACATGATGAAGAAGAAAGGCCCATGCTAAACCGGGTGGCACTGCACAGCTATGCATTAAAATTTGCTGACGCTGCGGGCAAGGAGTTTAACCTGATAGCTGAACTGCCTAAAGACATCAGGGCATTAATACAACAATTGAATAAAAATAAATTTTCGTAAGGTTACAACTTTAGGTAACCCTTCTCAGAAAAGGCCATGCCCCTTGCACCGCATGGGTCCGATAATAGGGTAATGATAAATTTGCTATCCTTTATTTCAAATTTGTATATCCCCTGCTCATCACCGCAAGGGCTGTTGCCGGATATTTTTGTAAGTACAAGTGTATCTGAAGTCGTACTGTACTTCATGGTTTCAAATGGGTTGTCATCTATAAACAAAACCACAGTGTCTTTACCAAACTGTAGTGTTCCGGTAGTTTCGGATGGCACATTAAATACCCCTGTCCATTTGGAATTTTCTAATTTTGATTGGGCTTGCAAAGTGGTGAACGATAATAAAAGTAGTGTGAATGAGGAAAGTAACTGCTTCATGTTTTTTGCATAAATGTAGCTAAATTTCCCCTCTGGGATAATTAACTGTGCATGGGACCTGTTATTTTTATGTTGTGCTACCTGCGGTCGATGTTCACTATCTCACCATTGCTTACCATTTTTTGCAGGGCGCTTTTTGGCAGCGGTATAGTACAGGCAGAAAAAGAGCTGTCGCCTTTGGTTTTTAAAATATAAAGCCCTGCAACCACATTGGTTTCATAGTTACTGGCACGTACAAATATAGAGTCGCCGGCCACCACATCAACCTTTAAAAGAGTGTACTTATCCTGCGTGGTTTTAACTGCCAACACATCGCCATTTTTGGGTTGTTGTATAAAATTTATATTTATTGCATCATCCCTTTTGTTGGCTGTAAAGCTGGCTATAATGGCTATTATCACGAGTACCAAACCTGTAAACATCCACAAAGGTGTTTTTAATTGTGCCGTAATATAGCTATAGCCCTGCTTTAAATCGTTGTTCATTTCCGTTAGTTTAAGCTCCTGTTTGCAGTGCCCGCAATGGCTTAGAGCTGTTTTGCCAACAGGCACAAAAGGTATCCACAAAACGTGCAGGAACTTTTGAAAAACATGTATGTCAATGCTGCCGGGGGTACCACAATTGGGGCAGTTTTCAAACAGTGGCTGGCTGCAAACTTTTTGGCTTTTTGCTCCGCAGATAATCATATGGCTGGGTTTTACAATTTTTTATGGGCAGTTGTACAACGGGTTTACCGGGCCAATTATTGCAAAAGCAGGTGTACTGAACATTCCGGTAAGCTATTTGTAAAACAATCTTTTATAAGCCGCTACCATAATGCAGGAAACTAACTATCTTTCGCACCCGTAAAAAACAAACTACCGTTCTTACCCGTAAAAACTAACCGCCTGGAGAATACAAAGTAGAAATGTATTTATCACTAAATGTTTATTAAGATGAAGAAGAGTTGTATTGCAGGCTTGTACCTGTTATTTGTTGTGCATTGGGCAGGCGCACAGGATATCGACAAAATAATTAATGCAAAAGAAACCGAACGTATTGAAAAAATTTTAGCTGCGGATGATATGCAGGGCAGGCGCACATTTACCCCCGGTATTGAAAAAGCTTCAAGTTTTATAGAAAGTGAATTTAAAAAAATTGGGCTTCAAACTTTTGCGGGTGCACCAGATTATCGCCAGGGTTTTTCGATGTATGAGGCAGATACCAAAGCTGCAAAAGTGATCATTAATGGAAAGTTGGTGCCAGACTCCCTCGTGGTTAGCTTTAGCTATTTGCCCGAAATTAACTGGACCGAAAAAAGCGAAGTGGAAGTAGTGTCTATTAAACCCGGGGATAAGTTCGGCGCCAAATTTTATGAGTATTATCAAAGTAAAAAAAATTTACTGGTGCTTGTAGACAGCTCATTTAAAAGCCGCTTAAAAAATGTAAAGCGGATGGAAAAAATATCTGCCGACCCTGGAAAAAATGCGGTAGTGTTTGTGTTCGGTATAGAAGAAGCCAAAACATTTACCATCAATATTATTACCACCATTGCCAAAAAAGATTTAAATAATGTAGTGGGTATTTTGCCGGGCAAGAGTAAACCAGATGAGTACGTTATATTTTCTGGCCACTATGATCACCTTGGTACCGGCAGCCCTAATGAGGGTTATCCGCATGGCACCACCGATTCTATTTATAACGGAGCCAATGATGATGCCGCAGGTTCTGCAGCAGTAATTATGCTTGCAGAATATTTTAAGCAGTTAAATAAAAATGAACGCAGCATTGTCTTTACAACATTTGTTGCAGAAGAGTTGGGTGGCTATGGCTCGCAGTATTTTTCCAAACAGATGTTGCCGGAAAAAGTAGTGGCCATGTTTAATATTGAGATGATTGGTACCGAATCCAAATGGGGTAAAAACTCGGCCTACATTACCGGGTACGAAAAAACCGATATGGGAAAAATCCTGCAAAAAAACCTGGAAGGGTCATCATTTACTTTTTATCCCGACCCTTATCCGGAACAACAGCTTTTTTACAGATCAGACAATGCGACCCTTGCCAGGCTTGGCGTTCCGGCGCATACTATTTCAACGTCTAAAATGGATAGCGAGGCAAATTACCATAAGGCAAGCGATGAGATAGGTACATTGGATATGGAAAATATGGCGTCCATTATTAAGGCAATTGCTGTAAGTTCAACCAGCATTGTTAATGGTACAGATACCCCTTCGAGAGTGGTTACTGCCAGTCTTACAAAATAAAATCACTATAAATTTGTTCAATATTCCCCCTCCAAAAATTAATCCCTTGTATTAGCGGCCACTTTATTTAAGCGTATTATTTTTTCCTGCACTTTCCTTTTCAAATCTGCATCATCAGTACTTGCCAGGCTGGTCAATAATCCGGATGCATCAGAAAGCAATTGTTTTCTTTGTTTGGAATTTGAAATGATCTGGCTTGCATCTGCCCTGGAAATATTGCAATCCACCTGTGCCAGTTTAAGCTCTGCACTAAGCGACTCCACCTTTTGCTGCAGGTTGTTGTTTTTAGATTTATAATTACTTTCAAGTACCCCGGTGTTGCGGGCAAAATCAGTTTGCTGTCTTATCAGTTTATCGTTTTCAAGTTTTAAAAATGCGTTGGTGGAATTAAGCTGCCCTAACTGGTTTTGTAAAAGGCCAATGTTATTTTTAAGGGCTGTTGCATCTTCCGTAGCGGCATTTAAATTATCAGTGTTTGTATTTTTTGGTAAGATGGAATTCTTTTTAATTTCATTTTCCAGTGCTGTTATGCGGTCATTTTTTTCTTTTAATTGGTTTTGAACTTTTAGCATATCAATCTCTTCAGGGGTTAAATTAATTTTATCAAGATGGGCTGCTGCACGCAAACTGCCAATGCTGCCCCTGTCTTCCAAAATAGATTTGTAAGAAGAAAGTATGGCATTAAACAATCCATCGGCACTATGGCCTGATGGCAACGGTGGGTTAAGTGCCAAACTATCAATGGAGCCACGCAACAATTCTTCGCCTGCATAAATTTGGGTGCCCAAATTTTCCAGTTGTGTTTTGCTGCCATCCTGCACAATCATATCTGCATATTGCTGGTCCAGCAACTGCACAGCCTGCAACCTCGCCATCAGCACACTGTTATCATCAATTAAATTGCTGAAATCGACCGGCGCAGGTGCAGCTATTGGCGTTGATGGTGGTACAGCCTTTTCAACACTGCCCGTTTTTTTAACGCCCACACCAAAATTAGCCAGCAGTAAAAAAATTACAAAGCCAAGGCCAAGCAGGAGCAGGGTAAAGCCAACAATTTTTTTTCGCTTATCTAAACTGCCAGTCTCCATAATCATATTTTTTTATGTGATAAGGGTGTATTAACCTGTTATTTTAATTCTTTCCGCAATAATGGTATCATCTGGTTTTACGCCAATTTCATTCAGCGGCAAGTATGGGTTTAGCAACGTGGTGCCCAACTTTTTTAACAGCAAAAAGCGCCATCCGTAGAACTCATTGCGGTAATTGGCCAGGTGTATTTTTATATTCTTTGCCTGTTGCTGTTGTATAAATTGATGAAAGGCTTTATCTAAAGTACTTTGCCCCATCACGGTTATTTCAAACGCTTTTTCTTCTGCATCAAAATAGCCCATTTTTACTAGGATGTGTATCCTCAGGCTATCCAGGGTAACGGGTGTTTTATCAGCGCCAGCGTAGCTTTCATCATAATGCCAGGCGGTATAGTTTTTTTCGGTAACCAAAGTATATGAACGCCACAGCAATAAGATAATAAGCGGCAATATAAAACCCAAAGTGCCAGTGAAAAACAGCAGTGGCCTCCCAAAACCCGACAGCCACAAACTTAAATAACAAACTGTGCCGGTAACCAAAATGGAAACGCCTATTGCTGTTGCAACTACCCATGCGCTACCTGCATACAACTGTGGCAAAAATTTTTTAAACAAAATGATGTGTGCAGTACCTGCTGCGGCAAACAACAAAGCATAAATAATTTTTTTTGTGAGGTAGGGCGTTTCACCAAATACATCCAGGTTAATAAGCAGGCTGCACAAACAAATAGCCGCAGCAAATACCGGGATGTAGATCCAGATGTTGTTTGCTGTGCGGCTGCTTTCAGTAAGGGTTTCTGGTACCAAAGCTTGTGTTTTGTATTCTTTATATTGGGCGGCGCTCGTTTGCATAACTGTCTTATTTAAATTGAAAAGCTATGCCAGCCTGCAAACCTACATAAGTTATCGGTATCCTTTGTATCAGGGTTTGAGAAGGCATATCCGGGTTTACAGTTGCGGTGGTGGTTGAAAAAGATGGTACAAATTCAAGCACCCTTTCACTGGTCGAAAAATTATTTTCCACGTGCTGTTTGTTTACCACATAATCTTTAAGCGTTCTCTTTTGTATTACAAATACGATGTGTGAAAACTGCAATTCTGCAAAAAGCCTTACCCTGTCTGCTATTTTTATTTGTCCGCCGAAGGCACCCATAAAACCCCATGCAGGGTTCTTAATGCTCCATTCATATTTTTTGTAGGTGCTGTTGGTGGTGTCTTTATAAAACCCCTGCCAGCCCATAGATGTTTTTGAAGTGGTGATATCATCCTGCAAACTGTTTGGCCTGAAGGTTATTATCGCACCAAGTTTATTGTATAAAAACCATTTGGGCCTGGAGATGGCCTTAAAGGTAATACTTGGTGTAACGCTTAACAGTGTTGCGTTGTAGGAGATCGTATTTCTTTCTGAGTACTTGTATTCATCTGCTGAGCCGGCGCCGGATGAAATATTTATCTGGTGAAAACTGGAGTCCCTGTTCTTTCTTATAGTGCTGTTGAAGTAATCAAAATCGAGCCCCACATTTATAAAATCATTTACGATATACGAGCCCCCAAAACCAAATTTAAACCCATCGCCCAAACCCTTTGTTGGGTTGGCATAAGTAACACTTTTTACCGGAACCCCGTTGCCGTTTTTATTTACAACAATTGCACTAACATCATCAGGATAAAATTTAAAAGTAGACCCTAACCCCATGGAATAGCCGCTGTGCAGGTTCACCATAAACCTCGGTTCCTTTACAATATTGATAACGGGCAAAGCTGAATCAACCGGCATATTTTTTCTTTGGTGTTTTTTCTGGGCAATGCCTGAAAGAACGAAGACAAGGCATGCAACAGTAGCGATAAATCTTTTCATGATAAACGTTTTTAGATATAGTAATAGCAGGCAAACTGCAAGCGCAGTTACAAGCTGTGTTGATGGACTGTAAATACAAATGGGTAAGAGGGTAAACAACTACTGTAAAGCAGCATTTTTTTTAGAGTGGCAGAAGGTTGTTTTTAATGGGATTGAACTGTAATTATTTCAGTTACGTAATGCTATTGGCAGCGGATTGCAGGTTTAACAATTTTAAAGGGTTTTGCTAAAAACCGGTTTTACTCGGGTTTTTAAAACAATTCGTATCCTGCACATCATGGAGTGCCATAATGTTTAAAATTAAGCAGCGTTATTTAATTATCAGGCACGCTATATGCCATGTTCGTAATTTTATAAACCTCATACTGATGTCACACTTTGTTAAGCTTTTAATATTCATATCTTTTTCCGCATTTTTAATTACAGGTTGCACCAAAGACTACAGTTTTGAAGGTGGCCCACTCACAACGGCTAATTATACCTTTATTAAAAACGGCGATAGCTGTTCAGCATATGTAGTTAGCGGTAACTACACAGTGTCTACTCCGCTAAATACCGGCAACAGGGTCCAGGTGCAGGTAAATGTGGCTGATACCGGGGCCTACAGTATTAATACCAATGGTAATAATGGTATGGTGTTTTCCGCTTCCGGAAATTTTACTACCACAGGCAATCAAACAATTGTACTCTCTGGCAGTGGCACCCCTTCTGCTGATGGTATCTTTACTTTTAGTGCAACAGGTAACCCTTCGTGTTCCTTTACTGTGTCCGTTACGCCAGCTGGCGTAACTAAATCGGTATACAGTTTTGTGGGCGCCAATTCTAATTGCGCCGGGGCAATACTTAGCGGTAACTATATTGCCGGTATTGCATTAACCGCCGAAAATACGGTTGAGCTTAAGGTTACCGTAACAACGCCGGGTGCATTCTCCATTAAAACGGATACACTCGATGGCATTAGCTTTTCCGCATCTGGAACATTTGCATCAACAGGCAGCCAGGCTATCGTATTAAAAGGTTCAGGTACCCCTGCAGATTCAAGGGATTTAATATTTATGCCTAATTCGGGTACTTCTTCCTGTAGCTTTTCTTTATCTGTTCTAACCAATGGGCCGTTGGCAACCTATGTGCTGGAATCGGGTACGGGCACCAATGGAACTACACAATGCAACTTTGTAGTGGCCGGTGATTATGTTGCCAACACTGCACTTACCAACGCCGATTCTGTCACCATCAGGGCGTATATTACCATACCAGGTGGCTATACAATCAGTACGGGTACCAGCGGTGGAATGGTTTTTTCTTCTACCGGGGTTTTTACCACAACAGGTTCTCAAAATGTAGCATTAAAAGGTACCGGTAAACCAACGGCAAGCGGCGATTATACCTTTACACCATCCATTATTGGCCCTGCTCCATTAGGCGGCGCAGCATGCAGTTTTACAATTACTGTTAAATAGCTTTATCACAGGCCAATAATATTTAAAGCAATGCCGGTCTTTTTACTATCTTGAATAATAAAAAGCCAACGATGAAAATTGCTTTCCATGGTGCTGCAAGAACAGTTACCGGTTCAAAACACCTGCTCACTTTAACCAATGGTAAAAAAGTTTTGCTTGATTGCGGTATGTTCCAGGGCATGGGCGACGATACCAATGGTCTTAATGCCAACTTTGGTTTTGATGCCGCCGCTGTAGATTACCTTATCTTATCGCATGCACATATTGACCATAGCGGCCTTATACCTAAGTTGGTAAAAGATGGTTTTAATGGAAAGGTTTATGCAACACCGGCCACTAAGGATTTAGCTACGGTTTTAATGGAAGACTCTGCAGGTATACAGGAAAGCGACCTTCGCTTCATCAATAAAAGAAGGGCATCCCAGGGGTTGCCTAACCTTTTGCCATTGTACACAACAACGGATGCATTAAATGTAATTACCCATTTTGAAACGGTGGAGTATAACACATGGTGCACTATTGATGAGTCCATAGCATTTTGCTTTACCGATGCCGGCCACATCATCGGCAGCACAGCGGTGCACCTGAAGGTTACAGAAAATGGAAAGGAAGCCACGCTAACATTCAGCGGCGATGTTGGCCGTTACCGGGACGTAATTTTAAGGGCGCCGGAAAAGTTTCCGCAGGCAGATTTTATCATCATTGAAAGCACTTATGGCAACAGCCTGCATGATGAACACAACCCCACGCCAGATGCGTTGCTGCAATGGATTAACCATACCTGCACATCAAAAAAAGGTAAACTTATTATGCCTGCTTTTAGTGTAGGCCGCACACAGGAAATATTGTACGCCCTTAACCAGCTTGAACTGGAAGGCCGCCTGCCGCCACTGGATTATTTTGTGGATAGCCCCCTCAGCATTACGGCTACAGAAATT
This sequence comes from Ferruginibacter sp., assembly GCA_965249755.1. Lineage (GTDB taxonomy): Bacteria > Bacteroidota > Bacteroidia > Chitinophagales > Chitinophagaceae > Ferruginibacter. The sequence continues at coordinate 4,553,823 of CBDFMT010000004.1, forward strand.
ATAAAAAGTTATCCAAACTATTTTAATGGGCGCATACAAAAAGTATTGCTTAACGATGATGACCCTTTTAGTTTTAAAGGTTTAAAATTTATTAATTCGGTAGAAGAATCTAAAAACCTTAATTATTACAAAGGCCCTTGTATTATTATTTCGGCCAGCGGCATGGCAGATGCAGGAAGGATAAAGCACCATATCAGCAACAATATTGAAAACAGCCGTAACACTATTTTATTAACCGGTTATTGCGAACCCGGCTCATTGGGTGGCAGGTTAATGAAGCGCCCAAAAGAAGTAAATATTTTTGGACAGGAGCATGAAGTAAATGCAGAAATAGGGGAGATGCGGAGTATGAGCGCCCATGGGGATTACGAAGACCTTTGCCAGTTTTTGGCCTGCCAGGATGCAGCAAAGGTTAAAAAATTATTCCTTGTGCATGGTGATTATAACGTACAGCTCGATTTTCAGCAAAGGCTGTTGCGTAAAGGTTTTACAGATGTGCAAATACCAGAACAGCACTCCGAAGTACCGCTGGATTAATCCAATTATTTTCAGGGTGGGGCCAATCAAAAAAACAGGTGCATTGTGCTTCTTTTCATTCTTAATCCGTTACAATTATTTGTATCAAACAACGTTTTTAAAAAGGATTGTAAAATGGCATTTAGCTGAAAAAGAATTTCAATGCTTTTGCATGCCCCTTTTCATCACACATACCAAAAAATAACCCGTTAAAATAACTGTCCCAATTAACCATCTTCCCCCAAAACGATACCTATGTTCAAAAAAATTATCAAGCTGCTTTTTATCTTTCTGCTTATTATTATTGTAGCGGCTTTTGCAGCACCTTATCTTTTTAAAAACCAGATTGTAAGCCTTGTAAAAAAGGAGATTAATAAAAAGATAAATGCAAAAGTTGATTTTAAAGAGGTAGATATTTCCTTCTTCAGGCATTTTCCAAAAGTGGCCGTAGGCCTCGATGGTTTAAGTATAATTGGTACCGGCCCTTTTGCAGAAGATACGCTGATAGCAGCCAAACGCATTGATGCGGCGCTTAACATTATGAGCGTTATCAAGGGCAAGGATATGACCATCTATTCGGTTGTTGCCGAATCGCCCAGGGTACATGCCCTGGTGAATAAAGATAGCCTGGTAAACTGGGATATTATGAAGCCCGATACCGCTGCTGCAACCCCGGGAAATGAGAAGCCTTTTAAGATGGCCTTACAGCAATATGCAGTACACAATGCATATATTCTTTACAAAGATGAAACGGCTGGCATATCCACAGAAATCAATAATTTAAACCATGAGGGCAGTGGCGATTTTACCTCCGTTTTATTTACCCTTAAAACCACCACCAGTGCAGATGCGGTAACGGTGGGCTATGGTGGGGTTACCTATCTATCCAACGCCAAAGCCACGGCAGGTGCGGATATACAGGTTGACAACAAAACCAATACCTACAGTTTTAAAACGGATAAAATTACTGTAAACGACCTTCAGGTTTCGGGGGAAGGCTCCATTAAAAACCTTGGTGATAAAGGGTATGGTATGGACATAAAGTTTAAGGCACCGTCAACCGATTTTAAAAATATTTTGTCGCTGGTACCAGCTATTTATAAAAATGATTTTAGTAAAATAAAAACCAGCGGCACGGCAATTTTCGATGGTTTTGTAAAAGGCATTTATAGCGAAACATCCATGCCTGCATACCATGTGGATATGGAAGTGAAAAACGGCTTTTTTCAATACCCTGATTTGCCCAAACCTTTGCAACAAATTAATATTAAAGCACAGGTAGATAACCCCGATGGCATAACCGATAATACCGTGATAAATATTGAGAAGGCACATATTGAAATGGACAACGAGCCATTCGATATACGGCTGCTTATTAAAAAACCCATCAGCAATATGTTTGTAGATGCCGCTGCAAAAGGTAAACTCGATCTTGCAAAAGTGGCACAGATGGTAAAGCTGGAAGCAGGCACAAAATTAAGTGGCCTTCTTAACGCAGATGTGTTTGTAAAAGGAAATGTAAAAGACATTGAGCAGCAAAAATTTGATGCCTTTGCAGCAGGTGGCACAGTTGACCTCAATAACTTTTTGTATGTGGCAAAAGACTATCCCACGGGTGTAAAAATCAGCACCCTTTCCACAGCATTTACCCCGGCAAAAGTGGATATTAAATCCCTGAGCGGACAATACCTATCCTCCAACTTCAGTGGCAGCGGACAGATTAATAATTTGCTGAATTATATGCTGCAGGGCAAGCCTTTAAACGCAAGCCTTAACGTTAATGCAGATAATATAAACCTTAACGACTGGATGGGCACATCTGCAGATACGGCCGCCAAAGGCGCTGCTGCTGCGCCTTTCCCCGTACCGGCCAATTTAAATATATTGCTGAATACTGCGGTAGGTAAACTGCATTATGATAAAGTGGATATCACCGGCCTCTCGGGCAGCCTCAAAATAAATGACGAAACCGTAACCATTGCAGATGTAAAAGGAAATGCACTTGATGGCAGCATGGTTATTAACGGAAGTTACTCCACCAAGGCCAGCAAAAAGAAGCCTGATATCAGCCTGGTATATAACGTTGATAAAGTGGACGTACAAAAAACATTTGCTGCTTTTAATACCATACAAACCATTATGCCGGTTGGTAAATTTATTGCCGGTAAACTCACCTCACAACTAACACTTAACGGTAAGCTTGGCGATAATATGATGCCCGACCTGGCGACACTTACCGGCAATGGCAACCTGTTGCTGATTGAAGGTTTCCTCAGCAAGTTTGCACCTTTGGAAAAGATAGCGTCTGCATTAAATGTAAAATCGCTGGAACAGATTACTTTGAAAGATGTAAAAAATTATATCGAGTTCAGCAACGGTAAAGTAATGGTAAAGCCTTTTACAATAAAAGTAAATGGTATTGATATGGAAATAGGCGGCCTGCAGGGTTTTGACCAGTCGCTTGATTATGTAATCAACATGAAATTACCCCGTGCACTTATGGGCGATAAGGGCAACCAATTGGTAAATAATCTGGTGGGGCAGGCCACTAACAGAGGCGTACCCATTAAAGTTGGCGATATCATTAACCTTAAGCTTAACCTTGGCGGGTTTTTTAAAAACCCGGTGGTAAAAACAAATTTAAAAGAAGGTGCAGAAAACCTTGCTGCGGAACTGAAACAACAGGTTACTGATTTTGCCAAAGCAAAAATAGACAGTACGAAACTGGCCATTACCAGTGCGGTAAAAGATACGATAGCATCTGTAAAAAAACAGGCCGTTGCGGCAGCTAAAGAAGAACTGGCCAAACAAATACTGGGCCCAAAAAAAGACCCTGCAGATTCCACCAAACAAACCATAAAGCCGCAGGAATCTATTAAAGGGCTGATGAATAATTTATTTAAAAAGAAGGTAAAGGATACCGCCACAAAGCTGTAGCAGCGGCACTTTTAAGCAATCATTCCCAGGCTACCGGCCTAATATCATTAAGCCATGTATGTAAGGTTACGTTATTTTATTGCTGCAATTGTATTGTTTATTATAGAAGTACTGATAGCGGTATATGTACACGACAGCATTGTGCGCCCATACATTGGTGATTACATGGTAACGATACTTTTATACTGTGGCCTGCAGTCCTTCTTTAAAGTGCCGGTGTTGCCTGCAGCAGTTTTTGTTTTGCTGTTTTCTTACTTGGTAGAAATATCCCAATATTTTCATTTTGTACGCATCCTTGGCCTGGAACGTTCAATGCTTGCCAGGGTTATTTTTGGCAGCACTTTTCAATGGATTGATCTGGTTGCCTACACAGCAGGGATTGTTACCGTTATTGCAGTGGAAAGATGGATGGGCTGGAAAGATGGATGGGGCAAACTAAAAAAGCCCCTCATTGCTGAAAGGCTTTTAAAGCTGTACCACGTACGGGACTCGAACCCGTGATTCCTCCGTGAAAGGGAGGCGTCTTAACCTCTTGACCAACGCGGCGTATTGTTAAAGGACGGCAAAGATAATGAGTGAAGGTTTTTCATCCAAATATTTTAAGCATTATGCCCATTTAATTTAGGGCTGCGCCTTGTCCAGCAGGTCTGGCCGCTTTTCGGTGGTGCGTTGTAACGCTTGCTCATAGCGCCATTGCTCAATTTTAGCATGGTTGCCACTTAGTAAAATGTCAGGCACTTTCCAATCCCTGAATGCTACAGGGCGGGTATACACCGGAGGTGCCAATAAATTATCCTGAAAAGAATCGGTAAGGGCAGAAGTTTCATCATTTAAAACGCCGGGCAACAACCTGCCGATGGCATCCGTTAACACCGCCGCCGCCAGTTCGCCACCGCTTAAAACATAATCCCCGATGGATATTTCCCTTGTAACAAAGTGGTCCCTAAAGCGTTGGTCAACCCCTTTGTAATGGCCGCAAACCAACAACAAATTTTGCTTCATAGAAAGCTGATTGGCTATTTGCTGATTAAATGTTTCGCCATCAGGCGTTAAAAAAATTACTTCATCATAAGCTGTTTTCTGCGAAAGGCTTTCAATGGCATTTACCAGTGGTTCAATCATCATAACCATACCTGCGCCGCCGCCAAACTGGTAATCGTCCACCTGTGCCCTTGCGTAAGTGGTATGGTCACGCAGGTTAATGCAGTTTACTTCAAGCAAACCTTTATCACGGGCCCGTTTCATAATGGAATGCGAAAACGGGCTTTCCAGTAAACCGGGCACAACACTTATAATATCAATCTTCATCATAAAATTAAAATCAGGAATTGCAAACGGTTAAAAATCCATAAAGCCATCAATATCCCTTTTATCTTTTTTGGTTGGCCTGCCCTGTTTGCTCATACGTTTGCCGGTATTAAAAACAGCCGCCTGAAACTGTATCCTGTCCAGTTCATCTGCAGGTGTAATATCGGTATAATACGTTATAGCTTCACTGTACTGCACCCGGTGGTCCAGCAAGGCGGCCACTTTTATCAACCATTTTTTTGCCTCTGTTTTTACCTCGTATTCATCACCGGCAGTTACGGCTTTACCGGGCTTAACATTTTCGCCCCTTAGCTTTACTTTGCCGCCATCACATGCATCTGCAGCTTGCGCCCTCGTTTTAAAAAGCCGTATTGCCCACAGGTATTTATCTATACGCAGCTTCTCTTTTTCCATCCTGTAAAATTAAGTATTTCTGATGTGCGCATGCATTGCGGCTAACCGCTTCGTTCATTTTAAAACCTTCATCACCACAATAACACCTTAAACATTTGTAAAATATTTATGGCATAAAAAACATCCACCTGCTAATTGCCTTAATTTAGTTTACTAAAATTTATCAGCATGCATTTTACAACACGGCGGTTTATCCTGTTAACAGTAATTGTTTTTACGGTGCAATGGGCAAGCGGCCAATACAAAGCAGTTACACAATTTACCCCCGATGGCAACGGGTACTATATTAAAAAAGATGGCGGCATAGCAAAGATGGATATTAAGACCGGCGTGGCAACGGCCATTGTAAAGGAACAGCAACTGGCCATATCACCTTCCAAAACATTGGGTGTGGCATCGTTTTCATTTAGTACAGATAATACCAAACTATTGGTTTTTACCAACACAGCAAAAGTATGGCGCTACAATACCAGGGGCGATTACTGGGTGCTTGATATCCCGTCTGGCAAACTTGTGCAAGTGGGCAAGGCGTACCCTTCGCAATCGCTGATGTATGCCAAATTTTCTCCAGATGGAAAACGGGTTGCTTACGTAAGCGGCCATAATTTATTTACAGAAGATATTGTTACCGGTAAAACAACCCAGCTAACGTTAGACGGTACACGAAAACTGATTAATGGTACTTTTGATTGGGTGTATGAAGAAGAATTTGGTTGCAGGGATGGCTTCAGATGGTCGCCCGATGGCAGCAGTATAGCCTTTTGGCAGGTTGATGCCACCAAGATACGGGACTACTATATGCTTAACACCACAGACTCCAACTACTCCCATGTTGTGCCTGTTGAATACCCCAAAGTGGGCGAAGCACCTTCGCCTGTTAAGATTGGTGTTGTTAATGCAGCAGGCGGCCCCGTACAGTGGATGGCCATAGAAGGCGACCCACAACAGCATTACCTGCCAAGGATGGAATGGGTGAACAATACAACATTGGTGGTGCAGCAGCTAAACCGCAAGCAGCAGGAAAGCAAACTTTTTTACTGCAATGTTGCAGATGGCAGCAGCAACAGTTTTTATACAGAAAACAACACCTCGTGGATTGAAATTAAAAGTTACTGGAACGATGACGACCCCACCGGATGGGAATGGGTAAACAATAAGGCAGCCTTTATTTGGGTAAGCGAAAAAGATGGCTGGCGGCACCTGTACAAAGTAAGCAGCGATGGCAAAAAAGAAACCTTGCTCACCATTGGCAACTACGATATTGAATCTATTAAATGCATTGATGAAACTGCCAATGAAATTTACTTTATGGCATCGCCGGACAATGCCACACAATTGTATTTGTACAAAGTAAAAATGGATGGCAAAAGTAAGGCAGCACTTGTATCGCCGCCCGGTTTAAAGGGTACCCATAGTTATACCATTTCGCCCAATGGCAAATGGGCAAGCCATAGCTTTAGCAACTACAATACCCCAAGGGTAAAAGAGTGGATAGCACTGCCAGGGCATGTGGCGACAGACAATGCCAAAAGCATTGCAGCAACTATTAAAACAGATAATAACAGTACGGTAAAATATACAACGGTAACAACAGAAGATGGCGTTACCCTTGATGCCTGGATAAGCAGCCCTAAAAACTTTGACAGCACCAAAAAATACCCGGTTGTTTTTTATGTGTATGGCGAGCCTGCCGCAACAACAGTTGGCGACATGTACGGCAACCATCAAAACTTTTTGTACACCGGCGATATGTCCGAAGACGGGTATTTTCAGGTAGCGGTAGATAACCGTGGCACACCCTCTTTAAAAGGTGCTGCATGGCGCAAAGCTATTTACCGTAAAATAGGCAGCATTAATGTGAGGGACATGGCCATGGCCGCAAAAAAAATTATTGCCCCTGCCTGGTTTGATAAAGACCGTGTGGCAGTGTGGGGCTGGAGCGGCGGCGGATCCTCTACCCTTAATTTAATGTTTCAATACCCGGATATTTTTAAGACGGGCATTGCCATTGCAGCCGTGGGCAACCAATTGTTTTATGATAATATTTACCAGGAGCGCTACATGGGTTTGCCGCAAGAAAACATGGATGATTTTGTAAAAGGCTCGCCCATTTATTATGCAAAAAACTTAAAAGGAAACCTGTTGTACATTCATGGCACAGGCGATGATAATGTGCATTACAGCAATGCAGAAGTATTGCTGAACGAACTGATAAAATACAACAAGCAATTTCAATTTATGGCATACCCCAACCGCACCCACGAAATTTCTGAAGGCCCCGGTACAGGGCTGCACCTCGTTACATTATACACCCACTATTTAAGGGCCAATTGTCCGCCGGGGGCGAAGTAAAAATGGGGGGATTTTTTTTATACCTGGAGGGCTTTTTAAGCCCTCCTTTCATTTGCCCATTAAAGTTAACATACTTAGTTGCCATGCAAGCAGGTATACCAACCATTAAAGCAAAATTGCCGATCATCATCTTTCATATTTGCTCAAGTCTTCGCCTATTGCCACCAATCTAAACACTTGCCCGCCTGGCGCCTGAAAATATAAATGTGAGTCTGGCACATGCAGCACCTTTACTCCAAAATCAATGATTTTCTTTTTCATTGCTTCTACATTGTCCGTTTTTAACTCAAGGAAAACAGATTTTAAAAAATCGTCGTTGCTAAGTACACTCTCTGCCGCATAGGTAACACCTTTGTCTGCACTTTTCGCATTGCCCGACGCATACAAGAATGCTATAAAAAAATCATCGCCAATCTGAATATCGTCTTTGTCAGGAAACTCTCTCGTTAATTTAGCCCCAAGAATGTCGATATAGAAATTTCTGATTTTTGATCGTGCCGACTTTGCAACCCTAACGGCTGAATGGTTTCCAAAAACAACTTTTGACATATTTATAGTTTTTAAAGTCGTTGAAGCAGTAGTAACCTGAGCGTTGCTATTTGCATGTAAAAGCAAAAAGAATACGACTGATATTATATTTGATTTCATAAGTTTTATATTATGGTGTGTAGTAAATCGGGACTAATTTCCTTCTGTATTAACACGGGCGTAGCACCCACTCATGTCGTGAGGTAAATAACCCAAATCCTTCAAGGCGTAGGCACTAAACCAATCTTTTTTTAAGGACTTTTAATAAATTTTTTAGCTTATCAAAACCGGGTTCTAAACTATGTTATTGAAATTACCATAACGCATTGTTTTACATAATACAAAATTGCGGAGAAAAAAATCTAACGGATTGTACAAATCGGAATTATCAGATTTGATAGTACTGTTGGCCGAAATCGCTGAGATGGGAATTAAACCCGGATGGTAACAGGCCTGTGTACTGTTTGAAATTTTTTATAAAATGTGACTGATCATGATAATAATTGTAATATTCATTTTTCATAACATTTCCATCCTTTGAAGTAAGGGCACGGTAGCATTCACCAAAGCGAATGAGTGAGGATAAATTTTTGGGGCTGATGCCTACATTTTGTAAAAACTTTTTGTTTAACCATCGGGTACTATACCCCGTTTTTTTTTCCAATTCTTTTACCGTTATCATTCCGTTTGTTGAAATGATTTTATCAATACAAAATTCAAAAATCATATCGCTGGAACTTTGCATTAGTATTTGAATTAAAAAGTCCTGTATCACTTTTAATTTTTCCAAAATCATTTCGGTATTTAAGATTTTTACCTCTAATTGTTTACCCTTAACGCCCAAAATATCCTTCAGATCGATAATGTCATTTTTAGCTTTGCTGAGGTTGAATTGAAAAAAACGATAGGCACCTTTAGGATTGAATTCAATTCCTATCGTTTCTGTATAACAATCGTGTTCAGTATCCAGGGTTAAAGGCATGTCAACAATTCCGGTTACAGTTACCATACCTTCTTTTGCTGTGATTATTTTGTTGTTTACATAAGCTTTTATACCGTTAATAAATGTATAAGTTAATTTTATATTTCCGTTTGGCACTACTAGTTTTAGATCTTCGATTGGTAGTTTTCCGCTGCTTTTAAATACCCACATTTTTTCAATGTAAGGTTGAAGTTTGTTGTGCGGTTTTATATTTTTAAATTCCATTTGCATTACCCTATTATTTTAATGGCTTTTATAAAGATATCACATCATTTATAGTGGTATCAATGTTTCATCCTCGGATAGTATCAATCTGTCCATACTTCAATTGATCAAAAAAGTGATGATGCCACATTAAAAATAGGATTGTAAATTAGGTTGATGGATGAATTTTAAGGTCTATTTTTTAAATTATTTTATTTACCATTTGCATATTAATTGCATACAATCAATTAAGAATGTTTTCTTTTTGCCGCCTATTTAAATCAGGCTCAAAAGTCTCTTTTTATCGCTCTAACGATTTTTGCTTTCGTGGTTAATCGACCTCTCAAAATATTGCTCGTTCGTTTTAGTTACTAAAGCGTAAACCTATATTAAGACAAGACAAAAACCAACTGCTCACCACGATCAATCAGCCAATCACCTCAATTAATATTATTGTACAAAAGTGTTACTTTAATATCGGGCTGTTGGTTAAGCGGTACAATTACTATGGCTTTGGCGGCAATGGTTTCACCTGGTTTTATCCAGTAGCCTATTTGTACCTGTCGTTTATTTTGTGCAGTTTTTCCGTTGCTGCAATCTTTATCATCTACCTTGGCCATAACATAACAGGCTTTTGCCTGCACCTGTGCCTCTTTGGTGGTTAGCCTTGCACCTGTGGCATTAATGCAATTGAACCGGGCAAGCAGCGGCGAGGGATCATTGTCCGGCAAATTAAAGCCCTGCCGGTACCAGGTTATTTTTGGTTCGGTGGTGGTATTGGTAACATAAAACTGTAACTGGTAGCGGCTAAAATTTCCTTTGTCGCCTACTTCTTTTTCTGTTGTATTTAAAACAATGTACCCCATTTTAAAGCCGTTGCTTTCCAGGGGCAGGCTATCTGTTATGGCAACGGGTGTTTGCTGGGCCTGCGTTTGCTGCGATAGGATGCAGGTAACCATCAGGCATATCATTATTTTTTTCATTGCTGATATTTTTCGGAAAGATATTTCTTTACTGGTATTTGAGAGGATCCGTGTAAAAAAAGCAACCGTTTGTTATGTAAAAAGGTTGCTGCGGTTACTGGCTGATGCCCTATTTTTACCGATAAAATGTAAGGTATGCAACAGGCCATTATAAACGCAACCATCCATAACGGAAGCGAAGTGTTGCAGGGTGCAACAGTTGTTACAAACGATGGCGTTATAGTTGCTGTGCAAACACAAGTACCCGAAAATTGTGAAACAGTTGATACAAAAGGGTACCATCTTACGGCTGGTTTTATTGATCTGCACATTAACGGTGGTGAGCAATTTTATTTTACACAAACACCTACAGAAGAAGCTATACATGATGTTTATACAAGCGGCCTGCAATACGGTACCACCCATGTTTTGCCCTGCCTCATCACCTCTGATAAAGAAAATATTTTAGCTGGTATTGAAGCCATAAAAAATTACCGCAACAAGTATAATAATGGGGTGCTGGGCATGCACCTTGAAGGGCCATTTATAAGCCCTGCCAAAAGAGGGGCACACCTGGCTACGCTGGTACGCAAGCCGCAGGATGCAGAGTTGGAAGAAATTATCCGTTATGGCAAAGGGGTTATAAAACTGATTACCATCGCACCGGAATGTTTTACAGATAACCAGTTGGATATGCTGCTGGAAAGTGGCATTGTGGTTTCGGCAGGGCATAGCAATATGACGTACCGGCAGGCACAACATTATTTTGCAAAGGGCATAACCCTCGTTACCCATCTGTACAATGCCATGACGCAATTTGGCCACCGGGAGCCCGGGCTTGTGGGTGCTTCCCTTTTAAACGATACAGTATTTACCCCGGTAATTTTAGATGGCCACCATTGTGATTATGCGGCGGCAAGGCTTGCGTACACCATGAAAAAGGATAAATTTATTTTGATAAGTGACGCCTTATTTTTAAGTGAAAAAGTAACCCGTTTTAACTGGGGGCAGTTTGATGCAACCCTGCAAAACGGGCAATACCGCAACAGCGAAGGCAACCTTGCAGGCAGCGCCATATCCATGGCAGATGCGGTACGCAATGCAGTACGGGAGCTGAATGTACCCATTGGCGAAGCAGTAAAGATGGCCAATACAAGGGTTGCACAGGCATTAAAAATGGACGATGTTATTGGTAAAATCGCACCCGGCTATCCGGCCACTTTTGTACAATTCAACAACGATTTATCGGTTATTAAACCACTGCTTTTATAATGTGCGCCAACAAAAAAACGTTTACCGGTTATGAGAAAAATGATATTGTATTTAAAGGTTTGCCTGCTGGTGCAGTTGGCAGGTAACATTTACTTGTATGCGCAGGAAAATGCCAGGGACACCGGCTATACCCGGCAGCATTATTTTAACGCAGCAGGTACCATTATACCGGCAGCCGGTATTGTGTATGGTTCTTTAAAACCGGTATTAAAAGGCATTCAGCAAACCGATGATAACCTGATGGCCGGCATACGCAGGAACCATGCAGGTTTTAATACCAATGCTGATGACTACCTGCAATGGGCACCCTCCGCATCGGTGTACCTGATGGATGCCCTGAATGTAAAAACAAGGCATAGTTTTAAAGAGCACCTTATTTTAGATGCAGGCTCACTCCTTATTGCGGGCAGTGCTGGTTTTGTAATGAGAAAAATTTCAAAAGGTATCCCAGAGTACAATACACAAGGTTCTAAATTTCCATCCGGGCATACGGTCAATGCCTTCAGGGGTGCAGAGCTGCTGCACCAGGAACTTAAAAATACCAGCCCGGTACTGAGTTACAGCGGCTACCTGGTAGCCACATCTGTTGCGGTGCTCAGGATTTATAACAAAGAACACCTGCTTACAGAAGTACTGGCTGGTGCAGGTTTGGGCATCTTATCTGCCAAACTTACCTATTGGGTTTTTGATAAAATAAAATATAAAAAGAGAAGGTAGGACTACCCTAATTAAAATCCTGGCTTTAAAAATTTTAATAACCAATATTAAACCACCCCTTCCCATTCCTTATAAAACTGATCTAAAAATTGCTGCATAAAGGCATGCCGTTGTGCTGCCACACGCCTGCCCGTTGCGGTGTTCATTTTACCGGTAAGCAACAATAATTTTTCGTAAAAATGATTGATAGTGGGGGCGTTGCTGTGCTTGTATTTTTCTTTGTCCATGTGCAGGTCTGGCGCAATAGCAGGGTTATAAATTTCCCTGTTTTTAAAACCGCCGTAATTAAAAGCCCTTGCTATGCCAATAGCACCCAGTGCATCAAGGCGGTCTGCATCCTGCACCACATCAAGCTCCGGGCTGGAAAAGGTTGCTGTAAAATTGCCGCCCTTAAATGAAATATTCCGGATGATGCTGATTACATGGGCAATGATATTTTCATCTGCTTCCAGGTTTTTTAAAAAGGCGGTGGCCTTTACCGGTCCTGCTTCTTCATCACCATTATAAAATTTCGAATCGGCAATATCGTGGAGCAAGGCAGCCAGGGTTACCACCAGCATATCTGCTTTTTCTTCTCTTGCTATTAAAACGGCATTCTTCCAAACCCGTTCAATATGCCACCAATCGTGGCCACCTTCTGCGCCATGGAGGGTGTTTTTAACAAAGGTTACCGTAACGGCGATAATATTTTCTGCTGTCATAAAAATGAATGTAATAAAAAATCCCGGCAATGGGCCGGGATATGCACCCCTAAAATATTGCCGTCACCCTGCTTTAAAAATCAAACTTAACTTTTGTACGTATGCCCCATTGCGACACATCAGGATGATCGAGGTAAGACAGGCGTTTCACCAAATCAATCCTTATCAGTTTAAAAATATTGGCAACGCCTACGCTTACTTCCATGTAAGGCCCGTTGTTTAAAGTATAGGTTGTTGGTGCACCATCTTTGTCAGGAAATTTTAAAGTGGCTTGGGTAATGTCTGGGTTGTTCTCGTTTCTAACACCGCCATACAGAACCTTAAAGCTGGCAACTTCACGTAATTTTAATTTTTTTATCAGCGGCAGCTTATTAAAAATAAACCCGTTAAAATAATAATCCATGTTGGCAGATGCATAATGGTCGCTCACAAACTCCATAAAGTTCATCAGGTTAAAAGAGTTTAACTGGTAGGCGTAGGTTTGGTTAGCCCGGTGTATGTTAAGTAAAGGGTAGGGCACTTTTCCAAAAATATTGCCGCCTTCCAGCACCACATCTGCATAGCCAAATTGAGAAAGATATACCCTTTTAAAAATATTAAGGTTTACGCTTTGGTAGCTGTATTGCCCGTTCAGCAAGCCTTTTACGCCTGCCATGTACCGCAGTTTAAATATGGGGTATTTATTAAAAATAGGGATGCGGTATACTTTGCCCTGATAAAATTGTTCGTTGGGTGCCCACCGCAACTCGCCAGATAACTCTGTTGTGGTAATGTTTGCAAGCGGCTGGTCATTGGCTTCGTTCTCAAACTTAATGCTGCCTGCCGGTGTTTGCCGGGTGTTTTTAAAACCAAGGGTGTACGAAATGTTTTTGCCAAACTCCCTTACATATTCTGCTTTAAAAATATTGTTGTACAGCCACTTGCTGTTATCGCCCCTTTTAAAGGATAACAAAAAATTATCCTCGGCAACAAACTGTAAATCCTGCCCGGGTATTTTTGTATCATATTGGTAGCTTAGTTTTAAATAATTTAAGGGATAAGAATACACGGATTTATGGTTGAAGGAATAAGCACCGGATAAAAAGTATTTCCATTTTTTATCTTTAAAACCATAGGCAAGGTAGTTTTCAAAATACAGGTTTTTATTAAATTTTGGGGTGCTCCGTCCACCTGCCCTAAGCCTGAAACCTTCTACCGGGTTAAAACTATAAAAGGCATTTACCGGGCCTACTTCATAACCACCAAAATTTTTATAACCTGCCAGCAGGAGGGTGGCAATATCCATAAACCGCTTATATGATTTCATGTTTTGCAAACTATCTATATTGGTGTACACCTTTTCCTCAACAGCGGATAGCTGCTGGTGGCGGTTGTTTACCCAAAAGCTATCGGCATTGCTGCCATTGTTTTCCACAACAACAACTTCTTTGCCTTTATAAATACTGTCTGGCGCAGGCTGGTTAATAATGTAGTTTTTAAAAGACTGTGTACGTTCGCCTATAATGGATCCGGATGAATTTTTAGTGAGCGCAAATTCAGTAAGCATGTTGCTGTAAATAACATGGTAGTGGCCATCAGGGCCCTTCTCAAAATTCTGGTTTATTTTAAGCTCCCTGGTAAAATTGAGGTTGGCATTTTTGCTGATGGTCATGTTTATTTTTTGCACGGCATAATTTCCATCAAGGGTAATAAACATGGTGCCCCTAAAAATTAAATCGTTGGGGTTGCGTGGCGTAAAATATAATTTAACCAGTTTAATACCATCTTCCTCCACGGTATCCCTGATGTAAAAGCGGTAAAAAGTTGGCGCCATATCAGCGATAGGGCTTAAAAACTGGTTGGTTAAAACGGATATATTATTGTCGTACACATTAATGTTAGTATACAACCTCGTAAGGTAGGAGCTGATGCCGTTGTTATCAATGTAGTCCCCAAAATTTACTTTCTTCTCTCCCAGTACAACTGTTTTTTCTTTATCAGGATTTTTGCGGTAATATTTATCACTTAGCTTTTCTTCCAGGTATACGGGTAAAATTGCCTTGCCCTCAATCTTAGTGGTGTCCTGGTTTTCCAGCACAAACTGGTAGTTTTTCAGCAGCTTGTTTTTCATCAGCTTTTCCGGCTTATTAGTAAGGGAAAGCTCCATTTTTTCGTACTGCTGATACTGTACAAAATCGTAGGCCGTAATCCGGTTGCGGCTTTTGTTTTCTATCACCTGCCTTATCAGTTCAACTGCGGGGTTATCTTTATTGCGGTACTTGGCATGTTTGTTTGTTGATACCACAACCGCCTGCATAACCTGCTGCTCCATGTTTATGTTTAGTTGTATTTGCTGGCCGGGTGTTACCGGTTTTGATATTACCTTATAGCCACCATAACTAAATTCAATAGTTGTTAATTTAACCCTGTTAGTAGTAATGGCATACGTTCCATCTTCGCCACTTACAACGCCTTTGCCGCCTTTAAAATAAACGCTTACAAAAGGCAGCGGTCTTTGGGTTGCAGAGTCCCTTATTGTGCCGGTAATAATTGTTTGCGCCTTAATGATGTATGCACCACCAAGTGCCAGAAGAAGTAAAATTATTTTTTTCATTGAATGAGTATTCATGGTTAGTTTTTTTGTGAATCTCATATGGAAGGCAAAAGCAGAACAAAAATGAAACGATATAAAAACTGTTTCTAAATCAGCCATCAGTATTTATCTTCTCAGTTAGCACCTGCAAAATTCAGTGATATGGCCGGGGTTTGCCATGTCTGTATGGAGAATATATATGTCTGTATGTACTTAAATGTAAAGACGTATTTAAACCGCAGATATTTTAAGGTAGATAATTTTGCCTGAAAATAAATGGAATACAAGGGGTTAAGGTGTACCGCCGGTATAGTTTTCCTGAACTAACAAACTTTTTTTTAATGATTGTTTTACTTTGCATTTTTTAAAGCCAGGCAATGAACGCAACTGCAAATGAATTTATAAAACACCATTCTTTTAACGACCTGATGTCAATGATCGGGCTTACCGGATATACTGAAGGGCTACATGTTTTTACCAACAAAGCCCCGCAAACAAAAGGGGCTTTTGATTATCCTTTCCGCTCCGACCACTTTTTTATTTTTATGGTAAACAGTGGCAAGATGCATTTCAGGCTTAACCTGATCCAGTTTGAACTTGGTACAAATGATTTAATTGTTGTGGCACCAAATGCAATACGGCAGTGTATCAGCATGACGGAAGATTGTACATTATCCGGCCTGGCTTTTACCAGCGATTTTTTAATGCATACCGCTATCCATAAAAAACATATAGACCCCTTTGATGTTTTTGCTGCACATGGCAACCCTCATTTGGTATTGCAGCCGGAAGATGTGGTTTCTATAAAGGAGATACTGTTGATGATGAAGAAAAAAAATGATGTGGCAGGCAACAGTTTATTTGGTATGGATATTATACAACATTATTTTGCTGCCTTTATTTATGAACTGGCTGCATTGCACAAAAAGTATAATGGGGATGTACCCATAAAATTTAACCGGAAGGAAGACCTTACCATGCGTTTTTTAAAACTGCTTCCCGATCATTTTAAAGAAGAACGCAGTGTACAATATTATGCAGAGCAACTGTTTGTAACACCAAAATACCTTACCCAGTCTGTAAAAGAAATCACCACCAAAACGGCGGGTGTTTTTATTGATGAAATGGTCATCATGGAAGCAAAAGTTTTATTGAACGATGTATCCCTTTCCGTTGCACAGGTGGCAGACATGTTATACTTCAGCGACCAGTTTTTCTTTAGTAAGTTTTTTAAAAACCATACAACAGTATCCCCAACAGATTACAGAAAATCTTTGTAACCCTTATCTATATTGCATTACAGCCGGTTTATTTAACTGCTGCTGTTGTTGTTTTTCTAACGCTGCCTTCTGCATTGCATCTTTACTTTTAAAAAATAAAATACAAAAAACGGAATTACAGACATATCTGTACATCATTCAGACATGGGTACGCATGCTTCTTTATGCAAACTTTGCAGTATCAATTTAAAGCATCATGGATACGTCATTAGCTGGTAAAGTAAGTTTTGTAGGAGGTGGCACCAGGAGTACCGGCGCTGGAATTATTGCTACGCTTTTAAAAGAGGGCGCTACAGTAATTGTACCGGTATTAAGTGCCGCAGATATGAAGAAATTAAAAGAAGAAATGTTGGCCATAAAAGGCGGTAAGCTTGTTATTTTTTTAATGGATTATCCTGATTACGAAAAGGGGTTAGAATTGGTTGAGCACATACAGGAAACATTCGGGCATATTGATATTGCCATTATTGAATTGGCACACGCAGGCACATGCCCAAGTTTAACAGGGCTTGATATAAGGGATTGGTACCGCACAACTGATACTACTATTAATGCAGGTTTTATTGGTGCAAGCATTTTGCTGAACACTATGAAAAAGCAAGGCCACGGCGTATATATCAGTATAGGCAATACCGTGAACCCTGAGGCAAACCCGGAGAATGTTTTACAAAATATTGCAGCATGCACGCAGGTGGAACTTGCAAAGGTTTTTGCAGCAGAAGCGAAGAAGTTCGGCGTGCAGTATTATCATCTGTTTTTACAAAAAGGGCCTGATGAAAATGGTGGTGAAGGTTTTCATACAACAGACACCGGCAATTATATCGTAAACCTTTTAAAAAACCCGGCTGATAAAAAGCAGGTTTTTCAATGGTTGCCCCAAGATGATGTAACGGTACATAAAAATTTTTCCTGATGAAGAAGGGATATAAGAGGGTTATTAAACAGGTGTAAAGATTTGTTTTGGTTTTTAGGGTTAAGGCAGATGGGGCTGCTTAGGCAGCTCCATCTTTTAAAAAGAAATTATAACTGGAAATATAAATGGGATAACATGAAAACAACTGCAGCGCATGCACCACCGCTAAAGGGTGCTACAAAAAAAACAAACAAATGAAAATTAAAAAACAACAATTAAAATTTAAAATGATGAAAAAGTTATTAATAAGTGCTTTGGCACTTTTCGCAATCGTAAGTTCAACCCTGGCACAAAAGGGTTTTAGTGTAAGTGTTTTTGGTACCCCACAGTTTTCGTGGATGCATAATTCTACCGATAAAGACAATAGCAGTTTTGATGCAAAAAGTAAGTTTGGTGTAAATACAGGATTGGGTGCACAGTATAATTTTACGGATAATGTGGGTATAGCTTTAAATGCGCTGTATTCATTTCAAGGCCAAAAATATACATTGGCCGGTGTTGACCATAACCAAAAAAACAACTACTTAAAAATTCCTCTGTTGTTTAGTTACAACACCAACCCTGCCCAAAAAATTATGTTTATCGGTCAGTTAGGCCCTCAGCTTAGTGTGCTGACAAAAGCAACCACTGAAGATGAAGGAACAAAAACAGATACCAAAGATTTATACAAGAGTATAACTTTTGGTGGTGCAGCAAGTGCCGGTGTGCAGTTCCTTTTAACAAAAAGTGTGTACCTGAACACTGCTTTAAGATATGACTATGATTTTACCAATGCTGAAAAAAATGACGTGGCAGGCTATCCTGCAGGCAGGGCAAAAACATATAACAATACCCTTGGTTTACAGGTAGGTTTAAAATATCAGTTCTAAAAAAACAGCCAGCTAAAATCCCCGGATAATAATTTTCGGGGATTTTTATTTGGTTACTGCGGTTTTAAATCCACGGTTTTTAAAAAATATAAAAAATGCCCTTTTTGAAAACTGGTATCAAATTGGGATAAGGTTCACTGCAACAATTAATAACAAATGTTGTTATGTAACCCAGCATTCAATTTGTATATTTTGGATGAATAAAAAACTAACATTCAATGAAAATAGTAATTATAGGTGGCGGCTTTGCAGGTGTAAATTTAGCAAAGGAGCTGGCCAACAAAGAGGGGTTTGAAATTACCATTGTTGACAAAAACAACTACAATTTTTTTCCTCCTTTAATTTACCAGGTGGCCACGGCCTTTTTGGAGCCAACCAGTATCAGCTATCCCTTCCGCAAATTATTTTCCAATAAAAAAAATGTGCACTTCAGGCTGGGCAATTTAAAAAAGCTGATGCCCGAACAAAATAAAATAGTGTTGGAAGATGGTGAGATTGGGTATGACCAATTGGTTTTTGCAACAGGGGCCGAAACCAATTATTTTGGTATTGAAAATGTTAAGCAGCATTCCATACCGATGAAAACTTTATCCGATGCACTAAACATGCGCAATACATTAATTGAGCATATGGAACAGGCAACAGTAAGTAATAGCCCCGAAGAAGTTAAAGAGCTGCTCACCATTGTAATTGCAGGCGGCGGCCCCACCGGTGTGGAGTTGGCGGGCATGTTTGCAGAAATGAAAAATGGCATACTGAGAAAAGAATACCCGATGCTTACCGGCAAAGGCGGCGAAATATATTTGGTGGATGGCGGCAACGTTGTGCTTGCACCCATGAGCAAAGAAAGCCAGCATGATACCTTTACCGCCCTTACAAAACTGGGCGTAAAAATCCAGTTAAACCACCAGGT
This sequence comes from Ferruginibacter sp., assembly GCA_965249755.1. GTDB lineage: Bacteria > Bacteroidota > Bacteroidia > Chitinophagales > Chitinophagaceae > Ferruginibacter. Next base: position 4,573,263 of record CBDFMT010000004.1, read on the forward strand.
AAAAGATTACGTGGATGGCAAAGTAATTTTTACCAATGGCGAAAGCATAGCAACCAAAAGTTTAATTTGGGCAGCAGGCGTTACGGCATCGGTTTTTGAAGGGTTGCCTAAAGAAAGCTATGGCAGGGGAAGGCGCCTGATAGTGGATGAATTTAATAAGGTACAAGGCTCCAATAATATTTATGCAGTGGGGGATACCTGTTTGCAAACAACAGATAAACATTTTCCAAACGGGCACCCACAGGTGGCGCAGGTAGCTATACAACAAGGACAAAACCTTGCGAAAAATTTTTTGCTGGCGGCAGCAGACAAACCACTAAAACCATTTGCTTATAAAGACAAAGGCTCTATGGCCATCATCGGCAGGAGCAAAGCAGTGGTAGACCTGCCCAAACCAAAGTTGCACATGAAAGGGCTGATAGCGTGGCTGGCATGGCTTTTTATCCACCTGCTTTCGTTGATAACTTACCGCAACCAGGTACGTACTTTTTACAACTGGATGATTGCGTATTTTACCAAAGACCAATCCATGAGGATGATTATACGCCCTGCTGAAAAGCAGGATGCGTAACATTAAAATTCGGCCTTCACCAATTCATATAACCGCTCCATTTTTTTTGCCTGTGATACATACACATCATGGTTTGCAGTATTGGGTGAAAAAGTTCGCACAGCATTAATGTTTTTAACAGGTATATCCATTGCTTCCATACCCAATATTACTGCACCATAAGCCGGGCTTTCCTGCATGGCAGGCACAACCACTGCAAGGTTAAAAACATCGCTTAGCATTTGTACCCATTCATTACTTTCGGCAAAGCCGCCATTGGCATAAACCGTTGTAACAATTGCTTTCTCCATTAATATAGAAGCGATATTAAAAACATTGCAAACAACGGCTTCCATCGCAGCCCTCAGCATATGGGCTGCAGTATGTTTTATATCAAGCCCCCAAAAAATACCCCGTGCATCAGCATTCCATAACGGCGCCCTTTCCCCTAAAAGATAGGGCAGCATTAAAAGGCCATCGCAGCCTGGCTTTACTGGTGCAGCCAATGCTATAAATTCATCATAGGTATCCTTGTTTTGCAGTACTGTTTCTTTCAGCCATTGTATAATAACTGCACCATTATTACTGGCACCCCCGATAATATATTTGTTGCCCGAAAGATGGTAACAAAACGTCCGCATCCCGATATCGGTAAAAGGTATATTGGTTACAATCCTCACCGCACTGCTTGTGCCAATCGTAACACATGCAGTCCCTTCGCCTGTTGCGCCACTGCCCAGGTTTGCCAACGCACCATCGCTGCTGCCAATTACAAAAGTGGTATCCTTAAATGCACCCAACTGGTTTGAAAAATTACTGGCTGCAGGTGCAGGAAGATGAGACGTATGCGTGGTGCTTACCAATTGCGAAAGTTGCCCAATACCGATGCCACAATAAGCAAGTATGCCATCATCCCATTGCAGGGTTTTAATATTTAGTAACCCGGTTGCGGATGCGATGCCGGTATCTATCACGCAGGTATCAAATAGTTTTAAAAAGATAAACTCCTTAATACCGATAAATTTTGCAGTTTGTTTAAAAAGTGATGGCTCGTTTTCGGCAAACCATTTCAATTTACAAAGTGGCGACATGGCGTGAATGGGCACGCCCGATGTATGGTAAAACGAAAGCCCTTGCGGCGTAGAACGCAATGCTGCTGCAAGTTCGCCAGCCCGGTTATCTGCCCAAATAATACAATTGGTTAAAGGGCCATGGTTTTTATCCATTAAGATAAGGCTGTGCATGGCGGCTGAAAAGCTTACCAACACAGGGTTGTATTGTGGCAGTTGTGTGGCAATGCTGTTAAGGCAGGTAACTGTTGCAGCCAGTATTGCTAACGGGTCTTGCTCACTGTAGTTTTCCCGGGGGTGATGAATGGGATAATGTACGGCATACTTCGCCAGTACTTTTCCATCTGCCGAAAACGCAACCGCCTTTGTTGAACTGGTGCCTATATCTATGCCGGTATAATAATCCATAAAATGGCCATTGGTGCCGATATCTTTTGTTGCACAATTTAAGTGAAACCTGCAAACAATAAATAGCCACATTAATAACTGTAAATGGATAAAATCCTATTAGAAAATGAAAATTAATTTTTAATAAACAGCCGTACATTGTAGCCCCTTTAAAAAGTACATAAAGGGCACTTGTGATAATTGTACAGTACTGATTTTTAATAAAAAATTTGCACCAATGAAATGTATAAAAGTAGTGTTGTTGTTATGGCTGATGAATACGTCCCTCACTTCTGCTGCCCAGCAAAAAACGAGAACGAAGGAAAGTTTTAATAAAGATTGGAAATTTATTATTGACAGTGTAAAGGATTACAGCAGCCTTACAGAAAATGTAAGCGGCTGGCGTACCCTGAATGTACCCCACGATTGGAGCGTAGAGTTGCCGTTTGATTCAACAAGCCCAACCGGTAATGGCGGCGGTGCATTGCGTGGCGGAATGGGATGGTACACCAAAGAGTTTACAGTACCGGAAAGCGACATCCATAAAAACATTTCTATTTGGTTTGATGGTGTATACTGCCGCAGCAGTGTTTGGCTCAACGGCCACCTGTTGGGTTACCGCCCTAATGGTTACATCTCTTTCAGTTATCCGTTAAACGATTACCTGCGGTACGGCAAAAAAAATATTATTGTAGTGCAGGTAAACAACAGCCAGCAGCCCAACAGCCGCTGGTATAGTGGCAGTGGTATTTATAGAAATGTGTGGCTGCAAAAAACAAGTACTATCGCATTGGAAGATGGGCAAACTTTTATAACAACACCTATTGTAAGTGCTGCTGCTGCTGCAATAAACATAGCGGCCAAAATCAGCAATGCCGTTACCGGCCTAACAATCAGTTACAACATATTTGATGCAGCCAATAAATTGGTGGCAAAAAAAGAAGGGCAGCCAGCAACAGGTAACAGTGTAACTGCACAACTAAAAATTGCAACGCCGCACCTTTGGAATATTGGGGCACCATACTTATATAAAGTGGCCATCCAGGTAAAAAATGGCAACAAAGTAGTGGATGAAACCGAAACTATTTTCGGCATCCGTACTTTTAAGTTTGATGCTGCAGAAGGTTTTTTTCTCAACGGAAAATCCATTAAAATAAATGGGGTTTGCAACCACCACGATCTTGGCTGCCTGGGCACTGCCTTTAACTACAGGGCTGCCGAGCGGCAGTTGGAAATATTAAAGGGTATGGGCTGTAATGCCATACGTACCTCACACAACCCGCCTGCACCCGAGCTTTTAGACCTTTGTGATAAGATGGGCTTTATCGTTATGGACGAGGCATTCGACATGTGGCAAATGCAAAAAACCCGTTACGATTACCACCTCAATTTTAATGAATGGCATAAAAAAGATCTGGAAGACCAGGTGCTTAGGGACCGCAACCATCCTTGTGTTTTTATCTGGAGTATTGGTAATGAAATCCCTGAGCAGGGAAACAATATAACAGGCGGCAGCATTGCCAGGGAACTGGCGGCTATCGTTCGCTCACTGGATACTACCCGTTTGGTTACAAGTGCCTGCGACAGGCCGGATACGGCCAACAATATCATCAAGTCCGGGGCTTTGGATTTAATAGGATACAACTACCACCAGTACATGTACGCAGGCTTTCCAAAACTTTTTCCGGGCAAAAAATTCATCAGTACCGAAAGTGTTTCGGGCTTGGAAACCAGGGGACATTACGATTTGCTCCCATCAGATTCTATCCGCCGATGGCCCAAACAATGGGACATACCTTTTACTACAGGCAATCCGGACTTTACCATTTCAGCATATGATAATGTATCCGTTCCATGGGGCAGCACCCATGAAGAAACCTGGAAGATCATGAAGAAATATAAGTTCCTTTCAGGTCAGTTTATCTGGACGGGCTTTGATTATATTGGGGAACCCACTCCTTACCCATGGCCTGCACGCAGCAGTTATTTTGGGGTAATAGATATGGCCGGTTTTCCTAAAGATGTGTACTATATGTACCAGGGCGAGTGGACAAACAAAAGTGTATTGCACCTGCTGCCACACTGGAATTGGAAGCAGGGGGATACTGTTGATGTGTGGGCATACTACAGCAATGCAACAGAAGTAGAACTTTTTTTAAATGGAAAATCAAAGGGCATAAAAAAGAAACAAGGCGATGACCTGCATGTGGTGTGGCGCCTGCCTTATGAGCCCGGTACCCTAAAAGCAATAAGCCGTAAAAATGGTAAAACTGTTTTAACTGCAGAGGTATCAACCGCTGCCGAAGCTTACAAAATTGAAATGGTGCCCGATAGAAAAACGATTACAGCCGATGGTAACGACCTGAGTTTTGTAACCGTAAGAATATTGGATAAAGACGGTAACCTCGTGCCGGATGCAAACAACCTTGTTCAGTTTGAAGTAAGCGGTGAAGGCACTATAACCGCAGTAGATAATGGCAGCCAGATCAGCATGGAAAAGTTTCAGGATAATAAGCGCAAAGCATTTAATGGAATGTGTTTGGCAATCCTTCGGTCTGCCGAAAATAAACAAGGGCTTATACATCTTAAGGCCACTGCTGCTGGTTTACAGCCTGCAGAAATTACAGTTGCCACAAAATAACTATGTTTTAATTTAATCAACAGTACACATAACGCCATCATGAAATTACTTGTAATTGTATGTTTGATATCGCTGCAGTTGCCATTGGTGCATGCACAAAAAAATGGCCCATACAACCTGTCTTCGCCAGACAAACAAATCACTTTTACGTTAACCACGGGGGATGCATTAAGCTGGTCGGTAAAGCATGGTGAGGATATTATTATTGCACCATCCAACATGGGCATAACATTGGTCAGCGGTGAAGTATTGGGTAAAAATGTAAAAGTGATTGCTGCAAAAACAACTGCCATCAACACTACTTTTAATACACCGGTGTATAAAAAGAAAACGGTTACTGATCATTACAATCAACTGCAACTGGAATGCAAAGGCGGTTACTCTATTGAGGTAAGGGCTTATAATGATGGTGTTGCTTACCGCTTTGTGCTTGCTAAAAAAGACAGTATTACCATACAGGCGGAACAGGCTGATTTTAATTTTGAAAAAGACTATACCTGCCTGGTGCCTTATGTGCGTGACTTTAGGGGAAAGGAGCAATATATACAATCTTACGAAGCTTTATATACTAAGGCAGCCTTATCAAAAGTGTATAAAGATACCCTTGGTTTTTTACCGGTGCTGGTGGAGGCTGGTACTAAAAAAGCCGTGATACTGGAAGCAGGCCTTACCAATTACCCCGGTATGTTTGTAACGCCCAATGGCTCATCAGGCAAGGGTTTTAGCGGAAAGTTTGCAGCGTACCCGCTGGAAGAAATGCAGGGTGGCTACGAAATGATGAACACGATGGTCAATAAAAGGGCCAACTATATTGCAAAGGTAAAAGGGGATTTTGCTTTCCCATGGAGGGCTGTTGTTATCAGCAGTAACGATGCTGAGCTAGCTAACAATGATATGGTGCAAAAGCTATCTGCCCCATCACAGATAAAAGATGCATCCTGGATAAAGCCTGGCAAAGTTGCCTGGGATTGGTGGAACGACTGGAACATAACCCACGTTGATTTTAAACCCGGCATCACAACAGAAACGTATAAATATTACATTGATTTTGCCGCTGCCAACAAACTGGAATACATCATTATGGATTGGGGATGGAGCAGCAAAACCGATTTGCTTACCGTATCAGATAAAATAAATTTAGCAGAGCTGATAGCGTATGGTAACCAAAAAAATGTAGGTATTATTTTATGGGCATCCTGGTATGCCGTTAATAAACAGGTAAAAGAAGTGTGCCAAAAATATTCGGCAATGGGCATAAAAGGTTTTAAAATTGATTTTATAGACCGGGATGACCAAAAGGCCGTAGCCTCTTTAACAACCATTGCAGAAACTGCTGCCGCTTGCAAATTACTGGTAGATTATCATGGTGTGTATAAGCCCGTTGGTTTGCAAAGGACATGGCCCAACGTGTTAAACTTTGAAGGCGTTAAAGGCATGGAAAATGTGAAGTGGACACCCAATGATGATATGCCCGGTTATGAGGTTACCATTCCATTTATAAGGATGATGGCAGGCCCTATGGATTATACCCCGGGTGCCATGCGGAATGCTGCTAAAGAAGCATTTAAGTTTAATAACAGTTTGCCGGAGGGCCAGGGTACAAGGTGCCACCAGCTTGCCATGTACACTATTTTTGAAGCCCCGCTGCAAATGCTTTGCGATAACCCAACTGTGTACACGAAAGAGCAGGAGTGTACCAATTTTATTGATAGTGTGCCAACCGTGTTTGATGAAACCATTGCCCTCGGTGGAAAGGTGGGCAGCTATGTTGCCATAGCACGTAAAAAAAATGAAACCTGGTATGTTGGTGCAATGACAAACTGGGATGCAAGGGATATAGTCATCGATTGCTCCTTTTTAGGTACCGGTACTTTTGATGCAGTTATTTTTAAAGATGGCATTAACGCAGACAGGGATGCTACCGATTATAAAACGGAAACCATCAGGATAAAATCAGCCGATAAAATTGCCGTGCATATGGAAAAAGGCGGCGGATGGTCTGCAAGGATTACAAAAGCCAGATAGGCATCTTCATTTATATTTTTAAAACCGGATTTTATACGCTATGCAATATTCAAATTGTTTTAAAAACAGGAAAGCAACAGTAATTGCTGCGGCAGTATTTTTGTTATTGCCTGCAATGGCTGCTGCACAAAAAACAATTGTACAATATTTATCGGGTACAGATAAAGACCATACCGTAACCTGGGATTTTTACTGCAACAGCGGGTACAACAGTGGTAAATGGACAACCATACAAGTACCTTCCAACTGGGAGCAGCAAGGCTTTGGCAGTTATAATTATTACAGGGAAGATAGCAGCAAGCAGGAGCAGGGGCTGTATAAATATCAGTTTAAACCATCTGCCGCATGGCGGGGAAAAAAAGTACAAATTGTATTTGAAGGTTCCATGACGGATACAGAAGTAAAGATAAATGGCCACCTTGCAGGCCCCATACACCAGGGTGGTTTTTATGAATTTAAGTACGACATCACCGCATTGCTAAAACCCGAAGGTGATAATTTGCTGGAAGTAAAAGTAAACCGCCACTCAGCAAATGAATCCGTAAACCAGGCAGAACGCAAGGCAGATTTTTGGTTGTTCAGCGGCATTTTTCGTCCCGTATATCTTGAGGTGTTGCCCACAACAAACATTGGCCGTGTTGCTGTTGATGCAAAAGATAATGGCGATTGCAACGTATCTGTTTTCATCGATCATCCACAACCTAACCAAATTGCCGAGGCACAATTACAGCAATTAAATGGCGTGTTGGTTGATAAGCCGTTTGAGCTGAAAGCCAATGACAGCCTGGTTTTAAGCCATCACTTCCGCAATATAAAAACCTGGGACCCTGAGCAGCCCAACTTATATAATATCGTTATCTCCATTAAAGAGCAAGGCAAGCTTATCCATACCGTTACACAACGCATTGGTTTTAGAACGGCAGAGCTGAGGGTGCATGACGGGTTTTATGTAAATGGAAAGAAGGTAATTTTTAAAGGGGTTTGCCGCCATAGTGAATGGCCGGAAACCGGCAGGACGCTGAGCCGTGAAATACATTTGATGGACATTGGCCTGATGAAGCAGATGAACATGAATGCCGTGAGGATGAGCCATTATCCACCCGATAAATTGTTTCTAGATTTGTGTGATTCACTTGGCCTTTTTGTGCTGGATGAACTAACCGGATGGCAGGCAATGTATGATACAACGGTTGGCCGGAAGCTGGTAAAAGAATTGGTGGTTAGGGATGTAAACCATCCAAGCATTGTGATATGGGACAATGGCAATGAAGGCGGCTTTAACCGGGCACTTGATAATGATTACCAGGTATATGATCCGCAAAAAAGATTGGTAATACACCCATGGGAAAAATTTAATGGCACCGATACCAAACATTACCCTGATTTTAATTATATCGTTAATTCCGTTTTGTATGGTAAAGATGTTTTCTTTCCAACCGAATTTATGCATGGATTATTTGATGGCGGCCATGGTGCAGGGCTGGATGATTTTTGGAACGAGATGATGAAACATCCATACGCAGCCGGTGGGTTTTTATGGAGCCTGCATGATGAAGGCATCATGCGCAAAGACAGGCACGACAGTATTGACGTGGCCGGAAACTCAGCCCCGGATGGCATTGTAGGGCCACACCGGGAAAAGGAAGGCAGCTTTTATACCATTAAAGAAATATGGGCCCCTGTGCAGATAGGTGCTAAAATACTGCCAGTAAAATTTGATGGAAAACTGCTTGTTGAGAACCGGTACATCTTTACCAATTTAAGCCAGTGCTCCTTTCAATGGAAGCTGGTTCAATTTCCAGGGGTTACAGATATTGCAACCATCCCTAAAATATCAGCCAATGGAACAGCCTCAAAAATAAGCTTATCGCCAGGCGAAAAAGGATGGCTTGATTTACAGCTAAAAGAAATACCATCAGCAGCGGATGCCCTGTATTTGACAGCACTTGATCCTGATAAAAAAGAAATTTTTACCTGGTCTTGGGCACTAAATAAGCCTGCAAAAACCGCAGTTAAAAATGTACCAAAAATAGCTGCAAAGGCAGATTTTGTTGTCGTTAAAAACGACAGCAGTTTTATCATTACTGCCAACGGTACTGCCTTTAGTTTTAATAAATCAACCGGTTTTTTATCAGGTGTTTTTAATGGCAGGCAAAATATTTCTATCAGCAACGGCCCTTCGCTTGCAGGTACTGTGCAAACATTAACTGATTTTAAAACCTATCAGCAAGACAGTGATTTTGTGGTGGAACCTGTGTACAAAGGCGAGAGCTTTTTTGCAGTAAAATGGTTTTTCAGGCAAGGGAAATTGCCCCGGCTAACCTATCAGTATAAAATGAAAGAAGAGTCCGATTTTATTGGCATCACCTTTAATTATCCTGAAGAAAAAATTATCGGTATGCGGTGGCTTGGCCGTGGCCCTTACCATGTTTGGAAGAACCGTTTAAAAGGGTTGCAGTTGGGCGTGTGGCAAAAGGCATATAACAATACGATAACAGGCGAAGCATGGAACTATCCGGAGTTTAAAGGGTGGCATGCCGAAACCAATTGGGTCACCATTCAAAACAGCGAAGCACCTTTCACTATTTATGCGGCAAAGGAACCTTTGTTCTTTCAAATGTTGCAGCCTGCAAAAGCAAAGGCATCTTTTAATAACAACAATACCTATCCCTCTTTTCCAGGCAACACCATCGGCTTCTTTACGGCTATAAGCCCCATTGGTACTAAGTTTCAGCCTGCATCTGTTATGGGGCCACAAAGCCAAAAAGATATGCAGCTAAATTACACGCCCTACAGCGGGGAGCTGTTGTTTGATTGTGGCTTGATGAAGTAGAGGATATTTATAATGCCTTGCAATACACTTTGACGCAGCTTAGAAATTTCCTTTTCTGCCCGGCAAATTGTATTTTAATGCATGGCCTTAACCGGTTAAATAAAACTGGTGACAGGCAAAGGAGATTTGTATCTTTATTGGTATCAAAACAACCTTGCATTAAAACTGTGAACCCTACGCCAAACAATATCTGGAATGACTTTTTGGGAAAGAAATTATTGCTTGCGGCCATGTCGCTTGCACTGCTTACACATGGGGTGATAATTTACTTTACTTTGCCCCGTACTTACGATGCTTTTGTGCACATGTTTTTTGCTGACCACTACGCCAGGTTTTGGTTTGAGCCCTGGGAGTACCGCTGGTATACGGGCTTTTTAACCATAAGCTATCCGCCACTGCTGCACCAGATGATCGCCTTGCTTAGCAAACTGTTTCCTTTAAAAGTGGCTTTCTGTATTTACGCCATCGGCATCGTAGAAATTTTAATTATTGGTGTTTACCGTTTCAGCAAATTATTTTTTGATAAAACCATTGCAGGCGTGGCGGCTATTTTAGTGGTGGTGTTATCCTCCATCGTACAAACACTGCATGTGTATGGGCAAATGCCAACTTTAACCGGACTTGCGTTTCTATTAAATGCGCTGCCTTTTTTATACCAGTACATTATAAAGAAGAAACCCATTTATTTGGTGATGACCCTCACTTTCATTTCTGTGGTGGTAAGTTCACACCATGTAACGGCTATTTTTGGAATGGCCTTTTTTATTGCACCTACCATATTTATGGCCTTGGTTGATGGGTTGCCACAACCCTATAAACCTAAAAACATTTTTCAGTTTGCCTTAACTATTATTAAAGAGGCATTCAAAAAATACAAGCAGTTTATTTTATTTGGCGGCCTGGTCTTAATATTGACGGTGGGGCTGATATTTCCTTACTGGTACTGGAGTAAAACGGACCCTATCACACAGGTTTCTATTCCGCATGGCTCCCGGGATAATTTTTTTAAGAAGCCATCTTCCGGCCTGATGTTTTTTGTTATTCCGCTTACGTTGGTATTGGCGTTGCTGCCAGCTATTTCGTACAGCATCACCAGGCAAAAGCGCTTTATCGGATGGGCCGTAGCTTTCTTTCTTTGCCTGTTATTTGGTAGTGGTGGCACCACGCCGCTGCCAATAAAAATGCTTGGGGCAAATGCATTTAATATCTTAACGCTTGACAGGTTTGGCTTTTGGGCTTCCATCATTGCCATCCCATTTATGGCAAAATTTATTTACTCTTTTATTGGTGGTACGGTTGGCAGGTGGTGGTCAAAAAAGTTTGGCCCTTCCAATCATTTTATTTTGGCGTGCCTTACAGGGTTTACCTATTTGTTGTTTCTTGTTTTTATTTTTCACCTCGGCACTTTTCGTCCCCTGCAGCCAAAAGAAATTGAAGTGCAGCCCATCGTTAATTTTTTAAACAGGGATGAACATATGCGCTGGCGCTACCTTACGCTGGGTTTTGGGGACCAGATGGCATGGCTTAGTTCTAACTCTTTGGGTGCAACGGTAGATGGTAATTATCATTCTGCAAGGCGGTTGCCCGAGCTTACCACAAGGCCGGTAGAGCGGTTGGAAAATGCAAAATTTAGTGGTGATGAAGGCGTGGCATCCCTCAACGATTTTTTAACCAATGCAGAAAAGTACAGTTTAAAATACGTTTTCAGCAACGACAGGTATTACGACCCCTTATTGTATTACTCCGGGTGGAACAGGACGATCCGTTTAGAGAACGGCATCATGGTTTGGGAAAAAGGAAATATCTCCACCATAAAACCAGTAAAGCCAAAAGAAGTATTGCCTATATTAAAAAAAGCCTGGGGTATTTTTCCGGTAAGCAGTTTGTGTATGGCTATATTATTAACTGCGTTTTACCTGTGGCGATATAAACAAAAAGATTATTTTGAAACCATACCTGCTACCAATCACCATTATCCCAACTGGGCTATTTACAGCTCATCTTTATTGCCCGTCATTTTCTTTTCGGGCTTTATGTTTAAGCAGGTAACGGAGTTATTATTTTTAAAGAAGCAAAAAGATCCAAAGACTGCTGTACTTAATTATTATGATGATCTCGACTTTCAGCGTTTTGAAGATGCCTTTCATTTTTTTAAACCATCACCCACGTACACACTGGACCAATACCTGTTAGAGAAATCGGTAAATGATGGAGGACTGCTTCCTTCTTACGCAAAACTGGATAGCATCGGCGTAAATGAAATCAGCAATAAGAATGATACCGCATTGGTACAAGTGTACACCCGGTGGCGGACATCGCTTGGCCAAAGGGAAAAAACAGACTCGTTGCAATTGGTATTGCTCAATAAAAAATGGTACCTATTGCCAACCGAGTTCGTACCGGAAATCGCCGATGATCAAATGCGGAGCTATACCTATACCTTATTTAAAAAAATGGGCAAAAGGGTCATCAGCAGTTTTCCTTCTGTAAAAGATGACAGGGTGAAGAAACCATTTGCAGCATTTATGCAGGTGAATTTTGTACGGAATGGCAATCTGAATTTTTTAACCGGCGAAATTTTAAATGCAGATGATGTGCCTGTAAACATTGCGTTGAAGGCCGTGGTACATTATGCAGATACAACAAAAATTTATTTTCCGGCCACGGCTTTTCAATATAATATTTCACCAAAGGCCGGCAGTTTTTTTCAGGTACAATTAGACAGTACAAAGCTGATGGATTCTTTAAAAATAAAATCCATTGAGTTATTTGCAGAAACAGATGTTAGCGAAAAAGGCTACATACATGGCGGCACCACATCGTATACTGTAGTGCCGGTAACTGCAGATTCGGTTACCATCATCACAAACATTTACGATGAATTAACAACTGATATAAACATCCCCGGAATTTTAATTGCTGAAAAAGATGCCGAAGGAAATATCTGGCAGGCCAGCCTTTCACTGCACCGTACCGCTGTACGAAGTGGCTTGCACATCAATTTTAAAACGGCTTTTAAAAAGATACAGGGCAATGCCGTGATGAAAAAAGAAATTCCGGTTACGGTATTTATCAACGGGCAATTAAGAAATGTAATTCCTGTACAAAAAGACGTTGAAGCCATAAAAAATAATGGGATCACACTGGTGCCGCACTGTTTTTTTTCACAGGAAATATACCTGCAATAATGAAAGTATTTTTAATCAGTATCATTTTGCTGCTGCTGCTTTCGGCCTGTAATAAACACAAGGCAGCAAAACCTGTTTGGATAAATAAAGCAGATACACTTGTATTGCCCGGTGCCACTTTTGCATTTAATACCCTGGAAAGGGAATGGAAGGTTACGTTGCTTACATACACACAACCCATACAGCTTGCAACACATTTTGATAGTGGAAAATTAACAGCCGGCCTGCTGCATAAAAAAGGGGTTACAGAAGGGCCTGCAGAACTTTGTCTTGAAAATGAAGGCCGGTATTTTTATTATCCCGTGTATATTTTAAATACGGATACCATAGCTTTTATCAGCAGGGAATACCGTTCGCCTAAAACAGTTAACCCAGATTCAAACCTGCACCAGCAGCGGTTTCTGCATAGTTTTGATGTACACAGGAATATCTTGCCGGTACAGCCTGGGCATACATATTTTTATGAAACCGATGTTAACCTTGCACCTAAAACCGGCGTCTTCCGGGCTATAAAAAGCGAAGCAATCACATCCTTTTATATGCAGCCTGGCTCCTGTACCAACCTACCCGTGAAGGCAACGTATAACAAACAGGTAAAAGGATATTATGTTACAGCAGGCCCTTTAAAAGATGCCTATAATAATACGGTTGCCGATGGTACGCTAATAGCATTTGTTTATAATGATGCGGAACAAACCTATCGTATGGAAGCATCTTTATTGGGTGGCTATGTAAGTGTTGTAATCCCTTGCGGACCTGCACAACGCTTTACATTAAAAGCGGTAATCAACACAACATTTTCTAACCCTGTAAATTTAATGCCTTGATGCTGAAGATACTTTTTACAGGGGTGGTTGTGCTGGTAGTTGCATTCTTCTTCCTGGCCGAAAGGGCAAAGGTTGATAAACAGGAACTGCCTGTATTTTTAAAGACAGACACCATTGCCAATGAACATGCAACCACGGTAGCGGTTAACATTCATTCGGTGTACAAACCTTATGCAACAGAGGTGGATATCCTGAAAGCGGATTACAGTGCTATATGGGCACACCTTAATTATTTATACGCCACTAATAACGTGAATGCCGGAAAAGAATATTATACAGAAGGTTGGTTTAAGCAACTATGCAACCATTACGAATCGCCGCAGGTACCCATTGTTACAAGGTATGATGAAAGGCATGAATTGAACATACAAAATTGGGACAGGGATGGATTGTTATGCACCGCTATTGACAGCAATGTGGTGTTAAATTATTGCTACGCAGATTACAGGGAACGAAGGACAAAGGCCAACATAGCTGTAGTGTTATTGCTGCAGGGCGATCATTGGAGAATAGATGCCATCAGGATAATTGATGAAAATCCTTTTGCTGTGCCTGATAGAAAATAAGCCTGGGTTGCTGTTAACCGTTTACCATCTCCATGCAAGCCTGTATGTAAACCAGTTGAATTTATAACCAGCACCCGAGCTGCCAGCCACATTACTGGTTTGGTATTTAAGTGCAGTTTCCAAATGTTCTAAACGAACGCCCAATTCAATTTGCAAGCGTTGTGCAGGTGTCCACTTTTGGCTTTCAATTTTTTGTAATCCGGTAGCACCCTGCACCTGCAGATAAAATTTGGATAGGTTGGGCAGCGGTGTACTGTAATCAGCAAAAATTTCTGTGCTCATGTACCGGTTAGGGGAGAAGTAAGTTTTTATACTGCTGTCTTTATAATGCACACCAGAAAAGTTAATGCCTCCTTTAAGCGTTGGCTCTGTGCGAAACAAATGGTACACCGATCCAAAAAATTGCTGGTTCTGGTTTTTATCCGTAAGCAGCCCCCAGCTACCCTGGGAATAGAAACCTGTTTTGCCACTCATCATCAGGTGGGTTACATAACCAATGTTATTGCTGCGGATATTTTTTTGTAGTAGTGATGCTGTAAAGTTTAAGATATCGGAGCTGTAGGACATGCCAAACATCCTTCTGTCATTGGGCTGGTACTGCACGGTTTGCTTAAAGGTTAATCCCGTAAAACCTGCATTGGTAGATGGTTTAATCAGTTGAAGGTGTACATCGCTAACCCCTGTCCATGCTTTGTTCCATCTTTCATTAACGGTTACATGTGCAAATCGTGCCGTTGTTTTTTCGTTTTGGGCAGATGTTAACCCTGCGTTGCCGGCACTTACCCTGAAGCGGTAAGTATGCCCATCTCTTTGTTGCCACCATACAATATTTTCTATCCTTATGTTTTTGGCAATGTCTTTAAAATATACAAATTCGGTACCTGCATTTTGCTGTGTGGCAGCTTTTAATTTTTGCTGGTATGCATTGTATTCACTGGCAGAAAATAATTTTTTGTTGAGGTTAAAAGCCTGCTGCGATTTGTTAATTTCTTTTTTGCCCAGCAGCACCTCAGCATATTCCTGTACATAATATTTATCCGGATAACTGGATACAAGGCTGTCGTAATATTTTAATCCACTGATGTAATCACCACTTGTGGTAAAAAGCCTTGCCCTTAACACCAGCACTTGGGCAGGGGTTAGCAAAGCTTGTTGCTGTTGTAAAAATGATGCAGCTTTTGTAGTATTGATATTCCAAAGCAAGGCATTAAAATAATTAACAACGGCACTGTTGTTGGCGGTATTCTGCTCCCATGCTGCCTTTGCATATTGCAGGGCAATTGCTGGCTTGTGGTTCATAAATAAAGCGTACGATAAATTTATTTGCACAATGGTATGCTCATAATTAAGCGGCAATAATTTTTTATAGGTGTTGACTGCCTCGGCAAAAAGTTTGCTTTGTAGTTTTAAATCGCCCTTAAATAACATGATGGGCGCATCAAGGTTATTGTATGCCAGAATGGAATCCAGTTGGTTGATGGCCGCCCCGTAATTTTCATTCTTTCTGTATTCAAGTGCCTTTTGGATATAGCTTTCTTTCTTCTCCGGCGAAAGGGTTTCTTTGCCACTGTCTTGTTGTGCGTTAACCCTAACTACAGATAACATCAGTAAAAGGGACAGGTATAAATGGATGTTTTTCATGACGGGTGATTAATATTTTAATTGTTGCAATTAGTAAAAGCAGTTACTGCCTGCTTAAAAAAATATCGTTGTGTTTTTATTTATTGATCCAATTTTTTGATGTTGCTGCTGTCAACTGGTTGTTCTTTTTTTTGTACACAACAGATACGATTGTCCATGCATACAGCACACTGCCAATACATGCAAAAACCAATTCCATTATTTTTTTGGGGTCGGGTAAGGTCAGCACACGGATGCTGAAAATGAATAAGCTGATAACGGCAAGCCATATCCAGTAATGATTGCTTTTTGTAACCGGTAAAGCAGTGTGTGCCATAACAGGCATCGTTGCAATAAACCGGTGTACCATCCAAAGGCCCCAAACGCTGCAAACCACTTGCAGCGTGCTATACAGCGGTATATTGATACCATACACATTTTCGTTTAATATGGGTATCCATTGTACAAAGAGGCCATCCTCATGCGTAAAGCCATCCCATAAAAGGTGCGATAAAATACCCAGCAATAGAGTGGCCAGCAAGCTTGGAATATGCTTCGTTGCATACCGGTTCCAATCAAAATTTTTCGCATCGGTAAACCTAATCCGGTACCAATTGGGCAGGCAATCAATAAATGTATTTCGGATAAGGTTGTGAAAAAGGAAACAGATAAAAACACCCACAGGTAAATCAAATAAAAAAATACCCTGCCAGTGATGGCCAAGATTTTCTCCCAGTTTCATCTGAAAAAAAAATTCAAAATCAGGTACAATGCTGCCTGCTGCCAATGCAGTTAAAGATAGTGTGAACCTGCCCCTGCTAAGTGGTATAACAATAGCGGGATGTGCGAACGTGAACGGCATAAAGTAATGTGGCTTAAAATTGTCAGGTAGTTTTTTGTGCCATGCCGTTCGTTAGTGCCAGTTGCCCTATAATGGCCACCACTTCTTTTTTATTGGCATTTTCTTTTAGCAGGTAATCGCAGCTTGCAAATTTCATGGCGTTTACCGCCACATTTAAATCCTGGTGTGCCGTACAAAAAATTACCCCGACAGACGGGATGCTTTCTTTTATTTTTTGCAATACTTCAAGGCCATTCATGTCTTCCATCTGATAATCTAAAAAGATCAATTCAGGAAGAAGGTGTAGATTTTTTAAACAATCGGCACCGTTACTGTAAACGGTAATTTTTTTATAGCCAATGTTGTTTAAAGTTTTTTGGAGGATAGCCGTCCAGAATGGATCATCGTCTACAATAAAAATGTTTGTATTCATGCTTTGGAAATTTATAGATCAGATTGGATATAAGATTTCAGGTAAACGTTTTTAAAGGTGTTTTAAGCTGTCAGTTTTAATCAGTCAAATTTTGATTTTCTACTTTTTTTCTTTTGTTTTTTTTCAACTATCGAACCTGCAAATGAAACGTACCGCTTTCATTTTTTATTACATGCTGTTGACAAGACATTGCTTTTTGATGCCCTTCAATCTTCTATTTTGTTTATAATGCTTACGATTATAAATTATAAATATTGCATTGTATATTTCGGTAACCTTACTATTTTATTAATATTGGCTATAGGCTGAATGTTGTTACAGTAAAGGCTTTTAACGTATTATATATTGTACAGGCAATGGCAGGCACGCATAAAAGTTATTAAGGTTGTGGTATAATACGACCAGGGCTATACCTGCTTTTTTAAATAATAACTGCTGCCCGTAGAATTTTAACTACACTTATTTACGGGTTTCATCGATGCAGTTGGGAATACTTTATTTTTTCATCCCCCGTTTTTACAAACAGGGATTTGCCTGGTACAAATTTATCTGTTGGTGATGTGTGGTTATTGTAAAAATGCAATAATGATATTCTTGCCAGTAGTTATCAAAAGGGCATAATGAGTTAGCACTGTTACTGCAATACCTGAATACCCTTACAACAAATACCCAAATAATACCTCTTAAAAACAAACCACATTATGAGTGCCGCACCAATAGAACAAATGAAGCCCGAATGCCTTAAGCAGGCTTATGCCATTATAGTTCCCTGCTATAACGAAGAGAAGCGTTTTCCTTACCAGGCCTTTTTAACTTTTGCAAATACCAACCCGGAAGTGTTGCTTTGTTTTGTAAATGATGGCAGTAAGGATAACACCCTTGCTGTGCTTAGGGGCATACAAACAGAGGGCCCTTTAAATATTTGTGTGGTATCGGTGGCACAAAATGGTGGCAAGGCCGAGGCGGTAAGGCAGGGCATGCTGTACATGTTTAAACACTTTGATGTAGACTTGCTGGGCTTTTTAGATGCAGACCTTGCAACTATTCCTGAGGAGTGGCTGGCTATGGCAAAGTATAAAGAAAAGCATTTACAATTTGGTGCTATTGTGGGCAGCCGCATACAGCGGCTTGGTGCAAATATTAAGCGTGACGATAACCGTTCTATATTCAGCAGCATAGTAAAAAAGTTTATCCGCATCATTCTTAAAACACCTTTTCAGGATACACAATGTGGCGCAAAAATATTTAACCGCAGCCTGGTACCTTTTTTATTCAGCACCCCTTTTATGACCCCGTGGCTTTTTGATGTTGAAATATTTTTACGGCTGCAGAAAAAATTCGGCAGGTCTACCCTGCAAAAAGGCGTACTGGAATATCCGCTAATGCACTGGACAGAAGTGGGTGACTCAAGGCTTAAATTAAAGCATACCATCAAAATTCCATTGCAGTTGCTTAAACTTCATTACCAATATAATATAGCCAACAAATTCAACACCAGCTCAGGCTATTCTTTTTTTAATGCCTTTAATGTTATGCCCGCTACAAAAAAATTCAACAAGAAAATAGCGTAGATTTTTCACAAAAAGCAAAATAGCGATCAACACCTTTTTAAAATAACACGTACCCTTAAAAAATTTTAACACAAAAATAAAAACCACTATGAAGAAAACTTTTACAATTGCAAGCTTACTTTTTTTAGCCCTTGCCAGTAAAGCACAGTATAATTATCTTGGCCCATACACCTCTGATGGATTACCACTTTACCTTGCACCAAGCGATATCATTTCACCTTCGGTTATGACCATGGTGAAGGATGCATTGCCGGAAAGTTACCCGGTGCCTATCTATAATCCACAATACATTTCCTCCGGGTATGATACGGATATTATCCTTACAGACTCTGCAGATGTTTGGGTAACTTTTATTGATGAAGGAGCAGGTTATAAAAATGTGCTTGGCTTTTACACATATAGTTTAAGTGCGCCTTTAACAAGCGTGCCGCCAAGCAATAAAATCACTATGATATTTCCCAATGTTTCTAAATTAAACAGTGGCGGTAGTTTGCTTGCAGGCAACAAGGTTAAAATAGGTTCTTTTCCTGCAAATACAGGTATCGGTTTTATGCTGATAGCAAACGGATGGAGCAATGGTGCTGTAGGTAACGGTAACTGGAAAGTATATTCCAACCCTGATTTTAACCCTGAAGCTAACCCTGTACTCCGGTACCATAATGTTCTTATTGCGGATACCACCAATCAATTTATTTTGTTAGGTTTTGAAGATATCAGAAGGGATTATGGATCATGCGACAATGATTTTAACGATGCATTGTTTTATGTAACTGCCGACCACTTCCCTGCTATAGACATCTCTAACCTTGCACCTATTGAAAGTGCCAACACTGCCATAACATCTGCCAACTCCGGCGGGTTGGAAAGTGAAGGAAGCCTCGCCCAAAAAATTGCCAAACGTAATTTTAAAAGGGACCAGGGAGGCAGTACCAATTTAGGATTAAAAAAGTTTCAGCAAAAGCTGGAGAAGAATACAAACAGGCCATATGATGTAACAGGTGGCCCGGGCCCGTTGTCTGATTACTTTCCAGCAACAGGAATGTTCGGTAATGAAGTGCCACATGTATCCACCCCATCGGACCTCATCGGCATCACCAATGCAACAGATGTTTTTAGTGCAGACTATTATTATAATTCACAGAGGGTATCTGCAGGCCTTGCAACGGTTACCTCCGGGCATGTGTACAATCATACAAAAGCAATTTGCGACAGGTTAAATAATTCTTCTCTGGAAGATGTAAGGACTGTGATGCTGGGAAAATATAAGCTTATCAACTCCACTTTAAAAAATGAAAAAGGTGAAACGGAATATGCCATTACGTTTTCTGTTCAGGTATTGCCAGATGAATACAAGCTGTACAGTTTGTGGAATGTAGAGCAATACCCATCGGGTGAGTACCTTAATTTTCAGGTGTGGGGCAGCTCAATGGGGCAGGTATGTACCATTGCAAAAGAGATCATTAAAAAGCTTGAAACTGAAAAAACGGTTAGCATTACTTCAGAGCAAACACAGGTACCAAAAGTGTACATTAAAAAAGGGTTTTATAAAAATGGCAAACTGTTTTTAACCATCTGTAATAAGCCAAAAGTAAAGAGCATTCTTTTAACGGGCAACAGTACCAGCACTGAAACCGGCTACATGCAC
Source organism: Ferruginibacter sp. (assembly GCA_965249755.1). GTDB lineage: Bacteria > Bacteroidota > Bacteroidia > Chitinophagales > Chitinophagaceae > Ferruginibacter. The sequence continues at coordinate 4,593,460 of CBDFMT010000004.1, forward strand.
ACGCTTACCCAAAACGTTGAACTTACCGGTGAGCTGTATCAAAATGTTGAAGTAAACACAGGTGCTATTTTCGATATTGGTTTTTCAATTACTTATACCAACAGCCTTCAGCAGGATGGCTTGTACCTTGCCGATGGTGCATGGGGAACAGATTACAGCGCAGGCCAGGCGGCTGATATAAATTTAAAAGTAGGCAGCTATATTCCTGTATTAAACCAGGATAAACTGTACATAGAAAGAAACCCTGAAGTAACCGGAAAAATAAAAGGTATTGTAAACCTTTTCAGGAATGCAAAAGCAGGTAACCTTCCATTAGACATCAGCATTTACAAACAAGTTTCATTTGATATACAAAGCAACCAGGCTGCTGAAATAATTTTAGTAAGCGATGACCTTAGTTCTTGGGAAAACCGTGCCAGGTACATGATTGCTGCATCACCGGCAAGCAGAAAAGTTACCATACCATTAGCTGCATTTACTGACAACAGCGGACAGCCGGTAACGTTAAGCAAGATTAAAACAATTGTATTTTCAACAAACAGCGGCACACCGGAAATGGTTGATTTTAAAATAAAGATCAGCAACGTAAACTTTAATAATGTTGCCGAAAGCAATTCGCCACAAGCAGCAGGCCCGGTGGTTTATCCTAACCCTGTTTCTAATTATGCGGTTATAAAATTTGCCAAAGAATTAAAATCCGGCTCACTTAAAATTACGGATGCAGAAGGCAAAGCAAATTTCAGCAAAGAGGTGGTATTGTACAATGGTGAGTATTCACTGGATACAAGGGCACTGCAGGCCGGCACTTACTTCTTTATTTTAAAAGACAACAGCGGCAAGATGCATAAAGGAAAGTTCATTGTAAAGAAATAACAGCGGGCAATACCAATTTAATTTTTAACCTAAATATCTAAAAAGATGAACAACAACTATGCAGCAATAATGGCCGGTGGAATTGGAAGCCGGTTTTGGCCAATGAGCAGGAGCAGTTACCCCAAGCAATTTTTAGATATTTTAAATACAGGCAAAACGCTGTTGCAATCAACGTATGACAGGTTCCTTACTTTTATACCCAACGAAAATATTTATATCGTTACTTCCGAGGAGTATGTTGAAATTGTAAAGCAGCAATTGCCGCTGCTGCCCGTAGCAAATATTGTTGGCGAGCCGCAAAGAAAAAACACGGCACCCTGCGTGGCATTAATTGCCTATAAAATACAACAGCTAAACCCAAATGCAAATTTAATTGTTGCACCAAGCGACCATCTTATTGATGACCAGCAAGCGTTTGAAGAGACCTGTAAAAGGGCACTTGCGTACACCGCTGGCAACAATGCTTTTGTAACGCTTGGTATACAGCCCTCCTACGCCAATACTGGTTATGGCTATATACAGATAGAGAATGAAGCAGTGGCTGAAAAAGTATACCCGGTAAAAAGGTTTACAGAAAAGCCCAACCTTGAAACGGCTACTGTTTTTTTTAAGAGTGGTGCATACTTGTGGAATGCAGGTATTTTTATATGGAAAGCAAGTGATATTATACAAGCATTTAAAAGCCATGCAACAGACATTGCTGCAATGTTTGAAGCCCAGTCATTACATTTTAACACACCTGCTGAAAAGCAGGCTGTGTTTTCTATTTATCAAAACTGCCCGTCTGTTTCTGTGGATTATGCCATAATGGAAAAGGCCACCAATGTGTTTTTAATACCGGCAAGTTTTAAGTGGAGCGACCTTGGTACCTGGAACAGTGCCTGGGAAAATTTTGATAAAGACAGTGCTCAAAATGCCATTGCAGGTGATAATACATTGATGGTAGATACAACAGGTTGCATTGTACACTCAACTGATAAAAAGCTTTTACTGGTAGGCGGTGTAGATGATTTAATTGTGGTAAACACACCCGATGCATTACTCATTTGCAAGAAGGAAAACGAACAGCAGATTAAAGAATACCTGGCAAAAGTAAAAGAAGCAAAAGGGGAATTCTATTTGTAAAGGATGCCTGAAAACGAAAGAACAAGCAAGCATAAATAGTGGCAGTAAAGCGTACAACCAGTAATGTGGTTTATGTTTTTTGCAAAAAAATTATCCAATCCAAACCATAAAACAAACCGATGAAAATTGCTTTTGTATCGCCCTACCCGCCAAGCCAGGTAACCTTAAATGAATATGGCTACCACCTGATAAGAAGCTTTAAGGGCAAGCCTGAAGTGCAAGAAATTTTTGTGCTCACCAACCATCTCGAAGACAACAATACCTATAACAGGTACAGCGAAGAGGGCATAACAATTATTCCCTGCTGGCACTTCAATAGTATGTTTAGTTGCCTGCAGATACGTAAAGAATTAAAACGGCTGCAGCCGGATGTGGTGATTATGAACCTGCAGTTTATGACGTTTGGCGAAAACAAAATACCTGCTGCATTGGGCTTGTTAACACCTTGGTTGTGCAAGCGTTTAAAAATACCTTCCATCATTATTCTTCATAACATTACAGAAACAGTAAAGCTGGATACCATTGGTATGGCAAACAGCAAATGGAAAGGCGATTTATTTTTATGGATAGGTAAACAACTAACGAAGCTCATTTTAAAGGCAGATCTCGTAGGTGTTACCATCTCACAATATGTTGATATTTTAAAAGACAAATACAAAGTGGCCAATATTATTCTATTGCCGCATGGCAATTTTGAGTTGCCGGAAAGAAAGCTTTTACCAGAGCCATTGCCTTATGTTAACCTTATGGCGTTTGGCAAATTTGGTACTTATAAAAAAGTAGAAGTAATGCTCGATGCCACAAAAATCCTCGAGAAAAAATACCCCGGTCAAAAGTTTGTGGCCACTATTGCAGGTACCGATAACCCCAATGTAAAAGGTTACTTGCAGGGCGTAAAAGAAAAATACAGTGATATGCCCAATACTGTTTTTACAGGTTATATACCCGAAGAAAAAGTGGCGGATATTTTTCATGACAGCACCTTTATTATTTTTCCATACACCACTACAACCGGCAGCTCAGGCATATTGCACCAGGCAGGCAGTTATGCAAGGGCCTGCATACTTCCTAAAATTGATGACCTTGAAAGGGTGGTGGAAGAAGAAGGTTATGGCGGCGCCTATTTTGAAACGGATGATGCACAAAGCATGGCCGATGCAGTAGGCCATTTGCTGCAACACCCACAGGAAAGGTTGCAGATAGAAGCACAAAATTATAGTGCAGCAAGGGGCCTGCCCATGAATGAGCTGGCACAGTGGTATTTAAGCCATGCCCAAAAATTAATACAATCCAAAAAGTAAAAAAGGGCATCCATGATACAACGCACAATTGAATACCTGCTGAAGCTTTTTTATCCTTTCTTTAAAAAGTTTTTACCCTACCAGGTGTATGCCTACCTGTCTACAGGTGCAGCCAACACCATTTTAAATATTGTTTTGTTTGCGCTGCTTTACCAATGGGTATTGCCTGCAGAGATAATGCTGGCGGGCTTTTCCGTTGCATCGTATACCATCAGCCTGCTGATTGCATTTGTGGTAACAGTGCCATCAGGGTATTGGCTGGCCAGTCATTTTGCTTTTAAAGATGGCAGCAGTAATGGCGATGCCCAACAGCTGATGAAGTACTCCCTTGTGGTACTGCAAGGGCTTGCGAGTGATTACATTTTATTAAAATTGCTCATCATCTTTTTTCATTTGCAACCAACTGTAGCAAAGATTATTTCAACAATGGCAGTGCTTACCTGCAATTACCTGCTGCAAAAATATTTTACGTTCCGGGTAAACAAGGCAGTTTAGTTTACCTTATTTTTTAAAGTCTAAATACCGCTCATTATGAATATAACCACAGGCACGCTTGCCATTGCAGGCTTTCAAAAAGAATGTAACCGTATCACCATTTCAGGTACACTTAAAGCAACAGAAGCAGCAGCGCTTAGAAATGAAATTGCTGTTTCTGCCAGCAATGCCACCGTTTATGTGGATGTTAAAAAAGTAGAGGAAATAGATTTGTCCGGTGTTAATGAACTTATAAACTGTCATTACCTGTTGCAGCAGTTGTCGGGCCAGCTTATTGTTGTTTACCAAAAAAATTCACCGGTTGAAAAATGGCTTGCCACTACCGGCATCGGCAGGTTTATCAGCACCGCTGTGGTACCGGCATAACCATACGCAGCCTTGTTTCATCTAACCAAACAAAAGTATAAACCTGCTTTAAAAGTATGCTGGATGGCAGCATGCAGGTATTGATCTAAAAAAAATCAGGGAAGATGGAAATAAATAATTCAGTAAAAATTTTACAAGGTGCCAATATTTTAATGGCCGAAGATGGCCTGGTAAACAGGCTGCTGGCAACTACAATTTTGCGGCGCCATGGTGCTGCGGTAACAGAGGCTGTTGATGGCAGCGAAGCAGTAGCGGCATTTAAACAAAAGGAGTACGGTCTTATACTTATGGATATACAAATGCCTGTGATGGATGGCTTAACGGCTACAAGATGTATACGGCAAATAAATACCGTTGTACCGGTGATAGCGCTTACTGCGGCAGTATCTGCAAACGAAACTGAAAAGGCTTTAGCTGCCGGGATGAATGATGCTATCGGCAAGCCATTTAACGAACAAGAGCTGGTACAAAAAATAGCCAACTGGCTGGGAAGGGATATTGTTATAGCGCCAAAGCAAGCTGCAGCGGCATTGGGCACATCCTTATTTAACCTTGAAAATATAAAGGATTTAAGCGATGGCGATTCCGCTTTTATGGAAAAATTAATAAGCCTTTTTATTGTACAAAGCAACATGGCGCTGCAGGATTTGCAGGCAGCGATGTTGAAAAAAGATGTTGCAAAAATTAAATCGATAGCACATAAACTTAAACCATCTATACATAATATGGGTATCCATTCCCTGGGCGGCACCCTTAATGAAATTGAAGGGACATCCGTTGAAAACAGCGACCCATATCAACTGGCAACACTCACCAGCTATGTGGATACAACACTTAAAAAAGTGATAGGGCTTTTGCAACCCGGCATTGCAATATGATATTTTTTATTACCTGGCGTTTTTAAAATTAATCCAAAATGAAATTACCCGGTAACCGGCCCGATGATAAAAGTGTACCTTATCAACAAAAAGATGATATTGAAATTCAGCCTTATACCGGTGTGTGGGGTGTTAATGAGGCCGTGCATTTGCTTAAGCGCAGCATGTTTGGCTCGGCGGTTAAAGATGTAAAAACATTTGAGCAAACCACCTTGCAGCATGCCGTGCATGAACTGCTGCACAACACAGAAGAAATTTCATCTTACCCAATAAACGATTACAACACCGACACCTATACCGACCCTGAAGTGCCCGCTGGTAAAACATGGGTTAATGCACCTTACAACGAGGGTGCAGATTTTCTCCGCATCTACTCTTTTAAAAAATGGCAGATAGGCCAGTTTATAAACCAGCAAAGAAGCGTACAGTTGAAGATGATGTTTTTTTGGCACAATCATTTTGCCACACATATCAACGATTTGGGCAGGGCCAAAATGTGCTACAACCATCACCAGCTTTTACGGGAACATGCGTTGGGAAATATAAAAAGCCTTACCAGGTATATGCTTACCGACTGCACAATGTTGCGCTACCTCAATGGCGAATCCAACACCAAGGTTGCACCCAATGAAAATTATGGGCGGGAGTTGCAGGAGCTTTTTTGCATTGGCAAAGGCTGGCAGCAAGGGTATACGGAAAACGATGTAAAGCAGGCCGCAAGGGTATTAACGGGATGGAAACTTGATTACAAAACAAACAGTACTTACTTCGATAGGCGTGACCATGATAACGGCGATAAAACCTTTTCATCATTTTACAACAACACCGTTATAAAAGGGGATGCTTCTGCAAATGGTGGCAATACAGAGCTGTCTGCGTTGATGGACATGATCTTTAATACCGAAGAGTGTGCCCTTTTTTTATGCAGAAAAATTTACCGCTGGTTTGTTTATTATAAGATAGATGCCCAAACCGAAAGTGAGGTTATTACACCGCTGGCCCACATCCTGAGGAAACATAATTATGAAGTGAAACCAGTGCTGACAGCACTTTTCACCAGCAACCATTTTTATGATGTGAAAGTTTGTGGCAGCCAGATCAAAAGCCCGTTCGATTATTGCATTGGTTTTGTGCGGGAGTTTAACCTCGCTTTTCCACCAGCAGAAAATTATAAAACAACCTACAAACTCTGGGAGTCGTTACACTATTTTACCAAGTTGCTGAACCAGGAATATGGAGATCCGCCAAATGTTTCCGGTTGGCCAGCCTATTACCAGGTGCCGTCGTTTTACCAGCTTTGGATTAATGCGGCCACTTATCCCAAGCGTATGGAGTATGCCACTGCTTTGGCAGATTATGGCTTTCAGCGGTTTGGTTTTGTGCTTAAGGCCGATCTTATCCAGTTTGCAAAAAATACCTCTGACCCGGCAGACCCTGATGCGTTGATCAATGATTCGCTGGCGATTTTATTCAGGGTTTCCATTTCTGAAACATCTAAGAAAAAATTAAAAAAAGATATACTGTTAAATGGTTTTACACAAAACATTTACTGGCAAAATGCATGGAACAATTACATAGCTGCACCACACGATGCGGTAAAGAAAAGTGTGGTGGAAACCCGTTTAAAAAATTTATACCATTACCTGGTTAACGCCCCCGAATTTCAACTGGCATGAATAGAAGAGAATTTATCCGCAGCAGCCTTCCTGCAACATTGTTGCCGTTGTTAAGCGGCTTTCCGGTTAAAGCATTTAACATGCCTGGCCTTGCACAGCTATGCCAGCAACACACTAACGCACTGGAAAATATACTGATATTGGTGCAGCTTTCAGGTGGTAACGACGGGCTGAATACGGTGATACCCATAAGCATGTACGACAACTATTTTAATGCCCGGCCTAACATAGCTATACCGCAAAAGAAAATACTGCCCATTGATGGCACAATAGCTACAGGCCTGCATCCTGCGCTAACCGGCTTACGGGATTTATACAACAATGCACAGCTTGGCATCATCCAGTCTGTTGGCTATGCCTCCCCTGATTTTTCACACTTCAGGGCTTCGGATATATGGCAGTCTGGCTCGGATAGCAATGAGGTGTTATCTACCGGATGGGTTGGCCGTTACCTGGATTATATGTACCCCGGTTTTCCAACTTCTTATCCCAACCCATTACATACAGATCCGCCTGCCATACAAATCGGTTCAGGTACTTCCCTTGCGTTGCAGGGGCCGCTTACCAACATGGCCGTTAACATCGAAAACCCTGCGGATGTATACAAGTTAACCAGTAGTTTTTCTGATGCTGTCCAAAATCAAAACAGTGGCAGCGAACTCGGCTACATCCGCCAGGTGGCACAGCAGGCACACGTGTATACCAAAGTGGTAAGTGCTGCTTTTAATAAAGTAAAGAAACAAAGTACTTACCCGGATAATGCCCTTGCCCAGCAATTAAAAGTTGTGGCAAGCCTTATAAAGGGCGGGCTTAAAACAAAAATTTATTTGTTGAGTGTAGATGGTTATGATACGCATGCAAACCAGGCTGTACTTTCTGACCCATGCACCGGAAAACATGCAGAATTATTAAAAACACTGGGCGGTTCCATAAAAGCATTTCAGCAAGATTTAAAACTTTCAGGTGTGCAGGATAATGTAATGGGTGTTACCTTTTCAGAATTTGGCCGCAGGATAAAATCCAATGACAGTGCTGGTACAGACCATGGCACCGCAGCACCCATGTTTGTATTTGGCAGCAAAATTATACCCGGCACGCCAGGCGAAAACCCGGTGATACCTGCTGCTGTTACCGATAAAGACAATATACCGGTGCTTACAGATTACAGGTGTGTGTACGCAACGCTGCTGCAGCAATGGCTTGGGCTTACACCAAAACAATCCGCATCCATATTGTTAAATGATTATAAAAACATTGCCAAACTTACCACACATCAATGTGCTGTTTGAAACTTAATGTAGCAATAGGTACCAATTTTTTTTGGTTAGATAAAAAGTGAATTGAATATTTTTTGGTTTGTGCACCAGGGGTAAAGGTGACCTGATAATACAATTTAGAACGGGGATAACACGTTGTTCGTAAGACAAGTTTTTAATAAATTGATTGGCTACTATTGAACCGCAATTATACACGCAAAACACCTTAAAACGGGGTTATAAAAAAATGTAATGGTTAATAAAAATCTTAAAAAATATTGCGGTACAGATTTATAAATAATACTGAAACGTGGCTTATACCAGCAACCAAAAATTATCCATCCTATGAAACAGCAACAAAACTTTAGTGTTATAAACCACACCATCGCTGGGTTTACACTTGGTTTTGTGATGATATTTACCGGTATGCTGCTTAACTATTACAATGGTTTTAAAGGCCCATGGTTTCATATTTTTGATTACTCACCCGATTTTGTAATTGTAGTTTTCTCACCCATATATTTAAGCCTTGTATTTAGTTTAATCGGTTTCAGGCGGGAGCAGCTTTTGCAGGTAACCCGGCAAATTGAACATTCATTATCAAAGGAACAGGTAAATAACTCAGTAGCCGATCAACGGATAAAATTACTGGCAAAAATTGTAGAGCAGGTAAATGAGGCCATTGTTATTTCTGATGGACATGGGCTTGTGCAATACGTTAATGATGGGTTTACAAAAATAAACGGGTATAGTTTTGATGATGTAAAAGGCAAGAACGTTGGATCGGTTTTACATGGTCCGCTTACCGATCATACGGTTGCAAAAAACATGGTGCAAAGGGCGGTTACCGGCGAGGCCGTAATGGAAGAGTTACTGGTGTACCATAAAAACGGCAGTACCCACTGGCTTTCAATCAGTATAAAACCTATCTGCAGCAATACCGGGGAAATCACCCATTTTATTGCCATCCAAAATGACATCACCAGCCGTAAAGAAAAAGCCTTTGCCATCGAGACCTTGTATAAACAGGTAGCCGATTATAAGTTTGCATTGGACCAGGCAGCCATTGTCATCATCTTTAATAATGATGGAAAAATTATTCATGTAAACAGAAAATTTTGTGAGATAAATGATTTACCAGAGCATGAATTAATTGGTGCAGACTACCGGTCCATCAGCATAAGCATGCGTGATAAAAATTTTGTAAAGCCCGTTTGGGATATCTTAACCGCAGGCCGTACATGGAAAGGCGAGTTAGTTAACCGCAACCGTAACGGCGAATTATACTGGGCCGAAACCACCATCGTACCGTTGCTTGATGCAGCAGGCAAGCCCAATCAATTTCTTGCCATCCAAAATGATATTACCAGCCGGAAATTATTGGAAGGGCAACTGATTGCTAATAAAAATAAATTACAACAGGCAATGCATATTGCCAGGATTGGAAGCTGGGAAAAAGACCTGGACGGTACTTATCTGATCTCCGAAGAGTTGCGCCAGCTCTTGAATGTACCAGGCGGTGGCGATGTTGTAAAAGACATATTTGCCAACATTCTTCCTGATGATATGGAGTTGGTAAAAGAAGGGATGGGGCATACTTTTAAAACACTGCAAAGGGTAGAAGTGGAGTACCGCTATCTTATCAATGGCAATATACATTACATGCTATCCATCGGTAACCCACGGCTTGATGAACATGGAAAATTACTGGGTTCATTCGGTACCGTACAAGATATCACCACAGCAAAAATGGCTGCACTTGCCTTAAAGAAAAGTGAGGAAGAAAAGACTGTGATAATTAATAATACCCAAACTATTATTTGCCTTCACGATATGGCGGGTGTTCTGATAGACATTAACCCTGCTGCCGAAAAAATGAGTGGCTTTAAAAAGGAGGAGGTTAAAGGCATGAACCTGAGGATGATCATATCACCCGAAAACCAGGATGAGTTTGATAAATATATTACTACCATCAACAGTAATGATACTGCAAGCGGCACCTTGCAAATATTTACCAAAACCGGTCAAAAACGGGTATGGCTTTATCACAACACTGCGTATGCAAACGAGGGCGGCAAACCCTACGTAATAGCCAGTGCCATCGATATTACCGAATCGGTAAAATCCCAGAATGAATTAGAGCGGCAGCAACAATTTACCCGGCAGATCATAGACAACAGCCCCAATGTAATTTTTGTAATGAACGACCAGCAGCAGGTGATACTGGCCAACAAAATATTTTCAAAATATTACCCTTGCCAGGAAAAAACAGCCATACAGGCCAAGGTATTATCACATGGGCCTGATGATATTTTTTTAGGTGATGTTGATGGGTTGCTGGATATGGAAGAAGGCGAAATAGTAAGGATTGAAGGAAGCCTTACTAATCCTGAAACCGATAGCCCATCATGGTTTAATATTATTAACAAATGCTTTAAAGAGAAGAGTGGTAAAAAGTATATACTCGGTTTTGGGATGGATATTACCAACCGGCACCAGATTGAAACAGACCTTATCGCTGCAAACGAAATGGTTGAAAGGTCGCTGAAGGTTAAGGACCAGTTTATAAGCAACATGAGCCATGAAATACGGACGCCGTTAAATGCGGTGATCGGCTTTACTGACCTGCTTTCAGAAACCACACTTGATACAACACAAAAAGAATATGTAGACATAGTGCAAACGGCATCGGCAAACTTGCTGGCTTTAATTAATAATATACTGGACCTTTCTAAAATAGAATCCGGCAACATGGCGTTGGAAAACCTGCCGGTTGATGTTCGTAAAATTATTTATGATGTTGTAAAAATCCTGGAGCCAAAAGCGAAGGCCAAAGGCTTACAAATAACGACAGTTATCGAGGGTTCCATTCCAGAAAAAGTAATGGGCGATCAGCTCCGCTTAACACAGGTATTGTTTAATTTATTGGGCAATGCCGTAAAGTTTACAGATGCTGGTTCCGTTGACATTTGCTGTAAACTTGTAAACGGAACAGACAAGCGAAAAGACTATTTTTCTTTTTCTGTTGCAGATACCGGCATAGGGGTGGAAGAAGAAAAACAGGCCGACATCTTCGATCGTTTTACACAAGCCAATACCAACACGCAAAGGTTATATGGAGGCACCGGCCTTGGCCTTAATATTACCAAAAGTATAGTAGACTTATATGGTGGCACTTTAACCATGGAAAGTGCACCCGGTAAAGGAACTGTATTTCAATTTATACTTCCCTTTAAAAAATACCTTTTGGGTGATGTGCAAACGACGATGAAAACCGAAAACCCTGAAAGTAATGACATGGCTGGTAACGCCAGCCCGGTGCATATTTTACTGGCAGAAGACAACCGGATAAACGCAATGCTTGCAACACAGGTACTTAGCAAAAAAGGGTTTACACTGGTACATGTGCTTAATGGCGAACTGGCAGTAGAAGCAATACAAAAGGAGCATTTTGATGTGATATTAATGGACATACAAATGCCGGTTATGAATGGTATTAATGCAACCAAAATAATACGGAAGATGGAAGGCGAAGTAGCCACCATACCCATCATTGCAATGACGGCACACTCCATGCATGGCGAAATGCAAAACTGCTATGCAAGTGGCATGAATGGCTATGTGGCCAAGCCTTTTAAAGCTGCAGACCTGTTTAATACCATAAACGAAGTGGTAAAAAAACATGCTGCCAATGCATCCGATAATATGAATTAAGCAATAAAAAAAGTATCTGTTATGCATGCACAACCAATAACTATCGACTTAACTTATTTACATTCCCTTACCGGGGGCGATAAAGATTTTGAAAAAATGTTACTGACTGGAACCGTCGCTGATATTGATAAACTTATCGTTACGTTGCAAAAGTCGTGGCAATCAAGAGATGCGTCCGTCATTAAAAGTTCGGCGCATTCTATTATCTCTTTAGCAGCCATTGCAGGTATGCCGCAAATGGAAGCATGGTGCAGAAAAATTGAGCACGAATTTGCTGATGGCCAGTTTCATGCAGAGCTGGCATTAGTGGCGGGTAATATTTTTGATGGCTGGCCGGATGCCTCCGCAACATTAAAAGAAATTATTGAAAAAGATTGAACCGTGCCTTAAGTACGGTGAAATAACTATTGCTTTTACCTTCGCATATTTGTAGCTGGCCAATCTGTTTTTTTATGGCCCACTGCTGGTAAAATCCCTTTTAATTTTTACACCCTCTCTTTGTTTTCAGGAAAAATAAGGAACTTCCATTTTAAAAATAAATTGATGCAAACGCCTGATTATTATTTACCGGTGATGCCATATTTAATTATGGAAAATGTAAAGGAATTTATTGAATTTGCAAAGGCCGTATTTAGTGCAAAAGAAAAAATGATGGTATTTAGGGAAGACGGCAGTGTGGTGCATGGAGAGCTTTTAATTGGCCGGGCGGTTATTATGTTTACTGATGCTGCAGGACATTACAAATCTTTTCCGGCAGGTATGTTTATTTTGATTGATAAACTTGATGAAGTATTTAACCTGGCAATGGAACATGGTGCCATTTGTTTGCAGGGTATAGATGACAGGGAGTATGGCCGCAGCGCAGGTTTCCAGGACAGGTTTGGAAACCAGTGGTGGATAACAAAACCTCAGTAATGTTGAAGCGGGATTTCAACTATAACTTCACAACCTTTGCCGGGAGCAGTGTGCAATGAAAAGTGCCCGGAGAAAAGGTCCGTCCTTTTCCTGATGTTGCTGATGCCAATACCAGTTTTTACAATTTTTTTGTCAAAGCCAACACCGTTATCAAAAATCCTTAACGTAAGTAAATTGGGTGTTGTCCGCAAGCTTACTTCAATAGCTGTGGCTTGTGCATACTTGATAATGTTATTAAGTTGCTCCTGCAAAATGCGGTAAAGGTTTAGTTGAATATCACCATCTAATGATAGATTGGATGTATCATCCATACATAAGATAAACTGATATTGATGATCTACATTTATACTTTCTAAAAGTGCTTCAAATGTTGATTCTAAGGAACTGTCATCAAAAGAAGCGGGTGCCAGGCGGTGCGATAATTTTCTGATTTCGTTAATGGCCATGTTTACATATCCAACCGATTTATCCACCCATTCTTTTTGTACTTCCGCAGGCTTGCCACGGGTCATCCCAAGGCTTAATAATACCCCAGCCAAAATCTGGTTAACATTATCGTGCAGTTCGCTTCCTATTTGAAACCGCTCCTGTTCCTGGGCGTTTATAATCGCTTTTGTTATTTCCTGGTCTTCTTTCTTACGTGCAGTTACATCCCTTTCTATGGCTATCCAATGAGTGTAAATACCATTACTGTCAGCAACCGGAGAAATGGCAATATTTACCCAAAACTCTTCTCCATTTTTTTTATAATTAATCAGTTCTGCTTCGCAGGATTTAAAATGCTTAATGGCTTTTTTAAGTCTTTTTTGTTCCGTTAAACTGGTCCTTTCGCCTTGCAAAATATCAGGGTTTTGGCCAATCAATTCCTCCGGCTGGTATCCCGTCATTTTGGTAAAGGCATCATTGATATAAATGATGTTGTTACCGGGCGTACCGCTTGTTGCAGCATCAGTAATCATAACGGCATCGGATGCATTGGTGATAACAGACTCCAGCAGTTTTAACCTGTGCTCTTCTTTTTTTTGTTTGGTGATATCCTGCATGGCACCAATCATTCTCACAGGTACATTTTCTTCATCGGTTAATAAAAAACCCCTGTCGAATATGTAACAGTAACTACCATCCCCACATAAAAAACGGTATTCATCCTGCCATTTAATTATTTTATTTTGAATGTGCAGGCTAATATTATCCATTACCCGTTTGCGGTCATCAGGGTGCAGTTTGCTGCTCCACCAATCGGCATAGGTGGTATTGTTATCTTCTTCATAACCCAATATTCCATTTAGCCCTTTGTTCCACATGATGCTATCGTGGAGCAGGTCCCAATCCCAAATTACATCACTTGTGGCTTTGGCAACAATATCGTAACGGTCATTTGATTTACGGATGCTTTCTTCGGCCGTCCTGTTTTCAATCAATACGCCAGCAAGGCTGGCAGCACGTTCCATCAGGTTTACCTGGTTTGCAAGTGGTGCTTTTATACTTTTAAAATACATGGCAATACTGCCAATAATTTTACCATCCCCTTTTTTAATGGGTACCGACCAGCATGCCTTAAAACCAAAAGGCCCGATAAACTGCAGGTATTTTTTCCATAAAAAACTTGTCCCGATATCATCAACAAAAACATTTTTGCCCGTGAACATGGCGGTGCCACAAGAGCCAGCTTCGCTGCTAATTTTAAGGCCTTCTATGGTATCCAGGTACTCAATTGGAACAGAGCCGGTAGTAAGGTTAAAAAGACAACCGCTATCATCTATCTGAGATATTGAACAATACGAATTAGGGATAAGCCGCTCTATATTTTGTGTTAACCTGCTTACCACATCCCTGAAAGACTTTCCCGTGGTGGCATTAAGTTCATACACTTCTTTCTCAAAAGCCAGTATATTTTTCTGATACGTTTCCTGGGTAATATCATTACTTAAAGCAACCATGGCCTTAACCCCATTAAAATGGATATCACTGTACTGAACGTTCACATCAATGATGTCGCCATTTTTTTTCTGGTGCTGATAAATGCCATTTTGTATCAGGCTCCGCTTGGATACATATTCACTGGCATCGGCAAGTGTAAAATTGTTCCCGGGCGGTACAATATCCTTAAGCGTTTTTGATAAAAATTCTTTGTGCGTAAATCCGTAGTGCGTTATGGCTGCATTATTTACATTCAATACACAAAGTGTTTCCGGGTTAAAAACCAACATGGGCGAGGGGCTAAGGTTAAACAAGTTCCTGTATTTTTCTTCAGAGCTTTTTAACTCATGGCCAATGTTCATCCGCTCAATACTGTAAGCAATACTTTTGGATAACTGTATCGGGTCCAGGTCGTCTTTTAAAAGGTAATCATAAACGCCAAGGGATAGCGTTTTTATACCAAAATTTTTATTAGCGTAACCGGTAAGCACTATAACAGGCACAGTGCCTGCTGCCTGTACTATTTCGGTCACAAGCAATTCCCCGCTTGCATCCGGCAGGGAAAGATCGAGTAAAATAATGTGAAAGGTATTTTCCTCCTCCAGCATTTTTTTTGCACTTAAAAAGGTAGTTGCATGCTTAATGGTGAGCCCGGTAAATTCCTCCTGAAGATGATCTTTAATCAGCACAAAGTCGCCTTTGTTATCCTCAATAACCAATACGTGAAGAGGAGTGGCTACTTTATACATCAGAAAGGTTAATTTTTTATCGGAAGCTTTACAATACTGATCCAGAACAATTCAATACTCGATACCACCCTTATAAAATCATCGACTTCCACAGGCTTTGTAATGTAACAATTGGCAAAATGCTCATAAGAGTCGTTGATGTCTTTATCTGAGGAGGATGTGGTAAACATAATTACTGGTATATGCTTAAGGTGATCGTTTGTCTTAATACTTTTTAAAACTTCATGCCCGTTCATCTTCGGTAAATTAACATCAAGCAAAATCAGGTCCGGTGCCAATACATTTGTATACTTGTACTTTTTCTCCAGAAAATCCAGGGCGGCTTTTCCATCCTTAACTACGGATAAACTATTTACAATTTTACCTTCTTTAAGTGCTTCGGTTGTAAGTAATATATCGCCGTCATTGTCTTCAACTAATAAGATGTGGATAGGGCTCATAGTACAATCGTTTGTGTAAATGAAAGTACGATAAATATTTAAACGTTAATAATTTGTTAGAGGAGTGTATCATCAGAATTTGTTTTTATAAATCACAAAAATTTTGAAATGGTAAAGTAAAAAGTGCTTCCCTTTTCAGGTGCAGATTCAACCCACAATTTTCCTTTATGTAAGTCAATAATTTTTTTACAGATGGCGAGGCCAATACCAGTGCCGGAGTACTCATCCTTATTATGCAACCTTTGAAAAATTACGAATATTTTTGAAAAAAAAGCAGTGTCTATTCCTATACCGTTATCTGCAATTTTAAACAGCCAGCAATTTTCCTGTTCCTCACCGCTGATAGAAATTTGCGGCGTTATGTTGGGTGAGTGATATTTTAAAGCGTTGCTGATAAGGTTTTGAAACACTTGCTGAACGGGCATCTTAGCTGCTGTAATATCAGGCAGGGCATCGCAGTTTATAACTGCTTTTTTATCCTGTAACAAAGTGCTGTACAAATTAATTACTTCATGTACAAGTGCATTGGTTGCTATCTTTTCATAATCGAATTGTTGTTTACCTACTTTAGAATATTCAAGCAGGTCTAATATTATTTGTCGCATTCTTGTTGCGCCATCAACAGCAAACTTTATATACTTTTTGCCGGGTTCATCAAGCAAAGGATCGTACTTTTTTTGTATTTGGTTTAAGAAACTGCTTACCATTCTTAACGGCTCCTGCAAATCGTGTGAGGCGATGTAAGCAAACTGTTCCAGCTCCTGGTTTGAACTTGCAAGTTCCTTTGCACGCTTGTTTAACTGCTCATTTAATTCTTTTAAAACCAGTTCATTTTTTAGTCGCTCTGTAATATCCTGCATTGCACCAATTACCCTGTAGGGCATGCCGTTATTGTCCCTTACTATCATGGCACAATCGGTAACTGTAACATAGCTGCCATCAAACTTTTTAAAACGGTATTCATTTTGCCAATAATTTTTCTGTGGATTATTGATTACTGCTTTTAAGCTTTTAAGCACCCTGTCTAAATCATCGGGATGAATATATTTCGTCCATGAAACCGTGCCAGGTTCTTTTTCTTTTAAACGGTAGCCGAATAAAGTATTAAATCCTTCGCCCCAGAACATAGTATCATTGATAAGGTCGCAATCCCATATGGCATCTGATGTGGCTTTGGTCGCATACTCAAACCGCTCTATACTTTTTGCCAGTGCCTGCTGCGTTTGGATGATTTCTGTTATATCATTGCAAACGATCATCACAGCATTTCTGTTATCATAATAAATGGCGTGGCCGGTAATATCTACATTAATTTTTTGTCCGCTTTTTTTAATGTGCTGCCACTGGCCAAAATTAAAAATGCCATAACTGTTTATCTTTTTATTGATAAGGGCAATGCCTTCATGTTCCTGCGGCACAAATAAATTTTTAATGTTCATGCCTGCAAATTCACTGGCGCTGTAACCATAATGTGCAATAGCGGCATTGTTTACCTCCAGTATATTTAAGGTGTCTAAATCATATATCCAGTTGGGCAAAGGGTTACTGTTAAAAATCATCCTGTACTTCTCTTCTGAGTTCTGTACCGCCTGCTCGGCTATTTTGCGAAAGGTAATATCCTGGCAGGTCCCTTCCAGGGCAATGGCTTTGCCCATATCATTAAAGATGAGGTTGCCTTTTTGCAACAACACTTTTACAGCACCGTTTTTTAGCAAGATGCGGTGTTCATAGTTGAGTAATTGTTCACCCTTCATCGCAAGCCTGAAATTTTCGATAGCTGCTTTTTTATCATCAGGAAAAATGCAATCAATGATTTGCTGAAAGGGTACACGTTCCTCCGATTTTTTAAAACCAAAAATATTGAACAGTTCATCCGACCAGTAAGAACTTTTATCCTGTAAATCAATTTCCCAATAACCCAGTGCAGCCATTTGCTGGGCAGTCTCTAATTTTTTATTTATGGCAAGAAGCTTATTGGTGCTAAGCCTTAGCTCTGTTGTATTCCTGCTGTAACAGGCAATGCCTGTAATACTATCACCGTCATAAATGGGGTTAAAACTTATTTCATACCAACCCTGGTTACCTGAAACAGGGTCAATAGAACTTACCTCCTTTTTGTAAGCAATGCCAGATAATGCCTTTAAATACATTTGCTGCCAGGCAGATATAACAGGTGTTGTAAAGGAACCATCCATCAATAAATTATCGCCCAGCTTCAAATGCTTGCCCGTTTGGGTTTCCATGGATGTTAAAAAGGAATGGTTAGCAGCCAGCAACGTAAAATCTTTGCTGATGCTCCAGATCATATCATCAGTGCTGTTGATAAGGGCTTCCTTGTCCCGCCGCTCAAACTCTTTTTGTGTTTCTGCTTTCTTCTGTTCGGTAATGTCCCTTACGAAGGAACAAAAGAATTCTTCGCCATCCTGTTTAATAGGCAGTATGGTCAATTCAATAGGAAATGTTGTTCCATCTTTTCTTAAAGCACTTAGTTTTAATAAAGTGTTTAATGCAGGGCCCTGGCCTGTGGCAAGGTATTTTTCCATGCCCTTGTTGTGCATCTCCCTGTAAGGCAGTGGAATAATCACACTGGATAAAACCTGTCCGGTTACTTCCGTTTCCTTCCAGCCAAAAATCTTTTCTGCCTGGGGGTTCCAAAAAGTAATTTTGCCGGATGTATCCATACAAACAATCGCATCCAGGGCAGCATTCATAATAAGCTTTCTCTTTTCTTCACTGCTGCGGATACTTTGCTCGGCCTTCACTTTTCCAGTAACATCTTCCACCAGCGTCAGCACACACCTGCGGCCTTTGTAATCGATAATATTGCCGGTAACGTTCATCAGCATATCGTCGCCATTTTTATTGGTGTGTAACCATAAACGGTCACTTACATGGCTGTAAGCTTTTTCATTTATAAGTATATCTTCCAGCAAAGCAACTTCTGTTTTAGGACGGATATCTTTTATATTCTTGCTTAAAAATTCTTCTTTTGTATAACCATATTTTTTTGTTGCCGAATCATTTACTTCAATAAATTGCCCTGTCAAAAATTCAAAAATAAACAGTGGTAAAGGGTTATTATTAAACAGGTATTGATATCTCTTTTCAGATAAACCTAATGCCAGTTCCTGTTCTTTTTTCTCCGTGGCATCCCTTGCAATACAGTACATGGTTTTGTCGGTATCATCCCATCTTGCAGACCATATCATGTGTACAATGCGGCCGTCTTTAGCTACATGGCGGTTTTCAAAATTTTTGGTAACCACACCTTTTTGTGATATGGATTTTACCATTTCCACTGTCTTGTCCCTGTCTTCTTCCAGCACCATTTTCAGCAATGATATGCCTGTTAGTTCCTCCGGATGATATCCCCAAATATCCTTGCTTGCTTTACTTACCTGTACAAAATTTCCTTCTAAATCAATGGCACAGATAATGTCGAGAGAGTAGTCTAATATCCTTTGTTTATCTGCAAGTGCCTTGCTCAAAATAACCTGCGCCTGTTTATCATTTATAATGTCACTGGTGGTCCGGTCCTTATCTTTAACAATAGTACTAACCACAGTTGGCAAAGTACCTGATGAAGCGTTCAAGAGGTCGCTATGCTGCGTCACAGCAGGGCCTACAAACCCCTTAACGCTGTCCTTCTTAGTTTTTTCACGGTGTGATCTAGCTTTTTCAATCTCTGTAGTGGCTTGTTCAAGCAAGTGGTACTGAGGTACATTTTCTTGTTCAATAGGTTTGATGGCTACAAAATAATATTGGCTGCCATCGGTATGGTGCAGCATTGATATGGCGGCCTCAATATTAAGCAGGCTGTACGGCTTTAGTACCAACGTAACATAGGCAATAGCTTGTCCGGTAAAGCTTTCAGGGCCGGGAAGTACCTGTTGTAAAAAACCTGTCTTTAATTGTGCAGGAAATAAAACACCAATGCTGTTGCCGGTGAGTTCATTTTTTTGAAGGCCTGTGATAGTACAAAATGCCGGGTTAACATCTGCAATTATTCCCTGAAGGGTGATAGCAGCTATGCCTGTATTGAGGAGGTTAAATTGGGTTGATAAGATGGAATGATTGTCTCCGCCAACTGATGCATAAACCGTTTTGTTTCCTTTATCCGAAGTATTTGTTGAATGCATATTTGTTAACGGTAGTTTGTTAGCCTGCAAATTGTTTCTGAACAATTTTAATGTTGAATTGCCCGATACCCATTAACTTTTTTAAAAAGGCCACAGGTTCCAAAGGCTTGGATATAAAACTATTTGCCCCGTTTTCGAGGCATAACAGTATGTCCTTTTCAAAAGATGAAGTTGAAAGTATTATTACCGGTATATGTTTAAGGTCATCACTTTGTTTAATACTTTTCAGCACTTCAATGCCGTTCATTTTAGGCATGTTTAAATCCAGGAGCACAAGGTCAGGCCCGGGTTCATTTTGATAAGGATATTTATTGTGTAACAACTGCATTGCTTCCCATCCATCTTTTACCACTTTAATAGTGAAAATAATTTTGCCTTCATTAAGTGCTTCTGTGGTAAGTAAAATATCGCCATCATTGTCTTCTACTAAAAGAATATGTATCGGCTTCATAGTATTTGAATTGTGGATATTATTGGATATACATACAAGTAATTTTAAAAGCACATTAATTTTTAAACAGTTGTTAATTACAAAAATAAAGCAGGTTGGCAAACCAATATCGGGGCCCAACAACCTGCTTTTAAATGCCGGACATCAAGAATACATTTCTGTTGGTTTCATAACTGTTTAAAACGGTATTGGACTTAAAAACGGGCTTTATTTTATACTTCTTAAGTAAAACTAACGGTTACTTAAAATGACCAAAGTAGTAGGGTAATGTATTGGGTGTAGTTATCTTTCTAATTATATAAACATATTAAACAGGCGTAATAATTTGGTGCAACCTTTATTTTAAAAACATATTCTATTATATTTGTGAAGACCGTGTTTGTGGTTTAACAATAATGCTTATGAGACTTTTTCTATTACAACTTATACCCTATTTTATGGGAGCTTCAATAAATCAAACCTGGTAATCTGTTTAAAGTTTTAAAACTTTTATCTAATTAATATAAAAATAAAATTTATTCAGATTTATTAATTTGCACCAACCAAAACCCGCCATAACAATGAAAAAATTTTTACTGGTAGATGATCACAACGTAGTAAGGTCAGGTATAAAAGGTTTACTCCTGGAACTGTACAAACCCTCAGAAATTTCCGAAGCAAGCGATGGCGACACGGCTATCGAAATTTTAAAACATAATCAGTTTGATATGATCATGATGGACATCCAAATGCCCAAAACAGATACCCTTGGGCTGATGGAATACATCCACATTAAATACCCCGATGCTAAAGTGCTGGTATTTTCAATGAGTGCAGAAGCTATTTACGCCAAGCGTTTTTTAAAAGCAGGCGCAAAAGGGTTTTTATCGAAAGATGCACCGCTTGATGAAATAAAAAAAGCCATCAGCCTGGTGCTTAACGGCCGCAAGTACATCAGCGAAAGCCTTGCATCTTCCCTGGCAGAAGAATCAATTTCCGATACGCCAAGCAACCCCTTTAACCAGTTAAGCCCAAGGGAGTTTGAAATAGTTTCGCTCTTATTGTCCGGACAAACCATCAGCGAAATTTCTAAATTGCTTAACCTGCAGGTATCCACAATTGGTACCCACAAGGCAAGGCTTTTTGATAAACTGCATGTAACCAATTTGCTGGAGCTTAAAGAAATTGCCAACTCCTACAACTTGTAAAAGTTTAAATAAATTATAGCAAAAGGGAAGTTTACCGCTTCCTTTTTTTTTGCATTTCAATACACGTTTTTATCTGCTTTGCCATGCCATTTTTTAAACACATCCATGGCTGCAATACTATTAATAGCAATAAGGGGTATTTTTCTTTCTGGTATTGCTGCCTTCATTTCTTCATAAATCATGGAGTCGTCAAACCCAATGCCAGCAGCATCTTCACGGGTATTGGCATAATAAATAATTTTTGGCCTTGCCCAGTAAATGGCACCAAGGCACATGGGGCAGGGCTCGCAGGAAGTGTAAATTTCACAATCGTTTAATTGAAAACTTTGCAGGTTTTTGCATGCATCACGTATGGCCGTTATTTCCGCATGTGCAGTGGGGTCGTTTGTGCAAATCACCTTGTTGTTTCCACGGCCAACAATCACATCACCTTTTACCACCACACACCCAAACGGGCCACCCTCGTTATTGTCCATACCATTTTGAGAAAGCAAAATGGCCTCCTGCATAAATTGTTCTTCTCTTGTCATCCTGTTGTATTTTGTTGAAAAGTATAGTGCGGTTAAAAATAAAAATTTATTGAACACAGGCAGCAGATCATTGCCTGGCAACTGTCCCGTTTTGCGTTCCAAGTCCTCACCATTCGTTCCTCATGGTTCCGGGCTTTCCACTGCAACCGGGTGTATATTTTGTACTTTAGTGCATATGGCAACATGTATAAAAGCAGCTTAGTATTTTTCGGCATTATCAAGTTTGCTGAATGTTTCGCTACCGGCAAAGCTGGTTAATAAGTGCAGTGTGCTGCGGAAAACCTGCAGACAACCTGCCTGCATCTGCCATCTCAAAATCATCAAAATCAAAACCTGGTGCAACGGTGCAACCTACAAAACAAAAGCTGCTGCCCGGTGCAGGCCGGCTGGCAAACCAGCAGTTGGCTGGCACCACATACTGGAACATTTCACCATTGGCAATGTTGCTGCCCAATTGCGTAATAACCATGTCCCCATTGGGCTGCAGCACATATATCTCCAAAGCCCCGCCTGCATAAAAGTGCCAGCACTCATCGCTTTTAATCCTGTGAAAGGCAGAAAAATTTCCTGCATCCAGCAAAAAATAAATGGCTGTTGAAAATACTTTGCTGCCATTAAACCTTTCGGGTAAATGTTGCTGCGCAATCGTTTCATTACTCCTGTAGGTTTCCCTGTACCAGCCACCTTCGGGGTGCGGCAGCAAATTAAATTTGTTCACCAGTTCAGGGGCTGTCATTTTCAGGCAGGGTTTTGGGTTAAAAAATCATTGAGCGTTGCAATGGTTTTATCAAGGTCTGCGTAAGTAAGTGCATTGTTAAGGAACCAGCTTTCAAAAGCAGATGGCGGAAGGTAAATTCCGCTCTCCAGCATAAAATGAAAAAGCTGGTTAAACCTGCTGATGTTGGCTTCTGCGGCTGTTGTAAAATCAACCACATCGGCATTGGCAAAATGCACACTGATCATACTGCCAAAACGGTTGATGCGATAGTTGGTTGTATGCTGCTGTAGCACTGCTGCCATTCCATCGCCCAGGTATTTTGTTTTATTTTCCAGCTCCTGGTAAATGGCGGGCTTATTTTTAAGTTCATTGAGTAAAGTGTAACCGGCAACCATGGCTACAGGGTTACCGCTTAAGGTACCGGCCTGGTAAACACTGCCCAAAGGTGCTATGTGCTGCATAATTTCTTTTCTGCCCCCAAAGGCGCCGACAGGTAACCCTGCACCAATCACTTTGCCATAGGTTACCAGGTCTGCATCAATATGCAAGCTGGCCTGTGCGCCACCGGCAGCAAGCCTGAAGCCCGTCATCACTTCATCAAAAATATATACAATGCCTTCTTCATCACAAATCTTTCTAAGGCCTTCCAAAAACCCGGCTGCCGGAATAATGCAGCCCATATTGCCGGCAACCGGCTCGATAATTATGGCGGCAATTTCACCTTTATATTGCTGCACCAGTTGCTGCACACCTTCAAGATCGTTATATGCACAGCTTAATGTATCGTTACTAACGCCAGCGGTTACCCCAGGCACTGTTTGAATATTTAGTGTAGCCATACCACTGCCGCCCTTAATTAAAAATGCATCGGCGTGGCCATGGTAACATCCTTCAAACTTTATAAATTTATTTCTGCCGGTGTAGCCCCTTGCAAGCCGCAACGCACTCATGCAGGCTTCTGTGCCGCTGCTTACCATACGGATAAGATCTACGTTGGGCACCATACTTTTAATCAGCTCTGCCATTTCAATTTCCAGCAAAGTGGGTGCACCAAAAGAAGTAGAGCCCAACACTTTTTCCCTTATGGCATTTATTACCGGTCCGTAAGCATGGCCTAAAATCATGGGCCCCCAGCTTGCGATATAATCTATGTACTGCTTGCCTTCTTCATCATATAGGTATGCTCCTTTGGCTTCCTTCATAAAAACCGGCGTGCCACCCACACTTTTAAATGCCCGTACCGGCGAGTTTACGCCGCCAGGTATGCTGTTTTGTGCCCTTTCAAATAATGCTTCGTTTGTTTGCATTGTTATTATTTTATGTACAATCCGGGTATTTAATTTTTTTTTGTTACACCTGATAAAAAGGTGCAACTCTTTATACTAAGTGCTGTATCAAAATGTTTTATCAGCCCAATAACTTTACGGCATCTTTTGCAAAATAGGTGGCTATTAAATCTGCACCTGCCCTTTTAAAAGAAGTGAGTGTTTCTATAATTGCTTTGTCTTCGTCAATCCAGCCCCTTGCTGCCGCTGCTTTTATCATCGCATACTCGCCACTGATATTATACACACTCACGGGAACATGAACTGCATTTTTCACTTCCCTCACAATATCAAGATAAGGAAGCCCAGGTTTTACCATTACGATGTCTGCACCTTCTTCCACATCCATCAACGCTTCTTTTATGGCTTCAATGCGGTTGCCATAATCCATCTGGTAGGTTTTTTTATCACCAAAACCGGGGGCACTATCCAGGGCATCCCTAAAGGGCCCATAAAAGCAGGAAGCGTACTTGGCGCTGTATGCCATAATACCTGTTGAGGTAAAATTATTTTCTTCAAAAGCCTTGCGGATGGCGCCTATACGGCCATCCATCATATCGCTTGGTGCCACCATATCGGCACCTGCGGTCGCATGGCTCAGGCTCATTTTTATTAATGCTTCCACTGTTGGGTCATTTACTATTTCGCCATTTTCCACAATACCATCATGGCCATATGAAGAGTAGGGGTCCAGTGCAACATCTGTCATAATATACATTTCAGGCACTGCATCTTTTATGGCTTTAATGGCACGCTGCATCAGCCCATCAGGGTTCCATGATTCTTTACCGGTATTGTCCTTGGTTTCATCTGCTGCCTTCACAAAAAGCAAAATACTCTTAATGCCCATGCCCCATAATTCCTTTACCTCTTTAACGGTGCCATCAATGGAACGCCTGTAATATCCCGGCATAGAAGGGATTTCAAAAACTACCTGGTGCCCTTCATCTATAAATAACGGCACAATAAAATCCGAAGGTTTTAAAGTAGTTTCTGCCACAAGCCCCCGTATGGAGGCGTTCGCCCTTAGTATCCGGTTTCGTCTTTGTAAAAACATAGTTTAATATTTTGATTGTTTTAAAAAAGCTGCACTGCTGAAGGTTATCAGCAGGTATTTACTTTTTTTGCCCATTCATCTTCTGTGCCTTCTTCTTTGGGTTGTAACCAGTTTACGGGGTGCAAACAAGCCTGTAATAATTTATCTTCTTCACTGCCTTTTACAGGCTGGTAATTATAATCAAACCGTGCGGTGGGTGGCAGGCTCATTAATATACTTTCTGTTCTTCCATTTGTTTTTAAACCAAAAATGGTACCCCTGTCATGCACCAGGTTAAACTCGGTGTAACGCCCCCTTCTTATTTCCTGCCAGTATTTATTTTCGTTGGTATAGGGCATCTCCTTTCGCTTCATCGCCAATGGAATGTACGCCTGCATAAAAGCATAACCGCATGCCTTTGCAAAGCCAAACCAAAAATCAATATTCTTGTCACCGGCAGGTTTTTTATAATCATAAAAAATACCGCCAATGCCCCGCCTTTCATTATTGCGGTGGATGTTTACAAAATAATCATCGCATGTTTTTTTCATCTCACTATAAAAGGAAACATCAAACTTATTGCAGGCATTTTTATAGGTTTGATGAAAGTGTTTTGCATCTTCATCAAACAAATAATAAGGGGTTAAATCTGTACCGCCGCCAAACCATCTGTCTATAACTTCGCCTGCAGTATTATATAGTTCAAACATGCGGTAGTTACAATGCACAGTTGGCACAAACGGATTTAACGGGTGCAGCACAAGGCTTAAACCAGCAGCAAACCATTGATAGCCATTTATTTTTAATTGGTTACGCATGGCATCTGTTACATCACCAAATACAACGGAAGTATTTACGCCACCTTTCTCAAACACACTGCCATTGCTGATTACCCTTGTTTTGCCACCACCGCCTTCAGGCCTTTGCCATTCATCTTCTATAAATGTTGCCTTGCCATCGCATGTTTCCACGGCACAACAAATATCATCCTGCAACTGCTGAATAAATTGTATCCATTGGTTTTTAAAATCCATACTTACAATATTTATACAACCATTATGACTGGTGCCCGTATTCTTTCACGGCATCAACAAATGCCCTTGCATGGTCAACCGGAACGTTGGGCGTAATGCCATGGCCAAGGTTGGCGATATACCTTTGTGTACCAAATGCGCTGATCATTTCTTTTACTGCTTTTTTAATATCAGCAACAGGTGCCAGCAACATCGATGGGTCAAAATTACCTTGCAATGTTATTTTGTTTCCTGTTAACTCCCTGGCCATTTGCGGCGATACGCACCAGTCTATACCAAGCCCGGCCGCACTGCTTTCGCTTAAATCTTTTAATGCGTACCAGCTTCCTTTTGGAAATAAAATTACCGGCACATCATCTTTTAAAGCATCTGCAATCTGGATAAGATAAGGCTGTGCAAATGTTTTAAAATCGGCCGGGCTCAATGCGCCGGCCCAGCTATCAAAAACCTGTACGGTATCTGCACCGGCCTTCGCCTGCAGCTTTAAATATTGTATGGTAATGGTGGTAATTTTTTGCAGCAACTGGTGGGCAAGTGCTGGTTGTGTGTAGGCAAACTGTTTTGCTTTGTCCCAGGTCTTGCTTCCTTTACCCTCTACCATGTAGCATAAAATAGTCCATGGTGCACCGGCAAAGCCAATCAGTGGCACCCGGCCATTCAATTCTTTTTTTGTAAGTGATAAAGCATCATAAACATACTTTAAACTCTCTTCTGCACCGTCTGTTATCAGGGCATCTATATCCTGCTGGGTTTGTATAGTTTTTGGTAATGATGGCCCTTTGCCTTCTTCCATCAGCACTTCTTTGCCCATTGCCTGCGGAATTACCAGGATGTCGCAGAAAATAATGGCTGCATCCACACCAACCTGGTCAACCGGCTGCAAGGTAATGGCGGTAGCCAGTTCAGGGGTTTGTACCCTGGTGAAAAAATCGTATTTGGCTTTTAAAACCAGGTAGTCTGGCAGGTACCTTCCGGCCTGCCGCATCATCCACACTGGTGGCCTTTCAACAACTTCGCCACGAAGGGCCCTCAATAAAAGATCATTTTGTAGCTGGCCCATTAGGTTTGTTTTGTGTTGCCATGCCCGTTCTGATTTTTAGGAAGGGCAGGGGCAACAGTGAGTGTAATAGTTTATGTTCAGGTAGATGAATACATTTTATGAACGCAATAATTTTATCCATTTTTATCGGGATAAGCATTGGATAAACCTGCCGCATTCAGGTAAAATATTCAATCATCTTCTCCACAAGATTTTCTTTTCCCGGCTGGTTACTTACAATAATTTTATTGGTGGTGTGCTTTTTTGTGGCATTGGCTGTTGTACTTCCTATGGCAAATAAAACAGTTGATGCAGGTAATTTGTTCTTCTTAAAAAAACTATCTGCGGCACTCGGACTAAAAAATAAAATGCCATGATATTCTTTATTAACCGTGTGCATAACGGGAATGGTTTGATAAACCACAATCTCGGTTACATCTATATTATGCCCCTTTAAAATGTCTGGCAGTTCATCCCTGCGCCGGTCGCCACAAAAAAAAGTTACTTCATCAATCATCTGGTCTTCTGCAATAAGCTCTGCCAATTCTGCTGCACTGTTGGCAACCCCTTTTAGCTGCTGCTCACCAAAATATTTTTTTACCAATGTATTGGTGGTAGTGCCCATGCAGTAAATGTTCCAATCCACCCCTTGTCCAAATAAGTAATCTGCCACGGCTTCAACAGCATTCATGCTGGTAAAAACAACGGTGGTAACCTTTAGTGCAGCCTGTTCAATTTCCTGCTGCACTTCTATTGTTTGTATAGCTTCTGTTTCAATAAAAGATAACTGATCGATAGTGATGCCTTGCTGTGCCGCATTATCTACAAGCATTTTGTGTAAAGGCCGGGTGCATAATATTTGAACGTTACTTTGCATGCTGTATCTGCGCCACTATTGCAGCCCCTCCATTTTTTAATATTTGTTCGCCAGCCATTTTACCGGCAACTTCTTTTTCTTCCATCTTAAAAGTTTTGGCAACAGCAATTTTTTGTTTGCCGTCGGCAGATAAAATATTGCCACTAAAATTAATGCCCTCATTTGTATATTCTGCCAAAGCACTGATGGGGGTTGAGCAACCACCAAGCAACGTTTTTAAAAAGTCCCTTTCTATTTTTGTGCAGGTTGCTGTAGCTTCGTCATTCAGGCGCCGGCATGCAGTAAAAACATTTTCGTCACCTTCCCTGCACACAATCATGATGGCGCCTTGTGCCGGTGCTGGCAGCATCCAATCCAAGTCAATAGCTTGTTGTGGCCGCAGGTTAATCCTTTCTAAACCGGCAGCCGCAAATATGGCCCCATGCCAGTTCTGCTCCTGCACTTTACGCAAACGGGTATTTACATTGCCCCTTAAATTTTCGATGGTATGGTTGGGATAACGGTGCAGCCACTGTGCCTGTCGCCTGATGCTGCTTGTTGCAATAGTAAGTGGCACCGTATGCGGTACCCTATCGTTTTGTGCATGGTAAACTTTAAATGATGAACCGCTGGAAGTTGGTGTTGTACCAGGTTTCGTACTATCATCACCTTGCCCGCCGCCGGATGTTTCATTACCCAATACCCACTTTCCATTTACGTAACCAAGCTGTTCGCCAATGTTGCCTTCTTCACTTTTAAATACAAAAATATCTTTGTAGGATGCCCTTGGTAAAACTGCAGCCTGGCAAATACCATTGGCAAGCTGTGTGGGCACATCCTTCATGGAGTGTACAGCGATATCAATTTTATTGTTGAGCAATGCAATATCAAGGCTTCGTGTAAAGATGCCTGTTACACCAATTTCATACAAGGGTGTTTGTAAATCAATATCCCCTTCGCTTTTGATAAAAACCAATTCTGACAAAATATTAAATTTTGCAAGCTGCCCTTGTACCAGGGTTGCCTGCCAAACTGCAAGCTGGCTTTCCCGGGTACCTATCCTTATCACTTTGTTCATGTAAATTAATTTGCACCAATGGCAATGTACTCATTAATGGCTTCAATATAATGACAGCCACGCTGGTTATGGCTGCGCATTTTTACGGCCATGCCATTAATCACCTTTTGGATTTTTTCTTCCGTATCTATGCAACGGTCGGTAGATATTGCGGGGGAAAAACTGTTGATGTACAAGGAGCAGGAATTTATTTCCTGTAGTTTATTTTTTACGGCTTTTAGTACCGGAACATTTTTTCTCATACCATGCCAGTGAAAAAATTCTTCCACATATTCGCTGATAATCTTTTTTGCTTTGGGTACTTCTGCAAGCCTGTTTTGTAAAGTGGCATCTTTTATTTTAGAGAGGTCATCTACATTTACCAATGTTATGCCTGGCAGGTTTTTAGCACTTGCCTCAACATTGTAGGGTATAGAAAGATCGATAATTAATTTGCTGCCGTTGTTCAGTAAATGGTCACAAAGTACAACCGGCTCCGGCGAATTAACTGCTACTACAATAATTGCTGCAGATGCTACTAATGCTTCAAGCCCGTTTACCGGTGCATACCGCAAACCCAGTTCTGCAGCCAGTTCTGCCGCTTTGCTTTCGGTACGGTTGATAAGGGTAATATTTTTTGTACCAAGATAATCCACTAAATTTTTGCAGGTGTTGCGGCCGATTTTACCGGTGCCCAGCAAAAGGATTTTTTTGCCGGCGATATCACTTACATTTTCTTTAATATACTGAATGGCCGCAAAGGAAACCGAAACGGTACCACCACTTATTGCCGTAGTATTTTTAATAGTTTTAGAGGATTGTAAAACACCATTGATCAGCCTGTCGAGGTAGGCACCTACAAAATCATGTTTTTTAGAAAAATGATACGCCTGTTTTATCTGCCCCACAATTTCATAATCGCCTAATATTTGCGAATCGATACCGGCCGCTACGTCAAAAAAATGTTCAATTGCCTGCCTGCCTTCCTTAACATAAGCCATGCTTATAAAATCGCTCAAGCTGCCCTGCGTTTGGCTACACAACAATGTGCTGAGCTGGGCTGCACTTTCTGCAAAGCCATAAATTTCTGTACGGTTACAGGTAGATAAAACGAGCACTTCTTTTATACCAAACTGTGGTGCCAACGTAAGTAAAGCTTTGTATTGATCAGTGTTGATGGCGTACTTGCCCCTTGAAGTTGCATCAGATTTTTTGTAATTAATACCCGCAATAAAAAAAGTAGCTATATCTGTGTGTTGCTGTAGGGGCATCCTGTTGTTAGCGGTTTTATTTTCGTGGCACAAAATTAATTGGGGCAACCCTTGTAAACTAATTTCTGTGTCATCCAATTGTCATTTTGCTGAATGCGTTTGTATTGTAAAAATGTTGCCTTCAGGTTTGTAACGGAGCCATTAAAGATTGGGTTGCCTTGCCATGATATTAAAAAGGTTATCCTTAAACAAATCATTGTTGCATGAACTTTTAGTAAAGCCAGTGGTTACATTTGCAAATTATTTAAGCCATGGCAAAAAAGGGAATTATACTCATGAACCTGGGCTCCCCGGATTCAACAGAAGTTAAAGATGTTCGTCGTTATTTAAAGCAATTTTTAATGGATGAACGGGTAATTGATGTACCCTATCTGGTCCGCTCCTTTTTAATTAATGGCATCATTGTACCATTCAGGGCACCAAAGTCTGCAGAGGCATATAAAACAATCTGGACAAAAGATGGCTCACCCCTGGTGCTGCTTACAAAGCAGTTGCAGCAGGCATTACAGCCTAAAATAACGGTGCCGGTTACCATTGCCATGCGGTATGGCAACCCCGCACCAAAAGCTGCTTTTGATGAACTGTTGCATAACAATCCGGAACTGGAAGAAGTGTTGGCGATACCTTTATATCCGCATTATGCGATGTCAAGCTACGAGACTGCGGTAGTGTCTGCCAGGGAAGTTCATGCGCAAAATAATTACCCCTTTAAACTGGAATTTTTAGCACCGTTTTACAATGAACCAGGCTATATTAATGCGCTTGCAAAAAATATAGCACCCTATCTTGAAACACCGCATGACCATATACTTTTTAGCTATCACGGCATACCTGGAAGGCATGTACGCAAGAGCGATATAACGGGCAGCCACTGTTTAAAAATTGAAAATTGTTGTGAGGTTGCATCACCTGCCCATGCACATTGTTACCGCCACCAGGTATTTACCACAACAAGATTGGTAATGGAACAATTGAATATTCCGAAAGATAAATACAGCATCTCTTTTCAATCAAGATTGGGCAAGGGATGGCTGCAACCCTTTACAGACATACGTTTACAGGAGCTGCCCAAAGAAGGTATTAAAAAGTTGCTGATACTATGCCCTGCATTTGTAAGCGACTGCCTGGAAACACTGGAAGAAATTGACGTACGGGGCAAAGAAGAATTTATGGGTGCAGGCGGCGAAACGTTTACGATGATACCTTGTCTCAATACAAACCCGTTGTGGGTAGATGTGTTGGCAGGGTGGGTGGATAAATTTGTTGCTACTGCATGATGTCTGATGTCTGATTTTTTAATTTTTTTAAGGTGTGATTTTTTAATTATAACATAAGCAGCCCAATAAATGCAGTAACTAATAAGTAGAAAAAAATCAGACATCGAAACATCAGCCATTAAATCATACTTCAAAAAATTAATGATAATTGTATTATGGACAGAAAAATGTTGCAACAGCGGACAAAACAATTCCATATCGATGTTATCAAACTTTGTGAAGTTTTGCCGAGAAATGCAGCAGGTTATGAAATAGCAAAACAGGTTATCCGCAGTGCTGGCTCTGTTGGTGCGAATTACCGGGCGACAATGAGGGCTAAGAGTTCCAAAGATTTTATTTATAAAATTCAGGTTGTATTGGAGGAAGCCGATGAATCGCATTACTGGCTGGAAATAATAAGGGATGCAGGATTAATAAATGGAGAAGAAACTGACAGGTTAATTCGAGAGGCAAACGAATTAACAGCCATCTTTTCAGCAACAGATAAAACTGCTAAAGCAAATGCGAAAACACATGATGTCTGATGTCTGATTTTTTGATGTCTGAGTTTTTTAATTTATTTAATGTGTAATTTCTTTAATTATAAAATAAGCAACCCAATAAATGCAGTAACCAGTAAGTACAAAAAAATCAGACATGGAAACATCAGCCATCAGCCATTAAATCAGTCATCAACAAGTAGAAAAAAATCAGGCATCGAAACATCAGCCATTAAATCAGTCATCAACAAGTACAAAAAAATCAGACATCGAAACATCAGCCACCAGCCATTAAATCAGTCATCAACAAGTAGAAAAAAATCAGTCATCAACATCAGAAACATCCTTCAGCCATTAAATCAGTCATCAACAAATAGAAAAAATCAGCCGTCAGCCATCAGCTATTAAATCAGCCATCATAAAATGTATTTCTACATCAAAGCCCTTCATATCATTTTTATAGTTACCTGGTTTAGCGGTATGTTTTATATCGTACGCCTCTTTATTTACAACACCGAAGCCCAGCAAAAAGAGGCAATTGAAAAACGTATACTCACCAATCAATTTTCTATAATGATTAAAAGGCTGTGGCTGGGCATTACCTGGCCATCTGCTATCCTTACCATAATATTTGGCGGCTGGATGGCTTACCTGCTCGGCAGCATACCTGCATGGCTTTGGGTGAAGCTCGGGCTGGTCGCTGGTTTATATGCCTACCATTTTACCTTGCACAGGATTTATACGGATGAAATGAAAGGCATCTTTTCTTTTACATCCCAGCAATTGCGCATTTGGAACGAGGTGGCCACCATCTTTCTTTTTGCAATTGTAATGCTGGTATCTGTAAAACAAAGCGTTAGCCTCGTTTGGGGGCTTGCAGGCCTGGCAGCATTTATCATCGTGTTAATGAGTGCCATCCGTATTTATAAATCTGTCAGAAAGTAGCACCTGTCCCCATCTTTCAATAAAAAATTTTGTATCTCCGTTTTGTAAAGTATATTTGTCCATCATTTAGGTAGACTTATAATAATATGATTTTATCCCCTTACATATTGCCCATGTGCAAATATTGCAGCGATAACTGTTGCCGCTGTTAATACTTTAAGTTTTGGCTAAATTTTTTGCAGACTATTTTACCACAATTTATTTTAAACATGACCCAGCAAACCCACCCGGATATTACATCTTTACTCCATCAATCAAATGGACTAAGCATTGCAGCATTCATAAATTTGCTAACCCAAAAGTATCCAGGACAGGTTACCTTTTCCTCCAGTTTTAGTTATGAAGACCAGGTGATAAGCCACGAAATATTGCACAACCAATTGCCTGTAAAAATATTTACACTGGATACAGGGAGGATTTTCGCCGAGACCTATTCTGTTTGGAACAGTACCAACGAAAAATACAACACCCATATAAAAGCCTATTACCCAAAACACGATGCCTTGGAGCAACTGGTGGATGAAAGGGGCCCCAATTCTTTTTATGAATCTGTGCAAAATAGAAAAGACTGTTGTTTCATCCGTAAAGTGGAGCCGCTGAAAAGGGCATTGCAAGGTAACGCCGTGTGGATTACCGGCTTGCGTGCAGAGCATTCTCCAGACCGCCACAACCTGCCCATAATTGAATGGGACGCTGCCAACAATATTATAAAATACCATCCTATTCTGCATTGGCAAACCAGCGAAGTAAAAGAATATATAACCCAAAACCATGTGCCTTACAATCCTTTGCATGATAAAGGTTTTGTAAGCATCGGCTGTGCCCCTTGCACACGGGCAGTTAAGCCTGGCGAGGATTTCAGGGCAGGCAGATGGTGGTGGGAAGATGCAGGTAAAAAGGAATGTGGCCTTCATGTACACGAACCCAACGCAACGGCAACAGATGAATTTGAAGAAGCAAAAATTTAAATTCCCCCGCTAAATTGGTTACATTTAAAATAAAAACATTGGCAAATACAACAACTGTAAATAACGCTGCAAATACAATTTCAGTAGAAAAAAACGATAGCCGCAGCATGGATTACCTGGATGTGCTGGAGTCAGAATCCATCCATATTTTCAGGGAAGTGGCTGGGCAGTTTGAGCGGCCTGCGCTGTTATTTTCAGGTGGCAAAGATTCTATCGTTTTGGTACACCTGGCACTTAAAGCATTCCGCCCCGGCAAGTTTCCTTTTCCGCTGGTGCATATTGATACCGGCCACAACTTTCAGGAAGCACTTGATTTCAGGGATTACCTCGCCCAAAGCATCAATGAAAAATTGATTGTGAGGAACGTTGCCGATACCATCAAAACAAAAAACCTTACAGAACAAAAAGGAAAATTTGCAAGCCGCAATGCGTTGCAAACCTATACCCTGCTGGATACCATCGAAGAGTTTAAATTTGATGCCTGCATCGGCGGAGCCAGAAGGGATGAAGAAAAGGCAAGGGCCAAAGAACGGATATTTTCTGTAAGGGATGAGTTTGGCCAATGGGACCCTAAGCTGCAAAGGCCAGAGTTATGGAATACCTACAACGGCCGCATTCATAAAGGTGAAAATGTAAGGGTATTCCCCATCAGTAACTGGACGGAACTGGATATTTGGAATTACATCAAAAGAAACAACATTGAACTGCCTTCCATCTACTTTGCACACAACAGGGAAGTGCTGGAATGGCAGGGGCAATTAGTGGCAACATCACAGTTTATACAACTGGATGAAGCCGATAAAGTATCCACAAAAAAAGTACGGTACAGAACAGTTGGTGATATGACCTGCACCGCTGCAGTTGAATCAACAGCATTGAATATTGATGATATCATCAAAGAAATCATTGCCACAAAAACCAGCGAAAGGGGCGAAACAAGAATAGATGACAGGGTTAGCGAAGCCGCCATGGAAGACAGAAAAAAGAACGGCTACTTTTAAAACGAAGCTGGCATGTGCAGGGCCTTGATCAATTGAAAATGATAATTTAAAACTAACAATGGATATTTTAAGATTTATAACGGCAGGTAGTGTTGATGATGGCAAAAGCACGCTGATAGGACGTTTGCTGTACGACAGCAAATCCATAATGATAGACCAGCTTGAGGCCATAGAGAAACAAAGCAAGAATAAAGAGGATGGAGAAATTGACCTGGCTTTGTTAACTGATGGCCTGCGTGCAGAAAGGGAACAAGGCATTACTATTGATGTGGCCTACAAATATTTCAGCACGCCAAAACGCAAGTTTATAATTGCCGATGCACCCGGGCATATCCAATACACTCGCAATATGGTGACCGGCGCAAGCAACAGCGACCTTGCCATTATTTTGGTAGATGCAAGAAACGGTGTGGTAGAACAAACCCGCCGCCATTCCATTATTGCTTCGCTGCTTAACATTCCGCACATTGTGGTTGCCATCAACAAAATGGATTTGGTAAACAACTTACAGGATGTGTATAATAACATTGTTATCGATTATGCAGCAGTAGCAACATCACTCGGTTTAAAAGATATTCATTACATACCTATCAGTGCTATAAACGGCGATAATATTGTTGAGAAGTCGCCCGTTTTTCCATGGTACAATGGTGGTTCTTTATTGGATATTTTAGAAAATGTGGAAGTAGCCAACGATATTAATTATACCGATGCAAGGTTTCCGGTGCAGTATGTTATACGGCCGCAAACTGAGGCCCTGCATGATTATAGGGGCTATGCCGGTAAAGTTATCAGCGGCATTTATAAAAAAGGCGATGTGGTTGTGGTGCAGCCATCCGGCTTGCAAAGTACCATCAGCCGTATTGAAATTGCCGGCGTAGAAGTACCCGAAGCATTTGCCCCGCAAAGCGCTGTACTGCACCTGCAGGATGATATCGATATCAGCCGTGGCGATTTAATTGTGCAACAAAATAACCAGCCATCTGTTGAAAATGAACTGGATGTTTTGTTATGCTGGATGGGCAATAAACCCCTGGTGGCAGGCAATAAATATTTGCTGCAAATCAACAGCCGCACCACCCGGGCAATAATAAAAGAGATAGCATACAAACTGGATGTAAATTCATTATTGCAGCAACCTGCGCCGGAGCAGGCAGCATTAAATGATATCGTAAAAGTGAAAATTAAAACGGCATCGCCCATACCTTTCGACAGCTATAAAAAGTTACGGGTAAATGGTGGTGCAATATTAATTGATGAAACCAGCAATGTTACTGTAGGTGCCTGCATGGTGCAGTAATTAAAAAATAAGTTAGGTTTATAAAAAAGAATCGATAACAGATAAACAAAGCCCGTTAAGTAAAGTAAATGGCAGCAGAAAATTTCATACAAAAACTTTATAACCAGCACCAGCAGGCTGTTACAGCTTTTCCAGATAAGGAACTTGCACAGGAATTTATTGATGGTTTTTTTGAGTTCCTGTTTATTCCGCAGAAGCAAAAAAAAATGTCGCAGTACGAACTGTCGAAAGAATTTGAATCTTACAAAAGCCATTTATCTGCCTTGGTGTACGATGTAATTGGCCATGGTGAAAAAACACAAAGTATCGCAGATGCCTTTTTTGAAGAAGTGCCATCCATCTACCAGGTACTCATGAACGATGCCGCAGCAGTGTTGCAATTTGACCCTGCCGCAAAATCTATCGAAGAAGTCCTGATGGCCTACCCGGGTTTTTTCGCAACGGCCGTCTACCGTTTTTCACACCAGTTGGTGGTGCAGGGCGTGCCCATTTTGCCCAGGGTTTTTGCCGAGTATGCACACAGTAAAACAGGCATTGATGTGCACCCCGGCGCAACCATCGGCACCTCTTTTTTTATAGATCATGGCACCGGCATTGTAATCGGCGAAACCACTGTAATTGGCAATAATGTAAAAATTTACCAGGGCGTTACCCTCGGCGCATTAAGCGTAAATAAGGGCTGTGCAGAAAGCAAGCGCCATCCCAGTATCGAAGATAATGTCATCATTTATTCCGGTGCAACAATCCTTGGCGGCGATACGGTTATTGGCCACGACAGTGTTATTGGCGGCAACGTTTGGCTCACCAATTCGGTGCTGCCATTTTCGATTGTGTACCATAAAAGTGAAATCAGCATAAGGGATAAAAACCCTTTGCCAGATGTATTAAATTTTGTGATTTAAAGCCTTTTTGTCCGGGCAGCAAATCATTGTGCACCATCCTTGCGTCGCACACTTGTACAAAAAAAGCCCTGTGGGGCAGTTGGGCAAAAAATGAAAAACGGTTTCTGCAAAGCCAACAATTAAATAAAAATAAAATACACATAATGAAAGCAGGCAACATTCTTGAAACAATTGGAAACACGCCACACGTAAGGCTTAACAAGCTGTATGGCAGCAACCACCAGGTATGGATAAAGCTTGAAAAAACAAACCCCGGGGCAAGTATTAAAGACCGTATTGCACTTGCCATGATAGAAGATGCAGAACAAAAAGGCGAATTAAAAAGTGATAGCGTTATTATAGAGCCAACAAGTGGCAACACCGGTATTGGCCTTGCATTGGTTGCAGCCGTAAAGGGATATAAAATAATATTGGTAATGCCCGAAAGCATGAGCATAGAGCGCAGGCGCCTGATGGCAATATATGGTGCAGAATTTGTTTTAACGCCCCGTGAAAAGGGCATGAAAGGTGCCATAGAAAAAGCAACAGAGCTCACCGCATCAACCCCCAACGCATGGATGCCAGCACAGTTCGATAACCCTGCAAATACAGAAGTACACCGTAAAACAACAGCCCTCGAAATTTTAAATGACTTTCCCGAAGGGATTGATTATTTGATTACCGGTGTGGGCACAGGCGGCCATATCACCGGCGTTGCTGAAATTTTAAAACAACATTTTCCCGAACTAAAAGTGTTTGCCGTAGAGCCGGAATTATCGCCGGTGTTAAGCGGCGGTGCACCAGGCCCACATCCTATACAAGGCATTGGTGCAGGGTTTGCGCCATCTATCTTAAATAAAGCAATATTGGATGGTGTAATACAGGTAAGCAAAGAAGAGGCATTTACCTACGCACAGCGCATTGCAAAGGAAGAAGGGATTTTATCCGGTATCTCAACGGGTGCATCCCTTGCAGCAGTGGCAAAAAAACTTACTGAAATTCCAGAAGGCTCAACAATACTTACTTTTAATTATGATACTGGCGAAAGGTATTTGTCTATTGAGGGCTTGTTTTAAACTTTATAAATGGCGGCAGCAAATCAACAAATTGGCAAAGTAATTTTAGCAGGCGCAGGCTGCGGCGATCCTGAACTCATCACAGTTAAGGTAACAAAATACCTGCAGCAGGCCGATGTGGTGCTTACAGACCGGCTGGTAAGCAAAGTTATTTTAGACACCTACGTTAATAAAAATGCAGAGATTATTTATGTAGGCAAACAATGTCGCCGGGGCTATAGTACACCGCAGCAAAGCATTAACGCCTACATTGTGGAATTTGCCCTGCAAGGCAAGCTGGTAGTGCGTTTAAAGGGTGGTGATGTTTCTATTTTCTCTAATATACTGGATGAGCTGCAAACCGTAATTGAGTACAATATCCCGTACGAAATTGTTCCCGGTGTTACTGCTGCTTTGGGTGCTTCTGCCTATGCAGGCATACCACTTACAGGCCGTGGGTTGTCTACCGCCGTAAGGTTGCTCACTTCTTATAAATCAGATATTGTTACCGATGCCTACTGGCAGGA
The DNA here is from genome assembly GCA_965249755.1 of Ferruginibacter sp. Taxonomy (GTDB): domain Bacteria; phylum Bacteroidota; class Bacteroidia; order Chitinophagales; family Chitinophagaceae; genus Ferruginibacter. Next base: position 4,632,244 of record CBDFMT010000004.1, read on the forward strand.
GCTGTCACAAACAACAGATACACTGGTTTTTTACATGTCGTCCGAAACCCTTGATGGCGTAGTGGAAAACCTTGTCAAATACCATATTGATCCGCAAAAACTTTTGGCTGTAATTGAACAGGCAACCACGCCGTTGCAAAACGTACATATCTGTTCTTTGTATGAATATGGAACAAAATTAAAAGGGCGTTCTTTTTTATCGCCCTCTATTGTAATTATAGGTAAGGTGGTGGCATTGCACAAAGCATTTGCATGGCTGCCCAATGCAGAAAGTAATGAACTCTATTTTAAACCGGGTAACCCCGGCGCCGAACAAATAAACACAACAACAAATGTTGCCTGAAAACAAACTCAAATTTTTTTTAGATATCATCAGCAATTCCAGTGCTGATGAACTGATATGGATGAACGGCTATCTGAATGGTGTGGTTAAAACCCAGGCGGGTACTGCCATTTCGCCTGCCGTTGTTGCAAATGCAGTAAATAAAATTACCATAGTGTACGGCACAGAAACAGGTAATTCAAAAAGGCTTGCCACCGATTTTGCTGCAAAAGCAAAACAGCAACACATTCATGCAAAGGTGGTGGGCATGGACCAATACCGGCTTACAGATTTACCAAAAGAAGAATATTTGCTCGCAATAGTAAGCACTCACGGTGAGGGGGAGCCGCCGGTAGCGGCAAAAAAGTTTTACGATCATATCCACCAAAATGGGTTTAAATTAAATAAGCTTAAATATAGTGTGCTGGCATTGGGCGATACCTCTTACCCGTTGTTTTGTAAAACCGGAGAGGAGGTGGATGAACAGTTTAATAAGCTGGGCGGTAACCGGATTGCGCCACTACAAAAGTGCGATGTGGAGTATGATGAAGATGCCAATAATTGGTTCAATGACGTATTGAAAAACCTGACTGTCAGCACAGCCCCTGCTGCAATTGCTGCCCCGGTTATTGTACCTAAAAAAACCGGCAAGCAGGTATACACCGGCACGGTGGTAACAAAAATTAATTTAAACGATACCGGATCCAACAAAGAAACCTGGCATATAGAAATTGCTGCCGGGGGTGTGCAATACCAATGCGGCGATTCCATTGGCATAGTGCCAGAAAACCCCGAAGCAGTGGTAAATGAAATTATCAAAGTAGCCAAAGCAAACAGCCTTAAAAAAGTAACGTTTAAAAATGAAGAGCTTACTATTTATGAGTTGCTTAAATATAAAATCAACATTATTTATTTAACCGAACGGTTGGTAAAACAATATGCTGAGGTTACCGGCGAAGATATACCTGCCACAAAAATGGACTTGCTGGATTTGCTGCGGATTTACCCCGTGAAGGATGCGGCACAGTTTGAAAGTATTGTTACAAAAATGAATGCCATTTCACCAAGACTGTACACCATTTCATCTTCCCCGGCTGCCCACGAAGGTGAGGTGCATATCACTGCCGTAAAAGATGAATACACACTGAATGATGAAAAAAGAATTGGGCTTTGTACAGATTACCTTAGTCGCCTGGAGTTGAATGCACCACAGCAATTTTTTGTACAAACCAACAAAAGGTTCCGGTTGCCTGCAGAAGATAAGGATGTGATAATGGTAGGCCCTGGCACTGGTATTGCGGCTTTCAGGTCTTTCCTTGCCGAAAGGGATGCCACCGGTGCTACTGGAAAAAACTGGTTGTTTTTTGGGGAACAACATTTTGCACTCGACTTTTTATACCAAACCGAAATTCAAAATTGGTATGAGACCGGCGTGCTTAAAAAAGTAAACCTTGCTTTTTCCCGTGACCAGCATTTTAAAATTTATGTGCAGCATAAAATGTTGCAGCATGCCGGGGAATTGTATGCATGGATTATGGGCGGTGCATCCTTTTTTATCTGTGGTAAAAAAGACCCGATGAGTGTTGATGTTGAAAATGCGTTGCTTGATATACTGCAACAGCAAGGCAATAAAACCATCGAAGAAGCAAAAAAATACCTGGAATTAATGGAAGAAGAGGGCCGGTATGAAAAGGATGTTTACTAACTTTTAACAGCATTTTGATTTTACTTCTCTTAAAAAAATATAAACAGACCAAACATAAATTATGTCAGACAAAAATAATTTATCTGCAATCGAAAAAATAAAAACCAGCAGCCATGGCTTGCGGGGTTCTATACAACAAAGCTTGCAGGATGAAATTACAGGCGCCATCCGGGAGGATGATACCGCAGTGATAAAATTCCACGGCATGTACCAGCAGGACGATCGGGACAGGCGTGAAGAAAGGGCTGAAAAAAAACTTGACAGGCTCTATAGTTTTATGATACGCCTTCGTTTACCCGGTGGGTTTATAACGGCCGAAAAATGGATTGCAGCAAATGAAATTGCCGGTGAAAACAGTACCGGTGTTATCAAGATCACGACCCGGCAAACGATACAATTACATGGTTTGATCAAATCAAAAATACGCCCTACCATACAGGCCTTTAACCAGGCGGGGCTTGATTCTATCGCTACCTGTGGCGATATCAACCGCAACGTAAGTTGCACGTCCCATCCCGGGGAGTCGCCGGTTCATGCGCAGGTATTTGCTTACGCAGATAAGATAAGTGAATTGCTGATGCCTAAAACAAAAGCGTACTATGAGATATGGATTGACGATGATAAAATAGCGGATAAAAAGGCAGAAGAAGACCCTTTGTACCAGGACAGGTATTTACCCAGGAAATTTAAAATAGGCATAGCCATACCGCCAAATAATGATGTGGATGTTTTTACCAATGATCTTGGGCTTATCGCTATTATTGAAAACAACGAACTAAAGGGTTTTAACATCGCCATAGGCGGGGGCCTTTCAACAACACATGGCAATGCGGCAACCTATGCAAGGCTTGGTACCGTAATCGGTTTTGCTGATACCGAAGAAAAAGTGTTGAAAACTATTTACGAAGTGCTTACCGTACAAAGGGATTTTGGCAACCGCAGTGATAGAAAACTGGCAAGGCTTAAATACACCGTTGATAAGATGGGGGTGGATATGTATAGGGCTGAAGTGGAGAAGCGTACAGGCTTTACTTTGGAAGCTGCAAGGCCTTATCATTTTAACCAACGCAGCGACAGGTACGGATGGCTGCAAAATGAGCAGCGGCTTTGGTATTACACTGTGTTTATTGAAAACGGCCGTGTGCTGGATGATGAAAAACTTGCCATGAAAACGGCATTGCTTGAAGTAGCTAAAACCGGTAAAAGCAACTTCCTTTTTACCTCTAACCAAAACATAGTGATCAGTGATGTGGCAGATAATGATAAGGCTGTAATCAATGAAATTTTAGAGCGTTTTAAAATAATGGAACATACAGACAACGCAAGTAAAATCCGCAAGAATGCCATTGCTTGTGTTGCATTGCCTACCTGCCCGCTTGCGCTTGCCGAAGCACAACGGTATATGCCTTCTTTATTAACCAGGATTGAACCTTTAATTACAAAACATGGCCTGGATCAAAAAGATATCATCATCCGCATGACGGGTTGCCCTAACGGATGTGCAAGGCCATATGCAGCAGAGATAGGTTTTGTTGGCACGGCCACAAGCAGATATAACCTGCACATCGGCGGCGATAATGAGGGCACAAGGTTGAACACATTATACAAAGAGGGCCTTGATGAAGCAGCTATACTTACAGAGCTGGATTTGTTGTTTGCATCTTATACAACAGAAGGACTTTCTGGTGAAACCTTCGGTGATTTTTCTTTTAAAAAGTACATACAGAAAAATTGATTGTGCAAAGGCCGGGCATTCCCCAATCTGTATAACAAGCAGGTTAATCCAGGTCGCTGCTGGTAAGCATTTCAATGGCCTGTTCATTCAGCAGGGTAATTTTTTTCCCATCTACCAGTAATATTTTTTGATCTGCAAGGTCAGACATTGTCCTGAATATTGTTTCGTAGGTAGTGCCTGTGTATGATGCAAGGTCTTGCCGGCTAAGTAAAATATTGATATGGCCATCTGCATGTAAACCAAACTTATTTTTTAATAAAATCAGTGCTTGTGCAACCCTTCCTTTTACTGTCATGTGGGCAAGGTTGCGCATTTTGCGTTCGCTTAATTTTAATTCTTCTGCAAAAAATAATAGTAAATGATGACTGAAATCATAGTTTACCCTCAGTGATGTCATAAAGAAATCTAATGGAATAAAACAGGCAGTCACAGGCTCCAAAGCAGTCCCGGAAACAGGGTACACCGTATCCGCACCCAAACCCCTGTGGCCTACAATATCCCCTTTCTTTGCAAGCCGGACGATGAGTTCTTTTTGCCCCCATTGCTTGTGTACTTTTACCAGGCCACTGTAAACAAAATAAATTCCATTCATCTCCTCGCCCTCCCTAAAAAGTAAACCACCTTTTTTAACCGAAACCATTTTTCTGTTGGCATCTATTGCAGGCAACCATTCTGGCAAGCAATGTTTGCAGAACATACAACTTTTTAAATCGCAGGCTTTTTTGTGTTCTTTCATATCACAGATAATTTTTCAATTTTTATGCGGCTCAAATTTAAGTAACAGCCTCCATCCATTGTTAAATTGTTTGATTATAAACATTTTAAAAAAAGGGCAAGGCGAAATTTCTTAAATAATCAAATTATATTTTTAAATATGTTTTTGTTAACCAAAAATACATTTGATTTTTAAAAATTAATTTGTATAATTGTGATGTAAATCATAATAATTTCTTTTAAATACTTGCCGAAGCCTTAGAAATTATTAAATAGATTTAAAAATAATACGATTGCATGCTATAATTCTTCACGTCCAAAAAATGGTGTATGAAAATTATAGTTGTTGGAAATGGAATGGTGGGCTACAAGTTCTGTGAAAAGCTTATTGCGAAAGTAACTGACAGTAAAATTGACATCACCGTTTTTGGTGAAGAAGTACGGCCTGCCTACGACAGGGTACATCTCAGCGAATTTTTTTCAGGTAAAACAGCCGATGATCTTTTAATGGCCCCGGCTAGCTGGTATGCGGATAATAACATTACCCTTTACACCGGTGACCCTGTTCAGCAAATAGACAGGAAGGCCAAAACAATCCATTCTTTTAAAGGCATAACGCTAGCTTACGATGTGCTTATTCTAGCCACAGGATCTGCCGCTTTTGTTCCACCAATACCCGGTGCTGAAAAGGATGGCGTGTTTATTTACCGCACCATTGAAGACCTTGAGATGATGGCAGCCTATGCAAAGAAAGCCAAAACAGGTGCCGTTATCGGTGGAGGCCTTTTGGGCCTTGAAGCTGCAAAGGCAATGATAGACCTTGGCATAAGCGATACCCATGTAATTGAATTTGCCCCACGTTTAATGCCCCGGCAGATAGATGATGCAGGCTCCCATATTCTAAAATCGAAACTGCAAACACTTGGCCTAAAAATCCATACCAGTAAAAATACTTCGGAAATAACAGGTGAGCAATGCATCACCGGAATACTTTTTTCTGATGATACCAAAATTGATGTGGACATGCTCGTAATTTCTGCAGGCATAAAGCCCCGTGATGAAATTGCTAAACTATGCGGTCTTGAAACCGGTACCAGGGGCGGTATAGTGGTGAATAAAAATTTGCAAACATCAGACCCTTTCATTTATGCCATTGGTGAGTGTGCCTTGTTTGAAGGAATGATTTACGGATTGGTGGCCCCGGGTTATGAAATGGCAGAAGTGGTGGCAACTAATTTAACCGGCGGTGATAAAGCATTTGGTGCTTATGATATGAGTACCAAATTAAAATTGATCGGCATTGATGTGGCAAGTTTTGGCGACCCGTTTGTAACCGGCGAAAATATACGCAGCGTAATTTTTGAAGATACCATGAAGGGTATTTATAAACGCATCAACATTACAGGCGATGGCAAACAGTTGCTCGGTGGTATTTTAATTGGTGATGCAGAACAATACAATATGCTGTTGCAAACGGCAAAAAATAAAGTGGTGCTTCCTCCCAATCCGGAAGATGTAATCCTTGGCTGCCGGGGTGGCGAAGGTGATGCTGGTGCAGGTGTGTTAAGCCTGCCTGATGAAGCCATTGTATGCAGTTGTGAAAGCGTAACAAAAGGAATGATATGCAGTGCGGTTGCCGAGCAGGGCTGCGAAACAATTGATGCAATAAAAAAATGCAATAAGGCTGGAACTGGCTGTGGTGGCTGCGTGCCAATGGTGAAGGATTTAATGCTGCATACCATGAAGGCACAAGGAAAATATATACGCAATGTTTTGTGTGAGCATTTTAACTATAGCCGCCAGGAGTTATTTGACCTGGTAAAGATCCACGGGTTAAAGACTTATGATGAAGTGTTGGGCCAGCTTGGTTCAGGTGATGGATGTGAATTGTGCAAGCCACCTGTATCATCCATCCTTGCCAGCTTATGGGGCGAAATGATACTAACAAAAGGCAATGATACTGCCCAGGACAGTAATGACCGTTTTTTGGCCAATATACAAAAAGGGGGTACTTACTCTGTAGTGCCCCGCATTCCGGGAGGAGAAATTACACCGGATAAATTAATCGTAATTGGGCAGGTAGCCAAGCAGTACAACCTGTACACCAAAATTACCGGTGGGCAGCGTATAGATATGTTTGGCGCCCATCTTAACGATTTGCCCGATATCTGGGCACAGTTGATTGCAGCCGGTTTTGAAAGCGGGCATGCTTATGGAAAATCGCTACGCACTGTAAAAAGTTGTGTGGGAAGCACATGGTGCCGTTTTGGGCTACACGACAGCGTTAGTTATGCCATACGCATAGAAGAAAGGTATCGTGGCCTGCGCTCGCCACACAAGTTAAAAGGTGGTGTAAGCGGCTGCATCAGGGAATGTGCCGAAGCACAAAGCAAAGACTTCGGCATAATTGCCACAGAAAAAGGATGGAACCTTTTTGTATGCGGCAACGGCGGCAGCAAGCCACAACATGCGTTGCTGTTATCTACCGATCTTGATGATGAAACCTGCATAAAATACATCGACCGTTTCCTGATGTTTTATATCCGCACTGCCGATCCGTTAACAAGAACAGCCACATGGCTTAATAAAATGGATGGCGGTATTGGTTACCTGCGCAATGTGGTGGTTAATGACAGTTTGGGTATTTGTGCACAGCTTGAAATTGAAATGCAATTACTGGTAGACAGCTACCGTTGCGAATGGAAGGAAGCTATTGAAAACCCCGCTATCCGAAAGCGCTTCAGCCACTTTGTAAATGAACCCGAAACAAAAGACCCTTCTATAGTTTTTGAAAACATGAGGGAACAAAAGAAAGTAAAAGACTGGAAATAATATTACCCGCCATCTTTATTGACTAAAATTAACTGACCATGCTGACAGCAACAACAGAAAATATTACCTGGTTTTTTGCCTGTAAAGAAGATGAGGTACCTGCCAACGGTGGTGTTTGTGTACGGTATAAAGAAGACCAGATTGCATTGTTTCATTTTTCCCGCAGGGGCGAATGGTATGCTACACAAAATGAATGTCCGCACCGGAAGCAAATGGCGTTAAGCCGTGGTATGACAGGATCACAGGGCGAAGAACCAAAAGTGGCCTGCCCGTTTCATAAAAATACATTTTCGGTAAAAACGGGAGAATGTTTAAGTGCAGATTTGCCTGCCATAAAAACATATCCGGTTAAGGTAGAAGATGGGAAGGTATTTATCCAGGTAACTATTTAAGTGCGGCATTTATCAAAAAAAGCGGTTCAAGAAATCACGCTTTATTCTTACCAAATAATTTTTTAAACGGCACACAACTAACTGAAAATAGCTAAAAACAGAAACCCCGGCAATCGAAAGGGAAGCTCGGCGCCGGGGGAATTCGATCTCAAATTGCAAACAACTTAAAACCAAAACAAAATTATGAGTAAAAAATTAAAAAAGAAAATACTCCCTTTTTTAATGCTGCTGGGTTGTATTAAACCGATTGCTACAAAAGCCCAGATAACATTAACCGGGCAAATAAGGACCAGGACAGAAATAAGGAATGGCGTGGGCAACCTGGTATTAAAAGGTTCCAAGAACGCCGCTTTTATATCGCAGCGCACAAGGCTCAATTTTGGGTATAAGTGGGATAGGCTAACCGTTGGTGTAAGTATACAGGATGTAAGGGTTTGGGGGCAGGATGCATCCAGTATTTCCAATGCTGATGGCAATAAGCTGATGCTGCACGAGGGTTGGGCAGAGCTGATGCTGGCCAACAAAGCCGATACAACATTTAAGTTTAAAATGTTTGATTTACTCTCCCTGAAAATCGGGCGGCAGGAATTAAGCTATGATGATGTAAGGCTTATTGGTAACCTGGATTGGCTGCAGCAGGCAAGGCGCCATGACATGGCCCTGCTTAAAACTGTGCACAAAGGATGGCAGGTAGACATAGGGTATGCCTATAACCAAAACTCAGATGCTTTCGGCATTACAAATACTGGCTACGTGCCTGCAAATGTTGCCCCTTATGTCAAAAATTCTTTAGGGGTTTTGGTGCCCACCCCCGCAGGTATCCTGCCCATGGCAACAGCCGGCAGCGCCAATAATAACAGTTCAAAAACGGGTACACCGGTTTGGGTAAACGCACCCAATACCAATGGTGGCATCCAGGATTATAAAACTTTTACCAGCCTGTACATCAGTAAAAAGTTTAACCAAACAAAATTTTCTGCGCTGTTTTTTAATGACAATTTTGGAAAATATAAAATTGATTCTTCAGGCAGTGCCACCGCAGGCTATGTGTATGGAAAAAGGTTTGTACCCAACGGAACAACCGATGCCTTTAACTATAGCGGAAGCAATGCCAGGTACACGTATGGGTTGATGGTAAACAAAACAATAGGCAATGCATCCGGCTTTGGAAAAATAGCCATACAAGCAGCATACTATGCACAATCTGGTAAAAACAGGGATGGTATAAAAATGAAAAATGCTTACCATTATACGGCTGCCGTAACGTACCTGAAAGGTAAATTTAGTGTTACCCCGGGGTATGATGTTTTAAGTGGTAACGACGCTAATACTACAGAAGATGAAAAGTTTGATCCGCTGTATGGCACGCCACACAAGCACTGGGGCTATATGGATTATTTTTATGTTGGTACCGGTTCTCCATCCGGTGGCCTTCAAAATGCTTATTTCAAATTGAAGTATGCAAGCAGTATGCTTAGTGTAGGGTTAGACTATCATAACTTCTCCCTGAACAAAAACATGACAAAAGCAGATGGTACTGTAATACCAAAAAACCTCGGTAACGAGTTTGACCTGGTATTGAATTACAACATGAACAAGTTTTCGAACATAGAATTTGGATATGCTATAATGAGTGCTAAAAGCAGTATGACGTTTGCAAAAGGGCAGGCCACTACCGATGCTGTTGCAGATACGTATAAGAAAACGGGCACATGGTTTTATGCCATGCTAAAGTTTACACCTGATTTTTTGTATACAAAAGCAACGGCGGCAGCTAAAAAGCCTTAAGTGGATTATTTATTCACCCCAACTTTTAAAATAATAGTTGTGAATAAAAAAAATATACAAACAGCTTTACTGGTCGCCGCAGTAGTTGGCACCATACTTAACCTTATCAACAATTATGATTTGTTAGGGCAGGCAAAACTTACGAGGGCAACGTTGTAAAAATTATACTTACATACAGCACACCATTTTTTGTCTCCCTGTATTCTTCGTTTATGGCAGTTAAAAAGCAGGTGTAAATAGGGTATAGCAATGCCCATTAAAGCTCATCACTTAAAACCGGCCGGCAACAATAAACCAAATTAATAAACGCTTAAAACTAATTTTTATGTCCGATAATATTGCAGCACAACCACTTTCCAAACTAAATATTTTCTCCGGTAAAGGGTTACAGATGCGTACTTTCCATATCACCTGGTTTACTTTTTTTTGTTGCTTTTTTGCCTGGTTTGGTATGGCACCTTTAATGAAAATAGCAAAGGAACAATTGCATTTAACCAAAGACCAGATCGGCAATATCCAGATAGCTTCTGTATCTGCAACAATTATTGCACGGTTGTTAATTGGCCGCCTGGTAGATAAGTTTGGCCCCCGCATTGTGTACTGCTGGTTGCTGTTGATTTGTGCCATCCCGGTGTTGCTTATCGGCACCAGCCATTCTTACACTTCTTTCTTATTATTCAGGCTGGCCATTGGTGTTATCGGTGCTTCATTTGTTATCACTCAGTTTCATACGGCCATCATGTTTGCACCGTCAATTAAGGGTACGGCCAATGCAACAGCAGGCGGCTTCGGCAATGCAGGTGGTGGTGCTGCAAACTTCTTTATGCCCATGATTGCATCTGGTTTTGCAGGCCTTGGTTTTTGTACAAAAGAAGATAGCTGGCGGTATGCCATGATAGTGCCGGGTGTGTTATTGCTGGTATGCGCTTTTTTATATTACCGTTATACGAAAGACACGCCTGCCGGGGATTACAAAGAAATCGGCTATACAACTGATGCAAAGAAAAATACTTTCATGATTGCCATAAAAGATTATCGTACCTGGATTTTAACCATCGCTTATGCTGCATGCTTTGGGGTGGAAATAACCGTAGATAATTTTGCGCCCATCTTTTTTGTAGATTCATTTGGTGCTACTATTGCCGTTGCCGGGATGGCGGCAGGTATATTTGGCTGGATCAATTTATTTGCCCGTCCTATGGGTGGTATTGTTGCCGATAAAATTGGTAAAGTGTGGGGCTTTGATGGTAAGTCTTTGCTGCTGTCTGTCTTACTGCTTTTAGAAGGTGTTGGTATCATTTGGTTCGCCAAATCAGGTAACCTCACTATGGCCATTGCGATGATGTTTTTCTTTGGCCTCAGTCTTAAAATGGCAAACGGTGCCACCTACAGTTTAGTACCTTTCATCAGCCCGATTGCAGTTGGCAGCGTTGCCGGCATTGTAGGCGCAGGCGGTAATATTGGTGCCATGCTTATTGCATTTATGTTTAAAGCAAAAGCATTGCATGCAACAAAAGATGTGGTGGAAAACGGCGTTACCAAAACAAAGGACCTCATCAACTATACCGAAGCTTTTACATTACTTGGGTATATCATTTTAGGTATCGGTGTGGGGGTGTTTATTTTCAGGACCATCGCTGCCATAAAAACCACAGGCATAAAAGATGCAGGTGTTGCCCTGGCAGAAGTAAAGGCATAAATTATAGTTTATTTAGCAGATAAAAGCATTACGGATTTGGAAGACAATAACATCATACACAATACACCGGCCGGGCATATGGAAGCCGCAAGCACTTGCTGTTACTGCGGTGTGGGTTGTGGTATTATTGTTAGTAAAGATCCGCAAGGCCGTATAAATGTAGAAGGCGATAAAAACCATCCTGTAAATAAAGGCATGCTTTGCAGTAAGGGAATGAACCTGCATTATACCGTGATGGATACCACCGACAGGTTGCTGTACCCGGAAATGCGCTATGGCCGCAATCAGCCAAGACAAAGGGTTTCGTGGGAACAGGCATTGGACAGGACGGCAGCGGTTTTTAAAACCATCATCGAAAAATATGGCCCTGGTGCAGTAGCGTTCTATGCATCAGGCCAATGTTTAACCGAAGAATATTATGTGGTAAATAAACTGGTAAAAGGGTTTATTGGCAGCAACAACATAGATACCAACAGCAGGCTGTGCATGAGCAGCGCCGTGGTGGGTTACAAGATGAGCCTGGGCGAAGACAGTGTGCCCGTAAGTTATGATGACATAGAATTGTGCGATGTGATTTTTGTGGCAGGTGCCAACCCGGCATGGTGCCATCCTATTTTATGGAGAAGGGTAGAGGCTGCCCGGGAGAAAAACCCTAACCTGAAAATAATTGTAAGCGATCCCCGCAAAACACAATCCTGCTCCATAGCCGATGTACACCTGCAGTTAAACCCCGGTACAGATATTACGCTGCACCACGCCATAGGCCGTTGTTTAATTGAAAACGATATGATCGATTTTGATTTTATAGCAGCACATACCAACGGTTTTGACAATTACCGTACAACAGTTTTTGAAAGGACGTTGGAGGAGGCCGCCGCCATCTGCGGGTTAAATGTTACAGACATCCATGAGGCGGCATCTTACATTGGTATTGCAAAGGGGTTCATCACCATGTGGACGATGGGCCTTAACCAAAGTGTTGTGGGCGTAAATAAAAACCTTTCCCTTATTAACCTCAATTTAATTACCGGCAATATTGGTAAACCTGGTGCCGGGCCGTTTTCATTAACCGGCCAGCCCAACGCCATGGGCGGCAGGGAAGTTGGTGGCCTGAGTAATTTGTTACCAGCACACCGGGATTTATTAAATGAGGCAGATAGAAATGATGTGGAAAGATTTTGGCAGGTGCCGTTGGGTACCATTCAGCCAAAGCCTGGCTTAACGGCAACCGAAATGTTTGACGAACTCAATACCGGCAAACTTAAAGCCATCTGGATTTTATGCACCAACCCGTTATTAAGCTTGCCTGATGTGCGTATGGCAGAGGAGGGGCTTAAAAAAGCAAAGTTTGTTGTAGTGCAGGATATCAGCAACAGGGTGGAGACACTGCCTTATGCTGATGTTGTTTTGCCTGCCGCAACATGGGCCGAAAAAGAAGGTACAATGACGAATGCAGGCCGCTACATCAGCCACCTGGGCAAACTTACAGATGCACCCGGCGAGGCATTGCCCGATGCAGAAATCATTTGCCGCTTCGCAAAAAAAATGGGCTACAATGGTTTTGATTATAAAAATGCTGCCGCCATTTTTACGGAACATGCTGCTTTAACGGAGGGTACCAACATAGATATCAGTGGCCTTAATTATGCCATCTTAAAAGAACGCAGGTCGGTACAATGGCCTTACACCAAACAAACCGGCGCATCCGGAACGGCAAGGTTATTTACAGACCACCTGTTTTATACCCCATCACAAAAAGCCAATATCCATTCGTTTCAAGATGAAAACCTTTCGGAGCCGTTAACGCCACAATACCCGCTGGTGCTAACTACCGGCCGTATACGTGACCAATGGCATACCCGTAGCAAAACCGGAAAAGTAAATAAACTGAACCAGCACATTAAAGAAAGTTATCTAGAAATTAACCCTGCAGATGCTTTAACAAGGAACATTAAAGAAGGCTTGCTGGTAGAGATAACGAGTGCCCGTGGCAACGTTAGGGTTAAAGCAAAACTTACCAACGATATTAAAGAAGGCGTTTGTTTTTTACCCATGCACTGGGGTAAAATTTTGAACAACGATTTAAACAGGGCAAACAACCTTACCAATAACCTTATTGATGCAAAAAGCAAAGAGCCTGATTTTAAGTTCGCTGCGGTGCAGGTGGCGTTGTATAAAAATCCCAAACAAAAAATTATTGTAATTGGTGCTGGAGCAGGTGCCTGTGGTTTTGTAAAAAGCTACCGTGCCTTAAATACAGAAGATGATATAAAAGTATTCAGCAAAGAAAACCATCCGTTTTATAACCGGGTGATGTTGCCGGATTACATCAGTGGTGCACAGCGGTGGGTGCAGCTTATAAAGATGACCGATGAGGAAGAAAGAAAATTAAACATACACCTGTACAGGGGCATTAGTGTGGAGCAGGTGGATAGGAAAAATAAAACTATTACCGATAGCAAAGGCGAAACACATGCATATGATGTATTGCTGATGGCCACCGGAAGCCGTGCCGCAATGCTAAGGGACGTGCCGAAAATGAAAGGGATTTTTAGCATGCGCAGCAAGATGGATGCGGATAATTTTAAAAGCCATGTAAGTGCTGCAAAAGGTAAAGTGCTTATTATTGGTGGAGGGCTGTTGGGCATTGAACTGGCAGCATCTTTACGGGAGGTGGGCATAGGCGTTATTATTGTGCAGCGTATCAGCAGGCTTATGGACAGGCAGCTTGATCCATTGGGTAGCCAATTGTTGCATGAAGAGTTGCTTTTAAAGGACGTGGATATTTATTACAATGATGAAATTGAACGCTTTTATGGCAATGGTAAAGTAACCGGCGTACAATTAAAAAGTGGCTTTACACTCAATTGCCAGGCGGTTGTTGTTGCAGTAGGTACAGTGCCAAACATAGAGCTGGCAAAGGCTTGCGGGCTTGAAAGTAAAAGGGGCGTAACAGTTAACGAGTACCTGCAAACCAGCGACCCATCCGTTTTTGCTATTGGTGAAATTGCTGAGTTTAAAGGTTTTTTATATGGCATAACTGCGGCAGCAGAGCAACAGGCAGAAATTGTTGCCAGGTACTTAAGCGGCGATATTTCTAAATATTATGAAGGATCGTTGCTGATGAATATTTTAAAAATGCATGGTACAGAGCTTGTTTCCATGGGCATTGCAGAATGCCCCGATGATGCCGGTTATGAAGAAGTGGTTTTTATAGACAAGGCAAAACGGTACTATAAAAAGTGCATCATTTATAAAGACCGTTTGGTGGGGGCAATTTTAATTGGGGATAAAACGGAGTTCCTGGAGTACCGTGACCTGATTCAAAATAAAATGGAGCTTAGCGAAAAGCGGCTCCAGTTATTACGTTCCGGCAAAACCGCCGAGCCCGTAACAGGCAAGCTGGTATGCAGTTGCGGCAATATCGGCGAGGGCAATATCAATAAAAAAATAAACGAAGGCTGCAACACTTTGCAAGCGCTTTGCGAGGCAAGTGGCGCAGGTATGGGATGCGGCAGTTGCCGCCCGGAGGTAAAAGCTTTGCTGGATAAAGCAACCCAAATTAGCAATCAAAAAGAAGAAAAAATACCGGAGCTTGAACAGCTTTAATTATAACCAACCACATCTTAAAATTATTTTATGGTACAATTATCAACTAATCAATTGCCAGTGGAAAACCAGCTACGGTCAGCGGTTATACAATCAACATTTGGTGCAGGCTTTTTTTTGTTTGAGGAAGATTTTGTACAGGCCAATGTGCGTTGTATACCGATGATCGTCCGGTTTAAAATGGATGCCGTTGGCATCAAGTTGCCACTTGAAGTATGGTGTAAATTTTCTGTGGAAGAAAGAAAATGGCTTGCCCATGGGCAATGCTCTTCGGATTATGAAAAAACGGTTTATCATCTTCACCTCAACAACATGGTTTTAAAATATACCGGTACAGCTTCTATAAAACTAACAATTAACCCAACGCCTTTGTGGGCAAACCTTTATCATGTACCAGAAGCACTACAGCAAAAAGCTGCTGAATTTAACTGGGTAATACCTGTTAACAAATGGGCCCTTCTTACCAGCCTGCAACGCTTTGCATTATTAAAATTGTTTAGCCCGGGGCATGAGAACAAAAATTTTCCGAAAGCAATGAAGGAGTTTGGCCTTGCTTGTTAAGCCAAAAAAAGTTATATCATGAAGCACACCGCAACTATAAAAATTAACTTTACCGGGGGCATCATTTCTCCAGGTGATTTGATGAATATCCTTGTTGCTGCTGAATCCTGTGGTGTTGGCGCAGTAAGTTTTGGCTTAAGGCAGCAGTTGTACATCAAAGTAGCAACCGAAATACTTGGTAAATTGGCCGCAGCTTTAGAAGTAAATAATATCCACTTTGAAACAGACAGCCATGTGTTTCCAAACATTGTAAGTTCTTATCCGGCAGAAGAAATTTTTATTGCTAAAACCTGGTTAGGCGAAGGCGTGTACAAAGATATTTTTGATGCCTTTGAGTATACCCCAAAACTAAAAGTTAATATCAGTGATAGCCGCCAGGGCTTTACGCCGTTGCTCACTGGCAACATCAATTGGGTGGCCAGCGATAACGTGCATTACTGGCACCTGTTTATCCGGTTCCCAAAAACAAACAGCGTTTATGAGTGGCCGGATATTGTTTATACCAATGATATTGCAGCAATAACCAGGCATATTGAGTTTGCCATTCTTTCCAGTAAAAAAAAGTTTTACGATACTGCAACACCCCATGGCGAAGAACTGTACAACATTGTTATGCAACAGCAACAGTACATTGTAAAACCTGCCGAAACAAAGGTTACGCTGCCACCTTTTATGCTGCCATACTACGAAGGCTTTAATAAGGTAAACGATAAATACTGGTTAGGCATTTACCGCCGTGATGAACAATTTTCTGTTGCATTTTTAAAAGATGTTTGTGCATTGTGCCAGGCTACTAAAATAGGGCAGCTCTGCTGCACCCCGTGGAAGGGCATTATTATAAAAGGCATTGCAGAAAAAAACCGTGGCCTTTGGGATGCTATTTTGGGCAGGCATCAAATTAATGTGCGCCATGCGGCGAACGAATTAAATTTTCAGGTAGAAGATGATTGTGCAGAAGGGCTGCAATTAAAAAACTACCTGGTAAAGCACCTGCAAAAAGACGATACCCGTACGTTTGGTATTTGCATCGGCATTAAAACCCGCCGCAAAAGCGAAGTCTTCAGCAGCATCCTCATTAAAAGAAAGCCCCTGTTTACCGTTGCCAGCATTGGCTTTTTGTACCGCTATGATATTTTATGCGCTAAAGATTTTAATCCCAATCAGCGTACAGGCGCTACGTTCAGCACCAATAATTTAAAATGGTTTTTGCCAAAAGAATTAAAACGTGCCGTTATAAATTTTTATGAAACCATTGCAGACAGACAGGCCTTGCCCGAAGAAAAAAAGGCAAATAAAGAAGCTATACAAAACAATGAGCCGGCAATATTAGTATACCAATGCCCAAAATGTTTATCGGTATATGATGAAGTTTTCGGGGAGTTGGAAACAAACATCACCGCAGGTACACTTTTTAAAAACCTGCCAACAACTTACTGCTGCCCATTGTGCGAAACGCCAAAGCAGCAATTTGAAGAAGTTGCCAAATCAACGCTGATGCAGGTAACCGCATAAGGCATCAGTGTTTATCAGAATGGCCAAGGCTTTTGCCCGGGCTCACCACATCCCGTACCAGTTGCTTCAGGTCCTTAATTTCTGGAAAACCGCCAGCCACTTTTCGGTCAAAAACAATGGCGCCATCAATGTAAATAATGTACTGTCCGCCAATCAGGCTGGGCTGCAAAGTAACCGCCTGCACATCACCGTCAAAAGTCGTCAGCAGTTCTTGCGCCATGTAGGCCGCCCTCAAAAGCCAGTGGCATTTGGGGCAATATTCAATGGTAATTACGGGCTTCATGTGTGTGTTGCTTTGTTATCAAATGTACAATCATAAATACAATTTTGGTTACCGGCCAATAGCCCTGGTTAAGCTTCATGGGCGTCGCACCATTCAGCAGTATATCCATGTGGTACTTCATCTTACTTAACAAAACTGCATTATAAAACCGCCCGCTTTTTAAATTTGGTGCAAATAGTGCCTGTACAAAAACCTGCAAAAAGCAAAACCCAGGGGCAGTAAAATTTAATCAGTATTATCAACTAAAAATTTGAAACAAAAACCCTTCAAACGAAAATGATTATTTCAGGCAAAACAAAAAATCAGGATATTTGAAACATGTATACCGTAAGCCAGTTATTTATTTATCCCATTAAATCTTTAGGTGGTTTTCAGGTGCCATCAGCACAACTTACTGATCGTGGTTTTAAGCACGACCGCCGGTGGATGCTGGTCGATGAACAAAACCAATTTCTTACCCAACGGGAGTACCCGGTAATGTGCCTGCTGCAAACATCCATCGAAAATAATATGCTGAAGGTGTTGGATAAAAGAGATACAGCAGATTATATTTATGTACCCTTGGTATACGAGGTAACCCCAACCATAAACGTAAAAGTTTGGGATGATGAATGCCAGGCACAGGAAGTAAACGAAGAGGCCAATAAATGGTTTTCGCATAAACTGGCTATGCCATGCAGGCTGGTATATATGCCAGATATTTCAAAAAGGCGGGTAGATGAACGCTTTGCAAAGGAGCAGGAAATTACAGCCTTCAGTGATGGTTATCCGCTGTTGATTATTGGCCAGGCTTCACTGGACGATTTAAACAGCAGGCTGCCACAACCCTTGCCGGTAGACCGCTTCAGGCCAAATATTGTTTACACCGGCGGTACCCCATATGCCGAGGATTCGATGGCACATTTCAAAATAAACAATATTAATTTTTACGGGGTAAAGTTATGTGCCCGGTGTAACGTAACCACCATCAACCAGCAAAATGCCTCAAAATCAAAAGAGCCGTTAAAATCGCTGGCAGCCTTCCGGCAAAAAAATAATAAAATCTATTTCGGGCAAAACCTGTTGTTTCATCAAACCGGCACCATTACCGCTGGCGATGCAATTGAAGTGGTGCAAACAAAAGCTGCGTTGTTTAGCTGATATCCCTTCTGGCCATACAAAATTTTTTCAGTAGTCTACTAATTTGGTAGGGATTATATATATTTGCAACCGATGGCAACAGCAACAACCGTGGAAAGAAATGAACTCTTTCCTATTTTTTTAAAACTGAAGCAGTTACGTGTACTTATAGTGGGCGGCGGTTATGTTGGTATGGAAAAGTTGGGTGCCATCCTGGCCAACTCCCCTTCGGCAACCATTAAAATTGTTGCAATAGAAATAAGTGCCGAAATTAAAGAAGCGGTTAAAAATTATCCTTTAATCACCCTGATAGAAAAGCCTTACCAGATAAATGATTTTGAAGATGTGGACATTGCCATCGCAGCAATTAACGATCCCATCATAAGCAGGCAGGTAGCGTTGGACGCAAAGACTATGGGCGTGCTGGTAAATGCGGCAGATAAGCCGGAGTTGTGCGATTTTTATTTAGGCTCCATAGTCCAAAAGGGAAGCCTTAAAATTGCCATATCCACTAACGGTAAATCGCCAACGGTGGCCAAGCGTTTAAAAGAAGTGATAGGGGATATGATACCCGAAGAAATGGAGGGTGTGCTTACCAATGTGCAAACCATCCGCAATAGCATCAATGGCAGTTTTGATGAAAAAGTGAAGAAGCTGAATGAGCTTACAAAAGTGCTTGTCTCCAAGCGGGCAACATTGGAAGACATCGATAAACCAGAACAAAAAAAATGGCCAAAAATAGTAATGTTGTGCCTGCTGGCCTTCCTGCTCATGATCATTGGCCATGCGGTATTATCTTATATCCCTTACAATCAAATCTCTCAAAACATAAGTACCGTTACCCAAAAAATTGATACCAAAGCTTTCCTCATTATGCTGGGTATTGGTTTTGTGGCACAAATGTCAGATGGGTCTTTGGGTATGGGTTACGGCACTATCTCCACTACTTTTTTATTGGCGTATGGCGTAACGCCGGCGCTTGTCAGCAGCCAGGTGCATTCGGCCAGGGTATTCTCCAGCGGGGTTTCCGGCTATAGCCACCACCGCTTTGGCAATATCAATAAAAAATTATTTAAGGCAATTGTTATACCCGGCGTTGTAGGTGCTATGGTAGGGGCGGCGTGTGCTTTTTTCTTTAAGCAATACGCAGATGAAGTTAAAATACCACTGGCATTGTACACTTTATACCTGGGATATTTTATTATCAAAAAGGCCTTCAAAAAAAGGAAACTGAACGATAAAGTTAAAAAGGCAGGCTGGCTTGCTTCGGCAGGTGGGTTTGTTGATGCATTTGCCGGCGGTGGCTGGGGCACTTTGGTAACAAGCACGCTGATGGCCAAACGCAAAAGCCCCCGGTATGTTATCGGCTCGGTATGCCTGGCAGAATTTTTTGTTGTGCTTACCAGCTCTATTACTTTTTTTATCCTGTTAAAAACCATCCCTATTTTAGAAATAGCAGGCCTTATTATTGGAGGCCTTATTGCAGCGCCTATTGCAGCAAGGCTTGTTGGCAAGCTGCCGTTAAAAACAATGTTTATACTAATAGGGTCGCTTGTTATTTGTACAAGTTTAAACAGCTTGTATAAGGCCGTTGCACATCTCATGTAAAAATTAAAAATTTTAAGAATATAGTCCATTAAAATAGTAGACTAAAATCAGAAAAATAATGGCCACACCAACACAAATCCAGCGATGTTGTCGCAAAATATAATGGTAAGGTAGCTTACAAGTAATCAGGTATCGATCATCAATTAAACCAAGACAAAAAAAGTTTCATGAGAAAGTTTATAGTATTATTATTTTTATTTCCATTGGCGTTAAAGGCACAATTGAATGGGGCAGTAATTTTAAGTGGCCGGGTGGTAGGTGAAAACCATGAGCCATTAGCAGGCTCCAGTGTGGTGGTAAAAGGCTCTGGCAATGGCACCACGAGTGATTCTACAGGAAAATTTTCGCTGGTGATCAACCAAAAATTTCCCTTTACAATTGTAATTACTTCTGTTGGTTTTGCACCACAGGAAATACAGGTAAAAAACGAAAACAGCAAACTGGCCATACAGTTGACCACACAAACTTTTTTGGCCAACGAGGTGGTGGTAACAGCAAGCCGCACATCAGAAAAATTATTACGTTCACCGGTAAGTATAGAAAAGCTGGACATCAGGGCACTGAAGGAAACCCCTGCCGCTTCATTTTATGATGCATTGGGCAATGTAAAAGGCGTGCAGTTAACAACATCTTCCATCACTTTTAAAGTGCCTAACACAAGGGGTTTTAATATTCCCAACAACTTTCGTTTTATGCAGCTTGTGGATGGTATTGATATGCAGGCCGCAACGCTTGGTGTGCCATTGGGCAATGCTATCGGGCCAACAGAGCTGGATATACAAAGCATTGAAATAACCCCTGGCGCTGCATCTGCGCTGTATGGTATGAATGCTATTAATGGCATGGCCAACCTGATTACCAAAGATCCTTTTAAGTCGGAAGGGTTAAGCGTTTTTCAACGTGTTGGCGTAAACCACGTTGACGGTATTGACCATAGCGCAAGTGTTTTAACTGAAACGGCTATTCGCTACGCAAAGGCTTTTAATGATAAGTTTGCCTTTAAATTAAACCTGGGCTATCTGCACGGAACAGACTGGATATCCAACAGCCGGCAAGACCAAAATCCCAATAATAAAAACACTGCCAACCCGGCTTACCCTGCATTAAACGGCGCCAATAATGTTGCCTACGATGGATGGAACAAATATGGTGATGATGCCCTTGCCGGGAGCAACACCGTTTCGCTAACCGGGTTAAATATTGACAATTCGCCCAACCGTACACTTACGGTTGCCCGTACCGGTTATTTTGAAAAAGACCTTGTAGACCCGAAGGTTTCTAACCTGAAATTTGATGCTGCTTTGCAATACCGTATAACACCATCCACCACACTTTCCTACACGTACAGGGTTGGGCAAATGGACGGTGTTTTTCAAAGGGGCAATAAAATTAAACTGGATAATGTGGTGGTACAAAACCATCAGCTTGAATTGAAGGGAAGCAACTTTACCATCAAGGCGTATACCTCTATCGAAAACACCGGCGACTCTTATAATGTTAAACCGCTTGCGGATAATTTAGATCTTTATACAGGCGGCAGTAACTCGGCCTGGGCCACAAAATATAAAACTGCTTTAAATGCTTATGCTTCTGATAACGGAGGTAAGTTAACTTCGGCAAACCTTGCTGCGGCAACCGCATATGCCCGCCAGCAGGCCGATTTGGGCCGTGCCGAACCCGGTACTGCAAGGTTTAACCGGGTAAAAGATTCTATTATAAAGATCAATAACTGGGATATTAAATCTGCCCTAATACCCAATGCGCCGGTAACAGGTGGTGCAGCACTTATTCAAAAAAGCAGCCTGTACCATGTAGAAGGGCAGCTTGATTTATCGAAGCAGGTTAAGTATTTTAACTTGCTGGTTGGGGCAGATGCCCGGCTGTATGCAGTAACCCCTGATGGCAATAATTTTGTAGATTTCTCAAGGCCTATTGCAGACAGAAATACCCCGTTGCCCGATGGAAGTTTTGGTAAAAAAACGTACTACAAAAAAATTGGTGGCTTTGCCCAGGTTACTAAAACTTTGCTGCAGGATAAATTGAAATTAACAGGTTCGTTAAGGGCAGATTATAACCCTGAATTTACGGCGAAGTTAACGCCCCGTATAGCCGCAGTGTATACGGTAAAGCAAAAACATAATTTCAGGCTTACGTACCAGCAGGGCTACCGTTTTCCGGCATTATTTGAGGCGCTTAGTTATGTAAACAACGGCCGTGTAAAAAGGGTGGGCATACTGCCAATAATCAATGAAGGCTTAGGTTTCAGGGAAAACAGTTATACGCAAACCTCTGTCGCAACTTTTAATGCGGCAGTAAAGGCCGCTGGCAATACAGATGCGGCAGCACTCGCCAACAAGAACCTTTTGCAGGCTGCTAACCTGCCCGATGGACAGCCGGAAAAGATAAATTCGTTTGAAGCAGGATATAAAAGCGTGTTGTTTGATAACAAACTTTTTGTAGATATTGATGCCTACGCAAATGTGTACACCGGCTTTTTAGGGCAGGTGCAGGTTTTTGTTCCCATAGGCCAAACTATTGGGTCGGATGCAGCAGTGCTTGCAATGATAGACAGGAACCGGGACCCCCAGGCTGCTACTGCCGGCAATGCCACCACACCACCAACGGCCGCAAGCAAAGGGCAAGACAGGTACCGTGTGTACACCAATGCAAAAAACAAATACACCACGTATGGTTCGGCACTGGGCCTTACGTACAACTTCTATAAAACTTTTACTATTTCGGGCAACATCAATTACAATGCTATCAAAGGCAACAGGACGCCTGATCTTTTTGTAACTGGTTTTAATACGCCCAAATGGGCAACCAACTTATCGTTAGGTAACCGTGCCATTACCAAAAACCTTGGCTTTAATATCGTATACAAATGGCAGGATGCATTTTTGTGGGAAAGCCCGCTGGTTACCGGTGGTGTTGAAGCAATAAATAATATAGATGCCCAGGTAACATGGCGGCTTCCATCGGTGCATTCCACTATAAAAATTGGTGGTACCAATGTGCTTAATAACCGCTACGTGCAATATGCAGGTGGGCCAACAATTGGCGCCTTATATTACGTGGCCATTACGGTAGATGGTTTGCTTAATGGCAAGTAGTAGTATTGGGTAGTGATAATGTTATAGAATGGGTTACCTGGTTTGGGTAACCCATTTTAGGTATTGCTGCCGCAAGAAGTAATGCTGCTGTCATTTGAGACACTGTATTTTTTACGAAAGGTGAACACATAAAACAGCAAAAAAATACGCAGGTGCAGGCAGCATATCGATGGGTTAAAAATTGATGCAGGGTTTTATACCGGTCATCTTACCAAAGCAAAAAAATTATTAAATATGCAACTGTGTTGATTTTGTAACGTTACCGATACAATGCATTTGTAACTTAGCACCTCAATTGTAAAGAAAATATATGGCAGTAATATTAGACCTTGTTGGCAACACTCCGCTGGTAAAACTGGAGCAGGTAAGCATCAATAAGAAGGTAACAATCTACGGAAAACTGGAAGGTAACAACCCCGGTGGAAGTGTAAAAGACAGGGCTGCATATGGCATGATAAAAGGGGCGCTTGACAGGGGTGAAATTAAAGAAGGTATAACATTAATAGAGGCGACAAGTGGCAACACCGGCATAGCATTGGCCATGATAGCCAGTTTATTTAAAGTACCCATAGAGCTGGTAATGCCCGAAAACTCTACCAGGGAAAGGGTTTTAACCATGAAGGCATTCGGTGCAAAAGTGGTGTTAACACCAAAAGAAAGGTCCATCGAAGGCTCCATTGATTATGCAAACGAACAAGTTGCCAAAGGCGGCTATTTTATGCTGAACCAGTTTGGTAACCCTGATAACCCTAACATGCATTACAAAACCACCGGCCCGGAAATATGGAAAGATACTGATGGCACCATAACACATTTTGTATCATCCATGGGCACTACCGGAACTATTATGGGGGTATCAAAATATTTAAAAGAGCAAAATAGCCAGGTGCAGATTGTAGGCTGCCAGCCAACCGATGGCTCACAAATACCAGGGATAAGAAAGTGGCCTGAAGCCTACCTTCCTAAAATTTTTGATAAAAAAAGAGTGGACAGGGTGATTGAAGTAGATGAAAAAGATGCCAGAATAATGACCAAACGCCTGGCCCGTGAAGAAGCCGTTTTTAGCGGCTTAAGCAGTGGTGGTGCAGTGCATGCCGCTATCGAATTATCCAAAGGGTTAAGTTCAGGCGTAATCGTGGCCATCATCTGCGACCGGGGCGACAGGTATTTATCTTCTGATATTTTTGATTAAAAAAATAAAACATTCCCTTCATTTATCCATCACCATCTTAATAAAGCCATTTATTTTTTTACAGTAAAACTACCACCATCAACATCCTTAATAAACTCAATAAGGCCGGGGAAATAATCTTTCTGGTCATCGTACATGCTCATGTGGCTGCCAGTGGGGCAAAGTAAAAAGCGGCCTTGCTGCACCTGTGTACTCATCCATTTCATGTGTTCGGGGTCCATGGTATCATACGTTCCGCCAATGGTTAATACGGG
The DNA here is from genome assembly GCA_965249755.1 of Ferruginibacter sp. Classification (GTDB taxonomy): domain Bacteria; phylum Bacteroidota; class Bacteroidia; order Chitinophagales; family Chitinophagaceae; genus Ferruginibacter. The sequence goes on from CBDFMT010000004.1 coordinate 4,656,682, forward strand.
TACTTTTATTTGTGGCAATTGTTTGGATACATCCCAGGAAGTAAGGTTGCCCCCGATACCAAATTCGCTTGGGCCCTGCATGGTAACATAAAGGGAATGGTTCATCTGGCCCATAGCCCGGTTTACAGGCTCCGGCCATTTATCTACGGGTAGGCGGCAAATATGTTTTGCATAAAAATTGGGTATCAGCAATTCCATATACTTTGGGTTATCAAAATCACCTTTCTTTTCTATCTGCCGTATGGTATCTAACACTTTTGGGTCAAATTGAGGTGCCAGCACCTCCTGTGCATATTTACCATAGGCAGGGCAACTGCTCATCATGTTACTGATAATAAGTGCTTTTAAATTGTTCTGGTATTTAAGGGCATACTGCATGGCCAGTATGCCACCCCAGGAGTGGCCTAATAAATAAAAATTATCGTTTGTAAGATGAAGGGCAGTACGCACCTGTTCCACTTCTTCTACAAATCGTGATAAGTCCCACATAGCCGTGTCTTTTGGGTCTTGCGAATGGCCACAACCCAGTTGGTCGTAGTAAATGAATTCAATATTTTGTTGGGGTAAAAAACTTTCGAAGCATTCAAAATATTCATGGGTTGCGCCGGGGCCGCCATTAAGCAAAAGCACTTTTACGGTAGGGTTGTTGCCAATGGTTTTTGTCCAGATGTTGAAAGTGCCTTTGGGTGTGGTAATGGGTATAATCTTAATGCCACCGGTTTGTATTTCTTTAAATAAACTGTCGTTGGTGGCAACGGCCGTTTCTTTATTTACAGGTGCCTTGCAGGCTAATAGAAAGCAACAGCTTAAGAAAAAAAGTATAGGCTTCATTAGTTTGGTTTATTTATTAATTACAAATTACTGCAATAAAGTTGAAAAGTTATAAGGCCTTAAAATTGGTTGCTTTTCTTGCTTTATAAAATGAAACATGCGCAACACTTTAATGAAGTGTTGTAACAAAATGGGCCCTGGTGCAATAAAAGGTTTGTAAAAGGGTTATTATAACAAATTTAAAAATTTGAGTTGCATGTAATAATTTATACCAAAACTATTATTACGTTATTTCATTTTCCAATTTTTTTCTTCAACCTATGTACTTAAACCAACTTGCTTTTTTCATTGCCTGTGTAATGCTTGCTGCTAACGCAACGGCACAGCACAATACCGAATATTTTTCTCCATTGAGCAGTACAGTCTACGCAAAAAGAATAACTGAATTAAAGTTACGCACCATACCCGTTGTGTATACCGAGAAGAAAGAACAAAGAACATATGCCGACATCATCAGCAGCAGGAACAGCAGCATTATAGAAGAGCTGGAAGAAAACCGGGTAATCTATGATACCATGCTGCTAAACAAATGCAATGCAATTGTAACCAGGATAAAAAGCGCCAACCCTAATTTTTCATTTGATAATATCGCTGTGTACATCAACCGCTCTTGCGTGGCAAATGCATGCTGTTATGGCGAAGGTACTTTGTTTGTAAATGCAGGTTTGTTTTTGTGGGTAGATGATGATGATGAGCTGGCATTGGTTATTGGCCACGAACTATCGCACCAGTTTCTTAACCATTCTGAAAGTAAAATTAAAAAGAACATTGCACTGGTTTCTTCAGATGATTTTATAAACGAGATGAAGGCCATAAAAAAATCATCTGATGGGAAATATGAACGCTATAAAAACCTGATGAAAGAGCTGGTAACACAAAACGGCACACATAGCAGGTTTAAAGAAACGGAGGCAGACAGCCTTGGGTTTATCCTTGCAAAAAATGCGGGCTACAATGTTACCAAGGCTGCAGGAATATTGCTTAAGCTGGACCATGTGGATGATTTGTTTGAAGCTGGTAACCTGTATAACGTAAAAGAGTATTTTGAAAAAGCCGTTACGGATAGTTTCATTTTTAAAACAAATTCAAAATACCACGGGCTATCCATGGCTACGGTAACCATGAATGCGGATAAGGCAATCGACTCTATAAAAACACACCCGGATTGTGTAGCCCGGTACCAAAAAATTACAGGTAATGCCATAATCCCCCAATCACTTAATTGTTGTTCATATCTGCATGCAAACACAAATTATGCGGTTATAAAAGAAAGGGTATTGGTAGAACTGGTACGGTACGAGTACGAAAAAAACCACCTCACCCTCTGTGCCCATTTTTGTTTGTTCGCATTAAAAAATGGCTACACCTCATCCTTTTATAAATACTTTTTGTCTATGAGTTTTAGCGGCATTTATGCTGCAGGAACAAAGCTGCAAAAATTTACTGCTACTGATGCAAGGGCCAGTGCCGGCAGTACTTTAAAACAATTGCAGGATTTTATTTTTAATGCCAACAGTACCAACACCAGTAGTATTGCTGCATGGTATTTAAACAATACAGCCGATAAAAACAGCGATGATTTTTTATTTGCGCAGCTTATGTATAATACCCAGGTTAAGTTGCCTGGTGCTACCGGTTTAAGCGAAAATTTCAAAATAAATTTCCCTGATAATAAATACACCTATCTAATAAATCCCTAAACCAAAAAAATGCTACGACCTTATTTAAAATTATTTTCTATTGCTTTCTGCTGCCTTGTTATGGTGCAGGCCAATGCCCAAAGCAAGGAGTTTGAAAATGTTGTTGACGTTACTTTACAAAATACCGTAACCATTAAAAATAACAACAGCATTGTGGGTTACGCATTATTTTATAAAGTTGATGCGTCAAAAAATGCAGCGACTTACCGGTTAGAAATTTTGGATGAAAACCTGAAATCGATTGGCAGCAATGAGTTTGAAGGATCAAAAGAATTACAGCTTAAGAATGCCGTTTATGAGTCGGAACATATCATGCTGGCCTTTAACGATGTAAAAGGCGAGTATAAGAAGTTTGTTAAAGTGTATGACCTTAAGGGAAAGGAAACAGGCATGGTACCCTACGACCCTGAAAAAGTAAGAAAAATAATGTTTGGAAATGAAATTGCTAACGGGTTAGATGAAATGTATAACGGTTGCAACAATGTTGATGGTAAAGGCTTTGTAATGGTATATCAAAGCGCTGCTAAAACCGGCGGCATATATATTCAGATGATTGATAAATCGGGAAAACTTAAATGGGAAAAATTCATCACCGCCGACGAGGGTGATCGAATGAATATATACCTGACTACAACAACAAGTAATGCAATTATTTTTTTTGCCAGGAACAGCAGCGGTTTTTTAGCCAAAGATTCAGAAAATTTTTTAATGGGCTTTGATACTGAAAATGGAAAACAATTGTATAAAAAACCGATGGAAATAAACGAGATGGCGTATGAGCCGCTCCTGTTTAAAAATGATAATAACGGTAAGCTAAAAATTATATCTTCTTTATCCCATGAAAAAGATAAATTTTTAAAAGCAAAAGCAATAGGTTTTAACATTGCTGATCTCAATGATAAAACAGGTGAAATGACTATGTCAAAAACTTTTCTATTTGAAAGCGACCTAAGCCAGTTGATGGATATGAAAAATGAAAGTAAATCAGAAAACGGTTATCTTAAAATACACGACCTGTGTTTAATGGCAGATGGCAGCAAAGTGATAGTTGGCGAATTTTTCAGAAAAGTAGTTAGTGGCATTGGTGTGGCATTTAAAGTATTTTCAGGCGGGTCTGCTACTGCATGCGAGGCATCAATCGGAGATATGTTTCTATTACGGATTGATAGTAAAAACGTTCCTGTATCGTTGGAAAAAATTCACAAAGAGACCGAGAAAATTACATTGCCTTACGATGGTATTTCTGTAGGCTATATGGCAAGGATGCTTACTTTGAATGGTAACTTTGGATATGTATATACGGATGAAAGTATGGAAGGCAATAGAAAATCCGTTATTGCCAACGGTTCTTTTGATGGGAAGGATAACAGCACCAACTCCATCACCTTTGATGAGAAGAAAGGCTTTAAGCAAAAAAAATTCGACATTGAAAAAGATAAAAAAGATAAGTTCTATATCAGAAGGGGCAAACCTGGCCACATACTGGTTATTAAATATATAGCCAAACAAAAAAAGATTTTGCTTAACCTGGAAAGGGTGGATTAAACTGTCTCAGAAAGGTATTTTAAAAAGGGTTTCCTGCTGCAAGTAGGGAGCCCTTTTTTTATTGAAGGCTTGTAAAAAAAGTGGAGTATAAAAAGGCAAAAAAGATGATGGACATAGCTGAAAAAGTACAAGAGTGCGACGCAACGATACCCCACATAGCTGCTGCCTTGCACGGACCAATAACCTACTTTAACCAATCCATTAAATGCTGCGAAATGATAGCAGACTCTACCATAAACCCATCGTGCCCGTAGTTGCTGTGGATGTCAATTAACGTGGCACCGGGTATATGTGTGGCTAAATATTCCTGCTCTGATAAAGGGCAAAGTATGTCGCTGCTGATGCCAACTATTAAGGTAGGCTGATGGATTTTTTGGAGTAACGGCACCAACTGTCCGCCACGGCCACGGGCAATATGATGGCTGTCCATAGCCTTGGTAAGCAGCCAGTAACTATATGCATTAAAACGTTGCACCAGCTTATCGCCCTGGTATTGTATATATGCTGAAACCTTGTACTGGTCAAGCTTTTCGGCATCGGAATCTGTTTGCTGCTGCACCATAATGCCGTAGTTGCGGTAGGTTAACATACCAATGGCACGTGCTGCTTTTAAGCCTTTTGCCCCCGCCTGTGGCGATGGGTTTTGCCAGGTACAATCTGCTTCAATGGCAAGCCGCTGTGCGGTATGTGTTGCAATGCCCCAGGCACTTTCGGTAGCCGAAGTGGCAAGTAAAAATAAGTGCTGCACAACATAAGGTTCCGTAATACACCACTCCATGGCCTGATAGCCGCCCATGCTGCCGCCCATTAACAAAAAAATATTTTGTATGCCAAGGTGTTGCCGCAACAGTATGTGCGCCTTAACCATATCCCTGATGGTAACAATGGGAAAGCTGTGAAAGTAAGGTTGCCCCGTTAACGGGTTATTGCTGAGTGGGCCGGTAGTGCCATAGCAACTACCGATGATGTTGGCACAAACGATAAAGTATTTTTCAGGGTCAATTACATGGTTTGTGCCCACTACGCCCTTCCACCAATCTGCCGCATCGGAGTTGGCAGTTAATGCATGGCATACCCAAATAACATTGTCTTTATCAGCATTTAATTTTCCGTAAGTAGTATAGGCAATTGTTAGTTCAGGCAACGTACCGCCGCTCTCCAAAGCTATAGCATGGGGGTGATGAAAGAAGTCCATTAAAATAAATAAGTAATCATCAGTTGAAATGCAAAGTAAAGGCTTGCAGGAATTATATTTGTAAAAATATTCAGCAAATGATAGAAATAAATGTGGACCGTATAGAAGGTGATTGCGGCTTTGAAGCCACTGATGTAAACGGGCACACCATAAAAATGGATACCAGTCCGGAAACCGGCGGTGTAAATTTTGGTATACGCCCCATGCAGGTTTTGCTGATGGGCCTTGGTGGTTGCAGCGGTATTGATATTGTGATGATCTTAAAAAAACAGCGCCAGGTAGTGGAGCATTTTTCTATGAAAATAGAAGGGGAACGCCAGCAAGGCAAAGAACCTTCATTATGGGAAAATGTAAAAATTGTGTTCCATTTAAAAGGTATTATCGATGAAGAAAAAGCTTACCGTGCCTGTGAATTATCTATGAACAAATATTGTTCTGTTGCAGAAACCCTGCGCAAAGGCGGCACCAATTTTACATGGGAAGTAAAGATTAACGGCAGCCCCTCCTAACCTTACCATGGAGAGGGATTTTGGTAAGGTATACCTCGGGGGCTTAATTGTTTTTTTATAAGACATATAAATTTTTGTCCGGGCTTTTTTGCACTGTGGTACTTTATTGGCGTCGCACACTTGTACAGTGGTATTTCAATTTGGCTTTAATGGCAACTACTTAGTATTACCAAAACACCCAGGTATCAACATTAAATTTCTACATCCTTTGTTTAAATAAATACATCACCCAATAAAAAATTACTAACCCCTTCTTCTTTTGAGAACGGTTTAAGGTAACGATAAAACAGCAATAATGGACCCGATAACAAAAGCAATACGCATACAAACAGAACGCACCGGCGAGATGGAACATGCCACGCCTTTGTTTTTAACCAGCAGCTTTTGTTATGATGGTGCCGAAGCCATGAGGGCAGCCTTTGCAGATGAAAACGATGCCAATATTTACAGCCGTTTCAGCAACCCGAATGTTACAGAGTTTACCGATAAAATGGCCGCATTGGAAGGCGCTGAAGCTGGCTATGCCACAGCATCTGGTATGAGTGCGGTATTTGCTTCTTTCATGACTTTTTTAAAAGCAGGCGATCACTTACTTTCCTGCAGTGCAGTGTTCGGCAGTACTGTTACCGTACTCAATAAATACCTTCCAAAATTTGGTATTGAAGTTACCTATGTGCCAGCAGATAAACCAGAAGAATGGGAAGCAGCAATACGGCCCAACACCAAAATGCTTTACCTGGAAACACCTACCAATCCCGGCCTTGATATTATTGATCTTGAAGTGGCAGGGCAACTTGCTAAAAAACATAAACTGCTTTTTAATGTAGATAATTGCTTTGCAAGCCCGGTATGCCAAAGGCCTGTTTTATTTGGGGCCGATCTTGTAATCCATTCTGCTACCAAATGGCTGGATGGGCAGGGCCGTGTTTTAGGCGGCGTGGTAGTAGGCAAAAAAGAACTGATACATGAACTATATTTGTTTTGCCGCAGCACCGGGCCGGCGCTGTCACCTTTTAATGCATGGGTGCTAAGCAAAAGCCTTGAAACGCTGGATGTACGCATGGAGCGCCATGCCTCCAATGCATTGCACATAGCCAAGGCACTCGAAAGCCATCAAAAAATAAGCTGGTTAAAATATCCTTTTTTGCCAAGCCATCCACAGCATGCCATTGCCATTAAGCAAATGAAAAATGGTGGCGGCCTGGTATCTTTTAATTTAAAAGGTGGCCTTGAAGGTGGCCGCAGTTTTTTAAACAATTTAAAAATGCTAAGCCTTACCGCCAACCTCGGCGATACCAGGAGTATAGCAAGCCACCCGGCAAGTACCACCCACGCCAAACTAAGCGAAGCAGAAAGGCAGGCTGTAAACATTACGCCTGGCTTAATCCGCATCTCTGTAGGGCTGGAGCATGTGGACGATATTTTAGCAGACATACTGCAGGCACTTGCTGCTGAATAAAAATGAAAAAAAAGCACTTCAAAAATCATTTTTTAACCGTTAAAGGTTAACAATATTTATTTTAACTGTACCAAATTATCCTGCTTCAAACAAAAGAAAGAATAAGTATATTTGAATATCTATTTCGAGATATGCGGCCAGATTATCCAAAAAAAATATTTTACGACCAGCGCAGCAACTATGTGTTGCTGTTGGTAAGCCTTGCTGAAAACTCGTTGTAAAAAATTTCGGTACACTCTTCAAATTGGCCACAGGCCTGTATTGCTGCCACTTTTTACTTTTACCTCTCTAAAAAATAATTATGAAAACAGTTACAACTGTTGCACCTGCTGTGCAGCAAACAACTGACTTTTTACCATTGCTTGGTACAGATTATATTGAATTTTACGTTGGCAACGCCAAACAGGCTGCCCATTTTTACAAAACTGCTTTCGGGTTTAAAGGCATTGCCTATGCCGGACCGGAAACGGGATTAAAAGACAGGGTGAGTTATGTGCTGCAACAAAATAAAATAACCTTTGTGCTAACCACGCCGTTACGGACTGATAACGCCATTGCCGATCATATTTATAAACATGGCGATGGTATAAAAACAATTGCTTTAAAAGTAGCGGATGCTGCAAAGGCTTTTAATGAAGTTATCAGCAGGGGTGCAGTCAGTTACCTTGAGCCAACAAAACTGGAGGATAAAGACGGTGTTATCATCATGAGCGGTATCCATATTTATGAGGATACCGTCCATCTTTTTATTGAAAGGGAAAATTATAACGGATTGTTTATGCCTGGTTTTGTAGAGTGGCAAAATAGCTATAATCCACCACCAACAGGTTTGTTGCATATAGACCATTGTGTAGGCAACGTAGGCTGGCACCAAATGGATAAGTGGGTAACATTTTATGAAGAAGTAATGGGGTTTAAAAATATTTTATCGTTTGATGATAAAGATATTTCCACTGAATATTCGGCATTAATGAGCAAGGTAATGAGCAATGGAAATGGCTTTGTAAAATTCCCTATTAACGAGCCAGCCGAAGGCAAAAAGAAAAGCCAGGTAGAAGAATACCTGGATTATTACAATGGCCAGGGCATACAACATATTGCCATTGCAACTGAAAATATTATTGACACCGTTACCCAATTGCAACAACGGGGAATTGAATTTTTAACGATACCTGCCAGCTATTATAAAACGGTTTTAAACAGGGTAGGTAAAATAGATGAAGACCTGCAACCGCTAAGCGAACTTGGTATTTTAATTGACAAAGATGAAGAAGGTTATCTGCTGCAGATATTTACAAAGCCGCTGGAAGACAGGCCTACATTGTTTTTTGAGATAATACAACGGAAGGGTGCAAAAAGTTTTGGTAAAGGTAATTTTAAAGCATTGTTCCAGGCCATTGAAAGGGAACAGGACGCAAGGGGAAATTTATAAGCTTATACGGATTTGGAAAATACTTAAATAAGAAGAAGCTGCAAACAAAATAAACAATGCTATGCCACACTATCAACAACGGGGTGATATACCACACAAACGCCACACAAAATTTTACAAACCTGATGGTGGGCTATACAGCGAGCAGCTCTTTTCTACCGAAGGTTTTAGTAACGATTACTCATTGCTGTACCATTGCCACCCGCCTACACAAATAATAAAAACAATACCTCAAATAGATGTAAGCCCGCAGGTAGCCGAAGAAAAAATGCTGCAGCACCGGTGCTTTAATGGTTTTGATATTAAGCCAGGCGGCGAATTTTTACAAAGCCGTATACCGGTTTTGATAAACAGCGATTGCCACATTGTGTTAGCTGCACCCACTGAAGGCACCAATGGTTATTTCTATAAAAATACGGATGCGGACGAAATGATTTTTGTGCATGAAGGCAGCGGGGTATTGCACACCCAGTATGGTGAATTACAATTTGGTTATGGCGATTACATCATCATACCAAGGGGGACCATTTACCAAATAAGTTTTTCGGATAATAATAACAGGTTGTTTATTGTTGAATCTTTTTCGCCGTTGCGGTACCCTAAAAAATATACCAGTAAATACGGCCAGTTGATGGAGCACTCGCCTTACTGCGAACGGGATATACGCACCCCGCAAAATTTAAGCCCTGTAAATGAGCGGGGCGATTTTTTAATACGGGCAAAAAAGAAAGGCATGCTGTACGGCTTGCATTATGGCACACATCCCTTTGATGTGGTGGGTTGGGATGGTTGCTGTTACCCCTATGTTTTTTCTATCCACGATTTTGAACCCATTACCGGCAGGGTACACCAGCCACCACCTGTACACCAAACATTTGAAGCAAATAATTTTGTGGTTTGTTCTTTTGTGCCCAGGCTTTTTGATTACCATCCGCAGGCAATACCAGCGCCCTATAACCACAGCAATATTGATAGCGACGAATTGATTTACTATGTAGATGGTGATTTTATGAGCCGTAAAAATGTTACCAGGGGCATGATAACATTGCACCCGGCTGGCATTCCGCATGGGCCACACCCCGGGGCAGTACAAAAAAGTATTGGTGCAAAAGAAACAAAAGAACTTGCTGTAATGGTAGATACTTTTCATCCGTTGATGATCACCAAACAGGCTTTAGATATTGAGAACAAAGATTACTTAATGAGTTGGTCAGAATAAAAAAAATGTATGAAACTGGTATCTTACCTAAAAAATAATAAAGCGCAATTGGCCATAGTAGTAGATGGTACAGTGTATGATACAACAAGCCTGCACCAAAGCATGCCTGCAACAATGGAGGAGTTATTGCAGGATTGGGATGCCCTTTTTCCTGTACTGCAACAGGCGGAAGAAGACATAAAAAATGGTAAAAAAAGCGGTGTTGCAACTTTGCCATTAAACGATGTTACTTTGATGGCACCGGTGCCAAAGCCCACCTCTTGCAGGGATGGGTATGCATTTCGCCAGCATGTAGAAGCTGCAAGACGAAACAGGGGAGTACCCATGATAGCCGCTTTTGATGATTTCCCAATTTTTTATTTTACCAACCACCAAAGTATTATTGGCCCCGGTGAGGTGCGTTGCATGCCCGATCATTTTGAACAATTAGATTTTGAACTGGAGGCAGCCATTGTAATTTGCAAACAAGGCAGTAATATTAAAGCCGTTGATGCCGGTGCATATATTGGTGGGTTGATGATAATGAACGATGTTAGTGCAAGGCGTTTACAAATGGATGAAATGCAATTGAACCTTGGGCCTGCAAAAGGAAAAGACTTTGCTACCGCCATAGGCCCATGGCTGGTAACGCTGAATGAGCTGGAACAATATAAAGTGCCTGCAAAAGAAAACCATGTTGGCAGTAACTGGAATTTAAAAATGGCTTGTAGCGTAAATGGCATACCTGTGAGCGAAGGAAATTTAAGCGACATGCATTTTACATTTGCGGAAATAATTGAAAGGGCATCTTACGGCGTGGAGCTTTTTGCGGGTGATGTTATTGGCAGCGGCACAGTTGGTACCGGTTGCTTTTTAGAGTTGAACGGTACTGGAAAATTAAATGACCCTGCTTACAAACAACAGTGGCTGCAGCACAACGATGTGGTGCAAATGGAGATCACAGGATTAGGGGTTTTATCAAATGTCATCAAGGCAATACCAACAAACTATAGTTTGCTCAAGCATTAAATTATGATACTGCACCTGAATGAAATGAGCGTTTCCCAAAAACAAAACTGGTTGCAGCATGCCATAGCACCCAGGCCTATCGGGCTTGTTAGCACCATTGATCATAATGGGTTGGTAAACCTTGCACCGTTTAGTTTTTTTAACTTGTTTTCTACAGAACCACCCATTGTTATTTTTTCGCCTGCCCGGCGGGTAAGGGACAATACCATTAAACACACCCTGGCAAACCTGCAACAGGTGCCGCAGGCCGTGGTGCATATCGTTACCTGCAATATGGTGCAACAGGTATCGCTTGCCTCCTGCGATTATGCTGCCGGCGAAAACGAATTTATTAAAGCAGGCTTTAGTGCGGTACCGGCAACAATTGTAAAGCCGCCAATGGTAAAAGAAAGCCCCGTAAAAATGGAATGTAAAGTGCTTGAAATAAAACCACTTGGCGAAAATGGTGGTGCAGGTAATTTAATTATTGCCGAAGTTTTGTGTATGCATGTTGATGAAGCCGTACTTACAAAAGACAAAGGCATGATAGATCCATTGTTGCTGCAACAGGTAGCAAGGCTTGGGGGTAACTGGTACTGCAAAGTAACTGCTGCAAATATGTTTGAGGTTGAAAAACCAAACACAAAAAATGGAATTGGTATAGATGCATTGCCAGATGCCATCAGGCTAAGCGAAGTGTTTACCGGAAACCATCTTGCACAATTGGCCAGTGTTTCTGTTATACCATCAGCACAAAATAATAACCAAAAAAATTCGGACGTATTAAATCAAACAATTGATACAAAAAATGAGATACACACAAAAGCAATCTCACTTTTGAATAAAAATGAAATCAGCGAAGCCTGGCAATTGCTGCTGCCAGATCAATAACTCCCCTTAAAGGAACGGGGGCAAATTTTAGAAAGTGAAATCAAAAGTAAAAGGTTATTTCTAAGATTAAAAGAACACTATAAGTAAAATATTTGAATCGGCGAATAACTCCCATTAAAGGAACGGAGGCAAATTTTGGGAAGTGAAATTAAAAGTAAAAAGGTTAAAATCTCTAAGATCAAAATAACACTATAAGTAAAATATTTGAATCGGCGAATAACTCCCCTTAAGGGAACGGGGGCAAATTTTGGGAAGTGAAATCAAAAGTAAAAGGTTATCTCTAAGATCAAAATAACATTATAAGTAAAATATTTAAATCAGCGAATAACTCCCCTTAAGGGAACGGGGGCAAATTTTGGGAAGTGAAATCAAAAGTAAAAGGTTATCTCTAAGATCAAAATAACATTATAAGTAAAATATTTAAATCAGCGAATAATTCCCCTTTAGGGGATGGGGGATATGCAAAACAACACACAAACCATAGAAAGCAATGAACTAATTGACAGGCTGCCACCACATTTGAAGCAGTTTATAAAACCGCAGGACTATGAAAATTATTCGGCGATAGACCATGCTTTGTGGCGGTATGTAATGCAAAAAAATGTTCAATACCTGGCTGGTGCCGCACACGGGTCCTATTTAAACGGGCTTAAAAAAACGGGTATTTCTGTAGATGCAATTCCGAATATGTATGGCATGAACCGTATTTTAAAATCTATAGGATGGGCAGCGGTAGCTGTTGATGGTTTCATTCCGCCGAATGCTTTTATGGAATTTCAGGCTTATAAAGTATTGGTGATAGCAAGCGATATACGCCAGTTAGAAAATATTGAATATACACCTGCGCCGGATATTATTCATGAAGCGGCTGGCCATGCGCCCATCATCGCCAACCCGGATTATGCCGAATATCTCCGGCGGTTGGGGGAGATTGGTGCAAAGGCCATCTCTTCAAAATACGATGTTGAATTGTATGAAGCAGTGCGGAAATTATCTATCTTAAAAGAAGCAGCAGGGGTAAGTGCCCATGAAATTGATACAGCCCAAAAAGTAGTGGAAGCATTGCAACAAACAGAAACAACATTTTCTGAAATGGCGCAGATAAGAAACCTGCAGTGGTGGACCGTGGAGTATGGCCTTGTTGGTACTATGGAAGCGCCTAAAATTTATGGTGCCGGGTTGTTGTCGTCTATTGGTGAAAGCAAATGGTGCATGGGTGATGAAGTAAAAAAAATACCTTTTTCAATTGCAGCGGCCAATATAGGTTTTGATATTACAAAGCCACAGCCGCATTTATTTGTTACTCCTCATTTCAGTTACTTAATGCAGGTGCTGGACGAATTTGCAAACACCATGAGTGTAAGAAAAGGTGGTTATAAAGGCTTACAAAAATTGATCGCTTCCGGCCAGGTTGGTACCATTGAATTAAGTACCGGGCTACAGGTATCTGGTATTTTTACGACCATGCTGCAAAACGACGACAGGGAGGTTATTTACTTTGAAACCCAAGGTCCTGCTGCATTGGCCTATCGTGAAAAAGAATGTATAGGGCATGGGGTAAAAGCTTACCCTGAAGGTTTTAGTTCACCGCTTGGTAAATTAAAAAGCATACATCTTGACATAGAAGATATGGGGCCGTTAGATTTAAAAGCGTATAATTTTATCGATGGCCAGCGCCTGTATTTTGAATTTGAAAGCGGCATAACGGTAGAAGGGTTGAATGTAACCGGCATAAGAAATATCCAGGGCAAACTAATACTGGTACAATTAACGGATTGCACAGTAACTTATAAAAATGAAATGTTATCCGGGTGCAAAAACGGAATTTATAATATGGCAGTGGTAAAGAAATTACCGCTGCTTTTGCAGGAGCGGCAGACCACCTTTCTTTCCCTGGATTAAATTTTGTATCGCCAACAATTACCATTCGCCATGATAAAACACCTGGCCTTTTGCAATTGGAAAAGCATTATCAGGCTGTTAAAACAATCAGGGATTTGCCTGTAAAAAATGAGGCAGAACTGATGTACATCTTTAAGGAAATAGAAAAGCATTATCCAGCAGATTGGTTGCTGGCAACGGAAATATTTGAAATTACAAAGGACCTTTTATTTAAAAACTCCATCAAAACCTATCTCACCCGCCTCAGTAATAAAAACCCAAAATTAAGCGACCTTATTGCGTATGGGTTAGAGAAGGGGGAGCATTTTTAAGTGTTGAAAATCTTAATGACGTTAGCAGCATTTTACTTTAATGCTGCCCTCACAAATTGACCGGCAATGGGAAAGAAACCATCAATAGTAATTTGAAATTTATCGCTACCGAGATAATATAATTTAACACCGGGTTTAACCAGCAATGTAGCATTTGGCAATATTACTGCTGATGGCCTTGTTTTTAAAAAAGCCTGCAAAGGTTCAGAAATAACTTTTGCTGTATTGATCACAATCCTGATGTTCGTTATGCTTTCTGTTGCTATCAATACAATATTGGCGGTATCAAGCAATTCTTTTTTATACTTTATTACGTTGGGGCTTTTGGTGGTATCCAGTATGTTTTTAAGTGCTTCTTTCATGTCGAGGTATATCCAGGAACCGGTTTCAATTTCGGCATTGTTTGAAATGGATATTGCATTATTTATTTCTTTCGCCATTTCTTCATTACCACTTTGTAGTGCAACGCTAAAGTTTTCTCCCAATATTGATTTTAAAGGCAAATGGAAATCGCTTTTTTTATAACACGGGGTTGTAACCATGCTAAGTTGAGAAATGGCCTTATCGGTGGTTATTCCCAACCCTTCGTTGGTAGCAACAATATCCCCTGATTGTTTATTTATTATGGTACCGATAAAAAAGGAATTTTTAAGGCCAAACAAGGTTGCGTTCGGGTCAAAAGAAACACCCATGCAGCGATTGTGGGCTTCTTTCAGGGAGTCAACCATTTTATTATTTGGCAGCTTAAAGGGTACGCCGTTTAATTCTTTATCCTTTAAGTTTATAAAATCAACAGTTTCTTTTTTATCCATACACCGGCAAAAGCAAAATGAAACAAACAGGAAAATGGTAACCTTTTTCATATAGCAAGTTTATCTATTCAGCTTAAAGATAATAAAGTTGCTTGCTGATCAAAAACCACGGATCATTTATTTTAGAGTGGATGCACTTTAAATATTCGCTGCCTTATGCAACGTGTACATGAAATTTGTGTAAATATTTAAAACCTATACTTGGCTATTAACCCCAAACCGCTGTACACCATATCACGGTTGGCTATAGGGTTAAGCCTTAGTTCGGGCTCTAATTTCAGCCGGTCGGAGAGGTTGATTTGTTTACTTAATTTAAATAGAAAGCCAATGGCCAATGTAGGGTCTACAGAATAATTATCAACCGTATAAGTGCCGTAATTCTTTCGAATGTAGGGCCTGCAGAAAAATTTATAATCCTGGAGTAAAATTTATGCCCGTTCCTTTACATTAAAGTAGGAGAATGAGGTATTGTTGGCAATGTAAAAGCGGACAATGGGTTATCTTTCTTTCGAGGGTTAGTGTTAGCCCGGCACTAACATCATTACTGCCTGTTAACTCTGGTACAATACCGATACCGGCATAATTGGTTTTTTGACAAAATGCGGCAAAGTTAATCAGTTGGCATAAGCTTAAAATGGTAAAGATGTGGAGTAAAATTTTTTTAGACATAAATGGAGGATTAAAAGTTTTTAAAAATTGTAAAGGCGTTACATGAATGTAAAGCATTAAGGTAACCTTCATTATTTTTGGCGACTGGAAATAACCGTTTTGGTTTAAGTTTAACAAGCGTGCAAATGCCTGCTGTTGCGCCAGGGATGGAAGCAAGTACCCCGTAAAGCGCCGTTGAAGATGCTGTATACAATTACACTTTACAACCGGCGCTGCGGAGTACTGCGTACAGCCCGCCCGGGCGCCATGGTATTTTACAGGTTTAATGTTTTAGAAAATATCCGAGCCTTCGGGGCCTTGCATGCCTGCAGGGTAGTTGGGAAAATTTACCGGAATATCTTGCTGCCAGGCGTTAAGCACCGGCATTATAATATCCCATGCAGCTTCCACCTGGTCTGCACGCATAAACAATGTGGTGTCGCCCTGCATCACATCAAGCAGCAAAGTTTCGTATGCTTCGGGGGTGCCGGTCTTGTAACTTTCATCATAATCAAAAAGCATATTTACGGGGTTTAGCAGCATTTGCAACCCGGGGCGCTTTGCCTGAAAGTTGAGGGAGATCGTCATCCTTGGCTGTATGTTCATAGTGATGGTATTGGGCTGCCAGTTACCGGTTGCCTCCGAAGGAAATGATTTATGCGGCACCGGTTTAAAGTGGATGGTAATGTAACTTCTTGCCTCGTTCATGCGCTTTCCGCTGCGTACATAAAAGGGAACGCCTTGCCAGCGCCAGTTATCTACATATAATTTAAGCGAAGCAAAAGTTTCTGTGTTGGAGTTTTTATCCACGCCGGGCTCATCCCGGTAAGCCTTTACTTTTTTGCCTTCTATCCACCCATTGTTGTACTGCCCACGGATAGCATATTTGTGCACATCATGCTGTTCGATATCCCGGATGGCATGCAGCACATCTGTTTTGCGGTTGCGTATTTCATCGGCATCAAAACTTACCGGCGGCTCCATAGAAATTAAACAAAGCAGTTGCAGCAAATGGTTTTGTATCATGTCCCTTAAAGCACCGGCATGGTCAAAATAACCGCCCCGGTTTTCAACACCCAATTGTTCTGCCACGGTTATCTGCACATGGTCAATATAGTTCCTGTTCCAGATGGGCTCAAACATGGCATTGGCAAAACGAAATGCCAAAATATTTTGTACGGTTTCTTTTCCCAAAAAATGGTCTATGCGGTAAATCTGCGATTCATCAAAAGTGTTGCAAAGAATGGTGTTTAAATGTTTGGCACTTTCAAGGTCGTGGCCAAAAGGTTTTTCAGCAACAATGCGGCTGTACGCTTTGTTGGCGGCAAGGCCAACGGCACCAATATTGGTAACAATGGTTTCAATTAAAAATGGGGATACCGCCATGTAAAAAACACGGTTGCAGGGGCCATCCCATTTCTTTTCGGTCTGGCTTATTAATTTATCAATAAAGGTGTAAGTAGTGGCTGCGGTAAAATCTGCTTTCTTATACATCAGGCATTGCTCAAATGTAAGCCAGTCCTTCTTTTTAGCTTTTCCGCTGCGGCTGAATTTATCAATACCATCATGCACATGTTGCTGAAATTGAGCATTACCCATATTTTTAATATCCAGGCCAAGCACAATAAAATTTTCGGGTAACCAGCTATCGAGGTAAAGGTTATAAATGGCAGGCATTAATTTACGCCAGGCCAAATCGCCACCGGCGCCAAAAATTACAATAACGGTTTGCAAAGGTTTTGCTGTTGAATCCATGAGTATATTGATTTTAATTTTTTAAGGCATAAAGTTAAGTAACAAATTGCCCTTATACAGCCGGGGATAATTTGGATAAACTGTTTGCATTTTGAACGTTCCAAGTGGCCCGAACATGTTATTAAAAGTGTTATTGAAGAATGGCCATTTTGTGGTAATGATATTGGTAGTATTTCACAATGTTAGCAAACTGCAGCCCCGGATATCAGACTTGTCTAACCTGCCCAAAATCTCAAAACGTTTGTCAGGATATAATTTTACGGCATCGTC
The DNA here is from genome assembly GCA_965249755.1 of Ferruginibacter sp. Taxonomy (GTDB): domain Bacteria; phylum Bacteroidota; class Bacteroidia; order Chitinophagales; family Chitinophagaceae; genus Ferruginibacter. The sequence continues at coordinate 4,674,148 of CBDFMT010000004.1, forward strand.
TGTCGCAATAAAACAACAACTGTATATGTTGGCCAGGTCGATAATATTTACAGCACCGGTTATTGCTGTATGGCCAGCTTCGCTTACCGAAAGGGGGTCATCATCTTCCCTTGCCAAAACCTTCATCCACGGCGGGCATTCAAAAATACCATCACCTGCGGAGTAGGCCTGGCTTAATAATTCCGTCATCCCATATTCTGAGTGGATGTGTTTTGTATTGAAACAATTGCATAAAATATGGTGCACTTCCTGCCGGACCAGCTCCTGCCTGCGGCCCTTCATGCCACCTGTTTCCATAACAATAGTGTGCAATAGTTTTGTGGGGTACTGCTCCGCAAAATCCAGCAAGGCAAATGTTACCCCAAGCAACAGTGTTGGTTGTTTTTGCTGTTCCAGCAACTGTAAAGTTTCCTGTAGTTTTTGCAGGTCGTTTAAATAAAAACCGCTTTGCGGGTGCCCGGTTTGTGCGATCAGTTTATCGGCCATCATCACCAGGGATGAATTGTTTCTTTCCAGGTAAGAAGGGAGCAATGCGATGATGCACCAATCCGTTGGTACGCCATAAAATAATTTGAAGGCGGTATTAAAACTTGCCTCATAAAGTGCCACATCCTTAACCAGGTGTTTGCTGTTTACTGTTTGTGTGGTTCCGCTGCTTTCAAACACAACCTCAGGTGTAAAGGGTGTGGTAACAATGGCGTGTGTTTTAAAAAAGGAAATGGGCAAAAAAGGGATTTGGGTAATACTGCTGATACCATTGTTGTCAATTTTTAATGCATCGCAAAAGCCTTTGTACACTGCATTTTGCTGGTATTGAAATTGAAAAGCCTGCAATGCTGCCTGCTCAAAATTTGCTTCGCAGATGTGGGAGAAATCATGCTGCAGGGCTATATTTTTAACGGGGTTATTCAATTTGTATCATTAAATTTGGTGTATAATTTACAAAGATGCGCAACACTATTTTAATTGCCCTGGTTAGTTTGTTTTTTTTAGGTTGTAAAAAAGATACGTATAACACTACCCCTCAGCTTACCTATAAATCTGTAAACACGAAGCAACTTTATCCCGACCAGATTTTAAAGTTTACCTTAACCGTAACCGATGCAGAAGGTGATATCATTGACACCATGTATGTGCAAAAGGTGAGCTTAAATTGTGCGGCAAGTAACTTTTCAGAAAGGGACCCTTTGCCTGTTTTTCCGGTAAGTAAAAATTTAAAAAGTGATGTGGTTATTTCTTATGCAAACGGGATAAATAACACTGGCTATACTACCGTAGCTTCCCGCTGTAACTTTAACGATTCCTGCTATTTTCGCTTCATGATAAAGGATAAGGCCAACCATAAAAGCGACACCGTAAGATCTGAAACCATTGTTATTTTAAAATAACCTCAAAAAATCATTTTACATTCAGTTCTAAAAAGCAAAATTTTGATAGTGATCTTTATAAATAGAAAGTACACTAGAACAGATAACAACTCAATTTACAAGGCCAACTTAAAACCTCAGTAACCGATGGCAAAATCAAAACCTGCAAAAAGTATTTTAACCGAAAAATCTTACCAATTTTTAAAAACATACATCAATAATCCTTCGCCAACAGGTTTTGAAAGCAGTGGCCAAAAACTTTGGCTGGAGTACATTAAACCATACACAGATACATTTTTTACCGATCCTTATGGTACGGCCGTAGGCGTAATAAACCCAACAGCCCCGTTTAAGGTGGTGATAGAAGCGCACGCTGATGAGATAAGCTGGTTTGTAAATTATATTTCGGCCGAAGGCCTTATTTATTTAAAACGCAATGGTGGTGTTGATCATCAGATAGCACCAAGCATGAGGGTATTGGTACATGGAAAAAAGGGGGCGGTAAAAGCTGTTTTCGGCTGGCCTGCCATCCACACCCGGATGGCAAGTGCTGAAGCAAAAGAGCCACAGCCAAAAGTAGACAACCTGTTTTTAGATTGCGGTGCCAGGAACAAAAAAGAAGTGGAAGACCTCGGTATACATATTGGTGCGGTAGCTACCTACGAAGATGGTTACGAAGAACTAGCTTATGATTACCTGATTGGGCGTGCATTTGATAACCGCATTGGTGGCTTTATGATTGCAGAAGTGGCCAGACTATTACAGGAAAACAAGAAAAAACTTCCGTTCGGGTTATATATTGTAAACGCTGTGCAGGAAGAAATTGGTTTGCGTGGTGCCGAAATGATAGCCCGGCGCATAAAGCCAAATGTGGCCATCATTACCGATGTAACCCATGATACGTCTACACCAATGATCAATAAAATTATACAGGGCGATACGGTTTGTGGCAAAGGCCCTTCACTAACTTTTGGCCCGGCGGTACATAATAAATTGCTGGACCTTGTGCAGGACGTTGCTGCAAAAAACAAAATTCCTGTACAACTTCATACCGTTAGCAGGAGCACCGGAACGGACACAGATTCCTTCGCTTATGCCAACGATGGCTGCCCGAGTGTACTCATCTCCATGCCGCTTAGGTACATGCACACAACGGTTGAAATGCTGCATAAAAGCGATATAGAAAGCACCGTAAAACTGATGTATGAAACGCTGCTGACATTAACCCCAAAAACAAATTTGAGCTATTTTAGTTAGGGTATAGCGGCAAGGTACAGCCGCTTAATAAAGGGACGGGTTTAAACAATGTATTTTCAAAAGGGCATACTTCATTTGCAATTAAGATATTATACTGCAAAAGAAGTTCCGCAGCCGCAAGTGCTGCTGGCATTGGGGTTTTTAAAAGTAAAGCCCCTGGAGTTTAAGCCACCCTGCCAGTCTATTTCCATACCCATTAAATAGATACCATGCGATTTTTCCATAATGCAGGGTATGCCTTCCACTTCAAAATGGGTATCCTTATCATTCGGCATATCAAAGCCAAGTACGTACGTCATGCCACTGCAGCCACCACCCTTAACACCAACCCTCAGCAACTCATTTTTATTAAACCCATCAACCTCCATCAGCCTTTTAATTTCTGCAATAGCCCCGTTGGTAAAGCTTACCGGCGCAATTATATCTGTAAGTGTATCCATTAATTGTAATTTTTGTAAAGGTAACTTATTTCAAAAAAAACACTAATCAGGCGCTTTTCGAAAGCAGGAAAATTTTGCCTTCACTTTCCTGTATTTTTGTAAAAAACAACTTCATGATTTTATTAGAATTCACTATGCAGGACATGCAAACCCTGCTGATTATTTTTGGGATTGTGCTGGTACTGATGTTAGGGGTAATTGTATTTTTAATGACTGAATTCAAAACGCTTAAAACAACTGTTGACCAGAAACGCCCTGTAGCCACAGATAACAGCCTGCTCCGCTTACAGGCTTATGAAAGGTTAACATTGCTGGCCAACAGGATTTCGCTAAAAAACCTTGTTACCCGTATGCATGATACCCAGTTTTCTGCAAGGGAACTGGCAGCAGGTTTAATTGAAACCATACGCACAGAATTTGAACACAACCTTACGCAGCAAAATTATGTAAACCCAGAAGTATGGAAAGCTGTTACCAAACTGAAGGAGCAAAATATTTACATTATTAATGAACTTACTGCCTCTCTGCCACAAGATGCCACTGCATTGGATTGCAGCCGGGCCATACTGCAATACACTACCGCAGATAATGCGGAGTTAAGCACTATTGTATTAAATGCCATACAGTACGAAGTAAAAAAACTGGTCTAAAGAAAGTACTTGCCCCGGTTGCTAAAAACATTTTTTATGCCAGATGAAAAAAAAATATACACCGATTCAGGGATTGAAATAAAAAAGCTGTACCAGGCAAAAGATGTGTTGCCTGATGATGAATTGCCTGGCGAATTTCCTTTTACACGGGGTGTGCAAACAGATATGTACCGTGGCAAATTGTGGACCATGCGGCAGTACGCCGGCTTTAGCACAGCAGAAGAAAGTAATAGGCGCTACCATTATTTACTTGCGCAGGGCGTTAATGGGTTAAGCGTTGCGTTCGACCTGCCTACACAAATTGGTTACGACAGTGACCATGCGCTGGCAGACGGTGAAGTGGGCAAGGCAGGCGTGGCCATCAATTCGCTGGAAGACATGGAAATTTTGTTTGAAGGTATTAAGGTGGAAGACATTACAACCTCCATGACGATTAATGCAACCGGCTTTATTTTGCTGGCTTTTTATGTGGCCCTCGCAAAAAAGCAAGGGGCAGACCTAAAGAAGATTTCAGGCACTATCCAAAACGATATCCTTAAAGAATATGCCGCAAGGGGTACTTATATTTTTCCACCCAAACCATCTATGCGGATCATTACAGATATTTTTGAATGGTGTACAAAGGAAACCCCAAAGTGGAATACCATTTCCATCTCCGGTTACCATATCCGTGAAGCCGGCAGCACAGCCGTACAGGAAATTGCCTTTACGCTAAGTAACGGAAAAGCTTATGTGCAGGCTGCTTTGCAAAAAGGTATGGACATAAATGTTTTAGGCAAACGGCTTTCTTTTTTCTTTAACGCCCATAACAACCTGTTTGAAGAAATTGCAAAATTCAGGGCGGCAAGGCGTATGTGGGCAAGCATAATGAAAAGCCTTGGTGCCACAGATGCAAAAGCCATGATGCTGCGCTTTCATACGCAAACAGGCGGTGCAACGCTAACAGCACAACAGCCGTTGAATAATGTAACCAGGGTATCCATTCAAACACTTGCCGCAGTTTTAGGCGGTACACAAAGCCTGCACACCAATGGGTATGATGAAGCCCTTAGCCTGCCTACAGAACAAGCTGCCAGCCTCGCTTTGCGTACCCAGCAAATTGTAGCTTTTGAAAGTGGCGTAACAGATACCGCAGACCCTTTGGCCGGAAGTTATTTTGTAGAAAGCCTTACCAGTGAAGTTGAAAACGAAGCCTGGAAACTGATAGAAAAAATCGACGTTATGGGTGGCAGTGTTGCAGCGATTGAACAAGGATTTATGCAGGATGAAATTGCTAAGAGTGCCTACAAATACCAACAGCAAATAGAATCGGGTGATAAAATAATTGTGGGGGTAAATAAATTTAAAACGGGAGAAGTAAATAGCCCTTCCTTATTTAAGATAGATGATAGCATACGGGAACTGCAGTGTATAAAGCTAAGTGCCCTTAAAGCTAAAAGAAATAACGATCAGGTGAAAAGCTGTCTTGCAGCAATACAAAATGCGGCGAAAGCCAATACCAACCTGATGCCTGTGATTATTGATGCCGTAGAAGCCTACTGTACTTTAGGTGAAATTACGGCTGAACTTAAAAAGGTTTTTGGGGAACACCGGCAGTTGTAGCCACCTCAGCTACAATAACTGCGTTTGAAAAATCAACTCATTTCTTATCAAAATACAGAAGAGTTTATTGGCCAAAGCTTGCGCCTTAGCTGGTTTTGTAGATGTTATTGAAATATTTACCGGGTTTCCTGCGTTATCAAAGTCCAATATCTTAAACCACAATTACAAAAGATGGACCATTATCCAACTCCACACAACGAGCAGGAGAGGTTAGCTAACCTTGCCCTCTACAGTATCCTCGATACCCCTGAAGAAAATGACTTTGATGAACTGGCCAGCCTTGCAGCAGCAGTTTGCGATTGCCCAATCGCAGCAATTACTTTTATTGATGAAGAAAGGCAGTGGTTTAAAGCAGCTGTAAACATCAGTAAAAAGGAAATAAGCCGCAGCCAGTCTTTTTGTGCACACACCATTACCGGCAATGGCATTATGGTTATTAAAGATGCCCGGCTTGATGAAAGGTTCAGTAACTATCCTTCTGTGCAGGGCGATGGCCCGGTAATTTTTTATGCCGGGGTGCCAGTAATAAGCCCTGCCGGCCATGCTTTGGGTACCGTATGTGTTATGGGTAATAAAGAAGATCAGCCATTTACAAGTACCATGGAAAGGGCTTTGCAATCTGTAGCTAACCAGGTTTGCAGGCTGATGGAACTTAGGATAAAAAATAAACTATATCAGCAAAAAAGCGAATTGATAGCCGGGCTCGAAAAAAAGTTTGAACAACTGGAGTCTGCCATAAAGGATGCTGAAAAACAAAAGATTGAATTGTTGGTGCACCAGAGTTTTGGCCGAAAGCTAAACGGCGTTAAAATTTATCTTGACTATGCCGAAAAATCAAAAGACCTTAAAGACTACTTTTTAAGAAAAAGCAGCGATAGCCTGCGGCATATCATTAACGATGTAAAACATACAACCAAATCCTTACTTCCCGAAGCAGATGATACCAAGGCAGGTTACATACAGTTGATATCAGAAATGGCACAACAGTTTGGTACAATCAACAATATGCAGGTGCAGGTTACTTTTGAGGATGACCTTTCTAACTTAAAACCCACCATCATCCTGTTGATATTTAAAGTGCTTGAAAACCAATTGCAGCTTGCAAAACGGGCACAGGCAAAAAATGTAAATGTTGTTATAAAAAATAATACCGGTGTTTATGTGGTAATGGAAGATGACGGTATAACCAATGAACCTGCCTTTCCGGATTATACAACGCTGTATAACATCAACTATAAAAATAAATTACCATCACAAAGCAGGGAGGTAGCCAGGAGAAGCAGTGGCTTTCACAACACCATTCAAATAAGGGTCCCGTCCGAAATTGTTTAATCGTATTCCTTCTACATGCAAATAAAAGTTTTTCTATTTAATGAAAGTAGTTTTGTGATAAGGCATACAAATTTCTACAATTAATTTTGTGTATAATATTTTGAAGTAAAGAATTTAATATTAGCCAACCAATATCCTTTTAAATACCAAATACAAAAACCATGAAATCATTATTGATACCAGATAATGAGGAAGCCAGGTTGAATGATCTCCGGAGTTATCAGATATTGGATACCCTGGAAGAAAAAGATTACAATGAACTTACTGAACTGGCTGCGCAAATCTGCAATTGTCCAACAGGGTTAATAACATTTGTTGATAAAGACCGGCAGTGGTTTAAAGCAAAAACTAATTTTGCAGATACTGAAACAAGCAGGGAAGTTTCATTTTGTGCCCATGCTATTTTGCAGGAAGAAGTAATGGTAGTAAGCGATGCAAGGGTTGACGAAAGATTTGAAGATAATATTTTAGTAACCGGTGAATTGGGCATTGTTTTTTACGCTGGTGCACCAATCATTAGTATGGCGGGCCATGCATTGGGAACCATCTGTGTTATAGATAAAAAGCTTAATCAGTCTTTTGGCAAGCAGCAACAAAAAGCACTCAAAATTATCGCATCACAAATTGGCCGTTTGCTTGAGCTTCGTTTAAAGAACAGGGTGATTGTTGAGCGTAGTGAAATGCTGATAGCATCAGAGAAAAAAATATCTCAGTTTGCATTAACCCATTACGAAAAGGAGAAAAGTAACATTGCATATGAACTGCATGAAAACTTTGCCCAAACATTGGCAGGGGTTAAATTGTACCTGGATTTTGCCGATACTTCAAAAGACCCGGATGGTTTTTTTGTTAAGAAAAGCAAACAGGTAATTGATGACCTTATCCGGGATGCCAAGGCCCTTACACGGTCCATTGTGCCTACAACACTTGAGAATGATAATTACCTGGAAATTATTAATGAAATGGCAGATAAATTTGGAAGGGACAATAAGATTTTTATCAAAGTTATTTATGATAAAGATGTTTGCAGCCTTAGGGCCGATATGGGCTTAACCATTTTTCGCATAGTTGAAAACCAGTTAAAAATTTCTAAAGGCGAGGGCGCAAAAAGTATCATTGTAGAAATTAAAAATGCAAAAGGCCTTTCTATTTTATTTACAGATGATGGCAATACATCCGAAGTACATTCACTCGAAAACGACTTTTTATACAACAACAATATTACCAGGACAGAAACATTAAACGGCAGGCTTATTAAAGGTAAAAGCTACGCAGGCAGAAATGTTTTAGAAGTGGCTATACCCTAAACAATCATTAATTTTCCTTGGCAAATTGTGCCGCAATTTTATTTAGTTCGGTTACAGATGTTGTTGTCGCCCCTTGCCGGATTACAATACGGTACCTGAAAGTTATGGCTTCGCCTTTTTTCAGCTTAAGGTTTTTCATATTTTTTCCGTTGGTAAATATTTTTTCTCCTAAGGGGTTTGCAGCAAATAAACCGTACCCCCTTGCATGCCAAAAAGTAGGGTAGTTAGGGTTTTTAGGATGATCTATAATGGATACGCTGACAGAGTCTGTACCTATACGCCCAAACACTTTGCACCATTTGCCCCTTGTGCCCCAAACACTGTCGCCCAGTTTACCTTCACTCGAAAGATAATTGCCGTTAGCAATTTTATCAGTACCCGCTTTTACAACAGTTACTATCCCTTTATCATCAGTAAACTGCTGGTCCTTATCGGTTGGTATTTGCAATGCATGCGCTAGCCTTAAGCCTAATAAACCATCTTTTGCATCTGTAAAAACAACATCTGTAGCTGCCGTTAATACGGCAACCCTGTCAATTGTTCTTTGTTGTTTTGTGCCACTAAATTCAAACCGGGTATTTTCTTCAAGCAACATATCATTGGCTTGGTTTACCCATTTGGCATGGTAAGATAAGGAGCCTTTTATACCGTTGGATACTTGGGTTATACTATCTGCCTTAATCCAGCCATACAGGCTTTTTTTATCTTTCGGTATAGCATAGGAATTATTCCAGAAGTCAAGTCCGTTAACGTTTTCGAAGTTAAACCATAAGCCAGTGTGGTGAGGATGGTCGTTAGGGTCGCCAGGCTGTGGGTTAAGTGGAAACCCCCGGGTAACCATAGTCCCTCCAGGTGCTTGTATCGGAAACAACACCGGCTTTTCTAAAGTGTCCGGATATAAAAAACTGGTAAAAAACTTACCCCCGATAAACACATCTGCTTTCTTTTCTTTGTCTGATTTAACTACTGTTACCCTTTCATTTTTTTGCGCAACAACAGGTGACAAGCTTGTAATAAAAACGGTTAAAAACATGATGTATTTTTTACAATATGGCATAAAAAACTTTTTATGGATGCCCTGTAAGATATTTATTTTTAGAGTAAGCCAGCCGTAAAAAGCAGGTAAACTTAAGGCCATGATATGTGGCATGCCATTAGCATAACCTTTTTAAAATTAGTACATGGAAAATAATAAAAAACCTTCAGAAGGTGCAGGTGTTGTTACCGGTCCATCTCATGGGCCACAAGGGGTAGATAAAGCACCCGGCGAAGAAGTACCTGCAAAGCCAGATCAGTTTATCCAGGAAACACAGAAAGGAAAGAAGAATGATGGCGACCCAACCCTTGAAGAGGATAAGCCATCAACGCAGGCTTCTATTTAAGGTTGCATTTCATCTGACCCAAAAATAATAGCAGTAAAGGCAGTGGTAAAACAGGCTGTAATTAATGTGCATAGTCAGCCTCAAAGTTGCCTTTAATCCTTTCAATAGATGGATTAAAATAACCGAATTTAAGGTTGGGAAACTCTTCTCTGATAAGTTCCATCATTTGCTTTATACCCATACACTCACCAGTATCTGCAACGCCTATTTTACCAAGGTACCAATCTGGATCAATATTAAAATTGCGCCATTGTATCATGCATAAATCTGTTTCCCTTATTAGTTTTCTAAGGGCTTCATATTCCTCCGTGCTGTCCGTCATGCCGGGAAAAACGAAGTAGTTAATGCTTGTCCACCCACCGTAGCTGCGTACAATTTTCAGGCTCTCCAATAAATCAGCAAAATGGTAATTGTTAGGCCGGTAATAGGGAAGATAAATATGTTCCCGGGCAGAGTTGGTACTCACCCGTATGCTGTTTAAGCCAGCTTCACACAAGGCTTTAACCGCATCGGGCTTACTCCCATTGGTGTTGATATTGATGCTGCCTTTTTGGGTATGCTTTCGTATTTCGATTATACTGTCCCGTATGGTTTCCCACATCAGCAAAGGTTCACCTTCGCAACCTTGTCCAAAACTGATTAATGGAAAAGGGGCAGTCTCCAGGTGGGGTACTGTAAACTCCACAATCTCTTCTGGCAAAGGTTTAAACGTAAGCCTGTCTTGCGTGCTAACAATAGTTTCTTCAACCGGTTGAAAACTGATGCACCCGATACAGTTGGCATTGCATGCGGGTGAAACAGGCACAGGGCACTCCCACCGCCCCATAGCAAGGTTACGGGCTGCAGGGCAGTTATACGTCATACAGCAGTTTTCCATCAAATGTTTTATGAGCCGGTTATGCGGATATGTCTTAACAAGAAAATCGGTACCCGTTACAATTTTTTCCTCATCATAACCCTCCGCCTCCTGGCGTATATCATTTTCAATCCGTACTGCAGGTACATAAAATTTGTTATTGTGCCAGCCTGCGGCAGTGTAACAAAATAGCGGCAATGTTGGTGCACCAGGTTCAGTTTCATAAGCGGCCATGTAAAGGCCGGTATGTGCAGGCGGTATAAAAGCGGCCACGGCCCAGCCTTTTTCACACAGCCTCATATCGCCCGTCTTTACATCAATGCCAATGCCTTTTCTGCCCGGCAATTCATACAGGTTGCCGCCTTCCGGCAATTCAATCCAGTCGTTTTCATCAACCGGCATTGCATCCCAGCCGCTGCGGCCGGTTACATACAATGAGGTGTCTTCAAAAATATTTCCATCTCCATCGGAGTATAAAATGTAAGGTGTCATAACTATTGCGGGCTTAAAAGAAAATCAGGTTTCCGGCAATTGCACATGATAATCCAACCAACTTCTGCCTGTGGCAAAATTCGCTTTTTTGTTGCAGTTCCTCAATTTTAAAATAGTGTGCCAATGCCCAAACTATGTTGCACTGTAGCGCAAATGCTTTTATCGGTAAGTCAAAATTTCCTATTTATCATTACTATTGCTACTTTTGCAGCCCACGCAAAAAAAGCACATCACTTAATAACAACAAATAAAAAAGCAAATAAACCAAACAATATGGCAACAACAGCAGATATGCGCTCAGGCCTTATCATTAAAGTAGATGGAAGTTTATATACGGTAATAGAATTTGGCCAAAACAAAACTGCCCGTGCTGCCGCAAAGGTGTGGGCCAAATTAAAAGGTGTTGATAACAGCCGTACTATTGAACTTACCTGGAACAGTGGCGAAACCATTTTTCCGGTAAGGGTTGAAAAAAAGGTTTATCAGTATTTGTATAAAGATGATACCGGATATAGTTTTATGGATGTGGAAACTTTTGAGCAGATAACAGTGCCGGAGACAATGGTTGATGCACCAAGGTTTTTAAAAGATGGACAGGAAGTATCTGTATTGATCAACGGCGAAACAGACCAGCCGATGGGTGTTGAATTGCCCGATAAAATTGTATTGCTGGTAACTTACAGTGAGCCAGGTATGCGGGGCGACACAGCAACCAAAACTTTAAAACCTGCCACAGTTGAAACCGGTGCCAATGTAAATGTACCCTTGTTTGTAAACGAAGGTGAGCTCATCCGCATTAATACAAAAACCGGCGAATACGTTGAACGTGTTAAAGAAGCCTGATCATTAAAATAACAGAAAAGGATTGGTTTTTGTAAAACCAGTCCTTTTTTATTTTCTAAAAAAACAACAGATATTGGGGCATTTAAGGCGTTTTTAGAACATTTTTGGGCAATTTTATATTGATTTTGCCTTTTTTTTAAATTGGCAAAACCTGTTTATTAATAAATCATTACCTACCTTAGCCGCCCGTTTATGATTAAACCATTTAACAAATAAGTATGGACATAAAACAAATTCAAGAGCTTGTTAAGCTCATTAACAAAACCAATATTGGCGAAATTACCATCGAAGAGGAAGGCATAAAAATAACCATCAAACAGAAAAGGGACCCTGTTCAACAAATTTTTGCAGGCAGTCAATACGCACAAAACCTTTCTCCTGCACAAATGGTGCCTCCACAAATCCAGGCACCTGTAGCCGCAATAACCCCTCCTGCAGCACAACACGAGCCAACACCAAAAGCCGATAATTACATCACCATAAAGAGCCCGATGATAGGCACGTTTTACCGGCAGTCTGGCCCGGGCAAACCTATTTTTGTAAGCGTAGGCGATGAGGTAATACCAGGCAAAGTAGTTTGCATAATAGAAGCCATGAAGCTTTTCAACGAAATTGAAAGTGAAGTAAGGGGCACCATAGTAAAAATTTTGGTAGATGACTCAAGCCCTGTAGAATACGACCAACCGTTGTTTTTGGTGGAGCCGAATTGATAATGGGTTAATTAGCCAATGTGTTGATTTGCTGATGCAGGTCCATAGCAGATAGTGTTCAAATTTTAGATATGCAAAAAGAGCTAATCGAAAAAAATCCCCTTTTAAAATTAAGTTTTGAGTTTTCTCTGCTAATACTTTTTTACGGGGATTTGTTCAATCAACTGCATAAATATTCTGTAAGCAAACAGTTAGTCCGTGCTGGTACTTCAATTGGGGCAAATTCTATAGAAGAACAAAACGGGGAAAATGAAGCAGATTTCATTCATAAGATAAAAATAGCGGCGAAGGAAGCGGATGAAACCCAATACTGGCTTACGCTGTGCGCATTCGCAAAAGGCTGCCCGCATAGCGGTGGACTGCCTGGTAAGCTGACCGAATTACAAAAAATTATAAATGCCATATTAGGAACTGCAAAAAGGAAAACGCCTTTAAGGTATTTTCTAAGTTCCTTTATTTTTTAAAATACTGCGGTTTATTAATTGATTCACAAAGAGAAAACTTTTGATGAATATTAGCAAATTAGAAAATTAGCAGATTAGCAAGTTGACACTATGTTTAAAAAAATATTAATTGCCAACCGGGGGGAGATAGCCCTTAGGGTTATACGCACTTGTAAAGAGATGGGCATTAAAACGGTAGCGGTTTATTCCACTGCCGATAAGGATAGCCTGCATGTAAAATTTGCTGATGAGGCCGTTTGCATTGGCAAGCCCAGCAGTATGGAAAGCTACCTGAACATTCCGCATATAATGGCTGCGGCTGAAATTACCAACGCAGATGCCATACACCCCGGCTATGGCTTTTTAGCAGAGAATGCAAAGTTTGCGCAAATATGCACCGACCATGGTATAAAATTTATTGGCCCAACCCCGGATATGATCAATGCCATGGGTGATAAAATTACAGCCAAAGAAACCATGATTGCAGCAGGGGTGCCGGTTGTACCAGGCAGCGGCGGATTGCTGGAAAGTGTGGAGCAGGCAAAACACCTGGCTAAAAATGAAGTGGGCTACCCGGTAATTTTAAAAGCAACCGCAGGTGGTGGCGGCAAAGGAATGCGGGTGGTTTGGGCAGAGGAAGAAATAGAGAAAGCATTTGAAAATGCCAAAACAGAAGCTGCTGCCTCTTTCAAAAATGATGGCATCTACATGGAAAAATTTGTAGAGGAGCCACGCCATATTGAAATACAAATTGCCGGTGACCAATATGGAAATGTATGCCACTTGAGCGAAAGGGATTGTTCTATTCAGCGGCGCCACCAAAAGTTGGTGGAGGAGTCACCATCGCCTTTTATGACAACCGAACTTAGGGAGGCTATGGGTAATGCAGCCATTAAAGCAGCCAGTGCTATACGCTATGAAAGTGTTGGTACCATTGAATTTTTGGTAGATAAGAACCGCAATTTTTATTTTATGGAGATGAACACCCGTATACAGGTTGAACATTGTGTAACGGAAGAAGTAGTGAACTATGACCTGATAAAAGAACAGATAAAAATTGCAGCAGGCCATAAGGTAAGCGGTAAAAATTATTATCCTCAGATGCATGCCATAGAATGCCGCATCAATGCCGAAGACCCATACAACGATTTTCGTCCAAGCCCGGGCAAGATAACTGTTCTTCACACGCCCGGTGGCCATGGTGTAAGGGTAGATAGCCACGTTTATGCCGGCTACGTGATACCACCTTATTACGACAGCATGATTGGTAAATTAATAACCGTTGCACAAACAAGGGAAGAAGCCATTGACACCATGCACAGGGCTCTTAGCGAATATGTTATCGAAGGGGTAAAAACTACCATTCCTTTTCATATCCAGTTAATGAAAAACGAAGATTTTAGAAAAGGAAACTTTACCACCAAATTTTTGGAGACGTTTAAAATGCAGTAGTATTTTTAAAAAAATGTGTATAAAATTTAGCTGCCATATGGCAGTTTTTTTTGTTTTGGATATGGTCCATCACAAAATTTTTTGAATAATAAATTGCGATTAGTTAACAGGGCATTTATGAAATTATTTGCTAGCTGAAATTAATTATTATATTTATCGTTCCTAATTTAAACCTAACTACTGTATGAAAAATTTGTCCCTATCCCTATTGCTATGTGCCATATTATTTGTTGCTGCCACCGCACAGGATAAACCTGATATTAAATTTAACCATGTAGAAGCTGCGGATTTTAGTACCACCAATTTTAAAGTTGACACCTCCTACGGGGCCGTTATTGTTGCCGATATTGGCAAGAGTTCTTTTGAAGGCAATACCAAGGGCTGGTTTTCGCTCATTTATAAACACCAGCGCCGTATAAAAATCATTAATAAAAAAGGCTTCGATCTTGCAAGCGTTGAGATACCATTGTACATTTCTTCCAGATCAAACGACGAAGAAGTTTTAGATGCTTTAAAGGCAAGCACCTACAACCTGGAAGATGGAAAAGTGGTAGAAGTTAAGCTGGATAAAGCTTCTGTGTTTAAAGACAACCAGGATAAAAACCATGTGGTAAAGAAATTTACCATGCCTGCAGTTAAGGAGGGTTCAATAATTGAATATTCCTACACCATCAAATCCGACTTTTTATTTAACCTGCAGCCTTGGGCATTTCAGGGTTCTTATCCAAGGGTGTGGAGTGAATATGAAGTAGACATACCCAGTTTTTTTGAGTATGTATTTTTGGCCCAGGGATACAATCCATTTGATATTAATACCAAGAAAAACAGTTATGCTTCCTACCGGGTAATTTCCCATGGCGAAGACCTTACGGCCAGTTCAGAAACATTCAGTATATCTTCCAACAACACTATTACACGATGGGTGATAAAAAATGTACCTGCGTTTAAATTGGAAAACTATACTTCTACATTAAACAACCATATTTCCAAAATAGAGTTTCAAATGTCTGGACAGCAATTTCCAAACACGCCGCACAGGGATATTATGGGAAACTGGTATAAACTTTCAGAAGAGTTATTGAAAGATGAGGATTTTGGCGAAAGGCTTTCTAAAGATAATATCTGGCTTAATGATGACATGAAAGTAATAAGGGCCGGTGTTACAGACAGGCTGGAACAACTTAAAAAAATATATTCTTTTGTAAAAACAAATTTTAAGTGTAAAGGCGTTTATGGCATAAAGCTAACAACTTCAATGAAAGAAACTTTCCGTACAAAAAGCGGCTATGCAGAAGACATAAACCTGCTATTGGCGGTAATGCTTAAGCATGAAAATTTTGATGTGAGGCCAGTTTTATTAAGTACCCGTTCAAATGGTTTTGCCAATGAATATTATCCGCTGATAAACCGTTTAAACTATGTAGTGTGCGAAGTAGGGCTCGACGGTAAAAAATATTATCTGGATGCTTCGCAGCCTGCCATTGGGTTTAATAAATTGCCTGATTATTGTTATAACGGCCCGGCAAGGGTTATAGATGAGACCACTCCACGGAATATTTATTTTTCGGCAGACAGCATAAGAGAAAAAAAACTTACCAGCATCATGCTTTTTAATGATGATAAAAAGCCTGGTAAATGGTCTGGTAACCTGAACACCACTTTTGGATATTTTGAGTCCTGCAACCTTCGGGAAAAATTTCTTGATAATGGAAAGGAGGAATTTGAGAAAAAATTGAAAGAGTCTTACACCGGCGACTTCAGCATTGAAGACATAAAGTATACAGATGAAAAAAATTACGACAATACCATGTCGATGTCACACTCTATAAATGTTGAAAGCGAGGGTGATGCCAATATCATTTATTTTAACCCGATGCTTAAAGAAGGGTACAAAGAAAATATTTTCAAATCGACTGAAAGAAAATATCCTGTAGAAATGCCTTACGTCATGGAAGAAACCTACATTTTTCAAATTGAAATACCAGTTGGTTATGTGGTGGATGAAATACCTAAATCGGCCAAAGTGACCTTAAATGATAATGAAGGTTTTTTTGAATACCTGGTTACCAAGTCAAATGATGGTATTAATCTGCGCAGCAAGATCAAATTAAATAAAGCCATTTTTTTACCCGAAGATTATGAAACCCTTAGAAATTTCTTTGATTATGTGGTAAAGAAGCAGGCAGAACAAATCGTATTTAAAAAGAAGTAACCCTTATGAAAAAACTAGTTATTGCCACCCTCTTTAATGCTGCTTTGATAGCAGCATATGCCCAAAACTATGATGTGAAATTAATTCCGGCGGAGTTGCTGCCCCATGCCAATATTGTGAAAAGAATGGAGGAGATAAGGATTGAAGTAAAGGACGCCGGAAGGGCAATCGTATACAGCAAATATGCAGTTACCATTATGAATGCAGGAGGCGATGAAGCCGCTAATTTTAGCGAACCCTATGACAAATTGGTTGGGATAGAAAACATTGAAGGCAACCTTTATGATGCCAATGGCAAGAAAATAAAATCGGTAAAACGTAGTGATATAAAGGACTTATCGGGTACCAGTGATGGAACACTTGCTGATGACAATCGGGTTAAAATACACAATTTTAACTGGAACATTTATCCCTACACAGTGGCGTACGAAAGTGAGGTTGAATTAAAAGGCATCTTTTATTTTCCCCGTTGGTTTCCGGTAAATGGCGAAAAGATTGCTGTCGAAAAAAGTAAGCTCACCGTGGCTTGCCCTTTGGATTATAAGCTCCGCTTTAAAACATTTAACTACAAAGGCCAGCCCGTTGTAAGTACCATAAAACAACAACAGCTATATGAATGGTCTGTTGAAAAATTACCAGCTATTGAAGAAGAACCTTATGAACCGGATTGGCACGAAATAACACCCGTAGTGTACCTGGCCCCATCAGACTTTGAAATACAACATTACGCAGGTAACATGACAGACTGGAAAGGTTTTGGCAAATTCATTTATACATTAAACACGGGCCGGGATGTGTTGCCCGACAACATTAAGTTAAAAGTGCATTCCCTTACCGACAAGCTTACAGCCCCAAAAGAAAAAATTAAAGTACTGTATGAATATATGCAGCAAAATACCCATTACATCAGTGTGCAGTTGGGCATTGGTGGCTGGCAAACTTTTGATGCAACCTACGTGGCTACCAAAGGGTACGGCGATTGCAAAGCGCTCAGTAATTACATGTATTCCCTGTTAAAGGAAGCCGGTATTAAATCGTACTATACCCTTATTAAGGCAGGCGATTACAACACCTCTTTTTTAAACGATTTTCCTTCCAATCAGTTTAATCATATTATACTTTGCGTGCCACAGCTTAAAGATTCTGTATGGCTGGAATGTACCAGCCAAACCATGCCTGCAGGGTATCTTGGCGGTTTTACCAGCAATAGGTATGCACTTTTAATTGATGAAACCGGTGGCACTTTGGTACGTACCCCGGTGTATAATAAAATGGACAATTTGCAGAGCCGCCACATTACTGCATCTGTGGATGCCGAAGGAAAACTTACTGCCCTTATCAACACATCTTACAGGGCAGAGCAGCAGGATGATTTGCATGGGATGTTAAACGCAGTTTCAAAAGAACGGGTGTCTGAAATATTGAAAGCCCGGCTTAACCTGCCTTCTTATGATATTACAAAATTTGAATACCATGATGACAAAGGAAAACTGCCGGTGATAAATGAAATGTTGCAGCTTACTGCCAATAATTTTTGTTCCGTTAGCGGCAAGCGCCTTTTTATAAGCCCTAACATACTCAACAAATCTTCTTCTAAATTAACCAATGCGGTTGCCCGCAAATTTGATATCAAACTGTCTGCAGCATTCGCAGATATTGATTCTGTTGAAATCGCCATGCCCCCCGGCTATACCCCAGAAAGTACCCCTGCCAATGTGCTGCTGGATACAAAATTTGGCACCTACAGTTCTGCTTTTAAAATTAGTGCCGGTAAAATTTTGTATGTAAGAAGTTTGATCAGGAACTGTGGTAATTTTCCAGCATCCGATGCCGTTGCGCTTGCAGATTTCTTTTCAAAAGTGTACAGCGCCGACAGGTCTAAAATGGTTTTTGTAAAAGAAGGGCTGTAATTTTTTTAATCCATTTTATTTTTTAGCATCCATAATTTAAAGCAACCCGGCGTTTGTTAATTTGCTGCTATATCCCCATTAGTTTTCACTTTTAAAGGCATTTAAATTTGTGTTGTTTATCTTTGCGGCACACTTAATTTTTGCGATAAATGGCATTGATAAAAAGCATTTCCGGCATCAGGGGTACCATTGGCGGCCAACCTGGTGATAACCTTACCCCATTAGACATTGTAAAGTTTACGGCTGCTTACGGAAGCTTGCTGGCAGGCGAAAGCAGCAACAGAAAAATTGTGTTGGGCAGGGATGGGCGCATCAGCGGGCAAATGGTGAAATCCCTGGTGACGAGTACTTTAAACGCTTTAGGTTTTGATGTGATTGACCTTGATTACAGCACTACCCCAACAGTAGAAATGGCCGTAGTATTTGAAGGTGCGGCAGGCGGCATTATCCTAACTGCAAGCCATAACCCCAAAGAATGGAATGCGTTAAAACTTTTAAACAGCAGCGGCGAATTTATTAATGCCGCCGAAGGAATAAAGGTGCTGGAACTTGCTGCCGCAGAAGATTTTAATTTTGTTGCCGTAGATAAATTAGGCACTATCACAAATGGTGAAGCCAACTTTCAAAAACATATTGATGCCATTGTTAACTATAGCCTTGTAGATGTTGCGGCTATAAAAAAAGCAAAATTTAAAATTGTATTGGATGCCGTAAACAGCACCGGTGCTACTGCGGTGCCTGCACTGTTAAAGGCTTTAGGTGTTAAAGATATTATCGTTATTAACGGGGAAGTAAATGGTAAGTTTGCCCACAACCCCGAGCCTTTGCCAGAGCACCTGACCGGCCTGAGCAATGAAGTAATTAAACACAATGCCAGCCTTGGTATTGCGGTTGATCCTGATGTGGACCGCCTTTGTTTTGTATGTGAAGATGGAAGTATGTTTGGCGAAGAATATACCTTGGTTGCTGTGGCAGATTATGTGTTAAGCCAGCGAAAAGGAAATACCGTTTCCAACATGTCATCTACCAGGGCGTTAAAAGATGTTACCCTAAAGCATGGCGGCGAATATTACCCCAGTGCTGTAGGCGAAGTAAATGTGGTAACAAGGATGAAAGAAGTAAATGCAGTAATTGGTGGTGAAGGAAACGGAGGGATTATTGTACCCGATCTTCATTATGGCAGGGATGCGTTAATCGGCATTGCTTTGTTCCTTACACATTTGGCCAACAGCAAAAAAAGCATCAGGCAGTTACGCAGTACTTACCCGGGTTATTTCATCAGCAAAAATAAAATTACCCTGCAAAAAGGTATTAATGTAAAAACGGTTTTTGAAAGGATACAGGACAAATACAAGAACCAGCCTATTAACGCAGAAGACGGGTTAAAGATTGAATTTGATAATGACTGGGTACACCTACGTACCAGCAATACAGAACCGATCATCCGCATTTATGCGGAAAGCAATTTTGAAACAACCGCAGATAATATTGCCAAACGGCTGATGAAGGATATACACGAGGTTATCTGATTGTATCAAAAATATCCTGGCACAAACATTCCATTTTGCGGCGGATTGTATACAGCAACGCCCCACTTAAATATTGCTATCCTAAAAAAATAAGCAGTTTATTCTCTCTATCATGAATAGAATTTATTTTGATAATGCGGCCACAACTTCCCTGGACCCTGTGGTGCTTGAAGCGATGATGCCTTTTTTAACAGAACGCTTTGGCAACCCATCTTCCATCTATTCTTATGGGCGTGAAACCCGTATGGCGATTGAGCAGGCGAGGAAACAGGTAGCGAAAATTTTAAATGCCCATCCTGCAGAAATATTTTTTACCAGCGGCGGTACGGAGAGCAGCAACACCGCCATTAATGCCGCAGTTACCGACCTTGGGTGTACCCATATTATTACCTCTGCCATTGAGCACCACGCCACCCTGCACAGTGTGGAGCATTTGGACAAACAAGACGGCATCAGGGTAAGTTATGTAAACCTGTTGCCCGATGGCCATGTTGATCTGGAACATCTTGATAAATTGTTATCAGGCTCTAAAGAAAAAACCCTGGTTACCTTATTGCACGCTAACAATGAAATTGGTAATATACTTGACATACATGCCGCAGGGAATATCTGTAAAAAACACAACGCTGTTTTTCATTGTGATACCGTACAAACTGTCGGGCATTTTCCATTTGACCTGAGGAATACACCGGTGCATTTTATTACCGGGGCTGCCCATAAATTTCATGGGCCAAAAGGGGTTGGCATTTTATATATCAACGAAAACGTACGGATTAAGCCCTTCATTTTAGGGGGCGGCCAGGAACGTAATATGCGTGCTGGTACGGAAAACCTGTATGGCATTATTGGTTTTGCCAAGGCGCTGGAACTGGCTACGGCAACACACGGGCAAGACATGGAGTATATCGGCAGCCTGAAAAAATACATGCATGATGAATTGGTGAAAGCCATACCAGGCATTGCTTTTAACGGTGATGTGTTTGGAAAAAGCCTGTACACGGTATTAAGTGTAAGTTTTCCGAAGACAGAAAAATCGGAGATGCTGTTGTTTAATATGGACATACATAATATTTGCGCAAGCGGTGGCAGTGCATGCACCAGCGGGGCAGAGCAGGGCAGCCATGTGATAAATGCAATCAACAATAACCCCAACCAGGTAACAGTACGTTTTAGTTTTAGTAAACACAATACCACCGCAGAAGTAGATGAGGTGATAGCGCAGGTAAAGGAAATGTTGTAGTAGCGTTGGTGTAAAAAGCTGTTCTTAAAATAAAATTTTAAAAAATAAAGTATAGCCGGTTACGTTTTTTTCAGCAGTGTTGACCAACAAAAAAATGCCATGGTAAAATCACTTTTTAAATGGATGTGCGGTGCACTTGTTGTAATGTTTATGTTTTCATGTGCAAAGGACCCGGTACAAAACCCTGTGGTGCCCGTACCACCCGATTTTAAATTAAGTTATGGTGATTCTATATTTTATCTTCAGGGCCAGGCTGCAGATTACATCATAAAGCCCGTACAAACCACACCCGGCACTTACACCGGCTTTCCCGAAGGCATACAAATAGATGAACAAACGGGGGCCATCAACATTACAAAAAGTGAGACCGGCCTTCGTTACCGCATAAGCTTTAAGCCCACTGGCGCAACAGATTCTGTCAGTACCGTAATACTTATTTCCGGCATCAATTTTCTTGATGGTTTTTATAAACTTACCACTGCAGACTCCATAGCAAAACCTGTATACAATGCAAGGGCAACCAACACGGTCCCCGGCGTTAATAACGGCAGCTTGTTTGATGAAGGCTCCGGTTGCAACAGCGCAGGCTGTAGTGTTAACGTGGGTGCAGGCACCATCAACCTTGCACAAACGGTACGCAACGGCGTGTTTGGAAACAAGCCTTCCAACAACGACCGGCACGAATTTGAAATGGTATACCGCATCAATGATAAAAGCAATAAGGCGGCAAATATATTAAGGGTAAAGCTCTACTATTTTGATTCCATTAACGATGTAACACAAGAGGCTTATGACATCATTTCATCAAGGGATGGAACGGTGTTTAGGCAAACAGGCAGCAACACTGTTAATAACCCTTTAGGCAATAAACCTGCAAAGCCACGGCCGCCTTGCATCTTCATACTTGCCAAATAGCCCCATAAAAAGTTAGCAGATAGTTTTGTAATTTACCCTTTTAACCAGGAGTAAAAATTACCTGATGCACCGACGTTGCTGCCTGCTTTTGTTATTGCTTTTTTTTAAGTCTGCCCCCCACGGGCAGCATGTTAAGCCCCTGCCGCAACTGGACCTGTTGTATCACAATGCTGAAAAATTATACAATGCATCAAACCCAACTACAGTTACCGATAGCCTTGCTTTAGCGGCCTATCAGCAGGTAGTCCGTTTTTCAAAACAAGAAAATATTTACAATAATATTTTACTGGATAGCTATCTCAAATGCGGTATCCTTACCATGGTTGCCAATGACCAAACCAAGGCACTGCAGTATTTTTTAGCGGCTGTTGATGTTAAATCTGCAGCCCCTGCAATCGCTGATTCTTTCATGTTTCAACCATGCCTTTATGCTGGTAATATTTACTACACTTTAAACAACCTGGATAGTGCAGGCTTTTATTACAGCAAAGCAGAAAACATCATTAGCAACAAACCTGATTTGAATGAAGCCGAAAGATTGTACAATAAGTATGGTGTGCTTTATTATGAAACAGGCGACTATACCAAAAGTATTACGTACTTTGAAAAAGCACTATCGATTGTGAAAAACAAAAATCCACTCAATGCTTTCTTTATCGTTAATTACCAAAATAACCTTGCAAGTGCTTACTTAAAATCTGGGGACTATCAAAAGGCATTGCAGCTTTTTATGGCATTGCTGCCTTACCATGTTGCGGATAATGAACTGTTTTTTAATATCGGCAAAACTTACAACAGTCTTGGTAATTATAATGAAGCCATTTTTTATTTTAAAAAGATTACCGGTATTGGTCATGAGAAAATGAACAGCCTTGCCAAAGAGTACATTAACCTTAAAAAATACGACTCTGCCGCCCTGTACCTTGCGCAGGCAAAATCATTTTATACCAATAACATTAACAGGCGAAACGAAATAGAATGGGGCACAACCCTGCAATACTCCGGTGACTTGAAAGCAGCTACTGGCAAAGCTTTTGAGGCTGCAGAAGATTACCAACTTGCCATAAATAAATTTTATCCCGTGTTTAAGGATACGGCTATTGCCACTAACCCAACATCTTTTTTAGGGCTGCAAAAATTTTATTTATTGTTTGATGCGTTGCTCGGCAAAGCCGCTGCTTTGGAAGCATTGAGTGTTCAGCAGCATGAAAACCAATGGATGAAATTATCTTTAAAATCATATTTATCTGCCCTTGCTTTGGCCAGCCATATTGAGCAAACCTACGGATCGGATGACGCTAAATTCTTCCTTAAAAAAAGGGTTACCCCTGCTGCGCAGGATGCGGTGAATGTTGCGATAAACCTTTACAATGAAACCAAACAACAAAACTTTTTACAGGCAGCGTTTAACATTGCTGAAAATAACAAGGCTTCAGTTTTGCAATCAGGCATTCAAGGTTTACAATTATCGGGGCTAGCCGGTATACCTGCAGATTTGCTTGCGAAGGAAAAAATGTATAAATCCCTCATTGCGAAATTGATGGTACAACCTGCACTTTTAAACGACAGCGTTGCGGCATTGCAATCACAAAAGCAATTACAGGATCATGAAATTGCACTTGCAGCAGTGCAGGCAAAATTGCAGGCTGTGCCCAGGTACCGTCAGCTAAAATCTACTGTTCAAAATCCTAACTTTGATAGCCTTCAAAAAAATGCCGTTGCAGCAAATGAGTGTATCCTTTCTTACTACTATACCAAACGGACACTGCTGTGTTTTTACATTGTTAAAGGTCAGTTTGATGTACAGCAGGTTGCCATAGACAGTTCCTTTTTTGAGAACATTCTTTTATTGCGCAAGGCCCTGCAGGCACCAGAAGCATCAGGCACCAAAACCATAACAGGCTTGGGTTTAAGCCTGTACAAAAAATTAGTGGCACCTGTACTGGATAAGATTAAAAATAAAAAAAGGCTTGTTGTTATACCGTGCAATGAGATCAGTTATATACCATTTGAGTTGTTACAGGATGATGATGGCAACTTACTTTTAAACCACTTTGCTATCTCTTACAACTATGCTGTAAACTTTCTTTCGGCACAAAATGATGCTGCTGATAACAATTATAAAGTATTGGCCATGGCACCTTTCTCTGAGCAAAATGCTGGTGCAACTATGCCGGTACTTCCATCATCTACCCAAGAAATAAATGATCTGCCTGGCAAAAAAATGTACGGTGCAACCGCAACAAAAGAACAGTTTATGCGCCTGGCAAATCAATATCCTGTTGTGCATTTGGCAACCCATGCTGTGGTTAACGATAGCAGCCAGGTGGCATCTTACATTGCATTTTATGGTACGCAAAATGATCCGGGTAAAAGCCGGTTGTACGCACCTGAAATTTATACGCTCAATTTAAAATCTGCCAAACTTATTATTTTAAGTGCCTGCGAAACTGGCAATGGCGTGCTGGTAAATGGCGAAGGGATTATAAGTTTGTCCAGGGCATTTTCTTATGCCGGTTGTAAAAGTGTGGTTACTTCTTTATGGAAGGCAGATGATATGTCCACCGCCTTTATCACCCAACAACTGCATCATTATTTGCAACAGGGCAGGGACAAGGATGAGGCATTGCAACAGGCCAAAATAGATTACCTCAACAGCGATAAGATAGAAGAACGTTATAAAACCCCGGCTTACTGGGCACATCTTATTTTAACGGGCAATCATTACGCTCTCGTTTCTTCCAGGCATCAAACCTATAAAATAATTCTTTTTGTGTTGTTGGTTATGGCTACCATTTATATCATTTACAAGATAAAAAAACGGGCCTGATGTACAGGCCCGCTGTGGTTTCAAGAAGGATAAATTATTTGTGCAAGGTTACATTTACAACATGCGCATCTTCTTTGCCAGATACTTTAATGTTCCTGATTGTTGTATCCTTATAATTATTTACGGTGGCATGGTACAGCAATGAATAGGTTCCCGGCTTTAACCCGATAAACTTAAATTCACCTTCATCTTCTGGTTTTGCACTCGTGGTATCGCTGCCGTTAATAGCCATTATAATAGCTTTTGCATCTTTGGGAAAAACCCTTCCTTCCAGTGCGCCGGCTTTTTCTTTACTGAATATTTTTGCAGATGTTTTTAGCTCAAATCTGTTGCCATGCTGGCGTACAGACCGGCCTGCATCTATATCTATCCATAAATTGGTGAGGCCGCCGTTGTTAAGTTGCACCATATTTTCATCAAGTTTTATCACTACAAAATTGTCATTGTCTTTTATGGTAAGTGGTATGGTTACACCGTTTAATACCACGCTGTTATTGCTGCCAAGTGTAAGCCTTAACTTTTTTATATTCTTATCAGATGAAAAAGAACCTGCGGCAAATAAGGTATCCAGCCCGTTCCTGAATTTCAGAATGTCGTACACCCCCGGATGTATATCAACAGCCATCCAGCCACCTGATATGCTGCCGTGATGATCGTTATCATCATTTTCATTTTCATTTTCTTCTTCGTGTTTGCGTTCGAGGCTGTCTTCTGCTTTTACCTCTACTTTTATAATGTTTAAAAAAACATTTTCAAATACCAGCGATTGGTCATCTGTAAGAAAAATATTTACGGATGATTTGCCAGGGATGTTTGCAGCGTTTGTTATGGGTACATTTTTTTGACAGCCAACAGAAAGAAGGCAACAAAATAAAGACACTACCGCAAAACGCATTAAAGGGATTGATACTTTTTTCATACTGTATTTTTTTATGGTTTTAAATTTTAAAAGCTATGCCTGAATTGATAACAGGCACATATCTGTACACACTGTTTCTCTTGTTGTAACCACTTTTAAAAAAATAAAAATGCCCCTTAAAATCAGGGGCATCCATAAAAAGATTTTTTACAATTATTTACCTGCTAAGGTGCTGTAGTTGCAGCAGCATCCACTTACTTACCTTGCTATGGTATGGGTTGTTTTTATCCGAATTTATTTTTTGTAAAAGAGGATATGCTTTAGCAGGCCCGTTATTGGCCATGTACGCAAGGCCGAGATAATAGGCTGCGTCATCTTCAAAATAGTGGGTGTTGCCGCTATTGTTTTTTTGTTGCAAAGCAATCAATGACTGTATGGCCGCTGCCGGTTGGCGCAAGCTTAAAAGGGCATTTGCATTTAAAAAGTACTCTTCGGCAGAAGGGTTGGCAAGGGTTTTAAACTGCTTAATCACTGCCGCCATATCGCCATTGGAGTATGCACTTTTTAAAGAAGTATTTTCATCACCACGGGTTTGGTGCAGGGTAAAGGCATTAAAATTTTCGCTGAATAATTTTTGTGGCGTTGCGGAAAAATACTGGTAACCTGTATAGGATGCGATGATAAAGATGATTGCCGCAGCTATACGCAAGGCATACTTCGCCATTGTTACAACCAATGCAGGCTTTGCTTTTGCCGGGTTAAGTTCTTTCATCATTGTTATATGGATTGTGCTTATTTTATTTTTTAACCCCAATGTTTTTACAGCATCCTTTGCCAACTGCAAATTTTCCAGTTCCTCTTTTAATAATGGGTTGCTTTCGAGCTGCTGCCCTAACAGTTGCGCTTCATCCCCGGTCATTTCGCCATCTAAATATTGAATGAGCTTTTCGGTGTTGGTAAAATTTTCGTCCATATCAAAAAATTGATTTTAAGTTTTTAACCAGTGCAGGCTGTGCCGTTATCAACTGTTCCAGTTTTTTTAAACATTTGTATTTTTTGTTTCTTACCACTTGTTCATTTTCATAATCAAGTGTTTTTAAAATATCCTTCATGGACATATTTTCAAAATAAAAAGCCAGCAGTATTTTTTTGCAGGTTTCGCCAATACTTTCCACCATTTGCATGAGCTCCTTTTTTACTTCCCGCTCTGTTATCAAATGGCTGATGTCTCCGCCTGTACTGTCTTTGGCCTTCTCAAACTTTTCGTTCCTTAATTTACTGCGGCCCCTTTTTTTCAATTCGTTCAGCCAGATGTTACGGGTAATGGCGTACAAAAAAGTACTGATGCTGCTATCGCCCCTGAACTTTTGTTTTTGTACCAGTTCAATAAAAGCCAGTAACACTTCCTGAAAAATATCTTCTGCATCTTCATCGTTGCCGCTGTTTTGTTTTATATAAGCTGCGGTAATTGTAAACTGTTTTTGATACAGGAATTTGATTGCGTCGTCTATACCTTTACCGGCATACAACATCTCGGTTAATTCCACATCTGTAAATTCCATTGCAGTTGTTATAATTTAGTAAATGGTAAAACTAAAAAGGTAACCATCATTTTAAAAATAGAGAAAAATAAAGGTGATTAAAAGTAAGGCTATTTTAAAATTGCAGCAGGTTAGTTTAATTTACAAAGCAATAATTGAAGCAAATGAAAATTTCAACAGACAGGGCATTGGCTTTTTTCTGCATTACAGTATTTATGTTATACTGGATTATATTGTTTTTTTTTGCATTGCCCGATAGTATTGTTAAACCTTTTGATAAATATAAAACCTTTGGCATGCGGGGCTTCGCCATGTCGTGGAAACTTTTTTCGCCGCCTCAAATTTATAACGACAGGATGTATATCGTCCTTAAAAAGAAAGGGGCTGTTGCAGGTAACGACACACTGGAAGTTTTAGAAAAGGTGTTTAAAGCGAAGCAAAAAAATGCCCCTTTTAATGTTAGGGAAAATATTGCAGACCATCTGATCAGCAATACCATCTGGAAGCTTAAAAACATTGTTTATCCCGACAGAAAAGTGGATGACATCAACTATAAAAAATACGACAGTGCGTATGTTGCACAGGCCATTGCAAAAGTGGAAAATTTTCCCTTGTACAAAATTCATTTATCAACCATACAGAATTTTTGCAGCATGGTCCTAACACAAACGAATGTAGATACAACCGGACGGGAGATGAAAATAATAATAACCGAAAGGCCCATACAGCCATTTACGCCCACGCTGATTTTACCAAAGGAAGCTATTGTTTTTGAAACATCTTTTAAGCCATTTCAACAATAGCTATGCATATATTTTTTGCTTGCCTCAGGCACCTCGAAAATAAAAACTACAAAGCTTATTACCTTGCTTTTTTAAGGGTGGCCATAAGTGTGTTTCTTTTAAAAGAAGTAATTATCAATTTAGGCAGCATGGATATTTTGTATGGGCATTCGGCGTTTTTGGTACCACCACCAAGTTACCTTAGGCGTTTGCCCGGGGGCATAGCTTTTGTTCGGCAATATTATTTATGGTTTTTTATAACCTACACTATTGTGCTTTGCCTTAATATTTTTGGTATAGGCAGATGGGTTACCGCACTTACCGTAGCCGTATTTTTTGATGTGCTCCAAAAAATGAATGTTGGTATTTTAAATGGCGGCGACAGGCTTGCAAAACTGGTGTTGATCTATTTAGTATTTGCTTCATCTTATCAATATTTTGTTTTTAAAAAATCAACGGCAACGGATGAAGAAAGCACTAAGTTCAAGAACCTTTTAGGCAACCTTGCAGCTTTGTCCATTATGCTGCAGTTGTGTGTAAGCTACTTTTCATCAGGGCTTGCAAAGTTGATAACCCCGATGTGGCTGAATGGTGAAGCAGGATATTATGCCCTGTCCATTGAACGTTTTTCGGGTACACCTTTTAATAGCTTTATCGTGCAGCAGCATTGGCTGGTTTATATACTTACATATGCTACCTTGTTTTTCGAGGTTTTATTTCCTGTGTTGATATGGTTTAAAAAGATACGAAAACCCTTACTGGCAGCAGGTTTAATCTTTCATGCCGGCATTTACATTTTTATGATGATCTATGGTTTTCAGTTGGTGTTTATACTATTATATGGCTTGTTTTTGCCCAACGAATGGTGGTTGAACATGCATCAAAAAGTATCCCGCCTCCTAAAAAGTAAATTTAATTTTACTTCAAGGTAACCGTTTAGGGCCTAAGGTTTTTTGGGAGAAAAAAGAGGTATGTTCACCCCTAATTGAAATTGCCTGCTTTTCCAGGCGTACCTGTTATCAATATTATTTACATCCTGCAAGCCATAATAGTAACTGGCAAATAGGTTGAAGGTTGGCGTAACATTAAATTGAAACCCACCCCTTATACCAAAGTCGGTATTTTTAATGGCTTGCTTATTATACAACAGGTCTTCGTTGCTGTAAGTTAATATGCCAAACTGAGGGCCGGCGTTTATCGTCACTTTAGGGCTTGCATGGTAATTAATAAGTAGCGGGATGGTAATGTACCCAACATTGAAAGACGACCTGGAATCTGGCCTGCTGTCATCTACATAATACACACTAAAATCATCGGAGCGGTTTACTTTCGAAATGTTGTAAACTATTTCCGGCTGCAGGCTAAAGTCCCTCGTCAATGGGATTGTGGCAAACCCACCACCTTCAAATCCGGCCTGGGATTTAGAAGACATACCGTTGCCGGAAAGGTTGTTGAAAGTAAGTGCTGCTGTTACCCCAAATTGAACATCTTGTGCAACGGCCGTATAAAAAAATGCAATAAAACAAACAAGGAATGCTGATTTCAATTTCATAAAAAATTAGTTAGGTTATTAAAACCTAAAATTATTTCATGATGAAAACAAGATTTTGTTATTATATGCCAATAACCGCATGTTAACTATCAACAGTAACAGGTAACAGGCAAATCGCCAAATTACTGCAGCGATATTCGCAATAAGGGTTTTTGGTTTTAGTGAAGATAGAATGCAGGTGATAGTATTACCTGATCAATACCGTGCTGCCCTTTTGTTCAATGCGTTTGCCGCTTTCAATATTGGTATAGGAAAGTACCCAAACATAGGTGCCCGGGTCTTGAAGGTTTCCTTTAAATGTACCGTCCCATTTTTTAGTCCAGTCTTTCGTTTCAAATATTTTTTCTCCGCCCCTGTTATAAATTGTAAACACAAGCTCTTTTGCTTTGTAGGCATTATTGGGGTACAGGTAATCATTAAGGCCATCACCGTTAGGGCTAAATGCTTTAGGCACGGCAATATAACAATTGCCCACAACCCTTATAGTGTTTACAGCGGTATCGTAGCACCCAATATTGTTGCCCACAATTAACTGCACTGTTACATTACTAACAGTATTGGACGGCGGGTAAAACTGTATGGGTGCGGCTTGTATATTGCTGGTGTTGCCGTTACCAAAATTCCATAACCAACTGCTGAGGTTTCCGGTACTTGCATCTTTAAAAGTTGCAGGGTCGCCGGGGCAAACAACTGATGTGCCTTCAAACGCAGCTTTGATGGCATTATCAAGATTAACCGATGCTGTAGCACTATCCCTGCAGGTACCGTTACTAACAATAAGTGTTGCCGTTTTTGAATTAAATACGGTGTAGGTAAGCTGGTTATTTTGTAAGGAACTGTTGGTAGTATTGTCGAAAACCCATGCCCAGTTGTTTACCCCATTTGCACCATCATGGCTGTACAAAATGGTATCCGTAACACATCCCAATTTTACAATGGAAGTAAACAAAGCAGATACCGTATCGACAGTAACAAAGTTAACCGATGCACCTGCTGCGGTTTCTTTGCCACATTCATTTATTATGGTGTTGCCATCTGTACCGGTTACGAGTTTTATAGAAAAGGCGCCTGCATTTTGTATGGGGGAAGATAATTTTACCTGGATGGTATTGGTTAAACCATTTGCGTTGCAGGTGCCGGAAGCCGCAGCCACGCTAACGATCGATGTACCGGTAACAATAAAATCACTGCCATCTGCTGCTATGGAACTGCACCGCATGCGGTCCCTGAAAACAAGTTGCAACACATCTGGCGCACAACCAATTTTAGCAAGGCTGTCCATAGGCGTGGGCACAAGTGGGTACACAGTAACCTTAAGGCTATCCGTTGCCGGGATGAAATTATTACAATTGTCCAATAGGTTATTATTGGGCCTTACGCTTAAAGTATAATTACCGGCCGGTAAAGGAGTGGCAAGCGTTAATACCACCGAGTCCATATCAAAACTGCTGGAGCAGCCAACACCGGTGGCGCCGGATATTACAGCAATGGCAGGGCTTATTGTAAAGTCGCTGCCATCAGCATCAAGGCTGCTGCACTTCATTTTCTTGTTCAGCTTAACAGATATAGAAGTGCCATCGCATGCAGCAGACGCTGCAAGAAGGTGTGGTGCTACAGGGTCGGTAATATTGGCTGTTCCGCCATCAAATTTTAAAGCATACCCACTTTGGGAGTCGCCGGAAAAATGACTGATCAGCAGCAAATATTGGTGGCCAACAATAAGGTTGGGCATTGCACTAAAAAGCGGTACCCCTAAGCCATCACAATATTTTAAACTCGTGGCTGTAACGTTGGTACCGGTGTTGCCGGTTTCGCCGCTCCAGTTACAGGCAACAAACAAAGCGGCATCTGTAAAAACGTCATCAGGGTTCCTGTTGGTAATATCAAATATTTGCCAGTCGTAATCATCGCTTGCATTAACAGGGGCAATGGTAAAGCCCAATGTACCGGCACCAAAACAGGTAAACTTATACCAATAAGGGTTGGTATCTAAAACCCCGCCGCATGGCCCTGGTATTGCCTTGCCACCGCATACTGGTACAGAGCCCTGTGTAAATGTTGCTGTACCACAAACCGGAAATGCCGTGCCTGGGTTTTGCCCAAGGTTGGTACAGTTTTGAGCAACAGAAACCTGGTTGCAAATACAAACCATCACCACCAATATAAAAATGTTCTTTACCATGTATGCAGTCAAAGTTAATGAAGGGCTGGTTATTATTTGGATGATGAAGCAGCTTGTTAAAATGATTTAACAACCTGGCAGTTCCATCGCTTATTTTATCCTGGATTTTATTTCCTGCAATTTAAGCAAGGCTTCCACTGGGGTAAGCCTGTTGATATCAACAGCATTTAGCAAGGTGCGTATTTCTTCAAAGGTTACGGAGTGTACGTCAAATATACTAAGCTGTAATTTGGGGGTGTTTAAGTTTTTTACCACCTGTTGCAGGTTGGCAGGTTGCCCGTCTTCCTCCCCGTTGTTACGGCTTTTTTCTAACTGCAATAATATTTCATTTGCCCTGTCAATAAGTTGCGGGGGCATACCGGCCATACGGGCCACATGTATACCAAAGCTGTGTACACTGCCGCCAGGCGCAAGTTTGCGGAGAAATATTATTCTGTTGCCCACTTCCTTATTGGTAACATGATAGTTTTTTACACCCGGCAACTTTTCTTCCAGTTCATTCAATTCATGGTAGTGTGTGGCAAATAAAACCTTTGGGCGGTGTGTGCTTTTGTGCAGATATTCCACAATGCTCCAGGCTATAGAAATACCATCATAGGTAGAAGTGCCCCTGCCGATTTCATCCAGCAGTATCAAACTTTTTGGGGTAATGTTATTGATGATGCTTGCGGTTTCGTTCATCTCCACCATAAAGGTACTTTCGCCGCCGCTCAGGTTATCGCTTGCGCCAACCCTGGTAAAAATTTTATCGGTTAACGGTATTTGGGCATCCCTTGCCGGCACAAAACTTCCCATATGTGCCATCAGGGTAATTAATGCCGTTTGCCGCAGGATAGCACTTTTACCACTCATGTTGGGCCCGGTTAAAATAATAATTTGCTGGGTAAAAGGGTCAAGTAAAATATCATTGTCGATGTAGCTGTCGCCAACAGGCAAATGCCTTTCAATAACAGGGTGCCTGCTCCCTTTGATGTCTAAAATAAAACCATCATTAAGCAGTGGTTTTTTGTAATTGAACTGCAGTGCATTTACGGCAAAACAGCAAAGGCAATCCATGGTTGCCAGCACATGGCCGTTAACCTGCATAGGGGCAATATAGTCCTGCAGTTCGTTCAGCAATTTTTCAAACAACTGCATTTCAATCTGTAAAATTTTGTCTTCTGCACCAACAATCTTCTCTTCATATTCCTTTAGTTCCGGCGTTATGTAGCGCTCTGCATTGGCCAGTGTTTGCTTGCGTATCCAGGTGTTGGGCACTTTGGTTTTATGCAGGTTGGTTACTTCCAGGTAGTAGCCAAAAACATTATTAAAGCTAATTTTAAGGGATGATATACCTGTGGCAATTGCTTCCTTTTGCTGCAGTTCAATCAGGTATTCCTTTCCACCGCTGGATATTTTTCTTAACGCATCCAGTTCATCATTAATGCCGCCGGCAATAATATTTCCTTTAGAAGCCAGTGCAGGCGGGTTCTCTGCAATCTCGGCCATAATCTTATCAACGATATAAAGGCATGGGTTTAAAGAATCGCCCAGCCGCTTAAGATAAGTGTTGGGCAATGCGGCACACCTGGTTTTTATGGCCTGTACCTGTTGAAGGCCTTTGGCAATTTGTAACACTTCCCTGGGGTTAACTTTTTTAAGCGGCACTTTGCTTACCAGCCTTTCTACATCCCCGGCCTGCTTGATATAGTGTATAAATTTTGTACGGGTATCGGTTTCTGTTATAAAAAACCCCACCGTATCCAACCGCTCCCGTATTTTAGAAAGGTCATTCAAAGGCATTACCATCCAGCGTTTCAACAACCTTGCACCCATTGGCGATACGGTATTGTCCAGCACCTTTAACAATGTGTTGCTTCCATCTGTGCCACCAAATAATTCAAGGTTCCTTATGGTAAACCTGTCCATCCACAAATGTTCTTCCCTGTCAATTCTTTGTATAGAAGTAATGTGGCCCAAGTTCGGGTGCTCCGTATCTTTTAAATAATGCAGTATTGCCCCGGCAGCAATAATACCTTCCTGCAAACCATCTATGCCAAAGCCTTTAAGGCTGTGGGTACCAAAATGTTTCAGCAGGCTTTCGCCTGCATATGCATCTGCAAAAACCCATTCATCCAGGGCATAGGTAAAAAACTTATTGCCAAAATATTCTTTAAAAAACTTTTGCCGGTTACGTTGAAAAATCACTTCTGCAGGCTTAAGGCTTTGCAACAATTTATCTGCATATTCTTTATCGCCTTCTGCAATAAAAAACTCCCCGGTGCTGATGTCTAAAAAAGCAATACCAATTGTATTATCGTTAAAATGAATGGCCGCTAAAAAGTTGTTGCTGTTATGTTCCAGCAATTTATCACTTGTGGCCACGCCAGGGGTAACCAGTTCGGTAACCCCACGTTTTACAATGCCCTTGGCCAGTTTCGGGTCTTCAAGCTGATCGCATATCGCTACCCGGTAGCCTGCTTTTACCAGCTTGTGCAGGTACGTATCCAGCGCATGATAGGGAAAGCCTGCAAGCTGAGATGAGTTGGCATCGCCATTGTTGCGCTTGGTTAAAGTAATGCCAAGCACCGCCGATGCATTCACGGCATCCTGACCAAAAGTTTCGTAAAAATCGCCAACCCTAAACAACAAAATAGCATCAGGGTAGCGGGCCTTGATGGCATTGTGCTGCTGCATTAACGGCGTTTCTGTTGTTGCTTTGGCCATAAAATAATACGGTAACCGGTTTGCCGGGTTTTGCGTAATGCCGCAAAAATAGGGCATTACCCATAGTGCCCCATCTATAAAATAATCAATTTATTTTGGGCGCCCGGGCGGGCTGTCCGCAGTACACCGCAGCGCCGTTGCTGGTGTATAGCTTTGCCGGCAGAGTGTCCTTCGGCGCTTTACGGGGTACTTGCTCCCATCCCTGGCGCAATGCCAACGTTTACCGGTTATTGCCCCATTGCCTTACTTTTGCGCATAATTTCTAAAATGAGAAAGTTAAGTATGGATGAACTGGGCAGGCCTACTGCGGCCGAGTTCAGGCAATCTGAAAAAATACCCGTAATTGCCGTGCTGGAAAATATCCGCAGTGCTTATAATGTGGGCAGTGTTTTTCGTACCGCTGATGCATTTGCTTTGGAAGCGATTTTTATTTGTGGCTACACCTGTGTACCTCCCCATAAAGAAATTAAAAAAACGGCCCTCGGTGCAGAAGCGTCGGTAACCTGGAAACACTTTGAAAATGCAGCACTTGCCATTACCAGACTGCGGCAAATGGGCTACCGCATATCTGCTGCAGAGCAGGCAGAGGGCAGCACCATGCTACACAAATTACAGTACAAGCCTGGCGATAAAATGGCCATCATATTTGGCAATGAAGTTACCGGGGTTGAGCAGGAAACCATACAGCTTTGTGATGGCTGCATCGAAATACCGCAGCATGGCACAAAGCACTCCCTGAACATTGCGACAGCGGCAGGTGTTGTGTTGTGGGAGCTTGTGCGTACGGGACAATGAGGTATATTTTTAATTTAAAAAAATTAAATGAGCAGTATTAAAAAGTATTTGAGTTTAGTAAAATTCAGCCATACCATTTTTGCAATGCCCTTTGCTATTATTGGGTTTTTTATTGGATTATTTAAAAATAAAGGCGGAGCCTCTTCTCTTAATAAAATGATAGGATGGGGATATGATATAACCAGTTTTGTTTGGTGGCAAATAATACTGATCAAATTTGTCCTGGTTATCTTTTGCATGATCTTCGCAAGAAGCGCTGCCATGGCCTTTAACCGTTACCTCGACAGAAATTTTGATGCTAAAAACCCCCGTACCGCCATCCGGGAAATACCTGCGGGCATCATCTCAAAAGAAAGTGCCCTTCGTTTTGTTATCATCAACTGCCTGTTGTTTGTAACCGCTACTTTCTTTATTAACCCCATTTGCTTTTTGCTTTCGCCGGTGGCATTATTTGTTATTCTATTCTATAGTTACACCAAGCGTTTTACCCCCCTTTGCCATATTGTTTTAGGCATTGGTTTAAGCCTTGCACCCATCGGTGCCTACCTTGCCGTTACGGGTACATTTGCTTTGCTGCCGGTATTATTCTCGCTGGCTGTTATATTTTGGGTAAGCGGTTTCGATATTATCTATGCTTTACAAGATGTGGAGTTCGACCAGTCGCAACACCTTTATTCCATGCCGGCCATAATGGGCAAGCCACTGGCATTGAGGGTATCAGAAATACTGCATGTTTTCTCCGCAGCCTGTGTGGTGTATGCAGGTATTTATGGCCACTTTGGCTGGTGGTATTTAATGGGTATTGTACTTTTTGCAGGCATGCTCGTCTACCAGCATTCCATCGTTAAACCCACAGATTTAAGTAAAGTAAATATCGCTTTTATGACGGCGAACGGCATCGCATCGGTAGTGTTTGCCATCTTTGTTTTGCTCGATATGTTTACACATTAAGCCCATCATCAATTTAAAATTATAACCCAACAGCATGGCACGTATACTGGCAATAGACTATGGCGGCAAAAGAACAGGCATTGCAGTAACCGACCCCATGCAAATTATAGCCACCGGTTTAACAACAATCCATTCCAAAGAACTGGTGCCTTTTTTAAAACAATATTTTCAAACGGAAACTGTAGAACTCATCATTATTGGCCTGCCCAAAAATTGGGATGAAACGGATACGCATGGTACGCCGCTGGTGGAGGCAGCCATCAAAAAACTAAAAAAGGAGTTTCCGCTGATGCCGCTTAAAACAGTAGACGAACGCTACACCAGCAAAATGGCAAAAGCCGCCATGCTGGAAATGGGCATGAAGAAAAAAGACAGGCGCATTAAAGGCAATGTGGATATAATAGCCGCCACCATTATATTACAGGAGTATTTACAAAGTATCCAATAAATAAAAAATGTAAATTTGCGGTATGGAAAAGGTGAAAGCAAAGAAAAAGGCCGTAAAGAAAGAAGCCCCCTTGTTATCCAAAAAAGAATGGCTGGCAAAGTTTTTCGGTAAAATAAAAAGTTTTGGTGACGGGCTTGAATATCAAAAAAAAATAAGAAATGGCCACTAACAAAACACTTGTTTGTGACACCAATATTTTTATTTATTTTTTTGAGGGCAACTTAAAAGCAGGTGAAATATTTTCGAATTTTAATATTGCGGTTTCATCAATATCATACATCGAATTGCTGGCAAATAACAGGCAAACGGAAAAGGAACAGGATATCGTAAAAGATTTCCTGAGATCATTAAGCCTTATTGAAACCAATCCATTTATTAATGAATTGGCTATACAATTTCGCCGCTCTTATAATTTTGAAAGTACCTGATGCCTTCATCGCAGCAACAGCAAAATATTTAGGTGCTGCAATTGTTACCGCAGATGCCGCCTTTTTCAAAATAAAAGAAATACAAATAATACCCTTTACAAAGTAGTATATGATTTTACCAATTGTTGCATATGGTTCGCCGGTTTTAAGAAAGGTTAGTGCAGATATAACACCAGAATATCCGGCTTTGGATAAGCTGATTGCTGATATGTGGGAAACCATGTATGCCAGCAATGGCGTGGGTATTGCTGCCCCGCAGGTAAATAAAAACATCCGCTTGTTTGTGGTGGACAGTGAGCAGGTTTTTAAAAATATGGAAGAAGATGATGACGATGAAAACTATCCTGACGAACCTGGTTATAAAGGCGTTTTTATAAATGCGCACATCGCAGGATTGGATGGTGATGAATGGAGTTATACCGAAGGCTGCCTGAGCATTCCTAAAATAAGGGAAGATGTCTCCCGCCACGAAGCGGTTACCCTTAATTATCTGGATGAACAATTTAAAGCGCATACCAAAACTTTTAACGGCATCACAGCAAGGGTCATCTTGCATGAATATGATCATATCGAAGGCAAGCTTTTTATCGATCATATCAAGCCGCTGAAAAGGACTTTGCTTAGAAGAAAACTGGATGATATCTCCAAAGGAAAAGTGCAGGTAGACTATAGAATGGTTTTTCCAAAATAAAAATAATGGTATTTTTTGTTACAATAATTTGCAGGTATGTTTAAGAAACGCATACCTTTTTTATTTTGCGTAATTATAAGCCAATGCTGCAGTGCGCAGGACAGCACAGTACTGGTAGGCAAAAAAATTATCACCCTCAGTGAAGTAGTGTTAAACAACAAACTTAATGTTGATACATTCATCAACCGTATAAAAAACGACAGCACTTTTTACAAGGCCTTCCGCAACCTGCACCTGCTTAATTATTTTTCCATAAATGACATCCGCATGCTGGATAAAAGCGGCAACAACCTTGCAACACTCTTCAGCAAAACCAGGCAGGTAAGGGATAGCAGTTGCAGGCATACAGAAATTATTGAAGAACAAAGCACTGGTAATTTTTATGATGAAAACCACGGTTACAATTATTATACAGCCCAGTTATATGCTTCGCTGTTTTTTGCCAATGGCGTTGTTTGTGGTGAAGATAATATCGTTGCCGGACGGGCTTTTGACGTTAGCGGCAAATCAGGCATGGAGAAGCACAAGCAGCAATTAAAAACACTGTTTTTTAACCCGGGTAAAAAGATAAAAGGCATCCCCTTTATCTCCGATAAAACGGCTGTTTACGATGATGACATGGCAGGGCTTTATGATATGAATGTAGACATGGATGCCTATAACAAAACAAGCTGTTATGTTTTTAAACAAACTGTAAAACCGGGCAAGGCAAACAAAGTAGTTATGGATGAAATGACCACCTGGTTTGATGATAAAACCTTTGAAGTAGTTGCCCGTAAGTATAGCCTGAGCTATGATGCAGGGGTATATGATTTTAATGTAAAAATGGAGGTTGAAATGACGCATGCCGGCAGCTTTCTTGTTCCATCGCTCATACGTTATACCGGCAACTGGAGGGCCATTTTTAAAAAGCGGGAGAGGGGTGTATTTACAGCCACAATTTCAGGTTTTAAATAAATATTATAACGGATTTTTATCAGCCAATATCATTTTTGTTCTCACTGTATTTTCTCCATTTTTCAATTACGGCCTGCATATCTTCCGGTAAAAAACTTTCAAACAAAATAGGTTGTTTTGTAGCAGGATGGATAAAGCCCAATTCCTTAGCATGCAAGGCCTGGCGCTGGCATAAGGCAAAGCAGTTATCAACAAATTGTTTGTATTTTGAAAACACGGTGCCTTTCACAATTTTATCACCGCCATAAAAATCATCATTAAATAAGGGATGGCCAATGTATTGCATATGCACCCTTATCTGGTGGGTGCGGCCTGTCTCCAGCCTGCACTCCACAAGGGTTACATAGTTAAAACGCTCCAGCACTTTGTAATGGGTAATGGCTTCTTTTCCATACTCTCCATCGGGGTAGGTGGTAAACAATTTTCTAAACCGCTGGTGCCTGCCCACATGCCCACGGATGGTGCCTTCATCTTCTTCAAAATCGCCCCACACCAGCGCAATGTACCGGCGGTGTACGGTATGGTTAAAAAATTGTTTGGCAAGGTCCGTCATGGCCCTGGGGGTTTTGGCCAGCACCAGCAGGCCGGTGGTATTTTTATCAATGCGGTGTACCATTCCAAACCTTGGTAACACCTGCTCTTCCAATTCTGGCTGCTGCTGTTTTAAATAATAGGCCACCCCATTTAAAAGCGTACCGCTGGGGTTGCCGCTGCCGGGGTGTACCACCAACCCGGCAGGCTTGTTTATCAGCAAAATATCTTCATCTTCAAAAACAATATTTAGCGGTATATTTTCTGGAATAATATCATTGCTTTCGGGGTTCCTGTTGTCGAAAACCACAATCTTATCATAAGGCCTTACTTTATAATTTGCCTTAACCGGTTTATCATTTACCAACACCATTTCGTTTTCAATACCCTGCTGTATTTTATTTCTTGTGGCACCCTC
The DNA here is from genome assembly GCA_965249755.1 of Ferruginibacter sp. Lineage (GTDB taxonomy): Bacteria > Bacteroidota > Bacteroidia > Chitinophagales > Chitinophagaceae > Ferruginibacter. The sequence continues at coordinate 4,713,758 of CBDFMT010000004.1, forward strand.
AATCCGCATCATTAAAAATTTATCTATGCGCAAGGCTTCCTGCCCTTTGGCAATCTCCAATACAAGCCTTTCATAAAGCTCTTCACTTTCCTGCAGGTCCTCTTCTGCCGGTATTATTTCGTTGGTCATTGTAATGTGGTTGCTGTTGTGCATGAGCCAAATACTACATACTTAACATTCAGCTAACTTTGCAAAATAAACTATTTAGGTTGGATAAGCAGACAGTATTGTTTAAAGATTTAGGGTTGATTGATTATAAACAGGCATGGGATTACCAGGAAGGTTTATTTCAAAAAAACGTATCGGCGAAAGCGGCATTAAGGGTAAGGGAAACAGCATGTCCGGGCAACACAAATGCTGTTGAAACCAGGGATAATTTACCTGGAGAAAACGAAGCTGTTAAAGTGCCACATTATTTTTTGATGTGCGAACATAATCCGGTACTTACCTTAGGCAAAAGTGGCCATGAAGAAAATATCCTCATCACCAAAGAGCAAATGGACAGCCGTGGGATTGCCTATTTTAAAACCAACAGAGGTGGGGACATTACCTTTCACGGGCCGCAGCAGATAGTGGGTTATCCGATACTTGACCTTGAAAAATTTTATACTGACATTGGAAAATACCTCCGGTCACTGGAGGAAGTAATTATTTTAACCATGAACGAATATGGGGTAACCGGTGGCCGCAGCAAAGGTGAAACAGGTGTATGGATAGATGCAGGTATACCCGGCCGGGAAAGAAAAATTTGTGCCATGGGTGTGCGTTGCAGCCGGTGGGTTACCATGCATGGTTTTGCTTTTAATGTAAATACAGACTTAAGTTATTTTGAAACAATTGTACCCTGCGGCATACAAAACAAGCAGGTTACTTCTTTGCAAAAAGAGTTAAATACTTTGGTAGATTATGCTGAGGTAAAAGAAAAAGTAAAGGCCAATTTCGAAAAAGTATTTTCAGTGCAGTTAAACAATTTTTAAGTCATTTATCTTTAAAAATGATTTTCTTATTTTCCGGTGGCGGCGGGCCAACCCTTCCATCTGCACCAATGTAAAACTTATATTTTTCCAATAGTATCCCATCGTTAAAAAGTTGATAATAAAACCAGCCGGTGTGTAAAAAATTTACTTTTTCTACAATAAGCCACGGCTCTTTTATTTTCTTGATTTCAAAAACAAGCTTGTCTTTTTCATCAAAAAAATGAAGCGAAAATTTTTCCTTAGCTGCATCCGGCAAGCTGATCACCAGGTTGTTGTCTTTACCGGTAAAAATATATTTGCTGGGCACAAAACCCTTTGGTGCAGCAGGTTTTACAGGATTTTTAAAAGGTGGTAAAAGATTTTCATCGGTTGCTGGTAACACCTCGTTTTTTATAATTTCTGTAATAATTGGGGCAATATGGCTGGTATCAATTACGGGATGGTGCGACAGGCTAAATAAATAAGTCCCACCTTCAAACGCAATAAAAACACGGTAAAATTGCTTTGCCGGATTAAGGGCTTTTCTATCCACATATCCATTCTCTTTACTTGTTGGGTTAAGCACCGTGCCGATGGTAATAAAATTTTTTGTGCTGTCGTAGGAGCGCTGGATATTGAGGTTGGCGATGTTCAGCTTATAATTGTTTTTCCAGCTTACCACAATCTGGTTATTAATATTTTTTACCGAAATGTTTGGTAAAGTATCCTGCGCAATTACATTTTTGCCGCATACAAAAAACATTAAAATAAAAGGTATTAAAATTTTACGCATAGTTTTTTTACAGCGGATATTTTCATTTTGTTAAGTTACAAAGATAACAGCGTGGCCTGCGAATTTAGAAATTTAAAGTGCCTTCCGGCAAAGATTTATTGCCTTGCAAACCTCCGGTATGCAGGCAGGTTATTTTACTGCCGGGTGCAAAAAAATCTTTTTCGATGCTGTTTAAAACAGCGTACATCATTTTGCCGGTGTACACAAAATCCGTGGGTATGGCATGCTGCAAATACAGGTTGTTCATAAAAGATAACAGCGCAGGTGTTTTTTTTGCGTATCCCCCAAAATCAAAATCGTGTAATAAATCGAAAGAGTAATTATTACCGCCGGTTAAATGAATGACCCGTTTTTCAATATCATGCATACCTTTTAAAACCGGCACCCCTATAATTTTTTGTTGGGGTTGTGCGCCGATTGCTATTCCGGCTAATGTGGTGGCAGTGCCAACTGCGGTGCAAATATGTGTGCAACCTTTTTCAATAAAGTTGGTAACCAAAGCCGCACCTGCAGCACCTTTGGGGCTATAGCCGCCCTCGGGTACAAATAAATAACCGGGGTAAGTATTTTTTAGCCCATTGGCAAAGCTGGTGTTTTTTGCATCATCATACACCTGCCGGGATACAAAGGTTAACGCCATACCATACTCCATGCAATCGGATAAAGTAGTGGATACCACAGCCGGTTTTTCACCCCTTACAATGCCCACACTTTTTATGCCCGCCGCCTGGCATGCAAACGCCGTGGCCACAAGATGATTGGAATATACCCCGCCGAAAGTGAGGATACCTTCAGCACGGTTATCTATTGCTTCCTGCATAAAAAAATGCAGTTTAAACAATTTATTGCCAGATACTACCGGATGTATTGTATCAAGCCTTACAACAGATAAGCAAATGTTTTTTTCTTGCAGCAAAGCGTTTGTAATATTATCTGTTGAAATTTTTGAAGTATCGAAAAGCATTAATTTAATTGTTTACATTATTTTCGTTGCAGCAAGGTACAATGCTTACATCAGGTAAAAATGAGCAGGCATTGTATTGGCCTGAATTAATAAAACATTAAAAAAATCCCCTGGTAAAACAGGATTAAAATTTACATTTTATGCAACCAACTCTTGTAGTTTTAGCAGCAGGTATGGCCAGCCGGTATGGCAGTATGAAACAGGTGCAGGGCTTTGGCCCAAGCGGCGAAACCATCATGGAATATTCTATTTATGATGCCATTAAAGCAGGCTTTGGTAAAGTTGTTTTTTTGATAAGAGAAGAATTTCTGGATATGTTTAAAGAAAATTTTGCTCATAAGCTGGATGGTAAAATAAAGGTTGAATTTGCCTTTCAGGAGCTTACAAAATATACTGGTGGCAGGCAAATTCCAGAAGAGAGAAAAAAGCCCTGGGGCACGGCACACGCTGTACTTTGCTGTAAGGGAATTGTAAACGAACCATTTGGTGTAATTAATGCAGATGACTTTTATGGCCGTGACGGTTTTGAAAAAGCACATGCTTTTTTGACCGGTGCCGTTGCAGATAACAACTACGCTATAATTGGCTACGAATTAAAAAAGACCTTGAGTGACAATGGCAGTGTTAGCCGTGGCGTATGTAATGTAGATGCAGAAGGTAACCTCATCGATATAAATGAACGCACCAAAATTTACCGCAATGAGCAGGGTGTGATAACTTATGAAGAAAATGAAACCCTGCATGAAGTAAGCGAAGACTCGAGTGTGAGCATGAACTTCTTCGCATTTTCTCCAAACTTTATTAATCAGTGCGAAAAATATTTTGGTGATTTTTTAGATAAAGAAATCAACAATGCAAAAGGTGAATTTTTTATTCCACTTGTGGTGGATAAAGTGGTTAAAAATAATGATGGTGCTGTAAAAGTGATTCCAACATCAGCCCAATGGTTTGGGGTAACGTATAAAGAAGATGCACCGGAAGTTAAGGCAAGCGTTGACAAGCTTGTTGCTGATGGCGTATACCCTTCTTCACTATGGGCATAACCTTATTTTTTAATGATGGGGTAGGGGATGATGTTTCGTTTATTGCATGATTGGCTTTTACCAAAACAACTTTTCTATTATATAATGGCCCATTTAAAAAATGATACGCTTGAAAGTAAAAGGCATTTTCAATTGGAGAGGATCATTCTTTTTAGTGATGCAGTTTTTGCAATCGCCATTACGTTACTTATCCTTGAAATTAAAATCCCACACCTGGAAGATGATCTTTCTGAGCCGCAGTTAATCCATGCCCTTGTAGAAATAATCCCTGATTTAATTGGCTTTTTAATCAGCTTCGTTGTAATTGGCCAATTCTGGACGAGCCACCACCGTCTGTTTGGGTATATCATCAATTTTGATAACGGGTTATTGTGGCTTAACTTGTTGATGCTGTTATTTGTTGTAATCATGCCCTTCACCACCCGGTTAAATATGCAGTATGGTGGCCTTAGCATAGTGTGGTTTATTTATAGCCTTAACCTTGCCCTCATATCTATTTCCTTGTTGCTTTTATGGGTATATATTTCTAAACGCAAAACACTTAGTTACATTGGTAATGATGTACGCATAACGAAGTATGCAATATTGAGGTCTGTAGCGGTAACCCTTATATTTTTAATTGGTGGGCTGCTTACCTTTTTGCCATGGGATTGGGTAAAATGGTCATCCCGTTTTTCGTTCGTAATGATATTTCCTGTATTGTCTGTTCTTAAGCGAAGGTTCAACAGGACCAAAGCAATAATAAAGAGATAAAAAAAAGCGGCCTTTTAACGGGCCGCTTTTAAAGCTTTAGGGGTTTAATCTTTTTATATTAATTGGCATTACCTACAACCATATAAACGAAGTCTTCCATTTTTTTAACTTGCTGCACCCTGTCCATACCTTTTAGCGTGCTGGTAACAGGGGTTTTTATAAACTGGAATTTGCTGTCATCTTTCTTCAGCTTATCAATGAGCTCAAATATATTTTTTGATTTTGCTGCGTACACCACACCATCTGCCTTGGAATCTTTTGCTGTAATAACACCAATAATTTCACCATTACGGTTTACCACAGGGCCACCACTGTTACCCGGGTTTGCTGATACAGTTAACTGATAGGATGTAGTATCACCATCATTACCTGATTTGGCACTTACATAACCTTCGCCATAAACAATTTCATTACGTGGAAAACCCAAAGTAAAAAATTGCTCTCCAAGGTCTGAGCTGTTTCTCTTTATGCTGTAAGGCAAATTTGCAACAGTGCGAAAACTGGTATCCGTGATATCCAAAATTGCAAGGTCTGCATCTTTATCTGTGTAAATAGAAACTGCGGAATAATACTGCCCCTTAATACTTTCGACATAAATATTTTTCATCCTGCTGATGACGTGGGCATTGGTAATCAGATAACCTTTTCCATCAATTAAAAAACCGGTACCCCTGAAATCCACCTTTGGTTCGGGCTTGTGTGCTACTGATGGTATACTTCCAATACTGTTCTTTAATTTCGATACATCCGTATTGGTTTTATTAATTTCCTTCACCAAAACAGCGTAGTTGCTATCACCATATTTTTTGGTATAGGTTATCATTAAACCAAGGGTTAGTAAACTGATAAACCCTGCGATAGAGGCTGCCACAGCGACATTGCGCTTATAGCGCTGCCAAAAACTAACCACCTTGGCCGTACCTTTTAATTTAGGCGTTGCCATCAGGCCTTCTTCTGCCAATTGGTTTTCAATTTCATGCAAGGCATGTTTAAAAGATTTAATGGCGCTGTATTTATCTAACCCTTGTAAAAAGTAGGTATGCTCTACCACCAACTGATCTATCTCTGCGTCCTGGGTGCGTAAAGTTTCAAAATCACTTCTTTCCGTGGCAGACATGTTATTAGATAAATAACGCTCAACAGTCTCTAACAATAAATGATTATCCATCTCAATCAGGCGTTTTTATATTGTGCGAAAAATAATTTCTTTAATCTTACCAAACACTTGTATTTCTGTGTTTTTGCATTGTCTGCATTGGTATAACCAAACTCACCGGCAATTTCCTGCATGTTCTTCTTTTGCAGGTAATAAGCATCCAGTAAACTTTTACAAGGCTCTCCAATTTTACCCATTGCCGATTCCATTAAAATAAAATCATTATTTATCTTGTCATGCTCTTCAATTTCTTCCTCCACAGGTACAATCTCTTCCAGGCTTTCAACCTGTGTACTAAATTTACTAAGCTGTTGTAATCTTTTAAGCCATAATCTCCGGCATATGGAATATACATAAGTTTTAATTTGACAGTTTAACGAAAATGTTGTTGCTCTCGACTTCTCATATAGCACAACCATCGCCTCCTGAAAAATATCCCTGGCATCGTCGGAAGATCCGTTATTACTCAATACAAAAGTTTGGATCATCGAATAGTTTAAACGATAAATAGTTTCAATCGATTGTTTATCATTCGCTGCTAAACCCTTTAATAATAATTGATCTTGCTCTATAGTGCTCACCAGTCTGTAGTTAATACGTTTTAAGTTGTAATAGTAACCCAAAGCAACGAAAAAATATATTTTTAAAAAAGTTGGGTTACCTTTTTTAGGGCCGGGTATTAAATGGTATAAATAACAATTAAAACTCAAAAAATGAAAAAATTACTTTTAGTATGTGTTATCGCAGCTTCATTTACAGCTTGTAACAATAGCGGAACTGATGCAACAAAAACTACAGATTCTACAACTGTAAAAACTGATTCAACTACAGTTGTTGCTCCTGCACCAGACACAACAAAAAAGATGATGGATACCACATCTAAAATGATGGATACCACAACTAAGAAGATGGAAAAGAAAATGGATACAACTAAAAAGATGTAATTAAAAGCCGGTAACTGATTGCCTGTTTTACAGCCGGTTCAATATAAAGATTTTCATATGGCAAGCAATCGTTAAAGTCGCCCCTATTCTTAGGGGCGTCTCTATTTCAGGTAACCGTGAAATAAATCAGTAATCAGGTTGTTTACCATTTAACCATCTAAAAAGTTATTCGCTTTATTGAAAATTTGTTGGCTTACTGAATTAAAAAGTATACTTTCGTTTTATCAATGAAAAAAGCAACTTCTTACACCGGATTTTATTTTAGCTTCTATTTTAAAAATAGAACGGGAGCTTTTTGTTAAGAACACACTAATAAAAATTAACATAAAAGGATCCCGGCTAAAAGGCCGGGATTTTTGTTTACATAAGGTTATTAAAAGTTATTATGGGCAAAAATTACGCTACAAACAATAAGAAAAAATTAATGGTAAACCTGCCATCTGTTAACCTTAAATTTTCTATACAGGGTTTTGAAGGTTGTTTTCACCAAGAGGCAGCAAGGCAATTTTTCGGTAAATCGGTGGGGGTTATTTGTTGCTCTACATTTAAAGAAGTAATAGGCATCGCTGAAAATATTAATGAAAGCAATGGGGGCATAATGGCCATAGAGAATTCCATCGCCGGCAGCATACTGCCCAACTATAACCTGCTGCAGCAAAGTAACCTGGTGATAACAGGCGAAGTGTACCTGCAAATAAACCAGCACCTGATGGTTAACCCCGGAGTACAAATGCAGGATATCCGGGAGGTACATTCGCACCCGATGGCGATACAGCAGTGTTTTGGTTTTTTAGATAAATACAATTGGAAACTTGTTGAGAAAGAAGATACGGCACTAAGCGCCAAACATATTCATCAGCACCGCAGCAAACACGTGGCTGCCATTGCCAGTAAACTTGCAGCAGAAATTTATGGGCTTGATATTATTGCCCCTAACATCCATACCCTTAAAAATAACTACACCCGCTTTTTAATTTTGCAGGCAAAACAAAATGCGGTGCAATCAAACGGGGCAGATAAAGCTTCGATTAACTTTCATACAGACCACTCCAAAGGAAGCCTGGCCAAGGTATTAACCACTATTGCAGATGCTGGTATTAATTTAAGCAAGCTCCAGTCTTTCCCTATTCCCGGCAGTGATTTTAAATATTCGTTTCATGCAGATGTTGAGTTTAATACCGCAGATCAGTTTCATAAAATGATCACGGGAATTAAGGCCATTACAGAAGCAGTGAAAATTTACGGTATGTACAAAAATGGAAAACGGGTATCTGACAAAACCAATGGAAGCAATAACACTGAAGTAAAACATAACAGGAAGAAAATTGAAAAACAAAAAAGCAACTAATGGCAAATGAGCATGCTTTAAAAAATGCGGCCAATACAACAACTGCGTTACCGGATGGGCAACAACTTTTACAAATGAAGGTTTCCAGCAGGTTAGATGGAATTGGCGAATACTACTTTTCTCAAAAGCTCAGGGCTATTGATGAAATGAACAAGGCCGGTAAGCAGGTGATTAACCTTGGCATTGGCAGCCCGGATTTACCACCACATCCGGAAGTAATTAAAACTTTATATGAAGAAGCGCTAAAGCCCAACCAGCATGGGTATCAGAATTATAAAGGCAGTCCGGTTTTAAGAAATGCCGTAAGCAAATGGTATAAAAGATGGTATGATGTAAACCTTAACCCCGATACTGACATACTGCCGCTGATTGGCAGCAAAGAAGGCATCATGCATATTTGCATGACTTATTTAAATGCAGGCGACCGGGTACTTATACCCAACCCGGGTTATCCCACTTATAAAAGTGCAGCAAAAATTGCAGGGGCAGAAGTGCTTGAATATACGCTAACGGAAAAGAACAACTGGTACCCCGACTTTGAGGCATTAGAGCAAAGTGGCCTGGCGAAAGTAAAACTGATGTTTGTAAATTATCCCCAAATGCCAACGGGGCAAATGCCAACCAAAGCGTTGTTTGTACAGTTAGTGGCCTTTGCCAAAAAGTACCAAATTTTATTAGTGCATGATAATCCCTACAGCTTTATTTTAAACGACGGACCTATGAGTTTATTAAACGTGCAAGGTGCAATGGACGTAGCTGTTGAACTGAACTCATTAAGCAAATCGCACAATATGGCGGGCTGGCGTATAGGTTTTATTGCAGGTGGCAAAAGCAGGATTGATGAAATACTCCGGTTTAAAAGCAATATGGATAGTGGTATGTTTTTGCCTTTGCAATTAGCGGCAGCCACAGCATTGCAACTTGATGCCTCCTTTCATGCTGAAGTAAATGATGTTTACCGGGCAAGAAGAAAAAAAGTTATTGAATTGCTTCAGTTACTTGGTTGCACTTTTGATGAACAGCAGGCAGGATTGTTTATGTGGGCCGCTATCCCCGCAGGGACCAAAGATGGGTATGAACTAAGCGATAAAATACTGGATGCAGCAAATGTTTTTATAACACCCGGAGGCATTTTTGGAAGTGCCGGTGATAAATACATAAGGGTTAGTTTATGCACAAGCAAAGAAAAAATTGCCGAGGCAATCAACAGGATAAAGCAGTCAATGTAATGTTGGCCGGGTGGCAAAAATAAAAAGGTGATCAATGAATAAATCGGCGGCTTTAAAGATGGATGGCATGGTAGTTACCATTGTTGGGGTTGGGCTTATAAGTGGTTCATTCGCTATTGCCATGAAGGAAAAGGGTTTTGCTAAAAAGATAATCGGGGTAAGCCGCACAACAGCAAGCCTGCAAAAAGCCACCGAACTGGGCATTATTGATGAAGCATTGCCGCTTGAAGAAGCTGTAAGACAAAGTGATTTTATTTATGTGGCCATACCGGTGGATGCAACAGTTGGGGTAATTAAAAAAATAATGGATTTGGTTACCAATAAACAAATGGTTGCCGATGCAGGATCTACCAAATTCGTTTTATGTGATGCTTTAAAAGACCACCCGATGCGGAGCAGGTTTATTGCCACCCACCCCATGTGGGGCACAGAGTACAGCGGGCCGGAAGCCGCTGTGAGAGGGGCTTTTGAGGGAAGGGCCTGTGTGATTTGCGAAAAAGAAAAAACAGATACAGCAATTGTAAACGCAGTGGAAAATATATACAGGGCATTGGGGATGAATATTGTTTATATGGATGCCCATGCACATGATATACATGCTGCTTATATCAGCCATATCTCACACATAACCTCCTTTGCATTGGCCAATACGGTGCTGGAAAAAGAGAAAGAAGATGAAACCATCTTTGCCCTTGCCGGTGGCGGTTTTGAAAGCACCGTTCGGTTGGCAAAAAGCAACTCTGCCATGTGGGCACCCATCTTTATGCAGAACAGGGAAAATGTGTTGGATGTGTTGAATGAGCATATTACGCAACTGAGAAAATTTAAATCGAGCCTGGAAAAAGAAAACCTGGAATACCTGACAGCGTTGATGGAAAATGCGAACAAAATAAAAAGAATTTTAAAATAATGACAGCAATTATAAACGGCAACAAATGCCAACCGGTTATGGACCAATACAATAAAGTACACACGTTTAGTTGTTGTTGTTTACACACAGCAACTTGCCATATGAATACCAATACAACCCACCAATTACTCAACAACAAAAACTAATTTTACAATGCAAACCGAAAACAAAACAATGAAAGAGTTAATGCAGGAAAAATGGAAAAAGAGGCCTTTAATTATAAGTGGCCCATGCAGTGCCGAAACTGAGGCGCAGGTGCTGGAAACCGCTACCAGGTTGGCTAAAACAGGTAAGGTGGATGTGCTCCGTGCCGGCATTTGGAAGCCACGTACCAAACCAGGTTTATTTGAAGGCATCGGTACAAAAGGTTTACCATGGATGCTGCAGGCAAAAAAAATAACCGGCTTGCCCATTACCGTAGAAGTTGCCACAGCAAAGCATGTGGAAGATGCATTACAGTTTGATGTTGACATGTTATGGATTGGCGCACGCACTACAGTTAATCCTTTTAGTGTGCAGGAAGTTGCCGATGCATTACGTGGTGTGGATATTCCGGTATTGATTAAAAACCCCATCAATGCAGACCTTGAATTGTGGACCGGTGGAATTGAACGTATACAAAAAGCAGGTATTAAACAAGTGGGCATGATACACCGTGGCTTTGCAAATTATGGCAACACAGAATACCGCAATGCACCCATGTGGCACTTGCCCATTGAAATGAAAAGGCGCTTTCCGGAAATGCCCATTATTTGTGATCCATCCCATATTTGCGGCAATCGCACAAACCTTCAATCGGTGGCACAAAAAAGTATTGACCTGGATTTTGATGGTGTTATGATTGAAAGCCATATCGATCCGGATAATGCGTGGAGCGATGCCAAACAGCAGATAACCCCTGAGCGTTTAGCCGAAATGCTTGATGCATTAATCTGGCGTTCTGAGGCTACAGATAAGCAGGAGTTTATTAATGCACTTGCAACATTAAGGGAGCAAATTAATCATGTAGATGATGAACTGCTAAGCCTTATCGGGCAGCGTATGAAAATTGCAGATAAGATAGGCGAATACAAAAGGGCCAACAACATTACCATTTTGCAAACCAACCGCTGGAACGATATTTTGCAGAAGGCCATCAGCAGGGGCGATAAGCTTGGGTTAAGCCATGAGTTTATTACCAAGTACTTTGATGCGGTGCACCTGGAAAGTATCAACCATCAAAATAAAATAATGAACAGCTAAGTTGGATATTGGTGTAGAATGATATTTTCCAAAAAGTTCAAAATATATTTAGGATATCACCAGGGGTTTGATCACAAATAATATGAAGTATGAAAGTTGTTAAGGTTTCATCATTGGCAGGCCCGGCAGAAGCACTGCCGTCTGGCGGCAATTTTGAAGGGGCTTATTATTTTGATGCTGCTTTTAACCATCTTGAACAAGTGGTTCCAAAAGACAAAACCTTCCTGATAACAGATACCAATGTTTTCGCTTGCTACCAGCATTTGTTTGTGGGATGGCAAACCATAGTACTGCCTGCAGGAGAAGAGCATAAACAACAATCTACCGTTGATTACATCATTGGCGAACTGATAAAAAGAAGTGCCGACAGAAAAAGTTTTTTGGTGGGTGTCGGGGGTGGAGTGGTGACGGACATTACCGGTTATGCTGCAGGCATTTATATGCGGGGTATAAAATTTGGCTTTGTGCCTACAACCATCCTTGCTATGGTCGATGCTTCTATCGGTGGTAAAAATGGTGTTGATGTGGGCATCTATAAAAACCTTGCAGGCCTTATAAAACAACCCGAATTTTTATTGTTCGATTATGTCCTTTTGAAAACATTGCCCCAAGAGCAATGGGTAAATGGTTTTGCAGAAATTATAAAGCATGCCTGCATAAAAGATGCAGCCCTGTTTGGTTTGCTTGAAAATGAATCGATAACCGCCTTTCAAAATGATAAAGAAAAACTGGCAGCACTGATAGAAAAAAATGTACAGATAAAAACAGTTGTAGTGGTAAATGATGAATTTGAAACCGGTGACAGAAAGCTGCTCAACTTTGGCCATACCGTTGGCCACGCCATTGAAAACAGTTATCAATTGCCACATGGCCATGCAGTAAGTATTGGAATGGTGCAGGCGTGTAAAATATCAGAAGTCATTAACCAGTTTCCACCCGCAGAAACAGAAAGGATAAAAGCATTGCTTATTAAATACCAGCTTCCTGCAAGTTTTGATTTTGACAAACAAAAAATTTGGGAAATATTAAGAATGGATAAAAAGCGGGTTAGCGGAACAATGAATTTTGTGTTGCTGAACAATATCGGCGATGCAGTTGTGCAACCTTTGGCCATGGCCGAACTTGAAACTTTAATACACTAAAAAACAACACTGTTTTAGCAAGCGTTGAAACAGCAAATAGCTATGATTGTAACCATATGGCCATCTGCAATATCAGGCAGTATACAGGCACCTGCTTCTAAAAGTTCAATGCAAAGGGCCTGTGCCGCAGCACTGCTGCATAAAGGAACAACCATTATTAAAAACCCCGGCAACAGCAATGATGATGTAGCCGCAGCAGGTATAATTAAAAATTTAGGTGCTGAAATAACCGGGGAAACAGATGGCCCTTTAACCATAACAAGTAACGGGTACCTGCATAATGATACAACCGCTTTATCAGGCAGCAGTTTGTTACAATGTGGCGAAAGTGGTTTGGGTATAAGAATGTTTACGCCAATAGCTGCCTTAAGTAATCAGCAGATAACCATCAACGGCAGTGGCAGTTTGCTTACCCGGCCAATGGATTTTTTTGATGATATTTTTCCGCAACTGGGCATCAGCATCCAATCCAACAATGGTAAACTGCCCATCATTATTAAAGGCCCTTTACAACCAAAAAATATTACTATTGATGGGTCGTTAAGTTCGCAATTTTTAACGGGCCTCTTGATGGCATATGGCAAGGCCGCAACACAAACTGTTACCATAACAGTAAATGGTTTGAAAAGCAAGCCTTACATAGACCTTACGCTGCAGGTAATGAAACATTTTGGTTATAATGTAACCCATGCTAACCATACATTTTTTACGATCAATCCTTGTAGTGTTGCTGATAAAAACATTAGCTACACCGTAGAAGGCGATTGGAGCGGTGGTGCTTTTTTACTGGTAGCCGGTGCCATTACAGGTAATATAACCGTTAGAGGCTTAGATACTTTTTCTACCCAGGCAGATAAAGCTATTTTAAAAGCACTGATGGATTGTGGCAGCAGTATTTCTATACAGGAACAACAAATAGAAATTGGCCCACCCGCCTTAGGTACTGAAAGTTTAAAACCTTTTCAATTTGATGCTACAGATTGCCCGGACCTTTTTCCGCCATTGGTTGCACTTGCTTCTTTTTGTAGTGGTGTTACGGTAATACAAGGCGTAAACAGGTTAGCGCATAAAGAAAGCAACCGTGGTTTAACCCTGCAGCAGGAGTTTGGTAAAATGGGTATTGTAATAAAATTGCAAGATGACTTAATGTTGATAGAAGGCGGTACCGGTGTTAATGGTGCAACGGTCCATTCACATCATGATCACCGCATTGCAATGGCTTGTGCTGTAGCCGGTTTAAAAGCTACAGGACAAACTACTATCGAAGAAGCAGAAGCCATCAATAAATCTTACCCTGAATTTTATGGACATATTAAAAGTTTAAATGGCGTTATAAAAGATTAACGGATTACAGTTGTAAGGCACTACTCTGACCCAATTTATTTAAGCAGGTACAAAGGCAAAAGCAAACATGAATAATTTCGGACGAATTTTTAAAGTAAGTATTTTCGGTGAGTCACATGGTGAATGTGTGGGTATAAATATTGATGGTTGTCCGGCAGGCCTGCCTTTAAGTACTGAAGATTTTACAACAGATATTGAAAGAAGAAAGGCCGGGGCCAAAGGGACAACACCCCGTAAAGAAGCCGATCTTCCAAGGATAATGAACGGTGTTTTTAATGGTAAAACAACGGGCTTTCCCATCACTATTTTATTTGATAATACAAATACCCGGAGCAGTGATTATGAAAAGCAACGGGCCGTGCCGAGGCCGGGCCATGCTGATTTTGTGGCCACTAAAAAATTTGGTGGTTTTGAAGATTATCGTGGTGGCGGCCATTTCAGTGGACGGTTAACAGTGTGCCTGGTAGCAGCAGGCGTAGTGGCCAAAAAATTATTGAACAACATTAATATAAAAGCCACGATTTTAGAAATCGGGGGAGAAGCAGATACCGAAGCCGGCTTGCAAAAAGCCATTGATGCAAAAGATACTATTGGTGGTATTGTGGAGTGCAGGGTAAATGGCCTGCCCATCGGTTTGGGAGAACCATTTTTTGATTCTGCAGAATCACTGATAAGCCATGCTGTGTTTGCCATACCTGCAATAAGGGGCATTGAGTTCGGGACAGGTTTTGCCGCAGCCCGTATGTTTGGCAGTGAGCATAATGATGCTATTGAAGACAGCACCGGCCGCACCCGTACCAACCATGGCGGTGGCATTGTAGGCGGCATAACAAACAGCAACGAACTTGTTTTCAGGATAGCAGTGAAGCCAACTTCTTCCACGCCAAAACTTCAGCATACTTTAAATGTTGAAACCGGGGAGACAGAAGGTTTTTCTGTAAAAGGACGACATGATTTATGCATCGCATTAAGGGTGCCCGTTGTGCTGGAAGCCGTTACAGCCTTCGTTCTCGCCGACCTGATGATGCTGGAACAAAAGATTGGCAGGGTAGCAGGGTAACTTTTTTTTACATCAAATGAGCTACGTTTTATGGAGCAATTTACACATCAGCATACCATTAATGCATCGCTGCAAATTTTACCCGTTGTTCAAGATAAACATCCCTACTTATGGGTGGATGAAGCGATAGAAGTGATCCGTAAATTTGGTATAAAATACGAAGTAGGCGCATTTGCAACAATTGTTGAAGGTACTTATAGCGAAGTAATTGCTGTTATCAATAGTATTAATATTTACCTGCAACAGAGTAATTGTGCTGAATGGATATTAAATGCACAAATACAAATAAGGGCATCTGAAGATATTACCGCAGATGAAAAAACGGAGAAGTTTAAACAGCCTTATTGAGCTGATAACTTTTTTATATCGCTAAAACTAATGTTCATTAAAGGATAGTTTTTTGCATCCGGAAGGCTATAGTGCCACCATTCTGTTTCTAGTGCCTTAAACCCGGCACCTTCCATCAACCTTCTTAACAACAACCTGTTCTTTAAAACACTTTCGGGCAATTGTTCAAAATCATGGTGGGCACTGTCGGTAAAATTATCAAAGCCGGTGCCCATGTTTAATTCCTTCTTTGTTTTTAAATTTACGATAGTCAGGTCTGTTGCGATACCCCTGTTATGGCCACTTCCAAATTTTGGGTCTGCTGCATAGCGGTCATCTTTAACAGCTTCCCACATTTTTTCGGTAACAGCATAAGGCCTGTAGGCATCAAAAATCTTCAGGCCTAATCCCATTTTCTTCAGGCTGTCTGCCACAATAGCAAGCCTGACAGCAGCATTCAAACGCAGGCAGGCAATTGCTGGTTGAGCATACAATTTTTTATGCAAAAAATTATTGGCGGTAGCATACCTCAGATCAGTTTGTATATGGGGAATGAGGTTTTTTAGGTCCACCAGCTTAAGCGAATCATTGCCGGCAACAGACAACTTATATGTTTCAACATCCCCGATAACAACTAACCCATATTGGTTTACTGTTGTATTTTGCGCCTGGCAAATAACAGAGAGGAACAAAAAAATAAATACCTGGGGCAGCTTTATGTTAAGCGCATTTATTATCTTGTAAGCTGTTTCAGTATTCATTTTTTTGTGTTTTTTATCCGTTGCCGTAAGTTACTCATTTCACCCTTTTATATGTATCAAAAAAAGACCAGTATCATTTTTATTACCTGCTTAGCAGCCTGGATAATTATAGAAGGATGTAATAACGGCACTCCCCGTAAACCCGAAGCTAAAATCGTATCAAGCCCCGAAAAGATGGATAAGAAGGCAAGTGAAGTAATCACCGGTGCACTCGCATTTGCCCTTCAAAATAATGGTAAAATTGATGATACCATCAGGTTGAAATACGTTGCTGCGGTAAACCAATATTACACCAAAAATGATTTTTCCAACATCTGGAGCCATAAAGAAAAATGGGACCCGCTTGCAGACTCTATGCTGCAGTTTATCCAGGAAGCTGCCTTGTCAGGATTATATCCAAACGATTATCATTTCAGCGACCTGCAATCGTTAAAAACAAAGTTGGATACAGACTCTTTAAAACGGATGGATGCCAACCTTTGGACGAAGGCAGACCTGATGCTTACGGATGGGTTTATGCATGTTGTAAACGACCTTAAAAGCGGCCGCTTAAAACCTGATAGTGTATCATTCAACAAGAAAGAGCTTACAGATAGTTTTTACATCATCAATTTAGAAAACCTTTTATCTGCAAAGCAACTTACCCCTTTGCTTACCGGCCTGCAGCCGGTGCAGCCAGGGTATTGGGAACTTAAAAAAGGCATGAAGCCATTTTTAGACAGTATGGATAAGCGGGTATATACTTATGTAAACTATCCGTATAAAAACAATGATGAAAAAGATTCGTTGTCTTTTATAAAAACATTTCAGCGGCGCTTAAACGAAAGTAACTGCATCAGTTTTACCAACAAGTTGCCAGATTCCCTTCAATTAAAAACAGCAATAAAAAAATACCAGCAGCAAAAAGGGGTGAAGCAGGATGGAAACATTTCATCTTCCCTGATAAAGATGTTAAACACCAGCGATGTTGAACGTTTTAAAAGAATTTGTATAAACCTGGACAGGTACAAGCAACTGCCCGATAGCATGCCCGAGAAATATATTTGGGTTAACCTTCCCGGTTATTACATGCAGGTATGGGACCATGATACAATGGTTTTTGACTCAAAGGTAATTTGCGGCAAACCTGCTACCAGAACGCCTTTGCTCAATAGCTATATTACGGATATGGTTACTTACCCAACATGGACGGTGCCCAACAGTATTATTGCAAAGCAGTACCTGCCCAAGCTTAAAAACAACCCTGATTATTTATCCCGTATCGGTTTAAAACTGGTTAATGGTAAAGGCGAAACGGTTGATGGCAACGATATTAACTGGGCCCGTTATACCAAGGGCATACCTTTTAAAGTAATGCAAAACAGTGGCGATGATAATGCATTGGGAATAATGAAATTTAATTTTAGCAACCCTTATGCAGTTTACCTGCATGATACCAACCAGCGGTATCTTTTCAAGAATGCTGCACGTGCATTGAGCCACGGATGTGTAAGGGTGCAGGAGTGGGAAAAACTCGCTTTTTATATTGCCCGTAATGATAGCATGAATGTAAGAAATGGCGATTCCCTGCGTTATACTACAGACTCCATAAAAAACTGGCTTGCTGTAAAAGAAAACAGAAGGATTGGGGTTAAAAATAAAGTTTCCCTTTTTATACGCTACTTTACCTGCGAAGGCAAAAACGGAAAAATTAAATTTTATGATGACATTTACGGTGAAGATAAAATGATCAGGGAAAAATATTTTTCTGGTAAGAATTAAAAACCCACTACATCCAATTTTACTATGAACCCCATTTTGA
The DNA here is from genome assembly GCA_965249755.1 of Ferruginibacter sp. Classification (GTDB taxonomy): domain Bacteria; phylum Bacteroidota; class Bacteroidia; order Chitinophagales; family Chitinophagaceae; genus Ferruginibacter. Next base: position 4,731,531 of record CBDFMT010000004.1, read on the forward strand.
ATGCCTTAACGCATTGTGTAAAGCCATTTGTACTGCTGCTGTTGTTCATCTCCTTTACCACTTATTCTGCTGCGCAAAAAACGATAAAAGCTAAAGCTAAAGTGCACCGTGTTTTTTATGGTGAAGCAAGTTTTTATGCTAATAAATTTAACGGGCGCCAAACAGCCAACGGCGAAATTTTTCACCAGGATAAATTAACGGGTGCATGTAACGCAGTGCCGCTTGGCACATGGATAAAAGTAACCAATGTTAAAAATGGCAGATCGGTTATTGTAAAAGTAACAGACAGGTTGCACCCGAGAATGCGCCGTGTGGTTGACCTTTCGAAAGCTGCCGCCAGAAAACTGGGTTATGTAGGTAACGGTGTTGCAAGGGTTAAGCTGGAAGTTATAGGCCGCCATAAGCCCGAATAAATCGATTGCAAACCATGGTGCTTTCACAAACAACACAGCTCCTCTATATTGCTAAATAATTTTATGTTTTGGTACTAAGCCATTACATTTGCCATCAGTAAAAACTTACTCTTATATGAAAAGACGCATCTTAACAGTGCTGGCCATTTCTGCTTGTTTACACTCGTTAGCCCAGGATAATTATAAAAAGGCACCGGCCTTCGGTATTCATTTTTTCTTTGATGATTTTCAAACAGCGTTGGACATAAGGTCTGCAGGCGTTCAAAATGTATTGAAGAACAATCAATGGACAAACACAAAGCGTATGAGCCCGGGTTTGGCGGTGAGCTACCTTCAGGGCCTTAGCAACCACGTTGATTTTGCCGCTACCTTATCAGGTTCCTTTACAGATTATCCACTTCCGGATGCGGGTAAATCGGGCAGTCAAAACTTGTTGCTTGAGGCCGCTGCCACTGCTAATTTAAAACTGCTGACCGATAAATATTGGGTTACCCCCTTTCTTACAGGCGGTCTTGGTGTTTCAAAATATAAAGGGTTTTATGGTGCGTTTATACCAATCGGCGTTGGCATACAGGTAAACCTTTCAGATGAAGCATTCATCATCCTCAATTCCCAATACAGGGCGAAGGTTACCGAGAATGTAAACTATCATTTTTATCATAGCGTAGGTATTGCGGGCAGCATATTTGCTAAAAAAGAAGAAGCACCAAAGCCGCTGCCAGAGCCGGTTGCTATAGTGGAACCTGTTAAGGACAGGGATGGTGATGGTATTGTGGATTCGCTGGACAAATGCCCTGATGTTGCAGGTATTGCATCGCTGCAGGGCTGCCCCGATAAAGATGGTGATGGCATTACAGATGCAGATGATAAATGCCCTGATGTAGCAGGCCTTGCCAGGTACAATGGTTGCCCGGTACCGGATACCGACGGAGATGGCATTAATGATGAAAATGATAAATGCCCCACAGTTGCTGGTGTTGCCCGTTACCAGGGATGCCCTATACCAGATACCGATAAGGATGGTGTAAATGATGAAGAAGATAAGTGCCCGAGCGAAGCAGGACCGGCCAGTAATTATGGATGTCCGGAAATTGCACAGGTGGTAATTGATAAAATAAACGTAGCTGCTAAAAATATTTTCTTTGCAACAGGAAGTGCCAAACTGCTGCCTAAATCATTCAAATCTTTAAATGAGGTGGTTAAAATTTTAAATGACAACCCATCTTACAAGTTGGATATAGACGGCCATACGGATAATACCGGCAAGCCGGAAAAGAACCAGCTTTTAAGCGAAGACAGGGCAAAAGCTGTTGTTGGGTATTTAAAAAGTAAAGGTGTGGATGAAAGTAAATTATCTGCCAACGGATATGGACAGGACAAGCCACTTACAGAAAATAAAACTGCTACAGGAAGGGCAAAAAACCGCCGGGTAGAAATAAAGGCAAGGAACTATTAATCTTTTACAATATTGATAGATGGACCCTCTGCATGGCAGGGGGTTTTTCTTTGGACATAGTTCTTAGTGGAGGTACAAATATTGCAAATCCTTAAAAATATGAATTGTAAAAGATAAGCCAGCCTCTTTAAAACCTGGGTAAGCAATCAGGAACCAGGTGGATGTTTAATTTCCCATATCGAAACTTATGCGTTGTCGCCCGCAAACACCAGCCTCTATTATTTGTTACTTTTGCAAAAAATAGTTTTAAAAAGAAGATAATTCACAATGGGTAAAATAGCCATCAACATAGCCACCGGCAGTTTGCAGCAAACCGAAATAATTGTAGGTATAGATTTAGGCACAACAAACAGCCTTGTAGCAATCATACATCCCGAAACACGTAAGCCTGTTGCTTTAAGGGAGCATGACAGCAGTTCACTCGTACCATCTGTTGTACATTTTGATGAATTTGGTAACATCACGGTTGGCACTGTAGCTAAAAATTTCTTGGTTACAGAACCACAAAACACCATTTTTTCTGCCAAGCGTTTAATGGGCAAATCTTACAGCGAGCTAAAGCAAAATACCAGTTTCTTCTCTTACAAAATTATAGATGATGCTACGGGCAGCATGGTTAAAGTGCAGGTGGGCAATAAGTTTTACACCCCGGCAGGGTTATCATCTTTTATATTAAAAGAATTAAAAACCAGGGCTGAGCATATTTTGAAAACCCCGGTAAATAAAGCAGTAATTACCGTGCCTGCTTATTTTAATGATGCCCAGCGCCAGGCAACGAGGGATGCAGGTAAACTTGCCGGCTTAGATGTGTTGCGGATAATTAATGAACCTACTGCTGCAAGTCTTGCATACGGTTTAGGCTTGCATAAGGAAGAAGAAAAAACAATTGCGGTGTACGATTTGGGTGGCGGCACATTTGATATTTCAATATTAAAAATCAGTAATGGTATTTTTGAAGTGTTGTCTTCCAATGGCGATACTTACCTCGGCGGAGATGACATTGATGAAGCGATCATGAAATACTGGATGCAAGAGTTGGGCATAAACGAAGAAGATTTACACAACGATAAAACACTGGCCCAGGCGATAAGGTTAAAAGCAGAAGAAGCAAAAATAAATCTTTCAGATAGCGACACTTTTAAAGCTAACCTTTACAATAGGGAGCTGACAATTAATAAACAAATTTTTAATGAACTGGTACAACCGTTGGTTGATAAGACAATTGTGTGTTGTAAAAATGCCCTTAAAGATGCAGGCCTGGCAAAGGGTGTGATTGATGTAATTGTAATGGTTGGTGGATCCACAAGGGTGCCACTTATAAAGGAAAGTATCAGCGAATTTTTTGGTAAGCAGGTAAACGACTCTGTAAACCCGGATGAAGTGGTGGCCTTAGGAGCGGCAATACAAGCCGATATTTTAGCCGGCAATAATAAGGAAGTGCTGTTATTGGATATAACACCTTTATCGCTGGGTATAGAAACGATGGGTGGACTTATGGATGTGCTGATACCACGAAATTCTAAAATACCTAACAAAGCCTCCAGGCAATACACTACGCATAAAGATGGCCAAAGTGGTATGAAGATAGCTGTGTACCAGGGCGAGAGGGATATGGTGAAAGACAACAGGAAGCTGGCAGAATTTAATCTCAAAGGAATACCTGCAATGCCGGCAGGGTTGCCAAAGGTGGAGATTAGTTTTTTAGTAAATGCCGATGGTATACTGGTGGTAAAAGCAAAAGAACTAAGAAGTGGCGTGGAGCAATCCATAGAAGTGAAAGCACAGCAAAATTTATCGGACGAAGCGTTGGAAAAGATGCTGCTGGATTCAATTACCTACGCCAAAGAAGATGTTGCCGCAAGGGCACTTGCAGAAGTAAAGACGGAAGGGGAACAACTGCTGGAAACAACCGAAAAGTTTATAAATAAAAATGCCGTTTATCTTTCAAAAGAAGAAATTACAGCAACAGCCGAAGCAATGCAGGCCTTGCAATTATCGCTCACCATGAATGATAAAGATTTAATCCATTCAAAAGTTGAATCCTTAAATAATCTGTCAAGGCCCTACGCCGAACGCATAATGGACCAGGCGATATCTTTAGCTATGAAGGGAAAGGCCGTTTAAATTTTTGGGCCAGCACTTATCGGGATTGTTGCGAAGCAGGAAAAATTTTGTTGTGCTTTTTTAAGGATCGGAAACAATGCATCAAAAATGGCATCAATAATATTAGCAGGTACACTACAAATAAAATAGCACTTGATAGCATTAAAATCATAATGAGGGTTGGTTCAAAACTAAAAGTTAATTGATTGCTTCCTTTGTGTAAAGCACCAGCCATGAAGTTTACACCAGCCAATAACATCGGCTTTTTAATACCATCATTTGTATAAAACCAATGTGGATAGAATGTTTGTTGAAAAACAATTGCTGAAGCTGCATTAACTTTTACAAAAACAGCCACTTTGTTGGGCGAAAATGATCCTACTTTAATGCTGTCTGTATTTGTTGAGGCAGGTATAAAAACAAAGGGATGACGAAGAAAATTACTGTCCCTATTTGTTAAACAGTTTTGTAAGTAGTAAGCTGTATTTCTTAATGCTATTGGATAAGGCACTTCTTTACTAACCCCAATTTGTTTGTTGTACATGCTCCAATCCCCGGTAAGTTCGCTTTCAGCTAATGGTATTTGGGCAATTGATAATATAGGTTGCACAATTGGGGCAGGAATGCCTTTCGGCGATTTGTTTAGAACAGCCTGCACCTGGTGTACTGATGTTTTGCCTGCACCAGTAAAAGGAATATTAAAAAGGGACGCAAAAATCATTTCGATCACCACAATCTTTTTAAGCATACCCCAATTTCGTTTGTTCAAACTTGTCTTAATCCATTGCAGAAAGAGCATTTGTATAATGCCTTGTATCCATAAAGTATCATATAGCGTAATTCCATCGAGAAAAATTTTTATTTTCACTGATACCAGATTGCCTGGTTCGATATTTTTCAAGATAAAAAAAACGCTCTGCTTATTTAAGGCACTTTCATAAATCCCGAATAAAATTAAAACCATCAGTATTGTCTCAATAATCCTGTATATCCATTTCATTTGGATCGCTGAATAAGTATTTCCTTTCACAAATTTGTTTAATTCAATTGAAGCTGCCACTATAAAACACAGTAGGCTAAAGATTCTAAATTCGCCGTTAAGCCTTACATATCCCATTAAAGGAATAAATTTATAAGCCACGCTTTTGAAAATTCCGCCAGTGGATAAGAAGACAAAAAATAAGCCTACAAACAAAAGATATTTTTGCCAAATTACTTTTTTACTAAAACAGCAAAGGAGAAAAAAAATCGAAAGCGTAAGACTGAAATAGCAGTTCCGCATAGAAATATCTGTATCATAAAAAGCACTGTTTTTTACAATACTAAATGGAAGCAAAGTACTTATCCAGCATTGGATACTTGTGGGGTTAAGCAGGGAATCGGATAAGCTGATTTTTGCACCTCTTACAAAATAGGGAAGTATATCTGTATAGCCTGCTATCATACCAGCCGAAAGTGCCAAAAATAGTATTATCAAAAATATATGTGATTTTGCAAGTCGCCTTATTGCTACATTTTTTAAACTGCTTTTAGAATTTTTAAAAAGATGAAAACAGAAAAGAGAAGAAAAAAAGTATATAGCGCCAATTAATATCCCGGGGTGGGCAGATGCCGCTAATAAATAAAAAACAAGGGTAGCAGTTATAGCATTCGTAAGAGAAAATTGGTTCAGCAGTTTTAAATATCCCCAAAAACACCAGGGTAAAAAAGCAGCCCCGCTAATCCAGTTAAAATGTTGCAGGTGCCCAACATTAAAACCGCAACACATAAAGGCCACACCTGCAATAAACCTTATATTTTTATCCAACTGCCAGGCCCCGGTAAGCGCATACATGCCAACGCCGCCTGCAAAAATATAGGCAAGTAATTCTATAGTTAGTGAATATGCATTGTAGCCAACAGTAGATGCTATCAGCCAGGTAACAGGGCTCCAAAAACCGCTGCTCATATCACCATATTGAGGGATGCCGTAATTTATATATGGGTTCCATAAAGGGAGATAGCCTGCGTGAATACTTTCACTTATGAAAAATTTAGGAGGAAAATATCCCGTAAATGCATCGTTTTTTAAAAAAAAGAGAAAAGATGAAATGGGCAGATAAGCCACTATAAGAATAAGAAGAAAAAATAAAATAATTTTAAAGTTAGGCTTGTTCCAATTAACGTAAACTTGCATCGAATAAAAATACTGTTTTTGTAAAAAATGGCTGAAAGAACTTTTGATGATTTTGATGAATTTGCAAATGAATATAGAAATATTCATACAAAAAATTTGCAATGGAGTGGTGCCGACAGCTTGTATTTCGCAAGTCAAAAAGTGCAGATGATGCATCCTTATGAATGTAACACAACACTTAAAATGCTTGATGTTGGATGTGGTGACGGGGCAACTGAATTATTTGTACACCAACATTTTCCTGATTGGATTATTACTGCCGTTGATGTTTCAGGGACAAGCATTCAGGTAGCCCAAAAAAGAAATATAGCCAATGTTACATTTTTACTTTACGACGGCACAACCATACCTGCAACAGACAATAGTGTTGACATTGTTTTTATGGCGGGGGTACTTCATCATGTAAATTTTAACTTACACCCGAACCTCCTAAAGGAAATTTACAGGGTATTAAAAATTGGAGGCAGGCTTTATTTGTTTGAGCATAATCCTTTAAACCCGATGACGAGATATCTTGTAAACACTTGCGTTTTTGATAAAGATGCAAAATTGCTAAGTAATATTTATTCCAGGAGTTTGGTAAGAAAGTTTAAAATGAAAATTCTCAATAACACTTTTATTATATTTTTTCCAAGAAAAGGATTGTTGTCAAAATTGATTTTTTTAGAAAAGTGGTTTTCGTGGTTCCCTTTTGGTGGACAATACTTTATCAGGGCAATAAAATAATATTGATAGGAATGCCCGATAATTATAAGTTAAACTTGGCAGTTGACTACATGTTTATTTCATTTTTTATCAGGTACAATGGCCTTTTCTTAGATTCAGAAAAAAGGCTTGCTACATACTCACCAATAAGCCCAATCGACAAAAGCTGTATTCCACCCAAGAACATAACTGAAATTATTAATGAAGCCCATCCTGGAACAGTTTTGCCATTAAAATAGGCAATCAGAGAATAGAAGCCGAATAAAAATGCAAAGAAAGAGATAAATGTCCCCATGATAAGGCATAATCTTAAAGGTTTGTAACTAAAAGATGTTATACCCTTGAGTGCCAGCAACATCATCTTTCCAAAGGTATATTTGCTTAAGCCATTTATTCTCTCAGGGGCTTCGAAATTCATTACCATACTGTTAAATCCAATCCATGTAAAAATCCCCCTTAAAAAAAGTTCACGTTCTTCAAATTGCAATACAGCATTTAGTACTTTCTTATTAAATGCCCTAAAATCAGAAGTGTTAGGTTCAATTTTAATATCCGATATAAAATTGATCAGCTTATAAAAAATAGCGGCGAATACTCTTTTAAAAAAAGAAATATTTTGGGTTTTAATTCTACAGGTGTGTACTATGTCAAAGCCTTGGTCGAGTTTTGAAATCATTTCAGGAATTAAAGAAGGTGGGTGCTGTAAATCGCCGTCCATGGTGATAATGTAATCGCCCTTGGCATACGACATGCCAGCCATCAATGCATTTTGGTGCCCAAAATTTCTACTTAAAGAAATGCACTTAATATCTTTATCCTTAGTCGAAAGCGAACTTATTTCTTGCAGTGTATTATCGGTACTTCCGTCATCGATAAAAATTATCTCAAATTTAAAAAGTAATTCTTTTTTCAGTTTGTTAATCACAGGATGAATGTTATCATCTTCATTAAAAACCGGAATAATAATACTTGTTAACTGCAAGTTTTTTGTTTTGATGTTGGTGATTAAAATAAAACTATTTGAAAAAGCTATTTGCCAGCCATTAACCTGTTCACATACTTACCAATCATGTCAAACTCTATATTTACGCCATTTCCTTTTTGTAAATATTTAATGTTTGTGTGTTCATAAGTGTAAGGTATTATGGCTACACTAAAACTGTCTTTTTGGATATTAAAAATTGTAAGGCTTATGCCATTTAAACAAATGGATCCTTTTTCAATGATAAGGCTTGCAAATTTTTCATCAAATTTAAATACATATTCCCAACTGCCATTTTTGGGTGTTACCTCATTGCAAATAGCTACAGTATCCACATGGCCTTGCACTATATGGCCGTCCAGCCGTCCATTCATTTGCAGGCATCTTTCTATGTTGATGATGTTACCACGTCCCCAATTGTTTAAACTACTTTTTAGTAAGGTTTCTTCAATTGCTGTAACCCTGTGTAATTCACCTGTTATTTCTTCTATAGTAAGGCATACCCCGCTATGAGATACACTTTGGTCAATTGTAAATTGATTAGAAATAGATGATTTTATCCAGAACGTTTTGTTTGTTCCTGAATAAATGATATCTGTAACTGTCCCGATAGTTTCAATTATGCCTGTAAACATTTATCAAAAATACTTTTTTATAACATTGCATTTTGAAGTTTAAATAATTCTATTATCTTTGCGCTTCTAAAAAAACTACCAAAGGAGGTATAATTAATATGTTAATAATAGATTCTAAAGATTGCGAAAATATAGATAAGGCCCTTAAGAAGTATAAGAAAAAGTTTGAAAAGAGCCGTGTTTTATTGCAATTGCGGGAAAGGCAAGCTTTTGTTAAGCCGTCTATCAGGCGCCGTACACAGGTGTTGAAGGCTGTGTACAAGCAGAATATTGCTAGCGGTAAGATTGATATTTAAATAGTACTCTTAAATAATTTAAAGCTGATAACTGGTTACTTGTTAACTTTAGTTATCAGTTTTTTTTATGCCAGTACCAAACGCCACAGCAGTACAACTTTTTTTAATCCATCTTAAGTTTCAAAAAAGATATTCCGTACATACCCTTATTTCCTATGAGAAAGATTTGAATGATTTTTTTGATTTTGTTTCCCATCAATTCGGCATGGTCCCCGTTCCCGATATTAAGACTGTTTTTGTAAGATCATGGTTAGCCCGATTGAAAGAAAATAATATGGAAGCTAAATCTATTAATAGAAAGATATCATCGTTGAAGTCTTTTTTTAAATATCAATTAAAGGAGGGCGTAATTCCTACAAGCCCGATGATCACTGTAGCATCTGTTAAAACAAAAAGACGGTTACCACAGTTTATTGCTGAAAAAGATACAAATACCCTTTTTAATTACGTTGAATTTCCTGATACTTGGACTGGTAAAACAAACTTCCTGATATGTACAATATTATACAATACAGGAATAAGGCGGGCTGAATTACTGAATTTAAAAGAGCATCAGATTGACACGGCTAACAGTACCATTAAGGTTTTGGGAAAAGGCAATAAGGAAAGAATTATACCGGTCAGTAAAGCGTTTCTTCAATCGGTGAATGAATATATTTCGATGAAGGCAATTTATTTGAAAGACTATGATGCAGAAATTTTATTAGTGAATGAAAAAGGCAAAAAGCTATATCCAAAGTATATTAATGCAACAGTAAGAAAATACCTGGCTGATGTAACCACCATAGAAAAGAAAACTCCCCATATAATGCGCCATACCTTTGCTACACATTTGATGAATAACGGTGCGGATATAAATTCCGTAAAAGAACTTTTAGGCCATAGCAGCCTTGCGGCTACACAAATCTACACACATAACACAATAGAAAAATTGAAAGACGTTCACCAAAAAGCACATCCAAAGGCATAGAATTTGCGGTTACAAATCAAGAAAGATATTCTTTGGAATTTTAAAAATCAATGAGTATCTTGAAATTGAAAAATTATTAAAAACCCCACAAACCATTTTGCCTATGAAATTTTCTTGCTTTTCCTTCATCTACATTTTTTCACTTATTTTTAAATTTAAATTGCTATGAACGTTAACATTCAAACAGTGCATTTTGACGCAGATTCTAAGTTAAAACTTTACATTGAAAAGAAGCTTTCAAAACTCTTTCAAATTCATGACAAGATTACTAAAGTTGAAGTGTACCTTAAGTTAGATAATGTGGTACACACCATTAAAGATAAGGTTGCGGAAATAAAAATCCATATCCCCAAATACGACTTCTTTGTAAAACATTCATCAAAGTCATTTGAAGAAAGTTTTGATGAAGCACTCGATTCAGTGATTATTCAAATTAAACGAAAAAAGGAAAGAATAGCAGCTTAAAAAACTAATTAAAAACCCTCATTAAAGGAGGGTTTTTAATTTTAAAATTTCATTGGTGAAAGCTTAGTTTCTAGTTTAAAAAAATCTTTTACAAAGTTTTGGTATTACCTAAATATACTTACCTTTGCCATCCCAAAAAAGAAGTTGCTAAGTGATTTTACTTTTTTAGGAAAGATCTTTTAAAAGTGCCGAAGTAGCTCAGTTGGTAGAGCAACTGATTTGTAATCAGTAGGTCGCTGGTTCGACTCCAGTCTTCGGCTCAGTTGGTAATAAAATTGGGCAGATGGCCGAGTGGTTAAAGGCGGCAGACTGTAAATCTGTTCTCGTACGAGTACGTAGGTTCGAACCCTACTCTGCCCACAGTTCTTTATTTTAATAACATAATAAAAAATGCGGAAGTAGCTCATTTGGTAGAGCGATAGCCTTCCAAGCTATAGGTGGCGAGTTCGAGCCTCGTCTTCCGCTCTGGGTAGCCCTATGGGCATTAGGTTAATGCCTTTGTAGCTCAGGGGTAGAGCACTTCCTTGGTAGGGAAGAGGTCGTGAGTTCGATTCTCACCAACGGCTCTTGTATAGATTTTCGAAATAGGAATATGGGAGCAGCATCCCGATGATAATCGGGAAGGTCGTGAGTTCGATTCTTACCAACGGCTCTGGTATAGATTTTTGAAATAGGAATATGGGAGCAGCATCCCGATGATAATCGGGAAGGTCGTGAGTTCGATTCTCACCAACGGCTCTGGTATAGATTTTTGAAATAGGAATATGGGAGAAGCATCCCTATGATAATCGGAAGGTCGTGAGTTCTGTTCTCATTTAGATTTCGATAATAAGACGATAATGGTTTGGGAGAGTGCAGAATTGAATAAAAAATTAAAACAAGAATACTGTCTATTGGTTACAGACAATAAATGAAAACCAATTTCAAAACAATTTTTAAAAAATAAACAATGGCAAAAGAATCTTTCAAGAGGGATAAGCCCCACTTAAACGTTGGTACTATTGGTCACGTGGATCACGGTAAAACAACACTAACAGCCGCTATAACCGATGTTTTGTCAAAAAGAGGTTTAGCGGAGAAAAAAAATTATGATGATATTGATGGTGCTCCAGAAGAAAAGGAAAGGGGTATTACTATTAATACGGCTCACGTAGAGTATGCAACTAATACACGCCACTATGCGCACGTTGATTGTCCAGGCCATGCTGATTATGTAAAGAATATGATTACCGGTGCTGCTCAAATGGATGGTGCTATTTTGGTTGTTGCCGCTACTGATGGGCCAATGCCACAAACTAAAGAGCACATTTTGTTGGCCCGCCAGGTTGGCGTTCCTCAAATAGTGGTTTTTATGAATAAAGTTGATTTGGTTGATGACCCTGAGTTACTTGAATTAGTTGAAATGGAAATCCGTGAGTTGTTAACTTCTTATGGGTTTGATGGCGACAATACTCCTATCATTCAAGGTTCTGCAACAGGTGCTTTATCCGGTGACGAAAAATGGATTGCAAAAATCAATGAATTAATGGATGCAGTTGATAGTTATATTCCTTTACCTCCAAGATTAGTTGATTTACCTTTCCTTATGAGTGTTGAGGACGTCTTTTCTATTACAGGTCGTGGTACAGTTGCAACTGGCCGCATTGAAAGGGGGCGTATTAAAGTGGGTGAACCAATTGAAATTGTTGGTTTAATGGAGAAAGCACTAACTTCTACCTGTACTGGTGTGGAAATGTTTAAGAAATTATTGGACGAAGGTGAGGCAGGTGATAATGCAGGTTTGCTGTTGCGTGGTATTGAAAAAACCCAAATACGGCGCGGTATGGTTCTTTGTAAGCCAGGTTCTATTACTCCTCACACAGAATTTAAAGGTGAAGTTTACGTGTTGAGCAAAGAAGAAGGTGGACGTCATACCCCCTTCTTTAACAAATACCGTCCTCAATTCTATTTCCGTACTACAGACGTGACTGGCGAAGTTACGTTGAATGCAGGAACAGAAATGGTAATGCCAGGTGATAACACTTCTTTGAATGTCGTGTTGATCCAACCAATTGCAATGGAAAAAGGTTTGAAATTTGCGATTCGTGAAGGTGGCCGTACAGTAGGTGCAGGCCAGGTTACTGAAATTGTAAAATAAAACAGCCTTCCGAAACCCCTTAAGAGGGGCTTAAGAAAGCCTATGAATAAACAAAGTACCTTTGGTAAGTAAGCCTTTGGTACTTTGTTGTTTTAAAAGTTCTTAAAATAATCGGTCTGTGAGAACCCTCTATGGAGGGTGGGAGGCTGTTTTACGGGCATGGTGCAACGGCTAGCATACGGGTCTCCAACACCCTTGATCTGGGTTCGAATCCTAGTGCCCGTGCTAATTAATTTGAAAATTACTTAATGGGAAAATGGTTTAATTCTGTGATGGGTTTTACATTTTTCATTGAGTAATTTCACATTTCCAAATTGGATTTATGAACAAGCTGACGGCATATTTAAGGGATTCTTATAAAGAATTAGTTGAGAAAGTAACCTGGCCTAATTGGGAGCAGTTACAGCAGTCAACAATGGTAGTATTAGGGGCAACACTATTCATAACTGCTATTGTAGCTTTAATGGATTTCGTTGCCAATGGGTCGCTGAAATTTATTTACTCTTTATTTTAATGATAATGGAAGAAACAATCGTACAGGATAAAGAAAGCAAGTGGTATGTATTACGTGTTGTAAGTGGTAAAGAACGTAAAATAAAAGAATACCTGGATAAAGATATATTACGTAATGGATGGGTAGATACAATAAAACAGGTTTTTTTACCTGTTGAAAAAGTGTATAAGGTTCAGGCAGGTAAAAAGGTGATGCGTGAAAGGAATTTTTATCCTGGATATGTAATGATAGAAGTTGCTGATAATAAGCTAAATGATGACATGGTGCAGCACATAAGTAATATCAGTAACGTAATGCATTTTTTGACTGACGGAAAAGGCAGTAAAGGAAATATTATTTCTTTAAGAAAAGCTGAAGTGAATAAAATGCTTGGTAAAGTCGATGAGTTAGGTGAAGGTGGAGGAATTACGATGAGTGAACCTTTTATTATTGGAGAGACTATTAAGATTATCGATGGCCCTTTCAATGATTTTAATGGAATGGTAGAAGAGGTGAATGATGAAAAAAAGAAATTAAAAGTGCAGGTAAAAATATTTGGTCGGGCTACGCCAGTTGAACTTAATTATATGCAGGTGGAAAAACTTGCTTAAGTTGGTTAAAATTATTTTGCCAGGCTACCCTTGGGTAGCCTTTTTTATTTAAGTACTATATTTTTTTTATTATCTAAAAAAAAATTTTTACTTTTGCCGCCCCAAATAGTTCTTACCAGAATTTATTGAATTGGGAGTATCGATAATTATCGCTACGCTATCACCAAAAAAAATTATAACATGGCAAAAGAAATTACCGGTTATGTCAAGCTCCAGTGTAAAGGAGGACAAGCTAATCCGGCGCCACCAATTGGTCCAGCTCTCGGTTCCAAAGGTGTTAACATTATGGAGTTCTGCAAACAGTTTAATGCACGGACCCAAGATAAACAAGGGAAAATCCTTCCCGTTCTCATTACAGTTTTCGCCGATAAATCGTTCGAATTTGTAATTAAAACTCCTCCTGCAGCGGTTCAGTTGTTAGAGGCAGCAAAGATAACAAGCGGAAGTAAAGAGCCAAACAGGGTTAAAGTTGGCAAAGTATCATGGGCGCAGGTAGAAGATATTGCCAAAGATAAAATGGCGGATCTTAATGCTTTTACACTTAAAAGTGCGATGACTATGGTTGCTGGTACTGCACGTAGTATGGGTTTAACTGTAGATGGAACAGCTCCTTGGGAAAAAAATTAATTATCAACCAAAAATTTTAGAAAATGATTACTAAAAAAAGAAAATTAGCCAACGCTAAGGTTGATGTTAATAAAGCTTATTCCTTAAAAGAAGCTTCAACTTTAGTTAAAGAAATCAACACAACAAAATTCGACAGTTCAGTTGATTTGCATATAAAATTAGGTGTAGATCCTAAAAAAGCGGATCAGGCAATCAGAGGGACTGTTTCCCTTCCTCATGGTACTGGTAAAACAAAAAAGGTTTTAGTATTGTGCACACCCGATAAAGAAGAAGCTGCAAAGCTTGCAGGTGCAGATTATGTTGGCCTTGATGAATTTATAGCCAAAATTGAAGGTGGATGGACCGATATCGATGTTATCATAGCTACTCCATCTGTAATGCCTAAAATTGGCAGGTTAGGTAAGGTGTTAGGCCCCCGCAACTTAATGCCAAATCCTAAAACCGGTACCGTCACTAATGATGTAGCTAATGCCGTAAATGAAGTTAAAGGTGGTAAAATTGCTTTCAAAGTGGATAAAGTTGGAATCATCCATGCATCAATTGGAAGGGTTAGTTTTAGTGTTGAAAAAATAGCCGAGAACAGTCAGGAGCTTATTAATGCCATCATCAGGTTAAAGCCATCATCTTCTAAAGGTACTTATTTGAAAGGGGTAAGTATGGCAAGTACAATGAGCCCGGGCATTATTGTGGATACTAAATCTGTTCTAAATTAATTCAATCTAAATCGCTATAGGCGCTTTAATTAAAATATTGTTATGACAAAGCAGGAAAAAAATGACGTGATAGAAGTATTGAAAGGCAAATTTGCCCAGTACAATAATTTTTACGTTACAAATACAGAAAGTTTAACGGTAGCACAAATTACAAAACTCCGTGGCCATTGCTTTGATAAGCAAGTGGAGATGAAGGTTGCAAAAAATACACTCATCAAAAAAGCTTTGGAGAGTTTAGGCACTGAAAAATATGCAGAAGTTTTTAATGCATTGAATAATGTAACCGCATTATTGTTTAGTGAAAATCCAAAAGAACCTGCATTAATTTTAACCGGATTTAGGAAAGACACTAAATCTGAAAAACCGGAGTTAAAAGCAGCGTTTATTAATGGTGATGTATTTGTTGGCGATAACCAACTTAAAGCATTGACTCAAATTAAAACTAAAAATGAGTTAATTGGAGAGGTTATAGGTTTATTACAATCTCCTATTCAACGTGTATTGGGCGCTTTGCAAAATATGGAGTCAATAAAAGCAAGTAAGCAGGTTTCAGAAGAAGTAGAAATACCGGTGCAGGATGCCCCGGTAACAGCGAATGATGCCGAGGTTAGCGGCGACGCCCCTGCAACTGCATAATTAAAAATATTGTCCCTGGCCGGATGGGAACTAAAAGGCAAAACAATTTTTTTAAACTACCGCCGGAGCAAAAAGCTTTGAAGGCGGAAAAAATTAAACACATGGCAGACGTAAAAACATTAGCTGAAAGTTTAGTAGGCTTAACAGTAAAGGAAGTTCAGGAATTAGCTGAATTTTTGAAATCAGAATATGGAATTGAACCAGCAGCAGCTGCTGTTGTTGTAAGTTCAGGCGGTGGCGAAGTGGCTGCTGTTGAAGAAAAAACTTCTTTCAATGTTATATTGAAAGCTGCAGGGCCAAATAAATTGGCTATTGTAAAAATTGTAAAAGAGTTGACTGGATTAGGTTTAAAAGAAGCTAAAGACCTGGTTGATGGTGCACCTAAACCGATTAAAGAAGGTGTAGACAAAGCAACATCTGAAGAATTAAAAACGAAGTTAACAGAAGCTGGTGCTGAGGTTGAAATAGCCTAAATACTTGCCTATTTGATTATTGAAAAGCTAAGGAGAAATCTTTAGCTTTTTTGTTTGCCATCAATCACCCGTTGATTAATTAAATTTATTTAATTAGTATTGTTTGAGATAATTGCTCATTATTGCGACCAGTTACCCTCAAAGCATAAATACCTTTAGGGAATTTTTTATTGATAAAAAAGGTCGACTGTACAGATATGTTTGAATATACATTTACACCGGAACTATTGTACAGCGAAATTTTTGCTGGTAAATATAGAGATGGAAGTATTATTTCAAAATTTTGCTCTACAGGATTTGGGTAAATGTTGATATTTAAATTTTTGCTGTTTACCAATGTAACTATCTCAGAGTAAAAAACTTTCCCCGAAAATTCAGTAACCTTTATCCTGTAATAAAATTTTCCATTTTGTAAAGATTTATCAAGAAAAGAATAATTATTTATTGCATTTCCCATCCCGGTTATTGTTGCCAAGTCTAGATAATCGATCGAATTTAAACTTTTCTGAATTGTAAAAATGGTTTTGGGATCTTCATCATAAGTAGTCCACTTAATGTTGCAGGTATTTTGATTTACTAAACTTAGGCTCAGCCCGGTTAGTCTCACCGGTACGGTTCCAAATTGTGTAATTACACACCCAAAAGAAACACCAGGTATTATAGAGGCTACATATAAAGGGGTATTACAGGATGGCAAACATTCGTAATCATTAACAATTTTGGGGCCTCCTAAAGTGCCCGGGAGTTTGAAACTCGTAACCACTTTAAGTGGTGACCCACCCCAGAGATATACCCTAACTCCTTCTGGCCATCCTTTAAATAAAACTGCACAGCCGCTGGGACAAGTAGGATCTGAAGGGTTAAAAAAAACGGCTGCCCCTGGCGGACATTGTCCGAAAGACTGTTTAGCTACCCCCACGATGATCAGGAAAATAAGTAAAATTCGTTTCATCAGCGAACAAGGATTTTGGAACACGGATATTGCCATAGTTTTCAATAGGAATATCCGATTTTATTAAGTTTAAATATTGATTGTCCGGGCGTTAAACCTTACTATAATCACCTATGATTAATTGGCAATTAAAACTGCTTCAAACATTTCAACACTACATCTTTACAAAACGTTTTTTTTATAGTAATATTATAGAACCCTTAGACACAGTATTTTTTTTCATCAAAATAAAGATTAAAATTCGCTCACTGCAGTCAAAAATTAATTGAAGGATTTCAATAATTGAATTCTTATTCTTACCTTTGCCCTCCTTTAATTTAGGGTTAGTTGCATTAAACATGTTTCCCCTTAAAATAAAGAACCTTCTCAGCACTAAAACGTTTTAATTAGAATATGTCTGCAACAAAATCACCCGCTGCTCAGCGTATCAATTTCGGAAAAGTTGAACTTCTGGCAGAACAGCCCGATTTGCTAGGAATCCAAATCCAATCGTTTAAAGATTATTTTCAGTTAGAAACTACGCCAGATAAACGTAATAATGAAGGGTTGTTCCGTGTCTTTAAGGAAAATTTTCCCATTACTGACACCCGTAATATTTTCGTACTGGAATTTTTAGATTATTTCGTTGATCCACCACGCTACACAATTGATGAGTGTATCGAAAGGGGCTTAACCTATGCTGTTCCTTTAAAGGCAAAATTGCGGTTAAGCTGTAATGATGAAGAGCACGTAGATTTTCAAACCATTGTTCAGGATGTGTTTTTAGGCAACATACCATATATGACCCCCCGTGGTACTTTTGTTATAAATGGTGCCGAAAGGGTGGTAGTGTCTCAGCTTCACCGTTCGCCAGGCGTTTTCTTTGGCCAGTCCGTGCATCCCAACGGAACAAAAATTTATTCTGCCCGGGTTATTCCTTTCAAAGGGGCCTGGATGGAATTTGCTACTGACATCAATAACGTGATGTATGCATATATTGACAGAAAGAAAAAATTTCCTGTTACCACTTTATTACGTTCTATAGGTTTTGAAACTGATAAGGATATCCTTGAATTATTTGGAATGGCCGATGAGGTGAGGGTTGATAAAAAAGGATTACAGAAATATGTTGGTAAAAGACTTGCTGCACGTGTGCTGCGGACTTGGGTGGAAGATTTTGTAGATGAAGATACCGGTGAAGTGGTGAGTATTGAGCGTAATGAAATTGTATTAGAGCGTGATACGGTGCTTGATGAAGAAAACATTGATATGATTTCCGACATGGAAGTAAAAAGTGTTTTTGTTCAAAAAGAAGAAGTGAGTGGCGATTATGCGATTATATACAACACGTTAAATAAAGATACTTCTAATAGTGAATTAGAAGCGGTGCAGCATATTTACCGCCAGCTACGTGGTGCTGATGCGCCTGATAATGAAACAGCCCGTGGCATTATTGATAAATTATTTTTCTCTGACAAACGTTATGATTTAGGGGAAGTTGGACGTTATAAGATCAATCGTCGTTTGGGCTTAAATTTCCCAATTGAGAAAAAGGTATTGACCAAAGATGACATTATTGCCATCATCAAAACCTTGGTACAATTAACTAATGGTAAGAGCGAAGTTGATGATATTGACCATTTAAGCAACCGTCGTGTGCGTACGGTGGGCGAACAATTATATGCCCAGTTTGGTGTTGGCCTTGCACGTATGGCACGTACCATCCGTGAAAGGATGAACGTTCGTGATAATGAGGTTTTTACCCCAGTTGATTTGATCAACGCAAGAACGTTATCTTCTGTTATTAATTCATTTTTCGGTACATCACAGTTATCACAGTTTTTAGACCAAACAAACCCTTTAAGTGAGATAACGCATAAGCGTCGTATCTCCGCACTTGGGCCAGGTGGTTTAAGTCGTGAAAGGGCTGGTTTTGAGGTTCGTGACGTTCACTATTCCCATTATGGCCGGTTGTGTACAATCGAAACACCAGAAGGACCAAATATTGGATTAATATCTACACTTTGTGTACATGCTAAGATCAATGATATGGGCTTTATTGAAACACCTTACCGTAAAGTAACGGATGGTAAAGTAGATATGAAGAAAACAATTTTCCTGAGTGCCGAAGAAGAGGACACTGCAAAAATTGCACAGGCAAATATTGACATGGATGAAAAAGGCAATTTTATTGAAGATAAAATTAAGAGCCGTCAAACAGGTGATTTCCCGATTTTAGATAAGCATGAAGTAGAATACATGGACGTGGCGCCTAACCAAATTGTTGGTCTTAGTGCTTCGATGATACCATTTCTTGAGCATGATGATGCTAACCGTGCTTTGATGGGTTCTAACATGCAACGCCAGGCGGTACCGTTGATCCGTTTGGAGTCACCAATTGTAGGAACCGGATTAGAAGGGAAAGCTGCACGTGACGCAAGGATCCAGTTGCATGCTGAAGGAACAGGTGTTGTAGAATATGTGGATGGCAACGAAATTCACGTTCGTTACAACAGAAGCGAAATGCAGCAATTGGTAAGTTTTGAAGAAGACCTGAAAATTTACAAGGTTACCAAATTTATCCGCACCAACCAGGAAACATGTATCAACTTACGTCCTGCCGTTGTTAAAGGACAGAAGGTGGTAGAAGGTGATTTCTTAACCGAAGGTTATGCAACCAAAGGTGGTGAAATGGCCTTGGGCCGTAACCTGAAAGTAGCATTCATGCCATGGAAAGGGTACAACTTTGAAGATGCCATTGTAATATCTGAGAAAGTAGTTAAGGAAGATTTATTTACGTCTATCCATATCAGTGAGTTTGAAACAGAAGTACGTGACACTAAATTAGGAGAAGAAGAATTAACGCCGGATATCCCGAATGTTAGTGAAGAAGCTACTAAAGATTTGGATCAGAATGGTATCATCCGCATTGGTGCCCATATAAAAGAAGGTGATATTATTATCGGTAAGATCACTCCCAAAGGTGAAAGCGACCCCACTCCGGAAGAGAAGTTATTACGTGCCATTTTCGGTGATAAAGCAGGGGATGCAAAAGATGCTTCATTAAAAGCGCCGAGTGGTACCGAAGGTGTGGTAATTAATAAGAAATTATTTCAACGTGCGAAGAAAGATAAAAATGCGAAAGTAAGGGAAAAGGCAAGTCTGGATAAGATTGAGAAAACGCATGAGAAGAATGAAAATGACATTTTAGAAATGCTTGTTAACAAGCTTCAAATGTTATTGAAAGATAAAGCTTCGGCCAGTGTTAGTAATAATTTTGGTGAAGTATTGATTGGTAAAGGTGCTAAGTTTAACCAAAAGAATTTGTCAAATATTGATTACTTGAACGTTAATCCTTTGGGTTGGACGGGTGATGCAAAAACAGACGATCTGATAAATGTGTTGTTGCATAACTACAGCATCAAATTCAATGAAGAGTTAGGCCGTTACAAAAGAGAGAAGTTTAACATCAGCATTGGTGATGAGTTACCGGCAGGTGTGTTGAAATTGGCTAAAGTTTATCTTGCTGTAAAACGTAAACTTAAAGTAGGGGATAAGATGGCAGGACGCCATGGTAACAAAGGTATTGTTGCCAAGATTGTTCGCCAGGAAGATATGCCTTTCTTAGAAGATGGTACCCCGGTTGACATTGTATTAAACCCATTAGGTGTACCAAGCCGTATGAACCTTGGACAGATTTATGAAACTGTGTTAGGATGGGCCGGTGAAAAACTGGGTGTAAAATTTGCAACACCAATTTTTGACGGTGCAAGTGTTGACCAGATTGCAGGTTACATTAAAGATGCAGGTTTACCAACCTTTGGCCACACTTATTTATATGATGGTGAAACAGGTGAACGCTTTGACCAAAAAGCAACGGTAGGTATTATCTATGTAATTAAACTTCACCACATGGTGGATGATAAAATGCATGCCCGTTCAATTGGGCCATATTCTCTTATTACCCAACAGCCATTGGGCGGTAAGGCACAATTTGGTGGACAGCGTTTTGGTGAGATGGAGGTTTGGGCATTGGAAGCATACGGAGCTTCTAACATATTGCAAGAATTGTTGACGCTAAAATCGGATGATATCATTGGAAGGGCTAAAACATACGAAGCAATTGTAAAAGGTGAAAATATTCCTAGGCCGGGTGTTCCTGAATCATTCAATGTGTTGGTACATGAGTTAAGAGGTTTAGGATTAGACTTAACTTTCGAATAATATAGTCAATGGTCAATGGTGAATAGTCAATATTTCACTATTGACCATTCACCATTCACATGATAGTTGCTCAAAGCTGAAAAAGTACAAGTGAGTGACACAACGATGTTGAGTAAAGGTTAAATGATAGTTCCAAAAGAATAATCAATTATCAATTAAAAAATTATCAATTAGAAAATATGGCATTCAAAAAAGAAAATCGTCCCAGATCAACTTTTTCTCAAATCACTATTGGTTTGGCTTCTCCCGACAGCATTTTGGAAAAGAGCTTCGGTGAAGTGTTGAAACCTGAGACCATTAACTATCGTACTTACAAGCCTGAAAGAGACGGTTTGTTTTGCGAAAGGATTTTTGGCCCGGTAAAGGATTACGAATGTGCTTGCGGAAAGTACAAGCGTATCCGTTATAAAGGAATTGTGTGCGACAGATGTGGTGTGGAAGTAACAGAAAAGAAAGTACGTCGTGAAAGAATGGGCCATATAAAACTGGTTGTACCTGTGGTGCATATCTGGTATTTTAAATCATTGCCTAATAAGATAGGCTATTTACTGGGCATGAGTTCCAAGAAATTGGAAACTATTGTTTATTACGAACGTTTTGTGGTAATTCAATCTGGTATCCGTGCTGATAAAGGACAGAATTTTGGAGATCTCTTAACTGAAGAAGAGTACCTGGATATTCTGGATACTTTGCCAAAGGATAACCAGTTCTTATCTGATGAAGATCCAAATAAATTCATCGCTAAGATGGGTGCAGAAGCGGTGCATGATTTATTGCAGCGCATTGACTTGGATCAGTTAAGTTTTGATCTGCGTCACTCTGCAGCCAACGAAACATCTCAGCAACGTAAAGCAGATGCTTTAAAGCGTCTATCCGTTGTAGAAAGTTTCCGTGATGCCAACACCAGGATCAATAACCGTCCGGAGTGGATGGTAATGCAATACATTCCTGTTATTCCACCCGAACTTCGTCCGTTGGTTCCATTGGATGGGGGCCGTTTTGCCTCATCAGATTTGAATGATTTGTACCGCCGTGTTATTATTCGTAATAATCGTTTGAAAAGATTATTAGAGATCAAGGCACCGGAAGTAATATTACGTAATGAAAAACGTATGTTACAGGAAGCCATCGATTCATTATTTGATAACAGCCGTAAATCAAATGCTGTTAAAGCAGAAGGTGGACGTGCATTGAAATCATTGAGTGATGTTTTGAAAGGTAAACAGGGACGTTTCCGTCAGAACTTGTTAGGTAAACGTGTGGATTATTCAGGTCGTTCTGTAATTGTGGTAGGACCGGAATTGAAGATGCATGAGTGTGGTTTACCAAAAGATATGGCGGCTGAATTGTTCAAGCCATTTATCATTCGTAAATTAATTGAAAGAGGTATCGTAAAAACAGTAAAATCTGCCCGTAAACTGGTAGATAAAAAAGAAGCTGTTATTTGGGATATCCTTGAAAATATTTTGAAGGGTCACCCTATCATGTTGAACAGGGCCCCAACGCTTCACCGTTTGTCAATACAGGCTTTCCAGCCAAAATTGATTGAGGGTAAAGCGATACAATTGCACCCTTTGGTAACCACCGCCTTCAATGCGGATTTTGATGGTGATCAAATGGCGGTACATGTGCCATTAAGTAATGCGGCGGTATTGGAAGCACAGATGCTGATGTTGTCATCACATAACATTTTGAACCCTCAGAATGGTACGCCCATCACCCTTCCTTCTCAGGACATGGTGCTTGGATTGTACTATATCACCAAAGGCAAAAAATCTACCGATCAAGAAAAGGTAAAAGGAGAGGGCAAATCTTTTTATTCTGCGGAAGAAGTTATTATCGCTTATAACGAGCAGAAAATAGACTTGCATGCCCATATAAAAGTGAAGGCCAATTATCGTAATGATGATAACACCTTAACCTATAAGTTAATTGAAACAACAGTAGGAAGGGTAATATTTAACCAGCATGTACCTAAGAGTGTAGGCTTTATTAATGCTTTGCTTACCAAAAAATCCTTACGGGAAATTATTGGTGATATTATCAAATGGACCAACGTACCGATAACAGCGAAATTTTTGGATGATATCAAAACACTTGGATACCGAATGGCTTTCCGTGGTGGATTATCGTTCAATATTAACGACTTGATTATACCGGCTGTTAAGCAGGAATTAATTGATAACGCAACTGTGGAAGTTGATGAAGTTTGGGATAACTACAACATGGGTTTAATTACCAATAATGAGCGGTATAACCAAACTGTAGACATATGGAGCAGGGTGGATACAAGGATTACAGAAACCCTTATCCGTGAGTTGGCCGCTGATAAACAAGGGTTTAACTCTGTTTATATGATGCTTGATTCAGGTGCCCGTGGTAGTAAACAACAGATTAAACAGCTTGCCGGTATCAGGGGATTGATGGCAAAGCCACGTAAGTCTGGTTCATCAGGAAGTGAGATTATTGAAAACCCAATCTTATCCAATTTTAAAGATGGCTTGAATGTATTGGAATACTTTATCTCTACCCACGGTGCAAGAAAAGGTTTGGCCGATACTGCCCTTAAAACAGCAGATGCCGGTTACTTAACACGCCGTTTGGTAGACGTTGCCCAGGATGTGGTGATTAATGATGAGGATTGCGGAACGCTCCGTGGTATTGCAACAAGTGCGTTGAAAGATAATGAAGATATTATTGAACCATTAAGCGACAGAATAGAAGGACGTACTTCATTGCATGATGTAATTGATCCTATTTCTGAAAAATTATTGGTTCGTGCCAATGAAGAAATTACGCATGAAATGGCACATCTTATTGAACAAAGCAGCATTGAAGCAGTTGAAATAAGATCTGTACTTACCTGCGAAAGCAAGCGTGGTGTATGTGTAAAATGTTATGGTAAAAACCTTGCAACTGGTTATACAGCCCAAAAGGGTGATGCTGTGGGTATTATTGCAGCCCAGTCAATTGGTGAGCCTGGTACACAGTTAACCTTACGTACTTTCCACGTAGGTGGTGTAGCTGGTTCTGCTTCTGTGGAATCAACAATGCCTGCGAGGTTTGACGGTACCATACAGTTTGATGGCTTACGTACTGTTGCTACTGAAGATGCAGAGGGTAAAAAGATAAATGTTGTTATCGGCCGTACAGGTGAGGTGCGTATTATGGATGTTAAGAATGATCGTTTGTTGATCACCAATAACGTTCCTTACGGTGCTACGCTAAATGTAAAAGACGGGCAGAAAGTTACCAAAGGAGAAGTTATTTGCACATGGGACCCATTCAATAATGTAATTGTTTCTGAAATTATAGGTACGCTTAAATTTGAAGCGGTGATTGAAGGTGTTACTGTCCGTGAAGAAGCAGATGAACAAACAGGCCATAAAGAAAAGGTGGTTATTGAAACAAAAGATAAAACCAAATTGCCTTCTATTATCATTGAAGGAAAGGAACATAAATCTTACAACTTACCTGTAGGAAGCCATATTGTTTTAGAAGAAGGTGATACAGTAAGGGCAGGACAGGTATTGGTAAAAATTCCAAGGGTATTAAGTAAACTGAAAGATATCACCGGAGGTTTGCCACGTGTAACAGAATTGTTTGAGGCACGTAACCCTGGAAACCCTGCAGTGGTTTGTGAAATTGATGGTGTGGTTGCTTTTGGTAACATCAAGCGTGGTAACAGGGAGATTATTGTTGAAGCAAAAGATGGTGTTGTTAGAAAATACCTTGTTCCATTAACCCGGCAGATTTTAGTGCAGGATGGTGACTTTGTAAAAGCCGGTGCTGCGTTAAGTGATGGCCAAACTGCACCCGCAGATATTCTTTCTATCAAAGGGCCTTTTGCCGTGCAGGAATATGTGGTAAATGAAATTCAGGAGGTATATCGTTTACAAGGTGTGAAGATTAATGACAAACACGTAGAAGTAATCGTTCGTCAAATGATGCGTAAAGTAACGATTGAAGATGCAGGCGATACTATTTTCTTAGAAGGAGATACAGAAGATAAATTAGACTTTAATACTGAAAACGATAACATCTTTGATAAGAAGGTTGTTACCGAACATGGTGAAAGTTCTAAACTGAAAACTGGCCAAATTGTTACCCTCCGGGATGTTAGGGAAGAAAATTCCATACTGAGAAGGGCAGACAGGAAATTGGTCGAATTCAGGGATGCAAAACCCGCCACGTCTTCTCCATTGTTACTGGGTATAACCAAAGCATCATTAGGTACCCAAAGCTGGATATCTGCTGCTTCGTTCCAGGAAACGACAAAGGTGTTAAGCAGTGCTGCAATCAATGGTAAGCTGGACCTGATGATGGGCTTGAAAGAGAACGTTATCACTGGTCACCCAATACCAGCGGGTACAGGTTTACGTGAGTTCGAAAATATGATTGTAGGAAGCAAAGAAGAATATGAGTTGCTGATGACAACCAAAGAGGCAATGAGCTTTGACGAAGAGGAATAAAAGCACTTTTTAGAAAGAAATATTTGAAGAAGCAGGAGTAACTTTCTGCTTCTTTTTTTATGCGGGAAAGAAAAGAGAAAAAATAAACTTTTGATAAAAAGTACATCAAATTAAATCGCTGAAGGAATGTTAATGAAACAGATGGTAGAATATAAAATCACAAAAAAAACAGAAGCACTATACTTCTGTTTTTTTTGTGAGTTGAAATAGATATACTATTTAACCAGTTTGCCTAAACCTTTTGCTGCAGCAGATAATGCTTTACCTAGATGCTTTACGCCTTCGCCTTCGCCGCCCTCGGCCTGCTCAGCAGCCTTTGTGGTTGCTTCACCAAGTTTGGTCATTAAGGCTACAATCTGCTTCCCATCTTTTTCAGAAATTGCGTCTTTTAAACTTTCAAGATCGGCAGTAATTGATTTAAACTCTTTGTGCTGCCCCAACGTTTTTATCCAACTGCTTATTGAATTGGATACGCCGGTTGTGGACTGGTCTTTTACATGTTTATCCAACAACTCAACTGTATCTTCAAGATGTGTTGTTGCTGTTCCTGCTGTTGCCATCGTTTTAATTTTTAAATGATTAATATCTAAACAACTTGCAAAAGGGTGCCATCTTTTTTCCGCATCCCCACTTGTTAAGAGGTTTCGGCCTATCAAAAATTCATGATTATACAATTGTGGAAAAGAGCTCCCGCAATTATGTTTTCATAACATTTCATCTTGCCCACAAAAAATATTTATAAAACATTTGTGGGTACAGATAGCCCTGTTGAGGATGTTATGCAACAAATTATAACAGGAGTGAATGCAACAGTTTTTAAGCAGGTAACTGATTGTTTAAACCGACCTGCCTTTGAAAGATAAATGTAACATGGAATAGATTTTATAAGATGTGTAAGTGCTACATTTGAGACGCTTGCAAAATGCAGGTGCCTTTACATTTTATTAAACATTTTTCATGAGAAAATTATTAAGCCTGCTGCTTATGTTACTTCAATTACTTGCCTTTGGCCAAAAAGACGGGCCTGTACAGGATTGGCCCAATTTAAAAAAGTACGCCAGTGAAAACACTTTGTTGCCTGCACCGGTAGCCGGCGAAAAAAGGGTTGTGTTTATGGGTAACTCCATCACAGAGGGGTGGAAAAATGTTGACAGTAATTTTTTTGCTAATCCTGATTACATTAACCGTGGCATCAGCGGACAAACATCTTCGCAAATGTTGCTTAGGTTCAGGCAAGATGTTATTGACCTGAAACCTGCTTTAGTAGTGATTTTAGCAGGCACAAACGATATTGCAGAAAATACAGGGCCTATATCTTTAGAAAATATCTTAGGCAACATCATTTCAATGGCAGAACTGGCGAGGGTAAATAAAATACATGTTGTGCTATCTTCTGTACTGCCGGCGTATGAGTTTGGCTGGCACCCTGGTTTGCAACCAGCTGAAAAAATTATACGCCTTAACAGTATGATTAAAGAGTACGCTTACAACAATAAACTAACCTATGTAAACTATCATGCTGCCATGGCAGATGAAAGAAACGGGCTGGATAAAAAATATTCAGGAGACGGTGTGCACCCAACCATTGAAGGGTATAGAGTAATGGAACCGTTGGTAGAACAAGCTATTAAAGCAGCCTTAAAACGAAAGATTAAATAAGGGTATGAATAATTATTTTATAGTGCCGGGCATAGGCAATTCCGGCGAACAGCATTGGCAAACTTATTTTGAAAATACCGGGCAAAACTTTGTTCGCATCAACCAAAAAGAATGGGATGCACCATTGCGTGAAGATTGGGTAAACACATTGCAAAATGCTATAGCCGGTTATGATCCTGCGTCTGTTATTTTAATTGCACACAGCCTGGCATGTGCAACAGTAGCATATTGGGCAAGAAAATATACAACATCCATTAAGGGGGCAATGCTGGTATCGCCAAGTGATACAGAGGCTTTAAATTATACATTTCCTGCAAAAGGATTTTCACCAATGCCTGTTGATATGCTCCCTTTTAAATCCATTGTGGTGGCCAGTAATAATGATGAATGGGTTACGATTAATAGGGCAGAATACTTTGCTGGTTGCTGGGGCAGTCAGTTTATAAATATTGGGGATGCAGGCCATATTAACGCTTCATCGGGTTATGGTCCATGGGATGTGGGTTTGCAAATGCTGCAATCACTGGAATAAAATTTATTACTTTCTATTATGATCGTGGATACCATTTTTACGGACAGGCTGGTACTTAACAAACTTACGGTGCAAGAAGCCGGGTTTATATACCACTTATTAAATACTGCCGAATGGATCCGGTTTATTGGGGATAGAAAAATTGCCACCACTGCAGATGCACTTGCGTACATTGAAAAGATTTTGGCGAACCCCAATATTAATTATTGGGTAGTTACTGTAAAAGAAAGTTCGATTGCTATTGGCGTTATCACTTTAATTAAAAGGGATTACCTGGCTTTTCATGATATTGGGTTTGCATTTTTTGTTGCACACAGTAAGCATGGTTATGCATATGAAGCGTCAAAGGCAGTGCTGGAAAGGGTTTCAGTATTGCCGCAATACCCGGTGGTGCTGGCCATTACTTCTCCTGATAATATCAACAGCATCCGGCTGTTGGAAAAATTAGGTTTGCACTTTATGAAAAACATAGCCGTAGAAAAAGAAAATTTATTGATGTATTCCACCTGACATCCTGATTTAATAATTGTATGCTTTTTTAAAATGTAAATATTACTTATGGCCGTTACATTGAACCAATCACTTAAGATAATTTTAACCGGGGCTACCGGCATGGTTGGCGAAGGTGTACTCCACGAATGCCTGCAGCATGCAGCAGTAGAAAAAGTTTTAGTGGTAAACCGTAAGCCGTGCGGAATAACCCATCCCAAACTGCAGGAAATTGTTCATGCAAATTTTTACGACCTCTCTGCAATTGCCGGTCATCTTAGCGGTTATAATACTTGTTTTTTTTGTTTGGGCGTATCCTCTATAGGCATGAAGGAGCCGGGGTTTTATAAGTTAACCTATACCTTAACCATGCATGTTGCAACAACGCTTGCCCAACAAAATACCGGGATGGTTTTTAGTTATATTTCCGGTGCCGGTACTGATGGTACAGAAAAGGGCAGCAGTATGTGGGCCAGGGTAAAAGGTAAAACAGAAAACGATTTGCAGAAGCTTGCATTTAAAGCAGTTTTTAATTTCAGGCCGGGCATACTTGCGCCTACAAAAGGGTTAAAAAATACACTAACCTACTACAAATATTTAGGGTGGCTGCTTCCAGTAATAAGGGCCGTTGCGCCAAAGTATATTTCTTCTTTAAAGGAGCTTGGCCTTGCCATGATAAACGCATCTTTAACGGGGTATGATAAACAGGTAATTGAGGTAGAGGATATTTTGATTTTGGCAAAAAGATAACCGACGAAAATGCAGGTGGACAGGAAACATTTGCTGTTGGTTAAAACTTTATTTTTTATTATTTCGTATAACAGAAGGACTAACCAAACAGCAGCCACACTTTGAAAAAATTGCCACTTTATTTTTTCTTGTTTATATACAGCACAGTAATGTGGAAGCCGGTGTTGCCCTATTGTAAAGATGCGATAGCCCATATCTTATTTTACCAGGACCATATGCAGACGGTGCATGCCCATCATGGTAAATTTCATGTACATACTGAACTGGCAAATGCTGCAAAAAAAGAGCAGGACAGCAAGAATACCAACAACATCAAAAGGGATAATTTTGATACTGAATACCTCGCCGCAACCATGTTTAGTTTGCCGAAGGTTAGCATATTGCCATGCCATACAAATGCTTTTGTACCTCCGCTAAATCATCCAATCGTAAGCATTAACCTTCCCCCGCCACGCTGTTAATCATTTAAACTAACGGCAACATTGTACAGTGTTTCCGCATCCCTGTGTGCTTTCGTTATCGGGGATTTTCTTTCTACATTATTTAAAATAATTACTGGCAAAAGTGCTGGTTTAAAACTACTGCGATGAACCGTACATTTAAAGGCATTGCTGCCTTGCTCTATGCCTTGTTGTGCATTCTCAATACATCAGGCGCACAAAATACCATCAAGGGAAAAGTAACTGATATGGCCACTGGCCAACCATTAGAAGGCGTAACGGTTATCCTGCTGCCGGTAAATATTTCGTTGGTAACAGATGCCCTTGGCAATTTTGTTTTTAAGCAGATAAAAGCAAATTCAAACACCTCGGTTGTTGCTTCATCCGTAGGATATAAAAACAATACGCTTAGCGTTGATGCTTCAAAAAATACAAACTACATCATTGCACTTACCGCCCAAAATGTTGAACTAAAAACAGTAAGTATTTCATCCACCGGAGGTGACCAATACAAAATTATAAGCAAGACAGATATTGCTATGCGGGGGGTAAACAATTCGCAGGAAGTGTTACGGATTATACCGGGCATAGTGATAGGGCAACACCAGGGCGGGGGCAAGGCAGAGCAAATATTTTTACGTGGTTTTGATGCAGACCATGGAACTGATTTCAGGATAGATGCAGATGGCATGCCCGTAAATATGGTTTCACATGCGCATGGGCAAGGTTTTGCAGACAGCCATTTTATTATACCCGAAACAATAGATAATGTTGATTTTAAAAAAGGGCCATATACCGCATCTAAAGGCGATTTTGCAACAACCGGCTTTGCAGATTTCAATACTAAAAATGCCATAAAGGAAAACATGGTAAAGACAGAAGGCGGGCAGTTTAATACCTTCAGGATAATGGCCATGCTAAACCTGCTGGGCACTGAAGCAAAACAAAATGAACAGTCCTGGTATGTGGCATCCGAATACCGTTACTCGGATGCATATTTTGATAACCCCCAGCATTTTAAACGGTTTAATCTTTTTACAAAATATAAAGGAAGGGTATCTGCCAACAGTTATCTTATTGCATCTGCCACTACATTCTGGAGCAAATGGGATGCCTCTGGCCAAATACCGGAGAGGGCAGTAAAGGAAAAACTGATTGGTTTTTTTGGCGCAATTGATCCTTATGAAGGTGGGGTTACTTATCGCACAAACGCCAATGCACAATTGGTTACAGCCCTGCCCAATGGCGATATTATTAAAAACCAGCTATACTTTGCCAACACCCATTTTGACCTGCATACCAACTTTACTTTTTATTTAGCAGACACTGTGAATGGTGATGAGATAAGACAAAAAGAAGCCAGGAACATGCTTGGCTATAATGGCAGTTTTAACCACACGTCTTATGCAGGCAGTACAAAAATTAGTACCGAACTGGGTTTGCAGGTAAGGGGCGATTTTACATACAACTCTTTGCTGTCGCATACCAAGGATCGTTTTATAACGCTAAACAACATTAAGCTGGGCGATATTTCGGAGGTAAGTACTGCACCTTACGCAAGCGAAACTTTTACGTTTAATGAGCACTTTAGTATAAATACCGGGTTGCGTTTTGACCAGTTTTTTTTCAAATACAAAAATAAACTTGCCACAGATACCACTTTGCCTGGCATTGGCAAATACCATACGTCCGATAATAAAATAAGCCCCAGGTTGAACCTGTATTATTTTGTAAACAACACCCTTCAATTCTATTGCACCACCGGTAAGGGCTACCATAGCAATGATGCAAGAAGTGCAGTTGCCGATCATGGTAGCCTTGTATTGCCCTCTGTATATAGTGCAGATATAGGGGCAGTTTTAAAACCGGCGCCCAACATAATTGTAAATGCTGCCGTATGGTATATTTATTTACAGCAGGAGTTTGTGTACAGTGGCGATGGGGGCTTTGTTGAGTTTAGCGGCAAAACCCGCCGCCTTGGTTTTGATTTCTCGGGCAGGTATGAGCCTGTAAAATCTGTATACATTGATGTTGATGTAAACTATGCACATGGGCGTGCTGCTGATGAACCGAAAGGCGCCAACTTAATACCACTTGCACCTGTTTGGACGAGTACTGCCGGCATTACCTTTACCCATAAAAAAGGGTTTAATGGAAGTTTGAGGTACCGCTTTACAGGTAACCGGTCTGCCAATGAAAACTACAGCCTTACTGCCCAAGGGTATTTTATTACCGATGCTGTACTTAATTATACCCAACCCAGGTACGAGATTGGTTTAACCGTAAATAATATTTTAAACACCCGTTGGAAGGAAACGCAATTCGACACGGTTACCCGTTTAAAGAATGAAGCTGCACCTGTGGATGAAGTGTGTTTTACACCAGGAACACCCTTTGCTGCCAAATTAAGTGTAGCAATAAAATTTTAATAAAATTGATTATTGTCTTAGAAAGCTGCAACCCTGTTGTAGCTTTTTTTATTTATGCAACGCCGGAATATTTTTTGGTTTAATAAATGGATAATGGTAAGATAATGTTTGCATAATCTTACAGACACACCGGATATTTAATTTTGAAAAACGAACATCTAATGAAGCGTCTTTTTTTATTCATTTCCATCCTCGGCTGTTATACTGCACCTGCCCAGCAAGCCAAAACAAAAAATATTTTTATCATTACCACAGATGGTTTTCGCTGGCAGGAAGTTTTTACCGGCGCAGATTCCATCCTTATCAGCAACCCACATTATACAACGGACACCGCACTTACCATGGATATGTATTGGGATGCATCGGCAATAGAAAGGAGAAAAAAGTTAATGCCATTTTTATGGAATGTTGTTGCTAAAAAAGGACAGTTATTTGGCAACCGTTTATTGGGCAATAAAATGGATATGAAGAACATTTA
This sequence comes from Ferruginibacter sp., assembly GCA_965249755.1. Lineage (GTDB taxonomy): Bacteria > Bacteroidota > Bacteroidia > Chitinophagales > Chitinophagaceae > Ferruginibacter. Next base: position 4,763,826 of record CBDFMT010000004.1, read on the forward strand.
TAAAATTTCGTACCCGGGCTATAATGAAATTTTTACCGGCCATGCCGATTTGCGTTTTATCCCCAACACTAAAATAAACAACACCAACATCAACGTGCTGGAGTATTTAAACCAGCAACCAGCTTATGCTGGTAACGTTGCAGTGTTCAGCTCCTGGAATGTTTTTCCTTACATCTTAAATGAACAAAGAAGTAACCTGCCTGTAAACAGTGGTTACGAAATGATGGAAGAAGATACCCTTACGAATAACACGATTATCAATAAAGTACAAAGTGGTTGCCCTGTAAAAAACCATACCCGGTTAGACATGTTAACCTATGTAAGTGCCAGGGAATATATTACTGCGAAACATCCCAGAATATTATTTTTAGGGCTTGGCGAAACTGACGAATCTGCCCATGAAGGGCAATATGATAGGTACCTGCAGCAGGCAACAATGGTAGACAAAATGATTGCAGATTTATGGTATTATGTGCAGACAGACCCGTTTTATAAAGACAATACAACCTTTATTATTACCACCGATCATGGCCGTGGCAACATCTCCAAATCATGGCATACACATGGCTTGTTTACTAAAGGTTCAGGCGAAACGTGGCTTGCCATAATAGGTGCTGGAATTGCCCCTGCAGGGGAGATAAATGATAACCAACAACATTATGGTAACCAGATTGTGCAAACAATAGCAAAGTTGCTTGGTCAAAAAATTGATATGCCGCAGCGCACCGGTGATGCCATTATCCTGCCCTTGGTTAACGATGTAAATAACGCTAACAGCGCAGGTATGGTGGGTGTTACCAGGTAATTTTTTAGCTAATCAGAAGCTGTTTACATTTTTGCGGATATAAACTCCAGCAATTTGGCGTCGCTCATTTTAGTTGAGGTAGATTGCGCTGTTTTTGTATTTTTAAATTCTGCGGTTTCGGCCAGGTAGCGGATAAATTGTTCCTGCGCTTGTCCCGTGCCGGTAACATGTATATACTTTGCATTCAACAGGTGTGATGCAACCTCTTTAAAAAATTTTACCTGTAATGTCCTGGCCTCATTGTTGGCATTTTTTTCACTGGAGTTTGGTTGTGCCAATTCGTTACTAACATGCGCAATTATAGAAAAGGTAGTTGCTTCTTCTGTTGAAATGCCTGCTATTGTAGCCTGGTGGCTATCCATCCAAACACCAAACTTTTTTTGATTTGCCATTGTAACTTTATTTAGGTTTTTAACACAAGCCCAATAACCATACCGGCAAGGCGTAATGCCTGTAAATTAATATTTGGATATCACCCATCACTTTGCCTTAAATCAAAATCAGCATTATCAATGTGGGCTGTGCCGGGCTCGAACCAGCGGCCCTCCCGATGTCATCGGGATGCTCTAAACCAACTGAGCTAACAGCCCTCCTTAAAATTAAAGCCACATTTTTATTTCTTCTCTACCCTCACAAAATCCAAATCCTGAAAATCAAAACTAAAATCTGTCAATGGGGAAATGGGGTTCATTTTTATGCCCGTGGCCTTGCCGGTATTGTCAAGGCTAAACTGCACATAGGCATCGGCATCCAGGCTCCGGTCGCTCCACTTTACAATAAAAGTATTGCCTTTGTAAGGAAACATTTCCCCTGAAAGCAAGTAAGACTTTTTGGAATCAAACCACATCTTTCCGTTTTTTTGGGATATGGTTACATCGCCAAACCATTTGTCAGCATAGGTTCCCATAAATAACGAAGTATCCGTTTTTTGGGTAGCGGCTTTTTGCAGGGCTTCAATATCTTTCCAAATGCCAGTGGTAATATCTTTTGCTTCCGTTTCATTTTTAATCACCCTGTCATGATAAACCTTTACCCAATCTTTTCCTTTTATGCCTAAATAGCTATCCTTAATCGTGTTGGTAATTGCTGAAAATGCAGCCCCGGATTGTTGGTTGGTAAATACAATAATACCAAGTTTTAACTCTGGTATTAATGACACCTGTGTTACTATACCAGCAAGGCCGCCGGTATGTGTTGCCTGCAAGTATCCTTTTACATCACTCAAAAACCAGCCTAAACCATAAGCCGCAAAGTGTGTATTGTAAGGTGTTGGGCCATGTACCGGGATAATAGTTTGGGGGGTCCACATCTCCTCATGCACTGCTTCACTGAATATTTTTTTGCTAAGCCCCTCACCATATTTACCATTGTTCATTTGGGCAATAATCCATTTGCTCATGTCGGTAATATTGCTGTAAATACCACCAGCGGCGTTGGCCACTTCGCTCCAGTCACGGCGTATTACCTGCACTTTTCCATCAACAGGGGCATGAGGGTCAATTACGTTGGTTTTGTTTTTAACCCTTTGGTAAGATGTTGCCGTTTCCACCATTCCTAAAGGCTGTATAATTTTAGTGTCAATAAAATCTTCCCAGCTCATGCCCGAAACCTTTGCCACCACTTCGCCTGCAACAATGTATAGCAGGTTATCATAATCGTACTTTGTGCGGAAAGCTGATACCTGTTTTAAAAACCTTAGGTTGTGGATAATATCTTTTTTGGAGAAAGTGTTACTATCTGGCCAAAACATTAAATCGCCAGCGCCCAGGCCAAGGCCGCTGCGGTGGGTTATTAAATCCCGTATTGTAAAGTCTTCGGTAACGTATGGGTTGTACATTTTAAACTCAGGAATGTACTCGGTAACTTTATCATCCCAGGTAAGTTTGCCCTCATCTATTAAAATTCCCAATGCAGCAACAGTAAAGGCTTTGCTGTTAGATGCTATTCCAAATAACGTATGCTCATCTACTTTTTGCCGGGTGTTTAATGAGCGTACGCCATATCCTTTTGCATGTATAATTTTTCCATCTTTTACCACCGCTACGGCTATGCCGGGCACATCAAATGTGGTAAGTGTTTTTTGTACAAGGGTATCAATTTCTGCGGGGCTTATATATTGGGCATGTACAATTATACAGTTGCAACACAGGGTTGCCATTATAAAAAAAATTGCTTTTAATTTCATGTTGATGAATTTTTTATAAAATTAAAAATAGTATTTCTGGAATATTTGGAAGTAATAAATTTGATGTCTGGCACAAGCACAATATCATTTTTTTATTTTTTTCGGTGAAACGTAAAAGCTTTAAAACAGAACTTAATCTAAAATTAACGTTCATTACATTTTTGAAAGAGGCTAATGAAAGAATGTTGTATAATATTTTACTGTTGTTATTAACCAGTTTAAATAATGTTTTGGTATGATGAAAAATAAGAGAATGCTGCTGGGCATGGCCCTCACAATAAACAGCTTTACCGCCCTTGCACAAACTGCCAATTACACGGTGGCAAATGCCCACTCCCACAATGATTACGAGCAGCACATTCCATTTTACCAGGCATACAACGAACAGTTTGGTTCCATCGAAGCAGACATTCATCTGCGCAACGGGCAGTTGCTGGTAGCACATGATTCAGCACATGTTACCCCTGCCCATACCTTAGAAGGGATGTACCTGCAGCCGCTTGCAGAGGCCATCAAAAAAAATAATGGTTTTGTCTATAGTGATACCAGCCGCCGGTTACAATTGCTGATAGACATTAAAACCGATAGCATAAATACCTTGCAGACACTTGTGGCCTTACTTAAAAAATACCCTTTAATAATTAACAACAAAACAGTACGGGTGGTTATTACAGGCAACAGGCCTGGCCAGCAATTGTATTCAAACTATCCTTCTTTTATTTGGTTTGATGGAAATGCAGACGTTAAGTACAGCGCCACTGCCTTACCAAAAATTGCCATGCTGAGTGATGAGTTTGCAAGGTATAGCAAGTGGAAAGGTATTGGCCCGATGCCGGATTCTGCTGTTAAAATAGTGGCATCGTTAATCAGCAATGCACACGCTTTAAAAAAGCCGATACGGTTTTATGGCTGTCCGGATATGCCCGTTGCATGGAAAGAAATGATGGCATTGAAAGCAGATTATCTTAATACTGACCACATTGTTGCGCTGTCTGATTTTTTATTAAGAAGGGGCGATTCACTGCGTTTGATGCCGTTTAACCGCATACTAAAAAGTGCTGGTGAGGTAATACGTTTCGGTAACCCTAAACTTGAAAACCATGCATTGGATGTTGCAGCATTGCCATATGGAAGGCAACTTGTAATTGAAGACAGGTATGGCATTGCCATTGTAAATGCGACAACAAAAAAAATAACCGGCAGATGGTCTTTTGCAGATGATGCCAAATACAAAAACTACATGTCAACCTATTCAGGCATTAAAACTTTTGTTGAAAACGACAAAACATATATCCTGTGGGGTGCTGCCCAAAAAGACGGTGGCCATTCATCAGTTATGATAGCTGAATACAATAAAGAAATAGGAAAGATAACTGATATACCTGTTGAAAAGCAGGCACCCGCAGTTAATGCATTGCCAAACGAAATAGCGGTTACAACGGAAAAGGGTACACGCTATATCTATGTTGTTGTAAATGGCAACAACGAGTTGCTAAAAATAAAATGGAAAGATAGAAGCATGGTATGGCGGGCTGCAACAGGTGTTGCCCCATATGGTATAACCGTTGCGAATAATAAAATTTATGTTACAAACTGGGCTGGCAATAATGCCACCGATAGTTTAAAGGAGAGGGCAGGGGTGCCATGGGGCCTGGCTTATACAAACCCGGTAACTGGTGCTACGGCAGAAGGCAGCGTAATTGTTCTTGATCCTGCAACGGGAAAAGGCATAAAAAATATTAGTACAGGGCTGCACCCTACGGCAATAACTGCTTCAGGCAATGGGCGTTTTGTGTACGTTGCCTGCGGCTCAAATGATGTAATTTCTGTTATCAATACAAAAAATAATGTGGTAAGTGAAACCATTAATGCAGGCATATTAAAGGGTAAAAATAGTTTGCAGGGCAGCACCCCTGATGCGTTAACTATTAATGATGCAGGTTCTATCCTTTATGTTGCCAATGGGTTTGATAATGCAATTGCGGTTGTTGTATTGGGTAAAAAAGCAAGCCTTAATGGTAACGGCATTTCATTTATAAAAGGATATATACCTGCCGAAGCATACCCGGGTGGCTTAAAATTATCTGGCAACGCATTGGTGGTTGCCAACCTGGAAGGGGATGGTGCCAATGTGGTAAACCCGGAAATGCACTCCAGCGAAATACATGAACAGCTTGCATCGGTAAGTATAATACCATTACCCGATAAAAAGGCTTTGCAGGATTATACGCAACAGGTGGCACAGCTAAGTATGCTGAACCGGGTAGAACAATTTGCTATGCCTGCCCGCAAAGGGATAGCGGCAGTGCCTGTACCGGAGCGGCTGGGAGAACCTTCGGTATTTAAGCATGTAGTGTACATCATAAAAGAAAATAAAACATACGACCAGGTATTTGGTGATATGGGCATTGGAAAAAGCGATAGCTCCCTCTGTGTTTTTGGTGAAAAGGTTACGCCTAACATGCATGCCCTGGCAAAGCAGTTTGGATGGATGGACGATTATTATGCATCTGGTAAATCATCTGCCGAAGGCCATCAATGGACAGACGCAGGCATGGTATCTGACTACGTTGAAAAAAATGTAAGGGCATGGTTCAGGAGTTATCCGCACCGGCAAGAAGATGCATTGGTATATAACAGAAGCGGCTTTATCTGGAACCATGCACTTGATCACGGCAAAACGGTAAGGGTATATGGTGAAGCTTGCAAAACGCAGTATGATACTAAATTAAAGTGGGCGGATATTTATAGTAATTATACATCTGGCGCAGCCATAAATTGGTACAATACCAGTACCATCAACCGTATCCGGCCAATTATTTCTCCCGCTTATCCGGATTGCGATAATATACATTTTACTGATCAGTTGCGTGCAGATATTTTTATTAAAGAGTGGAAGGATTATGAGCAAGCCGGTGTGTTGCCAGATTTGTTATTGCTCTCCCTGCCGAATGACCATAGTGCCGGCACTTCGCCGGATTTTCCTGCACCGGATGCGATGGTGGCCGACAATGACCTTGCAACAGGCCGCATTGTAGATATGATTACTAAAAGCAAATTTTGGGACAGTACCGTAATATTTATAACACAAGATGATTCTCAAAGCGGATGGGACCATATTTCCGCTTATCGCACAGTGGGCTTAACCATAAGCCCTTACAGCAGCGGAAAGCTTGTTACGGCTAACTATAACCAAACAAGTATGCTAAGGACAATAGAGCAAATTTTGGGGTTGCCACCTATGAATTTAATGGATGGTACTGCCCGTTTAATGACGGATTGTTTCACCAATACTAAAAACAATATTGGTTACAATTATCTGCCAAATAATATTCCGTTTGATAAGATGAACAAACCATTGCATAGCCTTTCAGGCAAGGCCAGAAAGTTTGCGCTGCAATCACAAAACGAAGTTTTTAAAGATGTAGATGGTGGAGATGATAACAAAATGAACAGGATTATTTGGTATTATGCGAAAGGGGAAACAATCTATCCGGAAAATAATGAAAAGCAGGATTAAAGAATTTGAAGTGTCAGAAAGGAGCAATTTTTTCAGAAAAAAGGTAATAATAATTTGATTTTAAAGATAAAAAGCTATTACTTTACAGGACAAAAAAATAGTTCCTCCGTAGAAACGGAAGAACTTTAACGATTGCTTGCCATATGAAACTCTTATAAAAAAAACTGATTGACAGTTTAAACTTCTTTTCTTTTGCAACTCAATTTAAAGTTGCTTTTTACGATTGCCTGCCATAACTTTCAACACATCTTCACTTTCTTTTATGAAGGTAGGGTGTGTTTTTTTACGCTCATAATCAAATTATGAGTGTTTTAATTATGGGTAAGCAATTTTTAAATGCTAAAATGCTTGCTGGTATTATATTGTAGCAAAAATTAATAATGATGCCCAACAGATTTACCGATTCATTATTTCAGCTTATTAAATCGCTGGAGAAAGCGGAAAAGCGAAATTTTAAATTATATATAAAAAGAAGTTCGGGAAATGAAAATTTAAAGATAATAGAACTGTTTGACGCTTTAGATAAATTAGACGAATATGATGAAACACTATTATTGAAAAGACTTCTGTCTATAAAGAAGCCGCAACTTTCAAACATTAAAGTACACTTATACAAGCAACTCCTTTCCAGTTTAAGGCTACTAAAAAGTACAGAGAGTATAGATTTGCAATTGAACGAACAATTGGATTATGCCAGGATATTATACAACAAAGGGCTATACGTACAAAGTTTAAAAATATTAGAAAAGCTTAAAGATGTTGCTAAAGTTCACTATAAGTTTAATTTTTTAACCCAGGTAATTTCATGGGAAAAGAAAATTGAGACACTCCATATTACCAGGAGTATGCAGAACAGGGGGGAGCAATTATCACAAGAAGCAATTGAAGTAAACAGCAGGGTGGATATGGTTTCCAGGTTATCTAACCTCGCCTTGCAATTGTACAGTTGGTACATCAAAAATGGCCATGCACGCAATCAAAAAGATGAGGACAATGTAAAGCTGTTCCTTGATAAAAATTTGCCGGCGGGTTCCTTTTTTCAAATTGGTTTTTATGAGCGTTTATATCTTTATCAATGCTATTGCTGGTATGCTTTTATCCGCCAGGATTTTTTGATGTATTACCGCTATGCCCAAAAATGGGTTGATATTTTTAACGAGCAACCTTTAATGATTAAAGTAGAAACAGGTTATTACATCAAAGGCATGCACAACCTTTTAAACGCACATTTTGATTTAAGGAATTATCAGCGTTTTGAAATTGCTTTAAAAGAGTTTGAATCGTTTTCACTCACACCACTCGCCAACCAACATGACAACCACAGAATACAAACATTTGTGTACATAAGTGCATCTAAAATTAACCAGCATTTTATGTTGGGTAATTTTAAAGATGGCCTGAAACTCGTAAAAGGCATCGAAGAAAAGTTACAGGAATATTCGCTCTACATTGACAACCACAGGGTACTCGTTTTTAACTACAAGATTGCCAATTTATACTTTGGGGCAGGCCAATACGATGTATCCATTGATTACCTGCAAAAAATTATTAATGGCAGCGTTGAAATGAGGAACGATTTGCAATGCTATGCCCGTTTACTGCATTTGATGGCCCACTATGAACTGGGTAATTTTGATATTATTGAATCGCTCATAAAATCAGTTTACCGTTTTATGGCAAAAATGCAAAACTTAACTGTTGTGGAAGAGGCAATGTTCAAGTTTTTGCGGAATTCATTTCAACTGTCGAGGTTAAAGCTGCAACCAGAGTTAGAAAAGTTCCTTCATAGTATAAAAGGGCTTGAAAAAAACCGGTATCAAACAAGAAGCTTTGCCTATCTCGATATCATTTCCTGGGTAGAAAGTAAAGTCTATCAAAAACCATTGAACCAAATTCTCGAAGAGAAATATCTTAAAGGAAAAAAACGGTTTTATTAAAGCTGTTGGTGAAATAAATTCGACTAAGCATTCTTTAATTCCTCGTCAATACTTTCATGAAATGCTTTTTCATTTTCCATAATCCAGGCAGGCAATTGTTGCTTGGTAATTTTCCAGGCACTGTCTACTTTGTGCATTTCGAATATAATCCTGTTATCACGGTTATCTACAACGTTAATTGAAAACACATCAGGTTGGTTACCCGTTTTGTATCTCCTGAAATTAAATTCCCTGAGCCGTCCATCGGCTTTTATCAATTTGGTAAACTGTATATTTTTTATAAAGGAGAGCTGCATAGAATAAAAATTATTATTTTTCCTGAAGCAATAAACATGCTACAATTCAATTTACAAAGCAACTGACACCATTGAATTTTTGTGAAATGCCACGGAAAAATATTTTAAAAATTTATTTAATAATGTGTGGTTGCTTCAGCAAGTAAAGATAACTTTCAATCATACGATAAACAACTTTAGTACAAGGTTATGAAAAAAGCAAGAATGGAAGCTTTTAGCGACGGGGTGTTGGCAATCATCCTTACTATTATGGTGCTTGAACTTAAAGTTCCACATGGGGATAAACCCCAAACCTTGCTGCCACTTATACCCATCATTTCATCTTATGTACTCAGTTTCATTTATATCGGTATTTACTGGAACAATCACCATCATTTATTACATGCGGTGCAGCAAATTAATGGCAAAGTGTTGTGGGCAAACAACCACCTTCTTTTTTGGCTATCGTTAGTGCCTTTTGTAACCGGGTGGATGGGGGAAAATAATTTTACAAAATGGCCGGTAATGCTTTATGGAACCGTCTTGCTGATGGCCGGTGTTGCATATTACATTTTAGAAAGACAGTTGGTTGATAAAGCAATTAATAATCAGCGGCTGGCTAAGGCAGTTGGTTGGGATAAGAAAGGAATAATATCTGTGATTATCTATGCTTTTGCTATTGTAATGTGCTTTTTTTACACATTTGTTGGCCTTGCATGTTACATTATAGTAGCACTGGTCTGGCTTATTCCGGATAGACGAATTGAAAGGGAAATAAAATAAAAAAAGTGTAGTGGCTGGCATAAATAAAAAAAGAGTTTTGGTTTTACCAAAACTCTTTTTCCCTCTGCTTCTCTGCATGTACTTCCGAAAAATGCCGTAGTGCATTGGATATGTTCTCAGTTAATCTATAATCAACTTTACACCATCACTAAGGAGAAGCGACCTGACGCAAAATTAGCGAAAACCATGCCGCTTAAATTTTTCCATTGTTAAAAGTTATCAGCAGCATGTTAATATCTATAACTTCAAAATGTTTTAGTTATCCCTAAAGAATGACAAATTCACAAAAACTAAGCTATCTGATTATGGCATGATAATTATTTCAATATTCGCATGATAAGAATCGTTCGGGCAAATCACTGTGTCATTTTGTTGTTTGTAGTTGCAGTGCTACTGGCTTCTTGTAATAACCTTAAAAACAAAAGTCAGGACAAAGGTCCAAGAAAAGATACCACCTTCCAAACTAAAGTAATTAAACACCGGGATATTAAAAAGCCGGCAGCATTAAATTACTATTTTACGAAGACGAAAAAATGGATGAGGGACAGTTTAAAAGTGTACGATTCAGCAAAACTCCACATCATTTTATCAGTTAACCGAACTGACGTTGAACATTTGAGCAACATGGATAGTATTGTATTGCCATCTGACTTAAATGGTGATTTGGAAAGTTATCTTCCTTTCCCGGTAAGTGTACCTTATCTAAAAAACGTTTCAAAAATTATTTTCTTCTCTTATCCATCCCAAACTTTTGGGGCATACGAAAATGGTGAACTGGTGTATACAGGTGCTACAAATATGGGAAGAAAAAAAGATCCTACGCCAACCGGTCTTTACTACGCCAACTGGAAAGCTGAAGAAACGATCAGTACGGTAGATGATGAATGGAAGTTAAAATGGAACTTTAATATTGAAAACAAACAAGGCATTGGATGGCACCAATATGCACTGCCGGGTTATCCTGCCTCACATTCATGCCTTAGGTTACAGGAAGGTGATGCCCGTTATTTATACACCTGGGCAGATCAGTTTATCGCTGAAGGCAAAGACAGCGCAATAGCAAAAGGAACCCCCGTTATTGTATTTGGAGCTTATAACTTTAATGGCCCGAAGCCTTGGCTGCAATTGGTTAACAACCCACACGTTCTGGATATTGCCCCTCAAGTACTGGAACAGGAAGTATCTCCACATTTGCAGGATATTTTATTGCAGCAAAAGAAACGTGACGATGTAGCGGCCAAAAAGTGATGGCCTATTTTTTCTTTTTTGATGAACTATTCCAGGGTACAATTTGCCCCCTGCAGTTTTGGATAGACTCGGCAGAAAGGTTGTAATCGATTGTGATACTGCCTGTACTTGCATTGGCGTTCTTGTTGCTCCCGTTGCGCTGTTCTATAATTTTTTTGAGGGAATCCATAAACTTAAGTTTTTTTGCCTTGTTTAATTTGGCGGCTGATAAAAGTATTTTGTATTCTCCCTCACGGCCACATGCACCGGTTTGCCAACCCTCAATTCCGGTATTATAAACCTTTATACATTTTGCAACAAAATCTTTCAAAAAATCATCTGACGGTGCGCCACAACAAATGCTGTTAAAAGAGATGACAACATCATATTTTGGGGATAATATTTTTTGCTGGGCACCACTTTTAAATATGCCCAACATAAAAACCCCAACCAATAAAATGCTGGCAGGCACCTTTTTTTTTAAAATCATCTTGATTAAAATTTACAGTGTTTTTTATTATATATTCTAAAGTAAAAGAGCTTTGATTAAAATTTTTATCTAAGGGAAGATAAATTGAAACAAACTTTCTAAAATAGGTAATAAAGTGGATTTTTAATATTGGTTGATGCCACATTGTATTTATTTTTATACACCAAAACTAACAACATGATAACTAAATTCTCCCCCAAAAAAATTGGTGTATTCATTATTTCTGTTTTTCTATATGCCATTTCAATGGCACAAGTTACTACAGCAACCATTGCCGGTGTAGTTAAAAATGTACTCGGCAAGCCAGTAAGTGGCGCAACGGTATTGGTCCAATATCCGGATGCAGGCATTAAGCAATCTTTGGTTACTTTGTCAGATGGCCGCTTTACTGTTCCCAACCTTCGTGTTGGTGGCCCTTACTCTGTTACTGTAACTTCAATGGGCTTTCACCCCTCAACCCAGGATAATATTATTTTGGAGCTTGGCCTCAATAATTCATTATCCTTTTCGCTTACAGAAAGCACTAAGGACCTTGCTGCTGTAACCGTAACCAGTACCTCTAAAATTTTTGATGACCGTAAAACAGGTGCTTCCACAAACATCAGCAATAAGATGCTGAGGGCATTGCCAACCATATCCCGTTCGGCTGATGATTACTTAAGGCTTGCCCCATCTGCATCTGCAACCTACAATGGAATTTCATTTGCAGGCCGCAACGGCCAGTACAATAATTTTTCTTTAGATGGTGCAGTGTTCAATAATCCTTTTGGCCTTGATGCGCCCACGCCCGGTGGCCAAACTGGCGCACAACCTATTTCGCTGGATGCTATTGACCAGATACAAATAAACATAGCGCCCTACGATGTAACCCAGGCGGGCTTTACAGGCGCAGGGGTTAACACAGTAACAAAATCTGGTACGAATAAAACAAGTGGAACGGTTTATGCATTTTACCGAAATAAGGGCCTTACAGGAAAAACTGTTGATGGTACCAAACAATCCATATCGGCCCTTAGCCAGTTGCAGGCAGGGTTTACTTTAGGTGGTGCTTTTAAAAAGAATAAACTCTATTATTTTGCAAGCTTTGAAACTGAGCAGCGTAAAGATGCGGCCAGCAGCTATGTTGCGCAAACTTCGTCCAATGCCGGTAAATCAAATACGTCTAGGGTTTTACAATCAGACCTTGATGATGTTAGCCGCATCCTTAAAACTAAGTTTGGTTACGAAACCGGACCTTATCAGGGCTATACATTTAGCCAGGTAAATTATAAATGGCTGTATAAAATGGATTGGAATATTAACTCCATCCATAAGCTTTCTTTTACCTACAATGGCTTGGATGCATCCAAAGAAAAACCTGCGCACCCCAGCTCAATACGCAGCAGGGGACCGGATTACAACACGCTACAGTTTAGAAATGCCGGCTATAAAATTGTAAATAAATTAAACTCCTTTAACGCTGAATTAAAATCAAATTTTAGCAGTGAAATGTCTAACAAACTCCGGTTGGTATATACCTCTTTCCGGGATAGAAGATATCCTTTCTCTACGCCTTTTCCTGTGGTTAACATTACCAAATACGGCACCAGTTATATCATAGCAGGGCATGAACCATTTTCCATCAATAACATTTTAAACCAAGATGCCTTTCAGGCAACGAACGATTTTAGCATCTATAAAAAGAACCACAACATTACCATCGGTGGCTCTTTTGAATCCTTCAAATTTGCCAATTCTTTTAACCTAACCGGTTATGGGCCATCGGTTTTTAATGGTATAGATCTTAAAACATTTAAAGACAGTGTGCCTGTAAGCGGCAACGTTGTATTCGGCGCTTATCCCTTGGATGTTGATGTAAACTATGCCAAAAACAGGGCAGCGGCTGGCCAATGGACTTACTATTATTTAACCGTTGCGCAGGCCTCAGTTTATATACAGGATGAATGGCAGGTAAACAACCGTTTTAAATTAACCTATGGGGTTAGGGTAGATAAGCCCATCTATTTAAATGCAAGTTTTAAAAACCCCAATTTTAATGGAAATGGCACCTTTAAAGGTACCTACGATCAAGGCTCGCCAACAGTTGCCAATAATGATGACCAGGTATTGTATGATGAAAATGGAAACCGGGTTACCAACGGTGTAGGCAAGCAATTGGATAATACCAAACTGCCTTCAGGCACGCCTTTATTCTCGCCACGGGTAGGTTTTCATTACGATGTAAATGATGATAAAACATTTCAGCTACGGGGTGGCTCAGGTTTATTTACCGGTCGCTTTCCCTTTGTTTGGGTAGGTAACCAATTGGCAAACCCCTATACCGGATTTTACAATGTAACCGCCCAAAATTTCAGGTGGCCACAGATATGGCGCACCAATATTGGTACTGATTTTAAAATACCAGGCGGTACGGTAATTACAGCGGATGTTGCTTTTTCTAAAGATGTACATGCACAAATGGTACGCAATTATAACCTTGGTACACCAACGGGCATTTTGGCAAGCGGAACAGGCGATACCAGGAAAATTTATACCGCATCAAATAAGGGAACTGATGGGCCTTTTTCAACCAACAATACGTACGTTTTTACCAATACCAATAAAGGGTACCAGTTTACGGCAAGCCTGCAGGCGCAACATTATTTTGCCAAAGGCCTTTACCTTATGGGGGCTTATAATTATCTTATTTCTAAAGATGCAAGTTCTATATCTGCAGAAATATCAAGTGATGCTTTTGACAGGAACCCTATTTTAAATAATGCCAACGAAGCCCGCCTTACACCATCATTGTATGGCAACACCCATCGTTTTATAGCTGTGGCTTCTAAAAAATATGAGTATGGCACAAATAAAAATATGGCTACTACTATATCTGTTTTTGGTACCCTTACTTCGGGTAACCGCTACGGTTATGTGTATGGTGGGGATATTAATAATGACGGTACTGCCATCAACGATATCATGTACGTGCCTACAGATGGTGAGGTTGATAAAATGAATTTTGTTTCGCTTACAGATGTAAATGGCAACGTTCAAAATGCTGCTGCACAAAAGGCGGCTTTTAAGCAGTTTATTGCGCAAGATAATTACCTGAACAAACTGAGGGGAAAGTATACTGAAAAATACGGGGCAACAACACCATGGTTTAGCCAAATAGATGTAAGGATATTACAGGACTTTAAAGTGAAAGCAGGTGGCAGCATGCATACCATACAATTAAGCGTAGATGTTCAAAATTTTGGAAACATGCTTAGCAGTAAATGGGGGGTAAGAAAGTATGCATCAACCTCGGGCTACTACCAGCCAGTGTCGGTAACATCTGTTGTAAACAGTGTACCTAATTTTCAGTTTGATCCATCCCAAACAAAAACATTTGTATCCAGCCCTGATTTGTTATCGAGATGGCAAATGCAATTCGGCATACGGTACAGTTTTTAAGAAAAAAAATTAAATAGCCACCAAAAGCGCTTTGTAAATTTTAAAATTGTTCGCTGACGAAGGAGTTGGTTAAACTTTAAAACCGGCCTACAATTTTAAAATTTATAAGCCTTGGGGTAAGCCTGTTGGGGATGCTGTAAACCGTGTTGCTGAAATCTTTTATCAATTGGTAACTGATGGTGTTGGAGCGGTCAATTAAATTAAATACTTCAAAACTTGCCCAGATGTTTTCAAAATCCTTAAAGGGGCTATGGCTTCGGCGCTTGCTTTTTTCACTTAACAACAATGCACTAAAGCCAATATCAATTCTCAGGTAAGGGTCAATAATTAACGCATTACGGTAACGGGTACTGTTGGGGATATTGTACGGCATATTGCTTCCGTAAATCATGTTAAGGTGCACTTTAAAATTTTTATTGGTGGCAAGATAATCCTGTAAAAAAAGACCAACAGTAATCAGCCTGTCAGATGGGCGCCTTACCCAGCCTGCATTTTGGCGTATACTGTCAACCGCCACCTGATCCGTTGTTTTAGACGTGATGGTTTCGCCTGCAGCATTCAGGTAATTATAATAGTAATCATTAGCTATCTTTTCTTTGGTACGCATCAGCCCGATACTAAGCCAACTCTCTGCATCTTTTACCAGCTCGCCATACACCCTTGTTTCAATTCCATATGCGTAAGCCTTTGCATTATTTTCACCTGAATA
Organism: Ferruginibacter sp.; assembly: GCA_965249755.1. Taxonomy (GTDB): domain Bacteria; phylum Bacteroidota; class Bacteroidia; order Chitinophagales; family Chitinophagaceae; genus Ferruginibacter. Next base: position 4,779,195 of record CBDFMT010000004.1, read on the forward strand.
GCGAATGCGGAGATTATCAATATCATACGGAATTACATCCCGTAAATTTTTATAGTAAGCTTCCGTTGTTATCCTGAAGGGCCGGTAAGCATTGCTGAAGTTATACTCCATGCCAGCAACCACCTGATAACTCTTTTGCGATTTGATGGCGGTGTTCAGGCTACCATCATACCTGCGCAATTCCCGGTAAAATGGGGGCTGATCGTAAATGCCTGCGGCAAGTTTAAACACCACGTTTTTTTTCCAGGATGGTTTTATGCTTACCTGTGCACGGGGGCTTACCACCAATTCTTTGTTGAGTGAGTTGTAGTTGTAGCGTATACCAGCCTGCAGCGAAATATCTTTTTTGTCGCTGATCAAATTGGTATTGTCCTGCACGTAACCGCTGTATTTTTGGATACTTAAGTTGGCAGTATTCATTAAAAAAGAGTTCAGGTTGCCCGTGTTTACGGGCAGCGAATACCCTGCACTATCCTGGTATTCCCATTCATACAATTTATCATTGATGTTCGTTTGTTCTATGCTGTTACCAAATTGTATAAAGTGCTTTCCTTTGTCAATACTTCCTTTTATCCCGGCGGTATATACTTTTATATCAAGGCTGTTGCGGCCATAGTTTTGATAATAGCCTGCACCCAATGGGTTAACAATTTGCCCGTAGGTACTGCTTGTCCTGTCAAAGTCACGGTCGCCAAATAAGTAGGCAGCACCAATATCAAAGTTTTCTTTTTCTTTATTTTCAAAACGGCTTAACATCCATTTTATCTGTATTTTCTTGTTGGGTTGGTGTATGGCCGTAAGCCCGATAAGACTGGTGTTGTAGCCATCTTTTTCCTGCCCGTCAAAAAATATATCCAGCCCAAGGTTGGCAGTAAAAAGGGGTGAAAAAACGGAAGTGGTTTTTTGGGCAGATTCTGGTATCAGCGTAAATTTTGTAACAGAATAATTGCCCAAAAATTCAAGCTGCCAGTTTGCATTTAATTTGTAGGTAACATAGCCCTGCACATCTGCCGAAGAAGGTATGTAGGAGCCTTGTGTTTGTTGACTGCTTAATACATTGCGGTTACTTTTATTGCGCACGCCAAACAGGTAGGTGAGTTTTTCTTTTTTTGCGGGGCCTTCCAGGTTTAGGCCCTGTTCTAACAGACTTACGTAAACCGAGCCACCAAATGTTTTTGGTTTTTTATATTGGATGTCCAGCACGCTGCTCATCTTATCCCCATATTTTGCCTGAAAGCCTCCGTTATAAAAGTTTACATTTCTGGCAAGCTCCGGGTTAATAAAACTTAACCCTTCCTGCTGTCCGCTCCTTACCAGATAGGGCCTGAAGATTTCGAAGTCATTAATGTATATCAGGTTCTCATCGTAGTTACCGCCACGTACATTGTATTGGGATGTTAGCTCATTGTTGCTGCCAACCAAGGTTTTTATAAGCCCTTCCACACCGCCAATTGTACTGGGCAGCACCACCGCATTTTTAGGGTTAATTTTAACCAGGCCAATTTCTTTTCTTTCCCTGTCATTGGCCACAGTAACGGATTGCAGCGTTTTGCCGTCCCTGTCTAACCGCAGGGATATTTTTTCCTCTTCGCCATTGCTTAAGTAAAAATTTTGTTGTTTTTCTGTATACCCGGTATGCGAAAAAACAAGGGCTATAGGCTTGGCTGCCGTAACCTTAATGCGAAAAAAACCACTGTCATTTGTAACAATGCCGGTGCGGTTGCCTAAAATTATAACCGACGCCTGGGCAAGGGGGTTTTCATTTTCATCCAATACCAGCCCTTTAATAAAAGCAGTTTTTTTTTGGGCAGCAGCAGTTAATAAAAATAAGGATAACACAAAGGCTATGAATACTCTCATGGCATGAAGGTAAATATTTCTATTGTAACAGCAGGGACAAGCGCAGGTGCCGGCAACAGATATGTTTATGCATTTTGGGCAGATGATTCATGTAAGGACGAATGGGTAATTATACAAAAGCTATTTTTAAATTACTGTTGCCATTTAATTGCTTCTATTTATTTTTGAAAAAAAAATTTTGAAAACTACGTTATCCGCAATACTCTTTTTATCCGTTGTTATGATTGCCTGTAATGGCAACAGTAAAAAAAATCCCGATACAAAATCAGCCGCTAAAGATGCTGTTTCGGCTTCGCTTGTTGTGCTTACTGCAGCCAGCAGCATGCCGCAACTGCTCTGTCAAAATTGGGAAGATAAAGAAGATATTGATGACGGGGTTTTAAACGGCAACTCCAGTGGCGGCGACCTCGATATCCCTTTTAGAAGTTACCATTTTTTTGAAGATGGCCAGGTGGTGCAAAGCCCGAGGGACAATATGAAAACCGGCAAGTGGGTGTTGGATGAAAAGACAAAACACATCAGCATTGTATTTACAGATGGTTCAAAAAAAGACCTGCAGTTAAAAGCCATCGGCGTTAAAAACCTGTTGTTACAAAATGGCAAAGAGCCCGCAATAAAATTTGTTGCCGATGGAAGAAAACAAAAGGATGTAGCCGATGAACCGTTTTATCCTGCTAACAATAAATGGCGCATTAAACCTTTGCATTCAGAAACGGATGATGCAATTAAAGAACGGGTTATTGGCTGCGTAAATTTTTACAGTAAATTTTTTAAAGACAATGCCGACCGCAAGGCAGCTACCATTTCTTTTTATGGCCTGCCATCTTGTTTTAAATGGTACAGCGGCGGTATATCCATTATCAATAAAGAAAAGGTAGGCACCAAATGGATAAACTGCTTTTACAATAAAGACCAGGCTGTACAAGGGCAGCAATTACTGGAAAATATCATTTCCAAAAAATATAACTGGAACCGCCAGGAACCGCAGTGGGTAAGGCAATCAGCAGATGTGCTAAGGCAAATGGCCGATTCGCTTAAATAGACTTTAGCGCTTGGATGGTTTGAACTGGGCTGACACTTTTAAAAACAGTGCTGCCTGCAACAAGCACATCTGCGCCTGCATCAACAATCATCTTTGCATTTTCAAGGGTAACGCCACCATCAACTTCTATCTTTATGTTCAGGAGTTGTTCATCAATCATTTCCCTTATACGGGCAATTTTATTTATGGTATGCGGTATAAAAGACTGGCCGCCAAAACCAGGGTTAACGCTCATGATCAGCACCATATCAATATCCTGCAAAATATCTTTTAACAGCTCAACCGGTGTATGTGGGTTTAAAGCAACGCCGGCCTTCATGCCAAGGCTTTTTATTTGTTGTATGTTGCTGTGCAAATGCGGGCAGGCTTCATAGTGTACCGTTAATCCATCTGCGCCAGCCTCCTTAAATTCTTTGGTATATTTTTCCGGTTCTTCAATCATCAGGTGCACATCACAAAACTTGTTGGTGGCATTGCGAAAGAATTTTACCAGCATTGGCCCGTAGCTGATGTTTGGCACAAAACGGCCATCCATAATATCAAGATGAAACCAATCTGCCTGGCTGTTATTGAGCATATCACATTCTTTTTGTAACTGCAAAAAATCGGAAGCTAAAAGGGAAGGTGCGATAAGGGCCATGCTGTATAGTTTATATTTTATGTTTTGTTGCTGCTTATTTTAAAAAAATATGAATTAAAAATCCTGGTTGTTATTTAGCATTCATTTTTACCATTGCATCTTTTGCCTCTGCATAATCAGGGTCAATGGCAATGGCTGCTTTGTAATTTTCGATGGCATCACCGGGCTGGTTTAATTTTTGATAACAGCGGCCAAGCCAATAATAGCCTTCATCATAATTGCTTTGCAATGCTACTGCTTTTTCAATTACTGCAATCGCTGCTTCGTATTTACCAAGGTCGTATAAGCAAATACCTTTTTCACGGTAAGCCAACACATTGGTATAATCTATTGCAAGGCAGGTATCAAAAAAAGGAATGGCTTTTTCTTTTTCACCGGAGTAAGAATAGTACAGGCCTTTTATAAAATAGGCCTGCTTCTCTGCGCCAGCCTTCGGCATGGTCAGCAGCCTGTTTGCAAGGCCAAGTGCCTGTACGTTTTTTGTTTGGGCATACAGCGATGCAAGCGACATCAGGTATGCTGGCTGCGGGCTTAATGCTATTGCTTGTTCAAAGCTTTTAATTGCATGTAAAGTATCTGCATTTTCAAAATGTAACGTGGCCTTGATATCCCACAAACGGTCATTGGTACTGTCTTTCCGGATTGCTTTTTCTGTCTCGCCAATAGCATTACCAAAGTTGTGGTTATCCCTAAAATATTGAATCAGGTTTTCGGTAAGGATAAGTGAATCCGGGTGCTGTGCAATCGCTTCCCGTAACTCTTTTTCTTTTGATGGCAGGGCTGCTTCATCGCTATTGTTACAGGAAACAATGCCGGCGCAAGCCAGGAAAAGAACAAACAAAATATTTCTTATCATGAGAAAAAATGTAGGTTGTAAAATTAGGCGCTTAAACATCAAAACGGCTATTTTATTACAACGTGTTAAGGGATGCAACTTATCTTTAACAGCAAATTTGTAAAATGAAAAATTTTATTGCCCCGTTCCTAGTACTGGTAAGTATGGTTGTTTTTTGCGGATATAAAACCGCCAAACCTTTGGGCATGTTATTAAACAAAATAGATACTGTTCAGTTTCCCGGGGAGGCACATTTCGCCAATGTACGGCAACTTACTTCTGGTGGCGATAATGCAGAAGCCTATTTCAGCGCTGATGGCAAATACATTGTATACCAAAAAACAAACCCCAAGGAAGGTATTAACTGCGACCAGATATGGATGGGCAAATTGCCTGCATCGGCCAATGAAAAATTTGAGCCAAAGCTAATAAGCACCGGTACCGGACGAACTACCTGCGCTTATTTCTTTCCTGATGGAAAACATATTTTATATGCCTCAACACATCTTGCAGATACGGCATGCCCACCGGTGCCAGACAGGAGCAAGTATGGCAACAAATACATTTGGGCAGTGTATGAAGGCTTCGATATTTATAGAGCAGATACGAGTGGCAAAATAACGCAGCGGCTTACCAGCACAAAGGGTTACGATGCAGAGGCAACCATTTCCCCCAAAGGGGATAAAATATTATTTACCTCGTTAAGGGATGGCGACCTTGATTTGTATACCATGGATTTAAGTGGCAAACATGTAAAGCGCATTACCAATACACTTGGCTATGATGGCGGCGCATGGTTTAGCCCGGATGGTACCAAAATTGTTTGGCGTGCAAGCCGCCCTAAAACAACGGAAGAAATAAAGGAATACAAAGATTTACTGAAAGAAAACCTTGTTGCACCTACGCATATGGAAGTGTGGGTGGCCAATGCCGATGGTACAAATGCCCGGCAGGTAACGGCATTGGGCCAAGCCAACTGGGCACCTAATTTTACGCCTGATGGAAGCCATATCATTTTTTGCAGTAACCACGAATACAAGAGGGGTTTTCCTTTTAACATGTACATTACAGGCCTTGATGGAAATGGTTTGGAGAAGGTTAGCCGGGATAAAGGATTTGATGCCTTCCCTATGTTTAGCAGGGATGGAAAAAAGTTTATTTTTTCAAGCAACCGCAATAATGGCGGCACACATGATACCAATGTTTTTATTGCAGATTGGGTGCAGTAGAAAATAGATAAAAGACAATTATGTTTTTGGCTGATGCCGCATCAGAGTTCGATTACTTCACATTCTTTAATATTTTTGCCATCAATGGCAAAGCGGATGAGGGTGCGTACTTTATGCCAGCCTTGTTTACCCGCCGCACCCGGGTTCATGTGCAGGCATTCCAGTTTGTTATCGTACATCACTTTTAAAATATGCGAATGGCCGCTGATGAAAAGCCCCGGACGGTGCAGCAATATTTCTTTCTTCGTTTCAGGATTATATTTTGGCGGATAACCACCGATATGGCGCATCATCACTTTTACACCTTCGCACATAAAAACCAATTGCAGCGGATAAACACCCCTTATGTCGTTACCATCAATATTGCCATACACACCTCTTAATGGTTTAAGCCCGGTAAGTTTTCCGGCAATGGCAATAGTGCCAAAGTCGCCACCATGCCATATTTCATCGCAATGCTTAAAATGTTCTTTTATGCTTTCATCAAAATAATGATGTGTGTCTGATATTAAGCCAATCCGTGTCAGCGTTTAAAATTTTAATGGTTACTTGTTTATAAAAGATATCGGTTTTACAAAACTAAGGAACATTAATGCCAGGCCGATGATTTATGTACCGGCAAATTTTATCCTCAAATGAATAAAAATATTTTTCGCAACACAATTATTTTTGTTTTTCTAAAAAGTGCTAAATTGAAACATAAACAAAAACATTTGTAATGATAAAGTTTCACGAAATTAAGACAGGTGATTACCTGATGGCCGATAACGGTGGCGATATATTGCAAGGCGAAGTAACTAATTTAAATGGTGATGAAAAACAGGTTTGCGTAGATACCGGCACACAAGATTTTTGGTTTGAAACATCACAGCTTAGCGGTATTCCGCTGGATGATGAACAGCTGACAAAATTAAAATTCAGCAAAGTGCAAAATGATGATGGTACCGTAAAATATATGAAAGGGGCGTTCAGGATTTTGCTTACCGCACCGTTCAATTTTGCATCCATGGAAATTTGGTACAGGGATGAGAAGCGGCATATTTTAAAACCCATATTTGTACACGAACTTCAAAATCATTTTTACGAAATGACGAAGGTGCACCTGGATTCCGCATCGTTTGCTTAAGCCCCTGGCTGCACAATTTTGCCTTACTTATCTTGTTGAACATAAAAAAACTACCGCCTTTTTTGAGCGGTAGTTTTCATTATAAAAGTTAACTGATCAGCGGTTGTCCCTTACTGGTATCCTCTTCCTTCCTTCGGTCCTGTCGCTCCTGCCTTCCTCGGTTGGCTTTCTAAATCCTCCGTCTGCCTCATTCATTCTTATCTGCCTGCCGTTATGTTTTTTACCATCTATGCTCTTAATCATTTTTGCTGCTGCCGCTTTATCAATTTCCACCCAACTGTTCATTTCCTTCATGTCTACCCGGCCAAGCACTTCTTTGTTCAGGTTGCTTTCATCTAAAATAAATTGTAAAAAGCTGGCTTTGTAAAAACCATCTTTTGTGCCAAGGTTTATAAACAAACGTGTAAAGCCGGTATCATGCTGAAAGTTATTTCTTTCCCTTCTGCTGCCATCCCGGTTGCCGCTTTCCCTGTTGCCTGCATCACGCCTTTCACCGCCTCTTATATCAGAACCCCTGAGGTTCGAGTTCAAATCCTGCGCATTTTCATAATATTTTAAAAAGTGGTTAAACTCTAAAGCTGCCACTCTTTGCAAAACTTCTTCTTTGCTTACATCCGCAAATTTTTCCTGCAGGTCAGCCATATAGGTTTCATAATCCCCGTTGCTGATATCGGCCTGCATTAACTTATCCATAAAAAAGAAAAATTGCTTACGGCACACATCTTTACCACTTGGCACATCAAGCTTATGGAACTGGGCATTCACCATGCGTTCCAGTTGTTTTATTTTATAGCTTTCACGGCTATGGCAAATGGAGATACAAATACCGGTTTTACCAGCCCTTGCAGTACGGCCACTTCTATGGGTGTACACTTCCATATCATCCGGAAGTTCATAATTGATAACATGGGTTATACCATCTACGTCAATTCCCCTTGCTGCCACATCGGTTGCAATAAGTAACTGTAAATTTTTCTGGCGAAAACGGCCCATCACTTTGTCACGCTGCTGTTGGGTAAGGTCGCCATGCAATGCTTCAATTTCATATCCTTCCCTTACTAATTTTTCAGCGATGTCCTGTGCGTCCAGTTTTGTACGGGTAAAGATAATGCCGTACATGCCGGGGTTAAAATCAATGTATCTTTTTAAAGTTTCGTAGCGCTGGTGTGCAGCTACAATAAAAAACTGGTGATCAATATTTACATTTCCACTGTTCTTTTTGCCAACGGTAATTTCTTTAGGGCTGGTCATAAAGTTTTTGGCAATGGCCCTAACTTCAGGTGGCATGGTTGCACTAAACAACCAGATGCTTTCACGGTTTACGGTGTTCTTTAAAACAAAATCAATATCATCCCTAAAACCCATGTTTAACATTTCATCGGCCTCATCCAATACCACATACTTTACTTTTTGCAGGTCTATTGCTTTACGTTCTATTAAATCGATCAGCCTTCCGGGAGTGGCTACAACAATGTGTACGCCCCTTTTTAAATTTCTTATCTGCATGGTGATAGAAGCACCACCATAAACAGCTTCAGTAAAAAGGCCACGGGTATGTTTTGTAAAAGTGCTTAAGTCGTTGGTAATTTGCAGGCACAGTTCCCGGGTAGGGCAAACGATTAATGCCTGTGGGTGCCTTTGTGTAATGTCGATTAGGTGTAACAGTGGAAGGCCGAAAGCCGCTGTTTTACCGGTGCCTGTTTGTGCAAGGCCTACAAAATCTGTTGTTCCTGATAATAACACGGGGATTGCTTGCTCCTGAATCGGTGTGGGGGTGTCAAAACCAAGATCTGAAATAGCTTGTACTAACTGTTCGTTTAAGCCTAAGGCTTCAAATGCATTCATGTAAATTTTTTTAGTGGTCTACATGATATGCTATACGCCTGTTGCTTTGCTACTTAATTCTATAGTTAAAAATTTGAAGTAAATTCTAAATTCAACAGCCTGTTGGGGCATTTCATGCAATACTCGTTATAAATAATTGGCGCAAAGCTAAGGCATTTTATTGAGTTATCCGCATCAAACAAATGGTAATTGCATTACCACATTTTAATAACCATTAGTTTTTTTGGTAAAATACAATTGCATCCAATTAACAAAAATGAGGGCCACAGCCGCTTTGCCGGGGAAATAAGTTTTTTAATTCTCCGTTTGAAGAAAAACGAAAGACGGCCTTAGCGGTTAAACCACCATCGGCTTTTAACGTCTACCCTTTCTCAATCAACCTAACCATAGCCACATGCAAAAATTGTTTCTGTTAATATTACTGTTTTCAACAGTGTATTTTAAAAGCTTTGCCCAACAGGGCACCACTGCAACATTATCTGCAAAAGATTCCAGCGAAATAATGAAAGAGCTGATGAGCGCTTTATCAGGCGATGATAACCCATCTTATTTTACGGTAAGTGCCGGTATTGGCAACCGCCTGTTTAGTATCAGGAACAATGCCCTTAATTCTAAACAGGTTTCTGAAAATAATATTATTTACTCGCCTTCGCTTGCCTATGTACACAAAAGCGGATTGGCCATTTCAGTGGGTGCAAATCTTATGAATGACACTACTTACGGTTTTGGCGTTAACCAATATTCTGTTTCGCCTAGTTACCAGTTGCAGGATAATAAGTACATCGACTTTACCCTTGCCTACACCCATTTTTTTGTGAAGAATAAATTTTCGTCTTATGCTTCGCCCATACAAAATGATTTTTATACAGCCATCGCTTTTAAAAAAGCGTGGCTAAAACCAGGGATTGCTTTTGATTATTCAACCGGCGATTTCAGGGAAGAAAAAAGGCAGGGACGGTATTACGATTCAACCACCAGCAATTTAAAATCATTTGGGCTTATAGCATCTGTTGCACATGATTTTACTTGGGATAAAATTTTTGGTGAAGATGATGGGATTTTATTCACGCCTTCTTTAATGCTCAATGCAGGCTCCAGCCAAATTGCAATCCACCATAAAACCAATGCAACAAACCTTGCACAGTTCCTGAGTAAAAAAGGAAAATTACCTAAGTTTCAAAACAATAAATTCGAGGCAGAATCAACAGGGCTGGATTTGGATGCAAGCTATGTTACCGGCAAATTTACCATTGAGCCAGAAATATATTTTGACTACTATTTACCGGCTACAGATGTTGGCCGCTTTACATCCATTTTTATGTTAACCTTAGGCTACAGGTTTTAAAAGTTTGATTAACAAAAAATTATAACGCATAAAACTTCACTGGCATATATATTGGCTTTTGAATTAAAACTTAAAAACATGAAACCAAAAATCGCATCGCTTGCCTTAGCAGTTTTGATATTTGCAACTGCACACTCACAAAGCATTCATCTTGGTATAAAGGGTGGTACCAACATTAATAAAATAACCGGAAAATCATTTAAAGATCAGTTTGACTACGGATATCATTTAGGCGGTTTTGCTGAAGTTGGCCTTGGCAGCAAATGGGCCTTTCAGCCAGAAGTTTTATTTAACCAGATTAATACAGACACCAGCAGTGAGTTTAGCAAAATTTACACAGGGCTTACACCAAACAATGTTTCAAAAATTAAACTGAAGTATTTAAGCATACCATTGTTGCTGGATTACAAAGCCACCAAGTTCTTTACAATCCAGGCTGGCCCTCAGTTTGGTATTCTACTTGACCAGAATAAAAATCTTTTTCAAAACGGAAAAGAAGCTTTTAAAAAAGGCGACTTAAGTATGCTTGCAGGTATACAATTAAAAGTTGGTGCGCTTCGGGTATATGGCCGTTATGCCATTGGCCTTAATAATATAAATGATATAGATAACAAAGACAAGTGGAAAAACCAGAGCATACAGTTAGGCATCGGGCTGGCATTTTTATAATTAAGGCCTGATAATGTGTACAGAACCATCCCTGTTAAATTTTATTATGGATGATGGCTCAACAACCCTTAAATCATCACGGCGGTGTTTGACGATATAGTCAACACCGCTTTTTATTTGTGGCTTTATGGCATCAAAAACAGCAGGTGCCACATCACCAGAAATGTTTGCAGATGTTGAAACTAAAGGCCTTTTAAATCTTTTAATAAGCTGGCTGCAAAACGTATCGGCTGTTATCCTTATAGCTACTGTACCATCTTTATTAACGGCGTTTTCTGCTAGCCCTGTTGCACCTTCATAAATTACCGTTGTTGGTTTTGTTGTTGTTTTTAAATAATCAGGCACTGCCGGGTTGGGTTGCGTTATGTATTTAAAGATATCTTTTTGCCCCGCCATAAGTATCACCAAACTTTTTTCCTCAGGTCGTTTTTTTAGTTGGTAAATCTTTAAAACGGCTTCGGCGTTTGTGGCATCGCATCCTAACCCCCATATAGTATCCGTGGGGTATAAAAGTAAACCGCCGTTCCGCAAAACTTCAAGGCAGTGTACAATATCATCTTCAAAATCTGTCATACTAATTTGTTGTAAATGTCCATAATACTATCTGCATACTGCCGGGTAGTAAAATGCTGTGCCTGTTGAAAACCTTTGCCACGAAGGTTTTCAACTAAAGTGTTGTTTGATGCAACGCTTAGCATATGCTGTGCAAGTTCTTCATAATTATGGGGCGAAAAATATAAGGCTGCATCGCCGCCAACTTCCGGCAGGCTGCTGGTATTGCTGCTTATAACCGGTAAGCCGCTCCATAACGCTTCCAGTAACGGTGCACCAAAACCTTCAAATATGGATGGGTATACTAAAGCCAATGCCTGCTGATAAATGGCCGGAAAATCTTTTGCGGTGGTAAAGTCGGCGCCTTTGGCGGCTTCCGTTTCATTCAATAATATCAGCCTGGAGGAGAGTCCGTTTTGGTACATGAATTTTTTGCAATCCTCTTTTTCTTTCTTGCCATTACCAATTACAACCAATGGAATGGCTATTTTATCTTTTAATACAGCCATTGCTTTACAAACGGCTATCAGGTTTTTTCTGGGGGCGATGGAACTTACAAATAGAAAATATTGATCAGGAAGCTGGTACCTTTTCTTTACAATCTGTTTGTATGCTTCATCAACCGTTTGCTGAAAAATAGGGTTACAACTTTGGTAGCTCACAAAAATTTTATTCTCCGGAACATTGTAAAAATGAATGAGGTCTTCACGGGTTTGTTTGCTGATTGTTATGATAGCATCGGCATCCCGGCAGGCTTGTTTTATTTTAAAACGGTGTACATAGCGTTCATCAAAATTGTACGTTTCAGGAAACCTCTCATAGATAATATCATGGATGGTTACAACAGATTTAATCCCTGTTTTATAAAATTTTACCGGCAGCTCATTGCTTACCCCGTGATAAAGATCAAGGCCGGCGTTAGCAGCCTGTTTCATCATTCCTGCCCGTCGCCACCAGCCCGGGAATTGCTTACCGGCAAAGCTTTCAGGAAATATGGCATCCACATTTTTAAACCGGCCGGTATTAAAAAGAGAGGTTTGTTCAGGCGCAAACAATGTGTATTGGTGCTGTGGGTAATGCTCCGTAAGTATAGCCAGCAGGGACCGGATATAATTACCCAAACCGGTTTTGTTTTGATAAGCCCTTTTGCCATCGAAGCCAATATGCATGTAATGCTTTTTTTAAAATGCAATATAGATAAAAGGTTTTATGGCGCTTGACCGCAATCGGCCATTGTTGCAAACATTTATCTGTGCCATCAAAATAGATCATTTATTCTTTTTGGTATCTTGCGCTTTGCTGTATGGAATTGCTTTTGGGCATGTACTATACAACAACTGAACATCCTTCATCTAACTAAATAAAAAAATATACACCATGGAATTACAGGAGCTGATACAAAAGGCATGGGCAGACAGGGAACTGCTGAAAGAAGAAAAGTATGCAGACGGTATAAGAAATTTAATTGAGGAAGTGGACAAGGGCAGGTTAAGAACAGCAAGCCCCACAACCGAAGGGTGGCAGGTAAATGAATGGGTAAAGCAGGGCATACTTTTATATTTTGGGATACAGCAAATGCAAACTTACAGCATGCCGCCATTTGAGTTTTATGATAAGATGAAATTAAAAAGCGGCTATGCGGCACTGGGAGTAAGGGCTGTTCCGCATGCTATTGCAAGGTATGGGGCTTACCTGGCAAAAAATGTGGTGCTTATGCCAAGCTATGTAAACATTGGTGCTTATGTGGATGAAGGTACCATGGTAGATACCTGGGCAACGGTGGGCAGTTGTGCACAGATAGGAAAGGGCGTACACCTAAGCGGTGGAGTGGGTATTGGCGGCGTGTTGGAGCCTTTGCAGGCATCGCCGGTAATTATTGAAGATGGTTGTTTTATTGGCAGCCGTTGCATTGTGGTGGAAGGCGTAAGGGTTGAAAAGGAAGCCGTGTTGGGTGCCAATGTGGTGCTTACAAAATCTACCAAAATTATTGATGTAAGCGGCAGCGCACCGGTAGAAACAAAAGGGGTTATACCTGCAAGAAGTGTGGTGATACCGGGTACATACAACAAGCAATTTGCAGCAGGGGAGTATGGTGTTGGCTGTGCATTAATTATAGGACAACGTAAAGCTTCCACAGATTTAAAAACCAGTTTAAATGATGCTTTAAGGGATTTTAATGTTTCGGTTTAAGCCGTTATATTTGTTGCCCCGTAAAGGATGCCCAGATGGCGAAATTGGTAGACGCACTGCCTTCAGGTGGCAGCGTTCGAAAGGATGTGCAGGTTCGAATCCTGTTCTGGGCACCAAAATTTATCCAAGTCTGAAACCCGCTCCCAGAGCGGGTTTTTGCTTTGTTTAGGTATAGCGCAGTCAGTATTGTTTCATAATATTTTATGAATCAATCAATTAAAGGTTCGAATCCGGTATGCCTCCCTCCGAAAACTACCGAAAACTAAGCGCTTCCACAGTAGTACAAGCGCTGGCCACACCGAATTATCGCTCACGTCTGCTTTTACAAAGTCATTTAGTAATTATTTCTAACTGTTAGGTCCAAAATCAAAGACTTTCGGCGAGCAGTTCCCATCATCTTATTTTGTAACCCGCCAACGATGCAGGCAGTTGAACGTGGTGCCTGTTTGATCACATAAAATCTGGAAACTTTCCAAGTTCACCGCAAACTTTTCATGGTTTACATCATTTGCAAAATTTGCCAAGACCTTCAGAATAAGTTTGTGTCGTAAAGAAAAAAAATGCGACATGAAAAGGATACTAATAGTTTTTATAATAATGTTCTTTGCCATTAAAGGAATGGCTCAAACAGCTGAAACCTCTGTCTCCGGTAGTACTGTAGATACAAAAAATGCACTTGTTGAATCGGCAACTATTTCATTAATAAAGTCTAAAGATTCTTCGATAATAAAAATTGCTGTTTCAGATAAGGAAGGAAACTTTTCCTTTACAGGAGTTCCTTTTGGAAGTTATTTTATCACGATAAGTACTGTAAGTTTCGCAAAAACAAGTTCACCTGTATTTATGGTTTCAGAAAACACTAAAAAGGTAAAACTTGGTGCTTTGGTTTTACAGGAACTACCAAAGAATTTATCTGCTGTGGTTGTTAGCGGCAAGAAGCCATTGATTGAACAAAAAATAGACCGTATGGTAGTAAACGTTGATGCTTCTGTTACCAATGTGGGTTCAACCGCTTTGGAAGTGTTGGAAAAATCACCCGGTGTAACTGTTGATAAAGATGGTAAAATCAGTTTAAAAGGTAAGTCTTCGGTAATGGTAATGATTGATGGCAAACCATCCTATCTCAGCGGGGCTGAACTGGCAAACCTTTTAGGAAATATGAATTCAAACCAGCTAAGCCAGATTGAAATAATGACGAACCCATCAGCAAAATATGATGCCGCTGGTAATGCCGGAGTAATTAATATTAAAGACAAAGAAAAGTATTACACAAGGGTTTAACGGCAGTGTTACACTTAGTTACGGACAGGGTGTTTATGCAAAATCCAATAACAGCATTATGCTTAACTACAGAACCAGTAAGATAAATACTTTTTTGAATTATGGTTACAGCATCAATAAAGGCTTTATGGATTTTGATATTCAAAGAAACTTTTTTGGAACTACTGGAATAAAGATTTCTGAACTGGACCAGCTATCTAACAGAATCAATCAGAGCCAAAACAATAACCTGAAATTGGGATTAGATTATTTTATCAATAAGCAAACAACTTTGGGAATTGTAACTACAGGCTTTATAGCTCCTCAAAAGCAGGATGGGTTTACTACGAGTTACCTTAAAGACGGTAATTTAAATATTAATGCTATAGAAAAAACCATTAGAACAGTTGACAATACATGGAAAAATGGGACTGTTAATATCAACTTTCATTCTTCATTTGACAGCAGCAAAAAAGATATAACCGCCAATTTTGATTATCTCCATTATGATTTTTCAGGCAATCAAAATATTACGGGTCTTACTTATAATCCAAATCAAATCTTACAGGCTTCCAATTATTTAAAGAATCTGCTCCCTTTAACAATTGATATTTATTCAGGTCGCCTTGATTATGCCCAGTCTTTGAATAATGGTGTTAAATTAGAAACAGGTATTAAATCAAGTCTTGTGAAAACAAATAACGTTTCTGATTTTTTTAATTTATCAAACAACAATTGGCTTACTGATAGTGTATTTAGCAATGCTTTTAATTATTCAGAAAATATCAATGCTGCATACCTTAACCTCAATAAAAAATTTGGTAAGTGGATGGTGCAGGCAGGCGTAAGGCTTGAGAATACCAATTATAAAGGCTTGCAATCTTCCTCTTTCACAAAAATCAGATTCAAGTTTCAGCCGCAATTACACCAGTCTTTTCCCAACAGCTTTTATAAGTTATGAGATGAATGGCAATAACCAGTTTGCACTTTCTATTGGTCGCCGGATAGACAGACCAGCGTATCAGGAATTAAATCCCTTTATCGGTTTTGTAGATAAATACACCTATTCAACAGGCAACCCTTTTTTGCAGCCGCAGTTCAGCACAAATATTGAGTTAAGCCATTCCTATAAAAATCTTTTAACCACTACTATCAATTACAGTGTCGTGCATGATATGATTAATGAAACGCTTATTCACAAAGACTCTGTAATTATCAGGAGTGTGGGCAATATTGGTACAAGGTATAATTATGGTATTACAGAGAGTGCCACTATCCCGGTTAGCAAATGGTACAGTGCTACGCTTTTTGCAAACCTATATCAAAACAAATATATCGGAGCAATTAATGGCTATCCTTTCAATGCAAAACAACTTACACTTTCATTGAATGTAAACAACCAGTTCAGCTTTGCAAAAGGCTGGTCTGCGGAGTTATCCGGCAACTATACAAGCCGCAACCGGGATGAAGGTCAAGCCATCGTGTTACCAGCCGGACAATTATCAGCAGGCATTTCAAAACAACTATTAAATAATAAAGCAAGCATCAAGTTTAATGTGAGGGACATTTTTTATACCCAAAATCCCAAAGAAATTCAGAATTTTCAGGATGTGCAATCAACACTAAAAATCAGCAGGGACACCAGGGTATTTAATATTGCGTTTGTTTACAGGTTTGGTGCAACTATAAAATCTAAACCGGCAAGTTCGTTGCCAACTGATGAGCAGCAAAGGGTAAAATTAAATTAGTAAGAATTTAATGAATTAGTAAATGAAAAAAAGTATCAAAATAAATGAACCCTCAAAACTGCTCATGCACTTTATTGCATGGGCAGTTATTTTCCTGTTGCCCTATATATTCACTTCAGCCTATTATGATGACGGGGAAAATGAATTGCATGGTAATACCACTTTCCTTTATGTAGATACTGTTACAAGAATATTTTGGGTTGGGTTATTTTACCTGAATACAGAAATGCTGGTTCCCGCATTTGTATATAAAAGAAAGGATATTTTATTTGTACTTATACAAGCAATCCTGTTTTCTATTATTATGTTGATTCATGGAGGATTTTTTAAATTGATGATAACTGGAAAAACTTTCAGTTTCATTAATTCATCATCACACAACATCATTACTTTTTTATTTACCGTAATTGCAAGCGTTGCTTACAAAACCATCAGCGACAGGGCAAAATCTCAACAAGATGCCAATGAAAGAATTCAGGAACAC
Organism: Ferruginibacter sp.; assembly: GCA_965249755.1. Classification (GTDB taxonomy): domain Bacteria; phylum Bacteroidota; class Bacteroidia; order Chitinophagales; family Chitinophagaceae; genus Ferruginibacter. Next base: position 4,796,020 of record CBDFMT010000004.1, read on the forward strand.
TTAAAGACTGAACTGTCTTTTTTACGTTCCCAGATAAGTCCGCACTTTTTATTTAATGTTATGAATAATATCGCAGCATTGGCACGGTTAAAAAGCGATGAACTGGAACCAACGGTTCATAAATTATCATCTTTGATGCAGTATATGCTATATGAAACTGATGAAGAAAAAGTACTCTTGCAAAGCGAAACCGAAAACTTACAAAGCTACATTGACTTACAGCGGCAGCGTTTCAGTGAAAAACTTGTATTAAATGTTTCACTAGATGTAAAAGAGGACTGGCATACTATTGAGCCGATGCTGCTGATCCCGTTTGTAGAAAATGCCTTTAAACATGGAATCGGTTTAATACAAAATCCTGAAATAAAAATTGAACTAAAGGCAGAGCATGATAAACTTTGTTTTATTGTAAAAAACAAATTTATTCAAACCGAAACGGTTAAAGATAAAACTTCCGGTATCGGATTGGCTAATGTAAAACGGCGGCTGGAATTGTTGTATGGCAACCGCCACTCCCTTACAATAACAAAGACAGATGACTGGTTTATAGCTTCTTTAGAATTAACTCTTAAATCATGATAAATTGCATTGCCGTTGATGATGAACCGCTTGCTTTAAAATTGCTGCAAGATAATATAAGCAAAGTGCCTTTTTTAAAATTGGTAGCTGCCTGCAACGATGCTTTTGAAGCAATGAAGATTTTGCAAGAGAATAAAATTGATTTAGTGTTCATTGATATTCAAATGCCGGGATTAACAGGATTACAGTTTATTGGGAGCCTTGAAAATAAGCCGTTGGTAATTTTTATTACTGCATACAAACAATATGCCCTTGAAAGTTATGACTTATCTGTTGTGGACTATTTGGTAAAGCCTGTGGCATTGGATAGATTTATTAAAGCCTGTAACAGGGCCAAAGAGCATCACGAACTCAAAGCGATAAAACAGCACGATAGGTTACAACAGTCTGCAGAATATTTCTTTTTAAATATTGATTATAGCCAGGTAAAAGTAATGTTTGATGACATCATTTGGATTGAAGGGTTAAGAGATTATGTCAAAGTAAATTTAAAAAGCACAAAAAAGCCATTGATAGTAAGAACAAGTCTCAAAGCAATAGAGCCTGAGTTGCCACAAAATAAATTTATCAGAATTCATAAATCCTGGTTAGTTGCCATTTCTGAAATATCAGCAGTTCGTAAGAACAGTATTTTTATAAAAGAAATTGAGTTACCTGTTGGTGAAACATTTCGTGATGCAGTGGAAAAACTTATTCGCAAAGAGTTATAAAAAACTATACTAATTATTTTCGCTTAAATCTAACAAATCACATTAAAATTCCATAACTTTTTTTAAACCCAAATAGGAGAACTACCACATCTTTTAAGCCGTTAAAAGTTCTGCAAGTTTGATTAAATCTGGTATAAAGTGGTTCGAGAATTGTACACCCTGGTGCATAAACCCCCATCAACAAATGTTGGAGGGGGTTTTTTTATGAGGTGCAATGAAGCTGATGCCTTCTTTCACCTTGCTTCAGCTAAAGGGCATGCGAACAAACCAATCGGCAAGATGGGTTAAACCCGGAATATGAATTCCAGCAATCAACAACGGGTGTGTAACCAGGTACCAACCCCACACTAACGGAAATACCCATCTTCCACTTTGTTGTTTGCGTTCTATTATAATCAATGTAATTAACACCAGGTGCACAAACACAATGGTTGCTATGAAGTTGATCTTGCCCAGCTCCGGAAAATGCCAGGCCATCAGCCTTACCAGCGCAGGTTCTATAAATGGGACCGCAGTTGCAATCATTGCCCTTGCATGGACCTCTGCTTTATGGCGATACCTTACCGCAATACCATACATAACAGCGAGGACAATAACATCTTTGATTAGATTAAAAAAGGCAAAGTCTAAAAATGGCTCATTGGGTTTATGCCGGCTATGAAACATCAGGAAGACCGACACAATAACCAATGGCATCAAAAAATAAGATACTTTTCCTAGCCGCCGGTGCATGACGGCCTTTTTCTGCCTGATTAAAATTGGCTGAATAACCAATAGTGACACCCAACCTGCGACCATCAGAAAATGAAAATGTGTATAAAAGCTGATAGGGTTAGCGCCTGCAGCGAAAAGTTTAGAAAAGTAACTTCGCCAGAAACCGCCAATGATAAATAGTATTAACGGAACTAAGAAAATTGCCGATCGCTCAAACCGGATTTTTCGGATGGCTACATTATTCATAAAATTTGTAAGGTTCCCAATAGTTAACAGATAAGCAGCATCATTTATTAAAAACAAATTTTATTTATAAGTATAAACAAAGGTTTCGGTATAGTGTGTTGTAGTGCCCCTGAAATAGGTAGTGTTAATGGTGATGCTGGCAGGATAACCCTTGGGGTTGTAGGTGTAAGTAAAATCGTCCTGTTCACCCAACACAAATGCATTTTTATCAGCATCATAATTTTCAATAATGATTTGAAGGGGATTATTTTTACAGTAGGCCAATGCATAGTCTTTGGCATAAACCGCTGGATAAGATGCGGCACGGTAACCTTTAACCTGCGAGAAAGGCGACGGCTTATCATCTACCGAAGTAACAGTGAGACGGTTATAGAGGGCGCCTGCACGGGGGCCCGACAGTGATACAAATTCAATCATTTTGAGGTTGCCCTTTGCATCGTAGCTGTTATTGTAATTTAAACCTCCCCCATCCGAGGTGATCTCCTTTGTCCACAGGTTATCTTTTCCGGTCTCAAATTGCCAGCGGCCAATTACCCTGCTTGTGGTGGCACCCGTAACCGGATTCTTATTGTAGTCAGTGATATCTACCTGAGTGGGCACAGATGAATAAATATTGACTGCTGTATTCGGCAGGCCTGCCAGAGTGAACACATAAGACCGGGTGGCGCTTAGGACACTAACTGAATTGGCATTCTTTTGATAGATGTTATCATTGACCACGTTTGAACCAATCAGCCGAACTGAAACATCATCAAGACCATATTTTATCAGGTGGTTGTCTTTGTCATACTCATATTTAAATTCCGTACGGGAATTCGAGCCCTGGTAATCGACCCTGGTGGACGGGTACATCGCATTAACAAGAGTTGTATCTACAACAGGAGGTGGTTGAATGTCTGATGGTTTATGGCAACTAACCATAAAAAAAACAGTAATGGACGCCAATACGCAAATGATTCGTTTAACAACTTTAGTCATATAAAATGTGTTTGTTTTGTACAAGGGAAATGTTTAAAGGATGGCAAACTTGCTGTTCCGGTATTTGCAGTAAAGAAACGGTATAAGCCCGATTAGTCATTTTGCGTATGTTGCAAATGCTTTTCCTTTTGTTGCATGCTTGCACACCCCAACACAGATGCACTGCCCGCTTTTGCTGCTGTTCCAAATTCGTTATGCAACGTTGCATATTGGAGCAGTGGACATTCAACATTTAAAAAGGTTATAAAATAGCTCAGGCCGGAATTTTGCCAACCTTGCTTGGCGCAAAGCCGAAATGGCGGGAAAAACTAGACGAGAAACTTGCGGGGCTGCTAAAGCCAACCATGTATCCCACTTCTGATACGGTGGCGATGCGGCGTTCAAGCAAGTAATGTGCATGTTGCAGCCTCACAATCCGGATCAACTCCCCGGGTGCCTTGCCAACCAGGCCTTTCAGCTTCCTGTGTAATTGCGTTCGGCTAAGCCCGATGTCTGCCGCAAGCTGCGAGGCACCGTAGCTTTCATCATCCAGGTGACTTTCAACCGCCTGCCGTATCCGGGTAATAAAATCCTGTTCAATGGAGGGAAGGTCGATGCTTTGTTTCAACCAGGTGTCGCCAATGCTATATCGCAACCGCAGTTGCTCACGCATGCTGATGAGGTTTTCAATGAGGGCAAGCAACTCCCGCTGATCAAAAGGTTTGGCAAGATAGGCATCTGCACCAGCCTCAATTCCCTGGATCCGGCTATCCAGGTCGGCTTTTGCAGTGAGCAGAATAATGGGAATATGGCTGGTTATTTCGTTTTTCTTCAGGGTGGTGCTCACTTCATAACCGCTTACGTTCGGCATCATTAGGTCTGTAATAATCAGGTTTGGGATATTTTGCAACCCAAGCTGAATGCCTTGTGCCCCGTCTGCAGCCATTATCAGCCGGTATTTGCCAGTGAGGGAATGGCTGATAAACCGGCGCAGTTCGTAGTGGTCCTCTATCAGCAATATAAGTGGAATGTCCTCATCTGTCGCCGTCACGTTAAGCGGTTCATCCACCGGCATTATCAATGCATCGTTTTGTGTCGCCGTTTCCTCATCTGCTAACGCCTCCGTTTCCGTATAAGGCATTTCAATTGACATTTGCGTAAATAACCCCGGCACACTCTCGGCCCAAACCTGCCCGTCCATCAGTTCCACCAGTTCTTTAACCAACGCTAACCCAATTCCTGTGCCTTCGGCAGACCTGGTATCCGAAGGGTCGGCCTGGTAAAACCGGGCAAAAATGAATGGCAGTTTCTCCGTTGGGATACCTTTTCCGGTATCCCTGAATGTTAGGGTAAAACGTTGTTGGTCCTGCCCGTCATTCCGGTGCAGTTGAATGTCGATCCTTCCCTTATCCGTAAATTTAAGCGCATTGGATAATAAATTGAGCACCACTTTATCCATCTTATCCCGGTCCAGGAGTATCCAAAAAACATCAACGTTGCTGGTAAAATTAATAGTGATTTCTTTTTGTATGGCCAGCGAAGCGTAAGCAACCATATGAGATTTTAACAGCGCAACCAGGTTTGCCGGTGCAGGCTGTACATCCATAAGGCCGCTTTCTGCCTTGCTTAAATCCAGTAACTGATTGATGAGTTGGAGCAAGCGTTCTGCATTGTTGATGATTAACCTCAGGTGCTGCTCCTGATGTGACGAGGGATTTCGCAACAGTTCTTTCGCCGGGTTTATAATAAGCGTTAGCGGGGTTTTAAACTCGTGGGAGATGTTTGTGAAAAAATGCGACTTCATGGAATCTATTTCAAGGAGTTTATCTGCCTTGTCTTTCAACTCAGCCGTACGTTGCTCCACAACCTGCTCCAGTCGACGGGCTTCGCCTGCAATGAGTTCCATTTTTTCAGCTTCCTGGCTAATGGTTTTTGCTGCAAGGTTTTCCACTTCCCTCAGTTTTTGGGAAAGATGTTGGTTGGTTCGTGCAAAGTCAAGGGCAAGGTACAGTGAAAGGCAAATGGGCAATACCAACGATCCTGCACCCATCACAAACAAACGGGTGGCATTGGATCCATATTCCCATAACGCAAAAACATCCGCCCAGGCGAAGAAGTACACCAATATCACTGCACCTATACCAATGCCAATAAGCCACGAATCTTTCTGCCTGCGGCGGATTACCTGCGCTACAGACCAAAGGCCATCCATAATACACAAGAAATAAGCGATTGAAAAATGATCGTTGATTTCCATGGGCAATATCCATGAGTTTAAAATATAAAAAGCAATGTATATTATAGATATGGATAGTAATGCAGCTATACGCCAACGGGGTACCTTCTCATAATTAAGCAGGTACATTAAGAAGACTGCAGAAAACATGATGGCCACCTTACAGGCTTGGGTGATGAAGTCGACCAGGTGTTGTACCCATGGATATGGTGTTACATAATATTGGTAAACCCCAAACCCGTTAATAGCCATAAATAATAAGAACAATGCAAAATATGCATAGCGTTTTTGCCGTCGGTCGAACAAAAAAAACAGGAAATGGAGAAGGCCCAATATTAATTGTGCGGCAGCAAACATTGGCAAATAGCTGAGCAAAAGTTTGGTGGTATCTGTTTTTTGTGCACGTTGCTCATAATCTCCAAATGAAAGCTGGAACCCTAAAAAATTAGGATACACACCAATGAAGTTTGAATAGTGGACCTCAAGCAGGTGAGGAAGCGTATCGGAGAACCAAACAGGGATTAGTTCCCGGGGTGCACGTATAGCTTGCATTTGCCCCCGTGAATGCCCAACCTTTCCGTAGCCCCCTATGGGCCTGCCATCCAGGAACAATTCAGACGCCCCGTCGTGATTAATCCGCAGTGCAAGTTTTTTGCCCAACAGCGTGCTGTCGGCCCGTACCCAAATACCAAACCATCCGATACCGGACCACTGCTGTGGGGCTTCTGCCTTGCCAAAATTAGTGTGGCGAATTAAATCCCAACCACTCGTATTGGCAGTAGCTATCCCTTGTTTTAATAAATCGTTTGTATGGAAATACCAGGTGGAATCATCGAGGAATACTTCATTATGGGCTCCAAAGTTGTTTGATAAAAAAATCGTTGCCTGTTGAGCGTGAAGATTTGCAGGAAGCAAAGTTATCAGGCAAACAAATAAAATGCTATACCTGAACAACCCTAATGAAAAAATATTCCTCCGTTGCATGCAGCGATACCCTGATTATGTATTTTCCAAAAATAATGCTTATCCACTACTGAAGCATTCTTTGATGCAGATTTGAATAAGCCCCTGAAATGATTGATCTAAATAATTGCAAAAAAGCACTATAAATAAACATCATATTGCGTGGTCAGAAACAAGCGGTGGTTCCGGTATACAAAATTCAACAAATAGTCCATAAAAAATACTATTGTTTTTGGTAAGCTACCCTGATACTGATGAATATGGTCAAATCTGTGATAAAATGTTTTGAGGATTGTGTACTCCGGTGTATGGTAAAAGGAAAAGGTTGAAAGGCCTTTTCCTCATTTTATTTTGATATCATCTAGCTGGTGATGAATCCTATAGGAATCCAGGTGAGCTTTGCGGAGGGTTAATGAAGTGTGTATATCACCTTAATTGAAAATTTGCCGGAAACTTTTATAACCATAAGGTTAAAAACGTAAACGCTTAATCTTGGCTAATGTACCTGTTAGCCAGTTTTATCTACTTAATTTTAAACATCTAATTGCTTCATCAGGCTTTGGGCATTTGATTTAAATGGAGAATTTGATTGAAGAATATTTCTAAGTATGGCACTTACGTTTTTTATATCTTTTATCTTCAGCAGGCTAAGGGCATAATACCATTGTGCATCAAAAAAAGGGGGATTGGTATTTATCGACTGTTTCACAATTGGCCCAAACTGCAGAACGGCTTTTGGTGCATCATTTTTAGCCAGGTATGCAAGGCCTTTATAGAACCTCAAATAATTTTTCAGCAAATTTTTTCGCTTACTTGTACCCATTTGTTGCAAATCGGCATCGGTTGCGTTAATAACCATTTCATGCTTTCCCGAAGTGTAATATGCCAGCAAGTTACTAATCTCAACAGGATCATTTTTGGCCGAATAAGGTTTATAAAAGGCTTCAAAAATACTATCCGTTTCTATATTTTTTGCAACCGTGGATGTTTGTGTAGTTTGATCAATGATAACTTTTTTTTCAATTGGATTGACTACAGCAACAGCATCCGATCTCTGTAATTTGCTTTTAACAAGAAAAAAAATGAGAGTACCAGCAATAAAAAGAAGTGCGATGGCAGCAATTTTTCTGTAACTATGAAATTGGTGTAACAAGGGCATTTTCTTTTCTGACGGGCCCGTTTTTTCAATAGCCTTTTCTATCATGTTAATATGTTCATCCGCAGGTTGAAAAAACAAATCTTTTTTATTTGCAGCTATTTCGGTGTCACCAGAAATAATTGAGCCGATCAGTAATTCTTCCTCATACTGTTGCCGCAGTGCATCATCATTGGAAAGTGCCGCCATAAAAGCTTTTTCATCTTCTGGCGGCATTTTATTTTCCAGGAAATCCGCAATTTTTAGCGCATTTATTTCAGCGTTGTCCATGTCTGTTGTTAAGTATTATTGCTGTGGTGTTGCCAATGTTTCATAAAGCGTTTGCCGCAGCGGCTAATCATTTTAATAGATGAATTCCTTTTGATATTTTTTCTTACGGCTATCTCATCGTGGCTTAGGCCATCAACATGTTTCCAAATTAATAATTCCCTGCAATCGGAACTTATTTTGTTAAGGGCAGATTGGGTTGTAAACGAAAATAAATCCCTGTCGGTAATTGGCATATTAATTTCTAATGCCTGTTGCTTACCATACTCTTTCTCGGCAACTACTATTTTTATTTCGTTTGCTAATAATTTCAGATAGGCCCTTTTAAAAATGATATAAAAAAAACCACTGTATTCGCTGCTTTTAAAAGCTATTTCCCCCGCCCTGCCTTTTTTATTAAATATCTCCCACGAGGAAAGAAAAGCATTTTCAGCAAGTTCTGTCAATCTGTATTCCGGAACTGTATTGCTTTTATAGATAACCTGATCAAAAAAAGATTTTTTGTAAAAATTTGTCAGGCCGCTAATCATTTTACCCTGGCCTTCAGCATCATCCCTGTTCCATATTTCAATTGCAGTATCACTTTGTAAATAATAATTAACCTCCATTTTTTTAAAAGGTATTTTATACAATAATCAAACAAGTTTATCTAAATTTAATAGTTTCTTTAACTGTACTTTCAGGTTGTGCAAAACTAAACTTTATCTTCTTTACTGCTTTGGTATAAGCCCGGCAAACGAATTTGAAAATGGTCAACATTATGTTGAGTGTGGTAACTGGTATAATAACTAATACCCCATGTTGCTGCATAAATTTTGGGTTAATTTTTAAGTAGTAGTTCACTGCACCATCCTTGCTGCTAAATATCCGCTCTTGTTCGCTTTTTCCTATGGATACGCAAAAATGAATTTCGACTACAAACGGCGGGCCCTCTTTTAAATGAAGGTGTTGGCCCCGTAATAGGGCATCCTTTATCCTAACAATACCCGGCGGAGGCAATGTTTCTGGTTTTGGATAAGCTATGCCCGTGTATTTGCAAATCATAGCATAAATAAGCGGATTGGCAACGTATGCAGAAAGGATACAATGGCGAAAGAGATGGGTATACCTGTATCGAATGTACTTTTTATAAAGTTTCCATTTGGGTAAGGTATTGCCACGGTAGCCCGGTAATATGCCTGTAGCAGCCCGGCCAATAGTATACCTTTTGTTGTTAAGTAAACTACTATAAAAGGCAGCGGCACAAAAGCCAATAACTGTTTCATCAAGCAGCATAAAAGTTACATCTATATACTCTAATTTGTTTGAGAAATAATAAGCCTTGAATTCCCTGAACTGCATATCCGGCTTTAAGGTTAGCTTAAAGATTTGAAAGAGTTTCTCAAAATCAGCAAACTGTTTTAAACAGTCGGTAATTTTAATTTTCCGGTGTTTGATTTGTTGTTTCATTCTATAAATTGAGTGTTCTTACTTTTATTATAGTTCTGCTACAACGAAAAAAAATCTACACCCTTTTTAAATTTAATTGCATCCGCTCATCAGCAAAAATCGTGGCTATGATAAAAAAAATAACTTTTGTATTGTTAGTAGTAACCGTTCCCTTTTTTAATAATAGCGTAACCGGTCAAACTGTAGACTCCAGTAACATTGAATTTAAAAAATGCAATCAGTATTTTAATGAAAATAAATTAGACTCAGTGCTCTACTCGGCAAAAAAAATGCAGGGAATGATTGAGAGAAAAAATGGTGTGTCAAGCGAGCGCAATGCAATGGCATTTAATTTTGTGGCAGAATGCTACAGGATGACAGGAAACCTTTTAGAGTGTTATCACAATAACAGGCATAGTGCCGATTTATATGAGAAGATTGATACTATAAAGGATGAGGGAATTTATGCGATTTCTTTGTGCCGTTCAGGAATTATTGGTGCTGAAATAGGTTTTAATCATGAAGCGAAAAAATATTTGATTAAGGCTTTGGAAGTAACGCAAAAGATTAATTCTATGGAAGACTATGTGCAGGTTAGCCTTACCCTTGCAAATATTTATTCAAACGATGGGGATTACGCAAAGTCTGAAGCGATGTACATAACCACGCAGAAAATATTGGATACCCTTACCAAAACAGTTACGCAAAAATATTTACAAATGTCTTTGTATAACAATAAGGCAGTTGTATACAGCCAAACGGGTAGGTATCAAAAAGCAATATCAGAATTAGAGAAATCATTTAACAGGACTGATACTGCTGGTTTTACCGATCCGGGACAGGTGATGGATAAAATAAATATCATTATTAACCTGGCAGAGATGTATGTTAATAGCGGGAAGATTGGGTTGGCCCAGGTGAAAATAACCGAAGCAAGGCAGCAGCTGCAAAAGTTACCGTATAATGTTTTTAGTGCTGGCCGGCTGGTAAAGGAAGAAGCTGCTATTTACCAGCATAAAAATAAATTGACAGAAGCAATAAAATTAAATTGCAAGTACATGCAGATGATGGATACTGTTGCCCGCAGAGAGCAAACAGATTATAATTCCACTTTAGTAAACCTTGGCATTTTATACATTGATACCAGGCAATTTCATTTGGCAGATTCAATTTTTAAAAAGAATATCCAGTTGCTGCGCCAGTCGGGTGCTGGTTATTCGTTTGAGTTGCAACAGTCATTAGCAGGCCTTTCAGCCAGCTTAATTAATCAACACAGGTACCTGGAGGCTTTGGATACTTTGAAGGGTTTAATTGAACTTACCTTTCGGGCAATGGACAGAAATTTTGAAGGGATGTCGGAACTTGAAAAATTAAATTACCGCAATGCACTTGATGAGTATTTTGATTTGCTTTATTCTTGTTTGTACAGTAGCGATAAAGCAGATACAAAACAATTGACCGAAATATTTGAAATGCAGTTGAGGCGAAAGGACCTTGTACTTAACAGCCAGGTTAAAGTATTAAATGAACTAAGGGCATCTCATGATAGTGGTTTGATTAGCATCTATAATGCATGGCTCAATAACCGGCAGTTGCTTGCAGCGCAATATGCAATTCCCGTTGAACAAAGATTTATTAATGCGGACAGTCTCGAAACTGTTACCCAAAATCTTGAAAAAACAATTACTGTTAATGGGATCAAACCCGGGTTTCTAAACAAATCTGTTGATATCAAAAAACTATTCCCAAAAAAACCATCGCCCATAGCAGCCATTGATTTTATACGGTTTAATTTTAAAGACAAGCGTTACAAAAATACTGCAAGGTATGCCGCCTTCATCCTTAAATATGGCGATACTGTTCCAGCATTTGTTCATTTAAGCAGTGAAAGCGCATTGATGAAACTATTAAAAGATAAAAAAGGCCAATGGATAAATGAAGCCCAGCTTACACAGAAAATATACACGCCAAAAAGTAAGGGTGCAGATATCTTGTTTCGTTTTATATGGAAGCCAATGGAGATTTATCTTAAAGGTATAAAGGAAATCAACTACTCAACCGCAAGCATATTTAACAACATTTCATTTGACGCAGTATATAACGGGAAAGAGTACCTGCTAACAAAATACAGGCTCCGGCGTTTTTCAGGCCTTATGGATGTGGAAGAAAAAACAAAACATTTTGAACTGCCAACTGTAGCAAATCTTTGGGCAGATATGGATTACGGGGATATAAAGCCTATTGGGAAAAGAATTTTTTCATCTGCCGCAAGCCCCAAATTTATTGCTGCCCCCAGGCAAAGTATAAAGGGCACAACGGCCTTAAAAAAAGAAGTGGATACTGGTTTATTTCAACCCTTTATATCGCAGGAGATACCCAGGATTGGAAAAATATTTTTAACCAACAAAATTTTGGTTGCCAGTTATAAAAAGCAATTAGCTACTGAAGACAATTTTAAATTAAAAGCAGATGAAATGAGCGGCGTACTCCATATATCAACACATGGATTTTATCTTCCGTATAAAAAGGAAAACGTACATAGTTTTGCGCCGGTAAAATTTATTAGTAATAATTTAAATCCGCTGTTTCGTTGCGGCCTTGCTTTTTCAGGCGTAAACTGGTATTGGAAAAAAGGACAACCTCTTACCCATCGTGACGATGGTATTTTAAACGGTTTCGAAATAGCGCAATTAGATTTGCACAAAGTAAAGCTGGTAACGTTAAGTGCCTGCGAAACCGGATTAGGGGAAGTTACCGACAATGAAGGAAACCTCGGTTTGCAGCGGGCTTTTAAGCTGGCAGGTGTGCAAAATTTGCTGGTTAGTTTATGGGGCGTACCCGCAAAACAAACCACTGAATTAATGACGCTGTTTTATACCAACTGGTTAAAAGGTGAAACATTAAGCGGGGCGCTCCACAGTGCCGAATATGTTATGCAAAAAAAATACCCGCCTTACTTCTGGGCGGGGTTTGTACTAATAGAATAAAAACCTACTTTAATATCCGTTCGCTCCTTAGGTATAAGGCCACTTCTTTTGCGTTATTAAAAGGATAAGAAAAAGTGTTCCTCGCTTTTTCAAGAATTCTTTTGTTGTAGGTGTCAACCGTAAGGGACGAAATGTTCAGCAGCGCCGCAAGTTGGTTACTGCTGATGGTGGTATTTAAAGCATACTGTTGCAAAACCTGAAACTCATTTTCTGAAAAATATTTTTTCTCCATAAAGTTTTTTAACACCATATCAAAAACGAGTGTCTCAAAATCTTCTCTTTGCAATTCTTCTTTTTCCGTAACCCTGGGTTTTAATGGGGTGCCATCATAGTTTTCCATTTTGGTAAATTCATTTAACTGTGCCAGCAAACGGTTTTTATTATCGTATTGAAAAACAGAAGTTGTTTTTTTAAATACCACATATTCATTCTGATAATTTTTTAACGCCACAAGGCTTATGTACCGCTGCGAAGAAAACCGCAGCCTGAAAACACCTTTACAAAGTATTTTATAAATGCACCGGGCTATCATATTAAACTGAATGGATTGCGCAGGATGAACGCAGTTTAAATATTGGTTTACAGTAAATTCCCTGTCAGAATAACCAAGCCATTTTTCTACATTATGCACATGCTCAAGCTGGCAGCTTACACAATTAAAAACAAAGTGAAAACTTTCATCATTAACCTTATCATGTAACGATAGCAACTGATTGAATTGTTCAGCTTCTTTTACTACCGGCATGTAAACATCATCTGCCGGTAATAAGGTATTTAGGAGTGTTTTGAGCTCGGCGGCCTCATTATTTGTTTTGCGGAGGGGGGGGTGATGTTGGTGCATTATATATGTTTAAAACAGAAGGTGCTGCTTAACCTTAGCAGCATACATTTTTATACAATTAAGATACGATTTAAGGATTGTACCTACAATAGGTACATAAAATAAATGTGCCCGCCTGTACCTTTAAAACGGATATTATAAGCAGTGTTAACCATTGTAAATTTTTAAAAAATTACCCGGCCTGTAGATTTTATTTTGTTTTAATGCACTAACTGATATAACACCCCCAAAAGTTCAATCTCCTTATAGGTTAACCACTATTAAAAACCTCTTTAAAATTGCAGGTAATCATTGGCCTTTTTAAAAGGCCCTGATAAATTTAGTGTATCGATTAACTTTTAAAATAGCTAAAACAGTTTCTCATGAAAAAAATCATTATCATTTCAATTCTTATTTTTCAGGTAGGCCAGGTTTGTGGGCAAAAGGTGAAAGTGAAACAAGATTCAGTGGCAGCACAGTGCCCCGATATACCCCGTGAAAAAAGGCCACGTGTTACAGTGCCACGATTTAACGCAACAGCACCCAATGCCCCCCAGGACCAATTTGGTGATAATCTTGCAACTATGCTTACCAATGCACTGCAGCAGGTGAATTGCTACAATGTATTAGGAAGCCTTAAAGACACAAGTGATTTATTGGACCAGCAAAAATTTCAGCAACAACACGGCTCAAAATCGCACCGCATTAAAACAAGCAACTTTACAAATCCAAATGTGATCATTGTAGGCGAAATCATTAAATATGAAGTATCAAGTAAAAGCGTAGGTATAGCACTGGTCCATAGTCAAAAAAGCACTGCTTTAATTGGTATTAATATTATATTAAAAGATGCCGAAACAAATGAAGTAATTGATTCACGCCAGTTTAATGCCGAAAAAAAAGTGCAGGGTGGCTTAAATGTTGGGGTTAAGGTACCTTTATTAGGGCGCATTGACGGGGTAAGCACCGCAATGCAAAACCCTGCTGTACAACAAGCCACAGAAAATGCAATAAACCAGGCGGTAATTTATATCTCCTCGCAAAGGGACAGAATAAAAATCCCTGATGGTTCAGGCGGAGCAGCCGGTATGCAAACAACTTTTATCATTCAAAATTTAAAATATGAACAGGTGGCTGCCCTTACATCAACCATTGAAAAAATACCTGGTGTTGTATCTGTTGATAGTGACGATGATTTTACAGACAATACCGCCACTATTCCGGTAAACCATACCATTAAACAAAGTGATTTAATCAGTAAAGTAACGTCTGCTAAAACAGGAATAAAGTTATCCGTTAAATCTAAATCTGGCGATACGGTTACACTGAGCGCAAATTGAGCAATTAATACTTATAAAGTAAATGAATACAATAATGATGACATTATAATTTAGGCATTATTTACCCAGCGCTTTCAAACATACAAAAAAGCATTTTTTGAACTTAAAAAATACACGGCTATCAAAAATAAAATAACCTGAAAATTAAACGCTATCATGAAAAAGAAAACAATTTTTTTATTACTGGCTTTGCTTAATATCAGCGTATCATTTGCCAAAACTATTACTGTAAGTAACAATCCAAATAGCCCGGGGCAATACAAAAGGTTAGATTCCGCTATACTTGCAGCGGCTGCCGGGGATGTTTTGCTGGTAAGTGGTTCTTTAACAGACTACAACACGGCAGGAACATTCGGGGGGGCCCTCACAATAAATAAACCCTTAACCATATATGGCCAAGGCTACGATCCACGAAAAGACGAAGCATTGAGTTCCTATATAAGTGTACTTCACATCACTTTGGCAGGTTCAGGGAGTTCAATTTCAGGTTTTACGTTGGGCACTATATATGAAGATCAGGGAACGCATGATATCGTTGTTTCAAGATGTAAAATAAATGGGTTTGGTTACTCTTATGGGGGCAATGGCGGCAATGGTATTTATGGCAATAACCAAATGTTTATGGATAATATTATGTTTGGCCCAATCAACCTTACTGGAAGCATAGGCGATATCATTATACAGAATAATTTAATTGCCGGCAGTATTTCGGGCCCTGCCACTACAACTAATGTCATCATCAATAACAATTACTTTTCTAATTCTATCTACGGCAATGTAAATTATCCAAATGCAATAATCAGGTTATCAAATGCCTTGGTTTATAACAATATCTTTTACTACAAATCTGCCTCGGTTTTACCAGTACCTTATGTTGGCAGTGCAGTAAATAACTGTGTTTTTAATAACAACATCTATTTTAACTCAGTTAGCACAAACCCTTTAGCCGTTGGGGTAAATAACAATTCAGGAAGTAATAATATTCCCTTAAACCCTGTTTTTGCAAATATTGACCTAACTACGGCAGGCGCAATAACCCGTTTAGACAATTTCAACCTTCAACCTGGTTCGCCAGGTATAAATGCTGGCACCGATGGTAAAAATATAGGGCCTCACGGGGGTAGCTCCCCCATTCAATATCCTTATTCCGGTAACCCTGCAATTCCACAAATGGATTCCCTGAGTATATTTAATCCTGTTATACCGCCTAACGGCACACTGAATGTAAAATTTGCAGCACATTCAAATAACTGACCACAGGTAATTAACAAGGGATAATTTTTAAAAGTTAATGGACCATGAAAATTAGAGGTATTAAAAACCTAACGATTGGTTTAAGCATAACGCTGTTGGGTTTTACCAGCCCGTTAAAGAGTGTGGCCCAGGTTATAACCGCTGCTGAATATTTTATAAATACCGATCCTGGCCCAGGTAAGGGAACTCCGGTAGGTATTACTGCAGCTAACCGGTTTGCTATAAACTTTTCTATATCATCAACAGGGCTATCACAAGGGTTTAATCAATTATTTATACGCACAAAAGATGATAGTGCCAGGTGGGGCATTGCCGAACAACGCACTTTTTATATAGATAACACGTTGCATTCTTTATTGCCAACCCTTAGTGCTGCCGAATATTTTTATGATCTTGATCCCGGTGTGGGCAACGGTTTACCACTAACCATCCGGGCAGGCGACACCCTCGTTTCGTTATATAATATTAATACCACCGGTTTACCATCCGGCTTTCACCAATTATTTATACGGGTTAAAAATATAGATGGTAGCTGGGGCATTGCCGAGCAAAGGACTTTTTTAACAGATGATAGTTTTAAACCGGTAACGGTACCTTTAGTTGCTGCGGAGTATTTTATTGATAAAGATGCCGGGGCAGGCAACAATACACCTATCGCCATTATTAAAGGCGATACGGTTAATAAAACTTTTAATTATACAGCCCCCAATTTGCCCCAAGGCCGGTATTATATTTATGTAAGGGTACAGGATTCTTTAGGTAACTGGAGTATTGCAGATAGGGATTCATTTTATGTTTGTAACAGTTATGGGCCCCTGTCAAATTTTACCTTCCTGGCCAGTGGTGCAACAGTAAGCTTTATTAATACATCTCAGTATGGCACCAGTTACCATTGGATATTTGGCGATGGCGATACCAGTAACCTGCCTAACCCGGTACATACTTATCCGCAAGGTTTTTTTACCGCTTGCCTTATTACCAAAAACGGGTGTGTGCCCAAAGGGGATACCATATGCAAAGCTGTTATAGCAAGCGCCGGGCCCGTGCCGGTAACCCTGTTAAATTTTACATCAGCATGTACACCCGATAAAGTGCTTTTAAGCTGGCAGACTGCAACAGAAATAAACAGCAGCTATTTTCAAATTCAAAAAAGTAGCCCTGCCGTTGTTGAGTGGGGCAATATCGGTATCGTTGCTGCTGCAGGCAATAGCCCCACCTTACTCAATTATCAGTTTACAGATAAGCAGGCCAGCGGGGCAGCTATTTACAGGTTGCAGCAGGTTGATGCAGATGGTAAAATAACCTATTCGCCTGTGGTAAAAAGCAACTGCAACTTTACGGGTGCCAATCTTCAAATTTATCCTGTGCCTGCAACCGATAAATTTACCGTTGTTGTACAATCCGGTAAGGAAGTAATGGCAAAGATGATATTAACGGATATTTATGGCAAAACTGTGCGGCAATTAAATATCCATCTGCAGAATGGAACAACAGCGTTTGTAATCACTACAAACCATCTTGCACCGGGCGAATATTTTTTTACAATAAATGGGGTACAAGGGTTGGGGGTGCAAAAGGTTATTATTGCCCGGTAGCAATTTTAAAAGATGCTTACAAGTGAGGTACAAGCAAATACCTGCACTAAATTGGGGTTGGGCTTTGTGCCGTGTTTTTTATATGATATAAATATAACCACCTGGTTGCCCTGTTTTAAAAAGCCAATAGCAAAGGGGATGTACTTTAATGCCTGCCGTAAACAATTTTTTGCTTAATGATGAAAACGCACTTTGTTCCGGTAAACATTTATGGCCATCAGTGGCAGGCGCCTGCACTTGCCGGTAACGCTACTTTCCAAAAAGCGGCCGTCAAACCAATAATTAAAATTTGAAAAACTAAGGATTGGAATGCTGTTTCCTGTTTGGGGAGAGGTCTTTCCTGTTTGGGGAGAGCTGTTTCCTGTTTGGGAGAGCTGTTTCCTGTTTGGAGAGAGCTGTTTCCTGTTTGGAGAGAGCTCTTTCCTGTTTGGAAAGAGCTGTTTCCTGTTTGGGGAGAGCTGTTTCCTGTTTGGGGAGAGGTCTTTCCTGTTTGGAGAGAGCTGTTTCCTGTTTGGAGAGAGCTGTTTCCTGTTTGGGGAGAGGTCTATCCTGTTTGGAGAGAGCCCTTTCCTGTTTGGGGAGAGCCCTTTCCTGTTTGGGGAGAGCCCTTTCCTGTTTGGGGAGAGCCCTTTCCTGTTTGGGGAGAGCCCTTTCCTGTTTGGAGAGAGCTGTTTCCTGTTTGGGGAGAGGTCTTTCCTGTTTGGAAAGAGCTGTTTCCTGTTTGGGGAGAGCTGTTTCCTGTTTGGAGAGGGCTGTTTCCTGTTTGGAGAGAGCCCTTTCCTGTTTGGAAAGGGCTGTTTCCTGTTTGGGGAGAGGTCTTTCCTGTTTGGGGAGAGCCCTTTCCTGTTTGGGGAGAGGTCTTTCCTGTTTGTGGAGAGCTGTTTCCTGTTTGGGGAGAGCCCTTTCCTGTTTGGAGAGAGCCCTTTCCTGTTTGGGGAGAGCTGTTTCCTGTTTGGGGAGAGGTCTTTCCTGTTTGGGGAGAGCTGTTTCCTGTTTGGGGAGAGGTCTTTCCTGTTTGGGGAGAGGTGTTTCTTCCTTGGAAACAGGTCTTGCAAAGGAGGGCAGAGCTGTTTCTTCCTTGGAAACAGGTCTTGCAAAGGAGTGGAGAGCTGTTTCTTCCTTGGAAAGAGGTCTTGCAAAGGAGTGGAGAGCTGTTTCTTCCTTGGAAAGGGCTCTTGCAAAGGAGTGGAGGAGAGTGTAAAAGAGTATAAAGTAGATTGTGAAAACAGAATTTAGATTCAAATCTATATTCAAATATAATTAAATACTGAAATGCACCTTCTTTCTTGAAAATACAACCAACAAGGGCAAATACTATTACACCAACCGTAAGTTTACCTACGCAAACCTTGAAAGCGGTAAAAAATACTGGTTTAAGCAAGGCGTGGCAGGTAAACGTGACCAGTACGTTGAAAGCGATGCGGTTAGTTACGTAGCCCAATAATAAACACAGGTATGTGTTGTGCCACATTAACAGTTGCTTGTTACAACAATTGCCGCCTGCGAAAGCAGGCGGTTTTGTTTTTGGTAACCGGTAACATTTTACATGGCTTGCACAAAAGTTAAGGGTATTGTTTTTAATGGATAATTTGGTGGAGAAATTTTGGTGGCATGATGGCAAACTAATAAATATCGATAGCCCGTTAAACGATTTGTGCTTTCAAAAGGCAACATCCTGTTAAAAGCCAAAGGCTACATAACAATACAAAAAGGCGACATTACTTTAATTAGTAACCATGAAACTATTTTTAACAACCTTCGGTTTGGTGCGTATATTTAAATGTTGTAAGCCATACTATATGACACATTCAAAAATTCAATTCATTTTATTCCTTCTGTTACTACACATTTGTTGCTCTGGACAAGACTCAAAGGGTTATAAAATAAGTGGCACCCTTATCAATGCAGAAGGACAAAAGATTTATCTTATTAAAAGAGGTGAAATGATGCATGACTACGAGAAAACCATTTATATTGATTCCTCTATCATAAAAAATGATAAGTTTTTCTTCTCTGGAAAGCTTAAAGAACCTGATTATTATTCTATTCTATATAAAAATCATTGGCAATTTTTTATTTTAGATAATTCAGTATTGACTTTTATTGCCAATGCAAACGAACCATTCTATAAATCGACAATTTCAGGTTCCAAGGAAATTCAATGGGATAAAGAGATAAGAAATATCAACAATGATGTAGGCGATTTAATGAATGCAAGTGCCGACAGTTCAATGGCTGCTGGTAGCAGAGGTGATACATTATTAGAGAATAAATATGCTGACGACAATCAGGCTTACGCAAAAAAAATCGGTGAGAGCCGCAAGTCTTTTATCAAGACACACCCAAAGGCTTTCTTGAGTTTATCTTTCCTTAATGAAGAGTACAGAAGTTTTGGATTTAAAACTTCAAAGAGTCTTTTCAATAATCTATCTATAAGTCTTAAAAATCATAGTATTGGAAAAGTGTTAAAATATAACATATTTGAAGGTGAGCAAATTGCAGCTATAAATACTAAAGCAATAACATTTACGCAAGCGGACACATCAGGCAAGATGATTTCCTTGTCCTCTTTTAACGGTAAATATTTGCTGATTGATTTTTGGGCAAGCTGGTGTGGGCCATGCAGGGCAGAAAGTCCAAATATTAAAATTGCTTATGATAGGTATCAATCAAAAGGATTCGAAGTGCTTGGTGTTTCACTTGATAATGATAAAAATGCCTGGATTAAAGCAATAAATAAAGACGGTTTGAAATGGACAAATGTATCTGATTTGCAGGGCTGGAAAAATGATGTTGCTAAAAAATATATTGTGCAAGCAGTTCCTGCAAATTATCTGCTTGACAGAAATGGGAAAATCATTGCAAAGAATTTAAAAGGAGAAGCCTTAATAAAAAAGCTAACCGAATTATTTGGACAATGAGAAGTACCGCTTGCAACATTGGGTTTTATAACCAATCTGGCGCAGGACTCCGTCCTGCTGCCTGACGTTACTAAAGCTGCTTTCAACATGTTTTTCAAGAAAGCAGAATACTTATTCAAATCGTTTTTGCAGGTTTATTATAAAAAGTGAGTACGAAATACAAGTTTACGGATAGAGAAGGTGTCTATTTTACAACTTCAACCGTTGTGGGCTGGGTGGATGTTTTTACAAGGGATATGTACAGGGGCATTTTGTTGGACAGTATGCGTTTCTGTCAAGCTAATCAAGGCTTGGTGATACATGCCTGGGTGTTAATTGACGAACCACCTGCATATGATTTGTTCGTGCAGGCCCGATAAAGAGTTTATCTCCGGGATTTAATCTAAGTGTCACAAATCTAGGTACTGCGACCTATCCGTGGCCTGTCTTAGGCTGTTTATAAATATTTATATATCAACTATTCCTTCATGTGTAACGTTATTAGTTTGGAAGAAAACGGGTTAAATATAGTTCAAATTGGTTCTTTTATTAATCAAGTATCATTTGCTACTCCTTTAAAAAACCATCCGAATAATAATTTTTTAGTTACAGGTTTTAATGACGATTTTTCCTATTATTTTTTAAACGTTAGTAATATGTCATTGGGAAATATTGGACAAGTAAATGACGTATTTATAGCAATAGATAAATCAAAGGAAATAATTAGTATTTTTCTTACTATAATGTCCAATATAGAAATAATTGGTATTGTTAATAATATTTTTGGAATTCCCAAATTAAATTCCAATTCTTCAATCTCAGGAGCCAATTTTAACAATAAAACATTTTGGAAAAAGAATGATATTTCGGTCTTTTTAACAACCAACAATTTTTCTCTCCAATCTATTCTTACAATTCGAAATGTTTGTGTTGCGGGAAATGCTCCTGATATTTTCTTTATTAACTGATGTTATCGATATCACACCAATCTGGCGCAGGACTCCGTCCTGCTGGCTGACGTTACTAAAGCTGCTTTCAACATGTTTTTCAAGAAAGCAGAATACTTATACAAATCGTTTTTGTAGGTTTATTATAAAAAGTGAGTGCGAAATACAAGTTTACGGATAGAGAAGGTGTCTATTTTACAACTTCAACCGTTGTGGGCTGGGTGGATGTTTTTACAAGGGATATGTACAGGGGCATTTTGTTGGACAGTATGCGTTTCTGTCAAGCTAATCAAGGCTTGGTGATACATGCCTGGGTGTTAATGACGAACCACCTGCATATGATTTGTTCGTGCAAGCCCGATAAAGAACTGGCACTGGTGATAAGAAATATGAAAAGCTTTACTGCAATGAGAATAATTAATGCCATTATAAACAACCCGGACGAAAGCAGAAAGGAAAATATGCTGAATGTATTTGAATCCGAAGGTAAAAAGAGCAGTAGTAATTTCCGGTATAAATTCTGGAAACATAAGAACCATCCGATATTGCTGGATTCAATACTGGTATACAATCAACGAATAAATTATTTGCATTGGAATGCGGTAACGGCAGGCTTTATAACAGAACCCTGGCATTGGAAACTTAGCAGTGCTACAGATTATTTTACTGCCAAAAAAGGAATGTTGGATTTGACTATTTTGGAGTAGTTTCCTAATTGTGGATTAATAACAGCGGGCAGCAGGACGGAGTCTTGCGCCAGTGGGGCTTGCAATTTCAACTTTTCTTTTTGAAATATTTTTTTCTTGATATTCCATTGTTAACTGAAAGATGTCGTTCTAAATTATTGCCAATGAAAAGCATCGGCTTTGTTGGGGGCCGGTTTTGTTGGCCCATAACCGAAGTTGATAATACCAGCCATTTGTAGCCGTGCCTTACACCACTAAACCTTAACAAAACCTACTTACTTATGTTACCCGACCTGGATTCGAACCAAGACAGGCAGAATCAGAATCTGCAGTACTACCATTATACTATCGGGCAATAGAAGGCATGCAAACTTAAAGAAAAGTTGCAATAAACGTTTTGAAAGAGTGGTGCAATAAATAAATATTTTCCCGTTTAATAGATGTTATTGCTATAATTTTACAGGCTTTTAAAATAACTATTTATTAATATTGTGGTTGTTCCCAATGGTACAAAACATCAGCAATTATACTTTACATAAAAATACAACCTGGGCAGTTGCATGGCAGGATGTGGCTTTTCGTACGAAAATAATTGCGGGCTGTTTTGTGTTTGCCATTTTGGTTGCAGTCCTCCCATCTTTTTTTGCCCTTATTGAAAAAAGAGAAGGTGTGGTGTTGCATGACCTGATACTCCATTACATACCTGCCCGTAATTTTTCTTTGCTCATATTTGTTATCATCTGGTCGTCATCTGTATTGGTGCTTATCCGAAGTATACAGCAGCCTGTGTTTTTTTTAACGGTTTTGCTGTCGCTTATTTTAGTACTTATTGCCAGGATGCTCACCATTTATTTTGTTGTGCTGGATCCGCCCGAAGGGCTGATAAAACTTACAGACCCCATAACCAGCCTTACTTACGGGGGCCGCAACGTTTTTATTACCAAAGATCTTTTCTTCTCCGGCCATACATCCAACCTGTTTTTGTTTTACCTTTGCCTCACCAAAAAGAAAGATAAAATTTTCCTGCTTTTGGGTTCTATCTCTGTTGCTATTTTGGTATTGGTGCAACATGTACACTATTCAATGGATGTGGTTGCTGCGTTTGTTATTACCTTTTTCCTGGTGCACCTGGTAAAAAAATATCTGGTATCAAGCCCTCACATAAAAATAGCCACCCACAATGGCGGCTACCTTATTAATATGAGCCCCAAAAAAAATATTACATAAAACTCCAGTGCTGGTCTGCGTTGTAATAATGGATGTTTGTCTCCGGCCAATGCTGTTTATCAAAGCCTGGTGCACTTTCTAAAAACTCCTTTTTCTGGTCAAATATAAATACTTGCTTTTCTGCATCCACAGTTAAAAGCCTGAAGGGAATGGCAAAATATTTTTCGCCTATTCCTAAAAAACCACCGAATTCAATCACATAATAGTCTACTTCACCTGTGGTAAGGTTGATCATAATTTCTTTTATCGTTCCCATATTTTCGCCTTGTTTATTTACCACCTTATCCCCGATAATAGAAGTTGCGGTTAAACATTTTAACGGAAGGTTAGGCATCAACCCTTCTGTATTTTTACCGGTTATGTTATCCTGAAGTATCTGTTCCATAATATAAATTTTGATGTAAAGAATTAGTACCAATCAGTAACAGGGTTAATTTCATGCCACAAAACATTTTAAAAATGACGTTGATTTACAACCAAAAAAAATGATATTTACGTAAGTGGTTTTGCAATCCCTCAAAATGAGAAATGAATTCCACGATGCAACAAGGGAAAGGTTTATTATCTGTTTACCACAACTAAATAAAAGTGCTCCATCTTCACCTTTTTAAAAGTATCGTAATGTTAACCATTGCCTGCCTGCCTGCTATACCTTGTTATTGCCAGGTTAGCGGTTGCACAGATACTAATGCCAGCAATTACTCCGCCACTGCAACTGTAAATGATGGAAGCTGCACCTATAATGTAACCACGTACACACCACCGGTTAAAACGCCTGCTTTAAGTGATACACTTGTGGAAAGCAGTGGCCTGCAATGGGTGGGCAATGCGTTATGGAGTTTTAATGATGGCGGTGGCCATGCTGCTATTTACCGGATTGATACAGCATCCAATACTTTGCTGCAAAGGGTTTACCTGGCAGGGGCGGTTAATGTGGACTGGGAGGATATGTCGTTTGACGGCACGTATGTGTATGTTGGCGATTTTGGCAATAATGCTGATGGGGCTAGAACAGATTTAAAGATTTATAAATTTCCATACACTGCCATTCCGGATTATGTCGCTAACCCTGTGGTGGTTATCCCATCACAGCAAATAAGTATTATCAATTTCAGGTACAGTGATCAACCATACCCACCTCAGGCATCTTCGCCCAACAACACAAAATTTGATTGTGAGGCAATGATTGTTGACAATGGTGCCATACATCTTTTTTCGAAAAACTGGATAGATTACAATTGCACACACTACATTATAAACAGCGTAAATGCAGGCAGCTACACAGCAACGCCTGTAGATACGTTGGCTGCCGGTTATTTGGTAACCGGTGCTGCACGGGCTATTGGCCAAAACCTTGTGGTGCTTTTAGGCTATCAAAATACCGGTGCAGGAAATCATTTTATGCACTTACTGAGTGGCTATACCGGCAACAATTATTTTAGCGGCAACAAGCGAAGGCTCGATTTGCCCAATGCCGCAACCATGGGGCAGGCAGAAGGCATAACATTTAAAAGCGGGGGTTATGGCTACATCAGCAATGAAAAATTTGTACGCACCGTATTCGGTTTTACCATTACGGTTGATCAAAAACTAAGATCGTTTGATGTTAGCAGTTATGTTAGCGGTTTGGCCAACAGTTATATTTTTAATGGTAATGGTAATTGGGGTACTGCTGCCAACTGGCTAAACAGTGTAGTGCCACCATCAACCTTAAGTGCAGGAACGCAAATAATTATTGACCCATTGCCCGGCGGGCAGTGTGTTCTTGATACAGCCTATACCTTGTCACCCGGGGCATTGCTAAAAGTTAATGATGGTAAAAGTTTTATTATTAAAGGAAATTTTACCCGTCAGTAAAACCGGGTGCAGCATGCCTTGGGCATATGCCGGTAATGAATATTATCAAACTTAAAACACGTGCAGGTAACAGGATTTTAAAAAATGTTGGTGCTTACGGCCTGTTTAAGTAATATGTATCTTTATAAAAACAACGCAGCCCGTTGCCTGCATTATGCCACTATACCAGCAAAAGTTATAAAAGCATCAGATGACCAACAATTTTAAAGGCAAATGAGAAAAGGTTTACTGCTGGCGGCTTTGTGCCTGTTTATATCAACCGTTCACGGGCAAACATTATCGGGCGGCGATTTTATTTCCCTGCTCAGTTTTCCTAAACAAAAAGTGGGCAACTATCTTTCCAGAAATAATTACGCCAGCGCCGGTAAAGATTCGTGGAACGATACCGCTGTAACACGTTACAACTACCGGCGGCGCAGGGTTAGTAAAGATGAAAAGCCCGACTCCACAATAAGGGCTGTGTTTTATGCAGACACAAAAGACCCTTGTGTTATTTATCAAACATCTTCTGCTGATGAATTTTTAGGATTGATCAATGATTTTAAAAGAAAAGGTTTTTTCTGCATCTCAAATGCAGATTCTTTTGAAAACAAAACCACCTTATGGCAACACGATGACCTTACCGTAAAAACATTTTTTTCTGTAACAGACAGTATTAAATATTACAACTTGCTGGTAAAGAAAAAGATTTTTCCCAAGCCGGAAGATATGAACTATGCGGATGACCTGCTCACCTTTACCTCACACGAATACCTGGTGTATTACTTTGGCGAAAAAAATGTAAAGAATGATATTTATTATTTTTCGGGAGCTGACATTGCAAGGTGTTCGGTACTCTTTTTAAACACCAGCAGGCAAGTGGTTTTTATATGGAAAGATGAGGGAAATAAATCCCAAACAGACCGCCTGTTATTTGGCGGGCAGTTGCGGCTCGAAAGCTCCAGGCAAAATGATAATCCTATCGCACAAAACGACTGGCGTTTTAAAAGTGGCATTCATCCGGGAATGAGTTTGTTTGAACTGCGGCAGTTGAACAAAAATAATTTCAAATTTTACGGGGGTAAGTCGGCATGGTCGGGCGGTGTATTGCCCGATACGACTGGGGTAATTAATTTTAAAAAAGAAGGGATAATCCTCGGGTGTATGAATTGTAAAGATGATCAGTTTACCTCATCATCTATTATTGATGCCGATGATGCACTTGCAGAAGAACGGATTTTATTTGTGCTATCGGTAATACTTAGCCCTTCAACAACCGGGGATTTATAGGTATAGCACACATAGCCGGTCATCCCTTTGTAAATCGTAACAGATTTTTTAAAAGCAACAAAAGCAAATTTTTGCATCACATGAATAAAAAAATTTTAACCATAATGTTGGCAGGTTCCCTGATGGCAGATCAAAAAGCGGCAGCACAATTACAATACCCCGTTACCAAAAAAGTGGATCAGTCGGATGATTATTTTGGCACAAAAGTAAGCGACCCTTACCGCTGGCTTGAAGATGATAAAAGTGCCGAAACCAAAGAGTGGGTTACCGCACAAAACAAAGTTACCAACCAATACCTGGATAAAATCCCCTATCGGAAAACCTTTCAGGATGCGATTGAAAAAGTGTACAACTATCCAAAGTATTCTGTGCCTTTTCGCAATGGCGAATGGTTTTATTTTTATAAGAATGATGGCCTTCAAAACCAAAGCGTATTGTACCGGCAGAAAGGGCTTACCGGTACTGCCGAAGAAATATTAGACCCCAATAAATTAAGTGCTGATGGTACCACAAGGCTGCAGGTTTTTAATTTAAACAAAAAGGGAATTATGCCGTAGTAGGGTTAAGCAAAGGTGGCAGCGACTGGCAAACTTTTTACGTAAGGGATATGGCCACCAATAAAAATTTAGCCGATGAACTGAAGTGGGTAAAGGTTAGCGGCGTTGCCTGGAAGGGTGATGGGTTTTACTACAGCCGTTATCCATCACCAGGCGATGGCATAAGTGATTTAAGTGCCAAAAAACGAAAACCACCAGGTGTATTTTCATAAGGTGGGCACCTTGCAAACCCAGGATACGTTGGTGTATGAAAACAAAGAAAACCCACAGCGGTTTTAATGTTGCATCTACCAGTGAGGATGAAAAATACCTCTATCTTAAAATCAGCGACAGGGGCAAAGGGTTTGATGGCAATGCCATTTATTATAGGGACCTTACCACAAACGATACGGCCTTTAAGCCAATTGTAAAAAATATTGGAAATGATAATTATAGTATCGTTACCAATACCAAAACAAACTTTTTAATTGAAACCAATGCCGGTGCACCCAACGGTAAAATTATTGCAACAGGCATTGGCAACCCGGATATTGAAAAGGCAAAAACCATCATACCCGAAACAGCAGCATCTATAAAAAGTGCGTCCACTTCAGGTGGTAAAATGTTTGTGGATTACCTTAAAGATGTAGCCACCCGTACGTATGTGTACAGCTTTGCGGCAAGCTTTTAAGGGAGCTAAAATACCCTGGTCCCGGCACGGGCAGTGGGCTTGGTGGCCGCATAGGCGATACGGTTGCATTTTATGCATTTAGCTCATTTACGGTACCGCCAACAATTTATAAGTATGATATTGCAACCGGTACCAGCACTGTGTTTCGCAAGCCTGCCGTTAATTTTGATGCAGCCGCCTATGAAACAAAGCAGGTTTTTATACCTCGAAAGATGGTACTAAAATTCCTATGTTTATAATCTGTAAAAAAGGGATTAAGCTGGATGGCGACAATGTTACTTTACTGTATGGTTATGGTGGTTTTAACATTAGTTTGGAGCCAGGTTTTAGCCCAACGTTGTTGCCCTTTTTAGATGCCGGTGGCGTGTATGCGCAGGCTAACTTAAGGGGTGGCGGCGAGTATGGCGAGCAATGGCATAAGGCGGGCATGCAATTGAACAAGCAAAATGTTTTTGATGATTTTA